>NZ_JAJSBI010000026.1:79949-141143 GCF_021261325.1 Streptomyces guryensis | reverse complement strand
GCCGGCAACCTGCTGCCCCAGCAGGTCATCATCACCCCGCTGTACCGGCTGTACCTGCTGATCGACCTGCCCGGCATCACGGTGAGCGGGAAACTGTACGACTCCGCGCTCGGCCTGGTCCTCATCCACGTGGCGTTCCAGTCCGGGTTCTGCGCCTTCGTGCTGTCCAACTACATGCGGATGCTGCCGCACGAGCTGACCGAGGCCGCCCTGGTCGACGGGGCGTCGGTGTGGCGGATGTACTGGCAGATCGTGCTGCCGCTGTGCAAGCCCGCGATGGCCGCGCTGGCCACCCTGCTCTCCATCTGGATCTACAACGACTTCTTCTGGGCGATCGTGCTGATCTCCACCGGCGAGAACATGCCCATCACCAGCGCGCTCAACAACCTCTCCGGCCAGTACTTCACCGACCCCAACCTGGTCGCCGCCGGCGCCCTGCTCACCGCGATCCCCACCCTGATCGTGTACTTCGTACTCCAGCGCCAGTTCGTCAGCGGCCTCACCCTCGGCGCCAACAAGGGCTGACAGCCCTCCCTTTTGAAAGAGACCTCCGTGCAGCACCACCCCTTCACCGCTGTCGCCTCCGTCCCCGTGGACCCGGCCAACGCCCGGGTCCACGAGGAGGGCTGGCAGTCCTGGAGCCCCAGTGGCGCCTACGCCCTCGGCGACAAGCCGTACCGCCCGACCAACGACAACTGGGCGACGGTCTGCTATCGCCCCGGCGTGACCGTCCCCGAGGGCACCTTCCAGGGCGAGGGCCTGCTGGCGCTCGACCCCGGCGACGGCTCACCGGCCCGTCTGTGGGCGGCCGTCGACCCCACCGCCGAGGTGCCGTCCATCCGCCTGACCGTGGCGGACGGCCTCGTGGAGGTCACCGCCGACGGCGCGGTGAAGGAGTGGACGGGCACGGACGTCCAGGCGGCACTGGGCAGTTGGGCCGACAGCCTCGGCGTCGAGGCGCCGCGCCCGGCGCCGACCGTCTGGTGCTCCTGGTACGAGTACTTCACCAACGTCACCGAGGACGACATCCACGAGAACCTCCGTGCGATGGACACCCTCGACCTGCCGATCGACGTGGTCCAGATCGACGACGGCTACCAGAAGGCCCTCGGCGACTGGCTCACCCTCTCCGGCCGCTTCCGTTCCCGCGAGGGCATCGCGGACGCCATCCGGGCCCGCGGCCGCCGGGCCGGCATCTGGACGGCCCCCTTCCTGGTCGACCCGGCGAGCGACCTGGCCACCGAGCACCCCGACTGGCTGGTCCGCGACGCCGCGGGCGGCTTCACCCACGCCGGCCGCAACTGGGGCCACGACCTGCGCGTCCTGGACACCACGCACCCCGAGGCGGCGGCGTATCTGACCGAGGTCTTCCGCACCCTGCGCACCGAGGGCTACGACTACTTCAAGGTCGACTTCCTCTACGCGGGCGCGCTGGAAGGCGTACGCCACAAGGAAGTCGACGCCCTCACCGCGTACCGCGAGGGCATCGAGCTGATCCGCGAGGCGATCGGCCCGGACGCGTACCTGCTGGGCTGCGGCGCCCCGATCCTGCCCTCCATCGGCCTGTTCGACGCGATGCGGGTGAGCCCCGACACGGGCCCGCACCGCCGCTCCGAGGCCGACGACTTCAGCCAGCCCGGCCAGGACCCGGCCGAGTTCACCGGCGCCGGACGCCAGTGGCAGCACGGCCGCCTCTGGGTCAACGACCCCGACTGCCTGATGGCCCGCCCGGCCGTGGAGACACGGGAACGCTGGGCGGCACACGTGGAGGCGACCGGCGGCCTGATGGCGTCCAGCGACCGCCTGCTGTCCCTGGACGAGTGGGGCGTGACCACCACCCGCCGTCTGCTCTCGGGAGCCGAGCGATGACCCGCGCCCTGAACGTGCCGGGTATCGCGTACGGCGGCGACTACAACCCCGAGCAGTGGCCCGAGGAGGTCTGGGCCGAGGACATGCGCCTGATGGCCGAGGCCGGGGTCACCATGGTCAGCGTCAACATCTTCTCCTGGGCGCTGCTGGAACCCTCCGAGGGCACGTACGACTTCTCGCGCCTCGACCGCATTCTCGACCTGCTCCACGCCCACGGGATCGCCGCCGACCTGGCGACCCCGACGGCGGCCCCGCCGGCCTGGTTCTTCGTGAAGCACCCGGAAGCGCTGCCGGTGGACAAGGACGGCCGCAGACTGTCGTACGGCAGCCGCCAGACGTTCTGCCCGTCGAGCCCCGCCTACCGCGAGGCGGCCCTGCGCATGGCCGGCGAGCTGGCCGGGCGGTACGCGGACCACCCGGCCGTCGTGATGTGGCACGTCCACAACGAGTACGGCTGCCACAACGCGGAGTGCTACTGCGACACCAGCGCGGAGGCGTTCCGCGGCTGGCTCCAGGACAAGTACGCGAGCCTGGACGCCCTCAACCACGCCTGGGGCACCACCTTCTGGAGCCAGTGGTACTACGACTGGGACCAGGTCCTGCCGCCGCGCGCGACCGGCGCGGTTCCGAACCCGACCCACCGGCTGGACTGGCGCCGCTTCTGCAGCGACGCGCTGCTGTCGCTGTACGAGGCCGAGCGCGACGTTCTGCGGGAGGCCGCCCCTCAGACCCCCGCCACCACCAACTTCATGGTGATGTACAACTTCGACGCCCTGGACTACTGGCGCTGGGCGCCCGAGCTGGACATCGTCTCCAACGACCACTACCTCCAGTCCGCCGACCCCGAGTCGCAGATCGACATCGCCCTCAGCGGCGATCTGGTCCGCTCCCTCGCGGGCGGCCCGTGGCTCCTGATGGAGCACTCGACGGGTGCGGTGAACTGGCAGCCGGTCAACAGGGCCAAGACGGCGGGGGAGTTGCGGCGCAACGCCCTGTCACACGTTGCGCGCGGCGCCGACGGCATCGCGTACTTCCAGTGGCGGGCGGCGAAGGCGGGCGCCGAGCAGTGGCACTCGGCGATGCTGCCGCACGCGGGCACCGACAGCCGGATCTGGCGGGACGTGGTGCAACTGGGCGCGGACCTGCGGGCGTTGGCGGAGGTGCGGGGCGCCACCGGCACCGCCGAGGTCGCCATCGTCTGGGACTGGAACGCCCGTTGGGCCCTGGAACTCCCCTCCCAGCCCAGCGGCGAGCTGCACTTCCAGGACCTGGTCAGGGCCTGGTACGAGCCGCTGTGGCGGGCGGGTGTGGCGGTGGACTTCGTCCGCCCGGACGCGGACCTGTCGGCGTACCGCCTGGTCCTGGCCCCTTCGCTGTACCTGATCGACGACGCGGGCGCGGCCAACCTCACCGGCTTCGCGGAGCGCGGCGGCACCCTGGCGGTCGGCTTCCACAGCGGGATGGTCGACGCCGACTGCCATGTGCGGCTGGGCGGTTACCCGGGCGCGTTCCGGGAGGCCCTCGGCGTCCGCACGGACGAGCTGTTCCCGCTGCTGCCCGGGCAGACGGTGGCCCTGAGCGACGGCACCACCGGCACGCTCTGGTCGGAGCGGGTAGGGCTGGAGGGCGCGGAGGCGGTGACGTCGTACACGGACGGGCCGCTGACCGGGGTACCGGCGGTGACCCGCAACGCGTACGGCACGGGCACGGCCTGGTACCTGGCCACCCACCCGGCCCCGGAGGCCCTGTCCGGCCTTCTGGAGCGCATCCGTGTGGAGGCCGGGGTCGAACCCGTGCGCTCCGCTCCGGCGGGCGTGGAGGCGGCCCTGCGGCGCGGCACCGAGGCCGACTACCTCTTCCTGATCAACCACACGGACCAGGACGCGGAGGTCGCCGTCTCCCCGGGGGCGAGCGAGCTGCTGTCCGGGAAGCCGTTGGTCGGCGGGAGGGTGAAGGTGCCGGCCGGGGATGCCGTGGTGGTGCGGGAGCCACGGGTGGGTACCCGGTAGCCGAGTCGCCGGAGCCTCCCGTGGCGAGGTGAGCCGTCATGCCCGAGTTGCCGGACGTCGAGGGATTCCGGAAGGTGCTCGAGTCCTGCGCGCGGGGCCGGATGATCCGGCACGTCGACGTCCGCGACGCGGGCGTGCTGCACGGGGTGGGCGCGAGGCGGCTGCGGGAGGCGTTGGAGGGTCGGCGCGTCACCGGGGCGGAGCGCCACGGGAAGTGGCTCATGGCCCGCACCGGGGGCCCTCCCTCGTGTTCCACCTTTCTTTCCGGGCAGGGGTAGCCGGATCGCCGCAGGGCCATCCGGCGTGTCGGGTGGACGGCGCTGAGACGGGCCTCAGGCAGGTGCGGCGACTCGGAGTTGAGGGAGTGGTGGCCGGTGGCCGGGCGAGGGCGGCGGCCGGGAGCGGTCACTCGGACGGGTGATGTTGATCGATGGTGTGCGCGGTCGGGGAACGCGCGGGCTAGGTTCGCGGCATGGCACGTTTCCGGATGTACCCGACGCCCGCGCAGGCGGAGCAGATGCTCACGCACTGCGCGCACGCGAGGTACGTGTGGAATCTCGCCGTCGAGCAGCACGCGCACTGGAAGCCCGGCCGGAAAGGCGCGCCCGGTTTCGCGGAGCAGTGCCGCCAGCTCACCGAGGCCCGGCGGGAGAATGAGTGGCTGGGGGCTGGCAATGCGGACGTGCAGCAGCAGGCGCTCAAGGACTTTGCCAAGGCCAAGAATGCCAAGTTCACATCCGGGTTCGGTGAGCCGACCTGGCGCAGGAAGTTCCGTCACGAGGGCTTCCGGGTCATCGGAACCGACCGCGTACCCGAGTACAACGCCGACGGCTCGCCGAAGCTGAACGCGAAGACGGACAAGCAGGTCATGGGCCGGTCGGTGGTCGTGCAGAAGCTGAACCGGCGGTGGGCGCAGGTCAAGGTGCCCGGCTGCGGCTGGGTCCGCTTCCGCCTTAGCGCTCAGGGCAAGGGCGCGAAGCCGCCCGACGCCAAGACGTTCCGGGTCACCTACCGCCACGGCCAGTGGCACATCGCCTTCGCCGTCATCCCCGCGCCGATTCCCGCGCCCAGCACGGGCGAGGTCATCGGTATCGACCGGGGTGTGACGATCACGGCGGCCCTGTCGGACGGCCGCACCCTGAACTGCCCGCAGCTCACCGTCAGGGAGCGGGCGCAGATCAGCAAGCACCAGCGGCGCGCGGCACGGGCGAGGAAGAACAGCCCGCAGAAGGCGGCTGGGTACGCGAAGGTCGCCAGGCTCAAGGCGCGCGAGGCGAACCGGCGCAAGGACTGGTGCGAGAAGATCAGTACCATGCTTGCCCGCACCTATGGCCTGGTGCGGTTCGAGAAGTTGAACATCAAGAACATGACCCGCTCGGCGAGGGGAAGCGTCGAGCAGCCGGGCAGGCACGTGGCGCAGAAAGCCGGGCTCAACCGGGGCATCCTCGCTCAGGGCTGGGGCCTGCTGCGCCGGCGCACCGGGGACAAGGCGCCCGGCCGGGTTGAGGACGTTCCCGCCCCCTACACCTCGCTGCGGTGCAGTGCCTGTGGATGGATCGAGAAGAGCTCACGCAAGAGCCAAGCTGAGTTCGAGTGCGTGTCCTGTGGCTTCACCTGCAATGCGGACACCAATGCGGCAGTCAACGTCGCGGCAGGGCAGGGCGGGATTCCCCGCCCCCGGCGTGCAGCCGGTGCCGGAGGGGTGACAGCGGCCACCGGCCGTTCGAGCGCCCGTGAACCTCAACCCGCCTGGGTTGGAATCCCCCTCTTTTGAGAGGGGGAGGATGTCAATTCGGCATGACCGGCCTGCCACGGCGCGGCGCCGCAGCAGGCGGGCACCTTCGTCGTGCGGCCGTCCCACGCCCCGCGCCCGGGCCCTCTGGTACTGCTGCTCTCCCCCGACCTGCGGGTACTCGCCCGGACCCCGGACACCTACGCCTATCTGAGCCTGCTGGTGCCGCCCGAGCACGGCCGCCCGGAGGTCCCCGCGAGCGCCTACGACGTCGCCGCCCAGCTGCTGGCGGTCGAGGCCGGGGTCGACGCGAACCCGCCGCGTTCCCGGGTCCACCTGGCGGACGGCCTGTGGCTGACCCTGAGCGCCGCCCGGATCGGCGACGCGGCGTCGCCGGCCCGGCGGCGGGCCATCGCCGTCACCATCGAGGAGACCTCACCGACGGAGCGCCTCGCCGTGTTCGCCCGGGCCCACGCCCTGAGCCCTCGCGAGAGCGTCCTCCTGGGCCACCTGGCCAAGGGCGGCGACAGACACGAGTTGGCCTGCCGGATGTCCCTCTCGGAGCACACCGTGCAGGACCACCTCAAGTCGATCTTCGCCAAGACGTCGACCAACAACCGCGGAATGCTGCTCGCCCGCGCTCTGGGGGCGTGAGCGTCAGCCGATCGGGTGCGGCACCTGCGGCGCACGAGTGTTTCGTGACCGAGGGGTACTCGCCGGGCGCGCTCCGGGCAAGGGATGCCGGGAGCATGCGGTGTCGAAGGGAGAGCGGCCGTGAGGTGGGTGCCCTGCGAGGAAGCTTTCGGCCGCGTGACGGACCGGTCGTGACCGCGTCCGAGCCGGCGGGCCGGTCCCGCCCCGGGGAGCGACTGGCGGACGCGGTGGACGCCCGGCTGCCCCTGTACGACGGGGGCGGCGGGTTGTTGCGCAAGGCGTTCCCGGACCACTGGTCGTTCCTGCTCGGCGAGCTGGCGCTCTACAGCCTGCTCGTCCTGGTGCTGACCGGTGTGTGGCTGACGTTCTTCTTCAAGCCGGAGATGCGGGAGGTCGTCTACGCCGGGCCGTACGCCCCGCTGCGGGGGGTGCGCATGTCGCAGGCCTTCGACTCCACGCTGCACATCAGCTTCGACGTACGTGGCGGACTGCTGATCCGTCAGCTGCACCACTGGGCCGCCCTGGTGTTCGTCTCCGCCATCGGCCTCCACCTGCTGCGGATCTTCTTCACCGGCGCCTTCCGCAGGCCGCGGGAGGCGAACTGGGCCATCGGCGTCACCCTGTTCATGCTCGCCCTGGCCGAGGGCTTCGCCGGTTACTCCCTGCCGGACGACCTGCTCTCCGGCACCGGGCTGCGCATCGCCGAGGGGATCATGCTGTCGATCCCAGTGGTGGGGACGTACCTCGCCTTCTTCGTCTTCGGGTCCCAGTTCCCGGGCCACGACGTCATTCCGCGGCTGTACAGCCTGCACATCCTGCTGCTGCCGGGAGCGCTGATCGCCCTGGTCACCGTGCATCTGATCCTCGTCTTCCACCTCAAGCACACCCAGTGGCGCGGCCCGGGCCGCACGAACGCGAACGCCGTCGGAAGGCCCCTGTACCCGCGCTTCACGGCCATGTCCGCCGGCCTGTCCCTCATCGTGTTCGGGGTGCTGGCCGTCCTCTCCGGCGTCGCGCAGATCAACCCGGTCTGGGTGTACGGCCCCTACCGGCCGGACCAGGTGTCGACGGGGTCCCAGCCCGACTGGTACGTCGGCTTCCTGGAGGGCGCGCTGCGGCTCGTACCGCCGTGGGAGACGACCCTCGCCGGCCACACGCTGATGTGGAACGTCCTGCTGCCCGCGGTCGTCCTGCCCGGACTTCTCTTCGCCGTCCTGTACGCCTACCCCTTCGTCGAGCAGCGGCTGACCGGCGAGTGGGTCAGCGAACAGCACCTGTGCGACCGGCCCCGCGAGCGGCCCGTCCGCACCGGCCTCGGCGTCGCCGGCACCACGTTCTTCGGCGTACTGCTGCTGGCCGGCGGCAACGACGTGATGGCGGCGACCTTCCGCATCTCGGTCAACGCGCTCACCTGGATCCTGCGCATCGCCCTGATCGTGGGCCCGGTGCTCGCCTTCGTGGTCACCCGCGCGCTGTGCCACGCCCTGCTGGACGCGGAGCACGAGCGCCTCACCGAGGGCGAGGAGACCGGAGAGGTGCGGCAGAACGTGGCCGGGGGCTACGAGAGCGGCCACCGCCCCGTCACCGACTTCCGGCCGGGCGCCCCCCGCGCCCCGATCAGTCCTGCGGACCGGCGCCCCGGTCCACGTACTGGAACACCAGACCCAGAGCTCCCCGGCCCAGCACCCCGAAGCCGATGAGGAACAGCCACAGGCCGTAGACCACGCCGGTCGCCGTGATCGCGAAACCGAGCGCGGTGACGATCGGCCAGGGGCTGTGCGGGGGGAAGAACTCCAGCGGCCCGGCGGCGTCGGCCACCTCGGCGTCGCCGCGGTCCTGGGGGCGCCGGCCGTGCCGGGCGTACTGCACGGCGCAGAAGAACGACACGAGCCCGGCCATGCCGAACGCCACGACGAGTGCCGCGGTGCCGGGCGGATCCCAGTGGGACCACACGCCGTAGAGCGCCGCCGAGCCGCCGAAGAAGGCGGCCACGACACCGAAGAGCACGGCCTCCACCTTCACTGCAGTCCCTCCTGCCTGGCCTGCTGGACGATGTCGGGATGGTGCAGGTCGAAGGCCGGGGACTCCGAGCGCACCCGGGGCAGCGCGGTGAAGTTGTGCCGGGGCGGCGGACAGGCGGTCGCCCATTCCAGGCCCCGCCCGTACCCCCAGGGGTCGTCCTCGTCGACGGTCCGGCCGTGGCGGGACGTGTGCCACACGTTGTAGAGGAACGGCAGCGTGGACACGCCGAGCAGGAACGCGCCCGTCGACGACAGGGTGTTGAGCAGGGTGAACCCGTCGGAGGGCAGATAGTCGGCGTACCGGCGCGGCATGCCCGACTCGCCCAGCCAGTGCTGCACGAGGAAGGTCAGCTGGAACGCCGGGAACAGCAGCCAGAAGTGCAGCTTGCCCAGCCGCTCGCCGAGCATCTTCCCGGTGAACTTCGGCCACCAGAAGTAGAAGCCCGCGAACATCGCGAAGACCACGGTGCCGAAGAGCACGTAGTGCAGATGGGCCACCAGGAAGTACGAGTCGGTGACGTGGAAGTCGAGTGGCGGCGAGGCCAGCAGCACTCCGCTGAGCCCGCCCAGCAGGAACGACACCATGAATCCGAGCGACCAGAGCATCGGCGTCTCGAAGGAGACGGACCCGTTCACCATCGTCCCGATCCACGCGAAGAACTTGATGCCCGTGGGCACCGCGATCAGGAACGACATGAGCGAGAAGAACGGCAGCAGCACCGCGCCCGTGGCGAACATGTGGTGCGCCCACACCACCGCCGACAGCATGGTGATCGTGGTCGTCGCCCCGATCATCGGCAGATACCCGAAGAGGGGCTTGCGCGAGAACACCGGGATGATCTCCGAGACGATGCCGAAGAACGGCAGCGCCACGATGTAGACCTCGGGATGCCCGAAGAACCAGAACAGGTGCTGCCACAGCAGGGCGCCGCCGTTGTGGGCGTCGAAGACGTGCGAGCCGAACTTCCGGTCGCACTCCAGGGCGAGCAGCGCGGCCGTGAGCACCGGGAACGCGGGCAGCACCAGGATGGACGTGAACAGCACGTTCCAGGTGAACATCGGCATCCGGAACATCGTCATGCCCGGGGCGCGCAGACACAGGATCGTGGTGATGAAGTTGACCGCACCGAGCGTGGTGCTCACCCCGGTGACCACCAGCCCCATCACCCACAGGTCGCCCCCGGCGCCGGGCGAGAAGTACGCGCTGTTCAGCGGGGCGTAGGCGAACCAGCCGAAGGCCGCCGCGCCGCCCGGCACCACGAACCCCGACACCACCATCAGACCGCCGAACAGATACATCCAGTACGACAGCGCGTTGAGCCGGGGGAACGCCACGTCCGGGGCGCCGATCTGCAACGGCATCACGGCGTTCGTGAACCCGGCGAACATCGGAGTGGCGAACAGCAGCATCATGATCGTGCCGTGCTCGGTGAAGAGCTGGTTGTAGGTGTGCGTGTTCATGAACTGCAGCCCAGGGCGGGCCAGTTCGGCGCGCATGCCGAGGGCGAGCAGACCACCGAGGAGGAAGAAGCAGAACGAGGTCACCATGTACAGGCGGCCGATCACCTTGTGGTCGGTGGTCGAGGCCCAGGCGAGCAGCGTGCGCCCCAGCGGGACGGCGGCGCCGCGGGACGCGCGCCTCGCGCCTTCGTCGAGACGTTGGGACGCTTCGGTCATTGTTCTCCTCAGCCGTGGTTCTCCTCAGCCGTGCCGAGAGCGAGAAGCGCCTGGCAAGTGCCCGCCTCGACCGAGGGGAAACCGGCGACTCCTCTGCGTGACGACGCTACCGACGCGCACGGCGGCGACGGGGCTGCCACGCCTCCGGAGCGCAGCAGGTCGCCCGGGCGCTACGGCAGGGGCGACGAGCCGGCCACCCGCATGGGGCGGCACTCCCGCACCCGCGTCGATCACCTAGAGCCGGACCGTGTTCGAACCGACGTCCAGCACGCTCGGTCTCATGGGCCTCGGGGTACCCGGCCCCGCCGCCGCCAGTCCGCCAGCAGCCTGGCGGCCAACCGGTCCTCCAGGTGAGTGGTGGTACGAATCCCGAAGACGACATCGGCCTCCAGACCCGGTTCGCCCTCCAGGAGACCGCCGACGACGTCATGCCGTACGACCTGTTCGTGCACCGCGTCGGCCTCGACGTGCTCGGTGTAGAACCGTACGGCCGCCGGTCCGGCCCCGGCGCGGCGCATCGCTTCGGCGAGGCGGCGGGAGGCGGGGGACGAGGTCACCTCGACGGCGGCGAAGTGCCCGACGAGCGCGCCGCGCAGCGCCCTGTGCAGGCCGAACAGGGACATCAGGTTGACGGTGGCGAGCGCCTCGGCAGGGGCGGCGTCGACGTAGTGCCCGTACGCCGTCTCCAGCCCCAGGTCCGCCATGAGGTCGGCGTACAGCTGCGCGTGGATCTCGTCGGCACGGCCCGCGCCGAACTCGTCGAACTCGACCGCGACCATCGCCGCCTTCGCCCGCCCGTGCAGCCGGGGGATCACCCAGGCGTGCGGATCCGCTTCCTTGAGGTGATAGAGCGAGCGCAGCACCGCGTACTCCCGCAACTGGCCGAGATCGCCCTCGTCGCGGAGGAAGTGCGAGACGCTGCCGGCGCCGTCCACCGGTTCGACCTGCAGTTCGTCCAGCGCCTGGCGGGCCGAGTCGGCGCCGTCCATCGGCACGTCCGCGCGCAGTGCGCCCAGGAAGCGGTCCTCCATCGCACCGCGGCGGGCCAGCAGACCGCTGTCCCACTCAAGACCCCCGGGCACGCCCTGGAAGCCCTCGTAGTGCAGCTCGTAGAGGACGTAGAGGGCGAGCTGCAGGTCCTCGCCGTATGGCGGACAGCGCGCTGGGGGAGGAATGGTTCCGGGGTCCGACCCCCGCAGCAGGGACAGCACGGCGGCGGAGAGCGGACCCCGCGGTTCGGGCAGTGGCGGCGGCCGGTGCCGCGACTGGACCCGGGGGCTGGCCGTGCTCATTCGGGCCCGCCTTCGCCGGTTCGCCTGTCGCGGCGGCGATGGCTGGTGTCGCACCAGGGGTATGTACGGCTGCGGCGGCAGGTGCAGACGGCCACGGTGAAGCGCCGGGAGACCGTCACCTCGCCGTTCTCGTCCACCACCTCGACCGGTCCCTCGATGAGCAGGGGCCCGTCGCGCTGGACGCGAACCCGGCGGGGCCGTTCAGATGCGTTCGGCACGGATCACCACCAGCTCCTCCGTCGTATCGACGCCCGTCAGACCTCGCTCGCGCAGCCAGTCGAGCCGTGAACGCAGCACGCGGCCGAACGGGAGCCGGGTCCGGTCGACGACCTCGGCGCACAGACCGGCGTTCGCGAGGCGGGCCAGCGTGGCGTCGATGCCGCACAGATGCGAGTGCACGATGAGCAGAGCGCCCGTCGGCCGCAGGAACGTCGACGCGGTGTCGCAGATGCGGTCGATCAGCAGCCGGCCGTCCGGACCGGCGTCCCAGGCCCGGGCGGGGCCGAGGGGCGGCGCCTCGCCCCGGGCGGGCACGTAGGGCGGATTGGCGACGACGAGGTCGAAACGGCGGCCGGGCACCGCCGAGGCGAGGTCGCCGTGGCGCACCCGCAGGGTCTGGCCGTTCAGCAGGGCGTTGAACCAGGTGACCGCGATCGCCTGCCAGGAGATGTCGACCGCGGTGACCCGGCCGCCGAGCCGCGCCGCCTCCACCGCGAGCACGCCACTGCCGGTCCCCAGGTCCAGCACATCCGTACGTTCCGTGATCGCCTCGCGGTGCATCGCCCGCCGCAGCAGCCCCGTGTCGGTCTGCGGGGAATAGACACCCCGCGGGACCCAGCAACGGGGCGGGCCCGCGACGATCGAGCCGCAGGTGGTGGTCATCGGTGTCTCCATCAGCCCGGTGCCTTCCGCCGAGGACGGGTACTACGCCGACGTGATGCGGCAGCGCCCCACGGGTACCCCCTGGCGACAGACGTAACGACGAGGCATCACGAGCGCGGTCGAGGAAGGCTCAGCGTCAGAGGGCGGCAGCCGACTGGGACGGACGACGTCGAAGGGCCCCACGAACGGTGGGGCCCTTCGACATCGTGCCCGGTGAGGCACTGGCGGACGATCGACTCCGGAAGCAGCGGGCGTCGTCCGGCTACCGGGCCCGTACTCGGCGAGCAGCCGCCGCAGGTCCTGCTCCACCGCGCTGTACCGCAGCTCGCCGTCGGCGTCCTGCCGGAACCGGCTGAGCGCCTACAGGAACAGCAACGGCTGTGCGGAGCCCGCACCCCACTCCTCGTCCACTGCCTCAGCTGCGCGGTGCGCTCGACCCGGTCCATGACCGGCGATCGTAGGGGCGGCTGGTCGAACACTGATCCGTGCACGGGGTGGGCCAGGTCGAGGGCTACGCGGGCGTGACGCCGAGGATGCGGGAGAGGGTGAAGACCCGTTCGTCCTCGCGCAGATGGCACCAGGCATACAGATGGGGCGGGTCGAGATCGAGCTCGCTGAGGGTACGTACGGTCCGGTTGCCCGAGGCGGCGACGTACTCGACCGTGATGGCCGTGCGGGCGTCGACGGCGTGGGCGAGCTGGCGGACATCGCTGTACGTCAGGTTCTTCGCGTACCCGGCGATGATCTCCTCGGTGTCCGTGCCATAGGGGACCCCGGTGCCGAACGGGTCGGGAGCCGGAAGTGTCGTCGGGGCGTCCCGCAGCCTGGCGGCCAGGGTGCGCAGATCAAGGTCCACCGGGGTCTGTGTCGGCACAGACCGCCGCCGTTGGCCTGGGACTGGGGTCGGAGTCGGGTCGGAGGCACGTCGGCTCCGGGTCTTCTCGACGCGTACGGTGCCGTCGGCCTTCTCGGCGACGGGGGCGTAGCCGGCGGCCCGGAGCGCGGTGAGCGTCTTGTCGAGCGGAGTCCGGCAGACCAGCACGGTCGGTGCCAGCTGCCGCAGCCCGAGCTCGGCGAGCTTGCGGTGGGCGGCGAGTTCGGCGAGGAGGGAGGGTTCCTCGCCGTGGATCACGCAGGCCGCGGCGGCGATGCGCACACGGCCGTGAGCGCGCGCGGTGTCGTGGATCAGATACGACAGCGGCTGGGGGAGGGGGCCGACGGCGACGTCGGCCAGGTCGGCGGCGATGGCGTCGGGTGTACGGCCGGTGTCCAGGGCGCCGCGGATGGTGCCCGGGCTGAACCGCCACACGGACGCGGTGCCGACGGCTTCCCGTTCTGCGACGGCGTCCAGCAGGGCGGCCAGGCGGGCTGACGGTGTGCCTGTGACGACGGCGGTGAGGTCCGCGCCGAAGCGGGCCGTGCTGGTGGCCGTCGGCAGCAGCCGCCGACTGGCCGCGGCCAGTGCTTCGCCGTCATCGGCCCGCAAGGCGGCTCCGATGCGGGAGAGGGAGCCCCGGGCAATCACACCGAGTAGTTCCGCTTCGCGGACCACGGAGGCGAAAAGCGTGGAGTCCTGGGGGAGTTGGTCGGCGAGCGGACGGTGCCAGGCGACGAGCGGCCCCAGATCCACGGGGCTCCGCACCCCCTGGTCCGCCGGGAGCGCTACAGCTGCGGCGAGAAGCCCGTCCCGGGCCTGCACACAGCCGCCACAGGGTGGTGTTCCGGCGAGTGCGGGCAGCGCCTTGCCGTCTTCGTCGCGGGCCTGGGTCGGCGTCAGCGGCAGCGTCCGCCACGCCTGGAGAAGCACGGTGAGCTGCTCCGCCGGTTCCCGCTCCGCCCAGGCGTCGTAGCCTTTCGTCGCCGCGACCCGGTCACCGTCCCGGGCCAGCAGCCCGGCGTCGTACGCCGTCTCCAGGACGAGGCGTACGACGATGTCGTCGCACTGCGTGGCCTTGCCGATCCGGGACAGCTCACGCGCCCCGACCCCGCCGGACTTCAGACGGGTCGGCGGAGACGCGGCGCACGCCGCCAGAACCGAGGCGGCGTGGGCGGCGAACGTCGTGGCGGCCGCCGCCGCCTCCCGATCCACCTCCGCCTCGGTGACGGACACCGTCTGCACGATGGGCGGGCACGGCTCGAACGGGGCGTGCCAGTCGGCCCCTCGCAGCGCGAGCGCCACCTCGGCCGGCATTCGTGCGGGCCCGTACCCGGAGTACCGGTCCTGGACCAGCAGTCCCCGCTCCAGCGCCCACCGCGCACCCGGTTCGGAGTCGGCCCGTGGGGCCCCGAGCATGATGAACTCCGCCTGTGCCTGCGTCTGTTCACCCTGGTGACGGGCTCGTCGCTCAAGCAGTTTCCGAGTGGCCGCAGGCGCCGAAGCGACCACCGCGGCCACCCGCGCCGGGTCACTGTGGTGTTCCAGCAGGGTGGCCAGCCGATCCTTCTTGGTGGTGCCGGGCGCCGGGATGACCAGGGCCACCAGCATGCGCCGCAGTTCCTCGGAGGTCGTGTCCGCCAGCAGGCGGGCCAGCGGCGCGTCCAGTCCCAGCGGCGCATCCCACGCCTGCCGCAACGGCGCCGCCATGTGCAGCAGCCCTTGGCCGTCCGGCCAGACGAGCGCGTGATCGGCCAGTGTCTCCAGGACCGCGTCCAGCCCGCGATCGCTCT
Source organism: Streptomyces guryensis (assembly GCF_021261325.1). Lineage (GTDB taxonomy): Bacteria > Actinomycetota > Actinomycetes > Streptomycetales > Streptomycetaceae > Streptomyces > Streptomyces guryensis. Next base: position 126,340 of record NZ_JAJSBI010000026.1, on the reverse strand, counting down.
CGGTTTCGGTCACGTCCAGCAGATCGGCCAAAGCGGTACGTGGAACGGGTCCCAATGCCGCCAGAGCCTCAGCCACCTGCAGCTGTGGCAGCGCGAGCTCCGCCACCGCGGGGGCAACCGACGCCGGGCGCTGAAGGCGGTCCGCGAGTTCGCCGAACGATCGTGGCTCCGGCGGGGACACGGCATCCGGGCGAGTCGCCAGGACTCGCTCAAGTCGATCGACTTCCAGACCGCTCAGCCACGAGGCCAGAGTTGATCCGCTGGGCTTGCCGATGGGGCACCTCACAAAGACGACGCCGTTGCTCTTGGAACCGGAGCCGGTCCTGCGCACGCTCCAGAATGGCGCATCGCGGGGGCACCTGAGTCCTGCGACGGCAAGAAGCCGCTTGTGAGTGAAGGCGTTGTCCCGTGGATCGACCCACCAGCGGCAAAGCGATGCGGCGAAAAACGCTCTATGCCGGAAATAAATGAGACCAGAACTGAGACCGGAACGAGACCAGAACTGAGACCAGGGCATGCCGAGAACCTCGGTCGCTGAGCGGTCCGGGGTTCTCGTCTCGCCTGTTCAGGCGGCTGCGGAGGATACGAGATGCGGCGGCTGCTCTACGAGGTCGTCGACGGACACATGGTGAAGCGAGACGTCCTTGCGGTCGCGGCCTGGGCGGAGCCGGTTGTCACCGAAGACAGTGCCCCGGGTTGGTACTCCGCGGAAGCCGGCTGAGACGGAAACTGAGACGGACAACGACGAAGGGCCCCACCGCGAACGGTGGGGCCCTTCGACATCGTGCCCGGTGAGGCACTGGCGGAGGATACGAGATTCGAACTCGTGAGGGGTTGCCCCCAACACGCTTTCCAAATGTTCGTCCGGGGATCCGGAGGAGGCCAGGAGCGTTCTGACCTGCGGCGGAGAGGCCAGCTTGCGGGAGGGCGTACGGCGCTGGACGGGGGTGAATGCAACCAGAACTGCAACCAGCCCCTCTCAGCGTTCGGCTGGTCAGAGGCCCCGATTGGCGCGCGGGTGGCCGGTCGGCGCTGTTACCCCTGTTCCTGTCGGCCTCCGCATCCCAACCCGAGGGGACGGCCTTGCAGCGACCCTCCCGCCAGGTGTGTCCCGGCACACTGAGCCCACTGTGCCGGGGGGCGTGTAGCCAGCCGTACATCGGGCTGCATCAATGATCACCACGGGTTGGAGGGGGTGCCGTCGGGCTCAAGGCCGTGAGGCCAAAGCCGAGCCCGGTTCTCGCTGAGGAAATGGATCGCGTTGACATCTCCAGCGTTAGTGGCCAGCAGCGCCAGGCTCTCCGCCTTGGCAGTGTCACCGGCTTGTTCTGCCATACGAGCCAGATGGGCCAGAGCTAACGGATAGCCGTAGCCAGCTGCCTCCCAGGCGAGGGCTTCAGCTGCGATGGTGTCGCCGACGGTGCCCCGCAGTTCTGCGAGGTAGAGCAGATTGCCGGGGTCACCGGCTTCAGCAGCCTGCCGCGCCATGGCCTCGGCGTCGGCGTGGTCACCCGATCTCTCGCGTATCGCCAGCAGACTGAGCAGAGAGGACCCGTCGCCCAGTTCGACAGCCCGCCGGTACAGCTCCTCAGCCTGGGCCTGCTCTCCGAGAACCTCCAGGAGGGTCGCATGGGTGTTCAACTGCAGTGCCGAAGTGCCAGCGTCGATTGGGCACATTCGAAGGGTTTGCTCGTACAACCTGCGCGCTGTGGCATGCTGACCCGCCTCCGCTTGGAACAACCCCAGAAGAAGCATGCATGCGGGCTCGCCAGTCTCGGCGGCCTGCAGCGCAAGGCGATACGCCTCGTCGTCGCGACTGGTCTCCAATCGTTGCGTCACTAGCCCGACGAGAGCAGCAGGCTCGTCGAGCGCGGCGGCCTCCCATGCGAGTACTTCGGCAGTGTCCCTGTCACCGCCCCTCTCGCACATCTCTGACACCGCGACCAGTGCGTATGTATGGCCCATGTCCGCCGCCTCGCGTGCCAAACGCGCGGCGCTCACGAAGTCAGCTTTCTCGCCCCGCAGTGTCGCGAGTCGCTCCAGAGCGGTGGCCTCTTCCCTTGACGCAGCCCTTCTCGCCATGTCCTCCGCTTCGTCGGCCTCACCCGCCTGTTCACGTATCTCGACCAGCGCTGCCTGGGCGTGCCTGAAACCTGTCTGTGCGGCCTGCGCGTAGAGCTCTTCCGCGACGTCGTGGCGTCCAGATCTCCTGAGTACATGGGCGAAGTGCAGAAGTGCGCCGGGCTCACCGAGAGCGCCTGCCCGGACAGTCAGTTGTGTGGCCCAGTAGGTTCGGTGTCTGTTTGCAGCGGCGGTTGCGAGCTGCGCGAGATCATCCGCATCTGTGATGAGCTCGTGCGCTGCCGCCCAGAATGACTCGGGTGGGCAAAGCGGCCATCTCTCCAGCCGACCGAGCTGCTCGAGGTAGTCCGCCAACCGCAGGCGTACATCGTGTGGGGACTGCTGTTCATCTGTGGTGTGGCCGCTTCGTCGAGGTCGCATGACACGCAGCGGGGCGAGATAGCCGCGGACGGATCCCGTCGACTCGATTACGGCTTGATCGACCCAGTCGTCATCCAGCAGGTCGTACTCCTCGTCCGTGAGGTAGTCCTCGGCCGCCTGCGCGAGGAAGTCCAAGGGGAGGTCCGGACCTGTGCCAAGCCTGCGAGCGTCGATCGCGGCGTGAAGCACGGCCCGAGCTTTCGGTGAGGCGCTGCGATAGCGGCGCATAAGTTCTGGGGCGCCAGCCAAGAACTGTGTCAGCTGCCTATCGCTGGCGTGCCGTAGAGCGTGGGCGAGCTGCTGATCGCCGTCGGCAGCAAGTCGTTCGGCGTTTTCGATTGCTGTGTGATCAAACTGGTTCGGGACAGTGATCAATCGACCTGCGAGCAGCTCTCGTGCGTGCGCGTGCGGGTCGTCGGCATCATGCTGAGGCACTGCGGTGTATCGATTGGCGTGCACGGGCCACAATGTGCCTAGCATCAGCACAGGAGCGCATTCCGGGTCATTGAGCAAGCGCCGGAGACCCGCGGCGATGCGCTCGCCCAGTCCACCGCCTGCGTCTAGGAAACGCTGAGTTTCATTCAGCCACACCACCGTGCGGGGGCCCAGGCGCGAGACTCCGGCGAGTGCCGTTTCCGCGTCGCTCGGAGCGACTGGGCGCCACAGTCTCCATCCAAGGTCGCTCAGCGGTCGTATAGCCTCCCAGCACGCCCGGGTCTTCCCTGTTGAGGACCAACCCACCATCACGGCCATCGCGCTGTCCCCATCAACTGCGGCCGCCACTACCTTGGCCAGCCGTCTGTCGTGCGAACGGCCGACATAGACCGGCATGCTTCCCGCGCCCGGGCGCGGGGATATGGACACTCCGCTGGACTCAGAGGATTCGTCGCCGTTCGCCACATCAGCGGTCGGCTGCACCCCCAAGTCGTATGGATCCCAGCGGTCGATGGGCCTTCCCAGAGGCTGCGGGATGTCGGTGAGCTCCGGGACCGGTATGTGTGGCGGCGCGGCATGAACTACGACGGCGCGCAAGTCCAGCAGAGGACGAACTTCCAGACGTAGTGCCCGCGCCAGAGCAGCCACAGTTTGCGCTGACGGCACAGGGGCGGTGCTGCTGAACGCTTGGCTCACGGTCGTTCGACCCAAACCCACACGGACCGCCAGCTGAGACTTGGTCATCCGTGCGGCGGCCAGGCCCTCTTCCAGGCACGCCTGCAACCGCCGGCGCGCGGCCGCCCTTTCGGATGGACCGTCCAAGGTCACGCTCACTCCCGTATCGATGCTTGAGGCAGAACGTGTTCGCAGGTGTTCATCTTCTCCGTGCTGAACACCTGCGAACACGTTCTGACGCAGGTTTGACCACGACAACGACGCCCTCACCGCCGTAAAGGAGTCCCCTCCGTGTCTGTTCGGGCAGCAATAGTCATGGTTTGTTGCACCCTGACCGTGCTTGTCGCCGTACTGGTCGCCGGGGCGGCTGGGTATCTGGCCCGTCGCGACCATGCCACCTATCCGCAGGCAGTGACACGAGCGGCCGTGGCGTTTGGAGCGACCCTCACCTTGGCCGCGGCCCTCACTACTGCTCTCGACGCGGTCTGTACCGGATGAGATGCGGTTCGCGGTGTTGGAGCGGGAGCGGGCCAGGGAGTCGGCTACGCACGGCTCGCCGGACCAGGTGCACGCCCCAGCCACCACCCCATCATGGCCTCACGTTGAGGGGCCGTTCACTGCTCGGTGTCTGCCCAAAAAGGTGGCGGTCACGTCGAGTTACGGACGGCGCCGGTATCCGACGGCCACTGAGCGATGTCAGTGGCGTGCCATACAGTCCGCTCACAGGAGACCCCTGCCGGTTCTGGCCGGTAGCTCCGTAGACAAAATTCCGTACCGCATCGCTGCGTACATCGGTACTTTCTTTGATGAGCGCGCGTACTTGTCAGAGCGAGGCGAGACACAGTGCAAGAACCCGTACCTGTCACCGTCTACCAGTCCAACTTTGCCGCCTGCGTGCGGACGTTGGATCCTGGGCTGCTCGAGACACTGCGTATCAGTGAGTCTGCCGTGCTTGTTATGGAGGCTTTCGTATCGCTGTGCAAGGCGCTGACCAACGACAGCGACCCGAGGCCCTGGCAGGAGCGGGTTGAGGACTGCTTTTCAGAGGTTACGGAAGAGCAGTTGAAGGAGATAGTCCAGGCTTTCGTTGATGAATGCGAGGGTGAACCGCTGCAGCGCTGGGGGGAGAGGTTTAAGAACCAGAATTACAGCCGCTTCGTTGAGCGCCTTCTGGGGGCGGCAACGTATAAGCGCTTGATTGATTCCCTGAAGCAAGATGGTGCTGTGATCGCATTGGCCGTTAGGCGAGGAGTGCGTGCACTCACTCCTTTCGTTGTGGCGTGGAATGACGCCGTCAAGGTTTCTTCGAAAAATCAGCTCAAAGATATCCAGCCGGCCAACATTCTTACGGTGAACGCTGTCGAAATGCTGGTGTCGCTCGACAACTTCCTTGGGGAGAAGGTCCTTGCCTCTCTGCCCATGGAGGTGACGAGTGCGAAGAATTCTGATCTCGCGATGCTGGCCCCAGAAGGCATAGACGATCTTGTGGCCAGCTTTCGGTCCATGGTGGCGGACGCTTCGGTCAAGCGTGTGGAGCGCAGGAACTCTCCCCTCGTGCGGAAGATTCGAGGTGCGCGGGACGCTCTTCGGTTCTCAGAGGACGGCGTCTCTCAAGCAGCCAACTCTCTTATCGAATTGCTTGACCGCATCATGCGGGAAACGTTCAAGCCTGCGGAAGTGTTGACCTGGGTGGATGCTAATCTTCCGGGTATCGAAGATCTGACACACGAAGTGCAAGGGCAAAGGCGCCCGACCAAGCGTGCGGAAGCCTTGTGTTTTGTTTACGGCGGAGACCCCATCACGCCGCGAGAGGCTAGCGAAAACGACGATGGTCAAGGTCCCGACTTCATCCACGACGTGGTCGCTATTGCATTGGTTTCCATTCGGAATCAGTTGCAGAAGATGAAGCACGCTGATCAGGGGACACCCGAGGAGAAGAGTCAGCTCTTGGGCATCCTCGCGGCCCTCGAAGGCGCCCTCATGTTGGGCCTCACTATCGGCAGCCTGTCAGCAGAAATGGAGCCTCCAGCTGAGTTGCCTGCGGCGTAGCCGCATTGAAAGGCGGATGGGTCGTTCAGTTCGACGAGCAGGTCAGAGTCCACTCGCAACAGCTGAGGACGACTCACAACCCCGTAACAGGCTGCCCTGTGAGTTCCTGGGCAATTTGCCAGAGCTGGCCGCCGCGCGACGCCTTCACGAGGACGACGTCGCCGGGGCGGATGATGGACTTCAGGTAGGCGGCGGCGGTGGCGTTGTCACCGACCATCGCGATGTCCGGTACGCCTGCAGCTCCCGCCGCGAGGGCGAGTTGCTTGGCGAGTGCGTTGCCGACTGCCACGACGAGATCGACGCCGTTCTCGGCTGCCATGCGCCCAACCTCGCGATGGGCTTCGACGGACTCGTCGCCCAGTTCCAACATCTCTCCGAGTACGGCGATCCTGCGGCCATCTGCGGCCTCGGTCGTGTCGCCGTCTGTCTCGGTCATCAAGACTCTCCGTTGTGAATGAGGGGCGTGAAGGTGACTGCGCGGCCGGTGTAGGAAGCGGACACGCGGCTGAGGGGGACTCGGTCGTGCGTCTGGCCCCAGGCTGACGGATCCCGGAAGTGGATTGTTGGGTCGGGGCCGTCCTCGTAGCCACGAAGGATGACGAGGTGGCCGCCGGCGCGGCCATCGTCGGGGAACTGCTCGGTCACGGACACGATGAGCGGGGCGTCGTCGAGCCGCCTCGTCAGGTCTTCAACCGGGACGGGCTCGGCGGTCGAGGCAACTCCGAGTTCAGTCGCCAGGCTCGCGATCCCCGCGTGGAGTGCTCCACGTGGGGTCAGGACCTCATTCTTGACCGCGAGTTTCAGCAGTTCCGTCACCGTGGGTGCCTCGCACCCGTAGGCGAGCAGGATCATTCTCAGCGAGGCCAGGCCGCACGCCCGGTTGGACCACTCGATTCTGTCCCCGAGTGCCCATCCCCCGTGCAGATCCCACTCGGCAGGGTCGATGAGCTGACGGCACATGGGGACATCGTGGACGCGCGGCACAGCGGTAGGCTCCTACGGCGAGACGGCAGCCTCCCGCGTCAGTGTGGTGCTAGAGAAGGCGGGAGTGGGCAGGGGGACATCGTATGGCGGGCGGGCCAGCGCCTCGTGCAGCATCGCCAACACGACGTCCGTGTGCGTGAGTCCGACCATCGCGGCCCCCACTGCGAAGTTGCTGTCGCGGGACATGCCCGGTGTGCTGTTGACCTCCAGTACGTACGGCTCGTTGTCCTTGGTGAGGATGAAGTCGATGCGCGCTGCACCGCGCAGCCCGAGGCCGTCCCACAGCGTCCGGGCGTCCTCGGTGAGCTTGTCCAGCACATCGGGCGCCAGGTCGGCGGCGCGTACGGTTACGGTGCCCCTGGAGTCCGCGTCGAGTTTGGTGTCGGCGTCGTAGAAGTCGGCTTCGGTGGCCTCGGTGGCCAGTGGCGGGAAGACGACGACCGAGTTGCCCGGCAGCTCCAAGAGCCCCACAGTCATCGGCGTGCCGGTCACGTACTCCTCGACGAGCACGGCCGCGCCCTCGTCGCCGGCGGCGTCCGCCAGAGCGCCGGGCAGGTCCGCCGGATCGCGTACGAGGCTCATACCCACACTGGACCCGCCAAAGGGTGGCTTGACCATCACGGGGCGCCCGTTCCAGGTAAGGGGGCCGCCGGACCAGACGTGCCAGCCGGGCGTGGGGACGCCGAGGGTGAGCATCACCCGCTTGCAGAGGATCTTGTCGGCGGCTACCGCGGACGCCCCGACTCCGCTGCCGCAATAGGGCACGCGCAGGTAGTCGAGCAGGCCCTGTAGTCGGCCGTCCTCGCCGTACGGGCCGTGCAGGTTGGAGAGGGCCACGTCGTACTCGACCAGTTCCATGATGAAGTCGGGCTCGCACGGGTTCAGCACCTTCCAGCGGGCCCCGATCTCTTCCAGCGCCTCGGCCAGGGCGGTGACAGAACGCTGCTCGACGGGGCACTTCGAGTGGTAGAGCCTGTCCTCGGCCGACACTGGCCCGTAGATGAGGGCGACGCCGAGGCCCTGGCGGCTCTTCCCCCACTCGCGAAGCTCCTCGGCGGCCTTCTGTACTGCAAGGTCCGAGCTGGGGTTGAGGAAGAGAGTCATGCGAGTACTCCTTCGAAGGTGTGCGTGACCGGGCCGCCGACCCACTGAGTTCGGGTCGGCCGGGCGTCGTGGGGCCGGACTGTGAGCGGCTGACCGGCGCGGTTGTGGACTGTGACGGCGCGTCGCGCCACCAGTCCGCGCATGGTGGCGACGACGACGGCTGCGACTGCCCCGCTTCCGCACGACAGGGTTTCCGCCTCGACGCCACGTTCGTAGGTGCGGATCTTCAGCGCCTGGTGGCCGACGGCCTGGACGAAGTTGACGTTCGTCCCCAGTGGGGCAACGTCGGCGTGGTGGCGGACGAGGCGCCCGACCATGACCGGGTCGATGGCGTCTACGTCGTCCACGATGGCTACGACGTGTTCCGTGCCAGTGTCGGCGCTGTCGAACCAGGTCGGCCTGCCGTTGATGACGACCTGTAAGCGGCGAGGGAGGACTTCACTCACCTCGGCCGTGACCCACACGGAATCGTCGGATACGAGTGCCTCGTGCACCACACCGGCCATGTGAAGAGTCAGCTGCTGGAAGCCGTAATCGCGGTGGGCAGCCCAGGCGGAGCACCGCAGGGCATTGCCGCACATGGTTGCGATCGAGCCGTCCGCGTTGAAGCAGGCGACTTCGAGGACGGCAGGGCGGTCGCTGATCAGCCTGCTGATGACAAGGCCGTCCGCACCTACACCGGTACGCCTGGCACACAGGCGTTCTGCTTCCTTGGGCCACTCCTTGTCGCCCTCCGGGCCGAGGTCGGAGAGCAGGACGAAGTCGTTTCCGGCGCCATGGATCTTGCGAAAGCGCATGGCAAAGCTCCTCGCATGGTGAGGTGAGAGTGACGATGCGACGCCTGAACCGGGCTTGGTCAGCGGAAGTCGATGGGCCGGTACGTGACCCGGGGTTCTCGCATGATCCAGGGCTCCCGCCCGGCAAAGATCAGTACGCGGTGGGCTGCGGTGCCGGCCGAGCGCATGTCCCGGACTCGCTGGTACGCGCCGGCGAGGTAGATGAAGTCACCGATGCGGACATCGCTGGGCGGTCGGTTGCTTCCTATGGTTCCGCGAGGCGGAGGCGGTATGGAGGGTGGCTCGTTGGTCCGGCGCTCGTACATCAGCCCCTCCATATGCCGAGCAGGAGGGAGCCGCCGAGGGCGAGGAGGCTTACCGCGTAGGCGATTTGTTCGTGTCGGGGGCTCATCGGGTTCCGATCAAGTGGTGTTCCACGTGACGGCGGACTGACGGGATGCCTACCTCGGTGAGGGGCACCCAGGCCGCTGCACCCGTGTCGAGCATCGACGGGAGCACGGCGCCCGAATGGGCGCGGAAGAGGTAACGGATGCCGACCCGGAGGCGGGGCCCGTACCTGTGGTGCCCCGGCCGGGTCACGTCGACCAGGAAGGGACCCTCGGCGCCGGGCTGCGTCCACACGTCCCGGATGCCGACCTCCTCGGCCAGCAGGCGCAGGGCCGCCTCGCTGAGGGAGTCATCCGCGTCCTCCGGCTCCGCCTCCGCGAGGGCATAGCCTCCTTCGTGCCGCAGACACAGGACGCGATTGCGCTCGTCGACGATGACGGCTCCCGTGACCACGACGGGGCAGCGCCGGTCGTGGGTGCAGGCGCGGCGCTGCGAGTGGTCGCGGGCCGCGTCGTAGACCGGCAGCAGCGCCATCCTGTCGGCAGGGTGCTCGTGGAGGTAGTGGGAGAGTTCCCGAACGATCTGGTCGTCCCTGACGCTCACGGGGCATCCAGCCCGTTCCGCTCGGCGTAGATCCACAGCAGTCGCTGCGTCAGTAGGGCGACATCGCGGAGGTAGAGGTACGTCCCGAAGGTGGGAGTCTCGGCCGTCGGTCGGTTCGTGAGGTCGACCAGCCTGGTCCCCTCGCGGAGCAGGTTCCGAACCTCGCTGTCGTCGTCGGCGCCCACGTCCTCACGGAGCAGCCGGTTCAGGTCACCAGCGATCGCCGGCAACTGCCTGTCTATCGCCACACGGGTCGTGGTGTCCATTCGCAGGCCGAGGACGGTGTTCGTTCGCGAGGAGATCGCCTCTACATCGATGGGGGTGTCGTCGCCCTCGGTGTCCTCGGCCGTCTCGATCGTCTTGCCGGTACTTGCCACAGTCATCTCTGGCCCTTCCGGAGCACGCTTTCAGCCGTGCCTATAAAGCTAGGAAGGGAGCTGGGTGGGGCTCCACGAGTGTGCCGGAACTTGCCGGGCATTCACCCTAGAGATTCGATGGCAGAGGTGATGAGTTCACGCGCTGCGGGGCCGTAGACGGCAAGTTCGGCCAGCTCGCCGAACGTCTTGGCATACATGGCAAGTTCGTGCTTCTGGACGACGGTGAGATGTGCCGAGATCAATTCGACGTTCACCAACTCGTCGTCGTATAGGAAGAATCCCTCTACGGGCCAGAGGCCCGAACGGTCGGCGTCCTGGGGGATGATGCCGATGCTCACGGACGGGAGGGCCATGACGCTGAGGAGATAGCCGAGTTGGCCGGCCATCACGTCGGTGCCGCCGATGCGGTACCGCAGAACGCTTTCTTCCAAGAGGATGGCGAACTTGTGGTTCCCGTAGACGACCTGCTGCTTCTCCACACGCACCTTGACGGCCGCCGGCACATCGTCGATGAGCCCTCTGCGGTCACGAATGGAGGTCAGAATCGCGGTGATGTACGAAGCCGTCTGCACGGGGCCGGGGATGAGCCAGGGTGAGTAAATACGAAAGCGCTCGGTGCGCTCCCACAGGGGAACCACGGACTCCTGCGCCCACTTCAGCCCATGGCGCTCCATCTTGCGCCACTCGACATACATGCCCTCAATTCCGCGGGCTGTCGAGACGAGGTCCTCTGCCTCACTCGCCGCGCCGCAGGCGGAACACCAATCGCGAAGGTCGCGCTCCGAGGGCGAACGGGCGCCGCTCTCGAAGCGCGATGCCTTCGACTCGTGCCAGCCCAGACTTTGGGCCAGCGCTCGCTTGGTGAGTCCGGCCGCTGTCCGGATCTCAGCCAGGCGTTGCCCGAGCGCCTTGCGGGCTTCCTGGACGCTCGATGAGGGTGATGTCATGTCGGTGCGTGGATGCTGTTCGAGCCGTCAGGCCAGCTCGAACTGTGCATGCGGCGTCGCGCGCTTCCACACGGCTTCGAAGGCTGACTCGCAGAGCTTCGCCACTTCAGCGTCCTCCGTGAGTTCCACCTCCATGTTCTCGCCCTCGCCGTCGAAGTGGTTGACGAGGACGACGCTGGAGTCGAAAAGCCAGAAGTCATTGCCCGGCAGCGCGAGGTCGGTCGCGTTGCGGCGCGAGAGCCAACGCACCTCTTCGCCGGCAGCGATGTTCAGCCCATTGGTCACGTCGTGCTCGAAGCGGATGTACTCGCTGACCGGTGTCGACATGACGCGGGCACGTCGAACCTGGACGCCTCGCGCGGTCGCCTCCGTGACGATGGCGTGCCAGTTAGCCCAGCGCTCGGCGGGATCGAGGACCACACCGGCCTTCCAGTCGATGAAGGCCGGGTCCGACTTCATGTAGGCGTCGCGCATCTCCAGATGGACAGCCGTCCTCTGGCAGTCGCGGAACAACTCCTCAAACGTCGGGGGCCTCGTCATCCTTCTTCACCTCCAGGAAGAACTGCACCATGCGACGGGGGATCTCCACCACCGACTCGTGTCCGGGGATGTCCATCTGCCCGAGGCGCTCTGCGTCCTCCACCTTCCACCCCTGCACGAGGTAGCTGTCCTTCTCCTCATCGAGGTAGATGGTGGGCGAGCCGCCACTGGGACTCTCCGGGTCCTTGCCGAGCTTACGCAGAGCCATGATGTCCTCCTCGGAAGCCGGTAACGATCTCTGTGCCAGAGCTTGCCCGCGACCGAGCCCTGAGGCCAGGAACTTGCCGAAACTTGCCAGGACTTCGGACGGTGCCCCGACCAGCAGCACCTGGTCGACGCGCAGGGGGCGCGGATGCGTTCCACCTCGGCGGCTCATCAGTTCGCCGCAGGCAGACAGGGAAGATCCCGCAACTACTGGTGCACGGCGACCAAGCATGTCAACGTGGACGACCTTCCGAACCCCCAGGTCAACGACCGTCCGTCAGTGACCTCTCCCCGAACCTACGGAGGCGCCCCTGCAACCGCACCACTCCAGCGATCCCTTCCGACCCGAACCATCGGACCCGGTGTACTGGGTCACTCCGCGTCACTTGGCTGGAGATGACGATGCGCTTGCCGAGCGGATCGGCGACACCCTGGCCGGCCTCGGCTGGCGCATGTGGCCCACCGCCCGCCACACCCTGCTGTACGTCAGCCCGGATGGGCTGTGCGGCGCTGAATGGATTCTCGCGGCCTACCCGTTCGAGCTGGGCGGACTGCCGGCGGCCTGGCAGCTGAGCGCCCGATCGCATCCCACGTCCGTGATGCCGGAGTGGAACGCGTACTTCACCACCGGCGTCCCGTACGAGGCGCTCGCCGACCTCCTCATGGAGATCGATAGCCGCAAGACCCCCGACGTGGGCTTGGAAGGGCCCGAGACCGTCCTCAACGCGCTCTGTGCCCGTGGCTGGATCCGTGACGTGGATCGGCCTCGCACCACTGCGGTGGACCCCGGGTTCTCCTCAAGTGTGTCCCTGGAGATGCTGCCACCGCTCATCGAAGACGCAGACCCGCGGCCCGACCTGGTGGGCTGGCAGGCGTGGGCGGCACCCGTATCTGGCGTCCCGTATCTGTGGTGTGCCAGCTTCAGCGCCAGCGTCCCTCACGGCCTGGTTGCCGCGTTCGCTTCCTCGCTCGCCTCGCCGGTTCCGGTGCCTCGCCGCACTGTGCCCGAGAGCGCCGAGGGGCGGCTCACCGTCGTCCGTCGCAGCTGACGACCTCCGCCCCCTTGGAGCCGTTGGTGTGCGGCTCGTTCGCCAGTCTTTCCCAGCAGCCGCACGTTTCCCGTGCCTGCCACATAACAGAGAGGAAGAGATTTTGTTCTTTCGACGCGCTCGCGAGGACCGCGCATTTCGTGAGGCCCAGCGTGCGGGCTTTGCGCTGCTTCTGCAGCTGCAGGCCACGCAGCCGTGGCTCGATGCCCCCGAGCAGAACGCACCGGCTCCGGCTGAGGAGGAAGTGGTGGCGCCAGACTTCCTGCCGCCGGACTTGCGGGTGCCGTCCCGGCAGGAGGTGGCCGGACTGATGATGCCCTGTAAACAGCCGCTCGTCATCGACGGAGAGGTCCGTACATGCCCCGGGTGTGGCGCGTACCGGGACTGGATCGTCTTCTGCATGCGTGACGACTCGATCTGGCTGCGATGCCGCGCCGGCCACGAGACGAACGAGCCCCGTCTGGACGCGGCCTGGTACAACCGCCACTCCGGCCCCGTCGACAGGTTCCACCCCACCCTCGAAGAGGGCCTGCGCCACCTCGGCCACTGAACCCCCGAAGCCCCTCCATCTCTTCGCATTGCCGGCCTCCGGAGGACCGGCCTGGTCAACCTGTCCGCTTCGCAGACCACTAGGGGTTCACATGCGCTTTCACACCACGACCGTCCTCAGCCTCGGTGCCCTTGCCGTCCTTGCCCTGACCGGCTGTTCGACCGGCAAAGCTGATTCCAGCGCCTCATCGTCCTCTACGACCGTCTCGGCGCACCCGGACGACGAGAGTGCTCCGGCGTCCGCTCCGCTTTCCTCGGCCGCACTGGCCAAGCGGCTCCTGGACGAGAACGATCTGGGCGAGGGCTACACCCGCACGCCGCAGCGCGCCGCGCAGCACGACGACGTGACCGTTATCGGCTGTCCGGCGCTGGAGAAGCTCGGCAGCGAGGCAGCGATCGGCGGCAGCCTCGACTTCCCGCACAAGGCGAAGGCGTCCTTCACCTATGCGGGCGCCAGCGACTCCGAGGTGGCCGAGGAGCTGTACAGCGACGCCGAGGACAAGCTCTCCCGGAGCGTGGGCCGGATCTTCGAGGCGATGACCTCCTACCCCACCTACCAGGTCCTCACCGGCAGTACGCCCGTCACGGTGACGACTCGGAAGGTGCTCGTCGCCCGCCTGGGCGACGAGCAGTGGAGCCAGCTGCTGACCTTTGCCGCTGGCGGGCGCAGCAGCATCGTCAAGCAGACGGCCGTCCGCACCGGGACGGTGGTCGTCGTGGTCTCTTATGCAGGTGCGGACATGTCCAAGAGCTGCAAAGCGGTTCCGCCGCTTCGTGGGTAGCTGAGGCTGCTCGGCCTCGACCGTAGTGATCTTTGCTCGGTGTAGGAACCCTGTGTGACAGGTTCCGGCGTACCGTGCGGGAGAAACGAAGCACATCGCGGAGCAGATCCTCGGTGCCGGTGACGGGCTCGTGATCGTGTGTCCCGTGTTGTCAATGGTGCAACAGACCCGCGAGGGTGCCCGTGAGGGTGGCGGCGAGGGTCAGGGTGGCAGCGAAGGCTACGGCTCCGCGGGTGAGAGCAGCAGCGCGGGTCGCGTGGTCACGGCGGGCGAGGTAGCCGGCGGCGACCGCGACCAGGACTGCGATCAGCAAGATCAGCGCACAGCCCAGGAGGATCACGGCGGCGTGGTCGGTCACGGATGTTGTCCTCTTCGTCGTATGCAGTGGTGACGAGAGACAAGTTGGACCAGTCGGTGTTCGACGCCGTTCGGGTGAACGATGATGAACACTGTCGAACGGGAGCTGGACCGTACGTAGAGCGGGGGTTGTTCGTGTCGGACGGGGTGCAGGATCCGGCGGCGCTGGCCGAGCTGCGGGCTCGGCTGAGGAAGGGCTTTGCCGCATCGACGTTCCGTACACAGCATGAGCTCATACGCGCTGCCGAGCTGGGCCGTACCACGGTCAGTCAGGCGTTAAGTGACTCGGCGCCAGCGCCGAGTCCCGAGACCGTCGGCACTCTGGCGAAGGTGCTGCAGCTGGACGTCCATGCGCTGCTTGACCTGCACGCCGACGCGGTCGGCCGTAAAACGGCGGAACGCAGCCGGCTCGGGCGGCCGATCAACGAGTGGGATCCGCTGGATCTGGAGATCCACCCCGCCATCGACGTCCCGGCAGCGGCTGGAGCCGGTCGTGGAGCTGCGCGACTACCCGCGTATGTGCGGCGAGCGCACGACGAGGACCTGGCGGCGGTGGTCGAGCGTGCGGTGACAGGCAAGAGCGCGATGGCCGTGCTGGTCGGTTCCTCCTCTGCGGGCAAGACTCGGGCCTGCTGGGAAGCCATTCAGCCGCTTGCGCCTCTGGGGTGGCGGCTGTGGCACCCCTTCGATCCCACCCGCGCCGAGGCGACACTCGCCGGCATCGCCCAAGTGGAAGCGCACACGGTGGTGTGGCTCAACGAGGCCCAGCACTATCTCGGTGCCGGTTCCGGCATGGGCGAGCGTATCGCTGGTGCCCTGTACGGCCTGCTCACCGATCCCGGCCGCGGTCCGGTCCTGGTGCTGGGCACGCTGTGGCCCGAGTACGCCCGTGCCTACACCCGGCGCCCCGATCCCCAGGAACCGGATCCCCATCCCCAGGCCCGCACGCTCCTGGCCGGCCGCCGCATCAACGTGCCGGAGACCTTCGATGCCGCCGCCCTGGAGTCCGCCCGGACGCTGGCGTCGGACGGCGACCGGCAAATCGCCCAGGCTCTGGAACGCTCCGAGGCCGGTGCGGTGACCCAGTTCCTGGCCGGAGCACCTGAACTGCTGCATCGCTACCGCACCGCCTCCCCGGCCGGCCACGCCGTCCTCCTCGCCGCCATGGACGCCCGCCGTCTGGGTGCGAACTTGCCTCTGCCGACGGCCTTCCTTGAACACGCAGCCCCGGACTATCTCACCGACACCGAGTACCACGCCCTGGCCGATGACTGGCTGGAGCGGGCCCTGGCGGAGCTGACTGCCACCGTCCACGGCAACCTGGCCCCCCTGTTCCATATCCGCTCCGACCGCACCCATGAAGCCCGGGGGCGTGCGACGGCGTCACCGCCCGGGCTCCTCTACGACCTCGCCGACTACCTGGAACAGCACGCTCGCGCCGACCGTGCACGCCTGTGCCCCCCGGCATCTTTCTGGGAGGCCGCGCTCGACCACCTCTTCCCCAGCGACCTCATCATCCTTGCCGAAGCGGCTCTGCGACGGTTTCGCCTGCGCCTTGTCCTCCGGCTCTTGGACAAGGCCGCCAGCAGTGGCGATCCTGACGTCCTGGCTTACGTCGCGTGGTTGAACGATGAGTGGGACACGGCCGGCCGCTTGTACGCGGAAGGCCGTGCTTCCGGTCACCCCGACACTCTGATTGAGATTGCGGGAAGGCTGCGGCAGACAGGCGACTGGGCCACCGCCGAGCGCCTGCACCAGCTCGCCGCCGACGCCGGCTATCCGCCGCCTCCGCGCCCAGGGGTCGGGTGGCAGCCGGGAGCTGCACGGCCTTTCCAGCGGGCCGCGCACACCGACGTCGGCACGTCCGCATTCGAGCGTGCCCACCTGGCGGCAGAGGCCGGGGACTGGGTGGGCTTCGAACGCCTGTACCGGCAAGACGTCGACGCATCCGAATTCGCCATCGGCGGGTACGCCGGATTGTTGACAAAGAGCGCGGACAAGGACGAACTCGAGCGGTGGCACCGGCTCGCCACGGACGATCACGACCCCCAGGCCATGTTCCTGATCGCCTGGATGCTGGAGGAAGCCGGAGACCAGGAAGGAGCCGAACGACTGGCGAGGCAGGCCGCCGAGGCCGGCCATCCCGGCATCGCATTCCAACTCGGCTGGGCGCGGCAGATCAATGACCGGAAGGGGGCCGACCGCGCCTACCTGCCGGCCGCGCACGCCGGGCACTCCAACGCCCGGTACCACCTCGCCATGATGCGGCAGTCGGCCGGAGACAGGGAGGGCGCTGAGTACTGGCTCCGGCGGGCCTGCGAGGTCGGCAACTACTTCGCGATGCGCGACCTTGCCAGCCTGCGAGCGGCGGCCGGCGACTTGGCGGAGTCCAAGCGCCTTGCCCAGCAAGCCGCCGACGCCGGTGACCCGGTCGTCATGATTCAGGCCGCCGCGCACATGCAGTGGACCAACCCTGATGAGGCCGAGCACATGTGGCGCCAGGTCGCCGATGCCGGGCACTACCTAGAACTCCCCCTCGCCCGCGACATGGAACACCTGTGGCCCCACGGCCTCGAGCCTGACGGCACACCGTCCGCCCCATGGTGACCGGTGGCCCCCCGATGGCGTCACTGCCCGCCCGGCGGGCCCCGGACCTCCAACCACGGCCGCACGCAACACCAGCACCTTGGCGAAAGCCGCTGGCGCCCTCAGGAACCTGGGGGAAAGCGCCGACACGCTCGCCGGTGCGGCTGAGCAGGCAACCTCGGGGACTGAGCGAAGACGCTGTCGAAGGCCGCAGACAAAGGCCATTAGCGCTGCCGACATGCCGAGTCATATGCGCTGAGCCTGGCTGGGCCGCGTGGGCTCGCAAGGGGCCGCGGTTGCGCTGAGTGACAGAGACAGAGGGAGAACAACCCGGGTCGGCTGTCCGTGCGGACTCGTGCGTGCGAGCTGCGGGTGAGTGGAGCGGACAACGGACAGGAATGAAAGACCCCCATAAGGTCTCCGGTAGTCCTGGCCTGGTCGATGCCCACGTGCGCAAGGCGGTCACCAAGGCCACGGTGGTCAGGTCTGCGGGGTGAATCGGCAGCCGCTTCAGCCCTGCCGCAACGGCGGCCCACCCAGTGGGCCGCCGTTGGTGTGCGTACGGTCAGCTGTCTTCGTGCTCGGCGGGGTACTCGATGCCTCGTCGTGCGGCGACGATCTTGGCCAAGCGGTCGCATTCCGCGTAGTCCTCGTCGGTCATGGTGGCGTAGATGTTGCTGCACAGGGAGCCGTCGGGGAGCTGCTCGATGTACTTCGTGACTAGGTCGACGAGGGCCTTCTCTATCTCGTGGGTTTCACGTGCCCACTCGGCCTCGAGCCACCTCTGCTCATTCGCGGCGTCTATCTCTTCCGGGGTGCAGGTGCGGATCAGGTCGTGCTCGGCGTCGGTGAACACGGTCCCGTCGCGGCGATACAGGCGCGAGCGGTCATCGCGGGGGGCGCTGTCCACTTCGGTGAGGAGGACGACGACGTTGGGGCGGACAGAGGGGTGGGGCATGGGCGGTTCCTTGTGCGGTGCCGTGTGATCGGTGTCGGTGAAGGTGGCGGCCGGGCGTAGGGGTGATCAGCGCCGCCGTGTCTGGGGTGCCTGCGGGCGTGGTGCGGTGGGGTGCGCTGCGGCGTGGCTGGTGTTGGCTGCCTGGGCTCGTGGGCCGGGTGCGTGGCGTTCGCCGAGGCGGCGGATGCGCCAGGTCAGGGCGCGGGCGGGGCTGTGGGCGTCGTCGAGCGTGCGCTGGTTGAGGGCTTGGTCGAGGATCGCGGTTGGGTTGTGTCCGGCTGCTTCCGCCTGGGCGAGCACGGTGGTCAGGGCGTCCCAGGCGGGGTCGACCAGGATGCGTTCGGCGTGCTCGGGCACGGCCGCCCTCAGGTGGTGGGCGTATCGGTGTTGGGTGTGCGGGCTGGGTGCCCGGCTGGCGAGGCCGGCCAGTACCGGTCCAGTGATCTGCGCGTACGCGGTCTGCAGGTGGATGAGGGTCTGCTCGGCTGCCGCCTGCTGCTGGGCGTGCTGGCGGGTGCGGTGCCAGTGCATCGCGTAGGCGACCGCGGTGAGCGCGACGTCCAGCAGCATGGCCAGCCCGGCACCGTCGTCCTGCCGCGCGGGGTCCTTCCAGATCGCCTGGACACTACGGCGCAGGACACAGGCACTGGCGTGGTCGGCGGCGATGCGGGAGCGGGTGGCGCGCTCGAAGGCGACGGCGGCGAGTTCGAGTTCAGCCCGCACCGTGGCGGGGGCGGTGAGCGGGAGCAGGTCGAGTGCTCCGCCGAGCGCGGCCAGCTGTCCCTGGGCTACTTCGTCGTTGCTGTGGGTGAGGTGGTGGGGGATGCGTTCGGTGGCGGCGGTGGCCTGGTGCCAGGGGTTGCCCGGCCGGACGGTCGCGGGCTCGGGGCTGGTGCTGGCGAGGCGTTGGCGGATCTTGGGCAGGGAGAGGTCGCCGGCGAGGGTGGAACCGGCGTAGAACACGGGCTCGCCCTTGTCGTTGGTGTCGCCGGGCAGGGCGAAGTTGCAGCCGAGTGCATCGCCGGACGGGCCGAGCTTGAGGCGCACGGTCACGCCCGTTGCCTCCAGCAGGGCGAAGAACTCGGCCTCGGTGGAGGCGGCTGCCATCGCGCGGCGGACACGCAGGCGCAGGATCTCGCGGGACGTGGCGTCTTGACCCAGGCGCTTGGCCTTGAAGTGCTCCTTGCTGGTGGGGCGTTTGGCGGCGGTGCCGTCGCCCGGCTTCAACCGCCTCAGCCGGTAGTCGATTTCGATCTGGCGGGCTTCGCTCTGCACGGCGCGCTGGTCGTAGTCGCGCTGGGGGCGGCGGCCGTCCTGGCGGACGAGGGTGGCGGCGATGTGGATGTGGTCGTCGGCGTGGCGGACGGCCACCCAGCGACACGCTTCGGCGTCGCCTTCGGGGGCGATGCCGGCGGCGGCCACGATCCGACGGGCGATGTCCGCCCACTGAGCGTCGGTGAGGATCGGGTCTTCGGGCGCGGCACGGACGGGGCAGTGCCACACGGTGTACTGGGGTGCCTTGTCGCCCAGCATCCTCACGGGCTGGTCGAGCTGAGCGGCGAGCTGGGCCTCCACCTCCTTCGGGTCGCGCTGCGGGCTGCGGCCGGGATCGGGGGCGAAGTCGTTCCAGGAGGCCACCAGGTGCGGGTCGACGTGCTCGTTGGCCCGGCCCTTGCCGAAGAGGTAGCCGATCGTGCGACGCGTGGCGTGTGGCCCCTTGCCGAGGATGATTTTCGGGATCAATGCTTCACCGCGCCTCTGTGATCTGGGCGACGGCGGTGTCCACCGCGGCGATGGACGCCTCGACGCGGTCCAGGAGCCGTTGGACGGTATCGGGGTGGGGCCAGGCACCGTCCTTGTTGAGGTGCCAGGTGAGCTGGTTGAGGTTGTTGCCGATGCCGCCGAGCTGCCGGTTGGCGGCCATCAGCGTCTGCACCAGGGCGCGGTAGTCGGCGACGGCTGCGGTGGGGTCGTCGGCGCGGGCGGCGGCGAGCGCGCACTCGGCGACGTAGCCGCCGGGCTTCATGCGGCTCAGGGCGGCGGCGTTTTTCACGAGAGCGATCTCGTCGTCGTTGTAGCGGGGATGGACGCGGTGCTCGCGCAGCTGCTTGTCACGCAGACGGCGACGCGGCGCAGGCTGCTGCGGCACGCTCGACGACAGCTCAGTACCCCCTCCCTCGGTCGGCTCCCCCGGGCCAGCCGACCCCGGCGCCCCTGCGCCGGGCGCCTCCGCACCCTCCAGGGCGGGGGCCGGGTAAGGACTCCTTATCCGACAACTTGCTGCGCTGTTCAGGCCGGTGGTCATCTCCCCGTGGAGGGTGGGGAGTCCGTGGTGCGGGTCGCGCATCGGGTGGTTCTCCGTGTGGTGCTGGTGCCGGGCGCTTCGCTGTGTGCGGCCCTCGTGCCCCTGCGCCTGTGGCGCGGGGGGCACGGGGTAAACGGGGGCGAGCGGCGGGTTTGTGGGGGTCACGCGGTGCCGATCGGGGTTATGTCGAGTTGCGGCTGCCGCGGGGAGGCGGAGGCTTCGTCGAGTCCGTCGAGGGGCGCTGCCTTGAAGGTGTCGAACGCGACGGGACCGGCTGCCTGGCTGGTGCGCTCGGCCTGCAGCTGGTCGCGCAGCGCGCGGGCGCGCTTCTGGCTGATGTGTAGTTCGCGGCGCAGACGCTCGGCACTCAGCCGGTCGTCGCTCCAATCGGCGGTCAGGAGTCGGGCCTCGTCGAGGACTTCGGCGTCGGTGCGGGTGCGCGTGCGGTCGGCGGTCGACTTGGTGGTGGCGGGGGCCCGACCGGTCACCCGACGAGGGGCGGCTCCGATCGACTCCGCCACGGCAGCCGACCGGGACGGTCGGGTAGCGGGGGCTGACTCGTCGGCCCCGGTCGGCCTCGTCGCGGGTGTCTCGGCGACCTTCACAGGGGTCGACTCGGTCGGCTGCGTGGGGGCCAATTCGGCCTGGTCAGACCCCGACTGTGCGGCCTGCTCGTCAGCCTGCTGACTCACCGACTGGGCAGGCGCTTCTTCGACCGGGTGAGCCGACTCGGGGTTGTGGTGCAGCACCTTCGCCACGAGGTCCGACCCGAAGTAGATCGACCCGACCGGGAGTGAGGTCGCCAGTAGCACGAGAGCCCAGTTGACGGGGTTCCAGTCGGCGAGCTGGCCCCACTGGGGCGACGTGGCGTGCAGGGCCGGAACGAGGCCGTGCACGTAGTTCAGCACGAGGCTGGCGACCGTGTAGGTCGCCAGGACCCGCAGCGCAACCTTCCGCTCGTTGTCGGTCAGCACGAGCGTGGCGACCAACGCGAGGGCCATGAGCCCGTCGACCACGATCGGGTAGAGCAGGGCGGCGGTGGAGTCGGCGCCGATGGCGCGGGCCACGTCGGACAGCGCGTTCCACGAGACCCGGAAGGCCATGAGGACGACGGCCACCAGGCCGACGACGAGGGTGATGCGTGCATTGCGCTTCACGCGATGACCCCCAGCGGGTGCGATTGCTCGGCGGCCGGGGCGAAAGAAGGCGAAGCGGGCGCGGATGCTGCGGCGGCTGGGTATGGCTGCCGGGGTGCTCGGGGCAGGGGAGTGCAAGGGCGGGGCTCCAGGGGCGGTGCGGTGGGGCTTGTGGCGAGGGAGTGAGGGGCGTTCACGCAGGGGGCGTTCACGCGGGCCCCCTTCTAAAGGGGGCCCCGCGCGTGATCGCTAGGGCGCGTGTACGGCGTGAACGCTGTCGTGATCGCTTGACCTGCGGTTTTGTGGTGAGCGTGCACGTTGTGAGCGGTTCACGGCGGCGTCTGGGCGTGAGGGCCGCGTGTACGGTCGCGTGATCGCTTTTTGCGGGGTCGGCGAGGGGTCAGCCGACGGCGGTGAGGTGGCGTGCGGTGGCGTAGTAGCGGGTCTGCTGCCCGCCTCCGGCTCCTCCGGCGACGCCGTCGGCCCTGGTGGCCAGGCCGCTGTCGACGAGGCGGCCCAGGTGGCGCCGTGCCTTCTCCACGTCGGCGCGTTCGGGCTCGCCGCCGCCGATCAGGATGCCCGCCAGATCGCGGGCGGTCATGCCGCCTGGGGCGTTGCGCAGCAGGACGGCGGGGTCCTTGGTGGGGTCGACCGTGGTGGTACCGCGCACGTGGTCGTGGGTGACATCGAGCGGGCCGACCTCCCCGGTGGGGGTCTTGAGGTGGTGCAGGGTCACGGCGGGGTCGCCTGCCCGGCCGGTGACGAACAGGACACTGCCCGCGCCGGCGGTGAACCAGGTGGAGCCGTAGACCTGGTCCAGGGCGGGGCGCTGGCCGCGCGGGGCATCGGCGGTGGCCTTGCGCTGGTGGTGCAGTTCCAGGATCTCCACGCCGCCTCGCAGGGCGCGCATGCGGGCGTTGTGGAAGGCGACCGCGAGGCTGTCGTCGACCATCGTGCTGACGGCGTCCTTGAGGCTGTCGATCACAATGGTGTCGGCCCGGTGGGCGGCGGCGAGGTCGGCGAGGAGGTCGGGCTCCTTGTCGAGGGTGGCGGGCAGCGGGCCCTCCCAGACGACGAGCCGCTCGCGAAGGATCTTCTCGTCGGCGGGGAAAACGCGGCGGTCCATGGCCCTGGCGATCTGTCGGGGTCGGTCCATGGCCAGGTAGAGCACCCGCCTGCTGGGGGCGACCGGCATCTCCAGGACGGTCTGCGTGAGGCCGAGGCGGGCGAAGACCACCTGGTGGGCCAGGGTGGTCTTCCCGACTCCGGGTGCGCCGACGATCATCAGGCTCTCGCCCGGCGCCCAGAGGGTCTTCTCCCTGGTGCCCCACAAGGGCTCGGCGTCCGCGCCGGTCTCCTTGACGAAGGACCATCCATCCCTGGCGAAGCGGTTCAGGCGCCCCTGGCCGGAGGCGAGTGCCCGCTCGCGCTCGGCCCGCATCTCCGCTTCGACCTCGCTGCGTATGGCCTCTGGGTCGGCGCCCGGTTCCTGGGCACGCTGGACGGTGCGTATCGCGGAGGCGAGCAGGCGGCGGAGGTTGGCCTTCTCGCGGATGATCTCCGCGTGATGCTCTGCGCCGCTGGTGCCGTAGTGCAGGTTGGCGAGCTGGAACACGTAGGTGTTGCCACCGACTCGCTGCAGATCACCCTGCCCTTGGAGTAGCTCGGTGAGGGCGATCGGGTCGGTCGGTTTGTCCTCGCGGCGCTGGGCGAGCAGGGCACGCCAGATGGTCTCGTGCGCGGGCCGGTAGAAGGCGGCATCGCCCAGGATCGGCCGGATCGCGTCGATGATGTCGCTGTTGTGCATGCAGGCGCCGAGCACCGCGCATTCGGCCTCCACATTGAAGGGAGGCTCCGTCTGCCCGTCCGGAAGCGGGCCGGGTCCTTCTGCGGAGCGGGATGGCGTCTGGGGCTGCAGGGTCGTACCCTGGGGCATAGAACTCCTCACCCGGCAGGCCATATGAGGCGGCAACCTCGGTCGGCCGGTTCGATCGTTCAGGGATGGGCGGTTGTGTTCGAGGACTTCGCTTGGGCCCCTGGCGTTCGCAGCGCCAGGGGCTTTCTGCGTCTCGGTGTCCACCTCCGTTCGGAGGTGGACGATCACCATACCGAAGATTTTCGATAATGCAACGACTTGCATTTCGCTCCGCAATCCGGTTCACTCTTGACCCTGGCCGCAGTGGACCCTGCCGTTGCCCGAAGGGAGGTGTGAGTGAGCAGCGAGGACGATGCGACGCGCGCCGGCCCCGGCCGCCCGGAGCCGGAAGACAACGTCGCTGCGCGCATCAAGCTGGAGCGCGAAGCCCGCGGCTGGAGCACCGTCACCCTCGCCGAGCGGATGGCCGAGATCGGGCATCCGATCAATCAGTCGGCCATCTGGCGCATCGAGAGCGGTAAACCGCGACGCCGGGTCAACCTCGACGAGGCGCTCGGCTTCTGCAAGGTGTTTGACATCCCCATGTCGGACCTCACCGGACCTCCGCTCAAGATCGACGTGGCCGCCCGGCAGCTCATCCGGGTCTTCACGGAGAAGTCGAAGGCGTACCTCGTCCAGAAGGACGCGCTGGAGCAGCTGTACCAGGAGGTACGCGAAGCCCGGCTGGCGCTCTACGCCTACGCGGAAGAACACCCAGAGCAGCAGGACGACATCGAGGAACTGCTCAGGGCCCATGACGCCGCAGAGGAAGAAGCCTGGGCCAAGCGCAAACACCCCGCCTTCGCCCACCTCAGAGAGCAGGGCAGGTTGCCCCCACCGCTGTCCTAATCCTCCGTCACGGCCGTCCTCGGCGCTGCGAACTCCGAGGAGTGCTCCGACGGAGCCAGAACCCAACACCGCCCATCCCTGACATCACCACCGGCCTGGCCGGCGGGGGTTGCCGCCCCTGCTGCCGTGCGCGCCGGGGAGGAGTACCTCTTGTCGCAGCCCGCCCTGCCCATATCCCAGATAGCCCAGCTCCTGGACGTCCCCGAAGACGCCCTGCGCACCCTGATGTCCGAGCGGCGAACCGCCGGCGACACGACCCTGGTCGCCCTCACTGTCGCCGAGGCCGCCCGCCGGATCGGTATCGGCCGCACCAAGCTGTACGAGTACGTCACGTCCGGCGAGATCCGCTCCGTCAAGATCGGCAGCCTGCGCCGCATACCTGCCGAGGCGATCGAAGAATTCCTAGCTTGCCGCTACCGGACCACGGACTTCGGCGCCGCGGCCTGAGCGGGGCGTACATGGCACAGCCCAAGAAGCCTCGCACGTCCCGCCAGCCCAACGGCGCCTCCTCGATCTTCTTCGGAAAGGACGGCCGTTGGCACGGGTACGTCACCGTCGGCGTCAAGGACGACGGCACTCCGGACCGCCGGCACGTCAGTCGCAAGACGCGTACCGAGGTCACCAAGGCCGTACGCAACCTGGAGAAGCAGCGCGACTCCACCGGTGTTGCCAAGGCAGGTCAGACCTGGACCGTCGAGACCTGGCTGACGCACTGGGTGGAGAACATCGCCGCACCCAGCGTCGGTGAGAACACCATCGACGGCTACCGCGTCGCCGTCTACCACCACCTCATCCCCGGCCTGGGCGCCCACCGCCTGGAGAAGCTGGAGCCCGAGCACCTGGAGCGCTTCTACCGGAAGATGCAGGCGAACGGCAGCGCCGCAGGCACCGCCCACCAGGCGCACCGCACCGCCCGAACGGCACTCAACGAGGCCGTACGCCGCCGCCACCTCGCCACCAACCCCGCCTCCATCGCCAAGGCCCCAAAGATCGAAGAGGAGGAAGTCGAGCCGTACACGGTCGAGGAGGTGCAGCGCCTTCTCCTCGAAGCGGACAAGCACCGCAACACCGCCCGCTGGGTCATCGCGCTCGCCCTGGGCCTCCGCCAGGGCGAGGCGCTCGGCCTGAAGTGGGAGGACGTCGACTTCGACGCGGGAGTGATTCTCGTCCGCCGGGGCCGCCTGCGGCCCCGCTACAAGCACGGCTGCGGCGACAAGTGCGGGCGCAAGCCCGGCTACTGCCCGCAGAAGATCAGCATCCGGCGCGAGACGAAGGACACCAAGACCCGCGCCGGCAAACGCCCGATCGGCGTGCCCGAGGAACTGCTGAAGCTGCTGCGCCTGCACAAAGAGCAGCAGGAACGTGAGCGGGCACTCGCGCGCGACCTGTGGGTGGAGAAGGGGTACGTGTTCACCTCGCCGACGGGCGAGCCGCTCAACCCCAACACCGACTTCCACAGGTGGAAGGACCTGCTGAAGGCGGCGAAGGTCCGCGACGGTCGCCTCCACGACGCCCGTCACACCGCGGCGACCGTGCTGCTCCTCCTCGGTGTCCCCGACACGGTCGTCGACCGGATCATGGGCTGGGAGCCTGGCAAGTCCGCCCGGATGCGCAGCCGGTACCAGCACCTCACCAGCCCGGTGCTCCAGCAGACCGCTGCGAAGGTCGGCGGCCTGCTGTGGGGACCGGCACCACACGTGCTGCAACTGGCACCTGCGGGTTCGGTGTCCAGGCAGGACCAGGACTCTGGCCTGCAGGAGCAGACGGTGTATGTGGCCTGTCTCGGCGAGCGCCGCATTCCGTTCCTGCACGGAGAGCACGCCAAGGCCGTGGTCTCGCAGTGGAGGACTGACCATCCCGATGACCCTGCGGAGATGGAGGAGTGGAATCGGCGGAAGTGGGAGCAGGAGGGTGCCGGCGGTATCCGGGCTCTCCGTGACCGGATACCGGACCGCCGGATCGTTCACCACGCCCACGCCCTCTTCGTGGCTGGAGGCGAGCGGTTGAACGTGGGCGTACCGGAGCAATGGTCCGTCTCGGCCTGGGACTTCGAAACGGACCTCTACACGGACCTGCCGGTGCGGTGGCACACCACACAGCGCCCAGGGCTTGAGGTCGAGGCCCAGGTGCGCGGGACGGACAAGGCCGCTGTCGCAGCTGCTGTCGTGGCGGCATGTGCTGAGGCGGTCGACCGCGCGCGAAACCCGGCAAAGTACGGAGACGTGGAGGTCGGCTGACGCGTGTGTGGGACGGCCGCCGTCGATTCGGGCGACGGCGGCCGTCCGCGCGCGAGGAGCGGGCTCCCCTCCGGCGTCTCAGCGCGCTGAGAGGTCCTCTTGGCGCGCAGGGCCGAGGAGAGGGCGAGCGTCCCGCAGCATTCTTCGGTGCCTCATGGCGTGGGGGTGATGGCGGTGCCGCGGGGTGCTGACGCCCAAGATGGCGCCGAGTGCGGTGCCCGCGAGAGTCCCCCAGTCCACGGTCTGAGGGTAGGGGCGGGCGGCGCAATGGCCCAGAGGTGTGCTGCGGTCGGTCACGATGGCGGGATGCGCTCATATCGGCAGGTCGGACGGGGGACGGTTCGGAAACGGCGCCGGATAACCTGACCGGATGAACGAGAATCCTCCGCCCTGTCCGAAGTGCTCCTGTGAGTACACCTACGAGATGAACGCCCTGGTGGTGTGCCCCGAGTGCGGCCACGAATGGGTCCCCGTCCAGGCCGGCGCCGAGAGCGGCGAGGCCGAGCGCGTGATCAAGGATGCGGTCGGCAATGTGCTGCAGGACGGCGACAGCGTGGTCGTCGTGAAGGCGCTCAAGGTGAAGGGCAGCCCGTCGGGGATCAAGGCCGGGACCAAAGTGCGCAACATCCGGCTGGTCGACGGGGTCGACGGGCACGACATCGACTGCAAGGTCGACGGGTTCGGGGCGATGCAGCTGAAGGCCAGCGTGGTCAAGAAAGCCTGATCCGGCCGGCCCGTGGACGGCGGGAACACCAGGGCCGCAGCCTGATGCTGAATTGCAAAATTTCGCAATTGGTTAGATGCTGTGTTGGCTGTGTCTGCAGGTAGCCGCGGGCACAGCCATTGGTGTCCGCCCCGTGCGCGGGGCCTTGCAGGGAGTTCGAGGGGTCGTGTCCGTTCCGCTGTACCAGGCCAAGGCCGAGTTCTTCCGGATGCTCGGTCATCCCGTACGGATACGCGTGCTGGAACTGCTGCAGGACGGGCCGATGCCGGTGCGGGACCTGCTGGCTCGGATCGAGGTCGAGCCCTCCGGGCTGTCGCAGCAGCTGGCAGTGCTGCGCCGCTCCGGGATCGTCACCTCCACCCGCGAGGGCTCGACCGTCGTCTACGAGCTCGCCGGTGGCGACGTCGCCGACCTGATGAAGGCCGCACGGCGGATCCTGACCGAGATGCTCACCGGGCGCAACGAGATGCTGGCCGAGCTGCGGGAAGGCGAGGCTGCCGCGTGATCGCCGGGGCGATCGGCCGGGCGTGGGCCCGGATCGTGGTGTTGCTGCCGGGTCGCGCCGACCTTGCGGAGATGCGGCGCGACCCGCGCCGGGATCTGCTGGCTGGCCTGACCGTGGCGATCGTCGCGCTGCCCCTGGCCCTCGGTTTCGGGGTGTCCTCCGGGCTGGGGGCGGAGGCGGGTCTGGCGACCGCGGTGGTCGCGGGTGCGCTCGCGGCGGTGTTCGGCGGGTCCAACCTGCAGGTGTCCGGGCCGACCGGCGCCATGACGGTGGTCCTGGTGCCGATCGTCGGCCGGTACGGGCCCACGGGGGTGCTCACCGTCGGACTGATGGCGGGTGCCATGCTCGTCGCTCTGGCGGTGCTGCGGGCCGGGAAGTACATGCAGTACGTACCCGCCCCGGTCGTCGAGGGCTTCACGCTCGGCATCGCCTGCGTGATCGGCCTGCAGCAGGTCCCGAACGCGCTCGGGGTGCCCAAGCCGGCGGGCGATCGCGTACTGGTCGTCACCTGGAGCGCGCTGGAGGCGTCCGCGAAGAATCCGAACTGGACTGCCGTCGCCTTCGCTGGGGCGGTCGCCGGCGTGATGTTGATCGGCGCCCGCTGGCGGCCCACCGTCCCGTTCTCCATCCTCGCGGTGATCGCGGCCACCGTCGTGGCGCAGGTGGCGGGCCTGGACGGCGCCAAGCCGATCGGTGATCTGCCGACCGGGCTTCCGGCCCCCTCGCTGTCCTTCCTCGACCCGGGGGCGCTGGGCTCGCTGCTCGCCCCGGCTGTGGCGGTGGCGGCGCTGGCCGCGTTGGAGTCGCTGCTGTCGGCGTCGGTGGCGGACGGCATGACCGTGGGCCAGCAGCACGACCCGGATCGCGAACTGTTCGGGCAGGGACTGGCCAACATCGCGGCCCCGCTGTTCGGTGGGGTGCCCGCGACCGGTGCGATCGCGCGGACGGCGGTCAACGTCCGTACCGGGGCCGGCTCCCGACTGGCCGCGCTCACCCATGCCGCGATCCTTGCGGTGATCGTGTTCGCTGCCGCTCCCCTGGTCTCCAGGATCCCGCTGGCCGCGCTGGCCGGTGTGCTGCTGGCCACCGCGATCCGCATGGTCGAGGTCGGCTCCCTGCGGGCCATGGCGAAGGCCACCCGCTCGGACGCGCTGATCCTGGTGCTGACCGCCGTCGCGACCCTCGCCCTCGATCTCGTGTACGCCGTGATCATCGGCCTGGTGGTTGCGGGCGCGCTCGCCCTGCGCGCGGTGGCCAAGCAGGCCCGCCTCGCCCAGGTGCCGCTCGACCGCGGGGACCACAGTGCCGAGGAGCACGCGCTGCTGGCCGAGCACATCGTCGCCTACCGCATCGACGGACCGCTGTTCTTCGCCGCCGCCCACCGCTTCCTCCTCGAGCTGACCGAGGTCGCCGACGTCCGCGTGGTGATCCTGCGCATGTCGCGGGTGACCACGATCGACGCCACCGGCGCCCTCGTCCTCAAGGACGTCGTGGAGAAGCTGAACCGGCGCGGCATCGCGGTCATGACGTCCGGGATACGCCCCGGCCAGCGCCAGGTCCTGGACTCGGTCGGCGCGCTGGGGCTGCTGCGCCTGGAGGGACGCGAGTACGCCACCACGCCGGAGGCGATCCAGGGCGCCCGCACCTACCTGGAGTGCGCCGGCGTGATGCCGCCGCTGCCCGCCCAGGCGTCCCGGCCCGTCAGCGAGGAAACAGAGGAAACCGTCGGATGAGCACTGCGCCCCCACCCCTGCGCATGGTCGAGATCTCCGGCGCCGAGGCCCTGTGGCTGCTGGAGGGCAGCGCCCTGGGGCGGCTGGTGTACACCCAGCGGGAGTTGACCGTCGTCCGGCCCGGCCGGCACACCTGGGAGTACGGCCGCCTGGTGGTGCGCACCCCGGCCCCGGCCGCCGCGGTCCCCGCCACCGCGACCTACCACGTGGACGAGGTCCGCGCGGCCACCGGCACCGGCTGGAGCGTCACCGTCGCCGGACCGGTCGACGTGATCACGGATGCTGACGAGGCGGCTCATTACCAGCGCACGCTGGCCGGCTGGAGTCACGGCCCGCACGACACCCTGCTGCGCCTGCACCCCAAGACGGTGAGCGGATTCCGTCTCGCCCGCGCGGAGCCGTGATGAGCAGCCGACTCGCAGCTCTGCCCTACCGGCATGTGCTGACCCTGCCCACCGAACCGTCCGCGGTCCGCATGGCGCGGGAGACCGCCGAGCAGGCCCTGGCTGAGTGGGGCATCGACCCGCGCCATCCCGCCATCGGTCCGGCGTTGCTGATCCTCAGCGAGTTGGTCACGAACAGCGTCCGGCATGCCGCGGTGTTCTCCCCGCAGGTGACCGTCATCTACGCGGCGAGCAAGGACTGTCTGGCCTTCGGCGTGCACGACCGCCACCCCTTCCAGCCGGCGCTGTACGGCGCGGTGACCGACGCGGGGACGGGCGGCCTGGCCACCGTCATGGAGCTCACGCTTGGCCTGGGCGGCAACGCGGTGGTCCGGGGCGACGCCGACGGCAGGGGCAAGAGCATCTGGATCATCCTTCCCCTTCGAATCGACAGGCTGACCGCGCAAGGAAGTTGAGCATCATGACGATCGAGTGGCGCTACACCGTCAAGCAGGACCTCGGCATCCTGTCCGTCTCCGGATACCTGGGCCCGGACGCCGTGCATCGCTTCGCCGGTGCCATCGGCTGGGTGGTGGGACGCGGGGATGGCCCGGTCATCGTCGACCTGACCGAACTGCGCAGCTGGTCGGCCGAGGGCCAGACGGCGATCACCGAGGCCGCGCGCCGTCTCGCCGCGGCAGGCCGCAGCCTGGAACTGGCCGCAATCCCCGCCGACGGCTCCCTCGTCCCCGACGGGGACTGCCCGCCTATCCCCGTGCACGCCGACCTGGCCGGCGCGCTCGCAGCGCACAGCACACGGCAGGGCGAGCCGTCGGAGGGTCGCCACGAGTGGCGCACGACAGGATGGCGGGCGGGAGACGACGCGGGAGAGTGACCCGCCGGGTTCAGCCGGAGGCGAAGGCTCCGTCTGCGTCCCGTACGGGCACGACGGTGCAGACGTCCTCCTCCGCGGCGATGGCCACGTCGGCGGCAAAGCCCATCGCGGCCAGATCCCGGCCGGAGGCGCCCGCGGCGATCGCGTGGGTGAGGTCGGCGGTGCCCTCGTAGGCCGCTTTCGCGGCGGCCGCCTCAACCGACGGCGGTCCTGTGCCCTGGTGGTGCAGGTCGGAGATGAGGGCGCCGGCGCCGAGCAGGTCTTCCAGCGCGGGCCGCAGGCTGCCGTCCGGCCACCGCTCGCCCGCGGCGATTACGGCGACCGGACGGCTGGGCGTGCCATAGCCATGGGCGGTGAGCCAGCTGCCGACCGCGGTGATGTTGCGCAGACAGGCGGCGACCACCCGCACGTTCGGCGGTGCGGCGGCTGCGATGGCGGCACCGTTCGGGGACGGCAGCACCAGACGGGCGGTGAACGGGGCGGTACGCAGATGGGCCGGAGAGAGGGACCAGGGACTGTCGGGCGTGACGGCGTGGCGGGCGACGGCCAGCCGTGCACCGGACTGCCGTGCGTACGCGGCGGCGCCCTTCTCGGCCGAGGCAGCGGGGCCGTCCGGCAGCCAGAACGGGAGAACGCGGATACCCGTCCGAACGGCGACGCTCAC
This sequence comes from Streptomyces guryensis, assembly GCF_021261325.1. Taxonomy (GTDB): domain Bacteria; phylum Actinomycetota; class Actinomycetes; order Streptomycetales; family Streptomycetaceae; genus Streptomyces; species Streptomyces guryensis. The sequence goes on along the minus strand of NZ_JAJSBI010000026.1, from coordinate 95,169 downwards.
CGCCGTGGTGAACGACAGCACATCCACGATGACCAGGCAGGCGGCCTCCGCGGCGAGGCGGTCCGCTCCGGCAAGCCCCCACTCGAAGCGGATTCCGCTGCCGGACTGGACGGCCCAGTCACCCATGCCCCACCCCCCTTGCCGAAGCTGCGTGCCGTGCGAGGGTCAGCCCTGTTTGCCGTCCGACACGGACGTGGCGGTCCGGCCTCCGAAGGACAGCTTCAGCATGCGGGCCTGGCCGCAGCGCGGGCAGGCGCCGTCCGGGCCGACGGCGGTGGGGCGGCACTTGAGGCGGCAGGCGGGGCACTTGAACCAGGCGACGGCCGCGCCGCGCAGCGGAATGATTCTCACGCAAGCCTCCCTCACATCACGTATGGACTTGCTAATCTTAGCAATTGTTGAGGTCGTCACCGCTGATTTCGGGCGGTTCGGTTCTCGTGCGCGGATTCGGCGTGGCCGCTGCCGCGGGCGAGGATGGGCCGCATGTGTTGGACGAGTGGGTGGATGCGATGCGCCGAGGACCGGCCGGTACGGCCGTGCTGCTCCGCCGGGGAGGGGACGGCACGATGAGTACGCCGCTGTACCAGCTGAAGGCCGAGTTCTTCAAAACCCTCGGTCACCCCGCGCGCATCCGGGTCCTGGAGCTGCTGAGCGAGCGCGAGCATGCGGTCGCCGAAATGCTGCCCCAGGTGGGCATCGAGGCCGCGCATCTGTCCCAGCAGCTGGCCGTGCTGCGGCGGGCGAACCTGGTCGCGACCCGCAAGGAGGGCTCGACCGTGTACTACTCGCTGACCAGCCCGCACGTGGCCGAGCTGCTGCGGGTGGCACGGACCATTCTGTCCGGGGTGCTGGCTGGGCAGGCCGAACTCCTCGCCGATCTGCAGGCCGCCCAGCCGCAGGCGAAACCGCCGTCGTAACGACGGCCCACAATCGGCGGCCGCCTCTTTCGGAGTTGACAGCGCTCTGTGGTGCGAGGGGTGGCCGCCTTCACCCCCGTAGTGACATAACTCCGATCGCGGGTGGCTTGCTGAACACCCGCGGACAAGTCCGCACCGTGTCAGGGAGGGTTCATGGGCCTGTTGCGCAAGATCCGCGACACCGGGCGGGTCGCCGAGCCCGCACCGCCCAAGCCGGAGGAGGAACAGCCCTCCACGGCCAAGGAGTTCGGTGGCTCGGTGCAGGTGCGCTGCGTGGACGCGGGCTCCTGCAACGGCTGCGAGATCGAGATCGCGGCGGCCTTCAACCCGGTGTATGACGCCGAGCGGTACGGGGCGCGGCTGGTGGCCTCGCCCCGGCACGCGGACGTGGCGCTGGTGACCGGGCCGGTCACCCGAAACATGGCGGAACCGCTGCGCCGCACCATCGCCGCGATGGGCGAGCCGAAGCTGGTGGTCGCGGTGGGCGACTGCGCGATCAACTGCGGTGAGTTCGCGGGCGGGTACGGCGTCGAGGGCGCCGTCTCCGATGTCGTACCGGTCGACCTGGCCGTGCCGGGGTGCCCGCCGGAACCGGACGAGATCGTGGCGGCGCTCAGGAGAGTGACCGGGCGGTGAGCGTGATCCCGGCCGCCCTGGCGACGGCCACCGCAATGGCCGGGGCAGGCGCGGTGGCCGGGTTCGTGCTGCCGTACCGGCTGCGCGTGCCGGTCGTGGGAGTGCTGACGGCGGGCGTAGGGGCGGCGGGCGGCACGGCGGGCCTGGCCGCGACGGGAGGCAGCCGCTGGGCGGCCGGCCTCCCGGGGCTGCTGCCGCTGGCCGGGGCGCATGTGGCGGTGGATGCGCTGGCGGGTCTGTTCATGGCGGTGGCGGGGGCGGTTGTCGTCGCGGTCGCGGTGTACGGCATCGGCTACGCGGCCGGGCACGGGTCGCACGGACTCGGCTCGCGGACCGCGCAGGCGGTGCTGCCGCCGTTCGCGCTCACGCTGGTCCTCGTGCCGGTGGCGGCATCAGTGTCCACGTTTCTGGTGCTGTGGGAGCTGATGGCGCTCGCGTCACTGCTGCTGGTGCTCGCCGAGCACCGCGAGCGGGCCTCGGTGCGGCAGGCCGGCGTCTGGTACGCGGTGATGACGCACCTCGGCCTGGTGCTGCTGCTCGCCGGGCTCGCGCTGTTCGCCGCCAAGGCGGGCGGCGAGACTTTCGCCGCACTGCGGGCGGGCGCGCCCACCGTCTCGCCCACCGTGCGTGGGCTCGTGTTCGTGCTGGTCGGGCTGGCGTTCACCTCGAAGGCGGGCGCGGTGCCGCTGCACGCCTGGCTGCCCCGGGCGCATCCCGAAGCACCCAGTCCCGTCTCGGCGTTGATGAGCGCGGCCATGGTCAACCTCGGTGTCTACGGCATCGTCCGTACCGGCATCGACCTTCTCGGCGGCGGCCCGGCCTGGTGGTGGCTGGGGTTGATGGCGGTCGGCGGGGCCAGCGCGGTGTACGGGATCCTGCAGGCGGCGATGGCCTCCGACCTGAAACGGCTGCTGGCGTACTCGACCAGCGAGAACATGGGCCTGGTCCTGATCGGCGTAGGCGCGTCCGGCCTGTTCACCGCCTACGGCAACCGGCCGCTGGCGGCGCTGGCGCTGGCGGCGGCGCTGCTGCATGTGGTCAACCACGCGGCCTTCAAGGCCCTGTTGTTCTGCGCCGCGGGATCCGTGCTGCGGGCCACCGGCCTGCTCGACCTCGACCGGTTGGGCGGGCTGCGCTCCCGGATGCCGGCCACCGCCGGACTGTTCGCACTGGCCGCGCTGGGAGCGGTGGCGCTGCCGCCCGGCAACGGGTTCATCAGCGAGTGGCTGTTGCTGCAGTCGTTGATCCACGGGCTTCAGGTGCCGGGCGTCGCGGTGGCGGTCGTCCTGCCGCTGTCGGTGGCGCTGATCGCGCTGTCGGCGGGCATCGCTGCGGCCGCGTTCGTCAAGGCGCTCGGGGTCGGCTTCTTCGCCCGGCCGCGCAGCGACGAGGCAGCGTCCGCGCGGGAGGCGTCGCCCCTGATGATTGCCGGGATGGGACTGCTTGCCGCCGCGTGCGTGGCGCTCGCGTTGGTGCCCGGACTGCTCGGTGACGGCCTGGACCGGGCCGTGAGCGCGGTCGGGCTGCCGGGCACCGGTGCTGTTTCCGGCGGTGGGGTGCGGGTGCGGCTCGCGGATATCTCCGCGTCGCTGTCGCCGCTGTGGGTGGTCGCAGCCCTGGCGGCTGCACTCATGGTGGCCGCGGGGCTGCCACGGCTGTACGGACGCCGTCGGCGCCGGGCGAACGCCCGGCTGTGGGACTGCGGCGGTGGCGCCCCGACCCCGCGCATGGCCTACACCGCGACCTCGTTCGCCGAACCGCTGCAGCGGGTCTTCGACGACGTCCTGGCCCCGGAGCAGGACCTGAACGTCACCCCGGTGCGGGAGTCGGCCTATCTGGTGGAGCGGGTGCGTTTCCAGCGTCGGGTGCCGGACCGGATCGAACACCGGTTGTACGAGCCGGTGCTGCGGGGGCTGGCCGGGGCCGGGCAGGCGGCCCGCCGACTGGCGGGCGGCAGTGTCCACCTCTATCTCGGCTACGGCTTCGTCGGCCTGGTCGTCCTGCTGTTGGCGTTGGCGGTGGGCTGGTGAGAGCGAACAGATGAGTACTGCTGTCGGATACGCGGCCGTGGCCGGCCAGGTTGTCCTGGTCGGTGCTGGGGCACCCGTGGTGACCGGGTGGATGCGGCAGGTGCGGGCCCGCCTGGAAGGCCGGGCCGGCGCCGGGGTGCTCCAGCCCTGGCGGGACGCCCGCAAGCTGCTGCGCAAAGAGCCCATCACTCCCGTAGGGACCGGGCCCGCCTTCCGCACGGCCCCCGCGCTGTTGGTCGCCACCACCGCCGTGGCCGCCGCCCTGGTACCGCTGCTGTCCACCGACACCCCGGTCAGCTCCCACGCGGACCTCATCCTGGTGGTGGCGCTGATCGCGCTGGGCACCATGGCCCTCGCCCTGGCGGGGCTGGACACCGGCACCGCGTTCGGTGGGATGGGTGCCTCACGGGAGATGACGGTCGCCGCACTGGTCGAGCCGACCATCCTGCTGTCGGTGTTCGCCCTGTCGATACCGGCCGGGACGACCAACATCCCGGCGATCGTCTCCGGCGCCGCCCACGAACCGGCCCGCCTCGCCTCCCCGGCGGGGCTGCTGGCCACCGCCGCCCTCGCGGTCGCGGTACTGGCGGAGACCGGACGGATCCCGGTCGACAACCCGTCCACCCACCTCGAACTGACCATGATCCACGAGGCGATGGTGCTGGAGTACGCCGGTCCCGACCTGGCGCTGGTCGAGCTCGGCGCCCAGATGCGGCTCACCCTGCTGCTCGGCCTGCTGTCGTCGCTGTTCGTGCCGTGGGGGATCGCCACCGGCTCCTCGTGGGTGGCCCTCGGCGTGGCGCTGGTGCTGTTCGCGGCGAAGATCTGCCTGCTGGGCGCGGTGCTCGCGGCGGCCGAGGTGTTCTGGGCGAAGGTCCGGTTGTTCAGGGTGCCCGAACTTCTTGCCGGTTCCTTCCTGTTGGCGCTGCTCGCGGTGACCGCTTCGTACTTCCTGAGCGGGGTGTCATGAGCGGCGGCCTGTACACCCAGCTCCTCGACCTGGCCTGCGGGGCCTTCCTGCTGGCCGCCGTGATCGTGCTGTGGATGCGCGAACTGGCCTCGATCGTCCGCGTCTTCGCCCTGCAGGGCATCGCCCTCGCCGCGATCGCCGTCCTGCTCGGCGCGCACGAGGAACGCTGGGACCTGATCGCAGTCGGGATCGGTATCGGAGCCCTCAGGGCCGGTGTCCTGCCGTATCTGATGCGCCGCGCTCTGGCCGCGCTCACCCAGGACCGGCGGCGTTACGCCGACGGGGGCGCGGAGACCCGGGAGACACAACCCCTCGTCAACGTCGCCGCCTCCCTGCTGACCGCCTCGCTGCTGACGCTGCTGGCCTACGCGGTGGCCCGGCCACTGACTGCACTGCATCCGACGCCGGCCACCCACGCCCTGCCGGTCGGCCTTGCCGTCGTCCTGATCGGCTTCTTCGTGCTGGTGACCCGCAGGCGAGCGCTGGCCCAGGTGGTCGGCTTCCTGCTGCTGGACAACGGCATCACCGCCACCGCCTTCCTGGCCACCTCCGGAGTGCCGCTGATCGTCGAACTCGGCGTTTCCTTCGACGTGTTGCTGGCGGTACTGGTGCTGCAGATCCTCACCACCCGGATGCGGGAGGCGTTCGGCACCACCGACATCGACGACCTGCGGGAGCTGCACGACTGATGCTGCATCTATCAGGAGGGGCGACCGCTTCCGCGTTCCTCCTCACCGCGCCCGCCGCCGTGCCGCTGGCAGTGGCCGGCGCGTACGCACTGGCCACACCGCGCACCCGCCCGACGGCGGCAGCGTTCGCCGCGGAACTCACCGAGGCTCGGCAGCGCGCGTCCGCACAGGGCCCTGTCCTGCTGGTGGAAGCCCCCGAGCCCGACCAGGTGTCCGCGAGGCATGGGCAGGACTGGGCCGGGCTCGTCTCGCCCGCCGTGATCCTCACGTGCGGGAGCCTGCTCGCGGCGGACGTCGACAGCGGCGGATCCCAGCGGGCGTACTCCGGACTCCTGCGGGCGGACGCGCTGACCGCATGGATGCTGCTGGTCATCGGCACGGTCGCACTGATCGCCTGCGGCTCGGCACCCGCGTATTTGCATGGCGAGCGCGACGCGGGGCGGGCAAGCGCCCGGGCGGTGTCGCGCTACCACGTCCTCGTCCAGGCGTTCCTGGCCGCGATGTCCTTGGCCGTCGTCACTGCCAACCTTGGCGTGCTGTGGGTCGCCATCGAGGCCACCACCATCGTCACCGCCTTCCTCGTCGGCCACCGCCACACCCGTACCTCGGTGGAGGCGGCCTGGAAGTACGTGGTGATCTGCTCGGCCGGCATCGCGCTCGCCTTCCTCGGCACGGTACTCATCTACTACGCGGCCCGGCAGGCCGGCATCGCGGAGGCGTGGGCGCTGGACTGGCCCACCCTCGTCGCCCGCGCCGACCGTCTCGACCCGGCAGTCACCCGGCTCGGCATCACCCTGGTCGTCCTCGGCTTCGGCGCCAAAGCCGGTCTGATCCCCCTGCACGCCTGGCTGCCGGACGCCCACAGCCAAGCCCCTGCACCGGTCTCGGCCCTTATGTCGGGGGTGCTGCTGTCGGTCGCCTTCGCGGCGATCCTGCGCTACCGGGTCATCGCGGACGCCGCCCTCGGCCCCGGCTTCACCCGTGTCCTGCTCGCCGGGATCGCGCTGCTCACCCTCGCCCTCGCGGCCGGGCTGCTGCTCGCCCAGCGCGACTACAAGCGGATGCTGGCCTACTCGTCCATGGAGCACATGAGCCTGATCGCGCTGGCCGCGGCGATCGGAAGCCCGCTCGCGCTGTCCGCCGCGCTGCTGCACATCGCCGGCCACGGGCTGGCCAAGTCGGTCGCTTTCTGCGCTTCGGGCCGGATCCTGCAGATCACTGGTACGGCGCGGATCGGGCTAGTCCGCGGGCTGCTTGCCCAGGCGCCGCCGCTCGCAGGGGCGTTCGGGCTTGCGGTGGTGGCGCTGATGGCCTTCCCGCCGTTCAGCCTCTTCGCCTCCGAGCTGGGCATCGCCCGGGCCGGCTTCGCCGCCGGAGGGGGCTTGGGTTGGGTCATGGCGGTGGCCCTGCTGCTCGTGCTGGTCGCCTTCGCAGCCCTCGCCGCGCGGACTGCCCGCATGCTGTTGGGGCCGGGCACACCATCCGAGGAAAGCCCGTCTGCTGTGTGGCCTTTGCTGCTGGGCCTGGCCGCCTGCGCCGCCCTGGGCGTGGCCCTGGGCCCGCTCACCGACTTGCTGCACGCCGCCGCCCAGGCGATCGGAGGCTGAAGCGATGCGCAACACGCACGACATCGACGTCACCGAACTACCACAGCGCGCCGAGGAGTTGCTGACCGGCGGCCACCGGCTCGCGCTGGTCGCCGCCCACCACGACGAGCACGGGCTCCGCGTGGTGTACCTGTTCGTGGCCGGCCCGCCCGACACCCGCACCGAACTCCACGTCCGCCTGGCACCGAACCAGCCCGAGGCCGTGCCGACCCTCGCCCATCTCTCCTTCCCTGCAGGCCGGTTCGAGCGCGAGATGCGCGACCTGTTCGGCATCGTCCCCCTCGACCACCCGCTCCCGCGCCGCCTCGTACGGCACTTCCACTGGCCGCGCGGCTGGTACCCCATGCGCCCCCAGGCCGGACCGACGCCGGCCTTCGGCGAGCAGGAAGGGCCATACCCCTTCCTGGAAGTCGAAGGCGACGGCGTCTACGAGATCCCGGTCGGCCCGGTGCACGCCGGACTGATCGAGCCGGGCCACTTCCGCTTCTCCGTGGTCGGCGAGACCATCCTCAAGCTCAAAGCCCGCCTCTGGTTCGTCCACAGGGGCGTGGAGAAGCTTTTCCAGGGGCGCTCGGTGGCCGCCGGACTCCCGCTGGCCGAACGCATCAGCGGAGACACCGCTGTCGGCCACGCCCTCGCGTACTGCCTGGCCGTCGAGGAGGCCACCGGCACCGAGGTCCCCCTCGAGGCCCAGAACGCCCGCGCGATGCTCCTGGAACTGGAGCGGATCCACAACCACGTCGCCGACCTCGGCATGCTCTGCAACGACGTCGGTCACGGCATCCTCAACGCCCACGCCCAGCGGGTGCGCGAGCAACTCCTGCGCCTCAACAAGGAAGTCACCGGACACCGGCTGCTGCGCGGCGGCGTCGTCCCCGGCGGCGCGGCACTGCACGCCCTGCCCGACCTCGTGCGCCTGAAGGCGATCGGCGAGGACATCCGGGAGATCGCCGACCTGGCCCTCGGCCATTCCACCGTCCACGACCGGTTCACCGGCACCGCGATCCTGCACACCGAGGCAGCCCGCACGATCGGCTGCCTCGGTTACGTCGCCCGCGCCAGCGGCCTTGGCGCCGACGCCCGGATCACCCACCCCTTCACGCCGTACGACGACACAAGGCTCACCGTGCCCGTCCACGACAGCGGAGACGTCCTGGCACGCTTCCTGGTCCGTGCCGAGGAGATCGACGTCTCCCTGGCCCTGATCGAGCACTTCACCGAGGGGCTGTCGGCCCCGATGGCCGTGCTGGCGCCTCCGTCGGCGTCCGGGACGACGACCCTCCGTACCGGCGTGGGCCTCGTGGAGGGCTGGCGCGGCTCGATCACCACCCGCGTCGAACTCGCCCCCGACGGCACCCTGGCTCGCGTCAAGCCCGTCGACCCGTCCTTCTTCAACTGGCCCGCCCTGCCGGTCGCGTTGGCGGACACGATCGTGCCGGACTTCCCGCTGACCAACAAGAGCTTCAACCTCTCCTACGCGGGCAACGACCTCTAGCGCTCTGACCGGATTAGGTTCGCCGGGTTGGCGGTTGGATGGGCGGTGACGTCCGGCGTGACGCATGGGTCGCTTCCTGACACGCCTTGGAAAAAAGTTGTGGGCCGCCGTCGATCCGGCCACGTCCCGTTCGACGTCATGATGTGCGGCGCCTCGCCGCACGGTGACGCGACAGGACCTGACGAGGAAAAACGTGGATCAACTGCTGAGAGTCATGAACTTCAACATCTCGAGTGATGGCATCGGTGCCGGTGAGCACCAGAGTCTCGAGCGGCCGTTCGGCCACGACCATCCCGAGAGGCTGTTCGCCTGGGCCGGAGCCACGGCGAGCTGGCCCATGCGCATGGATCCCGGCGGGAGCCGGGGCCTCGACGACTACTTCACGCGAGACTTCGCACGCAACATCGGCGCCGAGATCATGGGCCGCAACAAGTTCGGGCCCCAGCGCGGACCCTGGCCAGACGATGAGTGGCGCGGCTGGTGGGGGGAGGAGCCCCCGTTCCACACCCCGGTGTTCGTCATGACCCACCACGAGCGTCCGTCGTTCACGCTCTCCGACACCACGTTCCACTTCGTCGACGGCGATGCGGCCATGGTCCTCGAACGGGCGCGGGAAGCGGCACAGGGCAAGGATGTCCGGCTCGGCGGCGGGGTCACCACCATCCGGCAGTTCCTCGACGCCGATCTCGTCGACACTCTGCATGTGGCGGTCTCGCCGGTAAAGCTCGGGTCCGGACTACGACTCTGGGAGTCCCCCGATGAGCTGCTCGACCGCTTCCACCTGGAGGTCGTGCCCAGCCCGAGCGGCGTGACGCACCACCTGTTCTGGCGAAGGTGACGCGAGGGCCTACTCGAGTTCAGGCTGCGGCGGTGAGGGGGCGACCGCCCCAGCGGATGCCCTTCTCGCTTCGGATGCGGGCGCGTTCCTTGCGTTCGGCGGCCAGGACGTCGCGGTGACGGGCGTTGGCGTTGCGCCAGCGCAGGTAGGCGTGCAGGGCCCGGGGCTGCACGGTGTGGTTGGGATGGTTGGAGTTGGCGATGCTGAACTGCCTCAGCGGTCCGAAGTGCGCCTCGATCGGGTTCGCCCACGAGGCGTAGGTCGGGGTGAAGCACAACTCGACCTTGTGCTTCTTCGCCCAGCGGCGAATGTCGGCGCCCTTGTGGGCGGAGAGGTTGTCCAGGATCACATAGATGGGTGCGCCGTCGGGCCGGGCGGCGCGGATCGACTTCAGCGCGGCCAGCGTGTTCGCGGCACCTTTCTTGCGGCGGTTGACGCCCCACAGACGGTCGTCGCCGACCGAGTAGCAGCCGTGGAAGTAGCGCACCCTGTGGGTACGGTGGTAGGTCGCCGGCACCCGGTCGGGCGTCGTCTGCTCGGCCCAGCGCAGCGCGCCACACCCGAAACCCCAGTGGCGTCGACTCCAGGGCATTCGGAGCTCCATGCGCCTCGGCATGGTCGTCGGTCTGCGTCGCTCCCCGGGTCACGAACCTGTGGCTTGCACCAGCCGGTAGCCGTTGACGATCTCCGGGCGGATCCGCACCACCTGCTCCATCTCCGCGTCGATCCACGGCATGAGCAGACTCCGGTAACGGGCCAGCGTCCCGGGGTCCACGACCCGGGTCGCCGTGCCGGTGACCACGACGCTCCACCCGGTCTGGGTCGTCGCGTCGATCTCGTCGGCCTCGTACGCCACCACCTCGGACTGCAACGCGTGGCCCAGCAGGGCAGAGCCGCCGTGTGTGCGCACGATGATGTCGCCCTCGTCCACGAGGTGGTTGACCGGGCGGATCGCCGGCAGCGCCTGATCCGTGAAGGCCACGCGCCCCAACTGCACACTCCCCAGCAGCTTCAGAGCCTCGTCACGGCCCAGCTCCACCATGCGCGCGGGCGAGGCGGGGTCCGGCAGCGTCGAGGTCATGACGTCTCCTCGTTCGGTGCCATGCGGCCGGCTCCCTCGGGCCACAGGATCTCGACCTCTATGCCGCTGGCGCGGGCGAAAGCCACGAGATGGGCCGTGGCGTCCCGTCTGGTGGAGGGGGAGCCGTCCCAAACGGCCAGTAGTCGGGCACAGGAACCCAGCACGCTTTCGTCCGCACCCACGCAGGCATCGCGGTCTGACGGGTCGTACTCCAGCAGCCGCACGTGCTCGGAGAGCAGCAGCAGTTCGCCGGCCGCCCGGCGGTCGCACGACTCCAGCACCTCGGGCACGCCGTTCCTGGAGGGCAACACGGTCACGAGCGCCACCCCCGCGGCGCGAGCGGCCCTGCCGAAGGCGACGGGCAGCCCCCGCCCGGCACGCACCAGCCCTGCCCTGCCCGCCCGGGCGAACTCGGCCAGCCGCCAGTACAGCTCCTCCTCCAGCATCGCCAGCGTGGGGGCGGTGAGGTCGGCATGTCCCACAACAGCGATCACCTCAGGCAGTCCTTTCTCCGCGCCGAACCCGTCCAGGTGCGGTTCCGCAGCCTCCGGCCGGTCGAGTACATATCGGTGGCGGCAAGTGCACAGTTGAAGACGTCTTCAATCTGACTCGGGCATGGTCCCCTGGCCGTCCTGTCCAGCAGCCCATAGGAGGGGCAGTCGATTTTCCCTGGCTGCAGGGCGAGGATCCATAGGCCGGGCGGGTCGACAGCGGGGCCGACCGGCCCTGGGCCCAGACCGCGCACGCCGTCGCCGAGTCACTTGTGCGCGTGTTCACCCAGGTAGAAGAGCAGCCACACGAAGCCGGCGAACAGATGCGTGCCGAAGATGTAGAAGCCCGCCCGGATCGCGACGCCGCGCTCGATCCGCCACTCCCTGTCCTTGGTCCTGGACGTCGACTGCTTGCCCGCGGACTGCTCGGATGCCTGGTCGGTCACGGTGTCGTCTCCCTGCTCTCCTGTGGTGTCCACTGCTGTCCACGTCCCTGCGACGGCACGATGAACCGCACGAGGACGACCTTGCCGTCATGGTCGACGGCGGGCTCCGCGCTGATGTCGCCGTCGTAGTCGGCGGCCAGCTCGGCCACCATCCGCAGCCCCGCGCCCATCCCCTCGGCGCTGAGATCCGGCAACTTCGGCTCGGCGTCGGCGACGCTGACGACCAGTTGCCCGGCCCCGGCAGTGATCCCCACATCCATCACCGGCGAGCGAGGGGCATGCCGCAGCACGTTCACGACCAGCTCGCTGGTCACCAGCAGCACCGCGTCCGCGAACGCGGAGCCCGGCGCGACGCCTGCGGCAGGAAGGTGCTCGGCCACCGCCTCCCGGGCCCGCCGCACCGCCTCGGGCCCCAACCGGAACGAGGCGATGTGCCGCTGGACCGCGGGCCGCACATGCTCGGTCGCCGCAGCCGGTCTGCCACGCGGCCACGGCATCCGAAATCCTCCGCTGCCGGTCAACGGGACACTTCCGTCGCGCGCAGCTCGTCGAGCATGTCCTGGCGTCCGGTCAGCAGCGTGGCGAGGATCCGCCGCGCGGCGGCGAGGAGTTCGGCCACGTCGCCCCCGGCCAGCTCGTACACCACCGTCGACCCGGAACGCGTCGCCGTCACGATGCCCGAGCGGCGCAGCACGGCCAGCTGCTGGGACAGGTTCGACGGCTCGACCTCGATGTCGGCTAGCAGCTCGCGCACCGGTTTCGGTCCGTCCTGCAAGAGCTCCAGCACCCGTATGCGCACCGGGTGGCCGAGCATCCGGAAGAACTCGGCCTTCGCCTCATACAGCGGAACCGGCATCCCCATCACCCTTCGTCCACGCCAGCCGCCTCGACGTCCAGCCCGTGCCGCCGCGCCAGCCGCACCGCGTCGTCCAGCTCGTCCTCGGCCACCGCCACCTCGTACGCGTCCCCGGCACTCACGGCAGCCGCCAGCCCCGCCCGCGCCGCGCGCACCCGCGCCAGCAGCGCCTCGGCGACTTCGTTCACTGAGACCTCCGGGTAGCGAATCATGTAGAGATCACGGCAACTAACCAATTGAAGAACTCTTCAATTGTAGGGCCAGGGTAGGCCCGCGAAAGACGCTGTAGACGCTCCGACATCCGACGTTCGGCGCCGGAAGGGTCATGCTCGGCCAGTAGCTGCGCGCAGAGGCAGAACTCGCGCAGCTCCGCAGCTCCGGCGCACTGGCGGACGAAGTGGGGAACATCTCCGCGCTGCAACGACTGTCGGCACAGATGGTCGGTCAGTTCCAAGGCCCGTAGCGCCACCGACCCCAGTTCGCTGACCGGCCCGGTCTCCGCTTCGTGGCGCAGCCGCGCGAGCTCGCGCACGGCGAGCGGATCGGTACCCGACGCCTGGAGCTCGGAAAGGAGCACGGATGCCTCTCCGACCAGGTACTGCTGCGTCATCCGGATCACCGCCCCATGAACGAGCAGAGCAACAACATCATTTCCCCCAGGAGCGGTCAGCCGGTTGTGTGGCCCCAGCGGGTGTCGACGCGCTGCCATTCCTCGGCCCACTCCCGCAAGCGCCGGCGCTCCAGCAGCCCGCGCCCGGCCAGTCCGGCCCCGATTACGGCGGTGCCAACGCCGATCCCGGTCATCGTGCCCGCCCAGACACCCCGGAACCGGGCGTCCCCAGGGCCGGCCGGCTTGGGCGTCAGCCGGCCCCGCCGGTCCGTCCACACCATGACCGGCGTGCCCTTCGCACTGTCAGGAGCCACCTTGGTCTGGCCGGTGCGCGGGGAGCCGTCCGGTGCGGTCCAGCGCGCCGTGGCCCACACGTGCTCGTCGTCCACCGCCGCCGCTGATGTCCGGCCGGCCGCTTTTTCGGTGAGCACGGCCGCGACGGCGTGGCGCTCCAGGCGCTGCTGGTTCAGGTTGTGTTCCACCGAGCCCGCCACCGCCAGTGCCGTGAACAGACTGCCCGCTGCGGCGAGGATCCATACGGCGAGCAGGAGCCACGCTTCGAAGACGTCGCTGCGGCGTCGCAGCGCATTGCGCCGCCACCGCCACATCCACACGCTGGAGCGACACGTCCTGGCCACGGTCGACACCCCCTTACGAGCACCGACGTCCTGGCCCTCCCAGTGTGCTCCTCCGGACGTTTCGGGGTTTGCGCGTGCCCAGGGGAATGTGAGCCGTTTGATGTCGGCACTCATCGCGTCCGCCCTGGTCCGGTTGCGTACGCCGACCGCAACTGCAACCAAAACTGCAACCACGCACGTCGAAGGGCCCCACCGTGAACGGTGGGGCCCTTCGACATCGTGCCCGGTGAGGCACTGGCGGAGGATACGAGATTCGAACTCGTGAGGGGTTGCCCCCAACACGCTTTCCAAGCGTGCGCCCTAGGCCTCTAGGCGAATCCTCCGCCGGAAACATTACATGACGTCGGAGGGTGCTAGCGAACTCGTTCGGGCGCCCTGCGATCGGGTACGCTGGGCCTCAGCCCCTCACGCGGCGCTATCTGACTGAACTCCCCCAGGGCCGGAAGGCAGCAAGGGTAGGTCGGCTCTGGCGGGTGCGTGGGGGGTCTTGCGTTCCCCGGGATTGCCGGGCGCATCCGGGCGGCCCGCGTTGTCAGTGGGCGCCTATAACCTCGTAGGCGTGTCGTCTCTCGCGCTGTACCGCCGCTATCGCCCGGAGTCGTTCGCCGAGGTCATCGGGCAGGAGCATGTAACCGACCCGCTGCAGCAGGCGCTGCGGAACAACCGGGTCAATCACGCGTACCTGTTCAGCGGGCCGCGCGGCTGCGGCAAGACGACGAGCGCACGCATCCTGGCCCGCTGCCTGAACTGCGAACAGGGACCCACGCCGACGCCCTGCGGGGAGTGCCAGTCCTGCCTCGACCTGGCGCGCAACGGACCGGGCTCCATCGACGTCATCGAGATCGACGCAGCTTCGCACGGTGGTGTGGACGACGCGCGTGAGCTGCGCGAGAAGGCCTTCTTCGGGCCCGCCGCCAGCCGGTACAAGATCTACATCATCGACGAGGCCCACATGGTCACGTCGGCCGGTTTCAACGCGCTGCTGAAGGTCGTCGAGGAGCCCCCGGAGCACCTCAAGTTCATCTTCGCGACGACCGAGCCCGAGAAGGTCATCGGGACGATCCGCTCGCGGACGCACCACTACCCGTTCCGTCTCGTGCCGCCGGGCACCCTGCGCGAGTACCTCGGCGAGGTGTGCGGCAAGGAGAACATCCCGATCGAGGACGGCGTGCTGCCCCTGGTCGTACGGGCCGGTCAGGGTTCCGTGCGTGACTCCATGTCCGTCATGGACCAGCTGCTCGCCGGAGCGCGGGAGGAGGGTGTGACGTATGCCATGGCGACGTCCCTCCTCGGCTACACCGACGGTTCGCTCCTCGACTCCGTCGTCGAGGCCTTCGCGACCGGTGACGGGGCCGCCGCCTTCGAGGTCGTCGACCGCATCATCGAGGGCGGCAACGACCCGCGCCGCTTCGTCGCCGACCTGCTGGAGCGCTTGCGCGACCTGGTGATCCTCGCCGCGGTGCCGGACGCCGCGGAGAAGGGGCTCATCGACGCCCCGGCCGATGTCGTCGAGCGCATGCAGGCCCAGGCGGGCACGTTCGGCGCCGCCGAGCTCAGCCGCGCCGCCGACCTGGTCAACGAGGGCCTGACCGAGATGCGCGGCGCCAACTCGCCCCGCCTCCAGCTGGAGCTGATCTGCGCCCGCGTGCTGCTGCCGGCCGCATACGGGGACGAGCGTTCGGTGATGGCCCGCCTCGACCGGATCGAGCGGGGCGTGAACTTCTCCGCGGGCGCCGCTGCGCCGGCCATGGGGTACGTGCCGGGGCCCGAGGCGCACGGGGGCGCGGTGCCCGGAGCCACCGCCGGGGAGCCGGTCCTGCCCGGAGGCGGCCCGGCCGCTGCCCGGGCGGCGGTCCGCACCTCGGGGGCGCCGTCCGGCGGGGCGGGTGCAGGAGGCGTCGCGCCGGCCGGCCAGG
>NZ_JAJSBI010000026.1:0-79939 GCF_021261325.1 Streptomyces guryensis | reverse complement strand
GTGGAACCCCCGGCTCAGACATCTGCCGCCCCGCCCGAACCGGCCGCTCCCGCAGCAGCCCCGGCGCCCGCCCCCGCGGCAGCCCAGCAGCCCCCGTCACCCCCGTCCGCTCCCGCTCCCGGCGCCTGGCCCACCGCGGCCACCGCGGGCGGCGGCAGACGCCCCGGTGGCTGGCCCACGGCCGCCCCCGCGGGCACCGGACAGCCCGCGCCCGCGCCCCCGCCCAGCGCACCGGCCCCGGCAGCCACCCCCCAGCCCGCCGCGTCGGCCGCCGGGTACGCGCCCCCGACCGGCGGCCTGGACCCCCGCATGCTCTGGCCGAACATCCTGGAGGCCGTCAAGAACCGCCGCCGCTTCACCTGGATCCTGCTCAGCCAGAACGCCCAGGTGGCAGGCTTCGACGGCACGACCCTCCAGCTCGGCTTCGTCAACGCGGGCGCCCGCGACAACTTCGCGAGCAGCGGCAGCGAGGACGTACTGCGCCAGGCGCTGGCCGAGCAGTTCAGCGTGCAGTGGAAGATCGAGGCGATCGTCGACCCGTCCGGCGGCTCGGCCCCTCCGCCACCCGCCGCCCCCTCCAACGGCGGCTACGGCGGAGGCGCCACCCCGGGCGGCTACGGCAACACCGGCGGCACGCCCACCCAGAGCCCGCCGTCCCCACCGCCCACCGCACCCGCCCCCACGTCACCGCCCCCGACGAACCGGCCCACCCCCGTCCCCCAGCCAGCGGCCCCGGAACC
Source organism: Streptomyces guryensis (assembly GCF_021261325.1). Lineage (GTDB taxonomy): Bacteria > Actinomycetota > Actinomycetes > Streptomycetales > Streptomycetaceae > Streptomyces > Streptomyces guryensis. The sequence goes on along the minus strand of NZ_JAJSBI010000026.1, from coordinate 79,199 downwards.
CCCACCCCCGGTCTCCCCCGAGGACGACATCCCCGAGGACGACGACCCCGACCTCAACGAATCGGCCCTCTCCGGCCACGAACTGATCGTGCGGGAGCTGGGCGCGACGGTCGTGGAGGAGTTCACGAACGAGTAGACCGCTCTTCTGGGCGCGGCTGCGTCTTTCGGGTGGGCCTGCTCTTCCGAGTGCGGCCTGTTTCTTTCGGGCGCGGGCCTGTCCTTCCGAGCGGGCCTGTCCTTCCCGGGCGACCTTGTTCTTCCGGGCGGAAGTGCTTCCAGGCGGAAGTGCTTCCAGGCGGGCCAGTTCTTTCGGTGGGAGTTCTTCCAGGCGGCGGACCTGCCCTCTCGGGTTCTGCTCTGGCCGCCGGGCACGGCATTTCAGCCCGTTCGGCGTTTGAGGACGAGGCCGTTCAGGCCGAAAGGCGGGGGGCTGGGGGCGGCAGCCCTCAGGTCCGGTCGCCCCACCACCGGGCCCGGTTTGGAGGAACGCACAGCTCACCACCCCCCTCCCACTCGGCACCCCGCACAAAACCCCCGTTAGGCTGACCCCCGTGAAGGTCCTCGTCATCGGTAGCGGCGCCCGCGAACACGCCCTGTGCCACTCCCTGTCCCTCGACCCCGACGTCACCGCGCTGCACTGCGCCCCCGGCAACGCCGGCATCGCGGAGGTCGCCGAGCTCCACCCGGTCGACGCGCTGGACGGCAAAGCCGTGTCCGCGCTGGCCGAACGGCTCGCCGCCGACCTCGTGGTCGTGGGCCCTGAGGCACCCCTCGTCGCCGGGGTCGCCGACGCCGTGCGCGAGGCGGGCATCCCGGTCTTCGGCCCCGCCAAGGAAGCCGCGCAGCTCGAAGGCTCCAAGGCCTTCGCGAAGGACGTCATGGCGGGAGCGGGGGTGCCCACCGCACGCTCGTACGTCTGCACGAACCCGGAAGAGGTCGACGAGGCCCTCGACGCCTTCGGTGCGCCCTACGTCGTCAAGGACGACGGGCTCGCCGCCGGCAAGGGCGTGGTCGTCACCAGCGACATCGAGGCGGCGAAGGCGCACGCGAACTCCTGCGAGCGTGTCGTCATCGAGGAGTTCCTGGACGGCCCCGAGGTCTCCCTCTTCGCCATCACCGACGGCGAGACGGTCGTCCCGCTCCAGCCCGCCCAGGACTTCAAGCGCGCACTCGACGGCGACGAGGGCCCGAACACCGGTGGCATGGGCGCGTACTCCCCGCTCCCGTGGGCCGACCCGAAGCTCGTCGAGGAGGTCATGCAGACCGTTCTGCAGCCGACCGTCGACGAGCTGCGCCGCCGCGGCACCCCCTTCTCCGGCCTCCTGTACGCCGGTCTCGCGATCACCTCGCGCGGCGTCCGGGTCATCGAGTTCAACGCCCGCTTCGGCGACCCCGAGACCCAGGTGGTGCTGGCCCGCCTGAAGACCCCGCTGGCCGGCGTCCTGCTCGCCGCCGCGAACGGCACCCTCGACGACCTGCCGCCCCTGCGCTGGAGCGACGACGCCGCGGTCACCGTGGTCGTCGCCTCGCACAACTACCCCGCCACCCCCCGCACCGGCGACCCCATCACCGGCCTCGACGAGGTGGCCGCCCAGGACGCCCCGCACGCCTACGTCCTGCATGCCGGCACCCGGCACGACGGTGACACGGTGGTCAGCGCCGGCGGCCGCGTCCTGTCCGTCACGGCGACCGGCAAGGACCTCACCGAGGCCCGCGACCGCGCGTACCGGGCCGTCTCCCGCATCCACCTCGACGGCTCCCAGCACCGCACGGACATCGCGGCCAAGGCGGCCCAGTACGCCTGACCCGCCGCGTCGCCCACACCCGCCGGCCAACAGCGTCCGCCCACACCCGCCGGCCAACCCATCGGGCCCCGGATCCGTCTAAGGATTCGGGGCCCGATCCTCGCTTTCCGTCATCCACCTCTCCCCAAAGCCATTCCATCGAGTGACCGATACCCCATCCGGCTGACGTGGGCCGGGGCCCCAACTAGGGTGCGGCGCAAGCGGTCCGGCACTTGGCCCACCGGCATTGCGATGTCAGTGGCGGGTGCCACAGTGGGGGAGTGAGCAACGCCAGGACAGCCGCGCAGCCAGGACAGCTTGGGAGGGGGTGAGGACCGGCCGTGACCGGTACCGGTATGGGTGTGGAGGCGGGCGCGCAGGCAGCGCGCTCGAGGGCCCTCGCCGTGCTGCGCATCCGCAGCAGGGCACTGGCCGTGGCGCTGCTGCCCGCGGCGGTCGCCGTGATCCTGCTGGCCGGCGGTTCCACGGACCACCTCGTGGGTCCGTTCTGGCACGCCGCCCGCTGGACCATGACCCCCGTCGCCCTCCTCGTGCTCCTCGCCGCGGGCGCCATCGCCCTGGTCGTCGCCCGCGCCCGCCCGGCCGTCAGTCCGACGGTTCCGATCGCCGAGGAGTCGGCCCCGGACCTGTACCGGATGGTGCGCGACCTCGCCGACCGGCTCGACGTCCCAGCCCCCTGCGCGATAGCGCTCACCCCGGACTGCGACAGCTGGCTGGAGGACCGCACCCATCCGGCGCACGGCCCGCCTCCTGCCGCGGACCGCGACGAGATAGCGGGCGTGCGAGGTGCCCACCGGCGCACCGCAGCCGCACCGGTCCTCGTCATCGGCTCCCCCTTCCTGTGGTGGATGCGCGTCGGCGAACTGCGCGCGGTCCTCGCTCCGGTCGTGGCCGGTACGGGGCCCTCCGCCCACCCGGACATAGCAGCGGCCCGCCGCTTCGTACGGGGCCTGGACGCGGCGGTGGCCGTCGCCTCGACGCCCGGCCGCTGTCCCCTGACCCGCGCGGTGTGCGCGAGCCTCGGCTGGGTGGCCCGTCTGCTGCTGCGCAGCTGCCGGGAGCACGCCGCGCAGATGGAGCGAGGCGTGGCGGCCGCGGCCTCCGAGCGTGCACAGGCTGTGGACTACGGCCTCAGGATCGTCGCCCAGGAACAGGTGGGCCTGGCCTACGCCGGCTGGGACCGCCTGCTGACCAGGGTCGCGCTGCCCGCCTGGCGGATGGGCCGCTGGCCTTCCCGCCTGGACGCGGGAGTGGTGGCGGCTCTCACGGAACTCTCGCGTCGCGACCGTCTGGCGGAGGGCTTCGCCTCCCGTCTGGGCGAGCGCCCTGCCTGCGACCTGCTGGAAGAGCCCGGCACGGTGGACGGGGCGGCCTCGCTCCTCGCCGCCCGCCTGTTCCACGGAGGACCCGCCGAGCCCGGCCCCGACTGGGCCCCGGTCGACTGGGACGAATACCCGGAGGAGGTCGTGGACCGCAAATGGCGCACCGACGCGGCCCGCCTCCACCGAGTCCTCGACACCCTGGGCGTCAGCTCCACCCCCGACCCAGCCGTCGAGCACCCCGACGGCCCCACCCTCTCCAGAATCCTCACCCACTTGTCGACCCCATCCCTCCCCCCGAACAAGCGGTCGGACGCCGACTGCGAGAACCCCTCACAGGGGCCACCCGCACCCGAAGACGAAACTGCCATGGATGGTGCGGGTGGGACCATCCAGGCCGAAGCCGAAGCCGAAGAACCGGAAGACGAACGCACCGCCACCCTCACCGCAGGCCTCACCGCCGAGCTCGCCCGTGAGGAAGCCACCGCCACCCCCGCGGAGCGGACCGATCCCGACACCGCCCTCTGGGACGACGCCACGCTCCCCCTCTTCCCGCTCCAACCCCCGAGAACAGCCCGCGAGTTGCTCGCCGACCACGTCACCGCGATGGTCTGCTGCGCCGCCATGGACACCGCAGGAGCGACCCCGGGCCTCGACTGGCTCGACGGCCCGTCCCTCCTCATCAACGGCGAACGGGCCACGGACCTGACCCCTCGCGTCCTCAGCCTCGTGGAGGACGGCGACCCGGCTCCCCTCCGGACCTGGCTGCTCGAATCCGGCATACGCCCCGAGAAGCCCGTCCGGCTTGTGTGACGGTCGCCGGTACCGGAATCCCGCATTCCACTTTCGGCCAATTCGCAACGAATAGTGACCACATGGGTGCGCAATGTGATGTGCTGGGACCGATCGAGCACATGGCAAGGGCTTGCGGCACAAGCCAGGGCACGCCACGGCCACAAGCCAGGCACGCCACACCATGCGACAGGCACACCACGCGACCGCGGGGGATCGAGGGAGGGGAGCGACCATGGGTCAGGAGCAGATCCGCCGCTGGGAATCCGGGGCGCTGGCGCATGCCGTGACCGACCCCTTCGGTCAGGGCCCCGTCCCCTGGCTCCGCGGCAGCGAGACGTACTTCGACGACACCGGTCACGTGGTCCCCTGGTACGTGGACGCCCCCCAGCAGCCACCCGCGGGCGAGCCGTCGAACGCCCCCCGCGTCCCGGCCCCGCGAGCCGCCGGCGGACCCCGCTCCGCGGACGACGTCCGCCGCCAGATCAAGGGCTTCATCTCCACCGGTGCCGTCGCCCCCGGCGAGGCCGTCGACTTCCACATCACGGTCGACCCGCCCCAGGAATTCAGCGTCGACATCTACCGCATCGGCCACTACGGCGGCGACGGCGCGGCCAAGATCACCACCAGCCCCCGCCTCTCCGGCATCGTCCAGCCCCCGCCGCTCGCCGCGGACCGCACCGTCTCCTGCCACCACTGGTGGCTCTCCTGGCGCCTGCAGATCCCGAGCTACTGGAGCATCGGCGCCTACGTCGCCGTACTCACCACCGTCGACGGCTACCGCTCCCACATCCCCTTCACGGTCCGCGACAACCACCCCGCGGACCTGCTTCTGCTCCTCCCCGACGTCACCTGGCAGGCGTACAACCTCTACCCGGAGGACGGCCGCACGGGCGCGAGCCTCTACCACGCCTGGGACGAACAGGGCCGTCTGCTCGGCGAGTCCGACGCCGCGACCACGGTCTCCTTCGACCGCCCGTACGCCGGAGCCGGCCTCCCCCTGCACGTCGGCCACGGCTACGACTTCATCCGCTGGGCCGAGCGCTACGGCTACGACCTGGCCTACGCCGACGCCCGCGACCTGCACGCCGGTCACGTGGACCCCACCCGCTACCGCGGCCTGGTCTTCCCGGGACACGACGAGTACTGGTCGGCCAACATGCGCCGCACGGTCGAACTCGCCCGCGAGCAGGGCACGTCCCTGGTCTTCCTCTCCGCCAACACCATGTACTGGCAGGTCGAGTTGGGCCCGTCCCCGTCCGGCGTCCCCGATCGCCTGCTGACCTGCCGCAAGCGCAAAGGCCCCGGCCGGCCGGTCCTCTGGCGCGAGATCGACCGCCCCGAGCAGCAACTGGTCGGCATCCAGTACGCGGGCCGGGTCCCCGACCCCCACCCCCTGATCGTCCGCAACGCCGACCACTGGTTGTGGGAGGCGACCGGCGCCCACGAGGGCGACGAGATCGAGGGCCTGGTCGCGGGCGAGGCGGACCGCTACTTCCCGCGCACCCCGCTCCCCGAGCACGAGGAGCGCATCCTGCTCGCCCACTCCCCGTACACCGACTCCGAGGGAGCCGTCCGCCACCAGGAGACATCCCTCTACCGAGCGCCCTCCGGCGCGCTGGTGTTCGCGTCCGGCACATTCGCCTGGTCCCCGTCCCTGGACCGTCCGGGCCACGTCGACACACGAGTGCAGCGCGCCACCGCCAACCTCCTGGACCGGATCTGCAAACGTGACTGAGCTCACGTAAGTCCACGTCACCGCCCCTTTCGAGTCCACCCCCCTCCAAGGGCGATCCCCGGCATACGGGAGAATCGAGCCACTTGGGCCCACCCGTCGCCCGCCACGCCCTATTCGGGCCCTACGGGCGACCCTTTGTCTTCAACCACGGGGAGGAACCGTGTCCGGATTCGTAGAGAAGCCCGAGCCGATCCAGGTTCCGGGCCTGGTTCACCTCCACACCGGCAAGGTGCGCGAGCTGTACCAGAACGAGGCCGGTGACCTCGTCATGGTCGCCAGCGACCGTATGTCCGCCTATGACTGGGTGCTGCCCACGGAGATCCCCGACAAGGGCCGCATCCTCACGCAGCTCTCCCTGTGGTGGTTCGACCAGCTCGCCGACCTGGTCCCCCACCACGTCCTGAGCACCGAACCGCCCCCCGGCGCCCCCGCCGACTGGGCGGGCCGCACCACGGTCTGCAAGTCCCTCCAGATGGTCCCGGTCGAGTGCGTGGCCCGCGGCTACCTCACCGGCTCGGGCCTGGTCGAGTACGACGACTCCCGCACCGTCTGCGGCCTGGCGCTGCCCGAGGGCCTGGTCGACGGCAGCGAACTCCCCGCACCGATCTTCACCCCGGCCACCAAGGCGGCCGTCGGCGAGCACGACGAGAACGTGTCGTACGAGGAAGTCGCCCGCCAGGTGGGAGCCGACACAGCCGCCCAGCTCCGCCAGGCGACCCTCGCCGTCTACTCCCGCGCCCGCGACATCGCCCGCGACCGCGGGATCATCCTCGCGGACACCAAGTTCGAGTTCGGCTTCGAGGGCGAGCAGCTGGTCATCGCGGACGAGGTCCTCACCCCGGACTCCTCCCGCTTCTGGCCTGCGGACCAGTGGCAGCCGGGCCGCGCGCAGCCCTCGTACGACAAGCAGTTCGTGCGCGACTGGCTGACCTCGCCGGCCTCCGGCTGGGACCGCAAGAGTGAGCAGCCCCCGCCGCCGCTGCCGGCACAGGTCGTGGACGCGACCCGGGCGAAGTACGTCGAGGCGTACGAGCGCCTGACGGGCACGAGCTGGTCGTAATGCGAAAGGCCCCCGGAGAACCGGGGGCCTTTCGAGAGAGAGCGGACGACGAGGCTCGAACTCGCGACCTCAACCTTGGCAAGGTTGCGCTCTACCAACTGAGCTACGTCCGCAGTGCGCCGTGGCGCGGAGCCAACTATACCCAACCCCGCTCCCGTGCGAGCCGCACCGCCGTATGACGGTTCTCGGCTCCGAGCTTGGAGACGGCCGACGACAGATAGTTCCGGACGGTCCCCTGTGACAGCGCGGCCCGCTCGGCGATCTCCGCGACGGGCGCCCCGTCGGCGGCGAGTTCCAGCACCTCCGCCTCCCGCACGGTCAGCGGAGAGTCGCCGGAGGCGATCGCGTCGGCGGCCAACTCGGGGTCGACGTAACGGTTCCCGGCATGCACGGTACGGATGATCTCCGCGAGCCGCTGCGCGCTCACCGTCTTCGGCACGAACCCCCGCACTCCTGCCGCGAGCGCCCGCTTCAGATGTCCGGGGCGGCCGTGACTGGTGACGATCAGCACCTGGCAGCCGGGCAGTTCGGCCCGCAGGGATGTGGCGACCTTCACACCGTCGGCGCCCGGCATCTGAAGATCGAGCACGGCCACATCCGGCTCGTGCGCCCGCGCCATCGCCAGCGCCTCGGGGCCGGACGCGGCCTCGGCAACGACCACGAGGTCGTCCTCCAGAGCGAGCAGGGCGGCGAGCGCGCCCCGGATCAGATGCTCGTCGTCGGCGAGCAGAAGCCGTACGGCGGCGGTCATGCCATGACCCCACTCACGCTCAGGGGCACCTCGGCCGTCACCCGGAACACATCCGTGCCGACACGGACGGCCTCCAGCGTCCCGCCCACCGCCGACAGCCGCTCCCGCAGCCCGGCCAGCCCGGACCCGCGGCCGGACACGGGAGCGGACGCCCCGTCGTTCTCCACGGTCAGCACCACACCTCTCTCGCCGGTCCTCAGCGCTATGTCACATCGCACCGCGTCCCCATGGCGCAGCACGTTCGTCGTCGCCTCCCGCACCACCCAGCCAAGGACCGACTGAACCCCGACGTCGAGCCCGCCGGCCTCCCCGCTCACCGCGCACCGGATCCCGGCCGCACTCAACACGCCCTGCGCACCCGCGAGTTCGACCCCGAGGTCGGCCTCCCGGTACCCCCGTACGACATCCCGCACCTCCCGCTGCGACTCCTGCGCGATCCGCTGCACCTCGATCATCTGGTCCACCGCCTCGGCCCGCCCGCGCCGCGCCAGCTGCACTGCCAGCTCGCTCTTCAGTGCGATGACGGCGAGATTCCGCCCCATCACGTCGTGCAGATCCCGCCCGAACCGCAGCCGCTCCTCGGCGACGGCGAGCCGGGCCTCGGCCTCCCGGGCCCGTTCCGCCTCCCAGAGCACGGACAGGGTCCAGGCGCCGCAACGGCTGGCGATCAGGGAGAGGGCCACCCCGAAACCGGTCAGTACGCCGATCATGACGATCCCGACGGGATCCGGATCGGCCCAGGCGAACGCGGCCATGAGCGCCACGGCGAGCACGGCGGACCGGCGCAGGAACACCCGTATGGAGGTGACCAGCCCGTACAGCAGACCGAAGGGCATCAGCGCGGCACCGATGACAAGCCTGATCGTCACCGGGTCGGCCCCGCCCAGCGCGGCAAGCGCCAGGGTCAGGGCCAGCGCGAGGCCCAGCAGGACGGCGGCGGGGCGCAGGGCGCGGAACGGGAGTTCGGCGCGGCCCAGGTAGTGGTCGAGTGCGGTCCGGGTGAGCCGGTTGGCCTCCACGCACTGCAGGGCGCTGACCAGGAGGAGCACGCTCGCGACGGCTACCGGCGCGGGCCGCCGCTCAAGTGCGCCCACCAGCGGCAGTGCCAGCCAGGACAGGGAGAAGACCCACGTCGTGACGTACCCGGTCACCACGGTCTGCAACTCGACCCGCTCGGCCTTGCTCCGATCCCGCCAGTGCCGCCGCTGCCACCCCCGTATCCGCCCGAACAACTCCGCTCCCCCGTCCGTCAGCGCCGTGGCTCCCACCGGAACCACCGCCGTACAGCAAACACCGCAAGCACGGTCCAGGCCAGGGCGGTCGTCACGGCGCCCAGTGCCTCGTACGCGCTCAGCTGTCCGGTCCAGCCGCCCCGGACCAGCCGGATCGCGGGGGAGAGCGGCAGCAGTTCGCACACGGAGCCCAGCCGGTGCGGCAGGACCTCCGTGGGGATCGCGATGCCCGAGCCCATCATCGACACCAGCACCAGCGGCATCGCGGTGACCTGGGCGCTCTCCACGGTCCTGGTGAAAGAAGCGGTCAGCGCACCGAGCGCGGCACACAGCACCAAGCCCGACAGCATGCCCAGGACGGTGAGATACGGAGCGCGGGGTGTCCCCGCGTCCAGCAGCACGGCGCAGCCGACGGAGAGCACGACGGCCTGCGCCAGGCCGATGCAGACGGCGGGCAGGGCGGTGCCGGTCAGGATCTCCACGTCGTCGAGTTCACCGGTGCGCAGCCGCTTGAGGACCAGTTCCTCGCGGCGGGCGACATAGGCGCTCACCAGGGCCGTGTACACGGCGAACAGGAAGGAGAACCCGACCGCGGCCGTCAGCGTCACCGTGCCGATGCTCAGCCCCTGCGCCTTGAGGTCGATCCGGTCGACCGCGGGCCGCACGCTGAACGGCAGCGCCAGCGGCATGAGCAGTGCCGTGACCACCGCACCGCGATTGCGTCCGAGCAGGGTGAGTTCGGCGCGGGCCAGTGCGCGAAGCCGCCGCCCGACGGGAGCAAGCGCGAGGGCGCTCATACCGCCACCCCCTGCTCCCGCGCGATCCCCAGGAACGTCTCCTCCAGCGAGGCCGACCGCACATCCAGCCCCCGCAGCTCCACCCGCGCCTCCTCGGCCCACACCAGCAGCCCCGTGGCCGCCCGCTGCAACTCCCGCGTCCGCAGCCGTACGACCTCGCCGTCCACCTCGTGCCCGCACACCCCGAGTTCCCCGAGCGGCGGCAGGTCCCCGAGGAGGTAGCCGTCGGGCAGCCGGAAGGAGATCCGTGAGGGCCGGCCGGCGGTCACCTCGGCCGGGGTGCCGGCGGCCGCGATACGCCCGTCGTGCAGGATCGCGATCCGGTCGGCGAGCCCCTCGGCCTCCTCCAGGTAGTGCGTGGTGAGCAGCACGGTGGTGCCGCCGTCGCGCAGCGCCCGCACCAACTCCCAGGTGTCCCGGCGCCCTTCGGCGTCGAGCCCGGTCGTGGGCTCGTCCAGGAACAGCACCTCGGGCTCGCCGAGCAGCGCGAGCGACAGGTCCAGCCGCCGCCGTTCACCCCCGGACAACTGCTTCACCCGTACGCCGGCCTTCTCCGTCAGCCCGACGAGCGCCAGCGCCTCCTGTTCGGGCCGCGCCCCGCTCACGCACCCCGCCCACATCCGCGCGGTCTCCGCGACGGTCAGCTCGGACGGAAATCCGCCCTCCTGCAACATCACCCCGACCCGTGGCCGTACGGCGGTCCGCTCCTCGTACGGGTCGTGGCCGAGCACCCGCACCCGTCCCCCGGCGGGCCGGGCGAGCCCCTCCAGCAGTTCGACGGTGGACGTCTTGCCCGCGCCGTTGGTGCCGAGCAGTGCGAAGATCTCGCCGCGGCCCACGGAGAAAGTGATTCCGCGCACCGCCTCGAACCCGCCCCCGTACACACGTCGCAGGTCAGTGACCTCAATCACGTGTTCGTGTTCGTTCGTGTCCATGACTTCAGCGTCCCGGCGACCGGGATCCGGCAGCAGTGCGCGCTGTCATCACTCGGCATGACAAATGTCAGAGGGGACCGGAGGGAGAGGCGCCGAACACGACGAAGGCCCCAGTCCTAAGACCGGGGCCTTCAATCAGAGCGGACGACGAGGCTCGAACTCGCGACCTCAACCTTGGCAAGGTTGCGCTCTACCAACTGAGCTACGTCCGCATTGCCTCCGACCGGCTCCCACCGATCGGCGCGAGCACCAGCCTACCTGATCCACAAGAGTGGTCCGGACCGGCGGTGCAGAGCGGGTGACAGGAATTGCACACTGCGCCTTCCCCCTGGAAGGGGGATGTTCTACTACTGAACTACACCCGCATGTACTCCGTGAGCCGGGCCTTTCGGCCTTGCCCCTCGGCGTGCTCCAGACTCTAGCTGACCAGGAGGGGTGCAGCGCAAGTCGGTTCTCCCGAGGGGCCGGTGACCGGTCGTCGGGCGGCGGCTACTGCGCCGCGCTGAACGCCTCGTAGACCTTCTTCGGGATCCGGCCGCGGGCCGGGACGTCCATCTTGTTGGCCTGCGCCCAGGCGCGGACGGCCGCCGGGTCGGGGGCAACCTCCGTCTGCCGGTACGTCCTGCCGGACTTCGACCGCTTGCGGCCGGCCTCCACGTACGGCGCGAGCGCCTTACGCAGTTTCTTGGCATTGGCTTGATTCAGGTCGATCTCGTACGACTTGCCGTCGAGTCCGAAGGCGATCGTTTCCGCCGCTTCCGAGCCGTCGATGTCGTCAGAGAGAGTGACCACGACCTTCTGCGCCACGAATATCGGTCCCTTCGTGCGGCACGCTGACAATTCATTTGTACAGTGCCCGACAATGCAATGTGAAGCCCGACTAAATCCTCCCGCGTGTCCGAGCGCAATAGGTTTCGGATGTCGATCCGGGATCTTTCCCGGAAATTTTCTGGAGCGACCGGCTGCCGCACCGGATCGTGACAGTCGTCACGTAGATTCCTACAAGTCGACGCGCGTAGAAATTTTGTGCAGGTAGTCTGAAACCACTGCAGGAACCTGCTCCGCACCACACCACCGGGAGTGCACGTGGCACGCGTCGTAGTCGACGTCATGCTCAAGCCGGAGATCCTCGACCCCCAGGGCCAGGCGGTGCAGCGCGCACTGCCGCGTCTGGGTTTCGAAGGCGTCTCCGACGTACGTCAGGGAAAGCGATTCGAACTGGAAGTTGACGGGCCGGTCGACGAGGCCGCCCTCGCCCGCATCCACGATCTTGCGGAATCCTTCCTCGCCAACACCGTGATCGAGGACTTCACCGTCAAGGTGGAGGAAGTCGCGGAGGCCGCGAAGTGACCGCTCGTATTGGCGTCGTCACTTTCCCGGGCAGCCTCGACGACCGGGACACCCAGCGTGCGATCCGCCTCGCGGGCGGCGAGCCGGTCGCCCTCTGGCACAAGGACAAGGACCTCCACCAGGTGGACGCGGTCGTCCTGCCCGGCGGTTTCTCCTACGGCGACTATCTGCGGGCCGGCGCCATCTCCCGCTTCTCTCCGGTGATGGAGACGGTCATCGAGCAGGCGAAGGCCGGCCTCCCGGTCCTCGGCATCTGCAACGGCTTCCAGATCCTCACCGAGGCCCACCTCCTCCCGGGCGGCATGCTAGGCAACGACCACCTGCACTTCATCTGCCGCGACCAGAAGCTGCGGGTGGAGAACGCGGCCACCTCCTGGACCAGCGACTACAGCGAGGGCCAGGAGATCTTCATCCCGCTGAAGAACATGGACGGCCGGTACGTCGCCGACGAGTACACCCTCGACAAGCTCGAGGCGGAGGGCCGCGTCGCCTTCCGGTACGTCGCCCGCGACGGAGTCGCTGATGAACGCGGCAACCCGAACGGCTCGCTCCGCGACATCGCCGGCATCACCAACGAGGCCGGCAACGTCGTAGGGCTCATGCCGCACCCCGAGCACGCTGTGGAGCCCCTCATCGGGTCCGGCCGCACCGACGGCCTTCCCTTCTTCACCTCGATCCTCAAGAAGCTGGTCAACGCATGAGCCGGACGCCTCTGGACACGGTCGAGCACGCGGCCGCGACCCCCGACGTCGAGCTGCCCTGGGCCGAACTCGGCCTGAAGAAGGACGAGTACGAGCGGGTCGTGGAGATCCTCGGCCGTCGGCCCACCGGCGCCGAGCTCGCCATGTACTCCGTCATGTGGTCCGAGCACTGCAGCTACAAGTCGTCGAAGGTGCACCTGCGCCAGTTCGGCGAGAAGGCCCCGCAGAGCGACGCGCTGCTGGTGGGCATCGGTGAGAACGCGGGCGTGGTCGACGTCGGCCAGGGCTACGCGGTCACCTTCAAGGTCGAGTCGCACAACCACCCGTCGTACGTCGAGCCCTACCAGGGCGCGGCCACCGGTGTCGGCGGCATCGTCCGCGACATCATCGCGATGGGCGCGCGGCCGGTCGCGGTCGTGGACCCGCTGCGCTTCGGCGCGGCCGACCACCCCGACACCAAGCGCGTGCTCCCCGGCGTCGTCGCCGGCATCGGCGGCTACGGCAACTGCCTGGGCCTGCCGAACATCGGCGGCGAGGTCGTCTTCGACGCCTGCTATCAAGGCAACCCGCTGGTCAACGCCGGTGCCATCGGTGTGATGCGGCACGAGGACATCCACCTGGCGAAGGCGTCCGGCGCGGGCAACAAGGTCATCCTGTACGGGGCCCGTACGGGCGGCGACGGCATCGGCGGCGCGTCGATCCTGGCGAGCGAGACCTTCGACGACGCCAAGCCGTCGAAGCGCCCCGCGGTCCAGGTCGGCGACCCCTTCCAGGAGAAGCTCCTGATCGAGTGCACCCTGGAGGCCTTCAAGGAGAAGCTGGTCGTCGGCATCCAGGACCTGGGCGCGGCCGGTCTGTCGTGCGCGACGAGCGAGCTCGCCTCCAACGGCTCCGGCGGCATGCGCGTGACCCTGGACGACGTACCGCTGCGCGACTCCACGCTCTCGCCCGAGGAAATCCTCATGAGCGAGTCGCAGGAACGCATGTGCGCGGTCGTGGAGCCGGCGAAGGTCGAGCGGTTCCTGGAGATCTGCGACAAGTGGGACGTCATCGCGACCGTCATCGGTGAGGTCACCGACGGCGACCGGCTTGAGATCTTCTGGCACGGCGGCAAGATCGTCGACGTCGACCCGCGGACCGTGGCGCACGACGGCCCGGTCTACGAGCGCCCGTACGCCCGCCCGTCCTGGCAGGACGAGCTCCAGGCCGACGACGCCAACAAGCTTGCGCGGCCCGGGAGTTCGGCCGAGCTGAAGGACCAGGTCCTGAAGCTGGTGGCCTCGCCCAACCAGGCCTCCAAGAAGTGGATCACGTCCCAGTACGACCACTTCGTGCAGGGCAACACGGTGCTGGCCCAGCCCGAGGACTCGGGCATGATCCGCATCGACGAGGAGTCCGGCCTGGGCGTCGCCATCGCGACCGACGGCAACGGCCGGTACGCCAAGCTCGACCCGTACGCGGGCGCGCAGCTGGCCCTCTCGGAGGCGTACCGGAACGTCGCCACGACCGGCGCCAAGCCGCTCGCCGTCTCCGACTGCCTGAACTTCGGCTCGCCCGAGGACCCGGCCGTCATGTGGCAGTTCGCGGAGGCCATCCGCGGTCTCGCCGACGCCTGCCAGCAGCTCGGCACTCCCGTGACCGGCGGCAACGTCTCGCTCTACAACCAGACGGGCGAGGTGGCCATCCACCCGACCCCCGTGGTCGCGGTCCTGGGCGTCATCGACGATGTCGCCCGCCGCACACCGGTCGCCTTCCAGGAGGAGGGGCAGTTGCTCTACCTCCTCGGCGACACCCGCGAGGAGTTCGGCGGTTCGGCATGGTCGCAGGTCGTGCACGACCACCTCGGTGGCCTGCCGCCCAAGGTCGACCTGGAGCGCGAGCGCCTGCTCGCCGAGATCCTGATCTCGGCTTCCCGCGACGGCATGATCGACTCCGCGCACGACCTGTCCGACGGCGGTCTGATCCAGGCGGTCGTGGAGTCGGCGCTGCTCGGCGGCAAGGGCGCGCGTCTGGTCGTACCGGACGGGCTCGACGCGTTCACCTTCCTCTTCTCCGAGTCGGCGGGCCGCGCGGTGGTCGCCGTGCCGCGCTCCGAGGAGGTCCGCTTCAACGACATGTGCGGTGCACGGGGTCTGCCCGTCACGCGTATCGGTGTCGTGGACGGGGAGTCGGTCGAGCTCCAGGGCGAGTTCGAGCTGTCCCTGGCCGAGCTGCGCGAGGCGCACGAGGGGACGATCCCGGCGCTGCTCGCGTAGGCGGTCTTACGACGGTGAAGGCCCCGCCCGGATTCACGTTTCCGGGCGGGGCCTTCTCGGCTTGTCGGGCGTTCAGCGGACGTAGTTCTTGAGGATCTCCGTGTCCAACTCGATGTCGATGGGGCCCGGTACGGACACCTTCTCGCCGAACTTCGAGGTCTGGATGCTGCGGTAGCCGCCGACCTGCCGGTCCGGGTTGCTGTGCACCGTGACCGTGCAGGAGTCCCGGTCGATCAGGAGGTACAGGGGGATCCCGGCCTGCCCGTACGCGGTCGGCTTCTCGTGCCGGTCGCGTCGGTCGGTGTCCGAGTCGTACGAGGTGACCTCGACGACCATGAGCGCGCCGTCCGGGTCGGCCCACTCACCCTGCCCTGCGAAGTGGGCCTCCGGCACGAGCACCGCATCCGGTTTCACCCTGCCTTCCCGATACGCCTCTACCCTGAGCCCTCGGCCCTGGTACAGGTCCAGGTCAGGCCTGGTCTGCATACAGCGCCGGGCCAGCCAGGTGACGATAGTGTCGTGGTCTCCGTCCGCCACCTTCTTGACTCCGATCCGTCCGTTGATGAACTCCAACGTGACGGTCTCGGGAGCGGCGGAGGCGATCGTTTCGAACTCCTCCACCGACATCTGAGACGCGCGCTCGGCCATAACCGTCATGTTGCACCCCCTTCCAGGCGAAGGCCAGTGTTGACTGGTCCCGGCGGCGCGGGGCGGGTTTTTCCGGTGATCACTCGCACGGGTGATCACCTCCCTTTCACCACTGGGCGATCCCCCGAGTTCGGATCTACCCCCTGACCACGAGCCTGGCTCGACTCGGCGGTCTCCCATAGGCTCACCGACATGCCCCCGGCCAAGAAGCGCGCCCGTACCTATGACCCCACCAAGATCCGCAAGGCCGTGCTGGCCCAGTTCGGGAACGTCCGGGAGGCCGTGCGCACCCTGACCCCCGAGCAGCTGGCCGGGCCCACCCGGCTCGGCGCGTGGACCGTGCGGGAGCTGGTCGCGCACATCGGGATGGCGGTGACGGCCGTACACCGGTCGCTCGACAGGGCGGAGCCCGCCAAGCAGGACGCCGTGCTGCTCGACTGGGCCTTCGCCACCGCCGCCAACTCCGCGGCCATCGACGACTTCACCCGCCGGATCGCCGAACAGCACACCGACCTCGTCGCCTACCTCGCCGACATCGAGGAGAGCTTCGGCCGGCTGCTCGACGAGCACCCCGGCAGCCGGCTCCTGGAGACCAACGTCGGCGCCCTGCCCCTCGCCGACTACGTCGTCACCCGCACCGTGGAGCTCGTCGTCCACACCGATGACCTGAACGCCGCCGTGCCGGGACTGGAGGTGCCGTACGACCGCCAGGCGCTCGCCGCCTGCACCCGGCTGCTCGCCGACGCCCTGGCCGCGAAGGCACCCGGCGGCTCCACCGAGGTGCGGATCCCGCCGTACGCCGTCGTCCAGTGCATCGAGGGCCCCCGGCACACCCGCGGCACTCCGCCGAGCGTCGTCGAGAGCGACCCGTTGACCTGGATCCGGCTCGCGACCGGGCGCGTGACCTGGGCGGACGCGGTCCAGGATGCCCAGGTCAGCGCCAGTGGGGAACGGGCGGACCTGAGCGGGCTGCTGCCGCTGATGAGGTGAACGGGCGGAACCGGACCCCCGTCCCTCCCGTCCCATCGGCATGGACAAACAGCGACTCACCCTCGCCGTCCTGACCGTGCTCCCGCTCGTGATGGCGTGCGGAAGCGACACGGGCAGCGCATCCGTCGCGTCGGAGGTCTCCGGCGTCCACTGGAAGGTCGACAGCGTCACCGTGGACGGCACCACCCGGCGCGCTCCGGCCGACGCCGACCTCCGGATCCGCGCGGACGGAACCGCCGTGGGCAACTACGGCTGCAACGAGTTCGGCGCGAAGGCCGCCTTCAAGGACCACCGCGTCGAACTGACGAACGCCCGCCAGACCCTGATGGCCTGCGAGCCGCGCCGCATGGCCTTCGAACGGGCCCTCGCGGCCACCCTCACCGACCACTCGCTCACGGTCCGGACCAAGGGCGACGGCCTGACGCTCACCACCCACGACGGCGACCGCATCCGGCTGACCAAGGAGAGGGACGCCCCTCTGTACGGGACGAAGTGGACGATCACGGCAGTCGGCGACAGCAACGGCACGGCGACCGGCCTGCCCCGGCAGCAGACGGCGTCGGCGTACCTCACCTTCGACAAGAAGTCCGGCAAGGTCACCGGCCGCCTCGGCTGCAACCACGCCACCGCGAAGGCCACGGTCCGCGACGGACATATCACCCTGGGCGCCCCGTCCACCACACGAATGATGTGCGACACCTCACTCATGCATACGGAGAAGAGCCTCCTGCGCCTCTTCGACGGCACCGTGAGCTATGGGTTGGATCAGCAAACCCTCACGCTGACCAGCGCAAACGGAGAAACCGCCAAGGCGGTCGCCGAGCGGTGATCCATTAGCGGCAGGTATCCCCAATTCGGACCAGTGGTCGATCTCGCCTACACTCGGAGCCGTGCCACGTGGTGACGGTCGACTCAATCATGATCTGCTCCCCGGTGAGAAGGGCCCCCAGGACGCCTGCGGCGTCTTCGGAGTCTGGGCTCCCGGTGAAGAGGTCGCCAAGCTCACTTACTTCGGGCTCTACGCCCTCCAGCATCGGGGCCAGGAATCCGCGGGAATCGCGGTCAGCAACGGCTCCCAGATCCTCGTCTTCAAGGACATGGGCCTCGTTTCCCAGGTCTTCGACGAGACCTCGCTCGGTTCGCTCCAGGGTCATATCGCGGTCGGACACGCCCGCTACTCGACCACCGGCGCCTCCGTGTGGGAGAACGCCCAGCCGACGTTCCGCGCCACCGCGCACGGCTCCATCGCGCTCGGCCACAACGGCAACCTTGTCAACACGGCGCAGCTCGCCGAGATGGTCGCCGACCTCCCGAAGAAGGAGGGCGGCCGCACCCCGCGGGTGGCGGCCACCAACGACACCGACCTGCTGACGGCCCTGCTCGCCGCCCAGGAGGACGCGGACGGCAAGCCCCTGACCATCGAGGAGGCCGCCCACACGGTCCTCCCGAAGGTGCGCGGCGCCTTCTCCCTCGTCTTCATGGACGAGCACACCCTCTACGCGGCCCGCGACCCGCAGGGCATCCGCCCGCTGGTCCTCGGCCGCCTGGAGCGCGGCTGGGTCGTCGCCTCCGAGTCCGCCGCCCTCGACATCTGCGGCGCGAGCTACGTCCGCGAGATCGAGCCGGGCGAGTTCGTGGCCATCGACGAGAACGGCCTGCGTACCTCTCGATTCGCGGAAGCGAAGCCCAAGGGCTGTGTCTTCGAGTACGTGTACCTGGCCCGCCCCGACACCGACATCGCCGGCCGGAACGTGTACCTGTCCCGTGTGGAGATGGGCCGCAAGCTCGCCAAGGAAGCCCCGGTCGACGCCGACCTCGTCATAGCGACCCCGGAGTCCGGCACCCCGGCCGCCATCGGCTACGCGGAGGCCTCCGGCATCCCCTTCGGCGCGGGTCTCGTGAAGAACGCGTACGTCGGCCGGACCTTCATCCAGCCCTCCCAGACGATCCGCCAGCTCGGCATCCGTCTGAAGCTGAACCCGCTGAAGGAAGTCATCAAGGGCAAGCGCCTGGTCGTCGTCGACGACTCGATCGTGCGTGGCAACACCCAGCGCGCCCTGGTCCGCATGCTCCGCGAGGCGGGCGCCGACGAGGTCCACATCCGGATCTCGTCGCCGCCCGTGAAGTGGCCGTGCTTCTTCGGCATCGACTTCGCCACCCGCGCCGAGCTCATCGCCAACGGCATGACGATCGACGAGATCGGCACCTCGCTGGGCGCCGACTCCCTGGCGTACATCTCCATCGACGGCATGATCGAGGCGACCACCATCGCCAAGCCGAACCTGTGCCGCGCCTGCTTCGACGGTGAGTACCCGATGGAGCTCCCCGACCCCGAGCTGCTCGGCAAGCAGCTCCTGGAGACGGAGCTGGCGGCCGGCCCGGCCGCCACGGCCGCGGCCGACGCGATCCGCCGCCCGTAAGACGTCCCGTGCTGTGCGTTCTGCAAAGAACGCCTGCCGTACGACACGAAAGTTCTCATAGCCATGTCTGAGACAACTGGTGCCAGCTACGCAGCCGCGGGCGTCGACATCGAAGCGGGCGACCGCGCCGTGGAGCTCATGAAGGAGTGGGTGAAGAAGACGCAGCGCCCCGAGGTCCTCGGCGGCCTCGGCGGATTCGCCGGCCTCTTCGACGCCTCCGCCCTCAAGCGCTTCGAGCGTCCCCTCCTCGCCTCCGCCACCGACGGCGTGGGCACCAAGGTCGACATCGCGCGCCAGCTGGGCGTGTACGACACCATCGGCCACGACCTGGTCGCGATGGTCATGGACGACATCGTGGTGTGCGGCGCCGAGCCGCTGTTCATGACCGACTACATCTGCGTCGGCAAGGTCCACCCCGAGCGGGTCGCCGCGATCGTCAAGGGCATCGCGGAGGGCTGTGTGCTGGCCGGCTGCGCGCTCGTGGGCGGCGAGACGGCCGAACACCCCGGACTGCTCGGTCCGGACGACTTCGACGTCGCCGGCGCCGGTACGGGTGCGGTGGAGGCCGACCGGCTGCTGGGCCCGGATCGCATTCGTACGGGTGACACGGTGATCGCCATGGCGGCCTCCGGGCTTCACTCGAACGGGTACTCGCTCGTCCGGCACGTCCTGCTGAACCAGGCGGGCCTGTCGCTGGAGGCGCGGATCGAGGAGCTCGGCCGTACCCTCGGCGAGGAGCTGCTGGAGCCGACGAAGATCTACTCGCTGGACTGCCTGGCGCTGACCCGCACCACCGAGGTGCACGCGTTCAGCCATGTCACGGGAGGTGGCCTCGCCGCGAACCTCGCCCGCGTCATCCCGGACGGTCTGCACGCGATCGTCGACCGCTCCACCTGGACCCCGGCCCCGGTCTTCGACCTCGTCGGCAGGACGGGTCAGGTCGAGCGCCTGGAGCTGGAGAAGACCCTCAACATGGGCGTGGGCATGATCGCCATCGTCCCAGAGGGGTCCACGGACGTGGCCCTGGCGACGCTGGCCGACCGCGGGGTCGAGGCATGGGTCGCCGGTGAGATCACGGACCGCGGCGACCACGGGACGGGCGCGGCACTGGTCGGCGACTACAGCGCCTGACGATCCCGACAGCAGCACAAAACCCGGTCCGGTGGTGTGGATCACTCCCGGACCGGGTCAAGCACTGCTGGGTGCGTCAAGCGCCGCGGCGATGTTGCGACGTGGGGCCGGACTCGTCGTCCTCGTCCTCATCGTCGTCGTTGTAGAGATCCGCGTACTGGGAGTACGGGTCGTCTTCCTCGTCGTCGTCCTCGAACGGCTCGCCATTCGGCGGCTGGCTCGAAGTCGAAGCGCCCAGCTCATTGGCCAGACGCGACAGGTCAGTCCCGCCGCTGCTGTACTTCAGCTGGCGGGCGACCTTCGTCTGCTTGGCCTTTGCCCGGCCGCGCCCCATGGCTCGACCCCCTCGAATACGGGGCTCGGTGGCCCCAGAGTCTTGACACGCGTTCATGATCTGGAACGGGCTCTCCGTGGAGAGACCCGTCCGTAGGGCTTCCACGGTACCTGAGCCCGCGCCCATACGGTACGTCGCCCGCAGGACGGGCCCGGGTCCAGGACCCTCGGGGCGCCCCGTCCCCGCTGGTCAACCGCGATTTTAACCACTTCTCGACAGGCGACCCGCCGACGAACGTGAGAGTTCTCTCTAAGTGTGCGCCGACGGGTACCGGCCAAACCTTCCGAAGGTCAGAGACTGCGCCCGGCGACCGCCTCGTGCATCCGCTGCTCGGCGATCCGGTCGGCCGCGGCGGCCGGCGGAATCCCATCCGCCTTCGCACGTGCGAATATGGCCAGCGTGGTGTCGAAGATCTTCGCCGCCTTCGCCTTGCACCGCTCGAAGTCGAACCCGTGCAGCTCGTCGGCGACCTGGATGACACCGCCGGCGTTCACCACGTAGTCCGGCGCGTAGAGGATCCCGCGGTCGGCGAGGTCCTTCTCGACGCCCGGGTGGGCGAGCTGGTTGTTGGCGGCGCCGCAGACGACCGTCGCGGTCAGCGCGGGCACGGTGTCGTCGTTGAGCGCTCCGCCGAGCGCGCAGGGGGCGTAGATGTCCAGACCCTCGGCGCGGATCAGGGTCGCGGTGTCGGCGACGGCGCTGACGCCCTTCGGGTGCGCGGCGAGGATCCGTCCCACGGCCTCCTCGCGCACATCGGTGATGACGACCTCGGCGCCCTCGTCCCGCAGATGCGTCACGAGGTGGTGGCCGACCTTCCCGACGCCCGCGATGCCGACCTTGCGGCCGCGCAGCGAGGGGTCGCCCCACAGGTGCTGGGCGCTGGCGCGCATGCCCTGGTAGACGCCGAAGGCGGTGAGGACGGAGGAGTCGCCGGCGCCGCCGTTCTCCGGGGAGCGCCCGGTCGTCCAGCGGCACTCACGGGCCACGACGTCCATGTCGGCGACGTACGTACCGACGTCGCAGGCGGTGACGTACCGGCCGCCGAGCGAGGCCACCATCCGCCCGTAGGCGAGCAGCAGTTCCTCGGTCTTGTCCCGGTCCGGGTCGCCGATGATCACGGCCTTGCCGCCGCCGTGGTCGAGACCGGCCATGGCGTTCTTGTACGACATGCCGCGCGCGAGGTTGAGGGCGTCGGCGACGGCCTCCGCCTCGGTCGCGTAGGGGTAGAAGCGCGTACCGCCGAGCGCGGGGCCCAGGGCGGTGTTGTGGATGGCGATGACGGCCTTGAGGCCGCTGGCGCGGTCCTGGCAGAGCACGACTTGCTCATGTCCGCCCTGGTCCGAGTGGAACAGGGTGTGCAGTACATCAGCAGGTGCGCCGGTTACGTCGGTCACTGTGGTGACTCCTGAGTAGCTAGCGGCGGTTGGAGACCAGCTCCCGTGCGGGTGGCGGGTGCTGTGAGCATGAGATTAGAGCCTGGGCGCCCCGGCCACCGCGCAGTGCTCAGGATCACCCACTCGCGGAGTACGGCCGTGCGACGATTTGCATAGATTTCCCGCGCGTTTGTGAGCGGGTTCCGCAGGTTTTCCCGGTGGTGGGCGGGGGAGGGAGCAGGCGTGCCCAAGGTGTCCTCGGTGATCGTCCCGTACGCGACGTACCTGCGCGTGTACGAGCCACTGGCCGCCTTCCCCGAGCCGGAGCGCAGCCACTGGGCGCGCTACGCCCGGCGCGCCGACCGGCCGTCGTACCAGGACGAACTGCGGCGCTCCCTGGCCGACTTGGTGCCCACCCCGCCGATCCCGGTGCCGGTGCACGAGAGCGGCGAGGCCTTCGTGCTGGAGGCCGACGGGGTGCTGTGCGTGTGCCCCTGGCGCACCCGGCTGCGCGGCTGGCAGGCGCTCCAGGAGCTGCCCGAGGAGCTGCCGAAGCCGGTTCTGGACGCGGTGCTCCCGGAGGTCGTACGACGCCAGGCGACGCAGGACTACGAGCGCTGGCTGGTCCGCAACCCGGACGCCCGCCCCTGGATCCGCACGGCGACCTGGCAGGTGCCGCTGCACTGGTTCGTGCTGGTGTCGGACGCCGAGCGGCGCTTCGACAAGGGCTCCGGCGAGATCCCTCCGATGCTGCGCTACCAGACGCCGATGGTGCAGGCGCGGCGGCGGGTGGCGCGGGCTCTTCGGGCCCTGAGGGACGGCATCGACGAGGGGCCGCTGATCGACGGCCTGGTGGACGTGGGGCGCTGGCTGGAGGAGTTCCACCCGCGCTCGCTGGTGGAGCTGGACTACGGCGGCCTGGTGCACACGCTGCCGGCCGGTGAGCTGGAGGACGACCACTCCGCGGCGGACGTCGCCGAGGGCATCGAGGCGCTGCGGCAGGGTGACGGGGTGGCCGCGGGGGCGGCGTACGCGCGGCTGGTGGAGCGCTGGCGGGCGGTCCGGGACCGGCGCTCGGCCAACTGAGACCGGCTTCAGGTAACGAACTGACGTTTGACGAATCGCCCGTTTTGGGGTTTCGTCCTCGCACCGAAGTGTGCTCTGTGTTTCCTGAGGTTTCGTCAACATGGGACGTAGGTCCCGATCCGGGCGTTCATCTCAAGCTGTGCCAAGCGTGACGGACCGCACTTACGCGGCCCTTGCGTCCCTTGCCCCTCCTCGTGCCAAAATAGGACAAGGAGTCCGGGGAGGGCTCCGTCCGTCCCGGTGCGTACCACTGTGGGCGGAATCTCAGCATTGCACGCTTTGGGGGGTCTCGTGGCTCCTGATTGTCCTGTGACTGATCGTCACAGTGACGTGACTGTCCGCTATGGCATGGTCCATCGGCTTCCGTCGCTGATGAACAACTGGAGGGGCAATTCCATCGGTTTGGCCGACGCGGCTGGACAGATGGTGTAGTTGTAGTGCCGAGGACAAGCCGTTCGTCCTATAACCGACTCGACCCGCGTCCACCATTTCGGGCAACGCGGGTCAAGGTGCAGAATTTAGAGGAAAGAACCGAGAAGGTTCGGTTCTCCCGAGGAGGCCGCTCATGACCGCTCGCACCCCTGATGCCGAGCCGCTGCTGACCCCGGCTGAGGTCGCCACGATGTTCCGCGTCGACCCCAAGACGGTCACGCGGTGGGCGAAGGCCGGAAAGCTCACTTCGATTCGAACGCTCGGCGGGCACCGCCGCTACCGCGAGGCGGAGGTCCGTGCGCTGCTCGCGGGCATCCCGCAGCAGCGCAGCGAGGCCTGAACAACTGCATAACCGGGCAAACCGGCAGTTCCCCCAACTTGCCGCAGCGCCCGGACCCTAGCTCCAAGCGACGCGGGGTCTGCCCCAACAGGCTCCACGCCCACGCTCTTCAGAGCTTTCCGAACAAGCAACAGGGTGCGTCGTCGATCGCGCTGGACTCCGCCGGGTCCAGCGCGATCTTTTTTGTTCGCGCGGTGAACCCGGACCGGGACTCTGTGAGTGGCCTTGTCGGAGTCTGGGGAGGGGTGTCGGATCTCCTGTGGGGGTCCGCTGGGGGCGCCGGGCGGGAGCCTCCCGGAGGGGTCCCCGAGTGGTGCAATTGCACATATAAAATTGACCACTTGTAGGTGGGGTGTAAGTACCGCGGTTTCAGAAACTCATGCGGTGACACCCGTCACATGGCGCGGTCCTTGTTGGCCTCGGCATACGTGCGCTAAAGGAGGCACGCGGTCCAGATTCCCATGGCGGAGCGGGGGTTGGCGGGCGTTGGCGGTGGCCGACGGTCAGGCGCCGGCGGCGGCTTCGTCCTCGACGCCCTCGTCCGGGATCTCGGCGACCCTCGGCGCGTCCAGCGCCAGCCGCAGCAGGTGGTGGCAGATCGGGCAGTGGCGGGTCAGATGGCCGTACGACGAAGCGGCCGACAGATGCGCACGGAGCAGGGCCCGTGTCTCGTGCCTGACCGACGCCGCCATACGCCACCTCCACGGGGCCGAACGGGGAACGGCCCTGTCTTCTGGGTACCGATGGAAATTGACGGCGTCAAGAAGGCGTGGGGCTCCGCCGGGCGCCGGTGTCGCCGTCCCGGAGGCCCGTGCGGAGCCGCACGCTGCAGTGACCGCCCCCTGGGGGCTGCGCCCCGGCCCCCCGCTTCGGCCTGAACGGCCTCTTCCTCAAACGCCGGACGGGCGGAGATGCTGCGGCCGGGCTGAGGAGGGCTGAGATGCTGCGGCCGGGCCGAGATGGCGTGCGGGGGCATGAAGAGGGCCCGCACCTTGTCGGGTGCGGGCCCTGATCGTTCTCGTTCTCACTGCGGTCCTGACGGGATTTGAACCCGCGGCCTCCACCTTGACAGGGTGGCGAGCACTCCAAACTGCTCCACAGGACCAGGTTTCGCGGCGCTATTAGTGCGTTGCGCTGCGAGAAGAGACTGTACAGGAGGGTGAGCCCGCTGGTCGAACTCACCCAGGGTGTGCGGGTGGTTACGGTGCGGCGGCGTCGATCGCCTTCACGATCCGCTTGTCGGAGACCGGGTACGCCGTCCCCAGCGCGTGGGCGAAATAGCTGACCCGGAGCTCCTCGATCATCCAGCGGATGTCCAGGACCGTGGAGGGGACCGGGCGGCCCTGGGGCATCTGCTCCAGCAGCCACGCGTACTCGTCCTGCATCTCGTGGACCTTCTCCATGCGCGTCGTGTCCCGCTGGACGCCCGTCGGCATCTGCTGGAGCCGGCGGTCCGCGGCCACCAGGTAGCGCATCAGGTCGGGCAGGCGGCGCAGACCCGCCTCCGTCACGAAACCCGGCTTCACGAGGGCGTCCAGCTGCTTACGGACGTCCTGGAGGTTCGGGAGCAGCGCGGGGCTGCGTACGGCCTTCAGACGGCGCTCACAGGCCTGCCAGGCCGCCAGGACCTGCTGGACCTGGCCCACCGTACGGACCGTCGTGTCCACGATCTCCGCGCGCACCTTGTCGTACAGCTTCCGGTACGACTCCTCGTCCCACGCCGGGCCACCGAAGTCCCCGATCAGCCTGTCCGCCGCCGCCATCGCGCAGTCGTCGAAGAGGGCCTGGATCGAGCCGTGCGGGTTCGCGGACAGGGCGAGCTTCTGGGCGTTCGTCAGCTTCTCGGACGCGAACTTCGCGGGATTGACGGGGATGTTGCGCAGGATCAGCCTGCGGGTGCCCCTCCACATCGCCTCCGCCTGCTCCGCCTCCGTGTCGAAGAGGCGGACCGAGACCGTGTCGCCGTCGTCGACCAGCGCCGGATAGGCCTTCACCGGCTGGCCCGCCCTGCGCGTCTCGAAGACGCGGGTGAGGGAGCCGATCGTCCAGTCCGTCAGACCCGTGCGCTCCAGGGACTCGCTACCGGTGCGCTCGGCGGTGGCCGCGGCGGCCTGGGACAGGGCCTTGCGGGCCTTCGGCTTCAGCTGGAGCCGCAGCGCCTCCAGGTCCTTGTCCTCGGCGAGCTTGCGCCGCCGCTCGTCGACGATGCGGAAGGTGATGCGCAGATGGTCCGGCACCTTCGACCAGTCGAAGTCGTCCGCCTCGAAGGGGACTTTGACCATGCGCTTCAGCTCGCGCGCCATGGTCACGGTCAGGGGCTCCTGGAGGGGGACGGCCGTGTCCAGGAACCGCTTCGCGAAGTTCGGTGCCGGCACGTAGTTGCGGCGGATCGGCTTCGGGAGCGAGCGGATCAGCTCGGTGACGAGTTCCTCCCGAAGGCCCGGGATCTGCCAGTCGAAGCCCTCGTCGGTGACCTGGTTGAGGACCTGGAGCGGGACATGGACCGTCACACCGTCCGCGTCCGCGCCCGGCTCGAACTGGTACGTCACCCGGAACTTCAGCGGTCCCTGCCGCCACGAGTCCGGGTAGTCGGCCTTGGTGACCGCCTCCGCCGACTCCCGGATGAGCATCTCGCGCTCGAAGTCCAGGTACTCCGGCTGCTCCTGCCGCTTCCGCTTCCACCAGGAGTCGAAGTGGGCGCCGGAGACGACGTGTTCGGGCACCTTCTGGTCGTAGAAGTCGAAGAGCGTGTCGTCGTCGACCACGATGTCCCGGCGCCGGGCGCGGTGCTCCAGCTCCTCGACCTCGCTGAGGAGGCGGCGGTTGTCGGCGAAGAACTTGTGGTGCGTGCGCCAGTCGCCCTCGACGAGCGCGTTCCGGATGAACAGCTCGCGGCTGACCTCCGCGTCGATACGGCCGTAGTTCACCTTCCGCTGGGCCACGATCGGCACGCCGTACAGCGTGACCTTCTCGTACGCCATCACGGCCGCCTGGTCCTTCTCCCAGTGCGGTTCGCTGTACGTCCGCTTCAGGAGGTGCTCGGCGAGCGGCTCGACCCACTCCGGCTCGATCTTCGCGTTGACGCGGGCCCAGAGACGGGAGGTCTCGACGAGTTCCGCGGACATGACGAACCGTGGCGGCTTCTTGAAGAGGGCCGAGCCCGGGAAGACCGCGAACTTGGCGTTCCGGGCGCCCAGATACTCGTTCTTCGCGCCGTCCTTCACGTCCTTCATGCCGATGTGGGACAGGAGTCCGGCGAGGAGGGAGACGTGCACGCGGTCGCCGGGGGCGTCCTCCTCGTTGAGGTGGATGCCCATCTGCTTGGCGACGGTTCTCAACTGCGTGTAGATGTCCTGCCATTCGCGAATGCGCAGGAAATTGAGGTACTCCTGCTTGCACATCCGCCGGAAGGAGCTGGAGCCGCGCTCCTTCTGCTGCTCGCGGACGTAGCGCCACAGGTTGAGGTAGGCGAGGAAGTCGCTCGTCTCGTCCTTGAAGCGGGCGTGCTGCTGGTCCGCCTGGGCCTGCTTGTCGGCGGGGCGCTCGCGCGGGTCCTGGATGGAGAGCGCGGCCGCTATGACCATGACCTCGCGGACACAGCCGTTCTTGTCGGCCTCCAGGACCATGCGGGCCAGACGGGGGTCTACGGGCAGCTGGGCGAGCTTGCGCCCGGTCTGGGTGAGCCGCTTGCGTACGTCCTTCTCCGCCGGGTCCAGCGCGTGCAGCTCCTGGAGCAGCTGCACGCCGTCGCGGATGTTGCGGTGGTCCGGCGGGTCGATGAAGGGGAACTTCTCGATGTCGCCGAGGCCGGCCGCGGTCATCTGCAGGATGACCGAGGCCAGGTTCGTACGGAGGATCTCCGCGTCCGTGAACTCCGGACGGGCGAGGAAGTCGTCCTCGGAGTAGAGGCGGATGCAGATGCCGTCGGACGTACGGCCGCAGCGGCCCTTGCGCTGGTTGGCGCTGGCCTGGGAGATCGGCTCGATCGGCAGTCGCTGGACCTTGGTGCGGTGGCTGTAGCGGGAGATACGGGCGAAGCCCGGGTCGATGACGTACTTGATGCCCGGGACGGTGAGGGACGTCTCGGCGACGTTCGTGGCCAGAACGATCCTGCGCCCGGTGTGCTGCTGGAACACGCGGTGCTGCTCGGCGTGCGAGAGGCGGGCGTAGAGGGGCAGGACCTCAGTGCCCTGCCCATCAGCGCCTCCGGCGCGGGGGTAGTTCTTCTTCACCAGCGCGTCCGCCGTGTCGCGGATCTCCCGTTCGCCGGAGAGGAAGACGAGGATGTCGCCCTTGCCCTCGCCCTGGAGCTCCTCGACCGCGTCGCAGATCGCGGTGATCTGGTCGCGGTCGGAGTCGTCGCCCCCGGAATCGGATACCGCCTCTTCGAGGAGGGGGCGGTAGCGGACCTCGACCGGATACGTCCGCCCGCTGACCTCGATGACCGGTGCCTCGCCGAAGTGCCGGGAGAAGCGCTCGGGGTCGATGGTCGCGGAGGTGATGACGACCTTGAGATCGGGCCGCTTCGGCAGCAGCTGCGCGAGGTAACCGAGCAGGAAGTCGATGTTGAGGGACCGCTCGTGGGCCTCGTCGATGATGATCGTGTCGTAGGCGCGCAGCTCGCGGTCGGTCTGGATCTCGGCGAGCAGGATGCCGTCCGTCATCAGCTTGATGAAGGTCGAGTCCTGGTTCACCTGGTCGGTGAAGCGCACCTTCCAGCCGACGGCCTCGCCGAGCGGGGTGTCCATCTCCTCGGCCACGCGCTCGGCGACGGTACGGGCGGCGATACGACGGGGCTGGGTGTGCCCGATCATGCCGCGCACCCCCCGCCCGAGCTCGAGACAGATCTTGGGGATCTGGGTGGTCTTTCCGGACCCGGTCTCACCGGCGACGATGACGACCTGGTGATCGCGGATGGCCTCCGCGATGACGTCCTTCTTCTGGCTGACCGGCAGCTGCTCGGGATAGGAGACGGCGGGGACCCGGCCGCGCCGCTCGCCCATGCGCTCCTCGGCCTTCGCGATCTCCGCCTCGATCTCGGCGAGGACGGCGGCCTGGGCCTCGGGCTTACGGATCTTGCGCGCGCCTTCGAGCCTGCGCCCGAGCCGGTGCGCGTCGCGCAGGGACAGCTCGGTCAGGCGGGGGGCGAGGGTGCCGAGGGCCGGGGTGGCGGGGGCAGGGTGCGTAGACATACGCGATCCAGGATCTCATCCCGGAGAAATCCGTGGCGAACGATTTGTGCCCGGGGGCCGGGCAGGGGCGGTTCAGCCGGTGCGCTCAGCCGGTCCGCTGCCCCGGAGGTGCCGTGGGCGCGGGCGGCTGCTGCCGCAGGCCGCCGTCCCCCAGCGCGATGGACCTGGCGGTGTTGGAGACCGCCTTGATCCCGAGATAGGCCGTGGTCATGCTGCTCACCGCGGTGAACGCGGCCGTGAGCACCCCCACGATCACCGACTTGTCCCCGTCGAGTCGCCACACCCCGAAGACCGCCACCCCCGCGATCGCGAGATTGCTGATCACCACGGCCAGCAGCCCGTACCGGGCCCGGTCCTTCTCCAGCTCGACATCCCGAATGGCCCTGGCCTCGTCCCGGCTCATCGTCCCGCGCCCCCCTTGGCCCTACGCCGACCAGCCAGAACGTAGCGCCGCACCGCAGCGCTGCCAAGCGGCCTGACCGACAACCTCAGCGGGGGCGCAGCTCGGCGATCCGCGCGTCGACCTGCTTCCGGTCGTAGCCGCGGCGGGCGATGTCGAAGGCGGGTGGTGCGGTGGGGGCGGTGCCCGCCGTGAGGAGCCGGAGGTACTCGTCGACCTGGGAGCGGTCATAGCCCCTCCGCACGATGTCGAAGCCCCGGAAATCCTGGCTGCCGTCTGTCACCAGTGCCCTCCACTCAACGTATGTACAACCCGTGTCCGTACGGTGTGGCCGGGGACGGGGTCGAACCGGCGACCTATCGCCCGCGGCCCCCACCTTGGCAGGGTGGCGGGTGGTTGGTGTGAGTGGGGCCTGGAACGGTGCAGGTGGAACGGGCAGAGCCCCCGTCCGGATGGACGGAGGCTCTGGGATTGTGGCTGGGGCCGGGGTCGAACCGGCGACCTATCGCTTTTCAGGCGATCGCTCGTACCAACTGAGCTACCCAGCCACGAGGCTTCCGAGGAAACCTCAGCGGTCCTGACGGGATTTGAACCCGCGGCCTCCACCTTGACAGGGTGGCGAGCACTCCAAACTGCTCCACAGGACCAAGCTGTTGCGTACGACAGTGTCGCACACGGTGTTGCGTGCCCCCAACGGGATTCGAACCCGTGCTACCGCCTTGAAAGGGCGGCGTCCTAGGCCGCTAGACGATGAGGGCGAACAGCCAGTACCGCTCTGCTTCGTCTTCGCGTTCCCGAAGGGGACGTGAGAAGCATGTGACTCCGCTTTCCCCCGAGGGGTTCCGCTTCTCCTTCGCTTCGACAGAAGCTCGGGACGGTCAAGCCCTGACCGGCGCCCTTGGGCACGAACAGACTGTACTACGTGGCCTGGACGCGGACCAAACCAGATAGAAAGGGGGGCTCAGGGCTGGTTCTCCTTCGGGAGGTGGCGGCTGACCTCGGCCGTCGTCAGGCCCAGGCCGCCCAGTTTGATCGCGTCCCAGGCCTGGAGGCGGCGGGTGTCGCGGTCGAAGTAGAGGATCGAGGCCTCGATGGGGGCCGGGTACCTGTGCTCCAGGGCGCGCAGGCCGCTGCCGCCCGTCGAGCCCTCCATGCGCAGCCGGGTGCCGTGCGGCAGGATCTCGTCGCCCTCGTGGTGCAGGTGCCCGCACAGGACCAGCGGCACCTCGCCGTCCACCCTGCGGGCCGCCGAGGGCTCGTGGGCCATGGCCACGTCGACCGGGGTGCCCGCGTTCTTATGGTCATTCAGGGCCGCGGCCAGGCGGGCGCCGGCCAGTTCCTCCGACTGGGCGGCTCCCAGCACCTTCGAGCGGTCGGGGGTGAACTGCGGGTCGCCGATGCCCGCGAACCGCAGGCCCGCGATGGTCTCCGCCCGGCCGTCGTCCAGGACGTGCACGTTCTTCATGCGCTGCAGATAGCGCTGGGTGATATTCGAGTCGTGGTTGCCGCGGACCCAGACGTACGGCGCTCCCAGGTCCGCGATCGGGTCGAGGAAGCCGTTCTCCGCCGCCGAGCCGTGGTCCATCGTGTCGCCCGTGTCGACGATCACGTTCACCTTGTACTGGTCCACCAGCGAGGCGATGATCTTCCAGCTCGCGGGGTTGAGGTGGATGTCCGAGACGTGCAGGACGCGGACGGTGGTCGGGTCCGGCTGGTAGGCCGGGAGGGTGGACGTGACGTCGTAGAGCTTCGTCACGTTGGTCACCAGGCGGGCCAACTCCTTCTGGTAGACGTCGAATTCGGTGACGATGTTGCGGGCGTTGCCGACCAGGGAGGGCGCGGAGGAGAGCAGGCCCGAGTACTTCGGTTCGAGGACGGATTCGGGGTTCCAGGTCGCGTACACCGAGGCTCCGCAGGCCATGAGGAGGGCCAGGGCGGTGCCGCCGGCGGCGAGGGCGCGGCGGGGGCGGCGGTAGACCGCGAGGCCCAGGACCGTGGCGCCCGACACGACGGCGACGCAGGAGCGCAGGGCCACGTCGAGGGTGCCGTGCTCGACGTCGTGGACGACCTCGTCCTGGAGGCCGGAGAGGCGTTCGGGGTGGTCGACCAGGGCCTGGGCGCGGACCGGGTCGAGCTGGTCGACGTTCACGTCCAGGCGGAGCGGCGCCTGGTGGCTGTTCAGCTGCAGCGCGCCGAGCGGCGAGATGTTGATCTTCGTGCCGCCGCTGACGGACGGACGCAGGGTCATGGTCGTGTTCATGGGGCCGACCGGGACCCGAACGTTGCCGACGACCAGCAGCCCCAGCCAGGCGCCGAGCAGGACCACGGCGGCCAGCCCCAGGGCGCGGGGCCAGGGGTGCGGCTGCCGGACCAGCTCAACGGCCGGTTGGGGGCGGCGTGCGCGGTAGTGGCGGGCGAGGGTGCGCGGGGACTTGCGTATGCGGCTCAGGACGGTGGCGGCGATGGCGGGGACGCGGGCCATTGGTCCCGTATGCCCAAGTGCGGGGGCGGATATGCGGGTGGGTCCATGACTCTCGTACGGACGCGTCGTGGCCGACAATGGGCCTGTGCTGGAGATGACGCGCGAGGAGTTCGAGGAACTGGTCGCCGAGGCGCTCGACCGGATCCCGCCGGAGTTGACGCGGCTGATGGACAACGTCGCGGTGTTCGTCGAGGACGAGCCGCCGGCGGACGATCCCGAGCTGCTCGGGCTGTACGAGGGCACTCCGCTGACGGACCGGGGTGAGTGGTACGCCGGGGTGCTGCCGGACCGCATCACGATCTACCGGGGGCCGACGCTCAGGATGTGCGCGTCGCGGGAGGACGTCGTCGCGGAGACCGAGGTCACCGTGGTGCACGAGATCGCGCACCACTTCGGGATCGACGACGCGCGGCTGCACGCCCTGGGATACGGGTGACCGGGGCGCGTGTCCTCTTGTGGGCGGCGGGAGTTGGGCAGGTTGACTCCTTCCCTCGCCTCGGAGGTGGCTTCCCGTGCGCCGCTTGTACGTACCCGTCCGTCTGGCCGCCACGGTCATGGCCGTCGCCGCTGCAGCCGGCTGCATGAGTGTGGGCGAGGACGGGGGAGGCGGGGGCGCGAAGCCGTCGCACTCCGCGGGGCAGCGGGGCGGCGAGGGGCCGGACGGGGCGGCGGGGCTGTCCGGCAGGGGCGTCGGGTCCGGTGTCACCGCCGACGGCAAGCACAAGGGCGGCAAGCGGGAGAAGGGCAAGGACGGGAAGTCGGCGTCCCCGTCGGCCTCGCCGTCCGCGGGGGACGGCAAGTCCGCTCCTCCGGCGGGCAAGCCCGGGAACGGGAAGAGCGAGCAGCCCGGGGTTCCCGCGCCGACCGTCGCGTCGCCGACCCCGACGCACACGGCCGACCCCCAGCCGACGCCCACCGAGCAGCCGACCCCCGCCTCGCCGGAGCCGACGGTCGCCGAGCCGTCGTCCTCGGCGCACGAGGAGTCGCCGCAGATGACCGAGCGGGAGCCGGCTCCGACGGCGGGGTCACCCGCGTAGGGACGTGACGAGCGTCTCGGGGGCTCGGTTTGCCTCGGGGGGTACAGGGTGCGTATGGTGGTAGATCGTTTGATCCCATTGCCCGGCGCCATTGCAGAGAGCGCCGCGTGGCGCGTTCTCTCCCTTGCCGTGGCTGACCGCATAGAGGCGGTCGTATTGCGAAATCACGGAGTTGACGGGCGCGTGCCGACGAGACTCCGGAAGGTTTCGCTTACGCATGTCCATTTCCAGTACTGATCACGTCGTCGTGCCCGAGAACGAGGGCACCGAGGACGTCACCGAGGCCACTCCCGAAGTCACCTTCGCGGACCTCGGTCTCCCCGAGGGCGTGGTGCGCAAGCTCGCCCAGAACGGCGTGACCACCCCCTTCCCGATCCAGGCCGCGACCATCCCGGACGCCCTGGCCGGCAAGGACATCCTCGGCCGTGGCCGCACCGGCTCCGGCAAGACCCTCTCCTTCGGTCTGCCGGTCCTGGCGCGTCTCGCCGGCAGCCGCACCGAGAAGCACAAGCCGCGCGCCGTCATCCTCACCCCGACCCGTGAGCTCGCGATGCAGGTCGCGGACGCCCTCCAGCCCTACGGCGACGTCGTCGGCCTCAAGATGAAGGTCGTCTGCGGCGGTACGTCGATGGGCAACCAGATCTACGCCCTTGAGCGCGGCGTCGACATCCTCGTCGCCACCCCGGGCCGACTGCGCGACATCATCAACCGCGGCGCCTGCTCCCTGGAGAACGTCGAGGTCGCCGTCCTGGACGAGGCCGACCAGATGTCCGACCTGGGCTTCCTGCCCGAGGTCACCGAGCTGCTCGACCAGATCCCGGCCGGCGGTCAGCGGATGCTGTTCTCGGCCACGATGGAGAACGAGATCTCCACGCTGGTCAAGCGCTACCTGGTCGACCCGGTCTCGCACGAGGTCGACAGCGCCCAGGGCAACGTCACGACCATGTCGCACCACATCCTGATCGTGAAGCCCAAGGACAAGGCGCCGGTCACCGCCGCCATCGCCTCCCGCAAGGGCCGCACCATCATCTTCGTCCGCACGCAGCTGGGCGCC
This sequence comes from Streptomyces guryensis, assembly GCF_021261325.1. Classification (GTDB taxonomy): domain Bacteria; phylum Actinomycetota; class Actinomycetes; order Streptomycetales; family Streptomycetaceae; genus Streptomyces; species Streptomyces guryensis. The sequence goes on along the minus strand of NZ_JAJSBI010000026.1, from coordinate 45,545 downwards.
GACCGCATCGCCGAGCAGCTGCGCGAGTCCGGCGTGAAGGCCGACGCGCTGCACGGCGGCATGACGCAGGGCGCGCGGACGCGCACGCTGGCCGACTTCAAGGACGGTTACGTCAACGCCCTCGTCGCCACCGACGTCGCCGCCCGCGGTATCCACGTCGACGGCATCGACCTCGTGCTGAACGTGGACCCGGCCGGCGACCACAAGGACTACCTGCACCGTGCGGGCCGCACGGCCCGTGCCGGTCGTACGGGAACGGTCGTCTCCCTCTCCCTGCCGCACCAGCGCCGCCAGATCTTCCGGCTGATGGAGGACGCGGGCGTCGACGCCGGGCGTCACATCATCAACTCCGGTACGGCCTTCGAGCCCGAGGTCGCCGAGATCACCGGTGCTCGTTCGATGACCGAGGTCCAGTCCGAGTCCGCGGGCAACGCGGCTCAGCAGGCCGAGCGCGAGGTCGCCCACCTCACCAAGCAGCTGGAGCGGGCGCAGCGGCGCGCGACCGAGCTGCGCGAGGAGGCCGACCGCCTCGTCGCCCGGGCCGCGCGCGAGCGCGGCGAGGACCCGGAGGCCGCGGTCGCCGAGGCGCAGGCCGTGGTCGCCGAGGCCGTCGAGGCTGCCTCGGCGTCGGTGCCCGAGCAGCCCGTCGCGCAGGACGTCGAGCGGGCGCAGGCTCCGTCGTCGTACGAGCGTCGCGAGCGTCGTGACAACGACCGTGGCGGGTTCCGCCGCGATGACCGTCGGGACGACCGCGGTGGCCGTTCCTTCGAGCGTCGGGACAACGACCGGGGCGACCGGGGTGGCTTCAACCGCGACCGCGACCGCGACCGTGGTTTCGAGCGTCGTGACAACGACCGTGGCGGGTTCCGCCGCGATGACCGTCGCGATGACCGTGGTGGCCGTTCCTTCGAGCGTCGTGACGACCGTGGTGGCCGTTCGTTCGAGCGTCGTGACAACGACCGTGGCGGCTTCCGCCGTGACGACCGTCCGTCCGACCGTCCCGCCGGCCGTTCCTTCGAGCGTCGTGACGACCGTGGTGGCCGTTCGTTCGAGCGTCGTGACAACGACCGTGGCGGCTTCCGTCGCGACGACCGTCCGTCCGACCGTCCCGCCGGCCGTTCCTTCGAGCGTCGTGACGAGCGCGGTGGGCACCGCGGCAGCGACCGTCCCTTCAACCGGGACCGCCAGGGCGACCGCCCGGGCTTCCGCTCCGGCGGCCACGAGCGTCCCTACGGCCGCCGTGACGACCACCGCGGCACCGGCACCGGCACCGGCGGCTCCTCCTTCGGCCGTCGCGACGACAAGCCGCGCTGGAAGCGCAACGGCTGACCTGCTTCAGCTGATCTGATTCAGCGGTGAACGCCGTGGCCCCCCGTCCCACCGGACGGGGGGCCACGGCGTTTCCGCTGTCCCGGGTGGCTTGGAAGCCAGTTGGAAAACCTTTTACCGGGCCGTGAACTCCCTGTACGATCAGCTGACTTCTGAGGCGAATGTGACGGCCGGGGGGCCTGGGCACCGGACATCGGGTGCGTGCGCGACGCCTCGTTCTTCGGGGAGGGACTTCTTGGCCCGTCATGGCTTCGTACGTCTGCGTCTGGTCGCCGCCTCGGCGGTGCTGGCCGCAGGCCTGAGCCCGCTGCTTCCGTCGTCACCGGCCGCCGCCGACACCGCGCAGGAGACGGTGGTGCCGGCGACCCTGCGCCCCACGTACACCTCGGGCGCGCTGTGGAGCGCGTCCACGTACAGCGGTCACGACGCGGCCGGGACGCAGGGCGTCTTCCACAGCCTGGAGGACGCCGGGCTGGTCTGGACGCGGTACGCCGACGGCACGTCCGTGCCCGTGACCCGGCCGAGCGGGAGCACGGTGAGCGGCGGCGGTGGTGACGTCATGGTCAGCCGCTACCCGGGCGGCAGGGTCGACCTGTGGAACGCGGTCGACGGCAGCACCCGGACGCTGCAGGCCCCCGAGGGGCTGAGCGTGCTCACCGGCTACCAGGACCTGGCGGTCGCCTACCGCAGCGTCACGGACGAGAACGGGACCACCTGGCGCGAGATGCACCTGCTGCTCCCGGACGCCGACGGCGGCACCCGGGACGTGCCGGTGACCGGTGTCCCGGCGGGGGTGAACCTCGGGCAGCCGGTCGGCGGGGACGCGGACGGGCTGCTGTTCCAGGGCGCCAAGGACGGCCAGTACCTGGCGGTGATGGTCGACCGGCACACCGGCCAGGTGCGGGACATGACCCCGCTGCGCACCAAGGTCTACCTCAAGGCCCAGGTCACCACCGACCACGTCGTGCTGTTCAACCCCAACGAGACGACCGTCCTGGTCTACGACCGCGCCGATCTCTCCGCGGCCCCCGCCGAGGTCACGCTCGCGGGCGGCGGCGTCAACCCGGAGCAGGACCTGGCCGTCGTGGGCGACTGGCTGGTGCACCGGCCCAGCGGGGGCACGAAGGTGTACGCCAAGGCGATCGCGGGCGGTCCCGAGGTGACGCTGCTGGCCGCGTCGAACTCCGGAGTCTCGGCCGTCTCCGACGGTACGGCTGTCGCCGTCGGCCGTACCGGCGCCGCCACCGACGACTGGGGCGTGCAGCGCATCCAGCCGGGTCCCGACGGCAGCCCGCTCGTCACCCTGGTCAAATCGCTGGCCAAGCCCCCGTTGACGATCCAGGGCATCTCGCTGGACCAGGGCAGGCTCGTCGTCGCGGACCAGGCGGGCGGCGTTCCGCGCGACGCCCGCGGCCGGACCGTCGCCGCGTCCGGCACCCCCACGTTCGGCGATCGCGACGACTTCACCGGTAACGAGGTGCAGGTGGGTTCCTGCGCGGCGACCGACGCCTCGTGCAGCGCGATTCAGGGTGTCGCCGACGGCCGGGTCGCGTGGCTCGTGCACGACTCGACGGGCTACCGGGTCAGGGCCGACGGGCCGGGCCCCGGCGACTTCTGGGAGCGGACCGGGCTGCCCGAGGGCGGGCGGATCACCGACGTCTCCGGCCGCTACCTGATCTACCGGACCGCCACCCAGCAGTTCGTCTACGGCATCGACGACTACACGACCTCGTCCCTCCCCGTCCCGATGGGTGCCGCCGCCCTGTCCGGAAACATCCTGTGGACCCCGGGCACGGCGCCGGGCACGCTCACCGCGTACGACGTGGCGGCGAAGCGCACCACCGAGACGCTGACCACCGACGCCGGCTGCACCCCCGGCGAACTCCGTGCGCTGGGGCGCTGGTTGTACTGGACGTGCGACGGCCGGGCGGGCGTGTACGACCGTACGGCGAAGAAGTCCGTGCCGGTGCCGGCCGGTGAGGCGGAGCTCGGTGACGGGTTCGTCGTCACGCACGACCGGGAGTCGGGGAAGCTGACCCTGACTACGGTCGCTGACGGCACCCCGCAGAGCCGGGTGATCGGCGAACTGCCCGACACCGGCGTCTCGCAGCGCGATGTGCGCTGGACGGTGGACGAGTCGGGGGCGAACGCCGCCTACGTCGACGACCAGGAGCGGGTCCACCTCGTCCCGTCCGGTGTCCCGCAGCAGCCGCTGCGGCTGCTGGACCCGCCGGTCAGCCAGGACATGGTCACCACCGACACCGAGTACCCCGAGCTCAATCCGCTCACCCGGGTGCTGCTGTCGAAGCCGGCCGCGGGCTGGCAGCTGACGGTGCGCAGCAAGGCGACCGGCAAGGTGGTCGACACCCGCGGCGGCGGTGAGACGCGCGGTGAGCTGAAGGTCGAGTGGTACGGCAGGACGACCGAGAACGTCCGCCTGCCGAACGGCGGTTACGACTGGGCGCTGAGCGTCGACCCGGCGGACGGCGTGGGCGCCCCGCTGCAGGTGAAGGGCTCCGTGCAGGTACGCAGGGGCGCGGCCGTCCACCGCGACCAGGTGGGCGGCGTCTGGGGCCTGCCGGACGGCATAGGTGACCTGCTGACCCTCAGCTCCTCCGGCGGGCTGGCCTTCCAGCAGGGCACGGGCAAGGGCACCTTCTCCGGGACGGTGACCGGGGTCGGCTGGCCGACGACGATCAGGCCGGTGCCGTTCGGCGACCTGAACGGAGACCGCTGCAACGACGTCCTGGTCCGGCTGAGCAGCGGCGCCCTGCGGGCCTACCGTCCGGACTGCGGCGGGGCGTTGGAGACGACGACGCCGTACACCTCGCTGGGCACCTCCGGCTGGAACCAGTACGACGTCCTCACCTCGCCCGGCGACGTGACCAGGGACGGCCGTCCCGACCTCATCGCCCGCAACGCCTCCACCGGCACGGTGTACCTGTACAAGGGCACGAGCACGGGGCAGCTGTCGGCGCGGGTGAAGCTGTACGGCGACTGGCGCGGCTACAGGAAGGTCGTCGGGGCCGGCGACCTGAACGGCGACGGGATCGGCGACCTGCTGGCGCAGGACAAGGCGAACACCCTGTACCGCTACTACGGCAGGGGCGACGGCACGTTCGGTGCCCGGGCGAAGCTGTTCTCGAACTGGGGCGGCTCGTACAACGCGGTCGTCGGCGTCGGCGACATCACCGGTGACGGCAAGGCGGACCTGGTGGAGCGGGACACGGCGGGGAACGGGTACCGCAACTCCGGTGACGGGAAGGGGTCGTTCGGGGGCAGGGTGAAGATCGCCTCCGGCTGGCAGGGCTACAAGGGTATTTTCTAGCCAAGTTGTGAGGTGTGTCACGCCCCCGGGGTGGGAATCGCTGGGGGCATGACAGATGACGCGATAGAGGGTGGGCTGTCGGACGAGGAACGGCTTGCCCAGCTCGGTTACACCCAGGTCCTCGCCCGTCGTATGTCGGCGTTCTCCAACTACGCCGTCTCCTTCACGATCATCTCCGTCCTGTCGGGCTGCCTGACCCTCTACCTCTTCGGGATGAACACGGGCGGTCCCGCCGTGATCACCTGGGGCTGGGTGGCCGTCGGCCTGATGACGCTGTTCGTCGGCCTGTCGATGGCCGAGATCTGTTCGGCCTATCCCACGTCGGCGGGGCTGTACTTCTGGGCGCACCGCCTGGCACCCCCGCGTACGGCAGCCGCCTGGGCGTGGTTCACGGGCTGGTTCAACGTGCTGGGCCAGGTGGCGGTGACAGCGGGCATCGACTTCGGCGCGGCGTCCTTCCTGGGCGCGTATCTGAACCTGCAGTTCGACTTCAAGGTGACGCCAGGGCGGACGGTCCTCCTCTTCGCCGGGATCCTGGTGCTGCACGGCCTCCTGAACACCTTCGGCGTGAAGATCGTCGCTCTTCTCAACGACATCAGCGTGTGGTGGCACGTGCTGGGCGTCGGGGTCATCGTCGGCGCGCTGGCCTTCGTGCCGGACCACCACCAGTCCGCGTCCTTCGTGTTCACGAAGTTCGTGAACAACACGGGCTGGGGCAGCGGTGTGTACGTCGTGCTCCTGGGCCTGCTGATGGCGCAGTACACCTTCACCGGCTACGACGCCTCGGCCCATATGACGGAGGAGACGCACGACGCGTCGACGGCCGGCCCGAAGGGCATCGTCCAGTCCATCTGGACCTCGTGGATAGCGGGCTTCGTACTGCTGCTGGGCTTCACGTTCGCCATCCAGTCCTACGACCAGGAGCTCGCCTCGCCCACGGGGGCGCCGCCGGCCCAGATCCTGCTGGACGCGCTGGGAGCCACGGCGGGCAAGCTGCTGCTCCTGGTCGTCATCGGCGCGCAGCTGTTCTGCGGGATGGCCTCGGTGACGGCCAACAGCCGCATGATCTACGCCTTTTCACGCGACGGCGCGCTGCCCTTCTCGCGTGTGTGGCACACGGTGAGCCCGCGGACCCGGACGCCCGTGGCGGCGGTGTGGCTGGCGGCGGCCGGGGCGCTGGTGCTGGGGCTGCCGTATCTGATCAATGTGACGGCGTACGCGGCGGTGACGTCGATCGCCGTCATCGGCCTCTACATCGCGTACGTCATCCCGACGCTGCTGCGGGTGCGCAAGGGCGACGACTTCGCGCGGGGGCCGTGGCACCTGGGCCGGTGGTCACGTCCGATCGGCATCGTCTCGGTGGCGTGGGTGGGTGTCATCACGGTCCTCTTCATGCTGCCCCAGGTCTCGCCGGTCACCGCGGAGAGCTTCAACTACGCCCCGGTCGCCGTCCTGGTCGTCCTCGGCTTCGCCGCGGCGTGGTGGGGGGCCTCGGCCCGGCACTGGTTCCTCAACCCGTCCCACGAACGCACGCGCGCCAGGGAGGCGGCACGCTCGGCGGTCCCCGGGGACGCTCCCGGGGGCGCTCCCGAAAAGGTCGATCCCTGACACTCCGGCTGGATCTTCCGCCTCCGGCGCGGCCGTGTCCCGATACCCGATCGGAGACACGGCCGTGTCCGGCTATGCTCGGGGAGGCAACATCGCCAGGGGCCCTTAGCTCAATTGGCAGAGCAGTGGACTTTTAATCCATTGGTTGTGGGTTCGAGTCCCACAGGGCCTACCGGTGGTGGTCGGGGGATATGACCTCTGACCTGCTATGCAGCGCCTGAGCCGGCTTCGGTCGGATCGGGCGCTGCTTCGTTTTCGGGCCCGTTCGTGAGTGATGCGTGAGCGGATGTGCTCAGCTCTGGCAGCCGCACCCCGACGCGTTCTTGGCTTCGGTGACGGTCAGGGCGGGGTCGGCCGAGGTCTCGGATGCGGTGCAACAGGCGTTGACTGTGCAGCACGCACTGTCCGAACTGCTCGCCTGCGAGGTCGTGTCGGAGGCCGCGGGCTTGGTGGCCCGGACGATCGCGGAGTGCATGCCGTCCGCGACGGAGTGCGTCGGGGTGAACTCGACGTCGGTGAATCCGGCGGCTTCCAGACCGGTGCGGTACTCGGTGAGGGACAGGGCGCCGGCGATGCAGCCGACGTAGTCGCCGCGTTCCGCGCGCTGTTCGGGAGTGAGCGCGTCCTCGGCGATGACATCGGAGACGCCGATGCGGCCGCCGGGCTTCAGGACGCGGAAGGTCTCGGCGAAGACGGCGGGCTTGTCGACGGACAGGTTGATCACGCAGTTGGAGATGACGACGTCGATCGTGCCCGCGGGGAGCGGAATCGCCTCGATGGTGCCCTTGAGGAACTCGACGTTGGTCGCCCCCGCCTTCTCGGCGTTGGCGAGCGCGAGGGCGAGCATCTCCTCGGTCATGTCCAGTCCGTACGCCCTGCCGGTCGGGCCGACGCGGCGGGCGGAGAGCAGTACGTCGATGCCGCCGCCGGAGCCGAGGTCCAGGACGCGTTCGCCCTCCCGGAGTTCGGCCACGGCCGTGGGGTTGCCGCAGCCGAGGGAGGCGGCGACGGCCTCGGCGGGCAGGGCGTCGCGCTCCTCGGCGGCGTAGAGGGTGGAGCCGAAGTGCTCGCCGACTTCGACCGGCTCGGGTCCGCAACAGCCGGTGCCGCCCTCGGTGACCTTCACGGCTGCGGCGGCGTAGCGCCGACGGACGGTTTCGCGCAGTTCGGTGGACTGCTCGCTCATGGCGTCACTCCTGGGAGAGATGGGGCATGGAGACGCCCCGGAACGGCTTGTATTGACGTTCATTGATGCAACCTTGCGCCTTGTATCGAAAGACGTCAACATAGAGGCATGTCGAAACAAGAGCTTGAGGTGCCCGGCCAGGACGCCGACTGCTGCTCAGGAGTGTCCGAGGCGCCGCTCGATGAGGAGCGGGCGGCGGAGCTGGCCAAGGTCTTCAAGGCCCTGGGTGACCCGGTCCGGCTGCGCCTGCTGTCGATGATCGCCTCGCGCGGGGAGGGCGGTGAGACCTGCGTCTGTGAGATGACCCCGGCCTTCGACCTTTCCCAACCGACGATCTCCCACCACCTCAAGCTGCTGCGCCAGGCCGGGCTCATCGACTGTGAGCGGCGTGGCACCTGGGTCCACTACTGGGTGCTGCCCGGCGCTCTGGACAAGCTCGCCGGATTTCTGACCGCGCCGCAGACCGCCGGAGCGGCTGCGTGACGGCCTCCCTGGGGCGCCGTGTCGCCGCCGAGGCGGTCGGGACCGGGTTGCTGGTGGCCGTGGTCGTGGGCTCCGGGATCCAGGCGACCGAGCTGTCGCAGGATGTCGGCGTGCAGCTGCTGGCCAACTCGCTGGCCACCGTCTTCGGGCTGGGCGTGCTCGTCCTGCTGCTCGGGCCGGTCTCCGGCGCGCACTTCAACCCCGCCGTCACCATGGCCGCCTGGTTCACCGGCCGCCGCACCGGCGCCGGGCCGAGCCTGCGGGAGGTCGCCGCCTACGTGCCCGCGCAGGTTGCCGGGGCGATCGGCGGCGCAGTGCTGGCCGACGCCATGTTCGCCGAGCCGCTGGTGAAGTTCTCCACCCACGACCGTTCTGCCGGCCACCTGTGGCTGGGCGAGGTCATCGCCACGGGTGGGCTGATTCTGCTCATCTTCGGCCTGGAGCGCGTCGGCCGCGCCTCGCTGGCTCCGACAGCGGTGGCCTCCTACATCGGGGCCGCCTACTGGTTCACCTCCTCCACCTCCTTCGCGAATCCCGCCGTCACGATCGGCCGTGCCTTCACCGACACCTTCGCGGGGATCGCCCCTGCCTCGGTCGCTCCGTTCATCGCCGCGCAACTGCTCGGCGCAGTACTCGGGCTCGGCGCGGTGGCAGTCGTGTACGGACGCCGGGTTCGCACGGCAGACGTCGTCGTCCCGCATGGCGAGCCCGAACTCGCCTCCTCCTGACCGCGCCTCCACCCGTAAGGACACCTGCCATGAGCACTGCCGCCCCGCGTCCGTCCGTGCTGTTCGTCTGCGTCCACAACGCCGGCCGCTCCCAGATGGGCGCAGCCTTCCTCACTCACCTTGCCGGTGACGGGGTTGAGGTCCGTTCGGCAGGCTCCGCTCCCGCCGACGAGGTCAACCCTGCTGTGGTCGAGGCCATGGAGGAGGTGGGGATCGACGTCTCCGCCGAGACGCCGAAGATCCTCACCACCGAGGCCGTACGGTCCTCGGACGTCGTGATCACTATGGGCTGCGGTGACACCTGCCCGGTCTTCCCGGGCAAGCGGTACCTGGACTGGCCACTCGAAGATCCGGCCGGTCAGGGGGCGGCCGCGGTGCGGCCGATCCGGGATGAGATCGAGCGGCGAGTACGGGGCCTGCTGGCCGAGCTCGGCATTCCGGCACCGTCGGCCTGAGCCCGGCAGCGGTGGCAGGCTCGGCGTATCCACACGTCGCCGCCCCCGGCGCCGGTGTGTCCGCGCCCCGCGAGATCTCTGTGTCGGCCACGCAGCCCGTGGCGCTGCCGCGGCGTCGAAGCCGGGGTGCGGGGCAGGACGACCGGGCGCAGTCTTGGAGGGGGAGCCCTGCGGGTCGTGCCACAGCAGGGGGAGGATCCCGCCAGGTACGGATGGGATGCGCGGGTGACCCGGGCGCCGGGCCCTGGCGAAGGAGGCGTACCGGTGAACCGTTACCCGCCGATAGCCGACCACGGCATGGTCGGTGATCTTCAGACCGCCGCGCTGGTGTCCTCCGAGGGAACGATCGACTGGTGGTGCACACCGCGCTTCGACGCACCCAGCGTCTTCGCCTCCCTGCTCGACAGCGAGCGGGGAGGCTACTGTCGGCTCGCGGCGGACCATGCGGACGAGGCCGAAGCCACGGTCCGGCAGTTGTATCTGTCGGACACCGCCGTCCTGGTCACCCGGTTCATGGCCCCCGACGGGGTGGGCGAGGTGGCCGACTTCATGGAGCCGCTTCCCGCCTCCGCCCCCACCGACCGGCACCGCCTCGTGAGGGTGGTGCGGGTGGTGCGGGGCAGGCTGCCCTTCACGCTGGTCTGCCGGCCCCGGTTCGACTACGGCCGCGCCTCACACACCCTGGAGCGCGGCGACAGAAGCTCGGCCGTCTTCCACGGTCCCGACCTTGATCTGCATCTCCAGGCAAGCCCCCCGATCGTGCTCGACGACGACGCCGGCGACATCACGGCCCGCTTCACCCTGGAGGCCGGCGAGACCGCCGCCGTCGTGCTCACCAGTGCATCGCACGGTGGAGCCGCTCCACCCCCGCTGTCCCGGGACCTGATCCGCGGCGAATTCGACTCCTGCCGGGCCTTCTGGCTGGGCTGGCTCCGCTCCTCCACCTACCGGGGCCGCTGGCGGGACATGGTCAACCGCGCGGCGATCACTCTCAAGCTGCTCACCTACGCTCCGACCGGGGCACCCATCGCGGCTGCCACCGCGGGCCTGCCGGAGCAGATCGGCGGTGAGCGCAACTGGGACTACCGCTACACCTGGATCCGTGACGCCTCGCTGTCCGTCCGCACGTTGATCGATCTCGGCTTCACCGAGGAGGCGCTGGCATTCCGCCGTTGGCTGCGCAGCCGTATCGAGACCGGTGAAACGGCTTCGGGTGAGCGTCTGCAGATCATGTACCGGGTCGACGGGGATCCCAGGATCTCCGAGGAGAGCCTCGATCACCTGGAGGGCTACCGGGGCTCGGCACCGGTGCGGATCGGCAACGGGGCAGCCGACCAGATCCAGTTGGACATCTACGGTGAAGCCGCCGACGCCCTGGCTCCGGCAGGTGACTTCGGGGGCCTGGCAGGATGGCGCGCCTTCGCGGCCATGCTGGACTGGCTCGCCGACTCCTGGGACCGGCCCGACGAGGGCATCTGGGAGACTCGCGGAGGCCGCAAGGACTTCACCTACAGCCGACTCATGACCTGGGTCGCCTTCGACCGGGGCATCCGGATCGCCACCGAGCACGCCAGGCCGGCCGACACCGCCCGGTGGGCGCAGGCCCGCGACAGCGTCTTCGAGCAGATCATCGAACGCGGCTGGAGCCCGAAGCGTGAAGCGTTCGTGCAGCACTACGACTCCGAGGTACTGGACGCGTCGCTCCTGCTCATGCCCCGGGTCGGCTTCCTCTCCCCGCACGACCCGGCCTGGGCGAGCACTCTGGAGGCCATGGACCGGGAGCTGGTCAGTGACAGCCTCGTCTACCGCTACAACCCCGAAGCCTCCCCGGACGGACTGCGCGGCTTCGAGGGCACGTTCAACCTGTGCAGCTTCCTCTACGTCGAGGCCCTCGCCAGGTCCGGACGGCTGACCCAGGCCCGCTACGCGTTCGACAAGATGCTCACCTACGCCAACCACGTCGGCCTCTTCGCCGAAGAGATCGGCCCCTCCGGTGAACAACTGGGCAACTTCCCCCAGGCGTTCACCCACCTCGCCCTGGTCACCGCCGCCATGGCACTGGACGAACAACTCGACCAAGCCGCGGCACAGCCGGTCCCCGGGCCTCCCAGGACAGGTGTATGAATCCCGCGCCTCGCCTCGGCACGCAGCGAGGAGTGCTCCTCCCGCTCGCCCTCGCCCAGTTCATCTGCAGCTTCGCCGGCTCGAACATGAACGTGATGATCAACGACATCAGCGAGGATCTCGATACCACCGTGCAGGGCGTCCAGGTCGCGATCACGATCTTCCTGCTGGTCATGGCGGCCCTGATGATCCCCGGCGGCAAAGCGACCGACCGCTACGGCCGCAAACGCTGTTTCCTCGCCGGGCTCGTCGTCTACGGCGTCGGTGCTCTGCTCAGCGCACTCTCCCCGGGCCTGGGCGTCCTCATCCTCGGCAATTCCATCCTCGAAGGGGTCGGCACGGCCCTGCTCATCCCGCCCGTCTACATCCTCACCACGCTTCTGTTCACCGACATGACCTCACGTGCCCGCGCGTTCGGCGCCATCATGGCCCTCGGCGGCATAGGCGCCGCCGCCGGCCCCCTGATCGGCGGCCTCATCACCTCCGGTCTGAGCTGGCGGGCCGCCTTCGTCTTCCAGGCCCTGGTGATCGTCGCCATCATCCTGCTGAGCCGCCGCGTCAACGACCCTCTGCCCCCGGCCCCCGACCGCCCCTTCGACATCCAGGGCGCGGTACTGTCCGCCGTCGGCCTCATCCTCGTCGTCTTGGGCATCCTGGCCGCCGACAACAACCTGTGGCTGATGACCGGTCTCCTCCTGGCCGGCGTGCTCGTCCTGGCCTGGTTCCTCCAGTCGGTACGCGCCAAGGAACGGGCAGGTCAGGAGCCGCTGCTGTCACCGTCCCTGTTCCGCAACCACACGTCCAACCTCGGCCTGATCACCCAGAACGTCCAGTGGCTCGTGCTCATGGGCACATCCTTCGTGGTGGCGGCCTATCTCCAGGTCGTACGCCACTACGACGCGATCCAGACCGGAGTCATCTTCACCGCCGCCACCCTCGGTCTGCTCGCCTCGTCCCTGGCGGCAGAGCGCCTGGCCGAGCGATACGCACAACGCACCCTCGTCATGGCGGGCTTCAGCCTCACCACCGTCGGTATCGGCGTCCTGCTCGCCCTGGTTGCCGGCTCCCCGAGCGCCTGGGCCTTCGCCCCCGGACTCCTTCTGATCGGACTGGGACTCGGCGTGATGCTGACCCCATCCGTCAACATCGTCCAGTCCAGCTTCCCCGAACAGCAGCAGGGCGAGATCTCCGGCCTGTCCCGCAGCGTCTCCAACCTCGGATCCTCGCTCGGCACGGCCGTCGCCGGCACCATCCTCGTCGCCAACCTCACCAAACACGCCTACGCCGCCGCAATGATCGTCCTCGCGGCCGTCGCACTCCTCGGCCTCACCGCGGCAGCCCTGCTCCCAAGAAACCCGGCGCCTACCGCCAGGTCGCGGTAGGCGCCGGGATCGTCCCTGCCTCTGTCGCCCCGTCCGGCGCCCAGTTCGGGTCGGGCACCGCGGTGTTTTCGGTGTGAGATCGCGTGCGAGATCAGGAAACCTGGCGCGCTGCCGTCCGTTTTGGGGTATTTCGCACTAATCTCCCGTTGCAGCAAGGAGTTGATCTGTCACAGGTCGCATCCACTTCGCTCCACGGAGATGACATGCACAAGCTTCGCAAGGCTGCCGTCCTGGTCGCCGCCCTCGGGAGTGTCGGGCTTCTGAGTGCCGGCGGCGCACACGCCGACGGTGGCACCGGTGTCCAGCAGAGCACCACCTGCAGGTCGCACGACCTGAACATCACCGTCCTCGGTCAGGTCGGGCTCATCGACGGGCTGTTGGGCAACGCGCTCAACGGCGAGGGCAACCCGGGTGGACAGAGCACCCCCATGGGTTCGGACATGGGCTGCAACAACGGCGTCGGCAAGTAGGTCGAAGGCGGCTGCTGCCGCCGGATGAGCGGCCTGCTGGGCGGTCCGCCCAGCAGGCCGTGGCCATCACCGTGGCCTGCTGGGCGGGGCTTGGTTACTTGGCCGCCGGCGGAGTGACGTTCCCGAGGTTGAAGTCGCTCCCTGTCGTGAAGGCGGGAGCCGCGTCCGGGCTGCCGTGGCGCCCGCTGCGGCTGTCGTCGTCGTAGGCCACGGCGTTGGACTGCGAGTTGGCCACCGCGGTCACGCCCTCGTCGTCGTGGCCGTGGTCGTGGGCGAAGCTGACGCCGGCGCCGAAGGCGGACAGGCCCGCGATCGCTGCGGCTACGACGGCAACGCGCTGGAACTTACGCATGGTTAGACCCTTTCTTACCCGGGCGCGACGCCCTGGCTGACTACGTATTGTGACAATATATGCACAGATAGTAGTCATTTGGGATCTTGGGGTTGTTCGCGCGCCGTGTCGTTTTTTCGTACGACCCTCAGCCGCGGCGCGGTCGCCCGACGACCGGTGCGGACATGGACAGGCCCACGAGATCGGTCCATACGGCCTCGCCGACCCCGTCGAGGGTCTGTTTCGCCGCGCGTTCCTCGGCGGTGAGGACGCCGAGGCCGGCCCGGATCTCATAGGGCAGGTGGTCCAGGGCGAGGCGGCGGCCGACGTAGTCCATGACGGAGCCGGCCTGCCTGATGTCCGGGTCGTTGGTGAGACCGGAGGGTTCGAAGCGGGTTCCGACGTAGTCCGCCACGAGGATGTCGAGCGGGACGCCGTGCTGGAGGCCCCGGGTGACGGTCGAGGAGAAGGCGTCCATCATGCCCGCGAGGGTGGAGCCCTGCTTGGCCATGCGGACCATCACCTCGGCGACGCGGCCGTCAGGGGTGTGCGCGACGGTGAGGTATCCCTTGCCCTCGCCGACGCTGAACGACCGGGTCGTCGACCGCATCCGCCTCGCGGGGCGCGGTACGGCAGGCCGGGCCGCCGCCCGCGTCTCGTCGGCCGTCCGTGTCGTGCCGTCCCCGAATCGCTCAGTCATGAACGCCCTCACTCGTCGTCGATCTGCGGCTTCCCGGACATTCGTGGTCCAATTCCGGCAGGGCGCACCCTTGTACACAATCTGTGGGTTTCAACTCGCCGTCGGCCACAACATGTTGGGGTTGAAGATAAGGGTGCGAGGGCGGGGAGCCAGTGGTGGCGCGCCGGAAGAGGGGCCGGTCCGCAGTAAGTTGGGCCGATGACCACGTTGCCGGTGATCCTTCTGCTGTCCGGGAGTTTGCGGGTCGGCTCCACCAACGAGGCCGTGCTGCGCACCGCGCGGGCCGTGGCGCCGTCGGTGGCGCTGGAGACCGTGCTGTACGACGGTCTGGCGGGCCTTCCGCACTTCAACCCCGATGACGACGCGGAGCCGTTGCCGGAGGCGGTGGCCGCGCTGCGGGCGGCGATCGAGGGGGCGGCCGGGGTGCTGGTCTGCACGCCGGAGTACGCGGGGACCCTGCCGGGGGCGTTCAAGAACCTGCTCGACTGGACGGTCGGCGGCACCGAGATCTGCGACAAGCCGGTGGCCTGGGTGAACGCGGCCGCTCCGGGGCGCGGGCAGGGTGCGGAGGCCACGCTGCGGACGGTGCTCGGCTACACCGGCGCCGACATCGTGGAGCCGGCCTGCGTGAGGATCACGGTGGGGCGGCAGGCGGTCGGTGCGGACGGGGCTGTCGCCGATCCGGAGGTGCGCCGCCAAGTCACCGAGGTGCTGCGGCTGTTGGCGGCCCGGGCGGCCGGGCCCGCCTGAGGTACGAGCGCGGCCCGACGTTGCGGGGAGCCGCCTGCGCCCGCCCGTGCGGCCCCAAGCGGCACGACTGCCCGCAGGCTCGGTGGGCGACGGCGGCACTCCCGGAGCCTGGCGAGGTGGGCGGCGTGCGGGCGGCGCTGTCCGCGGCTCCTGCGCGGCTCGCGCTCACCGGGCGGCCCGGCCTGTGACACCTGTGCGCTGTCGCGCGTCAATGAGCGGGTGCGCGGTGGCGCCCTCGCGGCGTGGTCACGCCACAGTTCGGGGCGCCGCCGTACCGGACCCGGTATCCATGCCCTGCCGTCGGCAGGCCTGGAAGGGCCCCACCCGAGGACGGCGACGGAGTCGCCTTCCCCGCGGCTGACCGGCGCAGAAGGTGCAGCCCGCTACACCGCGCCGCGGAGGGCGGGTCGCTTGGCGTGGCGGCATGGGGAAAACGGTGCGGCAGGCGTGGCGGGCCACGGTCCATCTCGTTCTGGCCGCGGCGACGGCGTTCTGCCTGTGGCTCTTCATCACGGTGCTGATCATCACCGTGATCGCCACGCTGGCGGTGGTCGGCGTGGATGCTGCCCGAGACGGTGCTGATCATCCGGCGGATCGCGGGCGCCAAGCGGAGCATGACGGCCGGATGGACGGGGCAGCGGATCCCCGAGGCGTACCGGCCCCTCACCGGGACGCTCCGCGAACGGATCCGTACGGCCCTGCGTGACCCCGGCACCTTCGCCGACCTGCGCTGGATGGCCGCCGACCACTTCTACGGCGCCCTGCTCGTCCTCGCGCTGCCGCTGTGGCCGGTCGGCCTGGTCGTCGACGGGGTGTGGAGCGGACTGCTGCGGCGCACTCCCCTCGTCCTGCCGCTGATCGTGCGCCTCGCGGACCTGGAGGCGAACTGGTCGACCGCCCTGCTCAAGCCGCCCCCGAAGGCTCAACTGGCCGCACGGGTCGATGAGTTGGCGGCCACACGCGCCGACGCGATCGCCGCCCACGGCGCCGAACTGCGCCGTATCGAACGCGATCTGCACGACGGCGCGCAGGCCGACCTGGTCGCCCTGTCCCTGCGGATCGGGCTCGCCAGGCGCGCCTACGACCGGGACCCGGAGTCCGCCCGCAGGCTGCTGGACGAAGCGCAGGCGCAGGCCGAGCAGGCGCTGGCCGATCTGCGCAACGTGGTCCGCGGCATCCACCCGCCGATCCTCACCGACCGCGGCCTGGCCGGCGCCGTACGGGCGCTGGCCGCGAGCTGGGGGTCCCCCCGCTCAAGGGAAGCCGAGAGTGGGGGAGGGCTGCAGGTGACCGTCGAGGTGGACCGGTTGGAGGACGACGGGCTGCGGGCACCCGCCGCGGTCGAGGCAGCCGCGTACTTCGTGGTGGCGGAGGCACTGACCAACGCCGCCAAGTACAGCGACTCACCGCGGGCCTCGGTCCGGCTGGAGCGGCTCAGGCGCGGGCTGCGGGTGCGGGTGACCGACGAGGGACCCGGCGGCGCCGACGAGACGAGCGGCTCGGGACTGCTCGGCATGCGGCGGCGGGTCGCCGCGCTGGACGGGACGGTGGAGCTGTCCAGCCCGGCCGGCGGGCCGGCGGTGATCGACGTACTGCTGCCGTGCGTGTGGTGAGCGCCGCCGGCCCGGGCAACCCTCGGGTCAGCCGGCGCTGAGCTCCGCCAGCGGCAGCGTGTGCTGGGTCTGGAGGACCTTCGCGCGCAGGTAGCGGACGTTGTGGGCGGTGGTGAAGACCCCCGTCGGGACGCGGTCGTGGACGTCGATGCCCAGGTCACGGAGCTGACCGGCCTTGTCGGGGTTGTTGGAGAGCAGGTCCAGGCTGTCGATGCCCAGCGCCCCCAGCATCTGCGCGGCCGCCGTGTAGTCGCGGTCGTCCTCGGGCAGGCCCAGGGCCGCGTTCGCCTCGTACGTGTCGAGGCCCTGGTCCTGGAGGGCGTACGCGTCCAGCTTGTTGTAGAGGCCGATGCCGCGGCCCTCCTGACGGAGGTAGAGCAGCACGCCGCCGCGGTCCGCGATCCGCTCGACCGCCTCCCGCAGCTGGGGTCCGCAGTCGCAGCGGGCCGAGCCGAAGACGTCGCCGGTCAGGCACTCGGAATGCAGGCGGACCAGGGGCGTCGTGCCGGGGGCCGGGTCGCCCAGGACGACGGCGACGTGCTCCTGGCCGTCGGTCAGGCCGTGGAAGGTGACCAGTTCGGCGTCGACGCTGTAGCCGTCCTGGAAGCGCAGCGGGACCCGGACGCGGGAGCGCGGGGTGGCGGCGGGGAAGTCGGGCATGCGGGTCTCCGGGGTCGTCCATATCTGCTTCAGTTTTGAAGCAGGTCCATGGTCGGGAACCCTACCCCATGCTTTAAATTTGAAGCAACGGCTTTTCGGGATACTTCAGGTTTCCGGGCCGCGGCGCGGCCCCCTCAGGAGCACGGCCCGGAGGAGCGGCGGCGCCAGGGGACGTCCTCCGGGGTGGGGCGCTCCTCGTCCCGCTCCAGGGTCTGCGCGAGTCCCGAGAAGATCTCCTCCAGCTGCTCCACCTGCTCCGGGGTCAGCTGGTCGAAGAGCAGTGAACGCACGGTCTCCACATGCCCCGGCGCCGTCCGCTCCAGCACGGCCATCCCCTCGTCGGTCAGCATGGCGAAGCTGCTGCGCTTGTCCCACTGGCAGTCCTCGCGCCGGATCAGACCGTCCTTCTCCAGCCGGGTCACGGCATACGTCAGCCGGCTGCGCGTGATCTTCGCCCGCTCGGCGAGATCGGTCATGCGCAGCCTGCCCTCCGGTGCCTCGGAGAGGTTGGCCAGGATGGAGTAGTACAGATGCGGCATGCCGGCGTCCTGCTGGAGCTGCCGGTCGATCGCGTCCTCCAGGAGGTGCGTCGCCGCGATGTACGCGCGCCAGGCGCGCTGCTCCTTCTCCGAGAGCCAGCGAGTCGTCATGCGACCAGTGTAGGTTTGTTTCAAACTTTAACCAAGCGTCCAGTTCGCAGCCCGTCGTCCCAGCTCCGCCGCCGAGAGTGAGCGCGTCCGATGCCGTACCCGTACGTCCTGCTGTCCGCCGCCGTCTCCCTCGACGGCTACCTCGACGACACCGGCCCCGAGCGCCTCCTGCTCTCCAGCCCGGCGGACTTCGACAGGGTGGACGAGGTCCGTGCCTCCGTCGACGCGATCCTCGTCGGCGCCGGCACGATCCGCGCCGACAACCCGCGCCTGCTCGTGAACTCGCCCGCCCGCCGCGCCGCCCGCGTCGCCGCCGGAGAGCCGGAGTACCCCCTCAAGGTCACCGTCAGCGGCTCCGGCGACCTGGACCCGGACGCGAAGTTCTGGCACACGGGCGGCGAGAAGATCGTCTACACGACCGACAAGGGAGCCGAGCAGGCCCGCGTGGCCGGCCTCGCCGCCGACCTCGTCCCGCTCGGCCCCGACCTCGACTGGCGCCGCGTCCTGGAGCACCTGCACGACGTACGCGGAGTACGGCGTCTGATGGTCGAGGGCGGCGGCACGATCCACACGCAGCTTCTCCAGGAGGGTCTTGCCGACGAACTCCAGCTCGTTCTCGCCCCCCTCTTCGTCGGTGACCCGGACGCCCCCCGTCTCTTCGGCCCCGGCGCCTACCAGCCCGGCCGACTGCGCCTGACGGAAACCCGCCGGATCGAGGACGTCGTCCTCATGCGCTACGAGCCCACGGCTCCCGGCACCGGCCCGCTCGCCACCGCCGCCGACCACCACTGGCTGGCCCTCGCCTGCGACCTCGCGGCGCAGTGCCCGCCCTCCCGCACGGCCTTCAGCGTGGGCGCGGTGATCGTCGCCGCCGACGGCACGGAGCTCGCCCGCGGCCACTCCCGTGAGGGCGACGACCCGGTCGTGCACGCCGAGGAGGCGGCCCTGGCCAAACTGGACCCGGCCGACCCCCGGCTGGCGTCGGCGACCGTCTACAGCAGCCTGGAACCCTGCGCCCACCGAGCCTCCCGCCCCAAGCCGTGCGCGCGGCTGATCCTCGACGCGGGGGTACGACGCGTGGTCACGGCATGGCGGGAACCGGACACGTTCGTGGCGGGGGCGGACGGGAGCGGACTGCTGGCTGGGCGGGGGGTCGAGGTGGTGGTGCTGGAGGAGTACGAGGAGCGGGCAAAGGCGCCGAACCGGCACTTGGCGTAGGTGTTTCAGCGCGGCGGGGGGCGTGCCTTTTCAGCGCCGGTCGCGGCATTTCAGCCCGTCCGGCGTGTGAGGACGAGGCCGCTCAGGCCGGCAGCGGGGGCCTGGGGGCGGCAGCCCGAGCAACGCCCACGACAACCCCCCACCGGCCGATCGGCCCAACAGATCCTGCGGCCGACTCCCCGAAGGGCGACGCTGACCGTGACCGGCCGGAGGCGATCGCGGAGGTAGTGCCAGTGAGGACAGTTCCCAGACGTGCGGCGGCAGCTCTCCTCGTCCTCCTGCTGACGGCGCTCGTGGCCTCCTGCGGCACCGATCCGGGCACCCGCACCATGGCGAGGGCGCTGCCCCCGGGCGCCCCGTTCACCCACCCCGGTGTCCTCGTCAGCAAGGCCCAGCTGGACGTCGTACGCAAGAACGTCATCGCGGGCAAGCAGCCCTGGCTGCAGGCCTTCCTCGACATGCGGGACAGCAAGTACGGCTCGTACAAGTACGCGGCTCAGCCGACCGCGATCGTCAACTGCCCCTGGGGCGGCAAGGGCGCGAAGGGCTGTCTGGAGGAGCGGCAGGACGCCATCGCCGCCTACACGCAGGCCCTCCTGTACAGCGTCACCGGCGAGCACCAGCACGCCCTCAAGGCCCGGGAGATCATGGACGCCTGGTCGGCGAAGCTGAAGCGGCACACCGCGCAGGACGCCCAGTTGCAGTCCTCGTGGGCCGGGTCGACCTGGGCGCGGGCCGCGGAGATCGTGCGGTACGCCCCGGGCGCCGGCTGGCCCGCCGACCGTGTGCGGCGGTTCGCGGCCATGCTGCGCACCGCCTACCTTCCCGAGGTCACCAGGGATCTGCCCGACTACAACGGCAACTGGGACCTCGCGATGACCGACGCCGCCATCGGGATCGCCGTCTTCACCGACGACCACAAGACCTTCGACACGGCCGTCAAACGCTTCCGCGGACTGGTGCCCGACTACTTCTATCTGCGCAAGGACGGCAAGATCCCGCTCACCCCGGCCGGCTCCGACGCCAACACCGTGCAGAAGCTGGAGACGTACTGGTTCAAGGAGACGAAGTTCGAGGACGGGATCGCGCAGGAGACCTGCCGCAACTTCAAGCACGTCGGCTACTCCCTGGCCGCCACCGCGCACATCGCCGAGACCGCCTGGCACCAGGGCGTCGACCTGTACGGCGACGTCAAGGACCGGCTGAAGGCGGCCCTGGACTTCCACGCCCGCTACGAGATGGGGGCGAAGCCTCCGCAGTGGCTGTGCGGCGGCAGGGTCGTCGGGAACATGGGCCCCGACCTGGAGGTCGCCCTCAACCACCTGGAGAACCGGCTCGGCACCCCCGTCCCGGCCGCTCACAAGCTGGTCGAGCAGACCCGCCCGGCCGGCACCGACGACCTCTTCGTCTCCTGGGAGACCCTCACCCACGCGGACAACCCGGCCGACTGACGCAGGCCCTCCGGACCCGGAAAACGCAGGTGAACGGAGGCGGAGACAAACCCTGGCGCAGACAGCCCCGCGGATGGCGTATGCTGGTTACACAACGACGCGGGGTGGAGCAGCTCGGTAGCTCGCTGGGCTCATAACCCAGAGGTCGCAGGTTCAAATCCTGTCCCCGCTACTCAAGGCTCAGGGCCGGAGTCCAGTCACTGGACTCCGGCCCTGAGTGTTTCCCCCGGTCGGGCCATCCGGCTCGCCCCGCGCGCCCGTCCAGGGAAACCTGGAGAGGTGGAGCAGGAGGGGCCGATCTCATACGCGCGCACCTTCGTGCGGCTGCTCCCGGCGCTGCTGATCGTCGGCGGGACCTTTTACGACTACCTCACCCCGTCGCGGTTCACGGCGGGCCCCCTCGTCACCGCCGCGCCCCTGGTCGCGGCTCCCCTCTACGCGCGCCGGGGCACTGTCCTCACCGGCATCGCGACCGTCCTCGTCGTGACCGCGATCCACGCCGGGATGGGCATCCTCTTCCAGGTCGAGGCGGTCACGGAGCTGGTCACCGTGGCGACGGTCGCCGTCCTGGCCGTTCTCATCAACCTCCTCGTCCGCCGCGGCCGTGAGGAGCTCGCCTCGCAGCGCGAGATCGCCGAGGCCGCACAGCGCGCCGTGCTGCCCGAGCCGGCCGAGCGGATCGGAGGGCTCGCGATCGCGGCACGCTACGAGGCCGCGCAGGCGGGCGCCTTCATCGGCGGCGACCTGTACGCGGTGCAGGACAGCCCGCACGGCGTACGGCTGGTCGTGGGCGACGTACGGGGGAAGGGGATGGGGGCGGTGGCCGCCGTGGCCGTCGTCATCGGGGCGTTCCGGGAGGCCGCCGAGCAGGAGGCGACCCTGGAGGCGGTCGCGCAGAGGCTGGACCGGGCGCTGGCGCGCGAGGCGGCGCGGCGCGAGGGCATCGAGTTGTTCGAGGGGTTCACCACCGCCGTCCTCGCCGAACTCCCGCACGGCGAGGGCGTCGTACGCATCGTCACCCGCGGCCACCCGCCCCCGCTGCTGCTGTGCCCGGACGGCATCGTGCACACCCTGCACGCCGGTGAGCCCGCCCTGCCGCTCGGCATGGGCGACTTCGGGAGTTGGCCCGACCGCGCGGAGGAGACGGCGTTCCGCAGCGGGGCCACGCTGCTGCTGTACACCGACGGGCTGTCCGAGGCGCGGGACGAGCGCGGGCGGTTCTTCGAACCCGCCGACCGGCTCTCCGGCCGGCTCTTCCAGGACCCCGCCGCGCTGCTCGCCACCCTCGCGCGGGAGGTGCACCGGCACGCCGGGGAAGCCACGACGGACGACATGGCGCTGCTCGCCGTACGACGGCCCTGACCGTCTTCACCGTTCCTCTTCACCATTCCCTCCTGGAAGTGACCGGGTGTGATCGGGTGAACCCCCTCCGCATAACAACTGACATACCGTCAATGCCTTGGGATTCCTGAGGCGGGGTCAACTCGCCCGTTTTTCGCCGTTCATGCGCTGTCTGTCCAGGTCGGAAAGGTTAATGATCAAGCGGAAGACCTTGGAATCGGCACCCCGGGTCTATTAACGTTCGATAACGCAGCGCGGTCGTCCCAGCCGTCACAAGAGGCGGCTCCGTGCGCACGCGCCGAATCCCGCAAGGGAACCGGGGAACCACCACCCTGGGGTGAATCGCACGGATGCCGTCGTGGCAGCACGGCAGGTATACGCGCGTAGGAGACCTTCCTGCTCCGAACCCGTCAGCTAACCCGGTAGGCGAGAAGGAAGGAAAGGAGCACGCCCACGTGGCGTCCAACCCGCCTGCCCCGGCAGCCCCGTTCGTGCCGAGCACCGAGCCCTTCGGCTTCGCCGTCCGCCGCACCGACGAGGGCCCGTGGGAGGAGTGGAATCCCACCGAGGATTCCATCGCCCCGGTCCGCGGCCGGCACCGTGTCGCCAAGCAGCGCGGCGGGGGACTCGCCCGCAGCTCCACGGTTCTGGGTGTCGGTGTCATAGCCGCCGTCGGCGCGGGCGGCATGGCCAGCGCCAACACCGGCAAGCCGCCGGTGTCGATCTCCATGCCCGATCTCGCCTCCGTCGGCCATGTGTTCGGCGGTGGCTCCGACGCCCCCAAGGGCTCCGCGACCGCGCTCAGCGACGTCCGTACGGCCTCCACGGGCACCGCGCAGGGCGCCAAGGGCGCCGGTGAGGCGCTGCGCGACCGGATCATGGCGCAGGCCGAGTCGCAGCAGGTCCAGATCGACAGCAAGAGCCAGGCGGCCACCGAGGCGGCCCTCGCCAAGCAGATCGACGACGCCGCCGCCAAGGCGGAGAAGGACGCGGCCACCAAGGCCCAGGCCGCCAAGGAAAAGGCGGAGGCGGCGGCCAAGAAGGCGGCCGAGGCCGTGAAACTCGCCGAGCTGGCCAAGCAGTACACGCTGCCGGTCGTGTCGTACACGATCACCGGCACCTTCGGTCAGGCCGGTTCCATGTGGTCCTCCGGCTACCACACGGGCCTCGACTTCGCCGCCCCCACGGGAACGCTCATCAAGGCCATCCACTCCGGCACCATCACACAGGCCGGCTGGGCGGGCGCGTACGGCTACCGCACGATCCTCACCCTCGACGACGGTACGGAGCTCTGGTTCTGCCACCAGTCGTCGATCAGCGTCAGCGTCGGCCAGAAGGTCAGCACGGGTGACGTCATCGGCCGCGTCGGCGCCACCGGCAACGTGACCGGCCCGCACTGCCACCTCGAGGTCCACCCCGGCGGCCAGGCCACCGGCATCGACCCGATGCCGTGGCTGCGCAGCAAGGGCCTCAACCCCTGACACCCGTACGTTCTCCGTCCGTACCCGGAGTGCCGTAATCCGCTTGTTTACGGGATCTTTGCGCCCGTTGCGGAAGACCGGCCTCCGGGGCGGGCGTTGACGTAGACCATGACTTCCCCTTCTCTGCGCAAGCTCGGCTCCTCCGGCCTGGAGGTCTTCCCGCTCTCCCTGGGCGGCAACGTCTTCGGCTGGACCGCCGACGAGGCCGCCTCCTTCGCCGTGCTCGACGCCTATGCGGCCGCCGGCGGCAACTTCGTCGACACCGCCGACGCCTACTCGGCGTGGGCCGAAGGCAACAAGGGCGGCGAGTCCGAGACGATCATCGGCAAGTGGGTGAAGGCGCGCGGCAACCGCGAGGACGTGGTGATCGCGACCAAGGTCAGCCAGCACCCCGAGTTCCAGGGCCTGTCCGCCGCCAACATCAAGGCCGCGGCCGACGCCTCCCTGCGCCGTCTCGGCACCGACCACATCGACCTCTACTACACCCACTTCGACAAGCCCGAGGTGCCGGTCGAGGAGATCATCGGCGCGCTCGACGAGCTGGTGCGGGCGGGCAAGGTGCGGCACATCGCCGCCTCCAACATCACACCCGACCGGCTCCGCGCCTCCCTGGAGTTCTCCGACCGCGAGGGCCTGGCCAAGTACGTGGCCCTGCAGCCCCACTACAACCTGGTCTCGCGCGACACCTACGAGGGCGAGCTGCAGGACCTGGCCGCGCGCTACGGCCTGGCCGCCGTCCCCTACTACGCCCTCGCCTCCGGCTTCCTCACCGGCAAGTACCGGCCCGGCACGAAGGTCGACAGCCCACGGGCGGGCGGCGCGGCCAAGCACCTGGAGTCCGAGCGCGGGCAGCGGGTCCTGACCGCCCTGGACGGGATCGCCCGGTCCCACGACGCCCCGGTCGCCACGGTCGCCCTGGCCTGGCTCGCGGCCCGGCCGACGGTCGCCGCCCCGATCGCGTCCGCGCGGACGGTGGAGCAGCTGCCGGCACTGCTGGCGGTGGGCGAGCTGACGCTCACCGAGGCCGAGGTCACGCGCCTGACGGAAGCGTCTGCCTGACCGTCGCCGCCTGATGTCCTACGACCGGTACGGGTTGTACGCGGGATTCGGCACCGCCGGGTACCCGTACGCCCCGTACACCGGCCAGGGCGGTGCCGTCACCGGCGTCGGGGGCGCCGTCATCCGCGCCGCGTGGTCCAGCGCCGGGCGCGCCACCTCACGGCGCCGCCACAGCTCGTGCAGCAACTCCCGTTCCCTGACGACGAAGTCGGCGCCGGCGCGGCCACGCCGGCCCCGGTGCCGCAGGAAGGCCAGGGAGGTCGCGTACGCCTCGTACTGTGCGACCGCCCGGGCGGCGGGCTTGCCGAGGTGGTGGGCGGCGTGTTCGCGGGCGAGCCGGCGCGCCCGCATCGAGCCGAGGGCGTAGGGCTCGGCGGGGGTGAGCCAGCCGGCGACGGCGTAGGCGGGCAGCTCCTCGCGCACGGTGCGCAGTTCGCGCTGGCGGGTCCAGATGACCAGCCAGGTCAGCAGGCCGAACGCGGGGACCATGAAGGCGGCGTACACCGCGAAGAAGCCGTACTCGCCGAAGTTCGAGGAGCCGTTCCAGATCGCGTGCATGCTCATCGCGAGCAGCAGTCCGCAGAGCGGGACGAGGACGCGCCGCAGGTGCTGGCGTTCCGCGGAGAGCGCGGCGATGCCGAAGCCGATGCCGGTGAGGACGGTGAACAGCGGGTGCGCGAACGGGGACATGATGATGCGCACGAAGAACGTCGCCGCGGTGACGGAGGCGATGCCGCGGTCGCCGGTGAGCTGGTCGGTGCCGAAGGCGGTGCCCAGGTAGAGGATGTTCTCGGTGAACGCGAAGCCGGTGGCGGTGACACCGGCTATGACGACGCCGTCGACGATCCCGGTGAAGTCCCGTCTGCGGAACAGGAAGACGAGCAGCACGGCGGCCGCCTTCGAGGACTCCTCGACTATGGGCGCTATGACGGTCGCGCCGAGGGTGTCCGCGCTGGACGGGTCGGCGGTGGCCGTCGCTATCCACTTCGTGGCGAAGCTGTTGGCGACGATCGCTATCAGCGCCGCCGCGCAGGCCCCCCAGGCGAACGCGAACAGCAGGTTGCGCCAGGGGCCGGGCGCGACGCGGTCGAGCCAGCGGAAGGCCGCCAGGAGCAGCGGCACGGGCAGAACGGCCAGCCCGAGCCCCACCAGGAACCCTTCGGTGCCGGTCTGTTCGCGCACCATGGCCAGGATGACGAGGCCGGAGAGGGCGAGCAGCGTGCAGAGCGCGCCGTACCGCACTGATCTGCGCTGCCACCAGTGAGCGTGCCCGAGCGCACCGCCGGCCGGGCTGCCGGGGTGTGGCGGATGCGTCGGGTACGGGGGAAAGGTGGCCACGGCATTGACCCTAACGAGGGAGGGCG
This sequence comes from Streptomyces guryensis, assembly GCF_021261325.1. Lineage (GTDB taxonomy): Bacteria > Actinomycetota > Actinomycetes > Streptomycetales > Streptomycetaceae > Streptomyces > Streptomyces guryensis. Next base: position 19,834 of record NZ_JAJSBI010000026.1, on the reverse strand, counting down.
CCGCCCGCGACGGTACTTCGGATTGCCCGCAGGGCCGTGGGGCTTCAGGCGCCGGTGGGGGGCTGGTTGTGGTGCTGTACGCGACGGAAGAGCAGGTCGTTCACGACATGTCCCTTGTCCAGTCCCTGGCCCTCGAAACGGGTCAGCGGCCGGAAGTCGGGACGGGGCGCAAAACCGCCCTCTGGCTGCGTGTTCTCGAACTCGGGATGCGCCGTCAGCACTTCGAGCATCTGTTCGGCGTACGGCTCCCAGTCGGTCGCGCAGTGCACGATGCCGCCGGGCCTGATCCGGGCCGCGGCGAGGTCGAGGAACTCCGGCTGGATCAGCCGCCGCTTGTGATGCCGCTTCTTCGGCCACGGATCAGGGAAATAGACCCGCAGCCCGTCCAGCGAATCCGCGGTGAGCATCTCGCGCAGCAGGATGATCGCGTCCCCGTTGGCCACCCGGACGTTGGACAGCCCGTCGTGGTCGGCGAGGTTGAGCAGATTCCCCTGCCCCGGGGTGTGCACGTCGACGGCGAGGATGTTCGTGTCCGGGGCCGCGGCGGCCATCTGTGCGGTGGCCTCCCCCATCCCGAACCCGATCTCGAGCACGACGGGGTTGCCGTTCCCGAACAGGTCCCCGAGATCGATGGTCTGCTGTCCGTCGATGTCCAGCCCCCACTTGGGCCACAGCCGCTGCAGCGCATCCGCCTGCCCCGCGGTCACCCGGCTCCGCCGCGGCTGGAAACTCCGGATCCGCCGCTCGAAGTGCGACCCGGCAGGATCGGCCTTCGGCCCGTCCGGAAACCGGGGCTCACCCTTGGCCCGGCTATGCCGGATCGACCCACCGGGGACCGAGCGGGCGGGGCGGGGGGCTTCGGGGGTATTGAGGGAGTCAGACACAGTGGGGTCGATTTTACGGGGTGCAGCCACCTCTCAGCCCGGGTGGCATCCCTGAGCGCCGGTCACGGCCTTAGAGCCCGTCCGGCGTTTGAGGACGAGGCCGTTCAGGCCGAAAACGGGGGTCTGGGGGCGGCAGCCCCCAGGGACGGGACGGGGAGGGGCGGCGGGGGCGAGCTGCATCCATGAGCGGCTCCGCCGCGGGCCCGCCCGCCGCCGGGCAAGCCTCACACCGAGCCCAGCATGGCCAACGCCCGCCCAGCCACCTCCCGCCCGATCGGCAGCGAAGCCGTCGCCGCAGGAGAGGGCGCATTCAGCACATGCACAGCCCGCGCCCCCTCCTTGATCAGAAAGTCGTCCACCAGCGACCCGTCCCGCAGCACCGCCTGCGCCCGAACCCCCGCCGCCGTCGGCACCAGGTCGTCCGCAGTCACCGCCGGCAGCAGCCGTCGTACGGCCTTGGTGAACGCCCCCTTGGACACCGACCGCGCCAGCTCACCGGCCCCGTACCGCCAGTGCCGCCCGGCCATCCGCCACGCTCCCGGCCAGGCCAGTGTCCGCGCCACCTCCCGCGGCCGTACGACGCCCCAGCCGTACCCTTCCCGCGCCAGCGCCGGCACCGCGTTCGGCCCGATGTGCACTCCGCCGTCGATCCCGCGCGTGAGGTGCACGCCGAGGAACGGAAACGCCGGATCCGGCACCGGATACACCAGGCCGTGCACCAGGTCGGGGCGGGCCAGCTCGTAGTACTCGCCGCGGAACGGCACGATCCGCATCTCGGGGTCGTCCCCGGTCAGCCAGGCCACCTCGTCGCAGTACAGCCCGGCACAGTTCACCAGCACGCGCGCACGGACGACCTCACCGCTCGCCGTTCGCACGGCCACCCCGAGCTCCGGCCGCCGGTCGATCCGCTCGACCCGCGCCCCGTACCGGATCTCCGCCCCGGATGCCTCGGCCAGCTGCCGGGCGACCCCCACGAAGTCGCATATCCCGGTCGTCCCGACGTGTATGGCCGCGAGGCCGCGCACCTGCGGCTCGTACTCCGCGATCTGGGCGGCGCCCAGCTCCCGTACCGGAATTCCGTTCTCCCGCCCGCGCTGTACCAGCGCGTGCAGGCGCGGCAGCTCGTCCTTCTCCGTCGCGACGATCAGCTTGCCGGTGACGGCATGCGCGATCCCGTACTCCGCGCAGAACTTCACCATCTCGGCGGCGCCCCGCACCGCGTACCGCGCCTTCAGGGAGCCCGGCCGGTAGTAGATCCCGCTGTGGATCACCCCGCTGTTGCGCCCCGTCTGGTGCCTGGCCGGCCCCGGCTCCTTCTCCAGCACGGTCACCCGCGTCCCCGGCGCGATACGCGTGATCGCGAACGCCGTGGACAGCCCGACGATGCCACCCCCCACCACCAGCACATCACAGTCGTAAGCGATCCCCGGCCGCACCTGCACCACCTCCCGCCTAGATAGTGCACTGCGCCACTGACAGCCACTTCAAACGTGCCCCTTCAGGGGCGCGGGGAACTGCGCGAGCGACCCACGACAACCTGCGGCCCAGAGATCACAGGAACCAGGCAGACGAGTGGGAGCCCTCACGCCGGGGCCATCAACAACGGCCGCGCCCGCTCCCGCAACTCCACCACACGGGGCTCGTCCCCGTACGGCTCCAGCCGATGCAGAAGATCCTTCACGTACTCCGTGGTCCGCGCGGACGAGATCCGCCCCGCAACCTCCACCGCCCGCACCCCCTGCTCGCACGCCGCATCGAGATTGCCCGACTCCAGCTCGGCCACCGCCGAGACGACCAGCCGCAGCCCGTGCGACCGCACGAACTCCTCCGTCGGCTGCGACAGCGCCTGCTCGGTGAACCGCCGCACCTGACGCGGTGCCTTCAGATCGCGGTAGCACTCCGCCGCGTCGGCCGCGAAACGGTCGTAAGAGTAGAAACCGAGCCAGGACGGGTCATTGTCCCCGTCGCGGGCCCGCTCCAGCCACCCCTCGGCGGCCCGCAGCGCCGCGCCCGCCGCCTGCGCGTCACTCGCGCGCGCGTGCGCACGTGCCTCGACGAGCCGGAAGAAACTCATGGTGCGGGCGGTCGCCAGCCCCCGGTTGCGCTCCAGTGCGGCCTGCGCGAGATCGACGCCCTCGTCGCCGAAGCCGCGATAGGTCGCCTGAAGCGACATGGACGCCAGCACGTACCCCCCGAGGGGAACGTCCGCGGCGGCCCGGGCCAGCCGCAGGGCCTGGATGTAGTACCGCTGCGCGGCCTCCTGCTGCCCGGTGTCGAAGGCCATCCAGCCCGCGAGCCGGGTCAGTTCGGCGCTCGCCCCGAACAGGGCGCGCCCGACCTCGTCCGAGTACGCGCCGAGCAGCAGCGGAGCCGCCTCCACCCGCAAGCACTCGGGCACCATCGACGAACGCCAGTCGCCTCCGCCGTACTTGGAGTCCCAGCGCCGGGCGTCCTCGGCGGCCTCCCGCAGCTTCTGCACATCGCTGTGGCCGACTTTGAGCGGTGCGCCCGAGCCGTCGGCGGAGTTCGCCTCGCGCGCGACCGAACTGTCGGCCGGTGTTATCAGCCACCGTGAGGCGGGCGTTGCGTATGCGCTTACTGCGAACGATCCGGCCAGCGACTGCCAGATGCCGCCGGAGCCGGCCCGGCGCCCGGCGAGGTCGAGACGGTAGAGCTCCGTCGCCGACCGCACGGCCTGTCCTACGTCCCTGGGGAAGGCGAGGCCCACTTCGGGGGCGGGATCCGCGTCCGCCAGGCCGATCTCGTGGAGCGGCACCGGGCGGCCGAGCTTCTGGCCTATCGCGGCGGCGATGAGGTGCGGGGCGGCACCCTGCGGCACCATGCCCTTCGACACCCAGCGCGCCACCGAGGTCTTGTCGTAGCGAAGAGTCAACCCGCGTTGAGCGCCAAGATCGTTGACGCGACGCGCGAGTCCTGCGTTGCTGATTCCCGCGAGGGCGAGAACGGTGCCGAGTTTTTCGTTCGGCCCGCGTTGCTCCCTGGACATGCGCCACCCCTCGACACAGACGGCTGCCGCGCTGGCATAACCACCCGGCATTCGTAAACCCAGCGTAGTTCGCCGCATCCCAAGCGTTAAGGGGCATTGTTCCGGATGGCGGGATTGTGGTCCGTACTGAAGTACGGGTCCGATACGCGCAGTTGCGTCGTGCTCCCGTTGTGTGGCCGTGCGCCCGCCCGTGCGCTCTTCTCCGGCCACCGGGGGAGCGCTTCCATGGATGCTGCGTGGGTCGGCCCGCTGTACTGGATCCAGTGGGCTGGGGGACACCGCCGCCTACATCCCCGCGGGCGGCGGACGGGCCCGGGGGGCGAACTCCGTCTCCCGGGCTGCGCGCGGGTGATGCGATGCTCAGAGCCTGTACGGAGCGTGTCCAAACCCGTCCCGCCTTCGCCGATTTGGCTGAAAATCGCCCCTGCTCTCCCCGGGTAATTGCCGCTCCCACCACGGAACTTGAGGGCGCGAAGGGCGTTTTCGGGGGGCATTCCGGGGGCGCATTCGCGTCGCAGAAGCCTTGCCGGGTACGGGTGTCCGTCCCCTCGGGCAGTTGAGCGCCGAGGTGCCTTCCAGGGATCGTAAGCGGCTCCACCACGCCTCCGGCGTGCGCCCTTCATGGCAGCATGGTGAACCAGTTCGTACGGTGCACTGGTTGTCCACAGCCTGTGGAGGCGTCCATGCGGTGGTTGGTGGGGTGGAGCAGCACCGCCGCGGGGGCATTGCGGACCGGTTCCGCGGGGGCCACCGGACAGGACGGCGAGACCGTGCACCCGGTGGGCTCCCAACTCCTGTGGGGCGACCCCGATCCGCTCTGGGCGGTCGGCGACTGGCGCCCCGACGAGGTGCGGGTGGTGAAGGCGGACGCCCAGACCCGGATCGCGGTCCTGGGGACGTGCGGGGCGTCCGACGAGGAGCTGCGGGTCGGTCTGTTCGCCGCGCGCGGAGGCGCACTCCGCCACCTGACGGCTTGGCCGGGCAGCTACACGGCGATCGTCCAGGTCGGCCGCCGGGTCACCGTCTGCGGCGATCTGGCGGGCGCCCGACCCGTCTTCTACACCCCGTGGGCGGGCGGCACCGCCTACGCCACCGCCGCGCTCCCGCTCGCCGACCTCATCGAGGCCAACCTCGACTTCGGCCACCTCGCCGCGCTCCTCGCCGCCCCCGACGTACCGGCCGCACTGCACGACTCCACGCCCTACGACGGCGTACGGCGCATTCCGCCCGGGCATGCGCTGATCCTGCGCGCGGGGGCGCGTGAGATCGCCGGCTACGAGCCCGTCGCGTCCCTCGCGGTGGCGGCGCCCTCGGCGGACCCCGACAGTGCGGTCGACGCGGTGCGCGACGCGCTGGTGGAGGCGGTACGCACGCGCTTGTCGGCGCCCAGGCACGTCCCGGGAGCCGACATAGACCCGGGCCCCGTCCCCGGCATGGGCCCGGCGGAGCGCCGCGCCGCGCGCGGGATGCCGGTGGCGGGCATCGGCGCGGACCTCTCCGGCGGCCCGGCGTCCGGGACGCTCGCGCTGCTGGCGGCCGGCCTCCCCGGCATGCCGGGCACGGTCCTGGGCCACGGCACGGGCGCGGGCGAACGCCTGCTGGCGGTCACCTTCAACGACCTGGCGGTCGGCGGCCGCGAGGCGGAACTGGAACGCGCCGGAACCCTCGCCGCCAACCCACGCCTGCACCACGTAGTGGTGACCGGGGGCGAGGAGACCCTCCCGTACGCCGAACTCGACGGCCCGCTGACGGACGAGCCGGGCCCGTCCCTGGTGACGGCGGCGCGGCACCGAGCACGCCTGGCGGCGGGCAGCGCGGACCACTTCACGGGCTACGGCGCCCGCCAGGTCCTGGACGCGCACCCGGCCAGGCTGGCCGACCTCCTGATGGACCGCAAACGCCGCCACCTGGTCCGCCCCGTCGCGGCACTCGCGAAGGCCGACGGCTCGGTGATGGTCCCCGCGCGCGTGTACGGCGCGGCCCGGAAGCTGTCGCGGACCCCGTACCGGGCGGGCCTGGAACTCCTCGCCGAACGCCTCCTGCAACGCCGCTTCGACGAGCCGGGCGGCGCCGTCGGCGCGTCCCTCGCCGCCCTCACCTGGGCCAGACCGGGCCCGGCGGCACGCTGGCTGACCGGTGAGGCCCTGGCTGAAGTATCGGTTCGCCTGCAGGCGTCGACGAGCCGCTCGGCCGTGGGCCCGGCCCAACGCCCCGGCGACTACCGCGCGCGTGCGGCCCTGGCCCGCCACGCCGCAGACCTACGCATCCTGGAACAAGCAGCGGAGATCCGCTCCCAACGCCTGCACGCACCCTTCCTCGACAACCAGGTGGTCCGCGCCTGCCGCGTGCTCCCCGAGGCGTTGCGCGTCCAGCCGGGCGCGCGTGCCGCGATCCTCCGCACGGTCCTGGAGGGCGCCGGCGTGAGCGACCTCCCACCCGGCTGGGGCGCCCCCTCCCACGCCCCGGCAGCGGTGGCGGCCCGTACGGGCCTGAGGGTGGCCGCCGACTCCCTGATGTCCCTGTTCGGCACCCCCTTGCTGGCGGAGGCGGGCCTGGTGGAGGCCCGAGTGGTCCGCAAGGCCCTCCGCGCGGCGGCAGCGGGCGAACCCCTCCCCCTCGACGGCCTGGCAGACCTGGTCTCCCTGGAACTCTGGCTGCGCCGCCTACTCTCCCGCCGAGGGACCTGCTGGACAGGCACACCGGCCCGCCAGAGAGCAGTGCCGGCAGGAATCACCCCAAGAAGAGGCGCACTGGCCGCTGGGGGAGGAGGGGGCGTTGCGTGAGAGGGCGCTCTCCGCCGGCCTTGGGGGACGAGCGGGCGTCGCGTGAGGACGGAGCCTTCCGCCGGCCTTCGGCGTCCAGAGGCCGGCCTGTACCTCTTCGGCCCATCATGGCCGCCGGTACGCATCTCCCAGCCCGTCCGGCGTTCGAGGACGAGGCCGTTCAGACCGAACGGGGCCCGCGGCAGAGCCCCGGCGGGGTCCGGAGTCCTGCCCCGGAATCGGGGTCCGGGGACCGTAGTCCCCGGGGGTACAGGGGCGTAGCCCCTGGCGGGGTCGAAGGGGCGCAGCCCCCTGGGGACGGGACGGGCAGGGGCGGCGGGGGCGAAAAACACCCTGGCGTCCACCACCCGGGCAGCCCGCCCCCCGACCCCCACCCCCACAAAACACGTGCCCCACCCCCACCCCCCAGCGACAATGACCCGGTGCGGTACAGAATCCTGGGCGTCACCCAGGCAGCGGACGGCCACGGCACCGTCATACCCATCCCCGGCCAACGCCTCCGCACCCTCCTCACCGCCCTGGCCCTGCGCCCAGGCCGGGTCACCACCCCCGACACCCTGATCGACGAGGTCTGGTCGGACACCCCGCCCCAGGACGCCCCCGCCGCCCTCCAGGCCCTCATCGCCCGCCTCCGCCGCACCCTGGGCAGACAAAGCATCACCTCCGTCCCCGGCGGCTACCGCCTCGAGGCGACCCAGGAGGACATAGACCTGTACGTCTTCGAGCGCCTGGTACGCCAGGGCACAGCAGCCCTCGCCCACGGCGACCCGCACACCGCCGCACACACCCTGACCGAGGCCCTCGCCCTGTACCGCGGCCCCGCCCTCGCCGACCTACCGGACCGCCTCGCCGCCACCCGCCCCGACGCACTGCACCGCGAGGCGACCAGGGCCCGTATCGACGCGGACCTGCGCCTGGGCCGCGCCCACGCAGCCGTACCGCACCTGAGGGAACTGACCGCGGCGCACCCGTACGACGAACCGCTGCACGCCCTCCTCATCCGCGCCCTGCGCGACACGGGCCGCACGGCTGACGCCCTCGCCGCATACGAGATGGCCCGCCGAGCCCTGGCCGAAGGCCTGGGCACCGACCCGGGCCCCCAACTACGCGCCCTGCACACGGAACTGCTCACCCCGGCGACCACGACGGCCACAACACCGCTCCCCACCCCCACCCCCGCCCCACCCGAACCCTCCAGCCGAACCGGCAACCTCCGTCCCCGCCTTACCTCTTTCGTGGGCCGGGAACCAGAACTCGACGCCATCCGTTCCGAATTGCACAGGGCAAGGCTCGTCACCCTCACCGGTCCGGGCGGCTCCGGAAAGACCCGCCTCGCCGAGGAGGCCGCCGCCGGGCTCCCCCAGGCGTGGCTGGTCGAACTGGCACCGCTGGACCGCCCGGAGGCGGTGCCCGGCGCGGTGGTCAGCGCGCTCGGTCTGCGCGAGACCGTGCTGATGACCACCGAGCTGACGGCCCCGCAGGACGACCCCCTCGCCCTGCTCGTCGAGTACTGCGCCCCTCGCAGCCAACTCCTGATCCTTGACAACTGCGAACATGTCATCGAAGCAGCGGCAGCCCTCGCCGAGACGCTGCTCACCCGCTGCCCCTGGCTCACGATCCTCGCCACCAGCCGTGAACCCCTGGGCGTCCCCGGCGAGTCCGTGCGCCCGGTCGAACCCCTCGTCCTCGACCAGGCGCACCGCCTCTTCGAGGAGCGCGCGTCCGCCGTCCGCCCCGACGCGGCCGTCGTGCTCCGCGACCGGGAGGCGGTGGACGAGATCTGCCGCCGCCTGGACGGCCTGCCGCTCGCCATCGAACTGGCCGCGGCCCGGCTACGGCTGCTCACACCACGCCAGATCGCCGACCGCCTCGACGACCGCTTTCGCCTCCTCACCTCCGGAAGCCGTACGGTCCTGCCCCGCCAGCAGACCCTGCGCGCGGTCGTCGACTGGTCCTGGGAGCTCCTCGACGAGCGGGAGCGCACGGTGCTGCGCGAGGTGTCCGTGTTCGCCGGCGGCTGGGACCTCGCGGCGGCGGATGCCGTGTGCACCGGCCCCGCGACCGATCTCGTCGGGGCCCTCGTCGACAAGTCCCTGATCGTGGCCACTCCGGGCGAGACGCCGTACGACCGGACCGGCTCCGGCGGTATGCGGTACCGCATGCTGGAGACCATCCACGAGTACGCGGCGGAGCGCGCCGCCGAGGCCCCCGAACTGCGCGCCGCGGCCGAGCGCAGGCACAGCGCGTGGGTGCGCGCGCTCGTGGAGGAGGCCGACCCCGTCCTGCGCTCGGCCGCCCAACTCCCGTGGATCTCCCGCCTGGAGACCGAGCTGGACAACATCCGCGCCGCCCTCCACCGCGCCCTCACCTCGGGCACCGAGCCGGAGGCCGCCGCCCTCGCCCTGTCCATGGGCTGGTTCTGGTGGCTGCGCAACTACCGCCATGAGGCCGAGTCCTGGCTGGACCAGGTCCTCCGCCTGGGCGCCACTCTGGACAACCCCGCCGGCATCGCCCCCCTCAACGCCATGAATCCCACAGGTGCCACGGATGTCATAGGTGCCACAGGTCCCATAGGTGCCACAGGTCCCATCGATGCCATAGACCTCATAGACACCTTCCTCTCCGCCCCTCACGCCGAAGAACACCACCCCCACCACACCCTCCGCATGAACCTCCGGATGCTCCACCTCTTCATGAAGTCGGACACCCAACCGATGGACGCGCTGCTGGACGACCGGCTGCGTCAGTACGTCGGCCGGCTGCGGAACTTCTTCGAGCGGGGCGGTCCGGAGGCGGCCCGAATGCCCGGACTCGTCTGGCCGTTCACCACGTTCATCCTGGACAGCGCGCAGGACGTCCGCGCCGCCATGGACCTCTCCGTCGCCAACTGCCGTGCCCACGGCGACGACTGGGCGGTCGGCGTCGCCCTCATGTTCCGTACGCACCTGGCCGTCGACTCACCGGGCGGCATGAAGGGCGTGGACGAGGACCTCGCGGAACTCCGGGCGCTGAGCCGGCGCGTCGGCGACCGCTGGATGCGGGCCCAGGTGTGCAGCGCGGCCGGCGAGGCGGCGATGGCCCGCAGCCGCCTGGGGGAGGCCAAGGATGAGTACGAGGAGGCGCTGCGGCTCGCCTACGAGGTGGGCGCGTACGCCGAGACACCGTTCCTCATGGCCCGGCTCGCCGAGATCGCCTACCGAGGGGGCGACCGCGCGGCCGCGCTCAGCGGGCTGGACGAGGCGACCGCCGCCGCCGACCACTACGGCGTACCCGACTCAAGGGCGTTCGTGCTGCTGATGCGCGCCCAGCTCGCGCTGGACGAGAAGGACACCGCCCGCGCCCGCGCCCTGCACGAGGCGGCGCGCACGGAGATCGGACGCGGCACGCCACCGCCCCAGTTCATGGTGATGCTGAACGCGATCGACGGCCTGGTGACGGTCGCCGAGTCCGGCCCGGCGCACGGACTGCCGAAGCTGGCCGACACCGTCCGTGAGGCGGTGGAGCGGCGCTGCGCCGATGTCGTCACGGCGACCCTCGTGGACAGCTCGGCCGTCCTGCTGTCCGATCTGGGAGACCATCCGCGCACGGTCCGCCTGCTAGCCGCCGCCGAGCATCTGCGGGACGGCGCACCGCGCCCCATGCCGGAGCGCGCCGAGGCCGAGCGGGTCGAGACCGCCGCCCGCGCCGCGCTGTGCGCCGAGGAGTACGAGGCGGAGTACACCCGAGGTGCCGCCCTCACCGCCGACGGCCTCCTCGCCGAACTCGGCGAGGCCCTGCGCAGACACCCTGCCGAGCAGCTCCCGTAGCCGAACCGCGGCCGTGAAGCCCGTGCGGCGCTACGAGCAGGTGAACTTCGACTCGGCCCAGTCCGCGAGCGTCAGGGAGTCGAAGCCGCTCTGCGGCTGGACGACCAGCTGTACGGTCCGGTGCCCGGCGAGGTTCACATGGAGCGGGACCGCCGGGTAGCCGGCCTGGATCATCCGCGACTGCCAGAGCCGGACGCCGTCGGCGTAGACGGAGAAGTAGACCTTGCCGAGCCCGAGGGTCATGTCGTCCACGCCGACCACGGCGTCGTAGGCGGAGCAGGAGCGGTTGAGGTCGACGGTGACGGAGGACGCGCCGTGCACGGTCACGCCGTGGGGGTACTGCTTGCCGGCGATCGACATGCCGTACCGCTGCCACACCCAGCTGCTCTGGCCGATCCGCATCTCGGGCTTGGTGCCGTCGCCGCCCAAGTCGTACGAGAGCCCGCTCCACTCGTAGACGGCCGGAGCCGGCGGGGGAGTGGGGGTGGGCCTGGGCTTCGGGGTCGGCTTCGGCGTAGGGGTCGGGGTCGGGGTGGGCTTCGGCCGGGGAGTCGGGGTCGGGGTCGGAGTCGGCAGGGGAGCCGCCGCGGGCACGACCACCCGCGGGTTCGGCGTGGGCTGCTTCGTCGAAGGCGTCGGCTGGGGCGATTCCGGCCGCACGGCCGGAGCGGACGCGGGTGGCTTCGCGTCCGGCTTCCTGACCGGGGTGTCGCTCCCGGACAGGGCGAGGGCCACCGCCACCCCCGCCACGGCGAGGACACCGGCGGCGATGCCGATCTTCGCGGGCGCGCCGAGCCCTTCGGAGGCCGCCGCGCCACCGGCGCCCGCCCCGCTGGAAGAGCCTCCGCCCGCAGCGGCGGCCGCACCCGCGACGCCCGCCGCACCGGCTCCGGTGCCGCCCGCGATGAGCGCGGCCACCTTGGCGTACCCGGCGGCTCCGAACCAGCCGATGACCGCGACCGGTACGACCCCCGGGATTCCGCTGGCGACTTCCTTGATCTGGCCTGCTGCCAGCCGGCACTTGGCGCACTCCTCCAGGTGCTTGCGCAGCCCCCGCTCGGCCCGCGTGCGCAGGCCGCCACGGGCGTAGGCGCCGAGCCGGTCGGCGTAGCGGGCGCACCCCTCGTCGCCGGCGAGCGCGGCGCTGACGTGGGCCTGGAGGTAGGCCTGCTTGAGGCCCTCACGGGCGCGGCTGGCGAGCACGCGCGTGCCGTTGGCGTCCAGCCCGAAGAGCGTGGCGACCTCGCTCGGCGACTCGTCCTCGACCTCGGTGTGCCACAGCACGGCCTGCCAGCGCTCCGGCAGCGACCGGAAGGCCTGCATGGCCATGGACTGCTCGGCCTCGTGCATCGCGCGCACGTCGGCGCCCAGCTCCAGGCCCGCTCCGAAGGAGCCGATGGACGCAGGGTCGTCGGACACCTCGGAGGAGCGCGCTGCCTGCGCCGCGAACACCGCGAAGTCGTCGACCAGTTGCTCCCGCTTCGCGGACTTCGTCCAGCTCGCGGCCACCCGCCGGACGGTGGTGAGCAGATACGCGCGTACGGCGTGCTCGGGGCCGTGGCCGCCGCGTACCGCCTGGAGCATGCGGGCGAAGACCTCAGCGGTGAGGTCGTCCGCGGTGTGGGCGTCGCGGCAGCAGGTGCGGGCGTAGCGGCGCACGGCGTCCGCGTGCCGCCGGTAGAGCTCCTCGTACGCGGTGTCGTCGCCCGAGCGCATCCGCCCGATCAGGTCGGCGTCGGAGGGCGGCAGGTCCCTGGGGGGCGGCAGGACGCCGTCCTCCCGCCGGTCGCGCTGCGCCGGGACACTGCCCTCGACGGGCTCGACCGGCTCGCCGCCCTGCGGCGGGATGACGGTCTCCGGGCGGCCACCGCCCCGCGGGACACCCGCCCGTCCGCCCGGCCCGCCCTGACTCGGCACCTGCGGCGAACCACCGGCCTCCGCGTCACCGTCACCCAGTGGCTCGTCCCGCCCGTCAACGCTCATCGCGGAAAGCCCCCGACGCCTGCCCAACCAGTCCCGAACACCGGGTCAGAGTGCCATATTGGCTTTTGTTCAGGACCCCTCAGGCAGGGCCATCCACCCGTCCGTGGGGACTTGTCGTGCTGTAGTACTAGCCATCGCCCATTCGGGGAAGGCTCAATTGACGCCCGACAGGCGGAAGTTGAGCGGCAGTTGAGTGGCATGCCGGAAATATCCCGCTCGGTCCCGGCTCATACGGGGCGCGCGGGCTGCGCAGCGCCCCCGCCATACCGTCACCCCTTCGAGTTACGGGCCGTTCGAGCTACGGGCCACCGGAGACGCTGACACACCCCGCCCCGCGGACCGCCGCCCAGCCTTGCCGCATCCCCGGCCGGGCGCGCGACGCCCGGCCCCACTCCTCCACTGCCTCAAGGCGTGGGGTGCCCGGCGGCGTCGCCGGAACGCCCTGGTATCTCTACGAGGGCGCTCCGGCACCGTGGTTCGCACGCGTCCCACTCCCGGCTTCGCGCGAGCGCAGCACTCGCGGACGCCGCGCGCCGATCCGGCCGGGGGCGCGGCACAGGCTCTCAGGCCGGCCGCGACCGCAGCCCCTCCAGCAGGATGTCGAGCAGCCGTGCCGAAGCGGCCGCCTGCTGGGCCGCGTCCGGCAGCGAGGGTGCCGCCGTCGCGATGACCAGCAGTACGTCCGACACCGACACGTCGGCCCGCAGCTCACCCGCCGCGCGCGCCCGCTCCACGAGCCGGCCCACCACCTCGAGCAGCGCCGCCGCTCCCGTGTCGTCCTCCGCCGAGACACTCGGGGCCCCTTCGGAGACGAGCCGCAGCTCCCCGGAACCCGGCTGGGTCCGCTGCTGCGGCACCCGGGCCTCGTCGAAGACCGTGCCTTCGGCCCGCTCGGACCCCTCGTCGGCGACCGAGACCCGCAGCACCCGCGGCGGCAGCAGCCGCCCGGCACCCGAGGCCACCGACGTCCGCAGGAAGCGCGAGAGCGCCGCCCACGGATCGTCCTCCTGTCCGAGCGCCGCCCGGGCCTGGTCGGTCAGCCGGGAGGTCTCCTCCTCGGCTATCCGCCGCACCAGGACGTCCTTGCTCGGGAACCGCCGGTACACGGTCCCCACACCCACCCGCGCCCGCCGCGCCACGTCCTCCATCGGCGCGCCGTACCCCAGCTCGCCGAAGACCTCGCGCGCCGCGCGCAGTACGTGCTCCAGATTGCGCTGTGCATCCACGCGCAGCGGTGTCGTACGCGCGCCATCGGCGCGTCCGTTACCTGTCGCCGCGCTCACGATGCCGCCCGATGTCAGTGCTGACGCGGACGACCAATGAGAGTCCTGAACATGCATAAGCGTTCCCCCGGTAATGACGTCTCCCCCCGGAGACTCTCCCCGCCATTCATTGGTTGCCGGAGCGTGGGAACAAGCCCGGTTCGCCGGCCCGCCCGTCGCGGACTCGACGACCGATGAGTGCATCCCCCTACACCCCGTCGAGACACGAACATAGTTGAGAGGGGGTCAATTCAGAAGGGGCAGGTTCCGCACAGTGCGCCCCCCGATCGGAGTACGGGTCGTATACGTCCCGATTGCGCCCCCCAAGGTCATCCGGCGCACACCCGCTGACCTGCAATGCTTCTGGGCAGCCGGGCAATTCGGCCAACCCTGGGCGTCCCCGGCCCCGCGTCACACAAATTGTCGGGGCTGTGGACAAACTCAAGCGCTGGGTGCGTCATGGGATGGTGAAGGAACGTGCGCGCATTCTCGTTGTCGGCGGCGGCTACGTCGGGATGTACACGGCCCTGCGCCTCCAGCAGAAGCTGAAACGGGAACTCAGGCGGGGCGAGGTCGAGATCACAGTGGTCACTCCCGACCCTTACATGACCTATCAGCCATTCCTTCCCGAAGCGGCCGCCGGTGCCATTTCGCCCCGGCATGTGGTCGTACTGCTGCGCCGGGTCCTGTATCGGTGCCATGTCGTCGTCGGCGAGGTCCAGTCCATCGACCACGCCAAGCGCACCGCCACCCTCACCACCCTCGCCACGGAGGAGGAGGGCGCCGGCCCCGAGCAGATGACGTACGACGAACTCGTCCTCGCACCCGGTTCGATCTCGCGCACGCTTCCCATCCCCGGCCTCGCCGACCACGGCATCGGTTTCAAGTCGGTCGAGGAGGCCATCGGCCTGCGCAACCACGTCATCGAGCAGATGGACATCGCCTCCTCGACCCGCGACCCCGCGATCCGTGACGCGGCGCTCACCTTCGTCTTCGTCGGCGGCGGCTTCGCGGGGGTCGAGGCACTCGGCGAGCTGGAGGACATGGCCCGCTACGCCGCCCGCTACTACCACAACATCCGGCCCGAGGACATGAAGTGGATCCTCGTGGAGGCCTCGGACCGCATCCTCCCCGAGGTCGGCGAGGAGATGGGCCGCTACACGGTCACCGAACTGCGCCGCCGCAACATCGACGTACGCCTGCGGACCCGCCTGGAGTCCTGCGCGGACCGCGTGGCCGTCCTCAGCGACGGTGCCCGTTTCCCGACCCGTACGGTCGTCTGGACGGCCGGCGTGAAGCCCAGCCCGCTCCTCGCCGCCACCGACCTCCCCCGCACCGAACGCGGTCGGCTGAAATGCACCCCCCAGCTGACGATCGACGGCGCCACGCACGCGTGGGCAGCAGGCGACGCCGCCGCCGTCCCCGACGTCACCGCCGCCGAACCCGGCACGGAGACCGCACCCAACGCCCAGCACGCGGTCCGCCAGGCCAAGCTCCTCGGCGACAACATCGCGCACTCCCTGCGCGGCGAACCCCTTGAGACGTACTCCCACAGGTACGTCGGCTCGGTCGCCTCCCTGGGCCTCCACAAGGGCGTCGCGCACGTCTACGGGCGCAAGCTGAAGGGCTACCCTGCGTGGTTCATGCACCGCGTCTACCACCTCAGCAGGGTGCCCACCTTCAACCGCAAGGCCCGTGTCCTGGCCGAATGGACCCTTTCGGGCCTCTTCAAGCGGGAGATCGTCTCCCTGGGTTCGCTCGAACATCCCCGAGCGGAGTTCGAACTCGCGGCTGGTGGAAAGCCTCCTATCGACCCGATGAACGACCCGAAGGGGTCGTCCTGACCGGACCGAGGAACTCCACCGACCGACCGGGCGTCACACGGATGTTGCCCCGGTAGGCCACACTGCCAGACTGATCCCCGTCCCCAGGGCGTGCACCTGCTCGCCCTTCGAACCCAAGAGGCTCTCTCCACCGTGCTGCACCCCGGGGGTGTCACCCCCCAGCCCTCCGGACGGGTCCGGAGCCGGCCGAAGACGACGACACGAGGCAAGGATTCGTGAACTTCACGCGCTGGAGCGCCCGGCTCCCCGGAACGCAGCGCCGCGCCGCAGCGCGGACCGATCACACGGTCGCCCCCGACCGGCAGGCCGAGACCCCGGGCGCCGTGCCCGCGGCCCGCGCCGAACAACTCACCGGCGACGAGCACGCACCCGTACCGGCCGTCGACGAACTCCCCGTCCGCGAGGTCCTCGACCGCGTCCCGGCTCTCGTCGCCCTCGTCCACGGCCCCGAC
Source organism: Streptomyces guryensis (assembly GCF_021261325.1). Lineage (GTDB taxonomy): Bacteria > Actinomycetota > Actinomycetes > Streptomycetales > Streptomycetaceae > Streptomyces > Streptomyces guryensis. The sequence continues at coordinate 3,813 of NZ_JAJSBI010000026.1, read as the reverse complement.
CACCGCGTCGCCTACATCAACGACGCCTATGTGGCGGCCTTCGGCGTACGCCCGCTCGGCGAGCCCACCCGCGAATCCCTCCCCGAACTCGACGAACTGGGCCTGCTCCCGCTCCTCGACCAGGTCCTGCGCAGCCGCAAGCCCCGCACGCTCAAGTCCCGCAAGGCCCCCGACGGCCGCTCCTACACTTTCACCTGCACCCCGGTGACGGAGGGCGAGAACGCGGGCGTACTGGTCTTCGCCACCGACGTCACCGACCACGCCGAGGCCGCCGAACGCCTCCGCGCCAGCGAACGCCGGCAGCGCGAGACAGCCGTCACCCTCCAGCACTCGCTGCTGCCCCAGGAACTCGAAGAACCCGACGACCTGCGCGTCGCGGCCACCTACCAGCCCGGCGGCACGGAGGCGGCGGTCGGCGGCGACTGGTACGACGTCATCACCCTCGGCGGCGGCCGCACGGCCCTGGTCATCGGCGACGTGATGGGCCGAGGCGTACGAGCGGCGGCGGTCATGGGCCAACTCCGCACGGCCGTCCGCGCATACGCCCGCCTCGACCTCCCCCCGCACGAGGTCCTGCAGCTCCTCGACGGCCTGGCCGCCGAGATCGACGCCAACCAGATCGCCACCTGCGCCTACGCCATCCATGACCCGAACGAGGGCCGTCTGGTGTACGCCTCCGCCGGCCACCTCCCGATCCTCGTCCGCGACGAGAGCGGAGTCGTCCTGCGCGCCGACGAACCGACCGGCCCCCCGCTCGGCACGGGCGGCTGGATGCACGCCTCGGGCTCGATCCCCCTGGGCCCCGGCTCCACAGCCGTCCTCTACACGGACGGCCTGGTGGAACGCAGGAACGAGGACCTCGACGAGGGCATCGCAGCCCTTGAGCGCGCCCTGTCCGGCGCGACGGGCACCCCCCAGGTCGTCTGCGACCGCCTCGTACGCTCGGCGGGCGTGACGGCGGACCACGACGACGACGTCGCCGTCCTGGTCCTCCAGCACCCGGCCCGCACCGGCCCGGACAGCGACCTCTTCCGCAACGCGGCCCTGGAACTCCTCGGCGGCATCGAAGCGGCCCCACGCGCGCGTGCCTTCGCCTCCGGCGTCCTGACGAGCTGGCGCTTCCCGACCGAACTCCACGACCTCGGGGTCCTGGCGGCGAGCGAACTGGTCGCCAACTCCCTCCAGCACGGCACACCACCCATGCGCCTGCGCCTGCGCCGCACCGACCGCCGACTGATCATCGAGGTCACCGACGGCGACGACCACCTCCCCCGCCGCCGCCGAGCGGAACCCGGCGACGAGTCGGGCCGGGGCATCGCCATCGTCGCGACGATCGCGTCGAACTGGGGCTCACGACGCACACCGGGCGGCGGCAAGGCGGTCTGGTGCGAGTTCGTCCTCCCCAAGGCCTCCACCTGACCCCGCTCAGGCCTCCGCGACCACCGGCTCCGCAGCGGCCCCACCCCGGGCCACCACTCGACTCCGCCCGAGCCACGGCTGATCCTGTACGGCGGTGAGCCGCCGCCCCAGCCGCAGCGCGAGGAAGGTGATCCCCAGCGAGAACAGCAGGAACGTCACGATGTACGGGGCGTGCAGCGAGGCCCCCAGCGGCCCGCCCACCGCCGGCCCGACGGCCAGCGCAAGCTGCTTCACCAGGGCGAAGGCGGAGTTGTACTGCCCCGCCATCCCCGTCGGCGCAAGATCGGCGACCAAGGGGGCGACGGTCGGCGACAGCATCGCCTCACCCAGCCCGAACAAGGCGTACGTCGATACGAAGGCAGCCGTGGCCATCTCCTGGCTGCCGTGCCCGAGCCCGGCGTACCCGGCCATGACCCACGCCACGGCCCAGATCAGCCCGACACCGGCGATCACCCGGGAACGGCGCCGACGCTCGACGAACCTCAGCACGGCGAACTGCGCGACGACGATCATCAGGGTGTTGGCGGCCAGCGCCGTCCCCAGCGCGGACGTCGAGATGCCCGCGGCCTCGACCCCGTACGCACTCAGCCCCGACTCGAACTGCCCGTAGCAGGCGAAGAACAGTACGAAGCCCAGTACGCACAGCTGCACCATGGCCCGATTGCCCAGCAGCCGCTTCCAGCTGCCCTTCGCCGACTGCGCGGGCGCGTCCTCGATGCGCGGGGAGTGCGGCATCCGCACGGTGGCCATGACGACCGCCAGCAGCAGGAACACCGCGGCCTCGATCGAGAACAGCAAGGTGAAGGAGTCGACGCGCGTAGAGTCGACAAGGTGGCCGCCGATGAGCCCGCCGACACCGAGCCCCAGGTTCTGCAGGAAGAACTGCATGGCAAACGCACGGGAGCGGGTGTCCGCCGTGGAGCAGTCCACGATCATCGTCGCGAGCGCCGGCTGCATCACGGCCTGCCCGGCGCCGAGCGCGGCCGCCGCCAGCAGCACGGCAGTGCTGTTGCTCGCCAGCCCCAGGCTCAGCGCCCCCACGGCGGCAGTGACCAAGGCGGCGAGAAGGACCGGCCGGGGACCGCGCCGGACGATGGCCCGTCCGGCGAACGGCAGCACGATCAGCGCGGCCACAGCAAAGACAGCGAGCACGAGCCCCGCCGTCATGGCCCCCAGCCCCCGCACCTGCGCCACGTAGACGTACAGGTAGGGGACGGTGAAGCCGAGCCCGAACGCGCTGAGTGCGTTACCCACATGGATCCGGCGCATCGCTGCGCCCATCGCCCTGGTCACGTTCACCTCTCTCAGTAGTTAGGAGTGAAGACTTAGAACCTAAAGTTCGAAGCTAAACAGTACACCCAGAAGAACTTCAACGCCAAGCACGCCCGTGCCATACTTCGCCCATGGGCGACACCCCCGGCAGCCTCGGCGAACCGACACTCGAAGAGCAGATCGCCGCCTACCAGCGCGAGTTCCGGGACCTGGACCCACAGGTCGAGAAGATCGTCTCGGCCCTGTCCCGTCTGAACCGCCGTATGAACGTCGCCTACGGCCGCCAGACCTCCGCCCTCGGGATCAGCAACGCCGAGTGGGAGGTCCTCAAGGCCCTGGTGCTCTCCGGCGCCCCCTACCGCCTGGGCCCGAGCGACCTCGCCAAGCGCCTCGGACTGACGCCGGCCGCGATGACCCACCGGATCGACCGCATGGTCGCCGAGGGCCTGGTGACCCGGGAGCGCGACGAGTCCAACCGGGTCCGGGTGATCGTGGAGCTGACCGCCGAGGGCCGCGAGAAGTGGCTTGAGGCGATGCGGCTCGCGACGGTCTTCGAGGAGGATCTCCTCCAGGACCTGTCCCCGGACGAGCGCACCGCCCTCGGCGAGGTCCTCACCCGCCTCCTGCGCAGGGTGGAACACGCCCAGCCGGACGCGGGCGGACGCCTCACCGACCTGGACTGAGGCCGACGTAAAAGATCTTGACAGAGGGTGCTTGACATCCCTCTCGCGGATCCGTAAAGTTCTTCGGGTTGCCACGGGGCCGTAACGGTTCTGCGGCAGCACCTCAGCCGCATGAGCGGCACCTCAAACCATCAGAACGATCTCCCAATGGGATTGATTTCGGCGTGCCCGAATTCAATTCGATTTGGACCCGGTAGCTCGATTAGGAACTGCCGACGGGATCCGCTAAGGTTTGAGACGTCGGAACGGCCCAACGGCCGGGAGGACAGCCCCTCTGACTGGGAGTCAGGCCCGAAAGGATCTGATAGAGTCGGAACCGCCGGAAAGGGAAACGCGAAAGCGGGAACCTGGAAAGCGCCGAGGAAATCGGATCGGGAAACGGTCTGATAGAGTCGGAAACGCAAGACCGAAGGGAAACTGCCCGGAGGAAAGCCCGAGA
>NZ_JAJSBI010000025.1 GCF_021261325.1 Streptomyces guryensis | reverse complement strand
GCTGTGCGCCGCGACGCACGGCGTGCCGCCCGCCGCGTAGATGTCGCAGGGACCTTGTGCGGCGGCCTGCGAGGCGCCGCTGAACGCGACAAGACCGGCGAAGGCAAGCGCCACCGCGGCCAAGGAGACAACCAGCCCGCGGCTCAGTCGTCGGAAAACATGCAGGGCAGGCACCGTGAACTCCCTTGTGCATCGGTACGGGGACAGCAAGCCGCAACCCCAACCGCGTTCGCGGTGGGCTCTGGGGGTGGGCTGACGGGGGGCTGAGGGCGGGCGGACGGTCTGTGCGAGCGGATCCGTCAGCGGGCCGCCCCCGAATTGTTAGCGCTAACAATTCGGAACGCGAACCAGCCATCACTCGGCCGTTCGGATTAAGCCATGACTATCGACGAACTCCCGATGGACGTCAAGACGTCGAACCGATCCGTTTCGAGGAGGAACACGACGGACCTCGCCGCAATCGGCAGGCGCAATCTGGACCGCTCCGGGATCAGAGGCCACTGGTCCGACACGGCCGGCTCGGCCCGCAGCATGCAGACATCCGCAGGGCACTCCCCGCCTGCCCAGCGCGACCCCGAGCGCCGCATCCAGCAGGATCTCGCCGGGGCCGGGGCCGGGGCCGGGGCCGGGGCCGGGGCCGGGGCCGGGACCGGCCCGCGCCTTGCGCCACGCCGCCAACGCCACTGATGCAGCGCGTCATGCAGGCCGAATGAACGACGGAATGACGAAGGCCCCGGCAGGTTCGCCGACACTGTTGGCGAACCTGCCGGGACTTTCTCATCGCTCGAGATCGGGGATTGGGAAAACGATGGGAAACAAATCGAGTGAGCGACCTCGGTCTACTCCCAACAACCTCTGGATTCCTCTGAGGCGCCCTTTCGGGTCATCCGCCAGCAGTACGGGTGCCGGCGCCCACCGCCATCACGCACGCTCTGGACGGCAGGCGTGTCGTCCCCGGATTCCAACGCCCTGAACTGCGTAAACGTTATAGGGACTGTGCCGCCGGCTTCACCATGTTGCGGACCGTTCGGGCCTTTACGAAATCGCCCATTGCTGTCATCTCCCACTCGCCGGAGAACTGGCGGATCAGTTTCGCCATCATCACGCCCGTCTGGGGTTCGGCGTTGGTCAGGTCGAACCGGACGAGTTCCTCGCCGGTGGCCGCGTCCAGGAGGCGGCAGTAGGCCTTGGCGACCTCGGTGAACTTCTGGCCGGAGAAGGAGTTGACCGTGAATACCAGGCCGGTGGCGTCCTGCGGGATGCGGCCGAGGTCGACCACGATGACCTCGTCGTCGCCCCCGCCTTCGCCGGTGAGGTTGTCGCCGGAGTGCTTGATCGCGCCGTTGAGGATGGACAGCTTGCCGAAGTAGCAGCTGTCGATGTGGTTGCGCTGCGGACCGTACGCGATGACCGACGCGTCCAGGTCGATGTCCTTGCCGCCGTAGGCAGGCTCCCAGCCGAGGCCCATCTTGACCTGGGAGAGCAGCGGGCGGCCGCCCTTGACGAGGGAGACCGTCTGGTTCTTCTGGAGGTTGACCCGGCCCTTGTCGAGGTTGATCTTTCCGGTGCCCGGGGCGGGGGGACCGCCCGCCGGGGCGGGCGTGGCCGGGGGAGGCGGCGGCGTGGTGGACAGGGGCGGGGCCGGCGGGGTCACCGGGGGCTGCATCGTGGGCGTCGGCGGAGCGACCGGCTGGGGCGGGGCGGCCGCGGCCGGTTCCTCGACCGTGACGCCGAAGTCGGTGGCGATGCCCGCCAGGCCGTTGGCGTAGCCCTGGCCGACCGCACGGGCCTTCCACTGGCCGTTGCGCAGATAGATCTCCACGACCACCAGTGCCGTCTCGGCGCCGAGTTGCGGGGGTGTGAACGTGGCCAGGACGGAGTTGTCGTCCGCGCTCCGGATCGTGGCCGTCGGTTCGATGCCCTGGAAGGTCTGGCCTTGGGCGTCCGGGCTGGCGGTGACGACGATCTTCTCGATGCCCGGCGGGACGGCGGCGGTGTCGACGACGATCGCGTCGGGCGCCGTGCCACCGCCCGACCGGTACGTCACGCCCGGGCCCTGGGGCTGGTTGTAGAAGATGAAGTCGTCGTCGGAGCGCACCTTGCCGTCGCCCGTGAGCAGCAGGCTCGATACGTCGAGCCGCACGGGGGCGGCGACGTCCACCGTCACGCGGGGGGTGGAGAGAGGGATGTTCGAGCCGGGGGTCATAGCTGTCATGCCGGGTGAACGAGCGAGGCCGCTTTACTGTTCCCTTACCCTCCGGCCAATTGGCCGACCTTTTGTTTCGCCCCCGCCGCCCCTTCCCGTCCCGACCCCGGGGGCCGGCCCCCGGACCCCCGCTCCTCAAACGCCGGAGGGGCTGGATTTTCGCCGGCCGGGGCTTGATCCTTCAGCCAGTCCGGCGTTTGAGGACGAGGCCGTTCAGGCCGAAGCGGGGGTCTGGGGGCGGCAGCCCCCAGGTACGGGACGGGTAGGGGCGGCGGGGGCGACAAACCCCTACGGCACCACCACGATCTTGCGGCCCACCCCCGCCGCGAACTGCTCCAGCGCCTCCGGGTACCGCTCCAGCGGGATGCGGTCGCTGATGAAGACCTCCGGGTCGAGCACGCCGTTCGCGAACAACTCCGCCGCCCGCTCGAAGCTGTGCAGGACCGCCATCGAACCGGTGATCGTGATCTCCTGGTTGTAGATGCGGTACGGATCGATCGTCACCCGCGTCGCGTAGTCCGCGACACCGAACTGCAGGAACGTCCCGGCCTTCGCCACCCGGTCCAGGCCGTCCTGGATCGCGGCCGCGTTGCCGGTGGCGTCGACCACCACGTCCCAGCCCTGCGGCCGCTCCAGCTCGTCCGCGTTCGCCGCCGACGCCGAGACACCGAGCCGCACCGCCGTCTCCAGCCGCGCCGGGTTGAGGTCCACCACGTCCACGCTCGCCGCCCCCGTGCGCTTGGCGAGCTCCAGCATCATCAGGCCCATCGTCCCCGAGCCGTAGATCAGGACGTGCGCACCCAGGCGTGAGCGGAGGACGTCGTAGCCGCGGACCGCGCAGGACAGGGGCTCCACCAGGGCCGCGTCCTCGGTGCGTACGTGCTCGGGCAGTTTCACGCAGTTCGCCACCGGTGCCACCGCGAACTGCGCCGCGCCGCCGGCCGTCGTGACGCCGATCGCGGCCCAGCGTTCGCAGAGGTTGTTGTGGCCGGTACGGCAGTGGCGGCACTCGTAGCAGTACAGGGACGGGTCGACCGCCACCCGGTCGCCGACCGCGACCCCCGTGACCTGGGTGCCGACGCCGACGACCTGGCCCGCGAACTCGTGTCCTGGCACGATCGGCAGCTTGGGCGCGAATTCGCCCTGGAGGATGTGCAGGTCCGTGCCGCACAGGCCGCAGGCGGCGACCTCGACGACGACCTCGCGCGGCCCTGGCGTCGGGTCGGGGACCTCCGTGACGACGGCACGGCCCACGGACTCGATGACGGCGGCCTTCATTTCACGGCTCCCAGTGACAGGCCCTGGACCAGCTTGTCCTGGGCGGCGAACCCCGCGGCGAGCACCGGCAGGGAGATGACGAGCGACGCGGCGCACACCTTCGCCAGGAACAGGCCCTGGCTGGTGATGAAGCCGGTCAGGAAGACGGGGGCCGTCTCGGCCACCACGCCGGTCAGGACTCGGGCGAACAGCAGCTCGTTCCAGCTGAAGATGAAGCAGATCAGGGCCGTCGCTGCGATGCCGGGCAGGGCGATCGGGGCCACCACGCGCGCGAGGATCGTCGGCAGCCGGGCGCCGTCGATCTGCGCGGCCTCGATCACCGCCGCCGGCACCTCGGCGAGGAAGGACTGCATCATCCACACCGCGATCGGCAGGTTCATGGACGTGTAGAGGATGACCAGCAGCCAGATGTTGTCCAGCATGCCGGTGTTCTTGGCGAACAGGTAGATCGGGAGGAGGCCCGCCACGACCGGCAGCATCTTCGTCGACAGGAAGAAGAACAGGACGTCCGTCCACTTCTTCACCGGCCGGATCGAGAGAGCGTACGCCGCCGGGAGGGCCAGCAGCAGGACCAGGACCGTCGAACCCACCGACGCCACCGCGGAGTTGACCAGCGCCGGCCAGGGGCTCGCGCCGCCGCCCGTGCCGAAGAACTCGCGGTAGCCGTCGAGGGTGAGGGCGGCGCCGAAGGACGGCGGGTTGGTGGCCGCGTCCGACTCCGAGTGGAAGGACGTCAGCGCCATCCAGGCGATGGGCAGGAAGAAGACGATGCCGAGCAGCCAGGCCACCAGACCCAGGCCTGCTCCCCTGCGGCGGGGGCTTGTTCGTACGGCGACCGTGCTCATGCGCGGGACACCTCCTCACGGAACAGGGACGACACGACGCGCAGGGCGAAGGTCGCGATGATGATCGAGCCGATGACCACCAGGACGCCCGCGGCCGAGGCGAGGCCGTTCTCATGGGCCTGGTAGAAGCTCTGGTAGACGGTGTAGGGGAGGTTGGCGGTGCCCAGGCCGCCGGAGGTGATGGTGAAGACCGCGTCGAAGTTCTGGACGATGTAGATCGAGCCGAGCAGGGCGCCCAGCTCCAGATACCTGCGCAGGTGCGGGAGCGTGAGGTGGCGGAAGATCTGCCAGTCGTTCGCGCCGTCCACGCGTGCGGCTTCGAGCTGCTGGCTGTCCCGGCTCTGCAGGCCCGCCAGCAGGATCAGCATCATGAACGGCGTCCACTGCCAGATCAGCGAGGCCTCGACGGCGAGCAGCGGGGTAGTGGAGATCCAGTCCGGCTGCGGGCCGCCGACGTAGTGCAACAGGCCGTTGAGCAGGCCGTATTCGGGGTTGTACAGGACGTGCTTCCACAGCAGGGCCGCGGCGACCGGGACCACCAGGAAGGGGGCGATCAGAAGGGTGCGGACAAATCCCCGGCCCCGGAACCTCCGGTCGAGGAGCAGCGCCAGCACCATGCCCAGGACCAGGCTGACCAGGACCACCGTCACCGTCAGCAGGATCGTCGTCCACACCGAGTGGCGCAGGTCGGCGTCGGTCAGAACCTGCTGGTAGTTGTCGACTCCGGTGAAGTGGCGGGCCTTGGGATACAGGGCGTTCCAGTCGAAGAACGAGATCACCACGGTGGCCACGAACGGCAGCTGGGTCACCACGATCATGAAGACCAGGGCGGGCAGCAGCGGGCCCCGGGTGGACCAGGCGCGCAGCCGGGCGGAGGGCCGGCGTGTCATGCGTACGGGAGTTGCGGTGATGGGGGCGGTTGTCGTGGCGCTCATCGTCCCTCGTACTCCTTCGAGATCTTCTCGGCGAGCTGCTGGGACTTCCTCAGGGCCGAGCCCACGGACTGGCGTCCGGCGATGGCCGCGCTGATCTCCTGGGAGACCTTGGTGCCGAGATCGGTGAACTCGGGGATGCCGACGAACTGGATGCCGGGCGCGGGACGCGGCTGCACCCCCGGGTTGTCGGGCCTGGCGCCCTCGATGGCCTCCCGGGTCATCTCCTGGAAGGCGCCGGCCTCCTTGCGGTAGTCGGCGTTGGTGTACGTCGAAGCGCGCTTGCCGGCGGGCACGTCGGACCAGCCGCTGGTGTCGCCGACCAGCTGCTCGTACTGCTTGCTGGACGCCCAGGAGACGAACTTCCAGGCCTTGTCGGGGTTGCGGGAGGCCTTCTGGATGCCCCAGGCCCAGGTGTAGAGCCAGCCGGAGGAGTCGGTCTTCTCCACGGGGGCGGGCGCGTAGCCGAGCTTGCCCTTGACGGGTGAGCCCTTGGCCTCCAGGGATCCGGCCGCGGAGGTGGCGTCGTACCACATGGCGACCTTGCCCTGGGTCATGTTGTTGAGGCACTCGGCGAAGCCCGACTGGGCGGCGCCGGACTCGCCGTGGCTGCGCACGAGGCCGACGTAGAACTTCGTCGCCTTCTCGAAGGCGGGGGAGTCGAGTTCGGCCTTCCAGTTCTTGTCGAACCAGGTGCCGCCGAAGGTGTTCACGACGGTGGTGAGCGGTGCCATGAGTTCGCCCCAGCCGGGCAGGCCGCGCAGACAGATGCCGCGCATCCCGGACTTCGCCCCGTCGACCTCGGCGGCGAGCTTCGCCACCTGGTCCCAGGTGGGGTGGGCCGGCATCGTCAGGCCCTTCTCGGCGAAGATGTCCTTGCGGTACATCAGGAAGGACGACTCGCCGTAGAAGGGCTGGCCGTAGAGCTTTCCGTCGTCGGCGGTCAGCGACTGGCGCATCGGCTTGAGGACGTCCTGCTCGTCGTACGCCGGGTCCTTGGCGACGTACGAGTTCATCTCGTGCAGCCAGTTGTTCTTGGCGTAGATCGGGATCTCGTAGTTGCTCAGCGTCGCCACGTCGTACTGGCCCGCCTGGTTGGCGAAGTCCTGGCTGATCTTGTCGCGGACGTCGTTCTCCGGCAGGACGGTGAAGTTCACCTTGATGCCGGTCTCCTTGGTGAAGTGCGCGGCGGTGAGTTTCTGCAGCTCCACCATCTGCGGGTTGTTGACCATCAGGACGTTGACGGAGTTCCCGCCGGAACCGGACCCGCCCGCCCCGACCCAACAGCCGGAGAGCAGCGGGGCGAGCAGCGTCCCTGCGGCGGCCATGGCGAGCATGGCTCGCGGTGGCCGTCGTCGGCTCGGGGTGCGCATGAATCGCTCCTGAACATATGGGGAGATAAGGGGCGGTTGTGGGCGTGGGAGTGCCCGGGGGAGGGTGAGTTGGGTTTTCAGGTGCAAAGGCACAAAGGTGCACAGGTGCACACGTGCGGGCGTGGACGGGTCCTCTAGACGCGGATGACCTGTGGGCCCAGGAGTGAGTAGCGGTGGGCCTCGGCCGAGGGGAGCAGGGTGCTGGTGACGATCGTCTCCAGTGCGCCGATCTCCGCGAACCGGCAGAAGCTGACCGCGCCGAACTTGGTGTGCACGCCCGCGAACACCGTGCGGCGCGCGGCCCGGATGGCCTGCGCCTTGACCTCGCTGACAGCGGGGTCGGGCGTGGTCAGGCCGTGCTCGCGGGAGATGCCGTTGGCGCCGATGAAGGCGAGGTCGATGACGAAACCGGCCAGCATCTTCGTCGTCCAGTGGTCGACGGTGGCCAGCGTGCCGGAGCGGACCCGGCCGCCGAGCAGCAGGACGGAGATGCCGCCGGCCTCGGCGAGTGCGCCCGCGACCGGCAGGGACGCGGTGACGACGGTCAGCGGCCGGTCCCTGGGCAGTGCCTCGGCGATGAGCTGTGGGGTGAAGCCCTCGTCGACGAAGACCGTCTCGGCGTCCCCGAGCAGTTCCGCCGCGGCGGCCGCGATCCGGCGCTTCTCGGGCACGTGGCTGGTGGCGCGGAACTCGAGCGTCGTCTCGAAGCCCGCGCTCTCCACGGGGTAGGCGCCGCCGTGGGTGCGGCGGACCAGGCCGTGGTCCTCCAGGGCGCGCAGATCCCGCCGTACGGTCTCCTTGGCCACGCCCAGTTCGACGGCGAGCTCGGTGACGTCGACCGAGCCGGTGGCGCGCGCGGCCCGCACGATCTCCCGCTGGCGCTCTTCCGCGGTCTTCGCAGTGTTCGCCGTCATCGCCGTCACCCGCTCCCGTGCCGTGTTGCCCGTTCGGGCCCGGTGGGGCCCACGCAGCAAGTTCTACCCCCGGGGTGCGGCACTGACCAGGTCTGTTGCAGGCCCGATGCTGCCCGTGTGTGCCCGTTTGCGGAGCGGAGTGCCCGCCTCGGACCTGCGTGGCTGTGAGTGGGGGCGTGGGAGCGGGCAGGTGCGGTGCCCGTTTTCGGGGGCGGGCGGGCCCGTTCGGTGCCCGCCCGCCCCCGCGGAGGATCAATTTTCGCCCCGCAACACTCCTGGGGCGTTGGTGACCTCAGTACGGCCAGATCGGTGGGTCGTTCACGAAGTGGCCGCCCAGGTAGGTGTGGGCGATGTCGTCGGGGTCCAGGTCGCCCTGGTCGGCGATCAGTTTCTCCGCGTACGGCTCGGAGTCGTCCTGGGGCTCGTAGCCGAGCGCCCGTGCCGTGGACAGGTCCCACCACAGGCGGGTGTTGGCGGAGGAGCCGTAGACGACGGTGTGGCCGACGTTGTCTGCGGTCAGGGCCGCGTGGAAGAGGCGTGCGCCGTCGGCCGGGCTCATCCAGATGGACAGCATGCGCACGCTGGTGGGCTCGGGGAAGCAGGAGCCGATGCGCACCGACACCGTCTCCAGGCCGTGCTTGTCCCAGTAGAGCTGCGCGAGGTCCTCGCCGAAGGACTTGGACAGTCCGTAGAAGGTGTCCGGCCGGCGCGGGGTGTCGACGGGGATCAGCGGGTCGTTCCCCTGGGGGCGCGGGGTGAAGCCCACCGCGTGGTTGGAGGAGGCGAAGACGATACGGCCCACGCCCTCCTCGCGCGCGGCCTCGTACAGGTTGTACGTGCCCTCGATGTTCGCCGCGAGGATCTTCTCGAACGGGGCTTCCAGGGAGATGCCGGCCAGGTGGATGATCGCGTCGACGCCCCGCACGGCCTCGCGCACGGCCTTCCTGTCGGCGAGATCCGCGGTGACGGCGTCCGGGTCGCCCTCGATCGGGCGTACGTCGAGGAGGCGCAGCCCGTAGCCGAAGGCCGGGAGCAGGTTCCGCATCAGAGTGCCGAGCCCGCCGGCGGCGCCGGTGAGCAGAACGGTGCGGGGGGCTGGCATCCTCGCTTCTCCTTCGGTCAGCAGGCGCATGCGTGCACGTCATTCACATCCATGGACACGCTAAGGAGCCGGGCCTGACCCCGTCAAGTGCTCTGCGAAATGCGGAAATCCGCTGATGTGATGCCGGTGGGTGCGCTTGACCGGCCACAAAGGAGCACCTTAGCGTGGTGGCGTTCAGAAATGTAGACGCAGATCACGAACATGGAAACGGAATCGGGAGTGCCCGTGACGCCAGTCCCTCTCGCCGCTCGACTCGGCATCCCCAGCGGGCCGCTGTTCTTCCCGGTCACCGCCTACGGCCGCGACGGCTCGGTCGACCTCGACGTGTACCGCGCCCATGTGCGCCGCGGGGTCGAGGCCGGGGCCGCCGCGGTCTTCGCCTGCTGCGGCACCGGCGAGTTCCACGCGCTCACGCCCGAGGAGTTCGAGGCGTGCGTGCGGGCGGCCGTCGAGGAGGCCGAGGGGCGGGTGCCGGTCGTGGCCGGCGCCGGGTACGGCACCGCACTCGCCGTCCGGTACGCGCGCGTGGCCGAGGCCGCCGGGGCGGACGGGCTGCTCGCCATGCCGCCGTACCTCGTTCTCGCCGGTCAGGAGGGGCTGCTGCGGCACTACCGGGAGGTGGCCGCCGCGACCGCGCTGCCCGTGATCGTCTACCAGCGCGACAACGCCGTGTTCACCCCGGAGTCCGTCGTCGAACTGGCCCGCACGGACGGGGTCATCGGCTTCAAGGACGGCCTCGGCGACCTCGACCTCATGCAGCGCATCGTCAGCGCGGTCCGCACCGAGGTCCCGGGCGGCTTCCTCTACTTCAACGGTCTGCCGACCGCCGAACAGACCCAGCTCGCCTACCGCGCCATCGGCGTCCCGCTCTACTCCTCCGCCGTGTTCTGCTTCGCCCCGGAGATCGCGCTCGCCTTCCACCAAGGGCTGGAGTCCGGCGACACCGCGATCGCGCACCGGCTCCTCGACGGCTTCTACCGGCCGTTCGTCGAACTGCGCGCACAGGGGCGCGGCTACGCCGTCGCGCTGGTCAAGGCGGGCGTGCGGCTGCGCGGGCTCGACGTCGGGGAGGTCCGGCCGCCGCTGCACGAGCCGACCGAGGATCATGTCAAGCAGCTCGCCGAGCTGATCGAGCGAGGGTATGCGCTGTTGGAAGAGAACAGTGGAGACGGAGACCAAGTGAAGGCGGAGAGCAAGTGAAGGCGTCGACTTTCGTCTACCCCTGGGACGTCAACGGGGACCCGGAGGCCGCGGGCCGCATCGCCGCGCTCGGTGTGCGGCAGGTGACGCTCGCCTCGGCGTACCACTCCACGCGCGCGCTCACGCCCCGCCATCCGCGCCACCGCATCGTCACGGCCGAACACGCGGCCGTGCTGTATCCGGCCGACGGCCGCTGGGAAGGACGTGCGCTGCGGCCGTACGCGGCCGGGGACTGGGCGCCCGAAGACGCCTACGGCGAGGCGGCCGCGGCCCTCGCGGAAGCCGGCCTGGAGGTGCACACCTGGGTCGTCCTCGCCCACAACTCCCGCCTGGGCGCCGATCATCCGGACACCTCCGTCGTCAACGCCTACGGTGACCGTTACCCGTGGGCGCCGTGCATCGCCCAGCCCGCCACGCGCGCGTACCTCGTCGACCTGGCCGTGGAGGCGGCCGTACGACCGGGAGCGCGCGGCACCGAGCTGGAGTCCCTCGGCTGGTACGGGCTGGAGCATCTGCACGCCCACGACAAGACCGCCGGGGTCGGCCTCGGAGACGCAGGGATGTACCTGATGGCGCTCTGCTTCTGCCCCACCTGCCGGGAGGGCTACGGCGAACAGGGCCTGGACGCCGATGGGTTGGCGGCCTCCGTACGCGTGGCGCTGGAGCCGCTGTGGCAGGGCGCGCCCGACGACGGCGGCTGGGCCGGGGTCGAGAAGCTGCTCGGCGAGGCGACGGCGGCCGCCACGCGCGCGTGGCGCGACGAAACCGCACGCACGCTCCAGGAGACCGCCGTCCGGGCGGTGCGCGCGGCTGCCCCCGAGGGCTTCCAGGTGCTGCTGCACGCCGACCCCGTGACGTATCACGTCGGCGCCAACCCGGGCGTGGACCCGGCCCACATCCTGACCGTCGCGGACGGTGTGGTCGTGCCGTGCGCGGGCGGCACGGGCCTGCTGACACCGTTCGCCGACCAGGCCCGGGAAGGGGCCGTGATCGCCGCCAACCTCCCCGTGGTCTCGGGCATGGGCGGCAGCCCGGCCACACTGACCGCGGACACGGAGCAGGCACGGCAGCGGGGAGCGACCGAACTGCGGCTGTATCACGCCGGGTTGGCGTCGGACGCTGACCTGGAGGCGGTGCGGTCGGCGCTCGCCGTGCTGTGAGGAAGCCGGGCGGTCGTGACGTGCAGGATCGTGTGGCGAGTTCGGCCAGTGCTGCGGTAGCCCGAGCAGGTTCGGCGCGGTCGTCGGCGTGTTGGTCGTGGCTGCCGTAGGGCGGTGTGCGAACTGCGGTTGTGTCATGCGGGGTTGGTGCTGGACGGGGACCTGGACGCGGTGCGGTCGGTGCTCCGGCTCTGAAGCAGCGAGGCGGCCGTGGTCAGCAGGATCGTGCCGAGGGCGAGCAACAGGGTTCGGTAGTCGGTGAGTTCGACCAGCGCCGCGCCTGCGGCCAGCCCGAGTACGTTTGGTGCGAACATCAGGGTGTTGGCCGTGGCGGCCGTGCGGCCCAGCAGGGCGTCCGGCGTCTCGCGCTGCACGGCGGTGAGCGCGGCGATCAGGACGCAGGGCAGCCCCGCGCCGATCGCCGCACCGCACACCAGGGCCACCGTGTCCGACCGGATGGCCCGCGCCGCGACCGCGAGGCCCGTGAGGGCGATCCCGCCGGCCGCGAACCGCCGTCCGCCGAGGTGGCGCAGGGCCGGGCCGGCCGCCAGACCGACCGCGACCGAACCGACGCCCTGGACGGCGTACAGGACACCGGCGTAGGCGGGGGAGTGCCCAAGCCCGTCGATGACGGCGTAGAGCAGCGCCCCGGCCAGGCCCGCGCAGAACATCGTGGTGCCGCCCGCCAGGACCAGGGGCCGCAGCCGGGGGTGCGTCCACAGGTATCCGATGCCCTCCGCGGTACGTACCCGCCGGCCGTTCGCGGGCGGCTGCGGCCTTTCCTCGCGGACGCGCAGCAGTGTGTACAGGCCGGTGGCCAGGACGAACGTGACGGCGTCCAGCAGGGCGACGCTCGGGCCGCCGTACGCCGTGAAGAGCCCCGCCCCGGCGAGCGGGGCCACCAGCTTCATGCCCTCGGTCGCCGTCATGCGCAGCCCGTTGAAGTCGCCCAGCAGGGACCGGTCGACCGCGGCCGCGACCAGGGCCGACTCGGCCGCGTCATGGACGACGCCCGCGGCGCCGTACACGAACAGGACCGTGTAGAGCAGCCACAGCCGCCCCGGGGAGTCGACGGCGAGGAGGGTGGGCAGCAGGGCGGCCAGGAGGAGGTTCGTGCTGATCAGCAGGGGCCGTCGCCTGACCCGGTCGGCGAGCGTGCCGAGCAGGGGGCCGGCGAGCGTGGGCGCCCACATGACCAGGAGGCACAGCGCCGCCAGTCCGTCCGAGCCCGTCAGCTCCTTGACCCACACGCCGGACGCCAGCCACAGCGCCGACGTCCCGAAGCCGGAGATCACCACGCCCGCGAGATACAGGCCGCCGTTGCGGTCCCGCAGAACCCGCACAACTCCCCATGCCGATGCCGATGCCGATGTCGTCATGCCTGGCCATCGTGGGGCTAAGGACCGCAGGCGGGGATCAGGCAAATGACTTATGGATGAGCCCGTCGAACGGGTCGGAGACCGGCCTGCGATGAGTTTCGGGTGCGTGCGCGGTCCACATCGAAGAGATCCCCCGTGGTGCCCGGACCGGCACACGCTCCGCTGCCCGACCGGGCGGTGGGGCTGAGCGGGCGCGACCCCGGCCGGACGCCGCAGGACTGCCGATCGGCCCCCGCAACCCCAACTTCCTTTGTCAGAAGCATTGACGAAACATGCGCCCCCTCCTACCTTCAACGCGTCGTACTTCGTACGTCATATATGAGACGCGATACGCGAGATCAGATACCTGAGATCTGACACGTGACTTCCGAGAGGCGCGCATGACCTCTGTGCCCACCCCGATCCCGTCCCGCACGCAGTACGTGCTGGACGCGATCAAACACCGCATCCTCACCGGGCAGTTGACGCCTGGCCAGGCCCTGGTCGAGACCGAGCTCGCCGCACAGTTCGGGGTGTCCAAGACCCCCGTGCGCGAGGCGCTCAAGACCCTGGCCGGCACCGGGCTCGTGGTGATGAGCCAGTACAAGGGCGTCACGGTGCGCATGGTGGACGCGGACATGGCGCGCGAGGTCTACGACGTGCGGCTGCTGCTGGAGCCGGAGGCGCTCAAGCGCGCGGTGCGGCGAGGGGCCTCCCTGGATGCCGCCCGCACGGCGCTGACCAGGGCCGACGACGCCACCGACACCGCTGAACGGTCCCTCGCCAACCGGGAGTTCCACCGCGCCCTGTACCTGCCCTGCGGCAACCCGCTGCTGGGCCGCATGCTCGACGAGGTCCGCGACCAGGCCGCCCTGGTCTCCGCCGTGGCCTGGGCGGCCTCGCCCTCCTGGGAGCGGGAGGCCGGCGAGCACCGGGAGATCCTGCGGCTCGCCCTGGCCGGCGACGCCGACGGCGCGGCCCGCGCCCTGCACGCCCATATCGCGTCCTTCGTCGAGCGAGCGTTCCCCCAGGCAACCGACCAGGCAACCGAACAGGTAACCGACCCGGTCACCGACCAGGCAGCGAACCAGGAAGGCACGGCATGAGCAGCGTGACGTTCGAGACCCAACGGGCGGCCCTGGCCGACGTGGTGGCGATCCCGGTGACCCCGTTCACCGAGGACGGCACCGTCGACGAGGACGCCCACCGGGCTCTGCTGCGTCGGCTGCTCGAAGGCGGGATCGGCATCCTCACGCCCAACGGGAACACCGGCGAGTTCTACGCCCTCGCCCCCGAAGAGCGCCGCCTCGTCACGGAGTCGACCATCGAGGAGACCGGCGACCGCGCCGCGATCCTCGTCGGCGTCGGCCACGACGTGCCCACCGCCGTCGCCTCCGCACGGCATGCCCGTGAGCACGGCGCCCAGATGGTGATGGTCCACCAGCCCGTCCACCCGTACGTCTCCCAGGGCGGCTGGGTCGACTACCACCGCGCCATCGCTGAGGCCGTCCCCGAACTGGGCGTCGTCCCGTACATCCGCAACGCCCAGCTGGCCGGCGCCCGCCTCGCCGAACTCGCCGACGCCTGCCCGAACGTCATCGGGGTCAAGTACGCCGTCCCGGACGCCGCCAAGTTCGCCGCCTTCGCCCGGGACGCGGGGCTCGACCGCTTCGTGTGGGTCGCCGGTCTCGCCGAGCCCTACGCCCCCTCCTACTTCTCCGCGGGCGCCACCGGCTTCACCTCCGGACTCGTGAACGTCGCTCCGTCCGTCTCGCTGAACATGATCGAAGCGCTTCGATCCGGCGACTATCAGGCCGCCATGAAGGTCTGGGAGCAGATCCGCCGCTTCGAGGAACTGCGCGCAGCCAACGGCTCCGCCAACAACGTCACCGTCGTCAAGGAGGCCCTCGCCTCCCTCGGCCTGTGCCGCCGCGACGTCCGTCCCCCGAGCAGGCCGTTGCCCGAGGACGAACGCGCGGAGGTCGCCGCGATAGCCGCCGGGTGGTCGATATGACCCACAGGAAGAGCCCCGAAGAGCTCAGAAGCCACCAGTGGTACGGCGTCGAGGGCCAGCTGCGCACCTGGTCGCACAACGCCCGTATGCGCCAGCTGGGTTACGAGGCCGAGGAGTACCGGGGCCGCCCGGTGATCGCCGTCCTCGACACCTGGTCCGACATCAACCCCTGCCACGTCCATCTGCGCGAGCGGGCCGAGGCGGTCAAGCGGGGCGTGTGGCAGGCCGGTGGCTTCCCTCTGGAGTTCCCCGTCGCCACGCTCTCGGAGACGTACCAGAAGCCGACTCCGATGCTCTACCGCAACCTCCTCGCGATGGAGACGGAGGAACTGCTGCGGTCGTATCCGGTCGACGCGGCGGTGCTGCTCGGCGGCTGCGACAAGTCGACGCCGGCGCTGCTCATGGGCGCCGCCTCGGCCGACGTACCGTCGATCTTCGTGCCCGCCGGGCCGATGCTGCCGGGGCACTGGCGCGGCGAGACCCTCGGGTCCGGCACCGACATGTGGAAGTACTGGGACGAGCACCGCGCGGGCAACCTCACGGACTGCGAACTGCGCGAACTCCAGGGCGGGTTGGCCCGCTCGCCCGGTCACTGCATGACCATGGGGACCGCCTCCACGATGACCGCGGCGGCCGAAGCCCTCGGCATGACGCTGCCGGGCGCCTCCTCGATCCCGGCGGTCGACTCCGGGCACGAGCGGATGGCCGCCGCCTCCGGGCGCCGCGCCGTCGAACTCGCCTGGACCGGGCTCACACCGTCCGCGGTCCTCACCCGCGAGGCCTTCGAGGACGCCGTCACCACGGTGCTCGGGCTCGGCGGC
Source organism: Streptomyces guryensis (assembly GCF_021261325.1). Classification (GTDB taxonomy): domain Bacteria; phylum Actinomycetota; class Actinomycetes; order Streptomycetales; family Streptomycetaceae; genus Streptomyces; species Streptomyces guryensis. Next base: position 127,021 of record NZ_JAJSBI010000025.1, on the reverse strand, counting down.
TCCACCAACGCGGTCATCCATCTGATCGCGATGGCGGGACGTTGCCAAGTGCCCCTGGCTCTCGATGACTTCGACCGCATCGCGCGTACCGTGCCGGTGCTGGCCAACGTCCGTCCCGGCGGCCGGACGTACCTCATGGAGGACTTCTACTTCGCCGGCGGCCTGCCCGCCTTCCTCTCCCGGATCACCGACCTGCTGCATCTGGACCGGCCGACGGTCAACGGCACCCTGGGCGAGCAGATCGAAGGCGCCGTCGTCCACGACGACGACGTCATCCGCACCCGCGACAACCCGGTCGCCACCGAGGGCGGAGTCGCCGTCCTGCGCGGCAACCTCTGCCCCGACGGCGCCGTCATCAAGCACATCTCCGCCGAGCAGCACCTGCTCAAGCACACCGGTCCGGCGGTCGTCTTCGACGAGTACAAGACCATGCAACGCACCATCAACGACCCGGAGCTGGGCATCACCGCCGACAGCGTGCTGGTGCTGCGCAACGCCGGGCCCAAGGGCGGCCCCGGGATGCCCGAGTACGGCATGCTGCCGATCCCGGACCACCTGCTCAAGCAGGGCGTACGGGACATGGTCCGCATCTCCGACGCCCGGATGAGCGGCACGAGTTACGGCGCCTGCGCGCTGCACGTCGCGCCCGAGTCGTACATCGGCGGCCCGCTCGCCCTCGTCCGCTCCGGAGACCTCATCACCCTCGACGTCGAGGCGCGCTCCCTCCATCTCCACGTGGGCGACGAGGAGTTGGAGCAACGCAGGGCGGACTGGACACCCCCACCCACCCGTTACGAGCGCGGCTACGGCGCCCTCTTCAACGACCAGATCACCCAGGCGGACACCGGCTGCGACTTCAGGTTCCTGGCCGGCCGAGGCAACGTCCCAGACCCCTACGCAAGCTGAAGCGCCCCGTCAGGGGCGCGGGGCCGTATCGATATGCGGCTCCGCCGCGTGGGCGCGACAAGCCACCACAAGCCCGCACTCGCGATCCAGCCGCAACCGGCACAACCACGTGCACCGAGAAAGCGCTTGCCCCGCAAGACGGCCGTACCGAGAACGGAGACCTGTCATGGCCCAAGCCGCAGCCGTGGCGAAACCGCCCGCGCCACCCCGGCGGCGCCGTGCCTCCGCCACACCGCGCAGGCTGCCGTATCTGCTGATCGCCCCGGCGGCCCTGCTCATGCTGGGCTTCATCGCCTACCCGGTGATCAGCGTCTTCTACTACAGCCTGCAGAACTTCAACCCCACCAAGCCGTGGCGGAACGGCTTCGCGGGCTTCGACAACTTCGTCCAGATCTTCACCAAGGACACCCAGTTCTGGGACACGCTGACCTTCAGCGCCAAGTGGGTCATCGTCGAAGTGGGCCTGCAACTGCTGTTCGGTCTCGCACTCGCCCTCATCGTCAACCAGACCTTCGTGGGGCGGGCGGTGGGCCGAGCGCTCGTATTCTCCCCGTGGGCCGTGTCCGGTGTCCTGACCTCGGCGATCTGGGTGCTGCTCTACAACTCCCAGACGGGCGTCACCCGTTACCTCGCGGACATGGGCCTCGGCTCGTACGGCACCAGCTGGCTCTCGGACACCTCGACCGTCTTCCCCGCGGCGATAGTCGCCGACCTGTGGCGCGGTGTCCCTTTCTTCGCGATCCTCATCCTCGCCGACCTGCAGTCCGTCTCGAAGGACCTCTACGAGGCCGCCGAGGTCGACGGCGCGAGCCGCGTCAAGCAGTTCTGGCACATCACGCTGCCGCACCTGAAGGACGCGATCGTGCTGTCGACGCTGTTGCGCGGGGTGTGGGAGTTCAACAACGTCGACCTGCTCTACACCCTGACCGGCGGCGGCCCGGCGGGAGAGACCACCACCCTCCCGCTCTACATCGCCAACACCAGCGTGGACGCCCACAACTTCGGCTACGCATCGGCCCTGACCACGGTGGCGTTCGTGATTCTGCTCTTCTGCTCCATCGTCTATCTGCGGCTGAGCAAGTTCGGAGGTGAGGAGAAGTGATCACCGAGATCGCACCCGCGCCGGAGCGCGTGGCCGTCGAGCCCGCCCGGCCGAGGAAGAACCGCCGTGCCTGGGACGAGGCCCCCCGCTGGCAGATCTACGTCCCCCTGTCGATCTACCTCCTCTTCACCCTGATCCCCTTCTACTGGATCCTCCTCTTCGCCCTGCGCCCGGCCGGCTCGACCTCACTCGTGCCCTGGCCGATGACCTTGGACCACTTCGAGAAGGTCTGGAACGAGCGGGCCTTCGGCGTCTACTTCCAGAACAGCGTGCTCGTCGGAGTCGCGACCCTGGTGATGACGACCCTGGTCGCGCTGGCCGGCGGCTACGCCCTCGCCCGGTTCGACTTCAGGATCAAGAAGGCCTTCATGCTGGCCCTGCTCTGCACGCAGTTCGTGCCGGGCGCCCTGCTCCTCGTGCCCCTCTTCGAGATCTTCGCCAATCTGCGGATGATCAACTCGCTCGCGAGCGTCATCATCGCCGAGACCGTCTTCCAGCTGCCGCTGTCGATGATCCTGATCAGCGGGTTCATCCGGAACGTGCCGTACTCGCTCGAAGAGGCCGCCTGGGTCGACGGCTGCAACCGGTTCACCGCCTTCCGCATCGTCGTACTCCCGTTGCTGCGGCCCGGGTTGATCGCCGTCGGCTCCTTCGCCTTCGTGCACGCCTGGAACCACTTCCTGTTCGCCCTGATGTTCCTGAGCGACCAGAGCAAGCAGACCATCCCCGTCGGCCTGAACACGCTGATGAGTGCGGACAGCGTCGACCTCGGTGCGCTCGCCGCGGGCGGCATCATCGCGGCCGTACCCGTCGTGCTCGTGTTCGCCTTCATCCAGAAGTGGCTGATCACCGGGTTCAGCGCGGGGGCGGTGAAGGGATGAGGCTCCGTCACCTGACCATCGCGGCCGCCCTGTTGGCCACGCTGTGCATACCGGCGCACGCCGAAGCGGCCCGCGACATCAGCCGCGACATCCTCCCCGCGGACGACGGCTGGGCCGCCTACGGCAGCGGCACCACCGGCGGGTCGGCCGCCGACGACGCCCACGTCTTCACGGTCACCGACCGTGCGGGCCTGGCCCGCGCCCTCGACGGCGGCAGCGACACCCCGAAGATCATCAAGATCGCCGGGACCATCGACGCCGACACCGACGACGACGGCCACCACCTCGACTGCGACGACTACGCCACCGACGGCTACGGCCTGAAGAAGTACCTCGCAGCCTACGACCCCCGCACCTGGGGCTCGGCCAGGCCGAGCGGCCCGCAGGAGGAGGCCCGCCAGGCCTCGGCGGCCAAGCAGGCCGAGCGGGTCACGCTGCCCGTCGGCTCCAACACCACCATCGTCGGGCTCGGCGACTCCGCCGTCCTGAAAGGCGCGAACCTCCAGGTCAAGAACGCCGGCAACGTCATCATCCGCAACCTCGACCTGCGCGACGCCTATGACTGCTTCCCCGTCTGGCAGCCCAACACCGGTGGCCTCGGCGACTGGAAGACGTCGTACGACAACATCTGGCTGACCGGCGCCACCCACGTCTGGATCGACCACGTCACCGCGTCCGACAAGGGCCACCCGGACGCGAAGGAACCCGCCTACTTCGCCCGCAACTACCTGCGTCACGACGGACTGCTGGACATCACAGGCGCCTCCGACCTGGTCACCGTCTCCTGGAGCCGGTTCGCCGACCACGACAAGGCGATGCTGATCGGCAACAGCGACTCGGCGACCGAGGACCGCGGCAAACTGCGGGTCACCCTGCACCACAACCAGTTCGAGTCCGTCGTCCAGCGCGCACCACGCGTCCGCTTCGGGCAGGTGCACGTCTACGACAACCGGTACGTGGTCCCCGAGGGCAGCGAATACCGGTACTCCCTCGGCGTGTCCACCGAGTCCGGCATCTACGCCGAGAACAACGCCTTCCACACCCCGAGCCATGTCGAGGTCGCCGATCTCGTGAAGAGCTGGAACGGCACCGCTCTCCACCAGACCGGCACCCTCTTCAACGGCTACCCGGTGGACCTCCTGGCCGTCTACAACGCCTACAACTCCGGCAGCGAACGCGACCTCACGGCCGACGTCGGCTGGACGCCTACCCTGCACACAAAGATCGACAGCGCCGAGACGGCCGACCGAGAGGTGGCGCGCGGCGCGGGCGCAGGGAGGATCCGATGAGCACCGTAGACATCGTCCTGGCGGGTGCGCGCGGCCACGGCCGCTGGCACCTGGACAACATCCGCCGCCTCCAGGACAAGGGGATCGTACGGCTGGCAGGCATCTGCGAGCTGACCCCGCTGACCGCCGGCGAGCTCCCGGACGGCCTCGGCACGCCCGAGCAGTCCGCCGACTTCGGCGCGCTCCTCGACTCCACCGGCGCCCGGATCGCCGTCGTCTGCACACCCATCCCCACCCACACCGACCTGGCGCTGACGGCCGCCCGCAGGGGCGTGCACCTGCTCCTGGAGAAGCCGCCCGCTCCGTCGTACGCCGAGTTCCGCCGGATGGCCGACGGGGTCGCCGAAGCGGGCGTGGTCTGCCAGATCGGCTTCCAGTCGCTGGGCTCGCACGCCGTCCCGGCGATCCTCGCGATGGTCGCCGAGGGCGCTGTGGGCGAGGTCGTCGGGGTCGGCGGGGCCGGTGCCTGGGTGCGCGCCGAGGCCTACTACCGGCGGGCGCCCTGGGCGGGCAAACGGCGACTGAACGGCGTCGACGTGATCGACGGCGTGCTCACCAACCCCCTCGCGCACGCCGTCGCCACCGCCCTCGCCCTCAACGGCACCACACACGCCGAGGACGTCACCGGCATCGAGCTCGAACTGCTGCGCGCCAACGACATCGAGTCCGACGACACCTCCTGCGTCCGCGTCACCACCGCACAGGGCCGCCAGGTCACCGTCGCCGCGACCCTGTGCGCCGAGCAGGACGACGAGCCGTATGTCGTCGTGCACGGCACCCGCGGCCGGATCACCTTCTGGTACAAGCAGGACCGCGTCCTGCTCCAGCGCGCCGACCACGGCCCCGAGGAGTACGAGTACGGCCGCACCGACCTGCTGGAGAACCTGGTCGACCACCTCACCGACGGCGCCGGCCTCCTGGTCACCCCGGACGAGACGGGCGCCTTCATGAAGGTCGTTGAAGCAATTCGGCAGGCCCCCGACCCGGCTCCGATGCCGGCCGGAGCCTGGCACCTGGTCCCCGACGAGGGCCGCAGGGTCGTGCCCGGCATCGACGGACTCGTCGCGGCCGCCGCCGACACCCTCTCCCTCTACTCCGAGCTCGGCGCCACCTGGGCCCCACCGAAGGAGGTGAGCACTTGATGACGACCAACGACTCGCCCGTCCTGCGCGTCGCGGGCCGCCCGGTCGGCCGCTACATCACCCGGCCCGAACTGCCGGCCCGGCTCTCCCCGCGCCCCTATCTGCACCCCGTCACCACCCTCGCCGGCACGGCGGTCACCGAGCTGAGTCCCGCCGACCACACCCACCACCTCGGCGTCGGTGTCGCCGTTCCCGACGTCGAGGGGCACAACTTCTGGGGCGGGCGCACCTATGTCCGCGACCAGGGGCCGACCGAGCTGGGCAACCACGGCGCCCAGCGCCACACCTCCTTCCAGCTGCGCGACCCCGACGGCTTCGTGGAGGAACTGCGCTGGGTGGCGTCCGGAGGTGAGCTGCTGCGCGAGCGCCGCACGGTCGCCGCCACCGAACTCACCGACACCGCCTGGGCGTTGGACTTCACGTTCTCGCTCACGAACGTCACCGTCGGGCCACTGTCGATCGGCAGCCCGGCCACCAACGGACGCACAGGAGCGGCCTACGGCGGCTTCTTCTGGCGCGCCCGCAAGGAGCACGACACCCCGCACGTCTTCACCGCCGAGCGCGAGGGCGAACCTCAGGTGCACGGCACCCGCGCCGACTGGCTCGCCCTCGCGGGCACCACGTGGACCCTGGTCTTCGCCGGTGCCACGGCCGCCACCCGCCGCGACCCGTGGTTCGTGCGCACCGCCGAATACCCCGGCGTGGGCTCGTCCCTGGCGCACACCGAACGGCTCCCGATCCCGCCCGGAGAGACCGTCGTACGGCGCATCGTCACCGTCGTCGCCGACGGCCGCCTGAGCCGGACCGAGGCGGCGGCACTGGTCCGGAAGGCGGTGAGCCAGTGACGAACGACGTCCACCCGAACCCGACCGTCCACCCAGACGCGACCGTTCACCCGTACCCGACCGTCTACACGAACCCGATCCTCGACGCCGACTGGTCCGACCCGGACGTCGTCCGCGTCGGCGACGACTTCTACCTCACCGCCTCCAGCTTCGGCCGCGTCCCCGGCCTGCCCCTCCTGCACTCCCGGGACCTGGTCAACTGGACGCTGGTCGGCCACGCCCTGCAACGCCTCGAACCCGCGGTCGAGTTCAGGACCCCACGCCACGACTGCGGCGTCTGGGCACCCTCGCTGCGCCACCACGACGACCACTTCTGGATCTTCTGGGGCGACCCCGACCAGGGCATCTTCCAGATCAACGCCTCCCAGATACGCGGCCCGTGGACCCGCCCGCACCTGGTGAAGGCCGGCAAGGGGCTCATCGACCCCTGCCCCCTGTGGGACGAGGAGACCGGCGAGGCCTATCTCGTGCATGCCTGGGCCAAGTCCCGCTCCGGCGTCAAGAACCGCCTCACCGGCCACCGGATGCACCCCCAGGGCACCGAACTCCTCGACGAGGGCGAGCTGATCGTCGACGGCGACCGCATCCCCGGCTGGTTCACCCTCGAAGGCCCCAAGCTCTACCGGCACGACGGCTGGTTCTGGATCCTCGCCCCGGCCGGGGGCGTCGAGACCGGCTGGCAGGGCGCCTTCCGCTCGCGCGGCTTCTTCGGGCCGTACGAGGAGAAGATCGTCCTGGAGCAGAAGGACACCCAGGTCAACGGCCCGCACCAGGGCGGCTGGGTGCGCACCCCGTCCGGCGAGGACTGGTTCCTGCACTTCCAGCAGAAGGGCGCCTACGGCAGGGTCGTGCACCTCCAGCCGATGCGCTGGGGCACGGACGGCTGGCCGGTGATCGGCAAGGAGGGCGCCCCCGTCGCCGTACACGACAGGCCCGACCTGCCGCCGCAGCCGCCCGCGGCGCCCGCCACCGACGACGACTTCCCCGGCGGACGCTTCGGCCGCCAGTGGTCCTGGACCGCCAATCCGAAGGACGGCTGGGCCACCCAGCACTCCGGCGACGGGCTCCGGCTGACCTGCGTCCGCTCGGCCGACGCACACGACCTGCGCAGACTCCCGAACGTACTCACGCAGCGGCTGCCCGGTACGCCGTCGGCTGTAGAGGTGGAGCTGAAGCTGCACAGCGAGGAGCCGGGGGCGCGGGCCGGGCTGGCCGTCCTCGGGGACGCGTTCAGCTGGATCGGGCTCCAGCGGGGCGCCGACGGGACGGTCCAGTTCGTGCACCGCTTCGCCGAGGGGGTCGCCGAGCAGGAACGGGACGCCGGCCATCCGCGTCTCGCACCCGAGGGGCGGGTACGGCTGCGGATCGAGATCGGGGCCGGGGCGCGCTGCCGCTTCTCCTACGACCTCGGAGCGGGCCCGCGCCCGTCCGGTCCCGTCTTCGCCGCCACCCCCTGGCGCTGGGTCGGCGCCCTGCTCGGCCTGTTCGCCCTCGCGCCCGTCGGCTCGGGTCACGCCGGCGCGGCAACCTTCACGCACTTCAGGATCGACTCCCTGTCACCCGTCGCACCCGAGTAACCCACCGCACCCGTACGCCTGTTGGGAGCCGCAATGACGCAGCACCTTCATAGCAAGCGCTTGCCAGGACCTGGGGCCGGCAAGGTCCTGGGCGCCGTGCTCGGTTTAGTGGCCGCGTTGAGCCTCGGGGCGGTCGGGCAGGCCAGGGCGGCAGCCCCGGCGAGCGCTCCGGCTCCGGTCCCGTCCGGCGCCGACCGCTTCAGCGACCAGCCGCACGGCTTCGCCTCCCTCGCCGGGGGTACCACCGGCGGCGCGGGCGGCAAGGTCGTGACGGTCACCGACCAGGCCTCACTGGCCAAGTACGCGGCGGCCGAGGACCCGTACATCATCCGGGTCTCGGGATCGATCGCCGTCGAGCCCTTCGGGTCGAACATCATCGTCGGCTCGAACAAGACCATCATCGGCGTCGGCGACTCCGGCGAGATCGTCCACGGGGAGCTCCACCTCGACCCCGGCACGCACAACGTGATCATCCGCAACCTGACGATCCGCGACTCGTACGTCGAGGGCGACTGGGACGGCAAGACGCAGGACTTCGACGCCATCCAGATGGACACCGTCGACCACGTCTGGATCGACCACAACCGCCTCACGCACATGGGCGACGGACTGATCGACCTGCGCAAGGACAGCCAGTACATCACCGTCTCCTACAACCAGTTCAGCAACCACAACAAGGCGTTCGGGATCGGCTGGACGACGAACGTCAAGACGCAGGTCACCATCGACCACAACTGGTTCACCGGCACCAAGCAGCGCAACCCGTCCGCGGACAACTGCGCCTACGCCCACCTCTACAACAACTACCTGTCGGCGCAGGTCTCCGACGGCGACCCGGTGTGGACGTACGGGAACTGGTCGCGCGGCCACACCAAGATGGTCATCGAGAACAGTTACTACGACGGTGTCCAGCACCCCTATCAGGCCGACGCCACCGCCGAGTTGGTGCAGCGCGGATCGATCCTGAAGAACACCACCGGGCGGACCGACGAGTGGGGTGCCGCCTTCGACCCGCGGAGGTTCTACGACTACCGGCTGGACCCGGCCGCCGCCGTGCCGGCGCTGGTGACGAGGTTCTCGGGGCCGCAGAAGCGGATCGGTGTGACCCTGCACGTCCCCGGTGACTATCCGACCGTGCAGGCCGCCGTGGACGCCGTGCCCGACGGGAACACCGCGCCCGTGACCGTCGCCGTCGCGCCCGGCACGTACCGGGCGAAGGTCTACATCCCCGCGACCAGGCCGAACATCGTGCTGCAGGGGACTGGACACGACCGCTCCGACACCGTCATCGTCTACGACACGCCTGCCGAGTACGGCGGTTCGACGGGCAGTGCGACGGTGCGGATCGCCGCGAACGACGTCACCGCCCGCAACCTCACCTTCAGCAACGACTTCGACGAGGCCGCGGTCGAGCTGAACGGCGAGCAGGCCCTCGCCATGAAGACGACCGGTGACCGGATCGTCTTCGAGAACACGGCCTTCCTGGGCAACCAGGACACCCTGATGACCGACAGCCCCAAGCTGACCACCGTCAGCCGGGTCTACATCCGCGACTCGTACATCGAGGGCGACGTCGACTTCGTCTACGGGCGGGCCACGACCGTGATCGAGCGGTCCGTGATCCGGCTGCTGAGCCGGGGCTCCACCACCAACAACGGCTACCTGACCGCCGCTTCGACCTGGACCGGCAACCCGTACGGCTTCCTGATCACCCGGTCGAAGGTGGTGAGCGACGCACCCGAGCAGTCCTTCCACCTCGGGCGGCCGTGGCACCCCGGCGGCGAACCGGCGGCCGTGGCCCAGGTACTGATCCGGGACACCGAGCTGCCGGCCGCGGTCAGGTCCTCGCCGTGGACCGACATGAGCGGGTTCTCCTGGAAGGACGCCCGGTTCGCCGAGTACCGCACCTACGGCCCGGGAGCGGGTGTGACCGCCGACCGGCCGCAGATGAGCGACGCCGACGCGAGGACCCACACCGTCGCCGACTACCTCAAGGGCCACGACAACTGGGCGCCGTACAGCCGTCGTTGATCGGCCTTCCGAAGCAGACCCCCCACAACTTCATATCTCCGCTGGATCCAGAAGAAGAGAGCCGACCAATGAAGAGCAGTATCCGCAACCGCAGAAGCAGGCGCGCGGCCGTCGCCGTCGCCCTGGGCTCCGTGCTCGCGCTGACCGCCACCGCCTGCGGCGACGACGGCAGCGGCAGCGCGGGGGACAAGGGCAACGAGGGCTCCGGCAAAGGCGAGATCACCTTCTGGGACAACAACGGCGGTGTCCGGACCGACATCTGGAAGCAGATCATCGCCGACTTCGAGAAGAAGAACCCGGACATCAAGGTCAACTACGTGGGCATTCCGGCAGCGAGCGCCCAGTCCAAGTACGACACCGCCATCCAGGGCGGCGGCCTGCCCGACGTCGGCGGGGTGGGCACCGCGATGCTCGCCGAGGTCGCGGTCCAGGGCGCGCTGGAGCCGCTGGACAGCCGCCTGGCGAAGAGCTCGCTGAACGGCAAGCTGAGCCAGAACCTGCTGGAGAGCAGCAAGGCAGCGGGTGGCGGCGGCAAGCTGTACCAGATCCCGACCTCGTCCAACAACGGCACGCTGTGGTACCGCACCGACCTGTTCAAGAAAGCCGGTCTGGACGCGCCGACGACCTGGTCGAAGTTCTACGAGGCCGCCGACAGACTCACCGACAAGAGCAAGAACGAGTTCGGGTTCACCATTCGCGGTGGCGAGGGCTCCATTGCGCCGGCGCTGGACGCGTCGTACAGCCAGAGCGGTATCACGTCGTTCTGGAACGGCGACAAGACCACCGTCAACGACCCCAAGAACGTCGCCGCGTTGGAGAAGTACGTCGCGCTCTACAAGAAGGACACCCCTTCCGCCGACGTCAACAACGACTTCACCAAAATGGTCGCCCAGTGGGACAGCGGCACGATCGGGATGCTGAGCCACAACCTCGGTTCGTACCAGGACCACTTGAAGGCTCTGGGCGCGGACAAGTTCCGGGGGCTGCCCAACCCGACGCAGGACAACGGCACACGCGTTCAGATCTCCAATCCGGTCGACGGACTGAGTGTCTTCAAGTCCAGCAAGAACAAGTCGGCTGCCTGGAAGTTCGTCGAGTTCGCCGTCTCGCACGAGGAGAACTCGAAGTTCAACCAGTCCGCGGGGCAGATTCCGGCGAACACGGAAGCCGCGCAGGACGCATGGATCCAGAAGGCCGAGCCCACGAAGCTGGCCGCCGGCGCGCTGAACGGGGCTGCCACCAAGATCGTGCAGTTGCCGTACTACCTGCCGGACTGGAACACGATCTCCAAGGCCGACAACGAGCCGAACCTCCAGAAGGTGCTGCTCGGGAAGATGACGGCGAAGGCGTTCTTGGACTCGCTTGCCGATCAGTTGAACAAGGCGCAGGCGGACTGGAAGAAGAACCACTGAGACCGGGTGGTTTCGAGTGGTGGGGGACTGCCGGTCGGATCGTGGCCGGTCGCGCAGTTCCCCGCGCCCCTAGGGAAGTTTCCCCGACCCCTGTTTGAAAGGCACCGTTGTGTCCCTTACCCGCAGACAGGTCAGCCTGGCGGCTGTTGCCGCCGTTCCTCTCGCCCTCACGGGCATCGGTACCGCACAAGCAGCGCAGCGCCCCCGCACGCTCTACATCGCCGGTGATTCCACCGCGGCCCAGAAATACGCCGACGCCGCTCCCGAGACCGGGTGGGGTATGGCGCTTCCGTTCTTCCTGAACAAAGGCCTGTCCGTCGCCAACCATGCGGTGAATGGGCGCAGTTCGAAGAGTTTCATCGACGAAGGCCGACTCGAAGTCATTCTCGGGCTGATCAAGCCGGGCGACTTCCTCCTCATCCAGTTCGCGCACAACGACGAGAAGAGCGACGACCCCACCCGCTACACCGAGCCCTGGACGACGTACCAGCAGTATCTGCGGCAGTACATCGAGGGAGCGCGGTCGCACGGCGCCCGGCCCGTGCTCGCGACCCCCGTCGAGCGCCGCAGGTTCGACGCGGACGGGAACGCCGTGCCGACTCACGGCGAGTATCCGGCGGCGATGCGCGCGCTCGCCGGGCGGGAGCGGGTGGCGCTGCTCGACATCGAGGCGCTGTCGCTCGCGCTGTGGCAGCGGCTCGGGGTCGAGGAGACGAAGGTCTACTTCAACTGGACCGCCACCGAGCAGGACAACACGCACTTCAATCCGCCGGGTGCCATCGCCGTGGCGCGGCTCGTGGCGCAGGAGTTGCTGCGCACACGGGTGCTCGCGCCGCGGGACGTCATCCGGCTGCACGACGAGATTCCGACGTCCTGGATCACCTGGCCCGAGGCGAGCAGCGCCCCGGTCGCGTAACCAAGGAGAGCCGCACAGTGCGTACACAGAAATGTCATGGACGTGTCATAGCTGCCGTCCTGGGATGCACCGCCCTGGTGCTCGGCGTCACGGGAACCGCCTCCGCCCACGCCCAGGCCCGGGACCTCGGCCGACAGACGCTCGGCGCCAACGACGGCTGGGGCTCCTACGGCACCGGCACCACCGGCGGTGCCGCCGCCGACGCCGCGCATGTCTACACCGTCACCGACTGGGCCGGCTTCAAGGCCGCCCTCGCCGACGGCGGTAGCGCACCGAAGATCATCAGAGTCAAGGGGACGATCGACGCCGACGGCCCGAGCTGTGCCTCCTTCGAGGTACCGGGGTACGACTTCGACACCTATCTGAAGACGTACGACCCCGCGGTCTGGGGCCACGACAAGAACCTGGACGGCGAGCCCGACAACAGCCCCGAGGGCCTGCGCCGCGCCTCCGAGGCCAAGCAGGACGCCTACATCAAGGCCGCCGTGCCCGCCAACACCACCATCATCGGCGTCGGCAAGGACGCCGGCTTCAAGGGCGCCAGCCTGCAGATCAAGGCCGTCGACAATGTCGTCGTCCGGAACCTGACCTTCGAGAGCCCCCTGGACTGCTTCCCGCAGTGGGACCCGACCGACACCGCCGACGGCAACTGGAACTCCGAGTACGACAGCGCGGTGATCTACGGGTCCACGCATGTGTGGATGGACCACAACACGTTCACCGACGGCGACCACCCGGACAGCACACTGCCGTACTACTACGGGCGGATCTTCGAGCAGCACGACGGCGAGCTCGACATCGTCAAGGGCGCCGACTACGTCACGGCCTCCTGGAACGTCTTCGAGGACCACGACAAGACGATCCTGATCGGCAACAGCGACAGCGCCTCGACGGCCGCCGTCGACCGGGGGCATCTGAAGGTCACCTTCCACCACAACCTGTTCTCGAACCTGGTGGAGCGCGCCCCGCGCGTCCGCTTCGGGCAGGTCGACTCGTACAACAACCACTTCGTGGCCAAGGACGGCTTCTCCTACAGCTACGGCATCGGAATGGAGTCCCAACTCGTCGCCGAGCACAACGCGTTCACGCTCCCGGACGGCGTCGAGGCCGGTTCGATCCTGAAGAAGTGGAAGGACTCGCCGCTCACCGCCGACGACAACTACGTCAACGGTGAGCCGACCGATCTGATCGCCGTCCACAACGCCGAAGTGCCCACCGAGATCCTCCGGTCGGGCGCCGGCTGGACGCCGACCCTGCGGACGAAGGTCGATCCGGCCCGGGCGGTCCCCGGGATCGTCGACCACTGCGCGGGCGCAGGCACCCTGCGCTGACGCCCCCCGGCCGGGGCGCCCTGCGCCCCGGCCGCTTCTCCCATGAGCCGCACCGCGAAGGAGCGCCCGCATGCCCTCGCCCTCACTTCACCCTCAACACCCGTTGTCCAGACGGGGTTTCCTCGTAGCGAGCGCGGGGGCCGCCGCCGCGCTCGGACTCGCGTCGACGCCCGCGCGGGCCGACTCGGGGGCGCGCCCGTTCGGCCGGTACGGTTCCCCGGACCGCCGCCTCACGCCCGGCACCCTCTACGTCGACCAGCAGGGCCGCGGCGACTTCACCACCGTCCAGGCCGCCGTGACCGCCGCGAGCGGCACCGGCCGGACGCTCGTCCTCGCCCCCGGTGTCTACCGGGAGACGGTCGCCGTCGACGTCACCCGCACGGAAGCGACCTGGATCGGCGCCTCGGAGGACCCCCGTGACGTCGTCATCGTGTACGACAACGCGGCCGGCACCCCCAAGCCCGGCGGCGGCACCTACGGCACCACCGGCTCCGCCACCACGACCCTGCAGGCGGACGGTTTCACCGCCCGCTGGATCACGTTCGCCAACGACTGGCTGCGCGCCGACCACCCCGACATCACGGGCACACAGGCGGTGGCCGTCAAGGTGCAGGGCGACCGGAGTTCGTTCACCCACTGCCGCTTCCTCGGCCACCAGGACACCCTGTACGCCGACTCGATGGCGCTCGGCACCTTCGCCCGGCAGTACTTCGCGCACTGCTACGTGGAGGGTGACGTCGACTTCGTCTTCGGCCGGGCGACCGCGGTGTACGAGGACTGCCACTTCCGCACCCTGAACCGCACCGACCTGGCCGCCGCCCCGTACGGCTTCGTCTTCGCGCCCTCCACGGCGGTCGCCAACCCGTGCGGCTACCTGGTGACACGCAGCCGCGTGAGCAGCGAAGCACCGGACGCCTACTACAAGCTGGCCCGGCCCTGGGTGCCAGGCTCCGACACCACCGCCCGCCCGATGCTCACCGTCCGGGACACCCGCCTCGGGCCCGGGATCGACGCGGTCGCGCCCTACACCAACATGGCGGACACCTATCCCTGGCAGAACCAGCGGTTCGCCGAGTACCGCAACTGCGGACCCGGCGCCGAGATCACCGTTCCCGAGAACCGCCCTCAACTCACCGACGCACAGGCGCAGTCGGCGACCCGCGAGGTCCACCTCGGCGACTGGAAGCCGTGGAAGGAGGAGTGCTGACATGCACCGACGCACTCTTCTGGCGGGCATCACCGCAGGCCTGGTCACCGCCGGAGCCGGACCCGCCTTCGCGGGCACCCGCCGTCCTGTCCTGCACGTCCGCCCCGGCGACTCCGTGCAGGCAGCCGTGGAAGCGGTGGACGGACCAGGCCACACGATCGTCGTGCACCCGGGGACATACCGCGAGGTCGTCAACATCCCGGCCGACAAGGGCGAGTTGACGATCCGCGGCGCCACCTGCGAGCCACGCGACACCGTCATCGTCTTCGACCACGCGAACGGCACGAAGAAGCCCGACGGCACGACGTACGGGACGCCGGGCTCCGCCACCTTCACCTCCGCGGCCCCCGGACTGACCGTCCTCGACCTGACCCTCGCCAACGACTGGCTGCGCGCCGACCACCCGGACATCACCGGCACCCAGGCCGTGGCCGCGTACGTGACGGGTGACCGGTCGAGCTTCGAGAACGTCCGCCTCCTGGCCCACCAGGACACCCTCTTCGTCGACACGACCGCACTCGACGCCTTCGACCGGCAGTACTTCGCCCACTGCTACGTGGAGGGTGACGTCGACTTCGTCTTCGGCCGGGCGACCGCCGTGTTCGAGGAGTGCCACTTCCACACGCTGCAGAGGGACGTGACCTTCACCCCCAAGGGCATGGTCTTCGCCCCCTCCACCGCCCGCGCCAACCCGCACGGCATCCTCGCCGTACGCTCCCGCATCACCTCCGGCGCCGAGGACGGGGCGTACAAGCTGGCCCGGCCCTGGGTCCCGTCGTACGAGACCACCGCGTGGCCGTCCCTCGTCGTCCGGGACACCCGGATCGGGTCCGGCATCGACCCGGTCACGCCCTACGTCAACATGCGGGACGCCTACCCCTGGCAGACGATGCGGTTCAGGGAGTACGGCAACACGGGCCCGGGAGCGGTGATCACGGTTCCGGAGAACCGGCCTCAACTCGCCCCGAACGAGGTTCGGCTGCACACCCGTGAGGTGTATCTCGGCGACTGGCGGCCCCGTGCGTAGGCGCTCCGCTGGTCGTGCCGCGATGGGGCGCCGGTCGACTGCGGGTCCGTCGTGGCTGATCGCGCCGTTCCCCGCGCCCCTCAAGAGCGCGGTCGTCGCCCTGCTTGCGGGCGCGTGGCTGCTCCTACCGCCGACGGTGGCTGCCTCCGCTGCGGAGCGCGGCGCCGTCGGGTGGGCCTCGACCGACGGCGGTACCACCGGCGGCGCGGGCGGCGCGACCCGCACGGTGCACACCCGTGCCGAACTGAAGGAGGCGCTGGCGGGTGACGGTGACCCCACCGCACCCAAGGTGATCCGGGTCGCCGGGACCGTCGACGGCCACGAGGCGGACGACGGTTCCACGCTCGGCGAGCAGGACTACGCCCCCGGATACGACCTGGGCAGGTACATGTCCTGCTTCGGGCCGGACGGCACCACCTGGTCCGACACCCGCCACGACTACTGCAGGCAGCAACGCGGGCTGCGGCAGAGCGGCTCGGCGAGGGAGAAGGCGCAGATCCAGCTCACCGTGCCGAGCAACACCACCCTCGTCGGTGTCGGGAAGGACGCGCGGCTGCTCGGGGTCTTCCTGACCGTCAACACCGGCACGGACATCGTCATCCGCAACCTGCGCCTCGAAGCGCCCGTCGACCACTTCACCACCTGGTCGCCCAACGACGGGCCGCAGGGCAACTGGAACGCACGCTTCGACGCGATGACCGTGATCACCGGCCGGCACATCTGGGTCGACCACTGCACCTTCACCGACGGCCGCTTCCCCGACCGCGAGGCGCCCCTCGGCTTCCACGGCGAGCACGTCCAACGGCACGACGGGCTGCTGGACATCGAAGACGGCTCCGACTTCATCACCGTCTCCGACAGCCGGTTCGACGACCACGACAAGGCACTCCTCATCGGATCGGGCGACGGGCGAGGGGAGCGCGACCGCGGGCACCTCAGGGTCACCTTCGCCCGGAACCTCTTCACCGACATCGTGCAGCGCGGGCCGCGCGTCCGCTTCGGGCAGGTGCACGTCGTCAACAACGTCTACCGGGGCCGGGCGGCCGCCACCCTGTACGCCCTCGGCGCCGGCGTGGAGTCCGCGATCTTCTCCGAGCGCAACGTCTTCGCCTACCCGCGCGGTGAGCCGTCCCTCGCGGTCGCGAACTACGGGGGCGAGCACTTCCACGACACCGGCTCCTGGTTCGACGGCCGGCCCGCACGCCTGGACGCGGTGGCGAGCGGCATCGGCCTGACGGACGACGTGGGGTGGGCCCCCGTAGACGTCTACTCCTACCGGCCGCTGACGACCGCTTCCGCCGTGCAGCGGTACGTCCTGCGGCACGCGGGCGCCGGGAGGCCATATGCCTGAGCCGCTGAACCGCCGCACCTTCGTGACGGGAGCCGCCGCGGCCGCGTTCCTCGGCGGAACCCCGCAGGCCGCAGGGGCCGCCGGCCTCGTCGACGACAACCTCCCCGACTTCCACCAGGCCCTCAAGGACGGGCTCGGCTTCCCCCTCGCCTGGGGGACTTCCCCCGTCCGCGACTTCCGGGCCTGGCGCCGCACCGCCCGCGCCAAGGTCGAGGAGCATCTCCTCCTCGCACGGCAGGACGGGACACCGTACGCGCCCGAGTTCGGTGAAAGCAGTCAAGGGGACGGTTTCACAAGGGAGTTGGTGACTCTTTCCCTCACGCGCTACGACCGTGTCCGCGCCGCTTTGCTGACCCCGCACGGCACCGGACCCTTCCCCGCGGTCGTCCTCCTGCACGACCACGGAGCCAGGTTCGACATCGGGAAGGAGAAACTCGTCCGGCCCTGGTACGACGACACCCGCCTCGCCTCCGCGCAGGCCTGGGCCGACAAGTACTTCAGCGGCCGCTTCGTCGGCGACGAACTGGCCCGCCGCGGCCATGTGGTGTTGTGCGCCGACGCGCTCGGATGGGGCGACCGCGGTCCGGTCGCCTACGACCAGCAGCAGGCCCTCGCCTCCAACTTCTACAACCTCGGCTCCTCCCTCGCCGGGCTCATGGCCCGCGAGGACGCCCGGGCCGCCGGGTTCCTGGCCGGCCTCGACCGCGTGGACGCGCGCCGGGTCGCGGCCGTCGGGTTCTCCATGGGCGCCTACCGCGCCTGGCAGACGGCCGCGCTGACCGACGACATCGCGGCGGTCGCCTCCGTCTGCTGGATGACCGGCCTGAAGGACATGATGGTGCCCGGCAACAACACGCTGCGCGGGCAGTCCTCGTACTACATGCTCCATCCCGGGCTGTCCCGGTCCCTCGACTTCCCCGACGTGGCGAGCATCGGCGCACCCCGGCCGATGCTGTTCTTCAACGGCGGGCTCGACCCGCTCTTCCCCGCCGACGGCGTCCGCACGGCTCACGAGAAGCTGCGCGCCGTCTGGCGCTCCCGCCACGCCGAGGAGCGGTTGCACCTCAGGACCTGGCCCGACCTCGGCCATGTCTTCGTCGACCGTATGCAGGACGAGGTCTTCAGCTGGCTCGACACCGTCCTGTGAACCACCGTCCTGTGAACCATCACCCCACCCGCACGAGAACCCGCACCAGAACCCGCACGAGAACCCGCACGAGAAAGGAACCGCTCTCCATGTCTCGTCGTACCGCACTCGCCACCGCGGCCGCCCTGGCCCTGGGCGCCGGACTCGCCGCCCTCCCCACCCAGGCCCAGGCCGCGACCGTGGTCGTCAGCAACTCGACCGACCTGTCCAACGCCATCAAGAACGCCACCGCAGGCACGGTCATCCAGGTCCGCGGCGGCACCTACTACCCGACGGCCACCCTGCAGTCCACGGCCAACGGCACCTCCTCCTCGCCGGTCACGCTCACCGCCTACGGCTCGGAGACGGTCAAGATCGACGGCTCGTCGCTCCCGTCCGGCTCCTGGATCTTCAAGCTGACCGCGGACTACTGGAACGTCTCCGACATCACCTTCCAGAACTCCCCGGACAGCGCCGTCGTCTGCCAGTCCTGCACCGGCACCAACTGGAACAACATCAAGACCATCAACGGTGGCGACTCCGGCTTCACGCTCACCGGCGACGGCACGGTCAACAACACCGTGAAGAACCTGGACAGTTACGGCAACTACGACGCCGCCGACCACGGCCAGAACGCGGACGGCGTCGCCATCAAGTTCGGCTCCGGCACCGGCAACCTGGTCACCGGAGCGCGCCTCTACAACAACTCGGACGACGGCATCGACCTCTGGTCCTTCTCCTCACCCGTCACCATCGAGCACACCTGGTCCTTCGGCAACGGCGTCAACCGCTGGGGCGACTCCGCCTTCGAGGGCAACGGCAACGGCTTCAAGCTCGGCGGCAACGGCGTGACGGTCGCCCATGTCGTCAACAACTCGGCCGCCTGGGGCAACGCGGGCAACGGCTTCACCGAGAACTCCAACACCGGCTCGATCACCGTCAACCGCACCACCGCCTACGCCAACTCCAAGTGGGGCTACTACTTCGCCACCAGCTCGGCGAAACTCGGCAAGAACCTCGCCGTGAGCAACGGCAGCGGCTCGGTCACCAGGGGTTCCTCGGTCACCTCGTCCGGCAACAACTGGGACTCCGGGATCTCGACACCGGCCTTCAGGTCGACGGACGCCTCCACGACGTACAACGCCCGCAGCTCCAGCGGCACCCTGCCCGCGACGACGTTCCTGACGACGGGGAGCACGACGATCGGGGCGACGATGAACTGAGCGATACCGATCCGGAACCGTCCCGTCCAGTGCGCTTGACCCGTTTTTTGCCTGCGGAAGAGGTATCGATCAGGCAACGGGTCTCGCGCCCACGGGGGTGACGCGCGTAGAAACCTGTCATGCATAAGCCACTGCGTATCGCGGCGATCGCCGCAGCGTGTGCCCTGACCGGCGGTGTCCTCTACGGCGCCGGTGCGGCCACGGCCGGTCAGTCCACGGCCAACTCCACCCACGAGCCCTACAACATCGGGCTCCTCGTGAAGGACATCGACACCTACTACGGCACCACCGCCGACGCCAACGGCGTATACCAGGCGTCTTCGGACAGCCCGTATGCCAAGGACCTGGCGCGGCTCGACTCGGCCGCCCGGAAGTACATCAACCAGGCCGCCCGCAAGGCGCACCACCGGGGCGAGAAGCCCGCGGTCATGTTCGACATCGACGACACGCTGCTGCTCAGCCTCGACTACGAGAAGCGGTACAACTACACGTACAACGGCACCACCTGGGCCGACTACGTGAACAAGGCCGACCGCCCGGGCGTGTTCGGCAGCGCCGAGCTGGTCCGGTACGCCGAGTCCAAGGGCGTCGAGGTCTTCTACAACTCGGGTCTGAGCGAGGCGCAGCGCACCGCAGCCGTCGAGAACCTGAAGAAGATCGGCGCCGATGTGAACCTCGACGCCGACCACATGTTCCTCAAGGACAAGGCGAACCCGCCGGCCTACCTGAGCGCCTGCGCCACGCCGGGCACCTGGACCTGCACGACCGTGCAGTACAAGTCCGGCACCCGCAAGCACATCGAGGACGACCTCGGGTACGAGATCGTCGCCAACTTCGGCGACCAGTACTCGGACCTGGACGGCGGCTACGCCGACCGCACGTACAAGCTGCCGAACCCGACGTACTTCGTCGGCTGAGCCGCACGAGGATCCCGTGTCCCGTCGTTCAGGCGGCGGGATACGCGGCCAGCAGCCGGTCGTACTCGGCCCGCGTCACCGGCATCACGGTTCCGTGCCGCGGGCTGGCCGGCAGCTGGTAGTCCGCGGACATCGTCCACTTGCCGGAGTCCAGGTCGGTGGTCTCGAAGGGGACGTAGCCGCGCTCGCCGTACTCGTCGATGAAGAGGTACCACTTCTTCTCGGTGTTGGACTTGAAGACCGTGGGCCCCTCGCCGCGGTCGATCGAGCCGCTGCCGATGCAGTCGGAGACGAAGTCGTACCTGGTCGACGTGAGGGTCTTCGACTTCTCGCCGGTGATGAACTTCGAGCACGGGGAGCTGGAGGACGGGTCGCGCTCGTCCTTGGTGTAGCGGTAGTAGGTGCCCTGGTACTTCACGACGGTCGAGTCGATCACCGAGTAGCCCGGGTCGTCCCAGACCTTCGCCTTGCTGAAGGTGCGGAAGTCCTTGGTCGTCGCGTACAGCATCTTGTTGTACGTCGACCCCGTGTGGTCGGGGTCGTCGGCGGCGTACAGCTTCGACGCCCAGAAGACCACGTATTCATGCAGCGCGTCGTCCCAGTACGCCTCCGGGGCCCAGGTGTTGCCCGCGTTGTCGGGGGCCACCTTGACCAGGCGCTGGTTGGTCCAGTGGACCAGGTCGGTGGAGTCCCAGATCATGATCGACTTGCTGCCGTGCCGCTGGACGTAG
This sequence comes from Streptomyces guryensis, assembly GCF_021261325.1. Lineage (GTDB taxonomy): Bacteria > Actinomycetota > Actinomycetes > Streptomycetales > Streptomycetaceae > Streptomyces > Streptomyces guryensis. Next base: position 106,007 of record NZ_JAJSBI010000025.1, on the reverse strand, counting down.
TCCCAACTGCCGCTGCTGTTCTGGTACATCCGCAGGTCGGTGGCGATGAGGTAGAACTTGTCGCCCTTGGGGGAGCGCATCACGAACGGGTCGCGCAGGCCCTTCTCGCCGATCGTCGACGTCAGGACCGGCTTGCCCTGGTTCAGCTCGCGCCAGTGCAGCGGGTCGTTGCCGCGGCTGAGGGCGTAGCGGATCTGCTCGCCGTCCGCGGTGCCCTCGCCGGTGAAGTAGGCGAAGAGATAACCGGCGTACCTGGGGTGCTTCACGGGTGGGGCTCCTGAGTGCGCGGTGCTGGGCGGCGCGGTGAACAGGCCGAGGAGGAGAGCGAGGCAGGCGACGAGCACGACTCTGGGGCGCATGGGCAGTCCTGTCGGAGTGTGGGGGTTTCTGTTGGAGATGCGGCGCCCTCGGAGTGTCATCAGTGGTAAACGGCACGTCAACAGGTGAGCGGGGGACGGGAGTCAGCGAAAGTTTCGCTGGTTTTCGAGAGGGCGCGGCAACCTCTTCCGGCCACGGCGGCGACTGGGTTTCACGGCTGGTCGCGTCCGCGCGGCGGAGCCGCATATCGATACAGCCCCGCGCCCCTACAGGGCGCAAAGCGCCCCCGCCGGTCGTCACCGGCGGGGGCGCTTCTTCTGCTGACCGAGGGGGGCTCAGGTCAGCAGGTCCAGGCAGTCGAACGACGTGCCGGCGCTGAGATAGGCCGTGCCGCCCGAACCGCTCACGATGTTGATCTTCAGTACGTTGTACTGGGAGGTGTCCGTCTTCCACGCACTGTTAGGGACGTTGAAAGTGAAGGTGTGGTTGTTTCCACGGTACGAACCCGTGGTGAGAGAACGAGTCGAGGGCTGTGTGGGTGCTGTGGGAATGGCGGAGACCCAGTCGTTCACGGCCACCCTGGGCCGCCCGCCTGCGAACGCGTCCGTCACCCCGACCCGCAGCGTGTGCGCGACCGCGGCCTGCGCCCTGGTCAGCTTGAAGTGGACCAGGATGCCGTCGTTGACGTCCTTCCACATGTACGCCGGGAAGGACGCGGCCTCGCCGCCGCCACCGATGGTGACGTTGCCGGTCCACTTGGCCGCGCGGCCGTCGGAGGGATGCGCGTACGTCATCAGCCTGGCGTTCTTGAACTCGCCGGGCGTGCCGTCCCAGTCGCCGAGCCGCCAGAGGGCCGAGGCGGCGGACGGGTCACCTGTGATGCTCAACGTGTGCAGGGACGTCGTACCGCCCGCCGTCACCTTCACCGACCCGGTGTGGACGGCGAGTTCGCCCTTGTAGACGGCCAGCGTGTACGTCCCCGGGAGCATCCCCTTGCAGGAGAAGGCGCCGGTGCCGGCCGCGGCCTTAGCCCAGTACTGCGCGTCCGTGTTGGCGAAGCCCACGGTGTAGGGGTACTTGGCGTCCATGCCCTTCAGGCCGACGCCCGCCACCTTTCCGCGGCCCGCCTTTCCGACCCAGCCGGTGATGCCGAGCCCGTCCACCCAGGAGGTGTCGAGCTTCGCCTGGAAGAGCGAGGAGGAGGGGGCGCCGCCGTCGGTGAGGGCGATGACGTAGGGGCCCTGGAGGCCGAAACGTTCCGCCTCCGTCTGGGCCTCGTTGTAGTGCAGGATCTCGTACAGGCCCGCCCCGCCGTCGTTCGAGTGCCGCAGCAGCGAGCGGTAGAAGGGGCCGCCGGAGGCCTTCTCGTGGTTGGAGCGGACCATCCAGAGACCGACCGAGCCGGTGGTGAAGCCGACGTGGTCGTAGTCGATGGTGCGCTTGCCCGAGTAGTGCTTGGAGTGGGTCGTGCCGTCCGGATGCCGCCAGACGTCACCGGCCTCGATGATCTTGTCCGTGGCCGAGTCCCAGGCGTCGGAGCCCGTGTTGGGGAACACGCCAGGCTTGAGGCGGACGATGTAGCGGGTCGCGGTGAAGGAGGCGTCCTTCTTGTCCGTCCACAGATAGACGTTGTTCTGGCCGCTGCGGGCCGCGTACCACTGGGTGATCGCGCCGTGCACGACCTTGATCAGGATCGTCTGGCCCGCCTGCTTGATGGTGACGGTGGAGGCCCCGAGCCCCGACTCGACGTGCGAGTGCTTGCCGCCGTAGCCCTCGTACTCCTTGCCCTTGTAGACCAAAGACGTGAGGTCGCCGGTCGTCTTGGAGACCTTGAAGATGAGGGCGGCCCCGGTGTCGACGACGTAGTTCCTGCCGTCGTCCTTGTAACCGAAGGCCGCGGCGGACGCGGACGACAGCAGACCGGCGCCTCCCGCTACGGCGGCGCCGGTGGCGGCGACGCCGATCGCGGAGGCCCCGAGCACCCGGCGGCGGGTGAGGTGTCTCTTGTGCGTGCTCAAGGGGCGAAATCCCGTCGTACTTGAATGTTCACTCAGCTGCAGGTGAAGAGGAAGTCCTGTGCTGCCTGGTTGCCGCCGCCGAGGAACAGGTTGCCGCCCTGTTCAAGATTTTTTGCGCGAGGTCTGCGGGCAGGACGTTGTCACGAGTCGCCCTAGCCGTTGGTGTGGGCCGCGAAGTCGCCGCCCACCGCGCGCTGCGTGCCGTCCGCCGTGGCCGTGAGCGCGTAGGTGTCGCCCTTCGCGTTCCGGCCGCCGCGCGTGTGGTTGTACTGCCCGGCGAACACCCACTCGCCCTTGGGGACCGTACGGCCCGCCTTGAGCGTCCAGGTGTAGACGAGGAAGCCGTTCTGCTCGCCGACCGTGAGGTCGAAGTCCTGCTCGGGCAGCGAACGCCAGGCACCGGACGAGCTGACCCCGCCGGTCTGGGCGACCTTCAACTGCACGGTCAGAGCCGTGAGTTGCTCGCTCGTCTTGAACGTGATGTCGCTCTGCGCCCAGAAGTCGTTGCTGTGCGGGTCCACGGAGCCGTCCGACCACAGCGGACCGTCGCTCTCGCCGGCGGCGGGCGGCAGCATGGGGGCGGAGGGCTTCACGGAGGGGGTGCTGCTCGGCTTGTGGGACTGCCGTGGGGTGCTCGGCATCCGGTCCACCGGCGGGAGGGGCGCGCGGCTCGTCGCATCGGGCGAGGGCGTGGGCGTCGGGGAGACCGAGACCGTCTGCTGCTGCGGGGGAGTGTCGTCCTTCACCGCGGACGCCACCGCGTAACCGCCGACCGCGAGCATGCCGGCGACCGCGGCCGTCGCACTCACCACCCGGGCCCAGCCCCACACCCGCGGACGAGTCGCGCGGTGGTCGGTGCGGCCGTGCTCGCTCATGCCCCGCTCGATCCGCGCCAGGATCCTGGCCCGGTCCGGCTCGTGGGCCTCGGCCGTCTCGTGCAGCCGGGCGCGCAGCTCGTCGTGCACGTCCTGCTGCCTCATCGGTCCGTTCCTCCGGTCTCGCCGCCACGCGCGATCGCCGCGTGCACCTTCTGTGACACGCCCTGGGAACCGAGGATCCGCTGCAGTTCGGCCATCCCCTTGGACGTCTGGGACTTAACCGTACCGACGGAAACACCCAGAGCGAGAGCGGTGTCCTTCTCCGACAGGTCGAACGCGTGCCGGAGCACCACACACGCCCGTTTCCTGAACGGCAGCCTGCGCAGCGCCCCCTGGACATCGACAACACCTGCTATGTCGGGATTCTCGGTCTTCTCCTCGCGCTGCGACCAGAACAGCGAGATCCGCCGGCGCTCGCGCACGGCGCTCCGGATCCGGGTGCGGGCCAGGTTGGCGACGACTCCGCGGGCGTAGGCGGCCGGGTGGTCCGCGGCGCGCACCCGGTCCCAGCGGTGCCACAGGGCGAGCAGCGCGTCGGCGGCCAGATCGTCGGCGGCGTCCGCCTCGCCGGTCAGCAGATGGGCGAACCGGGACAGTTCGGCGTAGTGCCGCTCGAAGAAGGCATGAAACTCCACGGAGGCTGCATCGTCGACGACAGTGCCCACGGGCGACCTCTCTGTGCGTGACATGTAGATGACATGTGAGACATGTGATCATCCGGAGGAGGCCCGGACGAGATCCGGAAGCGTAGCAGTGATCAAACCGCCTGGTTCGTACGGGGCTTCGAATCTGTACGGTGCCTCGAACACAGCCTGGCGGGCCGACCGATTCCGTAACACGGAGAAAACCTGAAACGGGTTCACCGCGGGAACAATCCAGCCAGCATCCGCACACTGATCCATCAGGCACCTAGGAGCACCCGCCATGTCCGATACCAAGAAGACGGCCGACCGGCCAAGTACGGCGCCACCAGCGGCGAACGGCCTCGACCGGTTCTTCAGGATCTCCGAGCGGGGATCCACCTTCGGCCGGGAGATACGCGGCGGCTTCGCCACGTTCTTCACGATGGCCTACATTCTTGTCCTGAATCCCATCATTCTCGGCAGCGCGAAGGACAAGTTCGGCCACAGCCTCGACACGGGCCAACTCGTCACCTCCACCGCCCTGGTGGCGTGTGTGATGACGATCATCATGGGCGTCGGCGGCAACCTCCCGCTCGCCATCGCCGCGGGCCTCGGCCTCAACGCCGTCGTCGCCTTCCAGCTCGCCCCGCTCATGAGCTGGTCCGACGCGATGGGCCTCGTCGTCCTCGAAGGCATCCTGATCTGCGTCCTGGTCCTCACCGGACTGCGCGAGGCGATCATGAACGCCATTCCGCAGCAGCTCAAGCAGGCGATCGGCGTCGGTATCGGCCTGTTCATCGCCTTCATCGGCTTCGTCGACGCGGGGTTCGTCAGCCGGATCCCGGACGCGGCGCAGACCACCGTGCCGGTGCAGTTGGGGGCCGTGGGCCGACTGACCGGCTGGCCCGTCCTCGTCTTCTGTCTCGGCGTCCTGCTCACCATCGCGCTGCTCGCGCGCAAGGTGAAGGGCGCGATCCTGATCAGCATCGTGACCATGACGATCGTCGCGATCATCATCGACGCGGTGGCGGACATCAAGAGCTGGGGCCTGACCACCCCGCACCTGCCGGACAAGATCGTCGCCACTCCCGACTTCGGGCTCGTCGGTCACTTCAGCCTGTTCGGCGGATTCGCCAAGGCCGGCTTCCTCACCGCCGTCCTGCTGGTCTTCACCCTGATCCTGTCGGACTTCTTCGATGCCATGGGCACCATCGTCGGCATCAGCGCGGAGGCCGGGCTGCTCGACGAGCAGGGGCAGGTGCCGGGGATCGGCCGCGTGCTGTTCATCGACGGCGCGGCGGCGGTGGCCGGCGGCCTGGGGTCCGCCTCCTCCAACACCGCGTACATCGAGTCGGCGGCCGGTGTGGGTGAGGGAGCGCGCACCGGCTTCGCGAACCTGATCACCGGTGGGATGTTCGGGCTCGCGCTGTTCCTTACGCCGTTGCTGACGATCGTGCCGCTGCAGGCGGCTGCGCCTGCGTTGATCGCGGTGGGCTTCTTGATGATGACCCATGTCAAGCACATCGACTGGGACAAGTACGAGATCGCGATCCCGGCGTTTCTGACCATCGCCGCGATGCCGTTCACTTACTCGATCACCGACGGTATCGGGGCGGGGTTCCTGGCCTACGTCCTCATCAAGGCGGTGTTGGGCAAGGCCAAGGAGGTGCACTGGTTGTTGTGGGGTGTGTCGGCTCTGTTCCTGGTGTACTTCGCGATTGACCCCGTTGAACAGATTCTCGGTGTGAAGTGAGGGACGCTGCGCGATCGGCTGCGGGTTGTTCGTCGCTGGTCGCGCAGCTCCCCGCGCCCCTGACGGGGCGCTCCCCCCAGCGGGGTTACTTCAGCGCCGCTTGCATCACCGCCTTGGCCACGGGGGCCGCCAGGCCGTTGCCGCTGACCTCCGAACGCGCTGCGTTCGACTGCTCGACCATGACTGCCACGGCGACCTCCTTGCCGTTGGTCTTGCCGTAGGACGTGAACCAGGCGTACGGGGTCTTGCTGTTGTTCTCGCCGTGCTGGGCCGTGCCGGTCTTGCCGCCGACGGTGGCGCCGGGTATCCGGGCGTTCGTGCCCGTGCCCTTCTCCACCACCGTCTGCATCGCCGACTGCAGTTGTCCGGCGGTCGCGGAGCTGACGATCTCCTTGGTGCTCGTGCTGTCGTCGTAGTTCTTCAGCACGTCACCGCCGCTGTCGGTGATCTGCGAGACCATGTGCGGCGAGACCAGCTTGCCGCCGTTGGCTATGGCGGCGGACACCATCGCCATCTGGAGCGGGGTCGCGGTGACGTTGTACTGGCCGATGCCCGTCAGGGCCGTGGAGGACCTGTCCATGTCGGAGGGGTAGACGCTGGTGTAGGCCCGTACCGGCACGTCCTGCCGTGTGTCGTTGAAGCCGAACTTGTCGGCCATCGCCTTCACCTTGTCCTGGCCCAGGTCGACGGCCATCTTCGCGAAGACGTTGTTGCAGGAGTACTGCAGCGCGGTGCGGATCGTGGCGTTCTCACAGGGCGCGTTCGGGTTCTCGTTGGACAGGCCGCGGGTGGTGCCGGGCAGGGTGTACGGGTCCGGGCTCTTCGTCTTCTCGTCCACCGACGAGTACAGCCCGTCCTCCAGCGCCGCGGCAGCCACCACCAGTTTGAACGTCGAGCCCGGCGGCAGCGGCTGGCGCAGCGCGCGGTTGGTCAGCGGCTTGTCGGAGTCCGCGTTGAGCTGCTTCCAGGCCGTGCCCGCGGTGTTGGCGTCCGTCAGCGACGACGGGTCGTACGACGGCGTCGACACGACCGCCAGGATCTTCCCGGTCTTCGGGTCGATCGCGACGGCCGCGCCCTTCTTGTCGCCGAGCGCGTCGTACGCCGCCTTCTGCACGTCCGGGTCGATCGTCGTGACCACGTTGCCAGGATCGGCCCGCTTGCCGGTGATCGTGTCCATCACGGTCTTGAGGCGGCTGTCCGTCCCGTCGAGGAGGTCCTGGTAGATCCCCTCCAGCTGGGTCGGCGCGTAGGCCTGCGAGGCATAGCCCGTCACCGCCGCGTACAGCTTGCCGTCCTTGTACGTGCGCTTGTACTTGAGGTCGCTGTTCTTCGTCGCCGCGGAACCGGTGACCGAACTGCCGCCCACGATGATGTTCCCGAGCGGGTCCGCGTACGTCTGGATCGCGTTGCGCCGGTTGAATTTGTCGTCCGCGAGGGCCTTGCCGTCGTAGAACTGCACCCAGGTCGCCCTGACCAGCAGGGCGATCACGAGCAGCAGTGTGAAGACGGAGGCCCGCCTGATCGTCTTGTTCATCCCACCCGGAAGACGATCAGAAGGGGGGTGAACGTTCCCGTGCGTCCGTCTTTCTCATCGGACGCTCATCCACGGCGGTGTCAGGCGTCCAGTGCGAGCACGAACTCGTCGATCTCCTGGCCTCGCGCGTTGGCGAAGCCGGAGGCCCGGGCGGTCACCCGGAATCCGCACTTCTGCAGCACGCGCAGGGAGCCGGTGTTGTCGGCGGCCGCCCGGGCGTACAGCGGACGCTCGGGCACCTGGGCCACCAGCTCCCGCAGCGCGGCCGTGGCGATGCCCCGGCCCCAGTGGGCGCGTTCGATCCAGTAGGTGACCTCGCGCTCGCCCGGCTCGCCGTACACGGCCGCGCTGCCCACCACGTCCCCGTCCGCCAGAACCGTGCGGAGGACGTCCTCCGAGGCCCGGATCCGTTTCCAGTGGGCGTCGAACGCGTCCCGGTCGGCGGGATCCTTCGGGGTGAACGCGGCCATGCGCAAGGCCTCGGGATCGTTCATCTGCCGGAAGAAGACAGGCAGATCACTGTCGTGCACTGTGCGGAGTACGACGTCCATGACGCCAGAGCCTAGGAGTCAGAGCCTCCGTGTCGCCAGGGTCAGCCGGTCGCGCGCGTCGAACAGCGCGTCCTTCACCATCTGTTCGTGTGCGGGCGTCAGCCGCGCCACCGGCACCGAGCAGCTGATCGCGTCGCGCGCCGGAGTGCGGTAGGGGATCGCGACGCCGAAGCAGCGCAGCCCCAGGGTGTTCTCCTCGCGGTCCACGGCGAAGCCCTGCTCCCGGACCTGGTGCAGCTCCTCGATGAGCTTCTCCCGGTCGGTGATGGTGTTCTCGGTGAGCGCCGGAAGGGTCTCCGGGAGCATCTTGCGGACCTGCTCGTCCGAGTACGTGCTCAGCAGCGCCTTGCCCAGCGAGGTGGAGTGCGCGGGCAGCCGGCGCCCCACCCGCGTGAACGGGCGCAGATAGTGCTGCGACTGGCGGGTGGCCAGATACACGACGTTCGTGCCGTCGAGCCGGGCCAGGTGAATGGTCTCCGTGGTGTCGTCCGACAGCCGGTCCAGGGTCGGGCGGGCCGCCGCCACCACCTCGTCGCCGTCGATGTACGAGGTACCGACCAGCAGCGCCCGCACCCCGATGCCGTACCGCGTGCCCGTGGCGTCCGTCTCCACCCAGCCCAGCTCCACCAGGGTGCGCAGCAGCATGTACAGGCTGGACTTGGGATAGCCGACGGCCTCCTGGACCGATGCGAGGGAGTGCATACCGGGCCGGCCGGCGAAGTATTCGAGCAGCTCAACCGTCCGCACCGCGGACTTGACCTGCGCCCCGCCGCCTGTCTCGGCTACCGACATCGCCCTTGACCCCTTCGTTCGACGAGAAACCGAAGATATAGTCTCCAACAGCATATTCATCATCAGAGACGGCGTTCAGTATATCGAACGACCCTGGTGGATGACCCAGATACTGCGGCAATACAAGCAGGACATACCGCAAGACATACGTGGAGGGACCCGCGGTGGCAGCAGCACCAGTCTGGAGTGTCGACCCCCGTACCGGGAAGCAGCGTGAACAGGTTGCGGTGGAGGCCACAGCCCAGGAGGTGGACGCCGCCGTCCGCGCCGCGCACGCCGCGCGCGGCGCCCTCGCCGACCGCGCGGTCCGCTCGGCCTTCCTGCGCACCGCCGCCGAGCAGCTGGAGGCGGCGAAGGACGGGCTCGTCGAGACCGCCGACGCCGAGACCGCGCTCGGCCCGGTCCGGCTCAACGGCGAACTCGCCCGCACCTGCTACCAGTTGCGGGCCTTCGCGGACATCGTCGACGAGGGCGCCTTCCTCGACGTGATCATCAACCACCCCGACGGCACCGCGACCCCGCCCATCCCGGACCTGCGCCGCTACAAGGTGCCGCTGGGTGTCGTCGCCGTCTACTCGGCCTCCAACTTCCCCTTCGCCTTCTCGGTGGCCGGCGGCGACACCGCGAGCGCGCTCGGCGCGGGCTGCCCGGTCGTCGTCAAGGCCCACCCCGACCACCCTGCCCTGTCCGAGCTGGTCGCCAAGGTGCTGCGCCGGGCCGCCGCCGCGCACGGCATCCCCGAGGGCGTCGTGGGCCTGGTCCACGGTTTCGAGGCCGGCGTCGAGCTGGTCAAGCACCCCCTCGTCTCGGCGGCCGGCTTCACCGGTTCCGTACGGGGCGGGCGCGCCCTCTTCGACGCCGCCGCCGCCCGCCCGACGCCGATCCCCTTCCACGGCGAGCTGGGCTCCCTGAACCCGGTCGTCATCACCGAGGCCGCGGCCGCCGAGCGCGCCGAGGCGATCGGCACGGGCCTCGCCGGGTCGATGACCCTGGGCGTCGGACAGTTCTGCGTCAAGCCAGGCCTGGTGCTCGCGCCCTCCGGCGCGGCGGGCGACCGCCTGGTCAAGTCCCTCACGGAAGCGGTCAGCGACACCGACTCCGGGGTCCTGTTGGACCACCGCATGCGCGACAACTTCATCGCCGGGGTCGCCGAGCGCGCGGAGCTTCCCGACGTCGAGTCCCCGGTGACGCCGGGCGCGGGCGGCGAGCACACCGTGAGCGCCGGGTTCCTGACGGTGCCGGCGGACAAGCTGGCGCAGGAAGGCCAGTACGACCTGCTCCTGGAGGAGTGCTTCGGGCCGGTCACCGTGGTGGCCCGCTACGAGGACGAGGCCCAGGTGCAGGGGGTGCTGTCGCGGCTGCCGGGCAATCTCACGGCGACGGTTCACCTGTCCGCGGAGGAGGCGGCCGGGGAGGGCCGCGGCGCGGAACTGCTGGCCGAGCTGACTCCGCTCGCGGGCCGTGTGCTGGTGAACGGCTGGCCGACGGGTGTGGCGGTCGCTCCCGCCCAGCATCACGGCGGCCCGTACCCGGCGACCACGTCCACGTCGACATCGGTGGGCGGTACGGCCATCGAGCGGTGGATGCGGCCGGTGACGTACCAGACGGCACCGCAGGCGATCCTTCCGCCGGAGCTTCGGGATGACAACCCGCTGGGATTGCCTCGGCGGTTCAACGGGATTCTGGAGCGTTAGCGCTCCGCGGGGTGCGCCACAGGGGTGCGGTCGCGTCGCGGGGTGCGGGTCGGTTGTGGCTTGTCGCGCAGTCCTCGCGCCCCTGGGTGGCGTACTCGACCTGAGAGAATGTTCGGATGGACGTTGAACTCTCCCAACTGCCTTTCCGCCTCCGCACCTACGGCCCCGACGGGCACTGGTTGTACGAGGACGGGATCCTCAGCGGATGGGCCGGCCCCCGGCAGGACCGGTTCGTGCCGCCCACCGGGGAGGCACTGGAGCCCGCCTCCGACGCGCCCCGGCTGCTCGGGGCGCCCGAGGGGGACTTCCAGCTGATCGCGCGCGTCACGGTCGGGTTCGCCTCGGCCTTCGACGCGGGGGTTTTGTACGTCCATGTCGGCGAGCGGGCCTGGGCCAAGCTCTGCCTGGAGTACTCCCCGGACGTGCCCACCGTCTGCACGGTGGTCACCCGGGGACACTCCGACGACGCCAACTCCTTCACCGTGGACGGCAGTTCGGTCTGGCTCCGGGTGAGCCGCACCGGCCGCGCCTTCGCCTTCCACGCCTCCCGGGACGGCAGGCGCTGGACGTTCATCCGCCTCTTCACCCTGGGCGGAGAGAAGGAGACAGGCGACGCTCTCGTCGGCTTCATGACCCAGTCACCGATGGGAGAGGGCTGCGTGGTCACCTACGACCACATAGAGTTCCACCCTCACTGGCCCGCAGATCTGAGAGACGGCAGCTGAGCGCTCCGCGGGGCGTGCGGTGTTTCAGCCCGTCCGGCGTTTGGGGACGAGGCCCCTTCAGGGCCGAACGGGGGTCCGGGGGCGGAGCCCCCAGCACTCACCGCAACCGAGACGTGGCCGCACCCGTCAGCGCGAGCGCCCCCGCACTGATGACCAGGCTCAGCCGCATCCCCGCCTCGAACCCGTCGGAGACCAGGGCCCCGAACACGGCGATCCCCAGACCCCCCGCCACCTGCCGCGCAGCATTGAGCACACCGGCCGTCACCCCCGCCCGCTCCGCCGGCACCGCGTCCATCATCGCGGCCGTCAGCGGCGGCACCGTCAGTGCACATCCCAGTGCCAGCGGCACGAGCAGCGCGGCAGCCAGGACGGAGGACGTGCCGGCGTCCACGTACAGCAGGACCAGCAGTCCCACGACGGCCAGGGCCTGCCCCAACAGCATCGGCAGTCGCGGCCCGTACCGCCCCGCGAGCTTGCCCGCCACCACGTTCGTCACCGCGATCAGGCCCGTCATGGGCAGGAACGCCAGCCCGGCGTGCAGCGCGGACAGGCCCTGGACCTGCTGGAAGAAGAGCGAGAAGACGAACACCACGCTGTAGAAGGCCACGCTCACCGCCGCGCCCGCCGCGACCGCGACGGCCACCGTCCGGTTGCGGAAGAGCCCGAGAGGGACGACCGGGTGCGGGCTGCGCGTCTCCACGCGGAAGAAGGCCACGGCCGCCACGACTGCGACCACCAGGGCCGCCCACCCCGCCGTACCGCCCTCGATCACCGCGAACGTCAGGCCCGTGAGCGCCACCATCGCCGTCGCCTGCCCCGGCAGGTCCAGCGGCGACGGGCGGCGTTCGGAGCGCGGGGCCCGCCTGAGCAGGGGCACGATCAGCGCCCCCACCGGCAGGTTCACGAAGAAGATCCCGCGCCAGTCCCACGCCGTGGTCAGCAGACCGCCCACCACCGGGCCCAGCGCCACCGCCACCGAACCCCCGGCGGCCCACGCCGCCACCGCACGCGCCCGCCGCCTGGGCTCCGGATACGCCTGCCGCACGAGTGCCAGCGAGGCCGGGAGTACGACGGCCGCCGCGGCGCCCTGCACCACCCGCGCGCCGATCAGGGACGGCAGGTTCGGAGCCAGCCCGCAGACCGCCGAGGCGATCGTGAAGACCGTGGTGCCCAGCGCGAACGCGCGGCTCGCCCCGGTCCGGTCCGCGAAGGCCCCGGTCGACAGCATCAGCGCGGCGAACGGAAGGGTGTAGGCGTCCACCACCCACTGCAGACCGGACATCCCCGCGCCGAGGGAGGAACCGATCGCGGGCAGGGCCACGTTCACCACGGACGCGTCGAGGCAGATCAGCGCGAAGCCGAGGAGGGCGGCGGTGAGAGTGAGCGCGGGGGAGGGCCGCTTGGGCGTCAACTCCCGCTCGGAGCGGGCGGGTTGCGCACCCTTGAGGATCTGGTTGGTCGGCATGTCTCCATGCTGCGGATCTCGGCCGTCGTACAGTAGTGGCCCGAATGCCATGCACCCGGAGGTTCTGGCCATGCCCGCCCGGCTCGCCCCGCACCGCATCGCCGTGATCGCGCCCTCGCCCGTCTCGATGTTCAACCTGGCCATCCCCGAGCTGCTGTTCGGCAAGGTCGAGGTGGACGGGCGGCCGGGCTACGACGTGGTCATCTGCGCCCCCGAGCCCGGGCCCGTGCCCACCAGCGGAGGGCTCGACCTGTACGTACGCGACGGGCTGGAGGCCGTGCGGGAGGCGGACACGGTGGTCGTCGCCGGTACGGGCGCGCCCTACGAGCCGGACCCGCGGATCGTGGCCGCCGTCCGTGAGGCCGCCGACGCCGGCAAGCGGATCGCGTCCCTGTGCACCGGCGCCTTCCAGCTCGCCGAGGCGGGCCTGCTCCAGGGCCGCAGGGCGACGACGTACTGGGCGCACGCCGAGGAGCTGCGCAGGCGCTACCCGCAGGTCGACCTCCAGGGAGACGTGCTGTACGTCCAGGACGGTCCCTACGTCACAGCGTCCGGCTACGCCGCCGGCATCGACCTCTGCCTGCATGTCATCCGCACCGACTACGGCGCCGCCGTCGCCAACGAGGTCGCCCGGCTGGCCCTCGTCGCCCCCGTACGGCCGGGCGGCCAGACCCAGTTCACCCACACCCCGCTGCCGCCCGAGCGCGGCACCGTCTGCGCCGACACCCGCGGCTGGGCCATGCGCAACCTCGACAAGCCGCTCAGCCTGGCCGACCTGGCCCGCCACGCGGGCGTCTCCGTCCGCACCCTCACCCGCCGCTTCCACGCCGAGAGCGGCGTCAGCCCCCTGCAGTGGCTGCTGCACCAGCGCATCGAGCGCGCCAGGGAGCTCCTGGAGACCACCACCCTCCCCATGGACCAGGTGGCCCGCGCCTGCGGCCTGGGCACGGCGGACTCCCTCCGGGCCCACCTGGTCCGCCGCACCGGCCTGACGCCGAGCGCCTACCGGGTGCAGTTCACCCGCCTGGGAACCGAGGCCACCGCGGCCACGTCCTCCGCTGCATGATCAGAGCGAACCGGACCGTCGACTCCCTGGTGATCAGAACCGCCCTGCCGGCCGAGGCCGCCGCCGTCGCCGCACTGCACCTGCGTGCCCGCGCCACGTACTGCCCGGACGGCCTGCCGGACGACGGCCACGACTGGCGGACCGCCTGGAGCCGGGCCATCGAGCGCCCCGACGGCCAGGTGCTGTGCGCGGTGCGCGACGCCCGCCTGACCGGCATCGCCTCGTTTCGCACCCCGGAGGGCGCCCCGGCAGGGACGGTCAGGCTGTTCCAGTTCCACGTCGACCCCGGCCACTGGCGCTCCGGCATCGGAACGGCCCTGCACACCGCCTGCGTCGAACAGTGGCGGGCCGACGGCACGCGCACCGCAGTCCTCGACGTGCACGCCGGCAACGAGCGCGCCCAGGCCTTCTACGCCCGCCAGGGCTGGGTCCCGGACCCCGAGAACCCGCCCGCCGAAGGCGACCACCACCTCTTCCTGCGGTACGCGGTGACCGGGAAGCAAGGCCCGGGACGGGAATGAAAGCCGCTGCTTGAACGTTCATCAAGTCGGCGGAGGGTGCCTCCGTCTCCGTACCCGTACGAGCTGGAGAGAGCCGAGAACATGAAGGTCGAGATCTGGTCGGACATCGCGTGCCCCTGGTGCTATGTCGGCAAGGCCCGCTTCGAGAAGGCGCTCGACGCCTTTCCGCACCGCGACCAGGTCGAGGTCGTGCACCGCTCCTTCGAACTGGACCCCGGCCGCGCCAAGGGGGACGTCCAGCCGGTGATCAGGATGCTCACCAAGAAGTACGGCATGAGCGAGGCGCAGGCGCAGGCCGGTGAGGAGAACCTGGGCGCGCAGGCCGCCGCCGAGGGGCTGGAGTACCGCACCCGGGACCGCGACCACGGCAGCACCTTCGACATGCACCGCCTGCTGCACTTCGCCAAGGAGCAGGGCAGGCAGGACGAGCTGATCCAGAACCTCTACAAGGCGAACTTCGCCGAGGAGCGGTCCGTCTTCACCGAGGGCGACGAGCGGCTGGTGGAGCTGGCCGTCGCCGCGGGACTGGAGGCGGAGGACGCCCGCAAGGTGCTCGGCGACCCGGCCGCGTACGCCGACGAGGTCCGCGCCGACGAGCGCGAGGCCGCAGAGCTCGGCGCCAATGGTGTGCCGTTCTTCGTGCTCGACCGCAAGTTCGGCGTCTCCGGCGCCCAGCCCGCCGAGGTCTTCACCCAGGCGCTGACCCAGGCATGGGGCGAGCGCTCGCCGCTGCAGCTGATCGACCAGGGGGACGCGGACGCATGCGGCCCCGACGGATGCGCGGTTCCGCAGCACTGAGGAAACATGCAGGTCCGGGCCGATATATAAGCGTTCCTTAGCTGTACTGCGTAAAAATCGACAATGGACTATGGGTTCTCCGGGGCCCACAGTGGATCCATGGAGACCTTCGAGAGCCTCGTCCGTGCCGAGTTCGCCCCGAAGAACATCTATCTGAACACCGCGAGCACCGGCCTGCTGCCGGCGCGCACCGTGGCCGCCATGCGGACCGCCGTGGAGGCGGCGGCCGCCGGGCAGCCGACCGACATGTTCGCGGACGTGGAGGCGAGCCGCGCCTCCTTCGCGCGGCTCGTCGGCGTGCCCGGGCGCCGGGTGGCGGCCGGGGCCTCGGTCGCCGTCTACAGCGGGCTGATCGCCGCCTCCCTGCCCGAGGGCGCCGAAGTCCTCACCGCCGAGGGCGACTTCAGCTCCGTCGTGAACCCCTTCCACGTCCGCTCCGATCTGAAGGTGCGCAGCGTGCCGCTGGAGCGCGTCGCCGAGTCCGTGCGGCCCGGCACCGCTCTGGTCGCGGTCAGCGCCGCACAGTCCGCCGACGGGCGCGTGGCCGATCTGCCCGCGATCGGGGAAGCGGCGCGCGAACACGGAGCGCGTACGTACGTCGACGCGTCCCAGGCCGCCGGTTGGCTGGACTTCGACGCGGACGCCTTCGACTACTCCGCCGCCGTCGCCTTCAAGTGGCTCGTCTGTCCGCGGGGCGTGGCCTTCCTGGTCGTCCCGGAGGACCTCGGCGGGCTCACCCCGCTGTTCGCCGGCTGGGTGGCGGGAGAGCACCCCTGGGACGCCTGTTACGGCCCCATCGACGAACTCGCCCACTCCGCAAGGCGGTTCGACGAGAGCCCCGCTCTCTTCTCCTACGCCGGCGCCCGCCGCTCCCTCGAACTCCTGGAGGAACTCGGCACGGACGCCGTACGCGCCCACGACCTCGTCCTCGCCGACCGCTTCCGCGCGGGCCTGGCCTCCCTCGGCCACGAGTCCGTTCCGTCCCCCGGCTCGCCCATCGTCTCGGTCCCCGGACTCGGCCGCCGCCAGGGCGAGTCGAGCCGCGCCGGCGTGGAGGTCTCGGACCGCGCGGGCAACCTGCGTGCCGCCTTCCACCTGTACAACACCGCGGCCGATGTCGACCGTCTGCTGGACGTCCTGTCTGCCTGACACGGGCATGGGCTCGCCGCGCACCTGGGGGTCCGCATCCTCGGTCGGGAACGCACTGGAGCGGGCGGCGTCACTGGCGCGGCTGTGAAGCCCGTGACGCCGCCCGCTCCAGAACGAATCACTCCACGACCAGTCACCGCACGGGCGTGAAGTCCCTCGCCCCGATGCTGTGTCCGATTGCCGCTGCGCGGCGGGTGGGCCGCCGGGCAGCGGTGTTCATCGGACAGGCGTGAAGTCCCTCGCCCCGATGAACTCGGGACGCCGGATGGGTGCCGCGAACGGTTCCACGGCCGCGTTCTCCACGCTGTTGAACACGATGAACACGTTGCTGCGCGGGAACGGAGTGATGTTGTCCCCCGAGCCGTGCATGCAGTTGCAGTCGAACCAGGTCGCCGAACCGGCCCTGCCTGTGAAGAGCTTGATGCCGTACTCGCTCGCCATCGCGGTCAGCGCCTCGTCCGAGGGCGTGCCCGCGTCCTGCATCTGCAGCGACTGCTTGTAGTTGTCCTTGGGCGTGGCCCCCGCGCACCCGAGGAACGTGCGGTGCGACCCCGGCATGATCATGAGGCCGCCGTTGGTGTCGTGGTTCTCGGTCAGCGCGATCGAGACGGACACCGTCCGCATGTTCGGCAGACCGTCCTCGGCGTGCCAGGTCTCGAAGTCCGAGTGCCAGTAGAAGCCGCTGGCCCCGAAGCCCGGCTTGACGTTGATCCGCGACTGGTGGACGTACACGTCCGAGCCCAGGATCTGCCGCGCCCGGCCGACGACACGCTCGTCGCGCACCAGATTCGCGAACACCTCGCTGATCTTGTGCACTTCGAAGACGGAGCGGATCTCCTTGGACTTCGGCTCGATGATCGAGCGCTCGTCGGCCCGGATCGCCGGGTCGGTGACCAGGCGCTCCAGTTCCCGGTGGTAGACGGTGACCTCGTCCGGGGCGATGAGCTGGTCGATGGCCAGGAAGCCGTCGCGCTCGAACGACTGGAGGTCGCCGGTGGTGATCGGGCCCGGTGTGTCGGGGGAGCCCCACACGACGGGGTCCTGGCGCGGGGTCGACACCTCGGTGGTGCCGCGGCTGGGATAGAGATCGGTGACGGTGGTCATGGTGATGTCACACCTCCTCGGGCTCGGGCTCGGTGAGCAGCGGGTAGACGCCGTTCTCGTCGTGGTCCTCCCGGCCGGTCACGGGCGGGTTGAAGACACAGATGCAGCGGAAGTCCTCCTTGATCCGCATCGTGTGCCGCTCGTGTCCGTCGAGGAGGTACATGGTGCCGGGCGTGATCGTGTACTTCTGCCCGGTCTCGTCGTCGGTCAGCTCGGCCTCGCCCTCGACGCACACGACGGCCTCGATGTGGTTCGCGTACCACATCGACGTCTCCGTGCCCGCGTACAGGACGGTCTCGTGGAGGGAGAACCCGACCCTCTCCTTGGCGAGGACGATGCGTTTGCTCTCCCAGGTGCCGGACGCGGCCTTCACATGCCGGTCGGTGCCTTCGATGTCCTTGAACGAACGGACGATCACGGTGCTGCACTACTCCTTGCTGGTCGTGACTAGTTGGTTTCCCGTACGGCGCGGGCGAGGATGCTGAGCCCCTCGTCCAGCTCGTCGGCCGTGACGGTGAGTGCCGGGAGGAGCTTGACGACCTCGCTCTCGGGGCCCGACGTCTCGATGAGCAGCCCGAGTTCGAAGGCGCGCTTCGCGATCCGGTTGGCCCGGCCCTTGTCGTGGAACTCCAGGCCCCACACGAGGCCGCGTCCGCGGTACTCCTTGACGTCGGCGCCGTTCTCCTCGGTGATGGCGGCGAAGGCCTGCTCGACCTGCTCGCCGCGCGCCCGGGTCTGCTTCTCCATCGCGGACCCGTCCGCCCAGTACGCTTCCAGGGCGGCGGTGGCCGTGACGAAGGCGGGGTTGTTGCCGCGGAAGGTGCCGTTGTGCTCGCCCGGCTCCCAGATGTCCAGCTCGGGCTTGAACAGGCACAGCGACATCGGCAGGCCGTATCCGCTGATGGACTTGGACACGGTGACGATGTCGGGCGTGATGCCGGCCTCCTCGAAGGAGAAGAAGGCACCGGTACGCCCGCAGCCCATCTGGATGTCGTCGACGATGAGCAGCATGTCCTGGCGCTCGCACAGCTCGGCCAGTGCCCGCAGCCACTCGGGCCGCGCGACGTTGATGCCGCCCTCGCCCTGCACCGTCTCGACGATCACGGCCGCGGGCTTGTTGAGCCCGGACCCCTGGTCCTCCAGGAGCCGCTCGAACCACAGGAAGTCCGGGACCTTGCCCTCGAAGTAGTTGTCGAACGGCATGGGCGTGCCATGGACGAGCGGGATCCCGGCCCCGGCCCGCTTGAAGGCGTTGCCGGTGACGGCCAGCGATCCGAGGGACATCCCGTGGAATGCGTTGGTGAACGACACGATGGCCTCGCGCCCCTTCACCTTCCGCGCGAGCTTGAGCGCGGACTCCACGGCGTTGGTTCCGGTCGGGCCCGGGAACATGACCTTGTACGGCAGATCTCGCGGCCGCAGCACCAGATCCTGGAAGGTCTGCAGGAAGGAACGCTTGGCGGTGGTCGACATGTCGAGCCCGTGCGTGACGCCGTCCCGCTCCAGGTAGTCGATCAGCGCCCGTTTGAGGACGGGGTTGTTGTGGCCGTAGTTCAGCGAGCCCGCTCCGGCGAAGAAGTCCAGGTACTCATGGCCGTCCTCGTCGTACATGCGGCTGCCGTGCGCACGGTCGAAGACGGTGGGCCAGCCGCGGCAGTAGCTGCGCACCTCGGACTCGAGTGTCTCGAAGACGCTGAGGTCGGGCTGGGTGATGGTCACGACGAATCGCTCCTCGTTGCGTGGGGGGAGTGCGTAGGGGGCGTCAGCGGGGTGGGGCTTGGGTGCCGTCATCGGGGTCGGTCAGAGGGAGAGGGGGCCGATGCGGTACAGGACTTCGGGGTCGTGCGGCCCGTCGGGGAACAGGCCCTCGCCGAACAGCACCTCGCGCTCCACGAGGGCGCCGTGCCGCTCGGCGAACGAGGTGAACAGGCGCTCGGAGCCGGTGTTGCCGGGCGTGATGGTGGTCTCGACGGCGGTGATCCGGTGCGCGGCACCGGCCCGCGCGACGAGCCCGTCGAGCAGCTTGCCGGCGAGCCCGCGCCCGCGGTACGCCTCGTCCACGGCCACCTGCCACACCAGCAGGGTGCGCGGGCGGTCCGGCCGTACGTACGCGGTGACGAAGCCGACCGGCTCCCCGCGCACGTCGCGGGCCACGGCCGAGGTGGCCGCGAAGTCGCGGCACCACAGCAGATAGCTGTACGACGAGTTCAGGTCGAGGGCTTTCGAGTCCTTGGCAATCCGCCACAACGCGGCTCCGTCCGCGACCTGCGGACGGTCGATGTGCAGATCTGCTTGTACGGCAGTCATGCGGATTGAATTTACCGAGGGAAATTCAAAATTGCATCGCTGGTGAGGGTTACGCACGACCGGGTCGTGTGTTATCACGCGGGCGCGAGCGGCCGCACGAGGTGAGGGCGATACCTGGGGTATTGTCCGGAAAATAGGGGGCAAATCGACCGCGATGTGTAACGCGTCACAAGCATGTAACCCCCACGAGATCTGCCCGAATTCCCCCGCTTCGTGTTCGCGAAATCTTTGCGTTTAGGCCGGGGAAAAGCGGGCAGAAGAATACGGGAAGCTGTGCGGAAGTGAATTCCTGAATTACACCCGGAGTTGGGTCTGGAATTAGTAGCCGGTTACTCCGTCGATCCGTTCCCGCAAGATATCGGCGTGCCCGTTGTGCCGGGCGTACTCCTCGATCATATGAATGAGCACCCACCGCAGACTGACCTCCAGCCCCGCCATGGGGCCGTCGACGAGCCGCCCGGTGTCGTCCAGCGACCGCCCGGCACACAGCTCCCGCCCGCGCGCGATCTCCCGGCGCCATACGTTCAACGCCTCGTCGAGCCCGCGAGCCGGGTCGAGCGCGTACCCGGTCTCCTCGCCGAACACGGGCGGTAGGTCGAGCCCGCCGACCACTCGCTGGAACCAGTTCCGCTCGACCTCGGCGAGGTGCTGCACCAGCCCGAGCAGCGTGAGTGCCGACGGCTCGGCGGACGCCGTCCGGACCTGCGCGTCGTCCAGCTCCGCGCACTTCAGGGCCAGGGTGCCGCGATGAAAGTCGAGCCAACTTTCGAGCATGGGGCGCTCGTCGCCGGTGAGGTGGGGGATGGGACGCCCGTCGGGAAGAGTCTTGTCAGCCATGGGGGTGAGCATGGCACCTGTGCACGCACTGGGGGCTGGCCCCCGGGACGGGAAGGGGCGGCGGGGGCGGAGAAGTCCGGCGGTCACCCCCAGCTCTGCTCCACGGCCCGCCGAGCCCCGGCGAGGTCGACCGTGAGCCCCCGCTCCGCCAGCGCAGCGCCCAGTGCCGCCAGGGACTCCTGCACCGCCCCTACCGAAGCATCCACCCCGTAGTGATTGACCCGAACCATCTCCTTCGCCAACGCACCCCCACCCGCCGCCAACGGCAGCGAAGGCTCACCCTCCAGCGCCCGAGCCACCACCTCCGACGCCACCACCCCGTCAGGAACCCTCAGCGTCGTGGCCACCGGCGCAGTCTCCCGCGCCTCGTACACATACGGCTCCAGCCCCCCGCCCAGAGCCACCGCCCCCGCCCGGGTCGCCGCCGCGGCCGCCGCGTGCCGGGCCATGACGGCATCCAGCCCCACCGTCTCGATCCGCTCGGCACACGCCTCGAGCGCCAGCATCTCCAGCTGTGCCGGCGCATGCAGCAGCGCCCTCCGCCCGCCGTCGACCCACCGCTCCTTCCAGTCGAGCAGCGACAGATACGACCGGCGCGGCGCCCCCGGGTTGGCGGCCATCCGCGCCCACGCCCGCTCGCTCACGGACACCGCCGACACCCCGGCCGGCCCGCCCATCGCCTTCTGCGCCCCGATGACGCACAGATCCACACCCCACGCGTCCGGCAGCACCGGCTCGGCCCCGACGGAGGCGACGGCGTCCAGATGGAACAGCGCCCCCTGCTCCCGTACCACCTCCCCGATCTCCGCCACGGGGTTGGTGTTCCCGGTCGCCGCCTCCGCGTGCACCAGCGACACGAAGTCGATCTCGGGGCGCTCGGCGAACGCGGCCCGGATCTGCTCGGCGGTGACCGCCGTGTGGAAGGGCACGGCCAGGTCGATCACCGTCGCCCCGCAGTCCCGCAGCCAGTTCCCGAAGGTCTGTCCGTACGGACCCGTGATGACGTTCAGGGCCACGGTCCCCGGCCCGGCGGTGCCCCGGATCGCCGCCTCCAGCGGCAGCAGTGCCTCGCCCTGCATGATCACGACGTCCTGCTCGGTACCGAGCAACCGGGCCACCCGGTCCTCGATCGACGCGAAGTGCGCGGCGCTCAGCGGGGGCAGATCGAGGAAAGGGTGGGTCACGACGGTGCTCTCTTCGGTCACGAGTGGTCGGCTCGGTCGAGGGTATCCACCACCCGTGACCCCACTCGCGCCCCTCCTGCCACTTGCGACTTCTTAGGCCGGACAGTCCCGCAACCATCGGTTTGGTTTGAGAGACCCAAACATCTCCTTATAATCGGAACCCACAGTTCCCACACAGGAGGCCACCCCGTGAAGACGTACTCCGGGCGCCGGACCCGCGTTCTGGCCGCCACCACCGCGACGGCCGGGCTGGTGCTCGTGGCTGCCTGCACGTCCACCGGCAACGGTGGCAGCGGGAGCAAGACCGCCGCAGGCGGCGTCGAGCTCGTCAAGTCCGGACAGCTCACCACCTGCACCCACCTGCCGTACCCGCCCTTCCAGTCGGAGATCAACGGCAAGGTGCAGGGCTTCGACGTGTCACTGATCGACCTCGTCGCCAACAACCTCGGCGTGAAGCAGCAGATCCTCGACACGCCCTTCGAGAACTTCAAGACCGGCGCGTTCCTCAACTCCGGCGAGTGCGACGTGGCCGCGGCCGGCATGACCATCACCGCCGAGCGCAAGAAGAACGTCGACTTCTCGGACCCCTACTTCGACGCCACGCAGGCGCTCATGGTCGCCAAGAACAGCGGCATCACCTCGCTCGCCGACGCGAAGGCCAAGAAGGTCAAGCTCGGCGCCCAGGCGCAGACCACCGGCGAGGACTACGCGAAGAAGCAGGGCTTCGACCCGGTCTCCTTCGAGTCCTCCGACGCGGTCCTCAACGGTCTGCGCACCGGCCAGGTCAAGGCCGTCGTCATCGACTACCCGGTGGTCCAGGGCTGGCTGAAGGACAAGGCCAACGCCGCCTACAAGGTCGCGGACAACATCAACACCGGTGAGCAGTACGGCTTCACGGTGAAGAAGGGCAACACCAAGCTCCTCGCCGCCATCAACAAGGCGGTCAAGGACGCCAAGGCCGACGGCACGTACAAGAAGCTGTACGAGAAGTGGATCGGCCCGTACAACCCCTCCGCCGCCTCCCCTTCCCCCGCTGCCTCCTGACCCATGACCTCCGACACCGACGTACAACTCCGGCCCAGGAAAAAGGGCCTGACCCGCAGTCAGAGGCGCAGCCTGTCACGCGGCGCCCAGTACGCCGTCTTCGTCGCCGCCGTGATCGCGTTCGCGGTCTCGGCCGACTGGGGGCGGCTGAAGAACCAGTTCGCGCAGGGCAGCATCGCCCGGCAGATGTTCCCGGACGTCATCACGCTGGCGCTGAAGAACACCGTGCTGTACACGCTGTCCGGCTTCGTCGTCGGACTGGCGCTCGGCATGGTGATCGCGCTGATGCGGCTGTCGTCCGTGGGCCCGTACCGCTGGCTGGCCGGCATCTACATCGAGATCTTCCGCGGTCTGCCCGCCCTGCTGATCTTCATCTTCATCGGGGTGGCCGTCCCGCTGGCCTTCCCGGGCACGGAGATCGTCGGCGGCACCTACGGCAAGGTGGCGCTCGCGCTCGGCCTGGTGGCCGCCGCCTACATGGCCGAGACGATCCGCGCGGGCATCCAGGCGGTGCCCAAGGGCCAGCTGGAGGCGGCCCGCTCGCTGGGCTTCTCACCGGCCCGCGCCATGATCTCGATCATCATCCCGCAGGCGTTCCGCATCATCCTCCCGCCGCTGACCAACGAGCTCGTCCTCCTCTTCAAGGACTCCTCGCTCGTCCTGTTCCTCGGCGTCACCCTGGAGGAGCGCGAACTGTCCAAGTACGGCCGTGACCTGGCCAGTACGACCGCCAACTCCACGCCGATCCTGGTCGCGGGCCTGTGCTACCTGCTGATCACGATCCCGCTCGGCTTCGTCGTACGCCGTATGGAGGCGAAGGCCCAGGAGGCCGTCAAATGAGCCGTCCGGAAATCGAAGTACGCGGTCTGCACAAGTCCTTCGGCGACAACGAGGTGCTGCGCGGCATCGACCTGGAGATCGGCCAGGGCGAGGTCGTCTGCGTCATCGGGCCGTCCGGCTCGGGCAAGTCGACCCTGCTGCGCTGTGTGAACCTGCTGGAGGAGCCCACCAAGGGCCAGGTCTTCGTGGGCGGCACCGAGCTCACCGACCCCGATGTCGACATCGACGCCGTACGCCGCCGTATCGGCATGGTCTTCCAGCAGTTCAACCTCTTCCCGCACCTCACGGTGACCGAGAACCTCACGCTGCCGCAGCGCCGGGTGCTCCGACGGGACAAGGCGAAGGCGGCGCAGGTGGCCGCCGAGAACCTGGAGCGGGTGGGGCTGTCGGAGAAGGCGGACGCCTACCCCGCCTCCCTCTCCGGCGGCCAGCAGCAGCGCGTGGCGATCGCGCGCTCGCTGTCGATGGGCCCCGAGGTGATGCTGTTCGACGAGCCGACGTCGGCGCTCGACCCCGAGCTGGTGGGGGACGTACTGGCCGTGATGCGCATGCTCGCCGACGAGGGCATGACCATGATGGTCGTCACCCACGAGATGACCTTCGCCCGGGAGGTCGCCGACCGGGTCGTCTTCATGGACGGCGGCATCATCGTCGAGGACGGCACCCCCGGCCAGGTCATCGGCGCCCCCACCCACGAACGCACCCGCCACTTCCTGTCCCGGCTGCTCGACCCGGCCATGGCCCAGGTGGAGGAGGAGATCTCGGACCAGGTGGGTGGCGCCGACTGACAGTGCCGTGTGCGGGGGTTCGGCCATGAACACGGCGCACGTGGAACACGGTTGGGAAGAGACCGTCGCCCTGACCGTCCTGTCCGGCGAGTTCAGCCCCGACCCGGTCGGCGGCACCCTGCCCGGAGCCGTCGTCGCACCCCCGTACCCCGATCTCGCCCAGGACGTGGACCCGGCCTCGGTCCTGGTCCCCGAGGTGGTGCGCGCGGACGGCGAGGACGACCCGCGCGGCTTCGACGCCCCGAGCGTGCACGGCGGCCGACTGCTGGACCGGATCGGGCAGGGACTGCCCGTCGTCCTAGGCTGAGGCCCATGAGCGATCGCACGGTGCTGCATGTGAAGGGCAGGGTCCTGGTCGGACCCGATGACGTCCGGGACGAGCTGTGGGTCGTCGGCGGGCGGGTCTCGTACGACCGTCCCGCCGGCGCCCGCGACATCCGTACCGTCGAGGGCTGGACCCTTCCCGGTCTCGTCGACGCGCACTGCCACGTCGGCCTCGGCCCGCACGGCCCGGTGGACCAGGACACGGCGGAGAAGCAGGCGCTCACCGACCGCGACGCCGGCACCCTGCTCATCCGCGACGCCGGGTCCCCCTCGGACACCCGCTGGGTCGACGACCGCGAGGACCTCCCGAAGATCATCAGGGCCGGCCGCCACATCGCCCGCACCCGCCGCTACATGCGTGGCTACGCCTGGGAGATCGAGCCGGACGAGCTGACCGCGTACGTCGCCCAGGAGGCCCGCCGCGGCGACGGATGGGTGAAGCTGGTCGGCGACTGGATCGACCGCGACCTCGGCGACCTGGCCCCCAGCTGGCCGCGGGAGGCCGTGGCGACGGCCATCGCCGAGGCCCACCGCCTGGGCGCCCGCGTCACCGCGCACTGCTTCGCCGAGAACTCCCTCCGGGACCTGGTCGAGGCCGGCATCGACTGCATCGAGCACGCAACGGGCCTCACCGACGAGCTGATCCCCCTCTTCGCCTCGCGTGGCGTCGCGATCGTCCCGACCCTCGTCAACATCGCGACCTTCCCGCAGCTCGCCGCCGGCGGCGAGGCCAGGTTCCCGCAGTGGTCGGCCCATATGCGCCGGCTCCACGAACGCCGCTACGACACCGTGCGGGGCGCCTACGACGCCGGCATCCCGGTCTACGTCGGCACCGACGCCGGCGGCCACCTCGCGCACGGACTGGTGGCGGGCGAGGTGGCGGAGCTGGTCACCGCCGGCATCCCGCCCGTCGAGGCGCTGTCCGCGACCACGTGGGGCGCGCGGAAGTGGCTCGGCCGCCCCGGTCTCGAGGAGGGGGCCCCGGCCGACCTCGTGGTGTACGAGAGCGATCCACGGGCCGACGTACGTGTACTGGAGGCCCCCCGGCGGGTAGTGGTGAACGGACACGTCGTCGGCTAGCCGACGACGGCCGGCGCGGGCACACGGCGATACGGCGGTGAAAGAGTGGAACGCCTGTGCCTGGTGATTCGAAAACGTTCACGGCGAACACACGATGGGGTGAAGTGGCGCCGGAATGCCCTCAGCGCACCCCGGGTGCGCGATTCTTGACGCGTCCCGAGCAAGAATCCTCTGAGGGGTCCCCACCTTGAACGGCAAGAACTTCCGCATGCCCGCACGCCGTCTCGCCACCGTCGCGACGGCCACGGCCCTCGCCGCCGGTCCCGTGGCGCTGGCCGGCGCGGGCGCCGCGCACGCGACCGGAGACCAGGGCCGGGCGAGCGCCGTCATCCTGCGCACCGGGCTCGACGTGTCCCTGCTCAACAAGACCGTGAACGTCCCCCTCGCGGTCTCGCTCAACCAGGTCGAGGCTCCCCGGAGCGCCGAGAAGACGGCGCTGACCGCCAGGCTGGACGGCGTGAACGGCGGCAGGGCCTTCAACGTGCTGGATGCCGAGACGGCGAAGTCCGCGGCGAGCGTCAACTCCGCCCGGGCCGAGGGGTACACGAACCTCGCCCACGCGAGCGTCCACGTCCCCGGCCTGCCGCTGCTGTCCCTCATCGAGCTCGACCAGGTCACCTCGAAGGCGGTCTGCGAGACCGGGAAGAAGCCCGTCGCCTCCGCGAACCTGGGCGGCTCGGTGACCGTCCTGGGCAAGAAGGTCACCCTGACGACCGGCGGCACCACGGAGGTCAAGGCGGCCGGCATCGGCGAGGTGCGCCTCGACCTGTCGAAGACGGAGACCACCTCGCGTACCGCGGCCGCCAGCGCCCTCGAACTCAAGGTATCCGTCAACCCGTTGAAGCTGAACGTGGCAGAGGTCGAGGGCACCCTCACCCTGGCGAAGGCGACCTGCGAGGCGCCGTCGGGGGCGCAGCCGTCGGGTGCGGGCGGCACCGACCCCGCGGGCGGCTCCGGCGGTACCGGCGGCACGGGCGGCACCAAGGCGCAGGGCGGGGAGTCCGGGCTCGCCGAGACCGGCGGCAGCTCCATGACGCCGTACCTCGCGGGCGGGGCGATCGCCCTGGTCGTGGCGGGCGGCGGAGCGGTGGCGCTGGCGCGGCGGGGCCGGAGCTGAGCGCTCCGCCGGGGGTGCGGGGAGGGTCGTGTTTCGGCTGCGGCGCAGTGGGGGCTGGTCGCGCCCACGCGGCGGAGCCGCATATCGATACAGCCCCGCGCCCCTTGAGGGCGCTCCCCGGCCCGCGGCTATCAGCGACCCGGCGACGACGCCAGTGTCAGGGCGCGGTCCAGTGCCTGTAGGAAGCTGTTGACCGTCGGGCGGTCGCGGACCGCCAGGCGCAGCCACTCCTCGTCCAGTCCCGGGAACGTGTCTCCGCGCCGCACCGCGAATCCAAGGTCCCGCAGATGTCCGCGCACCGCGGTCGCCCGGGGCAGCCGTACGAGGACGAAGGGGCCCTCGGCGGGCTCCGCCATCCGGAGTCCGTCCGAGGCGAACTCGCTGAGCCCGGCGATCAGATGGGCGCGGTCGGCGGCGATGCGGTGCGCCGCGTGCGCCGCCTCCGCCAGGGCCTGCGGACCCATGCAGACCTCGGCGGCGGTCAGCGCGGGCGTGGACACCGGCCACAGGGGCTGGGCGCGCTCCAGTTCGGCGATCGTCCCGGGGGCGGCGAGGACGTAGCCGATCCGGAGGCCGGCCAGCCCCCAGGTCTTGGTGAGGCTGCGCAGGACCACGAGCCCCGGCACGTCCGTCCGCCCGGCCAGTGCCTCCCGCTCACCCGGCACGGCGTCCATGAACGCCTCGTCGACGACCAACGTCCGCCCAGGACGGGCGAGTTGGGTGATGGTCGCGGCGGGGTGCAGGACGGAGGTCGGGTTCGTCGGGTTGCCGATCACCACCAGGTCCGCGTCCTCCGGTACCGCCGCCGGGTCCAGCCGGAAGCCGTCCTCCTCGCGCAGCAGCACCCGGTCCACCGTGTGGCCCGCGTCCCGCAGCGCCGCCTCCGGCTCCGTGAACTGCGGGTGGACGACGACCGGTCGACGTACCTTCAGGGCGCGGGCGAGCAGCACGAAGGCCTCGGCCGCGCCCGCCGTCAGCAGCACCCGCTCCACCGGCAGGCCGTGCCGCGCCGCCACCGCCGCCCGCGCGGCCCGTCCGTCCGGATAGGCCGCGAGGGAGCCGAGCGAACCCGCGATGCGCTCGCGCAGCCAGGTGGGCGGTGTGTCCGCACGGACGTTCACCGCCAGGTCGACCAGGGCGGAGCCGTCGCCGCGCACCTCGGCGTCACCGTGGTGACGGAGATCGTGCTCAGTGCGCATGGGCGTGTCCGCCGTGGTGGTGACCGTGGTGGTGATGGTGGCCGTCGTCGTCCGGGTGGAAGTGCGGCTGCTGCGGCAGCCCCACCTTGTCCTCGAAGCCCGGCAGCGCGATCCGGTACACGCACGAGTCGCAGTTCATGCGCAGATCGCCCTTGACGGCCTCCTCGTACCGCTCCATCACCAGGTCGAGGAGCTCCGGCTCCGGGCCGATGACGTCCGCGGAGCGCACCTCGACCTCCGGGTGCGCGGCCGCCCAGCCCTCGGTCTGCTGCCGTACCCGGTCCGGCAGGATGCCGGTGAACAGGAAATAGGGGAGGACGACGATCCGGCGCGCGCCCAGCTTCACGCACCGGTCCAGGCCGCTGGGCACGTCCGGCGCCGCCAGCGACACGAACGCCGTCTCGACGGCCGCGTACCCGCGGCCCTCCCACAGCAGCCGCGCCGCCTTGTACACCTCGGCGTTGGCGTCGGGGTCCGTCGACCCGCGCCCCACCAGCAGCACGGTCACGTCGGCCCGGTCCTGAGGCGTCCGCACGGTCTCGCCGAGCGCCTCGTCCAGCCGCCGCTCCAGGACCGACAACAGTGAGGGGTGCGGGCCCAGCGGACGCCCGTACGTGTAGGAGATCCCCGGGTGGCGCTCCTTCTCGCGGGACAGCGCCGCCGGGATGTCGCCCTTGGCGTGCCCGGCGGACACCAGCATCAGCGGTACGGCGGCGAACCGCCGTACGCCCTGCTCCACGAGTTCGGCGACCGCCTCGCCGAGCGGCGGCGGCGACAGCTCGATGAAGCCGCCCGCGACGGGCAGGTCGGGGTGGCGGTCCCCCAACTGCCGTACGAAGTCGCGGAACGCCTCGGCTCCGGCCTCGTCCCGGGTGCCATGACCGGCGATGAGCAGGGCGGGCGGCGGGGTGGTCACGATTTCTCCTCGGAGTACTGAGTGGGGTGGTACAGCAGGGCGTTGAGCGCGGCCGACGCGACCGCCGAGCCGCCCTTCTCGGACACGTTGCTCACCGCGGGCAGCCCGCTCTCGCGCAACGCGGCCTTGGACTCGACCGCGCCGACGAAGCCGACGGGCAGGCCGATGACGAGCGCGGGGGAGGCGTCCAGGGTCAGCAGCTCCTCCAGGGCGGTCGGCGCGTTGCCGATCACCCAGAGGGCACCCGGGCCGACCTGCTCGTGGGCGAGCCGTATCGCGTGCGCCGAACGGGTCAGTCCGGGACCGGCCACGGCGTCCCTGAGCCGGCACACCGTCTCGCGCCGGGTGATCCCGGCCGCGACCATCTCCACGTCCACGACGACGGGCGCCCCGCCGTGCAGGGCGGCATACGCCTTTTCGAGGGCGCCCTCGTCCATGACGAGATCGGTCGCGTAGTCGAGGTCGGCGGCGGAGTGGACGACCCGCTCCACCACCGCCCGGGTCAGCGGCGGGAGATGCGAGGTGTCCAGACGCGAACGCAGCCGCCGGTAGGACTCCTCCTCGATCGGATGGACCACACGGTTCACGGGCCCCACGACGGAGTCGCTCATGATGCGGCCTCCTGCCAGCGGTAGCCGCGCGGCGTCACCATGCGCCCCGCGATCTCACGGGTCGCCGTGTTGCCCACCGTCACGACCGTCATCATGTCGACCGTCGCCGGGTCGAGCGAGGCGAGGTCCGTCAGCCGGCTGGATTCGTCCGGCCGTGACGCGTTCCGTACGACACCGACCGGCGTCGCCGGCTCCCGGTGTTCCGCGAGGATCGCGAGCGCCTTCGGCAGCTGCCAGTCCCGGCCCCGGGACCGGGGGTTGTAGAAGGTCACCACGATGTCCGCCTCGGCCGCCGCGCGCACCCGCCGCTCGATGACCTCCCACGGTGTGTGCAGGTCGGAGAGGCTGATGGACACGTGGTCGTGGCCGAGCGGCGCGCCCAGGATCGCCCCGGCCGCGAGCGCGGCGGTGACGCCCGGCACGCCGGTCACGTCGATGTCGTCGGAGGCCTCGGCGAGCGCGGGGGAGGCCATGGCGTACACGCCGGCGTCTCCGCTGCCGATCAGCGCGACGGCCTGCCCCTTCCGGGCCTCGGCCACCGCGGTGCGCGCCCGCTCCTCCTCGGCGCCGAGCCCCGACTCCAGGATCCGGGTACCGGGTCGCAGCAGATCGCGGATCTGGTCGACGTACTGGTCGAGCCCGACGAGCACCGACGCGCGCCGCAGTTCGGCGGTGGCCCGCGGGGTGAGCAGATCGCGGGCACCGGGACCGAGCCCGACCACCGCGAGCCGCCCGCGCGCCGCCCGCCGTACGACGGCACAGGTCGCCATCGAGGCGTGCCCGTCGGCGCGTGCCGACTTCCGCTTGGGGACCAGGAGTTCCCCGCCCCGGGCGAGCGCTGATGCCTCGGCGACGGACGGAGTGCCCACGGCGGTGAGCGGCGCGTCGGAGGGGTTCGGGACCTCGACCTTCGCCAGCTCCGCGGCGGAGTACGTCACCACGGGCACCCCGAGCCGGGCGGCCGCCTCGACGATGCCGGGCTCGTCCCGCTTGGCGTCCACGGTGGCGAGCTCGGCGATGCTACGAGCAGACAGTCCGGCGTCCCGCAACGCCCCCTCGACCAGCCCGAGCACCTCCTCGACCGGGGCACCCTTGGACGCACCGACACCGACGACGAGGGACGGCGGGCGGAGCAGCACCTCCCCGTCGACGGGTTCGACCGCACGGTCCGTGAGCCGGACGGTGTGCCGGCCCCGCGGGGCGAACGGCACTGGTGGCAACGGCCACGCCACTTCGGCGTCCAGCGCGACCGGCTCGCCGTCCAGCAGCGCCCGCGTCACACCGGCCACGTCGCCCTCCACCGGGAGGCCGAGCGTGTCCAGGCCGGGGATGCCGACCGCGTCCGTCGCCGTGGTCACCACGGGCGCGGCACCCAACAACTCGCCCACCTGCTCGGCGAGTTCATTCGCACCGCCCCCGTGCCCGCCCACCAGCGACACGGCGAACCGCCCGCCCTCGTCGACGCACACCACACCGGGGTCGCTCTTCTTGTCCCCCAGCAGGGGCGCCACGAGCCGAACCACCGCCCCCGTCGCCAGGAAGCACACGAGCTGCTCGCACTCGGCGAACGCGGCGCGTACGGCGTCCCCGACGGGGCCCTCGTACACGCGCGTGCGGTCCGGCCACGCCGCGGCCAGCCGGTCGCGCGCCGCCGCCCCCGCCGCGGTGGCGGAAATGAGGCCGATCACAGGGCAACTCCTTCACGAGAAACGGGGGTTCTGGTCCCCCACAGCAGGAAAACCGGATTGGTCGCCGCCAGCCGGGTCACGTCCCCCGGCAGGGGTGCCAGCCGCGAGGACTGCAACAGCACCCCGTCGCAGTCGAACCCGGCGCCGGTGAGCGCGGTGCGCACCGCGGGCACCCGGTCCAGCGCGGCCACGGCGACCACGACCGTCCGCCGGGCCCGCCGCGCGCACGCGCCGACGATCCCGGGCAGCTCGCGCCCCCCGCCGCCGACGAACACGGCGTCGGGATCGTCGAGTCCGTCCAAGGCGTCCGGCGCCGTACCGTGCACCACATGCAGGTCCACGCCGTGCGCACCGGCGTTGGCGCGGATCCGCTCCACCCCGTCCGGCGCCTTCTCGACCGCGCTGACCGCGGCGCCCAGCAGCGCGCACTCCACGGCGACGGACCCCGAGCCGGAGCCGACGTCCCAGACCAGGTCGCCGGGGCGCGGCCCGAGCCGGGCCAGGGCCAGGGCCCGTACCTCGAACTTGGTGATCATCGAGTCGCGGTGCGTGAACCCGCCCTCGTCCAGCGCCCATCGGGAGGGGCGTACGGCCGCTCCCGCCAGCGTGCGTGCGGGACCGAGCGCCCGTGTCTCGTCCAGGCACAGGACGACACTCACCGCCGTACCCCAGTCGCGGTCCGCGGCCTCGGCGGGGGAGACCCGCTCCAGGTGCTCCTCGCCGGAGCCGAGCGCGGAGGCGACGACGAGGACCCGGCCGGGCACGGTGCGGGCGAGCGCGGCGCCCAGTTCCGCCGGACCGGCACCGGGCCCGGTCAGCACAGCCACCTTCGGGTGCGCCCGGCACACGTTGACGGCCGTCCGCGGATCCCGCCCGTGCGCACTGACGACGACCGCGTCGTCCCAGGTCAGGCCCAGCCGCGCGAAGGCGGTGGCGACGGACGAGACACCGGGCCGTACGTCCAGACGCCCCGCACCGAACCGCTCGGCCAGGGCCCGCACGATCCCGAAGAACCCGGGGTCGCCCGAGGCCAGCACGACCACGCGCCGGTCCTTGCCGACGTACTCCTCCATGACGTCCAGGGCGGGCGCCAGCGGCCCGAGGACGATCCGCTCGGCGGTCTCCGGCAGCCGTACGGCGTCCAGGTGCCGGCGCCCGCCCACGACGAGCTCGGCCCCCGCCACCGCTTCGAGGGGGACCGGCGCGCCCGTCCCCGTACCGACGACCGTGATCACGTACTGGCACCCCGCGTGCGCAGGGCCCGGCGGGCCTCCGGGTCGGCCTTGCGGTAGCCGTGGAAGTGGCCGGGGTGGTACAGGTGCGAGCGCGTGCCCTCGGCGTCCAGTGCCGGACCGACCAGGAAGAGGGTGTGCTTCCAGAACTTGTGCTCCTTGACCGTCTCCTCCAGCGTCCCGATCGTGCAGCGCACCACCAGCTCCTCCGGCCAGGTCGCCTGGTAGGCGACGACGACCGGCGTGGACGTCGGATAGCCGCCCTCCAGCAGCTCCCGCACCAGCTGCCCGCTGCGGGCGGCGGACAGGAAGATCGCCATGGTGGTGCCGTGCCTGGCGAACTCCCGCACCTCCTCGCCGGGCGGCATCGGCGTCTTGCCGCCGCCGAGCCGGGTCAGGACGACGGACTGAGCGACCTCCGGAATGGTCAACTCGCGCTGCGCGAGCGCCGCGACGGCGGAAAAGGCGGAGACACCGGGCACGACCTCGGTCTCGATGCCGATCCGCGCACACCGGTCCAGCTGCTCCTGCGTACCGCCCCACAGGGCGGGATCACCGGAGTGGATACGAGCGACGCGCAGCCCGTCCGCCCGCGCCCGCTCGTAGACGGCGACGACGTCCTCCAGCGACATCGTCGCCGAGTCGAGGACCTCCGCTTCCTCGCGCGCGTGCTCGAGGACCTCCGCCTGCACCAGGCTCGCGGCCCAGATCACGACGTCGGCCTCGGCGATGGCGCGCGCGGCACGGAACGTCAACAGGTCGGCGGCGCCGGGGCCGGCACCGACGAAGGTCACCTTGCCGGTGGGGGCATCGGCCATGGGTTCGGTCCTCTCTAGCAAAGACTGGTCTTACGAGTGGTGTGGTTGTTGCCGTCGGACGTGCGTGAACGGGGGCTGATCGGATAGCAAGGGCGTATGGCGGTCTTCGTCGCGCTCGGCGCGTTCCTGATGACGCTGGCCGGCGGCTGGACGGCACAGCGTGTGACCGACCGCCGCCACCTGGTTCTGGGCCTGGCCGGCGGACTGATGCTCGGTGTCGTCGGCCTGGACCTGCTGCCGGAGGCGCTCAAGGCGGCGGGCGAAGAGGTCTTCGGCGTACCGGCGGCCCTGCTCCTGTTCGTGGCCGGATTCCTGCTGGCCCATCTGGTGGAACGCCTGCTGGCCGCCCGCCAGGCCTCCCACGGAGGGGAGGAGAGCAACGGCCGTGTGCCCGAGGTGGGTCTGACGGCGGCCGCCGCGATGGTCGGTCACAGCGCGATGGACGGCGTGGCGATCGGCGCGGCCTTCCAGGTGGGCGGCGGAATGGGCGCGGCGGTCGCGCTGGCCGTCGTCGCCCACGACTTCGCGGACGGCTTCAACACGTACACGATCACCAGCCTGTACGGAAACGCCCGCCGCAAGGCCCTGATCATGCTGTTCGCGGACGCGGTGGCCCCGGTGGCCGGCGCGGCCTCGACGGCCTTCGTCACCATCCCGGAGGGCCTGCTCGGCGGCTACCTCGGCCTCTTCGGCGGCGTACTCCTGTACCTCGCCGCCGCCGAGATCCTTCCCGAGGCGCACCACGAACACCCCGCCCGCTCGACGCTGCTGTGCACGGTGGCGGGGGCGGCGTTCATCTGGCTGGTGGTGGGCCTGGCCGCGTGAGCCGGCGCCGGTCACAGCTTGCCGCCCCGCCCGCCGTCGCGCGGCGCGGGCGCGATGAGCGTGGACAGGTAGGGGAGTGGCTCGCCGTCGAGCTCGGACGCCGGCCGGATGGACTCCGACTCCAGCCCGAGCGCGGAGCCCCACACGGCATCGTCGATCCGCCCGGTCTCGCGCAACGCCTCGGCGACCTCGCCGGCCTGCCGCCCGAACTTGTAGGCCACGACGGTGCCGGGCCCGCCGAGAGCATCCTTCAGCACGGCGGAACCGGCGGTGACGGGCACGAGGGTGAGCGGCTCGGTGCCCTCGGTGAGCACGGCACCCGAGCGCGCCGCGAGATCCTGCATGGCGGTGATCCCGGGCACGGTCTCGACCTCGGTCCCCGGCACCAGTTCGGCGATGGTCTGCGCGAGGTAGGTGAACGTCGAGTACACGTTGGGATCACCGATGGTGGCGAACGCGACGACACCCCGGTCCCGCAGCAACTGCGCGACCCGCTCCCCGGCCGCGTCCCAGGCAGCCTCCCGCCGCCCGCGATCACTGCGCTCGTTGAGCGCGAAGACCACGCGAACGACCTTCTCCGCGGGCACGTAGTGCAGCACGGTGGCCTCTGCCCGCCCCCGCTCCAAGGTGTCCATGACGGGCACGACGACAACATCGGCGGCCCGCAGGGCATTGACCCCCTTGACGGTCACCAGCTCGGGATCACCCGGCCCCACCCCGACCCCGATCAACCTACTGCTGTCGCTGCTGCTCATGACGTCCGGCACCTCTCCACGAACCGACGGGCGACACCGGGCTCGGACGCCCAGTGCGTGTGCAGATAACTGGCGTGCACACCTTGTTGTACGAAACCTTCGACCCGCGGCACAGGGGCGCGCACGCCCCACGCGGGAGCCGCCCCCGCCCCCGGTTCGACGACCGTCCGATGGAACTCGTGCCCCTGCATCCGGGTACCGGCGGGCGCCAGCACACTGTCGCTGACGGCCACGGCGTCCCGGTACCCGAGGGTGAGCCGCCCGCTCATCCGCGCCCGCGCGTCGAGCACCCCGCACATCGGCTGCCCGTCGAGCTCCCGGCACAGATACAGCAGCCCGGCACACTCGGCGGCCACGGGAGCACCGCTCTCCGCGAGCGCACCGACGGCCTTGCGCAACGGTTCGTTGGCAGACAGTTCACTCGCGTACACTTCGGGAAACCCGCCCCCGATGACCAACCCCCTTGTCCCGTGGGGCAGTTGCTCATCACGGAGCGGATCGAACGGGACTGCTTCGGCCCCTGCGGCAGCGAGCAGTTCACTGTGCTCGGCGTAGGAGAAGGTGAAGGCGGCCCCACCGGCAACGGCAACTCTCACCTTCGAGCCGTCCGCCTGGGGCGAGGAATCCAGGACCTCAGCCGCATCCCAGGCCGCACACGACAACGCCCCCGCACTCCGCGCCAGCCCCAGCAACCCTTCGAGATCACACCCCGCCGCTACCTGCGCGGCCATCGCCGCAACGGCATCGACGGCGTCCCCCCGCCGCTCGGCGACAGGCACCAACCCCAGGTGCCGGGAAGGCGTGTCCACCTGCGCAACCCGCCGCAGCACCCCCAGCACAGGCACCCCGGCCGACTCCAACGCCTCCCGCAACAGCTCCTCATGCCGATCCGAAGCGACCTTGTTCAGGATCACCCCCCCGACCCGCACCTCCGGATCCCAGGACGCGAACCCATGCACCAGCGCCGCCACGGACCGGGACTGCGACGACGCGTCGACCACCAGCACCACCGGCGCCCGCAGCAGCTTCGCCACATGAGCGGTGGACGCCAGTTCACCCTCCCCCGCGGCCCCGTCGAACATCCCCATCACACCCTCGACGACGGCGAGGTCGCACCCGCGAGCCCCGTGCAGGAACAACGGCCCGACCAGCTCCGGCCCGCACAGGTACGCGTCGAGGTTTCGCCCCACCCGCCCGGTGGCGAGCGCGTGATACCCGGGATCGATGTAGTCCGGCCCGACCTTGTGCGGGGACACGGCAAGCCCCCGCGCGGCGAACGCGGCCATCAGCCCCGTGGCGACGGTGGTCTTGCCGCTGCCGGAGGCCGGCGCGGCGATGACCAACCGGGGGACGGAGGACAGGGAGGAACTCACGACGACATCACCACTCGATGCCCCTCTGCCCCTTCTGCCCCGCGTCCATCGGATGCTTGACCTTGGACATGTCGGTCACGAGATCGGCGAAGTCGACGAGCTTCTCGGGCGCGTTCCGCCCGGTGATCACGACATGCTGGGTCCCGGGCCGGTTCCGCAGCACGTCGACGACCTCGTCGGTGTCCACCCACCCCCAGTGCATCGGGTACGCGAACTCGTCGAGCACGTACAGCTGGTACGTCTCGGCCGCGAGGTCCCGCTTGACCTGCTCCCAGCCCTCCCGGGCCTTCTCCTCGTTGTCCATCTGCTGATCCCGCTGCACCCAGGACCAGCCCTCGCCCATCTTGTGCCAGTCGACGGTCCCGCCCTCGCCACAGGCGCCGAGCACCCGCAGCGCGTTCTCCTCGCCGACCTTCCACTTCGCCGACTTGACGAACTGGAACACCCCGATGGGCCACCCCTGGTTCCAGGCCCGCAGCGCCAGCCCGAAGGCGGCGGTGGACTTGCCCTTCCCGATACCGGTGTGCACGACGACCAGTGGACGGTTACGGCGCTGACGGGTGGTCAGACCGTCGTCCGGTACGACACTCGGCTGCCCCTGCGGCATTACGCGGCCCTCCTGTTGCCCTGAACTTCCCTGACCAGCCCGGCGATCGAGTCCGCCCGCAACTCGTCGAGCGTCACCGCCGTCCCTGCGAGCTCACCCGCGAGCTGTCCGGCGAGCCCCAGCCGCACCGGCCCCGACTCGCAGTCGACGACCACGGAGGCGACCCCCTCGGCCGCGAACAGCCGGGCGGCCCGCCCGGCGAGCGCCACGGGCTCCGGACCACCGGTGGCCCGTCCGTCTGTCACCACCACGAGCAGCGCCCGCCGCGCGGGATCCCGCAGCCGCTCGACCCGCAGCACGTCGTGCGCCTTCAGCAGCCCCGCCGCGAGCGGCGTCCGCCCACCCGTCGGCAGCGACTCCAGCCGTACGGCCGCGGCGTCCACGGACGAGGTCGGCGGCAGCGCGACATCCGCGGCAGACCCCCGGAACGTCACCAGCCCCACCTTGTCCCGCCGCTGGTACGCGTCCAGCAGCAGCGACAGCACGGCCCCCTTGACGGCGCTCATCCGCTGCCGGGCCGCCATCGACCCCGAGGCGTCCACCACGAACAGCACGAGGTTCCCCTCGCGCCCCTCCCGGGCCGCCTGCCGCAGATCGTCCCGCCGCACGACCAGCCCGGGCCCCGACCGCCCCCGCGCCCTCTGATGCGGCGCAGCGGCCTGCACGGTCGCCGCCAGGTGCAGCTTGGTGAGCGCGCCCCGGGGCCGCCTGGCCCCCGTGGTCCGCCCATGCTCGGTCCGCGCCCGCGAACGGCGCCCCGCGGCGCCCTCACCGATCCCGGGCACGCTCAGCACCTTCGTACGGAAAGGCTCCGAGGCTCGTACGGCGGACTGCTCGGCGGCACCCGAGGCCTGCGGCTGCCCGCCCTCCCCGGCCTCGGGCCGCGCCTCGGTGTCACCGCCCTGCGGACCGTCCGGCTCGGAGGGCGGCTGCCCGCCACCGCCCGGTCCACCGCCGTCGGGATCCGGGTCGGGATCGTCGTCGCCGGAGAACTCCTCCAGCGTCTCGTCGAGCTTGTCCTCGTCGAGCCCCGGTGCGTCGAAGGGGTTACGGCGCCTGCGGTGCGGCAGCGCGAGCAGCGCCGCCTGCCGCACGTCCTCGGCGAGCACGTCCGTCCGCCCGGCCCAGGCCGCGAGCGCGGTGGCCGTACGCGCCATCACGATGTCGGCCCGCATGCCGTCCACCTCGAAGGCGGCGCAGGTCGCCGCGATCTGCCGCAGCGGCCCGTCGCCGAGCCGCACCGACGGCAACAACTCCCGTGCCGCGACGATCCGTTGACGTACCGCCGCTTCTTCGGCCGCCCAACGGGCGGCGAAACCGGCCGGGTCGTCGTCGTAGGCGAGCCGCCGCCGTACGACCTCCACCCGCTGGTCCGGCTCCCGCGAGGCCGCGACCTCGACGGTCAGCCCGAACCGGTCGAGCAACTGCGGCCGCAGCTCACCCTCTTCGGGGTTCATCGTGCCGACGAGCAGGAAACGCGCGGCATGGCGTACGGAGACGCCCTCGCGCTCGACGTACGACGCCCCCATCGCGGCCGCGTCCAGCAGCAGGTCGACGAGATGGTCATGAAGAAGGTTGACCTCGTCGACGTAGAGGATCCCGCGGTGTGCGTCGGCGAGCAGGCCGGGCTCGAAGGCCTTGACGCCCTCGGCGAGCGCCCGCTCGATGTCGAGCGCGCCGACGAGGCGGTCCTCGGACGCACCCACCGGCAGCTCGACCATCCGCGCGGGCCGTTGTGCACCGGGCCCGGCCTCGTGCGGTCCGTCCGGGCAGGACGGGTCCGGCGCCGCGGGGTCGCAGGAGAAACGGCACCCGGGGACGACGGCCACCTCCGGCAGCAGCGCCGAGAGCGCCCGCACGGCCGTCGACTTGGCGGTGCCCTTCTCGCCGCGCACCAGCACACCGCCGACCGCCGGGGACACGGCGTTCAGCAGCAGCGCGAGCCGCAGGTCGTCCTGGCCGACGACGGCCGTAAAGGGGAAGGGGGTGGTCACTGGTCGCCCTCCAAGTCGCCTTCCAGCTCCAGGTACGTGGCGCGCAGCCGCTCCAGCGTCTCCGCGTCCGGCTCGGCCCACAGTCCGCGGTCGGCGGCCTCCAGCAGCCGCTCGGTGATCCCGCGCAGCGCCCACGGGTTGGACTGCTTCATGAACTCCCGGTTCTCCGGGGCGAAGACGTACTCGGCGCTGAGCTTCTCGTACATCCAGTCGTCCACGACGCCGGCCGTGGCGTCGTAGCCGAAGAGGTAGTCGACGGTCGCCGCCATCTCGAAGGCGCCCTTGTAGCCGTGCCGCCGCATGGCGGCCATCCAGCGCGGGTTGACGACACGCGCGCGGAAGACGCGGTGCGTCTCCTCGCCGAGCGTTCGCGTCTTCACCTGGTCGGGGGTGGCGGAGTCGCCGACGTACGCCTCGGGGCTCTCGCCCGTCAGGTGCCGCACCATGGCGACCATGCCGCCGTGGTACTGGAAGTAGTCGTCGGCGTCGACGAGGTCGTGCTCGCGGGTGTCGACGTTCTTCGCGGCCACGGCGATCCGCTTGAACGCGGTCTCCATGTCCCCGCGCGCGGCCCGTCCGTCGAGCCCGCGCCCGTAGGCGTAACCGCCCCAGACGGCGTACACCTCGGCGAGGTCGGCGTCGGAGCGCCAGTTCCGGGCGTCGATCAGCGGCAGCAGACCGGCGCCGTACGCGCCCGGCTTGGAGCCGAAGATCCGGGAGGTCGCGCGCCGCCGGTCGCCGTGCTGTGCCGTGTCCTCGTCGGCGTGAGCGCGCACGAAGTTCTGCTCGGCGGGCTCGGCCAGTTCGGCGACCCTGCGGACGGCGTCGTCGATCAGCCCGACGACGTGCGGGAACGCGTCCCGGAAGAACCCGGAGATACGGACGGTGACGTCGATGCGTGGCCGGCCCAGCTCGTCGAGAGGGACCACCTCGAAGCCCGTCACCCGGCGCGAGGCGTCGTCCCACACCGGCCGGCAGCCCAGCAGCGCCAGGATCTCGGCGATGTCGTCGCCCTGGGTGCGCATCGCGGACGTGCCCCAGACCGTCAGACCGACGGACTTCGGGTACTCGCCGGTGTCCTGCAGATACCGCTGCACCAGGGAGTCCGCAAGGGACTGCCCGACCTCCCAGCTCAGCCTGGACGGAATGGCCTTGGGGTCGACCGAGTAGAAGTTGCGGCCGGTCGGAAGGACGTTCACCAGACCGCGGGTGGGGGAGCCGGACGGACCGGCCGGGACGTAACCGCCGTTCAGCGCCTTGAGGATGTGGCCGATCTCGTCCGTCGTACGGGCCAGCCGGGGCACCACCTCGGTGCAGGCGAACTCCAACACCGCGACGGCGTCCGGGAGTTCGGTGCCGAGCACGCCACGTACCAGAGCCGGAGCGATCGTGACGTCCCAGTCCCGCGCCTCCATGCCCTCCGCCATCCGCCGGCACAACTGCTCCAGCAGGTCGATGGCGTCGGCGGCGGTACGCGAGGGGCCCTCGACGAGATCGCTCAGCTCGACCGGAACCTTCACGGGCGCACCCGGCTCGGCCAGCAACTCCTTCTCGCTGAGGCCGAAATGGGCCGCGAGGGAAGCCCGGAGCCCCGGCAGCGCGTTCGCCTGCCCGCCCCAGACCTGCGAGGCGCGCAGCACGGCGAGCACGAGGTTCACGCGCGGCTCGCCGACCGGCCCGCCGCCCAGGATGTGCAGACCGTCGCGGATCTGCACGTCCTTGATCTCGCACAGATAGCCGTCGATATGCATGACGAACGAGTCGAAGTCGTCCTCGTCCGGCTGCTCGTCCACATGCAGGTCGTGGTGGAGCTCGGCCGCCTTGACCAGCGTCCAGATCTGGGCCCGTACGGCAGGCGCCTTGGTCGGGTCCAGGTCGGAGACGAGCGCGTACTCGTCGAGCAGCTGCTCCAGCTTGGCCAGGTCGCCGTAGGTGTCGGCGCGGGCCATCGGCGGTACGAGGTGGTCGACGACCGTGGCGTGCCCGCGCCGCTTGGCCTGGGTGCCCTCGCCGGGGTCGTTGACGATGAAGGGGTAGATCAGCGGCAGTTCGCCGAGCACGGCGTCCGGCGCGCATCCGCCGCCGAGCCCGAGTCCCTTGCCGGGCAGCCACTCCATCGTGCCGTGCTTGCCCATGTGGACGATCGCGTCGGCGCCGAAAGTGTTGTCGAGCCACCGGTAGGCCGCCATGTAGTGGTGCGAGGGCGGCATGTCGGGGTCGTGGTAGATCGCGATGGGATTCTCGCCGAAGCCGCGCGGCGGCTGGATCATCACGACGACGTTCCCGAACTGGAGGGAGGCGAGAACGATGTCCTCCCCGTCGACGTACAGGTTGCCCGGCGGCTCCCCCCACGCCTCCAGCATCGCGTCCCTGAGCTCCGGGTCGAGCTTGTCGAACCACGCCCGGTAGTCGGCGAGGGGCACGCGCGCGGGCGCGGCGGCCAGCTGCTCCTCGGTCAGCCACTCCACGTCGTGACCGCCGGCCGCGATGAGCCGGTGGATCAGCTCGTCGCCGCCCGCGGGGTATTCGGTGAGCGAGTACCCGGCGCTCTTCAGCGCGTCCAGGACCCGCACCGCCGACGCGGGCGTGTCGAGGCCGACCGCGTTGCCCACCCGGGAGTGCTTGGTCGGGTAGGCGGTGAAGACGAGCGCCAGCTTCTTGTCCGCGTTCGCCTTGTGCTTCAGCAGCGCGTGCCGTACGGCGATTCCGGCCACCCGGGCAGCCCGCTCCGGGTCGGCGACGTACACGGGCACGTCGTCGGGGCCCTGCTCCTTGAAGGAGAACGGGACGGTGATGAGCCGCCCGTCGAACTCGGGGATCGCGACCTGCATCGCCGCGTCCATGGGGGACAGCGCGGCGTCCGACTCGGCCCAGGCCTCACGGGACGACGTCAGGCAGAGGCCCTGAAGGACAGGCACGTCCAGGTCGGCGAGCGCGCCGATGTCCCACGCCTCCTCGTCACCACCGGCCGACGCCTGTGAGGCGTGGGTGCCGCCGGCGGCGAGGACGGTGGCGACCAGGGCGTCGGTCCGGCCGAGGATCTCGTACAGCCCGGCGTCCGCGCCGCGCAGCGAACCGCAGTACACGGCAAGGGCGTTGGAGCCCTTGGCCTCGATCGCGTCGCACAGGGTGTCCACGAAGGCCGTGTTGCCGCTCAGCTCGTGGGCCCGGTAGAAGAGCACACCGACGGTCGGTCGGCCGTCCACGAACGGGCGCTCGCCGTGCACCCCGTACTCGGGCATCTTCTGCGGCTCGACGAAGCCCTCGCCGGTCAGCAGCACGGTGTCGGACAGGAACCGGGCGAGCTCGGTGAGGTTGGCGGGCCCGCCCTCGACGAGGTACCTGAGCGCCTCCGCCACGACACCGGCGGGCACGGACGACTCGGCCATCAGCTCCGCGTCGGGGACGGCCTCCCCGCCGAGCAGCACGGTCGGGATCCCGGACGCCCTGAGCGCGGCGAGCCCGTCCTCCCAGGCCCGTTTTCCGCCCAGCAGCCGTACGACGGCGAGGTCGGCGCCGTCGAGGAGGGCGGGCAGCTCCTCGGTCACATCCACCCGGGTGGGATTGCCGATCCGGTAGCCGGCACCGGACGCGGCCCGGGCCGCCAACAGATCCGTGTCGGCGGTCGACAACAACAACACTGTGCTCATGCGGGCGCTCCCGGTGGAATGAAAGGCAGTCCTTGCGGCGCGCCCGACTCGATGAGCCGCCACAGCGCGTCCGTGTCCGCGTGTTGTTCGATCAGGTCGCCGAGCCGGTCGAGCTGCTCCTCGCGCAGCGCGGCGAAGGAGGTGTCGGGCGCCGGCACGAAACGACGGCCCGCGGCGGCCGCCACCTCGCGCAGAAAGGCCCGCCGGAAGCCGTCCGACTCCAGCGAACCGTGCCAGTGCGTGCCCCAGGTCTGCCCGACCCGGCAACCGTCCAGGAAGGCATCCCCGGCGGTTATCGAGGCGACCCCGTGATGGATCTCGTACCCCTCGACGTGCTCGCCGAGGGCTTCCCCCACCGGTCGGGTGAGGGTCTTCTCACGGGCGAACCGCACCCGCACGGGCAGCACTCCGAGCGCGTCCACATGCCCGCGCCGGCTCTCGACCTCGTCCTCGATGTGCTCGCCGAGGACCTGGAAGCCGCCGCAGATGCCGAGGACGGGCCGTTGCTCGGCGGCCCTGCGGACAAGGGCGTCCGCAAGTCCTCTCTCCCGCAGCCATTCCAGGGCCTTCACCGTCCCCCGGGTCCCCGGAACGACGACGAGGTCGGCGTCGGCGAGCTCCTCCGGCCGGTCCACGAACCGCACCACCACACCCGGTTCGGCGGCCAGCGCGTCCACGTCGGTGAAGTTGGACATGAGCGGGATCGCGCAGACGGCGACCCGCAGCACGTCCTCGCCTACGGGCGGCGCGACGTTCGACTCCCGGACCGTCCCCCGCAGCGAGACCCGCAGCCCGTCCTCCTCGTCGATGCCGAGGCCGTGTTGGAAGGGGAGCACGCCGTACGTCCGCCGCCCGGTGAGCCCGTGCAGCATGTCCAGCCCGGGCTCCAGGAGGCTGACGTCCCCGCGGAACTTGTTGACGAGGAATCCGGCGACGAGCTCCTGGTCCTCGGACGAGAGCAGGGCGACGGTCCCGAAGAAGGAGGCGAAGACCCCGCCACGGTCGATGTCACCGACCACGACCACGGGAAGCCGTGCGTTGCGGGCGATCCCCATGTTCACGATGTCGGTCCGGCGCAGGTTGATCTCGGCGGGAGAACCCGCACCCTCACAGATCACGGCGTCATACGTGCCCCGCAACTCGGCGAGACAGTCGAGCACCGTCCCCAGAAGTTGCTGCTGGCGTCCACCGTGATAGCCCCGCGCACTCAGCTCGCCGACGGGCTTGCCCATCAGCACGACCTGACTGCTCTGCTCGCCACCGGGCTTGAGCAGCACGGGGTTCATCAGCGCGGTCGGCTCGACCCGGCAGGCCTGCGCCTGCATGGCCTGCGCCCGCCCGATCTCGGCGCCCTCACGCGTCACGAACGAGTTGAGGGACATGTTCTGCGCCTTGAACGGCGCGACCTTGACCCCCTGCCGCACCAGCCAACGACAGATCCCGGCGGTGACAACACTCTTACCGGCGTCGGAGGTGGTACCGGCGACGAGAAGCCCC
The DNA here is from genome assembly GCF_021261325.1 of Streptomyces guryensis. Lineage (GTDB taxonomy): Bacteria > Actinomycetota > Actinomycetes > Streptomycetales > Streptomycetaceae > Streptomyces > Streptomyces guryensis. The sequence continues at coordinate 62,332 of NZ_JAJSBI010000025.1, read as the reverse complement.
CCGCCGCTCATGACACCCACCCCGGCCGCTCGCCGGCCGACCGCTGTGCGGCACCGCTCCGCGACCGCTGTGGGCAGTCGTTCCGCAGGGCGATGGGGGTCCCCCCGCTCGAGCGAAGCCGAGAGTGGGGGAGGGTGGGCACGGCCCCCACCGCCGGGCGCCGCGCGACCCGGCCTCGCAACACCGACCCAGCCGCACTCACCCCCAACGCCAGCCACCCCACCCGCCGCGACAACCGCACGGCCCGCTCGATGTCCCCGACCTCCACGGCCCGCCCCTCCCCGTTCAGCACAGGCCGATGCTCGACCCGCCCCCCGTACGACAACGTCCCGCCCAGCCGCACCCCCAGCGCTCCCGCGAACGACGCCTCCACGGGCCCGGCGTTGGGGCTCGGGTGCTTCCCGGCGTCGGCACGCCAGGCGCGCACGGCCCCGCGGGGGTCGCCCCCTGCGACGGTCGCGAGCGCAGCGGTCAGACGCGCCCCCGGCCACCCCGCCACGTCGTCCAGCCGAGCCGAAGCCCACCCGTACCGCCGGTACTTGACCGACTTGTGCCCGACCATGGCGTCGAGGGTGTTGACGGCCCGGAATCCGAGCAGCCCCGGCACCCCGCCGACGGCCCCCCAGACCAGCGCCCCCACCACGGCGTCGGACGTGTTCTCGGCGACGGACTCCACCACGGCCCGCGCCATCCCGTCGGCGTCCAGGGCCTGCGGATCCCGCCCGCACAGATGCGGCAGCCTGGCCCGGGCGCCCTCAATGTCCCCGGCCTCCAGCGCACGCCCGATGACACGGGCCTCCCGCGCGAGCGAAGTCCCCCCGACGACGGCCCAGGTGGCGGCGGCGGTCAGCGCGAGGGACGCGGTACGGGAGGGGCGTACGGCCTTCTGCGCCACGGCACCGAGCGCGATGGCGCTCCCGGCGCACGCGGCGGTGTGCAGCGCGCCCCACCCGCGGTGGTCCCGCCACAACACCCGTTCCACGGCCCCCGCGGCCCGTCCGAACACGGCGACCGGATGCCCGTGGCGCGGATCGCCGAGCAGGAGGTCACCGAGGAGGCCGGCGGCGGCGCCGTACGCGAAGACGCGATCGGCACGCATCGGCTCAGCCGGCCGTGGGGTCGGGCAGAACCGGGGCGTTGAAGTTCAACAGGCAGCCGCACATGGCGATATGTCCTCACTCAGGGTGTCCGCGCCCTGGTTCGACGAGACCGACGGTGAGAGTTCCTGGCTCCCGGGGCTTACTACCCCGGTGACAGTGGCGGGACCGCGCCGGACTTTCACCGGCTTCCTCTCTTGCCGCCGTACATGGCCTCGGCAGTCCACCACGGCCTGGAAGGGCAGTCAACTTGCTGTTGACCTGGGACGGAGGAGTGTGCTGATGCCCACACGAGGGCCGGTTGGCGCTCTGGTCGACCGAATCCGGCATCTCCAGACTGAAAAGGAGAATTCGGGGAGCGGCAGGGTGAGCGGTGCGGGGCGTTTGCGTCCCGTTCCTCGGGGGGCCTGCGCGGTCGAGGGCGGCGACGCTACGGTTTTCGGGCGCGATGGACACCTCCGGGGCATCAGCCCTCGACTCTGGGAGGTCTGCGTGGTCGACGGGGGCCCGTCCGCAAGTGCGTGGCGCATCAGCAGCCATTCGTTGAACGGGGACACCTGCGTGGCGGTCGCCGCCGTCGCGGAGGGGGTGCTGGTCCGCGGCACGAAGCAGTCGGCAGGAGAGGCACGCGTCCATCTCGCGCGCAGGCCGTGGCAGTTGTTCCTCACAGGGCTGAGATCCCAGGGGTTGGGCAACGAAATGTGGACGTGACCGGCCTGGGAGGGGGAGCTCGATGGGGACTGGCGCCGACAGTGGTGGGCGGGGGGTGCGGCACACCGATGGCGTTGTTCTCGCGGGCTTCTGCGTGGTGTGCGGTCCGGTGGCGAGCGTTGCAGGGGCGGCGAGTTCACTCCTGGCCGACGGCACCCGGGACAAGCTGATCGTCTGGGGGCTCGTGGCGGTGGCGGTGGCCCTGGCGGGGGGAGCGTGGTGGGGCTACGGCCCGGAGGCGGTACGTCGCGTCGTGAGGCTCGGCCTCACTCGTCACTGCCACCGCGGGGGCCGCGGAGAAAGCGGCCGAGAGCGACGCCGACCGCGGTGAGCGCGGTCGAGGCGGCGACACCAAAGGCGATCCACACGGGCTTCGCTGTACGCAATCAGACATGTGTCGGAAAGCCAGTTCTGACCGAACTCGCGGTCCGACACGTGTCGATCCGGTGTCGTCTGATCGGGCATGCAGAAAAGCGGGGCGGGAAAGCACGCCCGGTGCTTTCCCGCCCCGCGTCAGGTCGTGGGTCCGGCGGTTCGCCCGCCGCCTCAGGCCTTGGTCATGATCAGACTGATTCCGTACGCCACCGCCGCCGCGCAGGCCGCGAAGCAGACATACGCGCCGGTGACCGCGAGGGTCGCCGAGTTGCCCTGCGCCACGGCCCGCTCGCGGCGCGACAGGCCCATGATGCCGAGGGTGAACAGGGCCACGAGGCCCACCGTGACCGCGAGGCTGACGCCGAAGACGGAGCCCAGGGCCGCCCAGTCGATCTTCATGCTGCTTCTCTTCCTTCGTGCCGGGTGGGCGGGCTCAGACGGCCGCGGCCGGCGGGGTCGCCGGGTCGGGGACGGCGACCGTGGTGGCCGGGGCGGGGATCGTGGCCGTCAGGTCGTCGGTCACCGTGCCCGCCGGGGGCGGGGTCACGGCGGCGATCGCCGTGGTCACCACGCCGGGCGGCTCCTCGCTCTCGTTGACGTTCGACGCGTCGACGACCTCGCGCCGGGAGATCTTCCAGATGGCCGCGCTGGAGGCGATCAGGAAGACGGCGACGACGGCGGTGCCCCAGTCACCGAGATCCGTCACGGACTCCGCGCCCGCACCGACCAGGGCCGCCGCCGGCAGCGTCAGACACCAGGCCACGAGCATGCGGGTCGCCGTCGACCAGCGGACCACGCCCCCCTTGCGGCCGAGGCCCGCGCCCATCACCGAACCGGAGACGACATGGGTGGTGGAGAGGGAGAAGCCGAGGTGCGAGGAGGCGAGGATGGCCGTGGCCGCGCTGGTCTGGGCGGCGAAGCCCTGCTGCGGCTGGAGTTCGGTCAGGCCCTTGCCCATCGTGCGGATGATGCGCCAGCCTCCGATGTAGGTGCCGAGCGCGATCGCCAGGCCCGCGGAGAGGATGACCCAAGTGGGCGGGTCGGAGTTGGGGGCGACGGCGCCGCCGGCGACCAGGGCGAGGGTGATGATGCCCATCGTCTTCTGCGCGTCGTTGGTGCCGTGGGCCAGCGAGACCAGGCCCGCGGAGGCGATCTGGCCGGCACGGTAGCCCTTCTCGGCGGCCTTGCCGTCGGCCTTCTTGCCGAGGGTGTACGACAGCCGCGTCGCGAGCAGCGCCGCCACGCCCGCGACGATCGGGGCGGCCAGCGCCGGGATGAGCACCTTGGTGACGAGCACGTCGCCGTGCACCGCGCCCATGCCGGCCGAGGCGATGGTGGCGCCGATCAGGCCGCCCATCAGGGCGTGGGAGGAGCTGGAGGGAAGTCCGACGAGCCAGGTCAGCAGGTTCCAGAGGATCGCGCCGACCAGCGCCGCGAAGATGACCTCGGGACGTATGCCGGTCTCGTCGACGAGACCCTTGGAGATCGTGTTGGCGACCTCCACGGAGAGGAAGGCACCCGCAAGGTTCAGCACGGCGGACATGGCCACCGCGACCTTGGGCTTGAGCGCGCCGGTCGAGATGGTGGTGGCCATCGCGTTGGCGGTGTCGTGGAAACCGTTCGTGAAATCAAACGCGAGTGCGGTTACTACCACAATCGCGAGGATCAGCGAGAAGTTTTCCATTTACCCAGGCAATCGTTCGAAGTCAACGGTCGGTTGACCGTAGGCAACCTGAGTGAACGGAAGATGAACTGGGGTGGGCTGCACGGTGTCCGGATGAGGGGGTCGCCGCTCCGCCCGGTCCCGGCGGCACCCTGGTCCCTCGGCACCCCCGGCTAGTAGCCCCGGGCGAACCTCCTCAGCTGGATCTGTGACCCGTTGAAGAGATTCTGGTCACCCGGCAGGCCGCCCCTGTTGCCGTACTGCCAGAAGGTCCAGAACGACCAGCCGGCCGGCAGTGATCCGCTGTCCGCGTTGTCGTGACGGGCTATCCACAGCGCGTGGTTCGAGGCGAAGGCGCGGCTGCCGCCGGTGCATGCGTTCCACCAGTGGGTGGTCGTGTAGATCACCGGATGGCGGCCGGTGAGCCGCTTCACCTCGCCGCTGAACGACTTGATCCAGCCGACCATGCTCGCCTTGCTCATGCCGTAGCACCTGTGCTTGGCGTCGTACGGGTTGTATTCGATGTCGAGCGCGGGCGGCAGCGTCCAGCCGTCCGGGTTCCACCTGCCGCCGTGGTTCACGAAGTACGCCGCCTGCGTCCTGCCCGGCGACTTGTCCGGCAGCGCGAAGTGGTACGCCCCGTGGATGATGCCGGCGCTGCGGGCGCCGTTGTACTGCTGGCTGAAGTACGGGTTGCGGTAGTCCGTGGACTCGGTCGCCTTGACGTAGACGAACCGGGCGCCCCTGGCCTTCGCGCTCGACCAGTTGACGTTCTTCTGGTGCGAGGAGACGTCGTGCCCCTGCGGCAGGCTCGCCGCCGAGGCCGGAAGCTCGGCGAGAGCCGCCCCAGTGACGGTGAGCGCCGCCACGAAGACCGCGATGGCGCGGGTGCGGCGGCGCAAGGGTGTGCGATCACGGGCCAAGTTTCCCCCCGGAATGGCGACGTGCACGACAAAACAACGGGAGATTACTGGAAGATCGGCGAATGCTCGGCGATCTCAGGCCAAGCGCGGAGAGAGACGGATATGTACTGATAAGGGATCTTTCGGAGGCTCGGCTTCCGCCTTAAAGTGCCCCGCCCGGCGGCGGGTTGCGGATGTGCCTGGCAGGATCGCGGCATGGCTGAGCAGCGGCGGGACCAGCGGGGCGAACGGGATGCACGGGAAGGTGCACGGTCCGTGCCGGAGGAGTGGGGGAAGGGTGTGGGACCCGAGGTGGCGCATGCCTGGGGAGCCCTCGTCGCCACCGCCCGTCGCACGGTCGCAGACGGCCTCGTCGTCGGCACCTCCGGGAACGTCTCGGTGCGGGTCGGGGACACCGTGCTGGTCACGCCCTCGGGCGTGCCCTACGACCGGCTCGCGCCCGAGGACGTGACCGGCGTCGACCTCGACGGCAGGCAGGTGCACGGCGCGCTCGTCCCGACGAGCGAACTTCCCATGCACCTCACGGTCTACCGCACGACCGACGCCCGCGCCGTCGTCCACACCCACGCCGTGCACGCGACGGCCGTCTCGACGCTCGTCCCGGAACTCCCGGCGATCCACTACATGGCCGGCGCCCTCGGCGGTCCCGTCCGAGTTGCCCCCTATGCGACATACGGCAGCGACGAGTTGGCCGAGAACATGCTCCACGCCCTCGCCGACCGCACCGCCTGCCTCCTGCAGAACCACGGCACGATGGCCTACGGCACCACCCTCGACCAGGCCTACGACCGCACGGCGCAACTGGAGTGGATGTGCCGCCTGTGGCTGACGGCCTCGTCGGTGCCCGGCATGTCACCGACGCTGCTCTCCCGGGAGCAGCTGGCGGAGGCAGGAGAGAAACTGCGGGGCTACGGGCAACGGCGGTGAGGCCCGGCACACCACAGTCGGGGTGAGCGGAGCACCCCCCGGCCGCAACCCGCATCATCCCGCTCCGTCCGCCCGCTGGCCGGTGGCGGGGTACGCCAGGACACTGGACAGGTGCGCACAGTCAAAGCGACGGCCGCAGCCGTCACCGTAGCCCTGGCGGCCGGCGCGGCAAGCGTGGCCGCCGGCCGGTTCGCGAGCGACGCGGCGCTCAAGGCGCCGCCGGGCCGGCCACTGCCCACCGAACCCCGTCTCACCGTGCACGCCACGGCCGCCGGCCAGATCGCGCTCACCCGCGACCTCGCCGCCCTGCGCCCCGGCACATACGGCCTCGCCGGCAACGGCACCCACGCCGTCGTCGGCCCCGTCCTCGACACGGCAACGCACTCCGCCGACTCGGTCGTCCGCCGCCTGGAACGGGTCACCCACGGCACCCTGGAGCCCGGCGACAACGTGTGGCTGACCCCGAACGTGCACACCGGCGACCCGGGCACCGCACTCGGCCTGCGTCACACGGACGTCACCATCCCCGGCGAACTCGGCTCACTGCCCGCCTGGTTCGTGCCCGGACTGCGGGACACCTGGGTGATCACCGTGCACGGCCTGGGCGCCACCCGAGAACACCCCATGAACATCATGGAGTTCCTGCACAGCCAGCGCTTCCCGGTGCTCGACCTCGCCTACCGCGGCGACCCCGGCGCACCCCGACCGCCGGACGGGCTCAATCACCTCGGCGAGACGGAGTGGCGCGACCTGGACGCCGCGATCCGCCACGCCGTCAGCCACGGCGCCGAACAGGTCGTCCTGCACGGCTGGTCCACCGGCGCCACCATGGCGCTGCGCGCCGCAGTTCACTCAGGGCTGCGCGAGCGCATCTCAGGACTGGTCCTGGACTCCCCGGTGCTCAGCTGGGCCACGACGCTGCGCGCCCTCGCCGCCGCCCGCCGCACACCGGGCGCACTGCTGCCGCTCGCCGTCCGGGCCGCCCAGGGACGCACCGGCATGGAGCGCGAGCGCACCGCCGACGCCGCGCAGCTCACCGTGCCGACGCTGATCTTCCACGGCCCGGAGGACATCCTGGCCCCCTGGGAGTACTCCCGCCGTCTCGCGCACGCCCGCCCCAACCTGATCGCTCTGCGCACGGTCCCGAACGCTCCGCACTCGGCGATGTGGAACGCCGACCCGAAGGCCTACGAGGAGGCGTTGCGCCGCTTCCTCACCCCCCTCATGTGACCCCCTCGCCGGCTTCGGCCGCAGCGGAGCTGAACAGTCGGCACCATTCCGTTTAAGGCCGAACCACTGGCCTGTTCCCGTCCCCGAGCCGCTCGCCGGACCCCGTGCGTTGGCCAGTCCCGTCGCCCGCCGTGACATTCCGTTTGGGTTTTCGGACCGTCAACCGGAAGACTGCACCCGTGACGTCCCGTATCCCGCGCGACTCCAGGCTTCGACTCGTCGGCCCGCGATCCCTGTCCGCCGCCCCCAGAGCCGTGAACCAGCGCCGCCCGCGCCGCTCCGCACCCCGCCCCCCGGAGGGCACACCGGCACCCGCGGAGCTGGCCAGAATGGCTCGCTCCCAACTGGCCGCCGCCGCCCGTGTCGCCCGCTGGGCCGACGCCGCGCTCGGCCCGGGGAGCGACGGGGCGACCGCCGACGGCAAGGCCACCCTCGCCGACGCGACCGCCGAACGAGCCGCCCGCGACCTCGGCCTGACCGTGGCTCAGGTCCGCGCCGACTGGGACACCGCCCGCCTCGCCGGCCTCGTCGAGGTGCACGGCGACAGCGCCCGCCCCGGCTGGCGGCTGCGCGCCTGGAACCGGGACGACAGCGCCGTCCTGCGCGGCTGGGTCGCCCTCTTCGACGCCTGGTCCCTCGCCCACGCGGAACCCGCGGACCACGAGCCCGCCACCGTCGCCGAGGTCGTCTCGGCCATGCCCCAGGTGCTCTCCTTCCTCCAGCTGTCCGCCGGATCCGTCCCGGTCGACCAGCTCCTCGACCTCCTGGAGCAGCGGGTCACCGAACTGCGCACCGAGCGCTGCGAGATCCCCTACGGTCCGCAGCCGGAGCCCACCGAGCAGCCGCAGGCCCTCGACGCCCCGCTCGCCCCCCTCCTCGACTGGGCCCTGCACGCCCTCGCCTCCGTCGGCGCCCTCACCTGCGGCGGCGGACAGGCCACCCTCACCCCGCTCGGCAACTGGGCCGTCTGGGTCAAGCTGGAGCAGATCTGCGTCGCCGCGCAGAGCCCCGCCGGGAACATCGAGGTCGCCGCCGACGAGATGCTCCGCGGCTGCGCCCAGCTGCGCCCCAACGCCGCCCGCGCCGAGTACCGTGCCTGGCTCGCCGCCCGGCCTGTCGGCAGCGCCGTCACCGAACTCATCGCCGCCGCCCGCGGCGACGACGCCCTGCTGCGCGGCCTCGCCTTCGAGGCGCTGCGCGTGGTCGGCGCCCCCGCCGAGCCGGACGTCAGCGCCGTCGCCGACGAGCCGACCCTGCGGCCCTACGCCCTGCTGTGGCTGGCCGAGCACGACGGCGTCGACCCCGAGGACGCCCACGAGGTCCTCACCCGCGAAGAGGCCACCTGGCTGTGGGTCGACACCGCCGCCGCGGTCGCCGACCACGGCGAGGCCCCGATGCTCGTACGCCACCTGGAGTCGGCCGTGCAGCCGACCGTCCCGATGCTCCTGGACGAGGTACGCGCCGTCGGCCACCCCCGCACCGTCCAGGTCCTCGTGGCCCTCGCCGCGGCCCACCCGGACCCCGCCCTGGCGAAGGCGGTCCGCCGGGCTGCCTTCCAGGTACACACGGGCGGCAGCTGACCACGGGGCGAAATCCTCGACGTTCCGGTAGCGGCTTTCTGACCGGACGGTCCGGCGGCGGCTCTCAGACCGCCGGTCGGTCAGCGCTTTCAGGTCGGCGGTCGGGCGGCGGCTTTCAGGTCGGCGGAAGGGCAGCGGCTTTTCAGGGGCGCGGGGAACTGCGCGCCCAGCCACGACGGCGCCGCAGCCAATCGACGGCATCACGTACGTCCCGCGGAGCGACCCGCAGGGCCGAACGGGGGACACGCCCCGCTGGCCCACCGCCGTATCCCCCGCACCCGCCCGCGCACGCGACTACGCTCTGCGCCGAACCCGATACAAAGGCCGCTGAAGGGGGCAAGGTGGTCGTTCTGCCGGTCGAGGCGACGGAGCCGAACCCCGCCGCCCCAGAGCGCCCCGGGCGCCCGGCCCTCCGCCGCCGACTGCCGGCCGCCCTCGCCCTCCTCGTGGCCGCGCCCGTCCTGGCGGCCGTCCATGCGGCCCGTCCCACCCCGTACGGGGACCACTTCACCGCCGACGCCCACTACGCCCGCGAGGGCCACCATCCCCTCGCCGTGCTCCCGGCGCGCGGGAACGCCGTCACGCTCTGGGACGACGGGCTGGTGACAGCGCACGAGGGCACCTCCGTCCGCTGGCACCGCGCCCTGCCCGCGGCCGACGCCTGGCTGCCCGCCCAGGGCGGCACCGGAGTGCTGCGCCCACTGGGCCGCGGGATCCTCGCCGTCGTCACCCCGCCCCGCATCGCCGGCTACCGGATCGCCGACGGCAACCTGCGCTGGGTGCTGCCCGCGCGCGATGGATGCGCCTTCGCGCCCGAGCGTGCCGTACGTCACGCCGGAGCGCTGATCGTCGCCCAGCCCTGCCCGGCGGCGGCGTGGACGTCCCAGCTCATCGCCGTCGACGACCTGGGACGGATCACCCCGCACCGCACCCCTCTCGGCAACGACGTCCCCGGCAGGCGGCCCGAACACCCGAGCACAGAAAAAGTGCTTGCACGGCCCCGTTAGACTTGGCCCATGGCCATTCTCCTCGCGCATTAGACGGCGGGAACGCCTCAGCCGCCCACCCGTCAACCCTTTCTGCCCTGGAGTCTGTCCGTGATCTCCGCCTCCGGTATCGAGCTGCGCGCCGGTGCCCGCGTCCTCATCGAGTCCGCCTCCTTCCGTATCGCCAAGGGGGACCGCATCGGCCTGGTCGGCCGCAACGGCGCCGGCAAGACCACCCTCACCAAGGTCCTGGCAGGCGAGGGCATCCCGGCCGGCGGCACGGTCACCCGCTCCGGCGAGGTCGGCTACCTCCCGCAGGACCCCCGCACCGGCGACCTCGACATCCTCGCCCGTGACCGCGTCCTCTCGGCGCGCGGTCTCGACGTACTGATCCGCAAGATGCGCGACAACGAACAGCGCATCGCCAACGGGCAGGGCGCGACCCGCGAGAAGGCGCTGAAGCAGTACGAGCGCCAGGAGACGGAGTTCCTCACCAAGGGCGGGTACGCCGCCGAGGCCGAGGCCGCCACCATCGCCGCCGCGCTCAACCTGCCCGACCGGGTGCTCGGCCAGCCGCTGCACACGCTCTCCGGCGGTCAGCGCCGCCGTATCGAGCTCGCCCGCATCCTGTTCTCCGACGCGGACACGCTGCTGCTCGACGAGCCCACCAACCACCTCGACGCGGACTCGATCATCTGGCTGCGGGACTACCTGAAGACGTACCGCGGCGGCTTCATCGTGATCTCCCACGACGTCGACCTGGTCGAGACGGTCGTCAACAAGGTGTTCTACCTGGATGCCAACCGCGCCCAGATCGACATCTACAACATGGGCTGGAAGCTCTACCAGCAGCAGCGCGAGGCCGACGAGAAGCGCCGCAAGCGCGAGCGGGCCAACGCCGAGAAGAAGGCCGCCGCCCTGCATACGCAGGCCGACAAGATGCGCGCCAAGGCCACCAAGACGGTCGCCGCGCAGAACATGGCCCGGCGTGCGGACAAGCTGCTCTCCGGCCTGGAGGCGGTCCGCCAGAGCGACAAGGTCGCCAAGCTGCGCTTCCCGGAGCCCGCGCCGTGCGGCAAGACGCCGCTCACCGCTGAGGGACTGTCGAAGTCGTACGGCTCGCTGGAGATCTTCACCGACGTCGACCTGGCGATCGACAAGGGCTCCCGCGTCGTCATCCTCGGCCTCAACGGCGCCGGCAAGACGACCCTGCTCCGCCTCCTCGGCGGCGTCGAGAAGCCCGACACCGGCGAGGTCATCGAGGGCCACGGCCTCAAGCTCGGCTACTACGCGCAGGAGCACGAGACCCTCGACCCGGAGCGCACGGTCCTGGAGAACATGCGCTCCTCCGCACCCGACCTGGACCTCGTGGAGGTCCGCAAGACGCTCGGCTCGTTCCTGTTCTCCGGCGACGACGTCGACAAGCCGGCCGGCGTGCTGTCCGGCGGCGAGAAGACCCGTCTGGCCCTGGCGACCCTGGTCGTCTCCTCGGCCAACGTCCTGCTGCTCGACGAGCCGACCAACAACCTCGACCCCGCCAGCCGTGAGGAGATCCTCGGCGCCCTGCGCACCTACAAGGGCGCGGTCGTCCTGGTCACCCACGACGAGGGCGCCGTCGAGGCGCTGCAGCCCGAGCGGATCATCCTGCTGCCGGACGGCGTCGAGGACCTGTGGGGCGCCGACTACGCGGACCTCGTCGCCCTCGCCTGAGAGTCATGAAGAGCCGTTGAGGACCGTCGGGAGCCGGCCGACCCGTCAGCACAGCTTGATCGAAGGCGTGATCCACGGCGTATGGATCATTCGGCCGATCCGTGATCCATCATCTGTGTGAGATCTCCTCGTACCGAGGTGTGTCCTACATCCATTTCGCGGCCGAGCCCTTTATCGACAAGGGCTCGGCCGTCGTACGTCTCTGACCTGGCGTTTCGCAAAAGAACCCGTTCGGCGGTACGAACGCGAGCGGGGGGAATTACAGATTCCGCTTGTGGGGATGCGCTCCTGTCGTCAAAACCCTGTCTCACGGACCTTGCCGAATGGGTGGCCATGAAAGCCCGGAGGGGTGATCATGAGGGGACCAGAGCGCACTTCCCATGAGGAGGCACGGGTGGCCGAGACTCTGAAGAAGGGCAGCCGGGTAACCGGCGCCGCGCGCGACAAGCTCGCGGCAGACCTGAAGAAGAAGTACGACTCCGGTGCGAGCATTCGGGCACTGGCCGAGGAAACCGGCCGCTCGTATGGCTTCGTGCACCGGATGCTCAGTGAGTCGGGCGTCACGCTGCGTGGGCGTGGCGGGGCGACGCGGGGCAAGAAGGCCGCCTCGTCCTGATCCCGGGCGGCCCATCGGCTTCGATGGTGGCCACCCGGTCGGTCGGCAGATCGGCCGGGTGGTTACTGTGCAGTCACTTAGCTTTGCGCTTTAGCTTGCTCTGCTGACCGCACTCATCGGAGGCACTCCATGGCTTCGCCTGCCCAGGACCTCGGTCCGGTACTCGACAAGGACGGCGTACGGCTCACCGTCGACGACGCGATCGCCACGGTGACGCTGACCAACCCGGCCAAGCGCAACGCGCAGAGCCCCGCCATGTGGCGTGCGCTCGCCGAGGCCGGGCGGGTCCTGCCGGGGTCCGTCCGTGTCGTCGTGCTGCGCGCCGAGGGGCAGTCCTTCTCGGCCGGGCTCGACCGGCAGATGTTCACGCCCGAGGGAATCGAGGGCGAGCCGACGTTCATCGACCTTGCGCGCAGCAGCGACGGTGAACTCGACGCGAGCATCGCCGAGTTCCAGGCCGGCTTCACCTGGTGGCGACGGAGCGACCTCGTGTCCATCGCCGCCGTCCAGGGCCATGCCATCGGCGCGGGTTTCCAGCTCGCGCTCGCCTGTGATCTGCGCGTCGTCGCCGACGACGTGCAGTTCGCCATGCGCGAGACCAGCCTCGGGCTGGTGCCGGACCTGACGGGGACGCATCCGCTGGTGGGGCTGGTCGGCTACGCCCGCGCGCTGGAGATCTGCGTCACCGGTCGCTTTGTGTCGGCCGAGGAGGCTGTCAGCACGGGCCTCGCCAGCATTGCGGTGCCGGGCGATCAGCTCGACGGTGCGGTGCGGGATCTGGCTTCGGCGATCCTGGCTGCGCCGCGGGACGCTGTGATCGAGACCAAGGCGCTGATTCGGGGGGCGCACGGTCGTTCCTACGACGATCAGCGTGCCGCTGAGCGGGCTGCGCAGGCGCGGCGGCTGCGGGATCTTGCCGGTCTCGGCGAATGAGCCTCCGGCGGTGCTGCGTCTTTGGTCTGCGGCGCCGTCGTGGCTGGTCGCGCCCCGCGGCGGAGCCGCTGATATCACAGCCCCGCGCCCCTTTGGGGCGCGTCAGCTGACCCTTGTGACCAGTACCGCCACCGTCGGGTGATCCGGTAGCACCCCGGCGACGGCGGCACGGACCTCGCGGGCCACGTCCACGGCCCGGTGGTTTGCGCTCACCGCGAGCTCGACGCGCACGTGGCGGCGCGGGAGGCTGCCCTCCTCCTGGAGCTCAGTGATGTGTACCGCCGCCCGGCCCAGGCCCCCCGTCAGGTGGGCGACCCCCGGGACCATCAGGGCGGCGGTCGCCACGCGCAGCTCGTCCGCGTCCTCGGGTTCCGCGGCGCGTGGCGGCTCCGGCGCCCGTACGGGGGCGGGGTCCGGTGCCTCGTCCAGCAAAGCCGTGACCCGGAGGTCCACCTCGGCCAGCGCCAGGCCGAGCAGTTCTGTCGCCGCGGCCGCCAGCGTCGTACGTACAAGGGCGGCCGTGGTGGGCAGTGGCTCGGACGCCGTCGCGGCGAGGTCCGCCGTCACGCGCAGTGGTCCGGGCGGCAGGGCGCTCGGCGGCGGCGGTACGGCGGGGTCGTGAGCGGTGTCCGGGTCGGCGAGCGCGATGCGGAGCGCGTCCAGCCGTACCCCGCGCAGCGCCTCGGCCGCGCGCCGGAGTACTGCCTCGGCCGCCTCCTCCGAGATCCACGCGCCGTCGCGCGGTCCGCCCAGGGGCAGGAATCTGCCCAGGCTCAGCTGATGCCGTACCGCGTGCGCCCACCGTTCCGCTGTCATTCCTCCAGCCTGCCGCATCCCCGGCGCGCGGTGACGGAACCCCGCTTACCGTGGTCGTAGGACGTCGAACCGGAAGGGACGCGGCGATGACCGACATGACGGAGCAGAACCGGACGCAGGCTCCCGGAGGAGCGAGCGAGGTGACGGACCCCCCGACGATGCGCAAGGCGCAGCCGACGCGGCGCGGCGGCGGAGACCCCGCCACCCGGGGGCGGACGACCATCGCCGACGGGGTCGTGGAGAAGATCGCCGGGCTGGCCGCGCGGGACGTGGTCGGCGTGCACGCCCTGGGCAGCGGGCTCAGCCGTACCTTCGGGGCCGTGCGCGACCGGGTACCGGGTGGCACGAAGTCCGTGACACGGGGTGTGAAGGTCGAGGTCGGCGAGGTGCAGACGGCGCTGGACCTGGAGATCGTCGTCGAATACGGCGTCTCGATCTCCGACGTCGCCCACGCCGTGCGCGAGAACGTCATCGCGGCGGTGGAGCGGATGGCGGGCCTCGAAGTCGTCGAGGTCAACATCGCGGTGAGTGATGTGAAGCTGCCGGAGGAAGAGGACGAGGAGCCGGAGCAGCGGCTCCAGTGACCGGCCGGCGACCGGACACACCGCACCACCGGACCGGACAACCGCACCACTGAGGGGAGCGCACGATGAGCAGGGCCGTGGTCGGCATGATCGCCGGAATGGCGCTGGGCTTCGCCGGATACTTCGGCGGCTTCGGCGCCTTCGTGCTGGTGGCCGCCCTGGGCGCCATCGGTTTCGTCGTCGGCCGGTTCCTGGAGGGGGATCTGGAGATCGGCGAGCTCTTCCGTACGCGTGACGACCGCCGGCGGTGAGCCAGGTGAGCCAGGTGAGCGACGGTGTCGGTGAGCTGCGCAGACCCACGGACACCGTCGCACCGGGGGAGCGCGGGGCCACCAGAGTCGCCGACCGGGTGGTCTCGAAGATCGCCGCCCAGGCGGCCCGGGAGACCCTCAGCGACCAGTCCGAGGACACCTCACCCCCGCGCGCCACCGTGGTCATCCACCACGGAGCCGCTCACATCCGCCTCCACGTCGAACTCGACTACCCGTGCGACATCGGCGTCCGCTGCGCGGATGTGCGTCGACATGTCGCTTCGCGGGTAGGCGCGTTGGTGAGCATGGAGGTGCCGGAGGTCGCCGTCCACGTGGAGCGGCTGCATCTGACCCCGGCGCACGGCGTGGCACAGGGGAGGACGCGATGAGCGAGCCCCAGGGCTCCGAGGGCACCACACAGCGGCTGCCGGTCATCGAGAAGGCACCCGCACAGGAACCGGCGTACGGGCCTCCGCCGTCCGGTCACGACGGCGATCAGGGCCGCTTCTGGTCGGCGCGCCGCATCCCCGCGGGCATCGTGGCGCTGCTGGTCCTGGCGGTCGCGGGCGTGTTCCTGTACGACATCGCGGCCGTACGGGCGCACCGGCCCGCGATGGCCTGGCGGCGCGAACTCGCCCGCGGGCTCGCCGAGCGCCACCTCGACGACACGTGGGTGCTCGTCGGTGCCGGGGGCGCCGCCGTCCTCGGCCTCTGGTTGCTCGTGCTGGCGGTCACCCCCGGCCTGCGCGGGATCCTGCCGATGCGGCGCACCCAGGCCGACGTGCGCGCCGGACTGCACCGCGAGGCGGCCGCCTTCGTGCTGCGCGACCGAGCCATGGAGGTCGCCGGCGTCCAGTCGGTACGGGTCCGGATGCGCCGCGCCCATGCCGACGTGTACGCCGTCTCGCACTTCCGCGAACTGGGCGACGTACGCGCCGACCTGAACGCCACGCTCGACGACGCGATCACAGGCCTGGGGCTCACCCATCCGCCCGCGCTGTCCGTGCACGTACGGCGGCCCGGACGGAAGGGGTGAGGGCGATGCTCAGGATCGTCAACCGCGTACTGATCGGGTTCGTCGGTCTCGTGCTGCTCCTGCTGGGCGGTTCCGTCCTGGCCGTCGGACTCGGCGCTCCGCCACCGTCCTGGTGGATCCACGACGGCCGGCACGACGTCCTGCTCAGCGACGCCGAACGCACCCGCTGGCAGGGCTCCGGCTGGTGGTGGCCGACCGTCATCGCCGCACTGGCCGTCCTGGTCCTGCTCGCCCTGTGGTGGCTGACCGCGGTCCTGCGCCGGCGCCGCCTCGCCGAGGTCCTGGTGGACACCGGCGACGGCGAGGGCGCGCTGCTGCGGGGCCGGGCCCTGGAAGGCGTACTCGCGAGCGAGGCGGGGGAGTTGGAGGGCGTGGCGCACGCCCACGCCCATCTGACCGGCCGCCGCACCGCCCCCGAGGCGCGCGTGCGACTCCACCTGGAACCGCATGTGGACCCGGCGACGGTCCTGCACGACCTCACGGCCCGGGCCCTGACGCACGCACGCAATTCCGCGGGTCTCGCCCGGTTTCCCGCCGAAGTGCGGATGAAGGGCGTCAGGCACCGTGCGGAAAGGGTGAGTTGACCCCCACCACAACCCGCAGTCAGAATCCGTGCCGCATGCCCCCGTCAACGGGCACCATGATCCCGGTCAGATACGACGCAGCCGGCGACAACAAGAAGGCAGCCGTACGGCCGAACTCCTCCGGCTTGCCGTAACGCCGCAGCGGAATACGGGACTCGTGGGCGGCACGTGTGGCCTCCGGATCCGCGGACAGTCCGTCCAGCTCGCGCACGCGGTCCGTGTCGATACGAGCGGGCAGCAGACCCACGACACGAATTCCGCGCGGGCCCAGCTCATCGGCGATCGACTTCGCGAAACCGGCCAGCCCGGGCCGCAGTCCGTTGGAAATCGTCAGCGCCGGAATGGGCTCGTACACCGACCCGGACAGCACGAGCCCGATGACACCTCCGGCGTCGAGCTCGGCGGCCGCCGCCCGCGCGAGCCGGACCGCCCCCAGGAACACCGATTCGAACGCCGCCTGCCACTGCTCGTCCGTGTTGTCCGCGACGAACCCGGGCGCCGGACCGCCGACGCTGACCAGGATGCCGTCGAAGCCGCCGAACCGTTCACGCGCCGCCGCGATCAGCCGCGCCGGTGCCTGCGGGTCGGCGTTGTCGACGGCCACCCCATGGGCCTGGGGCCCCAGCTCGGCCGCCGCGTCGGCGACCCGCTTCTCGTCCCGCCCCGTCACGACCACCTTCGCGCCGTCCGCGACGAGCTCACGCGCGGCGGCGTTGCCGAGGCCTCGCGTGGCCCCGGTGACGACGTACACCCGGTCCTTCAGTCCAAGATCCATGGCCCCTATCCTGCCTCGTCGTCCCCGAACAGGGCGAGGGCGGTGTTCACCAGGCCGACGTGGCTGAAGGCCTGCGGGAAGTTGCCGAGCTGGCGGCCGGCCACGGGGTCGTACTCCTCGGACAGCAGACCCACGTCGTTGGTGAGCCCCACCAGCCGTTCGAACAGCTCCCGTGCCTCCTTCTTGCGGCCCGTCATGTGCAGTGCGTCCGCGAGCCAGAACGAGCACACCAGGAACGTGCCCTCCTCACCGGGCAGTCCGTCGACCGTCGTCTCGTCGGTGCTGTAGCGGCGCAGGAAGCCGCCGTGGCCCAGCTCCTCGCGGATCGCGTCGACGGTGCCGGTCACCCGGGGGTCGTCCGGCGGCAGGAAGCCCACGCGCGGGATGAGCAGCAGCGCGGCGTCGAGTTCGCGGGAGCCGTAGGACTGCGTGAACGTGTTCCGCTCGGCGTCGAAGCCCTTCTCGCACACCTCGCGGTGCACCTTGTCGCGCAGTGCGCGCCAGCCGTCCGCATCGCCGCTCAGTTGCGGGTTCTCCTCCAGCGCGCGCACGGCACGGTCGGCGGCCACCCACACCATGACCTTGGAGTGGACGAAGTGGCGCCGGCCGCCGCGTACCTCCCACAGCCCCTCGTCGGGCTGTCGCCACTCCGCCTGCAACCAGTCCATCAGTGAGGTCTGGATGGCCCACGTGTGCGGCTTGGCGGACAGGCCCGAACTCCGGGCCAGCGACAGCGAGTCCAGGACCTCGCCGTACACGTCCAGCTGCAGCTGGTTCACCGCCTCGTTGCCGATCCGTACCGGTGTCGAATCCGCGAAGCCCGACAGCCAGGACAGCTCGGACTCGGGCAGCCGTCGCTCGCCCGCCAGCCCGTACATGATCTGCAGGTCGGCCGGGTCGCCCGCGACCGCGCGCAGCAGCCAGTTCCGCCACGCCTCGGCCTCCTCGTGGTAGCCGCAGGCCAGGAGCGCGCCGAGGGTGAGGGTGGAGTCGCGGAGCCAGCAGTAGCGGTAGTCCCAGTTGCGCACCCCGCCCAGCTCCTCGGGCAGGGAGGTGGTGGGGGCGGCGACGATGCCGCCGGTGGGCGCGTAGGTGAGGGCCTTGAGAGTGATCAGGGACCGCATCACGGCGTCGCGGTGGGGACCCTCGTAGCGGCATGCCGCGGACCACTTCTGCCAGTCCTTCACGCTGGCGTGCAGCGCCTTGTAGGGGTCGGTCCGGGGCGGACGCGGTTGGTGCGAGGGGTGCCAGGTGAGGACGAACGCGACCTTCTCCCCCTTCTCGACGGTGAACTCCGAGCGCGTGCCGTTGTCCTCGCCCCAGGTGCGCACCTGGGGTTCGGTGCTCAGCCACACCGAGTCCGGGCCTGCGATCGCCACCCGGTGGCCGTCGGACTTGCGCATCCACGGCACGATCGAGCCGTAGTCGAAGCGCAGGCGCAGCGTGCTGCGGACGGTCACCTTGCCGTGCAGGCCCTCGACGACGCGTACGAGGTCGGGGGCGCGGTCGCGCTGCGGCATCAGGTCGGTGACGCGCACGGCGCCCTCGTCGGTCTCCCACTCGGTGTCCAGGACGAGGCTGTCGGGGCGGTAGGCGCGGCGGGTGCAGGGGCCCTTGACGCCTTTGGGTGCGATGCGCCAGTGGCCGTTCTCCTTGTCGCCGAGCAGCCTGGCGAAGCAGGCCGCCGAGTCGAAGCGGGGCAGGCACAGCCAGTCGACGGAGCCGTCCCGGCCGACCAGGGCCGCCGTCTGTTCGTCGCCGATCAGGGCGTAATCCTCGATATGGGGGTGCACGGAGTTGCGGGTTCCCTCAAGGGCCACAAGGCAATCAGGGGTGGAGCCGGGGGAGTGACCGCCGCGTGGCTACACCGGTGCCGGCTCCGCTTCCTCCGTCTGCTCCCTGGCGGCTGCTTCCTCCCGGTCGCGGCGCTCGCGTCGCACCAGCACCCACCAGCCCACCGGCACGCCGGCGGCGAACAGCCACCACTGGATCATGTACGCGTAGTTCAGCGGGGCGTCCTCGCTGCCGGGGTCGGAGATCTGCTCGGGGCTGTCGCCCTTCGCCTCGGGCGCCGTCTGCTCGATGTAGCCGCCGAGGACCGTGGCCCCGAGCCGCCGGGCCTGCTCCTCGCTGTTGATCAGCATGACCTGCCGGTCCGGCAGCCCCTTGATCTCCTTGATGCCGCTCGCCGCGGTCGTCTCGTCGGCCTTCAGCCGCCCCTTGATGGTGACCTTGCCGGCGGGCGGTGCGGGGATCTTGGGGAAGGTGGTCTGCGCCCCGTTCGCCGGGATCCAGCCGCGGTTGACCAGCACCACCTTGCCGTCCGTCAGGACGAACGGGGTGAGGACGTGGAAGCCGACCTCGTCGTCGGAGTTGGTGCGGCGCCTGACGACTTCCTCGCGGGCGGTGTCGAAGGTGCCCGTCGCGGTGACGGTCCGGTACTTCTCGGTGCTGGTGACCGCGTGCCCGGGGGAGGCCAGCCGCTCCACGGGGACCGGCTCGGCATGCAGCGCCGAGGAGACCAGGTCGTTGCGGGCGGTGCGCATCTCGTAGCGGTGCTTCTGCCAGATGCCCAGCCTGATCATCGTGGGGATCAGGAGGAGGGCGATCAGGGTGAGGATCACCCACTGCCGGGACAACAGGAAGCGGTACACCCCACGACCGTACAACTCGGTCGTGGGGTGCATTCGGGCGGGTGGCGGGTTACACCTTGTCGACGATGCCCACCTTGCCCTCCTCGCGGGCGCAGTGCGCTCCGCAGAACCACTGGCCGTCGACCTCGACTCCCTGCCCGATGATCTGCACACGACAGTGCTCGCACACGGGGGCCATGCGGTGGATCGCACAGGAGAAGCAGTCGAAGACGTGCACCGCTCCCTGCGCATGCACCTCGAAGGTCATTCCGTAGTCATTGCCACATACTTCACAGGTCGCCATGCGCCACAGGGTGAGCCGTCGCCGCCGCGCGGGCGAGCGGGCAGCGGGCGAGTCGCACGGCAATCACCCGTCCGTACGGGTCACCCGTCCGCGGGCTCCACGTCCCTGAGCAGCTGACCGAACGCCGCCTCGTCCACCACCGGTGTGCCGTACTGCCGGGCCTTGACCACCTTCGACGTACCCGAGTCCGGGTCGTTGGTGACGAGCAGGCTGGTCAGCCGGGACAGGCTCGTCGCGACATGCAGCCCCGCCTCGACCGCGCGGTCCTCCAGCAGTTCCCGCTCGATGGAGGTGTCCCCGGAGAACGCGACCCGCATGCCCTGCTTGAGTGGTTTGCCGTCTTCGTAACGGCCTGGGTTGGGATACGGGCATGCGGGCCTTTTGCGGGAGGGGCGCCAACCGCTCGGCTGGAAGCTTCGATAGCCGCCGTATCCACCGGCCTGCTGTCCGATGTGCGGCGCCGGACGGTCAGCCCACTCCGTCAGCGGCCGGCACTCGTGCAGCGGCAGCCGCACGCCCCCGGCCGCCGCGGCCGCGAGGCTCGGCCGGAACGCCTCCGCCAGCACGCGCGCGTCGTCGAGCGCGTGGTGCGCACGCTGCTGTACGACGCCGAAGTGGGCGGCCAGCGACTCCAGCTTGTGGTTGGGCAGCGGCAGGCCCAGTTCCTTGGAGAGCGCGATGGTGCACAGCCGCTGCCGCACCGGCGCCTCGCGCTCCGCGCGCGCGTACTCCCGCGCGATCATCTGCCAGTCGAAGACCGCGTTGTGCGCGACGAGCACCCGGCCCTCCAGCCGGGTCGCGAACTCCTCGGCGATGTCCTGGAAATGGGGCGCACCCTCGAGCACCTCGCTCGTCAGACCGTGGATCCACACCGGCCCCGGGTCCCGCTCCGGGTTGACCATCGTGTACCAGTGGTCCTCGACCTCGCCGTGCGCGTCCAGCCGGTAGACGGCCGCGGAGATTATCCGGTCGTCCCGGGCCAGGCCGGTGGTCTCCACGTCAACAACCGCGTATCCCTGCGGATACGCGGCCGGCCACGCTGTGGGGGAGGACGCTGCGGTCGTCCGGTCTTCGAGCATGGTCCCTGAGGATACGGGCCCGCACTGACAGTCCTGTCCGTCAGGTGGCCTTCCACGCCGGTCTGTTCGAGTGCCGCGAATGGCGCGAATGTCCGTGGCCCCGGCTGCGGACCTTGTCGACGGCCGGACCCGCTCGGCGCGGGCTCGTTCGCGGTCGGCCCTGCACGGCATCGCCTTCGTCGAGGTGTGCGGCGCCCTGTGCGGACAGCTGACGCTGCCGGAACCGAGCAGGAAGACCGGTTTCTCCCTCAAGTTCCTTCCCGCGGTGGACGGTTCGGGCTTCGATGCCGCCCCGGGGCCGACCGCGTCGTCACGGACGCGACGAGCCCGGCGTTGGCCCGGGGAGCGTCGGTACGGGTCTGGTGAGGCCCGGAGTGGGATCCTCCCGGTGTGACGGAACCAACGCATGCCGGCGAGGCCCACGGGGGCGCACTGGGTGAGCGGCTGAACTGGCTGCGCGCCGCCGTGCTGGGCGCGAACGACGGCATCGTCTCCACCGCGGGTCTCGTCGTCGGTGTGGCCGGCGCGACGGACCACCGCTCGGCCCTCCTCACCGCCGGGCTGGCGGGCCTGCTGGCCGGGTCGATGTCGATGGCCGCCGGGGAGTACGTGTCCGTCTCCACCCAGCGGGACTCCGAGATGGCCGCACTCGCCCTGGAGCGGCGGGAGTTGCGCGAACAGCCGGAGGCCGAGCTGGAGGAACTCACCGCGCTGCTGCAGGAGCGGGGCATGTCCCACGAGGTGGCCAGGGAGGCGGCTCAGCAGCTGACCGAACGGGACGCGCTCAGGGCGCACGCGCGCGTGGAGCTCGGCATCGACCCCGACGAGCTGACCAATCCCTGGCACGCTGCGTGGGCGAGCTTCCTCGCGTTCACCGTCGGCGCGCTGCTGCCACTGCTGGCGATCGTGCTGCCGCCCCCGGCCTGGCGACTCCCGGTCACCGTGGTCTGCGTACTCGGCGCCCTTGTCCTCACCGGCTGGACCAGTGCGCGCCTCGGCGGCGCCCGGCCCGGCCCGGCCGTGCTGCGGAACGTGGCGGGCGGAGCCCTCGCCATGGGGGTCACCTACGCTGCGGGGACCCTGCTCGGGGCGGCCGGGGTCTAGCGATTCCCGCTGGTCCGCGCGCCCCTCGGCGAGCGGCGGGCGTCCGCGACGGCGTACCGTGAAGTGCGCTCGACCACCCCCTGAGCGCGCCCACGCCACCGCACGAGAAGGACCCTCGCCATGCGCGCCACCACCATCCACGCCCCGTACGACATGCGGGTGGAGGACGTGCCCGAGCCCGTGGTGCAGCTGCCCACCGACGCCGTGGTGCGGGTGCTGCGCGCCTGCATCTGCGGCAGCGACCTGTGGGCGTACCGCGGCGAGGCGGCGCGGCAGCCGGGGCAGCGGATCGGGCACGAGTTCCTCGGTGTCGTGGAGGAGGCCGGGAGTGAGGTCTCGAACCTCAGGCGGGGTGACCTCGTCGTCGCGCCCTTCATGTGGTCCGACGGCATCTGCGACTACTGCCGCGAGGGCCTCACCACCTCCTGCGAGCACGGCGGCTTCTGGGGCTCCGTCGGGCACGACGGCGGCCAGGGCGAGGCCGTGCGTGTGCCGTTCGCCGACGGCACCCTGGTCCAGCTCCCCAAGGACGCGGCTTCCGACGACCATCTGCTGTCCGCGCTGCTGACCCTCTCCGACGTCCTCGGCACCGGTCACCACGCGGCCCTCGGCGCGGGCGCCCGCCCGGGAGCCACCGTCGCCGTCGTCGGCGACGGGGCCGTCGGCCTGTGCGCGGTGCTCGCCGCCAAGCGGCTCGGCGCGGAGCGCATCATCGCCCTCGGCCGCCACCAGGTCCGTACGGACATCGCGCGCCGCTTCGGCGCCACCGACGTGGTCGCCGAACGCGGCGACGCGGCCGTCGAGGCCGTACGTGAACTCACCCGCGGACAGGACGCACACGCCGTCGTCGAGGCCGTCGGTACGGAACAGTCCATGCGTACGGCGGTCGACATCACGCGCGACGGCGGCGCGATCGGCTTCGTGGGCGTGCCGCACGGCAGCGGCACCGGACTCGACCTCGGCGTCCTGTTCGACCGGAACATCGCACTGCGCGGCGGCGTCGCACCGGTCCGGGCCTACATCCCGGAGCTGCTGCCCGACGTCCTCGACGGCACCGTCGACGCCTCACCGGTCTTCGACCTGACGGTCGGTCTGGAGGGCGTCCCCGACGGCTACAAGGCGATGGACGAACGCACGGCCCTCAAGGTGCTCGTCACCAACGACTGACCGTCACGACCACCGGATCGGCAGCGGCAGCGCCGTCAGCAGCCCCGACACCAGGACCACCACCCCCAGGGCCGCGACCTCCACGCGCGCGGGGGAGCAGGCGGTCAGCGGGTCGGCGGCGCGGCGCAGCCGGATCCGTGCCCACAGGGCGAGCAGGGCGACCGTTCCCACCAGGACCACCTTGGCGAGCAGGGTGCGCCCGTATGCCGTTGTGGTCAGCTGATCCAGGATCGTGTGCGCCGGCATGCGGCGCAGCGAACTCCACACCCCGGTCGTGGTGATGGCGGCGAGCAGAACGGCCGCCACGCGCGCGTAGAGCCCCAACAGGGCCGAACCCGTCTCGGAGGGGCCCCACCGGCGCAGCGTCCGCAGTGTGTGCAGCAGACTGCCGGTCCACAGCGTCGCGCACGTCAGATGGACGAACGTCAGCCCCGACCCCAGCAGCGGGCTGTGTTCGGTCGTGGGGTGCGCGCGCAGGGCCTCCGCGGCCACGATCGCGGCCAGCGGCCAGACCTGGGTGACCGGGCGGCGCGACAGGGCACAGAGGCCGGCCACGAGAAAGGCGTTGACCTCGACCAGCGCGAGTTTGCCGTCCCGGGAGTCGTAGAGACCGCCGACGTTGATGTCGGCAAGGCTGTGCGGCACCAGGTTGCCGGTGGACACGACCGAGGCGAGGCCCAGCGCGGCGACGAAACCGGCGGCGGCCGCATACGGCGCCAGGCTGCGGGGCCCGGCTTCCGGAGCGCCGGGCAGCGAACGGGCCAGACGGTTCACGAACAGCTCGCCCACCGGCACGCACAACGCGGCGAACAACACCGCCCGCAGCAGCGCGATACCGCTGACCCCGGGTGCGGCGGCCTCCCCCGTGCCGCGCAGCGCGGCGGACGGGCCGAGCAGGGGTATCAGCGTGGCCAGGGCCAACAGGACGAGCACGGCGACGGCTCGGCCGACACCGGGGCGCCGCGCGGGCTCACCGGCCTCGGTCTCCCCGGCCGTGGGTTTTATCAAAGTCACCTCACGATGTTCGCCATCCGTCGCAGAACCGGGCAAGTGGAGTAAGACAACTGGGGTACGGCATTCTGCTCATGGGTACGTTTTCGGACGCTTCCCTGACTCAGCTCCACCGCGCGGGATCCGTCCCCCACGGCACCGGCGACCGCGCCCAGTCAGCCGGCCCGCCCGCGAAGGACACCGGCGGCAGGGCGTAACGCAGCCGCCCCAGCGAGCTGTCCGTCTCGACGAGCCAGGGTCCGGGCCCGTCGTACGAGTCGTCGCCCGTAGCACCGGCCCCGATGCCGTTCACCAGCCATTCGGCCGTACGCGCCAGCGCCAGCCGGACGAACCGGCTGCCGCCCTCGTACGACTGCTCGGTCAGCGCCCGCAGCACCGCCGCCGCCAGCAGATAGCCCGTCCCGTGGTCGAGGGCCTGCGCGGGCAGGGCGCCCGGCCGCTCCAGGGAGCCCTCGACGACGGCGATCCCCGACGCCACCTGCACCAGGCTGTCGAAGCCCCGCCGCCCGCTCCACGGCCCGCCGGCGCCCCAGGCCGACACCTGTGCCACCACCACCCCGGGCCGCCGTTCCGCCAGCGCGTGCGGTGACAGCCCGAAGCGGTCCAGGGCGCCCGGCCGGTAGCCGGTGACGACCACGTCCGCCGCTGCGAGCAGCTCCTCGAAGGTGCGCCGGTCGGCCGCCAGGTCCAGCGTCGTCGAGCGCTTCCCGAAGCCCGTGTCGGCGTGCTGGTCGGGCAGTTCGGGCAGTTGCGGGGGATCTACGCGCAGTACGTCCGCGCCCAGCAGGGCGAGTGTGCGGGTGGCGACCGGTCCGGCCAGCACCCGGGTCAGGTCCAGGACCCGCAGTCCGGCCGCGGGCAGCAGGCGAGCCCCGTCGACCGGGGCGAGCACGCGCGCGTGCGCGGAGTCGATCCGTTCGCGCTCCACCAGGGGCCGGGCGGCCACCGCGGCGGCCTGCTCGTGCGCGGCCCACTCCGTGGGGGTCCGCAGCGCCACGGCCAGGCCCCCGGCCGCGTACACCGCCTCCTCGACCTCCAGAGAGGTCCGCTCGGCCAACGCGGCCTCGACGGCGGCCACGTCGTCCGGCACCCCCAGCGCGTCCAGCAGCTGCGCCCGGTGGTGCGGATAGTTCGCGTGTGTCCGCACCCACCCGTCCGCCGTCCGCCAGAACCGCGACAACGGCGCGAAGCTGACCGGCGCCCGCCCGTCGACGAGCAGATGCCGCTCACTGTGGAAGGCCGCGGCGACGGCACCGTCGTCCACCCGCACCCGAGGCACCTCCACCAGTTCGCCCCGCCGCGCCCCCAGCTCCGCGCCGGCCAGCGCGCACGCGGCGACGCAGGCTCGTGCCAACTCCCTTACGGGAAGGCGCCCGTGGAGAGCGCCTTCCCGTACCACGGTCGACACCCGCGGGAGAAGGGCGGCATCGCCGCCCAGTCCGGACCATGCGAACTTGATTCCAGTCATGACTGCACTATGCATCATTGACTGAATCAATATATGGACGGAACCCGGGAGGCCGGTCCTGCTTCCTTCTACTTCGTCACAGCGGCCAGCGCGTCCACCGTGCCCCAGCCGTAGAAGCCGTTGTAGTTCTTCGGCCCCTCGCACACCGCGTCGACCTTGCCGTCCCCGTCGATGTCGTACGGGTCCGTGCATGCCGTGCCGTCTGCCTCGGCGTACAGCAGGGCCTTCACCAGGGCCGGCGAGGCGTGCGGATGAGTTGACTTGATCAATGCGGCGACCGCCGCCACATGCGGCGAGGCCATCGACGTACCGGCCATGTAGCCCCACTTGCCGCCGGGCAGTGTGCCCAGGATCAGGCCGCTGGTCGCCGGCGGGGCCGGGGCCTGGTAGCGGGTCGAGTCGCCGCCCGGCGCGGCCACGTCGATGGTGCCCGGACCGTAGTTGGAGAAGGACGACTTGATGCCCTTCGCACCGGTCGCCGCGACGGTCACCACACCGGGCAACTGGGTCGGTATGTCAAGGCACTTGGACGGATCGACCACCCGGTCGGAGGGCGTGCCGTCGTTCGGTGAGGACGGGTCCGTGATCGAGTCGGACGCCAGGTCGAAGTTCTCGTTGCCGGCGGCCGCGACGTTGACCGTGCCCTTCTTCTCGGCGAACCGGGCGGCACGGGTGACGGCGTCCACGAGCGCCTTCTGGTCCGGGTCGTCGGTGCAGTTGAAGTACCAGGGGTCGGTGTAATAGCTGTTGTTGGTGACGTCGACGCCGTGCTCGGCCGCCCACACGAAGCCGCAGACCACGGCCTCGGTGTAGAAGTAGCCCTTCGGGTCGGCCACCTTGATGCCGGCCACCTTCACGCCCGGCGCGACGCCGGTCATGCCGATGCCGTTCCTCGCGGCCGCGATCTCGCCCGCCACGTGCGTGCCGTGTGGGCTCTCCGAGGCGCTTGGGCGCCAGGCCCCGTCGGTCGTGTCCGGCTTGCCCGACACACAGTTGACCGAGGCGTCCCGGTTGAAGTTCGGCGCGATGTCGGGGTGCGTGTCGTCGACGCCCGTGTCGATCACGCCGACCGTGACCTTCGGGCTGCCCAGCGACTTCTCGTGCGCCTTGTCCGCCTTGATGGCCGCGAGATCCCACTGCAGGGGCTCCAGCGGGTCCTGCCCGTCAGCGGCCTGAACGCCCTTCAGCTCCTCGACGGTGAGCGCCTTCGGTGTGCCCATGTCGGTCGTCGACTGGGCGGGCAGCGGCGCGTTGCGGGTGTTGCCGGCCGACTCCACCCCGTGCACCGTGCGGATGGTCCTGGCGAAGCCGGGATTCGCCGAGTGGACGACGATCACGCCGATCTCGTCGTACGAGGTCACGATCGTGCCGCCGGCCTGGGCTATCGCCGTCTTCACGTACGCCGAGGTGCCGTGCCCGGGGCGGACGTTGACGACGTAGCTGAGCGAGCTCGCGTCGGCGGCGGTCGTGGCCGTCGGCGCGCCGTCCGCCGCCGCGGCCGTGCCGTTCGGCAGGAACGCGAGGGCTGTCGCCATCGCCATCCCGAGCGGGATCGCGATCGCGCGGCGGTAGCGCGGGTGAGGCGCTGTCATGTGTCGGTGTCTCCAGTTCGTTCGCGGTGCGAGCGGGGTACGGACCGTGAGCGGGAGGTCCGGGGCGGCGCGGTCCCTGTCTCCGCGCCGCCCGTGCGGGCACTGGATCTACTTCACCGCGCGCAGCGCGTTGACGATACCGAAACCGTAGAATCCGTTGATCCGTTTGCCGCCCACGCACGTGGCGTCGACGACGCCGTCGCCGTCCCCGTCGTACGGGCCGGTCGGGCAGCCCGGGTTGTCGGCCTGCGCCTTGAGGAGGGCCTGCAGCTGGGCCGGAGTCGCCCACGGATGCGTCGACTTCAGCAGCGCGGCGACGGCCGCGACGTGCGGTGTGGCCATCGACGTGCCCTGCAGGAAGCCGTACGAGTCGTTCGGCAGCGTGGAGAGGATGCGGCCGTTCTTCGACGGCGTGTCGGGGATCTTGTACTTGTCGCCGCCCGGCGCCGCGACGTCGATGACACCGTCGCCGTAGCTGGAGTAGTACGACTTGGCGGCCGTGACACCCGTCGCGCTGACCGTGACCACACCCGGGAGCTGGGTCGGCACGTCGAAGCACCTGTGCGGGTCGACCGTCCGGGTGACCGGCGTCGAGTCGTCGGGGCTGGAGGCGTCGACGAGGGCGTTCGAGTCGAGGTCGTCGTTGGAGTTGCCCGCAGCGGCGACATTGAGCGTGCCCTTGCGCTGTGCGTACAGCTGGGCCCTGTTGACCGAATCAACAATGGCACGTTGATCGGGGTCGTCCATGCAGTTGTACTGCCACGGATCAACGTAGTAACTGTTGTTGGTGACCTCGACGCCGTGGTCGGCGGCGAACACGAAGGCGCACACGACGCTCTCGGGGAAGAACAGCTGGTTCGCGTCCGGCTGGGCCACCGTGATGCCGGCGACCTTCACGCCGGGCGCGACCCCGGCGACACCGATGCCGTTGCGTGCCGCGGCGATCTCGCCCGCCACATGGGTGCCGTGGTAGTGGTCGGCATCCACCGGCCGCCAGGAGCCGTACGTCGTGTCCGCCTTGCCGCTCACACAGTTCGCGGACTGCGCGGCGGAGAAGTTCGGGGCGATGTCGGGATGGGTGTCGTCGACGCCGACGTCGATCACGGCGACGGTCACCTTCTTGCTGCCCGGGTCGATCTGCGCGGCCTTGTCGGCGCCGATCGCCCTCAGGTCCCACTGGTCGGCCTCGAGCGGCTCCTCCCCGGCCGTCGACCTCCCCGCGATCTTCGCGGCCTCGGCCTTGGAGAGGTACTGGACCGCCCCCTCGTCCGTCGTTCCCGCCGCGGTCACCGGCGAGGTGCGCGAGGCCCCCGCGGACTGCACGCCCGGCACCTTGCGTATCTGCTGGGCGAAGGCGGGGTTCGCGGAGTGGACGACGATCACGCCGATCTTGTCGTACGCGACGACGACGGTGCCGCCGGCCTTGGCTATCGCCTTCTCGACCGACTCGATCGTGCGATGGTCCGTCCTGGTGTTGACGAGATACGCGAAGTTCTCCGCGTCGGCCGCCTGTGCCGCGGACTCCGCGCGCGGGGCGGCCTGAGCGGCCGCAGGCAGGAAGCCGAGTGAGGCGGTCAGCGACAGCGCGACCGGTACGGCGAGGGCGAGCCGACGTCTGGAACGCAGATGAGCCATGGGGTCTCCACATCATCCGGAAACGAAACCGCCCGAGACGCAGGGTGCTGCTCGGGCAGGTACATGACGGGTGGTGCAGGCCGAAGCTATCTCCCGAAGTCACCGGCCAGCAATGAGTTGCCCAAGACGAGTTCGGAAACAGGTCAAGGGAGTTGAACCTGTCCTCGCGTGGCGCCGTGACCTTGGGCAGGGAGCACGAGGACACTCGCCCCCGATCCCCGTCACGACCGCATCCGCAACGCGAGGAGACTCCGTGGCCACCGAGACACCGCCCCCCTCGAAAACCCAAGCCCGACTTCCCTCCACCGAGGAGTTCGTCGCGGAGCAGGAGAGCGCGGAGTTCGGTGAACTGCGCCGCTCCCACCGCTCCTTCGCCTTTCCGCTGACCATCGGCTTCATCGCCTGGTACCTGCTCTACGTCCTGCTGTCGAACTTCGCGGACGACTTCATGGGCACCAAGCTGTTCGGCAACATCAACGTCGCCCTGGTGCTGGGCCTCGCCCAGTTCCTCACCACGTTCCTCATCGCCTGGTGGTACTCGCGGCACGCCGCCACCAAGCTCGACCCCAAGGCCGAGGCGATCAAGTCCCGTATGGAGGGCGACGCATGAGCATCGCGCAGCAGACCGTGCTGGCCGCGGGTGAGGCCAGTCAGCACCGGCCGCTGATCATCACCCTGTTCTCGGTGTTCGTCGCCGCGACCCTCGGCATCACCATCTGGGCGGGCCGCCAGACCAAGGACGCCGCCGACTTCTACGCGGGCGGACGACAGTTCACCGCCTTCCAGAACGGCCTCGCCGTCTCCGGCGACTACATGTCCGCCGCCTCCTTCCTCGGCATCGCGGGCGCGATCTCGCTGGCCGGCTACGACGGCTTCCTGTACTCGATCGGCTTCCTCGTCGCCTGGCTGGTGGCGCTGCTCCTGGTGGCCGAGCCCCTGCGCAACTCGGGCCGGTACACGATGGGTGACGTCCTCGCCTACCGGATGCGCCAGCGCCCCGTCCGTACGGCGGCGGGGACCTCCACCATCGTGGTCTCGATCTTCTACCTGCTGGCCCAGATGGCGGGCGCGGGCGTCCTGGTCTCGCTGCTGCTCGGCATCACCAGCGACGCCGGCAAGATCGGCATCGTGGCGCTCGTCGGTGTCCTGATGATCGTGTACGTCACCATCGGCGGCATGAAGGGCACCACCTGGGTCCAGATGGTCAAGGCCGTGCTGCTCATCGCGGGCGCCCTGCTGCTGACCTTCCTGGTGCTGCTGAAGTTCAACTTCAACATCTCCGACCTGCTGGGCAAGGCCGCCGACAACAGCGGCAAGGGGTCGGCGTTCCTGGAGCCCGGCCTGAAGTACGGCCTCACCCCGACGTCCAAGCTGGACTTCATCTCCCTGGGCATCGCCCTGGTGCTGGGCACCGCGGGGCTGCCGCACATCCTGATCCGCTTCTACACGGTGCCCACGGCCAAGGCCGCCCGAAAGTCGGTGAACTGGGCGATCGGCCTCATCGGCGCCTTCTACCTGATGACGCTCGCCCTGGGCTTCGGCGCCGCGGCACTCATCAAGCCGGACGAGATCATCGCCTCCAACAAGGCGGGCAACACGGCCGCGCCACTGCTGGCGCTGCATCTCGGCGGCGTCGACTCCAACTGGGGCGCCATCCTGCTCGCCTCCATCTCGGCGGTCGCCTTCGCCACGATCCTCGCGGTCGTCGCGGGCCTGACCCTGGCCTCGTCCTCGTCGTTCGCCCACGACATCTACGCCAATGTCATCAAGAGGGGCGAGGCCACCGAGAAGCAGGAACTGCGCGCGGCCCGCTGGGCCACAGTCGGCATCGGCGCCGTCTCCATCGTCCTCGGCGCCCTGGCCCGCGACCTGAACGTGGCCGGCCTGGTCGCCCTCGCCTTCGCGGTCGCCGCCTCCGCCAACCTGCCGACCATCCTCTACAGCCTCTTCTGGAAGCGGTTCACCACCTCCGGAGCCCTGTGGTCGATCTACGGCGGCCTGATCACCGCGGTCGGCCTGGTGCTGTTCTCGCCGGTGGTCTCCGGCAAGGAGTCGTCGATGTTCCCCCACGCCGACTTCCACTGGTTCCCGCTGGAGAACCCGGGCATCATCTCGATCCCGGTCGGCTTCCTGCTCGGCGTCCTCGGCACCTACCTGTCCAAGGAGGAGCCCGACAAGGGCAAGTACGCGGAGCTGGAGGTACGGTCCCTGACCGGCACCGGCGCCCACTGAAAACCCGGTGAACCCACCGAAAACCAACTGAGCACGCCCCCTGAGCGGCCGCGTCGTAGGGACCTACGACGCGGCCGCGCCGTTCCTCGTGGGATCGGGCCGCTGTCGTTGTCGGTGGCGTCACGTAGGCTCGCAGGTGACGGGAAATGATGGAGCCGTACTGATCCGTTACGAGGGAGGGGGCCCACGTGCTCATCGACACCTACGGCCGAGTGGCCACCGACCTGAGGGTCTCGCTGACCGACCGGTGCAATCTGCGATGTACGTACTGCATGCCCGAAGAGGGCCTGCAGTGGCTGGCCAAGCCCGACCTGCTCACGGACGACGAGATCGTCCGCCTGATCGACATCGCCGTCACCTCCCTGGGCATCAAGGAGGTCCGCTTCACCGGCGGCGAACCCCTGCTGCGCCCGGGCCTGGTCGGCATCGTCGAGCGGGTCGCCGCCCTGGACCCCCGCCCCCAGATGTCCCTGACCACGAACGGCATCGGACTCAGGCGCACGGCGACGGCCCTGAAGGCAGCGGGCCTGGACCGGGTGAACGTCTCCCTCGACACCCTCCGCCCCGAGACCTTCAAGACCCTCACCCGCCGGGACCGGCACAAGGACGTCATCGAGGGCCTTCAGGCCGCCCGCGACGCAGGGCTGACCCCGGTCAAGGTCAACACCGTCCTGATGCCGGGACTGAACGAGGACGAGGCCCCGGACCTGCTCGCCTGGGCGGTGGAGCACGACTACGAACTGCGCTTCATCGAGCAGATGCCCCTGGACGCCCAGCACGGCTGGAAGCGCGACGGCATGGTCACCGCGGGCGACATCCTGGCCTCGCTGCGCACCCGCTTCGACCTGACTCCGGAGGCCACGGACGAGCGCGGCTCGGCCCCCGCCGAACGCTGGGTCGTGGACGGCGGCCCGCACCGCGTCGGCGTCATCGCCTCCGTCACCCGCCCCTTCTGCGCGGCCTGCGACCGCACCCGCCTCACGGCCGACGGCCAGATACGCACCTGCCTGTTCGCGCAGGAGGAGACCGACCTGCGTGCAGCGCTGCGCTCCGACGCCCCCGACGAGGAGATCGCCCGCATCTGGCGACTGGCCATGTGGGGCAAGAAGGCAGGAGCCGGCCTGGACGACCCGTCGTTCGTCCAGCCGGACCGCCCGATGTCGGCGATCGGCGGCTAGGAACCGTAAAGGGAACCTAGGCGCCTTCGGAGGACTCCCATTCCTTCAGCAGGACCACGTCCTTGAGAAAACCCCGTACACCGAGGAACTGGGAGAGATGCTCCCGGTGCTCCTCACAGGCCAGCCATGTCTTGCGCCGCTCCGGCGTGTGGATCTTCGGGTTGTTCCACGCGAGCACCCACACGGCATCGGCACGGCAGCCCTTGGCGGAGCAGATCGGGTTCTCGTCACTCACAGGTTCGTCTCACAGCCGGGCTGAACAAGGCGCCGAAAACGGCACAGAACAAGGCGACGCCGAGCAGCCACGGGGGGAGCTGCCCGGCGTCGGTCTGTCGCTCCGACGGGGGATGCGGAGCGCCTACGAAGTATGTCACGGGTAACCCGTCGCCCGGCACCGGAACAACATGATTGATCTGAGCTTTTCTTGAGCTTTGTGCGGAGCCGCATTCCGTTTTGCGGCCCTTCCGCCGCGATCACGCCCGGTCGTGCGGTTCGCTTCGCGCGTCCGGTGTGGGCTCGGCCGCCACATCTTCCGGGACCGGTTCCGCGAAACCGTCATTCGTCCGCGGCGGCGTGATCATCGGACGCATCGGCGCGCTCACAAACGTCGACGGAAGCGACGGCGCGTTCTCCCGCCCCGCGTTCGCGATCACCACGGCGATGTAGGGGAGAACCGCTCCGAGGACCAACGCCACGATCGCGACGTGCCGTTCGACGTTCCACAGCGAGACCGCGAGGATCACCGACACCGTACGGATCGACATCGAGATGACGTACCGGCGCTGCCGGCCGCGCACGTCCTCGTCGAGACTCGTCCGAGCCCCGGTGATCCGGAACACCTGGCTGTTGCCGCCGCCATGCTGCTTCCGCATCACATTCCACCATCCGCCTGCATCGGACCGTCCCCGTCCCCGTGCCCGGTCCGCCCCCGGTCGGAGGACGGCACCCGGACACCTCCAACGTTACGCCGCGCCTGCGCCGCCTACGAGACCGGGGCGCCTCCCGCCTGGCCGAACGGCCTCAGCCGTAGCGCGTACAGCCCCACCCGGCATGCGCCGTACGGTGCACGGGCCGAGACTGGGCGCAAGGGGCACATCGAGCCGTACGAGGAGGCAGCCATGGGCTGGTTGTGGGCCGTCATCGTGGGATTCGTGCTGGGCCTGATCGCCAAGGCGGTCATCCCCGGCAAGCAGCACAGCCCCCTCTGGCTGACCACCATCTGCGGCATGCTCGGCGCGATCGCAGGCAACGCCATCGCACGCGGCTTCGGCGTCGAATCAACCCGAGGCATCGACTGGGGCCGCCACGCCTTCCAACTCGTGGCGGCGATCATCATCGTCTTCGTGGTCGACATGGCGTACATGGCAACACTGGGCAGACACAAACAGCGCGCGTGAGCTGCAGCGCGCCCCAAAGGGGCGCGGGGCTGCGTCGATATGCGGCTCCGCCGCGTGGGCGCGAACAACCACGACGAAGCCGCGGTCCGCAGACCACCCGCACCCCTGTGGCGATTACGCCCCGCCCACCTCAACGGCGGCAAGATTCTTCTTGCCCCGCCGAAGCACAAGCCACCGCCCGTGAATCAGATCCTCCTTGGCGGGAACCGCGTCCTCGGACGCGACCTTCACGTTGTTCACGTACGCCCCGCCCTCCTTCACCGTCCGCCGCGCAGCCGACTTGCTGGCCACCAGCCCGACCTCGGCGAACAGGTCCACCACCAGGCCGGGCTCGGCGACCCGGACATGCGGCAGCTCCGACAGCGCCGCCGCCAGCGTCCGCTCATCCAGCTCCGCCAGCTCACCCTGCCCGAAGAGGGCGCGGGATGCGGCGATCACCGCCGCCGTCTGGTCGGCGCCGTGCACCAGCGTCGTCAGCTCCTCCGCCAGCGCACGCTGGGCGGCCCGGGCCTGCGGGCGCTCCTCGGTCTGCTTCTCCAGCTCTTCGAGTTCCGCACGGGACTTGAAGGACAGGATCCGCATGTACGTCGAGATGTCCCGGTCGTCCACGTTCAGCCAGAACTGGTAGAACGCGTACGGCGTCGTCATCTCGGGGTCGAGCCAGACGGCGCCGCCCTCGGTCTTGCCGAACTTGGTGCCGTCCGCCTTGACCATCAGCGGCGTCGCCAGGCAGTGCGCCTCGGCGTCGGGCTCCAGCCGGTGGATCAGGTCCAGCCCCGCCGTGAGGTTGCCCCACTGGTCGCTGCCGCCCTGCTGGAGCGTGCAGCCGTGCCTCCGGTACAGCTCCAGGAAGTCCATGCCCTGCAGCAGCTGGTAGCTGAACTCCGTGTAGCTGATGCCTTCCTGGGACTCGAGCCGACGCGCTACGGAGTCCTTCGTCAGCATCTTGTTGACGCGGAAGTGCTTGCCGATGTCCCTGAGGAACTCGATGGCCGACAGACCGGCCGTCCAGTCCAGGTTGTTCACCATCACCGCGGCGTTCTCGCCCTCGAAGGACAGGAACGGCTCGATCTGCGCGCGCAGCCGGGTCACCCAGTTCGCGACCGTCTCCGGGTCGTTGAGTGTCCGCTCCGCCGTGGGGCGCGGGTCACCGATCTGGCCGGTCGCGCCGCCCACCAGGGCCAACGGGCGCAGGCCCGCCTGCTGGAGCCGGCGCATGGTGAGGACCTGGACCAGGTGGCCGACGTGCAGACTGGCCGCGGTCGGGTCGAAGCCGCAATAGAACGTGACGGGACCGTCCGCGAGCGCCTTGCGCAAAGCATCCTCGTCAGTGGACAGGGCCCACAGACCCCGCCACTTCAGCTCGTCGACGATGTCCGTCACGGTTCTCGTATCTCCTTGATGATCTTCGGGCAGTCGAGCGACCACCGGCTACGAGGTTATACGCCCTGACTGACAGAGCTCATATTGAAGTCGGGCACCCGCAGCGCAGGCATCGCAGCCCTAGTGAACCAGTCGCTCCACTCCCTCGGCAGCGTCTTTTCCGTGCGCCCGGCCTCGGTGGCCCGCCCGAGCAGGTCGACCGGCGACTCGTTGAACCGGAAGTTGTTGACCTCGCCGCTCACCTCGCCGTTCTCGACGAGGTAGACGCCGTCCCTGGTCAGACCGGTGAGCAGCAGGGTGGCCGGATCGACCTCGCGGATGTACCAGAGGCAGGTCAGCAGCAGCCCGCGCTCGGTGTTCGCGACCATCTCCTCCAGGGAGCGGTCGTCCCCGCCGGTCAGGATGAGGTTGTCGATCGAGGGAGCCACCGGCAGCCCGGTCAGGCCCGCGCTGTGCCGGGTGGTCGTCAGATGGGCCAGCTCGCCCTGCCGTACCCACTCGGTGGTCGTGAGCGGCAGGCCGTTGTCGAACACCGACTGGTCGCCGCCGGAGGAGTGCGCGATCACGAAGGGCGCCGACTCCAGGCCCGGCTCGTTCGGGTCGCTGCGCAGGGTCAGCGGCAGCTCGCTGAGCCTGTCGCCCACGCGCGTACCGCCGCCGGGCTTGGAGAACACCGTGCGGCCCTCGACCGCGTCCCGCCCGGACGCCGACCACATCTGGTAGATCAGCAGGTCCGCGACGGCGGTCGGCGGCAGCAGCGTCTCGTACCGCCCGGCGGGCAGTGCGATCCGCCGCTCGGCCCACCCGAGGCGTACGGCGAGCTCCGCGTCCAGCGCGGCGGGGTCGACGTCCTTGAAGTCGCGTGTGGAGCGGCCCGCCCACGCCGAGCGCGTACGGTCCGGCGACTTGGCGTTCAGCTCCAGCGTCCCGTTGGGCTGGTCGTGACGCAGGCGCAGACCCGTCGACGTACCCACATAGCTCGACACCAGCTCGTGGTTGGCGAAGCCGTACAGCTCCCGGCCGCCCGCACGCGCGCGTGCGAACGCCTCCCCGAGCGCCGGCGCGAAGTCGGCGAAGACGGTCGACGAGGTCTCGGCGGGCGCGTCCACGAAGTCCGGCGACTGCGCCACGCCCGTGACCAGCGGCTGCGCGTCCTCCGCCGGCCCGGCGCCGCGCGCGGCGGCCTCGGCGGCCCGCACCAGCGGCTCCAGCTCGTCGACGGTCACGGCCGAGCGGGAGACGACACCCGAGGCGGTGCCTTCCTTGCCGTCGACGGTGGCGACGACCGTGAGGGTACGCCCGCGCGTGACACCGTTCGTGGTGAGCGCGTTGCCCGCCCAGCGGAGGTTGGCGGTCGAGTGCTCGTCGGCGATGACGACACAGCCGTCGGCGGTGGACAGCTCCAGCGCCCGCTCGACGATCTCGTGCGGCTTGTTGCTGCGGGCGCTCATCGGCCGGCCTCCTGCGTGGTGTTCAGAATGTTGACGCCCTTGAAGAGGGCCGACGGGCAGCCGTGCGAGACGGCGGCGACCTGGCCCGGCTGGGCCTTGCCGCAGTTGAAGGCACCCCCGAGGACATACGTCTGCGGGCCGCCCACCGCGGCCATCGAGCCCCAGAAGTCGGTGGTCGTCGCCTGGTACGCGACATCCCGCAGCTGCCCGGTGATCCGACCGTTCTCGATCTTGAAGAAACGCTGACCCGTGAACTGGAAGTTGTAGCGCTGCATGTCGATCGACCATGAACGGTCACCGACGACGTAGACGCCCCGGTCCACCCCGCCGATGAGGTCCTCCGTAGCCATCCCGGCCGGATCCGGCTGCAGCGAGACATTGGCCATGCGCTGCACCGGCACGTGCCCGGGGGAGTCGGCGAACGCGCACCCGTTGGACCGCTCGAACCCGGTCAGCTTCGCGATCCGCCGGTCGAGCTGGTAGCCGACGAGCGTGCCGTCCTTGACCAGGTTCCAGGACTGGCCCTCGACGCCCTCGTCGTCGTAGCCGACGGTGGCAAGGCCGTGCTCGGCGGTGCGATCACCGGTGACGTTCATCAGCTCGGAGCCGTACCTCAGCTTGCCCAGCTGGTCGAAGGTGGCGAAGGAGGTACCGGCGTAGGCGGCCTCGTAGCCGAGCGCTCGGTCCAGTTCGGTGGCGTGGCCGATGGACTCGTGGATGGTCAGCCACAGGTTGGACGGGTCGACGACCAGGTCGTACAGGCCCGCCCGGACGCTCGGCGCGCGCATCTTCTCGGCGAGCAGCTCCGGGATCTGCTCGAGCTCGCTCTCCCAGTCCCAGCCGGTGCCGGTGAGGTACTCCCAGCCGCGCCCCACGGGCGGCGCGATCGTCCGCATCGAGTCGAACTCGCCGCTCGACTCGTCGACCGACACGGCCGTCAGCTGCGGGTGCAGCCGCACACGCTGCTGTGTGGTCACGGTCCCGGCCGTGTCGGCGTAGAACTTGTTCTCGTGCACGGTGAGCAGTGAGGCGTCGACATGGTTGACACCGTTCGCCGCGAGCAGCTGGGCGCTCCAGTCCGCGAGCAGCGCCGACTTCTCCGCGTCGGGCACCGAGAACGGGTCGATCTCGTACGACGAGATCCAGGTCTTCTCCGCGTGCACGGGCTCCTCGGCGAGCTCCACCCTCCCCCACTGCCCGAAAGGCGTGGGAGGTGCTCCCACGCCCGAACCGGCCGCCTTGATCACCTGGGCGGAGAGCTTCGCCATCGCCACCGCCTGCGAGGCGACCTTGGCGGCGGCGTCCAGGCTCAGGTCCACCCCCGACGCGAAGCCCCATGTCCCGCCGTGCACGACCCGCACCGCGTACCCGAGATCAGTGGTGTCCGACGAACCGGCGGGCTTGGCGTCCCGGAAGCGCCAGGACGCGCTGCGTACCCGCTCGAACCGGAAGTCCGCGTGCTCGGCGCCCAGGGCACGCGCGCGTGCCAGCGCCGCGTCGGCCAGGGGCCGTAGGGGCAGTGCCGTGAAGGCTTCGTCGATGGTATGAGGCACCGAGGTCTCTCCTTGTTGTCGTGACCTGTGATCGGACCGGCGGTTGCTCCGATCATTTCGCGTGACCGGGCCGCGGACCACAGGTTTCGGGCCGCTACCGGCAACTTTCTGTAGGGACCCGACAGTGAGTCCCGTAAGCCACTGTCGGTGCCCGATTGTCCGCGGGAGCACCCGGACAGATAGGTTTTCGAGGAAGCCGCCTGTCATCCAGGTGTTCGGGCGGGGGGTATCAGACCGCTATCGAAAGGGTGATCCGTTGAGCCGCTCGGTTCTCGTCACCGGAGGCAACCGGGGCATCGGCCTCGCCATCGCCCGCGCATTCGCCGACGCCGGCGACAAGGTCGCGATCACGTACCGCTCGGGTGAGCCGCCGGCCGCCCTCACGGAATTGGGCTGCCTGGCCGTCAAGTGCGACATCACCGACACCGAGCAGGTGGAGCAGGCCTACAAGGAGATCGAGGCCGAGCACGGCCCGGTCGAGGTCCTGATCGCCAACGCCGGCATCACCAAGGACCAGCTGCTGATGCGCATGTCCGAGGAGGACTTCACGTCCGTCCTCGACACCAACCTCACCGGCACCTTCCGGGTGGTCAAGCGCGCCAACCGCGGCATGCTGCGCGCCAAGAAGGGCCGCGTCGTCCTGATCTCGTCGGTCGTCGGGCTGTACGGCGGCCCCGGTCAGGCCAACTACGCCGCCTCCAAGGCCGCCCTGGTCGGCTTCGCGCGCTCCCTCGCCCGTGAGCTGGGCTCGCGCAACATCACCTTCAACGTCGTCGCCCCCGGCTTCGTGGACACCGACATGACCAAGGTGCTCACCGACGAGCAGCGTGAGGGCATCGTGAAGCAGGTGCCGCTCGGTCGTTACGCGCAGCCGGAGGAGGTGGCCGCGACGGTGCGGTTCCTCGCCTCCGACGACGCCTCGTACATCACTGGAGCCGTCATCCCTGTTGACGGCGGACTGGGAATGGGTCACTGATCACCATGAGCGGAATCCTCGAGGGCAAGCGCGTCCTGATCACCGGTGTGCTGATGGAGTCCTCCATCGCCTTCCACGCCGCCAAGCTGGCCCAGGAGCAGGGCGCGGAGATCATCCTGACCGCGTTCCCGCGGCCCACGCTGACCGAGCGCATCGCCAAGAAGCTGCCGAAGCCCACCAAGGTCATCGAGCTCGATGTCACCAACGACGAGCACCTGGGCCGCCTGGCCGACCTGGTCGGCGAGGAGCTCGGCGGCCTCGACGGCGTCGTGCACTCCATCGGCTTCGCGCCGCAGGACGCGCTCGGCGGCAACTTCCTGAACACGCCGTTCGAGTCCGTGGCCACGGCCATGCACGTCTCGGCGTACTCCCTGAAGTCGCTGACCACGGCCTGTCTGCCGCTGATGCAGAACGGCGGCTCGGTCGTCGGCCTCACCTTCGACGCGCAGTACGCCTGGCCGCAGTACGACTGGATGGGTCCGGCCAAGGCCGCCCTGGAGGCCACCAGCCGCTACCTCGCCCGTGACCTGGGCAAGCAGAACATCCGCTGCAACCTGATCTCCGCGGGCCCGATCGGCTCCATGGCCGCCAAGTCCATCCCGGGCTTCAGCGACCTGGCCGCCGTGTGGGACGAGCGCTCTCCGCTGGAGTGGGACCTCAAGGACCCGGAGCCGGCCGGCAAGGGCATCGTCGCCCTGCTGAGCGACTGGTTCCCGAAGACAACGGGCGAGATCGTCCACGTGGACGGCGGTCTGCACGCCATCGGCGCGTGATCGCTGCCACTGTCTGAACAGTGATCGAGGGCGCGCGTCCGGACGGACGCGCGCCCTTGCCATGTCACCCGTTCGGCCTATCCGGCCGGGCGGAGCCGGGGCTCAACTGCGCACTCTGGATTACGTGTTCAGCACGTGATTCCCTCCCCAGCGCGGCCGAGGAGGTCCCCTTGTGCGCATCTTCCGCAGCCTGGCCTCAGTGACCGTCGCCGTCGCTCTCGTGATGTCCCTGCCGTACGAGGCGATGCCCCACGCGCGCGTGAAGCCCGGGAAACCACCGGCGCCGCAGCTCTTCGGCGCCTGGTGCCGCACCAGGGTCACCGGCTCCCACGTGACCGCGTACTGCCACAATCCCTATCCGCAGACCGACGGCGTCAGCCTGCATGTCGAGTGCGCGCGCTGGTGGGACCTCGACACCGACGGCACCCCGGTCGACACCGGGCCGGCGATGACCGTACGGCTCTCCGGCCGGTGCTGGAAGGAAGTCGGCTCGGTGTGGATCAGCCACCAGAAGCGGTGAACCGTCCGGGACGGCACAGGAACGGATAGCTCGCCGCCTCCGCACCCGCCGCCTCGGCTTCACCCGCGCGGATCGCGTCGACCAGGCGCGTGTGCTCCATGTACGTCTCCGGGGTGAGCTCCTGGCCGACGTCCTCGCGCAGCCAGTCCCGCAGCACCTCGCCGAGGTCCGCGTACATCGCGGTCATCACGTCGTTGTGCGAGGCCGCCACCACCGCCATGTGGAAGGTCGCGTCCGCCGTCACGAAGGTCTCCGTGTCGCCCGACTGCCAGGCCTCCTCGCGCCGCACGAGCAGCGCGTCCAGCTGCTTGAGGTCCTTCTCGGTGCGCCGCCCGGCGGCGAGCTTCGCGGCTGCCGACTCCAGTGTGGAACGCAGCTCGGCGATGTGCCGCGGGTCGGCCTCGGAGAAACGGCGGTGCATCACGCCCGCCAGCTCGCTGGTCGCCACGACATACGTGCCCGAGCCCTGGCGGATGTCCAGCAGACCGTTGTGCGCGAGCGCGCGGACGGCCTCACGGACCGTGTTCCGGGCCACGCCTAGCTGCTCGACCAGCTCCGGCTCCGTCGGGATGCGGGAGCCGACCGGCCACTCGCCCGAGGTGATCTCGTGCCGCAGCGCGGCGATGACCTGCTCGGACAGCGCGGAACGGCGCGGATGACTCAGGGGCATGGCACACCTTCGCACGAGGTGGGCGGCTCCGGCCGACCCGGGGATGGACAACCAATCATCCAATGATTCTATGATGAGCAGCATGGCAAGTGAGGAAACCCGGACGACGGCGTTCACGAACGTGCGCGTTCCGGCCGCGGACGAGCCCCAGCGACCCGCCACGCGCGCGTGGACGACGAGACTGCTCGTGCTCGGCATCGTCCTGTCGGCCCTCAACCTCCGCCCCGCCATCACCAGCCTGGGCGCGCTCCTCGAAGAGGTCCGCGACGGGCTCGGCATGAGCGGCAGCGTGGCCGGCCTGCTCACCTCCGTGCCCCCGCTCTGCTTCGCCGTCTTCGGAGTCACGGCCCCGCGCCTCGCCCGCCGCTTCGGACCGGGCGCGGTGGTGTGCGCGGGCATGGTGGCCATCACGGCGGGCCTGCTCATACGGCCGTACGTGGGCGGCACGGCCGGCTTCCTGGCCGCCAGCGCGCTCGCCCTCATGGGCATCGCGGTCAGCAACGTCCTGATGCCGGTCATCGTCAAGCGCTGGTTCCCGGACCGCGTCGGCTCCATGACAGGCCTCTACTCGATGGCGCTCGCCCTGGGCACCGCCGCCGCGGCCGCGGTGACGGTGCCCATGACCGAGGCGCTGGGCGGCAGTTGGCAGGCCGGTCTCACGGTGTGGGCGGCCCTCGCGGCGGCGGCCGTACTGCCGTGGATCCCGTTCGTACGCCGGCGGGGTGCGGGGCCCGCCGAGCAGCCGGCCGTGCGGCAGGAGCACGCGCGCGTGGAGGCGCCCGTGCTGCGGATCACCCGGAGCCGCACCGCCTGGGCGCTCGCCGTCTTCTTCGGGCTGCAGGCCACCGCCGCGTACATCACTATGGGCTGGATGGCGCAGATCTTCCGGGACGCGGGCGTGCCCGCGGGCACGGCGGGGCTGCTGCTCGCCGTCACGATGGTGATGGGCGTGCCGCTGGCGTTCGTCATCCCGCGCGTTGCCGCCAGGCTGCCGCACCAGGGGCCGATCGCGATCGCGCTGGGCGCGTGCGGCCTCGCCGGTTACGCCGGCCTGTACCTCGCACCGGCCGCCGGTGCCTGGGCCTGGGCGCTGCTGCTCGGCATCGCCAACTGCGCCTTCCCGCTGGCCCTCACCATGGTCGGCATGCGGGCCAGGACCGGCGCAGGCGTCGCCCAGCTGTCGGCGTTCGCGCAGAGCACCGGCTATCTGATCTCCATCCCCGGCCCGCTCCTGGTGGGCGTCCTCTACCAGCACAGCGGCGGCTGGGGACTGCCGATCGCGCTCATGGCCGCCCTGATGGTCCCGCAGATGGCCGTCGGCGTTCTGGCGGGGCGCAATCGCACGGTGGAGGACGAGGCGGCGCGCTGACCCCCGGCCGATGCGCCGCGGGCGCGGGGTGCGAGACTTGCCGTATGCCAGTGCTCGACCCGAACCCCCAGAACGGCCAGAAGAAGATGCTGCTCGTCTTCGGCTCGTTCCTCGCCATCTTCGTGATCATCGCCATCATCGCGACGATCGCCTCGCCGTGACCGTCCGCCGGGCCGCCCGATGGTGGGGCTAGCACCACCATCCCCTAGGGGGTGAGTGTCAGGGTCAACTGGGTGGATCTCCGGATGGGTTGAGGGCTCCGGATTCCGTAACTTCGAAGTGTGACCGCGTAAGGCGGATCACCGCGGACTCGAAGACCAGCGGAGGCACCCATGTCGGCCCAGTCGCACACCCGGCCCCACCCGGCGACCACGGGTGGCGTCGACATCCGGCTGCCCTGGTGGGCGCTCGCCCTGCCGACGCTCGCGTTCATCGTGCTCCTGGCGCTGATGCTGAACCCGTCGGACGCGCAGGCGGCGGCGGGGGACCCGGCGATCACCCACCTCTTCGAGCGGGCACAGCAGCTCATAGGCCGCTGAGCACCGGTTCGGCCGCCAGTCAACTCCCTGCGCCCCATGGCTTGTTTCATGCGAAGCTGGGTTCCATGAGCGTCGCAGAACCCCGCAGGATCGTCCTCTTCCGGCATGCGAAAGCCGACTGGCCACAGGTGACCGACCACGAACGCCCTCTCGCCGAGCGGGGCCGCACGGACGCCGCAGTCGCCGGACGCAAGCTGGCCGACACCGGTATCCCCTTCGACCTGGCCCTGTGCTCCACCGCGGTCCGGACCCGTGAGACCTGGAAGCTCGCCGTCCATGAGTTCCCCCACCGGCCGAAAACCGTCTATGAGGAGCGGATCTACGAGGCCTCACCCGGCGAGCTGATCGCGCTGCTCAACGAGACCCCCGACGACGCGCAGAGCGCCGTACTGATCGGCCACAATCCGGGCGTGCAGGGCCTCGCCGAGATCCTGGCCGGCTCGTCGGAGGGCGACGTCGGCGAGCGGATGAGCCGCCGCGGCTTCCCGGCCGCCGCCTTCGCCGTCCTGTCCTTCGAGGGCCCCTGGAAGACCCTGGAACCGGGTGTGGCCACGCTGGTGGACTACTGGGCGCCGACCGAGTAGCCGACCCGGCGGCCCCGCAGACGACCGACGAAGCGAGCAGGCGACACCACGGCCGAGGGGCCCGGCACCACCACGGTGCCGGGCCCCTCGACGTACCGATACGGGCGACTACCGCTCGTCGTGGGTGTCCGCCGCCTCGACCTCTTCGCGGGTGACGCCGAGCAGATACAGGACCGTGTCCAGGAAGGGCACGTTCACCGCGGTGTGCGCGGCCTCCCGTACGACCGGCTTGGCGTTGAAGGCGACACCGAGACCGGCCGCGTTGAGCATGTCCAGGTCGTTGGCGCCGTCGCCGATCGCAACGGTCTGGGCGAGCGGTACGCCCGCCTCCGCGGCGAACCGGCGCAGCAGCCGTGCCTTGCCCGCGCGGTCGACGATCTCGCCGGTGACCCTGCCGGTGAGCCTGCCGTCGACGATCTCCAGCGTGTTGGCCTGCGCGAAGTCGAGCCCGAGCCGTTCCTTGAGGTCGTCGGTGACCTGGGTGAAGCCGCCGGAGACGACACCCACTTGGTACCCGAGCCGCTTCAGCGTGCGGATCAGTGTGCGGGCCCCGGGTGTCAGCCGCACCTCACTGCGCACCTTGTCCACCACGGACGCGTCGAGCCCCTCCAGGAGCGCCACGCGCGCGTGCAGCGACTGCTCGAAGTCCAGTTCCCCGCGCATCGCGGCCGCGGTCACCTCGGCGACCTTGTCCTCGCAGCCGGCGTGCGCGGCGAAGAGCTCGATCACCTCGTCCTGGATGAGCGTCGAGTCGACATCCATGACGACCAGCCGCTGCGCCCGCCGGTGCAGCCCCGCCGCGACGACCGCCACATCGACACCCAGTGCCGCGGCGTCCGTCACCAGGGAGGTGCGCAGCAGCTCGGTCTCGACGCCGGACACCGCGAACTCGACCGCCGTGACGGGGTACTTGGCGAGGCGGAAGATACGGTCGATGTTGCCGCCGACAGAGGCGATCTTCGCGGCGATCCGGGCGGTCGCCTCCGCCGTGAGGGGGTGACCGAGGACCGTGACCAATGAGCGTCCGAGGCCGCGCGGGCGGTTGTCGCCCCGCCCGGAGATGATCTCCGCCTGCA
The DNA here is from genome assembly GCF_021261325.1 of Streptomyces guryensis. Lineage (GTDB taxonomy): Bacteria > Actinomycetota > Actinomycetes > Streptomycetales > Streptomycetaceae > Streptomyces > Streptomyces guryensis. The sequence continues at coordinate 17,841 of NZ_JAJSBI010000025.1, read as the reverse complement.
TCTTCATCGACTCCGCCCAGCTGTGGACGGTGGCCCGCAGATCCCCCTCCAGCCCGTGGGGCGGCGGGGTCACGAGCGCGCACAGCGTGAGCCGGCCACGGGTGACGACCTGCTCGATGTCGACCACGTCGACGGAGTAGGCGGCGAGGGTGTCGAACAGGCCGGCCGTGATGCCCGGCCGGTCCTTGCCGAAGATCTTGACGAGGAGGGTGGGGACGTCAGCGGTCGAGGTCTGCGATGCGCTCATGGTGTACCCACCGTATCCGGCACCCAGTGCCTACCGCCGCCGCGGTCCGCCTGGCGGACACGGAACAGTGGGCGACGAGCAGATGGCGGAAGCCTTAAGCAGGGGCTACGACTGTCCCGGCCGCATCGCCCACACCGGCTCTCGATGCGCGCCCTGGGCGCCGCACGTGCGCCGGAGGATCTGCTTCCGGTCGGAGGATCTGCTTCCGGTCGGAGGGCCTGCTTCCGCCGGGGTGGGTGTGTCCGTCTCAGCGGGTCTGCCTTTGACCGGCGTGAGTGTGTCCCGCCCACCCCGGCCGTGTGGGCGCCTCGACCCTCTGCGGTTGCCTCGGGCGGCGCAGGCGCGCCGGTGGCCGTGCGTCCGTGGCAGCCGTGGCCGCTTGGCGGGCCTCTGAGGCTCCCGTCGGCCGGTGACAGTCCGCTGAGCGGGGCTGCACCGACCCCGACGGAGCCGCGAAGGACAGGCGGTGGACGTCTCAGAGCCGCGTACGCCTGTCGGACGGCCCGGTTTCAGCCAGGAGCCGATGCCTCCGGCTCACCGGCCTCCCTGTGGCCGACGGAGGGCCTTGCACGTCCGTCGGACGGCCCGGTGCGGCCGGGGACCGTTGTCTCCGGCTCAGCGGGCTCCTCGGCGGCTGACGGAGGGCCTTGCGCATGCCCACGACCAGCCCGGCGCGCAGCTGCTCGGCGGACAGCTTGAGCGGCACACGCGCGTTGGGCGGTCCAGCTCCGGCGGCGGGCGGCGCGTCCGGCTCAGTGGCCGTCCTTCGGCCGCCCCGGAGCGGGCGGCGGTTGGGGCGGGGGCGGGCCCTCGCCGGGGCCGGGCTTCGGCCGGTTCCCGTGCCGGGGCCTGGGCGGCTGCCGCGGTGTCGGGGGCGGCGGCGGACTTCCCATCGGCCGGGCCACCGTCGGTGCGCCGTACATGTCGCTGTTGCCCGTACCGGGCGGTGGCGAGCCGCCGGACGGCCGTCCGCGAGCCGGGGCACCGGACGGTCGCGCGCCGTCCCCCGGCGGAGCCTGCCGGCCCCCGTCCGGCGGCCGCGCGTCCTGCGGTTCCCGCAACTCGTCCGGCAGCTGCAGATACGGGTTGGTGGCGGGGTTGGGCGCCCGGTACGGCGTGCCGGGCGTGTACGGCCCCGAGGCACCCCCACGCCCGCCGGGCCCGCCCTCGGCCGCAGGCACACCGGCCGCGGCCTCGTGCCGGTACCGAGCCCCCGCGGACTCGCCCCTCAGTGCCAACGGCGCCGCCCGCCGTCCCGCCGCACCGGTCGCCCACGCCAGCGACGCCCCGGCAGCCCCGGCGCCCGCACCCCACAGAGCGCCGAGGAGCAGCGCCATACCGAGGTGCCCGTGCAGCTCGATCCCGGCGCCGAACGCATCGAAGCCCAGCACCGACAGTGAGGCGTCCACCGACACCTCCGTCAGCCATGCGAGGAGCGGCAACGTCAACGCCGTAACGACGCCCAGCCGCACCGCACAGCGCCCGACAAACCCGAGGGCCGGGCCCCCGGCCCCCACCGGCGTCCGCACCGCTGCCAGCACCCCCGCCAGCAGCATCATCACGGCCGCCGCCACTCCCAGCAGCCACACCCGCCCGTCCAGGTCCGCCAGCCGCCCCAGCGTCACCGACCGGTCGGTCTTCGCGGTGAGCAGACCGTCCAGCGGATGCGGCAGGAACTTGGTCAGTACACCGGTCGCCTTGCCGTCGAACGGCACGAACAGTCCGATCGGGATGCCCAGCCAGGTGCCGTTGGGCGCGCCCAGTAGCGCGGCGCCGATGATCCGCTTGGGATGGCCGTCGCCGATCGCCGCGTACACCCCCGCCGCGAGGCCCGCCGCCACCGCCACCAGCATCACCGTGACGACTGCCGACGCCGCCGGCCGTACGACCCGGTGCACGGCATCCCAGCCATGCGGCAGGGGAGTGCGGCGCGAGGCCAGCAGGGCGATCAGCAGGATGCCGGCCGACCAGCAGAGACCGCCCAGCAGCGTGGGCGCAGTGTCGACGGTGAAGCCGACCGCCGCCTTCGCGTGGATGAGGTTGCCGATGTTGTCGGGCAACAGCCCGCCGATGTTCCCGACGTCGCCCAGCCCGGGGATGCTGACGCCGCCGCCCCCGCCGCCGGGCAGTTTGTCGAGCCCCAGCGAGCCCCCGTCGATGGTGATGACGTCGTGCCCCGCCCAGGCCAGTCCGCCCAGCGTCGCCACGAACAGCGCGACCACCGCGCCCGCCCGCGCGAGGAGTTCGGCCGGTGCGATCACAACTCCCGCCGCCCGCAAGGACCGTAGGAAGAACCACGCCAGCAGCAGCGCGCCGACCAGGCTGACGCCCAGTGGCGTGATCGTGACGGCCGTATGCGCCTGAGCGCCTTTCAGGCCGAACGCGGACACGTCGCCGGACGGTGTGACCGAACCACCCGCCCCGAGCGCCACCGCCGCCGCGGTCATCGGCCCGAGCGAACCCGACGCATCCGCCTCCAGCAGATGCAGGCCGAGCGCCGCGGTGCCCGCCATCCCGATCAACGCCCAGCTCACGGAGGCGATGGCGGACAGCAGGACGTCCCCCCACGGCACCCTCGGGCCGCTCCTGACGGACTCGACACTCGACGACGTGCTCATGGACGCGCTCATGGCAGACCCCCCGATCCGCATTGCGGCACGGTGGCCGCGCATGTCCCCCTCGCGTGGATTACCACTCTCCGGGGCGGTTTCAACCCCGTCAACGGAACCAGCCGATGCGTATGCGCGTGGTGGTTCACAAGGCCCGACTTTCGGTCAGGGGGGCGAGCCTGAAATAGTTCCCGACGATGTTCGACATCCCTAGACTCCCTGTGTTGGGGGTAACTCGGGGGACTACTCAGTGGGGCATGGAGTGCCGGAACTCGTACTGGAATTGAATGGACGTACCTGGACGCTCGACCCGTCCAGGCCGTACACCCTCGGACGTGATCCGCAGGGGGACATCGTGCTCGACGACGCCAGGGTGTCCTGGCGCCACGCCACGATCAGCTGGAGCGGCCGCAGTTGGGTCATCGACGACCAGGGCTCCACCAACGGCACGTTCGTGCAGGGGCAGCGGATCCATCACATGGAGATCGGGCCCGGCTCCGCGGTGCACCTCGGCAACGCGACCGACGGCCCGCAGGTCAACGTCAGCGGTGCGGCGGCCGCCGTCGCCCAGCCCCAGCAGCAGCCGTACGCCGCCCAGGGCGCGGGCCCCGGCTGGGCCCAGCAGACACCGCAGCAGCAGGCCCCGCAGCCCGGCTGGCAACAGCCGCAGCAGGCCGCACCACAGCAGGCCGCCGCGCCGATTCCGCAGCAGCAGGGCCCCGGTGGTGGCGCGGGGGCGCCGCCGGTCTACGGCGACCGCAGCCCGACCACGTTCCACCAGTTCTCCATCGGCCGCGTGATGCGCATCGGCCGTGCCCTGGAGAACGAGCTGGTCGTCTCCGACCTGCAGGTCTCCCGGCACCACGCCGAGTTCCACTCGACGCCCGACGGCCATATGGAGATCCGCGACCTCGGCTCGCACAACGGCACGTACGTCAACGGCCAGCCGATCGCCAAGGGCGGCTCGGCGCTGCTCGGCCCGACCGACATCGTCGGCGTCGGCCACTCCACGTTCCGGATCGTCGGCGACCACCTCGAGGAGTTCGTCGACACCGGTGAGGTCTCCTTCTCCGCACGCCACTTGACCGTCACGGTCGACGGCGGCAAGCAGATCCTCAAGGACGTCTCCTTCGGCGTTCCGGAGAAGTCCCTGATCGCGGTCATCGGTCCGTCCGGCTCGGGCAAGTCGACCCTGCTCAAGGCGCTCACCGGCTACCGCCCCGCCAACCAGGGCGATGTCCTCTACGACAATCGCAACCTCTACAAGCAGTTCGCCGAACTGCGCCAGCGCATCGGTCTGGTCCCGCAGGACGACATCCTGCACAAGGAACTGACCGTCAAGAAGGCCCTCAAGTACGCGGCCAAGCTCCGCTTCCCGTCCGACACCACGGGCGCCGAGCGCGAGGCCCGTATCGACGAGGTGCTGCGCGAGCTGAAGCTGGACATCCACAAGGAGAAGAAGGTCACCTCCCTCTCCGGCGGCCAGCGCAAGCGCGTCTCGGTGGCCCTGGAGCTGCTCACCAAGCCGTCTCTGATCTTCCTGGACGAGCCCACCTCCGGCCTCGACCCGGGCATGGACCGCGACGTCATGCAGCTGCTGCGCGGGCTCGCCGACGACGGCCGTACGGTCCTCGTCGTCACCCACTCCGTGGCCGAGCTGGCGCTGTGCGACAAGCTCCTGGTGATGGCCCCGGGCGGCGCTGTCGCCTACTTCGGCCCGCCCGAGGAGGCACTGAACTTCTTCGGCTACGACACCTGGGCCGACGTCTTCTCCGCCTTCGAGAACTACCGCGACTACGACTGGGCGGGACGCTGGAAGGGCTCGCAGCACTACCAGATGTACGCCGCGGACATCGACGCCGTTGCGCCGCAGTCCGTACAGATGCCACCGATGCAGGCGATGAAGCCGCCGAAGCCGCAGGGCTGGATGAGCCAGTTCGTCACCCTGGTGCGCCGCTATGTCTCGGTCATCGCCTCCGACAAGGGCTTCCTCGCCCTGACGGTGATCCTGCCGCTCGTCCTCGGCTCGGTGAGCCTGCTCATCGACTCCGGCAAGGACCTGCTGGTCAACACCGAGATCAACCCGACGACCCAGCAGCCCGTCCCGAACGGCACCGCAACCACGGTCCTGCTGATCCTCGCGGTCGGCGCGTGCTTCGCCGGCGCCGCGAACTCGGTCCGTGAGCTGATCAAGGAACGGGTCATCTACGAGCGGGAGCGCGCCACCGGCCTGTCCCGCTCCGCGTACCTGATGTCCAAGGTCTTCGTGCTCGGCTTCATCACGGTGCTGCAGGGCCTGATGGTCGGCATGATCGGCTTCGCCAGCCGGACGATCCCGGCGGAGGGCCTGGTTCTCAAGAGTCTCCCGCTCATCGAGCTCACCATCCCGGTCATGGCCCTGGGCTTCACCTCGATGATGTTCGGCCTGATCATCTCCGCGCTGGTGAAGACGTCCGAGAAGACCATGCCGCTGCTGGTCATGTTCGCGATCATCCAGGTCGTGTTCACGGGCTGTCTCTTCGCGTTGAACGGCGCGATCGGCGTCAACCAGTTCTCGTACCTGATGCCGTCGCGCTGGGCCGTCGCCGCCGCGGGCGCCACGCTCGACTTCAACAGGATCAGCCCGCCCGGCAAGGGCAAGCCCAACGACCCGCTCTGGGAGCACACCGTGGGCGCCTGGAGCATGGACATGATCGCCCTGATCGCACTCGGCGTGATCTGCGCCTTCTTCGTGGCCCGCTTCCTGCGCCGCCACGAGCCGGAGGTCATGCGCAAGTAGTCGCAGTCCTGCGACGCTCTCGTACGGCGTTCTGTACGGCGCGAAGGGCGGCACCCGTCACGGGGTGCCGCCCTTCGGCGTTCGCGTGTCAGAGGTCCGCGCCGACCTCAGTACGCGCTGTTGACGTTGTCGATCGAGCCGTACTTGTCGGCCGCGTAGTTGGCGGCGGCGGTGATGTTGGCGACCGGGTCGTAGATGTTCCAGGACGTGCCGTTGACGTGGTACGCGCTGAAGGTCGGCGGGATCACCTGCAGCAGGCCCTTGGACGGGATGCCGTTGATGGCGTTGATGTCCCAGTCGTTGATGGCCATCGGGTTGCCCGAGGACTCCCGCATGATGTTGCGGTAGAGGCCGTTGTAGCTGCCCGGTATGCCCTTGGACTGCATGATGTCGAGCGCGTTCTTGATCCAGCCGTCGAGGTTGTTCGCGTAGGTCTTCGCGGCCACCGGCTTGATCGCGGCACGCTGGGCGGACCGGCTGGCGGCCTCCTTCGCCTTGCGCGCGGCTTCGGCCTTCTGCTTGGCCACGGCGGCTGCAGCCGCCTTCTGCTTCGCGGCGGCCGCGGCGGCGGCCTTCTGCTTGGCCTCGGCCTTGGCCTTGATGGCCTCGGCCTTCAGGCTGGCACCGGCGAGCTGGTCGGTGACGCTGGCCTTGACGTCCTTGATCTGGTCGGAGCCGTACTCCACCTTGGCCGTCGTGACGGTGGCCTCGTTCGTGGTCGTCTCGGCGTTGCTGGGCACCGCGGAGAACGCGAGAGCGGCGGCACCGAGGGTGGCGACACCCGCCATCGCGACCTTCTGGTGACGGGTCAGCGAACGACTGAGACGGCGAATGTTGGTGTTCTTGAGCATGGCAGACGGACCTCTTCGAATAGCGCGGAGGTCGCTCTACGTCCGGCGGGGGACACGGGTCCTTCCCGCACAAACGCCGCGGGGGGAACCCGCGGCGCTGAGCGACGAGAGCCATTCTTAGCGGCCGCAAAATGTCGTGGCAAAGGTGTGACGTACGATCCCCGATAGTGGATCGGGGAAGGGCAAAAACGGACAGACTGGACCGTTCGCCCCGCTCATGAGGGGAGGGTCTGTCTCCTATCGCCCTTCGTACGTGATGTGCGCCCTATGCGCGGGCTCACATCGGCGTCGTGACAGTCTCACCATGAGTTGCTTGAGCAATGCACTGTGTGAGGGTCCTCCTGCGGGAGGATGAGGTGGACGTCCCCGAACTCGTGCCACAGGTAGAGGCCGCGCAGCGCCTCCTCGTAGCTGCGGCCGACCGCGGCCCGCCCGGCGATCGCCTCCAGCATCAGCAGATGCGAGGCCTCGGGCTCGTGCAGCCCGGTCAGCAGCCCGTCCACGACCCGCACCCCGCGCTCCGGGGTGACCACGAGATCCGTCCACCCTTCACGCGCGCGTACGACGCCGTCCGGCCCGGCCGCCGACTCCACGGCCCGCACGGCCGTCGTTCCGACCGCCACGATCCGCCCGTCCGCGGCCTGTGCCTCGTTGATCAGCCGAGCGGATGCCTCGGGCACCGAGAACCGCTCCGGATACGGCGGCTCGTGCGCCTCCGTCGAGGCCACCCCGGTGTGCAGCGTGATCGGCGCGAACTGCACACCCCGGCTCACCAGCTCCGCCACCAGCCGCGCCGTGAAGGGCCGCGCCGCACTCGGCATCTCCGCACTGCCCGTACCGTCGGCGGACGGCAGCGCGAACACCGTCTGGTACACGGACAGCGGCTGGTCCCGCTCCGTATAGGAGTAGCGAATGGGGCGCCCGTGCTCCCGCAGCAGCCCGAGCACCCCGGCCCCCGACGCGCGCGCCCACCACAACCGGTCGCCGCGCGCGCTCAGCGGCTCCTCCAGGACCAGTCGTACGCCCCCGGGCAGCAGCACCTCCAAGCCCGCGGGCCCGCCCGCACGCGCGCGCGTGGTGCCCTTCCCGTCCGGTTCCCGCAGCTCGACCGCCCACCGCCCGTCGTCCCCGCGCGTGGAGAAGTGCACCACCACGCGCGCGTCCCCGGCCCGCCCGTCCACGGCGGCGGCCAGCGTGGGCGAGGTGTTCACGACCAGCAGATCCCCGGCCCGCAGCAGCCGCGGCAGCTCCACGAACGCGTGGTGCGACACCTCGCACCCGCGCGACACGAGCAGCCGTACCGCATCCCGGTCGAGGCCCGCCCCGTGCTGCTCGACCGGGATCCGGGCCGACAGCTCCTCCGGTACGTGCACCGCCACCGTCATCGCTGCCCCTCCAGCAGCGCCGGAGCCGCATAGCGGCCGCTCGCCGGGCGGTCGTGCAGCAGCCGCAGAAACGCCGGCACCACACTCGCCGGGGCCGGCCGCGGATCACCGTCGTCCGGTACGGCCGCCGCATACAGCTCCGTGGCCATGTCCCCGGGGTCGACCGCCCAGACCCGCAGTCCCGGCTCCTCCGCGCCGAGAACCGCCGCGAGATGGTCGAGGGCCGCCTTCGACGCCCCGTAGCCGCCCCACGTCTCATAGGCCTCGGCGGCCGCGTCCGAACTGACCGCGATCACCGTGCCGGCCTCGGACGCCCGCAGCAGCGGCAGCGCCTGCTGGACGAGGCCCAGCGCGGCCACCACGTTCACCTCCAGCGCCCGCCTGAGCCCCTCCAGAGACAGCTCCTCCAGGCGTACGAGCGGCTCGGCGCCCAGTGCGCTCGCGTTGTTCACCAGCAGATCGACGCCGCCCAGCTCCCCCGCGGCCGCCACCAGCTCGACCCGGTGACCCGCGTCCGTGACGTCCCCCGGCACGGCGGTCACCCGCGTGCCGTACGCGGACACGGCCTCCGCCGCCTCGGTGAGAGCCGCTTCCGTCCTTGCGTCGAGCACCAGATCCCAGCCCCGCGCGGCCAGTGCCTCCGCGAGTGCCCGGCCCAGCCCCTTCGAAGCCCCTGTGATGATCGCTACCGGCATGACACGTCCCCTCGTTCCGTCCGCCCGTCGACCGGCGGTGGCCTCAACGTAGGAACGGCGCCGCCCGCCCCGCCTCGGACGCGGGCCGCAAGAAGCCAGGGCCCTTCGGCCTAGGCCGCCGGTCCGGGCCCGGGGCCTAGTCCGCCCGGCCTAGGCCCACCGGCGCAGTCCATGCCTTCACAGGTCCGATCCGCGTTGTCACACCCCGCCGGTACCTTGAGGGCATGAGTCACGGCCCCCGGTCCGGCCTCACCGCGGTGAGTTCCGCGCTGCTGGCCATGAGCAGGCATCTCGAGGTGCGCGACGTCCTCAAGACGATCGTCGCCTCGGCCCGCGAGCTGCTCGACGCGCAGTACGCCGCCCTCGGCGTCCCCGACGACCACGGCGGCTTCGCCCAGTTCGTGGTCGACGGCGTGAGCGACGCGCAGTGGAAGGCCATCGGCCCGCTCCCGCGCCAGCACGGCATCCTCGCCGCGATGCTGCAGGAAGCGAAGATCGAGCGCCTCGCCGACGTCCGCAACGACCCCCGCTTCGAGGGCTGGCCGTCCGCTCACCCCGACATGTCCGACTTTCTGGGCCTGCCCGTCAGGGACGGCGAGGAGGTCATCGGCGCCCTGTTCCTCGCAAACAAGAACTGTCCGAAGGCGGAAGGCAGCTGCGGCTTCACCGAGGAGGACGAGGACCTGCTTTCCATCCTCGCCCAGCACGCCGCGATCGCCCTCACCAACGCCCGTCTGTACGAGCGCAGCCGCGAACTGACCATCGCCGAGGAGCGCTCCCGCCTGGCCCACGAACTGCACGACGCGGTCAGCCAGAAACTCTTCTCCCTGCGCCTGACCGCCCAGGCCGCCGCTGCCCTCGTCGACCGCGACCCGTCCCGCGCCAAGGGCGAGCTGCAGCAGGTGGCAGTGCTCGCCGCCGAGGCCGCCGACGAACTGCGCGCCGCCGTGGTGGAGCTGCGTCCCGCCGCCCTCGACGAGGACGGCCTGGTCGCCACCCTGCGCACCCAGATCCAGGTCCTCGACCGCGCCCACACCGCGCGGGTGACCTTCGACAGCCGCGGCGTGCGCGCACTGCCCGCCGCACAGGAGGAGGCCGTCCTGCGCGTCGCCCAGGAGGCCCTGCACAACGCCCTGCGGCACTCCGGGGCGCAGCACGTGGACGTGGCCCTGGCCCGGCGTGACGGCGGAGCGGTCCTCCGTGTCACGGACGACGGCAGCGGCTTCGACCCCAGGTCGATACGCCGCGCGGGACGCCACCTGGGCCTGGTGTCGATGCGTGACCGCGCAAGCGGGGTCGGCGGCGTGCTGACCGTGGAATCGGCGCCCGGAAAGGGCACCACGATCGAGATGGAGGTCCCCGGTGGCTGACGCAATCAAGGTGCTGCTCGTCGACGACCACCAGGTGGTCCGCCGCGGCCTGCGTACGTTCCTCGAAGTGCAGGACGACATCGAGGTCGTGGGCGAAGCGGCCGACGGCGCCGAAGGAGTCGCCCGCGCCGAGGAACTGCAGCCCGACGTCGTCCTGATGGACGTCAAGATGCCCGGTATGGACGGCGTCGACGCCCTGCGCAAACTCCGCGATCTGAACAATCCCGCGCGCGTGCTGATCGTCACCAGCTTCACCGAACAGCGCACGGTGGTCCCGGCCCTGCGCGCGGGCGCCGCCGGATACGTCTACAAGGACGTGGACCCGGACGCCCTGGCAGGCGCCATCCGCTCCGTGCACGCCGGGCACATCCTGCTCCAGCCCGAGGTCGCCGACGCCCTGCTGTCCCAGGAGGAGGCCAACTCGGGCCAGGGCAGGGGCGGTTCGCTCACGGAACGGGAGCGAGAGGTGCTGGGCCTGATAGCGGACGGCCGCTCGAACCGTGAGATCGCGCGCGCTCTCGTCCTGTCCGAGAAGACCGTGAAGACCCACGTCTCGAACATCCTGATGAAGCTCGACCTGGCAGACCGCACCCAGGCGGCGCTGTGGGCCGTACGCCACGGCGTGACCGGCTGAAACACACCGCGCGCCGGGACGCCGCGGCAATACGGAGGGTTCCCTTCCGGACTGAGATTCATACCGTCGTGGGAATGTCCCCCAGATGGCGCATCCTCCGTGGATCTCCGCCGTTCTTCAGTGCGTGCTGCGGCGATTGCCGCGGCAACCGCTAGGGAGGGCTTGGAAAGTGAAGAACCTGAAGAAGGCAGCGGCTGTGACGATGGTGACCGGCGGTCTGCTCGCCGCTGGAGCCGGCATGGCCTCCGCCACCTGCGGTGCGCACGCCGACGGGACTGCCGTGGGCTCGCCCGGCATCGTCTCGGGCAACGTGGTCCAGGCCCCGGTGCACATCCCGGTGAACGTCTCGGGCAACAGCGTGAACGTCGTCGGCGTGCTGAACCCCGCCTTCGGCAACCTGGCCGTCAACCACTGACCCAGGCCACACGGCACGCAGTGACTCCGGCCTCCCGGGCATCCCGGGAGGCCGGTCAGTTTTTTGAGGGCAGTCGCTTTTTTGAAGGCAGCGGCTTTACAGCTCTTCGAGGGCAGCCGCTCTACAGCGCCGGTCGGCCCTCTCAGCCCGTCCGGCGTTTGAGGACGAGGCCGTCCAGGCCGACACGGGGGCTTGGGGCGGAGCCCCCAGACCGGGTCACAACCGCCGGCCACAAAACACACCGACGCTCACCGCACCCCCCGCTCCCGCTCCTCCACAACGGAGTTGTACGCAGCGACCTGCGCCCGCCGAGCCGTCCGCTCCACCGGCCGCAGAGCCTCAGCCCGCGCCCCCATCTCACCGGCGCTCACCGCACCCCCGTGCCCGTTGCCCTGGGCGAGGCCGATCAGCAGTCCCACCCGCTGCGCCAGCTCCAGCACCCGCACCGCCCGCGGCGGATACCCCGGCGCCAGCACCTCCCGCCCCCGCTCGGCCCGCGCCCGATACGCATCGATCGCCGCCTCCGCCACCGGCCCCGACCCGGCGACGTCCAGCCGCGACAGCACCTCCGTCGCCTCCCGCAACGCCTCGGCCAGCTCCCGCTCGGCCTCACCCAGCGAGGGCACGTCGGCCGGCGGAGCCTCCCGCACCGGCAGGCAGTGCCACACGACCTCCACGTGCACATCGCCGTGCGGTCCGGCCTCGTACACCTCCGGCACCAGCCCGAGCGCGGCGCCGTGACAGACCACCGCCTCCTCGGCCTCCATCGCCCGCGCATTGAACTCCGGCGGCCCGCTCAGCCCCAGCGGATGCCCCGGCGCGGGCAGCGCGACCCGCAGCCCCGTGACGCCGAGCGCCCGCAGCCGGCCCAGGGCGAGCGTGAGCCCGACAGGTGCCGACTCGCCGGGCAGCCCCTCCATGCGATGCACGGCATCGTCCCCGACGATCGTGAGCACAGCATCGTCTGGTGAGACAAGTCCGGCCAAAAGGGCATTTCCCCAAGCCGCAAAGCGTCCTGAACGCGGTTCCGAGAGCATGCCCCCACCCTAAGGACCGGACCGATGGAATGGGCCGGGCGGCCGGTGGCGTAGATTTCATCGAGGGCTGCGCCCGAAAGCGCGCACGCGACAGCCGAGATGCCGAGACCGGCCACACTGCAAGGGGAGACAACGCGCTCATGAGCGATGTTCTGGAGCTTCAGGACGTATCCGTGGTCCGGGAGGGCCGGGCTCTGGTGGACCAGGTCTCCTGGTCGGTCAAGGAAGGCGAGCGCTGGGTCATCCTCGGCCCCAACGGCGCCGGCAAGACGACCCTCCTGAACGTCGCCTCCAGCTACCTCTTCCCCAGCAACGGCAGCGCCACCATCCTCGGCGAGACCCTCGGCAAGGTCGACGTCTTCGAGCTGCGCCCCCGCATCGGCATGGCCGGCATCGCCATGGCCGACAAGCTCCCCAAGCGCCAGACCGTCCTGCAGACCGTGCTCACCGCCGCCTACGGCATGACCGCCGGCTGGCACGAGGACTACGAGGACATCGACGAGCAGCGCGCCCGAGCCTTCCTCGACCGCCTCGGCATGACCGAGTACGCGGACCGAAAGTTCGGCACCCTCTCCGAGGGCGAGCGCAAGCGCACCCTCATCGCCCGCGCCCTGATGACCGACCCCGAACTCCTGCTCCTCGACGAGCCCGCCGCCGGCCTCGACCTCGGCGGCCGCGAGGACCTGGTCCGCCGCCTCGGCCGTCTCGCCCGCGATCCGATCGCCCCCTCGATGATCATGGTCACCCACCATGTCGAGGAGATCGCCCCCGGCTTCACCCACGTCCTGATGATCCGCCAGGGCAAGGTCCTCGCCGCCGGCCCGCTGGAGCTCGAACTCACCTCCCGCAACCTCTCCCTCTGCTTCGGCCTCCCGCTCGTCGTCGAACAGGTCGGCGACCGCTGGACCGCCCAGGGCCTGCCACTGTCCTGACCGTGTGAAGCCCGCGCGAAAACACGGGTAAGAAGCGCGTCCCGGCCGCATCGCGCCCTGTCGGAGGCAGGACCCGCGGTCCTACCATGACCATGTGAACGACATCGACGCATGGGTGTGGTGGCTCGTCGGCGCGGCTGCGCTCGGAATCCCGCTCGTGGTCACCGCGATGCCGGAGTTCGGCATGCTCGCGGTGGGCGCCGTCGCCGCCGCCGTCATGGCCGGAGTGGGCTTCGGTTCCGTGGCCCAGGTACTCACCTTCGTCGTGGTCTCGGTCGCCCTTATCGCCGTCGTACGCCCCATCGCGGTCCGGCACAGCGCGCAACGTCCCCAACTCGCCACCGGAGTCGAGGCGTTGAAGGGCAAGCAGGCCGTGGTACTCGAGCGCGTCGACGGCTCCGGGGGCCGGATCAAGCTGGCCGGCGAGGTCTGGTCGGCGCGCTCGCTCGACGCCGCCAGCGCCTACGAAGTGGGGCAGGAAGTGGATGTCGTGGAGATCGAAGGGGCCACCGCGATCGTCATCTGACCTCGTAGGACTCAACTGAAGCGAACAGCCCACGAGTTGTGCGAGGGTCTGTCAGACTCGACCAGCAAGATCTTCAACAACCATAAGATCTTCCGAAAGCGCCGAGGCGGAGAAGGGTACGGGGAACGACGCGATGGAACCGGTCATCATCGTCCTGGTCATTCTGGTGGTGTTGGTCTTCATCGCCCTGATCAGGACAATCCAAGTCATCCCACAGGCCAGCGCCGCAATCGTCGAGCGCTTCGGCCGCTACACGCGGACACTCAACGCGGGCCTCAACATCGTGGTCCCGTTCATCGACACGATCCGCAACCGCATCGACCTCCGCGAGCAGGTCGTGCCGTTCCCGCCGCAACCGGTGATCACCCAGGACAACCTGGTCGTCAACATCGACACGGTCATCTATTACCAGGTCACCGACGCCCGGGCCGCGACCTACGAAGTCGCCAGCTACATCCAGGCGATCGAGCAGCTGACGGTCACCACGCTCCGCAACATCATCGGTGGCATGGACCTCGAGCGGACCCTGACCTCCCGCGAGGAGATCAACGCGGCCCTGCGCGGCGTCCTCGACGAGGCCACCGGCAAGTGGGGAATCCGCGTCAACCGCGTCGAGCTCAAGGCCATCGAACCGCCCACCTCCATCCAGGACTCGATGGAGAAGCAGATGCGCGCCGACCGTGACAAGCGCGCCGCGATCCTCACCGCCGAAGGTACCCGCCAGGCCGCGATCCTCACCGCCGAAGGTGAGAAGCAGTCCCAGATCCTGCGCGCCGAGGGTGAGGCCAAGGCCGCCGCCCTGCGCGCGGAGGGCGAGGCCCAGGCCGTCCGTACGGTCTTCGAGGCCATCCACGCCGGCGACCCGGACCAGAAGCTCCTCAGCTACCAGTACCTCCAGATGCTCCCGAAGATCGCCGAGGGCGACGCCAACAAGCTCTGGATCGTCCCCAGCGAAATCGGCGACGCCCTCAAGGGCCTGTCCGGCGCGATGGGCAACTTCGGCCCGTTCGGCGGCAACTCGGGCGGCGGAGGATCGGAGAAGGCTCCGGAACGCCGAGAGAAGCCGTCGATCGACTGACGTCACCTGCATACGAAGGTTCCCCGCACCCTCCCTGAGGGGCGCGGGGAACTGCGCGACAAGCCACATCCGACCGGAAGCCGCAAGACGACCGGAACCCGGCAGACGCCTAGGCGGCCTCCCGTGCCAACCAACCAGGCAGCGCCTCGAAGTCATCACTCCCCAGGGCAAGCAACATCGCGTCGGCCGGCGTCGGCTCGAACGGCTGCCGAAGCAACGGCATACCCGCCTGCTCCGGAGTCCGGTCCGCCTTGCGGTGGTTGTCCTCCGCGCACGAGGCCACCGTGTTCAGCCACGAGTCCTGACCACCCTGCGCCCTCGGCACCACATGGTCCACCGTGGTCGCCCGGCGACCGCAGTACGCGCACCGGTGCCGGTCCCTGACCAGCACACCCCGCCTCGACCACGGAGCTTGTCTTCGGAACGGCACCCTCACGTACCGGCACAGCCGGATCACCCGGGGCGCGGGTATGTCGACCGCGGCTCCACGCATGCGCAGCTCGGGGTGGGCCTGCTCGACAACGGCCTTGTCCTGCAGCACCAGAACGACGGCTCGATTCAAAGTCACCGTCGACAGCGGCTCAAAGCTCGCGTTCAGTACCAGCGTGTCCCGCATCCAGCCCACCTCCCATGCGCTCCGGCCCACCACCTGGCGGGCGTGGATCAACTCTGGCCGGGCACGCCGAGATGGACAACGCAATAAAAACTGCCCGCCCCTGATCAATTCCAAGACCAGAGGCGGGCAAACGTTCCATGAACGTCAGTCTTCGGCGGGCACCTCGTACTCGCCGATCAGCTGGGCACGCGCGATCGCGTGGAAGCGCAGATTGAAGCCGACGACGGCGGGCGAGACATCGGAATCCGGTCCCAACTTCTCCTGATCCACGGCGTACACCGTGAACACATACCGGTGCGGGCCGTCCCCGGGAGGCGGAGCGGCCCCGCCGAATTCCTTGCTCCCGTAGTCGTTGCGCACCTGCACGGCACCCTCGGGCAGCCCCTCGAACTTGCCGCTGCCCGCACCGGCCGGCAGCTCGGTCACCGAGGCCGGGATGTCGAACACGGACCAGTGCCAGAACCCACTCCCCGTAGGGGCGTCCGGGTCGTAGCAGGTCACGGCGAAGCTCTTGGTCTCGGCGGGGAAGCCCTCCCACCGCAGCTGCGGCGAGGTGTTGCCGGCCGCGTAGACCTGAGCGTCCTTGAGCGTGGCGCCCTCCTGGACGTCCTCGCTCGTGACCGTGAACGACGGCACGGGCGGATGGAAGTCATGGGGGAGCGGCCGTCGCTTGAGCTCGGTCACCTCGGTACCTCCTGATCGATGACGGAATCAGCAGTTCCGAGCCTAGAACCAGTTGCGCTTGCTGCCGACCTCGGACAGCCACTGGTTGAGGTACGCAGCCCAGTCGGTCCCATGGAAGTCGTGCAGACCCACCTGGAACGAGCGGAACGTGTCACTGCCCTCGCTGAACAGACCGGGTTTCTTGTCCATCTCCAGGATGACGTCCATGGCGTGCTCGTCGGCCACGAAGCTCAACTCGACCTGGTTCAGCCCGCGGTACTGCGACGGCGGGTAGAACTCGATCTCCTGGTAGAACGGCAGCTTCTGCCGGGTACCCCGGATGTGTCCACGCTCCATGTCCGCGTTCTTGAAGCGGAAGCCCAGCTGGATGAACGCGTCCAGGATCGCCTTCTGCGCCGGCAGCGGATGCACATTGATCGGGTCCAGGTCACCGGAGTCGATGGCCCGCGCGATCGCCAGCTCCGTGGTCACCCCGATGTTCATCCCGCGCAGCGCCTGCCCGTCGATCATCGTGACCGGCGTCTCCCACGGGATCTCGAGCCCGAAAGGCACCGCGTGCACGGCTCCGGCCTGCAGCTCGAAGGCGCCACCGAGCCGCACCTTGGTGAACTCGATGTTCTGCTTGTACTCCTCGTCGCCGCTCTCCACCTCGACCCGCGCCTGCAGACCGACGGACAGGCCCTCGATGTCCTGGTTCACGGACCCGCCCTGGATCCGCACCTCCCCCTGGACGACGCCGCCCGGAACGACGTTGACCTCGGTCAGCACCGTCTCGACCGAAGCCCCGCCGGCCCCCAGGCTCGCGAGCAGCTTCTTGAACGCCATGTCTCTCCCTATACGTGTGGACCCTTGATCCCTACAAACGCGATCCGGGTACGGCCGGTTCCGCCCCACACCCTGGCAAGGAGGGGGAACCTTGACCACCCCTTGGCCTCCACCCGTCTGGACTAGGCTCGTGCCCCATGATCGCGCCACCGGACCGTACGCCACTGCCCAGGAAGTTCTTCGACCGCCCGGTCCTGGAAGTCGCCCCCGACCTCCTGGGCCGCATCCTCGTGCGTACGACGCCGGACGGTCCGATCGCACTGCGCCTCACAGAGGTGGAGGCCTACGACGGCCCGAACGACCCCGGCTCCCACGCCTATCGCGGTCCCACGGCCCGAAACGGAGTGATGTTCGGTCCGCCCGGGCACGTATACGTCTACTTCACCTACGGCATGTGGTTCTGCATGAACCTGGTGTGCGGCCCCGAAGGGAAGGCGAGCGCGGTCCTGCTCCGGGCCGGCGAGATCATCGAGGGCGCCGAGCTCGCTCGTAAACGTCGACTCTCGGCCCGAAACGACAAGGAACTGGCCAAAGGGCCCGCACGCCTGGCCACAGCCCTGGACGTGGGCCGCGATCTCGACGGCACGGACGCGTGTGCCCCGGGGGACACGCCCTTGCGGATCCTGACGGGCACCGCTGTCGCCCCCGACCAGGTACGCAACGGTCCCCGCACCGGCGTGGCCGGTGACGGGGGCGTACACCCGTGGCGCTTCTGGACCGCCAACGACCCGACGGTGAGCCCTTATCGGGCCCACGTCCCGAGGCGCCGTTCAAGTTGACGCGTCTCTGGAAGGTGCGTAATGTAGCCCGAGCCGCTGAACCGGGTACGGCAATCGCCTGCAGCCGGAAGCGGCCAAACCACTACCTACGATCACCCCTCAGCGGGGGCGAATTCGGCGTGTCTGCATGCCTGAATTCGGACTCACGGGACTCGATTATGAGTTGCCGGGAGAATCGGTTAACGTAGTGAATGTCGAAAGGCCCCGCCGACAGGGAATCAGGCCCGAAAGGATCTGATAGAGTCGGAAACGCAAGACCGAAGGGAAGCGCCTGGAGGAAAGCCCGAGAGGGTGAGTACAAAGGAAGCGTCCGTTCCTTGAGAACTCAACAGCGTGCCAAAAATCAACGCCAGATATGTTGATACCCCGTTCTCGGCCG
>NZ_JAJSBI010000024.1 GCF_021261325.1 Streptomyces guryensis | reverse complement strand
ACCTGGTCAAAGCCCTCGGCGGGGACAGCGGCATCTCGAAGTCGGAGGTCTCGCGGATCTGCCAGGCACTGGACGAGCCGCTGACCGCGTTCCGCACCCGACCGCTGGATCACGTCCGCTTCCTCTACGTCTACCTGGACGCGACCTACTGCAAGGCGCGCGTGAACCACCAGATCGTCTCGCGGGCCGTCGTAGTCGCCACCGGCATTACCGAGGACGGAGGCCGCGAGGTCCTGGGCCTGATGGTCGGAGACAGCGAGAGCGAGGCGTTCTGGAAGGAGTTCCTGCGCTCGCTGCGAGAGCGCGGCCTGTCCGGGGTCCGCCTGGTCGTCACCGACCAGCACGCCGGGCTGGTCGCCGCGGTCCGCAAGGTGATGCTCGGCGCCGCCTGGCAGCGGTGCAGGGTTCATTTCCTGCGCAACGTCTTCAGCGTGATCGACCGGGATTCCGGTGAAATGGTCGCCGCGACGATCCGCACGATTTTCACCCAGCCCACCGCCGGCCTCGTGCGCACTCAGCTGGACACCGTCGCCGACATGCTCGGCGCCCAGTTCCCCAAGGTCAAAGCGATGCTGTTGGAGGCGAAGGAGGATCTGACCGCGTTCGCGGACTTCCCGCCCCGGCACTGGAAGAAGATCCAGTCCACGAACCCGTTGGAGCGAGTGAACCGGGAGATCAAGCGCAGGATCGACGTCGTCCAGGTCTTCCCCAACGACGACGCACTCATCCGGCTGGTCACCGCCGTGCTCTTCGAGATGCACGACGAATGGATCGCCTTTCCCCGCCGCTACCTCCCCGAAGGCAGCATGGGCGAGATCTACCGCGAACTCCCCGAAAGCACCCCCGCACTACCCAACACCCCGAACACGCCCTCCAGTTGATCCCCAACACCACGACGAGGGACACGACCATCGTCTGCCCGCCGAGCCTCGCCGGCGTGCGGAGGTCAGCCGTCGGACAAGGGATCACCGACGACTTCTACCTGACGATTACGGAATTCCGGTACAGGACCCCACAGGCTTGCCGCCCTGCCGTAATCGTCCCAACGCTCCCGTTCTTTCGCGATACCGTCCCCAAAGAGTTCCATCTCCGCCGAGAATTCGATCAGATATCCGACGGCATCATGGAACATAATGAAAAGATTGTCTCCGATGCCATGCCTGCCGGGTCCCCATGCCACAGGTACACCCTTGCGGGAGAAGTGGTCGCACCAGACTTTGAAATCCTCCCATCCGGCGATGTCGAATGAATAATGATCGAGCCCCTTTCCGTGTTCCCGCTGGAAGATCGCCAAGGAGTGATGCTCCTGGCTGGAGCGAATCCAGAAGCCAGCACCCTCGCCCATTTTGTCGGATATGCGGAACCCGAGCACCTCGGTGTAGAACCGGGTGAGGCGCGAAGCATCCGGCGTGGCGAGAGCAAGGTGCTGAATGCGGTCGGGGCATAGGCGGTCGGACTTCTCGCCGCTGCGATCGATCAAGCCGTGGAACTCCACTCGATTGCCATCGGGATCTGCAATGGCGAAGGAATCCGAGGCGGCTCGCTCGGCGTGGCACGGCAGGAAATCGACACCATTCGCCTGCAACCGACTTTTCAGCGCCAACATCTCACTTTCGTCGCCTATCTCGAAGGCGAAGTGATCGAGGCCGACTTCGCCCTGAACGATTTCCACGACGTGATGACCGCGCCCAAAACCAAGGCGTATCGCACCGATGGTCGACGGGGTGTCCGGAGCTTCCCGGACCATTCCGAGGAAATCTTCATAGAAGGCGGCAGCCGACTCGGGGTCGGGAGCCTTCAGTGAAATATGCGACATAGCGCTTCGAAACATCTGCACACTCCATGCGGAAGCTGTTACGAGGTGAGAGGCTGCAGAGGAGCCGAGGAAGGCGCATCCAAGACGGCGGGCGAAAATCCGCCACAGACGCGCTCCAGCAACCCGTTGAGGTCGTCGGGCATTTCATGGCCGCGCCAAGCGACGTGTTGATCCGGGCGGATCAGGACGTATCGCGCCTCGTAGCGCTCCGCCAGGCGACCGTCGTCGGGAGCGACCAACTTCAGCGGAAGACCGTTTTCTCGAGCCACAGCCAGTATCGGTTCAGCAGCTTCTCGCCGGCCTGACGTCACCAGGAAGCTGAAGCCTGATCCGAAATGGTCGTACAGCGAGGACCCGTCTGCCAGCCACAGATGCGGAGCCAGGCACCCGGGATGTGCCGAGGGCGTGTAAGTGATGGTGCTTTCGGCAGGTGGTTCACTGCCATCCGGTACGACAATGGGCGAGTGCCTGTAGTGTGAACCCAGCACGATTCCGAGTGTCTTGAAGTCGAAGATTTTCGTGGATTCAATCAGGTCTCCCACCTCCTGTCTCGTCGTCTCGCCTATCGGTCCGGCGTCCTCCATGCCTGGACGGAGGAGTCGATTGCCAAATGTGTTGTGATAGGTGACTGCCTCGTCGATCGTTCTTTCATGAACCACTCGGCGTTCGATTTCATAGGTGGTGAGCAACTCCATACCACCCCAACCTTGCAGGGTGGCCGCAATCTTCCATCCCAGGTCGACCGCATCGCCGATTCCCATGTTCATACCGAATCCGCCGTGCGGGGGATTGAGATGGCATGCGTCGCCGGCAAGGAACACCCGTCCCGCCGAGTAACGATCAGCGACGAGGCTGCGGGCATCCCACGGATCAGCGCCCACGATCTCGATGTCCAGCTCATGGATGCCGGTCGTACGACGGATCAGATCGACTAGGTCGACTCCCGCGAGACTGCCGTGGGGCAACCTTGTCGCCGTGAAGAACCACAACCCGTCACTGCTCATGGGGCCGAGCAGACCGGGCGTGTCCTCGTTCACCATCCAATACATGATTGCGCGGCCATGGAGATGCCGGTCCGCCAGCTCCGGCGCACGAAAGACGATGGTGCAGTTTTGCGACAGAGACTGCTGCCCCATCATCGTCGCGCCGATGATTTCACGCGTGCGACTACCGGCCCCATCGGCGCCGACCAGAAATCGACAGTGGATCTCGCTGTCTTCCCTTGTTTCGCAGTTCTGTATCCGTGCCGTGACGCCCTCGTCGTTCTGGCTGGCACCGGTGAGTTCATGAGAAAGCGCAACTTCTATCCCCGGAAGTGACCGCACGTGCCTGCGCAATACGTCTTCCAGCACGTATTGTGGGACCCATTGCGCTTCTTCGGAGTAGAGGTTGTTGCGCACACAGTCGCCGTTCATCGCATTGTTGAAGCGAGCCAGAAGGTGACCGTTCATCCTCGTGACAAAGACGGCGGTGGATGGGTGGTCAGGCTCAAGTGGCGAGCTGTGCTTCAATTCATCCGCGATCCCCCAGCGCCGGAGGTGCTCGCGTGTGCGGACGTTCACGATCTTCGCGCGTGGCGAGTACCCGGCTCTGTCATCTCGGTCAACGACAAGGCACCGGAGGTTCCGGCTCCCAAGTTCGATCGCGGTAGCGAGACCAGTCGGACCCGCTCCCACAATCATCACGTCGACATCTCTTCCTTGAAGGGTCCCCACGACCGATCACCCATTCTCTAGGAGGGCGCGTTGGAAATCAGATCAAGCGATGACCACCGTCCACGTGCACCACGGTTCCGGAGATGAAGCTGTTACGCATGATCGATTCAAAGGCCTGTGCCAGATCTGCTGCCTTTCCCACCTTTCCGACCGGCAGGCGCTTGGCCATGGCGTCAAGGGTGGCGGCCTTCTTCTCGCCGGCCGCCGCATCCCAGAAAGGCGTGTCGACCCATCCTGGAGAAACGGCGTTCACACGTATGGGAGCGAGTTCGAGCGCGAGGGCGTAGACGAGGGACTCGATTGCCCCGTTGACGGCGGCTACAACCGACCCGGTAGGTGAAGGACGGTACGCCGCGATCCCGGAAGTAAAAGAGATCGAACCGCCGTCGACGATGTGTGAATGGCCGTGCTTGGCCAACAGAAGCGGCGCTACGACCTTTGAGTCGATAATGCGACGCGCATGCGCGATATCCATCGTCGAGATTGCAGAGTAGGCGCCGGTCAGGTCGGCAGCGGTGGACACGATGTGGTTTATTTCACCGACCGTGCCGAACAACCGCTCCACGTCGTCCTCGCGTGTTGAGTCCGCGGCGATCGCGTACAGTTTTGAGGGGTCTCCGAGTTTTACCCGGGCCTCCTTGATCCTCTCGGGAGAACGTCCGACAATCGTGACCGAATTCCCGGTCGCGAGAAGCCTTTCGGCAAGGGCAAATCCCATACCGGAGCTACCGCCGACAATAACGACGTGCTCGGGATTCTTCGTTCCGTCCAAAACCAGCCTCCTATGAACGATTCACCGAGAGCAAGGGGACTGCGTCGGGCCCCAGGGCCCGACGCGACACGACCTGGGTTAGCCGTTGATGAGGTGCTCGGTCCCGGGAACCAGGTGCCGGCGATGTGGAGAAACGTCGTCCACGTTGACTGTCTTGATGATCCAGCGCGTCTTCAACGCGTCCGGGTCGCCGACGTTGATGACTTCCTTCGCGTGCACCGTGTGGTTGTTGTAGGTGACGACGAAGTCACCGGGCTCGATGAAGACCCGCTGCTTGAGCGCATGCAGGGTCTCCGTGACCTTGGGGACGATGGCCTTCGCTGCATCGGAGACACCGACCGTGCGATTCTCGAAATAGCGCAGGTCGTCCTCGCCGCCGATGATCGGATGCCGATCCGCCTCGCCGAGCTCGACTCGGCCGCCGCCCATCGTACTCAGGTCGTCGAACGGGGTGTAGAACTCACGGCTGCGCAGCAGTTCGAGTTCTGACTCGGTGAAGGAGGAGATGACGTCGATGTTCCTGACGAACGAGGTGTACACCTCGTTCGCCGGGTTACTGCGCATACCCACCATGTAGACCTGGTCCGGGCGGACGAAGTGGTTGGCCAGGTCTTTGTGGAAATGGATCTGGTTCAGGGCCTTCTGCGACTGGCTGGACTGCAGTCGACGCTGCGGGTAGATGTCCTGGTACACGTCGCCGTCATTGACGTTGACGTAGCCGATGGCAGGGGTGCCGGCGAGCTGGGCGAACAGTGCGAGGAAACCCTCGGCAAGAAATGTGGTCTTCAGCTCGTACTTGGAGCGAACCGGCTGGTCGAAGTCGAATATGGGCACGTCTCGGTCGTACGGTACGTTCTTCAGGACGACTACGGGCTCGGCAGTGCGGTCGCGCGTGGGGAGTGACTCGATGTAGTTCCGGAATCGCTGTGGTACCGCGCCGCTTGCGATGAGCGCGTTGATCTGGAACAGGTGCGCGTCGTACAGGCGGTACGGGTTGGCGATGACTGTACCGAGGGCTTCTTCCAAAGCTGTGCGCTCGGCGTCGGTGAACGTGAATTCCGGCGTAATCGTCCAGCTGGTGGTGGCGGATGCGGCGGTCATGGCTTCTCCAGCGAGGTAGCGCGGATTTGACGGGCCAGCCCTTTGATGGCCGTAGCGGCAAAGGCGTTGGTGTAGGTTGAAGGCTTGATGACCTTCCAGGCGCTACTTTAGGGACTCCGTTGCTGGCGAGCTATCTATTTGGCTTCCCATCAAAATGTCCCGGCAACTCAATTGGGTCTACGCTGATTTGCGCAGCGATGAGGGCCGAGCCGACGGGTGTCAGGACATGCATGACCGCTTTGCCGACGCGATGTGTGGCAACCAGGCCACCATTTCGTAGAGCGGTCACATGCACTGAGGCGGTACCCGGACTGACGGCGAGCCGAGCTGCCAGTTCGTTGGTCCCACAGCCGATACCTATGTTGAGAAGCGCTGCCGCGCGACCACGGCCGAGCAATGTGGCCAGCTGGGCAGGGACAGCTGCTTCGGGGTCGTCCCAGAGCCGTTGCTGTCCGGGTACTGCGTAGGTGACCACCGATCCCCATTCGTTCGTGAGGATCGCACGCGTCTTCTGGAAGACGGAGGGCACCAGGATCAGCCCGCGTTCGTTGCGACCAGAATCCCTGGGGACTTCACGAAGGGTCAGGCCGGGCAGGCTGTCGACGACTTGACGGACGCCGCGCGCAGCCAGGCTGTGGGCGCGCTGTGCGACGTCGGACTCAAGGGCCGTCCGGATCCTTGGCCAGTCGTGGTGGAGACAGTCTTCGAAGAACTCGCGCGCTGATTCCTCCAGTGGCCCCAGGGCCGAGAAGTCGGCGTCCCGCTGGCTTCGGGCGGTTCTCATATGGAGTAGTTCTTCTGCCACCAGCCGGATCCGGTGCTGCACCACGGCCTGGGGGAGTTTGGGCGCAAGCCGTTTTTCGAGCAGCGGATTGCGGCGGCGCCACCCGCTGGAGGCTGCATGCTGCCCGCACAAGACCGCACCCGCCGCCAGCACCTCCAGTAGCGGCGAGACCAGGAAACGGCAACGGGACAGTTCACCGGCGGAAACGCTCAGCGTCACCTGCCCGTTGTGATCCGGTGGAGTCGGCACCTCGTCCGCTCCGCGCTGACGAGCCGACGGGGACAGAGCCGTAACAGACATACGGTGTGGTAGTCCTCTCCTTGACTTTCATGACTCCTGGCGGTACCTGAACCCGCAGCCGCCGACGGTCACTGAACTCCGGCCTCCGGTCGCTCAGTTCGTCCTGGGCCAATTGCGGGTACCAGTTGCCGGAATGCATGCGAGGATTCCGTCGAAATCCCGCCGTGACGCGCCGCCCACGGATCTTCCGCCGGAATCGGCGATGCGGTCAGTGCGAGAGACGCTGTGCGAGATAGTCGGCGATATCGGTCACCGTGGGTCGGTCCCACAACAGGGTGGCCGGCAGGGAGAGACCGAAGAGTTTCTCCAGTCGGCGCCTGATGACCAGGGTCATCACCGAATCCAGGCCCATCTCCCGCAGCGGGCGCCGTACGTCACAGGCCAGCGGCGCGCACTTCGTCTCGGCCGCGACTAGACCCCGCACCTTGTCCACGAGCACGTCGTGCAGTTTCTCCGGCGCCGGCAACGTCCATCCCCCTTCCGTCGTTTGCTCGTCGGCGGGCTCACCGCTCTCCGAGACCAGCTCGGC
This sequence comes from Streptomyces guryensis, assembly GCF_021261325.1. Classification (GTDB taxonomy): domain Bacteria; phylum Actinomycetota; class Actinomycetes; order Streptomycetales; family Streptomycetaceae; genus Streptomyces; species Streptomyces guryensis. The sequence goes on along the minus strand of NZ_JAJSBI010000024.1, from coordinate 169,369 downwards.
AAGGAGCAGGGGACGGGCCGCCGAGGGCGCCGGTCCAACGGTGCGCAGGACGGCGAAGTAGGGCGAGTCGTAGCGAGAGGCGAACTCCCAACTGCGGAACGCCTCCTCGGCGGAGATGTCCGTGGTGCCGCGAGCCTCAAGCTCCGCGTCAATGACCTGCGACGATGTGGACATGCCCAACCCGCGCCACGAGGTCCAGGCGAAGCTGACGATGTTGTCGCCGAGTGCTCTGCGGTGGGTGGCCAGTGCGTCCAGGAACGCGTTTCCGGACGCGTAGCCGGCTTGGCCGGTGAGGCCGAGCAACTGGCCGCAGGAGGAGAACAACGTGAAGAAGTCCAGGCTGCCGGGTGCGAACAGTTCATGCAGTACCAGCGCTCCCGCCACCTTCGGCCGCATCACCTGGACCAGTGACTGCTCGTCGAGGGTCACAGCCATGCGGTTGTCCAAGACGCCGGCGGCATGGACCACCCCACCGATCGGAGGGAGGTCGAGGGCTTGCGGAGACAGCGCCGCTGCCACTGCCTCGGCGTCCGCGATGTCGACCGCCACGATCCGGACGGTGACACCGAGCCCCTCCAGGGCTCGCACCGCCTCGATCTGCCGGCGGATTCCGGGGTCGGTCTGCCCATCCCACGCCGTACGCGGCGGCAGCCTGCGGCGACCGGCCAAGACCAGTCGGCGGGCACCGCGTCCCGCCAGCCAGGCAGCTACTTCGAGACCGAGGGCGCCAAGCCCACCTGTGATCAGGTAAGTGGCGTCGGGGCGGCACTCCAGCGAAGCACGCGTCGGCTCCCGATCGATCGGCGCGAGTCGAGCAACCTCTGCGTGGGTTCCACGCAGAGCGACGAGATCTTCGGTCGGCTGGGCCCGTATGACCTCGATCAGTGCCGTCAGCGTCTTCGGTTCAGGCACCTCGGGCAAGTCGACGATGCCGCCCCACAGTTCGGGATGCTCACCGCCGATGACCCGGCCCAGACCCCACAACGGGGCATCTCCCAGGGAAGCGGCCCCGAGGGACTCCCGCACACCGCGGGTGATGCACCACAGGCGCGGTTGTACGGCGGCCCCCGAAGCCGCGAGCAACTTGAGCGTACGCGTGAGCAGCCAGGTCGCGTCGACCGCGGCGCCGCTTATCGTCCCGTCGCCGCCAGCCCGCTCCGGCACCACGAGCACAGCCGTGCCGGAGGTGAGCGTCTCACGCAGGTCGGCCAACTCCTCGGGTGAGTCCAGCACGGTCCACGGCAGACCGGCACCGGAAAGGGCCTCGCCGAGCAGCGGGCCCGTTACGCGGTCACCCACGATGACGGCCGATGTCACCGGTTTACGGTCGCGCGGCTGGTCGTCCGCTATGTGCATGGGGCGCCAGGCCAATTCGCTGACGAGACGGCGCGGACTGGCCGTGACCCCGAGGTCGCTGTCCAGCATGCAGTAACGTAGCCCGCTCAGCCGGGCCAGTGCCCGTCCGTCCGGGGCGGCGATGGTGACATCGACACTGTCGGCCGCGGTGGCGTCGTCGACCGTTTTCACATGCAGCAGTACCTCCGCCGGACAGCTGCCCAGGACGGCGGCTTCGCGGATGTGCGCGGGCATCCGGAGAACGGGCTCGCCGGGGAAGACCACCGAGGCGGCGGAGAGGGCGGCATCGAGCACGGAGGCCCAGGAGCCGGGCGGCCCGGCATGGGGCCGCGCCGACACGATTCCGAAGAGTTCTCCGTCGGCGCGCCGCAGTTCCCGGACCTCCCATGGGAAGCCCATGGCGGCCACTCCCACGCCCGCGAGCCGGTCGATGACGAAATCGTTCTCGAGGACCTCCACGAGTCGGTCCCGCAGTGCTCGGACATCCAAGGTCTGCTCGCCCACCGCCATGCCGGGTGAGACCACGGCTGTGGTGTGCGTCAGCCACGAGGCGTCCGCGTCATCCGCGTCGGCGGCGCCCGGCGTCAGAATCCGGGACGCCAGACGCACCGTGCCCTCCTGCCGAACAACCTGGACCTCGCGCGGCGTGCTGACCGCCACCGGCACACGCAGCGTCACATCCGCCAGTCCGGGAACGTCTCCGCCCTCGGCCGCGGCCGTGAAGAAGGTGTTCAGCAGCACCGCTGCCGGGATGATTTCGACTCCCTGTACCGGGTGGTCGCCCGGGTACGGGCGGCAGGAAGCGTCCAGATAGGTCTGCCACAGCCGGGCGGGGGTGATGCCGTTGACGGCGATCTGACCACCGAGCAGGGTGTGGCTGTCGATGTCGTGCTGGGTGCCGCCGCCGGTGGATCCGCCGGCTCGCTCGTACCAGAAGCGCCGGTGCTGCCAGGCGGTGTGCGGCAGGTCTGCGAGGCGGCCACGGGTGGACGCAGCCCAGTCGATGGGGACACCGTGGCAGTGCAGGGCCGCCAGATTGGCGAGCAGGGTGTCCCGTTCGGGCCTGTTGCGGCGCAACGTGTGGGCGACGACGGCATCCTCGATGCCCAGTTCGTCCAGCGTTTCCCTGATGGAATGGGCCACCACGGGATGGGCGGAAACCTCGACGAAGGCCCGGAAGCCGTCCTCGACAGCCGCGGTCACGGCCTGGGTGAAGCGAACCGGGTTACGGAGGTTTCCGGACCAGTAGGCGCCGTCGCGAGGGACGGTGCTCCGGGGATCGTCCAGCGAGGTGTTGTAGACGGGCAGTCGGGGCTCGGATATCGCGAGCCCCTCCGCGGCCTCGCACAGTTCCTGGAGCAACGGGTCCATATGAACGCTGTGGAAGGCAACGTCGGACGCCACTCGACGCACGACCAACGACTCGCTCTCCCACTGTGCGGCCAGGGCCTCGATCGCATGGTTGTCGCCGGCAACGACGGTCGACGTCGGAGAAGACGAAATGGCGGCCGCCGCATCGACGCGGTCGACGAGCCTGTCCACCACCTCGTTGAAGGGAAGGTCGACCATGGCCATCGCGCCCTTGCCCGCAACACGGCGCAGCAGCGCGGAGCGACGGCAAACCAGGCGTGCGCCGTCGCTCAGCCCGAGCATGCCGGACACGACTGCCGCCGCGATCTCGCCTACGGAGTGACCGATGACGGCCGCCGGTGCCAGCCCGCGCTCGCCCCATACGGAAGCCAGCCCGACTTGCATCGCGAAGATCATCGGCTGGATGCGGTCCACGTCGTGCAGAGCGCCGTCGACCAGGACCTGTCTGGGCGAGAATCGCATCTCGTCCAGAAAGACTGGCTCGATCTCGTCCAGGACTTTCGTGAACGCCGGTTCGACACCTAGCAGTTCTCGTCCCATGCCAGTCCACTGCGAGCCGTGCCCGGAGAACACCCATACCGCGCCCCGTTCGGCGGTGGGCAGTGCCGTCCCCGACTCGGTGCCGTCAACCGCTTCGCCCTCGGCGAAGGCCCGCAGGCGCGTGACGAGCTGGTCGGAGTTGTCTGCCCGCACCACGGCCCTGACCGGTGCCGGGCTGCGGTGCACGGCGAGAGTTCGGGATATGTCGTCGAGGGGTGTGTTCGCACCATCGGCCACCAGCCACTCGGCGAGCGCGGCCGCGTTGGCGCGGGCGCCCGCCTCGGTGGCGGCGAAGATCGGAAACAGGTTGACCGCATCGCTGTCCGGCGTCGACTCGGCAGCTTCCGGCCCGGCGGTCCCTGGCGCCTGTTCCAGGACGATGTGGCCGATGGTGCCGCCATATCCGTAGCCGGAGACGCCTGCCCGGCGAGGGTGGTCACTGGCTGGCCAGGGCACCGCCTCGGCGACGACACGCAGCCGTGCCCGATCCCAGGGGATGGCCGGATTGGGCTCTTCGAAGTTCGCCTGCGGCGGTATGTGCGCGTGGTGGAGGGCCAGCACGGTCTTGATCACACCGGCGACACCGGCGCCTGCCTCCAAATGGCCGATGTTCGGCTTCACCGAACCGATCAGGCACGGCATGTCTGCGGGACGTCCGGCACCGAAAACCTCGGCCATCGCCGTCGCTTCGATGGGATCGCCCGCCCTCGTGCCGGTGCCGTGCGCCTCGACGTAGTCGACGGTGTGCGGGGCCACGCCCGCGTTGCGGTATGCCTGACGCAGAAGGTACGCCTGGGCCTCGGCGCTCGGAGCCATGATGCCGTCGGTGCGGCCGTCCTGGTGGACCGCGCTGCCTCTGATGACGGCAAGGATCCGGTCGCCGTCGCGCTGGGCGTCCGACAGCCGCTTGAGCACCACCACTCCCGCGCCTTCGCCCCGGCCGTATCCGTCGGCGGCCGCATCGAAGGACTTGCTGCGCCCGTCGGGCGAGATAGCTCCGGCGGCATCGAGGACCATCGTCAGGCCCGGTCCCGCGATGATGTTGACGCCGCCCGCGAGCGCGATGGGGCACTCGCCCGCGCGCAGCGCCTGAAGAGCGAGGTGAAAGGCGACGAGGGAGGCCGAGCAGGCAGTGTCGACGGCCATGCTTGCCCCGCGTAGATCGAGTGTGTACGAGACCCGGTTGGCGACCGCGCAGAATGCCGCGCCGATGCCGGTCCATGCCTCGATACCCGGGAGGTCTTCCAGCATCCGCCGGCCGTAGTCGTCGGAACCGACACCGATGAAGACCCCGGTGTCGCTGCCGGCGAGTGTGTGAGGGGGGATGCCGGCGTGCTCGAGTGCCTCCCAGGAGACTTCCAGCACAACCCGCTGCTGCGGATCCATCAACTCGGCCTCACGTGGGGTGATGCCGAAGAATTCGGCATCGAATCCCTCGATGGCATCCAGGAAACCACCATGGCGGGTGACACGGCGCAGGGCCGCGGCGTTCCGCGGCGAAGCGTCTGCGTAGGCAGCCCATCGCTCCGGTGGTACCTCGCTGATCGCGTCCTGTCCGCTGGTCAGAAGGCGCCAGAACGACTCGGGTGAATCAACACCGCCGGCGAATCGGCAGCCCATACCGACGACGGCAACCGGTTCCAGTGGTGATGTGGTGTCGCTGAACTCCTCGATCATGTTGTTCACACGGCCCTCCATGGGGACTGCGATGTGTGGCCAGGGGTGGGACCGGGGCGCGAACCGGCACCGAATTCCCGTTCAGGACAAGGAAGTTGGACTCTGAAGGAGCGCGTCACAGCGACGCGGCGAGCCCACCGAGGCAGTACAGAGATCTGAGGGCAGTCAGTCGTTCAGGTCGGCGCCGACCGCATGCCGAACGCGCTCGTGGGTACGGACGCCACGTTCGGCCAGGGCGCCGCACAGCAGACAACCCCAGGCCCCTGAGTGACCGGTTGCGACGCCGGAACTGGTCACTCAGGGCCGTCGCTTGTTTCGGTACTGCGTTCCACAGCATCGGCACCAAAGACGTGGTACCGGGCTGCAGGCGTCGCACACGAACGCCTCTGCGGAGGTGTCGTATGCGCCGCCCGCACGGGCCGCATCAACCGACGGTCAAGGACATGACGATGATGGAGAAAGGGTGATGAACGCGAAAAATGGGCGGTAGTGTTCTCGAACGCGGCACGATCCAACGCCGTGCTGCGTTCTTACACATCAGCCTTCGAATTTCCTATGCACTCGCAGCACGGCCAACGTGGCGGCCGTGACAAGCAGGAGCACGGCAAGCAACTCGAAGCCGGCTTCAACCGAAAGCCATTCACTCACTGCGCCCATGAACGGATTCGAAAGGAGCACGCCGAGTGTCCCGGCTGTAATGATCTTAGAGACACGCTCGGCCGCTTTATCGGTGCTCAACTCGGCGCCCAGCTTGAGGACATCGGGATAGGCGATGCCCAGCGCGATACCGAGAGTCAGGAAGGCGAGGAGCGCGCTGACCGCGTTGGCGTCGAGCAGCGCCCAGAGCAGGCAGCAGACGGAGAGTGGTCCGACAACTGTGAACAGCGTCAGAGCACCGGCCCTTCTGCGGATGGCGTCACCGCTGAAGCGCACGACGAGGCCCCCCGCTGCGTAGGCGGCGTAGGCGGCTCCCCCGTAGCCGGGCAAGTGAAGTCCGGTTTCGACGAACTTGGCGTGCCAGGTGTTGACCGACGATTCGATGCCAAGCAGAACGAAGGCCAGAACCATCAGCGCCACCAGCGGCAGACGCGGTGATCGGGGAGTGGCCGCAGCTGTGAGGGTTTCCGACGAGGAACCGACCTGCACCTCGGAGGCCGGCGGCAGCGGCCGCACGCGGAACATCCATACCCCCGCCATCCCGACGATCAGGACCAGGGAAAAGTGCGCCACGAAGGACATGTGCAGTTGAGCGGTACCGAACGCGGTGAGCCCAGCGGCTAGGACCCCGATGGAGAAGTACCCGTGACAGGAGGTGAAGATCTGTCGACCGGACAGCACTTCCACGGCGTGCGCTCGACTGTTCGACTCGACCTGGCAGACGCCGTTGAGCAGGCCGAGCGCGACTAGGCATACCACCAGGGCAAATTGCGACCGGCTCCGGCCGATGAAGAAGACGTCGACGGCTATGCCGACCAGTGCGCCGTTCAACATGATGTGCGCCAGGTGTCTCGGGACGAGACTTACATACACCCGCATACTGCAGAGCGTGACGAGCGGAGCAACCAGGAGCAGCAGGCCCCAGCGTCCGTCATCCACCCCCAGTCGGCTCTGGACCGCGTCAACCTGGCTGTACCACGACGTGAGCGGGAAGCTCGTGAGCAAATAGGCCGCGCGGATTGTGCGTATTTCCCGCGAGGAATCGACCGCATGGCTGGACGTCACTGAAATACGTGCCTCCTGCTTCATTCCCACCATTCCAGAACGCTCTGGAGGCCGGCCGAGGTATTGGTGCTGAATCCGTCGCACACCCGCTCACCGTTGACCTGATCCGCGCGGGTGGCACGCAAGAGCGCGTCTGCGATGTGCCGGGGTTCCAGGGATGGGAATGGGAAGGACTCTTGCAGATTTCCCAGGAATTGGCTGATGGAGGGGATGTCGTGCCAGACGAACGTGAGGTTCGGATGACCGAACTGGAGCGCCTCCAGAACGCTCAAGGGCGCTCCTTCGAAGCGGGAGGCGAATACAACGACCTTCAGCACCTGTTCGCGCAGCAGATAGTAGGGCAGCGTACCGTCGAAGTTGCGGATGGCGGTGTACGAGCCGACGGGAAGTTCTTCCAGCTGATCGTCCAACAGTGCCACGTATTCGGGCGGCGAGACCTCCTGGGGCATCAGCAGGACGAGATGCCAGTCATTCGAGATGTCATGCAACAGTTTCCGGTAGGCCGGGATGAGAGTGTCAAATCCTTTCTGGCCCGTACAGCGCCCCCATGAAAAGATGAGATTCTTTTCCATCGGAATTCCGTGACGGGACAGGTAGTCCTTTCGCTCAGTCGAGGTGGTATCGGGGGGAAACCGGAATGAATTCCTGGGTATCCCGTTGATGAGCGGGACGAGTTGCTCAGCGGTGCGACCGTATCTCTCCGTGAGAATCCCTTGGAAGTACGAGCCGATATAGCCGATGCGGTCCTGGGGGAACCGAGCCATGTCCGCGAAGGCTCGATCCTCAAACCGTGTGCGGTGATCGGAAGCCTTGTCTTCGAAGACCCGTCCGAGGCTGTGAGCGACGAAGACCACCTGAACGTTGTCCACGTCAGGCAGGTAGCTCCGCAGAGCCGTCAACATGATCCCGTGGACCAGGACGGTGACCTGATCATGCCGTGCGCACAGTTGACGAACAGAAGCTGCGAGGGCTTGACACATCTCTTCCCACCGGTGCGGCTGATCCAGAGACCAAACCGCTCGAAGGCTTGAGCTGTCTGCGACAGGGAACCATTCGAAGCTGCCGCCATACGTCTTGCACACCGACGAAACGATTCCGTGGACGGTCGGCGAGAAGTCTGGCGACGACACGTCGATCTGTGGACTCAACGCATACAACGTCCAGTCGCTCCTCTGAAGCGCCGGCGTTTGCGCACGGATGTCGTTGAACTCTTCGAAAAACCAATGAACGACACTGGCGATTCCGCTTTCCAGCGTCGCCAGTCCGTCGATGGATGCGACCGCAATAGCGTTCTTCGTACGCACTCTGCACAGCCAATCTTGAAGGAAGTTCGACAACAGGAGTAGCCGTCGATCAGTTTCCTCGGACACCGCAGAGTTAGGTCCGTCCGAGGGGCGGTCCCAACTCTGCCGAAACGGCGGCTACTGGCATGAATGCCGGCTGCGTCCAGATGTTATTTCCACCAAGCCAGTACGGATTCGAGTCCGATCGCGGTGTTGCCGCTGTAGGAATACTCTCCCCGCGTACTGAAGGTCACGTCCGCTCGGCTGGCGCGCAGCAAGGTGTCTAGCACGTAACGCGTCTCCAGGGATTCGAGCGGGAATGACTGCTGTAGACCGCCCATGAACTGGGAGATCGAGGGGATGTCGTGCCAAACGATCTTGAGGTCACTGTGGCCGAACTGAAGGGTTTCCAGAACGCTCAGAGGCGCACCCTCGAAGCGTGAGGCGAACGCGACAATTTTCAACGCCTCCTCGCGCAGTAGATAATAGGGGAGCTTCGCATCGAAGTGGCGTATAACGGTGTATGATGAGGCGGGCAGTTCCGTGAGTTGCCTGTCGAGGAGTGCCACGTATTCGGTCGGCGAGACCTCCTGCGGCATCAGCAGAACGAGATGCCAAGTGTCAGGTGCGCGCTTTAGGAACTCCCGGTACGCCGGGATGAGTGCATCGAACCCCTTTTGTCCCGTACATCTTCCCCATGAGAAGATGAGTTGCTTTTCCAAGGGGATGCCTTGAGATGCCAGATAACTCTTTCGGTCCGCCGATTCCGTGTCGGCGGGGAAACGGAAAGAGTTCTTGGGTATCCCGTTCACAAAGGGAGCGAGCTGACTCTCGGTCCTGTCGTAGCTCTGCGTGAGGATGTCCTTGAAGTAAGGACCGATATAGCCGATGCGATCCTGCGGGAACCGGGCCATGTCCGCGAAAGCCCGGTCCTCGAACTGGGTCCTGTTGTCCGACGCCTTGTCCGAGAAAACGCGGCCGAGGCTGTGTGCAATGAACACCACCTGCACGTTGTCGATGTCGAGTAGATAGCTTCGAAGGGCTGTCAGCATGACACCGTGGACGAGTACTGTGACGCGTTCGTGGCGTGCGCACAGCTGTCGTACCGAAGCAGCCAGCGACTGGCACATCTCGTCCCAGCGACGCGGTTTGTCCAGAGACCATACGGAGCGGAGACTGGAGCTGTCCGCGACGGGAAACCACTCGAAGCTGCCGCCGTACTTCTTGCAAACCGAGGAAACAATGCCATGGACGGTCTCGGAGTAGTCCGACGAGGACACGTCGAGCTCCGGGCTCAGCGCATACAGCGACCAGTCGGACGTCTGGAGGGTCGGTGACTGTGCGCGGATGTCGTCAAACTCTTCGAAGAACCAGTGGACGATGCTGGCAATACCACACTCGAGTGTTGCCAACCCGTCGATCGAGGCAACCACGATGGCGTTATTTTTCATTTTCCCTCAATTCGCGCTGTTAATCCCGGGAAACGTAAGATGTTGCGAATTTAAGTCTGCGCCGGGCAGAGCGGGCTGCAGTGGCGGGACCGCAGTCCACTGGACAGGGGCAGTGCAGGAAAACCCTGCGGAATTTCCTCGGCATTTCGGGCGCCCGATTCCATCCTGTGTGTTATTGCCACACACAGGATGGAACTGCAGGCCATGACTTACCGTTCGATTTCTGAATACAGTGGCCGGGGCCCGCAAGGGGGGAGGTGAGGTGGTTCTCCCCCTGCGCTCCGTGTGGTTCGCACACGGCGCCCATATCGAGTCACCGACAGCAGGCGACAGGGTGTCGTCGCTCAAGCATCTTTTAGCATTTCCTTTGCCATTGGTTGAACGAGTCGATGGCAAAGGTGAACTCGGGCTGCGTGAGCCGGTGATCGCGAATTACTGTCTCCGAAGCAGTGCGCAGCGTCAACCTCGTATCGGCGACGCTCAGGGATGTCTGAGGCGGCACAAGGTGACTGAAATTGGCCAGCGATGGGTGCGGTCGGGTGTGGTCCGATGGGTCGTCCGGTGGGTCATGACTCCGCGAGTCGCAACCCGCGAAGCGTCCACATCCCTTGGGACTGCTGGCATCTGTGGCCGGATCGGTACATTGCTTGCCTCCGCTGGGCTTCGCGACGGCCGAAACCTCCGATTGCCGATTGTCTAGAAAGCGCTTGCAGGCTCGGTGATTAATGTGTCGTACGTCACATGCTGGTCGTCCTGTTTCAGTCATGGAAGATCTCTCGTCACGCGTGCGGCCAGAACCGCCGTGAGGGGTCAGGGCAGTGCGCGTCGGGTGTCGGGTATGCGGGCGGGCGCACGGTGCTTCCTCCCATCCTGCAAGCGTGGTATGAGGGCCTCGTCTACTCGTGGTCGTAGGCGCTGAGCAGTCCGACGCCGCGAAGCAGGGCGAAGTGGCCGAGAGCCGTCTCTCCACGGGCCACGGCCGACGACATGAGCTGCGCAGCAACGGCATCGAGGGCGGCACCGATGGCGCGCGGTGTCGGTGACGATGCGTATGTCCTTGGAGCTGGCCCGCAGCGTGGCGTGCGGCAGCCCTCCCGCCGATCACGTTGATCCCGGTCTGGTCCGGTTGCTCGGAGAGCATGGCACTGCAGGTTTCGCCGAGCTGGACGACGTCGACCACCTCGGGCAGGCCGGTGCGGATCGCGGCGCGGTAGGTGGCCGACATGTCGATGGCGACATTACGGATGTTCTTGTGCCAGGTCAGCGGCGTGGTGGACAGTCAGGCCAGGGCATCGGCGAGAGGCGGGCTTCGCGGCCTACCGCCAGGCCGTGGCTGCCTCGCCCACGACCCCGCCGGACGTACCCGAGCTGAGCTGGGGTCAGGTCATGCATGAGTTCCGGGCGTGGGTGCGTTTGGAACAGACCGGCGCCGGACTGGCACAGCGTGTGTGGGTACCTCCGGTTCCAGGCGGGTACTACAGCCTCAGATCTTGATGTTGTGATCGGTTCTGCTCGGGTTGTCGCCAGGGGCGGAGGCGGGCGGGCAAAGGGTCGCCGCGCCGTTTGTAGTGGCTGACGGTGGCCCGGGTCTGGTGCAGGGCTCGCCAGTGATGCTGCTTGAGGTGGTAGTCGTCGCTGTGGTGGGCGGTCAGGGCGGTGGCCGCGAGAAGACAGTCGAGGGCCGGGATGGTCAGCCGGATCAGCGGGAGGTGCTCCTTCCCGCCGTCTCCTGCGCTTTTCCCTCGTCTGCCGGGTCCGGGCCGGTGGGCTGCCCGGTGGGCTCGTCCACGGGTTCTGGTTCCGGGTCGGGATGGCGGGCGCGCTGGACGGTCAGGGAGGCCAGGGCGAGCATCGCGCAGGTCACGTGCCGGTGCCATGAGATCCAGCGGCGGACCTGGTACTGGCCGAGCCCGGTGATCTGCTTGGCAAGCTCGTTGTTCTCCTCGATCTCCAGCGGACTCCGGCCTTCACGATCGCCTCGGTGACCGGGTCGGTGGAGGGGGCGTGGACGAGGAAGTACGCGTACTCGAAGTCCACGCGGCCGCGGGCCAGTTGCTTCTTGTCGGTGCTGCGGCGGATCAGCAGCCAGTGGGCGAAGCCGTCGGCCGGCATCTGTCCGGGCAGGGTGACATCGAACCAGGCCCAGTCGTAACTGCGCTGCCCCTTGGAGCCCTCGCCCTGGCTGCGGCGCTCCCACTGCCCGCGCACCGTGGCGTAGTGCAGCAGATCACCTGCCGCCGCGCCCTTCAGCAGGCGCGGCTTGCCCGGCGGGCCCTGAACCGGCAGGGTGACCGGCACCGCGAGCACATAACGGATCTGCTGATCGTGCAGCCAGGACCTGGGGGCGGGGTCCTTGCCGTAGTCCGCGTCCGCGGCCACCCAGGAAATCGGCAGCGCGTCGGCCGCCGCACCGGCCAGCATAGCGATGCCCAGCCGCGGCTTGGTGGCGAAGGCGAACTCGTCGGGCACCCCGGCCGCCCGGCACCGCTCACGATCCTTCGTCCAGGACTCCGGCAGGTACCGGCGCCGGTCGTAGAAGGTGTGGCCGCTCGCTGCGGCGTAGATGAGCATCACCATGACCTGGCAGTTGCGGACGTCGCCGGTCGTCCCGCAGTGCTGGTGGGCGACCCCGACGGACTTGTCCCCCTTCTTGATCACCTGGGTGTCGTCCAGCGCCAGCGTCGCGTCCTGGTCTCCCAACTCCCGTGCCACGTAAGCCTGCACTTCGGCCAGCAGCGTGTCCGCGCTCCAGGACGCCTCGCCAAGGAACTTCTGGATCCGGTGCGGGGTGGCATGCCCGGCCCGACCGGCCATCGTCCAGCCGTTCTTTCGGCCCAGGTCCGACAGCAGCCCCTCGATGAGATCGGCGAAAACCTCCCGCGGCTCCGGCCGGGCGAACAGATGCCCCAACTCGCCTGTCAGAACAGCCAGTTCCTCCGCCCAACCCTCAACGTGCTCTGCACTCACATCCATCAGCATGACCGGACAACGATCAGCACCGATCAGCAGTCACAAGATCTGAGGCTGTAGTACGGGGCACCCCAGGTGCGGCGGTACTGCAAGACCACTGTCATGTCGGCACCACGCGCACGCCGCCTAGCAGGCCGAACGGCGGGCGCTTGCCAACGGCCGCTGCGGCTCACAGAGACTTCTGTTCGGAATCGGCCCGCCGGGACCAGGGCATGCCGCGGGCTCCGACCGAAGATGATCAGGGCCCGCGTTATGTCTGGTCGGCTGGCCCCGCATCGTGTGGTCGCGCGCCGGCGGAACGGACGACGTGTCGGGCCCGACGGACGCGGGCGCGGCCGACCGCCGCCAGGTCGTCGCATGGATGGAATAGGCCGGCCTGCCCATCCGAATCGACCGGATGTGCAGGCGATATGCAGGCGTCATGGCTGGTCGTACTGCACACCGGCGCTGCCCCCCCCGTGCTGCGTGCGACACGGCCAGGGAGCGCCGACCGCACATGGGCTGCCCTGCTGGGCGCTGGCCGTCATCCGGCCGGCAGCGAGGAAGGCGCTTTTGTCGTGGTCCGCCAAGCGCTCTCATGTGCCTGTCTGGCCTCGTCAGGGGCTATGCATGCAGCCATGCGGTGCCCTCGCTGACCTCATCCGACTGCCCCGCCGGTGGACAGCCGGTGGACAGACGCCTTTGGACGGTGCATCACGGCTTGGCACGGGTCAACCTGCTGTACGTGCTCTGATCAGGAAAAACGTCACTGGGCGGCACGGCGGGGCACTACGCAACATGAACGCTCATGGTCTCGTAATGCGTAGGTCTCGGGTTCGAATCCCGAAGGCGGCTCCATGGTGAACCCCAGGTTATGTCCTCTGACCTGGGGTTTCTTGTTTTTGGTTGACCTTGGAATTCGGGTCAATCGGGCATGTGCGGTCTCTGCATCGCGCTGCGTGGGTCAGAGGTTTACGGTTATGGGCGGTCTCCGGAAAAGAGTGTGCAGGTATGCCCTGAGCTGGTGTTTTCCCAGGCGGCTTAGGCCTGGTCAGCTGCCGCTGCTGACCGGCGTGCGCCAGGGGAGCGCATCTGTACACCAGAAGCGCGGCGGGTGCCGAGACGCTGCACTCGGCCAAGCGGAACCTGCTGGCGCGCAGAGGTTGTAGATGTCGGACGACAAGAGCGGGGCTGGCCTCGGCGGTGTCATCGACCTGACGGGGGATCGGGGAGGTGTCTTTCTCCAACTCTCTCCTCATGGATCCCCTGGACTTGTGGTCCGGGGAATGCCAACAGCGGTCCGTGCGAGCGGCCTGCAGCGGTGCAGACGCATTCGGTCAGGCCTGCGCTCAGTGGGACCTTGGTGGAGTATTCGCCGCCGACAATCCCTCGCCTTCGGCGGCCTCGTCCAGACGGCCGACGTCTCGCTCGATGTCCATGGCGTCGGTCCCGACCGCCGGTGCGGCCTGACGCCGTTCATGCCCACAGCCGATGAATCTCACCGACGAGTTCAGCAATCAAGCCTGGCGAGAGACCCGTGATCAGCTGGCCCCGATGATCGCGGCACGTCCGGTGACCCGCCCCGAACAGCCCAACTGCCTGGGGCGTTTACAGGAGGGCGCCGCCATCGACGAAGTGCACGAGCCCAGTGGTGTAGGGGCTGCGGAACAGGTGAAGCACCTCCGTGGCAACGTCTTCCGGGCTTCCGATGCGGCCCAAGGGAGTGAGGCAAGCGGCGGAGTCATGCAGCGCGCTACGGCCATGGTGGGGGACGTGAAAGCTTCCCGGGGTGGCGATCATGCCGGGGACGAGGACGTTGACCCTGATCGGGGCGAGTTCCAGGGCCAGGGTGCGGCCCGCGGCGGCTACGCCCGCGTTGGCCGCACCGCTGACACTCATGCCCATGACAGGCCTGAATCCGCTTGAGCCGGCGAGGAGCACGATCGCGCCGTGGCGGTTCATTCTGGGGGCGGCGTGGCGGACACACAGGAGTTGGCCGACGAGTTTGGTGGAGAGGCAGCGCAAGACGTCGTCCGCTTTGATGTCGTAGATGGAACCCATGGGCTGGGTGCCGGGACAGAGCGCCAAGTAGTCGATGCCTTCCTTGTTTTCGAAGAAATTTCGCACGGATGACTCATCTGTGACATCGAGGATTCCAGTCGATGCAGCGGGCCCGAGTTCGGCGGCGGTCTTGGACAGACGGACCGCTCCTCGCGCTCCGATCGTCACTTGCGCGCCTTCACGGAGCGCGCCGCGGGCTATGGCGAGGCCGATTCCCGAGGTGCCGCCGATGACGACGACGTGAGTGCCTTCCATGGTGTCCCCTGACCTCGTCTCTGACTGCTCGGAGGGCCGTCTCTGCCCAACACCCCAGCTATTCACAGCGGGTGGGCGGCGTACAGAGAGGTGGGGTACTGGTGGCATCGCTACCACCATGGGAGGAATGGGGGTTGGGGACGACACTGGTGCAAAGAGCACCAGGGATCGACCTCGCTCGGGGAGCCGGTTTCGGCCAGAGTGGAAGGCACACCATCCCAGCGCGATGGACCGCGTGAGGCAGTTGTGGTGGCGTCCTTGGAGGTGGCCGAGATGGTTGGAAACGAGAGGGTCGCACTGGTTACCGGTGCGACAGCCGGACTGGGCAGGGAGGTGGCCTTGGCCCTGGCCTCGCGCGGGATTCGTGTCCTGGCACACGGCCGCGATGTGGCGCGTCTGGAAGCGGTCGGTGCCGAAGTGCGGGCCGCAGGCGGTCAGGCGGAGACCTATCTGGCCGATCTGGCCGATCTGGCGCAGGTGCGCACACTCGCTCAACGGGTGAGCGCGGACCATCCCGAACTGACGATTCTGGTCAACAACGCCGGAGTGGGCGGTGGCCCGCCGCCGCACAAGAAGCGGGAACTGAGCACCGACGGCTATGAGTTGCGGTTCGCTGTGAACTATCTCGCTCCGGTCTTGCTGACGCGTCTGCTTCTGCCGCAGCTCATTGCGGGTGCGCCCGCGCGGGTGGTCAATGTCGGATCGGTGGGGCAGGCGCCGCCCGACTTCGACGACATCCACATGGAGCGGCGCTACGACGGCGCCGACGCGTATTTCCGCAGCAAGTTCTCCCTCGCCGCATTCACCTTCGACCTGGCCGACGAGCTGCAGGCGACCGATGTGCACGTCAACTGCGTGCATCCGGCCAACTTCATGGACACGTATCAGGTGCGCGAGGCGGGCATTGCCCCGTGGACGTCTGCGGCCGCCGGAGTGGAACCGGTACTCAACCTCGCCATCGGCCGGGGCGGTGAGTCGACCGGTCACTATTTCGACGGAACGCGTTCCAAGCGGGCGCATTCGAAGACGTACAAGAAAGCGATCCGCCAGGAACTCCGACAGGTTACCGAGGATTTGTTGGTCGAATTTCTCTGAAAGTCGGACTGCTTACTGTCCGGTATGCGGAGAGGCGGGTTCGCGTGTGCGGTCGACGGCGCCAGGCGGTAAGGTTTAAGATCATTTGGCACGGTTGAAACCTGTTGTTTATATGTAGGGCGCAAAGATGAGGAGTGTAGTGCGGCTGCAATGGCGCGGTCCGCTGGAGTCATGTCCGTGGGGGAGTCGACATGGAATTCCGCGTTCTGGGGTCTTTGGGTATTTCGTCCGCAGGTAATGGATGGCATGTTCCCAGGGCACCGAAGCAGCAACAGACAATATCTCTTCTGCTGCTCCAGGCAAATAGGTTCGTTTCCACCTCCTCGCTTTCCAGGGAACTGTGGGGGGACGCTCAGCCGAAGACCTCCGGAGCCACGCTGCAGGCCTACATAGCCCAGATCAGACGCTTCCTCGCGAGGGTTTCCGGAGAACCCGTCAGTCGGATCATGAATGACGTGCTCGTGACGGAGTCAGGCGGCTACTCCCTCAAGGTGGGAATTCCTGAACTCGATCTCACATCTTTCGAAGAAAGGGTGCGGGAAGGGCGTGCTGCGCTCGGTGAAGGGGATGCCGAGGCGGCTGGCATGCTTTTAAACAAGGCTCTGGAACTGTTCAACGGATCGGTCCTGGAAAACGTTCCGCATGGCTCCGTAATAGAGGCTCAGGCGCGTCGGATCGAGCAACTGAGGCTTGCTGTGACCGAGCAGTGCTACGAGCTGAATCTCAGGATGGGGCGCCATCACGAAGTCATCGGCGCGCTGTCCGAAATCGTGGAGACGAACCCCTTCCACGAGAACTTTCACGCGCTCTTGATGCGCGCGCTCCACCAAAGCGGGCAGCGGGCGGAAGCCCTGCGTATCTACCATGTGCTGCGGTGCCGCCTGAACGAGGAACTCGGCCTCGACCCCTCCCCGGAGGTCATGGCGCTGCGCCAGTCCATCCTCGAGCCGTCCGCGGGGTGACCCGGGTGCCGCCGGATCCGTTCACGGCCGCCGGCCTCACAACGAGAGACGCTCACTGGTAGCGGTTGCACCAGTACCAACTCTTTCTGGTTGCCGCCGCGCCGCGGCGGCAACATCGGTCGTCATGAGCCAACTCTCGCAGCACCGGCCCGAAAGCGCCGGATCCGGCCCCGCACCGCTGCGCCACAACAGCCGCACCGTGCGTGTGTTCGCGGTGGTGGCGGGCCTGTGCGTGTCGAACCTCTACTACGTCATCGTCCTGCTTCCCGAGATCGCGGCGTCCCACCACCGTCCGTCGCAGGACTTTGCCCATCTGCTGTCGCTGACCCAGGGGGGATACACCCTGGGTCTGCTGTTCGTCGTGCCCCTGGGCGACCGGGTGGACCGGCGCAGGCTGTGCACGCTGCTGCTGGCTGCCGCGTGCCTGGTGTGCGTGGCCGTCCCCTGGGCGCCCGCAGCCGCATACCCGGTGCTCTTCGTGCTGCTCGGGCTGTGCAGCGTGACGGCGATGGTGCTGGTCCCGTGGGGCGCGGACCTCGCGGACGACGCGGCGCGCGGCCGGGTGGTGGGCACCATCATGACCGGCCTCATCCTCGGCACACTGCTGTGCCGCACGGTGGCCGGCGCTCTCGCCCAACTCGCCTCCTGGCGCTTCGTGTACGGGACCTCCGCCGTGCTCATGGCCCTGTGCATCGTCGCCCTGAACTGGGTGTTGCCGAGCGGAGTGGCGACGGTTCCCACGCCGCGTCAGCCCCAAGACGCGCAGGGCGAGGGCTATCTGCGCCTGCTCGGCTCCCTGCCGCGGATTCTGCTGCGCACGCCCGGTGTCGGCGAGCGCTGCCTCTACGGGGCGCTCGGCTTCGGCGCCTTCAGTGCCTTCTGGGCCGTCCTGCCGCTGCATCTTCAGGCGCGTCCGTTCTCGTTCGGGCCGGCTGAGATCGGACTCTTCGCGCTGCTGGGCGGCGCCGGGGTGGCGGGCGCCTCGGCCGCCGGGCGGCTCGCGGACCGAGGGCTTCAGACGCCGACCACCCTCGCGGCCTTCGCCACCGTGGCGGTGACCTTCCTGGTGCTGGGCGCCTGGCCGGGGTCGCTCGCCCTGCTGATCGTCGGGACGGTCGTCCTCGACATGGGCATCCAGGTCGCCCACATCACCAATCAGAGCGTGATCTACGCGGGCAACCCGGCTATGCGCAGCCGCATCACGACGACCTACATGGTCATGTACTTCGTGGGCGGCACGCTGGGCTCGGCCGTGGCCGCATCCGTCTGGGGGCAGGGTGGCAGCTGGGGCGCCACGTGCCTGGTAGGCGCCGGGATGGGGGCATGCGCGCTGGTCGTCGCGGCGCTGCGGGCCGCGCTCGGGCGCATACGCACGGGTGGGGCGGACGGCGTACGGCCCTGACCGGCGGCGCGGCAGGCGAATTTCACCGAGACGCTGGACGGACTCTGGCGGTGCTGGGACAAGCCGCTGGACCTTGTTGCGACTGTTGACGCGGCAAGTATCCAGCCGGGCAGACGGCTTCCAACCACCGCATACGGGGGATCCAGCGTGGCACGCAGTCTGATGCAGTCAATCGCTCGCGAACGAATAACCGGGCAGAACCGGACGGGCGCGGTGATGGTGAGGCTCCTGGACGGTTTCGGAGCCGGCTCGCTCGTACCGTCCCCGACGCCCGGCAGCGTGTGGCGGGTCGCCGCCTACCTGGCGTTGTACGGACCTACGGCGCGACACCGGGTCGCCGGGGAACTGTGGCCCGATGCCACCCAGGAACGAGCCCTCGGCAGTCTGCGCAGTGGGGTGTGGCGAATCCAGCGGGAGCTGCCCGGCCTCATCGATGCCCGCCGGGCGCTGCTGTCCCTGACCGACCGGGCCGCGGCCGACGTCGACGAGTTCGTCGAGGTGGCACGTGCGGTTCTGGAATGCGACACGTACGTTCCCGCGGACGGCTCTCTGCTGCTGCGACACAGCGAGCTCCTGCCGGACTGGCACGACGAATGGATCGTGGTCGAGCGTGAGCGGCTGCGCCAGCTCCGGCTCGACGCGCTGGACGCGCTGGCCGGTCGGCTGCTGGCGCGCGGCAGTTTCGGACTCGGTCTGCAGAACGCGCTGGCGGCGCTGGGCACGGACCCGCTGCGGGAGAGTTCCTGCCAACGGGTCATCCAGGCGTACCTGTTGCAGGGCAACACGGTCCAGGCCCGTCGGCACTACGAGTTCCACGCCACGCGGTTCAGGAACGAACTGGGTGTCGAGCCGGCCCCGTTCAGGGCGGCGCTGGTCAACCTGCCGGAATCGGCCCGCGCCCTGGCCGGGTGAGCCCCGTGGACATGGCACGGACGACCGGCCCGGCCCGCGTCGAGCTGGCCGAGTTCCTGCGCAACCGGCGAGCCCGGCGGCAGCCGGCGGACGTAGGCATCAGCACCCTGGGCCGGCGCCGCACACCGGGCCTGCGCCGGGAGGAGGTCGCCACCCTCGCGGGCATCAGCGCGACTTGGTACACCTGGCTGGAGCAGGCGCGGAAGATCGGTGTGTCGCGTAGCGTGCTTGCGCGGCTGAGCGGAGTCCTCGGGCTGGACCCGGCGGAGCGGGCCCATCTGTTCCGGCTCGCGGGCCACGTACCGCCGGCCCGCGACACCGCGCGGGCGAGCGAGTGCGGGGCGCCGCACCGGATCCTGCTGGCGCAGCTCGACCCCAACCCGGCGGTGCTCACCAACCGGCGTCTCGACGTCATCGCCTGGAACCGGGGCTACGAGATGCTGTGCGGGGACCTGGGGAGCCTGCCGAGCAGCAACCGCAACCTGCTGTGGCTGACCTTCATGGATCCGCAGGTCAGGGCTCTCTCCCCGGAGTGGGAGACGGAGGCGGCCGCCATCCTTGGCCAGTTCCGCGACCGGCTCGGCGACCGCGTCACCGAACCGGCCACGCGCGCCCTGATACGCCGGCTGGACGAGACCAGCGCGGACTTCCGCAGGCTGTGGCAGATCATGGCCGTGGCGCCCGCCCGCCCCCGGCGCCGTCCGATCCTGCACCCCCGGCTCGGCCGTATCGAGCTGGAGACGATGGAGCTCGCGGTCTCGGACGGCGGGGAGGCCACGGTGATCGCCTCGTTGGCGCCACCGGGCTCGGCTCTGGCGGAGCGGCTGTCAGCCCTCCTCCTGGAGGAGGCGGATTCAGGCGGCGTCCGCCTCGCCGGTGCCCCGCATGGTCGTAGCGGCGACGTGGTCGCCGAGCACCGCCGACACGACGCGATGGTGGTCGGGCGCGAGAAAGGCGAAGTGCCCGCCGGTGAGCAGTACCACCCGGCAGTCGGCGCTGCTGTGCTGTACCCAGCCTGACAAGGTGTGCGCCGGGGCCAGCGGGTCGCTCAGCCCGCCCAGCACGGTGAGCGGCACGGACAACCGGACGTCGGCGAAGTCCTGTTCCGCCTCGGCCCCGAGCCGGATGTCAGCACGGAGCCTGAACAGGATGGACGCCCTGATGTCCGCGTCCGCGAGGATCGTCTCGGGGACGTCCCCAGCCTGGTCCACGACGGTGAGCAGGTCCTGTTCGCTGGTGACGTGCAGCGGCCAGCGCGGTCCGGGGCCGGGAGCCTGGGAAGCGGCCACGACGCCGTCGAACAGCTCCGGCAGCCGGTGAGCGGCGCGCACCGCCAGCAGCGCGCCGACGCTGCAGCCGAACGCCGTGGTCGGGAGCGGCTCATGCGCCGCAAGGTCCGTCGCGAGGGCTGCCAGCACCCTGGTCAGGGTGGTCTGGGGCGTCTCGGCGAGGCGCCGCTCCCGGCCTGGCAGCGACACGGCGAGCACCTCGGTGCCGGCGGGCAGCAGGTCCACGAGTCCGGTGAGCGCATGGGGCCCGGCACCGGCGTGCGGGAAGACCACGACCCGGTGCCGCGGCTGCCCTGAAGGACGGTGCACTTCGGTGAGCCAGGAGGGAGCGCTCGAGGCGGCGCCATGGATGCTCATCGGCCGTCCTCCTCGGCGGCAGGCGCGGTGCGCAGTTCGATGGCGACCAGCTTCAGGAGCCTGTCCGACGTGTTGGTCATGCAGTGTGAGAAGGGGAGCTGCGGCTGGTTGAACCGCACGGTGCCCTCGACCGCCGTGCCCGCGGCGATGAGCGTGCCGTCAGGGGTGCGCGACTCGCCGTCGGCGCCCGAGAGGACCACGGTGATCCAGGGGTGGCGGTGGGTGTGCGGCGGGCGGCTCTCGCCGGGCAGAACCTCCTCGATCCAGCACTTGACCGCGGGCTCGTCGACGACCAGGCGTGCGCCCACCGCCTCCCAGGGCTCAAGTACCGACCACGGCTCGTCCGGCCTCGGTTCATCCCGCATGGGTCGCCCCCTGAGCGGTGTCCGTGCGGCCGGTGAGCAGCCGTCGGGGGTTCTCCTCGAAGAGAGTGGTGAGCTGGCCGTTGTTGAGGCCCTCCCGGCGAAGCGCGGGGATCACGCGCAGCGGGAGATGGTCGTAACTCCAGTCCGGCATCATCGCCTGGCGTACGTCTTCCGGGAAATGGTCGATGAAGGACGCGCAGTCGTGCGAGAGCAGCAACTGCCGGAGGTGGCCCCGTCCCACCAGGTCGGTCACGTTGGAGATCCGCTGCCCCTCCGGGACCATGACCATGCCGAACCGGTCGCACCCGATGTAGGCGCCGGATCCGGCCACCTCGCGCAGGTAGCCGGCGTCGGTGATGTCGCCGGCGTGGGCGAGGACCACGTCGCCGGGGTCGACCCCGTGCTTGGCGAGCAGATCGAGCGCAAGCAGGGCGTTGGGACGGACCGGGTCGGTGTGGACGACGACCGGCACTCCGGTGCGGCTGTGCACCTCGGCGATCGCAGCCACCACCCTGCGCAAGGTGGGATCGGCCTCCTGGTGCTCGCAGGCGAATTTCAGCAGGGCAGCCTTTGCCCGGGTTCCCGCTATACCGTCGCGGATGTCGGACTCCATGAGGTCGACGAGCGGGTCCGGCATGTCGAGTATTTCTCCGGGACCGCGATAGCGAACGATCTGGGGGAGGCCTTCGAGGGCGTATATTCCGGTCGCCAGGATGATATTCACCCGAGTTTTCTCCGCGACCTGTGCGATGAGCTGCGGATCGCGGCCCTGGCCGAGCACCGTCAGATCGACGATGGTGCGGATGCCCAGCTCATAGGCGCGCTCCAGCTCCTGAGCGGCACGCTCGACGCCGACCGAGGGCTCCCACAGGGTGGGGTGATTTCGATGGAACTCCGGGTTCCAGACGAAGAGGTGCTCATGCGCCAGCGTCATGCCCAAGGCGTCGGCACTGATTTCACCGCGGACCGTTGATATCCGGTTCGACGGTGCGGTACGGCTATGGTGAGCGGGCATTTTTTGCTCCCTCAAATCCCTGGTCCAACGTTTGGCTGAATCAGTACTCGATAAAAATGCTAGGGGGCTCGAAGAATGCCGCGCAAGGAGTCCATCCTGGTATTTAAAGCAATAGCGTCGGTGCCCGGCTCCGGACTGCCTGGTAGCGATGCCACCAGCACAACGCGCATCTGGATGGCTCCTGCCGGACCCCTCAGGATCGGTGGGGCAAGCAGTGAACGACTGGAGGCAATGATGCGTGTTGTGATCATGGGTGGTACGTCCGGCATCGGCCTGGCGGCGGCGGAGAAGCTGACGGCGGCCGGCGCCGAGGTGATCGTCACCGGACGCGACACCGAGAAGCTGGCTGCGGTGAAGGACCGGGTCGCCAGCGCCGAGCAGGTGGACGGCACCGACGAGCAGGCCGTCGCCCAGTTCTTCGAGCGGGTCGGCTCCTTCGACCATCTGGTGCTCGCCTTCAGCCCGGGCGCGCTCGGCCTCGGCCCGCTGGCCTCTCTGGGCCTCGCCGACATCAAGAGCGCTTTCGAGGGCAAGCTCTTCGCCTACCTGTACGCCATCCAGCAGGCCCAGGTCACCGGCTCCATCACGGTGGTGTCCGCGGCCACCGCACGAGCCGCGGCCCCCGGCACGGTGACGTTCGCCGCGGTCAACGGCGCGATCGAGCGCGTCATCTCGCCGCTGGCCGCCGAGCTGTCGCCGGTGCGCGTCAACGCCGTGGCGCCGGGTGCCGTGGACACGCCCTGGTGGTCGTTCGTGCCCGAGGAGGCACGTGAGGGCCAGTTCACCGCGATGGCCCAGGACCTGCCGATCAAGCGCGTCGGGAAGCCCGGCGAGGTGGCGGACGCGATCGCCTACCTGATCGGCGCGAGCTATGTGACCGGCACGATCCTTCCGGTCGACGGCGGGTTCACCGTCGCCTGACCAGCGGCGTCATGAGGACCGGGCCGTATCCCCTGGGCCCGGCAGCGCCCCACCGGAACTTGTCCGGTGGGGCGCTGTGCTGTCCGAGCGTCTCAGTCCGGCAGACCGACCGACAGTGGATGCCGGAAGACGTCGCCCGGATCGTACGCGGCTTTGACCTGTTGGAGCCGTGCGTAGTTGTCCTTGAAGTAGAGGGCTTGCCACGGTAAGCCCGAGGTGTTCCAAGCAGGGTCTGCCAGATCGATGTCCGGGTAGTTGATGTACGAGCCGTCCGTGGTCTCGTCCGGCACCGGCACGCCTCCGGTCGCGGCGTGCATCTCCCGGTAGATGTTCCGCACCCAGGCGATGTTCTCCTCGTCCCGCGACGGGTCGGCCCAGGCGGCGCCGGTATAGACCTTCAGGATCGAGTCGCGCTGGGCCACGGCGGTGGCGGCGGGGTCGACCGCGTTGATCCGTCCGCCGTACGACAGCAGGTTCACCGCTCCCCGCCCGGCGAAGGAGGGATCCGCCAAGTGCTTGTACATGGTGGCCACTTGCTCCGCCGAGTAGGGGCGGCGCAGATAAGCCCCCTTGCCCTTGTAGCGGTTGTCGGTGAGGGAGACGCTGCCGAACAGGTCGGAGTAGACGGCCGTGATCCACGGCATGGTCTTCTTGTCGACCGTGCGCGGGGCACGAACTCCCGCGTGGACGGCGTCCAGATATGAGTCCATCATCGCCGCGGCGTTCCGCGAGCTTCCGTCCATCTCGGCCACGAGCGACAGCGTCCCGGCGGCGCGCGACGACAGCACGAGTGAGGAGTACAGGCTCGCGTAGGCAGAACCGACCCCGCTGTGCTCGGCGTGCCAGGCACCGTGGTTGTCGACCAGGCGCGTGAAGCCCTGCTCCGACATGCCGTCCCAGGACCACCGGACGGTCGCCACCAGACTGCTGCGCGGCGGCGTAGGCAGCGCGGCCTGTGGGTCGTTGCCCGTGGCGTCCGGCGACCGGAAGAGGAACCGGGTCACCACGCCGAAGTTGCCGCCGCCCGCGCCCGTGTGGCCCCACCACAGATCCCGGTTCGGGTCGTCGGGTTCCCGGGTCGCGAGGACCGTACGGGTACGGCCCGTGCCGTCCACCACGACCACCTCGACGCCGTACAGGTGGTCGACGATCAGCCCCTGCTCGCGACAGAGCGCGCCGAAGCCGCCGCCCTGCGTGTACCCCGCGATGCCGACCGTCGGGCAGGTGCCCCCGGGTATCACCACCCCGTGGCCGAGGTACAGCTGCTTGTAGATGTCGCCGAGCTGCGCCCCGGAGTCGATCGAGAAGGCAGCGTGCTCCGGGTCGTAGTACACGGAGTTCAGTCGTGAGACGTCGATGAGGGAGGCTACGTCGGGGCGGTCCACCAGGGACTCCAGACAGTGTCCGCCACTGCGCACGGCTATGCGCCGGCCCGCAGCGACGGACTCGGCCACGGCCTGTTCCGTCTGCTGCGCCGTGAACACCTGGTGGATCACCTCGGGACGGGAGACGAGCCGGCGATTGCAGCCGCGGTCGCCGAGGTAGTCGTACCGGGGGTCGTCCGGAGTGACGGTCACCCTTCCGGGCGGCGCCGGGGCCCTGTGACCATGCGGGTACGGGGAGATGTTCGGGGCAGTCGTGCCATCGAGGATTCCGGCCATTTGCGCAGCACACCCATCGTGCGTGCGGTCCGCCCCGGCGGTCGGCCGCACGTCACGGACCGGAAGGGATCATGGACGGTCCCGAGTGTGGCAATGCGATCCAGAAGCGTGGCGCATCCCCGCCAGAGCCACGCCAGCGGCGGATCAGTCCGCGCGTTCCCGCAGTAGCTCGCCCAGGCGCTGCTCCAGATCGGAACCCGGCTTCACGAGATACGACACGAGGGTCTTGTCGTCGTCCGCGACATGCATCTTGATGTACTCCAGCTCGATCACACCGAGTCTCGGATGGTTGACCGTGCGCGGCTTCGGGACGAACGGCGCCAGCTCCTTGAGCTGCCACAGCCGGACGAAGTCCGGGCTGGACTCCTCCAGAGCGTCGAGGAGTTCGACGACGTCGGGATCGAGGATGCGCTCGCCCACCTGGGTCCGGAACAGCGCGAGGGTGTGTGAGGCCTCCTCCTCCCAGTTCTGCGACATCGCCCTGACGTCGGGGGAGGTGAAGGTGAGCCACAGGACGTTGCGGCGTTCGAGGGGCAGTGCGTTCAGGTCGCCGTAGAGCAGCTCGCACCCCTGGTTCCAGGCCAGGATGTCGAAGCGCCGGTTGACGATGAACGCCGGATTCGGGTTCAGGTGGGTGAGCAACAGCTCGTACTGCTTGGGGAGTTCGGGGCGCGACGGTGCGTCGCTGGGCGGCACCTCGCCGGCCAGCCGGAACAGGTGGTCGCGTTCGACCGGATCGAGGCCCAGTGCCGTCGCGAGGCTGCCGAGCACCTGCCGGGAGACCCGCATCTCCCTTGCCTGCTCCAGCCACGTGTACCAGGTGATGCTGAGGCCGGCGAGTGTGGCGACCTCCTCGCGCCGCAGCCCCGGTGTGCGCCGGTGGCCGACGACAGGCAGCCCCGCGGCCTCGGGCTTGCGACGCTCGCGCCGACTGCGGATGAACTGGGCCAACTCGCGCCGCTGTTCCTGCGTGGCCACCTGATCCCCCTCTTCATTGGTACCCGTCGGCCAGCCTAGACGGTGCCTCTGCCGGGACGGGCGTGACGGGGCGATGACGGTGCCATGACGCCCCCTGGGTCAGTCTCTCCCCGGTTCCCACCGACCGCGCACAGTGCGCCGACCGAAGGGCCGGACCGATGGAGGATCTCTCCTTCCAGCAAACCGTCGATCGCCTTCTGGTCCATCGGCATGCGGTGAACGAAGTGTTTCTCACCGACCTGGTGCCGATCGACCGCGACACCTGCGTCATCGGCGCCCAACTGCCTTTGGCGCACCCGTATTTCCTGGACCAGCGCGCCCCGACGGCCCACTACGACGCGCTGCTGCTGACCGAGTGCTGCCGGCAGGCGGGCACCTATGTGGCGCACACCCAGTACGGGGTGGCACGCGACTGGGTGTTCCTGGCGGCCTCCACCGCCATCGAACTGGAGCACACCGACATCCTCGCGGTGGGCGACAGGCCGGGCGAGCTGACCCTGGAGGTGCAGTCCCGGCCCTCGTTCCGCGGCGGGCAGCTGCGCAGCGTCCGCACCCGCCTGGAGCTGTCGATCGGCGGCGAGCGCGTCGGCGCCATGGAGGGTGAGGGACGCTATCTGACCCGTGAGGAGTACGGGCTGCTGCGCCAGGGCGGCCGCAGCGGGCAGGTGCCGCTGTCGTCGGCGCTCACCGCCGATCCGACCGGGGTGCAGGTCACTCCTCATCTGGTGGGGCGGCGCGACCTGCGCAACGTGCTCCTGGTGGACGGCCACAGCACCGCGGAGGGCGTGGCCGCCCGGCTGTGGGTCTCCGGACGGCATGCGACGATCTTCGACCATCCGCTGGACCACTATCCGGCGATGGCCCTGCTGGAGGCCGCCGCGCAGGCCACCTCGCTTGCGGTCCGGCTCGACGGCCGGGCCGACGGCGCCGACGTGCGGATCGTCGCGCTGGACGCGGACTTCGTCCGGTTCGCCGA
Source organism: Streptomyces guryensis (assembly GCF_021261325.1). Classification (GTDB taxonomy): domain Bacteria; phylum Actinomycetota; class Actinomycetes; order Streptomycetales; family Streptomycetaceae; genus Streptomyces; species Streptomyces guryensis. The sequence continues at coordinate 142,771 of NZ_JAJSBI010000024.1, read as the reverse complement.
GGTGGACGCCGACGTCCACATCACGGCGAGGGTCACTGAGTGGCCCCCGGACGACGGCCGCCGCGGACCGGCTGCGGCGAGCGTGCTGTTCCGGCAGAACGGCGCCGTGCTCACCGAGGTGCGTGTCAGGGCGGAACTGCACGCCGCCGACCGGTCCGCGGCGTGGCAGGCGGTGGCCGCATGAGGACGGGCGACGGACAGCCGGTGCGCGCCGTGTGGACGGACTTCGGTGGCGTGTGCACGCCGCCGGTCCGGGACACGATGCGGGTGTTCAGCGAGCGGGTCGGCGTCGAGCAGGCCCTCCTGCAGAAGGCCATCGCACGGGTCACCGAGGACGCCGGCGTGAGCGACTCGATGGAGCTGCTGGACACCCCACTGATCACCGAGTACGAGTGGGCCCGCCGCGTCGAGGCGGTGCTCGCCGAGGAGTTCGGCGTCCGCGCGGATCTCGGCGACCCGGGCGAGGCGTGGTTCGGCGGCCGCCCGGCCAATGCCGCGTGGGTGGCGTGTCTGCGGGACCTCAGGACGCACGGCGTCTTCGTCGGCCTGCTGTCCAACATGGTCCCGACCTGGGAGCGGCACTGGCGGGCCATGGTGCCACCGGACGGCGTCTTCGACGCACTGGTCATGTCGTACCAGGTCGGAGTGCGCAAACCCATGCGCGAGATCTTCGACCACGCGGCCTCCGTCGCGGGCGTACCGCCTGAGGCCTGTCTGCTCGTCGACGACTTGGCGGCGAACTGCGCCGGGGCCGTCGCCGCGGGCTGGCGGGCGGTCGAGTTCAACGACACCCGTGCGGCCGTTGCCCAGGTGGCGCGGCTGACGGCGACGGGGACCACGTGACGGCGGTGACCACCACGCAATCCAGGCAACTGACCGAGAGGTGACGTGCAATGACCGCAGAGAACAACGAGATCGAGCTGTTCGTCCTCGAGATGCTCCGGACGCGTTTCGACGTGCCCGAGGCAAAGCTCACCGAGCAGGCCACCCTCAAGAGCCTGGGGATCGACTCCCTGGGCGGCGTGGAGCTCAGCCTCACGATCAAGAAGAAGTACGGCGTCCAGTTCATCGCCGGTGAGATCGGGGTGGAGTTCACCGTCACCGACGTGGCGGAGCTGACCCGCGAGAAGCTCGGCGAGCTCGAAGCGGCGGCCTCGTGAGCAGCACCGCAAACGGCCGCCCCGACGTCGTGGTGACCGGCCTCGGCGCGGTCTCGGCAGCCGGCCTCGGAGTGGCGGAGAACTGGGACCGCGTCTGCGCGGGCCTCTCCACCGCGGCACCGGACCCCGATCTGCCCGAGCTGCCGGTGAACATCACCTGCCGGGTACCCGGTTTCGTGCCCGCCGAGGTCGTGGGCGCCCAGGAGGCCCGGCGCACCGACCGCACCACGCAGCTGGGCCTTGCCGCGGCCCGGGAGGCGGTGGGCGACGCCGAACTCGACCCGCTGGACTGGAACGGCGCACGCGTCGGCATCGTCATGGGCACCTCGATCGGCGCCGCGCACAGCTACGAGGCAGAGCACCTCCGGTACGTCGAGGAGGGCCACGAGTGGGTGTCGCCGCTGTTCGGCGTGACGGCCCCGATGAACCTCCTGGCCGGCTACCTTGCGGCCGCGCTGCATGCGTACGGGCCCAACATGGTCGTCAACACGGCCTGTGCAGCGGGCCCGGCCGCGATCGGCACGGCCCGTCAGCTGCTGCAGGCCGACCTGTGCGACGTGGTCCTGGCCGGCGGAGCCGAGGCCCCCTTGACGGGGCTGGTGATCAGCGGCCTGGTCCAGATGGGTGCGATGTCGCGGCGGGTCGACGATCCGGCCACCGCGTGCCGCCCGTTCGACGTGGGACGGGACGGCATGGTGCCCGCAGAGGGTGCCGGTGTCCTGGTCCTGGAGCGTGCTGCGGATGCCCGGGCGCGGGGCGCGCGCATCCGCGCGGGTGTCGCCGGTTACGGGGCCTCGGCGGACGGCTATCACATGACGGCGCCGGACCCGGAGGGCATCGGCGCGGAGCGGGCCATCCGCATGGCGCTCGCGGACGCGGGCCTGTCCGGCGCCGACATCGGACACGTCAACGCGCACGGCTCGTCGACCCCGCTCAACGACCTGACGGAGAGCCAGGTGATCGACCGGCTCTACGGATCACCGGCGGTCACCTCCACCAAGGGCGTCGTGGGACACGCGCTCGGCGCGGCCGGCGCGCTGGAGTCCGTGTACACGGTCCTCTCGCTGGAGAACGGCCTGGTGCCACCGACGGCCAACCTGGTCGAGCAGGACCCTGAGATCACGGTCGACGTGGTGTCCGGCAAGCCGCGCGAGCTGGCACTCCAGGCGGCGATGACCCATTCGTTCGGCTTCGGCGGACAGAACGCCGTGGTCGCCTTCACCCGGGCTTGAGGCACCGGGCCATGTCCCAGGAAGGACTCCCCCCTCCATGAGCCGGTCCGTTCTGATTTCTGGCGGAAACCGCGGGATCGGTTTGGCCATCGCGCAGGCGTTCGCCGCGGTCGGAGACCGGGTGGCGATCACGTACCGCTCCGGCACGCCCCCCGAGGGATTCCTCGCCGTGCCCTGCGACGTCACCGACACCAAGAGCGTCGAGGCGGCCTTCGACACGGTCGAACGCGAGCAGGGCACCGTCGAGGTAATGGTCGCCAACGCCGGGACGACCCGCGACGGTCTGGTGCTGGCGATGGACGACGACGACTTCCTCGACGTCGTGGACACCAACCTGATGGGCGCCTTCCGGATGGCCCGCCGCGCCGTCGGCGGCATGCTCGAACAGCGCTGGGGCCGCCTGCTGTTCGTGTCCTCGGCCGTGGCCGCCATGGGCGGTGCCGGACAGGCCAACTACGCGGCCTCCAAGGCCGGACTCGTCGGCTTCGCCCGCTCCCTGGCCTGGGAGCTGGGCAGCCGCGGCATCACGTCCAACGTCGTGGCCCCCGGCCCGGTCGAGACCGACATGAGCGCCGCCGTCGACCCGGCGCGCCTGGACTGGGTGCTGCGCGCCAGCCCCCTGGGACGGATGGGCGCACCCGAGGACGTGGCCTCGGTGGTGCGCTTCCTCGCCGGCGACGAGGCCCGCTTCGTGACAGGTGCCGTCGTCCCGGTCAGCGGCGGCTTCGCGATGGGGGCGTGAGCCACGTGAAATCACGAGACCTACGAGGTGAACTGTGACCGAGGAAACCGACGTACTGATCGTAGGGGCGGGCCCCAGTGGGCTCACCCTCGCCGGCGGGCTGCTGAGCAGGGGCGTGCGGGTGCGAGTCATCGACCGGGCCGAGCGGGCCAGCCCGCACTCCAAGGCGATCACGCTGTGGCCGCGGGCGTTCGAGGTGTTCGAGGCGCTCGGCGCCGGCCGTGAGCTGTACGACCGCAGCGTGAAGCTGGCGGCGACGAACTACTACACCGGCGACCGCCACATCGGGCGGCTGCGCATGCGCCCGCTGGCGGGCACCCGCTTCCCCGTGCCCGTCTCCCTGCCGCAGGCCAGCACCGAGGAGGTGCTGCGCGAGGTGGTCCAACGCCACGGTGGCCGCATCGAGTTCGGCAGGTGCCTGGAGTCGTTCACCCAGGACGACGACGGCGTCACCGCCCGGCTCACCGACGGCACGGAGATCAGGGCCGGCTGGCTGGTGGGCTGCGACGGCGCGCACAGCACGGTGCGTGAGGGCGCCGGAGTGTCCTTCGAGGGGGCCACCTACCCGCAGTCCTTCGTCCTGGTCGACGGCGAGTACGACACCGAATACGCCCATGACGAGTCGTACTACGTCATGGGGCGGACCGGCGTGATCGTGGTGGCCGGGCTGCCCGGCGGGCTCTACCGCTTCTTCGCGAGCGTGCCGCCCGGAGTGGAGGTCGAGGACGCCGAGGCGGCCGTGGCCGGCGCGGTGGCGGAGAACTCCCCGCTGCGAGCGGACTCGGTGAAGGTGGCGGGCAGCGGGGTCTTCCGGATCCACCGCAAGCTCGCCGACCGGATGCGGGTCGGCCGGGTGCTGCTGGCGGGCGACGCCGCGCACATCCACAGCCCGGCCGGCGGCCTCGGCCTCAACACCGGTGTCCAGGATGCCGGTTCCCTCGCCTGGCGGCTGGCCGGAGTGGTACGGCGCGGGCTGAACGAGGCCGAACTGGACGCCTGGCAGGAGGAGCGGCTCTTCGTCGCCCGCAAGGTCGTCGCCGAGGCCGACCAGCAGACCCGGATGTGGATGCTCAAGGGCTGGCGGCGGTGGCTGCGGGACATCGGTATCACGCTGGGCGTACGCACCGGCGTCATCGAGAGGGTGCTGCCGCGCCGCATGGCCCAGCTGGACCTGGTGCTGCCCGCCCAGGGACCCGCGGCGGGACGGCTGCGGCCCGGCTCGCGCATCCCGGACGTACCGCCGGCCGGCCGGGGACAACACCTGTACGAGCTGCTGGGCGGCGGACACGTGCTGCTCACCGTCGGCAACGCCGGCGCCGCCGCGCTCACCGGCCTCGGCCTGCCGGACGACGTCGACCCGGACGTGCTGCGGATCGTCACGGTGCCTTCGCACGGGGCGTCGGCCCTCGGTGCGCCGCGCCAGGCCCTGTGCCTGGTCCGGCCCGACGGGGTGGTCGCCGCCGCGGCCACCCCCTCCGACCGGTCGGGCGTCGCGGCGCTGCGCTCCCGGCTGCTGACTCTTGTCGCGCCCGCGCCTGCCGCGAGCCGAGCGCGCTGACCCTCGCCACACACGACGCAAGGGAGAAGGCACAGACCATGACGACCACACAGCCGGCCCACGTACGCCGGGTCGCCCTGAGCGAGCGGTTGGACGTCTCCGCGCTCGGCCTCGGCTGCATGGGCATGGCCGAGTTCTACGGCCCGTCCGACGAGCAGGAGTCCGTCGCGACCATCGAGCGGGCCGTCGAGCACGGTGTCGACTTCATCGACACGGCCTACATGTACGGTGGCGGACGCAGCGAGGAGATCGTCGGCAAGGCGCTCGCCCGGATCGGCCGCGAACGGGTCACGCTCGCCACCAAGTGCGGCCTTGAACGCACCGATACGGGCGTACGGATCGACGGCACACCCGATCGTATTCGCGCGGCCGTCGACGAGAGCCTGCGGCGCCTCGGCACCGACCATGTCGATCTCCTCTATCTGCACCGGGTGGATCCCGAGGTGCCGGTGGAGGAGTCGATCGGCGCCATGGCCGAGCTGGCCGCGGCGGGCAAGGCGCGGCTGCTCGGCATCTCCGAGGCCGGCGAGGACAGCCTGCGCCGGGCGCACGCCACCCATCCGATGGCGGCGCTCCAGTCGGAGTTCTCGCTGTCCACGCGGGAGCCGCAGCGCACCCTGCTGCCGGTGTGCCGGGAGCTGGGTATCGGGTTCGTCGCCTGGGGTCCGCTCAGCCGGGGGCTGTTGACCGGGAAGCTGACGGCGGCCGAGTTCGGACGCGACGACATCCGGAGCGTGCTGCCACGGTTCGCGCCCGACGCGCTGACCCGCAACCTCCAACTGGTCGAGCGCCTGGTCGAGTTCGCCCGAGCCCGCGACCTGACCCTCGCTCAGCTGGCCCTGGCGTGGGTCATCGCGCAGGGCGCCGTGCCGATCCCCGGCGCGATGGACCGCGGGCAACTGGACGAGAACCGGGCCGCGGCCGACGTCGTTCTCGACCCGCAGACCCTTGCCGAACTGGACGAGCTGGCCCCGGAGGGCGCCTTCGCCGGCGACCGCTTCCACGCGCCGATGCTCTCCACCGTCGACCAGTAGGAGGCCGTCGTGCAGGTGATCGGCTTTCCCGGACAGGGCTCCCAGGCCAAGGGGATGGGGCGTGAACTGTTCGCCCGCTACCCGGAGTTGGTTGCGCAGGCCGACGAAGAGCTCGGCTACTCGATCGAGCGATGCTGCATCGAGGACCCGCGGGGAGAACTGCGGAACACACGGCTCGCTCAGCCCGCCCTCTATGTGGTCGAGGCTCTCGCCTACCTGCAGCACCGGCAGGATCATCCGGAACCCGACGTGCTGATGGGCCACAGCGTCGGGGAGTACGCTGCCCTCTTCGCGGCCGGCGTCTTCGACTTCGCCACGGGGCTGCGCCTGGTAAGGCGGCGCGGCGAGCTCATGGCCGACGGCACCCCGGGCACCATGGCGGCCCTCCTCGGCCTGGACCTGCCCGAGGTCCAAGACCTTCTGGAACGCAGCGAACTGACCGAGCTCGACGTCGCGCTGCACAACGCGCCGGGCCAGGTGGCGCTCGCCGGGCCCGAGGAGGCCGTCGACCGGCTCGTCGACGTGGCCGCGGCGGCCGACGTGAGGTGTGTGCGGCTCAATGTGAGCGGCCCCTTCCACTCCCGGTACATGCGGCGGGCCGCGCAGGGCTTCGCCGAGGAACTCGCCCGGATCGAAATCGCCGCCCCGCGCATCCCCGTCGTGGCCAACGCGACGGCCCTGCCGCACGAGCCGGGCCGGGTGGCCGACGCACTCGTCGCCCAGATCACCCGGCCCGTGCTGTGGCGGGAGAGCGTGGAACGCCTCCTCGCGGACGGCGATCTCACGTTCGTCGAACTCGGGCCCGGAACCACCCTGACCGGAATGGTGCAGCGCATCCGCCGGGCCGTCGCGGCGCCGCTGTAGCCGCCGTACGACCGCCCGCAACCCCCATGATCTACGGGAGACTTCCGTGACCGACGCACCACACCTGCCTCTCGCCGTGGTCGGCATGGCGGGACGCTTTCCTTCCGCCCCCGACCTGGACAGTTTCTGGAAGCTCCTCATGGAGCGCGGCGACGCCATCCGGCCCGTGCCCGAGGACCGGTGGGACACCTCCGTGCCACTCGACCCCGAGCTGCCCGTGCAGTCCGTGGGCGGATTCATCGACGGGGTACAGGACTTCGATCCCACCTTCTTCGGCATCTCCCCGCGCGAGGCCGCGAGCATCGACCCCCAGCAGCGGCTGATGCTGGAGATCGGCTGGCGTGCCCTGGAGGACGCGGGCATCCGGGCCGCGGACCTCGCCGGCTCCCGCACCGGGGTGTACGTCGGCGCGCTCTGGCACGACTACGAAGTGCTGCGCAAGGACCGCGGAGCCCCGGCCACGCAGCACAGCGCCTTCGGCAACGCCAACGACATGATCGCCACCCGCCTCTCCTACTTCCTGGGCCTGCGCGGCCCCAGCCTCACCGTCGAGACGGGCTGCTCGGCGTCCCTGGTGGCCCTGCACCTCGCGGCGCAAGCCCTGTTGGCGGGCGAGATCGACGCGGCGATCGTCGGCGGCACCAACCTGATGCTCACCCCCGACCTCACCGTGGGGCTGACCCACTTCGGCGGTCTGTCCGACATCGGGCGCTGCCAGGCGTTCTCCGTGTCGGCCGACGGATATGTGCGCGGCGAGGGCATCGCTGCCCTCTGTGTGAAGACGCTGGAGCGTGCGCTGCGGGACGGCGACCGCATCCACGGCGTCATCGCGCACTCCGTGGTGAACAACGACGGCGGCGGCGAGAGCCTGGTGACCCCGGACCCGGCCGGCCAGGAGGACCTGCTGCGGCAGGGCTACGCGAGCGCGGCCGTGCCCGTCGACGAGATCGCCTACATCGAGGCGCACGGCACCGGCACGGGCCGCGGGGACCCGGTCGAGGCCTCCGCCATCGGCCGTGTCCTCGGCCGGGCCCGCCGGCCCGGCAGCGGCCCCCTGCCGATCGGGTCGGTCAAGTCGAACGTCGGCCACCTGGAGGCCACCGCGGGACTCGCAGGGGTCGTCAAGGCGCTGCTGTCGATGAAGCACGGGGTGGTGCCGCCGAGCCTGCACTCCGAGACCCTCAACCCGGCGATCGACTTCGAGGACCTCAACGTCACCGTCGTACGAGAGCCGCTGCCGCTGCCGCAGGACACCGAGTACTACATGGGCGTCAGCTCCTTCGGGTGGGGCGGCACCAACGCCCATGTCATCCTGCGGACGCCGCCCGCCCTGCAGACGACCGCCGAGGAGCCCGCGCAGCGGGACACGCTGAGCGTGTTCCTGTCCGCGCAGGGACGGCAGGCCCTGACCCAGCGGGCCCGCGAGGTGGGGGCGGCGCTCCCCGGCGCGGGCGACCCGCACGGGGTCGCGGGCACGCTCGCCCGGCGGCGCGACCACTTCGCCGACCGGGTCGCGCTCGTCGCCGACGACGCGCAGCAGGCCGCCGAACTTCTCGCCCGCTTCGCCGAGCAGCCCGAGGAGGAGATACCCGGCCTGGTCACCGGGCGCGCCCGCAAGGCCGGTCGCACGGCCTTCGTCTTCCCCGGCCAGGGCACGCAGTGGGCGGGCATGGCGCGCGAGCTGTTCGCCCGGGACGCGGTGTTCGCCGCGACCGTCAACCGCTGCGCCGACGCGCTCGCCCCCTACGTCGACTGGGACCTGATCGGCATCGTCTCCGGCGAGGCGGGTGACACCTGGCTCGACCGCGTCGACATGCTCCAGCCGACGCTGTGGGCGGTGTCCGTGGGCCTCGCCGAGGTGTGGCGGGCCTCGGGCGTGGAGCCCGATGTGGTCGTCGGCCACAGCCAGGGCGAGGTCGGCGCCGCCACGGTGGCCGGCATCCTCTCCTACCCGGACGCCGCGATGATCGTGGCGAGGCGCAGCGCACTGGCCCGCCGTACCTCCGGCCGGGGTCTGATGCTCGCGGTCGACCTGGACGTCCAGGGTGCGAGGGCGGCCCTGGAGGGCTTCGAGGAGTCGGTCTCCCTGGCCGTCAACAACGGCCCGCGTTCCTGCGTCCTGTCGGGCGAGAAGGAGTCCGTCCTCGTTCTGAAGGAACTCCTCGAGGCGGACGACGTCTACTGCCGTCTCGTCAACGTCGACTACGCCTCGCACAGCCCGCAGATGGACGAGCTGGAGGACGACCTCCTCGCCGCCCTCGGCACGGTCGAGCCGCGGGCCGGCTCCGTCCCGCTGATGTCCACGGTGCGGGCCGCCGTCCTGGAGGGGCCCGAGATGAACGCCTCCTACTGGGTGGACAACCTGCGGCAGCCCGTGGTGTTCGCGGACGCCATGCAGGCGCTCTTCGCCGACGGGGTCACCCATGTCATCGAGGTCTCCGGCCACCCCGTCCTGGTCCCCGCCGTGGAGGAGCTCGCGCAGTCGCAGGGCGACCCCGCGCGCGTGCTGCCCACCCTGCGCCGCCACAACGGCACCGTCCACGACCTCAGGACGGCACTGTCCAGGGCGTACGTCGCCGGGCTCGAGCCGTTCGGCAACCTGCCCCGGCACTCCTGGGAACCAGTGCCGGGCTACCCCTGGCAGCGGCGCCCGTACTGGGTGGAGCAGGGCCGCCGACGCGGCACCCCGAACGGCGAGATGGCTTTCACCCTCACGCCGTCGGTGGCCGAGCAGGACAGCTGGGAAGGCGGCTGGGAGCTGGGCCGCGACGACACGCCCTGGCTCAAGGACCACCAGGTGTACGAGGCGGTGGTGCTGCCCGCCACGGCGATGACGGCGCTCGCCTTCGACACGGCCCGCGCCCGTACAGGGGCGACGCCACGCGTCCTGTCCGACGTGGACTTCCGCCAGGACCTCACCCTCGGCGACGAGCCGCACCGGCTCTCCGTGCGCTGGCAGGAGGACGTCAAGGACGGCGGCACGTACACCCTGCTGTCGCTCGCCGAGGGCGCGACGAGCTGGGCGACCCACGCGAGGTCGCGCGTGTTCTACACCGCGCCGCCCGCTGCCGGGCACCACGCCCCCGACTTCCCCGAGCGGCTGGCCGGCGGGCAACCGGTCGGTGTCGAGGAATTCTACGCCGCCCAGGCCGCACGCGGCCTCCGCTACGGCCCGGCGTTCCAAGGACTGCGCTCGCTGCGCGTCGACGGGCGCGAGGCACTGGGCGACGTGCTGCTGCCGGAGCGGTGCCGCGCCGCCGCCCGCTCGCACGGCCTGCACCCCGCTCTGTGGGACGCGGCCCTGCAGGTCTCCCTCGCCCTGTACCCGCAGGACAGCACCGTGGTACCCAGGTCGGTGCGCCGGGTCGAGCTGCTCCAGGAGCCCGCCGAACCAGTCACCGAGGTGTGGTCACACGCGCTGTTGCGCGAGGACGGCGAAGTCGACCTCCACCTGTACGACAGCGCGCGCCGCCCCCTGCTGACCATGAAGGGCCTGGTGATGGAGGCACTCGCCGTCACCGCCGGCGGCCCCGACGAGATCGGCGCGCACACCTACGGTCTCGACTTCGTCGAGCAGCCATGGGGCGCGATGGATCCCTCGCCCGGCACCTGGGCGGTCGTCCTGGGCGCAGCCGACGACGCGGCGCCCGAGCTGAGCGGGGCACTGATCGCCGCAGGCGCCCCCGAGCCACTGCTGATCGACAGCGAGGAGACCGGCGGCGAGCCGTACGCGCGACTGCGTGGTGCCGGCGAGCTGGCGGGCGTCGCATTCCTCGCGCCCGGCGACGACCTCGCCGCACAGCGCCGTGGCCTGCTCGCGCTCACCGAACTGGTCCGGGTGTGCGCCGCCCGGCCGGTGCCGCCGCGGCTCGTCGTGGTGACGTCGGGCGCCCAGCCGGTGACGGACGCCGCCGCGATCGACGCGGGCGCCGCACTGTACTGGGGCTTCGGCAGGGTGCTGCGCCAGGAGCATCCCGAGCTGCGCTCCCTGCTGCTCGACGTGGTACGCACCGACCCCGGCTGGCAGCAGGACTGCGTCGCCGAACTGCTCACCGCGGACGATGCGGAGGACCAGGTCGCGCTGCGCGCCGGCCGCCGCTTCGCAGGCCGCCTCACGCACGGCGAGCCCGAGCCGTCCCCCGTCCTGCCCGCGTGGACGCGCCCCGACCCGGCCTACCACCTGGCCCCGGAGCGCCCCGGAGTGTGGGAGGGGCTGATGTTCCGGCCGCTGGTCCGGCGCGCGCCCGCCGCCGGGGAGTTGGAGATCGAAGTGACGGCCTCCGCGCTGAACTTCCTCGACGTCATGAAGGCCCTTGGCACCTTCCCGGACCCGCGCGGAGCGGACCTGCTCGGCATCGAGTGCGCCGGCGTCGTCACCCGCGTCGGCGAGGGAGTCACCGACCTCACGGTGGGGCGACGCGTGATCACCTGCGCCCTTCCCGCGCACGCCTCGCACATCACCGTGCGGGCCGACCACGTGCAGCCGGTGCCGTCCAACTGGAGCGACGAGGAAGCAGTCAGTCTGCCCATCGCCATGGCGACGGCCTGGTACGCGTTGCAGGACGTGGCCCGGCTGCAGGCGGGCGAGACCGTGCTGATCCACTCCGCGGCCGGCGGCCTCGGCCTCGCCGCCGTGCAGATCGCCCGACTGGCCGGCGCCGAGGTCATCGCGACGGCGGGCACCGCGGACAAGCGTGCCCACCTGAAGGAGCTGGGCATCCGCCATGTCTTCGACTCACGCCGACTCGACTGGGCCCAGGAGGTGCGCGCCGCGACGGACGGCAAGGGCGTCGACGTCCTCCTCAACTCCCTTGCAGGAGCGGCGATCCCGCTCGGACTCGACCTGCTGGCCGAAGGCGGCCGCTTCGTCGAGGTGGGCAAGCGTGACATCTACTCCGAACACCGCGTCAGCCTGGCCGCCTTCAAGAAGGGCATCAGCCTCGCCTCCGTCGACATCGCCGCGATGATGGACCGCCGGCCCGAACGCTTCGCCCGTCTCCTGCGGGACGTCTGGAGCGTCGTGTCGGCCGGCGACGTCACCCCGCTGCCCGTCGTGCGCTACCCGATGGCGCAGGCCGCGGAGGCGATGCGGGCCATGTCGCAGGGCAGCCACATCGGCAAGTTCGTCCTCGCCGTGGACCCGGACGTCCCCGTGGCGGTGGCGCCGCAGCCGATGCGGCAGGGCCGCCTGCGGGCCGACGCGACCTATCTGATCACCGGCGGTCTCGGCGGCCTGGGCCTGTCCCTCGCCGAGTTCATGGCCGACCGGGGCGCCGGGGCACTGGTCCTGCTGGGACGTTCGGCGCCCGACGCCGAAGCCCTGGCGCGCATCGAGGACCTCCGCGAAAACGGAGTCCGCGTCGACACGCATCGCGTCGACGTCACCGACGCCGAGGCCGTGCACCGGACCCTTGCGCAGATACGAGCCGAACTGCCCGCGCTGCGCGGCGTCGTGCACGCGGCCGGGCTCCTCGACGACGCGACAGTCCGCACCCTCGAAGCAGGACAGCTCGCACGCGTCCTTGCCCCCAAGGTCGACGGCGCCCGCCACCTCGACGCCGCGACCGCACAGGATCCGCTGGATTTCTTCGTGCTGTTCTCCTCGGTGGCCTCGCTGGTCGGTCTCGCCGGCCAGGCCGCGTACAGCGCGGGCAACGCCTACCTCGACGCCCTGGCGGCACAGCGCAGGCGTCGTGGCCTGCCGGCCCTGAGCGTGCAGTGGGGGCCGTTCTCCGATGTGGGCCTGGCCGCCCGCGAGGACGCGCGAGGCTCGCGGCTCGCGGAGCGCGGCATGGGCGGCCTCACCACCGACGAGGCATGGCCCGCCCTCGTCCAGTACCTGGACACAGGTCACCAGGTGGTGTCGTACGTACGACTCGATGTACGCCAGTGGCTCGACTCCTACCCGGACACGGCTTCGAAGGCGAGCTGGAGCACCCTGCTCGCCGAAGGGCCGGGCGCCACACGGCGCACAGCCGGCGCGGGTCAGTTCCTCGTGGAGCTGCTCGCTGTCCCCGACGGGGAGCGTCTGCCACTGATCGAGGCACAGGTGCGCGAGCTCGCGGGCCGCGTGCTGCGCCTGGAGACCGCGGCCGTGGAGCGCGAGGCACCGTTCAAGGAACTGGGACTCGACTCCCTGCTCAGTCTTGAGTTCCGCAACCGCCTGGAAGGCGTGTTCGCACTGAAGTTGTCGCCGACCCTGCTGTGGACCTACGGAAACGTACGGGCCCTCTCGGTGGCACTGTCCGAGCGTCTCGCGCAGGCCGCGGAGCTCGCCGCAACGGGAACGGAGTGAGCATGCAGGACATGGTCGGCGGGTCCGCCTCGCTCGGACCCGCACCGGCGAAGGGGACCACACCTCTGACCCGGGCAATGGAGACGATAAAGCGCCTGAAGGCGGAACTCGCGGCGCAGCGCGGCAACGGCCCGGTCGCCGTCGTCGGCATCGGACTGCGCCTGCCGGGCGGCATCACCGGACTCGACGCCTACTGGGCGGCGCTGAGCGAGGGCCGGGACCTGGTGCGCCCGCTGTCCGAGGAACGGAAGAAGCCCTTCGCGGCCCAGTGGGCCGACCTGCCGCACCGCGGCGGCTTCCTCGACGACGTCATGGGTTTCGACGCGGAGTTCTTCGGCATCCGCAGCCACGAGGCCCGCAGCCTCGACCCGCAGCACCGGCTGCTGCTCGAAGTGGCCTGGGAGGCCATGGAGGACGCCGCGCTGCCCCCGGACCGCCTTTCGACGGCCAAGGTCGGCCTGTACGCGGGCCTCACCAACCACGACTACGACCAATGGCGCGACGAAGACCCCGAGTTCAGCTGGATCCTCGGCAATATGCCGTGCTTCGCGGCCGGCCGCGTCTCCTACACCCTCGGCCTGCGCGGCCCCGCGATGTCCGTGGACACCGCCTGCTCGTCGTCTCTGGTCACCGTGCACCTGGCACGCCAGGCGCTGGCCAGGGGCGAGTGCGAGGTGGCCCTCGCGGGCGGGGTCAACCTCATCGTCTCCCCCTACATGACCCGACTGATGTCCCAGTCCGGCCTGCTCGCGCCCGATGGCCTGTGCAAGCCCTTCGACGCCCGCGCAAACGGCTTCACCCGCTCGGAAGGGTGCGGGATCGTCGTCCTGAAGCGGCTCGACGACGCAGTCAGGGACGGCGATCGCATCCACGCGGTGATCCAGGGGTCCGCCGTCAACCATGACGGCCGCTCCACCAGCATCAGCGCGCCCAACGTGCTCGCCCAGGCCGAGCTGATCAAGGCGGCTCTCGACGACGCAGGGCTGGAGGCGGCCGACATAGGCCTGCTGGAGACCCACGGCACCGGCACCGCCCTCGGCGACCCGATCGAGATGGAGGCCGTCACCGAAGTACTTGGGCGACCGGCCCGGGGGGCGAAGCTATGGGTCGGCTCGGCCAAGGCGAACCTCGGCCACCTGGAGGCCGCAGCCGGCGTCGCGGGTCTGATCAAGGCGATCCTGAGCCTGAAGCACCGCCTCGTGCCAGAACTCGTGCACTACCGCACCCTCAACCCGCGCATCGACATCTCCGGCACCGGTATCACCATGCCCACCGCACTGGAGCGCTGGGAAATCGGAACGAGCGGCGACCACGCGGCCGTCAACTCCTTCGGCCTCAGCGGCACCAACGCACAGGTGATCCTGCGCGCCCCCGATGCCAACACCGGGGACCCCCAACTGGACGTCCCCGTCGGCGGGTTCGAACTCTCGGCGAAGACCCCGCAGGCGCTGCGCGAACTGGCCCACCGCTACCACGCACACCTCGCCGCCACGGAAGACGCCGACTACGCGGCCTTCGCCTACACCGCCACCGAGGGGCGGGCCCGCCACCCGCACCGGGCCCTGGTCGCCGCCGCCGACCGATCGACGGCGCTCACCGCACTGCGCGCACTCGCCGACGGCGCCGAAATCGGCGTGGTGACGGTGACGGAGGGCGGGGACGACAGCACCCCGAGCCCGTACCAGTCGCTGCCGCGCAGAGTCGTGGAGCTGCCCACCTACCCCTGGCAGCGCCGCCACCTCGCTGTTGACCCGCCGACGGCCGACGCCAGCAGCGTCCGCCACTGACGAGGGAAGACGGAACATCATGACCTCACGACGGACGTCGGAGTCCGGACTGCCGATCGAACCGGTCTACGGGCCTGAGGCTCTGGAGGGCTGGGACCCGGCGGAGAAGCTGGGTGAACCGGGCAAGTTCCCCTTCACCCGCGGTGTCTACCCGTCGATGTACACGGGCCGCCCCTGGACGATGCGCCAGTACGCCGGTTTCGGCACGGCGACGGAGTCCAACGCCCGCTACAAGCAGCTCATCGCCAACGGCACGATGGGTCTGTCGGTCGCCTTCGACCTGCCCACCCAGATGGGCCACGACTCCGACGCCGCGATCGCGCACGGCGAGGTCGGCAAGGTCGGTGTCGCCATCGACTCGGTCGACGACATGCGGGTGCTGTTCGGCGGGATCCCGCTGGACAAGGTCTCGACGTCGATGACGATCAACGCCCCGGCGGCCCTGCTGCTGCTCCTCTACCAACTGGTGGCGGAGGAGCAGGGCGTGAGCGCCGACAAGCTGACCGGCACGATCCAGAACGACGTGCTGAAGGAGTACATCGCGCGGGGCACGTACATCTTCCCGCCGAAGCCCTCCCTCCGGCTGATCGCCGACATCTTCAAGTACTGCAGGGCCGAGATCCCGAAGTGGAACACGATCTCGATCTCCGGCTACCACATGGCGGAGGCGGGTGCCTCGCCCGCTCAGGAGATCGCCTTCACGCTGGCCGACGGCATCGAGTACGTCCGTACGGCGGTCGCCGCCGGTATGGACGTCGACGACTTCGCACCGCGTCTCTCCTTCTTCTTCGTGGCCCGTACGACGATCCTCGAAGAGGTCGCCAAGTTCCGTGCGGCCAGGCGTATCTGGGCCCGCGTGATGAAGGAGGAGTTCGGCGCGAAGAACCCGAAGTCACTGATGCTGCGCTTCCACACGCAGACGGCGGGGGTCCAGCTGACGGCCCAGCAGCCGGAGGTGAACCTGGTCCGGGTCGCCGTCCAGGGCCTCGGCGCGGTCCTCGGCGGCACGCAGTCGCTGCACACGAACTCCTTCGACGAGGCGATCGCACTCCCCACGGACAAGAGCGCCCGCCTCGCCCTGCGTACCCAGCAGGTGCTGGCCTACGAGACCGACGTGACGGCGACCGTCGACCCCTTCGCGGGCAGTTACGTCGTCGAGAAGATGACGGACGACGTGGAGGCGGCCGCCGTCGAGCTGATGGCCAAGGTGGAGGAGATGGGCGGCGCGGTCAACGCGATCGAGCACGGCTTCCAGAAGTCCGAGATCGAGCGCAGCGCCTACCGCATCGCCCAGGAGACCGACTCCGGCGAGCGGGTCGTGGTCGGCGTCAACCGCTTCCAGCTGGACGAGGAGGAGCCCTACGAGCCGCTCCGCGTCGACCCGGCCATCGAGGCCCGGCAAGCGGAACGCCTTGCCAAACTCCGCGCATGGCGTGTGCAGACAGAGGTGGACGACACTCTGGAGGGTCTGAGAAAGGCCGCTGCCAGCACGGACAACGTTCTCTATCCCATGAAGGACGCCCTGCGCGCCCGCGCCACTGTCGGCGAGGTCTGCAACGCCCTGCGCGAGGTCTGGGGCACTTATGCGCCGTCCGACGTGTTCTGAAACGGAGGGGAAAGGAAACGATGAGCGCAGAAGAGCCCATCCGCATCGTGATCGCGAAGCCGGGTCTGGATGGCCATGATCGGGGTGCCAAGGTGATCGCGCGAGCACTTCGGGATGCAGGCCTCGAAGTCATCTATACGGGGCTCCACCAGACCCCCCGGCAGATCGTCAGCACCGCGCTGCAGGAGGACGCGCATGGCATCGGCTTGTCTGTTTTGTCGGGTGCCCACATGACGCTGTTCGCGCACGTGCTGGCCGAGCTGCGGGATGCGGACGCCATGGACATCACGGTGTTCGGCGGGGGCATCATTCCCGAAACCGACATTCCTGCTCTCCGGGACCTGGGGACCGCCGCCGTGTTCACCCCGGGCACCTCGATGGGTGAGATCGTCGACTGGGTCAAGAGCAACGTGCTTCCGGTCAGTTCATTCGAGGGTACGTCCCGATGACCTCCTCCTTCGTCACAGGCGGCTCCGGGCGGAGTCGGCCCGGCACAGAGGTGGGGACCGGGTGTCTCGGCGACGGCCCAAGACGGGCTCAAGCGGGACGCGGTCGAGTTGGTCGTGCTCACCCGCCGGTCGATAGCTTGACCGAGCGGGTGCTGTTCGCGCCGATGCGGTGGGTATGCAGGGCATGGGGGGCGGTGTTCCCGACGGGCCCTCTGATTTGGCGGCGTGGGTGATTCTCGGGCTGGTGCCCGGATCCTTGCCGCGCTGCTGGGGCGCAGCTGTTCTGGCGCCTGTGTTCACCAACACGGTGGCTCTCGCGGTGGTCGGCTCGCGCTGTGGGGTGCGGCCATGGGCATGCGTGCACGGTCCTCCGCTTGGGCAAGGCCTACCCGGTGATCACTGCCGACTTGCTCCAGCTGCTGCACATCGGCGTGCCGGAGCCTGCCGAAGCCGAGGAGCCGACCACCGTGACACGGCACGAGCGTGAGCGTCGCTCCTGCTCGGGGCACTGCCGCTGCTGTGCGTGCTGCGGTGCTCGCTCGTGCGTACATGGTGCGTGAGGTGCCCGCGCCCGCCGGGTGCCATCCGGACTGTTCGATCTCCACAAGCTGTGCCAGCATGGTGACAGCAGCGGGCTGTCTGGACGGATATGGCGCCTCCTCAGAGTATGGGGGAGCGCGAGGGGAGTGCGGACGCCTTTGGACGGTGCAACACCCTGTGGGAAGAGCGGGACCGCGACAGGCGCTCTGATCTGGGAAAACGGGAGATGGTGCGACCGCGCAGCACAACCCGGCATGACCCCTGTCGGGCTCGTAATGCGTAGGTCTCGGGTTCGAATCCCGAAGGCGGCTCCACGGTGAACCCCAGGTCAGGCCTTTGACCTGGGGTTTCTTGGTTCGGGTGACCTTGGAATTTCGGCAAAACGGGCACTGCCTGTCTGTGCATCGTAATGCGCGGGTCGGAGGTTTGGGTTCTCTGACGAGCTCGACGATCTAACGCTCTGACCTGGTCGTTTCCTTGCTCGTGGGGATGGATTTTGCTGGCGCAAAGGGTTCCGGTGGACAGCCGTGCGTGACATTCCGTCAGGGGAGTCTTGCCGCCGCTGGGGTGATGGATGAAATCCAGCGGTCTTCGATGGGATGAAAGGCGTCTCGGACTGTCCGGTCCGGACAGATCTCACGCCCGGCTCGGGTCCTGGCGATGATTGGCCGTGAGCGCACGCAGTAGACGATCCGGCAAGGGCATCGAGGGAGCGGCCGCCGTCGGTGCATGCGGGAGCGTCGGCCCATGTCAGAGCGAGATCAGCTCTTCAGGCTCGGTGCTCTCGACGCCCTGGACCCCATGGCGCATGGCCTGGAATCGTGCCGGACGACGAGCGGCATACGGGCACAGCACTGCATACCGCAGTCTGCGGATCTCCTTGTCGAGCTACCAGAGGCCGTCGTCCTCCGACCACAAACACTGTTGGCTTCTGAAGGTGCCGGACAGAGGGATGTGATGTGCTTCGGGGCGGCACAGTTTCAGCCAATTTAATGGATCCATGGCCGTCGGCATTGACAGTCGGCACCCCGATTCGTATGTCGGGCTGTTCCGGTGATTCGCGTATCTACGCATGGCGGGTGCCGCGGATGACGCGTGTAAATAGTGAGTTACGCGTGCGCCCGGTCGGGGCGGTCGCGGGTACTGTGACTTCTGGCCAATGGGGTTTGTTGCGGGGGGTATGTGTGGGTGAAACTCTGATTGCCGGCGTTCTTGCTGGATACGGAATTGCTATGCCGGTCGGAGCGATCACTGTGCTGATCATTACGCTTTCGGCTCAGACCTCCCTGCGTGTCGGATTAGCCGGAGCGATGGGAACTGCGACCGCAGACGGACTTTATGCCCTTGTTGCGGCGTTGTCCGGCGTAGCTCTTGCCAATATCCTGAAGCCGGTCGCAGAACCGATGAGGTGGACCGCGGCCGTGGTTCTCCTGGCCATCGCGGCAAAAGGTATTTCCGGGGCGATCCGGCGTTCCCGAGATTCTGGAAATGCGCAGACCGTAAAAGTGAAGAAGCCGGGGCGTGCTTATCTCCAGCTACTCGGGCTCACCATCCTCAACCCGCTGACCATCATCTATTTCTCCGCCCTTGTCCTCGGCCTGCGCAATGATGCGTGGACGTCCTGGGACAGCGTGGTCTTCGTGGCTGCGGCATTCGCTGCCTCCGCAAGTTGGCAGGCTGTTCTCGCGATCGGAGGGGCCCTGGTGAGCAGGGTGCTCACCAGTGAGAAGGGGCGGCTGTGGACGGCGCTCATCGGTAATGGCGTCATCCTCTTCCTCGCTGCGCGTCTCTTTCTCGCCTGACGCGCACAGCTCTTTGGGAACTCTTCATGATCTGAAAATCGCGGGGCGGGTCGGTGCTTCGGACCCGCAGTAGTAGGGGGATTCCATGAAAGACCCTGAAGGCTGTAGCGTCCACGCGCCTGAGATGCCCCATCCGTCCGAGACGTGTCCATTCTCGCTCCCTCCTGGTCATGAGACCACCGACGTTCCGATCCCAGTGATACTCCCCGCTGATTCACCGCGCAGTGCGGGCAGTGACAGCACCCATGCGCAACTCCTTGCGGGAACCGACGCAGAATTACCGCCCATCCTTCTGCATTGGCCCACCATGCGTGTGATCGACGGTATGCATCGGCTGGAGGCTGCCAGGATCCGGGGTGAACGTACGGTGCGTGCGCGGTTTTTCGAGGGCAGCGAGGAGGAGGCTTTCATCCTCGCTGTCGAGACGAATACAAAACACGGCCTGCCTTTGACACTGGCCGACCGCAAAGCGGCCGCACTGCGTATCGTCACGGCACGCCCGGACCTGTCCGATCGCGCGGTGGCGGCCAAGGTCGGCCTCGCGCACAAGACGGTCGGTGCGATCCGCAGGTCGAGTGGGGAAATTCCCCAGTTGGCGGCCCGGGTGGGGCGCGACGGCCGGGTCCGGTCGGTGGTGCGCTCCGGCCGGGACGAGCGGGCGGCCTCTCCCTTGCCCGTGGGGGAGCCCAGCGCCGAAGCGGCACCCGCGCACCGGGAAACGGGCGTACACCGGCATCAGCGGAACGGTTTCGCGTCGACCGCAACCCAGATCGTGCCTGCCGCGGCGAACGACGTGGTGTCCCCATCGGCGCCGGAGGTGGTGCCGACGAAACCTTTCGCCCGCATCGATACGGACTGGAAGGCGAATCTCCAACGCCTGCGCACCGACCCGTCCCTGAGATACAGCGAAGCCGGCCGCCTGGTACTGCGCGCGATGGACGCGCACGTGGCGGCGGCCGACCAGTTGCACCACATCGCCGAAGTCCTGCCCGAACACTGCCTGAGCAGGATCGCGCAGCTTGCCCTCAAGTGCGCAGAGGACTACCACCGGTTGTCCGCACTCCTGGAACAGCGGAAAGGCGGGCGCTGTTGAAGCGCCCGCTGCGGGACTCGGCGCGCTGGGCCACGAGGTCGGCCCAGCCGCCGAAGATCCGCCGCGCGTACCGCTCCATGCGCACCGCCGTCTTGAGCAGATCCTCGGTCATCCGGTGCGGCGCGTCCGCCCCGCACCGGTCGATCAGCTCGGACGCGCAGCCGGGGATGGCCAGCCATTCCGCGAGAAGCCGCGGGTCGAGCTCCAGATGGAACTGCACCCCGTAGGCGGACGCCCCGACTCGGATGGCCTCGTAGGGGCATCCGGGTGATCCGGCCAGGGCGGTGGCCCCGGCCGGGCGGTCGAAGTTCTCGCCGTGCCACTGGAACACCGGCAGGTTCCGTGACAGCCCGCCGAACAGGGGGTCGTCGAAGGCCCCTGGCTCCAGGCGCACTTGGTGCATGCCGTAGTGCGGATCGGCCGGCCGGACGGTGGCACCGCAGGCGGCGGCGAGCAGCTGGGCCCCGAGACACACTCCGAAGAACGGGACGCCGAGTCGTACGGCGGTGCGGATGTAGTCCTTCTCCGGTGCGAGCCAGGGCAGTGGATCGTTGACGCTCATGGGCCCGCCCATCGCCAGGATGCCGTGGACCGAGGACGGTGGGGGCGGCAGGGCCCCTTCGTCGACCCGGACCGGGACCAGCGTCGCGCCGCGTTCGGCCAGCAGCCGGCCGAACGTGCCGGGCTTCTCCCAGCCCGCGTGCTGCAGCACCGCGATACGCGGCGGGCGGTGGAAATGCGTGCGGCTGTTCACAGGCAAGTCCGAATCCCTTCTGTCTTTCTTTCAATTCGCCGAGGTGAGACGAGGAAAGCCGGTGGGAGCAGGAAATCGTCATGCTAGTCGCCATCCAACGGGTGTGGCAGAGACGTCCGTCCGGGCGCTCGCCAATGACCGTACGGATTCTGTTGCCTGCTGAATTTATTCGCTGTAGCGTCGGTCCCGCTTCGTGCCGCTTCATCTCGCACATTCAATCCCTCCGTCTCGTGGGAGAACTCGATTGACTTACGTGATCGCGGAACCGTGCGTGGACATCAAGGACAAGGCCTGTCTGGATGTTTGTCCGGTGGACTGCATCTATGAAGGTGACCGCACCCTGTACATCCATCCCGATGAATGCATCGACTGCCATGCCTGCGAGCCGGTCTGCCCGGTCGAGGCTATTTTCCCGGAGGCTGAACTCCCGGAGAAGTGGTCGCATTATGCGGAGGTCAACCGTGAGTTCTTCGCCGACCTGGGTACCCCCGGCGGGGCCGCGGGAACGGGACCCACGGGTGCCGATCACTCCGCCGTCAGCGCTCTCCCCGTAACGGCCAAGGACGGAAGGTAGACAGAGATGGCGGACAAGAAATGGCAGGAATTCGGCTATCCGGCACGCCTTGAGGAGCGCCTCCCCGACGACGTGGTCCGCTGCCATCTGAGCCCCCGAAACTGCCGTATCAGGCCGGGGCAGCATGGCTTCTGCATGGTGCGGGCCAACCGCGACGGGCGCCTGGTCAGTCTGAACTACGGCCGCTCCGTGCACGCCACGGAGGAGACGATCGAAACGGAGGCGGTCTTCCATTACGAGCCGGGTGCCCGCATCCTCTCGATGGGCAACATCGGGTGCATGCTGAACTGCGACTACTGCCACAACTGGAAGACGTCGCAGGCTCGTTATGTCGAGGACAAAGACGTCTTCTACTACACGCCACAAGAGGTCGTCGACATCGCCAAGCGGCACGACATAGGCGTCATCTCCTGGACGTACAACGACCCGGTCGTCTGGCACGAGTTCGTTGTGGAGACAGCGGCCCTGGCCAAAGAGGCCGGAATCGTCAACCTCTACAAGTCGGCCTTCTTTATTTCCGAAAAGGCCATCGACGAACTCATCCCGGTCATCGACATCTTCTCCATCTCGATCAAATCGATCGACCCCAAGTACTACCGGAAAATCACCAAGGGCTGGCTCGAACCCGTTCTGGACGGCACCGAGCAGGTGTACCGCGCGGGAAAGCACGTCGAGGTTTCGACGCTCATGGTCACGGACCTGAGCGACAACGAGAAGACCGCCCACGACATCGGCGCGTTCGTACTCGACAGGCTCGGTCCCGAAGTTCCCACGCACTACGTCCGATTCCACCCGGACTACAAGATGACGGACACCATCCGTACCCCCGTCGACCGGCTGGAGGCCGCCCGCCAGGTCGGGCTCGGGATGGGGCTGCGCCATGTGTACCTCGGCAACGTCTACGACACCGACTCGACCAGCACCCGGTGCCACAACTGCCAGGAACTGCAGATCACCCGGTACGGCCTGAACGCGGAGATCCTCGCCGTCAGCGCGGACGGCACGTGCACCAAGTGCGGTGCGGACGCCAACATCCGACGCATTCCCGGGGGCAGTACACGGCCGGCCACGGTTCCCGCGCTACCGGCCTCGGGCAGCTTCGACACGGCGACCTTCGACTGGTACGGAGACGTCCGGGCCCTGCATGTGCAGGTGCGCAACGACTCCGCCGACGTACGACGGGTCTACCACCGGCGTACCCACCTGGGTGCCAAGGAGGCCCCCTGGGCGGTCCTCGAACTGCAGCCGCAGGAGAGCTACCGGTTCATCGCCGCCAAGTCCGAGCTGGACGAGCGCGGAGTGGCCGTCGCGATCCCGCCGGGCTGCACCTCGTCCCTGCACCAGGTCTTCGACCGCGCGCACTTCCCGACCACAGCGGCGGACAGCGGATCACTGAACGCCGACGTCACGCCCCTGCCGCTGTTCGAGACGCGCGGCTGACCCGGGCCCGAACCGACAAGGAGGGATGACCATGACCGCGGCCGGTAAGACCGAGGAATTCGCAGACGTCGTCATCGTGAAGGGGGCCGATGTCAAGGGCCGGGAGGCGTTCCCGAACCTGACGCGGCGCGTGCTCTCGTACAACGACAAGCTCATGCTGGTCGAGCATGTGATGGAGCAGGGGTCGGTGTTCCCGCTGCACAGCCACCCGCACGAGCAGCTCGCCTATCTCGTGTCGGGCCACATCCGGGTGCGGGCCGGCGCCGAGGAGTTCGAGGCCGTCGCGGGCGACAGCTTCGTGGTGAAGGGCGGCGTCGAGCACCAGGTGCACGCGATCGAGCGGTCGGTCGCCCTGGACATCTTCACCCCCTTCCGTGAGGACTACGCCGAGTGGATCGACGAGGTCGGGTGACCCGCCCGTCGCCAACAGGCTCGGGCTGCCGGGGCAGTTGTCCGCCCCGGCGCTCGGGCCGCACACCCACCCTGGCCTCCGCACGTGGGACGGCCGGCCCGGAACGTACACCCGACCCAGAAGGGGGAGACCGGTGACACGGACCGCGACCCGAGAAGAGGCGGGCCGCACCAGCCCGGTGGCGCCGCTGGCGATGGTGGTCGGCCCCACCCGGCCGCCCGCCTCGGTGCTGCAGCGGATGAGCGCCCCGGCCCCGCCGCTGACCGACCGGGAGTTCATCGCCGAGTTCGGCCGCTGCCTTGCCCGGCTGCGCCGGCTGGTCGGCTCCGCGTCGGCCGAGGTGGCGGTCGTGCCGGGCAGTGGCACGCACGGCATGGAGAGCATCGCCGCGAGTCTGCTGGAGCCCGGTGTCCCCGTCCTGGTCGCCTCGACCGGTATGTGGGGCGACCGCTGGCGTGACATCTGCCTGCGGCACGACATCCCGGTCCGGGCCCCGCGGTTCCCGGTGGGGCGCGCACCCGACCCCGAGCTGTTGGAGAAGCTCCTCGCCCGCCGGGAGCACCAGGCGCTGCTGGTCGCGCATGTCGACTCCAGCAGCGGGGTACGGGCCGACCTTCCCGAACTGGCCCGGCTGGCACGGAAGTACGACGCGTTGATCCTCGTCGACGGCGTCTCGGCGATCGGCGCGGAACACATCGAACTGGATTCCTGGGGCCTGGACGTCTATCTCGGCGGACCGCCCAAGGGCCTGGCCGGACCGGCGGGGCTGGCGACCTACGCCTTCAGCGCACGGGCGGCGCGGCGGTTGCGCGAGCGGGCCTGGCGACCGCACACGTACTCCCTCGACCTGGCCCCCTGGCTCCCCGTCATGGCGGCCACCGAGCGGGGCGAGTTCGGCTACTTCCAGTCACCGGCCGGGAACCTCGTACTCGGTCTGTCCGAGGCGCTGCGGCTGGCGCTGGAGGAGGGCCGACAGGCCCGCGTCGGCCGGCACCGCGCGCTGCGGGACCTGCTCCACGAGGGCTTGGCCGACATCGGCGTACCGCTGCTGGTACCGCAGGAGCGAGACCGGGCGTACGGCGTCACCGTCGGCGAGGTGCCGCAGGGGCTCGGAGAGGGCGCGCTGCTGAGTGCCGTCGCGGAGCAGGGCGTACTCCTGCAGGCCGGCACCTTCCGGCCGTTGGGCCGCAACACCTTTCGCATCGGGCACCTGGGCTCGGTGACCGAGGCGGACATCACCAGGACGATCGCCGCACTGCGGGCAGGACTGACGCGTTCCCGGAGGAGACTGTGACAGTACGGACCCTGGCCGCCCAGCTCGTCGACCTCGATGCCGCGCCCCTGGTCGCCGAAACGGAACTGCGTGAGCCGTCCGACGGCGAGGTCGTCGTCGACATGCACTATGCCGCCCTCAACCCGCTGGACACCTACGTCATCAAGGGTGCGGTCGGCGGGCAGGCCGCCCGGCCTCGTGTCCTGGGCGTCGAGGGCGCGGGAATGTGGGAAGGCCGGCCGGTCGTCGTGCACGGCCGGGGGCTCGGCATCGTCCGGGACGGCACCTGGGCCGGGCAGGTGGTGGCGCACCCGGACGCGCTGGTGCCGGTGCCCGACGGGGTGAGCCTGGAAGCGGCCGCGTGCGCTGCCGTCGTCGGCACCACCGCGATCCGGGCGACTGTGGACGTCGGCCGGATCGAGGACA
The DNA here is from genome assembly GCF_021261325.1 of Streptomyces guryensis. Classification (GTDB taxonomy): domain Bacteria; phylum Actinomycetota; class Actinomycetes; order Streptomycetales; family Streptomycetaceae; genus Streptomyces; species Streptomyces guryensis. The sequence goes on along the minus strand of NZ_JAJSBI010000024.1, from coordinate 117,730 downwards.
CCGACCGGGTGTTGGTGCTCGGCGCGGCGGGCGGGGTCGGCCAGGCGGTCTGCAGCCTGGCGTGCGGGGCCGGCGCACAGGTGTGGGGACAGACCGGCAGCGCCGACAAGCTGCAGGCCGTCGCCGCCACGGGGGCCACCCCGCTGCTCGCCGCGTCCGCGAAAGAGCTCGCCGCGGCGGCGGACCCCCTCGTGCCCACGATGGTCTTCGACGCCCTGGGGGGAGCCTTCACGGGCGCCGCGGTGGATGTCCTCGCGGAGTACGGGCGGCTGGTCTCGTACGGCACCAGCGCCGGCGCCGACAGCATGCTGTCCCTGCGCACCGTCTACCGCAAGAACCTCGTCATCGCCGGTTACGGAGGGGGCGCCGAACCGCCGGACCGCATCAGGGCGGGCACCGAACTGGCGCTGCGCGCACTGCGCGAGGGGGACCTGGTGATCCCGGTGTGCGAGACCTATCCGCTCGCCCGGGTCGCCGCTGCACTGGACGCCTTGATCGGCCGCACCGCGGTCGGAAAGATTCTGCTCGACGTACGGAGCACGGCACCGTGACCGGTGCCGTGCGGGGCGGTCCTGACCAGCGGAAGACCGGCCGTGCGCGCCCTCGCACGGCCGGTTCGTCTCACTCCAGCAGTCCGCATCGGAAGAAGGAGTCAGCCACCTTGTCCGACTCGAAGACCCCCTGGCGATCCAGCAGCCGCAGGGTGGCTGCCGAGTCCGCCCGCATGTCCGCCCGTACCCGCGCGAGCGGATATGTCTCCTCCATCACACCCCGTACGGCCTCGGGGCCCAGGCCCGTGGCCCGTAGCACGACGCTCGTCGCCGCGAGGTCGGGCTGCAGGAACGCCACGATGAACTCGGGCAGCAGCGTGCCCACCAGGTCCTGCTGGCCCGGCGTCAGCTGGGGCCACGCGTATTCGAAGAACCGCGCGAAATACGCATGGTGGCGGCCCTCGTCCTCGGCGTGGTCGGCGATCGTCTCCCGTACGGCCGTGAACACCCGCTGGTCCTTCGGAATACCGGAAAGGATGCTGGATATCAGCGTCTCGGACACCACGGTGAAGAAGAGGTCGGCGAGCGGTCGCATCGACGGTTCGAGTTCCGATTTCACGGTGCCGAGGCGGGTCAGGAAATAGGGCTCCCCGGCCGCCTCCGGTAATTCTCCCGTCGCCGTGATCAACTGGCACTGCAGGTCGTCTGAGAACTGGGCGTGCCAGGATTCGTCCGTACATATCTTGTAGGCGTCGCGGAGCATGGCCGTGGGGAGTTCGAAGCCGCTTCGCCGGCGGCTCACCAGCTGGGTGACGGGCGTGACCACCAGCTGTTCCAGATCGGCGGTGAAGTCCAGGTACACATGCAGCCGTTGGAGCAGCAGACTGTTGATGACCCGCTGGTCCTGTTCCCTGACCAGGGGGTGGTAGAGCACCGGGACGAGCTCGGGCGGGAAGAACACTTTTCCCTCTTCGAGTTCGTCGAGGGCGCGTTGGGGCTTTACGCGGACGCTCGACCTCCTCTCCCAGCCGGAGAAACTCGATCGATACATCTGTTGTGAACCAGGTTCAGCAGGCATAAGAATCCTCCCGCCTGAGATTCGGATGTATCGAACAGTAATGCCCGTCGATATTCAGAGCAAGGCTCACTGGATGTTGCCGGGTCCGCGAGAAATGCGACAGAATCCGCTACGGAACCAAAGGGGTTGATGAAGATGGGTGATGTCACCAACGGACAGTGGGCCGTCGACTCGGAGATTGTGGACAAACTGCGCCAGGCCTATACCGGGGCGTTGACCGACATTCTCGACGGACTCGGTTATGTGAAACAGAGCCTTTCCGGCGACTTCCTGTTCGAGGACCCCGGCATGCGGATGGTCGGGCCCGCGTACCCCGTCGAGTGCGTGCCGAATCCGCTGGCGGTGTCCCACGGCAAGAGCGCGCGGGGCCTGTTCGAGATGCTGAGCTCGGTGCCGGCCGACCACATCGCCGTGGTGCAGATGAACGGCATCGACGCCTCCATATTCGGCGATCTGTCCATCACCGCGCTGCAGGCCCGGGGCGCGGCGGGCGCGGTCATCGACGGCGGTGCCCGCGACCTGCACTCGGTGCACGAGATGGGCTTCCCGGTGATCTCCCGGTTCGTCCGGCCCCAGGGGTTCATCCAGCGTGGGGACTGGGTCACCTGGGGCAAGGAGCCGGTGCACATCGAAGGCGTGCGGATCGCCCCCGGCGACTATCTGGTGGCCGACGCCTCGGGCGTGGTGATCGTGCCCCGGGAGGTCGCCGCGAAGGTGGCGGACGAGGCGGTCGAGGTGGCGGTCAAGGAGGAGGCACTGCGCGACGCAGTGCGCTCGGGCATGAGCCCGCTGGAGGCCTTCGACCGGTACCTGGTCAACGGGGAGAAGCGCGAACTCAGCTCCTCACCGGGCGGGGCCCGCGCTGTGCAGAGCGGCGACAGTGGCTGCTGCGGGGAGCGCAAGGCCGCCCAACAGGCCGAGCGCGCACAGGTGTCGGCTCCGGCCCTGACCCCGGCTCGCCCGGCCGGGGTCAGGGCCGGCGCGCGCCCGTACCAGGGGCGGGTGGCGGAGGGCGACCTGACCCGCCGTGCGGGCGTGGAGCAACTGGAGGAGCGCGGCGTGGACGTCATCGCGCTGCGCGAGAAGCTGATCGACGCGGCCGCCGCCGAGTTCACGACGTACTACTACTACACCGTGCTGCGCCACTTCCTGGCGGGCAAGGAGGACTACAAGGCGATCGCCGAGGATGCGCGCCTGGAGGACCGCTCGCACTTCGAGCTGATCACCCCTCGGATCTTCGAGCTGGGCGGCACGATCCCGTTCGACATCCGGGACTTCGCCGACCGGGCCGGCTGCCCGGACGCCTATCTGCCCAACACCAACAACGGGCGGATGACCTGGGGGAACGACGGTGACGACGCGACGAGTCCGGCGAACTCCGTGGAAATCCTCACGGTACTTCTCGAAGCCGAGCGCTGCGCAGTGCGCTCGTGGTGGGAAATCTGCGACATGACCTTCGGAAAGGACCCCAGGACGTACGAGCTTGCCATGCGCATCCTCAACGAGGAGATCGAGCACGAGGCCTGGTTCATCGAATTGCTCAGCATGGAACGGGACGGTGTGGCACGCCCGTCCGGACATTTCAAGCGAGGTGAGATCGGTGACGCTCCCTGGAGCCGGAACAAGCCCTTCGGCCACCCCTGACGAACCCGGTTACGAGATACGTATCCAGTACGGGGGGACGGTCTCGACCATCTATGCGCATCGGGGGGAATCTCTTCTCGATGCGGCCGAACGGTACGGCATGCGACTCCCCCGGACATGCCGCCAAGGATGGTGCACGACCTGTGCGGCCCGCATCGAGGAAGGAAGCGCCGAGCACTCCACGGCGCGCCGTTTCTACCCCGTCGACGAGGCGGCAGGCTTCGCACTGCTGTGTTCGGCGCGACCGCTGTCACCGATGAGCGTGGTGGCGGGCCAGCACGCTGATTTCCGGGAACACCGCATCCGGAACGGGCTACCGGTACCGCGCGCCTGAAGGTATGTCCGGTGTGAGTTACTGCCGGTGGCGCGGCCGTGGAGAATTCACGGCCGCGCCACCGGCCTTCCAATTTTCCGGCCAATTCCATTTCCCTGGGCCGTCGTTGACACTTTCGGTGCTGCTCTGCTGTTCTGTATGTCATGCGAATTCATATGGCGAACAGGCTGTGTGTGAGTGTGGAAGGGCTGGACTTCCTCAATCCGAATCGACTGCAGGACGGCCGTGAATGCGGCGTCCGCCTCGAACTGCGGATCAATGAGCCCGATACGCTCCCCGGTTCGATCTACGCTTCGCGCGCCTTCTCCATCACCCGGGGCGTATGCCGTTTCGACCTGCTGGAATCAGCACCCGGGGCCCAGGACCGGATGCACTGGCACCCGGAGATGCCGAACGGCGAGGGCCGCAAGCGCCTGTACGACGACGAGTTGGCGCACGATCCACTGGACTGGCTCGGTCGGCAACTGCGCGATGCCGTCGCCCTGTTGAAGGTCGGCGGAATCGACGACCCCGAGCGCTTCGCCGACGACGCGCTGCTCCTGGCGCGGATGGCGGACGACATCGTCGCCGATGCCGCCGACACGCTCAGCCGTTCCCGGCGCGCCCCCTGGCCGCCGGTGGAGCGACGCGACGAGCGCGGAATGGCCGTGGTGTGAGAGCACTCGTCGTCGGAGCCGGCGCCACCGGCGGCTACTTCGGGGGACGGCTGCTCGAAGCGGGTCGTGACGTGACCTTCCTGGTACGGCCGGGACGTGCCGCCCAGCTGAGCGCCCACGGACTGATGATCCGCAGCCCGCACGGGAGTGTGCGACTGGCCCCGAAGCCGGTCACCGCCCGGGACCTGACCGAGCCGTACGACCTGGTGCTGCTCACGGTCAAGGCGTACACCCTGGAACAGGCCGTCGAGGACATCGCGCCCGCAGTCGGCCCCCGCACGGTGATACTGCCCGTGCTCAACGGCCTGCGCCACGCGCACCTGTTGGAGCAGAAGTACGGGGGCCACCGGGTCGCGGGCGGGGTCTGCCTGATCACCACCACCCTCGACCCGGACGGCGGCGTCCGCCAGCTGGGCGGCCAGCAGGAACTGCGCTATGGCCCCTGGCAGACCCCGGGCCCGGCCGCGCTCCCCGCACTCGGTCCCTGGCTGGACGGCGTGGGCTTCACCGCGCGGCCCTCGCCCGGCATCCGGCAGGAGATGTGGGAGAAGTGGGTGTACGTGGCAGCCGTCGGCGCGGTGACCTGTCTGATGCGCGGCCTGGTCGGCGAGGTCGTCGCGGCCCCGGGCGGAGCGGACTTCGCCGGGCGGGTGGTCGCGGAGTGCGCGGCCGTCGCCGCCGCCTGCGGGCATCCCGCCCGTGCCGAGGCACTGCGCCGGGCGCGGGCGACACTCACCGAACCGGGCTCGACCACGGCCTCCTCGCTCTACCGCGACCTGCTGCGCGGAGGCCCCGTGGAGGCCGACCACATCCTCGGCGACCTGGTCGAGCGAGGCGCCGAACACGGAGTCGACACTCCGCTGCTCGGCCTCGCGTACACCCAACTATGCGTATACCAACAGGCGTTGAGCCGGGCAGACCGTACCGGTCCTATGGAGGTGTGATCATGAGTGAGGCCGTCGTCCCCACGGACGTTGACGAAGAGACCAGGGCGCTCAACCTGATCGAGGCCGAGCGCAAGGCCGTGGCGCTGTTCGACGAAGTGACCGACCGGGGGATCGTGGCACCGGGCCGATGGGAGTCCGAGGTCAGCGACGAGGTCAGGGACCTGGCCGCCGAACTGTTCGGCACCGGCAAGCACTGGCACAAACGCATCGTGAGGTCCGGCTCCAACACCCTCCAGCCCTACCGCGAGAACCCGCCGGACCGCCGGATAGCCGCCGGGGACATCGTCTTCCTGGACTTCGGCCCGGTGTTCAGCGAGTGGGAAGCCGACTTCGGGCGTACATACGTGCTGGGCGACGACCCCGAGAAGCTGCGTCTGCGGGACGACCTGCCGGGAATCTGGCAGGCCGGCCGGGAGCACTTCGAGAAGCACCCCGACATCACCGGCTCGGAGCTCTACGCGCACGTCGTCTCGCTGGCCGAAGCCGCCGGATGGGCGTTCGGGGGTCCGCACAGCGGCCATCTGGTGGGCGAGTTCCCGCATGAGCTGATCGACGCCGACCTCGTCAACAGCTACATCGCGCCCGCCAACCACCGGCCGCTGCGCACCACCGACGACGCGGGCCGTCGGTGCCACTGGATTCTGGAGATCCACCTGGTCGACCGGGCACGGACCTTCGGCGGGTTCTACGAACAGTTGCTGACGCTGAGCCGTTGAAGGAGGCTCTGGTGAGCACGGACACCTCAGATGCGAGCACCTCTGGGACGAACACCCTGGGGACCGACTCCGCCGAAGGAACCGCTCCCCGGCCGTACGCCGTCGTGCTGCGCCGTGCCCGCGGCCTGGTCATGCTCGGTCCGGCCTTCGCTGCCGCCATCGCCTATGTCGATCCCGGCAACTTCGCCACCAACTTCGTGGCCGGTGCCGACCTCGGATACCGGCTGCTCTGGGTCGTGGTCGCCGCCAATCTGCTGGGGATGCTGGTGCAGGTCCTCGCCGCCAAGCTCGGCCTGGCGACCGGGCAGAACCTCGCCGAGCTGTGCCGGGACCACTACCGGCGGCCCGCGGTGTGGTGCATGTGGGTGCAGGCCGAACTGGTCGCCATGGCAACGGACTTGGCCGAGGTGATCGGCGGGGCCATCGCGCTGGCGCTGCTCTTCGACCTGCCACTGACGGCGGGCGGGGTGCTGATCACCGTGTTCTCCTTCGTCCTTCTTGCCTTCGAGGCGCGCGGTAAGCGGAAGTTCGAGGCGCTGATCGCTGCCTCTCTCGCGTGCATCCTGGCTGGCTTCGCCTGGAACATGGTGCGGTCGGGGGTACGTCCCGCAGACTTCGCGGGCGGACTGATCCCCTCCCTGCCCGACGCACAGGGCCTGTTCATCGCCGGTGGCATCGTGGGCGCGACGGTGATGCCCCATGTCGTCCATCTCCACTCGGACCTCGCCGGGCGCCACGCACGGGAGACGACGACACCCTCCGACGCCGGCGTCGGCCGTCGCCGACTTCTGTGGCAGGTACGTCTCGACGTCTTCGTGGCGCTGGCCTTCGCGGGTCTGGCGAACATGGCCATGCTGATCGTCGCGGCCAAGATGTTCCACGCCGGTCCGCTGGAGATCGACACCCTGGAGAGCATCCACGCCGGCTTCGGCACTCTGCTCGGCAGCGGGGCCGCGCTGGCCTTCGCTCTCGCACTGCTGGCCTCGGGGCTGGCCTCCACCTCGGTCGGCACATACGCGGGCCAGGTCGTCATGGCCGGTTTCCTCGGCCGCTCCCTGCCCCTCGTACTGCGCCGGGCGATCACGGTGGCACCCGCGCTGGTCGTCCTGGCCGCCGGAGTCGATCCGACCCGGGCCCTGATCTGGTCCCAGCTCATCCTCTCCTTCGGGATCCCCTTCGTCCTGATCCCGCTGATCGGGTTCACCCGTGACGCCCGGCTGATGGGGCCGCTGGTCAACACCAGGACGACCACCGTGCTCGCGGCCGTGCTCGCGGGTGTCGTCGTGCTGCTGAACATCTTCCTCGTGGTGACCGCCTTCGTCCCGTGACCCGGCGGAGCGTCCCCACCGCCCGTCCGTTCCAGTCCCGCTGTTGGCTCCCTGTGGAAAGGCAAAGCCAGTGTTCATCAGCTCGATCGTGGGCGGAAGCCGCCTCCCCTCCGGCACGGGCCATCGCCTGGTGACGTACCTCGCCGGCTGTCTGGTCTTCTCGTTCGGCGCCTATCTCTTCATCTACTCCGACCTGGGCACGGACCCGCTGGACGTGTTCGCCCTGGGCCTGCTGAGGCATGTGCCACTGACGGTGGGTATCGCCCAGGCCGTCATCGCGGCGCTGTGCATTCTCGTGTGGGCCGCCTGGTATCGGCGCCGCCCCGTGGTCCTCCCCTTTGTGACCTTCTTCCTGTGTGGCAGCGTCATCGACCTCCTGCTGCTGGCCGACCCCGGACGTCTCCTGCCCCTCCCGCACGTCGTGCTCATGCTGATGGCCACCACTCTGTGTGCCTACGCCTCGTCGCTGATCATCATGAGCGGGGTGGGCATCCGCGCGATGGACTTGGTGGCCATCGCCATGGTCGACAAGTGGGGCTGGCCGTTCTGGGCCGCGAAGATGTCGATGGAGGGCGTCCTGCTGGCATCCGGCTACCTGATGGGCGGGCCGGTGGGAGTGGGAACGGTCTGCTTTCTGGCGGTCGTCGACACGATGATCCAGCCCTTCATGCGGGCCAACGCCCGAGTTCTGCGGATCCCCAACCTGGGCATGCCCAGCCTGGAGAAGCCCTGAGCGCGAGCCCGGCAGCACGCCGCGGGGCGGACCCGCTGCCGGGCAGGGCATCAGCGCCTGCGGTCGCGCCCAGGTGCTCGGTGCGTCACAGCGCAGTGGCCCGGTCGAGCAGGCGCTGACCCCACCGATCGGTCAGCGCCTGCTCCAGGGTCGCGCCGACCCTGTAGAGCCGGTCGTCGGCCATCGCCGGGGCGATGATCTGCAACCCCACCGGGAGGTCGTCCTCCGGCGCCAAACCGCAGGGCAGGGACATGACCGCGTTACCTGCCAGGTTCGACGGAATCGTGCACAGGTCCGCCAGATACATCGCCATCGGATCGTCGACACGCTCACCGATCGGGAACGCGGTGGTCGGCGTGGTGGGCGAGACCAGCACGTCCACGTCGGAGAACGCGGCGTCGAAGTCCCGCACGATCAGGGTGCGGACCTTCTGCGCGGAGCCGTAGTACGCGTCGTAGTAGCCGGAACTCAGCGCGTACGTACCCAGCATGATGCGGCGTTTGACCTCGGGACCGAAGCCCGCTTCCCGCGTGAGGGCCATGACCTGTTCGGCGGAGCGCTCTCCGTCGTCGCCGACGCGCATCCCGTACCGCATGGCGTCGAAGCGGGCCAGGTTCGAGGACGCCTCGCTGGGCGCGATCAGGTAGTACGCCGCCAGCGCATAGGTGAAGGAGGGGCAGGCGACCTCGACCACCTCGGCGCCCAGTTCGCGCAGCAGTTCCACGGACTCGTCGAACCGCTGCATCACGCCTGCCTGGTACCCCTCGCCGCCCAGCTCCTTCACCACGCCGACCCGCATCCCGCGGATGTCGTGCCGCCTGGCGGCCTCGACCACGGCGGGGACCGGGGCGTCGATCGAGGTGGCGTCCAGCGGGTCGTGCCCTGCGATCACCTCGTGCAGCAGGGCGGCGTCGAGGACGGTACGGGCGCACGGGCCGCCCTGGTCGAGGGACGAGGAGTAGGCCACCAGGCCATAACGGGAGACCGCGCCGTACGTCGGTTTCACCCCCACCGTGCCGGTCAGTGCGGCGGGCAGCCGGATCGACCCGCCGGTGTCGGTGCCGATCGCCAGCGAAGCCTGGAACGAGGCGAGCGCCGCTGCGGATCCGCCCCCCGAACCTCCGGGGATGCGGGTCAGGTCCCATGGGTTGCCGGTCGGCCCGAAGGCACTGTTCTCGGTCGAGGACCCCATGGCGAACTCGTCCATGTTGGTCTTGCCCACAATCACGACGCCGGCGTCCTTCAGCCTCTTGGTGAGCGTCGCGTCGTACGGCGGGATCCAGCCGTCGAGCATGCGGGAACCGCAGGTGGTTGGCATTCCGCGGGTGGTGAAGACGTCCTTGAGGGCGAGTGGGACACCGGCCAGCGGGCCCAGTTCGGCGCCCGCCACACGCCGGGTGTCCACCGAACGGGCAGCCTCCAGCGCGCCCTCGGCATCCACGTGGAGATAGGCGTGCACCTTCTCGTCCACTGTATCGATCCGGTCGAGATGGGCTTGTACGACTTCGACGGAGGAGACGTCTCCAGCGGCGATGGCCTCGGCCGTCTGTGAGGCATCCCAGCGAAGGAGATCAGCGGTGGCGGAATCCATGGTGTGTCACTGCTCCCCGTCGTCCTGTGTTGTGCCGTTCGTGGTGACAACCGCGACACGGGACACCATGCCGATGATGGTGTTGAGCTGGTCGGTGAAGCGGTCCAGTTCATCGCTCCGCAGGTCGAGCTGCGAGCGCCGGGCGAGGTGGATGACATCCTCGCGCGAGATGCCAGGCATTCAGCGATCCCTCGGGGGTGAGTTCCTGTGGGCCGACCGGGGGCCGGACAGATCCCCCATCCTAGATGCACGATCCCAACTCACCCTCATCGTAAGGGTGTTCGAGATCGCGTGGGCTGTGGTCCCCACTTGAGAGGGCGTGGTGCTTCACCCGAGGGGCTGGGTCGGATCCGGCGCGGGATACTTCGCTCGGCGGACACTGGGCCCAGAATGCGAGTGTGGGTCCGCGAGTCTGTGGAGGAGGCGTCCAGATGGCTGCGGTGAGGTGCTCGTACGAGTTCAAGCGGGACGTGGTCGAGTTGGTCGTGCTCGCCGCCCGGTCGATGGCGTGACCGAGCGGCTGCTCTTCGCCTGATGCGGTGGGTGTGCGGGGCATGGACGGGCAGGCGGGGTTCGTCGGACGCACGCCTGCCACGCTTTCCGTGATCGTCTCGTATGGGTGATCTCGACAGGCCGTGCCACCACGGTGTCGCCATGGAGCTGTGTAGTCCGGTTCATCGCATTGCCAAGGGTGGGGAGCGCAAGGGGAGCGGTTTCCGTGGCCGTATGGCCGGCCTGAGCCTCTGAGCTGGGCTTTTGCTCATCTGGGAGGGGCGAGTCAGGGATACGCAATGGGTTTCGGTGGACAACCGGTGGACAGGCGTGCGTGACGCTCCATCAGTGGCCTGCCAGTGACCCTGGGGCGGCGGGTGAAATGCGACCGCCTTCGACGGGACGAATCGCTGCGGCGGGACTGTCCGGTCCTGCCGGGTCCCATCAAGTCCGGCTCGGGTCCTGGGGCATGCGCCTGATCACGCCCGCGTCACGCTCAACGCGCCTCGTCAGGCCGTCCATCGGCGGAGCGCGGTGTCGCCGTCGGCCAGGACGAGCCGCCGTGGCGTGCCGGTGAGGGCGAGTCCCGCCACGTGGGAGCCGTCGATGTCGAGATTGCGTACGTGGATGGGTTCCGTCGGCCACCCCGCCACGGGGTGCGGGCAGCGCACGACTCCGTCCGGCGCGCTTACGTCGAAGCCGCCGAGCCCCAGGCCGAGACCGTGACCCGTCAGCTTGACGACCGCTTCCTTCTTCGTCCAAAGCCGGTGGAAGGCGCCCCGCAGCCCGGATCGCTGCTGCCGCTCCAGAAGTCCGTGTTCCCGGGCGGTCAGTACACGGCGGGCCGTCGCCGCGTGCGAGCGGTCGTCGAGGGGCTCCACATCGAGGCCCACCGTGCCTCCGACGGTGCAGGCGATGGCCAGCACCGTGCCGCCGTGAGTGACGGAGAAGTCGAGTCCCACTCCGTTGCGGACGAAGGGCCTGCCGTGCGGGGCACGGCAGCGTGTGCACGTGCGTTCCACGCGCAGGGTCCGAGGGTCCATGGCCAGGTACCGCGCGATCAGCAGACGCTGAATCGCGCGGGAGGCGGTCCGCGGGTCGGGCCGGCTCGGTTCGTGTGCCGTACCGTCCGGCCACCGGGCCCGGGCAGCGAGCCGGGGCGGAAGGCGCTCGGCTCGGAACACCCAGAGGTGGCAGTCACCCGTGCGCGGCGGTGTGAGTGCTGCCTCTGTCGGCATCTCAGTTCCGGGTCGCGGGCGACAGCTCGAAGAGGTATCCGTTGGGCGGCGTCGTGGTCGAGTGCACGGCGTCGCATCGCCAGCCGGCTTCCGCGAACGCCTTGTGCCATTCCTCCAAGGCGGGCAGGTATACCCCCATCAGGGCGTGGATCGTCTCGAACCCGAGCTGGAAGATGGGCGTGTCCGCCCGCGGGACCTCCTGTGTGCGCACCACGTCGCACAGCACCAGCCGTTCGGCCCGGGGAAACACTCGTCGCAGTCGTTCGAGGGTCGCGACGCACGAGTCGTACGGCCAGAAGTCGTGGCCCATGAAGACGCAGCTGACGGTGTCCACCTCCGCGAACTCGGGCCGGGGCTCCAGCCGGAGCACGTCGCCCTGGTGGACGGTCATACGCTCGCCGAGTCCGGCCTCCCGGGCAGCGTCCGTGGCCAGTCGGACCGAGGCGGAGGAGATGTCGACACCCACGCAGCGGGCCTCGGGATGGCGGCCGGCCACGCGGACCAGCCGCTGTCCGGAACCGCAGCCGAGGTCGGCGATCTTACGGACCGGGGTACGGGCGAGGATCTCGTCGAAGAGCGCCTCGACCTCGCCGTCGCCGATGAGCCGTGAGCCGATCGCCACCGCCCGCATGTCCCGCCGGTAGAAGGCGCCGCTGCGGACCTCCTCCAGGGCCAGGCGGGGCGCTTCGGAGAACGCCTCGCCACATCCACGGACCAGCCAGTAGAAGTACCCACGGGCCGCGAAAGCGGCGTCGAACGCGGGGCCGGTGACGACGGTCTCTTCGTCCTTGATCTCCACGACCTCGGCCCAGTGCAGGGCGCGGTACACGCTCTGCACGACCTCGTCGTTGAGTCGCTCGTCGCCCCCGTTCCCGAACGGTGCCGCGCCCGTCTCCGCCAGTCGGTCGAGCAGTCCCAGCTCCTGTGCGGACGACAGGGCCGTGGCCGCCACGTAGGAGGAGAAGATGTCCGCGACCGGGCCACGCGTCCAGGTGGCGGGGTCGGGCGAGTGGGTCTGAACAGAGGTCATGTCTGGATTCCCATCATCTCGTTCCAGAGGCCTTCAGGTGGCGGCGGACCGTGCGTCGTGCAGTTCCGCGGCCAGCGAGGCCGCGGTGGGATGAGTGAAGACGAGCCGCAGTGGGACCTCGTGGCCCAGGGTTTCCTGGAGCAGTCCCACGGCCTCCACGGCCAGCAGGGAGTGGCCGCCCAGGGCGAAGAAGTCGTCGTCGGGACCGACCGGGCGGTGCAGCAGCGACGTCCACACGGACGCCACGGCAGCCTCCAGGTCCGTGGCCCAGGTCGCGGACCGGGGGGTCGCCCCCTCGGTGGGCGCGGCAGTGGCCAGCCGTGTCCGGTCGATCTTCCCGTTGGGGGTTCGGGGCATGTCGTCAACCGGCACGATGTCCGAAGGCACGAAGTGGGAGGGCAACCGGCGGGCCAGCCATCCGCGCAGCACCGCGGCATCCGGTACGGCCTGCCCGCGGGGCCCGGTGACGAAGGCCACGAGGTGCCGGTGTCCCCCCTCGCCCACGGCCACCACCGCGGCGTCGCGGACCGAGGAATGGGTGGCGAGCACGGCTTCGACCTCGCCGGGTTCGATGCGGAAGCCCCGCACCTTGACCTGGCTGTCGCGCCGTCCGAGGAACCGCAGCTCTCCCTCGGCGGTCCAGCAGCCCAGGTCGCCCGTACGGTAGCCGCGTTCCCGTTGCGCCGTCGCCGGGAGGAAGGAACGGGCCGTGCGCTCCGGCTGGTTGAGGTACCCGCCGGCCACGGTCGCCCCCGACACCAGGATCTCGCCTGGGACCCCGACGGGCACGGCGGACTGCTCGCTGTCGACGACCTCGACCCGCACGTTGTGGTTCGGAGGGCCGACGGGCAGAAACTGCTCGTCGCCCTCGACGCGGTAGAGGGTGGCGCCGATCGTGGTCTCGGTCTGCCCGTAGACGTTCGACACCCGTCGGCCGTCCGCGACCCAGCAGGCGGCCAGCGCGGGCGCGCACTCCTCCCCGGCCACCACGATGTCCGCGAGGCTCGGTACCTGGGACGGTTCGAGCCCCGACAGGACGGACGGGGGCAGCGCCGCATGTGTGACCGTTCCGGCGCGGATCGCCTCCGCCAGGCCGGAGCCCGCCAGCACGACCTCGGGATCCGGCACGTACAGGGAGGCGCCGGCTGTCAATGCGAGGAGCACCTCCCAGACAAAGGCGTCGAAGCTCGCGGGAGCGAAGCGCAGGACGACGTCCTGCGGGCGCAGCCCGAAGTGGCGGCGCTGCCACAGAGCCAGATGGGCGAGCGGGACGTGGCCCACCGCGACACCCTTGGGGCGGCCCGTCGACCCCGACGTGTAGATGACGTACGCGTCGTCACCGCCCGCCGCCGTCGGCACCGCAGCGGCCGGGCCGGTCCCGTGCGCCCACTCCTCCTCGAAGGCCAGCTTCTCCGGCCGGAAGGCACCCTCCGGCACCGCGTCCCGGCGCGCCACGACGCAGTGCACGTCCGCGTCCTGGGCCATGTACGAGAGCCGGTCCGCCGGATAGGCGGGATCCAGGGGGACGAAGGCGGCCCCGGCGTGCAGGACACCGAGCATGACGGAAACCTGCTCGGGACACCGGGGCAGACAGATGCCGACCCGGCTTCCGGCCCGGACCCCTCGTCCACGCAGGAACTTCGTGATCTGCTCCGCCCGCCGGTGCAGCTCGGCGTAGCTCCACTCCGCGCCCGCGGCGCGGACCGCGGGCGCGGACGGATCCCGTGCGGCACGTTCGGCGATGAGCTCGTGGACCTGCAGGCCGGGTGCCGGGGCGACTTCTCCGGTCGACCAGGAGCGCAGCAGTGCCTCTTCCTCCGGTACCGGCATGGGGACCGACCGCAGCGGCGTGTGAAGGTGGTCGGGCACCGCCCGCAGCATGGCCGCGAAGTGCGCGGCGAGCGTGCGCGCTCCGTCCGCTCCGCACACGTGGAGACGGTGGCGTACGACGAGCTTTGAGGTGGTGGAGGTCTCCACCACCTCGACGGCGATGTCGAACTGTCCCTCTTGGTGCCGGACGTCGTAGGCACCGAGCGTCAGACCGCCGAGTTCCAGCCTGCGCGGCGACTCGCCTGAGGCGAAGAGGTCGAGCAACGGCAGGCGCGTGGTGGTGCGTTGGTAGCCGAAGCCGAACTGTCCGACCGGCCCGGCGCCGGCGCCGCCCCCGAGGCGGGCGGCGATCTGCGCCAGGGACGGCTGAGGCCGCACCCGTGCCGACTCCACCAGGGTCTGGGCGTCCCGGACCGCATGCGCGAGCGGCTGCTCGGTCCGGTCGGCCGCACGCACCAGCAGCGGCTTCACGAAGTACCCCACGGCGCCGGGGAAGCGGCGCCGCCGCGCGGAGGTGACGGGACAGACGACCGTGACGCCGCCGGACGGCTCGCCGGCATGTCTGTGCAGGACCTCCTGATAAGCGGTCAGAAGGACGGGGAACAGGCTCGTATTCGCAGAGCGTGCGGCCGCCCGCAGCCGTGGCAGCAGATCGGCGGGAAGGTCCAGTTCCGTGGTGCCGGTCCCGGTCCGGCGCCGACGGGGCACGAGACCGGGCAGGCCCACTGTCCCGGGGGCCGGTCCCTGCGGCGCGGCGTCGGCGTGCCATGTGGGGTCCGGGGCCGCCGCGTTGCGGATCTCCTCCAGGACGAAGTCCGCGTAGGAGCAGGAGAGAGGCGGAAGGGACGGTTCCTCACTGGTGCGCAGCGCGCCGTAGAGGGTCAGCAGGTCCTCGACGATCCTGCCGTGGGACAGGAAGTTGGTGACGATGTGGTGGGCGACCACCACCAGGACGCCCTCGTCGGCAGACAGCCTGAAGAAGCCCGCCCTGACGCAGCCGGCGGGCTCTTCCAGGCGGAAGGGGCGGTCGACGAACTCCTGCACCCGCGGCCTGACGGCGTGGGCCGTGCTGCCGTCGGCGTCGTGTACGGCGAATTCCGCCTCGTACGCGTGGGGAACGGTACGCCGAGGGCGCCCGTCCGGCCCCTGCTCGAAGCCGCTGCGGAGCTGTTCGCCGTGGTCAGGGCGTAGGTGAAGCCCGCACACGCCGCGTTGAGGTCGAACGTCCCGGCCCGCTCGCATCCCAGTGCGTGGGCGGCCTGCGGGGCCACGGCGGGCATCGGCCGCTGGTGCGTGGCGGTCGCCACGATCAGCAGATCCACGTCCTGCGGGCGTACCCCGGCGTCCGCCAGCGCCGCGCGTCCGGCCCGGGCGGCCATGGTGGGGAGTGATTCCTCATCCGTGGCGTGGCGCCGTTCCTTTACTCCGCTGCGCGAAGATATCCACTCATCGCTCACGTTCGCGCGACCGGATATTTCCGCATTGGTGACAACCGTCTCGGGCCGATACGCGCCGATCCCGCTGATGCGAGCGCCAGGAAATGTGGACACGGGCATTCCTTCCGAGAAAACAGGTCGGCAATTCAGCGCCGAGCCGCGTAACGCGGTGCGGTGGGTGAGGGACTACGGATATACGAATACGAAGGTGAGGGTCCAACGAGCGATAAATAATCGAAGCGCTTCGAAAGCGGTTAGGAAAAAACAGCCTGTCCTGCCCGGGCGTCTCCTGGGCACAGGGACTCGAGCAGCCGGGCCAGCTCGCGGGGTGCGGACTCGAGCAGATGGTGTCCCCCCGGCAGCGCGAAGACGCGGGTGGCTCCCGAGGTGACGGCCGCCCAGGCGGCGGCGTCCTCGGCGCTGATCTCGTCGTCCGTGCCGTGGACCGCCACGACGTCACACCGGACGGCCGGGAGCGCCGTGTGGTCGTGGTACTCGAAGGCGCGGACGTCGGCACGCAATGCCGGGATCATCAGATCGAGCAGCCGCTCCCCGAACGGACCCGGCGGGAGTCGGCCGCGGCCGAGCAGCCAGCTGCCGAGCTCGTTTCGGCCCAGTTCACCACGGCCGAACGCGGACGGCCGCACCGCCTGGGGCGCCAACTGGCCGACGACGATGAGGGACTCGGGCCCGGGTAGCCCCGACGCCTCGATACGGCGGACCGCCTCCAGGGCCGTGGCTGCGCCGGAGCAGACGCCCACCACGTGATACGGCCGCCGATCCGCGGCGATGAGCGGGAACATCCCGGCCGCGAGGTCGTCGACCTGCGCCGCGAGCGTCTCGCAGGGAGCCTCCGCCAGCCGGTTCTCCCGGCCCGGAAGACGTACCGCGCGCAGGGCGATCACGGGATCGAGGGCCTGCGTCACCCCGTGCCAGCCAGCCGCGCCGTGGCCGGCGTCACCGAGGGCGTAGACGACGTATGGGGCCGACGCGTCACAGTCCTCGCGCACAAGGAAGCGCCGCGCGAGTGACTCTGTGGGGATGGAGGCGCCGGCAGGGCTCGATGCTTCGGTCACGTTGCCGCTCTCCTGGTCATAGGGGTCGCTAGCAAAAGTCGGTCGAAGTCGGCGGAGTCGTCGAAGGCGTGTCGAAGCGCTTCGACGATCTCTCATCACACCGCGTGATTATTGATGTCAACGGGTTTCCGCTCATCCTCTGGCTGAGGATCGGATTCATCAAAAATGTTCGCCTTTTTCCTGATGCTCGTCGGCGGTTGACAGTCACTGAAAGCGCGTTCTATGTTCCTGGAGAAATTGGCCTTCGGCTGTCTTTTTCTGCCGCCCGTGATGATCGGATCTGAATTTCCGTCCGCGCCGTCATTCATTCGCTTTCCTTCACGGTTTGGAGATCGGTATGGAAGAAACCCACCTGGTTCGCTGGTTCGACACCGTCCGCGGTTTCACCAAGGAGTTGTGGGACCACGTACTGGACAGCGGCACATCGATCTCCGAACTGTCGGCGAGCGTGCCGGAGTTGGCGCACCTCATGCACCTGGTCGACACGTTCGAGGTCCGCTCTGTCGTCGAGGTCGGGTTCAACATCGGCTTCTCCAGCCACGCCTTCCTGGCCGCCTCCGACAGCGTCGAGGTGGTGTCCTTCGACCTGCCGGAGAACAAGGCGGCCCTGATCGGCAAGGAGTTCATCGACCGCCGGTTCCCCGGCCGCCACCGGCTGATCACCGAGGACTCGCGCACCGCCCTGCCGAAGTACGTCGCGGAGCACGGCGAGGCCCTGTTCGACTTCGCCTTCGTCGACGGCGGACACGACTACGACGTGGCCAAGGCCGACATCGAGCACTGCCGAGTGCTGTGTCGGCCGGGAAGCCTGATCGTCGTCGACGACCTCACCCCGTGGGTGCCCTGGGGCGTCGGCCCTACCCGCGCGTGGACGGAGGCGGTGGAGGCCGGTGACATCAAGCCGGAGGAGATCTACATGGACGGTGTCCTGGCCGACCGCATCGAAGGGCCTGCCGACCGCGTCTGGGCTCAGGGACGTGTCAAGTAGGAGCGGGCGGGGCCGGATTCGGGAGAGGAGAAGCCGTGCCCGATACCGGTGAGGTCAGCGGCACCGTCGAGGAGGCGTGGTCTGAGGCGCTCGGAAAGGGCAGCAGCGGCGAAGAGGACTTCTTCACGCTGGGTGGCACCTCGCTGTCCGCGGTCGAGCTCATGACCCGCGTGGAGTCGCGTCTGGGGATCGACTTCCCTGTGGAGCTGCTGTTCAGCAGTCGCGCACTGTCCGAGATCGTCGACGAATGCGAGCGCAGGCATCGTGACCTCCTTTCCCGTCGTGGGCCGACTACCTGACGCCCTGTCGTCCACCGTCGCCTTCTCGGGCTGCCACGCCGGCCGCCACGAGCCGACCTGGGCGCAGCAGGAAGGCCTGATGCTCCAGCGGAGCGCGCGGTTCCTGGAGAGGAAGGGCAGTCACGCGCGCTTCGACGGTCCGCTCGATGAGGCCGCCGCACTGCCTGACGTACTGCGGGCGATCGGCCTCGCGGTCGAGCACTACGACAGCCTGCGCACGCGGTACCGATCCGACGCGGACGACGGTGTCGTGGCGATCGTGACCGGGGACGGGCAGATCACCGTGCGCGTGTACGAGGCGGACGGCACTGAGGTGTCACAGATGGCGGCATGGGTGATCGAGGCGCTGTCAGGCGAGTCGTTCGGCGAGGACGACCTGCCGTTGAGGGCTGCCGTGATCACGGATCGGGGCGTGCCGAGGCGGCTCGTCCTGTACGTGCATCACCTGTCCGCGGACGGTGCGGCTCTGTCTCTGCTCCACGAGCGGATACGCCGGCTGAGCGCCGATCCCCGGGCCGGTTTCCCAGCCGCCTGGCAACCCTGTGAGATCGCGGAATTCGAGGCGAGTGAGGCCGGCCGCCGACAGGCCCGTGTCGCGGACGAGCGGCTGCGGGACCTGTGGCGGGAGATCGCGGCGTTCGGCCCGGTGGCCCGGCCGGGCACCGGCGCTCCCCACGGGTTCGTCGCGGCCACCCTGCGTTCACGGGCCGTGGCGGCCGCAGCGGACGCCTTGGCGCGCCGATACGCGACCAGCGTGCCATCCGTCATCACGGCTGGCTTCGCCGCAGCGCTGGGCCGCCTCATCGAGCGGGACCGGTATGCGTTGCTGCTCGCCGCCGGCAACCGGGGGCGCCCGGAGCTGCGCTGTTCCGTGGCGAACCTCAGCCAGCTCGTTCCGGCGGTCGTCGACGTACGGCCGGCCGACTTCCGGGAGGTCTGCCGAAGCACGGCGCTGGCGGCCCTGCACGCCTACCGCAACGGTCACCACGACCCGTCGCGTCACAGGGAGAGCATCACCCTGGCCGGCCTCCCGCTGGACCCCGCCCTGCCGTACCTGGTCAACTCCCGCAACGACGTGGCCGCGACACCGGCGACGACGTCTCCGAACCAGCAGACGCCACGGGTGAGGGAGTTGCGGGCGCAGTCAGCCGTCGAAGTGCTGGACCTCGGTGAGGACCCCCAGTACTTCAGCCTCGGTCTCTCCGTCTTCGGCGCGGACCACCTCATGATGATGGGAGACCGGGCCGCGTTCTCGGCGGCCGAACTCGGAACTCTTCAGAACTCCCTGGAATCCGTGCTCGTCGAAGCGATGTGAGCGCCAGGCCGGCCCTGGCCCCGCTCATGGAGGAAGAGTCTTGTTCAGTGTGCTGCGGATCCGGGACTACCGGTTCCTCGCGTCCGGTCAATTGCTGTCGAGCCTCGGCGACTGGTTCCTGCTGCTCTCGGTCCCGTACTACGTCCTCGATCTGACCGGTTCCGCCATGGCCTCAGGGTTCTCGCTGGCAGCGGGGACGATTCCCGCGCTGCTCCTGGGCCCGGTGGCCGGTGCGCTGGTCGACCGCTGGAACCGGCTGCGCGTCATGGTCACCGCGGACCTCGTCCGCATGATGGCGGTCTCGCTGATGCTGTGGGTGGACAGCCCGGACAAGGTGTGGCTGATCTACGTCGCGCTGGTACTGGAGTCATCCCTGAGCCAGCTGTTCAACCCCGCCTCTGCCGCCCTGCTGCCCGGACTGGTCGGCCGCGGAGACGACCTGCACTCGGCCAACTCCCTGAGCGCCCTGATCGTCGGCGCCATCCGGCTCGTTGGCGGCCCGCTGGGGGGCGCCGTCTACGGCAGCCTGGGTTTCACGGCAGTCGTCGCCTTCGACGCGATCAGCTACGCGTGCTCGGCACTGTGCCTGTCCCTGATCCGGCACCGGCCCCGAACCGCGGAGAGTCGGAGTACCGAGGCGAGCCGAAGAACGGGGACGGGGCGCGCACAGGTGCGCAGGCTGGTCGGCGACATCCGTGCCGGAGCCGAGCAGGTACGGCACAGCACCTGGCTCGCCGCGCTGCTGGCGGCCGGCGCGCTCTTCCAGGCTGCCACCTCGGCCGTGAACGTCGGCCTCGTGCCGTACATGAACCAGGTTCTGCACGCCTCACCGCAGCTTCTCGGGCTGCTCTTCGGGGCCTTCGGGGCCGGGTTCCTGCTCGGGGTGCCGCTCAGCCGCGCACTCATCGGGAGGCTCAGTGACCGAACCGTCCTGGTGGGCTCACTGATGGCGCTCGCCGTGACCTTTGCGGCGACGTTCAACACCCCTGTGATCGGCTGGAGCGCCGTGCTGTTTCTCACCATCGGAACGCCCATGGTCTGCTTCACCATCACCAGCGGGACGTTCGTGGCCCGCCACACCCCTGATGCGGTACTGGGCAGGGTCAGCGCCACCAGCGGATTCGTTCAGGCGGCGGCCTCATTGCTGGGCATGGTGGTCGGCTCGCTGCTGAGTGAGACGCTGGGCGTCGTGGCGATGCTGAACCTCTGCTGCGTCACCGTCGCACTCGCCGCGGGCACGGCCCTCCTCATGCCGCGGCGTCAGCCGGCCATCCCCGAGGAGGTTCCGCTCGGGGAGGCAGCGTGACGACGCCGCCCCAGCCGTACCGCGCCGGCCTCTTCCTCCCGCGGTGAGTCGATGATGGGCGCGACGAGTTCGGGCCGGCCAGGGTCTGGGCGGCCATCTCTTCGGGGGCGGTGTGGACCCACGCCTCGTCCATGTCGGGCTCGGTGGTGGGCTCGCCGAGAGCGACGCGGCGGGCGATCCGGCGATCGTTGTGACCGTGGGCGTCGTGGTAGTCGTAGTGATAGACGGTGACGCCGTATTGAACGGCCAGCAGCCGGGCGACGGTCGACTTTCCGGCCCATTGGCCGCCTCCGATCCACAACGCGCGGTGCAATGTCCCGAACGGGTCCCAGACTTCGCTGTCGTTGTGGCTGGTCATCTGGTGTCCTCCTGCGTTGCGTTGCAGTTCACGGTCGACCTCGACTTCGTCCTCCGCGAGGTCTTCCCGGACCTCGATCCAGGTGCGGTCGTCGGCGTCCCGCAGCCAGTCCTGCTCCGCGGTGCTCGCCAGCCGGTGGATGAAGTCGCCCGCGTCCCGCCATCCGTTGGTGACGAGCAGGAACTCCCGCAGCGAAGGCGGCAGTCGGCGCCCCGGTGGGGCCTCGGCCGCGGCGACCTCGGGCTCACTCGCAGGCCCGGACCCGAGTGGGCGGCCGTGCCGATCACCCCGTCGGTGTCAGTGCCTCCCGCCAGCGCACCGTCGCTCCCATCCGCAGGATCGAGCGTCGGTAGACGCGGGCGGAGAGGGTCGCCAGGGCGGTTGCCGCTGTCAGCATCAGGAGGGCTGCCAGGAGGTTGGGGAGCCAGCCTGCCTCGTGCACGCTGACCTGCAGCGGCATGATCAGCATGGAGAACGGCGGGATGTACCTGACGACCTGGACCCAGCCGGCGTTCAGGTCCTGCGCCGCGGCGATGGCGACGCCGAAGGGGACCAGGGTGGCCATGAGTACCGGCATGACCGCCGAGGACACGTCCTCCGCGCGTGAGACGAGGGAGCCCGCCGCGGCGAAGAGGAAGGCGAAGAAGGCGAAGCCCAGGACGAACCAGCCGAGGGCGGCGAGCGTCGCGGGTGTGGCCGGGAACCGCGCGGGCAGCGCATGGCCGAACCGCACGGCCAGGACGGCCGTGACACCGAACACGGCGGTCTGGAGCACGGCGGCCGCGCCGATGCCCGCGACCTTGCCGACCATCAGCCGCAACGGCGTGAGCGTGGCCAGCAGCACCTCGACGACGCGGGTGGACTTCTCCTCGACGACCCCCTGGGCGACCATCATCCAGTAGCCGAAGAGCTGGAAGAAGAGGATCGTGACGATGCCGATCGCGGCGCCCAGTTCGGCACCGCCGTGCGTGTCGGGGGGAGTGTGGCCGGTCCGGTCGACCGTCTCGGTGCGGGGGAGCGCGGCGGTGACCTCATGGGTCAGACGGTCCGTGTCGACGTGCTGCGCATGGAGCGCGCGGGTGGTCGCCCACTGGCGGACCGAGGCCACGACCGTGGCGCGGACCTGCCCCGGGGTGTCGGTGCGGACCAGCATCCGGACCCGTGAGCCGTCGACCACCAGCGCGGCGTCGGCCTTCTTGCCGGTGACCTGGCGGCGTGCCGCGTTCTCGTCGGCGGCCGGGCGCCATCGGGTGGCGTCCTTCCCGGCCGGTCCGCGGGCGACGGCGCCGACCGGTACGCCGGTGACGGCGACGGTCGCGGTGCCGGTGGTGCCGTGGTCGTCCGGCGTGGACGGGGCGAGGAAGTACAGCAGGCCCAGGATCACCCCGACGTTGACCAGCGTGCCGATCACGTAGGCGCGGTTGGCGACCCGCGCGGCCGTCTCCCGTTTCGTGACGAGCCATACGGCGGCCCTCGCGGACGGGACCGCCCCGGCCCTCTTCGTGCTGGTTCCCTCGCTCATGCGGCGGCCTCCGTCGACTCGTCGGGGTCGGTGACGTAGGCGCGGAACAGCTCGGTGAGGGTGGCCTGTTCACGCCGGAAGGCGCGCAGCCTGCCCAGCGCGGCGACCTGCCGTAGGAGCTCTCTCTCGTCGCAGTCGTCCGTGAGCCGCAGCACGGTGCCCCGGCCCTTGGTGCGGAACGAGTCGACGCCGCTCAGCGAGCGGGCCCAGTCCCGCGGTGCGCCGTCGATCTCCATGTACAGGTCCTCGCCGCCGGGCGCCCGCAGCTCCTCGGCCGTGCCGCAGGCCACCATCGAGCCGGCGCGGACGATGCCGATCCGGTCGCAGAGCCGCTCCACCAGGTCGAGTTGGTGGCTGGAGAAGAGGACCGGGGCTCCCTGCTCCGCCCGCTCCCGCAGTACGGCGCTCATGGTGTCGACGGCCAGCGGGTCGAGGCCGGAGAACGGCTCGTCGAGCAGCAGCACCTGCGGGTCGTGGACGAGGGCGGCGGCCAGCTGGACACGCTGCTGGTTGCCGAGGCTGAGGGAGTCCACCTGGCGCTCGCGGTACCGGGCCACGTCCAGCCGCTCCGTCCACATCCGCATGGCGTCGACGGCGTCGGCGCGGGACAGGCCGTGCAGCCGGGCGAGGTAGACGAGTTGCTTCGCCACGGTCATCTTCGGATAGAGGCCGCGTTCCTCCGGCATGTATCCGAACCGGGCGCGGGACGCGGCGTCCACGGGCCGGCCCTGCCAGTGCACCGCGCCGCCGTCGCTGGTCAGGACGCCGACCGCGATACGCATCGTGGTGGTCTTGCCCGCGCCGTTGCTGCCGACGAAACCGAAGATTTCTCCCGGTCTCACCTCGAAGGACATCTCGTCGAGGGCCACCTGGTCCCCGTAACGCTTCGTCAGGGCCCGTATGCCGAGGCCCGGAGTGTCGTGCATGTTCTGCTTTCCTGTCGGTTTCCGTTTTCCGGGCGCTTCAGCGTCGTCGGCGTCCAGTGACGTCATTCGACGCGTGTAAGTGCTTCGCGGTATTCCAGGCGCTGGATGTCCGCGGCAGCCTGAGAGGCCGTGGGTTTCCCCGACGGAACACCGGGGACGAGCTCGGCTTTTTCTTCCGGGGGCATGACGGGCGGGCGCGCCACGACTCGTCCCTTCAGGCAGAAGCTTCAGCCAAATCTTTTCGGGCAGCGCTTTTCGGCGTGGCGGCAAAAGGGCTGCCACGTGGAGATCGCGTCAGTGAGAGTTGCTCAGTCCCGCTCAGGCGGTGACGGCGTGACGAAGTAAATGATGAACCCCCGTTCATTGAGCCTTGAACGGCTCGACTGGCATGGAAATGGTACGGCTGGTCAGGCCGACGCTCCGTCTCACCCTATGGATATCGGCCACTGTTGACAAATGATCCACGTACGAACAGCAACTACCGCCAACCAGGAAATTGGATGCCGCGATGACGGCATGACTGAGCCCACCTCGCCCACGGTGGCCGACGCCGCTCTCACCGCCGCCCGCAGCGCGTACCCGGCCGCCCGCAGCGCGTACCCGGCCGCTCGCGGCGCGCATCCCGGCGACCGGATGTACCTGGCGGCAGTCCGGGAACGACCGGGACCGGATCCGATCCGGATGTCGCGGGCCCGCAAGGGGCGGCCGGTATGACCGTCCGCGACTCCGGTCCACGGCTGGACCGCCATGAAGCACCCCACCCGGCCGGCCGTCGTCGCGTTCCCGTCCGGGCGCGATGAGGCCGACTTCAAGAGCGTGCGCGACAGCCTGGTGTGATGCTCGGCAACGGCACCCTGGTCGACGCGGCCCCCCCCCAACCCGGGGCCGGCTGCGACCCGTACCGGGAACTCGTCACGACCCATGCCTCGGCACCGGCCGGCTGACGGCTTCGTCCGGCACGATGGAGGCCGGCCGGGGTGACAGGGACTGCGGAGGCGGGCGATGGGTGGATCCGGTGGTGCGGGCGGTGGGTACTCCGGAACCCCGCTCGCCAGGAAGATCGGTGTCAGGACGGGCCACCGGGTGGCACTTCTGCACGCTCCGGATCCGTTCGACATCCCCGGCCTGCCCGACGGGACGGAGCTCACCGCGGACGGCCCCCGCGACGCCGACATCACCCTCGCCTTCTACCGCACCCACGCCGCCCTGGCCGCCGACGCCCCCGGTCTGGTCACCGCTCTCGCCGATCACGCCATGCTCTGGATCGCCTGGCCCCGCAAGGCCGCCGGCCACGTCAGTGACATCGCCGAGAACGATCTGCGGGACCTCTTCCTGCCGCTCGGCGTGGTCGACGTGAAGGTCGCCGCGCTGGGGGAGGACTGGTCGGGGCTGAAGTTCGTACGGCGCAGGGAGAACCGTCGTACGTCCCGCCACGCCTGACCCAAGAATCGGCGTACTCGGAAAGTCCCTACCGTGAACGGCTAGCATCGCGGCCGGGATTGCCGGCGGCCGTGATGGGGTGAAGGGCATGCAGGACCTGGGAGCGCTGCGGATCGCTGTCGCCGTGGTGACCATGGGAAACAGGCCCGCCGAGGTCGACGCCCTGCTGGAGTCGGTGGCCAAGCAGGACCTGGCGCCCACGCGGATCGTGATCGTCGGCAACGGCTGCCCGCTGCCGGACTTCGGTGAGCGACTGGCGCTGCCCGGCGAGGTCACCCTCCTGGAACTCGACGAGAACCTCGGCTGCCCGGGCGGCCGGAACCAGGCGCTGGCCAGGCTGCGGGAGTTCGGGGACGTCGACGTCGTCGTGGAACTGGACGACGACGGGCTGCTCGTCGACGCCGATGTGCTGCGGCGGGTACGGGACCTGTTCGCAGCCGACCCGAAGCTCGGGATCGTCGGCTTCCGCATCGCGGACGAGCACGGCGAGACACAGCAGCGGCACGTGCCGCGGGTCGGCGCCTCCGACCCGATGCGGGGCGGTTACGTCACCGGGTTCCTGGGCGGCGGGCACGGCTTCAGGACCGCCATGCTCGACGAGATCGGCGACTGGCCCGCCGAGTTCTTCTTCGCCCACGAGGAGACCGACCTGGCCTGGCGGGCCGCCGACGCCGGCTGGCGGATCCTGTACGCGCCCGAACTGCTGCTCCAGCATCCGAAGACCTCGCCTGCCCGGCACGCCATCTACTACCGGGTGAACGCCCGGAACCGGGTGTGGCTCGTCCGCCGTCGCCTTCCGCTGCTGCTCATCCCCGTGCACCTGGCGATCTGGACGCTGCTCACCCTCGTGCGGACCCGGTCGCGGGCCGGGCTGCGTGCCTGGTTCGGCGGGTTCGTGGAGGGCCTCCGAGAACCGGCCGGCGAGCGGCGGCCCATGCGATGGCGGACCGTGTGGCGGCTCTCGCGGCTGGGACGGCCGCCCGTCATCTGAACAGAGCCGGGGAGGGGACGAGGGTCCCGGGCGTTCACCTCCGCCGGCCGGGACCCTCTGGCGTCCCACGGATCCGGCCACGGCGGCGTCACTCCCCCGAGTTACGCGTTCTACGCGCGCACCCCCGGGCCAGATCCGATGAAGTGATCACATCAGGTGGCACCAACGGATCGCTAACATGTGGCCAACGGTTCTCCGTTCCGGCCTCGGCCGACTGGCGCGAAGCCGCCGGTCGGCGTCGCCGGATGGCCGCCGCCGTAACGGATTCCGGCGGCGACCGCCGTGGCACAGGTGGCGGGAAATCGCCGTGACGAGGGCGGAAACCCGCCAAGGACACAGGAAGGCAGTGGGCGGCGTGAGGCGGCGCGAGCTGCGGTTCGGACTGCTGGGGCCGCCGGTTCTCTACGACGTCCAGGGCGAGGCCGGCGACTTCGGTGCCTTCGGCGGCGGGTCGGATGCCCTCGGCGGCGGGTCGGATGCCTCCGGCGACGGCGCGGATGCCTTCGGTGACGTCGACGTCAAGGCCATCGGCAGCCCCAAGGTCCGCACCCTGCTCGCCGCCCTGCTCCTCGAAGGCGGTCGTGTCGTCTCCGTCGAGTCGCTCAAGGACGCGCTGTGGGGCGGGGCGCCGCCCGCCTCCGCACAGGCCTCGCTGCACAACCACGTGGCCCGGCTGCGCAGGCTGCTCGACGACCCCGAGCGGCTGCGCGCGGTGCCGCCCGGTTATGTGCTGCGGGTCGAACAGGGCGAACTGGACGTCCATGTCTTCGAGCGCCATCTCGCCACGGCACGCGGCGCGTTCGCCGCCCGCAACTGGGAGCGGGTCGTGCGCGAGTGCACGTCCGCGCTGGCACTGTGGCGCGGTACCCCGCTCAGCGGGCTCCCCGCCGAACTGGGCGGATACGCCTTCGTCCAGCGCCTGAAGGAGGCGCGGCTGCTGCTTCTGGAGTGGCGCTACGACGCCGAGCTGGCCGTCGAAGGTGCCCGACTGGACGGTCTCGTGCCCGAGTTGGCCGCACTGACCGCCGAGCACCCGCTGCGGGAGGCGTACCACCGCCAGCTGATGCTCACCCTGCACCGCACCGGCCGCCAGGCCGAGGCGCTGGCCGTCCACCGGGATCTGCGCGCCCGCCTGGTGGAGGAACTGGGCGTCGAACCGGGCCAGGCGGTGCAGGAGGCGCACGTCGAGGTGCTCGCCACCACCCAGATCCCCGGCGCCCCCCGCGAGGACGACACCGCGTCCGGCGGCCCGGACGACTGCGCGCCTGCCCTTCCGCAGCCGCCCCGCCCTGCCCAACTGCCCCCGCCGCCCGCCCACTTCACCGGCCGGACGCCCACGCTCGGCGACCTCCGCACCACCCTTGAGCCCGGTCGAACGCCTGCGGTGGCGGTCATCAGCGGCATGGCAGGCGTGGGAAAGAGCGCCCTCGCGCTACAGGTCGCCCACACTCTGAAGGAACGTTTCCCCGACGGTCAGCTGTACATCAACCTGCACGGCGCCACCCCGGGCATGACACCCCTCCCGCCCGCCCAGGCCCTCGCCGCCCTGCTCCGGGACCTGGGCACCGAGCCCCGCCTCATCCCCGAACTCCCGGACGCGGCCGCCGCGTTGCTGCGCTCCCTGCTCGCCCCGACCCGCACCCTGCTGCTCCTGGACGGCGCCGCGCACGCCGCTCAGGTACGCCCGCTGCTGCCGGCCGGCGCCGGCTGCGCCGTGATCGTCACCAGCCGTTCGCCGCTGACCGCCCTCGACGGTGCCCGCCGCTTCCCGCTCACCCCTCTGAGCGGCGAGGAGAGCGCCGAACTGCTGCGAGCGGTCTCCGGCCGCGACGCCCTCGACGCGGCCCACCCCCTCGTCGAACTCACCGGCCGCCTGCCGCTCGCGCTGCGCATCGTCGCCGCCCGCCTGGCCGCGCGCCAGGCGCTCACCCCGGACGTGCTCGCCGGTCAACTCGCCGCCACGGAAGGCCGGTTGCACCACCTGGAGTACGACGACCTGAGCGTCCGCCGCTCCCTGGCCGTCGCCCACGACGCGCTCGCCGCCTCGGAGCGCGAGGCCGACCGGGACGCCGCCCTCGTGCTGCGCGGGATCGGCGCGCTCGACCTGCCCGCGTACGGCGCCCCGCTCCTCGCCCACCTGGTCGGCACCGACGAGCACCGCGCCGAGGCCGCGCTGGACCGGCTCGTCGACGTGGCCCTCCTGGAGGAGACGGCGTACGGCCGCTACGCCCCCCACGACCTGGTTCGCGACTTCGCCCGCGAACTGGCCGGGGGCGCCAGTGACCTGGACGCCGCCCTCCCCTGGTACGCGGCCGTCGCCGAGCGCAGTCTCACCGCGATCGTCGAACCCGGCCTCGACCGGGACGACCGCCGCCGCCCGACCGCGGCCCAGCCGCCGGACCACGCGGCCCACGTCGCCGCCCTCCCCACCTTCGAGTCCGCCGGACAGGCCTTCGCCTGGGGCGACACGGAACTGGTGAACATCGTCACCCTGGTCCAGCGGTACGCCGACGACTCCCACCCGCGCTCCGACTCCGACGCACAGGCCCTCCAAGCCGCCCGCCTCTCGACGCTGATCCGCCTCTTCTTCCCGTATGTGCTGCGCAGTGGCCGCGTCGCCGAGATGGAGGTGCTCGGCAGGGCCGCGCTGCGCCTTGCCCGGCGGCTCGGTGACGAGGCCGCCGAGGCGTACGCGCTGGGCGACCTCGCCGGGCTGCACTTCCTGACCGGTCGGCAGAGCGAGGCCCTCGCCCTCAGTGACCTGGCGCTGACGATCTGGCGGCGGCTCGACCACACCTCCTGGATACGCCGCTGCCTCAACAACCGCGGCCTGCTGCTCGAAGGGCTCGGCCGCTACGAGGAGTCCGGCCGCGCCCTGCGCCAGAGCCTGGAGTACTCGCGACAGCTGAACGACCCCCACGGCGAGGCCGTGACCCACAGCCACCTCGGCAACCTGTACGAGCACACCGACCCGCGGGCCGCGATCGAGCAGCACCGGCGGTCGCTCGCCATCGGCGACGAGATCGGCGCCGTCATCGTGCAGCACTCCGCGCACTGCAACATCGGCTACGCCCACCTCACCCTCGGTGAACCGGCCGCCGCCGTACCGCACTTCGAGGAGAGCCTGCGCATCCTCGGCGGCCACGGCGACTGGCACGGCGAGTCCCAGACCCGGCTCGGGCTGGTGCGGGCACTGCGGCTGCTCGGCCGTACGGAACGGGCCGGCGCCGAGTGCGCCGAGCTGCTCCGCCGCGCGGACGCCCGCGCCGACCGCTACACGGGCGGTCTCGCCCGCCACCAGCACGGCCTCCTGCTGCGGGAGCGGGGCCGCGCCGGGAGGGCGTACGACCAGTGGCGCGCGGCACTCGACGCACTGGACGGCACAGACGAGAAGGCGGTGGTGGCCGAGCTGAGGGAACTGCTGGCCGAGACGCCGCCGTAGCCAGGGGCAGTCGTGCGGTGGGGGCGGTTCCCCTCCGAGGGGTCGGCCGTGCCTGCCGTAGCCAGGGGCAGTCGTGCGGTGGGGGCGGTTCCCATCCGAGCGGTCGGCCGTGCCTGACGTAGCTGCGGGCAATCGTGCCGCCTAGGGCGGCACGGGTGGGCGCAGGCGGCACTCCGCAGGCGCGGGCAAGCGAACCCCCCCTCCCCCCAGCACCAGCACCGGTCACCGCTCACTTCGCATCCGCATAACACTCCACCACCGCCGTGGTGAACGGAAACCGCACCGGCGTCTCCCCGAACGTCAGCCGTCCCGCCAGCTCAGCCGCCTCCCGGATCGCCGTCACCACAGCTTCCGCCTCCCGCTCGGGACAGTGCACGATCACTTCGTCGTGCTGGAAGAAGACCAGCTCGGCCGCCATGGCGGCGCAGGTCTGCCGCAGTGCGGCGAGCATCAGCAGGGCCCAGTCGGCGGCGCTCCCCTGGACGACGAAGTTGCGGGCGAAGCGGCCGCGGGCCCGGGTGTTGGTGGAGGCGTAACCCGGCGCCCACTCCGCCCCGACGGGGGTCTCGGCCGGTTCGTCCTGCGGAAGGCCCGCCTCCTCCGTGGCGTCCCCGCCGGTCCCCGCCGCCGGGGGACAGGTCCGCCCCAGCCAGGTCCGTACGAGCCGCCCCTCCTCACCCGCGCGCGCCGCGTCGTCGACGTACGCGACCGCCTTGGGGAAGCGGCGTCTGAGCGCGGCGAGGTTCTTCAGGCCGTCGCCGGAGGTCTGGCCGTAGACCGCGCCGAGGACCGCGAGCTTGGCCTGGGCGCGGTCGCCGGAGAAGGCCCGGTCGGAGACGGACTGGTAGAGGTCGCTCTCGCGCCCGGCCACCTCCATCAGCCCCGGGTCGCGGGAGATGGCGGCCAGCACCCGCGGCTCCATCTGGTCGGCGTCCGCGACGACGAGCCGCCAGCCGGGGTCGGCGACGACGGCACGCCGGATCACCTTGGGGATCTGGAGGGCGCCGCCGCCGTGGGTGACCCATCTGCCGGTGACGGTCCCGCCCGCGAGGAACTCGGGCCGGAACCGCCCGTCACGCACCCAGTCCTGCAGCCAGGACCAGCCGTGGGCGACCCAGATGCGGTACAGCTTCTTGTACTCGACCAGCGGCTTCACGGCCGGATGGTCGACGGACTCGATCTCCCAGCGCCGGGTGGACTTCACCTTGATGCCGGCCTGTGCGAAGGCCTTGATGACGTCCGCGGGCAGATCGGGCCGGACGCGCCGCCCGAACGCGGCGGACACCTCGTCCGCGAGTTCGGCGAGACGGCGGGGCTCGCCACCGCCCGCATACCGCTCGCCGAGCAGTTCGTGCAGCACCCGGCGGTGTACCTCGGCGCTCCAGGGCAGCCCCGCGCGGTTCATCTCGGTGGCCACCAGCATCCCCGCCGACTCGGCCGCGGTCAGCAGCCGCATCCGGTCGGGGTGCGCGGTGGCGTCGTGCCGGCGCTGCTGCTCGGCATAGACCTCGACGAGGTCGGGCAGCGGCAGGGGGACGGTCTGCGGTTCGAACAGCGGGGACTGGGCGCCGGGTTCGGCGGAGCGCAGGGGCGGGTCGGGCGGTACGGGGCCGCCGCGGAGCCGGGCCAGAGCAGCGGCCGCCGAACGGGGCTCGCCGTACCGCCCCTCGTGGCCCAGCAGGAGGGTCTCGGCGTCCTCGATGTCGTAGCACCGCTCCACTCGCACCCCCGTGGCGAGCAGACGCGGATACACCTCGGCCGTGGACCGCCACACCCACCGCGCGACCTCGGGCCGCCCCCGCACGGCCGTGGCGAGGTCGGGCTCCCACAGGACCGGCCCGGCGAGCAGCCCGTCCGGACCGAGGGGGGCGGTCTCCACGCCACCGTCCTCGGCCGGAGCGAGCGCCCAGCGGTCGGTCATGGTTGCGAGTGTGGCAGGGGGGTCTGACAGTGGCCTCCCGCAAGGCCGTCAGCCCTCCTCGCGGGGCACCTGCAGGTACTGCGCGAGCGCCTTGGCGAGCTCGGCCTCCACCGTCGCCTTGTCGAGGCCGAGGCCGGCCAGCACTCCCTCGCCGTTCTCGAACTCCAGCAGGGCCAGCAGGATGTGCTCGGTGCCGATGTAGTTGTGGCCGAGGCGGAGGGCCTCGCGGAAGGTGAGCTCCAGGACCTTCTTGGCGTCGGAGCCGTAGGGGACGAGCTCCGGGACCTCGTCGGCGGCGGGCGGGAGGGCGGCGGCCGCCGCCTGGCGCACGGTGTCGAGGGGGATGCCCTGAGCCGTGATCGCCTTGGCCGCGAGGCCGTCCGGTTCGGCCAGCAGGCCGAGGACCAGGTGCTCGGGGCGGCCCTCGGTGTTGCGGGCCGCGAGCGCCTCGTTGTGGGCGGCCATCACCACGTTGCGGGCGCGCGGGGTGTAACGGCCGAAGCCCTGGTTCGGGTCCAGGTCGGTGGACTCCTTGGGCACGAAGCGCTTCTGCGCCGCCTGCCGGGTGACCCCCATGCTCTTGCCGATGTCCGTCCAGGAGGCGCCCGAGCGGCGCGCCTGGTCCACGAAGTGACCGATCAGATGGTCCGCCACCTCGCCGAGGTGGTCGGCCGCGATCACCGCGTCCTGGAGCTGTTCCAGAGGTTCGGCGTGGACCTTCTTGATGGCCGCGATGAGTTCGTCGAGACGCACGGATGGCGTGAAGTTCGGGTTCGTCGACATGTGTCAACCGTAGGTTGACATGAGGTGCGTGTCAACCTCGGGTTGACACTTGGGGGCCGTCACGCGGCGTGCCTATTTCGGTGACGCCGCCAGCCGCACCGCCAGCCCCGTGAACACCGTCCCGCTGAAGATGTCCAGCCCGCGCGCCACCCGCCGGCTCCGGCGCAGCAGCGAGGAGAGCTTGCCGGAGAGCAGTCCGATCGAGCCGTCCACGCCGAACCCCATCACGGTGATCGTCAGCCCGAAGACCAGGAACTGCTCGCCCACGTGCCCCAGTCCGGGGTTCACGAACTGCGGCAGGAAGGCGACGTTGAAGAGGATCACCTTGG
Source organism: Streptomyces guryensis (assembly GCF_021261325.1). Classification (GTDB taxonomy): domain Bacteria; phylum Actinomycetota; class Actinomycetes; order Streptomycetales; family Streptomycetaceae; genus Streptomyces; species Streptomyces guryensis. Next base: position 85,490 of record NZ_JAJSBI010000024.1, on the reverse strand, counting down.
GGTTGAGCAGATTGGTGACCGCACCCTGCCAGAAGGCGCGCCGCCGCCCGGGCCCCGCCGCCGCACCCTCCTCGACCGGTACCGCCCGGTCCCGGAAGGCCTTGACCGCGAGGTACAGCAGATAGGCCGCGCCCGCCCAGCGCAGCGCGTGATACAGCGTCGGCAGGGCCAGGAACAGCGCCGACAGACCGAGCGCCGCGGCGACCGTGTGCACGAACATCGCGCAGGCCACGCCGAACGCGGCCAGCACCCCGGTCCTGGGCCCACCCCGTCCGCCCATCGCCACGATGAACATCATGTCGGGGCCGGGAGTGACGCAGAGCACGAAGGCGGCGACAAGGAATGCCGCATACGAAGACATGTCCACCATCTGTCCATGCTTGAACCGTCAGAGGAGAGAAGCGAACGAATTTCGATGGGTGAGACGAGTCCTGGGAAACCCCATGTGAGGCGTCTGGGGACGGTGATTGACTCACCTGCCATGACCACGACCACGCTGACGACGAGTTCCTCCTCGGCTCCTGCCGCTGCCCCGACTCCGGTCCCCGTGACCGACGTTCCCGCGGTCGTCGACGAGACGGCCCGGCTCCTCACCGAGCACTACGTCTTCCCCGAGGCCGCCGAGCAGCTGGCCGTGCTGCTGCGCCGGCGCCTGGCGGAGGGGGCGTACGACGTGGGGAGCGCGGAGGAGCTCGGCGACCTGGTCACCGCGGATCTGCAGTCCGTCAACGGCGATCCGCACCTGCGCCTCAAGTACCACCCCGAGCAGGTGCCGCAGGGCCAGGGCGAGGCCGCGGCGGCCGCGATGCGCCGCGAGTTCGAGGCCTCCCTGGGCGGCGTGCCCCGGGTCGAGCTGCTGGCGGGCGGCACTGCGCTCCTCGAACTGGGCCCCTTCCTCTTCCCGCTGCCCTGGTCGGCCGAGCCGCTGGCCGCCGCGCTCACCCTGGTCGCCCGAGCCGAAGCGCTCATCCTGGACCTGCGGGGCAACGGCGGCGGCGACCCGGACACGGTCGCCTTCGTCTGCAGCTACCTCCTGGACGAGCGCACCCACCTCAACACCATGTACGCGCGCGTGGGCGACCGCCACGACCAGTCCTGGACCCTGCCGCACGTCCCCGGCGCCCGCTTCGGCGGCACCAAGCCGGTCCACGTCCTCACCGGTCCCCGCACCTTCTCGGCTGCCGAGGAACTGGCCTACGACCTCCAGCAGCTGGGCCGCGCGACCGTCGTGGGGGAGACCACCCGCGGCGGCGCCCACCCGCGCGAGGGCTGGACGGTCCACCCGAACCTGGAGGCCACCATTCCGGTCGCCCGTGCGGTCAACCCGGTCTCCGGCACCAACTGGGAAGGCATCGGCGTCCTCCCGGACATCCCCTGCCCGGCCTCCGACGCCCTCGACCGCGCGCTGGCCCTCGGGGCCGGTGCCTGAACCCAGGCCGGGGACGTCCCCGTCGGGCAGGGGGGACCGCCGGCGGGGCTCCCATGACGACGCGTGCTGATCCGACCCGTGCTCGTACGCAGGCTCCGATCCGCGGCTGACCCGACTGTCAGTGCCGCGTGGCACGATCGACGAGTGAGCAGCACTACGTCCAGCACCGTCGAACGCGCCTTCCAGGCCGCCCTTTACGCCGAGACCGACACCGCCCTCGACACGGGCGCGTCCCTGCTGGCCGCGGACCCGGCGGCGGACGCCGAACTCGCGCGCCGCGGCCAGGAGTTCGTGGCGACGGCCTGGCGGCGCGGCTGGCAGCCCGCCGACGTCGTCCGGATCGTGCGACGCGAGCTGGACGACGTACACGTACGCCTGGCGGCGGCGCTGATCCGGGCGCAGACGCCGTACGACGGCCCGCGCGGCCCCCGCTGGACCGCGCAGCTGGCCGAGCTCACCGCCGAGGCGGCCGAAGCGGCCGAGGCCACCGGCACAGCACCCCGCCCCGACCGCTTCTCGCACGCGACCGCCGTCCTGGAGCTGTACCGCCTGCTGCTGCGCCTGCCGACCCTCGACCCCCTCGACGAGCCCATCCGGCGGCCCGATTCCGGCTCCGGAGCCGACCCGAGATCCGGCTCGCGCATGCTCACCCGTATCCGCGCGCTGCTCGCCAAGGCGGAGGCGACCGGGTTCCCCGACGAGGCGGAGGCGCTGTCCGCCAAGGCGCAGGAGCTGATGGCCCGGCACAGCATCGACGAGGCGCTGCTCGCGGCCCGGGCGCCGTCCCCCGACGCCCCCGGCGCCTGCCGTATCGGCGTGGAGGCACCGTACGAGCAGGCCAAGGCCGTGCTGCTGGACGCGGTCGCCACCGCGAACCACTGCCGGGCCGTGTGGAACGAGCCGCTGGGCTTCTCGACCGTCGTCGGCTTCGAGGCCGACCTGGAAGCCGTCGAGCTCCTCCACACCTCGCTCCTCGTGCAGGCCACGACGGCGATGACGAAGGCGGAGACCGCCCAGCGCGCGGGCGGCCGCAAGCGCACCAAGACCTTCCGCCAGTCCTTCCTCGCGGCCTACGCCCACCGGATAGGCACGCGCCTCGCGGCGGCCGCCGAGACACAGGTGACCGACGACCTGCTCCCGGTCCTGGCCTCCCGAGAGGTCGCGGTCACGACCCACACGGACCGCATGTTCCCCGACACGACCACGACCCGCCTGCGCGGCGTGACCGACGAGGCGGGCTGGACGGAGGGAGCCCGGGCAGCGGACCGCGCCCGGGTGGGGACCCGGCCGCGGCTTCCGTGAGGCGTCCCGATGCCAGGGGCAGCGCCCCATCAGGGGAGCGCGCTCCGTCGATGTGCGGCTCCGCCACGCGGGCGCGACAAGCCACGACGGCCGCAGACGTTCGACCACCCTTCGCGGCACATCCCGCGGAGCGTCAGTCGCCGGCCTGCTGGAACGGACTCACCGAAGCGTTCGGCCCGCCCGCGCCGCCCTTGAGGGCGACTTCGCCGTACGACCACGTGAAGCTGTGACCGGCGGTCGCCCCGGGCAGGGTGAACTTCGCCGTCTTCACCGGAAGGCTCTTCTGACCGCCCGCCTTGCCCCGGACGTAGCTGATCGTGAAGGAGGCCGTCGCCCCCTTGGCGAGGTCGAGCTTCTGGGCCTTCGCGGCCTTGTCGGCGGGGACGGCGTCCGACGCGCCGCCCGCCTGCAGGGCGACGCCCGGGAACCCGTTCAGGGTGCACTTGGCGCCGCGGTTGGTGAGCGTGACGGTGACGTTGCCGGAGTCCCCGGCGGACGGGGCGGCGCTCGCCGCGACCTGCACGCCGACGGTGTCGAGCGTGCAGCCGCCGCCGGCCTTGTTCTTGTTCGTGGAGCCGCTGTCACCGCCGCCGCTGTCGCAGGCGGTCAGCAGGAGCGCCGCGGCGAGAGCGGCGACGGCGATCTGGGTGGCGCGCATGTGGATCCTCTGGTGCTCTGCTGGTGCTCGGCGGCGTGATGCCGGTGCTGGCGTGCATCGATCATCACGCACGAACCCGTGCGGCGGTTGCCCGCCCTGCCCTCGGACTACTGACCGAGGCCCGCTGTCGGCAGCCCCGACGGCAGGGTCCCGCCCTCCGACTTGGTGTACGTCTCCTTGCCGGCACTGCCCGACCAGGTGATCTTCAGCGAGTTCCTGGACACGGAGTCGACCATCCCCGTCGCCCGCTCCTTGCCGCCCTTCGTGCAGGTGAGGTGGATCATCTGCATCCCGGCCTCCTTGCCCGCGGTCCCGCTGCACACGGCCCCGCCGGTCGAGAAGAGCCCGGCCTGCTTGCCGTTGATCACCAGGGCGACGGCCTTGCCGCCGGTCGTGGCGAGCCAGCTGCCCTGCAGGCTGTCGGACGCGCTCGTCGTCCCGCCGTTGCCGCCGCCCGTGCCCGCGCTGGAGGCGGCGGGGCTGGACGAGGAGCCGTCCTTGGAGTCGCCGCTGCTGCACGCGGTGAGCACGAGCGCGCCCGCCAGCCCCGCGGCGGCGGCCGCGATCCGCAGGTGCCGGCGAGACATCGTGCGGGCCGGACGCATGAAGGACGCCGAAGTCACTGGTAGCTCCCAAGCAGTAGCAACGAGCAGTGGCAAGCCGTAGCCGGTGGGCCGGGCCGGTACGGCCCGAGCGCCCGCAGCAAGCTACCAGGGACGGCCGTCCACCCCATGAGGAGCGGCTGTGAGATTCACCGGACCCACCCGCGCTCACCAGGACGACTTGCGCACCCCCGGCAGGTAACCGGCATGCGCCTGCCCCCGCAGCGAGACCCGCGACAGCCCGAACGCCCGGAAGTACCCTCGCGGCCGCCCGTCCACCTGGTCCCGGTTGCGTACGCGCGTCGCGCTCGCGTCGCGAGGCTGGCGCCGCAACTCCCGCCGGGCGGCGATCCGTTCCGCCTCCGTCGACGACGGCCGCCGGATGATCTCCTTCAGCTCGGCGCGCCGCTCGGCGTACCGGGCGACGATCGCCTGCGCCGCTCGTTCTTCGCGATCTTGCTCTGCTTCGCCATCAGACCCGCACCCCCCGGGCACGGATCCGCGCCACGGCCGCCTCGACGCCGATCGCGTCGACGGCCCTGATCCCCTTCGTGCTCAGCCGCAGCCGTACGTACCGGCCCTCGCCCGGCAGCCGGTACCGCTTGCTCTGGATGTTGGGGTCGAAACGGCGGGAGGTCCGCAAGGACACCGATCTGCTGCGGAAGTTCATCTCCGAGCGAGGCAAGATCCGCAGCCGCCGGGTCACCCGCGTCACGGCCCAGCAGCAGCGGCTGCTCGCTCGAGCGATCAAGAACGCCCGGGAGATGGCACTCCTGCCGTACACGGGCCGCTGAGGCTTCCCCCACAGGCCGGTTGGTTGGAGGTTGGAACAAGAAGGCCGCGGTACGCGTCTCTTCCAGTGCGTGGGGTTCGACCCGACGCACGCTGTATGGACCCTCGGGCATCCGCTGGAACGGATGCAGCACCCCGTACGTCACACCTGTAACCACAGAACCACCCCGCGTGCACGTGCATCTGCTCATGCATCCGCACGTGAACACAGCTATGATCCGGACCAGTTGACCACTGCATCACTGGCCCCAAAGCCACCGCACCACCGGGAGCGACCTGTGGACCACGACGTGTACAACGGCATGGCAGCCACGGAGTTGAACGGGGTGGCCTGGCAGAAGAGCCGGCACAGCAACTCGCAGGGCTCCTGCGTGGAGTTCGCCCGGCTGCCCGGCGGGGACGTGGCCGTCCGCAACTCGCGCTTCCCCGAAGGTCCGGCGCTCGTCTACACGCGTGCGGAGATCGAGGCGATGCTGCTGGGCATCAAGGACGGCGAGTTCGACCACCTGATAGTGGGCTGACGCCCGGTCGCCCCGGGGTTCAAATCGGGGCAATCAGTGCCTTGCGTGCAGTAACGCGCGTAGAACCCCGGCGTCGGACGGCGCCGGGGTGCGCTATTCGGCGGTCGACGGCCGGGGTGGGTGCGGCAGCTGGAACAGCGCCCAGACGACCTTGCCGCCGAGCGTGCCCGCCATCGGGTGCCAGCCCCAGCTGTCGGCGAAGGAGTCGACGAGGAACAGGCCGCGGCCCGACTCCGCCGAGAAGTCGTCCGCCTCGCGCGGTGCCGGGGTCGCGTGGCTCGGGTCGCGCACCGCGCACACCAGCCGCTCCGTCCAGCGCATCAGGTGCAGCCGCACGGGCGGGGTCTGCTCCGCGGTGCACAGGCTGCCGGTCGGCAGGCCGTGCCGCAGCGAGTTGGTGACCAGCTCGGACACCACCAGGCAGACGTCGTCGAAGCGATCGCCGATGTCCCACTGGTCGAGCGTTCTGCGGGTGAACCGCCTTGCCTCGCGCACCGCTTCGTAGCGGGCGGGCAGAGCGCAGGAGGCGGCGTTGGACACGGCCGCGGGATCCAGCGGCGGAAGGCCCTGCCGTAACGGCTCGAGCATGGTCGATCCATTCGTCCCCATGCGAGGCACTCCCGAGGAATTCGCGGTCGTTGCGATGCAGCGGTTGCGCGAGACCATGGTCTTGGATGCGCGGTGCAGATGCAAGGTGCAGATGCACGTGCACGCGACCGAATTGGACCCTCCCGTACCGCTTGTTGGCCATTTTTTCCGCCATCTTCTCTCCCACTGCTTGCCAACTCCTTCCCCCTTCCTGTGCAGAATCTTTGGGTTCTTTGCTTCTCTGTAATCGGACGAGTACTGCTCGGAGTGATTTAGTGGCAGACTTCGGCCCCTGAAGGCGTTGGGGAGGCTGGCGAACGTGAGCGTGGGAGAGCCCGGATCGGTGGTGCGGCGCATGCTGCTCGGCTCGCAACTCAGGCGACTGCGTGAGGCGCGCGGCATCACGCGCGAGGCGGCGGGCTACTCGATCCGCGCCTCCGAATCGAAGATCAGCCGCATGGAGTTGGGCCGGGTGAGCTTCAAGACACGTGATGTCGAGGACCTGTTGACTCTGTACGGCATCACGGACGAGCAGGAGCGCACCTCGCTGCTCTCCCTCGCCCGGGAGGCCAACGTCGCGGGCTGGTGGCACAGTTACTCGGACGTCCTGCCGACCTGGTTCCCCACCTATGTGGGCCTGGAGGGCGCGGCGCACCTGATCCGGGCGTACGAGGTGCAGTTCGTGCACGGCCTGCTGCAGACCGAGGCGTACGCACGTGCAGTCGTACGGCGCGGTATGAAGGGTGCGAGCAAGGCCGACATCGACAAACGCGTGGAGCTGCGTCTGGAGCGGCAGAAGCACCTCGTCTCCGCGGGCGGCCCCGACTTCCACATCGTCCTGGACGAGGCCGCGCTGCGCCGCCCCTACGGCGACCGCGAGGTGATGCGGGGCCAGCTCCAGCATCTGATCGCGGTCTCCGAACGCCCCAACGTGCGGCTGCAGATCATGCCGTTCAGCTTCGGTGGTCACTCGGGCGAGAGCGGCGCGTTCACGATCCTCAGCTTCTCGGAGTCCGACCTGTCGGACGTCGTCTATCTGGAGCAGCTCACCAGCGCTCTCTACCTGGACAAGCACGAGGACGTCATCCAGTACGAGAGGGCGCTCAAGGAACTCCAGCAGGACAGCCCCGGACCGGACGAAAGCCGCGATCTTCTGCGCGGTCTCCTTCAACTCTCCTAGGGTTCTCCCCATAAGTTCGCTCAGAGTCCCCAACTCTCCTGGCGCGCCCGTACGATGACGTGTGATCAGACCGTCACGTTGATCGTGTGTCTGCTAGTGATTTGGGGATCACATGTCGTCGTCCTACTTCACCGACCTGGCCCAGCAGTACATCGACGGTGAGTGGCGCCCGGGCACCGGCTCCTGGGACATCATCGACTTCAACCCGTACGACGGCGAGAAGCTGGCGTCGATCACCATAGCCACGGTCGACGAGGTCGACGAGGCGTACCGGGCGGCGGCCGGTGCCCAGAAGCAGTGGGCCGCCACCAATCCGTACGCGCGCCGGGCGGTCCTGGAGAAGGCCCTCCGGCTGATCGAGGAGCGCGAGCAGGAGATCACCGAGGTGATCATCGCCGAGCTCGGCGGCACCTACCTGAAGGCCGGCTTCGAGCTCCATCTCGCCAAGGAGTTCCTGCGCGAGTCGATCCAGTGGGCGCTGCGCCCCGAGGGCAAGATCCTTCCGTCGCCGGTGGACGGCAAGGAGAACCGCCTCTACCGCGTTCCGGTCGGCGTCGTGGGCGTCATCAGCCCCTTCAACTTCCCCTTCCTGCTCTCCATCAAGTCGGTCGCCCCGGCCCTCGCGCTGGGCAACGGTGTGGTGCTGAAGCCGCACCAGAACACCCCGATCACCGGCGGCTCCCTGGTCGCGAAGATCTTCGAGGACGCCGGACTGCCCGGCGGTCTGCTCAACGTCGTCATCACGGACATCGCCGAGATCGGCGACGCCTTCATCGAGCACCCGGTCCCCAAGGTCATCTCCTTCACCGGCTCCGACAAGGTCGGCCGCCATGTGGCCACCGTCTGCGCCTCGCACTTCAAGCGCTCGGTCCTCGAACTCGGCGGCAACAGCGCGATCGTGGTCCTCGACGACGCCGACATCGACTACGCGGTCGACGCCGCGGTCTTCAGCCGGTACGTCCACCAGGGCCAGGTCTGCATGGCCGCCAACCGTGTTCTGGTCGACCGTACGATCGCCGACGAGTTCACGGAGAAGTTCGTCGCCAAGGTCAGGACCCTGAAGGTCGGCGACCCGAGAGACCCGGGGACCGTCATCGGCCCGGTGATCAACTCCTCGCAGGCGGACTCCCTTTCGGCCACCGTCGAGCAGGCCATCGCCGAGGGCGCGACCGCCCTGGTACACGGCACGACCACCGAGAACCTGGTCCGGCCCTCCGTCCTCACCGGGGTCCCCGCAGACTCGGCCCTGCTGCGGCAGGAGGTCTTCGGCCCGGTCGCCTTCCTCATCCCCTTCGACGGCGAGGAGGAGGCCGTACGCCTCGTCAACGACACGTCGTACGGCCTGAGCGGCGCCGTCCACACGGGCGACATCGAGCGGGGCGTCTCCTTCGCCAAGCAGATCGACACCGGCATGTTCCATGTGAACGACGGCACCGTCCACGACGAGCCCCTCGTCCCCTTCGGCGGAGAGAAGAGCTCCGGCCTCGGCCGACTGAACGGCGAGACGACCGTCGACTCCTTCACCACGCTGAAGTGGATCTCGGTGCAGCACGGGCGGAGCGGGTTCCCGTTCTGACCGCCGCCCCCTCTCGATCGAGGACAGAACCTGACCTGAACGCCCCGTAACTTCATCGGTGTCAGGAGGCCTCCCGAGGCCCCGATCCGACGAAGGGCGACGTCATGGTCACGCACGTACCGGCAGAGGCGCAGGGCGACGAGCGCGGGGCGCTGCTCGCGTTCATCGAGGAGCAGCGCGGTGGCATCCGCCGGGCGCTGCTCGGGCTGACCGAGGAGCAGGCCGCGAGCAAGCCCAGTGCGAGCGAGCTGTCCCTCTCCGGTCTCCTCAAGCATGTCGCCGAGGTCGAGCAGGGATGGATCGCCCGCGCCAAGCAGGAGCCGGCGGCCGTCAAGCGGGACGAGACCAACTGGCACGAGACCTTCCAGCTCGTCGACGGCGAGACCGTCGGGTCCCAGCTCGCGTACTGGGAGAGGGTCGCCGCCGAGACGGAGGCGTACATCCGCTCCGTGCCGAGCCTCGACGACACCTTCCCGCTCCCGAACGACCCCTGGTTCCCGCCGGAGGGCCGTGTCTCGGTGCGCTGGCTCTGTCTGCACCTGATCCGCGAGACGGCCCGGCACGCGGGCCACGCCGACATCATCCGCGAGTCCCTCGACGGGAAGACGGCGTTCGAACTGGTCGCCCTGGAGCAAGCCGGCTGAGCCATTGACAATAGGCTGGGCGGCATGTCCGCGATCCGTCTCCTCGTGCTGGGCGCGGTCCGCCAGCACGGGCGGGCCCACGGCTACCAGGTGCGGGGCGACCTGGAGTACTGGGGCGCGCACGAGTGGTCCAACGCCAAGCCCGGCTCGATCTACCACGCCCTGAAACAGATGGCGAAGCAAGGGCTGCTGCACGCGCACGAGATCGCACCGTCCACGGCCGGCGGCCCGCCGCGCACGGAGTACGAGATCACCGACCGGGGCACCGGGGAGTTCTTCCGGCTGCTGCGTGAGGCGCTGACCTCGTACGACCAGAAGATGGACGTCAAGTCGGCGTCCATCGGCTTCATCGTCGAGCTGCCGCGCGGCGAGGCGGTGGCGCTCCTGAAGGAGCGGATCCGGCGGATCGAGGAGTGGCGGGGGGCCGTGACCGAGCACTACATCCCGGACGACGGCCCCGAACAGCTCGGCCACATCGGCGAGATCATGAACCTCTGGGTCCACACGGCCGACGCCGAGGCCGAGTGGACCCAGGGGCTGATCGGCCGGATCGAGAGCGGGGCCTACACGTTCGCGGGGGAGGGCGCACCGTTCGTCGGCGTCCTCGCCGAGGGCGAGGAGAACCCGTACGCGACCGGGGAGCGGCATCCGGGGGACGCGCGCTGAGGTGCCCTTGACTCGTGTCCTCTTGGCGGTCCCCTCAGGGTTCAGGTTGGCGGTCCCCTCAGGGTTCAGGCCCCGTACGGAGGTTCGCGCGCCTGGGCAGCTGGTGCGCCAGGGCCCGCGAAGCCGACTGGTGTGCCGGACCGGCCCTAGTGGTGGAAGCCGGTGGCCGCCTCCTTGTCCCTGGTCAGGGGGTGCGGCTGGCGGCGCAGTTCCGGGAGCAGGCGGGTCAGGTCCTCCACGAACAGGTCGGCGAGGTCGGCGGAGAAGCCGTTGCGGCACACCACCCGCAGCACGGACAGGTCCTCCCGGTTCGGCGGGAAGGTGTACGCGGGCAGCAGCCAGCCGCTCTCGCGCATCCGCCGGGACACGTCGAAGACGTCGTACGACTCCACGCCCGGCGCGGTGGTGAAGGCGAAGACGGGCAGCTCGTCGCCCCTGGTCAGGAGCCGGAAGTCGTCGAGCGCCTCCACCCGTTCGGCGATGCCCGTGGCCACGTCCCGGGTGGTCTGCTGCACGGCCCGGTAGCCCTCCCGGCCCAGCCGCAGGAACGTGTAGTACTGGGCGACCACCTGGGCGCCGGGGCGCGAGAAGTTGAGGGCGAAGGTCGGCATGTCGCCGCCCAGGTAGTTGACCCGGAAGACGAGTTCCTCGGGCAGCGCCTCCTTGTCGCGCCACAGCGCCCAGCCGACGCCCGGGTAGACCAGCCCGTACTTGTGCCCCGAGGTGTTGATGGACGCCACGCGCGGGAGGCGGAAGTCCCACACCAGGTCCTCGTCGAGGAAGGGCGCGACCATGCCGCCGGACGCGGCGTCGACGTGCACCGGGATGTCCAGCCCGGTGCGCTCCTGGAGGGCGTCGAGCGCCGCACACAGGTCGGCGATGGGCTCGTACGAGCCGTCGAAGGTGGAGCCGAGGATGCCGACGACCCCGATGGTGTTCTCGTCGCAGAGGGCGGCCGCGGCCTCCGGGTCGAGGTGGAAGCGCTCGCCCTCCATGGGGACCAGACGGGGCTCCACCTCCCAGAAGTTGCAGAACTTGTCCCAGCAGACCTGGACGTTGACGCCCATGACGAGGTTGGGGCGGGCGCCCGGTGCGGGGTTCCGCTTGCTCCAGCGCCGCTTGAGCGCCATCCCGGCGAGCATGCACGCCTCGCTCGAACCGGTCGTCGAACAGCCCACCGCCGCCGACGGATCCGGCGCGTTCCACAGGTCGGCGAGCATCGCCACACAGCGCCGCTCCAGCTCGGCGGTGCGCGGGTACTCGTCCTTGTCGATCATGTTCTTGTCCCGGCACTCCGCCATCAGGACGCCGGCCTGCGGCTCCATCCAGGTGGTGACGAAAGTGGCCAGGTTCAGCCGTGCATTGCCGTCCAGCATCAGCTCGTCGTGCACCAGCTGGTACGCCGTCATCGGCGGCAGGGGAGCATCCGGGAGCCGGTGCTTGGGCGGCGCCTCGGTCATGCCGCCGACCGGATTGGCCTCCCCGTAGAAGGGGTTGACCGACAGCGGGCGCTCGTCGGGCTTCTCGGGACCTTTGTGGAGCGGCATGGACGTCTCCTCGTGTCTTCTCGGGAACGGGTGCCGGCGGACCGGAGTTCCACCGCCGCGCAGTCGCATCCGGAATGCCCAGGACGCCCGCGGCGACACCGGGCGCCGGGTGAACGGCCGGTAAGAGGACTAACAGCAGGCCCGCGCCCACGACGAGAGCGGGGAGGATCATGGGCGACAACGCGTGCGGGAGCGGCCGGGGCGGCAGACGCCCGCGCGGTGCCATGAGCCACAGGCCCACCATAAGCGGGCATGACGGACGAAACATCCGGAGGGGTCCGCCCAGGAATCCGGCTTGCACCTCACGCGACGTGAGGACTCACCGTGGAGTGCGTACCGAGAAGGGAGCGGACGAAGTGAGCCACTCGGCAGGACAGGACGGCTACTCCGTGGGGCAGGTCGCGGGCTTCGCCGGCGTCACGGTGCGCACGCTGCACCACTACGACGACATCGGCCTGCTCGCCCCGAGCGAGCGCAGCCACGCGGGCCACCGGCGCTACAGCGAGGCCGATCTCGACCGGCTGCAGCAGATCCTGTTCTACCGGGAGCTCGGCTTCCCGCTCGACGAGGTCGCCGCCCTGCTCGACGACCCGGCCGCGGACCCGCGCGCGCACCTGCGCCGCCAGCACGAGCTGCTGACCGCCCGGATCGAGAAGCTGCAGAAGATGGCAGCGGCCGTGGAGCACGCCATGGAGGCACGCAAGATGGGCATCAACCTCACCCCCGAGGAGCGGTTCGAGGTCTTCGGCGACAAGGACCCCGAGCAGTACGCCGAGGAGGCCGAACAGCGCTGGGGCGGCACCGATGCGTACGTCGAGTCGCAGCGCCGCGCCGCCACCTACACCAAGGAGGACTGGAAACGCATCCAGGCCGAGGTCGACGACTGGGGCCGGCGGTACGCCGAGCTGGTGGCCGCAGGGGAGCAGCCCGCCGGTGAGGCCGCCATGGACCTGGCCGAGGAACACCGGCAGCACGTCACCAGGTACTTCTTCGAGGTCCCGTACGAGATGCACCGGTGCTTCGGGGACATGTACGTCTCCGACGAGCGGTTCAAGGCGTTCTACGACGCCATGCACCCGGGCCTCGCCGAACACCTCAGGGACGCCATCCGGGCGAACGCGTCCCGCCACAGCTCGTAAACCAGTGAGGCCCTGGCCCGGGGGACCACTCCCGGGCCAGGGCCTCACAGGTTTGTGACGGCGGGCGCACAGTGCATCCTGGAGACACCGGTGGAACCTGGGGCGGACACCTTGCGTTGATAGCTTTGGGGCGCCCGCACAGGGACGCCGTACCTTCCTCCACCCCCTCAGGAGCCCGGAACCGTGACGACGCTTGCCCTCGGACCGAGCTGGCTGGATCCGAACTACCTTCTGGACAACTTCGGCATCTGGGGCCTGCTCCTCGTCGTCTTCGCGGAGTCGGGCCTGCTCATCGGCTTCTTCCTGCCGGGCGACTCGTTGCTCTTCACCACCGGCCTGCTGATCACGACCCACCAGCTGAACTTCCCGCTCTGGGCCGCCATCGCCCTGATCTGCCTCGCCGCGGTCCTGGGCGACCAGGTCGGCTACATGTTCGGCAAGAAGGTCGGCCCGTCGCTCTTCAACCGCCCCGACTCCCGCCTCTTCAAGCAGGAGAACGTGGTCAAGGCCCACGAGTTCTTCGAGAAGTACGGCCCCAAGTCCCTGGTCCTGGCCCGCTTCGTACCCGTGGTGCGCACGTTCACGCCGATCATCGCCGGCGTCAGCGGCATGAAGTACCGCTCGTTCCTGACCTTCAACGTCATCGGCGGCGTCCTGTGGGGCGCCGGCGTCACCCTGCTCGGCTCCTGGCTCGGCAAGATCGACTTCGTCAACAAGAACATCGAAGCGATCCTCATCCTGATCGTCCTCGTCTCGGTGATCCCGATCATCATCGAGTTCCTGCGCGCCCGCTCCAAGGCCAGGAAGACCCCCCAGCCGCCCGCCCCGGCCCAGCACCGGCAGCAGCCCCCCGCCATCGACGACGCGACGACCCAGCTCCGCCGCATCCCGCCCACCGACGACCAGGGCTACCACCACCAGCAGTATCAGCAGCCCCAACAGCAGCAGCCGTACTATCCGGACCAGAACTACGCCCAGCAGTACCCACAGCAGCAGCCGTACCACCAGGGCCAGTACGACGACCAGCAGAACCAGCAGTACCCGTACAACCAGGGTTACTGAAGCGCCCTACAGGGGCGCGGGGAACTGCGCGATCAACCACAACCGACCTGCACTCGCAGCCTCGCACGAGGCCCCGGGCCGTCAGGCGCTCAGAACCCACGCGTCCGCTTCGCAGCCCGCCGCCCCGCCGCAGAAGCCCCGCCGGGCACCCGCAGGAACAACCGCGAGATCTCCGACCCCAGATTGACCCCGATGGCAATGGCCATGGCCAACGACGCCGCCGTGGCCAACGACACCAACCCCTTGTCGACTTGGTTCTTCGCAATCGACAACAGCCCGAAGTAAGTGGCCGACCCCGGCAGCAGGGGCCCGATCGCCGCCGTCGTGTACGGCAACGCGGAAGCGAACCGGTACCGCGACAACAACTGCCCGAACAACCCCACCAGCCCGGCCGCGACAGCCGTGGAGGCAACCGGCGAGATCTTGCCGGAGTAGTGCAGCGCGCCGTACACCGACCACGCGACACCACCGTTCAGCGTCACCCAGAGCACGGTGGCCCGCTCCTGCTGCAGCAGCACGGCGAACGTCAGCGACAGCAGCATCGACGCCCCGATCTGCCAGCCGGGCCGTGAGGCGATGTGCACGGCCGCGTCGGGGTTGAGCTTGGCGTCCAGGTTCACCCCGAAATACAGCACCACCAGCACACCCACGACGATGCCGACGAACAGGTACATGACCTCCAGCAGCCGCGCCGACGCGGTGATGTAGAACCCGGTCAGCCCGTCCTGCACGCCCGCCACCAGCGCGCGCCCCGGCAGCAGCGCGAACAGCCCACCGGTGATGACCGCGGACGCCTTGACGTCGACGTGCGCGGCGGTGAGCGCGACCCCGATGGCCGCCGGAGGCATCGCGGCGACCGTGAACTGGTAGAACTCCGGCAGTCCGCGCCCGGCGCACAGCCAGGCCAGCCGGTCGCCGAGCATCGCGCCGAGCATCGCCGCGATGAAGACGGCCCAGTCACCGCCGACGAGCACGGAGGCCGCCCCGGCGAGCAGTCCGCTCGCCCCGGTCAGCACCCACCCCGGGTACGGGTGCCGGTTGCGGCGGATCTCGGCGAGCCGCCGGTAGGCCTCCTCCAGCGAGAGGTGGGTCTCCGGGTCGCTGAGGTCGTCCACCAGCTGGAACACGGCCGCCAGCCGCGTGTAGTCGGTGGCCCGGCGGCGCACGGTACGCGAAGCCGTCACCGGGTCGTCGACCAGGGACGGCTGGTACGAGATCGACAGCAGGGTGAAGGTGACGTTCGGCTCGCAGCGGTCGAGGCCGTAGGACCGGCAGACCGCGAACATCGCGGCCTCCACGTCCTCCGCGCCCTCGCCGCCCGCGAGCAGCAACTCGCCGATGCGCAGGGTCAGGTCGAGGACGCGCGGGACGGCCGGACCGCCCTCCTCCGCCTTCGGCCCCGGCTCCGGGGCGGGCCGCTCGGCCACCGGCATCCGCAGCATGGTGCGCATCCGGTCCTGCCAGGGCACGTCCTTGGTGAGGCTGACCACCGGTATGCCGGTCGCCGGCGTGAACGCGGCCGGAGCGTGCTGGGTGCTGTAGGTGCTCGGCGTGCTGAACGCCGACCCCTCGGGCTCGGCGCTCGGCGCCTGCGGCACGTCCAGTCCGTCGGGGACGGCGAACTCGGACGTGGTCTCGGGCTCGACGACGACCCTGGGGGCGGCGAACCCCGCCGGAATGGCGAACTCCGAGGTGATCTCTGGATCGAACGTGCCCCTGGCCTCGTCCGACTGCGGCTTGCGGTCCTCCGCCTCCGTCACTTGAGTAACGCTCCCTGTACGACGCGTGCAGCTAGGCCAGTATGCGCACAGAAACACGAACGGGCCGCACGCGTGCGCGTACGGCCCGTTGGACGACTCAGGCCTCAGTGGCCGCCTGACTCCTTGAAGCGCTTGTACGACCGCTCGATCTCGATCTCGGCGTCGACCCGGCCCACCCAGTTGGCGCCCTCGACGGACTTGCCGGGCTCCAGGTCCTTGTAGACCTCGAAGAAGTGCTGGATCTCCAGGCGGTCGAACTCGGAGACGTGGTGGATGTCGCGCAGGTGCTCGACGCGCGGGTCCGTCGCCGGCACGCACAGCAGCTTGTCGTCGCCGCCGGCCTCGTCCGTCATCCGGAACATGCCGATCGCACGGCACTTGATCAAGCAGCCCGGGAAGGTCGGCTCGTCCAGGATGACCAGCGCGTCCAGCGGGTCGCCGTCCTCGCCGAGAGTGTTCTCGACAAAGCCGTAGTCGGTCGGGTAGGCGGTCGAGGTGAAGAGTCGACGGTCCAGGCGGATCCGACCGGTCTCGTGGTCCACCTCGTACTTGTTCCGCGAACCCTTCGGGATCTCGATCGTGACGTCGAACTCCACCGGTGGCTCCTCCATGATCAACACATAGTTCTGGTGGTTAAGTGTCCCTCACGCAGGTGTGTGATCGCGAAAGGGGCTGGTGGTCGTGCCAGAGCTGAGGCCTTGGCGGGCCGCGAGGCCGCATGTGGTGCGGGCCGCGAACGCCGTCCGACCGCGTCTGGCACGGGCCGCCCAAGCCGTGCGTCCGAAGCTCGAACGAGCCGCGGACGCTGCGAAACCGCAGCTCGCACGGGTGCGGCCGACCCGCATCAGATGGCCGAAGACCGTCAGGACCTGGCAGTACACCGCGGGCGCCGCCACCGCCGGTGTGACGCTGGCCGTCGCCGTGGCGACCGCCGCCGGCCCCTGGGACTCCACCGGTCAGCGTACGGCCGAGGCGGACCGTGCAGCCGCCCTGGACCGCACGGGTGGCGCAGATCACGGACGTAATCCGGATACATCCGATTCAGGCGATACGGCGGCCGGGGGACCGCGCCCCGCCCCCAGCGCCGCATCCGTCCTGACCGGCCTGGGCGGCGCCATGAGCACCGTCAAGTCGGCCCCGGCCGGCCCGGCCCTCTCCGGCGTCCTTGGCCCCCTGCTGCAGGACACGGCGCTCGGCACCCGGCACACCGCCGCGGTCGTCGACGTCGCCACCGGCAGGCGCCTCTACGGCTCGGGCGCCGACATCGCGCAGACCCCCGCCTCCGTGACGAAGATCGCCACCGCGGTCGCCGCGCTGTCGACGCTCGGCGCCGACCACCGCCTGACCACCCGCACCGCCCTGGAACCGGACACCAAGGAGCTCATCCTGGTCGGCGGCGGCGACCCGACCCTGACGGCGCACGGGGAGGCCGACGGCTGGGCGAGCCTGCCGGACCTGGCCGAGAAGACGGCGGCCGCCCTGAAGAAGCGCGGCATCAAGGAGGTCACGCTGTCCTACGACACCACCCTGTACGCAGGGCCCGAACTGCACTCCATCGGCGTCAACCCCAACCTCGCGCCCGTGAGCGCCCTGATGGCCGACGAGGGCCGTACGGACGACTCGACCAGCGGCCCCGTCGACCGCGTGCCGGACCCGGCGGCGGACGCGGCCCGCAAGTTCGCCTCGTTCCTGGAGGCCCACGGCGTCAGGACCACGTCCCCCGGCCCGTCCAAGGCGACGACCCGCGCCGAGAACCTCGCCGCAGTGTCGTCGCCCCCGCTCTCGTCCCTGGTCGAGCGCATGCTGACCAACAGCGACAACGACATCGCGGAGGCCCTGGCCCGCCAGACGGCCGCCGCATCGGGGAAGCCCGTGAGCTTCGACGGCGGTGCGTCCGCGATCGCCGGCGCCCTGCAGAAGCTCGAACTCCCGCTCAAGGGCGCCGAGTTCCACGACGGCAGCGGCCTCGACCGGGACGACAGACTCACCGCCGACCTGCTCACCGCCCTGCTGGTGAAGGCCGGCGACCCCTCCCAGCCCGAACTGCGCCCGGTCCTGACGGGCCTGCCGGTGGCCGGCTTCACCGGCACCCTGACCAGCCGCTACACAGGCGGAGCGGCAGGAGTCGTACGAGCGAAGACGGGCACCCTGACGGGCGTGAACACCCTGGCCGGAACGGTCGTCGACCAGGACGGCCGACTGCTGGCTTTCGCCTTCCTGGCCTCGAACACGACCAATGCCCTGGAAGCCCAGTCGGCACTGGACCGGACGGCCACGGCACTGGCGGCGTGCGGCTGCAGCTGATGCCTTGCCGTCGGCCTGACGCTACCGCTGTTACCGCCGTGGGCAGTCGTTCCGCTGGGGCGGAACGGGTGGGCACGGCCTCCACCCCCGGGCGCAGCCACAGCCGCCGCACGCTGCAGCCGACCTCCGCGGCCTGCCCCAAGTGGGAACGCTCACGTACCGTTGACGCATGACGAGCATCGGTGGTGCCGAGATGGTCGACTGGAATCTCGCGGTCGCGACCGCGACCCGGCTCGTGCGGCCGGGCCCCGACGTGAGCCGCGACGAGGCCCGGGCCGTCGTCGCGGAACTGCGCCGGCATGCCAAGGCCTCGGAGGAGCACGTCAGGGGCTTCACCCGGATGGGCACGGAGGAGACCCACGACACCCCGATCCTCGTCGTCGACCGCCCCGGCTGGGTCCGGGCGAACGTCGCGGGCTTCCGGGAGATCCTCAAGCCGCTGCTGGAGAAGATGCAGGAGCGGCGCGGCAACACCCCCGGGGGCGCGGTCCTCGGCGCGGTCGGCGGCAAGGTCACCGGCGTGGAACTGGGCATGCTGCTGTCGTTCCTGGCCTCCCGCGTGCTGGGCCAGTACGAGACCTTCGCGCCGGCCACCCGTGAACTTCCCGCGGGGAGCCCCTCTGATCCACCGAGTGGCGGCGGCCGACTGCTCCTCGTCGCCCCGAACATCGTGCACGTGGAGCGCGAACTCGACGTACAGCCCCACGACTTCCGCCTCTGGGTCTGCCTGCACGAGGAGACACACCGCACCCAGTTCAGCGCGGTGCCGTGGCTGCGCGACCACCTCGAGGGCGAAATCCAGTCGTTCTTGGGGGAGACCGAAGTGGACCCCATGACCGTCCTTGAGCGCATCCGGGAGGCGGCCCAGTCGCTTGCCGGCGGTCGCCCCGAGGGCGAGGAGGACGACGGCGGGCGGTCCTTCGTCGAGATCGTGCAGACCCCGGCGCAGCGCGAGATCCTCGGCCGCCTCACCGCCGTAATGTCGCTCCTGGAGGGCCACGCGGACTTCGTGATGGACGGGGTTGGCCCGGCCGTCGTGCCGTCCGTCTCCGAGATCCGCGAGAAGTTCCAGCAGCGCCGGGCGAAGGGCGCCTCCCGACTGGACATGGCCCTGCGCAAGCTGCTGGGTCTGGATGCCAAACTCAGGCAGTACCGCGACGGCGAACGCTTCGTACGGGCCGTCGTGGACCAGGTCGGCATGGACGGCTTCAACCGAGTGTGGACCTCCCCCAACACCCTGCCCACCAAGGCGGAGATCGCCAAACCGGCGGACTGGGTCGCGCGGGTGCACCGCAAGAGTGAGTCGTGAACCCCGTGGGAAGGTCGTGAAACGAATCCGGCCGACGGCAGGCGAACGCCCCTCCAATCACCCGTCCGAGGGACCGTGAGCCATGGGTAGGCGTGCGATGCTCGGGGAACGGCCCGGTTCTGTCACCATCTACACACTCTGAGTGACCGAACTCGGGCTCACCCCCCGAAAACTTCATGAAGGGAACCGGACATGGGTCCCCATCCTGCGGTCGCGGCGATACGCCTGGCGGTCCGCCGCGTCCTCCACGACATCCTCAACGACCACCGGACCACCTCCGAGGCCCCCGGGCTCTCGCGACCGACCCCGCACGAGCGCCCCTCGCCGCCGCTCGTGCTCGTGGCGTGCTCCGGCGGCGCCGACTCGATGGCCCTCGCCTCCGCCCTCGCCTTCGAGGCCCCCAAGCTGGGCATCCGGGCCGGCGGCATCACCGTCGACCACGGGCTGCAGCCCGGTTCCGACCTTCGGGCCGACGAAGTCGCCCTGCGCCTACGCGAACTGGGCTTCGACCCGGTGGACTCCGTCGCCGTGACCGTGGGCCGCGAAGGGGGACCCGAAGCCGCCGCCCGCGACGCCCGGTACACCGCCCTCGACGCCGCGGCCGTCCGCCACGGCGCCGCCGCGGTCCTGCTCGGCCACACCCGCGACGACCAGGCCGAGACGGTCCTGCTGGGCCTCGCCCGCGGCTCGGGCATCCGCTCCCTGTCCGGAATGGCCGCGGTCTCGGGGGCCGACGGCCGTTACCGCCGCCCGTTCCTCCAGCTCGACCGGCAGACCGCCCGCAAGGCCTGCATGGTCCAGTCGCTCCCCGTCTGGGACGACCCCCACAACGCGGATCCCGCGTACACCCGCTCCCGGCTGCGCCACGAGGGCCTTCCCGCCCTGGAGAAGGCGCTCGGCAAGGGCGTCGTCGAGGCACTCGCCCGCACCGCCCAGCTCTCCCGCGACGACGCCGACGCCCTCGACTCCTGGGCCGGGCAGGCCGAAGCCTCCGTACGCGACGGCGCGGGCCTCCTGGAGTGCGCCAAGCTCTACGCCCTGCCGCCCGCCGTGCGCCGCCGCATCCTGCGCCGCGCGGCCATCGAGGCCGGGGCTCCCGCCGGTTCCCTCTTCGCCCGCCACATCGAGGAAGTCGACCGGCTGATCACCGGCTGGCGCGGCCAGGGAGTCATCAATCTCCCGGGCAAAGTCGTCGCCCAGCGCCAGGGTGGCAGACTGGTGATTCGGCAAGGCTGAAACCTTGCCCCCTTTGGGGGGTGATGGGCGGCCGCGGTGGGACGACCGAAAGTGATGCGGGTGGACGCGAAAGACATGGGCACCGACCTCAAAGAGGTGCTCATCACCAAGGAAGAGATCGACGCGAAGCTGGTGGAGCTGGCCGCGAAGATCGACGCGGAGTACGCGGGCAAGGACCTGCTCATCGTCGGCGTCCTCAAGGGCGCGGTGATGGTCATGGCCGACCTCGCCCGAGCGCTGTCCACCCCCGTCACCATGGACTGGATGGCCGTGTCGTCGTACGGCGCGGGCACCCAGTCCTCCGGTGTGGTGCGGATCCTCAAGGACCTCGACACCGACATCAAGGGCAAGCACGTCCTCATCGTCGAGGACATCATCGACTCCGGCCTGACCCTGTCCTGGCTGCTGTCCAACCTCGGCTCCCGCGAGCCCGAGTCGCTCAAGGTGTGCACACTGCTGCGCAAGCCGGACGCCGCCAAGGTCGCCATCGACGTCGAATGGGTGGGCTTCGACATCCCGAACGAGTTCGTCGTGGGCTACGGCCTCGACTACGCCGAGAAGTACCGCAACCTCCCGTTCGTCGGTACGCTCGCGCCCCACGTCTACGGCGGCTGAGCCAGCAGGGCCGTCTTTGTAGGACGATCGGGAACCCCAGCGGGTCTCGCGCCGTTGGAGCATGCAGAGACGGGAACGACAGCCGTCCGAGCGGCTCCGTGCGGCTTCGGGCCACAATGCTGGGGTACCGTCAGAAGAACTGTCTTATCAAACTCACTGTGGCAGGAGGGACGGGGCGACACCGCTCCGTATGGATGGACGTGAAGCGATACTTCCGTGGGCCGGTCATGTGGATCGTGCTGGCCGTCCTTGCCGTGGTCGTGTTGATGCAGGTCGTCGGCTCGTCCGGCGGCTACAAGACGGTGGACACCGGCCAGGTCGTGGCAGCGATCAACGACAACAAGGTGGAGTCGGCCAAGCTGACCACCGGTGACGAGCAGACCATCAAGGTCCAGCTCAAGAACGGCGAAAAGGTCGAGGGCAGCTCGAAGATCGAGGCGAGCTACATCGGCGACCAGGGCGTGAACCTCGCCAACACGCTGCAGACCAAGTACCAGGACAAGCAGATCCCGGACGGCTACACCGTGTCGCCGTCCAAGCAGAACCCCTTCCTGGGCATCCTGCTCTCCCTGCTCCCCTTCGTCCTGATCGTGGTCGTCTTCCTGTTCCTGATGAATCAGATGCAGGGCGGCGGCTCCCGGGTCATGAACTTCGGCAAGTCAAAGGCCAAGCTCATCACCAAGGACACCCCCAAGACGACGTTCTCGGACGTCGCGGGCTGTGACGAGGCCGTCGAGGAGCTCCACGAGATCAAGGAGTTCCTGCAGGAGCCGGCGAAGTTCCAGGCCGTCGGCGCCAAGATCCCCAAGGGCGTGCTCCTCTACGGCCGTCCCGGTACCGGCAAGACGCTGCTCGCGCGTGCCGTGGCCGGCGAGGCAGGGGTCCCCTTCTACTCGATCTCCGGTTCCGATTTCGTCGAGATGTTCGTCGGTGTCGGTGCCTCCCGGGTCCGCGACCTGTTCGAGCAGGCCAAGGCGAACGCCCCGGCGATCGTCTTCGTCGACGAGATCGACGCGGTCGGCCGCCACCGTGGTGCCGGCCTCGGCGGCGGTCACGACGAGCGCGAGCAGACGCTGAACCAGCTGCTCGTCGAGATGGACGGCTTCGACGTCAAGGGCGGTGTGATTCTCATCGCCGCGACGAACCGGCCGGACATCCTCGACCCGGCGCTGCTGCGCCCGGGCCGTTTCGACCGCCAGATCGCGGTCGACCCGCCGGACCTGCAGGGCCGTCTGGAGATCCTCAAGGTCCACCAGAAGGGCAAGCCGGTCGCCCCGGACGTCGACCTCTCGGCCGTCGCCCGCCGCACCCCGGGCTTCACCGGTGCCGACCTGAGCAACGTCCTCAACGAGGCCGCACTGCTCACGGCCCGCAGCGACAAGAAGCTGATCGACAACTCCATGCTGGACGAGGCGATCGACCGCGTGGTCGCGGGCCCGCAGAAGCGGACCCGGATCATGTCGGACAAGGAGAAGAAGATCACCGCGTACCACGAGGGCGGCCACGCCCTGGTCGCGGCGGCTTCCCCCAACTCCGACCCGGTCCACAAGATCACGATCCTGTCGCGAGGCCGTGCCCTCGGCTACACGATGGTGCTGCCGGACGAGGACAAGTACTCGACCACCCGCAACGAGATGCTGGACCAGCTCGCCTACATGCTGGGTGGCCGGGCGGCCGAGGAACTGGTCTTCCACGACCCCACCACGGGCGCCGCGAACGACATCGAGAAGGCCACCGCCACGGCCCGCGCGATGGTCACGCAGTACGGCATGACCGAGCGCCTGGGCGCCATCAAGTTCGGCGGCGACAACACCGAGCCGTTCCTCGGACGTGAGATGGCTCACCAGCGCGACTACTCGGAAGAGGTCGCCGCGCTGGTGGACGAGGAAGTCAAGAAGCTCATCGAGAACGCGCACAACGAGGCCTGGGAGATCCTGGTCGAGAACCGCGACGTCCTCGACAACCTCGTGCTGCAGCTGCTGGAGAAGGAGACGCTGGGCAAGGAGGAGATCGCCGAGGTCTTCTCCGCCATCGTCAAGCGCCCCGCCAGGCCCGCCTGGACCGGCTCCTCCCGCCGCACGCCGTCCACCCGTCCGCCGGTGCTCTCCCCGAAGGAACTCGCACTGACGAACGGCGCCAACGGCGCGACCCCGGCGATCAGCACCGCCAAGTCGACGGCGGCGGAGTCCGCCCCGGCGATCGAGACGGCCCCGGAGGACCGCCCGGAGAGCTGATCACCGCTCTCCCGACGGCCGCACCAGGCCCGGAATGAATGCCGCGCCCCCCAGGTTCTAGCCTGGGGGGTGCGGCATTTCAGCCAGATCGCAGACGAGGCGCGTGGCCCGCACGCGTGACCCGCACAGGAACGAGGCACCACATGACCGACCCCGTGACGCTGAACGGCGAGGGCCCGATCGGTGAGTTCGACGAGAAGCGCGCCGAGAACGCCGTACGCGAACTGCTGATCGCGGTAGGCGAGGACCCTGACCGGGAGGGCCTGCGGGAGACACCTGCGCGGGTGGCGCGGGCGTACCGGGAGATTTTCGGGGGCCTGTGGCAGAAGCCCGAGGACGTGCTGACGACGACGTTCGACCTCGGGCACGACGAGATGGTGCTCGTGAAGGACATCGAAGTCCTCAGCAGCTGTGAACACCATCTCGTGCCATTTGTCGGAGTTGCCCATGTTGGGTACATTCCGTCCATTGACGGCAAGATCACGGGTCTCTCGAAGCTGGCCCGGCTCGTGGACGTCTACGCTCGTCGGCCTCAGGTGCAGGAACGACTCACCACGCAGATCGCCGACTCGCTCATGCAGATCCTGGAACCGCGTGGGGTCATCGTCGTCGTCGAGTGCGAGCACATGTGTATGTCGATGCGGGGTGTCCGGAAGCCCGGGGCGAAGACCATAACGTCGGCCGTGCGTGGCCAGCTGCGCGATCCTGCTACCCGCAATGAGGCAATGAGCCTGATCATGGCTCGATAACCCGATTGCCGCCCGCTCGACTGGAGCCAGTGCCCCGCCCTTCCGGGTGCCTCGCGAGACGTGCCGGGCTTTCGAGTGCGGGTGGCTTCGTCGTACCTCGCCGACGCCATGCGGCAATACGCGGGCGGCGACGCGCATCACATGCGGCACCGATTTCCGCGGGTGGTTCACCGAGACATCGAGACGGCGCCCACGTCAGGGTCAGGCCGCCGACGCCGCCCCGTTGTTGTTCTCGTCGTCCTCCGGGAGCCGGCACACCCGCTCCAGGAAGATGGCCGCCACTATCACCGCGATGCCCGCCACGACCGCGAAGCCGGCGTAGATGGCCTGGTCACGGCGGGCCGGGATGTCGAGGAGCTCCAGGAGGAAGACGCCCGTGCCGCCGTACATGCCGGCGACCAGGGCGGCGACCAGGGCGCTGGCCTGACCGAAGACGACCGCGCGGGCCGCCATCAGCGGGTCGACGCCCTTGGCCTCGGGGAGGCGCTCGCGCTGGGCCTTGAAACGGCCGCGCAGGGAGAGCGCCGTGGCCGTCAGCACCACCGCGATCAGGGCGAGGACGATGGGGGCGGCGAGGGGGACGCTGGGGAGGGTCCCGATCGAGTTCCAGAGGCGGGCGCCCGCCCAGGACAGGATTCCGGCCACGACGAAAACGCCGGCCAGCACCCTGATGCGCAGCTCTCTCACGGTGTCCCTTCAGCTCCCCCGGGTCCTGCGGACCGTCCCGCGGACAGTGGTCGTCCTGACCTTAACGACTAGTCGGGCAGGTGGAGTTCCAGGTCCTTGCGCGGTGTCACGCCGTCGCGGGTGACGGCGTCGAGGAGAACGGCGACCGCGCCGCGCCCGGGCAGCTGCGCCTCGGGTTCCATGTCGTGCCAGGGGGCGAGGACGAAGGCACGCTCGTGCGCGCGCGGGTGCGGCAGCGTGAGGTGTGGGTCGTCGTCGATGACGTCCGCGTACGAGACGATGTCGACGTCGAGCGTGCGCGCGCCCCAGCGCTCGTCCCGCACCCGATGGAACGCCTCCTCGACGGCATGGGCCCGCTCCAGCAGTGAGGACGGCGGCAGAGTGGTCTTCAGGACGACGACCGCGTTGAAGTACGCGGGCTGGCTGCCGGGCTCGACGCCCCACGGCTCCGTCTCGTACACCCCGGACACCGCCTTGATGCGGACGCCCGGGGTGTCCTCCAGGGCGTCGATGGCGCCCTGGAGGGTCTCCAGGCGGTTGCCCAGGTTCGCGCCGAGGGAGATCACCGCCCGTTTCGGGTTGTGGAGCGTCGTGTCGGCGGCGTCCACCTGTGCCACGACGGAGGCGGGTACCGGCTGTACGGTCGGGTCGCTCGGACCCGCGGCGAAGGACGCGGTCATACTCGGCTCCGGGTGATGGTGACGGTCACGTCGTCGAAGGGGACCGTGATCGGGGCGTCCGGTTTGTGGACGCAGACCTCGACTTCCTGGACCCCGTCGTGCTTCAGACAGGCCTGGGCGATGCGCTCGGCGAGCGTCTCGATGAGGTCGACGGGCTCGCCCTCGACGACCGCCACGACCTCCTCCGCCACGATGCCGTAATGCACGGTCTTCGCCAGGTCGTCGTCGGCGGCGGCCGGGCGGGTGTCCAGGCCGAGGGCGAGGTCCACGATGAAGGTCTGGCCCTCCTCGCGCTCCTTGGGGAACACCCCGTGGTGCCCGCGGGCCTTGAGGCCGCGCAGCGCGACACGATCCACGCGAATCACTCCTGCAATCGTCGGTGACGGCCGGTCGATGCCGTGTGCGGGCGGCACACCGGCCTCGAACGAATCTACCTGCGGGCACTGACAGGACCGGGCCACGGGGGCGCGGGCCATGCCGGGACCAGGAGGGTTCATCGCGTGTTTCCCCTGGGGAACCCGGCGGCTCACGGGTTGGTAGCCGCCCCTACCCAGGGGTCCGTGATTCCAACCACTTCTTGGTCCTCAAGGAGGCGCCTACCCACTCAGGAGGGTGTGTCCTCGTCCTCGCCCTCGTCGTTTTGGGTCAGCACCGGGGAGGCGTGGTGGGACCAGAGTTTCCAGCCCTCCGGGGTGCGGCGGAACACGTTCGTGGCGACCACCAGCTGGCCGACGAGAGGGCCGAGTTCCTCGCTGCCCGTGGGGGCGGGGCCGCCGCTGAGGATGTTCTCGGTGCAGTTCACCAGGGCGGTGTCCCCGGTGACGGAGACATGCACATCGGTGAGGAAGAACTGGATGTAGTCGGTGTTCGCCATGATCAGCGCGTACGACCTCAGGACCTCGCCGCGGCCGGTGAGCACGGGCCAGCCGGGGTGCACGCAGGAGATCACGCCGGTGTCGGCCGGGTCGTGGTACTCCTCGTCGACGCCGAGGTCGGACGGGGCGAGCCAGAGTGCGGACAGGTCCTCGAAGTCGCCGCGCTCCATGGCCTCGTAGAAGGCGGCGTTGGCGGCCTCCACCTGCTCGACGTCGGTGTGGGGGGCGCTCACCGGGCTCCTTCGGCAGCGCGTGCGCCTTCGGTAGCGCGTGCGCCCTCGACGGCGCGCGCGACCTGTACGGCGTCCGCCGTTGCGCGCACCTCGTGCACGCGCACCGCCCACGCTCCGGCGTGCGCGGCGAGTGCGGAGACGGCGGCCGTGGCGGCGTCGCGCTCGCGCGCGGGCGGGGGCGCGCCCTCCGGTCCGGCCAGGACGCGGCCGAGGAACCGTTTGCGGGAGGCGGCGACGAGCACGGGGTGGCCGAGGGCGAGCAGGCGGTCGAGGTGGGCGAGCAGGACCAGGTCGTGCTCGGCGTCCTTGGAGAAGCCGAGACCGGGGTCGACGACGATGCGGTCGGCGGTGATGCCGCCGGCCAGGACGGCCTCCACGCGCGCGTGCAGTTCGTCGACGACCTCGGCGACGACGTCGTCGTACGCGCCCTTGACGTTGCCGCCCTCCAGGAAGCCGCGCCAGTGCATGACGACGAAGGGGGCGCCGGCCGCTGCCACCGCCGGGATCATCTCGGGGTCGGCGAGGCCGCCGCTGACGTCGTTGACGAGGGCGGCGCCGGCGGCGAGGGCCCGTTCGGCGACGGAGGCGCGCATGGTGTCGACGGAGACGGTGACGCCCTCGGAGGCGAGGCCGCGGACGACCGGGATGACGCGCTTGAGCTCCTCGGCCTCGTCGACGCGGGTGGCGCCGGGCCGGGTGGACTCGCCGCCGACGTCGACCAGGTCCGCGCCCTCGGCGACCAGGTCGAGGCCGTGTTTGACGGCGTTGGTGGTGTCGAAGAAGCGGCCGCCGTCGGAGAAGGAATCGGGCGTGACGTTCACCACTCCCATGACCGCGCACCGGTCCCACTCCGGAAGGCCCGCGACGCGCCCGCGTCCGCTCTGCTTGCTCATACGTTCAGCGTAGGCCCCGGCCGTGGCCGGGAGACGCCGCGGCCCGGGCGGAAGCCCCCTCCAGCCGGAGGGGGCTTCCGCCCGGGCCTGTCCTGCATGGTGTCCCGGTCAGGCGCTCACGCCGCGCGTACGTCGCGCTCCGCGACGGAGTGGGTGCACACGCGCGGGGTGGTCCTGCGGCGGCGCAGGAAGCGCGGCAGCGGCAGGGCGAGGTTGACGAAGCCCTCCGCCTGCATGGCGGCGAAGCCGATGCGCGGCAGGTCGGCCGGTGCGCGGTAGACGACGAAGCGGGGCTCCCAGCGGGGCTGGAACTTCGCGTTGAACTTGTACAGGGACTCGATCTGGAACCAGCGGGAGAGGAAGACCAGGAGGCCGCGCCAGGCTCGCAGCACCGGGCCCGCGCCGATCTTCTCGCCACGCGCGAGTGCCGAGCGGAACATCGCGAAGTTGAGCGACACGCGCGCGATGCCGAGTTTCGGTGCCGCCTGGAGGGCCGCGACGATGAGGAGTTCGTTCATGCCGGGGTCGGCCGAGCGGTCGCGGCGCATCAGGTCCAGGGAGGCGCCGTCGGTGCCCCACGGGACGAAGTGCAGGATCGCCTTCAGGTCGCCGTACTCCCCGGGCTGGTCGTCCGCCTTGTGGGCGGTGGCGATCAGGCAGTCGCCGTCGGCGGCGTCGCCGATGCGGCCCAGCGCCATGGAGAACCCGCGCTCGGTGTCGGTGCCGCGCCAGTCCTCGGCGGCGTTGCGGATCCGCTCCAGCTCGGCCTCGCCGAGATCACGAATACGTCGTACCCGGGTTTCGTAACCGGCGCGCTCGATGCGCTTGACCATCTGGCGCACGTTGCGCATCGCGCGGCCGGCGAGGGAGAAATCCGCTACGTCCACCACCGCCTCGTCGCCCAGTTCCAGGGCGTCGAGGCCGGTCTCGCGGGTCCACACCTCGCCGCCCGTCTCCGAGCAGCCCATGACGGCCGGCGTCCAGGAGTGCGCCCTGGCCTCGTCCATGAACCGCTCGATGGCGCCCGGCCAGGCCTCGACGTCGCCGACGGGGTCACCGCTGGCGAGCATCACGCCGGACACGACCCGGTACGTCACCGCCGCCTTGCCGCTGGGCGAGAACACGACCGCCTTGTCGCGGCGCAGCGCGAAGTGGCCGAGGGAGTCACGGCGGCCGTGCTTCTCCAGCAGGGAACGCAGGCGTGCCTCGTCCTCCTCCGTGAGGCGCGCGGCCGGGTGCTCGGGCCGGAAGGCCAGGTAGATCGTGGTGACCGCCGTCAGCAGGCCGAGGGCGCCCAGTGAGAAGCCGACCGTCCACGAGGTGTTGCCCTGGTACTCGACCGGGCCCTCGAAGCCGAACAGGCCGTACAGCACATGCGTGATGCGGTCGGCCAGGCTCGGGTCGCCGACCATCCGGTTCGGGTGGACGCTGACGATGATCAGCCCGAGGGTCAGGGAACCCGCGCCCATGAGGACGAAGTTGGCCAGCGCGCGCCACCGGCTGCGCGGGTCGGGCAGCGCCGCGAACTGGTCGCGATGGCGCAGCAGGGGTGCGAGCAGCGCCAGCGAGATGATCACTCCGAGGAGGGAGTGGCGGTATGTGAACTGCGCCACCGCGCCCGCCGGGAGCAGCGCCACCGCGGCGCGCCACGCCCGGCGTTTGCCGCGCCTCAGGCCGTGTGCGAGCAGCAGCAGCAGGATGCCGGCGCTGAGCGAGAGCGCGGCCGCGAACGGGCCGAACGACCCGGGCAGCACCTCGGCGATCGTGTGCATACGGCTGTGCCTGAAGCGCGGGAAGACGCCCGCGGCGATGTCCAGAACGCCTACGACTGCGCAGGCTCTGGCGACGAGGACGGGTACGGCCTCGGGGCGCGGACCACGGAATACGCGCCGCGCGCTACGTGTTCGGGAGGGAACCCCACCCGACATTTCCTCATCTGTCCTGACAGACATCGCATCCCGTAGTTCTGCGAGAGACCTTGGATCCGGACCCGATTCGGGCATCCGGCGACATTGCGCCCTCTAGGACGGTGTCTCGGGGAGCAAGGTTCCAACCTCTCCTCAAAGCCGGTCCAAAGGCAGAGGAAAGTTCCGGACAAGCTCTCGCGAAAGTGCGCGGGATCCGGGTGGAAACCGCAGGCAGGAAGCAGGTCATGGGTCTTACGAGCAACAAAGTGCTGCTGCTGGCAGTGATGTTCGCGGTACTGCTGTTCGTGGGCACGGTGTGGCTGTGGCCGCGCCTGGCGCGGCGCAACTGGCGAGCTGTGAGTGGACGTGTCGGCCTGCTGTTCGGCACCCAGCTGGCCCTCTTCCTGTCGGTAGGCCTCGCCACCAACCAGGCCTTCGGGTTCTACGCCAGCTGGGCGGACCTCTTCGGCCAGGAGAAGGACCAGGGGGTGGTCGTGAACCACACCGGGCTCGGCAGATCCGGCGGCCCGCTGCAGGTGATCGACACGGCACGCGTGCGTGGAGTGGGCGGTTCCCAGCCACAGGCGGCCGGCCAGGTCCAGAAGGTCGACATCGTCGGGCGTACGACGAACATCGCCACACCCGCGTATGTGTATCTGCCGCCGGAGTACTTCCAGCCGCAGTACCGCACGCGTACGTTCCCCGCGGCCGTAGTCCTCACCGGATATCCGGGCACCGCCCAGGCGCTCGTGGACAAACTGCACTATCCGAGTACGGCCCAGGGCCTCGCGAAGAACGGCCGTATGCAGCCGATGATCCTGGTGATGCTGCGGCCGACCGTGTCACCGCCGAGGGACACGGAATGCGTGGACATCCCGGGCGGTCCGAAGACGGAGACGTTCTTCGCCAAGGACCTGCCCGACGCCGTACTCGCGCACTACAGGGTGGGCAAAAAGCCGGGCAGCTGGGGCATCATCGGCGATTCCACGGGCGGCTACTGTGCGCTGAAGCTCGCGATGCAC
The DNA here is from genome assembly GCF_021261325.1 of Streptomyces guryensis. Classification (GTDB taxonomy): domain Bacteria; phylum Actinomycetota; class Actinomycetes; order Streptomycetales; family Streptomycetaceae; genus Streptomyces; species Streptomyces guryensis. The sequence continues at coordinate 55,280 of NZ_JAJSBI010000024.1, read as the reverse complement.
CACCCCGGCGTGTATGCCGCGGCAGCGGGTCTGTCGCCGTACTACAAGGCGCCGATCGACCCCACCACGGGCGATCTCTTCCAGGGCGACAAGGGGCTGCGCAACCGCGCCGACCTGTGGTGGTGCATCAAGCACCTGCCCGCCCCGGACACTTCACTGCTCGTCACCAGCAGCAAGATCGGGGAATCCAACTACAAGGCGACGCTGAAGTTCATAGAGGGTGTGCGGACCACGAACCGGACGCGGATCTCGTCGATCATCCTTGACAGCGGCGGCCACAACTTCAACACCTGGCGGCGGGAGATTCCCGCGACGCTGCAGTGGATGAGCGGGCGGCTGAGCGAGCGGTGACCAGGGTTCCGCCAGGGGATGATCTTGCTGAATTCGGCAAAGGCCAATTCCTGATGCCCTGTGAACGTTTCGGTATGGTTGTGTTTTTGCGGGGCGGGGCACCAACACTCGCCTACGCGCGGTAAGTTTCTGGCCATGCCACGTGGACGTCACCGCCATTCCCCGCCCTTGCACAGACTGCTGCCACCGTCGGCGATCGCAGGCGTCTCTTTCGTCTGCGCCTTCGGTCCGTGGGTGTTCTCGCAACAGGCCGTGCTCCGTGTCATAGCCGCGGCCGCCGCGGCGACGGCGGTCGTCGGTGCGGCCGTCATGCGCCGTTGGGACACGCAGGCCGGGAAGCAGGTCGCCGACCTCACGCGCGCGCGTGCGAGCGACGAGTGGCGGCACGAGGAGCGGGTCGCCGAGCTGGAGACCGACCTCGAGGAGTCGCGCGAGCTGCGCGCAAAGCTGGAGCAGCGGCTGCGGGCGAAGCGCGCCGAACTGGCGGGACTGCGCAACGAGCACGCGGCGCTGCTGCGGCGGTACGCCACCGCCGAGACCGAGCGGGCGAGCGCCCTGGAGGGCCGCCGTCTGCTGGAGATCGAGGCCGAGGCCCCGGCCCGCGCGCTGCCGCCCGTGCCGGTGGCCGGCACGGCGGCCGCGAAGACGGAGCCCGTGGCGGAGACCGAGGCTGTGGCTGCCTCGGCGGACGTCTCCGAGGGCGTTGCCGACGAGCCGGCGGCGCCGGCGATCTTCTCCCCGGAGGGTTCCCAGCTGTTTCTGCGGGCGAAGGCGGCGCTGACGAAGTTCGACGAGGACGGTGACGGTTCTCCGAAGGACGACGAGGGTTCCGCGAAGGACGACGACGGTTCTCCGAAGGACGACGGCGCGGACGGCGAGGCGGACTCCCCGGACGCGGCGAGCGCCGAGGCCGAGGTCGAGGACGTCACCGACCCCGAGGACGACGATTCCCCGAAGGGCGGCGGTTCCCCCAAGGGCGGCGGTTCCCCCAAGGGCGACGAGCCTTCGAAGGATGCCTCCCCGAAGCGCGAGTCGGTGACGGTGAAGGCCGGTTCGGGCTCGACGGCGGCTCAGGCGGCCACGACGGAGCCCGTCGCCGCCGAGCCCGCGGCCACCGCCGACGGCGGTACCGAGGCCCCGGCCCAGGAGGATGAGTCGCAGGGGCAGTCCCAGGCGGTCGACGGGCATGAGCGCGCGGCCGCCACCACTCCGGCCAGGCACGTCCCGGCCGCCCAGGCCGTGCGGCAGCCGGCCGGTCACTTCGTCGAGCCGACCGCGGTGGCCGTCGTACCGGCCGCGCCCGTGCGGCGTCCGGCGGTCGAGGGCGGATTCGACTTCTTCGGTACGAAGACGGAGCACGCACAGGACGCCCTGGAAGCCGTGCAGAACGAGGACCTCGCCGATGTGGTCGGCCAGGAGGCGCTCGCCGTCCACAAGGCGGAGGCCGAGGCGGCGTTCAAGCCGGCCGACGAGGAGGCCCGCGGCGTCGGCCAGGTCATCGACCTGACGGCCCACGACGAGACCGAGCAGATCGACGTGCAGGGGCTGCGCAGCGCGGTTTCCTGACCGCCTACGGCGCCATCCAGCGGTCCGGGCGGGCGTCCCTGCGCCCCGTCCGTGACCGCTCGGCCTGCCCCCGCAGCAGCTCCGCCGCCTCCCGTGCGTCCCTCAGCCGGGCCGTAACGGTCTTGTCGGCCCCCGTGTCCACATGGACGTCGGCGAGCCGCCACAGCCGTTTCCAGGGCCCCTGAGCCAGCCGTACGCTCTGCACCTTCGCGTGCGGTACGAGCGCCAGGCTCCGGCGCAGCAGGCCGTGCCGGGCGGCGAACACCGTGTCGGTGACGGCGATTCCGTAGCCCCGCCACCACACCGGCAGGCACCGCCCGGCCCGCCCGGGGGGCCGTGACAGCGCCTCGGCCGGGGGCACGGTCACCCCGGGCAGCACGCGCGCGACGACCGACTCGGCGACCGCCCGCGGAGCGACCGGCACCAGCACGGAGTTGGACGAACCGGCCACATCCAGCTCCACCCGCACCCATCCGCGCCGCCGCCACAGCAGTGGTTCCACGATCCGCACGGTCTGCACCCGGCCGGGCGGCACCGTCTCGTGCGTACGGTCGAGGAGTCCGTGGTCGATGCGCAGCCCGTCCGGTGACTCGCCCACGGTCCAGTCGTACTCGCCGACGAACCGGCCCGCGCTGCTCGCGCCCGCCGCGCCCAGCAGCGGCACGCCGGTCGCGAGGACCGTCCACACGCTGTGGGTGGCCAGCCAGAGCAGCGGCGGGACGACCAGCGCGGCGGCCAGGGAGCACCAGGTGGCGCCCGTCAGCAGGACGGAGATCGCGAGGTCGCGCGCAGGCGTGCGCAACAGCTCGCGCACCGGCGCCTCGCCGACTTCGTGCGCCGTCTCGGGCGCGAAACCGGCGGCGCGTGCGAGCAGTTCCGCGCGCAGTTCACGCGCCTCGCGCTCCCCCAGGAAGGAGAGCTCGTCCTTCTTGTCGGTCCCCACCACGTCGAGCTTGAGCTTGGCGACACCCGCCACGCGCGCGAGGAGCGGCTGGGTGACGTCGACGGCCTGGATGCGTTCCAGCCGGATGTGCGCGGTGCGCCGGAACAGCAGGCCGGTCCGTATCCGCAGTTCGGTCTCGGTCACCGCGAAGTGAGTGAACCACCAGGTCAGGAAGCCGTACAGAGAGGCGGCCGGGACAAGGACGGCGAGCGCGACCAGGAGGGTCGTGGTCGTCAGCCTGGTCATCTGCTGCTGCGCCTGGCCGGGGTCGTGCATGGCCCACCCGATGACCACGGCCACTGGCGCCCACGCCCGCCTCAGGGGGGTCACGGGATGCAGCCGCCGCTCGGTGGCGGGTTCCTTCGCACGTACGGCGTCGTCGACGCCCGGCGCGGTCACAGACCCGCCGATCGGGCCTCGCCGAGCTCGGTGAGCCGATCGCGCAGCCGCTCCGCCTCGGCCGGGTCCAGGCCCGGGATGGTCGCGTCGGTCGCCGCGGCCGCCGTGTGCAGCTGCACGCTGGCCAGCCCGAAGTGCCGCTCGACGGGCCCGGAGGTCACCTCGACCAGCTGCATCCGCCCGTACGGTACGACGGTCTCCTCGCGCCACAGCACGCCCCGGCTGATCAGCAGGTCGTCGGCGCGCTCGGCGTACCGCCAGGAGCGCCAGTTGCGGCCCAGCAGCACCCAGCCCCAGGCCGTGAGCGCGAGCGGCAGCAGCGCGAACGCGGCCCACCCGGGCCCGACGAGCAGCCCGAGCAGCAGGCCCAGGGCGAGGGCCAGCAGTCCCAGCCACACCACCAGCAGCAGCCGGCGCATCCGCAGCAGTCCGGGCGGCAGCCCGGTCCACACCGGCTCCGCCGGCCCGTCCCCCGCCGTCCCCGTTGTCCCCGCGTTCTGGGGGCTCCCCGTCTCCATACGGCCAGCGTACGTAGGAGAGACTGGGTCCATGACTCCTACGACGGAGACCATGTTCGGTATCGGCGGCGCCGCGGAGAGCACCGACATGGTGCTCAACATCGGTCCGCAGCACCCGTCCACGCACGGCGTACTGCGGCTGCGCCTGGTGCTGGACGGTGAGCGCATCGTGCACGCGGAGCCGGTGATCGGGTACATGCACCGTGGCGCGGAGAAGCTCTTCGAGGTGCGTGACTACCGCCAGATCATCATGCTCGCCAACCGCCACGACTGGCTGTCGGCCTTCTCCAACGAGCTCGGTGTCGTCCTCGCCGTGGAGCGCATGCTCGGCATGGAGGTGCCCACGCGCGCGGTGTGGACGCGCACGCTGCTCGCCGAGCTCAACCGGGTGCTCAACCACCTGATGTTCCTGGGCTCGTACCCGCTGGAGCTCGGCGGCATCACCCCGGTCTTCTACGCGTTCCGGGAGCGCGAGGTACTCCAGAACGTCATGGAGGAGGTCTCCGGCGGCCGTATGCACTACATGTTCAACCGCGTCGGCGGCCTCAAGGAGGACCTGCCCGCGGGCTGGGCCTCACGCGCGCGCGGCGCCGTCGCCGCCGTGCGCTCGCGCATGGACGTGTACGACGACCTCGTGCTCGGCAACGAGATCTTCCGGGGGCGCACGCGGGGCGTGGGCGCGCTGGCGCCCGAGACCGTGCACGCCTACGGCGTGAGCGGGCCGATCGCGCGCGCCTCGGGCGTCGACTTCGACCTGCGCCGCGACGAGCCGTATCTCGCGTACGGCGAACTGCAGGACACCCTGAAGGTCGTCACCCGGCAGGAGGGCGACTGTCTCGCCCGCTTCGAGGTGCTCCTGGAGCAGACCCACGTCGCCCTCGACCTCGCCGACGCCTGCCTCGACCGGCTCGCCGAGCTGGAGCCCGGGCCGATCAACCAGCGGCTCCCCAAGGTCCTGAAGGCGCCCGAGGGCCACACCTACGCGTGGACCGAGAACCCGCTCGGCATCAACGGCTACTACCTCGTCAGCAAGGGCGAGAAGACCCCGTACCGGCTGAAGCTGCGCTCGGCCTCGTACAACAACATCCAGGCGCTCGTGGAACTGCTGCCGGGGACGCTGGTCGCGGACATGGTGGCGATCCTGGGGTCGCTGTTCTTCGTGGTCGGGGACATCGACAAGTAGGGCGGCGGCGAGCCGGGGCGGGCGCCGTCAGCCGACGAGTGCGTCCGCAATTCCCACCGGCTGCAGCAGCCAGCCGAAGTCGCCGAGGCCGCCGGGTGCGGTGAGCTCGGCGGCTTCACCGGCGCTCGCGAGGGCTCGTACGTAGGCCGCAGGCCGGGTGGACGCGAGGGCGAGCGGGGGGCGTGTGCCCGCGATCCCCAGGGCGCGCAAGGCATCGCGCTGAGGCAGAAGGCGCGCGCCGGGGAGCATCCGCACCGACCCGCGCGCCGCGCACGCGTCCAGTGCGACGTGCGCCGTGATGTCGCACGACCCGTCCGGCACGGGCGCCGTCTCGCGCCCCGCGCAGAAGCCGGTGAGCGTGCCGAACGGTGGGCGCGCATCCAGGGTGTGCGTGTAGTCGACGGCGACCGCGAGCCCCCGGTCCAGCGAGGAGACCGCGGCCGCCCAGGCCTCGTCCCGGGGGAGCCCGATCTCGGCCCGGAGTCCCTCCTCGGCCGGCAGCGGCCACCAGCGGGCGAGCCACTCCGCTTCCGCACCGCCGACCGGTTCCCCGAGCCGTTCGGCCCCGTCCTGCCGTACGAGCACCTGCCGTGGTACGCCCGCCGAGTCCACCTCGGCGATGTCGACGGGTACGTTGTCCAGCCACTCGTTGGCGAACAGCAGCCCGCTGACCTGCTGCGGCGGTTCGGTGAGCCACGCGATGCGTTCGTCGAGGCCCTCGGGGCGGCCGGCGATCTCGACGGCGTACGCACGCGTGCGTGCCGCCACCTCGGCGGGCAGCGCCGCCAGCACGCCGCCGACCAGCTCACCCCGGCCCGCCGCCATGTCGACGAAGGCCAGCGAGCCGGGCCGGCCCAGGGCCTCGTCGACACGGCACAGCAGCCGGGCGACGGCCTCGGCGAACAGCGGGGACGCATGCACCGACGTACGGAAGTGTCCGGCGGGGCCCTCCGGCCTGCGATAGAAGCCGTCGGACCCGTACAGCGCGGACTCGGCCGCCGTCCGCCAGCCCTGCCACGGGCTCGATGTCTCTTCCGTCACGGGCCCAGGCTAAGCGCGCAGGAGAACACAGCCTCCACCTTGGGGAGTATGTGCGCCGGGCGCGGATCGGTCCTCCGGTTGACCCCTGCACGCATCTTGCTTCCCTACGCTGGGTCACGTGCAGCGCCTCTATGACTTCCTCCGCAGGCACCCGACAGGGGTCGACACCTTCTGGGCCGTCTTCCTGTTCGGGATCTCGGTGGTGGGCCAGGCTGCCCGCCAGGGGGCCCGGGGCACCGACTCGCCGGTTTTGATCGTTCCGATCGTGCTCCTGCTGTGCTTGGTGATCGCGCTGCGCCGCCGTATGCCGGAGAAGATGCTGCTGCTGGCGATCGGGCTCGGCCTGGCGCAGGTGATGCTGAACGTCGAGACGATCCCCGCGGACTTCGCGATGCTGGTGATCGTCTACACGGTGGCCGCGACGGGCGCCCGCTGGGCCTCGTGGCTCGCGCTGGCCGTGGGACTGTGCGCGGCACCCATGGCGCAACTGCGCTGGCCGAACGCGCACTCCAGCACGCTGGGCAACCTCGCGACCATGGTCTTCCTGACCGTGCCCTTCGCGCTCGCCTGGGTGCTCGGCGACTCCATCCGCACCCGCCGCGCCTACTTCGCGCAGCTGGAGGAGCGCAACGCCCGGCTGGAGAAGGAGCGGGAGGCGCAGGCCAAGGTCGCGGTCGCGGCCGAACGCGCCCGGATCGCCCGCGAGTTGCACGACGTCGTCGCGCACAACGTGTCGGTGATGGTGGTGCAGGCCGACGGCGCCGCCTACGTCCTGGACGCCGCCCCCGACCAGGCCAAGAAGGCCCTGGAGACCATCTCCTCCACCGGCCGCCAGGCCCTCGCCGAGATGCGCCGCCTGCTCGGCGTACTGCGCACCGGTGAGCACAAGGAGGTCGGCGAGTACGTTCCGCAGCCCGACGTCGACCAGATCGACGAGCTGATCGAGCAGTGCCGCACCTCCGGTCTGCCCGTCGACTTCAAGGTCGAGGGCACCCCGCGACCGCTGCCCAGCGGCGTCGAGCTCACCGCGTACCGCATTGTGCAGGAGGCGCTGACCAACACCCGCAAGCACGGCGGGCCGAACGCGGGCGCCAGCGTGCGCCTGGTCTACTTCGACGACGGCCTCGGCCTGCTCGTCGAGGACGACGGCAAGGGCGCCCCGCACGAGCTGTACGAGGAGGGCGGCGCCGACGGCCAGGGCCACGGCCTGATCGGTATGCGCGAACGGGTCGGTATGGTCGGCGGCACCCTGGACGCGGGCCCGCGCCCAGGCGGGGGATTCCGGATCAGTGTGCTGCTCCCGCTGAAACCCGCGCACTGACGCCCACGTACGCCCCTCGTTGACACCTGTAACGCCCCCGCCGACAGATTCCCCGCAGACGGATTCCGCCGCAAACGCAATCCGCCGCAACGAAGAGAACGGAAGAGGTCCCGATGACGATCCGCGTGATGCTCGTCGACGACCAGGTGCTGCTGCGCACCGGGTTCCGGATGGTGCTCGCCGCCCAGCCGGACATGGAAGTCGTCGCCGAGGCGGGGGACGGTGTCGAGGCCCTTCAGGTGCTGCGTTCGACCGCCGTCGACGTGGTGCTCATGGACGTCCGTATGCCGAAGCTCGACGGCGTGGAGACCACCCGCCGCATCTGCTCGGAGCCCGAGCCCCCGAAGGTGCTCATCCTGACCACCTTCGACCTCGACGAGTACGCCTTCTCGGGGCTGAAGGCGGGCGCCTCCGGCTTCATGCTGAAGGACGTGCCGCCCGGTGAACTCCTGGCCGCCATCCGCGCCGTGCACAGCGGCGACGCGGTGGTGGCCCCGTCGACCACGCGCCGTCTGCTCGACCGGTTCGCTCCGATGCTCCCGAGCGTCGGGAAGGAGCCCCGGCACAAGGAGCTGGAGCGGCTCACCGAACGCGAGCGCGAGGTCATGATCCTGGTCGCGCAGGGCCTGTCCAACGGGGAGATCGCCGCCCGGCTCGTGCTGTCCGAGGCGACCGTGAAGACCCATGTGGGTCGCATCCTGACGAAGCTGGGGCTCCGGGACCGGGTCCAGGTGGTCGTCCTGGCGTACGAGACGGGTCTGGTGCGCGCCGGCGGGCACGGCTGACGGTTCGGTTCGTACGGGCCCTAGCGGAGTATTCCTTCCAGGAAGTCGCTGCCGAGCCGGGCCACGACCGCTATGTCCAGCTGGTGCTGGACGTACCGGCCGCGGCGGCGCGTGGTGATCAGGCCCGCCTTCTTCAGGACGCTCAGATGGCGGGATATCTCCGGGGCCGTCATGCCCTGTGTCTGCGCCAGCTCGCTCGTGGTGTGGGCGCTGCGGGCCAGATAGCGGCAGATGCGCATCCGGACGGGGTGGGACAGGGCCGTCATGCGCAGGGCCAGTTGCTCGACGGAGGGCGGAGCGGCGAGCTCGGGGGAACCGACCGGGTAGTGCAGCACCGGCTGCCAGCCGTGCCGGTAGAGGACGGACAGGTGGGGCCAGCCGAAGCTGGTCGGTACGAGCAGGAGGCCACCGTCCCGGGTGGCCGTACGGCCCACGCTCAGTTTGTCGACCGTGATCCGATCGGCGGCCTCGTCCAGGGCGACCACCGGGGACACGGCGGCCAGTGCCTCGGCCAGCCCCCTGCGGCGCAGGAGATCGGTCTTGTGGCGGGCGTCCGCCGTGAGCTGGTGGCGCAGCCGGGACCAGGCCTCCGCGAAGAACGCCTCGTCACAGTCCTGCAGGAACTGGCGCAGCCACGCCCGGATCCTCGGCGGATCGGTCAGCAACAGCTCGCTGAACCGCACCTGTTGCGGCCCCCGCGCGGCGGCCAGCTCAAGAGCGCGCCGGCGCAGCCCGGCGTCGACGAGCGGGCTGGGCCCGTCTCCGTGGGGCATCGCGCAGCTGAACTCCAGGGCGGCGTCCACGAACTGCTCGTCCGTCAGCTTGTCCAGCAGGTCCAGCTCTTCGGCGAGCGTGGACCCGGGGAGCGCGGTGCCGCCCGGGATGCCCGCGTACGGCAGGAACAGGTCCGAGAACGTCGTCCGCCACAGGAAGTCCGCCTCGCACATGCGGTCGGCGAGACGGGAGCCGAGCCGGGCCGTGACGCACGTCACCCAGCCCTGCAGACCGGGATGGTGCCCCGGCTCGGACAGCGCGTGCAGCGCCATGCCGAGCTCGGCCAGGGGCGAGGGGACGACGGCGACCCCCTCCGGCCGCAGCCCCGCGATGTCGATGTGCACGCTCATGACCTCATGGTGCGCCCCGCCACTGACAACGCCGGCGTCGATTGACGGCGGCCGTCAATCGACGCGACGTCACGGCGGCGGGCGCAGCCTGGGACCACCGGGGCAGCCGCGGAGCCCACGAATCCCTGACTCCACGTCCCGAGAGGGGCAACAGCCATGAACATCACGCAGCAGTACCTGCCCGACACCTACCGGGCCCGCAGGCTCGGCGTGCCCGGCCCGCCCGCGCCCGGTACCGACGACCGGCAGGTCGTGCGCGAGCCGCGCGACCACCGGCAGTTCCGCGCGGTCCTCGCCGGGCGCCCGGGCCACGGGCGGATACGGCAGGCCCTGGGCCGGTGGCAGCGTCTGCGGCCGCGCTCTACTTGCTGGTCGCCCCCGCCGTGCCGACCGCTTCCGCCGTGCCGACCGCTTCCGCCTTGCCGGCCTCCTCGGCCAGCCGGGACACGAACTCGGCGACCGCCGCCTTGACGTCGTCGGCCGTCCACTCCAGGCCCGCGGCGCGGACGTACACCTCCGTGACGGCCAGACCCGGACCCTTGGGGTCCCAGGAGTCCGCGAACAGGAGGGTGCCCGTCTCCTCGCCGTGCCGGGCGGCGGCCTCTGCGAGGACGTCCGGGTCGTACGGCAGCCAGACCTGGAACTCGTTTGTGTGCGGCACCTCGGGATGGACGCGCATCCAGGGCACCCCGGCCGCCGCGAACCCCTCGCGCAGCGCGTCGGCCACCACGCGCGCGTGGGCGACATACCCGGGCAGCCGCGGGAGTTCCCGCTCCAGCCCGGCGAGGGCCGACAGCACGGTCGGGAACTGCTGGAAGATCTGGCCGCCGTACCGGTGCCGCCAGGTCTTCGCCTCGTCGATCAGGGTCTTCGGGCCCGCGAGCGCGGCGCCGCCGAAGCCGTCGAGGGACTTGTAGAACGACACGTAGACGCTGTCGGCCAGGTCCGCGATCTCGTCAAGGGGGCGGCCGAAGTGGACGGTGGACTCCCACAGGCGCGCCCCGTCGAAGTGCACGACCGCGTCCCTTTCGCGGGCAGCCTCCACGAGTTCGGTGAGTTCCTCCCAGGACGGCAGCACGAAGCCGGCGTCCCTGAGGGGCAGTTCGAGCATCAGCGCCCCGAAGGGCTCCTCGAAGCCGCGTACCTCGTCGGCGGTCGGCAGACGGGGCTCACTCGTCACCCGTACCGGGCGCAGCCCGCTGACCTGGCTGAACGCATTGCGCTCGTGTACTTCGGGGTGGGCCAGTGCGTGCAGGGCGACGGTGGGGCTGCCGGTGCGGCCCGCCCAGCAGCGCAGCGCCACCTGCTGGGTCATCGTGCCCGTCGGGAAGAACGCGGCGGCCTCCTTGCCCAGCAGGCCCGCGACCTTCTCCTCCAGGGCCTCCACGACACCGTTGCCGTAGATGTCCGCCGGCTCGTCCAGGTCGTACAGACCCTGCGCGCTGTCCAGCAGCGCCAGGCGCTCCCGGAGCGTGCCCAGGAAACCGGGGCGCGCGAGGACGCGCTCCGCGCTCCGGTACGCGGCGATGCGCCGCTCACGGCGTCGCGTGCGCCGCTCGTCGTCCGATGTCTGTTCCTCGTCTTCGTTCGATGTCCGGTCGGAGTGCTGCTCGACCTGCTGCGCCGCATCGCTCATGCCTCGGATCATGCCTGGCACGGGTCCGGCCGAGCACTCGGATTTCCACAGGCTTTCCCGTGCGCCGACGCGTGGCGTAACCCACAGCCTGTGGACAACCGAACGCCCCTCGAACCGATCGCGTTAACATGACGAGAAATCGTCCGGTACCCGGAGCGGACTGGAACGGGAAGGCCGCCGTCGCGTGAGTACAAGCCAACAGCCAGACCCCAGGGACCGCCCCGCGCGGCTCACCGTCGGCGTCGTGGGCGCCGGTCGGGTGGGCCCCGCGCTGGCGGCGTCCCTCCAGCTCGCCGGGCACCGCCCGGTGGCCGTCTCCGGAGTCTCCGACGCCTCCAGGAGGCGCGCCGCGCAGCTGCTCCCCGACGTGCCGGTGATGCCGCCCGCCGAGGTCCTGGAGCGCGCCGACCTGGTCCTGCTGACCGTCCCGGACGACGCGCTGCCCGGCCTGGTGGAGGGGCTCGCCGAGACCGGGGCCGTACGGCCGGGGCAGCTGCTCGTGCACACCTCCGGGCGGTACGGCTCCAAGGTCCTGGACCCCGCCCTGCGCGCGGGCGCGCTGCCGCTGGCCCTGCATCCGGCGATGACCTTCACCGGCACCCCTGTGGACGTCCAGCGCCTCGCCGGATGCTCCTTCGGGGTCACCGCGCCCGAGGAGCTGCGGCTGGCCGCCGAGGCCCTCGTCATCGAGATGGGCGGCGAACCGGAATGGATCGCCGAGGAGATGCGCCCGCTCTACCACGCGGCGCTTGCACTCGGCGCGAACCACCTGGTGACGCTGGTCGCCCAGTCCATGGAGCTGCTGCGCGAGGCCGGCGTCGCGGCCCCCGACCGGATGCTCGGCCCGCTGCTCGGCGCCGCCCTCGACAACGCCCTGCGTTCCGGCGACGCGGCCCTCACCGGCCCCGTCGCGCGCGGGGACGCGGGCACGGTCGCCGCGCACGTCGCTGAGCTGCGCAAGCACGCCCCGCAGACCGTCGCCGGCTACCTGGCGATGGCCCGCGCCACCGCCGACCGCGCGCTCGCCCACGGACTGCTGAAGCCGGAGCTCGCCGAGGACCTCCTCGGGGTGCTCGCCACCGGGACCGACGGCGCCGAGGGAGACGCCCGATGACCACCACCCTGCTGCGCACCGCCGACGAACTGCACGCACGCACGCGTACCGGCCGCCGCGCCGTGGTGATGACCATGGGCGCCCTGCACGAGGGCCACGCCACGCTGATCCGCACCGCCCGCGAGATCGCCGGACCGGGCGGCGAGGTCGTCGTCACCGTCTTCGTGAACCCCTTGCAGTTCGGCGCGGGCGAGGACCTCGACCGCTACCCGCGCACCCTGGACGCCGACCTGAAGATCGCCGAACAGTCCGGCGCGGACGCCGTGTTCGCGCCCTCCGCGGACGAGGTCTACCCGGGCGGCGAGCCCCAGGTCCGCATCACCGCGGGCCCCATGGGGGCGCGCCTGGAGGGCGCCTCGCGCCCCGGCCACTTCGACGGCATGCTCACCGTCGTCGCCAAGCTGCTGCACCTCACCCGCCCCGACACCGCCTTGTACGGCGAGAAGGACGCCCAGCAGCTCGCCCTGATCCGCCGCATGGTGCGGGACCTGAACTTCGGCGTCGAGATCGTCGGCGTCCCCACGGTGCGCGAGGAGGACGGCCTCGCCCTCTCCAGCCGCAACCGCTACCTCTCGCCCGAGCAGCGGCGCACGGCGCTCAGCCTCTCCCGGGCGCTGTTCGCGGGCAGCGACCGGCACGCGGCCCAGGAGGCGCTGCGCGCGCGTGCCCGCGAAGTGCCCGCCACGCACGCGCGTGCCGAGGCGCTCAGCGCCATAGGGGAGTCCCGTGCGGCCGCCGACGCGCACGCCGTCGCGAAGGCGCTCCCGGGTGCCCCGACGGCCGTCCGCGCCGCCGCCCGGCTGGTCCTCGACGACGCCGCGCGGCTGTCTCCGCCGCTCGAACTGGACTACCTGGCCCTGGTCGACCCGTCCGACTTCAGCGAGATCGAGGACGACTTCACCGGCGAGGCCGTCCTCGCCGTCGCCGCCCGGGTCGGGACGACCCGGTTGATCGACAACATCCCACTCGTATTCGGAACCCTCGGAGCCGCCTCGTGACCAGCACAGGCATACGACTGCACGCGCCCGCCCCCGGGTGGGCCATCTCCGCCGACGTGGTCGTCGTCGGCTCCGGGGTGGCCGGCCTGACCGCCGCCCTGCGCTGCGAGGCCGTCGGCCTGAAGACGGTCGTCGTCACCAAGGCCCGCCTCGACGACGGCTCCACGCGCTGGGCGCAGGGCGGCGTCGCCGCCGCCCTGGGCGAGGGCGACACCCCCGAACAGCACCTGGACGACACCCTGGTGGCCGGCGCGGGCCTGTGCGACGAGGAGGCCGTACGCATCCTCGTCACCGAGGGCCCCGACGCCGTACGCCGCCTCATCGCGACCGGCGCGCACTTCGACGAGTCCGAAGAGGGCGACCTGCAGCTCGGGCGCGAGGGCGGACACCACCGTCGCCGGATCGCGCACGCGGGCGGTGACGCGACCGGCGCGGAGATCTCCCGGGCGCTCGTGGAGGCGGTACGCGCGCGTGGACTGCGCACCATCGAGAACGCGCTCGTGCTGGACCTGCTGACCGACGCCGACGGCCGGACGGCGGGCGTGAGCCTGCACGTCATGGGCGAAGGCCAGCACGACGGCGTGGGCGCCGTGCACGCCCCCGCGGTGGTCCTCGCCACCGGCGGCATGGGGCAGGTGTTCTCCGCGACCACCAACCCGTCCGTGTCCACCGGCGACGGCGTCGCGCTCGCCCTGCGCGCGGGCGCCGAGGTGAGCGACCTGGAGTTCGTGCAGTTCCACCCGACCGTGCTGTTCCTCGGCCCGGAGGCGGAGGGCCAGCAGCCGCTCGTCTCCGAGGCCGTGCGCGGCGAGGGCGCGCACCTGGTGGACGCCGCCGGCGTGCGCTTCATGGTCGGGCAGCACGAACTGGCCGAGCTCGCGCCCAGGGACATCGTCGCCAAGGGCATCCTGCGCCGCATGCAGGAGCAGGACGCCGAGCACATGTTCCTCGACGCCCGGCACTTCGGCGCCGAGATGTGGCAGCACCGCTTCCCGACCATCCTCGCCGCCTGCCGCGCCAACGGCATCGACCCGATCACCGAGCCCATCCCGATCGCCCCGGCCGCCCACCACGCCTCCGGCGGCGTCCGCACCGACTCCCAGGGCCGTACGACCGTCCCCGGCCTGTACGCGTGCGGAGAGGTCGCCTGCACCGGCGTGCACGGCGCCAACCGCCTCGCCTCCAACTCCCTCCTCGAAGGCCTCGTCTACGCCGAGCGCATCGCGGAGGACATCGCCGCCGCCCACGCGGAGAGCGGCCTCCACGCGCGCGTGCCCGAACCGGTCGAGCACCCCGAGGTGCCCGCGCACCCGCTCCTCGCCCCCGAGGACCGTTTCGCGATCCAGCGGATCATGACGGACGGTGCGGGCGTCCTGCGGTCCGCCGAGTCCCTCGCCAAGGCCGCCGAACAGCTCCAGCAGCTGCACACCGAGGCCCGCGACGCCCTCGACGAGAACGGCAAGACGTCCGAGGCCGGCGTCGACACCTGGGAGGCCACCAACCTCCTGTGCGTGGCCCGCGTCCTGGTCACCGCTGCCCTGCTGCGTGAGGAGACCCGCGGCTGCCACTGGCGCGAGGACCGCGCCGACCGCGACGACGCCGCGTGGCGGCGCCACATCGTCGTACGGCTCAATCCCGACCGGACGCTCGCCGTACACACCACGGACACCCCAGACTTCCCCCCGACCCGGCAGCAGCACCGTCCCCAGGAGCAGTGACAGAAGTGAGCACCCCCGACCTTCCCCTCGCCTCGACCGGAGGCTGCGGCGACGGCTGCGCCTGCGGCGCGGACGCCGACGCGGAGTACCTGGAGTGCGGGCTCGACCCGGCGCTCGCCCAGCTCCTGGCCGACGCCGGACTCGACCCCGTGGAGGTCGAGGACATCGCAAACGTCGCCATCCAGGAGGACCTCGACCACGGTGTGGACGTGACGACCGTCGCGACCATCCCCGAGGAGGCCGTCGCCACCGCCGACTTCACCGCGCGCGAGGCGGGCGTCGTGGCGGGCCTCAGGGTCGCCGAAGCGGTGATCTCGGTGGTCTGCACGGACGAGTTCGAGGTCGAGCGGCACGTCGAGGACGGCGACCGGGTGGCGGCCGGGCAGAAGCTCCTGTCGGTCACCACGCGCACGCGCGACCTGCTCACCGCCGAGCGCAGTGCGCTCAACCTGGTGTGCCGCCTGTCGGGCATCGCGACCGCCACGCGCGCGTGGGCGGACGTTCTCGAGGGCACGAAGGCACGCGTGCGCGACACCCGCAAGACGACGCCGGGCCTGCGCTCCCTGGAGAAGTACGCGGTCCGCTGCGGCGGCGGCGTCAACCACCGCATGTCGCTGTCGGACGCGGCCCTGGTCAAGGACAACCACGTCGTCGCCGCGGGCGGTGTCGCACAGGCCTTCAAGGCCGTACGGGAGACCTTCCCCGAGATCCCCATCGAGGTCGAGGTCGACACCCTGCACCAGCTGCGCGAGGTCGTCGACGCCGGCGCCGACCTGATCCTGCTGGACAACTTCACACCCGGCGAGTGCGAGGAGGCGGTGGCCCTGGTGCACGGCCGCGCGGCCCTGGAGGCGTCGGGCCGGCTCACCCTGGAGAACGCGAAGGCGTACGCCGACACCGGCGTCGACTACCTCGCCGTAGGAGCCCTGACCCACTCCTCGCCGATCCTCGACATCGGCCTCGACCTGCGAGCGGCGGAGTAGGTACCGGCCATGCTGCTGACGATCGACGTAGGGAACACGCACACCGTCCTGGGCCTCTTCGACGGGGACGACATCGTCGAGCACTGGCGCATCTCCACCGACGCGCGCCGCACGGCGGACGAACTGGCGGTGCTGCTGCAGGGCCTGATGGGCATGCACCCGCTGCTTGGCGACGAACTGGGCGACGGCATCGACGGCATCGCGATCTGCGCGACCGTGCCGTCCGTGCTGCACGAGCTGCGTGAGGTGACGCGCCGGTACTACGGCGACGTGCCCGCCGTGCTGGTGGAGCCGGGCGTGAAGACGGGCGTGCCGATCCTGACCGACAACCCCAAGGAGGTCGGCGCCGACCGCATCATCAACGCGGTGGCCGCCGTCGAGCTGTACGGCGGCCCGGCGATCGTCGTGGACTTCGGTACCGCCACGACGTTCGACGCGGTCTCCGCGCGCGGTGAGTACATCGGCGGCGTCATCGCGCCCGGTATCGAGATCTCCGTGGAGGCGCTCGGCGTCCGGGGCGCGCAGCTGCGGAAGATCGAGGTGGCCCGGCCGCGGAGCGTGATCGGCAAGAACACGGTCGAGGCGATGCAGTCCGGGATCATCTACGGGTTCGCCGGACAGGTCGACGGGGTCGTGAGCCGGATGGCGCGGGAGCTGGCGGAGGACCCGGACGAGGTGACGGTGATCGCCACCGGCGGGCTGGCACCGATGGTGCTGGGCGAGTCGTCGGTGATCGACGAGCACGAGCCGTGGCTGACGCTGGTCGGGCTGCGGCTGGTGTACGAGCGCAACGTGTCCCGCATGTGAGGGCGGCCCCGCGGCGCAACCGGGTGCCTCAAACTGCGCCACACCCGCCCCCTATGTCGAAATATGTCGAATTTGTCTGATTAGCGCGTATCGTCGCCGCATGCCCACGCCATACGGATCCCGCGGCGGCATGGCGTTCGGCGTGGAGGAGCTGCGTGTGCTCCGCCGCGCCCTCGCCCTCGCCCTTCAGTCAGGCCCCACTCCTGCCGGGGACGTCCAGGACTGTCTCCGGCTCGCCGAATCCCTCGACGAAGCCATGCGCGAGGGCGCCAGGCTGCGTGCCTTCCTGGTGGCCGACCTCGCGCGCTACCGCGCCGCCCTGCCCGGCACCAGCGCCGACTACCTCGTACTCCTCGAGGAGGCGCTGGGTGCCGGGTACCGCCCGGACCCCGACGACCTCGCCGCCCTCCGGGCGCTGCGCGGCAACCCGGCCGCCTCCGTGCTCCTGGGCCGCTGCCGGATGCTCGCGGAGCAGGACGTACGCGCCCGCCTGGCGCGCGATCCGGCCGGCGCGGCAGCCCCGACCGTCCCGGCCGCCCGCAATCGCCTCACGGCCGTTCAGGGCGGCCTCAGGGGCGCCGGGACGCACGCCGGGCCGGAGATCGACCGGGACCCCGCGAGGAAACCCGAGAAGAAGCCCGCGGAGAAGCCGGCGGCCCCCAAGCCGGCCCCCGCCCCGGCGGCCCCGAAACCGGCCCGTCCCATTCCGACCCCGGGCGAGGTCTTCCCCCGCCGCAAACCCACCCCACCGTCCGGCTCCACCCCGCCCCGGCACCTCGCCGCCGGCTGACCCGGCCCGAACCGCCCGGAACCACCCCAACCCCGCCCCGCCCGCCCCGCCGGCCCGTGGCTACCCTGGACGCATGGACTACCTCTCCGCGCTTGTGCCCCCGGTCGTCATGGCCGTGTTCTTCATCGGCGTGATCAGGGTGATCGTGAAGACCCAGGGCGGGGCCAACAAGGCCAAGGAGGACGCGGCCGTCGACGCCGCCCTCGCGCACGCCGAGGGGGTCCGGCAGGCCCCCGCCAGGACCGACGGCTGAGCCCTCTCCCCACGGCGCCCCACCGGCGTACGACTCCTGCGCGCGCCCGCGCCGTCGAGTCGTACGCCCTTTTTGTTCGGGTATGCCAGTGAACATGCCCGTCCGGCACGCCAATGGAGAGTTCTCCCACTATTGTGCTGAGGTGTGCCTCGCCCATTGGGAGAACTCGAAGACGCGGTCATGACGCGGGTGTGGAAGTGGAACCGCCCGGTGACCGTTCGAGAAGTCCTGGAAGACCTTCAGCAGGAACGGTCCATCGCGTACACCACGGTGATGACCGTTTTGGACAATCTCCATCAGAAGGGCTGGGTGCGCCGCGAGGCGGAAGGCCGGGCCTATCGATATGAGGCCGTCTCCACCAGGGCCGCCTACGCGGCCGCTCTGATGAACGACGCCTGGTCGCAGAGCGACAACCCCGCAGCCGCTCTCGTCGCCTTCTTCGGGATGATGAGCGATGAACAGAGACGGGCCCTCAGTGACGCCGTGCGCATCGTCCAAGGGCCGGAAACACCCGAAGCGGCCCCGGATACCGGCAGCGATACCGCCGGCGAGAACCCCGGGTCGGCACAGGAGGGTGACGGGCGATAGCGTCCGCTCATGTCAGCAGAGAGTCCCGAAGGTCCCGAAGTCAGCGCTAAAGCCATCACTGTCCGGCGGGCCCGCACCAGCGATGTCCCGGCCGTGCGCCGTCTCCTTGACACGTACGTCCGCGGCCGCATCCTGCTCGACAAAGCGACGGTCACCCTTTACGAGGACATCCAGGAGTTCTGGGTCGCCGAACGGGACGACAACGCCGAGGTGGTCGGCTGCGGCGCGCTGCACGTGATGTGGGAAGACCTCGCGGAAGTCCGCACTCTCGCGGTGAAGCCCGGCCTGAAGGGCGCCGGTGTCGGGCACCAGGTGCTGGAGAAGTTGCTGCACACCGCGCGCTGGCTGGGTGTTCGTCGCGTTTTCTGTCTGACCTTCGAAGTGGACTTCTTCGCCAAGCACGGCTTCGTCGAGATCGGTGAGACACCCGTAGACACCGATGTCTACGCGGAGCTACTGCGTTCCTATGACGAAGGCGTAGCGGAGTTCCTGGGTCTCGAACGGGTGAAACCGAACACCTTGGGCAACAGCCGGATGCTTCTGCATCTGTGATCGCCGATCACCATGACGCATTCCGCCGCCCATGCCCGGGTTCCCTATGTCCGAAACGCGTATGTTTCCGGACGGAGTGGGTGTGTGCCCAGCACTCGGCTCCGGCACTGGGTCTCGCGCTCGGTCTCTCCGAGGGGTTTGTGTTTTTCCGGCAAAAGCGGTTTGCTTTCCGACGTACTGCAGTACTGCATATAACAGGGGACGGCGAAACGGCGGACGCCGCAGACCCCCGGCCCTCAAGTTTTGGATGAAAGGAAATCCGGTGGCACAGAAGGTTCAGGTCCTTCTTGTCGATGACATCGACGGCGGCGAGGCGGACGAGACCGTCACGTTCGCGTTGGACGGCAAGACTTACGAGATCGATCTCACGACCGCCAATGCGGACAAGCTCCGTGGGCTTCTCGAGCCTTACGTGAAGGGTGGTCGTCGTACCGGAGGCCGTGCCTCCGGCGGACGCGGAAAGGCGCGTGCCGCCACCGGTGGCAGCCAGGACACCGCGCAGATCCGCGCCTGGGCGAAGGAGAACGGTTACGAGGTCAACGACCGCGGCCGTGTTCCGGCGTCGATCCGCGAGGCCTACGAGAAGGCCAACGCCTGATCGCTGGTCTACGGCAGGGCCAGGGGCTGGGCGCACGCGCGCCGCAGCCGCAGTCGGTGGCACCGCGTCGCCACCGTGTCCACAAGTCGTACGAGATCGGGGGCGCCCCCACCGCCCCTCACAGCCGACAGCGTCGGCAGCGAGGCCTCGACCGCGCACCCCGGCTCGGGGGGCCGCAGCCACTCGGGGGGCCGCAGCCATACGGCGGCCCCCTGCATGCCCGAGCGGCCAGCAGGACGTACCCCCGCAGGCCGTAGACCCGCGGGCCGTACGTCGGACGGCGGCGTCCCGGGCGGCAGCGGCGCGTCCATGACGCAGCCCGGGCCGAGCGCCCCGAGGTCGAGCGTCAGCGCGCCCCACTCCAGCCAGTCCAGCAGCCCCGGCAGTTCGTCCGCGCTGCCCGCGGCCACCAGCAGCCGGATCCGGTCCCCTTGTACGGCCACCGGAGAGCCAGGCGCGAGATGCCGCAGACCGGCCAGGCCCGCCTCGGCGGGGACGTCCAGGACGTCGAAGCGGTCGCCCACGCGGAGCCGTACCGGAGATCCGGGGTCTGCCGCGCGCGCGGGCACTGTCGCCCAGCCCAGTTCGTTCTCGTAGAACCGCCTGACCCGGTCGTCCGGATCGAGCGGCCGACGAGGGAGCGGGACCGTGGAGAGGCTGCCAACCATGCCAAGGGCAACCGCCCGAAGGGCTTGCGGGTTACGCTGGGTGTTCTAGTGGATGCGCAGAGTGCCTGAAAAGGGGGCGCGCGGGGGTGCGGGGTAGTGCAAGGTTGTTCGCCCATAGCGGAGCGAACCGGTGCGCGCGGCATGGAGTGTCAGTCCCAGCGGGTAAGACATCCCTAGTGGGAGGGGGCGACACGCAGGCAAGGTGGTCTCACGTTCGCCATCGGCGTACTGATGGTGAGGGTAACCACCTGGCCTGCGGGAACATCGTCTCGCACCATCGGGTTGGAGCAGATGTCGGCGTCACGGGTCAGGAGGCCATCGACGGTGTCGGCAGTTGGAATGAGCGGTCCCCGCTTGCGGGACTAAGCTGCGGAAGGACAGGGGCGGGAAGTTCCCCCCACTGCCTGACCGCTCTGAGGAGCGATTAACGATGTTCGAGAGGTTCACCGACCGCGCGCGGCGGGTTGTCGTCCTGGCTCAGGAAGAAGCCCGGATGCTCAACCACAACTACATCGGCACCGAGCACATCCTCCTGGGCCTGATCCACGAGGGTGAGGGTGTCGCCGCCAAGGCCCTTGAGAGCCTCGGGATTTCGCTCGAGGCGGTCCGCCAGCAGGTGGAGGAGATCATCGGCCAGGGCCAGCAGGCCCCGTCCGGGCACATCCCCTTCACCCCCCGTGCCAAGAAGGTCCTGGAGCTGTCGCTCCGCGAGGCCCTTCAGCTGGGCCACAACTACATCGGCACGGAGCACATCCTGCTCGGCCTGATCCGTGAGGGCGAGGGCGTCGCCGCCCAGGTCCTGGTCAAGCTGGGCGCAGATCTCAACCGGGTGCGGCAGCAGGTCATCCAGCTGCTCTCCGGTTACCAGGGCAAGGAGACCGCCGGCGCCAGTGGCGGGCCTGCCGAGGGCACCCCCTCGACGTCCCTGGTCCTCGACCAGTTCGGCCGGAACCTCACCCAGGCCGCTCGTGAGTCCAAGCTCGACCCGGTCATCGGGCGCGAGAAGGAGATCGAGCGGGTCATGCAGGTGCTGTCCCGCCGCACCAAGAACAACCCGGTCCTGATCGGTGAGCCCGGCGTCGGCAAGACCGCCGTCGTCGAGGGTCTCGCCCAGGCCATCGTCAAGGGCGAGGTGCCCGAGACCCTCAAGGACAAGCACCTCTACACCCTCGACCTCGGCGCCCTGGTCGCCGGCTCCCGCTACCGCGGTGACTTCGAGGAGCGCCTGAAGAAGGTGCTCAAGGAGATCCGCACCCGCGGCGACATCATCCTGTTCATCGACGAGCTGCACACGCTGGTCGGTGCGGGTGCCGCCGAGGGTGCCATCGACGCGGCTTCCATCCTGAAGCCGATGCTGGCCCGCGGTGAGCTGCAGACCATCGGTGCGACCACGCTGGACGAGTACCGCAAGCACCTGGAGAAGGACGCGGCCCTGGAGCGCCGCTTCCAGCCCATCCAGGTCGCCGAGCCGTCCCTGCCGCACACGATCGAGATCCTCAAGGGTCTGCGCGACCGGTACGAGGCGCACCACCGTGTCTCCATCACGGACGAGGCCCTCGTCCAGGCCGCGACGCTGGCCGACCGTTACATCTCGGACCGCTTCCTCCCCGACAAGGCGATCGACCTGATCGACGAGGCGGGCTCCCGGATGCGCATCCGCCGGATGACGGCGCCGCCGGACCTCCGCGAGTTCGACGAGAAGATCGCCGGCGTGCGCCGCGACAAGGAGTCCGCGATCGACTCGCAGGACTTCGAGAAGGCCGCCTCCCTCCGCGACAAGGAGAAGCAGCTCCTGGCCGCCAAGGCCAAGCGGGAGAAGGAGTGGAAGGCCGGCGACATGGACGTCGTCGCCGAGGTCGACGGCGAGCTGATCGCCGAGGTCCTCGCGACCGCCACCGGCATCCCGGTCTTCAAGCTGACCGAGGAGGAGTCCTCGCGTCTGCTGCGCATGGAGGATGAGCTCCACAAGCGGGTCATCGGCCAGGTCGACGCTGTCAAGGCGCTGTCGAAGGCGATCCGTCGTACGCGCGCGGGCCTCAAGGACCCGAAGCGCCCCGGTGGTTCGTTCATCTTCGCCGGCCCGTCCGGCGTCGGTAAGACCGAACTCTCCAAGGCCCTCGCCGAGTTCCTCTTCGGTGACGAGGACGCGCTGATCTCCCTCGACATGTCGGAGTTCAGCGAGAAGCACACGGTGTCGCGTCTGTTCGGCTCGCCCCCCGGATACGTGGGCTACGAAGAGGGCGGCCAGCTGACCGAGAAGGTCCGCCGCAAGCCGTTCTCCGTCGTCCTCTTCGACGAGGTCGAGAAGGCCCACCCGGACATCTTCAACTCGCTGCTGCAGATCCTGGAGGACGGTCGCCTGACCGACTCCCAGGGCCGGGTCGTGGACTTCAAGAACACGGTCATCATCATGACGACCAACCTCGGCACCCGGGACATCTCCAAGGGCTTCAACCTCGGCTTCGCCGCCACGGGTGACACCAAGTCCAACTACGAGCGCATGAAGAACAAGGTCTCGGACGAGCTCAAGCAGCACTTCCGCCCCGAGTTCCTCAACCGAGTGGACGACGTGGTCGTCTTCCCGCAGCTGACCCAGGCCGACATCCTCGCGATCGTCGACCTGATGATCGGCAAGGTGGACGAGCGCCTGAAGGACCGGGACATGGGCATCGAGCTCTCCCAGTCCTCCAAGGAGCTGCTGTCCAAGAAGGGTTACGACCCGGTGCTGGGTGCGCGGCCGCTGCGTCGCACCATCCAGCGCGAGATCGAGGACACGCTCTCCGAGAAGATCCTCTTCGGTGAGCTGCGTCCCGGTCACATCGTGGTCGTGGACACCGAGGGCGAGGGCGAGACCCAGACCTTCACCTTCCGGGGTGAGGAGAAGTCGGCGCTGCCCGACGTCCCGCCGATCGAGCAGGCGGCCGGCGGTGCCGGGCCGAACCTGAGCAAGGAGGCGTAAGCCGCAGGGCGACGCCAGAAGGGGCCGGTGCTCTCGAGCACCGGCCCCTTCGTCATGCCTGCCTGCGGTTACGACAACTGCCCGTTGTAGTCCGGGAGTTTGAACGTCTGGTCGGCGTGGCCACCGGAGAGGTCGGTGGCGCTGTTGCCTATGTTCGCGATGATGTCGTAGCCCTTGTTCTCGATGTCGACGCGCTGGGCCGTCTTGTAGGCGGCGACGTCCTTGAACAGGTCGAAGAAGCCGCGGACGTACAGGCCGGAGACGTCGTAGCCGTCGTGCTCGAGGTTCCACTCCGTGGGCTCTTCGATGATGCCCGGGCGGGCCGTGACGAAGAACAGGGAGACGCCGTGCTCCTGGGCGTACTCGGCGACGTTCAGGACCGGCTTGTTGGCCGGCTGCGGGTAGCTGAAGCCGAAGTCCGTCTCCAGCGTGGTGTTGTCGATGTCGAAGACGATCGCCTGCTTCTCGCCCGGCTTGGCCGCGGCGATGCGCTGCTTCAGGTAGGGCAGGGCCTGGTCCATCACCGTCTGGCAGTCCTTCTGCCAGGTCGCGTAGTCGACCGCCGCAGTGCTCGTTGCCGCGTTCGCGGGGGTGGCGAGGGCCACGAGGGCAGAAGCGGAGACTGCGGTGACCGCTGCGCGGCGCGCCCAGGGGCGTCGGCTCGTCATGGTGGGGGGTCCTCTCACGTCCGTATGCCGTTGTCTTGTGCATGTTCGGCGCCGAGGGTGGCGTGAGGGGAACCGTAGGGTTACCGGGTGGTAAGTGGCCAGAGATGTGCGTCACATGACGCTTTTTTCGTGGAGCGGGTGGATCTTGCCGGCCGGTGACATGCCGCACAGGCGATGTGGCCGGTACTAGGACGGATAGTGGTCGGCCCGACGGGAGGGGAAAAGGGTCTCTTCCCTGAAATCTCTGGGGCAATTCTGCTATTGCGGGACGATTATTCCGTTATTGGGGCTGTGTCAAAGAGAGGGAAGATTTGGGATGAAGTACTAGCTTCCGTCGTAGATCACAGGTTTTGGGCTTCGAGGGTCTCCGGGTTACCAAGGGATGGTCCATCCGGCAGCCGCTTGTGCGCCGGGTGGTTTTCTCTGCCCCCGACCCCAGAGGTTCTTATGTCTTCGCGTGTCACGTCCCGCTCTTCCCGTACGTCCCTGCTGCGCAGCCGCGCGGCTGTCCTGGCCGCCGGGCTGGGAATGTCGGTCGTGCTGGGCGCAGGGGTCGCGGCCGCCGCCGATGCCACTTCCGCGTCCAGCGCGGCGAGCGCCGTTTCCGCGTCCAGCGCGGCGAGCGCCGTCAAGGCGCAGGCCGCCGCGCAGGCCAAGGCCGCCGCCACCGCCAAGAAGGCCGCCCAGACGGCCGCTGCGAAGAAGGTGGCCGCCGAGAAGGCCGCCAAGGCCGCTGCCGCCAAGAAGGCCGCCTCCTGGATGCACCCGGTGAGGAAGTACCGGCTCTCCGCGAGCTTCGACCAGGCCGGCGGCATGTGGCAGCACAAGCACAGCGGGCAGGACTTCGCGGTGGCGAGCGGCACGGACGTCGTCGCCGCGCACGGCGGCACCGTCGTCAAGGCGGGCGGCAACGGCGCCGGTGACGGGCCGGCGTACGGCAACGCCATCGTGATCAGGCACGGCAACGGGACCTACTCGCAGTACGCCCATCTGTCGCGGATCGACGTCCGGGTCGGCCAGGTCGTCGCCACCGGGCAGCACATAGCCCGGTCCGGGAACACCGGTAACTCCAGTGGCCCGCACCTGCACTTCGAGATCCGTACGACCGCGAACTACGGCTCGGCCGTCGACCCGGTCGCCTTCCTGCGCGCCAAGGGCGTGACGGTCTGAGGCGGCAGGTGGCTCAGGCGTTGTGGTGAGCCTGGGTCACCAGGTCCGTCGCGACCTCCAGGATCGCGGCCCGCTTCTTCTCGGGGTCGGCCTCCAGTTCCTGGAGGAAGAACATGCCGGCGTGCAGGGTGAAGATCGCGCTGACGCAGCGGACCTGGTCGACAAGGTCAGCATGTGGGTCGATGATGATCTCGCGCAGGCCCTGCATGCGCTCCTTGAAGGTCTCGCCGACGCGCAGCTCCCGTACCGTCGCCTGGTTCTCCTGCATGAAGCGGAACAGCGGCGCCGCGCCCGCCAGCGTCTCGCTGTAGCGCCGTACGATCTCCTGCTTCGTCTCCAGGGTGTGCGGCTGCCGTCGGCCCCACTCGATCAGGTCGAGGATCGGCTGGGTCAGATCGTCGAAGATGCTGACCAGGATCTCTTCCTTGGTCTTGAAGTGGTAGTAGAGCGCCGCCTTGGTGACGTCGAGGCACTCGGCGATCTCGCGCAAAGACGTCTTTTCGTAGCCCTGCTCGGCGAAGAGCTCGAGCGCCACGTCCTGGATGCGCTGGCGGGTGTCGCCGCGGCGCTGCCGCTTGGTGCCGTCCATGGTGCCGCTCATCCTCGCGCTCCTCACGCTCCCTGCAGACTTACCTGTTCGCCCGACCAGATAACTTACTTGACGCCCGGCTAGTTACGGGTCTAACTTTTTCCAGTGTAGACAGCTAGCCGGGCGGCAAGTAAGTGGCCGGCCGGGGGGAACCGCAGGACCCAGGGGAGTGGGAATGATGGCGGACACAGAGACGGTCGAGACAAAGCCTGACAAACAGCCAAAGAGCGTACGGGTCGTGCTGCTCGCGCTCATGATCACCATGATGCTCGCGATGCTCGACAACATGATCGTGGGCACCGCGATGCCGACGATCGTGGGCGAGCTCGGCGGCCTGGAGCACCTGTCGTGGGTGGTGACGGCGTACACGCTGGCCACCGCCGCGGCCACCCCGGTGTGGGGCAAGCTCGGTGACATGTTCGGGCGCAAGACCACGTTCATGACCTCGATCGTGATCTTCCTGATCGGTTCCGCGCTCAGCGGCATGGCCCAGAACATGGGCGAGCTGATCGGCTTCCGGGCGATCCAGGGTCTCGGCGCCGGCGGTCTGATGGTCGGTGTCATGGCGATCATCGGTGACCTGATTCCGCCGCGGGAGCGCGGCAAGTACCAGGGCATGATGGCCGGCGTCATGGCGCTCGCGATGATCGGCGGTCCGCTGGTCGGCGGCACCATCACCGACAACTGGGGCTGGCGCTGGTCGTTCTACATCAACCTGCCGCTCGGCGTGTTCGCGCTCGGTCTGATCAGCGTGGTGCTGCATCTGCCCAAGAAGCGGTCCAAGGCAGGCATCGACTACCTCGGTGTGGTGCTGCTGACTGTCGGCATCACCTCGATCGTGCTGGTCACCACCTGGGGCGGCTCGCAGTACGCCTGGACGTCCGCGCGGATCATGGAGCTCATCGGCATCGGTGTCGCTTCGCTCATCGGGTTCGTGTTCTGGCAGACCAGGGCCGCGGAGCCGGTGGTGCCGCTGCACATCTTCCGCAGCCGCAACTTCACGCTGATGTCGGTCATCGGCTTCATCACCGGGTTCGTGATGTTCGGTGCGACCCTGTTCCTGCCGCTGTACCAGCAGTCCGTGCAGGGCGCGTCCGCGACCAACTCCGGTCTGCTGCTGCTGCCGATGCTCGGCGCGATGCTGGTCACCTCGATGGTGGCCGGGCGGGTGACCACCAACACCGGCAAGTACAAGGTGTTCCCGGTCGTCGGCAGCGTCCTGATGATCGTGGGCCTGTACCTGCTGTCGACCATGGACACGGGCACCTCGCGCTTCACGTCCGGTGTCTTCATGGCCGTCGTGGGCCTGGGCATGGGCTGCCTGATGCAGATCACCATGCTGGTCGCGCAGAACAGCGTCGAGATGAAGGACATGGGTGTCGCGTCCTCGTCGACCACCCTGTTCCGTACGCTCGGCTCCTCCTTCGGCGTCGCGATCATGGGCGCGCTGTTCAACAACCGGGTCCAGCACGTCATGACCGAGCGGGCCGGGGCGCTGGGTTCGAAGATCACCGAGAAGTCGGCGCAACTGGACGCCAAGAGCCTGGAGAAGCTGCCGGCGGTGGCCCGCGAGGCCTACCAGCACGCGGTGTCCTCGGGCACGCACTCGGCCTTCCTGCTGGGGTCGATCGTGGCCGTGGGGGCGCTGGCGGCGGCGGTGTTCGTGAAGGAAGTCGCGCTGCGCGGGGCGGGACCGGCCGCGTCCAAGCCCGGCCAGGACGAGGTCGCGCAGGCGCCGGTTGTCGAGGCCGTGTGATCCGTCGATGAGCTGAAGGCCCCCCGGTCGGTGTCCGCCCCGGGGGGCCTTCTTCATGCCCCGGTGCCGGACTGCGGGTGGCTTGGCCGATCTCGGGGACGGCTGGCGCGAGCGGCCCGACATGGATGTCGACGCCACACGCCGGGCGCGGAACCGTGGTTCGAGGACGCCTTTCCGGCGTTCGAGGAGTGGCTGGTGAGCAAGGCCGCCTTCGACCCGGCGTTCGCGGGCGGCAACGCCGCGATCACCGCCGGCGCCCTTGCGCCGCAATGGAGTGGTCGGGGAGCCTTCGGCCTCGCTCGTGGCCCGCGCCCCGGCCCGTCGAGGATCTGGTGGTGGAGCGGGCCGAGGAGGGGGTGGATCAGTACGTCGTCCTCGGCGCCGGGCTGGACACCTTCGCCCAGCGCCGGGTGCCATGGAGGGCGCCCGGGCGGCCGGGACACCCTTTCCTCGGCTTCCGCCGGCCGCCGCAGGCCCTCGCGCCGACTCGCGAGGCCGGATTCCGGGACGCCCGGCATGTCTCGGCGGCCGACCTGGAGCACCCGTGCTTCACCGGCGCGACGGACGGTCTGCGGCCGTCGACTGCGGCCGTCGACGGGGGAGGAGCTGCCGCTCGCCACCACCCGACCCCCGAGTTCCTAGGGCAGCAACGGGTAACTGCCCGTGTTCGTCGGCGCATGCTCCGGCAGCCACAGCACCGCCACCGCGCCCTCCGCCGGTACGTGATCCGGTGCGCCCGCCGGGCGTACGTTGCGGAAGGTCAGGCGGGCGCCCAGCACGCGGGCCTGGCCGGCGGCGATCGTGAGGCCGAGGCCATGGCCGTGGCCCGCGCGGTCGGCGCTGCCCGTGCGGAAGCGGCTCGGGCCCTCGGCGAGGAGGTCGGAGGGGAAGCCGGGCCCGTGGTCGCGGACCCGGATGACCCGGCCCTCGACGGTGACCTGGATCGGCGGCTTGCCATGCCGGGCGGCGTTGGCGAGCAGGTTGAACAGCACGCGTTCCAGGCGGCGCGGGTCGGTGGTGAGCATCGACTCGTGCACCACCCGCACCTCGACGGCCGGGTCCTTCGCCGCCACCCGCCGGGTCACGAACTCGCCGAGCAGGATGTCCTGCAGCTCGGCCCGCTCGGAGGCGCTGTCGAGGCGGGCCACCTCCAGCACGTCCTCGACGAGGGTGCGCATGGCCTTGGCACGGTCCAGGACCAGCTCCGTGGGGCGGCCGGGCGGGAGCAGTTCGGCCGCCGTCAGCAGACCCGTCACCGGCGTGCGCAGCTCGTGCGCGATGTCCGCCGTGACCCGGCGCTCGGCCTCCAGGCGTTGCTGCAGCGTGTCCGCCATGGCGTCCACCGCGCGTGCCAGGTCGTCGGTCTCGTCCCGCACGACCCCGCCGATCGCGTCCCGCACCCGTACGTCCGACTCGCCTCTGGCGACCTGGTTCGCGGCGGCCGCCGCCTTGCGCAGCCGGCGCGAGAGCTGGCCACCGATGAGGACGCCCAGCGCGCTGCCGCCGAGGACCACCGCGATGGAGCCGATCACCAGGGCCTGGTCGAGGTCCTTGAGGGTGCTGCGGTCGGTGAACCCGGTGTGCAGCGACAGCACATGCCCGTCCTTGACCGGCACGGCCGCCCAGATGTCCGGTCCGCCGCCCCGCCGGTCGGTCACATAGGTCGCCCGCCGACCCTCCTCGACCTTCTCCCGCAGCGCCGACGGCAGCTGCGGATCGTCGATCTTGATGTTGGGGAAGAGGGTCCGGCTGGGGATCTCGTAGTTGCGCTGCGCGATCTTGATGCGCTCGTCCGCGAGGTCGCGCGCACTGTCCAGCATCGAGACCCGGGCCGCGTTGTGCACGACCAGGCTCAGTGCGATCGCCACCAGCGCGCCGACCAGTGCGATGGCCGCGCTGAGTTTCCATCTCAGGCCCGTGCGCATGCCCGTACCGTCTGCGGCGCTCGCCGCGGCCGGGCTCCGGAAGATCCCCCGCATGTCCCTGGTGTCCCCGCTCAGGCCTTCAACTTGTAGCCGAAGCCGCGGACCGTCTCGATCCGGTCCTGGCCGATCTTCGTGCGCAGTCGCTGCACGTGGACGTCCACCACGCGCGTGTCCCCGCCCCAGCCGTAGTCCCACACCCGCTCCAGCAGTTTGTCGCGCGACAGGACCGTGCCCGGCGCGGAGGAGAACTCCAGGAGGAGCCGCATCTCGGTCGGCGTCAGCGCCACCGGCTGCCCGGCCCGGCGCACCTCCATGCCCTCGGTGTCGATCTCCAGATCGCCGAAGCTCAGCACACCGCCGGCCACCTCGGCCGGGACCTCGTCAGCCCGGTCGCCGCCGCTGGCGTGACCGAAGCGCCGTAGCACCGCACGGATGCGCGCGACAAGTACGGCGCCGTCGAACGGCTTGGTCACGTAGTCGTCGGCGCCCGCCTCCAGTCCCAGCACCACGTCGATCGAGTCGGCCCGCGCGGACAGCATGATCACCGGGACGGTCGACTCGTCGCGGATACGGCGGCACAGACTGACCCCGTCGAGGCCGGGCACCATGACGTCGAGCAGCGCGATGTCGGGGCGGTTCGCCCGGAACGCCTCCAGGCCGGACAGCCCGTCGGGCATCGCGGTGACCGCGAAGCCGTCCCGCTCCAGGGCGAGCTGGGTGGCCTCGCGGATGACGTCGTCGTCCTCGACGAACAGGACGTGGGTCTGGTCTGCCATCCCGCTGCTCTCAGTTCTCGTGTCGGTCGTGGCGTACGCACTGCTGCTTGGTGGATCGTTCCGAGCGGTCCGAACGGTTCACGAGGACGGCGACGCGTCGCCCCCGACGGCGTTGCTGTAGTCGTTGCGCGTGTTGTACCGCCTGACGAAGTGGCCCGATGCCCAGATGTACGTGGTCACGGTCTCACCGGACGGACTCGACATCGGGTCATTCTTCTCGTAGACCTGCTTCGTCACCACCAGGTCGCCGCGGTCTATCTCCGCGTAGACCGGTGGTTCCTCGGTCCGGAAGACATTCTCGTACCGACCGCCTTGTTCGCGGTACACATACGAGCCGACACCGACCGCGTCCCCGCAGGTCAGCACGTTCACCACGATGTCGTCGGAGTATCCGCCGGTCAGTTCGCCGTACGACACGTCGATCGGGTACTCGTCCGCGACGCACGGCTTCAGGTCGCGCTTGACCTCCGCCGAGACCATCGGGTCGTCCTTGACCAGCTTGACCGCGTCCACATGCGTGGTCTTCGAAGGGCTGGGTGTGGGTGAGGCAGCCGCGCCCATCACCGAGTCGGCGTGCGCCGGGCCCTCGTCACGGGCTCCGGTGCCGCCGGTACCGCAGGCGGAGACGAAAAGGGCGAGGGCGGCGAGCACGGCCATCGCCGTGTACGCCGCCTGCAAGGTCCCTCGGCCCGAGTCGGTCAGACCGCGCAACGCTCCTGCTCCCCACGCTCCAGCGCGCGTGCGTCCAGATCGCGGCTCTCCAGCTCCTCACGGAGCCGGGCGAGCGCCCGGTGCAGCGTGCTCTTGACCGTTCCGGCCGACATGCCCAGGGCTGCGGCCGTCTCCTCCGTCGACATCTGCTCCCAGTGTCGCAGGACCACGACGCTGCGCTGCTTGGGAGCCAGCACCTTCATGATGTCCATCAGCAGGGCGCGGTCCGCGTGCTGATCGGTGGAGTCGTCGACCGAGGCGTCCGGCAGCTGCTCGGTCGGGACCTCCTCCAGCTTCCGGGCCCGCCACCACTCGGTCCGCGTGTTGATCATCACGCGCCGCAGGTAGGCGTCCGCGAGTCGCTTGTCCGCGATGCCCTCCCAGCGGCCGTAGGTCCGCACCAGCGCCGTCTGGAGCAGGTCCTGCGCGTCCACCGGGTCCGGGACCAGCCGGCGGGCGCTGCGCAGCAGCGCGTCCTGCCGGGTGCGGACGTACTCCTCGAACTCGAGCACCTCGCCCTGCGCCATGTTGAACCGCCTCCCGATCCCCGTTACCGGCCGGCTTGATCACCGTCGGTCTGTTCCGTGACAGCCCGCTTCTGCCGGGCACGCAAATGAAGCTACGGAGGTGTTGTCACGGCGTTGTCCGAAGCAGCGCTCGGCTAGCAATCGGCTGTCCGTCGGTTGTGTAACGGGCATGGGAACGGGGTAAACAGGTGTACTGAATCGCTCGCTTATGGGGTGATTTGGCAGGCCGGAGAGGTGTGATGCGCCGTGACGTTACGAGGGGTTACGTCAACGGCAGCCGATACAAACCACCGGACAGCGGCTCCACGAGACCGTCCGCCACGAGCCCGTCGAGCGCCCGCGCGCGCTGCACCGGCTCGTGCCATACCCGGTCGAGGACCGACTGCGGCACCGGCGCGTGGGCCTCACGCAGTACGGCCAGCAGCTTGCCGCGCACCTGCCGGTCCGTCCCCGCGTACGTCTGTCCGCGCCGCGGCGGCCCGTCGTGCTCGGGCTTGCCCGCGAGCCGCCAGGCGCACTGCGCGGCGATCGGGCAGCGGTGGCAGGTCTCGTTCTTGGCGGTGCAGACGAGCGCGCCGAGCTCCATGGAGGCGGCCGCCCACCGCGCGGCGGTCTGCTCGTCCTCGGGCAACAGGGCGCGGGCGAGCTTGCGTTCGGCGGCGGTGGTGGCGTTCGGAGGGTACTGGACACCGGTGACGGCGCGCGCGAAGACCCGGCGCACATTGGTGTCGAGCACCGCGTGCCGCTGCCCGTAGGCGAAGGAGGCCACGGCCGCGGCCGTGTACTCGCCGATGCCGGGCAGCGCGAGCAGCTGGGCGTGGTCGGTGGGTACGTCCCCGCCGTGCCGCTCCGTTATGGCCACGGCGGCGCCGTGCAGCCGCAGAGCCCGGCGCGGGTAGCCGAGCCGGCCCCAGGCGCGGACCGCCTCGCCGGGCGCCTCCCGGGCGAGGTCGGCGGGGCGCGGCCAGCGGGCCAGCCAGTGTTCGTAGACGGGCAGCACGCGGCTCACAGGTGTCTGCTGCAGCATGAACTCGCTGACCATCACACCCCAGGGACCGGCTTCCGGGAGCCGCCACGGCAGGTCGCGGGCGTGCTCGTCGAACCAGTCGATGACGGGGTCGTGGAGGCCCTCGCCGAGAGGGGAACCGGCGAGGGCGTCGCCCGGGCCGTCGGCGGGGCTGCTGTGCGGGGGCTTCGTGGGCGCAGTCATGGCGTTTCCGATCCTGCCATGGCCCCGGTCGGTTGGGCCGCCGTCCCGCGCGCGGTGCGTCGTGCGGACCGGAATGATGATCCGGAAAAGTTGACGAACCGGCGGCGGGTGGGGCCAGCGAAGGCGCTGATCTCTCGTACAGTTTGCGCCGTGGGATCTCTGCGCAATCCTGTCGGGCCGCTCCCCTCCTCCATCTACTGGCGACGGAGGGTCGTACTCGTGTCTGTGGTCGCCTTGTTGGCGCTGCTGATCATGTGGATCGTCCTGTCGGGTGGCGGCGGCGCCAAGAAGGACGACGGGGCGAACGGCCACACCCCCGCACCCACGATCACTGCGGGGCCGTCGAGTTCGGGTCCCGCGATCAGCCAAGCGCCGGGCGGGCGCGACGAGTCGAGCGGCGGGGGCTCCAGCGGGTCGGGTTCCGGGGACAGTTCGGGGTCCGGTTCCGGCTCGGACTCCGGGTCCGGGGGCTCCGACGGGGCGGCCGGCGGCGGTACGGCCGGTGTCGGCTCCGGCATCGGGGTCGGCCGGGGCGACACGATTCCGGCGAGCTCCCCCATCCCCAACTGCACCACGAGCGCAGTGAGGTTGACGGTGAGGAGCCTCCACAACACCTACTCGCCCGGTCAGACGCCCGCTCTGCTGCTGACCGCGACGAACACCTCGGGCCTCGACTGCAAGATCGACCTCGGGCCGAAGAACGCGGTGCTGACGATCACCCAGGCCGGCAGCGACAACAACTACTGGTCCTCCGCCGACTGCCCCCAGGGCTCCGGCAGCCTGGTGTTCCGGGTGCCCAACCGCAGCAGCATCACCTACACGGTGAAGTGGGACCGGAAGCCGAGCGCTCCCGAGTGCGCGACGCCTCCGGCGGGGTCGGCCGGGGCGGGCACGTATCTGGTCGAGGCGGCGGCACCGGGGTTCGCGAAGTCGCAGATCTCGTTCATGCTCAAGGACGACTAGGCGCTCCGCCGGGGGTGCCGCCGTGGGCCGTCTTTCGTCTGCGGCTCCGTCGTGGCTGGTCGCGCCCGCGCGGCGGAGCCGCATGCTGATACAGCCCCGCGCCCCTTTGGGGGCGCGGTCGAGCCGCAGCGGGCTTCGTCCGACCTGCTCAGACGTACCGCTCAAGGATCGACGACTCCGCCAGCCTGGACAGGCCCTCGCGTACGCTGCGGGCGCGGGCCTCGCCGACGCCGTCGACCGTCTGCAGGTCGTCGACGCTTGCGGCGAGCAGCTTCTGCAGGCCCCCGAAGTGCTCCACGAGACGGTCGATGATGGCGCCCGGGAGGCGCGGCACCTTGGCCAGCAGGCGGAAGCCACGGGGCGAGACCGCGGAGTCGAGTGCCTCCGGAGAGCCCGTGTAGCCCAGCGCCCTTGCCACCGTGGGCAGTTCGAGGAGTTCGGCGTGGGTGAGGGCGTCCAGCTCGTACAGGGCCTCGTCGACCGTGCGGGAGCGCTTGGCGGTGGGCTCGGGGACGTAGTCCCGGACGACCAGCTCGCGCTCGGGCTCCACGCCCGCGATCAACTCGTCGAGCTGGAGGGCGAGGAGGCGCCCGTCGGTGCCCAGTTCGACCACGTATTCGGCGATTTCGGTGGCGATGCGGCGCACCATCTCCAGACGCTGGGCCACCGCGGAGACGTCCCGGACCGTCACCAGGTCCTCGATCTCCAGCGCCGACAGGGTGCCCGCGACCTCGTCCAGACGGAGCTTGTAGCGCTCCAGGGTCGCCAGGGCCTGGTTGGCGCGGGACAGGATCGCCGCGGAGTCCTCCAGGACGCGGCGCTGACCGTCGACGTACAGGGCGATCAGGCGCATCGACTGGGAGACGGAGACGACCGGGAAGCCGACCTGCTTGGAGACCCGGTCCGCCGTGCGGTGCCGGGTGCCCGTCTCCTCGGTCGGGATCGTCGCGTCGGGCACGAACTGCACACCCGCCCGGAGGATCTTCGAGAGATCGGAGGAGAGCACGATGCCGCCGTCGAGTTTGCACAGCTCGCGCAGGCGCGTGGCCGTGAACTCGACGTCCAGCACGAAACCGCCGGTGCACATGGTTTCGACGGTCCTGTCGAAGCCGAGCACGATGAGACCGCCGGTGTTGCCGCGGAGTACCCGCTCGAGCCCGTCACGCAGGCCCGTGCCGGGAGCCACGGCGCTCAGTGAGGCGCGCATCAGGCCATCGGCACCGGAACTCCCGCCGGACTTTCCGGGAGCTGAAGCCCGGTCGTTGGCTGCCACTGCACTCCTCCGGTCGCAGGTTCTGGGCGCCCCCGTGTCGCACATTCTGTTCGTACGGACGGGCGAGACCAGGGCAAAGTCTACCGGCGGTCCTCCGCGTCCCGTGGGGCCTCTCGGCGACGGGAGCGTGGAAGGACTCCGAGAGCGTCCCCTATGTCCGCGACTTCCAGGACCTTCATGCCCGCAGGGATCTTGCCGGGGTCGCCCGGAACGAGCGCGTGCGTGAAGCCCAGACGGTGTGCTTCGGCGAGTCGGCGCTGGACGCCCGTGACCCGTCTGACCTCGCCCGCTAGTCCGACCTCGCCGATCGCGACCAGGTTCTTCGGCAGCGGGGTGTCGCTCGCGGCCGACGCCAGCGCGAGGGCGACGGCGAGGTCGGCGGCCGGCTCCGAGAGCTTCACTCCGCCGACCGTCGCGGAGTAGATGTCCCGCTTGCCGAGTGCGCTGATCCGGCCGCGCTGCTCCAGGACGGCGAGCATCATCGAGACGCGGGAGGTCTCCAGCCCCGAGGTGGTACGGCGCGGTGAGGGGATCTGCGAGTCGACCGTGAGCGCCTGGACCTCGGCGACCAGGGGGCGGCGGCCCTCCAGGGTGACCGTCAGACAGGTGCCGGGGACCGGTTCGTCACGTCTGGTCAGGAAAAGTCCACTCGGGTCGGTGAGGCCCGTGATGCCCTCGTCGTGCAGTTCGAAGCAGCCGACCTCGTCCGTGGCGCCGTAGCGGTTCTTGACGCCCCGGACGAGCCTCAGGCGCGCGTGCCGGTCGCCCTCGAAGCTGAGGACGACGTCCACGAGGTGTTCGAGGAGGCGGGGACCGGCGATGGCGCCGTCCTTGGTGACGTGGCCCACGAGGAGGGTGGACATGCCGCGCTCCTTGGAGGCGCGGATGAGAGCTCCGGCCACCTCGCGCACCTGCGCCATGCCGCCGGGAGCGCCGTCGATCTCCGGGGAGGCGACCGTCTGCACGGAGTCGAGGATCAGCAGCGACGGCTTCACCGCGTCCAAGTGCCCCAGCACGGCGGCCAGATCGGTCTCGGCGGCGAGATACAGGTGATCGTGGATCGCCCCGATCCGGTCCGCGCGCAGCCGCACCTGGCTCGCCGACTCCTCACCCGTGACGTACAGCGTGCGGTGCTCGTCGCTCGCCGACTTGGCCGCCACGTCCAGCAGCAGCGTCGACTTCCCGACGCCGGGCTCGCCCGCGAGCAGCACCACCGCGCCGGGCACGAGCCCGCCGCCGAGCACCCGGTCCAGTTCTGCCACGCCGGTGGTACGGGCGGTGGCCTGCCGGCCGTCGACCTGGCCGATGGGCACGGCGGAGGTGGTGACGCGCCCCGGCGCCGTCGTACGGACCGCGGGCGCGCCGTATTCGTCGATCGTCCCCCAGGCCTGGCACTCGGGGCAGCGACCGAGCCACTTGGCCGTCTGCCAGCCGCATTCCTTGCAGCGGTAGGACGGACGGTCCTTGGTGGTCTTGGTACGGGCAGCCATGTCGAGAACCGTAACCGAGCCCACTGACAACGCCGTCTCTGCGGTGCCCCCGAGCCCGCTCCCCGCCGCGCGCCCGCCGGGCACATGATCCGACACTCCGCGAACCGGCCATCGCCGTCGGTAACCAGCCATGGAACAAGCGGTTCCTGTACCCGATTGAGGGATCGTTTCACCCGTATGGATTAAAAGTGCTCAAGGAGGAAGAAGGGTTCATCCCGAGCCGCCTACGGTCCACGGATGAGCAGCAGCCCGGAGACCTCGCCCCGCATCACCGGCGCAGACCAGGCGCGCCGGGAGGCACGTGACCGTGTCGCTGCGCGCACGCTGGCGCAGCGGCCGCCCGGGCGCTACGAGCCGTATCTGGACGGGCTGTTCACCTACTGCCTGTCGGTGCTGTGCGACCACGAGACGGCGACCGCGGCCCTGGGCGAGACCCTCGCGCTCGCCGAGAAGCGCCGCGGCCCGGAGTCGCCCGGGGACCGCCGTGCCTGGCTGTACGCGCTGGCCCGCTGGGCCTGTCTGCGCAAGCTGGCCGAGGCCAAGCAGAAACGTCAGGGCACGCACGCGGCGGGCCGGCGCGGCGCCGAGAACGAGCCCCCCGTCGCCGACGAGACCCAGGAGCGGCGCCGCCGCGAACTCGCCCAGCTCGCCTGGCCGGAAGCCGCCGGCACCACCCCGGAGCAGCGCGAGGCGCTCGAACTCGCCGTACGCCACCACCTCGCCGCCCACGAGGTCGCCGCGGTGCTGGGGCTGAGCCTCGCCACCACCCGGGAGCTGCTGGCCTCCGCCGCCTGCGAGGTGGAGCGCACCCGCGCGGCCCTCGCCGTCGTCGAGACCGGCGGCTGTCCGAACGTCGGCCGGCTCACCGGCGACAACCAGCTGGTGCTCAGCTCGGCCCTGCGCAAGGAACTGGTCCGGCACGTCGACGACTGCCCGCGTTGCCGCCGCAGCGCCGAGCGTGCCATCCCGGGCCGCTGGCCCGGCGCGATGATCACCCCCGCCGAGCTGCCCGTCCTCGAAGCACCCCGTGCGGCCCTGCACATGGCGGTCACCCATCAGCCACGCGCGCGTGGCGACGCAGTTCCCCGGTTCGACCGGCGAGGCTTCCCGATGGACCCCAAGGACCGCGCCGCCCGCCGCGACCGCCTACGCGCGCGTGCCGTCACGACCACGGTCGTCGCCACCGTGGTGGCGGCCCCCGTGTTCGCCCTGTGGGCCGCCTACCGGGGCTCACCCGAGCCGGTCGCGGACGGCCGCTCCGCCACCGCCAGCGAGGCGCACGGCACCGTCAGCCTGGGCGGCGAGGCGTCCGGCGGCGGCTACGAGAACGCCGGAAACGTCAGCACCCGGCCCGGCGGCCCCTTCGGGAGAGGCCACCAGCGGCCCGACATCTCCGTGGAGGTCATCAGCGTCACCGGCATCCGCGGCAAGAGCGCCGGACACCTCGAGGTGTCGGCCGGCCACGACAGGGACACCACGCTCGTCACCCTCACCGCTACCGGATCCGCGCCGGTGCACTGGTCCGCGTCGACGGGAGCCGCCTGGCTCTACCTCAGCCAGTCCTCGGGAACGCTGGCGCCCGGTGAATCGTCGACGATCAAGGTGTACGTCGACCACCTGCGCGAGCCGTCCGGCCCGTGGAGCGCACAGGTGGCGGTCTCACCGTCCGGCGCCGTCGTCTCCATCGGCGGTTACGGCACCGCGCCCAGCCCGACCGCCCCCGTTCCGACCGGCCCCGGCACGCCGCCGCCCTCGTCCGGCCCGGAACCGACCCCGACGGCCTCGGCCCCCGCCCCGAGCGCCCCGCCCTCGTCCCCCGGCCCGGAGCCCACCCCCACCGACTCCGCCCCGTCCGAGCCGACACCACCGCCCGCCGGCAACGGGGACCCGAGCCCTACGGCGTCGTGAGCGCAGCCCGCGTCAGTCGACCGGGTCCGCCGGATGCGGCGCCAGCAGCGGCAGCTGCGCGGCCAGGCGCTGCTCGCACAGCTCCACGAGGCGGTCGTAGCCGCCCTTGCCCATCAACTCGGTCAGCTCCGCCCGGTAGGACACGTACACCGGGTCGCCCGCGCCGTGCGCCGAGGTCGCCGACGTGCACCACCAGTGCAGGTCGTGGCCGCCCGGGCCCCAGCCCCGGCGGTCGTACTCGCCGATCGACACCTGCAGCACCCGGGTGTCGTCGGGCCGGTCGATCCAGTCGTATGTCCGCCGCACCGGAAGCTGCCAGCACACGTCCGGCTTGGTCTCCAGCGGCTCGCGGCCCTCCTTCAGGGCCAGGATGTGCAGCGAGCAGCCCGCGCCGCCCGCGAACCCCGGCCGGTTCTGGAAGATGCACGAGCCCTGGAAGGGACGGGTCTGACGGTCGCCGTCCTCGTCCTGCGACACCCAGCCGTGCTTCCGGCCCTCGTCATGGTGCTGCCAGATCTCAGGCGTGAGCCTCGCCACATGCCCGGCGACGCGCTTCTCGTCGTCCTCGTCGGAGAAGTGGGCGCCCAGCGTGCAGCACCCGTCGTCCGCCCGGCCCGCCTGGATGCCCTGGCAGCCGCTGCCGAAGATGCAGTTCCAGCGAGAGGTGAGCCATGTCAGATCGCAGCGGAAGACCTGCTCGTCGTCCGCCGGATCCGGGAACTCCACCCACGCGCGTGCGAAGTCGAGGCCCTTCTCGTCCGCTTCCCTGGCCTTCTTCGACAGCTTCGCCGACTGCGCCGGCTTCACCTGCGAAGAACCCTTGGCGGACTTGGCGGCCTTGTCGTCCTTCGCCCTTTTCGTCTTTGGCACAGGACCAGCGTACGGGTCTCAAGGCGCCATCCCATACGGAGGACCGCCCAGGTGGCAGTAGCGTTCCGTACATGAGACTCGGTGTCCTCGACGTGGGATCGAACACGGTGCATCTGCTGGTGGTGGATGCACACCCAGGTGCACGCCCGCTGCCCGCGCATTCGCACAAGGCGGAACTGCGCCTTGCCCAACTGCTCGACGAGAGCGGAGCGATCGGTCCCGAAGGGGTCGACAAACTGATCGCCGTTGTCCAGGAGTGCCTGCAGGCCGCCGAGGACAAGGGCGCCGAGGACGTGCTCCCCTTCGCGACCTCCGCCGTGCGCGAGGCCAGCAACGCCGACGACGTCCTCGCGCGCGTGCAGGCCGAGACCGGCGTCGAGCTGCAGGTCCTCACGGGCGCCGAGGAGGCCCGGCTCACCTTCCTGGCCGCCCGCCGCTGGTTCGGCTGGTCCGCGGGCAAGCTCCTCGTCCTCGACATCGGCGGCGGCTCCCTGGAGATCGCCTACGGCATCGACGAGGAGCCCGACGCCGCCGTCTCCCTTCCGCTCGGCGCAGGCCGCCTCACCGCCGGCTGGCTCCCCGGCGATCCGCCCGACCCGGAGTCCATACGGGCCCTGCGCCGCCATGTGAGGGCCCAGATCGCCCGCACGGTCGGCGAGTTCGCCCGCTTCGGCGCCCCGGATCATGTCGTGGCCACCTCCAAGACCTTCAAGCAACTCGCCCGTATCGCGGGTGCGGCCCGGTCCACGGAGGGCCTGTACGTCCAGCGCGACCTGAAGCGCGAGTCCCTGGAGGCCTGGGTCCCCCAGCTCGCCGGCATGTCGACGTCCCAGCGCGCGGAGCTCCCGGGCGTGAGCGAGGGCCGAGCCGGCCAGCTCCTCGCCGGCGCCCTCGTGGCAGAGGGCGCCATGGACCTGTTCGGCGTGGAGAGCCTGGAGATCTGCCCCTGGGCCCTGAGGGAGGGCGTAATCCTGCGCAAACTGGACCACATGGGCTCGGTGTGAGCGCCCCCATGGGGCGCGGGGCTGTGACATCAGCGACTCCGTCGCGGGGCGCGACAAGCCACAACGAAAGCCGCACCCGCCCGTGGCGAACCCCACAACGGCGAATGGGCGCACCGCAGACCACCTACCGCACCCCGTAACCTGTCGGCATGGCGGAGCCAGTCTGCATCCCGGATGCGAAGGTCGCGCTGTCCACGGCCTCCGTGTACCCGGAGTCCACGGCGACGGCCTTCGAGATCGCCGCGCGCCTCGGGTACGACGGGGTCGAGGTCATGGTGTGGACCGACCCGGTCAGCCAGGACATCGAGGCACTGCGCAGACTCAGCGACTACCACCGCATCCCGATCCTCGCCGTGCACGCCCCCTGCCTGCTCATCACGCAGCGCGTGTGGTCCACCGACCCGTGGACCAAGCTCCAGCGGGCCCAGGCGGCCGCCGAGAAGCTCGGGGCGACCACGGTCGTCGTGCACCCCCCGTTCCGCTGGCAGCGCCAGTACGCGCGTGACTTCGTCACCGGGATCTGGCGCATGGCGAACGAGACGGACGTGCGGTTCGCCGTCGAGAACATGTACCCCTGGCGCTACCGCGACCGCGAGATGCTCGCGTACGCCCCCGACTGGGACGTGACGAAGGAGGACTACCGTCACTTCACGATCGACCTCAGTCACAGCGCGACGGCCCGTTCCGACGCGATGCACATGGTCGACCGGATGGGAGGCCGCCTCGGCCATGTCCACCTCGCCGACGGCAGGGGATCGGCCAAGGACGAGCACCTCGTCCCGGGCCGCGGCAACCAGCCCTGCGCCGAGCTGCTGGAACGTCTCGCCCTGACCGGCTTCGACGGCCACGTCGTCATCGAGGTCAACACCCGTCGCGCCATGTCCGGCGCCGAACGCGAGGCCGATCTGGCGGAGGCACTGGCCTTCACACGCCTCCACCTCGCCTCCGCGGTGAGGGTGCCCCGACCGTGACCGAGGCCCCAGACCCGACCGCTCGACGCCGGGGCCGCCGTCCCCGCACGGAGTCCGCCGACACCCGCGACCGCATCCTGACCGTGGCCCGTGAGGAGTTCTCCGAGCGCGGGTACGAGAAGACGTCGGTACGGGGCATCGCGAAGGCGGCCGGCGTGGACTCGGCCCTGGTGCACCACTACTTCGGCACCAAGGAGCAGGTCTTCGAGGCCGCCATCGAGGTCGCCTTCGCGCCCGCGCTGAACGCGCCGGAGGCGCTCGCCGAGGGTCCGATGGACGGGGTCGGCGAGCGGCTCACCCGCTTCGTCTTCGGCATCTGGGAGAACCCCACCACCCGTACGCCGCTGCTGGCGATCGTGCGCTCCGCAGTCA
This sequence comes from Streptomyces guryensis, assembly GCF_021261325.1. Classification (GTDB taxonomy): domain Bacteria; phylum Actinomycetota; class Actinomycetes; order Streptomycetales; family Streptomycetaceae; genus Streptomyces; species Streptomyces guryensis. The sequence goes on along the minus strand of NZ_JAJSBI010000024.1, from coordinate 14,202 downwards.
ACAACGAGGCCGCGGCCGCAGTCTTCCGCCGTCTGATCGCCTCGCAGCTGCTGCGCCGCATCGCCGCCCAGCTGGACCGGCCGGACGCGGAGCTGCGCGCCGAGCTGGCGGCCGCGCAGCTGGTGGGGTGCGCGATGCTGCGGTACGTGATCAAGGTGGAGCCGCTGGTGTCGGCGGACGTGGAGCAGATCATCGCGCGCGTGGCGCCGGTGGTGCAGGGGCACCTGACCGGGCCGTGACCCGACGCGAGGCCCCCTGCCCTCTGAACGAGACGAACGTCCCGCATTCCGGACACCGTGTCCATCCCTTGGAGCAACGGGCGTACGCTCGACTCAGTCAGAACTCTCCGAAGGAGCGAGCGACGATGCCCGAGCTGAGGTCCCGCACAGTCACCCACGGCCGCAACATGGCGGGCGCACGCGCCCTTATGCGCGCCTCCGGTGTACCCGGCGCGGACATCGGCCGCAAGCCGATCATCGCGGTCGCCAACTCCTTCACGGAGTTCGTGCCGGGCCACACCCATCTGCAGCCGGTCGGCCGGATCGTCAGCGAGGCGATCACCGAGGCCGGCGGCATCCCGCGCGAGTTCAACACGATCGCCGTCGACGACGGCATCGCGATGGGCCACGGCGGCATGCTCTACAGCCTGCCCTCCCGCGACCTGATCGCGGACAGCGTGGAGTACATGGTCGAGGCCCACTGCGCCGACGCCCTGATCTGCATCTCCAACTGCGACAAGATCACGCCGGGCATGCTGAACGCGGCCCTGCGCCTGAACATCCCCACCGTCTTCGTCTCCGGCGGCCCGATGGAGTCCGGCCGTGCCACGCTCGTCGACGGCACGGTCCGCACCCTCGACCTGGTCGACGCGATCTCCGACGCCGTGAACGACAAGATCTCGGACGAGGACATCCTCCGTATCGAGGAGAACGCCTGTCCCACCTGCGGCAGCTGCTCCGGCATGTTCACCGCCAACTCGATGAACTGCCTGACCGAGGCAATCGGCCTCTCCCTCCCCGGCAACGGCTCGGTCCTGGCCACCCACACGGCCCGCAAGCAGCTGTACGTCGACGCGGCCCGCACGGTCATGGACATCACCCGGCGCTACTACGAGCAGGACGACGAGACGGTCCTCCCGCGCAACGTCGCCACCATCGCCGCCTTCGAGAACGCGATGGCGCTCGACATCGCCATGGGCGGCTCGACCAACACGATCCTGCACCTGCTGGCGGCGGCCCAGGAGGCGGGCGTCCCGTTCGGCCTGGAGGAGATCAACGAGGTCTCGCGCCGCGTGCCGTGCCTCGCGAAGGTCGCTCCGAACGTCGCGAAGAACCGCACGTACTACATGGAGGACGTGCACCGCGCCGGCGGCATCCCGGCGCTGCTCGGTGAGCTGCACCGCGCCGGCCTGCTGAACGAGAACGTCCACTCGGTCCACAGCCCCTCGCTGGCGGACTGGCTGAAGACCTGGGACGTGCGTGGCGGTTCCCCGTCCCCCAAGGCCGTGGAGCTGTGGCACGCGGCCCCCGGCTGTGTCCGCTCCGCCGAGGCCTTCTCCCAGTCCGAGCGCTGGGAGGCGCTGGACGAGGACGCGGCGGAGGGCTGCATCCGCTCCGCCGAGCACGCGTACTCCAAGGACGGCGGCCTCGCGGTCCTCAAGGGCAACCTCGCCGTCGACGGCTGCGTGGTGAAGACGGCCGGCGTCGACGAGTCGATCTGGACCTTCGAGGGCCCGGCGGTCGTCTGCGAGTCGCAGGAGGAGGCCGTCGAGAAGATCCTCAACAAGCAGGTGACGGACGGCGATGTCGTGGTCATCCGCTACGAGGGACCCAAGGGCGGCCCGGGCATGCAGGAGATGCTCTACCCGACGTCGTTCCTCAAGGGCCGCGGCCTCGGCAAGACCTGCGCCCTGATCACGGACGGCCGCTTCTCGGGCGGCACCTCGGGCCTGTCGATCGGCCACGCCTCGCCGGAGGCGGCGTCCGGCGGCACGATCGCGCTCGTCGAGCACGGCGACCGCATCCGCATCGACATCCCCAACCGCACGATCGAGCTCCTGGTCGACGACGCCGAACTCGCCCGCCGCGAGCAGGCCCTGGGTGGCGTGTACGCGCCCAAGAACCGGGAGCGGAAGGTGTCGGCGGCGCTGCGGGCCTACGCGGCGATGGCGACCAGCGCGGACAAGGGCGCGGTGCGGGACGTCTCGAAGCTGGGCTGAGCACCGCACTTCCGAGAGGGCCGCTCCCTGCGGGGCGGCCCTCTCCGCGTCACCAGGCCGAGGGGTTGCGGGCGTTCACCGCGAAGACGGTGCCGTCGGGGGCGGTGGCGTAGACGTGGTTGTGAGCGAGGACGGGCGCCGGCAGTGTGGCTGTGACCTGGCCGGAGTCCCTGCCGAGCCGAGGTGGGGTCTGCCCGAGCAGGGTGCCTTTGCGGGCGTCGACGGCGAGCAGGCGCCCGTCCGCGGCGGTGAAGTACACACAGGCAGGAGCGGCGACGGGCGCAGAGCCTCGGCTCACGGATGTCTCAAGGATCCACAAGCGTCTGCGCGCGTCCATGTCCATCGCCTCCAGTGAACCGCCGGCGGCCAGAAGATAGACGACGTTCCCGCGTACGGTGGCCCGGGCGCCGAAGCGCGAGACCGGCAGCGCCACTCGGCGTGCCGCTCCGGACCGCACGTCGTAGCGAACGATGGCCGTGGTACCGCCCGTTGCCTTGTCGATGGCCAGGAAATAGACCGCCCCGCCCGAGACGCCGAATGGCTTGAGCGTTCCCCTCAACCGCGTGGCCCACTGGACGTCACCGGAGGTCGGGGCGATGGCGGCGACCTGCGTGCTCAGTCCGTCACCAGTGGTGCTCGTGGCGTAGGCCAGCGGATCTCCGGCGAACGAGGCGAAGTACGGAATGCTCTGGCCGGGGATCCGCCGTTCCCACCGAGTCCTGCCCGAGGCGCTGTCCACACCGGTGACCTGCCCGTCGGCCCCGGTGAGCAGAAGCATGCTCCCCGCGGGTTGCAGACCGTCGTATGCAGGCATGGTCCGCTTCCAACGAGTGCCGCCAGAGGCCGGATCGAGCGCCTCCAGGCGGCGGCTCTGATCCGTCAGGGGCTGCACGAGGCCGCCCGAGACGACCGGCGGCCCACTCCTTGGTGCCGTGGCCACGGAGTGCCGCCACAGCAGGGCGCCATCGGCAGGATCCAGGGCGAAGACCAGCCCGGACTGTCCACAGATCAGCTTGCCGCTGTACGAACACTGGGGCATTCCGGTGGCCAAGGGCGTGGTCTGCCAGGTGCCGAACCCGACCGCCGCACTGGGCGCCGTGGTGGTCCGGGTGGTGGTCCGTGGCGCGCTGGCTCCTCCGTCGAGCAGCGGAACCGAGGCGAGTGCACCGACTGCGACGAGGACAAGGGCGACAGCCGGCAAAACGGCCTTTCTGCGCGGGCGTCTGCGGGGCCGCGGTTCCGGCTCCCCAGGCTCGGGGCCTGTCACATCGGCCGTCCGCTGGGCCGGTATGAAGGCCTGCGTGTCGTACGAGGCCGCCACAGACCGCAGTTCGCGCATCAATTCGTCGGGCGTGGGCCGGTCCTCGGGCTCCTTGGCCAGGCAGCGCAGCACCAGCGGCGCAAGGTTCTCCGGTACGCCTGTCAGGTCCGGCTCGTCGTGTACTACCTGGTAGGCGACCACGTAGGGACTGTCGGAGTCGAACGGACCGCGCCCCGTCGCGGCGTGCACCAGAACGGACCCGAGCGCGAACACGTCGGCGGCAGGCCCCACTTCCCGCGGCCGCCGGAACTGCTCCGGCGCCATGAAGGGGGGTGTGCCGATCAACTTCCCGGTCTCGGTGCGCAGTTCACTGTCCTTTGGCCGAGAAATGCCGAAGTCGATGACCTTCGGACCGTCCTCGGCGAGCAGCACATTGCTCGGCTTCAGATCTCGGTGCACGACCCCGACCCGATGGATGTCGCGAAGCGCCTCGGCCAGCCCCGCCATCAGACGGCGCAACTGAGCGGGAGCCATGGGGCCGTTCCGCTTCACATGATCGGAGAGGGTCGGCCCGGGAATGAACAGCGTGGCCATCCAGGGCCGTTCGGCCTCCGGGTCCGCATCCACCACGGACGCGGTGAAGGCACCGCTCACCCGCCGCGCCGCCCCGACCTCCTGCCGGAAACGTCCCCTGAACTCAGGATCCTTGGCGAACTCGGCGTGTACGACCTTCACCGCGAGCTTCATCCCGGAGGTGCTCCGGGCCAGGTGCACGACGCCCATGCCGCCCGAGCCGAGGCATGACTCAAGCTGGTAGTGACCGGCGTACTCGGGAAGTTCCGCTTCCGCGCCCGCTCCGGTGTTGCGTTCAGGCGCCATGGGACCACCCCCGTGCTGTTCGTCCGCGCGCGCGACGCACGGAGCCTAGTCGATGACTCGTGCGAGACAGAGGCGGCTTGCTAGTCTCCGCCTGCGAGTTGCGCACATGTGTTTCATGGCGTGATTCAGGGGAATCACCTGGCTCCCATGGCAGTCATGGGGCCAACGGGGGAGGGTTTTCATGTCTGTTGACCGCGCTGAAGAAGCCGCAGGTGTCGTGAGTGCGGAAGCGACGGCTGCTGCAACCGTGCAGACGTATGCAATCGCGCCAGGCGTCCGACTCAACGTCCGGAGCGGCCCGGGCACCAACTACACGATCGTCCGGGTGCTGCCCGAGGGTTCGCGGGTTCCGATCTTCTGCCAGACGCCCGGTACGTCGGTGACGGGCCCATACGGCACGTCGAACATCTGGGACAACATCGACAGCGGCGAGTACGTCTCGGACGCCTACGTTCTCACCGGCACCGACGGCTACGTGGCCTCCCGCTGCGGCTGATCCCGTGGGGAGCCCGCGCACACCCGGCGCCATAATCGTCCTGTGAGCGACGAAACCGGGCACCGAGGGCACCGCGGGCTCCACCGGCGGCCCCCGCCCAGAACCCCTGCGCTTCTTCGGCGCCACCTGGCTGAATCACGACAACGGCTACACCTTCCGCCGTATCGGAGTGGCCGCGGGCGCCCTCGCGAGCGCCGCCGCCTCCTGCGTGATCCTCCGCCTCGCCTACCAGGGCCTCCAAATCGCCGACAGCGGCGCCTTCGTGAGCATCCTCGTCGTCGCCATGTTCGCGATCTGCAGTGCCCTCGCCTTCCGCAACACCTGGGACGGCTTCAGCAAGCGCCCCGACCCCGCCCGCCAGGCCTCCCTCCGCGGCCTCCTGGCCATCGGCTTCGTCGGCTCCCTCCTCGCCTACTTCTTCCGCTCCCTCATGGAGGCCCCCGGCGAGAAACTCCACCGCGAGGAGTACGAGGCAGCCGTCGCACAACACGAGAAGCGCAACACCCGCCGCACAGGCAACCCATCGAAGAAACGCCGCCGCTCCTGAGCGGTGCCTCTCCGGCCCGCTGGGGTCGGGCTGTCGGGTGCTGTGGGCTTGGCTCGACCTGGGTTGGGCTGTCGGGTGCTGCGGGCTTGGCTCGACCTGGGTTGATCGGCGGGGGCTGCTGGGCGGCTTCGGCTGGGGCTGATCTGCTGAGTTCGGCTCAGTGTGGGTCGATCAGTCTGGGGCGATCGGCTGAGCGGTGCTGGGCTTGGTTCGGCTCGGGCGATCAACCGGGGACTGCCGGGCTCGGCTTGGCCGCAGCCGGTTCGGCAGGCGCTGCTGAGCTGGGCGCTCGGCCATGGCGGGCCCGGCCACTTAGCGCGCACGCGCCGCGGAGCCGCCACAAGCAGGGTCGGCGGGACGCGCACGAAGTTGACGTTCGTCGAAGCTGTGGCTGTCACAGGCCGCCACCCGACGGTGCACACCGGCCCGTGGCCTCAGCCGGGCGCTGCACAGCTCGCCGCGCAGGACAGACTTCGGCCCGCCCGCCGTGACGTGGTCCTCTCACCGAAAACTCGCTGCCCCCTGCACCCACCCCGCGCCACCATGGCCTCATGACCGCCTCCTCGCAGCCCACCCGCGCCCACTCCTTCAACACCGCCGCAGCCCAGTACGCCGCCAGCCGCCCCTCCTATCCACCGGCCCTCTTCGACGCCATCGAGGATCTGGCAGGCCGCCCCCTCCTGGGCGCGCGCGTCGCGGATATCGGCGCCGGCACGGGCATCGCGACCGCGCTGCTGGCCGCCCGCGGCGCGGACGTCGTCGCCGTGGAGCCCGGCGACGGCATAGCGGTCGAGTTCCGCCGCGCCAACCCCGGCCTCCCGATCGTCCGGGGCAACGGCAACGAGCTGCCGCTCGCCACGGCCTCCGCCGACCTCCTCACCTACGCCCAGGCCTGGCACTGGACCGAGCCCGCCCGCTCGGTCCCGGAGGCCCTGCGCGTGCTGCGGCCGGGCGGAGCACTGGCCATGTGGTGGAACACCACCGACCTCGACGTCCCGTGGCAGGTTGCCCAAGCCGACCGCCTGGAGCGCCACTTCGGCATCAGACGCGAGGTCGACAGGACCGGCAACGGAGCCCCCGCCGCTCTCGCCGACCCGACCGGTGCCCTCGATTTCACCCGCCGTCACGTCCGCTGGAGCCGCCCGGTCACCGTCGACAGGCACCTCGCCAACATCGGCAGCCACTCGATGTTCCTCGTGCAGAGCGAGGAACGCCGGTCGGCCATCCTCGGCGACGAACGCGACCACCTGCTCGCCGCCTTTCCGGACGCGATCCTGGAGGAGACCTATGTCGTCGACCTGCTCGTGGCCACCAACTCATGACCCCGCGCGGCCGCCCACCCCTCCAGGGCCGCCGCACACGCATGGTCCACATGCCGGAGCCCGCCCAGCTCCAGCCGCACCTCCCGGTCGTGCGGCAGCGCCTCCAACGCGTCCAGCAGCTTCGGCAGCCGCAGGAACGTCGCATGCCCCAGCACCCGTACGACGATCCCCGCCTCGCCCCGGTCCTCGGTCTCCACATGCACATGGCTGATGTCCCACGCCGTCTTCGCCACGGCCAGCGTCAGCCCCACCAACACCCCCTCCAGCAGATTCCCCAGCACGATCGCCCCAGCGGTCACCGCCAGCACCGCGACCTCCCCGCGGTGCTCGCGCCACAGCACCCGCGCCTCCCGCACCGGCACGAGCCGGCACCCGGCGTGCACCAGCAGCGCAGCCAGCGCAGCCACCGGAATCAGCCCGAGCACCCCTGGCAGGACGACCGTGAACAGCAGCAGCCACACCCCGTGCAGCACCCGAGCTGCTTTGGTCCGCGCCCCGGCCTGCACGTTCGCAGCGCTCCGCACGATCACCGCCGTCATGGGCAGGGCCCCCAGCACCCCGCACACCGCGTTCCCCGCGCCCTGCGCCATCAGCTCCCGGTCGTAGTCGGTCCGCCGCCCCCGGTGCAGCCGGTCCACCGCCGCCGCGCTGAACAACGACTCCGCCGACGCGATCAACGCGAAAGCCACAACAGTCCCGATCACCCCCACTTCCGTGAGCCGCCCGAAGTCCGCCGCCTCCGGTACCCGCACCGCGTCGACGAGGCCCCGCACCTCGACCCGCCGCACGTCCAGGCCGAGCACCCCGGTCACCGCCGACACCACCGCCACCGCGACCAACGGCGCAGGCACCACCCGCGCCCCCCTGCGCCAACGCGGCCACAGCAGCAATACGGCAATAGTGGCACCCGCCACTGACAAGGCCCCCGGATCCGCCTGCCCGGGCAGCCACACCAGCCCGGCGATCTTCCCCGGCCCGCTCGTCGGCGCGGCCGCGTCGCCCAGCGCATACGCCTGCCCGGCGACCAGGAGCAGCCCGATCCCGGCGAGCATCCCCTGCACCACGGCCGCCGACACGGCCCGGAACCACCGCCCGAGCCGCAGCGCTCCGAGCCCCAGTTGCACCAGCCCGGCCCCGAACACCAGCACGCCGAGCGCCTGGACGCCGTAGGTGTCGACGGCCTCGTAGACGAGCACCGTCAGTCCCGCCGCCGGCCCGCTCACCTGCAGGCTGCTGCCGGGCAACGCCCCGGCCACCAGCCCGCCGACGATCCCGGTGATCAGCCCCAGCTCGGCTGGGACTCCGGAGGCAATGGCCACGCCGAGACACAGCGGCAGCGCGACCAGGAAGACGACCAGGGAAGCGAACAGATCGGCCTTGCGTATGCGACAGCGCATGACAGCAGCACCTCCATTGGTGAGGGAGATGCGTGGGTGCCGAGCCGGGGGGAGGGCACGGCGAAGTGAAATCCATTGTCGGGAAGGGGAGTTGGTTCCGCATCCCGTTCGTGTTGCCGGCCGGTGAACGCGGAGGCATGTAAACCGGACCCGCCGCCTCCGATCGCGCCGCCACGCGCCTGCGCCGCCCAACGCACCCCCGGGACATCACTTGACGGCACTGCCACCCCGGACCATTATTCATCGCATGATGAATTACTCTCCCGACCCGCCCGCGGATCCCCCTGCTTCCCTCACCCCCGCCGTCCGAGCCGAAGGCGTCACTGTCGTCCGCGGCCCCCGCACCGTCCTGCGCGGCCTCGACTTCACCGTCCCGCGCGGCCAGATCACCGGCCTCCTCGGCCCCTCGGGCTGCGGCAAATCAACCCTCATGCGCTCGATCGTCGGCACCCAGGCCAAGGTCACCGGCACCCTGGCGGTCCTGGGCAGCCCGGCCGGCCACCCCACCCTCCGCACCCGCATCGGCTACGTCACCCAAGCCCCCTCCGTCTACAACGACCTGACCGTCCGCCAGAACCTCGACTACTTCACGGCGATCCTCGCCCCGGCCCTCTCCGCCTCGGACCGCCGCCACGAGATCGACCGCGTCCTCACCGACGTCGACCTCACCTCCCATGCCGACGCCCTCGCCGGCAACCTCTCCGGCGGACAGCGCAGCCGCGTCTCCCTGGCAGTCGCCCTGCTGGGCACCCCCGAACTCCTGGTCCTCGACGAACCCACCGTCGGCCTGGACCCGGTCCTCCGCCGCGACCTGTGGACCCTCTTCCACTCCATCGCAGCCGACCGCGGCGCGACCCTCCTCATCTCCTCCCACGTCATGGACGAAGCCGAGCGCTGCCACCGGCTCCTCCTGATGCGCAAGGGCGAGATCCTCGCCGACGACACGCCCGACGCCCTGCGCACCCGCACCGGCGCCGAAACAGTCGAGGCGGCCTTCCTCCACCTGGTCGACGAGGCGGCCACCGCCGCCCACGAGAAGGAGACCACCCGATGAGCACGACGACGACCACGACCGGTACGACGACTGCACCCGTCCCCACCGGTGCCCTGAACGCCTCCCGCACCGCCGCCACCGCGGCCCGCGTCCTGCGCCAGCTCCGCCACGACCCGCGCACCATCGCGATGATGATCCTCATCCCCTGCGTGATGCTGTTCCTGCTCCGCTATGTCTTCGACGGCAGCCCGCGCACCTTCGACAACATCGGCGCCTCACTCCTGGGGATCTTCCCCCTCATCACGATGTTCCTGGTCACGTCCATCGCCACCCTGCGCGAACGCACCTCGGGCACCCTCGAACGCCTCCTCGCCATGCCGCTCGGCAAGGGCGATTTGATCGCGGGCTACGCCCTCGCCTTCGGCACCCTCGCGATCATCCAGTCCGCCCTGGCCACGGCCCTGGCGGTGTGGTTCCTGGGCCTGGACGTCACAGGCTCCCCCTGGCTGCTCCTTCTGGTGGCCCTCCTGGACGCCCTCCTCGGCACCGCCCTCGGCCTCTTCGTCTCGGCCTTCGCGGCGTCAGAATTCCAGGCGGTCCAGTTCATGCCGGCCGTGATCTTCCCCCAACTCCTCCTCTGCGGGCTCTTCACCCCTCGCGACAACATGCACCCGGCCCTGGAAACGATCTCCGACGTCCTCCCCATGTCCTACGCCGTGGACGGCATGAACGAGGTCCTCAAACACACGGACATGACCGCCAACTTCGTCCGCGACATCTTGATCGTGGCGGGCTGCGCCCTACTGGTACTGGGCCTGGGTGCCGCAACCTTGAGGCGCAGGACAGCGTGAATCGTCACCCCGATCCCCCACTCACCCCACGCACCCCCCCCATGTCCCGCCCACCGGACACCCAAGCCGCCCACCCACCCCCGGTGCGACGATGTACCCCGGACGACGCACCCCCGGAGGGCACCCCAGCCATGACCCAGAAAGTCGCAGTCCTCGGCACCGGCAAGATCGGCGAAGCCCTGCTCAGCGGAATGATCCGCGGCGGCTGGGCCCCCGCCGACCTCCTGGTCACCGCCCGCCGCACGGAGCGAGCCGAGGAACTCCGCACCCGCTACGGCGTCACCCCGGTCACCAACCCGGAAGCCGCCAAGTCCGCCGACACCCTGATCCTCACGGTCAAGCCGCAGGACATGGGCACCCTCCTCGACGAACTAGCCCCCCACATCCCCGCCGACCGCCTGGTCATCAGCGGAGCCGCCGGCATCACGACCGCCTCCATCGAGGACCGTCTCGCCACCGGCACCCCGGTAGTCCGCGTCATGACGAACACCCCCGCCCTCGTCGACGAGGCCATGTCCGTCATCTCCGCCGGCACCCACGCCACCGCCGACCACGTCGCCCACGCCGAGGAGATCTTCGGCGCCGTCGGCAAGACGCTCCGCGTCCCCGAGTCCCAGCAGGACGCCTGCACCGCCCTCTCAGGCTCCGGCCCGGCGTACTTCTTCTACCTGGTCGAAGCCATGACGGACGCCGGCATCCTCCTCGGACTGCCCCGTGACAAGGCCCACGACCTGATCGTCCAGTCGGCGATCGGCGCCGCGACGATGCTCCGCGACAGCGGTGAACACCCCGTCAAACTCCGCGAGAACGTCACGTCCCCCGCGGGCACGACCATCAACGCCATCCGCGAACTCGAGAACCACGGCGTCCGAGCCGCCCTCATCGCCGCTCTCGAAGCCGCCCGCGACCGTAGCCGCGAACTCGCCTCCGGCAAGAAGGACTGACGTCCGCCGGGGGCGGTCACCCCGCCGCGTCCACCACCTCCTTCGTGGCCACCACACGCGCAAAACCGCCCCCGTGCAGCGACACCGCCGACGCCTGCGCGACCTCGTCAGCACTCCGCCGCCAGCCGAACGGCCCCTCCAGATCGAAGGTGTACGTCGCGTCATACGCGACCACCACCTCGTACCCCAGGTTCCCGCCCATCCGAGCCGTCGTCTCCACGCACATATTGGTCTGGATCCCGGCCACCACGAACTGCGAGATCCCCTCCGCCCGCAGCCAGGCGTCCAGATCCGGCGTCCCGTAGAAGGCCGAGTTCACGGTCTTCGTGATCAGCAGCTCAGCCCCACCGGCCCCCTTCCCACGCCGCCGCTCCACGTACTCCTTGAACTCGTTCCCCTCATACCCCGGCCGCAGCGGCGACTGGGGCTTCGCCGAGTCATGCCGTACGAACACGACCGGCCGCTCCGTCGACTGCCACACGTCGATGAGCGAAGCGATGTTGTCATCGGCCTCCGGGTTGTTCCGCGGGCCCCAGAACTCGGCCTCGTCGAAGCCCTTCTGCACGTCCACAACCACCAGCGCTGCGTTCTCTGCGATCTCCATGCCCACGATCCTGCCGCCGGGAGCACCACCGCCCCAGAGGGTGAAAAGCCAGCGATCGATGGTTTACTGCCACCCATGGAGAACGCCGCAGCGGACCCATACCGCGTCGCCCTCGTCACCTTCCCTGGCATCCGCGCCTTCGACGTCTCCGTCATCACCGAGGTCTGGGGCAGCGACCGCACCGACCGCGACGCCCCCGCCTTCGACCTGCGCAGAGTCGCCACCGACACCACCACCCCCATCCCCATGCGCGGAGGCATGACCCTCCACCCCGACCGCACCCTCAGCTGGCTGTCCCGAGCCGACCTGATCGTGATCCCCGGCCTCGACGACCACCTCACACCCGCGCCCACCCCCGTCCTCGACGCGCTCCGACGCGCACACGCCCACGGCACCACCATCGCGGCCCTGTGCGGCGGCGCCTTCACTCTCGCCCAGGCCGGCCTCCTCGACGGCCGCCGTGCCATCACCCACTGGAACCTCGTCAGCCTTCTCCGCGCACACCACCCCCGAGTCACCGTCGTCCCCGACGCCCTCTTCATCGAGGACGACAACCTCTGGACCGCAGCCGGCACCGCAGCCGGCATCGACCTCTGCCTCCACCTGGTCCGCCAGGCCCACGGCGCCGAAGCCGCAGCCACCATCGCCCGCTCGATGGTCACCGCCCCCTTCCGCACCGGCACCCAGGCACAGTTCATCGAGCACCCCACCCCTCACGCGGACCGCGACGCCGACGCCCTCGCCGCCGTACGCGAACACGCCCTGCGCCACCTTCACGAACCGCTCACCGTCGCCGACCTGGCTGCCCACGCGGGCATGTCCCCACGCAGCTTCGCCCGCCACTTCACCGCGCAGACCGGCACACCCCCGCTCCGCTGGCTCCTCGACCAGCGCATCGCCGCAGCCCAGAAACTCCTCGAACGCACCGACCTGCCCATGCCCGAAGTAGCCCGACGCGCCGGTTTCGGTAGCGAGGTCACGATGCGCCAGCACTTCGCATCGCGCCTCGCCACCAGCCCGCGCGCCTACCGCGCCGCGTTCAGCACCACCTCGGCACCGGTATCAGAAGCAGCCGGCAGCAACCCGATCGCGCGATAAGCGGCATCCACGGTCGGCCGGGCCAACGCCCGAGCCCTCTCCGCACCATCCCGCAGCACCCCCTCCACATAGCCAGGATCAGCGCACAGCGCCCTGTGCCTCTCCTGTACGGGACTGAGGAGCTCGACCACGGCCTCTGCGGTGTCCTTCTTCAAGGACCCGTACGACTCATATACACCGCTCAATGCCTCCGGGTTCCCACCCGTACAGGCCGCCAGGATCTCCAGCAGATTCGCGACGCCGGGCCGCTCCTGCCGGTCGTACACGATCTCCCGCCCGCTGTCGGTCACAGCCCGTGTGATCTTCTTCCGTACGACATCCGGCTCGTCGAGCAGATAGACGATCCCCGGCCCGGAGTCGTCCGACTTCCCCATCTTCGAAGTCGGTTCCTGCAGATTCATCACTCTCGCCGCGACCGTCGGAAGCGAGGCCTTCGGCACCACGAACGTGTGCCCGTACCGCTGGTTGAACCGCACCGCCAGATCCCGCGTCAGCTCCACATGCTGCGCCTGGTCGTCCCCCACCGGTACCTCGTCCGCCCCGTACACCAGGATGTCCGCCGCCATGAGCACCGGATACGTCAGCAGGGACAGCCGCACACTCCCACCCCGCTCACGCTCGCGCGCAGCCTTCTCCTTGTACTGGATCATCCGCCGCATCTCACCGTCGGTCGCCACGCACTCCAGGACGTACGACAGCCGCGCGTGCTCATCGACATGACTCTGTACGAACACGGTGCACAGCGCCGGATCCAGCCCCACCGCCAGCAGCAGCGTTGCCGCCTGCCGACTGAGCCTGCGGACCCGCGCCGGATCGTGATCCACGGTGAGCGCATGAAGATCGACGATGCAGAACAGCGCATCCGCCCGGTGCTGGTCCACCGCAGCCCACTGCCGCATGGCTCCCAGGTAGTTCCCCAGCGTCAGGTGCCCGGTCGGCTTGACCCCACTGAAAACCCGCGTCATCTCTTCTCCACCTCCTGGTCGAGACCGCCGTCCCGGCCGGCCGACCCTCAGGAGCTCTGGAGGGAGAAACGAGAACGGCCGCCGAGGCGGCGGCCGTTGAGCGCACGTAATACGGCCGCCGTCAGGCGGCCCACCACTGATGGGTACACGTACGCGTGGTCATGGCCCTCAGAGTACGCCTCTCGGGTGCCGTCCGGAGGCGAGTTGACACGCCCCCGTCCGCTACGTAGTGTTCTCCGAGTTGTCCGACGTGAGCGCCGACTCCGGTCGGTCCCCGGACAGCCACTTCGCAAGTACCAACCACTACTCGACAACCAGTCGATCTGTCTGGCGTCGTGTTATTGGTATGCGTATTTACGAAACGAGGAATCCACGTTCGAAAGGACGCGGACCCCGATTAGCTCGGGAGCCGGGATTCCGCTAAAGTCTCACTCGTCGGAACGGCCCAACGGCCGGGAGGACAGCCCCTCTGACTGCGAGTCAGGCCCGAAAGGATCTGATAGAGTCGGAGCCGCCGGAAAGGGAAACGCGAAAGCGGGAACCTGGAAAGCGCCGAGGAAATCGGATCGGGAAACGGTCTGATAGAGTCGGAAACGCAAGACCGAAGGGAAACTGCCCGGAGGAAA
>NZ_JAJSBI010000023.1 GCF_021261325.1 Streptomyces guryensis | reverse complement strand
GTCTCAAGCGCCACCGGGCCGTCGCCACTCGTTACGACAAACTCGCCGTCCGCTTCGAAGCGACCGTGCTGGTCGCAGCCATTAACGAGTGGCTGTGACCAGCACTTTCGCAACAGGCCCTAGGGCCCCACCCGTCGCCAGTCCGTCACAGGGCCGGGGTCTGTGTGGTCCGCAGGGGTGACCCAGAAGGCTTTGCCCAGCTCAGCGCTGAAGTGGGCGCCTGTTCGGCCGTCCCCGGAGGAGCGGCCCGTCAGGCGGCGGCCGATCCACGGCAGCAGGTGCTGCCGGGCGAAGCGGACGTCCGCCACCCGACGGCTGGCCCACCCCGGGGGCGGCGTCATCGCCAGCGGTGTGCGCCACTCCGCGTCCTCGGGGTCGTAGCCAAGCGTCTGCCAGACGGCCTCGGCGACCCTGCGGTGCCCCTCCGCCGTCAGGTGCAGCCGGTCGACGTCCCACATCCGCGGGTCGGCGAGCGACGGAGCCCCGTACAGGTCGACGACCACCGCGCCGTGCCGTTCGGCGAGCTCGTCGACGGTGGCGAAGAGTTCCTCCATGCGGGGCCGGAAGCGCTCCAGGACCGGTCCCTGGCGGCCCGGGCTGCGCATCAGCACCAGTTGCTCGCAGGCCGGGGCCAGCCGCTCCACGGCCTCGGTGAGCAGGCCCCGTACCCTCCCCATGTCGCATTTGGGCCGCAGCGTGTCGTTGAGGCCGCCCACCAGCGTGATCACGTCGGGCCGCATGGCGGCCGCCACGTCGACCTGCTCGTCGACGATCTGCTTGATCAGTTTGCCGCGGACGGCGAGGTTGGCATACCGGAAGCCGGGCGTGACGGCCGCCATCCGGCCGGCGAGGAGGTCGGCCCAGCCCCGGTAGGAGCCGTCCGGAAGCAGGTCCGACATGCCCTCGGTGAAGGAGTCGCCGAGCGCGACCAGGCTGGTGTGTATGGGGTTCTTCTGCATGGCGGAAGAGATGGTATCCCGGATGCATACCCGTCGGTCGGTCGGCCCGGCTCTCCCGCCGGACGGTTCAGGCCCGCTGCCCGAACAGCTCCTGCAGCACGTCCTCCATGGTCACCAGCCCGGCCAGCCGGCCGTCGCCGCCGAGCACCGCCGCCAGGTGGGTACGGCTGCCCCTCATCGCCGTGAGCACGTCGTCCAGCGGTGTGCCCTCCCGTACCCGCGCGATGGGCCGCATGTCCCGGACGCGGAACGGCACGTTCCGGCCGGGGGCGTCCAGCGCGTCCTTGACGTGCAGATAGCCGACGATGCGGCGACCCTCGTCCACCACCGGGAAGCGGGAGAAGCCCGACTGGGCCGACAGCCGCTCCAGCTCCTCCGGCGTGACGCCCACGCGCGCGTGGACGACGCCTTCCAGCGGGAGCACCACGTCGCGCACGGGACGACGGCCCAGTTCCAGAGCGTCGTGCAGCCGCTCCAGCGCGCGGTCGTCGATCAGTCCCGCCTCGCCCGAGTCCCGCACGATCCGGGCGAGCTCGGCGTCCGAGAAGGTGGCCGCGACCTCGCCCTTGGTCTCCACGCGCAGCAGCTTCAGAAGGGTGTTCGCGAAGGCGTTGATCGCGAAGATCACCGGGCGCAGCGCCCGCGCCAGGGCGACCAGCGGCGGCCCGAGCAGCAGCGCGCTGCGCACCGGCTCCGCGAGCGCGATGTTCTTCGGCACCATCTCGCCGAGCAGCATGTGCAGATACGTCGCCAAGGTCAGGGCGATCACGAAGGACACCGCATGGCCCGCGGACTCCGGGACGCCCACGGCGTGGAACACCGGCTCCAGCAGATGGGCGATGGCCGGCTCCGCGACCACGCCCAGGACCAGGGTGCACAGGGTGATGCCGAGCTGCGCGGCCGCCATCAGCGCGGACACGTGCTCCAGGCCCCACAGCACGCTCTTCGCCCGCCGGTCGCCCTCCGCGTCTCCCTCCACATACTGCTCGATCTGTGAACGCCGTACGGAGATCAGCGCGAACTCGGCGCCGACGAAGAAGGCGTTGACGACGAGGGTCGCCAGGCCGATCAGCAGCTGTACGGCGGTCACTTCGTGCCCTCCCGGTCCGTCGTCCCGTCCTCGGACGGCGCGTGCATCAGCACCCGCGCGGCCCTGCGCCCAGCGGCGTCCACCACGTCGAGCCGCCAGCCGCCGACCTCGACGGAGTCGCCCACGGCCGGGATGTGGCCGAGTTCCGCCGCGACGAGGCCGGCCAGCGTCTCGTACGGCCCCTCCGGCGCCCTGAGCCCGACGCGCACGAGCTGGTCCACCCGGGCCGAGCCGTCGGCCGAGTACAGCGTGCGGCCCGCGTCGTCGCTGCCCGCCGGGGCCAGGTCGGGCGTCTCGTGCGGGTCGTGCTCGTCCCGTACCTCGCCGACGACCTCCTCGACGATGTCCTCCAGCGTAGCCACGCCTGCCGTGCCGCCGTACTCGTCGATGACGACGGCCATGGTGCGTTTGCCGGACAGCCGGTCGAGCAGCCGGTCGACGGTCAGCGTCTCGGGGACGAGGAGCGGTTCACGCATCAGTTCGGAGACGTGGGTGTGTCGGCGCCGGTCGGCCGGTATCGCGAGGACGTCCTTGATGTGCGCGGTGCCCACGACCGAGTCGAGGCTGCCGCGGTAGACCGGGAAGCGGGAGAGCCCGGTCGCCCGGGTCGCGTTCGCCACGTCCTCGCAGGTCGCCTGGACTTCGAGGGCGATGACCTGGACGCGGGGCGTCATCACGTTCTCCGCGGTCAGGTCGGCGAGGTTCAGGGTCCGCACGAACAGCTCCGCGGTGTCCGCCTCCAGGGCGCCCTCCTTGGCGGAGTGCCGGGCCAGCGCGGCCAGCTCCTTGGGGCCGCGCGCCGAGGCCAGCTCCTCGGTGGGCTCCAGACCGAAACGGCGTACCGCGTGGTTCGCCGTGTTGTTGAGGTGGCTGATGAAAGGACGGAAGGCCGAGCTGAACAGGCGCTGCGCGTTGCCCACCCGCTTGGCCACGGCCAGCGGTGAGGAGATCGCCCAGTTCTTGGGCACCAGCTCGCCGACGACCATCAGGAACACGGTCGACAGGGCGGTACCGAGTACCAGGGCGAGTGAGCTCGCCGTGGAGTCCGGGATGCCGAGCGCCTCCAGCGGGCCCGCGATCAGCTTGGCGATCGACGGTTCGGAGAGCATGCCGACGACCAGGTTGGTGACGGTGATGCCGAGTTGCGCGCCGGAGAGCTGGAACGTCAGGCTCCGTACGGCCTTGAGGGCGCCGGCCGCACCCCGCTCGCCGCGCTCCACGGCCCGCTCGAGGTCGGCCCGCTCGACGGTGGTCAGCGAGAACTCGGCCGCGACGAAGGCGCCGCAGGCGAGCGACAGCAGGATCGCCACCAGCAGGAGGAGCACTTCGGTCATCGGGTCACCTCCGTCCCATCGTCGGACAGGGGCGGGAGGAACGCGCGATGTCGTGTGCTGCGCGCACTACTGGGAGGCTCGCCCATGGGCGGACGCTCACACCTTTCATCGGAGGGCCGGAAGGGACCCGGATACTGTCCTCCAATAGTAAAGGACCGGCAAAGGTGGTCAGGGTGTGAGGTGCTTCGCCCAGCGCCGCCGGTGCTCCTCAGGCGTGTACCCGGCCGGCCGCCAGGCATGCTGCCCGGTCTCGTTGCGCACGAGCACCACCGTGTCCCCGCGCCGTCCCCCGAGCCGCACGAACCGTTCCTCGGCCGCGGCCGGCAGGGCCGAGCCGATGCCCTGGCGGCGGCGGTCCGGGCCCACCGGCAGCCTGCCGGTACAGATGGCAGCGCCAGCCGTCGAATGCTTGCTGCTCACAAGATCGCCTACAGCGGCTTGACCCAGCGTCGCCAGTGGTCCTCGCGATGGTAGCCAGCCGCGGCCCAGGTGTGGTGGGCCTGCTCGTTGGCTTCCAGGACCATGGCATCGACGCGTCGTCCGCCCAGGGTGGCGAAGCGTTGTTCAGCTGCTTCCAGCAGGGCGGTGGCGATGCCTTGCCGACGGTGGTCCGGGTGTACGGCGAGTCGGTAGGCGGAGCATCGCCATCCGTCGAAGCCGGCTATGACGGTTCCGGTGAGGACGCTGTCGCGCTCTGCGAGGAGCAGGGCTTCGGGGTCTCGTGTGATGAGTCGGGCCACTCCGTCCTGATCGTCACTGATGCTCGTTCCTTCCGCGGCGTCGCGCCAGAACTGCAGCACGGTATCGATGTCCGAGAGGGTGGCGCAGCGGATGTGAAGATCGCTCATGGGGTGAGCCAAGCAGAGCGCCGGCCTGTCTGGCGAACGGGTTTCCGTGCCGGGGAACCGAGAGAGGGACGGAGTTGCTTCCGGGGTCGTACAAGCCACGAGCCGTCCCGACGAGCACAAATAAGGTCACCTCGACCTGAGTTCGTGGCAGAGGCTGCGCAGCCAGGGCTCGGCGAAGGCGGGCTCCGGGCGGAAGGTCCGAACGAGACGCCGCCGCACCGTTCGTGTCCGCCCCGCCTCGACCAGAGCGAGGGCGGTGGCGAGGGCGCGCGTGGGACCGTCCCCTCGGACGGGCACGCTCACCGAGTCGTCGTGCCAGCGCTGGGGCGGGAAGGAGGGTGCGGTCTTCGGCTCGTGGTCTCCCAGCAGGTGCCACACACTCTGGTCGAGGGAGACGTTCTGTACCGCCCTCGTCGGCAGATCCGTGGTCCAAGGGTGGTGCTGCCGCCAGCGCCAGGTCTTGGGGCTCGTCCTGGTGCGCGCGGTGATGCCCAGATAGCGAAGCCTTCTCCGAATGACCGGCCAGGGCTCCCTGGACTCCTCGACCCAGTCGCGTAGGACCGTGTGCAGGGTGGTGAATGTACGTCCGGCCCAGACCAGGTCGACCAGGGCCAGTGGGCGCCGCCGTCGCGCCAGGTCGCACGGGGCCATCCCCGCAGCCGCGAGGTGCTCGCGCATCCGGCCCACGTCACGCCGCGACAGCTCCGCTGTGCCACCGGCGCACGACAGCGGCAGGCGACCGAGCCGCCCGGACCAGGAGGTCTCCGCGAGCGCACCACCGAGCAGGTCGAAGACACTGTCCGCCGACCGTCCGACAAACCGCAGGTCCGCCCCACCGGAGCGGGCGACGACCTTCGCCGCACACACCGTCAGCTCGTCCAGGTACCAGAGGTCCGGCTGTTCAACGCCATCCAGCAGTGTGCCGAGCTGGTCAGGGCGCAGCAGGTCCCAGCGGTGCGGCTGGGGCGGATTGCTTGTGGACATGCCTACCAGTTCAGCATCGGCAGGCCGCTGGTCACACCCGGTTTTCCCAAGCCCGCTGTTGCCTTCGCGTGGGTGCGCGGCGAGCCTGTCGCCACTGCTTGCCGTCGCGTCGTCGGACAGGTCCGAAGCCACCAGGAAGCCCGGTCCCGGCCTGCACCGGGACCGAGCTCATGGGCCGTCTGGCCGTTACGGACGAGGTTGTCAGCAGGCGCAGGGTCCCAGCCCGGCCCGGTGCGCACGTATGCCATGTCCGCCACCCAGAGCTGGTCGGGCCTGCTCGCGCCCGGAGCGGCCGGGATCCCGGTGGTGTTCTTCACCGTGACGTAGCTGTCGTTCCCCGCGCTGCGCCAGGAACCCGAACTGAATCGAGGGACACCTTCACCGGTTTGCCCCTGCGGGCGTAGAGCGTCACCGATGTTCTGCCCGACACGTTCACGACCCGTGCGCCGATGGTGTCGGTGCCCAGGCCGGTGGCGGCGCTCTCGTACTGTCGGTCATCGCGAGGCAGCGCCCCGACGGCAGGCTGATCCGCTTGCCGGACGTGACGCTGTACTTCTCGCCGGAAGGTATGGCGAGGACGGTGACCGTCGTCGCGACCTTGGCGCCGTCCCGGCCCGGCGTGCTGACGGTCAGTGAGCCGACGCCGCTCGGGCGGACGCGCGGGAACGAACAGCGGCGCCGGCGCGGCCACGCCGACGAAAGCGAGCGACATCCGGACGCGCGCTCATCAACCTTCACTCCGGACCTCCGAAACCGGCCAATCGCAAGCCCTTTCAACCGCCGCCCGTCCTTTCAACTGCCGCTTCAGTGCGTGGGGTTCAGGGTGACGACGGCAACTTGTTACCCGGGCGTAGCGGATGTCCATCCGTCACCTCTAAGCTCTGCACGTCCACCGAGCACCATGAGAGGGATCTGACATGCTCATGATCCGCCGAAGGATCCAGGCTGCACTTCTGACGGCTTCGGCCGTGCTGCTCGGTGCGGTGGCGATGCCCGCCGCGCACGCCGGCGACGTCGGCGGGCAGACGCTGGCCGGGGTCTCCGGCACGGGCATCCACAACACGTACAACGACAAGTCCCCTTACACCTACCTGGCCGACGCCCTGGACACCGGCACCTCCCTGGTCGAACTCGACACCTGGCACAACGTGTTCAACGGCAAGTGGGACGTGAGCCACAGCAACCCCCTGGGCAGTGACAACAACTGCGTGCAGGCGAGCACGGCCGCCGACCTCCACACCGGCGACCGCAACCAGAACCTCGACAGCTGCCTCGACGACATCCGGATCTGGCTCCAGGCTCACCCCACGAGCCACCCGGTCATGGTCAAGATCGAGATGAAGAACGGGTTCTACAGCACCCTCGGCATGACGCCGACCACCTTCGACAGCTACGTCAAGACGCACCTCGGCAGCGTCCTCTACACGCCCGCCGACCTGCTCACCAAGAGCGACGGCTCGCAGTACGCGGATCTCGACACCGCAGCGAAGGCGAACAACTGGGCGGGCTACGGCTCGCTCGCCGGCCGGGCGATCGTGGAGATCATCCCCGGCACCTTCGAGCAGGCCGTCAGCCCCGCCTCCTCGTGGTCGGACGTGGTCTACGCCCAGCACCTCAAGGACCTGGCAGCCGCGGGGAACATCAGTCAGGCGGCGGTCTTCCCGAGCGTCCTCGGCGCCCAGGCCGTCGACCCGCGCACCCGCTACAGCGACACCACGCTGCGCCCCTGGTTCGTGGTGTTCGACGCGGACGCGGGCGCCTGGGTCGGCGACGGCAACACCGAGTGGTACCACACCAACCACTACCTGACGGTCGTCACCGACGCCTACGACGTCTCGCCCGCGCTGAGCTCCTCCGCGCCGTCACTGGCCGACGCCGAGGCCCGGGTCGCCCTGCTCGCCGCCGACGGGGCCTCGTACATCTCCTCGGACTGGATCACCGCCCCGGCCGACGGCGTCCTCAGCGACGTACTGCTCCGTGGCTGACGCCCGGCGCCCGCGCGCGCTCCTGCGAATCCTCACCACGGGTGCCGCGGCCCTCGCGCTCGCCGTGTCGGGCCAACTGGCCGGCGCGGCGGGGGCCGTGGCCGCGACCGATCCCGTGTCGCTGGTCAACCCGTACATCGGCACCGGCGGCAACGGTGACTTCAGTGCCGGGAACACCTTCCCGGGCGCCGACGTGCCGCACGGCATGCTTCAGTGGTCGCCCGACACCTCGTCACGCCCCAAGGGCGGCGGATACAACTACTCCGACTCGGCCGTCTCGGGCTTCAGTCTCACCCATGTCTCGGGCGTCGGCTGCGACGCGGCCGGGGACCTGCCGATCCTGCCCGTGGTCGGTTCGCTCGGCTCGGACCCCGCCTCGACGACCGAGTCCTTCGCGCACTCCGACGAGACGGCCTCGCCCGGCTCCTACTCCGTCAGCCTGGGCAACAGCACCAGCGTCGCGCTGACCACCGGCACGCATGCCGGCATCGGCCAGTTCACCTTCCCGTCCTCCACCCAGGCGAGCCTGCTCCTCAAGGTGCAGGACACACAGACGCCGTACGCCTCTTCGACGCTCGGCCTGTCCGGCGGCGACACCGTGACCGGGTCGATCACCAGCACCGGCTTCTGCGAGGACACCACCCCGATCACACTCCACTACGCGATCACCTTCGACCACCCCTTCACCGCCACCGGCACCTTCACCGGCGGCGAGTACCTGACGTTCGACACCACGAGCAGCAGGACGGTGGAGGCCCGGGTCGGCATCTCCTACACCTCGGTGGCGGAGGCCGCGGCCAACCGGGACGCCGAGGTGACCGGGAAGACCTTCGCGGCCGTCAAGTCGGCGGCGTCTTCGGCGTGGAGCGCCGAGCTGTCGAAGATCGCCGTCACCGGCGGCACCCCGGACCAGCAGGACGTCTTCTACACCGCGCTCTACCACGCCTCGCTGTTCCCCGCCGTCATCAGCGACGCGGACGGCTCCTACCGGGGCTTCGACGGCGCGGTGCACAAGGTGGGCACCGGTCACTCGGCGAAGTACGCCGACTTCTCCACCTGGGACACCTACCGCTCACAGGCCCAACTCACCGCGCTGCTGGACCCGTCGGCCGCGTCCGACATGGCACAGTCGGTCGTCGACGACTACCAGCAGGGCGGCACGCTCACCAAGTGGGGTATGGAGACCGCCGAGACGCACATCATGGTGGGCGACTCCGCCGTACCGCTGCTCGCCGGCTACCACGCCTTCGGCGCGCGGAACTTCGACACGGCGACGGCCCTGTCCGCCATGGTCAGGGAACAGACGACCGACACGGACGTCACCCCCGGCGTGACCTACCTGGACTCCTTCGGCTACCTGCCCACCAACTCGCCCTACGGCTGCTGCCACGAGTACGCCACGACATCCACCCAACTCGAATACGACACCGACGACTTCGCGCTCTCGGCGTTCGCGGGCGCGCTCGGTGACACCGCCACACAGAAGAAGTTCCAGGACCGGGCCCAGGACTGGGAGAACATCTACAACTCGTCCTCCGGCTACCTCCAGCCCCGGCACTCCAACGGCCGCTGGATGGACGGCTTCAACGCCAAGCTGATCACCGGCACCTCGTCCAACGACTTCGCCGAGGGCGACGCCTTCACCTACACGCCGATGATCCCCTTCAACCTCGCCAGGCTGGCGTCCCTGGAAGGCGGCAACGCGTCGATGGCGTCGTACCTGGACAGCGTGCTCAGCGGCTACCAGGGCCTGGGCAGTGTCATCGGCACCCAGTCCAACATGGGCAACGAGCCCAGTATCGGTCTGCCCTGGGAGTACGACTGGGTCGGGAAGCCGTACAAGACGCAGTCCACCGTGCGGGCGGTCCAGGACCAGCTGTGGACCAACACGGCGGGCGGGCTGCCCGGCAACGACGACCTCGGCGAGATGAGCGCCTGGTACGTGTGGTCCGCCCTCGGCCTCTACCCGGAGATCCCGGGCACCGCCGACCTGGCCATCGGCAGCCCGCTGTTCACCTCGGCTGTCGTCACGGCCGGCGGACACACTCTCACCGTCAACGCCCCTGCGGCGGCGGACGGTTCGCCCTACGTCCAGTCGCTGAGTCTCAACGGTGGCTCCTGGAACAAGGCGTACGTACCTGCGTCGTACCTGAGCGGCTCCGCAGAGCTGGACTTCACCCTCTCCAAGTCCGCCAACACCTCCTGGGCCGCGGCCGGTTCCGCTGCTCCGCCGTCCTACGACGGCACCCCGGGCACCGGAGTGGCGCAGCCCAGCGGCGCGCTCACCGAGACCACCACCGGCAAGTGTGTCGACGACGCCGGCTCCGGCACCTCGAACGGCACCGCCATTCAGATCTACACCTGCAACGGCACCACCGCGCAGACCTGGAAGGTCGCCCCGGACGGCACCCTCCAGGTGCTCGACGACTGCATGGACGTGGCGGGCGGCGCGACCACCTCCGGCACGAAGGTCCAACTGCACACCTGCAACGGCACCCAGGCCGAGCAGTGGCGGGCGAACTCGTCCGGCGAGATCCTCAACCCGGCCTCCGGCCTCTGTCTCACCGACGCGAGCAACGGTGCCGCCGACAAGACCCAGCTGACCATCGCCACCTGCACGGGTGGTGCCGGTCAGCGCTGGACGGTTCCGTCGTCCGCGTGACGCGTGTTGAAGAAGTGCCAGAAAACACCCGGCGTGTGGTGTCAGCGGTTCCGGCGTTGTGCTGCGATGGCCGACGCCGGAACCGCTGCCGCTTCGGGCCCACCCTCGCTCTGCGCCAGCGCAAGCGGTTCCGCGAAGACGCCATGCTGTTCGTGGACGGCACCGTGGTTCCCACCCGCGACCACGGCATCGCCGAGCGTTCGAAGAACTACCGGTACTCCACCAACCACCAGGTCGTTATTGACACCGGCCCCCGGCTAGTCGTCGCCGTCGGCCGGCCCCTGCCAGGGAACCGCACGACTGCAAGGCACGGGAGCTGTCCGGCGCGGAGGCCGCCGTTTGCAGGACAACCGTGATCGCTGACGGCGGTTACCGCGGTGCCGGCCTGGTCATCCCGCACCGCCGTGAACGGGATCAGGCCGGACTAGGCAAGGACTGGTCGAGAGTGCACGCGCAGATGCGGCCTGTTGGCTTTACAGGGATGGACCAGGGCCTGTCCGGTCGGCGGGGAGGAGACCGGACGGGCCCTGGTGGATTCAGGCGGTGCGCAGCCAGACCGTGGTGTCCGGGGGCAGCAGCCCGTCCTGGTCCAGGGGCCCGGAAGCGAGGAGCAGGTCGTGGGCTTCGGGGAGAGCCATGGGCCGGTGGGAGAGGTTGACGGCGCACAGCAGTCCGTGGCCGCGTTCGAAGAGGAGTGTGCCGTCGGGGCTGTCGAGCCAGCGGAAGTCCTCGCCGCTCAGGGCCGGGGCGGTGCGGCGCAGGCGCAGGGCGTCCCGGTAGAGGTGGAGCATGGAGGCGGGGTCGGCCTGGTTGGCTTCGGCGGTGTACGACTTCCAGTTCTCGGGCTGGGGGAGCCAGGGGGTGGAGCCGGGTGGGCCGAAGCCGAAGGGTGGGGTGTCGCCGCTCCAGGGCAGGGGGACGCGGCAGCCGTCGCGGCCGCGGGCCGTGTGGCCGGAGCGTTCCCAGGTGGGGTCCTGGAGGACGTCGTCGGGGAGGTCCTCGACTTCGGGGAGGCCGAGTTCCTCGCCCTGGTAGATGTAGGCGCCGCCGGGCAGGGCCAGCATGAGCAGGGCCGCGGCGCGGGCGCGGCGGGTGCCCAGGTCCAGGTCGCAGGGCTGGGTGTGGTCGCGCAGCGGGGCGGTCACACCGGTGTGGGCGCGGCCGTAGCGGGTGACGTGGCGGGTCTCGTCGTGGTTGGACAGGACCCAGGTGGCGGGGGCGCCGACGGCTGCGAGGTCGGTGATGCTGCGGTCGATGACCGTGCGCAACTCGTCGGCCTGCAGGGGGCATTTGAGGAAGTCGAAGTTGAAGGCCGTGTGGAGTTCGTCCGGGCGGAGGTAGCGTGCCAGGCGTCCGGGGCGGACGTGGGCCTCGGCGACGAAGACGCGGGGGTCGGGGTAGCTGTCGGCGATGGCGCGCCAGCCGCGGAAGATGTCGTGGACGCCGTCGCGGTCCCAGTGCGGGTGGTTCGGCCGGTCCTCGTGGGCGATGACGGAGAACTCCGGCAGGCCGAGGTCGGGGAGTGCGGGGTCCTTGGCCATGCCGTGGGCGACGTCGATGCGGAAGCCGTCGACGCCGAGGTCGAACCAGAAGCGCAGGATCGACTCGAACTCGGCGCGGACCTCGGGGTTGTCCCAGTTCAGATCGGGCTGCTCGGGGGCGAACAGGTGTAGGTACCACTGGCCGTCGGCGGTGCGGGTCCAGGTGGGTCCGCCGAAGGCCGCGTGCCAGTCGTTGGGGGGCTCGGATCCGTCTTCGCCCTTGCCGTCGCGGAAGACGTACCTGTCGCGCTCGGGCGAGCCGGGGCCGGCGGCGAGTGCCTCCTTGAACCAGGTGTGCTGGTCGGAGGTGTGGTTGGGGACGATGTCCAGGATGACGCGCAGGCCGAGTGCGTGGGCCTCGGCGATGGACTGCCGGGCCTGGTCGATGGTGCCGTAGGCCGGGTGGATGTCACGGTAGTCGGCGACGTCGTAGCCGCCGTCGGCCAGCGGGGAGGGGTACCAGGGGGTGATCCAGATCGCGTCGATGCCGAGGTCGGCCAGGTAGGGCAGGCGGGAGCGGAGGCCGGCGAGGTCCCCGGTGCCGTCGCCGTCAGCGTCGGCGAAGCTGCGTATGTAGACCTGGTAGATCACGGCGGAACGCCACCAGCTGTCGGGTGTTGTGCTCACGGTGTGCCGGGTTCCTGACTGTTCGTTGTGCAGGTGGGGGGTGTCGCCGGTGAGAGCCTCGTGGCTCGGGTCAGCCCTTGACGGCGCCGCTGGTCAGGCCGCGGACGAAGTACCGCTGCAGGAACAGGAAGACCGCGAGCGGGACGAGGACGGAGAACAGGCCGGCGGCCGTGACGAGTTCCCAGCCGGTGCCCTGCTGGTTCAGCAGGTTGCTGACGGCGATGGTGACCGGCTGCTTGTCGCCGGGGCCCACGAAGACCAGGGCGACCAGGAGGTCGTTCCACACCCAGAGGAACTGGAAGATCGCGAAGGAGGCCAGCGCGGGGGCCGACATCGGCAGGATCAGCCGGTGCTCGGCGACTGGGCGGGAGCCTCCGGTCAGGTCGACTGGATGCCCGACGGGCACCCCCGCGAACGGGTGGAGACCGTGCTCGACGGACTGCGCGCCGTAGTCCCCGCCGACTGGACGGTGACGCACACGCGCGGAGCCGACATCGAGGTCCTCGTCCCCGACCCCCGGGGCTTCTGGCCCGACGGCCTGCCGCGGCCGCCCATCTTCAGCCCCGCCCCGACCGATGAGGCACAACTCCGCCAGGCCGTCACCGACGCGGAGGCCGCCGACTACGCCGTGGTCGTCGTGGGCGACACCCTCGCCCTCACCGGTGAGGAGAAGTCGACGGCCACACTGGACCTCCAGGGTGGCCAGATCGCTCTGCTCGACGCGATCGCCGCCACCGGCACACCCATGATCGTCGTCCTGATCCAGTCCAAGCCCAGCACCCTCCCGGACTCCGCGCTCAACGCGGCAGCGCTCGTCGAGGCGTTCAACCCGGGCATGCGCGGCGGCCGCGCCATCGCCGAACTCCTTCTCGGACTCATCGAGCCCAGCGGACGCCTGCCGATCTCCTTCGCACGCCACGTCGGCCAGCAACCCGTCTACTACAACCAGGTACGCGGCCAGCACGGCACCCGATACGCCGACCTCACCCAGGACCCGCTGTTCGCCTTCGGCGAGGGCCTCAGCTACACCACCGTCACCTACTCCGCCCTCACCGTGCGCGACCAGGACGTTCCCGCCGACGGCACGATCCATGCGACAGTACGCCTCACGAACAACGGCAGCCGCCCCGCCCTGGAAACCGTCCAGGCCTACGTCAGCGACCTCACCACCAGTGTCACCTGGGCCGAGCAGGAGCTGAAGGCGTTCGTCCAGACCGAGATCCTCCCGGGCGAGAGCGTCGACGTCGGCATCGCCATCCCCGCCTCCCGCTGTTCCCTCGTCACTGCCGGCAACCAACGAGTCGTCGAACCCGGGGAGTTCGAACTACGCGTCGGGCCCAGCTCACGGCACCAGCACCAACTCACCGCGCGCTTCCGCCTCCAGGATTGAACGCCCACCCCTGGAATGCGCCGTCCTGGGGCGGGGCCCCTGTATCGATGATTGGCTGGGTCGGTTCGACGGGGTGACCGTTCCGGACACTCCCGCGCGCGCCTACCTCAGCACCAGCTTGATCTCCCCGGGCGGCATGCTGTGCTTCAGCTCACGTATGGCGACACTGTGAGCTGGGGATCTGCGCGGTGTCTCACGTCGTTTGCGGCCATGTGGTCTCATCGCCGGGGTCGAAGGGACTGTAAGACGTTCGGTGTAACTCCCGATCATGGAAGATGCATCGATGACCAGTGAGAACGCAGCAGGCCGAGGATGCCGGCCTGCCGCAGATCGGCCCGATCGATGTGCCAGGTTCGGTGGCGGGCGACCTCGCGGGTGGACCAAGTGACCGTGTCAGGCGACCAGCCGGTCGCGGTCGATGTCGCCCCGTTGGCCATGATGCCTGCTCACAACGTCACGCCCGCCCGTCCCGGACCCGGATCCAGCATCCGGACGGACCGGAGTGTCAGCGGCCGCCCAGCTCCGCGATGACCGGCGCGAAGGCCTCCATGTACGGCTCCAGGACCGTCAGATACGTAAAGCCGTACCGCTCGCGCTGGGCCAGCACCTGGGCGACGATCTGCTCCACGGTGCCGACCAGCAGGATCGGCAGCTCCAGTGCCCCCTCCACGGTCGCTCCCGGCACCCGCTCCACCAGCGGCCGGACCGCGGCGGCACGATCGTCGGTCACGGTCACCTGCTGGATGAGCAGGTTCAGTTCGGCCGGTTCCTTGCGGCCCTCGGCCAGTCGCCGATAGCGCGCCACGCTCTCCTGGAGTTCCCCGGCCCCGACCGGCAGCAGCTGCCCCGTACTGCTGCCCGGCACCAGGCGCGCACCGGTGAACGCCGCGATGTCCGCGTGCTCGGCGGTGAGCCTCAGCGTGCGGTCGCCGTTGCCGCCGATCAGCAGCGGCACCCGTTGCGAATGGGGGAGTTCGCCGGAGCCGAGCAGCCGGTCCAGCTCCTCGA
Organism: Streptomyces guryensis; assembly: GCF_021261325.1. Lineage (GTDB taxonomy): Bacteria > Actinomycetota > Actinomycetes > Streptomycetales > Streptomycetaceae > Streptomyces > Streptomyces guryensis. The sequence continues at coordinate 165,484 of NZ_JAJSBI010000023.1, read as the reverse complement.
TCGTGCGCTCCAGACGGTCCACGCGCGCCCGTGGAGAGCCGAACGGCAGCCCCGCCCTGTCGTGTTCGGCCTGTACGTAGCCGGTGCCGAGCCCGAGTTCGAGGCGGCCGCCGGTCAGGGCGTCCGTCGTGGCCACCTCGCGGGCGAGCAGCGTGGGGTTCCAGAAACCCGCGTTGAGCACGGCCGTGCCCAGCCGTGGCCGTTCGGTGACCGCAGCCGCGGCGACCAGCGCCGGGAACGGCGCGACCATGCCGAGGTGGTCGGGAACCTGGATCACGTCGTAGCCGAACTCCTCGGCCCGGCGGCACCTGGCCTGCCACTCCCCAGCGGGAGCCGGGTCGAGCAGGTTGACACCGAAACGGAACGGACGCGGCATGAACTCTCCTCAGCAGTAAGCGACTTGAGCCTCTGCCGCGATTCCATCACTCGTGCGCGATGGCCGCCAGCACATTCATGCGGGATGCACGCAACGCGGGCAGCAGCGCCGCCACGATGCCCACCACCGCGGAGCCGATCACCACCGCGACGATCGTGGTCCAGGGGATCGCCAACGCCTTCATGCCCTGCAGGGCCAGCACCTGCTGGGTGCACACGCCCCAGACCAGGCCGAGCGCCAGCCCGAGGACCGCGCCGAACACCGCGATCACCACCGACTCCAGCCGGATCATCCGGCGCAGCTGACGCCGCGCGAGCCCGATGGCCCGCAGCAGGCCGATCTCCCGGGTCCGCTCCACCACCGACAGGGCGAGGGTGTTGACCACGCCCAGCACCGCGATGATGATCGCCAGCCCCAGCAGCGCGTACACGAGGTAGAGCAGCACGGCGATCTGGTCGTGCACCAGCTTCTTGTAGTCGGCCTGGTTGCGTACCTGGACCTGTGGATACGGCTTGAGCGTGTGCTCCAGGTCCTTGCGCAGCCGCTCGGCGCTCGTGCCGGAGGCCTTGTCGACGTACAGCGCGGAGTCCTGCCCGCCGGGTACGTACTTCTCGACCGTCGCGATCCCGAAGAACAGCCCGCCCTGCATGCCGAAGCCCTCGGCCTGGTCCTGGTCGGTGAGGGCGCCGACCTTCAGCTCGGTCCGCCTGCCGGCCGGGAACTCGACGGGGATCGTGCTGCCGATCCTCACGTCGTGCGTCCTCGCGAACTTGACGTCCATGCCCATGCTGCCGCCCGCGAGCGCCGCCGCCGTGTCCCCGGCCGCGTACGTCACGTGGGCGACGTCGTCGACCCGGTCGTCGTAGCCGGCGGCGGTGGTCTCGATGCGCCTGCCGTCCGGGAGGTGTACGGCCACCGGTGCGAACCGCTGTCGTACGACGAGGCCGACGCCCTGCGTGGAGCGCACCTTGTCGGTGACTTCCTTCGAGAACGGCACGAAGTTGGTGTTCTGGACGATGAAGTCGGCGCCGAGCGTCTTGTCGATCTGCTGGTCGAAGGACTTCGACATGGAGGCGCTGGCCACGGACATCCCGCCGACCAGGGCGAGACCCACCATCAGGGCGGCCGCGGTGGCGCCCGTGCGGCGGGGGTTGCGCAGGGCGTTGCGCTGGCTCATGCGGCCGATCGAGCCGAAGAGAGCCGGGAAGGCGCCGCCGAGGACCCGGATCACGGGCCGCACCAGGAGCGGCCCGGCGATGACGGTCGCGATCAGCGTCAGCAGCACGCCGAGGCCCAGCAGTGAGGCAGACGTGGCCGTCCTCGTCGCCGTGGCGCAGCCGACGAGGGCCGCCGCGCCGAGCACTCCCACGACCGAACCGACGATCGCCCGCACTCTCAGCGGCTTGCCGATGTCGGCGCTCTCCGCGTCCGCGAGCGCCGCCATCGGCGAGACGCCCGCCGCCCGCCGGGCCGGCAGATAGGCCGCCACGAACGTGACACCGAGGCCGACGACGTACGCCGCCACGGGGGTTCCCCATCCGACGACCATCTCCGTGGTCTTCAGGTTCATCCCGAACACGCTCATCAGCTTGATCAGCCCGGCCGCCAGTCCGATGCCCGCCGCCAGGCCCAGGGTCGAGCCGACGAGTCCGAGCATGACCGCCTCGGTGAGCACGGACCGCCGCACCTGCCGCCGGTCGGCGCCGAGAGCCCGGAGCAGGCCCAGCTCACGGGTGCGCTGGGCGATGAGCATGGAGAAGGTGTTGACGATCAGGAAGACACCGACCAGCACGGCGATCCCGGCGAAGCCGAGCATCACGTACTTGATGACGTCCAGGAATCCGCCGAGGTCCGAGGCGGCCGACTTGGCCTGCTCGTCGGCGGTCTTCACGTCGTAGGTGCCGGTGCCGACCACGGGGGCGATCCGGCTCTTCAGCTGGGCGTCGCTCACGCCTCTCGCCGCGTTCGCCTGGATGCTGGTGGCCTTGCCCGCCGAGCCGAGCAACTGGGTCGCCGCCGTCTTCGGGTCGAGGAAGACGAGGGCGGCACCCGGGTTGGTCGTGGTGAAGGTCGCGATGCCGACGATCCTGACCTTGAAGGTGCCCGGTTGGGCGAGCACGGTCAGGGTGTCGCCGATCCTGACGTGCTTCTTGTCGGCGGTGTCGGCGTCCAGGAGCGCCTCGCCGCCGCCCTGCGGCGCGTGGCCGGAGGTCAGCTTCACGGGGCTGCGGTCGGTGAGGTACCAGTCGGAGGCGATGGTGGGCGCCCCGGTGGTGGGGCCGACCGACTTGTTCCTGCTGTCGACGACGGTGATGTTCTGGACGCTCACGTCCGCGTGGGCCGAGGCCACCCCGGCGACCTTCGCCACCCGGGCCACGAGCGAGGCGGGCACGGTCTCGGCCGCCCCCGTGGGCACCTGGGACCTGAGGTCCTGCTTCGGCTCCACGGTCACGTCGGCGGAGGTGGAGTGGAAGAGCCGGTCGAAGGTGCGGGTGACCGTGTCGGAGAAGATCAGGCTGCCCGCGACGAACGCGACGGACAGGACGATCGCCAGCGCGGAGAGCAGCAGCCGCCCCTTGTGGGCGAGGAAGCTGCGGAGCGTCGCCTTGAGCACGGTGTCAGTCCTCCTCGGCGGGAGCGGCGCCCTCGTCGAACTGGTCGCGGACCACGTCGAAGCCGGGAGTCTGGGTGTTTCCCCCGGCAAAGAGGCGCATCCGTTCCAGAACCGCTTCCGCCGTCGGGTGCTCCATCTCGTCGACGATCTTGCCGTCCCCGAGGAAGACCACAAGGTCGGAGTGGGCGGCGGCGCCGGGGTCGTGGGTGACCATGACGACGGTCTGGCCGAGGCTGTCGACGGCCTCGCGCAGGAAGGCGAGCACCTCCAGCCCGGCCCGTGAGTCGAGGTTGCCGGTCGGCTCGTCCGCGAAGATCAGCTCGGGCCGGGAGGCCAGCGCCCGCGCGCACGCCACGCGCTGCTGCTGACCGCCGGACAGCTGGGACGGCCGGTGCTTGAGCCGGTCGCGCAGCCCGAGGGTGTCGATGACCTGGTCCAGCCACTTCTCGTCGGGCTTCTTGCCCGCGATGTCCATGGGCAGGGTGATGTTCTCGGCCGCGTTCAGCGTCGGGATGAGGTTGAACGACTGGAACATGAACCCGATCCGGTCCCGGCGCAGCCGGGTCAGCTCCCGATCCTTGAGCCCGGTGATCTCGGTGTCGCCGAGCCACACCTGGCCTGCCGACACCGAATCGAGCCCCGCCAGGCAGTGCATCAGCGTGGACTTCCCGGACCCCGACGGTCCCATCACCGCGGTGAAACGGCCGCGCGCGATGTCCACGTCCACCGAGTCCAGGGCCAGCACGGTCGTCTCGCCCGAGCCGTACGCCTTGGTCAGACCGCGGGCGCGGGCCGCGATCCCGTCGGCCGACGCATGGTCGCGGGCGTGCTCCGCAGCAGGTGTGGACAAGGCTGCCTCCTCGCTCACGTGGACGTACCGACTTCTTCGTCCCGGCCGAGCCTAGTGTGATCCCGCCCACACCGGATATCCGCCGAAGGTCGTGGGTGGTCTCCGCCGCAGGTCGGGTCCCTGATTCCGGTGTAAGGGACACGCTCCACCCGTAGGAGGAGCTCTTGTCGTGCTAGCGTTTCGGCGCTAGCTTCGACGTATGGCGAAGACCCAGCTGAACGTGAGAGTGGACGAGGGTACGGCCCGTGCCGCTCGCGAGCGCGCTCTGGCCCGCGGCATGAGCGTCAACCGCTACATCGAGGAACTCGTGAGACAGGACACCGGGGAGGTCGGCCAGACGTTCGTCGACGCCGCCGCCGACTTCATGAAGCAGTACGAGGCGGTCTTCGCCGAGGAGTTCGCCGGTGAGGACGAGAGCGCGCGCGAAGGTCGCCGCTGATCCCTTGAGCAACCTCAGCATCGATCTCGCCTGGCTCCTCATGCTCGCCGAACAGAAGACGCCCGGAGACCCCCAGGTCACCGACTGGGGCGCGCTCGTGGCGGCCGTCGCGCGCCACGAGGCCGAGATATTCGACGTCCCCGTCTACGACGACCCGCACGCGCGCGCGGCGGCCCTGCTCCAACTCCTCATCCACATCCCCGCGCTGGAGCGCTCGAACGCCCTCTTCGCCTCGGCCGTCGCGTACGCCTACCTCGTCGCCAGCGGCCTCAGGGTCACCACTTCGCCGGTGCAGGTGCGCGACCTGGCCCGCCTGGTCAAGAAGGGCAACGCCACGGTGTACGACATCGCGGCGGAGCTGCGCGGCTGGACCATGTGAGCAGGGCGTTCAGGTGTCCGTCCCGGCGGGCTCCGGCCGCCACGCCGTACCCAGCACGCAGTACGAGGTGGGCAGCCTCGGCCCCGTCTGAGGCATCAGCATCCGCCGGTAGGGGCCGAGCTCGAACCCGGCGTCGCGCAGCGCGGCGACCGGGTCGCGGGCCAGATGGCAGCCGCCGTTGAGGGGCGGCCACAGTGTGCGGTCCAGGGCGCGCTGGGTGAAGGTCATCGCCGGTCCGCCGCCCCGGCCGTGCTCGAAGAACCGCACCTCGCCGCCCGGCCGCAGCACCCGCCGGACCTCCGCGAGCGCGCGCGGCACGTCCCGCACGCTGCACAGCACCAGCGAGATCACCACCGCGTCGAACGCCTCGCTCTTGACGGGCAGCGCCTCGGCGGCGCCAGGAGCGACATCCACGGGCACCTCGCAGCGGCGGGCGGCGTCGAGGGCCAACTGCCGCAGCCGACGCTCCGGTTCGATCGCCACGACCTCCGAGACGGTCCTCGGATAGTGCGCGAAGTTCAGTCCGTTGCCCGCGCCGATCTCGATCACCCGGCCGGACAGTCCGGACAGGAGCCGGTCGCGGACGCCGCCCATGCCCATCCGGGTCTCGGCGGCCACGCTGATCCGGGCGTAGTAACGGGCGAACAGCGGATGGTGCACGGGATCCCGCGCCACCTTCGTGGCGCCCGGGGACCGTAGCGGCATGAGGACCTCCTCGGCAGGACGGGCCTACCTCGATTCTCCCCCGTACGGGCCCCGCGCACCCCCGCTGGTTCAGGCGCGGCTCATGCGATGAAGTTCCGCACCTGCTCGTACACGCCGTGGTCGTTGTTCATGTCGGTGTGCGAGATGCAGCCCGCGTCGACGTTGGTCGCGCCGGTCAGGAGCGCCGAGCTGTTCGGGACGACCGCGGCGTCGCAGTCCGACCAGTAGCTGGCGTAGGACACGGCGCCCGGTGTCTCGTCGCCCGAGTTCAGGGCGGTCAGGTACGAACTGCCGGTCTGCATCTCCTTGCAGGACGTGTACAGCCACGCGCACCACGAGGCGACGGACGTGCCGTGGTTCACCCCGGCGACCGAGACGAAGTCGTCGACGTACGACGTTCCGCCGAGGTTCTTCAGGTAGTACCGGGAGCTGAGCACCCCCATCGAGTGAGCGACGATGTCGACCTTGGACGCACCGGTCTTCGCCAGCACGCTCTTGACCTCGGTGGCCAGCTGCTGCGCCGTGGTGGCGTTGGACTGCCCCCAGTCGTAGGACCAGGCGTACAGCTCGGAGGACGAGTAGCCGTCAGCCTCGAAGTCCGCGATCCAGTCGTTCCAGCCGCTTGCGTCACCGCTCAGGCCGTGCACGAACACGATCGGGTCGTGGGTCGCCGCCCGAGCGGGGGCGGCGGCCAGGGAGAGGGACAGCAGGAGCGATGCGACCAGGGCCGGGAATGCCGTGGCGATACGACGCTTGTGGCGCTGCATGATGCCTCCTGACAAGGGTGGGGTCGCCAGGAGTGTCAACTCGGGTCTACGCGCGACGCATCGGCGAAATCGCCGGTCTTTACGGTTCAAGTAACCCACCAGTAACGTCAGTTGAGTGGTGACTCCGGTGAACCCCCCGCCTCTCGACCGCACTTCGCCACCGCGGCGCACGGCGTCCGGGCTTCCCGAGGGCGTCCGTGTGCGGGTCCTGTACGCCGTGTACGGCGATCCGCGCGCCGCCGCCGAACTCGTACCGCTGCTGACCGACCGCCAGTCGGCAGGCCTCGACCCGCTGCCGACGGAACCGTCGGAACTCGCCCCCGATCTGCTGCGTTCGCACCGCGCGGAGATACGGGCCCTCCCGGACGGCGCTCGTCTGCTCCTGCTGCTCGCCGCGGCGGACCAGTACCCGGTCGCCACTCATGCCTTCCTGCGCGCCGTCACGGCCGTCCGCCTGGACACCCGCCCGCTGGAAGCCGCCGAGGCGGCCGGGATCGCGCAGGCGGGAGCGGGCGGCGTCGTCTTCCGGGACGCCTGGACGAGGATCGCGGCGTACGAGACGGGCTCCCCGGCGGACCGCCGTGACGTCCACCGGCTGCTGGCACGGGTCCTGCACGGCGCCGGTGAAACACCCCGTCGCTCCTGGCACCGGGGAGCGGGCGCCCTCGGCCCGAGCGCCCGCCTGGCGGCGGAACTGGGCGCCGCGGCGGAGCAGGCCCGCGCCGCGGGCCAACTCACCCTGACCCGCGCCCTGTTGGAGCGTGCCGCCCTTCTCAGCCCCACGCCGTCCGAACAGTCCCGCCTCCGCGCCCGCGCCGCCACGGCCGCCTGGCACGCGGGCGCCCCGGACCACGCCCGCCGACTGGCGGCCACGGCGACACCCGACGACGGGCTGACGGGCCTGTTCGCACTCCGCGCGGGCAACGCTGCGGAGGCCTTCGACGCGCTGCTGACGGCGGTGGTCGAGGGCGGTGACGGGGAGGCCGGCCAAGGGAGCGGGAACGGACTCGCGGACGCCCGTCACGAGTCCCGGGGCGCCGTCTCGGAGGAGGGCGCGCGAGGTGGGCGCGGCGGAGGTGTGCCGGGACGCGGAGAGCGCGGTGGCGCCGGTGCGCCGGGATCGAGAGGGCAGGGCGGTGCGGGTGCGCCGGGATCGGGAGGGCTGGGCGCCGTCTCGGAGGAGGGCGCGCGAGGTGGGCGCGGCGGAGGTGTGCCGGGACGCGGAGAGCGCGGCGGCGCCGGTGCGCCGGGATCGAGAGGGCAGGGCGGTGCGTGGGCGCCGGGCGGCGTGAGTGTCTGGGGCAACCGGCAAGCCTCGGGGACCGCGGCAGTGCCGGGCGGTCCGGAGCGCCGTGAGGGAGCGCCGGGAGCGGGTGGCGACGCGGGGTTGCGCGACGGTGCGGGAGGGCGTGGCGCTGCGGGGATACGCGGCGGTGCGGGAGCCCCCGGTAGTGCTGGAGCGCCTGGCGCGGACATGCCGGGCGCCATGTCCGCGCAGGCCGGCCCACGTGCCGCAGAGGTGGGAGGAACGCCGCGCAGCGCGGGGGCGGTTCGTGGAGCCGTGCCCCCAGCCGCCGCTGCGGACGTCATCTCCGCGCCCGGCCTCCACCTCCTCGCCCGGGCCACCGAAGCCGCGATCTACACCGGTGACCTGCGTCGCTGCCGGGAGGCTGCCGTGGTGGCCGGGCGGCTGGGGGCCGGGATGCCCGGCACGTTGGGCGGGCTCGCCGCCGCCTTCGAGGGACGGTACGAGGATGCGAGGGGGCTGCTGGAGGCGGCGGCCGGCAGGTGTGGGCCGGGAGGCGACCCCACCCTGCTCGTGCACGCCGGTATCGCGGCGCTGATGCTCGGCGACCACACCCGCGCCGCCACCGCCACCGTCCGGGCGGCCGCCTCGGCCCGGGCGCGGGGCGCGACCGCCACCGTGGCACAGGCGCTGGAGTTCCGCGCCTACGCCGACTTCTGGACAGGGCGCCCGCAGGCCGGCGCGGCCACCGCCACGGACGCCCTGCGGCAGGCGTACGCCACCGGGCAGGACAACGGCGCCTGCCATCTGCAGGCCGCCCTGGCGATGTTCGCGGCGGTCACCGGAGACGCCGACGCCTGCCGCGAACGCGCCGCGACCGCACGGTCGTACGCCCTCGCCCGCGGCCTCGGCCTGCCCGCCGCGCTCGCCCAGTGGGCGCTCGCCTTCCTCGACCTCGCCGACGGCCGCTACGCCGGCGCCGCGGCCCGGCTGCGGGCCCTCGCCGGCTTCGGCCCGGGCCACGGCCACCGAGCCATCCGCCACCTGGCCACCCCGCACTACGTCGAGGCCGCCGTCCGCACGGGCGACACCCGCGTCGCCCGGGCCGCCCACGCCGACTACCACCGCTGGGCGAGTGCCGTGCGAAGCACCGACGACCTGGCCCTCAGCGCCCGCTGCCGCGCCCTGCTCGCGCCCGGCGCCGAGGCCGTCGAGCACTACCGCACGGCACTCGACCTGCATGCGCGGGGCGACCGCGACTTCGAACGCGCCCGCACGGAGCTGCTGTTCGGCAGCGCGCTGCGTCGGCTGCGCCGCCGCACAGAGGCCCGCGACCGGCTGTACAGCGCCCTGGAGGCGTTCGAGTACTTCGGCGCCCCGCACTGCGCGACGCAGGCCCGCGTCGAACTCCGCGCGCTGGGCGCGCCCGCCACCCCGGCGCGCGGCCGCAGCGACGATCCCGTCACCCGCCTGACGGCACAGCAGCTCCTGATCGCCCGTATGGCCGCCGACGGAGCCACCAACCGGGAGATCGCCGCCCGCCTCGCGCTCAGCCCCCGCACGATCGACCACCATCTGCGAGGCGTGTTCAGCCGGTTGGGCATCCGCTCACGGATCGAACTGGTACGGCTGCTGGGCGACGACGGGCAGGTGCGATGACGCTACGCCGCGGATCCGTGAGAGGCAGTCGGCCGTCTGCGGCATCGTTGTGGCTGGTCGCGTGCCCGCGGCGGTGCCGCATACCGATACCGCCCCGCGCCCCTGTGGGGCGCCGACGAACCCGCTGCGGACCACACCGGGGCCGCTTGACCGGCGATGCAGCGGATTTCCGGGTGGCCGCACGGGGGCCCGTACGCCCGCCACCGCCGCGTCCGCGGGGGTCAGGCCCGACCGGCAGGGACAGCGCTCCTCGCAGCTGCGGAGCGAGCGTCACCAGGTCGGTGAAGGAGAGGCGCCCGGCGTCGGCGAGCCGCAGACAGTGCCGCCCGCCGCGCAGGTTCTCCGGGGACGCGGCCGAGGAGTCGTCCGTGTTCAGGCCGTCGTGGACCGCCGTGTCCATCTTCACGAACGGCCGGTCGAGGCCGCGCTCGACCACCGGCCCGAACAAGCGGCCGTCCAGGTTGCCCCGGCCCGCACCGGGGCGTCCAGATCCAAGACGACCGCTGCCGCCGCGCGCCCCGCGAGCCCCGAGCCGTATGGATGGCCGGCCGTGACCACGGTTTAGCCCCATGACACGAGTTGCTCGGCGAGGAGGGTGCTGAACGCGCGGTCCTCGGCGTAGCCCGGCGAGTAGAGGAGCCCGGGGCGGAGGCTGCCCCGGGCCGCGGGCCCCGCGGTGTGCGTCGTGGCCGGCGCGAAGGCGGCCGGCGGGCCGCCGTAACGCGCCTTCAGCGCAGCCTCGGAGCCCTCCTGCTGCCACGGCGGCCGCGGCTCCCCCGAGAACCGATCCCTGGTCCGATGCGGGACAGCAACGTGAGCGGACGGCCACCGTGACCTTGTCCGGCGACCGAGTGTCCGGCCGCGCGATGCAGCCGGCGAAGCGGCTCGCCCGGATACGGGAGCGGTGGCCGCGACGGGGACGATGCGGCGTCGGCGGCCAGTGCTCCGGGACCACCGGCCAGCAGGGCACGGCGAGTTGGGCGAAGGGCCGCGACAGTGGCCAGTCCCGCAGCCGCACCCCTCCGAGCCCGCGGCCGCCCAGCCGACAGCTCATCCGAATGGCGGATATGTTGCTAATTGTCATGATTTCAATACAGGCTGCGGCGATCTTCGCGAAATACGCTGCCCTTCGCGAGCGTGTGGACACGCCGCGCCACGACGGTTCACTCGAGGAACGACGAAGGGCCGCGACATGACAGACCCAGGCCGCTCGGTGCGGCGTCCGTCCCGGATCGTTCTGGGTTCACTCGCCGCTGCGGCCGCGCTGCTGGCGGCCGGCCTGCCGCAGTCGGCGCCCGCCGCCGCGGCACCGTCCACCGCCGTCACGGCCGCCGCCGCGGACGGCGGTGCTCCGGCCGACGACGTCAGCACGCTCTCCACGGGATGGCAGACCCCCTGGGAAATCAAGTTCATGCCCGACGGAGGCTCGGCGCTGGTGACCGAGCGGCTCACCTACCAGGTCTACCGCCTCGACCGGGACGGCACCAAGAGGCTGGTCGGCGAGGTGCCGAACACCGTCCCCGAACCCTATGACGACGGCCCCGGCGGCCTGTTGGGCGTCGCTCCGTCACCGACCTGGAACGGCACGACCGACAAGCAGGTGTTCTTCGTGCACACCACGAGGACCCGCACCCAGGTCGTCAGAATGGACTACGACGGCAGTTCGCTCTCGAACTACAAGGTGGTGCTCGGCGGAATCAAGCGGGTCGGCAATCACAACGGCGGCCAGATCGCCTTCGGCCCCGACGGCTACCTCTACGTCACCACCGGCGACGCCTACCAGCCGAAGCTCGCGCAGGACAAGAAGTCGCTCAACGGAAAGATCCTCCGCATCACCAGGACCGGCGCCGCCGCCCCCGGCAACCCGTTCGGCACCCGCGTCTACAGCTATGGCCACCGCAATCCGGAGGGCCTGGCCTGGGACCGCAACGGCCGTCTGTGGGAGACGGAGGTCGGCGATCAGACCTGGGACGAGATCAACCTGATCAAACCGGGTGCCAACTACGGCTTTCCCGCCTGCGAGGGCGGCTGCGACGTCAAGGGCATGACCACCCCCAGGGTCGTGTTCCACCCGGAGTGGGGCGTGCCCGCCCAGCTCGTCGTCGTGGACAACGTCATCTACGTGACATCGCTGCGCGGCAAGCGGCTGTGGCGCATCCCGATCGACGGGAACAGCGAGTTCACCGGCACGCCCGTCGACTTCTACCCCGGCCGGTTCGGCCGCCTGCGCGCCATCGCCAAGGTGCCCGGCGCGGACGAACTGTGGGTGGGCACCAGTGACCTCGGATACGGCAAGGACAAGATCCTCCGCGTCTCCCTCAAATGACCCTCCCTGCACACCCGGACATCCCACCAGAGAGGACGTACCACCCATGAACGAAGCCACGGAACAGCTCAAGCCGGTCGAGCAGACCGCCTCGAAGGAGACGGACAGGGCCACCTGGCAGGCGCCCGCCTACGAGGTCGTCGACACCGCGCTCGAGGTCACCGCCTACTCCCTCAGCTCCCGCTAGCCGACGCCATGCTGCTGCTGGTACTCGGCACTGCCGCCGGCGGCGGCATCCCCCAGTGGAACTGCGCGTGCTCCGGATGCTCCGGGGCACGCACCCACCCGGGCCGACGCCGCCGTCACGCCTCCCTCGCCGTACGGACCGACGACGGCCGCTGGTACATCGTCAACGCGACACCCGACATCGGCGACCAGATCGAATCCCGGCCCGAACTCCACCCGGGGCCCGGCCCCCGCCGGACGCCGGTCGCCGGACTGGTCCTCACCGACGCCGAACTCGACCACACCCTGGGCATCGCACGGCTGCGCGAGGCCGACGGCCTCCAGGTGATCACCACGGCCCCGGTCCGGCAGGCGCTCCTGGACCGTCTGCACCTCGGCGACGTGCTGGCGCCGTACACCTCCCTCACCTGGCGGCAACTGCCGCCGCGCGGCGCGGAACCGCTGGACCGAGACGCCTCGGGCCTGCGGATCAGCGGCATCCCGGTGTCCGGCAAGCGCCCGCGGTACGCCGCCGACGCCCCGGACGACGACGCATGGGTGGTGGCGCTGCGCCTGTACGACCCGGCCTCCGGCGCCACCGCGCTCTACGCGCCCGCCCTGGCCGCCTGGCCGGACCGCTTCCAGGAGGCCGCCGCCGAGGCCCACTGCGTCATCGTGGACGGCACGTTCTGGGACGACGAGGAGCCCCGCCGCGCGGGCATCTCCGAACGCACCGCCACCGGCATGGGCCACCTGCCCATCGAGGGACCGGAGGGCACCGCCGAACGCCTTGCCCGCCTCTCCGCCCGCTGCCTCTACACCCACCTCAACAACACCAACCCCCTCGTCGACCCGGCCGCGCACCAGCACAAGCGGCTCGCACGGCTGGGCCTCGAGGTGGCGTACGACGGGATGGTGATCGACCTATGAGCACGACAGCACTGAATTCGACCGCCCTGAACAGGGCACCCGACCCGCTCGCGGAGCCCTGGCGCCCCGCCGAGTTCGAGGCACGACTGCGCGCGGTGGGGGAGGAGCGGTACCACGACAGCCACCCCTTCAACCTCCGTATGCACAGCGGCGATCTCAGCCAGGACGAGCTGCGCCGCTGGATCGTCAACCGGTTCCACTACCAGCGCCACATCCCCGTCAAGGACGCCCTGATCACGGCCAAGCTGGACACCCCGGTGCTGCGCCGGATGTGGCTGCGCCGCATCCAGGACCACGACGGGCTGCAGGACCGCGAGGGCGGCATCGAGCGGTGGCTGCGGCTGGGTGAGGCGGCCGGCGTGCACCGTGAGACGCTGCTCTCCGGTGACAGCGTGCTGCCGGGCGTACGCCTCGCGGTGGACGGATACGTCAACTTCTGCCGGCTGCGCACTCCCCTCGAAGCCGTCGCCGCGTCGCTGACCGAACTGTCCGCCCCGGATCTGATGCGCACGCGCATCGAGGCCTTCCAGCGCCACTACCGGTGGATCGAACCCCAGGGCCTCGCCTACTTCCGCACCCGGGTCTCCCAGGGCCGCCGCGACAGCCGCGAGGCACTGGACCTGGTGCTCGACTGGGCCCGCAGCCGGGACGACCAGGAACGGGCCGTGGCCGCACTGCGCTTCAAGTGCGATGTCCTGTGGTCGCTGCTCGACGCCGTGGACCAGGCGGGCCGCCGGGAGCAGGAGTGACGGCGACGTCGGTGACCGACTGGCGGCCCGTGCCGGCCCCCGCCGTCCTCCTGCGCCACGACCACACCCGGGACAGGGACCTGCTGCTCCTTCCCGAACGTGTCGTCGTTCTGCAGGGCGGGGCCGGCACGGTCGTCGGCCTGTGCGACGGCGTCCGCAGTGTGCGCGACATCGTCGACGAACTGGCCGAACGCTTCCCCGGCGCCCCCGTGGCCGCCGACGTGCCTCCCTTCCTCGAACGGCTGCGGCACAAGGGCTGGCTGCGATGACCCTCACCGATCCGGCCGCCCCCGCCGCTCCGGCTCCCGCTCCGGCCCGCCCCTGGGCGCTGCTGGCCGAACTCACCCACGCCTGCCCGCTGCACTGCGGGTACTGCTCCAACCCGCTGGAGCTGACGCGGCGTTCACACGAGCTGACCGCGGAGCAGTGGACGGACGTGATGGGCCAGGCGGGAGAGTTCGGTGTGGTGCACACCCATCTGTCCGGCGGTGAGCCGCTGCTGCGCCGGGATCTGGAGCGGATCGTCGCCGCGGCCGAGGCCGCCGGGGTCTACACCCAGCTGGTCACCAGCGGGGTGGGCCTGGACGGGAAGCGGCTGTCCGCGCTCACCGCCGCCGGCCTGCGCAGCGTCCAGCTGTCCGTCCAGCACGCCGACCCGCGCGCCTCCGACCGGATCGCCGGACGCCGCTCCTTCGGCGAGAAGGAACGGGCCGCCGCGCTCGTACGGGCCGCAGGCCTTCCCCTGGGCCTCAACGTCGTCCTGCACCACGAGAACCTCGACGCCGTCGACGCAGTCGTCGAACTCGGCCTGTCCTGGAGCGTGGACCGCATCGAACTCGCCAACGCGCAGTTCTACGGCTGGGGTCTGCTCAACCGCGCCGCGCTGCTCGCCACCCGCGACCAGCTCGCCCGCGCACGGGACGCCGTCGAGCGGTGGCGGGAGCGGCTCACGCCGGACGGCCCCGAGCTGGTGTGGGTCGTCCCCGACTACTTCGACGGGGTGGCCAAGCCGTGCATGGGCGGCTGGGGCGCGATCTCGCTCACCGTCGCCCCGGACGGCACCGTCCTGCCCTGCCCGGCCGCGGCCTCCCTGCCGGATCTGGACCCGCCGAACATCCGCGACCGTTCGCTGGCCTGGATCTGGGACCACTCCCCGGCGTTCAGCCGCTACCGCGGCACCGACTGGATGGCCGACCCCTGCCGCACCTGTTCCCGCCGCGAGGAGGACCACGGCGGCTGCCGCTGCCAGGCCTACGCCCTCACGGGCGACGCAGCCCGCACGGACCCCGCATGCCGGCTCTCCCCCGACCACGGACTCGTCCGGGCCCTGGCCGAGGACAGCGCCGACGAGAGACCGGCCGTCAGACAGCGGGCACCGGGCCGGCCGGAGAAGGCACGGCGGCTACCCTGACCGCGGCGTGAGACCTTGCCGAGGGCTACGTTGGCTTCATGTACTCGTCGCAGGTCTCACGGCACATGCAGGCCGCGCCCCGGGCGGTCTACCGGGCACTGCTGGACGCCGACGCGATCGCCGCATGGCGTGTGCCGGACGGTATGAGCAGCCATGTGCATGAATTCGATACGCGCGAAGGCGGGCGGTTCCGCGTCTCGCTCACCTACGACGCGCCGGCCGGCACCGGCAAGTCGGCCGTGCACACCGACACCTACCACGGCCACTTCGCGAAGCTCGTGCCGGACGAGCAGGTCGTCGAGGTGCTCGAGTTCGAGACCGAGGACCCAGCGCTGCGCGGCACGATGACGATGACCACCACGCTCACCGCCGCGGACGGCGGCACCGACGTCCTCGTCGTGCACGAGGGGATCCCCGACGCCGTGCCTGCCGCCGACAACGAGACGGGCACGCGCATGGCGCTGGCCAACCTCGCCCGGCTCGTCGAGGCGAACGAGCACTCCGGCTGAACCATCCGGCCTGCGCCGTCGCGTCTACGGCGCCTCCCGCCCCCGGAACGCCTCCGCGTCCCACGTCCCGTCCAGCCGCGGCGCCAGCCAACTCGATGCCGCCGTACGGAAGTCGGCGGGGGCCAGTGAGCCCGCTCCGGCGGGCAGGGCGCCCAGCAGAGGTGCGTCGGCCACCTGCGGCAGGTCCGCCACGTTGCAACGGGAGGCGAGGTCGGGGGTGTCGGGCCAGCTGCCGATCACGATTCCGGCCAGGTCGAGCCGCCGGGAACGGAGTTCACGTGCCGTCAGTTCCGTCGTGTTCAGCGTGCCCAGGCCCGCCGACGCCACCACCAGCACCGGCGCCTTCAGCGCCTCCGCCGCGTCCGCCAGCGTCCCGCCCGCCGGGTCGAACCGGACGAGCAGTCCGCCCGCGCCCTCCACCAGCACCAGGTCGTGCTCGGCGGCCAGCTTGGCGGCGGCCTCGGCGACGTCCTGCGGACGCACCGGGGCCATGCCCGCCCGTCGCGCGGCCGTCTCCGGTGCCAGCGGCTCGGGAAAGCGGGCGATTTCGGCCGTGGTCACGGCGCCCGCGAGCCGGGCGACCTCGGCGGCGTCCCCGGGCTCGTCCGGCCGTACGCCCGTCTGCGCGGCCTTCAGCACGGCCACCGACCGGCCGGCCGCGAGGGCACAGGCGGCGACCGCGGCGGTCGTGACCGTCTTGCCGACCTCCGTGCCGGTGCCGGTGATCACCAGGACCGTCATGCTCATCCCTCCCGCGCCGCCGCGCACACCGCGCGCGCGATCCGTGCCACGTCGGCGTCCCCGGTGACGTACGGCGGCATCGTGTAGATCAGGTCGCGGAACGGCCGCAGCCACACGCCCTCGCGCACGGCTGCCTCCGTGGCGGCCTTCATGTCGACGGCGTGGTCCAGCTGGACGACGCCGATGGCGCCGAGGACGCGTACATCCTGCACGCCCGGGACCTCGCGAGCGGGTGCCAGCCCCTCCCGCAGTCCCGTCTCGATCCGCTTGACCTCGCCGAGCCAGTCCTGGCCGAGCAGCAGCTCGATCGAGGCGCAGGCGACGGCCGCGGCGAGGGGGTTGCCCATGAACGTCGGGCCGTGGGCCAGGACCGGCACCTCGCCCTGCGAGATGCCGTCGGCCACACGGGACGTGCACAGCGTCGCCGCCATCGTCATGTAGCCGCCGGTCAGCGCCTTGCCCACGCACATGACGTCGGGCGTCACGGCCGCGTGGTCGGCCGCGAAAAGGGCGCCCGTACGGCCGAACCCGGTCGCGATCTCGTCGAACACCAGCAGGACGTCATGCGCGTCGCACGCCTCGCGCAGCACCCGCAGATACGCGGGGGAGTGGAAGCGCATCCCGCCCGCGCCCTGCACCACCGGCTCGACGATCACCGCGGCCAGTTCGTGGGCGTGCCGCTCGATCGCCGAGCGCAGCTGCTCCGCGTACGACTCCTCGTACTCGGCCGGGGGCGCGTCCACGAACACCTGGCGCGGCAGTACCCCGCTCCACAGTTCGTGCATCCCGCCCTCGGGGTCGCACACCGACATGGGCTGCCAGGTGTCGCCGTGATAGCCGCCGCGCCAGGTCAGCAGCCGCTGTTTGCCGCTCCGGCCCAGCGAACGCCAGTACTGCAGGCACATCTTGGCCGCGACCTCGACCGACACCGAACCGGAGTCGGCGAGGAAGACATGCTCCAGACCGTCCGGCGACATGTCGACAAGATGCTTCGCCAGCCGGACGGCGGGCTCGTGGGTGAGCCCGCCGAACATCACATGGCTCATCCGGCCGAGCTGGTCACGGGCGGCCTCGTTGAGCACCGGGTGGTTGTAGCCGTGGATGGCCGACCACCAGGACGACATGCCGTCGACCAGCTCCCCCGAGCCGTCCGCCGGCCGCAGCCGCACCCCGCTCGCCGACTCCACGACGAGCGGTTCGACACGGCCGGGCATCGGCCCGTACGGATGCCACACATGCCGCCGGTCGAGCTCCAGCAGCTCGGACACGGGCAGATCAGGCATTGGGTGCGAGATCCGTACCCACGCCGCGGTGGCGCATGGCGACCAGATCGGTGCGGGGCTCGGCCGACGGCGCCGAGGCAGCCGTACCGCAGACACCGCCGTCCTCGTGCGACCCGCAGCCGCCGTCCTGGTGGGACCCGCAGCCGGCCCCGGCGTGCGAACCACAGCCGCCGCCCGACGTGGCCCGGTGCTCCGGCAGGGTCACCTCGCCCGCGCCCTCCACCTCGAACCCGGCGTCCGCGATCATCTCCAGGTCGGCCTTGCCGGCCTGGCCCTCGCTGGTGAGGTAGTCGCCGAGGAAGATCGAGTTGGCCAGGTTCAGCGCCAGGGGCTGCATCGTGCGCAGGTGGACCTCACGGCCGCCCGCGATACGCACCTCGACGTCCGGGCACACGAACCGCACCATCGCCAGGATCCGCAGGCAGCGCTGCGGGGTGAGGTGCCACTCCTTGGCGAGCGGAGTGCCCTCCATCGGGATCAGGAAGTTCACCGGCACCGAGTCCGGGTCCAGCTCGCGCAGCGAGAAGACCACGTCCACCAGGTCCTCGTCGCTCTCGCCCATGCCCGCGATCAGACCGGAGCAGGCGGACAGACCGGCCGCGTGCGCCTTGGTCACGGTGTCCACCCGGTCGGCGTACGTGTGCGTGGTCGTGATGTCCCCGTACGTCGCCTCGGACGTGTTCAGGTTGTGGTTGTAGGCGTCCGCGCCCGCCTCACGCAGCCGCTCCGCCTGGCCGTCGGAGAGCAGACCGAGGCAGGCGCACACCTCGACGCCCTCGTTCTGATCCTTGATCGCCTTGATGGTGCCGGCGACCCGGTCCACGTCCCGGTCGGTCGGCCCGCGCCCGGACGCCACCAGGCACACCCGCTTGGCGCCTCCCGCCAGTCCGGCCGCCGCGGCCTGCGAGGCCTCGTCCGGCTTGATCCAGGTGTACTTCAGGATGTCGGCCTTGGAACCGAGCCGCTGGGAGCAGTACGAGCAGTCCTCGGGACACAGTCCGGACTTCAAGTTGACGAGGTAGTTGAGTTTCACCCGTCGGCCGAACCAGTGCCGGCGCACCTTTCCGGCCGCGGCCACCACATCGAGCACGTCGTCGTCGGAAGTGGCGAGGACGGCCAGAGCTTCTTCACGGGTCGGCAGCTCGCGCCGAAGCCCCTTGTCCACCAGCGTGTTCAGCAGGTCCATGAGAGCCGATCCTGTCTTACGGAAGCGCTCCCGGCCAAGGAGAGAATGAACAACAGCGGCACTTCGTCGTGTGTGTATTGCCACACCATGGGGTGCGGCCCGTCCGGCTAGTGTCTGTCCACTGCCTACAAAAGCCCCGGAGGAGCAATGGCGTTCGGCTGGATGGACGAACAGGCGGAGCTGCGCCGCCGCGCCGGACTCGTACGGACCCTGCGCCCGCGCCCGGCCGACTCCCCGCTGCTGGACCTCGCGAGCAACGACTACCTGGGCCTGACCCACCACCCCGAGATCGCCGAGGGCGCGGCCGAGGCCGCGCGGACCTGGGGCGGCGGCTCGACCGGTTCGCGGCTGGTCACCGGTACGACGGAACTCCACACCGAGCTGGAGCGCGAGCTGGCCGGCTTCTGCGGCTTCGAGGCGGCACTCGTCTTCTCCTCCGGCTACGCGGCCAACCTCGCGGCGGTCACCGCGCTGGCCCCGCACGGCTCGCTGATCGTCTCCGACGCGGGCAACCACGCCTCCCTCATCGACGGCTGCCGGCTGGCCCGGGGGACCACACAGGTCGTCGGGCACGCCGACCCGGAGGCGGTGCGCAAGGCGCTGCAGACACACGAGGACAGCGCGGCCACGGCGGTCGTTGTCTCCGACACGGTGTTCTCTGTCGACGGGGACGCCGCCCCGCTGGCAGAACTGGCCGCCGCCTGCCGGGAGCGCGGCGCCGGACTGCTGGTCGACGACGCCCACGGCCTCGGCGTCCTCGGCGAAGGGGGCCGCGGCGCCGCGCACGCGGCGGGCCTCGCGGGCGCCGACGACGTCGTCGTGACGGCCACGCTGTCCAAGTCGCTCGGCAGCCAGGGCGGGGTCGTCCTCGGCCCGGCCCGGGTCATCGAGCACCTCGTCAACGCGGCCCGCACCTTCATCTTCGACACGGGACTCGCCCCGGCCGCGGCGGGGGCGGCTCTCGCGGCGCTGCGGCTGCTGCGCCGCGAGCCGGAGCGGGCGGCACGCGCGCGTGCGGTCGCCGCCGAGCTGCACGCACGCCTGACCGCCGCGGGTCACGAAGCGGTACGTCCGGACGCCGCGGTCGTCTCCGTGCGCGCTCCGTCCCCGGAGGGGGCCGTGCAATGGGCGGCCGACTGCCGTACGGCGGGCCTCGCCGTGGGCTGCTTCCGTCCTCCTTCCGTGCCCGACGGCATCTCACGGCTGAGGCTGACCGCCCGCGCGGACCTCTCCGAGGCACAGATCGAACGCGCTGTACGTGTGATCGGCGAGACGCGACCATGAGTCGGCGTGACACGGCCGTGTGCCGCACGATGCGGAACTGATCAGGACTGATCAGGGTCGATCGAACTGATCAGGACCTGAATGCGGCCGTGAAGTCCGTCCAGCTCTCGGGGGAGAGGAGCAGGGCGGGCCCGGACGGGTCCTTGGAGTCGCGCACGGCGAGCAGCCCGGCCCAGGGGCCGGAGCACGGCCGTGCCGTCTCGACACAGTTGTTCGCACCCGTGCTGTAGCTGCTGCGCAGCCACCGCACGTCGTGCAGATCGGTACTGGAAGGTACGTTCCGAGGCAGTGCGGACATGGTGCCTCCTTACGCGCCGTCACCTATCCCGGCGATGTAATCCAACGAGTCCTCGGGCGAAAGGGCGTGGATCTGAAGGGCGTTGAAGGCCTCGGTGTAGGCCCGGAGGTCTTCTTTCCGTTCGAGGTAGAGGCTACTCGTCAAGTGGTCGAGAACAACCACGTCCAGATCAGAAGTGCTCGAAAATGAGAAGATTACGAAAGGCCCGGTGACGCCGACATGCGCCCCGGCCGCGAACGGCAGTACCTGAAGCCGCACTTGAGGCAGACGCGCCGCTTCGAGGAGCCGATCGAGCTGCTGCTCCATGACGCCGGGTCCGCCGATCTCCCGGCGCAGCACCGCCTCGTCCAGCACCGCGCTCAGCTCCAGCGGCGGATCCGCACGCAGCACGTCCTGCCTGGCCAGCCGTACTTCGACCAGGGCGTCCAGCCGCTCGTCGTCCAGTCCGCCGACCGCTGCCCGGGTCACCGCACGCGCGTATGCGGGCGTCTGCAGAAGGCCGGGCACGACGGATGTCTCCAGCGTGCTCATCGCGCTCGCCTGGGACTCCAGACTGATGAAATCGCGGTAGGTCGGCGGCAGTACCCCGCGATAGGCGTGCCACCAGTGGTGCCGGCCGCCTCCCTCGTCGGAACCGGCCAACACCAGCAGCAACTCACGGAGTTGGGCGTCGGCCACGGCGTAGGCGTCCAGGAGTAACCGCACATCGGCCGGTTTCACCCCGCTGGCGCCCGTCTCGATCCGGCTCACCTTCGACTGGTGCCAGCCCACGAGCCGGGCCGCCTCACCACTGGTGAGCCCCGCGCTCGTGCGCAACGCACGCAGTTCGGCGCCCAGCTTCCGACGGCGCACCGCGGGACCGTGTTGCATGCGCTTCTCCTTACTCCTTCCGGGCCACCCAAATACGGTCTCCCGTCGCAGAGTTCACCGCTTTGAGCGACAGATATATGCACATCTTGGTGGATCGCCACCCGTGACGGGCGCGGTAATGGCAGTCTGGCGACGAAGCACCAGTCCGGGACCGTACTCGAACCATCCGCTTCGTGTCGGACTCCGGTCCCGTGGGAAAGGGACGACCGCGCCATGGCAGACCATCTGGAAGCATCCGTCACTCTGCCGAGCGATCCCGCCTCGGTCTCCGCGGCCCGCGGCTTCGTGGTCAGCACGCTGGCCGAGTGGGGGCTGCCGGCGGACACGGAAGCCGCCGAGACCGTCCGCCTCATCGTCTCCGAACTC
This sequence comes from Streptomyces guryensis, assembly GCF_021261325.1. Taxonomy (GTDB): domain Bacteria; phylum Actinomycetota; class Actinomycetes; order Streptomycetales; family Streptomycetaceae; genus Streptomyces; species Streptomyces guryensis. The sequence continues at coordinate 144,331 of NZ_JAJSBI010000023.1, read as the reverse complement.
GCCACCAACGCCGTACAGCACACCTTCGGTCAGTCACCCACCTTCACGGTGGACATCGACCTCCACCGTGACGAACGGCTCCGCATCGGCGTCACGGACAGCCACCCCCGCTTCCCCAAACGCCTGCCGGCGGCGGTCCAGCAGGACAACGGCCGCGGCATGGTGATCATCCGGTGGCTGGCCGCCGAATGCGGCGGCCGACTTCATGTCCGCCCCACCCGCGAGGGCGGCAAGACGGTCACGATCGAACTTCCGTGGACGGTGCGGGGGCAGCCGGTGACGGCTGCGGGGCAGCAGGAGCCGTAAGTCGCTCAACAATGCCCGGAGTGCGAGGTGCCGTCGGTCGTCTGTGGAGTCGTCGTGGCCGGTCGCGCAGTTCCCCGCGCCCCTTCAGGGGGGCTCTGATGGCCGTGTAAGGCCCCGCGGGGGCGGCGGCGTGTCAGGTGCCGGCGCCCCCGCGGGAGAGTCAGCTGACCCGGCCGTACCAGACGCTGGAGGTCCAGATCTTCTGCAGCTTCACGACGTCCCCGGTCTTCGGGGCGTGCCAGATCTTGCCCTTCCCGGCGTAGATGCCGACGTGGTAGACGTTGGAGCCCGAGTGGAAGAACACCAGGTCTCCGGCCTCCCGGTTCTTCGCGGAGATGTGCCGGGTCTTGTTGTACTGCTGGGCCGCCGTACGGGGCAGCGTCTTGCCCGCCTTCTTGAACGAGTACAGCGTGAGCCCTGAGCAGTCGAACCGGCGCGGTCCCGAGGCGCCCCACTTGTACGGGGAACCCTTTTTGGAAGCCGCGATCTGGAGCGCCTTCGTCGCCGACGTGGCGGCCGCGGCGTCGGAGGCGACACCCGGGACCACGATGGAGCCGCCCACTGCGGCGATGGTGAGAGCCGAGGCCGTACCGGCCCGGACCATCAGCGACGGGACACGATTGAGCGCAGTCATGCGCAACCCTTCGTCAGCCGCCTGTGAAGGATGACCTGTCGGATTCGGGCTGGCGAAGTTGCCCGGCCGCTGCTGCGGCTTCACCCCAAGGGCTGCTCGGCCCGGTCATGGCGTGACCGTTCCGGCGACCCGTCTTGCTCGGGTCCTCCACTCCTGCCGATCCACTCCTGTCGACCGGTCATCCGGGCGGCGGCAGGACTCGGCGTCCGCCCGGATCGCCCCGCCGCTGCGGCGGGGGCTTGTCGTCAGACAGGGATCTTCGCCCACACAAGTCCGAAAATCCCAATGGAACCGGGGGTTTGTGTCGTTACTCACCACTCACCCGTTCGGGTGGACACCCCTGTGTTCGAGGGAGTGTTGAGGCCCCCGAGGAGCCTCGGACCAGCGGTGGAGCGCTTCATTCCGCCATTGGGGCAGGCGCGTTGCGCAACCCTGACGGTCGCGAAAAAGGAGCCGCGGCTACGCCAAAAGGGGGTACGCCATTTGGTCCGTTTGAACTCCGGCCCGGACGCTCCGCCGACGGGGCGGGAGGCCCGGACCGGCCGCAGGTGCGTCAACTGTTGGACTGCGGCGGCATCGTGACCCGGGCGGTGCGCCGCTCCCCGTCCAGCACCCGCAGGGCGCGCCCCAGCGTCGGGGCGTGCAGTTCGGTCTCGCCCCGCTGGTGCATCAGCGCCAGGGCGTCCCGCAGCTGTGCCGCCTTGCTCACCAGTGCCTGCGCGGCCCGCAGCCCGCGATACGTGTCGCCGTGCTGCGCCGGGTTGATGCGGCCGAGCAGGTCGACCACGTCGAGGTAACGGTCGATCAACTCGCCCTCGGCGCGCGTGAGGGCGGGCAGCGGCGGAAGTTCGGGTGGCAGCACCGGCCGCTCACCGCCCGGTGGGCGGGGTGAGAGTGGACTTGCGGCTGGGGATGATCCGGTCCACCAGTCCGTACTCCACGGCTTCTTGGGCGTCCAGGATCTTGTCCCGCTCGATGTCGGCGCTCACTTGCTCGGGGCTGCGTCCCGTGTGCCGGACGAGCATCTCCTCCAGCCGGGCCCGCAGCCGGCCCAACTCCGCCGCCTGGATGGCCAGATCGCTGGCCTGTCCCTCGACGGGCTCGGCCAGGAGCGGCTGATGGATCACCACGCGCGCGCCCGGCAGCGCGAACCGCTTGCCCGGCGTGCCCGCCCCCAGCAGCACCGCGGCGGACGAGCCGGCCTGCCCCAGGCAGATCGTCTCCACGTCGCAGCCGACGTACTGCATCGTGTCGTAGATCGCCGACATGGCGGTGAACGAGCCGCCCGGGGAGTTGATGTAGAGCGAGATGTCCCGGTCCGGGGCCTGGTACTCGAGGTGCATGAACTGCGCCATCACATCGTTCGCCGAGGTGTCGTCGATCGGTGTCCCGAGGAAGACGATCCGTTCCTCCAGCAGCTTGGAGTACGGATCCATCGTCCTGGTGCCGGAGCTCGTGCGTTCGGTGAACTCGGGCAGGACGTAACGGGCGGACGGTCGGGTCATCGGTACCCCTCCTTCTGCGTCTGTAAAAAATGTACAGGACGTACATGACGTTATGATGGGGGTATGGCCTACGAGATTCCGGTGACGCAAGCCAGGGCTGAGCTCGCCGACCTGATCAACCGGGTGGTGTACGGCGGTGAGCGCGTCGTCGTGACACGGCACGGAAAGCCCCTCGTCGCCCTGGTCTCCGCCGCTGACCTGGAACGACTGGAGGAGCTCCAGGAGCTGCCGGAGCCTGCCGAGGAGCAGGTGATCAGCTCGGTCTCCACCGTCCGCGAGGTGGCGTCCGCTCCCCGCGAACAGCAGCGTTTCGGCATCGCGGCGCATCATCGGGGCACCGGCGCGTCGTAGGGAAGACGAAGACCGTGCATCCCCGTCCGCTACAGGGGGGTGCACGGTCGCTTCGGTGTGACGGCGGTCAGCCGACGGGGGCGAGGTCCCGTTCGGGGACGGGCTCGGTGGCCTTCCCGCGTGCCTTCAGCACGCGGCCGAGCAGTACCGCGCCAAGGCCCAGCAGGGCCCACCAGGAGAGCGTCAACGCGGGGCCGGTCGCCGCCGCGCCGTCGAAGAACGACACCGAGCGCAGCAGGGTCGTACTCGCCCCCGGCGGCAGCCACTGGCCGATCGTGCCGACAGGCTCGGGCAGCATCTGCGGGGCCGAGGGCGCACCCGAGAAGGGGTTGCCGAAGAGCATCACGGTGCCCGCGGCGATGCCGAGCCCGGCCCGGCCGAACAGGGCGGCGAGTCCGGCGACGGCGGCGCTCACGGCCAGTGTCGCGAGGCCCAGAACGCCGGCCTCCGCCCACCAGTTGCCCGCGAGCACCCCGAGCCAGCTGTGCGCGATGCCGGCCGCGGCCGCGCCGACCGGCGCGGCGGCTCCGATGAGCGCGGCCACGGCACGCGCGCCGCGCAGTCCGGTCATGGTCACCAGCGAGCCCGCCGCGATCCCGGCCAGGGCCAGCGGCAGCACACTGGCGTTCAGGGCTGCGCCGCGAGGGTCGGTCGCCGGGGCGGCCACGACGTCGACCGTACGGATCTGCGCGCCATGGGCGGCTGCCTGCCGCGCGACCGCCTGCTGGAGCAACTGTGCGACCGTCGGGCTCGCGGCCGACGCGGTCAGCAGTTCGGGGCCCTGGGGCGTCACGACGACCGCGCCGTATACGGCCCGGTCCTTGATCGCGTTCCGGCCGGCGGCTTCGTCGGCATAGCGGTGGATCTCGAACGCGCCCCTCTTCTGCTCCAGCTGCTTCTCCACCTGAGCCGCCGCGGCCGGGGGGCCGGCCACGCCGAGCGGCAGGTCGCGGGGCGCGGTGCGGGCGGCGGGCCAGGCGAAGGCCCACAGCGCCAGGGCGGCGAGGAGGGGGGCGAGGACGGCGACTGCGACCAGGCGGCGGGTGGGCATGGGAACTCCCTGACGGGTGCGATCAAAAAGAAGGATCGTTCGTTTTAGTTGTACGGCCACCGTCCTGCGACACGGCCTTCTTGTCAAGAAAGAACGTTCGTTTTACTGTGGGAACCATGGCCCGCGTATCCCAGGAACACCTCGACGCCCGCCGCCGGCAGATCCTCGACGGCGCCGCACTGTGCTTCGCACGCAATGGCTTCCACGCCACGTCCATGCAGGACGTGCTGAAGGAGGTCGACCTCTCCGCGGGCGCCGTCTACCGCTACTTCAGCGGCAAGGAGGAGCTGATCGCCGCGATCGTCGCGGAGGTGCTCGGTCAGGTCCACGACGGCTTCGAGGAGGAGGCCCGCAACAGCCCGCCCCCGCCCCCGGACATCCTCGTGGCGTCGGTGCTGGGCCGCGTCCTCGCCACCAAGGAGTCGCTGACCGTGGACGGGCGGCCCGCGTTCCCGCGGCTGGTCGTCCAGGTATGGACCGAGACACTCCGCAACGACGAGCTCGCGGGCCTTCTGCGTGAGGGCTACGGCGCCGTGCAGGCGACCTGGACGCGGATCGTGGAGGCGTACCAGGAAACCGGGATGATGAGGCCGGACGTGTCACCGGACCGCGTGGCCCGCACGATGATGGCCGCCGCGATGGGCTTCCTCGCTCAGCAGGCCCTGTTCGGACCTGCGTCGGCCGAGGTCCTGGGGGACGGTCTGCGCGCCTTGATGAGCGTGCAGGATCACAGCTCGGTTAACTTGCTTGAAACTCGGTCCAACTAGCCTGCCGATCCACGCCACCAGGGACTTTGCCCCGTGGCCGCGGCAACCGGACCCCGCACGGTCCGGGTGAGGACTGTGAGGTGGGACGTGCAACTGACCCCGCACGAGCAAGAGAGGCTGCTCATCCACGTGGCGGCCGACGTCGCCGAGAAGCGCCGGGCCCGCGGGCTCAAGCTCAACCACCCCGAGGCGGTCGCCCTCATCACGTCGCACATCCTCGAAGGCGCCCGTGACGGCCGTACGGTCGCCGAGCTGATGGCCTCCGGGCGCAAGATCCTTACCCGGGACGACGTCATGGAGGGCATCCCCGAGATGATCCACGACGTCCAGGTCGAGGCCACCTTCCCGGACGGCACCAAGCTCGTCACCGTCCACGACCCGATCGTCTGAGGAGGCCCCGATGATTCCCGGCGAGATGCTGTTCGCGGACGGGCCCGTTGTGTACAACGACGGCCGCGAGGTCACCCGGCTGACCGTCCTCAACTCCGCCGACCGGCCCGTCCAGGTCGGCTCCCACTACCACTTCGCCGAGGCCAACCCCGGCCTGGACTTCGACCGCGCCGCCGCCCGCGGCAAGCGGCTCAACATCGCCGCGGGTACGGCCGTGCGCTTCGAGCCCGGGATCCCCGCCGACGTCGAACTCGTCCCGCTCGCCGGCGCCCGTGTGGTGCCCGGGCTGCGCGGGGAGACCGGAGGTGCCCTCGATGCCTGAGATCTCGCGTGCCGCGTACGCCGACCTGTTCGGCCCCACCACCGGCGACCGCATCCGGCTCGCCGACACCGACCTGATCGTCGAGATCGAGGAGGACCGTTCCGGCGGGCCCGGACTCGCCGGCGACGAGGCCGTGTTCGGCGGCGGCAAGGTCATCCGCGAATCCATGGGCCAGTCGCGTGCCACGCGAGCGGAGGGCACCCCGGACACCGTCATCACCGGCGCGGTGATCATCGACCACTGGGGGATCGTCAAGGCCGACGTCGGCATCCGCGACGGCCGGATCACCGGCATCGGCAAGGCCGGCAACCCCGACACCATGGACGGCGTCCACCCGGACCTGGTGATCGGCCCCGAGACCGAGGTCATCGCGGGCAACGGGCGGATCCTGACCGCCGGCGCCATCGACGCACACGTCCACTTCATCTGCCCGCAGATCGCCGACGAGGCGCTGTCCGCAGGCATCACCACGCTGGTGGGCGGCGGCACCGGACCGGCCGAGGGCTCCAAGGCGACCACGGTGACGCCCGGCCCCTGGCACCTCGCGCGGATGCTGGAGGCGATGGAGCAGTACCCGCTCAACATCGGCTTCCTCGGCAAGGGCAACACCGTCTCGCACGAGGCGATGCTGTCGCAGATCCGCGGCGGGGCGCTGGGCCTGAAGCTGCACGAGGACTGGGGCTCCACGCCCGCCGTCATCGACGCCTCGCTGACCGTGGCGGACCGGACGGGTATCCAGGTCGCCATTCACACGGACACCTTGAACGAGGCCGGGTTCGTCGGCGACACCCTTGCGGCGATCGCCGGGCGCGGCATCCACGCCTACCACACCGAGGGCGCGGGCGGCGGGCACGCGCCGGACATCATGACCGTCGTCTCCGAGCCGCACGTACTGCCGAGTTCGACGAACCCGACGCGGCCGTACACCGTGAACACCGCCGAGGAACACCTCGACATGCTGATGGTGTGCCACCACCTCAACCCGGCGGTGCCGGAGGACCTGGCGTTCGCCGAGTCGCGGATCCGGCCGTCCACCATCGGGGCGGAGGACATCCTGCACGACCTGGGCGCCATCTCGATCATTTCGTCGGACGCCCAGGCGATGGGGCGCGTCGGCGAGGTCGTCATGCGGACCTGGCAGACCGCGCACGTGATGAAGCGGCGTCGCGGAGCGCTGCCGGGTGACGGGCGGGCCGACAACCGGCGGGTACGGCGGTACGTGGCCAAGTACACGATCAATCCGGCGCTCGCGCAGGGGCTTGCGCGGGAGGTCGGGTCGGTGGAGACCGGCAAGCTCGCCGATCTCGTGCTGTGGGAGCCCGCGTTCTTCGGGGTCAAGCCGCATCTCGTCGTCAAGGGCGGGCAGATCGCCTACGCGCAGATGGGCGACGCCAACGCGTCGATCCCGACGCCGCAGCCGATCCTGCCGCGGCCGATGTACGGGGCGATCGGGCGGGCGCCTGCCTCGAACTCCTTCAACTTCGTGGCGCCGCTCGCCATCGAGGACGGGCTGCCGGAGCGGCTCTCGCTCGGGAAGCGGTTCGTCGCGATCGAGTCGACGCGCGGGGTGACCAAGGCCGACATGCGGGAGAACGACGCGCGGCCCCGGGTACAGGTCGATCCCGACAGTTTCGCCGTGCACATCGACGGGGAGCTGGTCGAGGCGACGCCCGCTGCCGAACTGCCCATGGCCCAGCGGTACTTCCTGTTCTGATGACTCTTCCGGTGACTCTTCTGACGGCGTGGTCGTGATGTCGAGGGCAGCTCTTCTCGTTCTGGCCGACGGGCGCTTTCCCGCCGGAGGGCATGCGCATTCCGGCGGGGCCGAGGCGGCCGTGAAAGCCGGGCGGATCACTGGGGCCGCGAGCCTTGAGGCCTTCTGCCGGGGGCGGCTGCACACGGCGGGGCTGGTCTCGGCCTCGCTCGCGGCCGCTGCCGTACTCGGTGTGGATCCCGCGGCGTTGGACGCGGCCGCGGATGCGCGGACACCGTCGCCCGCGTTGCGGATCGCCGGGCGGAAGCTGGGGAGGCAGCTGATGCGGGCCGCCCGGGCCACCTGGCCCTTGGGTGAACTCGAAGCTCTGGCACGGGAGTTCCCCAAGGGGGCGCATCAGCCGGTGGTGCTCGGGCTTGCCGCTCGGGCTGCGGGGTTGGAGGCCGTGGATGCGGCCTACTGCGCGGCGTACGAGAGTGTGAGCGGGCCGGCGAGTGCGACGGTGCGGTTGTTGAGCCTTGATCCGTTCGATGCGACGGGGGTGCTGGCTCGGGTGGCACCGGAGGTGGATCGTGTCGCGGATCGGGCGGTCGAGGCGGCGCGGCGTGTCGTCGACGGCGGGGTTGATGCCTTGCCTGCGGCTTCCGCGCCGTTGCTGGAGATCTCTGCGGAGGTGCATGCCGCCTGGGCTGTGCGGCTGTTCGCGTCGTAGGGGGAGTCTCGCCCCCGCCGCCCCTTCCCGTTCCCGACCCTGGGGGCTTTGCCCCCAGACCCCCTTATCGGCCTGAACGGCCTCGTCCTCAAACGCCGGACGGGCTGGAGGGCGCCGGACGGGCTGACATCTTGGAGCCATAGTCATGCATCTGGAACACCACCACGACGGTCCCGGTGCCGTCAGTGCCGACGCTCGCCGGCCCGACGGTGCGCGGCGCGCGCTGCGGATCGGGCTCGGGGGGCCCGTGGGGTCCGGCAAGACCGCCACCGTCGCGGCGCTGTGCCGGGCCCTGCGCGACGAGCTTTCCCTCGCCGTCGTCACCAATGACATCTACACCCGCGAGGACGCCGAATTCCTGCTCCGCGAAGCGGTGTTGCCGCCCGAGCGGATCACCGCCGTGGAGACGGGGGCCTGTCCGCACACCGCGATCCGGGACGACATCTCCGCCAACCTGGAGGCGGTGGAGGATCTGGAGGACGAGGTCGGGCCGCTGGATCTGATCCTGGTCGAGTCCGGTGGGGACAATCTCACCGCGACCTTCTCCAAGGGGCTCGTCGACGCCCAGATCTTTGTCATCGATGTGGCGGGTGGTGACGACATTCCCAGGAAGGGCGGGCCGGGGGTGACCACGGCCGATCTGCTCGTCGTCAACAAGACCGACCTCGCGCCGTACGTCGGCTCCGATCTGGAGCGGATGGCCGCCGACGCCAAGGCTCAGCGGGCCGAACTGCCCGTCGTCTTCCAGTCGCTCAGGAGCGAGGCCGGGGTGGCGGACGTCGCCGGCTGGGTGCGGGCGCAGCTCGCCGCGTGGACGGCGTGACCATGAGCGGGGTGCGGGCCACCGCTCGGATCGTCGCCAGGGACGACGGGAGGGGCGGTACGGCCCTGCCCGTGCTGGAGGGGGACGGGCCGATCGCCCTGCGGCGGACACGGGGCAGTGGTGCCGAGGCGCGGGTCATGCTCGTCGGGGCGATGAGCGGGCCGCTCGGCGGGGACGAGTTCGCCGTCGAGGCCGAGGTGGAAAGCGGGGCCCGGCTGCGGGTCGGGTCGTCCGCCGCCACCATCGCGCTGCCCGGGCAGGCGAAGGGGGAGGCACGCTACGACGTGCGGCTCCACGTCGGCGACGGCGGTGAACTGGAATGGCTGCCCGAGCAGTTGATCTCCGCGCAGGGGAGCGATCTGTATGTCAGGACCAGAGTGGAGCTCGGCGGCACCGCTCGGCTCGTGCTGCGCGAGGAGCAGGTGCTCGGACGGGTCGGGGAGCAACCCGGGCGGCTGAGCAGTCGTCTTACGGTGTGTGTCGAGGGGCGGGCGCTCCTCGACCAGGAGCTGGCCTGCGGGCCCGGAGCCCCGGGCGGGTGGGACGGTCCGGCCGTGCTGGGCGGGCATCGCGCCGTGGGGCAACTGGTCGTCGTACGGCCCGAGTTCGGGATGGAGCCCATGGCGGCCCGGGTGGTGGGGGAGGGTGCCGTGGTCATGCCGCTCGCGGGGCCCGCCGTGCTCGTCAGTGCCGTGGCGGCCGATGCCCTGCGGTTGCGGCGACTGCTGGACGAGGCGCTCGCCGCCGTAGCGTGAGTTTCCGATGAGCGGGACAGGCTCACCGTTTATCGGATTGGTAAAGAAGGTCAACGCCCCCTGTTCTCGGCATGTACACAGCCGAAAGGATCGCCCCTGACAATCGCAATGACGTTGGGGGAGGTCCCACTTGAGGGATATGAGACGAAAGAAGCGGGCCACCGCGCTCGGCTCGGCCGGAGTGCTCGCCGCGGCCACGCTGATAGCCGGTGCCGTCGCGGCGCCGAGTGCCAGCGCGACCGCGGGCTCCCGGCCCGGGCAGGACCGCGAGGCCCGCGGTGCCGCCATCGCGGCCGAGCGCGCCGCGAAGGCCGGCATCGACTGGCAGGACTGCCCCGCCGACTGGGGGTTCGCCAAGCCCATCCAGTGCGGGTACGTCAGCGTCCCGCTCGACTACGCCAGGCCGTACGGCAAGCAGATCAGGCTCGCCGTCGACCGCATCGGCAACACGGGGACCAAGGAGGAGCGCCAGGGCGCCCTCGTCTACAACCCGGGCGGCCCCGGCGCGTCCGGTATGCGCTTCCCGACGCGGGTCACCAACAAGAACCCGATCTGGGCCAACGTGGCCAAGGCGTACGACTTCGTGGGCTTCGACCCGCGCGGTGTCGGCCACTCCGCGCCCATCTCCTGCATTGACCCGCAGGAGTTCGTGAAGGCCCCCAAGGCCGACCCGGTGCCGGACTCCGAGGCCGACAAGCTGGCGCAGCGCAAGCTGGCCGCCGAGTACGCCAAGGGCTGCGCCGAGCGCAGCGGCAAGGCGATGCTCCAGCAGATGACCACGCCCAACACGGTGCGCGACCTGGACGTCATCCGTGCCGCGCTCGGTGAGAAGAAGCTCAACTACCTGGGCGTCTCCTACGGCACCTACATCGGCGCCGTCTACGGCACCATGTTCCCGGGCCACCTGCGCCGCATGATCGTGGACAGCGTCGTCAACCCGTCGCGGGAGAAGATCTGGTACCAGGCCAACCTGGACCAGGACGTCGCCTTCGAGGGCCGCTGGAAGGACTGGGAGGACTGGGTCGCCGCCAACGACGCCGCCTTCCACCTCGGCACCACGCGCGACGCGGTCCAGGCGAAGTGGCTCGAACTGCGCGCCACCGCCAAGAAGAGCCCCCTCGGCGGGGTCGTCGGCCCGGCCGAGCTGATCTCCTTCTTCCAGAGCGCCCCGTACTACGACTCCTCGTGGGTGCCGGTCGCCACCGCGTTCAGCAAGTACTTCGCCGGCGACACCAAGGCGCTCGTCGACGCGGCCGCCCCGGACATGTCCAACACCGCGGGCAACATCTCCTCGGAGAACGGCAACGCCGTCTACACGGCGGTCGAGTGCACGGACGCCAAGTGGCCCACCAGCTGGAAGAAGTGGGACAGGGACAACACCGAGCTCAACAAGAACTACCCGTTCATGACCTGGGCCAACGCCTGGATGAACCTGCCGTGCGCCACCTGGCCGGTCAAGCAGCAGAGCCCGGTGAACGTCAGGACCCACAAGGGTCTGCCGCCGGTCATGATCGTGCAGTCCACCCGTGACGCCGCCACCCCGTACGACGGCGCCGTCGAACTGCACCACCGCTTCAAGGGCTCCCGCCTGATCACCGAGAAGGACGCGGGCTCGCACGGTGTGACCGGCCTGGTCAACCCGTGCATCAACCAGAAGGTGGACGACTACCTCCTGAGCGGCAAGCTGGACGCCGCGGACGTGACCTGCACCCCGCACGCCACGCCCAAGCCGTAACCGGCAGTCGCACGAGGTGAGGGGCGGCCGGAACACTCCGGCCGCCCCTTCCTCGTGCTCGACCCCTGCTACCCCAGCGGCATCCGCGGGAAGCGGCGCTCCTTCTCCGCGGCGCCTGCCGCCTCCGTCTGCTGCGCCTTGACGACGGCCGCGTACTCGTCGACGTACTCCTGCTCGGACAGCGACAGGATGGCGTACATGATCTCGTCGGTGATGGCGCGCAGGATGGCCTTCTCGTTCTCCATGCCCTCATAGCGGGAGAAGTCGAGGGGCTTGCCGAAGCGGATGACGACGGGGTGGACGTTCGGGATGACCTTGCCGGGAGGCTGTGCCTCGAAGGTGCCGATCATCGCGCAGGGGATGACGGGCACCTGGGCCTTCAGCGCCATGACCGCGACGCCGACCTTGCCCTTGTAGAGGCGGCCGTCGTGCGAGCGCGTGCCCTCCGGGTAGATGCCGAGCAGTTCGTCCTTGCGCAGCACGCCGAGGCCTTCGCGGATGGCGGCCTGGCCCGCTTCCTTGCCGGTGCGGTCGACCGGGATCTGCCCGGCGCTGCGGAAGAAGGTCGCGGTGAGGCGGCCCTTGATGCCGGGACCCGTGAAGTACTCCTTCTTCGCGAGGAAGGTGATGCGGCGCTTGAGGATCGCCGGCATCAGGAAGTGGTCCGAGAAGGAGAGATGGTTGCCGGCGACGATCGCCGGACCTTCGGCCGGTACGTGTTCGAGGCCTTCGATGCGAGGCCGGAAGACCAGTCTCAGCAGAGGTCCCAGCAACACGTATTTGAGCACATAGTAGAACAAAAGGTCGCTCCTCACTCCGGCGGATCGCCCGTGCCGCCGCGTTCCAGCAGGTCAACCGGCGTGTTGTGGGGCCGCCAGTCTATGTGCAGGCGCAGTTCGCCGGAACACGGCGGACGCCGCGTCGCGCGGGTGGGGACAACTGCCGCACCAGCCTCCAGTTACCGATCGGTAGACAGCAACCTGATCAGGATTCATGGCGTGATCACGCTCAACTGCTGGCGCACGCCCGGCCCTTGCGGCGCGCCGCCCCGTCTGCTCGCTCACAGCCGCACGATGACCAGGGCGGTGTCGTCGGTGGCGCCCCCGGGCGGCAGCAGCTCCAGCAGCACCGCGTCCGCCAGTCGTTCCGGGTCCTCCGTGCGGTGGCGGGCGAGGGAGTCGGCGAGGCGGGCCAGGCCGGTGTCGATGTCCTCGCGTCTGCGTTCGATCAGGCCGTCGGTGTACAGGACGAGGGTGGCGCCCTCGTCGTACCGCGTGCAGGCCTCGGGTCTGGGGATCGGGTCGGGACGGGCGTCGAGCGGCGGGTCGGTGGCCTGGTCGAGGAACTCGATGAGGCCGTCGGCGTGGGCGAGGAGCGGCGGGGGGTGCCCGGCGCTGCTGTAGGTGATGGTGTGCTCGTCGAAGTCGATGAACGTCGTGACGGCGGTGGCGGATTCGGCGCCGTCGACCACGTTCGCATACCGGCCCAGGACGTTCAGCGCCTCGGCCGGGCCCTCGGCGACCCGGGAGGCGGCGCTCAGGGCGCTGCGCAGCTGGCCCATCACCCCGGCGGCCGCCAGACCGTGCCCGACCACGTCTCCCACCGCCACGCCGATGCGATGGCCGCCCACCAGGTCGACCAGGTCGTACCAGTCCCCGCACACGTTGAGCGAGCCGACGGCGGGCCGGTAGCGCACGGCGGCGTGCTGGTGGCCGGCCTGCCGGCGGGCGGGCAGCATCGCCTCCTGGAGTGCGATGGCCACCTCGCGCTCGCGGGCGTGGGCCTGCCGCAGCCGGTCGTTGAGCTCCTGCAGTTCCCGCGCGCGGGTGTACAGCTCGGCCTCGAACACCCGGGCCCGGCTGCTGCGCGGGCTGCCCCGGGCCTTGATCAGCTCGGTGACCTCCTCGACGCGGTGCACGAGCAGCACCACCTTGCCGTCCGGACCGAGCACCGGCGCGTTGACCGGGCTCCAGTAGCGCTCCTCCCACTCGCCCGGCCGGTCAGGGTTCTCGACGTCGTAGCGCTGCAGGGCCATGGCATCGCGCTCGCCGGTCTCCAGTACCCGCTGCAGCGAGGCTGCCAGATTGCGCATGCCGGAGGCGGTGGAGTCTTTCGGGTTGTCGGGGAAGACGTCGAACAGATAGCGGCCGACCACCTGCTCGCGGGTGCGGCGGGAATTCCGCAGGAACTCCTCGTTGGCGTCGGCGTACACCAGCTCGGGCGTCAGCAGCGCCACCATTCCCGGCAGGCACTGGAAGACTGCCGCGTAGTCGATCGCCCCATCGTTCATGGCTGCCGCCTCACCGCCGGGTTCACGCCATTTTCCCACGTGATGCGACGTATGTGCGGTATCGGTGTGTCAGGCCGGGGGATCCGTCAGGGACTGCTCGGCCCAGATGACCTTCCCCTCGGGGACGAAACGAGTCCCCCACCGCTGGGTGAACTGGGAGACCAGCAGCAGCCCGCGGCCGCCCTCGTCGGTGGTGCGCGGATGGCGCAGATGAGGGGCGGTGGCGCCGCCGTCGGAGACCTCGCAGATCAGGGCGCTCTCCCTGATCAGGCGGAGCCGGATGGGCCCCTCGGCGTACCGGATGGCGTTGGTCACCAGCTCGCTGACCACTAGTTCCGTGGTGAAGGCCAGCTCCTCCAGGCCCCACTCGGCCAGCTGCCGGGCGGCCTCCTTGCGGGCGTCGGCGACGATGGCCGGGTCGGCGGGCAGGTCCCAGTCGGCTACCTGGTCGGCGCCGAGCAGCCTGGTGTGGGCCATCAGCAGAGCCACGTCGTCGTCCGGGCGGTCCGGCATCAGCGCGTCGACCACGGCCCGGCAGCGCAGGTCGAGCGAGGGCGCGAGCCGCTCCAGGGCCCGGCGCAGCCGGTCGCGGCCCGCGTCGACGGGCCGGTCGTCGTCCTCGCGGGCCAGCAGCCCGTCGGTGTGCAGGGCGAGCGTGCTGCCCTCGGCGAGGGCCAGCTCCACCGCCTCGAAGGGCCGCCCGCCGACACCGAGCGGCGGCCCCTGCGGCAGGTCCACGAAGCTGACGCTGCCGTCGGGCAGGACGACGGCGGGCGCCGGATGGCCCGCGGCGGCCATCGTGCACTGCCCGTCGACGGGGTCGTAGACGACGTAGACACAGCCGGCCCCCGCGACCTGTGCGTCGACGGTCTCCGGAGTGCCCGGTTCGCCGCCCTCCTCACGGCCGCTCCGCGCGACCAGGTCGTCCAGATGCCCGAGCACCTCCTCGGGCGGCAGATCCAGCGCCGCCAGGGTGCGTACGGCGGTCCGCAGGCGCCCCATGGCCGCGGCGGCGTCGATGCCGTGCCCCGGTACCTCACCCACGACGAGGGCGACGCGGGCGCCCGACAGCGGGATGAGGTCGTACCAGTCGCCGCCCAGGCCGGTCAGCTCGTCGGCCGGCCGGTAGCAGGCGGCCACCTCCACCGCGTTCTGCTCGGGCAGCCGGCGGGGGAGCAGGCTGCGCTGCAGCACCAGCGCCGCAGTGCGTTCGCGGGCGTAGCGGCGGGCGTTGTCCACGCAGACCGCCGCCCGCGAGACCAGGTCCTCGGCCAGGCTGAGGTCGTCCTTGTCGAAGGGCTCCTGACGCCGGCGCCGGAAGAACGTGGTGATGCCCAGCGTGACGCCCCGCGCGCGGATCGGCACGATCATCACGGTGTGCAGCCCCAGTTCCAGGAACGTGGCCGTCCGGTCGGCGGGCAGGTCGGTGGCCCACTCCCTGGCCAGGGGGTCGAGCCGCTCCTCGCGCCAGGACAGTCCGCCGGCCAGGCAGCGGACCGGCGGCGATCCGGGCAGGTAGGCGGCCACCGCGCCGATCTCGACGACGGCCTCGGGGACGCCGGGGTTCACCGACTGGTGTCCGGCCCGCCGCAGGGGCACCGCCTCCGTGGGGCTGAGCGGTCCGGCCGGAGGCTCCGCGCCGCGCAGCACCCACTCCAGCAGGTCGACGCAGACGAAGTCGGCGCAGCCCGGCACGGCCACGTCGGCCAGCTCCTGAGCGGTCCGCACGATGTCCAGGCTGCGGCCGATCTGCTCGCCGGCCCGGTCGAGCAGGGCCAGCCGCTGCCGGGCGCGGTGCCGCTCGGTGATGTCGACGACCGTGTAGTAGACCCCCATCGGGTGGCCGTGGTCGTCATCGAGGCGGGTGAACGACATCATGTGCGCCGTCTCCCGCATCGGTGCGGAGCGCACATGGCCGACGTGCTCGTACCCGACCACCGGCTGCCCGGTCTCCAGCACGCGCCGCATCTGCGTCTCGATGCCCTCGGAGTCGATGCCCGGCTGGATCTCCGCCAGCCGCCGCCCGAGCCGCTCCCCGGGGGAGCCGCCGCCGAACCGCTCCAGGGCCGCGTTCGACCAGACGCACCGCAGATTCGCGTCCACGACCGCTATGCCGACGGGGGAGCCGGTCACCATCTGCTCCAGCACCGCACGGCTCATGTCCCAGCCGCGTGCCCCGGCCATGTCGGAGAGCAGCACCAGCCAGTGCGCCCCGCCGCCGGGCCCCACCGCCGGAGTGATCCGGACCATCACCCGGACCTGGTGCCCGTCCTTGTGCCGGGCGGTCAGCAGTCCCGCCCAGCCGCCGTCCCGGCGGCACCGCTCGGCCACCTCGGGCACCCGTGCGGCGTCCTCCACGGCCAGCAGGCCGGTCACCGGGGTGCCGACCACCTCGGAGGCGGTGTAGTCCAGCAGCCGCCGGGCGTCCCGGGTCCAGCTGGTCACCACGCCCTGGGCGTCGAGCAGCAGAGGCGCGGCATCGGCCACGTCGAACCGCTGCCGGGCAAGGTCCTGCTCCTCGTCAGTGCCCACGGCCGACCTCTCTGTCGCTGAGAGTGGTCTACCACCTCTTGTCCCCATCTTCACCCTCCGGGCAACCGGTGAGGACGCAGAGAAAAGTGGGGGGCGGCATCCGGCCGCCCCCCACCCCGGTCAGGAACCCAGGACCTTCTCCAGCGCCCCGAGCGCCGACCGCAGCTCCTCACCGGTGATCGTCAGGGGCGGCGCCAGCCGGATGGTGGAGCCATGGGTGTCCTTGACCAGAACCCCCTCGCGCTGGAGGCGTTCGCTGATCTCACGGCCGGTGCCGATGGCCGGGTCGACGTCGACGCCCGCCCACAGGCCGCGGGCGCGGAAGCCGGCGACGCCCTTGCCGACCAGGGCGGCCAGGCCACCGCGCAGGACCACGCCCAGCTCGGCGGCCCGGCGCTGGTACTCGCCCGTCTCCAGCAGCTCCACCACGGCCGTGCCGACCGCGGCGGCCAGCGGGTTGCCGCCGAACGTGGAGCCGTGTTCGCCCGGACGCAGCACGCCGAGCACGTCCCGGCGGGCGACCACCGCGGAGACCGGGACGATGCCGCCGCCCAGCGCCTTGCCCAGCAGCAGGACGTCCGGGACGACCGACTCGTGCTCGACGGCGAGGGTGCGCCCGGTGCGGCCGAGGCCCGACTGGATCTCGTCCGCGATGAACAGGCAGCCCTTGCGGCGGGTCAGCTCGCGTACGCCGGTCAGGTAGCCGTCGTCCGGGATGACGACACCCGCCTCGCCCTGGATGGGTTCGATCAGCACCGCGGCCGTGGTCTCGTCGACCGCCGCCTCCAGCGCCGCCAGGTCGTTGTACGGCACGATCCGGAAGCCAGGGGTGAAGGGGCCGAAGCCCGCCCGCGCCGTCTCGTCCGTGGAGAAGCTGACGATCGTCGTCGTACGGCCGTGGAAGTTCTCCGCCGCGACCACGATCGTCGCCTGGTCGGCCGGGACGCCCTTGACCTCGTACGCCCACTTGCGGGCCACCTTGATACCGGACTCGACCGCCTCGGCGCCCGTGTTCATCGGCAGCACCATGTCGAGACCTGTCAGCCCGGCAAGCCGCTCGGCGAACTCGGCCAGCCTGTCGTTGTGGAAGGCCCGGGAGGTGAGGGTGAGGCGGTCCAGCTGGTCGTGGGCCGCCTGGACGAGCGCCGGGTGGCGGTGACCGAAGTTGAGGGCCGAGTAGCCGGCCAGCATGTCGAGGTAGCGACGGCCCTCGACGTCCTCCACCCAGGTGCCCTCGGCACGGGCGACGACCACGGGCAGCGGGTGGTAGTTGTGCGCCAGGACCGGTTCCTCGGCGCGGATCAGCTCGGCGGACGAACGCGTGGTCACGGGAGCGGTCATGAACGGATCTCCTGAGTGCAGCACTTGATGCCGCCGCCTGCCTTGCGGAACTCGGACAGGTCGACGGGCACGGGGACATAGCCGCGGTCGGCGAGGGTGGTGGCGAGGGACTCGGCCTGGGGCGCGATGAAGACGTTGCGTCCGTCGGAGACGGAGTTGAGGCCGAAGGCCAGCGCGTCGTCCAGGGTGGCGAGCACCGCGTCCGGATACAGGCGCGCCAGCACCTCCCGGCTGCCCGGCGAGAACGCCTCCGGGTAGTAGGAGACGTTGTCGTCGTCCAGGACGAACAGCGCCGTGTCCAGGTGGTAGAAGCGCGGGTCCACCAACGTCAGGCTGATCACCGGGTGGCCGAAGAACTCCTGCACCTCGCGGTGCGCCTCGCGGGTCGTACGGAACCCGGTGCCGGCCAGCACGTACCGGCCCGTCCAGACCAGGTCGCCCTCGCCCTCGCAGACGGCCTCGGGACGGTGGACGTCGAAACCGGCCGCCTTGAACCACGTGTCGTAGTGCGTGGACTCCGGGCGCCGCTCGGGCGCGTGGAAGAGGGCGCCGAAGACGCGGCCGTCCACGACGACCGCCGAGTTCGCGGCGAAGACCATGTCCGGGAGACCGGGTGCCGGCTCCACGACGTCGACGGTGTGACCGTGGGCCCGGTAGGCGGACATCAGCGCCTGCCACTGCTCCTGGGCCAGGTCCACGTCGACGCGGACATCGGGTTGCATCCAGGGGTTGATCGCGTACTGCACGGCGAAGTGTCTGGGTTCGCAGACGAGGAAGCGCCGCCGGCGCGGCACACGGGAGTCGGACACAGAGGGGTTCCTCCGCTTCCTGCGGTGTCGAGGGTGGGTTGACACCAAGGTAGGAAGTGACGGAGGTGGTCGACAAGGAACGAGAATTGCGTGTCCGCGCAGGAATGCTGCGTCTTGAGCCGGTTCTGCGCAGTGCTGCTGCGCGTTCGGACGTTTATTCGGGGGCGGGCTGGGTGGCGCCCGCCTCCGGGCTCTCCGGGAGCAGATGGGACAGCACCATCACGCTGATCGTTTTCCGGATGAAGGGTTCGATGCGGATCCGCTCCAGCACCTCCTCGAAGTGGTCCACGTCCCTCGCCCGCACGTGCAGCAGCGCGTCCGCGCCGCCGGTCACCGTCATCGCCGCCGTGATCTCCGGATGGTTGCGGACCACCTCCGCGAGGCGCCGCGGCGGGGCCGCGCCCTCGCAGTAGACCTCGACGTACGCCTCCGTGCGCCAGCCCAGCGCCGCCGGCTGCACCGTGGCCGTGAACCCGGTGATCACGCCCGTGTCGCGCAGCCGGTCCACCCGCCGTTTGACCGCCGTGGACGACAGCCCGACAGCCGCACCGATCTCGGCGAAGCTCGTCCTGGCGTTCGCCATCAACGCGGTGATGATCTTCCGGTCGAGCCCGTCGAAGGGGGCCGTCCTGCTGTTCATGCCGGCACTGTATCCAGCGGGGACGTCCACACCTCGGCGCATGTCCACACGTGCGGATTCCACCTACACTCCGGGTTCATGCTGCGCGCCCTCGCCGTCGACGACGAACGCCCCTCGCTGGAGGAACTGCTGTACCTGCTGAACGCGGACCCCCGCATCGGCAGCGCGGAGGGCGCAGGCGACGCGACCGAGGCGCTGCGCCGCATCAACCGCGCGCTGCAGTCCGGTCCGGGCGGGCCGGAGGCCATCGACGTCGTCTTCCTCGACATCCAGATGCCCGGTCTCGACGGCCTCGACCTGGCCCGGCTGCTGACCGGGTTCGCCAAGCCGCCGCTGGTCGTGTTCGTCACCGCCCACGAGGACTTCGCCGTGCAGGCCTTCGACCTCAAGGCCGTCGACTACGTCCTCAAACCGGTCCGCAAGGAACGCCTCGCGGAGGCGATCCGCCGGGCCGCCGAGCTCACCGGTGCCGCCGCTCCGCGCATCCCCGTGCACGAGCCCGACCCCGACCACATACCGGTCGAACTCGGCGGCGTCACGCGCTTCGTCGCCGTCGACGACATCACCCACGTCGAGGCCCAGGGCGACTACGCCCGCCTGCACACCGACAAGGGCAGCCACCTCGTACGGATCCCGCTGTCCACCCTGGAGGAACGCTGGCGCTCCCGCGGCTTCGTCCGCATCCACCGCCGCCACCTGGTCGCCCTGCGCCACGTCGGCGAACTCCGTCTGGACGCGGGCACGGTGAGTGTCGTGGTCGGCGCCGAGGAGCTCCAGGTCAGCCGCCGGCACGCGCGCGAACTGCGGGACCTGCTGATGAGGAGGCCATAACCGTGCCCAGCCAGGACCCCGCCGAGCGCCGCGTCGTCGTCACCGGCCCGCCCCGCCGCACCCTCCCCCACGCTCGGCTTCGGTCGCGCGGGCGGTACCCCCATGCGTCCGGCTACTACCGCGCGCGCACCGAGATCGACGAGCAGACCACCCTCGGCCACACCTACGTCCGCTCCCTCATGCGCACCCAACTACGCGCCGCCCTCGCGGTGTTCGCGTTCCTCGGTCTGCTGATCGGCCCGCTGCCCCTGGTCTTCGCCGCCACACCCGGCGCCCGCCGCCTGGAATGGGTGATCCTCGGCTTCTGCCTCTACGCCCCGATGGTCCTGCTCGCCCTGTGGTACGTCCGGCGCGCCGAGCGCAACGAACGGGACTTCGTGCGACTCGTAGAAGACCGATGAACTCGGGTTACGCCGTCCCGGCAGTGGCCCTGGTGGTCGTGGCGACCGTCCTGGTCGGCGCCTTCGGCCTGCGCATCTCCCGTACCACCTCCGACTTCTACGTCGCCTCCCGCACCGTCGGCCCCCGCCTCAACGCGGCCGCCATCAGCGGCGAGTACCTCTCCGCCGCGTCCTTCCTGGGCATCGCGGGACTGGTCCTGGTCCAGGGGCCCGACATGCTCTGGTACCCGGTCGGCTACACCGCCGGTTATCTGGTCCTGCTCCTGTTCGTCGCCGCCCCGCTGCGCCGCTCCGGCGCCTACACGCTGCCCGACTTCGCCGAGGCCCGGCTGGCCTCGCATGCGGTACGGCGGCTGGCCGGGGCCTTCGTCGTCGGCGTCGGCTGGCTGTATCTGCTGCCCCAACTCCAGGGCGCCGGGCTGACGTTGACGGTTCTGACCGGTGCGCCCGGCTCGCTCGGCGGGCTGATCGTGGCCGTCGTCGTGGTCGCCACCGTCGCCGCCGGCGGGATGCGCAGCATCACCTTCGTGCAGGCCTTCCAGTACTGGCTCAAGCTCACCGCCCTGCTGGTGCCCGCCCTGTTCCTGGTGCTCGCCTGGCAGGGCGACGGCGCGCCCCGCCACGCCTTCGAGGAGCCGGCGACCTTCCGTGAGCAGCGCGACGTACGCGTCGACGACAGCCTCGACCTGAAACTGGACCGGCCGCTGACGGTCACCGTGACCGGCACGGTCGACGGCCGCACCCACGACGCCGGGCGGATCCGACTCCCCTCCGGCACCCACCACATCGAGCGAGGCACCCGGCTGGCCTTCGCCAAGGGCACCACCGTCCCGGCCGCCGACCGCGGCACCAACGGCGGTATGTCGACCTCGCTGGCCGCGAGCCGCGAGGAACGCCCGCTGTACGCCACCTACGGGCTGATCCTTGCCACGTTCCTCGGCACCATGGGCCTGCCTCACGTCGTCGTCCGCTTCTACACCAGTCCGCACGGCGTCGCCGCCCGCCGCACCACCGTGGCCGTGCTCGGCCTGATCGGCGCCTTCTACCTCCTGCCGCCCCTGTACGGCGCCCTCGGCCGCCTCTACACCCCCGAACTCACCCTCACCGGCGACGCGGACGCCACCGTCCTGCTGCTGCCCGACCGCATGATCGGCGGCGTGGGCGGCGACCTGCTGGGCGCACTGGTGGCGGGCGGCGCCTTCGCCGCGTTCCTGTCCACGGCGTCCGGGCTGACCCTGGCCGTCGCGGGGGTGCTCACCCAGGACGTCCTGCCGACGCGGGGCGTACGGCACTTCCGCCTCGGCACCGTGCTGTCGATGGCCGTGCCGCTCGCCGCCAGCGTCCTCGTCGGCGGACTTCCGGTCGCCGATGCCGTCGGCCTGGCCTTCGCCGTGTCCGCGTCCTCCTTCTGCCCGCTGCTCGTCCTCGGCATCTGGTGGCGCAGGCTGACCCCGCCGGGCGCGGCCGCAGGCATGCTGATCGGCGGCGGTTCGGCGTTCGTCGCGGTGGCCGCGACGATGGCGGGCTTCCCGGGCACGGGCCCGCTGCACGCCTTGCTGGCCTGGCCCGCCCTCTGGTCGGTGCCGCTGGGCTTCCTCACCATGGTGCTGGTGTCGTTGGCGACGCCGGGACGGGTGCCGACGGGAACGGAGGCGATCCTGGCTCGGTTCCATCTGCCGGAGGAGCTGAGCGCTCCGCTGAGAGCGCGATGATGCGTCTGCGGGCCGGTAGGGGCCGGTCGCGCCCGCCCGGTGGAGCCGCACATCGATACCGCCCCGCGCCCTGCGGGGCGCGGCACAGCGCCGGAGAAGCACCGCGCGCGGAGGTGAGGGCATGAGCGGATTCCTCGCCGGACTGTGCGTGGCCGTCCTGCCGTTGCTGGCCGCCGGGTTCTGGATCGGTCGGCGCACGGCCCGCCCGGCAAGCCTCGGCGATCTCGGCACCCCCGTGGAGCACGCCACCTTCCAGACCCTGCACACCGCCTCCCTGGCCGCACCGCCGCTGCGGGCCGGACTGACGGAGGAGACCGCCCGCAAGTCCGCCCGCCGGCTGCGCACCCTCCTCGGCACGGACGCCCTGTGCCTGACGGACCAGAAGGAGGTCCTGGTCTGGGACGGCGTCGGCGGCCACCACCGCGGCGAGATCATGGAACGCCTCGCCGGACCGCTGGAGACCGGCCGCGGCGAGGCCTTCCACCTCAAGTGCCCCGACCCGGACTGCCAGGTGCGCTGGGCGGTCGTCGCCCCGCTCACCGTCGACGACCGCGTGCACGGCGCGCTGGTCGCCTGCGCACCCCGCGAGTCCGCCGTCCTCGTCCGGGCAGCCGGCGAGGTCGCCCGCTGGGTGAGCGTCCAACTGGAGCTGGCCGACCTCGACCAGTCCCGCACCCGCCTGATCGAGGCCGAGATCAAGGCCCTGAGGGCCCAGATCTCCCCGCACTTCATCTTCAACTCGCTCGCCGTGATAGCGAGCTTCGTCCGCACCGACCCCGAACGCGCCCGCGAACTCCTGCTGGAGTTCGCCGACTTCACCCGATACTCGTTCCGCAGGCACGGTGACTTCACCACCCTCGCCGACGAACTCCACGCCATCGACCACTACTTGGCGCTGGTCCGGGCACGCTTCGGCGACCGCCTCTCCGTCACCCTGCAGATCGCCCCCGAGGTCCTGCCGGTCGCCCTGCCGTTCCTCTGTCTGCAGCCGCTCGTCGAGAACGCCGTCAAGCACGGCCTGGAGGGGAAAACCGACAAGAGCCACATCAGCATCACCGCGCAGGATGCCGGCGCCGAGGCCCTGGTCGTCATCGAGGACGACGGCGCCGGGATGGACCCCGCCCTGCTCCGCCGTATCCTGGCCGGCGAGGTCAGCCCCTCGGGCGGCATCGGACTGTCCAACGTCGACGACCGCCTCCGCCAGGTCTACGGCGACGACTACGGACTCGTCATCGAGACCGCCGTGGGAGCAGGCATGAAGATCACCGCCCGGCTGCCCAAATACCAGCCCGGGGTGCACTCGGCCGGCCGGCTGAGCGAGGAGTGAACGGCACGTGGTGCGGATGCGTCACGTGCTGCGGGAGGCGACCATCCCGAGGGTGAGCAGACCCAGCACGACCCAGCCGAACCACAGCCAGCCGTTGGAGCCGAGAGCCACCGTGTAGGCGGTCACCACCACGAGGCCGCCGACGGTGATCGCCCCCATCGCCTTCGTAGAACCGTCCGTAGAACCGGGCATCGCAACACCCTCCTCAGGATCCGTCTCCCCCCATGGTGCCCCCGTTCTGCTTCCGGACGGTGCACACGACGAAATGCGTGCCCGATTTCCAGGCGCCCTGGCTGGTCCAGGAGCCGGAGGTGTAGACCGACGGGTCGAAGCCGTAGTCCCGCGGCGGCACGTCCTTCGCGCAGGCCGCGTCCGACCGCGTACGGGCCTCGGTGAGCGTGACGCCCTTGCCCAGCCGGGTGAACCCGAGGACCTGCTCGTCGTGCGGGCCGCCGCAGGACACCAGCCGAGCGTCCCGGTCGGAGCGGGTCTGAAGGCAGTCCCGGCGCTGCATGTTCGCCGTGTCGGTGAAATCCGAACCGTTGCGCCGATCGCCGAGCGGCCCGTAGACCGGCCCGTGCGCACCCAGCACCAGACAGGCGGTGCGTCGCCCCGCGGCCTCGAAACCGGCCCCGGTCGGCACGACGGCGATGCTGCGGACGTCCGCCAGCCGCTCCCGGACCTCCTGTGTCCGCTCCTCGCACCGGGCCGGCCCCAGCCTGCGCGCCTCGTCCGCGGACGCGGCCGTCACGAACGCCATCACCTGCCCGTCGGGAGCCTTGTCCTGGCAGGACGGATCCGGCGTCAGCCGCGGCACACCCTGGAAACGGGCGCCCGGCCAGTCGGCGAGCACGCACTCACCGTCCTTGAGGGGCGCTGAGAGCCCCACGGCCGAACCGTACGGCGAGGCCGCCCCGTCGCCGCCGCTCTTCTGGTGTGCCATGGCGTACCAGACGCCGCCCAGGGCCAGTGCCAGGCCGAGCGCGGCGGCGAGGACCGCCCGCAGGGCCCGCGGGAGCCCGCTGCGGCGGTGGGCGGGCACGGAGATGACGACGGGCTCGAAGCCGTCGGCCCCGGCCGCCGGGCCGGGCGGAGCAGGGACCGGCGGCGCTGCCACCCCGGTCCAGGGCGGCTGGGAACCCAGATCGGTCTGCGCACGGGCGTACCCCTCGGCCTGCGGCGTCACGATCCGCGACAGCGCAGCCTCCGCCTCCGTCGCGGACGGCCGCAGCCCCGGATCCTTCACCAGCAGCGCCCGCAGTACGGGGCCCAGCGCACCGGCGCGCACCGCCGGACGCGGCTCCTCCATGACCACCGCGGTGACCTCGGCGAGGTGCGACTCGCGCTCGAAGGGGCCGTGGCCCTCGACGCCGTGGTAGAGCGTGCAGCCCAGCGAGAACAGGTCGGCGGCCGGGGTCGGCGGCCCACCCGTGGCCCGTTCCGGCGCCAGATAGCCCGACGTCCCCACCAGTACGGACGCCAGCGTGTACCGGGTCTCGCCGGCGTCCGGCTGCACCGATATGCCGTAGTCGGTGAGCAGGACGCGCCCGTACGGCGCCCCGGAGCGGTCCGGCGCGAGCAGGATGTTCGCCGGTTTCACGTCCCGGTGCATGACGCCCCGCTCGTGCCCCGCGGTCAGCGCGTCCAGTACGGCCAGCCCGATGCGGGCGCACTCCGCGGGCGCGAGCGGACCGCGCGTCTCGACCAGCTCCCTGAGGTCGACGGCGCCCGTGACGTACTCCATGACGATCCAGGGCAGCCCCTCGTGCTCCAGCACGTCATGCACCGTCACCACATGCGGATGGCCGCGCAGCCCCGCCGCGTGCCGGGCCTCCGCACGCGCCCGCGCGACGCGGGCCTCCCGCTCGTCACCGGTCGGGTCCGGGTCCCGGAACGCGATCTCCTTGAGCGCGACCTCGCAGACGAGTCTCTCGTCGTGGGCGAGCCACACATGGCCCATGCCGCCGCTGCCGAGCCGGTTCAGCAGCAGATAGCGGCCGGCGATGACCCGGCCCACTCCCGACGTCGGTGATCCTGAATGCATCCGGTGACTCCCGGGCTCTGCGGAGGCGCTACGTGATCGCGATCGAGGCGGGCCCGGAGCTCACGGGCCTCCTCGTGGCGGGTGTGCCGCTCGCCGGCTCGCTGGTGGCCGGGGCGCTCGTGGCCCCGGGCGGCGGGGCGCTCGCGGTGACCGGGGCGCTGGGCGGGGGCGCGCTGGTGGTCACCGGTTTGCCGGGCGGAGCTGCACTGCTCGTCGCCGGTTTGCCTGGTGCCGGAGCGCTTCTCGTGGCCGGGGCACTGGTCGCGGGCGAACGGGTCGTCGTCGACGGCGAACTGGGAGGCGCACTCGACGGGGGCGATGTGGAGGCCGGCGCGGAGAACGACGGGCCGGTCCTGCTGCTCGCTGGGGAGGACGGCGATGACGGCGGTGCCGAGGGCGGCCCGGAGGTCGTGGGCGGCGGGGGAGTGGACGACCCGCCGGACGCGCCACGGGACCTCCCCTCGGCCACGCTCAGCGTCACGTACGCCCCGAACCCCAGCCTGCTCCCGGCCGGCGGATCCGACGCCGTCACCCGTGCGTCGTCCGGGGGCCGTGCATTCCCGCCGTACCCGACCGCCAGCCCCGCGTCGGCCAGCCGTCGGCTCGCGTCCCCGAAGGTGGTCCCGGCGAGCTCGGGCACGGCACGTTCCTTGCGCGTGTCGAAGGTCTTGTCGTGCGCCCCCGTCGTGCCGACCGGCCGGTCCATGCCCCGGGCGGGATCACCGACGTCGACCAGCACGAGCCGCTGCATTTTCCGTGGCGCCGGCTGCACGGCCACCACGGAGGAACGCTCATATCCCCGCCACTTCTTGTTCCCGCCCTCGAACTCGACCGAAATCCTGTTCGTGTCATCCGTGAAGGGACGCAGTGGATTTCCGCACGAGCACTTCACAGCCGGAAGTCCCTGTTCATTGACGAGAACGGCGATTCCCGCCTGAAGCAGCGAGTCGAAGGAAACGGCATTTCCCTTCTTGTAGTCGTGATTCTGTACGAGAGTGTCGTGACGCAGGAGAACGGGAGTGAGCCGGTCCAGGTATCCCGGAATCTCATCCGTGGTGATGTGCAGCGCCGTCGCCCACGCCTGCGCCTTCTGGTGATTCGTGGGGTCCGTGAGGAATGCCTTGAGCTGCTTGACGTCGCAGACGGTCGGCTTCCTCGTGCCCCCGTACAGCCCGGGCGTGTCCCCCTGCTGCAGACTCCCCTGCACCGTCTGCGGCCTGATCGCGGCGTCGTGGCCCAGCCCGCTGCCCTCGTAGAAGAAAGGCGCGAGAGAGGGAACTCCCGCGGCCACCGCCTTCACGGCGAGCAGCGGTGTACTTCGACCACAACCGCTCAGCGCCAGTACGAGAACAATCAGGACGGCGACCTTGCGAATCGCCGTTTTCCCGGCCCCTTGCATAAATGCGTGAAGTGTCATCACCGCTCCCCCCGGCGGTTCCCCCGATGCACTTCATGCTACTGAATGCTTCCGAATGGCGAGGCCTTCAACGCCCGTGTGCGTTCAATGAGGCCAAATAGGCGTTGTATGCCTCGAGTTCCTTGTCGCCGTCGCGGTCGGCGGCCCGGTCCTGGCGCCTGGCCTGCCGCTGCTCGGAGCCGTACCACTGGAACAGCAGGGCGAGCAGCACCAGCACGGAGGGAACCTCGCTGAACGCCCAGGCGATGCCGCCGGCCGCGGTCTGGTCGGAGAGCGCCTCGATACCGAGCGAGGCGGGCGGGTTCTTGAACGTCTCCACCATCGGCGTCGACGCCATCATCAGCGCGATGCCGAAGAACGCGTGGAACGGCATGCCCGCGAAGAGCTCCAGCATCCGCATCAGATAGCCCGGACGCTGTGGCCCGGGATCCACCCCGATGATCGGCCAGAAGAACACGACACCGACGGCGAGGAAGTGCACCATCATCGCGATGTGCCCCGCCTTGGAGCCCATCAGGAAGTCGAAGATCGGCGTGAAGTACAGCCCGTACAGGCTCGCGATGAACAGCGGAATGGTGAACGCCGGGTGCGTGATGATCCGCATGTACCGGCTGTGCAGCAGCATCAGCAGCAGCTCGCGCGGCCCCTTGCGGCCCTTCCCCGCGGTCGGCAGCGCGCGCAGCGCCAACGTGACGGGGGCGCCGAGCAGGATCAGGATCGGCGACAGCATGCTGATGATCATGTGCTGCACCATGTGCACGCTGAACATGACCATGCCGTAGTCGTTGAGCTTCGTGCACATCACGAGCCCGATGGTCAGCACTCCGATGACGAACGACACCGTCCGGGCCACCGACCACGCGTCCCCGCGCCGCCGCAGCCGCACCACGCCGTACGCGTACAGCCCGAGCCCCACCAGGCAGGCCACGAGGAAGAACGGGTCCGCCGACCACTGAAGACCCCGCCCCAGCGTGAACGGCGGCAGATCCATGGTCATGCCGTGCCCGCTGTGATCCATCCAACGGCTCCTGATTCGTGGGGGTTGTGCGCTGTCTGTCCGGACCCAGAGTAGAACCGCCCCCGGCCGCTGCTGCGACCGGGGGCGGACTCTTCAATTCCGTACGAGATCAAATGCGCCTTACAGAACGCACTCCGCCTCGTCGTACCGCTCAGAGGGAACCGTCTTCAGTGTCTCGACGGCCTCGGCCAAGGGCACCATCACGATGTCGGTCCCCCGCAGCGCGGTCATCTTGCCGAACTCCCCCCGGTGCACCGCCTCCACCGCGTGCCAGCCGAAGCGGGTGGCCAGCACACGGTCGTACGCGGTCGGCGTACCGCCGCGCTGGACGTGCCCCAGGATGACCGGCCGCGCCTCCTTGCCGAGCCGCTCCTCCAGTTCGATGGAGAGCTGGCGGGCGATCCCGGCGAACCGCTCGTGGCCGTAGATGTCCTTGCCGCCCTCGTCGAACTCCATGGACCCGGCCCTGGGCTTGGCGCCCTCCGCCGCCACGACGATCGCGAAGCGCTTGCCGGCCTCGAACCGCTCGCCGACCCGCCTGGCCAACTCCTCGATGTCGAAGGGCCGTTCCGGTACGACGATGGCGTGGGCGCCGGCCGCCATGCCGGAGTGCAGCGCGATCCAGCCGGTGTGGCGGCCCATGACCTCCACGACCAGGACCCGCTGGTGGGACTCGGCGGTGGTCTTCAGCCGGTCCAGCGCCTCGGTCGCGACTCCGACGGCCGTGTCGAAGCCGAACGTGACGTCCGTGACCGCGATGTCGTTGTCGATGGTCTTCGGGACACCGACGATCGGCAGCCCGCTGTCGTACATCAGCCGGGCCGCCTTCAGCGTGCCCTCACCGCCGATGGGGATGATCGCGTCGAGGCCGAGCTCCTCGACATGGCCCTTGGCCCGCTCCACCCCGTCGCGCAGATGCGAGGGCTGGACCCGGGAGGAGCCGAGGATGGTGCCGCCGCGGGCCAGGATGCCGCCCACCGCGTCGAGGTCGAGCTTGACGTAGTCGCACTCCAGGAGGCCTTTCCAGCCGTCCCGGAAGCCGATGACCTCGTCGCCGTGGTCGACGACGGCGCGGTGCACGACGGACCGGATGACGGCGTTCAGGCCGGGGCAGTCGCCGCCGGACGTGAGGACACCAATGCGCATAGCCCGAAAGAACCTTCTCAACGTGGGCCGGGACCGGACCACGTCGTCCGGCACGAACCCCGCCACCCTAGCGGCAGGAGGGGGCGGGGCAGCAGCATGCGTCCGCCTGCTGGACGACCCCGCTCACCTGTGCGGAGGGGCCGTCAGACGGGCCGCTCGGGCCGAGCTCGAATCCAGGTGTCAGGCGGGCTGCTGGGCCGCTGCGATGCGCTCGTTGCGCAGCGCCTCGTACCAGCGGTCGTCGGTCGGGGGCAGCGCGTTCACGTCGAGCGCGAGCTTCAGCAGCAGGTCGGCGATCAGCGGGTTCCGGGCCAGCACGGGGCCGTGCATGTAGGTACCGAACACCGTGTCGTTGTACGCGCCCTCCGTGCCGTCGCCCGTGCCGTTGCCGTTGCCCAGGCGGACCTGGGCCAGGGGGCGGGCCGTCGGGCCGAGGTGGGTGACGCCCTGGTGGTTCTCGAAGCCGGTCAGCGGGGGCAGGCCGAGGCGCGGGTCGATGTCGCCCAGCACGTCACCGACGCAGCGGTCGCCCTCACCGCGCACGGACACCACGTCCAGCAGCCCGAGGCCGGGCTCGCGCTGGCCGAGGTCGTTGATGAACTCGTGGCCGAGGATCTGGTAGCCGGCACAGACCGAGAAGACGATCGCGCCGTTCTCCACGGCCCGGTGCAGTCCGCCGTCCCGGCGCAGCCGCTCGGCCGCGAGCCGCTGCGGACGGTCCTCGCCGCCGCCGATCAGGTAGATGTCGCCGGAGGTCGGGATCGCCTGGTCGCTGCGCACGTCGAGGCGCGCCACGTCGAGGCCGCGCTGCCGGGCCCGGCGCTCCACGACGAGGACGTTGCCCTGGTCGCCGTACGTGCTGAGCAGGTCGGGATAGATCCAGACGATCCGCAACTGGTTGTCGCTCACAAAAGTCCCCTGAGTGTCAGTTGCCGACGCGGCGGCGCAGGTCCTGGAAGGCGGTGTAGTTGGCGATGACCTCGATGCGCCCCGGCGGGCTCATCTGTACCGCCTGGTCGAGGTCCTCGCAGACCTGGAAGTGCTGGTTCGCGACCTCCAGACGCACCGCGAGGTCCAGCTTCCGGTCGCCGATCACACAGATCGGGTGGCCGGTCAGACGCGTGTAGTCGACGTCCCACAGCCAGGAGGTGTCGGTGCCGTCGGCGCCGCGTGCGTTCACGGAGAGGATCACCGGGGTGGGCGGAGGATCGATCAGGCTGAACGTTTCGAGCCAGCCCGCCGGGTTCTTGGCGAGCAGCAGCCTCAGGTCGCGCTGCTGGAACTGCACCACGTCGTAGCGTCCGGCGACGGCCTGCACCTGGTACATGCGTTCCAGGGCGACCTGCGGCGGCACACCGAAGACGGCGGCCACGGCGGCGGAGCTGGCGGCGTTCGCCTTGTTGGCCCGGCCGGGCAGCTGGAGGTGGATGGGCCAGGCGGACCCGTGCGGATCGAGCACATGATCACCGGAGAGCGCCCAGCTCGGCGTGGGCCGGCGGAAGCCGCACTCACCGCAGAACCAGTCGTCGCCCGGGCGCTGCATCACACCACCGCAGGACGGGCAGGACCAGGCGTCGTCCTTCCACATCTGCCCGGCGGCGACCCAGATCACATTGGGGGAGGAGGAGGCGGCCCACACCACCAGCGGGTCGTCGGCGTTGGCGACGATGACGGCCTTCGACCCGGCCAGCCCTTCACGCCAGTTCTCCGCGAGCATGCGGGTCTCGGCGGCGCGGTCGAGCTGGTCGCGGGAGAGGTTCAGCAGGGCGATGCACTTCGGGTCGGTGTCCCGGGCGACCCCGGCGAGGTACTTCTCGTCGACCTCGATGACACCGAACCGGGCGTCCGAGCTGCCCGCGAGGGCCGAGGTGATACCGGCCGGCATGTTGGCGCCGAGCGCGTTGGAGACGACCGGGCCCGCGGCGCGCAGCGCCTCGGCGATCAGCCGGGTGGTGGTGGTCTTGCCGTTGGTCGCCGAGACCAGGGTGACGTCAAGGTTCTGGGCGAGCCGCGCGAGGAGGTCGGGGTCGAGCTTGAGCGCCACCCGGCCACCGATCACCGAACCGCTCCCGCGCCCCGCGGCGCGCGATGCCGCCGCGACCGCCTTGCCCGCGGTCACGGCCAGCTTGGCCCGCGGCGTGAGCGGGTCCGAGTTGCCTGCCATGAGTTCTCGATCCTCCTTGCGTACGCGCCGCGCCTCTGCCTGACGGCAACGTGGTGTGGACCTCAGCCTATCGAGATCCATTCACAGTCCCGAACCGCCGTACCCTGACGGCCATGCGAAACAGCTCCATTCCGGGCGCCCGAGGGCGCGTCCGGCCCCTCACCCTGCTCGGAGGCCCCCTCCTGCACACCCCGTGCGGGGAGGTCACCGACTTCGGCCCCGGACTCGCGGCTCTCGTGGAGAACCTGTTCGCGACGATGTACGCGGCGCAGGGCGTCGGTCTGGCGGCGAACCAGATCGGTGAATCCTTGCGCGTGTTCGTGTACGACTGCCCCGACGACGAGGAAGTCCGTCACGTCGGCCACGTGGTGAACCCCCGCCTCGTAGAGAAGGACGGCGTGGTGATCCGCGGCCCGGAGGGCTGCCTGTCCCTCCCGGGCCTGGAGGCGGGAACGGAGCGCTACGACCATGCGGTGGTGGAGGGCTTCACGGTGACCGGAGACCCGGTCACCGTCCATGGAACCGGCTTCTTCGCGCGATGCCTGCAACACGAGTGCGACCACCTCGAGGGCAGGGTCTATGCGGACCACTTGACGGGCTGGCGACACCGCAGGCTGATGCGCCAGGTGACGCGAGCGTCATGGCGCCGGTGAGTGCAGGGCAGTCAGGGGCGCGCGGAACTGCGCGACCAGCCCCCACCCACCCGCAGGCGGAGTGCAACCGTCAGAACCCCGGACCCCCGACCTTGTCACCGGCCGCAGCCAGCCGCCCCCACAGCAGATCCGCCAGACTCCGCACCAACTCGGCCCGAGAACAAGGCCGTTCCCCCAGCCACCAGTCCCCGGCGGCATGCATCATCCCGACTATCCCGTGCCCCCACACCCGAGCCAGCTGCTGCCCCCCGGGCCCGAGATCCAGCCGGTCCTCGATGACCTGCGCCAACTCCTCGCCCATCCGCCGAAGCAGCGGAATCGCGTGCTTGCCGACGTCGAAACCCTGCTCCCCGCCCGGGCTGCCCTCCGCCGGATGCATCAGGAACCGGTACACCTGCGGACGCGCCTCGATCGCCGCGAGGTAGGTGTCGAGGGTGGCCTCGACCCGCTCCCGCCGGTCCGCCGGGGCGTCCAGCGCTGCCCGGAGCGAGTTCAGCAGCGCGTCGGTGTGCCGCTGGGCCAGAGCGGCGTAGAGTCCGCTCTTGTCGCCGAAGTGCCGGTACAGGATCGGCTTCGTGATACCGGCCTCCGCGGCGATGGCGTTCATCGAGGCCTGCGGTCCGTCGCGCAGCACCACCCTGTCGGCGGCCTCCAGCAACTCTCGCCGACGTCGGTCGGCGGACCGCTGCTGCTCGGTCCGCTGTGTGGTGTCCATGAGCTCTCCCCACCCGTGCTTATTCGGTGACGCCTGCGCAAACTAACACTCAACATGTCCCCTGCATCGAACGGGCTGCCGACCCGTCCCGACCGTCATCAGGAGTTGACTTTTCCTACCCGCGAGTAACACACTGGAGTTACCGCTAGTAACACGCAAGAGCACTGCCGCCGCTGGAGGGGTCATGGCCGAGTTCACCATGGAGCTCAACGACGAACAGAAGGAGGTCCGGGACTGGCTGCACGGCTTCGCCGCCGACGTCATCCGCCCCGCGGCCGCCGAATGGGACGAGCGTGAGGAGACTCCCTGGCCGGTCATCCAGGAGGCCGCAAAGGTAGGCATCTACTCCCTCGACTTCTACGCCCAGCAGTACTTCGACCCCACCGGCCTGGGCATTCCGATGGCCATGGAGGAGCTGTTCTGGGGCGACGCGGGCATCGCCCTGTCGATCGTAGGCACCGGTCTGGCCGCCGTGGGCGTTCTCGCCAACGGAACCGAGGAACAGATCGGCACCTGGATCCCGCAGATGTACGGCGACGCGAACGACGTCAAGGTCGCCGCGTTCTGCTCCTCCGAGCCCGACGCAGGCTCCGACGTGGCCTCCATGCGCACGCGTGCGGTGTACGACGAGGCCAAGGACGAGTGGGTGCTCAACGGCACGAAGACCTGGGCGACGAACGGCGGCATCGCCAATGTCCACGTCGTGGTCGCGGTCGTCGACCCGGAGCTCGGCTCCAAGGGCCATGCGTCCTTCATCGTCCCGCCGAACACGCCGGGCCTGTCCCAGGGCCAGAAGTTCAAGAAGCACGGCATCCGCGCCTCGCACACCGCCGAGGTCGTCCTGGAGAGCGTACGTGTCCCCGGCTCCTGCCTCCTCGGCGGCAAGGCGAAGCTCGACGAGCGCCTCGCCCGTGCCCGGGAGCGGGCCAAGGCCGGCAACGGTGAGCGCGTGAAGAACGCCGCGATGGCCACGTTCGAGGCGAGCCGTCCCGCGGTGGGAGCCATGGCGGTCGGTACCGCCCGGGCCGCGTACGAGGTGGCTCTCGACTACGCGATGACGCGGGAGCAGTTCGGGCGGCCGATCATCGACAACCAGGGCGTGGCCTTCCAGCTCGCGGACATGCGCACCTCGATCGACGCCGCCCGACTGCTGGTCTGGCGCGCGTCCTGGATGGCGGTCAACGGCAAGCAGTTCACGGCCGCCGAGGGTTCCATGTCGAAGCTGTTCGCGAGCGAGACGGCGAAGAAGGTCACCGCGCAGGCGGTGCAGATTCTTGGGGGCAACGGTTACACCCGGGAGTACCCGGTGGAGCGGATGCACCGGGACGCCGCGATTTACACCATCTTCGAGGGTACGAGTGAGATCCAGCGGTTGGTGATTGCCCGGACCTTGTCGGGGATGCCGATTCGGTAGCGCCGCAGGAGGGGGCTGCGTGATTCGGTCTGCGGGCTGAGTGCGGTTGACCGCGCCCACGCGGCGGAGTCGCATATCGACACGGCCCCGCGCCCCTTCAGAGCGCTTGCCTCACCGGTGTTTCAGGGGCGTGAGTTGTTCGATGTCGTAGCGGCGGCGCAGGTCCTCGATTGCCTGGTGGTCCGGTGGGCCGCCGCTGCCCAGGATCTCCAGCAGTTCCTCGAAATAGCGCTCGTGATCCGGAGGCGGCGACGCCTGGAAGAACATCTTCGCGGGGGTGTCCGTCGGGTTGGCGAACGCGTGCGGGCAGCCCGGTGGTACGACGATGACCGTGCCGGGGGTCGCCCGGACCACGCGGCTGCCCGAACTCGACTCCCAGCGCTGCCAGTTGTCGGGGGTCCGTACCCGCGGCTCGAACGCGAGGACGTCCAGTTCGCCTTCGAGCACGTAGAACAACTCCTCGCTGCGCGTGTGCACATGGGCGCCGACGTCGAAGCCGGGCGGTACCTCCACCTCGAAGGTGGACGCCGTGCGCGAGTGCGTGCCGGTCACCTTGAACGTCACGCGCTGCGCCGGGGTCTCCACGACCCGGCCGTGGCCCGGCGGTACCAGCAGGCCCTCCGTCGCCGTCACCGGCTGCTCACCATGTGACCGGCAGGGCTTCGGGACCGCGGATCAACGCACCCTTCTTGAACGGCACCTGGCCGGGCGGTACCGCGAGCCTCAGGCCCGGAATCCGGTCCAGCAGCGCGTCGACGAGCAGTTGCGACTCCAGCCGGGCCAGCATGCCGCCCGGGCAGTAGTGCGGGCCGAAGCCGAACGACACATGGGGGTTCGGGGCGCGGGTGAAGTCGATCGTCTCCGGGTCGGGGAAGACGTCCGGGTCGCGGTTGGCGGCCAGGTAGGAGACGTAGATCGGGTCGCCCGCGCGGATCCGTACGCCCCTGATCTCCACGTCCTGCATCGCGATGCGCGAGAGACCGACCGCGTTGCGGTGCGGGATGTAGCGCAGCAGTTCGTCGATGGCCTGGG
Organism: Streptomyces guryensis; assembly: GCF_021261325.1. GTDB lineage: Bacteria > Actinomycetota > Actinomycetes > Streptomycetales > Streptomycetaceae > Streptomyces > Streptomyces guryensis. The sequence goes on along the minus strand of NZ_JAJSBI010000023.1, from coordinate 109,780 downwards.
GACGGGTCTCGGGCTCCGCGCGCAGGCGCTCGGCCAGGTCCCGGCGGGTCAGCAGGAGGTAGAACATCTGGCCGCTGTTGTTGGTGACCGCCTCGCCGCCGATCTGGAGGAGCACGGCGAGGCCCACGGCCTCCTCCAGGGTGATCTCGTCACGGCCGACGGCGGCACCGAGCAGGGACGTCACGTCCTCGCCGGAGCTGCCCTCCCGGAGCCCGATGAGGTCGGCGAAGTAGGCGCCCATCTCGTTCTTGGCCTTCTCGCTGACCTTCGCGCCGTGCGAGGAGGACAGGATCAGCTGCGTCCAGGTGTGCATGCCGTGCCGGTCGGCGGCCGGCACGCCCATCAGCTCGCAGATCACCGCGATGGGGAAGGGACTGAGCACGGTTGCGGTGAGGTCCGCGGGCGGCCCGTCCTGCAGCAGCTCGTCGACCAGCTCGTCCAGCAGCCGCCGGGACCGCTCGCGCACCCGCTCCACGCCCTTCGCCGTGAACGCGGCGGCCACCGAGCGGCGCAGCCGGGTGTGGTCCGGCGGATCGAGGAAACCGACCGCGCCGCGCTGCGGGATGAAGTGCGGGGCGAGCCGGGTGACCGGCTGGTCCATGACCGCCTCACGGCTGAAACGGGGGTCGTTGGTCACCATGCGTACGTCGTCGTAGCGCGTGACCAGCCAGGCCCAGCCCTCCCCGTTGGGCAGCTGGACGCGGGTCACGGGGCCCTCACGCATCAGCTCGGTCAGCACCGGGTCGAAGTCGACGCCGGTCAGGTCGAGGGCCGGCCAGTGCCGGATCGGGGGGAGGGTCTCGGTGAGGGTCTCTTCAGCCATGCGGTCCTCATGCCATCCTGTCGTCGGGACTGTGCCAGTGGCCCAGCGCCATCTCCGCGGTGATGCCGGGCCCGAACCCGGCCAGCAGCCCGCGCGCCCGGTGCTGCGCGCCGCCCTCGTCGAACATCCGGCGCAGCGCGTCGAGCACGACGGCGCTGGCGATGTTGCCGTACTCGGTGAGCGTGGCCCGGCTGAACCGGAACGCGTGCGGGTCGACCTGCAGAAACTTGCTGAGGTCGTCGAGAATGCGCGGGCCGCCGGCGTGGATGATGTAGAAGTCCAGGTCGGAGGCGTCCCAGCCGTGCAGACCGGCCAGCTCCTGCAGGGCCGGCGCGAGGGGTTCCATCGTGCCCGGCACCCGCTTGTCCAGCAGGAAGTGGAACCCGGTCTCCCGGACGTCGTACATGATCCACTCCTCGGTCTTGGGGATCAGGTACGAGCCGTTGCGCACCAGCTCGATGCCCTCGCCGCCCTGTCCGCGCACCACCGCGGCGGCGATCCCGTCGCCGAACAGGCCGTTGGAGAGCAGGGACCCGACGCCCAGGTCGGTGGGCTGATAGCACAGCGAGCAGAACTCGCAGGCCACGATCAGCGCGTTGGCGTCGGGGTAGGCGGAGCAGAAGTCGTGCGCCCGGTTGATCGCGGCTCCGCCTGCCGCACAACCGAGCTGGGCTATGGGTATCTGGCGGGTGGTGCTGTCGAAGCCCATCTCGTTGATCAGCCAGGCCGTGAGCGAGGGCATCATGAAGCCCGTGCAGGACACGTAGATGATGACATCGATGTCTTTGGTGAGGAGCTCCGCGTCGTCGAGTGCCCGCTGTATGACGGCGGGGACCCGGGCCTTCGCCTCGGCCTGGTAGACCTTGTTGCGCTCCTCGAAACCGGGATGCTTCAGCGTCTCTTCGATCGGCTGCACGATGTGCCGGGTGCGTACGCCGGTGTTCTCGATCAGCCGGAGGGCCAGCGGCAGTTGTGGATGGTCGGCGTGGCGGGAGCGGGCCAGCTCCAGCGTCTCCTCCATCGTGATCACGTGCTCTGGGACGGACACCGAGGGTCTGCACAAAGTCGCCATGAACCGTCCTGCTTTCGCCGTCCGGAAGGCTTTCGGCCCCCGGGTCGAAAAGGGTTCACCTCTGGGGGTGGTTCACCCACGATCACCCGACAAGGCGACGATCTCGCGCCGGACTACTCCGTATCGGGGACCCCGTGCCAAGGTCGAGGCAGGAGCCCCACATCCGAGCGCATGGAGGACGCAATGACGCGTACGGCCACGGAACTGCTGGAGACGACCACCGCGAAACTCGCCCCGGACCCGCAGGCCAACCCCATCGTCCCCCTCATCGCCCGGGGCGAGGCCTCCCGCGACACGCTCGCCACGCTGGCTCTGGAACAGCGCTGGGTGATCCCGGCGGACCGCCTTGCGTTCCTCCATCTGGCCCAACGCGCCGCGGAGGAACCGGAGGCCGCCGCGTTCTTCGAGATGCTCGCCGACGGCGAGGCGCTGGCAGCCGAACGGCTGCAGCCGTTCGCGGAAGCATGCGGCATCGACGAGGCGAGGACGATCGCCTACGAGCCCCTGCCGGGCTGCCAGGCCTACCCGTCCTACGTCGCCTGGCTCGCCCTCAACGCCTCCCCGACCGACGCGGTCCTGGCCATCACCGCCAACTTCTCGGCATGGGGCGGCTATTGCGCAACCATCGCCGAGTCCCTCCGCGTCCACTACGACTTCAGGGACGAGGCCTGCGCGTTCTTCGACTTCTTCGCCCGACCGGCCCCTGAGCTGGACCAGAGGGCGACGTCGGCAGTGCAGGCAGGCCTGGACACGGGATTCCTCAACGAGGACCGAGCACACGGCTACGGCCGCCTGCTCCAAAGCTACGAGTCACTGTTCTGGTCGACATTGCTGCAGCTGGCCCAATAGGGGCGCTGGGCTGTATCGATTTGCGGCTCCGCCGCGTGGGCGCGACAAGCCACATACGGTCTGCAGACGGCGTCATCAAAACCGCGACCCCTACGGCGCGCTCCCGCTGCTGTGAGCAATACACGCCACATCAATACGATCGGCCAGTTTCGCCAGCTCGATGGTCAACGCCGCCACCGTGTCCTCATCGAGTCCGTCCTCCCCGGTCTCGACCAGGTGCAGCCACCTCCCACCCACCGTCCGCAGAAGCTTGCTCACATCGACCGCAGCCACCTGCAGGACACCGCGGTCATCGACGATCAGAGGCAGAGTCACTTCGCGGTTCACAACCGGGATGTTAGCCGCGCAGCACTCACGCACCGTGCCAAACCGTCGTGATGTTGCAGAACTCCCGGATTCCGTGCCCGGACAGCTCACGCCCGTAACCGGACCGCTTGACCCCGCCGAACGGGAACGCCGGGTGGGAGGCCGTCATCCCGTTGACATAGACGGCGCCCGCCTCCAGATCCCGTACGAAGCGGTCCACCTCCGCCTCGTCCCGCGTCCACACGTTCGAACTCAGCCCGAACGGCGAGTCGTTGGCGATGAGCACTGCCTCGTCGAGGCTGGACGCGCGATACAGCGTGGCGACGGGCCCGAAGGCCTCCTCGCGGTGGATGCGCATCTCACGGGTGATGCCGGCGAGCACGGTCGGCGGGTAGTACCAGCCGGGCAGCTCGGGCCGGCGCAGCCGATGGCCACCGCACAGCACCTCCGCCCCGCTCCGCCGCGCGTCCTCGACCAGTTCCTCCAGGTCGTCCCGTCCCTGCTCGCTCGACAGCGGCCCGACGTCCGTGTCCTCCTCCATCGGGTCGCCGACCTTCAGCGCCTTCATGCCCTCGACGAAGCGTTCGGCGAAGGCGTCGTAGACGTCGGTGTGCACGATGAACCGCTTGGCGGCGATGCACGACTGCCCGTTGTTCTGCACGCGCGCGGTGACCGCGATCTGCGCGGCCCGGTCGAGGTCGGCGGACGGCATGACGACGTACGGGTCGCTGCCGCCCAGCTCCAGCACCGTCTTCTTGACCATGTCCCCGGCGGTGGACGCGACCGCCCGCCCGGCGGGTTCGCTGCCGGTGAGGGTGGCCGCCTTGACGCGTTCGTCGCGCAGGAGGTCGCCGACGGCGCCGGAGCCGATCAGCAGGGTCTGGAAGCAGCCCTCCGGGTAGCCCGCCTGGTGGAACAGGTCCTCCAGGAAGAGGGCGGTCTGCGGGACGTTCGAGGCGTGCTTGAGCAGGCCGACATTGCCCGCCATCAGCGCGGGCGCCGCGAACCGGATGACCTGCCAGAGAGGGAAGTTCCACGGCATCACGGCGAGGACGGGGCCGAGGGGCCGGTAGCGGACCAGGACGCGCGAGGCGCCGGAGTCCTTCACGTCGAACTCCGACGGATCCTCGTCCGCGAGGAGTTCCTCGGCGTGGTCGGCGTACCAGCGCATCGCCTTGGCGCACTTGGCGGCCTCCGCACGCGCCTGCCTGATCGGCTTGCCCATCTCGGTGGTCATGACGCGGCCGATGTCCTGCTGGATGTCGTCGAGGAGAGCGGCGGCCCTGTTCATGAGGCGGGCGCGTTCGGCGAAGGGCGTCGTCCGGTATGTGCGGAACGTCGCCTCCGCGAGCTGGAGCCGGCGCTCGAGCTCCTCCTCGCCCATGGCCTCGTACCTCTTGAGCGTCTCGCCGTTCGCCGGGTTCACCGTCGCGATGGGCATGGCTGACCTCCTGGGGGCGGGCTTGGTTCGACCTTCCCGCGCGCTGCCGGTGACCGCAACGCGTGGGCGGCCGTGCGGTTATTCGGGTTCGCCTCGCGATGTCCGCGCCGGCCACCCTGCTGTTCTGCTGTTCTGCCGGGGGTCCGGGGGCCCGCGGCGGAGCCGCTGACGGCACAGCCCCCGGAATCATGCAGTCTCCGAGTGCTCCGCCAGCCGGTCGAGAAACGCGGACTGCGCCTTGACGATCACATCCCGGGCGCGGTCGAGCCCGAACCACTCCACCCGGTCCAGTTCGGGGAACTCCCGGGTCTGCCCGGACCTCGGCGGCCACTCCATCCGGAACGTGCCGGGGGCGATGGTCGCCGGGTCGAGATCGGCCTCGACCGCCCAGGCCGTGACGGTCTTGCCGCCCGTCTGCCGGACCTCGCCCAGCGCCACCGGCGCGCCCTCGGGCGGCGCCAGCCCGAGCTCCTCCTGGAACTCGCGCCGGGCCGCGTCCCAGGCCGTCTCCTCCTCGGGCTCGTACTCGCCCTTCGGGACGGTCCACGCCCCAGCGTCGCGCTTGGCGAAGAACGGGCCGCCCATGTGACCGAGCAATACCTCCAAGCCGACCTCGGTGTGCCGGAACAACAGCAGGCCGGCGCTGCGCCTGCCGCTCATGGCTTCACCTCCGGGTGCGCGGCGAGCAGCGTCTCGACCGTGTCCGCCTCCTCCGGCCGCTTGTCCTCGCGGTAGCGGACCACGCGGGCGAAGCGGAGGGTGACGCCGGCCGGGTAGCGGGTGGACCTCTGCAGGCCGTCGTAGGCGATCTCGACGACGAGTTCGGGGCGTACGGTCACCACGTGGCCGTTGGTGTCCGTGGCCAGCTCCTGCAGACGCTCGGTCTGCCAGGTGAGCATCGCGTCGGTCATGCCCTTGAAGGTCTTGCCGAGCATGGCGAAGGTGCCGTCGGCGGTGCGGGCGCCGAGGTGCAGGTTGGAGAGCTTGCCGGTGCGGCGGCCGTGGCCCCACTCGGCGGCGAGCACCACCAGGTCGAGCGTGTGCACGGGCTTGACCTTCAGCCACGACGCGCCGCGCCGGCCGGCGCTGTACGCGGCGTCGAGGCCCTTCACGACGACGCCCTCGTGGCCGCGCTCCAGCGTGACGGCGAGGAAGCGCTCCGCCTCGGCCACGTCCTGCGGGCCGGACACCAAGGCCCGGCGGACCCGCATCGGCTCGGGGACCAGCCGGGCCAGTTCGGCGTGCCGTTCGGCGAAGGGCAGGTCGAGCAGGTCGCGGTCGTCGACGGACAGCGCGTCGAAGAAGACGGGGGAGACGGGGACCGTCTCGGCGGCCGTCGCCACGTCCACGCGCGAGCCGACGCGCCCGGCCGTCTCCTGGAAGGACCGCGGCCGCCCGTCCGCCCCGAAGGAGATCACCTCGCCGTCCAGGATGAACCGGCGCCCGTTCAACTCCAGTGCCGCGGCGGTGAGTTCGGGCAGCCGGTCGGTGATGTCGTCGAGGGTGCGGGTGTAGATCCGTACGCTGTCGCCGTCCCGGTGGACCTGCACGCGGATGCCGTCCAGCTTCTCCTCGACCGCGCACGCGCCGAGCTTGTCGACCGCCTCGGCCACCGAGGAGGCGCTGTGCGCCAGCATCGGCAGGACCGGGCGGCCGACGGTGAGCCGGAAGCGGTCCAGGGCCGCCGGCCCGTCGGCGAGCAGCGCCTGCGCCACCGTCTGCAGGGAGCCCGCGAGCATCACCGCCCGGCGTACGTCCGCGGGCGGCGCCTCGGTGGCCTGTGCGAGGCCCTCGACGGCGACGGCGTCCAGGGCGCCCTGCCGTACCTCGCCGGTGAGCAGCCCGAGCAGGTACCGCTGCTCGTCCTCGGTGGCCGCGCCCATCAACTCCCCTACCATCCGGGCTCGTTCGGCCTGCGAGCCGGTGCCCGAGACCTTGCCCAGCTCGCTGAGGAGGGCGTCCACCTCGCGCACGGCGAGGCTGGGTTCGCCGGCCGGGGCGACCGGGCGGCTGAGAACCTTCCAGCCGACGCCGAGCCGCCCCTGCGGGAGCCGTCCCGCCAGATACGGGATCACGATCGGTACGTCGTCCGCCTCGGCATCCCGGAACAGCTCGGCGAGCAGAGCGATCTTCCGGGACCGCGCCGAGGTGGCGGCGACCTCCTGGGACACGTGGGCCAGGCGGGCTAGCAGCATGCCAGCCATGGTGCAACGCGCTCCGCCGGGTTACACCCGGGGAAACGGGTCGGGTGTCGACGGCGGGTCCGTTGCGGCTGGTCGCGCCCACGCGGCGGAAGCCGCATATCGATACGGCCCCGCGCCCCTCAGGAGCTTGCGTCGAGGTCGGTGATCAGCAGCTCCCCGTTGAGCGTGGCGCCCGCGCGGTAGCCGCCTGCCGCCGCGTTCACGACCTGCTCGGCGAAGCCCATCACGTTGCCCACGGCCCAGACGCCGGGCACGGTCGTCAGGCCGGTCGGATCGACCACGGGGTACGCGCCGAACGGCGTCTCGTGGAGTTCGGCGCCGAGGCGTCGCAGCAGATCCGTCTGCGGGACCGCCCGGGGCGCGATGAAGACGACCTCGCGGGCGTGGGTCGTACCGTCCGCGAGCCGCACTCCGGTGAGCCGGTCGTCCTTCGTCACCAGTTCCGCGACCTCGCCGGGCACCACCTTCACCCCGGCCGCGGCGAGTCGGCGCAGGTCGTCGTCCGACAGTTCCTCCTCGGCCACGGTGTGGAGGAAGAGCGTCACGTCCTTCGACCACTGGGACACCATCAGTGCCTGGTGGACGCTCAGCGCGGTCGTGGCGAGCACGCCGAAGGCCCGGTCGCGGACCTCCCAGCCATGGCAGTACGGGCAGTGCAGTACGTCCCTTCCGAAGCGCTCGGCCACGCCGGGCACCGCCGGCAGCTCGTCCCGCAGGCCCGTGGCGATCACGAGCCGCCGTGCGCGCACGGTCCGGCCGCCCGCGAGGACGACCGCGAAGTTCGCGTCCTTCGTGACGTCCACGGCCCGGTCGCGCACCAGTTCCACGCCGTACCGTGCGATCTCCTCCCGGCCGATCGCCAGGAACCCGGCGGGTGGCATGCCGTCCCGTGACAGATAGCCCTGCATATGGGCGGCGGGCGCGTTGCGCGGTTCGCCCGCGTCGACGACGAGCGTGCGGCGCCGGGCCCGGCCCAGGACCAGCGCGGCGGAGAGCCCCGCCGCGCCCGCTCCGACGACGATCACTTCGTACTGCTCGCTGTGCTTCTCGGTCATGGGTGACCACCTCCACGCCCGAAGGTCTCCCGATGGCTGCCGTATTGACAAAGTCGTTTGCCGAAACTGCAATGTCCTCCATGAACGGCGACGACACGGACGAGGTGCTGGCGGAGGTCGGACCCCGGCTGCGGCGGATCCGCAAGGAACGGGGCGCCACGCTCGCCGGGCTGTCGGCGGCGACCGGCATCTCGGTCAGCACGCTGTCCCGGCTGGAGTCCGGGCTGCGCAGGCCCAGCCTGGAGCTGCTGCTGCCGATCGCGCGGGCGCACCAGGTGCCACTGGACGAACTGGTCGGCGCGCCGCCGGCGGGGGACCCGCGCGTACGGGGCAAGCCCCTCGTGCGACACGGCCGCACCTTCTGGCCGCTCACCCGGCAGCCCGGCGGCCTCCAGGCATTCAAGGTGCTGGTACCGCAGGGCACGGAGGAGCCCGAACCGCGCAGCCATGAGGGCTACGAGTGGCTGTACGTCCTGTCCGGGCGGCTGCGGGTCGTGCTGGGCGGGCACGACGTCGTCATGGCGGCGGGGGAGGCGGCCGAGTTCGACACCCGGGTGCCGCACTGGTTCGGGTCGACGGGGGAGGGGTCGGTGGAGTTCCTGAGCCTGTTCGGGCCGCAGGGGGAGCGGATGCATGTGCGGGCGCGGCCCAAGCGGTCGTGACGGGCGGGGTCGGTACGACAACTCGGCGCCGCAGCCCGGCCGTTGGCCCTTCCGGTACCAGCCGGCACCGGCCTGTGACTGCTGTGACGGGTGTTGCACACTGGGCCCATGACACGCATGAGGAAGATCGTCGCCGCGCTGTCAGCCGCATCGGCCGCGCTGCTCGCGACACCCCCCACCGCCTCCGCCACCCCCTCTTCGCACAAGATCCTCTTCAGAGAGAACTTCGACCGTCTTCCCCTCGGGCCGGTCACCGCGGGCCGTGGGTGGACCGCCGACACGTCCAACGGCTCGCTGACCGTCGAGCCGAGCGCCACCGGCCACGGACACGAACTGCGGCTCCACACGGAAGGCAACGGCCGCGCCTTCCTCGCCCTGTCCGGTCCCGCACCCGCGGGCAACAGCTTCTGGGCCCGGTTGCGGCTGCGCGTGGACCGCTTCCCCGCGGCTCCCGACTGGGCACACTGGACCATCGCCGAGGCCTCGGGCTCCGATGTCCCCACGCTGGTACGCCCGTTGGGCGGCCAGTACGTTCCCACCTCGAAGGCCAACTTCTGGGGGGTCGGCTCCGACCTGGGCCCCACCGGGGACTGGACCGCCTGGAACACCTCCGCTCCCGCCACGGCCGGGACCTGGCAGTGCGTGGAATTCCACCTCGACGCGACCGACAACCGGGTCACCGTGTATCTGGACGGCGCCGAGCGGCCCGAGTTGACAGTGTCGACAAAGCAACACGGCGGCACGGCGGGCGACTTCGTCTTCCCGCGCTTCGACAAGCTCAAGCTGGGCTGGCAGTTGTACCAGGCCGACCCCACTCCCTCCTCGTACGACTTGCACATGGACGACGTGGCGCTGAGCAGCAAGCGGGTCGGCGGGTGCGGCTCATGACGGGACGTCTGCCGCGCAGGGCGGTGCTCGGCGGGATCCTCGGCGGGCTCGCCCTGGGGACGTCGCCGGGCCCGTCCGCTGTCGCCGCCGTACCGGGTCGGGAGCCGTATGTGCCGCTGGCCGTGGGCCCCGGCGGCGGTCCCGCCGGGTCGGATCGGGTTCATGTGCTGAAGGTCGGTCCTGACGCGGCGCAGACCGTACTGGTGCTGGTCCCGGGCATGTTCGGGGCCGCGAACGACTTCCGGCTGCTCGCCCGGGACCTCGTCGCCGCCCTGCCCGGAGTGCAGATATGGGCGTTCGACCGGCGTGAGGAGAATCTGGCCGACCGCACCGGATTCGCCACGGCGGACCCGGCGGCGTACTACCTGGACGGTCACTACCGGTCGTTGGACCCTGCCGACGCGGGCTTCGCGGCACGCTGGGGTCTGGCCCGCACCGTGACGGATCTGCGCACCGTCGTGCGGGCCGCGGCCGGCGGGGGCCGGCGCCGGGTCGTGCTCGGCGGCCACTCCTGGGGCGCCACCACGGCGATGGCCTACGCCGCCTGGGACTTCGACGGCAGCCCCGGCCACCGGGGCCTGTCCGCCCTCGTCCTCGTCGACGGCGGGGTGCGCGGGGCCTTCGAGGGGACCGGGGAGCCGGTGCACAACTCGCCGGAGGAGGTGCACGAGCGGCTGGCCGCCATCGACGGCGGAGCGGTCTTCGACCTGACCCTGAGCGGGGTCGGGCTGGGCAGCCGGGCGGAGAGCACACAGATCTGGTACCAGCTCGCGGGCTGGTACGCCCACCGGGACCCGGAGGGCCGCTCGGTCCTGCAACCCCGGATGCCCGACGCCCTGCGGCCGCCGCAGCCCGTCACCAACGCCGGACTGCTCGGCACGCTGGTGGACGCCTCATTCGGCTGGCCGAACGACATCAGCGTCCACTCCGGTCACCTCGCCGCCAGCGGTGAGGTCCGCGACTGGGTCGACAAGGGAATCACTCCCGTCGCCCGGGTCGCGTCGGCGTACGCGGGCGGCCCCGAGCCGGCCGTGTGGCAGTGGTACTGGCCGGCGAGGCTGTCCGTGGACCTCGACGTCACGGATCCGTACACGGACACCGACCTGGCCCACTCGCTGGGCCTGAGGCTGCGGCACGCCTCAGCCCTGGACATCCCGCTCTACGCCTTCCAGACCAGCTACGCCAAGGGCACGATCGTGTCGTCGGCCCAGGAGGTCGTGGCCAACTCCCGTATCCCCTACGCGGCTTACGAGACGGACAACGGCATGAACCACCTCGATCCGCTGTTCGCCGCCGCGCCCCACAATCCCCTGACCCGCACGCTGGCACCCTTCCTCGCCGGGCTGCGCTGAGCACGAAGGGTCCGTACGGCCGGCCGGCTCACGGCAGCCTGATGAGCGCGATGCTCTCCGCCCGTGCGACGGTCAGCCGTGTGCCGTCGGCGTGGAGGGCGGCGACGGGGGCACGCGGCGACGACCGAAGCATGCGGGCCTGACGGGTACGCGGACCTCGGGCCACTCCGCGACGATGCGGCCGGTCGCCGTGTCGAGCAGTCGCGGCTGGCCGTGCAGGGACCCGACCTGATCGCGGCGGGGCAGGGGCAGCACACCCGGGTCGGCCTCGGGGACGGGGTTGCGGCGGAGCCAGTGGTCTGGCGGCCCTGTGGCGCCGGGCCGTTGGGGCCGCTCGTGGTCGGGTGCGCGATCAGCACAGTGGCTCCTTGCGGCGCCGCGCGCCGTTCATCGGCTGTTGTCGGCCGGGACGCGCGAAAGGTTCAGCGGTCGGCGGACGGGCCCCCGTCCGGCAGCGTGGGGGCACGGGAGGCGGTGCGCCGCCCGCGGGCCGGGGTCTTCCGGCTCGACGGCGGCGGCACCGTCGAGGCGCGAACGATGAGGTCGACCGTCGGACCACTCGGCGGCAAGGGCTCTGCCTGCGGGTTCTCGATGGCATGCACCAGCCGCTTGAGCCCTTCCTGCGCCACGGCGTCGAACGGTTGCCGCACCGTGGTCAGGGGAGGAGTCACATAGGCGGCGACCGGGATGTCGTCGAAGCCGACGACGCTGACGTCCTCCGGTACGCGCCGGCCGGCCTCGGTCAGCGCGCGGATCAGACCGATCGCCATGTCGTCGTTGGCGGCGAAGACAGCGGTGACGCCACCGTCCTCGGCCAGTTGCCGCCCCGCCTCGTAGCCGGAGGCGGCGGACCAGTCGCCCACGACGACCGGGGGTATGTCCCTGCCCTGTGCGGTCAGGGCCGCCTGCCATCCCTTCATGCGGTCCCGGGCGGCGTACCACCGCTGCGGGCCGGCCAGATGATGGACCGTCAGATGGCCCAGGTCCAGCAGGTGTTCGGTGGCCGTCCGGGCCATCAGGTCGACCCCGCCGCCCGCGGTCAGCACCATGGGCGCCGTGACGGACGGCGGTGCAGCGATGACGAGGACCGGAACGTCGAGGCGGAGGGAGAGTTCTCCGCCGTGGCCCTGCTCGTCGATCGGCTCGGAGATGACGATGCCGTCCACGCCCTGATCGAGGAGCGAGTCCATGGCGCCCGCGACGCCCGCCGGATCGCCCTCCATGGTGTTGACCACGCGGAGCGCGTAACCGGTGTCCCGGACGACGCGCTCGACACCCATGAGCAGCGAGGCGGGCCCGTACAGCGCCGTGCCCAGCGTCACCACGCCGATCGAGTGGGTGCGCCCGGAGGCCAGCGCGCGGGCGGCGTTGTTGCGCCGGTAGCCGAGCCGCTCGGCGGCGTCGAGAACCCGCCGGCGGACGTCGGCGGAGACGTACGGCTCGTCGTTGAAGACCCGGGAGACCGTCTTCTGCGAGACACCCGCGAGCCGGGCCACGTCCACACTGCGCACCGCGGCGGAGCCTGCGCCCCGCCCTGTTCCTCGCGTCATGGTGCCTCCCGGTGGCCGCTCGATCGAGCTCAATCATGCCATTCGCAGCCCGGCCGATCTTGCGTCTGACTGCGCTGTCATGTTTGCGTAGTCGTGTCCATGCGGGCATTGGGGTGGCGTCAAGACATCGGAACGTGTCCGGCACCTGGGGGTGGTGCAGCGGGCCGAGCCGGACCCGGCTCTACAGGATGCCGATGTTGGTGAGCGGGATGTTCCAGTCATTGCTCTCGACATCGCCACGGCCGTCCCGAGCCGCGGCCGGTACCGCGAACAGCATCAGCCCTGCGACGGCAACGGCCAGGGCGGCGGCGACACGACGCTTCACGGTTCCTCCTCCACGACGGCAGTGCCGCCCACCCTGCTCCGCGCCGGCGGCCCCGCCCGCCCGGACACGCCGCGCGACCCGAGGAATCAGCCGCTCGGTGGCGGCACCCTCTCGCCGCGCCGTCGCCGTCAGCGCGTCGACAGCTCGGACGCCGTGAAGCGCTCGAAACCCGCGTGGAAGGCCGTGCCCCGCGGGTCGGTCGCGCTGTAGTGGAAGGCGGCCAGACCGCAGCCCCGCGCGTCGAAGGCGGCTCCGGTGTACGAGGCGACCCGCTTGCCGTCCACGGCGAGCTCCACCTTGATCAGGCCGGCGCCGGCCGGCGAACAGATCATCGACATGTCGACCTGCTGCTGACTCTCCACCTTCAGCCCCACGTCCGCCAGGTCGGCCTCGACGACCCGGTCGTGCTGGAAGGCTCCCTTGAACCGGAACTCCCGGACGATCACAGCCTCCTGACCTGTCGTCAGGTAGGTCGCCCAGCGGGAGCCCCTCCGGTAGTCCCCCGAGCCGTTGCACCACAGCCCGACCCCGCCCTCGCCCCCGTACCACTCCGCCTGGGTGCTCAGCCGTACCGCGAACGACGACGGCTCGAAGGGCGCCTGCGGCCACACCTCCAGCTCGGTCCTGGGATCCACCAGCATGGTCCCGCCCTGGTGCGTGATCCTCGCCAGGGACGGGTCCTTGTGCGACCAGTCGCCCGAGTCCGTCAAGTCATCCGTGTACGAGAGGGGCTGGGAGCCCGCGGAGGTCGCGGACTTGGGGGAGTTCATGGACCTCCCCGACGACGCGGAGGAGGACGTGGCGGACGAGCCATGGGTGCCCCCGGAGGAGGTGGTGCTGAGCACGATGGCAAGCAGCACCGCCGCCGCGGCACTGCCGGCCGCGAATCCCCACAGACGCAGCTGCCTGCCGCTCGTGCCGGGGCCGGCGCCGCCCCTGCCGCGTCCGGACGGTGGCGGTGGCTGTGGAGTCCCCGACTCCGGCTGCGCGCTCTCCGTCCCCTCCGCCGCCCCCGCGAGCCGGGTGACGAGCTGGGCCGCCGTGGGACGCTCCGCCGGGTCCTTGCGCAGACAGTCGGCGATGACCGAGCGGACCGGCTCCGGCACCGCCGTGAGATCCGCGTCGCGCTCGCACACGGCGACGAGCACTTCGTAGCCACTCTCCCCCTCGAAGGGATGCCGTCCGGTGGCGGCGAAGTACAGGGTGCCGCCCAGCGAGAACACGTCGGTGGCGCCGCTGACCCGGAGCGACCTGACCTGCTCGGGCGACATGTATGCGGGCGAGCCGAGCACACTGCCCGGTGTGGTGAGCGCCGACTCGAGCAGCCGGTCGTCGCGGGCGATACCGAAGTCGATGATCCGCGGCCCGTCCGGGGAGAGCAGGATGTTGGACGGTTTGATGTCCCGGTGCACGACACCGACCCGGTGCACCTGGGCCAAGGCGTGGGCGACGGTCAGCGCCACGGAGTGGAGCCGCCCGGAGGTCAGCGGGCCGCTGGCCGCCACATGCTGGTGGATGGTCGGACCTTGGACGAACTCGCTGACGATGTACGGGTTCCGCCCGGACAGGTCGGCGTCCAGGACCCGCGCCGTGGCCAGTTCACCGACCCGGCTCGCCGCACCGAACTCCCGGCGTACCCGGGCCAGCGCGACCTCGTCGTACTCCTTGCCCGGCAGCAGGAACTTCACCACCACCTGCCGCCCGGCGCGGTCCCGGGCGAGCCACACCACCCCCTGCCCGCCCCGGCCCAGCTCGCGCTCGCAGACGTACCCGCCCACCGACAGCTGCATCCGTGGATCCATGCCCCCGCCCCCAAGCCCCGCCCCCGCTTCATGGCTCCTGTCCAGGGTATCGGCCGCCCCGGAGCGTGACAGGGCTCTTGGCCGGGTCTTTTGCGAGCGGAAGCCCCGGGTGACGCCGCCGTGACGTAAGCCGACGGCAGTCTGTGCGCCTCAGGTTCAGCCCAGACGCGGATCCACATGGATCTTGGGGCCGGGCCCGGCGGCGGGCGGGCGCTCGCCCGCGAGTACGGGGCCTGCGTCGTCGAGGCCCACGGTGGCGGCGACGAGCGGCCTGGGGTCGACGGATCCGGCGGCGTACGCGCGGATGGCGGCGTCGAGGCCGGGGGAGGCGGACAGGATGCCCACCGCGGTGACGTCCTTGAGGGCGAGCGTGCGGGTGTCGATCCTGCTGGGTTCGCCGGCCAGCCCTATGTACACGACCCGTCCGGAGGGCTCGACCGCCTCCAGGGCCCTGTCCGGCAGATGGGCCGCGTTCGAGGCGTCGACGACCGCGTCGAACGGCAGGTCCGGCAGGGACTCCTCCGCCCAGACGTGCTCGAAGCCCAGCTCGCGGGCGAAGGCGAGGGAGCCGTCGGTATTGCCCATGAGGTGGACTTCGGCACCGGCCGCACGGAGGAACATCGCGGCCAGCAGTCCGATGGTCCCCGGTCCCAGGACCAGAGCGCGGTCCCCGGGGCGCGGTGCGGCGGCCTGTGCGGCGCGCAGGGCGTTGCCGCCCGGCTCCACCAGCGCCCCGAGCACGGCGTCGACGGAGTCGGGCAGCGCGTGCAACGACGAGGCGGGGACCGCGAGTTGCCCGGCCAGGGCACCCGGCCGGTCGCCGCGCACGCCGACCTCCTGCCGCTTCTCGCACACGTGCTGGTGGCCGCGCAGGCAACGGCGGCACGCACGGCAGCCCAGCATGGTGTCGCCCATGACGCGCCGCCCGAGCCAGCCGCGGTCGACGCCGTCGCCGACCGCCGCCACACGCCCCGCCCACTCATGACCGAGCCGCATCGGGTAGGCGGCGTGGCCCTGGTGGAGATAGGCCATCGCGCCGGTGAAGAACTCGACGTCGGTGCCGCACACACCGACCCGCTCGACGTCGACGACGACTTCGCCGGCGCCGGCCACCGGTGCGGGGACCTCCTGCACGGCGTACCTGCCCGGCCCCGTGAGGACGAAGGCGCGCATGAGGCGAGTGCTCACCGGGGCCCGAGCACGTGCTGCCGCTGGGTGCCCAGGTGCTGGATGCCGAGTTCCATGACATCGCCCGGCTGGAGGTACACGGGTGGGGTGAGGCCCATGCCGACACCGGGCGGGGTGCCGGTGTTGATCAGGTCGCCGGGTTCGAGGACGAGGAACTGGCTGAGGTAGTGCACGATGAAGTACGGGTCGAAGACCATCGTCTTGGTGTTGCCGGTCTGCCGGCGGACCCCGTTTACGTCCAGCCACATGTCGAGCGCGAGGACGTCCTCGATCTCGTCGGCGGTGGCCAGCCACGGGCCCGCGGGGTTGAAGGTCTCCGCGGACTTGCCCTTGGCCCACTGCCCGCCCCGCTCCAGCTGGAAGGCGCGCTCGCTCACGTCGTTGACGACCACGTATCCGGCGATGGCCTCGCGGGCCTCCTCGACCGAGTCCAGGTAGCCGGTGCGCCGGCCGATGACGATGCCGAGCTCCACCTCCCAGTCGGTGCTGGTGGACCCGCGCGGGATCCGCACGTCGTCGTTCGGGCCGACCAGGGTGTTGGGCGACTTGGTGAACAGGATCGGCTCGTCGGGCACGGCCATACCGCTCTCGGCCGCGTGGTCACGGTAGTTGAGGCCGATGCACAGGATCTGGTGCGGGCGGGCGACGGGCGCGCCGATCCGCTCCCCGGCGAAGCGTGACACCTGCCCGGCCGCCGCCCGCTCCGTCACGACAGGGCGGACGCGGTCGAGGCCGCCTGCGCCGAAGAACGCCTCGTCGAAGTCGGTGACGACGTCGGAGAGGTCCACGTAGGTCTCGTCGTCGATGCGGGCGACGGGCTTTTCGGCGCCGGCGGCGCCGATGCGCATGAGGTACACGAGGTCAGTCTCCAGGGTGGGTTCGGGGGATTGAGGAGAGGGGCACGGGGGGCTTCAGTGGTGGGGCTCGCCGAGGGGACCGAGCAGGGCACGGATCTCGCCGGCCGCCTCGACCAGGGTGCTGAGCGACGTCCGGTACGCCAGGGCACTGACACTGACGGCTCCGGACGGCATCCGCGGCGAGGTCGCGTACACCGGCAGGGCAAGGCAGTTGACGCCCGGCTCGTTCTCCTGGTCGTCGAGGGAGTAGCCCCGTTCGCGTATGGTCCGCAGGTCGTGGTGCAGGTCCTCGGCGGTGCACAGGGTCTGCGGGGTGCGGCGCTCCAGGGGAGAGTCACCGATCCAGGCCTCGACCCCCTGCAGGGTCTCCAAGTGCCGGGCCATCAGCAGCTTTCCGACACCGGTGGCGTGCGCCGGGTTGCGGCCGCCCACCGTCGAGCTGAGCCGGACGGCACCGCTGGGCGGATCGACCTTGGCGCGGTAGACGACCTCACGGCCGTCGAGGACCGCGTAGTGCGCGGTCTCGCCGAACCGCTGGGCCAGCGCTTCCAGGACCGGGCGGACGCGGACGTGATCGGGCCGGGCCTCGTGGTGGGCGAAGGCCATCCGCAGGAACTCGTCCCCGAGCGCGTAGTGGCCCCGGGCGTCCTGGCCGGCGAGACCCGCCCGGCGCAGGGCCGCAAGCGCCCGGTGCACGGTCGGCTTGGGACTGCCGATCACCCGGGTCAACTCCTCAAGCCCCACGCCCTCGGGATACCGGGCGAGCTCCTTGAGAACGGCGAGCACCCGGTCCGACCCCACAAGCCGGCTGCTGTCGGCGCCGGTTGAGCCGTCCGTGCCGGGGTCTGTCGGTCCCCCGTACATCTGCGTACGCTTCATGATGTTCCGGACTCTAGAGCGCCGTACCGACTATTGGAAGAGGCTCCATGGTGACGCTCCGCAGCGCCCAGTGGTACGAGGGGCAGGACCGCAACGCCTACATCCACCGGGCCTGGATGCGGCGGGGCGCTCCCGATGACGCCTTCACGGGCCGCCCGCAGATCGCCATCGCCAACACCGCATCCGATCTGACCCCCTGCAACGCCCACCTGAACGAGGTGGCGGCCTCGGTCCGCAACGGCGTGTACGAGGCCGGCGGCATCCCGCTGGACCTGCCCGTGGTGTCGCTGGGCGAGACGAACGTGCGTCCCACGGCCATGCTGTGGCGCAACATGGCGGCGATGGCCACGGAGGAGATGCTCCGGGCCAATCCCATCGACGGCGTCGTCCTGCTGGGCGGCTGCGACAAGACGATCCCGTCGCTGCTGATGGCCGCCGCCTCGGTGGACCTGCCCGCGGTCGTCGTGCCCGGCGGCCCGATGCTCACCGGAACCTTCCGCGGCACTCCGCTGGGCTGCGGGACCGACGTGTGGCGGCTCTCGGAGGAGGTCCGCGGCGGCACGCTCTCCCAGGAGGAGTTCACCCGCTCCGAGTCGTCGATGATCCGCAGCCGCGGCCACTGCAACACCATGGGCACGGCCTCCACGATGGCCCTGGTGGCCGAGGCCCTGGGCACAGTCGTGCCGGGCACGGCCGGAACTCCCGCCCCCGACAGCCGACTTCTGGAGGCCGCGCACCGCACCGGCCGACTGGCGGTGGACATGGTGGGCGCCGACCGGCGGCCCGGAACCTTCCTCACCAAGGCGTCCTTCCACAACGCGATCGTCGCCCTCGCCGCAGTCGGAGGCTCCACCAACGCGGTGGTCCACCTCCTCGCCATCGCGGGCCGCCTCGGCGTCGACCTGACCCTCGACGACTTCGACCGCATCGGCTCCCGCGTACCGGTCCTCGTCGACCTCCAGCCGGCCGGCCGCTTCCTCATGGAGGACTTCCACCGCGCGGGCGGCCTGCTCGCCGTGCTGCGCGAGGTACGCGACCTGCTCGACCCCCACGCCCTGACCGTCACCGGCAGACCCCTGGCCGACTTCCTCGACGACGCCCCGATCTGGGACACGGACGTCATCCGCCCCCGCGCCGAACCACTCGTCGCCGAGGGCGGAATCGCCGTCCTGCGCGGCAACCTCGCCCCCGACGGGGCGCTGATCAAACCCGCCGCCGCCTCCCCGCACCTGCTCCAGCACCGGGGCCGCGCCGTCGTGTTCGACTCCATCGAGGACTTCCACGCCCGCATCGACGACCCGGACCTCGACGTCGACGCCGACAGCGTCCTCGTCCTGCGCGGCTGCGGCCCCAGGGGCTACCCCGGCATGCCCGAGGTGTCCAACATGCCCCTGCCGAAGAAGCTCCTCGAACAGGGCGTCCGCGACATGGTCCGCGTCTGCGACGGCCGCATGAGCGGCACCGCGTACGGCACCGTCGTCCTGCACGTCGCGCCGGAGGCGGCGGCCGGCGGCCCCCTCGCGCTGGTGCGTACCGGGGACGTCGTCTCCCTCGACGTCGAAGCCCGCCGCATCGACGTCGACGTACCCGCCGACGAACTCGCCCGCCGAACCCCGAACAAGGCCACCGTCACCGGCTTCGCCGACCCCCGCCGCGGCTGGGAACGGCTCTACGTCGACCATGTCCTCCAAGCCGACACGGGCGCCGACCTGGACTTCCTCGTCGGTTCCAGCGGCTCGGAGGTCACGCGCGAGTCGCACTGAGCGGCGCATCTCCTGGCCCGCCCGGCATGGATCAGTTCGGGCAGCGGTGTTGACACCCGGTTGTGCGAGGCCGAATCAGCTGGCCTGCACACATGACTTGAAACGTTTACGGTCCGTCGACAGTTGAGGTCGGCGATGTCGCACATCTCCCGCCGCTCCGCTCCGCGCTCCGCCATAGGTGCGGCCCTCGCGCCAAGCTCCTCGATCGGCGACGACCTCGGCGGTGGCGTCACCTGCCTCTGCGGGCGCCCCTCCGGGAGGGTGAGGGACGGCTGCACGCCATCGTGCCGCAGGCCGCCTCAGCGGCCTGCGGCTTCGCGCCCGCCTTCGGCATGCTGATCGGGCCCCGGCTGGTGCGGGGCCAAAGCGCGGCGGTGATGCAGCCGGCGTCCAAGGCGCTGATCCACGAGGCGCGCTGCAACCCGGTCCGGCGCAGCCGTGCGGTTTCAACTGGGCCCGCGGGCGGGGATCTGGTTCCGTTCTCCCGGGTCGCCCGCTCGCCGTGCCGGAGCCGCCCTTCGACGACTGAACGGGACAGATCGTCCATGCCCATGGGCGGTCTGGCCTCCGGGGTGGTCGAGGCGGGTGCCGATGATTTCGACGCCGACCGACGCCGACCGGATGCCCCGACGAGGAGCTGGAGCGGGTCGCAGGCCCCATCGAGGCCCACGGCTCACCAGAGGCGTTTCCCGGTGGGTCTGGCCCGGGCGGTTTACACGTGGGACACGCCCGCCGGTGCCTGAATCGGACGGTGTGTGGCGAGTGCCCGGTCGAGATCGGTCATCAGGTCCTCGGCGTCCTCCAGCCCGATGGAGAGTCTGACCAGGCCGGCGGCCGGGCGGGCGTCCGGGGCGACGGGCCGGTGCGTCAGCGACGCCGGGTGTTGGATCAGCGAGTCGACGCCGCCCAGGGAGACCGCGTGGGTGAACAGGCTGACCGTCGAGGTGACGTGCACGGCCTGGTCGAAGCCGCCGCGGAGGTCGATGGAGATCATCGCCCCGGTGCCCCTCAGCTGCCGGCCGAGCAGCCCCTGCGTGTCCCCCTCGATCCCGGGGAAGTGGACGCGGGCGACGCTCGGGTGGGTCGTCAGCCATGCGGCGATGCGCTGGGCGTTCGCCTGCTGGGCCCGTATCCGAACGGGAAGCGTGGCGAGTCCCCGGTGCAGGAGATAGGCACCCAAGGGGTGGAGCAGGCCGCCGGTGATCGCGCGGACCCGGCGCAGCGCGGCTGCCTGCTCGTGGCCGCAGGCGATCACACCGGCGATGACGTCGCCGTGCCCGCCCAGGTACTTGGTGGCGCTGTGCAGGACCATCGCGGCACCGAGGTCGACGGGATTCTGCAGGACAGGCGTCGCGAACGTGTTGTCGACGAGAACCGGAACGCCCTGGGCGGCCTCGACGACGGCACGGATGTCGACCAGTTCGAGGGTTGGGTTGGCGGGCGTCTCCAGCACGATCATCGCCGTGTCCGGGCGGATGGCGGCGGCGACGTCCGGCGCCGAGCAGTAGCTCACCTCGGCACCGAGGAGGCCCGAGGCCAGCAGGTGGTCGGTTCCGCCGTAGAGGGGGCGGACGGCCAGGACATGGCGGCGGCCGGTCTCCTTCATGGTCGTCAGGATCGCCGCCGTCATCGCCGCCATGCCCGAGGAGAACGCCACGGCGGCCTGGGCGTGTTCCATCTGGGCCAGCGCCGACTCGAACCGTGCCACGGTCGGGTTCCAGAGCCGCGCATAGACGGCTCCGCCGTCCGCGGTCGGCGTCCCTCCGCTCGCCATGGCCTCGTAGGACAGCCCGCCGGCCTCGATGTTCGGCAGCGGGTTGGTCGACGACAGGTCGAGGGGCAGCGCGTGGACGCCGAGCTCTGTCAGGTCCTCACGGCCGGCGTGGACGGCCAGGGAGTCGAGTTGCAGATACGCCGAAGTCATGCCCCAGAGGGTGAGGCGATCCACAATCTGTCGCAAGGGTTGTTGTGGAAGCCGTGACCTCGGTCGCAATATTGGTGCAGATTCACCAAGAGGAGGCCTTATGGCGGACCAGCAGCTGAAGAAAACACAACCCGCTCCGGCGGCTCTCGACGGCACCGACCTGGCCATTCTCGTCGCGCTCGTGGAGGACGGCCGGATGACCAACGCCGCGCTCGCGGCCCGGGTGGGCGTCGCCGAGTCGACCTGCGCATACCGGGTCCGTGCGCTGCGGGAATCGGGAGTCATCGCCGGGATCAACGCCCGACTGGATCTCGGCGCACTCGGCCACCCGATCCACGCCATCATCAAGGTCCGCCTGGGCAGCCACAGCCGCGAGCACGTCCGTAACCTCTATGACCGACTGGTCAAGGTGCCGGGAGCCCTGACGGTCTGGCACGTCGGCGGCGACGACGACTTTCTTCTCCATGTGGCCGTGGCCAGTCCGGAAGAGCTTCGAGACCTCATCCTGGAGCACGTGACCGTCCACCCGATGGTGCGCCAGACCGAGACCCAGCTGGTGTTCGAGGTCCGCGACGGCCGTGGCGTGCTGCCCGGGTGAACTCGGGCTGCCGCGGGAGAAGGTCACCTTCGTGCCGTCCGGCGCATGGGCGGGCTCGTCGTCGCCCACGCGCGCGTGCCGCACTCGAAGAGCTGATGGGACCGCTTCGCGGCGCGGTCGTAGTCGTACAACGGCTCGGTGCTGCCGCCGCGTGTGGTGAGGGCGTCAGTCGTGGATGCTCTGCGCAGGGCGGTCCCGCAGACCGGCCACCGAGGCGCAGCCCACGTCGCCGACAGCACCCGACCGGTGTTGTTCCGTGGGAGGTGTTTCCCGATGGGCAAGCGACCGCTTAGTATGCGATGGACCCCGGTCAGACAGAGCAGTCCCCTGGAGGCACCGCATGCAGGCATGGCAAGTGCACGAGAACGGCGAGCCGAGCGAGGTGATGCGGCTCGAGGAGGTGGAGCGGCCCACGCCCGGTGACGGCCAGGTGCTGCTGAAGGTGCGTGCCGCGAACATCAACTTCCCGGACGTGCTGATGTGCCGGGGCCACTACCAGGTGCGCCCGCCGCTGCCGTTCACGCCGGGCGTGGAGATCTGCGGCGAGACCGAGGACGGACGGCGGGTCATCGCCAACCCCGCCCTGCCCCACGGCGGTTTCGCCGAGTACGCCGTCGCGGACGCGGCCACCCTGCTGCCCGCGCCCGAATCGCTGGACGACGCCGAGACCGCAGCCCTGCACATCGGCTACCAGACCGGCTGGTTCGGTCTGCACCGTCGCGCTCACCTGGAAGCAGGCGAGACGCTGCTCGTCCACGCTGCCGCAGGAGGGGTCGGCAGCGCGGCCGTGCAGCTCGGCAAGGCCGCCGGCGCGAGGGTCATCGGGGTCGTCGGCGGTGCCGACAAGGTGGCCGCGGCCAGGGAGTCGGGCTGCGACGTCGTCATCGACCGCAAGAGCGAGGACGTCATCGCCGCCGTCAAGGAGGCCACGGGCGGCCGCGGCGCCGACGTCATCTACGACCCCGTCGGCGGCGAGGCCTACACCCAGTCGACCAAGGTCGTCGCCTTCGAGGGGCGGATCGTGGTCGTCGGCTTCGCCAGCGGGACGATCCCCAGCCCAGGGCTCAACCACGCCCTGGTGAAGAACTACTCGATCCTCGGCCTGCACTGGGGCCTGTACGGCGCCAAGAACCCGAAGCTGATCTCACACTGCCACGAGCAGCTCACCGAGCTGGCCGCCCGGGGCGCCATCAAGCCGCTGGTCAGCGAGCGCGTACCGCTGGCCGGGGCCGCGGCCGCCGTACAGCGCGTCGCCGACGGCGTGACCACCGGCCGGGTGGCCGTCCTGCCGTCCTTGGAGAACGGAGCCGCCGCATGACCGGAGCAGCCGAACTGCGCAGCCGTACACGGGAGTTGCTGGCCGCAAACCCACCGGCGACCACCGACCGCCTGGACTTCCTCAAGGCCCGCTTCGACGCGGGACTGGCCTGGGTGCACTACCCGGAGGGCCTGGGCGGGCTCGGCGTGCCCCGCTCCCTCCAGGCCGTGGTGGACGCAGAGCTGGAGGCCGCCGGCGCCCCCGACAACGACTCGCGCCGCAACGGCATCGGGCTCGGCATGGCCGCTCCGACGATCCTCAGGTACGGCACCGAGGAGCAGAAGCAGCGCTATCTGCGTCCCCTGTGGATCGGCGAGGAGGTCTGGTGCCAGCTGTTCAGCGAGCCCGGCGCCGGCTCCGACCTCGCAGCCCTCGGCACCCGGGCGGTCCGGGAAGGCGACGAGTGGGTGGTCAACGGGCAGAAGGTGTGGACGTCCGGCGCGCACAACTCCCGCTGGGCCATCCTCATCGCCCGCACCGACCCGAACGTGCCCAAGCACGCGGGCATCACGTACTTCCTCTGCGACATGACCGACCCCGGCGTCGATGTCCGGCCGCTGCGCCAGATCACCGGTGAGGCCGAGTTCAACGAGGTCTTCCTCACCGACGTCCGTATCCCCGACTCCCGCCGCCTCGGCGAGATCGGCGACGGCTGGCGGGTCGCGCAGACCACTCTGAACAACGAGCGCGTCGCCATCGGCGGCATGCGGCTGCCCCGCGAGGGCGGCATGATCGGCCCGGTCGCGAAGACCTGGCGCGAGCGCCCCGAACTGCGCAGCCACGACCTGCACCAGCGGCTGCTGAAGCTGTGGGTGGAGTCCGAGGTCGCCCGGCTCACCGCCGAACGCCTGCGCCAGCAGCTCGTCGCCGGACAGCCCGGCCCCGAGGGCGCCGGCATGAAGCTCGCCTTCGCCCGTCTCAACCAGGAGCTCAGCGGCCTGGAGGTCGAACTCCTCGGCGAGCAGGGCCTGTTGTACGACGACTGGACCATGCGTCGCCCCGAACTGGTGGACTTCACCGGCCGCGAGGCCGGCTACCGATACCTCCGCTCCAAGGGCAACAGCATCGAGGGCGGGACCAGCGAGGTCCTGCTGAACATCGTCGCCGAACGCGTCCTGGGCCTGCCCTCGGAGCCGCGCACCGACAAGGACGTCGCCTGGAAGGACCTGGCTCGATGACGGATCTTCTCTACTCCGAGGAGGAAGAGGCCCTGCGGTCCGCCGTGCGGGACCTCCTCGCCGACCACTGTGACGCGCCCGGCGTCATCGCACGCACCGAGTCCGACGCCCCGCACGACCTCGCGGCCTGGAAGGCCCTCGCCGACGGCATGGGCCTGGCGGGCCTGCTGGTGCCGGAGTCGAAGGGCGGCCAGGGCGCCACGCACCGCGAGGCCGCCGTAGTGCTGGAGGAGCTGGGGCGCGCGGTCGCCCCCGTGCCCTACCTCACCAGTGCCGTCGTCGCCACCGAGGCCCTGCTCGCCTGTGACGCCGACGACCTGCTCGCCGAGCTGGCCTCCGGACGGAAGATCGGCGCCCTCGCCGTCGCGCTGAGTGTCGCCCCGGGCGGCGTCCACAAGGCCGTACGGGTCGAGAACGGCGCCCTGTACGGCGAGCTCACCGGCATCGCGGACGCCGCCGCGGCCGACGTGCTGCTGGTGCCGGCCGAGGACGGCGGTCTCTACGCCGTCGCTGCGGACGCCGCGACCGTCACCCCGCAGACGTCCTTCGACCTCACCCGGCCCCTCGCGACCGTCACCCTCGACGGAGCGGCCGCCCGCCGTATCGGTGACGCCCAACCCGCCGTAGGACGTGCCCTGCGGGCGGGAGCCGGACTGCTCGCCTCCGAGCAGTTCGGGCTCGCCGACTGGGCGTTGACGGAGACCGTGCGCTACCTGAAGGAGCGCAAGCAGTTCAACCGGCCCGTCGGCGGTTTCCAGGCGGTCAAGCACCGCCTCGCCCAGCTCTGGCTGGAGGTCGTCAACCTCCGCGCCGCCGCCCGCAGTGCGGCCGACGCGCTCGCCACCGGCGAGGACGTCGAGGTCGCGGTCGCCGTCGCGCAGGCATACGCGGCGCCGGTCGCCGTGCACGCCGCCGAGGAGGCGCTCCAGCTGCACGCCGGCATCGGCATGACCTGGGAGCACCCGATCCATCTGAACCTCAAGCGGGCCAAGGCCGACTCGATCGCCTACGGCACGGCCGGCGCCCACCGGTCCGACGTGGCCGAACTGGTCGACCTGCAGGCACCCTGACGCCCCCTGGCCGTCACCCGGTGAAGCCCGCCCCACCTGGGGCGGGCTTTTTCCCGCGCCTGCGCGGAAGGAGTGAACGGACAGCGGCAGTCCGGCCAACTCCTGGCAGGCGCAGGTCCATTGGCGCTCTTCCCGCCCGATACTCCCTGTGGTCCGGACCCGCCCCACAGGGAGGCAGAACATGGCCCTCGGCACCCGCCGCGGAGCCCTCACCGCGTTCGGCGCCACGCTCGCGGCAGTGCTCGCCCCGCCCGCCGGCACCGCGTTCGCCGGCGGACACCAGCCCCGTCCCCCGCTGTGGCGCGCCCACGCCCACAACGACTACGAGCATCCGCGCCCCCTCTTCGACGCCCTCGACCACCGCTTCGGCAGCGTCGAGGCCGACATCTTCCTCGTCGGCGACCAGCTCCTCATCGGCCACACAGAGAGCGACCTCGACCCGACCCGGACCCTGGAGTCCCTCTACCTCGACCCGCTGGCCGAGATCGTCAAGGCCAACCGCGGTTCCGTGTACCGGGGTTACCGCAGGCCGCTCCAGCTGCTCATCGACATCAAGACCGAGGGTTCGTCGACGTACCTCGAACTCGACCGCCACCTCCAGCGCTACACACACCTGTTCACCACCTACGCGCACGGGTGCGTCCACCCCGGCGCGGTCACCAACGTCATCTCCGGCGACCGGGCGGCCCGTACACCCATGGAGGCCCAGACCGTACGGCGGGCCTTCTACGACGGTCGGCTCACCGACCTCGGCACCTCGGCGCCCGCCTCCTTCGTCCCGCTGATCAGCGACAACTGGCAGCTCAACTTCACCTGGCTCGGCGAGGGCGCGTTCCCCGACGCCGAGCGGCAGAAGCTGCGCGGCATCATCGGCCAGGCGCACGCACGCGGGCAGAAGGTGCGCTTGTGGAACACCCCCGACCTGGCCGGCCCCGCCCGCGACGCGCTCTGGACGGAACTGCTCGCCGCGGGCGTGGACTACTTCAACACCGACGACCTCGCCGGCCTTGAGGCGTTCCTGGACGCCCACCGGTCGGCGTAGACACCACACGTTCGGCGGACAGGTCAGCCGCCCGGACGAACCCTCCGCTACGCCACACTTACGGCCGAACGCCGCGAACCGGAAGTGGCGGCGCAGCGGAGGAGGTTGACAATGGCGATTTCCATCTCAGTGGTGGTGCTGCTGCTGGTCCTGGCGGTGATCTTCACCCGCAACGGCGGACTGAAGATCTCCCACGCCCTGGTGTGCACGCTGCTCGGCTTCTACCTGGCCGGCACCAACATCGCGCCCACCATTCACAGCGGCGTCACGGCGACGGCAGGCATCGTCAGCAGCCTCAGGCCCTGAGGTCCAGGAACTCCTTCTCAGGACGTCGAGAACACCCCGATGCCGTTCGGGACCGGCCGTTCCGCGTCGCCGGACGGATGATTCCGTACGGAGACCGTGGCCGCCCCGGGCACCCGGGCGACCAGGGTCGTCGATCCGCCGCCGTCCAGACTGAAGGCGTCGGTCGAGCCCAACGCCCGCATGGTGTCGGCCACTTCGGCGATCGTCAGGCCCTTGCGGTAGGCGGGCGCACCGTCCAGTGCGAACAGCAGCAGCCGCTTCCCGCCGTTCGCGATGCCGACGGCCGTGCGTACGGCCCCGGCCTTGTCGTCGAGGCCCGCGAGTGGTTCGCCGCCCTTCAGGACCGGGTAGCCGCCGAGCGCGAAGCTGTACGCCTTCCGGGTGGTGGCGGAGACCAGCCCGTGCGTCACCGTCACCGGCTCGCCCTTGAAGAACTTCCGCAGCCGCTGCGCGCCCGCCTCCCGGCCGACGAGCACCGTGGTCCCCGCGGCGATGGCCCCCTTGCCCGGAGTGCCGGAGGTGGAGACGACGCGGCCCTTGCGGACCGTCACCTCGTAGGTGTCCGAACTGCAGGCGGCCGCCCGGTCGGCGTCCGCGCCGCAAGTGGCGCGGACCCGGGAGACGCTGCCCCAGTCGGAGGTGAAGGCGCCGACCGAACCCTCCGGCAGCGCGAACTGGTTGAACCCGCCCAGCGGCAGCCGCCCCGCCGGAGTGCGGACCGATCCGGAGAGGGCCAGACGGTCCAGCCGGGCCCTGCGGTCGACGCCCACGCCGAGCACGTCCCGGGTGGTCGTTCCTGGAGGCAGTTCCGGCCCGAAACGCTGCCCGTCCGGCACCGACGCCTTGAGCACATGCCCGTTCGCGATCGCCGGTCCGTCGGTCGAGCCCGTCACCTCGACGCCCGGGTGCTGGCTCTCGGAGATGTTGAAGAAGTCGCCGTTGATGCCGGCGACAGCCCCTTGCGCGTCGGCCATCCTGGAGACGGCGGCACGTGCGGCCACGGCTCCGGGATACAGCAGGCCGAGGCGTACGTGCCTGTTGCGCAGGTCCACGGTGAGCAGATGGGCGTGGGTCACGCCCCTGGCCCCCTGGACGTCGAACTGCTTGTAGGTGACTCCCGGCGCGAGCGCGGTGCCGCTCTCCACACCACTGGCCGGTGCCGCCCCCACCAGGGCCGCACCGGCCAGCGCGCCGAATGCCGTGAGAAACGCCAGTGCCGATCTGACCGGCGTCCGAACCGCTTCCTCGGATCTGCCTGCTGCGAAACGCTTTTGACGATGCTTCACAGTTCCCCCTGAGGGATCGTCAACTGTCTCAGGTCTCAGGGGAAGTGCATCAGATCGCGGTGGACCGCGGGACGCCTATGCGCCGACTACGCGAGAACGGGTGAGAAAACGCACCCCCTCGGGTGCTTCCAGCGAGAAACCGCTGCCGCGGCCTGCTACGACGTCCACGATCAGCCGGGTGTGGCTCCAGACCTCGTACTGGCTGCGCGCCATCCAGAACGTCACCGGCTCCGGCACCCCGTCGACCTGCAGTTCCGCGAGCAGCACGTCCGAGCCGCCGGTGCGGAACTCGCCATCCGGGTAGCACATGGGCGCGCTGCCGTCGCAGCAGCCGCCGGACTGGTGGAACATCAGCGGGCCGTGTGTGGCACGCAGACGGCGCAGCAGGTCGGCGGCCGCGGGGGTGAGTTCGACGCGTGGGGTCTCCTCATGCATGGGATCAGGGCACCACGGCGGAGGTTGCGAGAGGGTTGCAGCCCCCTCGCCTCACTGGGAGTGGCGCGCCGCCACGAACACACTCAGCCGGTACGTGGTCGGCTGCCTCAGCCGTCCGCAGAGCGTGTCCACGCGAGCCGTCGACCAGTTCATCCGCCGGTCCGTGGCCCGCAGACGCCGGAGCTGCGCCCGCCATTCGGACTCGTCCTGAGTCTCGAAGACGACCTTCCAGTGGCCGGGCTCGAGAGCGTCACGTTCGGCTGCGTGCCGCCGTTCTTCCCGTTCCCGGTGTTTTCGCTTTCGCTGCCCTGGCACCGAACCAGTATCGTCTGCGCACCCCACCGCAGTAGGACGACTACGCTTGCCCGGGCGCCGCGTAGCACCGGACCGACACCGTCTGGTCCGGTGCCCAGTGCTGCTCGACGACATCGAGCAACTCCCAGCCCAGGCGCTCGTACAGGGCCGTCGCCGCGGTATCGGAGTCGACGACGTCGAGCACGGGGTGCAGCGCCAGTGTCCGGGCCTCCTCGACGGCCCGCGCCAGCAGCGCGGCCCCCAGCCCGTGCCCGCGTGCGTCCGGTGATACGAACAACCGGCCGACCACGGCGGTGACGTCGACGCCCACCCCCGTGCGGGCGGCCCATACTCCGGGTGCCCCGTCCCCCTCGGCGGCCCGGGACAGGCTGAGATGCCCGACCACACGGCCGTCGAGCTCGGCCACCCACGCCGCCAGCAGAGCGCGCGGGGTCAGCCAATCGGCCGGATGGTCGGGCCAGTTGACGGGATAGCCGCTGTGGCGGTGCACGGCGGCGAGACCCTCGACGCAGGCGGCGAGGTCACGGTCGGTCCGCGGCCGGACGAGACCGGACGGGCCACCCTGCGGCGGGTACGGCTGGGAGGTCCTCATGATCAGCCAGTATCAGGTACGGGCATGGACCGGCTGCGGCGTCAGGCGTTGGTGCCCCTTGCGGTCGTAGTACCGCGTCATCGCGAAGCCGAAGAGCAGGCCCAGTGCCGCGCCGATCGCGATCATGATCCACGAGCGGATCAGGCCGGCGTCCCCGCGGGCCTCGAAGTACAGGATGGCGCGGACCCCGTCGCTGAGCTGGCGCATGGGCTCGAAGTGGGACAGGAAGCGGTAGAACCCGGGAATGGCCTGGAGCGGGACGGTGGCGCCCGAGGACGGCAGACCCAGGACGATGAACACGAACATGGACACCAGCTGGCCGATGCCGCCGAAGGCCGCGTTGATGGCCTGCACGCCCAGGCCGACGGCGAGGGAGGCGCAGTAGGAGTAGATCCACAGCAGCGGGATGTGGCTTGCGTCCATGCCCAGCAGGACGATGGTGGCCAGCATGACCAGGGAGACGCTGATGACGGTGATGCCCGCGGTCATCGCCATCTTCAGCAGCAGTGTCTGCGTGCGGTTGATCGGGACGGTGGGGCGCCGGGTGTGCCAGGGGCCGATCTCGTTGTCGGCGTAGCCGAGGGCGGTGTCGACGGCGTTGCTGATGACGTTTCCGCCGAGGAAGCCGGCCAGGACGAGCAGCAGCGTGTAGTAGAAGGCGCTCAGCCCGAGGCCGCTGTGGCTGCCGATCGGGTGTCCGACCTGGGTGACGACGTTCACCGGGTCGGCCAGCAGCAGCTTGGTCGTGGAGTTCGCCTGCCTCCCCGCGGCCGCGGTGAGTTGTTTTCCGATGGTCTGCGAGGCCTGGTGCGCCGTGGCCGTGGTGATCTGACTGGCGAGGGACGAACCCAGGCTGCCCTTGCCGGGGTTGGTGAGCACCGTCATCGTCGGGCGAGCGGTGGCCCCGGGCGTGGTCAGTGCGGTGATGGACGCGGTGAAGTCGGAAGGGATGACCAGGGCGCCGTAGACCTTGCCGGAGTCGAGGTCGTCCTGGGCCTGGGCGAGGGTGCGC
Organism: Streptomyces guryensis; assembly: GCF_021261325.1. Classification (GTDB taxonomy): domain Bacteria; phylum Actinomycetota; class Actinomycetes; order Streptomycetales; family Streptomycetaceae; genus Streptomyces; species Streptomyces guryensis. Next base: position 79,688 of record NZ_JAJSBI010000023.1, on the reverse strand, counting down.
GTGCGCCACTGGGCCTTGTCGCTCGACCTGTCGGCGGTGATGGCGGCGGCGATCTGTGTGCCAGCGTTCTGCCTCTGCCCGGCCGGCGGCCTGCCGGTGTCGGCGTTGACCAGGGCGATGGGCAGATGGTGCAGATCGCGCTGCGGGTCGACGATGCCGCCCATGTACAGCAGGGCCAGGAGGAAGGCGAGCAGTCCGGTCAGGACGGTGGGCATGAGCCACAGCTTGGGGCGGCCCAGCAGTGTGGCGGCACGGGCCTGGGGGCTGGCGTCGGCCATGGTTCTCCGTAGGTCGGGGGACGGAGCGTCCTAGCAGGGCGGGTGGCGCCCCGAGGGGCAGCAAGCAGAGCCTACGGAGGAGCGTGGGCCCAGGGAGCCAGGCCGCGCGCGACAGGCCGGAACCGGACGGCGGCGTGACTCCTCGCAGGCAACCCACAGTCCCACCGGCCCCTCATATCTGTTGACGCATCAGTCGGACGAACCCGTGAGGAGTGTCTGTTGGACGGCATCGAGTCCTCCGCCGCACCCACCGGCCCGCCCGGGGACACAGGCACCTCACGGCACGCGGTGTCCCGCCGGCGGTTCATGGTGTACTCCCTGGCCGCCTCGACGCTCACCATCGCGGCCCCGCTCGCCTGCGACACCTCCCCGGCCCAGGGCTCCGAGCCCGCCCGCGGACCGTCCGACGTACTGGTGACGGGCGCCGACGAGGAGATGCTCGTCCTGGAGGTCACCCAGGCCAACAAGATCGTCGTACGGCTGCCGCGGGTCGAGGTCGGCCAGGGCATCACGACCGCCGTCGCCATGATGATCGCCGAGGAACTGGACGCCCGCCTCGCCGACGTCGAGATCCCCCTCGCCGACGCCCGGACCAAGGGCAACCAGTACACCGGCGGCTCGAACTCGGTCGTCTCCCTGTACGGCCCCGCCCGCCGACTGGCCGCCACCGCACGGGCCCGGCTGGTCACCGCAGCCGCCAGACGCTGGCATCTGCCGGCCTGGACCCTGCGTACCGGCGACACGACGGTGATCGCACCTGACGGCCGCACCGCCACCTTCGGCTCGCTGAGCGCGAGCGCCGCCCGGATCCGCCGTACGTCCGTGTCCGCCAAGCCCAAACCGGCCTCCCGGCACAAGGTGATCGGCCGGCCCACGACCCGTATCGACGCCCGGGACATCGTCACCGGCAAGGCGAAGTACACCGGCGACCTGTCGGTGGCCGGGGCGAAGCCGACCGTGGTGGCCCGGCCGCCGACGCTCGGCGGGAAGCTCCTCTCGGTTGACGACCGGGCCGCCCGCGCCCTGCCCGGTGTGCACGCCGTGGTCAAGGTCCCGGGCGGGGTCGCCGTGGTGGCCGAATCCTTCCACCACGCCTTCCAGGCCCGCGACGCACTCAGGATCAAGTGGGCGCCGGGCCCGCTGGCCTCGCTGTCCGACGCGCAGATCCGCTCCCGGCTGAAGGCCGCGGTCCCGCACCTGGGCGCCCCGCCGCGCGGATCGACCCAGGTCGAGGCCGAGTTCGAGTTCGCCTTCGTCAGCCATGCACCGATGGAGGTGCTGACCGCGATCGCGGACGTACGCGCCCACAAGGCCGAGATCTGGTTCTCCTCCCAGACGCCGACGGACGCCCGGGACAGCATCGCCTCGGCGACCGGACTGCCGGCGTCCGCGGTCACCGTCCATGTGCTGCGCGGCGGCGGCTCGTTCGGACGGCGGCTGAACTTCGACGCCGCCATCGAGGCGGCCCTGATCTCGAAGGCGACCCACCGGCCGGTCAAGCTGATGTGGAGCCGGGGCGACGACACCCGCCACGGCCGGATGCGCCCGGCCAGTCACCACCGCTTCCGGGCCAGCCACGCAGGCGGCAAAGTGGTCGCCTTCGGCCATGCGATGGCCGAGGTGGGCGAGTCGCACGGCAAGAAGGGGACCGCGAGCCAGGCGGCCTTCGTACGGCCGGGGCGCGTCCAGGCGGCCGGTCCGTTGCCCAGCGACTCCGGGCTCTACGACTTCGGTCGCCTCTCCGGGGACTCCGGCGGTATCGAACTCGCGATCCCGCTGGGCGCCTGGCGGTCGGTGGGCTCCGGGACGGTGCGCACCGCCGAGGAGATCGTCGTCGACGAGATCGCCCGGAGCCTCGGCAAGGATCCGGTCGCCTTCCGTCGTACGGCGCTGCGCAGCAAGACCGTCACAGCGGTCCTCGACAAGGCGGCCGCCGCCGGGAACTGGGGACGGGCCATGCCCGACGGACACGCGCAGGGCGTGGCCGTCCACGAGGAGTACGGCTCCTGCGTGGCCTGTCTGGCCGAGATCGACGCCACCGATCCGAAGCACCCCCGGGTGACCAAGGTGGTGATGGCGGCCGACGTCGGCACCGCCGTCAATCCCCGTGGCTTGGAGGCCCAGCTCATGGGCACCGCCGTCGACGGGATCTCCACCGTGCTGCAGGCCGGCCTGCACATCGACCGCGGAGCCGTGCGCGAGGGCAGCTTCGCCGACTTCCAGTGGGCCCGCCAGAGGCATGCCCCGCTGCACTTCGAGGCGCACATCATGCCGTCCCAGGGGGAGCCCGGCGGCGCCGGTGAACTCGGCGTGCCGGCCGCCTCCGGAGCCGTCGCCAACGCCTACGCCCGGGCGACCGGCACCAGGCCCCGCCGCTTCCCCGTCAACTTCTGACCGCCGCCGGACCAGCCTTCGAGAAGGTACCGATGCCCTCCTACTCCTTCACCCTCAACGGCGAGAAGGTGACCGTCGAGGCCCCCGCCGACATGCCGCTGCTGTGGGTGCTGCGCGACCTGCTGCACGTCACCGGCCCCAAGTACGGCTGCGGCGTCGGCGTCTGCCGCGCCTGCACCAGCCATCTCGACGGTGAGGAGATCCAGCCCTGCGTCGTCAAGGTCAAGGACTGCGTGGACCGCGAGGTCACCACCATCGAGGGCCTGGCCGACGGCGACACCCTGCACCCCGTGCAACAGGCCTGGATCGACTGCGACGTCTCGCAGTGCGGCTTCTGCCAGCCCGGCCAGATCATGGCCGCGGCGGCCCTGCTGAAGAAGACGCCCGAGCCGACCGACGCCGACATCGACGGCATCGAGAACGTCTGCCGCTGCGGCACCTACTCGCGCATCCGTGAGGCCATCAGGAAGGCGGCAGCCGGCCGAGGGGGCGCCTGATCCCCCGACCGACTTCCCGGCCCGCACGACGACACGCAGGGGGAGTGGCCCGGCTCACATGGCCAGAAGGGCATGTCACCGACACCATGGGGGACGTCATCCGCAGGCTGAAGGGAGCGGCGATGTTCCGCAAGGTGCTGGTAGCCAACCGTGGTGAGATCGCGATCAGGGCGTTCCGCGCAGGCTACGAGCTGGGCGCAAGGACCGTCGCCGTCTTTCCGCACGAGGACCGAAATTCGCTGCACCGGCTCAAGGCCGACGAAGCGTACGAGATCGGTCAGCCGGGCCACCCGGTACGCGCGTATCTCTCCGTCGAGGAGATCGTGCGTGCGGCGCGGCAGGCGGGCGCCGACGCCGTCTACCCGGGCTACGGCTTCCTGTCCGAGAACCCCGAGCTGGCCAAGGCCTGCGAGGAGGCGGGCATCACCTTCGTCGGGCCGAGCGCTCAGACCCTCGAACTGACCGGCAACAAGGCCCGCGCGGTCGCCGCCGCCCGCGCGGCCGGCGTCCCGGTGCTCGGCTCCTCCGCGCCCTCCAACGACATCGACGAACTCGTCCGCGCGGCCGAGGAGGTCGGCTTCCCGGTGTTCGTGAAGGCGGTCGCAGGCGGCGGCGGGCGCGGTATGCGCCGCGTCGAGGACCCGGCCCAGCTGCGCGAGTCCATCGAGGCCGCGTCCCGTGAGGCGGCCTCCGCGTTCGGTGACTCCACCGTCTTCCTGGAGAAGGCCGTCGTCGACCCCCGCCACATCGAGGTGCAGATCCTCGCCGACGGCGAGGGCAACGTCATCCACCTGTACGAGCGGGACTGTTCCGTCCAGCGCCGCCACCAGAAGGTCATCGAACTCGCCCCCGCACCCAACCTCGACCCGGCCCTGCGCGACCGCATCTGCGCCGACGCGGTCCGCTTCGCCCGCGAGATCGGCTACCGCAACGCGGGCACCGTCGAGTTCCTGCTGGACCGCGACGGCAACCACGTCTTCATCGAGATGAACCCGCGCATCCAGGTCGAGCACACGGTCACCGAGGAGGTCACCGACGTCGACCTCGTCCAGTCCCAGCTGCGCATCGCCTCCGGCGAGACCCTCGCCGACCTCGGGCTGTCCCAGGAGACGGTGAAGCTGCACGGCGCGGCCCTGCAGTGCCGTATCACCACCGAGGACCCCGCCAACGGCTTCCGCCCGGACACCGGCCGTATCAGCGCCTACCGCTCGCCCGGCGGCTCGGGCATCCGTCTCGACGGCGGAACCACCCACGCCGGTACGGAGATCAGCGCCCACTTCGACTCGATGCTGGTCAAGCTCACCTGCCGGGGCCGGGACTTCAGGGCCGCGATCGGGCGGGCCCGGCGCGCCGTCGCCGAGTTCCGCATCCGCGGTGTCTCCACCAACATCCCGTTCCTGCAGGCGGTGCTGGACGACCCGGACTTCCAGGCCGGGCGGGTGACGACGTCGTTCATCGAGCAGCGCCCGCACCTGCTCACCTCACGCTCCTCCGCCGACCGCGGCACCAAGCTGCTCACCTACCTCGCCGACGTGACGGTGAACAAGCCGAACGGCGAGCGCCCCGAGCTGATCGAACCCGTCAGCAAGCTGCCGGCGTTGCCCGCCGGCGAGCCGCCCGCCGGTTCGCGTCAGCGGCTGGTCGAACTCGGCCCGGAGGGGTTCGCCCGCGCGCTGCGCGAGTCGCCGACCATCGGCGTCACCGACACCACCTTCCGCGACGCCCACCAGTCCCTGCTCGCCACCCGCGTCCGCACCAAGGACCTCCTCGCGGTCGCCCCGGTGGTCGCACGGACCCTGCCCGAGCTGCTGTCCCTGGAGTGCTGGGGCGGTGCCACCTACGACGTCGCCCTGCGCTTCCTGGCCGAGGACCCCTGGGAGCGCCTCGCAGCACTCCGGGAGGCCGTCCCCAACATCTGCCTCCAGATGCTGCTGCGCGGCCGCAACACCGTCGGCTACACCCCGTACCCGACCGAGGTGACCGACGCCTTCGTCCAGGAGGCCGCCGCCACCGGCATCGACATCTTCCGCATCTTCGACGCCCTCAACGACGTCGGCCAGATGCGCCCCGCCATCGACGCCGTACGCGAGACGGGCACGGCGATCGCCGAGGTCGCCCTCTGCTACACCTCGGACCTGTCCGACCCGAACGAGCGCCTGTACACCCTCGACTACTACCTCCGCCTGGCGGAGCAGATCGTCGAGGCGGGCGCCCACGTCCTGGCCGTCAAGGACATGGCGGGTCTGCTGCGGGCCCCGGCCGCCGCCAAGCTCGTATCCGCGCTGCGCCGCGAGTTCGACCTGCCGGTGCACCTGCACACCCACGACACGGCGGGCGGCCAGCTGGGCACCTACCTCGCCGCGATCCAGGCGGGCGCGGACGCGGTGGACGGCGCGGTGGCGTCGATGGCGGGTACGACGTCCCAGCCCTCCCTGTCGGCGATCGTCGCCGCCACGGACCACTCCGACCGCCCGACCGGCCTCGACCTCCAGGCGGTCGGCGACCTGGAGCCGTACTGGGAGAGCGTCCGCAGGGTCTACGCCCCCTTCGAGGCGGGCCTCGCCTCCCCGACGGGCCGCGTCTACCACCACGAGATCCCCGGCGGCCAGCTCTCCAACCTGCGCACCCAGGCCGTGGCGCTCGGCCTCGGCGACCGCTTCGAGGAGATCGAGGACCTGTACGCCTCCGCCGACCGGATGCTGGGCCGCCTGGTCAAGGTCACCCCGTCCTCCAAGGTGGTCGGCGACCTCGCCCTGCACCTGGTGGGCGCCGGCGTGGACCCGGCCGACTTCGAGGCGGCCCCGAACCGGTACGACATCCCGGACTCGGTCATCGGCTTCCTGCGCGGCGAGCTGGGCACCCCGCCCGGCGGGTGGCCGGAGCCCTTCCGCACCAAGGCACTTGAGGGCCGGGCCGAGCCCAGGCCCGTGCAGGAGCTGAGCACGGAGGACCGCGAGGGTCTGGCGAAGGACCCTCGCGCCACCCTCAACCGTCTTCTCTTCCCCGGCCCGACCCGGGACTTCGACACCCACCGCCAGGCCTACGGCGACACCAGCGTGCTGGACAGCAAGGACTTCTTCTACGGGCTGCGCCCGGGCAAGGAGTACTCCGTCGACCTCGAACCCGGCGTCCGGCTGCTGATCGAACTGGAGGCGGTCGGCGAGGCCGACGAGCGTGGCATGCGGACCGTGATGTCCACCCTGAACGGCCAGCTCCGGCCGATCCAGGTGCGCGACAAGGCGGCCGCCTCCGACGTCCCGGTGACCGAGAAGGCCGACCGCACCAACCCGGGCCACGTCGCCGCCCCGTTCGCCGGCGTCGTCACTCTCGCGGTCTCCGAGGGCGACGAGGTGGACGCCGGTGCGACCGTGGCCACCATCGAGGCGATGAAGATGGAGGCCGCGATCACCGCCCCCAAGGCGGGCACCGTCGGCCGTCTGGCCATCAACAAGATCCAGCAGGTGGAGGGCGGGGACCTGCTGGTCGAGATCGGCTGAGGCGGGCACTCCGCGGCGCGGGCGGGGGGGCGATGCCGACGGCATCGCCCCCCCGCCCGCTGCCTCGTCGTCCGCCGGCCGCACAGGTCGCTGTACTCAGGCCGGTGCCTCGGCGAACCCCGGCTCGCCAGGGCGCGTCCACGCGCCGAGGCCCGCCTCCATCGCTGCGATTCGCTCCTCGGACGCGGGCGCGAACCCCAGCCACCGTGCCTGCCGGGCGGCCTCGCCGGCCCGGTCGCCCGCCCGGTGCGGCAGCCCACCACCGTTACCGGGCCCGCCCGAAGGCGCCCCCCGGAGAGACGGCGACCCCGCGCCCGCCGGGAGGGCGGACGCGGGGCCGTTGGCAGTGCCTCAGCGGGAGGTGAGTTTCCACAGGTGGTCGGCGGTGCCGTTGTCGGTCCACTGCAGGACCTGGGCGCCGGAGCTGGTGCTCATCTGGTCCACGCCGAGCAGGCGGCCGCTGTTGTAGTTGGCGATCTTGTCGTAGCCGCCGGGGGCCGGGATGACCTGCCAGAGGTGGTCGGCGGTGCCGTTGTCACCCCAGATCAGGGCTGTGTTGCCGTCGGCGGTGCCCGCGTTGGTGATGCCCAGGAGCAGACCGCTCTTCTGGTTGACGATCTTGTACAGGCCGTTGCCGGCGGCCACCAGGGTCCAGTTCTGGTCGGTGCCGGTGGTGGAGGTGGCCTGGACGACGGAGGTGCCCTGGGCGGTGCCCGCGCCGCTGGTGTCCAGGGCGAGGCCGCTGTTCTTGTTGGTGATCTGGTAGCGGCCGGCCAGTGAGGTGTTGGTGCCGCTGGGGGTGACGACCAGGTGGTAGCCGTCGGAGGCGTTCATGGTCACCGGCACGGTGATGGAGCCGTTGGAGACGGTGTAGTCGGTGTCGGAGATGGTGACCGGGCCGGAGGAGGCGGTGGTGCGGCCGGTGTCGGGGCTGTACTCGAGCTTGACGTGGACGGTGCTGCCGAAGGCCGACAGGGAGTTCAGGCCGTTGACGGTGACCGCGCAGGAGCCGGTGCAGCCGCCCGCTATGACGCTGATCTGGTTGCGGGAGCCGTTGAGGGAGGCGAGTCCGTCGATGCCGGTCTGGGCGGGGGGTGTGGTGGTGAGCATGTTGCCGGACATGTCGCCGTACCACTTGTACGTCCAGTACGAGCCGTTGGGCGAGCCGCCGGTGTCGGTGAGGGTGTCGCCTAGGGTGCCGTAGTGGTTCCAGAAGGCCAGTTCGGCGTTGCGGATGCCGACGCGCTCGAACTTGGCGGCGTAGCCGATGAGGGCGCCCGAGTTGCCCATCTGGGCGGGCGTGCCGTACTCCTCGATGTCGATCGGGCGGGGGCTCAGGCCGAGGCTGGACTCCAGGGCGCGGTAGTCGGCGACGTGCGCGGCGATGTTCGCACTGGTCTGCAGCTCGTGCCAGGCGATGACGTCGGGGACGGCGTGGTTGGCGATGGCGTCCTGGAGGAACGTCTGCATCTTGGCACGGGTGTACGTCGCGAAGCTCGGACCCTGGATCGGGGTGGTGGTGTCCTTGGAGCGGATCTCCTTGTACGTCGTGCTCCAGGCGGTGTCGAAGGGACCGGCCTTGGCGGTGTCCCAGTTCCCGTCGGGCTCGTTCCAGATGGCCCAGGCGGAGATGTTGGTGACGCTGGAGGCCTTCACGGCGGCGATCTGCTTGTCCACGGCGGACAGCCAGTCGCTCATGCTGACCCACTTGTAGGGGAAGTTCGGGTACCAGTCCGGCATACGGGCGACGACCTTCGCCCCGGCGCGGGCGGCCTTGGGCGCCACGACAAGGGCGTCGCCGGCGGGCTTGGGCTCGCCGTTGGGCAGTTGGGAACCGCCCGGCGCCATCTGCACGAAGGTGTTCGGCTTCAGCGCGTTGACCAGGCTGTCGGAGGGAGTGCTGTCGTCGGCGAGGCCGTACAGGCTGCCCGTGCCCACATGGGTGACGGGCCGCAGGGTCTGTGCGGCGTTGACGACCAGGGTGGTGGAGGACGAGGGGGTGGCCTGGGCGGACGGGCCCGACAGGGCGACGGCGGTGGTGGCCAGGGCCGTGGCGAGGGCGGCGGCGCTCGCGCGGCCGAGGGTTCCTCTGTGGCGGTGGCGGGAGCTCAGGTATGACATCAGCGGCTCTCCTGGGCTGGAGGGGGACTTGCCGGGGGCGCGGTGCGCCGGGGGGCGGCGACGGCTCAGGGGCCGGCCGGTTACGTGGGACGGGGGCCCTCGTGACGGAAAACAGCTCTGCGTGCTGTGTGGGCGGGACGGGGCGGAGCGCGGTCCCCCCGCGTCGGTGGGCCGCGGGCGGCGGGCATCCGGTATCAGTCCTTGACGGCGCCGGAGGTGACGCCGGCGGCGACGTAGCGCTGGGCGAGGACGAGCAGGACGGCGGCGGGGAGGGAGGCGACGACGGCGGTGGCCATGATCGCGTTCCATTCCTGGTTGTTGTTGCCGATGTAGTGGTAGATGCCGAGAGTGATCGGGCGCCAGTCGCCGCTGCTGTCGAGGGTGTTGGCGAAGACGAAGTCGGACCAGGCCCACAGGAAGCTGAAGAGCGAGACGGTGACGATGGCGTTGCGGCTGACCGGCAGGACGACGGACCGGAAGGTGCGGAAGGTGTTCGCGCCGTCGATGCGGGCGGCGGCGATGAGTTCGCCGGGGATGCCGGACATGAAGGCTGTGAAGATCATGACGCCGAAGGGGACGGCGATGGTGGAGTCGGCGATGATCAGTCCCCACCAGGAGTTGAGCAGCCCGAGGTCGAGGAAGATGCCGTAGAAGCCCATGGCCATGACGATGCCGGGGATCATCTGGGCGATCAGCAGGACGAGGCCGAGCAGCCCCCCGCCGTAGGGCCTGAGTTTGGCCAGGGCGAAGCCGGCCGGGGCGGCCAGGAGCAGGGTGAGGGCGACCGTGCCGAGCCCGATGAGCAGGCTGGTGCCGAGGTAGGGCATCTGGTCGTTGAGGACGGCGCGGTAGCCCTCGAAGGTGGGGTGCAGGGGCAGCAGGTCGGGTGGGCTCTTGCGCATGTCCTGCTGCGGGGTGAGGGACACGTTGAGCATCCAGTACACCGGGAACAGCATCAGGGCGGTCAGGACGAGACCGATGACGGTGTAACGGCGTTTTCCGGTACGGGACTTCACGCTTCCTGCCTCCTCTGGACGCGGATGTACAGCAGCCCGAAGACGAGCGCGATGAGGATGAGGATGTTGCCGACGGCGGCGCCGGGGCCGAACTTGGGCAGCAGGGTGCCGAAGCCGAGCTGGTAGGACCAGGTGGCCAGGGTGGAGGAGGCGTCGCCGGGGCCGCCCTTGGTCATGATCCAGATCAGGTCGAACACCTTGAGGGTGTAGACGAGTCCCAGCAGCAGGGTGATCGCGGAGACCGGGCGCAGCAGCGGGAAGGTGATGCGGCGGAACTGCTGCCAGGAGCTCGCCCCGTCCAGGGACGCCGCCTCGTACAGCTCGCCGGGGATGTTCTGCAGGCCGCTGTAGAGGATGACCAGGTTGAACGGGATGCCGATCCAGATGTTGGCGATGATGACCGAGGTCAGTGCCCAGTGCGGGGAGTCGAGCCAGTTGACCGGGGCCACGCCCGCCAGGTGGAGGGCGTAGTTGAGGACGCCGGACTCGCTGTTGAGCATCCACGACCAGGTCGACGCCGACACGATGAGCGGCAGCAGCCAGGGGATCAGGAAGAGGGCCCGGAGTGTGCCGGCCAGCCGGAAGTGCCGGTTGAAGAAGACCGCGAGGGCGAGCCCGGCCGCGTACTGGAAGACGATCGACACGAAGGTGAAGATCATGGTGTGGCGCATCGCCGGGCCGAACGTGGGGTCGTCGAGGACGGTCCTGAAGTTGTCCAGCCCGGAGAAGGGCGCGTCGCCCGCGACGAACGAGCGGACGGTGTAGTCGCGCAGGCTCAGGTCGAGGTTGCGGTAGAGCGGGTAGGCGTAGAAGGCGGCGAGGTAGAGGGCCAGCGGCGCGAGGAAGGCCAGCGCGGTGAGCCGGCTCCTGCGGCGCTGTCGGCGGCGGAACGCCGAGGCGTCCGTCCGGTCATCGGTGCCGGTCGCCGCGAGCTTGACCGGTGACCGCGGTGAGCGGTGGGCGGCGCGGGCGGTGGTCATGCGAACTCCTGGATGCGGGTGGCCTGCCCGGGGCCTTGGCGGTGTCCGGGCGGTTGCGGGTGCCGTGCGGTTCTCGGAGGAAGGGCCCCGGGGCGTGCCACGAGGGCGTCGGGCGTCAGTTGCCCTTGCCGGCGGCCGTCTGCGCCGTGTCGAGGGCGTCCTTGGGGCTCTTGCCGCCGGAGAGCGCGGCCTGGACGGCCGTCCACATCGGCTGCGAGATGGTCGGGTACTTGGTGCCGAGACCGCCGCTGGTGCGACCGCGTGCCGCGGCCACCGCCTTGACCCACGGTTCGAGCTTGGGGTTCGACTTGACCTGTTCGGCCTGCACCGCCGAGGTGGGCGCGACGTACGTCAGGGTGTTGTCCGTGGCCAGCAGGTTGGCGGAGTTGGTCAGGCAGGTGACGATCTTCTTGCTGACGTCGTAGCGAGAGGTGTCCTTCTGTACGGGGACCGTGACGAACTCGCCGCCGGTCGGCACGGGAGCCGAGCCGCCGTTCTGGCCGGGGATGCTGATGACGCCGTAGTCGAAGCCGGCCTTGTCGGCGTTGCCGAGCTGCCAGGTGCCGTTCTCGCCGAAGGCGTACTCACCGGTGGCGAACTCCTGCCAGCTGGTGGTCTGCGTGTTCTGCAGGACGTCCTTGGGCGCGTAACCGGATCCGACCCAGTCCTTCCACAGGGACAGCGCGGCCACGCCCTTGTCCGAGTTCAGCTTGGTGAGGTCACCGCCGGCGCCCCAGAACCAGGGCAGGAACTGGAAACTGCCCTCTTCCGTGTTGATCGCGGAGAAGGTGATTCCCTTCTTCCCGGCAGACTTGACCTTCTTCAGGGCTGCCGTCAGCGAGGCCCAGTCCTTGATGGAGGCCGGGTCGACGTGCGCGGCGGTCAGGACCTTCTTGTTGTAGTAGAGGGCCAGCGTGTTGGCGCCGATCGGCACACCGTAGGACGCGCCGTCGATCTCTCCCGCACCGAGGATGTTCTTCTGGATCGGCTTGGTGTCCAGGCCGAGGTCACTGGTCTTGTTGAGGATCCCCGCCTCCACCAGCGTGGACACGACCGGGTTGTCGACGAGCATCACGTCGGGCGCGTTGCCCTGCTGGGCGGCGAGCAGCGCCTTGTTGCCCAGGTCCGTGGTGTCCATACCGGTGCGCTTGACCTTGACCCCGGCGTCGGTGCCGCACTTGCTGACCAGCTTGCCCCAGGCGGAGGAGGCGTCGAACTGCGGGTACGGGTCCCAGAAGTTGTACGTCCCCCCGGCCTTGCCGGACCCGGAGGCGGAGGAGTCGGAACCCCCGCCGCAGGCGGCTACGGAGGTGAGCGCGCCGATGGCGGCGATGGCGGCGATCAGGGTACGGCGGGTGTCTCTCACGGTGACCTCGTTGTCTCGGGGTGTTTCACAGGGAGCGGGGGAGGACGGGGGGCGGAGCGGGGTACAGCCGTGGGGTTCAGGAGGTGGGCAGCCAGACGCGCATGCTGCCGTCCTGGCGGTTGGCCCACGCGTAGTAGGGGATCGCGGTCAGTTCGAGGGGCTCGTCGGCCGGCGGCGCGTCGGTGGCCTCCGCGCTCCGGTACGGCCACCAGCCCGCGTCGGGGATCTGCCGGCGGTGTCCTGCGGCCACGACGGTGGTGACTCCGCCGAGCAGCTCCGGACGGTGCTTCACGGCGAGCGGGCGGTTGGTGTCGAGGACGATGTCGTCCAGGCCGCCGCCGGGGTGGTCGACCTGCTCCAGGCAGTACACGAGCGGCCCGCGCTCGATCGCCACGCAGCCGCGTACGGCGTCCACCCGCGGATCGGCGGCCGTGAGGCGGGGTTCCAGGCCGAGTTCGAGGACGACCTGCTCGCCGGGTGCCCAGGTACGCTCCAGCCGCAGCCAGCCGTCGCTGACCGGTGCGTCGGTGCGGTCGTACACCGTGTCCCCGCACCGGACGCGGAACTCGCCGCACCACTGCGGGATGCGCAGCGAGAGGGTCCAGGAGCGGTCGGCCGGCGTCTCCTCCACGGTCAGCCCGATCGTGCCCTGCCAGGGGTAGTCGGTCTCACAGCGGACGGTGACGCCGCCGGCGGCGTAGCGGCCGGTGACGTACTGGTGGATCTGCAGGCCATCTCCGTCGCCGCTGGCGAGGTAGTGCTCCAAGGAGGCCAGCAGGCGCATCACGTTGGGTGGGCAGCAGGCGCACTTGAACCAGCGGGTGCGGCGGGCGGACTGGTCGCCGCCGGGGTCGGTGTGGCCGTCGCGGACCTGGAGCGGGTTGACGTACAGCCAGCTCTCGCCGTCCAGCGAGACGCCCGCGAGGAAGCCGTTGAACAGCGTGCGCTCGACGAGGTCGGAGTAGCGGGCCTCGCCGGTCAGCAGAGCCATCCGCCAGCTCCACTGGATCGAGGCGATCGCGGCGCAGGTCTCGCAGTAGGCGCGCTCGTTGGGCAGCTCGTACGGATCGCCGAAGTCCTCCTCGTCGTGGTGCGCGCCCAGTCCGCCCGTCAGATGCGTCTTGGTGGCGGTCATCGCCGACCACAGCCGTTCCGCCGCGGCGCGCAGTTCGGCGTCCCGGGTCTCGGTCGCCAGATCGGTCGCGGCTGCCAGCAGGTACAACTGGCGTACGGCGTGCCCTTCGACGTCGGTCGCCTCGCGCAGCGGGACACGGTCCTGGCAGTACGCCTCGCCGCCGAGCAGGCCGTGACCGAAGCGGTCGACGAAGTAGCCGGCCAGGTCGAGGTAGCGGCGTTCGCCGGTCTCCCGGTACAGCTCCACCAGGGCGGTCTCGACCTCGGGGTGGCCGTCGACGCCGTCGATCGGCTTGCCGCTGCCGGGGAGGCCGAAGACCGAGTCGATGTGGTCGGCGAACTTCACGGCGACGTCGAGGAGTTCGGGGCGTCCCGTGGACCGGTGATGGGCCACCGCCGCCTGGATCAGGTGCCCGGCGCAGTACAGCTCGTGGCCCCAGCGCAGGTCCTTGTACCGCTCGCCGCCCTTGAGCAGCTGGAACCAGGTGTTGAGATAGCCGTCGGCCTGCTGCGCGTCGGCGACCAGGGAGACGATCCGCTCCACGTCGGCCGCGAGCGGGGCGTCGCCCTCGGGCGTCTCCTGGGCGAGCTGCCAGGACGCGGCCTCCAGCCACTTGTACACGTCCGAATCCACGAACGGGTACGCGCCCTGGAAGACGCCCTCGGCGGCGCCCGCCACCACGCGCAGGTTCTGCAGGTTCCCCGCCGACTCCAGCAGCCCGGGGCCCTGGGGGATGGAGGTGCGCGCGTTGGCCTCCCGCCGGGCGCCCCAGAAGCCGGCACCCACCTCGACGGTGGCGGGGACGAGGGCCGTCCCGGCACCCGGACGGAGGCGAACCGGGCCCATGGGGGCGCGCCCCGTTTCGGGCGAGGCCGAGGACGTGGAGGAGGGCACGGCGGAACGCGGACGGGGCATGGCTCTCCGAAGAGGTAGAGGGGGAGACGGGTGGAGTCCGGCGCACGTCGGATGTCATGCGTCCCGGGAACGGACCGGCGGCTCACCGCTCCTCGAACCCGTTTGAGCAAACGATTTTCTGCGGGAAACGTAGGTAGCGGGCGAGCCTGAGTCAAGAGGGCCGTGGGAAGTTTTTTCCGGCTCGCCGTCGGGACTGGCCAGCGACCGGGAAGGATGCCAGGATGTGCGTCGCCGACGTCATCTAGGAAAAGGATTGCGCGTGACCGCCGTGTCAGGGTCCTCCCAAGTCGGGCGGGCGAAGCTCGCCGATGTCGCCAAGCTGGCCGGCGTCAGCGTGGGGACGGCCTCGAAAGCGCTCAGCGGCAGCGGCAGGATGCGGCCCGAGACGCGGCAGCGGGTCCTGGCCGCCGTCGAGACGCTCGACTTCCGGCCCAACCAGCATGCGCAGAGCCTGCACACGGGCCGCAGCTGGACGGTCGGGCTGATGACGACCGACGGCATCGGCCGCTTCAGCACGCCCGTGCTGCTCGGCGCCGAGGACGCGCTGGGCGCCGGGAAGATCTCCGTGCTGCTGTGCGACACCCGCGGCGACACCATCCGCGAGCAGCACCACCTGCGCAACCTGATGGACCGCCGGGTCGACGGCATCATCGTCACCGGCCGCCGCACCGACCCCCGTCCTCCTTTGACGGGCATCGAGCCGATACCGACGGTCTACGCACTCTCGCCGTCCACCGACCCGGACGACATGTCCGTCGTGTCCGACGACCGCAGCGGAGCGCAACTGGCGGTCGAGCATCTGCTGGCGACGGGCCGCACCCGGATCGCGCACGTGACCGGCCCGGCCCATCACGCGGCGGCCCGCGACCGCGCCCAGCACACCGTCGACCTGCTCGAACGCTCCTCGCTGGAGCTCTCCACCGGCCGGGTCCACTTCGGCGAGTGGAGCGAGGCATGGGGACGCCGCGCCGCGGACGCGGTCCTGCGCACCGCACCGGACACGGACGCCTTCTTCTGCGGCAATGACCAGATCGCCAGGGGCGTCGCCGACAGCCTGCGCGAGACCGGCGTGGACGTCCCCGGCAGGGTGGCGGTCGTGGGCTACGACAACTGGGACGTCATGGCCCTGGCCTGCCGTCCGCCGCTCACCACGATCGACACGGCCCTCGCCGAGATCGGCCGACAGGCCGCACTGCGGCTGCTCGACGCCATCGGAGGCAAGCCGGAGCCGGGCGTACGCAGCGTTCCCTGCCGCCTGGTGGTCCGCGAATCGAGCTGAGCCGCCTGAGCCGCCGCACGAACCGGGCTGAGCCGCTGCGAGGGCGCGTAGGGGACCGGCCCGGCGGGTACAGGCCGGCCGGACACGCCGGGTGCGAAAGGTCCGCACGATGGCGCCCCCTGCCGAGGTGCGAGGCCGGAAGTCATGTCCGGCGTCCGTCGACCGATCGACGAGCCCCCTCCGGGACACACCGTGCGTCTGCTGCCGCACGTCTGCGGCAGGGCACCTTGCGACCAGGCTGTCGCACTTCTCCACCTGTCGTCATCCCCGACCCGACCTGGGGCCGGGAACGCGGAAGCACACGGAGGGGCGGACTGCCTCCGACCCATGTCGGGCCGGACGAGGCCCGCCCCCGGAGAGGCTGCGGGTACGACCGGTCGCACGGAGGCGGTGCGCCCTGTCGCGTGCCCCGCCCACGGATCAGTTTGGGCAAACGTTTTTCTACCTGGAAAGGCAGAAAGAGGGGAAGCGTGAGTCAAAAGGTGCGCGCAGGTATCCTCGGTCTGGGAGTCAGGGCAGGTCCGCAGTCGTCAACGGGGTCAGGATGACGTCGCCGAGGCCATCCAAGAAAAGGGTTGCGCGACACCGTCACTTCAGGTTCTGCATCGTGCGGGCGGGCAAGGAATCCACTCTTTCCGGCAGGGCGGGTAAGGTCTGTGGGATGCCGAGAGTCAAGGTCAGTGTCGTCGTGCCCGTGTACAACACCGGGAAGTACATCGACGAGTGTGCGCCGTCGCTGCTGGGGCAGTCCCTCCCCGCCGACGAGTACGAGGTCATCTACGTCGACGACGGTTCGACGGACGACACCCTGGCCCGCCTGGAGAAGCTCGCGGCGAAGCACCCGAACGTGCAGGTGCACACCCGCCCCAACTCGGGCTGGCCCGGCGCACCGCGCAACCTGGGTATGAGCCACGCCCAGGGCGAGTACATCCAGTTCGTCGACCACGACGACACCCTCGGCCCCGAGGCGCTGGAGCGGCTGTACGAGTTCGCCAGGCGCAACGACGCCGACGTGGTGCTCGGCAAGATGTCCAGCACGATGGTCCGGCCCCGACGGCTGTTCCGGCACACGGTGGACGCCTGCACCATCGAGAACGACGAGCTCATGCAGAGCATGTCGCCGCACAAGATGTTCCGGCGCGCCTTCGTCGAGGAGCACGGCCTGCGCTTCCCCGAGGGCCCCTGGATCCTGGAGGACCTGCTCTTCGTCAGCGCCGCCTACCTCAAGGCGGAGCGGATCTCGGTCCTCGCCGACTACCCCTGCTACTACTGGATGAAGCGGGACGACGGCGGCAACAACACCCAGCACCGGTTCAACTCGCGGCACGGCTTCTGGCCCAACTGCCGCACCATCGTCCGCCAGATCAAGGACGGCACCGAGGCCTCCGACGACATCGACGCTCTGCAGAACCGCCTCCTCCACCGCCTCTACCACGTCGAGATCCTGTCCCGCACCCGCGAGCCGGAGATCCTCCGCGAGGACCCGGGCGAGCAGAAACAGCGCTTCGAGGCGGCCCGCGAACTGGCGCTGACGGAGTTCCCGGCGGCCGTACGCGAAGGCCTGCCCACCGTGTCCCGCCTACGCTCCGAGCTCCTCGAACGCGGCGACTTCGACGGCGCCGTGGTGCTCGCGGAGCGCGTCCGCGAGGTGAAGGCCCGCAGCGAGGTCGGCGGGCTGCGCTGGGAGGGCGGCCGGCTGGTTGCCGACGTCACCCTCGACCTGCTGCGCGGTGACGGCGAACCGCTGGTACTCGTCGAGCGGGACGGCAGGCGATGGCTGGACCCCGAGCTGCTGGCCGGCGTGCCCGGCACGGAGGACGGCTGGGAGGTCCGCGACCCGTTCCGGCTGGCGTACGCGGAACTGGTGGTCAAGGACCGGGACCGGGAGGACTGGTGGTACCCCGAGGGCGACCTGGAGGTGCGCCTGGAACCGCTCGGCGAGGGCCGCTCACGGCTGGTCGCCTCCGGACGGCTGCTCCTCGATCCCGAGCGTCTGGCCGGCGGCCGTCCGCTGGAGCGCGGGGTGCACGACGTGTGGGCGTACGTCCAACTCCTCGGCGTGGACCGGATGGCCCGCGTCATAGGCAGCGGCACCCCGGGCGCCCCGGCCACGGGCCCGGCGCTGACCGGCGGCCGCCTCGCGCTCCCGTACTGGACGGCCGGCCGCCAGCTCGCCCTCGACATGGACCAGCGCCAGCGCAGGCTCGGCCCCGACACGGCCGACGCCGCCGCGGCGAACACCGGACGCGGCGGACGTTCGCTCCCGCTGCCGTTCGTGGCGACGGGGTCGGGCGGAGCCCCGGCTCGCATCAAGGTCACGGTCTCCGCCCTGACACTGGACGCCGAGCTGATCCCCGCCGCCGACGGCACAACGGCCGAACTGCGCCTGCCCGCCCGTCTCGCCCTCCCGGCCGGCCGCCACCCGGTCACCCTCCCGAAGACGCAGACGCCGGTCGCCCACGCCGTCGTCCGCGACGGCGCCCTGCTCCGCCTGGAGGGCCCGGCGTACCAGCCCGGCACCGGCCGCCGACTCCTCGACTCGGTCGCGGACAACGGGCAAGTTCGTCGGGTACGGCGACGGTTGGGCCGCTGAGTCTCCGGCTTCACCGGGTGCCCGACTGGACGAGCCTGAAGAAGAGCCGCGCCCCGGCCCGTCGGGCGGACTGACGCAGACGGACGGCGGGGGACTGGGCCGGAGCCGACACCGGGCCGCCGCCCAGGCGCGGGAACAGGGCTTCGGCGTTGCTGCGGTTGACGGCCACCAGCGTGCCGGGATCGCGCCGGTGTCCAGGCCGTCCGCGAAGTACTGCCCGGCCGCGGTGAGGGCGAAGGGCCAGTCGCTGCCCGGACGGGTGAAGCTCACTGAACCCTCAACGATGCTCCGTGATGGCAAGCCTCGCAGATGGGAAGCAAGAGCGGGGTGCAGGACTGGCCACTGAGAAGCGGCAGGTGCCGGCCGAAGACCCCGAGTCGGCCGGGAGGACGCCATCGTCCCGGGGTAATGAGGGCGCCCACCCCGTTCGCATCTCACGCGTGCGGAACGCGACAACCCCGTTGGGGTCCAGACGTGTTGGGCTGGTCAGCCGACCGTAAGGGAGGCCCAGCTCCCCAGCGGGTGCAGGACGGCCCAAGAAGCCAACGCCGGCCGCCGAAAGGCAGCAGGAAACCGGGACACAGCATCGGCACCTCCGCCGAGTCCCGCATAACTGGCCGGATACGGGCGGATGCCCGGACCCGAAAAGGGTGCCGACCGTGGGCCGGGTGAGCCCGTGAATGGGAGCGATGGCTGCGGGGCACCCGCCAGGCGATCACCTATCGCGGGATCGACACGTCGGACGGGGCGTAGCTCCGTCTCATCCACTCGGCCTGCGGCACTGCACGTCTGTGAGCCTCTGGGGCTTGCTTGCGCCGAGCTGCGGGAAAGCCCACACGGCCGGTTCTGAGGGGGGACCGTCGCAGCAATGCGACGGTCCTACCCGACTGGCTGGGTACAACTAGCCAACGCAGTGTTCGCCCTTCCAGGGCCAGTTGAAGCTTCCAGGCTTGACCAGGGCGACGTTCCAGTAGGGAAGAGCCGCGCAGGAGTCGATCCACAGCTGGGTCGCAGGGAATCTCCCGGCGGTCCTGCTGTTGAACAGAAGTGGCCCACCGGAGTACTTATAAATCTTGACGTTGTGGTCGGACGCGAGCGTGATGTAAGCCCTGGGCTGAGCCGACGTCACGTGATTCGGTCCGAACTCATCCACGAGAACACCTTTGTAGTAGATGAGCGCGTTGGCATAACTGCCCATGCAAAGCTTTGCGACAGCCCCGCGCTGTCCAGCAGTGGACACGATGCACTTCCCGACGGTCAGCTTCTGACCGAGGTTCAAGTGGTACTGCCCAGCTGCAGCGTCAGCCTGAGTGGCTGGCGTGAAGATGGATGATGCCCCAAGCAGAATCCCGGCAATCAGGACGCTCCGCATATTTTTGCGAATCCCCATGTCGTCCAATCCTTTAATCCCGAAGATCACTGGACGCGCAACGTACCGGGGCGTTCAGGGCCGCGTCAAGATCGATACATCAGAGGGTTTCGCTCCCCAGGGCCCCGGCGTGTGCCCGGCTCGCCCCGGCTTAGTACTCCAGTCGCAGTTCGCTATTCCTGCTGGTCAGGAGCGTGTTGGTGAGTGTACTTGGCTGATATGCCGTCAGGTGGCGGGAGTTCGTGACTTCGGGTGCGGCGGACCGTTGTGTTTGTCGTGCAAGATGACGTGCGGCCCGATGTCTGGTTGGCGGAACTGGAAGAGCTGCTGGTGCGGATCGGTCACCGCTTCGGGCGGGTGGATCTTCGGCGGCGGATGCGGGCCTACGTGCACGGCCTGCTCGGACCGGTAGGCCGGAAGCACAGCTGGCAGTTGGCCGAGCATGCCGGTCACCACACCCCCGCAGGATTGCAGCATCTGCTGGGCCGGGCGTGTTGGAACCCCGACGAGGCCCGCGATGACCTGCAGGGATACGTCGCCGAGAAGCTCGGGGAAACCGCCGGGGTGCTGATCATCGACGACACCGGGTTCATCAAGAAGGGCACCGTCTCAGCCGGGGTGCAGCGGCAGTACTCCGGCACGGAAGGGGCCCGTATTTCAATAAGTGCTCGGCAGAGGGGTGTTGGTGGGAGTCTGAGATATGACTCCGTGTCTGTCGGGCCGCGTTGCCGCTCATGCTCTGCGGGCCAAGTTCGATCAGATCCTGCCGCACCTTGATGAGCGCCGCCGTCGGTTGTACCTGGCCAGTGAGGCGACGGCCCTCGGCCGCGGCGGGATCGTCCGGGTCGCCGCCGCCTCCGGCACCGGCACCGGCACTGCAACCATCGCGCGAGGCATGGCCGAGTTGGCCGGTTGCCCCGCACCGACCCTGCGGGTCCGGGCTCCAGGTGCGGGCCGCAAGCGGCTGACAGACACCGACCCTGGTCTGCTGCCCGCGCTGGAGTCACTGATCGAGCCGCACACCCGAGGCGACCCCGTCTCCCCGTTGCGGTGGACCACGCTGTCGTTACGGGCCCTGGCCTCGGCCCTCACCACACAGGGCCACCCGGTCAGCGCTTCAACCGTCGGACACCTGCTGCACACCCTGGGCTACAGCCTGCAGGGAACCGCGAAGACAACAGAGGGCATCAGCCATCCGGACCGCGATGCCCAGTTCACCCACCTCAATGCCACCGCCGCCGCGTTCCTCAACGATGCCCAGCCGGTGATCAGCGCCGACACCAAGGCCAAGGAATGGCTAGGCAACCGGGACCGCGAAAGGGGCCTGACCCGGCTGGCCGTCCCGACCCTGGTGCCGTGGGGCGCGGCGGACAAGGTCAACCGCCCGCAGGGCGGGCTCATGCTGGCCGAACGCATGCCCAACTGCGACCTGTACATGGTCGCGAACACCGGTCACTGGGTGCAGTGGGAGCGCGCCGAACTGTTCAACCGCCTGTGCGCCGACTTCCTGGCTGGCCGGCGATGACCACTGATTCCTCCGTCTTCGGCGCCGTCCACCTCGGCTACCTCGTCATCGAGACCAACCGCTTCACCGACTGGCAGCGCTTCGGCACCGACGCCATCGGCATGCACCACGACCCCGTCTCCCGCGACCTGATGCGCTTCCGCCTCGACGAGCAGGAGTGCCGCTTCCTGGTCCAGCGCGGCCCCGCCGAGGACGTCGTGGTCACCGGCTGGCACATCGGACGACCACGGCAGCTTCGAGCAGATCGAGGCGCGGATACGGGCCCACGGTGTCCCCTGCGTCGAAGGCAGCGCCGAGGAAGCCGGCCTGCGCGGAGTCGAACGCCTCCTGCGCTTCCCCGGTCCCAAGGGCATCACCCAGGAGATCTACACCACCCCCGTGCAGTCGCCCGCGCCGCTGCGCATGCTGGCCTCGGGCTTCGTCACCGGTGACCCCGGCATGGGCCATGTCGCGATCACCTCCACCAAGCCGGCCCAGCTGCGCGGTTACTTCAACACCGTCTTCGACGCCCGCCTCACCGACTACATCGACGAGACCATCAGCGGAGTCAAGCTCAAGATCCGCTTCCTGCGGGTGAACGAACGCCATCACGCCATCGCGATCGCCGCCGTCCGCGGCCTGCCGATCGACCCGGTCCGCACCCGCGTCCAGCACCTCAACATCCAGACGGCCACTCTCGACGACCTTGCCCAGAGCTACCGGCGCGTGTGCGAACTCGGCTTCGACATGGCTCTCTCCGTGGGACAGCACACCAACGACAAGGAGCTGTCCTACTACGCCCGCACCCCTCGGGCTTCGAGTGGGAGGTCGGCTGGAACCCCCGTCGTCATCGACGAGACCACCTGGCAGCCCACCACCCACCACGGCATCAGCATCTGGGGCCACACCCCCGTCGGCCGGACCATCGTCGACAAACTCGACCAGTTCCGCCTCCGCGCCCGCTCCCTCACCCGGCCGGAGGCCACTGTTCCGGCCCTCAGCGGCGCCGGCATCCCGGACGACTGACCCTGCGCGGTCGAGCCGGACTACCCGAGCCAGGCCTTGACCTTGTCGGGGTTCGCCTCGGTCCACTTCTTCGCCGCCGCCTCCGGCGTCATCCTGTCCACGGCGATGTACTTGGCCACGGTGTTCTGGTCGGCGTTGCTCCACCTGAAGTTCTTCACCAGGTCGTAGGCCGGGCTGCCGGACTTGGCGAAGCTCGTGCTGACGATCTTGTCGAGGTCGAACACGGGGTAGTCGCAGGCGACCTTCGCCGGGTCGGCGTCACAACCCGCCGTGTACTTGGGCAGCTTGACGTGGACCAGGGGTACCTCCGAGAAGAACCACTGCGGCTCGTAGAAGTAGCCGATCACCCACTGCTTGTTCTTCTCGGCGGTGCGGAAGGCCTGGATGAGCGCGGTCTCGCTGCCCGCGTACACCACCTTGAAGTCCAGCTTCAGGTTCGTCACCAGCGCCGCGTCGTTGGTCTGGTACGAGGCGTCGCCGTCCAGCAGCTGGCCCTTGCCGCCCGACTCGGAGGTCTTGAATTGGGCCGCGTACTTGTTGAGGTTCTTCCAGTCGGTGATGTCCGGGTGTGCCTTGGCCAGCCACGGCGGGATGTACCAGCCGATGATGCCCTTGTTGCCGGTCGGGCCGAGGCCGACGGCGGTCTTCTGCTGGGTGATGTACTTCTTCTCCAGGTCCGGGTGGCCCCAGTTCTCCAGGATGGCGTCGACCTCACCCGTCTCCAACCCCTGCCAGCCGATCTCCGCCTTGAGGTCCTTCCTCTCGACCTTGCAGCCCAGACTGTGCTCGGCCACGTAGCCGACGACCGCCGCATCGGCCTCGTAGCCCACCCAGGGGTTGACCGCGAGGTTGAAGGTGCCGCACCTGCCCGGGCTGCTGCCCGCGCCGGCCGCGCTGTCACCGACCTTCGCGCCGCCGCAAGCAGTGAGGGTGAGGCCGAGTACCGCCATGCCCGCCGAGCCGGCGCGTCGGCGCGCTGTTCTCTTTGCCATGGTCCTGCTCCTTGTACGGCGATGCGTCGCGCCGTTGTCCGAGGGATGAAGTCGATGAGTGATCAGGCCATGTCCAGAGCGCACCGGAAGCCCACGTTGCCGGTCGCCGAGTCCGGGGGCAGGCCCTGCCGCGCGGCGACCCGGTAGCGGCGGCAGTAGGACGCGTGACACAGATAGGAGCCGCCCTTGGTGACCCGCAGCTGTCCGTTCAGGGAGGGGGAGAAGAGGTCTTCGCACCACTCCCATACGTTGCCCGTGGCGTTGTACAGGCCGAAGCCGCCCGGTTCGAAGGCGTCGACGGGGCAGGTGCCGTACCAGCCGTCGGCTGTCGGATGCCGCTGGGGAAAGGCGCCGTGCCAGACGTTCATCCGGGGGCGACCGCCCGGTTCGAGCTCGTCGCCCCAGGGGAACACCTTGCCGTGCCGGCCGCCCCGGGCGGCGCGCTCCCACTCCGCCTCGGTGGGCAGGCGCTTGCCGGCCCAGGCGCAGTAGGCGCGGGCGTCGTCCCAGTCGACGTGCACCACCGGATGATCCGCCCGGTCCTCCCAGGTGGAGTGCGGTCCGTCGGGATGCCGCCAGTCGGCCCCCTCGACCTGCCGCCACCAGGGCGCGCCCACCACCGCCCGGGTCGGCGGGAAGTCGTCGGGCAGCAGACCGGCGAAGACGAAGGACCAGCCGATCCGCTCCACGCCGGAGCGGTACCCGGTGTCGGCGGCGAAGCGCGCGAACTGCGCGTTCGACACCGTGCAGGCGTCCATCCGGAAGGCGTCGACGAAGACCGTGCGCACCGGGCCCTCGCCGTCGGCGGGGTAGGCGAGCGCGTCCTGGCTGCCCATGAGGAACTCGCCGGCGGGAACGGCCACCATGCCCTCGGTGCTCGCCCGGTGCAGGGTGGCCGGCCGGGGCGAGGGCAGGTCTGCCGACCGGTCGCCGGACGGCGTACAGCAGCTCACTGGGCCCCCATGACCCGGCGGTGCAGCCCGCCGTCGTAGTCGGGCGATTCGGCGGTGGCGCCGTCCAGGTCGATGCGGACCGTGTGGATGGCTCCGGTGAACTCGTTGTCCAGGGCGGGGTAGTCGTCCGTCACCGGTGTGCTCAGGTCCGCTCCTACGTCGAGGGTCTCGTCGAAGGAGAAGTAGTACGGGATGGTGCGCTCGATCCGTCCGGTCGCCTGCTTCACGCCGTCGACCATGAGGACGGCGGTGCCGCCCTTGCCGAGTCCTCCGCCGTCGTAGTCGAACTCGAGCCGGATCTCGTGCCGTCCCGGCGCCAGGGGCTCGGCGGCGCGCACGGTGTACACGCTCATCCCGAAGTAGTTGTAGGCGTACGCCGGCTTTCCGTCCGTGACGTACAGGGTCCAGCCGCCGAACCGGCCGCCCTGTGCGATGAGCACGCCCTCGGCCGCCGCGTCGCCCGGTATGTCGACGTCGGCGGTGATGCTGTGCGAGCGGTTCTTGATGTTGGGGGTGGTCTCCTCGGTGAACCGGCGCATTCCGGCGCGGTAGGTGACGGACGTCCGGTGGCCGAGCAGATCGATGCGGCCGGCCACGGCGGGGTTCTCCCGCTCGGTGACCCGGTCGTCCAGCGGGAAGACCTGGTACTTCGCCGCTTCGATCAGGAACAGGTCCTGAAGCCGGCGCAGCTTGTCGGGGTGCCGGGCGGCGAGGTCGCGTGCCTGGCTCCAGTCGTGGTCGAGGTCGTACAGCTCCCAGACGTCGTCGGCAAACCGCTTGCCCCCGTCCGGCAGCATCTCCCAGGGGATGCCGTGCCGGGTCACGGCCATCCAGCCCTCGTGGTAGATGCCCCGGTTGCCGCACATCTCGAAGTACTGCGTACGGCGATGCTCCGGCGCCCGGGGATCGGCGAGCGTGCGCCACATGCTCGTGCCCTCCATGGGCTGCTGCGGCACCCCGTCGACGCTGAACGGTGCCGGAATCCCCGCGCAGTCCAGGATCGTCGGCAGCACGTCGATCACATGGGAGAACTGGTGACGCAGCCCGCCGCGTTCGGGGACCCCGCCGGGCCAGTGCAGGATCATGCCGTCACGGGTGCCGCCGAAGTGCGAGGCGACCTGCTTGGTCCACTGGTAGGGGGTGTTGAGGGCCAGCGCCCAGCCCGCCGGGGCGATCGGGTAGCTGCGCGGGCCGCCGATCTCGTCGAGGTGTTCGATCATCTCGTCCGGGTCGTCCACCACGCCGTGCCCGAGCCGGTGCTCGACGACGGTTCCCTCGATGCCGCCTTCGCCCGAGGCGCCGTTGTCGCCGAGTATGTAGAGGACGACGGTGTTGTCCAGCTCGCCGAGTTCCGCCAGCGCGTCGATGAACCTGCCGACCTGTACGTCGGCGTGTTCGGTGAAGGCGGCGAATGTCTCCATGAACCTGGCACCCAACCGGCGCTGGTTGTCGGTGAGCTCGTTCCAATGGGGGACGCCCTCGGCCCAGGGGGCAAGCTCCGCGTCCTCGGGCACGACACCGAGTTCCTTCTGCCGCCGCAGGGTCACCTCGCGCTGGTGGTCCCAGCCGTGGTCGAAGCGTCCGCGGTATTTCTCCTGCCATTCCCGGCCGACGTGCAACGGAGCGTGTGCGGCGCCGAGCGCGAGGTAGGTGAAGAACGGGCGGTCCGGAGTGAGCGTGCGCTGGGTGCGGACCCAGTCGATGGCGTGGTCGACGAGGTCCTCGGAGAGGTGGTAGCCGTCCTCGGGGCGGCGGTCCGGCTCGACCGGAGTGGTGCCCTGGTACAGCAGCGGGTACCAGTGGTTCATCTCGGCGCCCATGAAGCCGTAGAAGGTGTCGAACCCTTCCCCGGTGGGCCAGCGGTCGAACGGGCCGACCGCGCTGATCTCCCGCGGCGGGGTCTGGTGCCACTTGCCGAATGCGGCCGTGCTGTAGCCGTTGCCCTGCAGGATCTGGGCCATGGTCGCCGCGCTGCGCGGCCTGAAGCCGTTGTAGCCGGGGGCCGCGGTGGTCATCTCGGTGGTGCCGCCCATGCCGACCGAGTGATGGTTGCGTCCGGTCAGCAGGGCCTGCCGGGTCGGTGAGCACAGGGCCGTGACATGGAAGCGGGTGTAGCGCAGCCCCCCGTCGGCGAGTCGTTCGGCGGCCGGCATCTCGCACGGTCCGCCGAAGGCGCCGGAGGTACCGAAGCCGAGGTCGTCCACGAGCACGATCACCACGTTGGGTGCGCCCTGCGGTGGAGGGACCGGACCGATCGGAGTGAAGGCTGACTCCTGGTCGTGGACGTCCATCGCGGTCGTCAGGGGCCGGCGGGCGTCCGGCCGGGGGAGTATGTGCCGTCCGGCGTCGAACTCGGTCATGTATTTCTCCGTTGGGGTCTGCCGCGGAAATGTCACACGCTTTTTTCCTCGCCGAATTGTCGGCGTGATGGGGCTGGACTTCCGGCCGGTCTGCCAGCGGTGGAGTAAAAATGGCATTCGCCGTCGAAGCCGGTCAACAACAGAGCGTGAATCCGCCTGAACCGGTTTTGAATGAAGGCGGTAGAAAGCTTCTATGCCTAAAGGTTCTCTACCTGCGGAGGCGGCGGGGCGGGGGAGGATGCCAGGTCCACGAACGCCTGGGCCGCGGGCGACAGCGGGCCCGAGCGCCAGACCAGCCGTCCGTGGCGCAGCAGTCGTGGACGGTTGGAGAGCATGCGGGCCCCGCGGAGTGCTGCGTCCTGGGCCATGGAGGTGGGCAGCAGGGACGCGCCGACGCCGGAGAGGACAAGCGGCACGATCATCGCCCGGTGCGCGGTCTCCACCACGATCCGCGGCGCAACGCCGAGCGCGGTGCACACGTCGTCCAGCGCCGCACGGGTTTCGGTGCCCGGCGGGGTCACGATCAGGTCCAGCGCGGCGAGTTCGCGCGAGGTGATGGTGGGGCCGGCCGGATGCGGGTGGTCCGGGGGCAGGACGACATGCATCTCCTGTGCCGGCAGGTCGATGCTGCTCAGGTCCGCCGTGGGCACCGAGGCGTCCACCAGGCCGAGCTCGCACCGGCCGGCCGCGACCATGAGGGCCACGGCGGCTCCCCGCTCCGGATCGACCACGCGCACGGAGACCTTGGGATGCGCGCGGTGAAAGCGTCCCAGCAGGCCGGCGAGCGGATCGACCGACAGGGTCGTCTGCGAAACGATGTCGAGCCGGCCGCCGCTGAGTCCGAGGACCTCGCGGACCAGCGCGCCGGCCGTGGACAGATCCCGCAGCACCTGCTGCGCCGGTTGAACCAGCGCCTCACCCGCCGCGGTGAGTACGACGCCGTGCGGCAGCCGGTGAAAAAGGCTGCCGCCGAATTCTCGCTCCAGCGCCCGGATCGCATGCGACAGGGAGGGTTGTGCGACATGGAGTGCAATGGCCGCGGCTGTGAATCCGCCGTGTTCGACAACGGCGATGAAGTATTCCAGCTGGCGTCGTTCCATCGGCTCTCCGTAAATTCCGGGCAACGCTATCACCGGTCGGGCGGCGACGGCGCCGGTCGAACGGCGCATCCGAGACCTTGACCCCCGGTCGGCGCTCCACGATGCTGTGTTGCGGCACATGAGATGTGTGCCGCATTGAGCAACTTCTGACTCAGATCTCGTACCATCCGAGGAGTGGCCATGACGCACCAGGTCCGTGGAGTCGTCGCGCGGGGCAAGGGCGCCCCCGTCAGCCTGGAGACGATCATCGTGCCCGACCCCGGACCGGGCGAGGCGCTGGTGAAGGTCGAGGCCTGCGGGGTCTGCCACACCGATCTGCACTACCGCGAGGGCGGCATCAACGACGACTTCCCCTTTCTGCTCGGCCACGAGGCCGCGGGCGTGGTGGAGTCGGTGGGGGAGGGTGTCACCGACGTCGCCCCCGGTGACTTCGTGATCCTCAACTGGCGTGCCGTGTGCGGGCAGTGCCGGGCCTGTCTGCGCGGGCGGCCGTGGTACTGCTTCAACACCCACAACGCCAAGCAGAAGATGACCCTGGAGGACGGCACCGAGCTGTCCCCGGCGCTGGGCATCGGTGCGTTCGCGGAGAAGACGCTGGTCGCGGCGGGGCAGTGCACCAAGGTCGACCGGTCCGCGTCCGCGGCCGCCGTCGGACTGCTGGGCTGCGGCGTGATGGCGGGCATCGGTGCCGCGATCAACACCGGCAACGTCGGCCGCGGCGACAGCGTGGCGGTCATCGGCTGCGGTGGCGTCGGCGACGCCGCGATCATGGGGTCGAACCTGGCGGGCGCCGCGAAGATCATCGCGGTGGACCTGGACGACCGGAAGCTGGAGACCGCCCGCCGGCTGGGCGCGACCCACACCGTCAACTCCAAGGAGACCGACCCCGTCGAGGCGATCCGCGAGCTGACCGGCGGCCACGGCGCCGACGTCGTCATCGAGGCGGTCGGCCGCCCGGAGACGTACAAGCAGGCCTTCTACGCCCGCGACCTCGCCGGCACGGTCGTCCTGGTCGGTGTGCCCACCCCGGAGATGAAGCTGGAGCTGCCGCTGCTGGACGTCTTCGGCCGCGGCGGCGCGCTGAAGTCGAGCTGGTACGGCGACTGCCTGCCCTCCCGCGACTTCCCGATGCTCGTCGACCTCTATCTGCAGGGCCGTCTGAACCTGGACGCCTTCGTCACCGAGACCATCGCCCTGGACGAGGTGGAGAAGGCATTCGAGCGGATGCACGGCGGCGACGTCCTGCGCTCGGTGGTGGTGCTCTGATGGCCGCCCGCATCGAGCATCTCGTCACCTCGGGCACGTTCTCGCTGGACGGCGGCACCTGGGACGTCGACAACAACGTGTGGATCGTCGGCGACGACCGCGAGGTCATCGTGATCGACGCGGCCCATGACGCCGGGGTGATCGCCGAGGCCGTCGGCGGCCGGACCCTGCGGGCCGTCGTGTGCACCCACGCCCACAACGACCACATCGACGCCGCCCCCGACCTCGCGGCCCGTACCGGCGGCCCGGTTCTCCTCCACCCCGACGACCTGCCGCTGTGGAAGCAGACCCACCCGGAGCGGGCGCCCGACGCCGAACTGGCCGACGGTCAGGTCCTGACGGTGGCGGGCGTCGACCTGACCGTGCTGCACACGCCCGGCCATGCCCCCGGAGCGGTCTGTCTGTATGCTCCGGCGCTCGGCGCGCTGTTCAGCGGTGACACGCTCTTCGCCGGCGGGCCAGGGGCCACGGGAAGGTCGTACAGCCACTTCCCGACCATCATCGACTCCATCCGGGAACGGCTGCTGTCCCTGCCCGGCGACACCGTCGTGCACACCGGCCACGGGGACACGACCACTATCGGCGCGGAGGCCCCGCACCTGCAGGACTGGATCGTGCGCGGTCGCTGACCTGCTGACCTGCTCGAAGGCACTGATTCCGGTGTCGGCCCCTGCCCTGAGATTGTTGCTTATCGCGCCCCAAGTTGCGCGAAAAGCAACATCTGGCAGGGGTCATCAGGGCCTCTGAACTCCTTGACAAGGGTTCAGGGCGACCCCAGACTGATGTTGCGCTTACCGCAATCCGTTTCGTTATACGCACCGAGGTGTCATGATGATTCCCGTGTGCCGTCTCGTGGATCTTCCGCGAGGTGAGGCCTTCCGGCTCGACATCGATCCGCCGGTCTCGGTGTTCCATACCGACGACGGCGAGGTCTTCGCCATCGACGACACCTGCACCCACCAGGACGCCTCGCTCGCCGACGGCTGGCTGGAGGGCTGCGAGGTGGAATGCCCGCTGCACGCTTCGAAGTTCGACCTGCGAACCGGCGCCGTCGACGCCCCGCCGGCCAAGCTGCCGGTGCGGACGCACGAGGTCGTGGTCGAGGACGGCATGATCTACGTCCAGGTGTCGACCGACGCTCCCAATCTGCCGCCCTGCATCGCCTCCCGCCTGGCCGGGGGTCCCGCGTGAGGACGGTCGCCGTGGTCGGCGCCTCGCTGGCCGGGCTGTCGGCGGCGCGCTCACTGCGCAAGCAGGGCTACGACGGGCGGCTCGTCGTCATCGGCGACGAGACCCACCGTCCGTACGACAGGCCCCCGTTGTCCAAGGAGTTCCTGGCCGGCACGATCGGCGAGGCCGACCTCGTGCTGGAGACGGACGACGAGGACCTGCGGGCCGAGTGGCTGCTCGGCGCCCGCGCCACCGGACTCGACCGCATGCGGCGCGCCCTGCGGCTCGCAGACGGCAGTGAGCTCCGGGCCGACGGCATCGTCATCGCGACCGGCGCAGCCGCGCGCACTCTGCCCGGCGCCGAGGGCCTTTCCGGAGTGCACACCCTGCGCACCCTGGACGACGCCCGCGCCCTGCGCGACGAACTCGGCCGCGGCGGGCGGCTGGTGGTGATCGGTGGCGGCTTCATCGGCGCCGAGGTCGCCTCCACCGCCTACGCCCTCGGGCTCGACGTGACGGTGATCGAGGCGGCACCGACGCCCCTCGCCGGCCCGCTGGGCGAGCGGATGGGCGCCATCGTCTCCGCGCTCCATGCGGATCACGGCGTACGGCTGTTGTGCGGCGTGGGCGTCAAGGGGCTCAGCGGTGAGCGTCAGGTCGACGCGGTGCTGCTGGAGGACGGCCGCAGCGTCCCCGCCGACATCGTCGTCGTCGGCGTGGGTGCGCGCCCGTGCGTCGAGTGGCTGGAAGGCTCCGGCCTGGCGCTCGACAACGGCGTGAAGTGCGGAGCGGACGGCCGCACCAGCCTGGCCGGCGTGGTCGCGGTCGGCGACTGCGCCAACTGGTACGACCCCCGGGCAGGCGCCCATCGCCGCGTCGAGCACTGGACGGGTGCGCGCGAGCGCCCGGACGCCGCCATCGCCACGTTGCTGGCGGGCGGCGCGGTGGAGCCGGGTGTGCCCCGGCCGCCGTACTTCTGGTCCGACCAGTACGGCGTGAAGATCCAGTTCGCCGGTCATGCGGCCGGCGCCGACAGCGTGACGGTCGAGGAAGGCGCTGCGGACGACCGCGACGTCCTGGCCGTCTACCGGCGTGCCGGACAGCCGGTCGCCGTGCTCGGGATGAACCAGCCGCGGCTGTTCACCCGCTGGCGCAAGCAGCTGAGCGTTTCGCTGTGAGTGCCGTGATGTGTCGTCTTTCTTCTGCGGCGCCATTTTGGCTGGTCGCGCCCACGG
The DNA here is from genome assembly GCF_021261325.1 of Streptomyces guryensis. Classification (GTDB taxonomy): domain Bacteria; phylum Actinomycetota; class Actinomycetes; order Streptomycetales; family Streptomycetaceae; genus Streptomyces; species Streptomyces guryensis. The sequence continues at coordinate 48,642 of NZ_JAJSBI010000023.1, read as the reverse complement.
GGCGGAGCCCCGTATCAGTACAGCCCCCGCCACTGTGGGGCGCCCCTACCACGACGTCCCCGAGGAGTGCACCGTGACCTCGACCAGCCTGCCGGACAGCCTGATCGCCACCCTTCCCGGCTCCTCCTACACGGATCCGGCGATCTTCGCCCAGGAGCAGGAGCGCATATTCGAGACCATGTGGTTCTGCGTCGCACGCTCCTCCGAGCTGGCCAAGCCCGGCGCCTTCCGCACCGTCGACGTCGGCCGCGAGAGCATCCTCGTCACCCGCGCCCGTGACAACTCGATCCGTGCGTACTTCAACGTGTGCCGGCACCGCGGCGCGAAGCTGTGCACGGAGGAGTCCGGCGAGGTCAAGCGGGCGTTCCAGTGCCCGTACCACGCCTGGACGTACGACCTGAACGGCAAGCTGGTCGCCGCGCCCAACCTCACCAAGATGCCCGACGTCGGCCGCACCGAGTACGGCCTGGTGAACGTGGCCGTGCGCGAATGGCTCGGCTACGTCTGGGTGTGCCTGGCGGAGAACCCGCCCTCCTTCGAGGAGGACGTCATCGGCGAGGTGATCTCCCGCCTCGGCGACGTGGAGTCGATCGAGCACTACGACATCGACAACCTCTCCGTCGGCAAGCGGATCGTCTATGACGTCAAGGCGAACTGGAAGCTCATCATCGAGAACTTCATGGAGTGCTACCACTGCGCCACGATCCACCCCGAACTCACCGAGGTGCTCCCCGAGTTCGCCGACGGATACGCGGCGCAGTACTACGTCGGGCACGGCGCCGAGTTCGGTGAGGAGGTGCAGGGCTTCACCGTCGACGGGTCCGAGGGCCTGGACCGTATCCCGGGGGTCGCCGACGACCAGGACCGCCGCTACTACGCGATCACGGTCAGGCCGCAGGTCTTCATCAACCTCGTCCCCGACCATGTGATCTTCCACCGGATGTACCCGGTGGCCGTCGACCGCACCATCGTCGAGTGCGACTGGCTCTACCTCCCGCACGTCGTCGAGAGCGGCAAGGACGTCAGCCGGTCCGTGGAGCTCTTCGACCGCGTCAACCGCCAGGACTTCGACGCGTGCGAGCGCACACAGCCCGGCATGAGCTCCCGGATGTACGCCAAGGGAGGCGTGCTGGTGCCCAGCGAGCACCACATCGGAGCCTTCCACGACTGGGTCAACGAGCGTCTGGGCCTCTCCCAGGGGTGACTCAGCCCAGGTAGCCCATGCGGTGACTGATCTCCTCCGCACCCTTGATCAGCACGGGCGCGAGCTCGCGCATCCGCTCCTCCGTGAAGCGGTACGAGGGCCCGGAGGCGGTGACCGCCGCGATGACCTCGCCGTCCCGGTCCAGGACCGGGGCGGCCATGGCGTGCAGACCGATCTCCAGCTCCTCCATGGTCCAGGCGTAGCCCGCCTCCCGCGCCTCGGCGAGATGCTTCTCCAGCTTCGCCTTCGCGGTGATGGTGTGCGGAGTCACCTTCTTCAGACCCGCCTCGGCCAGCAGCGCGGCGCGCTCCTTGGCGGGCAGGTATGCGAGCAGGACCTTGCCGCTCGACGTCGCGTGCAGCGGGGTCAGCTGACCGACCCAGTTGTGCGCGGTGACCGCTCCGGGGCCGCGCACCTGGTACAGGTTGATCGCGTAGTGCTCCTGCAGCACCGCGATGTTCACCGTCTCACCGATCTCCTCGGCGAGCCGCTCGCAGACCGGGCGGCCCTGCTGGGTGATGTCGATGCGTCCCGTCACCGCGCCGGCCAGGCGTACGATGCCGAAGCCGAGCCGGTACTTGCCGCGCTCGCCCGCCTGCTCCACCAGACCGCGCGCCTCCAGGGCGCCGAGCAGGCGGAAGGCGGTGGACTTGTGAACATCGATCTCGGCGGCCACCTCGCTGACTCCTGCCTCGCCGCGCTGCGCGAGGATCTCCAGGACGCTGATGGCTCGGTCGACCGACTGCACTCCGCCGGCCTGCGAATTTGACGTTTCGGTGCCTTGGCTGTGGTTGCTCACTCCGAAACTATACGCGCAGTAAACAACGCCACTGCAAGTAACCGTGGCGCAATGAACACCCCGTAAGTTGCGTGGCTCGCAACCTAGTGCGTATAGCGCTACTGGTACTAGCATGCCTCGCGTATCTACGGCGCGAGCGAGACGAGGCACCATGGCTCCCCAATACGACTTCGTCATCGTCGGCGGCGGTTCGGCCGGCAGTGCACTGGCGAACAGACTCTCAGCCGATCCGGCGAACAAGGTGCTGGTCCTGGAGGCAGGCCGCTCCGACTACCCCTGGGACGTCTTCATCCACATGCCCGCGGCACTGACGTACCCGATCGGCAGCCGCTTCTACGACTGGAAGTACGAGTCCGAGCCCGAGCCCCACATGGGCGGCCGGCGCATCTACCACGCGCGCGGCAAGGTGCTCGGCGGCTCCAGCAGCATCAACGGCATGATCTTCCAGCGCGGCAACCCCATGGACTACGAGCGCTGGGCGGCCGACCCCGGCATGGAGACCTGGGACTACGCGCACTGTCTGCCCTACTTCCGGCGGATGGAGAACTGCCTGGCCGCCGACCCGGACGACGAGTTCCGCGGCCACGACGGCCCGCTCGTCCTGGAGCGCGGCCCGGCCACCAACCCCCTCTTCGGCGCCTTCCTCAAGGCCACCCAGGAGGCGGGCTACGCCCCCACCGAGGACGTCAACGGCTACCGGCAGGAGGGCTTCGCCAAGTTCGACCGCAACGTCCACCGCGGACGCCGTCTTTCGGCCTCGAAGGCGTACCTCAAGCCCGCCAGGAAGCGGCCCAACCTCACCGTCACGACCCGCGCCCTGGTCACCCGCGTCCTCTTCGAGGGCAAGAAGGCCGTCGGCGTCGAGTACCAGCGCGGCAAGGGCGCCAAGCAGCAGGTGCGCGCCAAGGAAGTCATCCTGTGCGGCGGCGCGATCAACTCCCCGCAGCTGCTGCAGCTGTCCGGCGTCGGCAACGCGGAGGAGCTGCGCGCCCTCGGCATCGACGTCGTGCACGATCTGCCGGGCGTCGGCGAGAACATGCAGGACCACCTGGAGGTGTACATCCAGTACGCCTGCAAGCAGCCCGTCTCGATGCAGCCGTATCTGGCCAAGTGGCGTGCCCCCTTCATCGGCCTGCAGTGGCTGTTCCGCAAGGGCCCGGCGTCCACGAACCACTTCGAGGCCGGCGGCTTCGCCCGCAGCAACCAGGACGTGGACTACCCCAACCTGATGTTCCACTTTTTGCCCATCGCGGTCCGCTACGACGGCTCCGTGCCCGCCGGCGGCCACGGCTACCAGGTCCACGTCGGCCCCATGTACTCCGACGCCATCGGCTCCGTGAAGATCAAGAGCAAGGACCCGCGCGAACACCCGGCGCTGCGCTTCAACTACCTCTCCACCGAGCAGGACCGCAGGGAGTGGGTCGAGGCGATCCGCGTCGCCCGCAAGCTCCTCAACCAGCCCGCTCTCGCGCCGTACAACAACGGCGAGGTCTCGCCCGGCCCGTCCGTGGAGACGGACGAGGAGATCCTGGACTGGGTCGCCAAGGACGGCGAGACCGCGCTGCACCCCTCCTGCACCTGCAAGATGGGCACCGACGAGATGTCCGTCGTCGACCCCGCCAGCATGCGGGTGCACGGCGTGGAGGGCCTGCGGGTCGTCGACGCGTCGGTGATGCCGTACGTCACCAACGGCAACATCTACGCCCCGGTGATGATGGTCGCCGAGAAGGCCGCCGACCTGATCCTCGGCAAGGAGCCGCTGGCCCCCTCGAAGGCCGCGTACTACCGCCACCGCGACGCCCAGAAGCAGGCCGGGTAGGCCTTGGACGCCACCGGGCTGAGGGCGCTGCTGGACAGCGTCCGCTACGAGGTGCTGCCCGCGAAGGCCACCGAGGACAAGGTCCTCGCCCATGTCCCGCGCGACGTCGTGGTCACGGTCACGGCGTCGCCGGTCAAGGGCCTGGAGCCGACCCTCGACCTGACGGACCGGCTCGCGGCGCACGGCTACCGCGTCGTGCCGCACGTGCCCGCACGGCTGCTGCGGGACGAGGTGCATCTGAAGGAGGTCGCCGAGCGGCTGCGCGCGGCGGGCGTGGACGACGTCTTCGTGCCGGCGGGCGACGCGGACCCGCCGGCCGGGGCCTACGACGGGGCCCTGCCGGTGCTGCGCAGGCTCGGCGAGCTGGGTGACCCCTTCGCCCACGTGGGCATCACCGGCTACCCCGAGAGCCACCCTCTCCTCCACGACGACATCACCATCCAGGCGATGTGGGACAAGCGCGCCCATGCCACGTACATCGTCAGCAACCTCTGCTTCGATCCGCGCGTGCTGGGGGACTGGATCGCCCGGATACGGCGGCGGGACGTCGCCCTGCCCGTGTACGTGGGTGTCGCCGGGCCCGTGCAGCGGACCAAGCTGCTGGCGATGGCGACGAAGATCGGGGTGGGGGAGTCGACGCGGTTCCTGACGAAGCACGCGTCGTGGTTCCTGCGGTTCGCTGCCCCGGGGGGCTATTCACCGCAGCGGCTGCTGGAGCGCAGTGAGGGGGCCCTCACGGCGCCTTCGGCGGGGGTGGCCGGGCTGCACCTGTTCACGTTCAACCAGATCGCGGAGACGGAGGCGTGGCGCTGCGCGCTGCTGGAGCGGCTCGGGGGTTGAGGGGGGTGCAGTGGGCGTGCTGGGGGCTGCTGCCCCCAGGCCCCCGCTTCGGCCTGAACGGCCTCGTCCTCGAACGCCGGACGGGCTGGGTGCAGCAGGCCGGCGGCTGTATACGAACGGTGGGCGGAGCTGGAAGTCCAGCTCCGCCCACCGCCGTGTCGTACCGCTCAGCGGAAGACCACCGTGCGGTTGCCGTCCACCATCACGCGGCTCTCGCTGTGCCACTTCACCGCGTGCGCGAGCACCTGGGCCTCCACGTCCCGGCCGACCGTGACCAGCTCGCCGGGGTCGAGGGAGTGGTCCACGCGGACCACGTCCTGCTCGATGATCTGGCCTTCGTCCAGGTCCGAGGTCACGTAGTGCGCCGTCGCGCCGACGAGCTTCACTCCGCGGTCGTAGGCCTGGACGTACGGGCGCGCGCCCTTGAAGCTGGGCAGGAAGGAGTGGTGGATGTTGATGGCGCGGCCTTCCAGCTGCTTGCACAGGTCGTCGGAGAGGACCTGCATGTAGCGTGCGAGCACCACGAGGTCGACGTCCAGCTCGCCCACCAGTTCCAGCAGCCGCGCCTCCGCCTCCGGCTTGGTCTCCCTGGTCACCGGGATGTGGTGGAAGGGGATGCCGTAGGTCTCCGCCAGGCCCTCGAAGTCCCGGTGGTTGGAGACGATCGCGGGGATCTCGATGTTGAGGGCGCCGGTGCGGCGCCGGAAGAGCAGGTCGTTCAGGCAGTGGCCGAACTTGGACACCATGATCAGCGTCCGGGTCGGGGTCGAGGCGTCCCACAGCTTCCAGGAGATGCGGTAGGCCTCGGCGACCGGACCGAACCTGTAACGCAGGGTTTCCAGATCCGCGTTTGGATCGGAAACGTCGAAGTGGACCCTCATGAAGAAACGGCCCTGGAGTCGATCATCGAACTGCTGGCTCTCCAGGATGTTGCCGGAGTTCCTGACGAGGAAGCCGCTCACGGCATGGACCAGTCCCGCGCTGTCGGGACACGAGAGGGTGAGGACGAACTCACGGCCAGGTTGCGGGCGAGGGGACATGTGCGGCCTCCATCGGTGCGTATTGCACAACAAGGTGAGCGATACGCAACATGGTCAGCCCGGTGGGCTCCTCGGTCAAGAGAGGAAGGGGCATTGGGCCCCTTGCGAAATCGTCATCCGCCAACCTCTTGACGTCTGTCTGGTCATTCGTCAGGGTGTTCCACCACAAGCAATTGAATGCACGATGCGCAACGAATTTCAGTTGAAAGGCTTGGCGCGTGGCAGATCTGTATGTGGACGGAGAGTGGCGCGAGCCGGTGGCCGGCGGGCGCCGCGAAATCCGCTGCCCCGCCGACGGCACCCTCTCGGCGACCGTGGCGGAAGGGACGCGTCCCGACACGGAGGCGGCGATCGCCGCGGCCCGCCGGGCCTTCGACGAGGGCCCCTGGCCCCGCACCCCCGAGCGTGAGCGCGGCGCACTGCTGCTGCGCACCGCCGACATCCTCGAGCGCGACGCCAAGGAATTCGCCCGCGCCGAGTCGCTGGACACCGGCAAGCGGCTGGTGGAGAGCGAGTACGACATCGCCGACGTCGTCTCCTGCTTCCGCTTCTACGGCGGGATCGGCGGCACCGACGCCGGACGGGTGATCGACACCGGCCGCGACGACGCCGTCAGCCGGGTCGTGTACGAGCCGGTCGGCGTGTGCGGACTGATCACCCCCTGGAACTACCCGCTGCTGCAGGCCAGTTGGAAGGTCGCCCCGGCGCTCCTCGCCGGCAACACGATCGTTCTGAAGCCCAGCGAGCTCACCCCCTCCACCTCCATTCTGCTGATGAAGGCGCTGGAGGAGGCCGGGCTCCCGGCCGGCGCCGCCAACCTCGTCCTGGGCACCGGCCCGGAGGTGGGCGCCCCGCTGTCCGAGGACCCGCGCGTCGACATGGTCTCCTTCACCGGAGGCCTGGAGACCGGCAAGCGGATCATGGCCACCGCCGCCGCCACCGTGAAGAAGGTGGCGCTGGAGCTCGGCGGCAAGAACCCCAATGTCGTCTTCGCCGACGCCGACTTCGAGACGGCCGTCGACTTCGCCCTCACCGCGGTCTTCCTGCACTCCGGGCAGGTCTGCTCGGCCGGCGCCCGGCTGATCGTCGAGGACTCGCTGCACGACCGCTTCGTCGACGAGGTCGTCAGCCGCGCCCGGCAGATCCGCCTGGGCGGGCCCTTCGACGCCGACGCCGAGACCGGAGCGCTGATCTCCGCCCAGCACCTGGCGAAGGTCGAGGCGTACGTCGCCGCGGGCATCGCCGAGGGCGCCGTACTGCGCTGCGGCGGGAAGCGGCCCGCCGACCCCGGCCTGGCCGGCGGCCACTACTACCCGCCGACCGTGCTCGACGCGTGCACGCAGGACATGCGGGTGGTGCACGAGGAGTCCTTCGGACCCGTGCTGACCATCGAACGCTTCACCGACGAGGACGATGCCGTACGCATCGCCAACGACACCGAGTACGGACTCGCCGGCGCCGTCTGGACGCAGGATGCCGGCAAGGCCCAGCGCGTCGCCCGGCGGCTGCGCCACGGCACGGTGTGGATCAACGACTACCACCCCTACGTGCCGCAAGCGGAATGGGGTGGCTTCGGGCACTCGGGCACGGGCCGGGAGCTGGGGCCGACCGGCCTGGACGAGTACCGAGAGCCCAAACACATCTGGCAGAACATCCATCCCCGGCCGCAGCGCTGGTTTAGCGGCTGAATGCCGAAAAGAGGTCGATCGTGACCCCAACACAGACCGAGGTGGCGCACCGAAGCGGCACGCCCCAGGACTCGGAGGACACTCCGGTCATATCCGTGCGCCGGCTGTGGAAGGTGTTCGGGCCGAAGGCCGAGCGGGTGCCGGACTCCGAGGAGCTGTGCGGCCTGACCCGCCGCGAGCTCATGGACCGCACCGGCTGCACCGCCGCCGTACGCGACGTGAACTTCGACGTCCGCAAGGGCGAGGTCTTCGTCGTCATGGGCCTGTCCGGCTCCGGCAAGTCCACCCTCGTACGATGTCTGACCCGGCTGATCGAGCCCACCTCGGGCGAGGTCGTCTTCGAGGGCCAGGACATCCGCGAGGCGGACGCGGCCCGGCTGCGCGACCTGCGCCGCCGCAAGTTCTCCATGGTCTTCCAGCACTTCGGGCTGCTGCCCCACCGCCGGGTCGTGGACAACGTGTCCTTCGGCCTGGAGATCCGGGGCATGAGCAAGGCGGAGCGCACCAGGCGGGCCATGGAGGTCGTCGAGCTGGTCGGCCTGGCCGGCTACGAGAACTCCTACCCCGACCAGCTCTCCGGCGGTATGCAGCAGCGCGTCGGCCTCGCCCGTGCGCTGGCCGGAGACCCGGACGTGCTCTTCTTCGACGAGCCGTTCTCCGCGCTCGACCCGCTGATCCGCCGCGACATGCAGAACGAGGTCATCCGGCTGCACCACGAGGTCGGCAAGACGATGGTGTTCATCACCCACGACCTCTCCGAGGCGCTGAAGCTGGGCGACCGCATCCTGATCATGCGCGACGGCAAGATGGTCCAGTGCGGCACCGGCGACGAACTGGTCGGTGCCCCTGCCGACGACTACGTCCGCGAGTTCGTCAAGGACGTGCCGCGCGGCGACGTCCTCACCCTGCGCTGGATCATGCGGGCGCCGGAGGACGGCGACGCGCTGGACGGCCCCGAGCTCGGCCCGGACGTCGTGGTGAAGGAGGCCACCCGGGCGGTGCTCGCGGCCGACAAGCCGATCAAGGTCGTCGAGGACGGCAAGCTGCTCGGCATCGTCGGTGACGAGGAGATCCTCGCGGTGGTCGCCGGGCAGGAAGGCGGCGCGTGATGACCGTCGCCATCGAGAAACCCGAGCAGACGGAGACAGCCGAACCGGCCGCTCCCGTCAAGGCGGCCCGCAGGATCAGCCGGCCCATGGTGCTCGGCGCGATCGTGGTCGTCTGGCTCGTGCTGTTCGCCGTACTGCGCGGCAAGCAGACGCTGACGCTGGCGGCGGCCGACCTGACCGATCTGCACCGGTGGATCAATGACTTCAACGACTCCATCGGCGCCAACCGCAACTCCAACCCGCTCTTCCTGTACTTCTTCAACGAGATCCGGCTGGTCATCGACAACCTGGTGACCTTCATCCAGCACCTGATCTCGCAGCCGTCCGGGGCCCGCCCGGTCCCGGAGATCGGCTGGCTCGGTGTCGTCGGCATCGCCGGCTACGTCTCCTGGGCCGTGGGCAACTGGCGGGTCGCGCTGCTGGCCGTGGCCGGGTTCACCTTCTTCGGGCTGCAGGGACTGTGGCAGGAGAGCATGGACACCCTCTCCCTCACCCTCTCCGCGGTGTTCGTGGCGCTGCTGTTCGCGATCCCGATCGGGGTGTGGGCGGGGCTGTCGGACCGGTTCAACCGGATCGCCACGCCCTTCCTGGACTTCATGCAGACGATGCCGACCTTCGTCTACCTGGCACCGCTGACCCTGTTCTTCCTCATCGGCGGTGCCTCCGCCACCATCGCCACCGTGATCTACGCGGCCCCACCGACGATCCGCATCACCGCGCACGCCATCCGCAACGTCTCCAAGACGACGGTCGAGGCGGCCGACTCCCTCGGCGCCACCCGCCGCCAGTCGCTGCTGAAGGTCCTGCTGCCGATGTCCAAGCGGACCGTGGTGATGGGCGTCAACCAGACCATCATGGCCGCCCTGGCCATGGTGACCATCGCGGCCCTGATCAACGCCCCCGGGCTCGGCCCGGTCGTCCTCCAGGCGCTGCAGTCGCTCGACGTCGGCACCGCCTTCAACGCGGGCCTCGCCATCGTCGTCATGGCGATCGTCCTGGACCGGGTCACCACCGCGGCCGCCGCCCGTGAGGAGAACGCGCGCAACGCCAAGCACGACTTCGCGAAGTGGCGGAGGCCCCTGCTGGGTGCCGGTGCCGCCGTCACGGCGGTCCTGATCTATCTGTCGCACACCTACCTGTGGGCGGCCGACTTCCCCGGTGACGGCACCGTCGGCAGCCACATCGCGAGCGCGGCGGACAGTGCCACCAACTGGGCGCAGGACAGCCTCTCGGGCCTCACCAACACCATCCGTGACGTCATCACCAACGGCCTGCTCAACCCGTTCCAGACGCTGGTCACCGACTCCCCGTGGTGGCTCGTCGGCGCGGTGCTGGTCGCGCTGGGCGTGGTGCTCGGCGGCTGGAAGTCCGGGGTCACCACGGCCGTGTGCGTGGGCCTGCTGGTCGGCACCGGTCTGTGGTCGGACGCCATGACGACGCTGGCCTCGACGCTCGTCGCGACGGTGCTGGTGATGGTGCTCGGCATCGTCTTCGGGGTGTGGATGGGCCGCAGCATGATGGTGGACCGGCTGATCCGGCCCACATTGGACGCGGCCCAGGTCATGCCGCCCTTCGTCTACCTCGTGCCGTTCCTCGCGCTGTTCGGCCCCACGCGCTTCACGGCCATCGTCGCCGCGATCGTCTACGGGGCCCCGGTCGCCATGAAGATCATCGCGGACGGGATCCGGGCCGTGCCCGAGACCACCGTGGAGGCGGCCACCTCCGCCGGGTGCAACACCTGGCAGATCATCACCAAGGTTCAACTGCCGATGTCACGCAGTGCCCTGACGCTTGCGACCAACCAGGGCCTGATCTACGTGCTGTCGATGGTTGTTGTGGGCGGCCTGGTAGGTGCGGGCGCCCTCGGCTACGACGTCGTGGCCGGTTTCTCACGGGGGGAGCTGTACGGGAAGGGGCTTGCCGCGGGTCTGGCCATTGTCCTTCTCGGAGTCATGTTCGACCGGATCACTCAGGCCGCGGCGCGCCGCGCCACCGCTTAAGGAGCACGACACCATGGCAAGACACTGGCGAGCCGGCGCGGCCGGCCTGGCCGTCCTCGGCCTCACCCTCACCGCGTGCGGCGGGGCGAAGGTCGGAGACAGCTCCTCCGCGGGCTCGGGAAGCTCGGGCAAGTGCGGCACCTTCAACCTGGCCGTCAACCCGTGGGTGGGCTACGAGGCCGACGCGGCGGTCGTCGCGTACGTCGCCCAGCACAACCTCGGCTGTACGGTCAGCAAGAAGAACCTCAAGGAAGAGATCGCCTGGCAGGGCTTCGGCTCCGGCGAGGTCGACGCGGTCCTGGAGAACTGGGGCCACGCCGACCTGGTGAAGAAGTACATCAGCGGCCAGAAGACCGCCGTGGACGCCGGCCCGACCGGCAACAAAGGCATCATCGGCTGGTACGTGCCGCCGTGGCTGGCCAAGGCGCACCCCGACATCCTCGACTGGAAGAACCTCAACAAGTACGCGTCGAAGTTCCAGACCTCCGAGTCGGGCGGCAAGGGCCAGCTCCTGGACGGCGACCCGTCGTACGTCACCAACGACGCGGCGCTGGTCAAGAACCTCAAGCTGGACTTCAAGGTGGTGTACGCGGGCAGCGAGACGGCGCTGATCCAGGCCTTCCGCACCGCCGAGAAGAACAAGCAGTGGGTGATCGGCTACTTCTACGAGCCGCAGTGGTTCCTCTCCGAGGTCCCGCTGAAGAAGGTCGCCCTGCCCGCCTACAAGACGGGCTGTGACACCGACACGGCGAAGGTCGCCTGCGACTATCCGGTCTACAACCTGAACAAGGTCGTCAGCGCGAAGTTCGCCAAGTCCGGCAGCCCCGCCTACAACCTGGTGAAGAACTTCAGCTGGACGAACGACGACCAGAACGAGGTCGCCAAGTACATCGCCCAGGACAAGATGACGGACGACGCGGCGGCCAAGAAGTGGGTCGAGGCCAACAAGGACAAGGTGGACGCCTGGATCAAGTAGCCCGGCCCCACGGCCGGACTCGGCGGACGGTCGAACATGCCCGGCGGGCGGCGTGCACTGGTGTGCGCCGCCCGCCGGGCATTGTCGTGCTCCGGGCGGGTGTTCCGGCCCGTTTTCCGACGTCACGGACCCCTTGACACCCCCTCCCGCGACAGGCACGCTGAGTTGCGCAACCTGAAGCACGTTGCGCAGAAAGCAACTCAACGGTTTTGATTTTCGGAGGTGCGGCGATGGCGGGACCCCGAGTGGTGATCATCGGAGCGGGCGTCGTGGGAGCGGCCCTCGCGGACGAGATCTCCGCACGAGGCTGGACCGAAGTGACCGTGGTCGACCAGGGCCCGCTCCCCGCGACCGGGGGCTCCTCGTCGCACGCCCCGGGCCTGGTCTTCCAGACGAACTCCTCCAAGACCATGACCGAGCTGGCCCGCTACACGGTCGAGAAGTTCTGCTCCCTCGACGTCGACGGCAAGCCCTGCTTCCTGCAGGTCGGCGGCCTCGAAGTGGCGACCACCCCGGAGCGCCTCGCGGAACTGCACCGCCGCCACGGCTGGATCACCGCCTGGGGCATCGAGGCCCGGCTGCTGACCACCGACGAGTGCCTCGAACAGCACCCGCTGGTCAACCGGGACAAGGTCCTCGGCGGCCTCCTCGTCCCCACGGACGGCCTGGCCAAGGCGGTCCTCGCCGTAGAGGCGCAGATCCGCCGCGCGACCGAGCGCGGCGTGACCTTCCTGGCCCGCCACGAGGTCCTGGACGTCCAGCAGGCCGACGGCCGCGTCACCGGCGTCCTCACCGACCAGGGTGAGATCGCGGCCGACATCGTCGTGTGCTGCGCCGGCATCTGGGGTCCGAAGATCGCCCGCATGGCCGGCATGAACCTCCCGCTGACCCCGCTCGCCCATCAGCTCGCCTGGACCGGGCCGGTCCCGGCGCTCGCGGGCCAGACCGAGGAGGCGGTCCGCCCGATCCTGCGCCACCAGGACGCGGACCTCTACTACCGCGACCGCTTCGACGGCATCGGCATCGGCTACTACGGCCACCGCCCGATGCCGATCACCGCCGACGAGATCCTCTCCTTCGACGAGGCCGCGCCCATGCCGTCGGTCCTGAAGTTCACCGAGGAGGACTTCGAGCCCGCCTGGGCCGAGACCCAGTCGCTGCTCCCCGCGACGCAGGAGGCCAAGGTCGAGGAGGGCATCAACGGCCTGTTCTCCTTCACCACCGACAACTTCCCGCTGCTCGGCGAGTCGACGGACGTCAAGGGCTTCTGGGTCGCCGAGGCCGTGTGGGTCACCCACTCCGCGGGCGTCGGCCGGGCGATGGCCGAATGGCTGGTCGACGGCTACTGCTCCTCCTTCGACCTGCACGAGTGCGACGTCAACCGCTTCGAGCCGCACCAGCTGTCCCCGGAGTACGTCCTGGCCCGCGACTGCCAGAACTTCGTCGAGGTCTACGACATCCTCCACCCCCTCCAGCCGTCCGGGAAGCCGCGCCCGATCCGCACCAGCCCCTTCCACGCCCGCCAGCAGGAGCACGGCGCCTTCTTCCTGGAGGCGAACGGCTGGGAGCGCCCGCAGTGGTACGAGGCCAACGCGTCCCTGGCCGAAGGCCGCAACATCCCGACCCCGGGCGACTGGGCGGCGCAGTTCTGGTCGCCCATCGTCGGCGCGGAGGCGCAGGCCACCCGCGAGACCGTGGCGATGTACGACATGACGGCCCTCAAGCGCCTGGAGGTCAGCGGCCCCGGCGCCGCCGACTTCCTGGAGAAGCTGGTCACCGGCAAGGTCGCCAAGTCCGTCGGCTCGGTGACGTACACCCTCCTGCTCGACCACGACGGCGGCATCCGCAGCGACGTCACCGTCGCCCGCCTGGCCCGGGACCTCTTCCAGGTCGGCGCCAACGGCAATCTGGACCTCGACTGGTTCACCCGCCACCTCCCCGCCGACGGCACCGTCCAGGTCCGCGACACCACCCCCGGCACCTGCTGCATCGGCCTGTGGGGCCCGCTGGCCCGCAAGGTCCTGCAGCCGCTGACGGACGAGGACTTCTCCAACGACGGCCTCAAGTACTTCCGCGCCAAGCGCGCCTACATCGGCTCGGTGCCGGTGACCGCGATGCGCCTGTCGTACGTCGGTGAACTCGGCTGGGAGCTGTACACCACCGCCGACCAGGGGCAGAAGCTCTGGGACACCCTGTGGCAGGCCGCCAGGCCGCTCGGCGGCGTCATCGCCGGCCGCGGCGCCTTCAACAGCCTCCGCCTGGAGAAGGGGTATCGGTCCTTCGGCACCGACATGACCTATGAGCACGACCCCTACGAGGCCGGCGTCGGGTTCGCCGTGAAGCTCGACAAGGGGGACTTCATCGGCAAGGCAGCGCTTGAGCGCCGCAAGGAGAACGTGCGGCGCAAGTTGACCTGCCTCACCATCGACGACCCGCAGTCCGTCGTCCTCGGCAAGGAGCCGGTGTTCGACGGTGAGCGGGCGGTCGGATACGTCACGAGTGCCGCGTACGGCTACACGATCGGCAAGGGCATCGCGTATGCGTGGCTGCCGGCCGAGGTTGCCGTGCCCGGCAACACGCTGCACATCGGCTACTTCGATGAGCGCATCGAAGCGGTCGTCGCCGAGGAGCCGTTGTTCGACCCGACGATGTCCCGGCTTCGTGGGTGAGTGGTTCGTGGTGCCGCGATTGGTCGTCGGTCGGCTGCGGGTTCGTTGTGGCTGGTCGCGCCCCGCGGCGGAGCCGCTGACCGAAACAGTCCCGCGCCCCTTGGGGGCGCTGCAGCTGAGCCCTGTTGGAAGGAGCACCGTCGGTGACCGCAGAACTGCTTGACGGCAAAGCCACCGCTGCCGCCATTCGGCGTGAACTCGCCGAGCGCGTCGCCAAGTTGACCGCCACCGGCGGGCGGCCGCCCGGGCTCGGTACCGTCCTCGTCGGCGACGACCCCGGCAGTCATGCCTACGTCGGCGGGAAGCACCGGGACTGTGCGCAGGTCGGGATCGCGTCCATCCGCCGTGATCTGCCCGCGGACGCGACGCAGCAGCAGGTCGAGGACGTCATCGACGAACTCAACGCCGACCCGGCCTGCACCGGCTACATCGTCCAGCTCCCGCTGCCGCGGCACCTGGACGCCAACGCCGTGCTGGCCCGTATGGACCCCGCCAAGGACGCCGACGGACTGCACCCCGTCAACCTCGGCCGGCTCGTCCTGGGCACCGAGGCGCCACTGCCGTGCACCCCGCGTGGCATCGTCGAACTGCTCCGCCGCTACGAGGTACCCCTCGCGGGCGCCCGGGTGTGTGTGATCGGTCGCGGGATCACGGTCGGACGGCCCATCGGCCTGCTTCTGACCCGCCGTTCCGAGAACGCCACCGTCACCCTCTGCCACACCGGCACCAAGGGCCTGTCCTGGCACGTGCGCGAGGCGGACATCGTCATCGCGGCGGCCGGCTCGCCCGGACTGATCACCAAGGACATGCTGCGCCCCGGCGCGGCCGTCCTGGACGTCGGCATCACCCGCACCGAGAACGGGCTGGTCGGCGACATCCACCCGGAGGCCGCCGAGGTCGCCGGCTGGCTCGCGCCGATGCCCGGGGGCGTGGGCCCCATGACCCGCGCGATGTTGCTGGCCAACGTCGTCGAGGCCGCCGAGAGGAACGCGAACGCCGTATGAACGCGCTGAACACCCCCCTGGCGGAGCTGGACCCCGAGGTCCACGCCGCCCTCGCTGCCGAACTCCACCGTCAGCAGTCCACCCTCGAAATGATCGCCTCCGAGAACTTCGCGCCCACCGCCGTGATGGAGGCGCAGGGCTCGGTCGCGACCAACAAGTACGCCGAGGGCTACCCCGGCCGCCGCTACTACGGCGGCTGCGAACACGTCGACGTCACCGAGCGGCTGGCGATCGAGCGCATCAAGTCGCTCTTCGGGGCGGGCTACGCCAACGTCCAGCCGCACTCGGGCGCCCAGGCCAACACGGCCGTCTTCTTCGCGCTGCTCCAGCCCGGCGACACCATCCTCGGCCTCGACCTCGCGCACGGCGGCCACCTCACCCATGGCATGCGCATCAACTACAGCGGCAAGATGCTGAACGTGGTGCCGTACCACGTGTCCGAGGCGGACAACCTGATCGACATGGACGAGGTCGAGCAGCTCGCCAAGGAACACCGCCCCAAGATGATCATCGCGGGCTGGTCGGCGTACCCCAGGCAGCTGGACTTCGCGGCCTTCCGCCGGATCGCCGACGAGGTCGGCGCCCTGTTGATGGTGGACATGGCGCACTTCGCGGGCCTGGTGGCCGCCGGACTGCACCCGAACCCGGTCCCGCACGCCCACGTCACCACCACGACCACCCACAAGACGCTCGGCGGCCCGCGCGGCGGAGTCATCCTCACCAACGAGGCCGACCTCGCCAAGAAGATCAACTCGGCGGTGTTCCCCGGCATGCAGGGCGGCCCCCTGGAGCACGTCATCGCCGCGAAGGCGGTCTCCTTCAAGGTCGCCGCGTCCCCGGAGTTCGCCGAACGCCAGGCCCGCACGCTGGCCGGCTCCCGCATCCTGGCCGAGCGCCTCACGCAGCCCGACGCGGCTGCCGCAGGCGTGAAGGTGCTCACCGGCGGTACGGACGTCCACCTGGTCCTGGTCGACCTGCGGCAATCGCCGCTGGACGGCCGCCAGGCGGAGGACCTCCTCCACGAGATCGGCATCACCGTCAACCGCAACGCCGTCCCCTTCGACCCCCGCCCGCCGATGGTCACCTCGGGCCTGCGCATCGGCACCCCGGCACTGGCCACCCGCGGCTTCACGGAGGAGGACTTCGCCGAGGTGGCGGATGTGATCGCCCTCGCCCTCCAGCCGGAGCCGGACGTCACCGCCCTGCGCGCCCGCACCGAGGCCCTGGCCGCCAGGCACCCGCTCTACCCGCACCTTTCCGGTACTTCAGGAGACGCCCGATGAGCCCCACCACCCCCGGCGCCGACCTCCCCGACCACCCGGACTTCCTCTGGCGCACGCCCGAGCCGAAGCGCTCGTACGACGTCGTGATCGTGGGCGGCGGCGGCCACGGCCTGGCCACCGCCCACTACCTGGCCAGGAACCACGGCATCACCAACGTCGCCGTACTGGAGAAGGGCTGGCTCGCGGGCGGCAACATGGCCCGCAACACCACGATCATCCGCTCCAACTACCTGTGGGACGAGAGCGCCGGCATCTACGAGCACGCCCTCAAACTGTGGGAGGGCCTGGACGAGGAGCTGGACTACCCGATCCTCTTCTCGCAGCGCGGTGTCCTCAACCTCGCCCACAGCCTCCAGGACGTCCGCGACAGCGTCCGCCGTGTCGAGGCGAACCGCCTCAACGGCGTCGACGCCGAGTGGCTCGACGCCGAGCAGGTCAAAGAGGTCTGCCCGATCGTCAACATCTCACCCGACGTGCGCTACCCGGTCCTCGGCGCCACCTACCAGCCCCGCGCAGGCATCGCCAAGCACGACTACGTGGCCTGGGGCTTCGCCCGCTCCGCGGACGCGGCAGGCATCGACATCATCCAGAACTGCGAGGTCACGGGCCTGGACGTGGTCGGCGGCCGGGTCGTGGGCGTCCAGACCAACCTGGGCCCGATCGCGGCCGGCAAGGTGGCCCTGTGCTCCGCGGGCCACACCTCGGTGCTCGCCGCCATGGCGGGCATCGACCTCCCGGTCCAGAGCCACCCGCTTCAGGCTCTGGTCTCGGAGCTCCTGGAGCCGGTGCACCCCACCGTGGTGATGTCCAACGCCGTCCACGTGTACGTCAGCCAGGCGCACAAGGGCGAGCTGGTGATGGGCGCGGGCATCGACGCGTACAACTCCTACACCCAGCGCGGCGCGTTCCACATCATCGAGGAGCAGATGGCGGCGGCCCTGGAGCTCTTCCCGGTCTTCGCCCGTGCGCATGTGCTCCGCACCTGGGGAGGCATCGTCGACGTCAGCCCCGACGCCTCGCCGATCGTCGGCCTCAGCCCCGTCGACAACCTCTACCTCAACTGCGGCTGGGGCACGGGCGGCTTCAAGGCCACCCCGGGCGTCGGCTGGGTCTACGCCCACACCATCGCCCACGACACCCCGCACGCCCTCAACGCCCCCTTCTCGCTCGACCGTTTCACCACCGGCGCGCTCGTCGACGAGCACGGCGCTGCCGCGGTGGCCCACTAGGGAGCCCGAACCATGCTGTTGATTTCATGCCCGTGGTGCGGGCCCCGCGACGAAGCCGAGTTCCACTACGGCGGCCAGGCGCATGTGGCGTACCCGCAGGACCCCTCGGCGTTGACCGACGAGGAGTGGGCCAAGTACCTGTTCTTCCGCGACAACCCGAAGGGCCCCTTCGCCGAGCGCTGGAGCCACTCGGCGGGGTGCCGCCGCTGGTTCAACGCCGTCCGGGACACGTCGACGAACGAGATCCTGGCGGTGTACCGGGCGGGGGAGGAGCGCCCGGCGACCGCCGAACCAAAGCCGGCCCGTCCGGCGTTTGAGGACAAGGCCCCTTCAGAGCCGATCGGGGGTCTGGGGGCGGAGCCCTCAGCAGGGGTCCAGGGGGCGGGCCCCCTGGTTTCGGGAAGGGGCGGGGTGGGGGAGAACCAGCCGTTCCGCCTGCCCACCGGCGGCCGCGTGGACCGAGAAACCCCCCTCACCTTCACCTTCGACGGCACCGAATACCAGGGCTTCCGCGGCGACACCCTCGCCTCGGCCCTTCTGGCCAACGGTGTGATCCAGGCGTCGACCAGCATCAAGCTCGGCCGCCCCCGAGGCATCTTCTCCGCCGGTGTGGAAGAACCCAACGCCGTCATCCAGATCGAGGAACCCTTCCCCGAGCCCATGCTCCCGGCCACCACCGTCGAGCTCCACGACGGCCTGGTCGCCACCAGCCTCCCCGGCCAGGGCCGCCTCGCCACCCAACCGGACCCCGCCCGCTACGACGCCGTACACACCCACTGCGACCTGCTGATCGTCGGCGCCGGCCCGGCCGGCCTCGCGGCGGCAGCGGCCGCGGCGAGCAGCGCCGCCCGCGTCATCCTCGCCGACGACCGCCCGGAACTCGGCGGCAGCCTCCTGGGCACCGGCGAACTCCTCGACTGGGCCGACGAGTTGGGCACCCGACTGGAGTCCGCTCCCGAGGTGCGCGTGCTGCGCCGTACCACCGTCTTCGGGTACTACGACGACAACCACCTCCTCGCCGTGGAGCGCCGCACCAACCACCTCGGCGCCCAGGCGCCGGAGAACGTGTCCCGCGAGCGCGTCCACCGCATCCGCGCCCGCCGCGTCGTCCTCGCCACCGGCGCCCACGAGCGCTCGCTGGCCTTCGCGGACAACGACCGGCCCGGCATCATGCTGGCCGCCTCGGCCCGCACCCATCTGCACCGTCACGGCGTCCTGCCCGGCCGTCACGCGGTCGTGTTCACCACCAACGACAGCGCCTACGCCGCCGCACTGGACCTCGCCGCGGCGGGCGTCCAGATCGCGGCGATCGTCGACACCCGCCCCGCACCCGGCGAGTGGGCGGACCGGGCCCGCGCGGCAGGCATCGAGGTGCTGCCCGGGTACGCCGTGACCGGCACGGAGGGCGAGGCACGGCTGACCGCCGTGAGCGTGGCGCCGTACGGGGAGACCGTGGCGCAGCGGGAGTTCGCCGCCGACCTGCTGCTGGTCTCCGGCGGCTGGAACCCGGTGGCGCACCTGTTCAGCCAGGCGGGCGGCAAGCTCCGCCACGACGAGGCGCTGGGCACCTTCGTGCCCGATGTCGTCCGTCAGGCCGTCGAGGTCGCGGGCAGCGCGAACGGCACCTTCGACCTGGCCGCCGTGCTCGCCCAGGGTGCCGCCGCCGGTGCCCGGGCGATCGAGGCCGAGGGCTACAGCCCGGACGCCCCGGCGCTCCCGGCCGTGCCCGTCCAGCCGCGGACCACGCCGCCCATGCAGGTCTTCACCGTCCCCGGTCGCGACGGCGCCCC
This sequence comes from Streptomyces guryensis, assembly GCF_021261325.1. Classification (GTDB taxonomy): domain Bacteria; phylum Actinomycetota; class Actinomycetes; order Streptomycetales; family Streptomycetaceae; genus Streptomyces; species Streptomyces guryensis. The sequence goes on along the minus strand of NZ_JAJSBI010000023.1, from coordinate 29,192 downwards.
GCGCTTCGTCGACCTCCAGCGCGACGTCACCATCGACGACCTGGCCCGCGCGACCGGCGCCGGCATGCGCTCGGTCGAGCACACCAAGCGCTACACCACGGCCGGCACCGCCAACGACCAGGGCAAGACCTCCGGCGTCCTGGCCGGCGGTGTGGTCGCCGATCTGCTCGGCGTGGACATCTCCGCGCTCGGCACGACCACCTTCCGGCCGCCCTACACGCCCGTCTCCTTCGCGGCCCTGGCCGGCCGGGACCGGGGCGTGCTCAGCGACCCGATCCGCACCACCGCCCTGCACGGATGGCACGTCGAACACGGCGCGCTGTTCGAGAACGTCGGCCAGTGGAAGCGCCCCTGGTACTACCCCCAGGACGGCGAGGACATGGATACGGCCGTGCTGCGCGAGTGCGCGGCCACCCGCGAGAGCGTGGGGTTCATGGACGCCTCCACCCTCGGCAAGATCGACGTACAGGGCCCGGACGCCGGCGTCTTCCTCGACCTGCTCTACACCAACATGATGAGCACCCTGAAGGTCGGCATGATCCGCTACGGCGTGATGTGCAGGCCGGACGGCATGGTCTTCGACGACGGCACGGTCATCCGCCTCGCCCCCGACCGGTTCCTGGTCACCACGACCACCGGCAACGCGGCGACCGTACTGGACTGGATGGAGGAGTGGCTGCAGACCGAGTGGCCGGAACTGAAGGTCCACTGCACCTCCGTCACCGAGCAGTGGGCCACCGTCGCCCTGGTCGGCCCGAAGTCCCGCGACGTCCTCGGCTCGCTCGCTCCCCAACTCGCGATCTCCAACGACGACTTCCCGTTCATGGCCTGGCGGGAGACGACCGTCGCCGGGATCGACGCGCGCGTCTGCCGGATCAGCTTCTCCGGTGAACTCGCCTACGAGATCAACGTGTCGCCGTGGGAAGCCCTCGCCCTCTGGGAGGCCCTGTACGAGGCCGGTGCCCCCTACGGCATCACCCCGTACGGCACCGAGACCATGCACGTCCTGCGTGCCGAGAAGGGCTACCCGATCATCGGGCAGGACACCGACGGCACGATCACCCCGCACGACCTCGGTATGAGCTGGGCGGTGTCGAAGAAGAAGCCGGACTTCATCGGCAAGCGCTCCTTCGCCCGCGCGGACGCCGTCCGCCCCGACCGCAAGCACCTGGTCGGGCTGCTTCCGGAGGACCCCGGCACGTTCCTCCCCGAGGGCACCCAACTGGTCGCCGAGAGTGAACTGCCCGCGCCGCCGGTCCCGATGCTCGGCCACGTCACCTCCAGCTACCGCAGCGCAGCCCTCGGCCGCACCTTCGCGCTGGCCCTGATCAAGGGCGGCCGGGAGCGCATCGGCGAGCGGCTGTACGCCGTCGTGCGCGACCGCCTGGTCCCGGTGACCGTCGCCGGCCCCGTCCTCTACGACCCCGAGGGAGCCCGCCGCGATGGCTGACACCGCACTCACCGCCCCGCCCCGCAGTCCGCTGTCGCATTACGCCGACCGCCTGGCCGCTGCGACGCGCACCTCCCAGGGTGCCGTCCGGCTGGCCGAACTCCCCTTCCTGGCCCAGGTGAACGTCCGCCTGGACGCCAAGGGAGGAGCGGCCGACGCGGTCGGGCTGGCACTGGGCCTGCAGCTGCCGCTCGAACCCAACACGGCCATCCGCGCGGGCGAGTCGACCGCACTGTGGCTCGGCCCGGACGAATGGCTGGTGGTGGGCCCGCCGGGCAGCGAGCGGGACCTGGAGACCCGGATCAGGGCGGCCGTCGGAGAGGAGCCCGTCTCCGTAACCGACGTCTCCGCCCAGCGCACCACCCTCCTCGTCTCCGGCCCCGGTGCCCGCGACCTGCTGGCCCACGGCTGCGCGCTGGACCTGCACCCGCGCGCCTTCGGCACCGGCCGCTGCGCCCAGACGACGCTCGGCCGCACACAGGTCGTCCTCGTCGCCAGGGACGAACCCGGCGCCGGATTCTGGGTGCTGGTCCGCTCGTCCTTCGCCGGCTACCTGACGGACTGGCTGCTGGACGCGGCGACCGAGTACGTCTGACGCATACCGGTCGGACGTGGTCTGCGCCCTCCGGGGCGGAGACCACGTCCCGCCTCGCAAGCACCGGCGCATCCCTCGCCGTCCTCGGCTACGGCGGTTCCTGGCCGGCCCTGCACCTCGTGTCCGGCGCGCTGAGGAAGCTGAGTGCCGGGGCATGGCCGAGGGCGGTTCGTCCGGGCCGGCCTGGTGGTCCGACACCTGGGGCTACCCACACGGCAGCACCCCCGCCGGGCTGCTGGTGGCCTCACCGCACAGTGAGACGACCCTGTCGATCGTGGCCAACACCGGCCTGGCCATCGCTGTCCTGGCCGCCTTCCTCGCCGCGGTCGACGCCTTCCCGCGCTTCCACCGGTCGGCCGGCCCACCTGGTCATCGCGGTCGGAACGGTGTCCCTGACGGCCCATGCGTTCCCATCGTCGGCATCCACTTCCTCGGCATCGAGGAACTGCCCGGCTCCCCGCTGCACATGCTGCTCGGCTTCGTCGTCGCCGTGACCGTGTTCGCGAGGCTGTGGGCCCGGTACTTCCGGCGCGGGCCGTTGGAGTGGCTGCCGGGCAGGGCGACCAGGGCCGCGGAACCGGTCCGCTGAGCGGGCGGTGCGGGGGCCGTGCCCCCGCACCGGGGCCCGTACGGGCCGCTACATCCGCTGCCACAGGGCCGGAGTGCCCTCCGGCGACCAGGCACCCTGCGCCTGGTGGGTCTGCAGGCACTGGTAGCGCACGCCCCCGACGGTCACCGTGGCGCCGACCTCGTAGACACGGCCGACGGCCCATGCGTTCGCCGTGGCGGTGCCCTGCGCGGCGGGCGGGCCGGTCTGCACGGACGCCGTCTTCAGGGTGAGGCCGAAGGTACTGAGGATGGGGTTGACCGGCTGGTAGAAGGTGGTTCCGCCGGCCGTGCAGTCGCCCGAGCCGCCGGAGGTGACGCCCTGCGCCTGTGCGCCGGAGACGAACGAGCCGCCGGAGTCACCCGGTTCGCTGCACACCGTGGTCCGGGTCAGGCCGTCGACGGTGCCCTGGGCGTAGTCGACCGACGCGTTGTGCTGCTGGATGGTGCCGCAGTGCCATCCGCTGGTGGAGCCGGAGCGGCAGACGGACGCCCCGACGAGCCCTTGGACCGAGCCGCCGACCTGGGTGTTCCTGCCGCCCGACCCCTTGACGTCGGGCGTGGCGGTCCAGCTGCTGTTGACGGCCACCCAGGACATGTCCTTGCCCGGGAACGTGGACGCCTGGAACGTGCCCTGGTCGGCCTTGTTGACCCCGGTCGTCTTGTCGCCGGGCTTGCCGCAGTGGCCCGCGCTGACGAAGCCCTGCTGCTGGCTCTTGGTGACGGAGAAGCCGATGGAGCAGCGGGCCGCGTTGTTGATGTAGTAGGCCTCCCCGCCGACGAGGTCCTCCATCAGCCGCGGCCGGTCCTTCGTCAGCCGGACGGCCACACCCTTGTCCTGCACCCCGGCGGCCTTGAGGAAGGCGGTGGCCGCCGACTGCCTCGTCGCCTCGACGACGACCCGGTTGCCCGGCACGTCGACGTACCAGACCGGTGTGTCGTGCGTCTTCACGCGGACGGCGGCCGAGTCCAGCTTCGCCTTGACGGCGTCGAGGGCGCTGAGCGGCGCCTTGACGACCACGGCCTTGGCGCCCTGCGCCTTGATGGCGGGCACGTCCTCCGCGTGGGTGGTCGCGACGGTGAGGTCGGCGGAGGTCTTCCCGCTCACCCAGGCGCCGGCGAAGTGCCCGCCCAGGGCGTTGTGCAGACGGCCCGCGCGGGTGCCCGCCTCCTCCTCGTTGACCAGCCGGGCGGCCGCCTGCGCCCGCGTCAGATGCAGGTCGCGCTGCATGGCGCTCAGGATCTGTGTGGACGGTTTGTCGGAGCCGAGCGTCCGGGACGCGGCGGGCAGGGGCCCCGGCGCGGGCGGCGGGGCGGCCGCCGCGGCCGCGGGGATCGCGGTGAGGACGAGGGTGCCGAGTGTGGTCAGGGCGGCGCGGCGCCTGCCCGCTGCATGTCTGCCGACCATGCGGTGTACCTCCTGCTGAGTACGGAGACTGAGGCGAATCCGTAGGCGGCCTTGCCGCAAAGGCCCGGAACGATGTCAAAGGCGAAGGTCTTTCGCGCTTTGGGGGACGCCTGGGGTGCCATGTGCAGTACGACGGGCAGGGGTGACCGCCGGGCGGAGTTCAGTGCGAGAGCGGCCGTCTCGGCAGGAACACCTCGTGGCGGCCGGACCCGTCCGCTAGAGGCTGACGACGACCAGCGCGGTGTCGTCGGTGTTGCCCGTGGCCGGCAGGAGGTCGGCCAGCAGGGCGTCGGCCAGGGCCTCGGGGGCGGTCCCCCGGTGACGGGTCAGGCAGTCGGCGAGGCGGCCCAGACTGGTGTCGACGTCCTCGGTACGGCGCTCGATCAGACCGTCGGTGTACAGCACCAGGGTGTCGCCCCCGGCGAAGGGGACACGGGCCTCGGGGCGGGCGACGCGGCCGGGGCGCGCGTCGATCGGCGGGTCGGTGGCCTGGTCCAGGAAGGACACGGTGCCGTCGGAGTGGAGCACCGCTGGCGGGGGATGGCCTGCACAGCTGTAGGTGATGCTGCGTCCGCCCCAGTCGATGATGGTCGTCGCCACCGTGGCGGACTCGGCGCCGTCCACGGAGCAGGCGTACATGTCCAGGGCCTCCAGGGCCTGAGCGGGTCCGTCGGCGAGGCGGGTGGCCGCGCTCAGCGCGCTGTGCAGCTGCCCCATGGCGCAGGCGGCCGCCAGCCCGTGCCCGACCACATCGCCGACCGCGACCGCCATACGGTCGCCCGGCAGGTCCACCAGGTCGTACCAGTCGCCGCAGACGTTCAGGTCACCGATGGCGGGCCGGTAGCGCACGGCCGCCTGATGAGGTCCCAGATGCCTGGGGGTGGGCATCATCGCCGTCTGCAGGGCCAGGGCGACCTCACGCTCATGGGCGTGGGCCCTGCGCAGCCGCTCGTTGACCTCCTGCAGTTCCCGGGCCCGGGTGTAGAGCTCGGCCTCCAGCACGCGGGCCCGGTCACTGTCGGTCCGGCTGCCGGCGCGCAGGAGTTCGGTGACCTCCTCCACCCGGTGCACGACCAGCACGACCTTCCCGTCCGTGCCGAGGACCGGGGCGTTGACCGGGCTCCAGAAGTGCTCCTGCCAGTGGCCGGGCCGCTGGACGTCCTCGATGTCGTAGCGGAGCACCGCCATGGTGTCCCGCTCGCCCGTGGCCACCACGCGCAGCATCGACTCCCGCGTCTCCCGCATGCCCGCGGCGGCCGGATCGTTCGGGTTCTCCGGAAAGACGTCGAAGATGTAGCGGCCCAGCAACTGCTCGCGAGTACGCCCCGCCAGGTGCGCGAAGTCGTCGTTGACGTCGACGTAGACCAGCTCGGGCGTCAGCAGCGCCACCATGCCGGGCAGGGCCTGGAAGACCGCCGCGTAGTCGATCGGTTGCGGTTTCCTCATGTGCTGCCTGCCTTGGCGCCAACCATCAGTGTGTTCCCACGATAGAAGCGATTGCGGCGGGCGGCCGTTCCACGGCACCGGGCGAAGCGCCGGCCGGGACGGTTCGGACGGGGGCGGCGAGGCTGTCATACGGGTCGCCGCGTCGTGCAGCAGCCGCGCGTGCAGCTCGAACATCGCCACCAGGTCGACGGCCTCACCGTTGACCTCCCGGTGCACGAACAGCCCGTCGGCGCCGGCGACGGGGTAGCTGGTGAGGGTCTGTACGCCGGCCTCGGCCAGGTCCGGGAACAGCTCCCCGACCACCTCGGCCGTCCGCTGGCGGGCGATGTCGTGCACCTGGAGGAACACCGTCCGGCCCCGGGGCTCCGTGGGGCGGCGCTCCAGGGCGAGCATCGGGCCCAGACGCAGGAAGCCGGGGACGTCGACGAGCGCCTTCGCGACGTTCGCCGCCATCCCCGTCACCCGCTCAAGCGGCGTACCGTCCTCGTCGCCCGGCAGCGCGACGGCCGCCGGCCAGCTCTCGAAGCCGCGCTCGATGACCGCGGCGATCAGGGCGTCTTTTGTCCTTGAAATGCCAGTAGATCGAGCCGGCGGGCAGCACGCACTTGGCGCCGGCCGCCGCGATGGACGTGCCCTCGTAGCCGCGCTCGCCCGCGATCTCCACGGTGGCGTCGAGAACGCGGGCGGCGTTGTCATGTCCTCGCGGCGGTCGGAGGCGGACGCGAAGGCGTCGCCCCTGGAGGGGCATGGAGCGCGGAGGCCGCTCGGCCATGCGGGTCCTTGTCCGCAAGGGGCAGCCCGACTGCGCATGGTGGCACTAGCTCTGGCCCACCAGCTCAGGCGCGGCGGCTATCTGCTGGAGCAGATCGCCCCGCTCATCGCCCAGGTGCGGGCGGCCGGCGGGCTGGAGCCGCTGGAAGGCCGCACTGTGCGACTGGCGCGGTCGGCTGTCCGCCCGCGGGCGGGCGATGCTGACCGGGGCCGCGGAGCTGGAGGCGTACCTCCGCAAGCGTGGCTGAGACTGCGGTGTCGCCGGGGCACCGGTGGAATGCATCAGGGGTCGCCGGGCATCGTGGTGCCATGTGCTGGAGCGCGACGGCTGATCTCGTCGCGGGTGCCGGGATCACCTGCGTCGGTGTGGCCTGCGTGGCGCGCGTGCACCGGCCCGGCGATCTCCCCCTTGCCGCGCTGCCTTTGCTGCTCGGCGTCCATCAGCTGGTCGAGGCCCGGGTCTGGCAGGTGGGGGGCGGCACCGGATGGGCCACCGTCGCCTGGGCCGTGATCGCGCTTCCCCTGCTCGCTGTGTGGGTGCCGCTGGCCGTGCTGTGCGCCGTACCACGCCATGCCGCAGCGCGGCTGACGATTCCTGTGGTGGCCGGTGGCGCGACCGCGGCCGTGCTGGAGTACGCCATCGCCACCCGGCCCGTGCGGGCCGATATCCGCGGGCACACCGTCGGCTACGTCATCGGGCTGCCCCACGGGTGCGTGCTCATCGCGGGCTATCTGCTGGCCACGGTCGGCGCGTTGCTGCTGTCCGGCGACCGCCGGCTGGTGGGGCTGGGCGTCCTGGCCGGGGTGGGCGCGGTGGTGTGCTGGGCGCTGTGGCGGCTGGAGTTCGTCTCGACCTGGTGCGCGTTCGCGGCGGCGTGCTCGGTGGTGGTGTTCGGGTGGGCGGCGGACCGGCGGCCGAGGTCGCACGGCACGGTTCGGCACACCCGCGACACGGTGTGAAGTCGGGCGCCGAGGGCGGGTCCGGGGAGGGGAGACGCGGGTCACATTCGGACATGTCACAGGGGGCCGGGTCGCCCCGTCTCAGAGGGTGTGGCCACCGACGAGCGCAGAGGAGCACACCCGTGAGCAAGGTCGAGGAGTTCGAGGAGCTGCGGCCGCTGCTGTTCTCGATCGCCTACCGGATTCTGGGCAGTGTGAGCGAGGCCGAGGACGCGGTGCAGGAGGCATGGCTGCGCTTCGACGGTTCGGCGACCCGGCCCACGTCGACCAAGGCGTATCTGTCGGCCGTGGTGACCCGGATCTCGATCGATGTGCTGCGCTCGGCGCGGGTCCGGCGCGAGGAGTATGTCGGGCCGTGGTTCCCCGAGCCGCTGCTGAGCGATCCGTATGAGGATCCGGCGCGGGCGGTGGAGCTGGCCGACTCGGTGTCGATGGCGGCCCTGGTGCTGCTGGAGCGGCTCAGCCCGCTGGAGCGGGCGGTGTTCGTGCTGCGCGAGGTGTTCGCCTTCGGGTTCGGCGACATCGCGGCGGCGGTGGGGCGGTCGGAGGCGGCATGCCGGCAGCTGCTGGTCCGGGCGCGGCGGCACATGCAGGCCGGACGGCCCCGGTTCGCGGCGGACCGTGAGGACCGCGAGGAGCTGGCGACACGGTTCTTCGACGCGCTGAAGAACGGTGATGTGGGCGGGCTGCGGAACCTGCTGGCCGCCGACGTTCAGCTGGTCGGGGACGGCGGCGGCAAGGCCCCGCAGCTGGCCAGGGCCGTCACGGGCGCGGAGAACGTGGCGCGGCTGCTGGGCACGGTCTTCCCCTGGCTGATCCGGGTCGACGTGACCTTCGAGCCGCGCGAGGTCAACGGCCAGCCCGGTGCGATCTTCCGCGACCGGGACGGCAAGGTCCTGCACACCATGGTCCTCGAGGTGCTCGACGGCCGGATCCGGACCATCCGTACGGTGATCAACCCCGACAAGCTCGGCCACCTCGGCCCGGTCGGCGACGCCTGGGCCGTCGACCGCGAGGTGAAACAGGCCCGCCGGCAGAGCAACTGACCTCGCCGGGGGCGCTTCGCTCGTTCGGCGACATTGAGCTGCCCGGGTCAGTGCCAGCCGAAACGGCGGTCCACCAGTGCCGCGAACTCCTCCAGGGTCAGTACGGCGTCCCCGTTCCGGTCGGCGGCGTCGAACAGGGCGGAGGAGGCGTCGGCGTCCCCCAGGGCCCAGAACGGCAGGTCCCCCGAGGCGGCCAGGGTCGGGCCCTTCGTCCGCAGGGCGATGATCACCTCGTCGCGGGTCAGTGTTCCGCTGTGGTCGAGGTCAAGCGCCTCGAACAGCTTGCGTGCCTTGTCGCTCATCTTGTCGCCCCCGTTCCTTTCACGAATGAGAACGCCTCTCCCGTCACCGGGGTTCCCCGCCGAACCGCCTAGCGGGCGCGGGCGACGAGCAGGGCGACGTCGTCGTGGTCCTCGGGGTGGCGCAGGCCGTAGAGCAGGAGGTCGCAGGTCTCCTCCAGGGGGCGGTGGGGTTCGTCCAGGAAGCCGAGCAGGACGTCGAGGCGGTCGTCGATGGGGTGGTGGCGGGTCTCGACGAGGCCGTCGGTGTAGAGGACCAGCAGGTCGCCGGGGTCGAGCCGGGCCGTGGTGGTCTCGAAGGCGATGCCGCCGACGCCGAGCGGGGCGCCGGAGGGCAGGTCGAGCAGTTCGGGCGCGCGGCCTGGGCGGGACATGGCGGGCGGCATGTGGCCGGCGTTGGCGAACTGGCACCGCCGTGTGTGCGGGTCGTACACCGCGTAGAGGCAGGTGACGATGTAGTGCTCCAGATCGCAGGTGATCTTGTCGAGGTGCTGGAGCACGGACTCGGGAGCGAGGTCGAGGTCCGCGTAGGCGCAGGTGGCGGTGCGCAGCCGGCCCATGGTGGCGGCGGCGTCGATGCCGTTGCCCATGACGTCGCCGACGACCAGGGCGGTCCTGTCGTCGCTCAGCGGGATGACGTCGTACCAGTCGCCGCCGACCTCGCTGGTGGCCTGGGCGGGCTGGTAGCGGGAGGCGAGTTCGAGTCCCGCGTGCTGCGGCGGGTGGTCGGGCAGCAGGCTGCGCTGGAGGGTGAGGGCGGTGTTGCGCACGCTCTGGAACCAGCGGGCGTTGTCGATGGCCACGGCCGCGCGCCCGGCCAGCTCACTCGCGAGGACGACGTCGTCCTCGTCGAAGGGGAGCGGGTTGGTGGTGCGCTTGAGGTCCAGGGCACCGAGTATCTCGCCGTGGGCGATCAGCGGCACGGCCAGGTAGGAGTGCACTCCGGCCCGGGCGAGCAGCGAGCCGGCCTCGGCGTCCCGGGCGATGCGCGGCAGATCGTGGTCGCCGACGTGCCGCACCAGGACCGGCCGGCCGGTGTGCACGCACAGGGTGACCAGGCGGTCTCCGTCGTAGGCCGCGAGGCCGCCGGGCGGGTCGGCCGCGCGCAGTGCCACGGTCGGCTGGGCCGCCTTGAGGGCGAGTGCGCGGAAGAGCTCCGGCCCGTCGTCAGGTCTGCGTGAGCGCCGGCAGGCCAGGGCGGAGTCGAGGACGTCCACGGCGACCACGTCGGCGAGTTGCGGGACGGCGATCTCGGCCAGTTCACGTGCGGTCTCCTCCACCTCCAGCGTGGTGCCCACGCGCACCGAGGCGTCGGCGATGAGGGCGAGGCGGCGCCGGGCCCGGTCGGCCTCGGCGGCCGCCCGGTGCCGTTCGGTGACGTCGACGACGGAGGCGGCCGCACCCAGCACCCGCCCGCCGGGGTCCTCCAGCCGGTAGAAGGACAGCGACCAGGCGTGCTCGTGGTCGGGGTCGGTCGGCGGGCGGCCCACGTGGTACTGGTCGAGCAGCGGGGTGCCGGTGGTGAGCACCTGGAGCAGCGCGCTCTCGATGGTGCCGACGTCGGGCAGCGGCAGCGTCTCCCGCAGGCGGCGGCCCACATGCTCCTCGGCGGGGATGCCGTCGATGCGTTCCAGCGCCGGGTTGACCAGGAGGTACCGCAGATCGGGGTCGAGCAGCGCGAGGCCGATCGGGGACTGGTTGATCAGCCGCTCGCACAGGGCGAGGTCGGTCTCGACGCGCTGGAGCAGATTGTGGTCGGCGGCGATGCCGAGGGCGTACACGTCGCCGAGATCGTCCTGGAGCCGCATGTTGCGGAACTCCATCAGGCGGCTGCTGCCGTCCTTGTGCAGGATCGGGAAGGCGCCCGCCCAGCTCCGGCCGGTCTCCAGCACCTCAGTGAACAGCTTGACCACCGCCTTCAGATGCTCGGGGTGGATGAACAGCCGGGCCGCGTACTTGCCGAGCGCCTCCTGTGCGCTGTATCCGAACAGTTCCTCGGCCTGCGGGGTCCAGAACACGATGCGTCCGTCGGCGTCGACGACCGTCGCGGCCACGCTCAGGACATCCAGCAGACCGGTCGGCGGGGGCGACTCGAAGCCGGCCGTCTCACTGTCGGGCTGGAAGGATTCGGCTGTCATCCCGCATCCACCTCCACCGTTCGGCGGGATCCGCGGACCCCGGCCGGTGTCGCCGCCGTCCGGGTTCCGACCAGCGGCACTTCCATGCTCCCTCCGGTCCGGGTGGGGCGGAAGCGGTGCGGGCCGGGCCGGGGCGCCCGCCAGGGCCGTGCACATCGGGCGGACAAGCAGGAACATGGTCGTGTAGAGGACGGCACCCGGATGGCATCCATGGATCCTGCGCGAGAAGCATCCGACGGGCCGACGCCCCAAGGGCCGCGCGAACTCCTCGACGCGTCCACCGACGCGGCGGCGGTCGTGTCCGCGGCGGGCGTCGTGCTCGGCTGGACCCGGGGTGCCGAAGCACTGCTCGGCCGCCCGGCGGCCGAGGTGGTCGGCGCCTCCGCCGCGCGGCTGGTGGCGATGCCCGACGACCCGGCACGGGTGGCCGGTGTGGCGGCGCGGTGCCGTGCCGGAATGGGGTGGAACGCTCTGATCTCCCTACGGCACCGCGACGGCCGGAGCCTCGACGTCGACCTGCGGGTCTCCGCGGCCTTCCGGATCGGCGAGGACGAGTGCTTCCTGATGTCGGCGCGGGAGCGGCGGCAGCAGTGGTCGGTCGGCCAGTCCGTCCTCGACGGGTTCCTGACCCGTTCCCCGATCGGCATGGCGGTGATGGACCAGGAACTGCGCTACGCATGGCTCAACGACACTCTGGAACGTTTCGGCGGAGTGCCCCGCGAGCAGCGGCTGGGACGCCGCCTGAGCGAACTGCTGCCCGGCCTGCAGGCTGCCGCCATCGAGGGACTGATGCGCAAGGTCCTGGAGACCGGGGTCCCGGTCACGGACTACGAGTACCTGGGCTGGAGCTGGGCCGATCCGCACCGCCAGCACGCCTACTCCACGTCCTTCTTCCCGCTGGTGGACGCCGACGACTCCGTCACCGGGGTCTGCTACATGGTCCAGGACGTCACCGAGCGGTGGACCGCCCGCCGGCTCCTGACGCTGGTCAACGAGGCCGGAACCTGCGTCGGTACGACCCTGGACGTGCTGCGGACGGCTCAGGAGCTCGCCGACTTCGCCGTGCCCCGCTTCGCGGACTTCGTCGTCGTGGACCTTCTGGAACCCGTGCTCAGCACCGAAGGGCACGGCGCGTGGCTGACGGACGCCGGGCCGGCCTCGGTAGAACCGGTGATGCGCCGCGCCGGAATGAGCTCGGTGCGCGAGGGCTGCCCGGAGGCCGTGGCACGGATCGGCGACAGGGCGGCCTTCCTGCCTCCGGCGCACGACATGAACCTGCTCATCGACGGAGAGCCGATCCTCCTCCCGGTCCTCGATCCGTCCGACGACCGATGGGTCACCGAACAGCCCGAACGGGCGCAGAAAATAAGGGAGTTCGGAATGCACTCCCTCATCTCCGTGCCGATGCGGGCACGGAACACCGTCCTCGGCCTCACCACGTTCCTACGGTCGCTCAATCCCGTCCAGTTCCAGCCCGACGACGTCCTGCTGGCCCGGGAACTGGTGGCGCGGGCGGCCTTGTGCGTCGACAACGCCCGCCGCTACACCCGGGAGCACACCGCGGCCGTCACCCTGCAGCGCAGTCTGCTGCCGCAGGCCCTGACCGGCGGCACCGCGCTGGAGGTGGCCTCGGCCTATCTGCCGGCGGATCCGACCGACGGTGTGGGCGGCGACTGGTTCGACGTGATCCAGCTGTCCGGGGGCCGGGTCGGCCTTGTCGTCGGTGACGTGGTGGGGCACGGCATCACCGCCGCCGCGACCATGGGCCGGCTGCGCACCGCCGTGCACACCCTCGCCGACATGGAGCTGCCCCCCGACGAACTGCTGGCCCACCTGGACGATCTGGTGCTCCGGCTGAGCGCCGAGAAGAGCGACGACGAGACGGCCCACCGCAGCACCGCCGCCTTCCTCGGGGCGACCTGCCTGTACGCCGTCTACGACCCGGTCACCCGGCGGTGCGCGATGGCGCGCGCAGGGCACCCGCCCCCGGTCGTCGTCGCGCCCGACGGGCAGGTGTCCTTCCCGGAGCCGCCGGCCGGGCCGCCGCTCGGGCTGGGCGGGATGGCGTTCGAGGCCGCCGAGATCGAGCTCGCCGAGAACAGCCTGCTCGGCCTCTACACCGACGGCCTCATCGAGGGCGCCGACGGCGACATGGAACTGGGCATGACCCGGCTCGGCAACCTGCTGGCCCGCTCCGGCCTCGACCTCTCCACGCTGTGCACATCCGCGGTACGGCAACTCGTCCCCGTACCGCAGCCCGACGACATCGCCCTTCTCCTGGCGCGCACCCACGCCCTGGGCGCCGACCACGTCGTCTCGTGGCAGGTGCCGGTGGACCCGGCCGCCGTTGCCGACGTCCGCGCCCGCGCCACCCGCCAGGTGGCGGTCTGGGGGCTGGACGACCTGGCCATGACGACGGAACTCGTGGTCAGCGAGCTGGTCACCAACGCGATCCGCTACGCCGAGCCCCCCATCCGGCTACGGCTCATCCGTGACTCCCGCCTGACCTGCGAGGTCGCCGATGCCAGCAGCACGGCCCCCCGGCTGCGGCATGCGCGGAGCACGGACGAGGGCGGCCGCGGCCTGTTCCTGGTCGCCCAGCTGACCGATCGCTGGGGCGCCCGGTACACGCCCGACGGAAAGATCATCTGGGCCGAGCAGGACATTCCCTGACGCGGTGCGGCGGGCCCCGTGGCTTCCGGAGGCTGCCGCGGGGGTGACTCCCTGACGGCTGCGGGCGGGCGACTCCTTGACAAGGGGTGAGGGCCACCCGAAACTGGCGTTGCGCTTCGCGCATTCAGTTCCGCAATACGCACCGAGGTGGTCATGAAGCTTCCCGCGTGCCGTCTCGCCGATCTGCCGCGAGGCGAGGCGTTCCGGCTCGAGTCGGACCCGGCCGTCGCCGTGTTCCACACCGAGGACGGCGAGCTCTACGCGATCGACGACACCTGCACCCACCAGGACGCCTCGCTCTCCGAGGGCTGGCTGGAGGGCTGCGAGGTCGAATGCCCGCTGCACGCCTCGAAGTTCGACCTGCGCACCGGCGCCGTCGACGCCCCGCCGGCCCGGCTGCCCGTCCGCACCCACCGGGTCCTCGTCGAGGACGGCACGATCTACGTCGAACTGTCCGACGCCCCGCCGAACCTCCCGCCGACCTGCGTCGCGGCCCGCCTCCGGGGGGCCGAGCCCGCGGGAGGGGTCGCGTGAGGAGCGTGGCCGTCGTCGACGACGCGCTCCATCGTCCCAGCGGCCGGCGGCCGGTCTGCGAGGCCGCTGAGCGCTCCGCGGCAGGTGCCGCGACGGGGCGTGGATCGTCTGCGGGCCCGCCGTCGCCGGTCGCGCAGTTCCCCGCACCCGTTCAGGGTGCTGCCGTAGCGCAGTCGACTTCGCCGGGACCGCTCGGGCCGTGCGTCGAGCACCGAGCCGGTGCGGGCGACCGGTTCGCCGTGGCCGGCTCCTCGTGACCGCCATGGTCCAGGCGACCGCCCCGGCGCGCCCCGGGACGCCGGAGCTCCATCCGCACGGGCTGCCGCGGCCCGGCCGGACGCTGGTCATGGGCGTCGTGAACGTCACCCCGGACTCGTTCTCCGACGGCGGGCTGTCGTTCGCCCCGGAAGCTGCCGTCGCGCATGGACTTTCGCTGATCGAGCAGGGGGCGGACATCGTCGACGTGGGCGGGGAGTCGACCCGTCCCGGCGCGGAGCGGCCGACGGCCGAGGAGGAACTGCGGCGTGTCCTGCCGGTCGTCCGGGAACTCGCCGCGGCGGGCGCGGTCGTCAGCGTCGACACCATGCGGGCCGGGGTCGCCACCCGCGCGCTCGACGCGGGCGCACGGCTGATCAACGACGTCTCGGGCGGCCTGGCCGACCCCGCGATGCTGCCGGCCATGGCCCGCGCCGATGCGCCGTACGTGCTGATGCACTGGCGCGGCCACGCCACCGCCATGCAGGCGAACGCGGTCTACGGCGACGTCGTCACCGACGTGGTCGGCGAACTGCGCCTGAGGGTCGAGGCCGCTCTGCAGGCGGGCATCCGGCCCGGCTGCCTGATCGTCGACCCCGGGCTGGGCTTCGCCAAGGAGGCAGAGCACAACTGGCAGTTGCTGGCCCGCCTGGCGGAGGTCCGCGCCCTGGGACATCCCGTCCTGGTGGGCGCGTCACGCAAGTCGTTCCTGGGCCGTCTGCTGGCGGATCCGACGACCGGCCAACCCCGCCCGGCCCAGTCGCGCGACGCCGCGACCACCGCCGTGTCCGTACTCGCCGCCGCACAGGGCGCGTGGTGCCTACGAGTACACGACGTGACGTCGACACTCGACGCGGTACGGGTAACGGCCCGCTGGGGCGCCGAGACGCCTGCCTGACAACCGCGGTTCGGCAGCGGCTCGGTTTTTCAGGGGCGCGGGGCTGTACCGATATGCGGCTCCGCCGCGTGGGCGCGACCAGCCACGACGGCGCCGCAGACGGAATACGGCACACCCGCGGCCAGCCGCGCAGCGCCTAGCCCAGATACCCCATCCGATGGCTGATCTCCTCCGCCCCCTTGAGCAGCACCGGTGCCACCTCCTGCATGCGCTCCTCGGTGAACCGGTACGCCGGCCCGGACGCGCTGAGCGCGCCGATGACCTCGCCGTCGCGGGAGCGGATCGGGGCCGCCATGGCGTGCAGTCCGATCTCGAGCTCCTCCAGCGTCACCGCGTATCCGCGCTCCCGGGCCGTGGCGAGGTCCTTCTCCAGCTTCGCCCTCGCCGTGAGGGTGTGCGGCGTGAGCTTCCGCAGCCCGGATGCCGCGAGTACGGCAGCGCGCTCCTGCGCCGGCAGATGGGCCAGCAGGATCTTGCCGCTGGACGTGGCGTGCACGGGGGTGAGCTGTCCGACCCAGTTGTGGGTGCCGACCGCCCCCGGGCCGCGCACCTGGTAGAGGTTGACGGCGTAATGCTCCTGCAGGACCGCGATGTTGACGGTTTCGCCGATCTCCTCACTGAGCCGCTCGCAGACCGGCCGGCCCTGCTGGGTGATGTCGAGCCGGCCGGTGACCGCGCCGGCCAGCCGCACGATCCCGAAGCCGAGCCGGTACTTGCCCCGCTCGGCCGTCTGCTCCACCAGACCGCGTGCCTCCAGCGCGCCGAGCAGGCGGAACGCGGTCGACTTGTGGACGTCGATCTCGCCGGCCACCTCGCTGACGCCCGCCTCGCCGCGCTGGGCGAGGATCTCCAGGACGCTGACCGCACGGTCGACGGACTGCACCCCGTTCACCGCGGGAGCCGATGTCTCGCCGTCTGCCGTGTAGTTGCTCATGGCGCAACTATACGCATTCGGTGTCGGGCGTCAGCGGAAGACGACGGTGCAGTGCCCGTTGACCAGGACGCGGCTCTCGCTGTGCCACCGCACGGCACGGGCGAGCACCTGCGCCTCGACGTCGCGGCCGATGGTGACCAGGTCGTCCGGGTCGCGCGAGTGGTCCACGCGGACCACGTCCTGCTCGATGATCGGGCCTTCGTCGAGGTCCGAGGTGACGTAGTGCGCCGTGGCCCCGACGAGCTTGACGCCGCGCCGGTGCGCCTGGACGTAGGGGCGGGCCCCCTTGAAGCTCGGCAGGAAGGAGTGGTGGATGTTGATGGCCCGTCCGTCGAGCTGCTTGCACAGGTCGTCGGAGAGGATCTGCATATAGCGGGCGAGGACCACGAGGTCGATGTCGAGCTCGTCGACGAGGCGCAGCAGATGTGCCTCCGCCTCCGCCTTGGTCTCCTTCGTCACCGGGATGTGGTGGAAGGGGATGCCGTAGCTCTGCGCCAGCGGCTCGAACTCGCGGTGGTTGGAGACGATCGCCGGGATCTCGATGTCGAGCGCGCCCGTGGACCTGCGGAAGAGCAGGTCGTTCAGGCAGTGGCCGAACTTCGACACCATGATCAGCGTGCGGGTCGGGGTGGCGGCGTCGCGCAGCTGCCAGGTGATCCGGTACGCCTCGGCGACCGGGCCGAAGCCGCTGCGCAGTCCCTCCAGTGAGACGTCGGGCTCCGGGACGGCGAAGTGCACCCGCATGAAGAAGCGGCCCTGCAGTCGGTCGTCGAACTGCCGGCTCTCCAGGATGTTGCCGGAGTGGCTCACGAGAAACGTCGTCACGGCGTGGACCAGGCCGGCCTGGTCGGGGCAGGAGAGGGTGAGGACGAACTCGTGGCCCGGCTGCGGTTGAGGAGACATTGACATCCTCCAGGGGTTGATGTGTACGTGTGCGGCCCGGGTTCGGGCTGTTGGACGTGCGCGGGGCTCAGACCCGGCGCAGATGGCCGAGCCGGGCCGAGATCCGGTCGGCCGCGGCCCGGACCGTGGCGGAGATCTCCGGCAGCCGCTGCTCGGTCAGCCGGTAGGACGGTCCCGATGCGCTGAGTGCGGCCACGACCTGCCCGTTGAAGGTGAAGACCGGTGCGGCCACCGCGTTCAGGCCCGTCTCCAGCTCCTCGACGCTGTAGGCGCAGCCGTCGGAGCGGACGCTCGTCAACTGGGCCCGGAGCGCGCCGGGTTCGGTGACGGTGTGCGGGGTGTAGCTCTCCAGCGGCGCCGCCAGCCTGCGGTCCAGTTCGGGCCCGGTCAGATGTGCCAGCAGGACCTTGCCGCTGGAGGTGGCGTGCAACGGCGTACGCCGCCCCAGCCAGTTGTGCGTGGTGATGGCGGAAGGGCCCAGCACCTGGTCGACGTTGATGGCGGCGCCGCCGTCGAGGACGGCCAGGTTGATGGTCTCCGCGACCTGCGCCGCCAGCTGCTCGCAGACCGGACGGCTCTGCTGGGAGAGGTCCAGCCGGACCGTGGCCGCGCCCGCCAGGCGCACCAGGCCGAGGCCGAGGCGGTACTTGCCCCGCTCCTCCGTGTGCTCGATGAGCCCGCGCAACTCCAGGGCGGTGGCCAGCCGCGAGGCGGTCGACTTGTGCACGCCCAGTTCGGCGGCGATCTCCGTGACGCCCGCCTCTTCCCGGTGCCCCAGATATTCGAGGATGCTCACGGCCCGGTCGACCGACTGCACCGGGGACTCCGGCTGGTACGAGGAGTCCGCCATCACGCGACCTCCTGCATGACTGTCCCCCGTGGATACATGACTGCCCCCCGCTGACGGCTACTTGTAGATGACGAAGACCTTGCGCAGCGTCTCGTGGATGGTCCGCGTGCCCTGCCAGCCGATCGGGAACACCGCGGTGGTTCCCGGGCCGACCTCGGTCGTGGCCCCGCCCTTCTCCTCGCAGGTCATACGGCCGGACAGCACATGGATGACCTCTCCGCGGTCGGCGAAGTCCCAGACCGACTCGCCGGGTTCGCACTCCCATGTCCCGCTGACGATCCTGTCGTCGTCCGAGGTGAAGATGCGCCGGCTGCGGGTCTGCATGGGGCCGCCGAGCGGCGTGGCCGTCGGCGGGGCCAGATCCCTCTTGTCCTCGAGCTCCTCGGAGGCCAGGGATCCGGCGTTGAGGCTGATGGTCATGGTCTTCCCCTTGCACGGTCGCGAGACTGGTGTTGTCTCTCTATATAAAACACGCTTCGCTATGTGCAACATCTTGGATGCGTGCTGAGGTGCCGTCAAGAGTCGGCAAGAGCTTCTGCGGCTTGTCTTGACGCCGGCACGCTATCGATGTTCCGTTGCGTAGGGAGAAACGCGTTCACGTGAGCGCAACAATCGCCGCAGCCCCCCGTCCCCCATCCCGGGAGTCCAGATGACCATCCGTGCCGTCGACGAGGCGCCACTGAACAAGTTCCATCGCAAACTCACCTGGGCCTGTGCCGGCGGCCCCTTCCTGGACGGATACCTGCTCAGCATCATCGGTGTCGCGCTCGTCGGCATGAGCAAAGAGCTGCATCTGAGCACCGGGGACGAGAGCCTCATCGGCGCCGCCGCCCTGGTCGGCATCTTCGTCGGAGGCCTGTTCTTCGGCGCCCTCACTGACAAGCTCGGCCGTGAGGCCATGTACACGATCGACCTGGCGGTCCTGGTCGGCGGCTCCATCCTGTCGGTGTTCGCCAACGAGACCTGGCAGTTGGTGCTCCTGCGCTTCGTGCTCGGCATGGCCATCGGGGCCGACTACCCGATCGCCACGTCCCTGCTCGCCGAATGGGTGCCGAACAAGCACCGTGGCCGACTGCTCGGCATCCTCATCCTGGCCTGGTATGTCGGCGCGGCCGCCGCCTATGTGATCGGCTACGCGATGGCCGAGATCGGTGGCACCGGCACCTGGCGCTGGATGCTCGCCTCGGGTGCCGTGCTCAGCGCCGTGATCCTGCTGCTGCGCATCGGTACGCCCGAGTCCCCGCTCTGGCTCGTCAACAAGGGCCGTACCGCCGACGCGCAGAAGGCGATCAAGAAGGCGCTCGACCGCACGGTCTCGATCGACGACCTGCTCGCCGCGTCGGCCGACGAGCAGGCGGTGGAGCAGAGCGGGTTCCGGGACCTGTTCCGGGGCGCCTATCTGCGCCGGACGCTGTTCTGCGGGCTGTTCTACATGTGCCAGATCACGCCGATGTTCGCGCTGTACACCTTCGGTCCCACCATCCTGGGCTCCTTCGGTCTCGGTGAGGGCAACGTCAGCAACCTGGGCTCCGGGCTGATCAGCGTCGTGTTCGTGCTGGGCTGCATCCCCGCGCTGCGTCTGGTGGACCGGGTGGGGCGCCGCCCCGTCATCGTGTGGTCGTTCGCCCTGATGGTGGTGCCGCTCGCGGTGCTCGGCGGCGGCTCAGCGCTCCCCGTCGCCGTGGTCGTCGCGTGCTTCTGCGCCTATGCCCTCTTCTCCGGTGGGCCCACGGTGCTGGAGTGGACGTACCCGAACGAGCTGTTCCCGACGAGTGTCCGGGCCACCGCGGGCGGCGTGGCGACCTCGATCAGCCGCATCGGAGCCGCCGCGGGCACCTATCTGCTGCCCATCTCCCTCGACAGGCTGGGTATCGGTACGACCATGCTCATCGGCGCCGGCATCACCGTACTGGGCTGGCTGGTCTCCTTCGCCTGGGCCGAGGAGACGCGCGGACGCACGCTGGCGGAGACCAGCGCCCTGCCCGGCTCCGGGCGGTCCGTGGCGGCCGGCGGGGAGCGCAGTGACGCCCTGCGCAAGAGCGGGCTGTGACGGTTCTGGCGGTGTGACGACGCCGAATCCGGCGACATGCAGCGGCCGGCCCCGGCAGGGCCGGCCGCTGCATGTCGCTGCCCGCCGCCAGGTGTCCAAAGGCTGTCGAAATTGTGCGAAGTTCGCCCCTGGCGACCCCTTGACAGTGGTTGCCCGCGCGGAACACAGTTTCATTGTTGCTTATAGCGAGGTTTGATGCGTAATACGCAACAGAATCCTCGACCCTCAGAGATGTCGAGCACGTCTCGCTCCGCGGGAGCGATCGACCGGCCACGCCCTACGAGCCCCGCCGTCCAGAACACCCGGCCGAAGGCTGCATTCGGCCCTCCCCCTCATCGAGGAGATCGACCGTGACACACGAGGTACGCGCCGTCGTCGCCCTGGAAAAGGGCGCCCCGGTCTCCGTGGAGACCGTTTTGGTGCCGGACCCCGGCCCGGGTGAGGCGCTGGTGCAGGTGCAGGCCTGCGGCGTCTGCCACACCGACCTGCACTACCGCGAGGGCGGGATCAGCGACGAGTTCCCGTTCCTGCTCGGCCACGAGGCCGCGGGCGTGGTCGAGGCGGTCGGCGAGGGCGTCACCGACGTCGCGCCGGGCGACTTCGTCGTCCTCAACTGGCGTGCGGTGTGCGGTACTTGCCGGGCCTGCCGCAAGGGCGAGCCGTGGTACTGCTTCGCCACGCACAACGCCACGCAGCCCATGACGCTGGCCGACGGCACCCCGCTCTCGGCGGCCCTGGGAATCGGCGCCTTCGCCGAGAAGACCCTGGTCGCCGCCGGCCAGTGCACCAAGGTCGACCCGACCGCCCCGGCCACCGCCGCGGGCCTGCTCGGCTGCGGTGTGATGGCGGGTTTCGGCGCCGCGGTCAACACGGGCGGCGTCGGCCGCGGCGACTCGGTCGCGGTGATCGGCTGCGGCGGCGTCGGTATGGCAGCCGTCGCGGGCGCCAAGGTGGCCGGCGCGAGCCGGATCATCGCCGTCGACGTCGACGAGCGGAAGCTGAAGTGGGCAGAGCAGTTCGGCGCCACCGACACCGTCGACTCCTCCCGGACCGACGCCGTCGAGGCGATCCGAAACCTCACCGGCGGCTTCGGCGCCGACGTCGTCGTGGACGCGGTGGGCCGTCCCGAGACCTTCAAGCAGGCCTTCTACGCCCGCGACCTGGCCGGAACCGCCGTCCTGGTGGGCGTCCCCACCCCGGGCCTCACCCTCCACCTGCCCCTGCTGGACGTCTTCGGCCGCGGCGGGGCCCTGAAGTCCTCCTGGTACGGCGACTGCCTGCCCTCCCGCGACTTCCCCGCCCTGATCGACCTCTACCTCCAGGGCCGCTTCGACCTCGGCGGATTCGTCAGCGAGGTGATCACCCTGGACGAGGTCGAGGAGGCGTTCGCCAGGATGCACCACGGCGAGGTCCTGCGCTCGGTGGTGGCCCTGTGACCGCGCGGATCGAGCACCTGGTCACCTCCGGGACCTTCCGGCTGGACGGCGGCAGCTGGGAGGTGGACAACAACGTCTGGCTGATCGGCGACGACCGGGAGGTCCTGGTCATCGACGCCGCTCACGACGCCGAGGCCATCGCGGCCGCCGTCGGCGACCGGCGCCTGGTCGCCATCGTCTGCACCCACGCCCACAACGACCACGTGGGCGCCGCCCCGGCCCTGGCCACCCGCACCGGCGCGCCCATCCTGCTCCACCCGGCCGACGAGGTGCTCTGGAAAGCGGCCCACGCCCCACGGGTGCCCGGCTACTGGGAGCTCATCGACGGCGAGGAGCTGACCGTCGCCGGCATCCGGCTGCACGTGCTGCACACCCCCGGACACTCTCCCGGTGCGGTCTGCCTGTACGCGCCCGAGCCGGCCGCCCTGTTCTCCGGCGACACCCTGTTCCAGGGCGGCCCCGGCGCCACCGGCCGCTCCTACTCCGACTTCGACACCATCATCGGCTCCATCCGCACCCGGCTGCTGACCCTCCCCGCGGACACCACCGTGCACACCGGCCACGGCCCCACCACCTCGATCGGGGCCGAGGCGCCCCACCTCGACGACTGGATCGCACGGGGCCACTAGGCGCTCCGCGGGCAGTGCCGCACATCGATGCGGCCCCGCGCCCCGTCAGGGCGCGGCCGAGCGGCAGCGGACCATGCCCGACCCGCTCAGGCCTGGCAGGCCCCAACTGCCGTCACAGCAAACGAATCTGGAGGAAGGCCATGGCGACACAGCCGAAGGTGGTCATCATCGGCGCCGGCATCGTCGGGTGCGCGCTCAGCGACGAACTGACCGCACGCGGCTGGACGGACGTCACCGTCCTGGAGCAGGGCCCGCTCTTCGCCACGGGCGGCTCCACCTCGCACGCCCCCGGTCTGGTCTTCCAGACCAACGGCTCCAAGACGATGACCGAGTTCGCCCGCTACACGGTCGAGAAGTACAACGCGCTGACCCTGGACGGGCAGTGGTGCTTCAACCAGGTCGGCGGCCTGGAGGTGGCGACCAGCCCCGAACGGCTGGCGGAGATCCAGCGCCGGCATGGCTGGCTCACCTCCTGGGGAGTGGACAGCCGCCTGCTCAGCCCCGAGGAGTCCGCCGCTCTGCACCCCCTGCTGGACGTCGAGCGGATCGTGGGCGGCTTCCACATCCCCAGCGACGGCCTGGCCAACGCACTGCGCGCGGGCGAGGCGCAGGCCCGCCGGGCGATCGCCCGCGGCGCCCGCTTCCACGCCCACCACACCGTCACCGGCATCGAGACGACCGGCGACCGGGTCAGCGCGGTCGTCACCGACCAGGGCGTCTTCCGGGCGGACATCGTGGTCTCCTGCGCCGGGTTCTGGGGCCCGGAGATCGGCCGCATGGTCGGGCAGCCGGTGCCGCTGGTGCCCCTGGCCCACCAGTACGCCCGCACCACGCAGCTCCCCGTACTCGCCGGGCGCAACGACGAGGACACCCAGGCGTCCCTGCCGATCCTGCGCAACCAGGACGCGGGCCTGTACTACCGCGAACTCGTCGACCGCATCGGCATCGGCTCCTACGCCCACCGGCCCATGCCCGTCTCCCTGGACGAGGTCGCCCACCCGCGGGACGCCGTCATGCCGTCCTCGCTCCGCTTCACCGAGGCCGACTTCGAGGGCGCCTGGACCGACTCCGTCTCCCTGCTGCCCTCCCTGTCGGACGCGAAGGTGGAGGAGGGCTTCAACGGCATCTTCTCCTTCACCTCCGACGGCATGCCGCTGATGGGCGAGTCGGCGAAGGTGCAGGGCTTCTGGCTGGCCGAGGCGGTCTGGGTCACCCACTCCGCCGGCGTCGCGAAGGCCATGGCCCAATGGCTGGTCGACGGCAGGCCCGGCACCGACGTCCACGAGTGCGACATCAACCGCTTCGAAGAGGTCCAGCTCACCCCCTTGTACGTGCACGAGCGCAGCTGCCAGAACTTCGTCGAGGTCTACGACATCCTGCACCCGCTGCAGCCGGCCGAGTCCCCGCGCCCGTTGCGGATCAGCCCCTTCCACTCCCGTCAGGAGGCCCTCGGCGCGGTCTTCCTGGAGGGCGGCGGCTGGGAGCGCCCGCACTGGTACGAGGCCAACGCCTCGCTGCCCGAGGTGGCCCGTGTCCCCGGCCGCAACGCCTGGGCGTCGCGCTACTGGTCGCCGATCGCCGGAGCCGAGGCACTCGTCACCCGTGAGCGCGTGGCCCTGTACGACATGACCCCGCTCAAGCGGCTGGAGGTCACCGGCCCCGAAGCGCTCGCCTTCCTCCAGGAGTTGACGACCAATCAGCTCGACAGGCCGGTCACCTACACCCTGTTGCTCGACAGTGCCGGCGGCGTCCGCAGCGACCTGACCATCGCCCGTCTGGAGGCCGAGCGCTTCCAGATCGGCGCCAACGGCAACCTCGACCTGGACTGGCTGCGTCGGCACCTGCCCGGCGACGGCTCCGTGCAGGTTCGGGACATCACCGCCGGCACCTGCTGCCTGGGTGTCTGGGGCCCGCGCGCCCGCGATCTCGTGCAGCCCCTGACCGACATCGACTTCTCCCACAAGGGCTTCGGCTACTTCAAGGCCAAGCAGGCCCACCTCGGCGACGTCCCGGTCACCGCGATGCGGCTCAGCTACGTGGGCGAGCTCGGGTGGGAGATCTACACCACCGCCGACCTCGGCGCCCGACTGTGGGACACACTGTGGCAGGCCGGACAGGACGTGGGCATCATCGCCGCAGGCCGCAGCGCCTTCAACAGCCTGCGCCTGGAGAAGGGCTACCGCTCCTGGGGCCATGACATGACCACCGAGCACAACCCCTACGAGGCCGGCCTCGGCTTCGCCGTACGCCCCAGCAAGCAGCACTTCACCGGCAGGTCCGCCCTGGAGGGGATCACCGAGGACACGGTCGCCCGCCGCCTCGTCCCCCTCCTCATCGAGGACCAGCAGTCCGTGGTGCTGGGCCACGAACCGGTCCATGTGAACGGCCGCCCGGTCGGCTACGTCACCAGCGCCGCCTACGGCTACACCATCGACGCCCCGATCGCCTACGCCTGGCTACCCGCCGAGCACACCGCTCCCGGAACCCGGGTGGAGATCGAGTACTTCGGCACCGGGATCGCGGCCACCACCGCAGCCGAGCCGCTGTTCGACCCGGAGATGTCCCGCATCCGCCGCTGACCCGAGCCCCGAAGGGGCGCGGGGCTGTATCGATTTGCGGCTCCGCCGCGTGGGCGCGACCAGCCCCCACCGGCCCGCACATTCATCACACCCAACACCGGCAAGACTCCCAGGAGATGG
The DNA here is from genome assembly GCF_021261325.1 of Streptomyces guryensis. GTDB lineage: Bacteria > Actinomycetota > Actinomycetes > Streptomycetales > Streptomycetaceae > Streptomyces > Streptomyces guryensis. The sequence continues at coordinate 4,612 of NZ_JAJSBI010000023.1, read as the reverse complement.
ACACATGCCCCCTTCGTACGACGTAATCGTCGTAGGCCTGGGCGGAATGGGCAGCGCAGCGGCCTATCACCTCGCCAAACGCGGCCGGCAAGTGCTGGGCATCGACCGCTTCGGGCCGGCCCACAACCTCGGTTCCAGCCACGGCGGTTCGCGCATCTACCGGCAGGCCTACTTCGAGGACCCGGCCTACGTCCCGCTGCTGCTGCGCGCCCACGAACTGTGGGAGAAGCTGGCCGTCGACTCCGGCCACGAGGTCTTCACCGAGACCGGTGGTCTGATGATCGGCCGCGAGGACAGCGAGGCCTTCGCCGGCACCCTGCGCAGCGCCCACGAGTGGGGCCTGGACCACGAGGTCCTGGGTGCCTCCGACATCCGGCGCCGCTTCCCCACCTTCAACCCGGCCGCCGAGGACGTTGCCTTCTACGAGCGCAGGGCCGGCATCGCCCGGCCCGAGGCGACCGTCACCGCCCATCTGGACCTGGCCCGGGCCCACGGCGCCGAGCTGCACTTCGCCGAGATGGTCCTCGGCTGGGAGGCCGACGGGCCGGGCGGCAAGGCCTGGGTGGTCACCGACCGCGGTGCCTACACCGCCGAACGACTGGTCATCGCCCCCGGTGCCTGGGCGCCGAAGCTGCTGTCCGACATCGGCGTGCAGGTGACGGTGGAGCGGCAGGTCATGTACTGGTTCCAGCCCGAGGGCGGCACCGGCCCGTTCACCGCCGACCGGCACCCCGTCTACATCTGGGAGGACCCGGACGGCACCCAGATCTACGGCTTCCCCTCCCTCGACGGCCCCGAGGGCGGCGCCAAGGTCGCCTTCTTCCGCAAGGGCGTCCCCAGCGACCCCGACACCCTCGACCGGCGCATCCACCCGGACGAGATCGAGGCCATGGCCGCCCATCTGCGCCCCCGCATCCCCACCCTGCCCGGCAGCTTCCTCAAGGCCGCGGCCTGCATGTACACCAACACGCCGGACGAGCACTTCGTCCTCGCCCACCATCCCGACCATCCGCAGGTGACCGTGGCCTGCGGATTCTCCGGCCACGGGTTCAAGTTCGTGCCCGTGATCGGCGAGATCCTCGCCGACCTCGCCACCGAAGGCACCACCGAGCACCCCATCGCCCTGTTCGACCCTCGCCGTGTGCGCGTCTGACATTTCCCGAGTCCGACATTTTCCGAAGGTGACCTGATGACCATGATGGATCTGCCCCCCAGTCTGATCTCCACACTGCCCGGGGAGTACTACACCGACCCCGAGGTCTTCGCCCTGGAACAGGAGCGCGTCTTCGAGGCCATGTGGTTCTGCGTGGCCCGCGCCCCGGAACTGGCCAGGCCGGGCCAGTTCCGCACCTTCCAGGTGGGCCGGGAGAGCGTGTTGGTCTCACGCTCCCGGGACGGCTCGGTCAAGGCGTTCCTGAACATCTGCCGGCACCGCGGCGCGAAGCTGTGCACGGAGGAGTCCGGCGAGGTCAAGCGCGCCTTCCAGTGCCCGTACCACGCCTGGACCTACGGCCTGGACGGCAAACTGGTGGCCGCGCCGAACCTGACCTCGATGCCGGACATCGACCGGACCGCCTACGGCCTGGTCAACGTCCATGTCCGGGAGTGGCTCGGCTATGTGTGGGTGTGCCTGGCCGAGAAGCCCCCGTCCTTCGAGGAGGACGTGCTGGGCGCGGTCGTCGAGCGGCTCGGCGACGTCGAGTCCATCGAGCGGTACGGCATCGAGAACCTCCAGGTGGGCCGCCGTATCACCTACGACGTGAAGGCCAACTGGAAGCTCGTCATCGAGAACTTCATGGAGTGCTACCACTGCGCGACCATCCACCCCGAACTCACCGAGGTGCTCCCGGAGTTCGCGGACGGATACGCGGCGCAGTACTACGTCGGGCACGGCGCGGAGTTCGGGGCGGAGGTCGAGGGCTTCACCGTCGACGGCTCCGCGGGCCTGGACCGTATCCCGGGGGTCGCCGAGAACCAGGACCGCCGCTACTACGCGATCACCGTACGGCCGCAGGTCTTCATCAACCTCGTCCCCGACCACGTGATCTTCCACCGGATGTACCCGATATCGGCCGACCGCACGGTCGTCGAGTGTGACTGGCTGTATCTCCCGCACGTGGTGGAGAGCGGCAAGGACGTGGAGCGTTCCGTGGAGCTGTTCCACCGTGTCAACCAGCAGGACTTCGACGCGTGTGAGCGCACCCAGCCGGCGATGAGCTCGCGGGCGTACGCCAAGGGTGGCGTCCTGGTGCCCAGTGAGCACCACATCGGCGAGTTCCACAGCTGGCTGCAGGGCAGGCTCGACGCCCAGCCCGCCGGCTGAGCCCGGCCACCCCGATACCGCCCGTCCGCCTGCCGTTCGGCGGCCCCCTCCGGCAGGTGGACGGGCTGTCACTGCTGGACAGGGGGCAGCTGAGCCGCACCGACCATTACTGGGGTATGGCCAAGTCCAGATCCCGGCGGTCCGCGCCAGTCGGCCCTGGAGGTGGCCCACCGCTATCTGCCCGCCCAGGCCGGAGTGGGCGGGGACTGGTTCGACGTCATCCCGCTGCCCGGCGCCCTCAACCTGGCTGCCGGCGAACTCCTCGGCCCTGGACGCAGCGCCGACCGGGCTCGACGAGACCATGGCCGACCTGCTGCTCGACCAGTGGGACGAGCCGACGCTGTAACCCCTGTTCCAGCCCTCCTCAAAGTTGCGCATAGCGCAACCTTCTGCGCTATTGCGCACTGATGCCGCCCGTCTATTGACAAGCCCCCGACCTCGCCCCAAGCATGTTGCGTATAGCGAGCATTGTTGTGTAATTCGAGACACCCGGTCGGGTACCCGCAACCCGGAGGTTCCCCATGAGCATCACCGTCGTCGGCGCGTCGCTGGCAGGCCTGAGCACGGTCCGCGCGCTGCGCGCAGAGGGCTACGACGGCGAGATCGTCGTCGTGGGGGAGGAGCGCCACGCCCCCTACGACCGCCCGCCGCTCTCCAAGGACTTCCTCAAGGGGGACATCGACGCCAACGAGCTCGCACTCGGTGACGCCGACGAGTACGAGGCCCTCCAGGTCACCTGGCTGCTCGGCGAGCGCGCCGTACGCCTCGACCCCGCGGACCGGTCCGTCACCCTGGCCGGTGGACGCCGGCTGCGCAGCGAGGGCGTCGTCGTCGCGACCGGCGCCGGCCCCCGGCTGCTGCCCGGCATGGACGGTATGGCCGGTGTCCACACCCTGCGCACCCTCGACGACGCCGAGGCCCTGCGCGCCGAACTGCTGGACGGACTGCCCCGGGTCGTCATCATCGGTGCCGGCTTCATCGGCGCCGAAGTGGCCTCCACCGCCCACCGGCTCGGTCTCCACGTCACCGTCGTGGAAGCCGTCGACGTCCCGCTGGAACGCCAACTGGGGCGCGAGATGGGCCTGGTGGTCTCCTCGCTGCACACCGACCACGGAGTGCGTCTGCTGTGCGGAACCGGCGTGGCGGGACTCACCGGCGAGGACCGGGTCACCGGGGTACGGCTGGCGGACGGGCGCCTGCTGCCCGCCGACATCGTCGTGGTCGGGGTGGGTGTACGGCCCGCCACCGCCTGGCTCGCCGGGTCCGGCGTGCAGGTGGACGACGGCGTGGTGTGCGACCCCGGCGGCGCGAGCAGCGTCCCGGGCGTGGTCGCCGTCGGCGACGTCGCCCGATGGCCCAACCCGTTCACCGGACGCCACGCCCGCATCGAGCACTGGAGCAACGCCACCGAGCAGGCGAAGACCGCCGCCCGGACCCTGCTCACCGGCGAGTCCGCCGCGCCCGCCCGGGTCACCGCGCCGTACTTCTGGTCCGACCAGTACCAGGTGCGCATCCAGCTCGCCGGACACGTCGCCCCCGGCGACCGGCCCGAACTCATCGAGGGCAGCCTCGATGGCCGCTCCTTCGTCTCCGTCTACCTGCGCGAGGGCACCCCCGTCGCCGTGCTCTCCCTGAACCAGCCGAAGCTGTTCAACCGGCTCCGCCGCACCCTCGCCCCCGCCACCGCGGCCGCCGTGTCATGAGCCCCGCCTCCCGACTTCCCCTGCGAGGGCGGCAGACGACCGCCCCGAGCATCCCGCGGCACCTGCGCTACACATGGGACCACGAGTGGCTGGTCGTGGACGAGGGCAACGCCACCGTCGGCATCACCGCCTTCGCGGCCGAGACCCTCGGCGACGTCGTCCACCTGCGGCTGCCCGAGGTCGGCAGCCGCGTCGAGGCGGGCGAGAGCTGCGGAGAGATCAGGTCACGGACCGCCGTCAGCGGCCTGTACGCCCCGGCCTCGGGCGAGGTCCTGGAAGTCAACACCGCGCTCGCCGACGCGCCCGGCGTCGTCAACACCGCCCCCTACACCGTCGGTTGGCTGTTCCGGCTGCGGGTCGAGAACATCGCCGGCGCCCTGTCCGCCGACGCCTACGCAGCCCACTGCGCCCACACCCGAGGAGACCGCCGATGACCCTGCTCAACCAGTCGCTGCGCACACTGGACCCGGACATCGCCGCCGCGGTCGACGCCGAGCTGCACCGTCAGCAGTCCACCCTCGAGATGATCGCCTCGGAGAACTTCGCGCCGCTGGCCGTCATGGAGGCGCAGGGCTCGGTGCTGACC
>NZ_JAJSBI010000022.1 GCF_021261325.1 Streptomyces guryensis | reverse complement strand
GGACAAGGCCATCGCGTCACCTCTCACTCAACGAGCTTCGCTACTCGGAGAGTTGCGCGATGGCCGCCCCATGACCAGGGGCTATGCAGAGATCGCTACTACACCACTCGGCGGGACACCATCGCACTTCGAGCGCGAGGCTTCGGATCCGGTCCATGCGTTGCGCATCGGCCACCATGCCCTCAAGGCCCGGGCCCTGCCCCGAACCCAGCCGTCCAGGAGACTTCCTCACCGGAGGGCTCGGCAAGGCGCACCTGCGGTTGCCGAAACCAAGGCCTCGAATCGCATCTGAGCCCTGTCCAGAACGTCTTCCTCATCGCAGCCATGCACTCGGAGCCAGTAGAGGAAATCCGTGATGACGTCGATCATCGCTTCTTGGGCGACCGCCCTGCTCAGCCTGCTCGGGTCCGCTTCACGAGGGCGCCCGTCCGCCGTATAGAGGCTCAATAGCGTCTCGGCCCGCTTGACACCGGCTCCACCCACGTGACCGTTCGGTGCGGCAAGTTCCGTTGCCAGCTCGCACCAAACTACCTTTCCATCGGGGCGAAGCAGGACGCCCCAGCGATCGGCCACCGCGTCGACGAGAGCCATGCCTCGGCCGGCCTCGGAGTCGGAGTCCGCGTCGACGAGGGTGGGCAGGTCTCGCGGGGCGGGGTCGTGGACCTCGATGCGCAGGTGGGTGCCGTTCATGGAGACCGCAAGCGTGGCCGGGGTACCGGGGCCCACGTGCGTGATGATGTTGGACACCAGCTCGCTCACGCAGAGTTGAGCCCCGTCGGTGAGATCGTGCAGTCCCCAGAGGCCGAGATGGAACCGCATGATGCGGCGCAGGGCGGCGACTTCCTCAGCTTCGGCCGTGAAGGCCAGGTCCCACGGCTTTCGTGACATACACGCTTCCTGGATCACACAGACCCCTCCCGTCGCATGCCATCTCCGCGCCATCGCGGAGCGTCAAACACCCTCACTATGAGTGGCGTCGCTGATTCAGAGTGGTGGCAACACATCCCGCCGTGCAATGTGCAGGACGAGATTCCCACTTCCGAGTGATTGGCAGGCGCAGGCCTTGGCGCCAGACTGAACGCCCGCTATTCGACGCATGGTTGAGAGGGATCCGATGGCCGGTTCACCAACGGCACGCCGTCGCCGTCTCGCGATCGAGCTGAAGAAGCTCCGCGAAAAGAGCACCTTGACCTGCGCACAAGTCGGCGAGGCGCTGGACTGGAGTGGCTCCAAGGTCAACCGCATGGAGACGGGCAGCGGCCGCGTTCAGCCATCGGACATCGATGCGCTGTGCCGGTTCTACGACACCACGGACGAACTGCGCGAGTTCCTCAAGTCACTGGCCCGGGAGGCCAAGACGCGTGGTTGGTGGCAGGTGCACGGCTCCGGTGTGCCCGAGTGGTTCAACATCTACATCGGTCTGGAGCAGGACGCCTCCACGTTCCGCCAGTACCAGTGCGAGTTGATCCCCGGCCTCATGCAGACCGAGGCGTATACGTGCGAGCTCCACAAGACGGGAGCTCACATGACCGCCGAGGACATCGACAGGGCCGTGCGGGTACGCATGGAACGCCAGGCCATGTTGACGCGAACCGACGCCCCTGATGCCTGGTTCATTGTGAACGAGGGCGCTCTGCGCCACGTCATCGGGGACCGGTCATTGATGCGAGAGCAGCTTGAACGCGTCCTGGAATCAGCCGAGTTGCCGACACTGACCTTGCAGGTCCTCCCTTTCGACTCGGGCACATATCCAGCCACGGGTTCCTTCACCATGCTGGGCTTCCCCGCCCCGGAAGACCCGGACCTGGTGTACCGCGACGGCATCACCGATGCCGTGTACCTGGAGGGCGAGCATCATGTTCGCGAGTACACGAGGGCATTCGACGGCTTGCGAGCCGCAGCCCTCAGTCCTCAGCGCTCCACCCAACTGATCAAGTCCATTCTGAAGGAATACGCACAGTGAGCATTGCAGGATCCAAGAACCATGGCCGTCTGATGTGGTTCACGTCGTCGTATAGCAACGGCGCAGGGGGAGAATGCGTCGAGTGCGCACTGACCGATGAGCATGCTCTCGTACGTGATTCAAAGGATGCGGAAGGCCCGATGGTCCCGGTTCGCGGCACCCCTTGGCGTTCCTTCGTGCAGGCGGTGAAACAAGGCGGGTTGCTTTCTGGATCCTGAGGCATGACGCTCCCCGTGACCAGATCTGTGGATCGGCCTCGATGTGGACGCGAAGGGAGCATTTTCCAGGCGAGCGAAGGCCTCCAGGCTGCGCGTGGCCCACATCCGGCGTGGACCATGGGGGCACTTCTGGGCCGACGACCCAGAGGTGGTGGCAGCGGCGGACTGGCGGATCGACAGCCTTATGGAGCTCGTTTCGATCACTACGGGCTGACGGAATCTGAACGGCCTGGTTCCGCTGCCACCACCCCCATGTAGGTCTCGCGCGTCAGATCCTCGGGATAACAGAAGACAGACTGTACGCCGCACAGGCCCCTGCTGGGCCCGGGCTGCGAACGGACCTGCTTGCGCGCAATCCGCGCCCGCGGCACACGATGCGCAATCTGCTGCAATTCCTGAGTGCACCCTGCCCCACACACGCATCCTGGATCTCCAACCGGCGCAGATGGAGGGCGTCATGACGCTGAGGTTCATCGGCACGACCAGCGACGACGGTGACTGCCCCACCCTGTACGACATCGAGGGGACTGGCGAGATCCTCATCCAGGGCGAGCGGGAGACCGACCGGGAGCACCTCGCCCAGCTCCGGGACGTCAGGGAGTCCGAGACCTTCGTTCGCGTCCCACGCAGTCTGCTGACCCGATACGCGCCGAGGAGCGAGGCTTCTGAACTCCAGCCGTTCGCCTCGATCTCCCACCTGTTCCAGGACTTCAAGCACACCGCATGGCGTCTGGAAACGCGCCGGGGCTACGCCTCCGACCGCAACAGCCCGAAGTGGTCCCGGTTCCTCGCGGGCGAGGGCATCGCTCGCGGACCGGAAAACGCCTGGCGCGAGAACGTCCGCACGCAGACAGCGCAGGGCAAGCGGTTTGAGCGCGTGCGCCTGGTCGATGAACCGCTGACGCGGGGGCAGGAGTTCCTGCTCGCGAGTGCGCCGAGCAATGTTGCGGCGGGTGAGGACATCCGCAACCTGACTCGCACGCAGGCGAGGGAATTGCGGCTGCCGGACTACGATTTCTGGCTCTTCGACTCCAAGGTCCTCGCCCGCTTCGCCTTCGACGACGAAGACACGACCCTGGGGGTGTACGTCACCGAGGAACCGGCGGAAGTCCTCGCCGCCTGCCAGGCTCGTGACTCCGCCTGGCACCCCGCCGTATGTACCGAAGAATTCGCCAGGCGGGTACGTTCCACGATGTGAGCACCGACTACCAGACCGCCAGAGAAGCCCTCGGCGCGCGGCCGCCGGTCTGGTCGCATTGAACCGGCCGGTGCCGCTGGCCGATGCGCTGACTTGGCATCCGATGGTTGCTGCGCTCGCAGCGTCCGCAGTGGACTCCAGGCACGGCGCACGGCTGCCACGGCAGGGCTTGGGGCTGGCTCGTCGGTGAAATGATCCGCCGAGTGTCCGGCCGCTCACCGGGCCGGTACTTCGCCGACGGGATCGCTGCCCCACGGGGACTGGACTTCTTCATCGGCTTGCCGGCGAGTGAACGCGTCAGGGGCAGTCGTTTCCCCCTCAACTCAGCTTTGGCTACGGCCAGTTGGGCCGGAAGGCTGCAGACCGACTACTCGACCGCACCCGGATAGCCGGGCAGACGGATCTGCTGTTGCCCCGCGAGCAGGGGGCTGAAGTAGAAGTGAGTGCCCTGCGAGCCGCCAGGTCAGTCACCGGCCCTTTTTGTTGAACCATCCAGACGACTGGCCGACGCTCGCGCCGGCGACGAGGATGCCGATCGGAACGATCGTGAACCAGATGGCACCGGCCTTCATGGCCGCGAGCAGGGCGATGGCGCAGATGGCCAGCGCCAGGAGCACGAGCATGACCAGAAGGACACGAATCTTGGAAACCAACGGAGGACTCTCCAACGTTCGGCTGGGCTCAATCAACTGGACAGCGTTCGCTGCCCGTTGGACCGCCGACGACGGTTGCCCAGTAGGGAGGCAGCAAGCTCCCCGGCGTGACACCACGGTTCCGCCAGGAAGCTCATGGGCGAGTCTTCCAACGCTGCCTTCCGGTGGCGACAGTAGAACTACGTAATCGCGTACGTAGCCGTTGCCCACCTCACCTTTCGGATGGGCGGTTGGCCGGCCTCGTCCAAACTGTCCGGCTCCGGGCCACGAGGAATCGGCGACGTCGTCGTAGGGCCAGAGGAGGGACGGGACCGGCGTATCGGCTGCCGCTTCGCTTCCGGTCTTCGACGCTTCACGGGCATGCAACTCTCCCGCACCAAGATCTCGTCGGACAGGTCCCGGCACCCGGTCAGGTCAGCAACTTGACCTGTACCTTCGGCCCCGGACTGGGGCGTCACACGGCTCAACCGCGCCTCCCCACTCCTTCCGTATCAAGTACCGAGTTCTGGGGAGCAGTTCATGAAGCATGCGCCTGCCGCTTGGGCGACTCTGGCTGCCATGGTGGCTTTGGCGGGATGCAGCGGTCACCCGGCAGACCGAGCCACCACTGATACCCACCCTCACACGACGGCCAGCCCGGCCCATACGGCATCGGCACCCCTGGTGACCGCCTCCGGGACAGGGCTGCGCCTTGTCTCTGGGACCCCCGTCCACTTCGGTGCCGACAGCACGCCGGGAGTGGCCGGGAAGCTCACTGTGACCTGCCGAGGTGAGGGGCCGGTTCGTATCCAGCCCGCCAAGGGGCAGGCCACAGACGTACAGTGCGGCGGCTCTGTCGAGTTGCGGACCGATTCCGGCGGCAGCATGTTCACTGCCTCGACTACGAGCAAGTCGGCAATGACGCTGGACTGGACTCTTGAGCCGATGGCGCGTTAGTCGCTGGGAGCCGGTGGCGAAGCAGGCCGGGTTCCGCAGTGTGCCGCCGCTCTCGACTACCGATGCCCTGCCGGATCGAGCTGTCTCGCCTCCGAGCTGGAAGTACCCGAGAGCGCGGTCCTCCGCCGGTGCCTGCCCGCGCTGCCACCTGCTCCTCACACCAAAGCACCGCTGAACCAGGGGAGTTAAGTCGTCTGGTTTCAACTTGCGAAGGTTTCGGCTCGCGAATTGTGCGAGAGGTATTGACGTCGTTCACCGGTTCCCTATGATCCGGTTGCTCGACACTTCGATCCTTGTTCGGTATGGCGAACGCGCAAATCCGCACCGCACCGACAGTCCGCACAGCCCCCGTCGGGGGCCAACCGGAATCGCTTGTTCGAGGACTACGAGGTCTCCATGCGCAGAAGACGTTTCAGCCGCAGCCATCCGTCTGCCGTGCTCGCCGCCGCCGTTGCGGTCCTGGTCTCGTTGGCGGCGATGCTCGTCGCCGGCCCGGCTCAGGCGGCCACCAGCGGCGCCTTACGCGGCGTCGGCTCCGGCCGGTGCCTCGATGTGCCGGGCGCCAGCCAGACCGATGGCGCCCTCCTGCAGATCTGGGACTGCACGGGCGGGACCAACCAGCAGTGGACGCTGACGGACAGCAACCAGCTGACCGTGTACGGGAACAAGTGCCTGGACGTCCCGGGCCATGCCACCGCGGCCGGGACCAAGGTGGAGATCTGGGCCTGCAACGGCGGCACGAACCAGCAGTGGCGGGTGAACCCCGACGGTACCGTCGTCGGCGTGGAGTCCGGGCTGTGCCTGGACGTCAGCGGCGGCGCCACGGCCAACAGCACGGGGGTGCAGCTCTGGTCGTGCAGCGGCGCCGACAACCAGAAGTGGACCGGCCTTTCCGGGACGGGCAGCACGTGTTCTCTTCCGTCGACGTACCGGTGGAGCTCGACCGGTCCGCTGGCGCAGCCGTCGAACGGCTGGGTTTCGCTGAAGGACTTCACCAACGTGGTGTACAACGGCAAGCACCTGGTCTACGGCTCGACCGTCAACCAATCCGGGTCATACGGCTCGATGGGCTTCGCTCCCTTCACGAACTGGTCCGACATGGCGTCGGCCGGCCAGACCGGGATGAGCCAGGGCACGGTGGCGCCCACACTGTTCTACTTCGCGCCCAAGAACATCTGGGTACTGGCATCGCAGTGGGGTCAGTGGCCCTTCTTCTACCGCACCTCCAGCGACCCCACCAACCCCAACAGCTGGTCCGCGCCGCAGGCGCTGTTCACCGGCAGCATCCCCGGCGCCGCTCCGATCGACCAGACCCTGATCGCCGACGGCCAGAACATGTACCTGTTCTTCGCCGGTGACAACGGCAGCATCTACCGGGCGAGCATGCCGATCGGGAACTTCCCGGGCAACTTCGGCTCGTCGTACACGACGGTCATGAGCGACACGACGAAGAACCTGTTCGAGGCGCCGCAGGTCTACAAGGTCCAGGGCCAGAACCAGTACCTCATGATCGTCGAGGCGCGGGGTGCGAACGAGCAGCGCTACTTCCGCTCGTTCACGGCCTCCAGCCTGAGCGGTTCATGGACCCCGCAGGCCGCCACCGAGTCCAACCCCTTCGCCGGCAAGGCCAACAGCGGTGCCACCTGGACCAACGACATCAGCCACGGTGACCTGGTCCGCAACAACCCCGACCAGACCATGACCATCGACCCCTGCAACCTGCAGCTCCTCTACCAGGGCCTGTCCCCCAGCACACCGGCAGGCACCCCCTACAACCTGCTGCCGTGGCGGCCGGGCCTCCTCACCCTGCAGCGCTGACCCGCCCGATCCACGTCGTTCGAGGTGTGGCGCGATCCGCCGACGCGTAGACCAGTCGTTTGCGCGTCGGCGACTCCACCTGATGACCGGTACTGCCCGCTGCGCTGCCGCCGGCTTCCACGCCACCGAGGGCCGCTCCTGGCGCCTCTCGCTCTCCGCCGACGGCGCGCGGTTCACCCGCCTCCCCGCACCAGGCACCAGGCACCAGGCACCAGGCACCAGGCACCAGGCACCAGGCACCACTGTCGCGACCAGCTCGAGGCCTGGGAGCCGGATGAGCAGGACGTGACGGTGCGACACCCCTGAGGGATGCCTCAGGGGCGCGTTCGTTGCGGGGTCTTCACATCTGCACCCAGCCGGATCGCCGGGCTTCACGCGTCGTTCGCCTCGCGTGTTCAGCCAGGACTCGAACCTGCCCGCTACCGCCGTTCGACCGGAAGTCGACGCACCCGCCTCGTTCTTTCGGCCGATCCGCCGTGCGACGTCGGGCGCCTATGCTGCGCTGCGTAGTCTTGAAGACGTCCGTGAGCGACAGCCCTACCGGGCAGGCCAGTTCACCCCAGCGAACCCGAAGGAACAGCGAACGTGTCGTTGAAGAACAGTCGTCTCCGCCTTGCTTCCGTGGCCCTCGTCGTGGCGGTCTCCGGTCTGGCCATGGCGAGCCCGGCGATGGCCGCCACGCAGCACACCGTCGCGGGCGCGGCCGCGCGGTCGCCGGAGCAGGCGCCCGCCATACTCACCGACTTCGTGGACCTGCCCACGAGCGGCCTCGCGGCCGACAGCGCGGCGCACGAGTTCACGGTCACCTACCGCAACGACTCGTCGGCGGACCGGACCGTCGCCCCCCAGCTGCTGGTGGAGTCGCCGGAGGCGGGGCCGTTCCTGGCGCCGTCGGACATCAGGCTGGAGCGCCGCAAGGCGGACGGCTGCTGGGAGGCCGTGCAGGTCGGCAGCCAGACCGGCACTCTGTTCACCGACCTCTCGACCGCGCAGCGCACGCTGCACGCGGGCGAGACGCTCACCCAGGTCTACCGTCTCACCGTCATCAACCCGCAGGCCAAGGGCACGGTGGCTCCGAGGGTGGCGCTCTACAACTGAGTGCCCGCAGTGAGCGCCCGCGCTGACGCCCGTAAGCGATGAAGTGAGCCCGGCTGTGGTCCACCGCCGGGCTCATTTCGCTGCTCAGCCCAGTGCCGATATTTTGGGCTGATGGACCGAAATGCCCTCGTCCACTTCGTCCGCGCCCGCCGACTGGCCGTCCTGGCCACCACCTCCGCCGACGGCCATCCGCAGGCCGCGGTGGTCGGGATCGCGGCGACCGATGCGGGCGACCTCGTCTTCGACACGACGCGGGGGTCCCGTAAGTTCGCCAATCTCCGTCGGCAGCCGCGCGTGGCCCTGGTCATCGGGTTCGACCGGGCAGACGAGCAGACGGTCCAACTCGAGGGCGTGGCCTGCGAGATCACGCAGGACGACCCGGCCGTCGCCGCGTACTACGAGCAGTTCCCGACCGGGCGGGAGCGGGCGGCGTGGCCGGACATCGTCCACGTCAGGGTCCGGCCGGACTGGGGGCGCTACAGCGACTACCGGCCGGGGAGCTCCGGAGTGCAGGAGATCCCGCTGTCCTGAACGGTTTCCTCAGGCGTGCCGCCCCCACTGCCCCCGGTGAATGACGTCGTCCGCGCTCCGCCGGCGTTCCGCGACACGCTTGCTCTGCGGAGGCTGATCGTCCGCACGGTAGCCGACCGTGATCCCACCGATGGGGGCATACTCCTCGGGCACCCCGAACTCCTCCCGGAACGGCTGCAGATGCTCCGGCATGATGCCGAAGAAGCAGGCGCCGAGCCCTTCGTCGACCGCGGTCAGCAGCATGAGCAGGGCCGCCATGCCGGTGTCGATGTGCCAGTACGGCGCGGGCCAGCGGGCCTCGGCGCGGTCCTCCCAGCCCTTGTCGGGTTCGGCATAGCGCTCCAGGTACGCGGCCTTGTGGGCCAGGGGTACGACGACCAGCGGAGCGTCCTGCATGGTCGGCGTGTTCTCGACGCGGGCCGGTACGAACGGCCAGAAGCGGGCGCGGTCGGCGGGGGCGGTCAGGGCGAGGAAGGCCCAGCCCTGGGAGAAGCCGGCCGACGGTGCTCGGAGGGCGGAGGCGAGGATGCGCTCGATCACCTCCGGGGCCAGGGCTTTGTCGGAGTAGTGCCGGATCATACGGCGACGACGGACCACCTCGGAGAATTCCATGGTGGCGGATCCTGCCATGAACTCCCGTGCGGGCAGGGGCAGTTGATCTGCCCTTTTCGCGGCCGGGGCCAAATCCTGGGCTGAGCGCGGCGCGGCCCCACGGCCCACACCCCCGATCCCCCGCCCCCCTCGTCAGCCCGCCGAAGTCAGCCGGGCCCCGTTGGCCGCGATGTCGAACGCCGGCCGGTACTCGCCCCATTGGGCGTCCGGAGCGGAGAGGTAGATCACGTACTGCGTGCCGTCGGTGCCGGCGAAGGCCAGTTCCGCCGCGCGGTACTTGCGGGCCCTGCCGTCGAAGGTGAACTCCCAGTACCCGGCGGGCTCTCCGCGGAAGGTGGTCTTGGTCATCCGCACGCGTTCGTAGCCGGGGTTGTCCCGGCGGGTCTGGTCCTCTTCCGTCTCGCGCCAGTGCTGCACGGGGTCGCTGCCCGCGAACTGGACGACGTTGACCCTGAGGCCCACCAGGCCGGACCGGTCTATGTAGCCGACCTCGCCGCCGGGCAGCGCCTTACGGGTCCAGCCGTCCCGTACGGGTACGGAGATACCGGTGTCCGCCTCCACGAGGTGGTAACCGGCGGGGACGACGGGCGCGGTACTCGGAGAAGGCGATGCCGAAGGCGTCGAAGCGGCTGACCGGGACGTGTGGACGCCCGCTGCGTCCGCGCCGCCCTTGACCCACCACAGTGCGCCGCCTGCCACACAGGTGGCGAGCACCACCGCCGAGGCCGCCCACAGCACCGTACGACGGCGGTTGCCGCCTCCCTTTCGACCGGGAGCCTCGACGTCGCGGACGGGTTCCGGGCGTGTGGGGGGATCGAGGGGAGCGGTCCGGGTGGCCGTCACGTCGCCGAGGCGGCGTTCGACCTCGTGTACGTCCATGCGCTGTTCCGGCTCCTTGAGGAGCAGGCCCTCGATCACCGGGGCCAGGTCGCCGGCGCCGCGCAGCGGCTCGTACGGATCGGTTGCGATGGCGTACGCGGTCTCGATGGGAGTGGCGCGCTGGAACGGGTGCCGGCCCTCGACCGCCTGGTACAGCGTCGCGCCCAGGGCCCACAGGTCGCTGGCGGGTCCGGGGCCGGTGCTCGTGCTCCTGAGGCGTTCGGGCGCCAGGTAGCGGATGGAGCCGATCAGCTCGCCGGACTTGGTCAGTGAGGACGTGCCCGACTCCATGGCGATCCCGAAGTCGGTGAGGACGATCCGCCCGTCGTCGGCCAGCAGGACGTTGCCGGGTTTCACGTCCCGGTGCAGGACCCCGGCGTTGTGGGCGGCGCGCAACGCGGCGGCCATGGCGCGTCCGACCCGGGCGGCCTCGTGGGGTGGCAGCGCGCCCCGGCGCTTCAGGACGTCGCTCAGTGTGGCCGAGGGGACGTACTCCATGACGATGCACGGCAGGCCCTCGTCGTCGACGACGTCATGCACCACGATCACGTTGGGGTGAGTGATGCGTGCGGCGCTGCGCGCCTCGCGCCGGGTGCGTTCGTGGAGGGTGCGGACCTCGTCGTCGTGCAGGTGCGGCGGGATGTGCAGTTTCTTGACCGCGACGTGCCGGCCGAGCAGCTTGTCCTCGGCACGCCACACGGTGCCCATGCCGCCGCTGCCCACCCGCTCGACCAGCAGATACCGGCCGGCGACGAGCCGCCCAAGATCGGACACCGTGTCTCCTTCTGATCCCCTTCCGACCTCCTTCTGTGGTTCCCGTTCGCGAACGGGAGAGAACGAGGGAGATCGAAGAGGCACGATAGCCCATTCGGCAACCCATTCGACCGACCGGCCGGGACCGCCGCGCGTCAGGGACTTCCCGCCGTCCGTTCAGGGACTTTCGACCGTTCCGTTCAGGCGGTGCAGCAGCTCCAGCAGTGTCGCGCGGTCCGGCTCGGGCAGCGGGGCGAAGCACTCGGCCAGCACCTCGGCGGCCACCTGGTGTCCGGCCTTCAGGACCCGTTCGCCCGCAGGGGTCAGGTGGTGTTCGATGCGGCGGCCGCGTCCCGGGCGGCGGTCGACCAGGTCCTGTGCGGCCAGGCGGCCCATCAGTGCGCCGAAGGCCTGCTCGGTCTGGAAGGTGGCCGCGGCGAGTTCGCGTGCCGATGCGCCGGGTGTACGGCTGATCGCGCGGAGCGCGTCCCACTGGGCGAGGGTCGAGCCGACCGCCGTCAGGGCGCTGTCCAGCGCGCGGTGCTGGCGGTACTGGGCTTGCTTGACCGCCCGGCCGAGGAGTTGCAGGTCAGCATGCATGGAGGGAGTCTATGCGAAAACTAAGCTAGCTTATATAAGCATCTTTAGTTAGGCTCTCGGGCATGCCTACAGATGACACCACCGGCCGCCCCGTCCTCGTCCTCCACGGCGGCGGAGGCCCCGCCACCGTCACCGGGATCGCCCAGCACCTGTCCCGCACCGCTCAGGTCCTCGCCCCCGTCCACCCCGGCTGGAACGGCACCCCCCCGCCCCGACTGGTGCACCGGCGTCGACGACCTCGCCCTCTCCTACCTGCACCTCCTCCAGGACCGCGACCTGCACGACGTGCTGGTCGTCGGCTCCTCCCTCGGCGGCTGGATCGCGGCCGAGATGGCCGTACGGGACACCGCGGGGCGCATCAGCGGGCTGGTGCTGATCGACGCCGTCGGCGTGCACGTCGAGTCCGAGCCGATCGCTGACTACTTCGCCCTCGACCCGCGCGCCGCGGCGGAGCTCTCCTGGCACGACCCGGACCGCTACTACGTCGACCCCGCCGCGCTGCCCGCCGACCAACTCGCCGTCCGCCAGGCCAACATGGCCACCATGCGCCTCCTCGCCGGCGACCCGTACATGCACGACCCGAAGCTGCTGCACCGGCTGGGGCGTGTGCAGACGCCGGCTCTGCTGGTGTGGGGCGAGAGCGATCGCATCGTGACGCCCGCCTACGGGACCGCGTACGCCGCCGCCTTCGGCGACGCCCGGTTCGAGGTCGTCCCCGAGGCCGGACACCTGCCCCAGGTCGAGCAGCCGAAGGCCACGCTCGGCCTCATCGACGAGCATCTCCGGCGGACGGCTGCTTGAGGAACCTGATGTGGGCCGCGATCGCCTCGTACAGGCGTTCCGGCTGGTCCAGGTGTACGTCGTGGCCCGCGTCCGGGACGACGGTGTGGTGGGTGGCGGTCGGGCGAGCGGCCAGCATGTCGGTGGGTTCAGTGGCGCGCATCGTGCCGTTCTCGCCCTGGACGAGGAGGGTCGGGCAGCGGACGGCCGTCCATTCCCGCCAGTAGGCGTGGGTGGCGAGTTCGGAGATCGACTCGACCATGGTGGCGCGGTCCAGTGGGTGCCAGTCGGCCAGCCAACTCGCGATGAGGTAAGGCAGGTTCGGACTCGGTCCGGCCGGCCCCGCCTCCACCAGGATCAGGGATCGCACCAGGTCCGGGTAGGCCGACGCCAGCAGCATCGCCGTATGACCGCCCAGGGACTGACCGATGAGGGTGACGGGGGCGAGCGACAGCTCCCTGATCAGGGTCATCGCGTCCGCTACGTGGGCGGCCCGGGTCACCGTCGCCGGGCGGCGGGTGCTCTCGCCGTGGCCCCGGGCGTCGTACAGCACCACGCGGTGGCCGTCGGCGAGCAGCCGTGGGACCAGGTCGTCCCATTCGGCCATGCGGCCCGCCAGGCCGTGCAGGAGGAGGATCTGCTGCCGGGGGCGCGGTGGGGTGTGGTCGCGGTATGCGATCTCTGTGCCGTCGGGGCGTGTCAGGCGGGTCAACCGTGTGTCTCCTCCCGGCCGTTGACGTCGCGGTCGGCAGCTTCCCCCGGCGGTGGTGGGGACCGCCGGCGAATTTGCTGGTTGTGCGGGGGTGGGTTGTCTTCGGCCGCGGCGCCGTCGTGGCCGGTCGCGCAGTTCCCCCCGCCCCTTGAAAGCCGCGCCCGGCACCCGGGGCGCGCCCACGCAGCGGAGCCACACATCAGACACCGCCCCGCGCCCCTGTGAGCCGTGGCCGGCGCCCGGTGCGGCGGCCGCTCGGTCAGTTTTCGTTATCGGGCCCCGTCCCGGCCGTCTCCGTGGCATGCATGTGACACGACAGATCAGCCGGCGCACCGTGCTCAAGGCCACGGGCGCCGCAGCCGGAGCCGTCGGCCTCACCACTGTCACCACCCCCGCGGTGGCCGCGGGCGGGGCCTTCGCGCATCCCGGACTCCTCCACACCGGCGCCGACCTCGCGCGTATGGCCGCCAAAGTGAAGGCCGGTGCCGCCCCCTACACCGCCGGGTACGCGAAGCTGACCGCCAACCGGCATGCGCAGAGCGACTGGATACCCAATCCGCAGGCCATCGTGTACCGGGGCGTGGAACTGCGCCCCCAAAGCACGTGGCCGCAGAACTACGGAATCCTCTACAACGACATCCACGCCGCGTACCAGAACGCCCTGCGCTACCACGTCAGTGGCGGCAGCGCCCACGCCGACACCGCCGTCGCGATCCTCAACGCCTGGTCGGCGAAGCTGACGAAGGTCAGCGGCAGCGCCGACCGGTGGCTGGCCTCCGGGATATACGGGTACCAGGCCGCCAACGCGGCCGAGCTCGTCCGCGACCACAAGGACTTCCAACTCGAGAGATTCCAGAAGATGCTGGTCGACGTCTTCTACTCGATGAGTGAGGACTTCCTCCTCCGCCACAACGGCACTCCCGCCCCCCACTACTGGCCCAACTGGGACCTGTGCAACATGGCCTGCGCGCTGGCCACGGGCATCTTCTGCGACGACCAGGCCAAGGTCGAGCAGGCCGTCGAGTACTTCAAGCACGGCGTCGGCATGGGCTCGATCAAGCACGTCATCCCGGTCGTGCAGGACGACGGGCTCGCCCAGTGGATGGAGGCCGGGCGCGACCAGGGGCACTCGCTGCTGGGCGTCGGCCTGATGGGCACCGTCTGCGAGATGGCCTGGAACCAGGGCATCGACCTGTACGGCTATGACGACAACCGCTTCCTCAAGGGCGCTCAGTACGTGGCCAAGTGGAGCCTGGGCGGGAATGTGCCGTACACGCCCTACGCCCTCGTGGACCGTCGGCCGGGGATCCAGCAGCCCACCCAGGTCGCCCCCGCCGACCCGGCGCAGATGCGGCCGGTCTGGGCCATGATCGCCAATCACTACACCAAGCGGCGCGGGCTGTCCGCCACCTACCTCACGCAGATCGCCGCCAAGGCCGCGCCCGAGGGCGGCGGTGGGGACTACGGGCCCAACAGCGGCGGGTACGACCAACTCGGCTTCGGGACCCTGGCGTTCACCCGGGACAGGGGAGTGACCGCTGCCGCCACGCCTACGCCCTCGGCCTCCGATGCCGGATCCGGGCCCCGGCCCCAGACCGCGGCCACCGCGTCGGCCTCCCCCGCCGGCGGCGGCCTCGCCGCCACCGGTTCCGGGGACGTCGTCGGATGGGCGGCCGCGGCGGGGGTCACCGCCGTCGCCGGTGGGCTGCTGTTCCTGCGGCGCCGTGACCGGGTCCGGCAGGGCGACGCCCAGTGACGGTCGTAGCCCTGCGTCGTGGTCCTACGCCGTGGCCGGTCGCGAACTCCCCCGCCCCTCCTTCGCCGACCGGGCCTTCCCGGTCACCGTCGACGCCACCGCCGTGAGCGGCTTCGCAATGTCTTCCAGGGAGCGGCGTTCCGCTCGTACCGCCAGGAACGCCGCGACCAGGCCCGCCGCGCACATCAGGGCCGCACCGATCTGGAAGGCGAGGACGGTGTCGCCGACCTTGCCCGTGCCGGTGAGGTCGGCGAACAGCAGCGGGCCGCTGATGCCGCCGGCCGCGGTGCCGAGGGCGTAGAAGAAGGCGATGGACATCGCGCGGGTCTCCATCGGGAAGACCTCGGAGACCGTCAGGTAGGCGCTGGACGCGCCGGCCGAGGCGAAGAACAGGACCGCGCACCAGCAGGCCGTCAGCGTGCCCGCGCTCAGCGAGCCCTGGTCGAACAGCCATGCCGTGCCGAACAGGAGCAGGCCCGAGAGCAGGTACGTCGACGAGATCATCACCCGGCGGCCGACCGTGTCGAAGAGCTTGCCGAGCAGCAGCGGACCGCAGAAGTTGCCGATCGCGATCACCGCGAAGTAGTAGCCGGTGTCGCCCGTCGGGACACCGAAGAACTTCGTCAGGATCGCGCCGAAGCCGAAGGTGATCGCGTTGTAGAGGAAGGCCTGGCCGATGAAGAGCGAGAAGCCGAGGATCGAGCGCCGACGGTAGTCGGAGAACAGCGTGCGGGCGATCTCCACGAAGGTCACGCTGCGGCGCTGGTGGATCGTGATCTCGCCCTCGGGACGCTCCAGCGGCTGTCCCTTCTCCGCCTCCACCCGTTCCTCGATCGATGTCACGATCTCTTCCGCCTCACGGTCCCTGCCATGGATCAGCAGCCACCGCGGGCTCTCCGGGACGTGCCGTCGTACGAGAAGGATCACGAACGCGAGGACCGCGCCCAGCGCGAACGTCAGACGCCAGCCCACGTCCTTGGGCAGGATGGCGGTGTTCAGCGCGACGATCGACAGCAGCGAGCCGCCCACCGCACCCAGCCAGAAGCTGCCGTTGATGATCAGGTCGACCCGGCCGCGGTGGAAGGCCGGGATGAGCTCGTCGATCGCCGAGTTGATCGCCGCGTACTCACCGCCGATACCGAAGCCGGTCAGGAACCGGAAGGCGAAGAACCACCAGCTCGAGAAGGAGACGGCGGTCAGGGCGGTCGCCGCTAGATACACGGCGAGGGTGATCATGAAGAGCTTCTTGCGGCCCCACTTGTCGGTCAGCCGGCCCCAGAACAGGGCACCGGCACACGCTCCCGCCACGTACAGGGCGGCCGCGATGCCGGTGACCTGGCCCGAGGAGATCGGCAGACCGCTGCCGGACTCGGACAGCCGGCTGGCGATGTTGCCGACGACCGTGACCTCCAGGCCGTCGAGGATCCAGACGGTGCCGAGGCCGATGACGATCGTCCAGTGCCAGCGCGACCATGGGAGACGGTCGAGACGGGCGGGGATGTCGGTGGTCACGGTGTGGCCGGTTGCGGCGGTCACGCTGCCGCTGGGCTGGGCGCTGGGCATGGGCTCCCTCCTCATCGAGCGAACCGGTAGCGGGTATCCCGGACCGGCGGCACTACGCCCGGCGGTCGGTCAGTCACCCGGCGGTGGCATGGCCCTCGCGGGGGCGCTGCCGTCCCCAGCTCCCCCGCGCCGGCTCTGAAGGGCCTCGTCCCCGAACGCCGGACGGACTTGGATCAGCAGACGCCGTACGGCCCTGGATCAGCAGACGCCGTACGGCCCTGGATCAGCGAACGCCGGACGGCCCTGGATCAGCGAACCCGGGCCGACAGGTGGCCCCGCCCCTACGCCCCCAGCGCCCGCGACACCGTGTAGATCAACAGCCCCGCCAGCGAGCCCACCACCGTGCCGTTGATCCGGATGAACTGCAGGTCACGGCCGATGTGGGCCTCGATCTTGCGGGTGGTGTGCTCGGCGTCCCAGCCGGCCACCGTGTCGGTGATCAGGGAGGTGATCTCCTTGCGGTAGGTCGTGACCACGTACACCGCCGCGCCCTCCACCCAGCCGTCGACCTTCGCCTGCAGCTTGGGTTCCACGGCCATCCGCGCGCCGAGCGACAGCAGCGAGGCCCGCACGCGCAGCCGCAGCTCGCTTCGCTCGTCCTCCGCCGCCGACACGATCATCGACCGTACGGCGGTCCAGGCGGACGCGATCAGGTCCTGCACCTCGCCGCGGCCCAGCACATCGCCCTTGAGGCGCTCCACGCGCGCGCGGGTGTCCGTGTCGGACTGCAGGTCGGAGGCGAAGTCGGTGAGAAAGCGGTCGAGGGCGCCGCGGGCCGGGTGGGAGGGCATGTCGCGCATCTCGGTGACGAAGCGGAGGAGCTCCTTGTAGACGCGTTCGCCGACTCTCTTGTCCACGAAACGGGGCGTCCAGCCGGGGGCGCCGCCCTGGACGGCGTCCATGATCTCGGTGTCGTGCCAGACCAGCCAGTCGTGCGCGCGGGTGACGATCAGGTCGACGACCCGCTTGTGGCCGCCGTCCGCGACGACCTTCTCCAGCATCTTCCCGATGCCGGGCGCGATCTCCTGGGCGTCCGCGCGCCGGGTGATCGCCTCGCCGACCACCGCCTGGACATCCGAGTCGCGCAGCACGGTCAGCGCACCCCGCAGCGCCGCCGACAACTCGGCCGTCACCCGGTCCGCATGCTCGGGGTCGGCGAGCCACGCACCCAGCCGGCTGCCGATGCCGACGGCGCGCAGCCGCTGCCGTACGACCTCCTCGGAGAGGAAGTTCTCACCGACGAACTCCCCCAGGGACACCCCCAGCTGGTCCTTCTTGTTCGGGATGATCGCCGTGTGCGGGATCGGCAGGCCCAGGGGGTGCCGGAAGAGCGCGGTGACCGCGAACCAGTCGGCGAGCGCGCCGACCATGCCCGCCTCGGCGGCCGCGGCGACATAGCCCGCCCAGGGTCCGGCCCCGGAGTTGTCCGCCCACGTGGCCAGGACGTACACCAACGCCACGAAGAGCAGCAGCCCGGCCGCGGTGAGCTTCATGCGGCGCACCCCGCGCTGCTTCTCCTCGTCGGCGGCGCTGAACGTCGTCATGGCGCGGGCGGTGACACCCTTCTCATCCGGATTCGTGCGCTCCATACACTCCACCCGTTCGTGATCCCCTGCACACATTGTCCCTTCCTGACCGACTCCTGGAACGGAACAAGAGTTCCCGGCGTCCGTCAGGAGGGGGAGGCTCTTCGTGAACTCCGGTGGCCCAAAGGGGGGTCCTGTTCGGCCACCCCTCACCCCATGCCGCATCATGGGCCTGATCATTCCGGAGCTTCGGGCTCCCCTTCGTCCGAGGAGACCCGCACCGCATGACCAAGCGTCACGGTTATGCCCTGCTTTGCGCGATCATCGCCGTGATCGTGGGCCTTTCGACCGCCATATACGTCGGGGTCGCAGCCGGCGACGGCAGCAACGGCAAGAACACCCTTGACGGGGGCCGCTCCCCGCACAATCCCGCCGCCCCCGCCTCCACCGGCGTCTGGGTCGGCTCCTGGTCGGCGGCCCCGGCCGCCGCCGAGCCCGGCACCGAGACGTTCGGCATGGCGGGCCGCTCGGTCCGCAACGTCGTGCACACGAGCGTGGGCGGTACGAGTGCCCGTATCACCCTCTCCAACCTCTACGGCCAGACCGCGCTGACCGTCACGCACGCCTCGATCGCCGTGGCCGTCGCCTCCGACACCGCGGCTGCGTCCGCGGACACCATGCGACGGCTGACCTTCGGCGGCAGCACCGCGGTCGTCATCCCCGCCGGACAGCAGATCCTCAGCGACGCCGTCCGCATCGTGATCCCGGAAGGCGGCGACGTACTGGTCACCACGTACTCGCCCAGCCCGTCCGGTCCGGTCACCTACCACCCGCACGCCCGCCAGATCTCCTACGTCGCCGAGGGCGACCTCACCGAGGACGTGACCGGCACCGGGTACACCGAGCAGACGCCGTTCTGGCGTTACCTCACCGCGCTGGACGTGCTGAGCAACGAGTCGGACGGCACCGTCGTCGCGTTCGGCGACTCCCTCACCGACGGCATAACGTCCACGCAGAACGCCAACCACCGCTGGACGGACTTCCTTTCGGAACGGCTGCGCACGGCGATCCGGTCCGGCCAGGACCTGCCCCGCTACAGCGTCGTCAACGAGGGCATCAGCGGCAACCAGGTCCTGGCCGACGGCCTGGGCCGCCCCGCCGACAACCCAAGCGGCCTCAGCCGCTTCTCCCGCGACGCCCTCGCCCGTACGAACGTCAAGGTCGTCGTCATCGACCTCGGCGTCAACGACATCCTGCGCAACCCCCGCCTCGCCGACCCGGACAAGATCCTCGACGGTCTGCGCACCCTGGTCCGCGAGGCCCACTCCCACGGCATCAAGGTCATCGGCGCCACCCTGATGCCCTTCCAGGGCCACCGGGGTTACACCCAGGCCCGCGAGGCGGTACGGCAACAGATCAACGCCGAAATCCGCTCCGGCCGCGTCTACGACGCCGTGGTCGACTTCGACAAGGCCATAAGGGACCCCTACGACCTCCGCAGACTCCGCTCCGACTACGACTCCGGCGACCACCTCCACCCGACCGACAAGGGCTTCGCAAGGATGGCCCAGACCTTCGACCTGGAGGAGTTCAAGGGTTCGGCCCCGGCGGAGCTCTAGCCGACCGACACAGCCCGCGGGCAATCGTGCCGCGCAGGGCACTGACGGCGGGGTCGCTTGCCGGCGCTTGCCGGGTGCCGCCTGCGCCCACCCGTGCCGCCCTTAGGCGGCACGATTGCCCGCAGGCTACGCGGGCTGCTCCCCGCCCGGCACGAACCCCAGCCCCACCGCCGGTTCAGTACCCCCCGCCCCGCCGCCGATCCCGGCGCTCCCGATGCCGCTCCCGCCGCTCCTCATGCATCTCCCGCCGCCACTCCCGATGCTCCTCCAGCATCCGGCGGTGATCCGCAAACCCCTCCCCCGGCTGATGCGCGCCCCCGCGCTCCAGCTTCTCCTGCCGCCGTTCCTCCTTGAGCCGCCGCCGCTCCTCCCGAGTCAGCTTCCGCTCAACCCCCACCCCGCCCCAGAAGGCGAACCCGTTCACGATCACCCGGGGCGCCCCGGGCTCCCCCGGCACGCCTTCCTCACTGTGGTCGAAGCCGCCCATGATCCCGATGCCGCGCACCACGACCTCGACTCCCGGCGGCACGATGATGTTCATCCCGCCCATGATCGCAACGCAGTTGATCTCGACCTCATGGTCGGCGAAGTTCGCCTCGCGCAGATCGATCTCCCCGCCGCCCCAGAAGGCGAAGCAGTTGAACACCTTCGGCACGGTCCAGCGCCCCTTGCGCTGGAACCCCGACATCACGGCAACGGCCCAGGACGAGGACCCCTCGCCGCCGACGATCCGCCCGGCCCAACTCCCGCTCCGCACAGGCTCCTTGACCAGCGACACGGGAGGCGGCGGGGTGACCCCGGCGACCGGCAGATCACGGGTGATCGGCGTGAGTTCGCCGTACGTCCGCGCCTTGTAGGCGGCCTCCAGCCGCTCCTCGAACTCCTCCATGTCGAGACGGCCCTCGGCGAGGGCGTCCCGCAGGACCTCGGCAACTCGTTCACGATCGGCGTCGGATGCGCGAAGCTCCGGGACTGCGGCGTCGTCCGTCATACGAATCAGCCTACGAGTTCCCCCGCCGCGCGGCTACGAGACCGCTTTCTCGGTGTGGCCCGGGGTGGAGCCCGCATACATTTTAGCGATCACGTCCTCGATGTCCGGCTCCCGTACCGACAGATCCGCCAGCGGATACTCCGCCGCGATCCGCGCCACCAGCGCCGCCGCCGACTCCCCCGCCGGGAACGCCAGCCACTGCCGCGGCCCCTCCACCTTCACCACCCGCGCGGGCGCCGCGTCGATCGGCGCCGTCTCCCGCTCCAGGTCCACCACCAATGTGCGTTCGCTCTCCCCCACCTCGTGCAGCCCGGCGAGGGCACCGTCGTACATGAGCCGTCCATGGTCGATGACCATCACCCGCGAGCACAACTGCTCGATGTCCTGGAGGTCGTGCGTGGTCAGCAGCACCGTGGTGCCCTGCTCGGCGTTCAACTCCCGCAGGAACCGCCGCACCTTGGCCTTCGAGATGACGTCCAGGCCGATCGTCGGCTCGTCCAGGTACAGCACCTCCGGATCGTGCAGCAGCGCCGCCGCGATGTCCCCGCGCATCCGCTGCCCGAGGGACAGCTGCCGTACCGGGACGTCCAACAGCTCGGCCAGTTCGAGGAGTTCGACGCAGCGGTCGAGGTTCTCGCGGTAACGGGCGTCCGGGATCCGGTACATGCGGTGCATCAGCTTGTACGAGTCGATCAGCGGCAGGTCCCACCACAGCGTCGTACGCTGCCCGAACACCACCCCGATGCGGTGCGCGAGGCGCGTGCGCTCGCGCGACGGGTCGATGCCGGCGACCCGCAGCCGGCCACCGGACGGGGTCAGAATCCCCGTCAGCATCTTGATCGTCGTCGACTTCCCGGCGC
The DNA here is from genome assembly GCF_021261325.1 of Streptomyces guryensis. Classification (GTDB taxonomy): domain Bacteria; phylum Actinomycetota; class Actinomycetes; order Streptomycetales; family Streptomycetaceae; genus Streptomyces; species Streptomyces guryensis. Next base: position 160,592 of record NZ_JAJSBI010000022.1, on the reverse strand, counting down.
CGTTCGGGCCGATGTAGCCGACCATCTCGCCGCGCGCCACCGTGAAGGAGATGCCGTCGACGGCACGCACCTGCCGCCGCTCACGCTTGAGGAAGCCGGTCTTCTTGCGTACGTCGAAGACCTTCTCGACGCGGTCCAGTTCAATGAAGGCGTCCATCGTCACCCTGCCAACTCCCGGCTAGTTCCCCGTACTCCGATACGACCTGAGCCCCGCCCGCCACGCCACACCGGACAGCGCGAGGCACGCCACCGCCACCAGGGGCGGCGCGAAGGCCACCCAGTGCGGCAGACCGAGCGGCATCGGCCGCCCCAGCACATAGGCCGCGGGCAGCCAGGTGACGAAGGCCAGCGGCAGCAGGAACGTCACCCCGCGCACCAGCTCCCTGCCGAACACCGTCGGCGGATACTGCAGCAGCGTCGCACCGCCGTACGTGAACGCGTTCTGCACCTCGGAGGCGTCCTGCGCGACGAACTGGAAGGCCGCGCCCGCCACGAACACCGCGCAGAAGATCCCCGCACCGCTGAGCACCATCACCGGCATCAACAGCGCCTTCAGCGGCGTCCAGTGGATGTCGACGGCGGTCAGCGCATATCCGAGCACCAGCGCGCCCTGCATGATCCGCCCCAGCCGGCGCAGCGCGAAACGGTCTGCCGCGACCTGCGCCAGCACCGGCGCCGGACGCACCAGGAGCGTGTCCAGCGTGCCGTCGCGCACCCGCCGCCCCAGCCGCTCCATCGAGCCGATCGCCAGATCCGCGAAACCGAACGCGACGCTCGACAGGCCGTACAGGAAGGCGACTTCGGGCAGCGGCCAGCCGCCCAGCACCTTCACCCGCGAGAACATCAGCAGGATCCCCACGAAGTCCAGCGCGGTCACCGCGAAGTTCGCGAACGTGGTCATCGCGAAGGACGCCCGGTACGCCATCGTGGAACGGATCCACATCCCGCCGATCAGGCGGTAGGCCCGCAGCCCGTCCACCACCCGGCTCACCTCAGCCACCCTGAACGACCACCCTCCGCGTCGCCACCGACTGCAGCAGCCGCCCGGCCCCCAGCAGCACCACCGCCCACGCACCCTGGAAGGCGAACGTCCTCCACGGATCGGCCTCCCCGAGCAGCACGTCCGCCGGCTTCTGCAGCAGCGCCGACCACGGCAACTCCCGTACGACATCGCCGAGCGCGCCCGGGAACACATTGAGCGGCAGCATCATCCCCGAGCAGAAGAACCCGGCGAGCATGGTCATGTGCGTCATGCCGGTGCCGTCCATCATCCAGAACGTCAACAGAGCGATCAGGTACCGGATACCGAAACCCACCGCCATGGCCAGCACCAGGGTCACCAGGAACGCACCCCAGGTCGCCACATCCCCCGGCAGCGCCACCGGAAAGACCAGCGCACCGAACACGAACGGGATCACACCCCGCCCGAGCAGCTGGAACAGCGCACGCCCCACGTCGGCCGCCAGCCACCACAGTTGAAGATCGGCGGGCCGGTACAGGTCGATCGCGACGTCCCCCGTCCGGATGCGTTCCATCAACTCGCCCTCGACCCCGCCGCCCCCGATCGCCATCGCCGCGAAGATCGCCTGGCCCAGCCACACATAGGTGACGGCCTGCGCCTGGTCGTACCCTCCGAGGTGCGGCTTCTCGTCCCACAGCGCCAGATACGTGTAGACGAGGATCAACCCGAAGACGGTGTTGGTGAACACCCCTGCCGCAGTGGCCGCCCGATACGTCGCGTAACGTCTGAAACCGCCCGCTACGACGGCCACGTACAACCGTCCCGAGCCCACGTAAGTCAACCTCCCGGACCGCCCGACACCGAAGCGCAGGAGCCTAGTCCGCCGGCAGTGACGTACGCCACGCATTTTCCCGAGGGGACGCGTGCCGGGATCCGGGAACGGAACGCATGGTGCGAGAGTCTTCAAGAGGGGGCGCAGAAGGCGTACGAGGGCGTACGGGAACGTACGACGCGAAACAGGAGTCCGTGCACGAGATGAGCGACGAGCCGCAGCCGAAGCAGCCGACCCCGGGGTGGACCCCCAGAGACCCGCAGGCTGCCGACCGGGCGGGCGGCCAGGCGGTCGGCCAGGGCGGCGGTCCGGCGGCCGGTCCAGGGGGCGTCCCCGCAGGCGGTCCCGCAGACGGCAAGAAGCCGAAGCGGCCCAAACGCACCGGCTGGCGCCGGCTCATCCCGACCTGGCGCACGGTGCTCGGCACCTTCGTCATCGGCGTCCTGCTGCTGATCGGCCTGTTCTTCCTCGGCTACTCGCTGGTGAAGATCCCGCCGGCCAACGCCCTCGCCATGAAGCAGGCCAACGTCTACCTGTACGCGGACGGCTCCCAGATCGCCCGCGACGGCGACATCAACCGGGAGAACGTGACGCTCGCCCAGGTCTCCAAGAACGCCCAGCACGCCGTCCTGGCCGCCGAGGACCGCGACTTCTACTCCGAGTCCGCCATCGACCCCAAGGCGATGCTGCGCGCCGCCTGGAACACCGCCACCGGCAAGGGCAAGCAGTCCGGCTCGACAATCACCCAGCAGTACGTCAAGAACTACTACCTCGCGCAGGAGCAGACGCTCACCCGCAAGGCCAGGGAGTTCTTCATCTCGATCAAGCTGGACCGGGAGCAGCCCAAGGACAAGATCCTCGAGGGCTACCTAAACACCAGCTACTTCGGCCGCAACGCCTACGGCATCCAGGCCGCCGCCCAGGCCTACTACGGCCAGAACGCCACCAACCTCGACCCCGCCCACGCCGCCTACCTCGCCGCCCTCGTCAACGCCCCCAGCGAGTACGACGTCGTCGCGCACCCCGAGAACAAGGCCGCGGCCGTCGCCCGCTGGAACTACGTCCTGGACGGCATGGTCAAGAAGGGCTGGCTGACCGAGGCCAAGCGCTCCGGCCTCAAGTTCCCGATGCCGAAGGAACAGACCGTCTCCACCGGCATGTCCGGGCAGCGCGGCTACATCGTCACCGCCATCAGGGACTACCTCACCAAGAACAAGATCGTCACCACGGACGACCTCGAGGCCGGCGGCTACCGCATCACCACCACCCTGCAGAAGAGCAAGCAGAACGCCTTCGTGAAGGCCGTCAACGACAAGTTGATCTCCAAGCTCGACAAGAAGAACAACAAGGTCGACAACTACGTCCGCGCGGGCGGCGCCTCCGTCGACCCGAAGACCGGCAAGGTCGTCGCCATGTACGGCGGCATCGACTACGTCAAGCAGTACACGAACGGCGCGACCCGCGGCGACTTCCAGGTCGGCTCCACCTTCAAGCCCTTCGTCTTCGCCTCCGCCGTCCAGAACCACTCCACGACGCAGGACGACCAGACCATCACCCCGAACACCTACTACGACGGCACCGACAAGCGCCCCGTGCAGGGCTGGTCCGGCGGCAGCTACTCCCCCGCGAACGAGGACGACCGCTCGTACGGCGACATCACCGTGCGCACCGCCACCGACAAGTCCGTCAACTCGGTGTACGCGCAGATGGCCGTGGACGTGGGCCCCGACAAGGTGAAGGACACGGCGGTCGCCCTCGGCATCCCGTCCGACACCCCCGACCTGACCGGCACCCCCTCCATCGCGCTCGGCGTGAACACCGCCAGCGTCCTCGACATGGCCGAGGCCTATGCGACACTCGCCAACCACGGCGAGCACAGCGCGTTCACGATGATCGACTCGATCACCAAGGACGGCAAGGACGTCGTGGAGCTGCCGAAGGACACCACCACGAAGGCCGTCAGCCGCGAGGCCGCCGACACCACCACCTCCATCCTGCAGAGCGTCGTCGACAACGGCACCGCGACCGCGGCCCAGGACGCGGGCCGCCCCGCCGCCGCCAAGACGGGCACCGCGGAGGAGGACACGGCCGCCTGGTTCGCCGGCTACACACCCGATCTCGCGACCGTCGTCTCCGTCATGGGCCAGGACCCGGTCACGGCCGCCCACAAGCCGCTGTACGGCGCGCTGGGCCTGCCCCGCGTCAACGGCGGCGGCCCGCCCGGGGACATCTGGGCGCAGTACACGAAGGACGCCCTGAAGGGGAAGCCGGCGACGGACTTCGACCTCCAGCTCCAGGCGGGCGCCGAAGAGACCCAGCCGCCCGCCACCAGCGAGCCCCCGCAGCAGCCGGGCACGGGCGGCACCACCGGCCCCACGCCCACCACGAACGGCCCGACCAACCAGGGCCAGACCCAGGGCCAGAACAACGGCGGCACGACCAACGGCGGAACCACCACCACGGGCAACCCCACGACCGGCGGCACCACGGGCGGCAACACGACCGGCGGCACGACGGACGGCGGAACCACCACGACGGGCGGGACGACCGGCGACACGACCGACGGCGGGACGACGGCGGGCACGGACACCGGAGGCACGACCGACGGCGGCACGACGGCCGGCACAGACGTGGGTACGTCGGCGGGCACCGGCGGCCCGCCGACCTGACACGCCGAAGAGGGCTGGTGACGACGGTCACCAGCCCTCTTCGCCGCTGTCCTACAGGCGCAGGGCCCTACAGGCGCAGGGCCCTACAGGTGCAAGGTCCTACAGGCGCAGGGCCCTACAGGTGCAAGGTCCTACAGGTACAGGCCCGTGGTGTCCTCGGACCCCTCGAACCGGTCCGCGGCCACAGCATGCAGATCACGCTCACGCATGAGCACATAGGCGACGCCCCGCACCTCCACCTCGGCACGGTCCTCCGGGTCGTACAGAACCCGGTCTCCCGGCTCCACGGTGCGTACGTTCTGGCCCACCGCAACGACCTCGGCCCAGGCCAGCCGACGCCCGACCGCCGCCGTGGCGGGGATCAGAATGCCCCCGCCCGACCGCCGCTCGCCCTCACCGCTCTCCTGCTTGACCAGGACCCGGTCGTGCAGCATCCGGATGGGCAGCTTGTCGTGCTGGGTACTGTGCTCGTTTCTCTTGGCGCTCACGCCTTGAACCTACCTGCCTTCGAGCGGTCCGTGCGCCGCCGGGTCGACGCCCGCTCAGTCCCTGCGCCGCCGGGTGCCGAGCGCGAGCAGCCCCACCAGTCCGACGGCGACGACCGCGACCGGCACGATCCGCTCCAGCCGGGGCGCGCCCTCCTCGTCCACGAACTGCGCCTTCACATCGCTCACGACCTTGTTGACCCCGACGTACGCCCGCCCCAGGGTCTGGTCGATGTTCGACACGACCTTGGCCTTGGCATCCCCGACGATCGTCTTCGGATGCACCCGCACCCCGATCTCGTCGAGGGTCTCGGCCAGCACTTCGCGGCGGCGCCTGATGTCCGCCTCGATCTGCGCCGGGGTTCTGGTGTCCGACGTGTCCGCCACCGTGGGGCCTCCGAAGTCGCCTGATGCCTGCTGCTGATACCTGCTGGTGATACCTGTTGCCACTACTTGTTCCGGACAGTCTGTCAGCTCCGCCCGCCCCTGCGCTGTCAGGACCCCCGGTTACGCTGGTCCGATGAGCGAGCGACTCCAGCCGGGGGACGTGGCCCCCGACTTCACCCTCCCCGACGCCGACGGCAACGACGTGTCCCTCTCGGCCCACAAGGGCCGCAAGGTGATCGTCTACTTCTACCCCGCGGCCCTGACGCCCGGCTGCACCAAGCAGGCCTGCGACTTCACGGACAACCTGGAACTCCTGGCCGGCGCCGGCTACGACGTCATCGGCGTCTCCCCGGACAAGCCGGAGAAGCTGGCGAGGTTCCGCGAGAAGGAGTCCCTGAAGATCACGCTGGCGGCCGACCCGGAGAAGACGGTCACCGAGGCGTACGGCGCCTACGGCGAGAAGAAGAACTACGGCAAGACGTACCTGGGCGTCATCCGCTCCACGGTGATCGTGGACGAGGAGGGCAAGGTCGAGCGCGCGCTGTACAACGTCCGCGCGACGGGCCACGTGGCGAAGATCATCAAGGACCTGGGGATCTGAGGAGCCGAGGCTCCGTTTCTGCTGCTTGAGCGGCTCGCGCCGGGATGACCCGGTGCGAGCCGCTCTACGTTTCGGGCGTGACTGTCGGATGAGCTGTTCGTTACTCCGTACGGGCTGCGAACGTGTGGCCGGAACGGAGGGAACTTGATGGGGGCCAGCGCGTACACCAAGGAGCGGCTGGAGGAGGCGGCTCGGGGGGCGCGGACGTTGTCCGAGGCGTGCGGGAGGTTGGGGGTGGATCCGGGGAGTTCTACGCGGAGGTATGTCTTAGAGCGGATGAAGAAGCTGGGGGTGGACACCTCGCACTTCGAGCGCGAAGGGGTCAAGTGGACGCGGGAGATCCTGCAGGGGGCGGTCTCGGCATCGACGAACATGTGCGAGGTACTACGGCATCTGGGACTTGAGGTCGTCGGCGGGCATCACACTCACATCAGTCGGCGGATCAAGGCGTACGACATCGACACCTCGCACTTTCAGGTGCCGACCCGACGCGGCAAAGCGTGGCGCCCCCGGACACCTGAGGGGCTACTCGTCGAGCAGCCCGTCGGCCAGGCTCGGCGCATCCCTAGCGATCGGCTCAAGTGGGCGATGACGGCCCTGGGGACGCAAGAACGGTGCGCCCAATGCGGGACGGAAGCGGTCTGGCGAGGGCATCCGCTCCCGTTGGAGGTCGACCACATCAACGGCAACTGGCGCGACAACCGCATCGAGAACCTGCGGTTCCTGTGCCCCAACTGCCACTCAACAACGGATAGTTACCGGGGACGCGGCAAAGGCAGGACTCCATGAGCAGCGGCGTACAGTACACCCGGGAACGGCTTGCAGAAGCCGCCGCGCAGTGTTCGGACATCGACGAAGTCATCGCCTTCTTCTGCACTCGGCCATACGGCCAACTGCGCCGTCATCTCTTCCGGCGCTTCGACCACTTCGGAATCGACGTCTCGCACATGCCCCGCCAGAGGCGAGCGAGCGGAGTGCCCGCCAGACCAGCAGCCGACGAGTTGCGCCGAGCGGTCGCAGGAGCAACGTCCATCGCCGATACGCTGCGCGCCCTGGGGATGAAGCCCTACAACAGCAGGTTGCGCGCTCAGCTCCGATGCTGGGTGAACGAGGTCGGCCTCGACACCACCCACTTCCTTGGACAGGCCCATCAACGCGGTGGGCCAGGCACCACACCGCTCAGGCGCGCCGAGGACATCCTGATCCAGCATGACGGCCAGCGCCGGACCAGGACCCATCTGCTCCGCCGGGCACTCTTGGAGGTGGGCGTACCCGAGGAGTGCGCCGAATGCGGAACAGGTCCCGAGTGGCTCGGCAAGCCCATGACCCTGGAGGTCGATCACGCCAACGGGGACTGGAGCGACGACCGGCGGGAGAACCTGCGGCTGCTGTGTCCCAACTGCCATGCGATCACGAGCACCTGGTGCAGGGGAGGTAAACAGCGAGCGGTGCCCAGCGCCCAGTAGAGTAGGCAGCGCTGCGGGCCCGTATCCCAGCTGGCAAGAGGATGCCGGTTTAGATCCGGTATGTCGTGGGTTCGAGTCCCACCGGGCCCACAGGAGAAAGGAGCCCGACGCCTTTGAATCCAAGGCGTCGGGCCCTGTCGCTATCAGCCCAACAACTCCCGCACCACCGGCACAAGTGCCCTGAACGCCTTCCCCCGATGGCTGATCGCGTTCTTCTCCTCCGCACTCAGCTCCGCGCAAGTCCGCGACTCCCCCTCCGGCTGCAGAACCGGGTCGTACCCGAACCCGTTCGTGCCCACCGGCGTGTGTCGCAGTACCCCCCGCAGCTGTCCCTCGACCACCCGCTCCCGCCCGTCCGGCAGTGCCAGTGCCGCCGCGCACGCGAAGTGTGCGCCCCGGTGTTCGTCGGCGATGTCGGCCAGCTGGGCCAGCAGCAGCTCGAGGTTGGCCTTGTCGTCCCCATGGCGGCCCGCCCAGCGGGCCGAGAAGATGCCCGGGGCGCCGTTCAGGACGTCGACGCAGAGGCCGGAGTCGTCGGCGACGGCGGGGAGGCCGGTGGCCTGGGCCAGGGCGTGGGCCTTCAGGAGGGCGTTCTCGGCGAACGTCACGCCTGTTTCCTTGACGTCGGGGACGTCCGGGTAGGCCTCCGCGCCGACCAGCTCGTGGCTGAGGCCTGCGTCCGTGAGGATGGCCCTCAGTTCGGTGATCTTTCCGGCGTTGCGGGTGGCGAGGATCAAGCGCGTCATGGGGACCAGTATTCCGGTTCCCGGCCGCCGGTCTCCTACGAGGTGCAGACCTTGGTGAGTTCGCCCGCCGCGTCGGTGACCGGGCTGACGTCCGGGGTCTTGTCGCCGTTCTTGATGGCGGTGCGGACGTTCGAGACGGCCTTGTTGAGGTCGTCGACCGCCTTGTTGACGTCGGCGTTGTCGGTCTTGTCGCCGATCTTGTCGAGGTTCTTGTCGATGGAGGCGAGGGACTGGTCGAGCTGGGTCGGGTCGTTGGAGGCGTTTTCGACGGCCTGCTGGAGGTTGGTGACGTTGTCGGCGATGGTGTCGGCGGTCTGGACGCAGTCCAGGGCCTTGTTGACGGCGTCGCAGCCGGTGGTGAGGCCTGCGGTCAGCCCTATGGCTGCCAGTGCTGCGATGGTGGTCGTGATGCGGCGGCCTCGGCTCGCGGCCATGACTGTGGTCCCTCCGTCGTCCAGGCCCGTGGGCCCCCCGTACTGGTCGGGCGCACGGTGGTGTGCCGTGCGCCCGCTTTCGTAGGGACGCCGGGACGGGCGGCGTGGTTGCCCGGGGCCGCCGTTCCGCTTGATGCGTCCTTTACTTTTCGAGGACCGTATCAAGTGCCTTGCGCTGAAGGACAGTGAGTTCCTCGCAGCCCGAAACCGCCAGGTCCAGAAGGGAGTTGAGCTCTTCGCGGGCGAACGGCTCGGCTTCGGCGGTGCCCTGGACCTCGACGAAGCGGCCGTCGCCGGTGCAGACGACGTTCATGTCGGTGTCGGCCCTGACGTCTTCCTCGTAGCGGAGGTCGAGGAGGGGGACGCCGCCGACGATGCCGACGGAGACCGCCGAGACGGTGCCGGTGAGCGGCTGTCGGCCGGCCTTGATCAGCTTCTTGCCCTGGGCCCAGGCGACGGCGTCGGCGAGTGCCACGTACGCGCCTGTGATCGCGGCCGTACGTGTGCCGCCGTCGGCCTGCAGTACGTCGCAGTCGAGGACGATGGTGTTCTCGCCGAGTGCCTTGTAGTCGATGACCGCGCGCAGGGAGCGGCCGATGAGGCGGCTGATCTCGTGGGTGCGGCCGCCGATCTTGCCGCGTACGGATTCGCGGTCGCCGCGGGTGTTGGTGGCGCGGGGCAGCATGGAGTACTCGGCGGTGACCCAGCCCTCGCCGCTGCCCTTGCGCCAGCGGGGGACGCCTTCGGTGACGGAGGCGGTGCAGAAGACCTTGGTGTCGCCGAAGGCGATGAGGACGGAGCCTTCGGCGTGCTTGCTCCAGCCGCGTTCGATGGTGATCGGGCGGAGTTGTTCGGGGGTGCGGCCGTCGATTCGAGACATGGCGACGAGCCTAGCCGTACATGCGGGAGGGGCCCCTCCCGCGGTGGGAAGGGGCCCCGGCGAGTGAGGGCCGGCCAGGGGCCGTGGCTCATCTCACGTCCGTCTCACATCATGTCTTCTATCTCCGCGGCGATGGGGTCGGCGTCGGTGCCGATGACGACCTGGATCGCGGTGCCCATCTTGACGACGCCGTGGGCGCCTGCGGCTTTGAGGGCGGTTTCGTCGACCAGTGAGGCGTCGCTGACCTCGGTGCGCAGCCGAGTGATGCAGCCTTCGATCTCCTCGATGTTGTCGATGCCGCCGAGCCCGGCAACGATCTTCTCAGCCTTGCTGGCCATGTCAGTCTCCTCACGCGCGGTTGGCTATCGCCGGTAGCTGGTCTACACCACCCGGGAGGTGGTCGCCAACCTGGGGTCGTGCTTCGCCGCCGGGGCCTGACTGGCCACCAGAAAACAGCGGGTTCCTTATCCGGCCTTCACCGTGCTACAACAGGTCTACACCACAGGTCTAAACCACTGAGCGTTCCACAATGGTTCGGACCAGCGACGCCGCCGTCCCTTCCCCTGTCCCCGGGCGGCGCTCTGCCCCCTGGAGGAACTTGTGACCACGGCCAGCGCCGCTCCCGCGGCCGAGAAGAAGAAGGGCCCCGGCGCGATGGCTGTGCTCCAGCGTATCGGCCGCAGCCTGATGCTCCCGGTGGCTGTCCTGCCCGCCGCCGCCCTCCTGGTGCGGCTGGGCAACACGGACATGCTGGGGCGCCCGTCCTTCCCCACGTTCCTCACGAAGATCGCGGGGTTCATGGCGGCGGGGGGCAACGCGATCCTCGACAACATGGCGCTGCTGTTCGCCGTGGGCATCGCGATCGGCTTCGCGAAGAAGTCGGACGGCTCGACGGCGCTGGCCGCGGTCGTCGGCTACCTGGTCTTCAAGAACGTGCTGGGCACGTTCACGGACAAGAACCTGCCGAAGGTGGCCACGGCCGTCGACGGCAAGGTCGTCATGGTGAACGCGCCGGTCGACGCCAAGGTGCTCGGCGGCGTGGTGATGGGTCTCGTTGTCGCGCTGCTCTACCAGCGCTTCTACCGCACGAAGCTGCCGGACTGGGCGGGCTTCTTCGGCGGCCGCCGGCTCGTACCGATCCTGTCGGCCTTCGCGGGCCTGGTCATCGGCATCGTCTTCGGCTACATCTGGCCGGTCCTGGGCACGGGTCTGCACAGCTTCGGTGAGTGGCTGGTCGGTTCGGGCGCGGTCGGCGCGGGCATCTTCGGTGTCGCCAACCGTGCGTTGATCCCGATCGGCATGCACCACCTGCTGAACTCGTTCCCGTGGTTCCAGGCGGGCGACTACCACGGCAAGAGCGGTGACATCGCGCGCTTCCTGGCCGGCGACCCGTCCGCGGGTCAGTTCATGACCGGCTTCTTCCCGATCATGATGTTCGGTCTGCCGGCGGCCTGTCTCGCGATCGTGCACTGCGCCCGTCCGGAGCGCCGCAAGGTGGTCGGCGGCATGATGTTCTCGATCGCGCTGACGTCGTTCGTGACGGGTGTGACCGAGCCGATCGAGTTCACGTTCATGTTCATCGCGCCGGTCCTGTACGCCATCCACGCGGTCCTCACGGGTGTCTCGCTGGCGCTGACGTGGGCGCTGGGCATGAAGGACGGCTTCGGCTTCTCGGCGGGCGTGGTGGACTTCGGCCTGAACTGGGGCATCGCGACCAACCCGCTGGGGCTGATCCTGGTGGGCCTGTGCTTCGCGGTGGTCTACTACGTGGTCTTCCGTTTCGCGATCATCAGGTTCAACCTGCCGACGCCGGGCCGCGAGTCCGACGAGGAACTGGCGGAACTGCAGAAGGCGGAGGCCAAGTAGCCCCGCTCCACCGTGTACGAAGGCTCCCGGCACCCCTGGTTCCGGGAGCCTTCCGCATGTTCGGTGCGACTGGATCTCGTAGCTCTGGAGCTCGTAGCTCTACTAGATCTCGTACGTCTGCCTCGGCGCCGCCAGGGCCACCGGGCCGTCGAAGACCGCCTGGGCGTCGGCGAGGTTGACCTGCGGGTCGGTCCACGGCGGGATGTGGGTCAGGACCAGGCGCCGGGCACCCGCCCGGGCCGCCGTCTCGCCCGCCTCGCGGCCGTTGAGGTGCAGGTCGGGGATGCTCTCCTTGCCGTGCGTGAACGCGGCCTCGCAGAGGAACAGGTCGGTGTCGCGGGCGAGTTCGTCGAGTACGGGGGTGATACCGGAGTCGCCGGAGTACGTCAGGGACGTCCCGCCGTGTTCGATGCGGATGGCGTACGCCTCCACGGGATGGGCCACGCGTTCCGTGTGCACCGTGAACGGGCCGATCTCGAACGTGGACGGCTTGACCGTGTGGAAGTCGAAGACCTCGCTCATGGAGGAGGCGGTGGGGGTGTCGGCGTAGGCGGTGGTGAGCCGGTGCTCGGTGCCCTCGGGTCCGTAGACCGGGATGGGGTCGCAGCGGCCGCCGTCGTGCCGGTAGTAGCGCGCCACGAAGTAGGCGCACATGTCGATGCAGTGGTCGGCGTGCAGATGGCTGAGGAAGATCGCGTCGAGGTCGTAGAGACCGCAGTGGCGCTGCAGCTCGCCAAGGGCACCGTTGCCCATGTCGAGAAGCAGCCGGAAGCCGTCGGCCTCTACGAGGTAGCTCGAGCAGGCCGATTCCGCGGACGGGAACGACCCCGAGCAACCGACGACGGTGAGCTTCATGTAGCAGAAACCTCCGCTGGCGGGAACTTTTCCGGGAAGGAGACGGGGGTCGTGCGGTGCGTCGAGCGTAAGGCGCAAAAGGTCGGGTCGCTCCTCAAGCAAGGGCTGTTGTGGGCGAACTCACCTGTGGTGTCACCGGTTCGGCTGGAAGCGGGGCGGGTGAGGCGCGAGGGAGCGGGCACGGGTTGCGCAGAGGGCGCGCGTGGCCAATCGTGCGCCGGTAACGTCTTCATATGGACACGTCATGGTGGCTCGCGCTCGTCGCGGTGATACTGCTCGCGCTGGTCGCCACGCTCGTCGACGGCTGGGGGCGGGGGCGGCGGCCCGGAGGGCGCCGGACGCGGCCGCCGGGCCGGCCGGGGGCGCGGGGTGGGGGCGGGCGGCCCAAGCCCGCGGAGATCTGGTGGGCGAACGTTCCCTACGAGGACAGGCCGGGCAACAAGGACCGGCCCTGTCTGGTGCTGGTGGTGCACGGGGAGCGGGCGACCGTCGCGAAGATCACCAGCAAGTACCACGACGAGCGGGCCGGGGTGATCCCGTTGCCTCCTGGCGCCGTCGGCGATGCGCAGGGGCGCGCGAGCTTCCTGGAGACGGACGAGCTGCGCGAGGTGCCGGTGTGGGAGTTCCGGCGGCGGGTGGGTGTGGTGGACCCGGTCCTGTGGGACCAGGTCCGTCACCTGGCGACGTGAGCCCGTCGAGCAGGTTCACGAGAGTCACGAGGGACTACGCCCAGAGCTGGCCGTGCAGCGTCTCGATCGCTTCCTCCGTCGTGGCCGCCGTGTAGACGCCCGTCGACAGGTACTTCCAGCCGCCGTCGGCCACGACGAACACGATGTCCGCGCTTTCGCCGGCCTTGACCGCCTTGTTGCCGACGCCGATCGCCGCGTGCAGGGCCGCGCCGGTGGAGACGCCCGCGAAGATGCCCTCCTGCTGGAGGAGTTCACGGGTGCGGGTGACGGCGTCCGCCGAGCCGACGGAGAAGCGGGTGGTCAGGACGGAGGCGTCGTAGAGCTCCGGTACGAAGCCCTCGTCGAGGTTCCTGAGCCCGTACACCAGGTCGTCGTAGCGCGGTTCGGCGGCGACGATCCTGACGTCCGGCTTGTTCTCGCGCAGGAAGCGGCCGACGCCCATCAGCGTCCCCGTCGTGCCCAGGCCCGCCACGAAGTGGGTGATCGAGGGGAGGTCTGCGAGGATCTCGGGGCCGGTCGTCGCGTAGTGCGCGCCCGCGTTGTCCGGGTTGCCGTACTGGTAGAGCATCACCCAGTCCGGGTGCTCGGCCGAGAGTTCCTTGGCCACCCGGACCGCGGTGTTGGAGCCGCCCGCCGCCGGGGAGGAGATGATCTCCGCGCCCCACATGCCGAGCAGGTCGCGGCGCTCCTGCGAGGTGTTCTCGGGCATCACGCACACGATGCGGTAGCCCTTGAGCTTCGCGGCCATGGCGAGCGAGATGCCGGTGTTGCCGCTCGTCGGCTCCAGGATCGTGCAGCCCGGGGTCAGGCGGCCGTCCTTCTCCGCCTGTTCGATCATGTGCAGGGCCGGGCGGTCCTTGACCGAGCCGGTGGGGTTGCGGTCCTCCAGCTTGGCCCAGATGCGGACGTCCTCGGACGGCGACAACCGCGGCAGGCGCACCAGAGGGGTGTTGCCCACCGCGGCCAGCGGGGAGTCGTAGCGCATGCGGATCAGGCCATGCCGCCGGCCACGGCCGGCAGGATCGTGACGTTGTCGCCGTCGGCGAGCTTGGTGTTGATGCCCTCGAGGAAGCGGACGTCCTCGTCGTTCAGGTAGACGTTGACGAAGCGGCGCAGTTCGCCGTTGTCCACGATGCGGGCCTGGATGCCCGCATGCCGGGTCTCGAGGTCGGCGAAGAGCTCGCTGAGGGTGTCCCCGTTGCCCTCCACCGCCTTCTGGCCGTCGGTGTAGGTGCGAAGGATGGTGGGGATGCGGACCTCGATGGCCATGGCTCAGGGCTCCTGTCGGGAGTAGTCAGTCGGTGGGCGCGCGGCAGCGCAGTACAGCATGTGGTGCGTGAGGCGCCGCGGCTCACGGCCGTACGGCGGCAGGAATCAGCGCGTACAGATGGCGCTCTGCAGCCTGCACAGGTCGACGTGCAGCCGCGCCACGAGCAGCATGCCCGGCGTCTTGTCGCTCACGTCGTGGGAAACCATGGGGTCATCGTATCGATTCCCGGTCGGGGTCCCGGAGTGTCATCTTGCATGCTGGACGAATTCTGACCGAGCCGCGAGATCAGTAGGCCTCTACGACCCTGACCTCCTCCTCCGTGACCTCGCCCTCCACGATCCGGTACGAGCGGAACTGGAATTCGCCGAGGCCGTCGGTGTCCGCGGTGGAGACCAGGACGTAGTGGGCGCCGGGCTCGTTGGCGTAGGAGATGTCGGTGCGGGACGGGTAGGCCTCGGTCGCGGTGTGGGAGTGGTAGACGACCACCGGCTCCTCGTCGCGGTCGTCCATCTCGCGGTAGAGCTTGAGCAGGTCGCCGGAGTCGAACTCGTAGAACGTGGGTGACATGGCCGCGTTCAGCATCGGGATGAACCGCTCGGGGCGGTCGGAGCCGGCCGGGCCCGCGACGACGCCGCACGCCTCGTCGGGGTGGTCCTTGCGCGCGTGGGCGACGATCTGGTCGACGAGGGCCTGGGTGATGGTCAGCATGTTCGCCAGGATAAGCAGAGGGCCGTCCCGTACCGATGGGTGGTACGGGACGGCCCGGATGCCGAACGGTGGGGCCGGGGTCAGCCGACCTTCTCCAGCTCCGGCTCGCGGCGCCGGGTGACCTCCGGGTTGCTCGCCTTGAGGATCGCCCAGCCGATGCCGAGAAGGACCGCCCAGCCGGCCATCACGTAGAGGCAGATGCGGGAGTCGGCGTCGTAGGCGATCAGGCCGGTGACGAAGAGCAGGAACACGATGGCGATGTACGAGCACACCGCGCCGCCCGGCGCCGGGAAGGACGAGGCGGGCAGCCGGCCCGCGACGACCGCGCGGCGGTAGAGGACGTGGCTGATCAGGATCATCAGCCAGGTCCAGATGCCGGCCGCGGTGGCCACCGAGGTGACGTAGCCGAACGCCTTCTCCGGGACGATGTAGTTGAGGACCACGCCGATGCCCATGAAGGCGACGGAGACGGTGATGCCGAGGGCCGGGGTCTTGGAGGCGGACAGCCTGGAGAAGGCGCGCGGGGCCTCGCCGTTGTCGGCGAGCGTGCGCAGCATGCGGCCGGTGGAGTACATGCCCGAGTTGCAGGAGGACAGGGCCGCGGTCAGGACGACGAAGTTGACGATGCCCGCACCGGCCGGGATGCCGATCAGCGCGAACGCCTTCACGAAGGGGCTGACGCCGTCGGCGAACTCGGTCCACTTGACGACGCAGAGGATGACGGTGAGCGCGCCGACGTAGAACAGCGCGATGCGCCAGGGCAGGGTGTTGATCGCCTTGGGGAGGGTCTTCTCCGGGTTCTCGGACTCGCCGGCCGTGACGCCGACCAGCTCGACGGCGAGGTAGGCGAACATGACGCCCTGCAGGGTCATCAGGGACGAGCCGACGCCCTTGGGGAAGAAGCCGTCGAACTGCCAGAGGTTGGCCACGGAGGCGGTGTCGCCGGCGGCGCTGAACCCGAAGGTGAGGACGCCGAGGCCGATCACGATCATGCCGATCAGGGCGGTGACCTTGACCATCGAGAACCAGAACTCCAGCTCGCCGAAGAGCTTCACGGAGATCAGGTTGACCCCGAAGAGGATCACCAGGAAGACCAGGGCGGTCGTCCATTGCGGGATGTGCGGGAACCAGTAGTGGACGTAGATCGCGGCGGCCGTCAGCTCGGCCATGCCGGTCACGACCCACATGAGCCAGTACGTCCAGGCGGTGAAGTAGCCGAAGAACGGGCCGAGGAACTCGCGGGAGTACTCCGCGAAGGAGCCCGAGACGGGGCGGTAGAGGAGCAGCTCGCCGAGCGCCCGCATGATGAAGAAGATGATCACGCCCGCGAGGGCGTACATGAAGATGAGGCTGGGGCCGGCCTTGGCGATGTTCGCCCCGGCGCCCAGGAAGAGGCCGACGCCGATGGCGCCGCCGATCGCGATCATCTGGACCTGGCGGCTGCCGAGTCCGCGCTCGTACCCCTCTTCGGCCCCGTCGGGGGCGTTGTCCGTACCGACCTGAGCGGAGGTCATGTGGTGGTGCGCCTTTCTCCATTCCGACCCCGGGCCTCTCGTCGGCCCCGGATCGGGTCTCGATCCCCCCGGATAGATGGAGCTGGGCGGGTTCTTGCGGACCCGCCCGTGCCTGGCCGGCGATCCGCCGGCTCGGTGGCGCACCCGGCCGAACATGGGTGGTGTTCGCCGGGCGGTCGTGAAGATTTATCACGGCCGCAATATTGATCGTCCGAGCGAGATGTGGCGCACGCCACAGGGAGAACCGGACAAAGGCCACCCCACGGGCGCATAGAAGGCGACCTTGGTGACCTCATCGTTATCCGGATTTGAGCGTCCTCTGAGCGAACACAAAACCGTCACAGATCAGGGCATCAAGGTCGAGACGAGCGTCTCCTGGAGGCCGCCCAGCCACAGATACGCCATCACCATCGGCTTGCGCGGGTCCTCGTCCGGGAGGCGGTAGAGGAGGTCGGTGTCGTCCTCGTCGGTGATCTCCAGACGGGAGCCGATCGCCAGGCGCAGGTCGTTGAGGGCGCCCAGCCACTGGCGGGACTCGTCGGCCGAGAGCTGGAGGACCGCACCGCCGTCGCCGCCCGGGGTCAGCGAGTCCAGGGAGCGGATCACGGCGAGGGCGCTCTCGCGCTTGGCGGCGCGCAGGTCGTTCTCAGTGAAACGGCGGAACTCGGCGGAGTGCGCCTGCTGTTCCTCGGCCTCCTTGGGCCCGGGGGTGCCCTCCGGGTCGCTGTAGGCGTCCGGGAAGAGCCGCTTGAGCACGGGGTCCTTCGGGGGCTCGCTCGGGCCCTCGGCGAAGAGCTCGGCCAGCGGGTCGTCGGGGGCGTCCTCGCCGGGGCCGGGTCCGACGAGCTCCAGGAGCTGGACGGCCAGCGACCGGATGATGGAGATCTCGACGTCGTCGAGCGCGACGGCCGCGCCGCCGCCGGGGAGCGGTTCGAAGTGTCCTGGCATCAGGTTGAGTCGCTACTTCCGGTCCTGCTGGAGGGTGGCCCACAGTCCGTAGCCGTGCATGGCCTGCACGTCGCGTTCCATCTCCTCGCGAGTGCCGCTGGAGACGACCGCCCGGCCCTTGTGGTGGACATCGAGCATGAGCTTGGTGGCCTTGTCCTTGGTGTAGCCGAAGTACGTCTGGAAGACGTACGTCACATAGCTCATGAGGTTGACCGGGTCGTTGTGGACGATGGTGACCCAGGGGACGTCCGGCTCGGGTACGGCGAAGACCTCTTCCGCGGATTCGGTCCGTTCGATCTCAAGGGGAGCGGGTGACGTCACACAGCCCATGCTGCCACGGGCCCCACAAATCGTCACACTGACACAAAGGGGTGTAGCATCTGTCGTCGTGCTGCATACGCCGGGGGACGACCCCCGGACCCCCGGCCGACCTGGGGGCACCCTGAGAGTCATAGCTAGGAGAGCTGTCGTGGATGTAGCGGACCTTGGGCTGCCGGTGGACGTTCCCTCGACGGCGCTCTTCACGGACCAGTACGAGCTGACGATGCTGCAGGCCGCCCTCAAGGCCGGTACGGCCGAACGGCGAAGCGTCTTCGAGGTCTTCACCCGGCGGCTGCCGGAGGGGCGGCGCTACGGCGTGGTGGCCGGCACCGGGCGGGTGCTGGACGCCGTGGAGAACTTTCGTTTCGACGCGGGTGTCCTGGGCTTCCTGAGCGAGCGCAACATAGTCGACGAGACGACACTCGACTGGCTCGGCTCCTACCGCTTCTCCGGTGACGTGTGGGGCTATCCCGAGGGCGAGGTGTACTTCCCGGGCTCACCGATCATGCGGGTCGAGGGCTCGTTCGCCGAGTGCGTGCTGCTGGAGACGGTGATCCTCTCCATCCTCAACCACGACTCCGCGATCGCCGCGGCCGCCTCCCGGATGTCCTCGGCCGCCGGCCACCGCCCGCTGATCGAGATGGGCGCCCGGCGTACGCACGAGCTCGCCGCCGTCGCCGCCTCCCGCGCCGCGTACCTGGGCGGCTTCGCCTCCACCTCCGACCTGGCGGCCGGTTTCCGCTACAACATCCCGACCGTCGGCACCTCCGCGCACGCCTTCACCCTCCTGCACGACCACGAGCGGGACGCCTTCCAGGCCCAGGTGAACTCGCTCGGCCGGAACACCACCCTGCTCGTGGACACGTACGACGTCGCCGAGGCCGTCCGTATGGCCGTCGAGGTCGCCGGGCCCGAGCTGGGCGCCGTGCGCATCGACTCCGGCGACCTGCTGCTGGTCGCGCACCGGGTGCGGCAGCAGCTTGACGAGCTGGGCGCGACGGCAACGAAGATCATCGTGACCTCGGACCTCGACGAGTACGCCATCGCCTCGCTGGCCGCGGCGCCCGTGGACGCGTACGGCGTCGGTACGCAGCTGGTGACCGGGTCCGGACATCCGACCTGCTCGATGGTGTACAAGCTGGTCGCCCGCGCCGAGTCCGCCGACCCGAAGGCGCCGCTGGTGCCGGTGGCGAAGAAGTCCAGCGGCGGCAAGACGTCCATCGGGGGCCGCAAGTGGGCGGCGCGGCGGCTGGACGCGGACGGGGTCGCGGAGGCCGAGGTCGTCGGCACCGGATCGGTGCCGGCCGAGCTGGCGGACCGGCAGCTGCTGGTCGAGCTGGTCAAGGGCGGTGACGTGGTGGCGCGTGAACCGCTGGACACCGTGCGCGACCGGCACACGGCCGCGCGCGCCAACCTGCCGCTGTCCGCGACCCAGCTCTCGCGCGGGGAACCGGTCATTCCGACGGAGTACGTGCACGGGCGCTCGGGTAGCTAAAGCAGGTGCGGCCGGATACGCCCTGTGACGCCCCTCCCGAACGGCCCGGGAACTCAATAGGCTCGGAGGTTCAATGGCCGGGCCCGCACCCTCCCCCCGACCCCATCGTCGAGAAGGACACCCACCATGCGCCGCGCCTTGATCGTCGTTGACGTGCAGAACGACTTCTGTGAGGGGGGCAGCCTCGCCGTGGCCGGGGGTGCCGATGTGGCCGCCGCCATCACCGAGCTGATCGGGCAGGCGGGCGGCTCCGGCTACCGGCACGTGGTGGCCACCCGCGACCACCACGTCGCACCCGGCGGCCACTTCGCCGACAACCCCGACTTCCGGCACTCCTGGCCCGCGCACTGCGTCGCGGGCACGGAGGGCGTCGGCTTCCACCCGAACTTCGCACCCGCCGTCGCCTCCGGCGCGGTCGACGCCGTCTTCGACAAGGGGGCGTACGCGGCGGCGTACAGCGGCTTCGAGGGGGCCGACGAGAACGGCGTGAAGCTCGCGGACTGGCTGCGCGCCAGGGAGGTGAGCGAGGTCGACGTCGTCGGGATCGCCACCGACCACTGTGTGCGCGCGACCGCCCTGGACGCCGCCCGGGAGGGCTTCCGCACCCAGGTGCTGCTCGACCTGACCGCGGGGGTCGCCGAAGCGACGACGGAACAGGCGCTGGAAGAGCTGCGCTCGGCGGGCGTGGAGTTGTCCGGGAAACCCGTGGTTGCCTGAGCGTGCGCGGTCTGGTGTCCGCGACGGGCTGCCGGGCGCCTACAGGTTCGTCGTGGCTTGTCGCGGCCGCGCGGCGGAAGCCGCAGATCCAATGCCGCCCCGCGTCCCTTCAGGGCGCCTCAGCAGGGCCCTGACCGGGTGCCACAGCTCCTGGGGGAGCTCCGGCCCCGTGACGACACCGTTGTCAGGTGCCGTGCGCCATATGAGGCCGTCGGGGTGGTGCAGGACCGCGGTGACCTCGTCGGGGGTCGGCGGGGCGGCGTTGCCCCGCAGGTACACCGCCCGCATGCCCAGATTGCGCAGCCTGGTCAGGGCGCGCGCCCGGTTCTGGGCGTGCACGAGGAAGCGTATGCAGCCCGTGCCGTCGGCGGTGGGGCTGGGCAGGTTCAGCGCCACCACCACGCTGCCTGTCGGCAGCTTGCAGAAACCTCCTGCAGCCATGCGGTCACACCCCCGTGCGAGTCAGGATCGATGTCGGTGTCGATGTCGGTGTCAATAAGGGAAGCACAGGACGCACCTAAACACGATCGGCGGCGACCCGCCAGGGGGCCACCGCCGATACGCTTCTGACCTGCGCAAATGCCGACTACTTCACTGCGGGACCCACCTCGACCTTGATCGTCGAGCCATCTTTGGCCTCCTTGACGATCCTGATCTTGGTGTTGGTGTCAGTGATCTTGACCCCTGCGTCGGGAGTCGAGTCGTCGTAGTACGTGCTCGTGTGATCGTCGAAGACCGGCACGCCCTTCGACGACGGGATCCGCGTCTCGACGTTCGCGTTGTGCAGCGTGACGCCGTCCGTGCGGTACAGGCTGAACGGCGAGTCGTAGGACTGGATACGGCTGCGCATCAGCGTGCCGTCGGACCACTTGAGCGCCGCCGGGTGCGAGTCGACCGGCAGGACCAGGCCGACACCGGGGTGCTGGCTGGTGTTGTTGTCCTGCTGCGAGGTGTCCCACTTCCAGATCAACAGGCCGTTCTGGTAGGGGAAGTGCTCCACCCAGTCCGGACGGCTCGGCGAGAAGCCGAAGTTGTACGGGCCGACCTTCAGGGTCCTGTCGTACGACACGTACTGGCGGTTCTCGGCGATGTAGTACTGCTTGTAGTCCTTGGTGAAGGACGCGCCGATGCGGGAGAAGCCGGTGGCCGTCCAACCCGGGTCCGCGCTCTCGGCGTTGTCGGTGAACAGCGCCGTGCCGTCCGCGGTCACCGAGATCTCGTCGGCCGCGAAGCCCTTCTGCGCCACGCCGCTGTCCGTCTGGTAGCGGAAGCGCAGGTCGATCTTCTTGCCCGCGTAGGCGTCCAGCGGGTACGACAGCTTCTTGTAGCCGTCGGCCGTCCCCGTCAGCGCCGGCTTGTCGGAGCCGTCGCGCGGGATGGCCTTTCCGTCCACCGTGCCGTCGAGCGTGGTCCAGTTGGCGCCGCCGTCGGTCGACACCTCGGTGTAGAGGTAGTCGAAGTTGGCCTCGATGTCGTAGTAGCCGTCGAGGGTGAGGGCGGCCGAGGACTTGCCGGTGAGGTCGACCGAGCGGGTCAGCGTGTTCTTGAGGTCGTTGCCGCTGCCGCTCCACCACTGGGCCGAGCCCTGCGCCGGGGTGACCACGTCGGTGGTGACCGCCTTGTCGGGCAGCGAGACCACCAGCGCCTGCTTGTTCTTGGTGTTGTACTCGGCGACACCCAGCTTGTGCTTCGACTTCGTCGCGGCCTTCGCCGTGTCGTAGTTCAGCCAGCCGAGCTGCAGCTTGTCCCAGGCGTTGAAGTTGCCCGGCAGGTCACCGATGGTGTCCTCGCCGCGGCCGAGCCACGACCCGTTGGACATCAGCGTCCAGAAACCGGTCGAGTTCTCCCCGGCGTTGGTGGTGTCGTAGTGGTCCGGCAGCCCCAGGTCGTGGCCGTACTCGTGGGCGAAGACGCCGAGTCCGCCGTTCTCCGGCTGGATGGTGTAGTCGCCGACCCAGATGCCGGAGTCGCCGATCTGCGCGCCGCCGAGCTTGTTGCCCGTGGGGCCGGTGACGCCCGTGTCGCTGCCGAACGCGTACCAGCGGTGCGCCCAGATCGCGTCCTTGCCCTGGACTCCGCCGCCCGCGGACTCGTCCTCGCCGGCGTGCACGATCTGGAAGTGGTCTATGTACCCGTCGGGCTCGTTGAAGTTGCCGTCGTGGTCGTAGTCGTAGCGGTCCCACTGGTCGAACTTCGCCAGGTCCGTCTTGATGTCGGCGTCGGACTTGCCGGCCGCCTTCTGCTGGGCGACCCACGCGGTGACGCCGTCGCTGACGACGTTCCACACGCTGGGGCAGTTGGTCTGGCCGCAGGCGTTGTTGCCGTAGCGGGCCTCGTTGTAGGGGACCTTGACCCAGTCGGCGACCTCGCCGTCCACCGAGTAGCGGCCCGAGGACTGCTTCTCGTAGAAGGACTTCATGGAGTCGGTGCCGGTGCCGAAGTAGAGGTCCTGGAAGTGCTGCCGGTTGTAGTCCGCCTGCCAGGCGGTCGAGTTGTTCTTCGTCCGGTCGG
Organism: Streptomyces guryensis; assembly: GCF_021261325.1. GTDB lineage: Bacteria > Actinomycetota > Actinomycetes > Streptomycetales > Streptomycetaceae > Streptomyces > Streptomyces guryensis. The sequence goes on along the minus strand of NZ_JAJSBI010000022.1, from coordinate 138,237 downwards.
GCTGGGCTATCTGGTTGTGCGCGGGGCCGGTCGTGCCGCCGTACGTGCTGTCGATCTTGTCGCCGAACTCGACCAGGATCGTGAAGATCCTGTCGGTCTTCTCCCGGCCCAGCTCCACGTACTTGCGGTCGCCCTTCTTGCCCTTCAGCTGGACGACCTTCGAGCCGCCCCGGTCCTTGACCTGGGCCTGGCCGGATATGACCTGGTTCAGGGCCTCCTGGCGCTGGGCATCCTGGGTCTTGGAGAGCGGACCGTCGAGGTCGTCCTGCTCCATGCTCCTGACCGCCGCCGGATCATGGCGGTCATGGGTGGCCGTCCTGGCCGGGTCGGCGGCCTGGGCCACGGCGAACGTCGAGAACGTGGCGGTGGCCGCCGCGAGCGCGACACCGACCGCAGTCGCTCTGAACGTCCAGGGTTTTGGGGTCACTTGAGTTCCTCTTGGTCAAGGTGGCAAGTCAAGTGACGCAATTTGACTAGAGGTCGGTAAGAAAAGACAGACCTTGACTTGGACACAACAATTGCACTATGCGGAGCTGAGGTTCGCTTTACGAACACCCTGACCGGCGCGTTCGAACGTCCACTTGATGGACGCCATGACTCCGTGCGCCCCCTGTGCACCGGCACTGTTGGTTAGGTCACGCTTACCGTTCGTTCCACTCGGGCATGCACGCGATTAGAGTCGGTTGGCGGACTGCCCGGAAATCGGCAGAAAACCAGGCCGACACCCCAGTGGACCCCCACTTCCGAGGACACGATTGCCATGCCTCGTCCGACGCCCGCCCAGCTCGTCTACGGTTCGTGCACCGTGATCTTCTCGACGCTCGCCATGCTGCTGCTGTCGCAGACGAGTTCGGGCGTGGGGATCGCGGTCATCGCCTTCGCGGCACTCGCTCTCGGCCTCCTGGTCGCCATGACGGTCCCGCTGCCGAGGCCGAGGGTCGTCGCTGTGCAGCAGCCTCCGGCGGTTGCGGAGGAGATGCCCGTGCCGGCCGCGGTCGCCTCGGCGGCGGCCGCCGAGCCGGTGCGGGAGCGCGCCGCTTCCTGAGCCGGGCGCTCCGCGGCAGGTGCCACGATCGGCCGTTGATCGTCTGCGGGTGCGTCGTGGCTTGTCGCTCCCCCACTCTCGGCTTCGCTCGAGCGGGGGGACCCCCGTCGCGGCGGAGCCGCATATCGACACGGCCCGTGCCCCCATGGGGTGTTGCCTCAACTGGTGCTCACCACGACCGTCTTGGCGGCCTTGTCGTGCAGGCCCTGTTTGTACGGGCGGTCGAAGTAGCTCCAGCCGCCTGAGATCGCGGTCCAGATGCACGCGCAGCAGAACGCGAACGGGATCCACAGCACCGCCGAGCGGACCAGTGAGGTCTGCACGGAGGGGTTGGAGCCGTTGTCCAGGTTGGCCACGCGCATGCTCAGCCACTTCTTGCCGAGCGTCTGTCCCGACTTGCTGATCAGATACGTGTCGTAGCCGATGTAGAGCACGGCGGCGATCAGCGACTGCACGAAGGACTTGCTGTAGGAGAGGTTGTTGCCGTTCACGTCGTACTCGTGCACGTTGAACGCCCAGGTGAGCAGCCAGACGACGATGCCCACGAGGATCAGGTCGATGATCCGGGCGAGCGTGCGCCTGCCGCTGTCGGCCAGCGGGGGCATACCGGCGAGGGGGTCGGTGGGGTACTGGCCGCCGCCGTAGGGGTCACCGCCGCCGTACGGCGGGGGTTGCCCGCCGCCTTGGGGCGCGTCGTACGGTGAGCCCGCCCCCTGGCCAGGAGGGGGCTGCTTCCTGAACGGGTCGTCTTCCGGCGGTCCGCCGGATCCGGAGGGCGGTTCGGTGCTCATGGCCCGAGTGGACCGCGAACCCCCCGCCTCCGCATCCGGCGAACGGCCGTCCGGAGTACGGAATCGGCTGGTGCGTACGTCGTACCGGGTCAGCCCGTGACGAACGTACCCGCGGCCTTGTCGTGCCAGCACTGGCGCCACGGACGGTCGAACACGCACCACAGGACGCCCACGACACCGACGCCGAGCAGGCCGGGCACGCAGTACACGAGCCAGCGGCGCAGCGCCCCGCCGAAGGACGGCGGCTCGTGCCCCTCGATCTCCCACACCTCCAGCCCCAGCAGTTTCTTGCCGAGGGTGCGGCCCCACTTGGCGGTGGGCAGCACCTCGTAGAGGACGCCGAAGACGAGCAGGACGGCCAGGATGATGCCCAGGTACACCGACGTCGTGCCGTCCAGCAGCCATACGGTCACGGTCTGGCCGGAGAGCCTGGCCTCGTCGATCTTCTCGTTGACGTGGTCGACCGCCTTGATGCCCAGTGGCACGGCGGCCACGGCCGTGACGCCCGCGAGGACGACGGTGTCCAGCAGCCGGGCGGCCAGCCGCTTGCCGAGGCCTGCGGGGCGGGCCGCCGCCTGGCGCCTGGCGGCCGCCTGGAAGATGTCCTCGACCGGCGGCTTCCAGGGGGCGACGGGCTGGTCCTCGTCGGCGCCGGCGAGCCGGTGCACCTGCTGCGCCCAGGAGTGCTGACCGCCGCCGGGGCCGCTGGTCATGGGAGTGGCGGGCGCCTGCGCGGCGGGAGGCTGAGCGGCCGCCGCGGGCCGGGCGGCGCCGCCCTGCGGAGGGATCACCGGGGTGGCCTGGTGGGGGCCCGAAGGGGCGGCCGGGGCGGGAGCGGCTGCGGGCGGCTGCCCTTGCGCCGCGGCGGCGCGGTCGGCGGCCGCCTTGCCCGCGCCGAAGCCGGGCGCCCCCGTGCCGCCGGTCTGCGCCCCACCCTGCCGCCCCGTGCGCTGGGACAGCGCACGGAATGTCATGGTGCCCTCGTCGGCGGTGGGGCCGCCGGGGCTGGGGACACCGTGCCCGGCCGCCGCTGCCGGGGGCTGTGTCTCCCCGGTCTGCGCCGGCGGCCTGCGGAACACGAAGGTGCCGCCGGAGGCCGGGTCGTCCGAGTCCGAGTCCGAGTCCGTCGGCGGGATCGTCGCCGTGCCGTCCGTGCGGGACGCGTGGCCGTCCTGCCGGGCCGCGGCACCGTCGGCGAGGCGCGGGTCCGCGGACTGCGGGTTGCCCCACGACACCCGGCGGTCCTGGTCGCCGCCGAAGCCGGACTGCTGGGAGCTGTCGGCGCCCCAGGCGGTCGCGGGTTCGGGACGGCTGCCGTGCTGCACGGCGCCCGCGGCGGGCTGCTGCGCGGGGTCCTCGTCGAAGAAGTGCGGTCCCGTCTCCTCGACCGGAGCCTGGTCGCTGCCGGGCGGCGGGGCGAGCGACTCGCCGTCCGTCGGGGCCGGACGGCTGGTGCCCGGTACCCAGGACGCACCGTTCCAGTACCGGACATATCCAGGAATGGACGGGTCCGGGTAATACCCTTCGCGGGGCCTGTTGTCACCGGGGGCCGGGGTTGGGGCGCTCATGTCCGTCGTCCCGTATCTGCTCGGGGGTCAATATAGAGGCCTCCACATCTATCAGACCCGCGCAACCCCCACCGACAGTCCCGCGGGTCCCGCCCCTTTCCGGGCAATGCCGTGCACCGTCCACACACGTTCCGAAAAAAATTCTCCGAACCCGCGTAATGCTCGCGCCTCTCTCCGCTCTCCACGTGTACGGGCCCACCCGCAGGGCCCCGTACACCTGCCCGAGAGAGGAACCGCACGACATGCACTACACCGTGGTGGAGCGCGAACTGGAGCTCAAGCTCGTCCTGTCCCCGGAGCGCAGAATTCCGGTGCCGGCCCGGCTGAGCTACCGCACCGACGACCCGTACGCCGTCCACATCACCTTCCACACCAACTCCGAGAACCCCGTGTACTGGACGTTCTCCCGCGACCTCCTGGTGGAGGGTGTGTTCCGGGCCTGCGGGCACGGGGACGTGCGGGTGTGGCCGACCAAGTCGGAGGGCCGCAGCGTCGTTCTGATGGCGCTGAGTTCACCCGACGGTGACGCCCTGCTGGAGGCACCGGCCGCCCAGGTGTCGGCCTGGCTGGAGCGGACGCTGCGGGTGGTGCCCCCGGGGACTGAGGGCGAGCAGCTCGGGATCGACGACGCGCTCGACCAGCTGCTCGCCCGGTGACACCGGCAGGGCCGGATCAGAACAGCTTGCCCGGGTTCAGGATGCCCAGCGGGTCGAAGACCTGCTTGACCGCCCGCTGCATCTCCACGCCCACCGGGCCGATCTCGCGCGCCAGCCACTCCTTCTTCAGGACCCCCACGCCGTGCTCGCCGGTGATCGTGCCGCCGAGTTCCAGGCCGAGGGCCATGATCTCGTCGAAGGACTCGCGGGCGCGCCGGGACTCGTCGGGGTCGGCGGCGTCGAAGCAGACCGTCGGATGGGTGTTGCCGTCACCGGCGTGCGCGACCACCCCGATGGTGAGCTGGTACTTCTCGGCGATCCGCTCGGTGCCTTCGAGCATCTCGCCGAGCCTGGACCGGGGCACGCACACGTCGTCGATCATCGTCGTACCGCTGACGGCTTCGAGCGCGGTGAGCGACAACCGCCGCGCCTGGAGCAGGAGTTCGGACTCGGCGAAGTCGTCGGCCGGTACCACCTGGGTGGCGCCGGCCGCCTCGCACAGCGCGCCGAGGGCGGCGAGGTCAAAGGCGGGGTCAGGGGTGTCGAAGGCCGCCAGGAGCAGGGCCTCCGTGGTCTCCGGGAGGCCCATGTGCGCCAGGTCGTTGACCGCCTTGACCGTCGTACGGTCCATGAGTTCGAGCAGCGACGGTACGTGGCCGCCCTCCATGATCCGGCACACCGCGTCGCAGGCGGCGGCGCCGGACGCGAACTCGGCCGCCAGCACCAGCTGCTGAGGCGGCTGCGGCCTGAGCGCCAGGATCGCCCGTACGACGATGCCGAGCGAGCCCTCGGAGCCGACGAAGAGCCGGGTGAGGTCGTAACCGGCGACGCCCTTGGCCGTACGGCGGCCGGTGGACATGAGCCGCCCGTCCGCCAGGACCACCTCCAGACCGAGCACGTACTCGGCCGTGACCCCGTACTTCACACAGCACAGACCGCCCGAGGCCGTCCCGATGTTGCCGCCGATCGTGCACATCTCCCAGCTGGACGGGTCCGGCGGGTAGTACAGGCCGTGTTCGCCGACCGCGCGGGAGAGCGTCGCGTTGATGACGCCCGGCTCGACCACGGCGATGCGGTCGACGGGATTGATCTCCAGGATGCGGTCCATCTTGGTCAGGGACAGCGCGATGCAGCCGTCGGAGGCGTTGGCTCCGCCCGACAGGCCCGTGCGGGCGCCCTGCGGGACGACCGGGACGCGCAGCTCGGTGGCGATGCGCATGACGTGCTGGACTTCCTCGACCGTGCGGGGCAGCACGACCACCGCCGGGGTGCCGGCCGGGCAGAAGCTGGCCATGTCGTTGGCGTACGAGGCCGTCACGTCCGGGTCGGTCAGGACGGCCTCGGCGGGCAGACCGGTCAGGAGCCGGTCGACGAGGTTTCCGGTCTCTGCGGAGTCTTCATCGCGACGCGCTTCGATACGGCTCATGATCACAGCGTCGCACCCGCGGCCATCGGTGTGAACCCCGTCCACTGCACTGGACGTATGCCGGGATGTGCTCGTCGTATTGACGGCAATGACGCACAGTGATCGCCATGGATGAGCAAGCGGAGGGCCGCCGCCCGCGTCTGGTCCGGCGGGTGCTGATCACCGCCGTCGCGGGGTGCGCCGTGCTCGGCGGGGCGCTGGCGGTGTGGCCCTGGGAGCGGGCGGCGGCACCCCGGCCGGTGGCGCCCGCGCCGGCACCCGGGGCGCAGGCGCTGACGGCGGTCACCGCCGGGGTGCCGGCCGCGCTGCCCGACCTGGCGATGCTGATCGCAGGGCGTGAGGCCCGGGTGCGGGCGCACCCCGAGGACGCGCAGTCGTGGGCGGTGCTCGGGACGGCCTACGTCGAACAGGGGCGGCGCACGGCGGACGCGACGAACTATCCGCGGGCCGAGAATGCGCTGCGGACCTCGCTGAAGGTCCGGGAGAAGGGGAACGCGGCGGCGTTGGACGGCATGGCGGCGCTGGCCGACGCCCGCCGGGACTTCCGATCCGCGCGGACCTGGGGCCAGGCGGCGCTGAAGCTCCGGCCGAAACGGTGGACGACGTATCCGCTGCTGATGGACGCCTACACCGGGCTCGGCGACTACAAGGCGGCCAAGAAGACGCTGGACCGGCTGCTGGAGCTGCACCCCGGGGCGGCCGTGGTGCGGGCGCGGGCCGCGGCCCTCTACCGCGACCGGGGCTGGCGCGAGGACGCCGCGGCCGCCCTGTCCGACGCGGCGGCGGCAGCGGGCACACCGGCCGAGCAGGCGGCCTGGCTGGAGCGGTCCGGGCAGCTGGCCTTCGAGCGTGGGGATCTGGAGGAGGCGCTCAGGCGCTTCCAGGCGGCGGTGCGGCTCGACCCCGACCAGCGGGCCGCGCAGGCCGGCGAGGGCCGGACGCTGACGGCACTGGGCCGGACGACGGAGGCGCTGAACGCCTACCGGGTGGCGCTCGACAAGCAGCCCTGCCCCCAATACGCCCTGGAACTGGGCGAGTTGTACGAGTCGCTGGGGATGGCGGAGGCCGCCCGGGCGGAGTACGACGTGCTGGGCACCCGGGTGCAGGACGAGGTGGCGGGCGGCGTGGACGACGACCTGGTGCTCGGTGTCTTCGAGGCGGACCACGGGGATCCGCGGGTGGCCGTGCGGCTGCTGCGCGCCGAGTGGGGGCGGCAGCCGGGGACCGAGGTGGCGGATGCGCTGGGGTGGGCGCTGCACATGGCCGGGGACGACAAGGGGGCGCTGAAGTTCGCCATGGCGGCGACGGACAGGGCGCACGGGGGCGCCGTACGCAGTGCGCTGTACGCGTACCACCGGGGCATGATCGAGCAGGAGCTGGAGCTGGCGTGGCCCGCGCGGCGGCATCTGCAGGAGGCGCTGCGGATCAATCCGTACTTCTCGCCGCTCAGGGTGCCGCTGGCGAAACAGGCGCTGGCGGCGCTGGGTGACCCACCGGACGAGCCGCTGCCGGCGGGCGGCCCGAGCGCCGGGGACGAGTAGGCGCTTGGCGGGTTGTGCCGCGTTGGGTCGTCGTTCGTCTGCGGCGTCGTTGTGGCTGGTCGCGCCCACGCGGCGGAGCCGCACATCGATTCGGCCCGCGCCCCCGGGGGAGGCCGGCGCGCCGCACTGGACTTCACCGAGGGCGCCAGGACATCCGGAACGGTCAGACGGCCGCCGTTCCGATCAGTGCGTTGCGGGTGACGAGGGCCGCGAGTTGTTCCTCGCCCAGGTCGTCCGTGTCCTCCGGGCGGCGGGGCAGGACCATGTAGCGCGTCTCCGCGCTGGAGTCCCACACCGTGATCTCTGTGCCGGCGGGCAGTTCGAGGCCGAACTCGGCCAGTACGGCCCGGGGTTCGCGGACCACGCGGGAGCGGTAGGCCTCGGACTTGTACCAGCTGGGGGACGGGCCGAGCAGGCGCAGCGGGTAGCAGGAGCAGAGGGTGCAGACGATGACGTTGTGGGTCGTGTCCGTGTTCTCGACGACCCGCAGGCGCTGGTACGAGCCCTCCATGAAGCCGAGTTCACGGACGGCCGCGGTGCCGTCCGCCAGCAGCCGCGCCCTGAAGTCGGCGTCGGTCCAGGCGCGCGCGACGACCCGCGCGCCGTTCGCGGGCGAGGCGCCGGTCAGGGACGCGTCGATGATCTCGTCCAGCCGGGCACCGGACAGGACGCCCTTGTCCTCCAGCAGGGTCTCCAGGCGTCGTACCCGCCGCGCGATCGTCGCGTCGGAGTGGTCACCGCTCATCGGGCCGCACCTTCTTCGTCCGCTTCCAAGTAGCTTTCCCACAGGTCCAGTACGACGTGGTGGTCGCCCTCGCCCCACAGGTCACGGGCCGCGAACCGGACCGCGTACACCTGCTCGACCGGCGCGTCCCCGCGTCCCTGCGCGCTGACGTCGGCCAGTTCCGCCCGCCCCTCCGGCTCGACGACGACGCCCCGCTTGCCGCGCGCGTACCGCGGCAGGCGGGTGTGGTGCGGCGGGTCGTGGTGGAAGGTGCGCACACGCGTGCCCGGCGGGAAGCGGTCGCCGTCAGCCATCGAGCTCATCCAGCTCACCCGGCTTGATCACGCCCTTGCGTTCGAGCAGGGTGCAGATCGCCTCGAACCAGCGCTCGTAGTACGACGCCGACAGGTACTCCCTGGGCGGCATCGACTCGATCGCGTCCCGGAACTCGTTCGTGTTGAAGATCCCCTGCGCGCGCAGGGCGCCGAGGAGCCCGACGACACGGGCCTCCCAGTCCGCGTGGAAGGGCTCGGCGTCGTCGGTGATGTCGACGGCGCCGAAGCCCTCCGTACCGCCCACGTCGTTGATCCTGGCCATGCGGCCAGACTACTCAGAGGTTGCCGCGCTTCTCCTGCTCCCGCTCGATCGCCTCGAACAGCGCCTTGAAGTTGCCCTTGCCGAAGCCCATCGAGCCGTGCCGCTCGATGATCTCGAAGAAGACGGTCGGACGGTCCTGGACCGGCTTGGTGAAGATCTGCAGCAGATAGCCGTCCTCGTCGCGGTCGGCGAGGATCTTCAGCTCCCGCAGCGTGTCGATCGGTACGCGGGTGTCGCCGACCCACTCGCCGAGGGTGTCGTAGTACGAGTCCGGGGTGTTCAGGAACTCCACGCCCGCCGCGCGCATCGTCCGTACCGTCTGCACGATGTCGTTCGTGTTGAGCGCGATGTGCTGGACGCCGGCGCCGCCGTAGAACTCCAGGTACTCGTCGATCTGGGACTTCTTCTTGGCGATGGCGGGCTCGTTGATCGGGAACTTGACCTTGAGCGTGCCGTCGGCGACGACCTTCGACATCAGCGCGCTGTACTCGGTGGCGATGTCGTCGCCCACGAACTCCTTCATGTTCGTGAAGCCCATGACCTTGTTGTAGAAGGCCACCCACTCGTTCATCCTGCCGAGCTCGACGTTGCCCACGCAGTGGTCGACGGCCTGGAAGGTGCGCTGGGCGGGCGGTTCGACCATGGGGGCGGCGGTGACGAAGCCGGGCAGGTAGGGGCCGTCGTAGCCGGAGCGGTCGACGAGGGTGTGGCGGGTCTCGCCGTAGGTGGCGATCACGGCGAGGACGACCGTGCCGTGCTCGTCCTTCAGCTCGTACGGCTCGGCGACGCTCTTCGCGCCGTGCTCGATCGCGTAGGCGTACGCGCGGCGGGCGTCCGGGACCTCGATGGCGAGGTCGACGACCCCGTCGCCGTGCTCGGCCACATGCCGGGCCAGGAAGTGGCCCCAGGTGGTGGCGGGCTTGATGACGGAGGTGAGGACGAAGCGGGCGGAGCCGTTCTCGAGGACGTAGCTCGCGGTCTCGCGGCTGCCGTTCTCCGGCCCGGAGTAGGCGACCAGCCTCATGCCGAAGGCGGTGGAGTAGTAGTGCGCCGCCTGCTTGGCGTTGCCCACGGCGAAGACGACCGCGTCCATTCCCTTGACCGGGAAGGGGTCGGCCTGCCGGGCGGTGTCGGGAGTGTGGTGTGTGGTCTGCGTCATAGCGGCAGCCTCATCCTCATACGGCAAGGTGCGCAATAGTTTCTTTTTTTGCTGAGCAATGTGTTCAGTCGGGGGCCCGGATTCACCGGGCTTCTGTACAGGATGACCACCACACCAGGGAGGCTGCTGTGGCCATCGACCATCTGGACGGCCGGATCATCGTGCTGCTGGCGCGGGAGCCGCGGATCGGGGTGCTGGAGATGTCCCGGCGGCTCGGCGTGGCGCGCGGCACGGTGCAGGCGCGGCTGGACCGCCTTCAGTCGAATGGCGTCATCCGCGGGTTCGGACCGCAGGTGGACCCTGCCGCCCTCGGGTACCCCGTCACCGCCTTCGCCACCCTCCAGATCCGGCAGGGCCAAGGAGCCGACGTCCGGGCGCACTTGGCGACCGTGCCCGAGGTGCTGGAGCTGCACACCACCACCGGCAGCGGGGACATGCTGTGCCGGCTGGTGGCCCGCTCCAACGCCGATCTCCAGCGGGTCATCGACCTGGTTGTCGGTTTTGATGGCATCGTCCGGGCCGCCACCGCGATCGTGATGGAGAACCCCGTCCCGCTGCGGATCATCCCGCTGGTGGAGCAGGCGGCGGCGGACGCCGAGAGGACCTAGCCGACGGCCGGGGTGAGCGCGTATGAGCTTCTGGGAGTACCTGGGCAACCGGCACCAGCAGCTGCTCACCGACGCCTACCAGCACGCCAGCGCCGTGTTCCAGTGCATGGTCGTGGCGACCCTGATCGGCGTACTGATCGGGATCGTCACCTACCGCAGCGACTGGGCGGGCAGCCTCGCGACCGTGACCACCTCGACCATCCTGACCATTCCCTCGCTGGCCATGATCGGTCTGCTCATCCCGATGGTGGGCCTGGGCGTGCCGCCCACGGTGATCGCGCTGACGCTGTACGGGCTGCTGCCGATCGTGCGGAACTCGATCGTGGGACTGCGCGGGGTGGACCCGTCGCTGGTGGACGCGGCGCGGGGCATCGGGATGTCCCGGCTGATGCGGCTGATGCGGGTCGAACTCCCGCTGGCGTGGCCGCCGATCCTGACCGGGATCCGGGTCTCGACGCAGATGCTGATGGGCATCGCCGCGATCGCGGCCTACGCCTCCGGGCCCGGCCTGGGCAACGAGATCTTCCGCGGCATCGGCTCACTGGGCAGCAAGAACGCGCTCAACCAGGTCCTCGCCGGCACGCTCGGGATCATCGTCCTCGCGCTGCTGTTCGACGCCGCGTACGTCCTGATCGGACGGCTGACCATCCCGAGGGGGATCCGTGCCTGAGGCCACCCATGGGGCGACGATCGAGCTGGAGAACCTCAGCAAGCGGTACCCGGGCAATCCGGGCCCCGCCGTCGACAACGTCAACATGGAGATCAAGGCGGGCGAGCTGGTCATCTTCGTCGGCCCGTCCGGATGCGGCAAGTCGACGACACTCAAGATGATCAACAGGTTGATCGAGCCGACCGGTGGCCGCATCCGGATCAACGGTGAGGACGTGACCGACATTGATCCGGTCAAGCTGCGCCGCAAGGTGGGCTATGCGATCCAGTCGGCCGGTCTCTTCCCGCACATGACCGTCGCCCAGAACATCGCCCTCGTACCGAAGATGATCGGCTGGCCCAAGGCGCGCATCAAGGCACGGGTCGAGGAACTGCTCGACCTCGTCGGCCTCGACCCGGGCGAGTTCCGCGCCCGCTATCCGCGCCAGCTGTCGGGCGGACAGCAACAACGCGTGGGCGTGGCGAGGGCGTTGGCCGCCGATCCGCCGGTCCTGCTGATGGACGAGCCGTTCGGTGCGGTCGACCCGATCACCCGCGACCATCTCCAGGACGAGCTGATCAGACTGCAGCACGAGCTGCACAAGACGATCGTGTTCGTCACGCACGACTTCGACGAGGCGATCAAGCTCGGCGACCGCATCGCCGTGCTGCGGGAACGCTCGCACATCGCCCAGTTCGACACTCCGGAGGCGATCCTCACCAACCCCGCGGACGACTTCGTGTCCGGGTTCGTGGGCGCGGGGGCCGCGCTCAAGCGGCTGAACCTCACCCGCGTACGGGACGTGGAGATCACCGACTACCCGAACGTCACCCTGGACGACCCGCTCCAGGAGATCTTCAACCGGCTCCGGGGCAGCGGGACCGACGAGATCCTGCTGCTCGACAAGCGCGGCCGGCCCTACAAGTGGCTCAGGCGCGGCGACCTCATGCGCGCGCGGGGCTCGCTCGCCCGGGCGGGCACGCTGGTGAGCGACACGGTGACCAGGGACGCGACGCTCCGGGACGCCCTGGAGGCGGTCCTGACCGACAACGCGGGGCGGGTCCCGGTCACCGGGCGGCGCGGCGAGTACGAGGGCGTCGTCGACATGGAGACACTGATGAACTCCGTGCACGAGCTGCTGGAGGCGGACCGCCTGGAGGCGCTGGAGGCCCAGCACGAGCTGGAGGACCTGCGGGCGGCCCAGACCCACGCCGAGCAGGAGGGCCCCGGCGGGGTGACGAAGGCATGACCGCTTCCGAGCTGGAGGAAGCCGGGCCGGCCGAACAGGAGGCCCCGCAGGAGACCGAGGCCTTGCAGGAGACCGAGGCCCCGCCGCCGGCGCCGGGCCCCCGGAAGTCACGCATCACCTGGCAGAAGCTGACGTTCCTGCCCGCCGTGCTCGTCGCCGTCCTGCTCGCGACCTGGCTGTGGTTCCGGCAGGCCGACCTCGACCCGATCTCCGAGAACGCGCTCTCGGGCGGCCAGGTGTCGAAGGCCCTCTCGCAGCAGATCCAGCTCGTGGTGATCTCGACCTTCTTCGTGCTGATCATCGCGATCCCGCTGGGCATCCTGCTCACCCGCAAGGCGTTCCGGAAGGCCACGCCGGTCGCGATGACGATCGCCAACATGGGCCAGGCGACCCCGGCGATCGGCCTGCTGGCCCTGCTGGTGATCTGGCTCGGCACCGGCACGAAGGCGGCCCTGATCGGCATCATCATCTACGCCGTGCTGCCGGTCCTCTCCAACACGATCGCCGGTCTGAAGGCCAACGACCCGACGCTGCTGGAGGCGGCCCGTGGTATCGGCATGACCCCGCTGGGGGTGCTGTCCAGGGTCGAACTCCCGCTGGCCGTACCGCTGATCCTCGCGGGCGTCCGTACGGCACTGGTCCTGAACGTCGGCACGGCGACCCTGGCGACCTTCGGCGGAGGCGGCGGCCTGGGCGTGCTGATCACCACCGGCATCACCAACCAGCGGATGCCGGTGCTGATGCTGGGCTCCATCCTCACGGTCGTCCTGGCGCTGCTGGTGGACTGGCTGGCCTCACTGGCGGAACTCCTGCTCAGACCCCGGGGGCTGGAGGTGGGGACGTGAGAGGGCGTACGCGGCTGCCGCTGCCGTGCGCACTGCTGGCCGGGGCCCTGGTGGTGGGCGCCTCGGGGTGCGGTCTGACGAGCGGCTCGCCCATGGTCGACGACGTCAAACCCGGCTCCATCGCTCAGGGCGAGCCCCTCAAGGGCGCCCATCTCACCGTCACCTCCAAGGAGTTCACCGAGCAGCTCATCCTCGGCGCGATCATGGGCATCGCCTTCCAGGCGGCCGGCGCGGACGTGCTCGACCGCACGGGCATCCAGGGCTCGATCGGTGCGCGGGAGGCGGTCAAGAAGGGGGACGCCGACGGCATGTACGAGTACACCGGCACCGCCTGGATCACGTACCAGGGCAACAGCGAGCCGATCCCCGACCCGCAGAAGCAGTGGCAGGCGGTGCACGACGCCGACCTCGGGAACGGCCTGACCTGGCTGCCGCCCTCGCAGCTCAACAACACCTACGCGCTGGCCGTGAACCAGGCCAACTTCAAGAAGTACGGCACGACGACCCTGTCCGAAGTGGCCGCGCTGGCGACGAAGACCCCCGGCGCGGTGACGCTGTGCGTGGAGAGCGAGTTCGCCAACCGGGCCGACGGACTGCCGGGCATGGAGAAGGCGTACGGGATGAGCGTGCCCGCGAAGAACATCACGCAGATGGACACCGGGATCATCTACACCCAGGTGCAGAAGGGGAGTTGCACCTACGGCGAGGTGTTCACCACCGACGGCCGCATCAAGTCCATGAACCTGGTGGTGATGGCGGACGACAAGAAGTTCTTCCCCAACTACAACGCGGCGCCGGAGATCAACACCAAGGCACTGAAGAAGTGGCCGGCCATCGCGGAGGTCCTGGACCCGGTGACGAAGAAGCTGAACAACACGGTGGCGCGGACACTGAACGCGAAGGTGGACGTGGACGGGGAGGATCCGCATCAGGTGGCGCTGAAGTGGATGAAGGCGGAGGGGTTCGTGAAGTAGGGAGCCGCGGACCGGCGAAACGGACGAGTCAATTCCGCGCATCATCGCTTCACCCTGGCGCATCATGATGCAGAGTGCCTACACTTGTGTGCATGAGGACTACAGTCGACCTCTCCGAGGACCTGATCCAGCAAGCCAAGCTGCGGGCGGCGCGCAGGCGCGTCACGGTCAGTGCGGTGATAGAGGATGCGCTGAGGGCGTCGTTCGCGCGGGATGTGGCGGCGGCGCAGAACATCGTCAAGCTCACCACTGATCCTGGCGGCAGAGGGGTGCGCCCCGGCGTCAATCTCGACGACAACGCCTCCGTGCGCGACCTCATGGACGGCTTCGAATGATCATCTGCGATGTGAACGTCCTCGTGTACGCGTTCCGAGAGGACGCCAAGGACCACGACCGCTACCACGCTTGGCTCATCGAGCGGCTGCGGGGCGACGAACCCGTCGGGTACAACGGTGTGATCGACAGCGGCTTCCTGCGCATCGTCACCCACCAGCGGATCTACCAGCCGCCGAGCGAGCCAGAGAGAGCGCTCGAGTTCCTCCGGGACATGCGCAGCGCACCGGTCGCCACCCTGGCCCAGGAAGGGCCTCGGCACTGGGAGATCTTCGAGCGCCTGTGTCTCAAGGCCGGGGCTCGCGGAAATCTCGTTCCGGATGCCTACTTCGCCGCCCTCGCCACAGAGCACGGGGCGACCCTGTACTCCGCCGACCGCGGTTTCGCCCGCTTCCCCGGCCTCCGCTGGCAGCACCCCCTGGAGGACACCGACTGAACCACCGCCTCGCCCGCTGACGCGGCTGCCACGGGAGCCGGGTCAGCAGTTCGGTACGGAACCCTTCCCCGACTCCAGCGCCACCAGCGAGTTCACCGCGCCCTTCAGCGTGGTCACCGGAATCAGCCGCAGCCCCTTGGGCAGCTCGGACTTGGCGTCGGAGCACTCGGCCTTCGGCACGAGAAAGACGGTCGCCCCGTCCCGGCGTGCGGCCTGCGTCTTCAGCGCCACACCGCCCACGGCACCGACCGTCCCGTCGCCGTCGATGGTCCCCGTACCCGCGATGTGCCGGCCGGCCGTGAGGTCGCCGCCGCTGCCGTTCCCGTCCAGCTTGTCGATGATGCCGAGGGTGAACAGGAGGCCCGCGCTGGGGCCGCCCACGTCGGCGAGCTTCAGCGTGACCTTGACCTTCTTGTCGCTGAGGTGCAGATAGTCCAGCGCGGCCCGCGTCGCCGCGTCCTGGGACTGCTTCATCTGCGCGCTGTTGTGCTGCTCGATCTCCTTGGTGGACTGACCGCTCGGGTACACCGAGTCGTGCGGCATGACCGCCCGGTCCGTGGCGAACCAGGCACTGATCACATCGCCGAGCGAGACATGCGTGTCCGGGCTCGTCGCCTCGATCGTCGTCATCCTCAGCTGCCCGCTCGTCTGCCGGGTCTTCGCCCCCGAGATCGTGATCACGGGGGTGCCCTTGTTGTTCCCGAGCACGTTCGCTGTCAGCCCGGGCTGCGCCAGCGAGAACGGCAGCGGCGCGAAGACCGCGGTGGCGATCAGCGCCACGACGGGCAGGGCGCAGACGGCGAGGGCCTGGGGGCGTGTGAGGCGAGAGAGCACGGGATCAATCTAACGTGAGGGTCACTTCCGGCCAGGTGCCGGTCGGCTCACCCACAGGTCTCGTCGCTCCCGCGCGAACCGCCGGAGTACGTCCGGCAGCGGTTCGACACCGATCCCAGGGGCCGTCGGTACCGGCAGGTGGCCGTCCTTGAGGACGAACGGCTCAGTGATGTCCTCGGCGAAGTAACGGCTGGATGCGGACGTGTCCCCAGGGAGGGTGAATCCCGGCAGGGCGGCCAGGGCGAGGTTCGGGGCGCGGCCGATTCCCGTCTCCAGCATGCCGCCGCACCACACGGGCACCCCGTGCGCGTGCGCCACATCGTGGATGCGGCGGGCCTCCAGATAGCCGCCCACACGCGCGGGCTTCACATTGACGACCCGGCACGCCTCCATCGCGATCGCGGAGGCGGTGTCACGGGCGTTGTGGAGGGACTCGTCGAGGCAGACGGGGGTCCCCAGACGCCTCTGGAGCTGCGCGTGGGCGTACAGGTTGTTCTCGTCCAGCGGCTCCTCGATCAGCAGCAGCCCGAAGGAGTCCAGACGCCGCAGGTGCTCGGCGTCGGCGAGCGTGTACGCCGTGTTGGCGTCGACCTGGAGGGGCAGCGCGTCCCCGAAGCGCTCCCGGATCGCCCGGACCGGTTCCACGTCCCAGCCCGGCTCGATCTTCAGCTTGATGCGCACATAGCCCTCGTCGAGGTAGCGCTCCACGTCGTCCAGCAGCTCGGGGACGGACTCCTTGATGCCGACGGACACCCCCGCGGGCACGCGGTCGCGCACCGCGCCCAGGTACGTGGCGAGCGGCATGCCGTACGACCGCAGCTCCGCGTCCAGGACGGCCGTCTCCAGGGCGGCCTTGGCCAGCTCATGGCCCTTGGTCTTCGCCACGGCGGGGGCGAGCGCGGCAGCGGTGAGCCGTGGAAGGGCGGCGACCCGCGGCAGCAGGAAGTCGCGCAGCACGATCTCCGCACCGGCCACGAACTCCGAGCAGTAGCGGGGTTCGGGGTCGGCGGCGAACTCCGACCAGCCCTCGGCCGCGTCCGTCACGACATGGAGCAGGAAGGTGTCCTTCGTCGTCATCGTGCCGAAGGACGTACGGAACGGGGTGACCAGCGGTATCGCCACATGGACGACCTCCACGCGTTCCAGCTTCATGCCGCCGCCTCTCTCGAAAGGGTGTACCAGCCGTCACGGGACATCCCCGTCGCCCTGAACCCCTGCGCGAAGGCCTCCGTGAACACCTCACGGACGGCGTACCGCCAGCGCAGAGCGAGCTCCGGGTCGGCGGCGCGGAGCCTGACGATGTCGTCCGGTACGCGGCACCAGAGGTGACGGCCGGCGAGATCACGGCAGGCGAGCGTCGCGCCGTCGGGGGCGGTGTGGGTGACGGGGGCGGTGTCCCGGTCCGTGGTCTCGTACGAGGGGGCCGGCGCCGCCAGCTCCCACGTCACCGTCAGCCGGTCGCTCTCGTCGCCGCCGTTCACACCGTCCGCCATCGGGCCGTAGAAGTCGACGAGGTACTCGGTGCCGGTGGCGCCCAGCTTGACCAGGTTGAAGCGGGCGTTGCGGCCGACCAGCGGGTCGAAGGTCCAGCGCATGGTGCGGGCGCCGAGGCCGCGGGCCCAGGCGCGCTGGGCCTGCTTGACGGCGTACCCGCGGCCCTGGTCGGCGGCGGCGACCAGGGAGTAGGCGTCCCCGTCCGGCCCGAACACCGCGACCGACGCCCCGGCGAGCCGGGCCCCTTCGTACGCGGCGTGCACGGCGCCGCCCGCGTGGACGAGGCTGTGCAGCACTTCGGCCGGGTAGGGCGGGGCGCTGCGAGGGGTCTGCCAGACGAAGCTGAAGTAGTCGCTGACGGCGGCGAGACCGGCAACGTCGTGGACCGTGCGGATGCTCACTCCGGGCGGGCGGTCGAGGGTCATGGGTCGAGTTTCGGAGCTGCGGGGCCGCTCCGGGTTGTGCGCCCGCACAACAGCTGCGTACGTTCGTTTCGAGATCGGCCAATCATGTCGCCGTCCGCCATCCGCCATCTGCCATCCGCCATTCCGCATCGAGGAGCCCCATGGATGCCTGCACCCTCGGCGACCTCCTGGACGTCGTCGGCGGCCCCTCCCTGCGTCTGGAGACGGCCCCCACCGGGCTCGCCGCCCCGGTCACCGAGGCGCTGCTGTACGACGCCCATGCCCCGATGCCGCATGCGCCGGGCGCGCTGCTGCTGGCGGTGGGCGTGCGGGCGGCGGCCGCCGGCCCCCTCGTCCGGGCGGCGGCGGAGGCCGGGATGACCGGGCTTCTCGTACGCGGCCCGGACGGACCGGTCGGCGCGGCGGAGGCACACGGCGTGGCGCTGCTGTCGGTCGACGAGGACGCGGCCTGGCACCACGTGCACCTGCTGCTGTCCTCGGCGATCGCGGCCCGGCCCGCACCGTCGGCAGGCGGCCTCGGGGACCTGTTCGCTCTGGCGGACGCCGTCGCGGCGGCGACCGGCGGGGCGACGGCCGTGGAGGACCCCCGCCAGCGGGTGCTCGCCTACTCCACGGTCCCGGGCCAGCCGGTCGACGAGGACCGGCGGCAGAGCATCCTCGGCCTCCGGGTGCCGGTCAGCCCGGCCAACACCGGGCAGTACCGGGCGCTGTTCGCGGCCCCGGGGCCGGTACGGATGCCCGCGGTCCGGGACGGGGACCTGCCGCGCCTCGCGGTCGCCGTCCGCGCGGGCGGCGAGACGCTCGGCTCGGTCTGGGTGGTCGACGACGGCACGCTCGCCCCGGACGCCGAGGAGACCCTCGCACAGGGCGCGTCCACGGCGGCACTGCTCCTGCTGCGGGCCCGGGCGGCACAGGAGCTGGCCCGCCACCAGAACAGCGACCTGCTGCGCCGTCTTCTCGACGGCACGGCGGACCCGTCAACCGCCTTCGCCCGCCTGGGACTTGAGGGGGCGGTCCGGGTGGCCGCCTTCGTTCTGGACGCCGCGAGCCTCCCGGACGCCGAGCAGACCGCACTGCGCCTGCTGGACGTCGTACGACTGCAGTGCGAGGCGCGTTACGGGCGGCACGCGTGCGTGCTGGTCGACGGGGTGGTGTACGCGGTCCTTCCGGCGCCCGGGGAACGCCACAGGCGGCTCGCCGAGGACATCGTGACGCGGGCGGGGCAGGCGCTGCGGGTGCCCGTGCGGGCGGCGCTGGGCGAGCTGGTGGCGGGTCCGGCGGAGGTCGTGGGCTCACGGGAGGACGCCGAGCTGGTGCTGCGCGTGCTCGGACCGGACCTGCCGGTGGCGACGGTGGACGAGGTGCGCCCGCGGGTGACGCTGTTGCGTCTGGCCGAAGTACTGGGCGAACGGCGGGAGTTGAGCGCCGGGTCATGGCGCCGGGTGCTGGCGTACGACGAGGCACACGGCACCGACTACGCGCGCACCCTGGTCAGCTGGTTCGACGCGGGCTGCGACACGGCGGGCGCGGCAAAACGGCTCGCCGTCCACCCGAACACCTGCCGCTACCGCCTGAAGCAGGCCCAACAGCACATCGGAATCGACCTCACCGACCCCGACGAACGCCTGCTCCTGTGGCTCCAACTGAGAACACTGGCGGCCCTCAGCGAACCCACGACGTAGCTGCGACCAGGACCGCCCCGGCCTGCGGGCACATCCACCGCCCCAGCCTGCGGGCCATCGTGCCGCCAAGGCCGGCTCCCGTCCGAAAGAGAGGCGGCACCCCGCACCCCCGGGCTGCGCACCCCCTGGCCCGCACCACCCCGGCCGGCAGCTCAGCGAAGGGCTTCGGCAACCTCCCGAGCCGCATCGACCACCCGCGGCCCCACCCGCTCAGGCACCGCATCAGCCAGCATCACAACCCCCACACTGCCCTCGACCCCCGTGACCCCGAGGAGCGGCGCCGCAGCCCCGCTGGCCCCCGCCTCCAGCTCTCCATGCGTCAACGTGTACCCGCACTCCCCCGCCGGCTTGGCCCGCGCGGCAAGGATCGCCCTGCCCGCGGCCCCCCGGTCCAACGGGTGCCTGAACCCGGCCCGATACGCCACGTGATAGTCCGTCCACGTCGGCTCGACGACGGCCACGGCCAGCGCCTCCGCCCCGTCCACCAGCGTCAGATGAGCCGTCGCCCCTATGTCCTCGGCCAGCGACCGGAGCGCCGGCAACGCGGCCTCCCGCACCAGCGGATGCACCTGCCGGCCCAGCCTGAGCACCCCGAGCCCGACCCTGGCGCGACCGCCCAAGTCACGCCGTACGAGCGCATGTTGTTCCAGCGTGGCGAGCAACCGGTACACCACGGTCCGGTTCACGCCCAGTTTGTTGGAAAGCTCTGTGACGGTCAGCCCGTGGTCGGTATCGGCCAGCAGCTTGAGGACGCGTAGTCCTCGGTCGAGCGTCTGAGAAGTCTCCGCGGTCACGACGCCCACTCCTCCAAGTGGTGAGGTCGGCGACCTCCGCGCGGCGGTGCGTCACCGAGTCCCGTCAGTGACGCGCAACAGAGGCCGCCGATCGGCCGGCGGCCCGGCCTGTACCGGGCCGCGTCGCTTCACGGCTGCGCTCCGCGGCGGCGCTGCCACGGGGCGTGTGCGTAGCCGGACAGTAGCGAAGGGGGTTCGCTGAGCGGAAGGCTCCGTCCAGAATCCGGGCACATACGGGGAGGGAGTACCTCCGTATGTCCCGATACGTACGGCGTGAAAGGTCCGGCGCGCAACGGCCGTCACTTCATGCGCGTGGCCCACTCCTGCACCTTGGCGATCCGCTGCCGGAGCTGGCCCGCCGTGGCCTCGGCGCTCGGCGGGCCGCCGCAGGTGCGGCGCAGCTCGGTGTGGATGACACCGTGGGGCTTGCCGCTCTGGTGGACGTACGCGCTGACCATGGTGTTCAGCTGCTTGCGCAGCTCCATCATCTCCTTGTGCGAGACGACGGGCCGCCGCTCGGCGGGCAGCTCCAGCAGGTCCGCCTCGGTGTCCGGCTTCTTGCGGCTGTGCGCGATCTGCCGCGCCTGCCGCTTCTGGAGGAGGAGCTGCACCTGGTCGGGTTCGAGCAGGCCCGGGATGCCGAGGTAGTCCTGCTCCTCCTCGCTCCCCGGGTGCGCCTGCATACCGAACTCGGCACCGTCGTAGAGGACGCGGTCGAAGACGGCATCGGACTCCAGGGCCTCGAAGGCGAACTGCTCCTGCTCGCCGGTGTCCTCGTCCTCCTCCTTGTTCGCCTCCTCCATCTCCTTCTCGGACTCGGCGTACGGGTCCTCCTCGCCCTCCTTCTTCGGCTTGTCGAGGGCGTGGTCGCGCTCGACCTCCATCTCGTTGGCGAAGGTGAGGAGGTCGGGGACGGTGGGGAGGAAGACGGAGGCGGTCTCGCCGCGGCGGCGCGAACGCACGAAGCGGCCGACGGCCTGGGCGAAGAAGAGGGGGGTGGAGATGGTGGTGGCGTACACGCCGACCGCGAGCCGGGGCACGTCGACGCCCTCGGACACCATCCGCACCGCGACCATCCAGCGGTCGTTGCTCCCGCTGAAGTCGTCGATCCGTTTCGAGGCGCCGGTGTCGTCGGAGAGGACGAGGGTCGCCTTGCTGCCCGTGATCTCGCGGATCAGCTTGGCGTAGGCCCGCGCGGAGTCCTGGTCGGAGGCGATGACGAGGGCGCCCGCGTCCGGGATGGCCTTCCTGACCTCGGTCAGCCGCTGGTCGGCGGCGCGCAGCACGCTGGGCATCCACTCGCCGCGCGGGTCGAGGGCGGTGCGCCAGGCCTGACTGACCGCGTCCTTGGTCATGGGCTCGCCGAGCCGGGCGGCGATCTCGTCGCCCGCCTTGGTGCGCCAGCGCATGCTGCCGCTGTAGGAGAGGAAGATGACGGGCCGCACGACGTGGTCGGCGAGCGCGTTGCCGTAGCCGTACGTGTAGTCGGCGGCGGACCGCCGGATCCCGTCGTTTCCCTCCTCGTACGTCACGAAGGGGATGGGGTTGGTGTCGGAGCGGAACGGCGTGCCGGTGAGCGCGAGCCTCCGCGTGGCCGGCTCGAAGGCCTCAAGGCAGGCCTCGCCCCACGACTTGGAGTCACCGGCGTGGTGGATCTCGTCGAGGATGACGAGTGTCTTGCGCTGCTCGACGCGGTTGCGGTGCAGCATGGGGCGCACACCGACACCGGCGTACGTGACGGCCACGCCCTGGTAGTCCTTGCCGAGCGGCCCCGCACTGTACTCGGGATCGAGCTTGATGCCTATGCGCGCCGCCGCTTCCGCCCACTGCTTCTTCAGGTGCTCGGTCGGCGCGACCACGGTCACCTGCTGCACGACGTGGTGGTGCAGCAGCCAGGAGGCGAGTGTCAGCGCGAAGGTCGTCTTGCCGGCGCCGGGGGTGGCTACGGCGAGGAAGTCGCGTGGCTGCTCCTGGACATACTTCTCCATCGCCCCCTGCTGCCAGGCACGCAGCTTGCTGGCGGTGCCCCAGGGGGCACGGCCGGGGAAGGCGGGAGAGAGGTGGTGGGAGTGCGAGGCAGAGCTGGCGGCGGCGGTGGTAGTCACGGTCTCCGTGGGGTGGTCGGGGGCTCGGCTGGGTATGACAACCGGGCCACCCTACCGGCGGGCCGACGCTGCCAACGCGCGAACCATGCCGGGCCGCCCGCGGGTGGGACTCACGTCACATCGGCTACTCGGCCAAGCTCCGCAGCGCCTCGGCGATGACCTTGACCTCGTCCAGGCTGCCCGTGGCCACGCCGATGACCAGACGCTCGGCGGCATCGATGTCCGGACGCAGTCGCACATCATTCATCGCCAGGAAGACAACGCAGGATGTCCACGCCGTGCGCTTGTTCCCGTCGACAAAGGGGCGACTGATCGCGAGTGACTGCAGGAGCGCCGCGGCCTTGTCGAAAAGGTCGGTGTATGCCTCCTGCCCGAACATGGAGGCCGAGGGCCGGTGCACGGCCGACTCCAGCAGCCCGGCATCGCGTACGACGGGTCAGATTGGTACCGCCTCACCGGGCGCAGCCCTGAGCCGCGTACTCACCCAAGCCCCCACCAACGCCACCCCCGCCATCGGCAGAAACACCGCCGCGAACGCCGCCGGATGTGACCCGGCCTCCTCGGCCGCCGGCAGCAGCACTCGATCCGCACCGCCTCGATCAGCCCGAGGCCTGCCTCTTTGAGCGGCGCGCAAATTGCGGTACAACGCCGACGGCACACGCCCGGCCCAGGACGAAGCGACCGTCCGGCAACCGGCTCACGCGACGCCCGCCCCTCCCCCCCCCGAGACCACCGTTGAACTCGCCGCCCGTTCATGAACGGCGTATGGCAGTCCCGTTGCAGCCCCCGTGTTTCCCTTGGGCCCTCACCCGGCCCCGTCGTACGGTCGTTTCACCAAGTTCGGAACGGAGCCCAGCGCTCCACCCCGACCCGGCCGTGTGCCCGAGTGGCTTAGGGACTCGCCTGCAAAGCGAGTTACGCGGGTTCGATTCCCGCCACGGCCTCCATGGGCTCGACGAGGCATCCTCCGTGCGGCCGGCGGTGCCGGAATATTGCCGTTGCACCCCGGCGGAGACGGTGCCCTTCTTGATGAAGCCGGTGTCGTCGACGATCAGCACACCGTCTGGCTGCCCGAGCCACTCGGCTACGCAATCCTGCGGGTCGTCGCGAATCTCATCCGGGTCCCACTGACACCACGACAGCAGCCGCTGCAAGCCGTAGGGGGCGGCATGGCCTGCACGCTCGGCCCAGCTGCCAGCTGCCAGCTGTTCTGCCGGCCCACCGGCCCCAACAGGCCACGCACGTAGTCTCGCGTCTCAAGCGCGCGGCCCATCGCCGACGTCTCTGGGATCAGGCCGTCGTCTGTCGGACCTTCACCTCCGCACCCAACCGGAAGTGACAGCCGATCAGTCTGCCCGGACGGACGCACTGTTCGAAGCCTGTAAAGCCAACCACGGACCCGCCCTGCGACGTCACCGGCCGTCCTCCTCGTCCCCACCTCAGGATTCCGACGATCGCCCCAGCAACGCCGGGAACTGGCGGATGCGGCGCCCTCTCCGCGGCCGACCGTTACCTGACGGGGAGTGGCGCCTCCTCACACGTCGCCCTGTTCCATGTCCTCGCATCGAAAGCGGGCATTCGATCGCAGGACCTCCTTGAGGAACGCCGGTTCGTAGCCGTTCCGTACTGCTGAGGAAACTATGGCGCTCAAATCCTTGGGAAGGCACTTCCCGTCAAAGCCCGGGTCGTTTTCGAAGGCGAGAGTGTGCATAGGCGTGACACGAGGATCCAAAATCCATCCTTCCCGGACGATGTTCCAGTCGGCGCCGTGCGCCGCGCAAACTCGCTGCATCTCGTTCGCGAACGTCACCTTGGCCGCAAAGAACGCGTTCTCCGTGTACTTGATCAGCTCCGCCTCCAGTTCGGAGCATTGGAAGTACCGTCGAGTAGGCCCCAGGATCGACTGTAATATCGACAGAGCCCAGGTCCGGTTTTTCGGCGCACCGCCCAGGATGACAAAAGGCACGCTCTCGATCCGGTCACCGAAGAAAGGGTTGAAGTATGTACTCTCGCTGATGTATTCAGGCCAGTAGCACAGCTCCTTTTTGTACTCTTTTGCCAGTGCGGACGTGGTTCCCGGCGGAACGGTGGACTTCAGGATGACCCGGGCGGCTGGCAGTCGGGACAGCGCCTCGTGGACAAAATTCAGATCGGCCGACCCCTCTTTGGTCGGTGGCGTGGGGACACAAACGAAAACACAGTCACAGACGGATAGCTCTGCAGCTGGGTAAGCGTTGTCGAACGCAACATCCCAAGCAGTGATCTCGGCACGCCCCGCGAATAGTTGCTCAACCGCTCTGCCGACGGTGCCGCAACCCACTATGCCAATCTTCATACCGATGACAGTAGAGGAGGGGAACGGCTCATATCAAGCCTTCGTAAAAAAGTATGTCCCGGCCAGGAACCCTTGACGGAGAGGCAGTAGAGATACAACCTCTCACTCATGTGCGCCGCGAGCAAAGATCCTCCAACTGATCGTCAGCCGTCACCGGCCCATTTGGCTGGGGCTCGCGTCCGGGTCGTCGTTGCCCACTTCGACGACGAAGCACTGTTCTGTGGTGCGCTGCTCGCCGAAATGCGACCGGTTATGGCACACCTGCACGTGGTGGTCGTGACCAGCGTGGAGACGACCAGCGCACCGCGCGAGGTCACAGCGCCTTTGCCGCTGGAGATCGAGCGCAGGCGGCGCAGGGTCGCCGCATTCGATGCCGTCTGCTGCGACCTCGACGCCGGATCGTCGCAACTCCACATACCCAACCTGCCGCAAACGTCGACCAGGCAGGACGCGAACTACCAGGAGCGAGTCCGGACCATTTGGGCGGCCGTGCGCCAGACAGGGTTGTTCACGGACGCCGACGTGGTGATCACCCATGGCTTCACGGGCGAGTACGGCCATCCACAGCACCGGTGCGTGCACGACGCAGTCATGTCCCTGGCAGGATCGACGGGGCCGACGGAGATCTGGACATTCAGCGCGTCCGGCCCAGCTGATCTGACCTATCGTCATGACACGCGTGCCAAATCCAGACTCTTGGACCACTACAGGCACCAGAAGGTCGACGGCTCTCTCTGGCTTCCCGAGCACGACCCGCGTATGCGGGAATGGACGGGGGTACGGGAGTGGTACCGCATCCAGCGCGTTGTCAACGACTGTGAGTCCCCTACCTGAGTGCCGCGTCCAGCCAGTCCAACGAGGTGCAGACGGCCTCCAGTTCAAGTGAACGCTCGCAGTTGAACGAGTGGTTGGCATCAAGGCTTCTCAGGGTCGGCTCGACACGAGTCGCGAGGCGAGCCGCCTCCTGCGCGATGGAAACGTCACCCACGTCGTCCCCTGTGCAGTTGAGCAGCAGTGTGGGGCAGGAGATGGCCGCGGCATGAGCGAGTACGTCCACCGTGCCCGCGTCCCTCAGGAAATCGCCCCCGACCATATAGCCCTTGCGTGCCACGCACTGGCCCTCCGAAGCGTCTGTGGACAATCCGAACAGTGACGGATACCGGTCCTCGAAGTTGGCGGAAAGGTTCCAGAGCACGAGTGCGGAAATACGGCTCGGCAAGCCAGCCTGCGCCACAACTGCCAGAGCCGAACCCAGGCTCTGTCCGAAGAGCACGGCGCTACCATTGCACCTGACTGTTCCCACTGCCCAGTTCACAATGGAGTCGAGGTCCGCGACGGCCGTTGTGACAAGGAAATCACTGTAGTCCCCGTCGCTGTAGCCCGTTCCCTCAAAATCGAACAATACGGTCGGATATCCGCGTTGGTGAGCCAGCCGAGCGGCACGCACGAAGATCCCGTGGTTCTCGGTGCCTGAGGTGATGAATCCGTGTACGAACACGATCACCGGCTTGGTGGATTGTTGCCCTTCTAACTCACTCGCCTGAACATGCAGATTCAGGCCTTCTCGTACCGCAACTCGATGATGCGTGACACTCACGGAAGCCTCGCTCCTGGACCGAACCGGACGGAAACCCTGCCTTTCCACGCGCACGGAAGGGATGTCGCGACCGCGCAAAGTGGATCGCGACACCGCTTGAGAAGTGCCGAAATAGCCGCCGCGGGTCGCCCTTTTGACCCTGTCGCCGCCCGAGCAACGTTCCCGCCCGTCTGACACGTCGTATGGGTAGGCGAAAGCGTGGTTGTCGGTCTCCACGGCAGAGCTGCACCATTCCCACACGTTGCCAATCAGATCGCACGGGCCGAAGGGGCCCCAGGGGGTGACGTTCTCGAAGGATCCGACGGACATGGGCTGGAGCACCCCTACCTCACGCGTGTTCGCGAGCGAGTCGTCCGGAGGGTCCCCCCACGGGTAAAGTGCGCCGACCGGGCCGCGCCCGGCCCATTCCCACTCCGCCTCGGTCGGCAGCCGTACTGCCTGGCCCGATCGTTCCGAAAGCCAGGCACAGAACGCGGTCGCTTCGTACCAGGTGACGTTTCCCTGAGGGGCGTTGCCCGGCAGGCCCGCTGTTCGGGCAGCCGGAGGGTTGGCCTTCTTCCATTCGAGGCCGCCTGGCGGCCACCATCGATCCGCGCTGTACCCGTCGGCTGCCTCCACGAACGACTGGTACTGCTCGATGGTGATCGGATACCTCGACATGTCGAAGGCGTGGACATCGACATGGTGCGGCGGTTCCTCGCGTTCGTACGACCATCCAGTGCCGTATCTGTCCAGCGCCCGGCGAGTAGCAGCGTTCGTGCCGAGAACTGCCCGACCGCCGGGTATCACGCACCAATCGAGGTCGGGGAGGCATTGATCGTCGATCCCCACGCCCGGCCGGTCGTCGGTGACCCAGGCCAGGGCGCTTCCCACGCGCCGACGCTCGTCCGGCGCCAACTCCGTGCTTGTCAGGACACGGCGAAAAGCGTTGCGCAGCACGGGTGCGATGGACTCGTAGATACGTCCGGTCCGTGCCAGTGTGCTGGACTGATCCACCACGATGTCCGCGGCCATCAGCTGAAGTCGAGGGCCGGACGAAGCGACCAGGTCGCCGACGAATTCCCAGACATCGCTCCCTCGTCTGTTGTTCGTGAGGACGTCGGCAAGAAGCAGTGCCACCTCTCGCCATATGGGCAGACCTGCCTTCAGCAGGTCGATCATCAAGGGGCCTGGGGACTGCGACTTCGCGATGGCTGAGGCGGCCAAGTACTCCTGGAACAGCCGATGCGCGAATCGGTACCGGCGTGGAGCCGGCGAAGTCATGATGCCGGCATGCTGGCTTATGTAATCGAGCGCACCCGCCGGGTTCACATGGGAGCCGAGTTCGTACAGTTCGTCGAGGATCAGTGAGCGCGGGATCGATGGTTCGTCAGGCCTGTAACTGAGCCCGCCACTCTGCAGTGACTTCAGGGCGATCACCTCGAGGCGGGAGAGGAGTTGCTGCGTCGTGCAGCCGAGAACATCAGGGAGGGACGCCTCGCCGGTTCGCGGGAGCGACCAAGCGCCCAGGAGAAGGTCGATCGCCTCGGCCAGCAGGGCGCCGCGTTGCCTGGGCAGGTCGGCGTCGCTCGATTCGTAAAGCTGAGCGAGGAGCGAGACGAAGAGCGGCTGCGATCTCAGACTTTCCGGAATGGACGGCAGTTGGGTTTCCAGGCGGGCGGTCCGCTCAGCACACCAGTCCTCCGGGTGCCCCATGCCTCGGTACCATGAATGAATCAGGGATCGCGTCTCCGTTGTTGAGAGCGGGACAAGATAGAGCACATCGAAATCAGGCAGGGTCCAGCCGGAATAGCCTGCGGGCCTGCTGGTCACCAGGATCTTGAGTTGTCGGAACCGACTGGTCACCGAGGCGATGAGGCCGGTCACTTGTTCTCGCCGAAACTCAAGAGCGTCGGGGATGTCATGCGGGATGGGGACTTCGTCGAGCCCGTCCAGAATGAGGTATGCCCGGCTGCCGTACAGCTCACCGATCAGATATGAGTAAAGCTCCGCATCCCCTTTGCAGATCACTTGCTGAACATAGTGCAGCAAGTGCTCGACATTAGCCGGTTGGTCCACCGAAGGGAATTCCGGGAAGGCCGCGAGATGCCGGAGCTCGACAAAGATCGGGACGAGTGGGTTGGACTTCCACAGACCCAGCGAGTCGGGCGTCTCCCCGCCCAGGCGAGTCAGTGGACGCAGATGAGCGAGGGCGAGAATCTTCGCGAGGGTGCTCTTACCGCTGCCGGGTGGGCCAAGGAGTACGGCTCGGCGGAAGACGTTGACGGCTGAGGCGGCTTCCAGGACGGCTATGTTCAAACGTTGTCCGTCCGCCCACAAGGGGGCCGCGATCAGTGGCCGTGGCGCCAGACGCAGACCCCGCAGCGCTCCTTCCGCGATCAGAGTTTGGCACCGCGTGAGCAGGAGATGGAGGAGGCCCGTGTCCACATTGCGGCTTCTGCTGGTGATGCTGATGTCGGGGCCTTCAGCGGCAGCGGTCCCCAGCTCGCTCGCGGCCTGGCGGACCACGACCGAGGACGGTGCGTAACGTTCCACGGTCAGGTCGATGTTGATGTCGGACCTAAGGGGGACGTAGATGTTCTGGAGACTGAGCCGCGCCGGACCTCGTTGCCCCATACCACCCCGAATGTAGGCAAGGTCCTCATAGAGGGCTTCCAGGGCTGCTTCCACGTGGGCGTGGGATCGGGCGCTGGACCAGTCGTCCTCGTCTGGGTTCACTGCTCGACCTCCGTCAGCAGTCCGCTCGAATCCCGTTTGAGCCTCTTCCCCACAGAGCTGGTGAAAGACACCATCGTCTTCACCGGCGACGAAGCCGTGGGGTGTGCGAGGTCGTCCTCATCGAGTTCAATGACACGTGCCTCAGGGAGCAAGGGTCCGTGCGTCTCATGGCTGACCGGCCGGTGCCTGCATCCGATCAAGGTCACTTTCCAGTCGTAGATCGGACTGGTTGTTCGGTTGACGACCAACAGGACCGGCGTCTTGCGTCCCGGCCTGAGTTGGCGCAATTCCACCCATGAGTACACCTCGCCGGTTGCCGCTCTTTCACGGCGGTCCCTTGCCAGTTCCGACTCAATGCGGTCTCTGCGCAGACCGGAGGCCGCCATAATCACCGCGCCGGCCGTGGCTGCTCCAGCAAACCACTCTCCCAGATCACCCACTCGCTTCGGATCGATCCTGCCGGA
Source organism: Streptomyces guryensis (assembly GCF_021261325.1). Lineage (GTDB taxonomy): Bacteria > Actinomycetota > Actinomycetes > Streptomycetales > Streptomycetaceae > Streptomyces > Streptomyces guryensis. Next base: position 109,188 of record NZ_JAJSBI010000022.1, on the reverse strand, counting down.
ACCGAAGAAGGACACGCCATACGCGTCCATGGTGAGCAGGAGGCACACAACCGCCAGCAAGGTCCAGCGGCTCCAGACCGAACGCCATGCGCGCACCACCGCGTTCACCCGATTTCTCGTCGTGTGCTTGCCCGAACGAGATCTGCGATCAGTGCGCCCCCGCCCGACACGATGAGCGGCGACTGGTCCAGGTCAGGGACCTTTGCGGACTCTGCCCACATGATGGCTGAGTCGATGTCCTGCGGTGTGCGCCCGGTCAGCGAGTAGAGAAAACCAGTAGCGGCCAGCTCCGGCCAGCCACCGACGTCACGACGCATCACGACAGGGCAGCGAAAGTAGTGCGCCTCTCGGCTCAGACCGCCGCTGTCCGTGAACACATAGGCGCTGCGGGTGAGTTCACCGATCGCTTCTTGGTGGTTCATGAGCCTGACGATGGTGACTCCCATCTTGCGAAGCGGGCCCAAATACGGCCGTGCGCGGGGGAAGTCCAGCCAGCGAACCTCCCGGCCAGTGGCCAGGAGCGCTTCGGCGACCATCTGCATCGTCTCCGCCGTCATGTTCGCAGGGCGGTGCATGGAGACTAGGACGGGGGCCAGCCCCTGAGGGCGGGGACAGGCGAACTGCTCGGCATACCTGTCCCGGTACCAGTCGTAGGAAACATCTCCGACGAGGAAACTGCCTTCTGCCCGACCCTCTTCCGCCAATGCGGTCATGGCGCGCTCTGTGTACGCCAGACGTTTGTGCGCCAGACAATCGATGACGACGCTGTTGTGGTGCTCGATCTCTCGTGGGTCCCGTCGCGCACCCGCCTCGACATGGATGAGGGGTAACTGCGCGTCGTGGGCCGCGAGGGCCCCCGCCAGCCCACTCGACGCGTCTCCGAAGACCATCACTGCGGGTCTGGACCGTAGGCCGTCGAGGAAGGTGGAGAGTTCCGAGATGGCGCGTCCCAGGATGACGCCCCGTAGCCGACGGTTAGGAGCATGGGTGAGCCGATGAGTGAATGAAAATCCCAAATCCGCGACAATTTCATCGGAGAGTTCTGGGCTGTAGTGCTGAGCTATGTCGAAGGTCACGGTTCGCTCGGCGATGCGGGGATGATGCCGTTCGAGGAGCCACAGGACCGCTCTAGTCTTCACATACTGGGGTCGGACTCCGGCGACGATGACGACTTGAGGGTCCCCCACCGGACCTCCTTCTTACTGGTCGGCCATTTTTGAACATCGGCACGGTATTGCTCGATGAGTTCCCTGATGCCGTTTCCCGGTTTGACGGGATGCCCACGCAGAGAGGCCAGTACGGTCTCGATTTCGCCCTCAGGGAAGCCGGCGCGGGCCAGGCCGACGCTGTTCACACCGTGGATTCGGGCCGGGTTGCCATAGACAAGCGCTCCAGGTGGCACATGCCCGACGATCGCCGAAGCCATTCCGCACATGGCGAGTCCGCCGATGGTGAGCCTATTGTGAACCGCACTGGCGATTCCCAGGTTCGCGCGCGATCCGACAGTGACGTATGCCCCTAGCGCAACGTGGGGTGAAAGAATGGCAGATTCATGAATGATGCAGTCGTGACCGACGATCACGTGTGCACCGACCTCGACGTTGTCCTCGATCCGCGTTTCCTTGAACATCGGTTTGAAGATGACTGCCTTGTCAAACAGCATCGTATTACTACCGATAACGACTGCGGATTCCTCCGACGGTAACGGGTCGGCAAGACGATGGCTGCCTTCGAGACGTTCACGACTGAACCATCCCACCGAGGCTCCCGGGCCGATATAGTTACCGTCCCCCATGATCACTGGACCCCTGATGGTGACACCGGGGCCGATGACGTTGTTCGAGCCGATCTCCACATGACCTTCGAGGACCGCTGACCGGTGGACCGTGTTCATCCGCCACCAGTGCTCGTGAGTCCGGCGGCCGTACGGTTTGTGTCCGGCTCGGGCGGGGACTGGCCAATATGCATGACGCATATCTCCACCCACAGGCCGGAGCCTGGTGGTACGCCTCGAGCACCTCGGTCTCCGAATGCCAGCGCAGCGGGGATATGGACCCGCCTCACCGAACCACCCGAGCGCATCCCCAAGAGCGCCTCGTAGACGCCAGGGAGCAGCTGATCACGTTCGAGCGTGACCGTGATGGGGATGTCCGGACTGTAATTTGTCTCTATGCAGCGTCCGGTCTCGAGGTCCTCCGCAGCGAGCGCCACGCGGTAGAGCAGCGAGACCACACTGCCCGGCTCGACCGCCGGCCCCCCACACACCTTCGTGTCCTGAATGCACAGTTCGTCCTCGGCGGTCACCTCAAAGCCCCCGGTACTCGTCCAACGAGAGGCCCACGCGTTCACGGACAGCACCCTCAAGGCGCTCGAAGGCCGACTCCATCTCGACGATGACATCGGCTAGCAGGGGACCGATCGAGGCCGCCGTGTTGGCGCGGACCTGTTCCGTGGAGGTGGCGCCAACAGGGATGACGCCCACTGCCGGCTGGTGCACGGCCCATCCGAGGGCCAAACGAGTCACCGAAACACCATGCGTCTCGGCGATGGGCTTCAGGTCACTGAGTACCCAGGATCGGACGTACGCGTACACGTCTCCGCTGTACTCGTACTTATTGTTGCGAAGGTCTCCATCGCGGAACGCTTGGCGGGGGCTGTCGGTGAGCAGACCTCGTTCAATGACCTGATAGGGATTCAGCAGCGTGCCGTTCTCAAGACAGAAGCCCTCGATTTCCCGGTGCTGGGCCCGGTAGATGAAGGAGAAGCGGTTCTGGACGAAGTCGACGGGGCCGACGGCCTGGAAGGCCTTGAGCTGAGCCAGGGACACGTTCGAAGCACCTACGTTGCGTACGAGCCCTTCGGCCTTCAGCTCCTGCAGGGTTCCGAACGACTCCTCGGCGCTGGCGTCTTCCGGGACCGTGTGCAGTTGCAGCAGATCGAGATGGTTGACACCCAGGCGCTTGAGTTCACTGTGACACTGCTCCCGCAGATGATGTGACTTGCCGCTGCGAACTGTCGCGCCGGTGGCGTCTCTTCCGGTCACGCACTTCGTGGCGATAAAAAGCCTCTCGCGGCCGACGGATTTAATGAGTTGCTCGAAGTTGATTCCGTTGGGTGCGTAGACCGGAGCCGTCTCGATATACCATCCGCCGGCCTCCACGAAAGCCCTCAGCACGTCACTGGCGGCTTGCTGATCAAGAGGGGTGAACACTCCGCTGAACGGAAATGTACCCAAACCCAATGAGGGAAGTGTGGAGGTCGAAGGGAGCATCGGCGTCACTGTCGATGTCCACCTTTCGCTAGTCCCGGCCGTTGGGCCGCGAGGAGACGGGGCATCAGGTTAGCCCTGATCTTGGCCAGCGAGCCGTCCCTTTCCGCAACAGGCCGTTTCAGCTACGCAGTTTGCGGTAAGACAACGTCAGCCAGGATGGACCGACCGAGGAGGAGGACGTCACCCAGAGCCTTGGCGTAACCCAGAGCCCTGGCGTAGCTGCATGCTGTGCGGTTCATGATCATTCGAGCCCCCGGAGAGCGCGCTGGCACCGTACGTCGCAGGCGTTGCGACAGGCCGGCCTCGATGTTCGTGACGCCGCTCAGCCGCACGGCTCCCATCGCGCGGTTGCGCCAAGTGGCCATCATGCGGCGTGCGTTACCGGTCCACAGCCGTGAGGCGTCCTCGGTAAAGGTCGTGACCCTGGCGTGGTGCATAGCTTCCGTCTTCAGTGCGGGTCAATGAAGCGTTCACCGACCCTGGCCCCGCCTGCCCGCAAAACAGGCCCGTCACCTTCTCGGTCAACGGCCGACAGTCACCGGTTCCCCACCAACGAACCACTCGGCACTCCATACCGACTCGCTGACGCCCTCAGAATTGCAGACCCTATCGAAAATCAGCTTTTCGCCGCCCTGTTTCAACGGGGAGACGGAATCTCACGAGTTCGCAATCTTTCCGGATCAGAAATCACAACCTCTCTCACCTCCTCACAGAATCCGAGAATCCGAGTAGTCAAATAGTCACCCAACGAATCGTAGCTCACAACATCCATGGAGAAATTCCCACTCATACCCTCCATGTCGATATCTCGGTCAATCGACACCCATTCCACCCGCTCAGCCAAGGGATCACCCGCATCCGCGTCAACATAGAAAACTTCGCCGCTGGTCACGACAGCAGGAAAGCACAGCTCCATGTGAGCATACTTTGGAATAACGGAAGCCTTGTCACGGGGTGGCCTAAACGCTTCAACCGCTTTCATCAGGGGAAGAGTCAAGGAGTCGAAGATGGCAGAATTATCGGCTTGCCACTCCTTGTTCTTCAAGTGCATCCTGACTAGTTGAAGACCCTTCTTCTCATCTCGACTCGGACTATGAGGCAGTTCATGCAAACCAAGCACATTCCAGAGACTTTTGCTTTTGTAGTAAATTCGAAGCCCTTCACCCTTCTCTTCCCATTTCACGGAATTAATCGGCATCGCGTGAGAATGAGGAGACCTATTTCTTTCGTCATCACTTAGCTTCCTCCCCAAGACAACATAGGGCCCGGTCGATTTCTTGCACTCGATCAGAAGCTTCACACCCAGACTGATATCACCTTTCTCATTCACAAAAAGACGCTTAAAGGCATAAACGTCCACTTCCCTCGATTTGCCCTCCTCCGGGTCTCTGAACGCACGCCCCGTCTGGACATAAAATCCTGCAGCCCTTACTTCCTGCGCAACTCGCTGCTCAAGCAGGAATCCTGTACGTTCAAGTGCCGCAATTACATCGTCGCTGCTTGGCGTCGGGAATGGACGATCAGTCATAGCCTGATCATAGGCGGGAAGGTTGTCCAGCAAGGTTGTATTGCGGAAGTAGAAGGGCGGCCCTAAGAGGCGCCGACAACACCCTGAGGCAGCTGCCGTGTCCGCCGACCTTCTGTCTCGTTCCGAACCCGCTCGTTGGCGTGGTCTTTGTCCAGTACATCGACGGCTGCCACCGTTCAGAGTCGCACGCGTATCGCCTCTGGCCTGCCCCGCGGACCGCTGCGAACTCCCCGGACGGCGATGCGGACAATTGGAAAGTTTGCGCGCAAGGACTTTCTGGAACGGGTCGAGTCAACCGTAGGTGGATGGGCTTGCGGTCTGACAGATCGGCTCGTCGGAGCCCCGAGGGTCGCTGCCTCCGTACGGAACGACTCTGACTGCCTGACCAGGCCGAAGGATAGGGCGGCCCGCCGGGGCGGGTGTCGTCTTGCCGGCTGTCCGGCCGTCTCGGTGTCGGCCCAGTCGTGGATGATGCGGAGCCCGGACACAAACTGCTCCTTGTTGATGGGCGGTTCGCTGACGGTCGTGTGGCTGGTCGTTCGGGAGGTGCTGGCAGCCAGGGGGCACACCCGGAGCAGTCAGGAGGGGTCCTGAAGCCGCCTCGTCGGCCAGTCCGTGGTCACAGCACCCCGCCCGCCTCGTCCTGGAAGGCCTCCGTCCAGTAGTGGCGGCCCGGTTCCGTCGTGAGGGTGGTCGGGTCGATGCTCGACAGCGTGTGGAGCATCGTCGCGGCCAGTTGGTCGTAGGCGTCGGTCGTCAGCTCGCCCGCCAGGGCCTTGTCGACGGCCTTCTCGCGGTGGAGGAGCCAGAGGGTGAAGGCCAGGGTGGAGACGTCTGTGTTCAGCGGGTACAGGGTGGCCTCGGACTCGCTCCAGTTGAGGACCGCGCCTGTTTCGCCGTCGACGACCAGGCTGTTGTCCTCGATGAGGTGGCCGAGTCGTATCAAGTGGCTGACCCTGCGCGGAAGTCGGGCGGGATCGAAGCCCTCGGGGCCCTGGTAGGCGTAGTGCTCGGCCAGGGTCGGCAGGGGGACGTCCGTGTCGAGGTGGAAGAGCACGCCGTCCTCCGGCAGACCCGTCTCGCGCAGGAAGCGGCGGGTCGGCTCGTGCGTGAGGGTCGAGGGGAAGTCGACGTCCTCGAAGCGCCACACCTGGCCGTGGCCGAACTCCCGGTCCAGCAGGCGGGTGGGGAGGTCGAGAGCGAGTCCGGAGTCCGTGCCCGGCCCCGCCATCAGGGACAGGGGGCGGATCAGGGCCGCCATCTTCCAGAACAGCGGCACCTCGCCGTCCGTGCCCTCCTCGAACAACGCCAGCAGGTGGCGGGACGCCTCCGCCGCCGCCTTCGGGCCGAAGCGGCCGGCGTAGGACGCGAACTGGCCGCGCAGCCCCGCCAGTTCGTCCGCCGCCGTCGCGAACCGCACCAGCGTGCCGAGGGACGGTGCGAGCGGGCGGCTGCCCATCAGGTCGGGGCGGTCGTGCAGGAAGTACGTCGTCGCGATCTCCCCCGTCGCGCCGTCGAGCAGCACCGACTCCGTCTCCAGGCCCCGGGGGTCGAGCACCGCCCCTATGACCAGCTGGTCCCGCAGCTCCGCCGCCAGGCGCCCGTCGGGGTCGCCGGTGGAGTCCCCGACCGTCCGCAGGCCCTCCCGGACCAGCTCCTCGAAGGTGAACAGGCCGCTGTCGCCCGGCAGTCCGGGCCCTGTCAGCCAGCGGCGCGTCGCCCCGTGCTTGACGTACGGATCGAGTTGGTCCTCGGTCAGCGTGATCACCGCCGTGGCGGCACTGGTCGTACTCATTGCTCCCCCGCATGTGCTTCGTCACATGTGCCCCGGCGCATGTGTCTGCTCACAGTCCCCGTGCAGGGCGCGGCCGGGCATGTGCCGTTACGCCGTACGGCTCCGGCAGCCGTTCCCCACTGCCCAGAACACTACGCCGCGCCACTGACAATGCCCCCGAACCGGCGAGGACGGCCCGAACCACAGGACGCTCAGAGCACCCTCGTCCGTTCCCGTCCCGCGAGGACCGCCTCCACCGTCTCCCCCGCCGTCAGCTCCGAGCTGTCCGGCCACAGCAATGCTGCCGGCGGCGACCGCCGACGCGAACGCGGATGCCGGGTTCACTGCGGTGGCGCAGGACGTCGTGCCGGCCAAGGATCTGGCGCCGTACGCCGGCCTGGTGCACACGCGGCCCCTACGCGTCGCACCGCAGCCGGAGCCGGAGCCCTGCCTCCCTCTCGCCGTCCGCCCCGGGGACGTACTCCTCGCGCCCGGACACGATCATGCGGCGGAAGACGTCACCACGCACGTGTGCCGCCCGCTGCGGTCACCGGTCGGTCACCACGGCGGCCTGTGGCCTTATCGGCAGCCGGTTCACCGGGCGGCCCGTGGCGGCCCGTACGGCGGAGGCGACGGCGGCCGGGGAGGTGACGACCGGGACCGCGCTGACCGCCTTCGCGCCGAACGGGGCGACCACGTCGCGTTCCTCGACGAGCTTGACGATCCGGATGTCGGGTGCGTCCAGGGCGGTCGGCAGGGCGTAACCCGTCAGGTCCGGGTGGCGGATCAGCCCGCGCGCGGTGCGCAGGTTCTCCGTCAGCGCGATACCCACGCCCTGGGTGACGCCCGCCTCGATACGGGCGGCCAGCTGGGCGGGGTTGAGGATCCGGCCGACGTCCTGGGCGAGGGCCAGCTCCACGACCCGTACCGAACCGAGTTCGATGTCGACGTCGACGACCGCGCGGATCGCGCAGAACGCCATGCCGACGAAGGCGTCCCCCTGGCCGGCCTCGTTCAGCGGCTCCGTGGGGTGGGGTCTGCACTGGGCCGTGGCCCACAGTTCCTTGCCGTCCATCGCCTCGGTGACGGTGGTCGACAGGACACCGTCGTACGAGGTGATCTTGCCGTCGGTGATCTGGAGCAGTTCGGTGGACATGCCGAACTTGTGGGCCAGGGGCTGCAGGAGCTGGGTGCGGACCATCTTGGCCGCCCGTTCCACCGCGCCGCCCGACACCCAGGTGTGGCGGCCTCGGCAGCCCGCGCCGGCGGGTGGCTGGTCGGTGTCGACGGGCGCCACGTGCACCTCGTCGATACCGAGGGTCTCCTGGACGATCTGGCGGGCCAGCGTGGTGAAGCCCTGGCCCGTCTCGACGGCCGCGCACAGCACCGTCGCCACGCCGTCCTGGACTTTCACGGTCGCCGTGGAGACCTCGTCGGCGCCTTCCGCGCCGAGCATGTGGACCATGCCCAGGCCGTAGCCCACGCCTCGGCGCACCGCGCCCGGTTCGCCCGCTCCCTCGGGGCCGCCGGGCAGCAGCCACTCCTCCTCGGGGGTGTCCTTGGGCAGCGCGGGCAGCGGGAAGTCGCGGACCGCCTGCAACAACTCCGCCACGGGTGCGGGGCATGTCACCGTCTGGCCGGTCGGGAGTACGTCACCGGTGGCCATGGCGTTGCGCAGGCGCAGTTCCGCCGGGTCCAGGCCCAGCCTCTTGGCCAGCTTGTCCATCTGGGCCTCGTAGGCGGCGCAGACCTGCATCGCACCCTCGCCGCGCACATGGCCGGAGGGCGGGTTGTTGGTGCGTACGGCCCAGCCCTCGATGAAGGCGTTCGGGACGACGTAGGGGCCGCAGGCGAAGCCGACGGCGGCCGCGAGGGCCTCGGAGGACGTGTCGGCGTACGCGCCCGCGTCGAGGAGGATCTGCGCCTCGACCTTCACCAGCCTGCCCTCGGCGTCGGCGTGGTGGCGGTAGCGCAGCAGGGTCGGATGGCGGTGCGTGTGGCCCAGGAAGGACTCTTCACGCGTCGCGGTGAGCTTCACCGGGCAGCCGGTCTTCAACGCCAGCAGGCCCAGCGGGAGTTGGAAGCCCTGGTCCTCGCGGTCGGCCGTGGCGCCGGGGACCCCGGTGACGACGATCTTGACGCGTTCGGGTTCGAGGCCGTAGCAGGCGGCGGCGGTGTCGCGGTCCGCGTGCGGGTCGGTGGAGGCCAGGTACAGCTCGACGCCGCCGTCGGGGCGGGGCACGGCGAGGCCGGCCTCGGCGCCGATGGGGGCCGGGTCCTGGCGGCCGATGCGGTACTGGCCCTCGACCACGATCTCGCCGGCCGCGTCCGGGTCGCCGTGGCGCAGCGGGATGTGCCGGATCAGGTTGCCGTCGGGGTGCAGCGGTTCCGCCTCGAAGGCCTGCTCGGGGTCGGTGACCGGGTCGAGTACCTCGTACTCGACGATGACGGCCGCGGCGGCCATGCGCGCGGTGTCGGGGTGGTCGGCGGCGACGGCGGCGATGGGCTCGCCGTGGTGGCGCACGACCTCGGAGGCGAACACGGGCCGGTCGGCGCTGCGGCGGCCGTGGCGGGCGGTGCCCGGCACGTCCTCGTGCGTGACGACGGCCCTTACGCCCGGCATCTCGCGCGCGTGGGACGTGTCGATGGACACAATGCGCGCGTGCGGATGCGGGGAGCGCAGTACGGCGGCCCACAGCAGGCCCTCGGCCCACAGGTCCGCCGCGTACGGGAACGTGCCCTCGGTCTTGGCGCGGGTGTCGGCGGCCGGCAGAGAGGCGCCGAGCCCGTGCGGCAGCTGCTCGGGGGCGGGTGCTGCCTCCGCGGCGGTGGTCGCGGTGGCGGCTTCGTTGCTCACGCCTGGCCTCCGTCCTGTCCGTACGCCTGGTCATGAGGTCCCGTGGGACCCCCGTTCATGGCCCCGGGTGCTTCGAACGCCGACGGGTTGACACCGCCGGCTCCGGGGCCTGCCTGGTGAGGGATACGTGCCTCGTCGCCGTCCTGTTCGGCGCCGTCGCCCGCGGAGAGCGCCTCGCGTTCGGCGACGACCTCCTGGACGGCGTCGACCACGCCCCGGTAGCCGGAGCAGCGGCACAGGTTGCCGCACAGGGCCTGGCGGGTCTCCAGCTCGGTCGGCGCCGGGTTGCCCTCCAGCAGGTCGTGCACGGTCATCGCCATGCCGGGCACGCAGAAACCGCACTGCACGGCGCCGCAGCGGGCGAGCGCGCGCTGCACGTCCGACGGCTGCCCGTCGACGGCGAGGCCCTCGACGGTACGGACCTCGCTGCCTGCGGCGGTCACGGCGGGCACCAGGCAGGAGGCCACGAGGCGTCCGTCGACCTGGACGTTGCAGGCCCCGCACTCGCCCTGCGAGCAGCCGTCCTTGGCGCCCGCGAGACCGAGCCGCTCGCGCAGCACGTAGAGCAGCGACTCGCCGATCCAGGCGTCCGAGACGGGGCGCTCCACGCCGTTGACCCGCAGGACGTAGGAGGCCAGGGGGTGTTCCTCGCCGGAAGGCGGCGGGGCCTCGTCGGCGGCCTCGGTGTCGGAGCCGTCGGCTGCGTCCGGACCAACCGAGTTGTCTGAAGTGCCCGAAGCGTCTGAAGCGTCCGGTGAGTCGGGCGTGTTGGGGGCGGCGGGTCCGTTCGAAGGCCGCGTGGACGGTCCGGTGGGTCCGGTATCCGCCGCGGGCTCCGCGAGCGGCTCCACGGCCCCCTCAGGCGCCTCTTCGGCCTCCTGGGCGTCCGCTGCCGCCCCGGCGGCCTCACCGGGCCCGTGCGCGGCCTGTGAGGAGGATTCGGCGGGCGTCTCCGCATAGGCGTCGGCGGCGGGCTCAGCCCCGTACTCGTCGACCGGTGGGCCGGACTGCTCCGCGGTGTGCGCCCGCGCGTTCTCGTGCTCGTGCGTGGCCCGGTCCGGCTCCACGGGCGCGTGGGCGGCAGTCCCGGGGCTCCCGACAGGCCGGCCGTCGGTGTGGGCCGGGGGCTGCTCGTAGGCGTGCCCCGCACCGGCCGGGGGCTCGGCGGAGCGTTCGCGCGCGTGCCCGGAGCCGTCCTCGGGCGCCGTCGGCTCCTCGGTCTGCGGCTGGCCCCAGGGCCGGCCCGCGGCCTCCGTCGCCCAGGGGGCGGGGGCGCCACCCGGGAGCGTGGCCGGCGGCGTGCCACCCCACTGCTGGACCAGGGAGGACGTGGTGAACTCGCCCGATTCGTCCGGAAGGTCGCCCCCGGCCACGGGAATCGACCACTGCCCGGTCACATCGTGACCCGGCGCGGGCGCGGACTCCTGAGTCGGCGCCTCCTGGAAGTTCCACTGCTGGGTGGTCGCGGGGTTGTACGTGAACCGGTCACCCGCGGGGTCCTGCGGCACGGCGTTGGGGTCGGGCCACTGGGCGCCGTCGGCGGGCACGGCCCAGTTGCCGGTCGCCGCCGGGTCGGCCCCCGCCACAGAGCCGGGATCGGCCGTTATCCGCGGCGGCACATAGCCGTGGCCGGGCGCCGCAAGGGGACTGTCGGCGGAGGCCAGGAGGGCGTCGATGCCCCCTTCGGGGAGTTTCACGAAGGCGGTGGCGCCGTCGTCGTAGTCGCCCTGGGGCAACGGGTCCCACCGGCCGCCGCCGTGGGGCGTGCCCTCTCCGTGCTGGTCGTCGGTCACGACAGCGCCCTCCCCAGTGCTCGTCGGGCCAGCGCGGCGACGGTGCGCCGCAGGTGCAGTACGGCGGGCGGAAGCTGTTGGACGGTGCCGTCCGGTTCGGGAACGGGGTCGGGGATGCAGGCCGCGGCGACGTACTCGCCGAAGGCGGTCAGCGCCTCCGGGACGATCGTCCGGCCGTTGTCCCAGTCGATGAGCCGGGCGACCCACTGCTCGGCGTCCAGAGGCCTGAGCGGCATCGGCGCTATGGCACCGACGGCGCACCTGACTCCGCGTCGGGCGGGGTCGAGGACGAGCGCGACGGACGCGACCGCGCGTCCGGGGCCGGTCCGGCCGGTCGCCTTCAGGAAGACCTGCGGCGCGTGCAGCAGCGGCACGCGCACGTACCCGATGAGTTCGCCGGCGCGCAGCATGTCGACCGCGGCCAGCAGGTGCGACACCGGGATCTCCCGGCGGGCTCCGCCCGGGCCCGCGATGATCAGTGTCGCCTCCAGGGCGGCCAGCACCGGCAGCGCGTCCCCGGTGGGGGACGCCGTGGCGATGTTGCCGCCCAGGGTGCCCGCGTTGCGGATCTGCGGCGGGCCCGCCGCGCGCGCGGCGGCGGCCAGCGCCGGAATCAGGGCCGCGAAGTCCGGGCGCCCCATGCGCGCGTGCGTGAGCCCGGCGCCGAGCAGAGCGTGTCCGTCCTGGTACTGCCAGCCGCGGATCTCGCTGATCCTGCCGAGACCGACCAGTGCGGCGGGCCTGAGCTGCCCGGAGTTGACGGCGGCCATGAGGTCGGTGCCGCCGGCCACCGGGACGGCGGCGGGCACGGCGGTGAGTGCCGCCACGGCCTCGTCCAACGTCGTGGGCAACGTGACAGCCTGCGCCGCCTGTGGTGCTTGCGTGGTCAAACCGGCTGCCCCTTCCCGCTGCCCCACCTGGTCCCACCTGTGTCGCCGTACGGTACGTGCTGACAGGGCGGACGTGGCAACTCTGGCACATCTTCGCAAGGGCCGAAGACGGGGGTCCGCTAGGAGACATTCGCCCGTTTCACCAGGGAGATGGCCCGTTTTCGTACGGCATCACCGGTGCGCACGAATTGCCACTCTTCGGTGATGCTTACGACCTTTTTGCCTTACCCGTTCGGAAGCTCACTTACCTGTTCGGGGGCGCCCCCTCCTTCGGCCGTCCGAGCACGCCGGGACGCTTCTGCCACGGCAGTGGCCCGGCCGGCGGCCGGTAGCCCACTCCCAGGGCGTCAAGTCGCCGGTAGTGGACGGCCATCCGCCGCTCGAAGTCGGCGAAGTCCCGTTCCGCCGGGGCGGGGAGCGCACTCCAGGCCACCTCGGCGAAGGCCGAAAGCCGCGGATACGTCTGGTACTCCACCCGTGCGGGGTCCTCCATCACCTCGGTCCACACGTTGGCCTGCGTGCCGAGCACGTGCCCGGCCTGGTCGGGGGTCAGCTCCGGAGGAACCGGCTCGAAGCGATAGACGTCCTCCAGGGTGCGCACGTGGGCGATCGGCACCGGCTCGTCCTCGCCCGCCGCCTGACGGTGGTCCAGGTACACGTACTGCTCGGGGCACATGACGACGTCGTGACCGGCCTGGGCAGCGGCGACCCCGCCCGCGTACCCGCGCCACGAGGACACGGCCGCGCCCTCCGCGAGCCCGCCCTCCAGGATCTCGTCCCAGCCGATGAGCCTGCGCCCGCGTGCGGTCAGCCACTTGTCGAAGTGTCCGATGAACCACGCCTGCAACCCGTCCTCGTCCGCGAGTCCGAGTTCCTTGATGCGGGCCTGCGCGGTCGGTGACCGCCGCCACTGGTCCTTGAGGCATTCGTCACCGCCCACGTGGATGAACTCCGACGGGAACAGTCCGAGAAGTTCCTCGAACACCCCTTCGTAGAAGCGCAGGGTGTTGTCAGTGGGGGCGAGTACGTTGGCAGAGATCCCCCAGTTGTCCCAGACGGAGAGGGCGGTGGTGTCGATGACGTCGGTGTTGCCGAGTTCCGGATACGCGGCGATGGCGGCCTGTGAGTGGCCGGGTACGTCGATTTCGGGGACGACGGTGATATGCCGCTCGGCGGCGTGGGCGACGATCTCGCGGATGTCGTCCTGGGTGTAGAAGCCACCGTGCGGCTTCTCCTCCCACAGCGGCGAGGCCCGGTGGCCGAATTTCGTGCGCGCCCGCCATGAGCCGGCCTCGGTCAGCCGTGGATACCTCTTGATCTCCACACGCCAGCCCTGGTCGTCCGTCAGGTGGAAGTGGAAGACGTTGAGTTTGTGCGCGGCCATCAGGTCGAGGTGGCGCAGGACGCCTTCCTTCGGCATGAAGTGCCGGGCGACGTCGAGCATGAGACCGCGCCAGCGGAAGCGGGGAGAGTCCTCGATCGTGAGGTGCGGCACGGCCCAGCCACGGTCGCGGTCGAGCGGGGCCCTGCGGTAGGCGTCGGGCCCCAGGAGCTGCCGCAGCGTCTGGGCGCCCCAGAAGACGCCGGCCGCGCTGCCGCCCTCGATGAGGACGCCGTCCCCGTCGCTGGTGAGGCGGTACTCCTCGGCGCCGAGTGCGGGGTCGAGCTGGAGCCCGATGCCGTCGTCGGCGGCGTCGTCGAGCTCTCGCCCCTCACTCAACGGCAGTCCGGTGGCCTGCCAGAGGACGGTGCGCAGCCAGCGGCCGACACCCTCCGTCGCCGGACCGGCGTAGAGCTGGGAGCGCGCCGTCAGCCGCACCTCGCCGGCACCGGCGAGGACGCGGCGGGGCGCCGGAATCAGTTCCGTCTCTGAAGTCACGTCAGTCCTTTTACCGCTCCGCCCAGCCCGGAGACCAGCCGTCGCTGCACGAGTACGAAGAACACCGGTACCGGAATCGTCATGACTGTGGAGGCGGCCATGACCCCGCCCCCGTCAGGATCGTCCGGCTTGCAGAACACCAGGCCGAGATGAAGGAGAACACGCTCGTGGCCACACGGCCCGGGAACACAAGGGGGGGAAAGAAGAATGCCTCCGGGGCCGCCTTCACGAACCCCCGCAGCATCCAGATCGCGAACGGCAGCGAGAACGCGATGTGCGGTAGGACCAGCGACCCCAGCGTGTTCAGCAGACCGAAGTCCCGCATCTGGGAGAACAAGGGGATGGCGAGCACCTCCACCGGCACCATCCAGGCCATCAGAAACATGATCAACAGGGTGGTCCGGAACCGGAAGTGGAATCGCGTCACTGCGGTCGCCGCGAGAAGCGCGATCAGTGCCGAGACGATGACGACACTGCCCGCCACCACAAGGCCGTTGACGAAATACCGACCAAAATCCTGCTGTCCGAACACCCGCCGGAAGGAATCCAGGGACGGCGGCACGGTCCACGGCCGTGGCGAGCCCTCCGCCGCGGGCCGCCACGGTCGCCGCACGCGCAGACCCAGAAGATTCACAGCTCCTCCCCCTACCTGCGCAGCAACCGCAGGTACCCGGGCGCGTCACACCGAGCAGGATCAGCAGGCCGAGGACGACGAGAGCGGGGACGACATGGAGCCAGGGGCCGCTCCAGCCTCCCAAGGGGCGCGGGGAACTGGACGACAAGCCACGACGTACCGTCACCCGCAAACGCTCCGAAGCCCCGAGCCATTGGGCGCCCCGGGCCTCACCCGGCGGAGCCGGCACGAACCTGGTCCCCGCGGCCGGCGCCTGCGCGAACGGCTTCACATACGGCGCCTTCGCCGCGTCCTGCTTCCGGACGGGGCGGAGGTGTACGCGCCCCGCTGCCGGTGGCCAGTTCGCGCCCGTCGACCCGGACGAACGGCATCGCGCCGTACGTGTAGGCACCGCCGACGACAAGCCCGTACGGGCCGGGCTTCGCGGCGGACCCTTCGGGCCGTGGAGGCCAACTCGGCCATGGGCCACGGGGGTTGGAGGCCCAGCTCCCTGAAAACGTCCGTGCGGCGGTACAGGGCGCGGACACATGCGGGCGGACTTCGGGTCGTCGAAGGCGGCCTCGACACGCCGGGGGGCCGGGGCCGCCAGGAGCACGGCCAGTCGCTGGGAGAGCTTCATGGAGTGGGCCTCCGAGCGTGCGTTGCAACATATGCAATGGCCATTTCGTCCTGCACAACGGAGGCTAGGGACTACATGGACATGCACACAAGAGGTCTCAACCAGTCCGTGACACGCAAAAGCCCCCGGAGCGCGCCGCAGCGCGCCTCGGGGGCCTTACGAACCTCAGGCGGTACGGGTTACTTGTCGCCGTCCTTGCCCTGGTCGCCGCCGGCGCCCATGGACTCGTAGATCTCCTTGCACATGGGACACACGGGGTACTTCTTCGGGTCGCGGCCGGGCACCCACACCTTGCCGCACAGCGCCACGACGGGGGTCCCGTCGAGGGCGCTCGCCATGATCTTGTCCTTCTGGACGTAGTGGGCGAAGCGCTCGTGGTCGCCGTCGCCGTGGGACACCTGTGGCGTCGGCTCTACGAGGGTCCCCGTACCAGTCCCGCGCTCGGGCTCAAGAGTGCTCATACCGACCAAGGGTACTGAAGCTCACACGCATCAGTTGAGCGAAGGGTCGTCCGGATACGTGGCCACCATCGCCAGTTCGTTGCGCTGGCGGCGCAGCACCTCGCGCCAGAGTCCTTCCGGGGACGGCGAGGAGACGTCGCCGGGCTCGGACTCGACGACGTACCAGGCGCCCTCGACCAGCTCGTCCTCCAGCTGGCCGGGGCCCCAACCGGCGTATCCGGCGAAGATCCTCAAGCTGCCGAGGGCCGAGGCGAGCAGCTCGGGCGGTGCCTCCAGGTCGACCAGACCGATCGCGCCGTGCACTCTGCGCCAGCCCAGCGGCGCACCGTCGACGGTCCCGCCGCCCGGGATGACGGCGACCCCCAGGGCCGAGTCCAGCGACACGGGGCCACCCTGGAAGACGACGCCGGGTTCACCCGCGAGGTCCGCCCAGCCCTCCAGGATGTCGCCGACGTCCACCGGGGTGGGACGGTTGAGGACGACACCGAGGGAGCCCTCCTCGTCGTGGTCGAGAAGGAGCACCACCGCACGGTCGAAGTTCGGGTCCGCCAGGGCGGGCGTTGCCACGAGCAACCGCCCTGTGAGCGAGGACACCTCGGTCATGGCAGACATGATCCCGCATCTTGCCTTCGCTTGGGGAGGCAATGGCGGTTAGCGGGTGAATGCAGCTCAGGGAGGAATGAAGCACTCTGGGCGCGCGACAGGGCCGGTGACCCCATGTGCCCACCAGGGAACCGTTCGTGTTGTGACACAGCTATGACGTAGCCGGGCCGTCCTTGGGCTTACAGAAGGGGGGTGGGCGGCGATTACCCTTTCCCTTCTGGCCCCTGCCCCACTCATCGGAACGCGAGATACATGACCGTCAACGACGATGTCCTGCTTGTCCACGGCGGAACCCCGCTGGAGGGCGAGATCCGTGTCCGCGGTGCGAAGAACCTCGTACCGAAGGCAATGGTCGCCGCCCTGCTGGGCAGTGAACCGAGTCGACTGCGCAACGTTCCGGACATCCGGGACGTTCGTGTCGTACGCGGACTGCTGCAGCTGCACGGGGTGACGGTCCGTCCGGGTGAGGAGCCGGGCGAGCTGGTGATGGACCCGTCCCACGTGGAGAGTGCGAACGTCGCGGACATCGACGCGCACGCGGGTTCCAGCCGTATCCCGATCCTGTTCTGCGGCCCGCTGCTGCACCGCCTCGGCCACGCGTTCATCCCGGGTCTCGGCGGCTGCGACATCGGCGGCCGGCCGATCGACTTCCACTTCGAGGTGCTGCGGCAGTTCGGCGCGACGATCGAGAAGCGGGCGGACGGCCAGTACCTGGAGGCACCGCAGCGGCTGCGCGGCACGAAGATCCGGCTGCCGTACCCGTCCGTGGGCGCGACCGAGCAGGTGCTGCTGACGGCCGTCCTCGCGGAGGGCGTCACGGAGCTCTCGAACGCGGCGGTGGAGCCGGAGATCGAGGACCTGATCTGCGTCCTGCAGAAGATGGGCGCCATCATCGCGATGGACACCGACCGCACCATCCGCATCACGGGTGTGGACCGGCTCGGCGGCTACAACCACCGCGCCCTCCCGGACCGCCTGGAGGCCGCGTCCTGGGCGTCCGCGGCGCTGGCGACCGAGGGCAACATCTACGTCCGCGGCGCCCTGCAGCGCTCGATGATGACGTTCCTGAACACCTACCGGAAGGTGGGCGGTGCCTTCGAGATCGACGACGAGGGCATCCGTTTCTGGCACCCGGGCGGCCAGTTGAAGTCGATCGCGCTCGAAACGGACGTGCACCCGGGCTTCCAGACGGACTGGCAGCAGCCCCTGGTGGTCGCCCTCACGCAGGCCACGGGCCTGTCCATCATCCACGAGACGGTCTACGAGTCCCGCCTGGGCTTCACGTCCGCGCTGAACCAGATGGGTGCTCACATCCAGCTGTACCGCGAGTGCCTGGGCGGCTCCGACTGCCGCTTCGGCCAGCGCAACTTCCTGCACTCGGCCGTCGTCTCGGGCCCGACGAAGCTCCAGGGCGCCGACCTGGTCATCCCCGACCTCCGCGGCGGTTTCTCGTACCTCATCGCCGCCCTGGCGGCCCAGGGCACGTCCCGCGTCCACGGCATCGACCTCATCAACCGCGGCTACGAGAACTTCATGGAGAAGCTCGTGGAGCTGGGGGCGAAGGTGGAGCTTCCCGGTAAGGCGCTGGGCTAGATCCAGCCCGGCCGGCGCTTGAGGCCATTTGTGGGCGCAACAACGATGGGGCGGCACCCGGAAGTCCGGGTGCCGCCCCATTGACGTTCTACGCGCCGTACATCGTCCCGTGATGCACAGACGGCAAGGTCACTTGCCCTTCGCGGCTTCCTTGAGCTTGCTGCCCGCGGAGACCTTGACGCTGTAGCCGGCCGGGATCTGGATCGGGTCGCCGGTCTGCGGGTTGCGCGCGGTGCGAGCGGCACGGTGGGTGCGCTCGAAGGTCAGGAAGCCGGGGATGGTGACCTTCTCGTCGCCCTTGGCGACGATCTCGCCGACGGTCTCGGCGAACGCGGCCAGCACGGCGTCGGCGTCCTTGCGGGTCACCTCGGCGCGGTCGGCCAGCGCGGCCACCAGCTCACTGCGGTTCATGTTGTTACTCCCGTGTTCTTCTTGCCGTTTGAGGCGTGCCACGCGGCGGAGCCGCATATCGGGCACGGTGAAGCCGATGCTGCCAGGGTCCTCGGAGAGGCCCCGGGCCCGGGTCCGTGGTCAGACCCCTCGCGCCCAGGGACGCATCCTGCCCCTACCTGCGGCGCGAAAGCCAATCCGGCACCCGCAGGAGTCGTGAGAACACCCTTGGGAGTCACACGAAAAGAGGGCCTGAGCCTGGCCGACACGATAAACGGCGACCAGGAGGGTCAGGTTCCCCGACGCGCCGGTGCAAGGCCTTGCCGTGGCGATCCTCACAGCCCGGGAAAAGGCCTCTGCGAGCCCTTACGACGCTGCCGCCGCCTTCGCCGCTTCCCGCACCGCACCGGCGACCGCGCCCGCGACCTTGTCGTTGAAGACGCTCGGGATGATGTAGTTCGGGTTCAGCTCGTCCTCGGTCACCACGTCCGCGAGGGCGGTCGCCGCGGCCAGCATCATCTCGGTGTTGACCGTGCGGGACTGGGCGTCCAGCAGGCCGCGGAAGACGCCCGGGAAGACCAGCACGTTGTTGATCTGGTTCGGGAAGTCGGAGCGGCCGGTGGCCACAACGGCCGCCGTCTGGCGGGCGATTGCCGGGTCCACCTCGGGGTCGGGGTTCGCGAGCGCGAACACGATGGCGCCGTCGGCCATGGCGGCCACGTCGTCGCCGTCCAGGACGTTCGGGGCGGAGACGCCGATGAAGACGTCCGCTCCGCGAACGGCTTCCTTCAGCGTGCCGGTCAGGCCCTCGGGGTTGGTGTTGTCGGCGATCCAGCGCAGCGGCGAGTCGACCGCCGCCTCGCGCAGGTCCTCGCGGCCGGCGTGCACGACGCCGTGGATGTCGGCGACGACGGCGTTCTTGACGCCTGCGGCGAGCAGCAGCTTGAGGATGGCCGTACCGGCCGCGCCGGCGCCGGACATGACGACCCGGATGTTCTCAATCGCCTTGCCGGTGACGCGAAGTGCGTTCGTCAGGGCGGCGAGGACGACGATCGCGGTGCCGTGCTGGTCGTCGTGGAAGACGGGGATGTCGAGGGCCTCGCGCAGCCGGGCCTCGATCTCGAAGCAGCGGGGAGCGGAGATGTCCTCGAGGTTGATGCCGGCGAAGCCCGGGGCGATGGCCTTGACGATCTCGACGATCGCGTCGGTGTCCTGGGTGTCGAGGCACAGCGGCCAGGCGTCGATGCCGGCGAACCGCTTGAAGAGGGCCGCCTTGCCCTCCATCACCGGGAGGGCGGCCTTCGGGCCGATGTTGCCCAGGCCCAGCACGGCCGAGCCGTCCGTCACGACCGCAACGGAGTTGCGCTTGATGGTGAGGCGGCGGGCGTCCTCGGGGTTCTCGGCGATCGCCATGCAGACGCGGGCCACACCCGGCGTGTAGATCATGGAGAGGTCGTCACGGTTGCGGATGGGGTGCTTCGACGCCATCTCGATCTTGCCGCCGAGGTGCATCAGGAACGTACGGTCGGAGACCTTGCCGAGGGTGACGCCCTCGATGCCGCGCAGCTGCGTGACGATCTCGTCGGCGTGGGCCGTGGAGCTCGCCGCGATGGTGACGTCGATGCGGAGTTTCTCGTGGCCGGAGGCGGTCACGTCGAGGCCGGTCACCGAGCCTCCGTGGGACTCTACGGCCGTGGTGATCTGGGAGACCGCGGTTCCACTCGCGGGCACCTCCAACCGGACCGTAATGGAGTAGGAGACGCTGGGCGCCGTTGCCATGGCCGACTTCCTCTGCTTTCACCGTGACGCTGGGTATGCCGTCCGATGGTCGCACCTACTGTCGAGTAGGCGTTAGCCGCTCCGGATTGCGATCGTTTTGTTCACAGCGAAAGAGGCCCGCGTCACACGTGACGCGGGCCTCCAGCAGGCTAGTGACACCGACCCGCCATGCTCGCCTCGCGGCAAGTGGTCGCTCGTAGCGACGAAGGTTGGGCCCGGGGGCTTGGATCGGGCCGGTGCCACACCCAGGCTAACAAACAGATCCCGTAAGGCCATTCCCGTGCCGAGAGTTCATCCGGTTCTCAACTTGATGGAGCAGGGGCCAGGGCCTGTCGGCCTAGTCCCGGAGCAGGTCGGGTACTCCGTTCGGGTCCGGCTCGTCCCGGTCGGCCGAGACGATGGTCAGCTGCTGGGTCGCGCGGGTGAGGGCGACGTACAGCACACGCAGGCCGGCAGGGGACTCGTCCGCGATCTCCGCGGGCGAGACGACGACCGTCGCGTCGTACTCCAGGCCCTTCGCCTCCAGGCTGCCGAGGGCCACCACCCGGTCGCCGAGCCCGGCGAGCCAGCGGGCGGCCTCCTCGCGGCGCTGCATGGCGACGACGACGCCGACCGTGCCGTCGACGCGGTCGAGGAGACGGGCGGCCTCCTCGCGGACGGTGTGCGCGAGGGAGTCCCGTACGGGGGTGAAGCGGGGTTCGACACCGGTGGACCGTACGGCCGAAGGGGACTTGGCGCCCGGCATGGCGAGGGCCAGCACCTTGGCGGCGAGTTCGGCGATCTCGGCCGGGTTGCGGTAGTTGACGGTGAGTTCGAAGCGGCGGCGGGGGCGGGTGCCGAGGGCCTCGTCCCTCGCCTCGGCGGCCTCGTCGACGTCGGACCAGGAGGACTGGGCCGGGTCGCCGACGACCGTCCAGGTGGCGTGCCGGCCGCGGCGGCCGACCATGCGCCACTGCATGGGGGTGAGGTCCTGGGCCTCGTCGACGATGACGTGGGCGTACTCGGTGCGCTCCTGGGCGAGTCGCTCGGCGCGCTCGCGCTGCGACTCCTCGCGGACCGGCATCAGCTCCTCCAGACCGGTGAGCTGGTCCAGCGGGTCCAGTTCGCGCTTCTTCTTGGGGCGGGCCGGGGTGCCGAGGATCGACTGGAGCTCGTCGAGCATCGCGATGTCGTGCACGGAGTGGCCCTCGCGTCTGAGCGAGCGGGCGACCTTGCGGACCTCGCCCGGGTTGAGGATCCGGCGGGCCCAGCGGCCGAGGCGCCGCTCGTCGGACATGGCGGCGAGGACGGCTCCGGGCGTGAGCTCGGGCCACCAGGCGTCCAGGAAGGTGAGGAAGACGTCCTCGCTCGACACGTCCTCGTCGAAGGAGGACCGCAGTTCGGCCGCCAGCTCCGGGTCGGTGTGCCGGCCCGCCGCGCCGGACCGCGCCCACAGCGCGTCGAGGAGCAGCTTGCGGGCGCGGGGGCGGAGCAGGTTCACGGGCGCGGTGCCGCCGAGCACGGCCTGGCGGATACGGCCCAGCTCGGCGGCCTCCAGCTCCAGACGGCGGCCGAAGGCGACGACGCGGAGCCGGGTGGGAGGGCCGGCGGGGGCGTCGGCGTACCCGTCCGTGTCGTCCTCGCCGAAGGCGAGCTGACCGGAGGAGGAGCCCCGGCCGGAGGCGGCGGCCGGGCGCGCGCCGGCGCCGGAAGCGCTGGGACCGCCGCCCGGCCCCAGCTCCAGCGCCCCCCGCGCCGCCTTCCGCAGGATCTTGAGCATGCGGTACGAGCCCTTGGCGCGGGCGGTGGACGGTGAGTCGTAGAGCGTGGCCTCCGCGCCGTCGACGAGCGAGCCGATCGCGCGGATGGCGACCTGGCCCTCCTCGCCGAGGGAGGGCAGGACGCCCTCGGTGTAGGCGACGAGCAGGGGGGTCGGGGAGACGATCAGGATGCCGCCCGCGTACCGGCGCCGGTCCTGGTAGAGGAGGTAGGCGGCGCGGTGGAGGGCGACGGCGGTCTTGCCCGTGCCAGGCCCGCCCTCGACATACGTGACCGAGGCGGCGGGCGCGCGGATGACCAGGTCCTGCTCGGCCTGGATGGAGGCGACGATGTCCCGCATGGTGTGGCTGCGGGCCTGGCCGAGGGCGGCCATCAGGGCGCCGTCGCCGATGACGGCCAGTTCGTTGCCGTCGAGGGAGGCCTTGAGCTCGGGGCGCATCAGGTCGTCCTCGACGCCGAGCACCTTGCGGCCCTTGGAGCGGATGACCCGGCGGCGCACGACCCGGCCGGGGTCGACCGGGGTGGAGCGGTAGAAGGGGGCGGCGGCGGGCGCCCGCCAGTCGATGACGAGCGGCGCGTACTCGGAGTCCAGGACACCGATCCGCCCGATGTGCAGGGTCTCGGCGATGTCGGCGGTGTCGTCGTCGCGCACGGCGCCCTCAGCGGGCTCCACGGCGGTGTAGGCGCCGTCGGGCCCCTTCTTGCCGTCCTTGCCGAGCAGCAGGTCGATCCGTCCGAAGAGGAAGTCCTCGAACTCGTTGTTGAGCCGGTTGAGATGGATCCCCGCCCGGAAGACCTGTGCGTCCCGCTCGGCGAGGGCGCCGGGCGTGCCGACCTGGCCGCGCTTGGCCGCGTCGTTCATCAGGAACTCGGCCTCGTGGATCTTCTCCTCAAGACGCCGGTACACCCGATCGAGGTGTTCCTGTTCGACGCTGATCTCTCGGTCCCGTACAGAGTCGTGGTCCGAGCCGACGGCGGTTTCCTGTTGAGCCTGAGCGGCCACCGGGCCCCCTTCTGACGTGCATGGCAGCCGTCAACCGTACGCGAAGGGGACCCGGCAAAGCTACGTGAGCTACGCGTCGATCTCCACGAGCTTCTTGCCCTGGAAGGTCATGACCTCGAAGTGGTCGATCTCGTTGGGCTTGAACGCCGCGCCGCCCTGGGCGTAGAGCGGTTGCTTCGCCTCCACGGTCTTGCCGTTCGGGATGCCGTAGCCCCACTTCGGGACCGACCAGGAGGACATGGTCTCGCGCTCGCCGTTCTTGCCGACGGCGATGAGCGAGCACTTCAGCGGGCCCTTGACGTTGCTGAGCTCGACGACGCCCCAGGTGCCCCAGTCCTTCTGCTCCATTGCCACGGTCGCCTTGACCTTGGTGGACGCGTCCGTGTTCGAGACCTTGTCGGAGATGGTGCCGAAGGCCGCCTTGGCGCCGGCCGCCAGCGGTGTGGCGGTGGTACCCGAGTCACCGCCGCCGTTGACGGCCATGACCGTCAGCGGGCCGCCGATGATCAGCGCGGCCGCGGCCGCGACCAGGTAGAAACCCTTGCGGCGCTTCTGCGCCCGGCGCTCGGAGACCTCGTCGACCAGCTTCTCCGCGAGCCGCGGGCTGGGCCTGGCGGACAGGGACTCCCCGATCGCGGGCGAACCGGTCCCCGGCAGATCCGCCAGCGCGGCGAGCATCGGTTCCATCCCGGCCAGCTCGTCGAGCTGCTGAGCGCACCACTCGCAGGTCGCGAGGTGTGCCTCGAAAGCGGTTGCCTCGGCGTCGTCGAGGATGCCGAGGGCGTAGGCACCGACCGTTTCGTGCTCGCTCGGGCCCGGAGATCCCATCATGGAGCCAGACATACCCGAACCACCTGTACCGAATCCCTGGTTTCCCCCGTAAACACTCATCACGCCGTCACCCCCCGCTCCTCCAGTGCGAGCTTCATCGACCGCAGGGCATAGAACACCCGGGATCGCACCGTGCCACTGGGAATGCCCAGCGTCTCGGCGGCCTCGTTGACGGTACGCCCCTTGAAGTACGTCTCGACGAGTACCTCCCGGTGGGCCGGGGTCAGGTCGTCGAGCGCATCGGACAGCGTCATCAGCCACAGCGCCTTGTCGATCTCGTCCTCCGCGGGGATGACCTCCAGCGGCGACGGATCGACCTCCTGCGGCCGGGCCTGCCGGCTGCGGTGGCCGTCGATGACGATGCGCCGAGCGACCGTCACCAGCCAGGGGCGTACCGATCCGGTCGCTCGATTGAGCTGGCCGGCGTTCTTCCAGGCACGGATCAGCGTTTCCTGGACCACGTCCTCGGCACGCTGCCGGTCTCCGGCGACCAGCCGGAGCACGTACGCAAGGAGAGGTCCGGCGTGCTCGCGATAGAGCGCACGCATCAGCTCCTCATCAGGTTCCGAGGGCTGGGACATGCGATGTCGGGCCCTCGATCCACGTTCATTGGCCACGACGGAATCCTTGCGCACGCCCACCTCCGATGTCCCGGGGTTCCCCCAGTCGGTCGCTCGTCCACGGGTACGGATGTGGGCCGCGTCATGTTCAGAGTGAGATGACAGTTTTCTTCTGGGTGACGTGACGAGGGGGACATGGGGGCACATTCCCACCTCGCGATCTTTACATTTCCGCCACATTGGCGAGATCGCAAGCGCTGCCCATGTCACGGATGAGGTAAACGGTGTGTAATCGAAATCACTTCGACGGCTCGTTCACATAAGCCGCGTACCGGACGTCAGACGCGCGCCAGCGCCGCCCTCCGACGGTGCCGGGCCACCCTTTCCCGGTTCCCACAGACCTCACTGGAGCACCAGCGCCTCCTGTGCCCCCGGGACGAATCCACGTAAACGATCGGACAGTTGTCCCCTTCGCACTGCCGCAGACCGGCCCGGGCGACGGGGTCGGTGAGGAGTTCCACGGCGTCACGGGCGATCGCGCCGAGCAGCGCCGCGCACTCGGGCGGACCGTCCAGCTCGCGTACGAGCGAGCCGTCCTCGCTCCGCACGGCACGCGGGGCGGGAGGTGAGACACGGGCCGTCTCGTTCACGCGGGCGAGTGCGATGTCGTACGACGGCCGCAGGACTGCCGGCGCAAGTCCCCCGCGCACCAACTGCCCGATCTGTCCGCGCAGTTCACGGAAGGCGACCAGCCAGGACGGGTCGGCGTGCAGCAAAGGGGTGGTCGCCGGGACCAGCCCCGCCCCGGTGATCCACGCGCACAGCACCGCGAGGGAGTCGAACCGCTCCTCGGGGTGGGTGGTGGCGAGAAGGTCGAGACAGATCCGACCGGCGTCGAACCGCAGCTCGTACGCGACCGTGGCCGTACCCAGTGCCATGTGCCTGTCACCGCCTGGTTCGGGAACCTGAGGGCCGAGCAACCGATCCCTCTTACAGTGCCTTCCCTCTCGCGCGGCCGGAACCCCTCGTACCGGCAGTACGGGAGGCGGTGCGTGGACGCGCGCTCATGCGGGTGCGGTTCTCGGGGCCCGGGTTCTCCACGGCAGCGCCACGCGCGGCACGCCTGAGGCCACGTCAGACGCTTTCGGCCCGCGGCCCGCCCGGCCTTCGAGGACGAGGCCGTTCAGGCCGATGGGGGATCTGGAGGCGGAGCCCCCGGCCAACGCCCACGACAGGTCACATGTCGGCGTACTTGGCATCGGCGGCCGGATCCAACGCCAGCCGATACCCCCGCTTCACCACCGTCTGGATCAACTTCGGCGCGCCGAGAGCCGTCCGCAGCCGCGCCATCGCGGTCTCCACCGCATGCTCGTCACGCCCGGCACCCGGAAGCGCCCGCAACAGCTCCGCCCGTGCCACCACCCATCCCGGCCGCCGCGACAGCGCCCGCAGCAGCGACATCCCGGCGGGCGGTACGGGCTTGAGGTCACCGTCGACGAGGACGGCGTGGCCGCGGATCTCCACCCGGTGCCCGGCGATGGGCAGGGAACGCGCCCGGTTCGGAAGCTCCTGGCAGAGCAGCTGGACCAGGGGACCGAGCCGGAAGCGTTCGGGCTGGACCGTGTCGACGCCCTGGGCCTGCAACGGCAGCGCGGTGACCGGGCCGACGCAGGCCGGCAGGACGTCGTGGTGGAGGGCGGCGAGCAGTTCGGGCAGCTGCCCGCGCTCCTCGGCCCGGTTCAGCAGCGACACGGCGGCGGGCGCGCTGGTGAAGGTGATCGCGTCAAGGCCGCGGGAGACGGCGGCGTCCAGCAGCCGGTCCACCGGCCCGATGTCCTCCGGCTGCATCCACCGGTACACCGGAACCCCGACGACCTCCGCTCCCCCGGCCCGCAGCGCCTCGACGAAGCCGGGCAGCGGCTCGCCGTGCAGTTGTATGGCGATACGGCGCCCGTCGACGCCCTCCTCCAGGAGCCGGTCGAGCACCTCCGCCATGGACTCGCTGGACGGCGACCACTCCTCGGTCAGCCCGGCGGCCCGTATCGCGCCCTTGACCTTGGGCCCGCGGGCGAGCAGCTCCACGTGCCGCAGCCGGTCGAGGAGCGGCTCGCCGAGCCCCCACCCCTCGGCGGCCTCGACCCAGCCCCGGAAGCCGATGGCGGTCGTGGCCACGACCACGTCCGGGGCCTGGTCGATCAGGCCCTTCGTCGCCGCGAGCAGTTCGCTGTCGTCGGAGAGCGGCACGATGCGCAGGGCGGGTGCGTGCAGGACGGCGGCTCCCCGTCGCTGCAGCAGCGCGCCCAGCTCGTCGGCCCGGCGGGCGGCGGTCACGCCCACGGTGAATCCGGCCAGGGGGCTCTGCCGGCCTGGGTCTGGTCGCTGCTTTTCGTCGTACATGGCTCTCGTCCCGAAGAGTCGGTACATGCAGTACGGCGGTACTGCCTGCATGCCGATCGAGCCTGTCAACGGTCCGTGACAGGCTCGGTTCGGCTTCATGTCGCTGGTGTTACGTCACACCTCGGCGTAGCTGAGCTGCGGCTTCGCCTCCGCGGCGGCCTCGGACTGGCCCTTGGTGGCCGGACGTCGAAGGTATACGGCCCAGGTGACCCCGAAGCAGAGGGCGTAGTAGCCGAGGAAGGCGACGAACGCGCCGGTGCCGGAGCCGTAGGAGAGGAAGGACTGCCGGAAGGCCAGGTTGATGCCGACGCCGCCGAGTGCACCGACCGCGCCGATGAGGCCCATGGACGCCCCGGAGAGCCGACGCCCGTACTTGGCCGCCTCCTCGCCTTCCAGCCCCTTGGCGAGGGCCTTGGTCTGGAAGATGCCGGGGATCATCTTGAACGTGGATCCGTTGCCGATGCCGGTCAGCGAGAACAGTACGACGAAGGCGACCACGAACAGCGGCAGCGACTTCTGCATGCTGGCGACGACCAGGACGGCGGTGGCGGCGGCCATGGCGACGTAGTTGTAGAGGGTGATCTTCGCGCCGCCGTACTTGTCGGCGAGCCAGCCGCCCACCGGACGGATCAGCGAGCCGAGCAGCGGGCCCATGAAGGTGAGGTAGGTGGCCTGCAGCGGCGTACGCCCGAACTGGTTGGTGAGCACCTGTCCGAAGGCGAAGCTGTAGCCGATGAACGAGCCGAACGTACCGATGTAGAGGACGGACATGATCCAGGTGTGGGCGTCCCTCGCGGCGTCCTTGGCCGCACCGGTGTCGTTCTTGACGTTCTCGATGTTGTTCATGAACAGTGCGGCGAGCACGGCCGCGACGACGATCAGCGGAATGTAGATCCCGAGCAGTACCCGCGGGCCGCCGCTCGCGCCGATGACCGCGAGGGCCACGAGCTGGATCGCGGCGACGCCGATGTTGCCGCCGCCCGCGTTGAGCCCGAGCGCCCAGCCCTTCTTCCTGAGCGGGAAGAAGGCGTTGATGTTGGTCATCGAGGAGGCGAAGTTGCCGCCGCCGATGCCGGCCAGCAGGCCGATCCACAGGAAGGTGTCGAAGGACGTTCCCGGCTTCATCACCGAGAACGCGGCGATCGTCGGGATGAGGAGCAGGCCGGCCGAGACGATCGTCCAGTTCCGCCCGCCGAAGAGGGCGACGGCGAACGTGTAGGGGACGCGGACGACGGCGCCGACCAGCGTGACCATCGAGGTCAGCATGAACTTGTCGGCCGGGGTCAGGCCGTACTCGGGGCCCATGAAGAGCACCAGCACGGACCACAGGGTCCAGATCGAGAACCCGATGTGCTCGGAGAGAACGGAGAAGTAGAGGTTCCGCTTGGCGATCTTCTCTCCGGTCTCGTTCCAGAAGGTCTCGTCCTCGGGATCCCACTGCTGGATCCAGCGGCCTCCCCTGCTGGATGCGGGGGCTGTGCTAGGGGCTGTCATGACGCCTCCACGGTGCTCCGGGGCTCGGTCGTGCTCGGGGGCAGATGAGCGGTGATGAGTCCCGAAGGTAGGGAGGCGGCGTTTCCGGCCTGTGGCACCGGGTGACCGGAAGGGAACGTTGCTCTCACCTCGCGCGAACGGGGGGTGAGAGGTTCCGCGGCCTTGCGTTACGAAGGGCTCCCCATCACGGGGATGTCTCCGTGAAGGGGGTGTCGGCGGTGCCCCCCGGCATCGTTTCGGGCCTCGCATGGAGGATGTCCCGGGCCTGGTCCGCGGCGCGGGCGAGGCTCTCGGAGACGAAGTCGAGGAAGCGGGCGATGTTCTCCAGGCGGACGGCGGCCGGGGTGCCGGCGCCGAGGATCCCGACGCCCTGCCGTGCGGTCTCGGCGACCTGGACGGTGCCGCGGACGCTGGCCATCATCGACTGGTACCAGACGTCGGAGTCGACGACGTACCGATCCCGGCGGCGTGCGTCGCGCTCCCGCCGGATCATGCCCTGTTCCTCGAGGAACGCGACCGCTTTGGAGATGGACGCCGGGCTGACCTTGAGCCGCTGGACGAGTTCGGAGGCGGTGAGGCTGCCCGCGTCGCTGAGACAGACGGCGGCCAGCACCCGGGCCATCATCTGCGGCGTGCCCGACTGCACGAACACGGTGGCGAGGGTCTCCTCGTACGCGCGCACGGCCTCGGCGTCGCGCCCGTAGGGCTGCGGGGACGCCTGCGGACTCTGGGGCGCGGCCTGCCTGCGGCGGTGGGCGCGGCGCCCCGTCGCACGGTGGGCGAGCTCGGCGCGGTAGGCGGTGGGGCCGCCGTTGCGCAGCACCTCGCGGGTGATGGTCGAGGTCGGGCGGTCCAGGCGGCGGGCGATCTCCGCGTAGGCGAGGCCGTCGGCCAGTCCCAGCGCGATCTGCTGGCGGTCCTGCTGGGTGAGTCTGCCTCCCGGCATCGCGGTCTCCTTCGTACGCCCCTCTTCGGCTTCTCCCACTCTAGCGTTCACCCTCATTCCATTGCAACGAAACAATGAAGAGGTGTTGCATTAGATTCTGAACCGTTGCAACGATTTATCGGCTCTCACCTGCATTGATTGCTATATCGCGCAACGATGTTGTTGCCAGATATCTGAATGCAACGTAGCTTTCCATCATCAGAAACGACGGGCCGACAAAGCGCCCGCCGCAGACCAAGGAGAGCACCATGCAGAAGTTCGACACCCCCGCCCCCGTCTCCGCCGTCCTCGACATCCCCGCGGGACGCATCCAGTTCATCGCCGCCGACCGGGCCGACACCACGGTCGAGGTCCGGCCCGCCAACGCCGCCAAGAGCCGCGATGTGAAGGCGGCGGAGCAGGTCGAGGTCACCTACCGCGACGGTGTCCTGCGGATCGAGGCGAGGCCGGCGAAGAACCAGTACCTCGGCCCCTCCGGATCCGTCGAGGTCACCGTCCAGCTGCCCGCGGGCTCCCGCATCGAGGCGAAGACGGCCGGCGCCGAGCTCCGGGCCGTCGGGCGGCTCGGCGACGTCGCCTTCGAAGGCGCCTACCGCCAGATCAAGATCGACGAGGTCGCGAGCCTCCGCCTCACCGCGGTCGACGGCGACATCGAGGTCGGCCGGCTCGGCGGCCCCGCGGAGATCAGCACCGCACGGGGCGACATCCGGATCGCCGAGGCCGTGCGCGGCACGGTGACGCTGAGCACCCAGTCCGGCGACATCACGGTCGGTGCCGCCGCCGGTGTCTCCGCCGCCCTGGACGCCGGTACCGGCAACGGCCGCATCAGCAACGCGCTCAAGAACGACGGCACCGCCGGACTCGACATCCGCGCCACCACCTCCTCCGGCGACATCACCGCCCGCAGCCTCTGAATCCGCAGCCACCAAGGGGGGCACCTCTCATGACCGACCTGGCCATCGCGGCGAACGGGCTGTGCAAGTCCTACGGCGACAAGACCGTCCTCGACGGCATCGACCTGGCCGTCCCGGAAGGAACGATCTTCTCCCTGCTCGGCCCGAACGGCGCCGGCAAGACCACCGCCGTCAAGATCCTCTCCACCCTCATCCGCGCCGACGCCGGCGACCTGCGCGTCGGCGGCCACGACCTCGCCACCGACGCCCAGGCCGTGCGCGCCGCGATCGGCGTGACCGGACAGTTCTCCGCCGTCGACAACCTGATCACCGGCGAGGAGAACATGCTCCTCATGGCGGACCTGCACCACCTCTCCCGGCGCGAGGGGCGGCAGGTCACCGCCGAACTCCTGGAGCGCTTCGACCTCACCGAGGCGGCCAAGAAGCCCGCCTCCACCTACTCCGGCGGCATGAAGCGCCGCCTCGACATCGCCATGACCCTGGTGGGCAGCCCGCGGATCATCTTCCTCGACGAGCCGACCACCGGCCTCGACCCGCGCTCCCGCCACACCATGTGGCAGATCATCCGCGACCTCGTCACAGGCGACGGCGTGACCGTCTTCCTCACCACCCAGTACCTGGACGAGGCCGACGAGCTCGCCCACCGTATCGCCGTCCTCAACGACGGCAGGATCGCCGCCGAAGGCACCGCCGAGGAGCTCAAACGGATCGTCCCCGGCGGCCACGTCCGGCTCCGCTTCACCGACCCGGCCGCGTACCAGAGCGCCACCTCCGCCCTGCGTGAGGCGTCCCGGGACGACGAGTCCCTCGCCCTGCAGATCCCCAGTGACGGCAGCCAGCGCGAACTGCGCTCCATCCTCGACTGGCTGGACTCGGCCGGCGTCGAGGCCGACGAGCTGACCGTGCACACCCCCGACCTCGACGACGTCTTCTTCGCCCTGACCGGCAGCACCCAGTCCACGGAGGCCCTCCGATGAGCTCCCCCCTGGCTCCCACCCGCCCGACCCGGATCTCCCTCGCCGTGCGCGACTCGTCCACGATGCTGCGCCGCAACCTGCTGCACGCCAGGCGCTACCCCTCCCTCACCCTGAACCTGCTGCTCACCCCGGTCATGCTGCTGCTGCTCTTCGTCTACATCTTCGGCGACGCCATGAGCGCGGGCCTCGGCGGCGGAGCGAACCGCTCCGACTACATCGCCTACCTGGTGCCCGGCCTGCTGCTGATGACCATCGGCTCCACCACGATCGGCACCGCGGTGTCCGTCTCCACGGACATGACGGAGGGCATCATCGCCCGCTTCCGCACCATGGCCATCCACCGCGGGTCGGTCCTGATCGGGCACGTCATCGGCAGCGTGCTGCAGTGCGTGATGAGCGTGGTCCTCGTGGGCGCCGTCGCCGTCGCCATCGGCTTCCGCTCCACCGGCGCCACCCCCCTGGAGTGGATCGCGGCCTTCGGGCTGATCACGCTGTTCGCGCTGGCGCTCACCTGGATCGCGGTCGGAATGGGCCTGGTCAGCCCGAGCGCCGAGGCCGCCAGCAACAACGCGATGCCACTGATCTTCCTCCCGCTCATCTCCAGCACCTTCGTCCCCCTGCACAGCATGCCGGGCTGGTTCCAGCCGATCGCCGAGTACCAGCCCTTCACCCCCGCCATCGAGACCCTGCGCGGACTGCTCCTCGGCACCCCGATCGGCCACAACGGCTGGCTCGCCGTCGCCTGGTGCGTCGGCCTCGCGATCCTCGGCTACTTCTGGTCGGCGTCGAAGTTCAACAGCGACCCGAAGTAACCGCGGTGACAGCGCGGGCCCCCGTCCGCAACCCGTCCACCCCAGGGCGGCGTACCCCGACAACCCGTCGGAGTGCGCCGCCCCTCGCTTTCCCGTGAAGGGCTCCGTGTCAGTCGCGGAGTCGAATGACGTCCGCGTCGATGGCGGGCAGCCACCCCCCGGAAGGCACCCGAAGCCACCCCTCCTCCGCCGAGAGTTCGAGCGCCGCACGTCGAAGCGCGTCGAATCCGGGGTGCACCAGCCTCTTCCGCCACACGAGCGACACGAGCGACACGGGCACAGGATCGATCAGGGGCCGCAGCACCGTCCGGGGCATGGCCGGAAAACCCACCACCGCGAGAATCGGGTTCCCCATCTTGGCCATGATCCGCTCGAACTCCTCCTCCCCGACGGCCAGCGGAACGGGCGGCGCGATCCCGATGCCCCGCCCGTCGAACAGCCGGCGGGCGAGATCCGTCCACTCCGTCGTACGCGGATTTCCGGCCCCCGCATACACCGTCTCCCCTGCCAGCGCGGCGAGCGGCACCGCGTCCAGCGCCGCCAGCCGGTGGTCCTCGGGCAGCACGACCGCCATCGGTTCACAGCGCACGGGCTGGTGCTCCAGGCGGGCCCGCAGCACCGGGTCCAGTCCTGCGAACCGGCCGAACGACACGTCGAGCCGCCCGGCGAGCAGCTCTTCCGCCGCGCCGGTCAGCCCGCTCTCGTAGCGCGCCATCAGCTCGTGGTCGGGGGCGAGTTCACGGGCCCGGTGCAGGACGCGGCGCGCGGTGGCCGCGCCCCGGTAGTTGAGGTCGACCAGCAGGGGCCCGGCCTGCCCGAAGGCGGCCAGCAGCGCGTCCTGCGCCTGCAACACCCGGCTCGCGTACGGCACCAGGCACTCACCGTCGGCCGTGAGCGTCACCTGCCGGGTGCTGCGCACGAACAGCTCGGCCCCCAACTCCCGCTCCAGCCGCCGCACATCCCGGCTGAGCGCCTGCTGGGCGATGTGGAGCCGAGCGGCAGCGCGGGTGAAGTGCAGCTCCTCGGCGACGGCGAGGAAGGCGCGCAGAAGGCGGGGGTCCAGATGGCTGGGCGCGGGCATCCGGCGAACCTACAACAGGACTCACAACACAGGTGCGTGAATCGGCGCGGAGAAGGTGTTGGACCCCTTGATCGCATACGGGCGACCGTAGTGCCCATGCCGCAACCGACCCCCCGCAAGGCCCCGCTCTTCACGGTCACCGCAGACACCCTCGTAGCCGTCGACTTCACCCCCCGTACCGGCAACCGGCCACCCGGTCCCTACCGCCGCCTCTTCACCACCCCCGGCGCCCGCGCCTTCACGCTCGGGAATCTGCTGGCCCGTCTCCCCATGGGCATGTTCAGCGTGAGCGCCGTCCTGATGATCGCCGGGGCGCGCGGCTCGTACGCCCTCGCAGGCGCCGTCACCGCGACCGGTCTCGCGGCGACGGCCGTGGTGGCCCCGTGGACCGCGCGGCTCGTCGACCGGTACGGCCAGGCCCGGATCGCCGTACCCGCCACGGTCATCGCGGCCCTCGGCTCCCTCGCGCTCCTGCTCTGCGTGCACTTCGACGCCCCGGCCTGGACCCTCTTCGCCTCCTACGCCGCCACCGCGACGACCCCGAACACCGGCGGCATGTCCCGCGCCCGCTGGGCCCATCTGCTGAAGGACGACGACGGCGCGCTGCACACCGCGAACTCCTTCGAACAGGCAGCCGACGAGCTGTGCTTCATGCTGGGCCCGGTGCTGGCGGCCGTCCTGTGCGGGACGTTCTTCCCGGAGGCGGGCACGCTGGCCGGGGCGGTACTGCTGCTGACCGGCATGCTGCTGTTCGCGGCGCAGCGCTCGACCGAGCCTCCGTCGCAGCGGCGCGCTCGCACCAGGTCCCCGTTCCGCGCGCCCGGTATGCCCCCGCTGCTCGCCGTCTGCCTGGCGACGGGCGCGGTGTTCGGCTCCATGGAGGTCGTCACGATCGCGTTCGCGGACGCACAGGGACACCGCTCGGCGGCCGGTGTCGTGCTCGCGCTGCAAGCGGCCGGTTCGTGCGTGGCGGGTCTGCTGTACGGAGCCCCCAAGCCGAGCGGTCCCGCCGACGCCCGCCTGCCCTGGTGCATCGCCGCGATGGCCACCCTGATGACGCTCCCCCTTCTCGCCGCCTCCCTCACCGGCTCGCTCCCGCTCCTGGCCGGTGCGCTGCTGGTCGCGGGCGCGGCGACCGCCCCGACCATGGTCACGACCATGACGCTGGTGCAGCGGCGCACCCCCGAGGGCCGTCTCAACGAGGGCATGACCCTCGCGGTGACCGGCCTGCTCGGCGGAATCGCCTGCGGCTCCGCGACCGGCGGCCTGCTGGTGGACCACCTGTCCCCGGCAGCCGGGTTCGGGGTGCCGCTGACGGCGGCGGCCGCGGCGCTGCTGATCGCCGCTGCGGTACCGCGCCCCGCAGGGGGCGCGGGGCTGTGATCGATCGTCTGCGCTCCGCCGCGTGGGCGCGACAAGCCACCAGGAAGCCGCAGACGATCGACAACCTTTCTCGTCCAATCCATTGACGCACTCACGGCCCGCACATACCTTCGCCCGTCGAAGCGCTTCGACGTCATGCATCGAATCGATTCGACGACCGGATCCGTTCCCCGCATGACGCCCCGATACCCATCCGGCTCTCCTGGAGGCACGGGATGTTGACGGCACGAAGGCGTGTGATGACGGCCACGGCCGCGCTCCTCGGTGGATCGCTGCTGGTGACCGCATGCGGCGGCTCGGACAGCGGGGCCTCCGACGCCAAGACGCTCAAGCTCTGGCACTACGAGGGCCCCGACAGCGCGATGGGCCTGGCCTGGAACGAGGCGATCAAGGAGTTCGAGGCAAAGCACCCGGGCGTCAAGGTGAAGTTCGAGGAGAAGGGCTTCGAACAGATCCAGAAGACGGCGCCCATGATCCTGAACTCCTCGGACGTGCCCGACATCATGGAGTACAACAAGGGCAACGCGACCGCGGGCGCCCTCGCGAAACAGGGCCTGCTGACCGATCTCACCGCCGAGGCCACCAAGCGCGGCTGGGACAAGAAGCTCAGCGCGGGCGTCCGCACGACCAGCATGTACGACACGAACGGCGTCATGGGCTCCGGCAAGTGGTACGGCGTCCCCAACTACGCCGAGTACACGATGGTCTTCTACAACAAGGACCTCTTCAAGAAGTACGGGATCACCGAGCCGAAGACCTTCGACGAACTGACCACCGCGATGGACGAGTTCGTCGCCAAGGGCGTCACCCCGCTCGCCAACGCGGGCGCCGAGTACATGGCCCAGCAGTACCTCTACCAGCTGGCCCTCACCAAGGCCGACCGCTCCTGGGTGGACAAGTACGAGCTGTACAAGGGCAAGACCGACTTCCACGACACGGCCTGGTCGTACGCGGCCAACACCTTCGCCGACTGGGTGAAGAAGGGCTACATCAGCAAGAAGTCCACCAGCACCAAGGCCGAGGACGCCGGCGTCTCCTGGATCCAGGGCAAGGCGCCGATCCTGTTCTCCGGCAGCTGGTGGTACGGCCGCTTCCAGCAGGAGGCCAAGTTCGACTGGGACAGCACACTGTGGCCCGGCTCGAACCTGACCCTGGGCTCCGGCGGCAACATCTGGGTGGTCCCCAAGAACGCCAGGAACAAGGACCTCGCCTACGACTTCATCGACATCACCATGTCGAAGAAGATCCAGAACCTGCTCGGCAACAAGGGCGGCATCCCGGTCGCGGCCGACACCTCCGCCATCACGGACCCGAAGTCCAAGCAGCTCATCGCCAACTTCAACACCCTCAGCGGGCGGGACGGCCTGGCCTTCTACCCGGACTGGCCGGTGAACGGCTTCTACGACGTCCTCGTCTCCGAGACGCAGAAGCTGATGACGGGCAGCGAGAAACCGGACGCCTACCTCAGCGCACTGCAGCAGGCGTACGACAAGGGCGCGCCGGCGAAATGACGGTCACCGTCGAACGGGGTGCGCGGGCCGCCGGCAAGGATCAGCACACCGGCCCGCGCCGCCCCCGTACCCGCGACTCGTACACCCTGTTCCTGCTCCCCGGCATCCTGGCCTTCACGGCGATCATCGTCGTCCCGTTCCTGATGAACACGGGCGTGAGCTTCACGGAGTGGCAGGGCATCGGCAGCCCCAAGTGGACCGGGCTCGCCAACTACCGGGAGCTGTTGGACGACTCGGAGTTCTGGGCGTCGTTCCGGCACAGCCTGTTCATGGTCGTCGCCATGGCGGCCGTACCGACGATGATCGGTCTCGTCCTGGCGGCCGCGCTGTTCGACTACATCGGCAAGCACTTCGGATCGCGGTGGGCCGCGGTGCTGCGGGCCTGCTTCTACCTCCCGCAGGTGCTGCCGATCGCGGTCGCCGGCATCGTCTGGAGCTGGATCCTCGCCCCCGACAACGGCTCCCTCAACGAGCTGCTGAAGGCAGTGGGGCTGGGCTCCTGGCAGCAGGACTGGCTCGGCGACCCCGACATCGCGCTGTACAGCGTGATGGGCGTGATGGTCTGGGTGCAGATCGGCTTCCCGCTGGTCGTCTTCATGGCGGGCCTGCAGCGCGTCGACCCTCAGCTGTACGAAGCCGCCGAGCTGGACGGCGCCGGCTGGTGGCGCCGCTTCTGGCACATCACGCTGCCGCAGATCCGTCCGGAGATCTACGTCGTCCTGACCTGGTGCACGATCGCCGCGCTCAAGGTGTTCGGCGCGGTGTACGTGCTGACCAAGGGCGGCCCGGGCGGTGCCACCGACGTCCCGTCCTACTTCTCCTTCTCCACCTTCTTCGAGAAGACCCAGGTCGGCTACGGCGCAGCGATCTCGACGATCCTCACGGCGATCATCCTGGCGCTCTCCCTCGTCCTCCTGAAACTCCAGACCCGCGACGAGGAAGGGGACCGCACATGACGACGGCTCTGCGCCGCTACCCCGTGCTGATCGCCCTGTGCATCGCCGCCCTGTTCATGGTGGTCCCGTTCCTGATCGTCGCGGTCAACGCGTTCAAGTCGCCGGCCGAGTACTCCCAGCACGGTCCGCTCAGCCTCCCCGAGGGCCTCTATCTGGACGGCCTCAAGAGCTTCTGGCAGCGCGTCGACTTCGGCCAGAAGCTGGTCAACTCGGTACTGATCAGCGGTTCGGTGGCCGTGCTCGCGGTGATCCTCTCCGTGCTCAACGCGTATGCGATCGGGATCGGGCGGATCAAGGGCCGCACCTGGGTCCTGGCCTTCTTCGTGCTCGCCAACATGCTGCCGCAGGAGGCGCTGGTCTACCCGGTCTACTACCTGAGCAAGCAGGCCGGCCTGTACGACACCAGGCTGAGCGTGATCATCGTCTTCACGGTGATCCAGGCGGCGTTCGGCACCTATCTGCTCTCGTCGGTCCTGGGCCAGTTCCCCCGCGAGATCATCGAGGCGGCCCGTATCGACGGTGCGAACAAGTGGCAGGTGCTGTGGCGGATCGTCGTCCCGGTCAGCCGGCCGACGATCGGCGTGCTCCTGGTCTTCTTCTTCATCTGGACCTGGAACGAGTTCCTCCTCCCCCTGGTCATGCTGATCTCCAACGACAACCAGACGGTGTCGGTTGCTCTCGGCGTCCTCCAGGGCCAGCGCCTGATGGACGCGACGATGACCAACGCGGCGGCCCTGCTCGGCGTCCTCCCGGCGATCGTGTTCTTCCTCGTCTTCCAGCGGACCCTCACCCGCGGCATCGCCGTGGGTGCTGTCAAGTAAGGATCCCCCACGTGAAGTTCACCGATGGCTACTGGCTGCTGCGCGAGGGCGTCACCGCGGCCCACCCCGTCGAGGTCCTCG
Organism: Streptomyces guryensis; assembly: GCF_021261325.1. Lineage (GTDB taxonomy): Bacteria > Actinomycetota > Actinomycetes > Streptomycetales > Streptomycetaceae > Streptomyces > Streptomyces guryensis. Next base: position 71,592 of record NZ_JAJSBI010000022.1, on the reverse strand, counting down.
ACGTCACCGCGACGGACGGCTCGTTGGAGATCCACGCGCCGACGCATCCCATCCGCCGCCGCGGCGACCTGCTGAAGGGACCGGTCGTGACGATCAGCGCGCACACCCCGATGCCCGACGTCATCGGCCTCACCTTCACCCATTTCGAGGGCGAGCAGCCGCGCGGCCCCGAATTCGAGCTCTCCGAGCAGGAGTTCGCCCCGCACGTCTCCTACGACGACGAGCACGCGACCCTCACCTCCGGCGCCCTGTCGGTCCGAGTGGCCCGCACCGGCCCCTGGCACGTCGACTTCCTCGCGGACGGCCGCACCATCACCTCCAGCGGCCCCAAGGGCATGGGCATCATGCGGAACGCGGACGGAGCGCACTACCTGCGGGAACAGCTGGGCCTCGGGGTCGGCCACTCCGTCTACGGCCTCGGCGAGCGCTTCGGCCCCCTGGTCAAGAACGGCCAGGTCGTCGACATCTGGAACGCCGACGGCGGCACGGCCACCGAACAGGCGTACAAGAACGTCCCGTTCTATCTGACGGACGCGGGGTACGGCGTCTTCGTCGACCACCCGGGCAAGGTCTCCTTCGAGGTCGGCTCGGAGGCGGTGTCCCGGGTCCAGTTCAGCGCGGAGACACAGGAGCTGACGTACTACGTCATCTACGGGCCCGGCCCGAAGGAGATCCTCCGCAAGTACACGGCCCTCACCGGCCGACCGGCCCTGCCGCCCGCCTGGTCGTTCGGCCTGTGGCTGTCGACGTCCTTCACGACGTCGTACGACGAGGAGACGGTGACGTCCTTCATCGAGGGCATGCGGGAGCGCGAACTCCCCCTCTCCGTGTTCCACTTCGACTGCTTCTGGATGCGTGAGTTCAACTGGTGCGACTTCCAGTGGGACCCCCGGGTCTTCCCGGACCCGGGGGGCATGCTGACGCGGCTCAAGGAACGCGACCTGCATGTGTGCGTGTGGATCAACCCGTACATCGCCCAGCGCTCGCCCCTGTTCGCGGAGGGCAAGGCGCTCGGCCATCTGCTGCGCAGGCCGGACGGGAGCGTGTGGCAGTGGGACATGTGGCAGCCGGGCATGGCGCTGGTCGACTTCACCAGCCCGGCCGCCCGCGACTGGTACGCCGCGAAACTGGAGGCGCTGCTCGCGCAGGGCGTCGACTGCTTCAAGACCGACTTCGGCGAGCGGGTGCCGGTCGACGTGGCCTGGTCCGACGGCTCCGACCCGGAGCGGATGCACAACTACTACACGTACCTCTACAACCGCACCGTCTTCGACGTGCTGCGCAAGCACCGCGGCGAGGGCGAGGCCGTGCTCTTCGCACGCTCGGCGACGGCAGGCGGCCAGAAGTTCCCCGTGCACTGGGGCGGCGACTGCGAGGCGACGTACGAGTCGATGGCCGAGTCGCTGCGCGGCGGGCTGTCGCTTGGCCTGTCCGGCTTCGGCTACTGGAGCCATGACATCGGCGGCTTCGAGGGCACCCCGTCCCCCGCGCTGTTCAAGCGGTGGCTGGCCTTCGGACTGCTGTCCTCCCACAGCCGGCTGCACGGCAGTTCCTCCTACCGCGTGCCCTGGCTGTTCGACGAGGAGTCCGTCGACGTGCTGCGGCAGTTCACCCGGCTGAAACTGCGGCTCATGCCGTATCTGTACGAGGCCGCGCGCACCGCGCACACCGAGGGCGTGCCGATGATGCGGGCGATGGTACTGGAGTTCCCGGACGATCCGGGGTGCGCGCATCTGGAGCGGCAGTACATGCTGGGGCCGGATCTGCTGGTCGCGCCGGTGTTCGGCGACGAGGGGGACGTGTCCTACTACGTCCCCGAGGGCACCTGGACGCACTTCCTGAGCGGGCGGACGGTGACCGGGCCACGCTGGGTGCGCGAGCGGCACGGCTTCCTGAGCGTGCCCCTGCTGGTACGGCCGGGGACGGTGATCCCGGTGGGTGCGGTGGCCGACCGGCCCGACTACGACCATGCCGACGGGGTCACCCTGCGGGCGTACGGCCTGGAGCGGGGCGCCCAGGTGACGGTGCCGGTGGGGGACGTGACCTTCACCGTCGTACGCGAGGGGGACACCCTGCGGGCCTCGTGCAGTGATCCGGTGGCGGAGTGGGGTCTGGCGGCCGGGGAGCGGACGGCGCGGGCGCGGGCGGGTACCGGATTCCTCTCCCTGGAGCTGGAGCTGAGCTGATGGTGAAGATCACCGATGTGGCGCGGCACGCCGGGGTCTCCCCCAGCACCGTCTCCTATGCGCTCAGCGGCAAGCGCCCGATCTCCGAGGAGACCCGGCAGCGGGTCGAGGAGGCCGCCCGCGAACTGGGCTACCGGCCGCACGCGGGCGCCCGCGCCCTGGCCAGCAGCAGGTCGAACGTCCTGGCCCTCGTGATCCCCTTACGGGCGGGCATCCACGTCCCGGTGGTGATGCAGTTCGCGGTGTCGGTGGTGACGACGGCCCGCAAGCACGACCACGACGTGCTGCTGCTGACGCAGGAGGAGGGCGAGGAGGGGCTGCGGCGGGTCGCGGACACGGCGCTGGTGGACGCGCTGATCGTGATGGACGTCCAGCTCCGCGACCCCAGGCTGCCGTTGCTGCGCTCCCTGGAACGGCCGTCCGTGATGATCGGCTTCCCGGCTGACTCCGAGGGCCTGACCTGCATCGACCTCGACTTCAAGGCGGCCGGTGAGGCCTGCGTGGAGCATCTGGCGCGGCTCGGGCACCGGGTGGTGGCACTGGTCGGGTCACCGCCGGAGGTGTACGTACGGCAGACCGCGTTCGCACAGCGGGTGGTCCAGGGCTTCACGGCCGCCGCCGACCGCAGCGGGCTGTCCTCCTCCGTACACCCCTGCGAGGCCTCGCCCGCGGCCGCCCGGCTGGTGGCCGAGCAACTCCTGCGCGAACAACCGGCGCTGACGGGAGTCGTCGTCCACAACGAGCCGATCCTCGAACCGCTCATCGAGGCCTTCGAGCAGCTCGGCCTGCGCGTGCCGGGCGACCTCTCCGTCACCGCCATCTGCCCCGACGAACTCGCCGAGTCCGTCCGCGTCCCGGTCACCTCCGTCGCCCTGCCCTCCGCCGAGGTGGGCGAGCGGGCGGTGGAGCTCCTGATGAAGAAGCTCGGGGGCAGCGCCGTACCCGAGGCCACCCTGCTGCCGCCGCGGCTGGCGGAGCGGGCGAGCACCATGCCACGCAGTGCCTGATCAACTCGTCTGTGCAAGGCCCTAGTTGAAGGAGCCGTGACATGAAGGGCAAGCGAAGAAGACAGAGAACCACGCTGCTGGCGGCCCTGACCCTGATCGCGGGTCTGGGCGCCACCGTCCCCGCCCACGCCGACGACCCCGCCTACCCCTTCCGCGATCCGAGCCTCTCGGTGCACGCCCGCGTCACCGACCTCCTCTCCCGTCTCACCCTCGACGAGAAGATCTCCCTCCTCCACCAGTACGAGCCGGCCATCCCCCGCCTCGGCATCCAGTCGTTCCGCACCGGCACCGAGGCGCTGCACGGCGTGGCCTGGCTCGGCAAGACGACCGTGTTCCCCCAGGCCGTGGGGCTGGCCTCGACCTGGGACCCGTCCCTGCTCCGCCAGGTCGGCTCGGCGGTCGGCGACGAGGCACGCGGCTTCCAGCAGACCCGCCCGGCCGGCTGGGGGCTCAACCTCTGGGCGCCCGTGGTGAACCTGCTGCGCGACCCGCGCTGGGGCCGCAACGAGGAGGGCTACTCCGAGGACCCGTACCTGACCGGCGCGGTCTCGACTGCGTACGGCACGGGCCTGACGGGAGGCGACCCGGACCACCTCAAGACGGCCCCGACGATCAAGCACTTCCTCGCCAACAACAACGAGGTGCACCGCGACACCACGAGCTCCGAACTGCGCCCGCGCGTGCTGAAGGAGTACGACGAGCAGGCGTTCAAGCCCGCGATCGCGGCCGACGCGGCGACGGGCGTGATGACCTCGTACAACCTGGTCAACGGCCGCCCGAACACGGTGAATCCGGCCCTCGACGACACCGTCCGCACCTGGACCTCGAAGGACCTGCTGAACGTGACGGACGCCGCGGCGCCCGGCAACCTGGTCGGCAGCCAGAAGTACTACGGCACCCAGACCGAGGCCGACGCGGCGGCGCTGAAGGCGGGCGTCGACAGCTTCACCGACAACGACACGGACTCCGGCCCGACGACCACGGCGGTCAAGACAGCGCTGTCCACGGGCCTGTTGACGGAGTCGGACGTCGACAAGGCCGCGGGAGACGTGCTGAGCATCCGCGTCCGCCTCGGCGAGTTCGACCCCGGCGGCGGCAGGTACGGCTCCATCGACGCGTCCGTCATCGACAGCCCCGCCCACCGGGCCCTGGCCCGCAAGGCGGCCACCGAGGCGGCGGTGCTGCTGAAGAACGACGGTGCGCTGCCGCTGAGGAAGACGGGCAGTGCCGCCGTCGTCGGCCCGCTCGCCGACACCCTCTACACCGACTGGTACTCGGGTACCCTCCCCTACGCCGTCACCCCGAAGGACGGCATCGAAGCGAAGCTCGGCACCTCGGTCGCGAGCACCGAGGGCGTGGACCGGATCGCACTGAAGGACACGGCCACCGGCAAGTACGTGACAGCGGGAACGGGCGAGGCGGGCGCGCCCCTGAAGGAGACGGCGGATTCCGGTACGGACAGCCAGTTCGACATGTTCGACTGGGGCTCCGGCATCGTGACCCTGCGCTCCGCGGCGAACGGCAAGTACGTCGGCTACAACTGGTCGAACTTCGTCAACGACCAGACCCAGCCGAACGGTTGGTTCGTCCAGCAGCAGTTCAGGCTGGAGCGCCAGGACGACGGCACGTACCTGCTGCGCTACGCCGGCTACGAGACCTCCGAGTCCTGGTGGTCGAACCCGGTCTACCTGGGCCCGACGGGCACGGACGGCACCCTCGGCCTGGTCGCCAAGGGCCAGGCCGCCCATTACACCAAGGACGTGGTCCGCAGCGGTGTCGACGAGGCGGTCGCCGCGGTCAAGGGCAAGGACCAGGCCGTCGTGGTGGTCGGCTCGGACCCGTCGATCAACGGCCGCGAAGCCCACGACCGCACGGACCTGGCCCTGGCACCTTCACAGGAAGCCCTGGTCAAGGCGGTGCACGCGGCCAACCCGCACACGGTCGTGATCGTCGAGAACAGCTACCCGACCACTCTGGGGTCGTTGCAGAAGGAGGTCCCCGCGCTGCTGTGGACCACCCACGCGGGCCAGGAGACCGGCAACGCCCTCGCCGACCTCCTCTACGGCGACGCCAACCCGTCGGGCCGCCTCACCCAGACGTGGTACCGCTCCGACGCCGACCTCCCGTCGATCCTCGACTACGACATCATCAAGTCCGACCGCACCTACCAGTACTTCAAGGGGCAGGCGCTCTATCCCTTCGGATACGGGCTGTCGTACACGACGTTCGCGTACTCCGGTCTCCGACGGGTGGGCGACGGCTACGAGGTGAGGGTCACCAACACCGGCAGCCGGGCGGGCGCGGAGGTCGTCCAGCTCTACACCCACCAGCGCGCCTCCCGCGACAAACAGCCGCTCAAGCAGCTCAAGTCCTTCCAGCGGGTGTCGCTGAAGCCGGGTGAGACGAGGACGGTCCGGCTGAAGGTACGGCCGTCGGACCTGGCGCACTGGGACGTCACGCGCTCCAAGTGGGCCGTGGAGAGCGGCACTTACGACGTCCTGGTGGGCTCGTCGTCCTCCGACATCCGTGCGCGTACGTCCTGGCAGGTGAAGGGTGAGACGATCCCACCCCGCGACCTGTCGAAGCTGACCCGCGCGGAGAACTTCGACGACTACTCCGCCGGCATCGCTCTCGTCGACGAGTCCAAGGCGAGCGGTACGGCGGTGTCGGCGGCCTCCGACGGCGCGTGGCTGAAGTTCGCGGACACCCGACTGGGGGCGGGTGCGGGCGAGTTCGGCGCACGCGTCGCCGGGACCTCGCCCGGGACGGTGGAGGTGCGGCTCGGCTCCCCGACCGGCACCCTCGTCGGCACCGCGCACTTCGCGGGCACGTCGTCGCCGTACGACTACACGACGGTGACCGCGGAGCTGTCGGGCGCGGCGAAGGGCCGTGCGGACGTCTACCTGGTGCTGAGCAAGGACGTACGCCTGTCGACGTTCACCCTGCGCTGAGCCCCCAGGCGAGCCCGAGCCGGTAGGCGGCGCACAGGTTCACATCGAGGAGGTAGGCCCCGGCGGCACCGCACTGCGCGGTGCCGCTGCCGGGGTCGACCGGCTGCCCGTGCCCCATGCCGGTGATGCTGTACGTCTCGACGGCCATGTTCCCTGCCGCGTCGCGGAAGACCTGGTGGGGATAGCCGGCGACGGTGTCACTGACATCCGCGGTCTGGTCGGCCCCGTGCACATCCGTCCACTGCTTCATCAGGTCGGTCATGTTGACGGGCTTGACGGTGTAGTCGGCCGTTCCCTGGAAGACGGTGAGCGTGGGCCAGGGGCCGGTATAGGCCGGCCGGGCGGCCCGCACCCGGTCGCCCCACTGCTTCGCCGTCTGCGTGGCACCGACGTACATGCACACCCATGGCGATCCGGCGGCCTGCGCGCATCCGTACGGCAGCCCGGCGACGATCCCGCCCGCGGCGAACTTCTCCGGGTAGTCCGCCATCATCACGGCGGTCATGCCACCCCCGGCGGACAGCCCGGTGACGTACACGCGCGAGGCGTCGCCGCCGACGTCGGCGAGCTGCCGGTCCACCATCTGCGCGACGCTCGCGGCCTCGCCCTGCCCCCGCTCGATGTCCCCGCTCTGGAACCAGTCGAAGCAGGACGAGGCATTGTTGGCGGTGGTCTGCTGCGGCAGCACGACCGAGAACCCCCACCGGTCGGCGAGCTGGATCCACCCGCTCCCGGTGCCGTAGCCGGGTGCGTCCTGCGTGCACCCGTGCAGCGCGACGACGACGGGCCGCCCGGCGGGCAGCCCGTCGGGGACGTACCGGAACATGCGCAGGGCGCCGGGGTTGGCGCCGAAGCCGGTGACTTCCTGGAGGGAGGCGGCGGATGCTCTGCCCGGGGTGAGCAAGGCGGCGATCAGGGCGACCAGGAGGGTCGCGAGGACGGTGCTGCGGCGTGCGGCTCTGGTCTGGGTCATGGGGAGGGACCGTAGAAGCGTGAACGGTCCGTCGACATGTGCTGAGGCACCACATCGGGCGCCGTGGTTGTGGGACGCCGTGCCGGCCCGTCAGGCCGGGACTGGGCTTCCGGCTCCGTCGGCGCGGCGCTCGCGGAGAAGGCCGCGGATGGAGCGGATCCGCCAGGCGGTGAAGGCGAGCACGACGACGCCGGTGAGGGCGGGCCACTTCCACCGGCCTGAGCTGTCCTGGGTCGCGGTGCCGGCCGAGGCTCCGGCGACGCGGGCGGCGAGGGGCCTGTCGGGAGGGGATGTCATGATGCCGTCGATCCCGACGGCGGCGATCCGCACGCTGTGGTCGTCGGACTCGAACGACCCGGCACAGGCCCAGCCGTCCTCCCAGAGGTCGCTCCACGCTCCGGTGGCGCGCCGGCAGTCGGTGACCTGGACGGTCCCGGGCGTGCCGGTGAGTTCGGCGTGGGCCTGGACGATGCCGTGGCCGGCGAGGAAAACACCGCCGATGAGCCCGATGACGGCGAGGCAGATCTCGCGGGGCAGCTTGGGCAGGAGACGGATCAGGAACATGCGCGGGTGGGTCCTTCGTCGGGTGGGGTGAGGTCGTGCGGGAGTGGTGAGGCCGCTCGGGGCGGGTGCGGCCGTGCAGAGGTGGGGCGAGTGCGGGGCGGTCACTCGTCCTGGACGAGGTGCTCGATCGCATGGGACACGTGATCCTCGCCGTGGCCGAAGCGTTCGCCGAGGGCCCGGCAGCGGGCGTACTGCCGCTTGGAGAGTGACCCGGACGCCGTATGCAGGACTCTGATCAGCAGCCTGAATCCGAGGTCGGGGTCGACCTGGACGACGACCTGCTCCAGGGCGGTCGCGTGCTCGGGCTCCAACAGAGGTGCGGCTTCCCGGAGTTCGGGCAGGACCGCGTCCGCCAGGTCGGCCCGGACCGGGGGCAGGGCGGGGGTGTGCCCGGGGGCGACCTCGGTCAGCCGCGTCCGGCACTCCTCGGCGATCCGGCGCAGCCAGGCCGGTCCGTCGGTTGCGGAGCGACCGGGGTCCGTGTTCGACGCGGCGAACCAGAGCGTGGTGAGGGTGTCGCCGGACAGCGGGGACCGAAGCAGCCGGACGGAGTCCTCCCACAGCACGAGCGCCTGGACGCCAGGTACGTGATAGCCGTCGGCGATCACGGTCCGGTGGAGGAGTTCGGGCGCCGGGACGGACCGCTCCCACATCGGGTCGAACTGCCCGGCCAGTTCGGACAACCCGAAGTCCCCGTCGAAGAGACGCCGCGCGACCTCCAGGGGCTGCCACACGACGGTGAGCCCCTCGTAGACGACCTGGAAGTGATATCCGAACGGTGCACCGAGTTCGCAGAACCTGTTGCAGCGCACCTCGGGGACCGGCACGGCTGCCGTCTTGAGCGCCCGCAGATAGAGCCGGAACCCGAGGTCGAGGTCGGCCCGGGTGGCGACCTCCTCCAGCGCCGGCGCCAGTCCGGGGAGTTCACCGGTGGACGCCCGGATCTCCGCCAGGATCGCCTCCCGGACGGTGGCGACGGCCGGCAGTCGCCAGAACGACCACGAAGGGCCCGGTGCGCGGCCCACCATCGCCCGTGGCGGACGGGCCGCGCAGGTCGCGTCCATCCGCGCGAGCCAGTCGCGGACGCCGATCCCGTGCGCCTTCGGATCCCATGCGCCTCCCGTGGCGGCGACCCACACGGCGCCGAGCACCTCGTCGGACAGCGGGGCCTCCAGGAGGCTGCCCAGGTCCGCACGGAGTTCCTCGGCATACCCGAAGTCGTCGTGGAACACGTCGAACCCCAGGATGCGGCGTTCCTCCTCGCCGAGCCGCTCGATGCCCGACATGTCGACGGGCGCCTCACCCTCGTATGCGGCGAGCTTCCCGGTGAGGAGTCCGAGGGCCGCCTCTTCCGTCCCCGGCGGCGTCGACAGGGCGAACGACTCGGTCAGACCACTGAGCCCGAAATCGGAGTCGTACTTCTCGAAGTAGGGGCCGGACTGGTCCCGCACGGTCTGGTCCCCCCAGTCGCCGGTCGATACGCGCGGGGGCGAAGTGGTCGGGCTCCGCCGGGCGCGGCGATCACCTTATGGCACCTGTGTGGGATCTGTGAAGGTGTGCACGACAAAGGCCCCGCCGCTCGCAGCGACGGGGCCTTTGTTTCACATGGGATGAGTGGAGATGGCGGGAATCGAACCCGCGTCCAACGGTGCGGAATCAGGGCTTCTCCGTGTGCAGTTCGCTGCGATTTTCTCGGCCCCGGTGATCACGCGAACAAGTCGCCGACGGGCCCAGCCACTGTTTGGTTTCCCATCCGCCCCCGTGACCGGGCCGAATGGTTTAGTCCCCTAGATTATGCCAGGGTCCGGGTCGGGAACATCCCCGGTCTGACACCCGTTAGGGCCTTCGCTCACTGCTTATTAGGCAGCGAGGGCGAAGACGCGGGAATCGCTCTTGGAATTGGCGATTATTGGTTGCGACATATGGTTAACGAGATCATTGCCGCTTCCTCGACACGCTTCCCCTGCTTCGACAGCCGCTGTCGAAACCGATCATCCCCATGTTGTGTTTTCAAGCCCTCCGAAGAGGCCCTCCGAGGAGGGGTGCGCACCCGCTGTGAGGTGCGGTGCCATCGTACGTGAACAACGCGCGACGATGCCACCGTATTCCCGGGCGCCCGGTCGGCTACGCGTCCCGCTGCTTCCGCTTCGCCGCCGCGATCGCCCGGTCCGACTCCCGCCGGTCCTGCTTCTCCCGCAGGGTCTGGCGCTTGTCGTACTCCTTCTTGCCTCGCGCAAGGGCGATCTCGGCCTTCGCGCGGCCGTCCCTGAAGTACAGGGCGAGGGGCACGATCGTGTGACCCGTCTCCTGCGCCTTGGACTCCAGCTTGTCGATCTCCTCGCGGTGCAGCAGCAGTTTGCGCTTGCGGCGCGCGGAGTGGTTGGTCCAGCTGCCCTGGTGGTACTCCGGGATGTGGGCGTTGTGCAGCCACGCCTCTCCCCGGTCGATCTGGACGAAGCCGTCCGTCAGCGAGGTCCGTCCTTCGCGCAGCGACTTGACCTCGGTGCCGGTCAGCACGAGACCGGCCTCGTAGGTGTCGACGATCGCGTAGTCGTGCCGGGCCTTCTTGTTCTGGGCGACGATCTTGCGCTTGCCGCCCTTCTCGCCGTCCCTGGCCTTCGCGGCCGCCCCGCCCTGCTTGGGCTGGTTTTCCTTCGGTACGTACATTCCCTTGCTCATAGTGCTGTCCATTTTCGCACTACGGAGGGGGGTGCGGACCAGCCTTTAATCGGCATCCGGATCGGCGTCTAGTCGGCGTCGCCCAGCCCGCCGAGTACGGTCTCGGCCCGCTCCACGGCCGCCTGCCCCGGGGAGGTGACCTCCAGGTCGGGGGTGATGCCCCGGCCGTCGACGCTGCGGCCGGAGGGGGTGCGGTAGTGCCCGACGGTCAGTTCGGCGACGGAGCCGCCGGGAAGCTCCCTCGGCATCTGGACCGAGCCCTTGCCGAAGGTGCGGGAGCCCACGACGACCGCACGGCCGCGGTCCTGCAGGGCGCCGGTCAGCATCTCGGCCGCGCTCATCGTGCCGCCGTCGACGAGCGCGACCAGGGGTCTGGTGGTGTCGCCGCCGGGGGCGGCGTGCAGGGCCTGCTGCTCTCCGTTGACGTCGTACGTGGCGACGAGGCCGCCGTCCAGGAAGGCGGAGGCGCAGGTCACGGCCTCGGTGACCAGGCCGCCGGAGTTGCCGCGCAGGTCGAGGATGATCCCGGCGCCTGCGGGGGCCTGCCGTACGGCGGTGCGGACGACGTCGCCGGAGCCCTTGGTGAACGCGGCGATCCTGATCACGGTGACCCCGCCGGCGAGTTTTCGAACGGCGACCGAGTCGGTGGACAGACGGGCGCGGCGCAAGGTCTCGACCCACGCGCGCGTGCCGCGCTGCACGCCGAGCCGGACGGCCGTACCGGCGGCCGCGTCCGTGGCGTCGCCGCGCAGTAACGACACGACCTCGGTGACGGGCTGACCGTCGACCTTCTCGCCGTCGATGCTGCGCAGCCGGTCGCCGCTGCGGATCCCGGCGGCGGCCGCGGGCGAGCCGGCGGCCACCCTGATCACCTCGATACGGCCGTCGCGCTCGCGCCGGGCCCAGAGGCCGACGCCGGTGTACTGGCCCTCCAGGGCTTCCTCGAACTCCTGGTACTCGCCCTCGGAGTAGACGGCCCCCCAGCGGTCCCCGCTGCGGCTGACCGCGCGCTCGGCGGCCTTCATCGGGGACTTGCCGTCGGCCATGGCCTCCTCGGCCGCCTTCGCCACGTCCTCGTGATGGCCGGCGGGCATGGCCGAACGGGCCTCGCCGGGCGGGGATTTCCGGTCGGCCTCGGAAAAGGAGCCGGTTGCCGCGCCCGCGACGAGCACGCTCGCGAAGACGAATGTCAGGGCGGCCCCGCGGCGGATGCGGCGGGGCTGGCAGAACAGGTCACGACCTGACATGCCGGTGAGTCTAGGACAACGCGAAGGGCCGCACGGCCGGTTGACCGTACGGCCCTCTTGGCATGCGTCACACCTTCAGGTACTTGCGCAGCGCGAAGAACGCGGCCAACGCGGGCATCAGCAGACTCGTGGCGAGGATGAGCGGCAGCTTGGTCAACACCGCGTCCCAGCCGATGAAGTTGATCAGGTTCAGCTTCTGGGACAGGGCCAGACCGTGGTCGATGATGAAGTACCGCGCGACCACCAGGAAGCCGCAGGCGACCGTCCCGCCGATGAGCCCGGCGACCGCCGCCTCCATGATGAACGGCGCCTGGATGTAGAAGCCCGAGGCGCCGACCAGGCGCATGATCCCGGTCTCGCGCCGCCGGCTGAACGCGGACACCCGCACGGTGTTGACGATCAGCATCAGCGCGACGACGAGCATCAGCGCCATCACGGCCCGCGCGGCCCAGTTCATGCCGTTGAGCAGCCCGAACAGGTTGTCCAGGATCCCCTTCTGGTCCTGCACGGACTGCACACCGTCCCGCCCGTCGAAGGCGGTCGCGATGACCTGGTACTTCTCCGGGTCCTTCAGCTTGATCCGGTACGACTCCTGCATCTGGTCCGGCGTGAGGGAACTGGCCAGCGGGGAGTCGCCGAACTGCTCCTTGTAGTGCTTGTACGCCGCGTCCTGCGACTCGTACGTGACCTTCTGCACAACCGTGGTCATCTTGCCCAGGTCGGAGAGGATCTGCTTCTTCTGGTCGTCGGTGACCGCGCCCTTGGCGCAGTTCGGGTCCGACTCGGCGTCGCTCTTGTTGCAGAGGAAGATCGAGACGTTGACCTTGTCGTACCAGTAGCCCTTCATGGTGCTGACCTGGTCGCTCATGAGGAGCGACCCACCGAACAGGGCGAGGGACAGGGCGACGGAGACGACGACCGCAAAGGTCATGGTCAGATTGCGGCGGAGACCGACACCGATCTCGGAGAGTACGAACTGTGCGCGCATGGCGACTGGTTGAGCCTTTCCGTGGACGTGGCGGTCAGTGCTGGTAGCCGTAGACGCCGCGTGCCTGGTCGCGGACGAGGCGGCCCTTCTCCAGCTCGATGACGCGCTTGCGCATCTGGTCCACGATGTTCTGGTCGTGCGTCGCCATCACCACGGTGGTGCCGGTCCGGTTGATCCGGTCGAGCAGCTTCATGATGCCGACGGAGGTCTGCGGGTCGAGGTTGCCGGTGGGCTCGTCGGCGATGAGCAGCTTGGGCCGGTTGACGAACGCGCGCGCGATGGCCACGCGCTGCTGCTCACCACCGGACAACTCACCGGGCATCCGTTCCTCTTTCCCGCCCAGCCCGACGAGGTCGAGCACCTGCGGTACGGACTTGCGGATCTCGCCCTTCGACTTGCCGATGACCTCCTGCGCGAAGGCGACGTTCTCCGCCACCGTCTTGTTCGGCAGGAGCCGGAAGTCCTGGAACACCGTCCCCAACTGGCGCCGCATCTGCGGCACCTTCCAGTTGGACAGGCGCGCGAGGTCCTTGCCCAGAACGTGCACCTGACCGTGACTGCACCGCTCCTCGCGGAGGATCAGCCGCAGAAAGGTGGACTTTCCGGAGCCCGAGGACCCCACGAGGAACACGAACTCGCCCTTCTCCACTTCCAGGGACACATCCCTGAGTGCAGGACGGGTCTGCTTGGGGTAGACCTTGGAGACGTTGTCGAATCGGATCACGGATGCACCACGGGTCGCCGGGGGTAGATGAGCGTGACCATACGCGAGTCGGGTGCACAAGCGCAGGCAGCGGTTGCGGTTGGGTGCAGGTTGTGCGCTTTTGTACGGGGCTTTGTAAGGGGCCTGGGGGGCAGCGCCGGTAAGGGGCGCGGGGAACTGCGCGACAAGCCCCCACCGGCCGGCAGCCGCGAGACGAGCGTCACCGCCCCTCTCGGGGCGACCCCGCGCACCCTCTGGAGGAACCTGGCACAGTAGAGAGGGGAACGTTCGGCAACCCCTGAGCGTTCTCCCGGTGGAACCGTAGGGCTAGGAGGGCGAGCGCATGACGTACGACCGGCTGGTGTGCGCGAACTGCGCGGCGCCCGTGAGCGAGGGCCGGTGCCCCGTGTGCCGCGCGAACCGCGAGCGGCTGCAGCAGGAGAACTTCTTCGCGGGAGTCAACCCCATGGCGCTGATCGCACTGCTGGCGGTGCTGATCGCGGCGGTGGCGCTGCTGGCGCACCAGACCGCGTAGGGCGCGGCACAGGGGCACGGAGACGCCCGAGGGGCCCGGAGCGATGCACGCTCCGGGCCCCTCGTCGTACGTCGTCGCACACGTTGCGTGTGCGCACGGCCACCGTCAGGCAGCCGCACCGCCACGGCCGCCCACGAGGCGCGGCAGAATGCGGAAGCCGACGCCACCGGCGATCATGGTGGCGGCACCGACGATCAGGAAGGCCGTCTGGCCGGCACCGGTCTCGGCGAGCTGCTGACCGTTGCCCTTGGTCTGGGCCGAGGCGTTCGAGCCGGTGTCGGTGAGGACCGAGGAGCCCTGGTCCTGGGTGGAGGTACCGGAGTTGCCGTCGGGGTTGGTGTTGGAGTTGCCACCACCGTTGTTCCCGTGGCCGTGGCCGTTCCCGTTGCCATTCCCATTGCCGTTCCCGTTGCCCGGGTCGGTCGGGTTGCCGGTGGGCGGAGTGGTCGGGGCCGGGTCGGTCGGGGCCGGGTCGGTCGGGGCCGGGTCCGTCGGGGCCGGGTCCGTCGGAGCGGGGTCCGTCGGGGCCGGGTCCGTCGGAAGGCCGGTCGGGGCCGGGTCCGTCGGGGCCGGGTCGGTCGGCACCGGGTCGGTCGGTGCCGGCGTGATGCAGATGCCCAGGATCCCGCAGTCGTCCGCGGATGCGACACCCGCAGCCGTCAGCGAGGCGCCGGCGGCGATCACGGCACCCGCGGCGATCCGCGCGACACGGATCCGCGTCTTCTTCGTCATGTGTTTGCTACCCCCAGTAGCTGCTCGTCAGTTGGGCGGCGCTCGGGGGCCGTGATCGACGGAGGTGACTGCGCTGCAAAATCCCCCGGTTCACATGCGCCCCAGAGATACGCATGCCGCGCTTTACCCTTCCCATTTTTCAAAGCAACGTCAAGGGCGTTGCGTGCGCAATGTCCACTTGCGTCTTGTTTACATCGAGTTGGAACCTGTGAGTGTGATGTAAAACCCAGACAAACAGCAACTGCCGCCCGTGGGGCGGCAGTTACCAAGTCGACAAAGGCACTCGGCGCGGTTACTTCTCCTGCTGCTTGCGCCAGCGAATTCCGGCCTCGATGAAGCCGTCGATCTCACCGTTGAACACGGCCTCGGGGTTGCCGACCTCGAATTCGGTGCGCAGGTCCTTGACCATCTGGTACGGGTGCAGGACGTACGAACGCATCTGGTTGCCCCAGGAGCTGCCGCCGTCCTTGAGAGCGTCCATCTTGGCCCGCTCCTCCTGGCGTTGCCGCTCCAGCAGCTTCGCCTGGAGAACGTTCATGGCGGTCGCCTTGTTCTGGATCTGCGACCGCTCGTTCTGACAGGAGACGACGATGCCGGTGGGGAGGTGGGTCAGGCGCACCGCGGAGTCGGTGGTGTTGACGCCCTGTCCGCCGGGCCCGGAGGACCGGTACACGTCCACACGCAGCTCGGACTCGTCGATCTCGATGTGGTCGGTCTGCTCGACCACGGGCAGGATCTCGACGCCCGCGAAGGAGGTCTGACGGCGGCCCTGGTTGTCGAACGGCGAGATCCGGACGAGCCGGTGCGTGCCCTGCTCCACGGAGAGCGTCCCGTAGGCGTACGGCGCCTGCACGGCGAAGGTGGTCGACTTGATGCCGGCCTCTTCGGCGTACGACGTCTCGATGAGCTCGGTCTTGTAGCCCTTGCCCTCGGCCCAGCGCAGGTACATCCGCTGGAGCTTCTCCGCGAAGTCGGCGGCGTCGACGCCACCGGCCTCGGCGCGGATGTTGACGAGCGCCTCACGGGAGTCGTACTCGCCGCTCAGCAGCGTCCGGACCTCCATCTCGTCCAGCGCCTTCTTGACGGAGGCGAGCTCGGACTCGGCCTCGGCGCGGGTGTCCGGGTCGTCCTCCTCCTCGGCCATCTCGAAGAGCACGGCGAGATCGTCGATCCGCCCGCGCAGCGCCTCGGCCTTCCTGACCTCGGCCTGCAGGTGGCTCAGCTTGCTGGTGATCTTCTGCGCCTCGTCCGGGTTGTCCCACAGGGACGGCGCGGCCGCCTGCTCCTCGAGCACGGCGATGTCTGCCCTCAGCTTGTCGAGGTCCAGAACGGCCTCGATCGACTCCATGGTCGAGGAGAGGGACTTGAGCTCTTCGGATACATCGACGACTGCCACGCCTCCAGCGTAACGGCTCCGCCAAGCGGTGCGTGTCCGGCTACGGCGCCGTAGCCGCGGGCAGTCGTGCCGCTAGGGGCGGCACGGGCGCGCGCAGCGGCAACCCGCACGCCCGGGCGGGCGAACCGACCCCAGGCCGGGACAGACGCCGGGCACCAGCACAACCCCGCTCACGGCGAAGCCGGTGCCGAGTGCTTCGAGTCCTGCGGTGTCGCCCCCGCGTCGTCCCCCGAAGTCGCCAGCCACGTCCCCACCCCGGCCGCCGCCACCAGTACCGCCGCGGCCGTCCCCAGCACCACCCGGCGCCGACGCGTCACGGCGCGGTGCCTGGCGGACCCGGGCCGCGGTGCGCCCGCCGCCCGCGGCACCCGGGCCGTCCCGCGGGCACCCCCCGCCAGCTCGTCCGGTGCCGGGACCCTCATCGACGTATGCGTGTCCCGGTTGGAGTCGGCCGGCTTCGCGCCCGGTACCAGGGGGACCGCGCCACGCCGTACCCGTTCACGGACCGGAGCCGCGGCCTCCCCGGCCGTCGTCTCCGACTCCTCCGTCGGCTCCGTGTCCGGCTCGTCCACGTCCAGGGGCGGCATCCCCGCGACCAGCGGCAGCAGTTCCCGCAGCCGGGCGCCCAGCTCCGAGGCGCGCAGCCGGGAGGCCGGTGCCTTGGCCAGGCACTGTACGAGGAGCTGCCAGAGTTCGTCCGGGATGCCGGGGAGCGGGACCACCGTCTCCGTGACGTGACGGCGCAGCACCGCACCCGGGTGTCCGCCGCCGAACGGGGTGAAGCCGGCCAGCAGCTCGTAGAGGACCGTCGCGAGGGCGTAGATGTCGACAGCCGCGCGCGGGGGCAGGCCCTCGACGATCTCCGGGGCCAGGTAGTCCGGCGTACCGATGATCTTCGTCGCGCGGGTGCGGCGCGGGGAGTCGATGAGCTTCGCCACGCCGAAGTCGGTCAGGAGGGCCGGGTGGGAGCCGCCGGGGCCCAGTGGGCCCTGCATGTCGAGGAGCACGTTCTCCGGTTTGACGTCGCGGTGCACGACGCCCGCCGCGTGCGCTGCCGCGAGGCCGTCCGCGACGTCGGCCACGATCGCCACCGCCGCCGCGGGCGCGAGCCGGCGCTCACGGTCGAGGCGGGTGCGCAGGTCGGTGCCGCGTACCAGGTCCATGACCAGTGCGAGGTCGTTGCCGTCCACCACCAGATCGCGTACGGAGACGACGTTCGGGTGGTCGAGACCGAGCAGCGCCGTGCGCTCCTGCACGAAGCGGCCGACGAGTTCCTGGTCGGAGGCCAGGTCCTCGCGCAGCAGCTTGATGGCGACGGGGCCCTCCGGCCCCTCACCCAGCCACACCGTGCCGGCGCTGCCCCGCCCCAGGATCTGGTTGGCGGTGTACCGGCTGCCGATCTTCCGTGCCAAGACTGCTCCTACGGGACGCGTGTGTCGCTAAAACTACGCGTCCGAGGAGCCAACCTTCACCGCAGAGACGGAAATCACCCGCCAGGTGTCGACAAATCACCAAGCCCGCTGCTCAGTTGCCGCCTTTGCTGCCGACGAGGTCGCCGATTTTCCCGATCCAGCCGCTCACGGTGTTGTACATATGGGCCAGCTGCTGCCAGTAACCCCTGGACGTATGCAGCCAGTCCTGGAGCGGGCTCAGCTCCCAGACCAGCCAGCCCGCGACGAACAGGATGACGATCGTGAACAGGCAGCCCTTCAGACAGCCGAGCCCGGGGATCTTCATCCGGTTGGCGCTGCGCTGCCGCGGCTGCCGGGGCTCCCGCGCGGGCTGCTGGGGCTGCTGCGGAGGCGCGTACCGCTGAGGCTGCTGGTGCTGCGGCGGGGAGTACTGCTGCGGCTGTTGCTGCTGCGGATAGCCGTACGCCTGCTGCGGTGGCTGCTGCTGGGCCCGCTGCTGCTGCGGGCGGGCGACCTGCCGCTGGGGGCGGCGGCGCAGCGGGTCCTCGCCGGGGTTGAGGTACTGCTGGACCTGTGTCTGCTCGTTGCGGTCGCGGGCGGCGCGCAGCTGGTTCTGCCAGGGGTGCGGCTGCTCGGGCTGCTGCCCCGGCTGCCCCTGGGGCACCGGCGGCATGACGGCGGTGGGGTCCGCGGCCCCGGTGTTCGGGAGTACGGCGGTGGGGTCGGCGGCGCCCGCCGGGCCCGGCCCGCCGGTGTGCGGCAGGAAGCTGGTCGCCGCGTTCGGGTCGTACGAGCCCGCGCCGTGCTGCAGGACCTGCGTGGGGTCGGCCGAACCGGGGACGGCGGCCGGCATCGGGTCGGGGGCCAGCAGGGTGCCGACGGCCTCCGCGGCGGCGATCTGCGCGGCGTTCGCGTGCACACCGACACCCTCGGCGACGACCCGCAGGGCGCGCGCGAGGTTCTCGGCGCTGGGCCTTTCGTCCGGGTTCTTGCTCAGGCAGCGCTCTATGACCGTCCAGAGCGGGTCCGGAACCGTGGACGGGCGGCGCGGCTCGGCGCTGAGGTGCTGGTGCAGTACTTCCAGGGCCGATCCGCCGCCGAACGGGGGACGGCCGGTCACCAGCTCGTACATCAGGATGCCGGCGCCGTAGATGTCGACGGCGGAGGTCTGCGGGCGGCCCTCGGCGGACTCCGGCGCCACGTACGCGGGCGTGCCGACGAACTCGTGGGTGCGGGTCAGGCCCGGGGAGTCGGCCAGCCGGGCGATGCCGAAGTCGGTGAGCATCGGGTGCATCTGGCCGCCGCCCTGCTTGAGCAGGACGTTGGCCGGCTTCAGGTCGCGGTGGACGACGCCGTCGGCGTGGCTGGCGGCGAGCGCGTCGGCGATCTGGGCGGTGAGCAGAGCCGCGGCGACGGGGCTGAAGGGGCCGTTCTCGCGCAGGTAGCGGTGCAGGTCGGGGCCTTCGACGAGGTCCATGACCAGCGCCAGCAGATCACCCTCGACCACCAGGTCGCGGACCCGGACGATGTTCGGGTGGGTCAGCCGCAGCAGCACGGAGCGCTCCCTGAGGAAGCGCATCACGATGTCGGCGTCGTTCGCGAGCTCTTCCTTCAGGACCTTGATCGCAACGGTCTCGCCGGGCTGACCGGGCACGGCTGCCTCGGCCCCCGCGGTCTCTCGCTGGCGGGCCCGCCAGACGGTGCCCGTGGCGCCGCGACCGAGCGGCTCCTCGAGCAGATACTTGCTGCCTACCGGCCGCACGTCATGTGCTCCCTGCTGCTTGCTTACCGTTCCGACCCACTGTAGTGCCGCTGTGTGCGGCACCGACCTGTCGCCGTCCCAGCGTCTTACGTACGCCTCCCCGTGCATGTTCGAAGGAAAGACGCTCGACTTGGTCCGCCGGTTGCCCGAAGCGGGCGTGACTGATCTCAAGCGGTCTGCGCTGTGTCATCTGTCAGGCACTTTTGCGGGCAGAGCCGACCAATCAAGATCACTTGCCCCCGAGGGACGGGCGTGTTGTCAGTGGCAGGTGCGAGGATGCCTGGAGTACCAGTACTGGCCGATGTGCTCGTGTGGGGTGGGGGTAGTCCGCGCCCGCGCAGACCCGCGCAGAAGGGACCGCTGACGGCGATGCAGATCCGGCTGACCGTCGTAGACCCGCTGGGACCGCCCGACCGTGCGGGCCGCCGCACCGCGAGCTGTGACGTGCTGGTCACGGCGCCCGCCGGCACGGCCCTGGCCGCGGTGGCGTCGGCGCTGGCCTCGGCGGTCGCGGGTGAGGCGAGCGCCTCGGGCGGCGCGGTGGTGCTGTACGCGGGCGCGGAGCGCCTGGACGACCGCCGCTGCACGCTCGGCGAGCCCCCGTTGATCGACGGCGCGGTGCTCTCCCTGGGCGCCCCGGCCGAGCCCGAGCCCCACCCGGAGCTGGACGACGCCCCGACCCAGCTGCATGTGATCGCGGGTCCTGACGCGGGCGGCGTCCACCTCCTGCACGGCGGCGAGATCCGCATCGGCCGCTCCGCCGACGCCGACGTCCCGCTCGACGACCCGGACGTCTCCCGTCTGCACTGCGCGGTCACGGTCGCCGCGGACGGCCAGGTCTCGGTCGCCGACCTCGACTCCACGAACGGCACGACCCTGGACGGCACCCGCCTGAGCACCCGCCCGGTGCGCTTCAACCCGGGCGCACTGCTCCGTATCGGGGAGTCGGCCCTGCGGGTGGTACCGGCCGGAGGGCCGGGGGCCCGGGTGCCGACGGCTCCGGACGGCGAGGGGCATGTACGGGTGGCCTCCGGCGGCGAGCGCGAAGCGGAGACCGCCGACGGGACACCGGCGGCCCCGGCGAGCGGCGCCTCGGCGCCCGGAACAACGCCCCACGCGCGTGTAGCCGACGGCGGCGGCCCCGGCACCACTCCGTCGCGCGGGGCGCCCGCTCCCCAGGGACACGACTCCGCCGAACCCCCGCTGGTGCCCGAGCAGGGCGGGGCGCCGCGGATGGAGATGAAGGCCCCAAGAGCATCCGAACCGAGCGGCGGCACTCCCCCCCTCTCGGCTTCGCCCGACCGGGGGGACCCCCGTGCGGGCCGCTTCGGCGCGGTCGCATGGGACGCGTCCGCCGCACCTGACGACATCGACGCCCCCGGCACGGGCAGCCGCAAGGGGACCCCGCTCCGCGGGACCGACGTACCGCAGGGCCTGCGCAGGCGCGGGGGCCTCTCGGCCTGGGCGCGGCGGCTGGCCGGCGGCCGCGGCGAGCAGGCCGCGGCGGAGCATGACGTGTACGACGAGGACGACACCCCGGACCCGACGGCGGGGCCCGCCCCCCACCCCGGTCCCCAGCTCCCGGAGGCCTGGCCCGACCCGGCGGCGCTGCTGCTGACGGCGCTCGGCCCGGGCCCACGGCTGTGGGAGCGCGGGCCGGGGCACCCGGAGGCGCTCACGGTGCGGCTCGGCACGGCGGACCGGAAGGCACCCGACGGCTCCGGACTGCTGCCCGCGGTGCCGGTGACCGCGGATCTGCGCGAGGCCGGGGCGCTGGGCCTGGCCGGCCCGCGCACCCGGCTGTCCGGGCTGGCCCGCGCGGTGCTGGCCCAGCTCGCCGCGCTGCACTCCCCCGAAGCCCTGGAGATCGTCCTGATCGCCGCGGACCGCTCCCGCCCGCTGGAGGAGCGCACCGCCGAGTGGTCCTGGCTCGGCTGGCTCCCCCACCTCAGCCCCGGCCACGGCCAGGACTGCCGCCTCCTCCTCGCCTACGACCGCGAGCAGGCCACGACCCGCACCGACGAGCTGCTCCGGCGCCTTGAGGACCAGCAGACGGAGGCAAGGAACGGCACAGGGCCGACGGCACGCCCGTCCGGCGGCCACTCACAGGCCCGCAGTGCCGCCCGGCGCCCCTCATGGGCGCGTGGCGACGACGGCGCGGAGGACGCGGACGGCTTCGCCGGGCCGTACACCGTGGTCGTCGTGGACGGCGACCCCGGGGGCGCCGCCGTGCGGGAGGCGGTGGCGCGGCTGGCTCTGGAGGGGCCGCGGGCAGGGATACATGTCGTGTGCCTCGCCGAGACCGTCTCGGCGTCGCCCGCGTCGCCGGTGACGGAGACGTACGAGACGGCGTGCGCCGTGGCACCCGCGTTCCGGGACTGCGGCGCGGTCGCGCTGCTGAGCGGGGACGTGGCGACGGCTCTGCGGCTGATGCGGGTGGCGCGCACCGGTCCCGGAACCCCCGGAAGCGGGGCCGCGGACCGGCCTCCGACCGCGGCGGACCCGGCCGACCGCATGGAAGCGCCGGCACCGACCGACACGCACACGATGCCCATGCCCACATCGATAACCCCGGCAGCCGCCCCGCTGACGGGTGCCACCGCACACCACCCGCACCCCGGCCCCATAGGTCCCGGCACCGTGGCCGCCGTGGACGCCGTCTCGCCCGCCTGGGCCGAGCGGTTCGCGCGGGCGCTGGCGCCGCTCAGGACGGACGGTTCCGGGACGGGGCGGCAGGCACGTGTGTCCGTGCCCCTGCCCCAAGCGGCGCGGCTGCTGGACGAGTTGGGGCTCGCGAGGGCCACCCCGGCGTCGCTGATGGCGCGTTGGGCTGACGCGGCGGACGACACGGAATCGCTCGGCGGACGGGCCTGGGCCGTGCTCGGCGCCGGTCCGCGCGGCCCGGTCAGCGCGGACCTCGCGGCCGACGGCCCGCATCTGCTGATCGAGGGCCCGGCGGGCAGCGGACGTACGGAGCTGCTGCGGGCCGTGGTCGCCTCGCTGGCCGCGGCCGAGCGCCCCGACCGGCTGGGCATCGTCCTGATGGACGGCCGGGACGGCGTGGGTTCCGGCGGCACCCCCTCCGGAAGCGGCGAGGGCCTGCGGGTCTGCACGGACGTCCCGCACGTCACGACCCACCTCACCGCCAACGACCCCGTCCGCATGCGGGAGTTCGCGCAGGCCCTGAGCGCCGAGCTGAAGCGCCGGGCCGAGCTGCTGGGCCACGCCGCGTTCGCCGAGTGGCACACGGGCCGGGAGCTGTCCGGCCGGATGGTGTCCCAGCGGGCGACCGGCACGAACGCCAACGGCGACCTGGAGTCCCCGCCCAGCTCGACGATGCGACTGCGTCCGGGAGCGGCGCGCCGGCAGACCGAAGCGGCACCGCCTCTCCCCCGGCTCGTGGTCGTCGTGGACGACCTGGACGCCCTGGTCTCCCCCGCACTCGGCTCACCCGGCCGCCCGGCCGCGGGTTCCGTCATGCGGGCGCTGGAGGCGGTGGCCCGCGAGGGCGAGCGGCTCGGCGTCCACCTGGTGGCCGCGACGACCCCCGGCGGCCGTACGACGGACACGGAACCGGCCCGGAAGGCCACCCTCCGGGTGACCCTCGACGCCCCGGGCGCCGGTCCCGACGAACCGGCACCGGGCCGCGGCAGCCTGACCCGGCCCGACGGCAGGGCAACCCCCTTCCAGGGCGGTCGCGTGACGGGCCGTATCCCCCGCACGGCAACACTCCGCCCCACGGTCGTCCCCCTGGACTGGCAGCGCATGGGCGACCCCCCGACCCGCCGACCCGTACGAGAACTGGGCAACGGCCCGACGGACCTGGCCCTACTGGCCAGCGCCCTGGAGCGAGCAGCACGGGAGGTCTCGGCGACGGAAGTGCCTTCACTGCTTTAGCTCCGCTGGGCAGAACCAGCCCGTCCGGCGTTTGAGGACGAGGCCGTTCAGGCCGACAGCGGAGGTCCGGGGGCGGCAGCCCCAGCAACGGTCGCACCAACGCCGAACACCCGGTCACGACGCGGTCACGAATCCCCGGTTGACACGGGACGCACACTTGCCGACCCATTCCCGCGGGCGTAGACCAGATCACACGGGACAGCGCTCGACGTTCGACGAAGAACGGAGAACGGGGCAGTGATGCGCAGCACGAGCAGCAAGAACCGGACACGCAGGGCCGCCAAACCCGCAGCCGCCCTCCTGGCGGCAGCACTCGCGCTGGCACTCACGGGCTGCGGCGGGGGCGGCAACAAGAGCAGCAACGACGGTGGCAGCTCGGGGAGCTCAGGCTCCGTCAAGCTGCCCAAACTGAACGGCCAGACGCTGGAGGTGGCCGCCGTCTGGACCGGCGCCGAGCAGGACAACTTCATGAAGGTCATGGACGAGTTCAAGAAGCGCACGGGCGCCAAGGTCAACTTCGTGCCGACGGGCAACAACACCTCCACGTTCCTCGGTACCAAGATCCAGGGCGGCCAGCCGCCGGACGTCGCGTTCCTCCCCCAGGTCGGCGTGCTACACCAGTTCGCGGACAAGGGCTGGCTCAAGCCGCTCGGCGCCGACGCCAAGGCCCAGTTGGAGAAGAACTTCAGCAAGGGCTGGGGCGACCTCGGTGCCTGGAAGGGCAAGCAGTACGGCGTCTACGCCAAGGCCGCCAACAAGTCCCTGGTCTGGTACAACACCAAGGCCTTCGAGGCGGCGGGCATCACGCAGGCGCCGAAGACGTGGAAGGACTTCCTCAGCACCGCGCAGACACTCTCCGACGCCGGCTCGCCCGCCGTGTCGGTCGGCGGCGCGGACGGCTGGACGCTCACCGACTGGTTCGAGAACGTCTACCTCTCCCAGGCGGGCCCCGAGAAGTACGACCAGCTGGCCGCGCACAAGATCAAGTGGACCGACCCGTCCGTCAAGGACGCGCTCACCACGCTCGCCCAGCTCTGGGGCAAGAACGACCTGATCGCGGGCGGCACCAAGGGCGCGCTGAACACGGAGTTCCCGAAGTCGGTCACACAGACCTTCTCCGGCTCCACCCCGGCGGCGATGGTCTTCGAGGGCGACTTCGTGGCCGCGAACATCAACGGCGACACCAAGGCGAAGCTGGGCACGGACGCGAAGGTGTTCCCGTTCCCGGCGGTCGGCTCCCAGGCCCCCGTGGTCAGCGGCGGTGACGTGGCCGTGGCGCTGAAGGACAACAAGGGCGCCCAGGCGCTGCTGACGTTCCTGGCCTCCACCGACGCGGCGGAGATCTGGGCGGCGCAGGGCGGCATCCTCTCCCCGAACAAGGAGATGGACCAGTCCAAGTACAAGGACGCGATCACCGCCCAGATCGCCAAGCAGCTGCTCGCGGCCGGTGACAACTTCCGCTTCGACATGTCCGACCAGGCACCGGCCGCCTTCGGCGGCACGGCCGGCATCGGCGAGTGGAAGGACCTGCAGGACTTCCTGAGGAACCCGAAGGACGTCGCCGGCGCCCAGCAGAAGCTGGAGGCCGACGCGGCCAAGGCGTACGCGGCCGGCTGACGGCGCGGCCATGACGTCCGTAGCGAACTCGACGGGGGGCGCCGGCGCACTGCCGACGCCCTCCGTCTCGCCGCGCAAGAGCGTCACGGGGACACGGCTGTGGGTGGCGGTGCTGTTCCTGCTGCCCGCGTTCGTGCTCCTCGGGGCGCTCGTGGTCTACCCGATCGGGTACTCGGTCTGGCGCAGTCTCTACGACGCCGACGGCTCCGGTTTCGTCGGGCTGAAGAACTACGGCGACATCTTCAGCAACGACGCCACTCTGACCGCCGTACGCAACACCGCGATCTGGGTCGCGGTCGCGCCCGCACTCGTCACGGCGCTCGGTCTGATCTTCGCCGTGATGACCGAACGGGTGCGCTGGGGAACGGCGTTCAAGCTGATCGTCTTCATGCCGATGGCGATCTCGATGCTCGCGGCCGGGATCATCTTCCGGCTGGTCTACGAGCAGGACCCCCATCTGGGCGCCGCAAACGCGGTCGCCAAGTCCATCCACGACACCTTCGTGTCGTCGTCGGTGTATCCGGGCGCACGGCCGAACGAGACGGCGACCGATCTCAAGCCGTCCGGCGGTGGCGCGTTCACGACGACCGGCACCGTGCACGCGGGCACCCCGGCCCTGCTGCCCCTGGTCGGCATCGCGCCCAACAGGCTGCCCGGCACCCCCGAGAACGCGCGGGCGGCGAGCGGTTCGGGCGTCACCGGCACCGTCTGGCTGGACTTCAAGCTGGGCGGCGGCGGCACGAAGGGCAAGGTCGACCCGGGTGAGAAGGCGCTGAAGGGCGTCAAGGTGGAGGCCGTGAAGGGCGGCAAGGTGGTCGCCTCCGCCAAGAGCGGCGCCGACGGCACCTTCACCCTCCCGGCGAAGGCCGACGGGGCCCGACTGCGGCTGCCCGCCTCGAACTTCTCGGCTCCGTACAACGGCATCGACTGGCTCGGCCCGACGCTGGTCACCCCGGCCATCATCGGCGCGTACGTGTGGATGTGGGCGGGCTTCGCGATGGTGCTGATCGCGGCGGGCCTGGCGGGCGTGGACCGCAACCTGCTGGAGGCGGCCCGGGTGGACGGGGCCAACGAGTGGCAGGTGTTCAGAAGGGTCACGGTCCCCCTGCTCGCACCCGTTCTGGTCGTCGTCCTGATCACGCTGATGATCAACGTGATGAAGATCTTCGACCTAGTCTACATCATCGCCCCGCAACCCAGTCAGGACGACGCCAACGTCCTTGCCCTGCAGCTGTTCCTGTCGTCCTTCGGCGGCGGCGGCAACGAGGGCGTGGGCAGCGCGATCGGCGTCATCCTGCTGCTGCTCGTGCTGCCGGTGATGTTCGTGAACATCCGCCGGCTGAGGAAGGAGCGTCAGCGGTGACCGCCCTCGACACGACCGTGCGCGCCAAGCGCTCCGTCGCCACGCGGGTGGCGAGCGGCGCGGCGGGCGGGGTGATGCGGATCTTCCTGATCCTGGTCGCCCTGTTCTGGCTGGTGCCCACCTTCGGCCTGCTGGTCTCGTCGTTCCGCGACCCGACCGACATCGCCACCTCGGGCTGGTGGAAGGTGTTCACCGCGCCGAGCCAACTGACCGCCAGGAGCTACCAGTCGCTCCTGGAGAAGGACGCGATCACCCACGCACTGTTCAACACCATCTGGATCACGGTGCCGGCCACCCTCCTCGTGGTGATCCTCGGCGCGATGGCCGGATACGCCTTCGCCTGGATGGACTTCAAGGGCCGTGACTGGTGGTTCCTGGTCGTGGTGGCGCTGCTGGTCGTGCCGGTCCAGGTGGCCCTGATCCCGCTCGCCGATCTCTTCGGCAGGATCGGGATCTTCGGCGACATCATCGGCGTGGTCCTCTTCCACGTCGGTTTCGGACTGCCGTTCGCCATCTTCCTGCTCAGGAACTTCTTCGCCGAGATCCCGCGTGAACTCCTGGAGGCGGCACGGCTGGACGGCGCCGGCGAGACCCGGCTGTTCCTCACGGTCGTCATGCCGCTGGGCGCGCCGGCGATCGCGTCCCTCGGCATCTTCCAGTTCCTGTGGGTGTGGAACGACATGCTGGTGGCGCTGGTGTTCTCGAACGCGGAGTCGCAGCCGCTGACGGTCGCCCTGCAGCAGCAGGTACGGCAGTTCGGCAACAACATCGACGTACTGGCACCCGGCGCGTTCATCTCGATGGTGATCCCGCTGGTGGTGTTCTTCGCGTTCCAGCGGCAGTTCGTCTCCGGAGTGATGGCGGGAGCCGTCAAATAGCCCTGGGAGACAACGTGATGGAGGGGGTGGGGCGTTACGGTCCCGCCCCCTTCCGTTCACCCAGGATCCCCCGTATGCCGCAGGCACCGTAACCAAGTCACTCCATCGGCCGTTCCCGGGCAAGGCCCCGTCGTCCGCGCCGACCCCATGGATGTGCCTTGCCCAGGTTCAGTGTCATCGTCCCCGCGTACAAGGTTCAGGCGTATCTGCACGAATGCCTGGAATCGGTGCTGTCGCAGTCGTATCCCGATCTCGAACTGATCGCGGTCGACGACTGCTCGCCGGACGGAAGCGGCGAGATCATCGACGAGTTCGCGGCCCGCGACCCGCGCGTCCAGCCCCTGCACCTGAGCGAGAACCAAGGCCTGGGCCGCGCCCGCAACGCCGGCCTGGAGCGGGCGAGCGGCGACTACCTGGTCTTCCTGGACGGCGACGACACCCTCACCCCGCACGCCCTGCGCGCCATCGCCGACCGCCTGAAGGAGACGGGCGAGCCGGACGTCGTCGTCTACGACTACGCGCGCACGTACTGGTCGGGCGAAACGGTCCGCAATGTCGTCGCGGACCAGCTCACCGAGCAGGGCGCGGCCCCCTTCCGTCTGGAGGACCGCCCGGGCCTGCTGAAGCTGCTGATGGTGGCCTGGAACAAGGCGTACCGGCGGGAGTTCGTCGAGCGCGAGGGCTTCACCTTTCCGCCCGGCTACTACGAGGACACCCCGTGGACGTTCCCGGTACTGATGGCCGCCGAGTCCATCACGACGCTCGACCGGGTGTGCGTGCACTACCGGCAGCGCCGCCAGGGCAACATCCTCGGCACCACCAGCCGTAAGCACTTCGACCTCTTCGACCAGTACGACCGTGTCTTCGCGTTCCTCGACACGCACCCCCAACTCGCCCGCTGGCGACCGGTGTTGTTCCGCCGCATGATCGATCACGTGACGAAGGTGTTCGCCCGCCGCGACCGGCTGCCGCGCGGCTCGCACGCCGAGTTCCTGCGCAGGGCCCGCGCCCACTACCGCCGTTACCGCGTCCCCGGCCCGCCCGTCCCGCTGGGCTCCCGCCTCCGCCACGCCCTGGTCCGCTGGGGCCTGCACCGGACCTACCGCTCACTGCAACTGGCGGCGGCCCTGCGCCGCAGGACGGTCAAGCTCTCCGTCAAACTCCTGCGCTCCGCCAGGGCGACCGCGCTGCGTCTGCACTACCGCATCCAGCTGCGGCTGCCGCTGCGCACCGACCGCGCCGTCTTCACCGCGTACGACGGCCGCGAGCACGGCTGCAACCCGGGCGCCCTGGAGGAGGCCTTCCGCACCTTCGCGCCGCACATCCGCACGGCCTGGCTCGGCCGCCCCGACACGGCCGCCTACTGGACGGCCCTGGCCCGTTCCAAGTACCTCGTCAGCAACACCGGCTTCGAGCCCCGCCTGGTCAAGCGCCGCCGGCAGATCCTGGTCCAGACCCTGGCGGGCACCCCGCTCGGGCACATGGGCCTCGACCTCCAGGAGCGCCCGGCCGCAGCGCGTGACCTGGACTTCGAAGGGCTCCTCGACGACGTCGACAAGTGGGACTACGTCCTGTCGGCGAACCGCCACTCCACCCTCACCTGGGAGCGGGTCTACCCGGGCGGCTACACCACGCTCGAATACGGCTCCCCGCGCGGCGACGTGTTCCAGAAGGCCACGTCGAACGACGTCGCCCGGCTGCGCGAGTCCCTCGGCATCCCCGAGGACAGCGTCGCGATCCTCTACGCCCCCGCCCACCGCGACCACCGCCGCACCCAGCGCTCCCCGCTGGACCTGGAACGCGTCCTGCGCCGCCTGGGCCCCCGCTACGTCGTCCTCGCCCGCACCCACGGCCCCGTCCCGCGCAGCGCCCGGATCATCGACGTGACCGGCCACCCGGGCGTCGAGTCCCTCTGCCTGGCCTCGGACGTCCTGCTCACCGACTACTCGTCGCTGATGTTCGACTACGCGGGCCTGGACCGCCCGATCGTGATCCACGCCACCGACGACGACCGGGCGGCGTACGAGGCGGCCCGCGGCACCTACTTCGACGTGCGTGCCCTCCCGCCGGGCGCGGTCGCCCGCAGCGAGGACGAGCTGGTCGACATCTTCGCCACCGGCCACTGGCGCGGCTCCCGCTCCATCCAGCTGCGGACCGCCTTCCGCGAGCGCTTCTGCCCGTACGACGACGGACGCGCAGCCGAGCGTGTCGTACGCCGTGTCGTGCTGGGCGAGACCGACCTGCCGCCGGTGACCCCGCTCGCCGAGCGCCACCCCGTGCCCTCCGCGGCGGCGGCCCTCGCGCGCTCCCCGCAAGCCAGCGTGCCGCAACCCGGTGGTCCGCTGACCGTCACCGACAGCCTCTGAACGCCGTTCTCACCCCGGGGAGTTCGCATGCCCTCCAGCCCGTCGCGGCCCACACCGAGCCGGCCGTCCACGTGGCGTCCCACCGGGCGGCCGGGACGCCTCCGCTGAGAGGTACACGGGTCCCCGCAAGAACACCGACAGAAAGAGCAGCATGCCCCGCTTCAGCATCATCGTCCCGTCCCATGGGGTGGCAGGCCGGCTGTCCCAGGCGCTGGACTCCGTGCTCGCGCAGTCCTTCGGCGACTTCGAGCTGATCCCGGTCTGCGACGGCCCCGAGACGCCCGCGGCGGACGTCGTCGACGGATACGCCGAGCGGGACTCCCGGGTGACCCCGGTGCACTCGCCCCCCACGGCCGGTCTGTCCGGGGCGCGCAACACCGGGATGCGGGCGGCGACCGGCACCTATCTGCTGTTCCTCGACTGCGACGACACCTTCGTGCCCGGTGCCCTGGCGGCGCTGGACGCCCGCCTGGCCGAGACGGGTGACGTGGACGTGCTGTACATCGAGCACGAGCGCGTCCCCTGGTGGGAGGGCGAGCCGACCAATCCGGCCGCGCTGCTCCTGCCGAGGACACCTGCGGGTGCCTTCTCCCCCGAGCAGGTGCCCCAGCTGACGGGCGTGCAGCTCCCGGCGTGGAGCGCGGCCTACCGAAGGGCCTTCCTGGTCGAACAGCACATCGGTTTCCCCGAGGGCCACTTCACCGATGTGGGCTTCGGCGGCCTGGTCACCCTGGCGGCCGAGAAGGCCGCGGTGCTGCGCCAGGTCGTCGTACGGCATCTGGTGCGCAGACAGGGCAGCCGGCTCGCCCTGCCCGGGGAGCACCACCTCGAACTCCTCGCCCAGACCGATCTGGTGCTGACCCGCGCCGCCGAACTGGACCTGCCCTGCGACCGGTCGGGCCCCCTGTTCGAGCAGCTCTTCGCGGCCGTACTGAAGACCGCCGCCCATCCCCGGCGGCTGTCCGGCAGGCGCCGTGCCTTCTTCCGGCTGGCGAGCAGGCTGTACCGCCGGCACCGTCCCGTCGGCCACCGGACGCCGCCCGGGAGCCTGGGACTGCAGCACCGGCTGCTGGCGGCCGGGGCGTACACGGCGTTCCGTGCCCTGCGGGAGGCCAACCAGGCGGCGGCGAAGGCGGCCGAGCGTCTGCCGCGCCCCCACATGGTGCGCACCCGCCTGCGGTACGCGCGGAACCTGCGCCGCCCGCTGGACCCCAACCTCGTCGTCTACTGCGCCTACTGGGGCCGCGGCTATGCCTGCAACCCGGCCGCGATCCACGCCAAGGCCCGCGAACTCGCCCCGCATCTGCGCTCGGTGTTCCTCGTCGAGCCGGATCAGGAACACACCATGCCGGACGGCATCGAGTACGCGGTCATCGGCAGCACGAAGTACTGGGACGTGCTGGCCGCCGCAAAGTACCTCGTCAACAACGCCAACTTCGCGGACGCCGTCGTCAAGCGCCGCGGCAGCGTGCATCTGTCGACCCAGCACGGCACGCCGCTGAAGAAGATGGGCGTCGACCAGTCGACGTACCCCGTGGTGGCCTCGGCGACCGGCAGCTTCGCCAAGCTGCTGGCCCGTATCGACCGCTGGGACTACAACCTCACCTCCAACCGCCACTCCACCGAGATGTGGGAGCGGGCCTACCCTGCCGCGCACGAGACGCTGGAGTACGGCTATCCGCGCAACGACGTCTATTACACGGCGACGGCGGACGACGTGGCCCGTATCCGGCGGGAGCTGGGGATCCCCGAGGGGAAGACGGCCGTCCTGTACGCGCCCACCCACCGCGACTACCACACGGGCTTCGAGACGGGCCTGGACCTGGAGGCCTTCTGCGAGGAGGCCGGTGAGGACGTGGTCGTGCTGCTGCGCGCCCACTACTTCTACGACCAGGGCGGGGCGCGGAGTACGGGCCGGATCATCGACGTGACCGCGCACCGCTCCTCCGAGGACGTGTGCCTGGCCGCGGACGCGCTGATCACCGACTACTCGTCGATCATGTTCGACTACGCCAACCTGGACCGGCCCGTCGTGGTCTACGCGGACGACTGGGACGTCTACCGGGAGACCCGGGGCGTCTACTTCGACCTGATGGAGCACCCGCCGGGGCCGGTGACCCGCACGCCCGGCGAACTGGCCCGCGTCTTCCGCGACGGCTCCTGGGCGGGAGAGGAGTCCACCGCGGCACGGGCCGCCTTCCGTGAGCGGTTCTGCCAGTTCGACGACGGACGCGCCGCCGAGCGCGTCGTGCGCCGGGTGCTGCTGGGCGAGCCGCCCGAGTCGATCCCGCCCGTGATCCCGCTCGCCGAGCGCACCCCGGCCCCGGTCCCCGCCCTTGTGAGGAACTGAAACCCGTGCCCCGCTTCAGCATCATCGTCCCCGTCTTCAAGGTGCAGGGCTTCCTGCGCGAGTGCATCGACTCGGTGCTCGGACAGTCGTACCCCGACTTCGAGGTGATCGCCGTCGACGACCGCTCGCCCGACGGCTGCGGCGCGATCCTCGACGAGTACGCGGAGCGCGACGAGCGGGTGCGGGTGCTGCACCTGCCCGAGAACGTCGGCCTCGGCCGGGCCCGCAACGCCGGGCTGGCCGAGGCGCGCGGCGACTACGTCCTCTTCCTCGACAGCGACGACCACTACACACCGGGCCTGCTGGCCGCGGTCGCCGACCGGCTGAAGTCGGCCGAGGACCCGGACATCCTGGTCTTCGACCACGTGCGCACCCACTGGTGGGGCCGGGGCGGCCCGAGCGACGCCTCCCCCCTGCTGGCTGCCGCCGGCCAGGACGTCTTCAGCCTCCGCGAGAGCCCGCAGTACGCCCATCTGTTCCTGGTCGCCTGGAACAAGGCGTACCGGAGGGCCTTCTTCCAGGAGCACGGACTGCAGTACGCGCCCGGCCTGTACGAGGACGCGCCGGTCACCTACCGCTCGATGGTGCTGGCCGACCGCATCGCCTGTCTCAACCGGATCGGCGTCGAGTACCGGCAGCGCCGGCAGGGCGCGATCACCAGGACGCCGGGGCGCCGGCACTTCGACATCTTCCCGCAGTACGAGGGCCTGTTCGCGTTCCTGGAGGAGCGCGACGACCTCGCCTGGGCGCGCCCCCTGCTCTTCGAACGGGCCCTGGACCACATGCTGTTCGTGATCGCCCGCGAGGACCGGGTGACCCCGTCGGACCGCTCGGCCTTCTACCGCGAGATGCGCTCCTTCCACCGCACGCACTGCCCCGAGGACTTCATCCCGCCGGACGGTCCGCGCGGCACCGAGATGCGGCTCCTGGCGTCCTCGCCCTACGTCTCGTACGCGGCACTGCGCGGGGCCCGCGGTCTGCGCAGGATCGCCGGAGCGGGCAAGCGGCGGACGGTGGGCAGGGCGTCGGCGGCGGCCCAGCGCGCCTGGTACGTGGCCCAGTCGAGGCTTCCGCTCGATCCGCGGCTGGCCGTCTACTCGGCCGGCCATCACGCGGGGGTGCACGGTGACCCGGCCGCCATCCACGCCAAGGCCCGCGAACTCGCGCCGCACATCCGCGGTGTGTGGGTGGTCCGGGAGGACGCGGTGGACTCGGTGCCGCCCGGCATCGACCATGTGACGCCGGGCTCGCGGGAGTACCACGCGGTCATGGCGCGGGCCACGTACTGGGTGAACAACGTCAA
Source organism: Streptomyces guryensis (assembly GCF_021261325.1). GTDB lineage: Bacteria > Actinomycetota > Actinomycetes > Streptomycetales > Streptomycetaceae > Streptomyces > Streptomyces guryensis. Next base: position 38,683 of record NZ_JAJSBI010000022.1, on the reverse strand, counting down.
CTGGCCCGGCTCCCTGGTCAAACGCCCCGGCCAGGTCCATGTGCACACCCACCAGGGCACGCCGCTCAAGTACATGGGCGCCGACCTGCTGGACAAGCCCGGCGCCCGGCACGGCTTCAGTGTGCCGAAGATGCTGCACCGCGCCGACCGCTGGGATCTGAGCCTGGTCGCCAACCGCCACTCCGAGCTGGTGTGGGACCGGGCCTACCCCTGCCACTTCACCTCGCTGCGGACGGGCAGTCCACGCAACGACGTGCTGGTCGAGCAGCCTGCGGAGCACGGCGCGGCCGTCCGTGCGCGGCTCGGGATCCCGGCCGGGAACACGGTCGTGCTGTATGCGCCGACCCGCCGCGACTACCGCCGGGGCGGGCATGTCGACCGGATCGACCTGGCGCGGTTCGCCGCGGACCTCGGTGGCGGGCACACCCTCGTCGTCCGTCTGCACCCCACCCTCGCCACCGGCACGGCGCGCGGGCTCGGTCTCGCCGATCTGCACGCGCGCGGCGTGCTCGTCGACGCGACGGACGAGCCGCATGTCGAGGACCTGATGCTCGCATCCGACGTGCTGGTCACCGACTACTCGGCCCTGATGTTCGACTACGCCAACCTGGACCGGCCGATCGTGGTCCACGCCGACGACTGGGGCGCGTACGCGGCGAGCCGGGGCGCCTACTTCGACATCACCGCCGAGGCGCCGGGCCATGTGTCGCGTTCCTACCGGGAACTGGCGTGGCTGTTCGCCTCGGACACCTGGCAGGACGAGGAGTCGGCGGGCCTCAGGACCGCCTTCCGGGAGCGGTTCTGCGAGTTCGACGACGGACGGGCCGCCGAGCGGGTCGTACGGACGGTGCTGCTGGGCGAGAAGACGCCGGAGCCGCGAACGGCCCCGGCGGTGCCCGCTCCTGCGACGGAGCGGGCTCACTCGCTGAACTGACGGTTACCCCGACTGCTCGGCTGCTCGGCTGTCCGACTACTCGATGACGAGGTCGACGTCGATGTTGCCGCGGGTCGCGTTGGAGTACGGGCACACCTGGTGGGCGGTCTCGACCAGCTTGCGGCCGGTCGCCTCGTCCACGGTGTCCGGCAGCTCGATGCGGAGGGTGACCTTGAGCGCGAAGCCCTCGCCCTGCTTGCCTATGCCCACCTCGGCGGTGACCGCGGCGTCGCTGACGTCGACCTTCGCCTGGCGGCCGACGAGACCGAGGGCGCTGCCGAAGCAGGCCGCGTAACCGGCGGCGAACAGCTGCTCGGGGTTGGTGCCCTCGCCGTTGCCGCCCAGCTCCACCGGCGGCGCGAGCTTGACGTCGACCTTGCCGTCGTTGGTGAAGGCGCGACCGTCACGGCCGTGGGTGGCGGTGGCGACAGCGGTGTAGAGCGCGTCCATGGATGACCATCCCTCTCGAAGTCGTGTTCCGGCGGCCCTTCTGGCGGCCGCCTCACGGCCATAAGTAGAGCACACAATTCAATTGCGCACAACTAAATGGCCCGCAAAGAGCTATCCTGGACGCATGACCACCGCGCCCGACACCCCGACCACCGACTGGCTCCGCCTCGACCAGCAGATCTGCTTCTCCCTGAACGCCGCCTCGCGCGCCTTCGGCGGCGTCTACCGCGTGATCCTCAAGGACCTCGGGCTCACGTATCCCCAGTACCTGGTGATGCTGCTCCTGTGGGAGCACGGCGATCTGCCGGTCAAGAAGCTGGGCGAGCATCTGCGCCTCGACTCCGGCACCCTGTCCCCGCTGCTCAAGCGGCTTGAGACGGCCGGTCTGGTACGGCGTGAGCGCAGCACCCGCGACGAGCGCTCGGTGGAGGTACGGCTGACCGAGGAGGGCGCCGCCCTGCGCGATCAGGCGGTTCAGGTGCCGCGCCGGATCGTCGCGGCGACGGGCTTCGACGTCGACGAGATCCGTCAGCTGCGGTCCCGGCTCGACGAACTCACCACGGCGCTGGACGCGGCCACGGCGGCGGAGACGGAGACGGCGGGGCGGCGGACGTAGAGGAGGAAGGTCACCCGGCCGCTGACATATCTCTCCCGGGCGATGAACTGCTCCTCCACCACCGCGAGTTTGACGCGCTCGGTCGGATCGGCCGGCAGCAGCCCCGAGCTCAGCAGCCTCGACTGGCCGACGACCCAGACCCGGTCCACGCCGGCCAGCTTGCGGCGCAGCTCCGCCGGGGTGGTCTCGATGCCGCTCAGCGTCCCGGACCGGGGCCCTGACTCCCGCAGCGCGATGTCCCGGGCCCTGCGGAACGCCTTCGGATACGTCAGTGCGGTGAGCCGCCAGTTCGACGGCAGGAACAGCACCGGATCGCCCGGACGGATGTCACGGGCGGCGCGGGCGGCGACGGCACCGAGGTTCTCGGGGCGGTGTGCCGGGGAGCGGTCCTGCCGGTAGAGGGGAAGGCACTGGACGAAGGCGAGGGCGACGGCCAGTACACCGGTGAGGGTGCCGAGCCGGCCGTACGGCAGGCGGCGCCCGGACCACTGGCGGTCGTCGTGTGGGCAGTCGTTCCGCAGGGCGATGGGGGTCCCCCCGCTCGGACGAAGCCGAGAGTGGGGGCGGGCGGGCACACGACGACCGCCCAGCCGCAGGCGCCCCACAACCCCGGCCACCCAGTCGGCGCCCGCGGCGGCCAACAACGGCGCCCCCGCCAACGCGTACAGCACATACCGCTCGTGGAACAGCGGCCGGATCTGCGACACGGCGATCAGGAGCGCCGGCGGCAGCACGAGCAGCGGGAGCGCCACCGCCGCCAGCCGGCCCGCCCCGAGCCCCAGCGCCATCAGCGCGACGGACACCCAGAACACCAACCCGTCCGGGCCGACGGCGAAGTCCCGCACCAGCAGTCCCGCCTGGTCCCAGCCCGGCGTCACCAGCCACCCCACCTGCCCCGACTGCTCCTGCGACACCCACACCAGGGGCAGCAGAACGACCCCCACCACCCCCGCCGCCCGCGCCCAGCCCAGCCATACGCCTCTCCGCACCCGCATGAGCACCAGCGTCAGGGCATGCGCGCACAGCACCAGCACCACCAGTTCGTGCAGCAGACAGGTCACGGCGAGGACACCCCCGTACCACCACCAGACGCGCCGCGAGCGCCCCTCCACCGCCCGCACCAGCAGCAGTGTCGCCGCCGCCACACCCGCCGCGACGAGTGCGTACGAGCGCCCTTCCTGTGCGTAGTGGCCGGTCAACGGGGTGATCGCGTACAGCAGCCCGGCCCACAGCCCGACCCGCGGCCGCACCAGCCGTACACCGAGAGCCGCGACCAGGCCGGCGGTCACGGCGGCCCCGAACACGGACGGGAGCCGGAGGACGACCTCACCGGGGTGGACGGCGAGGACGACGTGCATGAACAGGTAGTACAGGCCGTGCACGGCGTCCAGACCGTGCAGCAGTTGCCAGATCTGCGGCACCGTGCGCCGCCCGACCAGGAAGGTGACGCTCTCGTCGCCCCACATGCCGCCGCGGTCGAGTCCCCACAGACCGATCGCGAGTATGACGGCGGCGGGAACCGCCACGGCGACGATCTCCGCACGCATCCACCGACGGTTCGCCCGCCCCGCGTCCTCGCTCAGCACACGGCTGATTTTGTGCGGTGGGCGGGCTCTTACCGAGCATTGACGGTGTATTAACAGCCATACACCATTCGCCCGGCTTACGATCCGCCGTGATGAACGCCGTGACGACCACCGTGCCGAAAGCCGTGACGACCACCACCGGAAAACGCCGACTCCTCGCCCTCACCGCCGCCTGGCTCGCCACGCGCGCGCTGATGCTGTGGCTGCTCGCGCACAACGCGGCGCCCCGGCTCGGCGGGGGCTCGGTCGCACGGGAGGTGTGGCACCTGTACCACGACTGGTACGGCATCCTCGTGCACGGCGCCTTCCCCGCCCACGACCCGCTGTGGCAGTACCCGCCGGGCGCCGGCCCCGTGCTGCTGTCGCCCGCGCTGCTGCCGGGCCTGACGTACTTCCAGGCGTTCGTCGTCCTCACCCTCGCCGCCGACGCGGCGATCACGCTGGCGCTGGCCATCGCGGGCAACCGCCCCGGCCGCACGCTCCTGGGGGCCGCGATGTGGGTGGGCGGCCTCCCGCTCCTCCTGCACGTCCCGCTCGCCCGCTACGACGTACAGGTGACAGCCTTCGCCGTCATCTCCCTGTTGACGTTGCCGCGCTCCACGCGCGCGGGCGGGGTGTTCGCGGCGCTCGGCGCCCTGGTGAAGGTGTGGCCGGCGCTGGTGCTGCTGGGCACACCGAGGGGGCGTACGACGCGTTCGGCGTGGGCGTGGGCCGCCGTCACCGGGGCGGGCTCGCTCGCGGTCCTCGCGGCGCTGTTCGCCAACCCCTTCGACTTCCTGCGGCAACAGGGCGGGCGAGGCGTGCAGATCGAGTCGCTCGGCGGCACGGCGCTCGCCCTCGCGACGCACGCCGGGTGGTCGGGGCAGGTCCGCTACCAGTACGGCGCCATGGAGTTCACGGGTCCGCACGTGCGGACCGTCGCACACGTCTGCCTCGCGCTCACGGCGGTCGCCTTCGCACTGCTGCTCCTGTGGCGGCTGCGGGCCCGGCGCTGGACGCCCGCGACGCCGTACGACGCGGCGCTGAGCGCCGTCCTGCTGTTCACCGTCACCAGCCGGGTGATCAGCCCGCAGTACATGATCTGGCTGCTGGGCCTGGCCGCCGTGTGCCTGACCTCGCGGCACACCGTGCAGCGCCCGGTGGCCGCCCTGGTGCTGGCCGCGACCGCGCTCAGCACCGTCGCCTATCCGCTCTTCTACAGCCAGGTCATCGCCTGCACCTGGCCGGGCTGCGCGCTGATGCTCGCCCGCAACGGGCTGCTCGCCGCGGCCGCCGTGCTGTCGCTCATCCGACTGTGGCGCTCCACCCGCCCCGCGCCCGTGGCTGCGGCGCCCGCGCGCGAACCGGGCCCGGTCGCCCACCGCCTTCCCGAGCACTCCGGGGCATAGGAAGCCGTTGCCGGCGCGGCACTGCACCACTTGCCTGCTTCACTGTCACGCACCACCACGGGCCACATGACGAAGGGGACGGCCGCACATGACCTGGCTGATCACCGGCGGCGCCGGTTACATCGGGGCGCACGTCGTCCGGGCGATGATCGACGCGGGCGAGCGGACCGTGGTGTACGACGACCTGTCGACGGGCATCGCCGAACGCGTCCCGCGTGGCGTGCAGCTGGTGGTGGGATCGACGCTGGACGGCGAGCGGGTCGCGCGCGCCCTGGCGATCCACGACGTCAGCGGAGTCATCCACCTGGCGGCGAAGAAGCAGGTGGGCGAGTCGATGGACCTGCCCCTGCACTACTACCGGGAGAACGTCGAGGGCCTGCGCGTCCTCCTGGAGGCGGTGACGACGGCCGGCGTGCCGTCCTTCGTGTTCTCGTCCTCCGCGGCGGTGTACGGCATGCCGGACGAGTCCCTGGTCACGGAGCAGACGCCCTGCCTGCCCATGTCGCCGTACGGCGAGACGAAACTGGTCGGCGAATGGATGGTCCGCGCGACGGCTCGCGCGACAGCCCTCTCCACCGCCTCCCTGCGCTACTTCAACGTGGCGGGCGCCGCGAGCCCCGAACTCGCGGACACCGGCGTCCACAACCTGATCCCCATGGTCTTCGAGAAGCTCACCGCCGACGCACCCCCGCGCATCTTCGGCGACGACTACGAAACCCCCGACGGGACCTGCGTCCGCGACTACATCCACGTGGTGGACCTGGCCGAAGCCCACGTGGCAGCCGCCCGCACGCTCCAGTCCTCACCGGGCCGCCACCTCACCCTCAACATCGGCCGCGGCGAGGGCGTCTCCGTCCGCGAAATGATCGACCACATCAACGCGATCACCGGCTACGACCGCCCCCCGACGGTGACCCCTCGCCGCCCGGGCGACCCGTCCCGAGTCGTCGCCTCAGCCGACCGCGCGACCACCGAACTCGGCTGGAAGCCCAAACACGACGTCCAGGACATGATCACGTCGGCCTGGGAGGGCTGGGTACGGGTGCATCCGGGGGCGGCGCGGGGCTAGGCACCGCGCGGGGGTGCCAGCCCTGCGCGGGGCTAGGCACCGCGCGGGGGTGCCAGCCCTGAAGGGGCGCGGGACCGTGTCGATTCACGGCTCCGCCACCCGGGCGCGACCGGCTACGACGCGACGACGCGCCCGCAGACAGAGGTCACCGGGCGCCTGAAGCCACTGGTTGTTCAGATACGTCAGTACGGCCAGCACCCGGCGGTGGCCGCTGTCGCTCGGCGGCAGGCCCAGTTTGGGGAAGATGTCGCCGATGTGCTTGTGGACCGCGCGTTCCGTGACGACGAGGGTCTCGGCGATGGTCGCGTTGTCATGACCCTCGGCCATCAGCACCAGGACCTCTCGCTCGCGTGGCGTGAGCGAGTCGAGCGGCGAGCCCCTGCGGCGGGTGAGGAGTTCGGTGACGACCTCGGGGTCGAGCGCCGTACCGCCGGCAGCCACCCGCTCCAGCGCGTCGAGGAACTCGTCGACCCGGCCGACCCGGTCCTTCAGCAGACAGCCGAGCCCGCTCGCGCCCCCGGTCAGCAGTTCTGCGGCGTACGACTCCTCGACGTACTGCGAGAGCACCAGCACCGGCAGCCCGGGGATCCGGGCGCGTGCCTCGAGCGCCGCGCGCAGACCCTCGTCACGGAAGCCGGGCGGCATGCGCACATCGAGCACGGCGGCGTCGGGACGGTGCTCCAGGAGGGCGGGCAGGACCTCGGGCCCGGTGCCGACGACGGCCACGACCTCGTGCCCTGCGGACGTCAGCAGGAGGACCAGGCCCTCAGGTAGCAGGGCGTTGTCCTCGGCGATCACGACTCTCACGGCAGTTCCGCGTCAGACCCGCTCACCACCAGCGGCGACTCGGGCCGCCTTTCGGCCACCGGCGGCCGGGGACCGCAGCATACTCACAGTGCCTTGAGGGCCTCCGCGGTGGCCCGCGCCAACGCCCCCAGGTACCCCTTCGGCAGCTTCGGGCTGCGGATCACCACCGAGCGCCAGTAGAGCGGCCCGGAGATCAGGTCGAGCGCCAGGTCCTCGTCGAGCTCCCCGCTGACCTCACCACGCTGCGCCGCCGTCACGATGATCTTGAGCGCTACACCTTCCTGCCCCTCGCGCAGGGTCTTCTGCATCGCCTCGGCGATCTCCGGGTTGCGAGCCGCCTCGGCCTGCAGGTCCGGGATGATCTGCGAGGCCACCGGGTGCCGCAGGGCGCGCGAGGTGACCTCGTACAGCAGCCGCAGGTCACCCTCCAGCGAACCGGTGTCCGGCGTCGGCAGGCCCATCACCGCGATCGCGGAGACGACGTCGAGGACCAGGTGCAGCTTGGACCGCCAGCGGCGGTAGACCGCGGTCTTGCCGACGCCCGCGCGGCGCGCGATCCCCTCGATGGACATCCGCGCATAGCCGACCGCCGCGAGCTCCTCGAAGACGGCCGCGCGGATGGCTTCCGTCACATCCTCCCGGAGTACGGCCGCCCCGGCAGGGGGCCGGCGGCGCGGACGCGTCTGGGGCTCCTCGGCGTTCGTCGTCATGCGGACCAGCATAGGGCGTTGCGACGAAACGGTTCCGTCCTGACGCGGAGGCGTTGCGGCGAAACGGTGTCGCTCCGACGACCCAACCGACGAACACGTCACGACGAAACGGTTGCGTTCCGACGCCAATGCGGCCTACGCTCGCGTTGCGACGATACGGTCCCGTCCCGACGTAAGAGAAATGTAAGGAAACGCCGGACAACGGGCCGGCCGCCCGCACCCCCTCCCCCCGAGTGAAAGCAGCGGATGTGAGCCAGGTCCTCGACACACCGCCCCCGACGCCGGCCCCGGCCGACGACGACCTCGCGGCCCTCGCCGCCCGCCACGGCCTCTCGGTCAGCGGTGCCCGCCCCTCCCTGCCCGAGTACGTGCGGCAGCTGTGGGCCCGGCGCCACTTCATCACGGCGTTCGCGACGGCCAAGCTCACCGCACAGTACGCCCAGGCGAAGCTCGGTCAGGTCTGGCAGGTCATGACCCCGCTGCTGAACGCTGCGGTGTACTACTTCATCTTCGGTGTCCTGCTCGGCACCAAGCGGCACGTGCCGGACTACATCCCGTTCCTGGTCACGGGCGTGTTCATCTGGACGTTCACGCAGAGCTCGATCATGGCGGGCACCCGCGCGATCTCCGGCAACCTCGGCCTGGTCCGGGCGCTGCACTTCCCGCGGGCCGCGCTGCCGATCTCCTTCTGTCTCCAGCAGCTGCAGCAGCTGCTGTTCTCGATGGCCGCGCTGGTCGTCATCCTGCTCTGCTTCGGGGTGCCGGTCGCGTTCTCCTGGTTGCTGGCGTTCCCGGCGCTGGTCCTGCAGTTCACCTTCAACACCGGCATGTCGTTGATCATGGCCCGGATGGGCGCCAAGACCCCGGACATCGCCCAGCTGATGCCCTTCGTCCTGCGCACCTGGATGTATGTGTCCGGTGTGATGTGGAGCATCGACAAGCTGGCCGGCAAGCACAGCGGCCTGCCGCACTGGGTGGAGCCGGTGCTCCAGGCCCAGCCGGCCGCCGTCTACATCGACCTCATGCGCTTCGCGCTGATCGACAGCTTCCACGCCAAGCAGTTGCCGCACCATGTGTGGTTGTACGCGGCCGGCTGGGCCCTGCTCGCCGGAGTCGGCGGCTTCATCTACTTCTGGAAGGCTGAGGAGACGTACGGCCGTGGCTGAGCACAGCATCGAACGCATCCCCACCGTCGTCGCCGACGGTGTCGACATCGTCTACCGGGTCAACGGCACCGGCGCGGGGCGCGGCTCCGCGACCGCCGCCCTCAACCGCATGCTGCGCCGCCAGCAGGCCGAGAAGGCGGCCGGCGTACGCACGGTGCACGCCGTCAAGAACGTGTCCTTCGTCGCGTACAAGGGCGAGGCGGTCGGTCTGATCGGCACCAACGGTTCCGGCAAGTCGACGCTGCTGAAGGCGGTCGCGGGCCTGCTGCCGGTGGAGAACGGCAGCATCTACACCGACGGCCAGCCTTCTCTCCTCGGCGTCAACGCGGCCCTGATGGGCGACCTGACCGGCGAGAAGAACGTCTACCTCGGCGGCCTCGCCATGGGCATGTCCCGCGAGGAGATCAGGGACCGCTACGAGGGCATCGTCGACTTCTCCGGCATCAACGAGAAGGGCGACTTCATCACCCTCCCCATGCGGACGTACTCCTCCGGCATGGGCGCCCGCCTGCGCTTCTCCATCGCCGCCGCCAAGGACCACGACGTGCTCCTCATCGACGAGGCGCTCGCCACCGGCGACCGGTCCTTCCAGAAGCGCTCCGAGAAACGCATCCGCGAACTGCGCGAGCAGGCGGGCACGGTGTTCCTGGTCAGCCACAACAACAAGTCGATCCGCGACACCTGCGAACGCGTGCTGTGGCTGGAGCGCGGCGAACTGCGCATGGACGGCCCGACCGAAGAGGTCATGCAGGCCTACGAGGAGTTCACCGGCGGGGCGGACAAGCCGAAGGCGGCCTGACCACCGCCACGAAAGCGAGGTGCCCCGAGCCGGTCGGCTCGGGGCACCTCGCTTTCGTACCGCCCGCTACGAGTGCGTCCGCAGCAGCGTCCGCATCGTGCGCATCGCCACCGACAGGTTGGCCAGGTCGAACGTCTCCGAACTCTGGATCTCCTCCAGGGTCGTGCGCGCCCGCCCCAGGATCGCCGCGTTCTTCTCCTCCCAGGCCTTGAAGCGCTGCTCGGGAGTCGAGGTGCCGTTGCCCACCGCCAGGACGTCCGCGGTCAGCGCCGCGTGGGCCGCGTACAGGTCCTCACGGATGGAGGCGCGGGCCATGGACTGCCAGCGGTCGGCGCGCGGCAGCTCGATGATGCGGTCCATGAGCTGGGTGATGTGCAGACGGTCGGCGAGGTCGTAGTAGACCTCGGCGACGTCCAGCGGCTCCTTGCCCATGCGGTCGGCCACCGAGACGATGTCGAGCGCCGGGAAGGCGGAGGAGAACCCGGCCACCCGGGTGGCGAGCTCGTCCGGGACGCCGGCGCCGGTCAGCTCGTCGTGGATCTGCTGCCACCACTCGAGGTCCGCTCCGCGCAGCAGCTTGGTGAGCTGCTGCCAGACCTGCTCGACACGCTCGGCGAAGAACGAGACCGTCTCGGCGAGCTGCAGCGGCTGCGGCCGGTTGTTGAGCAGCCAGCGCGTGCCGCGCTCCACCAGGCGGCGCGAGTGCAGCCGGATCCGGGTCTGCACAGCGGCCTCGACGTGGTTGTCCAGGTCCTCGACCGCGTCCCACACCGGTGCCGAGCAGAAGATCGCCCGCGCCGCGGTCTGCGCCCGCACGATCTCCTCCAGCGAGGCGCCGGTCTCCTCGCGCAGCCGGTGCAGATAGGTCGTACCGCCCGTGTTGACCGTGTCGTTGACCAGGACGGTCGTGGTGATCTCACGGTGCAGCGGGTGGCCGTCGATGCGGTCGGCGAACTGCTCGCGCAGCGCCGTCGGGAAGTACGCGTGCAGCAGACCGCGCAGATACGCGTCGTCCGGCAGCGAGGTGTGCAGCAGCTCCTCGGCGACCGTGATCTTCGTGTACGCCAGCAGGACGGCGGTCTCCGGGCTGGTGAGGCCCTGGCCGGAGTTGAGGCGCTCGCGGATCTGACGGTCGGTGGGGAGGAACTCCAGCGCCCGGTCCAGGTGGCCCTCGCGCACCAGGTGGCGGATGAACCGCTGCTGGGCGTGGAGCATGTCCTTGGACTGGGCCAGCGCGTTGGCGATCGCCGTGTTCTGCGCGTAGTTGTTGCGCAGGACCAGCGCGCCGACCTCGTCGGTCATCTCGGCGAGCAGCTTGTTGCGCTGCTTGACGGTCATGTCACCGTCGGCGACCAGGCCGTTGAGCAGGATCTTGATGTTCACCTCGTGGTCGGAGGTGTCCACGCCCGCGCTGTTGTCGATCGCGTCCGTGTTGATCTTGCCGCCCTGCCGTGCGAACTCGATCCGGCCGAGCTGGGTCAGGCCCAGGTTGCCGCCCTCGCCCACGACCTTGACCCGCAGGTCTGCGCCGTCGACCCGGATCGGGTCGTTGGCCTTGTCGCCGACGTCCGCCTGGCTCTCCGTGCTGGCCTTCACATACGTACCGATGCCGCCGTTCCACAGCAGGTCCACCGGGGCCTGGAGGATGGTCTTCATCAGGTCGGCCGGGGTCATCTTGGAGACCTTGCCCTCGATGCCGAGGGCCTCGCGGATGTGCGAGTTGAGCTGGATGGCCTTGGCGGTACGCGGGAACACGCCACCGCCCGCGGAGATGAGCTCGGTGTTGTAGTCGGCCCAGCTGGAGCGCGGCAGCTCGAAGATCCGACGCCGCTCGGCGTACGACGTCTCCGCGACCGGGTTCGGGTCGATGAAGATGTGCCGGTGGTCGAAGGCGGCGACCAGGCGGATGTGCTCGCTCAGCAGCATGCCGTTGCCGAACACGTCACCGGACATGTCGCCGATGCCGACGACGGTGAAGTCCTCGCTCTGCGTGTCGACGCCCAGCTCCCGGAAGTGCCGCTTGACGGACTCCCAGGCGCCGCGGGCGGTGATGCCCATGCCCTTGTGGTCGTAGCCGGCCGAGCCACCGGAGGCGAAGGCGTCGCCGAGCCAGAAGTTGTACGTCTGAGCGACCCCGTTGGCGATGTCCGAGAAGGTCGCGGTGCCCTTGTCGGCGGCGACCACGAGGTAGGTGTCGTCCTCGTCGTGCCGCACGACGTCCGCCGGGGGCACGACCTCGCCGGCCACCATGTTGTCGGTGATGTCGAGCAGCGCCGAGATGAACGTCTTGTAGCTGGCGATGCCCTCGGCCAGCCACGCGTCCCGGTCCAGGCTCGGGTCCGGCAGCTGCTTGGCGACGAATCCGCCCTTGGCGCCGACCGGCACGATGACGGTGTTCTTCACCATCTGCGCCTTGACCAGGCCGAGGATCTCGGTGCGGAAGTCCTCACGCCGGTCGGACCAGCGCAGGCCTCCGCGCGCGACCTTGCCGAAGCGCAGGTGCACGCCCTCCACGCGCGGCGAGTACACCCAGATCTCGTACGCCGGGCGCGGCGCCGGGAGATCGGGGATCGCCTGCGGGTCGAACTTCATGGACACGTACGCGTGCGGCCTGCCGCCCGCCGCCTCCTGGAAGAAGTTCGTACGGAGGGTCGCCTTGATGACGGTCAGGAAGGACCGCAGGATCCGGTCCTCGTCGAGGGAGGCCACCTGGTCGAGGGCCGCGTCGACCTCTTCGAGGAGCGCGTCGACGATCTCGCGCCCGGCCCGCTGCCGGTCCGGCGACATCCGCGCCTCGAACAGCGAGACGAGCAGCCGGGTGGTGTGGACGTTGTTGCGGAGGGTGTCCTCCATGTAGTCCTGGCTGAAGGTGGAACCGGCCTGCCGCAGGTACTTGGCGTACGCCCGCAGCACCATCGCCTGCCGCCAGCTCAGCCCGGCGCTCAGCACCAGGGCGTTGAAGCCGTCGTTCTCCGCCTGGCCGGTCCAGGTGGCGGCGAAGGCCTCCTGGACGCGCTCGCGGGCGTCGTCGCCGAGGTAGTCGCCGCTGCCGTTCTGCAACTTGGGCATGCGCAGGCCGAAGTCGTAGATCCAGGCGGTGGTGCGGTCCGAGCAGCGCAGCTCGTACGGCCGCTCGTCCGTCACCTCGACACCGAGCCGGCTGAGGACCGGCAGCACGGCGGACAGGGAGACGGCCTCGCCCTTGCGGTAGATCTTGAACCGGCGCTCCTCGGGGGCGGCGCCGACCGGCTCGTACAGGCTGAGGGAGAAGTCCTGGCCGCTGTGGGCCTGTGCCTCGCTGAGCTGCTCGAGGTGGACGAGGTCGGCGACCGCGGCACGCGGGGTGTGGTCGGCCTTGTAGCCCTCGGGGAAGGCGTTGTTGTAGCGGCGCAGCAGTTCGGCGGCGCGCTCCTCGCCGCACTCGGCGTTCAGCGCCTCGGCGAAGCCGTCGGCCCAGGAGCGGGCGGCCTCCACCAGGCGGGCCTCGATACGGTCCTTGTCGGCGTCGGACAGCTGCGGCAGCTCGGTGCCCTGCGGGACCCGGACCACGAAGTGCAGGCGGGACAGGATCGACTCGGTGTTCCAGGCCGTGAAGTCGACGCTGGTTCCGCCGAGTTCCTCCTTCAGGATGTCGATGATCCTGAGCCGGACGCCGGTGGTGTACCGGTCGCGCGGGAGGTAGACGAGGGCGGAGTAGTAGCGCCCGTACTCGTCCTGCCGCAGGTAGAGGCGCAGCCGCCTGCGCTCCTGCAGGTACAGCACGGAGGTGGCGATGGACTCGAGTTCGTCGGCCGGCGTCTGGAAGAGCTCGTCGCGCGGGTACGTCTCCAGGATCTGCAGCAGGTCGCGCCCGTCGTGGCTGTTGGGCGAGAAGCCGGCGCGCTCCAGGACCTCCTCGACCTTGCGGCGGATGACCGGGACCCGGCGCACCGACTCGGTGTAGGCGGCGGAGGAGAACAGACCGAGGAAGCGGCGCTCGCCGACGACGTTGCCGTCCGCGTCGAACTTCTTGACCCCGATGTAGTCCAGGTACGAGGGCCGGTGCACGGTGGCACGGCTGTTCGCCTTGGTCAGGACCAGGAGCTTGTGCTCGCGGGCCTTGGCGCGGGCGTCGGCGGGCAGCCGCTCGAAGGACGGGCTCACCGGGTGGCTGTCGTCCCCGGCGTGCTGCGGGTCGGAGCGCAGGATGCCGAGGCCGGTGCCGGGCACGGCGGCCAGCGAGTCGTCCTCGCGCAGCTGGTACTCGCGGTAGCCGAGGAAGGTGAAGTGATCGGTGGACAGCCAGCGCAGCAGCTCGCGGGCCTCCTCGATGTCCTGCTCGCGCAGGTCGGTGGCGACGGGCTCCTTGGGCAGCTCGTCGGCCATGCGCAGCGCCGCGTCCCGCATCTTGTCCCAGTCCTCGACGGTCTCGCGGACGTCGGACAGCACGCGCAGCAGGTCGGCGGTGATCTGCTTGAGGTCGTCCCGGTCGGTCTCACGGTCGATCTCGACGTGGATCCAGGACTCGGTGTGCGCGTCGTGCGGCAGGTCGACGCCGGGCTGCGCGCCGAGCACCTCGATGAGCCTGCCGGTGACATCGCGGCGGACGGTGATCTGCGGGTGGATGACGACGTGGATGCCACGTCCCTGTCGCGTCAGCTCATTGGTGACGGAGTCGACGAGGAAGGGCATGTCGTCGGTGACGACCTCGACGACTGAGTGGCTGCACGTCCACCCGTTCTCCTCCACCGTGGGCGTGTGGACCCGCACGCTGGCCGTGCCCTGGGGGCGGTTCTCGGCCAGCCGGTAGTGCGAGAGCGCGGCTCCGAAGATGTCGACCGGGTCGCGGCCGTTGAGGTCCTCCGGGGCGGTGTGCAGGTAGTAGCGCTGGAGGAACGCGAGCACGGTGTCCCGGTCAGGAGTACTCTCGTCCGTCGTCCCGGTCGGTAGGTGCCCCCCGACCGGGCTGTTCTCAGCTACCCGGGCGGCCCTCTCGAGCAGCTCGGCCTTGGCTTCGTCCAGCTTGGTCTGCATTGTCCTCTGGCTCCTGTCGCGCGCCGTTGCGTGACGTAGAAGGAAGTACGGTCTCTTCCCCTGCGGCTCGACGCCACGGCCCGGGTTCTCCGGTCTGCTTCGACGCTATGCCGCAAGGTGAGATGAGCGGGCAGATATGAGCCATATTTGAGCTGCCCCGAGGGTGTGACGCTGCTCTCCGCAGCGCCCGCGTCCAGGGGGTGAATGGCATCCCGGGAGCCCTTCCGGCCCCCTCCTGCCCGCGAAGACCAGCGACCGCCGCCCGGTCACGGAGATGGTCCGTGCACACCGGGCGCAGGGCAGGGGCAACGGTGCCCCCGCGAACTATCGCGCTGATCACGCCACAAGGCTATCGCTCAGTACGGGGGGCCCGTCATGAGCCGTATGTGTACAAAACCGGGGGTGGAACTTTGACACTCTGCACAGGGGCAAAGGCCCCACAGTCGTGCGGGCCGACGACACGGACCCCTCATCTGATCCCCCTTGCTCCTGAACGACCGGCCCCCTTGGCAAAACCACCCCCAGGAGGCACGTTGCCCTTGACAGCGCATGCCCGCCCGAGGGGAGCCGCCCGACATGACCGCGAAAATCCTCATCGTCACCGGCGACGCAGCAGAGTCACTCGAGGTCCTGTACCCCTACCAGCGCCTCCGCGAGGAGGGCTACGACGTCCATATCGCGGCCCCCGCCCGCAAGCAGCTCCAGTTCGTCGTCCACGACTTCGAACCCGGCTTCGACACCTACACCGAGAAGCCCGGCTACACCTGGCCCGCCGACCTCGCCTTCGCCGAGGTCGACCCCGGTCAGTACGCCGCTCTCGTCATCCCCGGCGGCCGTGCCCCCGAGTACCTCCGCAACGACCCCGAGCTCCGCAAGATCTGCAAGTCCTTCTTCGACGCGGACAAGCCGGTCGCCCAGATCTGCCACGGCCCCCTGCTCACCGCCGCGGTCGACGGCCTGCGCGGCCGCCGCGTCACGGCGTACCCCGCCCTGGAACCCGACATGCAGGCCGCCGGCGCCACCTTCCAGGACGCCGAGGCAGTGGTCGACGGCGCCCTGGTCTCCTCCCGCGCCTGGCCTGACCACCCGGCCTGGATGCGGGAATTCCTGACGGTACTGCGAGCGAAGGCACCGGTGACCTGACCCTGCGGCCCAGCCAGCGGGCAGTCGCCCCATGCCATCGCCTGCGGACTTGCAGACCACTCCGTATCGTCTGCGGGCTTGCAGACCACTCCGTGTCATCTGCGGGCTTGCAGACCACTCCGTGTCATCTGCGGGCTTGCAGACCACTCCGTGCCCCTGCGGGCAGTCGTGCCGCTGGGGCGGATCCCGACCCGAAGAAAGGCGGCAGCCCGCAGGCGCGGGCAAGCGGACCCACCCCGCCCAGCCCCAGTACCGGCCGCCGCGAAACCGCCTCAGCCCCGCAGCCCCTTACGCAGCCAACCGCTCCGCCTCAGCAACCGCATCCCGCAGAGTGTCGACAACCGGCACCCCCACCACCTCAAGGCTGGCCCGACCGTGCGACCCGCCGGTGTACAGCACCGCCCGCGCCCCCACATACCGCGCGGCCACCGCATCGTCGGCGGCGTCGCCGATCACCACCGTACGAGCCGGGTCCACTCCGGTCAGTGAGGCCAGGTGCCGCACCATGTGCTCCGCCTTGCTGCCCCCCGAGGGCCCGGTCCGCCCGTCGACGCGTATGAAGTGCGCCTCGATCCCGAACCCCCGCACCAGCGGAACGAGTTCGTCGTGCGTGTACATGCTCAGGATGGACTGGCTGCGGCCCGCCGACCGCCATCCGGCGAGCAACTCCGTCGCCCCCTCGGTCAGCCCGCAGCGCACCCGGTGCTCGGCGTAGTACCGGTGGAAGGTCTCGTCCATGACCTCCCATTCGGCGTCCGTCGGCAGTCGGCCCATGAGCCGCTCGTAGAACTTCGGCACCGGCACGCAGTACAGCGCGCGGTACTGCTCCATCGTGATCGACTCAAGACCCAGCTCGGCGAAGGCCGCGTTCGTGGCCCCGATGATCGCGTCATTGTCGTGGAACAGCGTCCCGTTCCAGTCCCAGACAATGTGCGCCCCTGTCTGCTTCCCCATGCCAAAAACGTACCCGCCGCCACTGACAATCAAGAGCTCCGCAGGTCAGAACGCCATTGGGCCGACTGGGGAGGGCCCGGAAGGGCTCAGTCTCAGCCCCCGAGCCCGACCAGGTTGGGGATCTCCTGCGTCGCGTACCACAGCAGTTCGTGGTCCTCGGCCCCGTCCACCACGAACTGTGCGTCGTCGTCCCCGCGGTCGGCCGCCCCGAGCGCCCCGGCCGCGGCGGCCACGGCCTCCTCCGCGTCGTCGAGGTCGACGTGCACGGCGGCGGCCTTGGCCAGGGCCACGGTCCCGGTCACTCGTACCTCGCCGAGCGCGGCCGGGTCGAGACTCCGGTCAGGGTCGGCGGACGCGGCACTGTCGGGCACGTCGACGGCCACCACGACCCGGCGACGTACCGCCCCGGGGTCCGCGGCCAGCAGCCGGAGGGAGGCCAGCGCGGCGCGGTTGAGGGCCGCGTACTCCAGTTCCTCGATGTCGTCGGAGAGGTACCACTCGCGCAGGGCGGGTGTGACGGCGTACGCGACGAGCGGCCCTGCCCCCAGCTCTCCCGTCTTGTACGCCTCGGCGAGACCGGAGAGGGTCAGGGGGACGTAGACACGCATGGCTGGCCGCTTTCGTGGTCGGTTGCTGGGCGCGTTCACGCGCCTCCTGGAGGGCCTTCAGGATACGTGCGGGAGTCCCCTTTCGAGTCCCCGCCCACCTGCCCGGAGGCGTCCACTTCAGGCCTGGGAATTCACCCGGCGCACCCCCGTGATCACGGGGTTCTACACCCCCTCCATCACCCTGATAGGTGAAGATTCCGACCACTCCGACCCGGCTCCCTGTGTCCTTGCTGTCGCCACCTCTTGCCCCGTAAAAGATCCCCAACACCAAGTTACCGACCGGTATCAACCCGGCTCACCGAACGGGGACGCACATGCACAAGATCATGACCAGGGCGCAGCACCAGCCCGGCGCCCGCCCTCCCGGCCGCCGCGACTCCCGCCGCCCCGGCGGCGCTCCGCCCCGCATCCCGGGCGGAACCCCGGCCCGCACCGCCGCGGGCGGCGGCCGCCCGCGGGGCTCGCGGGCCGACGGCCTCTCCACCGTCACAGGGCCCGCCGACAACCGCCCGCCCACAGCTCCTGCCGCTCCGGCCAGGAGCCTGACCACCGCCCTCAACGCGCCGGGCCTCCCGCCAGGACCGGCCACGCCGTCCCATGGCACCGCGACCGTCACTGCGGCTCCCGGCGGGCAGGCCGCCGTGGCGCCCGCCTCCGACACCACTGCGGCTCCGGGCGCACCTGCCGTCGCGGCGGCCCGCGCCACCACCCAGGCGCCGCCCGACAAGGCGCCCGCCCCGGGGGAAACCGCTCTTGCCCCAGCCGCCGGGACCACAGCCGACCACCCGCCGTGCACCGCCGTCCACGCCAGTGCGCACCTCCGGCCGGTCCTCCAGCCCCGCCCCACCGACGTCTTCGCCGACCTTCTCCTCGCGGTGCTGAGCGGTCAGCGCCCCGTCCACTCGATGCTGCGGCACACCGCGGGCCGGGCCTACGACGAACTGGCCTGGCTCGCCGAACGCGGCCCCCTGCGCACCCGCGGCACACGCCCCGTCGTCCGCGACATCGGCTACTACGAAGCCCGTCCCGGTGCCGTCGAGGCCTTCGCCCGTATCGGCGCCGGCGACCAGCTGCGGGCCATGGCCTTCCGCCTGGAACGAGGCCAGGACCTGCGCTGGCGCTGCACGGCGGTGGAACTCGGCGGCCCGCGCCCGCCGCGCTCCACCGGTGACGACTAGCCGACCGGAGGGCCACCGGTCCAGCACTGCCTCCAGTCGGCACCGCCGTACGCCGAAGGGCCGGGCCACCTTGAGGTGACCCGGCCCTTCAAGCCGCTACGGCGCAGCTGCTCACTTCTTACGGCGGCGCCCGCTCCTCGACTGCTTGCGCCGCTCCGCGCGCGTCAGACCGTCGGCCTCCGAGCGCACCGGCTCCTCGTCACCGACGAAGTCGCCCTCGATCGTGCCGCCCTCGCCGTCCACGGTCGGCGCGGAGAAGTGCAGGTTCCGGCGCTGCGGAGCGTCCAGGCCCTTGGCGCGGATCTCCGGGCGGCCGCCCGCCTGCGCCGGCACCGCGTCCTGCTTCTCCATGTCGACCGGCTCGGCGTCCTCGACCGGGACCTCCTCGACCTGCTGCTCGACCTGGACCTCCAGGTTGAACAGGTAGCCGACGGACTCCTCCTTGATGCCCTCCATCATCGCGGTGAACATGTCGAAGCCCTCGCGCTGGTACTCGACCAGCGGGTCCTTCTGCGCCATCGCGCGCAGGCCGATGCCCTCCTGGAGGTAGTCCATCTCGTAGAGGTGCTCGCGCCACTTGCGGTCCAGGACCGACAGCACGACCCGGCGCTCCAGCTCACGCATGATCTCGGAGCCGAGCTGCGCCTCGCGCGAGGCGTACTGCTCGTGGATGTCGTCCTTGATGGACTCGGAGATCCACTCGGCGGTCAGACCGGCCCGGTCGCCGGCCGCCTCCTCCAGCTCCTCGACGGTCACCTTCACCGGGTAGAGCTGCTTGAAGGCGCCCCACAGCCGGTCGAGGTCCCAGTCCTCCGCGAAGCCGTCGGCGGTCTCCGCGGAGATGTACGCGTCGATCGTGTCGTCCATGAAGTGCACGACCTGCTCCTGCAGGTCCTCGCCCTCCAGGACGCGGCGCCGCTCGCCGTAGATGACCTCACGCTGGCGGTTGAGGACCTCGTCGTACTTCAGGACGTTCTTACGGGTCTCGAAGTTCTGCTGCTCGACCTGCGACTGGGCGGACGCGATCGCTCGCGTGACCATCTTGTTCTCGATCGGCACGTCGTCCGGGACGTTCGCCATCGACATCACGCGCTCGACCATCTGGGCCTTGAAGAGCCTCATCAGGTCGTCGCCGAGCGAGAGGTAGAAGCGGGACTCGCCCGGGTCGCCCTGACGGCCGGAACGGCCGCGCAGCTGGTTGTCGATACGCCGCGACTCGTGCCGCTCGGTGCCCAGGACATAGAGCCCGCCGAGCTCCTTGACCTCTTCGAACTCCGCCTTCACGGCCTTCTCGGCACGCTCCAGGGCGTCGGGCAGGAAGTGCGCCCACTCCTCGATGTGCTCCTCGGGGTCGAGGCCGCGCTGACGCAGCTCCGCCTCGGCGAGGTCGTCGGGGTTGCCGCCGAGCTTGATGTCGGTACCACGACCGGCCATGTTGGTGGCGACGGTCACGGCGCCCTTGCGTCCGGCCTGGGCGACGATGGTCGCCTCACGGTCGTGCTGCTTGGCGTTCAGCACCTCGTGCTGGATGCCGCGCTTGGAGAGCTGCTGCGAGAGGTATTCGGACTTCTCGACCGACGTCGTACCGACGAGGATCGGCTGGCCCTTCTCGTGCTTCTCGGCGATGTCGTCGACGACCGCCTCGAACTTCGCGACCTCGGTGCGGTAGATCAGGTCCGACTGGTCCATGCGGATCATCGGCTTGTTGGTCGGGATCGGGACGACGCCGAGCTTGTAGATCTGGTGGAACTCGGCGGCCTCGGTCATCGCCGTACCGGTCATGCCGGAGAGCTTGCCGTAGAGACGGAAGAAGTTCTGCAGGGTGATCGTGGCGAGCGTCTGGTTCTCGTCCTTGATGTCCACCCCTTCCTTCGCCTCGATGGCCTGGTGCATGCCCTCGTTGTAACGGCGGCCGGCGAGGATACGGCCGGTGTGCTCGTCGACGATCATGACCTCGCCGTCGATGACGACGTAGTCCTTGTCCTTCTTGAAGAGCTCCTTGGCCTTGATCGCGTTGTTCAGGTAACCCACCAGCGGGGTGTTCACCGACTCGTAGAGGTTGTCGATGCCCAGCCAGTCCTCGACCTTGCTGACGCCCGGCTCGTGGATGGCGACCGTGCGCTTCTTCTCGTCGACGTCGTAGTCGCCGGTCTCCTCGACGCCCTTGAGCGGGTTGCCCGCCTCGCCCTTCTTCAGGCGGGTGACCAGCTTGGCGAAGTCGCCGTACCACTTGGTGGCCTGGTCGGCCGGGCCGGAGATGATCAGCGGCGTACGGGCCTCGTCGACGAGGATCGAGTCGACCTCGTCGACGATGGCGAAGTTGTGGCCGCGCTGCACCAGTTCGTCCTTCGACCACGCCATGTTGTCGCGCAGGTAGTCGAAGCCGAACTCGTTGTTCGTGCCGTACGTGATGTCGCACTCGTACTGCTGGCGGCGCTCGGCCGGCGTCATGTTGGCGAGGATGCAGCCGACGGTCAGGCCCAGGAACTTGTGGACGCGGCCCATCATTTCGGAGTCGCGCTCGGCCAGGTAGTCGTTGACCGTGATCAGGTGAACGCCGTCCCCGGAGAGGGCGTTCAGATACGCGGGCAGCGTGCCCACGAGGGTCTTGCCCTCACCGGTCTTCATCTCGGCGACATAGCCGAGGTGGAGGGCTGCGCCACCCATCATCTGCACGTCGTAGTGACGCTGCCCGAGGACACGCTTGGCGGCCTCACGGACGGTGGCGAACGCTTCGGGAAGCAGGTCGTCCAGGCTCTCTCCGTCGGCATACCGCTGCTTGTACTCATCGGTGAGGGCCCGCAGCTCGGCGTCGGAGAGGTCGACGAAATCCTCTTCGATGGACGTGACCTGGTCCGCGATGCGGTGCAGCTTGCGCAGGATCTTGCCTTCGCCTGCACGCATGATCTTCGAGAGGACGGACACGGGGGTTGGTCTCCTTGCCGGTCGGGCCTGGGACGGTCGGTTTCCATTTGACTTGCTGAGCAACGGCCATCGTATGCGAGGACCCCACCAAGCCGGGAGGCCTGCCGGTACGACGACCGCAGAAGGCGCCGCGCACCGCTTCAAATCTTCTTCAAAGGGGACAACGGACGGGCCCTGCGGATGGTGCCGCATCAAGCCCACGAATTGCGCGAATTGTGATCACGCGCTCACGCACGGCGAAAAGATGGCGTCCGCGTCGGACCTCCGAGGAGAATCAGCCGATGGAACCCGTCACACTCACGACCTCCCGGCTGCTCCTGCGCACGGTCGGTCCCCAGGACACCGACGCGGTGTACGCCGCCGCCCAGGATCCCGACATCCAGCGCTGGACGACCATTCCGTCGCCCTACCTCGCCGAGCACGCGCGGACTTTCACCCAGGAACTCGCCCCCAAGGGCTGGGCGAACGGTTCCATACTCACCTTCGCGCTGTTCCTCCCCGAAGGGGAGGAACTCGTAGGCATGCTCAGTCTCACCATGCATTCGCTGAGCATGGCCGAGATCGGCTTCTGGGGCACGAAGGAGCACCGCGGCAACGGCTATGTCACCGAGGCCGTCGTCGAGGTCTGCCGCTGGGCGTACGCCCAACTGTCTGTCGACCGCGTGGAATGGCGTGCGGAGGTCGGCAACACCGCCTCCCGCGCCGTGGCGGAGCGCGCCGGCTTCGTCGTCGAGGGCGTCCTGCGCTCCGCGATCATCCACCAGGGCGTGCGCCGGGACTCCTGGGTGGGTGCCCTGCTGCCGTCGGACCTGGGGCTGCCGTCGACGGCGCCATATCTCCCCGCACCCGCCTCAACACCGGGCACCCAGTGACGAATTCGCAGGTCACCCCGCATTGTCAGTGCCGGCTCCTATCGTGCGGACCATGACGACCCCGCCCTCCGCCACCGACCTCTCGGCAGACGAAGCCCGCCGCATCGCCCTCCGCGCCCAGGGCTTCCTCGGCGCACCCGACCGCAGGGCCGGAGTCCGCGGCGTCCTGCGCCACCTCGGCGCGGTCCAGCTGGACACGATCTCGGTGCTGGCGCGCTCCCACGAGCTCATCCCGTACGCCCGCCTCGGCGCGGTGGGCCGCAGCAAGGTGGAGGACGCCTACTGGAAGGCGTCCTCCACCGACCCGCACGCCTTCGAGTACTGGTCGCACGCCGCGTGCATCCTCCCCGTCGAGGAGTGGCCCCACTTCGCCTTCCGACGCCGCGCCTACCGAAACCGTCCGCACTGGAACCACGCCCTCCCGGACGGCGTCTACGACCAGGTCATCAAGCAGCTCCGCGCCGAAGGCCCTCTCACTGCGACGGAGTTGGGCGGCGCCAAGCGCACCAGTGAGTGGTGGGACTGGTCCGGCGCCAAGGTCGCCGTGGAGCGGGCGCTGATGTACGGGGAGGTGGTGTGCGTGGAGCGCCGCGGCTGGAAGCGCGTCTACGACCTCGCCGAGCGCGCGATCCCGGAGGCACTGCTGCACGACGAGCTGGATGACACGGAGTGCCTGCGCCGTCTGGTCCGCCTGGCCGGCCAGTCCCTGGGCGTCGGCACGCGCGCGGACATCGCCGACTACCACCGCCTCAAGGGCGAGCAGGTCGACGCGGTGATCGCCGGCTCGGGCCTGCTCCCGGTCACGGTCGAGGGCTGGTCCAAACCGGCCTGGGCCGATCCGGCGGCTCTGGACACGCCGCCGCGCGGCCGCCACCGCACCACGCTCCTGTCCCCCTTCGACTCCCTGATCTGGGAGAGGGCGCGCACGGAGCGGATCTTCGGCTTCACCCACCGCCTGGAGGCCTATGTCCCCAGGCCGAAGCGGGTGTACGGCTACTTCGCGATGCCGGTCCTCGCCGGCGGCCGCCTCGTCGGCCGTGTCGACCCGGCCCGCGACGGCGCCACACTGGTCGCCAGGCAGGTGACCCTGGACGGCCCAAAGGTGGTGCCGGCCGTGGCGGAGGCGCTGGTCGAGGCGGCGAGCTGGGTCGGCTGCACGAGCGTGCGCGTGGAGCACGTGGACGCTCCGGAGCTGCATGAGCCGCTCGCCAAGGAGGTGACCCGGGCACTCATCGCGGCAATGCGCTGACCGGGGTCGCCGGGCCGTCAGCGGATCTCGAGGATCTTCTCCCGCATCGCGTAGACCACCGCCTCCATCCTGGAGTGCAGCTGCAGCTTCTCCAGGATGTTGCGCACGTGGTTCTTCACGGTGTTCTCGGAGATGAACAGTTCCTTGGCGATGTCCCGGTTGTTCATTCCCGTGGCGACGAGCTTGAGGACCTCCAGCTCGCGATCCGTCAGCCGCGGCGCGGGCACGAGACGGCGCTCGTCGGTCCGCTGGATCATCGACTTGAACTCGGTGAGCAGCTTCGACGCCATCGACGGGCTGATCTGGGACTGTCCGTCGGCCACCGCGCGAATGGCGGTGGCCACCTCGTCCGTGGAGATCTCCTTGAGGAGATAACCGGTCGCACCCGCCTTGATCGCGTCGTAGAGGTCTGCTTCCTCGTCGCTGATCGTCAGCATGATGATCTTGGCGCTGGGGGCGACCTCCTTGATGGAGGTGCAGGCCTCGATCCCGCCCCGCTTCGGCATCCGTACGTCCATCAGGATGATGTCCGGCAGCAGGTCGGCGGCCTTGTCCACGGCCTCCGCACCGTCCCCGGCCTCCCCCACGACCTGGATGTCCTCCTCGGCCGCGAGCACGATCTCCAGGCCCCGGCGGAAGAGGGCGTGGTCGTCCACGACAAGGACTCTGATCGGCTCCTTGCGTGGAGAGCCCGCGTCCGGGCCCATGCCGACGACGCCGCCGTCGGCATCCTCGTCATGCATCGGTCCGAAGCTGTCCGCCATCGTTCCTCCCCCTGAAGGCTGTGGCCTGTGGTGCTGTGCCATCGCCAACCCAAGGCAACGGCCCACCGGTTGGGCCATTGCCGCCATGATTCCATGCTTGGGCGACAACGCGGTGACAGAGCGGCTCGTGAAGGGGTCGCACACCGGTGCCCCTGGGGGCGCACGGGGCGCTCCAGGGGCACCGGCTCAGCCGTCAGCCGCGCGGGTCAGCCGCCCAGGATGCCGCCGGGCGCGGGAGACTGCGCCTGGGCAACCATCGGGTCGGTGCTGAGGTGGATGACGCCGTAGTCGTAGGCGTGCCGCCGGTAGACGACACTGGGCTCCTTGGTCTCGGAGTCGACGAACAGGTAGAAGTCGTGTCCTACCAGTTCCATCTCGTAGAGGGCCTGGTCGAGGGTCATCGGGGAGGCCACGTGGGTCTTCTCTCGGACGACGAGGGGGCCTTCGCCCTTGACCTCCAGTGAGCCGATCTTCTTGGTGGGCACTCCGTCCTGGTCCTCCTCGTGGACGGGGTGGCCGTTCCCGTTGAGCGTCGCCGCGCCCGGGACGTGGTCGGGGACCTCGGCTGCCGAGATCCTGCGCGCGCCACGGCGAGAGAACCGCTTGTCGTGCTGCTTACGCAGCCGGGCATCCAGCTTCTCCGCCGCCAGATCGAGCGCCGCGTACGGGTCGCTGGCCGCCGCCTCCGCCCGGATCACCGGACCGCGGGAGCGGAGCGTGATCTCCACTCGGTCACAACGGTCGGCCTGTCGGGGGTTGGGCTCCTTGGACACCTCGACGTCGAGGCTGATCACCTTGCCGTCGAGCTTCTGGATCTTCTCCAGCTTCAGCTTCTCGGCCACGTGCTTGCGGAACCGCTCGGGCACCTCGGTCTTGCGGCCCTTGACGACGATGTCCACGCAGAACTCCGTTCCCGGATCACTCCGCTCCACTGGCGGAGCATCTCCCTTTTGCACCAGGCTCCGGCGAGCTCCGGAACCTACGGACTCGGTGACTTCCACCTCCTCCCCCGCGGACAAGATCTCCACTCCACCGCGACGGGTGATTGTGAAAAACCCGCAGCACGGCATTCGGGTACGAGAGCGGTGGCCTGCGCCTTTCTCTCACAACCGAACATATCTCGCCCGGACGGATGTCGTCACCCTCTACCGCGGCGTACCTCCGTTCAGGTGAATTGACCCTCTCATTACCTGCAACGATGCAAGTTGGCAGTCAGTTCCGGTTTATTTCGAAAGAATCTGGAGGCGCGGCGACCACGGCTGCGCAGACCACGTCACCTGCGCCGCCCGCGCCCGCCATTCCTGGCACTGAGTGCATACGACGGTGCGCTTCGTCCGCCGAGCCGGCCGTTCGTTCCCCTGTGCCTTCCCAAACAGCCGCCGTGTACACAGCCGTAGTTGCTTCGTCGTACGAAACCAGCCCCGAGAAGTGCCGTTGCGCGGCGGCCTCTTGTTCTCTCCCCTCAAACGCGCCCGTCCTTTCTTCCGGCGCCGTCGCCGATCGCACGGCACGCGCCGCCTCGGCCAGGGATGCGCCGGTGGTCATCAAGTCGTCGACGAGCACGATCGGACCGCCGCGAAGCAGCCGGCCACCGCCGGGAGCCACTGCCAGGGCGCCCGCGAGATTGTCCAGCCGCTGCCGGGAGTTGAGCCCCGACTGGTCGGCCACGGCGCGCCGCTGCCGCAGCACGGCGAGGACTCGGGCCGCGGTCCCGGTCCGCCGCAGCTCACCCGCCGCCGCGAGTGCGATCCGCCGCGCGGGGTCGTGGCCCCGCGCCCGCACCGCCGCACGCGCGGACGGCACGGGAACGAGCAGTACGGGCACGCCACCGCCCGCAGCCGCCTGGCCGCCCCACTCCTTGAGCCCCGCCCGCACAGCCCCTGCCAGTGCCGTGCCGAGCGGTGCTGCGAGGGCCAGCGCGCCGCGTTCCTTGTGGGCCAGCAGAGTGGCCCGCACCTCGTCGGCGTACCGGGCGGCCGCGTGTACCACGGGCAGACCGGGCGGCTCCGGCACCGGCCGCACCCGGCTCGGCGCGGCCCCGCTCAGGACGGCACGGCACTCCGGGCACAGCACCGTACGAGACCTCCCGCAGCCTCCGCACTCGGCCGGCAGCACCAGGTCGGTGAGGTCCTGCCACCACCCCCGCATGCCCACCACTCTGCCAACGCCCGAGCCCCCCGGCCAGCCCTGTGGAAAACTCCCTGTGGACAAGGCCGTCCCTCAATCCGGCCCGCACGAGAGCGTCACCCCGGATAAACCGGCGCCACCCCGTCCGTCACCTTCTGCCACTGGCCCCCGGTCGGCAGTCGTACGATCCCGTCCTCCGAGTACGCCACCAGTGGCAGCCGGTCGGACTCGGCCGCGGTGATCTCCTTGATGCCGGACAGGGCCGCGGGTGCCGGTCCCTCCGGTGTGGAGCCGTCGACCTGCGCGTACCGCATGGTCTGCAGTCCGTCCTGTTCACGCCCGACCACCACGAGCCGGCTGTCCCCGGCCCACGACATGGCCGTGACGTCCCCCAACTCCGGTGTCGCGGTGTGCAGTCCGAGCACCGAAACAGTCGGCCGGTCCTCCCCGGCCTCCTGCTGCCGCTCGATCCGTCCGATGAGCACGGAGCTCTTGTTGCCCTTCGCCACCACGAGCGCTATGCGCACCCCGTCGGCGGCCACCCGGACGTCCTGGATACGGCCGTCCAGCTCCGGGATCTTCACCACGAGCGGCTCGCCCTTGCCCTGTTCCAGCAGGAGCAGCCGGGCGTTGCCGGGGTCGCGGTCGGCCAGCCAGAGGTCGCCGTACACATCCCAGCTGGGCGCCGTCAGCCGGTCCGGTTCCGACTTGCCGCGGCTGGTCAGCACGGGGCCACCGAGCGAACCGCCCGACACCAGCGACGCGACGTACAGCTCCTTGCCGTCGTCGGCGACCGCGGCAGCTTTGTCCTCGTCGCGCGACACGGCGACCGAGCGCAGTTCCTTGTCGCCCTCACCTAGTGCCCCGGCCACCGGTTCGGCCTTGGTGCTGCTGTTGTTGCCGGTGCCTATCCGTACGAGCCGGTTCTTGCTGTCGATGAAGTACAGGTAGCCGGGTTGCTGCACCGAGCCGCGCACCGCGGCGGCTTCGGCCTCGCGGAGCGAGCACAGCCGCGAGTTGCCGGACTGCAGCTCGACCTGGTCCACCGCCGGGGTGAGGTCCTGAAGCGTGAACAGAAGCTGGGCGGCCATCTCGTTGCACTGGGCCTGACCGACCCGGCGGGCCTTCTCGTTCAGTGGCACGGTCAGCTTGTTCTGGTCGTCGGGCGTCAGCGTGGTGACGCCGTCCTTCAACGCCGTACCCGTGGGGAAAGTCGTCCGCACCACGTGATCGAGCCAGCTCGTGGGCCCGTTGAGGAGCGAGCGGACCATCTGCGTCATGGGGTCAACGCGTCGGCGCACGTACACGGGATCGGCGACGGCCGCCGGCTGCGCTGTCGCCCCGGCCGCGGCGTTCGAGGCGAAGTAGTACTTGTTGACAGACATGTAGTTGCGCTGGAAGTCCGACTTACCCATGACGACGCCCTGCGGGAGCCTGTCGATGCGCCACTGCTTGGTCTTCTTGTCGCGTGTGAGATGCATCGGCGCGTCGTAGGGCCCGCCGGCGGGCGAGTACGCCTGCTGCTCGTCCACCTGCGCGACCTTCGTGCCGGTCAGTGTGAACGAGAGGTCGTCGCCGCCTTCCCGGCCGCCCAGGCGGTTGGCGTCGATGCCGGGTCCGTCGGCGAGGACCGTACTGGACAGCCCCGGCTTCCATGCCTGTGACGCCGCGTTGGTCAGGTATTGCCGCGCCGTCGAATAGTTGGGATCGTCGCTGGTCAACGCCTCGAGGAAACCGGAGACGATGTCCGAGGGCTGGGCGTCGGCCTGGGGCGGCATGGCGAAGACCCGCACCTGGGTGTCCTGTCGCGGTGTGGAGTCGACGCCGCGCAGGTCTCCGCTGTCGGGCATCGAGGCGCATCCCGCCAGCAGCACGACGCCACAGGCGGCGTACGCCGCCGCGCGTATCGGTCTGCGCCCGGCGCTCCCTTCGCGGTCAGCGCCCACGAAATGCCTCCCCTTGCTTCTTCGACTCCTCCGGCACGGTGTCCGGGCGGCTCGAGGCCTCGGCCCCGTCCTCGCCGGGTGTCTCGTTCTGTCGTCTCGCTCCGGAAGCCGGCCGGGGCACCACGCGCGCGCCGTTCCCGGGCAGTGCCGTGGGGTCGGCTGTGGGGGCCCCGCCGGCCAGCCTTGAGGCCAGGGGCGGTATCTGGTCCGCGACCGGCTGCACGGGCACGGTGGCGGCCTTGTCCCCGCCCCCGCGCGGCAGCCCGGCGTCGTTGAGGCCTCGGTTGCGCCGTGAGTCCTTGGGCTCCAGGGGTATCGGCGAGCCCCGTAGCGGCTCGTCCGCGGTCCGCGGCAGTGTCAGCCGGAACTGCGAGCCGCCGCCTGGTTCGCCCCAGGCCTGCAGCCAGCCGCCGTGCAGCCGCGCGTCCTCCAGGGCGATGGACAGCCCAAGGCCCGTACCGCCGGTGGTACGCGCGCGTGCCGGGTCCGCTCGCCAGAAGCGGCTGAACACGCGCGTGGCCTCACCGGGTTTGAGCCCGACGCCGTAGTCGCGCACCGCGACGGCGACCGCTCCGCCGGCTGCGGCGAGCTTGACGACGACGTCTTTGCCCTCGCCGTGCTCCACGGCGTTGACGACGAGGTTGCGCAGCACTCGCTCCAGGCGCCGGGCGTCCGCCTCGGCGACGACGGGCTGCTGGTCGCCCAGCACGCGTATGTGTGTGCCCTTGCGCTCGGCGAGCGGCTCGGCACCGCTGACGACGCGCCGTACGACCTCTCTGAGGTCTATCGGCTCCGCCTCCAGGGCCGCCGCGCCCGCGTCGAACCGGCTGATCTCCAGCAGGTCGGCGAGCAGCGACTCGAACCGGTCCAGCTGATCGGCCAGCAGCTCCGCCGACCGCGCGGTGACCGGGTCGAAGTCCTCCCGCGCCTCGTGGATGACGTCCGCGGCCATCCGGACGGTCGTCAGCGGTGTCCGCAACTCGTGCGAGACGTCCGAGACGAACCGCCGCTGCATCCGCGACAGGTCCTCCAGTTGCTGGATCTTCAACTGCAGGTTCTGCGCCATCTTGTTGAAGGCCTCGCCGAGGCGCGCGATGTCGTCCTCGCCGGTGACCTTCATACGTTCCTGCAGGCGCCCGGCGGACAACCGCTCGGCGATCCCGGCGGCCATCCGCACGGGTGTGACGACCTGCCGCACCACCAGCCAGGCGATGGCCCCGAGCAGTACGACGACGAAGAGCCCTGCGGTCGCCAGCGTGCCCTTGACCAGGCTCAGTGACTTCTCCTCCTGGGTGAGCGGGAAGAGGTAGTACAGCTGGTACGGGTCACCGTTGGGGTCGTTGACCTGCTTGCCGATGACGAGTGCCGGCTGCGACTCGTTGTTGTTGTAGTAGAAGATGCGGGTGTAGCTCTGGGCGGCGGTCGTGTCGCCGTTGATCCGCGCGCGCAGGTCCTCGGGCACGCTGGCCGACGGATCGACGTACCCGGAAGCACGCGGCCCGCGCCCGCCGCCGCTGTTGTCGTCACCCGCGGGCAGTGTCACCACGTCGAAGGCGCCCTGGCCACCACTGGACAGGGACTCCACGAGGTCGCTCATCCACGAGGTGAGGTTCTGCGACTGCCGCGCGTCCCCCGCCGTGCCGTCGTCGCTGGTCCCGGCCGCTGCTTCGTCGGCCTTCTGCTTGGCCACCGCGAACCCCCCGGTGGCCTGACTCTGCGAGGCCTTCACCTTGGCGTCCAGCAGCCCGTTGCGCACCTGCCCGATGACGACGAATCCGAGCAGCAGCACCACGCCCAAAGACATCAGCAGGGTGGTGGCGACGACCTTGAGCTGGATGTTCCGCCGCCACAGCCGCATGACGGGCAACAACGGCCGCCGGACCCAGCGCATGAACAAACGGAGCACCGGGCTGCCCTGGACTCCGCCCTGCAGCAGCCCGCCCTCCAGCAGGCGGCCCCAGCGGGCCCCCGCCGTCTTCCGGCCGACAGGCCGCACCGCGCCGGCCCTGTCCGGCCCCGGCGCCGAAGCGGCACTGTCACCGGACATGTCAGCTGGGCCCTGCCTTGTAGCCGACGCCCCTGACGGTCACCACGATCTCCGGCCGCTCCGGGTCCTTCTCGACCTTGGAGCGCAGCCGCTGTACGTGAACATTCACAAGCCGGGTGTCCGCAGCATGCCGGTATCCCCACACCTGTTCGAGCAGCACCTCACGCGTGAACACCTGCCACGGCTTCCGCGCCAGTGCCACCAGCAGGTCGAATTCCAGCGGCGTCAGCGCGATCGACTGCCCCTCCCGCTTCACGGAGTGACCGGCCACATCGATGACCAGGTCACCTATGGCCAGTTGTTCCGGCGCCGGCTCCTCCGACCTCCGCAGCCTCGCCCGGATCCGGGCGACCAGTTCCTTGGGCTTGAACGGCTTCACGATGTAGTCGTCGGCGCCCGACTCCAGCCCGACCACCACGTCGACGGTGTCGCTCTTGGCTGTGAGCATCACGATCGGCACACCCGACTCCGCCCTGATCAGGCGGCACACTTCGATGCCGTCCCGCCCGGGCAGCATCAGGTCGAGCAGCACCAGGTCCGGTTTGCTCTCACGGAATGCGGCCAGCGCCTTGTCGCCGTCGGCCACGAAAGACGGCTCAAAACCTTCACCACGCAGCACGATGCCGAGCATCTCGGCCAGTGCCGTGTCGTCGTCGACGACAAGGACTCGTCCCTTCATAAACGACATCATCCCATTCTCATAACGGTGGTGAAGGTGCAGGTGAGCAGCGTCACTGGCCCGTGACGATAGTCGTACTCGACCGTCACTGTCTGCCCCTGTCCCGCGACGTCGATGTCAGACACGGATGTCAGCTACCCAGGGTAGGCGGAGCCTGACCATACGGTCGGCCCAGGGCGCTCTCGCCCGAGCGAAGGTGACCTGCTGCCGTGCTGGATCTGAAGAGCGGTTTCCCGAAAGGCATGCCTGCCCACGTCGCTCACCTGGCCGCCCCGCACGTCGCACATCCCGGGCCGAGGCCCCCCTCCCTCGGCGGCAAGCTCCTCAGCCGACTGAGGAGCTTGGGCTTTGAGACCGGCCGCCCACTTCCAGCCCGTCGTCTGCGATCGCTGCCAGACATAGCAGCAGCTCGGGATGGTCCGAGGCACTGGCATGTGAGAACGGACCGCTCCACCCAGCCCGGCCCCGCGGGCTGATGACCGCAGGCAGCGGACCCGTTCGCATCGATCGAGCCGACATCACCCCATTAGCTGATCGTCACCTCGCGCGACCTGGCACAGAGCTCTGCAAGAACCTCAGCCGTCACGGGCGAAACGGCACCCTCTTCCGTGACGATCGCGGTCACCAGCTCGGGCGGCGTCACATCGAACGCCGGGTTGTACGCCTGGGTACCCAGCGGTGCCACCGCAATCCCGCCTCCTGCCTCCGCTCCCGCCACCGGCACCTGAGGTGCCGCTACCTCGGTCACCTCGTGGCCGGGCCGCTGCTCGACCTCGATGGACGCCCCATCGGGGGTGTCCAGGTCCACTGTCGTCACCGGTGCCACCACGATGAACGGCACATGGTGGTACCGCGCGAGCACCGCGAGCGGATAGCTCCCGATCTTGTTGGCCACCGAACCGTCGGCAGCAATGCGGTCCGCCCCGATCAGCACCGCGTCCACCTCGCCGGCCGCGAAGAGCGACCCCGCCGCGCTGTCGGTGAGCAGGGTGTACGCCATGCCGCTGCGCGCCGCCTCATAAGCGGTCAGACGAGCGCCCTGCAGCAATGGACGCGTCTCGTCCACCCACAGCCGCCGCAGCTTCCCTGCGCGGTGCGCCGCGAGCGCCACCGCGAAGGCAGTCCCCTCCCCGCCCGACACCAGCGACCCGGTGTTGCAGTGGGTGAGGATCCGGTGCCCGCCACCGGGCAGCAGCTCGTCCAGGAGCGCCAGCCCGCACTCGGCCATACGGGCACTGGCCTCGGCGTCCTCCTTGTGCAGTCGACGTGCGGCGGCAAGCGCCGCCACCGCAGCCTGTCCGGCGTCGCCGCTACTGGCGAACTCGGCTCGGTAGGCGGCCTGGGCCCTGCGCACACCGACAGCGAGGTTCACCGCAGTGGGTCGGGCGCCCGCCAGCGCGGAAGCGGCCTCGTCCACGTCGAAGCCGCGCGCGGCGGCGAGCGCGACACCGTACGCTCCCGCGATGCCGAGCAGCGGCGCCCCGCGCACGGCCAACGACCGGATCGCCTCCACCAGTGCGGGCGCGTCCGTGCAAACTCGCTCGACCTCCTCGGCCGGCAACCTCGTCTGGTCGAGCAGCACCAGTACGGGGCCTTCGGGTGGCTCCTCCCAGCGGATCGCCGGTATCTCGGTCGGCCTGCTGTCTTCGCCGGATTGCGCGTACTGATCAGCCATGCGATCAGTCTGCCCCGTATCCGGCGGACAATTGAAGGTGTGCAGCCCATACCGCGGCCGGTACCTCGGCAACCACCCCATGGCACGATGTCTGCCAACCTGCCGCCGCGACCGCGGACGGGCACCGTGAAGGAGCGACGATGAAAGACACTCCGGGCTGGGCCTCGCCCGGATCTGCCCCGTCCGACGGGCAGGAGCCCGGCGCGTCCGGGCCTGCCGACCCCACTGACCGGCCCAGCCCCACGGAGCCCGCGGACCAGCCCGGTCCCGGCCCGCAGGGCGCTGCTGACCCGCAGAGCGCCGGCTCTCAGTGGTCCGAGCAGCAGCCGCCACCCGGCCAGTGGTCCGCGCCCACCGGGCCCGCGGGCTCCGGCCCGCCCGCGCCGTCGCCCCCGCCACCAAGCCCCGGCTGGGGCGCCCCGCCGCCCCCCGGCGCAGGCGGCCACGGTCCCGGCGGCTTCCGGGCCTACGGCACCCCCGGACACCCCGCATGGGGTGGCGGCTGGGGCGGCCCTCCTCCCGCCGCCAAACCGGGCGTCATTCCGCTCCGCCCGCTCGGCGTGGGCGAGATCCTCGACGGCGCCGTCTCCACCATGCGCACCTACTGGCGCACGGTGCTGGGCATCTCCCTGACCGTCGCGGTCGTTACCGAGATCCTCGTCATCCTGCTCCAGGGCCTGGTGCTGAACGACACCAGTACCGCGGCCCTCGACGATCCGAGCTCCTCCCCGGGCGAACTGACCCGCGCCATGGGCGAGGCCATGCTCAGCTCCGGTGCGGTCCTCCTGATCTCTCTGATCGCCACGGTCGCCGCGACCGCTCTGCTCACCACCGTCACGAGCCGTGCGGTCCTCGGCCGCCCCGTGACCACCGGCGAGGCCTGGCGCGACGCCCGCCCTCAGGTCGTGAAGCTGTTCGGCCTGATCCTGCTGCTGCCCCTCATCGCCGCCGCCGTCGTCTTCGCGGGCGCACTGCCCGGCATCCTCGTGGCCGTCTTCGGGAACGCCGACGGCGGTGTCGCACTCGCCGTCCTGGGCGGCATCGCCGCCGGCGTCGTCGCCCTGTGGCTGATGATCCGCTTCTCCCTGGCGTCGCCCGCACTGATGCTGGAGAAACAGGGCGTCGTGAAGTCCATGAGCCGATCCGTGAAGCTCGTCCGAGGCTCTTGGTGGCGTGTCTTCGGCATCCAGTTGCTCGCCGGAATCATCGCGAACATCATCTCGGCGATCGTCGTCATCCCCTTCACGTTCCTCGCCGCAGCACTCGGCGGCGAGGGCGTCGTCGGCTTCCTCAACGGTGAAGGCAGCAATCTTGGCTGGACCTTCCTCATCATCAGCGGGGTCGGCTCGGTGATCGGCTCCATGATCACGTTCCCGATCAACGCCGGCGTCACCGTGCTCCTCTACATCGACCAGCGCATCCGCCGCGAAGCCCTCGATCTCGAACTGGCCCGCGCTGCCGGTGTCCAGGGCTACGGCACCGACGCCGGCTCGGGGGGCTGATGCGGTGAGCATGACGGGGGGAGTTCTCATAGCGGTGCCCACAGCCCTGCCGCGCGCCGCAGCGTCGGCCGTACGGGCGCTGCTGCGTGCCGGGAACACATCCGTCCTGTCGCTGGCGCACTCCGGCGACGAACCGCCGGTGACGATCCCGCGGGATCCCGCACGTGAGGCAGCCCGTCGCGAGCTGTCGAAACGCATGTACCACGAGAACGACCCCAGCCTGTTCCAGCGCGCCCTGAACGCCTTCTGGGACTGGGTCGACAAGTTGTTCGGCTCGGCCGCGGCCGCCACGCCCGGAGGCACACTCGGCCTGGTCGTCGTCATCGTGACCGTCCTCTCGTTGCTGGGCGCGCTGTGGTGGCGGCTGGGCACACCACGGCGTGAACCCGCTTCGTCTGCCGTCCTGTTCGACGATCGTCCCCGCAGCGCCGCCGAACATCGCACCGCCGCCGACGCACACGCCGCCCAAGGCCACTGGAACCAAGCCGTCCAGGAACGCATGCGCGGCATCGTCCGCTCCCTCGAGGAACGAGCACTCCTCGACATCCGCCCCGGCCGCACCGCGGACGAGGCAACCGCAGAAGCAGGCCACGCACTGCCCGACCACGGAGCCCGGCTGCACGCCGCTGCCCGGGACTTCGACGACGTGACATACGGCGGCCGAAGGGCGAGCGAGCAGTCGTACCACCGCATGGCCGAACTCGACCGCGATCTCGAACGCACCAAGCCCCAGCTCGCGAGCAGCGGCCCCAGCACGGCCCACAACGCCCGCCAGGGAGCCGCCGGATGACAGCCGAGGCCACGCTTCCGTCCACCTCGGCCTCGCCCACGGCACGCCAAGTGTGGACCCGCGCACGAGGCATCGCGCTCGCCGTCGTGCTCCTTCTGACGGCGGCCGTCGTGATCGCCGTGATCCGCTCCGACACGCGGCACGGCGAACTCGACCCACGCTCGGTCGACCCCTACGGCAGCCGCGCCGTCGCCGACCTCCTCGCCGACCGCGGCGTGTCCACACGTGTAGTCACCACTCTGGACGAGGCGCGCGCCGCAGCCGCCCCGAACAGCACACTCCTGGTCGCCCTCCCCGACCTGTTGACGCGCCATCAACAGACGCGGCTGCACTCCGCGATCGCCCGCTCCGGTGGCCGCACCGTCCTCATCGCCCCGGGCAGCTCGGCCGTCGAGAAGCTTGCCCCCGGCGTCACCGCGGACCCCGCCACCAGCTTCGACTCGACGCTCTCCCCCGACTGTCAACTGCCCGCCGCCCGCCGAGCGGGCACCGCAGACACGGGCGGCATCCGCTACACCACCACACGCCTCGGCGCCGACGAGTGCTACCGCAGCGAGCGCCTGGCCACTCTTCTGCGCATTCCGGAGACCCCCGGAGACGGCGACACCGTCGTCCTCGGCGCGCCCGACATCCTCTTCAACGACCACCTCGACAAGGAGGGCAACGCCTCGCTCGCCCTCCAACTCCTCGGCTCCCGCCCCCATCTGGTCTGGTACCTCCCCTCGCTCTCCGACAACTCCGCCACCGACACCGGCGGCGAAAAGGGCTTCTTCGACCTGCTCCCCTCCGGCTGGCTCTGGGGCACACTGCAACTCTTCGTCGCGGCAGCCCTCGCCGCCCTCTGGCGGGCACGCCGAATGGGCCCCCTCGTGCCCGAAAAACTTCCCGTGGCGATCCGCGCCTCCGAAACCGTCGAAGGCCGCGCCCGCCTCTACCGCAAGGCGAACGCCCGCGACCGCGCGGCCGCCGCTCTTCGTTCCACCACCCGCATCCGCCTCGCCCCCCTCGTAGGCCTCCCCGCCGCCCAGGCGCACGCGCCCGAAGCCCTGCTCCCCGTCCTCTCCGCCCATCTCCGCGGCGACGGACAGGCTCTGCACTCACTCCTCTTCGGCCCGCCACCCAGCGACGACACGGCCCTCGTCGCCCTCGCCGACCAACTCGACGCCCTCGAAAGAGAGGTACGCCGTCCATGATGGACCCGACCACTGACAACGCCAGGCACACCGGGGACCCGGGCAAAGCCCGAGCTTCCCTGGAAGCTTTGCGCGCCGAGATCGCCAAAGCCGTGGTCGGCCAGGACCCCGCCGTGACCGGCCTCGTCGTCGCCCTCCTCTGCCGCGGACATGTACTACTTGAAGGAGTCCCCGGAGTCGCCAAAACGTTGCTCGTACGCGCCCTCGCCTCCGCACTCGAACTCGACACGAAGCGCGTCCAGTTCACCCCCGACCTGATGCCGAGCGACGTCACGGGCTCCCTGGTCTACGACAGTCGCACCGCCGAGTTCTCGTTCCAGCCCGGCCCTGTCTTCACCAACCTCCTTCTCGCCGACGAGATCAACCGCACGCCCCCGAAGACCCAGTCGTCCCTCCTCGAGGCCATGGAGGAACGCCAGGTCACGGTCGACGGCACCCCGCGCCCGCTCCCCGACCCCTTCCTGGTCGCCGCAACCCAGAACCCGGTCGAGTACGAGGGCACATACCCCCTCCCCGAAGCCCAACTGGACCGCTTCCTCCTCAAACTGACGGTCCCTCTGCCCTCCCGCCAGGACGAGATCGACGTTCTCACCCGCCACGCCGAGGGCTTCAATCCGCGCGACCTGCGCGCCGCCGGCGTACGCCCCGTGGCAGGCCAGGAAGACTTGGAGGCCGCCCGAGCCGCGGTCGCCAAGACGGCCATCTCCCCGGAAATCACCGCCTACGTGGTGGACATCTGCCGGGCCACCCGCGAGTCACCGTCCCTGGCCCTGGGCGCCTCCCCACGGGGCGCCACTGCCCTCCTCGCCACCTCGCGCGCATGGGCATGGCTCACGGGCCGCGACTACGTCATCCCCGACGACGTCAAGGCCCTGGCCCTCCCCACCCTTCGCCATCGCGTGCAACTCCGCCCCGAGGCAGAGATGGAAGGCGTCACGGCCGACTCCGTCATCAACGCGATCCTCACCCACGTCCCCGTCCCCCGCTGATGGCCCTCACCGGACGCGCCGCGCTCCTCGCGGCCCTCGGCTCCCTCCCCGTCGGTATCTGGGACCCCAGCTGGACAGGCATCCTCGCCGTGAACGCTCCTCTGGCTCTGGCCTGTGCCTGCGACTTCGCCCTCGCAGCGCCGGTACGGCGCCTCGGCCTGACCCGCTCCGGCGACACGTCCGTACGCCTGGGCGAGACCGCCGACGTGGCCCTCACCGTCACCAATCCATCGCGCCGTCTCCTCCGGGCCCGCCTGCGTGACGCCTGGCCCCCCAGCAGCTGGCAGCCCGGCACCGAAGTAGCGGCTTCGCGCCACCACCTGACCGTGCCTGCCGGCGAGCGCCGCCGCGCCACCACCCGTCTACGCCCCAGCCGCCGCGGCGACCGCCACGCAGACCGAGTGACCATCCGCTCCTACGGCCCCCTCGGTCTGTTCTCGCGCCAAGGCAGCCACCAGGTCCCCTGGACAGTACGCGTCCTGCCGCCCTTCACCAGCCGCAAGCACCTGCCCTCGAAACTCGGCCGCCTCCGCGAGCTCGACGGCCGCACCAGCGTGCTCACCCGCGGCGAAGGGACGGAATTCGACAGCCTGCGCGAGTACGTGCCGGGCGACGACACTCGCTCCATCGACTGGCGCGCCACGGCCCGTCAGTCCACAGTCGCCGTGCGCACGTGGCGTCCCGAACGCGACCGCCGCATCCTGATCGTCCTGGACACAGGCCGCACCTCAGCGGGACGCGTGGGTGACGCCCCACGCCTCGACGCCTCGTTGGACGCAGCCCTGCTCCTGGCAGCACTCGCTTCACGCGCCGGCGACCGGGTGGACCTGCTCGCCTACGACCGCCGGGTCCGCGCCCTCGTTCAGGGCCGCACCGCACGCGACGTCCTCCCGGCCCTGGTCAACGCGATGGCCACGCTCGAACCCGAACTGGTCGAACTCGATGCCCGCGGCCTAACCGCGACCGCACTCCGCACAGCCCCGCGCCGCTCACTCATCGTGCTGCTCACGAGCCTCGACGCGGCGCCTGTGGAGGAAGGCCTGCTTCCCGTACTCTCCCAACTCACCCAGCGCCACACAGTTCTGATGGCATCGGTAGCGGACCCATACATCGCCCGTATGGCGAACGCCCGTGGAAACACCGAGGCTGTCTACGACGCTGCAGCCGCCGCCCAGGCCCAAAGTGAACGCCACCGCACCGCGGAGCAGCTCCGCCGATCCGGAGTCACGGTCGTCGACGAAACTCCGGATGAACTGGCGCCAGCCCTGGCAGATGCGTATCTGGCACTGAAGGCGGCGGGACGTCTGTAACAGGAGGGGCCTTATGAAAGGCCCCGAGACCTAAGTCCTGAAATGCAGAAAACCCCCGTACCGATAACGGTACGGGGGTTTTCTCAATTTTTGTTCGGCGGCGTCCTACTCTCCCACAGGGTCCCCCCTGCAGTACCATCGGCGCTGTAAGGCTTAGCTTCCGGGTTCGGAATGTAACCGGGCGTTTCCCTCAC
>NZ_JAJSBI010000021.1 GCF_021261325.1 Streptomyces guryensis | reverse complement strand
AACGCCTCCACTCTGCCGTGGGTTACCGCCCTCCGTGCGAAGTCCACGCCGAGTACGAGAAGTTGCGAATCGCCGCGTGAAACAAACGGTCAAAAGCCTGTCCGGAAAACGCGAGGCCCCTCAACCCCACCCGCCGGACCCGCGACCTGGTTCGCCAGCTCAAGGCCCTCGGCCACGACGTCACCCTCACGCCAGCAGCCTGACCAGCAACCCCGTCCAACCCCAGGCCAACGAAGGGCGCAGCCCGCCCTGGTGCAGGGAGATTTTCCGTTCAGACCCTAATCCTTGTCAGCCATCCGGAACCTTCCCGATCACATTCAGATGCCGAACCGATGCCTCGGCCGACCGGTTCGGCCAGAGCGCTGATGGCCGCGGCGGACTTCGTCGAGTATGCGCCGCGGCCCGTCGGCCGTGTGCCCTGACCATGTCAGGGCCTGATGCGGTTCTCGTACTCCTGTCCGCTGATCTTGGCCACGGTGCAGGCCCTGCCGTTACCGGAGACGGTGGGCTCCTTGCCGTCGGTCCCGTTGACCCAGCGCACCGTGTCGAAGACGGCGCCGTCCAACCGGATGGCGCCCACGGTCTGCGCGATCACCGTGCTGGAGTTGCCAGTGATCCTGAGGTTGTCGGCCGCCTCCACGGTGACGGTGTTGAACCGGCCGCCGATGATGACCGTTCCACACGTTCCGGTGAGCCCGATGGTGTTCGCCTGGCCTTCGATGACGACGTCGTGCCCTGTGCAGTCGGTGGCCCGCCTGCTGTAACTGCTGCTGATGGTGAGTGACGTGGCACCGCCGGTGGCAGCGGCTGAGGTTGAGTCCGGATCGCTCGTCGAACCGGCGGCGTGCGAACCGGTGCCGCTATCGGTACGCGCCGCGCCGGGGCTACGTGTCGCCGACCCGGCGCTCGCGGCAGGAGCCGGCTCCGACGCGTTGTCGGCACAGCCGACCATCGTCGAGAGGGTCAAAGCGAGGAGAGTGCGGGAAAGCAGTGTCGCCTTGCGCATGGCGGGATTTCCCTTTCGGTGGTGATTTTGCGGCCGACCGGTTTTCCTGTACGCGTTCGTGGACAGAGCGAGAGCCAGGTCAATGGCACGTGCAACGCGATCGA
The DNA here is from genome assembly GCF_021261325.1 of Streptomyces guryensis. Lineage (GTDB taxonomy): Bacteria > Actinomycetota > Actinomycetes > Streptomycetales > Streptomycetaceae > Streptomyces > Streptomyces guryensis. The sequence continues at coordinate 182,316 of NZ_JAJSBI010000021.1, read as the reverse complement.
GCGTCGGCACCGGGCGGCTGTGGATGTAGCACTGTCGTCGCTCCCGGAACCGCTGCGGCCTGCACCTGCGCGGGAACGGAACTCGACGATCTGGTACGGCGGTCAGTCCGACGCTGGTGCGTCGGCCGCGGGGAGGTGGTCCTCCGCCCACACGATCACGGCAGCGAGGGGAATGAGGAAGGCGTTGCCGTGCGGTGAGAGTGCGTAGAGGGTTCGCGAGGACGGGTCGCGCGGGACAGTTCGGGTCACGAGGTCAACCGTGGTTAGTTCCCGCAGGCGTTCGGCGAGCATGCGGTCGCCGATGCCAGGGATTCGATCGCGAACCTGGGCGAAGTCGGCCGGGCCTTTGGCCAAGGCCGCGATGATCAGGCCGTTCCAGCGTCTGCCCAGCAGGGCGAAGGCTCGGTCAGCGGCCAGAAGGGATGCGGGCAGCCGCTGGGCGTCGGACCGGTGCTCCCGCTGAGCGCAGCGCGGGGTGTTCATGATGGCTGTTCCTTCTCTGTGGGCGCCTGGCATCACAGCGCGATGCCAGGCGCCGCACATCGTTCTGGCCGTTTGATGTTCGTTGGACCAACCTGGCCGCACAGCTGGGAATGTCTTCCCCGCGCAGGGGTGAGTTCGCTCTCTGCGAGGTCAGCCCATGTGGGCGGGCGCGGCGCCTTCCGTCTGCTGCTGCTTGCCGGCGTTCACGGCCAGGGTTGTGACCACTGCGCCGACCAGAAATATGGCGCCCGCGCCGACGAAGGCCACGGTGTAGCCGTGCGTCAGTGCCTCACTGGCCTTCGAGACCAGACCGAAGTCCTTGGCGGCGAGTCCCCGGTAGAGGCTGGAGGCCGCCTCGGGCAGCTTGTCGTCGGCTGCAGACGTGGAGATCGTCGACAGAACGGCGAGACCGAGCGCGCCGCCGATCTGCTGGGCCGTGTTCAGAAGCGCTGACGCGACGCCTGTGTCCAGGTGGTCCACGCCGCTGACCGAAGTCACCGTCAGCGGGACGAAGGCCGCCCCCAGTCCTGTGGCCGTGACGAACATCGCGGGCACCAGATGACCCGCGTACGAGGAGTCGGTCCCCAGGGTGGAGAACCAGAACATGCCTGCCGCCCCGATCGTCAGGCCCAGTGCGGCGATCAGCCGCGGTGCGAAGTGGGTGACCAGCTTGGAGCTGACGCCCGCGGCAGCGGACATGCCGATGCTGAAGGGCAGATAGGCGAAGCCGGTTTGGATCGCGCTGTAGCCAAGGACCAGCTGCATGTACAGCGTCAGGAAGTAGAACGTGGCGAACATGCTCGAGCCGATCAGCAACATCGTGGCGTAACTACCGCTGCGGTTACGGTCCTTGAACATGCGCAGCGGCATCATCGGGTCCGATACGCGGTACTGCAGGACCAGGAACGCGCTCAGCAGCACGGCGGACGCCGCGAAGGAGATCAGTGTCAGGCCGTTCGTCCAACCGTGTTCGCCGCCTCGGGTGATGGCGTAGACGAGGGTGATCAGCCCACCCGTGCCCGTGATCGCGCCGGGGATGTCCAGGCGGCCGGGGTGGCGTTCGGCCTCGACCAGAGACTTCGTTCCGGCGAGGACGGCCAGGCCGATGGGGATGTTGATGAAGAACACCCATCGCCAGCTGAGAGTTTCGGTCAACGTGCCGCCCAGCAGCATTCCGACCGTGGCGCCGACGCCGCCCATGGCCGCGTACACGCCCATGGCCGTGTTGCGTGACCTGCCCACCGGGAAAGTGGTGGTGATGAGAGCCAGCGCGCTGGGAGCGGCGATCGCGGCGCCGACACCCTGCATCACCCGGGCGCCGAGCAACAGCCCTTCGTTCGGGGCGAGTCCGCCCATCAGGGAGGCGAGGGTGAATATGAGGATGCCGACCTGAAACATCCGCAGTCGTCCGAACAGGTCGCCGGCCTTGCCTCCGAGCAGGAGCAGGCCGCCGAAGGCGAGGGCGTAGGAGTTGACGATCCAGGCCAGATTCGCGTCGGAGACGCCGAGGTCGGTCTGGATGGAGGGCAAGGCGATGTTGGTGATGGTGTTGTCGAGGACCATCATCAGCTGGGCCGCGGCGATCACGAAGAGCGCGATGCCGAGGTGCCGGTTGCCCGGGGCGGCCCCAGTCGCATCGGCACCCGCCTGAGCGGGAGTGGTGATCGTACTGTCGGCAGACAACGGAGAACTCCTCAAGGATGGTCGGGAGGCGTGGTAATTCATGAGAACGAGAAAGGGATGTGGAACATCGATTTGAGTTCCGGGAGATTGCAGACAGTGGGCTGGGCATCACACGCGGGCGCGGGGTCGAGCTCTGCTACCCGATTGCCGATAGAGGTAGATGGGAGGCGTATTCCCGTCTCGAGGTCGAATGGACCGTAACACCTCGGCCCTCGGTGATGGGCACGCTCCCTGATGTGATTGTTCTTGCGCTTGACGTGGGCGACGGATCTGTGGTCGAGCGGCAAGATATCGAAATTGTTCGAGCGCGAATGGGTGACGCTGTCAAACGCAGAATTGTTTTCCCAAATTCTCGTATACGAATACCGGCGACCGCCCGCGCTGAAGCCCTCTGCGATCAGGCGGGAGCCGGACCGAGTCTGCGGTGAACTTGCTGGCCGTCCCGCAAGCCGGCCAGCACGCTCGGGACTCCACCCAGGTCAGCTGATCGTCCTCGCGGCCTGCCCCGCCAGGGGCAGGCCCATTCCGGCCCTCGACTTCGTCTGCTCAGCCGGCATCCAGCACACCTTGCCCAGCCCCGCCTGCATCCTCGAAGCCGACCGCCAGGAGTTCGGCATGTCCATCTTGTCTGCCGAATGCCGCGTCATCCTGCGCCACATACTCTCCGGCATGATGGCCGAGGCGGACTGGACCAGGCCGGCTCGACGGATACCGGACGTTAGCTGCACCTACTCCAACCTCCACGACCGCCGCCGCTGAAGCTGCTCGCCAAGGAACTCAGGGTGCCGTCTTCGCCGCCTCCCCCTCAACCGCGGCCCGGAACCGGGATGCCATGAACCGCATCCTCGCCGGACGCTCACAGCACTCGTACAAAGCACTGACCATCGTCGCCCCGGTAGAGGAAGCCGAAGTGCCTTCGTACCGCTTTCACTCGCCACACGGACCTGAAACACGCGTTCTGCGAAAATGTCCGCCCCCGCGGAGAAACACCCACACGACGAGAGATGACTTCGTCTGCAATTCCGGAAACCCAAAGAACTCCGCGCAACGGATGTCGAGGAACTTCGCCGCCCCGGGAAGACGACGAAGTCCTCGGCGGAACCCTGCACCAAGCCGGGACCGAGAACCGGCACTTGCGCCGACAACTCGACGGCCGCCATGCCGGCATTCGCGAACTGCCGACGCAGGCGGCACCTCTCGGCAGGTAGCAGCCCCTCTGCCACCGACAACCCTGCTGAGATTTTGGCCTCTTCCCGGCCTGGACCTCATCGGTGCCGAGACCCAGCATTCGCTGAGGGCTCCGGCACCGATGATCGCCGGCCTCGCGCGTGCCCGCGTGCTGAGCGTGGCCGCGGGGGAGCTGCCTACTCGGGCAGCGGCAGGTGGCCGATCACCTTCTCGCCCACCGCCGCGGACATCCGAAGAGCCTTGTACCCGTAGTCCCGCATGGCCTCTTCGTAGGCGCCGATGCCGTCCACGACGTCCTTCTCACCCTGCGCGGCGGCGAGCAGTTCGCCTCCGAGAACGTGTGCGTCGCGCAGCGCGGTGTTGGCGCCGATGCCCAGGGCCGGGCTCATGGTATGGATCGCGTCGCCCACCACGGTGACGTTCGAGGGCTCCCAGGCACTGACGGGCACACAGCTGCGCAAGGTCAGCGCCTGCACCGTGGCGGTGTCCCACAGTCGTACCGTCTCTACCAGGGCCGGGTGCCAGGAGGCCACACGTTCCAGCGCGTACGCCTTCAGCTGCTCCGGGGTGGCGGTGAACAGCTCGGCGTCGGGCATCATGAGGCTCTCTACGGAGTTGAAAATGCTCAGCGCATAGTTCTTGGTGGCTTCGTTCTGGAAGTCCGGGTCCTGTTCCTTGACCAGCGGGGAGCCGGGGTTGCTGCGCTCGAGTGGGCCGAGGGTGAGCCCGGTCCAGTCGGCGGCGTAGGCCAGCGAGAAGGTGTTGAACAGCTGCTGCGGCAGCTTGGCCTTGGTCTCCTCGGTGATCGGGACCTTCGCGGCGATGTGCCGAGCGGCCAGGTCGACGACCTTCACCTGCGGCAGCCTCTGGGCCCGCACGCTGGAGTTGACGCCGTCCGCGGCGATCAGTACGTCGGCCTCGACACTCTCGCCGTTGTCCAGGAGCACGGTGACGGTGCCGTCGGGGTTGGAGCGGTATCCGGTGACCTTCGCACCGAAGTGCACGGCCTTCTCCAGGCCGAGATAGAGGATCCGGCGCAGCGTCGAGCGGCACACCACCAGGTGCTCCGGGATGTCGGTGGGCACCCCCGTGCCTTCGGTGGCGGACCTGTCGCGACCGGGGCGGAGGTTGAGCTGCTCGTCGAACAGCAGCATGTCGTCGTTCGGCATGCCGGAGGTCGCGAGGAACAGCTCCCACAGCTGCGGCTCCAGGGCGGCGTGCAGGGCGGAGGTACCGGTGGAGTTGATGTGAATCCGGTAGCCCGCCTCACGGGCGCCGATGGAGGTGTCACGCTCGTAGACGGCCACGTCCAGGCCGTGCCGGTTCAGGTAGTGGGCCAGCGTCAGCCCGGCAAGACCGCCGCCGGCGATGACAATACGAGTCCCAGACAAAAGTACTCCCAGTGCAATTGGTTTCGTACGAGGGAGCACACTGGGCCTCTCCGAAAGAGAGGACGATTGACACAACCAGACGTAACATTGTCTGGCTGCGCCCCGGACTACCGACCGGGATGCAATTTTGTGTGCTATGAAATTGTTCACCGGAATTTCACCGGTGGGTGCCGGACCGAGTTTCCGGCCAGGGGCACTTCTTCAGCGCGTCAGAGTGTACGCGAGAAAAGGTCCAGCAGTGCCGCCCAGTGGCGTTCCGCGGCGTCGGCGTCGTAGGCGGCGGTGTCCGCCTGGGTGAAGCCGTGGTGTGCGCCGGTGTACACCACGCAGCGGTGAAGTACGCCCGCCGCGGTGAGCGCCTCGTCCAGACGCTCGACCTGCTCGGGGGGCAGTGCGTGGTCCTGGTCCGCGTGGCCGAAGTACAGCTCACCCTTGATGCGGTCGGCGAGCAGGTGCGGACTGTCGGGCGCGGTGGAGGCGAGGTTGGCGCCGTGGAAGCCGGCCGCGGCGGCCACTCGGTCCGGATAGGTGCCGGCCGTGCGCAGTGCCAGACCGGCGCCCATGCAGTAGCCGGTGACGCCGACCGGTCCGCTTCTGGCCATCGGGCACTCGGCCAGCCGGCGCAGGTAGGCGTCGGCGTCCGCCATCGTCGACTCCGGCGTCAGGGACTGGATGAGCGGCCCGATCCGCTGGAAGAGCTCTGGGCGCTCGGCCGGGCCCACGAAGTCCGGCAGGTCGATCACCGGCGCCCGCCCGTGGCGGTAGAAGACGTTGGGCACCAGGACCGTGTACCCGGCCGAGGCCAGACGGTCGGCCATCTTCTTCAGATGCGGGCGCAGCCCGAAGGCGTCCATGTAGAGCAGAACGGCGGGAAACGGCCCTGCCCCTTCAGGGTGCACCAGGTAGGCATCGGCTGCGCCGTCGCGCGTCGCAATGTCCACGGTTGCTCCATGCACACCACTCATACGCACCTCTTCCTTTCTTCCGAACGGGAATTGGTAGATATCTTCCACGGGAAATACCTCGACATTGGTGCCAGAGCCGTCCAACGGGCGGCCCGGCCATCTAGTCTAGCCCCCCATGGAGCCCCGGAAAGACTTGTGAAGCAAGTGACGCTTCCCCTTCTTTTCAGCCTTGACTTGGCCCGGGTAACCTGGTCGGGCAAAGCGTGAATTGACAGGCGGCGGGAAATCTGCTCTCCGAAATACCGCCTGAATTGAGTTCGCCCGAGTTCACGCCGTGACCGCCGAGCAGGCCGTGGCCGTCACCGGACGCTTTCAGCCCATCTGGTCCTCGGCCGACAGGTGTTCCACCGTCTTGCCGGTCTCGGTGAACGTCCGCGTCACGTGTCCCGACGAGTACACCCACAGGATGCGCAGCGGACAGTCGCCGATGTTCCGGAACAGGTGGGGGAGGGGGGAGGGGACGTATGTGGTGTCGAACCGCTCCAGCCTGGTCACTTCGCCGTCGACGACCACCTCCGCCTCGCCCTCCAGGATCGTGACGTGCTCGTCGCAGTTGTGCGAGTGCAGGGGCGCTCCGGAACCGACGGGATAGACGCTCATCCCGCTGGTGATGAGGTTCTCCCCGCCCGCCGAGGACGTGGTGATGAGCGGTGTCGTCAGGACCGCGCCGCCGCGGTCCAACCGGGGTACGGACGCGGTCTTGATGATGGTGGTCATCCCTGGTTCCTCTCCAGTCCACGGTCGTGCGTCGATCGACAGTAGGTCGCGTCTCGGCGAATGGATGCCTTCTGGCGTGCAGCTTTACCTTGCACTCCTGGAGGGGTGGGGAACGCCGGAGCCGGTTGTAGCGTCACTTGAGACCGCACGGCGTCGCGTTCCGTGCCCGTAAGTGCCGGCAACGCGCCGGGAAGAAAAGGCAGGTATCCGGCTCATGAGGCTCCCCGTTCTCAGCAATGAGGAAATGACCGAGCGTCAGCAGGAGTTGGCCGCCCGGATCGCAGGCCGGCGCGGTGCCGTCCGCGGCCCGTTCCGGGTCTGGCTGCACAGCCCGGAGATGTGCGAACGTGCCGAGTCCCTCGGGGCTTTCGCCCGGTTCGACTGCAGTCTGCCCGGGCATCTGCGTGAACTCGCGCTCCTGATGGCCGCCCGGAATTGGGACGCGCAATACTCCTGGAACGCCCACGCGCACCAGGCGATCGAGGCCGGTATTCCGGAGGCGGCCGTCAAAGCCATCGCCGAGCGGCGCGAAGCGGCCTTCGACAATGAGGCCGACCAGGCCTTCTACCGGTTCTGCCGCGAAGTCCTCGACGAGCACTTCGTCTCGGACGCCACCTTCGCCAGTGCCCTGGAGCACTTCGGCCGCAAGGGGCTGGTCGACACCATCGGGGCGCTAGGCAACTTCACCATGCTCGGCATGTGCCTGAACACCTTCCAGGTGGATCTCCAGCCCGACCGCGAGCCTCCCTTCCCCGATGTCCGCGGCTTCGAGCGCGTGGTTCCCGACGGGAGCCGGCCGCAACCGTGACACTCGGCGCCGGCCCGGACTTGGGTACGCACGTGCGCGCCGCTGTGACCGGCGGGACACCGGCTGCGCCCCCGGTGGTCCGGCTACGAGACGTCACGATGATCTTCGTCGGGGGTGGCCGCGCGCAGGGGCGGGTTCGGTACCGCCCGCGCGCCCAAGCGCCGTGGACCGGCGACGAGACCGACCGTCGGTGAGAACGCGATGCCGGGCGACCTGCCGACCGGACCGCGGCCGCGTCGAGCCGCGTACTCACCGCGCCGCGCACACTCCACTCCGGCATCGCATGAGTGGGGATGGAGCACCCGGGAGGGAAAATGGATCGCTTGCTTCTCATGCACAGCTTCGTCACCGTCGCGCAGGTCGGCAGCTTCAGCGGAGCCGCCAAGAAGCTGGGCTCCTCGGGCTCGCTGGTGTCCCGGCATGTCGCCGAACTGGAGAGACATGTAGGTGTCCGCCTGGTCAATCGCACGGCCCGATCGGTCAGCCTGACCGAACCGGGCCACCGGTACGCGGAATTCGCCGCACGCATCCTGGACGAGATCGACGCCGAGGACGCCGGGATCGCCCAACTCCATGACCGCGCCGAAGGGACGCTGAGCATCATCTGTCCCAAATGGATCGGAAGTCTGGACATGGGGGACGCCATCGCCGCCTTTTCCGTGTCTCATCCCAAAATCCAGATTCGTTTCGAACTCGGCGGGATGTCCGACCGGACCTACGACTTCCTGGACAGTGGATTCGACATAGCCTTCCACACCCGGGATCTACGGGACTCCAGCGTCCGGCTCAAGAAGATCGCCTCATTGCCCTTCGTACTGTGCGCGTCACAGGAATACGTGAACCGCGAGGGACCGCTCACCGAACCCAACGGCCTTGCCCACCATGACTGCCTCGTTCACGTCAACGACCCCGTGTGGCGCATCGGGCACGGGCACGCCTCCACCTTGCACAAGATTCGCAATGTGGCGTTCTCGTCGAATTCCTACCTAGCCCTGCAGAAAGCGGCTGTGCGCGGCCGTGGCATCGCCCTGCTGCCGCAGCGGCCGGTCTACGACGACCTCATGTCCGGAGCGCTGGAGGTCCTGCTCCCGGGGCTTCCCGTGCCCGACCGCCCGCTGTACGCGATCTTCGGACCCGGTCAGGAAAGTCCCCGGAAAGTCACCGTCTTCCTCGACTTCCTCACCCAGTGGTTCTCCGGAAATCCCATTCCTGCGCTCGGCAGGTGAGCGGACGGGCCCGGTGACGGCTCCTTCCGGCCGACAGGTTCTGCAAGAAGCGATTGCGATGCCTGCGTGGTGAACCTGTTGAAGTCGTCCGAGCCGCGACTTTACGATCATCGGGCGCCGGTGACCGAATGAACCCGCAGATGCGATCTGCGACGAAGCGAGGAATCCATGGGAATCCAGAGAATCGAATCGGTCACTTACGGTGTGGACGACCTCGGCACATGTGTCCGCTTCTTCGAGGACTTCGGGCTGTTCCTAGTGGAGAGAACCGACGAGCACGCGGTGTTCGAGACGCTCACCGGGCAGACCCTTCACCTGGACACCTGTCCCGGCCCACTGCTGCCGCCCCCGGTGGAGGACGGCCCCACCCTGCGCGAGGTGGTGTGGGGCGTCGACACCGATGCGGAGCTGGAGCGGCTGGTAGCCGCGGCGGGACGCGACCGCGAGGTCCGCGAGAGTGCCGACGGTGTCCACCACACCGTGGACGAGACCGGCTTCGGGGTCGGACTGAGCCTGGCCCGGCCGAAATCGGCGCCTTTCACACCCCGGCCCGCCAACGCGCTGGGTAACGTCGACCGTTGGAACGCCCCCTTGGAGGCGGTCACCCGGGTACGCCCCCTGCGCATGTGCCACGTGGCGCTGAACATCCCCAAGGAAGCCAGGGAGGACGCCGTCGCGTTCTACACCGAGCGCCTCGGCTTCCGGCCCACCGACGTGGTCGAGCCCATGGGCGTGTTCATGCAGGCGCCGGGCGACAGCGACCAGCACACCATGCTCCTCTGCCACCGTCCCGACAAGGCGGGCGTCAACCACATCGCGTACGAGGTGCCGGGCTTCGACGACGTCATCGAGGGCGCCAACCACATGATCGACAAAGGCTGGCGTGAAGCACGTCGGCTGGGCCGGCACACCATCGGTTCGAACGTCTTCCGCTTCCTGCACGCTCCGTGCGGCGGCCGGGTCGAGTACGCCGCCGACATGGACCGCGTCGACGTCTCGTACGGAACCCGCGTGCACGAGGCCACCCCGCCGCACCACATCTGGGCGCTGCGCACCAACCGCGACCAGCAGGACGCGTCCGCCTCCTGAATCCCCCAAGCCTGAGAGGGCATCCAGCCATGACCACCGACCACGGTTACCCGGCCGTCCGCATGTACATAGCGGGCGAATGGTGCCAGGGTGCCACCGGACGTACCGCCCCGATCGTGAACCCGGCCACCGGGGAGACGATCGGCGAGGTACCGCTCGCCACCACCGCCGACCTCGACCGAGCCCTGGACGCCGCGGCCGAGGGCTTTTGGACCTGGCGTGGCACCCCCATCGCCCGGCGCACCGAGATCCTGCACACAGCCGCGGGCCTGCTCACCGAGCGCGCTGCCGAGGTCGGCCGGATCATGACCCTGGAGCAGGGCAAGCCCCTGGCCGAGGCGACCGGCGAGGCACGCCGGGTCGCGGACACGCTGCGCTGGCACGCCGACGACGCCCGCCGCGCGTACGGCCGCATCATCCCCTCCGCCCCCGGCACCGTGCTGTCCGTGCGCCGCGAACCCGTCGGACCCGTCGCCGCCTTCGTGCCGTGGAACTTCCCGGCGGGCGGGCCCATGCGGAAGATCTCCTCCGCCCTGTCCGCCGGCTGCTCGATCGTCCTCAAGGCCTCGGAGGAGACTCCGGCCACGGCGATGGAACTGGTGCGCTGCTTCGCCGACGCCGGCGTTCCGGCCGGGGTGCTGAACCTGGTGTTCGGCGAGCCCGCCGAGGTCTCCGCCCATCTGATCGCCTCGCCGGTGATCAGGCTGGTCGCCTTCACCGGCTCCGTGCCCGTCGGCAAGCTCCTCGCGGCCGAGGCGGGGAAGGTCATGAAGCCCTCCCTGATGGAGCTGGGCGGTCACGCCCCGGTGATCGTCTGCGCGGACGCGGACCCCGTGACGGCCGCCCGCCGGGCCGCCCAGGCGAAGTTCGTCAACGCGGGCCAGGTGTGCACCTCGCCGAGCCGCTTCCTCGTCCACGAGAGCCTCGCCGAGGAGTTCACCGCCGAGTTCGTCAAGGCGGCCGAGGCCCTCGTCGTCGGTGACGGCATGGCGGAGGGCACCACCATGGGGCCGCTGGCCAACGAACGCCGGCTGAAGTCCCTGGAGCGGCTAACCGCCGACGCCGTCGCCCGGGGCGCCAAGGTGCTCACGGGCGGCGAACGCCTGGACCGCCCCGGGTACTTCTTCGCGCCGACCGTCCTGACCGACGTACCCGGGGACGCGGATCTCCTGCACGAGGAGCCGTTCGGCCCGATCGCGCCCATCGTGCCGTTCACCGATCTGGACGAGGCGCTGCGCACAGCGAACGCGCTGCCGTACGGCCTGGCCGCGTACGGGTTCACCGACTCCGCGGCGACCGCCGAGAAGCTGGCGACCGAGCTGGAGGCCGGGATCCTGTCGATCAACCACTGCGGTGGCTCCGTCCACGAGGCGCCCTCCGGCGGTGTCAAGGACAGTGGTTACGGCCGCGAGGGCGGCCCGGAGGCGCTGGACGCCTACCTGGTCACCAAGCGCGTCTCCCATCTGCTGGTGCCGTGAGGTACGCGCGAGTCTCGGTGGGCGGCCGCGCGGTGTGGGGCCGGGTGCGGGAGACGGACGTCGAGCTGCTGTCCGGCTCGCCGATCGACGGTGATCCGTGCGTCCTCGGCACCGTCCGGCGTGACACGGCTGTCTGGCTGCCGCCCGTCGTCCCGTCCGTGTTCTACGCCGTCGGCCTGAACTATCCGCGGCACATCGAGCATGCCGGTGCCACGGTTCCGGACCGTCCCGAGGTCGGCTATCGCGCCAACAACGCGCTCACCGGCCACCGTTCGCCGATCGTCAAGCCCGCGGAGGTGGAAGGGCGGTTCGAGGCCGAGCCCGAACTCGTCGCCGTCATCGGCCGTACGATCCGGCACGCCACGTATGAGGAGGCGCGCAAGTCGGTCTTCGGCTGGACCATCGGCAACGACGTCAGCGCCCGCACCTGGCAGCACCAGGACCGTACGTTCTGGCGCAGCAAGAACAGCGACACGTTCAAGCCCATGGGGCCCTGGATCGAGACCGACGTCGACGCCCTCGCGCAGACCACCACGCTCCGCCTCAACGGTGAGATCCGCGCCGCGTTCCCCACTGGGGACATGGTGTTCGACCCCTTCGACTACCTCGTCGAGATCACCAGGCACATCACCGTGCATCCGGGGGACGTGCTGTGGATGGGCGCCGAGTCGACGTGCCGGATCGAACCCGGGGACACCGTGGAGGTCGAGATCAGCGGCATCGGCGTGCTGTCCAACCCCGTACAACTCGAAGGGAACCAGTCATGAGCAGTGAGCCCCGCTACATCCACCACGTCAACTTCCCCACCACCGACCCTGACCGGACCGCCGCCTGGTACACCAAGGTCTTCGGGATGAAGCGGATCATGCCCAAGTCGAACAGCCGCGTGGTGCTGATGACCCGGGGCAACTTCGACCTGCACTTCACTCCGGTCGAGGAGATGGAGCGCATGGCGCCCTACCACTTCGCCGTCGAGGTCGACGACTGGGACGACTTCCTGGCCCACCTGGCGGAGCTGGGCATCCGGCACACCCGTCCGATCCAACGCCCCGAGAACCAGTCGAAGTTCTGCTACATCCACGACCCCGACCACACCATGATCGAACTGGTCTGGCACGGCAAGCGCCCCAACTGATCGCGCCGATAGAGGAGTTCACTCCCATGCCCATCGCCGACTCCGATGGCACCTCCATCTACTACGAGCGCCACGGCAGCGGTCCGGCGATCCTGTTCGTGCACGGCAGCGGCGGTCACCACGCCGCCTGGTGGCAGCAAGTGGCCGCGCTGCGCGAGGAGTTCACGGTCGTCACCGTGGACCTGCGCGGCTTCGGCAAGTCCGACTCGTCCATGCCGGAGTTCGACGGCCAGGACTTCCCCGGGGACATCGTCGCCGTCCTCGACCAGGAGCATCTGACCGATGTGATGCTCGTCGGCCAGTCCATCGGTTCCGTCGCCGCGCTGCGGGCCGGACTGCTGCGTCCCGAACGGGTCGGCTCCGTCGTCCTCGGGCACTCCCTGGGCGGAATCAGCCACCCCGAGCTGAAGGAGCTGGCCGCCGCCGACCGCGCCGAGGCCGTCAAGCTGCCCGTCATCGACCGTCTGCTCACCAAACAGTTCCAGCGGGAGCGGGCCGGCCTCACTTTCCTGTTCCAGCAGATGGGCACCTTCAACGTGGCCAAGATGGCCGACCTGCGCAACCTCGACACGGGCGGCCCCACCCTGGAGGACATCCGCGACGCGGGCGTCACGGTGGCCTTCCTGGCCGGCGAGAAGGACGCGGTGCTCAGCGTGAGGACCGTGACCCGCGCTCACGAACTGCTGCCCGGCTCGCACCTGGAGATCGTCACCGGCGCCCCGCACTCCATGTACTGGGAAGTGCCCGACCGGTACAACGCGGCCGTCGCCCACCTGCGCCGTACCCTCACCGCACCGAAGGAAGCAGCATGAGCAGCCTCACCCTCGACGCCGCCGACACGATCGTCGACGCGGCGCTGAAGCACGCCCAGTCCGCCGGAAAGGCGGTGAGCGTCGCCGTCGTGGACGCGGGCGGATTCGTCGTCAGCGTCCGCCGCGCGGACGGGGCGCGCCCGCTCACCCCGGACATCGCGCGCGCGAAGGCGTACACCGCGGCCGTGATGCAACGGCCCGGCAAGATGCTGAAGAAGTGGCAGGAGACCCAGCCCGTCTTCTTCTCCCAGCTCTCCCAGCTCCCCGGCGCCGCCCTGCCGATCATGGCCACCGAGGGCAGCGTCACCATCAAGAAGGACGGCGAGGTCATCGGCGGCCTCGGCATCGCCGGCGGCACCGCGGACGAGGACCAGCAGATCGCCGACGAGGTCCTCGAATCCCTTGGCTACGAGCTGGAGTTCGCCGCCTGGGGCGTCGCGGGCAAGCCGGCCGTGCCCGGAAAGGACGCATGACCATGGCGGATACGTTCAACTACCGCATCGACCACCACGGCAGCCTGGTCCGCCCCGCCGAGCTGACCGCCGCCCGCGCCTCCGGCGACCCGCAGGCACTGCTGGAGGCGGAACTCCGGGCTGTCCAGGAGGCCGTGGCGTACCAGCGCAGACTGCGCTCCACCGTCGTCACCGACGGCGACTTCCCGCGCGAGGACTTCCGCGGCGCCGTCCTCGACGCCGTCTCCGGCTTCCGCCGTACGGACGAGGTGGGCGCGGACGGTCTCACCCGCTGGGTGGCGGAGTCGCTGCCCAAGGCCAACGGACCGCTGCTCGCGGACTGGGCGGCGCGGCTCGCCGAGCTGACGGTGATCGCGCCGAAGGCGTCGCTGCCGTCCCCGGCGTACCTCGCCGCGACCACGTTCCAGCCGGGCCTGGGCCTCGCGTCCGCCCGAGAGCTCGGCGAGGCCCTCGCGGAGATCATCCAAGCCGAGATAGAGCTGCTGGTCTCGCAGGGTGTACGCCTGATCCAGCTGAACAACCCGCTTCTGCTCGGTCAATTGGCCACCGCCCCGGCCGACCCGGGCGCGCTGTCCTTCGAGGACGCGCTCGCCGTCGACGCTCTGGCGGTACAGCTTGACGCGCGCCCCGAGGGCGTACGGATCGGTGTGGCACCCGGCTGGGTGGCGCCGGCGGCGGTGGACCGGGCCCGCGCCGAGAAGCTGTACGGCACGATCGCGGCCGACCGCTGGGTCCTGCCGCTGGACCAGGGGACCGAGGCCGAACTCGACCTCGTCAGGGCGCTGCCCCAGGACTGGGACGTGTGCCTGGGCGTCGTGGACGCGACCGTGCCGCAGCTGGAGGAACTCGACACGGTGATGGCCAGGATCGACGCGGTCGGCGAGTTCAAGGACCTGGAGGACGCGGCCGTGTCACCGTCCCGGGGCTTCGCCGACGTGGCGGACCGGCCGCTGCTGAGCGCGGAGGAGCAGCGCGCGAAGCTCGTGCTGGTGGAGACGGTCGCCCGCTACGTCTGGGGCAACGAGTTCTGACCGCGAGGGGGCCGGGAGTCCCGGCCCCCGACCGGCTCACACCGACTCGGCGAACGTCACCGACCGATCCGTCAGGAGCGGCCACACCATCGTCACGATCAGCTCCTGGAAGTGCTCGGCCGCCTTGTGGGCCTCGAATCCGGCCCGGCCGGTGTAGCGCTCGTAGAGGAGGAAGCCGCCGGGCTCGTCGACCACGGCGTGTACCTCGTACGCCTCGTTGGCGGGCTCCGTCCGGGTCTGCTCGCGCATCTTCTGGAGCGCGGCGCGCACCACTGTCTCGTCGGCGGGTGCGCAGCGGTAGTGGGCGACGACTGTGTAGGCCATCTGTCGGTTCCTCTCGGCTGGTTCGGCCTGCCGATTCCAGCACGGATCGTCTGCCCTCCGACCTGCGCACGGCGCAAGCATTGCCTGCCCTCGCGGGTCTGGTGGGCCGCTCCCGCAAGGTGTTTTGTCGCAATCGGCCCGCACGGCCGTTCTGAAGTGCAGCCCGCGTCACCGCGGGGGACGAAGGAAGTGAGTTCTCATGCGTACGGTGGAAATCCTCTCCGGCGGGGAGTGGGTCACGACCGGGGAGTGGATCGACGTCCACGACCCGGCCGACGTCCGGACCCCGGTCGCCCGCGTCCCCGCCCTCGCCGCCAAGGACGTCACCCGGGCCTACGACCACGCCGAGCGCGGCTTCGCCGTATGGAAGCGCACCAGCCCCTTCGAGCGGGCCCGGATCATGACCGACGCGGCCCGGCTGATCCGTGAGCGGGCCGCCGCCATCGCGGCCGACGTCACCGCCGAGAACGGCAAGACCCTGGCCGAGGCCCGGGGCGAGACCCTGAAGGCCGCCGACTTCCTGGAGTACTACGCCGGGCTCGCGCGCCAGGGCTACGGCACCCTCCTGCACGACGTACGCCCGGACCACCGAACGCACACCCAGCGCGAGCCGATCGGCGTGATTCTCGTGATCAGCCCGTGGAACGACCCGCTGATCACTCCGGCCCGCAAGCTCGCCCCGCTCCTGGCCGCGGGCAACGCGGCCGTGTTCAAGCCGGCCACCGAGACCCCGCTCTCCGGCCTGCACTTCGCGCGCGCCCTGCACGACGCCGGGCTGCCGGCCGGTGTACTCAACGTCGTCACGGGCCGTACGGCCGAGATCGAGGAGGCGCTCCTGGACGACCCGCGGATTGTCGGCATCACCTTCACCGGCTCCAACTCCGTCGGAAACCGCATCCGCCGCCGCCTCGCCGACCGCAACGTCCGCTTCCAGGGCGAACTCGGCGGCAAGAACGCCTCCGTCGTCCTCGCCGACGCCGACCTGCCGGCCGCCGCGAAGGCCGTCGTCGCCGCCGCGTTCGGCCAGGCCGGGCAGCGGTGCACCGCGACCAGCCGGGTGATTGTCGAGCGGCCGGTGTACGAGGAGTTCACCCGGCTGCTGGTCGCCGAGGTCGAGACGCTGAAGGTCGGGCCGGGCGCCGACCCGGCGACCACCCTGTGCCCGCTGTCCAGCCCCAGGCAGCGGGACTCCGTCCTCGCCGACATCGGCCGCGCGGTCGAGCAGGGCGCCACCGTCCTCACCGGCGGCGGCGCGGACACCGAGGGCGAGCGCGCCCACGGCTGCTACGTGCAGCCGACCGTGCTCGCCGGTGTCATCCCCGAGACGGCCGTCTGGCGCGAGGAGGTCTTCGGGCCCGTCCTCGCGGTCCGGGAGGTCGACGACTTTGCCTCCGCCGTCGAAGCCGTCAACGATTCCGGCTTCGGACTGGCCGCAGCCGTCTTCACCCGAGACCTCGCCTGCGCGTATCGCTTCGCGGACGAGGCCGAGTGCGGGCAGGTCGCCGTGAACACGACCACGACCGGCTGGGACGTGCATCTGCCCTTCGGGGGGTTCCGTGACTCCGGCACGGCCTACAAGGAGCAGGGCGACGAGGTCGTGCGGTTCTCCACCCGCGTCAAGACGGTGGCCGTCCACTTCGGCGCCCCGGAGCCGACGCGTGCCTGACGAGACCATAGGCATCGTCGGGGCCGGCATCGTGGGACTGGCCGCCGCCCGCGAGATCGCCCTGAGCCGCCCCGGCACCCGCGTCGTGGTCTTCGAGAAGGAGCGGGAGGTCTCGCTCCACCAGACCGGCCACAACTCGGGCGTCGTCCATGCCGGGATCTACTACGCCCCCGGCAGCCTGAAGGCCGACCTGACGGTCCGAGGCGTGTCCCTGTTGCGCGAGTACTGCCAGGACCGCGAGTTGCCGTACAAGGAGATCGGCAAGCTCGTCGTGGCCGTTCGCGAGGACGAGCTCGGCCGCATGAACAGCCTCTACGAGCGGGCCAGGAACAACCATGTGCCCGACCTGAGGAAGATCTCCAAGGAGGAGATCCGGGAGCTGGAGCCGAACGCCGGCGGAGTCGCCGCCCTGCACTCCCCGCGCACCGCGATCACCGACTACCCGGTGATCGCCCGCGCCTTCGCCAAGGACGTGACCGACTCCGGCGGCGAGGTCAGGCTCGGCTTCCCCGTCACCGGCATCACCGAAGTGCCCGGCGCCATCGAGGTGGCCTCGGCACGGGAACGCGTCCGGGTGGACCGGCTGATCCTGTGCGCGGGTCTGCAGTCGGATGCGGTGGCGAAACTCGCCGAGGGCGGACCGGAGCCGCGGATCGTCCCGTTCCGAGGCGAGTACATGCTTCTCAGGCCCGAGAAGACCGGCCTGGTCCGCGGCCTGATCTACCCGGTGCCGGATCCGCGCTACCCGTTCCTCGGCGTGCACTTCACGCCCCGCGTCGACGGCTCGGTGGAGGTCGGCCCCAACGCCGTCCTGGCGCTGGCCCGCGAGGGCTACACCCGCACCCGCGTCTCGCCGAAGGACCTCCTCGGCCTCGCCGTCTACCCCGGAACCTGGAAGATGGCCGCCCAGCACTGGCGTACCGGGATTCGGGAGTACCGCGGCTCGTTCTCCATGACGTCCTTCATGAAGGACGCCAAGCTGTACGTCCCCGGAATCGGCGCCAAGGACGTCGTCCGCGGCGGCGCGGGCGTACGCGCCCAGGCCCTGGACCGCGACGGCACCCTCGTGGACGACTTCCGTATCCATCGGACGGGCCGCGTCACCGCCGTACGCAACGCCCCCTCGCCGGCGGCCACGGCCTCCATGGCGATCGCCGAGCACATAGTCCACGCCGTCTTCGAGGACGCGTCCACGACCCGGCACCCGTGACTTCCGAGAACGTCCTGCTCACAGCGCACTTTCACGCAACAACAGCTTGCACTCCTGGGGACTCCGCAAGGACGCGAGGCCCGCCTAGCGTTCCTTCGTAACGCCTACCCCACTCCCGCGAACAGAAAGAGGTTCGGGACATGTTCGTCGTCGACACCCAGATCCACATCTGGAAGGAAGAGACCCCGGACCGCCCCTGGGTGCCCGGCGCGCGGGAGCGCATCCGCCTCAACGGGCACCGCGAGGACCCCTTCTCCTACGAGGAGGCCCTGGAGCTGATGGACGAGGCCGGCGTCAACCGGGCGCTGATCCTGCCGCCGTCCTGGGAGGGCGACCGTATCGACTACGCCCTGGAGGCGTGCGAGGCGCACCCGGACCGGTTCGGCATCATGGCCCGCATCCCGCAGAACAAGCCCGAAGAGGGCAAGGCGATGCTGGCGGACTTCGCGCAGAACCCGCACGTGAAGGGCACCCGGCTGACCTTCCACCGGCCGATCGACCGCAACTGGATGATCGACGGCACCAACGACTGGTACTGGCCGATCGCCGAGGAGCTCGGCATCCCGACGATGGTCCACGCGCCCATCTGGAAGCGGGAGTTGGGCCAGATCGCCGAGAAGCACCCCGAGCTGAAGATCATCATCGACCACATGGGCATCATGGCCCGCTGCGTGGACGACGCCATCGGCTACTGGGTGCAGGAGACCGCCGACCTGGCCGTCCACCCGAACATCTACGTCAAGGTCTCGGCGCTCCCCGGCTACTCCACCCAGCCCTTCCCCAACAACAACATTCAGAAGTACGTGCGCGAGATGGTCGACAAGATGGGCCCGCAGCGCTGCTTCTACGGCACCGACATCACCCGCCTGCTCGGCCACGGCATCACGTACACCGACACGATCGAGCAGTTCACCAAGCACTGGGACTTCACGCCCGAGGAGCTCGAATGGATCATGGGCCGCGGCATCTCCGAGGTCCTGAACTGGCCGATCGAGGGCTGAGGAACCACACGACATGACGGACACCGACAACACACGGGGTACCGACGGCGGTGATGCCTTCGTCTCCGCCTTCAACGCCGTCGGCGCTGACTACATCTTCTGCTCCTCGGGGTCCGAGTGGGCTCCCGTCTGGGAGTCGCTGGCCCGCCGGCATCGGGACGGCGAGAGCGCCCCGCAGTACCTGGACCTCACCCACGAGACGGTGGCCGTCGGCATGGCCACCGGCTACGGACTCGTCAAGCGCCGCCCGCAGGGGGTGCTGCTGCACGCGGCCCCCGGCCTGCTCCAGGGCTCCATGGCCATCCACGGCGCGCTGCTCGCCGGCGTCCCGATGGTGGTCGCCTCTTCGGAGTCGACCACGTACGGCGACGGCCTCGGGCAGGACCCGGGCGGACAGTGGTACCGCAACCTGTCCGTCGTGGGCGGCCCGCACGGTGTGGCCCAGCCGTTCACCAAGTGGTCCAACGAGGCCGCCAGCGTCCACACCCTGCCCACGATGATCACGCGTGCCGCCGAACTGTCCTGGCGGGCCCCGGCGGGACCGGCGTACCTGAACATCCCGCTGGAGATCCTCCTCGAGGAGTGGGACGGCCGCGAGGCCAAGCCCGTCGTCGCGCCGGGCTCCACGCACAGCTCGCCCGAAGAGGTCGACTGCGTCGCCCAGTTGATCCGCGAGGCCGCCAACCCCGTGATCGTCACGGAGACCGCGGGCCGCGAGGCCGGCGGCTTCGAGGCCCTTCTCGCCTTCGCCGAGGCCTGGAACATCCCGGTCGTCGAGCCCGACTCGGCGGTGTGCGGCAACTTCCCGCGCAACCACCCGCTGCACGCGGGCGGCGACGTGGGGCCCTGGATCGACGAAGCGGACCTGATCCTCCTGGTCAACTGCCGGGCCCCGTTCTACCCGCCCAGCAGGCGCCCCGTGAAGGCACAGGTCGTCGTCATCGACGAGGTCCCGCAACGCCCGCACGTCGTCTACCAGGTGCTGTTCGCCGACCGGTACCTGGAGGGCAACGTCGCCAACACGCTGCGCCAGCTGGCCAAGCGCGCCAAGAACCTCGACGTGGCCGCCGTCACCGCACGGCGCTCGGCACAGGAGGAGCGGCACACCGACGAGCAGACCGCGATCGCGGCCGCCGAGGCGAGAGCGGCGCAGGCCGAGGGCGTCGACCCGGTGCTCGTCGCCGCGACCCTGCGCAGGCTCCTCGACGGGCAGGATGGCATCGTCGTCGACGAGACCATCACCCACAGCCGCGTGGTCAAGCGCCATCTGCGCACCGACGCCCCCGACTCGTACTTCTACGTGCAGGGCGGGCTCGGGCAGGGCATCGCGGTCGCGCTCGGCGTCAAACTCGCCGCAAAGGAGCGCCCCGTGGTGCTCACCATCGGCGACGGGGCCTTCGCGTACAACCCGGTCATCCCGTCGTACGACGCCTCGAAGGCGTACCAACTGCCGCTGCTGATCGTGGTGTTCAACAACCGCGTCTACAAATCCATGAACCTCAACCACCGTCGCTTCTACCCCGAGGGCGCGGCCGCCGAGACGGGGGAGTGGCTGGGCACCGACCTGCACCGTCTGCCCCGGCTGGCAGCGTTCGCCGAGCCGTTCGGCATGCACACCGAGACCGTCGACACCACGGACGCGCTCGGGCCCGCGCTGGAGCGCGCCCTCAAGGCCGTGGCCGAGGGCACCACCGCCGTCGTCGACGTCCTCGTCACCCGCTGATCCAGGAGGCAGCCATGTCCAACGCACCGTCCAAGGTGCTGGTCCCCGCCGAGGACCTGCGTACCTTCTCCGCCGCCCTCCTGGAGAAGGGAGGCCTCAGCGCCGAGCACGCCGCCACCACCGCCGACGTGTTCGTCTGGGCGGCCCTGCGCGGCGTCGACTCCCATGGCATCGCCCGCGTCCCCGCCTACCTGGAGCTGCTTGCCAAGGGCGTCGCCAACGCGCGGCCCGAGATCACGATCGAGTCGACCACTCCGGCCGCCGCGGTCGTCGACGCGGACCGCGCACCCGGCCCGGTTGCCCTCACCGCGGCCGCCCACGAGGCGGTGCGGCGGGCCCGCGAGACCGGCATCGCCTCCGTCGGCGTACGGCGAACTGTGCACACCGGCGCCATCGGCTACTACGTCTCGGAGATCGCCGAACAGGGCCTGGTCGGCCTCGGCTTCGTCGCCGGCATGCCCAACATGGGCTACACCGGCGTCAAGGGCGCCGCCGTGGCCACCAGCCCGCTCGCCGTCGCCGTACCCGCCCGGGACCAGGCCCCCCTGCTGCTCGACATGGCCACCGCCACCATCGCGCTCGGCAAGATCCGCCAGGCCAGGGCGAGCGGCACCCCGCTGCCCGAGGGCGCCGCCTCGACGGAGGACGGCACGCCCACCACCGACCCGGAGAAGGCGGTCATGCCCCTTCCCCTGGGCGGCGCCAAGGGCTCCGGCATGTCCCTGGCCTTCGAGCTGCTCACCAGCGTGCTGGTCGGCGCGCCGATCTTCTCCGCGTTCCACTCGGGCGACCCGAAGGGCCGCAAACACCGTCAGAACGCCCTGCTCATCGCCCTCGACCCGGCGGCGTTCGGCGACCCGGAAGCCTTCGGCGCAGCGGTCGACGGCACTCTGAACACCCTCAAGGGGCTCCCGGTCGCCGACGGCGCGAACGGCGTGTACTACCCCGGCGAGCGCAGCGCCGGCGTGGCCGAGCTGCGGGCGGCGCAGGGCGTACCGGTGGCGCCGAGGGTCTGGCGCGAACTGACGGAGAGCGCGGCCAGGCTGGGCGTTACACCGCCGGAGACTGCGCCGGACGCATGACCGGCCGACGTAGCCGCACGTTTCAGATGGTCTGGACAGCCGATAGCCCCACAGCCCATAGCCCCATGAGCGGGAGGACGACCCGTGGACATCACCGAAGCCCAGCGCGCCACCTATGAAGCAGTCCTGCGACTGAAGGACGCCCCCTTCGTCGCACAACGGCCGGCGTACTTCAGCCCTGCCGCGGCAGCCCAGGGCGTGAGCAACAACCTGCAGGCCTACGGTCACTTCGCCCAGACCTTGCTGCCTCTCGAGTACACCGGCTGGATCGACGAGTGCACCGCGCACTTCGCTTCCTGCTACATCGGCGACTGGTCGCCGCTGCACAAGCTCGTCGTCCGGGGGAGCCAGGCGCAGGCCTTCCTCGCCTGGCACGGCATGAGGGACCTGTCCCGCTTCGAGGTCGGACAGATCAAGCATCACGTCCAACTCGACGAGAACGGTTGGGTGGCGTCGGAAGGAGTCCTGTGCCGCCTGGACGAGGAGGAGTTCCTCTACACGGCCGGAAGCGGGGACTGGCTGCTGTGGCGGTTGAGCCAGGGGAGCTGGGACGCGGAGATCGAGGACGTCAGCCCCGCCCAGTTCATCTTCGGCATCCAGGGTCCGGCGGCCCTGGACACGATGGAGAAGCTGACCGGGGAGAGCCTGCGGGACATCGCCTTCTGCCGGAGCCGGATGTCCAGCATCAACGGCGTCCCCGTACGTGTCCTCCGTACGGGCATCTCGGGCGAACTCGGCTATGAGCTGCACGGCCCGGTCGGACATGCCAACGAGATCTGGGCGGCCGCGGTCGAGAGCGGCGGCCAGTTCGGGATCCGGCAGCTCGGCTTCCGGTCCCAGCCCGTCCAGCACATCGAGGCGGGCATCGCGACGAACGGCCTCGACTACATCGCCTCGTCCGTCGTGACCCCCGCCGTGCCCAGGCAGTTCAGGGTGGCCTTCCCCGGCGGCAGCTTCGTACCGGAGAACGGCGTCACCGACTACTTCCGCAAGCCGGCCGAACTGGGCTGGGGCTTCCGCAAGGGCGTCCCCGACCGCGACTTCCTGGGCCGCGACGCACTGGTCGCCGACGCCGCCAAGGGGGAGCCGTACCGGAAGCTCGTCGGTCTGCGCTGGAACGCCTCCGACGTCACCGCCGTCCTTGCCGCGACGCTGGGCGAAGGTGACCTCCCCGACGCCATGGAACTGCCCAGGGGACGCGGCCCGGTCTTCGACGAGGTGCTCGTCGGCGGGCAGCGTGTAGGCGCCTCCACGGGCCGGACGGTCAGCGTGAACCTGCGATCGACCATCTCCCTCTGCGTGATCGACCCGGCCCATGCCGGGCCCGGGACGGAGGTGGTGGTGGTGTGGGGGAAGCCGGGAACCCCGCAGCGTGAGATCCGGGCGACGGTGGCCGCACTGCCCTTCAAGCCCGACAGGCGGCGAACGGACGTCTCCGCGCTGTAGCCGAGGTCCCTGGACGTGCGTGGCCGTGGCCCCTCACACGGCGCGCTGCGTGCACAACTGCGGGACGTCGGACGCGCGGTAAGGCTCGCCGTCGGCGCGATCGGCTCCCGCTTCGGTGGCTACGAGCACAGCTGTGGCAACGAGCACAGCTGCCTTGGCGGCTCTGCGCGAGCCTGCTGCGGCTCTGGCGAACGAGCGGCCGCGGTCGATGCTCAAGAGCCATCAGGCATGGCTGTACTGCCTGGTCCGCGCAGCCTCTGAGCTGCTCGACGGCTGACCGGTTGATCGTCACCGAGCAGGCTCCCACGCCGGCGGTGCCTTCAGGTTCCGAGTACGGGAATCGGGTTCTCCCTGAACCACCAAGTGAGGAACTCCAGCAGGGCGACGATCTTCCGCGGCACGGTCTGGCCGGGCCCATAGACCGCGAACAGCGGGCGGTCGGGAACGGGGACCGAGGGGAGCTGGGCCAGGAGTGCCCCGGAGACCAGGTCCTCGTAAGCCGACCGCTGGGGGAGCAGGGCGATGCCGAGGCCCTGGACGGCGGCCTTCTGCAGGGCGATGTACGAGT
Organism: Streptomyces guryensis; assembly: GCF_021261325.1. GTDB lineage: Bacteria > Actinomycetota > Actinomycetes > Streptomycetales > Streptomycetaceae > Streptomyces > Streptomyces guryensis. Next base: position 158,817 of record NZ_JAJSBI010000021.1, on the reverse strand, counting down.
TCGATGAGAAGGCCACATTACGGATCTTGTGCAGGCTGGAGGTGGCCCCCTCCCCGAGACGCCAGACCGGTTCGTTGGCATGCACCAGACAGTCATGAGCGGTCAGGTCGTTGGGGTGGTCGAGGGAGCCGTTGCGTTTGACGTACTCCTCGGACGCGCACAGGGTGAAGGGGAGCGACGCGATCTTCTTGAGGTGCACCCGGGAATCCCGCAGGTCCCGGGTGTGCAGGGCGACGTCGAAACCGCTGTCCAGGAAGTCGTAGGTGCGCTCCGACAGGCCTCCCAGTTCGAACCGTACGGAGATCTTCGGATGCGCGGCGGCGAACGCGGCGATGGCGTCCCCGACGTCCAGGCTCCCGATCCACTTGGGGCAGACGACGCTCAGCTGGCCTTCCGCCCGGTCGTGCTGCTGCCCGATGTGGGCCTCTTCCGCCTCGATCTCGGCAAGGATCCGGGCTGCGAACTCGCAGTAGCGCAGCCCCTGTTCGGTCAGGCTCACGGACCGGGCGGTGCGGTTGACGAGCCGTACACCGATCTGTCGCTCCAGTTCCGCCACGTGTCGTGAGACGAGGGAGCCGGAGGAGTTCAGCGTTCGGGCGGCTCCATTGAAACTGCCGAGCTGCGCGACGGTGACGAAGCTGCGCATCAGGAGTATGCGGTCCATGGGGATCCTCCGGTAGGACACGGCTGGGGCCTGCCTCCGGCCGTGTCCTACATGAGATGTGCTGGGTGCAGCTAGAACGATTTAGCCGGAGAGTAGCAGAGGCTTCTGTTTCCTGCGAGAGGTTGGAATGTCCCGAATATCGAGCATCTTGGGCGTTGGGCTGGGTTGCAGCGGGGCCCGCGCCTGACCCGAGGTGCGGTCCGCCGCACCGCGGATCCGATCGTCCGCGCCAGTACCCTTTGGCGGCGGGCTTCGCCCTTGAAACGTTCGGCCCCGAACTCCTACGGCGAGGCGTTCAGGGGGTTCTGGCCTTCGCGCGTCGCCGCAGCAGTCCGATGGGCGAGCGCGCGGGCGATCCCGCTCTGCAGAGGCAAGTCATCCATGAAGGCGCTCCCCTCTGCGTCGCCGACGACGACGCCCTCGTGCTTCCACTCGCTGCTTGGTCAGCGCTTCTTCGCCGGGAACGGCCGTGCCATGACCGTTCCGCGCACGCGGGTCTGGGTGTGGCGTTCGACGGCCGGGTTCGGCGAGCCGCCGTTCGGTTCGCCCCATACGATCTCCACCTGGTCGCCGGCCGCGGCGGCCGGGTCGATCGTGCCGAGCGAGATCCAGCCGCGCACGTTCGCGGAGTACGAGGTGAGCATCGCCGCTCCGGCGAGCTCGCCGTCCTTCTCCACCCGGTCGAACTGGCAGGCGGTGTAGAACGCCGCAGGCATCTCGATGTACTTGAAGCGCTGGTCGCCCTTCTCGTACATGCTCGCGAAGATGTTCGCGACGTCGTCGCGGTCCCACAGCACCCAGGCCTTGCGGCGGTGCGGCTGGTCCTTGATCGCCTCAAGTCCCTCGCGCCCGACGAAGTCGTGGTCGAACTTGATGACGTGGCCGTAGCCGAGGTCCCACGGGGTGGTGTAGTAGTCCTCGATCCGGTCGCTGACCCAACTGCCGCCGAGCGCGAGGTTGCCCTCGAACGAGCGCGCCGAATGCCACTCGCGGAACGCCTTCATGTCCTCGCCGGTGTAGGTCGCCGGCAGGGTGTTGGCGATCCAGCCGGACTCGGTGGCGACCGAGGCGTACGCGCGGGCGCCGACCTGGCGCACGCCGTACTCGGCGCCGGCCTCCAGGATGATGTCGCGCACCGACTCGATGTCCGCGTACGGTCCGGTGAACTCGTAGCCCGGGAAGCCGGACATCCGGTGGTTGAGCGCGGTGACCTTGTGCGGGCCGACGTTGAAGCTTCCCATGGTGAAGAACGGGATGTCGGGCATGGGTCCGCCGTTGACCTTCTCGAAGATCGCCGCGGCGTGCGGGCCCTGCAACTGGAGCCGGAACAGCTCCCGGCCCTTCGGGTTGTTCACGGTGCGCTCGTCCCGGCGGACAGTGACGTCCCAGCCGCCGGTGGCCGCGTTGAACTCGACCCAGTTGAGGGCGGGCGGACGGCCGACGATCCGGACGTGGTGGTCGTCGACGCAGAACAGGATGCAGTCGCCGATCATGTAGCCGTCAGGGCGGACCGTGATGAGCTGCTTCGCGCTGCCGGGGCCGAAGCCCTGGAAGCTGTTCGCCCCGAGGTGTTCGAGCAGCCGGTACGTGTCCGGCCCCTGCAGGACGAGGTCCGGCATGTGGTGCGACAGGTCCATCAGCGCCGCACTGTTGCGCCACGCCTCCTGCTCGTCACGCCAGTTGCTGAACTCGGCCTTGATCGGGAACGGGTACGCCCCGGAGCGCCCCTGCCGGAGCAGAGCGAGCGCCCCTCCCGCCTTGTTGATCTCTTCTTCGAGACTGGGCATGGCATTCCTTCCACGCTGCGACGCACACGGCCTCGGTGCCGTGCAACGACGAGGCTATATCAGTCATCTGAGAAGTTTGAAGATGTCTGAAGTAATATTGGGTGCGGATAATGGCTTCACTCAGAACGGAGGGCGACCATGTCGTTGGCAACGGGCGAAGCGGGCTTCGCGTGGGAGCACGGGGTGCCCCATGTGCTCTGGCGGGCCCAACAGGCGGTGCACCGCCGCGTCCATACCGCGCTCGACGGGCTCGGCGTCACGGTGACCCAGCTCGGCCTCGCCGTCCACCTCGACGAACTCGGCCTGCTGTCCGCGTCGGACCTCGCGCGCCGCTTCCACATCACGCCGCAGAGCGTGACAACGGCACTCTCACAGCTCGAGCGCATCGGGTGGGTCCGGCGGCTGCCGCATCCCGTGCACAAGCGCGTCATCCTCAACGAGCTCACCGAGACCGGTCTCGCCGGCGTCGTGGACGGCCGCGCGCGCATGGCCGAGGTCGACCGCGTCCTGACGGAGATGCTGGGCGATGGCAAGGACGAGCTCGTCGGACGGCTTCGGGAGCTGACCGTCACGCTGGAAGGCGAGGACCCGGCCGACGCCGCGATGTGGCCGCTGGCCGGCACCACGTCGTGACGGGCACGCTTCCAGAGGGCGGGAACCCGCAGGCCTGCGTGTCGCTCGTTGCGAAACCGCCGTGACCTACACGCAGGCGCACAGTTGTTCCCGCAGGCCCGCTGCCCGGCCCCTCGTCGGCGTCTCGGCCGGTCGGCCCGCAGCGGGCGTCGATCATGTGCTTCGGCGGCGCAGCACGGTCGCGATGGTGACCGCCGCTATCAGGACACCTCCGTAGAAGACGGAGGAGACCCAGGCTTCCAGGCCCAGTAGTTGGAGCCCGAGGATCCCGGTCTCCAGGAAGTAGATGCCGACGAAGGTGCCGATCGGGTTGAAGCGCCCCGGCTGGAGGATCGCGGTGCCGAGAAAGACCGAGGCGAACGTCGGGAGCAACAGGGTGTCGGACGTGGTCGGGTTGTAACCGCCCAAGGCCGCGACGGCGATGATCGCACCGACGCCGCACATGGCACCGGAGGCTACGAAGGAACCGAGGCGGATCCGGTTCACATGGATGCCCGAGAGTCGGCTGACCTCCCGGTTGGCTCCGACGAAGCGGATGTGGCGGCCCAGCGGCGTGAAGGCGAGGACGTAGGCGAAACCGGCCACCAGCGCCACGCCGTAGAAGAACGAGACCGGCAGGCCGGCCACAGGGTGCAGCGCGAACCTGCCGAACCCGGTCGGCAGGCCGCTGACGGTGTTGAGGTGGGACATCCAGAGGCTGATGCCCCCGAGGAAGGTGCTCATCCCCAGCGTCGCCACGATGGTGTTGACCCCGACCACGACGACGAGCAGCCCGTTGACCACGCCGACGGCGATCGCGCCCAGGACGGCGACGGCTGTCGCCGGCCACACTCCCCACCCGTGGTCGACGACCAGAACGGGCAGGATGGTGGCGGAGAACCCGAAGGTCGCCGGAACGGACAGGTCCACGAACTCGCCGACACAGATGGTGCACAGCAGTGCCATGGTGAGGAACACCAGTGACTGCTGTGAGCCGAAGACGGTCTGGAAGGTCCCCTCGGTCAGGAACAGACCTGGCTCCGCGACCGCGTACACCGCGATCATGGCAGCCCAGACACCGATCACCGCGTAACGCGATGCGACGTGCCCGGCCCGGGCGGCGGCCGAAACCGGCTCTGGGTCGTGCGCCGCCTGCGGCGAGGGTGGGGGAGTTTCGAGATCTTTCTGGCGGGTGACGTCCATCAGTCGACCTGCCCCCTTCTCTGAGACCTTGTGTCGTCGTCGAATACTGCGCGCACGATGGCGTCCGTTTCCGGATCGCCACTTAGCTCCCTGGTCACCTGGCCGTCGCGGAAGACCAGCACCCTGTCGCACAGCACCGCGAGATCGGTCGGGTCGATCGAGGCGATCACGACTGCGCAGCCGTCGCGTGCGGCCGCCCGGATCGCCTCGATGATGTCGTGGCGGGCACCGACGTCGACAGCCTGCGTCGGTTCGTGCAGCACGAGCAGGTGGGGCGCGTCGGCCAGCCACTTGGCCAGCAGGACCTTCTGCTGGTTGCCGCCGCTGAGCGTGTGGATCGGCGCGTACGGGTCAGGCGGCCGGATGTCGAGTTTCGCGATCATCGCGGCGGTCTCCTCGGCCTGCCACGCCGCGCCGATCCGCAGTCGGCCGCCGCGGCGGCTCACGCGAGGCAGGGTCAGGTTGTCGGACACCGTGAGCTCACCGGCCACTCCCGCCTCCAGACGGCGTTCGGGCACGAACGCCACCCCCGCGCGTACGAACTCCTTGGTACTGCCGCGCCGACGGTCCAGTGCCAGATCGCGCCCCTGGACGGACAGCGTGCCCGCGCGGGCCGTGCGTGCGCCCGTCAGCGCCTCGGCCACCTCGACGAAACCCGAGCCGATCAGCCCGGTCATTCCGAGGACCTCGCCGCGTCGGACCTCGAGGTCGAGGCCGGTCACCGCGGCGACCACGAGGTCCCGCACGGAGGCGACGGGCTGGTCCTGGACGTGGCTTTCCCGTCGGCTGTGCGTGACGAGGTGGCGTCCGAGCATCATGCGGGTGAGCGAAGCCTCGTTCACCTCGCGGGTGGACAGGCCCGCCTCGATCACCGCGCCGTCGCGCAGCACGGTGACCCGGTCGGTCACTTCGACGATCTCCTCCAACTGATGTGAGATGAGCAGCACCGAGGTGCCCTCCTCGACGAGGGACCGGACCGTCTGGAAGAAGCGGGCCCGCGCCGACCTGCCCAGGGCCCGCGTCGACTCATCGAAGATGATCAGTCCGCTGCCGGGCGGGTGGTCCTGCACCGCCCGGGCGATGGCGACCACGGCGCGGTCCTGTGCCGGGAGCGAACCGACCTTCTGGCCGGCCTCGAGCGGGCGGCCCAGCCGGGCGAGGACCCGCTCGGCCGCCTGCTGTTCCGCCCGCCGGTTGATCCGCCGGGAGAGCCGGCCCGCGCGGTAGTGGCCCAGCCGTACGTTTTCCCAGACCGTCAGGTCGTCCACCAAGCCGAGATTCTGGTGGACGACCGAGACTCCCGCCGCCCGCTGCTGCAGCGGGCGGATCGGCAGGTCCAGTCGTAGCCCGTCCACGGTCACGGACGCTCCCGGATCGGGTGAGTAGCCGCCCGTAAGGATCTTGACGAGGGTGGATTTCCCGCATCCGTTCTGGCCCACGAGCCCGTGCAACTCGCCGTGAGCGACCTGGAGATGAACGTCGCTGAGGGCGCGCGTCGGGCCGAACGTCTTGGACAGTCCGGCCACTTCCAGCCGCCAGGGCCGCGCCGGGTCCGGTGGACGGGCCTGCGAAACAGCGTTCACGGTGCGCACCCCTTCGTCACCCGACGCTCCAGAGCCTGGCGAAGTCCTCCTGGAACGAGGCGTCGCCGAACCACTCGCCGGAGGCCTGGGCCGCGGCTGTCACCTTGATGCTGCCGATGTTCTGCTTGGTGAACAGCCGCATCGGGATGGGCTCCTCGACGGGCCCGGACTTGGTCATCATGCGCAGGATCTCGTCGGTGAGGGCGTATGCGGCATAGGCCTCGTCCACGGCCACGACCGCCTTGACCGCCGAGTTGCCCTTGAGCAGGCCCAGGCCGTTCACCGAACCCGCCGTCACAGACAGGGAGATGCCGGAGCGCCCCGACTGCTGGATGCCCTGGATGGTGGGCTGGAGGCTGTCTTCGAACTGGGTGAAGTAGTAGGTGGCCTTCGGGTTGGCCAGGATGTTGGAGCTCGCGTTCGAGGCCAGCAGTGCCGGCGTCGAGGCCGTGATCACCTTGACCTTGACCGTGCAGTCGGGGCAGTACTTCTTGTAGATCGGCAGGGAGTCCGTCACGTACTTCGTCGCCGACGGGTTGTCGGCCGACTCCGTGATGATCAGATCGGCCTTGCCCTTGGAGTCTGCGATGGCCCACCAAGCGATGGCGCTCGGCTGGGTGGTCACCCCCGCCACATAGGTCACCTGGTTGCTGTTGGTGAAACCGGACGGAGGGTCCTGGTCCGCGATGACGATCGGGATGCCCTTGGCCTTGGCTGCGTCGAGAGCGTTCTGAGCCATGCCGTAAGGAACGGCGTCCAGGACGATTCCGGCCGCGTCCGCCGCCATCGCCTGCTGGACGCATGCGGCGATCGCGCTGGGTTGGGCCTTGCCGTCGCATACCTGCTGGGAGAGCCCGGCCTTGGCAAGCGCCTCGCGCATCGACCGTGCTGCGTCCGCGAAGGCGGGGATCTGCTGGAGGAACGGGATGTAATAGACCTTGCGGCCCTTGAACTTGGCGACGCCGCGCACGCCGGTGGTGGGAACGGGGTAGTCGGTGACCGCGGCCTGGGAGGCCGCCACCTTCTTCTCGGCCGTGGCGAGGCCCGAGACGGAGGCGGTCCTGCCCGACGAACCGGTGGCGTCGCCGGAGCTGCATCCTGCCAGCGCCGCCGACGCGACGAGCAGGGCCGTGAACGACACCGGCCACTGTCTTCTGATAAGCGCCATTGCTTACACCTCCATGGTCGAGAGCCCGAGCTGCCTCGGCGGGCACGTCACTGCCGGGAGCCACCCAGGGCGACTGCTCGGCGGGGACGAGTCCGAGGGGGAGTTCGGGGCGCGTCGGGCCGCTGTGCGTGATGTCCGGTGGGCGGGCGCCACGCTGTCCATCGCCCACCCCGGTCGCGCTGCACAGACCCGGTTCGCGGGCCGATGCGCGATCAATTGCGGGAAGTCTGGGCACATGGGCAGGTATGCGAAAGGGCGTCGGCTACAACTAAAGATTGCGCTTCGCGTACTGCCCTGGTCTGCCTGGCGGGTGACGTCCCGTCGAGAGGTGTGGCCGAACGGGCCGCGTGACTCCGATCAGAGCCGCGGTGGCGGTTGCCGACCGGCTCGCCCGGTCGCAGTGTGTGCTGCGCGCCGGCATCAGCACCCCCATCCGGCGCGGAGGCGGCTGCATCGCCCGACTGACCTGCGCAGTCACGATTTCCGTGCCGCTGCACCACTCGGCGCGACGCCACCGTCTGCCGCAGGTGTGCGCCGCCGCCCTGGAGCAGATGCCTGGCCCGTGCCTGTTCGGCGCGCAACCTCAGTAGCCGTTGCCGGACCGAGTGGTTCGTCTGCCGGCCGACCGAGGGTTCCCGGCTGGGTGATCTTCCGGTCGCCTCGGCATAACGCGCATCCTCCTGCAACTTATGGATGCGGAATCCGTCGTCTCAGGGCCATTGATCGTCCTGCACCTCGACTATAGGTTGCGGTTCTGGTCGAATATTTTCGATCTTGTTGCGGCTTTGGCTCAATGGAGAGGCCTATTGTCGTGGTACGTGACGTAAATTCGAACAGGATCCAACATTCGGCCTCCGGCTTCGAGCTGTCGGCGTCGTGCGCGACACCGAGGGGCACGTCCCTGGCCGCCGGGGCCGGCGGCCAGGGCGCCGACGTTACGTACGCCCTCGGCCCCGGCCGGGCGTCGATTTCCGCCCGTCGCGCAGTGCCCGCGGCAGCCCCCTGGCTCTCCCATGGCGGAACAGGCGGCTTAGGCACGCACGTCCGCCGGCCCCGGGCCGGTGCCGGATCCGCGTAGTCACCGCACCGCCCTTCTGCGCGGGGGCGCCCGGCTGCACCCTTCGCAGCCCGGCCTACCTCGGCGTAAGGGCCCAGCACGCCTGCACGCGCCGGATCCTCGGCGTGGAGGCATGCGCTCCAACACCTGTTCCGCCGCGCCGTGCCTGCGCCGGTGACCCATGCCCGGGCGCCGGCCTGGACCGCAAGGGCGCGGCTCAGTACAGCGGTACCACCCACCCCAGGAGAACCACCTTGAACAACATCCTGAGTCTGCGCAGCAGACGCATCAGACCGATGGCGGTTCTGACCGTCCTGCTCCTCGCTCTCGCACTGCTCAGCGGGCGCATCCCGACCCCGGCGTACGCCGTCACGAACACCGCGGTCACGGTGGACGGCACGAGCAGCGGGCGCACCTTCGACGGCATCGGGGCGATCAGCGGCGGAGGCGGCAACACCCGTCTGCTGTACGACTACCCGGCCACCCAGCGCAACCAGATCCTCGACTACCTCTTCAAGCCGGGCTACGGAGCCGACCTGCAGATACTCAAGGTCGAGGTCGGCGGTGACACCAACTCCACCGACGGCGCCGAGGCCAGCATCGAGCACACCAAGGGCACCATCGACTGCAACGCGGGCTACGAGTGGTGGCTGATGGAGCAGGCCAAGGCACGCAACCCGAACATCAAGCTCTCCGCGCTGTCCTGGGGCGCGCCCGGCTGGATCGGGAACGGCACCTTCTACTCCCAGGACATGATCGACTACCTGATGTCCTGGCTCGGCTGTGCCAAGCAGCACGGCCTGACCATCGACTACATCGGCGGCTGGAACGAGAGGAATTACGACGCGACCTGGTACGAGAACCTGAAGTCGGCCCTGGTTTCGAACGGCTACGCCTCTACGCAGCTGGTCGGCGGGGACCTTGCCAACTGGAACATCGCCACCAGCATGAAGAACGACACCAGCCTCTACAACGCCGTGGACATCGCCGGCGCACACTACCCGTGCGTCTTCCCCGCGATGAAGAGCTGCTCCTCCACCTCTGACGCCCAGACACTCGGCAAGCCGATCTGGGCCAGCGAGAGCGGCTCCGAGAACGCCGAGAACGGCGCGGCCCCCGTTGCCCGCGGCCTCAACCGCGGCTACATCGACGGCAAGATGACCGCCTACATCAACTGGCCGATCGTCGCGTCCACCTACCAGAACCTCATCTTCCACGACCAGGGTCTGATCACCGCCAATCAGCCGTGGTCCGGCAACTACAGCGTGGGCCGCACCACCTGGTCGATCGCCCAGACCACGCAGTTCACCTCGCCCGGCTGGAAGTACCTCGACACCGCAAGCGGCTACCTCGGCGGCGACCGCAACAACGGCAGCTACGTCAGCTACGCCGCACCCGACAAGAGCGCCTGGAGCAGCGTCTTCGAGACCATGGACGCCGCCGCGTCCCAGACGGTCACCATGAGCGTCGCCGGCGGCCTGCCCGGCGGCACCCTGCACGTGTGGTCCACCGACCTGTCCGCCCCGGGCACCGCCAACCCGCACATGGTCCGCAACGCCGACCTGACGGCCGGCGGCGGAACGTACACGCTGACCCTGGCCCCCGGCCACATCTACACCGTGACCACCACCACCGGTCAGGGCGCGGGCACCGCCACGTCTCCGCAGCGCACCCAGCTGGCGCTGCCGTACTCCGACAGCTTCGCCGGATACAGCACCGGGCAGGAGGCCAAGTACCTCTCCTCGATGAACGGCGCGTTCCAGGCGGCCTCCTGCGGCGGCGGCCGGAGCGGTGAGTGCCTGCGCCAGATGGCGCCGGTCCAGCCGATCCGCTGGGTCACTACGCCCAGTACTCAGCCGTACACCCTCATGGGCGACCTGGGCTGGAGCAACTACACGGTCAGCTCCGACGTACTGATGGAGCAGAGCGGCAGTGCCGCCGAGATCCTCGGCCGCGCCGGCACCCAGGCGAGGGGCAACGACGGTCTGAACGCCTACCACCTGCGGCTGAGCGACACCGGCGCCTGGTCGCTGCTGAAGAGCAACACCTCGTGGACCTGGACCACCCTGGCCAGCGGCACGGTGACAGCCCCCGGCACGAACACCTGGCACAAACTCGCCCTGTCCTTCCAGGACAGCACGATCACCGCCAAGATCGACGGCACCACCGTCGGCACGGTCACCGACGCCAGCTACGGCGGCGGCCAGGTCGGCCTCGGCACCATGGGGTACTACCCCGTCCAGTACTCCAACCTGTCCATCACTCCGGGAACGGTGCCCGACCTCTCCGGCACCTACAAGATCGTCAGTGTCAACAGCGGCAAGGCCCTCGACGCCGTCGGGCGCGGCACCGCCGACGGCACCCTGATCGACCAGTGGACCTACAACGGCGGCACCAACCAGCAGTGGACCCTGGCCCGCAACAGTGCCGGGTACTACACCATCACCGGCGTCGGCAGCGGCAAGGCCCTCGACATCCCCTATTTCAGCACCTGGACCGGCACCCAGCTACAGCTCTTCACATCCAACGGCGGCGCCAACCAGCAATGGGTGATAGCCCCGTCGGACAACGGCAGCTACACCATCGAGACACGCGCGAACGGCTACATGCTCGACGTCGCCAAGAACTCGACCGCCGACGGCGCGGCCATCGACGAATGGCCCACCAACGGCGCCACCAACCAGCAGTGGACCCTCGTCAAGCTCTCCTGACCCACTGACCCACTGACCCACTGACCCACTGACCCACTGACCCACTGACCCCCGACCCGTGGGCGGGACAGCCCGGCACCACCGGCCTGCCCTGCCCACGACCATGACCGCACGGCACCGCGGTCGCACAGGGAACGGCACCCAGCCCACCGTGAGAACGGCCGTGCCCCGCACGCGTCGGCCGCGTAGCCCGGCGACCGCCTCACCGGCCTGCTCCCAGCTGCCCCGGCAGCCCACGGGCGCGCTGAGCCTGCCGTCCGTGATCGGCGCGGCGACGTACGCCAGGTCGGCCGCCGAGTCCCGGTTGCGCTGGAATCCGGCCAGACCGACCTGACCGTCGATGGGCTGGATCGGCGTCTGCTCGCCGGACGTCGCGCCGATGGGGGAGAACGATGCCGCCGGGCGCGAGGTGCCCGGGCGACCCCGACCTCCCGGGGAGCGGCAGCACGACAGGCCACAACTCCCACCGAATCACCGGCCCAACGCCCGACCAGCCAAAACGCGGCGATCACAGCCGGAATGACGACTTCCAGCTCTTGCCCGGCGGACTCGTGACTGACCCGAGCGCGGCGAGACTCCGTCCCACGCCCTTTCACGGCGGGATCCACACGCCTCCGCCGCGCCGTGACCAGAGCTGCGATGACGGCTTCAGTCGCAGTGTGCTGTCGGCTCAGGCCTGCTGCCGGTGTCCGCCCGAAGCTGACTAGAACGATTTAGCGAAGCCTTGTGCCCTCAACAAAATCGATTTAGCATCCCGTTCCCGCCACAGGGCGCGGGATCAAGGAGGTTGCCGCCGATGTCGACCGCGGAAGGTGCCGCCGCCCGGCGGCTGGGAGCATCCCCACGGCCGGAGGGCCTGCCCCGGCAGGATCGATGTCTGGTGATGGGCATTCTCAACGTGACGCCCGACTCCTTCTCCGACGGCGGCCTGTACGCGCAGGCGCAGCAGGCGATCGACCGCGGGCTTGATCTGGCCGCCCAAGGCGCGGACATCGTCGACGTGGGCGGTGAGTCCACCCGGCCGGGAGCGCGGCCCGTGGCCTTGGCCGAGGAGCTGGCCCGGACTGTCCCGGTGGTGCGCGAACTCGCCCGTGCGGGGGTGTGCGTGAGCATCGACACCATGCGCGCGGCCGTGGCCCGAGCCGCTGTCGAAGCGGGAGCGTGTCTGGTCAACGACGTCAGCGGCGGCCTGGCCGACCCGGACATGGCGCCGGTGGTCGCCGCGTCCGGCATCCCCTACGTCGCCACACACTGGCGTGCGCCCAGCCGGGAGATGGACCGCCATGCCGACTACCGTGACGTCGTCGTCGAAGTCATGGCCGAACTCGATCTGCGCGTACGGCGGTTGAAGGACCAGGGGGTCGACCCGGCCCGCATCGTCCTCGACCCGGGACTCGGCTTCTCCAAACGAACCGAGCACGACTGGACGCTCCTGGCCGGCCTGGGGACTCTGCGGCGACTGGGCTTCCCGCTGCTCGTCGGCGCGTCGAGGAAGCGGTTCATCGGCGCGGCCCTCGCGAGCGGAGGCGCCGGCGACGTGCCGCCCGGGGAGCGGGACTCGGCGACGGCCGCTGTTTCCGCGCTCGCTGCCGCGGCGGGCGCGTTCTGCGTCCGTGTGCACGACGTACGCGCGAGCCTCGACGCGGTGCGCATGGCCGCCGCGTACGCAGCGCCCGGCTTGTGACGGCCTGTCCGTGGTGCCCATGGGTGCCCGCAGGGTGCATGTGGCGCAGGCAATGCATTCGTAACGCCGTAGTCACCTGAACGAGGGTGCTGCGCTAGCGTACTAAATCGATCTAGTTCTCTTCGGGCATTCCGAAAAGGAGCCGCACATGACCATCCCCTCCCTCCAGGACGGCATCGACAAGGCCGGATCGGCGATCAAGCTGCTGTGGAAGCCGGATGCCGAGCCGTGGACCCCTGAGGTCGTCGCGCGCGAGTACGTCGGCTGGCGTCAGGAGCAGGCCGCGTGGCACGAGGGCGTGGCCCTGCTCAACCTCTCGCACCACATGTACGACATGTGGATCGAGGGCCCCGACGCCACGCAGGTGCTGGCCGACCACGGCGCCAACAACTTCGAGAAGTTCGCGATAGGCCAGGCGAAGCAGTACGTGCCGGTCACCCGCGACGGCCACATCGTCACCGACGGGATCCTCGCCCGCGAGGGCGAGAACAAGTACCTGCTCAGCGGCATCCCGGCGGCGCAGCACTGGGTGCAGTACCACGCGGAGAAGGGCGGCTACGACGTCGGCTTCGTCACCGACCCGTCCTCCGCCTTCCGCCAGGGTGGCGGCGACCCGAAGCTGTTCCGCTACCAGATCCAGGGCCCGCTGGCCGCGGAACTCGTCGGGCGCGCCTTCGGCGGGCCGCTGCCGGAGACGAAGTTCTTCCACTCCACCGCGATCACCCTGGACGGACGCCCGTTGCGCGCCCTGCGCCACGGCATGGCCGGCCAGGTCGGCTTCGAGTTCATCGGTCCCTGGGAGCATGCCGCGTACGTTCACGAGCAGTTCCTGAGGGTCGGCGAGCCGCTCGGCCTGATCGAGATCGGGGCCCTGGCGTACACCTCGGCCAGTGTGGAGAGCGGCTGGATCCCCTCGCCGGTGCCCGGTATCTACACCGACCCGGATCTGCCGGAGTACCGCAAGCACCTGCCGCTGTTCGGCATCGAGGGCAAGCGTCCGCTGAACGGCAGCTACTTCAGGGAGGACATCGAGGACTACTACGTCTCCCCGTACGAGCTGGGCTACGGGAAGATGATCTCCTTCAACCACGACTTCCTCGGGCGCGACGCCCTGCTCAAGGCCAAGGACGGCCCGCTGCGCACCAAGGTCACCCTCGTCCTCGACGCGGACGACGTCCGCACCGTGGTCGGACAGGGCGAGGCCCCCGGCTTCGTACTCACCTATGCCCGCCACCGGGTGGAGACCGCTGCCGGTCTGGTCGGTATGACGATGCAGACCGCGTCGGTCGACCCGGTGGGCACCGTCCTGGCCCAGACCCTGATCGACTCCGAGCACGCCGCACCGGGCACGGAGGTGACGGTGGTCTGGGGCGAGCACCCCGGTCCCGGCACCGACCCCGAGGCCGACCTCGGATTCCCCCGCATCCGTGCCACCGTGCAGCCCTCCCCGTTCAGCGAGCACGCGCGCACCCTCTACCGCCGCGGCCGCTGACGACAGGCGGCTGCCCGCGCATCGCGCCGTTCCTCCGCGCCCTCGTGGCGGACCGGAGGCGGCGCAGGTTCCTCACCTCTGCCTCAGTGGTGCCCCGGGTGCCCAGGAGACGGCGCCTTGGACCAGAAAGCGAGACGAAAGACGATGACTCCCGCCAGCACGGCACGAACAGCGGTCAGCACATCACTACTTGAGGACTTCTCCCTGGAGATGACGGGTAAGGACGTCTCCAGACTGGAGGAAGCCGGCGACGCCATTCCCCAGGGCACGCGCATCAACGTCACCTTCCTCGGCAACGAGGACCTGCAGATGCGCCTGGAGGCGGCCCGGGCGGTCAAACGGCTCGGGTTCGTGCCCGTACCGCACATATCTGCCCGCCGCCTCGGATCGCGCGACGACTTCGAGCGCTTCCTGGCCGCGCTGCACGCCGACGGAACGTCCGACAACGTGTTCGTCGTCGGCGGAGACCCGGCACACCCCGAGGGCCCCTACGCCGACTCCCTGTCCCTGATCGACACCGGGCTGTTGCAGGAGTACGGAGTCCGGCACGTCAGCGTCAGCGGATACCCCGAAGGCCACCCCGAGATCGACGGCACCACGCTGTGGTCCGCGCTGTGTGCCAAGTACGCGGCACTCGGCGCGCAGTCCCTGGAGAGCGGCATCATCACGCAGTTCGGGTTCGACGTCGACCCGGTGCTCGCCTGGGTGGAAGAGGTCCGCAACCGCGGTATCGGGGTCCCGATCAGGATCGGGGTGCCCGGACCCGCCGGAGTGCGCCGGCTCATGGGGTACGCGGCCCGTTTCGGGGTCGGCACCAGCGCCTCGGTCGTCAAGAAGTACGGCTTCTCCCTGACCAACCTCATGGGCACCGCGGGGCCGGACCGTTTCCTGCGCGACCTCGCCGAGGCCCACGATCCCGGCCGCCACGGCGAACTGAAGATCCACTTCTATACGTTCGGCGGGCTCAAGGCCACCTCCGACTGGGCCGCCCGCTTCCGGAAGGAAAGCCTGGCATGACCCTCACGCAAGACATCCCGGCCCGCACCGACCCGAGCAAGCCGCCGGCCCAGCAGGCCTCGCTCATCGTGCAGGGTGCCGACGCCACGGGCATCGTCGCCGCCGTGACGTCGGTCCTCGGCGCCCACGGTGCCAACATCGTCTCCCTCGACCAGTACTCCGACAACCCGCAGGGCGGCGCCTTCTTCCAGCGCACCGTCTTCGGCCTGGACAACCTCCCGGTCGCGCTGCCTGCTCTGCGGACGGACCTCGACCAGCACCTCGTGAGCACCTTCGGGCTGAGCTACACGCTGCGCGATCTGTCGGTGCCCAAGCGGGTCGCGATCTTCGCCTCGAAGTCCGACCACTGCCTGCTCGACCTGCTCTGGCGCCATCGGCAGGGTCAACTCCCCGTCACCGTCGCCATGGTGGTCTCCAACCACCCCGATGTGGCCGAGGAAGTACGCAGTTTCGGCATCCCCTTCTTCCACGTCCCCTGCCAGGGCGCGGACAAGTCCGCCGCCGAGGCCGAGCAGCTGCGGCTGCTGCAGGGGAACGTCGACTTCGTCGTTCTCGCCCGCTACATGCAGATCCTCTCCGGCGACTTCATCGACAGCGTCGGCGTCCCGATCATCAACATCCACCATTCCTTCCTGCCCGCCTTCATCGGTGCCGGCCCCTACGCGAAGGCCAAGCAGCGGGGGGTGAAACTCGTGGGAGCCACCGCCCACTACGTCACCCGGGATCTCGACGAGGGACCGATCATCGAGCAGGACGTCGTCCGCGTCACCCATGCCCACACCGCGGCCGACCTCACCCGTCGCGGCGCCGACGTGGAACGCGCGGTGCTCTCCCGCGCCGTGCTGTGGCACGCCGAGGACCGCGTCATCCGCGACGGCAACCACACCATCGTCTTCGCCTGACGGCGGGACGCGGGACATCCCACGGACAGGGAAACCGCCCGGTGCAGGGAGCAGGCGGTCTTGTCGTGCGCCGTACGCCATTCGACCGAGCCGGCCGTTCCGGCGGCCGGCCGGTCACGGCGCCGTACAGCCGCGGTCACGGTGACCGCACACAGCACCCCTTTCACCTGGGCGAATCGTTCCTCATCACAAGAAAGCGGTTCGCCACCATGACCACCACGATCAACGGCACCCGCATCGCCCAGCGGATCCGTTCACAAGTCGCAGAGGAGGTCGCCACGGCCGCGCGTTCGGGGAGGATTCCCGGGCTGGCGACCATCCTCGTCGGCGACGATCCGGCCAGCGCCGTGTACGTCGCCGCCAAACGGCGCGCCATCAAGGAAGCCGGCATGCGCGACTTTCACCGCTTCCTGCCCCAGCACGCCACCCAGGACGACGTCGCCGCGGTGGTCGACGAACTGGCCGCCGACCCGCAGGTGTCCGGCATCCTGCTCCAACTCCCCCTGCCGCCCCAGCTCGACGCGGACGCGCTGATCGACCGCATACCCGTCACCAAGGACGTCGACGGCCTCACCACCGCCAGCGCGGGCCTGCTGGCCCGAGGAGAACGGGGCCTGCGTCCCTGCACACCCAGCGGCGTCATCGAACTCCTCGACGCCGAGAAGGTTCCCCTCAAGGGCGCCCGCGTCGCCGTCGTCGGCTGGGGCGAACTCGTCGGCAAGCCCTTGACCCACCTGCTGCTGCGGCGCGGAGCGACCGTCACGGTCGCCCACGAATTCACCACCGACCTCGCGGCCGTCACCCGGCTCGCCGACATCGTCGTGGTCGCCACCGGCGTCCGCGGCCTCATCGGTCCCGAACACGTCAGGCCCGGCGCGGTCGTCATCGACGTGGGCATCCACCGCACTCCCTCCGGTCTGAGCGGCGACGTCCGTTCCGCCGAACTCGACGGCATCGCCGATCGCATCACTCCGGTACCCGGCGGTGTGGGTCCCATGACCATCGCCATGCTCATGGTCAACACGCTGCGCGCGGCCCAATGGGGCGCCGAACGCGAGGCCGTCGTGGCCTGAGCGCTCCGTAGGGCGAAACTCCCACCGCTCGTTGCACGGCAGGCCACATCACAGGAGGTGCGGAATGGAGGGGTTCCCTCCGATGGCGCTTCTCGGCGGCCATCTCGCAACCGGCCTCATGGACGTCACCAGCGATCCCTCGGCACTGGACTCCGAGGGCTTCTGGGCTGTCGCGGCCACTTTCGAGGGTCACCTGACGTGCGCCCGGTTCCGCGACGTGCGACAGGCCGAGTGCCACGGTCTGCCGACGCCGCCGTGGCGCGGGCCGGGTGCCGGGACATGGTTGACCTCGCTCGACCGCATCGCGTACACGAACGGGGTGACGCGTATCCGCGAGCACATCGCCGCGGGTGAGGTCTACCAGGCGAACCTCTGCCGGGTCCTGTCCGCACCGGTCGCGCCGGACGCCGATGTCGCAGCGCTGGCCGGACTGCTGGCGCGCCACAACCCGGCTCCCTACGCCGGCGTCATCCGCATCCCGCGGTACGGCATCGAGGTGGCCACCGCCTCCCCGGAACTCTTTGTGCGGCGCGCCGGCAGGGACATCGCCTCGGGCCCGATCAAGGGAACCGGCCGGACCGAGGCGGACCTGCTGGAAAAGGACTACGCGGAGAACGTGATGATCGTCGACCTGGTCCGCAACGACCTCGGCCGCGTCTGTGTTCCCGGTTCCGTGACCGTCCCCGATCTGTGCGCCGTGGAAAAGCATCCGGGGCTCGTCCACCTCGTGTCCACGGTGAGCGGGCGGCTGCACGACGGTGCGGGCTGGCCCGAACTGCTGGCGGCGACGTTCCCGCCCGGATCGGTCACGGGGGCTCCCAAAGCGAGCGCCCTGCGGATCATCGCGGCACTGGAGACGTCGGCGCGCGGTCCCTACTGCGGCGGACTCGGCTGGGTCGACGCCGACCGCGGTCGCGGAGAACTGGCCGTCGGCATCCGCACCTTCTGGATCGACCGGTCCACAGGACTCCTGAGATTCGGCACGGGAGCAGGAATCACCTGGGGTTCGGAGCCCGAGCGGGAGTGGCAGGAAACCGAACTGAAGGCGCGGCGGCTGCTTTCCATCGCGTCAGCGGAACATCCGAGCACGTCTTCACGGCGCGGCCTTGGGGCGGAGCGGCCTGCGGGTGGCCCGCCGTCACAGATTCCTTGAGCAAGGGTTCGCGCTGACGGTAGATCCGGGAATCCTGAGGCAGGCTGTGTGCGGGCGCACGGGCGGTCTGGCTCGGGGCGCGGTGAACTGAAACGATCTAGTGACGTTAGACTGGGCTGCAGTGCTTAATCGTTCTAGAGATGGGGTGCCACTTTCCCGGCGACACCACATGCGGCCGGGGGCCCCAGCCCGATGGAGAGGAAGTGGGCCGGCATGGGCCGTTCTGGCCGAGTGACCTTGACCGACGTGGCCAAGGCGTCCGGCGTGTCGCGGGCCACGGTGAGCTTCGTGCTGAACGACGACCCACGGCAGACGATCTCGGCGGCCACCCGCGAGCGGGTCATGGAGGCCGCCCAGGAGCTGGGATACGTCGCGCACGGCATCGCCCGCGCGCTGCGCGAGGGCTCGTCGCGCATCGTCGTCCTCAACGTCGACTGGGGCATGGAGGGCAACTTCTCCCGGAGCTACGTCCGGGGCCTGGACGAGGAGCTTGCCGAGCACGGCCACATCCTCCTGGTCCGGCACGGTCACGCGATCCCGGAGGCCACCCAGCAGATGCTGGACACCATCGCGCCACGGGCGGTGCTGCGGCTCGGAGAGGCCTACCTGCAGGGACACGAGCCGACCGAGGCGGACTGGGAGAACGGGTTCGCCGCCAACGCCGCGCTGCAGATCCGATACCTCGCCGAACGCGGGCACACCCGGATCGCGATGGGCATGACCGACCGTGAGTATCCGCTGACCGGGGTCCGACTGGGATTCGCCCAGGAGGCTGCCCGTCGGCTGGGACTTCCGCCCCTGGAGCGCTTCGTCGTTCCGCGGCCCCGCCAGGCCGGCGCTGCCGCTGTCGAGACGTTCCTGGCCGCCCACTCGGACGTGACCGCCCTGGCCGCCTTCGACGACGACATCGCGCTGCGCGCCCTGACGGCTTTGCGCGACCTCGGGCTGCGGGTGCCCGAGGACGTGGCGGTGATCGGTTTCGACGAGACCGAGTACGGTTCCCTGTCGACCCCCGCACTCACCACCGTCCACATCGACGCCGAAATCCTCGGACGGATCGCGGCCCGCAATGCCCTCGGCATCGACCCGGGTACTCTGGCGCCCCCGCCCGGCCGGATCGTGACCCGCGCGTCGGCGTGATCGCGCAGGTTGTCGAACTCCGGCCCAGCTGTACCAGCAGGGCCGCGATGATCCGGCAGTGCAGCTGGGTGGGCGGCACGATGACGACCGGGTCGCCGAGTCCGTCTCCGCCGGCAACCTCGGCTGGTCCGGCTTCGCGGCCCGTCTCCGGTGGCAGGAGCGACGCGAGCGATGTCGTCGACAACACTGCCAACTCCTTCTCACTGTCGGCGCAGGTGAGGGCCAAGGACAAGAAACCCGCGATGGTCCATCTCAAGGACGGCGTCTACATCGACCGCCTCCTCGAGAAAGGCGTTGTCCCGCCGGTGAAGGATCTCGACGCCAGGCTCAAGACGACCGACAACGCGGGCTGGACGACGTACGTCCACGGCCTGGCCAGCAACGCGAAGAGCTTCCAGCTCTCCTGGGACCGGGCGCCCCCCGAACTCGGCAACGAACCGCTCACCCACCTTGACCAGCTCTTCCTCGGCGAGGCCAGCCCGCAGCGGTTCTGCGCCCGGATGGGCAAGGTGCGCAGGAGTCAGTGCCCTTACCGCCTCCGGGGACCCGTCGGCGCGTTGCGGCGACGGTGACCCGTAGTTCCTCATCGGGGCGAGTGGTCAGCCGAGGATGGGTGCAGTCCCAGACCGACACACCTGCGGCGCCTTCGGCGTCGTGAGATCTCCCTGCAGCTCATTGTTCTAACGAAACTGTCATCAAAATTGGCAACAATCACAGACTCGATGTCTACAGTCTGGCTGCGAATGAGCCGCACAGCCCGACACAAGGAGGTCTACGGGTGGACATCAACCGCAGAACGGTCATCCGGAGTGCCACGGCCGTGGCCGCGTTCGGAATCGCCGAAAGCGCGGCGGGCACGGCTGTCGCCGGCACATCGTCGTCGCACGGCGCGTCGAGCGCGTCCTCGGCGTACTCGCTGGAGTTCGACCCCACCGCCTGGTCGTACGACTCGACCAACGACGTGTACTACCAAGTCGGAAAGGTGTACGTCGCCAACCCGGCCGCGACGGACTACGAGAACCTGTCGATCTACGTGCCGGGTGCCTATCTGACGGCCACCGCGAACAGCGACGGGACCACGTACACCGCGAAGGTCAACCCGAAGGGCACCGTCGGCGACTACTCCGGACGCACGGCGCCGATCGTGATCCCGGTCAACACTCCCGGCTACGCCGCGCAGAAGCCGGCTACGTCATACAGCTACAGCAGCGTGTCGAAGTACCTGGAGGCGGGGCACATCTACGTGTGGCCGGGCCTGCGGGGCCGGGACAGTTCGACCAGCGACCGCTCCGACGCGGCCGCCTGGGGCGTGACCGACCTCAAGGCCGCGGTCCGCTTCCTGCGGTACAACCGGAGCGTCCTGCCCGGCAGCACAGACGACATCGTCCTGTTCGGCATGAGCGGTGGCGGCGCACAGGACACCGTGGCGGGCGCGTCCGGGGACAGCCCCCTGTACGAGCCCTATCTGCGCACGATCGGCGCTGCCATGGCGGACGCTCACGGCCGGCCCCTCAGCGACACGGTCGCCGGCGTCATGGCCTGGTGCCCGATCACCAGCCTGCACGAGGCCAACCTGTCCTACGAGTGGAACATGGGCCAGTTCGCCTCGACCGGCACGCGCGCGTCCGGCACCTGGACCAGCGCCTACTCGACGGACCTCGCGAAGGCCTGGCCCAGGTATGTCAACCGGCTGGGGCTGCGCGACGAGCACGGCAGGCGTTTGGAGCTGACCGAGTCGAGCAACGGCATAGGCCTGGCCGGGAGTTACTACGACCACCTCATCGAGGTGATCACCACCTCGCTGAACAACTTCCTGGCCGACAACACCTTCCCGTACACCGTCACGACGATGGGCGGTCCGCCCGGATCGGGCCAGACGGGATCCTCCACCACGTACGAGACGGTCGAGGACTACATCGCCTACCTCAACACCGACAGCGACTGGGTCACCTACGACTCCGCGACCAACACCGTCACGGTGTCCAGCCTCGAAGGCTTCGTGAAGAGCCAGAAGACCGCGAGCAAGCCGGTCGGCGCGTTCGACGGGTACTCCCGCGGGCAGACCGAGAACAACGTCTTCGCGATGGGGCTCGGCGTCCCGGCGCACTTCGCGCCCCTCACGCGAGACGTCATCAAGGCGAACGAGGCGACCTACGCCACGTACTCCGACTGGCAGTCCGACTACGGCTCCTCGGCGTACGACAGCGACTTCGCGAAGAAGGACAGCGTCGGCAAGGACATGGCCTGGCGGGGCGACGCGTACAACCCCCTGTACTTCCTCTCACCCGCCTTCGGCGGCTACCGCAGGTCGCAGGTGGCGCGTCACTGGCGCATCCGCACCGGCATCATGCAGGGCGACACCGCGAGCACGACCGAAGTCAACCTCCTGCTGGCCCTCCAGAACTACGGCATCCACGACGTCGACTTCGCTACCGTGTGGGCTCAGGGCCACACGATGGCCGAGCGCACCGGCGACTCGACGACGAATTTCATCACCTGGGTGGCATCCATCACCAGGAAGTGACCACGCCTCCGGACACCCCGGGCGTCTGGTCGACGAGCCGTGACCGGACGCCCGGCGCCCAAGGGCAGGCGCTTCTGACGGTGAGCAGATCCCTCGCAGGCAGCAACGCCACGACGGACCACCGAACCCACGCGAGCGATTCCAGTTCGTCGACTGCCCCTCGACGGTGCCCAGGTCCGCCGTCCCCCTGGCTTGTACCGATGGTGGGTGGCCCCGCACGGGGTGACCGGGCACCCCGACCCGTGCGTGGAGCGGGTGTTCCGGATGACCCCGCCCTGCTGTGAACTGCCATGGAGGGCAGCGGCGACGTCGTCGTCCTGCGAATGCGGTTCCGCTGCTGGACGCTGTGGGGCCGTGAGCGTTCCGGTGATCGTCGTCGGTCCCCGGCGGGACATGGAGACCGTGGTGGAGGTGCTCCGGAGCAGGGCTGGACATCTGGTCGCGGATGGTTAATGAGGACGACGGTTTGATGTCGTCTCGTGACAGGCGCGCCAGCCGGAGAGAGACCTGTTATCTCAGGGCCGCACCAGTATTCGTGTGACCCCGGCGACCAGCGTCGTGGCTAGTGTCCAGCCACTGATGATTAGCGCATAGGCCAGCACCTGACTGGACCCGCTCGGATTCCACGCGCCCGATTGACCGAGGCTCACTACCGGCACCAACAGGTCGAGCGTGTAGGCGACCGGGTTGAAATGCGGGCCGCCCGTGCCCAGCGGTGCGGGGTGGTGGGAGGCGAAGTAGACCGATCCAGCGGCGAGCAGGCCCAACAACCACAGCCCGGCCAGCCACGGCCGATACCCGTACCCGACCGTTGCGTCCTGGAGAAGGCCCCATGCTTTCGCCGGCACGCCCGCCGCCTCACGTCGCCGCCGCTGCTGGGCCAGCAGCACCCGCCGCGACTCGCCGTCACGCCCCACCGCGCGGTAGCGCGCGGCCAGCTGCTCGTAAGGCTGAGGCTGATACGCGTCACGAGCCAGCCACGGCAGTCGCGTCCCGGCCGTCGGCAACGGCATCAGTTCGTCATAGACGAAGCCGTCCAGGCGCAGCTTGTCGGGCCAGGACGCGGCGTCGTCCTCGAACGTCGTAGTCCGTGCCCGCCGCAAGTCCAGGCTGTGCGCGGTGAACCCCTCATTGCAGAACATCGCCCCTTCGACGCGCGCGCCGGAGGCGTCGAGCGTGCCCAGTCGCGCACCGCTGAGTGTCAGCGGCCCGACGACGCGGGCCGAGTTGAGCCGGACCGCGCCCGAAGTCGTGACGCCCGACAGGTTGACCCCGCCCTCGACCGAGATGTGGTCTGCGCGCAGCGCCGTTTGGCTGTGGTCGTCCACCAGGTCGGCGTCGGGCAGCATGAGCCCGCCCTTGATCGTGGCGTCGCTGAGGTCGACGCCGCCGGTGACGGTGAACCGGTTCTTCGCGCGGGTGTTGCCACGGCGGGCGAACATGCCGGTGTCGACGCGCAGCCCCTGCGCCAGCAGGGCGGGCGTGGGTGGGCGGTTGCGCTCCTCGTGGGTGATCCGGGCGCCGTCCAGATGCAGGTATCCGCCGATGCGCGCGCCGGGGAGCCGGAACTGTCCGTCGATGACAACGTCGTGGCAGTACATCGCGGTGTCGACGACGAGCAGGTCGCCGTTGATGGCGGTGCGCGGCGGCGTCCAGTCGGCGTCGGGGGCCGGTGGTTCGGGCGGGGGCGCGGTGATCGTGGTCCCGCTGATTTCGATCTCGAAGACGCGTGCCGCGTAGAGGCTGAGCCGGTCGAGGCGGCAGCCCTCCATCTGGAACTCGCCGCGGATCTCGGCGCGGTTGGCTTCCAGTACGGTGAGGTAGCAGCCGCGCAGGCGCACGCTGCGCGTCTCGGCTTCTGCGAGGTCCAGGCCGTCGTCGAAGCAGCAGTGCTCGAAGTCGAGTGCGTAGGGGACTTGCGTGTGGGCGAGCGTGAGTCGCCCGACGACACGAGCGCCGGCCAGTTTGACCCCCGCGCCGCCGTTCGCATCGGGCCCGCTGCCAGTCAGCAGCGCCGCGATCACCTCGGCGCGAATCTCGCGGGTGCGCGGCCACGACGTCGCCTGGCCGGGGCCGTCGTCGGGTCGGGAGCGCAGGTCGACCAGGGCGCCGGTGGGAAAAGCGTGCCAGAGCCGCTCCTCGGTGGCCGTCAGGGTGCTGATCTGGAAGCCGCTCACGGCATCCGAGCATCGCTGGACAGGGTCGGCAGCGCAAGGGGATTGCCTGCGCGGCGGACGATCGCGGCGGGCGAGTTTCCGACGACAATGTTTCGCGACGTCATGGCGGTAGCGGGTGGAAAATCAGGCCGGTCTCCGCGAGGAAGCCGTCGAGGACGACGGGCCGGTACTGAAGGCGCTTGAGTCGGTTGCGGATCAGCGTCTCCAGCGCATCGACGGTGAGCGCGGCCAGGTTGGACGATGGATGGCCCGAGGGCTATGACGCTCTGGCGCGGGCCGCGGACCGGCCGCTCACCGATGTGCGCATCGGGTTCTCGCAGTTCGAAGACGCCGTGAGAACTTTCCACAACCCCAGGAGCACCTACCGGGACACCGCCCGGGCGATGCTGACCTTCATCGTGGGTGTCGCAGAGGCAGGACGGATCCTGCCGCTTCACAACCGGATCCGCACGGCCATCGGCGACTGGACCTCATACGGCCTCACCACCGAGGACGTCTACGCCCTGCACCACTGGGCAGACGCCAGCGAGGTCTACCGAAACGACAGAGGTCGGGTCAACGTCTATGGCAGGACCTACACCAACGCGAAGAGTCTCGTAGCGCTGTTGATCACCTGTCTTGGCGCCAAGGCAGTACAGAACGGCAACCCGAAGACAGAGCTGTAAGAGGGCGTTCTGCGGGTCTCGGCCTGATGCCGGACTGACTCCGTCCTCGAGGGTGTGGAGCGGATCCTTCAGCGGGCCGCTCCCACTGCCCTAGGGAGGGTGCCCGAGCCGACCGGCGCGAGGTTCAGTGTCACCGGCATCGCCCCGTGCGCCTCCGGCGCGGACGGCGAACCGGTCAGCCATCGTGATTCCCGGGATCTGGCGACATCCCTCGGCCAGGCGGCCGCGGCCGCCTGAAGTACTTGGGATCAGGCGTTGCTGAAGGCTCTTGGTCGGCCGCCAAGTGGCCGATCCGCGCGACGGTCGATCTCCTGGGCAAACCGATCGAACGAGGCCAGCGCCCTGTGCATCCCCGCCGCAGGGTACGGGGACCAGTACGGGGATTCCTCGGCCGCGAGCAGTTCCGCCAGCTGTACGAGGGCGACGTCGGACTGCGCCACCGCCGACGTGCCGGCCGACACCGGTACGCCAGCGGTCCAGCAGGCAGGCAAGCGCCGTGATCGCCCCCACGCGCGCCGCGACGTGGTCCGGATACATGGTGATGCCGTCGCCGAAGTACGTCGAGTCCGGGCCCTGACGCCACAGCCAGGTCAGTCCGGATCCGGCCCGCACCAGCGGCCCGTACCCCATCGCGGTGCGCCAGGGACCGGCGTTCCCGAAGGCGCTGCTCTCGACGCAGACGATCCGCGGTTTGACGCGGAGCAGGTCGGCGTGGGAGATACCGAGACGTTCCAGCGTGCCGGGCTTGAAGTCGGACGTGACCACGTCCGCCCG
The DNA here is from genome assembly GCF_021261325.1 of Streptomyces guryensis. Taxonomy (GTDB): domain Bacteria; phylum Actinomycetota; class Actinomycetes; order Streptomycetales; family Streptomycetaceae; genus Streptomyces; species Streptomyces guryensis. Next base: position 133,431 of record NZ_JAJSBI010000021.1, on the reverse strand, counting down.
GCGGACGAGTTCCTTGAAGATCCGCACGCCTTCGTCGCTGCGCAGGTCGAGGCCGAGGCTCTCCTTGCCCATGTGCCCGCGCGCGAGAGCCGGTGTGAGCCGCTCGAAGGTACGGCGCATGCCGTCCGGGAACTGACGGTTCTCGACCCTGATGACCCGGGCCCCCTGCTCGGCGAAGAGGAGGCCGGTCTGGGCGCCGGCGACGATGACGCCCAGGTCGAGCACGGTCACGCCCGCCAGGGGGAGACCACCGGGGTGTGACGGCCCGTTCTCACCGGCGAACCCCGGGCCCGTCGGCGAGGGCGGCCGGGGCACCGTGCGGACGCTGTCGATCCGCGCCATGCCTTCGGCGGAGACGACGTCGCGGCCGTCAGGGCTGGTCAGCTCGGTCAGCAGCCCGACCTCCCGGAGGGGCCGAAGAACGTGGCGCAGACCGCGGAGATCGCGGACGGCTGGATCCCGATCTTCTACTCGCCCGCTTCCGCGGGGATGTACCGGCCGTGGCTCGACGAGGGCTTCGCCCGGCCGGGCGCCAAGCGCACCCGCGACACCTTCGAGATCGCGGCCGCCTGCCACGTCCAGGTCACGGACGACCCCCGGCCGGTGCTGGACCCGCTCAAGCCCCTCATCGCGCTGTGCATGGGCGGCATGGGCGCGCGATAGCAGAACTTCCACAAGAACGTATTCGAACGGCTGGGGTACGCCGACGTCGCGGACAAGGTCCAGGAGCTGTTCCTAGCCGGACGCAAGCAGGAGGCGACGGCGCTGATTCCCGAGAGCCTCGTCGACGAACTGCACATCGTCGGGGACGCCGCCAAGGTCCGCGACCGCATCCAGGCATGGCAGGAGAGCGGCGTCACCACGCTCGTCGTCTCGCCCCGTACACCGGCCGAGGTTCGGCGCGTGGCGGAGGTCGTCCTCGGCTGAGCGGGGGCCACATCGGAAGGGAACCACGATGAAACTCGGATACCACCTCGGCTACTGGCAGTCCGGGCCGCCGGAAGGCGCGCTGGAGGCCGCCAGGCTCGCCGAGGAACTCGGCCTCGACTCGCTGCGGACCGCCCTCGGCACCGAGCGCGAAGGACCGTCCCACCTGTTCGGCACGGCGGACTTCGCCGCCCGTGTCGCCGCCTTCCGTGAGAAACGCCGACCGGACTTCTCGGGGAGGTGATCGTGCGGCGACGGCGCGCGGACGCCGACCGGCCCCACGGCGCCCTGTTGAGGACCGCGGCGTGCAACGCTCCCACGCGGCCCTTTCGACGGCAGCCGTGCGTCGGGTGACCGAACGGGGCACCACCGCCTTTCCCGCCGCGGGCAACGCCACCGATGTGCCCGGCCTGATCAGCGCCGTGGTCGTGGTGGCCGCGTCCATGCCCGATCACCCCGTCCGGACCATGGTCCGGATCAGGCCGCCGCCGACTTCCGCTCGGACGCCCCGGAGGGCGGAGGCCGTCAGGGCCGCTTCACACGGCAGAAGTCAGATCGAGAGGGGCGGGCGAAGCCTGCAGGGTGAGAGCGAGCTGTTCCAGATAGCCGCGCATGAGTCCGACGAGGTCGAGGGCGCCGCCGCTCAGTACCCACTGGAGCTGCAATCCGTCGCTCATGGCGATGTAGCGCCGGGCGACGGCTTCATAGTCGATGTCGGCCCTGAGGAAGCCCTGTTCGGCGGTACTGCGGAACTCTTCTGCGATCGTGCGCACCACTCGGTCGTAGTGGGTGGCGTACAGGTCGTGAGCGGGGCTGGCGGGCCCGGCGGCCTCGGCCGACATCAGAACGAACAGCTCGATGAGTCCCGGTTGGGTGACCATTCGCTCCGTGATGCTGAGCATCACACGGAAGGGGCGGGTGCCGTCGTCGGGCCGGGGCGCTTCCCTGGCCCAGGTGGCGAGCAGGTCGAAGCGGCGACCGGCGACCGCGACGAGCAGGTGCTTCTTCGTGGGGAAGTGATGCCGAAGCCCGGGTTCGCTGAGGCCGACGTCCGCCGCGATCCGGCCCATCGACGTGCGGTGATAGCCGGCCTGGGCGAAACGCTCGGTGGCGGTGTCCAGGATGGCGTCCTGCCGGGCGCGGCCCACCGCGTAGCTTCCGGTTCTTCGCTGCCTCGGCATGGCGGCATCGTACCCAGCCATAAAAACCATTGCTCAGATGGTTTTTACGACCTACTCTGATCCAGCCCACGACCGGCACCGTTGCCATGAGAGAGCGAGGACGCACATGGGCCAGGTGTGTCGCCGCAGCCTCAGGGCAGACCATCCGCCTCGCCCCCCGGATCGTTCCGCTTGATCGTCACGTTTCTCCAGGACCTCGGAGGGCGGCAACCTCAGGGCCGGAAACACCGAGCACCACCGTCCCGCGCAGCGGTCGTACGGGCAGCACCTCCGGGGGTGTACCGGATGGCCGCGCCCCGCCCCCGTCAGGAAGACGACATGCCTCAGCACCAGTGGACCGCACAGGTCATCGCCGCCCCATCGGATTCCCCGGCCGCCGCCCCCTCCGATTCACCGGGACCCGGCATATTGCTGCGTACCGGTTTCACCGTGCGTGGGCCGGTGTGCAGCGCCCGCATGCTGATCACGGCCCTGGGCGTGTACGAGACGGAGCTGAACGGCACGGTCGTCGGCGATGTCGTGCTGGCCCCCGGCTGGACGAGCTATCACCATCGGCACCGCTACCACACGTTCGACGTCACCGGTCTCCTGCGGCCGGGCCCCAACGCCTGGGGCGCCCACCTGGCCGACGGCTGGTACCGCGGGCTGCTCGGGTTCAACGGCGGCACCCGGAACCTGTACGGCTCGCGCACCGGCCTGTTCGCGGAACTCCACATCACCTACGCCGACGGGACCACCCAGACCGTCACCACCGGACCCGGCTGGCGTGCCGGCAGCGGACCGGTCGTCGTGACCGGGCTGTACGAGGGCGAGTCGTATGACGCCCGCCTCGAACAGTCCGGTTGGAGCGCACCGGGATTCGACGACTCCGCCTGGATGCCGGTGCAGGTCCTGGGCGGCTTCGACTCGTCCGTCCTCTTCCCCGCCGACAGCCCGCCGGTCCGCCGGGTCGACGAGTTCGGGCCGGTCTGCGTGAGCAGGAACGACCAGGGGCGCACCGTGGTCGACTTCGGGCAGAACCTGGTCGGCCGGCTGCGCATCCGGGTCCGCGGCGAGGCCGGCCACACCGTCACGCTGCGCCACGCGGAGGTCCTGGAGAACGGGACGCCGTCCGCTCGCTCCCTGGGGGGTGCCGAGGCCACCGACCGCTATGTCCTGCGGGGCGACGCGGAGGCGGAGGAGTGGGAGCCCCGCTTCACCTTCCACGGCTTCCGTTACGCCGAACTCGAAGGCTGGCCGGGTGAGTTGGGGCTCGGGGACATCGCCGCCGTGGTCCTGCACAGCGACCTGCGCCGCACCGGCTGGTTCGCCTGCTCCGACCCCTCCCTGGAGCGGCTGCACGAGAACGTCGTGTGGAGCATGCGCGGCAACTTCCTCGACGTGCCCACCGACTGCCCGCAGCGCGACGAGCGTCTGGGCTGGACCGGGGACGCCCAGGTCTTCGCCCCCACCGCCGCCTTCCTCTACGACGTCCGGGACTTCCTCGCCTCTTGGCTGCGCGACCTGGCCGCCGAACAAGCCGCGGACGAGGGCGGTGTACCGCCGCTGATGAGCCCCGCGGTCCCGCTGCGTTTCCAGAGCTCCCCGCCGCCGAGCAGCAACCGGCCCATGGCCGGCTGGGGCGACGCGACCGTCGTCGTCCCGTGGACCCTGTACGAGCGTTACGGCGACGCCGAGGTGCTCCGTGCCCAGTACCCGTCCATGCGCGGTTGGGTCGACACCGTCGACGCGGTCGCCGGACCGGGCCATGTGTGGGGCGAGGGCTTCCAGTTCGGCGACTGGCTCGACCCGACCGCGCCACCGTCGATGCCCCCGAAGTCGAGCACCTCCGGACCTCTGGTCGCCACCGCCTACTTCGCGCACTCGGCCCGGCTGCTGGCCCGTACCGCGGAGGTTCTGGAGGAGAAGGACGACGCCGTGCGCTATCACGCGCTGGCCGACGCGGTGCGCGAGGCGTTCCGGGACCGTTTCCATCGGGGCGGTGGCCTGCTCCACGAGGAGACCCAGACCGCGTACGCGCTGGCTCTGTGCTTCCGGCTGATCGACGACGCCGCCGAACGCGCGCGAGCCGGTGAGCAGTTGGCCGCACTGGTCGCCGCACGCGGCCACCGCATCGGCACCGGCTTCCTCGGCACACCGCTGATCTGCGACGCGCTCACCGACACCGGCCACGCCGACACCGCCTACCTGCTTCTGACCCAACGCGAGTGCCCCTCCTGGCTGTACCAGGTGGACCGCGGCGCCACCACGATCTGGGAACGCTGGGACGCGGTACTGCCCGACGGCAGCCTCAACCCCTCGCCCCTGAACTCCCTCAACCACTACTCCTACGGGGCGGTCGCCGACTGGCTCCACCGCACCGTCGCGGGACTGGCACCCGCCGAGCCCGGCTACCGCCGGATCCGGTTCCGCCCGCTTCCCGGGGGCGGCATCACCTGGGCCGACGCGGCACACGAGACGCCGTACGGCCGCGCGGAGTCCTCCTGGCGGATCGCGAACGGTGAACTTCGGCTGGACGTCCTCGTCCCGGACGGCGCCACAGCCACCGTGGAGCTGCCCGGCAGCGCGCCCGCCGAAGCCGGCCCCGGCGGGCACACCTTCCGCACCCCCTGGCCCACCACCGCAGAGGACCTCCGATGACCGACCCGTCCTACCCCATCGACCCCGAACTCGCACCCCGCCTGGAGTTCGTCGCCCTGTTCGACTTCACGGACCACGAGGCCGCCCGCGCCGGCATGAATCGGGGGCTGGCCTACCAGCCCCCGTACGAGTCGCCTGTGCCGCTGACCGTCCAGGACGAACTGGTGCCCGGGCCCGCGGACGCGCCGCCCGTCGCGGTGCGCGTCCACCGTCCCGCGGGCCAGGGCGAAGTCCCGGGGCTGCTGTACCTCCACGGTGGCGGATTCGTCCTCGGTTCCATCGCCACCTCGGACGCCGACGCCCGCCGCCTGGCTGCGGAGACGGGAGCGGCCGTCGTGCTGGTGGACTACCGTCTCGCGCCCGAGCACCCCTACCCCGCCGCGATCGAGGACTGCTACGCCGCCCTGGAGTGGGTCGCCAAGAACGCGGCCGGTCTCGGCATCGACGCGCACCGGATCGGGGTCTTCGGGGAGAGCGCGGGCGGGGCCCTGGCCGCCGCGCTGACCCTCCTCACCCGGGACCGGGGCGGCCCGGACCTCTGCTTCCAGTGCCTGCTCACCCCCGTGCTCGACGACCGCCTGCTCACCGAGTCGATGCGCGCCTACACCGACACCCCCGGCTGGAGCAGGCCCGACGCCGAACTCAGCTGGGACCACTTCCTCGGAGAGGGCGTACGGGGAGGGGACGGCGTGTCCTCCTTCGCGGCGCCCGCGCGCGCCGAGGACCTGTCCGGACTGCCGCCCGCGTTCGTCGGCGCCGCCCAGTTCGACCCGCTGCGGGACGAGGCCATCGCCTACGCCCAGCGGCTCGCGCAGGCCGCCGTGCTCACCGAACTGCACCTGTACCCGGGCACGTTCCACGGCGCTAACCAGGGCAGCCAGGCCACCGTGGCCACCCGGATGAACACGGACGTGATCGCCGCCCTCCGCCGAGGTCTGCACAGTCCTCGCTGAGTGGCAGCGCCGGCGCTCGGCGAGCGACGCAGGGGCAGGCCCGGCTGTCTCACTCCGCCACACACATGTCCAACCGCAGGAGCGAGGCCGGCTCGCGTGGTGCCCCTCTCGTTGGCCGGACAGCTGCCCGACACCGGGACCCGTGCGTCAGCCGTGCCGCGGCTCGCGTACCACCGCGATCTGTCCCGGTGCCAGCGTCACCGAACCCGGCGTCGCCTTGCCGGTGAGGAGTTCGGTCGCGTCCTCGGCAACGGTCACCTGCGCGCCGTGCCCCCCGTGGTCGATGAGGAACAGGTAGTCCGCGGAGGGCGATCGGCGGCGCACCACCTCGACGCCCTCCGGCGCCGTGCGGACCGGTTCCACTCCGGCCGCGGTGTACGCCGTGGTGAGGAGGGAGGCGAGGGTGGCTGGGTCCGGGTGCGTGGCCAGGTACCAGGCCGTGCCGTCGCCGTACGTGTTCCGGGTCGCGGCGGGTACGCCCGCCATCAGCCCGTCGGTGTACGTCGTCACCGCCTCCGCTCCCGCCAGGCGCAGGCGTTCCGACCACAGTGAGCCCGTACCGCCCCCGCTCAGCCCGATCGTCTCGCCGGGCTGGAGCGGGAGGTACTCGTCCGAACGGACGCCCAGCACCTCGCGGAACGCTCCGGGGTAACCGCCCAGCCGGACATGGCAGTTCTCGTCGACGGCTCCGCTGTGGAAGCCGACCGCGAGCGTGCCGCCCCGCTCCGCGAACCCTGCCAGGTTCGCCGCGCCCTCATCGTCGACCAGGTACAGGCCCGGCACCAGGACCAGACGGTGCGACGACAGGTCTGCGTCCGGGCGTACGAAGTCCACGGCGACGCCCGCCCGCCACAGCGGCTCGTACCAGGAGCGCACCAGGTCCACATAGCGCAGCCGGCTGTTGGGCTGGGCGGGGACCTCCAGGGCCCAGCGGGCGTTCCAGTCCCAGGTGATGGCGACCTCGGCCGTGCCGGTGCTGCCGCGGACCTCGGCCAGCGCCTTGAGGTCGGTGCCCAGGCGGACCACGTCCCGCCAGATCTGGCTGTCGGTGCCGGCGTGCGGAACCATCGCCGAGTGCCACTGTTCGGCGCCAGCCTTCGACGCCCGCCACTGGAAGAAGGCGATGCCGTCCGCGCCGTGGGCCACGTGTGCGAGGGCGTTGCGGCGCAACTCCCCAGGTCCCTTCGGCCGGTTGACGGTGTGCCAGTTCAGCGCCCCGGTGGAGTGCTCCATCAGGAACCAGGGGCCGCCCGCCAGCGACCGCATCAGGTCGCTGCTCAGCGCGATCTCGATCTCCGGCTCGGGGTCGGTGGACATCGTGTAGTGGTCATTCGCCACCACGTCCAGCTCGGGGGCCCAGCGCCAGTAGTCCAGCGCGTCGGTGATCGCCATGAAGTTGGTGGTGACGGGAGTGGCGGGGGTCGTCGCCCGCACCACGTCACGCTCCGCCTTGTAGAGCGACAGCAGTGCGTCCGAGCTGAAGCGGCGCCAGTCCAGGAGATGAGACGGGTTGGGCCCGGCGCCGCTCGCCCGCGGGGGCAGGATCTCGTCCCAGTCGTAGTACCACTGGCCCCAGAAGGTGGTGCCCCAGGCGTCGTTCAGCGCCGCCAGGTCGTCGGCGTACTTGGTACGCAGCCAGGCCCGGAACGCCGCCGCGCTGGTGTCGCAGTAGCAGGCGTTGTTGTGGCAGCCGTACTCGTTGTGGATGTGCCACATCGCCAGCGCCGGGTGGCCGGCGTACCGTTCGGCGAGCGCGCGCGTGATGCGCAGAGCGGCCTCGCGGTAGGCGGGGCTGGACGGGCAGAGCGTCTGGCGGCTGCCGTACGACAGCCGGCGGCCGTCCTTGTCGACCGGCAGCGCCTCCGGGTGGGCACGGTAGAACCACGCCGGGGGCGCCGCGGTAGGGGTCGCGAGGTCGGCGGCGATGCCGTTCTCGTGCAGCAGGTCCAGGATCCTGTCCATGCGCGAGAAGTCGTACACGCCGTCCGAGGGCTCCAGCAGGGCCCAGGAGAAGATGCCGACGCTGACGAAGTTGACACCGGCCTCGCCCATGAGGCGCATGTCCTCGGCCCACACCTCCTCGGGCCACTGTTCGGGGTTGTAGTCGCCGCCGTAGGCGATGCCGGGGACGGAGAGGACGGGTTTCGTGGTCACTGTGTGGCTCCGGGATGGGCAGACGTGGTCACTTGAGTCCGGATGTGGCGGTGCCGGCGACGAAGCCGCGTTGCAGGATGAGGAACAGGACCAGCGAGGGCAGGATGTAGAGGATGGCGCCCGCGCCGACGACGGTGTAGAGGCCGGTTCCGTGCTCGTTGACGTAGCCGGTGGCCATCTTCACCGCGAGCGTGGTGCGGTCGTCGTCCAGCAGCAGGGCGGGGGAGATGTAGTCGCCCCAGCTCCAGCTGAAGGAGAGGACCAGGCTGGTGGCGATGACGGGCCAGGACTGCGGGAGGAAGATCCGCCAGAAGATGCGGATCTGACCGCAGCCGTCGATGATCGCCGCCTCCTCCAGTTCCTTGGGCATGTTGGTGAAGAACTGCCGGAAGAGGAAGATCAGGTACGGCGCTCCGGCCAGTCCCCACAGCACCCACGGCACATAGGTGTTGGTCAGCCCGGCCTTGGCGAACAGCAGGTAGGTCGGGATGAGGGTGATGATCTGCGGCGTCATCATCGTGGACAGCATCAGGCCGAAGATGATCCGCTTGCCTGGCCCGCTCAGCCGGGCGAAGCCGTAGCCGGCCCAGGCCGAGGCCAGGGTGATCAGCACCGAGTAGATGCCGGCGATCGTCAGCGAGTTGCGGGCGTAGCCGAAGAAGTCGAAAAGAGTCAGGGCGAGGTGGAAGTTCTCCAGGGTCGGGCGGTGCGGCCACCAGTGGATGGGCACCGCGCGCAGTTCGGAGGGGTCCTTGAACGCGCTGATCAGGAGCCAGCCGAAGGGGCTGAGCATGAGCACCAGGATCGCGACCAGGAGCATGTGGACGACTTTGCGTCGGGCCAGGACCATCAGTTGTCTCCGATCGTCCGGGGCTTGGTCTTTGCCTGTTCGGGATCCACGGAGTAGAAGACCACTCCCTTGCTCAGCCTGAAGACGAGGAAGGTGACGGCCATGACGAACGCGAAGAGCACCCAGAGCAGGGCGGAGGCGTAGCCGTAGCGGCCGTTGGAGAAGTACTGCGCGAAGACGTCGATCATGATCAGCTGGTTGCTCTGGGGCACGGCCCCCACTCCCTTGGGCGTGGGATCGACCGCGATGAGGAGGGGCAGGAAACTCTGAAGGGTCGCGATGATCTGGGTGACCAGCTGGAAGAACAGCACGGGGGAGAGGAGGGGCAGCGTGATCCGGGTGAAGGACTGCCACCAGTTCGCCCCGTCCACCCGCGCCGCGTCGAGCAGTTCGGCGGGGATGTCCTGGAGTCCGGCCAGCGAGATGATCATGACGTTCCCGCAGCCCCACACGGTCAGCGTGATCAGCACCCAGCGGGCGTACGGATCCTGCAGCCAGGCCAGCCCGTTGACGTCGAAGATGTCCAACAGGCCGTTGGCCGAACCCGAGTCACGGTCGAAGATCAGCTTGAAGGTGAGGGCGGCACCGACCGGTGGCACCACCGCGGGCAGATAGACCAGCGTGCGGAACACGCCCCGGCCACGGATCGGCTGGTTCAGCAGCACCGCGAGGAACAATCCCGCCGCGATCGTCAGCGGCACCGTGATCGCGGCGAACAGTCCGGTGCGGGCCAGGGAGGCCAGGGTGTCCGGGTCGGAGAAGACCTCCCGGTAGTTGGCCAGCCCCACATAGCGGGCGTTCGGGGACAGCCCGTCGGAGTTGGTGAAGCTCAGCCACAGCGCGTAGCCCAGCGGGAAGACCGTCATGCCGAGGAAACCCAGCAGCCACGGGCCGGCGAACACGTAGAAGGCCCCGGTGCGGCGGGCCCGCAGCGAGCGGGGACGGCGCGTTCGCGTCGAGCCGGGCCGGGTGACGGCCGCCCGCATCGACGAACGCGCGTCCGCACCGGCGAGTTGATCGGTGCTCACCCCACCAGCTCCTTGCCCCGCGCGAGCTGTTCGTTGATCTGGGAGTTGAGCGTGTCGGCGATCTTCCCTGCCGAGGTGCCGGACTTGACCGCGTCCGGCAGCACCTTGGTGAGCACCGCGTTGAGGGCGTCCACCTGGGCGTACGGGCTGACGGGCAGCACCGAGAAGTAGTCCAGCTCCCGTTGCTGCACCTCGTAGGACTGCTTGTGGAACGCCGTGTCCCGCGGCATCTTCGAGCGCAGCGAGTTCAGGGAGGGGATGCCCCACCCGCTGGTCGCTCGGTCCTGGGCGGGCTTGCTGGCGAAGTACCACTCGAAGTACCTCCAGGCGGCGTCCTTGTTCTTGGCCTCCTTGGGGATCCAGTAGCCGGTGCCGCTGAAACAGGGGCTGATGCGGTGGCTGCCGAGCTGGGGTGCGGGGGCGAACCGCGAGACCTCGGAGATCTTGGCGTCGCCGCCGATGGTGCCGCCGAACCAGTAGCCGTCGGTGGCCATCGCCATACGATTCGCCTGGTAGGTGGGCCAGTCCCAGCCGTCCGGGTTGGGGTTGACGACGCTCGGGCCGATGTCGGCCTTCGCGTAGTCCAGGTACCACTGCAGTGCCTTGAGCGCTTCGGGGGAGGAGAAGTCCACCGTGGCCAGGTCCTCGGCGAACAGGCTTCCGCCGGCCGACGCGGCCATCCACATGACCTGGGTGAGGGGGCCGCCCAGGGGCGTGCCGCTGAGGCCGTACACCTTCACCTTGCCGAGCCGGCGCTTGACCAGGCGCTTGCCGAGGTCCAGCCACTCGTCGCAGGACAACGGTTCGGTGTCGCTGGGGAGTTCCAGCTTGGCCGCCTCGAACATGTCGGTGCGGTACCAGAACATGCAGTCCTGCGAGTAGTCCTTGGCCATGCCGTAGCGGGGACCGGTGCCCTGCTTCTTGGTCGTGTGGTCGTAGCGCCACACGTCGTTGGCCGGGGCGAGGTCGGAGGGCTTGAGCGCGTCGCTCTTGGCGAAGTACGGGTCCAGGTCGGCCATCAGACCGCGCGCGGCGAAGTAGGGCACGTCCGTGGCGCCGATGCCGCGGACCACGTCCGGCGGGTTCTTGCCGGCCAGCATGGCGTTGAGCTTGGTGATGTCGTACGTGACGATCTCGAGGTTCATGCCGAGCTCGCGCTCGGCGTTCTGCTTGTCCTTCTTGGTCCAGGCGGTGTCCATGATGGTGAGCGTCTCCTTGGCGCCTTTGGCACCGCTCCCCGAGTCGACGGAGGCGGCACAGCCGGGCAGGGCGGCGGCCGAGAGAGCGGCACCGGCGGAGGCGGCCAGGAAACGGCGCCGGTCGAGGGAGCCTCTGGGGGAAACAGGCATGACGGTGAAGCCTTTCGCGCGGGGAAGGACATCAGAGGGAGAAGGGAAGCGCTGGCGTGCACACCTGGATGTCGTGTACGACCTCGTCGGCTGCTGCCGAACGCACGGGTGAGGGCCGAGAGTTGAGGAACCGGTGCTTCGTCTGTGCGGCGTCACGCCCCGAAACGCCCGCTACGGGAAACCGGTTGGGGTAACTTCCGGCGAACGCTAGGTGCGGTCTCCGATGGGTGTCAAGAGCTCGGAACATCCCAAATACCTCGGCCCGACCGGGTATTCACGTCCGTCGACGTGACCTTGACGCACCCCTCTTGACTCATTCGGCGGATCGGTGGCAGCTTCTTGTATCGCTACAAGAAACCGGTTGCTAACACTTTCGACACCTCGAACAAGGCAGCCACGATCGGGATCGCCGCGCCCCCACCCCCTGCTCGCGCCCCGCAACACCGCTCCGCAACTCATCGCCCCCATGCACCTCCCCATCGACGCAGGAGTACGTCCGTGCCCCACGCCACCGCGGTCATCAACCTCGACATCGAGGGCCCGACGATCAGCCGCCATCTCTACGGCCACTTCGCCGAGCACCTCGGCCGCTGCATCTACGGCGGCTTCTGGGTCGGGGAGGACTCGCCCATCCCCAACGAAGGAGGCATCCGGCTCGACGTCGTCCAGGCGCTACGCGCCCTGGACATCCCCAACCTGCGCTGGCCGGGCGGCTGTTTCGCCGACGAATACCACTGGCGTGACGGCATTGGCCCCCGCGAGCAGCGGCCGAGCATGGTCAACACGCACTGGGGCGACGTCGAGGAGAACAACCACTTCGGCACCCACGAATTCATGGCCCTGTGCGAACTCCTCGGCGCCGAGCCCTACATCAGCGGCAACGTCGGCTCCGGCACCGTGCGCGAGATGAGCGAATGGGTCGAGTACCTCACCCGCGACGGCGACAGCCCCATGGCCAGGCTGCGCAGGGCCAACGGCCGCAACGAGCCCTGGCGAGTGAAGTACTGGGGCATCGGCAACGAGACCTGGGGCTGCGGCGGCAACATGCGCGCCGAGTACTCCGCCGACCTGGCCCGCCAGTACGCCACCTACTGCCGCGACCACGGCGACAACAAGCTCTACCGCATCGCCTCCGGCGCCTCGGACGCCGACTACAAGTGGACCGAGACGCTGATGCAGCAGATCAGCTGCTTCGGCTGCGAGGCCACCCCGAAGAACTTCTTCCAGGGCCTGTCCGTGCACTACTACACGATCGCCGGGCCCTGGGAGGCCAAGGGCAGCTCGACCGTCTTCGACACCGACGACTACTACCGCACCATGGTCGCGGCCCGCCGCCTCGACCGCATCCTCACCGGCCACTCCACCGTCTTGGACGTCTACGATCCAGGTCGCACGGTCGGGCTGGTGCTGGACGAGTGGGGCACCTGGTGGGACGTAGAACCGGGCACCAACCCCGGGTTCCTGTTCCAGCAGAACACTTTGCGCGACGCACTCGTGGCGAGCACCCACTTCGACATCTTCCACAAGCACGCCGCACGTTTGCACATGGCCAACATCGCCCAGACCGTCAACGTTCTGCAGGCGATGCTCCTCACCGACGGCGACTCACTCGTGCTGACCCCGACCTACCACGTCTTCGAGATGAACAAGGGCCACCAGGACGCCACCTCGCTCGCCATCCATCTGACCGGGAACGACGCCCGACGCACCGTTGGTGACACGGAGCTGGAGACCCTGTCCGCCTCCGCCAGCGTCAAGGACCGGACGGTCCTCATCTCGCTGTCCAACCTCGATGCCGAGGAACCCGCCGAACTGACTCTGGACCTGCGCGGCCGGTCCGTCAGTGAACCGAGCGCCCGCATCCTGACCGCCGACCGGCTGCACGACCACAACACGCCGGGCACGCCTCACACGGTCGCCCCGCGCCCCTTCGACGACCTCAAGGCCACCGACCAGGGTCTCACCCTCACACTGCCGCCCCACTCGTTCGTCACGGTCCGCGCCCAGCTGGACTGACGCAACATCAGTTCCCATTCCCGCAACCGCACTTTCCGCCTGACAGGAGCCGCACATGGACACGAACCTGACCCGTCGCAGAACCCTCCAGGCGGCCGGAGCTGCCGCCCTCGCCGCCGGCCTGTCCTCCCTGACCGCCACGGCGGCGCACGCCGACGAGACGGCCGACGCCCCCGCGCCGCAGCTGGTGACCTACCCCATCCCGTCCGGCGCGGGGACCCAGGCCAGCTTCAAGGTGCGGGTGCGCACCGCCCCCGACGGCGAGTGGCAGACCCTTTCCTGCTACGCGCCGGGTACCAAGGAGATCAACCCCACCACCGGCTCCGGCAAGGTCTGGGGCTCCTCGATGGTGTACTTCGACTTCTGCGGACCGGTGGAGCTGGAGGTCACCCACCTCAAGGGCGGCACCACCAAGGCCCGGGTGCGGCCGGACTCGTACGGCATCAAACCCGAACTCCTCGGTGACACCCTGCGGTTCACGCTCGACGAGCCGAAGGACGTCATCGTCCAGATCAACGACGAGATCTTCGACTGCCTGCACGTCATCACCAACCGGGTCGAGAAGCACGCCCCGTCCGCCGACGACCCGGACGTCCTCTACTATGGCCCCGGCCTGCACACCGTCACCGGCAACATCCTCACCGTCCCCAGCGGCAAGACCGTCTACCTGGCCGGCGGAGCCGTCCTCAAGGCGCAGATCGACGTCAAGGGCGTCGAGCAGGTGACCGTCAAGGGGCACGGCGTCCTGCTCGCCCCGAACTCCTCGGTCGGCGGCCTGCGGATCGAGAACAGCAACAACTGCCAGGTCGACGGTGTCATCTTCCTGGGGAGCGGCATCGGCTGCGGGCAGGCCGAGAACGTCCACGTCCACAAGACCCGCGTGTTCACCTGGGGCACATGGGGCGACGGCTACCCCGTCTACTGCTCCAAGAACCTCACCTTCGACGGCTGCTTCGCCCGCACCTCCGACGACAGCTTCTCCATCTACGCCCACCGCAACGACTTCTACGGCGACACCCGCAACCTCACCATCAAGAACTGCACCCTGTGGGCGGATGTCGCCCACCCGATCCAGGTCGGAACGCACGGCGACCCCGACAACCCCGACGTCATCGAGAACCTGCTCATCAAGAACGTCGACATCCTCGACCACCGCGAACCCCAGATGAACTACCAGGGCTGCATCTCCCTCAACGCCGGCGACTCCAACCTGATCAGGAACGTGCGCGTCGAGGACGTCCGGGTCGAGGACTTCCGCTGGGGCCAACTCCTCAACTTCCGGGTCATGTTCAACAAGACGTACAACACCTCGGTCGGCCGCGGTATCGAGGACGTCTACATCAAGAACCTCACCTACACCGGCATCCACGCTAACCCGTCACTCTTCCTCGGCTACGACGCCGACCACGCCATCAACAACGTCACCTTCGAGAACCTCGTGGTCAACGGTGTGGTCATCGCCGACTCGATGCGCAAGCCGCGCTGGTACTACACCACCGACACCGTGCAGTGGTACGTCAACGAGCACGTGACGAACCTGAAGTTCCTCACCACCGCCGAGGCTCAGGCGGCCGCCGCGTCCTGATCCCGTCGCGGGCCCCGGCCCGTGCCCCAGCCCGGATAGAGCAGGCCGGAACGCCGGTGTCCGGCCTGCTCCATCCCACCCGCCCCGCACGCGGCACGTCCTGCGCGACCAGGCCCAAGCTCACCACCATGTCAAGGAGCCGGAACCCGTATGACCGACCCGCTGACGACCTTCAGCCCGGGTGAGGGCCGACGGCCCCCGAGGGCCGCGTTCCGCTCGGACGCCCCCCGACTGATCCTGGACGGCGACTGGAGGTTCCGGCTGTCCCCGTCCACCGCCGAGGCGCCGACAGGCATCGAACGGCCGGACTTCGACGACTCCGGATGGGACGAGCTGCCCGTCCCCGCCCACTGGCAGTTGCACGGTCACGGTGCCCCGATCTACACGAACATCGCCTATCCCTTCCCCCTCGATCCCCCGTACGTCCCGGACGACAACCCCACCGGTGACTACCGCCGGGCTTTCGACCTTCCCGAGGAGTGGGGCGATCTGGGAGCGGTCCTGCGCTTCGACGGGGTGGACTCCTGCTTCACCGCCTGGCTCAACGGGCAGGAACTGGGGTGGTCCACCGGCAGCCGGCTGCCCACCGAGTTCGACGTCACCGGGATCGCCAGGCCGGGCCGCAACGTCCTCGCGGTCCGTGTCCACCAGTGGTCTCCCGGCAGCTACCTGGAAGACCAGGACATGTGGTGGCTCTCCGGCATCTTCCGCTCCGTCACGCTTCTCGCCCGCGCGCTGGGAGCGCTCGACGACTACTTCGTGCACGCGGACTTCGACCACACCACAGGACGTGGCACCCTGCGCGTCGACACCTCCGCACCCGCCCGGCTGACCGTCGAGGAGCTCGGCCTGCGGGACGTCCCCGCCCAGGGGCCGTACGACCTCGCGGCGGTCGAGCCCTGGACGGCCGAGACTCCCCGGCTGTACGCGGGTGAGCTGCGGGCCGGGGGAGAGACGACCCCCCTGCGGATCGGCTTCCGCAGCGTCGCGGTCGAGGACGGGCCGCTGAAGGTCAACGGCCGGCCCGTCCTGCTGCGGGGTGTCAACCGGCACGAGTTCCACCCCGACCACGGGCGCGTCCTCGACGAGGAGACCATGCGCGAGGACATCGTGCTGATGAAGCGCCACAACATCAACGCGGTGCGCACCAGCCACTACCCACCGGACAGCCGGTTCCTGGAACTGTGCGACGAGTTGGGCCTGTGGGTGATGCTGGAGTGCGACCTGGAGACGCATGGCTTCTCCCTGACGGGCGACTGGCGCGGCAATCCCAGCGACGACCCGCGCTGGCGCGAGGCGTACTTGGACCGCATGCAGCGGACCGTCGAACGGGACAAGAACCACCCCAGTGTCGTCATGTGGTCGTTGGGCAACGAGGCCGGTGACGGCTGCAACCTCCAGGCCATGGCGGAGTGGGCCAAGAGGCGCGACCCGGACCGGCCGCTGCACTACGAGCACGACTGGGACAGTCGCTACACCGACGTGTACAGCCGTATGTACACCTCCCACGAGGAGCTCGACGCCATCGGGCGACGCGCGGAGGAGCCGCTCGCCGACCCGGTCGCCGACGCGCGGCGGTGCGGGATGCCGGCCGTCGTCGTGGAGTACGCCCACGCCATGGGCAACGGTCCCGGCGGACTCGCCGAATACCAGCGCCTGTTCGAGAAGTACGAACGATGCATGGGCGGCTTCGTCTGGGAGTGGATTGACCACGGCCTGCGCCAGGACGGTCACTTCGCCTACGGCGGCGACTTCGGGGAGGAACTGCACGACGGCAACTTCGTCTGCGACGGCCTGGTGTTCCCCGACCGCACCCCCTCGCCGGGCCTGGCCGAGTACAAGAAGGTCGTGGAACCGGTGCGCATCACCATGGCACCGGACGGCATCGAGATCGCCAACCTCCACGATTTCCGAGGCCTCTCCCATCTGGTCCTGACCTGGTGTGTGGAACACGAAGGAGAGGAGACCGCCTCCGGTGACCTGCCGCTTCCGGCGATTCCCGCGGGCAGCCCTCCGGCCCTGCTGCCGTACCCCACGGCGGACACCACCGGCCCACTCACCGTCAGCGCCCGCCTCGCCAAGGACGAGCCCTGGGCCCCGGCCGGCCACGAGGTCGCCTGGGCCCAGCGCATCCCCGAGCCGATTCCCGCGCGCCGACCGACCCGCGGGACCAGGCCCGACCCCGGCCTGTTCGACACCCGCACCGGTCGACTGACCCGGCTCGGAGACCTGCCCGTCACCGGCCCCCGACTCGACTTGTGGCGGGCGCCGATCGACAACGACCGGCTCGGCCACGATCCGGTGGCGGACACCTGGCGGCGCATCGGCCTGGACCGCCTGCACCACCGCCTGCTCGGCATGGACACCGAGGACGACACGCTGGTCGTACGCACCCGGGTCGCCCCCGCCGCCACCGACCTCGGCATGTACGCCACCTACCGCTGGCAGGACACCGGCGAGGGACTGCGCCTCACCGCCGAGATCGAGCCGGACGGGGACTGGCAGGACATCTCTCTGCCCCGCCTCGGCCTGCGGATGTCCCTGCCCGCCTGGATCGACCACGTGACCTGGTACGGGCTGGGGCCGGGAGAGGCCTATCCGGACAGCCGCCTCGCCGCCCGCCTGGGCCGTTACAGCAGCACGGTCGACGCCCTGCAGACGCCGTATGTCTTTCCCCAGGAGAACGGCAGCCGGGCCGACGTCCACTGGGCGGAGCTCACCGGCCCGCAGGGCGGACTACGCCTCACCGGCGCCCCGACCTGCCACCTGACCGCCCGCCGCTGGACCAGCGAGGACCTCGACACCGCCCGGCACACCGACGAACTCCGGCCCGCAGACGCCGTACACGTCAACATCGACCTCGCCCAGCACGGACTGGGGTCCGCCGCGTGCGGCCCCCGAGTCCTGCCGAACCACCGGCTGACCGCCCGGTCCGCCGCCTTCGCCGTCACCTTGTCGGAGACAGCCGACGGGTGATCGCCGAGTCTCAGGAGGTTCGCCCGCTGCGGGTCGGCCGCGGGTTGGCGATCACCCCCCACGCAAACCCCTGCGCTCGGCACCACAGTTCGACCACGTCGGCATCACCCCCGATCAGAGCCGGTCGGGCCCGTTCGATTGGAGTCGCACACCCATGAGCCGCAACGGTCGCCCCCCACACGGTCATGACACACCCCAACCCCTGCGTACCGAGTTGCTGAGCCGACGAGGCATCCTGCGCGCCGCAGGTGGAGTCGCTCTCGCCGGCGTGCTCGGTGCCGCCGCCATGCGGCCCGCCATCGCCGCGCCGTCTGTCTGGGCCCACCCCGGCGGGCTGCACAACTCGGGCGACATCAACCGCGCCAAGGTCCGAGTGGCCGCGGGTGCCGACCCGTGGTACGCGGGCTGGCAGCGCCTGGTCAACAACTCCCACTCCGCGTCCACCTGGACGGCCAACCCTCAGTCCATCATCTACCGGGGAAGCGGGACCTCGAACAACTATCCGATCCTCTACAACGACATCGCCGCCGCCTACCAGAACGCACTGCGCTGGCTGATCAGCGGTGACACAGCACACGCGGACTGCGCGGCCGCGATCTGCAACGCCTGGTCGAGCACGCTGACCTCGATCCAGGGCACCACAGACGGGGAGCTGGTCGCCGGCATCCAGGGCTGGCAGTTCGCCAACGTGGGCGAACTGTTGCGCGACTACAGCGGCTTCGACGTCGAGGCCTTTCAGCAGATGATGCTGAACGTGTTCTACCCGATCAACCACGGCTACCTGAGAGACCACAATTTCGCCTGCATCACCAACTACTGGGCCAACTGGGACCTGTGCAACATGGCGTCCATCATGGCCATCGCCATCCTCTGCGAGGACGGCGCCAAGTTCGACGAGGCCGTCAGCTACTTCCAGAGCGGCGCGGGCAACGGCTCCATCGAACACGCCGTGCCGTACCTGTACACCGACGACAAGGTCTACGGGCTGGGCCAGTGGCAGGAGGCAGGCCGCGACCAGGCCCACAGCATCATGGGGGTCGGCCAGATGGGCACGCTCTGCGAGATGGCCTGGAACCAGGGCGTCGACCTGTACAGCTACGACAGCAGGAGGTTTTTCCAAGGGGCCCAGTACGTCGCCAAGTACAACATCGGCCAGGACGTGCCGTTCACCACCTACAGCTGGGGCAGCGGCCAGAACTGCGCGTACAACGAGCAGACCGTGATCTCCGAATCCGGCCGCGGGCAGATCCGTCCGGTGTGGGCGATGCTCCACTTCCACTACCACGGACGCATGGGCTGGAGCGACGAGTATCTCTCGTCCATGTACTACGACTTCGTCGGAATCGAGGGTGGCGGCGGTGACTACGGCTCCACCAGCGGCGGTTACGACCACCTCGGCTTCGGCACCCTGATGTACGCCAAGTAGTCCCAGGGCGGCCCCGCGCTCCCCCGCGGGGCCGCCCCGTCACACCGTTCACGCAACGCCACATCCACGCAGGAGTATCTCCGTGCCTGACGCCAACCGCCCTGCCGAGACGGTCGTGGAGGTGGACACCCGCGCCTCGGGCACGGCCATCTCGACCGACCTTTTCGGAGCGTTCTTCGAGGACCTCAACTACGCGGCGGACGGAGGTCTTTACGCCGAGCTGGTGCAGAACAGGTCCTTCGAGTACGGCCCGGCCGACCGGCCCGAGTGGCGCTCCCTCACCTCCTGGGAGCTGCTGGAGAGGGACGGCGCCGCCGGATCGCTCGCGGTCGCCACCGACGACCCGCTGCACCCCGCCAACCCGCACTACGCGGTACTGACCAGCACCACCGTCGAGGGTGCGGGCCTGCGCAACGAGGGGTTCGACGGCATCCCGGTCCGGGCGGGTGAGCCGTACGACGTGAGTCTCTTCGCCCGCCTGGCCGAGGGTACCGTCGGCCGGCTGGTCGCGCGGATCGAGAGCCGGGACGGCGAACGCGTCCACGGGCAGGCGGAGTTGGGTCCGCTCGACGGCTCCTGGAGACGCCGCGCGGCGGTCATCACCTCCGAAGCGACCGACCCCGACGCCCGCCTCACCCTCACGGCGACCGGCCCCGGCACCGTCCACCTGGACCTGGTCTCACTCTTCCCGCAGAACACGTTCAAGGGCCGCCCGAACGGCCTGCGCGCAGACCTGGCGCAGGCAATCGCCGACCTGAAGCCCAAGTTCCTGCGTTTCCCCGGCGGTTGCCTCGCCCACGGACAAGGACTCGGCAACATGTACCGCTGGTCCGAGACCGTCGGACCGCTGCACGAGCGCCGGCAGCAGTTCAACATCTGGCACTACCACCAGTCGATGGGCCTCGGCTACTACGAGTACTTCCAGTTCTGCGAGGACATCGGCGCCAAGCCGGTGCCCATAGTCCCGGCCGGGGTCTGCTGCCAGAACAGCGACGTGACCGGACAGATCGGCCTCCCCGACGAGGAGATGGACGCATACGTCGCCGAGGTGCTGGCCCTGGTGGAGTGGGCCAACGGCCCCGTCGACTCCCGCTGGGGCGCCCTGCGCGCCGCCGCCGGACACCCCGAGCCGTTCGGCTTGGAATACCTCGGCGTCGGCAACGAGGACAGCATCACCGACACCTTCCGCGAGCGCTTCTCCCGCATCCACGACGCCGTGCGCGAGCACCACCCCGAGATCACCGTCATCGGCACCCTCGGCCCGGCCACCTTCGGCGAGGACTGGGAGAAGGGCTGGGCGTTCGCCCGCGAGCGGAACCTCCCCGTCGTCGACGAGCACTCCTACAAATCACCGCGCTGGCTCCTGGAGAACAGCCGTCGATTCGACACCATGGACCGCGAGGGCCCGCACCTGTACATCGGCGAGTACGGCAGCTGGTGCAACGACGGCCGCGGCGCCCTCGCCGAGGCCCTCTACATGATCGCCATGGAGCGCAACGGCGACGTCGTCCGGATGGCCTCCTACGCCCCGCTCCTCGCCAAACGCGACCACACCCAGTGGCTGCCCGACCTGATCTACTTCGACAACACGCACGTCTGGACCACCCTCAACTACCACGTCCAGCAGATGCATTCGCTGAACTCGGGTGACACCTCGCTGCCCGTCAGGGTCACCGGAGCGCCCCAGGTACCGGCCGTCCAGGTGAGCGACCGGCACGACATCCGCATCGGCACCGGACCCGACACGCGCGCCGAGTTCACCGGCGTCCTCTGCGGCCCCCTGGGCGAACAGGCCGCACCGGCCCCCGACTTCCGCAACTGGGAGATGCAGGACGGTACTTGGGAGGCAAACGGCGAGACCGCGGCCGGATCGGGTGCCGGCCCGCTGCTCATGGACGCGGTGCGCGGAACGTCGTACGCCTTCTCCGTGCGGGCCAGGAAGGCGGACGGTCCCGAGGGGTTCGTCCTGTGCTTCACCGGGACGACGTCCGAGCGCCGGTACCAGTGGCGGCTCGGCGGCTGGGGCAACCGGGCGACCTGGCTCCAGCGGGTGGACGACGGCGTGGGGGAGGACCTCGGCGAGCGGGTGCTCGAAGGT
The DNA here is from genome assembly GCF_021261325.1 of Streptomyces guryensis. Classification (GTDB taxonomy): domain Bacteria; phylum Actinomycetota; class Actinomycetes; order Streptomycetales; family Streptomycetaceae; genus Streptomyces; species Streptomyces guryensis. Next base: position 112,248 of record NZ_JAJSBI010000021.1, on the reverse strand, counting down.
GTGGAGAGCGGGCGTTGGTACGACCTGCGGGTGGAGGTGGATGGCCTGCGCGTGCGTTGCTTCCGCGACGGCGAGCTGCTGCACGACGTCGAGGACGTCCGGCCGGACCCGGAGGTCTTCGCCGTCTCGGCCGTTCGCGACAGTGACGCGGGCGACGTGATCGTCAAGATCGCGAATACCACTTCCCGCCCCGTCCCGGTCAGGCTGCGCATGTCCGGCGCAGAGGGCGTCGCGACCGGTTACGCCCGCACGACTCTCACCGTTGCCCCGGACGCCACCAGCCGGTTCGGGCCCGCCCCGGCCGCCCCCGTCCACGACCGGCTGACTGGCACGCTCTGTGCCGTCCCGCCGTACTCCTTCACCGTCCTGCGCACGGACGCGCGGCATAGCATGCGTGCGGGTACCGAGACCGCTGACCAGGGGCGAGCGTGGTAACGATCCAGGACGTGGCGAAGGCGGCCGGAGTCTCGCCGATGACCGTGTCGAACGTCATCAACGACCATCCGAACGTCCGCCCGTCGACGCGCGAGAAGGTCCTGGAGGCGATGGCCCGGCTCGACTACCGGGTCAATGTCGCCGCCCGCAACCTGCGCAAGGGCCGCACCGGGATCATCGGTCTCGCCGTTCCCGAGGTCAACAGTCCCTATTACGGACGGCTCGCGGCCGGCATCGTCGCCGCCGCCGAACGACGCGACCTCAGGGTGAGCATCGAGCAGACCGCTTCCCGGGAGAACGAGTTGGACGCGCTCTCCCTGTCCCGCAACGCCCTGTACGACGGGCTCATCCTCACCGCAGCCGGCATGAGCCAGGCCGACGCCGAGCGGCTCAAGGTGGAGCACCCAGTGGTCGTCCTCGGCGACCGGATCTTCGGCGGTCCCGTCGACCACGTCGCCATGCCCAACCTGGAGGCGGCCCGGGCGGCCACCGGCCATCTGATCGAGCGGGGCTGCCGGCGCGTCGCGTTCCTGTGCGGGGCGCTGGAGGAGGTCGACACCTCCAGCTTCCGCCTCACCGGCTACCGGCAGGCGCTCGAGGCTGCGGGCCTTCCCGTGGACCGCGCCCTGATCCAGCAGGTGGACCGGCTCGGCATGCGCGAAGGCGCGCGGCGTGCCCGCGAGATGGCGGAGAGCGGGCTCGACTTCGATGGCGTGTTCTGCATCACCGACTCCCTGGCCATGGGCGTGCTGCGGGGCCTGACCGACGTCGGGATCCGGGTGCCCGACCAGGTGAAGGTGATCGGGTTCGACAACGTCTCGGAGAGCGAATTCTTCATCCCCTCCCTCTCCACCGTGGACCCGGACCACGACGGCATGGCCGAGCGCGCGGTCGACCTCCTCATCCGGCGCATCGAGCAGACCGGGCCCTCGACGCGGCACCAGGACTTCATCGGCGACTTCGCCCTGATGATCCGGGAGTCGACGGGCGGCTGAACACGCCGCGCCGCACGAGCACGAACCACGAGCACGAACAAGGGAGAGCCCTGTGAACCCCGTGGCCGACGCGCCACTCTTCCGCGACCCGATACACGACGGCGCCGCCGACCCGGTGGCCATCTGGAACCGCCAGGCCGGCGAATGGTGGCTCGTCTACACCAACCGCCGCACCACCGCCCCCGGCCCAGGCGTCTCCTGGGTCTACGGCACCGACCTGGGCGTGGCCGCATCGTCGGACAGCGGCCGCACCTGGACCTACCGGGGCACCCTGACCGGCCTGGAGACCGAATGGGGCCGCAACACCTTCTGGGCCCCGGAGATCATCTGGCACGACGGCCTGTACCACATGTACGTCAGCTACATCCGAGGCATACGCGACGACTGGAACGGCGCCGCTTTCATCCGCCACTACACCAGCCCCGACCTGATCGACTGGACCCACCACGGTGCCCTGGACCTCGGCTCCGACGGGGTCATCGACGCGTGCGTGTTCCCGCTGCCGGGCGGCGGCTGGCGGATGTGGTTCAAGGACGGCCGCCGTGGCTCGCTCACCTTCGCCGCCGACAGTCCCGACCTGTACCGGTGGCGGCCGACAGGCCTGGTGGTCGGCCACCGCCCGCACGAGGGCCCCAACGTCTTCGCACTCGGCGGCTATTACTGGATGCTCGTCGACGAGTGGCGAGGCCAGGGTGTGCTGCGGTCGGACGACCTGACCACCTGGGAACACCGGGGACTGATCCTCGACAAGCCCGGCAGCCGTCCCGACGACGGGACCATCGGCCTCCACGCCGACGTGGTCGTGCAGGGCGAGACGGCATACGTCTTCTACTTCACCCACCCGGGTCGCGTCGCCCCTGTCACCGACGACGACGGCACCTACGCCACCCGCCGCTCCTCCCTCCAGGTCGCCGCCGCACGGGTCGTCGACGGCAGCCTGTACTGCGACCGCGACGAACCCGTGCGGCTCGATCTGTCCGCTACTTGCTGACCGGCGGAGCTCCGTTGGTCAGTTGAGGGTCCACTTCTGGTTGGTCTGCCCGTTGCAGGTCCAAAGGATCAGCTTGGTGCCGTTGGCGGTCGCCGCCTCCGAGGCGTCCAGGCAGAGTCCGGACAGGTTGTTGGTGACGGTGCCGTCGGAGTGGACGGTCCACTTCTGGTTGGTGCCGCCGGTGCAGTCCCAGATGATGACCTTGGTGCCGTTGGCGGTGCCGCTGTTGTCGGCGTCCAGGCACTTGTTGCCGTAGACGACGAGTTCGTCGCGTGTGGTGTGGGTGAAGGTCTGGTTCTGACCGCCCGCGCAGTCCCACAACTCTGCCTGGGTGGCGTCGGTGATGGTGTTCTTGGCGAGGTCCACGCAGCGGTTGGAGGCCGCGCCGACGAGGGCGGTGCCGTCGGTGCCGGGGATGTTCTGGACGCGGATGGCGTCGATGTCGGGCGCCGTGCTGCCGGAGACGGCCGCGAAGCGCACCGTGTTCGTGCCCTTGGCGAGGTGGGCGAGTACGGACACGGTCCGGTAGGTCGAGGACGCGCCGGTCGGCGGGAAGGAGACCACGTACGTGTACTGGCCGCCCACCTGGATGGTCGCCTTGCGGGCCGTGCTGCCGCCGTTGGCGTAGGTGACGTCGATCAGCTTGGTGCCGGCCGAGGTCGCGGTGACGCCGGTGAAGGCGGGCGTGGTGGCCGTGGTGGTGTCCTCGTACGTCGCCCCGGATGCCTCGGTGCCGGAGACGGTGAGCAGGACGGCGTCGTTGGCGGGGACGGTGGTGGTGTAACTCGTGCTGAACGAGCCGGCGTTGGTGGCGCTCCACACGTTGCGTACGGAGGCGGCGGCCGAGGTGAGGCCCAGGTCGGCCCAGCGGACCGTCATGGACGCGTCGGAGCCGGTGCGGTTGAGCAGCAGCACCGCGCGCTTGCCCGTGCCGGCGAGGACCTTGCCGTACACCTGCAGGTTGCGGGTGTCCTCGGCGACCTTGACGCCCTGCAGTCCGCGCGGATCCTGGTCGATGGCGATCAGCTCACGGTTGGTGAGGATGTCGCGGGTGGTGGTGCTCATCGTGGCCAGGTTGTTGCCGGCCAGCAGCGGGGCGCCCAGGATCGACCACAGGCCCATGTGCAGCCGGTTCTGGGCGGCGGTCAGGCCGCTCATGCCGGTCATCATCATGTCGGGGTCGTTGTAGTAGCCGGTGTGCTGGGCGGCCGGGTGCAGGGCCCGGTCGAAGTTGGTGAGCATCATCGCCGTCGTGGGGGTCTGGCCCCACAGAATGACATCGGTGCTGGTGCGCCACAGGTCGCCGTAACCGGTGGCCCAGTTCCACGGCAGTCCGCTGCCCCACTCGCAGAAGGACAGCACGAGCCTGTGGCCGGTGACGGCGGTGGCGGCCTCGTCGGCGGCGGCGATGGCCTTGTACGTGGTCTCCTGGTCGAGGCCCTCCACCCGGCCGCCGCACCAGTCGATCTTGACGTAGTCGAAGCCCCAACGCTGGAAGGTCTCCAGGTCCTGTTGGTAGTGGCCCTCCATCCCGGTGCCCGGGGCGGCGGCGCGGGTGGTGGGGTAGTAGTAGCCGCAGCCGTTCTTGCCGGCGTCGGTGTAGATGCCGGCCTTGAGGCCCTTGCTGTGGATGTAGTCGGCGACGGCCTTCATCCCGTCCGGCCACAGGCCGGCGTCGACTGCGATGCTGCCGTCGGCATTGCGGTCGCCCTGCCACCAGCCGTCGTCGAGGTTGACGTACTGGTATCCGGCCGCCGCCATACCCGAGGAGACCAGCGCGTCCGTCTGCTGCTTGATGACGCCGGAGTCGATGCTGCTGGCGAAGCTGTTCCAGGACGCCCAGCCCATCGGCGGCGGGGTGACGTCCGCCTGCGTGGTGCTGACCGCGGCCGGCTCGGCGTGCAGCGACGCCGACGACTCGCGGTCGGCCATGGCCGTCAGACCGGCCAGCCCGAGGGCAAGGGCGAGGACGCGCACGGTGACGCGTCCGGCCCAGCCACGTGCGAAGGTGCGCGACATGGGGGTGCCTTCCATGGTCAGTAACCGACCCGGAAGGTCGCGTCCTGCCGGTCCGTCGTCGTGGAGATCGGGTCGATGCGCAGCACGTAGTTGGAGTGCCGGATGTAACGGGTCGGGTAGTTGTACGACCGGAACGACGCCCAGCTCGCGTCCGCGAGGCCCGGCGTGCGGTAGAAGGTCGCGTCGGCGGCGAACGTCGACGTGCCGTCGTTGACGTCCAGTTGGAGCGCGTAGCTGTAGTGCCGCAGGTAACGGGTCGGGTAGTTGACCGACCGGAAGGAGACCCCTGAGCTGTCGGCGAGCCCGGGGACCAGGGTCCACAGGGAGTCCTTGTACGGCTCGATCGGGTACGTATCGATCCGGCCTACATAGTCGGAGTGGCGGACGTAACGGGCTGGGAAGTTGTACGACTTGAGCCGGTTCCAGGCCGGGGTTCCCCACTTCGCGAGCAGGTTGTTGTACTCGGTCGTGGTGATCGTCGTGATGCCGCAGTGCTTGGAGTTGACCGGCTGGGTGTAGGTCCTCTGGTCGAGGGCCGTCCAGGTCCCGGAGGCGAGACTTCCGGTCTGCCAGGCGTAGAAGACGCCGTTGGGCGTGTAGGTGTCGCCCCAGAGCCACCAGGTGCCGGAGTTCAAGGATTTGACCAGCGTCGGGGCCTCCGTGCCGCCGTGCGCCACGCCGGGGCTGAACTCGGTGAAGCTGCCCGGGTTCAGGGAGGTGGACCGGGCGCCCCTCAGCGTCTGGTTCCCCTTGAAGTAGAGATAGTTGTAACCGTCGACGCCCACGGCCATGTCACCGTCGATGACGTCGTAGCCCGGGTCGAAGAGCACCTGCGGCGCGGAGGCCGTGACGAAGTCGCTGGTGTAGTTGACCATGATGACGTTGTGGCCGCTGCTGTTGACGGCGGAGTAGATCACCGCGTACTGGCCCCGGCCCGCGTCCCAGAACGCCTCGGGCGCCCAGCTGTGGGTGTTCATGTCGTGCAGCTTCATCCGCCGGTAACCGGTGAACATGCGCAGGTCGGGGGAGTCCCAGACATGGATGTACTGACTGACATAGGTCCAGTCGGTGCCCTTGAGGTCCGTGGCGAGCACCACGAACGTGCCGTCCTGCTTGCGCAGGATGAAGGGGTCACGCAGGCCGAGGTCGCCCGCGGTGGGGGTGACCACCGGGTTGTTCTGGTTGAGCGGCGTCCACTCGAGCGCGTCGGGGCTGACGGCCAGGTGCAGGCCGTAGTCGGTGCCGTCGCCGAGGTTCGTCGACTCGGTGAAGTAGCACATCACGTACGCCGAGTCGGCGGCGTAGGCGGTCCCGGCACCGAGGGCCAGTGCGCCGGACATGGCCAGGGGGGTGGCGGCGGCCATGCCGAGGAAGTGGCGGCGGGAGGTGGTCATGCGTGCTCCAAGGGGGTGTGCGGCCCTTAAGTTCAGCAAGCGCTGATCGATATACCGAACATAGTTCGGCGAATCGGTCAGAAGTTAGGGCGTGGCCATGCGCGCGTCAATCACCTGGAACACCATTGGTGCAATCCGTGCGCACGGGCCACGCCCGTCGGTCGGCTCAGCGCTGGGTGTAGATGAAGCCGATCTTGTCGACCTCGTCGCCGCTGCGTCCGTGGAATCCGGCGATCTGCCAGCCGGATGGCGCGGTGCGGGTCACGCAGTCGGAGGTGGTGGTGCCGCCGGCCAGGGTGTGGCCGAGGTTCGTCGTGAACTTGGCGTAGAAAATGCGCGTGTGGTCGCTGTACGTGCCCTGGCAGAGCTGCGCGGTCGTCACGTACTCGCCGCTGCCCAGGGTCAGGGAGGACGCGGTGCCGCCCGTTCCGCCGTGGGCGAGGGTGGTGCCGTTCGCCGGGGTCAGGCCCATCTGGTCGACCCGGGAGCCGGAGCGCAGGGCGATGGTGGTGGCGCGAGCGCCGTCCGGGACGCTGTCGATGTCGTTGTAGTAGTCGCCGTGCGGTCCGCCGAACTGGTCGCTGAGCTGGTAAGCGGCGTTGCGCGACCAGGAGAAGCCGACCGTGATCGGGTCGTGGTCGGAGAGCATCTTCCCGTCGTCGGTGAGGAACTTGGCGTGCTCGTTGTTGTAGGACGTCGCGTCGAGCGAGACGAGCTTGCTGCTGCGGTAGAGGACCTTGTCGACGACCTCGCAGGTGTTGGGCACGGTCGCCCCGGACTGGTCGCAGACCAGCGCGGCGCTGCCCTTGGCCGGCGGGGTGCCGCCCCGGATCAGCTGCACCCACGCGTCGGTGAGCCCGTTGGCCGCGCCGAACTCGGCGATGGTGTCGGCGGTGCGGGTGTAGCGGGTGTTGGTGTCGCCCATGACCACGACGGCGTTTCCGGCCGAGTGGGTCTTGATGAAGGCGGTGAGCTGGCTCAGGTTGTCGGCGCGGGAGGCCTCGTCGCCGTCGTTGGTGCCGGCGTTGGTGTGCAGGTTGTAGAAGTCGACGTAGACGCCCTCGGCGAGGCGCTCGTGCATGAAGGTGAAGCCCTTGGGGGTCAGGCAGTCGCCCGAGTCGACCTGGCAGGAGTTCCAGTGGACGCGCTCGAAGTCGTCCTCGTCGTAGGGGATCTTCGACAGGGTGTTGAGCCCGCTGCCCACGCCCGCGCCGCCGCTGGTGGGGGTGCGGTAGGCGTGCGCGGTGTCGGCGGCGTAGAGGTAGGAGTGGTAGTTGAAGTCCTCCTCGACATGGACGATGTCGTACGGCGCTATCCGCTGGCCGATCGTGGTGGTGCTGGACTCGCGGGGCGTCGGCGCGCTGTTGAGGCTCGCGGGCAGGCCGGCCACGTTGTAGCTGAGGACGCTGAAGCTGCCCGAGTCGGCCGCCGCCGCGGGGGACGCGGCCGCGGTGAGCCCGCCGAGGGCGGCGGTTGCCGCCGCCAGGCAGACCTCGCCATTGAGGATTCATGGCAACTGTGCTGCTACGTGCGGGAAGTGGGCGCACGTTCCGTTTCGGCAGCCTCAAGCGTCCATCGCTGTCTGTCCGACGCGTCACGGTCCGCCACGACCACCTCCGTGGACCTGCCGCCCCGGCCCGGCGCCAGAGCGAGGTCCTGGCGGCCGCGGAGCAGGAGTTCCCCACGCGCCGTGATGGTGTACGACACTTCGCCGGAGTGCACGACGCACAGCGCGAGCTGGACATTCCGGGTCCGGGGATCTGCGGTCAGGCAGAAGGAGGGGTCGGCGTCGCTGCGCAGCAGACCGTCGAACTCGTATGACCATCGCTCGGATTCGGTCGACGAGCATGCTGTCAGGTGGATGCCCGCGCCGACCGTGAGTCGGCCGTCGACGGCCAGGCATCGTCCGGTGGCGAGGCTGCGCAGCCTGCTCTGGGGTTGGGTGCCGGGTTCGCCCGGTGAGGTGGAAGGCTCGGGTGCGGTGCCAGGTGGCGCGGTGGGGCTGGAGGAACTGTTGGCGGGAATACCCCAGGTGGGGGTGACCGGGCCGGGCTGACCGCTGTCGTCGGACCAGTTGCGGGCGGCCAGGACGGCCACCAGTAGTGCGAGCGAGGTGAGAGCCACGGCGGCGGCTGCGTGATGCCTCTTCTCGGAAGCGGTGCGGTGCCGGCCGCCTGCGGTCGGACCTGTCGTCTCCCGTTCCGGTGTGGGTGCCCATTCCTCGGGGCTGCTCCAGCCAGGGCGCGTAGCCAGATAGCGGCGGCCTCCCCAGCCGAGGACCGCATCAACGAGCAGGAGGCCCAACCCACCTTTGAAATGCTCGAGTTGGTCCGCGGCGGCCCGGCAGTAAGGGCACCGCGCCAGATGCTGCTGGACATCCGGGAGCAGCCGGCCGCCCCGCTGAATGGGAACGTCGATAAGACGGTTGTAGAAGCGGCACTCCGCGGACGGCGCGAATTGCCTGTGGGCGCGCACCAAGCCCACCCTGAATTGTTCGCGGGCCCGTTCCACGGCGGCTCGCGCCGTAACCGTTTCCATGCCGAGCAGGCCGGCGGGTATCTCTATGGGTTCCGCCTCGACTTCGGTGTGCCACAGAAGGGACTGGGCGAAACCGGACAGTGTCACGAAGGCGTGTTCGGCGAGTTTCCGGTTCGCCGGTGCTTCTGCTTTGGTCGCGTACAGACCGCGGCCTCCGGTGGGTTTGCGCAGTTCTGGTAGGGCTGTGCATATTCTGTCGTCGGCGGCCCAATTGCGGATGGTCTCGCGAACTGCCACGAGCAGTAGTGGGCGCAGGGCTGCGCTGGGCGTACTGCTCGCGAGCCGGTCCAGTGTGCGCTGAAATGCGCTGGTGGCCACGTAATGGGCGGTGGGGGTCGCCGACGCCAGGCAGAGGAGCGCGTAGTCGCGGGCGGCAAGCCAGTGGCGGGCCAGCAACAGGGCTGTCGCATGGTGCCGTTCGTCCTCCTCGCCGCCCAGCTGGGCGGCGAGGTCCGGATCAGCCTCACCGAGAGGCAGTCCGGGACAGGGCGGGTACGGCGGGCGTGGGGGGTGAGGGACCTGCACGGAATCCTTTCCTTTCCAATTGCAGGACGGCATGCAAAATTACGTTCCGTCGGAAAGCAGTGAGTGATTGGTGCATACCTTAAGGATCGCCTTTTCGCCCGGTCATGGCCCTGGCGGTCCTAAGGGAGGCTCACTTTCGCATACGCGTGTTACGCGAGACAAGTGATTCGCCTGACAATTTTCAAGGCTTCCTGAAAGATGTGGTGTTACCGGCGGTAGTCGTACCTGCATTCGAAGATTCGCTTTGAATGTGGAGGTGAATCGCCCTGAAAGTGAAGTGGAAAGTGCTTGAAAGCTTCGGTTGCTGGCCGGCTGTGTCGGACTACGACGTCATTTGTCCCCGGTCCACTTCTTCTTGCGGTCAGCTTCTTTCAGTGGCCCGGCGGCTGCCGGGCCATGTCCGAACCGAACTCAGGGCTTCGGATATGCGGCGCGCACTCGCGCGAGTTCCCCGGTGGCGACGGGCAGGGCCGATCCATGCCAGGCGTGCGGAAAGGCGGCAGTCGCTCGTCGGCATCCGGTCGGGCGCGGCAAGGGTGTCAGTGTAGAAGGAGGGGGGCCGCGTCCGGCGTCCTCGTCCATGAACACCCACCAGCCGTGGCCTGAGTTGTCTTGGAAGACGGTCGGTTACTCGACCCGGTTGGTGCCGACGCCGGTGCGCACGCAGTCGTCAACCAGCTGCCAGTTGCGCGGGTGCCGTGCCGGGGGCGTCGGCTGCGGCCAGATCGCGGGAGCGTTCCAGCACGATGTCGTGCGTAGGAGCCGACGGCCTTGTCGTCGGTGGTGACGCGGTAGTACCAGTCGCCGTCCTTGACCACGGCGGAGTCGATGACGCCGCCGCCCGGGTCGTTCCCGACCTTCGGTTCGCTGAAGGTGCGGAAGTCGCGGGTGGTGACGTATTTCATGCGCGGGTAGGTGGTGCCGGTGTGCTGGGTGTCGTCGGCCGCGTAGAGATTGGAGGCCCGATAGGCGACGTAAGCACCGAGCGTCGGGTCCCAGGTGGCCTCGGGCGCCCAGGGCGGGCCGGCCCGGTTGCCGGAGACCTTCACATGGCGCTGTTCGAGCCAGTGCACCAGGTCGGTGGACTCTCACACCTCCAGGTAAGCACTGCCGAAGCGCATGTCGTAGCCTCAGCTCTTGCCGCCGTTGATCTTCAGGCCGGTGGCGACGAGGTAGAACTTGACGACCTCAGGGAAACGGACGGCGAACGGGTCGCGTACGCCCTTCTCGCCGAGAGCTGAGGCGAGCACCGGCTGGTTGCCGTTCACGTCGGACCTGGTAGTGATCGAGTCGGACGGTGGCGGTCAGGGTGACATGGGCCGGGGGCGTGGGCGGGGCGGTTGACCTCGCCGGTCGCGGTGATGGTCCAGGGCTGTCGGACGTCCACCTCACGGTCGCGTCGTGCAGGGAAGAGGTGGGGAGGGTGAGGTAGCCGCGTACGTCGTCGGCGTCCCACACGGTCAACGCGCTGGCAGCCTCGGCGAGTTCGGGTCCAAGGGTCGACGGCCGCGTGGCCTGCGCAGGCAGTGCGGCGCAGGCCATCGCAACGACGGTGAGCGGAATCAGCAGGTGTCGGTGCAGACGCCGCGGCGGGAGGTGACGAGCGGGCAGGAAAGGCATGAGCGGCTCGTCCTTTTCGCCTCAGGAGGGAGTTGTCCTTCACTGCGTGCCGTGCGATATGTCGGCAGCACCGTCAAAACCCATGCTCCTGAGGTACGTTGGAGAGTTACTTCCCGTAGCCGGTGATCTGAGCGATCCACTTGATGAAGTCGTCTGGGTCCTCGTTGGCGCCGTGACCGCCGTCCCAGTACATGAGCGCGTTGACGTTGTCGCCGAGGTTCTTCAGGCTCGCGGCGAGGTTGCCGACGACCGTGAGCGAAGTGGCGGTGTCGCTGGTGCCGACGCGGATCCACCAGTTCTTCGAGCGGGCTGCGTTCTTCTGCCCGATGAAGTGCATCGGGTTCATCAGCGTGATCTTCTCGGGGAGGTCGCCGTCCAGCCGCGCACCGGACTTCCCGGTCGCGTGACGCAGGCTGTAGAGCGTGAAGTGCCGGGCGTTGGTGGTCTCGTTGCCGAATTCGATGTTCTCGGCGGCCGAGGTGTTGAAGGCGTCGAACGCCGGCACACTCTTGCTCCGCCCGACGTGCGTGACGAAGTCGTCGAATTCGAAGGTCGCCTTGCCGCCGGACCAGGTGATCCAGGACTGTTCCTTCAGATAGGCGGTGCGCTTGGTATCGGACAGGGCCTTCAAGTATTTCGTGGCGGCGGGCTCCAGGTACGTCTTCAGCAGGTAGGCGTCGTAGTTGCGGGCCGTTAGGGTGCCGAAACCGTTCTCGCCCTTGAGGTTGAGGGATGCCTGGTACTCGGCGAACTGGGACCGGAGCGCCTTGGAGACGGTCTGGTCGACGGTCTTGCCGCTCAGTTCCGCGCCGCCGTACATCCACTCGTAGGCCATGTCGGCGTGGTCGAGATCGGTGATCGGGCACCAGTCGGCGCTCGCGAAGATCGCGTCACTGGCGTCGGCCGCGCCGATCTCCTTGAGTTGCGTGTCGTAGAGAGGGCTGTCGCCGGAGGCGCCGAGCAGTGCGGACATGGCACCACCGGCGCTCGTACCGGAGGAGACGATCCAGTCCGTGTTGCCCGGGATGCGTCCCTTGTTGTAGCGGATGTAGCGCACCGCGGCCTTCAAGTCGACGATGACGGCCGGCGCCTTGCCGTAGTACTTGCCGTTCTTCTCGTTGTCGCGGCCCCGAGCGCCGGGCTGGACGATGACACAGCCGGCCGCGAGGGCGAGGTCGCCGTTGCTGACCATCTGACCGCCGCCCGTCATGCCGGCGCCGGGCTGTGTGCCGCCGCTCGGGGCGCCGCCAGCCGTCGCGCCACTGGGCATCGCAGCGGCCCCGCCGCTCGGCGCGGCCCCGCCGGGCATGCCGCCTCCGCCACCCGGGGCACCGCTGGGGGCGGCACCGCCGCCCCCGCCGCTGCCGCCGGTCACGGACGAGGACATGTATCCGGCGATGGCGTTGTCCAGGAGGATCGGGGCGCCGGAGGCGTCGATCTCCTTGTCCCCGATCTTCACAGGCACCATGACGTTGAGGCTCTGGTACTTCTCGTCCACGGGCTTGGTTACATACGTGATCGCCTCCCAGAGGCGGTAGGTGACCTTCTTCTCGCCGTCCGCCGTGGAAACGGTCTTGGTCTTGGTCTTGTAGGCGTCCTTGTCGAACGTGAGCGAGACGCTCTTGCGGCTCGAGTCGCCGTCGTTCGAACAACCGGAGAGCATCGGGAGCGCCGAGGCCGCGGCCGCGGCGAGCGTCGCGGTCTTGAGTACCGTCCTGCGCTTCACTGATCTGCCTCTTTCGTACCGTGGGGGTGGGCAGCCGTGAACGTAGACGTTGGGCAACATAATCGTCAACAATTTCGCTGACCTTCATGGGGTATGCATAGCCGACTCGAGGGAAACCCTCAGGAACGACGCGACAACAAGCGCGCCGCGTTTCTGATCAGGCTCTGATCCAGCTGTGATGCCGCTTTGCGTCGCTCCGTTTCCTGGTGCGCAGCGGTGGGGTCCGACCCATCGCTCTCCTCTACCGGGACCCACCGTCCCAGACCTCCAGGGCACAGCAGCGAGAGAGGCGTGACCAGCAGAATCAAGCGCTGGGTGACGGTCGGCGCGGCCGTCGTCACGGCGACCGCCTGCGTGGTGGCCACCGCCCCGCGGCCGACGCCAACCCGTCGTCCGGTGTCAACATCCGCGGCAAGGAGTCCTTCAACACCGACGTCCTGATGTCCACGCTGTGCAGCGACATGAGCGGCGCCGACAAGTCCTTCGTCCTCAGCATCAACACCGGTGAGCTCGTGGACTCGGCGAAGGCGCACGGCAAGGCGCCTTACTGCCACGTCGCCGCTGGCGCGTCCCGCAGCGTGCACTCCGACCTGCCCTACGGCGAGCACTGGGCGCTCGTGAACGGCTGGGAGGTCGTGGTCGGCAACTGCGAGTTCCCGCACTCGTACACCTGGACCTGGCTCGGCAAGGAGCGCCGCCCGGCTGGCGGCGCTGTATCGACGCCCGCCCGCACATGCGGACCGTCCGGATCAACCCGGTGTTCCACGTCCATTACTACAACTGGAGCGACGGGACAGCCGGAGGTCGGCACGACGGTCCACAGCTGGCGCGGACGTGGCTACGACCGCATCTGGTCCTTCGGCCACTACGTCGACACCTATGCGGACGTCGTCAATCCTGACGGGCCCCCGCCATCAGGTAGCCGCCGCCGTGCACGGTCCTGAAAGCGACTGGTCACGGTCGCCCAGCTTGTGCCGCAGGTAGTAGACGTAGGTCTCCACCACGCCGGACTCGCCGTGGAACTCCGACTGTCACACCCGGTCGAGGATCTGCCCCTTGGAGAGGACCCGGCCCGCGTTGTCCATCAGAAAACTGAGGAGATCGAACTCCCGGCGTGAGAGCGCGACCTGGGTTCCGTCCCGCCACACCTCGCGGGTCGCCGGATCAAGCGCCACGCCCCTGATGCGCAGCAGCCGGCAGTCGAGGGCGCGTCCGCGCCGCAGCAGCACATGGACCCGGGCGACCACCTCCTCCAGCGCGAAGGGCTTGGTGACGTAGTCGTCGGCGCCCATCATCAGCCCGCGCACCTTGGTCTCGGTCCGGTCCTGGGCAGTGAGGAAGAGAAGGGGCGCGTCGACGTCGGCGCCGCGCAGGGCGCGGTAGGTCTCGAAGCCGTCGCCGTCCGGCAGGATCACGTCGAGGACGACGAGGTCGGGGCGTACGGCGACGCCGACTGGGTCGCCCTCCTCGCCGCGACCGGCCGCGTACACGTCGAAGCCGAGCTCACGCAGCCTCGTCAGCAGCGGTCACGTACCGCTGTCGGCGTCCACGACGAGCACGCGGGGCGGTCTGGAGGAACTGTGCGCCTTCACGTCGTGGAAGACCTCATTCCGCGAGGTGGGGTGCACGTTGCGCGGGGGAACAAGGTGTGACAACTCCATGACAGGACATGAGGGCGGGTGGAGGCGACGACGTGCGGAGCTCTCGGCGGTGGTCACATCGTGGCGCGCAGATGGCTCACGGTGACGAAGTGGTAGCCGCGAGCGCTGAGGGTGCGCAGGATCTCCGGGAGCGCAGCGACCGAGGTGGGGTGGATGTCGTGCATGAGGACGACGTCGTTGCGCTTCACCTTGCCGATGACGGACTGGGCGACCTTCGTGGCATCGGGGTACTTCCAGTCCTCGGTGTCCAGGGTCCACAGCACCGGGGAAAGGGTGGTGGCACCGCGTACGGCGCTGTTGACGGCGCCGTAGGGCGGCCGGAAGAGGGTGGGGGCCCTGCCCGTGGCAGCCTTGATCGCGGCGCTGGTGCGGTTCAGCTGGTAGGCGACCTGCTCGGAGCTGAGCTTGGTGAGGTCGGGATGGTTCCAGGAGTGGTTGCCCACCTCGTTGCCGGCCCGTGCCTCGGCACGCACCAGGTCCGGGTGGGCGACCACGTTCTGGCCGACCGTGAAGAAGGTGGCCCGCGCGTTGTACTGCGCAAGGTACGTCAGCAGGGTCGCGGTCTCCGGGGCGGCGGGACCGTCGTCGAAGGTCAGGGCGATGCAGCGGACCCGCTTGCAGTCGGTTTCGTCGTCGCCGGATGCCGTATGGGCCGGCGCGGCGGCCGCCGGCGTGCTCGTCGCCCCGAGGTCGAGAGAGCGGGACGGCTGGACGGTCTGGTGCTGTGCGCGCCTGCCGAACGCCGACAGCCAGGGGGTGACCGTCGCCTTGGGGAGGGTCACGAGATACGAGCCGGCGGCGGGGGCGCCGACAGCGCCCTGGTCGAAGGCCACCCGCAGCCCGCCGTCCGGGGTGAAGGCCATGTCGTCGAGGATGGCCGTGAGGTCGGACCGGTCGGCGAACGCCTCATCCACCGTGTCCGCATCCGTGCCCTCCCGCCCCTTGAGCTGGTTCTTCAGGGCGGTGACGAAGGCGTCCCTGGAACCGTCCGCGACGAGTGCGAGTGCGGTGCGGTACGCGCCGACCTTCCCGTCGTACCAATATGTGCCACTGGACAGTCCGCTCCCTGCGGCGGCACCGTCCAGGGTGGTGAGCCGCACGCCGAGGACGTCCCCCGAGGCGACCAGGAACTGGTGGCTGATGTTTAGTTCGCGATGGTCGTCGCCCTGACACGCGGAGCGGAAGGTCTCCAGGCGCTCCTCCACGTACTTCTTCATCGCGTCGGTCATCGTGCTCGCGCCGGGGACGTCCGGGTAGCTGGTGGCCCACGCGCAGGAGGCGCTCTCGCTGTTGTCGGTGACGAGCTGCAGGCCCTTGATCTTCGAGGGGTCCACCGACCTCACCGAGGAGACGGTGGAGGACGAGCCGGGCCGTGCTCCGGCGGTCGTCGAACTCGCCGTCCCGGAGGATCCGGACGAGCATGCCGACGTCGCGCAGAGCGAGCCGAGCAGGAGGAGAGAGGGGACGACAAGATGTGCGCGCATGAGGACCAGAACCTGGGATCGGGGGCTTATCGGGGTCCGATCCTGCAGGTCAGGGATATTATTCAGCGACCGTCGCAGTCACTGCGAACAAAAAAACCTTCCCGGCCCTCCACGTCCGTCGTCACTTACCGTGCAGAGGGGCACACCTGTCGGTACGACACGTCGGGCACGTACGTCCGCCACTGCGCGCCGGTGAGTCCGCCCCCGGCCCGGGAACACAGGACGCGGGCGATGTCGTCCGGGGCGACGGGGTAGCCCTGCAGCAGCACGTCCGGGCCACCGGCGTACAGGGTGGAGCCGTCGCGGGTGAAGGCGAGGGTGTCGATCTCGTCGCGGGCGGTGGGCAGGTCGGTGCCGAGGAGTTGCTGCCCGGCGGTGTCCCACAGGCGCAGGGTGCCGTACTGGCCGCCCACGGCGAGGGTGGAGCCGTCGGGGGAGAAGGCGAGCGCGCCCACGGCCTCCGCTTCGCTGCCGGGGGTCGTGTCGGAGGTGCCGGTCAGTAGGCCGAGGCGGTGGCGCAGGGCGCCGTCCCACAGCGTCACGTGCCCGGTGGAGTCGCCGACGGCGAGCCGGGTGCCGTCGGGACTGAATGCCAGTGCGGTGACCTGCCGGCCGTCGGCCAGGGCGTGCCTGCGCACGCGACCGGACGGCAGCGCCGTGTACTCGTCGCCGGAGTCGGCGAGCAGCCGCCCGTCGGGCCGCAGCGCGAGACTGCCCTGGTAGACGGTCTTCAGGGTGGCCGTCCGGCGGTGGCTGCGAGTGTCCCAGACCTCGGCCGTACTGTCGCCGCCTGCGGAGCGTGCGGCCAGCAGCGTCCGGCCGCCCGGGCCGAGAGCCAGCGCGTAGACGGTGCGGTCCGCCGCGCCGGACGTCTCGAACGAGGTACGGGCCCGGTGCGCACGCACGTCCCAGATGCTGAAGCGCTGCCGCACGGAGCCGTGCGAGGAAACGGTGTCGGCGACGGCGAGGAAGCGGCCGTCCGGGCTGTAGGCCGACTGAGGGGAGCCGTCGCCGGAGTCGGTCGGCAGGGGGCCGAGGGTGGTGCGGGCGAGGAGGGCTCGGCTGCCTGTGGTACGCAGTTCGAAGCGGTAGCCGGTGCCGGAGCGGGTGGCGGTGGCCAGGACGGAGCCGTCCGGGCTGAGCGCGGTCGCGTCGGCCGGCGTGCGCTGCCAGTGGGCGTCCAGGCGGTCGCTCACGTCGTACGTGCGGACCGTGGCGCCGTCCAGATAGCGCAGTGTCCGGCGGCTCGTGTCCGGATCCCAGGCCAGGCCCCTCACCTCGGCGCCGGCCAGCGGCGTGTGGAAGACCTGTCCGCCGCCATTGGCCAGCCGCCACACGGCGATCTCCTCGCCGTCGGCCGTGGCCAGGAACTCCCCGTCCGGGGACAGGGCGGCGTCCGTGAAGCCGGTGGTACCGGCGCTGGCGAAGTCGGCGACCTCTCGCCCGCCGGAGACGTTCCAGACCGTGGACGTGTTTCCCAGGACGGCGGCCAGGCGCCGGCCGTCCGCGCTGAACCGCAGCAGCCGCGAACCGCCGTCCGCCCCCGACCCGGTACCGCAGACGCCGCCGCGTGCCTTCTCCCAGGCACCCGTCACCTTCCCGCCGTGGACGGTGTCCCACACCTGGGGTGCACCGCCGGCCGTGCACAGGGCGAGGAGACGGCCGCCCGGGCCGACCGCGGCGGCGGTGAGGGCACGCGACATGTCCGTGGTGAACAGCGTCTTGCCGTCGCCGACCCGGTGCACGCGCACCGAACCGGTGCCGTCCGTCGGCCCCGTGACGTAAGCGCTGCCGTCAGGCGCCCAGTCCACCGTGTCGCCCAGGTCGGCGACGGTCCTGCCCGAGGTGAGGTTCCACAGCTGGTCGCCGTCCTGACCGATGACCACGAGGAAGCGGCCGTCGGGGCCGCCCTCGGCGACCTCCGTGCCGGCGGGCAGACGATAGGTGGCGGTGACGCGGTGGTCGGCCACGTTCCGGACGGTCACCCTGCCGCCCGTGACGGTGACCAGGGAGCGACCCTGACCGGTGAGGAAGCGCCGGATGTTCTCACCCGTCTGCGGGTCGGTGAAGGCGTCCCGCTCCGGCCGGGCCAGGGCTTCCAGCAGGGCCGAGCGGGACTCGGTCAGCGGGGCGAGCCGCCAGGCGGCGACGGAGAGCCGGGCGGCCGTGCGGGGGTCGTCGGAGAGCAGGCCGGCGGCCACCGTGGCCAGGCGGCGGGCGGCCGCCTTGGCCGCCTCCTCCTCGCTCGTCCGGCCACGCTGCCAGGCCAGCAGGCCCGCGGCCAGCGCGAGCACCAGGAACGCGGACAGGCCCGCGGTGAGCACACGGGTACGGCGGGTGGCCCGTGCCTCGGCGTCCCGTTCGGCATCGCGCGCGGCCCGCGAGGCGTCGAGGAAGGCCCGCTCCGGCTCGGCGAGGTCGTCCTGCGAGGGCCCGTCGAACAACTCCTCGGCCTGGGCCAGCCGCGCCCCCCGGTACAGCACTCCCGCATCCCGGTTCAGCTGCTCCCAGGCGCGGGTCGACTCGCCGAGCAGCCGCTGCGCGCGCAGCCGCTCCCGGCCCTCCTCGATCCAGCCCGCCAGCCGCGGCCAGCCGGTGATCAGGACCTCGTGGGCCAGTTCGACGGTGTCGCCGTCCAGGGTGACCAGCCGGGCGGCGGCGAGGCGTTCCAGCACGTCCTGCGATTCGGGCCCGAGCTCGGCCCGGGACGCCGGGCGGCGCGTGTCGGCGGCGCCGTCGCCGGGGGCGATCAGCCGCAGCAGGATGCGGCGGGCGGTGCGGGCCCGCTCCGGCGCGAGGTCGCCGTAGACCTGCTCGGCGGTCGCGGCGATCGCCCCGCGCACGCCGCCGGCCTCCTCGTACGCGGCCAGGGTGAGGGTGCGGCCGCGGCGCCGGCGCCAGGTCTCCAGCAGGGCGTGCGAGAGCATCGGCAGGGCGCCCGGCTGGTCGATGACCTCGTCGATGATGCGGGCGGTCAGCGCGCGCTCCACGTTCAGGCCCTCGGCGGTCGCGGGCCGTGTGATCACGTCCCGCAGCTCCTCCCGGCCCATCGGCCCGATCAGCAGGGTCGCCCGGCCGACCGCCTCGGCCAGTCGCGGGTGGGTGCCGCAGTGGCCGTAGAAGTCGCCGCGTACGGCGATGGCCACGCGCAGCCGGCTCGCGGGCTCGCGGGCGGATAGCAGCAGATCCAGGAAGCGGTCGCGTTCCGCGCGGTCATGGCAGAGGGTGAACAGCTCCTCGAACTGGTCGACGATCACCCAGGTGTCCGGGCCGCCGTCCTCGCCGTCCCCTCCGTCCTTCGCGACGAGCGCCTGCTCGTGCGTTCGCGCGGGCTGTTCACCAGGGGTGAGCACTCGGATCACCGCCGGGCGGTCGGCGCCCTGCGCCTGCCGCAGTGCCGGGATCAGCCCGGCCCGCAGCAGCGACGACTTGCCGCTGCCGGAGGCGCCGGACAGCACCGCGAACCGGTGCGCGCGCACCAAGCCCAGCAGCTCTCTGACCTGCTTTCCCCGGCCGAAGAAGAGATCACTGTCGCCCGATTCGAAGCGTGCCAGCCCCCGGTAGGGCGCCCGCTCCTCGGCCGAGGGTGCCCGGACCTCCGCGTCCGCCTCCCGCCAGCGCCGCTCCCACTCGTCGGGATCGGCGTCCAGCACCCGGACATATGCCCGCACCAGCGCGAGTGAGGGCAACTGGTCGCCGGCCGCCGCCTGGGACAGGGCCGTCGTCGAGTAGCCCGCCCGCGCGGCCATCTCCCGGTACGGGGGCTTTCCCGCCTTCTCGCGGAGCAGACGCAGGTCGTGCGCGAGCCTCTGTACGGGTCCGGCTTCGGGGTCCACCGGTTTTTCGCGTCGTCCCACCGGGCCGTACCTTTCGACCTGCAAACACACCAGTGATCGCCGCCAACCTACGTTCGGCCGCCGATTCGAGGCAATTGCGGCCCATTCTGCGGACGCGAGGCCGACGCACGACACCGCCGTGTCTCCGACCGGTACGGCCGGAGACACGGCGTGCAGCTGTCCGGATGGCTAGCGCACAGTGCGGTACGCCGTGTGGATGGTCTGGGTGGCGGTGTTGCCGTCGGTGTCGGTCAGGGCCGCCCGGAAGGAGACCGTGCCGGGCTTCTTCGGGTGGGTGAGGGTCAGATACCACTTGCCGGAGCGGTCCGTGTGGACGGCGACCGTCCTCCAGGTGCGGCCGCCGTCGTACGACACGCGCACGGTCAGCGACTTCAGGTGGCCCTTGGCCGCGGCCGGGCCCTGGAGCGAGAGGGGCACCGTGACGCGGGCGCCGGCCTTGGCGGTGTCGGTCAGGCTCAGCTTCGGGTGGAAGCGGACGACGGAGAGCGGGAAGGGGACCCCCTTGGTTTCGCCGTTGTCGCGGGAGGTGAAGGTCCACACCGCGTCCACGTGGTCGCTGGTCCGGTAGTCCTTGGTGCGGTCGGCGCTGATGGACAGCCGGTAGGGGGTCGGTGCGGCGGGCAGGCCGCCGTAGACGTTCAGGCAGGTGTCGTCGGTGGTGGAGGTGAACACCCGGGAGCCGGAGCTGAGCCGGGTGGTGATGGTGGCCTGGGGGAGGTAGGCCAGGTTGCCCGGGCCGTCGGAGAACATCGGCACGCACACGTAGTAGAACCCGCCGAGCCGTTTGGCGCCGGTTCCGGAGGCCGGCGCGACGGCCGGCCCGTGGACACCGCCGTCGAACGTGACCCGGTAGGTGTGGCCCGGCTCGAAGCGGCGGTCGGTGAGGAAGTTGAACGTGTCCTCGTTGTGCGAGCCGTTGCCGATCACGGTGCCCAGGTTCCAGCGCAGCCCGCGGTCGGTGCTCAGGTACTGCACGACGGAGGCGGTCGGCGCCGGGCGCCGGGCGCCTTCCAGGGCGAGGGACGCCCGGCCGAGCTGCGGCCAGTCGGGGATGGACCAGTTCACCTGGGGCGTAGTGTCGGCGCCGCTCAGGGCGGTCGCGACGGAGGTGTTCACCCGGGCCATGTCCCGGGTACTGGAGAAGCTCCGGTTCAGACCGGTGAAGAACGAGCCGGTACGGGTGGTGACCAGGTTGTACGCCGGGGAGACGGCGGTGCGCTGCCAGATCCCGCCGAACTGGGCGACGAAGGAGCCGGCCGCGGTGGAGGAGCCGATCTGGCCGAGGGCGGTGTCACCGGCGTCGACGGTGTTCCCGCCGGCGTAGTCGTAGGCCGGCTTGGCGCCACGGGCCGCGAAGAGGACCTGCGCGTCGCGCGCGGTGGCCCGGCGGTCGGGGGCGGTGATCTTCACTGGCTCGGCCCTGCGCCCGTCGAGGGCGAGGCTGGTGTCGTGGTCGAGCGTCAGGCGGGGTGCCACCAGCAGGGCGGTCTTTCCCCGCGAGTCGGTGGTCTGGGCGTCGACCACATAGTGCCCCTTGGGCAGCCGCAGGGTGACCGTGCCGTCGGGGTGGTTCTTGCCGTCGTCGAACGGCGTGTACTGCTTGCCGGTGTCCAGGTTCGCCACGGTCACGCCGGGCGCGTCGTCGCGCTTGCCGTCGCGGCGGGTGACGGTCAGCTTCAGCTTGTGCGACTCCACCTCGCGGATGACGCCCAGGGCGGTGCGCACGCTCTGTCCGTCGCCGCTCGCGGTCACCGCGCCGGAGTAGGCGCCGTCGGCGCCGCCGAGCCGGGTGTCGGCGGTGACCGTGGCCTGCGCGGTGCCGCCGGCCGGGACGGTCAGCCGGGCCGGGGAGACCGTGAACATGCCGGCGGGTGCGCTGCCGCCGTCGGGGCCGGTGACGTCGGAGGCCAGGTCCAGGGTGACGGGCTTCGTGCCCGAGTTGCGGTACGTCAGCGTCCGGGGCGTCGGCTGGTCGTCGTCGTGCGGCCACTTGGCGACGCCGAAGCCGACGGAGGACGGCTCGGTGGCGGCGGTGGCGCCGGTCGCCTGGTTCAGGTCGACCCGGCCCGCCCCGGCCTCGTACGCGGTGGTGCCGGTCAGCGGCTTAGCCGAGGCGGTCAGCGCGGCCTTGATCCGCTCGCCGGTCCAGTCCGGGTGCTCCTGGGCGAGGATCGCGGCGGCGCCCGCGACGTGCGGGGTGGCCATGGAGGTGCCCGACATCTTCACGTATCCGGGCGCCACCTCCTCGCCCTCGCTGCCGTGGGCGGCCCGCGCGGCAACGATGTCGACTCCGGGCGCGGCGATGTCCGGCTTCAGCGCGCCGTCCGCGGTCGGGCCGCGGCTGGAGAAGTCGGCGACCTTGTCGTGCCGGTCCACCGCGGCGACGGTCAAGGCCGACGCGGCCGAGCCCGGAGTGCCGACCGTGGTGTCGGAGGGGCCGTCGTTGCCGACAGCTATCACGAACAGGGCGTGGGAAGAGGCCGACAGGCTGTTGACGGCCTTCTCCAGCGGGTCCACCCCCGGGGTGTCGGTGTCGCCCAGGCTCATGCTGACGACCTTGGCGCCCTGTGCCACGGCCCACTGCATACCGGCGATGATCGACGAGTCGGATCCGACGCCGGTGTCGTCCATGACCTTGCCGACCAGCAGCTTCGCGCCGGGCGCCACACCCTTGTACTTGCCGTGGCTTTCCGCACCGGAGCCGACGATGGTGGAGGCGACGTGGGTGCCGTGGCCCTGCCTGTCGTCGGTCGACCCGGTGTCGGAGCCGGTGTCGGAGCCGGCGAAGTCCTTGGTCTTGAGGATGCTGCCCTTGAGGTCCGGGTGGGTGGCGTCGACGCCGGTGTCCAGGACGGCGACCTTCACGCCCTTGCCGTCGTAGCCCTGCTTCCAAGCCGCGGGGGCACCGATCTGCGCGACACCGCCTTCGGGATCGAGGGCGTCGCTGTCCTGGGCGGCCACCTTGACCTCTGCGTCGAGCCACACCCGGTCGATGCCGGGCGCGGCGGCCACGGCGGTGTGGCCGGCGACCGGGGTGGTCAGCGCCCGCCACACGTCGTCGATGTCCGGCTTGTCGACGGACAGCGCCACGCCACGGACGGCGGGCAGCATCCGCTCGACGTCGGCGTCGGCGGCTGCCAGGGCACGTCGGGCCCCGGCCTGGGTGCCACTGCCGCCCCGGTAGGAGACGATCAGCGGCACCTGCTTGCGATGGGCGTCGTCGTAGCCGTCCTTGAAGAGCTGCGTGATGTCGAACAGGCGACGGTCCAGCCGCCCGCTGTCCAGCAGCCGGGTCGCGTCCTGCGGGACGACGTAGGTGTGGCCCGCGAACCGCCGTATCGAGAAACCGATGTGCCCGCGGCCCGTGCCGCGCCGCACACCGGTCACCCGGCCCGTGCCGTCCATGCTCACGGTGTCACCGGTCACCAGCGTCACGTGGACGCCGGCCCGGGCCGACCCGCTCGCCGCTGAGGCCGCAAAGTTCGCCGGCGAGCCCGCTGCCGCCGGGGTGACGACGGTGGCGGTGAGCCCGGCCACCGCCACCACGGCAGGTATCCCGTACACGGCGCCCCGTGCCGTCAACCGCTTCCGTGTCCGGCTGTGCTTGTTGCGCAATGTGTTGTCTCGCTTCCCCGTAAGTCAAGTGGGTGGGTGGTCGCGGATGAGGCCCGTCCGCGCGGGCGCACCGGCGGCCCGGGCCCACACAAGGGGGCGTGTGAACCTGGGCCGCGTGAGCCGTCGGCGGTGCAGTACCGTCGGCCGTGAACGAGTCTTGGTCTCCTGGGAATTGGTCAGTAGCTCCTCTCGGGCAGTGAAAAATCGAGGGAGATGGCTGTTCGCGCGCGATCTCGGCCATTTGGCCGGTGTGCGCGGCTCGCTGTGTCGCGGAAGATGGCCTTTCGGCTGACCCGGCCGTGCCGGTGAAGGGATTAGGGTCGCGCCGTGGATCTCCCGAGCAGCGTGCGCGCCATGGGTGCGTCTCCCGCAACGGCCAGCCGTCGTCGGGGCCTTCTGAGAGCGTTCGGCATCGTCCTTCTGCTGTTGGCGGCAGGTGGGGACGTGCTGTTGGCCGGCGCCGACGGCGGTTTGTGGTGGCCTCAGCTGGTGGTGCTTCCGGTCGGTCTGGCGGCGCTCCTGTGGCCCGCCGCCCGGCGGCCGAAGTGGCTTACGACGGTGGTTCGCACCGCCGTGCCCGCGGTCCTTTCCGGCGCCGTGACGGCTGCCGTGTTCCTGTCCGGCAGGGAGGCGCTGTCCGGACCCGGCGAACTCGCGATCCTGCTGTGCCTGCTCCTGATCGCGGTGCGTGACTGCCGCGTGCGGTGGGCGGCGGTGTGCGGCGTTCTGGACGGTGCCGCGATTTCGGCGCTGCCCTACAGACAGGCCCCCGGCGACTCGGCCGTCAACCCGTTCGCGATGCTGGTGCTGGCCGGCGTGGTCGCCGGACTCGGCGGGTACCTGCGCGCACTGGACCGCCGCCGCCGTGTAGCGGTCACCGAGACCCAGCGGGCCGAACGCCTCGCCATGGCCGCCGACCTGCACGACTTCGTGGCTCACCACGTCACCGGGATCCTGGTGCAGACGCAGGTGGCCCAGCTCCTCGCCACGACGGACCCCCAGCGCCTGAACGGGATCCTGAAGGACGTCGAACGCTCCGCCACCGAAGCCCTCGCCTCCATGCGTCGCACGGTCGGCCTGATGCGCGAGGCGCCGGAGGCCGGTGACACCGACCGCAACCCGAGGGGCGATCTGGCCGCGCTGCCCGAGCTGGTGGAAGGCTTCGCCGGACCCGTCGGCCCCAAGGCCGTGTTGCGCCGTGATCCCTCGGTGCCCGATGGGCTGCCCCATGAAATGCAGGCCGCCGCCTACCGGGTCGTCCAGGAAGCCCTGACCAACGTGCGGCGGCACGCCGCGGACGCCACCGAGGTGCTGGTCGGCCTGGCCTACGACGGCCGCGTGCTGGAGGTCACGGTGCGCGACGACGGCCGTGGCGGCACCCGGCTTCCCCAGGCCGCGCGCGGCGGCGGCTTCGGCCTGGTCGGGCTGACCGAACGGGTCACCGCGCTCGGCGGCAAGCTGCGCACGGGACCCCGCCCCGACCGCCGGGGCTGGGAGGTCACGGCGAAGCTGCCGATGGAGAAGCCGCCGTCGTGACCTTTGTGGCACGCTCTGCCACGCCGTAGAGAGCAGGAGCGCGGCCGCCGGCGCCTTGAAAGAGACCGGCGGCCGGTGCCGGTAGTCGGGTGAGACCCGCGACGTCACGGTGCGGTTCGTTCCTTGCCCGGCCCGCCGACTGCAGAATCCGGGCTGCGGTCGTCCCGGGCGGAGAGGACCACGTCCCGACCGGCGCCGGGGGCTCGTGACGTCCCGTCATCCGCCGTTCGGCCGAGCCCCAGCCCGTCCAGGCCGGTTGCTCATGGCCGTTCGACCGAGGCGGCGGCCCTTGCCACGAGGGGAGATTGGAAGCTCGTCAGATGACAGGGGCAGGAGAGATGTACATGACTATCCGGGTGGTCGTCGTGGACGATCAGGACATGGTGCGTTCGGGGTTCGCGGCCTTGCTGTCGGCGCAGAGCGACATCGACGTCGTGGGGGAGGCGCCCAACGGCCGGCTCGGCATCGAGGTCAGCCGCAGCACGCATCCCGACGTGGTGCTGATGGACGTACGGATGCCGGAGATGGACGGGCTGGAGGCAGCCCGACAGCTGCTGGATCCGCCGCCCGGTGTGGTGCACCGCCCCAAGGTGCTCATGCTGACCACCTTCGACATCGACGACTACGTGTACGAGGCCCTGCACGCCGGGGCCAGCGGCTTCCTGCTGAAGGACGCCCCGGTCGCCGAACTGGTGCAGGCGGTGCGGGTGATCGCCGCCGGTGAGGCGCTGCTCGCCCCCTCCGTCACCCGACGCCTCATCGAGGACGTGGCCCGGCGCCGCCCCACCCCCCGCCGGGACGCCCGGCTCCGACTGAACGGCCTCACGCCACGGGAGACGGAGGTTCTGCTCCTGGTGGCGCAGGGCCTGTCGAACGCGGAGATCGCTGCGAGTCTCGTGGTGGCCGAGCAGACGGTCAAGACCCACATGACCCGGCTTCTCACCAAACTCGATGCCCGCGACCGGACCCAACTCGTCGTCCTGGCCTACGAGTCGGGGCTGGTCGCCCCGGGGATGTCCCAGCCTGCCCCGGGCACCTGATACCCGGGTGTGACACCGGAGTCGGCACCTGGGTGCGACGTGCCACCTTCATCGCAGCTACGCTCACGATCTCGACCGGGCCCGCGAGAAGCAGCGGGAACTGCTCGCGCCGCCGACCTCGCTGAAAGCCCAATTCGACGGCATCGAGGCGGAGATCACTTCCTGCTGCGCAAGACCCGCCCGGAGAGGTGGTGGAGATCGGCACCTTCCTCGGCTGGTCCACCACCTGGATCCTCCAGGCCCTGAAGGACAACGGCACCGGCCACCTGTACTCGTACGACATCGTGGACCACGTCGCACGCAACGACACCTCCCCCTCGCCGCCGTACCCGAATCGAGTGGTCCGGGCCGAGGCGTCGGCCCCGCCCGGGGCACGAGCACGCTGCGGGCTCCTACGCGGATGCCGTAGGGACCAGGCGGCCGTGGAAGATGAGTGAGGCCGCCTGTTTGAGACGGCGGACGCGGATGCTGACCTCGTAGGCGTCGATGCCGTCGATGGCGGCGACGCTGGTGGTGAGGTAGCGGTAGAAGTCCTCGGCGTCGCGGCAGATGACGCTGACCATCAGGTTGTGGTGGCCGCTGATGGCGCCGGCGAAGGCGACCTCGGCGTGCCGCGCGAGCGCCTCCCCGGCTTGTTCGAGGCGGGCGGGGGCGACGCGCAGCCAGAGGGTGGCGTTGAGGGTGTGGCCGAGGCGCTCGGGCAGTAGTTCTACGTCGTAGAAGAGCGTGCCCGAGGTCTCCAGGGCCTCCAGGCGGCGGGCGACGCGGGCGTTGGACCAGCCGGTGAGCTCGGCGAGGCGGGTGTGGGTGGTGCGGCCGTCCTCGGCGAGGGCTTCCAGCAGGGGGGCGTCCTCGTCCGTGGGGGGCCGCAGTGGGCCGGCGGGGACGGTTGGCCGGTCGGACGTGAGTTGCCGTACCTGTTCGAGGGTGAGGCCGTTGCCGTAGGCGGTCCATTCGCTGGTGCCGGTCTCGCCGAAGGGGTGCAGGAGGAGGTCGATGCTGACGTCCAGGACCGAGGCGGAGCGGGGCAGTTGGCGCAGGAGGATGTCGTCGCGCTCGGCCTCGACGGCGGAGCGGATCATGCAGATGATCTCCGAGCCGCCGGAAGCCAGGTTCGCGTAGGCGATGTCCGGCCGCTTGGCCAGGGAGTCCGCCAGGGGCCCGACCCGGTCGGGGCGGGAGCGAATGCGGGCCACCCACTGTGCCTTGCCGTGGACGGCCGGGTTGACCAGGCCGACCACGCGCATCACCCCGCTGCGGCGCAGGGCGTGGTAGCGGCGGGCGGCCGTCTGCTCCGACACGCCGGTCACTTCGGCGATGTGCCGGAACGAGAGACGGGGTGCGCACTGGAGGGCGTGGAGGATTTTCATGTCCACATCGTCGATCACGAGTGGAGTGTGACACATTTTCGGAGCTGCATAGAGGTTTCTGCTCGTCTTCAGCAATTGGCTTCGTAGTTATGGGCTGCGAGGCGGATGCTGGTCATGTCCAAAAGAAAGGGCGTGACTCCCATGGGTACGCGGCTGGCGCCGGCGGCGGTCTGTATCGGCACCTTCGTCCTGCTGGCGCACCTCACCGCGACGGACGTGACGCCGTCCCATCGGACGGCGCTCCCACGGGCCGGTCTCTCCCGCATCCAGCGGGCGATCGATGACATGGCCCCGGTGCCCGCGGCGGCTCTCCTGAGGGCTGCCCGCCGCGGCGTCGCCGTCGCTCCCTGACCGGCCCGCGCCGGCCGACGAGTCGGTGGCACCACCGCACAAGGGCAGTACCACTTCCCGAGAGAGGCATTCGTCCCCGTGGACCTCACCGCCGACGCCTTCCGCTCGACACCCCATTCGAGCGTGCTCGTTCCCGAGCCGAGCTGCAGGCCCATCCGGCCGCGCACCGGGCGGAGTTCGGGCTGACAGCGACGTAAACGGCGGAGCGCTGTCGCCAACCTACGTCTGGAGGACGCCACCGGCTGCGTCGCCCAGGCAGGGGCTGCCGACTTCGGCATGGCAGTCCCTGAGCACCACCCACCCCTCCCCACCCAACCGACTGCGGCGCACCACGCCGTACGGGAGAAAACGGAGAATTTCCGTGAACGTCATCACACCGGCGAGCGGGTCGACGGACAGGCGGGCGGCCACCATCGTCATGGCCTGCCTCGGCGTGTTCGTCGCCTATCTGCCGATCACCACGGTCGCCGTCAGTCTGCCCGCCGTCCAGCGGGCGCTGAACACCTCGACCGCGCAACTGTCGTGGGTCCAGGACGCGTTCGTCCTTCCCATGGCCGCCTTCATCCTGACCGCCGGCGTGTTCGGCGACGTCCACGGCCGCAAGAAGGTCTTCCAGGCCGGCCTGTTCTTCAGCGCGGCCGGCGCGGCCGTCGCCCTGTGCGCGCACAACATCGAGACCCTGTGGGCGGGCCAGGCACTGGCGGGCCTGGGTTCGGCGGCGCTGCTGCCCACCACGCTGGCGCTGATCAGCCACGCGGTGCCCGACTTCCGCGAGCGCGGCAAGTTCATCGGTATGTGGGCCATGGCCCTGCTCGCGGCCCTGGCGGTCGGCCCGGTCATCGCCGGCGTGATCCTCGACCACTACTCATGGCGCTGGATCTACCTGCTGTCCATCCCCCTCTCGCTGGTCGCGATGGCCGTCGCCGCCCCGCTGCTGACCGACTCGCGCGCCCCGCACGGACGCAAGCTCGACTGGCCCGGCCAGATCACCGCCGCCGTCGGCGTCACCGCCCTGGTCTACGGCGTGATCGAGGGCGGCGCCGACTCCTTCACCACGCCGAAGGTGGTCGCCGCCCTCGCACTGGGCGTCGTCGCACTGATCGCGTTCGTCGTCGCGGAGAAGCGCAGCGCCAGCCCCATGCTGGACCTGGCGGTCTTCCGCAGCGCGGCCTTCACCGCCACCGCCCTCATCGCCCTGATCACCTTCCTGGGGCTGATCGGCTTCTTCTTCGTCCTCAGCCTGTACTTCGGCATGGTCCAGCAGCTCGGCACCCTGGAGGCAGGCGCCCGCCTGCTGCTGGTCCCGGTCGCCGCGATCGTGGCCGGCGCCCCGGCCGGCCGCCTCATGCACCGCGTCCAGGCCCGCTGGATGATCACCGGGGGGCTGGTGCTGATCGCCGGGTCCCTCCTGGCCATGACCAACCTCGATGCCGACACCTCCTACGGCTCCATCGCCTGGCGCCTGATCGTGCTGGGCGTCGGCCTCGGCCTCGTCACTACCCCGATGACGGCCACCGCCGTTGCCGCCGTGCCGCACCAGCTGGCCGGCATGGCCTCGGCCGCCAACAACGCCTTCCGCCAGGTCGGCGGCGCGCTCGGCCCGGCCGTCCTGGGCGCCCTGCTGTCCACCCGCGCCGTGCACACCCTGCCCGGTCACCTCGCCGACGCAGGTGTGACGGGCACCCAGGCCCACACCATCGTCGCCACCGCCAAGGACGGTGGCCTGGGCGCGGTCGCCGGGATGAACCTCGGCTCCACCGCCGGACAGGTCTACGGCGCCCTGGGCGACTCCCTCATCGACGGCATGCGGCTGTGCCTCATCGTGGCCGCGGTGCTGGTACTGATCGCCGCCGTGTGCGCGGCCACCCTCCTGCGCCGCCCCAGGCAGGCCGCAGCGGCCGGTGTGAAGGCCGCAGACACGGCACAGCACAGCCGCCCCGACGCCGCCGAGAAGAACGAGACGATGGCCACCGCCAAATCCCACGGTCACCGGCGCGGCTGACCGGCCGACGAGGAAGGGGGCGGGGCATCGTCTCCCGGGCCGTTCACAGGGCCCCGGAGACGATGCCCCGCCCCCCGCCTGCCGGGACCAACTCCCGCACACCAAGACCCGGGGAACGCTTCGTTCGGCGACGCGTCTTCGGGTCTTGGCATCGGACCGGGCGCCCTCGTCCTCAGCCTGCTGATACCGCCTTTGAAACCAGCCGGAAGAAGAGCCGGAGGCGGCGGTTGCGGTCGCCGCGCACTGAGCCTCTCTCTGCTCACCGAGCACCGCTGTCTCCCACTGTCTCCCACGGCGGTCGTACGGGCTGCGTCTGCGGGGGTGTACCGGACGGCTGTGCCCCGCTCCGTCAGAAGGACGTCATGCCTCAGCACCAGTGGACCGCACAGGTCATCGCCGCTGCATCGGCTTCCCCGGCCGCCGCTTTCTCCGATGCGCCAGCATCCGGCGTATTCGGTCGACGTCGTGCCGGCCCCCGGCTGGACGAGCTATCGCCATCGGCATCGCTACCAGACGTTCGACGTCACCGGCCTGCTGCGGCCGGGCCCCAACGTGTGGGGCGCACACCTGGCCGACGGCTGGTACCGGGGACTGCTCGGCTTCAACGGCGGTACCCGGAACCTGTACGGCTCGCACACCGGCCTGTTCGCGGAACTCCACATCACCTACGCCGACGGCACCACCCACATCGTCACCACCGGCCCCGGCTGGCGCGCGGGCATCGGACCGGTCGTCGCGAGCGGGCTGTACGAGGGCGAGACGTATGACGCCCGTCTCGGACAGCCCGGTTGGAGCGCACCGGGATTCGACGACTCGGCGCCGGGTCTTTCCGGGCCGTGCCACTTCGCCACGCGGTGAAGGCTGCGACCGTCGCCTTCCCTCGCCGTCTCGTCGGCGGACTCCAGGGGACGGTGATCCGGACATGGGCGGTCTGCCGGGGCGTTGTGGCGACGGACTTCGGCGCGGGCGCCGGGCACCGCCTGCCGTGGGCGATGTCCGCGCAGATCGTGGCCCGGACCAGTCCGGTGAGCCTGCACCTGGGCACTCCTGGGCGCCGACAGGGCGCTGAAGTCCGCCCGGCCACCGCCCTACGGGTGTGCGAGCCGTTTGACCTGACGCAGGACGGACGAAGTCTCCGCCCTCCCGATGCCCTCGACGCCGCGGATGCCGCTGATGAGGTAGGCGTACAGCTCTCTGCGCGTGGCGAAGTGCGTGGAGACAACGACGTTGGAGTCGCCCGTGACGGCCGCGGCGAAGTTCACCTCCGGGTGGCCGGCGAGGTCGTGTCCGACGCGGGTCAGGTGGGCGGGGGCGACGGTGAGCCACAGCAGCACCCGGAACCCGTGGTCGAGCTGCTCATGGTCGAACTGCACGGTGTAGTGGAGGACACCTGCCGAGCGCAGACGCTCCAGCCTGCGCCGGACGGCCGACTCCGACTGGCCGGTGACCTGGCCGAGTTGGGTGAGGGGCGTTCGTCCGTTGCGTCGCAGCGCCGCCAGGAGCACATCGTCCGAGGCCGGCCGTGGGATCGGTTGGTCGGACGACTCCGCGGGCGGAGGGCGCAGCGCGGCCTCCTGCTCATGGGCGAGCGCAGCGATGCGGTGGACCGGGCCGAGCGCGCCCTTGTGGAAGGAATGCAGCACACAGTGGGCGCTGACCGACGTGACCCCTGCGCTGAGATGGAGCCGGTCCAGGACGAGTCCGTCCGTGTCACGCACGCCGCACACCACCTCGGTGCCTCCGGAGGCCACGGCGACGTAGACCGTGTCAGGGCGCCGGGCCAGCGTGTCCGCCAGGCTCTCGGCGGCGTCGGGCACACAGCCCAGCCGGACGATCCAGCTGACCCCGCCCTGCCTGCGGTCGTCGGTCATGCCCACCACCCGCAGGTTCGCGAGGGTGCACAGCCGCTGGAAGCGGCGGGCGACCGTCCGGTCGGAGACGCCGAGCACGGCCCCGATACGGCTGAACGAGGCGCGCCCGTCGATCTGCAGAGCCCGCAGCAGCTGGACGTCGAGTGTGTCGAGGACGTCGCGTGCCGGGGAGTTCACGGGCATGTCCAGCTCCAAGGCTCGGTGTCGGGGCGGTCGGTCGGGGCCCGGTGCTGTCTGTCGCGGGGAGACCCGGGACCCATGGGGGAGTACGGTCCCGGGTCTCGCGCGGGGCGCCGTCCCGTCCCCACGGAAGGCGCCCGTACCGGTACGGCCGCTCCGCTCGGGCGGCCCCGTCCGGTACGTCGGTGAAGGCGTCGGTCAGATTTCGGGGTGGGCCAGGGCGAGGTCCAGACCGTCCAGGTCGTGACCGCTGCCCACCGCCAGGTGCACCGTCGCGAGCGGATACCCGGCTGCGATGACCGTGTACTCGCCGGCGTCGAGGTCGGTGAAGGCGTAGTCGCCGTCCGCTGCGGTGATCGCGTCGGCCACGACATCGCCGACGGCGTTCACCAGCGTCACCCGCGCATCCGCCAGGGGCGTGCGGTCGGCGCCGCTGCGTACGGTTCCCCGCAGCCGTGCGCTCGGCCGCAGTGGCAGATGCACCATGGCAGCACCGGCGTCGGACAGCCGGACCGGAAGCGCGGCCGGCCGGAAACCGGTGGCGGTCGCCCGCACCTCCACCGTGCCGTCGGTGTACGGCAGTTCCCGGAAGCCGAACCGGCCGTGCTCGTCGGTCGAGCCGGCCGCCAGCACCGCGCCGTGCACGTCCGTCACGGTCACGACGGCTGCCTCCAGGGGCAGCCCGGCCTCCTCGTCGGTCACCGTGCCCGCCAGCCCGCGGATCGAGGGCAAGACGACGTCGTACGCCGTCGGCTCCGTCCCGAGCAGCAGGGTCCGCGCCTGCGGCCGGTGACCGGAGGCCGCCGTGACCAGGAAATACGCACCGGGCCCGGGAGCGTCCAGCCGGTAGGTGCCGTCGCCGCGCGCCACCGTCCGTCCCAGCCGGCGTCCGATCGGTGAGATCAGGGTCAGCGTCGCGCCCGCCATGCCGCTCCCGTCCGTGTCGCTCACTCGGCCCGAGAGCAGCGGGCCAGGCGGTCGGGGGGCCGAGACGAGGTGTGCGGTGTCTCCGGTGGTGCGCGTCGCCCGGTCGAGCGACGCGTCCGGCGTCCCGCCTTGTGCCCTCCCGGAGTCCGGTACGGCCGAGGGGCGCGGGCGGCGGATCAGGACCGCGGCCGCCAGCGCGGCCAGCAGAAGCAGGCCGGCGCTGACGGTCAGGCACAGTCTCAGTCCGCCGAGGAACGACTCGCCCAGCGCCGTCAGAGCACGTCCACGGTCGGCGCCCAGTGGCATGCGGGCCACCGCACTCAGGCCGCTGTCGGCGGCGGTTTCGGTGATGCGCCGGGCCATCGCCCCGGTCAGGCCCGCATCCGCAAGGTGCCCGGGCAGCGTGCTCGTGGCCCGCGTGGAGAGCACGGCGCCCAGTACGGCCGGGCCGAACGCCGCGCCGAGCTGGCGGAAGGCGTTGCTGCCCGCCGAGGCCATGCCCGCCAGCTCGAACGGCACGGAGTTGACAGCCGTGTTCGTCATCGGCGTGATCACGAAGCCCAGGCCGAGCCCCAGCAGCACCAGCCGCCATGACAGCGCGCCCAGCGAGGTGTGGACCTCGACGCCTGTCAAGGACAGCAAAGCACCTGCGGCCACCAGCAGACCGCCCGTGATCAGGACCCGGGCGTTGACGTGCCGGGTCAGTCGGCCCACCAGTGGGCCGAGAACCAGCGTCGTCCCACTGACCATGATCATCCGCTCGGCTGCTTCCAACGTGGTCAGCCGCTGGACGACGCCGTAGTACAGGCTCATCGCGAAGTAGAAGCCGATCAGCCCGAGAAAGGTGATCATCGCGACGAGTGTGGCGCCGACGAAGCCGGAACTGCGGAACAGCCTCAGATCCAGCATCGGACTCGGGCTGTGCCGCTCCACCATCACGAAAGCGAGGGCGGCGAGGCCGGCCAGCGGCAGGGCCACCAGCACCTGGGTGTCCGTGAACGAACCGGCACCGCCCTCGATCACGCCGTACACGAGCGCGGTGACCGCCGTCGCGGCGGTGAGCTGCCCGAGCCAGTCCAGTCGTCGCCCCCGCGGCGCGCGGGAGTCGGCCGGGAGAGGGATCGAGGCGGTCAGGGCGATCAGCGAGACGGGGATCGGCAGCAGGTAGATCCAGCGCCAGGCGGCATGTTCCAGGATGCCGCCGGCGACCAGCGGGCCGGAGGCCAGGGCCGCCGACAGGGCGGTCGCCCACAGCCCGACAAACCTGCCGCGCTCGCGCGGGTCCGGCACCGCATGGCTGATCAGCGCCAGCGTCGTCGGCAGCAGCGCCGCGGCACCCAGGCCGGAGAGTGCCTGCCCTGCCCACAGCACCTCAATGGAGCGGGCACCCAGCGCGGTGGCGGCACCTGCGGCCGAGCACAGCAGGCCCGCTTGGAACACCCCCTTGCGGCCGTACACGTCCCCCACCACCCCGGCGGTCAGGACGAACGCGGCCATCGGGAGCACGAACGCGTCCGTCACCCACTGCAGTTGGGAGGTCGGTGCGTGCAACGCCCGCTGGATTGCGGGCAGACTGACCGACACGGTGGTCACCGGCATGTAGGCGACGAACACGCCGACACAGGCCATGACCAGTGTGGCCTGGCGACGATCCGGCGATGCGGTGACCGGTGCTGCGGCTGTCGTGGCGTTCACAGAGCTTCCTTTCGCGACCGTGCCGCACGGGTGGTGCGGCGCGCTCCCGGACTGGCCGTGCCAATCTCCGCCCCGAAGTGCCCCGGCACCAAGGATCCGTTGCGGAACGGACAAGAACCGCCATCTGTCCTGTGCATGCGCGGATCTTGCGTCATCCGTAGGCGGTGCGGTGTGCCACATTCCGCATGCGAGTTGACCTGCCACTGCGTGAGCCGTTCCTGGACGACGAGCAGGTCAGCCGTCCCAGTGTTCGAGGACGCGTGGGCGGATGTGTGGCGGGTACGCCTCGGCGGAAGGGCTCTTGGGCCGGCGCCCTCGGCCGGGCGCCGTGCGATTCCTGATCCCGCGTTCCGCGTAATTCGGAGCCTCTGCAGCGACGGCATGCCTGCTGGCTTGCGGTTTCGCCTTGTCGGGCGTCGCGGGGCGTTTCTCTAGTGCCCGACGTTTCCGCAGGTCAGGAGGGGATGGTGCCCCTTCTCGTGGTGTAAGCGATCTACGAGTGGGAGTGCGCGGGCGTCTGCTCGGGGCGCACACCTGATGTGGGCGGCCGCTCCCTGACCAAGGGGCGGGCCATCGTGCAACTCTCCCTGCTAAAACGCCAGTTCAAGCGGTGGGAGTGCACGATGGCCCTGTCTCAATCTGACCTGATACGCCTGCTTGAGTCACTACGTTCGTCCGACGGAATCGAGATCGTCCGCGCCATCGCCGAGCGGATGGTGCAGGAGCTGATCGAGGTCGAGGCGAGTGCGCACATCGGTGCCGAGTGGAACGAGCACACCGCCACGCGGACGGCACCTCGTGATGCTCGCCGCCGACACCTCGGGCCGCCGGGCAGAGCTCTTCGTGATCGGCCCCGAGCCCCGCCGCTTCCTGACCACCAGCAACCGCGGCCTGGGCCCTGGACCGCAGCCCAGGGGCACTGCGGACCTTCACCACCGTCTTCGGCACACCGAGCATGTCCGTCGCCCAGTTCACGGCGACCCATGCCGCCCACGTTCAGATCACCGATCTGCGGGATCTTCTCCCCGCGTCCGTCGCAGCCCTCCTGCAGTGAAATGTCCTCGGCATGAAGCGCCAGCTTGCGAAGAGCCCCACACTCACGCCCTCCAAGCCACGGCGGCGCGTTCCGCCACTAGCGCGGCGCCGGTGAGACAGGTACCGCGGCCGATGCTTGTGGCGGCTTGCCTGTCCGGTAGCCACCGATCCGGGGCGAACTGGTCCGGGTTCTTCTACAGCTCCGGGTCGCGGATGAACGCGGAGCCGACGATGACGGCGTCAGTGTAGGAACGCGGGGCGTAGACAGATGTCCGCGACCGACCCGTCGGGCCAGTCGCGCGAGGCTGTGATCCACAGCGTGAAGGCCCCCACCAGCGGGCCCGAGCTCCGCACCCTCCTGGTAGAGGTGGCTGGCCGCCGAGACAGCTGAGCGGCCGCACCCCGGTGGCTGGGCGTGACGTGCCGGCTGCCGCGGCTGCCCAGGCGGGCGTGCTCAGCCCGGCCGGTGTTGCTCGCTGAACGTGGCCTTGCCCGCATCCGATCGCGTATCGGTTAGGGGATCGTCGATGATCAGGTGAAACCGCCAGCCCTCGGACGAGGACAACGCCTCGCTCAGCTCGTCCCACGACAGCGTCCGGCCGTCGACCACGACCCGCATCGGGCCGCGCTTAAGATCCGCGACCAGCCGGCCCGCCGCCTCCCTGTCGGCCAGTTTCCACCCCGCGCCGTGTGGGGTCGGATCCAGGTAGCAGCGGCCGATCTCCGCTTCGGCCTCAGCGCGTACCCGGGTGGCCAGCTGGTCCACGTCGGCATCGTGATCGCCGAGCACCGCGAACTCGAACCGCGTCGCTCCAGGCGATCTTCGGCTTGCCCGGGTCGGTGTAGTCGTGCGCGCTGCACTGCGCGGCAGCCACCGCTGCGGCGCCAGGGACCTCGCGGATCACCGCGCGGACGGCGGCGGTGATCTGGGTGACGGTGTCCTGGGTGGCGACCGCATCGTCCAGCACGGTGTCCTTCACCACCTCGCGCACGGCCTCGAACACGCGGTTGGGGCGGGCGGAACGGGCCATCCGGCGGCGGAAGCAGGCCAGCAGCGACGGATCGAAGGCCATGTCGTGGGCGCCCAGTCCCCGCAGGCAGCCTTCCATCGCAGGTCGCACCGCAGTTCCTGCACCGTCTCGAAGTCCGACAGCCCGTTAACCTGCGCGTTTCACTTGGGGCCGTGTCCGGATCATGAGCGGGAAAGCGAAAGTGCCTTCTGACCTGGGACGATCGGGCT
Organism: Streptomyces guryensis; assembly: GCF_021261325.1. Taxonomy (GTDB): domain Bacteria; phylum Actinomycetota; class Actinomycetes; order Streptomycetales; family Streptomycetaceae; genus Streptomyces; species Streptomyces guryensis. The sequence goes on along the minus strand of NZ_JAJSBI010000021.1, from coordinate 76,141 downwards.
TGTCTACGGCTTCTGTCATCTCGCAGAGGAAGGCGCTTTCTGCGTGAGCACTACCGCGTCACGTCCCCGACTTGTCGTCACGGCCGACGGTCGTGGGGTCGTCAGTCACGCCGGATCCCGTCTGCTGGCCGACCTCGCCGACGCGACCGGCCTGACGTACCCTGCGCAAGCTACGGCCACGCGGCACCGGGCACGCTCCGGGCCGGGTTGCCGTCGATCTCGCTGTCATGCTCGCCGACGGCGGCGAGGCCATCACCGACCTGGCCGTCCTACGCGACCAGCGTGAGGTGTTCGGGCCGGTCGCCTCCATCCTCACCGCCTGGCGGGTCCTGACCGACGTCGACCCGGTCGCACTCGCGGCACTGCGATCAGCCCGCGCCACTGCCCGGGAGATCGCCTGGCTGCAGGCCGCCGACGCCGGCCGGGATATACCTCCTTCGCGTGCGGGCGGCCGCACCCTGCCCGGCCTGGTTCTGGACCTCGACGCCACCCTGGTCACCTGCCACTCGGGACGGTGATGCGCAGGAGGACGGCGGCGCTGTGCGGCCCGGGAACTGATGCGCCGTATCCGGTTCAAGCGGCTGATCACCGCTCATGAGCTGCCCCTCTTCCTCTCGCCGACTCGCTGAGCACTGTGTCGATCGACGATCGGCGGAAGTCGGTGCGCCAGACGTCGATCACATCACCGTGGTGGTTGGTGATGAGGTACTCGGGCCATCGGTCAAATGCCGAGCACGGGTGCGAGATCCCGAACTCGACAACATCCGTCACCTCAAGATTCCGTGCGTCGGAGAGCACGGTGTGGTGGTCGTACAGTGCGCGGACGCGGCCGTGGACATCCGGCTTGTCCTGTCCGGCCGCTGTGCTGGCGGACAGAAGGATCGGTGTCTCGGTGTCGTAGGGAAGGTCGCGCTTCCCGGCTCCGACCACGGCGGTGCCGTCCTCGGCGGCGGACACGACGACCGCACGCACGGCCAGGGCTGAGGCGAGGCCGGGAATCGCGCTCACGCGGTCGTAGACGCCGTGGTCGTGCGTGACATAGCAACCGGACCTGAGCAACCGGATTGTGCCCGGAACGTCATCCTCCGTCGGGAGGAATTCGACGACACGGTCGGGAAAGGCCGATCCGCCCATCGAGTACACGGGGCGGTCGGTCTCGAAAAGTCCGGCGACGTCGAGGTAGACGTCGCGGACCCGGCGGCAGTGTTCGTCCACGGCCGCAAGCGTTTCGTCGGTCCTTGTGTTCGGGGCGACGCCTTCGTACCCGGCGACTCCCACGAGCCGGAGTCCGGGAGCCGCTCGGACAAGCTCCGCTGCGCGGCGGGCCTGCTCCGGGTCGCGGATACCGGTGCGGCCACCCGGAGTGCCGATGTCCAGCAGCACTTCAAGAGCGGGGCCGTGCGCGCCGAACACCTGTTTCGCTGCGGCGATCCCGGCCACGGAGTCGACGAAGCACCGGATCCTCCGTTCCGGCTCGGCGGCGAGCAAGGCCCGAAGCCGCGCCAGTCCGAACGGGTCGACGATCTGGTTCGCGACGAGGACGGTGTCGTGTCCCCAGCCGAGGACGGTCGCGGCCTGGTCGACGGTGGCGACGGTGACGCCGACGGCGCCGGCCGCGATCTGTCGTTCGATGATGGGAGCGGACATCGTCGTCTTGACGTGGGGAGCAAGCACGACGTCATGGGTCTTGCACCAGTCGGCCATGATGCGGATGTTGCGATCAAGGACGGTGGCGTCGAGACGCAGTTGGGGGTATGCGGCGGGAATCACGGCTGTTCCTTCAGGTGGCTGCTCGGTAGGGCGTCAGCGCCAGTGGACGGACTCACGGCTCACAGCGCGCTCGGTGTCCGGGCCGGGATGTGCTCCTTGCGGGCGGCGTTTCGCGACGACAGCCGGTAGCCGCCGATGAGAACCGCTGCCCAGACCGGCAGGGCGTACAAGGCGATGCGCTGGCCCTCGTCGAACGCAAGGAGAACCGTCAGGGCTGCGAGGAAGGCGAGAGTGGTCCAGCACAGGGCCTTGGCGTAAGGGAGCCGGAATGTACTCGCGGGTGCCTGACCGCGTTCGACGCGCCGCCGGTAGACGAGGTGGCATACGACGATGACACCCCAGCTCCAGATTCCTCCGAGGGTGGCGACCGACGAGATGTACGAGAACGCCTTCTCCGGGACGATCGCGTTGACCGCGACGCCGACGAGCATCAGAGTGCCGGAGGCGATGATGGCGGCCGCAGGCACGTGACCTCGGCTGGTCTTCTCGAACACCTTGGGCGCGAGCCCGTCCGCGGAGAGCTTTTTGAGCAGGCGTCCGTTGCTGTACAGCCCGGCACTGCACGCCGACAGAGCGGAGGCGAGGACGACGAAGTTCATGACGCCGGCGGCCGCGGGAAGACCAATGTGCGTGAAGCCCTTGACGAAGGGGCTCTCGTCCGCGCTGAACTGATCCCAGGGGAACAGTGACATCAGCACGATCAGGGTGCCGACGTAGAAGATCCCGATACGCCAGGGCACGGAGTTGATCGCCTTCGGTATCACGGTCTCCCGGTCCTTGGTCTCGGCCGCGGTCATGCCGATGAGTTCCACGCCCTGGTAGGAGAAGACCACGATCTGGAAGGCCAGAAGGACCGCGAGCAGCCCGTGCGGGGCGATGCCTCCGTACTTCCAGAGGTTCTCGATCCCGCCTGCCTGGCCCGCTTTGCCGACGTTGAAGACCAGGGCGAAGACGCCGCCGCCGATCAGGGCAAGGATGGTGACGATCTTGATCGATGCGAACCAGAATTCGGCCTCCCCGAAGAATCCGACCTTGGCCAGGTTCAGTCCGACGAGTGCGCTCAGCGCGATCAGCGCCGTGAGGTACTGCGGCATCGACGGGAACCAGAACTTGACGAAGACTCCGGCTGCGGTGAGTTCGGCCATCCCGATGATGGTCCAGGTGATCCAGTAACCCCAGCCGGTGACGAAACCGTATGCAGGGCCCAGGAACTCGCGGGCGTACTCGGCGAAGCTTCCCGAGACGGGCCGGTACATCAGCAGCTCGCCGAGGGCACGCATGATGATGAAGATGAACACGCCGGTGACCGCGTAGACGCCGATCAGGGCCGGACCGGCGTAGGAGATGCCTTTCCCGGATCCGAGGAAGAGCCCGACTCCGATGGCACCGCCGATCGCGATCATGCGGATGTGCCGTTTGTTGAGTCCTTGCGCGAGGCCGTCCTCGGTCGCCCCTTCGGGGGAGCTGTCGACTGTCATGATGTGTCCTTGTTCGAATCGAGATCGGTGTTCGGATATAGGCGTTTTGGGTCGGCGGGGACAGCCCTGGCAGACCGTGCCGGGCGTCGCCCGGTCGGGTCCGGCTGGGCGTGGGGGGTCAGGCAACCTCGACGATGAGTTCGACTTCGACGGGGGCGTTGAGTGGCAGTTCGGCGACGCCGACAGCCGAGCGCGCGTGTGTACCGGCATCGCCGAAAACGCTCGCGAGCAGCATGGAGGCGCCGTTGACGACGTCGGGCTGGCCGGCAAAGTCGTCGGCGGAAGCGACGAACCCGGTCACCTTCACCACCCGTACGACCGAGTCGAGGCCGATGAGGGCATCGATCGCAGCAAGTGCGTTCAGGGTGCAGATTTCCGCTGCCCTCGACGCGTCCGTCACCGAGACCTCGCGGCCGACCTTCCCTGGTCGTTCGATCGATCCCCGCACCAACGGCAACTGGCCAGAGGTATAGACCAGGTCACCGGTCCGTACCGCTGGAACATAGACGCCGATCGGCGCGGCCGTCGACGGCTGTTCGAACCCGAGCTCGGCGAGGTTGTGCGCCCATGGCGACATGGGTGACGCGGAGGCAGTGCTCCGCGCGTGGTCGGATGCACCGTTGGTGGATGGTGTCGCGAACATGTAGACGCTGCCTGCTTTCGGGGGTGGGGGTGTCGATGGGCATCAGCGTGCTGCGCGTCACCACGACGTGCATCGTGCGGCTGCACCAATCTCGACCGAGGTGTGGTGTGGATTCACCAACGACGTACCGTTGGGGCAGCAGGCAGCGAGCGAAGGGACGATCATGACCAGCCCTGGAGCCAGGCTCGACAACGTTGTGAGCAAGCTCGCCGGCACCCTGCTGGAGGTTCTTGCGGGGAGCATCGACGGAACTACGTTGATCACCGACGTCGTCGTCGACGATCCACGGGAACAGGCGCCGGTTCGCCCAGGGGCCATGCTTCTGTGTACCGCCGCCGACGTCCGAGATCTGCCGGCCTTGCTCGATCGTGCGGTCACACGCCAGGCGCCCGCCCTCGTGGTACGTGCGCCGCTGGATCTAGAGCCGGAGCTGCGTGCTCGCATCGAACGCAGCGGTGTGGTCCTGCTCGGCCTCGCGGGCGGAGCAACGTGGGCACAGTTGGTCGTTCTGCTCCGCTCGCTGCTCTCCAGCAGTGGGAGCGGTGAGGAACTGCTGGCCGGAATGCCCGCGGAAGACTCGTTCGCCCTGGCGAACGCGATCGGATCGCTACTCGATGCGCCGATCACCATCGAAGATCGCAATTCACAGATTCTGGCGTTCTCCGATCGCCAGAACGAGGCTGATCAAACACGGATCGAGACGATTCTCGGACGGGTCGTCCCTCAGCACGCCCGCCTCGCGCAGGAACGAGCGGGCGTCTTCAAACGGCTCTACGCCGGTGAGAAACCGGTCTTCATCGACACACCGCAGATCGAAGGAGTGCCGGGTCTTCCGCGCGTGGCGATTGCCGTACGCGCAGGTGACCAAGTACTCGGTTCGATCTGGGCGGCTGTCCCCGGGCCCCTGAGCGACGAGAAGGAGCAAGTACTCGTCGATGCGGCGAAAGTTGTCGCGCTGCAGCTGCTGCGGCACCGCATCGGTACAGACATCGACCGGCAGATCCGCGCGGACCTCATCGCAACCGCATTGACGGGTGGCGCTCCGGCGTCGGGCGCGATCGAGCGTCTTGGACTCGCGCACCGGACCGTGACGGTGCTCGGCCTGTCCCTTCCGAATGGGAACTCGACCGACACGGCGGCCGCCGGCCGAACGCGACGGCAGACCTTGGAACGGATCACCGACTCCTTCGCATTTCATCTGTCGGTCGCGGTCCCCGGCGCGGTCGCCGCACTGGTCGGCGACGTGTGTTACGCGATCGTGCCGGCGCCGATCCGGAAAGGAAAAGAAAACGTCACGGCCATGGCCCAGCGGGTTTCGAACAATTTCCTCGACCGGACACGGGACAGACCTGGAGGAGCGGCGATCGGCATCGGCCGCGAGGTCTCGTCATCCGATCCGGCCGGCCTCGCTCGCTCGAGGCACGATGCGGACAGAACCCTGCGTGTCCTGCGCCAGGCACCAGCCGGCCGAGTCGCGGTGTTCGCCGACGTCCAAGTCGACGCACTCTTGCTGGAGATCGGTGACCAACTGCACAACCAGGGCGGACTGCTGAACGGCCCCATCGCCCGACTGCATCACCACGATAGAGAACACGGAACGACGATGGCGGAAACCGTGGCCCAATGGCTCGACCACCTCGGCAACACCCTGAACGCAGCTGCGGCCATGGATGTACACCCCAACACATTCCGATACCGCCTTCGCCGGGCGGCGGAAATCGCGCAACTGAACCTGAATGATCCCGACGAACGCTTTGCGGCGATGCTCGAGTTCCGGCTCACTCGGCAACGACCGTCCGCGGAAAGCGGCTGACCCGCCGGCGCGAGCGCGATCGCCGTACCGGCGGAGCCGATGAGGGTCGGCGCTCACCGGGACGTCACCGTGCACGAGGCCCCGATCCGTACTTTGACCCAATCAGCCGGGCGGATGTGGATACCTGGCCACTGCGAGTGCGCCTCGTCGGCGACGCCGCCTCGCCGTTGATTACCCGGGAGACAGTGAGCCCTTTCCAACCTCCGGCGTCGGCTGAGCAGTTGGCGGGACGGACGGATGAAGCCCCTGGTGGATGGGCCTTCCTGACCTGGGACGATGAACCTTGCTGAGGGATTTCTGTCGGTCCAGGCGGAGGGCACTTTCTACGTGCAGGCTGTCGGGTTGCGTCCCAAGGTTCAGGTCAGTGCCGACGGTTCGGGGGTGGTCGGGCATGCCGGGGCACGGCTGCTGGCGGATCTCGCTGATGCCACCGGCCTGACCGCCGCGTACTCCGCCGCGCTCAGGCCGCTCCGGCCTCGCGGGACCGGACATGATCCAGGCCGGATCGGCACCGACCTCGCGGTGATGCTCGCCGACGGCGGCCAGGCCATCGCTGACCTTGCCGTACTGCGGGACCAGGCAGCCCTCTTCGGCTCTGTCGCCTCGACACCGACGGCCTGGCGGCTGCTCTCCGATGTCGACGAGACGGTCCTCGCCTCGCTGGCTTCTGCCCGCGCCCAGGCCCGGGAAGTCGCCTGGCTGCACGCCGCCGAGCACGGTGAGGGCATCCCCGCAGTCCGGGCCGCGGGGCGCATGCTGCCCGGTCTGGTCCTGGACCTCGACGCCACGCTGATCACCTGCCACTCCGAGAAAGCACAGGCTGCACCCACCTACAAAGGCGGCTTCGGCTTCCACCCGCTGCTGTGCTTCCTGGCCAACACAGGCGAGGCACTGTCCGGCCGGCTGCGGCCAGGCAACGCCGGCGCCAACACCGCCACCGACCACATCACTGTGCTCGGCCAGGCCCTCGCCCAGATCCCCGACGCCCACCGGCACGGCACCGACATCCTTATCCGCACCGACAGCGCCGGATCCGCGAAAGCCTTCCTCGCCCATGTCCGCGACCTGCGCAAACGAGGCATCCGCACCTGCTTCTCGGTCGGATACGCCATCACCGGAACGGTCCGCCGCGCCATTGGGGCCATGCCCGACCGCCTCTGGCATCCCGCCCTGAACCAGGACGGAACGCTGCGTGAGGGCGCCGATGTCGCCGAGTTGACAGGCATGATCGACCTGGACGGCTATCCGAACGGCACCCGAGTCATCGTGCGCCGGGAACGGCCGCACCCCGGAGCACAGCTGTCCCTGTTCGACCAGGACGAGGGCCGACGTCATCAAGTGTTCCTCACCGACACTCCCTACTCCGGTGGCGGCTCCGCCCAGTTCCTGGAAGTCCGCCACCGCGGGCACGCCACCGTCGAGGACCACATCCGGTGCGGCAAGACCACCGGATTCGGCCGCTTCCCCTCACGCGACTTCCACGTCAATGCCGCCTGGCTCGAACTCAGCCTCGCGGCGATCGACCTGCTGGCCTGGACCCATCCCCTGTTACTGGACGGCGAGCTGGCCAGCGCCGAACCGAAGAAGCTCCGCTACCGACTACTGCACGTCGCCGCCCGCCTCACCCGCGGCGGCCGACGCCTGCGACTACGCATATCGGCGACCTGGCCCTGGAGACACGAGCTCGCCACAGCCTTCCACCGCCTCGCCGCACTGCCCCGTCCCGTCGGCTGACCAGCAGCCCCCTGCCCGCCCACAACCCGAAAGGCCTTGGAGAACCCGACCACCGCGCCGGGACTCAGCGATGCCCCCGCAGCGAAAACGCCTCATCCACCTGACAGTTGACGATCAACGACGGCTCATCAGCTCGACCGAAACGGCGAGGTTAAGGGCCTGCAAGGTGATTGCGGCGGCCAGGATCTGCGGCGGCATGCTCGGCCGCCCGTTCGCCGACGGGTACATGTCCGCGAACGTCTCAGCCGGGAACAGCTCGCCGCGATGCTTGGCCAGGAACGCGAACACACTCCCTGCCGGGCTCAGATCCCGACACGTCTCCCCACACATCCGGCCCGACCATCTCGCCGACCCACTCACCCGCCGCCACACAACGAGTCTGGCCCTGCCGCTGACGCGGCAGGGCCAGAACCCAAGATCTTCATCAACCTTCTAAGGGGGTGCGTCCCGCCTCCCAGGTGGGAGACGAGTGGGAGATGATCATGGCGTGGTGATGCAGTTAGGCGCTAGGAAATGCTAGATGGTGCTGCATGGGTGACCGGGCGGCTTACTCCGCCGACTGCGCCGCGCTGCCGCCGACCCGGCCCGGCTGTGAGTCAGCGCTGCCACTGCCGACCCGCCTGACCGGCAGGCTGATCCAGGCCTGTCGGCCGTACAACTCCCGCGCTGCGGCGGGGTGTTGACGGCCGCCAGGCCCCGGGTCAGCCCGCCGACTCCGCCGCGTGCGGGCTCAGTACGCCCGCGCTGACCAGGGCGATGATGACGATGCCCAGCGCGATGCGGTACCAGACGAAGGGCATGAAGCTCCTGGTCGAGATGAACTTCATGAACCAGGCGATGACGGCGTACCCGGACGCGAAGGCGATCACCGTAGCGAACAGCGTCGGACCCCAGGCGACATGGCCGCTCTCCAGCGCGTCCTTGGTCTCGAACAGACCGGAGGCCAGCACCGCGGGAATGGCCAGGAGGAAGGAGTAGCGGGCCGCGGCCTCGCGCTTGTAGCCCATGAACAGGCCGCCGCTGATGGTGGCGCCGGAGCGGGAGACGCCGGGGATGAGGGCTGCCGACTGGCACAGGCCGTAGACGAGGCCGTCCTTCACGCCAAGGTTCTCCAGCGTCTTGCGCTGTTTGGGCGCCCGGTGCCGGCCGCCCGTCTCGTCGCGCGCCGCGAGCCGGTCGGCGAGGCCGATGACCACACCGATGACGATCAGCATCGTCGCGGTGATCCGCAGATCGCGGAACGGCCCCTCGATCTGGTCCTTGAACAGTAGCCCGAGCACACCGATCGGAATCGAGCCGACGATCACCAGCCAGCCCGTCTGCGCGTCGTGGTCCCGGCGCATCTCCTTGTTCGCCAGCGAGCGCGCCCAGGCCGAGATGATCCGCCCGATGTCCCTGCGGAAGTAGATCAGCACGGCGGCCTCCGTGCCGATCTGTGTGATCGCAGTGAAGGCCGCGCCGGGGTCCTTCCAGCCCGAGAAGGCGGCCGTCAGCCGCAGATGCGCGCTGGAGGAGACGGGGAGGAACTCGGTCAGCCCCTGGACGAGTCCGAGGATGAGGGATTCAAACCAAGACATGGATGTACGGCGTCCAGGTGCTGATCGTGGCAGGCGCGACGGGATGTCACGCCGGCGGGCGTCGTGATCACAGGTGTGCAGGGCAGCCTAACCTCCGGTGCCGACGGCCCCGGCACAGGGGTTTCGGGGGCGGCCCGCGGCCTTGGGTTTCGGGTGGTTGACCAGGCCTGGGGGTGGAGCTTACGTTTCTGGGAGGAGAAAGCGCTTGCTGACGCTGCTCCTCCTCGTAGCTCGTCGTTCCCGGAGGAGTGCTGATCAGGTCCATGTCCACGTCCGAGACCCATCCCGGGACGTCCCAGCCGCCCTCCGCCCTCCTGTCCGGCCGGCGCATCCGGGCCGCCCTGATCGGCACCGGCGCCATCGGGCGCGGCTCGCACCTGCCCGCGCTGGCCAGGCTCGCCGAGGAGGGCGAGACGGAGATCGTCGCCGCCGTCGACATCGATGCCACCGCGGTCGAGGAGTTCTGCCGGGAGACCGGGATCCCCCACGCGTACACCGACCTGGAGCAGATGCTCCGTGAGCAGCGCCCCGACCTGGTGAGCATCTGCACCCCGCCGACGCTGCACCGCGAGCAGACCATCGCCGCCCTGCGCGCCGGGGCGTGGGTGTGGTGTGAGAAGCCGCCGGTGCCGACCCTCGCCGACTACGACGCGGTGGAGGCGGAGGAGGGCAAGGACGGCGGCCCGTACGCGTCAATCGTCTTCCAGCACCGCTTCGGTTCCGGCTCGCAGCACGTCCGGCGGCTGCTCGCCGAGCAGGCCATGGGCAGGCCCCTTGTCGCGCACTGCCAGACCACCTGGTACCGCGACACCGTCTACTACGCCGTGCCCTGGCGCGGCCGCTGGGCGACCGAGGGCGGCGGCCCCGCCATGGGCCACGGCATCCACCAGATGGACCTCCTGCTGGATCTGCTCGGCCCGTGGAGCGAGGTGCGCGCCATGGCCGGGCGGCTGGTGCACGACGTGGAGACCGAGGACGTCTCCACCGCCCTGGTCCGGTTCGAGAGCGGCGCCATGGCGACGATCGTCAACAGCGTCCTGAGCCCCGACGAGGTCAGCCGCATCCGCATCGACTGCGAGCGCGCCACCGTGGAACTCACCCACCTCTACGGCCACTCCAACGAGAACTGGCGCATCACCCCGGCCCCCGGCGTGGCCGGCGACGAGGCCGCCGCCTGGCAGGACTTCGGCGCGGACGTGCCCAGCTCGCACCTGGAGCAGTTGCGGGAGCTGGTGGCGAGCATGCGCGCGGGGGAGCGCCCGCGCAGCAGCGGCGCCGACGGGCGCACCAGTCTGGAGTTGATCGCCGCGATCTACAAGGCGGCGTTCACGGACACCACGGTCCGGGCCGGCGAGATCGGCCCCGGCGACCCGTTCCATACGGCGATGCACGGCGGAGCGCCGGGCTGGGCACCCGTCGCTCCCGTCGCGGCCCAGGAGGTGTCCGCATGACCGGGCCGAGTGTCGTGCACGCCCAGGGCGACCGCATCACGATCACCGAACCGGCCGGTGGCGTCGAGCTGTTGAGCTACGTCTACGCCCAGGAGGCGGCCTGGGAGTCCCCGAAGCCGTACGTCCACCCGCTGCGCACCCTGGCGGGCGACGTCGTCACCGACTACCGGCCCAACGACCACCGCTGGCACAAGGGCCTGCAGCTGACGGCCTCGCACCTGTCGGGCGCCAACCTGTGGGGCGGCAACTCCTACGTGCACGGCGAGGGCTACCTCGAACTCCCCGAACGCGTCGGCTCGATGGCGCACGTGGCCTTCGACGAGGTCGCGGCGCACGACGACCGCGTAGTGATCGCGGAACGGCTGACCTGGCACCCGTACAGCGGAGAGCTGTGGGCGGACGAGGAGCGCCGTATCGAGATCCACGACGTCGACCCGGCATCCGGCTCCTGGGCGCTGACCTGGACCAGCGCCGTCACCAACCGCCGCGACGAGCCGCTGCGTTTCGGCAGCCCGACCACCGCGGGACGCGAGATGGCCGGCTACACCGGCCTGTTCTGGCGCGGCCCGCGCGCCTTCCGCGACGGCCGGATCATCGGCCCCGACGCCGACGGCCCGGGCCTGATGGGCGAGCAGTCGCCCTGGCTCGCCTTCTGCGGTGAGCACGACGGCAGCGACGGCCACGCGACCCTCGTCTTCGCGCACGCCCCCGAGAACGACCACCTGGGCGAGCGGGGCGCCCACCCCGCCCACTGGTTCGTACGCAACGAGCCGTTCGCCGCTGTCGCCCCGTCCTGGGCCTTCTACGACGAGCTGGAACTCGCCCCCGGCGACACCCTCACCCGCCGCTACCGGATCGTGGTGGCCGACGGCTCGTGGGAGCGCGAGGAGATCACCAAGTACCTGGAGGCGCATCCGTGGTGAGCACAGGGGAGTTCACGGGACTGCCGGGCTCGGTCGCTGTCTCGCACCTGTCCGTCTACGACTGGCCGGCCGTCGACGGTGTCTGCGGCGGAACTCCCCATATGCATCTGACCTGTTCGGAGGCGTATGTCGTCACCGGCGGCCGGGGTGCGGTGCAGACCCTCACGACGTCCGGGTACGAGGTCACGCCCCTCGTACCCGGAACGGTCGCCTGGTTCACGCCGGGCACCATCCACCGCCTGGTCAACGAGGACGACCTGCGTATCGCGGTGCTGATGCAGAACAGCGGCCTGCCGGAGGCGGGTGACGCGGTCCTGACGCTGCCGCCGCGGTACCTGGCCGACCCGGAGACGTACACCGCCGCGACCAGGATTCCGACGGGTGTGCCGGTGGAGGAGCAGGAGCGGTTCGCCCGCACCCGCCGGGACCTCGCCCTGGAGGGCTACCGGGCGCTGCGCGACGCGGACGGCCCCGAGGCGCTGGCCGCCTTCCACCGCGCCGCCGCGGCACTGGTACGCCCTCGGCTCACCGAGTGGCGCGAGCGTTGGCGCCGGGGCGCGGAGGCGGCCGCCGCGGCCACGGGGGAGCAGCTCGACCGTCTGGAAAGGGGCGACGTCGGCCATCTCGCGGAGGCCGTCGTCAGGGCCGAACTGCCCTCGGCGTACGGGAAGTTCGGGATGTGCGGGCGGTTGGACGTGTACCGGGCCGACTAGGCCCTAGGCCCTGCCGCCTCGGGGCCTCACGGCGCTGCAACAGGCGTGGGTGATGTGGCACGCAGTGCAGCACCCTGCAGTGCCGTGATGCGCTGGATCACGAACATCGCGAGGACGGCCGCGGCCAGGTTGAGCGCCTCCGTCACCGCCAGGAGGGGCATCGAGGTCCCGCCCTCGAACTGGGATGCCATGGCGATCACGGTGTGCCCGGCCCAGGCCGCCCACCAGACGTTCACCAGAACCTCGTCGCGGCCTTTCTCCGCCGTGCCGGGGCCGCTCGCGCGGTGGACCTCCAGGACGAGCCAGCGCGGAACCCACAGGTTGACCACCGGGATCAGCCAGGCCACGACGGCCCACATTCCGGGTTGCGAGGCAGTCCCCGGAGAAAGGACCCGTGCGTTTCGCCGGCAGCGGCTGAACCACACCAGGAAGACCACGGCCGCCGCGGTCATGAGGTTCACGAACACCATCGATCTGAAGCCGAACTCGTTCAGCGACGCGTTCGTGGGGTGCAGCTCATGAGCTCTGAGGGCCAGTGCCCGGAAGACGTCCGCGACGGCTGCCGCGGCGATCGCGACCTGCGCGAAGCGGGCGAGGAGCCATGGTGCGTTCATGACAGGGCTATCGGTGTCGGCTGGGCCGTTCACAGTGGGAGACCTACTTCTCGCGGGCGGCCCGCACTGTGGCGGCGCAGCGGAGGGAATGGGCGCCTCGGATCATAGAGCTCTCGCGAGCCGGGTTCGCCGCAAGATCGGCAGCCGTGGGGCAGAGGGCACCTGCTGATCCCGGTTTCTCCGGGTCAGGCCGCCGACGGCCCCTTCGCCGTCCACCCCTCGGCCTGCGGGTGGGCGGTGAGGTCCTCGTGGTGCAAGGGATCGCCGCAGGCCTGGCAGGTGACGACCGGGACGAGTTCGTTGCCGCAGATGTGCTCGACCGCCATGGGGAGGTCGACTCCGTTGCGGAGGTGGCGGTCGCCCCACTCCTTGAGGGTCATCAGGACCGGCTCCAACTCGAGCCCCGCCTGGGTGGGCCGGTACTCGAAGCGCTGCGGCCGCTCACTGTAGGCGCGCTTCGTCAGGATCCCGGCGTCCACGAGGCGGCGCAGACGGGCGGCCAGGACGTCGCGCGGGGCGGCGATGTTGCGCACCAGCTGGTCGAACCGCCCGTTGCCGAGGCACACCTCGCGTACGACGAGCAGGGAGTACTTCTCGCCCACCACTGCGAGCGTGTCGGCGATCGAGCAGGGGCGCGGATCTTTGGTGGCGGCCATGGCGCCCAGTCTAGAGGAGGGTTTGTTTTTCCAACCTTCGAAGCTATGGTGAGTTTGGATTTCCTACTAACCAGTAGTTCCCGTTCGATTCGCCGTGGAGGCATGCACATGCGTGACGCAGTCATCGTCGAAGCCGTACGCACCCCGATCGGCAAGGGCAAGCCGGGCGGCTCCCTCGCGCACGTCCACCCCGTGGAGCTCCTCGCCCACACCCTGCGCACCCTCGTCGACCGCTCCGGCGTCGACCCTGCCCTCATCGACGACGTCATCGGCGGCACCGTCGACCAGGTCGGCGAGCAGGCCATGAACACCACCCGCTACGCCGTGCTGTCGGCGGGTTTCCCGGAGACCGTTCCGGCGACCACCGTGGACCGCCAGTGCGGCTCCTCCCAGCAGGCCGTGCACTTCGCCGCGCAGGGCGTCATCTCGGGCGCCTACGACCTCGTCGTCGCCTGTGGCGTCGAGTCGATGAGCCGGGTGCCGATGTGGTCGAACGTGCCGCCCGGCAAGGACCCCTTCGGCCCCGGCGTCGCCGAGCGCTACCCGGAGGGCCTGGTCCCGCAGGGCGTGAGTGCCGAGCTCATCGCCGCCAAGTGGTCGATCACCCGCGACCAGATGGACGCCTTCGCGGTCTCCTCGCACCACAAGGCCGCCGAGGCCTGGAGCCAGGGGCTCTTCGACGCCGAGGTCGCACCCCTGGAGGGCGTCACGCGCGACGAGTGCGTCCGGCCGGGCAGCACCACCGAAGTCCTCGCCGGCCTCCGACCCGCCTACCACGACCCGGCCTTCGCCGAACGCTTCCCGCAGATCGAGTGGAACGTCACGGCGGGCAACGCCAGCCCGATCAACGACGGCGCCTCCGCCGTTCTGATCACCTCCAGCGAGACCGCGGCCCGCCTCGGACTGCGTCCGCTCGCCCGGCTGCACAGCTTCGCCGTCACCGGCTCCGACCCGTTGCTGATGCTCACGGGCGTCATACCGGCGACCGAAAAGGTGCTGCGCAGGGCCGGCCTGACCCTCGACGACATCGACCTGTTCGAGGTCAACGAGGCGTTCTCCAGCGTCGTCCTCGCCTGGCAGCAGGAGACCGGCGCCGACCTCGCCAAGGTCAACGTGCACGGCGGCGCGATCGCCCTGGGCCACCCGCTCGGGGCCAGCGGCACCCGTCTGACGACCACCCTCGTGCACGCCATGCGCGCGCGTGGCGCGCGCTACGCCCTGCAGACGATGTGCGAGGCGGGCGGGCTGGCCAACGCGATGATCCTGGAAGACGTGTAGCCGGTCGTCAGCGTCCGCGCAGCTGGTGCCGCTTGCGCCAGGCCACCACTGCGGCCACCAGAGCCGGTACGGCGATGCAGGCCATGGCGATCAGGAAGGCGGGGGACGTCGGCGCGGAGGCGCGGGCCCCGGCGACGGCGTACGCGGCGGTGTTCGGCACCGAGCCGAGCGCTGTGGCGAGCACGAAGGGCACCCAGCCCATGCGGGAGACGGCGGCGCAGTAGTTCGCAGCCCAGAACGGCACCCCCGGGAAGAGCCGGGCCGCCATCATCGACCGGAATCCGTGCCGGCTGAGCTGCCCGTCCGCCGCCTTCAGCAGCCGGCCCCGCAACAGGGGGCGCAGCGCGTCCTGCCCGAGCACCCGGCCGAGGCCGAAGGCGAGCCCGGCGCCGAGCACCGTGCCCGCCAGGGCCGTTCCGGTGCCGAGCTGGGAGCCGAAGAGCGCGCCCGCCCCGAGGTTCAGCAGCGGGCGTGGCACGAACGCCACGGTGCACAGCCCGTAGGCCCCCGCGAACGCCACGGCCGCCGCGGCCCCGCCCAGCTGCGGCGGCCAGCCGTGCGCGAGCATCCGCTGCGGCTGGAAGAGCAGCACGGCACCCGCGGCAGCCGCGAGCAGCACGACGAGCAGGGACAGCCGCGACCACGGCGAGAGCAGCACGCGCGTGCAGCGCGCGCCGAGGCTCGGCGGTGGTACAGGTACGGCGACGGCGAGCTCCGTGGCGGCGGCCCGGGGAGAGGCCGTGGCGGTGCCCCCAGAGCGGGTGGTGGCATCGAGCATCCGGTGACACTAACCGACAAATGTGTGTGATCGCCGTATGGTTCGTCCCATGAGCGTCACAGGTGAGGTCACCCCGCATGTGCCGTTCAGCACACTCGCCGACGCCGTGCTGGCGCGACTCACCGCCACGTACGCCGCCGCGGCCGACCCGGAGCGCGCCGTGTCCATGCGGGCCTACATGAAGGACGTGGCCCCCTTCCTGGGCCTCGCCACGCCCGTGCGCCGGACCCTGTCCCGTACCGTCGTCGAGGGTCTGCCGCGCCCCGTCGAGGACGACTGCACGGCGATCGCCCTGCGCTGCTGGCAGTTGCCCGAACGCGAGTACCACTACTTCGCCGTCGACTATCTGCGCCGCCACGCGCGCGTGTGCTCCTCCGGTTTCCTGCCCCTGGCCCGGCACCTCGTCGCCACCGTCCCGTGGTGGGACACCGTCGACGCGCTCGCCGCGCATGTCGTGGGTGCGCTGGTCGCGGCCGACCCCAGGCTCACGGCGGACATGGACGCATGGATCGTCGACGACGACCTGTGGATCGCCCGCACGGCACTGCTGCACCAGCTGCGCTACAAGGAACGCACCGACACCGAACGGCTCTTCACCTACTGTCTGCGCCAGTCCGGACACCCCGACTTCTTCATCCGCAAGGCGATCGGCTGGTGCCTGCGCGAGTACGCCAAGACCGACCCGGAGGCCGTACGGGCCTTCCTGGCGCGGGAGCGCGGGCGGTTCGCGCCGCTGTCGGTCCGGGAGGCGCTGAAGAACATCGGCGCCTAGCGGGGTCACAGCAGGGCGAGCTGCCAGGCGAGGAGCAGCGTGCACAGTACGGCCGTGACGATGGCTCCGCGCAGTGTCGCGCCCAGGCCGCCGTAGGGATCCATCGGGCTGTAGGGGCTGTCCGGGGAGACCAGGACGGTCATCGAGGAGCCGATCTCGGCGGGGCGCCCGAAGCTCGCGTTGGCGATCCCGGCCTCGTAGCGCCTGCCGTCGATGTAGTAGCGCACGACCGGGGTGAGAAAGTACGCGCCGGGCTTGCCACTGCCGGTGGCCCTGTTGTCGACGATCTCTGCCGACAGTTCGAGCGCCGTCGGACGAATCTGCCGCAGAGTCATGCCCTGTCGCAGCTCGCGCACCATCGTCACGAGCGACGCCACGAGCAGCCCTGCCGTCACCAACAACCACACCATGCGGCATCTATAGCGCACCGGGGAAAACCATTCGACGCCGGGCAGGGCATCGGCAATGATCGATGGCATGTTCCGGTACGCCTTCCACCTCGCAGCATCCGCGGTCGCGGATGCCCCGAAGGCTGCCGTTCCCACTTTTGTCGCCGCAGTCGACGGCGCCCGAAGCTGACCCTCTCCGGATCGTCCGGCGGACCCCGCAGGGGGAGGGTCGGCGAGTCCTTGGGGTCCCCATCTCTCCTACGAAGAGGCTTCGAGGTATCGCCATGCCCAAGACGGCATACGTGCGCACCAAACCGCATCTCAACATCGGCACCATGGGCCACGTCGACCACGGCAAGACCACCCTGACCGCCGCCATCACCAAGGTGCTGGCGGAGCGCGGCACCGGCACCTTCGTGCCGTTCGACCGCATCGACCGCGCCCCGGAGGAGGCCGCCCGCGGCATCACCATCAACATCGCGCACGTCGAGTACGAGACCGACACCCGCCACTACGCGCACGTGGACATGCCGGGCCACGCCGACTACGTCAAGAACATGGTCACCGGCGCCGCGCAGCTCGACGGGGCGATCCTCGTCGTCTCCGCGCTCGACGGGATCATGCCGCAGACCGCCGAACACGTCCTGCTCGCCCGGCAGGTGGGCGTCGACCACATCGTCGTCGCCCTCAACAAGGCCGACGCGGGCGACGAGGAGCTCACCGACCTCGTCGAGCTGGAGGTCCGCGAACTGCTCTCCGCGCAGGGCTACGGCGGCGACGCCGTGCCCGTCGTACGGGTCTCGGGGCTGAAGGCCCTGGAGGGCGACCCGCGGTGGTCGGCGTCCATCGAGGCGCTGCTCGACGCCGTGGACACGTATGTGCCCATGCCCGAGCGGTACTTGGACGCGCCGTTCCTGATGCCCGTCGAGAACGTCCTCACCATCACCGGCCGGGGGACGGTGGTGACGGGCGCGGTCGAGCGCGGTGTCGTCCGTGTCGGCGACCGGGTCGAAGTGCTCGGCGCCGGGCTGGAGAGCGTCGTCACCGGCCTGGAGACCTTCGGCAGGCCCATGGAGGAGGCGCAGGCCGGCGACAACGTGGCGCTCCTGCTGCGCGGCGTCCCACGGGACGCCGTCCGCCGCGGGCACGTCGTGGCGGCGCCCGGCAGCGTCGCGCCGAGCCGCCGCTTCTCCGCGCGCGTGTACGTCCTGTCGACGCGCGAGGGCGGGCGTACGACGCCGGTGTCGACCGGCTACCGGCCGCAGTTCTACATCCGCACCGCGGACGTGGTCGGTGACGTCGACCTCGGCGAGACGACCGTCGCCCGGCCCGGCGAGACCGTGACCATGACGGTCGAACTCGGCCGTGACGTGCCGCTGGAGCCGGGGCTCGGCTTCGCGATCCGCGAGGGTGGCCGCACGGTCGGCGCGGGCACGGTGACGTCGGTCGGCTGAGCCTGTGCGGCGCCCGCTTCCCCGGGGGCGGGCGCCGCGCATCGGGCCGTCCGGGCCCGATTGTCAGTGGCGTGCGCAAGACTTGATCGCACACGGAGTCGTGGGTCGTGGAGAGGCGGGGGAGAGCATGGCGGGCAGGGCGTTGGTACTCGGCGGCGGGGGCGTCGGCGGCATCGGATGGCTGGCCGGGATGGTGTACGGGCTGTCCGAGTCGGGCGTGGATCTCGGGGACGCCGATGTCGTGTTCGGTACGTCGGCGGGCTCGGCGGTGGCGGCCCAGCTGCTGGCGTTGCGCGCACCACAGGAGCTGTACGAGCGCCAACTGGCCGAGCCCGAGGGCGAGATACCCGCGCACCTGGGCCCGGGCGTGATCGCCCGCTTCGTCTGGGCGGCCCTCACCTCACGCACTCCGGAGGCGTACGGCCGCAAGGTCGGCCGGTGGGCACTGACCGCCAGGACACCCACCGAAGCGGCGCGGCGGGCGGCGGTCGAAAGCCGGCTCGTCTCACCGCAGTGGCCGGACGGCCCGCTCCGGATCACCGCCGTCGACACGGCCACCGGGACACTGCGCGTCTTCGACAAGGACAGCGGCGTGCCCCTGGTGGACGCCGTCGCCGCGAGCTGCGCGGTGCCGGGCGTATGGCCGGCCTGGCCCATCGAGGGCCGCCGCTGGACGGACGGCGGCGTGCACTCACCGGCCAACGCCCACCTCGCGAGCGGATACGAACGCGTCGTCGTCCTGGCCCCCATCGCCTCGGGCGGCGGCCCCCTCGCCTCGGCGGCCGACCAGGGGAGACGACTCGCCGAGCAGGGCGCCCGGGTCGCGGTCGTGACACCCTCGCCGGCGGCGAAGGAGGCGATCGGACGCAACGCATTGGACCCTGCGGTCCGGGCGGCTTCGGCTCGGGCGGGTCGCGAACAGGCGAGGGCGCACGTGGGGCGGGTGTCGGACGTCTGGGGCGGCTGAACCACGGGGCGTGGAGCCGCTGAACCATGAGGCATGGGGCGGCTGAACCGGTGGGCTCCCGATCGCACGCCTGCGCCTCCCCCTCCCGGCACAATGGACCCGTGGACGAGCCGATACCCGTGACCCGAGACGTTGATCACGGCACCGCCAAGCTGATGCCCGACGTCGACCGGAAGCGGGCCTGGCTGCTGACGGTCGACGGGGCGCCGCAGTCGTACGTCGACCTGGACGAGCCGGTGCACCTGGAGTTCGAGTACGCGCGGCGGCTCGGGCACGTCCTGGACACCGTCGCGGAACCGGGCAGTCCGCTGGACGTGCTCCACCTCGGCGGGGGCGCGCTCACCCTGCCCCGGTACCTGGCCGCGACGCGGCCCGGCTCACGACAGGACGTCGTCGAGGCGGACCGCGCTCTGCTGGAACTGGTCGTGGAGCACCTGCCGCTCCCGGACGGCTCGGCCATCGCCCTGCACACGGCCGACGCCCGCACCTGGCTGGAAGCGGCCCCCTCGGACTCGGCGGATGTGCTCATCGCCGACGTCTTCGGCGGCTCCCGCGTCCCGGCACACCTCACCTCCGTCGCCTACGCCCGCGAGGCCGCACGGGTGCTGCGCGACGGGGGCGTCTACCTGGCGAACCTCGCCGACGCCGCGCCCTTCGCCTTCCTCCGCTCCCAACTCGCCACCTTTGCCACGGAGTTCGAGGAGCTGGCCCTGATCGCCGAACCGGCCGTCCTGCGCGGACGCCGCTTCGGCAACGCCGTGCTCGTCGCCGCACACCACCCCCTCGACACGGCCGCCCTCGCCCGGCTCACGGCAGCCGACGCCTTCCCGGCGCGGGTCGAGTACGGGCCCGGAATCGATGCCTTCATCGCCGGCGCGCGACCGGTGCGGGACGAGGACGCCGTACCGTCCCCCGAGCCCCCCGACGGGGCGTTCGGGATCGGCTGAATCGTCCCGGGCACTCGACGGCCGCTCCGCCGTCGGCCTCATGCCCTCCCCGCAGGTCGTGTGAGTCCGGCCCGCCCGGCGCCGCCGAAACACCCCTCTGGCCAGCGAAGTCTACTCGTGGGTAACATGTTGCTCATGAGCGCAGAACAGATGTCGATCGGCGAGATGCTCGCCGCGACGGTGCCGATGGCCCGGACCCTGAACCTCCAGTTCCTGGAGACCACGCCGGACAGGGCCGTGGTGGCCCTTCCGGACCAGGGCGAGTACCACAACCATGTCGGCGGGCCGCACGCCGGGGCGATGTTCACGCTGGGCGAGACCGCGAGCGGGACCATCGTGCTGGCTGCCTTCGGGGAGCAGCTGGCGCGGGCCGTGCCGCTCGCCGTGAGGGCCGAGATCGCGTACAGGAAGCTGGCGATGGGAGCCGTCACCGCCACCGCGACCCTCGGCCGCCCGGTTGCCGATGTCGTCGCGGAGCTGGACGCCGGGGAGCGGCCCGAGTTCCCGGTGTCGATCGAGATCCGGCGCGCCGACGGTGCCGTCACCGGCGAGATGACCGTCGTGTGGACCCTGCGCCCCAACGGCTGAGCGGCGCTTGCACACTGGGCCCGGGGCTATGTCGCCCCGGGCCCGGTGTGCGTTCGGTTCGGGGGCCCGCGGCCAGGCCGCTGATGTCACAGCCCCAGGGCGAGCGCAGGATCAGGCCGCCAGTGGGCGGCGTCCGGCGCCGGCCCCCTCTTCCAGCCCGGCGACGAACTCCTTGAGCCAGGCGGTGAATTCGGGGCCGAGGTCGTCGCGGTCGCAGGCGAGGCGGACCACCGTGCGAAGGTAGTCGGCCTTGTCCCCGGTGTCGTAGCGCAGACCGTCGAAGACGACGCCGTGCACGGTGCCGCCCGCGGCCAGTTCCTGCAGGGTGTCGGTGAGCTGGATCTCGCCGCCGCGGCCGGGCGGGGTGCGCTCCAGGGTGTCGAAGACGGCAGGGTCGAGGACGTAGCGGCCGATGACCGCATAGCTGCTGGGTGCGTCCTGGCGGGACGGCTTCTCGACCAGGCCGGTGACGCGGACC
This sequence comes from Streptomyces guryensis, assembly GCF_021261325.1. Lineage (GTDB taxonomy): Bacteria > Actinomycetota > Actinomycetes > Streptomycetales > Streptomycetaceae > Streptomyces > Streptomyces guryensis. The sequence goes on along the minus strand of NZ_JAJSBI010000021.1, from coordinate 55,118 downwards.
AACCCGTCCTCGCCGGTCGCCTCGACCGCGGCGCAACCGTAGAGGTGGATCTGCTCCGGCGGGACCTCCATGAGGGCGATGACACTGCCCGCGTGCTGGTCGCGGACGTCGAGCATGCGGCTGAGGAGGGTCTCGCGGGGGTCGATCAGATCGTCGCCGAGGAGGACGGCGAAGGGCTGGTCGCCGACGTGGCGGCGGGCGCACAGCACTGCGTGGCCGAGGCCGAGGGGCTCGCCCTGGCGGATGTGGTGGATGTTGGCCAGGCGGGCGGGGTCGCGCACGGCGTCCAGGCGTACCGCGTCGCCCTTGGCGGCGAGGGCCTGTTCCAGTTCGAAGGCGTTGTCGAAGTGGTCCTCGATGGCGCGCTTGTGGCGTCCGGTGACCATGAGTACGTCGTCGAGTCCGGCCGCGGCGGCCTCCTCGACGACGTACTGGATGGCCGGCTTGTCGACGACCGGCAGCATCTCCTTCGGGGTCGCCTTCGTCGCGGGCAGGAAACGGGTACCGAGACCGGCGGCGGGGACCACGGCCTTGGTGACCGCACGGGCGGAAGTGGTGTGGGGGATGCTCATGCGGTTCATGCTGGCGCAGGCGGATGAGAGCTCGCAGAGAGAAGCTTGGGAGCTCGCTGTGGGTCCGGCAGTCAGTGGAGATTTCGTGTACCAGCCGTCCTGCGGTACACACAACTCGCCATGCCCCCTACGGTTGTTTCGAATGCGGGTGCGGATACCGCCGGTAACTTATCTGAAGTTCCTGCGTTTTGAACTTTCGTCACTCGAACTCCTTGTTTCCTGTGTGTCAATTGTGCGAAAGTGAGCGGCCCTATAGCGGTCCCAGATCCCGACCCGGCATAGGTATGCACCAAACAGACACCTGCTTTCCGATGGACGCGAAATCCGCCTACCGTCCTGAGGCTTGGAAGGAAATGGTTCAGTGCAATCCCCCTACCCCCCACGACCGCCGTACCCGCCGCGTCCCGGATCGGGGCCCGCCGAGTCCGACCGCAATCTCGTCGCACAGCTGGGCCCGGGTGCCGCCGGCGCCCATGCGGGCGCGTTGCTGCTGGCCCGGCACTGGCGCGCGACGTACGACTACGCAGTCATATGCCTTGCCACCGGAGAGGGTCCGGCATCCATGGCCGCGGCCGCCGCGTTTTACCGGGTGCTCGGCCGGCCGGGCGGCGGCGCCCTGCGGCCGCAACTCCTCATGGCCGTACGGGACACCGTCAAGGAGTGGGCCGCGGATGACGGTATTTCAGCTCTCCTGCCGGAACTCCGCAAACCGACCGGCGGCCGTGGACTGCGTGCCGCACGGTCCGCGACGCCCGAAAGGCGGCAAATCGCCGAGCGGGCATTCCGGGCCCTTCCGGGAGCCTCGCAATGCCTGCTGTGGCACTCGGAGGTCGAGGCCGAACCCATAACCGTACCGGCTGGTCTGTTGGGAGTGGATGCGCCCACCGCGTCGGCCGCACTGGAGCAGGCGCGCGAGCAATTCCGGGTGGGCTGTGTGCGCGCCCACCGGGAACTCGCACCCGGCAAGGAATGCCGCTTCTACAACCGCCTCCTCGACGTCCCCATACGCCGCGGCGGTGCCCTGCTCCCGGATGTCCAGCAGCACCTGATGGGGTGCAGGTACTGCCGTCACGCCGCCGAACAGCTCAGTCACTTCGAGGGCGGACTGGAGATCCTGCTCGCCGAGACCGTGCTCGGCTGGGGCGCCCGGCGCTACCTCGACTCCCGCCCCAGGCGCGGCGGAGACCTGGCGTTCACGCCCGGGCGCGACAGCGCACGCCCCGGCGGCGGACGGCACCGGCCCGCCGCGCCGCGCAGGCACACCAAGGCCGTCGTCGTGGGCGTCGGCCTGACGACGCTCGCCCTGCTCGCCACGGTTCTCGTCAGCAAGGGCTGGTCCGACGACAACGCTGTCCGCGACTCCGGCGCCACCTGGGGAGCGCCCAGCAGCAGCACCCTGCGCCCGTCGCCCCCCGCGGACCACACCTCGTCGGCCGGTTCCCCCTCGCCCGCCTCCGTGGAACAGCCCCTCGTGATCGGACGCGGCAGACTCCTCAACCCCAAGGCCGGACTCTGCCTCGACATCGAGGGCGGCAGGGCCAGGTCCGGTGCCGCGGCCGTGCTGGCGGCCTGCTCTGCCGCCGCGGCACAGCAGTGGTCGTACCAGGACGACGGTCTGCTGCGCAGCGGCGCCGACCCCACTCTGTGCCTCGACTCCGACGCCCACGACAGTTCGGTGTTCCTGGCCGACTGCGTGGTGCACGCGGGCGAGGTGCGCTACGACCTCACGGTCCGCGGAGAGCTCCTGCTGCGTGGCGGCAAGGGAGTGCTCGTCGCGCCGGGCAAGCGGGCGGACGTCGTCGTCACCGCACGGGACGGATCCGCCGGGCAGCGGTGGATCCTTGAAGCCGGGCTCGAAGGCACCGGCCGTACGGAGAAGAAGGCCGGATCGCAGGGCAGCGGTCACCCGGCGGGCCAGGGCTCTCCCAGCGGCGCGCCGCAGCCGCCCGGATCCCGGACCCCGGAGCGGCAGCCCGCGGGCGAGCCCCAGGACGGGCAGTACGAGGAGCGGTTCGCCCAGGTCCACAGCGAAAACGGGCCTCCCGGGGCGCCGGCGCCCCTCGACCGGGTGCGCTCCCTTCCCGCCGACACGCTGGGCTCGGTCACCTCCGTGGCGGGCATGGCCACGAAGCTCGGGGCCCTCCTGCACTGAGCAACGCGCATAACAGGGACGTACAACTCATCTGGGGTCACCCCGCCGGGGTGGCCCCACCTTCGCTTCTTGTCGGCACTCGGAGTGTGTCTTGTTCGCTTCATTGACACGAGTCACTTACGGTCATAGTTTTCCCGCCGCGCCCACGGTGCCCTACGGGGTGTCAGGTCGGTCCTGAAGCACACTGCGTTCAGATGCCGAACGCAGACCGGGCCGCCGGGTGCACCCGCGGTTCACACCGTCGTGCCCGCACACCGAAGGAGTGACGGCCCATGACCGACACTGTCTCCCGGAGATCCGCACTGCGTCTGCTGGGCGGCGCGATCGCCGTCGCCACGGCGGCCACCAGCGGTCTCACGTCCCCCGCGCACGCACTGGACAGACCCGAGGCGGGGGCCGGCTCCCGGGTAGAAGGCCTGATCGGCAAGCTCACCCTCGACGAGAAGATCTCCCTCCTGCACGGCGCCACCGACACGAAGTCGCTCGGCCAGGCGGGCTACATCCCCGCGGTCGACCGCCTCGGCATCCCCCGGCTCCGCCTCGCCGACGGCCCCGCCGGCGTCCGCGTCACCCGGCACGCCACCGCCCTGCCCGCCCCCGTCCTGCTGGCCGCCGCCTTCGACCCGGACCTGGCCCGCCGCTACGGACAGGTCATCGGACGCGAGGGCCGGGCCCTCGGCCAGGACGTCCTGCTCTCCCCGATGGTCAACCTCATCCGCACCCCGTACGCGGGCCGCAACTTCGAGACCTTCAGCGAGGACCCGCTGCTCGCCTCCGGCATGGTCGCCGCCGAGATCAGGGGCATCCAGGGAGAGGGCCTCATCGCCACCGTCAAGCACTTCGCGATGAACAACCAGGAGAAGGACCGTATGTCGATCGACGTACGGATCGACGAGCAGACCATGCACGAGACCGAACTGCGCGGCTTCGAGGCGGCCGTAGGCGCCGGCGTCGGCGCGGTGATGGGCGCCTACAACAAGGTCAACGGCACGTTCTCCTGCGAGAACAGGACCCTGCTCACGGACATCCTGCGCGACCGGTGGGGCTTCGACGGCTGGGTGATGACCGACTGGTTCGCCGCGCACAGCACCGTCGCGGCCATCACCGCCGGCCTCGACATGGAGATGCCCGACGGCAGCCACTTCGGTACGGCGCTCAAGTCGGCCGTGCAGAACGGCAGTGTGCCCGAGCGGTATGTCGACCGTTCCGTCCGCCGCATCCTCACCGTCATGGACCGCTTCGGCCTCCTCGACGGCAGCGCGCCGCCGCGCCCGGACCGCGACGCACACGCGGGCGCCGCGGTAGCCCTGGAGGTCGCCAAGGCCGGCGCCACCCTCCTGCGCAACGAGCACCGCACCCTCCCCCTGGCCCCCGGCGGCACCGTCGCGGTGATCGGCCCGACCGGCACCCTGCCCTTCGTCAGCGGCGGCGGCAGCGCGCACGTCGTCCCGGATCACGCCGACAGCCCACTGGACGCCATCAAGTCCCGTGCGGGGAAGGTCACTTACTCCCTCGGCGAGGACCTGTTCGGCAAGGCGGTCCCGGCGTCCGCGCTGAGCCCCGCCTTCGACAGCGAGGGGCAGGGCGTCGACGCCGGCAAGGTCTGGACGTACGACGGGACGCTCACCGTCCCGGAGGCCGACGAGTGGACCTTCGTCCTGCACTTCTCGTCCGCGCCCACGGCCCGCCCCAAGGTCCTCCTCGACGGCACCGAACTGTTCCCGCAGGCCTCCGGATACGGCGAGTTCTTCACGGGCGGCCTCGTCTCGGCCGCCCCCGACGGCCTGTCCGTACGCCGCAGGACCCTCACCCTCGCCAAGGGCGCCCACACGCTGAAGATCACCGCGCAGGGAGGAGCCGACGGTCTGCTGTTCCGGCTGCGGCGCAGCACCGGCGCGACCCGCGCACAGGACGTCGCCGAGGCCGTCGAAGCCGCGCGCACCGCCCGCGACGTCGTCCTGTTCGCCTACGAGGACGCCACCGAGGGCCAGGACCGCACCACCATCGCGCTGCCCGGCCACCAGCAGCAGCTGATCGAGGCCGTCACCGCGGCCAACCCGCGCACCACGGTCGTCCTGAACACCTCGTCCTCGACCTCGATGCCCTGGCTGCGGCGCACCGGCGCCGTGCTCCAGATGTACTACCCGGGCCAGGAGGGCGCGGCCGCCACCGCCGCCGTGCTTTTCGGCGAGTGCGACCCCGGCGGCCGCCTCACCCAGTCCTTCCCGGTCGACGACGACCACCACCCCGTCGCCGGTGACCCGCGCCGCTACCCGGGTGTGGACGGCACCGAGGAGTACTCCGAAGGCATCCACGCCGGCTACCGCTGGTACGACGCCGAAGGAGTGCGGCCGCTGTTCCCCTTCGGGCACGGACTGTCGTACACCTCCTTCTCGTACGAGGACCTGCGAGCCCGCCGGACACGAGCCGGCATCGAGGTGTCCTTCACCGTCCGCAACACCGGCCGGCGCGACGGTGTCGCCGTGCCGCAGGTGTACGTCGGGCCCTCGCCGGACCTCCGACTCGACCAGGCGGTACGGCTGTTGGGCGGGTACCGGCGGCTGACCCTGCGACCGGGGGAGCGGCGCCGGGTCAGCGTGGAAGTCACCGCACGCACATTGTCCTCATGGGACCCGAAGCATCACGATTGGGTACTTGGCACCGGCCGCCGCACGGTATGGGTCGGTGCGTCCTCGCGTGATCTCCGGCTGCGAACGAACGTGGAGGTGGGCACGTGATACGACGCATCGCCATCGGCCTGACGGCCCTCGCGGCAGCCCTCGTCACACCGCTCCCGGCGGCGCAGGCCGCAGCGGCGGGCGGCGACCCGGTCGTCCGCACCGAAGCGGGTCTCGTGCGCGGCGAAACCAACGCCGAAGGGCGGCAGTTCCTCGGCATCCCGTACGCCGAGCCGCCGGTCGGGAAACTCCGCTGGCGCGAGCCGCACGCCGTACAGCCCTGGCAAGGAGTGCGTTCCGCAAAGGGCTTCGGCAACAAGTGTGTGCAGACGTCGAGTTGGGACCCCGGTTACGAGCACCCCTCGTACACCGAGGACTGTCTCGACCTCAATGTGTACGTCCCCGAAGGCTCCGCCCGACGGTCCGTCCTGGTCTGGTTCCACGGCGGCGGACTGACCGCCGGCGCCGGTCAGGACGTCGTCCCGGACACCTTCGCACGACAGACCGGAACGGTCGTCGTGACCGTCAACTACCGGCTCGGCGCGATGGGTTTCCTCGCCACGTCCGCTCTGGACGGCGAGACGCACGACGGGGTGTCCGGCAACTTCGGCATGCTCGACCAGCAGGCCGCGCTGCGCTGGGTGCGCGCCAATATCGGCCGCTTCGGCGGCGATCCGGGCCGCGTCACCATCGCGGGCGAGTCGGCCGGCGGCCGCTCGGTCTGCACCCAGCTGGCCTCGCCGACGGCCAGGGGCCTGTTCCGCGCCGGCATCATCGAGAGCGGGGCCTATGGTGACTGCGGTGCGCGAACGCACCAGGAGGCGGTGACCCAGGGGGCGGACTTCGCCAAGAAGCTCGGCTGCACCACCGTGGCCTGTCTGCGGGGCAAGTCCGCCCGCGAGATCCTGGAGGCCCAGGGCGACTTCGACTGGGGCCCGGTGACCGGCGGCGCCTTCCTGCCGGTGCAGCCCGAACAGGCCATCGCGACCGGGACCGCGTCCCGGGTGCCGGTGATCAACGGCTCGAACAAGGACGAGGGCCGGCTGTTCGCCTTCTCCGCCTTCGATCTCAACGGCACGCCCCTCACAGCCGAGCGGTATCCGGTGGTCATGCGGAACGACTTCGACGAGCAGGCGCTGCAGCGCTATCCGCTGTCGGCCTTCCCGACACCGACCATCGCCTACGCCACCGCACTCGGCGACACGCTGTTCAGCTGCTCGGCCCTGCGGCTCGACGGTCTGCTCGCCGCCCGCGGCCCGGTCTACTCGTACGAGTTCGCCGACCGCACCTCCCCGCCCTTCGCCTCCCTGCGCAATCTGCACACCGACTTCGACTTCGGCGCGACGCACGTCAACGAGGTCCAGTACCTCTTCAAGCACTTCGGACTGGAGAGCCCGCTGAACGCCGAGCAGAGAGCGCTGTCGCGCCAGATGGTCCGGTACTGGGGATCCTTCGTACGGGACGGTGTGCCGCGTGCGGCGGGGCAGCCGGCGATGCCCGCCGGCCCGGACGTGGTCCTCTCCCTGAAGACCGCGTCCAAGGGCGGGAACACCCTGAGCACCTCGGTCCACCAGGAGCACCGGTGCGATCTGTGGGACGGCGCCTCGGCAGGCTGACCCGGTAGGCTTCCCGGCGTGCGCCCCCGTGCGGCGCACGCCGGGAACACAGGAACCAAAGGGTCACGAATCGGGAGGAACCGGCGTTGCACGTCCAGGAGTGGCTCGACACGGTGCCCGCGGCAGCCGTCTACGCCGTGGTGGCACTGGTCATCGGTCTGGAGAGCCTGGGCATACCGCTGCCGGGCGAGATCGTCCTGGTCTCGGCGGCGCTGCTCTCCTCCCAGCACTCCGCCATCAACCCGATCGTGCTCGGCGCGTGCGCGACGGCCGGCGCCGTCATCGGCGACTCCATCGGCTACGCGATCGGCCGCAAGGGCGGACGGCCGCTGCTCGCCTGGCTGGCCAGGAAGTTCCCGAGACACTTCAGCGAGGGCCACGTCGCCACCGCCGAGAAGTCCTTCGAGAAGTGGGGCATGTGGGCCGTCTTCTTCGGCCGCTTCATCGCCCTCCTGCGCATCTTCGCCGGCCCCCTCGCCGGCGTGCTCCACATGCCGTACTGGAAGTTCCTGACCGCCAACGTCCTCGGCGGCATCTGCTGGGCGGGCGGCACCACGGCGGTCATCTACTACGTGGGTGTCGTCGCCGAGGACTGGCTGAAGAGGTTCTCGTATCTGGGGCTGGTGGTTGCGGTCCTCATCGGCCTGGCATCGATGCTGGTCATCAGGCGCAAGGCCAAGAAGGCGCAGGGCGCGCAGCAGGAGGAGGTCGAGGTGGGCGCCCCCTGAGGGGCGCGGGGCTGTGTCTGATCTGCGGCTCCGCCGCGGGGCGCGACAAGCCCCCCACCGACCCGCGCTATGACTGATGGATCTCCCTGTGTGATTCAGCAAGCTCCGCATACAGGGTGCCGTTCAGTGTCACGCCTTGAAGCTCCTCCTCCGTAAGCTCCCGTTTCACTTTCGCCGGTACCCCGGCAACCAGCGAACCCGGCGGCACCTGCATCCCCTGCGGCACCAGGGCCTGCGCGGCCACAAGCGACCCCGCCCCGATCACGGCGCCGTTCAGAACGGTCGCCCCCATCCCGATCAGGCAGTCGTCCCCGACCGTCGCGCCATGTACCACCGCGTTGTGCCCCACGGACACCCGCTCACCGATGCTGACCGGAAACCCCGGGTCGGCATGGAGCGTGCAGTTGTCCTGGATATTGGCCTGAGCCCCCACGAAGATCCGCTCGACATCCCCACGCAGCACCGCCCCGTACCAGACGCTCGCTCCCGCCTCCAGCGTCACGTCCCCGATCACGGACGCCGTGGGCGCCACGAAGGCCTCCTCGTCGATCTTCGGTTCCCGACCTCCGATACCCGTGATCAACGCCTTGTGCGTCATGGCTCTCTCCTCGTCGTCGACACAGAACGCACCGTAGGCGATGGCATCCCGCTGCCGGGCGCCGGGCCCACGGCCTGCCGGAGACACGCGCGAAGGGCACCGCCAGGACGGCCCTGCCGAAGGCCGTGTGGAGCCGTCGCGCCGCCGGCCGCTCGGCGGCTTCTCCAGGGCGGTCTCCGCTGGCGACCGCCCGTCCGCGGCGGGTGTCCACCGTGCGCCGGTGCGCGCGGTACGCGGCGACGGCGTCCTCCAGCCGTCGGGAAGAAGTGGGCCGGATCGATGGTGAGGGTCAGTTCACAGCGCTCGATCCTGCGCCGCACCGGGTCCTTCAGCTCAGCGAACACCAGGCTCATGCCCCGCTCGTCGAGCGCCTCGTCGAGCTTCTCCGACTCGTCGGCCGCCGTGGTGTCCACGTCCGTCACGGGCTCGGCCGCCGGCAGCACCCACACCGGCGGCGGCTCGCGGCGGGTCAGCCGCATGATGTGGTTTCGGAAGGCCCCCAGCCACTCGCGCCGGTACGCCGGCAGCGTGCGCAGCCCCGGCGGGACGTGACGCCTGGTGTCTGCCATCGCGGGCCTCCTTCGGCCGTGCCGGCCCTCTCCGTCCTCGGTCGGCCGCCGGTCGCGGCCCTTCCTGTACGACTCATACGCGGCCCGCACGAGGTCGTCGCCTCGCAAGGGTGATGGTGTCAGAACCGGTGGTACCGCACCGCGCTGGCCATGACGACGTCCTGGACCGAGGCGTGGCGTCGGCTGAAGGGAATCCAGAGCAGTCCCACAGGCAGAGCGACGCAGAACACGGCCCGCAGCAGCGCGCGGGGGGTGCCGAGCAGCCGCCCGGTGCGGCCGGTGACCCGCAGGCCCAGCAGCCAGTCGCCGAGGGTGCCGCCGGTCGACGCCCAGCTCACGCCGAGATAGAGCACCGCGACGGCCCAGCCGAGCGCTCCCGTCTGCCACGCGGACAGGTCCGGCATACGGAACGGCGGCCCGGTGACGAGCAGCCGCAGTCCGCCGTACGCGAACTGCACGGCGAGCCCGATGCCGGCCACCACGATCACGTCGACCAGCGCCGCGAGACACCGCGACACCACTCCCGCGGTGTCGGCTCCGGAGCTCCGGTCCCCCTGCGTCACGGTGGCTGCCCGTGCCCGTCGGAGTGTGCCGGGGCCACGCCGGGTCTGTGCAGCAGTCGGTCGGCGACGCGGTTCACCATCCGGTCGGCCCTCATGCTGCGCAGCCGCAGCGCGTCCACCGTCTCCTCGGCCATCCCGCCGCTGGTGTCCCGGACGATCCGGCCCAGGTCGATCTCCTCCAGCACCGCCCTGGTGAGCGAGACCAGGTCGATCCTGGCGATCACGGCGTCGAGGTCCAGCCGGGCGGCGATCCGGTCGACGTCGATACGTGCCGCGATCCGGTCCACGTCCAGCCGGGCCGCGATCTCGTCCGCATCCACCCGGGCCGCCACCCGCTTCACATCCACGCGGTCGGCGACGCGGTCCACGTCGACCCCGTCCGCGATCAGGTCGATGTCGACCCGCCGCACGACCCGCATCACGTCCACCCGGTCGGCGATCCCGTCGACGTCGATCCGGGCGGCCAGGGCGTCGAGGTCGAGCCGGTCCACGACGGCGGCCGTGCCCACGCGGACGAGACGGTCGACGACCGGGCCGGCGGCCCCCAGCGCGTATCGCGTCAGCCGTCCGGTGACGTCGAGGGGATCCACCAAGCTGCGCCAGGTCATCCCACCATCGCACCACGGCTTCGGCGCCTTCGCCTCATCCGCCACGGGTGATCCGCGCCCGCTCGGTTGGGGTGAAGATCACAGCCTCCGCACCTCATCGGCGCCCCGCACGCTGAGTACGGTGACTCCGTGCCGAAGAGCAAGAACACGTTCTCATCCTGGCGGCGAAGCCTCAGCCAGCGCGCCGTCCACGCGGGCTGGGCCTGGGTGCAGCGCACGGGCTCGGTGACGGCCGAGCGCCCCGGCCGCTTCCGCTTCGGATCGATCGGCGAGGCCACCCGGCTCGCCTTCCCGCTCGGCACGGTCTTCGGCGAAGCCTGGATCCACATCGGCTCCCACTGCATCGTCGGCGAGCAGGTCACTCTCACCGCGGGGCTGATGCCCGACCTGGACCTGGGGCCCGACCCGATCCTGCGCATCGGAGACGGTGTCGTGCTGGGCCGCGGGAGCCACGTCATCGCCGACACCACCGTGACCATCGGCAGCGACTGCTACTTCGGGCCGTATGTGTACGTGACGTCCACGAACCACTCGTACGACGATCCGCACGAGCCCATCGGCAAGCAGTGGCCGCGCATGGAGCCGGTGGAGATAGGGCCGGGCTGCTGGATCGGCACCGGAGCGGTGATCCTGCCGGGGGCGCGGATCGGGCGGAACGTGGTCGTGGCCGCCGGTGCCGTGGTCCGGGGCGTCGTGCCCGACCATGCCGTGGTGGCGGGGGCGCCCGCCCGTGTCGTACGCCGCTGGACGGCCGCCGACGGCTGGCAGCCGCCGCTCAGGACGCCGGCCCCGGTACCGATTCCCGACGGGATCACGCCCGAACAACTGCGAGCCCTCTCCGAGCTGGACGAGGAGACGGTGGCGAGGCTGGCCGAGCTGGAGCCGGAGTCCTAGACCCGCCTCAGCCCGTCGCCAGCAGCAGCGTGCCCACCAGGGCGAGGCCCGCGCCCGCCGCCTGGATGCCGCGCAGGCGTTCGCCGAGGAAGCCGCGTGCGGCGAGGGCGGTCACCACCGGGTAGAGCGAGGCGAGGACGGCGGCAACCGTGATGGGGCCGTGCTGGGCGGCGACCGAGTACGTGCCGTTCGCCGCGACGTCCGCGAGACCGACGAAGGCGAGCGCCGGGAGGCACGTCCAGGGGAAGCCGCCCGGCGGGAGGGCCTCGCCGCCGCGCTTCACGGAGGCGCAGAGCGCGAGGCCGCCCGTGGCCACGCTTGTCAGGCGCTGGACGAAGAGGGCGAGGAAGAGGCCGGTGACGGTCGTGGACGCCTCGGTGATCAGGGCGAACACCGTGCCGAAGCCCACGGCCGCGAGGAGGGTGAGCAGGATGGCCTGCCGCTGTACCGGGGCACCCTTGAGCTGTGGTCCGCCCGCGAGGACGACGCCGGTCACGGCGACCGCGATGCCCGCGACCTGCGTCAGGCCGGGGCGTTCGCCGAGGAAGAGGCCCACGCCCACCGGGACCGCCACGCTCAGCGTCGCGAGCGGGGAGACGACGCCCATCGGGCCCAGAGCGAGGGCCTTGTAGAAGGAGAACAGGGCGACCGGGCCCACCAGCCCGGCGGCGGAGGCGAACCACAGCCGGGGGCCGGCCTCGCTCCAGCCGCCGGTGGCGACCACGATCGCCCCGAGCATGACCGCGGCGATTCCCTGGGAGACGACGACCACCGTGAGCGCCGGGGTGCGCCGGGTCAGCAGTCCGCCGCCGAAGTCGGCCAGGCCCCACAGCAGGCTGGTGGCCAGGGCGAAGAACGCTGTCACGGGACGCCTCGCAGTACAGTTCGGTGAACGATCGGGTGCACACCACCGTAGTTCAGTGCAGTGAACCCTGTCATCCAGAATATTGACCTCCCTGTATATGAATATTGGACGGAACGTGTCGGACCTCGATCTGCTGACCCAGTCCCTGGCCCGCAACGTCAAGCGCTGGCGCAACGAGCGGGGCTTCACCCTGGACGCGCTGGCCGCCCGGGCCGGGGTCAGCCGCGGCATGCTCATCCAGATCGAGCAGGCCCGCACCAACCCGAGCATCGGCACGGTCGTCAAGATCGGCGACGCGCTCGGCGTCAGCGTCACCACCCTGCTCGACTACGAGCAGGGCCCCAAGGTGCGGATCGTCCCGGCCGATCAGGTGGTGCGGCTCTGGCACACCGACGCGGGAAGCTACAGCCGACTGCTCGCCGGTACCGAGGCGCCCGGCCCGCTGGAGATGTGGGAGTGGCGGCTGATGCCGGGCGACAGCAGCGCCTCGGACCCACACCCCGCCGGTACGGTGGAGATCGCCCATGTGACGCGGGGTGAGCTGACCCTCACGGTGGAGGGCGCGGAGTACCGCGTCCCGGCGGGCGCGAGCGTCACCTTCGAGGCCAACGCCCCGCACAGCTACGGCAACCAGGGCGACGTTCCGATGGAGCTCGTACTGGCGGTCTCCGTCCCGCCCGTGCGCTGAGGCGGCCGGTACGTCCTGTTAGCGTGCGGCCATGCGCCCGCCCCTCGGACACTTCGACATCGCGACCCCCGCCCCCGACGCCCTCGACGAACTGACCCGCCCGGTCGCCGACGCCGTACGCCACAGGAGCGGCAGCGTCCCCGCCGACCAGATCGTCTACGTCGACACCGACCCGCAGTGGGCCGACACCGCCGTCTTCGTGGAGCACTACGGGCAGGAACTGCTGGAGCAGTCGGCGAACTGCGTGGTGGTGGCGGGCAAGCGGGGCGGGGAGGCGACACTCGCCGCGTGCCTCGTGCTCTCCACCACCCGGGTCGACGTCAACGGCGTCGTCCGCCGCCAACTCGGCGCCCGCAAGGCCTCGTTCGCGTCCATGGACACCGCGACGGCGGAGACCGGCATGGAGTACGGCGGCATCACCCCGATCGGACTCCCGGACGGCTGGCCGGTGCTGGTCGACTCGGCCGTCGTCGAGCTCCCCTACGTCCTGGTCGGCAGCGGCCGACGGCGCGGCAAGCTGCTGGTCCCGGGGAAGGCCTTCGCGGAACTGCCTGGGGCGGTGGTGCTGGACGGGCTCGCAGGCTGAGCGCACCGAGCTCCTCCAGGGCGCCGCCGTTTTTGTCTGCGGCATCATCGTGGCTGGTCGCGCAGTTCCCCGCGCCCCTTCGGGGTGCGGCAGACCGCACGGGACCTGCTCAGCGCTTCGCGTGATGAGCCAGCGCCAGGTGGGGGTCCGCCTCGCCCGGCGCCGGTGCCGGATCGGCGTGCACCAGGGCCGCCGTCAGTCTCGGTACGGCGTGCAGCAGCGCGTGTTCGGCCTCGACGGCTATGCCGTGCGCCGTACGTACGGTCGCCTCGCCGTCGACCACCACCGCGACCTCGGCCCGCAGCCGGTGCCCGATCCAGCGCAGCCGCAGCTCACCGACCGCGCGCACGCCCGGCACCTCGCGCAGCGCCCGCTCCGCCCGGTCGACCAGCTCCGGGTCGACGGCGTCCATCACGCGCCGGAACACCTCGCGCGCCGCGTCCCGCAGCACCAGCGCGATCGCCGCGGTGATCGCCAACCCCACGAGCGGGTCGGCCAGCTGCCACCCCAGCGCGGAGCCGCCGGCGCCCAGCAGCACGGCCAGTGACGTGAAGCCGTCCGTACGGGCATGCAGTCCGTCGGCGACCAGCGCCGCCGAGCCGATCTCCCGGCCCACCCGGATCCGGAAGCGGGCCACCCACTCGTTCCCCACGAAACCGGCCAGCGCGGCCACCGCCACCGCCGCTATGTGCGTGACGGGACGCGGGTCGAGCAGCCGCTCCACCGCCGCCCAGGCCGCGAACGCCGCCGACGCGGCGATCGTCAGCACGATCGCGATCCCCGCCAGGTCCTCGGCCCGGCCGTAGCCGTAGGTGAAGCGGCGCGTGGCCGCCCGTCGCCCCAGCACGAACGCGATCCCCAGCGGTACGGCGGTCAGCGCGTCGGCGGCGTTGTGCACCGTGTCGCCGAGCAGGGCCACCGAACCGGACATGACCACGACCACCGCCTGCGCCAGGGCCGTTGCCCCGAGGACGGCCAGCGAGACCCAGAGTGCGCGCATTCCGCGGGCCGAGGACTCCAGCGCGGAGTCGAGCTTGTCGGCACTCTCGTGGGAGTGGGGCGTGAGGAGGTGGCCGAGGCGGTGCCTGAGGCCGGCGGGGCTGTGCTGATGCGGGTGCCCATGCTCGCCGTGGTGCTCATGGTGCTCATGGTGCCCGTGATGGTTGTGGTGCTCGTCGTCGTGACGGTGGTGCCGATCGCTCACGGTGGCCCCTTCCTGCGCGCGGTGGTGGACGCGGGACGCCCACGGGACCATTATGTGCGTATGAGCGCACGCATGCACCTATCAACTGCGCACGATGCGCACCCGCGCACCCCGGGCGAGGAACAGTTCGCGCTCGCCGCCGAACTCCTCGCCCTGCTGGGCGACCGCACCCGTCTCGCGCTGCTGCATGCCCTGACCGGCGGCGAGGCCGATGTCACGACCCTGACGGAGGCGAGCGGGGCGGCCCGGCCCGCGGTCAGCCAGCATCTGGCGCGGCTGCGGCTGGCGGGCCTGGTGAACACGCGCAAGGAGGGCCGCAGGGTCATCTACTCATTGCGGGACGGGCATCTGCGGCGGCTCGTGGACGAAGCGCTGAAGGTGGCGGACCACAGGCTCAGCGACCGGCCGCTGCACGACTGAGGGTCACGGAACTCAGGACGCGGAGCCCTTGCCGAGGTACTGCTCCGCGAACGCCGACGCGGCAGCGGGGGATTCGAGGAGGCGGCGCAGCCGGGCCAAGGTCGTTCCTGCGCGGTAGGCGTCGCCCGATGACGCGCCGTGGTACACCTCCGACAGCCACTGCGAGAACTCCTGGTAGTCCCACACGCGTCCGAGACAGGCCGCCGAGTAGCCGTCCAGGCCGCGGTCGTCGCCGTTGGTGAGGTGGGCGACCAGCCCGTCACCGAGCAGGAAGGCGTCGTGCAGGGCGAGGTTCATGCCCTTGGCCGCGATGGGCGCGGTGAGATGGGCCGCGTCCCCGGCGAGGAAGAGCCGGCCGAACACCATGGGTTCGACCACGTAGTTGTGCATGTCGAGGACCCGCTTCTCGATCAGCCGTCCCTCCGTCAGCGGCGGCCGGTCGGCGGCGCCGAGCCGCTCCTGCAGTTCGGCCCAGACGCGGTCCTCCGACCAGTTCTCCGGGTCGTCGCCGGGCGGGCACTCCAGGTAGTAACGGGTGACCTCGGGGCTGCGGGCCATGTGCCCGGCGAAGCCGTTCGGATGGATGCCGAACACCACGCAGTCGCTGGACGGCGGCGCCTGAGCCAGCAGCGCCAGCCAGCCGATGCCGTAGTCGTGCCGGGCGATCCTGGCCTGCTGCGGAAGCACGGTCCTCGTCACCCCGCGTGCTCCGTCGCAGCCCGCCACGAAGTCGCAGTGCACGAGGGTGCGTCGGCCGGTCTCGGGGTCGAGGTACGAGACCGCGGGCCGGTCCGTGTCCAGGCCGTGCAACTGCACGTCCCGCACGCCGAAGCGGACGGCGCCGCCGCGCACGTCGGCGTACTCGCGCAGCAGGTCCGTCACCAGCAACGGCTGCGGATAGACGAAGTGGTGATGCCCCGTCAGCTCGGTGTAGGAGAACCGGTGCCGCTGCCCCTCGACGCGGAACTCGCACTGGGTGTGGAGCTGCGCCCGCTCCAGCAAGTGGTCCGCGAGCCCCCGATCCTGGAGCCCGCGCACCGCCCACTCCTCCAGCACACCGGCCCGGGGCCGCTGTTCGATGAACGCGCGCGTCTCGGTCTCCAGGACCAGGCAGTCCACCGAGGCGGCCCGCAGGATGTTCCCGATGGTGAGACCGGAAGGCCCGGCGCCCACGATCACCACCGGAAAGCGTTGCGGCGACGGGGAGTTGGGGTGGGGGGAGCTGGAAGTCACCCGGGCATTATGACGGTGGCCCGCCGGCCACGGCAGAGGAGCCGGGGCCGACGGGCCGGGTCGTGAGAGGGGGGTCGGTCAGTGCGATGGGGCGTCGGTGACGACGACTTCGTCGATGCTGCGCTCGATGTCCTCGCGCTTGGATGCCGTCGCCCGGGCCCAGTAGTAGATGACCAGGGAGAAGACGGTGATGACCAGGATGTCCCACCACAGGCCGATGTTGCCCGAGCCGCCGAAGCCGCCTTGGGCGGAGATCACGCCCATGCCCAGGAGGTAGACCGGCAGCCACTGGGCGGCCTTGAAGTCCATCCGGGGCGCGTCGGGCTGGTTGGTGGAGTTGGCCCACCAGGCGTAGCCGCCCAGGAGCAGGTAACCGAGGACGATCGCCAGACCGAGCCGCCACAGGGTGTCCCAGCCGGACCAGTAGATGATCAGGTTGGCCACCACGAACGACACCGGCGAGATCACCTTGCCGCCGGGCAGCCGGTACGGGCGCTCCAGGTGCGGCAGCTTGTCGGCGAAGACGCCGTACGCCAGCGGCGCGCCCGCGTACATCAGGACGCTCGCCGAGGTGATGAAGCCGACCAGCTTGTGCCAGCTGGGGAAGGGCAGGAAGCAGATCACGCCTGTGACGAAGGACATGATGAGGCCGAACCACGGCACACCGCGAGAGTCGGTCTTGGCGAAGATCTTCGGCGCGTAGCCGTTCTTCGCCAGGCCGTAGGAGACGCGGGAGGTGGCGGTGGTGTAGATCAGGCCGGTACCACCGGGGGAAATGATCGCGTCGAGGTAGAGGACGAAGGCCAGCCAGCCGAGACCCGCCAGGGTCGCGACACCGGCCCACGGGCCTGTGTCGCCCTTGAATGCGAGGTGGGCCCAGCCGTGCGCGAAGCTGCTGTGCGGCAGCGCGGCGATGAACACGACCTGGAGAAGGACGTAGATGACGGCGCCGATCGCGACCGAGCCGAGCGTGGCACGCGGCAGATCCCGCTTGGGGTTGCGGCTCTCGCCCGCCAGCTGAATGGCCTGCTCGAAGCCGAGCAGTGCGAAGATGATGCCGCTGGTGCTGATCGCGGCGAGCACACCCTTGGCGCCGAACGGCGCGAAGCCCTCGGAGTGGAAGTTGGCGGGGTGGAAGTGGGTCGCCGCCATGATGAAGATCGCGCCCAGCGGGACGGCGATCTTCCACCAGGTCGCCGCGCTGTTGGTGTGCGCCAGCGCCCGTACGCCGAAGAAGTTCACCCCGACGAAGACGGCCATGAGTACGACCGCCACCACCAGACCGCTTGCCGTCAGAGTCTTGTCGGCGTGCTGAAGGCCCTGTGCCCAGGACCAGTGACCGGCGTAACCGATCATGGCCTCGACCTCGATCGGGGCGACGGTCGCGGCCTGGAGCCAGGAGAACCAGCCGAACGACATGCCGGCCAGTCCGCCGAACGCGTAGTGCGGATAACGGGCCGTACCGCCCGCCACCGGGAACATGCCGCCCAGCTCGGCGTGCACCAGCGCCAGCAGCACGATCGCGACCGCGCCGATCACCCACGAGATGATCGCCGCCGGGCCGGCCTGGATGACTGCGTCGTGGGCTCCGTAGAGCCATCCCGAACCGATGATGGACCCGACGGAGGCCCACATCAGACCGATCAGTCCGACGTCACGCCTGAGGCCACCGGGACCCCGGGCCTCCTCCACGGAGGTCTGCTCGACGCTCACCATATTTTCAGCGACCTCTCACGATTTGAATACTTGTTTTCATTACGTGCGACGTCGCAGATTAGGAAACATCAGGGGTCGAGCAGAAGGGTCATGGTGAAGTTTTGACCAACGCCCGGGAGCTTTCTGGGCAGCCCTTCAGGGGCTCTGTACGCGGCGGAAACCTGTGTGAGGACTGGAACCGTCCACGGAAACGGCAGTGCGCGCCGCCCGCCGGCAGCGGTTGCGGTGTGACCGGCGGCACATGGGGAAGCCGCCGCGGACGACCTTCGCGGCGGCGGTGGGAGGCCCCCCGGGCTGCTAGCCGAGCAGAGGTATCTCGATGGCGGGGCAGCGGTCCATCACCATGTCCACGCCCGCCGCGCGCGTACGGTCGTACGCCGCCTCGTCGATCACGCCGAGCTGGAACCAGACGGCCTTGGCGCCCTTGGCGACCGCCTCGTCGGCGATCGGTCCGGCCAGGTCGCTGTTGACGAAGACGTCGACGACGTCCACGGCGAAGGGTATGTCGGCGAGCGAGGCGTACCCCTGCTCGCCGTGCACGGTCTCCGCCTTGGGGTGGACGGGCACGACGCGCTTGCCGAAGCGCTGCAGCACCTGGGCGACGCCGTATGCGGCGCGGCTCCGGTTCGACGAGAGGCCGACCACGGCCCAGGTGTCTCCGGACTCCGTGAGGATCTTGCGGATCGTTGCCCCGTCGCCGTGCACCGCGGCCTCCCTGCGCCTCGTGGACATGCTCTTCTGTCCGACAACGGCCGGGTGTTCGCGATGATTCCCCGGATTCCGGCCACGGCATGCTTGCCGCTTCGCTCGACCGGCTTCGGTGCCGGCGACACCGAGCAGTCGCACCTCGCCCCGAAGGGGCCGTGCGCCGTGGCCATCGTCGGACGAGGAGCCCCGGCTGCGGGACTTCCTGCCGCACGTCGCGGACGGTTTGGGGAGACGTCGGCGGTGGCGGTGCTCGACCGGGTGCGGATCCGTACGCCGCGCGCGCATGGGTGAGCCTCACGTATGAGTGAGAGGTGCGAGCGAGTGGGGACGGGAGCTGCACGCGCGCGTGCGCGTCACGCGACCCCGCGCACCTGGTTGAATTCCGCCGCTGTGTGCGGAATTCGCGCCGGATGCCTGCGCGTCGGCCGTCCGCCCGCCTACGCTCAGCCCGTGCTGCGCATCACCGACGCCCGAACCGGCGAATCCGTCGACGCCGCCCCGGTCCGCCGGGGGCTGACCCGGGTCGAAGCCCATGTGCCGGATTTCCACACCGGCGCCCTGCGTGTACTGCTGGTCGCCGACCTCCTCCAGCGAGCCCTGGAACTCGGCGGCACCCCGGTGTGGGGTGTGCTGACCGGTGAACGGGGGCAGGCGGAGCTGCGGGCGGGGGTGGCCGCGCTCGGCATCCGGCCCTTCGAGGACCGGCGGGACGTCGGCCCCGGACTGAGCGAGGCCCAGGTCCTGCATGTCGTGGGGGAGGGCGGCGCGACACCTGACGGCGTCCGGGTCGCCGTCGCCCCCGTCGACTCGGAGGCACCCGGCACCGCGGAGAGCGCCGACCCGGCCGCCCTGCGTCTGGCCCTGCTCTCCCGGCACCGGAGCACGCCCCTGCGGCTCGACGCGGCCGCCCTGGACGAGGCCCGCCACACCCTCGCACGCTGGCGCCGCGCGGTCGCCGCCTGGGCGCAGCAGCCGTCGCGGCCGATTCCCGACGAGGCGCGCGCACGCCTCCGTACCGCCTGGGAGGACGACTTGGACGTCCCCTCCGTGCTCAAGGTGCTGGCCTGGGTGGAGACCGACTCCGGGCTGCCGGACGGCGCCCGCTTCGAGACATACGCCTACGCCGACCGGCTGCTCGGCCTGGATCTCACCCGCGACCTCGGGTCCCCGGCGTGATCGCGCGCGCGGGCGCCGGTCCACTGCGTCGCCTGGTGGTGCTGCGGCACGCCAAGTCGGCCTGGCCGACGGGCGTCCCCGACCACGAGCGCCCGCTCGCGCCGCGCGGCCGCCGCGACGCACCGGCGGTCGGCCATGCCCTCGCCGAGGCCGACTGCCTGCCCGACCTCGCCCTGTGCTCCACCGCCGTACGTGCGCGCCAGACCTGGGAACTGGCCTCGGCCCAATGGGGCACACCGCCCCCGGTGCGCCGCGACCCGCGGCTGTACGCCGCCGACGTGCCCGACCTGCTGACCGCCGTGCACGAGGTGTCCGCCGAGGTCGAGACGCTGCTCCTGATCGGGCACAACCCGGGCCTCGAGGAACTCGTCCTCGAACTGGCCGGGGACAGCCTCGACGACGCCCTGGACGAGGTGCGGGTGAAGTTCCCGACCTCGGCGATCGCGGTACTGGCCTGGCACGGCACCGCCTGGGACGCGCTCGCCCCGGGCACGGCACTGCTGACGAGCATGATCGTGCCGCGGGGCAAGAAGCACGGCGGGAAGCAGTAGCGCGCGCCGCATAGGCTGGCCGGATGCAGGACGAGTACCGCACGGTCGCCCACGGGGGCGTGCACGAGACCGAGGTCAACCGCTCCCGCTTCCTGTGCGCCCTGGCACCGGCGGCCACCGAGCAGGAGGCCCAGGACTTCGTCGCCGCCGTACGCAAGGAGCACGCGGACGCCACCCACAACTGCTGGGCCTACGTCATCGGCGCCGACGCCTCCGTCCAGAAGGCGAGCGACGACGGCGAACCGGGCGGCACCGCGGGCGTTCCCATGCTCCAGATGCTGCTGCGCCGCGACATGCGGTACGTCGTGGCCGTCGTCACCCGCTACTACGGTGGCGTCAAGCTCGGCGCGGGCGGACTCATCAGGGCGTACGGCGGCGCGGTCGGCGAGGCCCTGGACACGCTGGGCACCCGCACGCGCCGCAGGTTCCGGCTGGCCACGGTGACCGTCGACCACCAGCGGGCCGGCAAGGTCCAGAACGACCTGCACTCGACGGGACATGAGGTACGCGACGTGCGCTATGCGGAAGCCGTCACCATCGAGGTCGGCCTGCCGGACTCCGACGTGGACGCCTTCAAGGCCTGGCTCGCCGACGTGACCGCCGGGACGGCAGGGTTCGAACTGGGCGGGGAGGCGTACGGGGACGTATGAGCATCAGCATGAAAGGGGCGTAACGGACCAGTGTGGGACGCCTCATGACGAGCCGGTACGGGAGTAACCGACCGTGATGATGCTCCTGTTGCTGTCAAGCGGTCTGGATCCAGTCGCGGTAGGCATGGGCGAGGTCGTCGTCTCGGCTGAGACCTCGTTCAAGCCTGGAGATGGTGGTGGGCCAGACGCCGAAGTGCTGGGCGACGGCGGTGAGAGCGATGTTCCTGGCTTGCCGTAGTGGCCGTAGGTCGGTGATGCCGGGGACGGTGACGGTGGTGGTGAGGCAGCGGAATATCTCCCGGGCGATGGCTCGTTTCAGGAGCCGGATGATCTCTCTCTTCGTCCGGCCGGCAGCGGTCTGCCGTGCCGCGTATGCGCGGGTTGTGGAGTCGCTGGACATGCGGACCAGGGCGATGCGGTAGGGAGCGGCGTTGGTATCCCGGTCTCCGCCCCGGGACAGGCGGTGCCGGTTGGTTGTGCCGCTGGAGGCGGGGACCGGGGCGACGCCGCAAAGGGCGGCGAAGGATGCCTCGGTCCGCATGCGTTCGGGATTGCCTCCGGCGGTGACCAGCAGCTGCGCGGCGGTGTCGGGGCCGACGCCGTGGGCGGCTCGCAGGCCTGGGTCGTGCGTGCTGACCTCGTTGTCCAGGGCCCGGGTCAGGGCCTCGTGTTCGGCGGTCGGCTCCTTGACGCGTCGGGCGAGGCTCTTCAGCGCGGCGAGGACCGCTGTGTGCACCGCGTCTCCGGCCGGCCGCAGCCGGGCCAGGGCGTCAGTGCGGTCTGTCCCTTTGAGCTGCCCGTACTTGGCGCGGACGGCTTCGGGGGCGTGGGGCATCTGGTTCAGGGCGGCGGTGCGGGCCTTGACGGCGGAGCGGGCGGCGTCGTGCAGGGGCCTTCCCAACGGAGGTACGTGCGCGCGAGCGCGGTCTGCAGCAGATCCTGAGCATCGAGCGGATCGGGGACCAGGCGTCGAGCGCTGCGCAGCAGAGCGTCGTGCCGTGCACTTACGTATTCCTCAAATTCCAGCACCTTGCCGAGGTGCCTGGGCGCGTTCACGTATCGGGTTCCTTCCGTGCGTGACGTGGGTGGCCAGCCCTGCCGAGAGGGTGGTGGGCCGGTGGAGGATGAGGCCGGGGCGGTCGGCATACGTCCGCCCCGGCACCATCTGTCGCCTGCCGCTTATCGGAGACTCAGACGTGCAACCCTGGCTCCTGATCACGAGCGCGTACGGTCAGGCGCGGGCGCGCGGCGGGCGGACGGCGCCGCCCTGCCGTGCAGCCTGTCGGGCAGGAGCCCGGGTTTCGGCCGGTGTAAGTTCCGGCTGTGCCGCGAGGTCGAGGCCTCCGTGCGACGGGATCGTTCAAATGCCCTGGCTGCAGTGCCAGGTTGAGTCGTTCCAGTCGATGTTCTGCAGACAGACCCGTGCCTTGTAGCCGCGGTCGTCCCAGTAGTAGCCGGTGTGGTCCTGGTTGTTGTAACGCACGAAGTGGTACCAGGTGATCCGTTCCCAGGCTCCACCGTGCTGACGCTGGAGCATCATGACGCAGTGACCTTGGTTCCAGGAGTGGACCAGGCCCTGCGCGAACCAGTGGCCGTTGATCTTCTTGGTGTTCATCCAGACCTTGCAGTCCCCGCGGGTGACGACGGAGCCCGGCTCGAAGCCGTCGGGGTGGACGGCGGTGCTCTGCCGGACCGTTGGGCCGGCCGTGGGGTGAGCGGCGGTTGCCGCCTGGGCAGGCGCCACCACCGCGAGACCTCCAGCCAACGCGGCGGCCGCAGCGTACAGAGTGGCTCGCTTGCGTGTGTTCACGTTTCGTCCCTTTCGTTGGTGATGAGGTGTCTGGACACCGAGCGCGCAGGACGACCATCTGGCTCGGCGCTTGCTAGTGCGGGGCGCCGCCACCCACCCCGTGGGGCGACGGCGGCTTCCCCGCACCGGCACCGCTGCAGGGCGGCACATCACCGAGTTCAGCGGTTCCGGAATTGAATGGGCAGCCGGTCTTGTCACCCTGATCAATGGCCGCTTCGCAGGTCACGGGCACGACGGTGGTACTGACCAAAGAAGGCGCATCACGTTTGCACTTCCGTCGCGGGCGTGCGTAGCGTGCGGCCGGTCGTGCCGCGTCCACGGGGGAGGCGGACTGATGGAGGGGTGAGCCCCCGATGGCAGGACGTCCAGAGAGCCCTCTCGATCCGAGTGCTGGACCGGTGGCGCGGTTCGCTGCCGAGTTACGCAAACTCCGGGCGGAGGCCGGAAGCCCGACCTATCGGTTGATGGCCCAGCGGACCGGGCAGGGGGCGAGCACCTTGTCCCAGGCGGCCGGAGGGGAGCGGCTGCCGACCCTGCCGGTCCTCCTCGCCTTCGTCCACGCCTGCGACGGCGATCCTGAAGAATGGGAGGCGCGTTGGCGCCAGGCGGCGGCCGAGACGGCGGCAAGCCCGCGTCCCGACGACGAGAACGCGG
Source organism: Streptomyces guryensis (assembly GCF_021261325.1). GTDB lineage: Bacteria > Actinomycetota > Actinomycetes > Streptomycetales > Streptomycetaceae > Streptomyces > Streptomyces guryensis. Next base: position 31,879 of record NZ_JAJSBI010000021.1, on the reverse strand, counting down.
TGCCCCCGTACCGGGGTCTGGCGCGCTTCGAACCCGGCGACGCTGACATGTTCTTCGGCCGCGATCAGCTCACCGACAGTCTTCTGGAGCTGACCCGCACCCACCGCTTTTCCGCTGTTTTCGGTCCTTCGGGGAGCGGCAAGTCGTCGCTGCTGCGTGCCGGCCTCATCCCCCGTCTGCGCACCCCCGACCCGGCCGGTCCGCAGCCGGCCGCGCTGCGCGTCCTGACCCCGGGCGAACATCCCCTGCGCACCCACGAGAAGCGCCTGATACCGAAGGACGGCGGCGAAACCTGGCTGATCGTCGACCAGTTCGAAGAGCTCTACACCCTGTGCACCGACTCCGCCGAACGCAATGAGTTCATCGACCGCCTCCTCACCGCCGGCGATCCCGCCAGCAGGCTGCGCGTCATCCTCGCCGTACGCGCGGACTTCCTCGGTCACTGCGCCCAGCACTCCGCGCTGACCGCCGCCCTGCAGCACGGCACACTGCTGGCCGGGCCGATGAGCCGCGACGAACTCCGCGAGGCCATCGTCAAACCCGCCCAGAGCGCCGGTCTGATCGTCGAACGCTCCTTGACGGCCCGCCTCCTCGACGATGTGGAGGAGGAACCTGGCGCTCTGCCGCTGCTGTCTCACGCCCTGCTGGAAACGTGGCATCGCCGAAAGGGCCGTGCCCTGACCGAATCGGCCTATGAGGCGGCCGGCGGGCTGCACGGTGCCATTGCCCGCACCGCCGAAGTCGCTTATACCCGGCTTGCCCCCGGCCAGGCCGACCTCGCCCGCCGCGTCCTGCTGCGCCTGATCAATCCCGGCGACGGCACCCCCGACACACGTCGCCCCACTGCCCGCACCGAACTCCACCTCGATGACCACGACGACACCGCCACCGTCCTGGAACACCTCACCCGCGCCCGGCTGCTCACCCTCGACGGCGACACCGTCGACCTGGCCCACGAAGCGCTCATCTCATCGTGGCCACGGCTGCGGGCGTGGATCGAGGAAGACCGCGAACGGCTGCGTACCCATCGGCAGCTCACCGGCGCCGCCCGCACCTGGCACGCCCTCGGGCGCGACCCGGGCGCCTTGTACCGAGGCACCCGGCTGGCCGTGGCCGAGGAAACCTTCCCCATCGCCGACCGCCGGGCTACGTTGACGAAGCAGGAGGCCGCGTTCCTGACCGCCAGCACAGACCGTCTGCGCCATGAACACCGGCGTCGGCGCGTTTTCGGCGGAGTCTTGTCCCTGGTCGTTGTGCTCGCTGTGCTGGCGGGCGGCATGGCGTGGCAGCAGAACCGCAGCAGCGAGCACCGCCGCACCGAGGCCGCCGCCAACCGGGTCGCGGCCGTGGCGGACAATACGCGCTACTCCGACCCGGTGACGGCGATGCGTCTGAGCCAGGCGGCCTGGGACACCGCGGACACCGTGGAAACACGGTCCGCGCTGTTCGCCGCAGCGATGCAGCGCGAGGAAGACCGGTTCGCCCCGCCCGGGGCATCCCAGGCGGGGGACTTGTTCCTCAGCGCCGACGGCAATGTCCTGGTTCAGGCGTCAAACAGCCGGGTGATGACCTGGGACGTGTCCAGCCATCGCAGGACAGGGCTGTTCAAAGGCTTCGGTGAGGGCTCCTGGACCGTGCAGGCACTCAGCCCCGATGCACGCCGACTTGCACTGGACGCCGACGACCGGCTGGTCATCTGGGACATCGCCCGGGGACGCCCGATCGGCAGCCCGCTTGCCTCCCGGGCACCCTTCATGACGGTCTTCGGGCCGAGCGGCCGCACACTGCTGGCCGAGCAGAGCGACGGTGCCGGCCCCGCCACCATGCGAGTGTGGGACCTGAACAGGCGCCGTACGCTCTTCCAACATCCGGTGCCGACCTTCGAGAGCGCGGGAATCAGCGCGGACGACCGCTTCGTCGCCTTGTGCCCCCAATCCCCGGGCCGCGTACAGCTGTGGCGGGTCGCCGGCGGGCGGCGCATCCCGCTGCAAGACACACCGGCCGTCGGGGCGGCAGACAACTGCGCACTGACCTTCAGTCGCGACAGCCGTCGGGTGACGATTGCCGTCGGCGGGTCCGTGTCGACTTGGGACACCTCTTCGGGCCGGCAGGTCGGTCACTTCACCAACCGTGCCTACTCAAACCTGCGTTACAGCGGTGACGGACATTTCCTGGTCGCGTCCAACGACTCCGGTATCGACATCTGGCGGCAGCCCCCCCTCGACGACCAGCCGGTGATGACCTATCCCATCCCCAGCGACAAGGCCGACGACTTCCGCCTCGATGCCGGCGGCCGGTTCATCAGATACATGGCCAGCACCGGAGCGACCACCGCCGCCGGATCCGTCGTCCGCACCATCACGCTCGGAGACCTGACCCGCCTGCCCTGGCGAAGCGAGCTGTCCGATGGCGCCTGGTACAGCCCGGACGGCAGCCGGCTCGCCATCGCACGACGCGCGGGAGGCAAGGACCGGTTCTGGTTCGCGGACGCGCGCACCGGCCGGGACACCGCGCAACTGCCCGCCGCCGACTGCCCCGTCACTGCGACCTCATCCGGCGATCGAGACCGCGAAGTGGAGGGCGGATGTACTCCTGCCATGTCCTTCAGCGCGAACGGCGGCACCGCCGCCTACGCGCTGCTGCCGGCTGATGAACCGACACCCCGGCAGCAGGTCGTGCTGTGGCACCAGGCCGGCGGGCCGGCCACCCTCAGCCTGCGTCTCAAGCACCCCGCGTTGATCCGTGCGATTGCGCTCAGCCCTGACGCCGCACAGCTCTTCCTCTCAGCGCGGTCGGGCAACGGCTCGGAATGGATCGAGGTCTGGGACACGCACAACCGCTCACGGATCCGGCTGATCGAAGGTATGGGAGGCACCAGCATGACAGTGAGCCCCGACGGACAGCTGCTCGCCGCCTCCGACGGCCGGTACGCCGAGGTGTCCACCGGCCGCGTTGGGCACCTGCCGCTCGGCTTCGACACGTCCGAGACGGTCGAGTCGGGCGGCGTCGCATCGAGCCTCCCGCCGCAGAACAACATCGGAACGCTGACTTTCAGCCCCGACGGGAAGTACCTGGCAGCGGGGGATCTCTCGGGACGAGTGACCCTGCTCGACGGCAGCCTGAAAAGACGCCTCGGAATCATGTCCGGGCTCGTCACCAGCGACCGCCAGGACGCTGCGGCGGCGGTCATCGCCCTGGCCTTCTCCAGTACGGGAGGGACTCTCGCCGTGGGAGGCGACGACGGCACTGTGCGGCTGTGGGACGTGGCCGCCAACCAGCCTTTGGGAACCGCTCTCCCCACCCCGAGCGACACCGTCCAGGCCCTGTCGTTCGCCCCCGGCAACGACACGCTGTACGTGGCGAGTGACTATGTTCCGTCGCAGACCTACAAGGTGTCGCCGAAAGCCGCGGCAGCCACGGTGTGCACACGCGCCGACGGCGGCCCTTCTCCACGGGAATGGCATCAGATGATCCCCGAAGTGCCCTACCGCAGGCTTTGCTGAGCGCGCCCTGCGCAAACTCCGGTGCAGCACCACCCGCATCACCGCACTCGTCCATGCCGTCCTCACCCTCCACCTCAACGCCTCACGCAGAGGTTGGGAAAGGCTCAATGAGTGAAAGTCCATTTCCGCCACCGTTCCCTTCCGCCGCCCGGCTCGCGGCACCGGACTGGAGGGCGGCATGCGTTAGCGTGGCGGGTGTTAACGGCGAGCCCCGTGCTGGTTCGTGCTGGTTTTTGAGGTGCAGTGGGGGCAAACGTGCAGGTCAGAGCGATTTCATGAAATTCCTGCACACTTCCGACTGGCATCTGGGCCGGGCGTTCCACCGGGTGAACATGCTCGGCGCCCAGGCCGAGTTCATCGGCCACCTCGTCACGACCGTGCGCGAGCGCGGGGTGGACGCGGTGGTCGTGTCGGGGGATGTGTACGACCGGGCGGTGCCCCCGCTGGCCGCGGTCGAGCTGTACGACGCGGCGCTGCACCGCCTCGCCGACCTGGGTGTGCCCACGGTGATGATCTCCGGGAACCACGACTCGGCCCGCCGGCTGGGCGTCGGCGCCGGACTCATCGGGCGGGCCGGCATCCATCTGAGGACCGATCCGGCGGCAGCCGGGACACCGGTGGTGCTGCCCGACAGCCATGGCGAAGTGGCCTTCTACGGACTGCCCTATCTCGAACCGGCGCTGGTCAAGGACGAGTTCGGGGTGGAGAAGGCGGGACACGAGGCGGTGCTCGCCGCCGCCATGGACCGGGTCCGCGCCGACCTCGCCACGCGCGCAGGGGGCACCCGTTCGGTCGTCCTCGCGCACGCCTTCGTCACCGGCGGAGAGGCCAGCGACAGCGAGCGGGACATCACGGTCGGCGGGGTCGCCGCCGTGCCCGCGGGGGTCTTCGACGGTGTGGACTACGCGGCACTCGGCCATCTGCACGGCTGTCAGACGATCACCGAGCGGGTCCGCTACTCCGGCTCCCCACTGCCGTACTCCTTCTCCGAGGCCGACCACCGCAAGACCATGTGGCTCGTCGACCTCGACGCCGACGGCTCCGTCACCGCCGAGCGCGTCGACTGTCCCGTGCCGCGTGCGCTGGCCAGGATCCGGGGCACCCTGGAGGAACTGCTCGCCGATCCCGGGTTGGCACGGCACGCGGAGGCGTGGGTCGAGGTCACCCTCACCGACCGGGTCCGCCCTTCCGATCCCATGGCGCGGCTCACGGAGCGCTTCCCGCACACCCTCAGCCTCGTCTTCGACCCCGAGCGGACACCGGACGACCCGGACGTGTCGTACGCCAGACGGCTCGCGGGCCGCAGCGACCAGGAGATCGCCGAGGACTTCGTCGCCCATGTGCGTGGCGCCGGGCCCGACGCGCGCGAACAGGCCGTGCTGCGGGACGCCTTCGACGCGGTGCGCGCCGACGAGGCCGTGCGGGAGGTGGCGCCATGAGGCTGCACCGGCTGGACATCACGGCGTTCGGACCCTTCGGCGGCTCGCAGACCGTCGACTTCGGCGAGTTGTCGGCGGCCGGGCTCTTCCTGCTGCACGGACCGACGGGAGCCGGCAAGACGTCCGTCCTGGACGCGGTGTGCTACGCGCTCTACGGCTCCGTCCCCGGCGCCCGCCAGACCGGTCAGGGCCTGGCCCTGCGCAGCGACCACGCCGCATCCGGTACGCGCACGGGAGTGACCCTAGAACTGACCGTTGCCGGACGCCGGTTGGAGGTCACCAGGCAGCCGCCCTGGGAGCGCCCCAAGAAGCGGGGCTCGGGCACGACCCTGGAGAAGGCCCAGAGCTGGCTTCGTGAGTACGACGCCACGGCCGGCGCCTGGAAGGACCTCAGCCGCTCGCACCAGGAGATCGGTGAGGAGATCACCCAGCTGCTCGGCATGAACCGCGAGCAGTTCTGCCAGGTCGTCCTGTTGCCCCAGGGCGACTTCGCGCGCTTCCTGCGTGCCGACGCCGAGGCGCGTGGCAAGCTGCTGGGCCGCCTCTTCGACACCCACCGCTTCGCCGAGGTCGAAAAACGTCTGGCCGAGCGCCGCCGCGCCGCCGAGGCGCAGGTGCGCGAGGGGGACGCCGCGCTGCTGGCCGACGCACACCGCATGCAGCAGGCGGCGGGCGGCGTGATGGAGCTGCCTCAACTGGCACCGGGGGAGCCGGGGTTGGCGGAGGCCGTCATCAGCGCCGCGGCCTTCGCCCGCAGTACCGCCCGCGAACAGCTGACCATCGCGCACTGCCGCCTCACGGCCGTCGAGTCGGCGCAAGCGGCCGCCGAGCGCGCGCTGCGCGAGGTGCGCGAAGTGGCCCGGCTGCAGCAGCGGTTCACCGAAGCACGCGAGCGCGCAGCCCGGCTGGAGGAGCGGGCCGCCGCGTACCGGGAGGCGCAGGCGCGCATGGAGCGGGCCCGCAAGGCCGAGGCGGTGGCGCCCGCACTGGAGTTGCGGGAGGCCGCCGAGGGAGAACACCGGCGTGCGACACAGGCCGAGGCCCGCGCGCGTGCACTGCTGCGACAAGCCCTCGCTGAGGGGCACGCGGATTTCCGGACGGCGAGCTCCGCCGCGGGTGCAGCGGGGGGCACGTGGCCGCGGGACGCCCTCGGCGAGGGCAACGCGTCGGGGCGCGCGGGGTGGCGAGGCACCGGCGGCGACAGGGGCGCGGGGAACTGCGCGAGCAGCCACGACAAGCCCGCACCCGCCCCACATCGTGCACCCTCCTTTGGCCCCGCCGATGCAGCCGGGACTGCGGGGCCGCAGGATGGTGGCGCAGATGCGGCTGAGGGCGCGGGGCCGCGCGATGGGCTCGCGTCCGACGATGGGGCCGGTGCTGCGCTGCCGCGAGATGCTGTTGCCGAAGCCGCCGTCACCGGACTCGCCGAGCCGCAGGACGCGATCGCCGAACCCGGCAGGGGCCAGGAGCTGACGGGCGCGTGTGGCGACACCGCCCCACGTGAGGAGCCGCGCGGTGCTCTGGCCGACGCCGGTGCCGCAGGGCTGGCCGCCGCCGCACGCCGGAGTGCCGAGGAGCTCGGTGGCCTGGAGTCCGCCCGTCGTGCCGAACGGCGACTGGCCGAACTCGTCGCCGAGCGCGCCGGTCTGGACCGGCAGGAGCGCGCCGACGAGGACGTGCTTCAGGAGGCCGAGGCATGGCTCGCGGGCTGGGATGAGACCCGGGCCGGACTTGACGCCCGTATCGAATCCGCGCAGCAGGCCGCGACGAGCGCCGAGCAGCTCGGGGTGCAGCGAGAACCGGCACGGCGCAGGCTCGGCGCGGCCCGCCAGCGCGACCAGTTCGCCCGCGACACCGACGAGGCCCACGCGCGCGTGCTCGCCGCCCGCGAACGTGCCACCGAAGCCCGCGCCCACTGGCTCGACCTCAAGGAACAGCGGCTGAACGGCATCGCGGCCGAGCTGGCCGCGAGCCTCACCGACGGCGAGCCGTGCGCCGTCTGCGGAGCCACCGAACACCCCGCCCCCGCGCGCAAGGTCGCCGGGCACGTCGACCGGGAGGCGGAGGAGAGCGCCCTCGCCGCCTGCCGGCGCGCCGACGAACAGCGCGCCGAGGACGAGCGGCGCCTCGGCGTCGTACGTGAGGCACTGGCCGCCGCCACCGCCGAGGCGGGCGACACGCCCACGGCCCGACTCACCGAAGAGGTCGAGGAGTTGGAGCGGCAGTACAGGCAGGCGCGGCATGCCGCTTCCGAGCTGCACCCGGCGAGCGAGCAGCTGCGGCGAGCGGAGCAGGAGCACGAGCGGAGGACAGCGGCACGGCAGGAGGCGGCGGTCAGAGCCGCCTCGCGAGTGGGCCACCGTGAGCGGCTCGACCGTGAACGGGCAGGTCTCGAAGGAGAGTTGGCGCAGGCGCGCGGCACGGCGGAGAGCGTGGCCGTGCGGGCCGCGCAGCTGGAGCGGCAGGTCGCGCTGCTCACCGAGGGCGCCGACAGCGCGCGGGTGGCCGAGGACGCCGCCCAGCGGCTCAAGGACGCCGACGCCCGGCTCGCCGACGCCTCCTTCCGGGCCGGCTTCGACACTCCGCAGGCAGCGGCCGCCGCGCTTCTGGACGACGCCGCCCACCGCGAGCTCCAACGCCGCCTGGACGCCTGGCAGTCCGAGGAGGCCGCCGTGCGCGCCGTCCTCGCCGAGGCCGACACCGCGGCCGCCGCACAGCAGCCGCCCGCCGACGTGGTCTCGGCGGAACGGGCCGCCGCCGTCGCCACCCAGCGGCTGCGCGACGCCGCCTCCGCACGGGACGCGGCCGCCCGCCGCTGCACCGAACTCGACCGGCTCTCGGCTCAATCCGCCGCGGGCGTACGGAGGTTGGCCCCGCTGCGCGAGGAGTACGACCGGGTGGCGCGGCTGGCCTCCCTCGCCGCGGGCACCTCGGCGGACAACGAACGGAAGATGCGCCTGGAGTCGTATGTGCTGGCGGCCCGCCTGGAACAGGTGGCCGCCGCCGCGACCGTGCGGCTGCAGCGCATGTCGTCCGGCCGTTACACCCTGGTCCACTCCGACGACCGGGCCGGGCGCGGCCGCAGCGGGCTGGGGCTGCACGTCGTCGACGCGTGGACCGGACGCGAGCGGGACACGGCGACGCTGTCGGGCGGCGAGACGTTCTTCGCCTCCCTGGCGCTCGCCCTCGGTCTCGCGGACGTCGTCACCGACGAGGCCGGCGGAGTCCGTCTGGACACGCTCTTCATCGACGAGGGCTTCGGCAGCCTCGACGACCAGACCCTCGACGAGGTCCTCGACGTGCTCGACTCCCTGCGTGAGCGCGACCGCAGCGTCGGCATCGTCAGCCATGTCGCCGACCTGAGACGCCGTATCCACGCGCAACTGGAGGTCGTGAAGGGGAGATCGGGGTCGGAGGTCCGGCAGCGAGGTCAGTGACCGAGGGGCCGTCGGGGCAGCGGGGACGAGTAGACGACGCTCGTGGTCACCGAGCCGAGCGCGCCGATCTTGCCCGACACCTCTTCCAGGTGGCGCATCGAGCGGACGGCGACCTTGATGACGAAGCAGTCGTCGCCCGTCACATGGTGGGCCTCGAGGATCTCGGGCGTCACGGCGACCAGGTCGTGGAAGGGCTTGTAGTTGCCGTTCGGATACCGCAGCCGGACGAACGCGAGGATCGGCAGCCCCAGCCGCTCGGGGTCCACGATGGCCGCGTACCCCTGGATGACGCCGGCCTCCTCCAGGCGGCGCACCCGCTCCGTGACCGCGCTCGGCGACATGGAGACGGCGCGGGCCAGCTCGGCGAAGCCGGCCCGTCCCTCCCGCTGGAGGACATCGAGGATGCGCCAGTCGGTGGCGTCCGGGGAAAACGCGGTCATAGCGCAGAGATAGCAGGGGAATCCCTGGCCGGGCAAGGCGCAGACCGGGGAATACCCCTTCTGGGAGATCATCGGCGGCCGTAGATTTCTGGCCGTAGCGACAACCTCGGAGAAAGCAGGCCGGATCATGAGCAGCACCACGACCGCCGTCAACGCTGTCCTGCGCGTGGCCCCGGCGGCCCCGGCCGAGGCCGCTGCCTACTTCCGCGCGAGTCTCGTCTTCCACGCCGACGTGTCGGACGTCGCCGCAGCACTCGCCTCCGACGGCGACCCGGGGTTCGTCGTCCTGGACTCCCGTTCCACCGAGTCCTGGGACCAGGGCCACGTCCCCGGCGCGGTCCACCTGCCGACCGCGCTCATCCCCGAGCAGGCCGAACAGCTCCTCGACAAGTCGGTGCCGGTGGTCACGTACTGCTGGGGCCCCGGCTGCAACGGCGCCACCCGCGCCGCGCTCGCGCTCGCCGAACTCGGCTACCAGGTCAAGGAGATGCTCGGCGGCTTCGAGTACTGGGCGCGCGAGGGCTTCGGGTACGAGACCTGGGAGGGCCGCGAGCGCCGCCCCGCCGACCCGCTGACGGCGCCGGTGGACGCGGAGGACTGCGGCTGCTGAACCGACGTCTGTGCGGGGAGGGACGGGGAGGGGCGGAGTCACGGGTTCTGCGGCCGTGTACGGTTCTGCGCCATGGTGCGATACGCGGATCCCGGTGCGCTGGAATGGGTCGAGTCGGGTGGCGGGCCGCTCATTGCGGTACCGGAGACGGTGTTGCCGTTCTGGGCGGGTGCCGACGGCGAGGAGACCGCCTCCGACTACGACCGGGCCTGCGAGGTCGACGGATTCGTCGGCCTGCTCCCGGTCGGCGACTCGGCCGCCCTGGTCCTGGGCGACGAGCCCGCCTCCACCGCCTTCCTGCCCGAGCACGCCACCTTCATACGGTGGTGGGCGGCGAACTCCGAGGCCGAACTCCTGGCGGGCGTGCCCGCAGCCCTCGCCACGGCGAACTGGGGACACGAGGTGCGCTGGGAAGTGCCCGGCACGGTCGTGCTGTTCGACTCGGCCTGGCCCGGATCCGAAACAGAGCGGACCGACTGCCTCCGGGTCGGGCTGGAACCGGGGCGGTATGCCGTTCGCGCGGCCAACGTCCAGCCAGGACCGGAGACCTGGCTGGGCCTCGTCCAACTGCGGCGCGTCGAGCACGGATAGTCGAGCACGGATAGTCGAGCACGGATAGTTGAGCACGGATAGTCGAGCACGGATAGTCGGGCATCCATGGTCCTGCACGGTTGATCGCGTGCCCCGGCCCGAAGCGTTGCCCATCATGCTCGTCCATGCCCCGGCTGCCGCACCCCGCCCCCGAAGACCTGCGCCGTGAGCGGCAGCCTCTGCGTGGCCGTACCGCCCTGGTGACCGGGGCCGGCAGACGCTCCGGCATCGGACACACCGTGGCCCGGCGGCTCGCCGCGTACGGGGCGAGCGTCCATCTGCACCACCACGTGCCGCACGACTCGGCCATGCCCTGGGGCGCCGACCGTACCGAGGACGTGGTCGCCTCCGCGCCCGCCGAACTCGTCGCCACGGCCGTCTCGGCACTCGGCGGACGGCTCGACATCGTCGTCGCCCACCACACCCTCAGCGTCAGCGACGGCACCCTCGACACGATCGACGCGGCGATGCTCGACGCGCACCGGGCGGTCGAGACCCGCTCGGTGCTGCTGCTCGTCCAGGCCCACGCCCGGCACCGCGCCTGACTGCCGTCGCAAACTCCGGGCGGACGCGTCGTGATGATGACCTCCCGCCAGGACATCGCGGGCGTATGACCGGCGAGATCGCCTACGCCCCCAGAAGGGTGCCCTCGCCTCGATCACACGCTCCCTGTCGACCACGCTCGCCGAGCAGGCGATCACGGTGAACACCGTCGACCCGGGTCCGGTGGACACGGACACACGACCGGAGAGACGTAAGATGCGGTCGCTTCCCGCTTCCCGTCCGGCCGTTGGGGCAGGCCCGACGATCCCGGCCGCCTCATCGCGTGGCTCGCCACCGACGAGGCGGACTGGATCACGGGCCAGGTGATCGACTGGGAGGGCGGCTTCCGCCACTGACCTGCCGGGCTGTCAGAGCTGGGCGAGCTCGTCCACCAGGTCGTCCAGGCCGAGGGAACCCTGCGAGAGTGCCGCCATGTGCCAGGCCTTGAGGTCGAAGGCGTCGCCGTGCCGCTCACGCGCCTTCTCGCGGCCCCGCAGCCAGGCCCGCTCGCCGAGCTTGTAGCCGATCGCCTGGCCGGGGATGGTCAGGTAGCGGGTCAGCTCGCTCTCCACGAAGTCCGCCGGCCGGCTGCTGTGCGCGCCGAAGAACTCCTGGGCCAGCTCGGGAGTCCAGCGCTCGCCGGGGTGGAAGGGGGAGTCCGCGGGGATCTCCAGCTCCAGGTGCATGCCGATGTCCACGATGACCCGGGCCGCCCGCATCATCTGTGCATCGAGGTAGCCGAGCCGCTGCTCCGCGTCCGTGAGGTAGCCGAGCTCGTCCATCAGCCGCTCCGCGTACAGCGCCCAACCCTCGGCGTTGGCGCTGACCCCGCCGATGGTGGCCTGGTAGCGGGAGAGATCCGCGGCCACGTGCGCCCACTGCGCGAGCTGCAGGTGATGGCCGGGGACGCCCTCGTGGTACCAGGTCGAGACGAGGTCGTAGACCGGGAAACGGGTCTGCCCCATCGTCGGCAGCCAGGTGCGGCCCGGACGCGAGAAGTCCTCCGACGGTGCCGTGTAGTACGGGGCTGCCGCGCCGCCGGGCGGGGCGATGCACGACTCCACCTTCCGCACCCGCTCGGCGAGTTCGAAGTGCGTGCCGTCCAGCTCGTCGATCGCCTGGTCCATCAGACCCTGCAGCCAGTCGCGGACCTCGTCGACGCCGTCGATGTGCTTGCCGTGCTCGTCGAGGTGCGCGAGCGCCACCCAGGGCGTCCCGGCACCGGGCAGGATCCGCTCGGCCTCCTGCTTCATCTCGCCGAGCAGCCGGTGGAACTCGGCCCAGCCGTACGCGTACGCCTCGTCCAGGTCGAGGTCCGTGCCGTTGAAGTAGCGAGCCCAACGCCCGTACCGCTCACGGCCCACCGTGTTCGGCGCGCCCTCGACCGCCGGCGCGTACACGTCGCGCATCCAGTCACGCAGCTCCACGACGGCGGCGGTGGCCGCGCGAGCCGCCTCGTCCAGCTCCCCGCGCAGCGCCTCGGGGCCGGCCGCCGCGAAGTCCTCGAACCAGCCGCGGCCCTTGCCGTCCGTGTCCGACCACTCGGTGAGCTGCTCGACGAACGTGGCCGTCGGGCGCGGAGCCGCGTACAGCTTGCGCTCCAGACCGAGCGCGAGGGACTCGCGGTAGCCGGCGTACGCGGCCGGTACCGCGCGCAGCCGCTCGGCGATCGCCGCCCAGTCCTCCTCGGACTGGTTCGGCGTCACGGTGAAGATGTCGCGCACCGAGTGCGCGGGCGTGGCCATGTTGCCCACCGAGCGCAGGCCCTCCTCCGCCTCGTGCACGGCCAGTTCGGCGGTCAGACGCTCACGCAGCAGCCGGCCGCAGCGGCGCTCGATGTCACTGTCCGAGCCGGGTTGCCGCTCGGCATCGTCGAGCCGCGCCAGGGTCTTGCGCGCCAGTTCCGCGATCGCCTCCTGGCCTGCGGGCGAGAGGTCGGGCAGCCTGCTCGAACTCTCCTTCACGCCGAGGTACGTACCGGTCACCGGGTCGAGGGCGATGAGCTCGTCGACGTATGCGTCGGCGACCTCGCGGGGCAGCGGGTTCGTGGTCTGTGACATGCGGTCCATCCTCATACGAGGGGCCGCCGCCCGTCACCCGGATTGAGCCGAGGGCGTAGGCGGCGAAAACGGCGGGACAGGGCGTACGACGTGCTCCGGGCCGTGGCCCCGGACGCCGAAACGGCCCGGCGTTCACGCCGGGCCGTTCGCAGGTGCGCCGTGCCGGGCGCTAGTCCCGTGCGATCCGCTCGCCGACCTGCTCCTCCGCCACCTCGTACGGCGGCCGGGAGCCGGACCGGCCTGCTCGCAGGCGGGCCGTGATGACCAGGGTGCCCTCCTCGATCTGGTAGTCGAGGGGGAGTCCCAGACCGCGCATCGCCGCGACCATGCCGGTGTTGGATGCCTGCGTCACGGCGTACACGCTCTCGCAGTTCGCCTCGGCCGCCATCGCCACCAGCCGCTCCAGCAGTTCACCGCCGACGCCACGGCGCTGCCACTTGTCCTCGATCAGCAGCGCGACCTCCGTCTCGTCGCCGTCCCACAGCAGGTGGCCGAGGCCGACGAGGCGCCCCGACGCGGTCTGCACCGCGAGGGTGCGGCCGAAGCGCGGGCTGAGCAGGTGGTTCAGGTAGCGGTCCGCGTCGCCGACCGGCCCGTGGTAGCGCATGCCGAGCGTCCGCGCCGAGCACCGTTCGTGCATCGCCTTCGCGGCCTCCAGGTCGCGTGCGTCGGCCCGGCGCACGGTGATCTCGTTGCCCTCGGGCAGCGTCAGTACGTCCTGGCTGTGCGGCACGCGCGGTCCGAGCCGGGCGTCCAGCTCCACCAGCGCCCGCGCCCGGGCGAACTCGGTCGGGGTGAACGGCAGATACGGCCGCTCCACGGTGATCACTCCGCCTTCCGGCGCCCGCAGCCGCATCACGGTGTCCTCCAGCGCTCCTTCCACGGGCACGCCTCCCGGACCCCGGCCGCCGCCGACGGGTGTGGCGGGCAGTTGGCGAATGGTGCACCGGCCCAGCAACTGCCGCAGTGCGAGCGGCAGTTCGGCCGCGTCCAGGGCGGTGCGGGCGGCCAGGCCCAGCACCCGGGTGGGCGCGTCCACCAGATCGTGGGCGTCGGCCCGCTCGATCCAGGTGTCGGTACCCCCGGCCAGCGAGACCACCTTGGTGAGTTCGGACGCCATGAGCCCGCCGGGAGCCCGCAGCAGGAACTCGTCCACCGTGCCCTCGGCCAGCGGATGCGTCTGCAGGCTCAGGATGTCGATCTGCCGCCCCGCCAGCGCCGTGCACAGCGCGGCCAGTGACCCCGGTTCGTCCTTCACCGTCGTCCGCATCCGCCACAGGGTGCTCTGACCGGGCACGGCCTCCGCTGTCGCCGACGACTCGTCGGACGGCCCGGCCTGCTGCTCCTGGGGCAGCGACCGGGCGCCGGTATCGCCGGCCGGAGGTGCATGACCGTGGCGGCGTGTCCACCAGGCGGGCAACCGCTCCGCGATGTCGCGCATCCACTGGTGCACGGGACGGCCCTGCTTCGCACAGGTCACATCAGACATTTCTCGACTCATGCAGCCACTGTGAAGGAAAGGTGTTGCGTGATCACGAACGCTTTGTGACTGATCGGTAAAGTGTGGTTATGCTCCTTTTGTAGAACTTTGAATTGATCGTGCCGCGATGCCCGCGGCATGGAGAAGCCGCGCACCGGGGGATGACGCCGGTACGCGGCCCACGGGAAAGCGTACGGGAGTTACTGTCCGACCCGGCCCGGCTGCAGCACCTGCGTGAACAGTACGGTGCCGTCGTATTCGCGCAGCCGGACCGTCAGCTCGCCGCTGTCACCATCGATGTCGACCTCGCCGAAGAACTGGTAGCCCTGGGCAGGCGAGACGTTCGCGGTCGTCGGTGCCTTCACGAACACCCGGTCGGGGCCGAAGGTGTTGTCGAGCGCGTTGGCCGGGAAGGCGCCGGCGTTGAGCGGGCCGGACACGAACTCCCAGAACGGCTCGAAGTCCTTGAACGCGGCCCGTGACGGGTCGTAGTGCTGGGCGGAGGTGTGGTGCACGTCGGCCGTCAGCCACACGGTGCCGGTGATCCGCCGGTGCTTGATGAACCGCAGCAGTTCGGCGATCTGCAGCTCACGGCCCAGCGGCGCGCCCGGGTCGCCCTGGGCGACGGCCTCGAAGTTCGGCTTGCCCTCGACCGGGTCGGGCACGACCAGCCCGAGCGGCATGTCGTTGGCGATCACCTTCCACACCGCGCGGGACCGGGCGAGTTCCCGCTTGAGCCACTCCAGCTGCTCGCGGCCGAGGATGCCCACCGGGTCCGTGGTCTGGTTGTCCGGCGAGTTGGCATTGCGGTAGGTGCGCATGTCGAGCACGAACACGTCCAGCAGCGGGCCGTGGCCGACCTTGCGGTAGATCCGGCCGTCCGGGCGCCCGCTGACGGTAGAGATCGGGAAGTACTCGGAGAAGGCCTGCCGGGAGCGCAGTGCCAGGTCGTCGAGCTTCGTGCCGGCCGGGTAGGGCGTGCCGGTGCCGATGACCTCGCCCGGGTACCAGTTGTTGCGGACCTCGTGGTCGTCCCACTGGATGATGTTGGGCACCTGGGCGTTGAACCGGCGCAGCGCCTGGTCGAGCAGGTTGTAGCGGAAATTGCCCCGGTAGTCGTCCAGGGTGGTCGCGACGTGCGACTTCTCCTCGGTGGTGACGTTCCGGTAGACGCTGCCGTCGGGCAGCGTTGCGGTGGCCGAGATCGGGCCGTCGGCGTAGATGTTGTCGCCGCTGCACAGGAAGAAGTCCGGGTTCACCTTCGCCATCGCGTCGAAGATGCGGTAGCCGCCGATGGACTCGTTGATGCCCCAGCCCTGCCCCGCCAGGTCGCCGGACCACACGAACTTCACGTCCTGGCGGCGCTTGACGGGCGCCGTGCGGAAGGTGCCGGTCACCGGCTCGCCGGTGCGGCGTGGGTCGTCCGGGTCGGCCAGCAGCACGCGGTAGTGGAGCTGCTCACCGGACGGCAGCCCGCGCAGCCGGGTGGTGCCGGTGAAGTCCGAGTCGGCGCCGAGCAGCGGACCGTGCCATCTGCGCGGGTTGCGGAACGACTCGGTCGCCGACGTCTCCACGATCATCCGGGCGGGACGGTCGGAGCGCACCCACACGAGACCTGAGTCGCAGGTCACGTCTCCCGCCTGTACGCCCCAGCCCGCCCGGGGGCGCCCGGAGAGGGCGAACGCCGGTGCCGCGCCGAGGGTGGTGGGCAGGGTCAGGGCCGCCGAGGCGGCGAGGGAGCCGCGCAGGACGCTGCGGCGCCCGGGGAGCGGACGGTGTGTCATGGATGCGCCTCCAGGGACGGGATCCGGCCAGTGTGCGATGCCACAACTACTGGTGCGCCGCAGCGCGTACGGAAACCAGAAGTGAACAACTGACCGCAGGGACAAGGGAACCGGTGTGCGACCGGGGAGACAGCGGGGCGAATGGCATGAACCATCCGTTGCTTTCCGCGCCGGCCACCCCACGGTCATGCGTCGGTCGCTTGCGCCATCAGCCGTACACCTGCGCGGATCCGGGTGGGTGACAGATGCGCGTACCCCAGGACCAGCTGTATACCGCCGCTGCCCTCGTGCGCTGCACGCGCGTGCGTGTAGTCCGTCAGCGGGCGTACGGCCACACCGGCCGCGGCCACGCGCGCGAGGAAGTCCTCCTGGGGGCCGTACCGGTGCGGGAGCGCGGCGATGACATGCAGTCCAGCCGCGATCCCAGCCACCTCCGCGCCCGGGAAGTGCTCCCGCAGCGCGGCCACGAGCGCGTCACGGCGTTCACGGTAGGCGCGCTGGCAGCGGCGCAGCTGGCGGTCGTAGTCGCCGCGCTCCACGAAGCGGGCGAACAGCGCCTGGTCGAGGGTGGGATGGCCGAGGTCCATGGTGCGCTTGCGCTCGACGACCTCCTCGGCCAGCGCCTGAGGTACGAGCAGCCAGCCCAGCCGCAGGCCCGGAGCGAGCGACTTGCTGACCGAGCCCGTGTAGGCCACGTGTTCCGGGTCCAGTCCCTGCAGGGCGCCCACGGGGGCACGGTCGTAGCGGAAGTCGCCGTCGTAGTCGTCCTCCAGGACGAGCCCGTCCTCGGACCGCGCCCAGTCGAGCAGTTCGGTGCGGCGGCGCGCGGAGTACGCGATCCCGGTGGGGAACTGGTGGGAAGGCGTCGTCACCACGGCCCGCACCCCCGAGTCCCGCAGCGCTCCGACGACGATTCCCTCGCCGTCCAGGGGCAGGGGCACCGTGGTGACACCGGCCGAGGCATACAGCGCGTCGTGCTGGGGGCTCCCGGGATCCTCGACGCCGACCGAGCGCAACCCGCGCGCGTGGAGCACGAATCCCAGCAGCGTCGTCGCCTGCGCCACCCCGGAGACGATCACGATCCGCTCCGGGTCCGCGACCACACCCCGGCGGCGTGCCAGCAACTCCGCCAGGGCGGTACGCAGCGGCGGCAGCCCGCGCGGGTCGGGATAGCCGAGGTCCTGGTGGGGCAGTTCGGCCAGGACCGCGCGCTGTGCCGCGGCCCACGCGGCGCGCGGGAACAGCGACAGATCCGGCGTTCCTGGCACGAAGTCGGCGCGCGCACCGGGGGAGCGCGGGGCGAGATCACGTGCGGGTGGGGGAGCGGCCCGCACCGCGCCTCCCACCCAGGTGCCCGCACCCCGCCCGCTGCGCAGATAGCCCTCCGCCGTCAACTGCTCGTACGCCTCGGTGATCAGTCCCCGTGAGACTCCGAGGTCGGCGGCGAGATCGCGGCTGGAGGGCAGCCGGGTGCCCGGCGCCAGCCTTCCCGCGCGCACCGCCTCACGCAGTGCTGCCTGTAGCGAGCGTCCACGCGTGCGTGCCGGCGCGGCGGCGGCCGGCAGGAGCAGTTCCCAGGCGGGCGAGCCCGGTCGGCCGGGCTCCGCACTTCCGCCCTGGTCCGCACTCCCGCCAGGCTCAGGAACCCCGACAGGCTCAGGAACCCCGCCCGGCTCAGGAATCCCGTCCCGATTGGTCTCCGATGACGTCATGGAAATGGACCTTAAACCGGACCGCAGCGCTGCCTAGCGTCGCTGCCATGAACGCCACCCCCACCCGCGGAGCCCTCCTCGCCGCACTCGCCTGCGTCCTCGTCGGCGGATCCTTCACGGCGAACAGCGTCCTGGGCCACTACCCGTACGCGGGCGGCCAGTTCCTGCGCTACGGCCTCGCCGGCCTGCTGTTTCTCCCCCTGACCGGCGCGGGAGCGGTCGCGCGGCTGCGGACGCTCGCGCCCCGCCAGTGGGCCCGCCTCGCCCTGCTGGCCGCCGTCGGCATGGTCGGCTTCAACCTGGCCGTCATCGCGGCAGAGCGCTCCGCGGAACCGGCGGTACCCGGTGTCTTCGTGGGATGCGCGCCCGTGGTGGTGGCTGTCGTGGTCCCGGTCCTGGCGGGCCGTCGTCCCCAACGCCGGGTGCTGTACGGCGCGTTGCTGGTCGCCTTCGGCGCCTTCACGGTCCAGGGGTGGGGGCGTACGGACGGCACCGGGATCGCCTTTTCGTCCTGTGCGTTGGCCGGGGAGGTCGGTTTCGCCGTACTCGCGGTGCCGGTTCTGCGGCCTCTGGGGCCCCGGCTGCTGTCCGCCACGGTGTGCGGACTCGCGGCGGCCGAGTCCGCGGCCGCCGGACTGCTCGCGGACGGCACGGCGTGGCTGCGGCGCCCCGACGCCACCGAGGCCGGCGCGCTGCTGTGGCAGGCGGCGGTCGTCACCGTCGTCGGGTTCGTGTGCTGGTACATGGGCATGCAGCGGCTCGGCGCCGAGCGCGCCACGCTGTTCTCCGGCCTCATCCCGGTCGCCGCCGCCTGCACGGCCCCGCTCGTCGGAACGGGCTCCTACGGGGCCGCCCAGGCCGTCGGCAGTGCGCTGGTCGGCGCCGGAGTCGCCCTCGGATCCGGCGCGCTGACCTTGAGGCGTGCCGGGTCAGCGGCTGCCGTCGAGGATGACGCGGGCGACCAGCGCCGGGTCGTCGTTCATCGGGCAGTGCCCGCAGCCGGGCAGTCGCACCAGCCGGGCCCGGGGGATGATCTGCTTGGCGCGCACCCCCTGACGGCGCACGAGCAGCATGTCCCTGGTGCCCCAGCCCACGGTGACCGGAATGGAGGGGATGTCGTCGGAGAACTGGACCGTACTGCCGGCCCGGAGGGTCGCGTCGAACCCCGTGGCCTGCGCCAGGGCCAGCGTCTCGGCGACCACGGCCTCGGGTGAACGGCGGCCCGGGCGGGCGTAGATCGTGCTCGTCAGCATGGTGCGGCCGGCCGCCGAGTGCGACAGCCGCTCCACCAGGGGCAGCGGCAGCCGCCGGGAGATGTGCCGCATGGCGAGCAGCACACCGAAGGCGTAGCGCCGCTCGGCCTCGGACCAGAACCCGGCCGGCGACAGGGCGGTCACCGACCGCGCGAGCTGCCCGCGGCCGAGTTCCAGGGCGAGCAGGCCGCCCAGCGAGTTGCCCGCCACATGCGGACGCTCCAGCTCCAGCGCCTCGCAGAACGCGCCGAAGACGGCCGTCGTCGTGGGCAGGTCGTAGGCGAGCCCGTCCGGCAGGGCCGGGGAGACGCCGAACCCGGGCAGGTCCACGGCGATCACGTCACGCTCGGTCGCCAGGATGTCCACCACCGGGTCCCAGGCCTGCCGGTGGTGACCGATGCCGTGCAGCAGGAGCAGCGGTTCGCCGCTGCCCACGCGCGCGTAGGAGACGGTCACGGGCTGCGGGCCACGTGGAGAGGGGACCTTGAAGGAGACGGTGGCGGACATGGGGGTGCTCCTCGTCTGGGGCTCGCTTACGGACGCCGTGTAGACAGCTTGTCAGCAATTGCTACCGACGGGTAGCCCCTGAAGGTGGCCGACCTCCCGGCCGTACGCCCTTTCAATGGCCCTGCGGACCTCCAGGTTGAACTCCGCGTGCCCCAGATGCCGGAAGAGATCGAGCCACAGCGGCAGCAGCATCTCCACGCTGCGTGCCGAGCGGATGCCGCCCAGGCCGAGCACCCGGTGCGGAGGCGGCCTCCAGCGCGGCGAGCGCCACCCGCCCGCCGACGGCGACCACCACCACCTCTGCGGCCGAGGCCGCCTCCGCGAACGTGCCGGCCCGCGCTCCCGCGCCGGCCTCGCGCACCCACTCCAGGGCGGTGGGACTGTCCTTCGCGCGGGAGCCCGGAGTCACCTCGTGGCCCAGCTCGGCCGGCCTGCCGCCGAGGGTGCGGCCGACACCGCCCGTGCCCGGAACCGCGTACCCCATGGCCATCTCCGCGAGTCCGGCCGCCGGCGGCCCGCGCGCCATTCCGCTCCGGGACACACGGATTTCTCCTGGACATGTCCGGACGTGTCGCATGGGATGAGTCCGTGACCACCGACACCGAGACCGACGTCTTCGAAGAGCACCGGCCCGTCCTGCTGGGGGTCGCCTACCGCATGCTCGGGCGGGTGGCCGACGCGGAGGACGTGGTCCAGGAGGCCTGGCTGCGCTGGTCCGGCGCCGACCGCAGCGAGGTGCGCGAACCGCGCGGATACCTGGTGCGCATCACCACCCGCCTCGCCATCGACCGGCTGCGTCAGGTCAAGGCGCGCAACGAGGCCTACGTCGGCCCATGGCTTCCCGAGCCCTATGCGACCGACTTCGGGGACACCGTCCCGGACACCGCCGAGCGTGCCGTGCTCGCCGACTCCGTCTCGCTGGCCGTCCTCGTCGTCCTGGAGTCGCTGTCGCCGCTGGAGCGGGCGGTGTTCGTGCTCCGCGAGGCCTTCGGCTACCCGTACGCCGACATCGCCGTCATGCTCGACCGCGGTGAGGCGGCGGTGCGCCAGCTCGCCGGGCGGGCCCGCAAGCACGTCGAGGAGCGGCGGCCGCGCTACGAGGTCGATCCCGGCCGGCGTCGCGAGCTGACCGAGCGGTTCCTCGCCGCCGCGGCGGAGGGAGATCTGGAAGGTCTCATGGCGCTGCTGGCGCCCGACGTACGACTGGTGGGCGACAGCGGCGGCAAGTCCAGGGCGCCGCTACGGGTACTGGAGAGCGCCGACAAGGTGGGCCGTTTCCTCGTCGGGGCCGCCAAGAAGGGCGTGCCGGCCCAGTCCTTCCGCTTCATGGAGCTCAACGGCGGCCTCGCGGTCGTCGTCCTGTCCGCGGGCAAGCCCGACAGCGTCTTCCAGGTGGACGTCTTCGAGGGCCGCATCCAGTCGCTCTACATCATCCGCAACCCGGACAAGCTGCTCTCGCTTGCCTCCGAGTAGGCGGCGTGGGCCGCCCCCGTACGAACACCTCGTGAACCCTGCGCGGCGCGCGCCCTGTGCCGTGCCCATGGGATCCAGGATTGGTCTTGACCAAGGGTTTGGGCCGCCCTATGGTCGCAGATAAGTGCAACAACCTTTAATAAACAAGGGCGCTAAAACGCCGCCGGATCACGGCGATTGCGGAGGACAGGGTGGGGACCACGCAGTTGGAATCGGTGCCGGAACCGAAGTACTGGCATCTCAAGACCGTGCTCAGTGAGGCATTGGACTCCGAGTTCTCCGTGGGCGAGATCCTGCCCAACGAACGCGACCTGGCGGCCCGCTTCGGCGTCGCGCGCGCCACGCTGCGACAGGCCCTGGAGCAGCTCGAACTGGAAGGCAGGCTGCAGCGCCGCCGCGGTGTCGGGACGACCGTCGCCCCGCCGCGCGTGGGCGTCGCGGTCGGCACCGAGCAGCAGGCCTGGCCGGGGGGCGCCGGGGACGTCTGGCAGGCCGTCGACTGCACGCCCGCGGCGCCGCCCGCGGCCGTCGCCGCCGCGCTGGAGACGGGCCCGGACGACACCGTGTACACGGTGCGCCGCTCGCGCGTCTCCCAGGGCCAGCCCGTCGCCGCGGAGCTGCTCTACGTCCCGGAGTCTTCGGTGCCCGAGCTCTCCGCCATAGACGCGCCGTCCGGACCGGCACGCGCGCGTGCGGTGCTGCGCGAGCTGCAGCGGCTGGAGCTGGAGGGGCGGGACAGCGCCGTCGAGCTGGGCTCCGCCCGAGCGGACGACGCCAGGGAACTGGACCGGCTCCCGGGGGCGCCCGTCCTCGTGGTCACCACCCGCTTCCTCGCCGACGGCCGCACCGCGGCGCTCTCCGTGGCCACGTACCGTGCGGACACCTGCCGTCTGACCTTCGGCGACTCGGGCGGCGTGGAGATCCACCAGGGGCCCGAGCGCCAGGCCTCCTGAGGCCCGGCCTCGCCTGACCTGCTGTGCCCCGGAACTCCTCCGGGGCACAGCGCGTTGCGGCGCCGGTGACTCAGCGCCGCGCCGTCACCGTGCCCTCCACCGCGAACAGCTGCTCCTCCACGTGGTCCAGGGCGAGTCGCAGCGCGCCCGTCGCGACCGCCGCCTCGCCCAGCAGCGACAGGGCCACCTTCGGCGGACGAAGGCAGTAGCGCGCCAGCTCGCGGCGCAGCGGCTCCAGTACGCCGTCCAGGCCGGCCGCCCAGCCGCCGACGACGACGAGTTCCGGGTCGAGCGCCAGGACCAGGGCGGCCACGTCGTGGACGAGCCGCTGGATGAAGCGGTCGACGGCGGCGCGGGCCCGCTGGTCGCCCTCGCGGGCCTGCGCGAAGACCTCGGCGACGGCCTGCTCGTCGAGCGGGTGCAGTGGCTCGTCCGTGGTGGACAGCAGCGTCTCCGGGGTCACCTCGCGGCCCAGCAGATGCAGCGCGCCGATCTCGCCGGCCGCCCCGCCGTACCCCCGGTGCAGCTGCCCGCCGATCAGCGAACCGGCTCCGGGGCTCAGCCCGGCCAGCACGAACACCACGTCGTCGGACTCGGTGGCCGCGCCCTTCCAGTGCTCGGCGACGGCTGCGGCGTTGGCGTCGTTCTCGACCAGCACCGGGCACTTGAAGGACCGGCTCAGCCGCTCACCCAGGCGCAGCCCCGTCCACTCGGGCAGTGCCGCGCACAGCCGCACCGTGCCGTCGGCCTCCACGATCCCCGGTGAGGCGACCCCCACGGCCCGCAGCGAGCCCCGTGCGACCCCGGCGCGGCGCAGCAGTTCGGCCACCGCGGTACGCAGTCGCTCCAGGCGCTCGTCGGCCGGGGCCGTCTCGTCGACGTCCTTGGCGACGGACCCGAGCACCCGGCCGTCCAGGTCGGCGAGGAGCGCGGCGACCCGGTGGGAGCCGATGTCCACGCCCAGCAGATGCCCGGCCTCGGCCCGGAACCGGAAGCGCCGCGCGGGCCGCCCCTGCCGTCGAACCAGGCTCTCGTCGGCCGCCTTCTCGACGACGTAACCCGCCTCGATGAGCCCTTCGACGACGCCCTCGACAGTCGGCCGGGACAGCCCGGTCACCCGGGTGATCTCCGTCAGTGTCGCCGCGTCCGTGGCGCGCAGCGCGTGCAGCACCACCGCGGAGTTGATCCTTCGCAGCAGCGAGGGATCCCCGCCGGTCAGCCGCCCCAACGTCCCGTCCTCCCAGCTCGTGCGCGTGTTGGCCGGATCGTACCGGGTCGCTCCGCTGGGCAGGGCCGCTTGGCAGTGCCTGCCGCGTGCCGTCTTTTGTCTGCCGCGCCGTCGTGGCTGGTCGCGCCCCGCGGCGGAGCCGCACAGGGGCACTGCCCGCGTCCCTTCGGGGCACGCTGCACTCGCCCGGGGCCACGAAGTGTGGAGCGTACGACGCCGGGATGTCTGACGCCTCACCAATTGTCAGTGTCGGCCGCTTTACTGGATCACATGGACATCGCGAAGGACCTGGCCCTGACCGACCTGCTGTGCACCGAGGCCTTTCCGACGGAGCACAGCGAGACGCGGATCGCCGCGGGTGGACCCGGCTACTACATCACCCCGTTAGGGACGGGCCCCTGGCCGAGCGCGGACGATCTGTACGCCTACGAGGCCGCCCTGGTGCAGCGATACGACGAGAGATGGGGGGACGCGGCACGGTGGGGTGGCGTGACGCTCCAGGAGCGGCGCAGCCGGGGGGAGGACATACCCGAGCCCTGGGACGTGCTCAGCACCCGCGCGGACGACCTGCGTACCTGGGAGGCGACCGGCACGGGGCGCTGGGTCAACCTGGCTGTCGCCGACCGCGACACCGAGGAGGAGCCCGAACTCCTCCTCATGGTCACTGAGATAGACCCGCCCTGACCCGCAACCTCCCGAACTCCTGCGCCATCGTCTCCGCCGTCCAGTGCGCATTGAGCCCGCTCGGATTCGGCAGCACCCACACCCGCGTCTCCCCGAACGTCCGCTCCTGCGGCCCCACCTGGGCCAAGCGGTCGTCGAAGGCCGCCCGGTACGCGGTGACTCCCACCACCGCCAGCCAACGCGGCCGCAGCTGCTCCGTCTTCAGCGCCAGCACCCGCCCGCCCTCGCGGTATTCCTCCGCGCCCAGCTCGTCGGCCCGCGCGGTCGCCCTTGCCACGACGTTCGTGATGCCCAGCCCGTACGACAGCAACTCGCCCTGCTCCGACGGCTTCATGAGCCGCGGGGTGAAGCCGGACAGGTGCAGCACCGGCCAGAAGCGGTTGCCGGGGCGGGCGAAGTGATGGCCCGTAGCGGCCGTCATCAGGCCAGGATTGATGCCGCAGAAGAGCACGGAAAGGCCGTCCGCGACCACGTCCGGGACGAGGCGGTCGCGGGCGGCCTCCAGTTCCGCCGGGGTGAAGCGGGTCAGAGGATCGCCCCCGGCGTGTAGCCCGCGGCCTCCGGGTGCTGCTTGACGATCTCCTCGATGCGTCCGACGACCGTGGCGACCTGGTCGGCGGCGGCGCCCGTGAAGGACAGCTTGTCGGCCATCAGCGCGTCCAGCCGGGCGCGGTCGAGCGGGATGCGGTCGTCGGCGGCGAGCTTGTCGAGGAGCTCGTTGCGCTCGGCGCCCTGCTCGCGCATCGCGAGGGCGCAGGCGACGGCGTTCTCCTTGATGGCCTCGTGCGCCAGCTCACGGCCGACGCCCGCGCGCACCGCACCCATCAGCACCTTGGTCGTGGCCAGGAAGGGAAGGTAGCGGTCCAGTTCGCGGGCCACGACGGCCGGGAAGGCGCCGAACTCGTCGAGCACCGTCAGGAACGTCTCCAGCAGACCGTCCAGCGCGAAGAACGCGTCCGGCAGGGCCACACGGCGCACCACCGAGCAGGACACGTCGCCCTCGTTCCACTGATCGCCGGCCAGCTCGCCGGTCATCGAGGCGTAGCCGCGCAGGATGACCATGAGGCCGTTGACACGCTCGCAGGAGCGGGTGTTCATCTTGTGCGGCATCGCGGAGGAGCCGACCTGGCCCGGCTTGAAGCCCTCGGTCACGAGCTCGTGCCCGGCCATCAGCCGGATCGTCTTGGCCAGTGAGGAGGGGGCCGCCGCCAGCTGCACCAGCGCGGTCACGACCTCGTAGTCGAGGGAGCGCGGGTAGACCTGCCCGACGGACGTGAACGCCTGCGAGAAGCCGAGGTGCCGGGCGATGCGGTTTTCCAGATCGGCCAGCTTGCCCGCGTCGCCGCCGAGCAGGTCCAGCATGTCCTGTGCCGTGCCGACCGGGCCCTTGATGCCGCGCAGCGGGTAGCGGCCCAGCAGCTCCTCGACGCGGCCGTGGGCGACGAGCAGCTCGTCGGCCGCCGTCGCGAAACGCTTGCCCAGCGTGGTGGCCTGCGCCGCCACGTTGTGGGAGCGGCCGGCCATGACCAGCTCGCCGTACTCGCCGGCCAGCTTGCCCAGGCGCGCCAGAACGGCCACCGTGCGGTCGCGCATGAGTTCCAGCGAGAGCCGGATCTGCAGCTGCTCGACGTTCTCGGTGAGGTCCCGGGAGGTCATGCCCTTGTGCACGTGCTCGTGCCCGGCGAGGTCGTTGAACTCCTCGATCCGCGCCTTCACGTCGTGCCGCGTGACCTTCTCGCGCTCGGCGATGGAGGCCAGGTCGACGGTGTCGAGGACACGCTCGTAGTCCGCGATCGCCGCGTCCGGCACCTCGATTCCGAGGTCCTTCTGGGCGCGCAGCACGGCGAGCCAGAGCCGGCGCTCCAGCTTCACCTTCTGCTCGGGGGACCAGAGCGTGGCGAGCTCGGCGGAGGCGTATCGTCCGGCGAGGACGTTCGGGATGCGGGGCTTGGCGGGCGCAGAAGTCACGTGTACGGATTCTACTGGCGATTCGTGCAGGCCAGCGCCACGGTCGCTTTCGGCGGAACCTACGAGATCTGCGTCACGCCATTGCCGAGAGGTTCTCGCCCCCGCCGCCCCTACCCGTCCCATCCTGGAGGGGCTCTGCCCCTTCGGCCCCGCTGGGGCTGCGCCCCAGACCCCCATCGCCCTGAACGGCCTCGTCCTCAAACGCCGGACGGGCTGAAAAACTACGCCGCCGGATCCTCGTACGGCAGCAGTTCCGGCCGCTTGGCGTCGGCCGTCCCCGGACGGGCCTTCAAGGAACCGAGACGTCCTCTCCTGCGGGTCATCAGGCGTTGATGTACTGGTCGGCCCAGGCGCTGATGATGCGGGCGGCTCGCTGCGCCTGCCCCCGTGCGGTCAGAAGGTGGTCTGCTCCTTCGAGCGAGACGAAGCTTCGCGGGTGCCGCGCCGTGCGGAAGATCTCCCCGGCGTTGGCGATATCGACGGTGTCGTCGTTGGGCGAGTGCATCACGAGGAGTGGCCGGTCCAACTCACAGACCCGGTCGTGCAGACGGGCACGGCGGACGTCCTCGACGAAGGCGCGCTTGAGGACCAGGGTCCGCCCGCCGACGAACCACTCGTGCTGCCCGTCGCTGAGCACGCGATCCACGACCGCGTCGTACTGGTGCTCCACGTGGCTGGGGTCGGCGGGCGCCCCGATCGTGGCGACCGCGCGGACGCCGTTCGCCTCGGCCGCTGCGGCGATGGCGGCGGCGCCTCCCCACGAATGCCCCACCAGCAGGTCTGCCGGTGTCCCTCGCTCTGCCATCAGAGTTGCCGCACGGACGGTGTCCTGGACCTTGACGGTGAAGGAGCCGTCACCCCAGTCGCCGTCGGAATCGCCGATCCCGAGGTTGTCGTAGCGCAGCATGCCGATCCCCTCGCGGGCCAACTGCTTGCTGACCCGCGAGGCGGCCGGCGAGTCCTTGCCGAGCGTGAATCCGTGGACGAAGATCCCCCAGCCCCGGACCTCGCCCTCCGGCAGGTCGATCGACCCGGCCAGCTCGGGGCCGACGACACTCTTGAATCTCACTTCTTCGGACATGTTGCGATCACTCCGGTCGGCTGTTCGTGGAGGTCGGCGTGGAGACGAGCAGCTCGGTGATCTCCTTGGCAAGGTCCGGGCCGAGCTCACCCCAGCCGTCCTTGTAGCCGTAGACGCCGGCCAGGGTGCGGGCCTCGTAGTCGCCGTTCATGATCTCGATGTCGTCGGCGGTGATGAGCGCCGGGTGGGCGACCCCGACGGCCGCCGAGACCTTGGTCAGCTCCTTGCGCAGGGTGCGCAGGTAGACAGCGGCCCGGGTGGCCTTCGAGGCCGGGTCGAGGCCGCGGGCCAGCCACTGGTTCTGGGTGGCGATGCCGGTGGGGCACTTGTCGGTGTGGCACCTCTGCGACTGGATGCAGCCGATGGACAGCATCGCCTCACGGGCCACGTTGACCATGTCGGCGCCCAGGGCGAACGCGACCGCGGCGTTCTCGGGCAGGCCGAGCTTGCCGGAGCCGATGAAGGTCAGGTCGTCGGTCAGACCCAGCTCGGCGAAGGCGCCGTAGACCCGGGAGAAGCCCATCCGGAACGGCAGTGACACCGAGTCGGTGAAGATCAGCGGCGCCGCCCCGGTGCCGCCCTCGCCGCCGTCGACGGTCACGAAGTCGACACCACGATCCCCACGGGCCATCAGCGTGGCCAGCTCCTGCCAGAAGCCCATCTCGCCGACCGCGCTCTTGACCCCGACCGGCAGACCGGTCTCGGTGGCGACCAACTCGACGAAGTCGAGCATCGAGTCGACGTCGGTGAACGCGGTGTGCCGCGACGGGGAGGCGCAGTCCTTGCCGACCGGGATGCCGCGGATCCGGGCGATCTCCGGGGTCACCTTCGCGCCCGGCAGCATCCCGCCCAGCCCTGGCTTGGCGCCCTGGGAGAGCTTGATCTCGATTGCTTTGACGGGGGCGCTCGCGACCACGTCCTTGAGCTTGTCGAGGTTGAAGCTGCCGTCCTCGTCGCGGCAGCCGAAGTACGCCGTACCGATCTGAAGGACGAGGTCGCCGCCGTTGCGGTGGTACGGAGACAGGCCGCCCTCACCCGTGTTGTGCATCGTGCCCGCCAGTGCCGCCCCCTTGTTGAGCGCCGTGATGGCAGCGCCGGAGAGCGATCCGAAGCTCATCGCCGAGATGTTCACCACGCTGGCCGGCCGGAACGCCTTGGCGCGCCCCCGCGGCCCGCCCAGGACCTTGGCCGAGGGCAGTGGAACGAGCGGGTCGTGCACATCGGGCAGCGTGCCGGCGAACGTGCGCTGTTTCAGGTAGGCATGCCCCTGCACATGTTCGACGTCGACGTCGGTCCCGAACCCGAAGTAGTTGTTCTCCTCCTTCGCCGACGCGTAGATCCAGGAACGCTGGTCACGACTGAACGGCCGCTCCTCCTCGTTGGAGGTCACGATGTACTGCCGCAGCTCCGGCCCGATCGTCTCCAACAGGTACCGGGCGTGCCCGATCACCGGGAAGTTCCGCAGCAGTGCGTGCCGCTTCTGGACAAGGTCGCGGGCTGCCACCAGCGCCACTGCTGTTGCGGCGATGGCGCCGATCCTCCGGGCCTGCATGAAGGTTCCTCCTCGAGGCACGGCTCCATCGCCATGCGGTGGAGCCCGCTTGTGTCACATCGGGCGCCGGACGGCGCACACAGCCAAGGGCGCGCCGGCGCCATCCAAGAAAGGCGAACCGACTCTAGAAGGCCACACGGATATGCACAGCGACGGCGATCACATCACCCAAACGACCGGGCCCAGGCCTCGCCCGCACGCAAGCGCCGGACATCAGCCTGTTGCTTGACCTCGCCGGTTCCTCTGACCTGCTGATCTTGGTTCGTTCCCGAGACAGCAGGACGGCCGTACTTCACGCGTCGAGGTGTCGAGCAACGTCGCGTGAAGGAACGGCCGCTGGGAAGCGTCTCGCCCCTGAACAGCCCGCTGACGCCGCGCTGGGCATCCTGTTCCACTTTCGTGTCCAGTTCTACGACTGCCTCTGAAGCTGGGCGGATGCGCTCTTCGAGCTCACCGACGGGGTGCTCTGCTCGGACGGCCCGGTGGTGTCGCTGGTCGAGTTGGCGCTCATTTCGACGACAGCCGAACGCCGGCTCGGCCAGGATTTCCGTGAAGGCGATCATGCTCCTCGGGCGCGCGGAGACTCCCCGGCCGTGTCGCGATGCTGGTGGCGCTTACCCGAGTTGTCACGAGGGGAACCGCTCCGGGCGGAAGTCCGCCAGCATCTCGTCTCTCTTCCCGCTGAGGATCTCCGAAGCGAGGAGCCGGCCGATGACCGGTCCGAGCGTGATGCCGCTGTGGGAAACGGCCTCGTAGTAGCCCGGTACGGACGGCACCCCTCCCACCGAGGGGAACCCGTCGGCTGGGATGGGCCGGTGGGCTACCCGAGTCTGTGCGATGCGGGAGTTACCGAGTTCGGGAACCAACTTCCACGCCGATTCACGGAGCAGCCGCGCGAGTTGCACTGGACCTTCGCCGGTGTCGATGAGTGCGTCGATCTCGCGGCTGTGGAGGACCACCGATGCGTCCCCGTCCGGACGGATCTCGATGTGAGGCGCGTGCATGGCCCGGCGAACAGGGACCTGAGCACAGGCGATCCGGGTGAGGACGCCGGGTTCCCGGCGCATCGGCAAATGCCGTGAGAGGAGCCCGGCGACGTGGGAGGCGCTGGGGCCCGCTGCGTTCACGACGATGTCGACGTCCAGACAGCTGCCGTCGGACAGAGCAACCGTCCGGATGCTCCCGTCGCCACCGGTGCCGATGTCGCAGACCGCGGTGCCGGACCGGAGTTCGGCGCCGAATGCAACAGCCTGGCCGACCAGGCGGCCGACGAGATGACGCCCGTGCACCCAGGCTTCGTCGGGGTAGAACAGGACTGGAACCTCGCCGGGCATCGTGAGAGCACGCTCGAGGTGCCGGCGCACCTCGGCCCCGGTGCACACCTCGACCTGGTAGTCCCAGCTGGTCAGCAGTCCGGCCGTTTCCAGGAGCTTCGCCTGCGCCGCGGGATCCTCTGCCCAGCGCAGGTGGCCTGTTGGATACCACCATGAGTCCGGCCCGATGGTCCCGGCAAGCTCACGGTGGGCTGCCATGCCCGCGACGTTCAGGTCGAAATAGGACTTGCGAGTGGTCTTGTTGCTGGCGTTGACCCACGAGAAAGACCAGTTGGTGACGCCCTCGCCCGGCTGGCCCGCGTCGATGAAGACCACCTTGGCGCCATGCCGGGACAGGTTCCAGCCCACGCTGGCTCCGAGGATGCCCGCCCCGATGACAGCAACACGTTCAGGCGGCTTCACAGCCCCGATCCCCACGAAGCCTCCCCAGATCATGGGCGAACTCCCGTTCCCAGTATGCAAGTACCGGTGACCGCGTGCTGATGTCCCATGTCTTCAGGTGATCAAGGGGCAGCCTCAGCCCGCCCTCGTCGCCATACCTCACACGCCACGGGATACAACCACCGCTCTGGGCCCATCAGGGACTTCAAGGAAGGGGACTTCAAGGAGAGACACCCTGACGAGCTGAAGTCAGCAGTGCCCCACCCGTCGCCGGTCCGTCACCCCGCTCTTCAGCCTGACGACCCCGTTCGTCACACTGACGCCGTGCCTCGAACAGCCACCGCCACCTCGTCCCGGCAGGTCCGCCGCCTTACCGCGATCGCGTTTTTGGGTCCGCCGGTGATCGTCGGGCTGTCGTTGCTGGCCGCCAATCCGGACTGGAGCGTGCTCGGACTGGTGCTCGGGACCTTCGCGCTGATCGCGACTCTCTCGCTGATGATCATCGCAGCGCCGAACGGGTGGCTGATCGTCGGCGGGGTGATCGTGGGGATCGCCGCGCTGTCCGGGCCGGGGCCGGTGCTGCAGGCGGAGGTGATGGCGCACCAAGGGCAGCGGGTGGAGGTGCGGGTCACCTCGGTGAAGACGTACCAGGGCAGGAACGGGCCGGAGTACACCTGCCTTCTGGCGCGGGTGGACGGCAAGCCGCTCAAGCACGCCGAGCTGGACAACGACTCCTGCGACGGGCCGATGGAAGTCGGGCAGACGGAGGACGTGCTCGTCGACCCGCACGGCTGGACGGCGCCGGAGCCGGCCGAGACGGACTACAGCGGGATCGACATCGCCGCATGGGCCCTGCCAGTGGTACTGGTGCTCTTCGAGCTGCTGGTCTGGCTGTCCCGGCGGGTCGGGCTGCGCCGGTTCGAGGGCCGCTGATGGCGCCCCGGTCCCGGAAGAACGTGGCCTGGCCCCCGCACGTGGTGCGGCGGCTCGCCCGCACAGCCGCGCTCGTCCCCCTGCTGATGGTGGGCATCGGCGTGCTCGGCACCAGCCCGGACTGGTTTCCGGCGGCGCTGATCCTAGGTCTGCTGACCGTGGCCCTCGCGATCGCGGTGCTGATGGCGACCGCGACCAACGGGTGGGTGTTCTTCGCCGGGCTGATCACCGGACTGGCCGTCGTGCTCGGCTCCGGGCTGGTCTTCCAGGCCGCGCTCATGCAGAGCCAGGGGCGGCGTACCGAGGTGCGGATCACCTCGGTGTACACCACCAAGGGCAAGACCGGCCCGATCTACCACTGCAGGCTGAAGCGGACCGACGGCAGGCCGATGGCCCACGCCGACATCGTCGGCCTGGGCTGCAACGGCACGGACGACGCGGGCACCAGCGAGGACCTGCTGGTGGACCCGAGCGGCTGGCTGGCCCCGCAGCCCGCCGATGCGGACTTCAGTCCCCTCCCCGTCGGCGTCGTGGGAGTCGGCGTCGCGGTCGGGTTGTGGGAGCTGACTGTCTGGCAGACTCGCCGGATCGGCCTGCGCGAGGCCGCGGCGAACCCGATGCCGCCCGGCCGGCCGAGCGGTGCCAAGCCGAGCGCCGACAACCGGAGCAAGAAGAAGCGCAAGCGGCGCTAGTGTCCCGCGCCCGTGATCCGCTGGTGGATGCGAGGGCCTCGACGACCGGGTTCAGGACGCCGTCCGGGCACGTTGACCGTTCAGCCGGAACCAGCTGGACGCGATACCGGCGGTATCGCGTCTAGGGCCTGTTGCGAAAGTGGATCTTGTTCGCTGATGATCACGTCTTGTGGGACGTGGGGATCTGACGAACGGCCAGTGGGCCCGGCTGGAGCCGTTGTTGCCGCAAGGCGTCAAGCCG
>NZ_JAJSBI010000020.1 GCF_021261325.1 Streptomyces guryensis | reverse complement strand
ACAGCGCGGCCGGCGGCCTGCCGCCGGAAGAGTTCGAACGGACCGTCACCGCAGCACGCAAGAAGAGCGACCAGAGGTGCCAGGCCGCATAGGAGAGGTCTCTACGAAACCAGGGGATTGACACACCAGACCAGGGTCAGCCGTATCGAGACCGGGCATGTATCCGCCCGCCCGCTTGAGATCCGGGCGATGCTGGAGGCGTACGGCGTCGACGATCCCGAAGTTCGCCTGAAGCTTGAGGAGTTGGCCAAGCACTCCAAGAGGCGGGGCTGGTGGCTCGAACATGCGGCGCACCTGCGACCGGACTACGTCGACTACATCGCGCTGGAGGACGATGCGACGTACATCCGGGAATGGCAACCGGTCCTGGTACCCGGGCTGCTGCAGACCCCGGCCTATGCGGAGGCGGTTATCGCGGCGACTCCTCACTACATCGCTCCTGAACGGATCGCCCAGTTGGTGAAGGTGCGCGAGGCCCGACAGGCCAAGATCGAGGAAGGCGGAGCAACGTACACGGCCATCCTCTGGGAAGCCGTCGTCACACAGCCGATGGTGAGTGTCGCGATCCATCAGGAGCAGGTGGCCAGGATCCTTGAGGTCGGCAAGCGGAAGAACGTCACCATCCAGGTGCTGCCGTTCAGCGCGGGGGCGGTGGCCGGCTCGACGTTCTCCTTCTCCTCCTTCAGCTTCGAGTCCGAGCCGACCGTCGAAGCCGTAACCATGGAGAACCTGCGAGGTACCTCGGTCCTCGAAGCACCTGAGGATCTCGCGGCTTACGCCAACGCGTTCGACCAACTACGATCGGCAGCACTGGCACCGGAGGCCAGTGCGCGTCTCATGCGGAGCGCACTGAGAAGCAGCAAGGAAAACGCATCGTGACCGAGGTCGTAAGCACCTTCCGGAAGTCGTCGTACTCCGCCGGCGAGGGCAATTGCGTCGAGGTCGCCGACACCGCCCCCGGCGGCCGCGCCGTCCGCGACAGCAAGCAGCAGGACGGCCCCCTGGTCACCGTCTCCCCCGAGAGCTGGCAGGCCTTCCTCCGGCAGTTCTGCTAGGTCTGCCGGCAGCGACGAGTGCCGCAACGGCCAGTCCGGCGGCTCCCAGAGCCGTGGCCTCGACGAAGGCCGGTGTGTAGTCGGGTTCGTGCAGTGGCCAGGCCCATGGGGCAGGAACCCCGTAGCGAACGCCGAAGGCCGCGCAGGCGATCGGGAACAGGGTGACGCCTGCCGTCGCGACATGGACACCCGTGAACGTGCGCAGCAGCAGGGCGAGGCCGAGGTAACCCAGGAAGTTACGGGCCATGCCTGCGGCGAGGGTGTGGCCGGTCGTGGACGACGCGAGCCGGCCTCCGGCCAGCATCAGTACCGCGCAGGCCGTCATGAACCCGGTGTCCCACAGCTTCACAGGTCGTACGGCTGTCGCTTCGACGCCGCCGTCCGCACGGGACTGCCCGTACAGGATGAGGCACACCGGTGCGAGCGGCAGCAGAAACGGCAGCGGGAACGAGAACGAGAGTCCGC
This sequence comes from Streptomyces guryensis, assembly GCF_021261325.1. Lineage (GTDB taxonomy): Bacteria > Actinomycetota > Actinomycetes > Streptomycetales > Streptomycetaceae > Streptomyces > Streptomyces guryensis. Next base: position 185,307 of record NZ_JAJSBI010000020.1, on the reverse strand, counting down.
CCACCACGACCGGCACCGGTACCTGGATGGAATCGGCGACAGTGCCGAGTACCAGGCAGACGGACAGGCCGACGCAGACCGCGGGTACCCGGCGGATTCGAAGCCACCAGTCCATGGATGATTCTGTTTCCCTCTGTCGTTCAGAAGCGCTTGGGGTCGAGAACGGGCTGCAGGTCGCATCGGGTGAGCGTTTTGGCGTTCTCCCGGAACCAGGCCAACTGGTCCTGGCGGGGCAGTTCGAGGACGCGGGTGGCGACCGCGGCTTCGTCCGGCGCGTAGCCGGATGTGACGACCTGGGCGTCTTCTCCCGCGGTGATGGTGAGCCAGACGGTGAGCGGTCCGAAAGCGCGGTTCCCCGGCCACTGGCCGTGCTTGGCGCACTCGGGGATGTCCTGCGGCAGAGCACTCGCCGCGACGAGAGACCGAATCTGTCGCGCGGTCGGCGCGGTCGACCTCGGCGACAGTTCCGCCGCGGTGGTGACGCCCAGGGCTGCCAGACGGGTGTGTGCATCCGTCGCCCAGGTGACGACATCCTTGGCGGCGCCGTGCTGTTCGGGCCAGAGGCACACCCGCGGCTGCGTGTCCGAGCAGGTACGCAGGGCAGTGGGACGAGGTTCGGACGCGTCGTATCCAAGAGGACGGACGATCCACGCGGCGACGGACACCGCGGCGGCCAGCGCAACGGGGGCCAGGATCCGCGGACCCCACTGCCGCAGGACCACCAGGCGGGCGGCCAGGAGCAGACCGATCGAGACAAGCGCAGGCGCCAGAATGCTGCGGGGCGCCGCCACTTGGTCGAGCGCGCAGCACTCGGCGAGGTTCGTACCGTTGAGCTGCCGGACCCAGAAGACGTTCATCGCCGCCGGATAGGCCATCCACACGAAGCTGCCCGCCAGCGCGACGGGAACGGCCAGCACTCGGGGCAGGCTGAGCCCGATGACGTAACCGATGGCGATATGCGCCGCGATCACGAGCAGTTCCATGCCGAGTACCGCGGCGGTGGTCAGGTTGGGTCCGCCTGAGGCCTGCGGCAGGAGCAGACCGAGGGCCAGCGCCATCGCAAGGACCCCCATGACGAGGGTCGGCGCCAGGGCGGCGAACGACACACCGATGAAGGTCCGCGCCGGCGCCCCTTGCAGGGCCCGCGACTGCCGGACGCGCAGCCCCTCCCAAGCACCGCACGCGGCCACTGCCGGTGCCGTCCAGACCAGCAGGGAAGCGCTTTGTGCGGCGACCGACTCCCAGTACCCGCTGGTGACCAGTTTGCTGACATTGCCGCTGTAGGCGACCAGCCACAGGCCCAGCAGAATGCCGATGCGGGGCGCGACGGAGACCCTCAGCACGGTGATCCACGGCATGCTTACATCTCCTCCTTGACCAGACCGGCGTAAGCGGCCTCGGCCCGGTGTTCCTGGGCCACTTGTCCGGGCGCGAGATCGAGAAAGGAGGCGGTGGCCCCCTCAAAGAGAACCCGTCCCTGATCGAGGAGGATGACCGAGTCGTAGCTGTGCGCCAGATCCTCTGTCTGATGGGTGGAGACCACGAAGTCCGCCCGGTCCTTGAGATCGTCGAGGAGCGCGCGGAACACCCTGCGCTGTGTCGGATCGAGACCGGCGGTCGGTTCGTCCATCAGCACCACACGGGCCGAGTGCACCAGTGTCTGGGCGATACCGAGGCGCCGCAGCTGGCCTCCGGACAGCTGGGCGGCGGAGCGTTCGGCCAGCTCCCCCAGTCCGACCTGCTTGATCGCCTCCAGCGAACCGTCCCATGCGTCCCGCCGCGACAGACCCTTCAGCCAGCCGGCGTACGCCGCCTGTTCCCTGACTCGCAGCCCCGGGACGGGAGTCACCTGCTGCGGCAGCCAGCCGACCTGTCGGCGGTACTGCTTCAGATGACCTCGCCTGCGGGTGTCGAGGTCGTCGAGTGTCACTCTGCCCGAGCCGGGCCTGCGTGCGGAGGCGAGCAGTGCCAGCAGTGTCGACTTCCCGGCGCCGTTCGGTCCGAGGAGCACAACGCATCCTGACGGCAGGTCGAGTGTCAGGTCTTCGAGGACGAGATCCCGGCGCCGGTATCCGAAGGAACAGCGCGAGACATGGATGGTCATTCCGGCCTTCTGTCGAATTCCAGGGGAGACGGCCCCGGAAAGTCCGGAGGCCGCCGACGGGTCCGAATGCTGTCAGTAGCGGGTGACAACGCTGTTGACGCTGAGCCTGGTGGAGCCTATGAAGATGAAGTAGAACTGTCCGCTGGTCTTGATCTCGCCCCAGGACACCGTATTGCAGGAGTTGCTCCGCTGGCCGTGACTCACGTCCGGAAGGAAGTCTCTGACCCGGTCGAGTTCGAGGGTCACGCTGCTGGGTCCCCCGAAGCTGCAGCCCGAGAAACTGACGGTCGTGCTCGCTGCGTCGTTGTGGTTGTCCGTCCAACGGCGGGATTCGTCGCCACCCTTCCAGTTGGAGATGGAACTGCTCCAACTTCCCTCGGCGGAGGCCGAAGGCGCCAGAGTGAAAGCCGCAGCCAGAGCGGCTGCCGCTACGAACCCTGCCCGCTTTGTCTTCATGTCCATGCCATTCCATCCCGCGTAGATCAAATAATCCGTGACGGTCGGAACGTATGTTCAAGGCAATGTTTCAGCAAAGGAGGAGCGCCAGGATCAGCCATCGCGCATACAGAGGAGCATTCCCTTCGGGATTGTCACGAAAGGGCCCGAATGGCCCTGCATCGAATGAGGTGAAAATGTGCCGGACATTGCTGACCGGACATTGGAAGATGAACCCTGGATGAAGCAACTACCGCTCAGGATCGGGCCCGCGATTGCGGCGAGCGGAACTTGATGGTTCAACCTGTCTGGTATTGATCGCTGAGGAGTGCGCTTCCACGGCGGTCGGCGGCCGATACTCGACGCATGGGAACGGATCTTCACGAGTTGCTGAGGTCGCTACGGGTGTGGGACCCGGAGGTCACGGAGCTACGGCCCTTCGACCCGGCGACCACACCCGACGAGCCGCTGCCCCTCTTCACGGAGTGGTTCGCGCAGGCGGTGGCTGCCGGACAGCGGGAGCCGCACGCGATGTCCCTGGCCACCTCGGACGCGGACGGCCACCCGGACGTACGGATCGTGATGCTGCACGGCGCGGACGCGGACGGCTGGGCCTTCGCGACGCATGCGACCAGCCGCAAGGGCGGACAGCTGGCAGCCCGGCCGTATGCCGCGCTCGCCTTCTACTGGTCGGCGTTGGGCCGCCAGGTCCGGGTACGCGGCCCGGTCACCGCCGCGCCTGCCCAGGAGTCCCAGGGCGACCTGCACGCCCGCTCGACCGGCGCACTCGCCGCCGCCCTCACCGGACGTCAGAGCGAAGTGCTGGAGTCCGTGGACGAGTTGGCACGGGCATCCGAGGCCGCCTGGGAACGGGCCCAGCAGGAGCCCGACGCCCCGGTGGCGACCTGGACGCTGTACCGCCTGCGGCCGGACGAGGTGGAGTTCTTCCAGGGGGACGAACGCAGACGGCACGTACGGCTGAACTACCGTCGACGAGACGGAGCTTGGGCCAAGGAGCTGCTGTGGCCGTAAGGCCGGAGCAAGGCGTCCGGCTCAGACGGGGACAACGAGAACCACGCTCTCAAGCCCCTTGAAGTCCCCGGCATTCCGGGTGAAGAGCGGCAGGCCTCTCACCGAGGCGATCGCAGCGATCATCAGGTCCATCCGGCTCGGGCGAGGGTCCCTGTCTGCCGCGATGGTCAGTGACACCAAGGTGCCGTACCTGGCAGCGGCGTCCCCGTCGAAGGGCAGCGGCTCGAAGTCGGCCACCGCGGCTCCCAGTTTTTCCATCCGCGCCGCCCGGACCGCAGGATCCTTGGCCATGGCCACCCCCTGCTGAAGCTCCGTGAACGTCACGGCGGTCAGTTCCGACATGAGGGGGAGACTCTGCGGGCTGAGCACATCGAGGTCGATGTAGGTGCAGGTGTCGAGGACGCCCTCCTGGTGTCGCTCAGCCACGCTTGCGCTCCCACGGATCGTCGTCCACTCGTTCCTCGCTCCCGAAGAACTCGTCCGCCTCGGCACGCATCCGCGCATGGTCCACTCGTGGAAGCTTCCGATGCTTGGCCACGAGTTCGTCGGCGCTCAGCCTGCGTCGACGCGCCACCGGGCGCAGTTCGGCGACTTCTATGCCATTGCGGGTGATGTGGTACGTCTCCCCGGCCTCAACCGCGTCCATGACGGCGGCGGAGTTGTTCCGGAACTCGCGCTGCGTGATGGTCTTCATTCGACCAATGCAGCTCGGCGTGTCCCATCGTGCTACAGGGCCGTGTCACGGCTCACGCCGTGAAGTCGTACACCGCGAAGTCCGCCACCGGCCGGTACCCGATCCGCTGGTACAGGGCGTTGCTGGTCGGGTTGGCGAGGTCCGTGAACAGCAGCACCTCCTCCGCGCCCGCCGCGAGCGCGGCCCTGCTGACCTCGGCCGTGACCGCCCCGGCGTATCCGCGGCCGCGCAGGTGGACCGGGGTGTAGACGGGTGCGACCCGGATCTGCCCGGCGACCATCCGTGTCACCCCCGCCATGGCCACGGGGGTCCCGTCGGGAGCCTCCCAGAACGTCGTCCCGCCGTAGGAGATGCGCGAGTCGGCCCACCCCTGCGCACGCTCCGCGCCGCTCTCGCCGACCGCCTCCAGGAACTCGCCGTACCAGCGCACCAACTGCTCCCGGTCCGCCGCGTCGGCGATCCTCGGCCGCCCCTTCGGCACCGGCTGCGGGACCGTCAGTGTGCCGAGCCGGTACAGCCGCTGCCGCTGGTGCAGCGTGGCCGTCACGCCGGTGCGGCCCTCCCAGGACCGCGTCAGGGCGTCGACCGTGGAGCGCTCACCCATGACTCCCGGTACCGGGCGCCCCAGACCGGCCAGGTGGGCGGCGAGGGAGTCGGCCTCCTCGGGCGTGAGGGGCGTGACGCTCAGCCGGTAGGGAGGGGTGCGGAAGTAGGCTGCGCGGACTGTGCCCTCCGACTCCATGACGCCGAAGTAGGGCGCCTCGGCGCCGTAGTACCGCGAGCCGCGCGTCCGCAGTCCGTCAGTCACCGTCAGCGGGACGGTGTGCAGGGCCGGGCGGGAGCGAAGGAAGCTCCCGGCGCGCGTCAGGAAGGTGTCCAGGTCGTCGGTGAGGTGCCAGTCATCGGGACGCATGCCATATGGTCCCGCGCGGCCTCGCCCCGGCGCCTTTGAATTTTCGACGGCTGCGGCTGCTGTTACTGGAGTTGCGGCTCCGGATCCGTAGCGATCCGCCCGTGCAGATGCAAGTCCCGGAACACGTCGTTCCGCCCCGCCTCGAACATCGCGCCCCGCAACGTCCCCTCGTAGCGGAACCCGCACCGCTCCGCGATCCGGCACGAGGCCTCATGGCCCAGGGCATGGCCGAGTTCCAGCCGGTGTAGCCCCAGTTCGGTCAGCGCCCAGCGGGAGACCACGGCGAGCGCACGGGTGGCGACCCCTTGTCCCCGGGCCTCGGGCAGCACCCAGTACCCGACCCGGGCGACACTCAGGACGAGGTCGATCGCATTGACGCCGATGTGCCCCAGCACCGCTCCGCCCGCCGCGTCGGTCACGCAGTACGACGCCGTCGAACCGTCCGCCATCCCCAGCGCCTTGGCCCGCAGCGACCGGCGCGCGTCGGCGAGGTCGTCGACCTGCTTGAGCGGTGTGTTCCAGCGGCGGAACTCCGGGTCCGTGAGGCCGCGCAGCCAGGCCGCGACATCGACGTCCGAGTCCGCGTCCCACGGCCGCAGACGGATGCCGTGACCATGCAGATCAGGAAAGGAGGAGGACGAGGAAGGGGATGGCGAAGGCGGGTCGTTGTGCTGCGCGTCCACAGAGGTCATCGGTCCATTCAAACCCGTACGCCTCACTCACGCGGCCGGAATACCGGTGTCCCTTCCCGGAACGCCACCTCCAGCTCCGCCCCCGCCGAGAGCTCTCCCGCCCCGCACCCCACCACCTCCGTCATCATCCGCGGCCCCTCCACGAGATCGACGACCGCGGCCACGTAGGGCGTCCGCTCCCCGAAGGGCGGCAGGTCGTTCCGGTGGACGACGGACCAGGTGTAGAGCAGCGCCCGGCCGCTCGCCCGCTCCCACTCCACGTCCTCGCTCCAGCAGTGCGGGCAGAACTCGCGCGGGTAGTGGTGGGCCCGCGCACACGCCCCGCAGCGGCGGATCAGCAGCCTGCCCTCCGCGGCCGCGTCCCAGTAGGTCCGCGTGAAGGCGTCGGCCTCCGGTACGTCGAACCGAGGACCGCCCACCTCAGCACCGCTCGCATCAGCGCCCCTCACCCCAGCACCGCTCACCCCAGCGCCCCTCACCCCAGCGCCCCTCACCTCAGAGCCGCTCGCATCACGGCGGCCCATCAGAACAGCCCCAACGCACTGTCCAGCGACCACGTCTGCCACGACATCCCGAACAGCGCGACCACCGACATCAGCGCCATCATCGAGTTCTGCCCCTGCTCGGCCACCTCGTGGATCATGAGCGTGAAGTAGAGGACGTTCAGCAGCAGCCCTCCGACCAGCGCGACCGGGCTCAGGAACCCGAGGACCAGCCCCAGCCCGATCGCCAACTCCGCGTACACCACCACGTACGCCATCGTCCGCGGGCGCGGCGCCACCATGACCTCGAAGCCGGACCGGACCGCGTTCCAGCGGTGCTTGGCCGCGATGCCCGCCGCCCACGCGATCCCGGTCCCACGCTCGAACCATGCCTTCCGGTCCTTGTGCCGCCAGCTCTCCAGCCACCACAGCCCGAGTCCTATGCGCAGCACGGCCAGCCATTCCGCGCCCGTGAGCCAGATCGCATCCATGAATCTGACGGTACGTCAGGTCGCGCGATCCGGGAAGCGCCGCGCACGTCCCGCGAAACGGGAGCCGCAGCCGTGCGGCCGCCATGAAGCGGGACGTGCCCAGGAGGTGCGGGCCGGCGCTCGCCGAATGATCACAACCAGGTGACCTACGCCACGAATCCCCCCCACCTCTCCTACAGGCGTGATCAATCCGAAACCAATTCCGGGCTTGACCGAGACCCATCAACCCGGTGCGTGATTACGCTCGCGCACATGGCCGACTCCACACCGCCCGCGAGCCCCTCGGGGCGCCCCGTCTACGTGATCGGCGGCGGCCCTGGCGGGCTCGCCGCGGCGTACGCGCTGCGGGCCCGGGGCATACGCGCCGTCGTCCTGGAGAAGTCCGACCAGGTCGGGGCGGCCTGGCGACGCCACTACGACCGCCTTCATCTGCACACCACCCGCCGCCTGTCGGCCCTGCCCGGGCTCCCGATGCCGCGCCGCTTCGGCCGCTGGGTGGCCCGGGACGACGTAGTGCGCTACCTGGAGAAGTACGCCGAGGTGCACGAGCTGGAGATCGTCACCGGCGTCGAGGTCTCCCGCGTCGAACGCACCCCGGACGGCGACGGCTGGCTGCTGCACGCCACCGGCGGCCGCGAACTGACGGGCGCGGCCGTTGTCGTGGCCACCGGGTACAACCACACGCCGTACGTCCCCGACTGGGCCGGACTCGACAGCTACACCGGCGAGTTCCTGCACGCCGGCGACTACCGCAGCCCCGTGCCCTACGCAGGCCGTGACGTCCTGGTCGTCGGCGTCGGCAACACCGGCGCCGAGATCGCCGTGGACCTGATGGAGGGCGGTGCCGCGCGGGTACGGCTGTCGGTGCGGACGGCTCCGCACATCGTGCGGCGCTCGACCGCCGGATGGGCCGCCCAGTACACGGGCGTGCTGGTACGGCGGCTGCCGACCGGGCTCGTCGACCGGCTCGCGCGGCCGATGGCGAAGCTGAGCGTCCCCGATCTCTCCGCACAGGGGCTGCCCCGGCCCGCCACCGGGCTGTACAGCAGGGTCAAGGAGGGTGCCATCCCGGTCCAGGACGTCGGTCTCATCGACGCCGTCCGCAAGGGGCGGGTCGAGGTCGTCGCCGCCGTCGACGGCTTCGAGGACGGCAAGGTCGTCCTCGCCGACGGCACCCTCGTCTCCCCGGAGGCGGTCATCGCCGCCACCGGATACGTCCGCGCCCTGGAGGGCCTGGTCGGCCACCTCGACGTGCTCGACACGCTGGGGAGACCGGTGGCGCACGGCGCCCGCACCCCGCACCACGCCCCCGGCCTGTACTTCACCGGCTTCACCACCCCCATCAGCGGCACCCTCCGGGAGGTGGCGATGGACTCCGAGAAGATCGCGAAGACCATCGTCAAGAACGGCGGGGCCGCGCTGTCCCGCCTGCCCGGATGACGTAGAAGCGCTCAACCCCCTCCAAAACCCTCAACTCCCGTCCCTGGAACTCTCGTTACGCCCGAGTCAGATGTGACGGGAGCGTTGAAGCGTGCCGCCGTTCGGGGCCAGAATCTGAACACTGCTCACTTTCTGGCTCCACACTCTCTCCACACGGAGGATGCACGTGGCACGCGAAAGACAGCCCCACCCGCAAGCCCTCTCCCGACGCTCCCTGCTCGGCGGTGCCGCCGCGGCCGCAGGCGCCGTCACCCTCACCGGCACCGCCGCCGGCACGGCGTCCGCCGCGACCACCCGAGAGGTGGACGTCGCCGTCGTCGGCGGCGGGCTCGCCGGGCTGACGACGGCCCGCGACCTGGTGGCGGCCGGCAGGACCGTGGCCGTCCTGGAGGCCCGCGACCGCGTGGGCGGCCGGGTCGTCAACCTGGCCCTGGCGGGCGGTGGTTTCAGCGAGGGCGGCGGCGAGTTCATCGGCCCCACCCAGGACCGCATCAAGGCCCTCGCGGACTCCCTGGGCGTGGCGACCTTCACGACCTACAACACCGGCAAGAACCTCCTCTACAAGGACGGCACACGGACTCCGTACGCCACCGACGGCATCCTCGGCTCGGTCCCGCCCGTCGACGCGGCCGGCCTCGCCAACGCAGCGGTCGTACAGGCCTCGTTGGACGACATGGCCAAGCAGGTACCGGTCGACGCGCCCTGGACCGCCGCGAAGGCCGCCGAGTGGGACAAGCAGACCTTCGAGAGCTGGCTGAACGCCAACGCGGTCATCCCCTCGGCCAAGTTCCTGCTGGACGTGGCGTGCACGTCGATCTTCTCGGCCCAGCCCCGTGAACTCTCCCTCCTCTTCGTGCTCTTCTACATCGCCGCCGCCGGCAACGAGTCCAACGCCGGCACCCTGGAACGCCTCACCGACACCGCGAACGGCGCCCAGGAGTCCCGTTTCGTCGGCGGCTCCCAGCAGGTGCCGATCAAGCTGGCCGCCACGCTCGGCGACCGGGTGGTGCTGAGCGCGCCGGTGCGGTCGATCACGCAGTCGGGCGGCAAGTACGTGGTGACCGCGGACGGGGTGACGGTGACGGCCAGGAAGGTCGTCGTCGCCGTGCCGCCGCCGCTGGCCGCGCGCATCACCTTCGACCCGCTGCTGCCGGCCGCACGGGACCAGCTGAGCCAGCGGCTGCCGATGGGGTCGATCGGCAAGGCGATCGCGGTCTACGACACTCCCTTCTGGCGGGCCGACGGCCTCAACGGCCAGGTCGTGAGCGACGCCGGAGTGGTTCGCTCGACGTTCGACAACTCACCGCCCGACGCCTCCTACGGCGCGCTGATGGGCTTCATCGAGGCCGACGAGATGCGGGCGTACGACGCGTCGGGCGTCGACGAGGTCAGGGCCGCCGTGCTCAAGGACTACGTCAACTACTTCGGCGACAAGGCCAAGTCGCCCACGTCCTTCGTACTGCAGCGCTGGGACAACGAGGGCTTCTCCCGCGGCGGGCCGGTCGCCTACGCACCGCCCGGCGTCCTGACCGAGTACGGAGCCGCCCTGCGCAAGCCGGTCGGCGGCATCCACTGGGCGGGCACCGAGACCTCCACGTACTGGAACGGGTTCATGGACGGAGCCGTGCGGTCGGGGGAACGGGTGGCCAAGGAGGTGCTCGCGGAGCTGTGAGAGGCCCGGCCCGGATCGACCGGGTTCGCGGTCGGTCCTGTCTGTCCGGTCCTGTCTGTCCGTTCGTCTGTCCGTTCGTCTGTCCGTTCAACTTTGCGTGCACACCCGTTCCTGACATGGCGTCAGTTCAGTAATCTGACAGAGCGTCAGTTATTGGCTGTCTCTCAGAGGAGCGGGCGGACCGATGCTTGGATCAACCCACGGCACCCTCACCACCGACTCCCGCCGGGCCCGGGTCATCGCCTGTGGCGAGCAACCCGGGCCCGCCGTCCACGGCAGGCCCGCCGAGGTCGACGACCTCGACGTCAGCGGTCTGCCCCTGTACGCCGACGTACTCGATCTGGACCGTTTCTTCCGGCCCGAGACCGTCGCCGTGGTCGGCGCCTCGGACAGCGAGGGGCGGCCCAACACCGGTATCACCCGGCAGCTGGTGGCCTGGGCCGAGCGGGTCGGGGCACGGCTCCACCCGGTCCACCCGAGCCGCCCGTCCGTCTTCGGCATACCCTGCTCCCCTTCCGTCGCCGACCTGCCCGAGCAGGTCGATCTCGCCGTACTGCTGGTCGCCGATCCCCTTCCGGTGCTGGAGGAACTGGCCGAGGCGAAGGTGAAGTTCGCGGTCGTCTTCGCCTCCGGGTTCGCCGAGACCGGTACGGAGGGCGCGGCGGCGCAGGAGCGTCTGACGGCGGCCGTGCGGCGCTCCGGGATGCGGCTGCTCGGACCCAACACCAACCTCAACGCCTTCGAGCGGTTCCGGGACGACCTCGACGGACCGGCCATCGCGCTCATCACCCAGTCCGGCCACCAGGGCCGACCCGTCTTCGCCCTCCAGGAACTCGGCATCCGGCTCTCCCACTGGGCGCCCACCGGCAACGAGGCCGACCTGGAGACCGCCGACTTCATCTCCTACTTCGCCGAGCGGCCCGAGGTCGGCGCCATCGCCTGCTACGTGGAGGGGCTGAAGGACGGCCGGTCGTTCCTGCTCGCCGCCGACCGGGCCGCCCGGCGCGGGGTGCCGGTCGTCGCCGTCAAGGTGGGCCGCACCGAGACCGGTGCCCGCACCGCCGCCTCACACACCGGCAAGCTGACCGGTGCGGACACGGTGGTGGACGCGGCGATGCGGCAGTTCGGCGTGATCCGCGTGGACGGGCTCGACGAACTCCAGGACACCGCCACCCTGTTGGCCCGGGCCCGGCCGCCGCGCGCGGACGGCGTCGTCGTGTATTCGATCTCGGGCGGCACCGGCGCGCACTTCGCCGACCTGGCCACCGAGGCGGGGCTGCGGTTGCCGGTCCTGTCGCAGGCCAGGCAGGCCCAGCTGCACGAGTGGATACCCGACTACCTGAGCGTGGCCAACCCGGTCGACAACGGCGGTCACCCGGTCGGTGACTGGCGCGGCCGGAAGATCATCGACGCGATCCTGGACGACCCCGAGGTGGGCGTCCTGATCTGCCCGGTCACCGGCCCCTTCCCTCCCCTCAGCGACCGCCTCGTCCAGGACCTGGTGGACGCGGCCGAGCGGACGGACAAGCTGGTCTGCGTGGTGTGGGGCTCTCCCGTGGGCACCGAGCCGGCCTACCGCGAAGTCCTCCTCGGATCCTCCCGGGTGGCCACCTTCCGCACCGTCGCGAACTGCATCACCGCCGTCCGCGCGTACCTCGACCACCACCGTTTCGTCACCGGCTACCGCTCCCCCTTCGACGAGGCCCCCCGCACCACCTCGCCCTCCTTCCGCAAGGCGCAGGCACTGATGCGGCCGGGCAAGCAGCTCAGCGAACACGCGGCGAAACAGCTGCTTCGGGCGTACGGGATCCGGGTGCCGCGCGAGCAGTTGGTGACCAGCGCGGCAGCGGCCGTACGCGCCGCGGGCCTGGTGGGCTACCCGGTGGTGATGAAGGCGTCCGGCGGGCAGATCGCCCACAAGACCGAGCTGGGGCTGGTCAAGATCGAGCTCACCTCCGCCAGCCAGGTCCGGGACGCCTACCGGGAGCTGACCGACATCGCGCGCTACGAGGGCGTTTCCCTGGACGGCGTCCTCGTGTGCCAGATGGTCGAGCGGGGCGTGGAGATGGTCGTCGGCGTCACGCACGACGAGCTGTTCGGCCCCACCGTGACCGTAGGGCTCGGCGGCGTACTGGTCGAGGTGCTGCACGACGTCGCCGTACGCGTGCCGCCCTTCGGCGAGGAGCAGGCCCGGGACATGCTCAGCGACCTGCGCGGGCGGGCTCTGCTCGACGGGGTCCGGGGGCGCCCCCCGGCCGACCTCGACGCGCTCGTCGAAGTCGTCCTGCGGGTGCAGCGCATGGCGCTGGAACTCGGGGACGACCTCGCGGAACTCGACATCAACCCGCTGATGGTGCTGCCCAGGGGGCAGGGAGCCGTGGCGCTGGACGCGTTGGCGGTGTGCCGATGAGCGAGGTGCTGCACACGACGGACGGCCAGGTCTCGTATGTCACCCTGAACCGGCCGGACGCCCTCAACGCCCTTACTCCCGGCGGCCGGGACCGGATCGTCGAGCTGTTGGCCGAGGCATCGGCGGATCCGGAGATACGGGCGGTGGTCCTCACCGGCGCGGGCAGGGGGTTCTGCTCCGGTGCCGACCTCCGAGGGACCTCCGGCGGCGTGGAACTGATCCCCGGGGACGTGGCCCGTGTCCTGCGCCTGGGCGCCCAGCGCCTGATCGCGGCCGTCCTGGACTGCGAGAAGCCGGTGATCGCGGCGGTGAACGGCACGGCGGCCGGCCTGGGCGCCCATCTGGCGCTCGCCTGCGATCTCGTACTGGCCGCGGAGTCGGCCAGGTTCATCGAGGTGTTCGTGCGGCGAGGGCTGGTCCCGGACGGCGGCGGGGCGTATCTCCTGCCCCGCCTGATCGGCCCGCACCGCGCCAAGGAGCTGATGTTCTTCGGCGACGCGCTGTCCGCGGCCGAGGCCGAACGTCTGGGGCTGGTCAACCGGGTCGTCCCTGAGGCCGAGTTGGACAAGACGGCCCGCGAGTGGGCGTCCCGCCTGGCCGTGGGTCCCACCCGCGCCCTCGCCCTGACCAAACAGCTGGTCAACGCCTCCCTGGACGCCGACCGAACGACGGCCTTCGCCGCCGAGGCAGCCGCCCAGGAGATCAACATGACGACCGAGGACGCCCAGGAAGGCGTACGGAGCTTCACGGAGCGCAGAAGCCCCGAGTACAAGGGGCGCTGACCTTCCTATCTGACGAGCCGTCAGCTTCAATGGAGGGATGATGGGACACGCAGGAGCGGCAGCCGCCGCCGTCCGGTACCTCAGGTCGGCCGGGACCCCGGTCCCCGTCGAAGCGCTGCCGCGCCCGGAGCTGCGGTGCGTCGGCGCGGACGAGCGCGCGCCGGTCGACCAGGCCGAGTTCCGGCGCGTCCTCGGCAGCTTCGCGACCGGCGTCACCGTCGTCACCGCACCCGCCGCCGACGGCGAGGACGGACCCGCGGGCTTCGCCTGCCAGTCCTTCTCGTCGCTCTCCCTCGACCCGCCGCTGGTCGCCTTCATGGTCGGCCGTACGTCGACGACCTGGCCGCGTATCGCCCGCGCGGGCGTCTTCTGTGTCAACGTCCTGGGCGCCCACCAGGGCGATCTGTGCCGCGGCTTCGCGGTGAGCGGCGCGGACAAGTTCGCGGGGGTGACGTACGACGCGGCACCCGTCTCCGGATCCCCGCGGCTGGCCGGTGCGCTCGCCTGGATCGACTGCACGATCCACGCGGTCCACACCGGCGGCGACCATCTGATCGTGGTGGGGCGGGTGGATGCGCTGGGGGCAGGCGAGGCCCCCGACGGACCGCTGGTCTTTCATCGAGGGCGGTTCGGTCGACTGGACGGCGACTGACGCTCGACCGGCTAGGCGGATGATGCGGAGGCTTCGGAGGAGGGCGGCAAGGGGTCGACCACGAAGGTCCCCAGCCCGACTTCGCCCCGCGTCCAGCCCTGTTCCCGTACGTGCCGCATGGCCTTCGCCGCCGTCGCGTTCACCACGCCGAACTCCTGGGCGATCTCCAGAGTGGACGGCACACGGCTTCCCGGCGGATACATGCCGTCTTCGATGCGCCGGATGATCTCCGCCGCGATCTGCCGCCACAGCGGGCGCGTGCGATCGAGGTCCATGGGATTCAGCGTGGGTGACCATGGCATTCCACGCATCCGTAGTTATCTACGGTTATCCACGGTACGATGCGGAACCAAGAACGGCCCCGACAGGAAGCGGCTACTTCCTCGCCGGGGCCTGAGCCGACTGAACAGGAGTCGACCCATGCGCAGCCTACTGGCCGCGATCCTCCGCCTCTTCCTGCCTCCTCGCGGAGCGCACCGCACCGACGCGTCACCATTCCTCATCGCCCGTCCGCCCGCCCCCGCGCATCTACCGAGGCCACGCCCGCTCGACGTCATCGCCGCCGACGGCCAGCCCTTGGTCCGGCCGTACGTCGTCGCATGGGAACACGAGCGGGACGAACGGGAGCGGGAGCAGCACCGGGCGAGGGCCCTCACCCCCCTGTATCCGGACCGCTCCCCCTGGGAGGTCGCCGTATGAGCGCACGGCGTCCCCGCAGCCTCGGAGTCGACCCGGCCACCGGCAAGGAGGCGTTCGTGATCGCGCGCCCCGGCGGTTTCCTTGAGGCGCTGGCCGACGCCCGCGCTCTGGAGGCCGCCGCCCTCCTGGCGGCAGTCGTCAGCGCCGTACTGGAGGCGGGCGAGGCATCGGACGCCGAACTCGCCGCCCTCGTACCGCCGTTGCACGCGGCACTCGACGAATGCGTCGGCATGATGGCGGCGGACCAGGAGTGACGGCGTAGAGGCATCCCGCAACAGGCCATACGACGGTGCCTGCTGAGCGCCCTGAACTCGTCCTGGGGTACCCAGCAGGCACATCGCTTCTGAAAGAAGGCCGGGATCTGCTGAGACAGGCGTACAGCCGCGTGGTCAGACCGCCAGGGCCCGGACAAGCATCGTGCCCTCGGCCCGGCCCTCTGGAGGGTCGATCAGAGACACGCGCACGTCAGAGAAGCCGTGACCCGTCAGGATGCGCTCCCACTCACCCGGGGTGCGGTCGTGCCGCAGTCCCGCTTTGGCAGGCTTGGGTCCCTCGCTGCCTGGGGCCAGATGTGAGAAGGCCAGGATGCCGCCCGGTGTCATGCGCGAGCGGATCAGCGGGAGCAAGGTGTCCGGATCGACGAACCACACGGCGCCAAAGATCGAGAGCACAACATCGAATGTCTCGTCCGTCTCGCTCAGGAACGCCGTCGCCTCCGCCGTACGGAACTCAAGGCCAGGAAGATCGCCCCAGCGCTGCCGCGCGACCGTCTCGCGGGCGGGGGCGATGTCCACACCTTGGCCTGTCGCGCCAAGCGTCACGAGGTGCGCGAGGTTACTGCCGCTCCCCGAGCCGAGTTCCAGCACCCGGCGACCGGCCACGGGCCCCAGAACGCTCTCGCTCGGCCCGTGATCGGCGTACTGAGTCCAGTTCAGCCAGGTCGTATCACCCTTGGCGTTCACGGTCCTGCGTGGCTTGCTCCCGACCGCGTACCTGTCCCAGGACTCAGCCAATGACATGCGGTGATCCTTTCCGGCAAGAGGGGCCCGCCCCAACGTACGAGGACAGGCCCCAACTCACGTGCTGTTCACTACTACTTGGGCGAGTCGTGGCACCCGGCGTGGCACTGATTGCAGTCGGCCGCGTCCTCCATACCCCACAGGTCGGGGTCGATCTCGAACCCGGCCGCCTTGATGGCCTTGATCGTCTGCTCCAGGACTAGCGGGCCACCGGCCTTGGGATCGTGGCCATCCGGCATCGCCTTGTCGTCGCCAACGCACTGGACACCAGCCGCCGTCCCCGGAAGGTCCGGCACGTGGTGGATGGACCGGCCGAAGTGCCGGCTGGTGAAGAAGTGGTACGGGACCGAGTCGAGCATGAACGAGTGCCATGCCTCGTCCACCTGCTTGGACGGGCCCATGAGAAGGTCCGGGTTCTCGCCACACGCGACCAGGTAGGCGATGGCCTGTCCGAACTTGGCCTCTGCCAGTTCGCGCGTGTTCTCCGGGTTGCGGAGGAGGAGGCCCACCTCCCGCTCCCACACGTCCGGGGTGACGTACGCCTTCGGGTCGCGAATCACTACTGCCGTACTCATGCTGGCTTGCCTCCACGTAATTGGGGGTCCGTGGTACTCCGGCCATGTCGTCCACCCGCACACTTGGGACACAGGCACAGCGGCATGAGGCCAGTGGCGAGAGGCTCCCCGCCCTCGCCCTCGTACAGGGTTCGCGGCTCGGTCCGGGTGCCGTCGGCTCTCACCGTGTAAGCGCTGATACGGATGGACATGACGTCCATGTTCCGGATCGGTCATGACCATTGCGGCGACGTTCAGGGTGTCCCTCGGGCGTCATGTCGACGTCACCCCGAGGGCGTCAAACCGGTGTCATTGGCGGGCAAGTGGGTCGGGTTCGGCAAGGACTTCGATGTGAACACAGGCCCATGGGAGCTGCGCCTACTCGATCGGTCGACAGGCCGCGCGAGCATCGAGCGGTATTCGACCACACCGCAGTGAGGGGTACAGCGCTCCCCGGCAAGGAAACAGCGGAAGCCGCCCCAGGCGGGCGCCTGGGCACTGGCCGCCGGCCTCCGCGCGAGGAGGCCGGCGTCAGCCCCGGCCAGTTGCTGACCCAGCACCGCGTGGCACACACAGCATTGCCCCGGCGGTTCGAGCTACGGACCGAGGGCTCAGCGGACGGCCAGCCGCCACAGTGAGGTGACCTCGGCGGCACGCGCCGCGTGCAGCGGGTCGCCGGAGTCGGACGCGCGCGGATGACGCGGCCTGGTGTCGAGGCGGCCGAGGACGCGCAGGCCCGCCGCGTGGAGCGCGTCCGGCAGCTCGTCCCGGGTGCGCAGACCCAACCGTTCGGCCAGGTCGGAGAGGACGAGCCAGCCCTCGCCGCCCGGTTCGAGGTGCGCCGCGAGTCCCGACAGGAAGCCGTGGAGCATCGCGCCGCCGGGGTCGTACACGCCCTGTTCGAGGGTGGAGGTGGGGCGGGCCGGGATCCAGGGCGGGTTGCACACGATCAGTGCGGCGCGACCCGCGGGGAAGAGATCCGGGCCACAGACGCAGACGCGTCCGCCCAGTCCGAGGCGTCCGAGATTCTCGCGGGCGCAGGCACGCGCGCGCGTGCTGATGTCGGTCGCGACGATCCGCTCGATGCCGCGCCGGGCCAGGACGGCGGCGAGGACGCCGGTTCCGGTGCCGAGGTCGAAGGCGGTACGGGGACCGGGCCCGGGTAGCGGCACCTGCGCGACCAGGTCGACGTACTCGCCCCGGACCGGCGCGAACACCCCGTAGTGCGGATGGATCCGGGCGCCGAGGGCCGGGACCTCGACGCCTTTCTCGCGCCACTGCCGGGCGCCCAGCACACCCAGCAGTTCCCTGAGGGAGACGGCAGTACGACCGCCGCCCGGCGGACCGTAGGCCTGCATGCACGCATGGCGGACGTCGGGGGCGCGGCGCAGCGCCAGGCTGTGGTCGTCTTCCAGGACCACCAGGAGTCTGCCGAGCACGCGGGCCCGGTGGGCGCGGAAACTGCGCTGGAGGTGGAACGTCTCGGCCGGGGTGAGGCCCGGCGCCGGGCGTTTGCGGTCGACGCGGCGCTCCATCGCGCGCAGCAGCAGACGCGCGTTGTGGAAGTCGCCCCGCCACACCAGGGCGGTGCCTTCGCAGGCCAGCCGGTGGGCGGTGGCGGCCTTCGTACGGTCGTCGGCGACGGCCGCCCGCCGGGGCGGGGGCAGTGCGCTCTCAGAGTGCCAGCGGGCGGAAAGGTGCTGCTGATCCTCGGTCCAGCGGACCGTGGAGGAGGAAGACACGACATGCTCCTCGGGCTCGTGATCCAACGTGGGCGGGCACGAGGACCACATCGCCGAGAACCATGCCGAGTGTCATGAACATCCCTTTCCGGGCGGGTGAGTTGAGATGAGTGGTCAGGATACGGCGAGTACGGGAGCGGCCGGTCGCCGCCGGATCACCAGCGCCATCAGCGCCGCCACCGCGCACAGTGCGCCGGAGGCGTACCAGACCATGTCGTACGAGCCGAAGACGTCACGCGCCACACCCCCGAGGAAGGCGACGAGTGCGGCGCCGACCTGGTGGGAGGCGAGGACCCAGCCGAAGACGATCGCGCTGTCGTCGCCGTACTGCTCCCGGCACAGGGCGACCGTCGGCGGGACGGTGGCGACCCAGTCGAGGCCGTAGAAGACGATGAAGAACAGCATCGGCGGGTGGACGCTCGGGGCCAGGAGCATCGGCAGGAAGAGCAGCGAGACACCGCGCAGGGCGTAGTAGACCGCGAGCAGTCGGCGCGGTTCGAAGCGGTCCGTGAACCAGCCGGAGGCGATCGTGCCGGCCACGTCGAAGACGCCGATGACCGCGAGCAGGGAGGCCGCCGCCGTGACGGGCATGCCGTGGTCGTGGGCGGCGGGCACGAAGTGGGTCTGGATCAGGCCGTTGGTGGAGGCGCCGCAGATCGCGAAGGTGCCGGCCAACAGCCAGAAGGTGCCGGTGCGGGACGCGGAGAACAGCACGGTCACGGCTCGGCGGGCGGCCCCGGCCGCGGGCTCGGGCTTCGGCACGAACTCCTTGCCGCCGTACGGCTTCAGGCCCACGTCCGCCGGGTGGTCGCGCAGCAGCAGCCAGACGAAGGGGACGACCGCGAGGGCCGCGAGGGCCACCGTGACGGCCGCCGGACGCCAGCTGTGCCTCTCGACGATCCACGAAAGCAGCGGCAGGAATATCAGCTGGCCGGAGGCCGAGGCGGCGGTGAGGATTCCGGTGACCAGGCCGCGGCGCTCGGTGAACCAGCGGTTGGTCACGGTCGCGGCGAAAGCGAGCGCCATCGACCCGGACCCCAGGCCGACCAGCAGACCCCAGCACAGCAGCAGCTGCCAGGCGGCCGTCATCCACACCGTCAGGCCCGAGCCGACCGCGATCACGGTCAGCGCGACGGCCACGACCTTGCGGATGCCGAAGCGGTCCATCAGCGCCGCCGCGAACGGGGCGGTGAGTCCGTACAGCGCGAGGTTCACGGAGACCGCGGCACCGATGGTGCCGCGCGACCAGCCGAACTCCTGGTGCAGCGGGTCGATGAGCAGGCCGGGGAGTGAGCGGAAGGCGGCCGCGCCGATGATCGTCACGAAGGTGACGGCGGCGACGAACCACGCCCGGTGGATGCGGGTGCGAGGGGAACGGCCGGACTCGGGGGCCGTTTCGACTGCTGCGGGTTCGGTTGTCTGGGTCACGACATAGAGCATCCAGGCCGGAACCGAGCGCATCCACTGGCCCGAAGGACAGCATTCGCTAGGATCGGGCCATGAGCAGTGAGCCGGCTGACCCGGAGTTCCGCCCGCACCGCGTGGTCGTCCTCGCCCTGGACGGCCTGCTCCCCTTCGAGCTGGGTATCCCGCACCGCATCTTCGGCCGCCCCAAGGACGCCCGCGGCCGGCACCTCTACGAGGTCGTGACCTGCTCGATCCGGCCACCGGGCCCGGTGGAGACCGACGCCGACTTCGCCATCCAGATCGAGAACGGACCGGAGGCCCTGGCCACCGCCGACACGGTCATCGTCCCGGCCTCGTACGAACTCGGCCCGGTCTTCGAGCAGGGCGTCCTCACCGACGAACTGGCCGCCGCCCTCGCCCATATCCGCCCCGGCACCCGGCTCGCCTCCATCTGCACCGGCGTGTTCGTGCTCGCCGCGGCCGGCTATCTCGACGGCCGCCCCGCGACCACGCACTGGGCGGAGACCGACCAGTTGCAGCGCCTCTTCCCGAAGATCGACGTCGATCCGAACGTGCTGTTCATCGATGACGGCGACATCCTGACCTCGGCCGGCGTCGCGGCCGGCCTCGACCTGTGCCTGCACATGGTGCGCCGCGACCACGGCACCGCCGTCGCCAACGAGATCGCCCGCCGCACCGTCGTACCGCCCCACCGTGACGGCGGCCAGGCGCAGTACATCCAACGCCCCTTGCCCGAGCCGCAGTTGGCGACCACGACGGGTGCGCGCGCCTGGGCCCTGGGCCGGCTCCACGAGCCGATCCAGCTCCGCGACATGGCCGCGCAGGAGTCCATGTCGGTACGCACCTTCACCCGCCGCTTCCGCGAGGAGGTCGGCGTCAGCCCCGGACAGTGGCTCACCCAGCAGCGCGTGGAGCGGGCGCGACACCTGCTGGAGACGACCGACCTGTCCGTCGACCAGGTGGCCCAGGAGGCCGGCTTCGGCACGGCACAGTCGATGCGCCAGCACCTACAGACGGTCCTCGGGGTCACACCCACCGCGTATCGCCGTACTTTCCGCGCCGGGGAGGGCCGCGGCGGCGGGTCCACCGGCAGTTCCGGGCATTACGGCGGTGTCGGCGCCGTGAGGTGACCTCCGCGCCCGGCGGACCTCGCCCCACCAGCCGACCGCGGTCAGCGCCAGGGTCAGGGCCACACCGCAGAGGATGGCCGTGGAGGGCGCCGTCACCCGCAGCAGACCGCCGGCGAGAGAGCCCGTCACCGCATAACCCGCCCCCGAAGCCGCGTACATGACCGAGTAGCCGGCCGCCTGGGCGCCGGGCGGAAGCGCCTCACGCAGTGACAGGGTGCGGACGAGCAGCACCGCCGACTGGAGCATGCCGCCGACGACCAGCGCGCCCGCGATCCCCGCCGGGTCCGGTATCAGCGCGACGAGCGTCACGCACGCCATCACCGCGACCATCAGTACGGCGCTGCGGGTGCGCAGCAGCCCGGGCCAGGCGCGCAGGCCGTGCAGAAACGCGCCGAGCCCGCCGCCCACCGCCAGTCCGGTCAGCATCGGCCCGGACCAGCCGACACCTGTGCCCCGCTGTTGCAGGAGAGCGGGCAGGACGAGCTCGGCGAGACCGAGCAGGGCGAGGCCCGCCGCCCCGGTGACGAACAGCGGCCAGGCACCGGCAAGCAAGCGGAGTGGGGACTTCTCCGCCCGCTCCCCACCGTCCCCCTCCCCTGTGTTCTGCGTGTCCCAGCCGGCCGGCAGCAGCCACAGGCCCGCGACCGACGACGCCATCAGGGCGGCCGCGAGCAGCAACGGGGCGCGCGGTACGACGCCGAGGGCGAGGCCGGTGACGGCGGACGGGGAGACGGCCCAGATGCCCGACACCAGCATCGACTCGGTGGACAGCGCCTGTGACACGGCCCGTTCGGGAACCAGACCGGTGAGCAGCGCACGTAATCCCCCGGCCGCGGCGGCCGGTGCGGCACCGGCGAGGAACGCCAACGCGCCGAGGGCCAGGGGGTGCGCGTCGGGAAACACACCGAGTCCCGCGAAACCGCCCGCTCCGACGCCGAGCCCCGCCGCCAGGTGAGGGCGGGCGCGATCGGGACGCAGCCGCATGCCGAGAACCGGCGCGCCGATGATCTCGCCGAGCACATAGACCGCGGCGACGGCCGCGCCCAGCGCATACCCCCCGGGCCGTTCGCGCACCAGGAAGACCAGGGCCAGCGGCGCCATCGCCACCGGCATACGGGCGCCGACGGACGTGCAGGCCCAGGCCAGGACCTGTGGGGAGGCGATGTCGCGGTAGCTCATGCGAACGACCGTAGGCGGCGCCACTGACACCGGCCCACCCGATTTCCCCGGCCTGTGGACAACTCGGCGCCGTCTGCGCGGCGTCAGAAAGTGAGCACCCCACGGGCGACCCGCCCCGCCTCCGCGTCGGCCTTCGCCTTCTCGAAGTCCTCGACCGGATAGGTCTCCGTCACCAGTTCGTCGAGCAGCAGCCGTCCTTCGCGGTACAGGTCGGCGTACAGGGCGATGTCCCGCTGCGGGCGGGACGACCCGTACCGGCAGCCCAGGATGGACTTGTCGAGGTACATGGAGGAGACGAGGAAGGAGGCCTCCGCGGTCGCCGCGGGCACACCCAGCAGCACCGCCTGGCCGTGCCGGTCGAGCAGATCGATCGCCTGCCGGATCAGCTCCACGCGTCCGACGCACTCGAAGGCGTGGTCGGCCCCGTGGGGCAGGATCTCCTTCACCTCCTTCGTCGACGTCAGGAAGTGCGTCGCCCCGAACTGCCGGGCCACCGCCTCCTTCGCCGGGTTCGCGTCGACGGCGACGATCCGCAGCGCACCCGCGATCCGGGCGCCCTGGATGACGTTGAGCCCGATACCGCCGGTGCCGATGACCAGCACGCTGTCCCCGCGGTCGACCCTCGCCCGGTTGAGGACGGCCCCCACCCCGGTCAGCACCCCGCACCCGATCAGCGCGGCGGCCGGCAGGGGGATGTCCTGGGGAATCCGGACCGCCTGCACCGCCTTCACCACGGTCCGCTCCGCGAAGGCGGAGTTGGAGGCGAACTGGTAGACGCGCCGCCCGCCCTGGACGAACGGCTGCCCGGGACGCCCGATCGCCTGCCGGCACATCGTCGGCCGCCCCCGGTCGCACTCCGCGCACGTACCGCAGTTGGCGAGCGTGGAGAGCGCGACATGATCACCCACCACCACATGCGTGACCCCGGCGCCGACGGCCTCCACCACCCCGGCCCCCTCATGTCCCAACACCACGGGAACGGGGAAAGGTATGGTCCCGTCCACCACAGACAGATCGCTGTGGCACAACCCGGCTGCCGAGATGGCGACCTGCACCTCCCCCGGCCCCGGCTCCCGCACCTCCAGGTCGTCCACGACCTCGAGCCGCTTGCCGTCGAACACCACACCGCGCATCAGAAGACCCCCTTGGGCTCCCTGGGCAGGCCGAGCACCCGCTCGGCGATGATCGTGCGCTGGACCTGGTCCGAACCGCCGTAGATCGTGTCGGCCCGGGAGAACAGGAACAGATGCTGCAACAGGTCGAGTTCGTACGACGCCGACGGCGACCAGTCCACGGGCCCGACCCCCGCCGCGGCCCCGCGCACCTGCATCGCCAGCTCCCCGAGCCGCTGATGCCAGCCGCCCCACAACAGCTTGGCCACGCTGGACGCCCCCGCGTCGCCCGACCTCCCCAGCGTCCGCAGGGCGTTCCACCGCATGGCCCGCAGCTCGGCCCACTGCCGCACCAGCCGCTCCCTCACGACGGGATCGGTGACCGCCCCCGTGTCCACGGCGGCCCGCAGCACCCGCCTCAGCTCCTCGGCGAACCCGATCTGCTGGGCCAGCGTGGACACCCCCCGCTCGAACCCGAGCAGGCTCATCGCGACCTTCCAGCCGCTCCCCTCACCCCCGACGACGTGCTCCACGCGCGCGCGTGCACCGTCGAAGAAGACCTCGTTGAAGTCGCTGGTCCCGGTCAGCTGCCGAATGGGCCGCACCTCGATCCGCCCCGGCTGGTCCATGGGGACAAGGAGAAAGCTCAGCCCGTGGTGACGACGGGATCCCGCCTCGGTACGGGCGAGCACGAAGCACCAGTCGGCCTCGTGCGCCAGCGACGTCCAGATCTTCTGCCCGCTGATCCGGTACCCCGACCCGTCAGGTACGGCCGCGGTCCGCACCCCGGCCAGATCGGAACCGGCACCGGGTTCGCTGTACCCCTGACACCACAGCTCATCACCGGCGGCGACGGGAGGAAGAAAGCGGGCCTTCTGCTCCTCCGTCCCATGGGCGAGAAGGGTGGGCGCGAGCAGCTTCTCCCCGATGTGCCCCGACCGCGGAGGCGCGCCCGACCGCGCGTACTCCTCGGCCCAGACAACTTGCTGGGTGAGCGTGCCGGTCCGGTTCCCGTATCCCCCTTCGGACCACCCGAGCCCGATCCAGCCGGCTTCACCGAGGGCACGCTCCCACGCACGGCGGTCCCGCGCGCTCTCGGCGTGTCCGGACAACCACACTCTCGCTTCCGTCCGGAACGCTTCGTCCTCAGCACTGAACCCGAAGTCCACGGTGCCTCCTCTCAACGCCGTTCAGGGCGACTTCCCCAGGTGCGCGGGGAACTGCGCGACCGGCCACCACAACAAACCCGCAGCCGCCACCCAACAGGTCCCCGCGAGCTCTCAGGCGTTCGGCCTGTCACCCCGCGCAGCGGCCCGTTCCATCGCCGCCAACCGCTCAAGCATCGGCATCGGATCCACTCCCACCGACCCCGGCAGAAACTCCGCAATCCGCTCAGGCGTCCAAGCACCCTCGGCATAAGCCGAGCGCAGTTCCCGCGGCTGAGCCCAGACCGCCAGCTTCGGCCCGGCAACCGTGTACACCTGCCCGGTGATCCCCTGCTCCTTCGCGCGGTCGGACAGCAGATAGACGACCAGGGCAGCCACATCCTCCGGCTCCCCGATCTCCGTCAGCTCCACAGGAACATTCGCCGACATCCGGGTACGGGCGACCGGCGCCACCGCGTTGGCACTCACCCCGTACTTGTGCAGGCCCAACGCAGCGCTCCGTACCAGCGAGATGATCCCGCCCTTCGCCGCGCTGTAGTTCGCCTGCGAGACCGACCCCTGATGATTGCCGCTGGTGAACCCGATCAGCGTCCCCGCCCGCTGCCCCCGCATCACCGCCGAGGCCGCCCGGAACACCGTGAACGTGCCCTTCAGGTGGGTGGCCACGACCGGGTCCCACTCCTCCTCGGACATGTTGAACAGCATCCGCTCACGCAGGATCCCGGCGACGCAGACGACACCGTCGAGCCGTCCGTACGACGAGACCGCGACGTCGACCACCCGCTGCCCGCCGGCCATCGTGGACACGTCGTCGGCCACCGCGACGGCGTCCCCGCCCGCGGCCTCGATCTCCTTGACGACGGCTTCGGCGACCTCGCTGGTGGGCGAAGCCCCGTCGATGGCCACCCCGTAGTCGTTGACGACGACCTTCGCCCCCTCGGCCGCCGCCGCCAGTGCCACCGCACGGCCGATGCCCCGTCCGGCGCCCGTCACGGCGACGACCTTGCCTGCCAAGAAGTTCCCCACGTCCGGCCCCTTCCCGCGGTTTCTGACGGACCGTTAGATTTTATGACCCGTCAGATGCCTGGAGACAAGCCCCGGGGAGAGCCGATGTCGATGCCCGCCGAGTTCGACGAGATCGCCAAGCGCGTGAGCAACTGGGGCCGTTGGGGTGCCGACGACGAGATCGGCACCCTCAACCTGATCACCGACGAGGTTGTCCGCGAGGCCGCCGCGACCGTCCGCACGGGCCGCCGCGTCCCCCTCGCGCTGCCCCTGCAACAGGACGGCGTACAGACCGGGATGATCCCGGGGCGGGTCAATCCGCTGCACGCGATGGTGCAGATCAACCAGGAGCTGTTCGGCCCGGGGTCGGTGGCGTGCAGCGACGACGCCGTGACCATGGGGCTGCAGGCCGCGACCCACTGGGACGCGCTGACCCATGTCTCGCACTCGGGCCGGCTCTACAACGGCCGCCCCGCCGGCACCATCACCCCGCACGGTGGCGCCGAGTTCAGCGGCATCGACAAGGCGCGCCACGTCGTCTCGCGCGGGGTGCTGCTGGACGTGGCACGCGCGCGTGGTGCCGACCGACTGGAGGGCGGCCACGCGGTCACCCCTGAAGACCTGGAGGCCGCCGAGGAAATGGCCGGCACGCGCGTGCGTGCCGGGGACGTCGTGCTCGTACGGACCGGGCAGATCCAGGTCTGTCTCGCCGGGGACAGGCACGCGTACGGCTACCCCTCCCCGGGCCTGTCGATCCGTACCCCGGAGTGGTTCCACGCGCGCGATGTCGCCGCCGTCGCGAACGACACCCTCACCTTCGAGATCTTTCCGCCGGAGATCGAGGACCTGTGGCTGCCCGTGCACGCGCTCGACCTGGTGGAGATGGGCATGCTGCAGGGCCAGAACTGGAATCTCGAAGAGTTGTCCACAGCCTGTGGAGAAACTGGCCGGTATGCGTTCCTGCTGTCCGCGATGCCCGAGCCCTTCGTCGGCGCGACGGGAACTCCGGTGGCCCCCGTCGCCATCCTGTGAGGGCCTGTTCGGACACAGGCCCTCAGGGCCGTCGGCCGGCGACGCGGTGCTCCCGCCCCGAGCACGGCACCACGCGCCGCCGACCGACTCGGCGCACCCTCCCCACTCTCGAATTCGCTCGAGCGGGGGGACCCCCACGGCCCCCCTGGCCCGGAGGGAACCGACGCCGAATCACGATCCACACTCGCCGAGGGCTCCCGTCACCGAAGCCCTCGTCGTCCCCTCACGGCGAATCGCTGACCACAAGCGTGATCAAACGGACACGATGCGTCAACACCCGTACGGGGATTTATTACTTAAGCCCAATTTGTCGCGGGCGCGCACGGAAGCACATCCCGGCGCATCGCCTCAGCCGGGCGGGGCGTGCGAGCGGTTTCTGCGACCGTGCACCGGAGCTGACGGATCCTCGGTACCCGTGCGCCGGTCACACCGCCTCGAACGCCAGCCCCTCGTACGCCGTTGCGCCGCCCACACAGGCCTCCGCGGCCTGCCGGGTCTGTACGCAGCGGTCGAGTTCGCACCAGATGCGTTTACCGGCACCCTCGGGACTCCAGCCCCAGCGGTCGGCGAGACCGTCGACAAGGGCGAGGCCGCGGCCGCCGGTCGCGTCACCGTCGGCGCACCGGGGCACCGGGGCCCGGTCGCTGGTGTCGGCCACCTCCAGGCGGACGATGGCGGACTCCTCGGCCACACCGGGCAGGGAGAGTCGCAGCACGGCCGGACAGCCGGTGTGCACAACGGCGTTGGTGACCAGTTCGGAGACGAGCAGGATCAGCGTCTCGGCGAGCGGCTCGTCGGCCTCTATCCCGGACCCCGCGAGGCGGGAACGCGCCCACCTCCGGGCTCGCCCCACCTCAGCGGGGTCGGGCCGGACTTCCAGCTGCACCTGAAGCACCTGCACCGCTCACACCATCCGAACCGGCGGACACATGACCTCGCGCCACGCGCGCGCCGCAACGAGGGCCACGATCGTAGCCATTTTCTGCATGACCAGAACAATGGCCAGTGCAGAGCCCAGAGCAAGGGTCACGGAACGTGAATCCCTTAAGAGACAGCATGGTTGACGTACAGTCACGCCAACAAGCGCTTCGGGCATATTCCAGCGCGAAGGAGTACCCGTGCGGCATACTGTGCGACGCTCATTGCGGGGACTCGAACAGGCCGGTTGCGGCATCACCCCGGGGGCAACACCGGCACGGCTCGTGCTCGGAACCACTCGCATCCCACAGAAGGTACCGGAGCGGGACGCCGACTCCAGGACGTGACGGGTCACGCATAGGACACAACCCGATATCAACGCTCCGTAATTCCGGTATGCCACAATCCGCGACAACTGCGGGGGCGGCTTCCGCGACATCCCAGGCCGGCGCCCTTCAGGCCACCAGATCGGCCGCCAGCAGCTCCTCACTCTCCGTGACCCCTCCGCCACGTTGTGCCCGCACCCATGCCCGCTTCAGATGCAGATGCACCTCGGACTCCCAGGTGAAGCCCATGCCGCCGTGCACCTGGAGGCAGTCGCGGGCGCCGCGCACGGCGGCCTCGTCGGCGAGCAGCCGGGCCGCGGCGATGTCGGTCCGGTCGGCGGTGACGGCCGCCGCGTAGACCGCGGCGCGGGCCACCTCGGCGCGCACCAGCATCTGTGCGCACAGGTGCTTGACCGCCTGGAAGGCCCCGATCGGCTGCCCGAACTGCTCGCGCGTCCGGGCGTGTTGCACGGCCAGCTCGCACACACGCGTGGCCGTACCGAGCTGCTCGGCAGCAGTGAGGAGACCGGCGACGGGATCGGCGGGCGCCGGCGCGGGCACCCGGTGCAGGGGCGTCAACGGATCCACCGACCGCAACGGTACGGCCCCCTCGGCACCACGCCGCACGACGTCGGCCTCGGCCAGCCACTCCACGAGCCTGCCGTCCGCGGCGGCCACGACAACCTCCCCGGTGGCCGCCCCGGGCACCTCCCCGGCCGCGAGATGAGTGGCCACGAGCGGCCCGCGAACCAACGCCCGCCCGGCTTCCTCGAACGCCAACGCCGCTTCCGGGAGCCCGAGTCCAGCCCCACCATCCGCTTCGGACAACCGCAAGGAGAAGAACCCGAGCTCTCCGAGGGCCCGCCACAGGGCACGGTCGAGACGGGGCCGGGCATCACCGCCTTCAAGGGGCGCGGGGAACTGCGCGGCCGGCCCCCACCGACCCGCAGACGGCCCACGACCGATCACACCCCGCACAGCAGTCCGCAAAGCCCGCTGCTCCATGGTCAGTTGAAACCGCACCGCTCACCTCCCCTTCGGCAACCCCAGAATCCGCTCGGCCACGATGTTCTGCTGAATCTGCGAGGTACCGGCCGCGATGGTGTACGCCAGCGACGACAGCCGGTCCGGAACCCACGGCCGATCGAGATCGAGTGCGTCCTCACCGAGGACGTCCGCCGCAACGTCGTACAACTCCTGCCGTGCATGCGAATACCGCAGTTTGAAAACCGAACCCCCGACCCCGGGGACCCCGGAACCGCCCTCCGCCTCGCTCACGTTCCACTGGATCAGCCGCCACAGCCCCCGGAACTCCGCATTCAGCCTCCCGAGACGGCGCCGGAGCACCGGGTCGTCCCAGCAGTCGCGCCTCCGCGCCTCCGCGGCGAGTTCGCCCAGCACGCGCCGGCAGGCGACCACCTCACCCACGAACGCCGTACCGCGTTCGAAGGACAGCGTCACCATGGTCACGCGCCAGCCGTCGTTCTCATCGCCGACCCGGTTCGCGACCGGCACGCGGACCTCGTCGAGGAACACCTCGGCGAACTCCGCCGACCCGGCGAGGGTCCGCAGCGGTCGTACGGTGATGCCGGGCAAGGACATGGGCATGGCCAGCCAGCTGATCCCGCGGTGCTTCGGCGCCGCCGGACCCGTACGGACCAACAGCTCGCACCAGTCGGCCACTTCGGCATGGGAGGTCCAGATCTTGGACCCGCTCACCACATAGTCGTCACCGTCCCTACGCGCGCGCGTGCGCAGCGCCGCGAGGTCGGAGCCGGCGTCCGGTTCGCTGAAGCCCTGGCACCAGACCTCCTCGCCGCGCAGCATCGGCGGCAGCCAGCGCTCCCGCTGCTCGGGCGTCCCCTCGGCGGCGATGGTCGGCCCGGCGTGCAGCAGTCCGACGAAGTTCGCCCCCACATAGGGTGCGCCCGCCTTCTCGGTCTCCTCCAGGAAGATCAGCCGGACGGTCGGGGAGGCGTCCCAGTGGACGTCGGCGTACCCGGCGTCGTACAGCATCCGCTGCCAGCCGAGGTCGTACGTCCTGCGCGCGGGCCAGTCGTCCGGGGAGGGCTTCGGCGGCAGCGTCGGCAGCACCTTGCCGAGCCACTCCCGCAGCCGCGCCCGGAACTCCTCCTCTTCGGGCGTGTACGACAGGTCCATCAGCGGTCGAGGTCCAGGTCCAGCATGCGGATCGCGTTGCCCCGCATCAGCTTGTACACCGTCTCGTCGTCGAGGCCCTTCACATGGTCGAGGGCGACCTCCTTGGTGTGCGGGAAGGTCGAGTCGACGTGCGGGTAGTCGGTCTCGAAGGTGGCGTTGTCCCGGCCCACCACGTCCAGCGAGGCCACGCCGTGCTTGTCGCGGAAGAAGCAGCAGAACATCTGCCGGTAGTAGTACGTCGACGGGGGCTCCGGGATCAGGTCCCGCACCCCGCCCCAGGCGCGGTGCTCCTCCCAGACGTCGTCGGCGCGTTCCAGGGCGTACGGGATCCAGCCCATCTGGCCCTCGGAGTAGGCGAGTTTGAGGCGCGGGAACTTCACCAGGACCCCGCTGAACAGGTAGTCCATCATCGAGGCCATGGCGTTGTTGAAGCTCAGGGACGCCTGGACGGCGGGGGGCGCGTCGGGCGAGGCGGCGGGCATCTGGGAACTGCTGCCGATGTGCATGTTGACGACCGTCCCGGTCTCCTGGCAGACCGCGAAGAACGGGTCCCAGTAGCCGGAGTGGATGGAGGGCAGGCCGAGGTGGGTGGGGATCTCGGAGAAGGTCACCGCCCTCACCCCGCGCGCGGCGTTGCGGCGGATCTCCGCGACCGCGAGCTCGACGTCCCACAGCGGGATCAGGCAGAGCGGGATGAGCCGGCCGCCGCTGTCGCCGCACCACTCCTCGACCATCCAGTCGTTGTAGGCGCGCACACAGGCCAGCGCGACCTCCTTGTCGTGCGCCTCGGCGAAGGTCTGCCCGCAGAAACGGGGGAAGGACGGGAAGCAGAGGCTGGCCTCGACATGGTTGAGGTCCATGTCCTCCAGGCGCGCCTTGGGATCCCAGCAGCCGCGCCGCATCTCCTCCCTGGTGATGCCCTCCAGGGTCATCTCGTCGCGGTCGAAGCCGACGGCGGCGATGTTGCGCTTGTAAGGGAACTTCAGGTCCTCGTAGATCCACCAGTCCGTCGGCTGGCCCTCCGGGTCCATCGTGATCTGGTACTTGCCGGCGACGTAGGCGAGCTCGCCGATCCCGGCGGTGAGGGCCTGCGGGCCCCGGTCGCGGTACTTCTCCGGCAGCCAGGTCTCGAAGAGGTGGGCGGGCTCGATCACATGGTCGTCGACGCTGATGATGCGGGGCAGTTCGGTCATGATCCCCTCCGCCTGATGCACGGATCTGATGGGTCGTCAGGTACTGCTCTATGCGGAGGTTCACACATTTCCTTTGGGATCGGAAGTGGTGCGTCATCCATCGGCGCCCCGTCACGCGCCCATGCCGACCTCGGCGACGTACGTAAGCGCGGGGATCGAATATGTGACCTTCTCGCGGGGATGTCGCTGATCGGATGACAGCGTCACGAGCGGGAGGGGAGGCGTCCGGAGGGACACGCTCACACGGGCTCAGCCGATCAGAGGCGCCGGTCCCGCACCCCTGGACCGACAAGGCGCCGAGCCCTACGCTCTGCGCACTATCTGACTGCCCGTCAGCTCTGTACCAGTCCGTGTCACTCCACGAGGGGGCCGCCGTGACCGACACCGCCCACGCACTGAGCGCATCCCGCACCCTGTGGGACCTGGTCGCCCGCCGCGCCGACCTCACCCCCGACCGGCCCGTGCTCCTCCAGGACGACCGCTCGCTGAGTTTCGGCGAGCTACGCGCGCGTGCCGAGCGCGTAGCGGCCGGTCTGTACGACATGGGCGTACGTCCCGGCACGGTGGTCGCCTGGCAGCTGCCCACCAGGATCGAGACGGCGCTGCTGTCCTTCGCGCTGGCCCGCCTGGGTGCCGTACAGACTCCGGTCATCCCGTTCTACCGGGACCGCGAAGTCGGCTTCGCCCTGCGGGAGTCCAAGGCCGAGTTCTTCGCCGTACCCGGTGAGTGGCGGGGCTTCGACCACACCGGGATGGCGCGGAGGCTCGGCGCGAAGGGGGTCTTCGAGGCGTACGACGTGCTGCCGGACGGTGATCCGAGGGTGCTGCCCCCGCCGCCCGCCGACGGCACCTCCGTACGCTGGATCTACTGGACCTCGGGTACGACCTCCGACCCCAAGGGCGTGCTGCACACGGACCGTTCGCTGATCGCGGGCGGGTCGTGCCTCGCGCACGCACTGCGGCTGTCGGCCAACGACGTGGGTTCGATGGCCTTCCCGTACGCGCACATAGCCGGGCCCGACTACACGGTGATGCTCCTGCTGTACGGCTTCCCGGCCGTGATGTTCGAGCAGTTCGCACTGCCGGGCGCGCTTGAGGGATACCGGAAGCACGGGGTGACGGTGGCGGGCGGGTCGACGGCGTTCTACTCGATGTTCCTGGCGGAACAGCGCAAGCAGCCCGGCCGGAAGGTCATTCCCTCGCTACGGCTGCTCGCGGGTGGCGGGGCGCCGAAGCCGCCGGAGGTGTACCACGCCGTCGTACGGGAGATGGGGGTGCAGCTCACCCACGGGTACGGCATGACCGAGGTGCCGATGATCACCATGGGCGCTCCGGACGACACCGTGGAGAACCTCGCGACGACGGAGGGGCGGCCGCCGGACGGGATGGAGATACGGATCGTGGACGGGGAGGTGCGGCTGCGCGGGGAGGCCGTCTGCCAGGGCTATCTGGATCCGGCGCAGACGGCGGAAGCCTTCGACGAGGAGGGGTTTCTGCGCACCGGTGACCTGGGGTTCGTCACGGACAGCGGCCATCTGGTGCTCACCGGGCGGCTCAAGGACGTGATCATCCGCAAGGGCGAGAACATCTCGGCGAAGGAGATCGAGGACCTGCTGGCCGCCCATCCGGCGGTCGGGGACGTCGCGGTGATCGGGCTGCCGGACGCCGAGCGCGGGGAGCGGGTGTGCGTGGTGGTGGAACAGCCGGAAGGGGCCGCGGAGTTGACCCTGGGCGCGGTGGCGGCGTATCTGCGCGCGGAAGGGCTGTCGGTGCACAAACTGCCGGAGCAGCTGGAGGTGGTGGACGCCCTTCCGCGGGGCGAGACGCTGCGGAAGGTGCTCAAGTACAGGCTGCGGGAGCGCTACGCGCGGGGCACCGCTCCGGGGCAGGGCTCTGTTCAGGGGCAGGGCCTCACCCAAGGACCTACTCAGGGACCGTGAAGTAGCGGGCGAACGCCGGGACGATCTCCGTCTCGCCGACCCTGCCGTCGCCGTCGGTGTCGAGCGCGGCGGCGACGCTCCGGGCGATGTCCTCGGGCACCCCCAGAATCCTCAGCACGCGCGCGGTGTCCTCGACGGTGACCGCGCCGTCGCCGTCGGTGTCGGCGAGGTCGAGGGCCGCGTGCAGGAAGGGGCGGGCGATCTCCGCGAACCCTTCGGGGTTGTCGCGCAGGCGCTTGACCGCGCCGTTCACGAACTCCTCGCGGTCGATGCGCTGGTCGCCGTCCCGGTCCGCTATGCCGGCCATGCCCTGCCAGAACGCCTCGGCACCGCCGTACAGCGCCTGGCCCTTGTCGGAGCGGGCCGCGACGGCGAACTCGGTGAGCAGTTTCTTGGCCGCCCCGCTGAAGTCCTCGCGGTCGATGTAGCCGTTGCCGTCCTGGTCGAAGGTGGCGAACCGGGCGGCGATCCTGCGCTCGTACTCGCTGCTGACCATCTCTTTCGGGCCGCCTTACGTCATGTCGGGTGCATCTCGTCGGAGCGTACGACGTGAAAGGCCGCCCGGGCGCGGGAAAGCGGCCCTTGTGCCAAGACCGGGGGAATTTCGGGACAACTGTGTGGCACACAGAGGTGAGCCGTACCGCGTTGGTCACAGCTGCCGCCCAGGTCAGGCGGACAGCGGGTCGGCCTCCTCCGCGACCGCCGACGCCACGTCGGCGTACACGTCGAACAGACGACGCACGCCGAGGGCGCCCAGGACGCGGTTGACGTGCGATCCCTCGACCGCGCCCTGGGCCGGGAGTATCAGGCGCAGGGTGCCCTGGCAGGAACGGATGAGCCGGCGGGCGGCGATGAGCACGCCGACACCGCTGGAGTCGCAGAAGAAGACCTCGGAGAGGTCGAGGACGAGGCCGTGGCGACCCTCGGCCACCACGTCGTGCACCCGCTGACGCAGCGCCGGAGACGTCACCAGGTCCAGCTCGCCCGACACACGGAGCACGGTCCAGTCGCCCTGCTCGCCGCCGGTTACATAGAACGCCACCACCATGCCCTTCGCTCGCCGGAGCCCCCGCAAAACGGAAGCCGTACCTACGCTTCCTTGCAGCGCGGCTGCCCAGCGGCCGTTCCCTGAAACACAGCCCCAGAAACGGAAACTGATCGGAAGAGGCTTGTTTTAGTCGACTTCGATCCTGTTCGATCAGGTCTGATCAGAGGTCGAGCGGGTAGGCAGGCACAGAACGACGGCCGCACACATTGCGACAAAGCGACGTGCACTGTCGTAGGTGCCGACTACATTCGAGGAGACGATGGACGCAGGCCGGGCCGAGGAACGGGCAGGGGTGAGGGGGCCGTATGACGAAGAAGGACGCGCCGCCCCGCTGGGACCGCAAGATGCAGCAGCGACTCGCACGCGGTGAGGCGGCCGCCCTCGGCGAGCTCTACGACCGGTTCGCCTCCCTGGTGCACAACCTGGCCCACCGCGTCCTCGGGGACGAGCGCGCGGCCGACGGCATCACGCGCGACGTCTTCGTCCACGTCTGGGAACACCCCGAGGCGTACGACCCCAAGCAGGGCCCCCTGCGCTCCTGGGTCGCCACGCTGACCCACCGCCTCGCCGTGCAGCGGCTGCGCGCCACCGAGACCGCCGCCCTGGCCCAGGGCTCCGGCGGCTCCGCCGAGGAGCTGGAGCGCAAGGTGCGCCGGGCCTCGGTCGCCGCCCGCGCCGACTACATCGTCACGTCCATGCCCGCTCCGCTGCGCGCCGCCCTCGACCTGGCCTACTTCCAGCGCCGCGACTACCGCCAGACCGCCGCCGACCTCGGCGTCACCGAGGACGAGGCCCGCCGCCGGCTCCGCCTGGGCCTGCAGCTCCTGGCCACCGCCCACGACGCCGGCGCACCCGGGGCACCGCCCGGTTACGGGGGTGCCGTGTGAACGACGCAGGCAACGCGGACCGCTTCGGCCACGGGGGCTTCGACGACGAGGACGCCCCCGGCGGCAGGAACGGCCCGGCGGGCGAGGGCGGCTTCGGAGACCTCGACGACCAGGGCGACAGGGACGACAAGGACGAGCAGCAGGAGGGGTACGGCATCCCGGGCGGACCCGCGAACGGCGACGGCAACGACGACGGCGACGACACCGGCCACGGCCCCGGCCGGCCACCCCGCATACCCATGCCCCGCGCCTCCGTGGAGGACGGCGGGCGGCCACTGCCCACCCTGGAGGACCTGGGGGTCCCGGCGCCGCAGCCCGCCCCGCTCGTCCTGGAGCACCGCGTCCTCAAATCGCTCCTCGGCGCCTGGGCGCTGGCCGCCTGCTCGGCGGACGAGACGGCGGCCGTCGAGGAGCACCTGGGCGACTGCGGCTCCTGCGCCGACGAGGCGTTGCGACTGCGCGAGGCGGTCGGCCTGCTGCACCAGCCGGAGAGCCTCGACCTGGACCCGGGCCTGCGCACCCGTGTTCTGGACGGCTGCCTCGACCGGCGCCCGCCCCGCATCCCGGTGCCCGAGTGGGCGGCTCCGTACGACGCGGAGACCGCCCGGCTCGACGCTCTGCTGCAGGACATCGGGGACGCCGAGTGGCACGCGCCCGTGCGGCTGCGCTGGTTCGAGGGCGAGGGCCCGATGACCCGTCGTACGACGGTCGCCGGGGTCATCGCCCACCTGCTGTCGGTCGACGGCCTGGTCGCGGTCGCCCTCGGCATGGACGACCCGCTGGGCGACATCGCCGAGGCGGACCCCACCCCCCGGGCCCGCACCGAGGCGTACTGGCGCACCTCGCACTACCCGCCCAACCGTTCCGTACGGGCCCCCTGGCGAGATCAGACCCATGGTCTCGTCCGCACGGCGTCCTTCATCAACGACTCGGGGCCGGCCCGGCCGGCCGTCTCCTACGGCGACTTCGAGCTGCCGCTGCAGGACGCGCTGCTGGACCGGGCCTTCGAGTGCTGGGTGCATGCCGAGGACATCGCGGAGGCCGTCGACTACCCGTACGAACCGCCTGCCCCACGCCATATGCACCGCATGATCGACCTGGCGGCGCGAGTCCTGCCGGACGTACTCGCGACCCGCCGCCGGGCCGGCCTGGCCTCGCCTCCCCACCACCGACACCTGGTCCCGGCGGGCGAACCGGGCCGCAGCCTGCGGCTGGAGATCGAAGGGATGGGCGGCGGCGAGTGGCTGATCCCCCTCGACTCCCCCGCGGCGGTCGGCTCCGCCGCGCACGAGGTGGCCCACGTGGCCCTGGACGGCGCGGAGTTCTGCCGCCTGGCGGCGGGCCATGTGCCTCCGGCGGAAGCGGCGGCGGGTCAGGACGGTGACCGCGAGGCGATCAGGGACGTGCTGTTCGCTGCAGCTGCTTTGAGCCGGATGTGAGGGTGCGTTTCGGTTTCGTCGGCGGCTGCGGTTGCGTGGGGGCCGTTCGCGCAGTTCCCCCGAGCTACTAGGCGAACACGACCGTCCGACGCCCGTTGAGCAGAATGCGCCGCTCGGCATGCCACGTCACGGCACGCGCCAGCGCCTGGCACTCCACATCGCGCCCCACGGCGACGAGCTGGTCCGGCGTGACGTCATGCCGCACCCGCTCGACCTCCTGCTCGATGATCGGCCCCTCGTCCAGATCCGCCGTCACATAGTGAGCAGTCGCACCGATCAACTTCACGCCCCTGGTGTGAGCCTGGTGATACGGCTTCGCACCCTTGAAGCTCGGCAGGAAGGAGTGGTGGATATTGATGATCCGCCCGCTGAGCTGCTTGCACAGATCGTCGGACAGCACCTGCATATAACGGGCCAGCACCACCAGCTCGACGTCGTTCTCGCGGACGATCTCCAGCAGCCGCGCCTCCGCGTCCGCCTTCGTGTCCTTCGTCACCGGAATGTGGTGGAAAGGAACGTTGTAGGAGCCGACCAGTTCGGCGAACTCCGTGTGGTTGGACACCACCGCCGCGATCTCCACCGGCAGCGCGCCGATCCGGGCCCGGAACAACAGGTCGTTCAGGCAGTGCCCGAACTTGCTGACCATGAGGACGATGCGCATCTTCTCGTCGGCCCGGTTGATCTGCCAGTCCATGTGGAAGGAGTCACCGATCGCCGCGAAGCTCGCCCGCAGCTTGTCCACCGTGACCGGCGCCTCCGCGGAGAAGTGGACACGCATGAAGAACAGACCCGTGTCGTGGTCGCCGAACTGCTGGCTGTCCTCGATGTTGCAGCCGGTCATGAAGAGATAGCTCGACACGGCGTGCACGATGCCCTTTTTGTCGGGGCAGGAGAGCGTGAGGACGTACTGGTCGTCGGGCGCCGCGGCTCGGGTGGACTGCTCGTTCATGCAGGACAGGGTCCCATAAGTGGGCCCCGGCGCGGACCGGGGTCCGCTAAGCGGACCTGGTCATGATCCGCAGCACCTCGAGTGTGCGCGGCGGCGCGTCCGGGTCCTCCCCGTCGGCCATCGCCATGCGCACGTGCGCGTCCCGGGCCGCCCGGACCGCCTCCGGCCAGGCGTGGTTCTCGACGTACGCCGAGACCGGGGCGTCGGGCCCGACCTGGTGCATGATCCGCAGCACCCGCAGCACGGCGGTGTCGACGAGGGCCGCCTCCTGGGAGTCCCGGAATATCGTGCCCACGTACTTCTCGGCGGACCAGTTGTCCAGCCAGGTGTCCTCGACCAGGCGGTACACGGCGTCGGTCACGTCCCCGTATCCGTCGGCGCCGGCCAGCCAGACGTTCTGCTGGAACGCCGGGTCTGAGAGCATGTGCAGCGCGGAGCGCACGTTACTGCGCCAGCGCCACCACGGCATGTCGTTCAGTGGCATGTCGCCCATGGTGGAGGAGCGACGGCCGCGACGGGAAGAGTTCTCCGAACCTTGCACGGTCATCGATCGTACGTTCTCCCGCTCGGGCGGCTCACCGGCCCCCGCAATTCACCTTGCCGTCACCGACCGATAACCGAAGGTCACCCCCGGGTTGGCGATGTGGCGGAAGCGTGTGTGCCCATGACCGGCAGGCGACGCAATCGCAGCACCTTCCCCCCCACACGCACCCGGACTTTCAGATCCACCGCCCTCTCGGCGGGGGCACTGGTCGCATGTGCCTCGCTCGCCGCCGGTTGCGGGGTCATCCCCGGTACCACGGCGGGTTCCGGGGACGACCCGATCACCGTCATGACCTGGGCCCCTTCGGACACCAGCGCGACCAACAAGCCCGGCATGCCGGCCTTCGCACAGGCCTACGCCCGCTGGATCAACGCCCGGGGCGGCATCAACGGCCGCAAGCTGAAGGTCCTGACCTGCAACGAGCACAACGACAGCGTGGCCGCCGCGAAGTGCGCCCGCCTCGCCGTCAAGGAGAACGTCGTCGCGGTCGTCGGTTCCTACAGCCAGTACGGCGACGCCTACCTCCCCGAGCTGGAGGGCGCCGGCATCCCCTACATCGGCGGCTACGGCGTCACGACCGCCGAGTTCACCAGCCCCATGTCCTACCCGGTCAACGGCGGCCAGCCCGCCCTGCTGGCCGGCCTCGGCAAGGAACTCGCCGGCGGCTGCGGTCCCGTGGCGCTCGTACGGCCCGACAGCATCGCGGGCGACGAACTGCCCGCCATGCTCGACTCCGGCCTGAAGACGGGCGGCCACCGTCCCGCGATCGACCAGCGGGCGGCGGACGACACCACCGAGTACTCGGGGCCCTCGCAACAGGCGCTGACCGCCACGACCGGCAACCAGGCGAAGAACGGGTGCGTGATTCCCGCGCTCGGGGACCGCACGGACACCTTCATGGACTCCTTCCGGCGCGACCGCGAGGGCTATCCCGCGGTGAGGACCGCCGCCACGCTCGACAGCGTCGACCAGACGGTGATCAACGAGTCCGGCGGGCAGTCGGGGCCGTACGAGGGCTCGTACGTCACCGGCTGGTACCCGGTGTCGAGCGACCCGCGCTGGGACGCCATGAAGAAGGTGATCCAGGAGCAGGCCTTCGGTGACAACCGCATCGACGCCTCGGACACCGGGGTGCAGACGACGTGGATCGCCTACACGGTGTTCCGGTCCGTCGTCGCGTCGCTGGGCAGCGGTGACGTCAGCGCCGACACGGTGCGCAAGGCCCTCGACGACGGGCTGAAGGTCACCACGGGCGGACTGACGCCGACGCTGCGGTGGTCCGCCGAGAGCCCGCTGGCCGCCATCGGCTTCTCCCGCATGGTCAACGCCGACGTGACGCTCCAGGTCGTGCGTCAGGGCCAACTCGTGGCGGCGAAGAAGGGGTTCGTGGACGCGACGAAGACGCTGGAGTCCGCGGACGTGAACTGAGGCTCACGTCCGCGGGTTCACCTCTCTCGCGTCACAGCTGAACCGGCTGGCGCTGGTTCAGGCCGTACGTCCTCGCGATGGCGTTCCACAGCCGGGCCGCCTTGACCTTCTGCTGGCTGGCCGTGCCGCTCTCGCGGTTGCCGGCCGCGGTCTGGCCGGTGGCGCGGGCCTGGCCCTTCTTGCAGCCCTTCTTGCCGCCGACCTGGTCGGCCCAGGCCGCGTAGTGGTTGTCGGCCGCCGCGGACGCCTGCCACGCCCTCGTGAGTGCGGCTGTCAGCGCGGCGTGGTTCGCGAGCTTGTCGACGGACAGGCCGGACAGCCGGGTGACCAGGTCGGTGCGCTGCTTGGCCGCGCCGCGCAGGTCGGAGGCGGCCTGGGAGAGGTCCTTGCACCCCTTCACACTGGCCACGGCCTGGATCACCGAGGCCCGGCTGTTGCCACTGTCGGCCAGCAGCTTGTCCAGGGCGACGGCCTGCTGCTTCGCCGGATCGGCGGCGGACGAGGCGGAGCCGCCGCTCGCCGGGGCCGTGGCGGAGACGGTCTGGTTCTTGTCCTTGCTGCCGCCGCCACCGCCACTGAGCAGCGCACCGGCGCCGACGCCGAGCACGACGATGCCGACACCGATGGCGGCGATGACCGGCACACGCGCCCCGCTCCGGCCGCTGCGGTCGTTGCTGCCGTCGCCGACCGGCGGGGGGTATGCGGCCTGCGGGGGCGGCGGGGGCGGCTGCTGGAAGCGCGGCATCTGCTGCGTGGCCTGAGCGGGGCTCTCGCCGCCCGGCCCGCTGCGGAACAGGTTGTCGAACTCGGCAGGGGGCTGCCGGTCCCCGCCCTGCGGCATGCCGTACGGCGCCTGCCCGGCCACGGGGGGTATGTACTGCGTGGCCTCGGAGTCGGGCCCGGCCGCGTGCGGCGCCCGCCCCAGGAACTGCGTCGCCCCGGAGACCGACCCGCCACCCACCTCGGGCGGCAAGGCCCCCGGCGCCACGGGCGGAATGTACTGGGTCGCCCCTTCAGCCTCGGAAACAGCGGCAACGGGCGGTATGTACTGAGTGGCCCCCTCGTCCGCAGCGGGCGGCAGTGGAGCACCACCGAAGCCACCGGGGACGGCGGGCGGCAGCGGCGCGGCCGGTCCTCCCTGGCCGGCGGGCGGCAGGGCTGCCCCCGCGGTGGAACTGCCGTACGCGTCGGCGGGCGGCAGGGGTGCGTTCGCCGGTGGCTGCGGTATCGCGGGCTGCCCGCCGTACGACTGAGCCGGGGCGCCCCCGGGGGGCAGCGGCCCGGACGCGGGCGCACCCCACTGGTCGGGGGGCGGCGACTGCTGCTGGTCGGGTGTTTCCCAGGCCTGGGCCGGCGGCGCCGGCCAGCCCTGCCCCGGCGGCGGGGCAGGGCTCTGCTGCTGGTCGGGGCCCCACGGCGTACCCCACGCCTGGCCGCCGGGCGGGGCCGGCGCCTGCGGGCCGCCGTACGGGCCGGGCTGCTGGCCGCCGTACGGGCCCGTCTGCGGGCCGTTGTACTGGCCGACCTGAGGGTCGTTGTACGAGCCGGACTGGGGGCCGTTGTACGGACCGGGCTGCTGCCCGGGGGAGTTTCCGGGTGGCGGTCCGGCGTAGGGGCCCGGCTGCGGGCGGGTCGGGCCCTGCGCGCCCAGCATGCCCGGCAGCAGGGGCTCACTGCCGTCGGAGGGCAGCACGATGCCTTCGCGCGCTTCGCGCGGCGAGGGCTCCTCGCCCTGTCCACTCTGCGTCACCGGGACTCCTACGAATGGGGGACCTTCGGAATCGTCGGCTCACGCTACCGGGTCCCCCGAGCCGCGTGCCACGCAGCTGAGGACGCAACCTCCTTCCCTGTGACAGCAGTAACAAAACTGCGCTACAGACCGCTGTATCTGTCACCCACTCCGACCGCCCCCGAACCGCAACCGGCCGTTTCCCACAGGTTCACGCGGCCGCCTGCAGATCGAGCCGCGCCCCGAACTCCCGCACCACCGGCTCGTCCCGGTAGGGATCCAGCCGCTGCTGGAAGTCCTCCAGGTACTCGGCGCCCCGGTTGGAGCGGAGGGACTCCAGGAGCTCCACGGCCTTCAGCCCCGTGTTGCAGGCCTGCTCGATCTCCCGCTGCTGCACCTGCGCGGTGGCCAGCAGCACATACCCGATGGCCCGCCTGCGCGCCTTGGTCTCGGGGAGCCCGGCCAGCGACTCCTGCGCGCGCCGCGCCGCCGCCTCGGCCTGTCCGAGGTCCCGGTGGCAGTGCGCCAGCTCGTCGGCCAGATAAGCCTCGTCGAAGTGCGCGATCCAGGCCGGATCGTCCCCGGAGGAGGAGTCGGCGGACTCCAGCGCCGTGACCGCCCGCCCGGACGCCACCTGGGCCGCCCGCGCGTCGCCCATCAATGCGTGCCCGCGCGCCTCCGCCGCATGGAACATCGCCTCCGCGCGCGGTGTCACGCGCCCACGCGCCCCCTCCTGCGCCGCCCGTGCCAACTGCGCGATCTCACGCGGGTTCCCGAGCTGGGCGGCGAGGTGGCTCATCGAGGCGGCGAGGACGTACCCGCCGTATCCGCGGTCCCCGGCGGCCTGCGCGAGCCGTAGCGCCTGGATGTAGTACCGCTGGGCCAGGCCCGGTTGCCCGGTGTCGACGGCCATGTAGCCCGCGAGCTCGGTCAGTCGGGCCACCGCGGCGAACAGGTCACGGCCGACGGCCTCCCGGTACGACCCCGCCAGCAGCCCCGAGACGACGCTGTTCAGGTAGTGCACGACGACCGGCCGCACATGCCCGCTGCCGTACTGGTGGTCCAGATCCACCAGCGCCTGCGTCATCGCGCGCACGGCCGCCACGTCGGACTGCCCCACCCGCGGTCCCGCCGAGCGCGACACCTGCGAGTCGGGCGAGGAGATCAGCCAGTCCCGGCTCGGCTCGACCAGCGCGGACGCGGCGACGGACGAACCGGACAGGAAGTCCCGGCGCCCCACGTCACTGCGCCACAGCTCGCAGACCTGCTCGATGGCCCCCAGCACCGTCGGCGAGAACTGGAGACCGACACCCGAGGCGAGGTTCTTGCCGTTGGCCATGCCGATCTCGTCGATCGTGACCGTGCGGCCGAGCTTGCGGCCCAGCGCCTCCGCGATGATCGCCGGGGCGCGCCCCCGCGGCTGCTGCCCGCGCAGCCAACGGGCCACGGACGTCTTGTCGTAGCGCAGGTCGAGGCCGTGCTCGGCGCCGCACATGTTGACCCGGCGGGCGAGCCCGGCGTTCGAGCACCCCGCCTCCTGGATGAGCGCCTGCAACCGTTCGTTCGGCTGTCGCGCGACGAGAGGCCTTGCGGCCATGGCGTACCCCCTGGGAACAACCCCTGAAGCGAAAAGATCCGGCCGTGAAGATCAATGCCCCGCCGAGAGACGTAAAATGCGAGGCTTGCGCGGATTGCCGGGGTAAAGGCGTAAGCCGACCCCAGACGTGGCTACCCAGCTCACTCCGAGGTTCCTCCCGCGCGCCCCCACACGTGCATCCATGCGCCCCAGATACGGAATCAATGCTCCTCCCCCGCGCGCGCTACCCCCGTAACTCCAGGTAGGTACGGGAGTTGAGTTCACCGTGGAAGAGACGATCGCCGGCCCCGAAGCCGTTCAGATTCCGAAGCAGCGTTGGGAATCGCTGCAGGAGACCGCCGTACGCTACGCCGAGGAGCGCCACTGGGACGTCTTCCCCGGCACCTGGCTGGAAGCCGTCGACGGGGTGCAGCACTGCTCCTGCGGCGACACCGCCTGCGCCGCGCGCGGCGCGCATCCCGCGGGCGAGGACTGGGAGGCGCTGGCGACGGGCAGTGCGACGGTCGCCCGCCGGATGTGGCAGAAGCAGCCGACGGCGTCGA
Organism: Streptomyces guryensis; assembly: GCF_021261325.1. Classification (GTDB taxonomy): domain Bacteria; phylum Actinomycetota; class Actinomycetes; order Streptomycetales; family Streptomycetaceae; genus Streptomyces; species Streptomyces guryensis. Next base: position 142,742 of record NZ_JAJSBI010000020.1, on the reverse strand, counting down.
TCCTGCTGCCGACGGGGCGTACGTTCGACGCGATCGAGGTCGCCGAGACCGCGGGGTTCCTCGCGCTGGCGCGCATGGAGCGCATGGAGTTGACGCTCGGTCCCGTGACGTTGACGCCGGATCGTCGGATGCACTTCTTCGTGCTGCCCGGTGCGGCGGTGAAGATGCCGGACCTGGTGCGGAAGTTGGGCTGGTCGCCCTCGTCTTTGGATCTCGTTGCCCTCGGGGAGGGCTCGTATGTGGCTGCGCCGCCTACGCGGTACGGGTCGCGGGGGGCCGTTCAGTGGGCCTGTCGGCCCACGCCCGCCAATCGGTGGCTGCCGGACGCGGAGGAACTGATTTCTCCGCTTGCCTATGCGTGTGGGCGCGATCGGTAGTTCGGCGACTGCGGGTCGTTGGTGGTCGCTCGCGCAGTTCCCCGCGCCCCTTGAGGGAGTTGGCCCCCCGTAGGGTGCTCAGTAACGGAGGGAGCAGTGGTGAGCACAGCGGCCGTACGAGTACAGGGGCTCTGGAAGCGGTTCGGGCAGCAGGTTGCCGTTGCCGGGATCGATCTGGAATTGCCCGCGGGGAAGTTCATCGGGCTCGTCGGGCCGAACGGGGCCGGGAAGACCACCACTCTGTCCATGGTGACCGGGTTGCTGCGGCCCGATCAGGGGAGTGTCGAGGTCGTCGGGCACGACGTGTGGCGGGATCCGGTCGCGGTGAAGGCGCGGATCGGGGTGCTGCCGGAGGGGCTGCGGCTCTTCGAACGGCTGTCGGGGCGTGAACTGCTCGGGTACAGCGGGCGGTTGCGCGGGCTGCCCGGGGCCGAGGTCGACAAGCGGGCCACGCAGCTTCTCGATGTGCTGGACCTGGCCGGAGCCCAGCACAAGCTCGTCGTCGACTACTCGACCGGCATGCGCAAGAAGATCGGCCTCGCCGCCGCGCTGCTCCACAACCCCGAAGTGCTCTTTCTCGACGAGCCGTTCGAGGGCGTCGACCCGGTGTCCGCCCAGACCATCCGCGGGGTCCTGGAGCGGTACACGGCGTCCGGCGCCACCGTCGTCTTCTCCTCCCATGTCATGGAACTCGTCGAGTCGCTCTGCGACTGGGTGGCCGTGATGGCCGCCGGCCGCATCCGCGCCCACGGCACGCTCGCCGAGGTGCGCGGGGAGGCGGCTTCACTCCAGCAGGCGTTCCTCGAACTCGTCGGCGCGGGCGGCCGCGACACCGGGTCGAACCTGGACTGGCTGGGCGGCGGCGCACGATGACGGGCGAAACCAACCTCACTCCCGTCTTCGTACGGCTGAAGCTGTCGCTGCTGCGCAACGGGCTCAGGCAGTCCGGCGGGCGGCGGGCCGCCTATGTCGCGTCGGCCGTCGTCGTGGTGCTGTTCGGGGCGCTGCAACTGCTCGGGCTGATCGCCCTGCACGGCAACAGGCACGCCCTGTCCGTGGTCGTGCTGCTGGTGGCCGTACTGGCGCTGGGCTGGACGGTGATGCCGCTGTTCTTCCCCAGCGGCGACGAGACGCTCGACCCGACGCGGCTGGTGATGCTGCCGCTGCGACCCCGCCCGCTGGTGCGGGCGCTGCTCACGGCCTCACTGGTGGGCATCGGGCCGCTGTTCACGCTGCTCCTGCTGGCCGGTTCGGTGATCGCGGTCGCCCACGGCGGGACGGCGTACGCCGTCGGCGTCGTCGCCGTAGTCCTCGGGCTGCTGGTGTGCGTGGCCCTGGCGCGGGCCGTCGCCGCCGCCAACATCCGCCTGCTGACCAGCCGCAAGGGCCGTGATCTGGCGGTGCTCAGCGGTCTGGTCATCGCGATCGGTGCACAGCTGGTCAACTTCGGGGCGCAGCACCTGGGTTCGTCCGGGCTCTCGCAACTCGACCCGCTGGCGGACGTCCTGAAGTGGGTGCCGCCCGCCTCGGCCATCGGCGCGGTGGACTCGGTGAGCGACGGCTCGTACGGAGTCGCCGCCCTCCAGCTGGCCCTGACCGCAGGCGCGTTGATGCTGCTGCTCGCCGTGTGGTCACGCCATCTGACCCGGCTGATGACCTCGCCCGACGGTTCCACCCTCCAGGCCGCCGAACCCGCCGCCCGCGAACGGACCGCCGGCGGCCTCGCCCGCCTGCTCCCCGCCGGCCGCACCGGCACGGTCATGGAACGCAGCCTGCGCTACATCTGGCGCGACCCCAAGACCAAGGCGGCCTGGGTGACCTCGCTCGCCATCGGCCTGATCGTGCCCGTGTTCAACGCCCTTCAGGGCACCGGCTCGATCTACTTCGCCTGCTTCGCCGCGGGGATGCTCGGCATCCAGATGTACAACCAGTTCGGGCAGGACACGTCCGCGTTCTGGATGGTCGCCACGACCATCTCCTCCGCGCACGACGCCTACGTCGAGCTGCGCGGGCGGGCCCTGGCCCTGCTGGTGATCACCCTGCCGTACGCCACCCTCGTGACCGTCGTGACCACCGCGATGCTCGGCGACTGGCCCCGCCTGCCCGAGGTCCTCGGCCTCTCCTTCGCACTGCTCGGCGCGATGCTCGCGACCGGAGCATGGACCTCCGCCCGTTTCCCGTACTCCATCCCGCAGGAGGGCTACAAGAACGTGGCCCCCGGCCAGGCCGGCCTCGCCTGGATCTCCATCTTCGGCGGCATGGTCTCCGCAGCCCTTCTGTCCGCCCCCGTCATCGTGGCCACGATCTGGGCGAACGTGGCGCAGGACGGCGGCCAGTGGGGCTGGCTGCTGCTGCCGGCGGGCGCGGCATACGGGGCGGGCATCACACTGGCGGGCCTACGACTGGCAGCACCGCGCACGGCGGCTCGCCTGCCGGAGATCCTTACGGCGGTGAGCAAGGGCTGACGGCGCCCATCGGGCGCACGACCACTGCAACGCCGTCAGGGGCGCGGGGAACTGCGCGATCAACCACAGACGACCCGCACCCGCCCGCGCACACAACCCCCCGAGCTACTGGGCGCCCCGGCCCACCCTCACGCAGCGAGTACCGAATCCAGAAACGGCTCGACCGCCGCCCGCCAAGCCTCCGGCTGGTCATAGTGCACAAGGTGACCCGCCTCAGCCACCTCCGCGTACTCGCCAAGAGGCAACCCCCGCACCATCTCCTGGGCCTCGGCCCGCCCCAGCTCCCCGTCGAGCCCGCGCACGACCAGCGCCGGGCACTGCACAGCGGCAAGGTCCTCCCAGTGCGCGTCGTACACCCAGGTCTCACGGGAGCGGAGCATCTGCTCGTAGTCGAAGACAGGGCGCCAGCCGTCGGGCGACTCGTGCATCACCTCGGCGTAGAACTCCCCGCGGGACGGGTTCGGCCGCTCCACCCAGGGGTCGTCCTCGCCGAACCACTTGCGTACGTCGGCGAGCGTGGCGAAGGGGACGGGCCAGGCCTTGAACCAGTCGGCCCACTCACGCTGCGAGGCGACACCCAGCGCGGAGGCCCGCATATCGCTGATGATCACGCCCCGGACCAGTTCGGGGCGCTTCGCGGCGAGCTGCCAGGCGGTCAGCGCGCCCATGGCGTGGCCGATGAGGACGGCCGGGGCGAGGCCGAGCTGTTCGAGAGCGGCCTCGGCGTCCTCGACGTAGGCCTCCCGTGTGAAGGAGGCCTGGGGAGGCTTGTCGCTCTGGCCGTGGCCGCGCTGGTCGAGCGCGACGGCGCGGTGCCGTCCGGAGAGCCAGCGGGCGGTGGACGCCCAGTGGGAGGCGCGGCCCATCAGGCCGTGCAGTAACAGCACGCCGGGAATGTCCTCGGGCACGGGCTGGACCGGGTCGGTCTTGGGAGGGTCGCCGAACTCCCAGGCCGCGAGGCGTACGCCGCCCGCCCCGGTCACATCGATGCGTCGCGCCATGGTCCTGGCACCCCCCTAGCTCCGCTCGGACCGCTCGCTCCCGCTCGAGCCGGCCGGTCCTGTGAACCGTGTCCTGCCGTGCCGTGCAGCTGGCTGTTCTGATGAGCTCAGTTCTTGTGCGCTCACTCCTGAAGCGCACATTCCGCGTGACCTGTCACAGAAGACTATCGAATGGGTATTCGAAAATATGGTGCCTGCGAGGAACACCCCTCGTACGAGTGACCTCGCCCGAGGAATGATCGCCGCCGCCGAGGGGAGATCTTCAGCGGGAGGCGGACCGCTCGGGGAAAACGGTCCGAAGGGGATGACCCTGAGAGCTCGGGGCTCCGGGTCAGCACAGGGGAGGACAGGCCCCGGCGCCACACGGCGCCGGGGCCCTCCACACGTCTGCGGCACATCCTCCCGGCCCCCTCAGGTCATATGCCTCACGCGACAGCCTCGCACGCGAAACGTCCGAGCGCTGCGATTTCCACGCACCGAATCCTGGCGCCGAAGAGATCGGCGACAAAGCCGCAGGGCACCTCAACCTCCCCTGGAACAACCGGAGTTGACGGCCCCTACGAGGCCAGGGGCGCGACGAGGAGCAGCACGCCCGCCGACGGGCCGCCGACGGTCAGCGCTTCGCGACGAACACATGGGAGGCGACATCCGCCTCCAGCTCGGCCGCCTCACCGCCACTGCCCACCAGCACACCGCCCGCCGACTCCGTCACACTCACCACCGAACCGGGCTGCACACCCGCCCGCCGCAGCGTGTACATCAGCTGCGCATCCGTCTGGATCGGCTCACCGATACGGCGCACGACAACCGTCTTGCCCTCCACCCCGGGGTCCAGGTCCGCCAGCGACACCATGCCCTCGTCCAGGAACGGGTTCGCGCCGTCCTTCTCGCCCAGCTCCTCCAGACCCGGGATCGGGTTGCCGTACGGCGACTCGGTCGGGTGCCGCAGCAGCTCCAGCACGCGCCGCTCCACGGCCTCACTCATCACGTGCTCCCAGCGGCACGCCTCCGCGTGCACCTGCTCCCACTCCAGGCCGATCACATCGACCAGCAGACACTCGGCGAGCCGGTGCTTGCGCATCACGCGCGTGGCGAGCCGGCGGCCCTCGTCCGTGAACTCCAGATGGCGGTCCGTCGCGACGGACACGAGGCCGTCCCGCTCCATCCGCGCCACCGTCTGGCTGACGGTCGGCCCGCTCTGGTCCAGCCGCTCGGCGATCCGGGCGCGCATGGGGACCACACCTTCCTCCTCCAGCTCGAGGATGGTGCGGAGATACATCTCCGTGGTGTCGATCAGTCCGGACATACGTGCCCCTCGATGAGTACTGCCGGAAGCACGACAGCTTCACGGCGTGTGCGCTGGCCCTGGATTCAATTCTGACGCATACCACCGACAACCGTGCCGCGCCGGGGAAACCACGGCGTTACGCCCCGGCCCTCACCCCCGTATTGACACGGCACTGGTCCAGACCGCACGGTGATCCGCGACACCTCCGCGCCCGGACGCCCCACACCGCCCCGGAAGGACCCGCATGAGCGACGGCAAACCGGCCGACCAGTTCTTCGACGCCGCGATCGACCTCCTGCAAAGGGTCCGGGACGAGGAGGCACAGTCCATCACGGCGGCCGGGGCCCTGCTCGCCGACACCGTCGCAGACGGCGGACGGCTCTTCGCCTTCGGCGCCGGCCACTCCTCCCTCGCCGCACAGGACGTCGTCTACCGCGCCGGCGGCCTCGCCCTGATGAACCTGCTCGCCGTACCGGGCGTCGTCGGCGTCGACGTGATGCCGGCCACGCTGGGCTCCGCCCTGGAACGCGTCGACGGCCTCGCAACCGCCGTCCTCGACTCCTCGCCGCTCCGCTCCGGCGACACCCTGGTGATCATCTCCCTCTCCGGACGCAACGCCCTCCCCGTCGAAATGGCCATGCACGCCCGCGCCCTCGGCGTGAAGGTCATCGGCGTGACCTCAGTGGCGTACGCGACCGAGACCCGGTCCCGGCACACCTCCGGCAGCTACCTGCGCGACCACTGCGACATCGTCCTCGACTCCAAGATCGCCATCGGCGACGCCACCCTCACCCTCGACACCATCCCGGCCCCCTTCGCTCCGGCCTCGACGGTCGTCACCAGCGCGATCCTCCAGGCCGTCATGGCCACCGCGGCGGCCACACTCGCCGACCTCGGCATCGAGCCCCCCCTTCTGCGATCCGGGAACGTGGACGGCGGCCACGAGTGGAACAGCCGGGTGATGCGGGAGTACGGGGACCGGATCTTCTACCAGCAGTAGGAACCGGACAGCCAGACAGCAGGAACCGGCGCACCGTTTCGGTGCCGGGCCGTCCTACCGCCCCACGGCCCCCGCCAGATCCAGCGCCGCGGCGATCCGAACGGCCACATCCTCCGCGTACACCGCATCCACCCGCTCGAACTGACTCCGCCCACTCCCCCGCAGAAACGTCACGACCCCCAACGTCCGCCCCCGACTCCGCAACACCGCGCACAACGCGTGCACCGCATCCCCAGGCCACTGCCGAGCCAGCGCCCACTCCCGCGCCTGCTCCGCCGGCACCGCCCCCACGCTCGCCCGCACGGACCCCGTCCGCTCCACGCACTGCGACGCCGGATGCCCCTGCCCGTACCGCACCGGCAACCCCGCCTGCCCGGTCAGCAGACTCGGCCCCGGCGCCCCGGACGGCGTCGCGGCGATCCGCACCAGCCGTACCGGCCCCTCCGCCGCCCCGTCGGCCACCGCACCGCCCGCCACCCGGTCGATCACCGCATGGTCGGCGAACCCGGCCAGCGCGAAGTCCAGATGGACGGTCGCCGCCTCACCCGGGTCCTCGCACTCCGCGGCCGCCCGAGCCGCCCGGTGCAGCTGATTGGTCCGGAACCGCAGCAGCGCCGACTCCTGCTCGCCCTGTTTGCCCTCCGTCACATCCTGGAAGAGCCAGGCGACACCCAACGGCACCGGCTCCTCCGCGAGCGGCGACGCCAGCCGCACGAAGCCGCAGCGCCAGCAGCGCCGCTGCTCGCCCTCCGGCGTCCGCACACTCACCCAGATCTCGGCCGGCGCCGGCGGCGCGCCCTCCGCCAGCACATGGGTGAGCGCGCTCTCCAGCTCCTCCACACCCTGGGCGAGCAACTCCCCAAGCGGCCGCCCCAACGCCGACGTACGCCCGATACCGAGCGCACGCGCCGCATGGGCATTCACCACCGCGGGCCGCAGATCGGCATCGACCAGCACGACACCCCAGCTGGCGTCCTCGAACAACGCCTCACTCAGCGCGATCGACCGCTCAAGATCGATCTGCGTGTGCACCTCACTGAAGGCGCAGTACACACCCGCGGGCTTCCCGTCCGGCCCGCGCACCGCCGCGGACTGCGTCCGCACCAGCACCCGCCCGCCGTCCTTCGTCAGCAGCGCGAACTCGTGCACCTGCCGACCCGGAGCCTCCATGGCGGACATCAGCCGCCCCTCGACGTCCTCGGCATCCGCACTGCGCACGGCCCACCCCGCGAACCCGTGCCGCCCCACCGCCTCGGCCGCGGTCCACCCCAGAATCCGCTCCGCCTCACGATTCCAATGGGTGACGACACCGCCCGCGTCGAAGGCACACAGCGCCGCATCCATCCCGTCGAGCAGCGCGGCCAGCAGATCGGAGCCGTCAGGGCCCACCGGACCCACCCGCTCGGGCTCGTCCGGCCCCAGCTCGTCGGTGGTCCCACTACGCCGGGAAGCACTCACCTGGACCCCCTGCCAAGCTGCGTCCGCACGTACGGCGCGTCGGTTCGCTCACTCGCCATCATCTAACTGGAACGTGACGCAGCACACACCGAGTTCCCCCAAGATTGAAGGAATCGTTGTAACGCCCGTCAACACCTATGATCCGGCCACCACCAGCCGAAGATCAATCCACAGATCGGTTTCGCCGTCCAGCACATACCGCTCGGTCTCCACAAACCCGCACTTCCCGGCGAACCGAAGCCCATCCTCATTGGCCGCCAGCACGCAGGTCTCGATGACCCCGGCACCCAGCACACGCGCGTGCGCCAGCCCCTTCTCGTACAACGCCCTCCCGAACCCCCGCCCCCGGAACCCGGGCAACACACGAGCGATCACCGTGGCCACCCCCTGCTCGCCCTCCGGCGGCCGCACGGTCGAACACCCGACGAGAACCTCCCCCAGATACGCGTTCTCCAGCCGATAACGCCCGAGTCGCTCCCGCGCCTCGTCCAGGGACATGGCGGCGGGCGGCACCGTCTCGTTGTGGACGAACCGCCACTGCTCCAGCGCGGCCTCTCCGTGCACGGCCTCGATCCGCAGCGCCCCGCGCCGCGCGTACACCTCGATCTCGATCCTCATCCGAGGATCCGCAAGCCCGCACACCATCATGGTCGCCGCCGGCCGCACCTCCCCGAACGCCCGCCGCAGCACCGGCCAGCACGGCTCGAAGTCGTCCCTCTCGGGCAGCAGATACCGCACCCGTACGACATCGCCCAGCCCGCACCCCGCCTCAGCGAGCGCCGCCTCGATGTTCCCCATGCACCGCTCGGCCTGCTCGACGACATCGTCAGAGATCGTCATCGTCGCGTAGTCGAACCCCGTGGTCCCGGACACATGCACCCAGTCCCCGTCGACCACGGCCCTGGCGTAACCGATCTGCTCCTCGAAGGTCGATCCACCGAGGATCGCGCGTCGCTCCGTCATGGTCGAAAAGCTAGGTGATCAGGGGCGACTTGTGGTAGCGGATTGTGCCAGGCGCGCTAGCAGCGAGATCGGCTGCGCATTCGAGAAATCGGAGCAATTCGCACGAAGAGGCGGCTTCCGCCCGCTTAGACGCTCTGGGCCGGGACCTGGACCGGACGGATTTCCGTCCGAGCCAGAGGGCAGCACAGCCTCACGACTCCTGCCGGAAGGTTCAACGTCTCCCACTGGAACCTGCGACTCCTGCAGCGAGGCGACGGGTACGGCTACACCGTCCGTCCGGAAGCCGCGCCGCCAATAGCTCCAAAAATCGCTTGAGCGTCGCCAACCCGCTGCTTAGTGTGTGGCCTAAGCAGAAAGGAGGTGATCGGGTAAATGAGTGAAACCCGGACGCGCGAGGTGACCGCGGGCTAGCGGCCCGCCACCACACCCAGTGCGGTGCCGGACCAGCGTGTGCGAGCAACACGCAGCCGGCCTAATCCAACGCAGTCACCCGACCCGCGAGCTCGCCGGTACGTCCGGCCGGCTCCCCCGCCGCAAGGCAGGGGGACCCGAGCTCGCGGGTCGTCTGCGTTCCGGCGGTCTCAGGGGCTGAGCCGCTCCACCCGCCAGCCCCCGTCCGCCTCCGCCACATAACGCAACCGGTCGTGGAGCCGGTTCTCGCGGCCCTGCCAGAACTCCACCGCCTGCGGCGCGACCCGGAAACCGCCCCAGTTCGGGGGGACCGGTACCTGTTCGCCCTCCGGGTAGCGCGCGGCCAGTTCGGCGTACGAGGCGTCGAGGTCGGCGCGGGTGGAGATCACGCTCGACTGGGCGCTGGCCCAGGCGCCGAGCTGGGAGCCGTGCGGGCGGGTGCGGAAGTAGGCGGCGGTCTCGTCGCGGCCGGTGCGGCGGGCGATGCCCGTGACGATGACCTGGCGGGCCATCGGGTGCCAGGGGAAGAGGAGCGAGAGGTACGGGTTCTCGGCGAGGTCGCGGGCCTTGCGGGAGTCGTAGTTGGTGTAGAAGACGAAGCCCTGCTCGTCGAAGTGCTTGAGCAGTACGGTGCGTGAGCCGGGGTGGCCTTCGGCGTTGGCCGTGGAGACGACCATGGCGTTCGGTTCGAAGAGGTGGGCCTCGGTCGCGGCCTGCTGGAACCAGCGCGCGAACTGCGCCACCGGAGTGGCGGCCAGATCGGACTCGGCGAGGCCCTCGGCCCGGTAGTGCTTGCGCATCGAGGCGGGATCGAGGGGGACGGCGTCTCGGTCGGTCACGCGGTCATCCTGCCGTATGTGCGGGTGCCGTTCGGCATGGTGTCCGTCATGATTTCGGCATGGGGCGCGCGTCGCGGACGACGAGTACCTGTGGCACTGAGTGCCGCAAAGCCTCCCCAAAACTGGCACTCGGGGATATCGTGCTGGTGCGTTCTGGTTGAGCGACCAGCCGCACGGGGCATCACCACGGTGGCCGCCAAGGACCACGAGTCGCACGAACCGACCGGGGATCCAGCGGCCGAGCCGCCACTTCTGCCGTACACATCACGAGGAGCCGCCTGATGTCCGACTTCGTACCCGGACTCGAGGGAGTCGTCGCGTTCGAGACGGAGATCGCCGAACCCGACAAGGAGGGCGGCGCCCTCCGGTATCGGGGTGTCGACATCGAGGACCTGGTCGGTCACGTCTCCTTCGGGAACGTCTGGGGGCTGCTCGTCGACGGCGCCTTCAACCCTGGTCTGCCGCCCGCCGAGCCGTTCCCGATCCCCGTGCACTCCGGTGACATCCGGGTGGACGTCCAGTCGGCGCTGGCCATGCTGGCGCCCGTCTGGGGTCTCAAGCCCCTCCTCGACATCGACGCCGAGCAGGCCCGCGCCGACCTGGCCCGAGCCGCGGTCATGGCTCTCTCCTACGTCGCCCAGTCGGCCCGCGGCCAGGGCCGGCCCATGGTTCCGCAGCGTGAGATCGACAAGGCCCACTCGATCACCGAGCGGTTCATGATCCGCTGGCGGGGCGAGCCCGACCCCAAGCACGTCGCCGCCGTCGACGCCTACTGGACCTCCGCCGCCGAGCACGGCATGAACGCGTCCACCTTCACGGCCCGTGTCATCGCCTCCACGGGCGCGGATGTCGCTGCCGCGCTCTCCGGTGCCGTGGGCGCGATGTCCGGGCCGCTGCACGGAGGTGCGCCCTCCCGGGTGCTGGGCATGATCGAGGAGATCGAGCGGACCGGGGACGCGGAGGCGTACGTCAAGCAGGCCCTCGACAAGGGGGAGCGGCTGATGGGCTTCGGGCACCGGGTGTATCGCGCCGAGGATCCACGCGCGCGCGTGTTGCGGCGTACGGCCCGTGAGCTCGGTGCTCCGCGGTTCGAGGTGGCGGAGGCGCTGGAGAAGGCGGCGCTGGAGGAGTTGCACGCGCGGCGCCCGGATCGCGTGCTTGCCACGAACGTCGAGTTCTGGGCGGCGATCATGCTCGACTTCGCCGAGGTGCCGGCCCATATGTTCACGTCGATGTTCAGCTGTGCCCGTACCGCGGGGTGGTCGGCGCACATCCTGGAGCAGAAGCGGACGGGGCGGCTGGTGCGGCCGTCGGCGCGGTATGTGGGGCCGGGTGTGCGGCGGCCTTCGGACATCGAGGGGTTTGACGGCATCGCCCACTGAGGGGGTGCTTGAGCGGCGCGGGCGGCTGCGTGCCGTGGGCCCCGGAGTTCAGTCCAGGGCCTCGTCCAGCAGCGCAGCCCACTGCGCCACAACCCCCTCCCGGCGCCCCCCGTCGTCCGTGAGCAGGTTGGCGAGGCCGAGGCCGCGCGCCATGTCCAGGAGGCCCTGGACGGTTTCCCGGACGCCCGGGCGGGACTCGTCGGCGGCGAGCAGGTCCACGGCGATGCGGTGGGTTTCGCGGCCGACGCGGGCTTCGAGTTCTGTGACGCGGGGGCGGAGCTGGTCCTCGTTGGAGGCGGCGACCCAGAGGTGGAGGGCGGCGCGGAAGAGGGGGCCGGTGTAGAGGTCGACGAGGGCCGCGACGACCGCGCGTCGGTCGCCTGCCGCGCCTTGGGGGAAGAGGGCGCGGAGCGCTGTGGAGCGTTCTTCGGCGACGTATTCGACGGCTGCGGTGAAGAGGTCCTCGCGGGTGGGGAAGTGGTGCTGGGCGGCGCCGCGGGAGACGCCGGCGCGTTCGGCGACGACGGAGACGGTGGAGCCGGCCCAGCCGTGTTCGGCGAGGCAGGCGACGGCGGCTTCCAGGAGGCGCTGGCGGGTGGCTCGGCTGCGGTCCTGTTTGGGCACGCGGTCGGCGCGGTCGACGCTGTTGTCGGTGGTCACAGCACCCATGTGGGATCCCGTCGTTCCAGGAAGGCCGTCATTCCCTCGCGGGCCTGCGGGGAGGCGAACAGCCGGGCCGAGAGTGCGGTGAGGTCGGCCGCGTCCCGGTCGAATGTCTCCAGCACCCTAGCTGTGAGCAGCTGTTTCGTCTCGGCCAGGCCCCGGGGGGCGGCTCGGCGAAGGCCGTCCAGGATGGGTTCCAGTACGGCGTCCACGTCGTCGCCCGCGGCGGTCAGGAGGCCGATGCGGGCGGCCTCGGGTGCCTCGAAGCGCTCGCCGGTGAGGTAGTAGCGGGCGAGGGCCCGGGGGTCTGTGCGGGGCAGCAGCGGCAGGGAGATGACGGCGGGGGCCACTCCGATCCGTACCTCTGTGAACGCGAAGGTGGACGGTGTGGAGGCGGCGGCGATGTCGCAGGCGGCCAGCAGGCCCAGGCCGCCTGCGCGCACATGGCCTGTCACCCGTGCCACGACCGGTTTGCGTAGTTCGACGATCTGGCGGAGCAGGTGGACGAGTGCGTCCGGGTGCGGTGGGTCGCGGAGGTCGGCGCCCGCGCAGAACGTGTTGCCGGTGTGGGTGAGGACGGTCGCGCGTACGCCGGTGTCCTTGGCGCAGTCCGTCAGTGCGCCGGTGAGTTCGCCCACGAGCGCTGCTGAGAGAGCGTTGCGGTTGGCCGGGGAGTCGAGGCTGAGGGTTTCGATGCCCCGCGCGCGCGTGCGTCCGATCAACGTCATGTGCGCTCCTTGGGTTCCCGCGGTTCCCGCAGTTCGCGGCGGAGGATCTTGCCGGAGGCGGCCCGCGGGACGCTGTCGATGAAGGTGACCTGGCGGACGCGTTTGTAGGGGGCGACGCGTTCGGCGACGTACATCATGACCTCTCCTTCGGAGAGGTCGGTGGCGGTGGGCCGGCGGACGACGTGGGCGTGCGGGACTTCGTTGTTGTCGTCGTTGTAGACGCCGATGACGGCCGCGTCGGTGATGCCCGGGTGGGTGAGGAGGAGCGCTTCGAGTTCGGCGGGGGCCACCTGGAAGCCCTTGTACTTGATGAGTTCCTTGACGCGGTCGACGACGAAGAGCCAGCCGTCGGCGTCGACGTGGCCCACGTCTCCGGTGTGCAGCCAGCCGTCCGGGTCGATCATCGCGGCGGTGGCGTCGGGGCGGCCGAGGTAGCCCTTCATGATCTGGGGGCCGCGGATGAGGATCTCGCCGGACTCGCCGATGCCGAGGTCGTTGTCGGGGTCGTCGAGGGAGACGATGCGCATCTCGGTGCCCGCGATGAGCTTGCCGACGGTGCCGGGGGGTGCGTCGTGCATGGCGTCGAGGGGGACGACGTGGGTGCCCGGTGACAGTTCCGTCATGCCGTAGGCCTGGCCGACGGGTGGCAGGCCGAGGCGTTGGGAGCAGGCGGCGGCGAGTGCCGCGTCCAGGGGGGCGGCGGCGCTGATGACGTGCTTCAGGGACGACAGGTCGTACTGGGCGACCAGGGGGTGTTTGGCCAGGGCCAGGACGATGGGCGGGGCCACGAACAGGCTGGTGATGCGGTGGTTCTGGATGGCCGCGAGGAAGGTTTCGAGGTCGAAGCGCGGGAGGACGACGACCGTGGCGCCCTGCCTGAGGGGTGCGTTCATGAGGGCCGTCAGGCCGTAGATGTGGAAGAAGGGCAGGACGGCGAGGATGCGGTCGCCGGGGGCGGCCGGGATGAGGGGTTCGAGCTGGGCGAGGTTGGTGGCGATCTGGCGGTGGGTGAGCATGACGCCCTTGGGGATGCCGGTCGTCCCGGAGGAGTACGGGAGTGCCGCGACGTCCGTCACCGGGTCGATGTCGACGGCCGGCTCGGGGGCGGCGGACGCCAGCATGTCGATCAGCGACCGGTGTCCGGGCGCGCTGTCGCAGACGAATATCTCCTCGACGCCGCCCGCGAGTTCGGCGGCCCTGCGTGCCGTCTCCAGCAGGGGTGACACGGTGACGATCCAGCGGGCCGCCGAGTCCCGCAGCTGCTTGGCGAACTCCTCGGCGGTGGCCAGTGGGTGCACGGTGGTGACGCAGGCGCCCGCGCGCGTGGCGGCGTAGAAGGCGGTCGGGAAGGCGACGGTGTTGGGGCTGTGCAGGGCGAGTACGTCCCCCTTGCGTACGCCGGCCTCGGCGAGCGCTGCCGCGACGCGGCGGTGGAAGCGGTCCAGTTGGTCGTACGTGAGGGTGGTGCCGTCGGTTCCGTCGATGAGGGCGGGCGCGTCACCGTGTTCGGCGGCCCGGCCCAGCACCGCTTCGTGGATGGGGAGTGCTACGGGCGGGACGTCTGCGTACTCGCTGCGGAACACGGTTCCTCCAAGGCGGCCGGGGCGGCGGTCAGTACGACTTGGGCAGGCCGAGGGTCTGGTGGGAGACGTAGTTGAGAATCATCTCCCGGCTCACCGGAGCAATACGAGCCACGCGTGCGGCTGTTATCAACTTGGCGAGTCCGAATTCGCGGGTGAGGCCGTTGCCGCCGAGGGTGTGCACGGCCTGGTCGACGGCCCTGACGCAGGCCTCTCCCGCCGCGTACTTGGCCATGTTGGCGGCCTCACCTGCGCCGACGTCGTCTCCGGCGTCGTACAGGTATGCCGCTTTCTGCATCATCAGGCGCGCGAGTTCGAGGTCGATGTGCGCCTGGGCGAGGGGGTGGGCGATGGCCTGGTGGGCGCCGATGGGGGTCTTCCAGACGGTGCGGTCGCGGGCGTATGCGATCGCCTGCGCGAGCGCGTGGCGGCCCATGCCGATGGCGAAGGCGGCGGTCATGATGCGTTCGGGGTTGAGGCCGGCGAAGAGCTGGAGGAGGCCGGCGTCCTCGTCGCCGACGAGGGCGTCCGCGGGGAGGCGGACGTCGTCCAGGGTGAGCTCGAACTGCTTTTCCGCGGCTTGGAGTTCCATGTCGATCTGGCGGCGGGTGAAGCCGGGCGCGTCCCTCGGGACGATGAAGAGGCAGGGCTTGAGGGTGCCGGTGCGGGCGTCTTCGGTGCGGCCGACGATCAGGGTGGCGTCGGCGATGTCGACGCCCGAGATGAAGACCTTGCGGCCGGTGAGGAGCCAGTCGCCGGTGTCGGGGTCGCGGCGGGCCGTGGTCGTGATGCGGTGCGAATTGGAACCGGCGTCAGGTTCTGTGATGCCGAAGGCCATGGTTCGGGTGCCGTCCGCCAGGGCGGGGAGCCAGGTGCGTTTCTGGTCCTCGGTGCCGAAGCGGGCGATCACTGTGCCGCAGATGGCCGGCGATACGACCATCATGAGCAGGGGGCAGCCTGCGGCGCCCAACTCCTCCAGGACGATGGAGAGTTCTGCGATGCCGCCGCCTCCGCCGCCGTGTGCCTCCGGCAGGTTGACGCCCAGGTAGCCGAGCTTGGCTGCCTCTGCCCAGAGGGCCTCTCGGTCGAAGGTGCGGCCGTGGCGTTTGCCAAGGGCGGCGACCGCTGATCGGAGGGCTTTGTGTTCTTCGGATTCCAGGGTGGGGGGCATGGGGACTCCTGCCGGGTGCGGGTGGGATGTGGCTGGGCGCGCAGTTCCCCGCGCCTCTAGGTGGGCTGTACTACCGCCAGCAATTCGCCGACCGTTACCTGTTGGCCAGGTACCACGTGCAAAGCGCTCAGCGTGCCTGTGACCGGCGCTGTGATCTTGTGCTGCATCTTCATCGCCTCCAGCCAGAGCAGGGGCTCTCCAGCCCGTACGGCCGCTCCTGCGGTCAGGCCCTCGGTGATCTTCACGACCGTGCCCGGCATGGGTGCCAGGAGGGAGCCCGGGGCGTGCTGGGCTGTCGGGTCGGGGAAGCGGGGCAGGGCGGTCAGGCGGGTGGTGTTCACGTACACGTCGTCGCCGTACCGTGCGACCTCGTACTTCCTTTGCACGCCGTCCACTTCGAGTACGACGAGGTCCGGCGCCGCGTGCACGACCCGTACCCCGTCCGCCTCCAGGCCCGCGCGCGTGTGGCGGTAGTGGACCTCGTGTTCCTCGCCTGCCGTCGCGTAGCGCCTGGTCTGCGGTTGGGAGGGGAGGTTGCGGAAGCCGCCGAAGCGGGAGGGGCGGGACCGGGAGTCGGCCAGGGCTGCGGCCAGGGGGGAGTGCGGGTCGGGGGCCGGGGTGATCAGTTCGGGGAGGTGGCGGTCGTAGAAGGCCGTGTCCATGGCGGCCGACGTGAACTCCTTGTGGCGCAGGGAGCGGACGAGGAGGTCGCGGTTGGTGGCCGGGCCGTGGATCGTGGTGCGCTCCAGGGCTCCCGACAGTCCTCGGACGGCCTCCGCGCGGGTGGGGGCGTGGGCGACGGCTTTCGCGAGCATGGGGTCGTAGTGGACGCCGATGGCGTCCCCGTCGCCGTAGCCCGTGTCCAGGCGGATGCCTTCGGGGGCGGTCAGGCGGTGCAGGGTGCCGGTCTGGGGGGTCCAGTCGTTCGCCGGGTCCTCGGCGTAGAGGCGGGCCTCGATGGCGTGGCCACGCGCGCGTGGGGGGTCGGTTTCGAGGGCGTGGCCTTCGGCGATCCGGATCTGCAGGGCCACCAGGTCGATACCGAAGACGGCTTCCGTGACGGGGTGTTCGACCTGGAGGCGGGTGTTCATCTCCAGGAAGTGCGCGCGGCCGTCTGCGACCAGGAACTCGACGGTGCCGGCGCCCTCGTAGGCGACTGCGCACACGGCCTGTACGGACAGTGCGTACAGGTCTTCCGTGAGGCTGTCCGGGAGGCCGGGTGCCGGTGCCTCCTCGATGACCTTCTGGTGGCGGCGCTGGAGGGAGCAGTCGCGGGTGCCCAGGGTCCAGATCGTGCCGTGTCCGTCCGCGAGGACCTGGACCTCTACGTGGCGGCCGTGCTCCAGGTAGGGCTCGACGAAGACCTCGCCGTCGCCGAAGGCGCTCGCGGCCTCGGCCCGTGCGCCCTCCAGGGCGGCGTCGAGGTCCGCCAGGCGGCGCACGACACGCATCCCGCGTCCTCCGCCGCCCGCTGCCGCCTTCACCAGGACGGGCAGGTCGGCCTCGGTGATCCGCCCTCGCTCCAGGGACGCGATGCCCATGAGTTCCTTGGCGCGTGTCTTGGACGCCATCGCCTCGATGGCCTCGGGGGGCGGTCCGATCCAGGTCAGGCCGGCGCCGATGACGGCGCGTGCGAAGTCGGCGTTCTCGGAGAGGAAGCCGTAGCCGGGGTGGACGGCGTCCGCGCCGGATGCGACGGCGGCCTTCACGATGAGGTCACCGCGCAGATACGTGTCCGCGGGCGCCGCGCCGGGCAGCCGTACCGCCGTGTCGGCCACGCGCGCGTGGAGGGCGTTCTCGTCGGCGTCGGAGTGCACCGCGACCGTCCGGATTCCCAACTCACGGCAGGTGCGGAAGACACGGCAGGCGATCTCGCCGCGGTTCGCCACCAGGACAGAAGTAATCATGAGCCTCACATCCGGAAGACGCCGAAGCCACCGCGCGCACCCTCGTACGGCGTGGTGTGGAGGGCCGACAGGCACAGGCCCAGGACCGTGCGGGTGTCGCGCGGGTCGATGACGCCGTCGTCGTAGAGCCGCCCGGACAGGAACATCGGGAGCGACTCGGACTCGATCTGCTGCTCCACCATGGCGCGCAGGGCCGCGTCCCCCTCTTCGTCGTACGGCTGTCCCTTCGCGGCGGCCGACTGCCGGGCGACGATGGAGAGGACGCCGGCGAGCTGCTGCGGGCCCATGACGGCCGACTTGGCGCTGGGCCAGGCGAACAGGAAGCGGGGGTCGTAGGCGCGGCCGCACATGCCGTAGTGACCGGCGCCGTACGAGGCGCCCATCAGCACGGACAGATGGGGCACCTTCGAATTGGAGACCGCGTTGATCATCATCGCGCCGTGTTTGATGATGCCGCCCTGCTCGTACTCCTTGCCGACCATGTAGCCGGTGGTGTTGTGGAGGAAGAGGAGCGGGATGTCGCGCTGGTTTGCCAGCTGGATGAACTGGGCGGCCTTCTGCGACTCCTCGCTGAACAGCACCCCTTGGGCGTTCGCCAGCACCCCCACGGGATAGCCGTGGAGCGTGGCCCAGCCGGTGGTCAGGCTGGTCCCGTACAACGGCTTGAACTCGTCGAAGTCGGAGGCGTCGACGATCCGGGCGATGACCTCGCGCGGGTCGAAGGGGGTCTTCAGGTCCCCCGGGACGATGCCCAGCAGCTCGTCCTCGTCGTACTTGGGGGGCTCGGCGGGTCCTGGATCGCCGTACGCCTTGCGGTGGTTGAGCCGGGCGACGACCCGTCGGGCCTGGCGCAGCGCGTCCGGTTCGTCGACGGCGAAGTAGTCCGCGAGGCCCGACACGCGCGCGTGCATCTCGGCGCCGCCGAGCGACTCGTCGTCGCTCTCCTCGCCGGTCGCCATCTTCACCAGGGGCGGACCGCCGAGGAAGACCTTCGCGCGTTCCTTGACCATGATCACGTGGTCGGACATGCCGGGGATGTACGCGCCTCCGGCGGTCGAGTTCCCGAAGACGACGGCGATGGTGGGGATTCCGGCCGCCGACAGCCTCGTCAGGTCCCTGAAGATGGCGCCCCCGGGGATGAAGATCTCCTTCTGGGAGGGCAGATCGGCGCCGCCCGACTCGACCAGGCTGATGCAGGGCAGGCGGTTGGCGAGCGCGATGTCGTTGGCGCGCAGGGCCTTCTTCAGCGACCAGGGGTTGCTGGCGCCGCCGCGTACGGTCGGGTCGTTGGCGGTGATCAGGCACTCCACGCCCTCGACGACTCCGATACCGGTGACCAGCGAGGCGCCCACCGCGTACTCGCTGCCCCAGGCGGCGAGCGGCGACAGTTCCAGGAAGGGCGTGTCCGGGTCGAGGAGCAGTTCGATGCGCTCGCGGGCCAGGAGCTTGCCGCGCTTGCGGTGCCTGGCCACGTACTTCTCACCGCCGCCCGCGAGGGCCTTGGCGTGCTCGGCGTCGAGGTCGGCGAGCTTGGCGAGCATGGCCTCGCGGTGGGCCCGGTAGTCCGGGCCGGTGGTGTCCAGGGTGGTCGGCAGAATCGTCACAGCAGGGCCTCCGGGACGTCCAGGTGGCGGGAGCGCAGCCATTCACCGAGGGCCTTGGCCTGCGGGTCGAAACGGTGCTGGGCGGCGACGCCCGCGCCGAGAACGCCCTCGACGACGAAGTTGAGGGCGCGGAGATTCGGCAGGACGTGGCGGGTGACGGGCAGGTCGCGCACCTCGGGCAGCAGCTCACGGAAACGGTCCACCGTCAGCTCGTGGGCGAGCCACCGCCAGGCCTCGTCGGTCCGGGCCCAGACGCCGACGTTGGCGTTTCCGCCCTTGTCTCCGCTGCGGGCACCGGCGACCAGGCCGAGCGGGGCACGCCGGACGGGTCCCGGCGGCAGCGGCTGCGGCAGTGGCGGCTCCGGTAGATCGTCGAGTACGAGGGTGTCGTGGGCCGGGGCCACCGGAACCCGGCGCCCGTCGTGGAGGACCGCCACATGGTCGACGACACCATGGGGGACGTACACATCCTCGAAGACCCCATAAGGTGCGCCCTTCCCGGGTGGCGCCAGCACATGGAAGCCGGGGTAGCTTGCCAGCGCCAGCTCGACGGCGGCTCCGCTCAACGCCCGCCCGACCACGCCCTCGTCCGGGTCCCGCACCACGAGCCGCAGCAACGCACTCGCCGTCTCCTCCGTGGCCGCGTCGGGCCGGTCGGTACGGGCCAACTCCCAGCGTGCGTCGGTGACTTTGCTCACCGCCGGCTCCATCTGCTCCCGCACGAGCGCGGCCTTGGCCTCGATGTCCAGGCCGGTGAGGACGAAGACGACCTCGTTGCGGAAGCCGCCGAGCCGGTTGAGGCCGACCTTCAGGGTGGGGGGCGGGGCCTCGCCGCGCACGCCCTCGATGCGGACGCGGTCGGGGCCGTCCTGGGCGAGGCGGATGGTGTCCAGGCGGGCCGTCACGTCCGGTCCCGCGTACCGGGCGCCGGCCGTCTCGTACAGCAGCTGCGCGGTGACCGTGCCGACGTCGACGAAGCCGCCGGTGCCGGGGTGTTTGGTGATGACGGAGGTGCCGTCCTCGTGGATCTCGGCGAGCGGGAAGCCGGGCCGCCGGACATCGGCCGCCCGCTCCTGGAAGAAGGCGTAGTTGCCGCCGGTCGCCTGCGTCCCGCACTCCAGTACGTGCCCGGCGACGACGGCGCCCGCGAGCCGGTCGTGCTCTCCCGCCCCCCAGCCGAAGTGGGCGGCGGCGGGCCCGGTGACCAGCGCGGCGTCCGTGACGCGCCCGGTCACGACGACGTCGGCGCCCGCCCGCAGGCACTCGCTGATCCCGAAGCCGCCGAGGTAGGCGTGGGCGGCGAGGCTGCCGGGGTGGGCGGTGGTGAGGTCGTCGCCCTCGACGTGGGCGACGCGGACGGGAAGGCCGAGACGGTCGGCCAACTGCCGTACGGCGTCGGCGAGTCCGGCCGGGTTGAGGCCGCCCGCGTTGCTGACGATGCGGACGCCGCGCTCGTGCGCGAGCCCGAGGCACGCCTCCAGCTGGCGCAGGAAGGTGCGGGCGTATCCGGCGGCGGGGTCCTTCAGCCGGTCCCGGCCCAGGATCAGCATGGTGAGTTCGGCGAGGTAGTCGCCGGTGAGGACGTCGAGTTCGCCGCCGGTGAGCATCTCGTGCACGGCGTCGAAACGGTCGCCGTAGAAGCCGGAGGCGTTGCCGATGCGGAGGGTCGTCATGCGCTGCCCCCCTTCGGCGGACGTCCGTCACCGGGCGGGCCCGCGAAGGCCTGGGCGATGTCCAGCCAGCGGTCGGCGTCGGGGCCGGTCGCCTGCAGAGCCAGGTCGGAGCGGTGGGCTCGCTGGGTGACCAGGAGGCAGAAGTCGAGGGCGGGGCCGGTGACGCGGTCGTCGGCGTCCTCAGGCCCGTACACCCACAACTCACCGCTCGGGGCGGTCAGTTCGACACGGAACTCCTCGAACGGCACGGGCAGTCCGTGCACGCCGAAGGCGAAGTCGCGGGTGCGGACGCCGAGGCGGGCGATGTGCCGGAGCCGGTCGGTGGGCGTGCGTGCCACGCCCAGCGCGTCCGCCACGTCCCCGGCGTGCGCCCAGGTCTCCATGAGACGGGCGGTGGCCATGGAGGCGACCGACATAGGGGGGCCGTACCAGGGGAAACGCGCTCCCGTCGGCGCCAACCGCAGGGCGTCCGCCAGAGCCCGACGCCCGGCCCGCCAGTCCGCGAGCAGCTGCTCGGGCGGCTTCCCCGCCCCCTCCTCCGCGCCGTTGTCCACGAAGTCCCCGGGCGCGGTCAGCGCCTTCTCGACCTCACGGGCGAAAGCGTCCTGGTCGGTCACGGCCAGCACGGAGGAGTGGTCGGTCCAGGCGAGGTGGGCGATCTGGTGGGCGATGGTCCAGCCTGGTGCGGGGGTCGCGAGCGCCCATTGCTCCGGGCTCAACTCGGCCACGAGCCGGTCGAGTTCCTCGCTCTCCGCACGCAGGTCGTCGATGACGGGCGTCGGGTCGGCCATGGGGCGAGCATGGCAGGGGGTTCAGAAACAAGCAAGCGTGCTTGCATTAATTTGTATTCCACAGAACGGGATCTGTACGTGTTCATATAGCTACCCTCGGTGAGCGGAGGTGGTCGCCGTGCATATCCGCGAACTTGATCCCAGTGCGTCGCCGCTGGAGTACTACGGCTACGAGCTACGGCGCGCTCGGGAGGCAGGGGGGGCTGACCCAGGCGGCGCTCGGCTCGATCGTGTTCTGTATGCACAACAGCCAGGACCTGACCGGAGCCCGCTGGCGTAAGTCGTCCCACAGCGGCGACACCGGAGGTGATTGCGTCGAGGTCGCCGACCTCACCCCCCGCATAGCCGTCCGCGACTCCGAGAACCCCTCCGCCGGGGCCCTCACCCTCACCCCCGCCGCCTTCGTCCGAGGTGCCGCCGAGAATCCTCGCGGCTGAGTACGGGTGCTCATGCGCGCCACCACCCGGCGCGCCACGCTGCACCCATGACCGACACCCTCGTAGCCCCGGACCGCCGTCTGCGCCCCTGGTCGCGCAGAACACGGCTGGGCGTGGACCTCGCCCTCGCGATTCCCCTGTTCCTCCTGGAGGCCGGGTGGCTCGTGCTGGACTGGATATACGGCTACGGCCTGGAGGTATGGGCGGCGCAGGGCGACCGGGCGCGGATCGACGCGGCCGGTCTCGCGCACATGGAGCGTTTACGGGCCCTGCTGATCGCCGTACTCGTCCTGGCAGTTGTCGCGGGTGTCTTCCGTGCCCGCTGGACCGTGATCACGCACCTGTTGGTGGCCCTCCTGGCCGGCGGAGCGCTGACGGCCGCGCAGCGGGAGTGGGACCACGACCACTCCCCGCCGCCGGTTGTGTCCGTTACAGCGCGAATTGCTGACCGTGAATCGCTGAAAGCGGACGACTGAAAGCGGACCGCTGAAATTGAGGCGCGCCGCCCACCGCCCCCGCAGTACGGTCCTCCGGTGATCGATGAGGACGGTTACTTCGGGGAGTCCGTCGCGGCGGGGTACGACGAGTCGTCGGCGGAGATGTTCACGGCGGACCGGCTGGATCCGGCGGTCGAGCTGCTGGCGGAGCTTGCCGGGAGTGGGAACGGGCGGGCGCTCGAACTCGGCATCGGGACGGGACGTGTCGCTCTGCCGCTCGCGCGGCGCGGTGTGGACGTGCACGGCATCGACATGTCCCGGGCGATGGTCGAGCGGATGCGGGCCAAGCCCGGGGGTGACGGGATCGCCGTGACGATCGGGGACTTCGCGACGGCCAAGGCGGAGGGCCGGTTCTCGCTGGCCTACCTCGTCTTCAACACGATCATGAACCTGACCTCGCAGGACGCCCAGGTCGACTGCTTCCGCAATGTCGCCGAGCATCTGGAACCCGGCGGCTGCTTCGTCGTCGAGGTCGGCGTCCCGGATCTGCGCCGGCTGCCGCCCGGACAGAACGCCGTACCGTTCCACGTGGGAGACGGACGGCTCGGGTTCGACCTCTACGACGTCGCCACCCAGTCGATGAGCTCGCATCATGTGCGGGTCGACGGGGAGGGCCACGGTTCGTATCTCGCCGTGCCCTTCCGCTACGTCTGGCCCTCGGAGCTCGACCTCATGGCCCGGCTGGCCGGGATGCGGCTGCGCGACCGCTGGGACGGCTGGACCCGCGACCCCTTCACCAGCGACAGCCGACAGCACGTGTCGGTCTGGGAGAAGCCCGCCGCCTGAACGCATCCGGCCCCGGCCGTCGGGCCCCTGGCACCTGGCCGTCAGGCCTCCGGCACCGGCGCCTTCCCCCGCCCCACCTGCGTCCGCACCGCCCCCATGCTCGCCGCGATGACCAGGGCGATCGCGGCGGCCTGCCAGGTGGAGAGGGACTGGCCCAGGATGAGGAAGCCGGCGGTCGCGGCGAGGGCCGGCTCCAGGCTCATCATGATCGCGAAGGTGGAGGCGGGGAGGGTGCGCAGGGCCAGGAGTTCCAGGGTGTACGGGAGCACCGAGGACATGACGGCCACCGCCGAGCCCAGTGCGACCGTCGTCGGGTCGATGAGCTTCGCCCCGGATTCGGCGATGCCCAGCGGCAGCATCAGCAGCGCCCCGACCGCCATGGCCAGCGCCAGCCCGTCCGCCTGCGGGAACCGTCGGCCCGTCCGCGCACTGAACACGATGTACGCCGCCCACATGGCGCCCGCGCCCAACGCGAAGGCGACACCGGCCGGGTCGAGGCCGTCGAAGCCTCCGCCGCCGAGCAGGAAGACGCCGGCCAGGGCGAGTCCGGCCCAGACGACGTTGACCGCGCGGCGCGAGGCCAGGACCGACAGGGCGAGCGGGCCGAGGACCTCCAGGGTGACCGCCGGGCCGAGCGGGATGCGCGCGACCGCCTGGTAGAAGAGGCCGTTCATCGCGCCCAGCGTGATACCGAAGGCGATCACCGTGCCCCAGTCGGTGCGCGAGTGGCCGCGCAGCCGGGGGCGGCAGACCAACAGCAGGACGACGGCCGCAGCGAGAAGGCGCAGGGTGACCACGCCGAGCGCGCCCGCCCGCGGCATCAGGTTCACCGCCAGCGCGGCGCCGAACTGCACGGACACACCACCGGCCAGGACCAGGCCGACCGGACCGAGGGAGCCCCGGCGGTGCGGGGCGGTCGGGGAGTGCACCGCTGCCGGTGAGGTGTTGGTGGTCGTGGTCGTGGTCGTGCTCGGGGTGGTCACGGGCGGTCCAGGTGCTCGGCTCGGGGTTCACGACTTGTTCATCGTGATGCACTGCCAGGTCCAGGGTAGTGGACTCGGTCAGGCGTGTGAACCCGTTTTGCAGCTGTCCTGAATGGTGGACAGTGCGGCCTCAGATGCCGGGCCAGGGCTCCTCGTCACGGAAGAGGGGGCGGCCGTCGGGGAGCGTGGTGGGGACCGCCGCGTTGACGTACTGGTCGTGGGCGTACGACGGCCCCTGCCACGCCCCGTACGATCCGTACCCCTCGTGCCCCTCGTACCCCTGCTGCCCCTGCTGCCCCTCGTACGCCTGCTGCCCCTCGTACGCCTGGTAGCCGTACGCAGCCTGCCCGACGGCCGCCGGGGCCTCGGCGAATCCTTCCGTTCCTTCCGCGAACAGCGGCAACCGCAGCTCCGCCGTGTCCGTCACGGCGTTGTTCTGGGAGCGGTGGAGGCGTGCGTACGCCCCGCCGCGCGCCAGGAGTTCCTCGTGCCGGCCGGTCTCGACGATCCGGCCGTGGTCGACGACCAGGATGCGGTCGGCGTCGGGGGCGAGGTTGAGGTCGTGGGTGATCATGATGGTCGTACGGCCCGCCATCAGGCGGCGCAGGGGCTTCACCACGCGGCGGGCGGCCATCGCGTCGAGGCCCGTCGTCGGTTCGTCGAGGACCAGGACCGGGGCGTCGCGCAGGATCGCGCGGGCGATGGCGAGGCGTTGCAGCTGACCGCCGGAGAGCCGCGCCGAGTTGGGGTCGACCTTGGTGTCGTAGCCCTCGGGGAGCCGCAGGATGAACTCGTGCGCGTCGGCCGCCCGCGCCGCCTCCTCGATCGCCTGCTCGCTGGCGCCGGCGCGGCCGCAGGCGATGTTGGCGCGGACGGTGTCGTGCAGGACGAGGGTCTCCTGCGGGAGGAGGGTGACGTACTCGCGCAGGCGGGCGAGGGGGAGGTCGCGGACCGGCACGCCGTCCAGGAGTACGTCCCCGGCGTCGGGGTCGTAGAACCGCAGCAGCAGTTTCGAGACCGTCGACTTGCCCGCGCCGCTCGGGCCGGTGACGATCACCAGTTCGCCGGGGTCGACCTTGAAGGACAGGCCCTGGAGGGCGAGGGTGTCGGCGCCGGGGTAGGTGAAGCCGACGTCGCGGACCTCGACCGTGCCGTCGGGGCGGCCGATGTCGGTGCCGCCGTGCCGGGGGTCCTCGACGGACGGGCGTACGTCGAGGATCTCGATCAGGCGTTCCGCGCCCGCCGTGGCCGCGGTGACCGTCAGGCCGAGCTGGGCCAGGCCCCGGACCGGCGGGTAGAGGTAGCCGAGGAAGGCCGCGAAGGCGAGCAGCTGGCCCAGGGTCATCCGGCCCGTGGAGATCTCCCAGGCGCCGATGCCGATCACCGCGAGGACGCACACCGTCTCGATGACCGCCACGAGCTGCTCGTAGGCCTCGTTGAGGCGGGTGGAGCGGACGGAGGCGCGGAACCAGGCGTTCGCCTCCTCGCCGAGGCGCCGGCGCTCGGCGTCGCGGCGGTCGTAGGCCTGGGTGAGGACGATGTTGGAAAGGGATTCCTCCACGACCGAGGTGATCGCGCCGTCGGCGACCCGGCCCTGCCTCGACACGTCCTTGATGGAACCGGAGAAGCGGCGGGCGGCCAGCCAGAAGAGGGGGGCGAGGACGAAGGTGGCGGCGGCCAGGTCCCAGCGCAGCCAGAAGGCGGCAGCCGCGTAGAAGAGGGCGGAGAAGGCGGCGGAGGCCGCGCCGACCAGCCCGGAGACGACCATCGTCTCGATCGACTCCACGTCGCTGGTCAGACGGGACAGCAGATCGCCCTGGCGGTGGTTCTGGAAGAAGTGCGGCGGCAGCTTCTGTACGTGGTCGAAGACATGGTCACGCAGTCTCATCACGAAGCGCTCGGTGATCCAGGCGGCGAGGGAGTTGCCGGCGTACGCGACGACCGCGCCCACCACCGCCACGCCCAGCCACTTCACGGCCGGCGTCCAGAACGCGGCCGGCGAACCCTTCTGCAGGGCGTTGTCGGTGAGGTCACTGAAGACGAGGATGGCCTCGGTCTCGGCGAGTGCGGCGAGGACCGTGCAGGCCCAGACGAGCAGCAGCCACTTTCTGAGGCCCCTGGTCAGCGGCCAGAAACGGCGGAATGCGGTGCGGGCGGGAATGGCGGGGGTGCCGTATTCGAATTCATCCTCTTCGTCATCCCCCTCATGGCCAGACGAGGAATTCACTTCGCCTTCACGCATGACCATCCCGCCCCCTTCATCCCGTCCCCCTCCATTCCGTACCCGCCCACAGGAATTCCGCCGTGGAATCCAACGAATGAAGAGGGCCGACGGCTGACGTCGGCCCTCTTCAGAGCACTCAGTGGTCGTCGCCGCCGGGGATCGGCTTCGGGACCGGGGGCTTGGGGTGCTTCTTCTTCGGCTTCGGCGGGGGCGGCGGGGGAAGCTGCTTGTTCTTGGGCTTCGGGGGCAGCGGGGCGAGCTTCTTGAGGCTCATTTCCGACTCCTTGATTCGCACTGTACTTGTGATGCCGGTATTGCTGAATTCCGCGTCCGGAACCCGACATCGAAGAACCTACACGCCCCGAAACCCAAAGAACGGCAAAGTCGGCGACTCGGCGGCAAGCAAGAGCTGTGAAAACCTGGGTAAAACCTGAGTGCGGCCGCCGAGCCTGAGAGTTCGCTTATGAACCTGAGAACCGGCTTATAAAACCGGCGGATTTCAGGGATGCGCCGGCGGGCCTTCTTCCAGCGCCTCCGCCAGCACCTCCGCCAGATGCCTCCCCCGGGCCCCCGCCAGCTGCTCCAACTGCGTCCGGCAGGAGAAGCCGTCCGCCAGGACGACCGTCCCGTCCGCCGCGCCGCGTACCGCGGGCAGCAACTGGTCCTCGGCGCAGGCCGCCGACACCTCGTAATGGCCCTTCTCGAAGCCGAAGTTGCCCGCGAGACCGCAGCACCCGCCCGCCAGCTCTCCCGTGAGTCCCGCCGCTTCCCGCAGACGGCGCTCCGCGCCGTCCCCGAGGACGGCGTGCTGGTGGCAGTGGGTCTGGCCGGTGACCGCGCGGTTAAGGGCGGGCGGCACCCAGTCGGGGGCGTACCGCTCCAGCGCCTCCGCGAAGGTCATGACCGAGGCGGCGAGGCGGGCGGCACGCGGGTCGTCGTGCAGCAGCTCCGGCAGGTCCGTGCGCAGCGCCGCCGCGCAGCTCGGCTCCAGGACGACGAAGGCCGGGGCATGGTCGCCCAGCCTGGGGTCCAGGAACAGGCTCAGCAGGTCCAGGGTGCGGCGCAACACCTTGCGGGCCTGGTCGAGTTGGCCCGTCGAGAGGTACGTCAGCCCACAGCAGACGCGGGCACGGCGGCTCGTCAGGAGGTTCACGCTGTACCCCCACTCCTGGTAGTCGTCGGACCCTTCGACCTTCCCCTTCATCCGCGGCGTCTGCATCACCGACATCCCGGCCGCCTCCAGCACCCGCAGGGCCGCCTTGCCGACCTCGGGTGCGAGGTACTCGGTGAAGGTGTCGGGCCAGAGGGCGACGAAGGGCGGGAAGTCGTCGGATTCGGTTTCGCCGGCTTCGGAGTCGCCGGATTCGATGACGTCGGCTTCGGAGTCGGCGGATTCGATGACGTCGGTCTCGGAGTCGGCGGATTCGATGACGTCGGCCTCGCCTCCGGCCAGGGCGCCCTCGTCCAGTCGGTCGGGCGGCCCGCCCGTCCCCTTCCACTGGGCCGCCGTTTCCCGGAGCTGTTCCCTGGTCCTGCGCCGCCACCAGCGGCTGAACGTCTCCGAAGCCAGCCGCGGAAGCTCCCGCTCGGGCGCGATCCCGCCCAGCCGCTTGGCGAGCGCCGCCAACGGGCCCACGGAGGCGAGGAAGTTGACCAGCCGGGCGGAGCGTGTGCGGTCGACCAGCCGCAGCCACACCGGCAGCCGGCCCATGCTGTAGTGCGCGGCCGGGCGGCGCCGCCCCGCGTAGTGGTGGTGCAGGAACTCCGCCTTGTACGTGGCCATGTCGACCTCGACCGGGCAGTCGGACCGGCACCCCTTGCAGGACAGGCACAGGTCGAGCGCGTCCCGCACCTCCACCGACCGCCAGCCGTCGGTGACGACCTCACCGGCCAGCATCTCGTGCAGCAGCCGGGCACGCCCGCGCGTGGAGTGCTGCTCCTCGCCGGTCGCCCGGAAGGACGGGCACATGACGGACCCGCCGGACGCGGATGTCGTACGGCACTTGGCGACGCCCACGCAGCGCCGCACCGCCGCCGAGAAGTCGCCGCCGTCCGACGGGTACCCGAAGGCCACGTCGACCGGTTCCCGGGGCAGGACCGAGAAGCGGAGGTTCGCGTCCAGCGGAGCCGGACGGACCAGCATGCCGGGGTTGAGGAGGCCGTCCGGATCCCAGACGCCCTTCACGCGCCCGAAGAGGGCGACCATGTCCTCGCCGTACATCTTCGGAAGCAGTTCCGCCCGCGCCTGTCCGTCCCCGTGCTCCCCGGACAGCGATCCGCCGTGCGCCACGACCACGTCCGCGAGCTCCTCCGAGAAGCGCCGGAAACGGCCGACGCCCGCCTCGCTCAGCAGGTCGAAGTCGATACGGACGTGGATGCAGCCGTCCCCGAAGTGCCCGTACGGAGTGCCGCGCAGCCCGTGGGAGGTCAGCAGCCGCCTGAAGTCGCGCAGGTACGAGCCGAGCCGCGGGGGCGGGACCGCGCAGTCCTCCCACCCCGGCCAGGCCTCGCTCCCGTCGGGCATCCGCGTGGCCGTACCACTGGCGTCCTCCCGGATCCGCCACAACGCCCGCTGCCCGGCCGGATCGGTGATGACGAGCGAGTCGACGACATCGGCGGCCCGCACGACCGCCTCCGCACGCGCGCGAGCCTCCGCCCCGGTCTCCCCTCCCGTCTCCACGAACAGCCAGGCGCCGCCCCGCGGCAGCCCGGCCGTGGACGGCACCAGATCCGCCCCCATCCCCTCCACCGTCAGCGGCCCGTACGGCAGCAGCCCGGCCGCGGCCTCGGCGGCGGCGCTCTCGTCGGCGTAGGCCAGCACGGCCAGCGCACGCGCACCCGGTGCCTCCACGAGCCGTACGACGGCTTCCGTGAGCACCCCGAGCGTGCCCTCGCTCCCGCAGAAGGAACGGGCGACATCCGCGCCCTTCTCGGGCAGCAGGGCATCCAGCGCATACCCGGAGATACGGCGGGGCAGCTCGGGAAACCCGGTCCGCAGCCGCGCCAACTCCCCCTCCACCAGCGCCCGCAGCCTGTCCGGCGCCCCGGCCCACCCCGGACCGAGCCGCAGCCGCTCGCCGCGCGCGCCGAGCACATCGAGCTCCCGCACACTGTCCGCGGTCGTCCCCCACGCCACCGAGTGCGAGCCGCACGAGTTGTTGCCGATCATCCCGCCGAGCGTGCAGCGGCTGTGCGTGGAGGGGTCGGGGCCGAAGCGGAGCCCGTGCGGGGCGGCGGCCTCCTGCAACCGGTCCAGGACGAGCCCCGGCTGGACGACGGCGGTACGGGTCTCGGGGTCCAGGGACACGATCCGGTTCATATGCCGGGTGAAGTCCAACACGACGCCGGTACCGGTGGCCTGCCCGGCGATGGAGGTACCGCCGCCGCGCGGTACGACGGGCACGCCGTGCGCTCGACAGACCTCCAGTACGGCGGCCACGTCGTCCGCGTCTCTCGGGGCCACCACCCCCACAGGGACACGCCGGTAGTTGGACGCGTCCATGGTCGTCAACGCCCGGGATGTGACGTCGAAGCCCACCTCACCCCGGACGACAGCACGCAGCGCAGCCTCGAGATCGCTCATACCCCCAGCAAACCAGCGGGGCTCTGGGGGCGGCAGCCCCCAAGGGGCGCGGGGCTGTCCCGATATGCGGCTCCGCCGCGCGGGCGCGACCAGCCCCCACCCACCCGCAGCCGCGCCACGACCGCACCCACCCCTCGGGGCGCAGCCGCTGAAACCCCGGTGGACACGCCGTCTCATCCGACGGACCACGTTTCACCCACGTTTCCCGAAACGGCTAACCTCACTGCGTGGCTGAGATCCAGATTCCCGCTGACATCAAGCCCGCCGACGGACGTTTCGGCGCGGGCCCCTCCAAGGTGCGGACGGAAGCGCTGGACGCGCTGGCCGCGACCGGTACCTCCCTCCTCGGCACGTCCCACCGCCAGGCTCCGGTGAAGAACCTGGTCGGCAAGGTGCGCGAGGGCATCTCCGAGCTGTTCTCGCTCCCCGAGGGCTACGAGGTGATCCTCGGCAACGGCGGCTCGACGGCCTTCTGGGACGTCGCGACCCACGGCCTGATCGAGAACAAGTCGCAGCACCTCAACTTCGGCGAGTTCTCCTCGAAGTTCGCGAAGGCCGCCAAGCTCGCCCCCTGGCTGGCCGAGCCCACCGTCATCGCGAGCGACCCCGGCACGCACCCGCAGCCGGAGGCCGAGGCGGGCGTGGACGTCTACGCCTTCACCCACAACGAGACCTCCACCGGTGTCGCCATGCCCATCAAGCGGGTGGCGGGCGCGGACGAGGGCGCGCTGGTCCTGGTCGACGCCACCTCCGGCGCCGGCGGCCTCCCGGTCGACATCGCCGAGACCGACGTCTACTACTTCGCCCCGCAGAAGTCCTTCGCCTCCGACGGCGGCCTGTGGATCGGCGTCTTCTCCCCGGCCGCGATCGAGCGCGCCGAGCGCATCCACGCGTCCGGCCGCCACGTCCCGGAGTTCTTCAGCCTGCCGACGGCGATCGACAACTCCCGCAAGAACCAGACGTACAACACCCCGGCCCTCGCCACCCTCTTCCTGCTGAACCAGCAGCTGGAGTGGCTCAACGGCCAGGGCGGCCTCGACTGGTCGGTGCGCCGCACGGCGACCTCCTCGCGCACGCTCTACGGCTGGGCCGAGGACATCAAGTACGCCAGCCCCTTCGTCGCCGACCCGGCCAAGCGCTCCCAGGTCATCGGGACGATCGACTTCACCGACGAGGTCGACGCGGCCGCCGTCGCCAAGGTCCTGCGCGCCAACGGCATCGTCGACACCGAGCCCTACCGCAAGCTCGGCCGCAACCAGCTCCGTGTCGCGATGTTCCCGGCGGTCGACCCGGCGGACGTCGAGGCGCTGACGAAGTGCATCGACTACGTGATCGAGAAGCTGTAGACGCCGGTTGTAAACCCCGTCGTTCCAACAGCTTGTTGCAGGGCCCTGTCGGTGACGGGGCCCTCTTCATTGGGTACGGCGGTGGCATGAACAGACCGATAGCGGGCACCGTGCAGGTCGCGGTGCGCCACATCCTCAGCGACCGGACGACCGGCTTCCTCACCCGGACCCGTCGCATCACCTGGCGGGACCACTTCTTCCGGGTACGCCGGCCGCAGTCCGGCAAGCACACCGTGGAACTGGCCTGCCCCCAGTGCGACGCCTCCCTGCTGGCCGAGGTCCGCGACGAGGCCCGCACCCGCCGGACCGCCACCGTCCTGCTGGTCCTGGCCGCCGTGTGCGTGCCCCTCTTCTTCGCGGCATTCGGCTACGTCATCCACGAGGGCAGCAAGACGCTGCCCGAGGGCCAGTCGCTGCCGACCCTGTTCCCCGTCAGCGTCGTCTCGATCTTCGTCACTTTCGTCGCCGCTCCCGTGCTCTTCTCCCGGGGCCGCCGCTACAACAGCGTCAGCATGCTCGACGCCCCCAAACCACGCCGGATCCACCAGATCGTGCCGGTGCGCGGCTGAACCATCCGAGTACGGCGACGGAGGCGCCCGGCAGACACCGGGCGCCCCTTTGTTCATGCCGCCGTGCACGTCACGCTCGGCACACCTCCGCCCCCGGGTGCGCCCCCGAACCCGAAGTCGGCCGAACCGCCCGCCGCGATCGCACCGTTGTGGGAGGCGTTCACGGCCGTCACGGTCGAACCGCTCTGGGTGTACGACGCGTTCCACATGTTCGTCACCTGCTGGGCCCCGCTCCAGGTCCAGGTCACCTTCCAGGAGCTGATCGCGCTCGTCCCCGTGTTGGTGACCTTCACCCCGGCGTTGAACCCGCTCCCCCAGTCGCTGCTGACGGTGTACGCGGCGCTGCAGGCGGCCGGCCCCGGAGAGCCGCCGCCGCCACCGCCCGTACCGGCACTCGGAAACAGCGGAGCTTTGACGCTCGCCAGATACCCGTCCTTCACCGTGTCCACGGTCGCCCAGTCGTCCTTCAGGATTCCGCCCGTGTCACCGGAGTTGGGGTTCCAGGACCAGAACGTCCACTGGAAGGAGTCGGCCCCGTACGTCGACGTCGGCCGCAGATAGCTCACCAGCGCCGCCAGCCACTTCTGGTCCACGGTCGAGGCCAGCGTCGTACCGAACTCGCCGACCCACACGGGCGCGATGTTCTGCTTGAAGATGTAGCCCCAGTACTTGTCCCAGACGCCCGGCATGTTGGCGGGGAACGAGGGATCGCCGAACCAGGGCTGCTGGGCCACGCTGGTCGCGTAGTCGTGGGCGGAGTACACGACCCGGTTCGCCACGTCGAGCCGGACCGGGTACTGGGCGACGCCCATCAGATTGCCGCCCCACCAGCCCGACACACCGCCGTACGTCTGCACGCCCTCGACGAAGATCAGCAGGTCGGGGTTGACGGAGAGCACCGCGTCGCCCGCCCGTTCCGCGGCCAGCCGCCAGTCGGTCGCCGTGTCGCCGCAGCCCCAGCAGGCCGGATCGTGGGGCTCGTTGTGCAGGTCGATGCCGATGACGGTGTCCTGGCCTTTGTAGCGGGCCGCCAGCGCTTTCAGATCGGCGATCCATGTCGACTCGGGGACGGCCGCCGTGTACCAGAGCGCCGACTGCCCGCCCGAGTCCGGCCGGTGCCGGTCGAGGATGACCTTGAGGCCGTCCTGGCCGGCGTACGCGACCAGCTTGTCCATGACCTGGAGGGAGTTGAGCCCCTGCAGGTCTGCGTTCTTGCCGCTGCTGAAGTCGATGCTGTTGGGGACGGTCGAGGACGTGAAGATGTCGTCGCTGTAGGGCAGCCGGATGGTGTTGTAGCCCAGCGACTTCATCTGGTCGATCATGGACTTGTAGTCGCGGGACCAGAGGCCGTGCACCACGTGGTTGCCGGTCTCGAAGCCGAACCAGTTGATCCCGGCGATCCGGACCGGCTGCCCGGCGGCGTCGAGGATCTGGCGGCCGCTGGTGTGCCAGTAGCCGGCGCCGGGGGTGCCGGCGGCGTGCGCTGTCTGCGCACCGGCCCCCAGCGGTAACAGGAGCGCCGCGGCAACGGCGCACAGCGCTCTTCGCAGACTGCGGAACATGTCGCTGCTTCCTCTCGGGAGGCGCGGGCCCGGAACAGGTGGGAGCGCTCCCACTACCCGGCATCTCCATGGAAGCCATGTCACATGCACACGTCAAGCTCTACGACGTCACCGGCGCCGCAGCCGCCGGAGCCCGAAGACGACCGCCGCCACCACGGCGAAGGCGAGCGCGCCGACCTTGAGGTTGCCGGCCGCACCGCCACCAATCCCCCCCGATGCGTCCGAACTCCCTTTGCCCGAGGGCGACTTGGAGCCACCGGCCCCGCCCGGCACGTCCTGCGCCTGTACGGAGCTGTCGGCGCCCTCACTGCCGTACATGAGCTTCGTGCCGTCGACGGTGTAGGTGATGGACTCGCCCTGTCCCTGCAACGGCACGTTCAGCCGCCCCTTGCGTTTGATCCTGCCGCCGTTCCAGTCGTAGTAGATCCCGCCGAAGTACCCGCGCACGGCGAGCTGTCTGTCGTCCGGGGAGATGGCGGCGTCGGTGGCCCAGAGGTCGACGGTGGCGACGGGCTTGAAGTAGTTCGTGCCGGAGGTGGAGAGCCTGGCCGGCCCCTCGTACAGGTGCCCGCCGTTCTCGTTCTTGTCGATGATGTACGCGCGCCCGGTCTTCGGATCGACGACGAGCGACTCGGCGTTGCGGGCACCGTCCGTGTACTTCACGACGTACTGCGTGGCCCGGACGGTCTGGTCGACCAGTTTCTTCGGCTCGGGCAGCCGGTAGATCCACACGTACGGCCACTTGCCGCCGAGGTTGTCGCCGATGTCGCCGAGGTAGATCTGGTTGCCGGGGCCGATGGAGATGGCCTCGGTGTCGCGGGGAGCGCCGATGCCGCTGAGGGTGACGCGGGCGACCGTCTTCCCGGTGCTGCTGTCGACGGCGTAGATGTACGGGCCGTCGCCGCTGTCGTTGTGGGTCCAGTAGATGCCGGGGTGCATACGGGAGGCAGCCAGGCCGCTGGACTCCGCGATGCGCGAGTCCTTGATGGTGAAACCCTGGTCCCCCTTGCCGTCGCCGTCGGCGGCGGATGCGGGCGCGGGCACGGCGAAGGCGCCCACGAGTAGGGCTCCGGCGAGGAGAGCGAACGGTCGGCGCATGCCCCAAGCCTGCCATCCCGGCCCCACGTTCACGGACGGCCGGCCGGGAGGCGCGCGTGGCAGGCCTCACACCCCACCCGTCCCATTGGTCCCTCCCTGATCCCTCCCCGATCGTCCATCATGAGCGGATGCTTAGGTTCATGCCGGTCGGCGACTCCATGACGATCGGAAGCGCGGGCGAGCACACCTGGCGTTACCGGATGTGGGCGCACCTGCGCGAGACGTCCGGCGGCCCGTTCGCCCTGGTCGGCCCGCGCGAGACGCTGTACGACAAGGCGGCGGACGCGCCGGTGTCGTACGAGTACGCCGATCCCGACTTCCCGCGCGCCCATCTGGCCGGCTGGGGCGAGGGCTGGCTGCACATGGCTCCGCTGATCGGCGAGGCGGTGCGCTCCTGCCGCGCGGACGTCCTGCTCGTCTCCCTCGGCCTGATCGACCTGGGCTTCTACACGAACGCGGAGCAGACGGCGGAGAACGTGCGGGCGTTCGTTGCGGGGGCGCGAGAGGCGAACCCGCGGGTGCGAATGGTGGTGCTGCCGGTGATCCCGAACGTACGGGCGGCGTCGGACGCGCCGTTCGCGGCGGAGGTGGCCCTCTTCAACGAGCTGCTGGCGAAGACGATCGCCGATCTGGACGAGCCGTCCTCGCCGTTGCTGCTCGCGTCGGTGCCAGAGTCGTACGACATCCACTTGGACACATACGACGGCACGCATCCCAACGCGAGCGGTGAGCACCGGCTGGCGGAGGCGTTCGCGGAGGCGATGTATCAGGCGTGGGATCTGGGGGAAACGTACGTGGCTCGAACAAGGTGACTTGATCCGTGCGTGTCCCGGTCACCGTGCGTATCGTTGTGCTGCGCGGCTGCACTCGAACGTGGGCAGCCGGGGAGGAGCGCCACGATGACCGTCCTGGAGGACAGGATCGAGATGGCCGACGCCGACGCCAACACCAAGCGTTTGGACGAATGGTTCGATCGCCTTGAGCGTATGCCCGTCCCCGAGGGATTCAGGGTCGAGATCGTCGGTGGCAACGTCCACATGACGCCACAGCGGGACACTCACTGGGAAATCATCCGCGAGATCCTCTTGTCCTTCGTGGACCGCTTCGGGAGGAAGACCAGGGTGTTCTCGGACGTCCGCATCGACTTCCCGGGCTTTGAGAACGGCTTCTGCCCCGACCTCGCCAAGCTCAGCGACGCGGCGCAGAAGGACGACACGGGCCACTGGCGGTACCAGGACGTCGAGTTCGTCGCCGAGGTCATCTCGAAGGGAACCGCCGCCAACGACTACGGCCCCAAGAAGACGGCGTACGCGGTCGCCGAGGTCCCCGTCTACGTCATCGCCGATCCCTATCAGGGGCGGTGCCACGTCTACACCGACCCCAAGGACGGCGACTACGCCGTACGGACGTCCGTGGACTTCGGCACCGACATCGACCTCACCGGCACCGTCGTCGACCTCACCCTCAGGACCGGCGACTTCCCCCGCGACTGAACCCGCCGTCCTCCCGCAGGCGGCGGAAAGCCGGTGGGAAAAGACGGTGCCCAAAGATCGCGTCGACGGCAGACTGCCCCCATGGCCTCCTCCACCCCCTCCCCCACTCCTGACGCCAAGTCCGACCTGCACTTCTACCTGCAGTCCGCCCGCGATGCCCTGCTGTGGAAGCTGGAAGGGCTCTCGGAGTACGACATCCGCCGCCCGCGGACACCGACCGGCACCAACCTCCTGGGCCTGGTGAAGCACGCGACCGGCGCGGAGTTGGGCTACCTCGGCGACACCTTCGGACGGCCGTTGTCCGGCGGGCCGCTGCCCTGGATGGCGGCGGGCGGTGAACCCAACGCGGACATGTGGGCCACCGCCGACGAGTCCCGCGGGCACATCGTCGACCTCTACCGCCGGGTGTGGGCGCACGCGGATGCCACGATCGACGCGCTGCCGCTGGACGCGGTCGGCACGGTGCCGTGGTGGCCCCAGGGCAGGGACGAGGTGACGTTGCATCACGCCGTGGTCCGCGTGATCGCCGACACGCACCGGCATGCCGGGCACGCCGACATCCTCCGCGAACTCACGGACGGTGCTGTCGGGATGAACAAGGGCAACGGCAGCATGCCGTCGGGCGACTCGGCCTGGTGGGAGAGCCACCGGGACCGGCTGGAGCGTGCGGCGCGGGAAGCCGGCCGGAATCCGGCCTGAGCCCCTTCAGCTTCGGGACGCCGTGCCGCCACCGGTGGGACGCGGCTTCGACGTGGCCGAACCGCTCTTGGACGCAGGGGACTTCGCCGTGGTGGGCGTGTTGCGGTGCCGGTGCCGGGAGATGTTCCTCCGTGGTGGCCGGGTCAGAGTGATCTGGCGGACCAGCTGCTGGAAGCACGCCAGTGACGCGAGCGTCGGCAAGGCCGCCGCGGCGACCCCGGTGAAGCTCCTGTCGGCCTCGGCCACGCAGAGCGACATCGCAAGGAACGAGAACAGCAGAACGACGAACCAGGAGTGCAGGGCTCTGCGTTGGTGAAGAGCGCTGCGCAGGATGGAGAGCGAGGCCACCATCCAGGGGCCGTAGACCAGAAGCGGCCACCAGGTCAGCATTCCGCCCTGCGTCGCCGACGCGACGTGCCGCAGAGGCGCATAGGCCACCATGCCGCCGAAGACGCTCACCATTGAAACGATCACGGCGGCGAGAGCGGCGATCAGAAAGCTGACGGTCTGCAACCATGTGAAGCGGAAGCGCAGCCGGAACCGCACTTTCCGATGCCGGACGGTACGGCGTCGAATGGGGGGCAACTCGGCTGTAATTCTTGCCAGGTTGTCCATCGACTCGCCCGTGAAGTCGACATCGGACGGCGGCGGCTCGCGACGAGGCGGCGACATGGTGCCCGCCTGCTCCGCCGTCACGGCGTTCTGCAGGAGGGAGGTGAGTTCCTCGACCGGGTCCCAGCCCTCTACCAGGGGGCCCGCAGCGTACATGTCCTCCGCGGGTCCGCGGTGTCGGCCGGTGGCCATACCGGTGGGATAATCACCGGGATACCGTTCGTGCGGAGTGAAGGACAGATCCAGGTATTCGTCGTTCATGGAGGTCCGCCCCCGTCATGTGGCCGCGTGGCAGCCGGACCGTCCCTGATCGTTCCACCGCCGCCCGAGATCCTCCTGAGCCGTTTCCAGGATTCCCAGGAACTCACTGAACAGGGCCCCGGTGACCTGCAGTTCGATCCGTGCACCGTCCCCGTGCAAGGTGCCGCAGGCATCGGCCGCCGAGTACGCCGCGGCGGGCGTGAAGGTGTAGCGCCCCACTGCCACAGCACGGGCGGGGGGCATATCCTCCGCTGTCGCTCCGGAACGGTACGGGTTGAGGAACCTTGCTTTCGCCATATTCCGCTAACGCCGCGTCCCCTCCTCCGGATGCGCGGCAAACGAGTGAGGCCAATTCGACGAAAACATCGACTAGAGCGCTTGTCATCAGAGCCCACCGGACCGCGCTCAATACGTTAAGAGTCCAGCAGTTTGTCTTTTGAATTCTCCTCGCGCAGAGAAGATCATTCCCCGAAGAAGATCATTCCCCGGAGAAGATCACTTTCCGGGGAAGATCACCCGGCGGGGAAGATCAGAACGATCCGCCCGCCCCGCACCCGGAACAGGTCGACGACCGCCATCTCCCGCTCATCCGGTCCGGCGCCGGCGGGTTGTGCTGGATGTGGTCCGGTCAGCCCGAAGGAGCCGACCGAACCGGCGGAAGCGGTGTGCGGCGACGCGACGGCTGCCACTGCGGCGGCACCCAGCGCGGCGACAACGACAGCACCGACTCCCGGTTGGCGTCGAGATCCCTTGCATAGAGCGCACTCCAAGTCGTTGGCTAGGTGGTCATGGAGTACACGCAGCTCGGACGCACCGGACTCAAGGTCAGCCGCCTGGTCCTCGGCACGATGAACTTCGGACCGCAGACGAACGAGGCCGACAGCCACGCGATCATGGACGCGGCGCTGGACGCCGGCATCAACTTCTTCGACACACCGCCAACCGGCAATTTTGACGCCAGGTTCCGCAGCAGCGCATCGCTGACGCTCACCGCTCCTGCGGACCCCGATTGGAAACGACGAAGCCGCCGCCTCCCACTCGCCTCGAACGCAAGCAGAAGGCGACGACTCCGACACAGACCCGCTACCTCACCATGCGAAGGCCTCGGGAGACGGTCCGGGACCGGGGAAGATCTCGTCCAGAGACGTCAGCAGTTCCTCGCTCAGCTCCAGCTGTAGGGCGCGCAGCGCCGAGTCCAGCTGCTCCTGCGTGCGAGGGCCGACGATCGGGCCGGTGACGCCGGGGCGGGTCAGCAGCCAGGCCAGTGCCGCCTCACCGGGCTCGAGGCCGTGCTTGTCGAGGAGGTTCTCGTACGCCTGGATCTGCTCGCGTGTCTTGGTGTCCTTGAGCGCGTCGGCAGCGCGGCCGCTCGCCCGGCGCCCCTGTGTGGCCTCCTTCTTGAGGACGCCGCCGAGCAGTCCTCCGTGCAGCGGAGACCAGGGGATGACACCGAGGCCGTAGTCCTGCGCGGCCGGGATGACCTCCATCTCGGCGCGGCGCTCAGCGAGGTTGTAGAGGCACTGCTCGCTGACCAGGCCCATGCGGCCGCGCCGGGCGGCGGTCTCGTTTGCCTGGGCGATCTTGTAGCCGGGGAAGTTGGACGACCCCGCGTAGAGGATCTTGCCCTGCTGGACCAGGACGTCGATCGCCTGCCAGATCTCCTCGAACGGCGTCGACCGGTCGATGTGATGGAACTGGTAGATGTCGATGTAGTCGGTCTGCAGCCGCTTGAGGGAGGCGTCGACGGCCCGTCGGATGTTCACCGCGGAGAGCTTGTCGTGGTTGGGCCAGACGTCCCCGTCGCCCGCCATGTTCCCATACACCTTGGTGGCGAGGACGACCTTGTCGCGCCGCCCGCCACCCTGGGCGAACCAAGTTCCGATGATCTCCTCGGTGCGGCCCTTGTTCTCACCCCACCCATAGACGTTGGCCGTATCCAGAAAGTTCAGACCCGCGTCGAGAGCGGCGTCCATGATGCCGTGGCTGGTTGATTCGTCTGTCTGCGGACCGAAGTTCATCGTGCCGAGAACGAGTCGGCTGACCTTGAGTCCGGTGCGTCCGAGCTGGGTGTACTTCATGGGCCACAAGCCAACTGCTTCGAGTCCGCTCCAGGCAAGGGCATCAGGTTCCGCCGTCAGGAGTCGTCTCCGAGGTGCCGGTACAGCGTGGCCCGGGAGACGCCCAGAGCCTTGGCGATGGCACTGACGCTCTCTCCCTTCGCCTTCCTCGCGCGGGCCACGGTCAGCACGTCCTCGTTCACGACGGACGGCCGTCCGCCGGTACGCCCCTGCGCCTTGGCTGCGTCGAGTCCGGCGCGGGTGCGCTCCATGATGAGGCTGCGCTCGAACTCCGCCATGGCTCCGACCACCTGAAGCATGAGACGGCCATCGGCCGTACCGGGGTCGATGTTGGCCAGTGCACCCGTGAGCACGTTGAACCCGATACCCCGCTCCCGAAGCGTGTCGACCATGGTCACAAGGTCGATGAGCGACCGGGCGAAGCGGTCGAGCTTCCACACGCACAGGGTGTCGCCGGGTCTGGCGTAGTCCAGTGCGGCCGTGAGCTCTGGCCGGTTGGTGTGCTTGCCGGATGCCTTGTCCTCGAAGATCGGGCGCAGCCTGCGGCCGTCAGCGCGTCGTGCTGCAACTGCGCTTCCTGGTCATCGGTGGAGACACGGGCGTAACCGATGAGCTGACCGATGATCGTGTTCGTCGTCACAGCCGGGACCGTCTCGGAACTCATCTCAATACGTCAAGCCTGAGACTGGAGTTTCGAGAGGGGTTTTGAACAGCGCTACACACCCCCTTCAGGAACGCTGGTCACACGGCGCCACGGTCGGGTGTCGCACCTCTGCCCGGTGTCGGACAGTGCTGCGCCCCGGTCGCCACGGCAAGGGGCTGTGGGCTTGTCTGCCGGTCTGTCGCTTCGCTCTCGCCGACTACCAAGGGCGCGGCCTGTCGACCGCTCACGCGGGTGCACAGCCGTTCGCCTTCCAAGGGATGCAGGGCCAGCCTGTCGACGGCGGAGCGAA
Source organism: Streptomyces guryensis (assembly GCF_021261325.1). Taxonomy (GTDB): domain Bacteria; phylum Actinomycetota; class Actinomycetes; order Streptomycetales; family Streptomycetaceae; genus Streptomyces; species Streptomyces guryensis. The sequence continues at coordinate 102,260 of NZ_JAJSBI010000020.1, read as the reverse complement.
GGTAGGGGCTCACGTTTGCCGGATCGACAGTGAAGAGGAGGGCCGAGACAAGGCGAGAGGCCAACAGCGGAGAGGGGTGGGGTATGACCCCTTGGCGGGAGCTTGCCGACCGCCGGGTCTTACCGGCTCAAATCCTGCCACGGTTTCAGGGTCCTTCAGGTCGGCCCCTCCTCCAGGCAGTACGTGGCCGACCACAGACCACCACCGCGATCATGCACCGCGCGTCCCACCGGACCGGACCCGGACCAGCACCTGGTCGGCAAGCTCCTGCGGAGTCAACTCGCCGTCCAGAAAAACCGTGTCGCTGGGCAGGGCGTCGACTGCGGCCATGCACGACTCGATCCTGTCCTTGCACCAGCGCCGTACCCGTTCATCCTCCTCGGGGTTGTCTAGAGTGAAGCTCCGGCCCTCGATCCGCTTCTCCAGGACCTCTCGGGGGACCTTGAGGAAGAAGTGGTGAACACCGATGCCCGCATCCTCCAGAGCGTTGAAGATCTCATCGGCATACCCGGAGTTGACCAAAGTCATGGGGACAAGGATCGGACGGTGGTACTCCTCAACCAGCCCCACCGCCAGGTCGGCCACCTGCCGTCGCCACAACCGAAGATCCTGGAAGTCGCCGGTCGGCACCTCCACGATCTCCCGCAGCACGAAGCCGATCATCTCCGGGTCGTAGACCAGCGCCTCCGGCCAGCGCGGACGCAACTCGTCCACCAGCGTGCTCTTCCCGCTGCCGAACGCACCGTTCACCCAAACGATCAAGGCGATCTTCTCCCCCGTTGCCATGCCCGCGCGTCGGACCCCGGTGTGTTGGATCAGCATCCCGCTCGGATGTCTGGGGGTAAATTCCATCGGCGGAACATGCCCGAAAGATCGCTGAGCGGTGCCGAATCCCACCGTCAAGCGGGACCGGTTCACGGTGTCGAAACCACTTGCGCTGCCTCCTTGGCGACGGCGGGGGAGAGCAAGGAACGGAGCCTGACGGCCCTGCCTGTGGGGGCGCGGCAGCGCCTCCCTTGGTCTTGCTCCTGTCGGCCCCGGCGGGGCCGCTCTGTCGTAGCGGCTTCAGACTGTGGCGGCCGTTCGGCCGCCCATGCTCTCTACCGCTTCGCCGATGCCCGTCTCTTCGGGGCGCTACCGCGCCCCTACTGCGCTTGCCGTAGATCGAACGAGGCTTCCCTCTGTCGGCCCCCTTCGGGGCCGCAAGTGAGGACAAGAAGAAGAGAGAGGAAGCGAACGTTTCCGCAGGCCACTGGCAATGCCGGTACACGCCTGGCGTGTGCTGGCTACACGTACGATGTGTTGTTCACCGGTCTTGATGGACGCGGCACGGCACCGGAGCGCCCTTCCCCTTCTGGAAGAGGTGAGAACCAAGAACAAGGCAAGCGGCTCCCGACCGGGGCGATACAAGGTCGAGCCTCTTGGCGCGTGCGATCGCGTTGTTCGTGCTCTGGTCAGACAGGGGTTTGCCGTCCTTGCCGAGGAGGGTGGCCAGCTTCCCAGGGGCGAAGGCTGCGTGCCCGTGACGGTCGGCCCATCCGATGGCGGCGAAGTGGACGCGGTAGGCCAGCGGGTGTAGAGGGTCCTGCGCCTTGCGCTGGTATTCGCGCTGGGAGACTCCGCCCCACGGGCGGTCATGACCGAAGCTGATGGCCACTGGTTCGCGGCTCCTTCCTGTGAGGCGCACGAGGGTGCGCCGGCGACCCCGCCGGACGGCGGGACATGTGTCTCCCTTCTTCGCGGGGGTGCCGTGCGGGAGGCACGGCGCTTCACAGGTTGGGCGCCCAGGGCATCGGGCCTGGACTCGGTCTCTTGCGGTCGGGAGCGACGGCGGCGACCTGCCGGGCATCCTACAAACGCGCAGGAGGGCCCCGACCACAGGGCCCTCCTCGTCGCATGCAGTTGTCGGTCAGCCTTCGCTGTGGACCGCCGCCATGTTGCGCAGACGCTGCTTGAAGTCCATGGGGATCAGAACCTGAACCCTCCCGACTGGGTGTTGCCACATCCCGTCATGGCCATCGGGAGCCATAAGCTGCGCGGCGGTCATCCCGGGAATCGGCTCGGCATGGATGACGGCCTTGACCCCTGCGGCGCGTAGCTCCCTGCCCTTTTCGTGCTGGGTCGACAACGTGCTCCACCGTTCCCGGTAGGTCTCTCCTGTCGGGATCTCCTCCCAGGTGTCCGGGCGCGTGGGCTGCGCGATGAGCTGTTCACGTCGCGCGTCCAACCGCTTGTACGCCTCCCGGTACTCCTGCTTGCCCAGCTCACTGGAGTAGAGGCCCGCCTCGCGGTCCTCCCTCAGGTCCGAGAGGGAGCGGTTCACTTCCTCGATGTCGCGCGTGTAGTCCACGCCCGGCCGGAAGACCTTCCGGACGATCTCGACGTCCCCGGCAGCGAGGAGGAACGCTTTCCCCACGGCGTCCTCCAGCGTGTGCGCCGCGATGCCCTTGCTTCCGGTCGGACACGGCTTGTGCGTGGTACGGGAGGCGCAGCGGTAGTAGGGCCAGTTACGGCCAGGGGCGAGATACGCCGGCTCGCCACATGTGCAGAACGCGACCTGGAGCAAGGGCGACCCACCCTTGCGGTTGCCGTTGCGCTTGCTGGTGTTCTCGTCCAGCTTCTTGTTGGCCAGCTCCCACTCCTCGTGCGTGATCAGAGGCTCCGCGCGCTGGAGGGGCTGGCCGTCCGCGTCCCGGACGACCCGGCGTCGTGTCGTCTTCTCCCCGTCGACCATCACCTCCTCGGACACCTCCATCTGCCCCAGGATGCAGCGGGAACGTACGACCTTGGCCGTGTTCGCGGCGGTCCAGCGGCTTCCCTTCGGGGTCTTGCCGTTACGGATCATCTGGGCGTCGAGTGACGTCGGGGTCTTCGACACGTCCTCGTTGAGCCACTGCGCGATGCTGTTCGCCGACTCGCCCGCGATGAGACGGCGGACGATCTCACGGAGCGTCCCGGCCGTGTCGGTCCCGTAGTCGTCCGGGACGAGCTTCCATCCGTCGCCGGTCTCCTGTTTCTCCTCCCGGTAACCGTACGGAGTGCGGCCGCCGCGCCAGCGCCCCTCCTTCATCAGGTGGTTGTACGAGGACTTGGCCCGCGCCTTGATGGCTTCGAGCTCCCCTTCCGCGAAGGACGCGATCAGGCTGAGGAGGAGCTTCCCCATCTGCGTGTTGAGGTTGATCCCGTCCTCGACGGTGGCGACCTCCTTGCCGTTCTTCTCGCACCACTCCAGGAGGGCGTGCACGTGGAGCACGCGTCGCGAGAGACGGTCGATCTTCAGCGCGCAGATGATGTCGTACTCGTCGGCGCGCGACTCCTCCACCGCGATCCGGTGCTCGATCGCGCTGACCTCCCTCCCGATGGTCGAGGGAAGCCACTTGCCGAACTCCGGACGCTTCCACGGCTCTACCCCGCCGGACACGTCGATGTCCTCGACCCACCCCACGACGACGTGCCCCTCCTGATCGGCCCATCGCTGGATGGACCGACGCTGACGCTCCGGCGATGTGGTCTCGTCCGACACCCTCGACAGACGGATCACACCCAGAACTCTCGCCATGCTCGTTCTCCCTCTCCCCTGTGTCACGCATCGCGCACAAGGGGTGACGGTATGCGGTTCGGATCATGGCGTCAAAATTGATCTTTGAACACTGCCAACGTGTACGGCTGGAGCGAGAACAAGGGCCGTACGGAAGACATCATCGGCACCTGGTTCGCCAAGAACGCGGCCCACCGCGACAAGGTCGTCCTGGCCACCAAGGTGTACGGCAACATGGCCGCCGACGGCGACGCCTGGCCCAACCACGACAAGCTCTCCGCGCTGAACATCCGGCGCGCGGTAGACGCCAGCCTGAAGCGGCTGCAGACGGACCACATCGACGTCTACCAGTTCCACCACGTCGACCGCCGCACCCCCTTCGAGGAGATCTGGCAGGCGATCGACGTCCTCGTACAGCAGGGGAAGATCCTCTACGTCGGGTCCTCCAACTTCCCCGGCTACAAGATCGCCCAGGCCAACGAGATCGCCGCCCGCCGCGGCGGCACCATCGGCCTCGTCAGCGAGCAGTGCCTCTACAACCTCGCCGAGCGCCGCGCCGAGATGGAGGTCATTCCGGCCGCGCAGGAGTACGGCCTCGGGGTCATCCCCTGGTCACCGCTGCACGGCGGCCTGCTCGGCGGGGTCATCAAGAAGGAGGTCGAGGGCGGGCGCCGGGCGAGCGGCCGGGCCGCGGACGCCCTCGCCAACACCAGCATCCGCGCCCAGATCCAGGCCTACGAGGACCTGCTGGACAAGCACGGCCTGGAACCGGGCGAGGCCGCCCTGGCCTGGCTCCTGACCCGCCCCGGCGTCACGGGTCCGATCGTCGGCCCGCGCACGGCGGAGCAGCTGGAGTCGGCGATCAGGGCGGTGGAACTGGAGCTGAGCGACGAGCTGCTGTCCGGCCTGGACGAGATCTTCCCGGGCCCGGGCCCGTCCCCGGAGGCCTTCGCCTGGTAGCACCGCGAACAGGAGCGCCCCCACAGGGGCGGCGGGGCTGCATTCGATATGCGGCTCCGCCGCGTGGGCGCGACAAGCCACATACGGCCCGCACCCGGCAACGAACGCGCAGTTCCCCGCCGCTCCCCCGCAAAGTCCTACCTGCCGAGCACCGCCGCCAGGGCAACGACGACGAACAACAGCACAAGCGCACCGGCCATGATCCGGTTCCGGGTCTTCGGGTCCACGCCCCCGAGCCTAACCCGCACCCCCAAGCGCCCAACGGCCGACCGCCTCGTAACGAGGCTGCTCCCCGGGCACACCGGACGTCGGCAGATTGCTCCGCACCAGCACCAGCTCCCCCACCGTCCACGTACGGCTGGTGAACTCCCCGAGAGCCGCGACATACGGCCGTACGTCCACCGCCTCCCGGCTCCTCGCCACCGTCAGGTGGGCCTTGTACCGCCGGTGCTCTCCCATGGCCACGCCCGCCTTCCGCGCCGCCGCCTCCGCCCGGTCGGCGAGCAGCCGCAGGGCCGGCAGGTCCCCCTCCGCCCCCGCCCACAACGCCCGTCCGTGCCCGAACTGGCCACCGCCCCGCAGGGCCAGCGCAAAGGGCTCGGATCGCCGTGCCGCCCGCTCCAGCCGGGCCGACAGCTCCGGCACGAGGCCGTCGTCGACCTCTCCGTAGAAGGCGAGCGTGAAGTGCCACCCTTCCCTCGCCGTCCAGCGAAGTGCCCCCGCTCCCGGCAGCTTCTTCAATTCCGCCACCTCGGTGGCGAGTTCGTCGACGACCCCCTCGGGGGGCAGCACCGCGGCGAAGAGTCTCATGAGGCAAGTCTCGCTGTCGGACGCGCGTTCGCTCCCGCCGTGTCCTGGTCACCGTGCGTATCGTTGTACTGCGCGGCGGCTGACCGTGACCGAGCGGCAGCCGGGGAGGAGCGCCACGATGACCGTCCTTGACGACAGGATCGAGATGGCCGAGGAGTGCAGCGAGCTGACGCTGGACGTCCTGTTCGAGTGGCTTGAGAAGATGCCCATCCCCGAGGGTACGAAGATCGAGATCGTCGGGGGGAACATCTTCATGTCACCGCAGCGGCAGAACCACTGGGAGATCATCTTCGGTATCGCGAAGCAGTTGGACGCCAAGTACTCCCAGAAGCGGTTGGCATCGGACGTCCGGATCGACTTCCCCGGGCATCTGAACGGCTTCGCCTGCGACCTGGCGGCCATGGCCGAACGGTCGGTCAAGGACAGCAAGGGCCGCTGGCGCTATCAGGACGTCGAATTCGTGGCCGAGGTCATCTCCAAGGACACGGCGGCCAACGACTACGGCCCGAAGAAGGATGTCTACGCCGCGGCCGAGGTCCCGGTGTACCTGGTCGTGGACCCGTACACCGGAGAGTGGCACCTGCACACCCTGCCGAAGGACGGCAAGTACCACAGCCAGGTCAGCTTCTCCTTCGGGGAGGACATCGACCTGACCGGCACCTCGGTCGGCCTCGTCCTCAGGACCGACGAGTTCCCCCGCGACTGACCCCCGCCCTACGCCACCGCGGCCAGCTCCTCCGGCCGCTCCCGCGGAACGAACCGGACGTGCGGATGGCCCTTGTTCCAGCCGACCGACAGGCGTAGTCCGCCGACCCGCGCCAGGACCACACCGATGGTGACGGCGGCCGCCGTGGCGATCGCGCCCCCGACGGCCAGGCCCGCCCGGACGCCGTACGAGTCCGTGACCCAGCCCGCGATGGGTGCGCCGACCGGGGACCCGCCGAGGAAGACCATCATGTAGAGGGCCATGACCCGGCCGCGCATGGCCGGGTCGGTGCCCATCTGGATGCTGGTGTTGGCGGTGACGTTGAGCGTCATGCCGAACATGCCGAGTGGAGCCATCAGCAGGGCGAACAGCCAGAGCGAGGGGGCGGTCGCGGCGACGATCTCCATCGTGCCGAAGGCCACCGCCGCCGCGATCAGGACGCGCATCCGGGCGGTGCCGCGCCGGGCGGCGAGCAGGGCGCCCGCCAGCGAACCGACCGCCATCAGCGTGTTGAAGAGGCTGTAGGAGCCGGCGCCCGCGTGGAAGACGTCGTTCGCGAAGGCCGAGAGGTAGACCGGGAAGTTGAAGCCGAAGGTGCCGATGAACCCGACCAGGACGATCGTCCAGATCAGGTCCGGGCGGCCGGCGACGTAGTGGAGTCCCTCGCGCAGCTGGCCCTTTCCGCGCGGTGCCCGTTCGACGACGTGCAGCTCGCGCGCCCGCATCAGCAGCAGGCCGGCGACCGGGGCGACGAAGGACAGGCCGTTGAAGAGGAACGCCCAGCCGGTGCCCACGCCGGTGATCATCAGGCCGGCCACGGCGGGGCCGACCAGACGGGCGGACTGGAAGTTGGCGGAGTTGAGGCTGACCGCGTTCTGCAGCTGCGCCGGGCCGACCATCTCGGAGACGAAGGACTGGCGGGCCGGGTTGTCGACGACCGTGGCGAGGCCGACGGCGCAGGCCGCGAGGTAGACGTGCCAGACCTGGACGTGGCCGGAGAGGGTGAGCGCGGCGAGCACGATGCCGGTGACGGCCATCGAGGTCTGGGTGACGAGCAGTGTGCGGCGCTTGGACAGGCGGTCGACGAGGACGCCGCCGTAGAGGCCGAGGAGCAGCATCGGCAGGAACTGCAGGGCCGTCGTGACGCCGACGGCCGTGGCGGAGCCGGTGAGACTCAGGACCAGCCAGTCCTGGGCGATGCGCTGCATCCAGGTGCCTATGTTGGAGACGACCTGGCCGAGGAAGAACAGGCGGTAGTTCCTGACCTTCAGCGAGCTGAACATCGAGGACCTGCGGGAGAGCGGGGGTGGAACGGGGGTAGTAGGTGTCGGTGCGGGGGCGGAATCTGCTCCGGGTCCCGTACTCAAAAGGGTCGCCTCCTCGATGTGGCTTACAGGTGCGCGAGTTTCTCCAGCACGGGGGCGGCGGCGCGCAGTTTCGCCCACTCGTCCTCGTCGAGGCCGTCGACCAGGTTGGCGAGGAACGCGTTCCGCTTGGCGCGGCTCTCCGCGAGCATGGCCTCGGCCTGTTCGGTCTTGGTGACGACCTTCTGTCGCCGGTCCTCGGGGTGCGGCTCCAGCCGGACCAGCCCCTTGGCCTCGAGCAGCGCGACGATGCGGGTCATCGACGGCGGCTGCACGTGCTCCTTGCGGGCGAGCTCGCCCGGCGTGGCGCTACCGCAGTTGGAGAGGGTGCCCAGCACCGACATCTCGGTGGGGCTGAGCGACTCGTCGACCCGCTGGTGCTTGAGCCGACGGGACAGCCGCATGACAGCTGATCGCAGGGAGTTCACGGCGGCAGCGTCGTCGCCATGGCTAAGGTCCGACATCTCTTTAGGGTAACTCATTACCCTCGCTAAACAAGCGGGAACGCGGCGGGATTCCCGTGACCCGGGCCACTGAACCGGAACATCACTCATATGGGTGATGGAGACGCGGAACGTGACACGCCGCGCCGAAGGGTGCCGCGACCCTCGTAGGCATGGGGACCACAGTGCTCAGCCTGCGGATGGACGGAGAGCTGCTCGAACGGCTCCGGCACCACGCCGCCAAAAGAGGAATGAGCGTCCAGGACTATGTCGTCCGGACGCTCATTCGGGATGACTTCGACGAGCGCTTCCAGTCCGCCGTGGAGGAGACCGAGAGGTTCTACGGCGTGACGTGAGACGGCGTGACGTGAGACGGCGTCACGTGAGACCGAGCGCCGGCATGAGGTAGTAGAAGCCGAACACCGCCGCGACGACGTACATCGCCACCGGGACGTCCCGACCCCGTCCGGCCGCCAGACGCAGCACCGCGAAGGTGATGAAGCCCATGCCGATGCCGTTGGTGATCGAGTAGGTGAACGGCATCATCACCATCGTCACGAAGGCGGGGATGGCGATCGTGTAGTCGGCCCAGTCGATCTCCTTGACCGAGCCCGCCAGGATCAGGAAGCCCACCGCGAGCAGGGCGGGAGTGGCCGCCTGGGACGGGACCATCGTGGCGACGGGGGTCAGGAACAGGGCGATGGCGAACAGCCCGCCGGTGACGACGTTCGCGAAGCCGGTACGGGCCCCCTCGCCGACACCCGCCGTGGACTCCACGAACGCGGTGGTCGCCGAGGAGGAGCTGGCGCCGCCGGCCGCGACCGCGAGGCCGTCGACGAACAGGACCTTGTTGATGCCCGGCATATAGCCCTGGGCGTCGGTCAGCTTGGCCTCGTCGCCGACGCCCATGATCGTGCCCATCGCGTCGAAGAAGCACGACAGCAGCACGGTGAAGACGAAGAGGATGCCGGTCAGCACGCCGACATGGGAGAAGCCGCCGAACAGGCTGACCTTTCCGATCAGGCCGAAGTCCGGGGTGGCGACCGGGTTGCCGGGCCACTTGGGCGTCGTCAGGCCCCAGGTCGGGACCTTCGCGACGGCGTCGATGATCAGCGCGAGGACCGTCATCGTGACGATCGAGATCAGGATCGCGCCGGAGACCTTGCGGACGATCAGCGCGAGGGTGAGCAGCGCGCCCAGGATGAAGACGAGGACCGGCCAGCCGTTGAGGTGGCCGGTCGTGCCGAGCTGGAGCGGGACGGTGGTCTGGGCGACGTCCGGGATCCGTGAGACGAAGCCAGAGTCGACCAGGCCGATCAGCATGATGAACAGGCCGATACCGATGGAGATCGCCTTGCGCAGGCTGTAGGGCACGGCGTTCATGACGCGCTCGCGCAGGCCCGTGGCGACGAGCACCATCACGATGAAGCCGGCCAGCACCACCATGCCCATGGCGTCCGGCCAGGACATCCGGGGAGCCAGCTGGAGCGCGACGACCGAGTTCACGCCCAGTCCGGCGGCGAGCGCGATCGGCACGTTGCCGACGACACCCATGAGGAGGGTGGCGAACGCCGCCGTCACCGCCGTCGCCGTGACCAGCTGACCGTTGTCGAGCTGGTGTCCGTACATGTCCTTCGCGCTGCCCAGGATGATCGGGTTCAGCACGATGATGTAGGCCATCGCGAAGAAGGTGGCGAAACCGCCGCGGATCTCGCGCGGCAGGCTGCTGCCACGCTCGGAGATCTTGAAGTAGCGGTCGAGAGCGCCGGAGGCGGGCGCCTTCCCCGACTGTTCGGGGGTGGGGACCTTGGCGGGGGCCGAGGTGGACATTGGATGTTCCTACGAGTAGAAGCAGACAGCGCCGAGCGCAAACGGTTTCAGTATGAACATATGACTCCGGTGGCGCTATCTCCGCGCGTAGACCCCATCGCCTCGTAAGCTGTGCACATGGCGAAGTGGACCCCCCAGCACGAGGCGCCGGAGCCCCTTGAGGGCCCCGTGGTCGCCACCATCACCGGCGGCACGATCCTCTGGTTCGTCCTCTTCCTCGTCCAGCTCCCCTTCTACGGCTGGCTCGACGACCACGGGCACCTGTGGTGGCTGTGGACCTGCCTGGCCGGGGGCGTGCTCGGGCTCTACGGAGTCTGGTTCGTCAGGAAGCGGGACGCGGCCATCAAGCGGGCAGCCGCCGCGGAGTCTGCGCCACGCTCCAGCACATCCGGCGTTTGAGGACGAGGCCGTTCAGGCCGAAGCGGGGGTCCGGGGGCGGCAGCCCCCAGCAGGGCCCGAGCCGCCGCGTACAACCACCGCACGAGTTGGCTCCTCCCCAGGTCGGATCTTCCGGGCACTCGGCGGGTGAAGGCGTAAATCCGCACGTACCGTCGAATGTATGACCCACATCGACGCGGGCGCGGAGCTCGACCCTGTGCACCCCGTGCCCATACCCGTTGCGGCGGCAGCGCGGGGGCTGAGCGCGGCCGAGGTGGCCGAGCGGGTCACGCGGGGGCAGGTCAACGACGTTCCGGTGCGCAGCAGCCGGTCGATGGGCGAGATCGTCCGCGCGAACGTCTTCACCCGGTTCAACGCGATCATCGGTGTGCTCTGGCTGATCATGCTGTTCGTCGCGCCGTTCCAGGACAGCCTCTTCGGCTACGTGATCATCGCCAACACCGGCATCGGCATCATCCAGGAGTGGCGGGCGAAGAAGACCCTGGACTCACTGGCGGTGATCGGGGAGTCGCGGCCCATGGTGCGCCGGGCCGGGGCGGCCGCCGCGATCAGCACCTCGGAGATCGTGCTGGACGACCTGATCGAGATCGGGCCGGGGGACAAGGCCGTGGTCGACGGGGTGTGCGTCGAGGCCGACGGGCTGGAGATCGACGAGTCGCTGCTCACCGGCGAGGCCGACCCGGTGGTCAAGAAGCCCGGGGACCAGGTCATGTCGGGCAGCTTCGTGGTGGCCGGGGGCGGCGCCTTCAAGGCCACCAAGGTGGGCCGCGAGGCCTACGCCGCCCAGCTCGCCGAGGAGGCGTCACGCTTCACCCTCGTCCACTCCGAGCTGCGCACCGGCATCTCGACGATCCTCAAGTACGTGACGTGGATGATGATCCCGACCGCGATCGGTCTGGTGATCAGCCAGCTGGTGGTCAAGCAGCACGGCTTCAAGGACTCCGTCGCCCGGACGGTCGGCGGCATAGTACCCATGGTCCCGGAGGGGCTGGTCCTGCTGACCTCGGTGGCCTTCGCGATAGGCGTCATCCGGCTTGGCCGGAAACAGTGCCTGGTCCAGGAACTCCCCGCCATCGAGGGCCTCGCCCGTATCGACACCGTCTGCCTCGACAAGACCGGCACCCTCACCGAGGGCGGCATGGACGTCACGGAGCTGAGGCCGCTGCAGGGCGCCGACGAGTCGTACGTACGCAAGGTGCTCGGCGCCCTCGGCGAGTCCGACCCGCGCCCCAACGCCTCCCTCCAGGCGATCATCGACGCCTACCCGGACGTCGAGGACTGGCGCTGCACCGAGTCCCTGCCCTTCTCCTCCGCCCGCAAGTACAGCGGCGCCACGTTCAGCGAGGGCAACGGCGAGTCCAGTACGTGGCTGCTGGGGGCACCCGACGTGCTCCTCGCCGCCGGCGACCCGGCCCTCAAGGAGACCGGGCGGCTCAACGAGCAGGGCCTACGGGTGCTGCTGCTCGCCCGGGCCGGCCGCGACCTGGACGATTCCGAGCCCGCGAAGGGGGCCAGGCCCGCGGCGCTCGTCGTCCTCGAACAGCGCCTTCGTCCCGACGCGGCCGACACCCTGCGCTACTTCGCCGACCAGGACGTCCGCGCCAAGGTCATCTCCGGCGACAACGCCGTGTCGGTCGGCGCGGTGGCCGCCAAGCTGGGGCTGACCGGCACGACCGTGGACGCGCGCCGCCTTCCCTCCGAGCAGGAGGAGATGGCGAAGTCCCTCGACAAGGGCACGGTGTTCGGGCGGGTCACCCCGCAGCAGAAGAGGGACATGGTGGGCGCCCTGCAGTCCCGCGGGCACACGGTCGCGATGACCGGCGACGGTGTGAACGACGTACTGGCCCTCAAGGACGCCGACATCGGCGTGTCCATGGGCTCGGGCTCGGAGGCCACCCGGGCGGTCGCGCAGATCGTGCTGCTGAACAACAGCTTCGCGACGCTGCCGTCGGTCGTGGCGGAGGGCCGGCGGGTCATCGGCAACATCACGCGCGTGGCGACACTGTTCCTGGTGAAGACGGTCTACTCGGTGCTGCTGGCGGTGCTGGTGGTGTGCTGGCAGGTGGAATACCCGTTCCTGCCGAGGCACCTGACGCTGCTGTCCACCCTGACGATCGGCATCCCGGCCTTCTTCCTCGCCCTGGCCCCCAACAAGGAACGGGCGAAACCCCACTTCGTACGGCGGGTGATGCGGTACTCGGTCCCGGGCGGGGTGGTGGCCGCGGTGGCCACCTTCGTGATGTATCTGATCGCCCGTCACTACTACACCGGGCCGGGCCAGTTGGCCGCGGAGACCAGCGCCGCCACGCTGACCCTGTTCCTGATCTCCATGTGGATCCTGGCGATCGTCGCCCGCCCCTACACCTGGTGGCGGATCGCCCTGGTGGCCTCGATGGGCGTGGCGTTCCTCTTCGTGCTGATCGTGCCGCAGCTCCAGCACTTCTTCGCGCTGAAGCTGGTCGGCGTGACGATGCCGTGGGTCGCGGTCGGCATCGCGGCGGTGGCGGCGGTCGCCCTGGAGTTGCTGTGGAAGTGGGTCGACCGCCGTTTCCCGGCCTAGGCCTGCTTACTGCACGTCGACGAAGTCGCCCGTGGCGTTGACCGCCGGGGTCGTCGTGGTGCCCGCGAAGGAGTAGCGGTAGTAGCCGTCGACCGTGGCCGTGGTCGTCGTCTTCAGGTCACCCGTGGTGTTCGTCTTGATGGTCTTCAGCGTGGTGTAGGTGCCGGAGCCCTTCTTGCGGAACTGCAGCTGCACCGGCTGGGTGCTGTAGCCGTGGTACTTGTTGTCCTCCCAGTTGGCGCGGGAGAGCTTGCCGACGACGGTGATCGTCTTGCCCTTCTTCACCGGCTCCGGCGTGGCGTTGACCGTCAGACTGGAGTTGCGCTGGACGAGGGTGCTGCCGAGGCCGCCCTGCAGGGAGTGGTTCCCGGTGCTGTACTGCAGCGCGATCGCGCCGGCCGACCACTTGCCCGCGTCCGAGTTGAGCAGGTCACCGGCGGTGCCGCCCTCGTTGATCGGGAAGATGTCGATGTTGCCCTTGCAGTTGGCCGTGGTGGCCGAGGTGGCCGTGCAGGTGGCGGGCAGCTCGCCGCCGAGGACGTTCTGGGCGTCTGTGACCGAGGTGCCCTTGTAGATGAGCGGGCCGCTGTCGAAGTCGCTGGAGTTGATGTCGTAGTTCGCCCCGTGGGTCAGCGTGTAGGTGACCGTGGTGGAGACGTGGTTCGTGGTACCGACCTTGACCGCCTTGGCGATCTTGAGGTTGGAGAAGGTGACGCCCAGGTCCGCGGCGGCGGCTTCGCTGCTGAACGCGGTCTTGCCGGACTGCGCGGCGAGGATCTTCGCGGCCTCCGTCTTGTACGACGGGGCGTCGGCGGCGTGCGCGGTCGGCAGAGCGAGGGCGGAAAGGGCCAGGGCGCCGGAGACGGCGGCCACAGTGGCACGTATGCGCATGTGTTCCCCAAGTGGAGAAAAGTGATCGTGGAGCCTGTTGGCTCAGGGGATCAGATCCGTGACGGTTGTGGAAAGTTGTACGACAGATAAGGATTTTTGACGCGACTTACGAAACCCTTACCAAGATCAGGGAAACGGCCGGCCCCGGCCCGTCAGTCGAACCAGCGGTCCCGGGCCAGTTCCTCCGTCCGCGACGGGTCCTCCAGAAGTGCCGCCACCTCGAAACGGCGGGGCCACTGGCCCGCCGCCCAGGCGAGGCCCGCGGCGACGCCTTCCAGGGTGGCCGCGTGGAGGGTGCCGTCGGCGGTCAGGCGCCAGTCCAGTTCCACGTCGTCGACGACGAGTTCCTCGTGTTCGACGTACGTGGCGGGGGTACGGGCGCCCAGCAGGATCCGTACCGGGTCCGGCACTTCGTGTTCCGTGCCCTCGGAGGTGACTTCTCCCGTCACGGACTCGCTCAGACGCCGCACCTGGAACAGTTCGGCCAGTTCGGCGGCCCGGGCCGGCCGTACGGGCAGCAGCGGGACGCCCTCGGTGAAGGGCAGCAGGTCCGGGGAGTCGACGACCACGGCGTCGGCCGCGTCCACGACCTCGACCCGCCCGTCCACGACGGCCCGCAACTCGTCCGGCAGGGTCACCTGTTCAGGGTCCAGGTCGGCCAACGCGCCGTAGAGGGCGTGCAGTTGGGCGCCGGTGACCACCCGGTCCGGGTCGGCGAGGCGGTCCAGGAGTTCGGCGGCGCCTCCCGGCTCGTCGAGCAGGGCCGACACGGACGTCCGCACTCCGAGCGCGCGCAGCACCTGCTCGTCGTCGAATCCGGTCGCGTCGGCCTCGTCGTACAGGCCCCGCAGGAGGGGGTCGCCGCCTGAGGCCAGCAGGCCGGCCGGGCGGCGGCCGTCGAGCACCGGGTGTCCGCGCAGCCACCAGGCCGTGTAGGGCCGTACGACCTCATGCGTGCCGTCGGGGAGCAGGATCCGTACCGGCTGGGTGAGGGCGTCGCGCAGCGGTGGCTGGGCGAGCAGGGCGAGGGCCTGCGGCCAGCGGTCGTCGTCGACCAGGTCCAGGTCCCGTACCGCGACCAGTTCGGTGGCGACCGGCGGCACAGGCGTGTCCGGGAAACGGTCCAGGACGTCCTCGCTCCACACGTCGACGGCGTCCAGCAGCCCCGCGTCATCGGGCTCGGCGAAGTCGCCCTCGCGTGGCTCCAGTTCGTCCGGGTCGAGGACGACGTCGGTGGCCCGTACGAGCGCGAAGTTGGCGAGGACGCCGCAGGCGGCCAGTGGTTGTTCGCCCCACCTGTCGGCCAACTCGGCGTCGACGGTGGCGAGTTCGTCCTCCCGAATGACCTGGTGGAAGGGGCTGCCGGGGAGGACGAGCTCACCGGCCGGGGCGAGTTCACCGTCCTCGTCGGGGAGGGCGAGGGCGCCGAGCCAGGGCTCGTCGCCAGGCTCCAGACCGGCGTCCCGCACCAGCGCGAGAACGGTGTCCGCCAGTTCCTCTGCGTCCGGTGCCTCCTGCTCCCAGTCCAGTCCGCCCTCGTCGTCGAGGGAGGCGGCCACGGCGGCCCGCACCTGGGGGGTGGTGAGGACGGCGCGGGGTGTCGCCGGGAGGGCCCCGAGCTTCTCCAGCAGCGGGTGGGCCGCGTCCGGGTGGGCGACCTTCAGACCGAGGCGGGCGAGCACCTCCGGGTCGATACGGCCGGCATCCGCGGTCGGCAGCAGCACCTGCCGGGGGCCGATCGTGGTACGCCCGTCGGCGAGCGGCACGGGCAGCCCGGAGAGGCGGTCCGGGTCGACTCCGGCGAGGCTGTCGTAGAGCCGCTGCCACCAGCCGGGCTCCTTCTCCAGCCCGGCGAGACGGTCGACGGCGTCGGTGAGCGGGACGCGGGCGACGCCCAACGTCCGTAGCTCCACGCGCCGTTCGAGCCCGGCCGGGAGCAGGGTCGGGAGCACCTCGGCGAGGACCCGCACCGTGTCCTGGCCCGCGCCCTCGACGATCTCCGCCTCGCGCGGGCGGAGGGACTCGGGCAGTTCGGGGTCGGGGTCGGCGCCCGGTTCGGCGGCGGGCGGGAGGAACGAGGTCCGGGGCAGACGTTCGAGGATGGCCGCCCGCAGTGCGCCGTCCAGCTCGCCCTTGCCCAGTGGACCGGGGACCAGGCCGATGATGCCCTCGCTCACCGGCCGCCAGTCGGCGAGGAGTTCGGCGTACGCGTCCGCCGCGCGCTGTACGAGGAAGTCGGTGAGGGGGCCGGGGGCCGCGTGCCGGCGGGTGGTGTCGAGCGGGAAGGAGGCGATGAGCAGGGCGGGGACGCCGAGGGGCTCGTCGCTGGGGGTGGGGGCGTGCAGGACGGGGCTGGTGCGGGGGCGGGAGGGGGCGCTGTCGGTCGCGTCGACGGGCACGGCCCAGGTGAGGGACCAGTGCGGGCGGAGGCGTTCCTCCACGGGGCGGTCGGCGAGGAGGTCGGGGGTGAGGGGGCCGTGGGCGGAGGAGGTACGCCAGTGGGTGGTGCCGCCGAGGGAGTCGTCCACGACGGTGAAGGAGCCGTCGGTGCGGCGGCTGATCGTGCGGGGGCTGTCGCCGTTGATCTCGACGACGACCTCCTCCAGGCCCGGGAGCGCGAGGAGCAGGGCGTCGTCGACGGCGCGCAGCAGGCGTTCGGCGAGGTCGGCGGCGGCCGTGTCGCGCAGGGGGAGGATGACGGCGGTGTCGTACGGGTCCGGGGCCGTGCCCTCGGCGGCGAAGGGGAGCCTCAGGAGCGGGACATGCCCGTCCCGCCGCCGGATTTCATCGCCCAGTCCCGGGCTGTGCCGTGCCGTGTCGGCGGCCAGCTCCCGAGCCTCGGCGAGGGACCAGCGGACGCCGCCGTGGCGGCCGACCAGCGCGGGCTCGTCGGTGACGGCGAGTACGGCGGCGAAGCCGACGCCGAAGCGGCCGACTGCGGTGTCGTGGGCGTCGCGTTTGGCGGAGGCGCGGAGGGTGGACAGCGACTCGACGCCCGTGGCGTCCAGGGGGGCGCCGGTGTTGGCGGCGACGAGGACACCGTCGCGGAGGGTGAGGCGGAGGCGGCCGGGGGCGTTCGCCCTGGCTGCGGCGTCGGCGGCGTTCTGGGCGAGCTCGACGACGAGCCGGTCACGGTAGCCGCCGAGGACGAGGTCCTCCTCGGCGTTGGCGTCCTCGCGGAACCGGGCGGGGCTGGTGGCCCAGGCGTCGAGTACGCCTCGCCTGAGGCGGGCGGTCCCGAAGGGGTCCGCGCCCTCGGGTGCGGGCCGCACGAACTTGCTCACGTTGGCTCTCCTCATCGGCCCTCATCGGCGTGAGCTCGAAGGTACCGCGAGATGTTCTACGCCCCCGCCGCCCCTACCCGTCCCGATCCGGGGGCCGGCCCCCGGATCCCCGCTCCTCGAACGCCGGAGGGGCTGATTTCGATCTTTTCAGCCCGTCCGGCGTCCGAGGACGAGGCCGTTCAGGCCGAAAGCGGGTGTCTGGGGGCGGCAGCCCCCGGCAGGCACGCGTACCCCCAGGGTTACGAGTGCCCCAGCTCCGCCGCGTCCTCGTCGGAGACGACCGGTACGGACCCGGAGTCCGGCGCCGGCCGCAGGGGGAACGGGTCCACCCGGGTCTCGTCGATCACCGGTGGGGCCGGCTGGGGCGGCTTGGGCATCACCGCGGCCTCGGAGTGGCCTCCGCAGCCGTAGGACAGGGAGACCACACGGCCGTCGGCCGGGGAGAACTCGTTCGCGCAGACACCGAAGGCCTGCCCCAGCGAACCACCGATCGGCTGCAGGAAGCCGCAGCTCACGCAGGGCGCGGGTGCCGCCTGCGCCATCGGGGTCTTCGAGCCGTACGACTCCTCCCAGCGGTCCGCGGCGACATGCAGGCCGTAACGGGACAGGACGCGGGCGCGGCGCATGCCGAGTTCCTCGGCGACCGAGGCGATGGAGCCGCGGGAGGGGACGACGGGCAGGCTCGCCGGGACGCCTGCCGTGACCTCCGCGTCCTCCGCCTCCACGAGTTCCGCCATCTCCTCGGAGACGGCCGAGTTGGACACGGGCTCCTCCTCGCCGGAGTAGCCGGGCTCCAGGCGGAGGTCCTCGGCGTCCGTCGGGAGCAGGTCGCCGGGGCCCATGTCGCCGGGCCGCAGGCGCTCGCTCCACGGCACCCACTCCGGGGCGAGCAGCGCGTCCGGGCCGGGCAGCAGGACGACCTCGTCGAGCGTGACGAACTTGGCGCGGGAGGCACGGGCGACCGTCACGGCCCAGCGCCAGCCGCGGTACCCGAGTTCCTTGCACTCGAAGAAGTGCGTGACAACGCGGTCGCCCTCGGACTCCAGGCCGGCATGCTCGCCGACCACGCCTGGCGCGGCGGCCTCCTCGGCGGCGGCGCGGGCGAGGTCGACGGCCTCGGCACACAGGCGGTCGGGGGTGCGGCTTCGCGTTGTCGCTGCGCTCACAGGTATCGCTTCTCTCCTACGCCGTCACTCGGGTGCGCCGGCCTGAAGGCGGTGGGTGCGGACGGAGCGGACCGGAGGACCGCGTCGACGTCCGCGCCCGATCGCACTCGGGCGCACCTCATACATCCATTCTGCGGGATGTCCGAGAGGCGCGCGGCCGAGAACGTTCGCCACGACGCGCTACGCACGCTACCTTCTCCCGACCGCTCGGCCTACACCGACGGGAGGTTTCCCCCCGCGGGCCCGGCAACTATCTGGCATGCACCTGGGAAAAGCAGAGGAACTACGCGCCCATACGCGCGGTAACCGCACTACACACAGGTTTCTCGGGGCACTATGACGGAGTGGCAGCCGCAAGGACGCCCCAAGGAGCCACCGGGGCCGGTGGGATAAGGGGCAGCAGTCGTGGTGGCGGTTCGGGCCGGTTCGGCGGGTCCGTCCGCGCGGTCGGCCGTGCGCTGCACTTCCCGGTGACCGGAACGGCCCGCGGGATCAGGAAGGCCACGCATGCGCACGGGGCCGGCGAGTCCGGCCTCGGCAAGCTGATCGAGCTGCACGCGGTGAACGGCGCCGGCGATGTCATGGTCACCGTCGCTCTCGCCTCCACCGTCTTCTTCTCCGTACCGACCGACGAGGCGCGGGGGCGTGTCGCGCTCTACCTCGCCATCACCATGGCACCCTTCACGGTCCTCGCCCCCGTCATCGGCCCGCTCCTCGACCGGCTCCCGCACGGCCGCCGCGCCGCCATGGCGGGCTCGATGCTCGCCCGGGCGCTGCTGGCCCTGATCATCGCCGGGGCCGTCGCCGGCGGCAGCCTGGAGCTGTATCCGGCCGCGCTCGGCGTACTGGTCGCGTCGAAGGCGTACGGGGTGGTGCGCAGCGCGGTGGTGCCCCGGCTGCTGCCGCCCAAGTTCTCGCTGGTGAAGGCCAACTCCCGGGTCACGCTCGGCGGCCTCCTCGCCACCGGTGTGGCGGCACCGATCGGGGCGGGGCTGCATGCCATCGGTCCGCGCTGGCCGCTCTACGGCGCGTTCGTGATCTACGTCTGGGGCATGTTCCTGTCCTTCACCCTGGCGCCGAAGGTCGACTCGGCCAAGGGTGAGGACACGGCGCTGCTCGCGGCGGACGAGCAGCATCTGCACGGGCCGCACATCAGGCCGGTCAAGAAGCCGGGCCTCAGAACCGTCGGTATCGCCGTCACCCATGCGCTCGGCGCCAACGCGGCCCTGCGCTGGCTGTCAGGGTTCCTGACCTTCTTCCTCGCCTTCCTGCTGCGCGAGCATCCGCTGACCGGCCAGAGCGCGGCGGTGTCGCTGGGCCTGGTGGCCGTCTCGGCGGGCGCGGGCAACGCGCTCGGTACGGCGGTCGGGGCGTGGCTGCGGCAGCGGGCTCCGGAGATCATCGTCGTGACGGTGCTGCCGATCGTGCTCGGCGTGGCGATCACGGCCGCGATCTTCTTCGGCGCGTTCCTGGTGGCGTGTCTCGCCGCGTTCGCCGGGTTCTCGCAGGCTCTGGCCAAGCTGGCCCTGGACGCGCTGATCCAGCGGGACGTGCCCGAGACGGTGCGCCCCTCGGCGTTCGCACGCTCCGAGACCATGCTGCAGATGGCCTGGGTGCTGGGCGGTGCGATCGGCATCGTGATGCCGCTCAACGGCCCGGCGGGGCTGACCCTGGCCGCGGCGGTGATCGCCCTGGGCTGGCTCACCACCGTCCGCGGGCTGCTGGGCTCGGCCCGGCACGGGGGCGCGGCGAAGCCCCGCGTGGCGTAACACACGGGCACGCCGCCCCCCACGTAAAGAGAGCGTCGGACGCGCCCTATAGCCTTCCGCCATGACCTCGATGCAATCCGTATTGCGACGCCGCCGCGCCGTCGCCGCCGCCGGCGCCGTTTCCGCCGGACTGCTCGTCCTGTCGGCGTGCGACAAGCCGACGCCGCTGTCCACGATCACGGTCGGCCGCTCCTCCGTCAGCTCGGAGGCCACCTGCGGCGGCGAGGGCAAGTCCCTGCAGGTCGCGGACCTGGCGAAGTGCCTCAAGGACAAGAACATCAAGTCCATCTCGGTCGACCCCGACGAGACCGTCCGCTTCGGCGTCGACCCCAAGATCGCCGACAAGCGGTGGACGATCCTGATGAACGGTCAGCCCCTGACCGAGGACAGCAACAAGACCTACCGCACGGTCCCGGGCAGCGTCTTCTTCAACGCCCAGTACGGCGCCCAGGGCAACTCCACCCTGGTCTCCATCAAGGCCGGCGACGGCAAGAAGAGCGGCAGCACGGTCACCGGCCTGTGGTCCTTCAAGCTCAAGAAGAGCGACTGACCCCGCCGGCCGGGCCTTTCGTGTCCTCCGTACGTGTCCTCGTGGCCACCGCGGTTCCCGTCGAACGGGACGCGGTGGCGCGGGCGTTCGCGGGAGACGGCCCTTTCGCGGCTGACGTGATCGCCGCCGGTGTGGGCCCGGCCCTCGCCGCCGCCTCCACCGCGACCGCGCTCACCACCGCCGCCCTGCACGGCACCCCCTACCACCTCGTCGTCTCCGCCGGAATCGCCGGAGGTTTCCAGCCGGAGGCCCCCGTCGGCTCCCTCGTGATCGCCGACGAGATCACCGCGGCCGACCTGGGCGCGGAGACTCCCGACGGCTTCGTCCCGGTGACGGAACTCGGCTTCGGGACCGTCACCCACCGTCCGCCGGAAACACTCGTACGAGACCTCGCGGCCGCGACCGGGGCCCGTCCCGGCGCCGTGCTCACCGTCTCCACCGTGACCGGCACCGCCGAGCGCGCCGCCGCCCTGCGCGCCCGCCACCCCCGTGCCCTCGCCGAGGCCATGGAGGGCTTCGGGGTGGCCGAGGCGGCCGCCGCACACGGACTGCCGGTGCTGGAGATACGCGCGGTCTCCAACCCGGTCGGCCCGCGCGACCGCACCGCCTGGCGCATCGGCGACGCCCTCACGGCCCTGACGGAGGCCTTCGGGAAGCTCGCGCCCGTACTGGAGAGTTGGAACCAGCATGACCAGTGAGCCCGTACACGCCGTACACCCCGCCCAGCCCCTGCAGATCGCGTACTCCCCCTGCCCGAACGACACCTTCGTCTTCGACGCCCTCGCGCACGGCCGGGTCCCCGGTGCGCCCGCCCTCGACGTGACCTTCGCGGACATCGACATCACCAACGGCATGGCCGAGCGCGGCGAGTTCGACGTGCTGAAGGTGTCGTACGCCGTGCTGCCGTACGTCCTCGACGAGTACGCGCTGCTGCCGTGCGGGGGTGCGCTGGGGCGCGGCTGCGGGCCGCTGGTGCTCACGCGTGGGCCCGGAGATCTCACAGGCCGTACCGTCGCCGTCCCGAGCGAGAAGTCGACGGCGTATCTGCTGTTCCGCCTGTGGGCGGCGGACACCGTCCCCGGCGGGGTCGGCGAGATCGTGGTGATGCCGTTCCACGAGATCATGCCCGCCGTGCGGGACGGGAAGGTGGACGCGGGGCTCGTCATCCACGAGGCGCGTTTCACGTACCAGAACTACGGCCTGCACAAGCTCGCGGACATGGGCGAGCACTGGGAGGACACCACCGGGCTGCCGATCCCGCTGGGTGCAATCATCGCGAAGCGGTCGCTGGGGGCGGAGGCGCTGACGGGGCTCGCCGAGTCGATCCGCTCGTCGGTACGCGCCGCCTGGGACGAGCCCGAGGTCTCCCGCCCGTACGTCATGGAGCACGCCCAGGAGATGGACCCGGCCGTCGCCGACCAGCACATCGGCCTGTACGTCAACGAGTTCACCGCCGACCTCGGCGCGGACGGCTACGCAGCCGTACGCGGACTGCTCACTCGTGCGGCGGCCGAGGGGCTGGTGCCGCCCCTCGGCCCGGATGCGCTCGAATTCCCGTAGTGGTCACGGGGGTTGTCGCGGGTTATACGTCCAGCTGGTCGGCGACCGCGCGCAGCAGGCCCGCGATCTTCGCGCCGGATGCCTTGTCGGGGTAGCGGCCCTTCTCCAGCATCGGCGTGATGTTCTCCAGGAGGGTCGTCAGGTCCTGGACGATGGAGGCCAGTTCGTCCGGCTTCTTGCGGGTGGCGGCCGCGACCGAGGGGGTCGGGTCCAGGACGCTGACGGAGAGCGCCTGGTCGCCGCGCTGGCCCGCGACCACACCGAACTCCACTCGCTGGCCCGGCTTGAGCGTCTCGACTCCGGCGGGGAGGACCGAGGAATGGACGAAGACGTCGCCGCCGTCGTCACGGGAGAGAAAGCCGAAGCCCTTCTCACTGTTGAACCACTTGACCTTGCCCGTCGGCATGGGATGTGACCTCGTCCTCGGTATGTCGGAGCCGGACGGCTCGTTGGGAAACTGGCAGAAACAGTGTGTGCCTGGCGCAACCACTAGACCTTGCCGGTAGGCACGTCTGTCCTCGTCCTCGTACTCGTCGGAAAACTGCTTCGGAAACGGCTCTTGATAGCACTCGGGCGGGTCGTCGCGGACCCGCCGGTACCAAGGCTAATGGTCTTCAGGCCGGTGACAAGACGTCGCCGGGTTGTTCCTTCGCGCAGGGAACTACCCTGGTCCGGTGCGTGACAAAACCCAAACGAATTCCGCCGAGCCCGGTGACCGACTGATCCGTGCCGGTGCCATCGTGTTCTTCCTCGGTGCCCTGGCCACACTCGTCACTGTGGCTCCGCTGTTCCTCCACGCGAAGCCGTTTCCGACGTACATGTTCGGACTGAGCATGCTCATGGGAGTCGGCTTCCTGATCGCCGGCGCCGGAGTACTGCGGTCGGTTGCGGCGGGCCGCCGTCAGGCGCGCGCCGGGCGGTAGTGGGCCAGCCAGCCGGGGAACTCCGTGAGGTCCGCGAGCACCACGTCCGCCCCGGCCGCGCTCAGTTCGTCCGCGCTGCACGGCCCGGTCGCCACGGCCACCGACAGCGCGTCGGCCTTGCGTGCGCCTCGTACGTCGCCGATGTGGTCTCCGACGTAGATCCCGGCCCCGTGCTCGCGCAGCGCCTCCGCCTTCTGCTCGGCCCACAGGTCGCCGACGACCTCGTCGGGGTGGATGCCCAGGTGCTCCAGGTGCAGCTTGGCGTTCGGCTCGTACTTGGCCGTTACGGCGATCGCGCGTCCGCCTGCTGCCTGCACGGCGGCGACGGCCTCGCGGGCGCCGGCCATCGCGGGTGTCGCGGCGATGGCGATCGACGGGTACATCGACCGGTACAGGTCGGCCATCTCCGCCAGTTGCTCCTGCGGGAACCAGTTGATCAGCTCCTCCGCGAGGGGTGGCCCCAGCCGGGTGATGGCGAGATCGGCGTCGATGTGCGTTCCCGTTCGCTCGGACAGTGCGAGGTAGCAGGCGTGGATGCCTGGGCGGGAGTCGATGAGTGTCATGTCGAGGTCGAAGCCGACGGTGGGCGCGGGCGGGGTTGTGTAGGCCATATGGGCCATTGTGCCCAGTAGCCCGGTCCTACCTCGTTGTGTGGCGGGTGCGGGTTCGTGGGGGGCGATGAACCGCGCCGCTCAGGGGCGCCTTTGTGAGCGCCAGGTGATGAAGAGGGCCGACAGCAGTGCCGCGCCCCGTACCACCCACGGCCAGGTCTGGGCGATCGCCTCGTTCATGTGGCCCTGGGGTATGGGGGTCCCCCAGCGGCCGTCGTTCCTGCCCCAGAGCCAGACGAGGCCGGCCGTGAGCGCGACGGTGGGCATGCCGATGACCGCCCACTTCGACTCGTTGCGGGTCAGCCGGCGGGAGGCGTAGGCGATGAGCCAGCCGAGCAGGAGGGCGTACCAGTTGCCGAGGATCGCGCCCACGACGAGCAGTCCGGCGGCGATCAGGAGGAGCGGGTTGCTCCAGCCACCGGCGGGGAGGGCGAGGCGGCGGCGACGGGCCGCGGGGACCTCGGGTGCGGCCTCCGCCTCGGCTTCCGGGGCCTGCTCGACGGCCGGTGGCGGCTCCTTCTCGAGTTCCTTCGGGCGCGGCGGCCTGAGCAGGTCGGGAATCTCCACGCCGCCGGTGAATCCCGGGACGCTCTCACCGAAGGGGGTGCTGTCGACCCGCCACCAGTCGGGCTGGGTCGCGCTGTTGCCGAGTTCCTCGGCGCTCGCCATGTGCGGCGGGGAGGGGGCGGCCTTCTCGGGCCGGGCGGGCTGGGCGGGGCGGGGGCGGGGTACGACCCGGCGCAGGCTCTTCGGCAGCCGCCTGCCGTCCTCCGGTTCGTCGTCCCGCTGCACGGGCACATGGACGGGGGGCGCCTGCGGTGCGGCGGCGCCCGCCCCGGTGGGGGCAGCGCCGGCGGCGGCGACGACCTCGTCGGGGGTGCCGAGCCGGGAGAGGATGCGGCGGACCGCGGCGGGGCTGTCGACGGTGGCCTTCGCGCGGCGGCGGTCGATCTCGCCCCGCAGCTCCGACACCAGGTGCATGCGTGCGGCCGACGGCAACTGCCGCTGCTGCGCCACGTCACCGACGCGGCTCAGATACTCGTAGACGACCTTGTCGCTCTCGATCCCCACGAAGTCCCCTTTGGGGTGGGTGCGTTGGATTTCCCGTACTTCCCGTGGTGACGACGGTAGCGCAGGCTGTGGGTCACGCCGGTCGGCACACCAGCGGGTATTCCGTCTCCGAGCAGGGGCGGTTGCCGTACTGGCGCAGGATGTCCTTGCCGCCCTGGTCGGTGAGGTAGCGCAGGAAGGCCGCGGCCATGGAGTCGGCGGGCGGTTCGCCGTAGGTGTAGGCGTACTCGGTCTGCCAGTACGGATAGGTACCGTTCTCGACGCCGTCGAGCGTGGGCGGCATGTCGTCGATGCGGAGCTTGACGAGGTCGCCCGAGGTGACGCTGCTCGCCTCGCTGTAGCCGAGGGCGCCGGGCAGCGTGGCGGTGCGGTCCAGCAGGGTGTCGGTGCTGTCGACCTCGCAGACCCCGGCCTTGTCGTGGGCGAGTTGGGCGCAGTCGTTGACATCGGCCTCCGGCACGGACCTCCCCTTGAGGACGCGCTTTTCGAGGGCGCCCCGGGTGCCGGAGTCGCGGTGGCGGTCGACGAGGTGGATGGGGATGTTCGCGCCGCCCACCTCGGACCAGTTGGTGGTCTTCCTGGCGTAGATGGAGCGGACCTGCGCGAGGGAGAGGTTGCGGACCTTCGCGTCCTTGTTCACGACGAGGGTGAACAGGGCGTACGAGACGGGCCGGGGCAGGATCTCGGGATGGCCCTGGTCCGCCGGTCCGTCGGTGAAGGCGATGCGGTCGGCGAGTCCTTCGGTGCCCTTGAGGCCGGCCGCCGCGCCGGTCCGCTCCAGCGCGGCGATGCCTTCCCCGCTGCCCTGGAACGCGCCGTCGTCGGCGACGATCTTCGCGCCCTTGGCCTCGCAGAGCGTCGCGTACTCCTTCGCGGCCGCCTGCACGGCGGGGGCGAAGGCCGTGGAGCCCTCCATGTGCAGGGTGCCGCCGACGCAGTCCAGCGGGGCGGGTCTGGTGGGCCAGAACAGGGTGATGCCCGCCTGCACGAGAACGGCGACCGCGAGCAGGCTCATGAGGACCTTCGCCGCCCGGGAGGCGAAGGTGTGGCTCTCGGTCTGGGCGGGCTTGAGCCGGGCGAGCCAGCGGCCCCAGGCGAAGGAACGGCGGTTCTGGCCGGTCAGGTCGGCCTGGAGCTCCGGGTCGGGGAAGACCGCCCCCGGGCTGCCGGAGCTGCGTTCCAGCAGCGCGAGCACCTTGTAGTGGGCGCCGGGGTTGAGCGTCACCCTGGGCAGCCGGATGACGCCGGATCCGTCGTCCTCGCCGATCCCGAAGCCGTCGGTCTCCTGGGTGCGGCCGTCGCGTGTGGTGACGAAGAAGTGGCGCAGCGCGGGATGGCTGAGTTCGGTGACCGCCATGCCGACGACCCTGCGGTCCGGGAACAGGACGTGGGCGCCGGTCTCCGCGGTGGGGGGAGCCAGATAGTCCGAGGGCGCTATCTCCCGCCAGCCGGCGTTCTCGATGCGCAGCAGGACGAACGACGGCTGGGACAGCGGCCGGCCGTTGTCGTGCATGCGGGCCAGGACGTCGGCGCTGGGCGCGTGGGCGGTGTCCGTGGCCAGCGTGTCCATCTGGAAGCGGTAACCGAGCCGCTTGCGGCGGATGACCACGAACTCCCAGAAGAACGCCAGGAGGGGGATCGCGATGCTGACCATCGCGACGACGTTGTTGAAGTCGAACTCCATGCCGAAGATCCCCACCGCTGAATCCCCCTGATCTGTGCGGCAGTTGACAGTGATCCCAGAGTGACGAGTGCGTGCCGGGTGGAGCCAGGGTTGCGGCAATCCTCCGGCTGAAGTTCATCCAGAGGTCAACAAAACCCAGCCCGTCGTGGGGGTCCCCCCGCTCGGGCGAAGCCGAGAGCGGGGGGAGTTCGAGGACGACGCCGAACGCCGCTACGGGGGTCTGGGGGCGAGCCCCCAGGGACGCGAGCCCCCACTCACCCGCACCTGCTCAGCGCAACCGCCGGAGGCAACCCGCTACCGTGGGTCGGATGAGCACCCCGGCCGCTCCGCGTTCACTCGCAGAGGCACTGCGCGACAGGGACGACGCCTCCCTGGCGGAGCTGCTGCGCGCCCGCCCCGATCTCATCACCCCCGTCCCCACCGACCTCACCCAGCTGGCGACCCGGGCCGGCACCCGCGCGTCCGTCGTGCGGGCGCTGGAGCGGCTGGACCGTTTCGCGCTTCAGACGGCCGAGGCGCTGGCGGTGGCGGCGGATCCGGCCGGCTACGAAGAGCTGCTCGGGCTGATGAGCGGCGACGGCGGCGACCCGGCGGTCGCCGCGGCGCTCCCGCGTGCCCTGGGGACCCTGCGGGAGCAGGCCCTGGTGTGGGGCGGCGACGACCGGCTGCGGCTGGTGCGGACGGCCCGTGAGCTGCTCGCGCCGTCGCCGCAGCACCCGTCGCCGACCGGGCTCGGGCCGACGGTGCAGGAGGCGACGGCGGGCATGTCGCCGGGCCGGATCCAGGAGATCGTCACCGCGGTCGGGCTGCCCTCGACGCACGACTCCGTCTCGGCCGTGGCCTCCCTCACGGCCCTGTACGGCGACCGCGCACGCATGGCGGCGCTGCTCGCCGAAGCCTCCCCTGAGTCACGGGAGGTGCTGGACCGCCTGGTGTGGGGGCCGCCGTACGGGCAGGTCACGGCCGATCCGGCGCCCCGGCTGCGCTGGCTCCTGGACCGCGGGCTGCTGCTGCCGACGGCGCCCGGGACGGTCGTACTCCCCCGTGAGGTGGCCCTGCACCTGCGCGGCGGCCGGGCGCACCGCGCCACCGAGCCGCTGCCGCCCGCCCTGGAGGCGACGGCCACACACCGTCCACAGGTTGTGGACGCGACGGCGGCCGGACAGGCGTACACCGCGCTGGCGACGGTGGAGGAGCTGCTGAAGGACTGGGACGAGGGCGGGCCCACCGTGCTGAGGGCGGGCGGTCTCAGCGTGCGCGACCTCAAGCGCACCGCGGTCGCGCTCGACGTGTCCGAGCCCGTCGCCGCCTTCTGGGTCGAGCTGGCCTACACGGCCGGGCTGCTGGCCTCCGACGGGGAGGCCGACGAGCGGTACGCGGCGACCCCGGCCTACGACGAGTGGCTGGAGCTGCCGGCCGCAGAACGCTGGGCGCAGCTGGCGCAGGCGTGGCTGACGGCGACGCGCACGGCGGGCGTGGTCGGGGGCCGCGACGCGAAGGAACGCGCCTTGTCGGCGCTGGGCCCGGGACTCGACCGCTCCGCGGCGCCGGAGGTACGGCACCGGGTGCTGAGCCTGCTGGCCGGGCTGCCGGAGGGTGCCTCCCCGTCCGCCGAGTCCGTCCTCGCCCGGCTGCGCTGGGAACGGCCCCTTCGCGGCCCCCAGCAGAACGACGACCTGCGCGGACGGCTCGCCGGCTGGACGCTGTCGGAGGCGGAGACGCTGGGCGTGACGGGGCGGGGCGCGCTGTCGGCGCACGGGCGGGCCCTGCTCGGGGCGCCCGCACCCGCGCCCGCACCCGTGCCGAAGGACGCCGAGCCCGCTCAGCAGGGCCCCGGCGACAAGCTCCCCGTGCACCACATGCCGGTCACCCTGGAGCCCCTGTCCGCCACCGAGCAGGCCACCGCCTCCGCGGCGGCCGGGCGGCTCCTCGCCCCTCTCCTGCCCGAGCCGCTGGACCACGTCCTGCTCCAGGCGGACCTGACGGCGGTCGCCCCCGGCCCGTTGAAGCGCCCGCTGGCCGACATGCTGGACGTGCTGGCGGACGTGGAGTCGAAGGGCGGGGCCACGGTCTACCGCTTCACCCCCGGTTCGGTACGGCGCGCCCTGGACGCGGGCCGCGCGGCCACCGACCTGCACGCCTTCCTGACCGCCCACTCCCGCACCCCCGTCCCGCAGCCGTTGACGTATCTGATCGACGACGTGGCCCGTAAGCACGGGCATCTGCGGGTGGGGGCGGCCTCGGCGTACGTCCGCTGCGACGACGACGCCCTGCTCAACGAGATCATGGCCGACAAGCGCGCCGCGGCCCTGCGCCTGCGCCGCCTCGCCTCCACCGTGCTCGCCACCCAGGCCGACCCGGCGACCCTCCTCGACGGTCTGCGGGCGATGGGCTTCGCACCGGCCGCCGAGTCGGCGGAGGGCGACGTCCTGATCACCCGCGCCGACGCCCACCGCACCCCGCCCCGCACCGCACCCGCGCCGGTCCCGGACGGCCCGCCGACGCCCGACATCACGCTCCTGGCTGCGGCGATCCGTGCGATCCGGGCCGGCGACCTGGCCTCCACCACCCCGCGCAAGCAGACCCCGTCGGCCTCGCCGGGCGGCGACCTGCCCCGCACCAACTCCGCCGAGACCCTCGCCACCATGCAGGCCGCGGTCCTCACCGGCGAAGCCCTCTGGATCGGCTACGTCAACGCGGAGGGCGCCGCCAGCCAGCGCGTCATCGCCCCGATCCGCGTCGAGGGCGGCTTCGTGACGGCGTACGACCACACGGCGGACGAGGTGCGGACGTACCCCTTGCACCGGGTCACCGGGGTCGCCGAGCTCGCGGAGGACTGACGACGGCCGATGCCGGCCGGTCATGACTGGTCACGAGTGGTCATCAAGGCTTCACGACCGGCCGTGATCGTCCGCGTATGCGGCACACTGGACGTTTGGCCGAGACGTTTGGCCGAGACGTCCGGCCCACGGAAAGGGTGCCCCGCGTGAATGGTCCACTCATCGTCCACACGATCAGGCGTGATGCACACACTAGCGGCCGCGTCTGCGCTGTGACGCGTTCGCGCTGGTCAGCGCGGCAACTCGGCCTCGGCTACGGCAACGGCTTGGACAGGTAGCGCTTCAGAGCATCGACACCATCAGGTACGAATGTCCACCGCTGGAGCGCGTCCGGAAGTTCGCTCTCAGTGACCCACCCGTGCCAAGCGATCTCCGACGGATCAGGGGAGATTTCCTCGGTGACCACGGCTTCGTGGACGCCGAGCCAATACGGACTGATCGCCCCTCGGCAGAGGAACTTGAAGGCGAATCGGACCGACGCCCGGACGCCCAGTTCCTCAGTGAGTTCGCGGGCTGCCGCCTCCTCGTACGACTCTCCGACCTCGGCAGCTCCACCGATCAACCAGTTGTACTGCCCTGGGAATCGGGAGACGTCCTCCTGTCTCCGATGCAACAGGATGCGGCCATCCGTATCTCGACAGACGATCGTCGCGACGCGGTGCAGCCAACGGTTCTTGATGGCCTCGCCCCGGTCCACCACCCCGAGCACCCGATCCCGCTCGTCCACTCGCTCCACCAGTTCACCCATGGCTCTCACCATCACAGATGGGTACGACAGTCCGTGGCTACCCGCCAGTTCTTCCACGGGTGCGGTGAGCCGCCGTGCGATAGCACCGGTCAGCCCCGCGCTCAGCTTGTCGACCAGCCAGCGATGCACCGCCCATGCACATCGTGGAGCGCAGACTGAGCTGCGCCGACCCGCTGAGCCATGTTGCTCGCCGTCGCTCAGCGGGCCGGGGTCTCCTCGTCGCGCGTCACGCGGGCGTGGTCGGTGTACTCGCGGCGGAACAGGTCGTGTCCTGTGTGTCCCGTGTGCCTCAGCGCCCAGTCCTGGGCGTCGTTCGGGTCGCTCTGGGGGCCGGACGATTCCCCGCACCCGTACGTGACACAGAACAGCTCGGCCGTGACGCCGCCCTCCGGGGCGTGCCGGATCGTGTGGTTGACGTAGCGCAGGACGGCCCTCACCCCGCCCACCTCCTGGACGCGTTCACCTCGCGCACCTTGGCGCGCAGTTCGTCGGACGTCGTGGCCTCTCTGAGGGCCCGCGGGGGCACGTCCCACTCAATGCCGCCACCGAGCGGGCGGAGTTGCACGTACGGGCCTTCAGCACCCATGACCTCGCCGAGCTGGTCGCTCCTGGTGTCCACGACCACCGTGCCGACCTCGGGAACATCCTGGGCAGTCATGAGCGCCCCCGACGGATCACCTCGGCGAGCTTCAAGGCAGTGTCGGAGTTCACTCGGCCCAGGTCCACCAGGGGCAGGCCGGACATGAGCGCGGTGAGGTCGGTGCTCAGCGAAGGGAGCGTGACACCGGCCATGGCGCACGCCTCCCTCAACTCCCGTGCCCCGGAGTCCGCTTCGTGCCATGCGGCTGATGCATGGTCCTGTTCGGTCGACTGTCGTTCCGTGCTCACCGCTGCCCCCTTGCTCTCGGTCATGCCACCGATCGTCCGCTCCTCACTCGGGACGGTGGAACCTCGTACGTTTCCCATTTCGGGACGTCCCACAGCGGGTAGAACGTCCCTGGGTACGTCCCAGATACACGAGGGGGATGGCATGCCGAACGAGAGACTACGTACGGCCATGGCGGCGGGAGGCTGGACCTACGCGATGCTGGCGGAGAAGGTCGCGGTCGACCCCAAGTCCGTTGAGCGATGGGCGAATCTGGGGCGTATCCGCGCCGGGCCACGGCACTGCGGGCCGCCGAGACGCTCGGGGAGGACGTGCACGCGCTGTGGCCCACACTGCGTCAGGCCCGCCCTGCCCGCGCCGTGAGTCCCGAACTCGTCGCTCTCTACGGCCAGCGGGCGGACGTGCCCGTATCGGCGTACGCAGAGCTGTTCGCCTCGGCTCGTGAGTGCATCGACATCCTGGTGTACGCGGCCGTGTTCCTGCATGAGGCGTATCCCAGGCTGAACGAACTGCTGCGGGAGCGCGCCGCCGACGGATGCGCGATCCGCATCGCCGTGGGGGACGCCGACAGCGCGAACGTCCAACAGCGCGGGACTGAAGAGAAGTTCGGGCACGGCATCGAGTCGCGCTGCCGCCTCGCGCTCCTGCACTACCGCCCGCTGCTCGACATCCCCGGCATCGAGGTGCGCACGCACGGGACCACGCTCTACAACAGCCTGTACCGGGCCGATGACCAGCTCTTGGTGAACGCTCACGTCTTCGGCGTGAATGCCTA
This sequence comes from Streptomyces guryensis, assembly GCF_021261325.1. Classification (GTDB taxonomy): domain Bacteria; phylum Actinomycetota; class Actinomycetes; order Streptomycetales; family Streptomycetaceae; genus Streptomyces; species Streptomyces guryensis. The sequence goes on along the minus strand of NZ_JAJSBI010000020.1, from coordinate 70,892 downwards.
CGGAGCTCCCGTGTGGCACCTGCGCCGCACCGGCGACGGCGGCATGTTCGACGCCTATGCGGGGAGCTTCGACGCCGTATGGGCAACCGGCCGGTCCGTGGCAGGGTGACCGCATGGCACGCACCGAGTACTACGACGACCCCAGCGCCCCCAAGCCCAACAGCCTGGTCGTGGCAGCCTCCGCCGTCGTGACCGACGACAAGGGGCGCATCCTCCTCCAGCGGCGCAGGGACAACGACCTGTGGGCCCTGCCGGGCGGTGGGATGGACATGGGCGACTCGTTGCCCGGCACGGCCGTGCGGGAGGTCAAGGAGGAGACGGGCCTCGACGTGGAGATCACGGGGCTGGTCGGGACGTATACCGACCCCCGGCACATCATCGCCTACAGCGACGGCGAGGTGCGGCGGCAGTTCAACGTGTGTTTCACGGCCCGCGTCATCGGCGGCGCTCTGGAGATCTCGGATGAGTCCACGGAACTCCGCTTCGTGGACCCAGAGGAACTGGACGCGCTCCCCATGCACCACACGCAACGCCTGCGTCTGGTTCACTTCCTGGAGCATCGCTCGGCCCCGTATCTCGGCTGAGTCGACCTCAGCCACAGACAGCCCGCCACGACGGCGGGTGCGCCGACAGAGCACCGGCCACGTGTGCCTCCAGCAACCCCCACCTGCCTCAGCCACGCCCAAGTAGTCTCCCTCCATGTGCGCTTTACGGAGGCTTCCACGTCAGCACTTGGCACCGGCGACTGAGCGGTTCTGGTCAATTCGTGGGGCTCAACTCTGCCTCGACGACATCGAGAACGTGCATGACTTGCTGAAGGAACGCGCCGAGAGCGTCACCATCCTCGTGGGTGTCAACGGCGTAGCCGACGAGGTTGAGGATCTTCGAGACGCCTCGCCGGATGACTTGGACCGCGTGCGCTTGATCGCGGGAGAGCCGCACGTCGAAGTACACCTTGGGGTAGTGCCCTATGTCTCCGCGAGTGACAGTCAGGAGGCCCGCGAACTTGCGCGGGATGTGCACAGCTTGGTGAGCGTTCGTAGGCGGCCAGGGTGGCAGAGCTTGGCCGCCGTCTGGACTGTAAGGGCCTTCGGCTTCGGCCCTGGCCTGACGTTCCTGGCCATCCTTCTGGCCGACGGAATCGGACTCATTTCACCGTCAGATCACACGCGCGGAGTGATCGGGGCCGTGATGTACCCCGCGGTCCTGCTCGGTCTCGTGACCGCGGCCATCGCCTACAAGCAGTGGCTCAAGGTGGACTACGCGACACCCGTGCTTCCAGAGCGTCGGCGGGAGATCCAAAGCCGAACCGAGCAGGGCAGAAGCGGCACGAAGTGGGGGCTGGTGTCCGGAATCGCGCTGACCTTCGTCGGCTGCCTCGTCGCCCTCCTGTCGGCGTGGCTCACCGATTTCTTCGGCCTCAAGGCGTAGGTCGGTCTGCGCCGGCGAGCGTCAAGCGCTCTCGGGGTGCGTCCGTCTCCCCATCGGACGGGCTGTCTGGCCGCTTGGAGCCTTGGGGCAGGGCTATGGAACCCGAGTTCGCATTGTTCACGCGCCAGTCTCCGGGAGCCGCTGAGCGGGGCGCAGACAGGAGCGGGCGGTTGCCGGGGGCGGCGCGCGACGGACCGCGTCAGCGGTCCGCCCTCTTGATCCAGTAAGGAAGGTTTCGACGCGCCCCCGTGGCGATCCGTGGCGACCCTGCCAGCGGCTGCTGCCAGGAACGGGACGCTTTTTCTACGGCCGAGGTTTCTCCCTACGGCACTTTTCCACGACAGCTCCGACGGTTAGTGACGTTCCGCATTGCCGGATTTCACCCCAATTTGTCATCCCGTCAACCGAGATGGCGGAGCGCAACGTAGCCGACGATCGCCGGTTAGCAAAACCGGGGATTCTCCGGATCATTTTCCCTACCAACGCCACACGGTGTGGGGCCGACGGTCCGTACTCGGTGGTGCTGGTTCCCTGCGCCCATTTTCCCGACCCGGAAGGAATTCCCCCATGGCCTCCAAGCCGATTCGCGTCCTGACCCAGGGCGCCCTGTACACCGTTGCCACCCCCAGTGCGCCGAAGGTCAAGGACTTGCGCACGGGCGAGATCGCCACGCACCCCCAGACCGGGGAGCCGCTGCACACCGTGAGCCTGCTGGAGATGGCCGATGGCGCGGCGGACCTGCTCAAAGTCACCGTCCCGGCGTCCAAGATCCCCCAGGGTCTGCGCCTGGGCGTGCCGGTGCGGCCCGTCGGCCTGACGGCCACGCCGTGGGCGCGCATCTTCAACGACCAACTTTCCGACGGCGTGGCCTACCGCGCCGACTCGATCGAAATGGAGAACACCAAGTGACTGCCCCCATGCCCAAGTTCACGCCTGTCTACCCGGTTGGCGATATGAACACCGAGAACGCTCCCGACAGCCGTTTTACGTCCCTGCTCGTACAGGACGTGGCTGCCGTTCTTGAGCGCCACGGATATCCGCCGGTCATGGCTGGGGCCGACTACTCGGCTCTGTCCATGCACCTGCTTCGCTTCTGCCACCTCGGGCGGTAATCCACTCCCACCGGCGGCCCGCCTCGCCCCCCCATCGCGCGATTCCGGGGCGGGCCGCCCCTCCGTAATGCATCCAACACCTCCAAGAGCAAACGGAGTTGCCCTTGCATCACCTCGCCATATCCCAATCCCCGGGCGGAATGCCCCCTGAGCCCATCGCCCATGTCGCCCTGGGCATCGCCGCCGCATTTCTGGTGACGTTCGGCGCCTTCACTGCGCTGCGCTACCTGCGGGCCGACAGTGAGACACGGGCCAGTCTGCGGCTGGCGTCACGCATCCGCCGCACCTGGCGGCGCAGCGCGCCCATGCTCGGCCTCGCGGTCGCTGACCGCACCCCGACCACGGGGGCACAGCTCATCGCCAAGAGGGGCCGGCGGCCCGAACCCCGTACCCGGATTCCCGCGATCACGACCCGGGCGGACCGTACCGGCGTCAGCATCCGCATGAAGACCGTCGCGGGCATCGGCGTGGATGAAGTCACACAGCAAGCCCGCCACTTGGCCGATCTGTGGGGCTGTGCCCGTGTCTCCGTCGTCCCGGACGGTCCCGGCCGCCTGCTGGTGCGTGCCGTGCGCTTTGACCCGCTAGCCGCGCCGACCCGGTACCGTCCCGGCCTGACGGCCCCCGCCACGCTGCGCGTGTGGCCGATGGGGGAGGACGAGTACGCCAAGCCCGTGGCGGCGGCCTTGTCCAACGTGCCCGGCATCGCGGTGGCCGGACTGCCCGGCTACGGCAAGACCTCGCTCATCAACAGTCTCATCGGACGCTTCGCGCCCTCGGACGCGGTTCAGTTCGCCGTAGCCGACGGCAAGGCCGAAACCGCCGATGCGGGCGACTACGCCGAGATCGCGCCGCGCCTGTTCGCGTTCGTCGGCGACGACCTGGCCGAGGCGAACAAGCTGTTCACCAGGCTGGTCAAGCTGCGCCGCGACCGTTTCGCCGCCATGAAACGGGCTCTGGGCACCGCCAACCTGTGGGACGTGAACCCGTCGGCTGCCTGGCCCCTGGTGATCCTGGTCATCGACGAGGCGCACACCTTCTTCAGCCAGCCCAAGGGCAGCGACAAGCGCTCCCGGGAACTGGCCGCCCTGGCCGCCGAAAACGCCCGGCTCGTGGACGACCTGATCCGCAAGGGCCGCTCGGTCGGCTTCGTGACCATCGTGGTCACTCAGAAGCCCACCGGTGACGCCATCCCCACCTCGATCCGCGACAACTGCGGAATCCGTGTCTCCTTCGCCCAGACCACCCAAGAGGCGGCCGTGGCCGCACTCGGTGACGACATCCGCCAGTGGCCGGACGCCAACCCCGTCAGCCTTCAGGATCCGGCCTACGTCGGCGTGGCCTCCATGCGCATCCAAGGCCAGGAGGGCTTCACCCGCGTGCGGATGCCGGAAGTCACCCCCTCTGACACGGCCGAGGTCGCCACAGCGACGGCGCACCTGACTGTCGACCCCGCTGCGCTGCTGCCGCACAGGGACGGACCGGGCCCGGCCGACTTCACCAAGGCCGCCTGATACAGGTCGTGTGATGAACGCTCGCGCCCCGCCGGGCCCGCTCATCCGTCCTTCTCACGATCTTGTACGCCGGGCAGGGACCCGCACATCGCCAAACGTTCGGTTCCTGCCCGGCCGCCTCCCGACTCGCACCGGAAGACCCCCGCATCATGCCCGATTGCTCGACACCCCGCCCCGTCGTCTCCCCGGCCGTGCGTGACCTCCTTCGCCTGGCCAACCTCGATGAATTCGACCGCCACCGCTCCCGCCTCGACCGCCTCGGCGGCTGCACCCATCCCGTACAGCTCATGGGCCACACAGTCACTCTCGACTCCGCCACGGGTGAGGTGCTGCGCTCGTACGACACCGCCACCGATGAGCCCACCGGAAGGCTCCTGATCGCCTGTGGCAACCGCCGCGCCTCGCGCTGCCCGGCCTGCTCACGCATCTACGCCGCCGACACCTACTACCTCATACGCTCCGGACTCACCGGCGGAAAGACCGTGCCCGACACCGTGCGCACCCACCCGCGCGTGTTCGCCACCCTGACCGCCCCCAGCTTCGGCCCTGTGCACAACCGCCCCGGTCTGCGGCCCTGCCGCTGCGGCGTCCACCACGCCGAGACCGATCCGGCCCTGGGTACGCCACTGAATCCGGTGACGTACGACTACTGCGGCGCGATCCTCTTCAATGCCCACGCCGGGGTGCTGTGGGACCGCTTCACCCGCAACCTGCGCCGCGAGATCGCCGCCCTCGCCGGCATCCCCCAAAAAGCACTGCCTGGCGTGCTGCGGCTCTCCTTCGCCAAGGTGGCGGAGTACCAGAAACGCGGCGCCGTGCACTTCCACGCCGTGATCCGCCTCGACGGCCCGGACGGCCACGACCAGTCCCCACCCGCCTGGGCCACCGTCCCGCTCCTCACCGACGCCATCCATGCGGCAGCCTCCCGCGTGCTCCTCGTCGTCGAATCCGACGCCATCGGCAGTCGTGAACTGAATTGGGGCACACAGATGGACGTACGCGAGATCACCAGCCCCGGACCGGACACGCCCCTGACCGATGCGGCCGTGGCCGGATACGTCGCCAAGTACGCCACCAAGGGCGCCGAAGACTCCGGCACTATCGACCGCCCCCTGTACTGCGCTCCCTGTCAGGGTCGCGGCGCCATCCTCACCCCACGCGGAGACCACACCGAATGCCCCCACTGCATCGGCACCGGCCTGGCCGAACCACCCGAGTCCCTGCGCGTGCAGGACCACGTACGCCAACTCATCCGCACATGCTGGCAATTGGGGCAGCTCCCCGACTTCGCCCACCTCAACCTGTGGCGCTGGACCCACATGCTCGGCTATCGCGGCCACTTCTCCTCCAAGTCCCGCCGCTACTCCACGACCCTGGGCGCCCTTCGCGGCGCCCGCCGTACCTGGGCCGTGGACAAGGCCCGCGCACGTGCTGGGGCGTCCGCCCTCGACGACACGGCCGCCGACACCGTCTCGCACTGGCAGTACCTCGGCAGCGGCTACAGCCCCGGTGAGGAACTGCTGGCGGCCTCCGTCCGACGTGAGCGTGCCGCCGCCCTCCGGCTCAAGCGAGAGGGCGACGCCCCGTGACTAACCGCACCACGACGTTCGTCGGCCGCTTCCGCTGCGGGCAAGGCGCGTGGCATGTCTCCACGGAGAGTGCGGGAGTCGCCGCAGTCATACGACGCCTCTTCGGTGAGCAGTCGCCGATCCAGTCCAAAGACGCCTCCGGCCAGCTTGAGGTGCTGCCCCGATCGAGCAGCCTGCCCGTCGTGGTCTCCGGCCCTGAGTCCGTCAGGGCGGGCCTGTTGACGGCCGCGCCCCGCTACGAACCCAGGCCCAGTGTTCGCGTCACGTTCCGTCTCGCAGATGCCTACGACCTCGGTGGTTTCCGCCTCAGCTCCTCCTCGTGGGATCTCGCGGAATCCGTCCCGGCGCTGCGGTCCGCACTCGCGGACACCTCCGGTGATGCTCTCTGCGAACTCACCGCAGAGACAGTTGAGTTCACCACCCGCAACGGAGCCACGCTGTCGTACTGCCGCCCCTCCATCAAGGTCGTCGGTCCTTGGCGTCACAGCGACCGATACACAGCCTGATCCCGGCCGCATAGAAGGGCGCCCCCACCTCATCCGGTGGGGGCGCCTTCTTGCGTGTCCGACGGCGTCAGCCTGCGTCTTCCTTGGGCGTCTCGTCCCGCCCGCTCTTCCTCACCGCTGCCGCCCGCCGCATGTGCCCCTCCTCGCCGAAGTGCACCGACAACCGCGACGTGTCCAGCTTCTTCCCGCCGCGCCGCGCGGGTGCCACCTCCACGTAACCGCCCGCGTTCAGCAACAGGTCCCGCTTACCGGCCACGTCAGAGCGCTTCCACTGTTCGGCGTGCGTCTCGCCGGTCGGCTCCTCCTTCACGCCGCCGGGCTTCGCCGTTCGCTGCTTCTCCTTCAGGGAGGCCAGGCGGTCCTCCAGCTTGGCGTACTGCTCCGCGTACCGGATCGCGCCGTCGTCTCCCTTGAACAGACCTCGGTCGTACCGGTCCTTCTGCAAGTCGGCCAGGGCTTCCTCCGCCTGCCTGATCTGGGGACGGAAGTCCTCGCCCACCTCCTGGACCATCCGCATCACGGGGAGGTGCCCGTACTTCGCAAGGAACTGCTCGGTGACATGCTCCTCGGTGGTCACCCCCGCCACGGTCGGCCCGTAGCACTTCTCGCCCGGCTTCTCCTCCCCCTTGGCCGCCCGCTGGCGGTACTTCAGGGGGCCGATGCACCGGTACCGAAGCTGGCCGTTGCGCCCGCTGAAGGTGTACATGCGCTCACCGCAGACTCCGCAGTGCATGATGCCTCGCAACAGCGACGTCCCCTCCCGGCGCTTCTCACCGGGATTGGCCCGGCGCTCCAGCTCGTCCTGGAGAGCCTGCCAGGTGTCCGTGTCGAGGATCGGCGGGCGGTTGACCAGGGGCAGACCGTCCGTCCGCAGGATCGGCTTTCCATCCTCGATGACCTGGCCGAGCAACTGGGGGTTGCCCAGCAGGCTGCGCAGCGTCGTCGTGTACCACTGCTTGGAGTCGCTGCGCTTGCCCGTGGTCTGGCGTGAGGTGTGGCCAGGCGACGGGACGCCCTCTTTGTTGAGGTCGTTGATGATCTGCATGAGCGAGTCCTTGGCAAGGACCTGCTCCACGATCCTCCTGATCGTCTTGGCCTCGTCCTCGTTGACCGCGAGAACCTTGCCCGCCCCGTTCGGGTTGGGGACGACCATGTACCCGTACGGAACCCGCCCGCCGGTGTAGCGGCCCTCACGCCGCAGGTGCTCGTGCGCGCTGGACACCCGCATGCCGATGGTGTCGGACTCCAGCTCGGCAAAGACCGCGATCACTTTTGCCATGGCTCGGCCCATGGACGACGTGAGGTCGAGCGGCTCGGTCGCCGACGCGAGCGCGACGCTCTGGTGCTCGGCGAGTCGCATGATCTCCGCGAAGTCGACCGTCGAGCGTGCGAGCCGGTCGATCTTGAAGAACACGATCACGTCCAGCTCGGCGAGCCTGGTCAGGATGCGTTGCAGACCGGGCCGGTCGAGGCCCCGCGAGAAACCGGAGACATCGATGTCTTCCTCGACGACTATGACGTCCCAGCCACGCGCCTCACACAGCGCCTCGCACGCCGCTCTCTGGCGCTCGGGAGAAGTCGTCTCGTCGGTTTCACGCGATAGGCGAACATAGATAGCAGCGCGCATCCCCGGCGCGCTGGCCGGAACGCCCTTTCGGCGCCGGGCACGGGGCATGGCCCGAGCCGTGGCAGGTTTGCTGTCTGTCACGGTGACAATCCTATCCGTGGAGGTATGCGTGTCCTGCCTAATCGTCCAGTCCGACAAGACCCTGCTCCTGGAAGTCGACCACGAGCAGGCCGACGAGTGCCGTCGCGCCATCGCGGCGTTCGCGGAGCTGGAGCGGGCGCCCGAGCACATCCACACGTACCGGGTGACGCCGCTGGGGCTGTGGAACGCGCGGGCGGCCGGACACGACGCCGAGCAGGTCGTGGACGCCCTCGTGCAGTACAGCCGGTATCCCGTGCCGCACGCCCTGCTGGTCGACGTCGCCGACACCATGGACCGCTACGGGCGGCTGACCCTCAGCAAGCACCCCGCCCACGGGCTGGTCCTCACCACCACCGACCGGCCGGTGCTGGAGGAGATCCTGCGCTCGAAGCGGATCGCTCCGCTGGTCGGGGCGCGGCTCGACCCGGACACCGTCGCCGTGCACCCCTCCGAGCGCGGGCAGATCAAGCAGACGCTGCTGAAGCTGGGCTGGCCCGCCGAGGATCTCGCGGGATACGTGGACGGCGAGGCGCATCCGATCGAGCTCGCCGAGGACGGGTGGGCGCTGCGGCCGTACCAGAAGCAGGCCGTGGAGAACTTCTGGCACGGCGGGAGCGGGGTCGTCGTGCTGCCGTGCGGCGCCGGGAAGACGCTCGTCGGCGCCGGGTCCATGGCGCAGGCGAAGTCGACGACCCTGATCCTCGTCACGAACACGGTCTCCGCGCGGCAGTGGAAGCACGAGCTGGTGAAGCGGACCTCGCTGACCGAGGAGGAGATCGGTGAGTACAGCGGGACGCGGAAGGAGATCCGGCCGGTCACCATCGCCACGTACCAGGTGCTGACCACCAGGCGGAAGGGCGTCTACCCGCACCTCGAACTCTTCGACTCCCGCGACTGGGGGCTGATCGTCTACGACGAGGTGCACCTGCTGCCCGCGCCGGTGTTCAAGTTCACGGCGGACCTGCAGGCACGGCGGCGGCTGGGGCTGACCGCGACCCTGGTGCGCGAGGACGGACGCGAGTCGGACGTGTTCTCGCTCATCGGACCCAAGCGGTTCGACGCGCCGTGGAAGGAGATCGAGGCGCAGGGGTACATCGCGCCCGCCGACTGCGTGGAGGTCCGGGTCAACCTCACCGACTCGGAGCGGCTCGCCTACGCCACCGCCGAGCAGGAGGAGAAGTACCGCTACTGCGCGACGACGGAGACCAAGCGGAAGGTCACGGAGGCGATCGTCCGCCGTTTCGCGGGCCAGCAGATTCTCGTCATCGGGCAGTACATCGACCAACTCGACGAGCTGGGCGAGCACTTGAACGCGCCGGTCATCAAGGGCGAGACCTCCAACGCCCATCGCGAGAAGCTCTTCGACGCCTTCCGGGAGGGCGAGATCAGCGTGCTGGTGGTCTCCAAGGTCGCGAACTTCTCCATCGACCTGCCGGAGGCGACGGTCGCGATCCAGGTGTCGGGCACCTTCGGATCCCGTCAGGAGGAGGCCCAGCGGCTCGGGCGGGTACTGCGCCCCAAGGCCGACGGCCACCAGGCGCACTTCTACTCCGTCGTCGCCCGCGACACCATCGACCAGGACTTCGCCGCCCACCGCCAGCGGTTCCTGGCGGAGCAGGGCTACGCGTACCGGATCCTGGACGCGGACGAACTCCTGGCGGAGGACTGAGCCGAGCCGATCAGGGCGCAGGCAGCGTGAACACCATCAGCAGGACGAACAGCGACGGCAGCAGCGAGGCCACCGCGGCGCCTGCGCGGCAGGGCAGCCAGCGCATCCGCCAGGGGAGCACCCAGGCGGTGACCAGGGCAGCGAGCGTGGGCAGGGTGCCGCAGGAGAGCGTGCCGTAGATCACGGACAGCCGGGAGTTGAGCGCTGCGGAGCAGTGATCGGGGCGCAGGCGTCGGTCGCCATCGCGGAGAGACCGCCGAGGAAGAGCGCGGCGGGGCCGAGGAACATCAGGAGCACCGTCGCGACGAGGGGCGCCACCCAGGCCCGGCGGTCCGGCTCCGTGGTGCCGGAGGGGCTCGGGGGCTGAGCCACGGTGTGCTGTGTCGTCATACGGGCAGTGAAGCGGCCCGCCAGGGGCCGGGGCACCGGTGCGGGTACTCATCCGGCGGCTGGTCACGTACTCAGGCCGGGGCCCGGTCGGCGACGGCTACTTGCGGCGTACGCCCGCTTCCTCGCCGTACTCGCCGAGGATGACCACGTCGAAGGCGGCACCCGCGAACACCTTCAGGGCGCGCAGGGCGTCGCCGAGGCGGTGGCGGTGGCTGCCGAGGACGGGGGTGGCGCCGGGCGGGCCCGGCCGGCTGGGGCCTGGGGTGATGGTTGCTGCGCTCATGTATCCATGGTGGATCGGCAGGCATAAAGAGGGCATCGGCCTGCGGACCGACCCTCCTTCGCCGCCGCGTACGACTCCGGTCGTGGCCCTCCCTCCCTGGTATGACGGGGACATCCCCTAGGGGACCCTGAGGGGCCCTGAGGGGGAGGACAGGGAGGTGGAAAAACCGTTGGCTTCCGTCTCCCCCGTTCACCTAGAATCTCCGCTCTTGCCCGCCTCCCTCCACGGAGCGCCGCCGCCCGGACGGAAACCGGCCGGCACCTTGCAGCCCCAGCCCGCAGCACCTTCGGAGGCACCCCCTTGTCCACGCCCGTCGACGACCCAGCCCCTCTCGACGACCCCCTCTCCCGCGAGCGCGCCCACCTCGCCGAATCCCGTTCCGCCCTGCGCGCCATGCGCGAGGACGTCGAGTCGCTCGACATCAGGGACGTCACCGCGAACTGGGTCAACTCGGAGGTCCTGGCCCGCCAGATCGACGAGCGCATCAAGGCGCTGGCCGACCTCAGCGACACCCCGCTGTTCTTCGGCCGCCTCGACTACCTGCACGCTCCGGGCGTCGACAAGGCGGAGGGGGCGGACGGCGAGCGCTTCTACATCGGGCGCCGGCACGTGCACGACCACGACGGTGACCCCATGGTCATCGACTGGCGGGCACCGGTCTCGCAGCCGTTCTACCGGGCGTCGAAGAAGGACCCGCTGGACATCGCGCTGCGCCGCCGCTTCGGTTACACCCGCGGCGACATCACCGCGTACGAGGACGAGCACCTCTCCGACCCGGCCGAGGCCGCCCGCACCAGCAAGCTGCTCCAGCAGGAGATCGAGCGCCCGCGCGTCGGCCCGATGCGCGACATCGTGGCGACCATCCAGCCCGAGCAGGACGAGATCGTGAGGTCCGGGCTGGGTGGGACGGTGTGCGTGCAGGGAGGGCCCGGGACCGGGAAGACGGCCGTCGGCCTGCACCGCGTCGCGTATCTGCTCTACGCCCACCGTGAGCGGCTCGCCCGCACCGGCACGCTCGTCATCGGGCCGAACAGGTCCTTCCTGCACTACATCGAGCAGGTTCTGCCCGCGCTCGGCGAGCTGACGGTCCAGCAGGCCACCGTGGACGACCTCGTGGCGGCAGGCATCGAGATCAGGGCCACCGACGACGCGGCGGCCGCGATCATCAAGGGCGACGCGAGGATGGCGGAGGTGCTGCGGCGGGCCGTCCTCTCCCACGTCACCATGCCGACCGAGCCTGTCGTCGTGGTGCGCGGCTCACGCCGCTGGCGGGTGCCGGCGTACGAACTCGAAGTCATCGTCCGGGAGTTGCTCGACCGCGGTATCCGTTACGGCGCCGCCCGCGAGGCCCTCCCGCAACGCATCGCGCACGCCGTGCTGGTGCAGATGGAGCGGTCGGGGGAGGCGCCGGACGACCGGGTGCAGGACGCGGTGGCCCGCAACACGGCGGTGAAGGCGGCCGTCAAACAGATGTGGCCGCCGGTCGACCCGGCGAAACTCGTGCTGCGCCTGCTCACCGACGCGGACTTCCTCGCCGTACACGCGGACGGCGTCCTCACCCAGGACGAGCAGAAGACGATCCTCTGGGCGAAGCCGGCGCGGAGCGTCAAAGCCGCCCAGTGGTCCGTGGCGGACGCGGTGCTGATCGACGAGACGACGGACCTGGTGCAGCGCACGCACTCCCTGGGGCATGTGGTCCTGGACGAGGCGCAGGACCTCTCCCCGATGCAGTACCGCGCGGTCGGCCGCCGCTGCACCACCGGTTCGGCGACCGTCCTCGGCGACCTGGCGCAGGGCACCACGCCCTGGGCGACGAGGAGTTGGGACGAGGCGCTCGCCCACCTGGGCAAGACGGACGGGGTGATCGAGGAGCTCACGGCCGGTTTCCGCGTCCCGACGGACGTCATCTCGTACGCCTCCCGTCTGCTGCCGCACATCGCACCCGGCCTGACTCCGGTCGCGTCGGTCCGCGAGAACCCGGGCTTCTTCGCCCTCCGTCCGGTCGAGGACGTCTCCGAAGTGGTCGCCGCCTGCGAGGAGTTGCTCCGCAACGAGGGGTCGACGGGCCTGATCGCGGCCGACGCCCGCGTCCCGGCACTGGCGGCGGCTCTGACGGCGGCCGGGATCACCTGCCTGGCCCCCGGCGAGGAGACGACTGCCGAGACCCGCCTCACCCTGGTCCCGGCGTCGCTGGCCAAGGGCCTGGAGTACGACTACGTGGTCCTGGACGAGCCTCAGGCAGTGGTGGACGGCGAGCCCGACGAACGCACGGGCCTGCGCCGCCTGTACGTGGCGCTGACCCGCGCGGTGTCCGGGCTGATCGTGACGCATGCGGCGCCGCTGCCGCCGCAGCTCGCCGGGTAGGGTGCTGCTCCGTTGTGACATGTCACCCCGGAAAGGCCCCAGTTGAGCACGCCGCCGCCCTCGCACCCCGCCTATCAGCCGGTTCAAGGGCCGTATCAGCATCCTTCCGGGCCGTATCAGCATCCTTCCGGGCCGCATCAGCAGACGCCGGGTCCGGGTCCGTATCTGAAGGCCCCCGGGCCGTACCCGCCCGCTCCCGCCTGGCCGCAGCAGTACGGCGGCGGAGCCTGGGGGCCGGGGGCGGCCTGCCGGGTGTGCGGGGCGATGCCCGCCGCGCCGGTGACGATCCGCGGCCACCAGGGCATGGTGGTGATGATGCGGTTCCTGCGGCGGGAGGGCATGTTCTGCCGTACCTGCGCGCTGGCGAGCTTCCGGGACATGCAGGCGGACACCATGGTGATGGGCTGGTGGGGACCGCTGTCGGTGCTCATCACGCCCTTCACACTGCTGGGCAACCTCAGCGCCCTGTCCGGCATCCGGCGCATCCCGGAGCCGGCCACCGCGGGTTTCCGGCCGCCGCTGGATCCGGGCAGACCGGTGTTCCGGCGGCCGGCGGGCATCATCGCCCTGATCCCGCTGTGCCTGGTCGGCCTCGTGGTGGTCGCGATTCCGCTGCTTGTGATCATCGGTCTGGTGGTCGGGCCGAGTCACAGCGGCGACACCACTGACAACAGTGTCGACCACCCGACCCTCACGGTCGGCTCGTGCGCCCGTAACACCACGGAGTGGCCCGCACAGGATCTCCGGCCGGAGCCCTGCGACTCCCCCGCCGCGGAGCTTCGCGTCTACGCCCCGGAGAAGAACTCGTGCGCGGCCGGGGACTATCTGGCCTACCTGGAGTACAGCAAGGACGGCACATCTCTGTGCCTGCACCCGCTGAAGGGCCACGCGGTCCAGCACCGCTAGAGGGCCTCGCTCAACGCCCGTCCAGCACCGCTAGAGGGCCTCGCTCAACGCCCGTCCAGGACCTGCCGCCACTCCCGTACGGACTCCGCCGCCACGGGGTGTTCCCAGCCCCCCGGCCTGGCGGCCCCGCCGATGTGAAAGGCGTCGATCCCCGCAGCCCGTAGCTGTGGCACGTGCTCCAGCCGCAACCCCCCGCCGACCATGATCCGCGGCTCGTAGCCGGGCTCCCCGCACCGCGCCGCCTCGGCGAGCAGTGTGGGGAGCCCGTCGTCCACCCCGGCGGCCGAGCCGGCCGTGAGGTAGGCGTCGTGTCCCGGCAGGCCGTCCAGCTGTTTGCGCAGTGCGTCCCGGTCCGCGGCCCGGTCGATGGCGCGGTGGAAGGTCCAGCGGCAGCCGTCCAGTTCCTCCACCAGCCGCTCCACGGCGTCCAGGTCGACCTGCCCGTCCCCGTCGAGGAAGCCGAGCACGAACTCCTCGGCCCCGGCCGCCCGCATCTCCCGGGCGACCCGGACCAGCCGCTCCACGTCCCCGGCGGCGAACCCGTCCGCCAGCCGCAGCATCACGCGCAGGTCGATGTCGACGGCGGCACGGATCCCGGCGAAGGTCTCGACCGGCGGGGTCAGCCCGTCGGCCGCCATGTCGGTGACCAGCTCAAGGCGGTCCGCACCTCCGGCCTGGGCGGCGACCGCGTCCTCGACGCCGAGGGCGATCACCTCCAGGACTGCACGCGTGCTCATAGGACCCCTTCCGTCGGTGTTCCCCTGGAGCGGCTACAGGTCTAGTCCAATCTCAGGGTACGACGACGGGGTGGACGACCGCGAGATCGCCCCCGGGCCGGAAGGGATCCGCCGTCCGGTCAACCGAACATGTTCAGCTCCGCCGCCTCGGCTCCCACCAGCTCGTACGACGTGCCCTCGGGCACCGACCGGCCCGCGTAGAGCCGTACGAGAGTCGCCGCGTCCCCGATGAAACGCGCCGGGTTCCGCTCCCCGCTCGCCTCCCCCAGCAGCAGTGGCTCGTCCACGTCGTCGAGGTCGGCGTGCAGCGGCAGACGGCCCCTCTCGCGGGTGATCCGGGCGAGGAGGACGAGGGCGTCAGGGAGGCCGGGGCCTCCGTACGCCTCAGGCTCACCCCAGACGTCCCGTACGTCGCCCGCGTGCACCCACTCCCCCAGCGCGACCCTGTCCAGCACACCGCCCGCCTTGGCGATCACCGGGCCGGCCTCGGTCATCCCGCGCTCCAGCTCGTCCACGACCTGCTGGTTCGACCAGTCGGCGCGCTCGGCGATGTCCCGGTCGTTGGAGGCGGGCGAGAAGACGCCCTCCTCGAAACGGCTCTCCACCACCCGCAGCAGCGCGGAGGAACAGTGCGCGAGCACGTCCCGGACCGTCCAGCCGGGACACGCGGTGGCCGGCAGGGCGAAGTCCGCGTCGGGGCGGGCGCGGAGGAGCGGGATCAGGGCGTCGCGCTCGACGGCCAGGAGGCGTCCGGGGAGTTCGGGGTCGCGTACGTCGGCAGTTGTTGTCATGGGGGCCACGCTAGGGCCTGTCCGGCGGATCAGGTCGGCTGCGGGTCACGGCGCTTGTGGCCGCCCCGAGCCGGGACTTGGGGCCCCACGCCCTCAAGGCGGATGGGGGCCGCGCGCAAGACTCCGCAACGTCGAGCGGATCCACCAGCAGGCCCCGGGGGCGCCGGGTGATCGACGGGAGGAGCGGCAGATGTGGGAGGGGCGGGCGAGGCGGGAGAATGAGGGCATGGCCCATCACGCACGTCTCGATGCCGATGCCGATGCCCTGCGCACCCGCTGGACCCGCGCCCTGGAAGGGGCCCGGTCCCCCGCCGCCGGCCCCGACCCGGCCCCGTACGCCGACAACCTCCTCGCCCGCTGGCAGGAACCGCAGCGCCACTACCACACGCTCGCGCATCTCACGGCGGTCCTCGACCACGTCGACGTACTGGAGAAGTACGCGGCAGACCCGGACGTCGTGCGCCTCGCCGCCTGGTTCCACGACGCGGTCTACTTCCCCGACCGCTCCGAGAACGAGGAACGCTCGGCCCGCCTCGCCGAACGCGCCCTCCCCGAGGCGGGTGTCTCCGACGCGAAGACCGCCGAGGTGGCCCGCTTGGTCCGCCTCACCGTCACCCACGACCCGTCCGCCGGCGACCGCGACGGCCAGGTCCTGTGCGACGCCGACCTCGCGATCCTCGCCGCGCCCCCGTCCGCGTACGCCGCCTACACGGCCGCCGTACGCGAGGAGTACCACTTCGTCCCGAGCGACGCCTTCCGCGAGGGCCGTGCCGCGATCCTGCGCCAACTCCTCGGCCTGCCACGGCTGTTCAGGACGCCGTACGGGCAGGAGCAGTGGGAGGCGACGGCGCGCTACAACCTCGCCTCCGAGCTGGAAATGCT
Source organism: Streptomyces guryensis (assembly GCF_021261325.1). GTDB lineage: Bacteria > Actinomycetota > Actinomycetes > Streptomycetales > Streptomycetaceae > Streptomyces > Streptomyces guryensis. The sequence continues at coordinate 55,010 of NZ_JAJSBI010000020.1, read as the reverse complement.
GTCGCTTCCGACCGGCCCGGCCGCATAGTCTGCGGCCCATGCGCGGATGGGGCGGGGACCAGGTGGAAGAGGCCGTGGCGGGCTGCGTGGCGGCCCTGCGGCCGGCGGTGGACCGGGACTGGACGGGGGTGCGGGCGGCCGGGCTGGAGTGGAACTGCCACGAGACGGCGTTCCACATCGCCGAGGACCTCATCGGGTACGCCGCCAACCTGGCCGGAGGCGCGAAGGACGACTACGTCCCCTTCGAGATCACCCTCGACGACGGCACCGACAACACCGGTCTGCTTCAGGTGATCGAGGCGACCGGCGCCCTGCTCGCCGCAGCCGTCCGCACCGCGCCGCGCGAGGCCCGCGCCTTCCACCCGTACCCGTTCCGCAGCGCGAACCGCGAGGGCTTCGCCGCGATGGGCATCGCCGAGGTCCTGGCCCACACATACGACATCGCGGGCGGCCTGGGCCTGGAGTACGAACCCCCCGCCGCACTGGCCGAGTCCGTCCTCTCCCGTATCTTCCCGCACGTCCAGCCGGGCCCCGACCACTGGCGCACGTTCCTGTGGGCCACCGGCCGCGGTGAACTCCCCGGCCGTGCCCGCCTCACCGGGTGGCGCTGGAACAACAACCTGGTCCTCCCCACCGACCGCCTCACCCTGCAGGGCATCACGCCCGCGGCCGCGCGCGACCTGGTGGCGGGCGGCGACGGCGGCTTCGAGTGGCTCGACGGCGGACCCTTCGAGGGCACCCGGGACGCCGCGAGCTTCATGCTGAAGGCGTACGAAGGGGGCGTGCACCGCCCGGAGTTCGGGGTCTTCGCCCTCGTCCGCCGCGAGGACGGCCGTGCGATCGGCGGCATCGGCTTCCACGGCGTCCCCGACGAGGAGGGCCGCGCCGAGATCGGCTACGACCTCACCGAGGCGGCCCGCGGCACCGGTTACGCGACCGAGGCACTGCGCGCACTGTCGGACTGGGCGCTGGCAAGGGACGACGTGAGCACACTCTTCGCGACGATCGAACGGGACAACCTCCCGTCCCAGGCGGTGGTCACCCGCGCCGGCTTCCGGAAGGCGGGCGAGGACGAGCAGACGCTCGCCTACGAACTGGGGCGCTGAGTCCGCCCCTTCGGCCGCCGCAACCCCGCTCCCGTCAGCAGCCGCACCACCTCCCGACTGCTGACCTCCACGGCCCCGGCGGCCACCACGTCCGCATACCGGTGCGACGGAATGTCGTAGTGGTCCCGCTCGAAGGCGCGCGGCGGTACGCCCAGCTTCTCGGCGAACGTGTGCAGTTCGTCGTAGGAGACGTCGCTGATGAGGTGCGACCACATGCGCCCGTGTCCGGGCCAGGTCGGCGGGTCGATGTACACGGTCACGAGGACGACGACCCGCCCGTGGCCGACGCCAGCGTCCCGACCGCGGCGACCTTCACGCCTGCCTTGTGGCAGACCCAGTGCGGGTCGGGGCCGAGCTCCGGCTCGACGTCGAGGGCGTGCGGGTCACCGCCGCCGCAGGCCGGGCACAGCGGCCAGCGGCCGTACGTCTCCAGCAGGGCGTCCTGGACGTCCTGAGCGACCAGTCCGGCGACGTACTCGACGCCCTCCGGCCACTGCTCCACCCACCACCGCCGCTGCACGACGGACTCCTCGACCATGGACACCACGTCCGCAGCGGCGACCTCGCCCGCGGCGAGATCGGCGAGTACGAGGGCGCGTGCGGCGTGCAGGGCCTGCTCCAGGGGACTGATGGGATGCATGCCCCCATTGTGCGCACTCTTGACCAGGAGACCGAGCCGAAAATATCTTTCACGGGTGGCCCAGAACGTGAAGGAAATTTTCTCCGGTTCGGCAGGCCGGGCGAGTGCGCCTCCCGCTCCCGCCGCCCTCGCCGCGAAGGTGCGCACGCTCGCGCCCTCCATGACCCGCTCCATGCAGCGCGTCGCCGAGGCCGTCGCCGCAGATCCGGCCGGCTGCGCGGCCCTCACGGTCACCGGTCTCGCCGAGCTGACCGGCACCAGCGAGGCGACGGTCGTACGGACGGCCCGGCTGCTCGGGTATCCGGGCTACCGGGACCTGCGGCTCGCCCTCGCCGGACTGGCGGCGCAGCAGCAGTCCGGGCGGGCACCCGCCATCACCACCGACATCGCGGTCGACGATCCGATCGCCGATGTCGTGGCGAAACTCGCGTACGACGAGCAGCAGACGCTCGCCGACACCGCGGCGGGCCTGGACACCGTGCAACTGGGGGCGGCCGTCGCCGCGGCGGTGGGCGCGCGACGCATCGACGTGTACGGGGTGGGGGCGTCCGGTCTCGTCGCCCAGGACCTCACGCAGAAGCTGTTGCGGATAGGGCTGATAGCCCAGGCGCACAGCGATCCGCATCTGGCCGTGACGAACGCCGTGCAGTTGCGGGCAGGGGACGTCGCCATCGCGATCACGCACTCCGGGTCCACCGGGGACGTCATCGAGCCGTTGCGGGTCGCCTTCGAGCGCGGGGCCACGACGGTGGCGATCACGGGGCGGCCGGACGGGGCGGTCGCCCAGTACGCCGACCATGTGCTGACGACGTCGACTGCGCGGGAGAGCGAGTTGAGGCCCGCGGCCATGTCCTCCCGGACCAGTCAACTCCTCGTCGTGGACTGCCTGTTCGTGGGGGTCGCGCAGAAGACGTACGAGACGGCGGCGCCCGCGCTGGCCGCTTCGTACGAGGCACTCGCCCATCGGCACCGACGGTAGACCGCAACTCCGGCCCATCGCGGACGTCTGCGGGTCCGTTGTGGCTGGTCGCGCCCGCGCGGCGGAGCCGCATGTCGGCGCAGCCCCGCGCCCCTCAAAGACACCTACCGGAACCGTGAGTCGAAAGAGCCGCACCCATGACCTCCACCTCCAACCCCCGTGATCTCCGCGCCGAGTTGGAATCGCTGACCACCGAGGCCTTCCGGCCCGAGCTCGCCGAGATCGACCGGCTGTCCACGCTCGACATCGCCCGGCTCATGAACGGCGAGGACGCGACCGTCCCTACGGCCGTCTCCCGGCAGCTGCCGTCCATCGCCGCAGCCATCGACGCCGTCGCCGCGCGGATGGCGCGGGGCGGGCGGCTGATCTACGCCGGTGCGGGCACCGCCGGCCGGCTCGGCGTCCTGGACGCCTCCGAGTGCCCTCCCACCTTCGACACCGACCCCGAGCAGGTCGTGGGCCTGATCGCGGGCGGCCCCGACGCCATGGTCACCTCCGTCGAGGGCGCCGAGGACTCCGTGGAGCTCGCCCGCAGCGACCTCGACGCCCTGCGTCTCCTGGCCGCCGACACCGTGGTCGGCATCTCCGCCTCCGGGCGCACCCCGTACGCGATCGCCGCCGTGCGGCACGCCCGTGGGCTGGGGGCGTTGACCATCGGCCTGGCCTGCAACGCGGGCAGTGCGCTCGCGGCGGCGGCCGAGCACGGCATCGAGGTCGTCGTCGGCCCGGAGCTGCTGACCGGTTCCACCCGTCTCAAGGCGGGCACGGCGCAGAAGCTCGTCCTCAACATGCTCTCCACGATCACGATGATCAGGCTCGGCAAGACGTACGGGAACCTGATGGTCGACGTACGCGCCTCGAACGAGAAGCTGCGCGCCCGCTCACGGCGGATCGTCGCGCTCGCCACGGGCGCTTCGGACGACGAGATCGAGCGCGCCCTCGCGGCCACCGACGGCGAGGTGAAGAACGCGATCCTCACCCTGGTGGCCGGCGTGGACGGCCCGACGGCGGCGCGTCTGCTGGAGGACTCGGACGGGCATCTGCGGGCGGCACTGGCGGCAGCCCGCTGACGCCCCGTCGGGAACCGGGTGTCGCTACGACGCCACGGTGAGCACGGCGTTCGCCGTGATGCGCCGGTCACGGAGGTCGCCGAGGGCGGTCGCGGTGTGTCGCCAGTCCTCCAGACGGCCGATCTGCGGGTGCAGCCGGCCGCTGTCGACGAGCCGGACCAGAGCGGCCAGGTCGGTGCCGAACGGCTCGTCGAAGTGCTCGTAGTGGAAGTGGCGCACGGTGGCCGAGCGGGGGCCCTTGAAGAACGCGAAGAAGCTGAGCTCCGCGGGCTGCCGGGAGGCCTGCCCGAACCAGATCAGTTGTCCGCGCTCACGCAGCAGGGCGAGCGCACGCGGCGTGGAGGTGTCGCCGACGGACTCGAGGACGACGTCGAAGGGGCCGATGGCGTCGTCGAGGTCGTGCACTACGGTGGCCCCGAACTCGGCGAGCAGCTTGCCCCGTTCGGGGGTCGCGGTGACCGCGGTGACCTCGGCGCCCTCACCGAGGGCGAGTTCGGTGACGTAGTGGCCGACCCCTCCGGACGCCCCGGTGAGCAGGATCCGCCGACCGGCGACGGAGCCCGCCACGCGCAGCAGTCGCAGGGCGGTGAGCCCGGCCAGCGGCAGCGCGGCCGCCGTCTCGAAGGAGACGCCGTCGGGGAGTGCGGCCAGGGAGTGGGTGGGTACGGCGGCGTACTGGGCCCAGCCGTTCGCCGGCGGGTGGCCGACGACGCGGGTGCCGACGGCGGGTCCGGTGCCGTCCGCGGCCGCCCGCACCACGACTCCGGCGATGTCCTTGCCGGGCCGGCCGCGCAGCCCCAGCGGCCCGTGGAGCTGGAAGACCTCGCCGCGGTTGATGGAGAACGCCCGTACTTCGACGAGGGCCTCGTCCGGCGCCGGCTGCGGCACCTCGGCCTCGCCGAGTTCGACCATCTCCTCGGGTCGCCCGGTGGGCAGCAGGGCCTTCATCGGGTGACCTCCTGCGGGCGCGGCTGCGGGCATGACTGACTCCTGTGTTCTGTGTCGGGTGGTTCTCAGCACGCTAGGGGCACTCTTCGGCGCTGCTCAACGCATGTGCTCCGCAAGTGCGTTCGCGGTGTCCCGGAAGTGACACTCCCGGGTCGGGTGCGCTGCTCATCCGCGTGGGCGCGGGCCGTGTGCGCGCCAGGTGCCGGCTGCCTGATGCCGGGCCGGTCCGTTCCAGTCCGCTCTGGCCGGTGCGGCGGACCGGTGGCCGAGGGGGGCGGCGCGGCGGGCGGCCACGGCCTGCAGCACCGCGAGGACCGCGGCGAGTTCGTCGGCGTCGGCGCTGCCGCGCACCAGGCGTACCGTCGGAGCGGGGGTCAGGTCGGGGTGCGCGGCGCTCATACCGGCTGGTTCCCGTGCTTGCGCTCGGGCAGCTGCGCGTGTTTGGCGCGCAGCATCCGCAGCGACCTGATCAGTACCTCCCGGGTGCGCCGGGGATCGATGACGTCGTCGACGAGGCCGCGCTCGGCCGCGTAGTACGGATGCATGAGTTCCTCCCTGTACTCGGCCACGCGCCGGGCCCGGGTGTGTTCCGGGTCGTCGGCCGCGGCGATCTCACGGCGGAAGACGACGTTTGCCGCGCCCTCCGCACCCATCACGGCGATCTCGTTGGTGGGCCAGGCGAACGACAGGTCGCAGCCGATGGAGCGGGAGTCCATGACGATGTAGGCGCCGCCGTACGCCTTGCGCAGGATGACCTGGACCCGTGGCACGGTGGCGTTGCAGTAGGCGTAGAGCAGTTTGGCGCCGCGCCGGATGATGCCGTCGTGCTCCTGGCCGGTGCCGGGCAGGAAGCCGGGCACGTCGACCAGGGTCACCAGGGGGATGTTGAAGGAGTCGCAGAACTGCACGAACCGGGCGCCCTTCTCGGAGGCCGCGATGTCCAGGGCGCCGGCGCCCGCCATCGGCTGGTTGGCGACGATGCCGACGACCTGGCCGCCGAGCCGGGCCAGGGCCACGACCAGGTTGGGCGCCCACAGCTCGTGCACTTCGAACAGGTCGCCGTCGTCGACGACTTCCTCGATGACCCGGCGTATGTCGTAGACCTGCTGCGGGTCGGCCGGCACCAGGTCGAGCAGGGCGTCCCCGCTTCGGTCCGTGGGGTCGTCGCTCACCGCGTCGGGCGGCAGCTCGCGGTTGTTGGCCGGCAGCATCGACAGCAGATGCCGTACGTCCTGGAGGCAGGACTCCTCGTCGTCGTACAGGAAGGCGGAGACGCCGGAGCGCGCCGAGTGGACGTCGGCGCCGCCGAGTTCGTCGTGGCCGACCCGCTCGCCGGTGACGGCGTGCACCACGTCGGGTCCGGTGATGTACATCTGCGCGGTGCCGCGCACCATGAACACGAAGTCGGTGAGGGCCGGCGAGTACGCCGCGCCGCCGGCGCACGGTCCGAGGATCACGCTGATCTGCGGGATCACCCCGGAGCAGCGCACGTTGCGGGTGAAGATGCCGCCGTATCCGGCGAGCGCGGTCACCCCTTCCTGGATCCGGGCGCCCGCCCCGTCACTGAGGGCGACCAGAGGTGCTCCGGCGGCTTCGGCCAGGTCCATGATCTTGTGGATCTTCTGGGCGTGGGCCTCGCCGAGCGCTCCGCCGAAGATCCTGAAGTCGTGTCCGTAGACGAACACCTGCCGTCCGTCGATGGTGCCCCAGCCGGTGACGACGCCGTCGCCGTGCGGTTTTTTCGCCTCCAGGCCGAAGCCGGTGGCCCGGTGCCGCCGCAACCCCTCGACCTCGGTGAACGAGCCCTTGTCCAGGAGGAGCGCGAGGCGCTCGCGGACGGTGAGCTTGCCCCGGGCGTGCTGTCGCTCGGTGGCCGCCGGATCGGGTCCTGTCAGCAACTCGCCCTGAAGAGCGGCAAGTGCGCCCAGGCGTTCACGCATGGAGAACTCCTTTTCTGCGCGCCGGAAATCAGCTGTCCGCCCACGCTAGGCGGCCGCGCCCCGGGTCGGACAGAAAGCGCTCCGAAAGGGCGGCGGGGGGATTCCTAGGTGGCAAGGTGCACGGGCACTCTGGTGGCATTTCCGGTTCAACCCCTCTCTCCTGCCGTTAGGTTCGGTTTCCCCCGGCCCGTTTCCCCCACCCGCCGGAAGGAGTCGCGCATTCACCGGCCCTCTCTACCTGGAGACAGAACATGAGCGAGGAGAAAACACTCTCGGCCCGTCATATCGCCGTGATCGCCGACCCGTTCCCGATATCCCGCGCCGCGGTGGCCTCACTGCTGCGCCGCTCCGGAGCGGTCGACGAGGCTCAGGAGGCGAAGACCCGGCAGGATGCCCTGGATCTGGTGCGCCGGCTTCGGGCCGACATGCTGGTCACCGAGGTCGATCTGGCGGGCCGGGGCGACGGGGTGCAGCTGTGTCGGCAGGTCAAGGGGCTCGCCCGGCCACCGACCGTCCTGATGTTCACCGGCGCCGACGACCCCGCGGTGGTCGCCGCGTGCCTGGCCGGCGGAGCCGACGGTTTCGTCCACCGCACGGCGTCGCCCGAGCGGCTGGTACGGGCCGTGGAGGCTCTCGCGGCGGGACGGCACGTCTGGTATCTGCGCGAGCACGCCGGCCTTGCCCCCGAATCGGGAGCGCAGCCGCGTGTGCCCGGAATGACCGCACGCGAACAGCAGATACTGGGGCTGCTGCTGGGCCGGTACTCGAACGACGAGATCGCGGCCGAACTCCATCTGGCCCGGCAGACCGTCAAGAACCATGTCAGCAACGTGCTCGCCAAACTCGGCGTGGCGAACCGGCGTGAATTGCTGGCCCGTCGGGACCCTCTAGCGACCGCTTCCTGAAAGGCGCCTGGCACAAGGGGAATGAGCAGGACGGTGAACGTCCTGCTCATTCCCCTTTTATGCAAAGGCTATGAGTTCAGCACAGCGGTCCGCCGGCCACGTACAGCACCTGGCCGGAGACGAAGCTCGTCCGCTCGCCGACGAAGAACGAGACCGCCTCGGCCACGTCCTCGGGCACGCCCACCCGCCGCACCGGGATCCCGGCGGCGCAGTCCTCCTTGAACTGCTCGAAGGCGATGCCCATCCGCGCGGCCGTCGCAGCGGTCATGTCGGTGGCGACGAAGCCGGGGGCGACGGCGTTCGCGGTGATGCCGAATTTGCCGAGTTCCAGGGCCAGGGTCTTGGTGAAGCCCTGCAGACCGGCCTTGGCGGCCGCGTAGTTGGCCTGGCCGCGGTTGCCGAGCGCCGAGGACGAGGACAGGTTGACGATGCGGCCGAAGCCCGCGTCGACCATGTGCTTCTGGCAGGCCTTCGACATCAGGAAGGCGCCGCGCAGATGGACGTCCATGACGGTGTCCCAGTCCGAGGCGCTCATCTTGAACAGCAGGTTGTCGCGCAGCACGCCCGCGTTGTTGACCAGCACGGTGGGCGCCCCGAGTTCCTCGGTCACGCGCGCGACGGCGGCCGTCACCTGCGCCTCGTCGCCGACGTCCGCCGCGACGGCAAGGGCCCGGCCGCCGTTGTCGGCGATGCGTCGTGCGGTCTCGGCGGCGGCCGCCGCGTCCAGGTCGAGGACGGCGACCGCGTGTCCGTCGGCGGCGAGGCGCTCGGCGGTGGCCGCTCCGATGCCGCGGGCCGCTCCGGTCACCACGGCGATGCGCCGCTTGGTTGTCGATGTCATGCCGGCGAATTTATTCGGCCCGCACGCTGTACAGCGGGGCGATGTCTCCTACGAAACACGGCGCGGCACCCTAGGAGTCATTCTCCTTGAAAGCCTTCCCGGGCCCCGCCTAGCGTTCTGGTCATACCGAGGCCGTCACCGAAAAGGCGGCGGCCCGAAATTCAGAATTCCCCCCAGGAGGTTGAAATGCCCATCGTCACCGTTCAGCAGGGCCCGCGCGACGTCGAGCTCAAGCGCGACCTGGTCGCCCGTATCACGGACGCCTTCGTCGACGCGTACAAGATCCCGGCGGAGACGGTCCAGGTGTGGATCCAGGAGGTTCCGGCGGACAGCTGGGGCGCCGCGGGCAAGCTCATCGCCGACAGCTGACACCTGCCCTTTCCTTCCCGTTCCCCTTCCCCCGGCACGGTCCCGGCCGCCCCTCGTCGGCGGCCGGGGCCGTGCCGTCTCGCCGGGGACCTTCACCGCCGCAGTCCCGTACCGCCGGAAACGGAGAGCACCGTGACGACACCGACCACCACGACGGCGCCCGGTGCCCTCGACGGCATCGACACCGGGCGCCTCGCACACTGGCTGGAGAGCAGCCTGCCGGGCCGCGGTCCGCTGGCCGGGGTGACCCCCCTGGCGGGCGGGCGGTCCAACCTGACGTACCGGCTCTCCTGGGGCGGCCGCACTTTCGTGCTGCGCCGGCCGCCGCTGGGGCATGTGCTGGCCACCGCCCACGACATGGCGCGCGAGTACCGGGTGCTGAGCGCGCTCGGTCCGGCCGGCGTGCCCGTGCCGCGTACGTATGCGCTGTGCCGGGACGCGGACGTGCTGGGCGCGCCCTTCTACGTCATGGGGTTCGCCGAGGGCGTCACCTACCGCAGCGACGCGGAACTCGCACCACTGGGAGAGCACTCGGCGCAGCGCACCACCCATGCGCTGGTCGACACCCTGGCCCTGCTGCACTCCGTGGACCCGGAGTCGGTGGGGCTGGCCGACTTCGGCCGCCCCGAGGGCTTCATGGCCCGGCAGGTGCGGCGCTGGCGCCGCCAGTGGGACCACTCGCGCACCCGGGAGGTGGACGGCGCCGACCAGCTCAACGACCGCCTGGCGGCGACCTGTCCTCCCTCCGGGGCGGTGGCGGTGGTGCACGGCGACTACAAGCTGGACAACGTGCTGCTCGACCGGGCGGACCCGGGCCGGGTCACCGCGGTGCTCGACTGGGAGATGTCCACGCTCGGCGACCCCCTGGCCGACCTCGGCATGCTCTGCATGTACTGGGACGGCTTCGCCGGTGTCGACCGCCCACCGGTCGCCTCCCCCGGCACCCTGCCCGGCTGGCCCGGCCGCGAGGCGCTGGTGGAGCGGTACGCCGCGCACGGCACGGCCGGCCTCGAACGGCTGGGCTGGTACACCGCGTTCGCGTTCTACAAGCTCGCCGCGATCCTCGAGGGCATCCACTGCCGCACCGTGCAGGGCCTCACCGTCGGCGAGGAGTCCGCGAACCTCGCCGACGCCGTACCGCTGCTCGTGGCCCGCGGCCACGACGCCCTGCGCACCGCCGGCTGAGAGCCTGTGCGCCCAGAACCCGCCCTGTCTGCAACGGAGTTGCCTCCATGGACTTTTCCTACGACGCCCGGACCGAAGACCTGCGCACCAGGATGCTCGCCTTCCTGGACGAGCAGGTGCTGCCCGCCGAGCCCGTCTTCCACGCCCAGCACGCCGCAGGCCACCCCTGGGGGCGTCCCCCGGTGCTGCAGGAACTCAAGACCGAGGCGCGTCGCCGGGGCCTGTGGAACCTGTTCCTGCCGGACGACCGGTTCGGCGCGGGGCTGACCAACCTGCAGTACGCCCCGCTCGCCGAGATCACCGGACGCAGCCCCTTCATCGCACCGGAGGCCGTGAACTGCGCGGCCCCCGACACCGGCAACATGGAGGTCCTCTCCCTGTTCGGCACCCCCGGGCAGCAGGACCGCTGGCTCAAACCGCTGCTCGACGGGGCGATCCGCTCGGCCTTCTGCATGACCGAGCCGGAGGTCGCCTCCTCGGACGCCGCGAACATCACCACCCGGATCGAACGGGACGGCGACAGCTATGTCGTCAACGGCCGCAAGTGGTGGTCGTCAGGGGCGCTGGCGCCGGAGTGCGAGCTGCTGATCGTGATGGGCAAGACCGACCCGGAGGGGCCGCGCCACCGGCAGCAGTCGATGATCCTGGTGCCGCGGGACACCCCGGGGGTGCGGGTCGAGCGCGGTGTGCACGTCTTCGGCTACACCGACGGTCCGCACGGCGGGCACGGCGAGGTCGTCTTCGACGACGTCCGGGTACCGGCCGAGAACATCATCGCGGGCGAGGGCGAGGGCTTCGCCATCGCTCAGGCCCGCCTCGGCCCCGGCCGGATCCACCACTGCATGCGGCTGATCGGCATGGCCGAGCGCGCCTTCGACCTGATGTGCGAGCGGGCCGGCAGCCGGGTCGCCTTCGGCCGGCCCCTCGCCGAGCAGGGCGTGGTCCGCGAGTGGATCGCCGAGGCGCGCGTCCGCATCGAACAGGCCCGACTGCTGGTGCTGAAGACCGCCTATCTGATGGACACGATCGGCAACAAGGGCGCCCACACCGAGATCCAGGCCATCAAGATCGCGGTGCCGGCGATGGCCGAGTGGGTCATCGACAAGGCCATCCAGACGCACGGCGGCGGCGGGGTCTCCCAGGACTTCCCGCTGGCCGAACTGTGGGCCCACGCCCGCACCCTGCGCCTGGCCGACGGCCCCGACGAGGTGCACCGCGCCTCACTGGCCCGCCGCGAACTGCGCCGCTACCAGAACACCTGACGACCGTTCACCAAAAGGCCGCCCTTCCATTCCGGAAGGGCGGCCTTTTTGTTTTCTACGGCGATTTCCCAGCCGGAATTGAAAGCCGGAAATCCGGTACCGCGAGTACTGATTTCCCCCTGAAAGGGTACCCGGCGGCCCATGGCCGAAGTCCCGGCCTCGCCTACCGTTTTATTCATGACGAACAGTGAATTCGAGATACCCGAAGAACGCGTGGTCGTCACCGGAATCGGCGTCGTCCTCCCGGGCACCCTCTCCGTCGACCGGTTCTGGGCGAACATCTCGGGCGGCAGGTCCCAGGTGGGCCGGCTCACCCGGTTCGACGCGGAGCAGGCGGGCCTTCCGGTGTACGCGGCGGCCGAGATCGACGACTTCGACCATCACCCCTTCCTCCCGGAGCTGACGGACGCGCACGCGGCCAAGTACTCCCGGGAGATCCTCATCACCATGTCGGCCCTCGCCGAGGCCCGCCGGGACGCCGGGCTCGGTCCGGGCGCCCTGGACCCGCGCCGGCTGGGCATCGTGATGTCCTCCTCCCGCGGCCCGTTCGGCTGGTGGCGCGACGTGCTCACCGGCGCCGACCCGGACGCCTTCGGCGACAAGGGCGCGATGTTCCGCGGCCTGCCCGGCTGCCCGGCCTCGCTGTCCGCCGTCTACACCGGGGCCCAGGGCCTCGTCACCACGGTCAGCAACGCCTGCGTCGGCGGCCACCAGGCCATCCAGCTCGCGCTGCGGGAGCTGCGCTCCGGTGCCGCCGACGCGATGCTGGTCGGCGGCCACGAGTTCCCGATCGTGCCCGAGGTCGCCGCCTGCTACCGGGCGATGGGCCACGGGGTGCTCTCCTCCGAGCGCGAGGACCCGAGCCGCGCGGTGCGCCCCTACAGCAACGACCGCGAGGGCTTCGCACTCGGCGAGGGCTCCGTCGTGCTGTGCCTGGAGCGGGAGTCGGTCGCCCGCCGCCGCGGCGCCCGCGTCTACTCCGAGATCCTCTCGGCGGCCTCCCTGAACGAGGCCGCCCACCCCACCACCATGGACCTGACCGGCAAGGTCACCGCCTCGGTCATCGAGGACGCCCTGGCGAGCGCGGGCCGCCGCGCGGACGACGTCGACTACTTCTGCGCGCACGGCACCGCCACCCGGTACAACGACATCGCCGAGTCGCGTGCGCTGCGCGCCCTCTACCCCGAGCGCACGACCGCCGCCCTTCCGCCGCTGAGCTCCAACAAGCCCATCTACGGCCACACCTTCGGCCTGGCGGGCATCATCAACGTCGCCGCGACCAGCCTGATGATCCACCACCAGACGCTCGCGCCCACCATCAACTTCACCACGCCGGACCCGGAGTGCGACCACGACCACGTCTTCGAGGGACCGCGCCCTGCCGAGCTCGGCCTCGCGGTGTCCATGTCGTTCGCCTTCGGCAGCCAGACGGCGGTCGTCGCACTGGGAGCCCCGGCATGAGCCGGCCCCTGATCGCCGCCGACGTGGACGAACTGGTCCGCGCCCTGGTCCGGCCCGGCGACCACGTCCATCTGGCCGGCACCCCGTCCCGCCCCAACGCCCTCACCTACGCCCTGTGCCGGGTCTTCGGCGCCGACGGCCGTCTGACGGTCTCCACGACCGCCGTGCACTCCTCGGCCCACGCGCTCGCGCTCTCCGGTGTCGCCGACAAGGTCATCGCCGGTTTCGCCGGGGACACCTATCCCTCGCCCCGCCCCAACCCCCTCTACACGGACCTGGAGAGGGGCGAACCGTTCACCTTCGAGGCCTGGTCGCTGCTCAGTTACGTACAGCGGCTCATCGCCGGCGCGCAGGGAGCCCCGTACGCGGTCACCGGTTCGCTGGCCGGCACGGATCTCGCCGCGGGCAAGGCGGACGTGCTCCACCGGGTGCCCGACCCCGCCCGCCCGGGCGAGGAGATCACCCTGCTCGCCCCGCTCCGCCCCGACGTGACACTCGTCCACGGCGTGGCCGCCGACGAGGACGGCAACATCGCCCTGGTGCCACCGCTCGGCGAGGGCGCCTGGGCCGCGTACGCCGCCGGGCGCGGTGTGATCGCCTCGGTGGAGAAGATCGTCAGCCGTGACGAACTGCGCGCCGTCAACGACCGCGTGGTCATCCCCGGCCAACGCGTCCTGGGCCTGACCGAGGCCCACCTGGGAGCCCACCCCCAGGCCCTGCGCACCGACCAACTCCTGGGCGTGGACGGCTACTTGGACGACTACGCCTTCCTGGAGGAGATAGTCGCCTCCTGCCACGGCGAGGAACGCGGCCAGGACTGGTACCGCACGTGGGTCACCGCCCCCGGCTCGCACAAGGAGTACGTCCACCGCCTGGGCCCCCGGCGCCGCACCGCCCTACGCATCCCGGACCCCACCCGGGCGGACGACGACTACGACGCCGAAACCGAGACCTGGGCCGAGATCTACCGCTGCGAGAAGGAGGCGGTCGCCAAGGTCAGCCCCACGCCGACCACGGCACCCCACCCCGCACCCCCCACGCCCGCCGAGCAGGATCCGGTCACCCCGGCACCCCCCACCCGCCAGGAACGCCTGATCGTGCTCGGTGCCCGGGCCGTCGCCGAACAGGTCCGCGCGCACGGCTACGACACCCTGCTCGCCGGGATCGGCACCTCGCACATGGCGGCCTGGCTCGCGGCCGAGCTGCTGCGGACCGGCGGCGAGGACGTCAAGGTCGTCGCCGAGCTGGGCATGTACGGCTTCCGGCCCGAAGGCGGGGACACCTTCCTGTTCAGCCTGCTGCACGCGAGCAGCAGCGAGATGCTGGCCGGCATCCCGGAGATCCTGGGCGGCATGGTCGCGGCCAACCCCCGCGCGCTGGGAGTCCTGGCCGCCGCCGAGATCGACGAGAGCGGCACGATCAACACCAGCCGCGGCGCGGACGGCCGCTGGCTGACCGGCTCGGGCGGCGCCAACGACATCGCCTCCAGCACGGACTGCGTGGTGATCGCCCCGTCCTCCCGCCGCCGCTACGTCACCGAGGTCACCTACCGCACCAGCCCCGGCCACCGGGTCCGCGAGGTGGTGAGCGACTTCGGCCGCTTCACCCGAGCCGACTCCGGCTTCCGTCTGTCGACCTACCTCCCCACGGACGATGCACCCGACGGCCCCGAGGAACTGGCCCGCCAGGCCGCCGAGGCGATCACAACCCGCACCTCCTGGAAGTCCGACACCTCCGGGATCGTGCCCGAAAAGCCGGTGACGCCAGAGGAGTTGACCCTCCTGCGCACCCTTGACCCAGACGGCCGCTTCCGCTGAGGGCCCATCGCAGCGCGCCTGGCGCAACCGCCCTCCAAGGGGCGCGGGGCTGTGACATCAGCGGCCTCGCCGCGGGGCGCGACAAGCCACATCGAACCCGCACCAACCCCACAACATCCCGTGGCACCCCCTGAAACCACCCACCACACGAGGAGCCAGCAAAATGCACCGCCGCGCAGAAGCCCGCACCTGGACCAACTCCACCCTCAAGTTCACCGGCCTCGGCCACTACTACCCCCGAACCCACCGCACCCACGACGGCGAAGTCACCCTCGACGGCCGCACCTACCCCCCAAAGACCGCGCAGGAACTCGGCGTCCGCGCCCTCCACGTCGCCGACGAGGACGAGACCGTGGAGTTCATGGCGGTCCAGGCCGCGAACTCCGCACTGACCAACGCCGACCGCGACCCCGGCGACCTCGACCTCGTCGTCCTCGCCAACTGGACCGACCGCCAGTGGATACCGGAGATAGCCCCCGGCGTAGCCGCGGCCCTCGGCGCGCACGGCGCCCTCGCCTTCGACGTCTGCGGCGCCTGCACCGGCTTCGTACACGGCGTCCAGACCGCCGCCTCGATGCTCACCGCCCACCCCGGCTGGAAGCGCGCCATCGTGGTGGCGGCAGACCGCTTCACCCGCCGCGCCCGCCCCGGCACCCGCGGCCAACTGGTCTTCGGGGACGCGGCCGGCGCGGTGGTTCTGGAGAAGGGCGACCCGGACGACCCGAGCGGTCTGATCGACTCGGTCCTGGACTGCGACGCCGCCGAGGCCGACACCGTCGCCGCCCGCGCCCCCGAGGGCTTCCTGCGCCCGAAGCCGGAGCTCATCGACCTGGCGGTGCGCTCCAGCCTGAAGGTCGCCGACAACCTGCTCACCCGCAACGACCTCAAGACCTCCGACATCGACTGGCTCGTCCCGCACCCCGGCAACAACGCCATCCACGCCGGCGTACGCGACGGCCTCGACCTGGAGCCGGCCAGGTTCCTCACCAACTTCGCCGAGCGCGGCAACACGGGCTGTGCCTCGATCCCGATCGCCCTGTCCGAGTACGCCGAGAAGGGCGTCGTCAGGAGCGGCGACCTGGTGCTGTCCACGGCGGTCGGCTCCGGCTGGTACTACGGCGGGCTCCTGTACCGCATGTGACCCGGACCCGCCCTCTGCCGCCCACCCCACTCACCTCAAGGACCCTTCATGAGCCTCACCGACCCCACCCCCGCCTCCTCCCCCCTGGCCGTATGGACCGACTTCGGCGGTGTGCTCACCCCGCCGGTCGGCGTCACCTTCAACGAGTTCGCGGACCGCGTCGGCGTCCCGCTGTGGGCACTGAAGGAGTCGATGCGCCTGGTCGGGGAGAAGTACGGCACCGACTCGATGGGCGCCATCGACATCCCGCTGATCGACGAGGCGACCTGGTCCGACGAACTGGAGGACGTCCTCGGCGGCACCTTCGGGATCGTCGCCGACCTGCAGCACTTCGGCGACCGCTGGTTCGCCGGTCGCCCCGCCAACCAGGCCTGGGCGGCGCATCTGGAGACGTTCCGGGCCCGGGGCGCGTTCGTCGGACTGCTCTCCAACCTGCCGCCGTCGTGGGACCGCCACCGCCGTTTCATGATCGACGACTCGCACTTCGACGACATCGTCCTCTCGCACGCCGTGGGCAGCCGCAAGCCCGAGCCCGCGATCTTCGAACTGGCCGCGAAGCGGGCCGGGCTCGAACCGCACCAGTGCGTGCTCGTGGACGACCTGGAGAAGAACGTGGCGGGTGCGATCGCCGTCGGCTGGCAGGCCGTGCACTTCCACGACGCCGACCAGGCCGCCCACCAGGTCTCCCGCCTCCTCGACACGGCCGCCCCGGTCGCCGTCTGAGCCCCGCCACCCGTCCCCGACGCACCGCACAGGAGCCCGTCATGTCCGTACTGAGCCAGGTCGAGCCGGTCCAGGCCGCCGAAGCGGCCCAGATCCTGTCCACCCAGCGCACGCTGTCCCGCCGGCTGGTGCACCGTTCGGCGATCTCCGAGGTGTTCCTCACCGACTTCCAGTCCGTCGACGAGAACACCTTCCGGGCGGCGGCCCAACTCCCGCCGCGCCACTTCTACTACGGCGACCACACCGCCCGGCCGGCGATGCACGACCCGCTCGCGGTGTTCGAGAGCGTGCGCCAGATGCTGCTGTGCGCGATGCACCTGCAGCACGACGCGGGCCACGACACCAAGTCCATCACCGCGACCGCCTCCCTGGAGATCACCGACCCCGGCCCGCTCAGGGACCGCGGCGCGCTGGACCTGCTCCTGCTCGGCAGCGTGAAACTCGCCAGGAACTACCAGGACGCCATCTCCCGCGTGGTGCACAAGGTGCGGGTCATGGCCGGCGGGCGTCAGGTGGGCGTCGTCACCGTCGACACCGCGCAGCGCCCCGACGCCGTGTACGAGAAGCTGCGCATGAGCCATCGCGCCACACCGCCGCCGATGTCCAGTGCCATGCCCGTACGCACCGACGGCGCCGCCCCGCCGCCCCGTCTGGTGGGCCGCGAGCAGGCGGAGAACGTGGTCCTGGAGAACGCCGACGTCACGGACGGCGCCGTAAGCGCGCGACTGCGGGTGCCGACCGCGCATCCCAGCATGTTCGAGCACGCCCAGGACCATGTGCCGGGACCGGTGATGATGGAGGCCGCCCGGCAGGCCGCGCTGCTGCTCGCCGCCGACGGGCAGGGCCCGTCCCCGGCCGGGTGCTACCCGCAGTACATGGACGCCGAGTACCTGCGCTTCGCGGAGCTGGACAGCGACATCACCGTCGTCACCCGGCGCGTGCCCGACCCGGTGGCCGGCGGCCTGCGGACCGAGACCGCCTTCGTCCAGCAGGACGAGACCGTCGCCCGGATGCGGGTCCGGCTGGCAGCGGCCGACACCACCGGAGCCGGTCATGCGGTTTGACGCACCCGTCCATCTGAACGCCCCCGTCCACGTCCTCGGCGAGCACGCCCAGCCGGTGTCGGACGCGGTCGCCGGCCTGCTGATCGACCAGGAGAACGCCGAGCGGTACGCCTATACGGCACTGCGTACCAGCACCCTCGCGCCGGTCCGGCTCGCCGCGCTCGCCGCCGCCAGGTCCCTTGAGTCGTCCGGTGTTCCACCTGAACGGATCGGCCAACTGCTGCACGCGTGGACGTACCACCAGGGCCACGAGTTCTGGTCCCCGGCCCACTACCTCGCCCGGCAGGTCGGCGCGGTGGCCGCGGAGCCCGTCGGCATCCAGCAGATGTGCAACGGCGGGTCGGCCGCGATCGTGCAGGCCGCCTGCCGGCTGCTCGCCGCCCCCGCGGCCGGCCCCGCCCTGGTGACCACCGCCGACTGTTTCCCGCAGCCCGGCTTCGACCGCTGGGGCGGCGACTACGGGGTCTGCTACGGCGACGGCGCCACCTCGGTCCTGGTCGACCGGGCCCCGCACGGCCGCTCCGTGCGCCTGCTGTCGGCGACGACCGTGGCGGCCCCGGTCCTGGAGGGCATGCACCGCGGCGACGCACCCTTCAGCCCGGCCCCCACCAGCGGCTCCAAGACGCTGCTGCCGAAGCTCGCCAAGAAGGAGTTCCTCACGGCCAACCCGACGCTGCCGTTCGGCCCCATCGCGCACGACGCGGTCACCTCCGTCGTGGCGCGGGCCCTGCGCGACGCCGGGGTCACCGCGGACGACGAGCGGCTGCGCGCGGCAGCGCTGCCCCGGCTCGCCCGGCACGTCATGGCCGAGGCGTACGAGCCCGCGTTCCGCGAGGTGTGCGCCGCACCGATCGTCCAACTGGGCGCGGACACCGGCCACTTGGGGGCCGGCGACACCGTCGCCAACCTGTCCGACCTGCTCGACCGGGACGACGTACGCCCCGGAGACCTGCTCGTCCTGCTCAGTGCCGGCGCCGGGTTCACCTGGTCCGCCGCGATCGTGGAGGTGAACCGCCCGTGACGAACCCGACCGCCCCCGTCGAGGTGCCGACGGCCCCCGCCGAGGATCCGACCGCGCTGTTCCGGCTGGACGGCCGGGTGGCCGTGGTCACCGGCGCCTCCAGCGGCATCGGCGCGCATGTGGCCCGGCTGCTCACCGCGGCGGGCGCCAGGGTGGCCCTGGCCGCGCGCCGCGAGGGCCCGTTGAAGGAGCTCGCCGCCGAGCTGCCCGGCTCGCTCGCCGTGCCGTGCGACGTGACCTCGGCCGACGACCGCGAGCGCCTGGTGCGCACGGTCACCGGGGAACTCGGCCCGATCGACATCCTGGTCAACAACGCGGGGCTGTCCGAGACCGTGCCCGCGGAGACGCAGACCGTGGAGAGCTTCAGCTCCATCGTGGCGCTGAACCTGACGGCGGTGTTCGCGCTGAGCCAGGCGGTCGGCGTGGGCATGCTGGAGCGCGGCCGGGGCTCCGTCGTCAACATCGCCTCCATCTACGGGCTGGTGGCCAGCGGCAGCCTTCCGCAGGCCGCGTACACCGCCTCGAAGGGCGGGGTGGTGAACCTGACCCGGGAGCTGGCCGCCGAGTGGAGCGCGCGGGGCGTCCGCGTCAACGCGGTGTGCCCGGGCTGGTTCTGGTCGGAGATGACCGAGTCGATGCTCGGCAGCGACAAGGGGCGGGCCTGGGTGGAGCGCCGGACCCCGATGCGCCGGGCCGGCCGGCTCAGCGAACTGAACGGGGTGCTGCTGCTGCTCGCCTCGGACGCCGGCTCGTATGTCACCGGAGCGGCCGTGCCCGTGGACGGGGGCTATCTGGCCCTGTGACCTCAGCGCCACGACAGACCGGCCGCACCCCGTGCCGCTTCGGAGGCACAGAGCCCCTCCTCGAAGAGGGAATGGCCAGGTCAGCGCATGTATTCATAGCATCGGCAGAGCGCGGGGAGGGGAGGCGTCAAGACCCGGGACCCGGTTCTGCTCATCAGGACCCGGCACCCGGTTCTGCTTCCGGAAACGCGCCACCGCCCGTCCATCCCCCGCCCGGGCGGCCGCGGCCGGCCGCCTCCCTCCCCGCGCCTCACGACGACGACCGCCGGCCACTGCCGCGCGGTCGTCGCCCGTCTGTTCGCAACCCATGTCACCACCCAAGTCACCACCCACGTCGCAGTCCCTGGAGGGCACCATCGTGAGCACAGCTGTCTCCCCCACTCGTTTCCGAGGCCGGGTCGCCCTGGTCACCGGGGCGAGCCGGGGCATCGGGTACGCCGTCGCCGAGCGCCTGGTCGCCGAGGGCGCCCGAGTCTGCGTCACCGCCCGCTCGGCCGGACCGCTGGCGGAGGCCGTCGAGCGCCTCGGCGGTCCCCGCCACGCCGTGGCCGTGGCCGGCAAGGCGGACGACGACGCCCACCGGGCCGAGGCCGTCGAGCGGACGCTGGCGGCCTTCGGGCGGCTGGACGTCCTGGTCAACAACACGGGCATCAACCCGGTGTTCGGCCCGGTCCTCGATCTGACGGAGTCCGCCTGGCGCAAGGTGTTCGACGTCAATGTGCTGGCGGCGCTGGGCTGGCTGCGCCGCGCCCGCGAGGCGTGGATGGGCGAGCACGGCGGCAGCGTGGTGAACATGACGGCCGTGGCCGGGCTGAAGCCCGCGACCGGGATCGGCGTCTACGGCGCCAGCAAGGCCGCGCTGATCCACCTCACCGAGCAGCTGGGCCAGGAGCTCGGCCCGCACATCCGTGTCAACTCGGTGGCTCCCGCCGTGGTGAAGACCCGCTTCGCGTCGAAGCTCTACGAGGACCGCGAGCAGCAGCTCACCGCGGAGTACGCGCTACGACGCCTCGGCACCCCCGAGGACATCGCGGCGGCGGTCGCGTACCTGGCCTCGGACGACGCCTCCTGGGTGACCGGCCAGACCCTGGTCGTCGACGGCGGACTGACCACGGTGGGCGGCGGCATCTGAACCGGTCCTGCGTGCATACGCCTTCGGGCCCTTCCCACCTGGGGAAGGGCCCGAAGTCGTATGCGAGCGGGGGTCAGATCCCGCGGCGGGAGCCGTCCTGGTTGATCGGGGACCACCACAGGGCCGAGGTCGAGCCGCCGTCGCCGAGGATGACCCCGCGGCCCTCCACGATGCGGCCGTCCCGCCAGCGCAGGAAGTGCAGCGCCGTCACGTCGAGCAGGTCGTACGGCGAGGTGCTGTCCGAGGGCGCTCCCGCCCGCAGCGCCCGGTTGGTGTTGACGTCGACCGAGTACCCGTCCTCGGCGTTGACCATGATGGTCACGTTCTCGGCGGTGTAGGTGCCCCCGGACAGCTCGCCCACGGTCTTGAGGAACCCGAGGAAGCTGTCCAGCCCCTCGTGCCGGCCGGCGTGCGCGTGGTTGCCGGGTATCTCGAAGGTGACGTCCTCGTCCCAGTACTCCAGCATGGCCCGGCGGTCTCCGGACGCCAGGGCCCCGAAGGCCTCACGGACTCGTTCGACGGTCAGCTCGCTCATGATGTTCTCCCTCGTTCGTCTTTCTGCGGGTGTGTCAGATGTGTGGGGACAGGCGGTTGCCGGGGCGGCCGGCTGTCCCGGCAACCGCCCCGGCAACCTGTCGGTGCGTCAGGCCGCGACCTTGTCCGGCTCGGCCTGCGGCGCGGCCTCGGCCACGGGTGCCGCCGTCTGACGGGACTTGGCGCCGACGGCCGCGACGAGCACGGTCGCGACGGCGCAGAAACCCGCCATGATCCACAGCGCGGTGTGCAGACCGCCGGTGTAGGCCGACGTGGCGATCTGGTGGAAGGCGGTGCGAGCGCTCGCCGGCACGGTGGACTCCGGCCCGGACAGCTGCCCCTGGTTCAGCGCGTTGGCCAGCTCGCCCGGCTTACCGCCGTACGGGCCGCCGAAGGCGTCGAGCTTGTTGCCGAGTTCCACCCGGGTGAAGTTGACGAGCAGTGAGCCGACCACGGCGATGCCGGTGGCCTCGCCCGCCAGCCGCATGGTGTTGAACATGCCGGCGGCCATCCCCGCCCGCTCCGGCTCGACGCTGGAGACGGCCGCGCCGTCCATCACGCCGAAGGAGACGCCGATCCCGATGCCGATCACCGCGTACGGACCCAGCGCGGCCCAGTTGCCGATGCCGGGGTGCACCACCGTCAGCCACGCCGTGCCGATCGCGGTCAGGCCCACCGAGGCGGTGACCATGTGCCGTACCGGGATCCAGCGCAGCAGGTATCCGGTGATCAGCGGGAAGAAGATGGTCGGCACGGTGAGCATCAGCATGTCGACGCCGGCGTGCATCGTGGTCTGGCCGTTGACGGCGGTGAGGTAGCTGGGCAGGTAGACCAGCAGCGGGGTGAAGGCCAGGACCAGGGCCACCACGCCGACGCACAGCGACACGAACTGCGGCTGCCGGAACAGGCCCAGGTCGAACATCGGCCGCTCCTGCCGCTTCTCCACCACGACGAACAGGGTGAAGAGCACGGCGCAGGCGACGTACATGGCCACGTTGAAGGCGGAGGTCCAGCCGAGCGCGGAGCCCTCGATCAGGGCGGCGATCAGCGCGGTCAGCGCCCCGCTGAAGGTGATGGTGCCGGCCCAGTCGACGCGGCCCGCCTGCGGGTCGCGGGACTCCGGCAGCCGGGTCGCGAGGACGAGCACCAGCGCGCCCGCGATCGCCGGGACCAGGAAGACGGACCGCCAGCCGAAGTTGGTGGACAGGGTGCCGGCGATGAACGGCCCGAAGGCCATGCCCACGCCCACGGTGGTGCCGAAGACGCCGAACGCCTTCGCCCGCGCGGGCCCGTCGAAGACCTGGGCGAGCGTGGCGCTGCCGGACGTCAGCACGGCGGCCGCGCCGACACCGGCGACGACCCGCGAGGCGTCCAGCAGCGCGATGTTGCCGGCCAGCGCGGAGACCAGCGAGCAGAGCGTGAAGACGGCGGTGCCCAGGACGAAGACCTTGCGGCGTCCGAACCGGTCGGCGAACGCGCCGGAGGCGAGCATGAAGCCCGCGAAGGTCAGGTCGTAGCCGTTCACGATCCACTCGTCGGCGGCCAGGCTGCTGTGGAAGTCGGCGGCGACACCGGGTATGGCCACGGACGCGCCGGTCAGCGAGATCGGCAGCAACAGCGATGCGAGCACGACGGTGACGAGACTTACGACGGGATTGCGGGACGTGTTCGGGGACGGATCCCTCATGATTCTCTTCCTCCAGGAAAACTGCCGGTGTCCATGGCAATTCCACGCTAGGGAACGGGAACCGGGTCCGTATATTCCCCTTGTGGTCCGGTGCGTGTTTCCTTAGAGGCACGCCTGAGCGTCCGCCCAGGTCAGAGTGTTACTTTCGTTTCCTGACGGAGGCACGTTCGGACAATATCCGCACTTTATCCGGCACGGCAGAGCTAGCGTCCGGAATTGCCCGCGCCCATCGGCCGGTGCGAGTATCCGAAATGCTGGGAGAGCGCACATGTCCAAGGTCAACCCCGTGCTGGTGGTCGGCGCCGGGCCCATCGGCCTGGTGATCGCCTGTGAACTGCTCGGTCAGGGCGTCCCCGTCCGGATCGTCGACGCCGAACGCGACCACTCGGCCCACTCCCGGGCCACCACCGTCTGGCCACGCCCGCTCGAACTCCTGCGCAGGATCGGCGTCGCGGACCGCCTGGTCGACAGCGGGCACCGCATCCAGGGCGTGGCGTACTACTCGGACCGCCGTCATCTCGCGACGGCCTGGCTGAACCGCCTGGAGGACACCCCGTACCCCTTCGCCGTCGGCCTGCCCCAGGACCGCACCGAGGAACTGCTGGAGCAGCGCCTGTCGGAGCTCGGCGGCAAGGTCGAGCGCGGGGTGCGGCTTGAGACGCTGGACGCCACCGGGCCGTGCGCCCGGGCACTGCTCGCCCTGCCCGGCGGCCTCACGGAGGAGGTCGAGGCGGACTGGGTCGTCGGCGCCGACGGCGCGCACAGCACGGTGCGCAAGGAGCTGGGCCTCGGCTTCGAGGGGTCCAAACTGCCGATCAACTTCGCCATCACCGACGCCGAGCTGTCCGGAGAGATACCGGCGGACCTGGTGAGCTACTGCTACACGGCACAGGGCGGCCTCGGGCTCGCCCCGGTCTCCCCCGGCGTCCACCGCATCGCCGTCGCGGTGCCGCCCGAGATGGCCGGCACCACGCCCACCCGCGCGTTCTTCCAGCAGGTGGTGTCCGACCGCGCGCCCGGTGGCGTCGCTGTGGGGGAGCTGCGGTTCAGCACGGTCTTCCAGGTCCACGTCCGCAGCGCGCCGAGCTTCCGCCGCGGCCGGGCCTTCCTCGCGGGCGACGCCGCCCACCTCATGAGTCCCGCGGGCGGGCAGGGCATGAACACGGGCCTGCTGGACGCCGCGAACCTGGGCTGGAAGCTGGCGGGCGTCCTGCGCGGCACCCTCGACGAGGCGATTCTCGACAGTTACGACGCCGAGCGGCGCCCAGCGGTGCACACGGTGACCCGGTCCACCTCCCTGCAGACCCGCTGGGGAGCGCTGACCAGGCCCGCCCAACTCGCGCTGCGGGACACGGCGGTACGGGCCGCGGGCCGCACCGGTGTCCTGCAGCGGACCCTGGCGCCGGCCATCGGCCAGCTCACGTCGGGCTACCGCGGCCCGACCGCACGGAGGATCTCCCTCGGAGGGCCGAAGGCCGTCCCCGGGGACCGGCTGCCCCTCCTGCTCGGCGAGGAACCGGTCCGCACCGGGGCGCCCTGGACCCGGATCACCGGCCGCTCGTACGCCGTACTGCTGCACGCCGGCCGCACCAGGCCGGCCGACTGGCGCAGGACCTGCGCGGCGATCGGCGCGGCCGTCGGCGACGAGGCCGAGGTGGTCGAGGCCCCCAGCCGCCCTCAGGGCCCGCTGGCCACGGCACTCGGCCGCCACCCGGTCGCGGCGATCGTCCGCCCCGACGGCCACCTCCACACCGTCCTGACCGACCCGACCCCCACCACGGTCCGAACCACCCTCGCCCAAGCCCGCCAGGCACCCCTGCCCACCACCGGCCCCGCCTGACCCGCACCACCCCGAAGCGCCGCCGGCTCGCCACCCGACGACCCCTCACATCGCCCACGCCCCCGGGCCGTGGCCCGGCCCCGCCGGCACCCTCACGCCGCACAGGTCGACAGCGACACGCAAACGGCCCTTGCCGGCAACGGGCAAGGGCCGCACGGGACTTCGCCCCACCGGCGGACACCGACGGCCCCCGCCTCACAACCGGCAGGGGCCGCAGCACGCAGTGTGTCGAAGAGTCACCCGGCCATCGGCAGGGAGTGTTTGCTGTGCGGACGGATGAGCTGGAGTGCGGCCGCCTTGTTCACAGCGTCGAGCCGGGAGACCGCGTCGAGCTTGTCGAAGATCTTCCTCAGATGGCGCTTGACGGTGCCCTCGGTGATACCGAGGCGGGCGCCGATCTGCCGGTTGCTCAGAGCCTCGGCGACCAGGGTGAGCACCTCCGTCTCACGTTCGGAGATCACGGCGGCCCGCCGGTCGGCTCCTTCGGCGGCGGCGAGCGGCGGCATCGACACCGTGACCACGGTGCGCCCGCTGCCGGGCCGCTCCCGGATGGCCGCGAGCAGGGACTGGCGGCTGGCGCTCTTGTGGAGATAACCGCGCACCCCGAGCGCGAGCAGCCGGCGGACGAGCGCCGGATGGTCGTCCATGCTCAGGACGATGATCCGCAGCCCCGGCCGGCGCTCCAGAAGCCGGCGCACGGTGGCTCCCGGGTCCTCGTTGTACGGCATCTGCACGTCGATCAGGGCGACGTCGGGCCGCAGCTCCGCGGCGGCCCGCACGGCCGCGCGGGCGTCGCCGACCTCCGCGACCACCTCGATGTCGGGCTCGCTCTGCAGGAGTTCGACCATCGCCTCGCGCAGGAGGGTGTGATCGTCGGCCACGAGTATGCGGGTCGGGGTGTCAGACATGGCGGGTGTTCCTCTCCTTGACCGGAACCCAGAGCGTGATCCGGGTGCCGCGCCTGGGTGCGCTGGTGACCGTGGTGACACCGCCGGCTGCCTGGATCCGCTCCTGCATGCCGAGCAGTCCGTTGGTCGAACCGTGTTCGGCGGCCCTGGCGGGGTCGAAGCCGTCCCCGTCGTCGGCCACCGAGGCGTGCAGTTCTTCGGCGTCCCAGGTGATGTGGACGGCGACGTGCCGTGCGTGCGCGTGGGCCACGGCGTTGCGCATCGCCTCGCGGACCGCGAGGAACACGGCGTCCGCGACGGCGGCCGGCAGCAGC
Organism: Streptomyces guryensis; assembly: GCF_021261325.1. GTDB lineage: Bacteria > Actinomycetota > Actinomycetes > Streptomycetales > Streptomycetaceae > Streptomyces > Streptomyces guryensis. The sequence goes on along the minus strand of NZ_JAJSBI010000020.1, from coordinate 29,320 downwards.
CCGTCCACGCCGTCGACCCGCAGGTCCACGATCGGCTCGCTGATCTCCATGGCCTGCACGAAGCCGCGCAGTGCGTCCTCGATCGAGAAGGGAGTGACCGCCGGCGGCGAGTCCCGCAGCGCCGAGGTCACCTGACGGGTCGCGCACAGCACGTCCACCACGGCCGCCCGTACCTGCTGCAGACGGGCGGCGGCGTCCGGGTCGGACCCCGCCGCCGTGGTCTCCAGCATGTCCAGACGGCGCAGTGCCAGCGCCAGTCCGCTGCCGATCCGGTCGTGCACTTCTCGTGCGAGCATCCTGCAGACATCCGTCTGCGCCGACTGCGCTGTCGCTGCTGTCTCTGTATCCCTCACCGGGTCCTCGCTCTCCCCCGTACGGTCTCCTGGCCGAGTAGGCCCTACACCAGAAGAATATAGAGAGCTCTCTTTTTTTCCAGCCCGATCGAGCCCGATCGAGTACACAGATGGCAAAGAAAAAAGAGTGCTCTCTTTGCTTTAGGGGGCGGTCGCGGCGATGCCGTGACACACGAAGGGCCACAGGCGCGACATGGCGCCCGCCGCACCCCTGAACCGCTCCTGCCCCGGCGCGGTGCGCGGATGCACCTCGACAGCGGTGAGCAGGTACATCACCAGCCCCGCCACCGCGGACGGCCGGACACCGTGCCGCAACTCCCCCGCCGCTTCCGCCTCGTCCAGCAACTGGGACAACATCGGCATCCAGGAGGAGTGCCAGGCCGGGACGATGTCCGGCCGCTCCCGCGCCAGCAGCGAGGCGGCACGCACGACGACATCCTCGTCCAGGAGCCGGGCGAGCGCCTGCAGCAGAGCCCCGACGGCCCGCAGCGGGGACGTCTGCCCCGCGGCGGACGCGGTCTGCTTGCCGGCGACGGTCGCGGCGCGTTCGACCACGGCTTCGGCAAGTTCGCTCTTGCTGGCGAAATGGAAGGTCAGTGCCCCCATGGAGACCCGCGCGGACCTGCTGATCGCGACCAGGGTGGCCCCGTTGTAGCCCTTGTCGTCCACGACATCGGCCGCGGCCCTGATAAGAGCTTCGCGCGTGCGCTCCGCCCTGGCCTGCACTGCCATTCATCCTCCAAAGTTCCGAGGCCGACCGGCCGCCCCGCGGTCGGCGCCGCGGCCGGACCCGGACGTAAAGAAAAGAGATCTCTCTATATTATTCTGACAGTCGCCACTGCTTCGCAAGCAGGCGGAATGAGCCACTCCGCCATCGGCCGCACGACGCGGAACCAGAACCGAGAACAGGCCCCCCTGCCTCACCGAGGCAGGGGGGCCTGAGGGGGTCTCCCTTGCGCCCGGGTCCGCCCTAGGGGGCACCCAGTCGCTTGAGCGGGCCCGGACCCGGGTCGGTGGCCAGCAGTTCCCAGATGAGGTCGCTGCGGTAGTAGTGGTCCCGGCCCAGCAGCTCCAACTGCCGTTGCCCCCACTGCCCTTGCGTCTTCGCGAGCAGCGCGGTGCACCGCGCCCAGTCGGCGTGGCCGCGCGCGGGCTCGGCGAGACCGAGTTCGGCCAGGACCCGTCTGAGGCGACCGCTGGCCACCGGGACGGGATGAGCGGCGTGATGCACCCCCCGCACCGGCGTGCCCACGGTGACTGCGGCCGCGGCCAGCCGCGCCAGGTCGTCCACGTCCACGAGGGACAGCAGCCCCGCGCCACCGTCCCACTCGGGCGGAACGCGCCGGGTGAGTTCGGCGAAGGCCGGACCCACCCAGCGGTCCCCCTCGCCGAGCACCAGACCCGGCCGCAGCACGAGCGCACCGGCCGCCAGGGCCGGCCCTTCTGCGGCGAGGCGGCTGCGGCTGGCCTCGGACACGGGCTCCGCGTCGACCCCGTCGACGTCGATCCCGTGGTGCGGGCCGGCGCCGTAGACGGCGGCCGTGGAGAAGTGGACGATCCGGTCGACACCGGCCTCCCGGGCGGCCGCCATGACGGCGGTGGTTCCCTCCAGGTTCACCGACCATGCCTGCCTGGCATCGCCTCCGACGTAGGAGACGGCATGCACGACGGCGTCGACGCCCTTGAACGCGGCGCGCAGTGACGCCGCGTCAGTGACGTCGGCCCGGACCCGCTCCACCGTGCCGCCGCCCGCCGCTTCGGCACTCGCGCCGCGGGCCAGCGCACGCACCCGCAGCGGCCCGCCGCCGGGAGCCGTGCAGACGGCCAGCCGGCGCACCACCGCGGAGCCGATGAAGCCCGTGGAGCCGGTCACCGCGACGGTCCAGGGCCTCACCCCGCCGTCCGGGGCCGGTGCACCGTCCGAGGTCACTGCGCCGCCTCCGGTCCCCGCATCCCGAAGTCGAGCTTGCCGATCACCTCGGGCGTGGCGATCGCGGGCAGGAAGTACCGCCACAGTTCGACGATCCTCTCCCGGAGGTCCTCGTGGCCGGTGCTGATCCGGGACAGCAGCTGGGTTCCGCTGTAGGCGGCCACCAGCACGCGGGCGAACCCGGCGGGGTCCACGCCCTCGCGCAGCTCGCCGAGCGCGTCGGCGACGATCAGCTCCTCCTTGAACCGGGTGATCCACAGCTGGTAGGCGGTGTCGTCCTGGATGCCGAAGGCGCCCTGCTCGACGGCCAGCCGCACACCGGCCCGCAGCAGTACGTTGCTCCGCAGCTCCTGGGCCAGTTCGAGGGTGAGGTCGACGAGCCGCTGGAGTCCGCTGCGGCCGACCCGCTCCGGCAGGTCGGCGGCCTGTTCGGCCATGACGGCCTTGGCCACGCCCTCCTTGGAGCCGAAGTGGAAGTACAGGGCTCCCATGGTGGACCCGGCCCGCTTGATGATCTTCGTGGTGCTCGTGCCGGCATACCCCGCGAGGTCGAACTCCTCGGCGGCCGCCTTGATGAGAGCCGCCCTCGTCCGCACGGCACGCTCCTGCTGAGGCTGCGCCACTGGACCTCCTTGCTAAATAAACAGAGCACTCTCTTGGTTAGGACACGCACCAGGTTACGCACGGGCCTTCAAGGGTGTCCAGTGCACCGAACAGCCCCTCCACTCACACACGAAACCCCCTCGATCCGGAAGCCATTGCCCCACATGGCTTGATCGGTCCATGAGTGACCCTTTACCAGCCCTTGAGCCAAACAAACAGAGCACTCTTTATGTTTATGGGGTCGCGGCTGGCAGCCGCAGCGCTCACATACGTCTCAGGGGGATTCCGTATGTCCAGCACCGTGTCCAGCACCGTCCAGCACATCGACGCCACCGCCCCGACCTGGGTGCCGGTGACCCAGGAGCAGGTGCACAAGCTCACCGCCTCGGAAGTACTGCTGACTCAGTGGTGCCAGAACGGGAACGACGTCTTCACCGTCCATGCCGACTGGCCGCAGGACCACGCCTTCTACGGACCGCAGCACGGTCTGCACGACCCCATGCTGCTGGCCGAGTCGATCCGCCAGTGCATACCGCTGCTCAGCCACGCCGCCTACGACGCCCCGGCGGGCCACCGCCAGTCATGGAGCCACTTCAGCTTCGCGCTGACGCCCGCCGCACTGGCCACCACCGCCGGTGCGACCTCGGTCGAACTCCGCGTCAGCTGCCACGACGTGGTCCGCCGCATGGGCCGTCTCGCCTCCATGCTGATGAAGGTCGACGTGATCCGGGACGGGGTCCAGGTGGGCACGGCCCAGACCCGGTTCGCCAACACCGCCCCCGCGCTCTACCAGCGGCTGCGCGGCACCTACGCCGACCTCGACGCCTCGATCGCCCGCGCGCTGCCGCTGCCCCCGCCGGCCGCGCCCGCCCAGGTCGCCCGCAAGGACTTCGCCGACGTCGTCCTCTCACCGACCGACTCACCGCGCCGCCACCAGATGCGCGTCGACCTCAACCACCCCGTGCTCTTCGACCACCCCGTCGACCACGCCCCCGGCATGCTGCTCCTCGAAGCGGCACGCCAGGCCAGCCACACGGCGGCGCAGCCGCCGGCCGCGATGCTCTCCATGGATGTGGTCTTCGCCCGCTACGCCGAGCTCGACGCCCCCTGCTGGATCCACACCGACCCGTTCCCGACGGACCAGCCCGGTCAGCACCGGGTCCTGATCACCGCCGTACAGAACGACGTCTGTGTCTTCTCCAGCATCATCACGCTCCTGAGCCTCCCGCAGAACTGACCCTTCCCGGCCCGACGCGCGCCCCGCGGACCACACCGGTCCCCGGGGCGCGCGCCACCAGCGTGTACCGCCAGAAGAGACGGCGGCGCAGGCGGGCACCGGGGAGAACGCGGCGCGCTTCCCGCACGATCTCGGCGTACGTGACGTCCGCGGGCCGCGTCACGGCCGTCATGGAGGCGGGCCGGGGCGCCGTACGGCCGCGGTGCTTCACCCACCCGGTGGCGGCGTTGAGCGGAATCGACGCGTACCCCAGCAGTTGACCGACGAACGTCTCGTCCCGGGCGAGCCCGACGATCAACAGCCTGCCGCCGGGCGCGAGTTGCTGCCACAAGCGCGTGAGCGTCCCGGCGAGCGGCAGGTGATGAAGCACGGCGACACAGGTGATGACGTCGTACGACCCCGGAGGCAGCCCGTCCGGCGCGTCGGCGACGGAGTAGGTGACGTGGGCGTACCCATCGCCGGTCAGCTCCCTTGCCTTCGCCACGATCCCCGGATCCGAGTCGACCCCGTGCACCTCCTTCGCCCGCCCCGCCAGCAGCCGCACCAGGTCACCGGTGCCGCAGCCCACGTCGAGCGCACGGCCGAAGCTGCGGGGCAGCTGCCGTAGCAACCACGGATGGTAGTGGGCGTTGTGGTCCCAGGGGTGGGCGGAGTTGAAGCGTTCCAGGGCTCGCAGGACTCTGGGCGTGAGAATCTTCATGAGGGCAGTTCAGCAGGGCAGGCGGCCTTCTTGGTTGGCTTTGCGGACTCGCGCCCGCAGCACCTCCTCCGGCGGCGCGGCCCCCACCGCCTCCGGCGGGCACTCCCACTCCCGTCCGCCGGCGACCGGCCGCAGCTGCACCCGCCCGCCGGCATGCCCCATGACCTCGCCGACCCGCCCGTCCCGCCCATCGGTTGCGTACGCACCGACCGCAGGCCGCTCCCCACGCAGCACGGACGCCAGCTTCTCCGCCGTACGGACATTGCAGCGGCCGAGGTCGACCAGGGCGAACGGCTCCTCGCTCGCCCCGGTCACAGGATCGACGCACAGGGACGGCAGGGCCACCCCGACGCCTGTCAGGGCCTCCCGCAGGGTTTCGACGACTTCTTCGGTCGACCGCACGTCGCTCGCACCTCCACGCTGAGTTTGCTGTTCGCAACACAGCGTGGCCGCTAATTCCCTAGCCTGGCCATACGAGACATCCCAACACCTCTGATGTGAGACCGGGAGCCGCCATGGCAGTACCGAAGGACCTCGATCCGTCCTCGTCGCCGCGCGCGCTGCTCGGGGCGGAGTTGCGTCACGCCAGAGAGAAAGCCGGGTTGAGCCAGGACGAGTTGGGGGCGCGGCTGTTCGTGAGCGGCTCGTTCGTCGGGCAGTTGGAGTCGGCGACACGGCGGATGCTGCCGGAGATCGCTCGACTGCTGGACGAGGCGCTGGACACGGGCGACTTCTTCCGGCGGAACTGCGGGGCGGCGGCGAAGTCCCGCTATCCCGAGCACTTCGCGGAGGCGGCGGAGGCAGAAGCGATTGCTACGGCGATCCGGGAGTACGCGCCGATGCTGATCCCCGGACTTCTCCAGACACCCGCGTACGCACGGGCCGTGAACCGCGCCCACGACCCGACGGCACCCAAGGAAACCATCGACGGATGGGTGGACGGCCGGATGGCTCGGACTCGTCTACTCGACCACCCAACAAAACCCATGTTGTGGGTGGTGCTTGACGAGGCGGCACTGCGCCGGGAGACCGGCGGGCGGGAGGTGATGGCGGAGGCTCTGCGCCACGTCGCGGACCTGGCCCGTCGGAGCCGGGTCATCGTGCAGGTACTGCCGTTCAGTGCCGGAGCGCACACGGCGATGGGAGGCTCACTGAAGCTGATGGCCTTCGAGGACGCCCCTCCGCTGGTCTACTTCGAGGGGGCCCGCACCGGACGACTGGAGGACGACCCAGCCACCGTCGCCCACCTGCGGTTCACCTTCGAACTCCTCACGGCCTCCGCACTCTCGCCAGAGAAGTCCCTGGCTCTGATCGAGGCGTTGGCGCAGGATTACGCCCATGAGGAACATCCCTGACTACGACCTGAGCACGGCCACCTGGCACAAGTCCAGCTACAGCGCGGGCGGTGGCGACAACTGCCTCGAAGTCGCCGACGGACACCCCGCCATCGTCCCCGTCCGCGACTCCAAGAACCCCCACGGCCCGAAGCTCGTGTTCCGGGCGGAGCCCTGGTCCGCGTTCGTCGAAAACCTCAAGCACGGCTGACTCAGCAGCCCCCCGAAGCTCAAGCCCCGCGCTCCGAGCCCTCTTTTCAAGGAATGGTTGGAGGGCCTCAACCCACCCTCCCACCCGGCGAGTTGACTTGACGCGTTCGACTTGCCACGCACAGTGACGATCGTCTAGCGTGCCCGCATAACGAACAGCCCCCGCCAGGTGCTACCAACACCTGCGGGGGCTTGACCTACAAGATCGAAGGAAGAGTTCGATCCCATGGCTGCCGCCGAGTTTAGTGCTGTCTCCCTGTCCGCGCACGCGACCCCGCACCCGATGGCCAATCCGGGTTACGGCAAACGGTCGGCGCCCGACCAACAACCCCGCACCGCTCACGACTTCGCCCACCTTCCACCCCGCGAAGCCGCAGTCGCCGCGTACATCGACCGCCTCTCCGACGGCGCCGACATCTCCGTAAAGACCCTGGCCAAGACGCTGCCGTACGGACAGTGCGCCCTCCGCACGGCCCTCAACAACCTCCAACGCGCAGGCCACTTGCGCCGAGGCCGCGAACACCTGACGGACTCGAAGAGCCCCCGTTGGATCACCCGAACGTGGTTCACCCGAACCGCACGCGACGACGTCTGGTGGGCGACCTTCACCCGAGGCGACGTACCGCAGGAACCACCGGAACGAGCCCGCCCCGCCCGCAGCCGCGCCCACATCCTCCTCGCCGCCCTCGGCCGCACGGCCCCCGCCCTGTCGCTCTCGCAGGCAGAGTGCGCGACGCTCGCTCCGCTGCTGACGGAGTGGTTCGCGCGAGGGGCCACGGACCAGGCCGTACTCCACGCCCTGACCAACGGCCTGCCCACCCCGGTCCACCATGCGGCGGCCCTGCTGCACCGCCGCCTGACCGACAAGCTCCCACCCGAACCCGTACGAGAGACACGGCCGCCCCTCCGCGTCCTGGAGTGCGCGAAGTGCGGCGCCCCGGGCCGCCCGGAAGCCCTGCCGGGCGGCGTGTGCGGCACCTGCCGGGGCGAACGCGCCCCCGGTCGCCACCACACGCCTCTTCCGGCCTCCGCAGTCCAGACCCGCGCGGCAGAGATCCGTGCCGCAATGGATCAACGACGACGCGAAGGGACACCCGCATGACAGCTCCCACGGTCCGACGTCACCACCCCGACCAGCGCGACCGCATCGACAAGCCCATCGGTCACGCCGGGGCCGACATCCCCGTCCACCTCCGCATCGACCGCGACAACAGCACCGTCACCGTCCACAGCGAGCCGAAGGACGGCCGCTACCAGCAGTCCCTCTCCTATCCTTGGGGAGCGTCCGTAGAGCTCCCCGACCCCGTCGGCTTCACGCTCGAAACCGAAGCACTCAAGGACTACGCCGACTGACCACCCCGGAGGGCCGCCCCATGAACCACGCCCAGCTCACCGCCCTCGGCCGCGCCCTCCGCCTCCTGGGCGAACACGGCGAATCCCTCACCGGCGACACCCAGGACGCCAAGCTCCACGAGGTCAAGGCCGACCTCCGCCGTGCCCTGGACCTCCTCGACGAGAGCGTCACGGGCGCAGCGCCCACCACCCGCTGCCCCGAGCACCCGAACGGCCCGGTCGACGAGAACGCCCACGACCTCTGCCTGCTCTGCGAGACCCGGCGCAGGGCGGCCCGCCGCGTCGAGTTCAACGGCGGTCCCGTGCCCGCGCACGCCACCGAGTCCGCCCCCTCCCGCTACGGCGTCAGCGCCGACCGCCCGCAGCCCCAGCAGCGCTGGCTGGCGGAGGCGTGGAACGGCCAGACCTGGCACCTGTGCGGGACGCCGAGGCGGGACCGGCGCGAGGCCGAGCTGTATCTGGCCGCTCAGCGCCGCGGGCCCCGCCCCGCGATGGCGTACCGGCTGGTGCACGAGTTCACCGACTACGAGGTGCTGCGCGTCTGGGGCACACCGGTGAAGGTCGACATCGAGCCGTTGGGCAACCTGTAGCGCCTCCTGCCCGCGGAACTACTTGAGCAGCGGGAGCGGCACGAACTCGTACCCCTCCCACAGCCGCCGCGACGCCTCCTCCGGATACGGCCCCGCCTGCGCCTTCGGCTCCGCATCCAGCACCTGGACCAGGCGCTCCTCCGTCTCGAACGCCGGCCAGCCCGGATCCCCCGTGCGCGCGAACGCCGTCCAGGACTCCCGGAAACGGGAGGACAGCCCCTCCCCCTCCGCGGTGGCGCCCGTACCCGCGAACAGCAGCTGCCCCAGGTCCGCCTCGAACGTGCCGAACAGCAGCGGGATGTCCAGTCCGTGGCACGCGCCGAGACCGCCCCCGCCTCCCGGGGCCGCCCAGGTCAGCTCGTAGAGGTGAGCGCGACCGCCGCCCGCGACCTGTGCCTCGGCCAGGCGCAGGGAAGGCATGTTGAACAGCCAGTCCGTCTGCACCCGCTCGAACAGCTCACCCGGCGTGGCCTCCGGGAAGGCCGCGCGGTACGCCCGGTCCCCGTCCGGCCCCGGCCCGAACGTCCGCAGTGCCCAGTCGGCCTGCTCCTCCCCGATCTTGCCCAGCATCCCGCCGATGGCGAGGAACAGCCGGAACTCGTCCCGGTTGTGCCCGACGAGCAGGTCGACGTCCCTCCCCGCACCCTCCTTCAGCGCCTGCCAGGGCGTGCACGGCAGTACCTCGCCGTCGACCACCGGGGAGAAGGGCGTGGCCGTGGGGACCACCTGCCCCCAGCGATCCGCGTACGCCGTCATCTTCGCGCTCAACGCCTCGCCCACCGAGGTCAGTTGGCGGGGATCGACGGTCGCGAGGTCGGCCACCGTCGGCCGCAGCCCCGCCTCCGCCGCGATGGCGGACGCGATGTCACGGGCCAGCTCGCCGGAGAAGTAGGTCCCCGGCACGCTCTGCGCGACCGCCCGCCGGAAGAGCCCCCGCGCGCTCGGCATGGCCAGCAGAGAAGCCACCGACCCCGCACCCGCCGACTCACCGAAGACGGTCACCTGCCCGGGATCCCCGCCGAACTCCGTGATGTTGTCCCGCACCCACTCCAGGGCGGCCACCTGATCGAGCAGTCCCCGGTTGGCCGGCGCACCCTCGATGAGCGCGAAACCCTCTATCCCCACCCGGTAGTTGAGTGTCACGACGACCACGTCACCGTCGCGCGCGATGTGTTGGGCGTCGTAGCCGGGACTGCCGGAGTGACCGAGCTTGTAGGCCCCGCCGTAGATCCAGACCATCACCGGCCGCAGCCCGGCGGAATCCGGCTCCGGGGTCCAGACATTGACGGTCAGCCAGTCGTCGCCCTCGGGAGCGTTCAGCACAGCCCTGCGTCCCTGGAACCCGGACTCCTGTGGGGGCGGCGGCCCGAAGTCGTACGCGTCCCGGGTCCCCTCCCAGGCCTGCACCGGGCGCGGCGCCCCGAACCGGGCCTCCCCGACGGGCGGTTCGGCGAACGGGATGCCCCGGAACACGGTCAGCCCGTCCTCACGGCGCCCACGCACCGCTCCGGCGACCGTACGCACGACAGTGGTCGTCATCATCAACTCCTGGTCTGGATTGCTGCGGGCCGCCACATGGTCGTCACGACCTGGCCGGTGGCAACGGTGATCTCGTCCCTAACCGTAAATCCGACGCTCTCGTACCGCTTGAGGTTGGCAGGGTTGGTCGACTCCAGGTAGGCGGGGGCGCCGACGGCGTCGATCCGGGCGAGACTCTCGGCGAGCAGAGCCATGCCGAGCCCCTTGCCGCGGTGATCGGTGTGCGTGCCGAGGACGGTCAGGTAGAAGAACGGCTCGCTGGGGCGAGCCGCCTCGAACTGCTCCCCCACCCTCATGATCGCCCGAGCCGCGACACGACCCGTGACCCGGGCAAGCCGCCCCTCCAGCCCCTCCGCCTCCTCGGGCGTGAGCTCGACCCCGCCCGGCGGAATCCACACGGCGGCGGCCTCGACGCCCGGCGTCACCAGCGTCCACGGGTAGCGCAAAGCGGAGGCCGCATAGACCCGCCACATGACCGCGGCCTGCCCGGCCCGCCGCCCCTCGTCGGGAAAGGCGGGCCCCCACACCGGGTCACGGAAGAAGGCGGAGGTGAAGACGGAGACGACGGCGTCGATATCGGCGGGCGTGGCGAGACGGGCCGGGGTGTGCGTCATACGCCTATCTTCAGCCCGCCCGGCGGCTCGGCTCACTGTTTTTTCAGCCCGTCCGATCACCGATGCCGGCCGCCGGGCCGCTGTTTTCAGCCCGTCCGGCGTTCGAGGACGAGGCCGAGAGGGCCGATGGGGGTCTGGGTGCGCGGCCCCCCAGGGCCGCACACCCGCACCGCCCCCCACCGAACCGCTCAGCTCAGCTCAGCGTCTTCAACGCACTGGCCGAGTACGGCTCAAGCTCATCGCTCCGCCCAGCCAACACCTTCGCCGCCCACTCGGGATCCTGCAGCAACGCCCGCCCGACGGCGACGAAGTCGTACTCCTCCCGCTCCAGCCGATCCAGCAGATCATCGATCCCCCGGATCGGCGACCCCTCCCCGGCGAACCCCCGGATGAAGTCCCCGTCGAGCCCGACCGACCCGACGGTGATGGTCGGCCGCCCCGTCAGCTTCTTCGTCCACCCCGCCAGATTGAGGTCGGAGCCGTCGAACTCCGGCAGCCAGTACCGCCGCGTGGAGGCATGGAACGCATCCACGCCGGCGGCAGCCAGCGGCGCGAGGATGGCCTCCAACTCCTCCGGCGTCTCGGCGAGACGCGCGTCGTACGCCTCCTGCTTCCACTGCGAGTACCGGAACAGCACCGGGAACTCGGGCGAGACAGCCTCCCGTACGGCCGCCACGATCTCCGCCGCGAACTGCGTACGGGCCACCGGGTCGCCGCCGTACGCGTCCGTACGACGGTTGGTGCCGGCCCACAGGAACTGGTCGAGGAGGTAGCCGTGCGCGCCGTGCAGCTCGATGCCGTCGAAGCCGATGCGCTCGGCGGCGACCGCGGACTCGACGAACGCGCCGATGACGGCGTCGATGTCGGCCTGGGTCATGGGGGTCGCGTCCTCGACGCCGGTGACACGCAGACCGGAGGGACCGTGCGAGGGCGCGTCCGGGTAGGGGGCGTCGCCCTGGTTGCGGACCGTGCCGATGTGCCACAGCTGCGGGACGATCGTGCCGCCCGCCGCGTGCACCGCCTCGGCGACCTTCTGCCAGCCCGCGAGCTGGTCCTCGCCGTGGAACCGGGGGACGCGGGCGCTGTTTCCGGCCGACTCGTGGCCGACGTAGGTGCCCTCGGTGACGATCAGCCCGACACCGGCGGCGGCCCGGCGGGCGTAGTACGACACCACGTCCTCGCCGGGGATGCCGCCCGGGGAGAACATGCGGGTCATCGGCGCCATCACGATCCGGTTGGGGACGGTCAGTCCGTTGATCGTGGTGGGGCGGGAAAGAATCTCGGCGGCGCGGGATGTGGCGGGGGCAGTCACGCGGGGGACTCCTCGGAACGGTGCAGAACGGGGCTGGGTCAACCACTGGGTATGTGCACACGCATTGTTGCACCACCTTAAGCAATCGCCTATGTGCTGCCTCACACTCCCTGACACGCCGAAGGGCGGCACCCCCTGCCGGAGCAGGAAGTGCCGCCCTCCGTAAGGACGTTGACCAACCGGGGGCCGAAGCCCCGAGGCGGATCAGAAGTCCATGTCACCGCCCGGCATACCGCCACCGGCAGGCGCGGCGGACTTCTCCGGCTTGTCGGCGATGACAGCCTCGGTGGTGAGGAAGAGCGCGGCGATGGAGGCGGCGTTCTGCAGGGCAGAGCGCGTGACCTTCGCCGGGTCGATGATGCCTTCCTTGATCATGTCGACGTACTCACCGGTCGCGGCGTTCAGGCCGTGGCCGACGGGCAGGTTGCGCACCTTCTCGACGATGACGCCACCCTCGAGACCACCGTTGACGGCGATCTGCTTGAGCGGGGCCTCCAGCGCGAGCTTCACGGCGTTGGCGCCGGTCAGCTCGTCACCCTCGAGGTCCAGCTTCTCGAAGACCGAGGAGGCCTGGATGAGGGCCACGCCACCACCGGCGACGATGCCCTCCTCGACGGCGGCCTTGGCGTTGCGGACGGCGTCCTCGATGCGGTGCTTGCGCTCCTTGAGCTCCACCTCGGTGGCGGCACCGGCCTTGATGACCGCGACACCGCCGGCGAGCTTCGCCAGGCGCTCCTGCAGCTTCTCGCGGTCGTAGTCCGAGTCGCTGTTCTCGATCTCGGCGCGGATCTGGTTGACCCGGCCCTGCACCTGCTCCGTGGAGCCGGCGCCGTCGACGATGGTGGTCTCGTCCTTGGTGATGACCACCTTGCGGGCACGGCCCAGCAGGTCGAGGGAGGTGTTCTCGAGCTTGAGACCGACCTCCTCGGAGATGACCTCGCCACCGGTGAGGATGGCGATGTCGTTCAGCATCGCCTTGCGGCGGTCACCGAAGCCCGGGGCCTTGACGGCGACGGACTTGAACGTGCCGCGGATCTTGTTGACGACCAGGGTCGACAGGGCCTCGCCCTCGACGTCCTCGGCGATGATCAGCAGCGGCTTGCCCGACTGCATGACCTTCTCCAGGAGCGGGAGCAGGTCCTTGACGGAGCCGATCTTGGAGTTGGCGATCAGGATGTACGGGTCGTCGAGCGACGCCTCCATCCGCTCCATGTCGGTGGCGAAGTACGCCGAGATGTAGCCCTTGTCGAAGCGCATACCCTCGGTGAGCTCCAGCTCCAGACCGAAGGTCTGGGACTCCTCGACGGTGATGACGCCTTCCTTGCCGACCTTGTCCATGGCCTCGGCGATGAGCTCGCCGATCTGGGTGTCGGCGGCGGAGATGGAGGCCGTCGAAGCGATCTGCTCCTTGGTCTCGACATCCTTCGCCTGCTCAAGGAGGGCGCCGGAGACGGCCTCGACGGCCTTCTCGATACCGCGCTTGAGGGCCATCGGGTTGGCGCCGGCGGCTACGTTGCGCAGGCCTTCCTTGACGAGGGCCTGGGCGAGAACGGTCGCGGTGGTCGTACCGTCACCGGCGACGTCGTCCGTCTTCTTGGCGACTTCCTTGACCAGCTCGGCGCCGATCTTCTCGTACGGGTCCTCGAGCTCGATCTCCTTGGCGATGGAGACACCATCGTTGGTGATCGTGGGGGCGCCCCACTTCTTCTCGAGGACGACGTTGCGGCCCTTGGGGCCGAGCGTCACCTTCACGGCGTCCGCGAGCTGGTTCATGCCGCGCTCGAGGCCGCGCCGCGCCTCCTCGTCGAACGCGATGATCTTGGCCATGTGAAGTGGTCCCTCCAGGACTGGGGGTGATTCCTTCGGACCGCGCCCGCGCCCGCGACGGACGGCTCGCCTGCCTTGCGGGTCCTTCCCCACCCGGCCTGCGGGCCTCACCGACCCGGTCCTTCGTTGTCACTCTCACCTTCAGAGTGCTAACGCCAATGATTAGCACTCGCCCCCGTCGAGTGCAAGGTGCGCCCGCGCAGCGGGCTCGTTGAGGGGTGGTGGTCGGGTGACGGGTGGGCGCAAGGTGCGCCCGCGCAGCGGGCTCGTTGAGGGGTGGTGGTCGGGTGACGGGTGGGCGCAAGGTGCGCCCGCGCAGCGGGCTCGTTGAGGGGTGGTGGTCGGGTGACGGGTGGGCGCGAGCGCCTCTCGGAGGCGGGCCCCATCTCGTGGCCGCTCCCGGACATGCCGAAGGGCCCGCCCCCTCAGGTGCGGACCCTTCGATCAAGAAAAGAAGAACGTCGCTGCAGTTAACCCGGCGCGTGCTTCAGCCGGCCGCCAGTCGGACCATGTCCGCCTGCGGCCCCTTCTGGCCCTGCGAGATCTCGAAATCGACCCGCTGACCCTCTTCCAGGGTGCGGTAGCCGTCCATCTGAATCGCACTGTAGTGGACGAAAACATCCGCACCACCGTCGACCGCGATGAAGCCGTACCCCTTCTCCGCGTTGAACCACTTGACGGTGCCCTGAGCCATGCCTAACTCCCCTATTACTGGCCCTTGCACAGATCCACACTTCGCGGATCCGGGTCAGACCTCACCCCCCACGCTTGGGGGCGTGCGCCGGAACGCGTCGACCGCGGCTGAATGTATCTGTCCAACTGCCGTCTGCAACAGGTCAATCGGACGAGAATTCCGGGCACGACCGGTCGGGAATTTACGGAGAATTCGCCTGAATTCAGGGCAAGTCGGGCCCCATAAATGGAACATAAGACGCAAAAAACCTGCACACTTTGGCTGCTTCTCGCTGCCCGAGAAGCGAGAACTCATATGCATCCGGCATGCGGAGTCGAGCAGGTTCCCCAACTGTACCGTGCTCAACCATGCAGAATTGCCCCCTCCGTTTCTCTCGCGGAGGGGGCAATTCGATGAACTCTTCGTAACCGACGTTACCGACGGTAATAATCGGCCGTCCGACCTGTTTCGGTCAGCCTCCGGCCACGGCCGGGATGATCGAGACGCCCGCACCGTCCGGAGTCGCCGTCTCCAGCCCCTGCTCGAACCGCACGTCGTCGTCGTTCACGTACACGTTGACGAACCGCCGCAGCTTGCCCTGGTCGTCGAGAACACGCGCGGCGATCCCGGTGTGGTTCTTCTCCAGATCGGCGATGACCTCGCCGAGGGTCCCACCTTCAGCGGTGACCTCGGCCTGCCCGCCGGTGTAGGTACGCAGGATGGTAGGGATACGAACGTTGACGCTCACGGTGAAACCTCCGGTCAGGGAAACGGGGCTTTGTCTTCAGGGGCGCGGGGCTGTGTCCATTTGCGGCTCCGCCGCGGGGCACGACCAGCCCCCACCGGCCCGCAGCTGAACAACTGCCTCTCAGCCGAGCCCGGCCTCGCGGAACGACTCGAGGTTGGGACGGATCGTCGCCGTAAGACCCGTACCCGCCACCGCGTCCAACGTCTTGAGACCGTCACCGGTGTTGAGCACAACGGTCGACTTCGTCGGATCCAGCAGCCCGTTCTCGATCAGCTTCTTCGTCACGCCGACGGTCACACCACCCGCCGTCTCGGCGAAGATGCCCTCGGTCCGGGCGAGCAGCCGAATCGCGTCGACGACCTGCTCGTCGTTCACGTCCTCCACCGCCCCGCCGGTACGGCGAGCGATGTCGAGGACATAGGGACCGTCCGCCGGGTTACCGATCGCCAGCGACTTGGCGATCGTGTTCGGCTTCTGCGGCCGCACCACGTCGTGCCCGGCCTTGTAGGCCACCGAGACCGGCGAACACCCCTCGGCCTGCGCGCCGAAGATCTTGTACGGCTTGTCCTCGACGAGCCCGAGCTTGATCAGCTCCTGCAGACCCTTGTCGATCTTCGTGAGCTGCGAGCCGGAGGCGATCGGCACGACCAGCTGGTCCGGCAGCTGCCAGCCGAGCTGCTCGCAGATCTCGTACGCCAGGGTCTTGGAGCCCTCCGCGTAGTAGGGCCGCAGGTTGACGTTGACGAAGCCCCAGCCCTCGCCGGCCGGGTCGCCGATCAGCTCGGAGCAGAACCGGTTCACGTCGTCGTAGTTGCCGTCGATGCCGACGAGCTCGCCGCCGTAGACCGCGGCCATGACGACCTTGCCCTGCTCCAGGTCGTGCGGGATGAACACGCAGGAACGGAAGCCGGCGCGGGCGGCCGCGGCACCCACCGCACCGGCCAGGTTGCCGGTGGACGAGCAGGACAGGGTGGTGAAGTCGAAGGCGCGCGCGGCCTCGATGGCCTGCGCGACGACCCGGTCCTTGAAGGAGTGCGTCGGGTTGCCGGAGTCGTCCTTCACGAAGAGCTTGCCGGCGTCGACGCCCAGCTCGCCGGCGAGGTTGTCGGCCTTGACGAGCTTGGTCCAGCCGGGGTTGATGTTGGGCTTGTCCGCCACGTCCGCCGGGACGGGCAGCAGGGGCGCGTAACGCCAGATGTTCGCGGGACCCGCCTCGATCTGCTTGCGGAGCTCCTCGGTGTCGTAGGCCGAGAAGTCGTACGCGATCTCGAGCGGGCCGAAACACTCCTCGCAGGCGAAGACCGGACCGAGGGGTACCCGGTGACCGCACTCGCGGCAGCTCAACGCCGTGGCGGGACCGAGGTCGACGGTCGTGGAGTCGGTGGTGCTTGCAACAGTCTGCGCAGCCATGTGAGGCGAGGCCCTTTCTCCTCATCTTCCTCACGACGCATCTCGCCGTGAGACGGATTTGGCACCTTCCCTAGCCGGGAGCCTCGCGGAATGATCAACATTGATCTACGAGACCGGCTGGAGGGTTGCCGGGGCTTCATCGGGCCGTATCCCTCTGCCCCTCTGGATGAGCGGTATTCGGTTGTCGGTCGACGACCTCGGACATGCGATGGTCATTGACGTTGTTCAAGACTGTAACCGAAGGCCAGGACAGTTGAGAGAGTCGTCCGAACCGCGAGACACAAGTGAGGAGCCGCCTACGTGCTGGAAGAAGTCGAGCGCTGGCTGAGCACCCGCTCCTGGTCCCTGACCGACCGCCCTCTCCACCAGATACTCGCCGCCAAGCAGCGCACGGGCCAGTCGGTCAGTGTCGTGCTGCCCGCGCTGAACGAGGAGGAGACGGTCGGCGACATCGTCGCGATCATCCGTCACGACCTCATGCAGCAGGTCCCGCTCGTCGACGAGATCGTCGTCGTCGACTCCGGGTCCACCGACCGCACGTCCGAGGTCGCCTCGGCGGCCGGGGCCAGGGTCGTCCACCGTGACGAGATCCTGCCCCGCATCCCGACCGTCCCCGGCAAGGGCGAGGTGCTGTGGCGCTCGCTCCTCGTCACCGGCGGGGACATCGTCTGCTTCATCGACGCCGACCTGAAGGAGTTCTCCTCCGACTTCGTCTCCGGGATCGTCGGCCCGCTGCTCACCGACCCGGGGATCGACCTGGTCAAGGGGATGTACGACCGTCCGCTGGGCGGCGCCCAGGGCCAGGGCGGCCGGGTCACCGAGCTGATGGCGCGCCCGCTGCTGAACATGCACTGGCCGCAACTGGCGGGCTTCGTGCAGCCGCTCGGCGGCGAGTACGCGGCCCGGCGCAGCCTGCTGGAACAGCTGCCGTTCCCCGTGGGGTACGGCGTCGAGCTGGGCATGCTGGTCGACGCCCTGCACCTGGTGGGCCTCGACGCGCTGGCCCAGGTCGACGTCGGGGTGCGCAAGCACCGGCACCAGGACGGGCAGGCGCTGGGCCGGATGTCCGCCGCGATCTACCGCACGGCACAGCTGAGGCTGGCCCGCGGCCACCTCATCCGTCCCTCCCTCACCCAGTTCGAACGGGGCGAGGACGGCTTCGAGCCGCGCACCTACTCCGTGGACACGGAGGAGCGGCCGCCGATGGCGGAGATCGCCGAGTACGCCTCGCGCAAGGTCGCCTGAGGCGGCGCGTTACGCGGTCCGCGCGGTGTATACGGTCCACCCGCAGAGCGCAGACGTACGTTTGAGCGTTTCCGGGCCGGGCTAGGTTGAGGCGTATGGCTTCCACGCACGGCGCAGGTCATCACGCTGGTCATCAGGTGCTCGTCGCGTCCAACCGCGGCCCGGTCTCGTACGAGGTGCAGGAGGACGGCTCGCTGGCCGCCAGGCGCGGCGGCGGCGGGCTGGTCTCCGGCCTGTCCGCGATCGGGCCCGACTCGGACGCCCTGTGGGTGTGCTCGGCGCTGTCCGACGGCGACCGCGAGGCGGTCCGGCGCGGAGTCGGCGAGGACGGCGTGCGGATGCTGGACATCCCGGCCGACGTGCACGCCGACGCGTACAACGGCATCGCGAACTCCGTGCTCTGGTTCGTGCACCACATGCTGTACCAGACGCCCCTGGAGCCGGTCTTCGACGCGGAGTTCCGGCGGCAGTGGGCGTCGTACGAGACCTACAACCGCGCCTTCGCCGAGGCGCTGGCCCAGGAGGCGGCCGAGGGCGCGGCGGTGCTGGTGCAGGACTACCACCTGTGTCTGGTGCCCGGCATGCTCCGCGAGCTCCGTCCCGACCTGCGCATCGGGCACTTCTCGCACACGCCGTGGGCGCCGGTGGACTATTTCCGGATGCTGCCGGACGACATCGCCGAGCAGCTTCTGCACGGCATGCTGGGCGCCGACCGGCTGGGCTTCCTGACCCGGCGCTGGGCGGACGCCTTCACGGCGTGCTGTACGGCGGTGGTGGGCGGCCCCGGAGGCACGGAGATCGGCGTGCACGGCCTCGGCGCGGACGCGGACTTCCTGCGCAAGCGGTCGCACGAGGCCGATGTGGCCGAGCGGATGGCCGCGCTGCGGGAGGAGATCGGCGCCGGCCGCAGGACGGTCGTGCGGGTCGACCGCACCGAGCTGTCGAAGAACATCGTGCGCGGGCTGCTGGCGTACCGGCAGCTGCTGGAGGGCCGCCCCGAGTGGCGGGAGCGGGTCGTGCACGTCGCGTTCGCCTACCCCTCCCGGCAGGACCTCGCCGTGTACCGCGACTACACGGCCGAGGTGCAGCGGGTGGCTCAGGAGATCAACTCCCGCTTCGGGACGCCGGGTTGGACCCCGGTCGTCCTGCACGTCAAGGACGACTTCGCGCGCTCGCTGGCCGCCTACCGGCTGGCCGACGTGGCCCTCGTCAACCCGATCCGGGACGGCATGAACCTGGTCGCGAAGGAGGTGCCGGTCGTCTCCGACGACGGGTGCGTGCTGGTGCTGTCGCGGGAGGCAGGTGCCCACGCCGAGCTGGGCGACGACGCGATCACGGTGAACCCGTACGACGTGATCGGGACGGCGGACGCGCTGCACGCCGCGTTGTGCCTGCCGGCGGCTGAGCGGGCCGAGCGCAGTAAGCGGCTTGCTGCAGCGGCCACGGCGTTGCCGCCGGCGCAGTGGTTTGTCGACCAGCTGGAGGCTTTGCGGGGCTGAGGTGTGGGGGTGGGGTCTGGGGGCTGCCGCCCCAGACCCCCTCTTTCGGCCCTTGAGGGGCTTCGTCCTCAAACGCCGGACGGGCTGATGATGCTGACGTCAGCCAAGTTGTTCCGCCAGGCCCCGCAGCAGCCGCACAACGCCCTCCGGCCCGTCCACGACCACGTCCGCCCGCTCCCGCAGTTCCGTCACCTCGTCGCTGCCGCTGCAGACCAGGAGGCCGGGGACGCCGTCCGAGCGGAGTTTGTCGACGGCGGCGAAGGCGGGGAGGTCGCCGAGGTCGTCGCCGGCGTAGAGGACCGCTGCGGCGTCGATCTCGCGTACGTACTCCAGGAGGGCCACGCCCTTGTCCATGCCCGGTGGGCGCAGTTCGAGGACCAGGCGGCCGGGTTCGACGATCAGGCCGTGGCGGCCGGCGAGGTCGGTGAGGGGTGCGCGCAGGGCCTCGAAGGCGGCCTGGGGGTCGCGGGCGCGCCGGGTGTGGACCGCGAGGGCGCGGCCCTTCTCCTCGATCCAGGTTCCCTGCCAGGCGCCGATGCGGTCGAGGAAGCCGGGTAGTTCGGCGCGGACGGCGGCGACACCGGGGTGGGGGGCGGGCGCGCTGACGTTGCCGCTGACCGCGTCCCAGCGTTCGGCGCCGTAGTGGCCGAGGACGACCAGGTGCTCCAGGCCGGGGACGCCCGCGAAGCCGCCGTGCCGGACGGCGACGCCGGCCGGGCGGCCGGTGACCACCGCGACGGAGGCGATCCTCGGGGCGAGGGCGGCCAGCGCGGGCACCGCCTCCGGGTGGGCGCGGGCCTGCTCGGGGTCCGGCACGATCGGGGCGAGGGTGCCGTCGAAGTCCAGGCCGACCACCGATTTCGCGGGGTTCGCGAGGATCGCGGCCAGCCCGTCCCGGCCTGCCTGCGTGGCGGGCGTCGGCAGGGGGTCCGTGGAGTGCGTCGAGTCCGTGTCCGTATGGGTGCCCATACGGTGACCATAACCGCGGGAGGCAGGGCGCACCCATGGCTCAGGGGAGCGCCGGCCGTCAGCGTTCCGCTCGCCGTGTCTCCCGCACCCTGCGCAACCTGTTCACCGTCACCGGGTCGTGGGCGAGGGCCCGCTCGTCGTCCAGCAGGGCGTTCAGCAGCTGGTAGTAGCGGACGGGGGCCAGGCCCAGCTCCTCGCGTATGGCGCGCTCCTTGGCGCCGGGGCCCGGGAAGCCCCGGCGTTCGAGAGCGAGGATGGCCTGCTCACGGTCGCCCAGCTGCTGTTCCTGATCCATGTGGCGAACCGTAGCGCCCGCCACCGACAGTCACATCCGGCCTGCGATGCCTACTGGGCGTTCTCCGCCATGGACGCCGTCGACTCCAGCTGCGCGAGGGTGGCCGCGGGGTTGCCGTCGGCGGACACGGCGTTGCCTATGCGCTTCTTGACGGCGGCGGCGACCGAGGCCCAGGAGGTCTTGTCGACCGGGTAGAGCTCGGACAGCGGCAGCTGCTTCAGGAACGGCTCCAGGGCGGCGTCCCGCCTGTCCGTGCTCATGACGTCGGAGGCGGAGGTGGTGACCGGCAGCAGGTCGTACTGGCGGGAGAAGGCGAGCACGTTCTTCTCGCTGTAGACGTAGTCGAGGAACTTGCCGACCTGCTCGGCGTGGCCGTTCTTCTTGAAGGCCATCATCCAGTCCGCGACGCCCATGGCGCTCTTGCTCGCGCCGTCCACGCCGGGCATCGGCACCATGCCGTACTTCACGCCCTGCTTCGCGGCGATCTTCATCAGCGAGGGGTGCCCGTTGAGCATGCCGACGTCGCCCTTGGCGAACGCGGCGAAGGCGGCGGCGCGGTTGAGGCTGCCGGGCGCGACGGGACCGGTGAGGCCCTTGCCGACCAGGTCGTCCTTGAGCCAGGTGAAGGTGTTGACGTTCTGCGCGGAGTCGAAGCCGTAGGTGCCGACGGTGTCGGTGTATCCGCCGCCGCCGCTGAGCAGCCACTGCATGGTCTCGGCCTGCGCCTCCTCCGGGCCGAGCGGCAGCGCGTACGGGTACTTCACGCCGCGCGCCTTGAGCGCCCTGGCGTCGGCGGCGAGCTGGTTCCAGGTCTTCGGCGGGGTGAGACCGGCGTCCTTGAAGAGGGTCTTGTTGTAGAAGAGCAGCCGCGTGGAGGCTGCGAACGGCAGCCCGTACTGCACGCCCTTCACCTGCCCGGCGGTGGCCAGCTGCGAGGCGAAGTCGGCCTGGGTGCTGATGGAGAGCATGTCGTCGGCCGAGTAGAGCAGGCCCTTGTTCGCGTAGTCGGCGTACGCGCCTATCTGCGCCATGTCGGGCGCCTTGCCGGCGTCGACGAGTTCCTTGACCTTGCGGTCCACGTCGTTCCAGGAGTAGACGGTGACGTCGACCTTCACGCCGGAGTGCTTGCTCTCGTACTCCTTGACCAGCTGGTCCCAGTACTTGCGGGAGCTGTTGTCGGCGGAGTCGCCGTAGTCCGCGGCGACGAGCTTCAGGGTGACGTCCCCCGAGCCGCCGCCGGTCAGTCCGCAGCCGCCGAGGACCGCCGTCATGCCCAGTGCGGACACCGCCGCGATCGTTCCTGTCCTACCCCGCCGCTGCACTGCTTCCGACCCCAACCCTACTGTCTCGCTGTTCAACATGTGGACACGATAGGTCTACACCACGTAAGTGGACTAGACCTCTTGCGGGTCCTGGGGCCACACTGTCCCCCGTGAGACATGTCATCGCCCTGGATGTGGGCGGCACCGGGATGAAGGCCGCGCTGGTCGCGCAGGACGGCACCCTTCTCCACCAGGCCCGCCTGGCGACCGGCCGTGAACGCGGGCCGGACGCGGTCGTCGAGGGCATCCTCGACTTCGCCGCCGTGCTCAGCGCCCACGGCGCCGAGCACTTCGGCGAGCCCGCGTCCGCCGCCGGCGTCGCCGTCCCCGGCATCGTCGACGCCGACCGGGGCATCGCCTGCTACGCGGCCAACCTCGGCTGGCGCGACGTACCCCTGCGCGACCTGCTCGCAAAGCGACTGGGCATCCCGGTCGCCCTCGGCCACGACGTACGCACCGGCGGTCTTGCGGAGGGCCGCATCGGCGCCGGCCAGGGCGCCGACCGCTTCCTCTTCGTCCCCCTCGGCACCGGTATCGCGGGCGCGATCGGCATCGCGGGCCGGGTGGAGGCGGGCGCGCACGGCTTCGCGGGCGAGATCGGCCACATCGTCGTACGGCCTGGGGGCAGCCCCTGTCCCTGCGGGCAGCAAGGCTGCCTGGAGCGCTACGCCTCCGCGGCGGCGGTCAGCGAGGCATGGGCGGCGGCCACGGGCGACCCCGACGCGGACGCCGCCGACTGCGCCAAGTCCGTCGCGTCCGGCGACCCGAACGCCGTCCGGGTGTGGCAGAACGCGGTCGACGCCCTGGCCGACGGCCTGGTCACCGCCCTCACCCTGCTGGACCCCCGCACCCTGATCATCGGCGGCGGCCTGGCAGAGGCCGGGGAAGCCCTGTTCACACCGCTGCGGGAGGCCGTCCGGCGCCGGGTCACCTTCCAGAAACTGCCGTCGATCGTCCCCGCGGCGCTGGGGGACACGGCGGGTTGTCTCGGTGCCGGGCTGCTGGCCTGGGATCTCCTCACTACAACTGACGGCACGGAGGTAACGCCCTGATGACACCCCCCTCAGGGGCGCGGGACCCCATTGAATCTGCGGCTACCGCCGCGTGGGCGCGACCGGCCACAACGCACCCGCAGCCCGCGACGACCGGCACCCCCCTGGTGCTCACCGGCGCAACCGTGGTCCTCCCCACCGGCCCCGTGCCCAACGGCACCCTCACCATCGACGGCACCCGAATCAGCGCCGGAGCCCCGCAGGGCACCGCCCGGTTGATCGACCTCACCGGGCACCACGTGGTGCCCGGCTTCGTCGACATCCACAACCACGGCGGCGGCGGAGCCTCCTTCACCTCGGGCACGGTCGAGGACGTCCTCAAGGGCATCCACACCCACCGTCTGCACGGCACGACCACCCTGGTCGCCTCGACGGTCACCGACGACATGGACCTCCTCGCCCAGCGGGCGGGCCTGCTGAGCGAACTCGCCGAGCAGGGCGACGTCGCCGGCATCCACTTCGAGGGCCCGTTCATCTCCCCGTGCCGCAAGGGCGCGCACTCCGAGAAGCTGCTGCACGACCCGGACCCCGCGGAGGTCCGCAAACTGATCGACGCGGCGCGCGGCAAGGCCAAGATGGTCACCCTCGCCACCGAACTGCCGGGCGGCCTCGACTCCGTACGCCTCCTCGCCGAGCACGGCGTCATCGCGGCGATCGGCCACACCGACGCGACGTACGAGCAGACGGTGGAGGCGATCGACGCGGGCGCGACGGTCGCGACCCACCTGTTCAACGCGATGCCGCAGATCGGCCACCGGTCCCCCGGCCCGATCACCGCCCTCCTCGAAGACGACCGCATCACCGTCGAGCTCATCAACGACGGCACGCATCTGCACCCGGCCGCCCTCCAGCTGGCGTTCCATCACGCCGGCGCGGCCCGCGTCGCCTTCATCACGGACGCGATGGACGCGGCCGGCTTCGGCGACGGCCGCTACCTGCTGGGCCCCCTGGAGGTCGAGGTCACCGGGGGTGTGGCGCGGCTGGTGGAGGGCGGCTCGATCGCGGGGTCGACGCTCACGCTCGACCGCGCGTTCCAGCGGGCGGTGACGGTGGACCGGCTGCCCGTGGAGGACGTCGTGGCCGCGGTATCGGCCAACCCCGCCAAGCTGCTCGGCATGTACGACAGGGTCGGCTCCCTGGAGCCCGGAAAGGACGCCGACCTGGTGGTTCTTGACCATCAATTCGCCCTCAAGGGTGTGATGCGCCGCGGTGAATGGGTGGTCGATCCCCAACTGGGCTGAAGTGTCCCGCTGTTGGAGGCGGCGGTTGTCCTGCGAAACTGGGACGACCGCCGTCCGTTTCGGCGCGCGCACAGCATTCGTCTTCGGGGGAGGTCGGCCCAGGTGATCCTCACGGTCACGCTGAACACCGCTCTCGACCTCACGTACCGCGTACCGGCGCTCAAGCCGCACGCCTCGCACCGGATCAGCGAGGTGACCGAACGGGCCGGCGGCAAGGGCGTGAACGTGGCGCGCGTACTCGCGGCCCTCGGCCACGAGGTGACGGTCACCGGCTTCACGGGCGGCGCCACGGGCCGCATCGTCCAGGACCGGCTGACCGCCGCTCCCGGCCTGGTGGACGCCCTCGTCCCGATAGCCGGTCCGACACGGCGCACGATCGCGCTGGTGGACGATCAGACAGGCGACACCACACAGCTCAACGAACCCGGCCCCACCATCACGCCCGCCGAGTGGTCCGCCTTCCAGGACGCCTACGAGGGCCTGCTCGCCCCCGCGTCCGCGGTGGCGCTGTGCGGCAGCCTGCCACCGGGCGTGCCGGTGGGCGCGTACGCCGGGCTGATACGACTCGCGAAGGCCGCCGGGGTCCCCGTACTCCTCGACACGAGCGGCGAACCCCTGCGCCGCGGGGTCGCCGCCCGCCCGGACCTCGTCAAACCGAACGCCGAAGAACTGGCCGAACTCACCGGCTCCCACGAGCCCCTGCGCGGCGCCCAGGACGCCCGCCGCCGGGGCGCCCAGGCGGTCGTCGTCTCCCTCGGAACGGACGGCCTCCTGGCGGTCACCCCCGAGGGCCGCTGGCGCGCCACCCCGCCGGCCCGCTTCCACGGCAACCCGACAGGCGCGGGCGACTCGGCGGCGGCGGGCCTGCTGTCGGGGCTCGCGGAACAACTCCCGTGGCCGGAACGGCTGTCCCGGGCGGTGGCGTTGTCGGCGGCGACCGTACTGGCGCCGGCGGCGGGGGAGTTCGACCGCGTGGCCTACGAGGAGCTGGCGGGGCGGGTGGCGGTGACCGGGGAGGTCAGCGCGGCGTGATCTCTTTGTGAAAGGCTTACGATCCGCCAGGACCAACGCGATCAAAGAGTTCACCCGAGATCGTGTAGCACCGCCCCAAACGACTCTGTTCAACAACCCGGCAGCCTCAACTGAAACGCCGAGGCTAGGACCCGATGACGAGGGGCGACACGCGTCGCAACGGCCATGGCAGGACGAGCGTGGCGCCAAGCGGTGATGGCCTCGCTAGGCGCAGAGGGCACGCTCGCCATGCCCCCGAGGGCCACTGGAGCGTCACCCTCCGGCCTGCGTCTACGGCAACCCGACAGGCGCAGGCGACTCGGCGGTCTCGGGCCTGCTTTCGGGGCTGGTGGATCGGCTGCCCTGGCCGGAGCGCTGGCTTGCGCGATCGCGTGGTTGGCGGCTGCGGCGGGGCAGTTCGAGCGGGGCGCGTACGAGAAGCTGGTGGAACGGGTGGCGGTGACCGGGGTTAAAGACTGCTGCGTGAGTAGTTCATGCTTCCCAGCGCCAGGGCCACATCAGGCGCATCAGTCTGCAACTGTGATGCATCCAACGGCGAGCTAGGATAAGGCTTTTATCTTACATATACTGGCGCGGCCATAGCTCTCGCCTCAATGACCAGTGGCGAGACATACAAAACGGAGGGAACTCATGGCAAAGCGCGCCGCACGTATCGCATCGCTCTCGGGTGCGTTGGTGACCGGTTTGATCCTTGCGGCTGCACCTGCAGCGTATGCCGATAGCGCCGGTGCATATGCCGGTCACGATTGGAACGCACGCGCGTCCGCTTCGGTCACCTCGGCCGTCGTCGTTCACGTCCACGCGCTCGACAAGGGTACGCCTGACCGCATAATTTGCTGGGGAGAACTTTGCGAGGGCAAGAAGAAGGGGGGCACGTACCGGTGCACCAGCGGGGGAGCCCAGCACAACACCTGGACACCACTCGACTGGGGCGGGCGCAAGGTGTGGGTCGCTGACGAGTGTGTGGACTTCGGCCGCGTCGCTTAGCGAGCACTGGGGGGTCGGCTTGCGGTGACTCGGCGAGTCACCGCAAGCCTGGCCCGGCTCAGCTCCGCCCGGCCCATCCCTCCACCAGCCACAGCCGGTCGATGAGGGCGTCACATTGGTTCCCCTGCCCACAGGAGACAGAGACGGTGTTCGGGCCCTGCTTGAGCTCGACGTAGTTGTAGGTCGTCGTCCAGCCCTTCTCGTAGTCGCCCGCGGTGGCCCCTGTCCAGTTCTTCAGTTTGACCGGATACGTGGAGGGCGTGCCGTTGAACGTGAGGGTGGCATTACCGTCCTTGCCCGGCACGCTGTAGCCGACGTAAACGCTGTATTTGCCGGCCTTGGGGATACCGTCGAAGGTCCAGGTGATCGAAGCACCGGCCTGGTTCAGGCCGGTCACATAGCCACCGTCCGAGGACTGTGCGCCCTTGACGTCCGAAGCTCTTGTGGCGCCTCCCGCCAGCTGTACGGAGCTGTTCACAGCGTCGACCTTCGGCAGCTCCCCCGCCGCCGAGCTGCTCCCCCTTCGATGCGCCACATCGCGGACGCGAGGACGTGACGGGGTAGGCGCCCGCCACAACTGCCCGAGGGGCGGGCGCCGTTGTATGCCGTAGGTGCGGGTCAGACCTCGAAGCGGGCGGCGAACTCTGCGAATGTAGCGAACTGTTCGGGCCCGAAGAGGAGCGCGGGGCCGTCGGGGGCCTTGCTGTCCCTCACAGCAATGGATGCGTACGCCGTACGGCGGAGGTCGGCGACCTCGAAGCACTGCTCTCCTCCGCTTGAGTACGAGGACTTGAACCACGCGTCGGTCAGCTCGGATGCGCGGACTTCAGCCCTGTGGCTGGTGTTGGTCACTGGTGTGCTCCTTCATCCATGATTTTCTTAATGGCCTCCCGGGACACGTCCACGGGAAGCGCTGCGGCGACCGTGCGTTCAAAGGCCGCCTCGAACACCGCGACATCTTCTCCTTCCATGAAGAACCCGCCCCGAAGGTTCTCCAGATTTACGACGGTCGGCCAAGGGCCGCCGAAGGAGACGATGTCGAACGGGCCGGTCATGCCGGGGTGAGGGCTGGCGCCGATCGGCATGACCTGGACGTCGATGGTGGGCATCTCGCTGAGATCGAGCAGACGTTGAAGCTGGTGCGTCATCACGTTCGGCTGCGTGGGGAACTGCTGGCGTAGTGCCGCCTCATGGATGACCGCCCAGATCTTCAGGGGCCTTCCTGGGCGAGTGAGGACGGCCTGACGGGCCTGCCGTACCTCGGTGAGGGCCGCCACCTCGTCGGAACTGCGTGTGATCGCTGTGGCTGCGATGACCTCGCGTGCGTAGGCAACTGTCTGCAAGAGTCCATGGACGAGACCGGGGCAGTAGACACGGATGCCAACAGCGTCGGACTCCAAGAACATGTAGTCCTGGTACCCGCCGCCGATGATGTTGCCGTAGGTCTGCCACCAGCCCTGTTTCCCTGCGTCTCGGGCGAGTTCTTCGAGGGCGCTGATGACCTTCAGGTCTTCGATGCCGTACAGGCCCAGAAGCTTCGGGATCTCCTTCGGCCAGATGTGAGCCTTGGCGTTTTCGATTCGGCTGAGCTTGCCGCTGTCCCAACCCATTTCGACGGCTGCCGCTTCGAGGGTGAGCCCGGAGGCTGCCCGGAACCCCTTGAGCGCTCCTCCGAGGCGCCGTCTGCGCAAGGTCGGTTTTGCTCGCACATTCGGCATGGTCGGCCTCCGTCTCGCAGGGGTCCAAGTGAGCACCCAGGGTGCGGTTTTGGTGCGTGAGGTGCAGTGTGCCGCACCTTGGGTGCCGCGTCGATGGGCACAGAGGTGCGGCTTTCTGCGATTTAGGTGCCACGACTTGTCACCTCTCCTGCAATCAGCCATCCTGCGAGAGGCAGTAACGCGATGTCAGTTAATGATCAACTGAGCGTAGTTACATGCCTGTTCGGGCTGCGGCCGTATCCCTGCCTAGCGGGGATGCCCGCGGCTCCTCCCACGGACCTCAGGCCTAGGGCGGCAGCCATGACCACACAAGCGGCACAGAGCACTTCCCGTATGCCCCTCGGCGTCTACCGCATCGCAACCGACGGCACCCGCACGACTCTCCGCGACAAACACCCCGTCGCCCCGGTCGACGTACCGGAAACCTCCTCGGTCTGGCCCGTGTGCCGCTGCCCCCACCACCGGAGCGCCCGATGAGCACCGCCCGGGACACGGCAGTGCTGTACGTCTGCGCCGAACGGTCCCCGGGCAACCCCGGCGTCGCCGCAGAGCGTGCGGAGCAGGAGGGCAAGGAGTTCGCCGAGGCCCGGAACCTGGGCGTCGTCGAGACGATCCGCGACCCGTACGGCGAAGTGGACCCGCAGGCGCGCATGGGTTGGCAGAAGGTACGGCGCATGGCCGTACGCAGGGAAATCTGCACCGTGATCGTGCGCTGGCCCTCGGCGATCAGCCCCGACCACGAGACCCGCTACACCGAGATCGCCGCGCTCCAGGAGAACGGCGTCCGTGTCCTGTTCTCCTGGGCTCCACTCGCTGAAGGTCCAGTCCAGTGAGAAGTGTCTATCACCGTGCGGGGCCTCAGAGAGCTGCGCGGAGAGCGTCCAGCGCCGGACACTCCGGTCGAGTTCACGGATCGCCATTCGGACGGCCGAAACGGCGTCGGCGGCCTGGGAGATGGGGGAAGGGGGAAGGGGCCCCTTACTGGTCGATTCGCTGTCCGATGACTGGGGCGTGCGACCCGAGAGGGTCGGGAAAACCGTGTGGTCCGAGAAGGATTTCAGGGAGTGGACCAGAGTGCCCCGCAAACGGCATCGCGGGCCGTCGCGGGGCGGAGTGTCAACAGCCAACCAAGGAGCCATCAACATGCGTAACCCTATCGCCTGGGTGCTCGGCACCCTGGGAGTTTTACGGACAGGGCAGCCCCAGTCGCGTACGCGAGGCGGACCCACAACAACGGCCAACAGCGTGGTACCAGCCCTGAGAAGCCGTATCTCAACCGATCATGGAACGTGCGGGTCGAACACGTTTCCCGCCGGGGTGATCTTCCCGTTGTGCGCTCATGAAGACAGGGCCTCTCGGTAGCTCGGAGATGCGAATCTGACCGAGCAGTGCCGGGAGGCCCTGGTGTCGTTGTTGTACGCGTCCGAGCCCGTCCAGTTCAACTCGGCTGCACCATCGTGTGATTGCCTCGCGCACGTGTACGGCAACGCGGCCGATCATCCTGACCGGGTGCGCCGGTATCCGTCG
>NZ_JAJSBI010000002.1 GCF_021261325.1 Streptomyces guryensis | reverse complement strand
GCCGTCGTCACCGGTGCCCGGCGCGGGATCGGCCGGGCCATGGCCCGCGCGCTCGCCCAGGCCGGCGCGGACGTCATCGGGGTGAGCGCCTGGCTGGAGGAGTCCGGCAGTACGGTGGAGAAGTACGTCACCGCCACCGGCCGCACCTTCGAGGCGATCCGCACCGACTTCGCCGACCCCGACGCCGTACGAGCGTTGGGCGCGGACCTGGCGGGTCGGGAGCGCCCGGTGGACATCCTGGTCAACAACGCGGGCACGATCCGCCGCGCCCCCGCCGCCGAACACACCGACGCCGACTGGGAGTTGGTGCTCCAGGTCAATCTGAACGCGCAGTTCGCGCTGACCCGGGCGGTCGGCGCGGCGATGGTGGCCCGCGGCCGGGGCAAGGTCATCTTCACCGCGTCGCTGCTCAGTTTCCAGGGCGGCATCACCGTCCCCGGCTACACCGCCGCCAAGCACGGCATCGCCGGTCTCACCAAGGCGCTGGCCAACGAGTGGGCCCCGCACGGCGTCAACGTCAACGCCATCGCCCCGGGTTACATCGCCACCGACAACACCCAGGCGCTGCGCGACGACCCGGCGCGCAGCACGGCGATCCTGGACCGCATCCCGGCCGGACGGTGGGGCAGCGCCGACGACCTCGCGGGCGCCACCGTCTTCCTCGCCTCGGACGCCGCCGCGTACGTCCACGGCACCACCCTTCCGGTAGACGGCGGGTGGCTGGGCCGATGACCGCCGACCTCACCGATCTGCTCGCCGACGCGCGGATCGTGCCGGTCCTGACCGTGCCCGACCCCACCACGGCCGCCCCGCTGGCCCGTGCCCTGTCCGCGGGCGGCGCCCGCTGCGCGGAGGTCACCTTCCGCACCCCCTCCGCCGAGCAGGTCGTGAAGGCGATGGCCGCCCAGGGCGATCTGGCCGTCGGCGCCGGTACGGTGCTCACCGCCGAGCAGGCGGAGCGGGCCGTCGCGGCCGGCGCGCGCTTCGTCGTCTCCCCCGGCCTGGACCACGAGGTCGTCGCCCGGTGCCGGGAGCTTGGGGTGCCCGTGGTTCCCGGCGTCGCCACCGCGACCGAGGTGATGGGCGCCCTGCGAGCCGGCCTCGACACGGTCAAGCTGTTCCCCGCCGAACCGCTCGGCGGCCGGGCGATGCTCCGGGCGCTCGCGGCGCCCTTCCCCGGGGTGCGGTTCATGCCGACCGGCGGGATCGACGCCGCCGGCCTGCCCGGCTATCTCGCCGAACCGTCGGTCCTCGCCGTCGGCGGCAGCTGGATGGCGACCCCTGCCCTCCTCGCGAGCGGCGACTACGCGGAGATCCGCAGGCTGACAGCCGAAGCGGTGGAGCGGAGCATGCGATGGCCGACGTGATCGCCCTCGGCGAGGTCATGCTGCGGTTCGACCCGGGTGAGGGCCGGATCCGCACCGCCCGCAGCTTCCAGGTGTGGGAGGGCGGCGGGGAGTACAACGTCGTACGCGGACTGCGCCGCTGCTTCGGGCTGCGCACCGCCGTGGTCACCGCCCTGGCGGACAACGCGGTCGGACGCCTCGTCGAGGACCTGATCCTCCAGGGCGGGGTTGACGCCTCGATGATCTGCTGGATGCCCGACGACGGCATCGGCCGCACCGCCCGCAACGGTCTCAACTTCGTCGAGCGCGGCTACGGCATCCGCGGCGCGCTCGGCGTCAGCGACCGCGCCCACACCGCCGTCTCGCAACTGCGCAAGGGCGACGTGGACTGGGACACGGTGTTCTCGACCGGGGTGCGCTGGTTCCACACCGGCGGCATCTTCGCGGGCCT
This sequence comes from Streptomyces guryensis, assembly GCF_021261325.1. Taxonomy (GTDB): domain Bacteria; phylum Actinomycetota; class Actinomycetes; order Streptomycetales; family Streptomycetaceae; genus Streptomyces; species Streptomyces guryensis. The sequence goes on along the minus strand of NZ_JAJSBI010000002.1, from coordinate 679,708 downwards.
GTCGGAGACCACGGTCGACGTCGCCGACGAGGCGATGGCGGCCGCACGCCGGCACGGCGTCACCGTCTCCTACGACCCCAACTACCGCCCCAGTCTCTGGGCCGACCGCGGCGGACCGGAGCGGGCCCGTGAGACCGACCTGCGGCTCGCCCGGCACGCCGATGTCGTCGTGGGCGCACTGGGTCTGGCGGGCGAGCACCCGGGCGCCGTGCGTTTCGGCGCGCACGAGGTACCGGACGCGCTCGCCGCCGTGGCCGGCCTGTTGCCCGATGCCAGGGTCCTCGCGACCACGCTGCGTGAGGTGCCCTCGGCGGGCGTGAACGACTGGACCTCGGCGGCCTGGTCCGCCGGCACCGGGTACGTCACCGGACCCCGCATGCCCGGCATGCACGTCCTGGACCGCATCGGCTCCGGCGACGCGTTCGCCTCCGGACTGATCCACGGCCTGCTCGCCGGCCACTCCCTGGAACGTTCCCTGGCCTACGGCACGGCCCACGGCGCCCTGGCCATGACCACTCCCGGCGATGTCTCCATGGCCACCCTCTCCGAGGTCGAGGCACTCATCGACGGAGGCTCGGCCCACGTCCGACGCTGACCGGCGTCCCCCACCCCTGTCCCCAGGAGCACGTCTTGCACCACCGGAAGATCCAGCACACACCGGTCACCGTCACCGAACTCGGCTTCGGCGCCTCGGTGATCGGCAACCTCTACCGGGTGACCGCCCCCCAGGCCGCGTCGGCCGCCGTCGACGCCGCCTGGGACGCGGGCATCCGCTACTTCGACACCGCACCGCACTACGGCCTCGGCCTCTCCGAACGCCGGCTCGGCGCCGCTCTGCGCGACCGGCCGCGCGAGGAGTACGTCGTCTCCTCGAAGGTGGGCCGCCTTCTCGTCCCCAACGAACAGCCGCGGGGCGTCGACGACGAGGGTTTCGTCGTACGGGACGACCTGCGCCGGCAGTGGGACTTCAGCCGTGACGGTGTGCTTCGCTCCATCGAGGAAACGCGGGAGCGCACCGGCCTGGACCGCCTCGACGTCGTCTACCTGCACGACCCCGACGAGCACTGGCGCCAGGCCGCCGACGAGGCCGTGCCCGCACTCGCCGAACTGCGCGACCAGGGCGTGATCGGAGCCATCGGCGCCGGCATGAACCAGTCCGCCATGCTCGCCCGCTTCCTGCGCGAGACGGCCGCCGACGTGGTGATGCTCGCCGGACGCTACACCCTGCTCGACCAGTCGGCGCTGGACGACGTCCTGCCCGCCGCGCAGGAACACGGCAAGAGCGTCGTGGCGGTCGGCGTCTTCAACTCCGGCCTGCTCTCCCAGGACCGGCCCGCCGAGGGCATGAAGTACGACTACCAGGACGCCCCGAGAGACCTGGTGCAGCGGGCCCTGGCCATCGCCGAGGTCTGCGAACGGCACGGCACCACGCTGCCGGCCGCCGCCATCGCCTTCCCCCGCACGCATCCCGCCGTCGTCAACGTCACCCTGGGCATGCGCACCGCGGAACAGGTCCGGCGCAACGTCGAACTGCACGCTCAGCGTGTCCCCGACGGCCTCTGGGACGAGCTGCGTGCGCAGGGCCTGATCAGGGCTGACGTGCCCATCGCGGGCGGCGACGGCCGCCCGCCCCGAAACCCTCGGAGCCGAAGCGCTGAGTGATCCGCACCAACCCGTGACGACAACCCCCTGGACCGCATCAACCGCACACCAGCACCCCCGTGGAGCCGCCCCGTGTACGCCAGTCCGAGCACCAGAACCACCAGGAGAGGCAGAAACTCCGCCGCCTCCGTCCGCCGTCTTCTGCCGGGAGCACTCGCGGCGGCGGTCACCGCCGCCCTGCTGACCTCCCTCACGACGCCCACCCCGGCCTCGGCCGCCACCCAGGCGACCTACTACGTCGCCCCCAGCGGTGACGACTCCAACGCCGGCACGATCACGGCGCCGTTCAAGACCCTGCAGCACGCCCGGGACGTCGTGCGCACGGTCAACAGCAACATGACGGGGGACATCAACGTCTATCTCCGGGGCGGTACCTACCCGGTGAGCAGCACCATCGACTTCACCTCCGCCGACTCCGGCACCAACGGCCACCACGTCGTCTACTCCGCCTACCCGGGCGAGAAGCCGGTCCTGGACGGGGGCGTTCCGGTGACCGGCTGGACACAGCAGAGCGGGAACATCTGGAAGGCCACCCTCAACCGCGACAACAAGCTCCGCTCGCTCTACGTCAACGGCAAGCGCGCCCAGATGGCCTCGAAGACGATCAACTCGGCCGGATGTTACGCGAATTACAGCTTCCCGAGCCCCCAGCCTTCCTGGGCCTGGGACTCGCCGAAGACGACGTGCGACCAGATCAAGTACAGCCTCTCCGACCTGCCTGCCATCGCCTCCAACCAGGACGACGTCGAGATCAAGACGGCGACGACCTGGACCACGGCCATCGTGGGTGTCAGCCAGGTCACCACGAGCTCGGACGGCACCAACCGCGTGGCCAAGCTCCAGGAGCCGGGCGCGGCGATAGCCCAGGCCGCGTTCAACGCCAACTTCCAGCCCACCGGTACGCAGACGTTCATGAACGCGTACGAGTTCCTGGACCAGCCGGGCGAGTTCTACTTCGACAAGTCCACCCACACGGTCTACTACTACAAGTCGAGCTCCGACGACATGACGACGGCGCAGGTCTTCGCGCCGAACAACGTGTCCACCATCATCAAGATCGCCGGCACGTCCACGTCCGACCACGCGAAGAACATCACCCTCTCCGGTCTCACGGTCGAGCACTCCGACTGGAATCTGACCAACGTGGCGGGCTCCGTGTTCCGGCAGGGCCAGCAGGGCAACGCCAGCACGAACGTGTACACGACGCAGAACTTCCACGCCTACTCGTACCGCAACGTCGACCTGCCGCCGGCTGCCGTCCAGATCGAGAGCGCCGACGGGATCGTCCTCCAGCGCGACACGGTGCAGCACACCGGCGCCGACGGGATCACCCTGGCCAACGACGTGACCGACTCGCAGCTGACCGGCAACTTCACCAATGACATCGCCGGATCCGCCCTCACCGTGGGACACCCCCAGCACGTCTACATCGGGAGCGCGGACCCCGACCCGAACGACCCCCACGAGAAGTACCCGGCGAGCGTCGAGGGCGTCTGCAAGAACATCACCGTCACCGACAACTACCTCTACGACAGCGCGGTCCTGTTCCAGGGCTCCAGCCCTGTGTCGGCGTACTTCGCCGACACCCTGGACCTGGAGCACAACCGGATCGAGAAGTCCCCGTGGGCGGGCATCACGCTCGGCTGGGGATGGGACAACTTCGACGGTACGTCGAACTCCAACGTCATCTACCCCGGGTCCCCGACCACGACGGCGAAGAACAACACCGTCAAGTACAACGAGCTCCTCGACACCATGCAGGTGCTCGGTGACTCCGCTCCGATCTACACGCTGGGCAAGCAGCCGGGCACCGAGATCAGCAACAACTTCATCCAGGGTGAGCCGGCCGGCCACCGGTACGGGATCCACCCCGACGAGGGCTCCGCGTACATCAACGAGCACGACAACGTCCTCGACGTGGACCCGAACGTCATGTGGGTCATGAACACCGGCACCTGGGGACGGCAGAACAACCTGACCGTCACCAACAACTACGGCCCCCGCAACACGATCTTCAGCAAGAGCGTGACGAGCAGCACCATCGACAACGTGCGCGTGTACCGGGACAACGTGTGGCCGTCGCAGGCGTACGACATCGCCGTGAACGCGGGCCTGGAAAACGCCTACAAGGACATCGTCCCCGCCGGCAACACGACTCTGCAGGACTACGCGCTGCCCGCCGGCGTCTTCACCGGCAAGGGTGACGTGACCATTCCGGTGCGCAGCCCGGGAGACTCGACCAAGACACTCTGGCTGGCTCCCTCCGGCACCTCGACGTTCGCCGCCGGTCCCACCATGACCAGCGCGAGCGGCACCTCGACCAGCATCAACGTCCCGCAGGCCACCGGTGACTACCGCCTCTACGTCCTCGACGCACAGGGCCATGCCTCCGCCGCGTCGAAGGCGCTCGTGCGGCAGCGCTGGAACCACGTCGACGACAAGGCGGCCGGCGTGACCTACTCCGGCACGTGGTCGAACTGGAACGACACGAAGGACATGAACGGGTCCGAGAAGTTCACGAGCACGGCGGGCAACTACGCCGAGTTCTCGTTCACCGGCTCGGGCGTCCGGTACCTGAGCATGACGCAGCCGAACATGGGCAAGGTGGACGTCTACCTCGACGGCACCCTCGCCCAGGCGGGCATCGACGCCTATGCCTCGGTGGTGACGAAGCAGGTGCCGCTGTTCGAGAAGACGGACCTCGCGGCGGGCCCCCACACGATCAGGGTGGTGTGCACCGGCACGAAGAACGCCGCCTCGTCCGGCACCGTCTGCGCACTGGACGCGTTCGCCTCCATCGGGTTCCCCGTGACGAACGGCAACTACAAGATCGTCAACAAGGGCAGTGCCAAGACGGTCGACGTCTCGGGCGGATCGACGTCCGCCGGAGCCAACGTCATCCAGTGGACCGACACCGGAGCCGTGAACCAGAACTGGGTCTTCAGCCCGGTGGGTGACGGCAGCTACGAGATCGTCAGCCGGAACAGCGGCCTGCTGATGGACGTCAGCGGTGGCGTCACCACGGACGGCGCGAACATCGTCCAGTCGTCCGACAACAACGTCGCGAACCAGCGCTGGAACCTGGTCGCCGCCTCGAACGGCTACTACAAGATCAAGAACGTGAACAGCAACGACCTGCTCACCGTGTCCTCGGGAGGTACCCAGCTCGTCCAGTCGGCGGACACCGGCGCCGACAGCCAGCTGTGGAAGCTGGTGAACGTGGACTGACACCCCACATGAACCACTCGGCGGCCGCCCCGTTCACGGGGCGGCCGCCGGGCGTTTGGGCCCTTCGGTTCACTCGGTCACTGGATGGTCCACGCCTGGTTCGGCTGGTTCAGCGCCATCCACTGGTCGATGGCCGCCCCGTTGGCCGTCGAGTTCCCGCCGACCTCGAGCACCTGCCGGCTCTCGAAGTTGCGGATGACGTACCCACCGGTCGTCGGCTCGAAGTACCACAGTTGGTTGTTGCCGCCGCTGTAGGTGTACTGCTGAAGGTTGGCTCCCCTGCTGTGCGTCGAGGCGTTCATGTCCAGGGCCTTGCCGCTGTTCCTGTTGACGATCTTGTAGAGCTGACCGCTGACCTTCACGATGCTCCACTGCTGGTTCGTGCCGCTGTTGCTCGGCCACTGGACGACGTTCGCGCCGTCGCCGGTGGCGGCCTGGTACACGTCCGCCACCTGACCGCTGTTGACGTTCTTGATCGTGTAGTACGTCGTCGGGTTGACGTTCGGCGTACCGGTCGCGTCCTCCAGGGCGCCCCCGGCCTGCTGCACGCTGAAGTCCGAGAAGAAGAAGTACGCGCCGTCGGTCTTGGCGACCCGCACGTAGCGGAACTTCTGACGGACGTCGATGTTCCCCGTCAGCGTGGACGCCATCGGCAGGGTGGCGCTGTCCTGGCGCCCCACCACGGTGTAGGTGGCGAACGACGGGTCGTTGGAGGCGCGGATCTCGAAGTTGCCGCGCGTCTCGGGCTGGTCGATGTCCTGGCGCATGGTCAGGGAGTACTGGCCGAGCTGGTAACCATCTCGGTCTGGCTGAGGTTGCTCCAGTTGGAGATCTGCGAACTGAGCACCTGCAGCAGCTTGTTGGTCTTGTCGCTGCCCTGCAGCTGGAAGTCCGAGCCCAGGTCGGGGTAGCGGGCGCGGGTGGCGCGCACCCCGTTGACGTACAGCTGGCGGAAGTTGAGGCTGCCCACCGACGCCTTGTACTCGCCGTTGCCGACGGCGGTCCAGCCGGTGATGGTCCGACCGCTGCTGATGACGGGCGTCTCGCCGTTGTAGGCCTGGTAGACGACCGTGTGGCCGTTCGTGCCGGAGTCGCTCGTGCCCAGCGTGATCGGGCTGGTGAGGTTGTAGGTGCCGCCGCGCAGGTTCACGACGATGTCACTGGACATGTTCGCGTCGACCGCACGCACCGCCGCCTGGGCGGCCTGGATGGTCTTGAACGCCGAGGCGGTGCTGGTGCCCGGGTTGCTGTCACTTCCGTTCACCGGATCGACGTAGAAGTTCGTCGTCGCCGCGTAGGCGGGCTGGACGGGCAGCAGGGCCGCCGCGAAGACGACGAGAGCCGCCGCAAGAGCCTTGCTCAGCCCTGCTGCGGTGCGTGGGCGTCTCATACGTACTATCCTTTCTTCGATACTCAATGATTATGAGTTGTATTTATCGAGGGACGAAGAAGGGACGTCAAGGCAACGGGCGTGGATGTTTTTCACGCACGTAACGGTGATGCTGCACAACCATGCCGAATCGGCGGGAAACGACCCACGGCCTGACGGGTGAGTTACGGACAGGCACTCATTAATGAGTCGTACTCATTTTCCCGCAGACATCGGGGTGAGCTGTACTCGCTCAGTACAGCCGCACTCCGGTGAGGTGTGCGCCCGCGCGGACGAAGACGGGGATGCGCTCCAGCGGCGCCGGGACGGAAAGGTCCCGGCCGCCGCGGTGTTCCACTCCCGTGGCGGCGTCGACCCAGTCGCTGCCCTGCGGCAGGTGGACCGTCCGTTCCCGGGCGCCGGCCTCGGTGACCGGCGCGACGAGCAGGTCGGGGCCGAGCAGGAACTGGTCGTCGACGTCCCAGGAGGCCAGGTCCTCGGGGAAGTCGAAGAACAGCGGGCGCATGGGCGGGGCGCCGGTGCGGTGGGCGGTCTCGGCGAGTTCGTGCAGGTAGGGGCGCAGGCGCTCACGCAGCAGGAGGTGCTCGCGAAGGATCGGGTAGGCCTGTTCGCCGTACGACCAGATCTCGTTGGGGCCGCCGGTCATCGTCGCGCTGAAGGGCTGGTTCGGCTCGCGGTCGCCGTGCAGGCGCATGAGCGGGCTGAAGGTGCCGTACTGGAACCAGCGGATCAGCAGTTCCCGGTAGGCCGGGTCGTCCGGGTTGCCGCCCAGGAAGCCGCCGATGTCGGTGTGCCACCAGGGGATGCCGCTCAGAGCGACGTTCAGGCCCGCGCGGACCTGGGCGGCCAGGGAGTCGAAGGTGGGGAGGATGTCCCCGGACCAGAGGGCGGCACCGAAGCGCTGGCTGCCCGCCCAGGCCGATCGGATCAGGCTCAGCGGCCGGTCGTCGCCGGCCTCACGCAGTCCTTCGGCGACGCCGCGCGCGTGCTCTCGTCCGTAGATGTTGCCGACCTGCGGGCCAGGTCCGGCGTGGTGGACGGCTCGGGAGGCCAGGGCCGGGGACAGGTCGGGTTCGCAGGCGTCCAGCCAGAAGGCGGTGACGCCCAGGTCCGTGTAGTTGGCGCGTAGTCGATTCCACAGGAGGTGGCGGGCGCGCGGGTGTGTGGCGTCGTAGTACGTCATCGGGAGGTAGCGCTCGTCGCCGCCGCGCGCCGGCCAGTGCTGGCGCAGCAGTCCGCCGTGGCTGTCGCGGACCAGGCCGCCGCAGGCGCGCAGGGCCTCGAAGCCGGCACTGTCGTCCTGCACGGTGGGCCAGACGGACACCAGGAGCCGTACGCCGAGGGAGTGCAGCTCCTTGGTCATGGCGGCGGGGTCGGGCCAGTCCTGCGGGTCGAAGGACCAGTCGCCCATCCGGGTCCAGTGGAAGAAGTCGCACACGATGACGGACAGGGGCAGACCGCGTCGGTGGTGTTCGCGGGCGACGGCGAGGAGTTCGGCCTGGGTGCGGTAGCGCAGCTTGGACTGCCAGAAGCCGCTCGCCCAGCCGGGCAGCAGGGGCGGGTGGCCGGTCGCGTCCGCGTAGGCGGCCGTGATCTCGGCCGGGGTGTCGCCCGCGACGATCCAGTAGTCGATCTGCCTGGTCTGTTCCGCGACCCAGCGGGTGGCGTCCGTAGCGAGTTCGACGCGGCCGGTGGCGGGGTTGTTCCACAGCAGTCCGTAGCCGCGCGAGGAGTGCAGAAAGGGGATCGTCACGACGGTGTTGCGCTGGACGAGGTCGATGACGCGGCCCTTGTGGTCCAGACCGCCGTGCGGCTGCTGGCCGAGGCCGTGGACGCGCTCACCGTCGTACGCCTCGAAGATCTGCTCGGCGGTGTAGGTGCCGTCACCGCGCGCGGTGTGGACGCGCGGGCCGGGACAGCCGTGGTACGGGCGCTTCTCGGCCAGCAGTTCGCGGGGGCCGTCCGCCTCCCCGGTGCGCAGGAAACGCAGTCGCCCGTCCGTGTCGGCCTCGACGGTGAGGCGTCCGTTGACCAGGCGAGCGGTTTTGTCCTCGCCGACGAGGACCGATGCGCCTTCCGCCTCCTGCGGGGGCAGGTCCAGCGCCCAGTCGAGCTCGTCGTCGATCGTGTCGGCCGCGGCCCGTACCCGGACCGCGTGCGGTCCCCAGGGCTCGACACGCAGGATCTCGGCCGCGGTCCGCCGTTCGAGCGCGGCACCAACATGCTGGTACATGGGCGGGTGGGGTCCTTCCGGTTCAGTCCGCGCACTCGTGGGGGACGTCGGTCGTCATGGTTCCAGCTGGGTTCGTGTGCGTCGGGCGTCCTTCGTGCGGGCGCGGTGCGCGGTGATCAGGTCCCGGTACCAGCGGTAGCTGTCCTTGGGCGTGCGGGTCTGGGTGCCGTAGTCGACGCGGACCAGGCCGAACCGCTGGTCGTAGCCGCGGGCCCACTCGAAGTTGTCCAGCAGCGACCAGACGAAGTACCCGCGTACGTCGACGCCGGAGGCGAGGGCGTCCGCGACCGCCTGGAGGTGGTCGGCGAGATAGCGGGTCCGCTCGGGGTCATGGACCAGGCCGTCCGGGGTGACCGTGTCGGCCTCGGCGGAGCCGTTCTCGGTGATCCAGATGGGGGGCAGGTGTGCGTAGCGGACATGGAGGTCGCAGAGCAGTTCGGTGAACGCGGACGGGACGACCGGCCAGCCCATGGTGGTGTGCCGGGTGCCGTAAGGGTCCGTTTCGGCCACGCCGACGTCCACCGCGGTGCGCCGCTCGGGGTCGGGCTCGCGGTGAGGTGCGGCACTCACGCAGATCGGGCGGTAGTAGTTGAGGCCGACGAAGTCCAGCGGTGTACCGATCAGGCTCAGGTCGCCCGGCTGTCGCCAGGGGCCGTCCGCGAGTCCGGCCCAGGTCTCGGCCTCGTGGGCGGGGTAACGGCCGGCGAACAGCGGCTCCGCCCAGAGGTCGTTGTGCAGGGTCTCGGCGCGGCGGCGGGCGGCGAGGTCCTCGGGCCGGTCCGAGGCGGCGTGGACGCGGTCCAGGTTGAGGGTGATGCCGACCTCCTGGTCACCCGCCGCGCGCAGCGCGCGTACCGCCAGGCCGTGGCCGACGAGCAGGTGGTGGGCGGCGGCGAGGGCACCGCGGCCCTCGCGTGCGCCGGGCGCGTGACGGCCTTCGGCGTAGCCGACGAAGGCCGAGCAGTACGGCTCGTTGAGGGTGATCCAGCGGTGCACCCGGTCGCCGTAGCGCTCGGCGGCGAGCGCCGCGTACGCCGCGAAGGCCTCCGCGGTGTCCCGGACGCGCCAGCCGCCGCGGTCCTCCAGCGCCTGTGGCAGGTCCCAGTGATAGAGGGTGACGGTGGGTGCGATGCCCGCGGTCAGCAGCTCGTCGATCAGACGGTCGTAGAAGTCCAGGCCCTTGGCGTTGACCGCGCCGGTGCCGCCGGGCAGCAGGCGGGGCCAGGAGACCGAGAAACGGTAGTCGTCGACGCCGAGTCCGTGCAGGAGACGGACGTCCTCGCGGTGGCGGTGGTAGTGGTCGGCGGCCGTGTCGCCGTTGGCGCCGGCGAGCGTACGCCCGGGGGTGTGGCTGAAGGTGTCCCAGACGGAGGGGCCGCGGCCGTCCTCGTCGTGGGCGCCCTCGATCTGGTACGCGGCGGTGGCGGCGCCGAAGCGGAACCCGGGGGGCAGCACCGGGAAGGCGGGGCCGCTCATACGGCTCCGTCCTCGCCGCGGGTGCCGTCCCCCGCCGAGCCGAAGCGGAAGGAGCAGAGGCGGAAGTCGCCGTGCAGGGTCAGCCGCAGGTCATGGACGCCTTCGCCGGGTGGTGCCGCGTCGGCGGTCACCGTCGTCCAGGTGTAGCGGTTGCCGGTGACCGGTACGGCCGTTTCGGCCACGAGCCGGTCGTCGCCGGTCCGTACCTCGATGCGCGCCTCGGCCGATCCCGGCCCGGCGCTCTCGCGCGCGACCTCCGCCTGGAAGCGGGCGGCGCCGGACAGGTCGGCCGAGTCGAACAGCAAGGTCGCGGGGTGTGCGGGATCGGTCGGGGTGACCGCGTCACCGGCGGTGCGGGTGGCATCGACGAGGGTGACGTTCGCGTAGTCGTCGAAGTCGGCGGCCGAGGTGCGGCGGCCGGTCACCGCGCGGGGTGCGGGGGGCGCGCCGGTCACCGTCAACGGCGCCGTCAGGACGACGTGTTCGGCGGAGCGGGCGACGAGGACCTCGTAGGCGCCGGGGTCCACGGTGAACGCGCCCGTGGCGACGTCCCAGTGCGCGAACCGGTCGGCGGGCAGCCGGAAGGTCAGCCGCCGGCTTTCGCCGGGCGCGAGCCGCACCTTGCGGAAGTCGGCGAGGCGCAGCCGGGGCGCCTGGTAGCGGGCGTCCAGCGCGCGGACGTAGAGCTGGACCACCTCGCTGCCGCGGCGGCCACCGGCGTTGGACAGCGTCAGCGAGACGTCGAGTGCGCCGTCCTGAGGCACTGTTGCCGTGGACAGCCGCAGGTCGCCGTAGGAGAAGTCGGTGTAGGACAGGCCGTGGCCGAAGGCGTACCGAGGTGCGGCGCGGTGGTACTGGTAGGTCCAGCCCGCCTTGATGACGTCGTAGTCGAGGGGGTGCGGGAGTTCGTCGTCGCCCCGGTACCAGGTCTGCGTCAGCCGGCCCGAGGGGTCTGCCGCGCCGAGTAGTACGTCGGCCAGCGCACCGCCTGTCTCCTGCCCGCCGTGGGAGGTCCACACCACGGCGGGCAGGTGTTCGTCGGCCCAGTCGAGGGCGTAGGGGTAGCTGCTCATGACGACCAGCGCCGTCTGCGGGCGGACCGCGGCGACGGCTCGCAGCAGCGCCTCCTGGGTCCCGGGCAGCGCGGTGCCCGTACGGTCCTCGGTCTCGCGGCCGTTGATGAGGGGGTGGTTGCCGAGGACGACGATCGCGACGTCGGCAGCCTCGGCGGCCCCGCGGGCTTCGGCGGTGCCGTCGCGGAGAAGTTGCCGCTGCCAGCGTTCGGCGGCCTGCGGAGTCTCGGCGGTCACGGTGACTCGGCCGTCGGCGGGGTCGACGACGGCGTAGCGGCCGGTGAAGACGTTGCGCAGGAGCACGGTGTCCGCGTCGCCGGAGGGATCCGGTTCCAGAGAGAAAGTTTCGTTGACGAACCAGGTCTTGATGATTTCACGGTCCGCGACGAGCGAGTCGTCGTCCTTGCGGGTGAGGTAGCGGCCGGTCTCGGCGTCACGCAGGGTCAGGACGCCGTCGCCCCACTCGCTGACGTCGAAAGCCGCCCCGCCCAGTGGGTCACCCGTGGTGCGGGAGCGCAGTGCGATCCGGTCGGCGCCCTCGGCGGTGACGACGTTGCCGCCACTCTCGTCGAGTGCTGCCCGCAGCCCTGAGGCGATACCGATCTGGTAGGGCAGGGTGCCGCTGTACCAGTCCTCGTACAGGGTGTCGGCGAGCGGGCCGATGACGGCGACGCGGGGTGTCCGCTCCGCCTGGAGGGGCAGCAGACCGTCGTTCTTGAGCAGGACCACCGACTCGGTCGCGGCGCGCCGGGCCAGAGCGCGGTGCTCGGGGGAGTCGATCACTTCCGGGCCGATCCCGCTGTACGGGTCGAGGTCCGGGTCGAACTCGCCGAGCCTGAAGCGGAGTTGCAGCTGACGCCGGACCGCGCGGTCGATGTCGGCCTCGTCGATCAGGCCACGCTCCAGGGCTCGGCGCAGCCTGCCGATCACGGTCGAGCTGTCCTCGTTCTGGTCGGTGAAACTGTCGATGCCTGCTTTCAGCGCGGCGGCGTGACCGGCGGGGTGGTCGTCGAAGTAGTGCTCCTGCTCGACCAGGTTGGACGGCGCCTCCGCGTCGCTGACGCAGAACAGCTCGTGTCCGGTCGGCAGGGCCCAGCGGCGCAGTTCGGTCTCCAGGAGCGGACTGACGTGGCAGGGACGGCCGTTGACCAGGTTGTACGCGGCCATCGCGCCGGTCGCGGCGCCCGAGGCGACGACGGGCCGGAAGGCAGCCAGGTCGTACTCCTGCAGGACGCGGGGGCGCAGGCCGGAGGAGGTGACGCAGCGGTCGTCCTCGTTGTTGTAGGCGAGGAAGTGCTTGAGCACCGGAGCCGCCCGCAGGTAGGCGGGGTGGCCGCCGGACAGGCCGCGGCAGTAGGCGGTGCCGAGCCGGGCGGTGTGCACCGGGTCCTCGGAGTAGCCCTCCTCGTTGCGGCCCCAGCGGGGGTCGCGCAGCAGGTTCACCACGGGGGCCCAGGCCTGGAGGCTGTTGGCGCCGACGCCGTTCGCGGTCGGGCGGTGGCGGTGGAAGGCCCGCAGTTCGACCGAGACGGCCTCGGCGACCTCGTGGACCAGGTCCTCGTCCCAGGTCGCGCCCAGGCCCACGGCCTGCGGAAAGACCGTCGCCTCACCGAGCCAGGACACGCCGTGCAGCGCCTCCGAGCCGGTACGGAACGAGGCGACCCCGAGGCGCTCGACGGCCGGCGCGCACTGGTGCAGGAACGCGACCCGCTCGTCGAGCGTGAGCCGCCCGAGCAGGTCGTCGACGCGCTTGTCGACCGAGAGGGCGGGGTCACGGAACGGAGGCCGGCCGGCGGCGGACAGGGACGGAGAACCCACGCTCAACTCCTGAACAGGCTGATGCGAAGTGTTGAAGCGCTTCGACGCTCCCACTGACGTCGCGGGCTGTCAATCACTGGGTGAATGGAGAGTTTCGCCGCGTTCTCCCTCTTGTTCCGCGAGAAACATGTCATTAACGTTCCCGGCCAAGTGAAGCGCTTCGACGCCCGGAAGGAGAAGGGCCGCCGCCATGAGTGACGAGTTGGATCGCAGAACCTTCGCCGGCCGGGCCGCCGCCGTGGCAGGGGCCGCCGCGATGACGCCGCCACTGTCCGCGTGCGGAGACGGCGGGAAGCAGCAGACCGGCGCGAACAGCACGTCGGGCCTGAAGAAGGCTCTGCCCGCCTTCGTGCCCAGCGCCTCCCTCAAGCCGGACTTCCCGTCCGTGTCCAGCGGCCCGGACGCGGCCACCGGCCCCGGCTTCCTGCACTGCCCCACCGAACACCCGGTCACCGTCGCCGGCGCCCCCGGCAAGGGCGGCGAGTACACCGCGGTCACCCCGCTCCGCGGCACCGTCCCGTCACCCGGCAACTCCTTCTGCCAGGCCATGAACAAGGCCCCGGGCCTGGACCTCGCCGTCAAGCCCGCGGACGGCAACGACCACGCGACCATGATCCCGACCACGACGGCCGCCAAGCGGCTGCCCGACTGGATCTCGCTGCCGAACTGGTTGAACAACAACGTGAACCTCGGCCGGCCGGCAGGCACCCGACTCGCGGACCTGACTCCCCACCTGTCCGGCGACAACATCAAGACGTATCCCGACCTGGCCGCCCTCCCCACCGGCGGCCGGCAGGCCGGCGCCTGGGGCAACAAGCTGTGCGGCATACCGTGCGTTGCCAGCAAGTTCATCATGGCCGGCAGCACCTTCCACCGGCGCGACATCCTGGAGCCGAAGGGCAGCACCGCGGACGACGTGAAGTCCGCCGCCGACCTGATGAGCCTCGGCAAGGAACCGACCGACGCCGAGCGAGGCGTGAGGTCCTTCGGCGACGTGTGGATGTCACCGGCGCGATCAAGGGCTGCCCCGACCAGACACCGCCCCTGGACCGGAGGCGGCTCCGACCGCCCCTCCCCGCTGCTGGAGCGGAGTCACTTCCCGCCACCGTCACGAAGGACAGGGACCCACCGTCATGACCTCGCGCAGCCTGACCGACCGCCTGGGCGGACTCGCCTTCGGCGGGGACTACAACCCCGAGCAGTGGGACGAGCCGACCTGGAAGGAGGACGACGAGCTGATGCGCCGGGCCAGGGTCAACCTGGCCACCGTCGGCGTGTTCTCCTGGGCCCTGCTGGAACCCGAGGAGGGCCGCTACGACTTCACCTGGCTCGACGCCCACCTCGACCGCCTGCACGCGGGCGGCGTGGCCGTCGACCTGGCCACCCCCACCGCCTCCCCGCCACCCTGGTTCACCCTGGCCCACCCCGACGCGCTGACGGTCCGGCCCGACGGCACCCGACTCACCCACGGCAGCCGGGACACGTACTGCCTCGCCGCGCCCGCCTACCGCGACGCGGCCCGCCGGATCGCCGGGGCGCTCGCCGAACGCTACGGCGACCACCCCGCCCTCGCGCTGTGGCACGTGCACAACGAGTACGCCACGCTGTGCCACTGCGACCACACGGCCGCCGCCTTCCGGGTGTGGCTGCGCGCTCGCCACGGCTCGCTGGACGCCCTCAACACGGCCTGGGGAACGGCCTTCTGGAGCCAGCGCTACGGCTCCTGGGAGCAGGTACTGCCACCACGTGCGACGAACTGGCACAAGAACCCCGGCCAGCAGCTGGACTTCCACCGCTTCTGGTCCGACGAGGTGATCGCCGCCTACCGCGAGCAACGGGACTCGATCCGCCCGCACAGCGACCGGCCGGTGACGACGAACCTGATGCTGCCCGGCTACCAGAACGTGGACCTGTGGGCGTTCGCCCGCGAACTCGACCTGGTCAGCTCCGACCACTACCCGAGCGCTCCCGGCCTGGACGCCGCCGCCGACGTCGCCTTCCACGCGGACCGCGCCCGCTCGCTGGCCGGCGGCCGGCCCTGGCTGCTGATGGAGCAGGGCACCAGCACCGTCTACGACGGCGACCGCACCCTGGCCAAGGAGCCCGGGGACATCCTGCGCCACACCCTCGGTTACATCGCGCGCGGTTCGGAAGGCGCCCTCTTCTTCCAGTGGCGGCAGTCCCGCGCCGGCGCCGAGACCTGGCACTCGGCGATGGTCCCGCACGCCGGGCCCGACAGCCGGATCTTCCGTGAGGTCACACGGGCCGGCGAGGCGGTCGCCCGGCTCGGCGAGCTGGCGGGGTCGGCGGTCACCGGGTCGGTGGCCGTCCTGCACGGCCCCGACGCCTGGTGGGCGCTCGGCGTGGACGGCCGGACCACCATGACCCGCGCACCGCAGACCCTCCGATGGGGCCATGAGGCCCTGGAGGTCGAGATCGGCGTCGGCGACGACGGCGTCCCCCGTCTCAGGCACGTCGGCCTGCCAGGCGGAAGGCCGGCCGGGCGGCGCAACTGGCCGCCACTGCCCCTGGTGGAGGTGACGGCCGCGGGCCACGGCCGTAACTGGTCGGGCGGCCGCCTGATCGACACGTCCCTCGGCGGGCGGATGCGCTACCGGGCACACCAGGTGCGGCGCGACGGCGACCGGCACGAGCTCACCGTCGAACTGCACGACCCCGAGACCGGCCTCGTGGCGGAGGCGGTCTACCGATCACCGGACGGAATCCCCGTACTGCGCGGCGAGGTGGCCCTCCACAACGAGGGGGAGGCCACGCTGCACCTGGAGTCGGTCTCCTCCCTCGTGGTGGGCTGCCTCGCGGAGGGTCCGGCCGCCATCGACGGCGCGGACCTGCTGTGGGCCGAGAACGACTGGGTCGCCGAGTGCCGCTGGCAGCGCAGACCGATGAGGGTGACCTCCCCGGTCCTGGGCGACCGCGTCGTCTACGACAACGGCAAGGGGGAGTTCACGCGGACCGGTCGGGGCGTGTGGTCCAGCTGTGGCCACCTGCCCATGGGCGGCCTGACGGACCGTCACTCCGGCCGCACCTGGCTGTGGCAGATCGAGCACAACGGCGGCGGCTGGCACTGGGAGTGCGGCGAACGCGACGGCCTGGCCTACGTGGCACTGCTCGGCCCCGACGACACCCACCACGGCTGGCGCCACCCGCTGGAGCCCGGCGACCGGTTCCGTACCGTCCCCGTCTCCCTCGCCTTCAGCGACGACGGCGGCCCGGACGAGGCGTTCGCCTCCCTCACCCGCTATCGCCGTGTCATCCGCCGCCCGCATCCGGACCACGAGCGGCTCCCCGTCATCTTCAACGACTACATGAACTGCCTGATGGGCGACCCCACCACCGAGAAGCTGCTGCCGCTGATCGACGCGGCGGCCGAGGCGGGCGCGGAGTACTTCGTGATCGACGCCGGCTGGTACGACGGCGAGAACGGCGGCTGGTGGGACAGCGTCGGCGCCTGGGAGCCGGCCGCCTCCCGGTTCCCGGGCGAGCGCGGGATCCACGAGGTGCTGGACCGCATCCGGGAGCGCGGCATGGTGCCCGGCCTGTGGCTGGAGCCGGAGGTCATCGGTGTGCGCAGTCCCATGGCCAAGTCTCTTCCCGACGAGGCGTTCTTCCGCCGCGACGGCGTGCGCGTCACGGAGACCGGCCGCCACCACCTGGACCTGCGCCACCCCGCCGCCCGAGCCCACCTGGACCAGGTCGTGGACCGTCTGGTCGGTGAGTGGGGCGTCGGCTATCTCAAGCTCGACCACAACATCGACCCCGGTTCCGGCACCAGCGCCCACCCCGGCGAGACCCCGGGCGCCGGTCTGCTCGGCCACAACCGGGCCCACCTGGACTGGCTCGACGCCATCCTGGACCGCCATCCGCACCTGGTGGTGGAGAACTGCTCCTCAGGTGGCATGCGCTGGGACCACGCCCTGCTGTCCCGGGTGCAGCTGCAGTCCACGAGCGACCAGCAGAACCTCCAGCTGTACGCGCCGATCGCCGCGTCCGCGCCCACCGCCGTCACCCCCGAGCAGGGCGCCGTCTGGTCCTACCCGCTGCCGACGGACTCCCCGGACGAGGTGGCCTTCACCATGGCCAACGCCCTCCTCGGCCGGATCCACCTGTCCGGACCGCTTCCGGACCTGCCGCCGGGGTCCCGTGCCCTCGTCCACGAGGGCGTCGCCACGTACAAGGCCATCCGCGCCGACCTGGCCCACGCCGTCCCCGCGTGACCACTGGGTCTCCCGGCCTGGGACGACCCGTGGCTGGCCCTGGCCCTGCGCACGCCCGCCACCACCTACCTCACCGTCTGGCGTCGCCCAGGCGCCGACACCACCGCGGCCCTCCCGCTGCCTCACCTCGGCGGCGCCGCGGCCCGCGTCGAGGTCCTCTACCCCGCCGCGAGCCGGGCCGTCGCCGTCCTGCACCCCGACACCGCCCGGCTCACGCTGACGCTGCCCACGGCTCCGTCGGCGGTGCTGCTGCGCCTCGACCACCCCAACGCCCTTGATCAGAAACGGATTTGACTACGTGTCAGACATACAGCAGGCAAACGCCACCGTGTCCAACCCCGTGCTCCCCGGCTTTCACCCCGATCCGAGCATCTGCCGGGTCGGCGAGGACTACTACCTCGCGTGCTCCAGCTTCGAGTACTTCCCCGGTGTACCCGTCTTCCACAGCCGGGACCTGGTGAACTGGACCCAGATCGGCAACGCCCTCGACCGGCCGAGCCAACTGCGCCTGCCGCTGGACAAGCCGTCCTCGGGCGGGATCTACGCACCCACCCTGCGCCACCACGACGGCCGGTTCTGGCTGATCGTCACCAACGTGAGCGCCGACGGCAATCTGCTGGTCACGGCCACCGACCCGGCGGGCCCCTGGTCCGATCCGGTCCTGCTGCCCGGAGTTCCGGGCATCGACCCGGATCTCGCCTGGGACGAGGACGGCACCTGCTGGTGCACCGTCGCCGGGGTGTCCCAGGTCCGCCTCGACCCCGACACCGGGGAGACTTTCGAGCCACCGCGCAAGCTCTGGTCCGGCATGCCCGGCGCCAAGGCCCCAGAGGCACCGCACCTGTACCGCATCGGCGACTACTGGTACCTGCTCATCGCCGAGGGCGGCACCGAACGCTGCCACGGTGTCTCGATCGCCCGTGGCCACACGCCGGGCGGCCCGTTCGAGCCGTGCCCGGCCAACCCGATCCTGACCCACCGGGGCACCGACCACCCCATCCAGAACACCGGCCACGCGGACCTGGTCCAGGCACCCGACGGCTCGTGGTGGATGGTACTGCTGGGCGTGCGGCCGGGCGGTGGCACGCCGGGCTGGCACGTGCTGGGCCGCGAGACGTTCCTGGCACCGGTGACGTGGGTGGACGGCTGGCCGGTTGTCGGCGAGGTTGCGCTCGAACTGCCCGCGCCCGCCTGGCCGCTCGTACCGGGCCCGGTGCAGCCCGGCCGGGACGACTTCGACCTCAGCGAACTGCGCCCGCAGTGGATCTCGGTGCGCGACCGTCCGGCGGAGCGCTGTACCACCAAGGAACGCTCCGGCTGGCTGACGCTGCGTGCCCGGGGGGCTTCCCTGGACGAGCCCGACGTCATCTTCGTCGGCCGCCGCCAACAGCACCTCACCTGCGGCGCGCGCACCCGGATCGACCCGGCCGAGGGGCGTGGCGGCCTCGCCGTCCGGCTGGACGAGGAGCACCACTACGAGATCGAGGCATCCGAAGGAGAGGTGCGGCTGCTCAGCCGTATCGGTCCGCTGAACAGCGTCGTGGCGTCCCGGCCGGTGCCCGCCGGGCCCGTGGTCCTCGGCGTCCGCGTCTCCGGCACCCCCCTGCGGGACGCCCGCACCGGGCCCGACGTTCTCACGTTCGGCGTCGAGG
Source organism: Streptomyces guryensis (assembly GCF_021261325.1). Classification (GTDB taxonomy): domain Bacteria; phylum Actinomycetota; class Actinomycetes; order Streptomycetales; family Streptomycetaceae; genus Streptomyces; species Streptomyces guryensis. The sequence continues at coordinate 660,941 of NZ_JAJSBI010000002.1, read as the reverse complement.
AGCCCGACGGCACGTTCACCGAACTCGGCACCCTCGACGGCCGCTATCTGTCGACCGAGGTGGCCGGCGGCTTCACCGGCCGGGTCATCGGCATGTACGCCGCCGCGGGCACCGTCCACTTCGACTGGTTCGACTACGAGCCGCTCGGCCCCTGAGCGAACGCCGCGAGCCGGGCCCCCGGGCGCCGCCCGAAGACGACCGGCCCCTCCCCTGCCACCCGTCCTCAGCATCCCCCCACCGGCGGAACCTCCGCTCGGAAAACAGAGAAGGGTCAGAGATGAAGGGAACGCAACACCTCACCGGCCACCGCAGACGCGGCCCCGGCCGGGTGCTCGGCCTCCTGCTCGCCCTGGTCACGGCGATCGGGCTGACCAGCACCACAGCACTCGCCGCACCGGGTCACACGGTCACCTCCCCGGTGGCAGCACCGCGGGTGCTCAGCCCGGTGAGCGCGGTGGCGGCGATGCAGCCCAGCTGGAACCTGGGCAACACCCTGGACGCCATCCCGGACGAGACCTCCTGGGGCAACCCGCCTGTCACCAAGTCCCTGTTCGACACCATCAGGTCCCAGGGCTTCCGCAGCGTCCGCATCCCCGTCACCTGGAGCGGCCACCAGTCGTCCACCGCCCCCTACACCATCGACGCGACCTGGATGACCCGCGTCAAGCAGGTGGTCGACTGGGCGCTTTCCGACGGCCTGTACGTCGTGATCAACGTGCATCACGACTCCTGGCAGTGGATCGCCACCATGCCCACCGACCACGACAACGTCCTGGCCCGCTTCAAGGCCACCTGGACCCAGATCGCCTCCACGTTCAGGGACGCCCCCCGGCGTCTGCTCTTCGAGAGCAACAACGAGCCGCAGTTCAACAACACCACCGACGCCCAGGGCAGCCAGTACAACAACGAGCTCAATACCGCGTTCCACACCGTGGTGCGCCAGACCGGCGGCAACAACGCGACCCGTCTGCTCGTCCTGCCCAGCCTGGGCTGCACGGCCTCCCAGGAGCGTATGGACCCGCTGGTCAGCGAGATCGACTCGCTGAAGGACCCCAACCTGGTGGCCACCGTGCACTACTACGGCTGGTACCCGTTCAGCGTCAACATCGCCGGCGGCACACAGTTCGATGCCACCTCGCAGAAGGACATGAGCGACACGTTCACCCGCATCCGCAACACCCTCACCGCCAGGAAAATACCCGTCTACATGGGTGAGTACGGCCTGCTCAACTACCCCGACTACCACCACCCCGCACGTGTCGAACAGGGCGAGGCACTGAAGTACTTCGAGATGCTCGGCTACGAGGCCCGCACCACCGGAGTGACAACGGCCCTGTGGGACGCCTTCAACTTCCTGAACCGCACCACGCTGCAGTGGCGTGAGCCCGAACTGATCAACCAGATCAAGTCGAGCTGGACCACCCGCTCGGGAACCGCCTCCTCGGACCGGATCTTCCTGGCGAAGTCGAGCGCGATCACGGCGAAGACGCTCACCGTGAACCCCAACGGCCTCTCGTTCCGGGGGCTTTGGCAGGGCAGCAAGAGGCTCTCCCCGGGCCAGGACTACACCGTCTCCGGCAACCAGCTCACGCTGACGGCCTCCGCACTGACCCGACTGGCAGGCAACCGCGCCTACGGGACGAACGCCACGATCGAGGCCAGGTTCTCGCGCGGGGTCCCCTGGCAGATCTATGTGACCACGTACGACACGCCGGTACTCTCCGACGCCGGCGGCAGCACCAACGGGCTCAGCATCCCCACCCGGTTCCGCGGCGACCGGCTCGCGACCATGGAGTCCAGGTACGCCGACGGCAGCACCGCGGGCAACACCAGCTGGACTCCGTACCAGGAGTTCAACGGCGCCTTCTCCCCCGACTACCCGGGCAACGCTCTCACCCTGACCCCCGACTACCTCAACGCCCTGCGTGACGGTGCGCAGGCGACGCTCACCTTCCACTTCTGGAGCGGAGCAACCGTGACGTACCGCGTGACGAAGTCCGGCAACTCCGTCACCGGGACCGTCGGCTGACGGTTCTCACCCCGGGTGCCGCCACGGGCGGCGCCCGGGGGCCTCGCTCAGCTCTTCGGCGGGGCGGTGCTCTCACGGACGGCGAGCGTGGTCGCGATCTCCACCCCGACCTGGGGAACGTCCTCGCCGCGGCCCAGCGCCAGGGCGAGTTCGGTGGCGGCCACCGCCATCTCGGCCAGCGGCTGGTGGACCGTGGTCAGCGGCGGGTCCACCCAGGCCACGGCCGGTACGTCGTCGAAACCCACCACGCTCAGGTCGTCCGGGATGCGCAGACCGAGTTCACGGGCGGCATCGTAGACGCCGAGGGCCTGCATGCCGTTGGCGGTGAGGACCGCGGTGGGGCGGTCGGAGCGGGAGAGCAGATCACGTGCCGCGGTGCAGCCGTCCTCGCGGGTGCGCTGAGTCCTGACCACCAGGTCGGGGTCCACCGGCAGGCCGGCCACCGTGAGCGCGGAGGAGTAACCCGCCATCCGCGCGAGACAGAAGGGATGGTCAGGACCGCTGATCATGGCGATGCGACGATGCCCCGGTTCGACCAGGTGCCGGGTCGCGGCCTGGCCGCCCCGCCGGTTCGTGGCCCCCACGAACGGCACGTCGTCGGGCAGCTCGGGCGAAGGGCAGGTGGCTGCGGTTCTTCGGGGGCTTGCGGTATCCGTACCGGGCGATCAGTTCCTCGATGCGGGCCCGGGTCTCGTCCGACGCACCGGACCGGCCGTTGAGCACCTTCGACACGGTGGGCACCGAGACGCCTGCGGTCTCGGCGATGTACGCGATGGTCACCGCAGCCGGTCCGTCACCGCGTGCGGGCTGCTCTTCCGCCGAAGGGGTCTCTGATCCGTTGTCCGGCACGGTCGCGTTTTCCCCATCCCCTCGGCCAGTGAAGCAGTCGTTCTGGCACCCCCCGTTGCCGGGACGGCGCCGCTTGGCGGCCCCGAGGGGGTCATCGAGCCCGTCGTCATCGGCCCCGGCAGCACGCCAGGTCACCTCCTCGTGCACAACCGCTACGACTTCGTCGGCCTGGCACATCTCCGGTTCACCTGGACACTCACCCGGGACGGCGTCCCACTGGACGAGGGCACACTGGCGACGCCGGACCTCGGCGCCGGAGACAGGACCGAGATCCCCCTCCCGCCGCTCGGGGCGGGCGGCGACGGCGAACGTCTGCTGACCGTACGGGCGGAGCTGGCCAAGCCCACGGTGTGGGCCCCGGAAGGGCATACGGTGGCCTGGGGCCAGGTCCCGTTGCCCTCTGACGGCCACCCGGCACGCACCGTACTCGACGCCCGGCTGCGGGCCGCGGACACCTCGGGCCCGCGGATCGTCCTCGGCCCCGCCCGTTTCGACCGGAGCACCGGCGCACTGCTGGGCCTCGGGGGCCATGAGTTCCGCGGTCCACGGCTGGGCCTGTGGCGGGCGCCGACCGACAACGACCGCGCCTGGTCCCAGCGCGACGCCCTGTACTGGCAGGCACGGGGCCTGGACCGGCTGCGCCACCGGACCGTGTCCGTCGACCCGGCCGCAGAGGGCCTGACCGTCGTGGTGCGCAGTGCCGCCGCCGCGACGGACTGCGGCTACCTCACCACCTACCGCTGGGAGACGGACGGGCGCCGGCTGCGGGTGCGCGTCCACACGGAGCCGGTCGGCCACTGGCCCGAGCGCGAGGACGTCTTCGGCGAGCCGATGGTGGACGCGGACCTGCCGCCGGAGCGGTACGCCGAACTCGTCCGCCGGGACAAGGCGCCCTCGCTCGCCCGTATCGGTCTGCACTGGGAGCTGCCCGGGGAATGTTCCCGGGTCAGCTGGTTCGGCGCGGGTCCCGGAGAGGCCTACCCGGACTCCCGGAGGGCGGCCCGGGTCGGCCTCTTCCACTCGAGTGTCGACGAGTTGCAGACGCCGTATGTGCGACCGCAGGACAACGGCAACCGGGCGGACGTGCGCTGGGCCGAGGTGGTCGACGAGGAAGGCGCGGGCCTGCGCGTCGAGGGAGCCGAACTGTTCAACCTGGCCGCCCGCCGGTGGGACGACCGGCACCTGGCCGAAGCACGGCACCAGAGCGACCTGACCGCCGGGCCGACCGTCCATCTGTACACCGACCACGTCGTGCAGGGCCTCGGCTCCGGTGCCGTGGGCCCGGGCACCCTGCCCGAGTACCGGCTCGAAGTCCGGCCCGCGGACTTCACATTGGTGCTGACCGCGCTGCCGTCCTGATGAGACGCGGCCGGCGCCCGTGCCGGGTCACGGGCGGGGGTCTTCCTCCAGTTTCTCGAAGAAGAACTCGTGTTTGAGGAAGGAGACGTCGTACTCGTGGCCGGCCTGCGGCGGCAGCATCTGCGACGCCTGGAACAGGCGCCACCCGTCCTGCAGCGCGGCGAGGCCGGTCGGGTAGGGCGGCTCGTCGCTGTCGCCGGTCGTCGGACGGGAGCGGCCGGTGCCGTCGTAGCGGGACCAGCCGACGACGTGGGAGTCGAGTGCCGACGTCGAGAGGTAGAGGACCAGGACCTGCTGCCTCATGCGTGACTCCTCAGGGCCGGGCGGTTGCTGACGCGCGTGACCCAGTACTCGATGTCGAAGGAGTCGTCGCCGGTCAGGGCCCGCCACAGCAGGATCCGGTTGTAGATCTCCAGTCGGGCGGTGGCCTGCTCACACCAGGGGAAGTACGTGCCGAGCTCCGCGGTCACGGCCTGGTCGTGCAGATCGGTGGTGTCCCAGAGCCGCACCTGCGGCACGGTCGGGTTGAGACGGAGTTTGTACATGTAGCGGCGGCGCGCGGTGTCGTTGCGGCGGCCGCTGTGCCAGATGCCGTGATGCAGGAGGACGACCGTGCCCGCCGGGCAGGTCAGACGCCTCTGTCCTCTGAGGTTCTGGACGCGGCCGATGTCAGTCTCGTTGATCCTGCGCAGATGGGTTCCCGGCACGCTGAGCGTGCCGCCCATGTCGGCGGTCACCTCGTGCGGGTAGTACATGAGCTGGATGTCGAACGCGTCCGGCCGTACGTCGATGATCGCGTCTCCGTGGAGGGGCTGTGCCTGCCCCTCGTGCGGCTCACGCACGTGTACCGCATGGTGGTCGACGGTCGGCGCGGGCCCGACCAGGCTCTTGACGGCGCCCGCGACGACCGGCAGGGCGAGCAGCTCGTGGACGAAGGTGTCAGACGCGAACGCCTCGTCCAACGGGATGCCGTAGGGCAGGTCGGGCAGGCCGTCGGCCAGGGTCGCGACGGCCCGTTCATTGATCTCCTGCGGCACCACCGCGTCGAGGCGCAGGAAGCCCTGCGAGACGAAGCGCGCCATCTGAACTGACGTCAGAAGTCGGTCACTGGTTGGCATGCGACGAACGTACGGGCCGTGTCCGGCTCTGTCGTGGGTCGAATTCATCCAGTGCTGGTAGTTTTCCATCCTCATGGAGCTTGTGACACTGCGGCTCGACGAGCCGCCCACCGTGGCGGCCGCCGGCATCGGGATACACGGTGTCGCCACCGATCACGACGTCTTCCGGCTGCCCGGTCTGTGGCAGCTGCACCTCTACAACTACGAGGGCACGCTGACCATCGGCCGGTCCATCCACCCCATCCGGCCCGGTCATGTCAGCCTCGTGCCCCCTGACACGGAGGTTCACTTCCGCTATCGGGGCAGGTCGGAGCACTTCTACGTCCATCTGCGGCTGAACGGGGCCGGAACTTTGCGATCGGTCCCGGTGATGCAGGACGCCGGGGCCGAGAGCACACGCCTGGCCGATCTGCTCGGGTACGCCGTCGCGGCCGTGCCGTCTTCCCTCCCGCGCGCCACCGCCGAGGTCTGGGCCGCCCTGTGGCGCGTCGCTGAATTGCCGAGGAACGACGGAGCCGGGCGTCAGCACCCTCTCGTGGCCGCGGCGCAGGCGTACATCGAAGTGCATCTGGCGGGCCCGCTGTCCGTACCGGACGTCGCCGACGCCGTCGGAATCTCCCACACCCACCTGACGCGGGTGTTCCGTGCCGAGACCGGCCACACGGTGGTGTCGTACATCCGGCACCGGCGCCTTCAACGCGCCCGTCATCTCCTGCTGGCGTCCACCCTGTCCATCACCGCCATCGCCGCGGCCGTGGGCATCGCCGACCTCCAGGCGTTCAACAAGGCCTGCCGCCGTGAACTCGGCGCGAGCCCGCGTGACATACGAGGGTCCGGGCCCACCCCTCCGGGCGAGAGCCCATACGGTCGGCGCGGTTCCCTCACCAGAGCCACAACCGGCCGACGATCTGCGCCGGCACCCGACAAGTCGTAGGGTGATTGCCGAGGGGCAGGCAACCCCGGACCCCGGACCCGGCAGCCCAGCCCATGGGTACCGCACCGGGTGGTCCCCGCTCACCTTCCGAGCCGGGAAGGGACTGAATTGATCGTGATGGGCCACGGCCCCCGTCGGGCACTGACGGGCGAGATCGTGAGGTTCGCGCTGGTCGGCGGAGTCGGCGTGGCGGTGAACTTCGCGGTGTTCAACCTGTGCCGCGCGGCCACGCACCTGCCCGTGGTGCGGTGCAGCGTCATCGGCACCTGTGTGGCGCTCCTCGTCAACTACCTGGGCTTTCGCTACTTCGCCTACCGCGACCGGGACAAGCGGCGGCCGGCCCGTCAGTTCACGCTGTTCTTCGTGTTCAGCCTCGTCGGCCTGGTCATCGAGAACGGCGTGCTGTACGCGGCCACCTACTGGTTCGGCTGGGACACGGCCCTGCAGAGCAACCTGTTCAAGGCCGTGGGCCTCGCGGCGGCCACCGCGTTCCGTTTCGGGGCGTACCGGACCTGGGTGTTCCGGCCACCGGATTCCCTCGACCGGCCCGCCCCCTCCCCGTCGCGGGGCGATACCGCGCGGCCCCGTGCGCGCTGAGTGACCCCGCCGCCGCGGACGCTCACCGGGCCGACGGCCCGGCGGGCGGGATGTGGGCCGTCGTGATCGTCATCGGGGTGCCGGTGACGGCGATGAGGTAGGTGCGTTCGTGTGTGCCGCCCGGGAGGGTGCGGAACCCTCCCTGGGGTTCGACGACGTATTCGGCGGAGGCGTGCGGGGCCAGGGTCGACGGGCCGGAGGTGATGGTCCACCAGTTGGAGGCACCCTGTCCGGTGCGGCTGGCGAAGTGCGGGGCGAGGGTCGTTCCCGTGGTGTTGACGGCCCGTACGTCGATGGCGGTGACGCCGGCGCGTGAGTGGTGCGTGGCGTAGCGCGGCGCGAGGCTCAGGCGCAGGGGCGGCGGGCTCGCGGCGGCGACCGCCACACAGGCGAGGGCGGGCACGAGCAGGCCCACCGCCACGGCGGCCTTCGTGCGGCGGCCGGTGACACCGGGCAGACGTGGCTGCCAGGCGGTGGCGAACGCGGCGGCCGGAGCGGTGGCGGCGGCCGCGAGCCACAGCGGGGTCATCATCAGGAAGTACCCGTCCTGGGAACGGGTGGACAGATAGAACGCGCACCAGGGCAGCACCGTGATCGCGGGGCCGAGGCGCCGGACGAACAGCAGCGTGGCGGCGAGCAGGCCGAACAGGAGCAGCATGCTGCCGTAGGAGTAGTAGTCGAGGCGGCTGCTGCCCGCGGTGAAGTAGTACGAGATGCCCATCAGGCCCTGGCCGTGCAGGATCGCCTTCTGGTCCAGGGGCAGCAGCAGCCCGTGCAGCCAGGTGGAGAAGTCCTGGACGGCGAAGTAGGCGTTGACAGCGGCCCAGGCGAATACCGCCGTGGCGGCATACCGGGCGGTGACGGCGAGCGCCCGCCGGGGGCCGAGTTCACCGCGTCGGACGGCGTACAGGCCGATCAGGAGGAACGGGGTGAGGAACCAGGCGAGTTGCTGCGCGGCGCAGGCCGCGCCGAGGCAGGCCGCCCGCAGCACTCCCCTCCCTCCCAGTCGGCCGCCGGCGCCGGTGCGGGGCCAGCGCACCACGACGGGAACGAGCAGGGCGAGGGCCGTGATCGCCGGGTAGCCGGCGTAGGCGTAGTGAGGCAGGAAGCCGAAGCCGAGACAGACCGCGGTGGCCGCGGACCGCCAGGGCGCCGGCAGCAGGATCCACAGCAGGACCGAGGAGGCGAGGAGCGCCCCGGTGGTCACCAGCGTGACGGCCGCGGCCGAGTGGAGGACGGCATACACCGGGGCGGCGACCAGGGCCGTCAGCGGCGGGTAGCCGTAGGTGTAGTCGGCACCGCCGGACATGGTCTTGGTGATCCCGACGCGCGCGCTGTCGAAGAGCCATCGCCAGGACTGGCCGTAGACCGGATGGCCGTGCAGGATCTGGTTCGCGGCCTGCGCGGTCAGCACGCCTTCGTCGGTGCCCGCGTGGTCGAGCAGATAGCCGCAGGCCACCAGGGCCACAGCGGTCATCAGCACCAGCACGTCCACCCGGACCAGCGCCCGCCGGGTGCGCACCAGGAGGGCGAGTACGGCACACACCAGGATCGAGGCGTAGCAGACGGAGATCGCCCCGGCGACGGCCGGGCGGGACTCCATCGCGGCAGTCCAGGCGTCACGCGTCCCGATGAACAGGCTGATCGTGGCCACCAGCGTCATCCCACGATGCAGCTGCTGGGGGCCCGCCCCCGGAACTCCGGCCGCCGCGGCCCGAGTCGGAGACGGTGCCATCAGGTCTGTGCCGGAGCGACCGCTGAGCTCGAGGTCCGTTCCGGCGTGATGGGCGTCAACCACGCGACCGCCTCCTCTTCCTCATCCCCATTGGGCGGCACCCACGTGTGGTCGGCCACTCGGAACCAACTACTACAACGTGTAGGTAAGTGCCTGAGGGCGAGGTTTCTCAGGAGCAGGCCGCCATCCTTCGGCGTCGGCGCGGCGGCCCGGTGGAGGGCGGGCTCCTTCTCACCCACCTCTCACCCTACAGACCGTAGGGTGGCGTGATCCCGTACCGTCCGCCCAGGGTCACCTGCGCCTGGTGGGGGCCTCCGAGGGCTCCTGGCCCGAGGCACGCACCGTGGTGTGGCCCGGCTTCGGCTTCGGGAGGTGCCGGGGCACGACGTCCTGGGGGAAGGTCAGCTGCTGGTTCATCCACTTCAGGGTGGCCGGCATCTCCCGTACCCAGGTGGGGAAGTTGTGGCTGCCGTTGTCGGGCAGGATCGACACGACGCGCATGGGCGCCTTGACGGCCTTGATGAAGGCCAGGGTCTGCGGGTACCCCTTCTCTCCGTGCTTGCTGTCGGCGACCAGGACGGAGACCTGGGGCACGGGAAGGTGCTTGAGCCGCCACATCAGGTCGTGCCCGTTGATCCGGTTGACGCGGCCCAGCCCGCTGCCGAAGAGGTTGCCGGTCGTTGCGTCGTCCTTGATCTTGTAGTCGGGAGACAGGGCACCGGCCGTCGTGTAGACGTGCGGGTTGCGCATCGTCAGCTGCAGGGCGCAGGTGCCGCCGGAGGAGTACCCCATGACGCCCCAGGCGGTGGCGTCGTGACCCACCCGGTAGTTGGCCTTCAGGGCGTCCGGCAGGTCCTTCGCCAGGAAGGTCTCGGTCTGCGGTCCGCCCGGGACGTTCACGCACTCGGTGTCGCGCGGCGGAGCGATCGTCGGCCGGATCATCACCATGATGGTCGGCTGCATCTGGCCGCTCTTCTGCAGCTCTCCGGCGGTCTGTGACACCCGCAGGTACTGCGCGAGGTTGAAGATGCTGCCGGGGTAGCCGCTGAGCGCGACGATCACCGGGAAGCGCTGCCGGTGGTACGCCTTCTGGAAGTACTGCGGCGGCAGGTACACGAAGGCGGGGTCGACGACGCCCGTGCGGCGGCCGATGACCTTCACGGACTCGACCCGCCCGTTCACCGCCGGGTTGCCGGTGGGCAGCCCGCTCACCCGGTTCAACTGCTCGTTCCCGTTGGGCTGTATAAGGGCGCCCTTCACCGAGACGCCGGTGATGGCCCCGCCGTCGTTGTTTCCGCCCGCCTGGGTGACGCCGACGGGAGCGGTGTCGACGTTGCCGAAGAGCTCACCCCACGAGCCGAAGAACTGGTACGAGGAGTTCAGCCAGCACGCGAAGGCCGCGATGATCGTCACCTGGGCCACTCCGACGGCCGCAAGCCGTCCGAGCACCTGCCACACACCCTGCTTGGCCAGCCGTGGCCACAGCCAGACCAACAGCGCCACACAAATGGCGGCCACGGCCGCCATCACGTACACAGTCGTCTCGCTGGTCAAACCCATGCCACTCAGTCCCCGGTTTCCTTGCCCGTGGTTTTTCCGTCACCCAGGAGGAGGGTTGCGGACCCTTCCGCGTTCCCCAAGAAACGCTAATGGGACAAAGCCCATACCTCTTTCTTGTTTTCGCGGAAGGTCCGTCGACAGAGGTCAGGAGCCGTCAGCCGTTCGGAGGGACCTGCGGTATGTGACGCAGTCCTCATACACCGGGAGCAGACCCTGGGCCTCCGCCTCGGCGAGCGTCGGTGCCTGCTCGTCCTTCGGGGACAACAGCGGCTCGATGTCGGCCGGCCACTCGATGGCGAGATCCGGGTCCAGCGGGTGGATACCGTGCTCACGCCCGGGGGAGTAACCCTCGGAGCAGAGGTAGACCACGGTCGCGTCGTCCGTGAGGGCGAAGAAGGCGTGGCCGAGGCCCTCGGACAGGTAGACGGCGTGGTGGGTCTGGTCGTCCAGCCGGACGGCTTCCCACTGCTTGTACGTCGGTGACCCGACGCGGATGTCGACGATGACGTCGATGACCGCGCCGCGCACGCACTTGACGTACTTGGCCTGGCTCGGCGGCACGTCGGCGAAGTGGATGCCGCGCAGGGTGCCCCGCCTGGAGACGGAGCAGTTGGCCTGGGCCAGGTCGAGATCCTGGCCGGTCGCCTCGCGGAACTCGGCGCCCCGGAACCACTCGTGGAAGCTGCCGCGTTCGTCGGGGAAGACCTTGGGCTCCAGCACCCAAGCGCCCTCGATACCCAGTGGTCGCACGTGTTGATCCTTGCTCGCGTGTTCGTTTACTTCTTCAGAGCCCGACGGAGCTTGCCCGCCGCCCGGCGGAGGAGCGTCGATTTTACGGGGCGAGGGGCGGGCCCGCGCCGTCCGGGATCCTTGGCCGCCAGGTCGGCGGCAGCGGCGGCGAGGGGCTTGACCACGGCACCGCCGGTGGCGGAGACGGCGAGCACCAGTGGAAGGGCCACCGGCTTGCCGGCCCCGGTCGCGGGCACGGTCAGCTCCAGCCGCCACTGGCCCTCCGCCGGCTCACCGACCGGGAGGTCGGCACTCAGGTCGGCGTCGCCGGTCCCGCGGGCGGTCAGCGTGGCGGGGAGGTCGACCGAACGGCTGCTCGCGACGTTCGTCAGTTTCAGGGTCGCCCCGGTCTCCCCCTGGACGTGGAACGGCAGGACGGCGGAGAGGCGGCCGGGGTCCGTCGTCACGGTGACGTCGGCGGGGGTCAGCGCGGCGAACTCGTACGAGAGCCGGTTGGTCTTCCGGTCGACGTCGAGGGAGAGGTTGCCGTGCGGATCGGTCCAGTACGGCAGGACCAGGCGGGCCGGGGAGCCGACGACGGCGGCGGCGCGCCCTCGCCCGGCCTCCTCGTCGCGTACGGAGCCGAGGCGGGTCTCCTTGGTCCAGCCGCAGGAGCTTATGCGGATGAGGACGTCCCAGATGCCGGCGTCCAGTGCGGCGCCGTTCGCGGCCGTCAGCGGGTCGACCTGCGAGGTGGCGCGCAGGATCTGGCGGAAGTCACCCTCCCGGCCCTCCACGGCGACCTTCTCGCGGGTGAGCTCGACCGGCTGGAAGAACTCCGCGGCCGTCGCGCGCTCCCGTACGACGAGGTCGACCTTGGACTTGGCCAGCGGCGCGGAGGTGTTCGCGCCGAGCAGGGCGATGGCGTCCAGGCTGGTCTGCGGCAGCGGCGGAACCAGCAGGTCCTTGTCGCCGTCGGCGCGGAAGGTGATGGGCTCGCCGGCCGACTTGTACTCGGCGGTGAAGCCTATCGACAGCTTGCCGTCCTCCCAGCCCAGGGTCTCCAGCACGCCGGAGGGCTTGATCCCCGACTCCCACTGGGCGAACTCCTCGACGTCGGCCAGCCGGTTCGCCGCGATCAGGCCGGCGACGATCTGCTGCGTGGGCTGCAGACCGGCCGCGACACCGGGTCCGAAGCGCTCGACGACGACCTTGTGGATCTCGTCGAACAGCTCCTGGCGGTAGTCCTCCGGCAGCTTCAGCAGGCGCTGTCCGCGCATGCGCTCGACCATCTCGTTGCGCAGCCAGCGGCGGAAGAGCCGGTCACGCAGCGGGCCGGGCTCGGTGAGCTTCTCGACGACGTCGAGGGCCTCGCGGAGGTTCTTGAAGTAGCCGACCGGGTCGAAGCGCTGGAAGCCCGCGTTGGACGCGTCCTCGCGCTTGACGTGGTAGTAGCACAGGTAGTCGCTGAGCACGGCGACGTTCTCGGCGCGCAGGTATGCCTCGGTGACGAAGACGTGGTCCTCGAGGCGGCGGCGCCCCTCCATGTAGCGGAGGTCGTACTTGTCCAGGAACGCCTTGCGGAACATCTTGTGCGGGGTGAGGCTGTCGATCAGCGGGGCGTTCTCGACGTTCGCGTGCGGGCGGTTCTTGCGGAACAGCTCCAGCGGGACCGGGCGGCCCTTGCCGGCCATCTTGCCCACGATCACGTCGGCGCCGTTCTCCACGCCGTATTTGTACATGCGTTCGAGCGCTTCGTCGCCCAGCCAGTCGTCGTTGTCGACGAACTGGATGAACTCACCCTTGGCGGCGGCGATGCCGACGTTGCGCGGCTTGCCGGACCAGCCCGAGCCCTCCTGGTGGATGACGTGCATGTGGGGGTACTCGGCGGCGAGCCGGTCGAGGCGCTCGGGGGTCTCATCGGTGGAGCCGTCGTCCACGAAGATCGCTTCGTATTCGTCGTCCGGCAGGCTCTGGCGGAGAAGAGAGGAGATGCAGTCCTCGATGTACTTGCCCGGGTTGTAGACCGGGATCACCACGCTCACCTTGATGGGCATGTCTCTTCTTCCGCTTCAGTCACTGGGGAGTCATAACGTCATGACCCGGCGTACACCGCCGCTAGCTGACGGACAAGGCTAACGCGTGGCAGTCACACCGTGGTCACGTCAAGCGGCGGCAGCGGCCACGAACGGATCACAAAGTCCACACGATGGTTTGGCCAACGGTGACGAAACGCACGGAGCGGTGCCTGCGCCGGACCCCGGTTAGGATGCGCCGCATGAAGGCTCTCGTTCTCTCCGGTGGCTCGGGCACTCGCCTGCGTCCGATAACCCACACATCGGCCAAGCAGCTGGTGCCCGTCGCCAACAAGCCCGTCCTGTTCTACGGGCTGGAGGCGATCGCGGACGCCGGCATCACGGACGTCGGGATCATCGTCGGCGACACCGCCCAGGAGATCCGGGAAGCCGTGGGCGACGGCTCGAAACTCGGGATCAGCGTCACATACATTCCCCAGGACCAGCCGCTCGGCCTGGCCCACGCGGTGCTCATCGCCCGCGAATTCCTGGGTGACGACGACTTCGTGATGTACCTCGGCGACAACTTCATCGTCGGCGGCATCACCGGTCTCGTCGACGAGTTCCGCACCGAACACCCGGACGCGCAGATCCTGCTGACCCGGGTGCCCAACCCGACCTCGTTCGGTGTCGCCGAGCTCGACGAGAGCGGCCGCGTCAAGGGCCTGGAGGAGAAGCCGAAGCAGCCCAAGAGCGACCTCGCGCTGGTCGGTGTGTATCTCTTCACCCCCGCCATTCACGAGGCCGTCCGCAGCATCGAGCCCTCCTGGCGCGGCGAACTGGAGATCACCCACGCCATCCAGTGGCTGATCGACCAGCGCAAGGACGTCCGCTCGACGACGATCTCCGGCTACTGGAAGGACACCGGGAACGTCGCCGACATGCTGGAGGTCAACCGCTCCGTCCTGGAGACGCTCGAGCCGGGCGTCGAGGGCACCGTGGACGACTCCAGCGAGATCATCGGCCGTGTGCAGATCGACGCGGGTGCCGAGGTCCGCGGATCACGCATCGTCGGCCCTGCCGTCATCGGCCCCGGCTCGGTGATCAGCGACTCGTACATCGGCCCCTTCACCTCGGTCTCCGAGGGCTGCCGGATCGACGACAGCGAGGTCGAGTACTCCATCGTCCTGCGTGACTCCTCGATCACCGGCGTACGGCGGATCGAGGCCTCGCTCATCGGCCGCAACGTCCAGGTCACCCCCGCGCCCCGCAATCCCGCAGCCCACCGATTCGTCCTCGGCGACCACAGCAAGGTACAGATCTCTTCATGACCACCCGAATCCTGGTGACCGGCGGTGCCGGTTTCATCGGCTCCCACTACGTCCGTACCCTGCTCGGCCCCGAGGGCCCCGGGGATGTGGCGATAACCGTCCTGGACAAGCTCACCTACGCGGGCAACCCGGCCAACCTCGACGAGGTGCGCGCCCACCCGGGCTTCCAGTTCGTCCAGGGCGACATCTGCGACCCCGAACTGGTCGGCAAGCTGATGGCCGAACACGACGAGGTGGTCCACTTCGCGGCCGAGTCGCACGTGGACCGCTCCATCGACGGCGGCGCGGAGTTCGTCCGGACGAACGTGGTGGGCACGCACACCCTGATCGACGCCGCGCACCGGGCGGGGATCAAGACCTTCGTGCACATCTCCACCGACGAGGTCTACGGCTCCATCGACGAGGGTTCCTGGCCCGAGACCCACCCGCTGCAGCCCAACTCGCCGTATTCCTCGGCCAAGGCCTCCAGCGACCTGATCGCCCTGTCGTACCACCGCACCCACGGCCTCGACGTGCGCGTGACCCGCTGCTCCAACAACTACGGGCACCACCACTTCCCCGAGAAGGTCATCCCGCTGTTCATCACGAACCTGCTGGACGGCAAGAAGGTCCCGCTGTACGGCGACGGCGGCAACGTCCGCGACTGGCTGCACATCGACGACCACATCCAGGGCATCGACCTGGTGCGCACCAAGGGCCGGGCCGGAGAGGTCTACAACATCGGCGGCGGCACCGAACTGTCCAACAAGGAACTCACCGGACTGCTGCTGGAGGCCTGCGGCGCGGACTGGGACACCAGCGTCGAGTACGTCCAGGACCGCAAGGGCCACGACCGCCGCTACTCCGTGGACTGCACCAAGATCCGCGAGGAGCTCGGCTACCGGCCCCGCAAGGACTTCGCCACCGGCCTCGCGGAGACCGTGGCCTGGTACCGGGACAACCGCGCCTGGTGGGAGCCCCTCAAGGAGCGGGCCGCGCTGTGACATCCACCTGGCTCATCACCGGTGCGGGCGGCATGCTCGGCATGGACCTCCTGGCCCGTCTCGCGGCCGACGGCGGGCAGAGCGTCGGCCTGACCCGGGCGGACCTGGACATCACGGACCCGGAGGCGGTGCACAGTGCCGTCGCCGAGCACGAGCCGGACGTGGTGGTCAACTGCGCCGCCTGGACGGCCGTCGACGACGCGGAGACCCAGGAGGCCGAGGCGCTGCGGATCAACGGCGACGGTCCCCGGAACCTGGCGGCCTCCTGCGCGAAGACCGGCGCCAAGCTGCTCCAGGTCTCCACGGACTACGTCTTCGCCGGCGACGGCACCGCTCCGTACGCGGAGGACGCCCCACCGGCTCCACGCAGCGCCTACGGTCGCACCAAGCTGGCCGGTGAGCAGGCGGTGCTGACCGCACTCCCGGACGCGGGTCACGTGGTGCGCACGGCATGGCTGTACGGCGCGGGCGGCGGCAATTTCGTCCGCACGATGATCAAGCTGGAGGGCGTCAAGGACACCCTGGACGTGGTCGACGACCAGCGCGGCCAGCCCACCTGGACCGTCGACCTCGCCGACCGGCTCGTCCGCCTCGGGCACTCGGCGCTGGCGGGTACCGCCCCGGCCGGGATCTACCACGGCACCAGCAGCGGCGAGACCACCTGGTACGGGCTCACCCGGGAGATCTTCCGGCTGCTCGGCGCGGACCCCGAGCGGGTCCGTCCGACCACCAGCGCCGCCTACGTCCGCCCGGCCCCCCGACCGGCCTACAGCGTCCTCGGCCACGACCGCTGGGCAGCCGCCGGGATCGAGCCCATCCGAGACTGGCGCGAGGCCCTGAGGGAAGCGTTCCCGGCGCTGCTGGCGGCCGAGCGGCCCTGAGCCGACGTACGACTCCCCTCGAAACGGGCGGGGTTGGCTGAAACCTGTTGCTGGTTCAGCCGACCCCGCTCGTTTTCGCTTCGTCCGGCGCTCAGTGCGAGCCCCTGCGGCGACGTACGACGAAGACCACACCGCCCAGCAGAGCGGCACAGCCCGCCGCGCCGACGACGAGTGCCGCCCGGCCCGCACCGGCGGCGGCCAGGATGCCGCCGGACGGTGCCGTCGCGGTCGATGTGGCCGACGCACCGAAGGCGAAGGCGACACTGTCGTTGGCGGCGTCCGGGTCGTGGAGCGGGACACCGGCCGGGCCGCGACGCACGGTCGCCGTGCCCCCGGCCCCGTCGTACCCCTTGGCGGTCTTCACCCACAGCTCGAAGAACTGGCTCTTGCCGGCGGCGACACCGAACGGCACGGGGCACACGTAAGGCCGATGGCCCGCCTCGAAAGGTGCCGTCCGGGTGTCGCTGACCCGGAGCAGGCACTGGCCGTACGGACTGTCCTCGCCCTCCTCGAAGGCATTGCCGGTCGCCACCGTGCCCTTGGGCAGGACGACATCGACCAGGGCCACGGCCTTGCCGACCGTGCTGTACACGGAGGCGGGGCCGTGATTGACGGCGTTGAGATCGAGAGTCCATTCACCCGGGTGGCGGCCGGGCCTGACGGTGGCGGTGGCGGCGAGATCCGCGAAGTTGTCGGCCGAGACGGTGAACCGGCCCTTGGCACCGGCCTCGAAACCGTTGCCCGGCCCGGAAGCCGGGACGAGGGTGAGTGCGGGGCCGGTACCCCGCTCGCTGCCGCCGCCGGGTTGTACGTTCGGCCTCAGGAGGGTGACCGAGTAGTCGGTCACGGCGTTCAGGACCCGCTTGCCGACGGTGGCGGTCAGGAGGCTGCTCAGCTCCACGGTGGTACCGGCAGGCACAGGGGCCTCGAAGATGCAGGCGACGGATGTGTGGCCGCCCGGTTCAACCGCATCGTCCCCTGAGCCGTAGGTGCAGTTGGAGAACTTCCGGTCGAAGGCCAGACCGCCCTCCGACTCCCACTGCACCATGACGCGCCGGTCGGTGGCCAGATCCCCGATGTTGCGGAGCTGGAGCGGAAGAGCGATCCGGGAGCCGATCCTGGCGTGCGACACATCAGGAACCCTGCCGACGACCAGGTTCGGGGACAGCGACGCTCGCGATGCCCGCCAGGTCACGCGCGTCGATCACGAGCGTGTCGTTCGTGGGTACGGGTACCTGCGCCCCGCCGTCCCAGAACATCCAGTTCACATAGGCCGACTGCGCCGCCCGCGCCACGTTGAGCTGCTTCTCCGCCTCGATCGTGGCGTAGGCCCGCGTCGGCGGCGGCGACGGTGTGACAGCCGGACCGTCGGCCACGGCGGCCGCCCCCGGCGCCAGAGCGAGCACCGCGGCGGCCGGTACCGCCCCGAACACCGTCCACTTGGACTTCATGCACATGTGATGCACGAGACACGCGGAAGGTTGCCGCGCAAGTGGAGCGCCCGCGGTGAAAATTACCTGATGCCGCATTAACGACGAATGTCGTTGGTTCTCACGAAGTAAGAGATTTCTTGTCCATGGAACCCGGCCTTCGGCCGCCCCCTCCTGCATGGGAGAGAAGGAGGTCGAAATGGGCGACAGCCCCATGAAGACGAGCAACGCGCTCACGCGGCGGTTCACACCGGTCATCGATCCAGCGCCTCAGCAGCGGCGGTGGCGGGTCGAGCTGGGGAAGGCACTGCCGGCACTGACGTTGTTCGTCTCCGTGCGGCTGACCGGGGTGATCATGGCGACCCTGTGGTCGATCCACCTCGGCAGACACCCGCGAACCGTGGCCGGCCTGGAATGGGACGGCCACTGGTACTGGCACATCTCCCAGTATGGCTACGGCCTGATCACCCACGCCAAACACGGCCACGCCGTCTACAACGACCTGGCGTTCTTCCCCCTCTTCCCGGGCCTGATCCGCGCGGTGAACACGGTGCTGCCGATCGGGGCGGTCAACGTGGCGCTGCTCATCGCGTGGAGTGCCGCCCTGATCGCGGCCTGGGGCGTGTACGCGGTGGGCGAGCTGCTGCACGGACGGCGCATCGGGATCCTCCTCGTGGCGCTGTGGGCGCTGCTGCCGCACGCGATCATCCTGACGATGGCGTACACCGAACCCGTCATGACCGCCTTCGCCGCCTGGTCGCTCTACGCGGTGCTGACCCGCCGCTGGCTGACCGCGGGGACGCTGGCCGTGCTGGCCGGGCTGTGCCGTCCCAACGGCCTCGCCGTGGCCGCCGCCGTCGTCACCGGCGCCGTCGTTCATCTGTGGCAACTGCGCCGCGCCGGTGCGCCCACGGCGCCCCGCGCCTGGGCGGCCGCCGCCGTGGCTCCCCTCGGATGGCTGGGCTACATCGGCTGGGTGGGGCTCCAGACGCACGACCCCCTCGGCTACTTCCACGTGCAGAGCCTGTGGGGCTCACGGTTCGACTTCGGCCGCAACACGGCCCACACGTTCAAACACCTGATCGTGGGGCACGACACCCTCGTCGTCTATCTGACCGCCGCGATCGTCCTCGGCTACCTGCTGCTGTTCGTCTTCTGCGTCCTGAACAGGATGCCCCTGCCTCTGCTCGCCTACTGCGCGCTCCTCATCGTGATGGCCGTCGGCGGCACCCACTTCTTCAGCAGCAAGCCGAGGTTCCTGCTGCCGGCCTTCCCGCTGCTGCTCCCGCTCGCCCGGCATCTGGCGCGCAGCCGCCTGCGCACGATCGTCGTCCTGCTCAGCGCGCTGGCCGTCGTCTCCCTCTTCTACGGCACCTACCTGCTCACCGTCTCCCACCGGGCCCTGTGACGCCCCTTGCGGTGCGGGCGGCGAGGAGTTCGTCGGCGGCCGCGGGCATGCCTTCGTCCCGGAGGATGTCGGCGAGGCCGGTGACCTCCCAGGCGGATGCCTGCCGTGCGACGTGGCGGAGCAGTGCCTGGAGGTGGTCGTCGCGTCCGGCCGTGATGAGGGCACGCACCAGGTCGGGCACGACGTCTTCGAGGGGCTGGTGTCCGGCCTTGTGGGTGAGTAGCGCCGGGATGTCGTCGGGCTGGTCGCAGGCGTGCAGGAGCTCGGTCACCACCGGCAGGACGTCCTCGTGCGCCAGGGGCAGCCGTACGGTGAACCGGGCTCCGGCCCGGTCGTCCTGACCGGCGGCGAGGGTGAGCGTGCCGTGGTGGAGGGTGCTGATGCGACGGGCGATGGCCAGGCCGAGGCCCGTGCCCCCGGCGTCCCTTGTGCGGGCGTCGTCGAGTCGGCTGAATCGTTCGAAGATCGTCTCGTGGTGCTCGGGCGGGACGGGCGGGCCGTCGTTGGCCACGTCGAGTACGGCCTGCCGGCGTTCGTGGTCCCGGGTGAGCGTGACGGTGATGGTGGTGGCCGCGTGGCGCTCGGCGTTGTCGAGGAGGTTGGCCAGGACGCGACCGAGGAGACCCGGGTGGCCGGTCACGGGCGCGGGTTCGTCGGGGGCCGTGACGACCAGGCTCAGGTGATCGGGTACGTCACGGCGGGCGACGGCTTCGCGTACCAGGCCGGGCAGGTCGACTTGCTTGGTCAGGAGGGTTTTCGCGTGTGAGGCCTGAGCGTCGAGGCGGGCCAGGAGCAGCAGGTTCGTGGTGATGTCCTGGAGGTGAAGGGTGTCGTGCAGGGCGTCACGGGCGGCGTCGGGCCAGTGGGCTGTCCCGGAGCCGGTGAGCGCGAGTTCGAGTTCGGCACGCAGGCAGGCGATCGGGGTGCGCAGTTCGTGGGCGACGTCGGAGGTGAACTGCCGTTGCCGGGCGGCCGCCGCGTCGAGGCGGTCCAGGGCGCTGTTCATCGTCGCCACCAGCTGCGTGAACTCCCGGCCGCCGCGCCCCGTGGGTATGCGCTGGTCAAGGCGGCTCAGGCTCAGTGCGGCGAACTGCGTTCGGATCACATCCACCGGCTTCAGGGCCCGGCCGACGACCAGCCAAGCAGCGCCGGCCGTCAGCGCGGTGAGCGCCAGCGCGCCGCCTGTCAGCCACCACACGGCGGTGTTCAGCCGCCCCTGATCCGTCCATGCCTCCGGGAACTCGATCGGGTCGGAGCCGTCGGCCGGAATGAGACGCACGGGTACCGCGTCGTCGGGGTCGCTCCACGGCCACAGCGAAAGGCGTTCGCCGCGGATCAGGGGAACGGTGTCCCGCCGGACCGCGTCCCCGTGAGGAGGCGCCGCGGTGCACGACACCGTGCCGGAGTCGTCGCTCACGCACAGCGACGTCTCCACCGACGACACGACGCCGCCGTCGGTGACCCGCTGCAGCGCCGAGGCCGTGAGCGACTCGCGCACCAAGGCGGCGGCAGCGACGGCGCCCACTGCCACCAGGACGGCGGCGACCAGGGCCGCGGCCAGCGTCAAGCGCAGACGCACACTGCCCGGGCGCAGACCGCGCCGGAACCGTCGTGTCCGAAGAGTCCTCAGCATGGCCCCTCCGGTGCCCCCTCCAGCCGGTAGCCGAGCCCCCGTACGGTGCGCAGGGAACGACGTCCGAAGGGGGCGTCGATCTTGCGGCGCAGGGCGCTGACGTAGACCTCCACCACGTTGACGTCTCCGTCGAACCGGTCGTCCCAGACGTGCTCCAGGATCTCGGTCTTCGTGACCGTCTGGCCGCCGCGCCGCGCCAGGTACTCCAGCACCGAGAACTCCCGCACCGTCAGAGCCACCGGCACCGTGCCGCGACGGCAGTGCCGGGCCGCGGGATCCACCTCCAGGTCCCCGACGCGCAGCACGGCGGGGCGCTGCGGCTGTCCGCGCCGCATCAGCGCCCGCAGCCGGGCCAGGAGCGTCACGAACGAGAACGGCTTGGTCACGTAGTCGTCCGCACCTACGTCCAGCCCTTCTGCCTCGTCGTACTCCCCGTCCATCGCGGTCAGCATCAGCACCGGCGCCCATATGTCCGCCTGGCGCAGCCGGCCGCACACCCCGTATCCGTTCAGGCCGGGCAGCATCACGTCCAGCACGATCGCGTCGTACGCGTTCTCGCCCGCCCGCTCCAGCCCTGACGGTCCGTCGTACGCGACGTCAACCGCCCATCCCTCACCGACCAGGCCGCGCCGCAGCAGCTCCGCCATCCGCCGGTCGTCCTCCACCACCAGTAAGCGCATGGCCCCAGCATGAGGGAGGCGGCCTGTGGCCAACCTGAAGAACCGCACGCTCTCGGGGAGTTGACGCACGGACCTTCAGCAATCCTCAGCTTGCCCACAGCTGCTCACTGCCACAGTCGTTGCCTGCGCCGGGCCCATGACCGGTACATCGGCCATTGATCAGGGCGGCGGATCCGACTGCCCGTTCAATTCCCCGACGGGGAAGGTCGAGGTCGTACGGCACCTCCGGCGCAAGCGGCCGGCCTTGATGGGCCGTCAGCACCGGGGCCGGGCTGCCGGCCGGCGCGAGGGGAGCGGCCGGCAGCCCGGCCCGATGGCCGGCAGGCCCCGTGCGTGCGCCGTGCAGTGCGGCGCCGGTGAGAAGGAGTACGGAAATGACCTCCACGGTACGTAACGGGTTCACGTTCGCCGCGATCACTCTTGCCCTGGCCGGCGGCCTTGCCGTGGCCGGCCCCGCACACGCCGGTGCGCCCGGCACACCGCCCACGGCCGCCCGGACCGTGACTCCGGCGCCGGTGTCCGACCACACCTCGGCCGCCGCCGGCGTCAGGAAGATCCGTGTCAAGGGCGCGCAGGTGGCCCTGCGGGAGTGCCCGCGCACGAGTTGCCGGGCCGTCACACGGGTGTCCCGTACGAGCCTGCGGGCGTCCTGCCAGACCAACCGGCACACGACCAAGGTCTCGGGCAACAGGTGGTGGACGAAGGTCACCCTGCTGTCGGGCAGCGACCCGGCCTGGGTGAGCAACCGCTACGTACGCGGAGCGGCACCCAAGGTGCCCCACCTGCCCGGCTGCTGACGGTCGGCCGCCCACGCCCACCCGTCGACCACCCGCGCCGCTGACCGGCGCCCGGCCCCACACGCGCCGACCTCTCATGCCAGCGCAGAAAAGGAGTCCCCCGTATGAACACCCGCAGGCGTCACGCCACGATGCCGGAATTCGAGGAGTACGTCCGTGCGCGGCATGATGCTCTGCTGCGCAGCGCCCGCCGTCTGGTCCACGACCCGCTCGACGCCCAGGATCTGCTCCAGACGGCCCTCGTACGCACCTACCGCCGGTGGGACCGCATAGCGGACAAGCGGCTCGCAGACGCGTATCTGCGACGTGTCATGATCAACACTCGCACGGAGTGGTGGCGGGCCCGGAAAATCCAAGAGCTCCCCTCCGCGCAGCTGCCCGACACGAGCGTCGAGGACTGCACCGAACAGCACGCCGACCGCGCGCTGCTCATGGAGGTCATCAGGACGCTGCCCCATCAGCAGCGCGCTGTCGTCGTGCTGCGCCACTGGGAACAGATGTCCACGCAAGAGACAGCTGCCGCCCTCGGCATGGCGCCCGGCACGGTCAAGAGCACACTGCACCGGGCGCTCACCCAGCTCCGCCACGAGCTGCAGAGCCGTGACCGCAACACTGCATCGGCATCGGCCACCGGTCGGAGGACGGAGCCGATGGGGCCTCCCGCGAGTTCGCGGGACAGCCACAGCGCGCCGAGGATGTCCGACTCGACGGCGGCAGAGGGACGGCGCACCGCTCACAGGCCGCTCGGTGTGCCCAGGCCCGTGAGGGCGCCCACCGGGTCGAGGTCCGGGGTGCCGCGGGGCCACCAGTCGTCGTGGCCCGGCTCCGACTCGTAGGCGTACCACAGGCCGTCCCGACCGAGGCGGAGCTGGACGTGGCCGCGGGGGTGGGTGAGGTGGTTGCGCGAGGGTCTGAAGGCGGGGAGGTCGGCTGCGAGGAGGAGGGGGCGGGCGCGGTCGAAGCGTCCCGCCGGCGGGTCCCAGGGTTCCTCGAGGACGGCGAGGCCTTCGAGGCCGCCCTGGCGCCAGGCAGCGACCGCTCTGGCCAGCTCGGCGGGGGTGCGGCCGGCGGCGGAGGCGAGCGAGGCGTAGAGCGCGCGGGTGCCGGCGGTGAGGCCGGAGCCGGGGCGGGCGGCGGCGAGCCGGACCGCGTCCTGCCACAGCGTCAGCTCCGCCACCGGGTCGCGGCCGGTGCTGAGGAGGGCGTGGGCGCGGGCGGCGGCGTCGGTCGCAAGCTGGTCCAGGGCGAAAGGGTCGGGGCCGCCCGGGGCCGCCGGGTAGACCGGGGGCTGCTCGGGGTGCGGCGGGACGGGCAACGGGGCCGGGAGCGGCGGGAGTTGGCGGGGCAGAAGGGCTTCGGTCGCGCGCACGCCGGGAAGGGGGGCTGGTTCCCGCTCCTGGGCGGCGCGGGCTGCTCGGGCGGCGCTCAGGCGGGAGAGGGCGTCGAGCAGCTCGCGTTCCCCTCGGCCGCGCAGCAGGAGCAGCACGAAGGGGTCGGCGTCGAGCAGGCGTGCCGTCTGATAGCAGAGGGCGGCGGCGTGTTTGCAGGGGTGGCCGTAGTCGGGGCAACTGCACCGCGGGTCCAGGTCGCGCGGCCCCGGCAGCAACGGCACTCCGCAGTCGGCGAGGGCCTGGGGCAACTCCTTGTCCAGCAGTGCCGCGATGTGCCCGGGCCGCTCGGCGGCGGCTTCCAGGAACCGCGCCCAGTCGGCGTCGTCCAGCGTGCGCAGCCGCACCTGCACGCGGTACGAGCGCGGGCGGCTGCCCTGCACATACGCGAGCACGAGTCCGGGCGTCACCGTGATGGCATCCACGTTGCCCTGCTCGGCGTAACTCCGGCCGCGTGCCAGCCGCTTGGCGTCCAGTGCCCCCTCTTCCAACGCCGTGACCCAGGCATTGCCCCACCACGTCTCCGCGAAGCGGGCGTCGGCGGCGGAAGCCGACGAGGCAGGAGAACGGGAGGGGCGGGGCGGGAATGCGGGGAAGGTACGGCGCAGTTCGCTGTCGCGGGCGGGGGCGGCCATGGAGTGGGGGCGGTGGGCGGTGGGGGCGGTCGGGGAGTCGCCGGTTACGGGGGGCCGGGCGGTGCCGCCGGTACTGGCGGTGCTTCCGGTACTGCCGGTGCCGGCGGTACTGCCGGTACTGCCGGTACTGCCGATACTGCCGGTACTGCCGATGCCGCCGATGCCGCCGATGCCGCCGATGCCGCCGATGCCGCCGATGCCGCCGGTGCCGCCGGTGCCGCCGGTGCCGGGACGGTAGGGCTCCGCGAGTCGTCCGGTTGCCGCCGGGCCTTCATCGGACGTGGGCGCGGGCGTGGCCCTCGACGAAGACGTCCGGGAATCCGGACTGCCCTCATGTGCGGGATCGTCGTCCTCCGGGGTCTCGCCCGACCCGGCCGCCGAGGCAGGCATACGGAAGGCGTCGGCGAGCAACTCCCCGAGATCCCGCGCCTGAACGCCGGCAGCCCGGCGGGAGACCCCGCCACGACTCCCGTCCGCCGCCCTTCTCGGCCGACGCCGGGCCTCGGCTCCGGCACGCTCGGCATCCTCCCGAGCCTGCCGCGACTCCGCCCGCGCGGCACGCAACGCCTCACGCGCGACATCAGCGGGGCGCCCACCGGCAGGGGCGGCTTCGCGGCTCCGAGGTCCCACACCGGGCCCCGACCTCGCGCCTCTCCCGTCCGGCGGCACACCGGGCGGATCGGAACTCGGCGCGCCATCGCCCAAGTCCGACGATGCGGGCTTCGGCACCTCATCGGCCCCGGGCCGAGGCGACCTCCTCACCACATCAGCCGCAGGCCGAACAGACCCCAGCTCCTCGACGGCACCCGCCCGGACAGGCCCCGGCACCTCATCATCCCGAGGCTGGGCGGACGTCGGTGCGTCACTCGCCTGGTCCGGCAGGGCAGGGCTCGGTGCGTCACTCCCCCGACCCGACAAGCCAGAACCCGGCGCGTCACTCCCCCGACCCGACAAGCCAGGGCTCGCTGCACCACTCCCCCCGCCCGACAGACCAGAACCCGGCACACCACTCCCCCGACCCGACAAGCCAGGACCCGGCGCGTCGCCGGGGCGATCCGTGTCCGCTGTCGCACCGGCGGGACCGCCTGACGTGCCTGCGGGCGATGCACCGTCCCCCGCATGGTCCGGCACAGGAGCGGGGGCCACTGCGGCCGTACCGCGGCCCGCGGCGCTCCCGGAGATCGCGGCCCGGGCAGCCCCCTCCGCATTCGCTTCCCCGCCGGACGCCACGCCCGGCACGCCCCCGCCCGGGCCGCCCGACTCAGAGGTTCCGGCGTCCGCGGCCAGGCCTGTGCCGCTCGCTTCGCGCTTCGCCGAGATCGCCCGGCGGAGTGCCGCGCGCGCGGCGTCTGCGGGCCGGGCCCGGTCGGGATCGGGCGTCTCGGAGGCCTGTCCCTGCTCGGGTCGCGGATGCCCCTTCCGCGTCGGCTCGTCCTCCGCACCGCTCTCCTCGGCCGGATTCTCGTCCGCGGCCCTCCCACGTCCCGGTACGCCGCCCCCGCGGGTCTCGGTGCCGTGCTCCCGCGCCTCCCGCAGCGCTCGGCGGGCCTCGTCCGCCGGGCCCGGGGTCATGTCGGCCTCCGAAGGGTGACCAGGTCGGTGAGTTCGCGGTCGGTCAGTTCGGTGAGGGCCGACTCGCCGGAGCCGAGGATCGCGTCGGCCAACGCCCGCTTGGCCTCCAGCATTTCGGCGATTCGGTCCTCGACCGTGCCCTCGGTGATCAGGCGGTGGACCTGGACCGGCTGGGTCTGGCCGATACGGTAGGCGCGGTCGGTGGCCTGTTCCTCGACCGCCGGGTTCCACCAGCGGTCGAAGTGGATGACGTGGCCCGCGCGGGTGAGGTTCAGGCCGGTGCCGGCCGCCTTCAGCGACAGCACCAGGACCGGGGTCGCGCCGCTCTGGAAGCGGTCCACCATGCGTTCGCGCTCCGGGACCGGGGTACCGCCGTGCAGCAGGTCCACCGGAACCGCCCGGGAGACCAGGTGCGCGGTGATCAGGCGGGCCATCCCCACGTATTGGGTGAAGACGAGCGCCGAGCCGTCCTCCGCCAGCAGCGTGTCCAACAGCTCGTCCAGAAGGGCGAGTTTGCCGGAACGCGCGAGAAGCCGCTCGCCCTGGGGGGCCTCCTCCTTGAGATACAGCGCGGGGTGGTCGCAGATCTGCTTCAGCGCACCGAGCAGCTTGAGCACCAGGCCCCGGCGTGCGATGCCGTCCGAGGTCTCGATGGCCAGCATGGACTCCCGCACCACCGCCTCGTAGAGGGCCGCCTGTTCGCGGGTGAGCGGCACCGGGTGGTCCGTCTCCGTCTTGGGCGGCAGCTCGGGAACGATGCCGGGGTCGGACTTCTTGCGGCGCAGGAGGAAGGGACGGACCAGACGGGCCAGGCGGGTCACGGCCTCCTCGTCCTCGCCGTTCTCCACGGCGCGCGCGTGCCGGGCGCGGAAGGACTTCAGGGGACCGAGGAGTCCGGGTGTCGTCCAGTCGAGCAGGGCCCAGAGTTCGGAGAGGTTGTTCTCCACGGGGGTCCCGGTGAGGGCCACGCGCGCCGGGGACGGAATCGTGCGCAGCGCCTTCGCCGTCGCCGAGTACGGGTTCTTGACGTGCTGTGCCTCGTCCGCGACGACCATGCCCCACCGCTGCTCGGCGAGCCGCGGTGCCGTCGTCCGCATCGTGCCGTAGGTGGTGAGGACGAAACCGTCGGTCAGGTCGTCCAGGGTGCGGTCGGGGCCGTGGAAACGGCGGACGGGAACGCCGGGCGCGAACCGGGTGATCTCCCGCTGCCAGTTGCCGAGCAGGGAGGCCGGGCAGACGACCAGGGTCGGCTCGCGGCGGGCGCGCTTGAGGTGCAGCGCGATGAGCGTGATCGTCTTGCCGAGCCCCATGTCGTCGGCGAGGCAGCCGCCCAGGCCGAGGGAGGTCATGAGGTCCAGCCAGGCCAGGCCCCGGAGCTGGTAGTCCCGGAGGGTGGCGTGCAGGTCCGAGGGCGGTTCGGCGGGGCGCACCCCGGCCGTCAGGCGGTCACGCAGGGCCGCGAGGGCGCCGACCGGTACCGCCTCGACCGTCTCCCCGTCCACCTCCGCGCTGCCGCTGAGCGCGACGGAGAGCGCGTCCACCGGGTCGAGCAGGCCCAGTTCGCGCTTGCGAGCCTTGCGGACCAGGGCGGGGTCGACCAGGACCCAGCGGTCCCGCAGCCGCACCACCGGGCGGTGGGCCTCGGCGAGGGCGTCCATCTCGGCCTCGCTGAGCGGGTCGCCGCCGAGCGCCAACTGCCAGCGGAACTGGAGGAGTTCGTCGCTCTCGAAGAAGCCCGTGCCGTCGGTCGCGGAGCCCGGCGCGGGCCGGACCACCGCGGCCGCGCTCAGGTCCTGGGCCAGATCCCGGGGCCAGTGCACGGCGACCCCGGCGGCCGCGAGCCGGGTCGCCGCCACTCCGAGCAGGTCGCCCAGCTCCTCGTCGTACAGCGCCAGGACGTCGGGCACGTCCTGCTCGGCGAGCCGGTCCAGGGGCGGCCAGATCCGGGCCGCACGCCGCACGGCGAGGGCCGCGTCCACGCGTGCGCGGGGGCCGAACGCCGCGTCCGCCTCCCCCGCCCACAGGGCCGCCGCGTCGGCGATCAGCGTGGGGTCGGCGAGGCTGTGCACCTGGACGATCGCGGCGCCCGCGGTGCGCACCCCCTCGTCCCGGTCGAACAGCTCGTACGCCGACAGGTCGAGGCGGAGCGAGATGCGCACGCCCGCGTCCATGCCGGCGGCGACCTCGGCGGCCCAGTCCTGGGCTTCGGGCAGGCGCTGCGGGCGGCGGTCGGCGAAGGGCCTGCCGGAGGCGTGCGGTGCGGCGGGGGTGCGCGGGAGGGTGTCGGCGACCGCGTCCAGGAAGGAGCGCATCAGCGCCTCCGGCTCGGGCAGCCGCAGCGGGCCCGGGCCGGGCAGCGGGACCGCATGGCCCTCGTACGGCAGGGCCGCGGCGACCGACCGGATGTGCGCGATGTCGTCCGGGTCCAGGGGGCCGGCCCGCCATGCGTCGTGACCGGTGGCCGTCAGGCCGGGCAGCAGCCGTCCGCGGGCGATGAGCCGCAGGGCGTGCAGTGCGGCCGCGCCCCAGCAGACGGTGGCGGGGTGGGCGGCCGGGTCGCGCCGGGCGCGGACGAGGTGGGGCAGTGCCGAGCCGACCGGGAGGGAGAGCGCGGGGGCGGTCCTGCGCCGGACTCCCGCGCCGTGCCGTCGTACGACGGTGAGCTCGGTGTCCCCGGCGGTCAGGGCGCCGCCCTCCGGGTCCCAGAAGGCGATCCGGCCGTCCCGCGGCAGCGGCGCGGGCAGGAAGACGGCCGCGAGCCGGACGGGCACGGACTCCCCCGCGACCGGCTCCCCCTCGGCCGCTCGCCCGGCCACCGCAGCCGTGTCGCCCATACGACCTGTCACCTCCCGCCCCGTGTGTCGGATCAGACGTCTTCGACTCTACGGGCGGGGTCTGACAATCGGCTCCGGCGGCCGCGCCGAAGCCCGCCGCGTCACGGAACCGTCCGGGAGACGACGTAGAAGAACGGGTTGTTCCTGTTCCCCAGGCTCATCATGACGTACTGGGTGGGCTTGGGTGCCTTCTGCTCGTGGACCAGGCCGTACCAGGGGCCCGGGCTGGTGAAGTCCCAGCCGGTGATCTTCTGGTCGCGGGCGCTGATGGTGATGTCGCCCCGCTTCAGATCGGCGCGGGTGACGCCCATGTCGTGGAGGAAGACGTCGAGGTTGCGCAGCGGGGTCTGGAACTGGACGTAGAGACGGCTGGTCTTCCAGTTGTTCGTCTCGTAGCTGGCGACCTTGCCCGACGGGTGCGGCATCGGCACCTGGTAGAGGCGGCGCTGCACCTGCGACGGCCAGCCCTTGGTCAGGCCGGTCGCCGCGTACTTGGCCTCCTTGTCCTTGCCGCTGTCGCGGCTCTGGTTGGCGGAGATCACCAGATAGCCGGCCGGGACGCCGATGAGCAGCACGATGATGAGCAGGGTGAGCGCCCTGCGGCGGATCTTGTGACGGCGGTCCTCGGCCGGCCGGCGCGGCTCGTCCGGGGGCAGGACCTGACGCGGCAGCGAGGCGGTCATGCGCTGTCCCTGGCGGAGCGGCGGGTCTCCAGGTACCGCTCGTAGCGCTCGTGCCGCTCGACCCTGCGTCGATTGGCGCGGCGGAAGCGGCGGGCCACCAGGCGGGCGAGGT
Source organism: Streptomyces guryensis (assembly GCF_021261325.1). GTDB lineage: Bacteria > Actinomycetota > Actinomycetes > Streptomycetales > Streptomycetaceae > Streptomyces > Streptomyces guryensis. The sequence continues at coordinate 631,649 of NZ_JAJSBI010000002.1, read as the reverse complement.
CGGCGGCGCCGACCATACCGGCCTCGGGGCCGAGCTGGGCGCGCGCGATACGGGCCTCCGGGCGGTAGCCGCGGCCCGTGAGCTGGCGCTTGAAGGCGTCCCGTGCGGGGCCGATCAGCAGGTCGTCGGCGGCCGAGACGCCGCCGCCGATCACGAAGCAGGACGGGTCCAGGGCCGCCGCCAGGTTCGCGATGCCGACGCCGAGCCACTGCCCGATGTCCTGCAGCAGCTCGATGCACATCGCGTCGCCGTCCCGGGCCAGCTCGGTGATCATCGGGCCGGTGATGTCGGCGATGTTGCCCTTGACGTGCTCGATGATCCCGTACGCCACCGGGGAGTCGGCGGCGGCCAGCTCCTTGGCCTCCCGGACCAGCGCGTTGCCGGAGCTGTACTGCTCCCAGCAGCCCCGGTTGCCGCACGGGCAGCGATGACCGCCGGGGACCACCTGCATGTGCCCGAACTCACCCGCGACACCGTACTTGCCGCGCTTGACCTGGCCGTCCTCCAGGATGGCGCCGCCGATGCCGGTGCCGAGCGTGATCATGACGAGGTGGTCCTCGCCGCGGCCGGCGCCGAAGCGCCACTCGGCCCAGGCGGCGGAGTTCGCGTCGTTGTCGACCAGGACGGGCACGGCGAGCCGGCCCGCGAGGCGGTCCCGGAGGGGCTCGTTGCGCCACGACAGGTGCGGGGCGAACAGGATGCGGTTGCGGTCGGCGTCGACCCAGCCGGCCGCGCCGATGCCCACCGCGTGCACGTCGTGCCGGTCGGAGAGGTCCAGGACCAGCTCGACGATGGTGTCCTCGACGACCTTGGGGCTCTTGGACTTGTCCGGGGTCTCCGCGCGGAGCTTCTCCAGGATGTTGCCGTCGGCGTCGACGACGCCCGCCATCACTTTTGTGCCGCCGATGTCGATGCCGACCGTCGGCACACGGGGTGCGGTCAGGTGCGAGCGGCGCTCCCTCGTGCCGACCGTGCGGAGCGCGGGGGCACGGCGGGAGCCTATGGGGGCGGTGAAGTTGCCGTAGGTGCTCATCAAGGCCCGATTGTGCCTCAACGTGACTCTGGGTGCTGTGCGGGGGAGCAAAGGCGGTGCGCGATGGGTGCCGGGTGCGGGTTGTTCGTGGCTGGTCGCGCCCACGCGGCGGAGCCGCATATCGACACAGCCCCGCGCCCCTCGACGGCGCGCTTCCGCACAGACCGTTTTCTTTGTCCTGACATTGCGACCAACCGATCTCCGCCCATGTCGCCTTCAGGACCGTACGAGCAGCTGGAACTCGAAGGAGTAGCGCGTCGGCCGGTACGTGTGCGTGCCGTACTCCACCGCCCTGCCCGTGTCGTCGAAAGTCACGCGTTGCATGGTGAGCAGCGGGGCGCCCTCGGTTTCGGCGAGGCGGTCGGCCTCGGCGGTCGTGGCACCGCGGGCGCCGATCGTCTGGCGGGCGCTGTGCAGGGTGATCCCGGCGGCGCGCATCATGCGGTACAGGCCGGTGACCTCCAGCTGCGCGGTGTCCAGGTCGAGCAGGCCCGGCGGGATGAAGTTGCACAGGTAGGCCATCGGCTCCCCGTGCGCCAGCCGAAGGCGCTCCACCCGGTGGACGTCGCTGCCCTCGGCCACGTTGAGGGCGGCGGCGACCTCGGCGGTCGCCGGGACGACCGTGTTGACCAGCACCCTGGTCGCGGGGCGCTGGCCGGCCGCCTCCAGGTCGTCGTAGAGGCTGGAGAGCTCCAGGGGGCGCTTGACCTGGCTGTGCACGACCTGCGTGCCCACGCCGCGGCGACGCACCAGGAGGCCCTTCTCCACGAGCGACTGGATGGCCTGGCGGACGGTGGGCCGGGACAGTCCGAGCCGTGCGGCCAGCTCGATCTCGTTGCCCAGCAGGCTGCCGGGGGTGAGTGCTCCGTGCTCGATCGCCGCTTCGAGCTGCTGGGACAGCTGGAAGTACAACGGCACCGGAGAACTCCGGTCCACTCTGAGCTCGAGCGACAGGGTCGGGTCCACTTCAGGTTTCGGCACGGGCCGAGCGTAGCTCCACGAGTTGTTGACGGGAAGTTGTGTAGTTCGATTGTCCGGACATATGCATTGACAGCGTACGCACTGAACCCTCACTTTGTTTCCATGCGCATCGGGGTCATCGGTACGGGCCGCATCGGCACCATCCATGCGAACACGCTCAGCCGCAACCGCGAGGTCGGGTCACTGATCCTCACGGATGTGGATCCGGCGCGGGCCCAGGAGCTCGCGCTCCGCCTCGGAGAGACGGCGGCGCCGGGAGTGGACGAGATCTTCAAGTGGGGCGTGGACGCCGTGGTGATCACGACGGCGACGTCGGCCCACGCCGAACTGATCGGTCGGGCAGCACGCTCGGGGCTCCCGGTGTTCTGCGAGAAGCCCATAGCGCTCGACCTGCCCGGCACCCTGCACGCCATCAGCGAGGTCGAGGCGGCCGGGACGGTTCTGCAGATGGGGTTCCAGCGCCGCTTCGACACGGGCTACACGGGCGCGCGCGACGCGGTGTCCGCGGGCCGACTCGGGCGGCTGCACACCGTACGGGCGGTGACGTCCGACCAGGTTCCTCCCGCGCCCGGATGGCTGCGGCTGTCCGGCGGCCTGTACCGGGACGCACTGATCCACGACTTCGACGCGCTGCGCTGGGTGACGGGGCACGAGGTCGTCGAGGTGTACGCGGCCGGGTCCGACGCGGGGCCGCCGATGTTCCGGGAGGCGGGTGACGTGGACACGGGTGCCGCGCTGCTCACGCTCGACGACGGCACCCTCGCCACGGCCACGGCCACCCGGCTGAACGGCGCCGGCTACGACGTCCGCATGGAACTGGCCGGGGAGCTCGACCAGATCGTCGTCGGCCTGGACGACCGAACACCGATCGCCTCCACCGAGCCGACCGGGCCGCCGGCCGCGGACAAGCCGTGGTCCGGCTTCCTGGAGCGCTTCGGGCCCGCCTACGAGGCCGAACTGGGCGCGTTCGTCGAGGTCGTCCTCGGGCAGCGGGCCAATCCGTGCGACGGTCGCGAGGCGCTGCAGGCGCTGCGGATCGCCGAGGCCTGCGAGGTCTCCCGGCGGGAGCGCAGACAGGTGGCGCTCGCGGAGATTCCGGGCCGGGCCGAGTCCGCGTTCAGGTGAGCAGGCGTATCGCCGGTGCCGTGGTGTCCGCGGCCATCAGTGACTCGCAATGGGTGCAGCGCAGCTCGTACGGCCGGACCAGGTTGCTCTGGATACTGTCGGTGCCGGACTCCTTGGTCTTCGGGCAGCAGTACCCGAGGTGCAACCGCACCCAGGGGTGGCTGGTGGGCGCCTGAGCCGGCCTGCCGTCCTTCGCATCCTCGAAGGGCGCCCACCAGAAGTCGACCAGGGCACGCAGCACCAGCCGCTCCTTGCCAGAGGTGGTGTCGTACGCGGCGATCCGGCCCGCGGTGCGGTGGCGCCGGAAGCCGCTGCGGCTGCCCGAGCACAGGGCCCGCTCCGCGCCGCGCTCGTAGACCGTGGTGCGGCCGGTCCGCTCGCAGATGAAGCAGTCCACGCTGAACTCGAACTGTGAACGCCAGTGCAGATTGTGGAAGTCGTCGCCGCCGAGCTGTCCGGTCAGCTCGGCGGTGATCTCCGCTGTGCGCAGCATGCAGGCCCCCTGAGTACTTCTGGATCAGGGTGTTCTACCAGCGCACCGGCAGGCTGCGCACCCCGCGCATCAGCATGCCGGGTAGCCGGTCGCCGGGCGGGCCGTCGAGGGCCAGGCCGGGGGCCCGCTCGAGCAGCGTACGTATCGCCGTGCGGGCTTCGAGGCGGGCCAGGGGGGCGCCGAGGCAGTAGTGGATGCCGTGGCCGAAGGCCAGGTGGCCGCGGGTGTCGCGGCGGATGTCGAAGCGGTCGGGGGCGGGATAGCGCAGTCCGTCGCGGTCGGCGGCGGTGAGGCCGACCATCACGAAGTCGCCCTTCTCGATCCGGGTGCCGCCGATCTCCAGGGGCTCGGCGGCGAACCGGAACGTGGCGTTCTCCGGCCGTGGTCGCGTCGGCCTGGGTGGAGTCACCGCGTGGCAGAACTGTGATGAGTCACGTCGAGATGGCGGACAAGCTGCTGATCAAGCCAACGGGGTGGGCCAGGCCGACGCCGACGTCCGGCAGACAACTCGGGCGAACGGCAGGCTGCAACGAGCCGCCAATTACCTTGTGGGTCATGCCGGAACGTCGGCGCCGAGCCTGGCAGCAGCCCAACCCGGGCCGCAGCTCGACTATCACAATTACCTTCTTCATGGCCCCGCGTCCCGCCCCGTCCCCCGCCCGGTTCTCCCCGGTGCATCGACAACGCGCGGCGGGCCGCGTCAGTGCCCGTGCGCCGGACGGATCCTGCGCGTTCGCGCGAGGTCCGCAGCGGTTCGGCCGTGCCCTGAAGGGGCGCGCGGCTGTCAGGATCTGCGACTGCGCCGCGGGGCGCGACAAGCCATGGCGACGCCGCAGACGATCGACCTGCCCATCCCGCGGAGCGCTATTCCTCCAGAAGGCCCGCGTCGTACGCCAACAGGGCGATCTGCACACGGTTGTTGAGGTCGAGTTTGGCCAGGATGCGGGAGACATGGGTCTTCACGGTGGGGACGCTCATGAAGAGCGTGGTGGCGATCTCGGCGTTGGACAGGCCGCGGCCGACCGCGACGGCGACCTCGCGCTCGCGGTCGTTGAGGGTGTCGATGCGCACGCGCGCGTGCCTGCGCCGGGTGTCGGCGCCGGAGCCCACGGCGTGCTCCATCAACTGCCGTGTGACGGTGGGCGACAGCACGGGGTCGCCGACCGCGACCCGGCGCACGGCGTCGACGATCTCGGCGGGCGGGGTGTCCTTCAGGACGAATCCGGCAGCACCCGCGCGCAGGGCGCGCAGCACCTGTTCGTCGGCGTGGAAGGTGGTGAGGACCACGACCTGCGGGGCGTCCTTGCGGTCCCGTAGCCGCTCGGTGGCCGTGAGACCGTCCACCGACGGCATCCGGATGTCCATGAGGACCACGTCGGGGCGGGTGCGGTCGACGAGCTCCTCGACCTCGGCGCCGTCGGCGGCCTCACCGACGATCTCGATGTCCTCGGCGCCGCCCATCATCAGGGACAGCCCGGCCCGCACCAGGGGGTCGTCGTCGACGAGGAGCAGTCTGATCGCAGTCATGGGCCTTACGTAATCACGGCGGGCGGGGCCGCCGCGCCCGGGTCGCCTCATCCCCAGGGCAGCCACGCCCGCACCCGGAACCCGCCGTCCGGCTCCGCCCCGTGCTCGAGCCGGCCGCCGGTCAGGGTGGCCCGTTCCGTCAGCCCGATCAGCCCCTGCCCGGAGCCGGGGACGGCGGGCACGTCGCCCTCGGGGGCGGGATTTCGTACGTCGACGACAAGGCCCTCGCCAGGGGTGCCCGTGACGGAGACCGTGACCTCCGTGCCGGGGGCGTGCTTGCGAGCGTTGGTCAGGGCCTCCTGGGCGATGCGGTACGCGGTGCGGCCGACGGAGGAGGGGACGGCGGCGGGGTCCGACACACGACTCGCGAGGGTGACCTTCATGCCGGCCTCGCGGCACTCGGCGACCAGCCCGTCCAGGGCCGCGAGCGTCGGCTGGGGGCGGCCCGCGTCGTCGGGCTCGCCCGCGCGCAGGACGCCGATGATCTCCCGCAGGTCCTGGAGGGCCTCGTGCGCGCTCTCGCGGATGACCCCGGCCGCCCGCGCGACCTCCTCCTGGGGTGCGCCGGGCCGGAACTCCAGGGCGCCGGCGTGCACGCTCAGCAGGGTCAGCCGGTGCGCGAGAACGTCGTGCATCTCGCGGGCGATGGCCTCGCGGGCGAGCCGCTGCGCCTGCTCGGCGCGCAGCTGCGCCTCCGTCTCGGCACGCCGGGCGCGGTCGCGCAGGCTCACCATGAGCTGGCGCTTGGACCGTACGAACATGCCCCAGCCGATGACGGTGAGGGTGAGCAGTTCGGCGAACGCGACCGCCCCCGCGAACTGCAGGTCGGGGTCCGGGCGCAGCCAGAAGAACGGCGGGATCAGCGCGATGGAGACGCCGCCGATCCAGGCGACGTACCGGAAGGGCCGGTGCACGGCGAGGGTGAAGATGACGACCATGCCGGCGCCGCCCGCCGTGTTCGACAGGAGGCCGACGGGGATCATCGCGACGGCGAGTCCGAGCGGCCAGCGGCGGCGCGCCCATACCGCGGCGCAGGCCAGCGCGCCGAGCAGCTGGTCGACGACGGCGAGGGCGTGCGGGGTATGCGTGTCGTGGTGCAGGGTGTCCGCGGCCGCCAGACCGATGGCCACGGCGAGCAGGAAGCAGGTGAAGTCGACGACCCAGTCCCGCACGGTGCGCCTGGGCCGCCCGGACCGCCCGGCGTCGGGGTCGATCTCGTGGAGCAGGGCCGACGGAAACAGCCATCTGCGGCCGATGGTCCCCGCGGCGGCCGGCGCGGGCTTGTCATCCCTCACGGTCGACAAATCTACGCAGTCGGGCCCGCCGCCACCCCTCCATGCGGAGGATCCCCGACCAAAGTCGCACCACTGGAGACTTTCGGCGCGCCCGCCCCGCCGGACGGGGAACTTCCGTCAGACACGGCTCGCCCCGCGGCCGATGTTCCGTGGGGGGTCCGCGGGGCGAGGGTCATGGCATGAAGCAGCTGCTGGAGTTACTCGGATTCTTCGCCCTGGTGCAGGGCGTGCTGGGCCTGGTGGACGAGTTCACCCACTGGCATGCGGGCCTCGTGCAGCGGCTCGGCTTCCTCGACGGCTACGGGGTCTACGCGAGCGTCGCCCTGGTGGTGCTGGCGATCGCGCTGTTCGCCGCCGCGGAGAGCCGGAAGTCCGGATGAGCGCGGACCGGACTTCCGGCGCACCGTTCTTTCGGACTGACCGAGCGGGGGAAGTCGCTCAGCAGCCGAAGTCGATCAGGTCGAACGTGGCGTAGTGGTCCGAGGTGTAGTAGTCCTCCTGGGACTGCTCGCCGGTCACGATGCGACGGGCTCCGCGCGTCGGCGCGCCCGGCGTGATGACCGTGTACTCGTGGTAGTACCCGGACGACTGGCTGGGCAGGACGCCTTCGCGGTTCGTGAAGACGACGCCGTCCTGCGAGTACGGGTACGGCCCGCCCTGCGCGATCAGGTCGAGGGTGTCGTGCGCCTGGGAGGGCAGGGAGTTGTAGCAGATGCTGCCGACGGAGTCGGCGGCTGCGTCCGCGGTGGTGGCGGTGACGGTGCCGCCCACGAGAAGGGCGGACAGAAGAACGGCTGCGGCGCCGAAGCGAGTGGCGCGTGTGGGGGAAGTCATGCCTCATGATGACGCGCGTAGACAGTGGCATGTCAACGTCAAATCCGCAGATTTTCCCGTCAAGTCCGATGAGTTTTCCGTAAGTTAACCTGCGGCCCTGCGTCCCCACGCGGTCCCCACAAGCACCAGCGCACCGCCTGCCAGTCCGAGCGCTCCGAGCCGTTCCCCGCCGAGCGCGATGCCGGCCGCGGCGGCCCACAGCGGCTCGGTGCCGAGCAGCAGGCTGACGCGCGAGGGGGACGTACGGCGCACGGCCCACATCTGCACGAAGAACGCGAACAGCGTGCAGCACACGGACAGGAACAGCAGCCCGGCCCACTCCCGCGCCCCGAAGCCGGCCGCCGTGCCCCACGGCGTGGTGCCGGCGCCGGCCGACAGGACCGCGAACACTGCGACGGCGGCTCCCAGTTGGACCGTGGTGAGCGACAGCGCGTCGGCCCCCCGGACGGCCTTGATGCGCGACATGGCGAGGACGTGCACGGTGCGGGCGAGGGCGGCGAGCAGCATCAGCAGGTCGCCGAGCGAGGGTCGGGTGAAGCCGCCGCCCTGGGTGAGCAGGACGACGCCGAGCACGGAGAGGCCGGCCGCCGCGAGGAACGCGCGGGGGGGCCGGACGCGCGTGACCGCGGCCTCCGCGAGCGGGGTGAAGATCATGGTGAGGCTGATGATGAGGCCGGCGTTGGTCGCCGAGGTCTGCACGACGCCGTACGTCTCCAGCAGGAAGATCCCACCGAGGATCAGCCCGAGCAGCGCGGCGCCGCGCCACTGGGCTGCGGTGAGGGCGCGCAGCGAGCGCCGTGCGACGACTGCGAGCACGGGCAGGACCACGGCGAAGCGCAGCACCAGGACGGCGAGCACCGTCCGTGCGGTGGTGATGTCCTTGGCCGCGAGGTAGCTCGCGCCCCACACGACCGCGACGAGCAGCACGGGCAGGTCGGTGAGCCAGGCCCGGCGGGGCGCGAGCGGGCGCGGTACGGCGATCGACGACATGGGGGCGGCTCTCCCGGTCTCCGGCGGGTGTGCGGAGACGTCGGCGGCTCCCACGGGGAGCGATCACCGTACCGGCGCGGCTGATCCTCGGCTAGGCGTTTTCCGGGAGCTCGTACGAGCCGTAGTCGGGCCGTCCGGCCACGTCGTACGACTGGATGGAGACCCCGGCGGGGGTCGTACGGCCGCCCGTGTGGCGGAACTTGGTCGGTACCGCGCCCTCCTTGAAGAGACGGAGGCCGGTGCCCAGCACCACCGGGAACGTCACCAGGTGGACGGTGTCGACGAGGCCGAGGTCCAGCAGGGACTGGACGAGGGCGCCGCTGCCGTGCACCTGGAGCTCGCCGTCGGTGCGCTCCTTGAGGGCGGTGACCTCCTTGGCGAGGTCGCCGCCGATCACGGTGGTGCCGGACCATGCGGGGTCGGTGAGGGTGGACGACGGGACGTACTTCGGCAGCGCGTTCAGCTGGGCGGCGATGCGGTCGGCGGGGTCGGTCACCTTCGGCCAGTGAGAGGCGAAGATGTCGTACGTGCGGCGCCCGAGGAGGAACGCGGCGGGGCGCTCGAAGACCTCGCCGACGAACCGGCCGAAGTCCTCGTCGCCGTACACGAAACTCCAGCCACCGTGCTCGAAGCCGCCCCGGGTGTCCTCCTGGGGGCCGCCGGGTGCCTGGTAGACGCCGTCGAGGGTGACGAAGATCGTGGAGACGAGCTTGCCCATGGCGGATGCCTGCTTCCTGGTGTGGGGTCTGTTGTCATCACCTCAGACCCCACCGGCGCCCGCAACTCATCGGTCGCTCGTGACCGACCGGCCGTGGGTACGGCACCTCACCCGGCGTGGGTGGAGAACAAGCCGCCCGTCGGGCCCTGCTTGTCGCCGCCCTGGGCCTTCTTGAGGGCGTTCGCCAGGCTCTCGATGGTGAGGGACTGCAGGATCACCCGGCCGTTGCCCTCCAGGGTGGCCAGGGAGAGGCCCTCGCCGCCGAAGACTGCGTTCATCATGCCCTGGCGGTTGAGGCCGCCGATGCGCTGGACGCCGTACTGGATGCCCTCCTCGAAGGCGACGACGCAGCCCGTGTCGACCTCGATACGGCCGCCGAAGTCGGCCGGGTTGAGGTCGATGAAGTTGCCGGCACCCGCGATGATCACCGTGCCGTGCCCGGTGAACTTCTCCAGGATGAAGCCCTCGCCGCCGCTCATGCCGGTACGGCCGCCCTGGAAGGCGATGCCGAAGTCGACGGTGGACTCGGCGGCCACGAAGGCGTCCTTCTCAGCGAACCATGCGCGCGTGCCGTCGAGTTCCAGGGCGCGCATCTCGCCCGGGAGCACGCCCGCGAAGCCGACTGTCCCCTCTCCGCCCTGGGCGCTGAAGTACTGGAACGCGAGCGACTCGCCCGCGAGCATGCGCTGGCCGACCTGCATGGCGGTACCCATGGCCTGGCGCAGCATGCCGCCCATGCCACCGCCTCCGCCGCCCTGGGACTGCCCGCCGCCGTTCGAGGGACCGGAGAGGCGGGTCTCCATGGTCACGTTCGTCGTCTTGAACAGGAACTTGCCCGCCTCGCAGTACACGGTCTGACCGGGGCGCAGGTTGACGACCGCCATCTGCATGGCGGTGCCGACGATCTCTTGCTGAAGTGTCACGTGGGGAGAACGCGGGAGGTGGAGGAAAGAGTTCCGGCCTGATCCGGTGTGTTCCGGCCACTCGATCTCGGTGTCCGTTCGCCGCCGGCGCCAGCGCGCGGCCGGCGCTGGGATGGATCCATGACAACCACTGACGGAACTCTCGAAGGCAAGGTGGCCCTGGTGACCGGCGGCAGCCGCGGCATCGGTGCGGCGACGGCGCTGCGGCTCGCCCGGGACGGCGCGGACGTGGCCGTGACGTGTGTGAACGGCAGCGATGCGGCCGCGGACGTCGTACGGCGGATCGAGGCGCTGGGGCGGCGGGGGGTGGCTCTGCGGGCGGATTCCGCGGATGCGGACGAGGCGGCGGGGGCGGTGGAACGTGCGGCGGTGGCGCTGGGCGGGCTCGATGTGCTGGTGAACAACGCGGGCGTGGGCGTGCTGGGACCGTTGCACGGTCTGGCGCTCGCCGACGTCGACCGGGTCCTTTCGGTGAACGTCCGGGGCGTGTTCCTGACCTCGCAGGCGGCGGCTGCGCGGATGGCGTCCGGGGGGCGGATCATCACGATCGGTACGTGTATGACCCAGCGGGTGCCGGGGCCGGGCGGGACGCTGTACGCCACGAGCAAGGCGGCCCTGGTGGGCCTGACGAAGGCGCTGGCCCGGGAGTTGGGTGGACGGGGGATCGCGGCGAACATCGTGCATCCCGGTCCGATCGACACGGATATGAATCCTGCGGATGGGCCCGATGCGGCCGGTCAGGCGGCGATGACGGCGGTCGGTCGTTACGGGACGGCCGAGGAGGTGGCGGGGATGGTGGCGTACCTGGCGGGGGCTGAGTACGTCACCGGGGCCGAGTTCGCGGTGGACGGCGGGTTCGCGGCGTGATGCCGTCGAAGGCTTTCGCCCCCGCCGCCCCTTCCCGTCCCGACCCGGGGGCCGGCCCCCGGACCCCCGCTCCTCGAACGCCGGAGGGGCTGGATGCCTTCAGCCCGTCCGGCGTTTGAGGACGAGGCCGTTCAGGCCGAAACGGGGGCCTGGGGGCGGAGCCCCCAGGGGACGGGATTGGGAAGGGGCGGCGGGGGCGAGAACCAGCCTGCCTCAGCCCCCCAGTTCCTGGTGCCGGGCCGCAAGCGCCGTCGCACCTGCTTCCGTCAGGGAGCCGAAGAGCCGCAGCCGCGAGATGCCGCCGTCCGGGAAGATGTCCACGCGCGCGTGGGTGCCGACGGCCGGGGCCGGCAGGACGAAGCGGTGGTTGGTGTCGGGCTGGAGGCGCGTGCGCGGGAGTACCTCGCGCCAGTCACCACCCTCGCCGTCCTTCACCGACACCGAGGCCCAGCCCGCGCTGTTGCCCTTCAGATACGCCGTGTCGATCTCGATCGCGCGGATCTGGGACTGGGCCGCGAGGCGGTAGCGGATCCAGTCGTTGCCCTGGTCGCGGCGGCGGCGGGTCTCCCAGCCGTCGTCCATCTTGCGGGAGCGGCCCGGCTGGATGGTGTTCGTGGCCGGGGAGTAGAAGAGGTTGGAGGCGTCCTCGGCCTGGCCGCCGTTCTCCAGGGCGACGACGTCGAAGGTGCCCAGGGTCGCCAGCCACTCGGGGTCCGGGACGACCTCGCCGTACACGCGCAGGCGCGCGATGCCGCCGTCGGGGTGCTGGTTGACGCGGAGGTGTGTGAAGCGCTGCTCGGCCGAGACGGCGAAGCCGTTGGCCGCGTGGCCGCCCACCGGGGTGCGCGGGACGAGGGTCGTCCACTTCACGTCGTCGCCCAGGAGCTCCTCCGGGGACGGGGAGCCGGGTACCGACGTGCCCTCGACCGACACCGCCTGCGGGTAGTTGCCGCGGAAGTGGGCCGTGTCGACGACGATCCCGCGGATCACGCCGGGCGCGCCGAGGCGGACCAGTGCCCAGTCGTGGTCCTCGGCCGTCGGCCACGGGTGCTCGGCCGATGCGCCACGGCGGCGGCGCGTCTCCCAGCCGTCCATGACCTTGCCCTTGTGCCCGAAGTGCTCGGGGTCGAACTCGGCCGCCTCGGGCACCAGCAGGTTCTCGCGCTGGGCGAAGAACTCGTCGTTGGCGGCGATCACGCCGGCTCCGAGCTGCCGGTCGGCGAGGTTGGCGTACTGGGTGAAGGGGAAGTCGGCGGTGCGGTAGTCGGCGTACGGATCACCGCCTCCGTACGGGTTCGCGTCGCCGGTGAAACTGGCCAAGCGGGATTGATGCTGCGCCGTCACGGTGATCAGATCGTCCTTTCGGGGTCGGCCGCTGCGGGTGCGGGAGGTTCGGTCAGTGGTCGCGGGTGAGCAGCCGCCCCTTCGGCCCGGTGAACTCCCCGTCCGCGACGATGCGTTCACCGCGCAGCCAGGTCGACTTCACGACGCCGTACAGGGTCTTGCCGGCGTACGCCGTCACGCGGTTGCGGTGCTGGAGGGCCGCGGGGTCCACGGTGAACGTCTCGTCGGGTGCGAGGACCGCGAAGTCCGCGTCGCGGCCGGCCTCGATGGCGCCCTTGCGGGCGTCCAGGCCCACCAGTTCCGCCGTGCGCGAGGACATCCAGCGGACCACGTCCTCCAGGCCGTGCCCGCGCCTGCGTGCCTCGGTCCACACCGCGGCCAGGCTCAGCTGGAGGCCGGAGATGCCGCCCCAGGCGGTCGCGAAGTCGTCCGTCTTGAGGTCGGCCGTGGACGGGGAGTGGTCGGTGACCACGCAGTCGATGGTGCCGTCCGCCAGCGCCTGCCACAGCAGGTCCTGGTTGGCGGCCTCACGGATGGGCGGGCAGCACTTGAACTCGCTTGCGCCGTCCGGGACTTCCTCTGCCGTCAACGTCAGATAGTGGGGGCAGGTCTCGACCGTGACGCGCACGCCCTCCGCCTTCGCCTCGGCGATCAGCGGAAGCGCGTCGCTCGACGACAGATGCAGGACGTGCACGCGCGCGTTGAGGCGTTTCGCCTGGCCGATCAGCTGGGAGATCGCCGTGTCCTCTGCGTCACGCGGGCGGCTGGCCAGGAAGTCGGCGTACTTGGGGCCGCCGTGCTGCGGGGCCGCGTCCAGGTGGTGCGGGTCCTCGGCATGCACGATCAGCAGGCCGCCGAAGGAGGCGATCTCGGCCAGGGACCGGGCGAGTCGGTCGTGGTCGAGATGCGGGAACTCGTCCACCCCGGACGGCGACAGGAACGCCTTGAAGCCGAAGACACCGGCCTCGTGCAGCGGGCGCAGGTCCTTGACGTTGTCGGGCAGGGCGCCGCCCCAGAAGCCGACGTCGATGTGCGCCTTGTCGACGGCGACGTCCCTCTTCGTACGGAGGTTGTCGACCGTCGTGGTCGGTGGCAGGGAGTTGAGCGGCATGTCGACGAGGGTGGTGATACCGCCGGCCGCCGCCGCGCGCGTGGCCGTCCAGAAGCCCTCCCACTCGGTGCGGCCCGGGTCGTTGACGTGCACGTGCGTGTCGACCAGGCCGGGCAGCAGGACGTCGTCGCCGAAGTCCTCCAGGCGGGCGTCCGAGGGTACGGCGGCGTCGTACGGCAGCACGGCCGTGATCCGGCCGCCGGCGACCGTGACCGTGGCGGGACGCGTTCCCTCGGGTGTGATGACGCGCGTCGAGCGCAGCACCAGCTCTGTGTCGGACACCCGGACCCCTCTCAGCCGCCGCGATTTACTTCCACGAAACGGAATTCAACTTTCTGTTGAAGGAGTCTTCACTCCCGCTTCCGCGCCGTCAAGGGCACACTTCTCCACAGTGCACCCGCTGGACCCACTCTGGACGTTTCCACAAAGCGGAATTAGAATTCCAGCAAGCAGAACGTAGCTACGTACAAGCGGGGAGTCAACCGACCGGCGGGTAGGCTTCTGCCCTTCCCGCCAGTCCCGAAAGGAACGCGCCGTGCCGACGTCCAGCGCCAGCACCACCGACGCCGCCAAATCCAACGGCGGCGGCGTCCAGTCCCTCGAGCGCGCCTTCGATCTGCTGGAACGGATGGCGGACGCGGGCGGCGAGGTCGGACTGAGCGAGCTCTCAGCGAGCAGCGGACTGCCGCTGCCCACCATTCACCGTCTGATGCGCACGCTCGTGGCCTGCGGATACGTCCGCCAGCAGGCCAACCGCCGGTATGCGCTCGGCCCGCGCCTGATCCGCCTCGGCGAGTCCGCCGCACGCCTGCTCGGCACCTGGGCGCGCCCCTATCTGGCCCGCCTGGTCGAGGAGACCGGCGAGACGGCGAACATGGCGCTGCTCGACGGCGACGAGATCGTCTACGTCGCCCAGGTGCCGTCCAAGCACTCGATGCGGATGTTCACCGAGGTCGGCCGACGGGTGCTCCCGCACTCCACGGGCGTCGGCAAGGCCCTGCTCGCGAACACCCCGGACCACGAGGTGCGCGCCCTGCTCGCCCGCACCGGCATGCCCGCCGCGACGGACAAGACGATCACCACGCCGGAGGGCTTCCTGGCGGCCCTGGTGGACGTGCGCAGGGCCGGCTACGCGGTCGACGACAACGAGCAGGAGATCGGGGTGCGCTGCCTCGCCGTCTCCGTGCCCAACTCCCCCACCGCCGCCGCCATTTCGATCTCGGGACCGGCGGGCCGGGTCACCGAGGCGGCGACGGACAAGATCGTGCCGGTGCTCCAGCAGGTGGCGGTGGAACTCTCGGAGGCCCTGGCCAGCCAGAGTCCGGTGTAGGTGCCGCCGCGGCGCCTGTGGTCCGCGGACCGAGCCGATGTGCGGCTCACTCCGCCGGGCCGCCGTAGGCCGCCGTTCACCTGCGGCTCCCTTGCGGTTGATCGCGCCCGCGCGGCGGAGCCGCAAATCGATACAGCCCCGCGCCCCTTCAGGGCGCCGCCCGCGCCCAGGGGCGTAACCGACGCGGCACTCAGCGCGAGGGCTCCCCGAACAGGTCCACCGCGTTGCGTACGTCCGACAGCCCCCTGGCCAGCGCGCTCACGGATCCGATCGCACCGGCGATCAGCAGCAGCGACCGGCGCAGGCGGGGGATTTCGGGGGCGCCGTCGATCGTCATCGCGGCGAGGGCCGCGAGTTCGTCCTCGGCTATGCAGCGGTCGGGGAACTCGGCGGGGTGCGCGGCGAGTTCGCGGCGCAGCCGGGACACCGCGGTCCGCAGTTCCGCCACTCTCGGGTCCTCGTCGCTGCCGGTCACTGGCCTCTGCCCCAAGCTCCGGATCACATCTCTCCCCCTCGCACGCCCTCGTGCGCAGTTTCCTCGTGCTCCCGCAGTGCGGCCCCGTGGCGCTGGTCGGGCGCCGGGGGACGCGGGTCAGTAAACGCCACCCGATGCCCGGTGCGCCACTGCGCGGACCGAAATTCAGCCCCCGGAAACCGGGCACCCGCCCTGGCGTCAGGTATGCAGGACCCATGACCGAGAACGAACAGCAGGTGGCCGGGCTGGTGCTCGCCGCGGGCGGCGGCCGGCGGCTCGGCGGGCGGCCCAAGGCGCTGCTTCAGCACCATGGACGGCCGCTCGTCGAGCACGCGGTCGGCGTGCTGCGCGCGGCAGGCTGCACCCGCGTCCACGTGGTCCTGGGGGCGCGGGCCGACGCCGTACGGGAGCGGGCGGAATTGGAGGGGTGCGTGCTCGTGGAGAACCCGCAGTGGCAGCAGGGCATGGGGACCTCACTGCGGGCCGGGCTGGACTCGCTCGCCGGGACGGGGGCCCGGGCCGCCCTGGTCTCGCTCGTCGACCAGCCGGGGATCGGCCCGGAGGCGGCGGGGCGGGTGCTGGCCGCCCACCGGGACGAGACGTCCCTCGTCTCGGCCGCCTACGACGGCGTACGCGGCCATCCCGTGCTCTTCGGCCGCGTCCACTGGGCGGGCATCGCCGAGACGGCGACCGGGGACCGCGGGGCCCGCGCCTATCTCAAGGCGCACGAGTCGGCGATCACGCTCGTCGAGTGCGGGGACGTGGCACAGCCGTACGACATCGACACCGAAGCCGATCTGGTCCACCTTGAGTGAAGCTTGAACTTTGAGTGACCAGGGTGGCACTGAGCGCCATCATCCCTCGACCCGGAGAATCTCGATATCAACAAACCATTGAACTTCCACGATGAGGAAACTAGTATCCACTGTTCAGAAGCGCCCTACCGCTCCAAGGGCGCCGCTCGCCGTACCCGGTTCGACTGGCACCCGGTGCCACCGCTGAAGGAAGTGACAGCTCATGTCCGCACCAGCGCCGTCCCCGCTGGCCATCGTCGACGCCGAGCCGCTGCCGCGGCAGGAGGAGGTCCTCACGGAGGCGGCCCTGGCCTTCGTGGCCGAGCTGCACCGGCGGTTCACGCCCCGGCGTGACGAACTCCTCGCCCGCCGCGCGGAGCGCCGCGCCGAGATCGCCCGCACCTCCACGCTCGACTTCCTCCCGGAGACGGCCGCGATCCGCGCGGACGACTCCTGGAAGGTGGCCCCCTCCCCCGCCGCCCTGAACGACCGCCGCGTGGAGATCACCGGCCCCACCGACCGCAAGATGACCATCAACGCCCTCAACTCGGGCGCCAGGGTCTGGCTCGCCGACTTCGAGGACGCCTCGGCGCCGACCTGGGAGAACGTGGTCCTGGGTCAGGTCAACCTGGCCGACGCGTACACCCGCAACATCGACTTCACCGACCCGGCGAGCGGCAAGTCGTACGCCCTGCGCCCGGACGAGGAGCTGGCGACGGTCGTCATGCGCCCGCGCGGCTGGCATCTGAACGAGCGCCACCTCGTCGACGCCGACGGCAGCCAGGTCCCGGGCGCCTTCGTCGACTTCGGCCTGTACTTCTTCCACAACGCCCAGCGGCTGCTCGACCTCGGCAAGGGTCCGTACTTCTACCTCCCGAAGACAGAGTCCCACCTGGAGGCCCGCCTCTGGAACGACGTGTTCGTCTTCGCGCAGGACTACGTCGGCATCCCGCAGGGCACCATCCGCGCCACCGTCCTGATCGAGACGATCACCGCGGCGTACGAGATGGAGGAGATCCTCTACGAACTGCGCGACCACGCCTCGGGGTTGAACGCGGGCCGCTGGGACTACCTGTTCTCCATCGTCAAGAACTTCCGTGACGGCGGCGCCAAGTTCGTCCTGCCGGACCGCAACGCGGTCACGATGACGGCGCCGTTCATGCGGGCGTACACCGAACTCCTCGTCCGCACCTGCCACAAGCGCGGCGCACACGCGATCGGCGGCATGGCGGCGTTCATCCCCTCCCGCCGGGACGCCGAGGTCAACAAGGTCGCGTTCGAGAAGGTCCGGGCCGACAAGGACCGTGAGGCCGGCGACGGCTTCGACGGCTCCTGGGTCGCCCACCCCGACCTGGTCCCGATCGCCATGGAGTCCTTCGACAAGGTGCTCGGCGACAAGCCGAACCAGAAGGACCGGCTGCGCGAGGACGTCCACGTCGAGGCGGCCGACCTGATCGCCGTCGACTCCCTCGACGCCAAGCCGACGTACAACGGGCTGGTCAACGCCGTCCAGGTCGGCATCCGTTACATCGAGGCCTGGCTGCGCGGCCTCGGCGCGGTCGCCATCTTCAACCTCATGGAGGACGCGGCCACCGCCGAGATCTCCCGCTCGCAGATCTGGCAGTGGATCAACGCGGGCGTCGAGTTCGAGAACGGCGAGAAGGCCACCCCGGAGCTGGCCCGCAAGGTCGCCGCCGAGGAGCTGTCCGACATCCGCCAGGAGATCGGCGAGGAGGCCTTCGCGGCCGGCCACTGGCAGCAGGCCCACGACCTGCTGCTCCAGGTCTCCCTCGACGACAACTACGCGGACTTCCTCACACTGCCCGCGTACCAGCAGCTCAAGGGCTGACCTACTTCTGCGACGCCTTGTCCGAGTGGCCCAGGGACCTTCCCGGGGCCACTCGGTCGCGTACGGCCTGCTTCACGGCCGTCGGCTCCGGGAAGCCCTGTTCGCGGCGGTCCCAGACCACCTCGCCGTCGACCCGGACCACGAAGACACCTCCGGTCCCGGGCTTGAGCGACAGCTCGGTCAGCTCCGCCTCGAAGGTGGTCAGCAGCTCCTGTGCCAGCCAGGCCGCGCGGGGCAGCCAGCGGCACTGGGTGCAGTACTCGATCTGTACGACCTGTCCCACGCGGTTCATCCGAGGTGCACCGACCAATCCTGTTCCGCCGCCGGTTTGCCGTGCAGGTCGGGGACCCGCTTCAGCCAGTTCGGGCGGCCCTGCTGGGTACGCGCCGTCCGGAGGGCCTCCTCGGCGTCGAGCTCCTCCCGGCTGGGGAAGTCGGCGGGGAGCCAGGCCGCGGAGGCCTGCACGCGCGCGTGGAGGTAATCGACATACGCCGTCCGGATGTCGTCCGGGGTGGCGAAGCCCTCCTCTCCGGCCAGCCAGGCGTCGGGTACCTCCGCGGCGATGTCCCGCAGCAGCCCCCGCGTCACCTTCGGCGCCAGCTCCGCGTCGGCCGCCCGCACGTCGGGGGCGTAGTGACCGAGGGCGTGGTGCCGGAAGTCGTACAGCTTCGCGGGATCCGAACCGTCCCAGCGGTGGTGGAAGACGAGGGCCGCACCGTGGTCGATGAGCCACAGCCGCGGGGGCGCGATACCGAGCGTCGGCCAGACCATCAGGTTCGAGCTGTGGACCGTGCGGTCCACGTTCACGGTGAGCGCGTCGAGCCAGACGACCCGGCCCGCCTCCAGCGCATCGACCGGGAACGACTTCGCGACCTCCGAGGTGAAGTCCCTCGCGCCCGGCAGATAGTCCATCCCGAGGTTGATCCCCGCGCTGGCGCTGTGGAGTTCCCGCACCTCCTGGTGGGGCTCGGCGTCGGCGACCGCCGGGTCGAAGTGCACCAGCACCAGCTCGGGGAAGCGCAGCCCGAGCGCGCGGGCCAGTTCCCCGACGATCACCTCGGCGACCAGCGCCTTGCGGCCCTGCGCGGAGCCGGTGAACTTCACCACGTAGGTGCCCAGGTCGTCGGCCTCGACGATTCCGGGCACGGAGCCGCCGGATCGAAGGGGTGCGACGTAGCGGGTCGCGGTGACCTCTCTCAGCATTTCCTCAGCTCACCCCGTCCATTGGCCTTGCAATCCAAGGTCGACCTCGGAGGCGTCCAACAGCGGGAATTGCCCGTCATCAGCCCTGGGGAGAATCTGGGGAGTTTCGAGAATCTGGGGAGTTTCGGCTGGCATGCAGATCTCCCCGCCTCCCCAGCAGTCCGTCAATGGCCGTCCGCCCCGCTTCCGGCCTCCGGCATGAAGTGAGCATAGTAACCAAGGGTGATCGCCGGCGACGAGTGCCCGAGCCGCCGAGCCACCGTCACCAGGGACTCTCCCGCCTCCAGCATGAGCGAGGCGTAGGTGTGCCGCAGCACGTGGAAGCCGTCCTTCGGCGCAGCCTCCCACCGCCAGTCCTTCGCCCCCTTGGCACGCGCCGGGATGATGCCGGCCTTGGCCGACGCGGGCTTCCAGGTGTAGGTGTTCCACGCATTCACCGCAGCGGCGTTGCCGAATCGTGTGGTGAGCAGCAGGGAGAACTTCTTCCGCTGTCCCTCCGCCTCCGGCTTCCCCCGTCACCAAGCGCGGGCCCGGCGGCTTCGGCTCCGGTCACCTCGCCTTCTGTCGCGGTCGTCTCACCGACTCCCTCGCCCGACTGCGGGCTCCGAGGCGGGCGGCCGGCCGGGCAGGCCACGCTCCTCCGAGGTTCCGTTCCGTTCGGAGGAGCCCGCTGTTCGTGGCCTGGTCAGTGTCGTGCGAACTGGGCGCTCGTCGGTTGGATCACGTTGGGTCGCACGGTGGTTCCGCTGATGGTGAGTTGCTGTCCGTAGATGTCGGTGAGCCTGATGGGGCTGCCGCATCCGCTGCCGTCGGGGGAGAGGAAGTAGTTGTAGTCGGTGCGGGTGAGTGGGCGCCAGCCGCTGTTGGTGCGGACCTCGAGCCGGGCGAGGGGGTTGCGGTGGCCGATGGCCTGGATGGCGCACCAGTAGCGGCTGGAGCCGGTCTTGTAGCGGATCGAGATGGTGCCTGCCGTGTCGGGGCTGAGCAGGTTCCAGGTGATGGTGAGCCGGCCGGTGGAGACGGGAGCGAGTTTGGCGAAGGCCTGCTCGCTGAGGTCGAGTTGACCGGGTGCGCAGGGCAGGGGGCATTCGTTGGTGATGCGGACGGTGACGGAGTTGCCGTTGGCCGCGTGGACGCGTATGTAGGCCCCGCATGCCCGGGAGGTCTCGTAGTCGGTGGTGTTCATGGCGGCGATCATCATGTCGCTGCTGGGGCCGTAGGAGCAGGCGCCGTCTCCGACTCCGGCCTGGTAGACGGTGGCGACTCCGGGGTAGGTGACCTTGGGCCGGATCCGTCCGGCCAGGGGGGTCGTGGCGGGGGCCGTGCGCGGGGACGCCGAGGACGGCGAGCCCGACCGCGCCTTGGAGGGGGACGGCGAGGCCTTCGGGGTGGCGCTGGGCTTGGGGCTCGCGGAGGTGGCCGAGGGTGAGGGTGTGGACGGCTGGTGCCCGGGTGAGGCCGGGGGGTGGGCGTGCTGGGAGTCGGCGACGGCAGTGGCCGCGGCCGCGGCGGCGTTCTCCTTGCGGTCGGGTTGTATCGCCATGACCAGGCAGACGAGGAGTGCGGTGACGGCCAGGCCGGTGGTGGTGCCGATCACCAGCCGGCGTCTGCGCCTGCGCTGCCGCGCGGCCTGACGTGTTGTCTCTTGCATGTCCATCCGTTCGGAAAGAGCGAGTCGGTGCTGCACCGCTCAGTGGCCGCCGGACGCGAAAAGGTTGCCGCCGATTTTGGCGGTGGCGGTGGCGGTGGCGACGGCGGTGACCACGGCGTCCGCCGACCTTGGCCCGCAGGAACTTCTCGCGCGGGTGGAACCGGGCCGCCTCGGCCAGGTCGCGGGGCTCGTCGGTGAGTTCCTCGGGGGCCGGCCTGCCCCACTCCCCCATCTCGCGGTCGCGGGGCTCGTCGGTGAGCCCCGCGGGGGCCGGCCTGCCCCACTCCCCCATCTCGCGCCGGAAGATCTCCCGGATCTCGGAGCGGCCCCGGTGGATGGCGGCACCAGGATGTGTGCGGGGCGGTCGCCGCCCAACTGCACGATGAGCTCCGCGAGGTCGGTCTCGTAGGCGCGGATGCCCGCGTCCGCGAGTGCCTCGTTGAGGCCGGTCTCCTGGGTGGCCATCGACTTGACCTCGACGGCCTCGCCCTCGCCGGTCGCCTTCACCAGATAGGTGACGATGCGGTTGGCCTCGGCGGCGTCCGCCGCCCAGTGGACCACTCCCCCGGCGGCCGTCACCGCCTTCTCCAGCCGAAGTAGGTGGTGGTCGAGGTGGCGCAGGGTGCGACGCTTGACCGCCGCGGCCGTCTCCCGCAGTTCCTCCCAGTCCTCCAGTTCGGCGGCGACCGCCAGCCGTTTGTCCCGGATGGTCCCGGTCGCCCGGCGCAGATTCGCCCGCAACCGGGTGTCGGCGAGCGCGGTGCGCCCCGCCTCCGGGAAGGCCGGGGTGCCCAGCCATACGACGTTGCCGGCACCGCTCACCGTACGTCCCCTTCCGTTGCGGCAAGGATCTCCGCCAGGTGCATCGTGCCGAAGCCGGTGCGGAGCCGGGAAAGCCCGCCGCCGATGTGCGTCAGGCAGGAGTTGTCGCCCGCGCACAGGAACTCGGCCCCGGTGTCCTGCACATGGCGCATCTGGTCGGCGAGCATGGCGTTGGACACGTCCGCGTCTTCAACGCGAAGGTGCCGCCGAAGCCGCAGCAGGACTCGGCGCCGTGGCTGCGGGGACGGGGATGCCCGGGTCCAGCAGGCCCTCTGCGCGCAGTTCGTCCCACAGGGCGTCCGGGATCGGGCGGCCCAGCTGCTCCACCGTGTCGCGCACTTCCTCGGGAGTGCGCGCGCCGGTCAGGACGCTTGCGACAGCGGGATGGCCGAACGGGAAGCGCAGCGCGGCGCCACGCAGCGGCACGCCGTGGCGTTCGCAGACCGCCAGCAACCGCAGCGCCCGGTCGAGCACCGGCTGCGGAGCGGGGGCGTAGTCGTAGGTGGCGCCGGGCCGGGGGGCCGTCAGCAGCCCGGAGTTGAACACCCCGCCGATGAGCACGCTCCGGCCGCGGGCGGCCGCCTCCGGGAGCAGTTCGGTGAGCCCGTCCTGTTCCAGGAGGGTGTAGCGGCCGGCCAGCAGCACCACGTCCATGTCGGTCTCGCGCACGAACCGGGCCGGCAGCGCGGACTGGTTCATCCCGACGCCGATCGCTCCGATCACGCCTTCGGCGCGCAGCCGCTCCAAAGCCGGATACGCCTCGCGCAACGCCTGCTCGGCGTGGTCGTCCGGATCGTGCAGCAGGGCCACGTCGACGCGGTCGACGCCGAGGCGCTCCAGGCTGGCCTCCAGGGAGCGCAGCACTCCGTCGGCGCTGAAGTCCCAGACCCTGCGGTGGGTGGCCGGGACGGCGAAGCCGTTCGCGAGGTCGTCGCCGGCGCCGCCGTCCGGGTCCGGCACCAGAAGCCGGCCCACCTTGGTGGAGAGGGTGTAGGCGTTGCGGGGGTGCCGGCGCAGCGCGGCGCCGAGCCGCCGTTCCGACAGGCCGAGACCGTAGTGGGGCGCGGTGTCGAAGGTGCGGATGCCGGCATCCCAGGCCGCGTCCACCGTGGCGTGGGCGGCCTCATCGGTGACCGGGTGGAAGAGGTTGCCGAGGGCGGCACAGCCGAGCGCCAGTTCCGAGACCGGTACGGCGGTGGCACCCAGCCCGGTGCTCCTCACGACCGGTCCACCGGGCGCAGCCGCAACCCCTGCATGCCGCCGTCCACCGCGAGCGCGGTGCCGGTGACGGACGCCGCGGCCGGACTCGCCAGGTAGACGATGGCTGCCGCCACCTCGTCGGCGGTCACCAGGCGGCCCATGGGCTGGCGGGCGTGGAGGGCGGCGCGCTCGGCCTCCGGGTCGTCGGCGGAGTCCAGCAGCCGGGCCACCCAGGGGGTGTCGGCGGTGCCGGGGTTCACGCAGTTGACGCGGATGCCCTCGCGGACGTGGTCGGCGGCCATGGCCAGGGTGAGCGACAGCACGGCACCCTTGCTGGCGCAGTACAGGGCGCGCTGCGGCAGTCCCGCCGTGGCCCCGATGGAACAGGTGTTGACCACGGACGCGTGCGCGGACCGACGCAGATGAGGCAGGGCGGCGCGGGTGCTGCGCACCACGCCGAGGACGTTGATGTCCAGGACGCGGTGCCACTCCTCGTCGGGGTTGTCCTCGACGGTGCCGAGCGCGCCGACGCCCGCGTTGTTGACGAGGATGTCGACGCCACCGAGGCGCGTGGCCGCCAGGTCGACGGCGGCGCGCACGGAGGCTTCGTCCCCGACGTCGGCCTGGAGTCCGAGCAGCGGTTCACTGACGCCGCCCGGGTCGAGGTCGAGCACGGCCACTGCCGCGCCCTGCGCCGCCAGTGCACGGGCCGTGGCCAGCCCGATGCCGGACGCGCCTCCCGTGACGACGGCTCTGAGCCCTGACAGACCGGTCATGCCACGTTCTCCTGGTCCGAGAGTCCGGCGCGGTCGGCCACCCAGAACGCCCCGTCCGGGTAGCGGAACTCGGCGATCGACGCCTCCCGCATGGTGGCGGAGAAGCCGGGGGCGAGCGGTGCGGTGTAGTGGCCGTCGCGCATCACCACGGGCACGGTGAAGTGCTGGTGGAGGTGGTCGACGTACTCGATCACCCGGTTCTCGGTGGTGCCGGACAGTGCCAGGTAGTCGAACATCGACAGGTGCTGCACCAGCTCGCACAGCCCCACTCCGCCGGCGTGCGGGCAGACCGGTACCCCGAACTTGGCGGCGAGCAGCAGGATCGCGAGGTTCTCGTTGACCCCGCCGACCCGGGCCGCGTCGATCTGCAGGACGTCGATGGCGCCGGCCTGCAGCAGCTGCTTGAAGACGATGCGGTTCTGGACGTGCTCGCCGGTGGCGACCTTCACCGGGCCGACCGCCTGGCGTACGGCGGCGTGTCCGAGGACGTCGTCGGGGCTGGTGGGCTCCTCGATCCAGTACGGGTCGAACTCGGCGAGCGCCTTGGTCCACTCGATCGCCTCGTCCACGTTCCACCGCTGGTTGGCGTCGACGGCGATGCGGATGTCGTCGCCGACGGCGGCACGGGCGGTGCGCAGCCGACGGATGTCGTCGTTCAGGTCGGCGCCGACCTTCAGCTTGATCTGCCTGAAGCCGTCGGTCACGGCCTGCTTGGCCAGCCGGGTGAGCTTGTCGTCGGAGTAGCCGAGCCAGCCCGGGGATGTGGTGTAGCCGGGGTAGCCGCGCTCCAGCAGGAGTGCCTCACGCCGCGCGAGGCCCGTCCGGCCCTCGCGCAGCAGGGTGAGGGCGTCCTCGGGGGTGAGGGCGTCGGCGATGTAGCGGAAGTCGACCTGCGAGACCAGCCACTCCGGGGTGGCCTGGGCGAGCAGTTGCCACAGCGGCTTGCCCTCCCGCTTGGCGGCCAGGTCCCACAGGGCGTTGACCACGGCTCCGATCGCCATGTGCATCACGCCCTTCTCGGGTCCGAGCCAGCGCAGCTGACTGTCACCGATCAGGTCGCGGCTGAGCGAGCCGGGGTCGGCGCACAGCTCCTGGACGCTGCGGCCCAGGACATGGGGCCGCAGCGCGTCGATCGCGGCGACCTGGACGTCGTTGCCGCGTCCGATGGTGAAGGTGAAGCCGTGGCCTTCGTGTCCGTCGCCGGCGTCGGTGCGCAGCACGACGTAAGCGGCGGAGTAGTCGGGATCCGGGTTCATCGCGTCGGAGCCGTCCAGTTCCCGCGAGGTGGGGAAGCGGACGTCGTAGGTGTCGACGGCGGTGATCCGGGCGGAGTCTGCAGTCAAGGTGGTGCTGCCTTTCACGCTTGGGCGAAGGTCTGGCGCTGGCTGCCGAGGCCGTCGACGGAGAGCTCGACGGTGTCGCCGGGGCGCAGGAACGGGTTGCCGGGCAGGCCCAGGGCGACGCCCGCAGGGGTACCGGTGTTGATCACGTCGCCCGGTTCCAGGACCATGTACTGGCTCAGGTACGCCACGATGTGGTCGACCTGGAAGATCATGTCGCTGGTGTGGCCGTCCTGCCGCTTCTCGCCGTTGACGCTGAGGTGCAGGCCGAGGTTCTGCGGGTCGCCGGCCTCGTCCGCCGTGACCAGCCACGGCCCGAGCGGGTTGAAGGTCTCGCAGGACTTGCCCAGGTCCCACTGAGGCGAGTACTCCAGCTGGAACTCGCGCTCCGAGACGTCATGGCTGATCGCGTATCCCGCGATCACGTCCCGCGCTGCCTGAGGACCGTCGAGGTAGCGAGCCCGCTGTCCGATGACGACGGCGAGTTCGACCTCCCAGTCGGTCTTCACCGACCCCCGCGGGATCAGTACCTCGTCGTACGGGCCGACGACCGTCCCCGGGTCCTTCATGAACACCACGGGGCGCGGGGGTATGGCCGCGCCGGTCTCGGCGGCGTGGTCGCGGTAGTTGAGCCCGACGCAGATGACCTTGCCGGGCCGCGAGACGGGTGCGCCGACCCTCAGGCCGTCCCCGTCGAGCTCGGGCAGCTTCCCCGCCGTGACGGCCGCGCGGGCCCGGTCGACTCCACCGGAGGCGAGGAAGACTCCGTCGATGTCCGCGGTCAAGGAGGACAGCTCCAGCAGCCGGCCGTCGTCGGTACGGACCGCCGGCCGCTCCTCACCGGGGGCGCCGACTCGTAGCAGTTTCACTGGGGAGCTCCCTTGCCATGCGGATTTCGTCTCAGAGGTGGTCGGCCGTCGGCCGGGCCGCACGTGCTGCGCCGGACGGAAGCTCTCGGAACAGCCTCGCTCCTGCCCGTCGTCAGTCATCGGATGAATGGCGGCAGGGTGACCTTAGATTGCAGCGATCGCGCCTGGCAATGGATTCCTCGGATGTATTTGCTCGCCGTTGCCAGTCAAGCCCCACCGAGGTGCGGATCTTCTGCGATCACGCGCGACAGGGCAGTTGACACACGATTCGCCATCCGATGAATCCAGAGGCGGGTCACAGGCTCGTCTGCCCTGGTGGGAGCGGGTCCAGACGGCATGCGGGCGGGCCGCCGCGCGGGGATGCGGCACCGGGGTGTGCCTCCCGTTGCCGAATCGTGAGCTGCCGCAGTGCCCCTCCCCTCGTCCACGGAATCAGTGAATACGCAGGCCAGGTGGGAGCCAATGCGGCGCCAGGAGGCCGGAACGGCGCCTCGACGCCCTGCGCGGGATGTCCGGAAAATCTCTGGCGGCGGACTCTTGTCAACGGCGGCAACGTCGTCGTAACGTCCTGGTCGTCCGAGATACATCGGAGGAATGGCCGCAACATCCAGTGCCCCCGTTTCGGCCCGCATCCGGCCGGTCGCTTCGCCTCCGCGCCTCGGGCTCCGGTCGACCCTCACACCCGCTCCTCTCAGGGGCGATCTGCGCGTCTTCCGCGCCGGATCGGCACCTGCCCGTCCTACGACCTCGCCCCTCCCCCCACGGGCAGGTACACCCCCTCCCACCGTCGCCCTGCGGCCCTGTGCCCCTGGCTAAGGAGAGATCACGGCCATGAAGCTCGCTCACACCCGCTCCACCGCCGCAGCCGCCACCGCCGTTCTCGCGGTGCTGGCCCTCGCCACCGCGTGCAACCGCGCGGGCACCACCTCGGTCTCCTCCGGCGGCGACAAGCCCGCCATCGGCATCGACCTGCCGCGCTCCGACTCCGACTTCTGGAACTCCTACGCCGAGTACGTGAAGAAGGACATCAAGTCCGACGGCATCAACGCGCTGCCGCTGAGCAACTCGCAGAACGACGTCACCAAGCTGGTCGCCAACGTCCAGGTGTTCCAGAACACGGGCGCCAAGGCCGTCGTCATGGCCCCGCAGGACACCGGCGCGATCGCCTCCACCCTCGACACCCTCGCGGCAAAGAAGATCCCCGTGGTCAGCGTCGACACCAGGCCCGACACGGGCGATGTCTACATGGTGGTCCGTGCCGACAACCGGGCCTACGGCACCAAGGCCTGCGAGTTCCTCGGCAAGCAGCTGGGCGGCAAGGGCAAGGTCGCCGAGCTGCAGGGCGCCCTGGACTCCATCAACGGACGCGACCGCTCCGAGGCGTTCGCGGAGTGCATGAAGACGAAGTTCCCGAAGATCAAGGTGTTCGAGCTGCCCACCGACTGGAAGGGCGACGTGGCCTCCGCGAAGCTGCAGTCGCTCCTCGCCCAGAACAAGGACCTGAACGGCATCTACATGCAGGCCGGCGGCGTCTTCCTCCAGCCGACCCTCGCCCTGCTGGAGCAGAAGAACCTGCTCAAGCCCGCGGGGCAGAAGGGCCACATCAGCATCGTCTCCAACGACGGCATCCCGCAGGAGTTCGACGCCATCCGCAAGGGCCAGATCGACGCCACGATCTCCCAGCCCGCCGACCTCTACGCCAAGTACGCGCTGTACTACGCCAAGGCCGCGGCAGAGGGCAAGACCTTCAAGCCGGGTGCGACCGACCACGACTCCACCATCATCAAGCTGCCCAACGGCCTCGAGGACCAGCTCCCCGCGCCGCTGATCACCAAGGACAACGTCGACGACAAGTCCCTGTGGGGCAACAACGTCGGCTGACGACCGCCGGTTCCGCGTCGGGGAGCACGTCCCCCGGCGCCCACCCCGCTCCGCCCCTCAGCCCCAGCCTCCGTACACGAAGGACGGTATCCACCATGGCGGACACCGCGACCGCCCCGGCGACCGGCCCCGGCACCCCGGCCCCGGTGGCCGAGGCGACCGGCATCAGCAAGAGATTCGGTGCGACGGTCGCTCTGCGCGACGCCCGTATCACCGTGGCCCCGGGCGAGTCGCACGCCCTGGTCGGACGAAACGGCGCCGGCAAGTCGACGCTGGTGTCCATCCTCACCGGCCTCCAGCAGCCCGACACCGGGACCCTGCGCTTCTCCGGCGAGCCCGCGCCCGCCTTCGGCGACATCGACGCCTGGCGCTCCCGGGTCGCCTGTGTCTACCAGCGCTCCACCATCATCGGTGACCTGACCGTCGCCGAGAACCTCTTCCTGAACCGGCAGAGCGGCAAAGCGGTGCAGCCCATCCGCTGGAAGCAGCTGCGCCGGCGTGCCGAGGAACTGCTCGGCGAGTACGGCGTCGCCGTCGACCCCGCCGCCCGGGCCAAGGACCTCACCGTCGAGCAACGGCAGTTCGTGGAGATCGCACGCGCCCTGTCGTTCGGCGCGCGCTTCATCATCCTCGACGAGCCGACCGCCAGACTCGACGCCCGCGGCATCGAGCGGCTCTTCGAAAAGCTCCGCGACCTCCAGCGCCAGGGTGTCGCCTTCCTCTTCATATCCCACCACCTGCAAGAGGTGTACGACCTCTGCACCACGGTCACGGTCTACCGCGACGCGAGCCACATCCTCACCGCGCCCGTCGCCGAACTCGGCCACCAGGCACTGGTGGAGGCCATGACCGGCGAGTCCGCCTCCGCGGTCACCGCCACGGGCGGGCGCCCCGCCGTGCGCTCCGCCGCCGACGAACTGCTGACGATCGACGGCCTGACACTGCCCGGCGTCTGCGAGGACATGTCCCTCTCGGTCCGCGCCGGCGAGGTCGTCGGGCTCGCCGGCGCCACCGCCAGCGGCAATGTGCAGGTAGGTGAGGCGATCGCCGGTCTGCACCGCGCCAGGACGGGCCGCGTCTCGGTCGGCGGCAGGACCGTGCGCACCGGCAGTGTGCCGTCCGCACTGACCGCCGGAGTCGGTCTGGTCCCCGAGGACCGCCACCTCCAGGGCCTGGTGAACAACCGCAGCGTGGCGGAGAACGCGACACTGACCGTCACCGACCAGC
Source organism: Streptomyces guryensis (assembly GCF_021261325.1). Lineage (GTDB taxonomy): Bacteria > Actinomycetota > Actinomycetes > Streptomycetales > Streptomycetaceae > Streptomyces > Streptomyces guryensis. Next base: position 602,991 of record NZ_JAJSBI010000002.1, on the reverse strand, counting down.
TCGGCCCGTTCGGCACGGTGCTGCCCGCCCGTACCAGGGCGTTCGCCGGGCGCATGATCCGCGACCTCGACATCAAGACCCCGGGAGCCGCCACCCCGGTCTCCGCGCTCTCCGGCGGCAACCAGCAGAAGGTCGTCGTCGCCCGGGCCCTGGCCACCGAGCCTCACGTACTGGTGGCCATCCGCCCCACCAACGGGGTGGACGTCAAGTCCAAGGAATTCCTCCTGGGCCGCATCCGGCAGGTCGCGGACGGCGGCAGGGCCGCGCTGATCGTCTCCGACGAACTGGACGACCTCAAGGTCTGCGACCGGGTCGTCGTGATGTTCCACGGACGCGTGGTCGCCGAATTCGACCGCGGATGGAGGGACGAGGACCTCGTCGCCGCCATCGAGGGGGTCTCCGGCGACGCGCCCCCCGCCGCCACGTTCCCCGTATCCGCCGTATCCGCCTCATCCGGCGCAGACGAGCACGGAAGGTAGTCATGTCCGCCACCACAGATCTCACCGAGCCCGCAGTGAGCCCGGCTGAGCCGGCCGCCGCGGACACCACGCGCCGCCGGGTCGACCTCGGGCGCTTCCGTGAACTGTCCCTGGTCCCGGCGATCCTCGTCCTGGGCCTGATCGGGTTCATCGTCTCGCCGGCCTTCCTCACCGCCGACAACCTGATCGGTGTGGCTCAGCAGTCCACAGAGCTGAGCCTGCTGGTGCTCGCCACGACCTTCATCCTGATCTCAGGGCGGATGGACCTCTCCCTCGAGTCCACCATCGGCGTGGCCCCCGTCATCGCCGTGTGGCTCGTCCTGCCGACCAGCGGCGGCCGGTTCAACGGACTCGGGCTGCTCCCCGAGTGGACGGCGGTCCCGCTCTGCCTGCTCGTCGGGGCGCTGATCGGCGCCGTCAACGGCTTCCTCATCCTCAAGCTGCGCCTCAACGGCTTCATCGTCACCCTCGGCGCCCTGACGATGCTCCGCGGTCTCCAAGTCGCTCTCTCCCAGGGCCAGTCCATCGTCGAGTTGCCCTCCTCCTTCACCTACCTGGGCAAGGCGTCGTGGCTGGGCGTGCCCGCCGCCATCTGGGTGTGCGCGCTGCTCTTCGCCATCGGTGGCAGTACGCTGGCGTGGCTCCGGCACGGCCGGGCGCTGTACGCGATCGGCGGCAACGCGGAGGCGGCCCGCACCGCGGGCATCCGCGTCGACCGCATCGTCTGGATCGTCCTCATCCTCGGCAGCGTCCTGTCCGCGTTCGCCGGCATCCTCTACAGCGGCCACTACGGCTCGCTCTCCGCCACCCAGGGCAGCGGCTGGATCTTCCAGGTCTTCGCCGCGACCGTCATCGGCGGTGTCAGCCTCAACGGCGGCAAGGGCTCCGTGTTCGGCGCGCTCACCGGTGTGCTGACCCTCCAGTTGGTCGTGAACGTCATGACACTGGCCGGCGTGCCTCCGCTGTGGAACCAGTTCCTCAACGGGGCCATCATCATCGTCGCCCTGGTCATCTCCCGCTTCGCCTCCGGCGAGAAGCAGGAATGACCACGTGCCGGTCGGCGGCCTCGCCGGCCCCGAGCCGGGTCGGGCGAAGCGGCCGACCGGCACATCCACCGCTCAGAGAGGCACGCTCGTGGCACTGACGGACGAGGCGATCGACAAGATCAAGGCGATGATCGTCGACGGCGAACTCGCGCCCGGCTCGCGGCTGCCCAAGGAGGAGATACTCGCCGGGCAACTCGGCCTGTCCCGGAACTCACTGCGGGAGGCGGTCCGTGCGCTGGCCGCCATGCGGATCCTGATCACCCGTCAGGGCGACGGCACGTACGTCTCCAGCCTCGAGCCCCATCTGCTGCTGGAAAGCCTCTCCTTCGCCGCCGACGTCTCCCAGGGCCATACGGCTCTGCAGTTGCTCCAGGTACGACGCCTGCTCGAACCGCAGGCGACCGGGCTGGCCGCCGCGCTGCTGACACCGGAGGACCTCAGGGAACTGCGCAACATCCTCAAGCGGTCCCGGACCGTGGCCACCGTGGAGGAGTTCGTCGCCCACGACATCGCCTTCCACCTCAGGATCGTCGAAGCGGTCGGCAACCCCGTGCTGTCGATGCTGCTGCAGGTGCTCTCCACCCGCACCCAGCGGGTCCGCATCGTCCGTGGCAGCCAGACCAGTCACGCCCTGAACAACGCCCACGAGGACCACGAGCAGATCCTCAGCGCGCTCCAGTCGCGCGACGCCCTGCTCGCCGCCGCCGCGGCGACCGTCCACATCACGGCCGTCGAGCAGTGGCTGGCCGCCAGTCTGACCGATGACGCGATGCAGGTGATCGACGACTGACCCCGCGCTCCCCTCCGCCCCCGCCGCCACCCGGTCTCCCCCTCCGCGCACCGACCGGCTGGCGGCGGCCCGAGGCCGCTCGCACTTCCGCTCCGTGGTCAGCCCCGACCGCGTCCGCCGGCCGGGGTTCGTTCGCGTCTGCCGCAGCGCGGAAGGATCGACGTCCGGGCGGGGTTGTGCGGGTGCGGCATGATGCCGCCGATGATCCTCGCACCGCCCGCCTGTGCCTGCGCGATGATGTTCGGGTGGCCGCGTGGCCACCCGGGGGCGTTCGGTGAGACTCCGTCGCTGGTCGGGGTTGCCGTTGAAACGATCGCTGGATGACGTGCGCTTCAGCGGAGGTGGAAGCGAATGAACCGTCTCCGTCGGCTACGGCCTGCCACGGCCGGCTCGGGTCGCCGGAGGCGGTCTTCCGCGCCACGTCCATGGCGTCGGCCTGCGGTCCGGTGGTGGCGGCGAACGGGCCGGAGGCCGGGCATCACGGTCCACCGCTGGTTGCCGGCGCCGTTGCAGGACCAGATCTCCGGCCACGGGTACCGCCGCGGTGAGGTCTGCCGCACGGATGGGCGACATCCTCGCGCGAAACGGCTCAGCCATCCGATCCATCCTTGGAGGCGGCCGGTGCGGGTGCCGGCGGCGGCCCCCGTCGCGCGGCAGTACCGCAGCGCTCGAAGGACGAAGGGCGCCTGAACAGGCAAGACGCCCGTCAGACGCCCTTCCGCCGCGGCGGAGTCACGGATGATAGATGTCCCAGCCCGCCGACCCGGTGGGTGCAGGGCCCGGCTTCGACCTGTTCGCGTCGCACCGTGCGGAATCCCGCGCCGGGAGCAGCCGGTGCCCACCGATCCGCTCCGTCCCGAACCGCACGTCCGCGTCCCCGGCAGCGGCCAAGTCCCCTGTCACCCGCGGCAGTTCCCCGCCGGCCAGTGGTCTGCCCGCGTACGCCGCGACAAGGCCCCGGGTGCAGGTGGCGTCCTGTCCGGTGGCAAGACTGCTCGGAAAGGCGACCGTTCGGGTCCTGCTGCCGTCCGCGGACAGCCCGTAGCGCAGGACGAACGACAGCTCCGGCCCCGTCGCCCTGGCGGTGAGGGTCCAGAACTCGACCTGTACGTCCAGCGGTCGGCACAGCACCCGCACATCGCCCGTACGTGGCGGGCGGACGACGACCGACGCCTCCTCGTACGACGGTCCGGCCCCGTCGGCCGGCCGGTGGAAGGCGACCGCGGTCCGCAGCCAGGCGGCCTCCTGCCGTCCCGACCAGTCTCCGTCGTCGCGGCAGTCGCCGGCCTGCGTGCCCGCGGACACCTTCGCGCAGCCCGCCGCGAGCAGGGCGAGGACCGCCGCGCCCGCCGTCAGGGCTCCGTGGCGGAAGCGGGTCTGGGTGCGCTGCATGGTCTCCCTCGATCGGAACGGGACGGGCCGCGGGAATCGCGTGGCCCGGGCGGCGAGCAGTCTGCTGGCGCTTCGCCCGCGGCGGGGGCCTCGACGGCCCGCTGTGTCCGTCCCGTGACCATGAAGGCGACGCGGGACCCGACAGAGGGTGTGTCCGTCCGTCTCGCGGCAAAGGCCCCGCAGGGCAGGACGAGAGACGGTTTGCCGATCCACAGGCTCGATTTCGGCGATACGTAGCCGAATTCCCCAAACGCTTGAGCGCTTGTCGTCCCCTGTTCACGATTTGCCTGTCAAGTGCCCGACGGCCAGGCCTCGGGCCCCAGCGCTGCAGAAGCGAGACCAGCATGGTGCGTGTCCGTGCGTCCCTGTCCCAGCTGCCCGCCTACGTTCCGGGCCGCAAACAGCCCGGGGCCATCGTGCTGGCCAGCAACGAGTCCCCGTACGGGTTGCTGCCGGGGGTGGCCCGAACCCTCGCGGAGGCCGTCGGCGGCGTGTCGCGGTACCCCGATCTGCACGCCGGCTCGCTGGTCGAGACCCTGGCGGCGCACCACGGGGTCGAGCCGGACCGGATCGCGGTGGGCGCCGGTTCCTCCGAGGTGTGCGGGCAGTTGCTGCACACCGTCGTGGGGCCCGGTGACGAGGTCGTCTTCGGCTGGCGGTCGTTCGAGGCGTACCCGATCCTCACCGCCGTGGCAGGCGGTACGGCGGTGCCGGTGCCGTTGCGCGACCACGCCCTCGACCTCGATGCCATGGCCGCGGCGATCACCGACCGGACCCGGCTGGTCTTCGTGTGCAACCCCAACAACCCGACCTCCACGGCGGTCGGTGCGCGGGCGCTGACCGACTTCGCGGACCGGGTGCCGCGGAACGTGCTGATCGTCGTCGACGAGGCGTACCGGGAGTACGCCGATCCCGCCCGGGTCCCCGACGGCCTCGCCCTCCTCGGCGACCGGCCGAACGTGGCGGTGCTGCGGACCTTCTCGAAGGCGTACGGACTGGCCGGGCTGCGCGTGGGCTACTGCGTCGCGCCACCCGGGATCGCGGCGCACGTCCGCCGCACGCAGGTGCCGTTCAGCGTCAGCGCCCTGGCCCAGCGGGCCGCCGTGGTCGCCCTCGGCGAGGGCGCGGAGGTCGCCAGGCGGGCCGCCCTCACGGTCGCCGAACGCGACCGGGTCAGCGCACGGTTGCGGGCGCTGGGCCACGACGTGCCCGACTCCGGGTCCAACTTCGTCTGGCTCCCGCTCGGCGACGGCAGCGCGGAATTCGCCCGGCACTGCGCCGACGGGAACGTCGTGGTCCGGCCCTTCCCCGGCGAGGGCGTCCGGGTGACGATCGGGCTGCCCGAGGAGAACGACGCCTTCCTCGCACTCGCCGCGAGCCCGAGAGGCTGACGGCCGTGCGCCCCGGTCCCTACGAGCGCCACCGCGAGCTGCTGCAGAGCGTGGTCCGCGCGATCGCCGCCGGTGAGTGCCGTCGCCCCTTCACCGAGGCGACCGGCCAGGACGCGGCCGACGCGGGCATGAGATCGACCCGGACCGCGGGCAAGGTGTTCCGCTCGCTGCTGGGACGGCCCTTCGACCTGGGGCAGCCCGGCGGGCTCGGCCTTGTGCGCCCGGAGGCGTCGCCGTACGGCGTCGGTCCGGCCGTCGCCTACCCCCGCTGTGATCCCACGGCGCTGGTCGCGGCGGCCGAGCGGGCGGCGGCCGGCTGGCGGGCCGCAGGGCCGTACGAGCGCGCCGGGCTCGCCGTGGAGATCCTGCGCCGGCTCAACACCCGCAGCCACGAACTGGCCCTCGCGGCGCACCACACCACCGGCCAGTCCCTCCGCACGGCCTTCCGCGCCGCCGGGCCGCACGCCCAGGACCGTGCCCTGGAGGCGGTGGCCCGCGCCTTCGCCGAGTCGGAACGTCTCCCGGCCGACCTGCACTGGGAGAGCGCCGAGCGGGGCGGGCTGCCGCGCGCGCTGCGGGGCACCTGCGTCCTGGTGCCCCGCGGGGTGTCGCTGCTCGTCGGCTGTCCCGACTTCCCGCTCTGGAACGGGTATCCGGGCCTTTTCGCCAGCCTGGTCACCGGCAACCCGGTGGTCGTGGCTCCGCACCCGCGCTCGGTGCTGCCGCTGGCCATCACGGTGCGGGTCGCCCGGCAGGTGCTGGCTCAGGCCGGTCACTCCCCCGACCTCGTGACCCTGGCGGTGGCGGAACCCGAGCGGCACGTGCAACGGCAGCTGGCCACGCACCCGGCGGTGCGCATCGTCGACTTCACGGGCTCCGCGCGCTTCGCCGACTGGCTGGAGCAACACGCCCGGCAGGCCGCCGTGTTCGCCGACCGGATCGGGCTGAACACCATGGTGGTGGACTCGACCGACGACTACCGGGGCCTGGTACGGGCTCTCGCTCTCTCCTCGTGCCGGTGCAACGGCACGGTGCGCACCACGCCGCAGAACGTCCTGGTGCCCGAGCGGGGCCTGCGCACCGACGAAGGGCACAAGACGCTGCGGGACCTCGGGGCCGACCTCGGCGACGCGGTCGACCGGCTGCTCGGGCATCCCGCCCGCGCGGCAAGGGTGTTGGGCGCGGTCACCACCGACGAGGTGCGCGGCGCTCTGACGGAAGCCGCGCGTTACGGGCCGGTCCTGCACGCCTCCGGCCCGGTCACGCACCCCGACCACCCGGACGCCGATCTGCGCAGCCCGCTGCTGGTGCGGCTGCGCGCCTCGGACGAGCGGGTCTACACGCGGGAGTGGCCCGGTCCGGTGACCTTCCTGGTGGGCACCGACTCGACCTCGCACAGCCTGGCGCTGCTGCGCCGGACGGTGGCGCGGCACGGGGCGCTGTACGCCTCGGTGCACTCCACCGACCCGCTGGTGCTGGCGGCCGCCGGGACCGCGGCGCTGGACGCCGGGGTGCACCTGGTGGAGAACCTCGACGACCTGCCCGCCGACCCGTCCTCGGCCCTCGCCGAACTGCCGGGCGGGGGCGCCCACTTCGTCACCGGGCGGTTCCGCGTCGTGCGCTCGCGCAGGCACGCGCCGCCGACGTCTGCCGTCCCGGCACCGGACCGCCTCGAAACCGGCGTCGCGCTCATCGACGTATGACCGCCCACCCGTCCTCAGTCGGTCCAGGTGGCGCCGCGCCCCCGCACCTCGTCGAAGACGAGCCAGGTGCGGGTGGAGCGCACGCCCGGCACCGCGTGGATGCTCTCCAGCACCACCTTGCGCAGCGCCAGGTTGTCCGGCGCCCGCACCAGCACCAGCACGTCGAAGTCGCCGGTGACGAGGGCGACGTGTTCCACGTAGGGGATCTCACGCAGTTCGCGGGAGATGTCGCGCCAGGCGTTCTGGTCGATGCCCAGCGTCACGTAGGCGCTCGTGCCCAGGCCGGCCCGCTGGGCGTTGAGCTGCGCGGTGAAGCCCGTGATGACGTCCTCGGCCACGAGCCGGCCGATGCGCGTGTACGCGTTGGCCCGGGAGATGTGCACCTGCTCGGCGAGGGCCCGGACCGAGATCCGGCCGTCCTCGAGGAGCCGGCTCAGGATCTGCCGGTCGATGTCGTCGAGCGGGACGGCAGTTCGTCCGGCCGCGGCCCCCGGCAGCGCGTTTTCCTCGGACACTTTGTCCTCCCAGACCCTGATGTTCGGCAGTTCATCGCCGGTTCGGCCGAGCTATTGAACACATATTCCGTGGTGGCGACCATCCTCCTGTCAAGTGTCCAGAGAAAGCGAGTGCCCTCCATGTCTGTGAAGAGCCTCCGCCAGACGGTCCAGGGCCTCCTGCCGTCCCTGACGCCGGTGCGGTTCGTGGCCGAGGACGGCACACCCGTCGCGAAGCCACCGGCCGGCTACACCGAGCCCGAGGCCGAGACCCTGCTCGACGCCTGGCGGCGCATGGTCCTGGGCCGCAGGTTCGACACCCAGGCGACCGCCCTCACCAAGCAGGGCCGCCTCGCGGTCTACCCCTCCAGCCGTGGTCAGGAGGCCTGCCAGATCGGCGCCGTGCTCGCGCTGCGCCCGGACGACTGGCTGTTTCCGACCTACCGCGACTCCGTCGCCCTGGTGACCCGTGGCATCGACCCGGTCGAGGTCCTGACGCTGCTGCGCGGCGACTGGCACTGCGGCTACGACCCCGCCACCACCCGTGTCGCTCCCCAGTGCACCCCGCTGGCCACCCAGGTGCTGCACGCGACGGGCATGGCCGAGTCCCTTCGCCGCAAGGGCGAGGACGGCGTGGCGATGGCGCTCGTCGGGGACGGGGCGACCAGCGAGGGCGACTTCCACGAGGCGCTGAATTTCGCGGCCGTCTTCCGCGCTCCGGTCGTGTTCTTCGTGCAGAACAACAAGTACGCGATCTCCGTGCCCCTGGCCCGGCAGACCGCGGCGCCCGCCCTGGCGTACAAGGGCATCGGCTACGGGGTGCGCTCCGAGCAGGTCGACGGCAACGACCTGGTCGCGGTGCTGGCGGTGCTGACCTCGGCCGTCGAGCACGCCCGCGCCGGTCACGGCCCCGTCCTGGTCGAGGCGCACACCTACCGCATGGACGCGCACACCAACGCCGACGACGCCACCCGCTACCGGGAGGAAGGCGAGGTCGACCAGTGGCGGGCCGCCGACCCGGTCGACCGCCTGGAGGCGTACCTGCGCTCGCGCGAGGCGCTCACCGACGAGGACGTGGCGGCGCTGCGGGAGGAGGCCGAGGAGCTGGCGGCCCGGGTGCGCGCCGGCATGAACGCGGACTCCGTGCCGGACCCGCTGGAGCTGTTCGACCACGTCTACGCCGAGCCGACCCCCCAGCTACACGAGCAGCGTGCCCAGTTGGCGGCCGAGCTCGCCGAATCCGCCCAGGCCCAGGAGGACTGACGACCATGGCCAAGGTCACGATGGCGCAGGCGCTCAACACCGCCCTGCGCGACGCGCTGCGCGAGGACGAGAGGGTCCTCGTCTTCGGCGAGGACGTCGGCCCGCTCGGCGGGGTGTTCCGCATCACCGACGGGCTGACCCGCGACTTCGGCGAGCAGCGCTGCTTCGACACCCCACTCGCGGAGGCCGGCATCGTCGGCCTGGCGGTCGGCATGGCGATGGGCGGCTTTCGGCCCGTGGTGGAGATGCAGTTCGACGCGTTCGCCTATCCGGCGTTCGAGCAGATCGCCTCGCACGTCGCCAAGACGCGCAACCGCACCCGCGGCCGGATCGGCCTGCCGATGGTGATCCGCATCCCCTACGCGGGCGGGATCGGCGGAGTCGAGCACCACTGCGACTCCAGCGAGGCCTACTACGCGCACACGCCGGGCCTCAAGGTCGTCACCCCGGCCACGGCCGAGGACGCGTACTGGCTGCTGCGGGACGCGGTGGCCGACCCCGACCCGGTGGTGTTCCTGGAGCCGAAGAAGCTGTACTGGTCGCGCGAGGACACCGACCTGCAGACGCGCGGGGCGCTGCCGTTCGGGCGGGCGGCGATCCGGCGGGCGGGGTGTGACGCCACCCTCGTCGCCTACGGTCCGTCGGTCCCGGTGGCGCTGGCCGCCGCCGAGGCCGCCGCGGAGGACGGCATCGAGCTGGAGGTCGTGGACCTGCGGACCCTGGTGCCCTTCGACGACGGGACGGTCAGCGAGTCGGTGCGCAGGACCGGCCGCTGCGTGGTCGTGCAGGAGGCGCAGGGCTTCGCCGGGGTCGGCGCGGAGATCGCCGCCCGGGTGCAGGAGCGCTGCTTCCACTCGCTCGCCGCTCCCGTGCTGCGGGTGGCCGGCTTCGACATTCCGTATCCGCCGCCGAAGCTGGAGCACGCGCACCTTCCCGGCGTCGACCGGATCCTCGACACCGTCGACCGTCTGCAGTTCGCCGACGAGCCGGACACCCGGCACCTCGTGAAGGGAGCGGTCGCATGAGCGCCGCGACGCTGAACGAGCAGCTGTTCCGGCTGCCCGACCTCGGCGAGGGGCTCACCGACGCCGAGATCGTCGAGTGGAAGGTCGCCGTCGGCGACACCGTGTCGATCGACCAGATCGTGGTCGAGGTGGAGACCGCCAAGGCCGTGGTCGAGGTGCCGGTGCCGTACGCGGGCACGGTGCTGCGGCTGCACGCGGAGGCGGGAACGCCGCTGGGGGTGGGCGAACCGCTGATCACGGTGGGAGCGGCGGCACCCGCGGCACCGGAGACGGCCGTCCCGGAGCCGGCCGCCGAGCGGTACCGCGAGGAGGAGCAGGCCGGTTCCGGCAACGTTCTGATCGGCTACGGCACCGGGCACGAACCGGCGTCGCGCCGGCGCCGCCGACGAACGGCCACCGCACCGGAGACGCCCGCACCCGCGCCGGTCGCGCAGGCGCATGCTCCCCGCGTCATCTCGCCCCTCGTCCGGCGGCTGGCCCGGGACCACGGCATCGACCTCGCCGCGCTGGCACCTTCGGGACCGGCCGGGGTCGTCCTGCGGGGGGACGTGGAACAGGCCGCCGCCCGACAGACACCGACCACGACGGAACCCACCCCGGGCCCCTCCCCGGAACCGACCCCGGGCCCCTCCCCGGAACCGACCCCGGGCCCCTCCCCGGAACCCACCCTGGAGCCCGCCCCCGGCGGCCCAGTCCGCATCCCGCTGCGAGGCGTCCGCAAGGCCGTCGCGGACAAGCTCACCCGCAGCCGCACCGAGATCCCCGACGCCACCACCTGGGTCGACGTGGACGCGACCGGCCTGCTGCAGGCCAAGAAGGCGCTGGAGGCCGCCGAACCCGGCCGCCGCGTCGGCCTGTTGGCCCTGCTGGCCCGGATCTGTGTCGCCGGTCTGCGCCGCTACCCCGAGCTCAACTCGACCGTCGACACCGAGCGCCGGGAGATCCTGCGCTTCGACGAGGTGCACCTGGGCTTCGCCGCCCAGACCGACCGCGGTCTCGTCGTCCCCGTCGTCCGGGACGCCCACCGGCTCACGACGGTCCAACTGGCCGCGGAGCTGGCCCGGTTGACCGAACTGGCCCGGACCGGAAGCCTGCCGCCCGACCGGCTGACCGGCGGCACCTTCACCCTCAACAACTACGGCGTGTTCGGCGTCGACGGCTCCACGCCCATCATCAACCACCCGGAGGCGGCGCTCCTCGGTGTGGGCCGCATCGTCGACAAGCCCTGGGTGGTGGACGGCGCGCTCACCGTCCGCAAGGTCACACAGCTGTCGTTCAGCTTCGACCACCGGGTCTGCGACGGCGGCACCGCCGGCGGTTTCCTGCGCTTCGTGGCCGACTGCGTGGAACGCCCGGCAGTCCTGCTCGCCGACATCTGATCAACCTCTTCTTGGCCGCACCACCTTTTTGCTGCACCACGCTTTTTGTTCCACCACACCTGGGCGCACCCCACCCACCAACCGACCGAACGTTCGGCCTGGAGCTCTCATGTCATCAACCTTCCACGCCCGCCACGCGGACCTGCTCGAACAGGCCGCGGCCCGCACCACCGACCGCGGCTACTGGACGCCGTATCCGGAAATCCCCAGCGCCTCGGCGTACGGGGCCGGAGCGCCGGAGTCGGGCGAGGCGGCTTTCCGCGCCCTCCTCGACCGCCCGTTCCCGATCGACGGGCACCCCACCACCGGCACCGTCCCGGCCACGGAGGTGTCGCCGTACGGCTTCCCCCTCGGCATCAGCTACCCGCATCTGGCGCCCGAGGCCGCCGTGGCGACAGCCAGGTCCGCGGCTCCGGCGTGGCGTTCGGCGAGCCCCGACGTCCGGGCCGGCGTGGCGGCCGAGATCCTGGCCCGCCTCAACGCTGCGAGCTTCGAGATCGCGCACGCCGTCCAGCACACCACCGGCCAGCCCTTCGTGATGGCCTTCCAGGCGGGCGGCCCGCACGCCCAGGACCGCGGCCTCGAAGCGGTGGCGTACGCCTGGGAGGCGCAGCGGCGCCATCCGGCCACCGCGCGCTGGAGCAAGCCCCGGCGGCGGGGCGGACCGCTGGTCATGGACAAGACCTGCACGCCGGTCGGCCGGGGCGTGGCCGTGCTCGTCGCCTGCAACACCTTCCCCACCTGGAACGGCTATCCGGGCTTCTTCGCGAGCCTGGTCACGGGCAACCCGGTGATCGTCAAGCCGCACCGGCGGGCCGTGCTGCCGCTGGCGATCACCGTACGGATCGCCCGTGAGGTGCTGGCGGAGGCCGGCTTCGACCCGGACGTGGTGCTGCTGGCCGCCTCACTGCCCGAGGAGCGCACCGCTCCCGCCCTGGCCACCCACCCCGACGTACGGATCGTGGACTTCACCGGTTCCAGCGAGTTCGGCGACTGGCTGGAGACCAACGCCCGCCAGGCCGCCGTGCACACGGAGAAGGCGGGGCTCAACACCGTCGTCGTGGACTCCACCGACGACTACGCCGGGCTGCTGCGCAACCTCGCGTTCTCGCTGTCGCTCTACAGCGGGCAGATGTGCACCACCCCGCAGAACATCCTGGTGCCCCGCGACGGGTTCCCCACGGACCAAGGGCCGCGTACGGCCGACGAGTTCGCCGCCGATCTGGGCTCCGCGCTGGACGACCTGCTCGGCGACACGGCCCGCGCCACCGCCACCCTCGGCGCGATCGTCAACGACTCGGTCCTCGCGGGCCTGGAGGAGGCGGCAGCACTGGGCCGTACCGCCCATCCCACGCGGGCCGTGACACACCCCGGCCACCCGGACGCCGTCGTCCGCACCCCGCTGGTGGCCCGGCTCGACGCCGAGGCCGACGAGAAGACCTACACGAGCGAGTGGTTCGGGCCGGTCTCCTTCGTCATCGCCACCGACGACACCGCGCACTCCCTGCGCGTCCTGCACGACACCGTACGGAGCCACGGCGCGCTCACCGCCTGCGTGTACGCGACCGGCGAGGACGTCCTGACGGCGGCGCGTGCGACGGCTCTGGAGGCGGGTGTGCACCTGTCGGAGAACCTGACCGGCGAGGTGTTCCCCAACCAGTCCGCCGCCTTCAGCGACTTCCACGGCACATCGGCCAACCCGGCCGCCAACGCGACCCTGACCGACCCGGCGTTCGTCACCGGCCGGTTCGCCGTCCTCCAGTCCCGCCGTCACGCCCCCGCCCAGGAGCACGCCGATGTCCGATGAGGTCTATCTGATCGACGGGGCCCGTACCCCGCAGGGCCGCTACGGCGGGGCGCTGGCCTCCGTGCGCCCCGACGACCTGGCCGCGCTCGTCGTCGGCGAGGCCGTGCGACGCGCCGGAGCCCCGGCCGGCTCCGTGGACGAGGTGATCCTCGGCGCCGCGAACCAGGCCGGTGAGGACAACCGGGACGTCGCGCGGATGGCCGTACTGCTGGCGGGACTTCCGCACACCGTGCCCGGATACACCGTCAACCGGCTGTGCGCCTCGGGGCTCACGGCCGTCGCGTCCGCCGCGCAGGCGATACGAGCGGGCGAGGCCGATCTGGTCGTGGCCGGCGGGGTCGAGTCCATGACCCGGGCGCCCTGGGTGATGGCCAAGCCGGGCACACCCTGGTCCCGGCCCGGCGACGTCCACGACACCTCGCTCGGCTGGCGCTTCACCAACGCCCGCTTCCCCGCGACGACGACCTTGTCGATGGGCGAGACCGCCGAGGAGGTGGCCGCCCTGGAGGGCATCAGCCGCCTGGACGCGGACTCCTTCGCGCTGCGCAGCCACCGGCGGGCGGTGGCCGCGCGGATGGCGGGCCGCTTCGCGACGGAGATCGTCCCGGTGCCGGTGGCGGACGGTGAGGTGACCGAGGACGAAGGGCCGCGCCCGACCACCACGTTGGAGAAGCTGAGCGGTCTGCGCACCGCCTTCCGCACGGGCGGCGTCGTCACGGCGGGCAACTCCTCGCCGCTGTCCGACGGGGCCGCCGCCCTCGTGGTGGCGAGCGGGGCGGCGGTGGAGCGCCACGGGCTGACTCCCCGGGCCCGGGTCGTCACCGCCGCCTCTGCCGGGGTCGAGCCCCACCTGATGGGGCTCGGGCCGGTACCGGCCACCGCCAAGGCCCTGGAGCGGGCTGGCTGGACGGCCGCGGACCTCGACGCGATCGAGCTCAACGAGGCCTTCGCCGCCCAGGCCCTCGCGGTCATGCACCGGCTGAAGCTCGACCCGGACCGCGTCAACGCCGACGGCGGCGCCATCGCCCTCGGCCACCCCCTCGGCTGCTCCGGCGCCCGCGTCCTGCTCACCCTGCTGGGCCGACTGGAACGGGAGGGCGGCCGGCGAGGCCTGGCGACCCTCTGCGTCGGGGTCGGACAGGGCGTGGCCATGCTCGTGGAACGCGTATGAACACGCGCGAGAAGGGCTCGTCGGAGACGCCGGCGACTCCGCCGCCCGTGCACCCGCGGTACGGAAAACCGTCGTACGAGGAGACGTCGTACGAGAAATCGTCGGACGGGAAGCCGTCGTACGAGACGCTGTCGGTCGAGAAGCACACGGACCGGGTGGTCGTCACGCTGCGCCGGCCCGCCGCCCGCAATGCCATCAACGGCCGCATGATCGCCGAACTGCACCGTGTGTGCGATGAGTTGGAGCGGGCACCGAAGCTTCTCCTGCTCACCGGGCACGAGGGGGTCTTCGCCGGCGGTGCCGACATCGGGGAACTGCGGCGGCGCGGCCGGGACGAGGCGCTGGAGGGGATCAACAGCCGCCTGTTCGAGCGGGTACGCAGGCTGCCGCTGCCCACGGTGGCCGCCGTGCCCGGCTGGGCGCTGGGCGGTGGCGCCGAGCTGGCGTACGCCTGCGATCTCAGGATCGCCGATCCGAACGCGGTCTTCGGCAATCCCGAACCGGGCCTGGGCATCCTCGCCGCCGCCGGTGCGTGCTGGCGGCTGCGCGAACTGGTGGGCGAGTCGGTGGCCAAGCAGGTCCTGCTCGCCGGGCGCACCCTCGACGCCCGGACCGCACTCGCGTGCGGGCTGGTCATGGAGGTCGTACCGACGGACCGGCTGGCTGCCGAGGCCCACGCGCTGCTCGACCGGATGGCCCGCTCCTCGGCGCTCGCCCTGCGGCTCACGAAGCTCGTCACCGACGCCTCGGGAGCTCATCCCGTGGCCGACGACCTCGCCCAGGCGGTGCTGTTCGAGAGCCCCGACAAACAGGAGCGCATGACGCGCTTCCTGGAGAAGAAGGGAGGCCGGGCATGACCTCGGCAGCAGCACCACCCCCCGTGGTGGGGGTCGTCGGCGGCGGTCGCATGGGCGCAGGTATCGCCCAGTCGTTCGCGGCTGCCGGGTCGCGCGTGGTGGTCGTGGAGCGCGACGGTTCCGCGGCGGCCACGGCAATGGAGCGGGTCACCGCGGGACTTCGGCAGGCGGCCGAGCGGGGGACGCTCGGCGGGCCGCCGGACCTCGGAGTGCCGGACCGCGTCACCGTCGTCTCATCGATCGCCCAACTTCCCTACGATGCCGACCTGGTGGTCGAGGCCGTCTTCGAGGACGCGTCCCTCAAGGCCGAGTTGCTCGCCGCCGCCGAGGCCGCCGTGCACGACGGATGCGTGCTGGCCAGCAACACCAGTTCCCTGTCCGTCACCGGACTCGCGGCGGCCCTGGGGCGTCCCGGGCGCTTCCTGGGGATGCACTTCTTCAACCCCGTGCCCGTCTCCGCCCTCGTCGAACTGGTCCTGGCTCCAGGCACGACCGAGGCGACCCTGGCCGCGGCCGTCCGCTGGACCCACGCCCTCGGCAAACAGGAGGTCGTCGTCAAGGACTCGCCCGGGTTCGCCAGCAGCCGCCTCGGCCTCGCCCTCGGCCTCGAGGCGATCCGCATGGTCGAGGAAGGCGTCGCCGACCCGGAGGCCATCGACACGGCCATGCGCCTCGGCTACCGGCACCCGATGGGCCCCCTGCGGCTGACGGACGTGGTGGGACTCGACGTACGCCTCGCCATCGCGGAACACCTGCACTCGACGCTCGGCGAGCGGTTCGCACCGCCACGGCTGCTGCGGGAGAAGGTCGCCCGCGGTGAGCTGGGCCGCAAGACCGGTCAGGGGTTCTACCAATGGAAGTGAACGAAAGGCCGCCGACAGCGAGCGAGACACCGATGGCAGTGAGTGCAACACCGACGTCGCACGGTGTGTCGTACGAGGTCACCGGCGCCGTGGCCGTGATCGAACTGCGCGGACGCGCGAGCGGCAACGGGCTTGACGCACACATGCGCAACGCCCTCCTCAAGGCCGCACGGCGGCTGACCACGGACGCCCGGCGCGAGGTGCGGGCGGCCCTGATCACCGCCCGCGGCCGGAACTTCTGCGTCGGCCAGGACCTCAAGGAGCACGCCCGCCTGCTGAAGGACTCGCCCGGCACCGCCTTCGCCAACATCCCGGAGCACTTCAACCCGCTGGTGAAGGAGCTGCACGCGCTGCCGATCCCGCTCGTCGTCGCGGTCGAGGGCTCCTGTGTCGGCGCCGGACTGGGCCTCGCGCTCTGCGCCGACGTACGCGTGGCGGCCGAGAGCGCCCGCTTCGGCACCGCGTTCGGCGGTATCGCTCTCGCCTCGGACTCGGGCGTGGCCCGCGCCCTGGCCCGGCAGCTGGGCCCCTCCCGCACCTCCGGACTCATGCTGCTCGGCGACACCTTCTCCGCGCGGGACGCCGAGCAGTGGGGGCTGGTGCACCGCGTCGTCGCGGACGGCTCGGCCGCCGCCGAGGGCGTGGTCCTGGCCCGCGCGCTCGCCTCCGGACCCACCGCCGCGCTCCGGGAGACCAAGGCGCTGCTGCGTTCGGCGGCCACCACGGCCCTGCCGGCGGCGCTGGAGCGCGAGTCCGTCGTCCAGCGGCGGCTCGGCGCCACCGACGACCACCGCGAGGCCGTCACCGCCTTCCTCGAACGGCGCGGCCCGGTCTTCCGCGGCCGCTGACCACCCGTCACCCACGGCCCGCCACCCGCTACTACCCACCACCCGTGACCCGCCGGCCACTCCCCACCACCCATGACCCGTCGGCCATGACCATCCACCCATGAGCCGCACCCGTGAAGGACATCCATGCAAGAGACAGAAGAGACAGAAGGGACAGATGTGAAAGAGGCACCCGCCTCCATGAACATGTCCGTGTTCGAGGACACCATCGCCCGTGACCAGCGGATCGAGCCCCGTGACTGGATGCCCGTCGCCTACCGGGCCACGCTCGTCCGGCAGATCGCCCAGCACGCCCACTCCGAGGCCATCGGCATGCAGCCGGAGGGCGAGTGGATCACCCGGGCGCCCTCGCTGCGCCGCAAGGCGATCCTGTTCGCCAAAGTGCAGGACGAGGCCGGGCACGGGCTCTACCTCTACTCGGCGGCCGAGACCCTCGGCGCCGACCGCACCGACCTGACCGAGCGGTTGATCGACGGCAGCCAGAAGTACTCCTCGATCTTCAACTACCCCACCCGCACCTTCGCCGACGTCGGGGTGATCGGCTGGTTCGTGGACGGGGCGGCCATCTGCAACCAGGTCCCGCTGTGCCGCACCTCGTACGGCCCGTACGGACGCGCCATGGTCCGCGTCTGCAAGGAGGAGTCCTTCCACCAGCGGCAGGGCTACGAACTGCTGCTGACCATGATGCGCGGCACCGACGAACAGCGCGTCATGGTGCAGGAGGCCGTCGACCGCTGGTGGTGGCCGTCCCTGATGATGTTCGGCCCGCCCGACGACGACTCCCCCAACTCGGCGCGTTCCATGGCCTGGAGGATCAAGCGGCACTCCAACGACGTCCTGCGACAGCGCTTCGTCGACATGACCGTCCCGCAGGCGCGGAAGCTGGGCGTCACCCTGCCCGACCCGGGCCTGCGCTGGAACGAGGAGCGCGGCCACCACGACTTCTCCGCCCCCGACTGGGACGAGCTGAAGCGGGTCGTCTCCGGTGACGGACCGTGCAACTCCGAGCGGCTCGCCCGTCGCCGGGCCGCGCACGAGGAGGGCGCCTGGGTACGGCGGGCAGCCGCAGCGCACGCGGCCAGGCGGACGGCCCGGCTACGGGAAGGAAGAGCGGCATGAGCACGACGAGCAGAGGCGACTGGCCGCTGTACGAGGTGTTCGTCCGCGGCAAGCGCGGGCTCAACCACGTCCACGTGGGCTCCCTGCGCGCCGCCGACGACGAGATGGCCCTGCTGCACGCCCGCGATCTCTACACCCGGCGCAACGAGGGCGTGAGCATCTGGGCCGTGCGCTCGGACACCATCGCCGCCTCCGCGCCGGACGAGAAGGACCCCTTCTTCGCGCCCAGCGGCGACAAGGTCTACCGCCACCCCACCTTCTACGACATCCCCGACGACGTCCCGCACATCTAGGGGCGTCCGGACATCTAGGGGCGTCCGGCAGTCCCCAGGCACGGCTACAGGCACATCCACAGGAACATCCAGGAGCAGCACATGACCGACGAGGACCTGCACGTCGACGGCGAGGACGACCTCTACGTCGACGGCGACGGCGCGCGGTGGGCGTTCGGCACCGGGTTCACCGACCCGCTGCACGGCGTCGACCAGTCGGTGCCCGACGGCGTCGACGCGGAGGACCTGGCCGCCTGCTGTCTGGCACTCGGCGACGACGCCCTGGTGTCCGCGCAGCGGCTGGCCGAATGGTGCACCCGCGCCCCGGAGTTGGAGGAGGAACTGGCGCTGGCCAACATCGGTCTCGACCTCCTCGGCCAGGCCCGTCTGCTGTACGCGAGGGCGGGCCGGGCCGACGGCACGGGCCGTGGCGAGGACGCCTACGCCTACTTCCGCTACCCGGAGGACTTCCGCAACGTACGCCTCGCCGAACTTCCGGGCGGCGACTTCGCGTTCACCGTCGCCCGGCTGCTGGTGCTGTCCGTCTGGCGGCTGGCCGTGTGCGAGGCGCTCGCCGCCGCACCCGACCCGGTGCTGGCCGCGATCGCGGCCAAGAGCGCCAAGGAGCTTGCCTACCACAGCCGTTGGGCCGCCGAGTGGACGGTGCGGCTCGGTGACGGCACCGGCGAGTCCGCCGGACGGATGCGGGCCGCGCTGGACGCCCTCGCCCCCTGGCTGGACGAGCTGCTGACGGACCGTGCGGCCGCGCGCCAGGGCGCGGACCCGGCCGCCGTCGCCGCGCGGACCCGCCTCGAACTGTTCCACGTGCTGGCCGATGCCGGGCTGGACCGGTCCGACGACGTGTCCCCGCTCGAAACGCCGGCGCCCCCGGTCCCGGGCTCCGGGAGGAACGGACGGCACACCCCGCACCTGGCGCCCCTCCTCGCCGAGTTGCAGAGCGTCGCCCGCGCCCACCCGGACGCGTCGTGGTGACGGCGTCGCCGGAGCGGGCGTCGCGGATCGCCGCCGAGGTCCCCGACCCCGAACTGCCGATGCTGACGCTCGCCGACCTCGGGGTGCTGCACGGCGTCGAGGTGGCGCCGGAGGGAACCGTCGTCGTACGACTCGCCCCGACGTACGCGGGCTGCCCCGCCGTGGCCGAGATGCGTGCCGAGGTGACGGCCCGGCTGCTGGCCGCCGGCTTCACCGACGTACGGGTGGTCACGGTGCTCGACCCGCCGTGGAGCACCGACCGGATCACCGACGAGGGCCGCCGCAAGCTGGCGGAACACGGCATCGCACCGCCCGGCCCACGCGGCGCGCCGGGTCCGGCACCGGCCCGGACCTGGCTGAGACTGACCAGCGGGCCACCCGAGGTTCCCTGCCCGCGCTGTGCTTCGGCCGACACCGAGGAGATCTCGCGCTTCGCCGCCACCGCCTGCACGGCACTTCGGCGCTGCCGTAGCTGCCGGGAGCCGTTCCCCCACGTCAAGGACCTGCCATGACCATCTCCCCCGTTCGGTCCCGCCCTCGCCCCGGCTTCCACGCCCTGCGGGTGTCCGCCGTGGAACCGCTGTGCGCCGACGCGGCTGCCCTCACCTTCGAAGTCCCCGACCGCCTGGCGGCCGACTTCGCGTTCCGGCCAGGTCAGTGCCTCACCGTGCGCCGCGAGATCGACGGCCGCGACGAGCGGCGCTCGTACTCGATCTGCTCACCGGCCGGTACGGCGCTGCGCATCGGCGTCCGGGTGGTACCGGGCGGCTTGTTCTCCTCCTGGCTCGTGCACGGTGTACGCCCCGGGGACACCCTGCAGGTCATGGCCCCGGCCGGGGCGTTCACCCCGGACCTGGCCGGTGCCGGCGGCCTCGGCCACCATGTCCTCGTCGCCGCCGGGTCCGGCATCACACCGATGCTGTCCATCGCCGCCTCCGTCCTCGCCGCGGACGAGGACGCGCGCGTCACGCTCCTGTACGGCAACCGGCGCACCGGCACCGTGATGTTCGCGGACGAACTCGCCGACCTGAAGGACCGGTACCCGGCCCGTTTCCAGCTCGCACACGTCCTGTCCCGCGAGCCGCGCGAGGCCGAGTCACTCTCCGGCCGCCTCGACACAGCGCGGCTCACCGTTCTGCTGGACGCTCTCCTCGACATCCGGGAGGTCGCCCACTGGTGGCTGTGCGGCCCGCACGGCCTGGTGCGCGACACCCGCGTGCTCCTGACCGGGCTCGGCGTCCCGGCGGACCGCGTCCACCAGGAACTGTTCCACGCGGACGAGGAGCCGCCCGCGGCAACCACCGCCGACCGCGAAGACACGACCGGCCGAGGTCCGACGAGCGAGGTCACCGTGGTCCTCGACGGCCGGGCGACCACGTTCACCGCGCCACGCCGCCGCAGCATCCTCGACGGTGCCCAACAGGCCCGGTCCGACCTGCCGTTCGCGTGCAAGGGCGGCGTCTGCGGAACCTGCCGCGCCGTCGTCACCGCCGGCGACGCCGACATGCGCCGCAACTACGCCCTGGAACCGGCCGAGGTCTCCGCGGGCTACGTCCTCACCTGCCAGACCCATGCCGTCTCCGACACCCTGACGGTCGACTTCGACAGTTGAGATCCGAAGTTGAGAATCGAGGCCGGACCCGGCCCGTCGAGGAGGTAAGCCCGTGCGGTACGCCGAAGTTCCGAGCCTGTCCTGCGAGGTCTACGTGGAAGCGGCGCCGTCGCGCGTGTGGAGCCTGGTGACCGACATCGCCCTGCCTGCCCGCCTGAGCCCTGAACTGCAGCGCGTGGAGTGGCTCGGCGGCGTGGAGGAGCCCGCGGTGGGGGCGCGCTTCGCGGGGTACGCCCGCCACCGCCTGCTCGGCGAGTGGCGGACCGTCTCGCACGTCGTCGAACTGGAGGAGCAGCGGGTGTTCTGCTGGGCGGTCGTCGATGAGGACGGCCGGTTCGGCACCCCGTCGCGCCTCCCCTCGCACCCGCTGGCCACGTGGCGCTTCGAGCTGGCGCCCGACGGGGCCGGCACCAGGCTGCGGCACCTCGCCCGGATGGGCCCCGGCCGCTCAGGGGTCACCCTGGCGATCGAGGGCACGCCCGATCGGGAGGAGGAGATAGTGGCCTTCCGGATCACCGAGCTGCGCGGCAACATGGAAGCCACCTTGCACGGCGTCAAGGCACTGGCCGAACGCGCCGCCCAGACACCTCACTGGATCTCGGCGTAGCCCGGGGGGACGGCGGCAGCATCGCGCCGGTCCCGGTGAAGCCAGATGGTGAGTTCATCCGGCTGTGCGATCATGCGCCCGTGAACGCGCCTTCCCGCCGGTCTTCCGGCGAATCCGCCACCGAACCCGTCGCGAAGTCCCCCGGTTTCGCAGCCGAGTTCAAGGACGCCATCACGCTCCGGGCCTTCGGGCTCGTGCTCGGCGGTCTGCTGGTCCAGCTCGCCTTCGTCGTGTCCTACGTCGGGGCCTTCCACTCGCCCACGCCGCACCGGATACCGGTGGCGGTCGCCGCTCCGCAGCAGGTGTCCGCGAAGATCGTGGCCCAGCTCAACTCCCTGGACGGCGCGCCGGTGGAGGCCACGGCGGCACCGAGCCCCGCGGCCGCCCGGCAGTGGGTCCTCACGCGGAAGACGGATGCCGCCTTCCTCTTCGATGCGACCGGCACCAAGGACACCCTCCTGGTCGCCTCGGCGGGTGGGCCGTCGGTGTCGCAGACCGCCACCCAGATCGCCCAGAAGATCGAGGCGGCTCAGAAGCGGCAGATCACCGTCACCGACATCCGCTCCCCGAACTCCGGAGACGGGCGCGGCATGACGTCCTTCTACCTCGTGCTTGGCTGGGTGATCGGCGGCTACCTGACCGCGACGATCATGGGAATGGCGGCGGGTTCCCGGCCCGCCAGCCGGCACCGCACCCTGATCCGCCTCGCCGTCCTCGTGCTGTACGCGGCCGTGTCGGGGATCGCCGGAGCGGCCATCGTGGGACCCGTGTTCGACGCGCTCGGCGGTCACTTCTGGGCCCTGAGCGGCATCGGCACCCTGGTCGTCCTCGCCTCGGCGGCCACCGCGCTCGCCCTGCAGACCCTGCTGGGCCTGCTGGGCACCGGCGTGGTCATCCTGCTCTTCGTGGTGCTGGGCAATCCCAGCTCCGGCGGTGTCTATCCGGCACCGCTGCTCCCGTCGTTCTGGAGCACCATCGGGCAGGCCCTGCCGCCGGGCGCCGGCACCACCCTTGTCCGCAACACCGTGTACTTCTCGGGCCACGCCATCACACAGGCGCTCTGGGTGCTCGGAGCCTATGCGGTGGGTGGTGCGGTGCTGGCCTGGGCGGCGTCCTGGTGGCGCGAACGCGTGCATGTCGACGCGACCACCGCGGAACCCGAGCTGCCCCTCGAACCCTCCCCCACCGCCTGACTCACGGCCCACCTGCTCAAAGCCCGCAACCCGGCCCCGCCCGTTGAGTGGAACCGCTGCGGTGGCACTGGCCGCGGCGGCCACACCGACTGCATCCAGACCCCTGTTGCCCGTACTCGCGCGGACGCCCGTCGGCCCAGCAATGCCGTGAGGTCGCCGGCGGCCTGGGGGTCGTGCCGACGCGTCGGCGGCGACGATCTGCACGCTGCCGCAGCCGTTGCTGTCGAGGGCGCTGCGCAGTTGCGGGAACCAGTTCGCGTCGTAGCCGTGCTCGTTCCAGCCGTGCTTGCGTCGCGGACGTTCCGACGAGGAGCGCGGCCGCCAGTGCCTCACGGTCAACGCGGCCGGCCATCGGCGCCGGGCCGGTCTCGGCCAACAGGCCACCGCACTCAATCAAGATGGCGCACAATCAAACGCGAGCATCAGAGGACTACTCCAGAACCGAACAGTCAAGGGTCTCGGCAGCCCTCTTCGTAACTCGGCACAGGCATTGAGTCACGAACGCATGAGTAAGCGACACATCCCATGTGTGTCCCGGTAGTTGTGTGCGGCGCCTCTTGACCGGCTGGTTCGTTCAGGGCAAGCTCTCCCACGGCCTCAGCGAGCCGGATACAGAGCCGCACTGTACCGATCGCCGAGGCTTCCCTCGCAGCATTCATCCCATCTATAGCTTTCCGCGATCGCCGCCACCAGCGGCGAGCCTCTCGCCGGCAAGCGTTGCGGCGCGACAGGCAGAATCGAACATAAGGCAACACAGCAGTTGGAACATGAGGGGTGCGGTTCGGGCGTTTTGTCTTCCACGATCCTCGACGTGAATCGACGAAGGGTTCCGCTATGACGATCAGCAGGCGTGTGTTCCTGTCGCGTGCCGCCGGTGTCGTCACCGTGACGGCGGATCTCACACTCGGTACGGCGAAGGCGCAGGCGGCCCCGTCGTCGTACTCGCCCACGTGGGCGTCGGTGGACCAGCACCCGGCGGCGGCGGAGTGGTTACCCCTCGGTGTGGCCGTACAACAACTTCCTGGGCGGAGCTCGCGACAAGGCGGGCAACCGGGTGACCCGCTGCGGCCCCGCCGCGGGCCCGCACGTCCGCCCGACGGCGCGATGGGCACGCGTCGGGGCCGCAGCCGTGCTCGACGGTTGCGCGCTGGTCGGCGCCACGACGGCCGCCGGGACAGCACGGGCGACCCTGGGCTGATCCCACGGTGATCCGCAGGGCGAAGCAGGTGGTGCCGCTCTCCGGACCAGGCGGCGGCACCACCCGTGACAGGCACCGGCGTGGTGCCGACAGATGCCGAAAAGTCTCCCCCCAACGTCGCAAGGAGAACTTCGTGAACAGCGTGACAAAGGGTCCACTCCGCCACCGGGAAAATCCAGGGACCGGTGAGCAGGCGAACGCTCCCGCCGGCCCGGAAAGCCGGCAGGGCGTCGGCAGACGCCTCCGTACCGCCCAGCGCCTGATCGCCGGCTCGGCGGCCACGGCCCTGGCGCTGCTGGGACTACTGACCGGCGGCACCGCCCGGGCCGCCACCCCGGCGCAGACCGCCGCGGCGGCCTCGGGCACCAGCCAGTTCCGCGGAGTGAACTGGGCAGATCCCAACGACAACTTCATCACCGGCCCCAACATCCCCGTCGGCCTGTCGGAGTCGGACGACTACGCCACCGTGTACACGAAGTCCACGGCCATACTCAAGGGCTTCCAGGGCCTGGGGGCCAACACCGTCCGCATGGGATTCAACGCGGCGACCACCTCGGGAGCCTGGTGGGGCAGTTACACCGCGACGCTGGACGCCGCCACCGCCCTGGGCATGAAGGTCATCGTCGCCCCGTGGCTGCAGAACGGGAAGGTCAGCGACACCGCGTCCTTCTACCAGATGTGGGACACGATGATCAACAAGTACGGCGGGCACTCCAACTTCTACTTCGACATCATGAACGAGCCCTGGGCGTACAGTTCCACCGACCTGACCGACTTCGAGGCCGACTGGCTGGCGCACTACCCCAGCCTGCCCCGTGACCACGTGATCGTCCCCGGCCTGTGGGGCGACGCGAGTCTGTGCGGCGTGGGCTCCGACTCCCGGCTGTCCGGCACCCTGCTGTCCATCCACACGTACAGCATGTTCGGCGTCTCCCACAGCACCGAGGCCGACTGGGTCAAGGAGTTCACCGGCAACCTGTGCGGCTATGCCGACCGCGCCGTGGTGACCGAGTTCGGCGACCCGATGACCACCGGCGTCAACTACAACGGTCCCAAGGACGGCACCAACAACATCTCGTTCCTCTACGCCATCACCGACACCGCCCGCAGCCTCGGCATCGGTACCGTCCTGTGGACCGGCGTCAAGGAAGCCAACCAGACGCAGGGCCCCGGGCCCTGCGACAACGCCTCCTGCGCCATCACCTCCCTGAACGGCAGCGGCACCAACCTGTCCCTGACCGTCACCAACCAGTCCGGCCTCGACCGCCTCCAGTGGGGCTGGGGCACCGGCACCAACCCGGGCGGCGGAAGCGGCAACGTACTGCGCGGCGCCGGCTCCAACCGCTGCCTGGACGTGCCCGGCGCGAGCACCGCCAACGGCGTGCAGACCGAGATCTGGAACTGCAACAGCGGCACCAACCAGCAGTGGACCGCCACCTCCGCCAAAGAGCTGCGGGTCTACGGGAACAAGTGCCTGGACGCCGACCGATGGGGGACCTCCCCGGGTACCAAGGTCGTGATCTGGGACTGCACCGGCGGCAGCAACCAGCAGTGGAACCTCAACGGCGACGGCACCGTCACCAGCGTCCAGTCCGGGCTGTGCCTGGACGTCAAGGACGCCTCCACCGCCAACAGCGCACCCGTCCAGCTGTGGACCTGCAACGGCGGCACCAACCAGAAATGGAGCCGGCAGTAGCGAGGAGACGTCGTGCCGGGGGCTCGGTGGAGCCCCCGGCACGGTTGTCCCGACGGACTCGCTGGCGAACACAGCGCCGCAGCGTCGGCGGCAGATCCGTAGGAATCAACGTCGACCAGGTCGGCCTGCCGAGGGGCAACGGCCGGCTGGTGTGCGTCATGGATTCCTCGGGCGGTGGGGGTCGGTGGGGGCGGTTCCCGGTCGCTCCCACGCCCT
The DNA here is from genome assembly GCF_021261325.1 of Streptomyces guryensis. Lineage (GTDB taxonomy): Bacteria > Actinomycetota > Actinomycetes > Streptomycetales > Streptomycetaceae > Streptomyces > Streptomyces guryensis. Next base: position 577,577 of record NZ_JAJSBI010000002.1, on the reverse strand, counting down.
CGTGCCGCGCCCGGATCGACTCTGACCTGCACGCCAGGGGAAACGCGGGGAGAAAGCTGGGAATTGACGGGGAGTCCGCTGGCAGGCCGCCCGCCGGCAGGCGGCGGAGGACGTGGCCGATCCTTGCCCTGCAACCTGGGAGGCGGAGGTCAGCAACCCGGGGACCCGGGGCCCCGCCGAGAGGATGTTGTGGGACCACCGCCGGCACATCTCCGCACACCGAAGCGCTCCATGACCTCTCAGGCCCAGAAGCGCCCCCCGAAAGCCATGGCGAGCAGCCTGCTGGCAACAGTCCCGCCGGCAGTTCCGCCGGGGCCGTCTGCCCAATCCGACATGTATCGGATGGATGCGCAGCGCACAGGTCAGGCAGAGGGAGTCAGACCGCCCTCCCCGCCATCCGAATACTCCCCGCTGGATTTCCTGTCGGTAGTCCTCAAGCGTCCTGTCGAGGTGCAGGGCGGTGGCCCGGGCCGCCGCTTCCGGCGTCACGTACGGCTTCTTGGACGGCGGCGTGCTCCTCGACGGCGGCCTCGGAATGGGCGCCGAGTGTGTCGTGTATCCCGATGGCACTGGACTGCCGCAACTACGACCCCGAACGCGGTGGTCTGTCCGACGGGGAGAGCTGCCCCTGGCTGCCCAAGGAAGCCGAGCTGTGCGGCTTTCCGCTCGACTGGATCCTCGCCGGCCGACGCCCCCGCGCCCCCGCGACATGCCTCTGTTCAAGGACGACGACGGCACCGCCCACCAGATCACCTCCGCCGCCGGCAACGCCGACGTGCAGATCTGGAGGCTCGGTGGCGACTGCACGGCCATTCTCATGGCGCTCCCCTATTGCTCGCGCCGGTGATGTCACCGTAACCTCCCTGACAACCATCAGAGATCCGATGAATCTCTGGCCAGGTCCACACAGCCTGACCCTGCCACCGGCCGATCCAGACCGCGCCGCACGTCCACCCCGCTCCATGCACCTCCTTCAGCCCGCAATCCTCGCGCCGACGGGCCACCCACAACCCAGCCCTCCCAGCGGATGGGCAACTCCACACCACCCACCACGCCACATTTCAACCAGGCAATCATCGGATCTATATCGTTGGGATCCGTACCTGAAGGAGCATCAATGCCGCTGTCCCGCCCAAGAGCCACCGGATGCCTCGGTGTGCTCGTCGCCCTGCTGTGCGCCGCGGTCGTCGCACCCACCCCCGCGGCCGCCGCCACTCCCACCCTTCTGTACGCGGCGCCCACCGGCTCGGGCGACACCTGCACGATCAGCGCACCCTGCAGCCTGGACGGCGTCAAGACCAAGGTGCAGGGACTGGTCTCCGGTATGGCCACGGACATCGACGTGTATCTGCGCGGCGGGACCTACCGGCTGACGCAGGCGTTCACCCTCGGGCCCTCGGACTCCGGGAAGAACGGTCACAAGGTCGTCTACGCCGCCTACCCGGGCGAGAAGCCGGTGCTCAACGGCGCGAAGGAGATCACCGGTTTCTCGCTGTACGACAGCGCGAAGAACATCTACCGCGCCCCGGTGCCGGCCGGCACACAGAGCCGCCAGCTGTTCGTCGACGGGGTGCGCGCACAGCGCGCCCGCGGCCCGCTCAATCCGGGCGGCTTCACCCTCAGCGGGTCCAGCTTCACCACCAGCGACACCTCCTACGCGTCGTTCACCAACGCCTCCTCGATCGAGGTCGCGTACGACAAGGACTGGAAGCACATGCGGTGCCCCCTGGCGAGCATCACCGTGCCCAGCGGCGGCGGATCCAGCCTCAACGTCGACCCGAAATGCTTCGACCACAACAACACCTCGGTGGTCAACCGGGGCTTCCCCTTCAACGGCGCCGGCCTGCCCAAGCTGGACGGCCTCACCTGGGTGGAGAACGCCTACCAACTGCTCGACGAGCAGGGCGAGTTCTACCTGGACACCGCGGCGAACTTCCTCTACTACAAGCCGCGCACCGGTGAGGACCTGAGCACCGCGGACGTGGAACTGCCCGTCCTGGAGAAGCTGGTGGACGCCGCCGGCACCCCGGGCCACCTGGCCCCGGTCGACGACGACGACTCGCACGCCACGTACACCGGCTCATGGTCGGCGACCACCGGGCGCAACTTCGGCGACCTGTACGACGACGTGCACGCCACCAGCACCAACGGCGACTCGGTGAGCTACACCTTCACCGGCACCGGGCTGGACGTGCTGTCGGAGGTCAACAGCGACGAGGGCGGCATCGACGTCTACGTCGACGGCACCAAGACCAAGAGCGTGAGCGCGGCCGGCTCCACCCGGCTCGCCCAGCAGGTCATCGCCTCGGTGAGCGGGCTGCCCAAGGCGCAGCACACCGTCAAGCTGGTCAAGACCAGCGGCAGCTTCATGGTGATCGACGGCTTCACCGTCATCCCCGACACCATGGCCACGGTCCACGACATCACCCTGCAGGGCCTCACCTTCGCCTACACCACGTGGAATCTGCCCTCGACCGTCGGCTACATCGACAACCAGGCGGGGGTGCTGTGGGACGCCGCCACCCAGGCCCCGCTCCGTGTCCCGGCGGCCGTCCAGATCCACCGCGGCTCGGACATCAGCCTCATCCGCAACGAGATCACCCACGCCGGCGGCAGCGGCGTCGACCTCGCCGACGGTACGCAGAACACCTCGGTCACCGGCAACTTCGTCCACGACATCTCCGGCGGCGGCGTCTACGCCGGCGAGGTCGACGACTACTACCTCACCGACACCGCCCGGATGACCACCGGCGACACCATCTCGCAGAACTCGATCGAGCACGTCGCCCTGGACTGGCGCGACGCGGTCGGTGTCTGGGGTGGCTACACCCGCGACCTGACCATCGCGAACAACGACATCGGCCACACCGCCTACTCCGGGATATCTGTCGGCTGGGGCTGGGGCTACGCCTCCGCCTGCGCCCTGCAGGCGAAGCAGGGCCTGACCATCTGCCGCCACGGCACCATCTACGCCGGCCACAACCAGATCCTGAACAACCACGTCCACGACGTGATGAACGTCCTGCACGACGGCGGCCCGATCTACACCAACGGCGGCCAGGGCAACGGAGACGGCTCCGCCACCTCCGTGGTCTCGGGCAACCTGCTCGAGGTGACCAACCACACCAACCAGGTGATCTACCACGACGAGGGAAGTTCCTACTGGAACACCCACGACAACGTCATCCGCTTCGGACCGGGCAACTGGGTCGGCATGTGGACGCCGACCATCCATGACAACAACATCCACGACAACTTCGCGGACCGCTCCAACTGGAGCAGCAACGCCACCAACACCACGGTTGTCCAGTCGACGATCGTCTCCGGCGGTGCCTGGCCCGCCGCGGCCCAGGCGATCATCGCAGCGGCCGGCCCCACGCAGGCGTACCGGCCGATGACCGGCCTGATCGACGACGACGACACCGCGATCGCCTACACCGGCTCCTGGAGCGCCAGCGGCTACCGCGGCCTGGGCGACCTCCACGACAACGTGCACGCCGCCGGTGCCAACGGTTCCACCGCCACGCTGACCTTCACCGGCACCGGCGTCTCGGTGATCGGGGAGAAGTACAGCGACCAGGGCCAGATCGAGGTCTTCATCGACGGCGTGTCCAAGGGCCTTTTTGACACCACCTCCACCACCCGCAAGGTGCAGCAGGCCGTCTACAGCACCAGCGGCCTGAGCGTCGGCAGTCACACCATCCAGGTCGTCAAGCGCAGCGGTTCGTTCGCCACCGTGGACGGCTTCGAGGTGACCGGCACCTACGACGACAGCTACCCCTCCATCACGTACACCGGAGGCTGGAGCCGCTACGCCAACCGCGGCCTCGGCGACTACCAGGACGACGTCCACGCCACCGGGGTCAACGGCGACTCGGTCACCGTCACCTTCAACGGCACCGGGATCGACGTGCTCACCGAGACCAACACCGACGAGGGCACGATCGCGGTCTCCCTCGACGGGGCCTCGCAGGGCACCGTCAACGCCAACGCCGCCAGCCGCCACGCCCAGCAGACCGTCTACACGGTCAGCGGTCTGCCGGCCGGACGGCACACCCTCACCCTCACCAAGAACAGCGGCACCTTCATGGTGATCGACCGGTTCGACGTGAAGTGACCGTCGGGCGGCCCCGGCCGCCCGACGGCAGCGCTGCCCGTGCCGGCCCCGGCACGGGCAGCGCCGACCGCCTCGGCCGCGCTCGCGCGGACCTTGTCCATGGGTGGGAGGGCCTTTCTGCTGCTAGTGGTGGAGGGCGTCGGAGATCGACTTGACGCCGCCGTGCGCCGTGAAACCGCCGTCGACCGGGATCTCGGCGCCGGTGATGAAGGACGACTCGTCGGACAGGAGGAAGACCACGAGCGGGGCGACCTCCTCGACGGTGCCGGTGCGGCCGAGTGGCGTCTCCCGGATGTTCGCCTCACGGAAGGCGGGCGCGGCGGTGGCGGTCATGTCCGTCTCGATGAAGCCGGGGTGGATCGTGTTCACCCGGATGCCGCGGGGTCCCAGCTCCATGGCGGCGGTCTTCGACAGGCCGCGCAGGGCCCACTTGCTGGTCGTGTAGGCGACCGGGTAGTGGCCGCTGAGCGCGGCGGTGGAGCCGACGTTCACGATCGAGGAGCCGGGTGGCATCAGCGGGGCCAGGTGCTGGATGCCCAGCAACGGGCCGGTGACGTTGACCGCGTGGACCCGGGCCATGTCCTCGGGGCGTACGTCGTCGATCCGGGCCCGCCAGGTGACGCCCGCGTTGTTGACCAGGCCGTGCACCTGGCCGTACGCCTCGCGCAGCTCGGCGGCGAGTTCGGCCCAGTCCTTCTCGCTGGTGACGTCGAGGCGGCGGCAGCCGGGCGCCTCGGTCACGTCGGCGGCGATCACCCGGGCGCCCTCGCGGGTCAGCGCCTCGGCCTCCGCGGCGCCCTGGCCACCGGCCGCGCCCGTGACCACGACGACCCTGCCGAGGAGCCTCCCCCCGCCTTCGGCCGGGAGGTGCCCCCAGGGATGGAGATCGGTCACGGCCGCTCCCTCGTGCGGCGTCGGGCGACGGGAACCGGCACCGGATCGGCACCCGCGACAACGGTGCTGGAGACGGAGCCGATGCCCTCGACGGTGAGGGTGACCGTGTCGCCGGGCTTCAGCGGCGGCGGGTCCTGCCTGCCCCGTACGCCCCACAGCTCCGCGAGGCAGCCGCCGTTGCCGCAGGTCCCGGAACCGAGGACGTCGCCGGGGCGGACGACGGTGCCGCGCGAGGCGTAGGCGACCATCTCCTCGAAGGTCCAGCTCATGTTGGACAGCAGATCCTTGCCCACGACCTCGCCGTTGATCTCGGCGGTGAGCGCCAGGCGCAGGAAGCCGTCCGCGTCGCGGTACTTCCCCAACTCGTCGGCGGTGACCAGGTAAGGACCCAGCGTGGTGGCGGTGTCCTTGCCCTTGCACGGGCCGAGACCCACCCGCATCTCGGCGGACTGCAGGTCCCGGGCCGACCAGTCGTTGAAGACGGTGTAGCCGACGATATGGTCGCGGGCCTGCTCGGGGGTGAGGTCGCGGCCCTCCTTTCCGATCACGGCGGCGACCTCCAGCTCGAAGTCGAGCACGCTCGACCCCGGCGGCACGGGGATGTCGTCGTGCGGCCCGTACATCGCGTAGGGGTTGCCGAAGTAGAACGTCGGGGCCGCGTACCACCGATCCGGTACGCCGGCGGCGCCGTCCACGGACCGTCGTACGCCCTCGACGTGTTCCTCGAAGGTGACGAAGTCCCGCACGGTGGACGGCTGAAGCGGCGCCAGCAGGCGTACGTCGGAGACATGGGGGCCGGCCGGGACGTCGAGCATCGCGGAGCCCGCGTCGAGCAGTTCGGGCAGACCGCCGCCCTCGGCGAGCAGGCCGGTCAGGGAGCTGACGCCGGGAAGGGGGTAGAGCGTGCCGTCCGCTTCGACGACGGCCACCTGGCGTCGGTTGCGGTGCTCGTACGTGGCGAAACGCATTGCGGTTTCCTGTCGGCTGTCGGCGCGAGGGGTGGGCACGATGGCCGGGGGCGCGGCATGGGAGTCAGGGCAGTTGACAGGGCAACCGCGCCCCCGGGGACTCAGGGCTCCGCCGATCAGACCGGCGGGGCGACGAAGACGCCGCGGTCGACGTCGTTGAAGGACTCCTTGGTGACCAGTTCGTTCATGGGGTTGGCGGTGCCCCACTGGTCGGTGACCTCGGGCTGGGAGAAGTCGTAGACGTGCGGGTGCCAGGTGTCCTCGTCCAGCAGCTCCAACTCCGTCGTGTACTCCACCGTGTTGCCGTGCGGGTCGAGGAAGTAGGTGAAGGTGTTGTCGCCGGCCATGTGCCGGCCAGGCCCCCAGATCTTGCGGGCACCGGAGCGGATGACACGGCCGGAGCCGCGCATGTACTCGTCGATCCCGCGCATCTCGAAGGAGATGTGGTGCAGCGAGGTGTGCGGGCCCCTGGCGATGGCCATGGAGTGGTGCTGGTTGCTGATCCGCATGAAGTGCATGACGTCGCCGATGTGCGGATGACCGAGCGTGTCGGACAGCCGGAAGCCGAGGTGCTCCTCGTACCACGCCCTGGTCTTGTCCAGATCCGGAGAGTTGAGGACGACGTGCGACAGCTTGACCGGGATCGACTCCTTCTCCTGGATCCTGCGGTGCCGGCGCACCTCGACGTCGGCGGAGACCTCGATGGTGCGGCCGTCCACGTCGAAGAAGCGGAAGCCGTAACCGCCGCCGGGGGTCTCCACCTTGCCCGGCCGGGAGATCAACTGGACTCCTCCGGCGAGGAGTTGCTCGGCGAGCGTGTCCAGGTCGGCTGCCGAAGCGGCGCCGTAGGACACGAGATCGAGGCGCTTCTCGTCGGCCTTGCGCAGCCGGACGACGTACTGCTCCGGGGAGCCCTCGGCGGCCAGGAAGGAGATGCCGGAGTCCTCGGCGACCTTCGTCAGGCCCCAGACGCCGGCGTAGAAGTCGAGTTGCTTGTCGTAGTCCGGCACGGCGAGGTCGACGTGGCGGAGGTGGGTGAGCAGGCGGTTACTCATGGGGGGTCCTCCTCAGACCAGGTTGAGCAGGGCGGCGGCGTTTCCGCCGCGGACGGAGTGGAAGTCGGTGTCGGTCAGGTCCGCGGCGCGCAGCGCGCCGAGCGGGTCGTCGGTGCCCATGTCGAAGGGGAAGTCGGAGCCGAGCAGGACCCGTTCGCGGCCGACCGCTCGCAGCAGCTCCCGCAGGACGTGCGGGTCGTGGACGAGGGTGTCGAAGTACAGCTGCTTCAGATAGCTGCTCGGTTCCCGTTCACAGCCACGGGCGTCGGGACGGGCCCGCCAGGCGTGGTCGGAGCGGCCGATGTGGGTGGGCAGGTAGCCGCCGCCGTGCGCCGCGATCAGCTTCAGTCCCGGATGGCGGTCCAGGACGCCGGAGAAGATCAGGTGGGAGAGGGCGACCGCGTTCTCGGTGGGCTGGCCGACGGTGTTGGACAGGTACCACTGGTCCAGGCGCTCATCGAGGGTGCAGCCGAACGGGTGCAGGAAGAGGAAGGCGCCTGTCTCCTCCGCTCGGGACCAGAGGGCTTCGTACGCCGGGTCCGACAGTTCGTGGCCGGGCGCGTGCGAGGAGATCTCCACACCCCTCAGTCCCTGGTCCAGGGCGTGGTCGAGCAGGCCGACCGCGAGGTCGGGATGCTGGAGCGGGACCAGGCCCAGGCCGTGCAGGCGGTCGGGAGCCTTCGCACAGTGTGCGGCGGTGCCCTCGTTGGCCAGCCGGCAGACCTTCTCGGCCAGTTGGGGCTCGGCCCAGTAGTGGTAGTGGGACGGCGAGGGGCTGACCAGCTGTACGTCCACGCCCTGCGCGTCCATGGCCGCCAGCCGCACCGCGGCGTCCGTCAGCTTCGGCACGCGCGCGCCGACCATCGGACCGTTCACGGTCAGGGCCGCCGGGCCGTTGCGGCGCGCGTCGAGGGCGCGGGCCCCGGCGAGACCGGGATGACCGGCGACGGCCTCCTCGACCTCCGGGAGCAGGAGGTGGGCGTGGACGTCGATGGTCGGCGCGGAGGATGCGGTGGTGGTCACGGACGCTCCTTGAGGAGGTTCATGGTGCGTCCGACCAGCCCGGGGATGTCGGCGTCGCGCACGCCGTCCAGCTGCCACTGGGCGATCTGCATGGACGCCGCGACGACGGGGCGCACCCGGCGAATGCGGCGGTCGCGGTAGGCCTGGAGCAGCTCCTCGTCCCAGTCCCGGCCGTCGGCCACGGCCCCGGTGAGCAGTTCGGCGAGGACCAGGGCGTCCTCCAGGGACATCGCCGCGCCCTGGGCCAGGGTGGGCGGGCAGCAGTGGGCGGCGTCGCCGATGAGCACGACCCGGCCCCGGTGCCAGGAGTCCTCGACCAGCAGGTGGTCGAACCAGGTGTAGTTGACCTTCGTCGGGTCGGTGATGTTCCTGGTGATCTCCGGCCAGACCCCGCCGTAGCTCCGCGCCAGGCGGCGCATCTCGTCGGCGTAGGTGGCCGGGTCGAGGGAGGTGCGTTCGCGGCACCCTTCGACGACGTACGCGTAGATGGTGTTCTCGCTGGTGGGGGTGTAGCCGGCGATGTAGGCGGGGCCGCCGTAGGCGAGGTCGGTGCGCGTCACGCTCTCGGGCCGCGGGGCGGCGATGCGCCAGATGGCCATGCCGGTCGGCTCGGGTTTGTCCGTGATACCGATCGCGGCGCGGGTGGCGGAGTTGAGTCCGTCGGCGCCGATCACCAGGTCGTAGCGGCCCTCGCTGCCGTCGCTGAAGCGCACCGACACGCCGTCGGTGTCCTGCTCCAGCGCTTCGGCGGTGGTGCCGAGGCGAACGTCGGCGCCGGAGGCGCGGACCGTGTCGATGAGGATCTGCTGCAGTCGGGGGCGCTGCATTCCGAGGGTGGCGGGCAGGTCCTCCCCGCCGGTCTGGATGTCCTCGGCGACGAACAGGACGGTGCCGTCGGGGGCGGTCACGCCCAGCGAGCCGAAGGCGTATCCGGAGGCTTTCACCTGTTCCCACACGCCCAGTTCGCGCAGGACCCGCAGGGCGTTGCCCTGGAGGGTGATGCCGGAGCCGGTGGTGGCGTTCCAGTCCGGCTTGGCCTCGATCAGGTCGACGGCGATGCCGGCGCGGCGCAGCAGGATGGTGACGGCGTTGCCTGCGGCGCCCCCGCCGATGACCAGGACGGTGGGTGTGCCCCCGGCCGGAGGCTGGGAGAGAGTGCGGCTGTCAGCCATGTCGGGGATTCCTCCCGGGGTTGGGCCGCGCGACTTCGGGCGGCGGGGCTGCGGCTCGCCCGCTGGGAGCACGGGCCAGAGGTGGGGACGGGGGTGCGGGCCGGATGCGCCGCTGCTGTCCGGGGAACGGCGCATCCGGGAGTCGTACGGGTTACTTGACGGCGATCGGGCTGACCGGGGAGCCGACGGCTCCGGTGATGGGGAGGGGAGCGGCGGTGAGCCAGAACTCGTACACGCCGTCGTCGGCGCAGTCGGCGGCGAGTGCGTCGAGGTCCCACATCTCGCCGATCAGCAGGCCCACGTTGGGGATGACGACCTGGTGCAGCGGCTGGAAGGCGTTGTCGAACTCGTTGGGGCGGACCTCGAAACCCCAGGTGTCGGTGGCGATCGCGGCGATCTCGCTGCCGTGCAGCCAGCCGGCGCTGGTGAACGACAGGCCGGGCGCGGGGCCGCCCGCGTAGTCGCCCCAGCCGGCCCGCCGGGCGCGGGCGAGATGTCCGGTGCGGACGAGGACGATGTCGCCGCGGCCGACGGTCACCCCGTGGGCTTCGGCGGTCTGCCCGAGGTGCTCCTCGGTGATGGCGAACCCGTCGGGCAGCTCGCCGTCCGTGCCGACGACCCGGCCGACGTCGAGCAGCACACCGCGGCCGGCGACATACGGCGCCATGTGCTCGATGCCGGTGACGAGGTCGCCGCCGGAGGTGACGACCTTCTCGGCGGCCCGTCCGTTCCACGCCTTGCCGTGGTCGAAGATGTGCCCGAGTCCGTCCCACTGGGTGGAGCACTGCAGCGGCATCGCGATCACGTCGTCCGCGCCGCCGATGCCGTGTGGGAAACCCTGGTTGCCCAGCGCCGCGTCGGTCCCCGTGTCGAGCATGGTGTGCACGGGGTTGGTCCGCCGCCGCCAGCCCTTCTGCGGGCCGTTCATGTCGAACCGCTGGGACAGCGAGAAGCTCACGCCCCGGCGCACCAGCGCAGCGCCCTCGCGTCGCTTGGCCTCGTCGAGGAAGTTCAGCGTGCCGAGCACGTCGTCCTCACCCCAGCGCCCCCAGTTGGAGTACGCCTTGGCGGCCTCGGCGATCGCGCCCTCCGGGTCGCGGCGGTCCAGGCTCATACCGTTCCCTCCGCGACACAGCGGGTGCGCTGCACGCCCAGGCCGGTGACGGAACCCTCCATGACGTCGCCGTCGCGCAGCAGGCGTCCCCAGTGGATGCCGTTGCCGGCGGGGCTGCCGGTCAGCACCAGGTCACCGGGCAGGAGTTGAGCCGTCTGCGAGGCGTACGACACCAACCGGGCGACTCCGAAGAGCATGTCCTTGGTGGACTCGTCCTGCATGGTCTGGCCGTTCAGCTTCAGCGTGACCCGCAGGTCACCGGTGTCCGCGATCGACTCGGCAGGTACGAGCCACGGGCCGAGCGGCGTGAAACCGGGAGCGTTCTTGCTGCGCAGCCAGTCGGTGCCGATGGCCTTCATGTCGCGGCGGAACACGGTGGCCCGGTCGGTGAGGTCGTTGGCGATGGTGTATCCGGCGACGTACTCCAGCGCCTCCTCGACCGTCACCCGGTGGGCGGGCCTGGCGATGACGGCCGCCAACTCCAGCTCCCAGTCCGGCTGTTCGGCCCATGAGGGCAGGACCACGTCGTCGTACGGGCCCGTGATCGCGCTCGGCAGACCGATGAAGACGTACGGCAGGTCCTCGGCGGCCCGGCGGTCCATGACCGCGGCGATCTCCTCGCGCGCCTCCTCGACCGTACGCGGGTCGTCGGGAGAGCGGTGGGCGACCTCCAGGTCGATCACGTGCTGCCGGTAGTTGGCGCCCGACTGGAAGATCTGCCGCGGCTCGATGGGGGCGTGCACCCGCAGGCCCTCCAGCGGACGCCAGCCGAGGGCATCGTCGTCGGCCAGGGCGTGCAGGAGGGGGAGGGTCTCCTCCCACCGCTCCACCACGGCGCGCACACCCGACGGCGCCCAGTCCAGGGCGCTGCGCAGATCGAGTACCCGGTCTTCGGCCAGGAGACCGGGAAACGGCTCCCCGTCCCGGGCGGAGAAGGTGCCGAGCGCGAACGAGCCGGCAGGTTGCGCGAGCATGACCATCAGATTTCCTCCTGCTGGGTTGCGGTCTACTCTGGCCCCGATCAACGAATCACGGAAATCAATCCTGTGGATGCTTCACATCCATGACGTGGATGACTCTCGCTGCTAGGTGGCTGCCCGGTGAACCTGTCCCGACTCGACCTCAATCTGGTCCTCGCCCTTCGCGCACTGCTGGAGGAGCGCAATGTCACCCGGGCCGGCGAGCGCATCGGCCTCAGCCAGCCCGCCATGAGCGCCGCGCTGTCCCGGCTGCGCCGCCATTTCGACGACGAATTGCTCGCCCGGACCGGCAACGCCTACGAGCTGACTCCGCTCGGCGCCGCCCTGCGCGAGCGCAGCGCCACCGCGTGCGACCTGCTGGAGCGTGTCTTCGCCAGCCAGGCCGACTTCGACCCGGCGGCGGAGTCACGTGAGTTCACCCTGCTCGCCTCCGACTACGGGGCGGCCGTGTTCGGTGCCGCACTCGCCCGCACCCTGCACGAGGAGGCGCCCGGCATCCGGCTCACCTTCCAGCACCCGGCACCCTCCGTCGTGGAGAACACCGCGGCGGTGCTGAGCACCGTCGACGGACTGCTGATGCCGCATGGCGTCATCGACGGATTCCCCGCCGTCGACCTCCACCAGGACCGCTGGCTGTGCCTGGTCGCCGATGATCACCCCGAGGTCGGTGACGAACTCACCCTGGACCAGCTGGGGCGCCTGCCCTGGGCCGTCTACCAGCGTCCCTACGACGCCCCGGCGGCCCGCCAGCTCAGCATGATAGGGATCAGTCCCCAGGTGGAGGTGTCCGTGCAGACCTTCCAGCTGCTGCCGCCCATGGTCGAGGGCACCCGTCGGGTCGCGATGATCCAGGAGCGCCTGGCGCGCAAGGCGGTCCGATCCGCGGCGGTGCGCGTCCTGCCGTGCCCCTTCGAGGCGGTACCGGTACAGGAGGCGATGTGGTGGCATCCGGTGCACGCGCAGGACGCGGGCCACATCTGGCTGCGACAGAAGGCCGCGGAGGTGGGCGCGACGCTGACGGGCAACGGCTAGAGCAAGGCAAGGACCCCTCGAAGGCCTGTCCGTCGACCAGAGCGCGGGGCTGCTGCCGTCGGGCCGCCTGCGACCGGGCCCGGCGGCAGCCCGTGATCGACGCGCTCTCGGCGGTCGTCCTGCGCACCCTCAGGCCAACTGCTCCGGCAACGGCAGGGGATCCACGGCGCCCACCCGGCGGCGGGCCGCCCACAGCCCCGCCGCGACGAGGGCGGCGGCCAGCCCCAGCACGCCCACCGCACCGGCGAGACTGCCGACCGCGGACTCCCCGGCGAGCAGCACCAGCGGGCAGACGAACTCACCGCCGAAGAAGGCCGCCGTCCACAGCCCCGTGCCGCGGCCGCGGTCCTCGAACGCCAGGCGGGACATGGCACTGGTGAGAAGCGCGGGCAGCAGCATGCCGGTTCCCACACAGTTGACGACCGCCCCGATGACCAGCAGCGGGGCGTTGCCCGCGAGGAACATCACCCCGAAGCCGACCGCGCAGACCGCGAGCACGACGGGCAGCATCGGGTCGGGAGAACGCTTCAGCCGGGCGAAGGTGACCGCTCCGCCCACGGTGGCGGCACTGGCGATCGCGGTGGCCAGTCCGATCACGCCGGTGTTCTCCACCCCGAGGTCGTCGAGCAGGTACGACATCTCCACCGGGACGGTGTAGAAGACCATCGCCCCGAAGAAGGTGAGGGCACAGATGCCGCCCAGCTGCCGCCAGGGGAACGAGCCGCGGGCCTCCGTCTCGGCCGGGGCCTCGTCGCGGTCCGCACGGGCCGCCGGGTCGGGCAGGGCGGTCGCCATCAGCGGGGCGAGCACCAGACTCACGGCGTAGACCCAGAAGGGCACGCGCCAGCCCGCCGATCCGGCGGCGCCGCCGAGCACGAAGAAGACGGTGGCCGACGCCGAGGCGCACATGGTCTGCAGGGCGAGGTACTTCACCCGCTGCCGACCGCTGTAGTAGTCGCCGATCAGGGTCGTGCAACAGGTCATGATCGCGGCTTCGGCGACTCCGACCAGGGCGCGGCTGGCGATGATGGCGCCGAGCGAGTCCAGCCAGAGCGGGGCGGTGCCGAACGCGGCGTACAGCAGGGTCGCCGCGACCAGGAGGCGCCTGCGGCCCAGCCGGTCCACGATCACGCCGGCGAACGGTGCCAGCAGCGCCAGCGCCAGCGCCGGAACGGTCAGCGCGAGGGGAACCAGCGCCCTGGCCCCCGGGACCGACGCGAAGTGGTCCTGCATCTTCGGCAGCACGGGGGCGATCAGCACCGCTCCCAGGATCGGCAGACAACTGCCCGCCATCAGAAGGGTCACCCGCAGCAGATGGGCCGGGCCCGACACGGCGACGGCTGACGGGGCGGTGGCATCGACCGCGGGAGGCGGCGGGGGCACGGAACCGGGCATGGCGACTCCAGGGGACGGTGTAAGGGAGCGGGCATGCCTCGCGGGCACCGAGGGCGCACGGCATGCTGGGAAGCTCGCACGCCGGCGGCATCCGGACAGCGGCGTGCGGTAGCGACGACTATGGGGGCGCCAAGGCGCCGGTGCCATCCCCAGCGCAATCCGAATCCCGTATCCGGGTTATCCACGCGGTGGATGGGGTGGGCCGCCGTCACACAGACGGAAGACGTGCACGGCCGTTCCTGCGCGCGGGCGGCGATGCCCCGGAGCTCGGTCGTCCCGGCCCCCGGGACACCGCCCGATGCCGGCAGCCGGCACGGCCGCGCACGCCAGGCAGCGTCAGCGGGCAGGCAGCGGCAGGACACGCCGATAGGCGGCGACGGCGAGGACCGCGACCACCACATGCATCACCATCAGTGCGGCGACGGCCAGCGGCCCACTGCCGGGCGTGCCGCCGCCGAGCAGGGACAGGTCGGGCGCGAACGACACGATCACGAGCACGGGCACCAGCCACCGCAGCAGCCCCGCCGGGTTCTTGGTGACACGACGGACGACCGCCCAGCCGATGGCGCCGAGGACGACGCCGAACACGGTCAGCGGCGCGTACGCGGAGGGGTGCAGCGCGGCGAAGTCGTCCGACGCCCCCGCCGCGTGGGCGAGGACCGCGACCACCACGTTTACGAGGACGGCGACGACAGCCGCCACGAGAAGCCCCGCGCCCACGGTCAGGGCACGGGAGCGCGGCGCGGGCGGGGTGGACGATACGGCTTCGGGGACGGAACCGGACATGGGGACCTCCTGCGGAGAGCTCAAGAACGACAGGGTGCGGCGCCAGAAAGACGGGTGTTTGATTCCTCAAACACCAGGGACGCTACTCCGAAGTGTTTGAACAGGCAAACATCTCGGTTAGAGTGGGCGCCATGACATCCCCCCGGTGGCTCACTCCCGAGGAGCTGCGAGCCTGGATCAACTTCCTCGACTGCTCGACGCTGCTGAACGACTACCTCGATCAGCAGTTGCGGCGCGACGCGGCCATGACGCACGCGGACTACAGCCTCCTGGCCCGTCTGTCCGTGGCACCCGACCGCGCCCTGGGGATGTCCTTGCTCGCCGAGCAGTTGAAGTTCACCCGCAGCCGCCTCACACGCGCGGTGATCCGCCTGGAGGAGTCGGGCTACGTGCGGCGCCGGGAGGATCCGGCCGACGGACGCGGACAGCTGGCCGAGCTCACCGAGGCCGGCATGGAGTTGATGGCCAAGGCCGCCCCCGGCCATGTGACCGCCGTCCGCCGCGTGGTGTTCGACGCCCTCAGCCCCGAACAGGTGGAGCAGCTCGCCACCATCACTGCCACCGTGCTCGCCTCCCTCAAGCAGGCCGACGAGGAGGACGCCTACCCGGCGGCCCTGCCGTGGCATCGCCGCTGACTCCGAGAACCTCGCAAGTCCGACCACCATCCCGGTGGCCCCAAGGCCACCCGGCCAACCCTGCTCGGGAGGACGCCATGCGCGTCGCGATCACCGGGTCCACCGGACTCATCGGATCCGCCCTCACCCACTCGCTCCTCACCGACGGCCACCAGGTCGTTCGCCTCGTCCGCGACCGGTCGGCGCGCCCCGCGGGGGACAGCAGCGAGGCGGCGGGGTGGGATCCGGTCGCAGGCCGTGTCCAGCCCGGTGCGCTGGACACGGTGGACGCCGTCGTGCACCTGGCCGGCGCCGGGGTCGGAGACAAGCGCTGGAGCGACGCGTACAAGGCGGAGATCCGCCGCAGCCGCGCACTGGGAACCCGGACCATCGCGCGGGCCTGCGCCGAAGCGTCCACCCCACCCCGCGTCCTTGTCTCCGCGTCCGCGACCGGTTACTACGGCGACACCGGCGGCCGGACCATCGAGGAGAGCGCGCCGCCCGGGGACGACTTCCTGGCCGCCGTCTGCGTCGATTGGGAGGCCGCCGCGGACACCGCCCGGGAGGCAGGCATCCGGGTGGTGCACCCCCGCACCGGCCTCGTGGTCTCCGCCAAGGGCGGCGCCTTCGGCAGGCTCTTCCCGCTCTTCCGCCTCGGCCTGGGCGGCCGACTCGGCTCCGGCGACCAGTACTGGCCGTTCATCTCGCTGACCGACCACATCGCGGCACTGCGCTTCGCGATCGACGACGAGACGCTCACGGGCCCCGTCAACTTCACAGCCCCCGAACCACTGACGAACCGCGAGATCACGCGAGCGATGGGCCGCGCCCTTCATCGCCCGACGATCGCCTCCGTCCCCGCCTTCGCCCTCAGAGCGGCGCTCGGCGAGTTCGCCACGGGCATCACAGGCAGTTGCCGCGCCGTCCCTGCGGCCCTGCACAAGGCGGGTTTCACCTTCAGACACCCCACGATCGACATGGCACTCCACTCCGTTCTCCACACCAGCTGACAGGTAGTGAGTCACAGCCGGCCCGCAGTCCGAAATGTTCCTGTGCGAACCGTCGCGATCCCCGTGTATAAGGATCGAAACCCTTGACGAGGAGCAACTCATGGCTGTGCTGGGCAAGTTGCTGAAGAACAAGCGGGCCGGGGACGAGCACCTCGCCTGGAACGCGCCGAACCTGGCCGGCGAGAACACGCTGGAGCTGCGCAGTCCCGACTTCACGCACGAGACGGCGATCCCGACCCCGCACGCCGGGAAGCGTCTCGGCGGACAGAATCTCTCACCGGCCCTGACCTGGGGCACGGCACCCGCCGGAACGGTCGGGTTGCTGCTGGTCATCGAGGATCCCGACGCTCCGACGGCCCTGCCGTACAACCATGGCATCGCCCTGCTCGACCCGTCGCTGACCGGTCTCCCCCAGGGCGGCCTGGACGCCGAGGGCCCCGCGGAGGGTGTGCGGCTGCTGAGTTCGGGATCGCGCCGGGGCTACCTCGGGCCCGCGCCGATCAAGGGCCACGGACCGCACCGTTACGTCTTCCAGCTGTTCGCCCTGGGCAAGCCGCCGACCGTCGGAAAGGGTGTCTGCCTACCGGACACCGCCAAGCCGCGGGCCGTGCTGGCCGCCGCGGGCGACGTGCTCGCGCGCGGCCGCCTCGACGGCTTCTACGAGCGCGTCTGACCTGCGGCCAGCGGGTTCGGCAGCGGCAGGTAGCGGGCGTCCGCGCCGTCCGCGCCGGTCCAGCGCAGCAGCAGGTTCGTCTTGCCGGGGAGGGTCGGCGCGGTGAGCAGGGCGGCGGTCTCGGGGAGGTCGTGGCGGGCGAGTTCGCGGCGTACGGCGGGCCAGGGGTCGAGGCCGGGGTGGCGTTCGGCCAGGGTGGCGGCGACCTCGGTGAGGTGGTTGACGACCAGGCAGTACACCAGCCGTTCCCATCCGTCCGCGCGCGACACCCCGGGCAGCAGCTTCACGCCCTCGGCGTCCCGGAACAGCGCCTGTACCGGGGTGCCGTCCGGGTCGACGGCGACCAGTGTGTTCTGCAGGTGCGCTTCGAGTACGACGCCGTGGTCGGCGAAGGCGGCCAGCGCAGGGGGGACGACGGCCCTCAGGTACGCCTCCCACCAGGCCGCCGGGTCGGAGGTCCCGTCGAGCGGGCTGCCCTCGAAGCCCTCCACCAGGCCCGCGGCGAGCAGCGGGGTCGCGCCGGGCACGAGATGGGCGCGCAGTCCGTCGCGGACCAGGACGGCGAGCTCCTCGAAGGCGAAGGCGGCGGTGCGGTAGCCGCGGTCGGCGAGCCAGGCCGCCGGGCCGTCCGTCGCGGCGAGCGCGGCGGCCGCCGCCTCGTCGGTGCGGCGGAGTTTCAGCAGGTCGTGGCGCCACAGCCGCCGGATGTCGTTGGTGATGCGGACGTCGAGGCTGAACTTCAGGAAGAGGTCGTGCCCGGGGGCGTAGAGGGTGCGGACTGCGGCCGTGGGCCAGGTCTCGAAGGCGGTCGTGCCCAGCCGGATCAGGCGGCCGTCGGCGAAGGCGGGCGCGAGGTCCAGGAGGTCGAGCTGCCACGGGTGGGCGGGCAGCAGCCGGTAGCCGGGCGGGGCCTCGCCCAGGGCGTCCAACGCGCAGGTGTCGCCCTCCTCGACGACCAGGTCCTCGCGCACGCCGAGCAGCACCAGCGGGAAACGGGCGTGGGCCTCCGGGGCGTACGGCAGCCAGCAGGCGACCGGTCCGCCGCCGCGTGCCTTGGGGGCCGGGTGGTAGGGGTGGCCGGTGATCAGGGACTGCTCGGAGCGCTGGTACGGGTCCTCGGGTGGCGCCGCCCGCGCGCGGGCGGCGAGCAGCGCGGCCACCGCGTCGCGGCTGTCGATCATCTCGGCGGGGAGTTCGTGGTTGGACAGGCCCGTGTGGCGGCGCAGTTCCTCGGCGACGAGTTTGACGAGTTCGGTGTGGCCGATGTGGTGCCAGTGGCCCCCCGCGAACACCTCGGGCTCGGCGGGCCGCCGTTCGCCGCGGACGCGCAGCAGCCGGTCCACGCCGGGCAGCCGGTAGGTGCGGTGCCCGTCGACCCGCTCGACCGGCTCCGCCACCTCGCGCAGCAGACAGTTGAGGAGCGGTGCGGCCGCGTATGCGTCGGCACGGCCGGCGGGGTCTTCACCGGCGTGCGGGGTGATGAGATCCACGCGATCCACTCGTTCCCTGAGTTCCGTTCGGGCGGAGACGATCAGTATGTATGCCGTCACCACGGTTCGTGACGCCCTACTCGTACCCGAGGAGCCCGCCCGTGCAGCGTCCCCATCCCGCGGAGGCCGAGGTCGCCGACGAGCTGGCCGCCGTACGCCCCGCGCTTGAGTCACGGTACGCGGACGAGCTGCCGGGCGCCCGGGCGGCCGTGCTGACCCGGCTGTGGCGGGCGCTCGCCCATGAGCCGCTGCCGTGGATCGCCGGCCGGGACCCGGGACGGGACGGCCTCACCCTGCGCCTTCGCGACGGGCGGCGGCTGCACGGGCCGGTCGCGGATCCGTACGCCACCGGCGCGTACGTCACCGCCGTACGACTCGGCAGCGTGGCATACGACCATCCGGCGTGGCTGATGACGGACCTCGCGGTGCCGCACTGCGTCGACTTCGCGGCCGAACTCGGGCACAGCGTGGCCTCGTTGGCGCTGTCGCGGGCCGGTCAGGAGAGTGACACGGACGAGTGGCCCGCGCGGGACTGGGAGTGGGAGCAGCGGGTGGTGGACGGGCATCCGTACCACCCGGGCTGCCGTTCCAGGCCGGGTTTCTCGGTGGCCGAGCAGCTCGCCTACGGGCCCGAGCACCGGCCGCGGGTGGAGCTGGGGATGCTGCCGGTCCGCACCGACGAGTGCCTGGTGACGGGGGCGTGGCCGGACGACATGCGGGACGGGGAACGGCTGTTGCTGCCGGTGCACCCGTGGCAGGCGGCGCATGTGCTCAAGCGGACCTGCGAGGAGAAGCTCACCGCGCACCCGCTGATGTCCCTGCGCACGCTCGCGGTGCCCGCCGGACCGCACGTCAAGACCGCGCTGAGCGCCCGGCTGACGTCCTCGGTGCGGGACATCTCGGCCTACTCGATCGCGCTGTCGGCGACGTTGTCGGCCTTCGCGGAGTCCCTGGCGGCGCGCGCCGACGGTCTCCTGCACGTCACGCGCACATTGGGCGCGGCCACGGCCGACTCCCCGGACCTCGCCGCCGTGGTGCGGGAGTCGCCGCAGACGTACGCCTCCACGGCCCGCGGCGAGCGGGTCGTGCCGGTGGCGGCGCTCGCGACCACCGCGCTGCCCGAATCCCCTGCCTGGCTCGCCGACTTCACCCGCCTCACCCTCACCGTGGGCCTGCGCCTGCTGGAGCTGGGTGTGGCTCTTGAGGCGCACGGCCAGAACCTCCTCGTCGTCCTCTCGCCGACGGGTGCCCCGCTGCGGCTGGTCTACCGCGACCTCGCCGACATCCGCGTCGGCCCGGCGCGACTGGCCCGGCACGGCATCCCGGTCCCGGAGCTGTCCGGACGGATCGTCACGGACGACGTGACGACGCTGCGGCGCAAGCTGTTCGGGTCGCTGGTGGCGGGCGCCCTCGCCGGTACGGCGGGTTCGGCGCCGGCGCTCGGGGCGGCGCTGGAGACGGCCGTACGGGAGCTGCCCCGCACCCCCGACCTGCTCGCCCTGCTCGAAGAACCGCTGCCCGCGAAGGCGCTGACACTGATGCGGATGTCGCCCGGAACGCCCGGCGACCAGTGGGCCGAGCTGCCCAATCCCCTGCGCCACGAGGCCCGCTGACGCTCGTTTTGGAGCGCGGCGCCTCTGATCAATAAGATCCGCCGATGATCAGAAGACAACGGCTGGCGGCAGGGGTGTGCGCCCTGCTCGCCGCCCTGGCGTCCGGGATCGCGTTCCCGGCCGCGGCGACCGCCGGCGAACCCACGGGCGAGGCCACCGCGAAGGTCGATCTCGTCCTCGACGTCAGTGGTTCCATGCGGACCCGGGACATCGACGGCGGGACCCGGATGGCCGCGGCGAAGCAGGCGTTCAACGAGGTCCTCGACGCGACCCCCGCAGAGGTGCAGCTCGGCATCCGCACGCTCGGCGCCAACTATCCGGGCAACGACCGGCAGACGGGCTGCAAGGACACCGCGCAGCTCTACCCGGTCAGCGCGCTGGACCGCACCGGGGCGAAGACGGCGGTGGCGACCCTCTCGCCCACCGGCTGGACCCCGATCGGCCCGGCCCTCCTCAAGGCGGCCGGCGACCTGCGGGGCGGCGAGGGCTCCAAGCGGATCGTGCTGATCACCGACGGCGAGGACACCTGCGCCCCGCTCGACCCGTGCGAGGTGGCCCGCGAGATCGCCGCCAGGGGCATCGGGATGACGATCGACACCCTCGGCCTGGTCCCCGACACCAAGCTGAACAAGCAGCTCAGCTGTATCGCCGAGGCGACCGGCGGCACCTACACCTCGGTCGAGCACACCGGTGAACTCACCGACAAGGTCAACCAGTTGGTGGACCGGGCCGCCGACCCCGTGGTGACTCCGGTCGCCACCGAGGGCACCGCGCAGTGCACGGACGCGCCGGCCCTGAAGTCCGGTCTCTACACAGACCGGGAGGAGTCCGGGCAGCAGCGCTTCTACCGCGTGGACGTGAAGCCCGGCCAGGAGCTGCGGTCCTCGGTGAGCGTGGCGGCCGACCGGGCCGTGAACCCGGACTACGGCGTGCTGCTCCGGGCGGTGACCACGCAGGGCCGGGAGATCGTACGCGGCGAGGCGACGGGCAACGGCCGTACGGACGTGATCTCGACTGGCCTGCGCTATCCGAAGGCGGAGAGCGACTCGGACGACGCTCCCCCAGAGGGGGTACCCCCAGCCGAGACGGTGTGCCTTCAGGTCACCAACTCCTTCTCGGCGGCCTCCGGGGTGAAGACCACGCCCGGTCTCCCGCTGGAGCTGACCGTGGACGTCGTCAGCAGCCCGTCCCACTCGGGCGACGTGGCCTCCTTCGGCCTCGGCCGCGGCTGGTGGCTGCTCGGCGTACTGGTACTGGTCGGCTTCCTCGCCGGTCTGATCTGGGGCTGGCTGTCGCGCTGGCGGGTCGCGGTCTGGAGGACCAACTGATGCGGATCACAACTGTGTTGAGCGCGGTCCTGCTGGCACTGGGGCCGGCGGCCGCTCCCGCGGCGGCCGACTCCTCGCCGTCGCCCAGCGCCTCCGACGGCAGCTCGGCACCGACCTCGGCGGGTACGTCGTTCCGGACGGCGACCGAGATCGAGCAGGGGCAGCAGGCCACGGCGAGCGGCTCCACGGGCGACTACCTGTACTGGTCGTTCCCCGCGGACGCCGGACAGCGCCCCACCGTGAAAGCGACGGTGAAACTGCCCGACACGCATGCCGGCCAGACCTGGCAGATCGACGTGTACGACGGACTGCGGCGCCGCCAGGCCTGCCAGTACGGGGCGCAGACGCGCACCGCGGCCCAGGGCACGGCCGCGGTCGACCTGGCCTGCACCCTGCGGACCGTGCGCGCCTGGTCGGAACCGTGGGCCGACGACCCGCTGCCGGGGACGTACTACATACGGCTGACCGTGCTGAACCTGACGACGGCCGACCTCGGCCAGCCGGTCCACGCCTCGGTCCGGGCCGACTCGAAGGACATCGGCGGCTCGGCGGCGGTGGACGGCTCGCTGGCGAAGCCGCTGGTGCCGGGGATCGCCGTGGCCTCCAAGTCCGAGGAGGGAGACGGGGGTTCGTCGAAGGCCGCCGTGCTGTCGAGCATCGAGCCCACGGACGGCTGGGCGTCCGGCTGGTGGTCGGACCGGTGGGTGTGGACGGCGATCGGCGGTGTGCTGGCCGCGCTCGCGGGCGTCGGCGGATATGCGCTGACACGCGGTTCGGGACGACCCTCGCGGGTGCCGCCGGGCGCCTGACGCTCCCCCAGAAGGCTCGCGCCCGGCGGGCCTTCTGTCGTTTCGCCCTTCGCGGGAGTGCCCTCCGTCACCGGTTGAGACGGGGGTCGGCCTTCGCCGGTCCCGCCGGGCGCCTGACACCCCGATGGAAGGTCCGCCACAGGCGGGCCTTCCATCGGATCACGCCTCGCGCAGCGCCTTCGCCAGGGTGCCCTCGCCGGTCACGGTGACCCGCCCCTGTCGCACCGCGTCGGCCAGGCTCAGCTCACCGCACGCGAGGGCCGCACCCGTCCCGGCGTCCAGGACCAGCCGCGCGTCGGGCTCACCCGGTGCGGGCCCGTCGCCGTACAGCGGCCCGTCCTCGGCGCCGACGCACAGATGGAAGTCCCCTTCCTCCAGCCGGACTTCGACGATCCCCTCCCCCTCCAGCGAGCGCAGCAGGGGCAGCGCGAACCAGTGGGCACGCAGGGCGTCCGTGGGCCGCCGCTCGCCCAGCTCGCCCTGGCCCCACACGCTCAGCGCCTGCAGAACGGGCAGCAACTCCCGTCCGCGCGGGGTGAGTTCGTAGACGTAGGACGCGCCGGGCGGCGGCAGCCGACGGCGGGTGCCGAGTCCGTCCCGCTCCATGTCCTTCAGCCGTGAGGCGAGTACGTCCGTGCTCACCC
The DNA here is from genome assembly GCF_021261325.1 of Streptomyces guryensis. GTDB lineage: Bacteria > Actinomycetota > Actinomycetes > Streptomycetales > Streptomycetaceae > Streptomyces > Streptomyces guryensis. The sequence goes on along the minus strand of NZ_JAJSBI010000002.1, from coordinate 554,860 downwards.
CGGGCAGGTCCGCGTGCAGGTCCGTGTAGCGGCGGGGGCCGGCCAGCAGCTCGCGGACGATCAGCAGGGTCCAGCGGTCGCCGACGAGATCGAGGGCGCGGGCGGCGGAACAGTACTGGTCGTAGCTTCGGCGTCGTGACATGCGACGCAGTCTAGACAAGTTGTTGGACTTTCCAAGCTCGAACTTGGTAAAACCAAGCAACACACGAAAGCGGAGGGGCGAGCGAGCATGGAGTTCCGGCAGTCGAACAAGCTCAGCGAGGTCTGTTACGAGATCCGCGGCCCGGTGATCGAGCACGCGAACGCACTGGAGGAGGCGGGCCACAGCGTGCTGCGCCTGAACACCGGCAACCCCGCGGTGTTCGGCTTCGAGGCGCCGGAGGAGATCCTCCAGGACATGATCCGGATGCTCCCGCAGGCGCACGGCTACACGGACTCCCGCGGCGTCCTCTCCGCCCGCCGGGCGGTCGCCCAGCGCTACCAGGAACGGGGCCTGGAGGTCGGCGTCGACGACGTGTTCCTGGGCAACGGCGTCTCCGAGCTGGTCTCGATGGCCGTACAGGCGCTGGTGGAGGACGGCGACGAGATTCTGATCCCCGCCCCGGACTTCCCCCTGTGGACGGCGGTGACGACCCTCGCCGGCGGCAAGGCCGTCCACTACCTGTGCGACGAACAGGCCGACTGGTACCCGGACCTGGACGACATGGCCTCGAAGATCACCGACCGCACCAAGGCCGTCGTCATCATCAACCCGAACAACCCCACCGGCGCGGTCTACCCCAAGGAGATCATCGAGGGCATCCTCGACCTCGCCCGCCGCCACGGCCTGATGGTCTTCGCCGACGAGATCTACGACCAGATCCTCTACGACGACGCCGTGCACCACTCGGCCGCCACGCTCGCCCCCGACCTGGTGGTCCTCACCTTCTGCGGCCTGTCGAAGACGTACCGGGTGGCCGGCTTCCGCTCGGGCTGGCTGGTGGTGACCGGCCCGAAGCAGCATGCGAAGAACTACCTGGAGGGCCTGACGATGCTGGCCTCCATGCGGCTGTGCGCCAACGCGCCCGCCCAGTACGCCATCCAGGCCGCGCTCGGCGGCCGTCAGTCGATCCGCGAACTCACCACACCCGGCGGGCGGTTGTACGAACAGCGCAACGTCGCCTGGGAGAAGCTGAACGAGATCCCGGGTGTGTCCTGCGTGAAACCGAAGGGCGCGCTGTACGCGTTCCCGCGCATCGACCCCAGGGTGCACAGGATCCACGACGACGAGAAGTTCGTCCTGGACCTGCTGCTGCGGGAGAAGATCCAGGTGGTGCAGGGCACCGGCTTCAACTGGCCGACACCGGACCACTTCCGGATCCTGACGCTTCCCTACGCGGACGATCTGGAGGCGGCGATCGGGCGGATCGGGCGGTTCCTGAGCGGATACCGCCAGTAGCGGGAATGCCGTGGCGTCGCCCCCTGTTGGTGGTCTCCGTATCGATCACCGAACAGGGGGCTTTGCATGTCGCACGACGTACAGGGAACGGTGTCCGAGGGATTCGAGGGCGTGCGCGAGGAGTTCGCCGCCTTCCTCGCCGGGGAGCGGCACGAGCCCGGCGCGCAGCTGGTGGCTTACCACCACGGGCGGCGGGTGGTGGACCTGTGGGCCGGTGAGGGGACCGACGGGGACTCGCTGACCAGCCTGTTCTCCATCACCAAGGGCGCGGCGCATCTCGTCGTCGCGCTGCTGGTGCAGGACGGCGTGCTGGATCTGGACCGTGAAGTGGCCGCGTACTGGCCCGAGTTCGGGGTAGAGGGCAAGGAGCGACTCACGCTGCGCGAGCTGCTGGAGCACCGGACCGGGCTGGTCGGCATCGCCGACGGCGGTTTCAGCGCACGGGAGTTGGCCGACGACCGGCTCATGGCGGCGCGCCTGGCCGGGCAGAAGCCGCTGTGGGACCCGCAGAGCGGGTACGGCTACCACGGGCTCGTCATCGGCGCGCTCACCGGCGAGGTGGTGCGCAGGGCCACCGGGAAGTCGATCCAGGAGCTGTACGAGGAGCGCGTCCGCGCGCCGTACGGTCTCGACTTCCACCTCGGCCTGCCCGAGGCGCTGGAGCCGCGGTGGCGGGAGGTGCAGCCGCTCCTGCCCACCCCCGAGGAGGCCGCCGCGCTTGCGGCACGCGCGGCCGCCCCCGGCAGCATCCGGTTCATCGCCTTCAACCTGAACGCCCCCGAGCCCACCGACCTGCTCGCCTTCGCGAACGACCGCCGGACGCGGGCCCTCGGTCCGACATCCTCGGGCGGGGTGGGCAACGCGCGCGGGGTGGCCGGCATGTACGCCGCCGCGATCAGCACGGTGGACGGCAGGGCGCCCCTGCTCACCCGCGAGACGGCGGCCCTGTTCGGCGGGCTGCGGACGCCCGGCCCCGACCTGGTGACCGGCGGCGACGACCACTTCGCGGTGGGCTTCGAGTACCTGGCCGGCCGCTACCCGCTCCTCGGCGAGGACTCCTTCGGGCACAGCGGCGCGACGGGCTCGCTGGCCTTCGCCGACCCGGCGAGCCAGGTGGCCTACGCCTACACCCGGCGCCGCTTCGCCTTCCCCTCGGGCGTCGGGGCGTCGCCCGAGAACGGCCGTCTGGCCGATGCCGTACTGCGGGCGGCCTCGGCCTCGTGACACGGTGGGGGTAAGGCCTGCACGGCCATGTCCGGCGGGTCCGAACGGGAAGGGTGCGCGGCATGGGCGACGTGTTTCTCGTGCGGCACGGTGAGACCGGGTGGTCGCGGTCCGGGCGGCACACCGGCTGGACGGACGTGCCGCTGACCGAGCGCGGCCGGGAGGAGGCCCGGCAGCTGGTGCCGCTGATCCGCTCGCACCGGGTCGGGGCCGCGTTCGTCAGCCCGTTGCAGCGGGCACGGGAGACAGCGGACTTGATCGGGCTGCGGGACGTGCGGGTCGACCCGGACCTGCGGGAGTGGGACTACGGCGGCTACGAGGGGATCACGACCGTCGAGATCCAGCGCACCAGGCCGGACTGGTTCCTGTTCCGGGACGGGGTGCGGCCCGGGCCGCCGGATCACCCCGGGGAGACCCCCGAGCAGGTCGGCGAGCGCGCGGACCGCACGCTCGCCAAGGTGGACGCGGCACTCGCCGACACCGAGGGCTGCGTGGTCCTGGTGGCGCACGGCCACTTCCTACGGGTGCTCACGGCCCGGCGGCTGGGGCTGCCGCCGTCGGGCGGGGCCCTGTTCCAGCTGGCCACGGGGACGGTGTGCCGGCTCGGGACGGAGCACGGGCGGCCGGTGATCGCGGAGTGGAACGTGCGGGCCGGGGCGTGAGCGCCGGCCACGGGGCGTACCTGCGTTGTCAGACCCTCGTCGTAGCCTCGGAGGAGGTGGGAAGAGGGGCCCGGGGTCGGAAGGGAGCATGCCGTGACACGATCGCCGACCGCCGCTCAGCGAGGTGTGATCGATGCCGCCGATCCGGTGACCGGGCGGCTGAGGGGTACGGAGGCGCAGCTGGCGGCGCTGGTGAAGTGGGGGTTCGCCTTCCGGCATCCGCGGCCTCCGCACGATCGCTTTCTGACGCCTGCCGGGCATCGGATACGGGAGGCGGAGGAGGCGGGGACGCCTGCGTCCGGGCCTGATCCCGGTCTTGGGGCCGAGGCCGGGAACACTGCCTCCGCCGGCGTGTTCGCCGCGCGCGTCGGGGGTGAGGAGGCGGGGACGGATGCCGGGTCCGCGCGCACGCGCGAGGTCCGGAGCGCCTGGCAGGGGTTGCTGGAGCTGCGGCGGATGACCAACCCGGACGGGGCCGTGGACCGGCCGTGCGGCTGGGAACGTACGCATCTGGTGCAGGCCGCCGCGCTCGCCCTGGAGGCGGCCGGTCACCGCCCCGCCGGTGCGGACCTGGTCGGGTACCGGGTGCGCGCCACCCCGCAGCCGGAGGCCGTCGCCGTGCACGAGCCGGATCCGGGGGCGCTGCGGGCCTGCGCGGCCACGCTGGAGGCGGCGGGATGGCAGGTCGGCGAGCACAACGACGCACGTTCCAGAGCGCGTTATGTGCTGGCGTCGCCCCGCCGCGCATAGACAGGCATGTCAAGATCGGTCGGTCACGTCGTCCATCAGTGCGAGCTGTACTGCGAGCTGTACGAGGAGAGAAAGCAGTGACCGAACCGTTTTCCGTCCCGGTGACCGTGCGCGGGTACGAGACCGATGTGCTGGGGCATCTCAACCAGGCCGTGTATCTCAACTACGCGGAGCACGCCCGCTGGTCCTTACTGCACGCGGCAGGGCTGACCCAGGCGACCCTCGTGGCCAAGGGTGTGGGGCCGGCGGCCCTGGAGACCACCCTGCGCTTCCGGCGTGAACTGGTCGCCGGGGACGAGGTCGAGGTGACCTGCGCCTTCGAGTGGGGCGGCGGCAAGACGTTCCACATCGAGCAGACGATACGGAAGGCCGACGGCACGGTGGCGGCGGAGGTCACCGCGGTCGTCGGCCTGATGGACCTGAAGCAGCGACGGCTGGTGCCCGATCCCCGGGAGTTCTTCAAGGAACTGTCCACGGACCCGACGCTGTTCGGGCTGTAGCGACCCGCGCGGTCAGCCGGTCAGCCGCTGCGGCGTCTCGTGCAACTCCAGCCGGTACGGGACTGACGGCCGCCGCCGGTCTCAGACGGCCGGTGCGAAGGCGTGCCGGTGGTCCTCGGCCCACTGCCGGTACGTTCGCGCCGGCCGGCCCAGCACCTTGGGCAGGTCCTCGGTCACGACGTCGTTGCCGCCCTCGTGGATGAACCGGGCGGCGGCCATGAGGCTGTCCGCGTACGTCTCGCCGAGGCCGGCCGCGAGGAACTGCTCGCGACGTTCCTCCGGGGAGAAATCGTGGAGCGGCACCGGACGGCCGATGACCTCGCCGAGCACGGCGGCCTGCTCGTGGGCGCCGAGGGTCTCGGGACCGGTCAGGGTGTACGTGCGCCCTGCGTGCCCGGGGTCGAGCAGTGCGGCCGCGGCGATCTCGGCGACGTCCCGCGGGTCCACGACACCCTGCTTGCCGTCGCCCAGCATGTTCGGCGCGGGAGTGCCCTCGCGGACGGCCGCGGCCCAGGCCAGGGTGTTGGAGGCGAAGGACGAGGGGCGCAGGACCGTCCACTGCAGGCCGCTGTCCCGTACGGCCTCCTCGCCGGGCAGATGCCAGGTCGCGAACGCGCCCAGCCGGGTCTCACCGGTGCCGATGGCGGAGAGCTTCACGATCCGCCGTACTCCCGCGGCCCGCGCCGCCTCCACCAGACCGCGGTCGTGCCCGGCGTCGTCCGGCCCGAGGACGCCCACCAGGAAGGCGGCCTCCGCGCCCGCCATCGCGGCCTCGACCGAGGCCCGGTCGCGGTGGTGGCCCGGCACGGTCTGCACCGAGGACGGCACCCGGGACTTCGCCGGGTCCCGGCTCAGGGCGCGGACCTTCGCGCCGCGCGCCGCGAGTTGCCGTACGACGTCACTGCCGATGGTGCCCGTGGCACCCGTCACAAGGATCATGTCCACCACTGTGGGCCGGGGAGGGCCGGGAACTCTTGGAGATTCCGGCACGGTTGCGCAGCCCCGGCGGCCGTGGGTCGCGCTTACGGTGGAGGGGTGCCCGACACCGTGTCCCGAGAGGTCCTGCCCACGCCCGAGGTGCTGCGCCCGTGGATCGCGGGCATCGGTTCCGTGTCGGTCGGCGACGAGCCGACGGAGCCCTTCGTCCACCTCCCGGAGGCCGCCACCAGGGTGGTCGTGCGCACCGGGGAGCACGGCACCCGCACCACCCTGGTCGTCGGCCCGCGCGCCCGCGCCTCCTACGACCGGGGCAAGCGTCGCGTGTCCTGCGTGGAGCTGCGGCTCGCGCCGGGCACCGTCCGTCCCCTGCTCGGCGTCCCGGCAGTGGACCTCGTCGGCCGTGCCGTGCGGTTGGACGAGCTTCCCGGTCCGTCGGCCCGCCGACTCTCGGACGCCTTACGGCGGTTGGAGCCCGAGGAGGCCCTGGCCCATCTCGCGGAGGTGCTCCCCGAGTGGCTCACAGCCGCCGCGGACCGTTCCCGCACCGAGCTGGTGCGCGCGGGCGTCGAGGCGATGTCGGTCCGCACCGGCCGCACTCCCGCCCAGGTGGTCGACGTGGCGCGCGAACTCGCCGTCAGCGAGCGGCAGTTGCGCAACCTGTTCGCCGAGGGCGTCGGCCTCTCCCCCAAGCACTACGCCCGTGTCAACCGCGTGCGCACGGTACTGGACTTCGCCGCCGCCTGCCCGTGGGCCGAACTGGCCGCCGCCATCGGTTACTACGACCAGTCCCATATGACCACCGACTTCCGCACCCTGATGGGCGTACCGCCCCGCTCGTACTTCACCGGCCGCCTGCCGGACGCGACGCCCTGCCAGGCGATCCGCCGGGGCTGAACGGCGTGGAAACGGGGTGTGGACGACCCCGCCCACCTGGGATGCTCCACAATCATGGCCGCACGACGTACAAAACCCAGCCGCTACATCTCCGTCGACATCGAGGCCGACGGCCCCATCCCCGGCCCGTACTCGATGCTGAGCTTCGGCGCCGCGGTCGCCGGGACGCAGGACGGCGGCGGATTCACCGCCGCCGACCCCGAACGGGAGACCTTCTACCGCGAACTGCGCCCGATCAGCGAGGAGTTCGTCCCGGAGGCGCTCGCGGTGAGCGGGCTCGACCGGGAGCGCCTGAAGACCGAGGGCGCCGAACCTGCCGTCGCGCTGGGCGAGTTCAGCGACTGGGTGCGCGGGTGTGCGCGGGCGCGCAGCCCGTCATGTGCGGCTACCCGGCCTCGTACGACTGGACGTTCCTGTACTGGTACCTGATCCGCTTCACCGGGGCGAGCCCCTTCGGCCACTCGGGCTGTCTGGACATGAAGACGCTGTACGCGACGAAGGCGGGGCTGCCGCTGCGGGCAGTGGCCAAGGGCACCATGCCGGGCCACCTGCTGTCCCGGCGGCGGCACACCCTCCCCCGAACTCTCGACTTCGCTCGAGCCCGGGGGGGACCCCCATCGCGCTGGACGACGCGATCGAGCAGGCCGAGCTGCTCGCCAATCTCATGAACTGGGCGGGTCCTGACGCGTCGGCACCGGTACCTGGTTGAAGCCGTAGTACAGGGCGAGCAGGCCGTGGGCCGCGAGTGTCAGCGGGGCCGAGACGAAGGCGAGGCCCACCGTGACCGGGTATCCCAGGGAGCCCAGGGCGAAGCGGGCACGGGTCGCTCTGGCCGCCGGGACGTCGACACGGGAGTCGAAGAGGTGACCGGTGCGGGTCAGATGCCACCACAGGACCTGGAAGGTGAGTGCCATCAGGACCATGACCAGGCTGTAGACGGCCGCCGCCACATGCGAGGCCGCGTCCTCGCGCAGATACTCCGCGAGCATCGCGGTCGGCCAGGGCACCGCGGCCACCACCATCAGCACCAGCAGGTTCAGGAACATCAGCGTGCGGTCGACGCGGGCGACGTAGCTGAACAGCTGGTGGTGGTTGATCCACATGATGCCGATCACCAGGAAGCTCACGACGTAGGCGGCGTACGAGGGCCACTGGGCGCCCAGCGCGTGCCACAGGCCGCCGTGTTCACCGACCTTGGGGACCTTGATCTCCAGGATGAGCAGGGTGATGGCGATGGCGAACACGCCGTCGCTGAAGGCCTCGACGCGGCCGGACTCGTTCATGGGGGACAGATTGCCCCATCGCCGGTGCGGGGCACGGCCATTACCGTGCCCCGCACCGGCGGATCAGTGGGCGGCGGCGATCTGCTCGCCTGCCTCCATGGGGTGGGTTACGTCCTGGTCGTCACGGTTCCTGCCGAGGTGGTTGAAGACCAGGTTCAGCAGCACCGCCGCCACGCAGCCCGTCGAGATGCCCGAGTCCAGGACGATCTTCGCGGTCTGCGGGAAGGCGTGGTAGAAGTCCGGCGCGGTGATCGGGATCATGCCGACTGCCAGCGACACGGCGACGATCAGGACGTTGTTGTCCTTGTCCAGGCCGGCCTTGACGAGGGTCTGGATGCCACTGGCCGCGACCGAGCCGAACAGGACCACGCCCGCGCCGCCGAGCACCGGGCGCGGTACGACGGCGATGAGTGAGGCTGCCATCGGGCACAGACCCATCAGGACCAGGAAGCCGCCGCCGGTGGCGACGACGTAGCGGCTGCGGATCCTCGTCATCGCGACCAGTCCGATGTTCTGAGCGAAGGCGCTGCACATGAAGCCGTTGAACAGGGGGCTCAGCGCCGAGCCGAGGGTGTCGGCGCGCAGGCCGGCGGCGATGGTCCTCTCGTCCGCCGGGCGTTCGACGATCTCGCCGAGCGCCAGCATGTCCGCGGTGGACTCGGTCATCGAGACCACCATCACCACGCACAGGGAGAGGATCGCGGCGAGCTGGAACCGGGGCGCCCCGAAGTGGAACGGGGTGGGGAAGCCGATGACGGCCGCGTCCGTGACGGGCCCGAAGTCCGTCGCGCCGAGGGGGATCGCGAGCAGCGTGCCGGCGACCAGGCCGAGCAGCACGGCGATCTGTTTGACGAAGCCGCGAGTGAAGCGGCGCAGCACCAGCACGATCAGCAGCGTTGCGGCGGCCAGGCCGAGGTTGGTCGTGGAGCCGTAGTCGTGGGCGGTGGGATTGGGGCCCTGTGCCCAGCCGAAGGCGACCGGCAGCAGGGACACGCCTATGAGCGTGATGACCGTGCCGGTGACGACCGGTGGGAAGAAGCGGACCGCCTTGCTGAAGAACGGGGCGGCGACGAAGCCGAGCAGTCCGGCGACGATGACCGCGCCGAAGATGATCGGCAGGGCGTCGGACTTGTCCTTGGTGGAGGCGACGACCGCGGTCATGGGGGCGACACCGGCGAAGGTGACGCCGTTGACGAAGGGCAGCCGGGCGCCGATCTTCCAGATGCCGAGGGTCTGCAGGAAGGTGGCGAGGCCCGCGGTGAAGAGGCAGGCGCCGGTGAGGAAGGTGAGTTCGCTGCCGGTCAGGCCGATGGCCGCGCCGACGATCAGGGGCGGGGCGACGACCCCCGCGTACATGGCGGCCACGTGCTGCAGGCCGGTGGTGGCCATTTTTAGTGCGGGGAGTTTTTCGTCGACGGGGTGGGCGGTCACGGCGGTTCCTCCGGGTCAGCTAACACGTCGGCTCTGACGTGGGTTTCTTGGAGGTGGTGCGCGGTCATGGGGGTACCTCCCGCTCGAGCGAATTCGAGAGTGGGGGAGGGACCGGGGATGCCTGTAAGGAAGTGACGGTGACCGTTCCGGGGCGCGCATGTCCATGCGCGCCCCGGAGACGGCCGCCGTGGAACCACTGGGGTCCACGGCTACCGGTCGAGGGCCGTCCCCCTCGACCGGAGATCTTCGACCGCTCAGGCCTGCGCGGTGATCTGCGCCAGGCGCTGGGCCTCGGCCCGCGTGGAGCGGGCGATGGCGTCCTCGTCGACGTGCAGCAGGCGGCCCGCCTCGACGATCTGCCGGCCGTTGACGAAGGAGGCGGTGACCGGGGCGGCCGCGCCGAAGACCAGCGCGGTGACCGGGTCGGCGATGGAGGCGTGCGCGAGGGTGTCCAGCCTCCACAGCACGAGGTCGGCCAGCTTGCCGGGCTCCAGGGAGCCGATCTCGGCGCTGCGGCCGAGGACCTGGGCGCCGCCGTAGGTGCCGAGGCGCAGCGCCTGGCGGGCGTTCAGCGCGGCCTCGCGGTGGGCGCCGAGACGGTTGATGAGCAGGGCGTTGCGCAGCTCGGTGTGCAGCTCGCCGGACTCGTTGGAGGCGGTGCCGTCGACGCCGAGGCCGACCGGGACGCCGGCCGCCAGCATGTCGGGGACCCGCGCGATGCCGGCCGCGAGGCGGGCGTTGGAGGACGGGCAGTGGGCGACACCGGTCTTGGTACGGCCGAAGGCGGCGATGTCGGAGTCGTTCATGTGGACGCAGTGCGCCATCCACACGTCCTCGCCGAGCCAGCCGGTGGACTCGAAGTAGTCGGTCGGGCCCATGCCGAACAGTTCCTTGCAGAACTGCTCCTCCTCGACGGTCTCCGAGCCGTGGGTGTGCAGACGCACGCCGAGACGGCGGGCCAACCGAGCGCCCTCCCGCAGGAGTTCGGTGGAGACGGAGAAGGGCGAGCAGGGCGCGACGGCCACCTGGGTCATCGCGTCGAAGGAGGCGTCGTGGTGCTCCTTGACGGTCGCCTCGGTGGCGGCGAGGGCGCCTTCGAGGGTCTCGACGGCGAAGTCCGGGGGCAGACCGCCGTCCTTCTCGCTGCGGTCCATGGAGCCGCGGGCAAGGGTGAAGCGGACGCCCATCTCGCGGGCGGCGCGGATGATGGCGCCGGACAGGTCGCCGGAGTCCTTCGGGAAGACGTAGTGGTGGTCCATGGCGGTGGTGACGCCACCGCGGGCCATCATGCCCAGGGAGCCCTGGGCCGCCGAGTAGCACATCTGCTCGTCGATGCGCGCCCACGTCGGGTACAGCGCGACGAGCCAGTTGAAGAGGTTGTGGTCGGTGGCCAGGCCTCGGGTGATCCACTGGTAGAAGTGGTGGTGGGTGTTGACCAGACCGGGGGTCACCAGGTGGCCGGAGGCGTCGATACGGCGTACGACGTTCTCCAGGCCCTCGGGGGCCTTGCCCGCGCCGAGCGCCTCGATGCGGTTGCCGGCGATGACGACGTACCCGTTCGCATACTCGGTGTCGTTGACGTCGACGGTTGCGATCGAACAGTTCTCGATGACGATGCGCTGGGCTGCTGCCATGATTCGTCCTTTTCGCTCACTGGACTTTTGCGGAGAGGGCACGGCAGGACCCTGGGAGTTTTGAGTGCCGTGACCGGGGATGCGGGGAGGCGGGTTCCCCGGTCACGGGTGCCGAATATCGAGCTGCCCGGAAGGTGCTCAGAGGTTGGTGAGGTCCACCGGGATCTTCGGCTCGCAGCCGTCCCGCAGGATCGTCGCCTCGATCAGGCCGTAGGGGCGGTCGGCGGCGAAGTACACCTCGTTGTCGTTCTTCAGCCCGAAGGGCTCCAGGTCGACGAGGAAGTGGTGCTTGTTGGGCAGCGAGAAGCGGACCTCGTCGATCTCGCTGCGGTTGTTGATGATCCGCGAACCCATCTGGTACAGGGTCTGCTGCAGGGAGAGCGAGTACGTCTCGGCGAAGGCCTGGAGCATGTGCTTCCTGGTCTGCTCGTAGGACTTCTCCCAGTTGGGCATCCGCTGCTCGTCGTCGGTCCAGTTGAACCGCCAGCGGGCCGAGACCGACGTGGCCAGGATGCGGTCGTACGCCTCCTGCAGCGTCGTGTACTTGTCCTTGACGTAGCCCCAGAACTCGGAGTTGGTCGAGTTCATCACCGTCAGGTCCTTGAGACCGGAGACGACCTCCCACGACGAGCCGTCGTAGGTGATCTGGGTCAGCCGGGTCTCCTGGCCCTTGCGGACGAAGGAGTGCTTGACCTCGTCCGCACCGATGAACTGGGAGTTGGCGTCGGACGCCGCGATCCGCTCCCAGGAGTACTCCTCGATACGGATCCGGGCCGTCTGGATCGGCTCCTGGCTGGTCACGAAGTGCCTGGCCAGGTGGATGCCGAACTGCTCGGCCGACTCGATGCCGTGCTCCTTGGCGAACGCGAACACCGTGTTCTTGGTGGTGTCGGTCGGCAGCACGTTGGCGTTGGAGCCGGAGTAGTGGACCTCGTCCATGTCGCCGCTCAGTGCGACGGACACGTTCAGGTCCTTGATGTGGTGGGTGGCGCCGTCCCGCGTGATCTTTACGACTCGGTTCTCGGCCTTGCCGTACTGGTTCTGTCCCAGGATCGTGGGCATTGTCTGCTAGCTCCCTCGGTAAACGGAGTAGCCGAACGGGTTGAGCAGCAGCGGTACGTGGTAGTGCTCGCCGGGCTTGACGGCGAAGGTGATCGCTACCTCTGGGAAAAACGCACCGCTGTCCCGATTCGCGGGGGCGTCCTGCTGCGCATCGGCTTGCTTCTTCTCGAAGTACGGCTCCACTGCGAAGTCGAGCCGTACGTGGGTCGTCCCTTCCGGCAGCGCCGGCAGGTCCTTGCACCGTCCGTCCGCATCGGTCGCGGAGCCGCCGAGCGCCTGCCACGAGGCGTCCCGCCGACCACGGGCGGAGAGCTCGATGGCGACGCCCTCGGCGGGGCGGCCGATACTGGTGTCCAGGATGTGCGTGGACACGGAGGCGGTGGTGCTGGTGCTCATGGTGTCAGGCTTCCTCTTCGACGAGCCGGGCCAGGCGGATGCGGTTGATCTTGCCCAGCTCGGTGCGGACGATCTCCCGCTCCTGCTCCGGCGAGTTGCCGATCCGCTCCTTGACCGCGTCCCGCATCTGCTCACCGGTCCGGCCGGTGGCGCAGATGAGGAAGACATGGCCGAAGCGGTCCTGGTAGGCCAGGTTCAGTTCGAGCATCTCCGACTTGAGGTCCTCGGAGGCGCCGGCCATGCCGCGCTGTTCCCGGGCCGAGGTGGGATCCCCCGGCTTGGGGCGGCCGATCGGCGGGTGCCCGGCCATCGCCTCGGCCAGGTCCTCGGCGCCCAGGTCGGCCATGGCGGCGTCACTGGCGGCGAAGAGGTCCTCGGCGGTGGCGTACGGGCGGGCGGCGAGCAGCCGTCGCGCCCAGGTGGTGGAGGCACACGCCTCGTGGAGGGCGGCGAAGGCCGCGTGCTCCTCCAGTACGTTGAACCGGGCCAGGCCCGGGGGCGTGGAAGTCGACGTCACGGGTGCCTCCGTGGCCGTGGGAACGGCCTTCGTGCTGAACGGGCTGCCGTTAGCTAACGCCCCCGCACAACGTCGCGTCAACACTTTGTTGAAAATTCGGGGTAACAAACCCGGCGGGCCGGTGACCCACTGGAGGCCCCTCAGCCCTCCTTCTCACGGTTCAGATAGTTGTAGACCGTGAACCGGCTGACGCCGAGCGCGCCCGCGACGGTCTCCACGCCGTGCCGCACGGAGAAGGCGCCACGCGCCTCGAGTATCCGTACGACCTCCTGCTTGGCCTTGCGGTCCAGGTCGGCCAGGGGCTTGCCCTGCTTGCGCTCCATAGCGGCCAGGATGTGGTCGAGGGAGTCGGCGAGCTGGGGCAGGCGTACGGCGACCACGTCGGCGCCCTCCCAGGCGAGCACGACGTCGTCGGGGCCGGCCTCGTCGGGCGGCAGCAGCTCGCCGCCCATGGCGTCGACCAGCGGTTTCACGGCCGTGATGAACGGCTCGTCCCCGGTGCCGGTCACTCCGCGTCCCCCTCGCCCGCGCCGACCACGTTGACCTGCAGCGAGACCCGGGTGGCACCGGCCTGAAGCGTCTGACGGAGCAGCGCGTCCACGGCGGTCAGTACGGCGTCGGCGGCACCCTCCGCCGTGTTGCCGAACGGGCCGACGTCCACCGCGTCCAGCTCGGCGGCCTCGATCACCCGGCGGGCGACCACCGCGTGCGCGGGTGCCTCGTCGAGATCGAAGGGCTCGGTAGTGAACTCCACTCGCAATCGCATTGTGTCCCCACAACACCCTTCTGACCTGCTCTTTTATCGCCGCAGGCTGTTCAGTTCCACTGCGACGGAGCCGGTGCGTCCGCCACGAGGCGACCCTAACCGACCAGGGCATCCCTCCGCCCTGCACGTTGCCAAGCCGCCCCACGGGGATGCCCGATTGCGTACCCGGCGTGCGGCGGCTGCGCGGCGGTGCGGTGACGGGGCGCAGCTGGATGCGGGCGTCCAGGCCGGTGCCGGGGGCGCGGTGAAGGGTGATGGTGGTGCTGGGCGGGGGTCGACACCTGGCGTGCGCGAGAGAGGGGGTGCCCCCGGAGAAGCGGGGGCACCCCCTCACCATGCGGTGTGCGTCAGTCGCAGTCGCGCACCTTGATGGTGTAGATGCCGCGGCCGTGGGTGGCCGCGTACAGGGTGCTGCCGTCGGGGCTCATCTTCAGCTGGAGCACGGCGACGGCCGGGAGCGAGCCGACGCGCTGCCACTTGGTGTGGCCCGGGGCGCGGTAGACGACGCCCAGGTCGGTGGCGACGGCGAGGCCGCCGTTCGGGGTGACGACCGCGGAGTTGGTCGGCACGTCGGGCAGGTTCGCCGAGACGTCCTTCCAGGTGGTGCCGCCGTCGGTGGACTCGAAGACATGGCCGACGCCGGCGCCGGGGCCCTCGGTCCAGTGCCGGGAGAAGCCGTTGACGGCGAGGAAGACGTGGTCGGCGTTCTTCGGGTCGACGGCGAAGCCGCTGAGGTAGCGGTTCGGTACGGTGCCGTCGGCGGGCAGGGTGATGTCGTGCCAGCCGGTGCCGTCCGCGTTGCCGACCGAGATGCCGCGGGCGAAGCCCTGGTTGTTGCAGGGGCCGCACCAGGCCGCGTACACCTTGCCGCCCGAGGCCGCCACGGCGGTCGCGGTGCGTCCGGCGCCGAGGTCGTACACGCTCTTCCACTCGGAGCCGCTGCGGATGGCGTAGCCGTGGGTCTGCACCCACACGTGCCGGCCGCCCGCGATCCAGGTGTTGCTGTCCTTCGCATCGGTCGCGAGCGGGGCGATGAAGCGTGCCTCGCTGGTGGCGTTGTCCGCCGGGGCGACGTTGTACGAGGTGGCCTTGGTGGCGTCGGTGGTCCAACTGCCGTCGTTCACAGCGCAGTTCTGGGTGACCTGGATGGCGAGGTAGACGTACTCCTCGGCGATGTTGCAGCCGTTGGCGGGGTCGGTGAGGGTGTCGCCGCCGTCGCCGCCGAAGTTGGAGCCCATCACCTTGTCGTTGCTGCGCAGCACGGACTGGCCGTTGTCCTGGAGGCCGCCGGTGACGGAGACACCGCCGTAGGTCAGGTCCTTGCCGACGCCCACCGAGTAGTACTGGAGGGTGTCGATGGTGCCGTCGTTGAGGGAGGTCCAGTCGGTGGCGTGGCCGGAGGCGTCCTGGGAGCCGTTCACGGGGCGCTTGTAGACACCGCCGTCGTTGCCGACGTACACGAAGCTCTTGCCGTGGTAGCTGCCGATCGCGACGCCGTGCTGGTCGGAGTGGGTGGTCTGGTTGCAGTCGCCGGTCTGCTTGGCCGGGTCGATGCTCCAGCAGGGGAAGGTGAAGTTCCAGTACGGGCCGACGGTGGACCAGGTGGAGCCGCCGTCCTTGGTCTCGTAGACCTCCTCAAGACCGGCGTAGACGTGCTTGGGGTCGCTCGGGTCCACGGCCAGGAACTGGTTGTACCAGGCCTGCACGCCGGGCATGTAGCCGCTGGTGGTCAGCGCCGAGCCGTCGGCGGCCAGGCCCTTGTAGTCGGCGATCTTCGTCCAGGGCCCGAACGGGGAGGCGGCGCTGTAGATGCCCTCGAGTCCGCTGTCCGGGTTGGTGTTCAGCTGCTCCGGGGACTGGTCGATGGCGTAGTAGCGCGAGCCGTCGGCGGAGCGGGCGAAGGTGACGTTGCCGACGTTGTCCGCGTCGGTCGGCAGGTCGCCGAAGCCGCTGCTGATCCTGGTCCAGGCGCCGCCCACCTTGGTGTAGAAGCCGTTGTAGTCGTCACCGCTGCGCCAGCCGACCGCCAGGATCACCCTGGACGGGTCCTTGGGGTCGATCGCGATGTCGTTGGCGATGTTCTTGTACGCGGCCGAGTCGTCCGTCGCCTTCGAACCGCCCGGCAGATAGTCGGGGTTGGGGGCGAACTCCAGCTTCC
The DNA here is from genome assembly GCF_021261325.1 of Streptomyces guryensis. Taxonomy (GTDB): domain Bacteria; phylum Actinomycetota; class Actinomycetes; order Streptomycetales; family Streptomycetaceae; genus Streptomyces; species Streptomyces guryensis. The sequence continues at coordinate 539,206 of NZ_JAJSBI010000002.1, read as the reverse complement.
AGGCGCCCTTCAGGGTCTTGGTGGAGTGGCTCCACACACCTTCGCTGGTCGCCGCCCACACCTTGCCGCCGCCGAAGCGCAGCTCGTGGATGGTGGTGGACTCCAGCTCGGCGCCGCCGACACGGCTGCGGCGGGAGAAGGTGCCGTGGTGCGGGTCGGACAGGACGTAGACGCCGCTGCCGAGGTAGGCGTCCGCGTTGGTGGTCGCCTCGCCGGTGCCCAGCCACAGCCGCCCGCCGCCGTCCGTTGCCAGCGCACCGGTGGACTGCGACGACAGCTTGTCGCTGATCGGCTGCCAGTGGCCGCCGCCCCGCTTGGACCGCCATACGCCGCCGCCGGCGCTGCCCGCGTAGACGTAACCGTCGTCGTCGGCGGCGATCGCGGCCATCCGGCCGGTGACGTTGCCCGAGCCGCCGCTGGAGTTGGAGTCGATGTCCCGGTACCGGGAGTCGTCGGAGTTGTACGGCAGGTCGGTGACGTTGCGCCAACTGCCGCCGGTGCTCCGCAGGTTGGTCAAGCTTGTCCAGGCGGCGCCGTACGCACCGGGGGCGACGATGCCCGGTGAGGTGCGGGCCTCGGCGTACTGGTCCGCGCCCTCGGCTATCTCGTCCGCCTCGTTGCCGCCGTCCCCGTCCTCCCCCTTCAGGTGGGGGCTCACGGCGCCCACGGACTTCTCGCGCTCGGCGGCGAGCTGGGCGAGAGCACGCGCCCCGAAAGGGCTTTTCGACTTGCCGGACGCGGCGCCTGAGGGTGTCGCGACGAGTGCGGCGGATGCGGTGACGGCGCAGATCGTGAGCCATCGTCTCTTACGGGTTGGTGCTGACACCAAGTCCTCCCAAAGCGGGTGGTCGTACAGCCGTTGGGGAGAACCCGACCACCGGGCACGACAGGCGTCCGGCATTTGGACAAATCTTTGACCAGAACCTGTCACCAGTGGCCGGAAACCGCGTAGAGGCGATGGCGGCCAAGCGGTCCGGAGAAGGCGTTGTCACAGGCCACGGGTCACGGCTACGCCTGCTGTCCCTTCCGCAGGAAGCTCCGCAGCCGGCGCTCAGGCCAGGTGTTGATCACGTCGTCCCCGGTGAGCCGGCCGCGCTGGGCGGTGCCGATGCCGTAACGCATGTTGGCCAGGTGGGGGACGGCGTGCGCGTCGCTGTCGACGGCGAACCTCACGCCGTGCCGCCCGGCCCGCAGGATGTCCTCGTCGCGCAGGTCGAGTCGGTCCGGGTGGGCGTTGATCTCCAGGGCCGTGCCGGTGCGGGCGCAGGCGGCGAAGACCGCGTCGAGGTCGGCGTCGATGCCGGGCCGCTTGCCGATGATGCGGGTGGTGGGGTGGCCGATGATGTTGACGTACGGGTTCTCGCATGCCCGTACGATCCGCCGGGTCAGGGCCTCGCGCCCCTGGTTGAAGTGCGAGTGCACAGAAGCCACGCAGAGGTCGAAGCCGGCCAGGAACTCCTCGGGCCAGTCCACCTCGCCGTCCGGCCCGATGTTCAGCTCGACGCCGTGCAGCAGCCGCAGACCGCCGCGCCTGCCCCGGGTGGCGTACGTACCGTCGAGTTCGCGCAGCCGCTCGCGCTGGGCCAGGATCCGCTCGTCGGTCATGCGCTGCATGGCCATGTCCGGGCCGTGGTCCGTGATCGCGTAGTACGCCCAGCCCCGTGCGGCGGCGGCCTGCGCCATCTCCTCCAGCGGGGCCAGTCCGTCGGTGAGGTCGGTGTGGGAGTGCAGATCGCCGCGCAGGTCCGTCTCCGTCACCAGGTCGGGGAGTTCGCCGTGCAGCCCGTCCTCGATCTCCCCCCGGTCCTCGCGCAACGTCGGCGGGATCCAGGGCAGCCCCAGCCGGGCGTACACCTCCTCCTCGGTCTCGGAAACGATCTTCTTGCCGCTCTCGACGTCGAAGAGCCCGTACTCGGAGAGCTTCAGCTTCTGGTGCACGGCCAGTTCGCGGGTGCGGATGTTGTGCGCCTTGGAGCCGGTGAAGTACTGCAGGGCCGCACCCCAGGAGTCCGGCGGTACGACGCGCAGGTCGACGTTGAGGCCCTTGCCGGTCCGCACGGACGTCTTCTTATCGCCCGTGCCGATCACCTCGGTGACGTACGGCAGCTCGGTGAACGCCCGCATGACCGGTGCCGGTTTCCTCGCCGCGACGAGGATGTCGATGTCACCGATCGTCTCGCGCATCCGGCGCAGTGAGCCCGCGTAGGCGCACCGCAGGCAGCCCGGCAGGGCGGACAGCTCGGCGACGATGTCGTCGGCGAGGCCCATGGCCACATCGATCCGGACGCGTCCCCCGGAGGACCGCAGGAGCGAGATGCCGTGGAGGATGTTCTCCTCCGTCTTCGGACCGAAGCCCTTCAGATCGCGCAGCCGCTCCTCGTGGATGGCGTCGGCCAGTTCCTCGACCGAGGAGATGCCCAGCTCCTCGTAGACCGTCAGTGCCTTCTTCGGGCCGAGCGTGGGGATGGCGGTCAGCCGGCGGACCCCGGCCGGGATTTTCGCGCGCAGTTCCTCAACGGCGGACACGCTGCCGTTGTCGAAGTATTCGAGGATCTTCCGGGCGATCGACTTCCCGACGTTCGGGATCTGCTGGAGGCCCTTGAGGTCGAGCGTGGAGACGTCGGCGTGGTGGCCGCCGACCGACCGGGCAGCCTTTTCGTGGACGCGCGCCTTGAACGCGTCTCCTCCGGTGATCGAGATCAGGTCCGCGTACTCCTGGAGCAGCGCGGCGACCTCGTCGTTGGACCGGGCCACACCTTCAGGGTAGGCACGCGGCGACGGACGTGCCGTCCTCCCCCGTAGAGCAGACGACAGCAGCTCGCAGGGAGGGGACCGCAAGGTGACAGGGCGCAGGGTCGTCGGACGGGTCAGGGGTACGGCGGTGGCAGCGGCGGCGATGGCGGCGCTGACCGCGTCGCAGGCACCGGGGGCGTCCCCGGCGAGGGCAAACGCGCCGGTGGCGCGGCCCGCGGAGCAGGGGCCGAGCGTGTCCGGCGACACCCCGTACCGCACGGAGCTTCCCCCGCTCGCGCGGAGGCACGGGGGCCACGGGGGCGGGGCACCGGCGGTCGTGGGCGGCGCGGTGCCATCGACCGTCTTCGCCGCCTACCGCCGTGCCGAGGCGGAGCTCGCGCGGACGGCGCCCGGCTGCGGGCTGCGCTGGCAACTGCTGGCCGCGATCGGGCAGGTGGAGTCGGGGCAGGCGGACGGCGGCCGGGTGACCGCGGACGGCACGACCGTGACGCCCATCCTGGGTCCGCGTCTGGACGGGGGTGCCTTCGCCGTCGTACGGGACACGGACGGCGGCGCGTACGACGGGGACGCGGTGTACGACCGTGCGGTGGGCCCGATGCAGTTCATTCCGTCCACCTGGGCCCGCTGGGGAGCGGACGGCAACGGCGACGGGCGGGCCGACCCGGGCAACGTGTACGACGCGGCGCTCGCCGCCGGACGGTATCTGTGCGCGGCCGGAGGGGATCTGTCCGAGCCGGCGGGGCTGGACCGGGCCATCCTCGGCTACAACCACTCGGAGGCCTACCTGCGCACGGTGAGGGCCTGGTACGCGTACTTCCTGGAGGGGCACAGGGTGGTGCCGGACGGCCCGGCGGGGCCGTCGCCGCGTTCCTCGGCGCATCGCGGGCCCTCGCGCACGAAACCGGCACCGGCCCCGAAACCGACACCGAAGCCGTCCCCTCGGCCGAGCACCACCCCGTCCGTCCCCGCCTCACCGGCGCCCTCCAACTCCCGTCCGGCATCCGGCACTTCGCCGCAACCCATCGCCCCGATGCCCACCCCCTCCATCGACCTGCCGACCGACAACGTGCTGCCCAGCGGCTTGCCGCTGGCCGGTGGCTGACCAGTAACGGCGCGGACTCGATGGCCGCTGCCCCCTCCACAACCGCGGCTACCGAGCGGTAATGTCGCCATCCGCCGGGCCGGGACCGGGCCGGCGGGTGAGCGCAAAGGGGCCCTCATGGCGACGGAGATGCCTGCGGAGGCAAGAGCCGCCGACGAGCGTTGGCAGCGCATGTGGAGCCACCGTGAGCAGTTGCTCAGGGTGGCCCGGCGCAGGTCGATGAGCCAGGAGGACGCCGAGGACGCGGTGCACGAGGCGATGCTGCGCGCGGCCGAGCGGCCGGACCTGGACGACGAGCGGCTCGGCGCGTGGCTCACGACGGTGACCATGCGGTTGTGCGTCGACCGGTACCGGCAGGTCAACCGTGAGGCCGAGGTCCGCACCAGCCCGACGCTGATCGCGCCCGGACCGGTGCCGGTGGAGGAGGCCGTGTGCGACCGGGCGGAGGCGAAGTGGCTGGCCGTGCGCAGCGGTGAGCTGCCCGCGCGGCAGGCGGAGGCACTGCGGCTGAAGTCCGAGGATCTGGACGTGAGCCAGGTCGCCGTGCGGATGGGGCTCAGCTACCGGACCGTCGAGTCGCTGCTGGCCCGCGCCCGGCGGACGCTTCGGGCCTCGCTCGCAGGGACGCTCGGGTTCGCGCTCTTCCTGTTCGGGCGGGGCCGGCTGCGGGCGGGCGGCAAGGCGCAGGCGGTGGCGGCCGCGTCGACGGCGGCCACGCTGGCGGTGGCGGGATTCGTCCTGCCGTACGCCCTGGACGGCGGCCACCCGGACACGACTGCCCCGCCCGCCGCGTCCCCCGCCCCCGGCACGGCCGCCGAGACCGTACGCCCCGAAAGCGCCGGCCACACGCCCACCGCGAAGGCCCGCGGACTGTCGACCGCGTCGGCACCGTCGACCGGCACCCACGCCGGCTCCCTGCTCCCCCTGTCGGTCCCGCCCCTCCCGAAGGCGTCACTGTCACCGGTCCCGGCCGTCCCCGAGGTCCCGGACGTCCCGAGCCTGCCGAGCACTCCCGCCCTCTCCGCCCTGCCGGACGTCCCCACGCCGGCTACGACGCTGCCCGGCCTCCCGGACGCCCCCGCCACGCCGTCCGCACCGGTCTCGCTCCCGGCACCGACTCCGACCGGCCTGCCGTAGAACCAAGCAGGCCGGACGAATTCCGCTACGGTGCGGCCCGCGCCCTGAAGGGGCGCGGGGGTGTGCCCATATGCGGCTCCGCCGCGCGGCGGGACCAGCCACCACGGCGCCGCGGACGAACAACGAGAAAAAAATCCCCTCCCCCGCGACGGACCCCCGTCCCCTCCCCGTAGAGCAGATGTCGGAGCTGCTCCACGGGCCGAGAGGTGGACCGGATGGGTGTCGAGATCTGTGTGGAAGGGCTGACCAAGTCCTTCGGTCACCAGGTCATCTGGCAGGACGTCTCGCTGACGCTGCCCGCCGGGGAGGTGTCCGTCATGCTCGGCCCCTCCGGCACCGGCAAGTCGGTGTTCCTCAAGACGCTCGTCGGGCTGCTGAAGCCGGACCGGGGCAGCGTGAAGATCGCGGGGCGGGACATCACCCGGCTGCGCGAGCACGAGTTGTACGAGGTGCGGAAGCTGTTCGGTGTGCTGTTCCAGGACGGCGCGCTGTTCGGTTCCATGAACCTCTACGACAACATCGCGTTCCCGCTGCGCGAGCACACCCGTAAGTCCGAGAGCGAGATCCGGCGCATCGTGCTGGAGAAGATGGAGATGGTCGGGCTCATCGGCTCGGAGGCGAAGCTGCCCGGGGAGATATCCGGCGGCATGCGCAAGCGGGCGGGGCTGGCCCGGGCGCTGGTCCTCGATCCCGAGATCATTCTCTTCGACGAGCCGGACTCCGGTCTCGATCCCGTCCGCGTCGCCTATCTCAACCAGCTCATCGTCGACCTCAACGCCCAGATCGACGCGACCTTCCTGATCGTCACCCACGACATCGCCTCCGCCCGCCAGGTACCGGACAACATCGGGCTGCTGTTCCGCCGCGAGCTGGTCATGTTCGGGCCGCGGGAGGAGCTGCTGACCAGTGACGAGCCGGTCGTCAGGCAGTTCCTGAACGGGCGGATGCAGGGTCCGATCGGCATGGCGGAGGAGAAGGACGCCGCCCAGGTCGAGCAGGAGCTGGCCGCACTCAGCGGCAGCGAGACAGCACAGGCACCCGGCAGCCGGGCTCTGACTCCCCGCCTGCTGCCGGGGCCGGGCATCACCCGGCCACCACGCTGGGAGGCGATCGCCCGGCGGGAGGCCGAACTGCGGCGCCGGAAGGCGGTGGCGGACGTATGAGACTGTCGCCGACCGGAGCGCTGCGGCAGTCGGGGAACCTGTTCGCGATGGCGCTGGACGTGGTCCGGACGATGCCCCGACGGCCCTTCCAGGCAAGGGAGTTCATCCAGCAGGCCTGGTTCGTCGCCAGTGTCACCATCCTGCCGACCGCGCTCGTGTCCATCCCCTTCGGGGCCGTCATCGCGCTGCAGATCGGCAGCCTCACCAGGCAGCTCGGCGCCCAGTCCTTCTCCGGAGCCGCCTCGGTCCTGGCGGTGCTGCGCGAGGCCTCGCCGATCGTCACCGCTCTGCTGATCGCGGGCGCCGGCGGCACCGCCATCTGCGCGGACCTCGGGGCCCGGAAGATCCGCGAGGAGATCGACGCGATGCAGGTCCTCGGCATCGATCCCATCCACCGGCTGGTCGTGCCACGGGTGCTGGCGTCCATGGTGGTGGCGGTGCTGCTCAACGGGCTGGTGTCGGTGGTCGGCGTCGCCGGCGGCTACTTCTTCAACGTCGTCCTGCAGAACGGCACCCCGGGTGCCTACCTCGCCTCCTTCACCACCCTCGCCCAGCTCTCCGACCTGTGGGCGGCCGAGATCAAGGCGCTGGTCTTCGGGGCGATCGCGGCGATCGTCGCCTCGTACAAGGGACTGACCGCGAAGGGCGGTCCGAAGGGTGTGGGTGACGCCGTGAACCAGTCGGTGGTGATCACCTTCATGTTGCTGTTCGTGACGAACTTCGTGATGACCGCGGTGTATTTCCAGGTCGTCCCGCAGAGGGGCTGAGGCACAGACATGGCAGTCCTGAGAAGCCTGGAAGAGCTCGGCCGTCAACTCTCCTTCTATGGAAGGTCGTTGGCCTGGACGGGCCGAACCGTGCGCCGGTACAAGAAGGAGATCCTGCGGCTGCTCGCCGAGGTGAGCTTCGGCCGCGGCGCCCTCGCCGTCGTGGGCGGCACGGTCGGGGTGATCGCCTTCCTGTCCTTCTTCACCGGCACCGAGGTGGGGCTCCAGGGATACGCGGCGCTCAACCAGCTCGGCACCTCCAACTTCGTGGCGTTCCTCTCGGCGTACTTCAACACCCGGGAGATCGCCCCGCTGGTCGCCGGACTCGCGCTGTCCGCGACCGTCGGGGCGGGCTTCACCGCCCAGCTCGGCGCGATGCGGATCAGCGAGGAGACCGACGCCCTGGAGGTCATGGGCGTCCCCTCGCTGCCGTTCCTGGTGACCACGCGGATGATCGCCGGGTTCGTGGCCGTGATCCCGCTGTACGTGATCGGGCTGCTGTCCTCCTACTTCGCCGCCCGCACGATCACCACCGGCTACTACGGGCAGTCGGCCGGCACCTACGACCACTACTTCCAGCAGTATCTGCCGCCGGTCGACGTGCTGTGGTCCTTCGGGAAGGTGCTGGTCTTCGCCGTCCTGATCATCCTCGTGCACTGCTTCTACGGCTACTACGCGAGCGGCGGCCCAGCAGGGGTCGGCGTCGCGGTGGGCCGTGCCGTGCGGACCTCGATCGTCGCGATCAACGTCCTCGACTTCTTCCTGTCGTTGGCCATCTGGGGCGCCAACACGACCGTGCGGATTGCGGGGTGAACCGTATGAGGGTGTGGAGACTGCGGTTGTACGGCGTGGTGTTCCTCGCCGTGCTCGCCCTGCTGCTGTCGTTGTCCGTCGCCGTGTACCGGCAGGCGTTCACCCCGGCCGTGCGGATCAGGCTGGAGGCCGACAGCCTCGGCAACCAGCTCGACCCGCGCGCCGACGTCAAGCTGCGCGGCCTGCTGGTCGGCGAGGTGCGCTCGGTGCACGCCGACGGGCACAAGGCGACGCTCGACATCGCGCTCAAGCCGGAGTACGCCGCCGACATCCCGTCCGACGTACGGGCCCGGCTGCTGCCCAAGACGCTGTTCGGCGAGAAGTACGTCGACCTGGTCGCTCCCGCGCGCTCCTCGGCCCGGCCCATCCGCGCCGGGGACGTGATCGCCCAGGACCGCACCCGCGTCGGCATCGAGCTGCAGCAGGTGATGAACGACCTGCTGCCGCTGCTGCGGACCGTGCAGCCCGGAAAGCTCAACGCCACGCTCTCCGCGTTCGCCACCGCCCTCGAAGGCCGTGGCGACCGGATCGGCGACAACCTCACGCGCGTGGAGGACTATCTGCACCGCCTCAATCCTCATCTGCCCTCCCTCACCGAGGACTTCGCCCGGCTGGCCGACGTCGCCCAGGTGTACGGCGACGCGGCGCCGGACCTGATGGAGGTCCTGCGCAACACCGTGACCACCAGCCGCACGCTGGTCGCGGAGCGGGACCGGCTCGCCTCGGCCCTCACCACGACGGCCGGCGCCGCCGGCACGGCTCAGGACTTCCTCGACGCGAACGGCGACCGGTTGATCACCCTGGGGCAGGTCTCCCGCCCGACACTCGAACTCTTCGCCCGCTACTCCCCCGAGTACCCCTGTCTCCTCGCCGGGCTCGTCCACGAGGAGCAGGCCTCCGAGCAGGCGTTCCGGGGCGGCAAGATGCACATCACGCTGGAGGTCGTACGGCAGCAGGGGGCGTACCGGCCCGGCGAGGAGCCGCGTTACGCCGACCGGTCCGGGCCCGACTGCCGGGATCTTCCGCATCCTTCGGTGCCCGCACCCGGGGTCCATCTCGACGACGGTTCCAGAGCGGGCGGTTCGTCCGGTCCGCTCGGTGTCTCCGCCACCCGGGCCGAACAGCGGGCCGTCGGCTCGCTGGTGTCGCCCGTGCTGGGGGTGCCCGCCGACGAGGTGCCGCCGGTCACGACGCTGCTGTTCGGTCCGATGGCGCGCGGGACGGCGGTGAGTGTCGTATGAGGCCGCGTCGTACGAGGACCTCGGCAGCGCGGCAGACCGCCGCTCCCCTCATCAAGTTCAGCCTCTTCGCGCTGGTGACGATCGCGGCTACGGCCCTGCTCGCCGCCACCATCGTGAACCTCTCCTTCACACCCGACCGCACCTACCGTGCCGTCTTCAGCGACGTCACCGGCCTGGAGAAGGGGGACGACATCCGGGTCGCAGGAGTGCGGGTCGGCCAGGTCCAGGGCATCCGGATCAAGGACCGTACGCTGGCGGAGATCACCTTCACCGTCGGCGCCGACCGGCCGCTGCTCACCAGCACCCATGCCGTCATCCGCTACCGCAACCTGGTCGGGCAGCGGTACGTCGCCCTCACCGAGGGCGCGGGCGACGGCACCCGGCTGAAGCCCGGCGGCACGATCCCGCTGACGCGGACGCAGCCCGCGCTGGACCTGAACGCCCTGCTGAACGGCTTCAAGCCGCTGTTCGCCGCGCTCAGCCCGCAGGACGTCAACCAGCTCGCCACGGAGATCATCAAGACGCTGCAGGGCGAGGGCGGCACGGTCAACAGCCTGCTGGCGCACACCGCTTCGCTCACCACGACCCTGGCCGGGCGGGACAGGCTGATCGGCTCGGTGATCGACAACCTCAACGCCGTGCTGAAGACGCTGGACGAGCGCGGCACCCGCTTCTCCGAGCTGCTGGTGCAGCTGCGGCGGGTGATCTCCGGTCTGTCCGCCGACCGGGGGCCCATCGGGCAGTCGCTGGTGAACATCGGCGATCTGACGGACGCCACCTCGGGGCTGCTGAAGGACGCACGGCCGCCGCTGAAGGACGACATCGCGGGGCTGACCGATCTCACCGGGACGCTGAACGACAACGAGAAGACCGTGGAGGGCGTCCTGCAGCGGCTGCCGAACAAGCTCAACGCACTGACGGGGACCGCGTCCTACGGCTCCTGGTTCAACTTCTACCTCTGCGACTTCGACGGCCGGATCGTGCTGCCGAAGACGAAGCAGACGCTCACCCCGGACCTGCACGTGGCGAGGGCGAGGTGCGGCTCATGACCCGCACGTCCCGCAGGAACCGCCCGGCACCGCTGGTGAAGGTCCGCATCGACCCGCCGAAGCTGCCGAAGCCACGGCTGCCCCGGCGCGCGCCCCGCCCGCGCAGGCCGGAACCGTTGATGAAGGTGCGCATCGAGCCGCCCAGGCTGCCGCGGATACGCCTCCGGCGGCCACGCCTGGTTCCGTTCCGCGAGCGCAACCCCGTCGTCATCGGGGCCGTCGGTCTCACCGTCCTCGCGCTCCTGACCGTGGCCGCGTTCAACGCCGACAGCCTGCCGATCATCGGCGGCGGCGACACCTACAGTGCGGCCTTCTCGGAGGCGGGCGGACTCAAGCCCGGTGACGAGGTGCGGATCGCCGGGGTGAAGGTCGGCAAGGTCGAGGGCGTCGACCTGGTCGGCGACCACGTCAAGGTCACCTTCGAGGTCAAGGGCCGTCCGGGCTTCGGCACCGACACCGGCGCTTCGATCCGCGTCAAGACGATCCTCGGCGCGAAGTACCTCGCGCTGCAGCCCAGGGGGCCGGGCCAGTTGCGGCCGGGCAGCGAGATCCCGCTCAGGCGCACCGTCCCGGCGTACGACGTCGTGCAGGCGTTCAGCGACCTGACCACGACCTCGGAGAAGGTCGACACCGGGCGGCTCGCGAAGGCCCTGGACACCATCTCCGCCACCTTCCAGGACTCGCCCGCCGAGGTGCGCGCGTCCATCAAGGGCCTGTCGGAGATCTCCCGCACGGTGGCCTCCCGCGACCAGGCCCTGGGCGAACTCCTGGACCACGCGAACGGCACGACCGGCGTACTCGCCGACCGCTCCAAGGACTTCACCGCCCTGCTCAAGGACGGCGACCAGCTGTTCAAGGAGATCAGCAGGCGGCGCGAGGCGATCCACAAGCTGCTGAAGACCTCCGCCGCGCTCGGCATCGAGCTCTCCGGCCTGGTCCAGGACAACGACAGGGAGATCGGGCCCGCGTTGCAGGGCCTGAAGCGTGTGGTGCAGATGCTCGAACGCAACCAGGCAAGCCTCGACCGCAGCGTGCAGCTGCTCGCGCCGTATGTGCGGGTCTTCACCAACGCCCTGGGCAACGGCCGTTGGTTCGACTCCTACGTCCAGAACCTGGTCGCCGCTCCGGTGACACCGCGAACGGGAGGCACCCGGTGAAGCGCCTGACGAGACGCCTGGCGGTGCTCACGGCACTCGCCCTGGCCGCCGCCCTCACCTATGCGCTGTGGCCGCGGCCCGAGCCGGTCCACGTCACCGCGTACTTCCCGCGCACCGTCGGCATCTACCCCGGCTCGGACGTCCGCGTCCTCGGTGTCCGGATCGGCGAGGTCAGGAGGATCACGCCCGAGGGCGAGCGGGTGCGGGTGGAGCTGGAGTACGACGAGGGGCGCAAGGTCCCCGCCGGCGCCCAGGCCGCGATCATCAACTCCTCGGTGGTCAGCGACCGTTACGTACAGCTGCTGCCGGTGTACCGGAAGGGCCCGGTCATGCGCAGCGGTGCCGTCATCCCCGAGAACCGCACCGCCGTACCCGTGGAACTGGACCGGATCTTCGACAGCCTGCACACCACGGCCGACGCGCTCGGCCCCAAGGGCGCCAACAAGGACGGCTCCCTCTCCCGGCTGCTCGGGGTGAGCGCGGACAACCTCGACGGGCAGGGCGCCAACCTCAACCGGACCGTCCAGGACCTGTCGCAGGCGGTCACCACCCTGTCCGACGGGCGTAGGGACCTGTTCGGCACGGTGCGGAACCTGCAGGTGTTCACCGCGGCGCTGGCGGCCGACGACAAGAGCGTGCGGTCCTTCGACACCAGTCTCGCCGATGTGGCGCAGCAGCTCTCGGGCGAGCGTCAGGACCTCGCGGACACGCTCAGGAACCTGGGGACGGCGCTCGGCGACGTGTCCGCGTTCGTGAAGAGGAACAAGAACTCGCTGACCTCGAACGTGAAGGGCCTCAGCAAGGTGACCAAGGTGCTCGTCACCCAACGGGCCGCCCTGGACGAGCTGTTGCGGGTCGCGCCCACGGGCCTGTCGAACCTCAACAACGCCTACAACCCGTCCTCCGGCACCCTCGACACCCGCAACAACGCGCAGCAGGCGCAGGATCCGGCCTCGCTGCTGTGCTCGATCCTGCGGACGACCGGCGACGAGGGCGGCAAGAACCCCGACTGCGAGCAGCTGAAGAAACTCTTCGACTCACTGCCCGAACTTCCCACGCAGGGCACCGCGGTGACCGGCACGATCGACAGGACGCTCGGCGGGATCCTGGGGGCGAGCGCATGAGCACACGACGCAAGGCCGGGACGCTCGCCTGGGCGGCGGTGGGGTCGCTGCTGCTGTCCGGCTGTGAGTTCAACGGCTGGTACGACGTCCCGCTGCCCGGCGGTGCCGCCGACGACGGGCACGCCTACCACGTCACCGTCGACTTCCGTGACGTCCTCGACCTGGTGCCGCAGTCGGCGGTGAAGGTGAACGACGTCACCGTCGGCGCGGTGGAGAAGGTGGAGCTGGACGGCTGGCACGCGCGGGTACGGCTGCGGGTCGCCGACTCGGTGCGGCTGCCCGCGAACGCGGTCGCCGAGCTGCGGCAGACCAGCCTGCTCGGCGAGAAGTACGTGGCGCTGGCCGCCCCGACCGGCACGGCACCCGTGGGCCGGCTCCGCGACGGCGACCGCATCCCGCTCTCCCGCAGCGGCCGCAACCCGGAGGTCGAGGAGGTGCTGTCCGCCCTGTCCGCCCTGCTCAACGGCGGTGGAGTCGCCCAGCTCAAGACGATCACCGTGGAGCTGAACAAGGCCCTGGACGGCCGGGAGAACCGGGTCAGGTCACTACTGAAGGAGCTGAACACGTTCGTCGGCGGACTGGACCGGCAGAAGGCGGACATCATCCGCGCGATCAAGGCCGTCGACCGGCTCGCGGGGCGGCTCGGCAAGGAGAAGAAGACCATCGCCGAGGCCGTCGACACGATGCCGCCCGCCCTGAAGGTCCTGGCCGACCAGCGGCGCAACCTGACGAAGATGCTCACCGCCCTGTCGAAGCTCGGCAAGGCGGGCACCAAGGTGGTCGAGGCCTCGCACGACGACACGGTCGCCAACCTCAAGAACCTGCGGCCGATCCTGCAACAGCTGAACAAGTCGGGCAGCGACCTGCCCAACTCCCTCGAGCTGCTGACAACTTACCCGTTCCCACGCAACGCCACGGATGCCGTCAAGGGCGACTACGTCAACCTGCACATCACCGCGGATCTCCAGCTGGCGGACCTCTACGGGAATCTCGCGGACGGCAACTCCAGCCAGGGCAAAGGCAGTTCACCGGCGCCCGGCAGCTCCGCCGTACCGGGCCTCCCGAAGGTGCCGGGCGTCCCGACGCCGGCCCCGCTGCCGAGCACACCGAGCCTGCCGTCGTCGCCGTCCGTGCCCTCGTCGCCCTCGGGCGGCGGCGGGCCGCTGTGCCCGCCGGTGTGCACGAGCAGCTACACCACCGGAGCGAAGCCGCCCGAGGGCATCGACCTCGCGCTGGCCGAGCTGATGCTGAAGGGGGTCCAACCGTGATCACTCGTACGGTCAAGGCCCAACTGCTGGCCTTCGCCGTCGTCACCGCGGTCGGGGTGTCGTACGTCGGCGCCGAGTACACCGGCCTGGTGGACGACGTCCTGGGCCGCGGCTACACCGTGCGGGCCGACTTCGCCGACTCCGGGGGCATCTTCCCCGGCGCGGAGGTCACCTACCGCGGGGTGCCCGTGGGCAAGGTCGGGGCGCTGCGGCTGAGTGGCGCCGACGGAGTCTCGGTCGCCCTGGACATCAAGGACGGGGCGCCGCGCATCCCGGCGGACACCCTGGCCATGGTGGCGGACCGCTCGGCGGTGGGCGAGCAGTACGTCGATCTGCAGCCGCGCACCTCCCACGGCCCGTATCTCCTCGACGGCAGCGCCATCCCGCGCGGCAGCACACGCGTGCCGCTGCCGACCACGGACCTGGTCCTCAGCCTGGACCGGCTGGTGAACTCGGTCGGCAAGAACGACCTGCGGGTCACCGTCGACGAGCTGGGCAGGGCCTTCGACGGCACCGGCCCCGACCTGAGCCGACTGGTGGACTCGGGCAACGCGCTCGTGGAGTCGGCGTCCGCGTCGCTGCCCCAGACGATCTCCCTGATCGAGGACTCGCGGAAGGTCCTGAAGACACAGGCCGACCAGGGCTCGTCCATCAAGTCGTTCGCGCACGACCTGGCGGCGCTCAGCGCGCAGTTGAAGGCGAGCGACGGGGACCTGCGCAAGGTGATCGGCAACGCGACACCGGCCGCGCAGCAGGTCGACTCGCTGCTGAAGTCGACCGGCCCCGGCCTGTCGGTCCTGCTGGCCAACCTGATCAGCGGCGGCCGGGTCACGCTGGCGCACCTGCCCGGCGTGGAGCAGGCGCTCGTCACCTTCCCGGCGGCGGTCGCGGGCAGCTACACGGTGGTCCCGGGCGACGGCACCACCCACTTCGGGCTGGTGGTGAACGCCGATGACCCGCCGCCGTGCACCAAGGGATACGGCACCACGTGGCGGGACCCCTCGGACACCAGCCCCCGTGCGGCCGACACCGACGCGCACTGCGCCGCCCCGCGAGGCGGCCAGACGTCGGTGCGGGGCGCGCAGAACGCCCCCGGCGCAACGTCCGGCGGCGCGAACCAGGCGGCGTACATCACGCCGTACGACCCGGAGACCGGCACCGCGACCGGCCCGGACGGAAGGCCCGTCGAGATCGGCTCGACGGGCGGCCAGCAGACGGTGTTCGGAAAGGAGTCGTGGCAATGGCTGCTCGTCGGCCCGATGGCATGAACAGGGTCCTGACGGTGGGGCTGGTCGCGGCGACCGTCCTCACCGCCGCGGTCGCCGGCTGGCTGGGCCTCGCCCTGCACGACCGGCAGGGGACGGAGCAGCGGCGCCAGGACCTCCTGGCCGCGGCCCGCCAGTCCGCGCTGAACTTCACCTCGCTCGACTACCGGCACTACGACCGGGACAGCGCGGACGTCCTCAAGGGCGCCACCGGTGACTTCAAGAAGCAGTTCACCGCGCAGACCGCGCAGCTGACCAAGCTCGTCGCCGAGAACAGGTCCGTGTCCGAGGGGCAGGTCCTGGACGCCGGCATCGTCCGCTCCGACGCACACTCGGGCCGTGTCCTGGTGGTCGCCGACAGCAAGGTCACCAACACCGCCGTGCCCCAGGGGGAGGCACGCACCTACCGGCTCCAGCTCGACCTGGTGTACCGGGGCGGGCGCTGGCTGACGTCCGACGTCGAGTTCGTGGGCTGACCGCACCACCCCAGTGAGGAGTACGACCATGGCGAACCCGACCACCCGGAGCCGCACGATGAGCGCGGCCGCCCGTGCGGCGGCCAAGCGCGCCAAGCGGGTGGAGTACCTGAACCGGCCCGAGCCGCCGGCCCCGGACAGCTGGGACGACCCGCCGGTGCCGTCGCCGGAGCCGCTGGAGCAGGACCCGGGCACCTTGGCGGAGCCGGAGGGGAGCGCGCCCCCGCCCCGTTCCGGCCGGAGGCTGCTCACCGCCGTCCTCGGCGTCCTGCTGGTCGCGGCTCTGGTCGCCGTCTCGCTGCTCGGATGGCAGTACGGGCAGGGACGGCAGGCGGAGAGCGCACGGTCACAGGCGCTCGTAGCGGCGAAGAAGGCGGCGCCGGTCGTGCTGTCGTACGACTACCGGCATCTGGACCGGGACTTCGCCCGGGCCCGCGCACTGCTGACCGGGCACTTCCGGGAGCAGTACGGGAAGACCACGACGACCGTGGTCGGGCCGACGGCGAAGAAGTACCACGGGGTGGTGAAGGCGACCGTCCCCGCGGCATCCGTCACCTCGGCCTCCCCGGACGAGGTCACGGTCCTGCTCTTCGTCAACCAGGTCACACAGAGCACCCAGGTCTCGGGCTCCCGGCTGGACCTGAACCGGGTGCGGATGACGATGAGCCGCACCTCCGAGGGCTGGAAGGTGAGCGCCGTCGACGCCCTGTGATCAGCGGCTTCACCGTGCCCCCGCGCATTCCGCGCGGGGGCACTTTTTTGTCCGGGCTTCGGCGGTCGCTCTTGACAGCCCTCCCCGCCCACAGGCAGTCTTCCATTAAGCAGAAATCAACTTCCGCTATACGGAATAGCGAAGAAGTCACAGTCACCACGGAAGGGAGCGCCGACCCCCATGGGATTTGCAGAGCAGCGCTTCAACGTCAACCTGTCGATCCTCTTCACGGAACTCCCGCTCCTGGAGCGGCCCGCGGCCGCCGCCGCGGCCGGCTTCACCGCGGTCGAGCTGTGGTGGCCCTGGGTCGACTCCCCCACCCCCGAGCAGTCCGAGCTCGACGCCCTCAAGGCTGCGATCGAGGACGCGGGCGTCCAGCTGACGGGCCTGAACTTCTACGCCGGGCAGCTCCCCGGCCCCGACCGCGGCGCCCTGTCGATCCCGGGCGAGGAGTCGGAGAGGTTCCGCGCCAACATCGAGGTGGCCGCGGACTTCGCCCGGTCGCTCGGCACCAAGGCGCTCAACGCGCTGTACGGCAACCGCGTCGACGGCGTCGACCCGGCCGAGCAGGACGCGCTCGCCCTGGAGAACCTGGTCCTCGCGGCCCGCGCCGCCGACCGCATCGGCGCCATCCTGCTGATCGAGACGCTCAACCAGCCCGAGTCGCCGCTGTACCCGCTGGTGTCCGCACCGGCCGGCATCGGCATCGTCGACAAGGTCAACGCCGCGACGGGGCTCGGCAACGCGAAGTTCCTCATGGACCTGTACCACCTGTCCATGAACGGCGAGGACCTGCCTTCGGTGATCGAGCAGTACGCCGCCAGGACGGGTCATGTGCAGATCGCGGACAACCCGGGCCGCGGGGCCCCCGGCACCGGGACGCTGCCGCTGGAGGAGCTGCTGGACCAGCTGAGGAAGGCCGGTTACGAGGGATGGGTCGGCCTCGAGTACAAGCCGGGCGACCGCCCCAGTGCGGAGGCCTTCGGCTGGCTGCCGGTGGAGCACCGCGCCGCTCGCTGACAGGGCCGTCGGCTGGGGGTCGCCGCCCCCATGCCCCCGCTTCGGCCTGAAGGGCCTCGTCCTCAAACTCCCCCACTGCCTTAAGGGCGTGGGGGGACCCCAACGGGCTGAAAATCGCCGACCGGCGCCGAGAGGCACCGCCCGGCCTCAATTCACAGACGTAGCACCGCAGTTCAGAGAGGTACCCCCATCATGAGCACCCTCCCCAAGATCGCCTGGATCGGCCTCGGCATCATGGGCTCCCCCATGTCCGAGAACCTGATCAAGGCGGGTTACACAGTCACCGGCTTCACCCTGGAGCAGGACAAGCTGGACCGCCTGGCCGCCGCCGGCGGCACCGCGGCCGGCTCCATCGCCGAGGCCGTGCGGGACGCCGACGTGATCATCACGATGGTGCCCGCGTCGCCGCAGGTCGAGGCCATCGCGTACGGCCCCGACGGCATCCTGGAGAACGCGCGCTCCGGTGCGCTGCTGATCGACATGTCCTCGATCACCCCGCAGACCTCGGTCGACCTGGCGAAGGCCGGCGAGGGCAAGGGCGTCCGGGTGCTGGACGCGCCGGTGTCCGGCGGTGAGGCAGGCGCCGTCGAGGCCGTACTGTCGATCATGGTCGGCGGCGAGCAGGCCGACTTCGACCTGGCGAAGCCGATCCTGGACGCGCTCGGCAAGACCATCGTGCTGTGCGGCCCGCACGGCTCGGGCCAGACCGTGAAGGCCGCCAACCAGCTGATCGTCGCCGTGAACATCCAGGCGTGCGCCGAGGCCGTGGTCTTCCTGGAGAAGTCCGGCGTGGACCTCAAGGCGGCGCTGGACGTCCTCAACGGCGGCCTGGCCGGCTCGACCGTGCTCACGCGGAAGAAGGACAACTTCCTCGCCCGCGACTTCAAGCCGGGCTTCCGCATCGACCTGCACCACAAGGACATGGGCATCGTCACCGATGCCGCCCGCAACGTCGGCGCCGCCCTGCCGGTCGGCGCCGTGGTCGCCCAGCTGGTCGCCAGCCTGCGCGCGCAGGGCGACGGCGGCCTGGACCACTCGGCCCTGCTGCGGGCGGTCGAGCGCCTCTCGGGCGCTCAGCTCTGAGACTTCCGGGTCGCGGCGCCGCTGACATCTGTCCTGTCGCGCCCAGGCGACGCCGCGGCCCGGAATCAACTTCAACAAACTGTTGACGCCCAACCTGTCCACTCTTAGGCTCCACGAAGCGGAAACAAGTTTCCGCTGACACCCGCACGGAAGGTCCACGATGTCGAAGCGCGTGCTCACGACCGAGTCCGGCGCCCCGGTCGCCGACAACCAGAATTCCGCCTCCGCCGGCATCGGCGGACCGCTCCTGCTCCAGGACCAGCACCTCCTTGAGAAGCTGGCGCGCTTCAACCGCGAGCGCATCCCGGAGCGCGTGGTGCACGCCCGCGGCTCGGGCGCGTACGGCTACTTCGAGGTGACGGACGACGTCACCGGGTTCACGTACGCCGACTTCCTGAGCACGGTCGGCAAGCGCACCGAGGTCTTCCTGCGCTTCTCGACGGTGGCCGACTCGCTGGGCGGTGCGGACGCGGTCCGCGACCCGCGCGGTTTCGCGGTCAAGTTCTATACCGAAGAGGGCAATTACGATCTCGTCGGGAACAACACCCCGGTGTTCTTCATCAAGGACCCGATCAAGTTCCCGGACTTCATCCACTCGCAGAAGCGCGACCCGTTCACCGGCAGGCAGGAGCCGGACAACGTCTGGGACTTCTGGGCCCACGCCCCCGAGGCCACGCACCAGATCACCTGGCTGATGGGCGACCGCGGCATCCCGGCGTCGTACCGCCACATGAACGGTTACGGCTCGCACACCTACCAGTGGACGAACGCGGACGGCGAGGCCTTCTTCGTCAAGTACCACTTCAAGACCAACCAGGGCGTGCGGTCCCTGTCGTCCGAGCAGGCCGCCGAGATCGCGGGCAAGGACGCCAACTCGCACCAGACGGACCTGCTGCAGGCGATCGAGCGGGGCGTGAACCCGTCCTGGACCCTCTACGTCCAGGTCATGCCGGCGGCCGAGGCCGCCGACTACCGCTTCAACCCCTTCGACCTCACCAAGGTGTGGCCGCACCAGGACTTCCCGCTGCAGCGCGTCGGCCGGCTGGTCCTCGACCGCAACCCGGACAACGTCTTCGCCGAGGTCGAGCAGGCCGCGTTCTCCCCGAACAACTTCGTCCCGGGCATCGGCCCGTCGCCGGACAAGATGCTCCAGGGCCGCCTGTTCGCCTACGCGGACGCCCACCGCTACCGCCTGGGCGTCAACCACACCCTCCTCGCGGTGAACTCCCCGAAGGCGACGACCGCGCGGAACTACGGCCGCGACGGCTTCATGGCGGCCAACTCCCAGGGCCGTGCGGCGAAGAACTACGAGCCGAACTCGTACGACGGCCCGGCGGAGACCGGCCGCCCCCTGTCGGCGCCGCTGGCGCTGACCGGCCACACCGGCACCCACGAGGCCCCGCTGCACACCAAGGACGACGACTTCTTCCAGGCGGGCGAGCTGTACCGCCTGATGTCCGCGGACGAGAAGTCCCGTCTGATCGCCAACATCGCCGGCGGCCTCTCCCAGGTCTCCCGCGACGACGTGATCGAGAAGAACCTGGCCCACTTCCACGCCGCCGACCCGGAGTACGGCCGGCGCGTGGAGGAGGCGGTCCGCGCCCTGCGCGAGGACTGACCCACAGGCGGCCCGCGACCGCCGGACGGCCCGGATGAGGGGTGGCCGGCCGGCGGTGGCGGGCTGGGGCCTGTCGTCAAATTCGCGTCGTCCGCCCGGAGGGCGGGCCGCGCGTGCCAGGCGCCGCGCGGCAGGCGGGAATTTGACGACAGGCCCCAAGGCAAGGACCGCGGCGGCGTGCGAGCCAGTGCGGTGGTGAAGGTCCCGGGCACCGCTTCTTCGACCTGAGGGAAGCAGCGCCGCGGTTCCGTCGCATCCGCCGCGGTCCCAGCCACAACTCACAGACTCCGTCCGGCGGCGCGAACGTCCTGTCGCGCCCAGCCTCGCACCGCCGGACGGCCACAACCCCCTACCTCACCGGCCGAGCGGCGCCGGATGCGGACGGTCCCGCATCCGGCGCCTTTCGGCGTCTCCGGGGTGCGGATCCACCCGCCCCGCAGGAGCCTGAAGGCATGGCACATCCAACGGAGCATCCGCACATCGTGGTGCACTCGCCGGCCCTGGACGGCTCCCGGCGGGTCACGGAGGGCGACGAGACGCTGGGGATCGCCACCCACGTCGACGACGTCGGCGAGATCCTGCGCCTGGCCGACCTGTACGTCACGGACGTCGAGGAGAGCGACCTCATCGAGTGGCAGGGCGGCGGCCCGGACGACTGGCCGGGACTGTCGGAACACCACGAGGGGCCGTGAACACGTACCTACATCCGGGAACGTAGGACGTCTACGCAAACCTCAAATCCAGCTCTGAACATGGTTCAAGAGGCTTCAGCCGCCCCCACTCAAGGGCATATTCACGTCACATGGGGCCCGTCGGCACGGGGGCGGCGGGCCTCATGACGGGGGAAACAACGGGGGATCGCACGGGGGACACGGGGGACGGCTCCCAGGAGCCGGGCACGCGAAAGGGGCGGTCCGACCGAAAGGCCGGACCGCCCCTCAGCTGTCGGCCTGGTCAGACCTTCAGCGTCCTGATCGACGTCGGGGCGTGCCCCGGCTCCGTCGCGAGCTCCTCGAACTCGACGACGTTGCCGATGTCGTTGGTGGTCGACATGGCGATGTTGGTGACGCGCTCCAGGATCGCCTCGACGACGACCGGCACCTGGAACTCGGCGGCGAGCTTCTTGGCCTGCTCCAGCGCCGCGCCCAGCTCGTTGGGGTCGGTCACCCGGATCGCCTTGCAGCCCAGGCCCTCGGCGACCTTGACGTGGTCGACGCCGTAGACGCCGAGTTCGGGCGAGTTGATGTTCTCGAACTCCAGCTTGACCTGGAAGTCGATGTCGAACGCCCGCTGCGCCTGCCGGATCAGGCCCAGGTAGGCGTTGTTCACGAGGACGTGGACGTACGGGATCCTGTGCTGTGCGCCGACCGCGAGCTCCTCGATCATGAACTGGAAGTCGTAGTCGCCGGAGAGCGCGACGACCTGCGCCTCCGGGTCAGCCTTCGCGACACCCAGCGCGGCCGGGATGGTCCAGCCGAGGGGCCCCGCCTGGCCGCAGTTGATCCAGTGGCGCGGCTTGAAGACGTGCAGCATCTGGGCGCCGGCGATCTGGGACAGGCCGATCGTGGAGACGTAGCGGGTCTCGGGTCCGAACGCCTTGTTCATCTCCTCGTAGACGCGCTGCGGCTTGATCGGGATGTCGTCGAAGTGCGTGCGGCGCTGGAGCGTCGCCTTCTTCTCCTGAGCCGAGGCCGCCCACGCGGAGCGGTCGGGCAGCCTGCCGGCCGCCTTCAGCTCCCTGGCCACCTCGACGAAGAGCTCCAGCGCGGCCTTCGCGTCGGACGTGATGCCGTAGTCCGGGGCGAAGATCCTGCCGATCTGGGTGGGCTCGATGTCGACGTGCACGAACGTGCGGCCGGCCGTGTAGACGTCCAGCTTGCCGGTGTGGCGGTTGGCCCAGCGGTTGCCGATGCCGAGGACGAAGTCGGACTCCAGGAAGGTCGCGTTGCCGTAGCGGTGCGAGGTCTGCAGGCCGACCATGCCGGCGTTCAGCTCGTGGTCGTCGGGGAGCAGGCCCCAGCCCATCAGGGTCGGGACGACCGGGGTGCCGGTCAACTCGGCGAACTCGACGAGGAGTTCGGCCGCGTCGGCGTTGATGACACCTCCGCCGGCGACGATCAGTGGCCGCTCGGACTCGTTCAGCAGCCGGATCGCCTTCTCGATCTGGGGGCGGGTCGCGGCCGGCTTGTACGCCTGCAGCGGCTCGTACGTCTCCGGGTCGAACTCGATCTCGGTGAGCTGGACATCGATCGGCAGGTCGATGAGGACCGGGCCGGGGCGGCCCGAGCGCATCAGGTGGAAGGCCTGCTGGAAGACGCCGGGGACCTGCGCCGCCTCGAGAACCGTGACGGCCATTTTCGTGACCGGCTTGGCGATCGAGGCGATGTCGACGGCCTGGAAGTCCTCTTTGTGGATCACGGCGGTCGGCGCCTGGCCCGTGATGCACAGGATCGGGATGGAGTCACCGATCGCCGAGTACAGGCCGGTGATCATGTCGGTCCCCGCGGGCCCCGAAGTGCCGATGCAGACACCGATGTTGCCCGGGTGGGTCCTCGTGTACCCCTCGGCCATGTGCGAGGCGCCCTCGACATGCCGGGCGAGGGTGTGGTTGACGCCACCGGAGGCCTTGAGCGCCGCGTAGAACGGGTTGATCGCCGCGCCGGGCACACCGAACGCGTTGGTGACGCCTTCGCGCTTGAGGATCTCAACTGCCGCGCGGGCAGCGGTCATACGTGCCATCGAGTACTCCTGCTTCGGCTGTCGGACTAGCACTCCCGTCGCGCCCCGCGGTGAGCTCTTCCGTATTCGACTTCCTGCCTAGTTTCCACATTGTGGAAACTATTTTCTACTATCTGGAAGCAATGTAAGTGGGCGAGGGAAGGCCGTCAAGAGACGGACAAGCGGGGGCCCGCTGGAGGACGATGTGGGCCATGTCAGAGAGCGTCTCGGTGCGCTGTCCGGCCTGCCGGCGCGAGCACCTCTATGCGCCGCCGTCGTATCCGTGCACCTGCGGGGCACCCGTCGCCCCGCGGCTGGACAGGCACGGGACGGCGACGGCCGTCACCCATCGGGCCTGGGCGGAGGACTGGGTCACCCTGCGGTGCGGCGCCTGCGGCCGCCGGGACCAGTGGCCGCGCCCGGAGCTGGGCTGTCCCTGCGGGACGGTGCTGCGGATCGCGGTGGCCGGGCAGACCGCCACGGCGGAGGTGAGCGCCGAGGCCGCCCCCGCCCCGGCGAAGCGCCGCCTGCCCTTCCAGCCCGTCACCATCCGCACGGCCCGGGACGCGGTGACGGCCGCCGCCGTGTATCTGCGCTGGCTCGGCTACCGGGACATCCGCCGGGCCGACCAGCGGCCGCCGTCCGGCATCGGCATCGCCGCCCGCGGCCTGCTGGCCCAGGTCGACCCGACCGTACACCCGGCCTCGCTGCGGGACGTGGAGTGCCTGTGGCTGACCGCCATGACCGAGTCGGCGGCCTGCGCCTACTTCTCCCTGGCCGGCTACGCCACCGACGCCCGCACCCGCGCGGACGCCCTCGGCATCCCCCTGTTCGTCCTGGACCTCACGGGCACACCGCAGCCGGCCAACGGCCTCGCCGACGAGCTGGACGCCACGGGGGCCCGGTAGTTCCCCACGCGGTGTTCCGCACGGAAAGAGCGGGGGCGCCATGGGCACCCCCGCTCGAAAGGCCTTCGCGCAACCGCGAGTTCACTGCCCCCGCTCGGCGCGGTACCGCACCGCGAGCCGCGCGAGCGCCACCGCGCCGAGCAGCAGCCCGAAGTCCCGCAGCGCGATGTCGTAGTAGCCCGGGATGGTGAGCAGATCGATGATGATGCCCGCCAGCCAGCCGGCCACCAGCCACCCGCCGAACCGCGGGGCCAGGGCCACGACGACGCCGGCCAGGATCTCGATCACCCCCACCGCGTACATGGCCGACTGGGCGCTGCCCGGAACGATGTGGTCGATCCACGGCGCGAGGTAGCCGGGCCAGTCGACGAGCAGGTTGGCGAACTTGTCCAGCCCGAACAGAACCGGCGCCACCGTGAAACCGATGCGCAGGATCAGGAAGGCCTGGTAGCCGGGGTCGGTGAGCGTCGCGTGCCGGGATGCGGCGGGCGCGGGGCTGGTGGTTGCGGAGGAAGCCATCACGAGTCCTTCTATAGACAATTTTCATTGTCTATAGAAACGCGCACTCTGTCTTTAGTCAATGGCCATGGGTTTTACACTGGTGTTCGTGGATGCCTCGAAGGAAGTACCCGACGCCGGCGCACAGGCCGCCGACGTCTCGGCCGTCGCCGCGCTCGACGAGCCGACGCGCAGGAGGCTGTACGAGCACGTGGTGCGCCAGCCGGGCCCGGTCGGCCGGGACGAGGCGGCCGCGGCGCTGGGCCTGGCGCGGCAGACCGCCGCCTTCCACCTGGACCGGCTCGCCGAGGAGTCCCTGCTCGACGTGGTCTACGAGCGGCGCAGCGGACGGAGCGGGCCGGGCGCGGGCAGACCGGCCAAGCTCTACCGGCGCTCCACGCGGCAGGTCGCCGTCAGCCTGCCCGACCGGCGCTACGAACTGGCCGGACGGCTGCTGGCCCAGGCAGTCGAGGAGTCCGGCACTACGGGCGAGCCGGTGCGGGACGTGCTGCACCGCAAGGCGGAGGAACTCGGCTCGCACCTGGGCGGACAGCACGACGCCACGGGCCTCGTCGACCTGCTGGAGCGGCACGGCTTCGAACCGCGGCGCGAGGACGACACGATCGTCCTGGCCAACTGCCCCTTCCACGCACTGGCCCGTGAGCACACGGAGACGGTGTGCGGGATGAACCTCCATCTGCTGCGCGGAGTGCTGCACGGCCTGGGGGGCGAGTCGGGCTACGAGGCCTGTCTCGCCCCCCGGGACGGGCGCTGCTGCGTGCTGCTCCAGCCCGCCGCCTGATTCCGGCCGGCGATTGCGGCCGCCCGACTACTCGGCGTACGTCTCCCGCAGCTCGACCTTCCGCACCTTCCCGGACACCGTCATCGGGAAGGCCTCCAGGATCTGCAGCCGGCTCGGCGCCTTGTAGTGGGCCAGCCGGCCCTCGCAGAAGGCGCGCACGTCCTCCAGGGTCGGCGGGTCGGCCGGGTCGCGCGGGATGACGCAGGCGAGGACCTCCTCGCCGTAGCGCTCGTGCGGTACCCCCACGACCTGGACGTCCGCGATCTTCGGGTGGCCGTAGAGAAACTCCTCGATCTCGCGCGGGTAGATGTTCTCGCCGCCCCGGATGATCATGTCCTTGATGCGGCCGACGATCTCGACGTAGCCGTCCTCGCGCATCGTCGCCAGATCCCCGGTGTGCATCCAGCGGCCGGGGTCGACGGACTCGGCGGTCTTCTCGGGCTCGTTCCAGTAGCCGAGCATCACGCTGTAGCCGCGGGTGCACAACTCGCCCGGGACACCGCGGGGTTGGGTCACTCCGGTCGCCGGATCGACGACCTTCACCTCGATGTGCGGCAGGACCCGGCCCACCGTTGCGGTGCGGTGTTCCAGGTCGTCGTCCCTGCGGGTCTGGAGGGAGACCGGGGACGTCTCCGTCATGCCGTAGCAGATGGAGACCTCCGCCATGTGCATCTCGGCGACCACCCGCTTCATCACCTCGACCGGGCAGGGCGAGCCCGCCATGATGCCGGTGCGCAGGGTGGAGAGGTCGTAGCTCGCGAAGTCGGCGAGGTTCAGCTCAGCGATGAACATGGTCGGGACGCCGTACAGGGACGTGCAGCGTTCCTGCTGGACCGCCTCCAGCGTCGCCTTCGGATCGAAGGACGGCGCCGGGATCACCATGCACGCCCCGTGCGAGGTCGCTGCCAGGTTGCCCATCACCATGCCGAAGCAGTGGTAGAAGGGCACGGGGACGCAGATCCGGTCCTGCTCGGTGTAGGCGATCAACTCGCCGACGAAATAACCGTTGTTGAGGATGTTGTGGTGGGAGAGGGTGGCCCCCTTGGGGAAGCCCGTCGTGCCCGAGGTGTACTGGATGTTGATGGGGTCGTCGCAGGACAGCTCCTCGTACGGTGCCCCGGCGGTCCCCCGGCCGAGCAGCGCCTGCCAGCTCGGGTCGCCGATGTACACGACCTCGCGCAGCTCGGGGCAGCGGCCCCGCACCTGCTCCACCATCGCGCGGTAGTCGCTGGTCTTGTGGCTGAGGGAGGCGAAGAGCAGCGAGATTCCGGCCTGCCTGAGGACGTACTCGACCTCGTGGGTGCGGTAGGCCGGGTTGATGTTCACCATGATCGCGCCGATGCGGGCGGTGGCGTACTGGACCAGCACCCACTCGGGACAGTTGACCGCCCAGATGCCCACCCGGTCACCCTTGGCCACCCCGGCCGCCACCAGTGCCTGCGCCAGCTCCTCGACGTCCGCGGCGAACCGGGCGTACGTCCAGCGCCGCCCCGACGGCACGTCCACCAGCGCCTCGCGGTCCGGCCAGGTCGCCACGGCCCGGTCGAGGTTGGCGCCGATCGTGTCGCCGAGCAGGGTCGTGCCGCTCGTGCCGTGGGTGTACGACGATTCCGCACTCACCGGAAGTCCTCCTCGCGGTACTCGTCGGCCGAGCCCGCGGCGGTCGCCTCGCGCAGCTCGATCCGGCGGATCTTGCCGGACACGGTCTTGGGCAGCGGCGCGAACTCCAGACGGCGGATGCGCTTGTACGGGGCGAGGACCTCGCGGGAGTGCTCGAACAGCACCTTCGCGGTGTCGGCGCCCGGCTGCCAGCCCTCGGCGAGGACGACGTACGCCTTGGGGACGGCGAGGCGCAGCTCGTCCGGGGCGGGCACGACGGCCGCCTCGGCCACCGCCTCGTGCTCCAGCAGCG
The DNA here is from genome assembly GCF_021261325.1 of Streptomyces guryensis. Lineage (GTDB taxonomy): Bacteria > Actinomycetota > Actinomycetes > Streptomycetales > Streptomycetaceae > Streptomyces > Streptomyces guryensis. Next base: position 512,619 of record NZ_JAJSBI010000002.1, on the reverse strand, counting down.
CGCTCTCCAGCTCGAAGGGGCTGATCTTGTAGTCGGATGCCTTGAAGACGTCGTCGGCCCGTCCGACGTAGGTGATGTAGCCGTCGGCGTCGCGGGAGCCGATGTCGCCGGTGCGGTAGTAGCCGCCGGCCATCGCCTCCGCCGTACGGTCCGGGTCGCCGTGGTAGCCGGTCATCAGGCCGACGGGCCGCGCCGACAGGTCGAGGGCGATCTCGCCCTCGACGGCGCCGGGCGCTCCCGACACCGGGTCCAGCAGCTCGACCTTGTAGCCCGGGCTCGGCCGCCCCATCGAGCCGGTCTTGAGCGCCTGGCCCGGACTGTTGGCGACCTGGACGGCCGTCTCGGTCTGTCCGAAGCCGTCCCGGATGGTGACGCCCCAGGCGCGCCGGACCTGCTCGATGACCTCGGGGTTCAGGGGCTCGCCCGCCGCCACGACCTCGCGTGGTGGGGTGCGCAGCTGGGTCAGGTCGGCCTGGATGAGCATCCGCCACACGGTGGGCGGGGCGCAGAACGTGGTCACCCCGGCCCGGTCCATCTCGGACATCAGCCGGGCGGCGTCGAAGCGGGTGTAGTTGTGGATGAAGACGGTCGCCTCCGCGTTCCACGGGGCGAACAGGTTCGACCAGGCGTGCTTGGCCCAGCCGGGCGAGGAGATGTTCAGGTGCACGTCACCGGGCTTGAGGCCGACCCAGTACATCGTCGCCAGGTGACCGATCGGGTACGAGGTGTGGGTGTGCTCGACCAGCTTGGGCCGGGCGGTGGTGCCCGAGGTGAAGTACAGCATCAGCGGGTCGTCGGCGAGGGTCGGGCCGTACGGCGTGAAGTCGGCGGAGGCGGCGTACGCGTCCTCGTACGTCTGCCAGCCCTCGGCGGCCCCGCCGACCGCGATACGCGTGTATGTGCCGGGCACCTCGTCGAACTTGCCGGTGTCCTCGGCCCGTACGAGCACCTGCCGGACACGGCCGCGGTCGACGCGGTCGCGCAGGTCGGCGGGGCCGAGCAGCGGGGTGGCCGGGATGACGACCGCGCGCAGCTTCATCGCCGCCAGGGCCGTCTCCCACAGCTCGGCCTGGTTGCCGAGCATGACCAGGATCCGGTCCTCGGCGCGGACGCCGCGTTCGCGCAGCCAGTTCGCCACCCGGTCCGAACGGTCGGACATCTCCGCGAACGAGACCCGGACCTCGGTCCCGTCCTCCTCGACGATGTGCAGGGCGGTCCGGTCGTTGCCGTCGGCGATGACGTCGAACCAGTCGAGCGCCCAGTTGAAACGGTCAGGGCGGGGCCAGCTGAAACCCTCGTACGCCTTCGCGTAGTCCTCGCGGTGCTCCAGCAGGAAGTCGCGCGCACTGCGGAAGAGCTCCGTCGCCGTCGTCATCGTCGTTTTCCTCCTCATCACCGGACCATTGCCGGGCAGCTCTCTGCCATCGTGTAATCCGTGATGCAGGTCTCACTACCCCCGAACGGGGGTGTGCGCTGCACGGAAAGGGCAAGCAGGTGACAGCAGACGCGGCGGGGACGGTCGAGATACGCCATGCGCTGGTACGGCTGCGGCGCACGACGGGGCTCCCGGTCGCCTTCGGCGGCCTGGTGGAGCCGGGGCGCCGGCACATGCGGATCAGTGAACTCAGCGGCACCGAGACACCCGCGCTGAGCGGGCTCCCGGTGACCTCCGGCAACGGCCTGGGCGGCCGGGCGGTCGCGCTCGCCCGGGCGTGCGCGGTGACGGACTACTCCTCTTCCCCGCAGATCAGCCACGAGTACGACATCCCGGTCGCCACGGAGGGGCTGCGTTCGATCCTCGCGGTGCCGGTGGTCGTACGCCGCCGGGTGCGGGGTGTGCTGTACGGCGCCCTGCGCACGGCGCAGCCATTGGGTGACCGGACGCTGGGCGCGGCGATGGAGGCCGCACGGGACGTGGAGCAGGCGCTGGCGGTCGGGGACGAGGCGCGGGGACTGCTGGCGGCGGCCGCCCGCGCCGAGCCGGACCGGGACCCGGGGGCGGGTGCCGCCTGGGAGCAGGTGCGGGAGGCCCACGCGGCCCTGCGGGCGCTGGCGCCGCGGATCGCGGACCCCGCGCTGCGGGCGGAACTGCTCGGCGTGTGCGGGTTGCTGACCCCGAAGACGTGGGCTCACGGGGTCGATCTGGCCCCCCGCGAGCTGGATGTGCTGGCCTGCGTGGCGGCGGGGGCCACCAACGCGGTGGCCGCCGAGCGGCTCGGGCTGGGGACCGAGACGGTCAAGGGGTACCTGCGGTCGGCGATGCGGAAACTGGGTGCTCACACGCGTGGCGAGGCGGTGGCCGCGGCACGCCGGGCGGGGCTGCTCCCGTAGCACTCTATTCGTGCACCGCGGCTCTGAATTTCTCCATGCCTGACCGTTGTTATATCCCTCACCACGTCGTCCGTCCGAATTTCAAAGGGAGATTGCCTAGAATTTGGCCCGAACACGACACACGGAGGGGAGCGGTGACCGTGCGAGGGGACTTGAGGGAGCCTGCCAGACGCCACCCCGACCTGGTCATCGGGCGGGACGAGCTGCTCAGCGCGGCGCGTGAGCAGCTCGCGCGGGGCGGCAGCGTGCTGCTCCACGGCCCCGCCGGAATAGGAAAGTCGACCGCTCTGCGGGCATTGGCCTCCGAATACGGGACAGCCGACCGCACCGTGTTGCGCTGCTCGGCCACCGAGTCCGAATCCCACCTCCCGTTCCTGGCCCTCGCCGACCTGCTCGGCCTGGTCGTGGACGAGGTGTACGACAAGCTGCCCGCCGCCCAGCGCACGGCGCTGGAGTCGGCCCTCACCGGCCGCGGCGAGTCCACCCTCCAGCGCGACGGCCTCGCCCTGCGCCTGGCGGTCCTGTCCGCGCTGCGCGCGCTCGCCGCCCAGGGCCCCGTCCTCGTCGTGGCGGACGACCTGCAGTGGCTGGACCCGGCGAGCGCGGAGCTCCTCGGCTTCGCCGCCCGCCGCCTGGGCGACACTCCGGTGCAACTGCTGTGCGCGGTGCGCACGGAGGGCCAGGAGTACGACCGCCACCTGAGCGCGTCCCCGCCCGACACCCTGGCCGTGCGGCTCGGCGCGCTCTCCCGCGCCCAGGTGTCGTCGCTGCTCGACCACCGCGGCTACACCGGCCTGCCGCGCTCCACCGTCCGGGACATCCACCGCACCAGCGGCGGCAACCCGTTCTTCGCGCTCGAACTGGGCCGCGCCCTGGCCGAGAACCCGACCCCGCCGCGGCCCGGCGAGCCGCTGCCGGTGCCCACCTCGCTGCGCGCCCTGGTCCTGAACCGGCTCGACATGCTCTCCGTCGAGGCCCGCCGCACCCTCCTGGTGGCCAGCGTCGGCGCCCGCCCCACCCTGGCCCTGCTGCATGCGGCCGGCCGGGAGAACGCCGAGGCCGAGACCGCGCAGGCAGCCGAACTCGGGCTGCTGGCGACCGAGCCGGAGGGCCCCGCCGTACGCTTCGCCCATCCGCTGATCTCGGCCGCGCTGTACGCGGAGGCGCCCGCGCAGGACCGGCGGGCCGCGCACGCGGCGCTGTCCACGGCGGCCTCCGACCCGATCGAGCGCGCCCGCCACCTCGCCCTCGCGACCACCGGCACCGACCCGGAGGCCGCGGCCCGGCTCGCCGAGGCCGCCGCCACGGCCCGGGACCGCGGGGCACCCTCGGTCGCGGCCTCGCTCGGACTGCTCGCCGCCCGGCACACCCCGGCCGACGGCGAGCCGGGCCCGGACGAGCGCCGGCTGGAGGCCGCCGAGGACGCGATCACCGCCGGCGAGGTGGACCTCGCCCGGGACATCGCCCGCGACGTGCTGACCCGGGCCGCCGAGCCCGCGGACCGGGTGCGGGCCTGGATGGTGGTCATCGAGGCCGCCGGGCAGGCCCTCGGCGAGGTCGACACCGTCTACCCGCAGGCGCTCGCCGACGCCGGCGACGACCCGGGGCTGCTCGCCCTGGTCCACTACCAGCTGGCCTGGCGCGGACTGGTCGTGGAGGGCGACTTCGCCATCGGCCGGGAGGAGGCCGCGCACGCCGCCGAGCTCGCGGCCCGGGCCGGTGACCGGCGCACCGAACTCCTCGCGCTCGCCTTCCAGGCGACGACCGAGACCCTGATGGGCCATCCGGACGCCCCCGCGACCATCAAACGCGCCCTGAAGGAGCCCCAGCTCCCCGACGTGGCCTGCCACCACAACGGCGCGGGCGCGACCCGCTACCGCTGGCTGATCATGAGCGACCAGCTGCCCGAGGCCCGCTCCACCGTCAACGCGCTGCTGCGCGAGGCGCGCCGGCGCGGCATGGTCGAGAGCGAGGTGCACTTCGTGCGCCTGCTCGCCGAGACCGAACTGCGCTCCGGGCACTGCGGCCGGGCCCTCGACCTGGCCCGGGAGAGCATGCGCCTGGCCCGCGACTCGGGCATCGGCGAGGTGCCCTCCGCCGTACTCGCCTCCCTCACGGAGGCCTCCGGCGGGGACGTGGAGCGGGCGCTGACACTGGGCCGGGAGGCGGTGGAGCTGGCGGAGCGGGCCGGGGACCAGATGTACATCTCCCGGGGGCTGACCGCGGTCGGGCACGCCCAGCTGGTCGCCGGGGACGCCGAGGGGGCGGTCCGCTCCCTGCGCCGGGTGCGGGACCTGGAGAACGGGCTCGGCATCACCGACCCCGCCCGCGGCCGCTGGCACGGCGACCTCGCCGAGGCCCTCGTGCGCATCGGCGAGACCGACGAGGCGCAGCAACTCCTGGACGTGGCACGCGAACACGCGCAGCGGCTGGGACGTGAGGGCGTGCTGGCCGTCCTGGACCGGGCCGAGGCACTGGTGCGGGCCGCGCGCGGGGAGCACGAGGCCGCGGTCGCCCAGCTGAGGTCGGCGCAGGACCGGCTCGCCAAGCTGGGGTACGGCCTGGAGGAGGCACGCGCCGCGTTCGCGCTGGCGTCGCTGCGCCCCCGCCGGCCGGGTCCGTCGTCGTACGACGAGGCGGCCCGGCTGTTCCGCCGCTGCCGGGCGCTGCCGTGGGTGCGTCAGGTGGAGGCGGCAGCCGTGGCGAGCCCGGTGGAACCGATCGCCCCTGCTGCCGCGTCAGAGGGCCTGGAAGGTCTCGCCGCGATGGAACGCCAGGTCGCCGCGCTCGTCATGGAGGGCGCGACCAACCGGGAGATCGCCGCGCGTCTGTTCATCAGCGTGAAGACGGTCGAGGCGACACTGACCCGGGTCTACCGCAAGCTGGGGATCCGCTCGCGCGTGGATATCGTCCGTTTGGCGGCGGCACGGCGAGCGAAGTGACGGCACGCCAGGTTAACTGAACCCGACCGAGGGTTTTCCCTCACTCAACCCCCTAGGGGGTTCCCTCATTGGGAGCCGGGGGTTCCGCGTCCTAGCTTAAGGACGTGCCGCTCGCCCGGGCATACGGGGGTCGGTCCCGCGACCCCCGTGCTCAACCCCACACACCCGCGCGACCCCCCACCGGCAACCCCCACTGAGGAGACTCATGTTCGGGTCAAACCGTGCCAGGAAGACCGCGGCCGTGCTCACCGCGACCGCTGCGGCGGCCGCGACCGCACTGCTCGGTGCGCCTTCCGCGGCAGCCGCGCCCCAGCCCATCGTGGGCGGCACCACGACCACGACCACGGCCTACCCGTTCGTCATGCAGATCACGGACGCCTCGCAGAACCAGTTCTGCGGCGGCACCCTCGTCTCGGCCACCAAGGTGATCACCGCCGCTCACTGCATGGTCGGCGAGACCACCGGCAGCGTCAGAGTCGTCGGCGGCCGGACCTACCTGAACGGCACCAACGGCACGGTCAGCAAGGTCAGCAAGATCTGGATCAACCCGGACTACACGGACGCCACCAACGGCGACGACGTGGCCGTACTCACGCTGTCGACGTCGATGCCGTACACGACGGCCTCGTACGTCTCCTCCTCGGACACCTCGGTGTACGCGGCCGGCACCACGGCCCGCATCCTCGGATGGGGCACCACCTCGGAGAACGGCAGCTCCTCCAACCAGCTGCGGACCGCGACCGTGCCGATCGTGGCCGACTCCGGTTGCCAGAGCTCCTACGGGTCTGAGTTCGTCCAGACCGACATGGTTTGCGCCGGATACACATCCGGCGGCGTAGACACCTGCCAGGGCGACAGCGGCGGTCCCCTGCTCATCGGGGGCGTCCTGGCAGGGATCACTTCATGGGGCAACGGCTGTGCGGAGGCCGGTTACCCGGGTGTCTACTCCCGGCTGACCACCTTCTCCAGCCTGGTGACCGCGCAGGTCAACTCGTAGGTCGGGTACCCCAGAAGATCTCCTGAGTACCCCTCAGGTGAGAGACAAGGGGGCGTTGCGGGCTACCACGAGCAGCTCGCAGCGCCCCCTTTCCATGCGCTCCGCCGGCCCCACCTCCGGGCTACTTGTCGGCGATGAGCTTCCCCGCCGCGCCCCAGCTGTCCGCCGGCACCTCGTGGATCCACACCTGAACGGTCTCGGCCGGGATCTTGTACGCGTCGACGAAGGCGTCGGTGACGCGCTTGACGAGGTCCCGCTTGAGCTCGGTGTCGCGCGGACCCTGCTGAATGGTGACGATCGGCATGGCTGAACTCCCTTGAACGCGTTGCCTGTTGGGACCCGTTGCGGTCCCTTTCGCTGAGTCCAGTCCATCGCGTCGGGCGTCCGCGACCAAGAGGCAGACCGCGACCGCAGCGATCAGTTCTCGTGATCGCCGCAGGCCAGCAGCAGGGTGTCCAGGTGCGGGGGCGGGGTGCCGAGAGGCACGGCAAGGCCCGTGGACAGGGCGAGGCCCGGCGCGCGGAACGGCACGAAGGCGACGCGGGAGCTGTGCAGTACGCGTGCGTGGGACGCGTAGACGACGGTCCACAGGGGGCGGCTGCCGATGGTGGCGAGCGTGTCCTGCAAGGAACCGCTCGCCGGTCCCGGCACCGGCTCGAACCCGGCCTCGTGACAGGCACCGACGACCAGATCGACCAGGGCGGGGTTGTTGCGGCGCTCGGTAAGGGTGAGCGGCACCTCGGCAAGTTCCTCGACGCCGATCTCCGTGCGCCCCGCGAGTGGATGCGCGGCCGGGAGCGCGGCCACCAGCGGGTCGGGCCACAGGGGCAGCACGCGTACGCCCGGCACCGGTTCCACGGCCCGTACGAAAGCGGCGTCCAACCGGCCGCCCGCGACCCGGGCCAGCCGTTCGGCGACCGGCAGCGAGAACAGCTCGACGGGCACGTCCGGCGCACGGCGCGCGAACTCGGCGAGCACACGGTCGAGATGCGTGCCCAGTCCCGTACTGGTGCCGATCCTCAGGCCGGGTGGCGGGGCGACGGCGGCACGCGCCCGGTCGGCCGCCGCCAGCACCTCCCGCGCCTCGGGCAGCAGCCGCTCCCCCGCCGCCGTGAGCCGCACCCGGCGCGGCGTCCGGTCGAACAGCTCGGCACCCAGCTCCCGCTCCAGTCGCTGTATCTGCATGCTCACCGCGGACTGCACGATGTGCAGCCGCTCGGCCGCACGCCCGAAGTGCAGCTCCTCGGCGACGGTCACGAAATAGGTGAGCTGCCGCAGTTCCATGGACTCGACTGTAGAGGGGCCCGGCGGGCGGCTGTTTGAATGAGCGGCCGGGGCTTGTCAGAGGGGAGCGATACGCATGGTGTCGACGGACCGATTTCTCGCCTTCGCCGCGATGTCCCTGCTGGTGATCGTGATTCCGGGCCCCAGCGTTCTGTTCGTCATCGGCCGCGCGCTCGCCCATGGCCGCCGTACCGCGGTGGCGACGGCGCTCGGCAATGTCTTCGGCTCGTATCTGCTGGTGGCGGCGGTCGCGATCGGTGTCGGCTCGCTGGTGGAGCGCTCGGTGACGGTCTACCTGGCGGTGAAGCTGGCAGGCGCGGCCTACCTGGTGTACCTGGGCGTCCAGGCGTTCCGGCACCGCAAGGAGCTGAAGGCGTCGGCGATCGGGACGCAGCCGACGGGACCGGCCCGCGGCGATCTGCGTACCGTGCTGGACGGTGTGCTCGTCGGGGTGACCAACCCCAAGGGCGTGGTCTTCTTCGCCGCGGTGCTCCCCCAGTTCGTGGACCACGCGGCGGGCCGCGTCCCGCTCCAGATGCTGCTGCTCGGGCTGATCCCGATCTCGATCGGCCTGGTCACGGACACCCTGTGGGGCCTGACCGCCTCGGCCGCCCGCACCTGGTTCGCCCGCTCCGACCGCCGTCTGTCGATGATCGGCGGCGCGGGTGGCTTCGCCGTGATCGGGCTTGGCCTGACGGTGGCGGTGACGGGCCGGGCGGACTGAGGGCTACGGGATCACGGTCCCGAAACGGATGTCGTAAGCCGACCCCGGGTGCATGGTGTCGAGCATCCGCATCCCTTCGTCCACGACGTCCGCGCGCCGGGCCTTGGTAAGCCTGCCGAACGGTTCGATGACGAGCGCGCCCTCCGCGAGCTTCCACACCCCTGCCAGAAAGCCGTCGACGAGGACCGTGCAGTGGGCCTGATTGCCCACCCAGCTGCGTCCCCGGTGCTCGGGCGGTACGACCCGGGTGCGGTCGGCGTGGGAGAGCAGCAGGTTGTCGAACTCGGGGAGGAAACGGGGCGGAGCCGGAGTGTCCGCGTCGGGACGCGGCGCCTCCGGCAGGTCGAAGAGCTCGACACCGTTCTCGTCCCGGAACGTCACGAGCTGCGGGCGCAGCCGCTCGAAGGCGTCCCGCAGCCGGGTCAGACCGGCCCAGGTCTGCATGTCCTTGACTGAAGCGGGACCGAAGGCGGCCAGGTAGCGCAGGACGGTGGCATCGGAGGACGGAGCGGCTTCGACGGGCGGCGTGTACGACGCCGGGGCAGTGACGGGCGACGCCGGGGCAGTGACGGCCGACGAATCCGCGGCCGAGACCGTCACAGCGGAGGAAGCGGCGCCCTGTGCAGGCGCGGTGGCCGAAGCCGTGCCTGGTGCGGTCGCAGTCGGCGAGGCCGCACCCGGCGCAGCCGCCGCCGGTGGGGCCGAGCGGGTGGCGGAGCCGCGGCCCAGCCAGTGCTCCGCGGTGGTGAGGGCGACCTGGCCGCTCCTCCCCCACAGTCCGCGCGGGGTGACCTGGACGAGTGGGAGCTTGCAGCGGGCGGCGATGCCGAGGGACTGCGCGTCGGCGTCGGGCCACTCGGTCTGCAGGGCCTCGCGCAGCTGCTTCATGGTGCGCGGCTCGGCCTCGACGAGATCGCGGGCGAGGGCGGCGAGCCGGTCGAGGTCCACGCCCTCAAGTCCCTTGCGGAAATTGGTGAGTTCGCGGTCACGGGCCGGCTGGACGAGCGGGCGCAGAGTGAGGGCGTCGGCGGCGGTGTGGGTGTGGATGGTCGAGCGCATGGTGACGATTCGGACGACCTCACGGTCCGCCATGAGCCGTGACAGCGCCTCGGGGGTGAAGCCGTCGAGGCGCGCGGCGAGCGCGTAGTACGGCGGCTTGACGTTCTGCGCCTGGAGTCCGAGGAGATGCCCGACGGCGCTCTTGACGGAGAGCGGGGACCGGCGCAGGAGCAGCTGCCGTTCGAGGGTGGCACGGTTGAGCGCGCGGGCGCCGAGCACGGTAGCCGTCGCTGTCGACTTCGTCATGCCCCGCACGCTAGCCGGACCTGCGGACACCTTCTGTCCTCAACTCTCACCGAATCCCGGCCGTGCGGGCCACCCCGGCGCCGTTTGCCCCGTATATCCTGCCCGGGATCACGCAGCCACAGGTTCGACCCGGGAGGCAGCCGCATGTCCGAGCGACGCGCCCGTCCGGCCTCCAAGGACGCGAGGAAATCCGTCTGGCGCCGCGCGCCGGCCCCACCGCAGCCGCCGGCGTCGGACACCGCACCGCCCCAGGCCGACCCGGCGCCGGAGCCCTCGGAGGTGGCCAGCGTCGTCCAGGCGGCGCTGTACCGGGACGGCGTGCGCGTCTCCGCCCCGGCCACCCTCGCCGAGACCTTCCGTGAACTGCGCGAGCAGCCGTCCGGCATGGCCTGGATCGGCCTCGCCCGCCCCACCGAGGGCGAACTCCTCTCCCTGGCCGCCGAGTTCGACCTGCACCCGCTGTCGGTCGAGGACGCGATGGAGGCCCACCAGCGCCCGAAACTGGAACGCTACGGCGACACGCTCTTCGTCGTACTGCGGGCGGCCCGGTATCTCGACGCCGCGGAGGAGGTCGACTTCGGCGAGCTGCACGTGTTCGTGGGACCCGACTTCGTCATCACGGTCCGCCACGGCGACGCCCCCGACCTCTCCGCGGTCCGCCACCGCATGGAGGAATCGCCGGAGCTGCTGAAGCTGGGCCCGGAGGCCGTCCTGTACGCCATCCTCGACGCGGTCGTCGACGGTTACGCCCCGGTGGTGGCGGGCGTCCAGAACGACATCGACGAGATCGAGACCGAGGTCTTCCGCGGCGACCCGGAGGTCTCCCGCCGCATCTACGAACTCTCCCGCGAAATGGTCGAGTTCCAGCGCGCCACCCGCCCCCTGGTCGGCATGCTGCACGGCCTGATCGCCGGGTTCTCCAAATACGGCACGGACGACGAACTCCAGCGCCATCTGCGCGACGTCGCGGACCACGTGACCCACACCAGCGAACGCGTCGACGGCTTCCGCCAGGCCCTCACCGACATCCTCACGGTGAACGCGACGCTGGTGACGCAGCAGCAGAACGCGGAGATGCGGGCGCTGGCGGAGGCAGGGTTCGAGCAGAACGAGGAGATCAAGCGGATCTCCTCGTGGGCGGCGATCCTCTTCGCTCCCACACTCGTGGGGACCATCTACGGCATGAACTTCACGCACATGCCCGAGCTGACCTGGAGCTTCGGATACCCCTTCGCGATCGGCCTGATGGCGGTGGTATGCGTGAGTTTGTACATGGTTTTCAAGCGCCGGGACTGGCTCTGACCCTCTTCTGCCGAGTCCGGTTCTCCTGCGGAGGAAGTGATGCCCGGATCGCCATGCCGGGCGACCGGTCTCTTCTCGCGGGCCGCTGTAGGCAGATGGGGCGGGAGCTTCAGGCCCCGGCGGCCGTGACGACGGCGTCGGTGGCAAAGCCGAGGACGAGGCCCAGCAGGACACACCAAGTGGTCAGGGTCTTCAGTGCGGCCCTGCGGGCAACGGCCAGCAGTTCGATGACCACATAGAGGATCGACCCCGCGGCCAGCCCCAGGAAGGCGATCGACACGGTGTCATTGACCAGGTGCTGGCCGACCACGGTGCCGAGGAAGGTCGGACCGCCGCCGATCAGACCGAGCAGCAGCAGCGTGGCCCATGAGGGGCGTTCACCCTCGGCGGCCAGCGGGGCGACGATGCCGAACCCTTCGGTGGCGTTGTGCAGACCGAAGCCGACGATGAGGAGTACGGCGAGGGAGAGTTCACCCTGGGCGGCGGAGTTGCCGATGGCCAGGCCCTCGGCGAAGTTGTGCAGGCCGATGCCGGTGGCGATCATCAGCGCGAGCGAGCCGGCCTGGCTGCGGACTTTGGGGGCCAGCTCGGCGGAGGCCGCCGCACCGGGACCGACGGGCCGCGCAGCCGAGGCCGCACGGCGGGCGATCCAGCCGTCATAGTACACCAGGCTCATCAAACCGGCTCCGAGGCCCGCGGCGAGGGTGAGACCCCCGGAGGCCACGGTGCCCCAGTCATGCTTGCCCAGCGCCTCGTCGACCGGCTCCCAGGCGTGTGTCAGGACGTCCCAGACCAGGAAGATCAGGATGCCGATGGCGACGGCGTTCAGACCTGCGCGCAGCCGGGGGTTCGGGTTGCGCAGTCGACCGAGGGGCAGGCCGAGGTAGATGGTGAACCCTGCGATGGCGCCGAGCAGGGCTACCTGGGAACCGGACATCAGGGGGACTCCAGTTAGAAGAGCGGAGAAGTACACCCCGAAACTAGATGAGGCAAGCCTTACCTAATAGGTATCTGTAGGTCGATTTTGAGAAGGCTTGGCGAATTCGTTGCACTCCAGCAATGAGCGGGCCCCCGCTGCTCCCGTCCGTCGTGAGGCGGAGCTGCGCGGCGACGCTGCGGCACCACGACGCCAGTGGGCGCGGGCGTCCGCCCCGGCACCGCACGGCAGAGGAGACCGGCCTCGGGCATCGCGCCACGAGGCCTCGGGACCTCCGTGCCCGGCGCTACCGATGTTCAAGATTCTCGGAGGCGACCAGAACTCGGCATCGTCGCCGCCACGCTGAGCGGTGCCTCCGTAGGGCACCGGCGTCCGGCACTCCCCGCCACCTGCCCGGCGCCGACGTACCGACAGTTCCGCGCGCTGTTCCTGCGCGATGGCTCATCGGGGCCGGGCGGGACACTGATCGGATCCCACCCGCCGGCCACTCCGGCCGACGGTCAGGCCCGGCGCCCCGAAGCCGGGATGCCGGGCCTGACCGAGGCGGACGTCAGGCGGGGCGGATGTTCTCCGCCTGCGGGCCCTTCTGGCCCTGGGTGACGTCGAACTCGACCTTCTGGCCCTCCTGGAGCTCGCGGAACCCCTGGCTGGCGATGTTGGAGTAGTGGGCGAAGACGTCGGGGCCGCCGCCCTCCTGCTCGATGAAGCCGAAGCCCTTCTCGCTGTTGAACCACTTCACAGTGCCCTTGGCCATGACTGTCTCCTTCGAGGGAAACCGGGCGCGCACCTTGCGCGCCCAGGAGGTGATCGCCCTGGTCCGGAGAGGCGCTGAACAGCAAGAACGCCCGCGATGGCGATCACGGGCGAACAGAACTTCGGAACCACGACTGCTAGTCACAACGCTATAACGGCGCGGCGGCAGCCGCTACCGAAAACGCGCCAGTATCAGCACCGGTGTGTCGAGCGAAGCCTGTCACCTGGCCACCCGCTCAGACAGTCGTACGGGGGCGGCGTCACTTCCGCTCAGGCCGGGACGAGCGCCCGTCTCCGCTGCCCGGACCGCCCCCATGTGAGAGTGGGCGGCTCGACCCGCAGTCCCGCTCGTGGCCCGGGCGGCGGTGATGGGGTCGGGGATCCGTACATTGCGAAGCCGCCGCCTCGGCTTCGCTCGTGATCACATGGTCCGAGACAGGGGCGGCGGCGTGAGTATCCGCGAGGACCTGTTCCAGCCTGTGGAGGAGCAGGCCGGAATTCGGGCAGTCGGGTAAGGCACGCACGGTCAGTGACCGCGATCACGTTTCGCCCGGGCGCGGTCGCCCGGCGTGGTCCATGAGGTCAGTGCTCATCCGAAGGAGGAGCCCATGGAAAACCCCGGGAGGCTCGGTGCTCGGTGGCCGCCGCGCGGCTCGAGACAACCGGTCTCCAGAAACCGGCCGTTGACTGTGACTGACCGGGCAGGCCGAGCAGCCGTCGATTGGGCGCAGGTACCGAGGCCAGCGCCCTGAGCTGCCCGGATCCCGTGCCGTACGGTCTGATGTCGCGGTCGCCCACCGTCCGCCACGGATCTCACCGAAGCCGGCGGTGCCGCCGCTGCGGACGAGAGAGCTGAACCATTACCGGGAATCAGGCGGCGACGAGCTCCCGCTCGCGGTCCGGCGTCTTGACCTTGGGGTTCTTGTTCGGCAGCGAGAGCCGGAAGACCTTGTGCCACGCGGAGAACACCTGCTGGGGCAGCGGCCCGGTGACGTACTCCAGCTGGTACTTCTCGAACAGTGCGCGCACCTTCACCGCGACCTCGGCGTACCGGTTGCTCGGCAGGTCCGGGAACAGGTGGTGCTCGATCTGGTGGGAGAGGTTGCCGGTCATGAAGTGCATGGCCTTGCTGCCGCTGATGTTCGCCGAGCCCATCATCTGGCGCAGGTACCACTGGCCGCGCGTCTCGCCCTTGATCGACCGGCGCTCGAAGACCTGCACGCCCTCGGGGAAGTGCCCGCACATGATCACCGAGTGGGACCAGATGTTGCGGACCAGGTTCGCGGTGAACGTGGCGGCGAGCGTGGGGAGGAACGACGGGCCCGACAGCAGCGGGTGGATCACGTAGTCCTTGAGCACCTGCTTGCGGATCTTGCGGCCCACGGCTTTGGCCCGCGCGCGGAACTCCGGGTTCTTGCGGCGGCGCTTGTTCAGGTTCTTGCCGAGCTCCAGGTCGTACGCCGCGATGCCGTACTCGAAGAAACAGGCGTTGAGGAAGTTCCACAGCGGCTGGCCGAGGTGGAACGGGTGCCACTTCTGGTCCTCGTCGACGCGCATGATGCCGTAGCCGAGGTCGTTGTCCTTGCCGATCACGTTGGTGTACGTGTGGTGCAGCTCGTTGTGCGAGTGCTTCCACTGGTCGGCCGGCGAGACGTGGTCCCACTCCCAGGTGGTGGAGTGGATCTTCGGGTCCCGCATCCAGTCCCACTGGCCGTGCAGGATGTTGTGGCCGATCTCCATGTTGTCCATGATCTTCGCCACGGACAGACCGGCGGTGCCGATCAGCCACGCGGGCGGGAAGATCGAGAACAGGAGCACGCCCCGGCTGACCAGCTCCAGTCTGCGTTGCGCCGAGATGACCTTGCGGATGTAGGCCGCGTCCTTCTCGCCGCGGCCGGCGATCACCTCGTCACGGATCGCGTCCAGCTCGCGTCCGAGCTCCTCGATCTGCTCCGCGGTCAGGTGGGCGGTGGGGTCGATGGCGGTCAAGGTGCTCCTACCGTTCGATGTCGCAGGGGCCCGCCGCGGCGGACACGCAGGTCTGGATGAGGACGCCCGGTTCGGCCTCGGTGATCTCGCCGGTGCGCAGGTCGCGGACGGCGCCTGCCTTGAGCGGCGTGACGCAGCCGAAGCAGATGCCCATGCGGCATCCGGAGGGCATGAGCACGCCTGCCTCCTCGCCGACGTCCAGCAACGGCGTGGCGCCGTCCGCGTCGACGGTCTTGCCGGTGGCGCTGAACGTGACCTCGCCGCCGTCGCCGGTGACGACGATGCTGGGGCGGAAGCGTTCGGTGTGCAGGCGCTCTTGTACGCCGTGCTCGGTCCAGTGCTGCTCGGCGGCGTCGAGCAGGCCCGCGGGCCCGCAGGCCCAGGTCTCGCGCTCGGCCCAGTCGGGCACGAGTTCGTCCAGACGGGCGATGTCGAGCATGCCGTCCGTGTCGGTGTGCACCTCGGTGAGCCGCAGCTTCTTGTCCGCGACCAGGTCGTGCAGTTCGTTGCGGAAGATCACGTCGTGCGGCTGTGGCGCGCAGTGGACCATGACGACGTCGTCGAACCCGGTGTCGCGCAGCATGCCCATCACGGGTGTGATGCCGCTGCCGGCCGTCAGGTAGAGCACCTTGGCGGGCTTGGCCTGCGGCAGTACGAAGTCACCGGTCGGCTGGTCGAGCTGGATCAGCGTGCCCGGTTTCGCCCTGCGGACCAGGTGGTTGCTGACCTTGCCGTCCGGGATCGCCTTCACGGTGATCGTGACGCGGCCGTCCTGGCGGTTCGTCGGCGAGGTGAGGGAGTAGGCACGCCACAGGCGCACCCCGTCGACGTCGACCCCGATCCGCACGTACTGACCGGCTGTGTGGCCGCGCCAGCCCCGTCCCGGCCTGATCACGACGGTCGCGGCGTCACCCGTCTCGGGGTGCACGGCCTCGATGCGCCCACGCAGGTCGGCGCCCGCACGCAGCGGGCTGACCAGGTCGAGGTAGTCCGACGGCAGCAGCGGCGTCGTGACCATCTCGAGCAGTTTCCACGCCCTGCTGCGAAGGGCTGTACTCGTCATGACTCCAGCTTGCTGCGCCGCAAGGCGTAAAGTCCTGACCGCAGGATGTGAATCTGGTCGGCGGAATTGTTCGCAGGGAACAAAAACATGAGCCATGCAATCCGGAGGGCCAGCGGACTGGCCCTGGATGAGACGACGGTCACCGCACTTCGGGCCGCGCTGAAGACCACCGCCGACGAGGTCGTCCAGGCGATCATCGACGAGGTCCCTTCGTACGCCAACGCCCTTACGGGCCACATGGGCGGCACCATCCGCCGAGCCGTCCGGACCGCCCTGGGGCACTACCTGGACCTCGCGAGCGGGAAGGCCACCGGCGGCGACGCCGGTGACGCAGCCTACGAGCTGGGCCGGGGCGAGGTGCGCGACGGCCGTTCGATGGACGCCCTGCTCAGCGCCTACCGCGTCGGCGCCCGCGTGGCCTGGCGATGTCTGGCAGCGGGTGCCGTACCCGCAGGTCTGCCCGCCGCCGAGGTCGCCAAGTTCGCCGAGCTGACCTTCGCCTACATCGACGAGCTCTCCGCCGCGAGCGCCGCGGGCCACGCCGACGAACTGGCCGCCCGGGGCAGGGCCCACGAGCGCCACCTGGAACACCTGGCCCGCGACCTCCTCGCCGGCGCGAGCCCGGACGTACTGCTGGCTTCTGCCCAACGTGCCGGGTGGCAGCCTCCGGTCTCGCTGACCGCGGTCCTGCTGCCCGCCGCCCAGGCCCGGCCTGCCTACCGCACGCTCGACCCGAGCACCCTCGTCCTCGACGATCTGCCGGACGCCACCGGTGTGCTGCTCGTCCCCGATGCCGACCGATCACATCTCTTGCGGCAGCTGACCGACCGCACCGCCGTGGTCGGCCCGCCCCGGCCATGGACTCGTGCGTCCGCCTCGTACGCGAGAGCCGTACGCGCGCGCTCCCTCTCCTCCGATATTCGCGACACCGAGGACCACCTGCCCGAGCTGGTGCTGAGTGCCGACACGGACGCGTTCGCGGACCTGCGTGCCCGAGCCCTCGCACCGTTGCGGACCTTGCCTGTCGCGACCGCGCGGCGGCTGGAGGAGACGTTGCGGGCGTGGCTGCTGCACCAGGGCAGGCGGGACGAGGTGGCGGCGGCGTTGTTCGTCCATCCCCAGACAGTCCGGTACCGGATGTCGCAGCTGCGGGAGCTGTTTCCGGATCTCGCATCGCCCCACCGGGTCCTTGAACTGACGCTGGCGGTCGGCCTCCGGGTCGGCTGACGCGTACTTCGACCGTCCACGACCGCCAAGGACGAGACCGGAACGGGTGGGCTTCTCCGTCTGGCGGGACCTGCCCCGGCAGACCTGGCCGACCTCTCGAACGGGACACGCTGACCACCACCGGACTGACACGACGTCAACTGATCTGAGGCGCCGCAGCCGCTGGACTCCGCGCGAGGGCCGCCGCAGTCGGCGCCCAGGAGCTGTCGGGCCGGCCGTGGGGGCACACCGCCCACCGGCCGGCTTGCCACCAGCGGGCTCCGCCGGTCGGACCGGCCCGACGCCGACCCGCCGGGCCGGACTCGATCGCCGCCACCCACTCAGGGGCCTTTCGCCCGGTGAGCCGACGCCAGGACTTCTTCCCTGCATGTCGGCGACGGACTGGGCATTGCGGATGAACACGGCGTCGATCGCGCCAAGCCCCTTCCCCCCGGCCTCGGGCACGAGCTCAGGGTCCTCCCCTGTCCGAACGGATCAAGTTCGTGACCGGAGCTCACTGGTGCGGGTCCGCTCCGCCCAGCGGGCGACGTACGGCATAGCGAGCCCCACACCTATGAAGATCGCGCCCATGGCCAGCCACCCGCGAGCCCCCCAGTCAATACAGAAGAGGGCCAGAATGGTCGGTGCCGCGGCATTGGTCAGCCCGTGCCCCATTCCGAAGAGCCCTGAGTACTGCCCCTGTGCGTGCGCGGGAGCGAGCCCGAAGCTGAGTTCGAACGAGCCTGCCGAATGCCAGAGTTCTTGGCACCCCGAGCCGGTCACGGACGGGGACGCTCCGGCGCCCGGTCCGGCGGCGGCCCTGTCTGCGCTGCCGGACCTGCGCGGCGCCGCTGCCTGGGACGGTGACCCGCTGCCTCTGTTGTGGCAGTGGCTCACAAACGCGGAGCGGCAGGTGCCGTCACTGTCCTACCGGCTGCACCGGCCGGCGTTCATGGGCGAACACCTCCTCGCCGACGGCACCCCCTCCGCCGACCGGGCCCAACTGCGCGTCGCCACCCACCGCGAGGCCCGACACGCGAGCGCCGAAGTGACCTTCAGGTGGGGGCGTACCGAGAATTCCGGGATGGTTGCGGGCAGTCGGGCGGTCCGAACGAGGGACATTGCGTGTGTCAGCGGGGTTCACCGAGACGCTGAGCGCCAAGGTGGCCGCCATGAAGAAGAAGATCATGCGCCTGTTCGCGCTGTCGACCGTCCTGACCTGCCTGCTCGGAGCCGCCTCCGGCGAGCCGAAGGAGGGGGCGGAGTACTTCCGTCTCCAGCACCCGGTCAGCGGTGTGGCCGCCCGGGAGGTGGCGGAGGTGTTCTGGTACGACTGCCCGCACTCCTACGCGCTCGAGAAGCCGCTGGAGGACTGGGCCGCACAGCAGAGTCCCCCGGTGAAGGTGGTGCGGATCCCGGCCGCCTGGGAGGACCAGCCCGACATGGTCGCCTACGCCCGCCTGTACTACACGCTGGACCGGCTCGGCCTCGCGGGGCAGGAGGCGATCCCGGTCTTCCAGGCCGTGCGGGACCAGGGCAAGGACCTCACCACGGAGCAGGCCGTCGTGAGATGGGCGGCCAGGCAGGGGCTCGACGTGGCGGCCGTACGGAGCGCCTACACGTCCAAGGAGGTCGACGCCAAGGTCGAGGCGGCTCCCGCCCTCCGTGAGCGCTACCAGGTGACCGAGGAGCCCACCGTGGTCGTGGGCGGACGTTTCCGCACCACCCCGATGCTGGTCGGCAGCGCCGCCAAGACCGTCTCGGTGCTGGATCACCTCTACCACAAGGCAGTGGGCCACTGAACAAGGCAGCAGGGTGAACGCGGCGGCACGCAGCAGGGTGAACGCGGCGGCACCGACGACGGGGACCTGGACGGCCGTGCGTGAGGGCCGTGGGAGCCTGCGTCACCAGGTGAGGTGCAGGCTCTCCGGTGAACGGTGGATCATCGTCGGCCGCATGGTGACAGGACGGTCGTCCGCCAGTCGCAGTCCTGGCAGCCTGCGGGTCAACTCCTCCAGAGTGAGGCGGAGTTGCTCGCGGGCCAGCTGAGACCCCGGGCAGCTGTGCACTCCGGAGCCGAAGGCGAGGTGGCGTGCGGGAGTGCGGGTGATGTCGAACTCGTCGGGGCTGTCGTGCCGGGAGGAGTCGCGGTTGGCCGCCCCGAAGGCCACGAACAGCGTTGCCCCGGCCGGGAGTTCGGTGCCGGCAATGGTGACCGGGCCGGTGGTGACACGGCGGAAGCCCTGGAGGGCGGTGTCATGGCGGGCGGCCTCCTCGACCGCCGCCGGGATCCTCTCGGGCTCAGTGCACAGCAGCTCCCACTGATGGGGGTGCCGGAGCAGGTGCAGGACGGTCGTACCGATGAGCGCCGTCGTGGTCAGATGCCCGGCGATCAGCAGGTTCTGAAGATGGGCGACGAGTTCGTGCCGCTGCTCCAGGGTGAGCTCACCCCCGCCGACGACTGACGTGACGAGCTCCGTGCAGAGGTCCTCGCGGGGCTCGGCGTGCCGCTCCCGGACGTACCGGTCAAGGATGTGCTGCATCGCGACCACGTCCTCGGCCGCGGCGATCTGCTCGTCCTCCTCCAAAGGGCGGAACAGCAGCTCCTCGGCGCGATGGCCGCCATGCACGACCGCGGGCACGTCGGCGGGGTCGAGGCCGACGATGCGGCCGATGACCTGGCCGGGGAGCTTCCCGGCGTACGCCGACATCAGCTCGACGTACCCGTTCTTCACGAACCCGTCCACCAGGGCGGCGGCCCGCTCGGCGGCGTACGGCAGTACGGCCGCGACGCGGGCCGGTGAGAGCCCGCGCACGATCGGCGCTCGTAACCGCTGGTGGTGGGCGCCGTCGGCGGTGACGACGACAGGCCGCCCGCCGAACCCGCCGCCGAGGACGGCGAGTGCGGGGGGTGCGGGCATCACGTCGGGGAGCAGGGCGTTCGCCGACGAGAAGTCCTCGGGCCTGCGCAGGACTTCCCGTACGTCGGCGTCGCGGGCGACCAGCCAGGCGTCGAGCTCGGCGACGTAGGTCAGCCCGTCGGCGCGCCGTGCTCGCTCGTAGTGCGGGTAGGGGTCGCGCTGCAACTCGTCGAGCCTGCCGTGCAGTTCACTGTCCACGGGACGCCCTCCCGGCCGTCGGTGGTGCGGGGTCGGGCTCATGGTGCCGTACGGATGTGCGACTGCGGTAGGTGCCTTCCGGGTTCTGCGGGTGTCTGCCCGGGCCGGGCCAGAACACCACAAGCGCAGGATCGTCGACGGCGACCGTCCGCAGCGGAAGACGCCAGCCCCGGCGTTCCTGCGCCGGGACCCCTTCCGGCGATCGAAACTGAGACAAGTGCGTGGCCCGCCCATGAACACCCCTTTGAGCAGCCCGGATTCCCTACGATTCGTCATGTGGTCAACTTCCTCGTCCAACGCACGGCACCGCTCCCTCTCGACGAGGCATGGCGTCGCCTGACCGAGTGGTCCCGGCACGGTGAAGTGGTCCCGCTGACCCGCGTCACGGTGACCACTCCCCCGCCTACGCGCGAGGGCACGGTCTTCGTGGCCCGTTCGGGACTCGGCCCGCTCGCCTTCGACGACCGGATGGAGGTCACGGTGTGGCAGCCGCCGACGGACGACGCACCCGGTCTGTGCCGGCTGGAGAAGCGGGGGCGGGTCGTGACGGGGTGGGCGGAGATCGAGGTACGGCCGGGGCCCGGGGGCCGCAGCCGGGTGGTGTGGCGGGAGGAGCTCGGGGTCCGGCTCCTGCCGGGACTCTTCGACCCGCTCCTCCTACGGGCGGCCCGATACGTGTTCGGGCGGGCGGCGAACCGCCTCCTCAGGATGCCGTGATACCGGTCGCCCGGGACGAACACCTCGTCGTCCGCACGCGTTGTCGATACGATCACCTCTGCGCGCCGATGCCGCGGGGGCACCGGCGGAAGGGGAGATCGTGCAGCAGTTGGAGCTCCGCGTCGATGCTGGCCCCGAAGCCCCAGCAGACATGACCGACCGTCACGTCCGTTCTCTGTACCGGGATCTGCGTGCGCTCGGCGTACTCCGGGTCGAGCGCAAGGCAACCGCCGCGCCGACCGACTCGATGGCGGGCGTGGCATACGACCTCGGAGTGCTGGTCCTCAGCGGCGCCTTCTCCGCGGCGACACTCAAGGCCGTGAGCAACGTCGTGGTGGCCTTCGTGGAGCGCTCCAAGGCCCGGTCGGTGGACTGGGAGTTCGACGGCAACAAGGGCTCGTTCAGTGCCTTGTCCGCCAAGGACCAGCATGCCCTGGTGGAAGTGGTGTCCGCGTACATCGCCGGCGCGACCGCCGACCCGACTGGCCAGGACACCGACAGCGAGCCGGGAGTGGGCGATGGCAGGACGCCGGATCGCACTGCTGGTCGCGACTGACGGCTACCAGGACCCCGGGCTCAGCCAGCTCCGGGCTCCGGCCCGCGGCGCCGGCGAGCTCAAGGCCCTGCTCCAGGATCCGGCCATCGGGCGCTACGACTTCGTCCGCGAGCTGCTGAACCGGCCCAAGGAAGAGATCGAGAGCCAGATCGAGGAGGTCCTCAGTGACCGCTCTCCCGATGATCTCGTCCTGCTGTACTTCGCCTGTCACGGCATCAGGAACGACGCGGACCAGCTGTTCTTCGCCACCCTGACCACCCAGCTCAGGCGTCCGCACACCACTGCCATCCAGGCCTCGCTCGTCCACCAGCTGCTCGACGAGTGCCAGGCCCGCACCAAGATCGTGTTGCTCGACTGCTGTTACAGCGGCCTCTTCCACCGCGGCAGGCCGATGTCCCCGGCGCCCGTGGACGTCGAGAAGGCGCTCGTGGGTCGCGGCACGTTCGTCATCACGGCGTCCACCGCCCTGGAGTACGCGTACGACGGCGAACAGGTGACCGCGGAGAACGGCCCCTCGGCGCCCCGCTTCACCTCGGCCGTCATCGAGGGCCTGAGCACAGGCCTGGCGGACCGGAACCGGGACGGGGTGATCACTCCCGACGAGCTGTACGACTTCGTGCACCAGGCGATGACCGATCAGCCGGAGTCGGGCCAGACGCCGACCAAGTCGGGTCAGTGCGAGGGGAACGTCGAGCTGGCGTACGCACCGTGGATCGACGCGGGCGCCGGACCGTTCGCCCGCGCCGCCCGGGCGGACGAGCTCACGCTCGGCTCGATCCTCCCGCCTCCCGTGGACACCGTCGACCGGGGGTTCATCTGCGACGCCTGGGAGGGCGCGTCACGGCTGATGGCGCCCGTCGGCCGTCTGGAGACCGGCTCCGGCGGCGAGCTGATGTGCGTCGACTTCTCCAGCCGGGACGGCAACGCGGCCGTCGTAGGAAAGCTGGGCAGCGGAAAGACCACCCTGCTCCGCTCGATGATCATGTCCCTCGCCCTCACGCACACCCCGCACGAGGCCGAGTTCTACCTGCTGGAAGGGGCGGTCAACCGGCTGGGGGTGCTGCGCCCGCTGCCGCATGTGCAGATGTTCGCGGCACCGCACGAACACAGCGCCGTCGAAGGGGTCCTGAACGATGTCGAGGCGGCCGTCGCGACACGGCGGACTCTCTTTCGCGATCTCGACATCGACTCCATCGAATCCTTCCGCACGCTGCGCTCGAGCGGCCGGATCGAGCGGGGCATCGCCGGTGACATCTTCCTGGTGATCGACGGCTGGCTGGACTTCCGCTGGGAGCACCCGCAGTTCGAGGACCAGGTCCACCGACTGGCCAACACCGGCCTGAACTACGGGGTCCACCTCCTGGTGACCGCCCGCCGCTGGAGCGACTTCTCCGTCGATCTGCGCGGGCTGCTCGGCACCAGGATCGAACTGGCCCTGGACGACCCGGAGGAGTCGCACGTCGACCCCGCCCTGGCATCGGGCATCAGCGTCGGCTGGGCCCTCTCCCGACGCCGGCGTTTCCGTGTCGCCGTCCCCCGGTTCGACGACGGCGCCGGAGACGTCGCCGCACGGCGGTCCCTGACCGACACCGCCCATCGGATCAGCGCGGGCTGGCTGCCGCTCCAGGAGGACGCCGGCGCCGCACGTCCCGCACGGCTGCCCCTCTCCTTCACCCAGCTGCTGGGCCTCGACGACGCCGCCTCGGTCGATGTCTCCGTCCTGTGGCGGCCCAGGGCAGCGGACGAACGGCTGAGAGTGCCCCTCGGCACCGGTGAGGACGGCCGACCCGTCCTGCTCGACATCAAGGATGCCGCCCGGGGTGGCATGGGCCCGCACGGGCTGTGCGTGGGCGCGCCCGGATCCGGCAAGTCGGAGCTGCTGCGCACCCTGGTGCTCGGCCTCGCCGTCAGCCACTCCAGCGAGCAACTCAACTTCGTACTCGCCGACTTCAAGGGCGACTCGACTTTCACCGGCATGGCGAAGCTGCCGCACGTGTCCGCAGTCATCACCGACCTCGCCGACGAACTGCCGCTCGTCGACCGGATGCGCGACGCCCTCGGCGGCGAGCTGCAGCGACGCCAGGAACTGCTGCGCAGCGCGGGCAACTACGCGAACATTCGCGAGTACGACACGGCACGCGCCGCGGGCGTCTCCCTCGAACCACTGCCGACACTTGCGGTGGTCATCGACGGGTTCTCCGAACTCCTCACCGCCAAGCCCGACTTCATCGAGGTCTTCATCCAAATCGGCCGCATCGGCCGGTCGCTCGGCGTGCACCTCCTCCTGGCCGCGCAGCGGCTGGAGGAGGGGCGGCTGCGCGGGCTCGACACCTTTCTCTCCTACCGCATCGGCCTGCGGACGTACTCCGCCGCTGAGTCCCGGGCGGTGCTCGGCGTTCCCGACGCGTACCACCTGCCCTCGGATCCGGGCACCGGCTATCTCAAGTCGGGGACGGACGAGATGATCCGCTTCAAGGCGGCCTACGTGTCCGGCCCGCTCCCGGGCCCGGTGGACGACGACCCCCACGAACCCGACGGGGACACGGTCCTGGAAGTCGTCGTCGACGGGCTGGCCTCGGCGGGACCGCCGGCCCACCGGATCTGGCTGCCTCCGCTGCACGAACCGCCGAGCCTCGAGACCCTGCTGGGCGGCCTCGTCCACGATCCGGGGCGCGGTCTGCGATCGAGCGGGCCGGGCGGCTCTCTCATAGTGCCGCTCGGCCTGGTCGACAAGCCGTTGGAACAGCGACAGGACCTCTTCCAGGTGGACTTCTCCGGAAAGGGCGGGCACGGGCTGGTCGTCGGAGGCCCGCAGTCCGGCAAGTCCACTCTGCTGAGCACACTCGTCCTGTCCTTCGCCCTCACCCACACACCGGCCGAAGTGCAGTTCTACTGCCTCGACCTCGGTGGCGGGCGCCTCGGCACCCTGACCGGCCTGCCCCATGTCGGCGGCATCGCCACGCGGCTGGCCGCGGACCAGGTACGCCGTACCGTCGCCGAGGTGACGGGCGTCCTCGACGAGCGCGAGGCGTTCTTCTCCTCCGAAGGCGTCTGGAGCATGGCCCAGTACCGCGCCCGGCGTGATCTGTGGCCCGATCAGCCGTGGGGCGACGTCTTCCTGGTCATCGACGGCTGGTCCACCTTCCGCTCCGACTACGAGGAGCTGCAACCCGTGATCGCCGACATCGCGACCCGCGGCCTGGGCTACGGCGTGCACCTGGTGATCAGCGCCACCCGGTACTCGGAGGTCCGTCCCGCCCTGCGTGATCAGCTGCTCAGCATGGTCGAACTGCGCCTGGGCGACCCCATGGACTCAGAAATCGACCGCCGAGAGGCCGCGAGCGTCCCGATCGGGGTCCCGGGCCGCGGGCTGTCCCCCGACAAACTGCACAGCCTCACAGCCCTGCCCAGGCTGGACGGTACGGGTGGCGAGGAGTCCCTCTCCGACGGTACGGCGGCGCTGGTACGGCAGGTGCGCGACGCGTGGCACGGTCCCGTCGCCCCGCCGGTCCGCACGCTGCCGGAGCTGCTCCTCGTCGCGGAGCTGCCGGCCGCCGACGGCGCCCAGCACCGCGGAGTACCCGTAGGGGTCGACGACACCCGTCTGGCCCCGGTGTTCCTCGCCTTCGAGACCGACCCGCTGTTCATCGGCTTCGGCGACCACGAGTCCGGCAAGTCCTCGTTCCTACGGCTGCTGGCACATCAGATCGGTCAGAGGTACACACCGGCACAGGCCCAGCTGCTTGTGGTCGACTACCGGCGTTCACTCCTGAGTGAACTCCCGGACGAGCACGTGCTGGAGTACTGCACCGCGGGGCCCCGCCTGCAGACGGCTGTCGAGGAGGTGGCCGCGGCCCTCGCCAGGCGCCTGCCCGGACAGGATGTGACACCTGAGCAGTTGCGCGAACTCAGCTGGTGGTCGGGGCCGGACCTGTACATCCTCGTCGACGACTACGACCTGATCGCCACGAGCAGCGGCAACAACCCGCTGGTGCCGCTCCTGGAATATCTGCCGTTCGCGCGCGACGTCGGCCTGCGCATCGTGATCGTCCGCACGGTTCACGGGGCTTCGAGAGGGTTGTACGAGCCGTTCCTCACGCGGATGAGGGAACTCGGCGCGCAGGGCATCGTGCTCTCCGGCGATCCCTCCGAAGGGGCGCTGCTGGGATCGGTCAAGCCGAGCCGTCGGCCGCCGGGGCGCGGGACACTGGTGACCCGGCACTCGACGCTTGGCGTACAGCTCGGTTTCGTCCCGTCGAAGTACGACTGAGTGCCGTGGCGCGCCCGAGCCCGGGAGCGGCTCAGGCCACCGAACCTATCCGCCCCGCCGGCGCGGACGCCGTGTCGCGATGGATCGGCGTGTGCGCCCCGGTGAGCGAAACCCCGCTGCCGCCGCGCCGGTTGGCGACGATCTCGGAGGCGATCGACAGGGCCGTCTCCTCCGGGGTGCGGGCGCCGAGGTCCAGCCCGATCGGGGACCGCAGCCGCGCCAGCTCCAGCTCGGTCACGCCGACTTCACGTAGGCGTTCGTTGCGGTCGAGGTGGGTGCGGCGGGAACCCATCGCGCCGACGTAGGCCACCGGGAGCCGGAGGGCCAGCTTCAGCAGCGGAATGTCGAACTTGGCGTCGTGGGTGAGGACGCACAGGACGGTGCGGGCGTCCACGGACGTCCGCTCCAGGTACGTGTGGGGCCACTCGACGACGATCTCGTCCGCCTCCGGGAAGCGGTTCCTCGTGGCGAAGACGGGGCGCGCGTCGCACACCGTCACGTGGTAGTTCAGGAACTTGCCGATCCGCACCAGCGCGGAAGCGAAGTCGATCGCGCCGAACACGATCATCCGGGGCGGGGGGACGGAGGACTCCACCAGGACCGTGAGCGGGGCTCCGCAGCGTGAGCCCCGCTCACCGATCTCCAGGGTGCCGGTCCGCCCGGCGTCGAGGAAGGCCGCGGCCTCCCCGGCCACCGTGCGGTCCAGCTCCGGATGGGCGCCGAAGCCGCCCTCGTACGATCCGTCGGGGCGCACCACCAGCGCCCGGCCCCGCAGTCCGGCCGGTCCCGACACGATCCGCGCCACCGCCGCCGCCTCCCCACGGGCGGCGGCGGCCAGCGCGGACGCGACCACCGGGCGGGCGGGATCACCGGCCCGTACCGGCGTGACGAGGATGTCGATGATGCCGCCGCAGGTCAGGCCGACCGCGAAGGCGTCCTCGTCGCTGTACCCGAAGCGCTCCAGAACGGTTTCGCCGTCCTCCAGCGCCTGTTGGCACAGGTCGTACACGGCGCCCTCCACACAGCCGCCGGAGACCGAGCCGATCGCCGTGCCGTCGGCGTCCACCGCGAGTGCGGCGCCCGGCTGGCGGGGTGCGCTGCCGCCGACGGCCACCACGGTGGCCACGGCGAAGTCACGTCCCTGCTCGACCCACCGGTTCAGCTCCTCGGCGATGTCCAGCATCTCTCGGTCTCCTAACGGGGTTCGTGTGGAGGGCCATTCAAGGGTGAAGGGCCATTCAAGGGCGTCTAGTGGACGCCCATCCAGCTCTGGATCGGGTTGAGGGCGAAGTAGACCAGGAAGATCACCGTCAGGCCCCACATGAAGGCACCGATCTCCCGCGCCTTGCTCTGGGCGATCTTGATGGCGACGTAGGAGATCACTCCGGCCGCGACGCCCGCCGTGATGGAGTACGTGAACGGCATGATCACGACGGTCAGGAAGACCGGGATGGCGGTGGCGCGGTCGGCCCAGTCCACGTGGCGGGCGTTCATCATCATCATGGCGCCGATGACCACCAGGGCCGCGGCCGCCACCTCGCCGGGGACGATCGCCGTCAGCGGGGTGAAGAAGAGACAGGCCGCGAAGAACAGTCCGGTGACGACGGAGGAGAGACCGGTACGGGCCCCCTCGCCGACGCCTGTCGCCGACTCGACGAACACGGTCTGGCCGGAGGCGCCGGCGACGCCACCGATCGCGCCGCCCGCGCCGTCGATGAACAACGCCTTGGACAGACCCGGCATCCGGCCCTGCTCGTCGGCCAGCTTGGCCTCGGTGCCGACGCCGATGATGGTGGCCATCGCGTCGAAGAAACCGGCGAGCACCAGCGTGAAGACGATCATGCCGACGGTCATCGCACCGACCTGGCCCCAGCCGCCGAACTCCACCTTCCCGAAGATCGAGAAGTCCGGCATGGACACCGCGCTGCCGTGCAGTTCGGGAGCGCCGCTCGCCCACTGCCTGGGGTCGATGACGCCGAGTGCGTTGAGCAGCACGGCGATCACGGTGCCGCTGACGATGCCGATCAGGATCGCGCCGGGGACGGCGCGCGCCTGCAGCATGAAGATGACGAGGAGGGTGGCCGCGAAGATCAGCACCGGCCAGCCGGCGAGTTCACCGGCCGGGCCGAGGGTGACCGGAGTCGCCTTGCCCTGGTGCACGAAGCCCGCCTTGACCAGGCCGATCATGGCGACGAACAGGCCGATCCCCATGGTGATCGCGTGCTTGAGCGCGAGCGGGATCGCATTCATGATCATCTCGCGCAGGCCGGTGACGACCAGCAGCATGATGACCACGCCGTACATCACGCACATGCCCATGGCCTGCGGCCAGGTCATCTGGGGCGCGACCTGCGACGAGAGCACACCGGAGACGGAGAGGCCGGCGGCGAGGGCGAGCGGCACCTTGCCGAAGAAGCCCATCAGCAGCGTGGTGAAGGCCGCCGCGAACGCGGTCGCGGTGATGAGGGCCTTCTGCCCGAGCGTGTCCCCCGCCACGTCCTTGCCGGACAGGATCAGGGGGTTGAGCAGGAGGATGTACGCCATCGCCATGAAGGTGGTGACGCCGCCGCGCACCTCGCGCGCGACCGTGGATCCTCGCTTGGATATGTGAAAGTACCGGTCGAGCCAGGACCTGCCGGCCGGGATACGGGTTCCTTCACCCGCATCTTCGGCGGTGGTCGATGGCTCCAGTGACTGCTGGGTCATGTGGGCCTACTCCCAAGGTTCACAGGGGCACCCGCGGTGGTTCTCAAGGGTTTGCGGGATTTGGGAAGGTGCTTCGGCCGCACGACCCGGGGGACGGCCCGAGGCGAACGAACTCTCTGGTACTGACGGTGGTGCCGTGGTGCCGTGGTGCTTCAAGTTCCGCGAGCGGTGCGGTGCTTGAGTACTCCGGGCAGCGCGGCGAAGTGTGACGTTCCCGGCGCCGCCCGGAGGGACTGTGCCTACGCCGTTCCGGTGAGGTGCTCCGGACGTACCGGCGTGCGGTCGAGCTCCAGCCCGGTCGCGTTCCGGATCGCCGCGAGGACGGCCGGGGTCGACGACAGGGTGGGTGCCTCGCCGATGCCCCGCAGCCCGTAGGGGGCATGGTCGTCGGCGAGTTCGAGCACGTCGACCGGGATGATCGGCGTGTCGAGGATGGTCGGGAGCAGGTAGTCCGTGAAGGACGGGTTCCTGACCTTCGCCGTCTTCGGGTCGACGATGATCTCCTCCATCACCGCGATGCCCATGCCCTGGAGGGTGCCGCCCTGGATCTGGCCGAGGACGGACAGCGGGTTGAGCGCCTTGCCGACGTCCTGGGCGCAGGCCAGCTCGATGACCTTGACCAGGCCGAGTTCGGTGTCGACCTCGACGACGGCGCGGTGCGCGGCGAAGGAGTACTGGACGTGGCCGTTGCCCTGGCCGGTGCGCAGGTCGAAGGCCTCGGTCGGGCGGTGCCGCCACTCGGCCTCGATCTCGACGCTCTCGCCCTCCAGTACATCGACCAGGTCGGCGAGGACCTCGCCGCCGTCGGTGACGACCTTGCCGCCCTCCAGCAGGAGTTCGGCGGTGGCCCAGGCCGGGTGGTAGGTGCCGAACTTGCGGCGCCCGATCTCCAGGACCTTCTCGCGCACCAGCTCGCAGGAGTTCTTGACGGCGCCACCGGTGACGTACGTCTGCCGCGAGGCGGAGGTGGAGCCGGCGGAACCGACCTGCGTGTTGGCCGGGTGGATCGTCACCTGCGCGACGCCCAGCTCGGTGCGGGCGATCTGCGCGTGGACGGTGACACCGCCCTGGCCGACCTCCGCCATGGCCGTGTGGACGGTCGCGACGGGCTCGCCGCCGACGACCTCCATGCGGACCTTGGCGGTGGAGTAGTCGTCGAACCCCTCGGAGAAGCCGACGTTCTTGATGCCGACCGCGTAGCCGACACCGCGTACGACGCCTTCGCCGTGGGTGGTGTTGGACAGACCGCCGGGCAGCTGTCGTACGTCGGAGCCCTCGCTGGACTCCCACTGGCGCTCCGGCGGCATGGGCATCGCCTTGACGCGGCGCAGGAGTTCGGCGACCGGGGCCGGCGAGTCGACGGGCTGCCCGGTCGGCATGATCGTGCCCTGCTCCATCGCGTTGAGCTGACGGAACGCGACCCGGTCCATGCCCACCTTGTCGGCGAGCTTGTCCATCTGGGCCTCGTAGGCGAAGCACGCCTGGACCGCGCCGAAGCCGCGCATGGCGCCGCAGGGCGGGTTGTTGGTGTAGAGGGCGACGGCCTCGATGTCGACGTCGTCGACGACGTACGGGCCGACGCTGAGCGAGGAGGCGTTGCCGACGACCGCCGGGGAGGCCGAGGCGTAGGCGCCGCCGTCCAGGACGATCCGGCACTTCATGTGGGTGAGCTTGCCGTCCTTGGTGGCCCCGTGCTCGTAGTAGAGCTTGGCGGGGTGGCGGTGGACGTGCCCGAAGAAGGACTCGAAGCGGTTGTAGACGATCTTGACCGGCTTGCCGGTGCGCAGCGCCAGCAGGCAGGCGTGGATCTGCATCGACAGGTCCTCGCGGCCACCGAACGCGCCGCCGACGCCTGCCAGCGTCATGCGGACCTTGCTCTCGGGCAGTCCGAGGACCGGGGCGATCTGCTTCAGGTCGCTGTGCAGCCACTGAGTGGCGATGTACAGGTCGACGCCGCCGTCCTCCGAGGGGACCGCGAGACCGGACTCCGGGCCGAGGAAGGCCTGGTCCTGCATGCCGAAGGTGTACTCGCCCCGGACGACGAAGTCGGCCTTCTTGGCGGCCTCCTCGGCGTTGCCGCGCACGATCGGCTGGCGGTGGACGATGTTCGGGTGCGGGACGTGACCGATGTGGTGGTCGTCGCGGCCCTCGTGGATGAGGATCGCGTCCGGCGCGGTCGCGGAGGCCTCGTCGGTGATGACCGGGAGCTCGCGGTAGTCGACCTTGATCTTGGCTGCGGCGCGGCGCGCGGTCTCCGGGTGGTCCGCGGCGACGATGGCGACCGGCTCACCGTGGTGGCGGACCCTGCCGTGCGCGAGGACCGGGGTGTCCTGGATCTCCAGGCCGTAGTTCTTCACCTCGGTCGGCAGGTCGTCGTACGTCATGACGGCGTAGACGCCCGGGGTCTTCAGCGCCTCGCTGGTGTCGATCGAGACGATCTCGGCGTGCGCGACCGTGGAGCGCAGGATCTGGCCCCAGAGCATGTCCTCGTGCCACATGTCGGACGAGTACGCGAACTCGCCGGTGACCTTGAGGGTGCCGTCCGGGCGGAGCGTGGACTCACCGATGCCGCCCTTGGTCTTGGAACCCTGGGTGACCTTCGTGGGCGTGCCGAGGGGAGCGCCGTTGGTGGGCATCGTCAGACCGCCTCTCCCTGCCGGGCGGCCGCCAGGCGGACCGCGTCCATGATCTTCTCGTAGCCCGTGCAGCGGCACAGGTTGCCCGACAGGGCCTCGCGGATGTCCGCGTCGCTCGGGTTCGGGTTGCGTTCGAGCATCTCGTCGGCGGCGACCAGCAGACCGGGGGTGCAGAACCCGCACTGGACGGCGCCGGCGTCGATGAACGCCTGCTGGATGGGGGAGAGTTCGGTGCCTTCGCCGGTCTGGGAGTCCTGCC
This sequence comes from Streptomyces guryensis, assembly GCF_021261325.1. Taxonomy (GTDB): domain Bacteria; phylum Actinomycetota; class Actinomycetes; order Streptomycetales; family Streptomycetaceae; genus Streptomyces; species Streptomyces guryensis. The sequence continues at coordinate 481,523 of NZ_JAJSBI010000002.1, read as the reverse complement.
CCTTGGCCGCCCACTGCTGGGAGTCCTGCAGCGACGTACCGCAGGCACCGGAGGCACAACCGCCGTGCTCGGCGCGCTGCTTGGCGAAGTCCGCCAGACCCTCGACGGTCACGACCTCACGGCCTTCGACCTGACCGGCGGCCACCAGGCAGGCACACACGGGCACTCCGTCCAGGCGGACCGTGCAGGAACCGCACTCGCCCTGCTCGCAGGCGTTCTTGGAGCCGGGCAGACCCAGGCGCTCTCGCAGGACGTAGAGCAGGCTCTCGCCCTCCCAGACGTCGTCGGCTTCCTGCGGACGTCCGTTGACGGTGAAGTTGACGCGCATCACGCAGCTCCCTCGGTGGTGCGGCGGGCGCCGCGGTACGACTCCCAGGTCCAGGTCAGCGTGCGGCGCGCCATGACGCCCACCGCGTGACGGCGGTAGCTCGCCGTGCCCCGGACGTCGTCGATCGGGTTGCAGGCGCCGGAGCACAGCTCCGCGAACTGCTTGGCGACCGACGGGGTGATGATCTTTCCGTTGTCCCAGAAGCCGCCCTCTTCGAGCGCCGCGTTCAGGAACTCCTCCGCGGCCTTCGCCCGGACGGGTGTGGGCGCCGCGGAACCGATGCCCGTACGGACGGTGCGCGACGACGGGTGCAGGGCCAGGCCGAAGGCGCACACGGCGATGACCATCGCGTTGCGCGTGCCGACCTTGGAGTACTGCTGCGGGCCGTCGGCCTTCTTGATGTGCACGCGCTTGATGAGCTCGTCGTCGGCGAGCGCGTTGCGCTTCACGCCGGTGTAGAACTCGTCGATCGGGATCAGCCGGGAGCCGCGCACCGACTCGACCTCGACCTCGGCGCCCGCCGCGAGCAGCGCGGGGTGGGCGTCGCCGGCCGGGGAGGCGGTGCCGAGGTTGCCGCCGACGCCGCCGCGGTTGCGGATCTGCGGGGAGGCGACCGTGTGCGAGGCGAGTGCGAGACCCGGCAGCTCGGCGCGCAGGCTCTCCATGATCTTCGAGTACGGGACGGAGGCCCCTAGCCGCACCGTGTCCTCGCCGACCTCCCACTCGGTGAGGTCGCCGATGCGGTTCAGGTCGAGCAGGTACTCGGGCCGGCGGTGGTCGAAGTTGATCTCGACCATCACATCGGTGCCGCCCGCAATGGGCACAGCGGTGGGGTGCTCAGCCTTGGCGGCGAGCGCCTCCTCCCAGCTGGCGGGGCGAAGGAAGTCCATGACCGGCTCTCTTCTTCGTCTCGTGAGTCGTACGGATCAAGCCAGATCTGGTGCGGTGGGCCCGGCTTGTTCATGTGCTGTTTACGCGGAGTGGAGCCAGTACACAGCGCCGTGCTCCACCCAGGTCAGTCACGGAAACCATGAAGGAGTTGGCTGGCCAGGCCGGGCATCTTGTAGATTCGTATGAACGGAGGTCATCAGTAACCTCTTGGTTTTCCTGTAGAAACGCAGGAAACAGCCTGGCAATCAAAGGATGCGCCGCGCGCACCGGTCGCCGGGCTCCTCCCACCGACCATCCTCACCACTCATCGTAGATTTCGAGACAAAGAACGGCGGCGACGAGAATGCGGCTGCGCGCACTGCTGGACACCGACGCGCTGGGCCTGCGGCTGCTCGGCGGCGAGGACGAGCTGGACCGCACCGTGCGCGGTGTGATGACCACCGACCTCAGGGATCCCAGCCGCTACCTCTCGGGCGGGGAGCTGGTCCTCACGGGACTGGCCTGGCGCCGCGACGCCGACGACTCCGAGGCGTTCGTACGGATCCTGGCGCAGGCGGGGGTGGTCGCGCTGGCGGCCGGCGAGGCGGAGCTCGGGGACATCCCGGACGACCTGGTCGTGGCGTGTGTCCGGCACCGCCTGCCGCTGTTCGCGGTGCACGAGTCGGTGGCGTTCGCGACGATCACCGAGCACGTCGTACGGCAGGTGTCCGGGGAGCGCGCCGGGGACCTCGCGGCCGTGGTCGACCGGCACCGGCGGATGATGACCTCCGGCCCGGCGGGCGGCGGCCCGGACGTGGTCCTCGACCTGCTCGGCTCCGACCTGGACCTGCGGGCCTGGGTGCTGTCCCCCACCGGACGGCTGATCGCGGGCCCGAAGGTCGCGGGCCCCGGGCTGCCCGCCGACACCTGCGCCGGGCTGGCCGCCGAGCACCTCGCCGCCGCCCGCACGGGCCGGCGCGGCCCCCATCGCGTGACGCTCGGTCCGGCCACGTACAGCCTCTTCCCGATCCGCAGCTCGGGGGGCCGCCCGGCGGCGGCCGGGGCAGGGCGTGCCCCGCAGGCCACCCGGGACGTGCGCGAGACGGTCCTGTCGGACTGGCTGCTGGCCGTCGAGGCGGACGCCGGGGACTGGCCCGCGGAACGGCTGGACCTGCTCCAGGGCGTCACCCAGCTGATCTCGGTCGAGCGGGACCGGCGGGACGCGGCGCGCACGGTGCGCAGGCGGCTGGCGCAGGAGGTCCTGGAGCTGGTGCAGGCGGGTGCCGCGCCCGCCGAGATCGCCGCCCGGCTGCGGGTGGCCGCGCCGGTGCTGCTGCCCGGCCTGGGGGCCGCCCCGCACTGGCAGGTGGTCGTGGCCACGGTCGAGTGGGAGGGTGGCGACATCGAGGCGGGGCCGGTCGCCCAGTCGCTCCTGGAGGAGATCCTCGTCGACCCGCTCGCCACCGGCCCGGAGCCCTCCGACCGCATCGCCGTGGCCCACACGGGCGACGAGGCCATCGCCCTCGTACCGCTGCCTGCCGTCTCCACCGAGCACGACGGCTCGGAGTCCGGCATCCTCGCGGACGCGCTGCTGGAGTCCGTACGGGACCCGCTGTCGGCCGGACTGGACGGCGACGGGCAGGTGACGCTGGGCGTCAGCGCGGCCGTGCACTCTGCGGAGGGGCTGCGCGGGGCGCTGGAGGAGGCGCGGCACGCGCGGCGGGTGGCGGCGGCGCGTCCCGGGCGGGTGTGCGCGGCGGGCCACCAGGAACTGGCCTCGCACGTCCTGCTGCTCCCGTTCGTCCCGGACGACGTACGGCGGGCCTTCACCGCGCGGCTGCTGGATCCGCTGCGCGACTACGACCGCCGCCACCGCGCCGAGCTGATCCCCACCCTGGAGGCGTTCCTCGACTGCGACGGCTCCTGGACGCGCTGCGCGACCCGGCTGCACCTGCACGTCAACACGCTGCGCTATCGGGTCGGGCGGATCGAGCAGTTGACGAGCCGTGACCTGTCCCGGCTGGAGGACAAGCTGGATTTCTTCCTGGCGTTGCGCATGAGCTGAGGTCACCCGGGCATGCCACGGGGGTGACACGAAGTGCCGTCGCTGTCCCACGACTTTGTGAAATCCTTCACCCACCCCCTTGGCCGGGCGCCGCGATTCGTGCTGAGATGCCGCCACCACTCATAGCTCGATGGCGTGCTCGGGGAGGGCAACGTGGCGCATACCGCCATGTCTGGTAACGGAACGACCGCTGGTGACGATCCCCTCCAGACCGCGGTATGGCGGCTGCGCTCACGCGCCTGCTGGGCCGACGCGGCGGCCCTGCTCCAGCCCCGCACCGCGGACGCCGCGCTGCAGCGGGCCGCGCTGCTGGTCGAGCGGTGTCTGTACACCGAGCAGGGCTGGGAGGAGGCCGAGGACGCGCTGCGTACGGCCGAGGCGCTGGCCCACACCGACGACGAGCGGGGCGCGGCCGCTTGTGAACGGGGGTACTTGGCGTACGCGGCGACGCTGCTGGGGGTCCGGGACCGGGCCGACGAGGCGCGTGCCGCGCTCGGGCGGACGGCGGCGCTGATCCCTCCGGGGGCGGCGGGACGGGCGCTGCTGGACTTCCGGCGCGGGCTGGTGGCCCAGAACCTCGCCCAGGCGCCGCAGGCGGCCCGCGCCGCGTTCCGCCGCGCGCACGCCGGCGCCACCGCGCACGGCGACCTTCTGCTGCTCTCCTTCACCTGGCGGCATCTGGCGGGACTGGCCCTGCGGGAAGGGGAGTTGGCGGAGGCCCGGCACGGGTTCGCCGAATCCCTGCGGATCCGTGAGGAACTGGGGTATCTGGTCGGTACGGCGCCCGCCCTGGCGTCGCTCGCGGACGCCGAGGCGGAGCCGGAGGCGTCGCGCCTGCGTGAGGAGGCCCGGCGGCTGTTCCAGTTGCTCGGGGGCGTACCGACGTGGCTGGCGCGGCAGTTGGCGCCGCCTGCGGCGGGGGCGGCCACTGCGTGAGGAGTGCCGCGGCGGCCCAGAGACCACTCAGAGGAACCTGAGAGGTTGCTGTGCCAGTCTGGCGCGCCCAACCCCCCATGGAGGAGCGCCTGATGAGCCTCGTCAACGGCTTGCCCGCACATGTCCTGCTGGTCCATTTCGTCGTGGTACTGGTACCGCTGACGGCCCTGGCCCTGGTCGTGTGCGCCGTGTGGCCGGCCGCCGCCCGCCGCATGGGCCTGGTGCTGCCGGTGCTGGCCCTGGTCACCCTGGTGAGCGTGCCGCTGACCACGGGGGCCGGCGAGTGGCTGGAGAAGCACGTGGGCAGCAGCGCCCTCGTACGGCAGCACGCGGAGCTCGGCGACGGACTGCTCCCCTGGGCACTGGGTCTGTTCGTCCTGGCGGCGGCGGTGTGGTGGACGACCCGCCGGTCAGCGGCACAGCAGGACGGCGCCCGGTCGGGGTCCGTCATCCGGATCGCGGCCACCGTGCTGTCCCTCGCGGTGGCGGCGGGCGCCGTCGTGGACGTCTACCGCATCGGCGACTCCGGCGCGAAGGCGGCCTGGCAGGACGGCTACTCGAAGACGGCGACCGGATCGGCCGACGGGGACGGCTGACCTGCGTCAGCGCCCTGACGGGACGCGCGTGTGGTCCGTCGGGGGCAACCCCTGACGGACCACACGTCCCGCAGCGCTCAGGACGCCCCCGCGAAGTGTCCGCCCACCAGTGCCCGCACCACGTCCAGATCCCCAGCGATCAGCGCTTCCAGCAGGGCCGTGTGTTGGGTCGCGTCTGCCAGGAGGTCGGCGTGGCCACGTGAGGACGGGCCGCCCACCAGGGGCCACTGGGCGCGGCGGTGGAGGTCGTCGGCGATCTGCACGAGTTGTGCGTTGCCGGACAGGGCGAACAGCGCGCGATGGAAGGTGCGGTCGGACTCGGCGTACGTCGCGCGGCAGCCGGAGGACGCGGCGCGGAGAGTCGCCTCGGCGAGGGGGCGCAGCGCGGTCCACCGCTCGGCGGGCACCGTACGGGCCAGCCGGAGCATCACGGGGATCTCGATCAGCGCACGAACCTCGGCCAGTTCGGCCAGTTCGCGGGCCCCGCGCTCGACCACCCGGAAGCCCCGGTTGGGAACGACCTCGACGGCGCCCTCCAGGGCGAGCTGCTGCATGGCCTCCCGCACCGGCGTCGCGGAGACCCCGAACCGCTCCCCCAGCGCGGGCGCCGAGTACACCTCGCCCGGCGTCAGCTCGCCCGCGACCAGCGCGGTGCGCAGCGCGTCGAGGATCTGCCCGCGCACGGAGGCCCGCTGGACCAGGCGGGGCCGGGGAATCGGCTGCTCACTGTGCGTGTGCTCGCCACGGGTGACCTCCGCGGCGACGCCACGCTCCCGGTCCACGTCCTGGGCCCTGGGCTGCGGCGGCACCCTGGGCACCCCGCCGGTCCGGGCCTCCGGAACCCCCGTCTCCGCGGAGCTGTGGGCGCTCTGCTGCACGGGTCCTCCTCCGGACGTGTCGGTACTTGGGGTCATTACGGCGGGTTGTTACTCGTCCGTCAAGCACCTTAGGCGCAGTTGTCATCAGTTCAAATCCCATTGACCATAAATAAGGTTAGCCTTGCCTTTTTATTCGTCATGTATCCGTCGCGGATCGACGGTCTCCGCACGCCTGCGCCCCACTCGGCACTCTCCGACGCCCACGCCCGCCTGACCAGGACCTTCCCCCGGCCGGTCGCCCTGGAGGTAAAGCCCGACGAGCGGGCCCCTGGAGGCGTTGGACGGATCTCCGCCACCTCGCCGACGGAGGGCGGAGTCGGGCTCGACACATTCCTGGCACGGGACGACGCACAGGTGCTGCGCGACCACCGAGTCCGCGCCCGGCCGGCGTGGTCGAGAGCTTCGGACTGCCGCGCCTCCCCGTGACCCACGTCTCGTACGACCGGGCCACCCCTGCCCCCCTCGGCAACATGACCGTACTTCTCCTGTCCGCCCGCCCGGCAAGGAGCGGCGGGCCGCGCGGGAGCTGGAGGCGCGCTGCCGCCGGGGGCGGGTCCGGGCGAGCTGCCGCGCGTTCTCCACGGTGCAACCCGAGGGCACCTGCGCCATCCGCGACGCGGACCGCGTCGGCAAGCCGTCAGCCGACGCCGCGAGTTGAGGCACCCTCAGGCACTCCGGCCGCCGACCGTCCCGTAAGATCTGCGGGAACAAGGCGCCCGCCCGGTTACAGGCAATTCACAACTTCCTCACCTGTCGCAGGAACTTTCCGTGGAACCATCCGTACGGGTACTCTTATTCGAACTCAACTCCCGCCCCTCAAGCGGCAGTTCGAGCAGAACGCCGCCCTGGGCATCCCCTTGCACTTCCTTGGCGGCCTCTTGCCCCGAAACCCCCTGAGGGCCGGTGGGATTGGGCCACTATGGCGGGCGTTACGCCCTATCCCAATGCAAGGGACCCCAGATGAGACTGACCGACATATCGCTGGACTGGCTGCTTCCGGGCGCCGTACTGCTCCTGGGCATGCTGGCGGCGGTTGCGGTGCTCGCGCGCAGCAAGCGGTCCGGGGAGCACGCGAAGGACGACACGTGGGAGCGCAGCGAGGAGCGCCGTCGGCGCAAGGAGGCCATATATGGAACCGCCTCCTACGTCCTGCTGTTCTGCTGTGCGGCGGTCGCCGCCGCCCTCTCCTTCCACGGCCTGGTCGGCTTCGGCCAGCAGAACCTCGGCCTGACCAACGGCTGGGAATACCTGGTGCCGTTCGGCCTGGACGGAGCGGCCATGTTCTGTTCCGTGCTCGCGGTGCGCGAGGCCAGCCACGGTGACGCGGCCCTCGGCTCCCGGATACTCGTGTGGACGTTCGCGGGCGCCGCGGCCTGGTTCAACTGGGTGCACGCGCCCCGGGGCATCGGCCACGACGGCGCGCCCCAGTTCTTCTCCGGCATGTCCCTTTCTGCGGCCGTCCTCTTCGACCGCGCCCTGAAGCAGACCCGCCGGGCCGCGCTGCGCGAGCAGGGTCTGGTGCCGCGCCCGCTGCCGCAGATCCGTATCGTCCGCTGGCTGCGGGCCCCCCGCGAGACCTACAAGGCCTGGTCGCTGATGCTGCTGGAGAACGTGCGCAGCCTGGACGAGGCGGTCGACGAGGTACGCGAGGACCAGCGACAGAAGGAGCAGAACCGGCTGCGCCGACGGGAGCACGACCGCCTGGAGCGCGCCCAGCTCAAGGCCATCAGCCGAGGCCACCGCGGGTTCATCGGCCGCGGCGGCGGACGTCAGTCGGAGCCCCAGGCTCTTGAGCGGGCCTCCGCCTCGGTTTCCGCGGAGCCTGCCATATCGACCCCGGAACCGCTGCCCGTGCGCTCACGCCCGTCCCTGCAGCCCGTCCGCAAAGCCGGTTCTGAACCGGTGACCGTCGACCTCACCGCGGAGGACGACACCATGGCGCTGCCACGCCTCGACTCCCTGGAGCGCAAGCTCAAGGACCTCGAGCAGCAGTTCGGCTAGCGACGGCCTGCACGAGAAGGGGGCGTGACCTTCGGGTCACGCCCCCTTTCTGTGTCACGCCGCTCCGGCGTCGAGTTCGAACCACACCGCCTTCCCCACCCCGTGCGCCCGTACCCCCCACGCGTCCGCGAGGGACTGCACCAGGACCAGGCCTCTGCCGTGCGTGCCGTCGTCGGCGTTCGGTACGCGCAGTCTGGGCCTGCGGCCCACGAAGTCCCTCACCTCCACCCGCAGTCCACGGGGTCCGACGGTGGCCGTCAGCACCGCGTCGTGGTCGGTGTGGATGAGTGCGTTGGTGACGAGTTCGCTGGTGAGCAGCTCCGCTATCTCCGAGCGGCCGGGCCTGCCCCACTGCCGTAACAGCTCGCGCAGTGCCCTGCGTGCCTCGGGCACCGACTTCAGGTCCGCCCGGCCCAGTCTTTTCCGTAGCTCGGACGGCTGCGCCTGTTCCGCGCCGCCGTCGGTCTTTTCCTCCGTCGTCGCCGAGAAGGCCCCGATCGCCATGGGACCGCCTCCTCGTGCCTGCCTCTTCATGACCCCCGCCCGCGTGCCGATGTCGGTCCCCTCCTTGTCGAACACGTTCACGGGATCCATGCCCCACTGGGCACCCGGCAGTCATGTCGAATCGTCAACGACCAGGTGTTCGGCCACGGATGCGGAGTTTCCGGCCGGGTGGAGGGACTCTTTGGAGAGAGGCACCGCCGCCGTCCGAGCACCGAGGGGAGCCCGCCGTGCACGACGGCCGAACGCTGGTGGAGGCGCGCCTGGAGCGCGCCATGGGACAGTTAGTGCGGCCAGTGCAGTACGCGGAGGGGGTGCCGCTGGTGCTGTCCGCGTGGCATGTGCCCGGCGAGCCGGTGCCGGTGGACCAGGCGCTGTAGGCCGGCTACGAGACCTTCACGGCCGGAAGTCCGTGGGGAAAGCCCTGGTCGACGGATTGGTTCCGGTCGCCGGGGCGGGTCCCCGAGGAGTGGGCCGGGCGCCGGGTCGAGGCGGTGATCGACCCCGGTTTCACGGCCGACGGTCCCCGTTTCCAGGCGGAGGAACTGCTCTACGACGCCGCGGGCGTGCCCCTGAAAGTCGTTCACCCGCGCAGCCGTCACCTCGCCGTCGGCTCCCCGGCGAGCGGAGGCGGACTGGTACATCTGCCTCTGGAGGCGGCCGCCGATCCGGCAGTGGTGCACGGCTTCGAACCCACGCACCTGGGGGACGACCTGACCGCCGGGGATCGGCCCGTCGACCGATACCGCTCTGCCGACCTCGCCGTACTCGACGAAGCCGGGTGGCGACTCGGCCCGGCTGTGGCCGCTGCGCGAGACGGTCCGCAATGCCTCACGCATTCGCCGACGTCACCGCGCTCGCCGCCGACTCCGGCCGCCGGACTCCTTCGGCAACACCGCCGCCTTCCCACCGCTCGCGAAACTGGCCGGAATCCGATGGTTCCTCACTCACAAACTCAGCCGGAACCAGTCGAACGACATGCCCCGTCACACCTTCTGGTGGGAGGGCATCGACGGCACCGGACGGCACCGGCGACCAGGCCCCGGAGGACCGCAGCGGGGACGTGACGGTACGGCTGTACGAGTCCCGGGCCATGCCGGCGCCGGGGTTCCCGGTGGGCCGGGCCGAGGTGGCGGACCTGCTGGAACGGCCGCGGCACGAAAGCGACTTGAGCTTCGAGCTGCAGCCGTTCCAGATCCTCACGGTGCGGCTGCGACCGGCGTAGCGGCCGCCGGCTTCCCTACTTCCGGCCGATGCCCTTCTCCCCGATGTGGAAGATCTTGCGGGTGTCGCGGGTCATGTCGACGACCACCTTGGTGGTGCTGTTGCGGCTCCAGGTGAAGGTGACGACGGCCTCCGTGTACTTCGCGGTGCTGCCGTTGTCGGTGACCTTCCAGGCGAGCGGGACGTTCTGGGCGCGCAGGACGCCGTCGGCGTGCTCCCTGTCCTCCCAGGCCGCCAGTTCCTTCTGGAAGGCCGGGGTGAGGTAGTGGGCGCGCAGCGCGTCGCCGAGCTTGCCGCTGTCCTCGTCGGTCACCGCGTCGATGTAGGCGCCGTAGAAGTCGGCGATACGGGTGATGTTGTCGGACGACTTGCCGCTGACACTGCGCGCGGCGCCGGCGGAGGCCTGGGCGGTGGCGCCGAGGCCGAGGGCGACGGCGAGGACGCCGGCGGTGAGGGCGGTGCGGGTCTTGCTGTTCATGATGTTCCCCGTTTTCCGAGTGTGTGTGGTGATCGTCGGTGGGCCGCCCTCCCGACCCCCGTGGCAGGAGGGCGGCCCCGGTCGTACGGTCAGTGCAGCTTGTTGACCGCGGTGGTCGTGGTCTTCTCGAAGGCCTTCACCGGCGCGTCCTCGAAGGCGCCCAGCCGGCCCCAGTCGACGACCGTCACGGTCCTGCCGTCCCGTCCGACCGCGAGGAGGCGGATGTCGCTCGCGCCCCAGGAGGTCTCGGTGTGCAGGCCGTAGACGTGGGCGCCCTCCTCGACGGGCAGCGTGCCGTAGTCCTTGAACGCGACCTTGAGGTCGGGGTCGGCCTTCTCGGTCCGTGCCGCGCACGACCTGATGTCCTGGTTCAGCCGCGCGAACCGTTCCTTCGCCCCGCCGGTGCCCGACGACTCGACGCTGACCTGACGGGCGCTCGTGTCGAGGTCGGTCCGGAAGTCGCGGTGCCAGGAGTCCCGGTCGTCGCCGAGCACCATGCCCAGGCAACGGTCCGTTTCCACCGCCTCCGGGACGCCGGCGGTGACCTTGCCGGCCGTCCAGGAGGAGGAGGGGTGCGGCGGGAGGTCCCTGGCCGCGAGGAAGCCGGGTGCCTTTGTCACGGCGTTCGCCGGTGCGGCGAGCGCGGTGCCGAAGGCGAGGCCTGCGGCGGTGAGTGCGATGAGCGCGCCTGCTCGGGTGCGCTTGGGCATGGAGGTCCCCCGTGAACGAATGCATGGGTGTCGGATGTCGCGGCGATGCCGGTTGGTCGGTCCGGCCCTGGTCGGTGCGACACCAAGAGCATCGGCCGTCACGTGGGCCCGGCGCAACGCTCGACGCCCGTTCGGCGACGGTGGAACCATCCCATCCCTTCTGACGTGCAGGTATATGGAGTGCCTGGGATGGGGAATCGGTGGACGACGGGGGAACAGTGGAGACTCGGGACGACGTCGAGGCGTTCGCGGCGCTGTTACGGCAGCTGAAGGACCGCACGGACCGGAGCTACGGCTCCCTGGCCCGGCGCGTCAACATGAACACCTCCACGCTCCACCGTTACTGCGCGGGCGAGGCCGTACCGCAGGACTTCGCCCCGGTGGAGCGGCTCGCGGCCTTCTGCGCGGCGACGCCCGAGGAACGGCTCGAGCTGCACCGGCTGTGGCTGCTCGCGGTGGCGGCGCGGCAGCGGGTGCGCACGAACGGCTCGGCGGAGGGCCCGGTTCCGGCGCCGGCTGCGGAGCCCACCGAGGAGAGCGGCCCGGCGCAGCCCCTGGACGAACCCGTGTCGAGCGGGCCGGCCCCCGCGCCCGTTCCCCGCCACTGGTACCGCCGCCGTCGGATCCTGGTGTCCACCGCGGTCGCCTGCGCGCTGCTCGCCACGCTGGGCAGCCTGTCCGCCCTGTCGGCCGACCGCTCCTCGGACACGGCCGGCCCTCACTCGTCCTCCGGCCCCCGGACGACGGCCTCCAGCACACCCGGCCACTCGTCGAAGCCGAAGCCGTCCGCGAGCTCCTCCCCCACCGGTGCCCCCGGCTCGTCCTCATCCGGCGCCGAGCACAAGGCCCCCTCCTCGTCGTCCCCGGGCGCGGGCACCACCGGTGCCGGGAAGCCGGTCACCGGTGTGCCCCTCGCCTGGAGCGCCGACTCGCAGATCTGGGACGGGGGTTGCGCGCACGACTACGTGATCGCCAAGGAGCCGGACCAGGTGCCCCCGCCGCCGGTGCCGCAGGACGCCGCGGCATGGGCGGCGACGCAGGGGGCGGTGCACGGGCGGCAGACGATGGTGCAGATCTCGGTGCAGGGGAAGTCGTCCACGGCCGTGGTCCTGGAGGCCCTCCGGGTCCGCATCGTCGGCCGCGGCACCCCGGTCACCGGCACCACCTACGACATGGCACAGGGCTGCGGCGGCGGCCTCGGCCCGCGCTACTTCGACGTGAACCTCGACATCAACCGCCCCATCGCCCGCGCGGTCCCGGGCGCCGACGACCGAGGAGACCCCGCCCCCGCCGTGCAGTTCCCCTACCGCGTCTCCGCCCAGGACCCGGAGGTGCTGCTGGTCACCGCGACGACCCAGACGTACGACTGCTCCTGGTACCTCGAACTCGACTGGTCCTCCCAGGGCCGCACCGGCACGGTCCGCATCGACGACCACGGCCGCCCGTTCCGCACCAGCAGCATCAAGGGCCTGCCCCGCTACTGGTACGGCACGAACGGCCACGGCGTACGCCAGTGGGTACCGGCCGACAGCTAGGGCCGGCACGTCACGGAGGTTCGAGCGGGCCGTCTGGAGCATGCGGCGTTCCTGTTCGCCGTGCCGTACGAGGGAAGTCCCGCGAATGGCGCACCCATGCCCTTCGGCCTCCGCGGATCCCTGTGGGTCCATGTCTCACAGGCTGTCGCGTCACGCCTCCCAAACCGCCGCAGCCGTACGGTCGTCCGCGTACCCCTTGACCCTGACCTGGGAGTCGGCGAGGAACGCGGCAAGGCCGGGCGGGGTGGGACCGGACCACCGGGTGGTCAGGTACCGGCACAGGTCGGGTTCGCCGCGCAGCGGTTCCGCGAGGCCGCCGGTGCACATCAGGAGCGTGTCACCCGGGTGGGCGACGGAGGCACGGAACCGGAAGGGTTCACGAGGCGGCTCGGGGGCCGGTTCGTACGGGCTCGGCGGGGTCGGGATCCCGAGGTCCATGGTGAGCCGGTCGCCCTCGGGTGTCTCGGCGGGCAGCGAGCCGAAACCGACGACGGGCTCGCCGGTGGTGTCCGTGACCCGCGGCTCGATGTCCTGCCAGTCCCCGTCACGCAGGCGGAACAGGCCGCCGGCGCCCACGCCGAAGAAGACACGGGTACGGCACTCCGGGTCGGCGGGCAGCAGCAGGCAGCGCAGGGTGGCCGCGTACTCCTCGGGCTCGATGCCCTGCTCGGCGGCGCTGGCGCGGAGTTTGCCGAGGCTGCGGTCGGTGAGGCGGTGCAGGCCGGACTTGAGGTCGCCGCGCCGGGCGGCCTTTATGTCCTCCGCGAGCCGGGCGTGGGTGCGGCCGACGGCCCGGCCGATCCAGTGGCATGCCTCGGCGGCCGCCCGGTGCGCACCCGGTGTGGCGCGAGCGCCGGTGGCCATCGCCACCAGGACCAGTGCGTGTTCTCCGGTGCCGAAGCGGGCGGTGAGGAGGGAGTCACGGCGGGGTTCGCCCCGGTAGCGGGCGGAGTCCCCGCGGACGGAGACGGCCCGAAGGGTGCAGGCGCCGTAGCGGGCGCCGTCCAGCACGGTGTCCGCGACCAGGTCGTCCAGATCATCGGGATCGGCCGGCGGGAGCGAGGTGGGTTCGGCGTCATAGGTGGGCGGGCCCGACCCGACGTAGTCGGCGGAGGGCGGGGGGAGGGCGGGGAGGTCGAGGTGGGTGGCGGTACGGGCGGGTGCGGCGTCGGCCGCGGGCGCCGGCGGGGTGGCCGCCTGCCGCGGGACGGGGTCCTCGACGGCGGCACGATGACGCGCCGTGTGCGGGAGGGTGTCCTCCGCGACCTGCGACGACGCGACGTCCGCGGCATGGCGCGCTCGGTGCTCCACGGTCGGCGCGCCGTCCCGGGCGGGGTCCGCGGCCGTCCCGTCGCCGGAGCCGGCTGCCTCGGGTGGCATCCGCGACTCGGGGACCGTCGTGACGGGCGTCTCCGTGGAGATACGGCCGCCGGGCGGGGCCGACGGCGGGTCCCACGGCGCCCGCGGCTGGGCGAACCCCTCGTCCGGCGCCTTCGCCCCCGCATCGGCTCCCACGGCTCCGGCCGCCGACGCGAACCGGTCGTCCACGGTGTCGGGCGCGGGCACGGGGCCCGTGTCCTCGGTGGAGTCGTCGTACAGCTGCCCCCACCAGTCGTCCTCATGACCGGTGGGACTTCCCCCCTGCTGGCTCATGCCCCTAATTGTCCACCGCATGGGCGGTATGAAAACGGGGCATCAGGAAAAACCGGCACAGCACTCCGCGTCGAGCGATGCATCGGGTGAACCGTCGAACGGCGGTGCGGAACAAAGTCGCCTGGCGGCTCCACCCCCCACGGGAGAGCCGCCCGGCGACACCGGAGCGACCCGGGCCCGGATCACGCTCCGGGTGACCGGATCACGCGTAGGAGCCGGTCGACCGCCCCGAGTGTGATCCCTTTCCCTGGAAACCAGCTGTGAGCCACCGTCGCTTTCCTCCGGACGACCACTGGCTGACCTGCGTCGCCTCTCCCTCTCGGGCACTCTGGTCAGATGGGAGTGTGGGACCTCCTGCTGGTCGGACTGGTCCTCCTGCTCGGCCTGTGCGGAGTGCTGGTGCCCGGGGTGCCGGGGTCGTGGCTCGTGTGGGCCGCGGTCCTGTGGTGGGCACTGACGGCGACACAGCCGGTGTCCTGGTGGGTCCTGGTGGGTGCGACCCTCGCGCTGTTCGTCTCCCAGGTGGTGCGCTGGGCCCTGCCGCCCCGACGGCTGCGCGCGAGCGGCGCCACCCCCCGGATGGGGGTGTACGCAGGGGCGGGCGCGTTCCTGGGCTTCGTCCTCATCCCCGTGCTCGGCGCGATCCCCGGCTTCATGGGCGGCATCTACCTCTGCGAACGCCTCCGCCTCGGCCGGCACGGCGAGGCGATGGCGGCGCTGCGCACCGCGATGCGTTCGGGCGGCTCCAGCGTGCTGGCGGAGCTGTTCACCTGTCTGCTGATCACGGGGGCCTGGCTGGGCGCGGTGATCTGGGGCTGACGTAGGGCCACGGGACCAGGGCGAGGATCCGATGTACGGAGCGCGGCGGGCGTGCTTCGCTGCTCCCATGACCGAATTCAGCGAGGCGGAACGCGCGTACCTGAAGTCTCAGCGGCTGGGGCGGCTGGCCACCGTCGACCCGCACGGGCAGCCGCAGGCCAACCCGGTCGGCTTCTTCCCACAGGACGACGGCACCATTCTGATCGGCGGCTACGCCATGGGCCGCACCAAGAAGTGGCGCAACCTCCAGCAGAACCCCAAGGTCGCCCTGGTCGTCGACGACCTCGCGAGCCTGCGCCCGTGGAAGGTGCGAGGCGTGGAGATCCGGGGCGAGGCCGAACTCCTCACCGGACCGCACGAGTTGGGCCCGCACTTCAGCGAGGAGCTGATCCGGATCCACCCACGGCGGATCCACAGCTGGGGCCTGGAGGACTAGCTGGGGCCTGGAGGAGCTGGAGCCTGGAGGACTAAAGGACACCAGGGGCCGGCGAAGGCCGGAGGACACCTTCCAGCGTCAGCAGCCGCACCTTTCGTTCGAGGCCCCCCGCATATCCGGTCAGCGAACCGTCCGCTCCGATCACCCGATGGCACGGCCGGACGATCAGCAGCGGATTGGCGCCGATCGCGCCACCCACGGCCCGTACGGCGGCCCGGGAGGCGCCGATCCGCGCGGCGATCTCGCCGTATGTGCTGGTCGCCCCGTAGGGGAGGGTGTCGAGGGCCGCCCACACCCGCTCCCTGAACGCACTCCCGGCGGTACTGAACTCCAACCGGAACTCCTTCAGCTCACCGGTGAAGTAGGCCGCCAACTGCCCCTCGGCAGCACGGAAGGCCGCAGGCTCGAACCGCCAACCAGCCTGCACCGCAGGACCGTTCTTCTGTCCGGGCACGGATACGGAGGTCAGAGCACCGGCCGGGTCGGCGGTGAGAAGGAGGGGCCCGACAGGGCTGTCGAAGCGGCTCCAGAGAACAGTCATGATCGTCAGTCCAACTCTCCTGCTGCGCGCAGGTGTTGCAGGGCATACGAGCGCCAGGGGCGCCAGCCGGCGGGAACGTCCGGTCCGGGCGGGGCGACGTCGGGATCACCCAGCGCCCGGGTGCGGATCACGGCCACCGTGCCGACGTCGATGCCGGGCACGGCGAGCAGCGCGGCCTCGGCGTCGTCGCGGTCGGCTCCCGGATCCAGGCGTACGGCGCCGTCGGCGAGGGCGGCGGTGAGCGCGCCCAGGGTGCCCTCCGGCTCGGCCTCCGCGAGGACGGCCGGCTCGGGAAACAGCCGGGTGAGGCTGCCGCACGGTGCGTCGAGTGCCTTCCCGTACCGCCGTACGAGCCGCTCGGCCTCCGCCCGTCCCACCAGGGCGCGCACCGCCAGTTCCTCGGGATCGGCGGCCCCCGGCGAGCGCAGCCCGGGCCGGGCGGCGACCAGCGGCGCGAGCCGCTCATCGCCGCTGAGCCGCTCGTCGACGGCGTACGGATCCGCGTCGAGATCGAAGAGCCGTCGCAGCCGCCCCACGGCGGTGGTCAGATCGCGGGGATCGGTGAGATGCAGCCGCGCGTCCAGCCAGCCACCGGGATGGGCACCGGACACGGACCTGACGGCCCCCGTCCGCTCACCGACGGCGACGATGCCGCTCCCGTGCGGAAGCCGGAGGGTACGGCGGTACGTCCGCCGCCCTCGCCCCCCGCTGACCTCCTCCACCCCGTCCACGGCCTGGTCCGCCAGCAGATCGAAGACGGCACCGGCCTGGTACGGCCCCCGGTGGGCGAGCCGCAGCGGAATCCCCGCGGTCGGGACGGCCGCACGCCGACCGGCCCTAGGGGCGGCCGCGCGCAGCTCGCTCGGCGTCGACGCGTACACGTCCCGGATCGTGTCGTTGAACTGCCGCACACTGGCGAACCCGGACGCGAACGCGATCTCCGTGATCGGCAGCTCCGTCGTCTGCACCAGGACCCGCGCGGTGTGCGCCCGCTGGGCCCGGGCGAGGGCGACGGGCCCAGCGCCGAGCTCGCCCGTGAGCTGCCGCTGCACCTGCCGGGCGCTGTACCCCAGCCGCGCGGCAAGCCCGGTGACACCCTCCCGGTCGACCACCCCGTCCCCGATGAGCCGCATGGCCCGCCCGACGACATCCGCCCGCACATTCCACTCGGCCGACCCCGGCACGGCATCCGGCCGACACCGCCGGCAGGCCCGGAACCCCGAGCCCTGCGCGGCGGCGGCCGTGGCGAAGAACCGAACATTGCGCCGCTTCGGCGTCACCGCCGGGCAACTGGGCCGGCAGTAGATCCCGGTCGTCTCGACGGCGAAGAAGAACTCCCCGTCGAACCGTGCATCGCGACTCCGCACAGCCTCGTACCTGCTGTCTTCGTCCATCACGCATCCAGTCTCCGCCGGCCCGGACCTCGGGGCTAGCGGAAATCGGACGTGAAGTACGCGATGACGGGACGCGGCACCAGCGGCGTGCACGCACAAGGCCGGCCCATCCCAGCCCGTCCGGCGCACGCACGAGGCCACATCGGCCCATCCCAGCCCGTCCGGCGTTTGAGGACGAGGCCGTTCAGGCCGACAGCGGGGGCCGGGGGCGGCAGCCCCCAGACAGCGCCCCCGGCACCTCTAGCGCCGCCCCCGCTTCAGCTCCATGGCCGCCCGTCCCACGGCCCCCTTCCGCTTCCACTCCCGCCTGAGCTCCGCACGGACCCTCGCATCGGTCTTCGCCACGATCCACTGGTTCTCCCGCATCAGCTTGCGGTAACTCTCCAGCCGCCGGTGCGACAACTCGCCGCTCGCGGCAGCATCCCGCACCGCACACCCCGGCTCCGCGTCATGCGCGCAGTCGTGGAAGCGGCACCGCTCGGCCAGTTCCTCGATCTCGGAGAACACCTGGCCGACCCCGGTCTCGGCGTCCCAGAGGCCGACGCCCCTGAGCCCTGGTGTGTCGATGAGGACACCCCCGCCGGGCAGCGCGAGCAGGTTGCGGGTGGTCGTCGTATGACGCCCCTTGCCGTCGCTGTCCCGCGCGGCCTGCACCTCCAGCACGTCCTCGCCCAGGAGGGCGTTCGCGAGAGTCGACTTGCCCGCACCGGACTGCCCGAGCAGCACGGACGTGCCGCCGGAGACCAGTCCGACGAGGACGTCGAGCCCGTCCCCCTCCACGGCACTGACCGTCAGCACGGTCACGCCCGGCGCCGACAGCTCGACGTCCTGGACGAGATGCGCACGCGTCACCGCATCCGGCACCAGGTCGGCCTTGGTGAGCACGACCAGCGGCTGCGCGCCCGACTCCCAGGCCAGGGCCAGGAAGCGTTCGATGCGGCCGAGGTCGAGTTCGACGGCGAGGGACACGGCGACGACGGCGTGGTCGACGTTGGCGGCGAGGATCTGCCCCTCGGACCGCTTGGAGGAGGTGGAGCGCACG
Source organism: Streptomyces guryensis (assembly GCF_021261325.1). Lineage (GTDB taxonomy): Bacteria > Actinomycetota > Actinomycetes > Streptomycetales > Streptomycetaceae > Streptomyces > Streptomyces guryensis. The sequence goes on along the minus strand of NZ_JAJSBI010000002.1, from coordinate 463,516 downwards.
AAGGCGGTACGGCGCGGCAGATACGTCCGTACGTAGCGCGGGTTGCCGCCGGGTTCGACGGCGACCCAGTCGCCGGTGCACACGACCCGCAGCGGGTCGTGCGGGGTGACGAACGCGGTGTCGGCCCGCAGGACGCCGTCGGCGGTGACCACGTCGCACTGGCCGCGGTCGACCCGGATCACACGTCCGGGCAGGAGCCCCTCGGGCTCGTGGGGGGCGAACTCGTCCGCCCATGCGTCGTCCCAGCCGTAGGGAGCGAGCGCGGAGAAAACAGGGGAAGCTGAGCTGGAAGTCAAGGGAGACCCTTCACAAGGGCGGCCCCGGCGAAAGAAGTCGAGGTTGAGGTCAGCCGGTGGCCACGGAGGTGGACTTGATGATCTGGATGCGGGCAGCGCTCGTCGCAAAGACAGCCATCGGTCAACACCTCCCGGTTCCGCACTCGTTCGACAGCGGCGGCCACCGGCCACCGCTCACTCACCATAGAGCCGTACGTCCGCCGGGCGCCACGGAATATTCCGGCAGCCTTTCGGCAGCCCCCTACCCGCTCAACGGCCCTGTTCGGCGAAGGGCCCCGGCACCTCCCCCGACCCCCGCCTGATCAGTTCCGTCGGCAGGACGACGGTGCGGGGCGGCGAGGTGTCGCCGTGGATGCGGGCGAACAGTACGTCCGCGGCCGTGGTGGCGAGCGCGACGGGGTCCTGGGCGATGACGGTGACCGGCGGCGTCAGCCGCTCGGCGAGCGGGAAGTCGTCGAAGGCGATGAAGGCGATCCCGGGCGGCAGGACCATCAGCGCGCCGACGGCGAGGTTCTCGTGGCCGGCGAGCAGGGCGGTGGGCGGCCCGGCGGAGGCGAGGAGGGCCGTGACGGCCTCGGCGGCGGACGGCGCCGAGCGCAGGCCGTGGCGGATGAGCCGGGGGTCGGCGGCGATGCCCGCGGCCCGGAGTGCAGCCCGGTAGCCCCGGTGGCGCTCGCCGTTGGTCCAGATGTCCTGCCGGCCACCGAGGTAGCCGATGCGGCGGTGGCCGTGCGCGATCAGGTGCCGTACGGCCTCCTCGACCGCGGCGGAGTTGTCCACCACGACGGTGTCCGCCGCCAGGCCGGACGCCGCCCGGTCCACGCAGACGATCTTGGTGCCCTGCACCTGGGCCGGGCGCAGGAAACGGTGGCTGCCCGCGGCCGGCGTGAGGATGAGACCGTCGACTCGGCGGGCGGTGAAGGCGGCGACGACCTCGCGCTCCCGGCGCGGGTCGGCGCGGCTGGAGCCGATCAGCACCATGCTGCCGCGCCGGCGGGCGACGTCCTCGGCGGCGGAGGCGACGGCGGCCATGAAGGGGTCGGCAACGTTGTCGACCAACAGGCCTATGGTCCGGCTCGGTTGGTCCGCGCGGCGCAGCTGGCGCGCCAACTCGTCGCGCTGGTAGCCCAGTTTGCGGACGGCGGCCTCGACTCTCGCGGCGGTCCGCGGTGCCACGCTCCCCTCGCCGTTGACCACGCGGGACACCGTCATCGCGCTGACGCCCGCCTCGGCGGCGACGTCCTTCATCGTGGGGCGGCCGACCATGCCGCAGTCCTCCTCGGCAGTCGGGCGGGCAGCTCCGGGGCGTGGGTGCAACCTTTGAGATCCGGTTCACACACGAGCCTTGACGCCCACTCATGGGGCTCCCAGAATCGACGAACTGTTAACGATACCAACGCGAAGGCACAACATGGCCTCTGCAAGGGAACCACTTCTCGCGGCACACGGTGTGGTCAAGCGTTTCGGTCACGTCCAGGCGCTGCAGGGCGCCGACTTCACGGCGTACGCGGGCGAGGTCGTCGCCCTGATCGGCGACAACGGAGCAGGCAAGTCGACTCTGGTGAACGTCCTGTCGGGAGTGCTCGCACCCGACGAGGGCGAGGTGCGGGTGGAGGGGCAGGCGGTCCGGTTCGGCGGCCCGATGGACGCCCAGCGGCACGGACTCGAGACCGTCTACCAGGATCTGTCGCTCGCGCCGGATCTGGACGCGGCGTCCAATCTGTATCTGGGCAGGGAGGTCGTGCGCGGCGGGCTGCTCGGCCGCCTGGGGGTGCTCGACCGTCCCGCGATGCGGCGCGAGGCGGTCAGGGCGTTCGCCGAGCTGGGCGTCGAACTGAATGATGTGACGGCTCCTGTGACAACGTTGTCCGGCGGTCAACGACAGTCGGTGGCCGTGGCGCGTGCGGTCGCGTTCGCGAACAAGGTCATCTTCATGGACGAGCCGACGGCCGCGCTGGGCGTCGTACAGCGCGCCCGGGTCCTGGACACCGTGCGCAGGGTCGCCGACCGGGGCATCTGTGTCGTGCTGATCAGTCACAACATGCCCGAGGTGCTGTCGGTCTCGGACCGGGTGGAGGTGCTGCGGCTCGGCCGACGGGTCGCCTCGTTCACCGCGGCGGACACGACGATCGAGGAGCTGGTCGGGGCCATGACCGGATCGCTGGACGAACCCGCCCGGCAGAACGGGTCCTTGAGGAAAGCGGAGGACGGGCGATGACCGCCGACAGCAAGGAAGTCCGGCCGGCCGCGGCACAGCAGCAGGACCCGCCCGCGCCGGGCGGTACCCGCACGGCCGTACCCGACTGGCTGCGACGGGCGGCCGGCATCGGCGAACTGTGGACCTTCGTGATCCTCGTGGTGCTGGTCGCGTTCTTCACCATCGCCGCGCCGGGCAAGTTCTTCACCCAGTACGACCTCACGCAGATCGCCGTGAACGCGGCCATCTACCTGGTGCTCGGCGTCGGCATGACGTTCGTGATCATCACGGCCGGGATCGATCTGTCCATCGGTTCGGTGCTGGTGCTGGCCGCGGTGGCCGCGGGCGAGTACAACATCCACCACGGCGGGCCGGACGCGGGCTGGGGCACGGTCGCTGTCTGTGTGGTCATCGCCCTTGCCGTGGGCGCCGGTTGGGGCGTACTGCAAGGCGCGGTGGTGGCGACCGGGAAGGTGCCGCCGCTGATCGTGACGCTCGGCGGTCTGGGGGCCGCGCTGGGGATCGCCGAACTCGCCACCGGCGGCCAGGACCCGGCCGGTGCGGCGGCCACGCATCTGCAGAACAGCCTCGGCTTCGGCAAGGTGCTCGGCATTCCGTGGCTGGTGGTGCTCGCCGCGGTGGTCACCGCCGTGTTCGGCCTGGTGCTGGGCGCGACGAGGTTCGGCACGCACACCCTGGCGATCGGCTCCAACCCCACTGCCGTGCGACGTGCGGGAGTCGGCGTGGGGCGGCACCTGGTGACGGTCTACGGGTTGATGGGCCTGCTGGCCGGGCTGGGCGCGGTGATGTGGCTGGCCTCGTACGGCACCACCTCGATCGCCGGGCACTCCACCGACAACCTGAAGGTGATCACCGCCGTGGTGCTCGGCGGCACCAGCCTCTTCGGCGGGCGCGGATCCGTGCTGGGCACCGTCATCGGTGTGTTCATCCCGGCCGTGCTCACCACCGGACTGATCGTCATCGGCGTTCAGCAGTACTGGCAGGACGTCGCGGTGGGCGTCGTGCTCGTCGCGGCCGTCTACGTCGACCAGATGCGCAGGAAGACCCGAGAGCAAGCTTAAGGAGATGTCTGGATGTTCTCGATGATGAGCATTCGCAGCAGGCGCAGCGCACTGGTCGCCGCGGGTACCGTACTGGCCCTCACCGGGGCCGCCGCGTGCAGTTCGTCCAGCGGTGGCGGCTCGGGGTCGTCCGGCGGGGCCGCGCACAAGAAGGTGCGGCTGATCACCGGCGTGAAGAGCGACCCCTTCTACATCACCATGACCTGCGCGGCGAAGACGGAGGCGAAGGCCAAGGGCATGGACTTCGGCGCGGACGGTTCCGCGCAGTGGGACGTGTCGGTGCAGCGCCCGCTCCTGGACTCGGTGGCGGCCTCCCGGCCGGACGGCCTGCTGATCTCGCCGGTGGACACCAGCGCGCTCACGCCGTCGCTGAAGCAGATCCAGTCGGCCGGCACCAAGGTCGCGCTGGTGGACACCACGGTCACGGACGACTCGATCGGCATCACCCGTATCTCGTCCGACAACGAGAAGGGCGGCCGGGTCGCCGCCGACGCGCTCGCCAAGCTGATGGGCGAGAAGGGCTCGGCCATCGTGATCAGCGTCAAGCCCGGTGTCTCGACAACTGACGCCCGGATCAAGGGCTTCACGGAGGAGATGAAGAAGTACCCGAAGATCAAGATGCTGTCCACGCTCTACGACAACGACCTGCCGGCCACCGCCGCCTCGCAGATCCAGTCGACGCTCGCCGCCCACCCCGATCTCGGCGGTGTCTTCGCGGGCAACACCAACACCGGGCAGGGGATCGCCACCGGCCTCAAGCAGGCCGGCAAGGAGGGCGCGGTGAAGGTGGCCGCCTTCGACGCCGAGCCCGACGAGGTGGCCTCGCTCAAGGCGGGCACCCTCCAGGTCCTGGTCGCCCAGGACCCGGCGTCGATCGGCAGGGAGGCCGTCGACCAGTTGGCGGCCGCCTTCGAGGGCAAGTCCGTCCAGAAGTCGATCGGCACCAACATGGTCGCCATCACCAAGGCGAACATGAACGACCCGTCGGTCGGCAAGTACTTCTACAAGTCGGGCTGCTGACCGGGCAGCACCGAACGACCGGGTGGACTCGGCCGAGTTCACCCGGTCGCAGCGCCTGTCAGGGACAGTACGACTTCAACTCTTCCCGCAGGCCCGCCCGTTGAGGGTGAAGTCGTACGGGGAGGAGTTCCTGCCCTGCCAGGATCCCAGGAAGCCGAAGGTGATCGTGCCGTCGGCGGGGACCGCCCTGTTGTAGTCGGCGGCGGTCGCGGTCACCCGGGAGCCGCTCTGGGAGACGCTCGCGTCCCACATCTGCCCGACCTTCTGGCCGTCCCGGAAGGACCAGGCGACGCGCCAGTTGTCGAGGGCGTCGGCGGTGGTGACGGTGACGGTGGCCTGGAAGCCGTCGGTCCACTGGTTGTCCAGGTGGTAGGTGGCCTCGCAGGTGGCGGCCGCGCTCCTGCCGGGATCCGCGGCGCTGCTCGCCGTGGTCGAGGTGGTGCCCTGGGGTTCCGGGTCGGAGTTCTTGCCCCCGCCGGGCTTCTTCGGAGTGGCGGAGGGGGTCGGGGAGGCGCTCTTCGGCGACGGCGTGGCTGACGGCAGGGACGGCAGGGACGACCGCGGGGCCGCCACCGGGCTGCTGTCGGTCGGCGCGTCGGCGCTCGCGGCATCGTTGTCGGTGCCGCCGAACGGCATCATCGATGTGGCCAGCGCCAGGAGCGACACCATGACGGCGGCCACGAGGAGCCCGCCGCGGATGACGCGTGCGCGGTCGGCGCCGGTCCTCGGTTCGCGGCTCTCCCCGTCTCCCGCCTCGGGTCGCCCGGCGCCGAGACGGACCTCGGCCGCCCGGCGGCGGCGCTCCAGGTAGGCGAGGCCGCCCCAGCCGATCACCCCGCCGGCCAGGGCGGCGGGCAGCCCGCCGCCCTGCGGACGCAGACAGGCGGCGGCCTCCGCGCAGTCCACACACGTGGCGAGGTGCCGCGAGAGGTCGGGCGGGATGTCCGCGCCGGGCGACCTGGTGATCGCGTCGAGGAGCCGGGCATAACTGCGGCACCGCGCGTCCATCGGCGTGTCGAGATGGTTGCGGTGGCAGCGGTCCCTGAACAGGCCCCGCACCTGGTCGAGTTCCTCGCCCACGAGGGCCGGGTCGAGGCCGAGCCGACGGGCCACCACGGACCGCGGCAGCGCCTCCACCTCGGCCAGCCACAGCAGCGCCGCATCCGCCTCTTGCAGATCGCGCAGGCCGCGCAGGGCGATCGGGCGGCGCAGCGGGGGCCCGGTGTAGCGGGCGGCCTTGTCCGAGTTGAGCCACAGGCGCAGGTCGGGGTCGAGGTCGTCCCCCTGTCCGCCGGTCTCCCAGGCCGCCGCCGTGGTGCGTACGGCGGTCAGCAGCAGGGGGATCACGGGGAGCCGGGGCGAGCGGCGGCCGCTGCTCCGGGCGCTTCCGGTTCCGGCGGCGCGGACCCCGCGGATACCGAGCGCGAACGCCTCCGTGGCCAGCTGAGTGGCCGCGGCGGCGCCGGCCGTACACAGATCGGCGTAGGACAGCACCGCGTCCCAGCACTCGGAGAACAGCGCGGCCTCGGCGGCGTCCTTCGGGGTCGGCAGGTCGGGCATGAGTCTCCTGCATCCACAAGCGAGGTCAACTCACCATTTCGGCAAAGGAGTTGGGGGGAACCTCGCGGCAGGGCAGGAGCCTTTCACGTCTTCAACACAACTGACAAGCGCTGTGTTCAGTTGCCCTGACAGACCCCTGTGAACCGACCGTGAGGCACAACTCCAGCCTCTTGTACGGACGGGGACCGCGTTTGACTCACGGCCCCCGTCATTCACTCACACTTCTGCCGCCTCCTGTGCCGGAAGGCTGTCCATGAAGGAGCTGACGGAGAAGACCGCGCGGCCGGGTCCGGGCGGGCCGTATCCGGGCGGGGAGGACAGGCCGAAGTCGTCCATCGTCTGGCGATAGGCCTGCAGCAGCCGGATGTGGTACTCCAGCGGGGCGCCCTGCGGATTGGCCTTGCCGAGCGGGGTGGTGGGCTCGGGGCACCAGGTGGTGAAGCGGGGCGTGATGCCGTGCGACATGAAGAAGCGCAGGCCCTCGGTGGTCGAGGCGATCGCCTCGTCGACCGTCTTGAACCCGAAGGGCTCCGCCATCTCCACGCCCGCGACGAAGTTGGGGATCACGTTGCGTGCGCCGAAGACGTCCGCCGAGTCCAGGATCCGCCTGTGCCACTCGTCCCGGCCGACGTAACGCTCCTTGCCCGGGCAGTACATCCTGAACAGATACTCGTCCCACACCTCGTAGTTGGGGTGGTAGATCTGCACGCCGTAGTCCTTGAACCGCTGCACGTCGTCCTTGGGCAGCGCCTGGGCGACGACCTTGCCGATCCAGCGGCCCGGGAAGTGCTCCTCGATGGCCTTGGCGTACATGCCGTAGAAGTCGGCCTCGTCACGGCCCTGGAGCCTGGAGGTGATGGCGCCGCCGGTGAGGGTGTAGGCGGTGGAGACCTTCGCCGTGTCGTAGCGGTTGATGATCTCCAGGGCTTCCAGGACCTCGTCGACGTCCTTGACTCCCGTGTACGGCCGCCCGGCCGCCTTGTGCTGGCGCCAGTTGTGGTTGATGTCGCAGTACTGGCACTCCTCCTTGGCACCGAAGTACTGGCAGACCCGGAAGACGGTGAGGTAGATCAGATAGCCCCACTGGATGGTCGGGGCCACCTCCATGACCGACTTCCCGTTGGAGAGCTTGTGCCTGTAGTACTCGGGCATCGGCGGCACACCGACATCCGCGATGCGCTTCCCGTCGAGGTACAGCCCGAGCACCCCCTCGTCGTCGGCGGCGACGCGGTACGGCGAGGTCGGGTTCACCCGTACGGAGACGACGGTACGGCGCAGGTCGTACGGGCCGCCGGTGAGGATGATCTCCTCCGGGGGCCGCCTGAGTGCCGCCTCGCCCAACTCCGGCAGGGTGCCGTGGTCGAAGGAGAAGATGAAGTACGACTTCGGCTTGACCTCGCCGGACTCGTTGTCGCTGAGGGCGGACGGATCGAAGGCCACGCCTCCACGCAGCAGGTCCTCCTTGAAGACTGCTTCCCGCGGTACCTGCGGGAACCGCTCCATCAGATCCTCGACCAGTGCGGTACGGCTGCCCATCCCGACTCTCCTTCCGGCTCAGGCGATCGACTCCTCACGGTATGCCCCCACCGCTGCGTCAGCCGTGCCGGGTCCCCCCGCGGCGCGCGATGTGTTCTGGTACGGGCATGTCCGGCGGCAGTGGCGGGTCGGGCACAGGGGTGCCCCAGACCGAGGTCAGCGGCAGGGTTCCGGCCCACAGGCCCAGCTCGGCGTCGGGTCCGTCGCCGTCGCCGGGCGGGCCGGTGCGGATCTTGACCGAGGCCTCTTCGAGGGAGAGGGCGAGGAGGGTGGTGGCGGCGAGCTCCTTGCGGTCGGGCTGCCGGGCGTAGGACCACTGACCGGGCGTCGCGTGCTCGGTGAGGCGGCGCAGGCCCTCCGCCTTCTCCCCCGGGTCGGTGACCTTGCGGGCCTCGCCGTGGATCATCGCGCTGCGGTAGTTGACGCCGTGCTCGAAGACCGAGCGGGCGAGGACCAGGCCGTCGACGTGGGTGACGGTGACACAGACGGGCATGCCGCCGGCGAGACTGCGGCTGGCCACGGACCCGTGCAGATACAGCCGCCGTTCGTCGCGCCCGTAGACGGTCGGGACGACGAGGGGACGCCCCTCGACGACCACACCCAGGTGGCAGACGAACCCGGCGTCGAGGATCGCGTCCAGGTCGGCACGGTCCAGGCTGCCCTGCTCGCGCAGGCGACGGTGGCGGGTGAGGTCGGTCTCGGGGAGCGGTTCGAGCGTCACACGAGGGACGCTACCGATATCGCAGCTGTTGCGCCAGAGAATTAGGAATAGCCACGTCGAGGCATGCGTAATCAACGAAATCCGCAGCTCAGGCTTCTCTCTCCAGTACCTCTGGATCCACCGGGTGGGCCGGCTCGCCGCCCGCCCGCAGACGTGCGGCCTCCTCGGCGACCGTCATGCCGAGGCGGGACAGCTCGTTGCCCTGGGAACCCGCGAGGTGCGGGGTCACGAAGGCGCCCGGGAGGTCGTAGAGGGGAGAGTCCGCGGGGAGGGGCTCGGGGTCGGTGACGTCGAGGACGGCGTACAGGCGGCCGGTGCGGAGCTCTTCGACAAGGGCCTCGTGGTCGACGAGGCCGCCGCGCGCGGTGTTGATCAGGGTCGCCCCGTCGGGCATCAGGGCGAGTTCCCGGCGACCGATCAGGTGGCGGGTCTCCGGGGTCTCGGGCGCGTGGATCGTGACGATGTCCGAGCTGCGCAGAAGGTCGTCCAACGGCAGCAGCTGGACGCCGAGTCCGGCCGCTCGCAGTTCGGTGACATACGGATCGGTGAGGCTCACGCGCAGGTCGAAGGGCGCCAGCAGCTCGATGACGCGGCGGCCGATGCGGGAAGCTCCGATCACGCCGACGCGGCGGCCGTGATTGCCGATGCCGGGGACGACACCCCAGCCGGGGTGGGCCCGCGTCGTGCGCAGGTTTTCGCGGGCGCCCAGGAGGCCCTTCCCGGCGAGCAGGATCATCGCGAGGGTGTACTCGGCGACCGGCAGCGCGTTGGCCGCGGCGGCCGAGGAGACCGCGATGCCGCGCCGCCAGACCTCGGGCGTGGCGAAGCCCTTGACGGAGCCGGCCGAGTGCAGGATCGCGCGCAACCTGGGGGCCGCGTCGAGGACGGCCGCGTCCAGGCGGGGGCAGCCCCAGCCGGTGACCAGGATCTCGGTGCGTGCGAGCGTCTCCCGGACGTGCGGTGCGGTGAAGTCCTCGGCGACCAGGTCCGGATCGATGTCCACCGCCTCACGCAGTCGCGCGAGGACCTTCGGAGGGAAGACGAGCGGCAGGTTCTCGGCGGTCATGACGAACAGAGCCTGGGGACGCTCGGGCAAGGGGTGGCCCTCCGGCTTCGGCGAGGAAGTTGTAGAAAACGCTCTCCACGGTAGGTCGCGGCAGATGAGAGGGTCAATGCAGAGGGTCCATGCACATGCACTCGCCGGAGGGACGACAGGAATGACGGAGACCGTCACCAACTGGGCAGGCAACATCACCTATGCGGCAAAGGAGTTGCACCGCCCGCACTCACTGGACGCACTCAGAAGCCTCGTGGCCGACAGCGCGAAGGTCCGCGTCCTGGGCAGCGGCCACTCCTTCAACGAGATCGCCGAACCGGGCCCCGAGGGCACCCTGCTCTCGATCGCCGGCCTGCCGCCGTTGATCGACGTGGACACCACGGCCCGTACGGTACGGGTCTCGGGCGGCGTCCGGTACGCGGAGCTGGCCCGGATGGTGCACTCGCACGGGCTCGCACTGCCCAACATGGCGTCCCTGCCGCACATCTCCGTGGCCGGTTCGGTGGCCACCGGAACGCACGGCTCGGGGGTGGCCAACGGATCGCTCGCGGCCCCGGTGCGCGAGGTGGAGCTGGTCACGGCCGACGGGGACACGGTGCGGATCGGGCGGGACGACGCACGGTTCGAGGGGGCCGTCACCTCGCTGGGCGCGCTCGGCGTCGTGGTCTGCCTCACCCTCGATCTGGAGCCGGCCTTCGAGGTCGAGCAGTACGTGTTCACCGAACTCCCCCTCGCCGGGCTGGACCTCGCGGCGTACGAGACGATCGCGGCGGCGGCGTACAGCGTGAGTCTGTTCACCGACTGGCGGGAGCCCGGCTTCCGGCAGGTGTGGCTCAAGCGGCGCACCGACCAGCCGCTCGCGGAGTTCCCGTGGGCCGCGCCCGCTACCGAGAAGCTGCACCCCGTGCCGGGGATGCCGGCCGTGAACTGCACGGAGCAGTCCGGGGTGCCGGGGCCGTGGCACGAGCGGCTGCCGCACTTCCGTGCGGAGTTCACGCCGAGCAGTGGGGCCGAGCTGCAGTCGGAGTACCTGCTGCCGCGCCGGCACGCCGTCGAGGTGCTGCACGCCCTCGACGGCATCCGGGGGACGCTGGCCCCCGTGCTGCAGACCTGCGAGATACGCACGGTCGCCGCCGACGCGCAGTGGCTGAGCCCGGCGTACGGGCGGGACACCGTGGCGGCGCACTTCACCTGGGTGGAGGACACACCGGCCGTGCTGCCGGTGGTGCGGCGGGTGGAGGAGGCGCTGGACCCGTTCGACGCCCGCCCGCACTGGGGCAAGGTCTTCACCACGCCCGCGGCGGTCCTGCACGGCCGGTACCCCCGGCTGGGTGACTTCCGGGCGCTTGCGCGGGCGCTCGACCCGGGCGCAAAATTCGCCAATCCCTTCGTGCAGGCCGTGCTGGGCGACTGACTCCCGAAGGACTTTATAAAGCCCCTTTCCTAACCCCTTGTCGAAAGCCCCCCGCAGGCCATAGCCTTGCGCCGCGCCGGTGCCGCCGTGCCCGGTGCGCCTGGCCCGAAAGAACCGGGGCGACCTGTGCTGGGTCTCCCCGGGGGGCGCGACACCCATCAGCCGCTGCGCGGCGGGCCGCGCCCCCGGCCAAGGCGTCGCACCGGGGTTTTGGCCGTGAGGGGAGTTCGATGAAGCGCGGCACATCACGTGACATCCGCACCGCGAACCGCTACGAGGTGCTGCGCCAGATCATCGCCGCGTCTCCCACCTCCCGGCAGGAGCTGGCGGCCGCCACGGGGCTGAGCCTCGCCACGGTCGCCACGCTCGTCGGGGAGCTCCTCGACCTGCGGATGATCACCGAGGTCGGGTTCGAGGACTCGGCGGGCGGCCGCCCCCGGGGCCTCGTGGCGGTCAACGCGTCGGGGGGCGCGTTGATCGGCGTCGACATCGCGGAGACGTACGTCCATGTCGAGCTCTTCGACCTCGCGCTGAACGTCCTGGCCCGCGCGGAGGAGGACGTCCGCCCCGGCGAGAGCCTCCCCGAGCAGCTGGTCGGCCATGTCGCCGCCGCCGTCGGCTCGGTGGTCATGCAGGCCGGGATCGAGGGCGCGCGGGTGCTGGGCGTGGGCGTGAGCGTGCCGGGACAGGTGAACCGCGACACCGGCATCGCGGAGTACGCGCCGAACTGGGACTGGCACGACGTGCCCCTGCTCGACCTGCTCACCGAGCACATCGCCTACCCCCTGTACCTCGACAACCCGCTGCGCGCCGTCGCGGTCGCCGAGCTGTGGTTCGGGGCCGCGCGCGGGCGCGGGGACGCCGTCGTGGTCACCCTCGGGACCGGCGTGGGCGCCGGGCTCGTCCTGGGCGGCGGGCTGCACCGGGGGGTCAGCAACAGCGCCGGCGAGTGGGGCCACAACACGATCGTCCTCGACGGCCGGCTGTGCCACTGCGGCAACCACGGCTGCGTGGAGACGTACGTCGGAGCGCCCGGAATCATGCTGAATCTGCGGGAGTTGAGCCCTGGCAGCCCGCTGCTGCACCCGGAGGACCAGACGGCCACCATCGCCGCGCTGGCCCAGGGGATGCGGGAGCAGGACCCGGTGGCGCTCAAGGTGGTCCGGGACACCGCCCGTTACCTCGGCGCCGGCATCGCCGACCTGGTCAACCTGTTCAACCCCGAAGTGGTCGTGCTCAGCAGCTGGGTCGCGGCCGCCCTCGGCGAGCCCCTGGTCGCGGAGGTGCGCGAGGCCGTCTCCCGGCACGCGCTGCCGCGGCCGATGGCCGCCACCGAGATCGTCCTCTCCCTGATCCCCAGCGATCCGGCGTGTCTGGGTGCGGCGACGTTCGCACTGGAAGGCGCACTGCAGTCCGTCGGGCAGAGGAATGCGAAACGCACCACCCCCGCAAGGAGCCGTACCGCACCACCTTCATGACGACGGAAGGGATGCACGTGACTCACCCCCGCCCCAAAAGACCCGCCCTGTTGACGGCCGCAGCCGCACTCGCCGTCGCGGGGCCCCTGATATCCGCCCCGCCCTCCTCGGCCGCCACCCCCACGGCGGCCGAGGTCTCCCCCCACTCCGCCCAGACCATCGACGACATCGGCGCGTCGGGCGCCTGGTGGGTCAACGACCTGCAGCACTTCAAGCCCGAGGTGCAGGCCCGGGTCGCCGGTCTGCTCTTCTCCCGGCAGGGCCTCGGCCTCTCCTCGTACCGCTACAACATCGGCGGTGGCGGCACCGCGGTGACCACCCCGGCCCGCGCCGCCCAGGACTTCCTGAACTCCGACGGCTCGTACGACTGGAGCAGGGACAGCGGCGGTCGAACGTTCCTCAAGTACGCCGCGAAGTACGGCGTCAAGGACCTCATCGGCTTCGTCAACAGCGCGCCCGCGCAGTGGACGACCAACGGCCAGAGCTGTGGCGGCCAGCTGAAGGCGGAGAACGAGTCGGACTACGCCAAGTACGTGGCCGACGTGACCGACCACTTCGCCAAGCAGGGCGTGAAGCTCGACTACATCAGCCCGTTCAACGAGCCGGACAACGACTTCGGGGACTGCGGCCAGGAGGGCATGAAGGTCACGCCCGACCAACGCGACGACATCGTGCGGGCGTTGGGCGCCGAGCAGCGGGCCCGGAAGCAGAAGACGTCGATCATCGCGGACGAGTCCAGCAAGACCACCCAGTTCGTGTCCGAGGTCCCGCAGTGGGTCTCGCAGCCGGGCACCGCACAGTACGTGTCCGCGCTCGCCCACCACACGTACAACAACCCCGACGACGGCCAGCTGGGCAACGTCTACGAGACGTCGAGGGCCGTGGGGAAGAAGTCCTGGGCCACCGAGATCTGCTGCTTCGGCAAGGGCGGCACGGGCTGGAACCAGGAGTACGACCCCACCATCGACAACGCCCTGCTGATGTCGCGGATCATCTACAAGGACTTCGCGAGCTCGCACGACTCGGCGTTCCAGTGGTGGGTGGCCCTGGCCAGCGGCTACGGCACCTCGCCCACCGAGCGGAACGACACGGGCTGGAACGACGGCCTGATCTACTACGACCCCGACTACGCGACGAACGGCAACCAGAAGCTGTACTTCACCAAGCGGTACTACGCGCTCGGCCAGTACAGCAGGTTCGTCCGGCCGGGCTCGGTCGCGCACAACGTGACCGGGGCGCCGGACGGCGTCGAGGTGTCGTCCTACGACCGGGACGGCAAGTGGGTGGTCGTGGTCAACAACCACAACTCCACCGACACACCGCTGAGTTTGCACTTCAATAACAAGACACCGGTGCGGGCCGCGCAGGCCGTGCGGACGTCGGCCACGGAGAACTGGGCGAACGTCGCCAAGCCGACGGTGAGCGGCGGCACGGCGTCCGCGACTCTCGCGGCGCGTTCCATCACGACATACGTCTTCGACCAGAAGGGCCACGGCAGTTCGGCGGTCACGGGTGCACTGCAGGGCAAGCAGTCCGGCAAGTGCCTGACCGCGGGCACCTCCGGGGCCGCCATCAGCACGTGCACGGGCGCGGCCGAACAGTCGTGGTCGTACGACGCCAAGGGCGCACTGAAGGGCGCGAACGGCTATCTGACGGCTGGGAGTTCGGGCCTGACGACGACCGCCGGCTTCACGGGTGACGCGAGCCAGCGCTGGCTGCTGAACGCCAACGGCCAGATCCTCAGCGAGGCGTCCGGCAAGTGCCTGGACGTCAGCGGGCAGGCGACCGCCGACGGCAGCAAAGTGATCCTGTACAGCTGCAACGGCGGCACCAACGAGGTCTGGAACAAGGCCTAGTCCCCTGCACCGAGGGCCGCCGGCCACACCCTGACCCGGCGGCCCTCACCCTCTGCACCCACCCCCCACGTTCGGCATTCCGAACCGGATTTAACGCTTCGAACAGACTTCGTCCAACCCCTTGCCGAAGCCTTAGCCGAAGGTTAACGTCCCCGCACCGCAACGCATTTTGAGCCACGTAGCAGCAAGTAGCGCTGAAGCCGTGGAGCCGCAGCCGCAATCGAGACAAGGACGTCAGCATGTCGGCAATGAGCAACAGCAATTTCTCCCGCCGGTCCATATTCCGGGCCGCCGCGGGCATGGCCGCCGCCGGCACGCTGGCCGCGTGCGGGAGCAACAACGGGCGGGGGGGCGGCTCCGGTTCGGGCAAGCAGCTCGTCCAGTACTTCCACGCCTACGGTGAGGCGGGCGTGGAGCAGGCCGTCAAGCGGTACGCGAAGGCCTACACGAAGGCCAACGTGTCCACGCAGTGGATCACCGGCAGCAACTTCGAGAACAAGCTCTTTCCCGCCCTGCTCACCAAGCAGGCGCCGGACGTCTTCGAGTTCCACCCGCAGATCCAGCTCATCAAGAGCGGTCAGGTGGCCGATCTGACCGACATCATCGATCCGGTCAAGGACGACTTCAACCCGGCCGACATCAAGTCGCACACGGTCGACGGCAAGATCTACGGCATCCGGATGATCGACGATCCGCAGTTCTTCTTCTACCGCAAGTCGATGCTGGAGAAGGCGAACGTCCCTGTGCCGACCACCCTCGACGAACTGATCGAGGCCGCGGCGAAACTCACCACCAGCAAGGTGAAGGGGCTGTTCCTGGGCAACGACCTGACGCCCATCCAGAGCAACCTGATCTGGTCGGCGGGAGCCGACACCCTCAACGAGAAGAACGAGATCGCCTACCACACGGACGCCGTGGTCGCCGGCCTCAAGCAGCTCCGCTCCCTGTTCACGAGCGGCAACCTGCTCCTTGACGCTCCGGCCGACTGGTGGGACCCCTCCGCGCTGGACCAGGGACTGTGCGCCATTCAGTGGGGCGGTCTGTGGGGAATGCCCACGATGCAGAAGGCGCTCGGCGACGACCTCGGCATCTTCCCGTTCCCCAAGGTCGGAAGCAACGGGAAGCCGTCGGTCACCAACGGCGGCTGGTCGATGTTCGTCAACGCCAAGGGCGACAACGTCGAAGCGGCCAAGGAGTACGTGAAGTGGCTGTGGATCGACCAGAAGCAGTACCAGGAGGACTTCGCGACCTCGTACGGCTTCCACATCCCGCCGCGCACCTCGATCGCCCAGCAGGCCACCAAGCTCAAGTCCGGTCTGCCGGCTGAGGGCGTGAAGCTCTCCAACAACTACGGGCACTTCGACAACATCGGCTGGACCCAGGCGATGATCACCGCCCTCAACGACGTCATCGCCAACTGCGTCCGCAAGAACCAGAGCCCGGAGGCAGCGCTCGACGCCTGCGACAAGAAGGTCAACCGCGAGCTCAAGAAGCTCTTCGGATAGTCCGGCGGAGCGCGAGCGACATGTCGACCACCACCACACGCGGGATCGCCCGCCCCGCCCCGGCCAAGGGCTCCCAGGCCCGGCCGCGGCGGGGGCTGCGGGGCAACCCCACCTTCAACTTCTGGCTCTTCACCGGCCCGTTCCTGATCGGCCTGGTGATCTTCGTCTTCGTGCCGATCGGCTGGAGCATCTGGCTCAGCTTCTTCGACGCGCGGTTCACCGTCACGCCGAGCAACTTCATCGGCTTCGACAACTACAAGACGGTCCTGACGGACCCCAACTTCACCGGGTCACTGGTGACGTTCACGGTGTTCGCCGCTTTCATCGTGCCGACCACCTGGGCGCTCTCACTGAGCCTGGCCCTGCTGGTGCACCGTCTGCGGTTCATGCGGGCGTTCTTCCGCTCGGTGTTCTTCCTGCCGACCGCGTGCAGTTACGTGGCCGCCTCGCTCATCTGGAAGATGTCCCTCTTCAACGGTGTCCGCTTCGGTCTGGCCAACACCGTCATCGGCTGGTTCGGCGCCGACCAGGTGGCCTGGCTCGCCAACCCCAGCCCACCCTGGTACTGGCTGGTCATCGTGACGCTGCGCCTGTGGCTGCAGGCCGGTTTCTACATGATCCTGTTCCTGGCAGCGCTCCAGAACATCCCCTCGGAGCTGTACGAAGCGGCCTCCATCGACGGTGCCAAGCCCGGCTGGCAGACCTTCCGGTACATCACGTTGCCGCAGCTGCGCGCCACCTCCACCGCGGTGATCCTGCTGCTGCTCGTCGCGGCCTACCAGGCCTTCGATGAGTTCTTCAACCTGATGGGCAAGGCCACGTGGGGCCAACCGCCCCTCGTCATCCTCTACAAGACGGCCATCGGGGTGAACCAGGACTACGGCCAGGGCAGCGCGGGCGCGGTCATCCTGACTTTGCTGATCTGCGTCGTAACCCTGTTCCAGGGCAAGATCATGGGCTTCGGAAGGGGTGAGGAGTCCAAGTGACCACCACCATGCCTCCAGTCGACCAGCCGCGCCGCACCAGGCGCGGGAGCGTCATCGGCAACACCGGCATCTACATCGCGGTAGGCATCGCCGCGCTGCTCTTCCTGCTGCCCTTCTACCTGATCGTCCGCAACTCTCTGATGCAGGACCCCGAGATCACGGGCGAGAACTGGAAGTGGTTCCCCACCCACATCCAGTGGAGCAACGTCACCGAGCCGTTCCACGACGTGACGGTCGACTTCGGCCGCTCGATGATCAACTCTGCCGTCGTCGGGGTCCTGATGACCGTCGGCACCCTCCTGGTCTGCTCCCTCGCCGGCTACGGCCTGGCGCGCATCCCGTACCGGCATGCCAACAAGGTCTTCTACCTGGTCCTCGCGACACTGATGGTGCCCACAGCCGTCACCTTCGTGCCCAGCTTCGTGCTGGTCTCCTCGCTCGGCTGGGTCGACACCTACCGCGGTCTCATCATCCCCGGTCTCTTCAGTGGTTTCACCTGCTTCCTCTTCCGGCAGTACTTCCTGGGATTCCCCAAGGAGCTGGAGGAGGCGGCGCGGGTGGACGGACTGGGCTACTGGGGTGCGTACTGGCGCATCGTCGTACCGAACTCGCTGAACTTCTTCGCGGCGATGGCCACGATCACCTTCATCAGCGGCTGGAACGCCTTCCTGTGGCCGCTGGTCATCGGGCAGGACCCCAGCGCCTGGACCGTCCAGGTGGCTCTCTCCTCGTACATGACCAACCAGACGGTCAACTACCACCTGATCTTCATGGCCACCGCCATCTCCATCCTGCCCCTGGTGTTCGTCTTCCTCTTCCTCCAGCGCTGGCTGGTACAGGGGATCGCGCAGACCGGTATCAAGGGCTGACACCCGCATCCCGAGACCTGGAGACCGATGACTTCCCGCACCACCACGGCCATCGACTACGTCGAGGACGTGTCGCCCGGCAGCGGGGCCCTCCCGCCCCGCGCCTGGTACCCGTCCTCCGACGCCAAGTCGCTTTCCCTGAACGGTAGTTGGCGCCTGCGCGTGTCACCGACCATCGACACAGAGGACGACTCCTTCGCGGCGGAGGGCTTCGACGCCGGGAACTGGGCCGAGGTCACGGTCCCCGGCCACTGGGTCCTTCAGGGCGACGGTGCCTTCGGCCTGCCGATCTACACCAACCACCTCTACCCCTTCCCGGTCGACCCGCCGCACGTCCCGACGGAGAACCCGACCGGCGACCACCTGCACGTCTTCGATCTGCCCGAGGACTGGCCGGACCTTTCCGACGGCGGGGCCGTGATCCGGTTCGACGGCGTCGAGTCCTGCGCCCGCGTCTGGCTGAACGGCACGGACATCGGCGAGTTCAAGGGCTCCCGGCTGCCGCACGAGTTCGCGGTCGGGCACCTGCTGAAGCCGAGCGGCAACGTCCTGGCCGTACGCGTGCACCAGTGGTCGGCCGGTTCGTACCTGGAGGACCAGGACCAGTGGTGGCTGCCCGGCATCTTCCGTGACGTGACGCTGCTGCACCGCCCGGCGGGCAGCGCCCTCGACTTCTTCGTGCACGCCTCCTACGACCACCTCACGGGCGAGGGCACCCTGCGCGTCGACTCCGATGTCGACGGGCGGGTGACCGTGCCCGCACTGGACATCGATGTCCCGACCGGGGAATCGGTGACGGTGCCGGTCGAGGCGTGGACCGCCGAGACGCCGAAGCTGTACGACGGCGTACTGGCCACGGACGGCGAGCGCGTCCCGCTGCGCATCGGCTTCCGCACGGTCGAGCTGGCCGACGGCCTCATCAAGGTCAACGGCAAGGCGGTGCTCTTCAAGGGCGTCAACCGTCATGAGTGGCACCCGGTCAACGGTCGCGCCCTTGACCTTGCGACCATGCGCGAGGACGTGCTGCTGATGAAGCGGCACAACCTCAACGCGGTGCGCACCTCCCACTATCCGCCGCACCCGGCCTTCCTCGACCTGTGCGACGAGTACGGCCTGTGGGTCATCGACGAGTGCGACCTGGAGACCCACGGCTTCACCGAGCAGGCCTGGCGGGACAACCCGGTCGACGACGACCGCTGGACCCCGGCCCTCATCGACCGCGCCGCGCGGATGGTCGAGCGGGACAAGAACCACCCGTCGGTCGTCATCTGGTCCCTGGGCAACGAGGCCGGCACCGGACGCGGCCTGACCGCCATGGCCGAGTGGATCCACGGCCGGGACACCTCGCGCCTCGTGCACTACGAGGGCGACTGGAACTCCCGTGACACGGACATGTACTCGCGGATGTACGCGAGCCACGGCGAGGTCGAGCAGATCGGCCGGGAGCTGGACGGGGGAACGCACAAGCGGCGCGAGCTCCCCTTCATCCTGTGTGAGTACGGCCACGCCATGGGCAACGGCCCGGGCGGCATCGCCGACTACCAGGAGCTGTTCGAGAAGTACGAGCGCCTCCAGGGCGGCTTCATCTGGGAGTGGATCGACCACGGCGTCAGGCACCCGGAGCTGGGCTACGCCTACGGCGGCGACTTCGGCGAGGAGCTGCACGACGGCAACTTCGTCTGCGACGGCCTGATCTTCCCCGACCGGCAGCCCTCACCTGGCCTGCTGGAGTTCAAGAAGGTCATCGAACCCGTCTCCATCGAGGGCGCCGACACCGCCGTACGGATCACGAACAAGCAGGACTTCGCCGACCTGTCCGCGTTCGCCTTCGAGTGGTCCTACCAAGTGGACGGCGAGACGGTCGAGTCGGGCTCCCTGTCGCTGCCCGCGCTCGCCCCGGGCGAGTCCGCGGACGTCAAGCTGCCCGAGCCGGCCGACGGCCGAGGTGGCGGCGAGACGCGGTGGACGGTACGGGCGCTGCTGGCCGCCGACACCAACTGGGGACCCAAGGGCCACGAAGTGGCCTGGGGGCAGGTCCCGGTCACCGCACGGACGGTGCCGTCCGTCGCCGCGACCGACGGTCCGGTCGCCGGCGACGGCGTGATCACGCTCGGCCCGGCCTCCTTCGACGCCCGCACCGGTGAGCTGAAGACGATCGGCGGCCTCGGGGTGAGCGGTCTGCGCCTGGACGTGTGGCGGGCGACCACCGACAACGACGAGGGCGCCGAGTGGCTGACCGGCATCCGCTCCGCGGAGCTGTGGCGCAAGTACGGCCTGCACCGCATGCGGCACCGGCTGGCCTCGGTGGAGCTCGGCGACGACGCGCTGACCGTGCGGACCCGGGTGGCGCCGGCCGCCTGGGAGTTCGGCCTCGCCGCGGTGTACCGCTGGACCTCGGACGGCAGCCGCCTCAGGCTGACCGTGTCCGTGGGGCCGGAGGGTGAGTGGCCGGTGCCGCTGCCGCGCCTGGGCGTGCGGTTCGGGCTCACCGGGGCCGACACCGTGAAGTGGTACGGCGGCGGGCCCGGCGAGGGCTACCCGGACACCAAGGCGGCGTCCAGGGTGGGTCGTTGGGAGTCCACCGTAGACGGGCTGCAGACCCCGTACCTCCGTCCGCAGGAGAACGGCGCCCGCGCCGACGTCCGCTGGGCCGAGCTCGGCGGGCTGCGCGTCGAGGGCGACCCGGAGTTCTTCCTCACCGCCCGCCGCTGGACCACCGAGCAGCTGGACGCGGCCACCCACCTCACCGACCTCACGGCCGGCGAGACGGTGTGGGTGAACCTCGACCACGGCATCCACGGCATCGGCACCGGGTCCTGCGGCCCGGGTGTGCTGCCGCAGTACCAGCTGCGCGCCGAGCCGGCCGAGTTCTCCTTCGTCTTCTCGGAGATCGGTTGACGGCCACGGACATACCGTCCCCCGCGGCCGGCCGGCTCTTCAGCCGGCCGGCCGCGGTCGCGTCCTGCGTCGGTTTCGTCCTCATCGGCATGCTCCAGGCGCTGTACGGCCCCGCGGTGCCGGGCCTGCGCGCGGAGTTCGGGCTGTCGCCGTCCGGTGCCGGGCTCGGTCTGAGCCTGCACTTCGCGGGCGGCGTCGCGGGCGTCCTGGCCTTCAACGCGATCCACTCCCGGATCAGCAACAGGGCTTTGCTGGCGGCGAGTTACGGTCTGATGGCGCTGGGCGGGGCCGGCTTCGCGCTCGCCCCGGACTGGCCCCTCGCGCTCGTCGCCGCGTTCCTCGGCGGGCTCGGCTTCGGCGGCATCGACTACGGCGTCAACCAGCTGTTCGCGGTGGGCTTCGGCGACCGTTCCACGGCCATGCTGAACGTGCTCAACGCCCACTTCGGCATCGGTGCGGTGCTCGGTCCGGCGGTGGTGGCCTGGCTGGGGCCGGACGCGTACGCGTACGCCTTCGGGGCGTGTGCGGTGCTGGCGGCCGTATTGGCGCCGCTGGGCTCAAGTGGCGTTCGTACGCGCCCGGTCGAGCCGTCGGAGAAGCAGCGGCAACCCGGGTCGCCGGGCGGCGGCCTTCCCCGTGTCCTCGTCGGCTTCCTCGCCCTCTACATCCTGAACGTCGGCGTCGAGGCGGGCGTGGGCGGCTGGGAGCCCACGCATCTGGAGACCGTCGGCTACAGCGCGACCGTGGCCGCCTCGGCGACCTCCGTGTACTGGCTGATGATGACGGCGGGCCGTTTCCTCGTCGTGCCGGTCACCCTGAAGTACTCCCCCGAGCGCATCCTGACGATCTGCGCGGCCGGCATGACCGTGTGTCTGCTGCTGGCACGTGTAAAAGGAGTGGCGCCGGTGGCCTACGCCGGTGTTGGGTTGTTCATCGCGCCGGTCTTCCCGACCGGACTGCCCTGGCTGAACAGGGCGCTTCCCCAGGCGAGGCGCGCTGGTGCCTGGGTCATCGCCGCGTCGATGATCGGCGGAGTGGCGGCTCCCCCGCTGCTGGGGGCGGGCATCGAGGCCTCGGGCATCCACGCCGTCCCCTGGCTGCTGACCGCGCTCTCCGCCGCCTCGCTCGCGGCGACCGTCTGGCTGATCCAACTCACCCGGAGGTTCAACGAGTGATCGGCAGTATCGAGGTCCGCTCCCTCTCCCGCTCCTTCACCACCACCGTGCGCCGCCCGGGTTTCGCAGGCGCGCTCAGATCTCTCGTCAACCCGGAGCGGGCCGTCAAGCACGCCGTCTCCGACATCAGCTTCGACGTGGTGCCGGGCGAACTCCTCGCCCTGCTGGGCCCGAACGGCGCCGGCAAGTCCACCACCATCAAGATGCTCACCGGCATCCTCACGCCCACCTCCGGCGAGGCCAGGGTGGCGGGCGTGGTGCCGTACGAGGAGCGGGAGCGCAACGCCCGTAACATCGGCGCCGTGTTCGGGCAGCGCACCCAGCTGTGGTGGGACCTGCCGGTCAGGGAGTCCTTCGCGATCCTGCGGGACATCTACGACGTGCCGGGGGCCGAACACGCCGCGCGGCTGCGGGAGTTCGACGGCATCCTCGAACTGTCCGCCTTCTGGGACACCCGCGTCCGGCACCTCTCCCTCGGCCAGCGTGTGCGCTGCGACCTGGCCGCCGCCCTGCTGCACGACCCGCCAGTCGTCTTCCTCGACGAGCCGACGATCGGCATGGACGTGGTGGTCAAGGAGCAGGTCCGTGAGTTCCTGCGCCATCAGGTCGAGCAGCGCGGCCGGACGGTGCTGCTGACCACGCACGACATGACGGAGGTCGAGCGGCTGGCCGAGCGGGTCGTGCTGATCAACCACGGTCGGCTGGTCCTGGACGGCTCTCTCGACGAGATCCGCCGCAAGTTCGGCTCGACCTGGCAGGTGCGGGCGACGCTCGCCGACGGGCACACCGACCTCGCACCACCGCCGGGCATCGTACTGCTGCGCCAGGACGGCCCGCAGGTGGTGTTCGGTCCGGACGGACCCGAGGCCCCCACGGTCCACCAGGCGCTCAAGGCCGTCATCGAGCGGTACGAGGTGACGGGCATCGCCATCGACGAGGCGGACCTCGAGGACGTGATGCGGGCCGCGTACGCGCATGCGGAGCCCGCGGCGGAAGGGGTCTGAGATGGCCGTTCTGCACGCGTGGCGGGCCGCCCGCGTCACCCCGCTCGGCGAGTTGCACGCCCCGCCCCGGATGACGGCCGTCCTGGTCCGGCTGACCGTCCAGGTGGTCCTGGTGGCGTCACTGTGGAGCGGCCTGTACGCGAACACCGGCGTGACGGCCGGCATGAGCCGCGAGCAGGCCATCACCTACGCCGTGCTGGCCGTACTCGCCTCCCGGCTTCGGGAGCTGGACCAGTACGCGGGCCGGGACACGGTCATCCAGCACATGCACTTCGGCACCATCGTCTACTGGTACCTGCGCCCGCTGTCTCCCGCTCGCTACCATGCGCTGCGCGCCCTCGGCGAGCAGGTCTACGGGGCCGCGTGGGCGCTCGCCGGTTACGCGGTGTGTCTCGCCGCCGGGGTGATCGAGCCGCCCGAGTCGGCTGCCGTCGCGGGGGTGTTCGTGGTCAGCCTGCTGCTCGGGCAGCTGGTTCTGTACCACGTCATGCTCCTGCTGGACCAGATGTGCTTCTGGACCGTGCGCAACACCGCGGCCATGCTGATCCTGATCTTCGCGCAGAACCTGATGTCCGGGGTGTACGCCCCGCTGTGGTTCTTCCCCGGGTGGTTCCGCACCCTGAGCACCTTCCTGCCCTTCCAGGCGACGCTCAACGTGCCGCTGTCCCTCTACGTGGGCCGGATCCGACTGTCCGACGCGGGCGGCCAGTTGGCCCTCCAGGCCGGCTGGGTCGTGCTGCTCCACCTGTTCACCCGGTTCCTGTGGCGGCGGGCCGCCCGCCGTGTGATCTCCCAGGGAGGCTGAGGCCTGTGAACGCCGTCCGGATCGCCTGGCGCATCACGCGCCTCAACTTCCGCTCCCAACTGGAGTACCGCACCGAGTTCCTGCTGATGGTCGCGATCGGCGCGATCTGGCAGGTGTCGGTGATCGTGTTCGCGACCGTGCTGCTGACCCGGTTCACCGGGATGGGCGGCTGGGACAGCTCGGACGTGCTGCTCATCCCCGCGACGCGGATGCTGGCGCACGGGCTGTTCGTGCTGGTCCTGGGCCGGGTGCACGGCCTGGGCCGGTTCATCCAGGAAGGGCGCATCGACATCTGCCTGCTGCGGCCCATACCGGTCCACCGCCAGGTGCAGCTGCAGTACTTCCCCACCAACGCGATCGGCGACCTCACGGTGGCCGCCGGTCTGATGGCCGGCGCCCTGTCCCGCAGTCACCTCGACTGGACCGCAGGGCGGATCACGTATCTCGTCATCTGTCTGATCGGCGGCATGCTCCTGGAGGCCGCGCTGTTCACGGCGGTCGCCTGCGCCTCGCTCCGCTTCCCGGCCGCCGACTACTGGGGCCGCTGGCTGGAGGAGCTGCTCGGCACCTTCGGCAGCTATCCGCTGAACGTGCTGCCCAAGGCGGTGGGCGGCTTCCTGACGTTCGGCCTCCCGCTCGCGTTCGTCGCCTACTTCCCGGCCGCGGTGCTCACCGGGCACGGACACGACACGGGCGTCCCGTTCTGGCTGGCGGCGGCCTCCCCGCTGCTCGGAGTACTCGCGTACCTCGGAGCGCGGCTGCTGTGGCGCTGGAGCCTCAACCACTACACGGGGGTGAACGGATGACGGCACCCGCCGCGGCGGACCTCAGGGCCACTCGGGTTCGAGTTCCTTGATCAGCCGGCCGAGCACGGCCGGCTCCGGCAGACTGCGCAGGGACCTGGCGACCTCTGTCTTCCCGAACTCGCGCTGCTCCACCGTCTTCGCCGGGTCCACCGCTGCTTCGGCCTGCACCTGGATGTAGTTCAGGCTCGTCGCGACGAGCGTCGAGAACGCATCCAGGTCCCGGATCCGGCCGGGGCCGCCGGCCGCCACGTAGGCGCGGACGACCCGCCGCGCGGAATCCGCGTTCAGGCGGTTTCGTCCCGACCACGCGAAGACGATCCACGCCAGCTCACGCTCCGGTGCCGTGGGTCCCGCGTTGTCCCAGTCGATCAGGACCGGGCCTGCGGGGCCCAACAGCACGTTCTGCGGCTGCACATCGAGATGCGACGTCACCAGTGCGCTCCGGTCGGCCGAGTTCACCAACCGTGCCAGTTCCCCGGCCGGGCCGGCGGCGAAGCGGGCCAGTGCGTCCGACCACGGCAGGCCGGCGGCATCCGTCCTGCGGTGCAGCTCTTCCCAGTCGGCCTTCCGAGGGCAGGTCTCGTACCAGGAGCCCGGCGCCTCGCTCGTGCCTGCTCCGGCCACATGCAGCAGTGCGAGCGTGCGGCCGACCCAGCTGAGGATCTCCGGCCGGGCAGGGTCCGCCCCGGTCCCGTCGATCCATTCGTAGAGCTTCACGGAGGATCCGCCCGCCCTGGGTGGAAGCCGGGAGACAGGGGAGCCTTCGCGGTTCGCGAGGAGCTTCGGGGAGGTGATGCCGAGTCGCTCCGAGGCGTCCCGCAACGCGGCCTCCCGCTGGACCTGGCGCTCGTCACAGCCGAAGAGCATCTCCTTGACGGCCCATGTCGAGCTGTGCCCCGACAGCTTCCAGATCTGCCCCAGCGCACCGCGCGTGACGGGAGTCAGCGTCCACGGACCGGAGCCGAGTCCGTACGCCTCGACCAGGTGATCGACTGCGTTGTGCATGGCTGTTCTCTCTTCCCTGTGATGCGACGTGCGGTGACCGTGTCAGGCGTTCCTGACGGGCGTGAGCAGGGCGACGGCCGCGATCCCGGCACAGCAGCAACCCGCGACGAGCGCCGCCGGTCCGGTGCCCTGCCGCTCCGCCGACCAGGTGAGGACGGCCGCGCCGATCGGGGCGGCGGAGTAGTGGAGCGTCCAGAAGGCGGAGGTGACGCGGCCGAGCAGGGGCTCGGGGGTGATCTCCTGGCGCAGGGACATGGAGCAGGTGCCCGCGATGGCGACGCAGGCCAGGAAGGCGGCGCCCAGGGCGGCCACGGCGCGCACGTCCCGCGCCCAGCCCAGGCCGGCGAAGGCGAGCCCGCACACCGCGACCGCGCCGGTCCAGGTGCGCCCGAAGCCGAGCCGGCGCCGGATCCGGGCGACCAGCAGGGAGCCGGCGATGGTCCCGAGCGCGCCGCACGCCATGACGGTGCCGACCGTGCCGTCGTCGTGCCCGAGGTCGTGCTTGACGTGGTAGATGACCAGGTCGGTCAGGCCGAGGGTGAGGAAGCTGAAGACGAAGAGCAGGGCGGTAAGAGACCGCAGGACCGGGTGGCCGTAGAGGAAGGACATGCCGGTGCGCAGGTCCCGCCAGAGGCCGGTGCGCTCGGGTGGGCGGTCGTCGGCGGGGCGGGCGCGGAAGCGTACGAGGAGCAGGCAGGCCGCCGACACCCCGAAGCTCGCCGCGTCCACGCCGACGGCGGCGGCCGGTCCGGTCCAGGCGGCGACGAGTCCCGCGCCCAGCGGTCCCAGCACCCCGGCCGCGGCGGCCGTCGCGTTCAGGCGGCCGTTGGCCTCGGTCAGCCGGTCGCCGCCGACCAGGCTGCGCACGACGGTGACGTAGCCGACGGCGAAGAACGTGCCGACGGCCTCGCACAGCGGCAGCACCACGTACAGCAGCCACAGCTGCGGCCCGAACAGCCACACGACGGGGATCAGTCCGTACAGCACCATCCGTACGAGGTCGCAGGCGATGAGGAGTCTGCGGCGGTCGGCACGGTCCACCACGACCCCGGCGAACACCGCCGCGAGGACTGCGGCGCCGGATCCCACCGCCGTCAGCAGCCCCATGCGGGCGACCGACCCGGTGGCCTGGAGGACCAGCAGGGGCAGGGCGATCAGGGCGAAGGAGTCACCGAAGACGGACAGGGTCTGGGCGGCCCAGAAGATGCCGAAGTCCCGCTGCAGCCAGAGGGGTTGAGCGGTGGATGGTGTGGTGTCGGGCGAACTGCTCCCGCACTCGCCGTCACGCCTGCGCGCCTCGTGCGTCACCGCGCTCCCCCTCGCCACCTCATGCTCCCCCTCCGTTCGGCAACCCTATGTCCGTCGCAATTCCCGGCAACCGAATTCCCCGCAGCGGCGCCTCAGGGGTGACACACCCGCATCCCCCACCTCCGTCCCCGAGGAGCAGCCGGTCCGCGCCCTCCGAGAACCCACCCTTTGGTGATGTGCCGTAGGTCATATCCTTCGTGCGGGGCGGCACCCGCCGCACAGGATGGGGCCATGCACACGCCCTTCGACAGCCCCACACCCCGTCAGGTCCGGCCCGGCGAGTACCCCGTGGTGGACGAGGCCCTGGTCCTGGTCAACCGGGACGTCACCGCGACGCTGCCGGGGCAGGGGCCGCTCCGGCTGATGGCCCTGCCGCCCTGGGAGGAGGGAGAGCCGGAGAACGTGTACGTCACCCTGCCCAACGGGGAGTGGTGGGGCAACCAGCTCTGGCAGGGCTCCCCCGACCCGCCCCGCGACGAGCCCCTCGCCGCTCTCGCCGCCGTCGCCGAGGCAGCACAGGACACCGTCACCGAGTGCCTGTGGCAGGCCTGGCCGGTGTGCTCCGTGCACGACCTCGGGATGCATCTGGGCGAGCAGGACGGGCGGCCCGTGTGGCGGTGCGCCGGAGCCGGTCGGGACCCGGAGCACGTACGGGCGGCGGTCGGGGAACTCGACACCGTCCACCGACCGCACCGCCCGAACCGCAAGCGAAGGCAGAAATAGCGGGCGGTCAGACCAACTCCTCACGGAAACCCTGGCGCCACGACGGGTACCGGAGTTCCCAGCCCAGTTCCCGCCTCGCCTTGGCGTTGGAGAAGCCGCGGCCCTCGGTCATCATGCCCACCACCATCTCGCCGGCCAGCAGCCGGGCCGTCCACGCCGGGAGCCGCCGGGGCGGTTTGGCACCGGCACACTGCGCGAGGAACGGCAGCCATTCACGGACCGGCGCCGGCTCGTCGTCGACGATGTTGAAGACGCCCCTGGCCTGCTGCTCCACGGCCAGGACGGTGCCGCTCGCCGCGTCGTCGAGATGCACCCACGAGGTGTGGCCGGTGCCGCCCCCGACGAGCGGGAACATCCGTCTGCGCACCATCCTGACCTGGTCGTCGTTGGCGCCCGGGCCGTAGAACGCGCCGTAGCGCAGGGCCGCCCCGCCGGCCCCGACGACCGCGTTCTCGAGGTGACTGATCGCCCTGGTCCCCTCCACCACCTGCAGCGGGTCCTCCTCGGTCTTGACCCAGCCGCCCTCCCGGATCCCGTTGAAGCTGGCGTGGCTCTGGGCGACGACGTGGGAGACGCCGGTCGCCTCGGCGGCGGCCAGCAGATGGTCGATCCCCTCGGTGCGGAGCCGGTTGGTGGTGGCGAAGAAGCGGTCGGCCTGCCTCATGTTCGGCCTGCCGGCGTGCGCCTCGGAAAGGCCGGTCATCTGATGCACGATCACGTCCGGCCGGGCCCCGGCCACCGCCTGCCCGACCGACACCGCGTCCAGCCCGTCCATCACGACCCCTTCGGCGCCCAGCCGCCTCAGCAGGTCCAGCTTGGCCCGACCCGTCGTCGTGGCCGTCACCTGATGCCCCCGGGCCACCAGTTGCCCCACCAGCCGCCGCCCCAGAACTCCGCTCCCGCCTGCCACGAACACCCGCGTGACCATCACCTTCCCGATTCCGAAGCCTGTCTTCGACCTGTCTTCGACCTGTTTCGTGAGCTGGGACGAGACAGCCCGGCCGCCTGTGACACGGGAAGTAATGCGGTCGCCGAGAAATAACTGGGCACACTAGGTTGTTTCCTAGGCCCTCCAGGAAAAGAAGGGAAGCATCCATGGCCAGAGCCGGCCTCACCCCCGCCCGCATCGTCGAAGCGGCAGCCGACCTCGCCGACGAGGTCGGCTTCGAGAACGTCACCCTGTCCGCCCTCGCCCGTCACTTCGGCGTGAAGGACGCGAGCCTCTACTCGCACATCAGGAACCTCGACGACCTCCGCACACGCCTCGCGCTGTTCGCGGGCGCCGAGCTGATCGACCGCATCGCCGTCGCGGTCGCCGGGCGGGCCGGCAAGGACGCGCTGGCCGCCTTCGCCGGCGCCTACCGGACGTACGCCCTGGAGCGGCCCGGGCGGTACGCCGCCACCCAGATCCGTATGGACCAGGCCCTGATCGCCGCCTCCCCCGACTTCCGCCGCACCGCCGAGATCACCTACGGCATGCTCCGCGCCTACGGCCTCGACGAACCCGATCTCACCGATGCCGTACGCCTGTTGCGCAGCACCTTCCACGGCTACTGCGCCCTGGAGGCCACCGGCGGCTTCGGCGCCGCGCGCGAGGTGCAGAAGTCCTGGGACAAGGCCGTCGACGCCCTGCACGTGACGCTCGAACACTGGCCCCGGGAGAAAAGCACCGAGAAGAAGAGCAAGGAGCAGAGCAATGGCTGAGGACCTGCACTACGACGTACACGGCAAGGGGCCCGTCCTCCTGATCGTTCCCGGCGGGTCCGGGCACCCCATGGGATTCGCCCCGATGACGGACGTGCTCGCCGACCGCTTCACCGTCGTGACGTACGACCCCCTCGGGCTGGCCCACGGGCGGCTCGGACAACCCGTCGGCGACCAGCGGGTGGAGGAGTGGAGCGACGGGGCGCGCCGGGTGCTCGACGAGGTGCTCCCCGAGGGCGAGTCCGCGTCTGCCTTCGGGTCCAGCTCTGGCGGTATCGCCGTCCTCGACCTGCTCGCCCGGAATCCCGGGCGGCTGAGCCACGTCGTCGCGCACGAGCCGCCGTGCGTCGGGGTGCTCCCGGACGGGGCCCGGCAGCAGGCCATGTTCCGGGAGGTGTACGACACCTATCGAGCCGCCGGGCTACAGGCGGCCGCCGTTCGGCTGGGCGCCGGGCTGACGGGACAGGAACCGGAGGAGCGCCCGTCGGGTCAACCGCTGTCCCCTGACGAGGAGTTGGTGATCCCCATGGCCCTCTTCCTCACCCGTGTGCTGCGGCAGTTCACCTCCTACGCTCCCGCTCTCCCCGCACTCACCGCCTCCTCCGCCCGCCTCACCCTCGCCGCCGGCACCGACTCCCGAGGTCAACTGCTCCACCGCACCGCCCGGTTCCTCGCCAAGCACAGCGGCAGCCGCTTCGTCGAGTTCCCCGGCGGGCATGTCGGTGTGGCCGAACATCCCGTCGCGTTCGCCGAGCTGCTCGCCGGGACGCTGCTCGGAGGTTGCGGCACACCCGTCCCGCTGACCACTTAGACTGGAAGCTTCGGGGGAGGGAGCGTGCCTTGTCTCAACAGCAGCTGGGACGCGGTCCCTTGAGATCGACCGGCACGGCACCGGAACCCGCCGGGCCGAGCGAGACCGCGCGGTTCGTCGGCTGGCTGGGCAGCCTCGGCTGCGCTGCCGCCGGGTACGCCGTGTTCCAGTTCCTGTTCGGGGTGCTGCCCGGCGCCCTGGGCGGGGAGGCGGCCAAATACCTGGTCTCAGGGGTCAGCGGGATCGGGACCGGCGTGGCCGCCTGGCTCGCGGCGGCACTGCTCCGGGCCCGGGCCGCGGCCGGACCCTCCCGGCCCGCCCTCACAGCCCCCGCCGCCGCGGAGCCCTCCACTCCCGGTCCGCTCCCGCAGCTGTTCGCCGCCGCGTACGGCGCGCTCGCCGACAAGGTGTGCGTGGTCGACGACCCGGCCCGCGGGCGGCTCACCGGCTGGTCGCACTCCCTCGGCGAGAGCAGCCCGCCCCGTCCCACCTCCGTCGGCACCGCGTACGGCCTGCACATCATGCTCGACCTCGGCGTGCCCGACGGGCGGCTGCGCACCGGGGATCTCGTCGACACGCTGTGGCGGCTGCGGCTGCCCGACGGGGGCTGGTCCGCGCGGTCGCAGGGCGCGGAGGCACGGCCCGAGGTCACCGCCCTGGTGCTGGGTGCGCTGGCCCGCGCGGGGGCGTCCGGCGACCGGCTCACGGAGGAGGTGGGCCGCTGCACGGCCGGCTTCACCCGCGAACTGGACCGTGCCGGGCGGGAGTCGACCCACGTCGTGACGACCGTGCTGCGCGGACTGCTGCGCGCCGCGCCCGGCTCCACGGTGCTGCCCGTGCTGCGCGAGGCCCTGGCCGACAGCGCGATCAGCGACCCGCGCCGTGAGCACCTGCGCTGCTGGAGCTACCGTCTCGACCCGCCGTACGGCATGCCCTCCGCACTGCACACGGCGCAGGCGGTGGTGGCACTCGACCGGGCCGCCCGGGTGCTGGACGAACCCGAGGGCGCGGGAGCCCGCTCCGCCCGCGAGGACGGCGTCCGCTGGCTGCTGGCCTGCACGAGCGCGGCCCACAGCCGCTGCCCGGACCTGCGGAACCTGCGCGAGGAGGTGCGCCGCCCCCGGACCGACGACCCCGAGCGCCACGAGGTCCTGAACGTACGGCACTTCACCGCCTCCTGGGTGCTGCGCGCCCTGATGACCCCGGGCGCCCGCGAGGTCGCGGCGCAGGACGGGCTGGAGGAGGCGTGGCGGGAGCGGCTGGACGGCGCGGCGGCCGCCGTGCGGGCCGGGCAGACGGACGGCATCTGGTCCTGGGGCCGGACCGACAGCAGTGAGCTGCGGCACCCCATGTGGATGACCTATCAGGGTCTTTCGGCGCTGCGGGCACATGCCGTATGGATGTATCGACCGGAAGAGTGAACCGGAAGCAGCGAACCCGGAGGTATGTGTGCATGGGCGGTCGGCAGGTTCTGGCGGCGCGACGACTGCTGGCCGGGACACTGGAGGGTGAACTGCCCGAACCCGAACTGGTCGCCGCCGCCCGCCGCGTCGTCGCCGAACTCGGTTCGCCCGAGCGGCTGTTGGAGCTGGTCGCCGAACTGGCCTCCGGGGAGGGCGATCCGCAAGGGTGCGCCCGGCTCTCGTACCGGCACGTCCTCGGCTTCGACAAGCTGCTGCTGCTCGACGGCGGGCCGCGGCACATGCTGCGCGCCCACCTGTGGCACCCGGGCGCCGGCGCGATCGGCAAGGAGGACATCCACAACCACCGTTCCCCGCTTGCCTCCTACGTCGTGCGCGGACGGCTCGCCATGGAGTTGTACGACATCGAGGACGGCGGCAGGGACGGCATCACGGCCGCCCGCTACGAGGAGTCGCTGAAGGAGGGTTCGGCGGACTGGCTGCTGGAGCCCGCCGGTCCGGCGCGGCTGCGGCTGACGCATGTGGGGCAGTACGCGGCGGGCAGCGCCTACGCCCTGCCCGCGCACACCCTGCACCGCGCCTGGTGCGACACGGACGTGCCCACGGTGACACTGTTCCTGGAGACGGGCAGCGGGCGACGGCGGCACACCGACGTGTTCACCGCGGCGGGCCCCCACCCCGGCGCCGTACCGAAGGTGCCGCTGGAGGCCGACGACTATCTGGCAGCGCTCGACGGACTCGCCGAACTGCTCAGGAGCTCGTGAACCGATGAGTTCAGGAGCTGAGGAGCTCAGGAGCTCAGGAGTTCATGAAGGCCTGGTCCACGATATCGAGGTTGTACTCGTCGATCTCGACCGTGGTCAGCTCGGAGCGCGCGAGCCAGGCGTAGGACTGGTCGGCCCGAGGCAGGGTGATCTGCTCGGTCAACGGCCTGACCAGGAAGTTCTCCTGCCAGTTCTTGATCTCGTGCCCTCGGTACTCGCTGACGAAGGACGATTCGCCGACCTTGCGGAGGACCTCACCGAGGAGCCCGGTCTCCTCCTTGAGCTCCCGCAGCGCACCGTCCCGGGCGCTCTCGTCCGGATCGAGCTTGCCGCAGGGGACGCCCCACACTCCGGGCAGGAACTTCTCCGTCTCACTGCGGCGGACCAGCAGCACCCGGCCCTCGTCGTCCATCACGACCGCAGCCGCCAGTCGCTTGTCGCCGGGGATGTCCATGTCCATGGTTCCTCGGTCCCTCGCCGGAGATGAGTCCAAAGGGTCTGATACCCACGAAAGTCTCCACCCTACCAAGGACTCACCGCCGAGCGCTGTGAGCCGGGTCATGAGAGGTCGCCCACCGAGTCGGCGTAGTACGTCGATCCCTTGAGGTGCAGGGCGAGTTCGCGGAAGCTCCAGCCCTCGCCGGGCGAGGCGTCGAGCTGGTCGTCGGTGAGGGCGTCGAGGCGGTTCGCCCAGATACGGGCGAGCCGGGTGAGGCGGCTGCGGGCCTCGTCGAGGTCCTCCCCCGTGAAGGGCGCGAGGTCTGCCCGGGTCGTCACGGCGGACGCGTGCCAGTGGTCCGGCTGGGGTTCCTCGCCCGCCAGCCGGGCCTCCAACTCCGCGAGGTGATCGACGAGGTGGTCGGCGACCCGGCGGATCGCCTTGTGCGGGGTGTACACGCGGTCGTCGGCATGGGCGGGCTCGCCGTCCCAGTTCGTCCAGGTGGCGGCCAGTGCGAGGACGTGGTCGACCATGCCGGTGACGGCCCGGACGGGTGTTTCCTGCGGGGTTTCGCTCATACCGGGAGGCTAGGAGCCCATCGTTTCGGTGCCCGCCGAACTGTTCACGCCGAACTGTTCACGCCGAACTGTTCACGCCGACGACGGCCCGGACAGGTGAACGGGTGAAAACGGACTGCTCCATGAGAGGTGCCGCGCGCGGCTGTCGCCCACCGCACGCATGCCGCTCCTCGATCATCTCGGCGTCGGCGCTCGGCCGGCCGTGAGACGAGGAGGGCCCGATGTCGGATCGGATGGTTTCCCGGAGGCGGTCAGGCCGACGGCGCGCCAAGTGGGCCGCGGTCTGTGCGGGGTTCGCCCTGGCGCTGGCCATGGGACAGCAGGGCGAGGCGGCCGCATCCGCCGGCCCCACGCCGCCACCGCCGCGGAACATCCTCGCCCTTCCTGTGTCGTTGCTCGGTGGCGTCATCCACCCGGACGCACCGCCGGCCGGAGCCGACGACTGGAACTGCAGGCCCACCCGTGAGCATCCTCGCCCGGTCGTCCTGCTGCACGGAACCTGGGCGAACGCCTACGCCAACTGGAGCGTGCTGGCCCCGTGGCTGAAGCAGCAGGGTTACTGCATCTTCGCCCTCAACTACGGCGGGGCGCCCGGTGATCCGATCAAGGCCACCGCCCACATCCCGGTGTCCGCCCGGCAGATCGCCGTCTACGTCGACCGCGTGCTCAAGGCCACCGGTGCCCGGCAGGTCGACCTCGTCGGGCACTCCCAGGGCGGTGGTCTGACCCCGCGCTGGTATCTGCGGTTCGAGGGCGGCACGGATCCCGCCCACCCGAAACGGAACAAGGTGCACAGCCTCATCGGCCTGGCGCCCTCCAACCACGGCGCAACCGGCTCCGGCATCGGCACCCTGACCACGAAACTGGGTCTCAACAAGCCCGTGTCCCTCCTCGTCGGCGAGGCGTACGAGGACCAGCTGGTCGGCTCCGAGGTGAACCGGACGCTGGACCGGGACGGGGACACGCAGCCGGGGGTCCACTACACCGTCATCGCCACCCGGTACGACGAGGTCGTCACCCCCTACTACCACCAGTTCCTGACCGCGGGACCGGGCGCGAAGGTCGACAACATCACGCTCCAGGACATCTGTCCTCAGGACAAGTCCGAACACCTCTCGGTCGCGGCCGACTCCAACGCCCTCCAACTCGTGTCCAACGCCCTCGACCCCGCCCACGCCCAACCCGTCCGCTGCGGCCTGTCCCTGCCCGTGCTGGGCGGCTGAAACCAGCGCCGAGGTGCGCGGCTCGCCGCCCGCGGCATAGGCGCCCGCGGCATAGGCGCCCCGGACGTCGCCCCCGTCGTACAGCGGGAGCAGTGCTGGGCGGGCTACTGCGGCGGTACCTTCCCGAGCCGTAGCGGCGACCTGGGAGTCGCTGACCGACGCCAGGTGCAAGGACGGCACGTGCACCGGCGGGTTCGCGGGCACGCACCTGCGGCTCATCGACTGGAACGGGAAGTTCCAGAGCGCGGACAAAGTCGTCCGGGCCCGGATCACCGGGACATCGCCGTCGGCGCGGACTCCACTCTGACCTGGGCGTACGTACCGGTCACACCGTCGTACGCGACCGCACTCAACGGCGCCTCCCCGACCTCTAAGACGCTGAGCATCGCCCGGCTGACTCCCTGACGGACGCACGTCGGTGAGGGCGCAGGACGGGTGTCCGTCCCAGTGGTCCGGGCAGGTGAGGCTGCCCGGCCGCCACTTCCACACGCCAGTGGCAGACCGGCCGTTGTCGCGGAGCTCGGCGCGGATGAGGCAGGACACGGCCCTGTTCCCCGCCGGGCACGGGGGCGACGTCCGGCGACAGCCGGCGGGCCCGATGGCCGCGCTCCCGCGCATGAGCAGGTGCGCTGCGGGCACACGGCCGGGCGGCGCGCGGGGTTCGGCCCTGCGCGCCGCCACCGCTCAGTGAGCCCCTGCGGGATCGGACTGCGCCACGACGACCTCGGCCCCGGGCCCACCGAGCGACACCCGCACCTCGGGCCCCTCGCTCCAACGCACCGTCAACTCCCCGGTGCCGTCCGCCGCTACGCTCACCGTCTCCCCCAGCGGCACGGGAGCCTCCTCGCCGGTGAGCCTCGCCAGCGCGACGAACAGGCTGTCCCCCTCGCCGCAGACCCCGGTGAGCTCGTCGGAGAGTCCGGCGGCCGGCGACAGCTCGGCCCGCAGCCCCTCCGTGGCCGCCCATCCGGTCATCCGCACCACCGTCCCGGGCTCGGCACCCGTGACGAGATGCGCGCGCACCTCCACGGCCCCGCGCGCCAGCACCACGCTGGTCACTCGCGCCCCTGCGCCGGCCGTGTGCCGCGACGCCGCCCAGCCGTCGCCCACACCCAACGGCTCGATCTCCGTGCGGCTCGGATCGTCGCCGACGATCACGCTGTTGTCGTACGACGACGCGGGCGCCGTCACCGTCGAATAGGCGAGGCGCGTGTAGTACGGGTCGTAGCGGACGTCCTCGCTGCCGTGGTTGTGGAGGCGGACGACCCCGTCCGAACTCGTGGACTGGAGCATCCAGTTGGGGGCGGCGATCGGCGTGAGGGCGTCGGAGCGTTCCGCCGGGCCCGGCTCCTCCGCTGCGGTCCACACCGGGTGGTCCGGGGGCAGGAGCAGGCCGAGGAAGCCCTTGCTCGCCCAGTACGGGGAGGCAGGGCCCGAATAGCCTTGCAGGACGGCGGTGTCGGGGCCGTGCCAGCCGAGGGTGAGCAGGCCGCGGGAGTCCATCGCGCCGCGTTCCAGGAAGTACTTCAGCGCCCCCGACGCCAGCCGCCGCGTCTCCCCCGGCGGCAGCGGCGTGTGTCCCGTCAGCGCGCCCAGCCACAGCGGGGCCGTCGTCGCGAAGCGGTAGGTGAGCGAGCGGCCCTGGTGCATCGGGGCGCCGTCGCCGCCGAACAGGCGGGCGTAGTCCCGGAGATGGCGGGACAGGCGCCCCCCGTACAGGTCCAGCAACCGGCGGTCTTCCGCCAGCCATGCGTGCAGCACCGGGTACAGGTGCATCGCCCAGCCGTTGTAGTAGTCGAACTTGCGGCCGTCGCCGTCGGTGTACCAGCCGTCGCCGACGTACCACTCCTCTATGCGCTCCAGGCCGTGGTCGACCGCCTTGCGGGACGCTTCCGTCTCGTAACCGATTTCGTCGAGGAAGCCGCCCACCGTCACCGGGAACAACTCCCAGTTGCAGGGCCAGGCTTCGGCGGTCAGCGCGTCCCCGAGCCAGGCGGCCGCCCGCTGTCGTACACCGTCGTCCAGCCGGTCCCACAGCAGCGGGCGGGTCAGCCGCAGCGCGAGTGCGATCGACGCCGCCTCGACCAGGGGCTGGGTGCGGTCCTCGATCCGGGGCCAGGCTCCCGCGACGCCGGCCGCGAGCCCCTCGGCGTACCGCTGCAGCGCGGTCTCGTCGCGGCGGAAGGCCGCGGCGAGCAGCGTACGGGCGTAGCCCTCCAGGCCGTCGGAGAGCCGGCCGGTCCAGCTCGTCCGGTCGCCGGGGAGGTGGTAGAGCGCGCCGCCCTCCGCGGCGTACGGCTCGACCGCGGCGAGCAGGGCGTCCGCGGCCGCCTCCCAGTGGGCACGGGTGTAGCCGGTGTGCGGACTGGCGGTGCGGTCCTCGGCAGGCAGGTGCATCGGTTCTCTTTCAGGAGCTGCGGCGACGGACGAAGGGGGGAACCTGGGGCGCCCCGGTTCCGGTCGAGACGCCCCAGGAGTTCATCCCACCCGCACCAGACCCTCCGGCACCAGATGCTGGGCGACAAGTGCGTCGCGGACAAGTGCCGCGTACACCGTGGCGCCGTGGACGGAGGTGTGGGTGTTGTCCTTCTTCTCGTTGTAGAGATAGATCGCCTTGGAGCCCTCCACGCCCAGGGACTCCACCAGCGCCTTCGTCCTGGCCGTCAGGTCGACCAGCGGCACGTGCTGCGCCGCGGCGACCGAGCGGATGACAGCAGGATGGTCCACTCCGAGGCTGTTGACCAGCAGTGCGGTGTTGTTGTTCAGGGTGCCGTCCGCATTGAACCAGCGCCGCACGATGGGGGTCACCAGCACTGGTTCGCCGCCCTTCTCCCGTACGCCTGCCACCAGTGTCTCCAAGTTGGCCCGGTACGTCGCCTCGTCGGTGGTCTTGTCATTGTGGGCCAGCTGGATCAGGACCAGGTCGCCGGGGCGGATCAGCGGCTGGACGGTGGCCCAGAGCTGCGGGT
Source organism: Streptomyces guryensis (assembly GCF_021261325.1). Taxonomy (GTDB): domain Bacteria; phylum Actinomycetota; class Actinomycetes; order Streptomycetales; family Streptomycetaceae; genus Streptomyces; species Streptomyces guryensis. The sequence continues at coordinate 426,306 of NZ_JAJSBI010000002.1, read as the reverse complement.
TCTGCAGATACGTCACCGTACTCTCGCCGGAGTCCGCGTAGTTGGCGACGGACAGGCCCCTGCGGAGGTACTGCGGCAGCTGCTGGCCCCAGCCGGAGTACGGGGCGCCAGGCTGGTCGCAGACCGTGGAGTCGCCGACCAGGAGGATCTGGCGGGCGTGCCGGGCGGGAGTGACGCGGATGTCCGCGAGCGCGGGGGCCGAGCCGCCGATCACCAGATCCAGACCCGGGGTTCCGACCGGTCCCGTCGGCTCGCCCTCCGGCGTGCGCACGTTCACCGTGAAGCTGCGGGCGACCCGCTCGCCGGCCGCCGCGGGTGTCTCGGGAAGCAGGGAACGCCGGGTCTCGCCGCTGACGGCGGTACTCGACGCGGCCTCGCCGCCGAGGAGGACCTTCACGTCGTACGTGCCGGGCGGGACGTCGAAGTGGCAGGCGTCGGCGGTGCAGTTCTCGATGCCGAGGGGGCGGTGCCCCTCGTGGGCCTGGGCCGGTGCGGCCGTCAGACCGGCGCTGAGTGTCAGCGCTGCCAGCAGGGCGAGGTTGAAACGTCTCATTCGCGCATCCCTCCGAGGAAACGACCGGACGACAAGGCCTGGCGGCAGGGACCGTATCGCTCTCCGCAAGCGCTTTCTAGCCTCTGGACCGATTTCACAAGATTGCCAACTTCACGCATGTGAAAGCCCTTTCGCGAAATCGATTCAACTGTCACCCTCACAACCACTCGCACCACCCCCACACGGCTTCCGGAGGAGGCACCCCCCATGTCCGAGACCGCGAACAGACCGGTCGGCCGCCGTACCTTCGTCCTCGGTTCCGCCGCTGCCGCCGGGACGGCCGCCCTCGCCGGGCCGCTCGCCGCCCCGGCGTCGGCCGCGGGCTTCGGCTACTCCGACGACGGGTCGAACTACGTCGTCGACACCGGCGCCAGCCTGGTCTTCAAGGTCAGCAAGACCAACGGCGACCTGACCTCGCTGGTCTACAAGGGCACCGAGTACCAGGGCTACGGCGGCAAGAACTCGCACATCGAGTCCGGCCTGGGCACCTCCACGGTGACGGTCAAGCAGTCCGGCTCGACGATCCTGATCTCCGTCGCATACGGCACGCTCAAGCACTACTACGCGGCCCGCAGCGGCGAGAACAACGTCTACCTGTGGACCAACAAGGCCGACGACTCGGTCAGCGCGACCCGCTACATCGTGCGCGTCAAGGCGGGCATGTTCCTCAACGACGAGCCCGACTCCTACACGTACGCGCCGACCACCGTCGAGGCCTCGGACGTGTTCGAGAAGTCCGACGGTCAGACCCGCTCCAAGCACTACTCGAAGCGCAGGGTCATCGACTACGACTACATCGGCTGGTCGACGGGGAGCGTCGGCCTGTACGTGGTCCGCTCCAACCACGAGAAGGCCTCCGGCGGCCCCTTCTACCGCTCCCTGCTGCGCCACCAGAGCGCCGACGGCGGCGGCCTGTACGAGATCCTCTACTACGGCGAGAACCAGACGGAGGCCCAGCGCTTCGGCCTCCAGGGCCCGTACGTCATCGCCTTCACGGACGGCGGCGCGCCGTCCTCCGCGCTGTACCACGCCAACCTCACGACCTCCTGGGCGGACTCGCTCGGCATCTCGGGATACGTCGCGGCGAGCGGGCGCGGCAAGGTCGCCGGCGTCGGCATCACCGGACGGAACACGGCGTTCCCGTACACCGTCGGGCTCGCCAACCCGGCCGCGCAGTACTGGGGTTCGGCCCGTCCCTCGGACGGCTACTTCGCCATCCCGGGGGTGCTGCCGGGGACGTACACCCTGACCGTCTTCAAGGGTGAACTGGCCGTCTACTCCGGCTCGGTGACGGTCACCGCGGGCGGCACGACCACGCTCAACTCCATCGCGATCCCGTCCTCCAACGACCCGGGCAACGCGAGCGCGATCTGGCGCATCGGCGACTGGAACGGCTCGCCGAGCGGGTTCAAGAACGCGGACCTGATGACGTACGCGCACCCCTCCGACAGCCGGGCGGCGTCCTGGACCGGCAACGTCGTCATCGGCAGCGGCACCGAGACCTCCGCCTTCCCCTGCTACCTCTGGAAGGACGTCAACAGCGGCATCATCGTCTACTTCAAGCTGACGGCCGCGCAGGCCGCCGCCGCGCACACCCTGCGCATCGGTGTGACGACGGCCTACGCCAACGGCCGTCCGCAGATCAGCGTCAACGACTGGACGTCGTCGATCCCCTCGCCGCCCAGCCAGCCGAGCACCCGGTCGCTGACCGTGGGCTCGTACCGGGGCAACAACTACACGTTCACCTACAGCGTGCCGGCGTCCGCCTGGCTGACGGACACCGGCGCCTACAACACGCTGAAGATCTATGTGGCGAGCGGTTCGGGGTCGACGTCCTTCCTGAGCGCCGGAACTTCGATCGACGCCATCGACCTGCTGAGCTGACGTCAGGTCCCGTGCGTCCACTGCTGGTTGGTCGCTCCGTTGCAGGTGTAGGTGATGATCGCGGCGGAGTTGGCGGTGGACGCGCCGGACACGTCCAGGCACTCGCCGCTCGCGCGGGACACGATGTTGACGTAGCAGGGCAGGGATGGCCGGATCGCCGCCAGGGCGATTTGGCGTGTCGGGCCAGGCGGCGCTGGGGGCCGACCTCAGGCAGGTGTGGCGACTCTCAGTTGAGGGAGTGGTGGCCGGTGGCCGGGAGTAATCGCTCGGACGGCAGCGATCACTCGGACGTGTGATACCGATCGATGATGTGCGCGGTCGAAGAACACGCGGGCCAGGTTCGCGGCACGGCACGTTTCCGGATGACCTTGGGCCGCTCGATGTAGGCGGTGTTCAGCTCGGAGGCGGACGACTCGGTGACGTAGTTCCGGAACTCCCAGTTCGTCAGGTCGGTGGAGCGGTGAACTGGACGCCGTTGGGGACGGTCTGGGCGGCCGCCTGCGCCGGGCCGGCTGTCGCGAGGGCACCGAACAGGGCAAGGCAGAGGGCGAGCAGTACCGCGTACGCGCGTCGCATCTCAGACACTCTCCTTTGCGGAGCCGGCGGCCGTGTCCGCCACGGGGATGCCGAAGTGGGGGGTGCCGTCCGGGTGCCAGCCCAGCTTCTGGACCCGGGTGTGGCGGTTGGGGTCGTTCAGGGGGTCGCCGGTGATCTCCTTGTACTGGCGGGCGTGGTAGACGAGGACGTCGCTGCGGCCGTCCTCGGCGACCGTGAAGCAGTTGTGGCCGGGGCCGTACTGCTCGGTGGTGTCGTTGCTGGTGAAGACGGGGACCGGCGACTTGGACCAGTTGGCGGGGTCCATCAGGTCGGCGTTCGCGTCGACGGTCAGCAGGCCCATGCAGTAGTGGTAGTCGGTGGCGCTGGCCGAGTAGGACAGGAAGAGGCGGCCGTTGCGGGCGAGGACCGCGGGGCCCTCGTTGACCTTGTAGCCGATGGTCTCCCAGTCGAACTCGGGGGTGGAGAGCCGGACTTGGGGGCCCGTCAGGGTCCACGGGTTCGCCATCTTCGACAGCCACAGGGCGGTGTTGTTGTCCATGCCGGGCTCGTGCTGGGCCCAGACGAGATAGCGGGTGCCGCGGTGGCTGAAGGTGGTGGCGTCCAGGGAGAAGGTCTCCCAGGCGGTCTTCACCTGGCCCTTCTCCACCCAAGTCCCCTTGAAGGGATCGGGGTGGGCGTTCTCCAGGACCCAGATGCGGATGTCCCAGACGCTCTCGGCGGGCGCGGAGGCGAAGTAGATGTACCACTTGCCGCCGATGCGGTGGATCTCCGGCGCCCAGATGTGCGCGCCCATCACGCCCGTGGCGTGCTTGGCCCAGATGACTGACTCGGCTGCGGTCGCCAGGCCGTTCAGGGTGCGGGAGCGGCGCAGGATGATGCGGTCGTACTCGGGCACGGTTGCCGTGAAGTAGTAGTGGCCGTCGGCGTGGCGGTGGATGTACGGGTCGGCGCGCTGACGCACGAGGGGGTTCACGAACGGGGCCGCCTTCGAGGCCGGCGCGGCGGTGGCCACGGTGGCGGGGGTGGCCGCCAGGGCGCCCGCGGCGAGGGCGGCTCCCTTCAGCATCAGGCGACGGCTGGGGACTTGGGGCAGGTCGTTGTTGCGGCTCATACGGCTGCCTCTCGGCGGGGGACGTTCGAGGTAGCGAACACCATCTGTCATTACGAACGCCGAAAAGGTAAGGGTGTGGAACGAGGAGGTCAACGGGTCTGACGGGACTGACAGAGAGCGCTTTCGCGATTTCCGCCGTAGCGCGGTTTTTTCTGTTATCGGCGGCCCTCCGGCCCGTCTCCTCTGACGTGCGCAGCCATACCCATCAGACAGCAGCCGTCGCCGGAGCTCTCGCGGCGGTCGCCGCCCTGCTCTCCACCGCTCCTCCCGCGGCGGCCGCCGGTACCCGTGACGTCACCGCCGACGTGCTCGCCGACCGGGACGTGACGCTCACCGGCGACACCGTGGTCACCGTGCCGTCCGGGACGACGACGTACGACGGGGTGTTCCGCGGTGAGGGCACGCTGACCGTGCGCGGCGGCGGAACGCTGGTCCTCACCAAGGACAGCGACTTCACCCTGCCCGCGTCACGGCAGCATCAGGTGGTGAAGACGCAGGGCGGCAACCACCCGTACGTCACCACGGCCGACGCCGACCCGCCCGCGATCACCGTCGAGCGGGGCGCGACCCTGCAGTACGGCAACGGCGGGACGACGGGGCTGCTCGGGCACTTCCCGTACAACACCCCGGGGTTCCGGCTCAACCAGGACAACATCCGGGTCGACGGCACGCTGCGACTGTCGCTGACGAGCGCCTACAACCTGGGCACGATCAGCGGCTCCGGTCTGATCACGCAGCCGCGCTTCCTCTGGGGCAGCTGGGCCCTGTCGGGCACCCACTCCTTCTCGGGGGTGATCGACAACGGCACGCAGCTCAACGCCGGCGCGCCGGAGTTCGCCACCTCGCTGCCGAACATGCGCAAGGTCCTCAACCAGGGCACCTGGACCGTGGACACGCCTCTCGGTCAGACCGTCACCATGGGCATGGACTTCTACCAGCGCGAGTACGGCAGTGACATCAACGTCCAGTCCCGGCCCGGCAGCAAGGTGGTCCTGACCGGTCAGTACAGCTGGTCGAACCAGGGCGGCGACACCAACCCCTCGCTCAGCGACCCTTCCCTGAACTGGACGCCCGCGCACAAGAACGTCAACAAGCGCGGCACCAACATCAAGGGCGCGAACGTCCAGTGGGGCGACGGCACGACCGACAAGATCTTCATGCCGGGCACGGCAGAGACCGTTTACATCAACCTGCTTGCGGCGCGCTCCCGTTCGCTGCTCACGTTCGACTACGACGGGCCGGTGACGCTGGGCGCCCCCATCGGCGGCGGCAGGTTCCACGACACGCTGGCCGCACCCGGCGCCGGGGACATCGTCATCAAGGGGACGAAGGGCAACGACGTGACCTTCGCCGCCGTCCAGTACTACAACGGCTCGACGACGGTCGAGAAGGGCGCGGTGCTGCGACTGGGCAGCGGCAAGCAGGGCGGGGACGGCGGGCTCTACACCAACGGTGACCTCTACAAGGTGGTCGACAACGGCTCGCTGGTGCTGAACAACACGGGCAAGCCCCTGGCCCTGTCCCGGATCAGCGGCAGCGGGTCGCTGACTCAGACCGGGGCCGCCACGGCGACCCTGACGGGAAGCGGGGTGACGTACACCGGCACGACGACGGTCGAGAAGGGCACCCTGGCGCTGCGCTCCGGCGCGAACCTCGTCCACAGCAGGGCGATCAGACTCGGTTCGACGGGCTCGCGGCTCGACGCCGGACCGTCCGGACTGCGCGTGGCCACCACGCTGACCGGCAAGGGCACCGTGAAGGGGTCGGTGACCAACGACGGTGTCGTGGCGGGTGGGGTCACGGTCGCCGGGAGCTACAGGCAGAGCGCGAAGGGCGAACTCGTCCTGGGCGCCCAGCCGTTGAAGGTGACGGGATCGTCGGTCCGACTGGCCGGAGACCTCGACCTGGCGGCCGCCGGGGCGAAGCCGGCCCGTGCGATCACCGTCATCGAGCATTCGGGGAAGTCGAAGACCACCGGCGCCTTCAGGGGGCTCAAGGAGGGCACACAGCTGAAGCTCGCGGACATCACGTACCGGATCAGTTACCGCGGCGGCGACGGCAATGACGTCACCCTGACCGCGACCGGCGGGAGCCCCTCCCCGGCCGCCGACCACCCGGACAGCGCAGCGTCCGGCGGGGCGGCAGCAGGCACCGCGAACAGCGCGAGCAGCAGCGGCCTCGGTTGGTGGCCGTACGTGCTGGCGGCGGGGCTGCTCGTCGGGCTCGCGGTGCCCGCGGTCAAGCGCGGGCGTGGTGGGCAGCGCAGGGGCGGACGGCATGCGGCGCACGGTTAGCCGCCGCTTCACCGCCTCACCCGGACAGCGTGGACGTCTCCCCCGCCGGTTCCCGCTTCCGCCCCTGTAGCCACACGTACACCGGAATCCCCGCGAAAAGGAACAGCACGCCCTGGTAGACGGCCGCGTAGCCGGCGCCCGCGATCAGCCAGAAGGAGAACGCGAAGGACAGAGCGGCGACGATCAGATCGCGAACGAGGCCTGCCGGGCGGACCCGCTCGCGGGTGCCCTGGGCCAGCCAGTACAGCTGCGCGGCAGCCGACAGAAGGTAGGGCACGCAGCCGGTGAACGTCGTGATCAGGACGAGGACGCGGAAGGTGGTGTCCGGGCCCGCCGTGTAGTTCAGGGCGATCAGGAGCGTGCCGAGGACGGCGACGGCCCAGACCCCGAAGCCGGGCACCCCGCCCTTGCCGACCTTGGCGAACGGCGCCGGGAAGAGGCCGTCGCGGGCGGCGGCGTACGGCATCTGCGCGGCCATCAGGATCCAGCCGTTGAGGCAGCCCGTGATCGAGGCGACGGCGACCAGGGCGATGGCCGTGCCGCCCCAGGAGCCGCCGGTGATCGCGTTCACCGCGTCGGCGAAGGGGGCGCCGGAGTTCACCAGTTTGTCGTGCGGGACGAGACCGAAGACGGCGACCGTGCCGAGGAGGTAGACGAGGGCGGAGCCCAGGGTGCCGAGGACGCTCGCGCGGCCCACGTTGCGCTCCGGGTTCTCGACCTCGCCCGCGCTGACCGCGGCCGACTCGACGCCGAGGAAGCTGTAGAGGAGCAGGGCGGCCGCGGCGGCGACCGCGCCGGGGGTGCTGCCTCCGGAGGCGTTGAACGGGCCGAAGTTGTCCGCGTCGACGAAGAAGAGCCCGATCGTGGAGACGAGGAGCAGCGGCACGAACTTCAGGATCGTCGACACCACCTGGACCACGCCGACCCAGCGGGTCCCGGCGAAGTTCGCGGCCGCCGGGAGCCACAGCGCGGCAAGGGCCACGACCGCTTCGAGGGCGTGGTTGCCGTGCAGGGGGATCAGGACGTCGACGTAGCCGACGACCGCGACGGCGAGCGCGGCGATGCTGACCCAGCACATCGTCCAGTACGACCAGGCCGACAGGAACCCGGCGAACGGGCCGAACGCGTCGCGCGGGTACACGTACAGCCCGCCGGTGACCGGGCTGCGCCGGGCCAGCTTCCCGAAGAGCAGGGCGAGCAGCACCGCGGCGACCGACAGCACGACGAACGCGAGCAGACTCACCGTGCCGTACGGGGCGACGGTGGCCGGCAGCGCGAAGATGCCGCCGCCGATGATGTTGCCCATCACGAGCGCGGTGGCCGCGGCCAGGCCGAAGGTGCGGCGGGGGGCGGGGGTGGCGGCCGGCTCCGGTGCGGTGGCCTCGGTGGGGCTGGGGGCAGTCATGGTGCTTTCCGTGCGGTGGGGAGCGGGGGTGCGTGATCGTAACCCGGCGTCCCACATGCTGGGCGATCTGTTCATGTGATGGACATGAACGTCCGTCGCCCACCCCTTCGGCTAGCGTCGTCCCATGACCAGCGACACCTCTTCCTCCCTCGCCCGGGCCCTCGCCGCCGGAACCGTCGTACTCGACGGCGGCATGTCCAACCAGCTCGAGTCCGCGGGGCACGACCTGAGCGACGAGCTGTGGTCGGCGCGGCTGCTCGCCGAGCGGCCCGAGGCGATCACCGAGGCGCACCTCGCGTACTTCGAGGCGGGCGCGGACGTGGCGATCACGTCGAGCTACCAGGCCACGTTCGAGGGCTTCGCCCAGCGCGGCATCGGGCACGAGAAGGCCGCCGAACTGCTCTCCCTGAGCGTGGAGTTGGCGCGCGACGCGGCGGGGCAGGCGCAGGCGAAGGGGGTCGCGCGGTCGCTGTGGGTGGCCGCGTCCGTCGGCCCCTACGGGGCGATGCTCGCGGACGGCTCCGAGTACCGGGGGCGGTACGGGCTGAGCGTCGACGAACTGGAGCGCTTCCACCGTCCCCGGCTGGAGGTGCTGGCCGCCGCCGGTCCCGACGTGCTGGCGCTGGAGACGGTGCCCGATTCCGACGAGGCGGCGGCACTGCTGCGGGGGGTCCGCGGGCTGGGGGTGCCTGTGTGGCTCTCCTACTCGGTCGCCGGAGGGCGGACGCGGGCCGGCCAGCCGTTGGAGGAGGCCTTTGCCCTGGCGGCCGACGTGGACGAGGTGATCGCCGTCGGCGTCAACTGCTGTGCGCCGGAGGACGTGGACGGTGCGGTACGGACTGCCGCCGGTGTGACCGGCAAGCCTGTCGTCGTCTACCCCAACAGTGGGGAGGCCTGGGATGCGGAGGCTCGCGCCTGGGCGGGGCGCTCCTCCTTCACCTCCGAGCAGGTGACGGGGTGGCGGGCGTCCGGGGCGCGTCTGATCGGTGGGTGCTGCCGGGTGGGGCCGGAGGCCATCGCGGGGATTGCCGGGGCGTTGCGCGGCTGAGCAGGTTCGCCTTTTCGCCACAGGGGTTCTGGTGTCTCGCGGCTGCGGCTTCGTCGTGGTGGTTCGCGCAGTTCCCCGCGCCCCTTCAGGGCGCTAACCTCAGCCCATGGGAACCGGTTGCCGATGACCAGGAAGAGCGAGGACGTCGGGCGGAGCACGATCCGGGATGTGGCGGCCCGGGCGGGGGTGTCCGCGTCGACGGTGTCGCGGGTGCTCGGCGGGGTGTATCCGGTGAGTGCGGCGACGCGTTCGCGGGTGATGCGGGCCGTGCGGGAGATGGACTACGTCGCCGACGCGCGGGCCAAGGCGGTCGCCGGGGTCGGGACGCCCACGCTTGCCTTCGTGCTGGAGGACATCACCGGCCCTTCGTTCGCGCACATGGCGTACGGCGTGGAGCGCGAGGCGACCCGGCTCGGCCATCTGTGCCTGGTGTGCGGCACGGAGGGGGACGTGCGGCACGAACTGGAGTTCGTGGAGATGATGCGGGCCCAGCGCGCCGCCGCCGTGATCCTGGTGGGCGGCGCCGCGGACACGGCCGAGTACCGCGAGCGCACCCGTCGTATGGCCGACTCGCTGGCGTCGGCGGGGTCACGGCTGGTGCTGTGCGGACGGCCGCCGCTCGGGCCCGACGCGCCCGTCACGGTCATCGAGTACGACAACGAGGGCGGCGCCTACGCCCTGGTCGCCCACGTGCTGGCCCAGGGCCACGAGCGCGTTCTGTTCCTGGGAGGGAAACCGGACCACACGACGGCCCAAGGGCGTGAGCGCGGCTATCTCGCCGCTCATCGCGCCCGCGGACTGGAGCCCGACCCGGCACTGCTCCGGCACGGCGACTTCACCCGCGACGCGGGCCACCGTCTGATGCGCGAAGCACTCAAGGAGGGCCTGGAGTTCACGGCCGTGGTCGCCGCCACCGACATGGTCGCGGCCGGCGCCCTGACCGCTCTGCACGAGGCGGGCCTGGACGTCCCGGGCGATGTCTCCCTGGCCGGCTACGACGACATCCCGTTCGCCCGCGACCTGCACCCCGCCCTGACCACGGTGCACGTCCCGTACGAGGAACTGGGCCGGCTCGCCGTCCGTACCGCCCTGAGCCGCACCGCGGAGGCTCCGGACGAGCATCTGCTGCTGGGGACGCACGTGGTGGTGCGGGACTCGGTGGCGGCGGCGCGACCGTAGCCGCCCCGCCCCGGCGGTCATGCCGACGGACCGAGCCGGGCAGCCGCAGCCGCCCACCGGGGTCGACGCGAGGCTGGATTCCCCGGCCCTGGCGTAGGCAGCGCACAGCGCCAGCTCGGCGGCCTCCCACGGGCCGTGGGCGGTGCACGACACGGTGGCGGCGCGACCACAGCCGACCCCGCCCCGGTGGTCACTGCCGACGGACCGAGCCGGGCAGCCGCAGCCGCCGCACGACGGAACGCAGTTCCATGTTGCGGGACGGCGAGCCGCCCGCCGGGGCCGACGCAAGGGCGGATTCCCTGCTCCTGAGGGCGTCGGCGGCCCACAGCGCCAGCTCGGCGTCCCGCGGGCCGTGGGCGGTGCGGGGCTCGCCCGCGTCGAAGATCCGCACCGGATGCGTCTCGTCCCAGCGCTCCCAGCCGGGGTCCCCGACCGTCGCGAACCGCACCCAGGCCGCGTGCATGGCGTCGGCGAGTTCCTGCGGCGCGCCCTCGCCGGCCAGCTTGCGGGATTCCGGTACGTCTCCGGTGTCGAAGACGAAGCCGAGCTCCAGGGCGTGGCAGGCGCCCAGGTCCGGGAGGCTGGACGGCCAGGCGAACTCGTAGACGTACGAGGAGTCGGGGCGGGAGTCGGCCAGGCGGTGCAGCGGCAGGCGCAGCAGGTGGTCGGTGACCATCTGGCCGACGATCTCGGCGGTGCCGGCCTCGGTGTGCAGGGTGCGGTAGCCGCGCGGCACCTCGGTGCCGCAGTGGCAGCGGGCCATGGCGCCGGCGAGGGCGACCGCGCCCAGGTGATCGACGCGTTCCAGGAGGCCGCCGGGGACCAGCCAGAGGCGGTATTCGTCGCTGGTCCAGCCCATCATCAGGTCGACGCCCCGTGCCGCGTCGCCGTCGACGAGCGCCTCCAGCGGGTCGCGCGGCACGAGGTCGCCGTCGATGACGATGCCGAAGGAGGGGCCGCCGAGCACGGGGCTGCTGAGTCTGCCCACGTCGGCCTGGGTGCGAAGGAGCAGCTCGCGGTCGACGTCGGCGAAGGCCGCGGCGGTGGCGGGGATCTTCAGCCGGGTGGCCATGCGGCGCACCATGCGCCGTACCTTGGCCCGTTCGAACGCCTCGGGCGGCCCGCTCTGCAGGACCGCCCGCCGTACCAGCCCCTGCGCCTGCGGGGCCGCGATCAGGGCGCCGATGCTGATCGCCCCCGCCGACTGGCCGGCCAGGGTGATCCGGTCGGGGTCGCCGCCGAAGGCCGCGATCGACTCGTGCACCCACTGCAGGGCGGCGAGCTGGTCGCGCAGGCCGGGGTTGGCGGGGGCGTCCGGGAACAGTCCGTAGCCCTCGACTCCGAGTCGGTAGTTGGCCGAGACGAAGACGACGCCGTCCCGGGCGAAGCTGCGCCCGTCGTACACCGGCACGGCGGAGGAGCCCCTGGTCAGGGCGCCGCCGTGCAGCCACACCAGAACCGGGAGCCGGGCTCCGGGGCCCGGCTCCGGTGTCCACACGTTCAGATTGAGGCAGTCGTCACCGCGGACGACGGGGTCGGACAGGTACTTCTCGAAGGCCTCGGAGTACGGCGGTTTCGGCGGCGTCGGCCCGAAGGTACCCGCGTCGCGCACGCCGTCCCAGGTCTCGGGTGGCACGGGCGGCCGGAACCGGCGGGGTCCGAAGGGAGGTGCGGCGTACGGAACACCCCGGAACACCGCGATCCCCTGCTCGTACCGGCCTCGTACGGCCCCGTACGTCGTGCTCACCACCGGCTCTGCCTGGACTGCTGCCGTCATACGACCACCAGCCTCCTCACCGCGCCACTGCACCGGTAACAACAGAGCACCACAGATCGCCCCGGTATTCCGGTGCAGAGCGCGATTCGGCGGCTACTTGGCGTACATCAGGGTGCCGAAGCCGAGCTGGTCGTAGCCGCCGCTGGTGGAGCCGTAGTCACCTCCTCCGCCTTCGGGGGCGACGAGGTTGTAGTACATGGCCGAGATGTACTTGTCGTCGAGGAGCAGGCGCCGGTTGTAGTGGAAGTGGAGCATGGCCCACACCGGACGGATCTGGCCGCGGGACCCGGAGCTGATCACCGTCTGCGACTGCTGGCTGCAGTTGGTGCCGGTGCCCCAGGTGTAGGTGGTGTAGGGGACGTTCTGGCCGATGTTGTACTTGGCGACGTACTGGGCTGCCTTCATGAAGCGGCGGCTGTCGTACGAGTACAGGTCGTCGCCCTGGTTCCAGGCCATCTCGCAGATCACGCCCATCTGGCCCATGCCCATGAGGGTGTGGCCCTGGTCGCGGCCGGACTCCTGCCACTGGCCGAGGGCGTAGCCGTCGGAGTCGGTGTACAGGTACGGGACCGCGTGCGCGATGGAGCCGTTGCCGGCGCCGGACTTGAAGTAGGTGACCGCCTGGTCGTACTTGGCCGCGTTGTCGGTGAGGATCCCGATGGCCATGATCGAGGCCATGTTGCACAGGTCCCAGTTGGCCCAGTAGTTGGTGATGCAGGCGCCGTTGTGCTGGGTGAGGAACTGGTTGTTGAGCGGGTAGAAGACGTTGACCATCATCTTCTTGAAGGCGGCGAGGTCGAAGCCGGCGTAGCCGCGCATGAGTTCGGCGGCCTGGCAGAACTCCCAGCCGTAGATGCCGGCGGCGAGGAACCGGTCGGCGTTGCCGGTGAGGGTGGTCAGTTTGGACGACCAGGCGTTGAGGATCTTGACGGCGGTGTCACCGTTGGCGGTCGTGCCGCCCACCGCCCAGCGCAGGGCGTTCTGGTAGGCGGCGGCGATGTCGTTGTAGAGGATCCCGTAGTTCTCACCCGTGCCACCGCGGATGATGGTGGCCTGCGGGTTGGGCGTCCAGGTGGACTGCGAGTGGGAGTTGGCGGTCAGCCTGTTCCAGCCGGACAGCCAGGGGTCGGCCTTCGCGGCGACCTTGACCTTGGCGCGGTTGATGTCGCCGGCGTTGTGGAGCATGCCGGGGTGGGTGAAGGTCGAGGGGGCCGCGCTGGCGGTGGTGCCCGCCAGGGCGGCGGCGGAGCCCCCGAGGGCGAGTGCGGCGGTGAGACCGCCCGCGGTGCTCAGCAGACCGCGGCGGCTCAACTCGCCCTCTTCAGGGCTTCGGTGGGGGGAAATGCGGCTCATCTTCTGCGACTCCAATCCGTGGGGGGATCAGTCGGGGGTGACGCTCACCTCTTCGAACTGGGAGGTGCCGAGGGTCAGGGGGCTGCGCGAGCAGACCACCAGGCCCACGTGGAAGGGGGCGTCGCCGAAGCCGGGGATCTCGCCGGAGGCGAGGGCGGTCCAGGTGGCGCCGTCATCGGTGGAAACCGCTGCGGCGAAGGCGGTCCCGGCGCGCTTCAGCCGCAGCAGCACGGGCAGTTGCACGGTCGCGGTGCCGGAGAACGCGGAGGCACCGGCCACGGTCTTTCGCAGCATCAGCTGCGCGGAGGTGCCGCCGGTGACGATCACTCCGGCGGCCTGGTCGAACGGTGACAGCGACTTGGCCATCAGCAGGCCCACCCGGTCGGCGGTGGCTCCGCTGCGGGAGGCCAGCCGGGCGGTGAGAGTGCAGTCGCCGGTGACGGGCTGTCGTACGAACTGCCCTGTCATTCCCTGGTTGTTGACGGTCAGGTCGACGCCCGCGCCGCGGACCGTGAAGGTCCCGCCGTCGTACGAGGTGCTGCCCGGCGTGCGGATCGCGACCACGCCGAACGTCCCGTAGGCACGGTCGTCGAGGATCACGTCGCCGAGGTCGCCGTAGGTCCACGGGCCGGGTGGGGGTGTGCCGACCGTGAGGGCGAGGGGGGCGGTGCCGTCGCCGGCGGCGTTGCCCGCGGTGGTGGTGATCGTGAACTCGCCGGTCCCGTTGGGGGTTCCGCAGACCAGACCGGTGCGTCGGTCGACGCGCAGGCCGTCGGGGAGGCCGTCCGCGGTGAAGCGCGTGGGCTCGTGCGAGGCCCGCAGGAGGTGCCGGAAGGGGACGCCCTTGTTCGCGAACACCGTTGTGGAGGAGATGAGTTGGGGCGTGACCGGGACCGGCATGGGGGCCGCCGCCGGCTCCGAGAGCGGGCCCCGGCCACCGGCGTTGGTCTTCGCGACGACGTAGTGGTACGTCGTGCCGGGCGTGCCGGTGGCGTCGGCGTACTGGATGCGGGCGCCGAAGCCGACGGGGCCGATGCCGGTGGCGATGGCCTGGTACGGGCCGTCGGCGGCGGTGGAGCGCAGCACCTTGTAGCGGGCGGAGAGGTCCGGGTCGGTCCAGGCCAGCTCCACGGCGTCCGCGCCGGCCGTCGCCGTGAGGCCGGTGGCGGCGCCGGCCGGGCGGGACACCGACCACACCTCGCCCGAGGCCGAGGTGACGGTGACGTTGTCGAAGGCTCCGGTGCCGGTCTCGGCGTACTCCTCGTCGACGCCGAGGCAGGAGGTGAGGACGAGACCGGCGTACGCGGTGTGCCCCAACTCCACCTCGGTGGTGCCTACTTCGGTCCAGCGGATGCCGTCCGGGGAGATCGCACCGGTGCATCGGCGGCCCCTGCGCGTCACCCGCACCCAGTACGGCTTCCGCAGCCGGTAGCCGTCGCCCGCGCCCTCGACGTACGGGGCCTCCAGCGGGGTCGCGGACTCGGGGAGGGTGCCGAGGCTGGAGATCGGGAAGGCCGCGTTGGTGGTGATGGCGTCCTGCTGGGTGGGGGGCACGGGTGTGCTGCCGGTGGCGGAGATGTCCGCTCCCGCCGACGGCCGTACGCTCCACACACCGCTCCAGGTGTGCAGTGGCAGCCCCTGGATCAATATGGCGGCATGCGCCGCGTCCGCGTCGAGCGAGTCGCGCAGGGTGACGCCGATCTTGGAGTACTGCGAGCTGAGCGGCCAGACGATCCGTGCGGTGACCATGCCGTCACCGGGCAGCGGCAGGTGCGCGAAACGGTAGGTGTCGGCGGTGCCGCTCGCCTCCAGCACGAAGCGCTCACCGTCGAAGGCAGCCGCACCGGGGATCTTCACATCGCCGAGGTCCTGGGTGGACCAGGGGGAAGGAAGGCCGGCGACTGCGCAAGCAGTGCGTGAATTGCCGCTGCTTCCTTGGAAGTTGGCGGCGATGACCCTGTAGTGGTACGTCCGTCCCGGGCGGGCGCCGGTGTCGCTGTACATCGGCTTGTCGAGGCCCGTGGCGATCTCCTCGTACGGGCCCTCGGGCTTGGTCGCGCGGCGGACGCCGTATGTGCTCGCCCCCGCGGACGGCAGCCAGCTCACGGTGACGGACCTGCCGTCGCCGACCGCGGTCACACCGGCCGGAGCCGTCGGCACCGTCGCCGCAGTGGCCGCAGCGCCCGCGTAGGCGAAGGTGCCCCAGCTGGGCAGGTCGTCGTTGCTGCCCTCGACGACGCGGGCGCCGCCGGAGCCGCGGAAGACGGCGGCCTTGGTGTACGGGGTGTCGAGGCCCCGGACGCCGGCGTAGTGGGCGTACGCCATCTCGTAGATCGGCGGCAGGTTGCCGCGGGCGGTCGCGGAGACCGTCTTCTTGATGTACTTGCCGGTGCGGTCGAGGTCGGGGGCGAAGGGCACGTCGCCGCCGAGGTTGTAGCGGGCGGCGTACTCGAAGTCGGCGAGGATGCGGTTGTCCTCGAAGCCCCAGAGGTCGATGCCCTGGTTCCAGGCGACCTGGGCGATGTCGCCGGTCAGACCGACGGCGAGCTGTTCGTGGCCCTGGTCGCGGCCGGCCTCCTGGCCCTGGCCGGCGTCGGTGACGATGCGGTGCGGGATGCTGCCGTTGCCCGCCCCGGCCGCGGCGAAGCGCAGGGCGTCCTCGAAGAGCACGGGCTCCTCGCAGAACACGCCGATGGCGAGGATGGTCTGCAAGGCGGTCAGGTCCCAGTTGCCGTTGGCGTAGAGCATGTAGCCGGACACGGCCGGATACCAGACGTCGAGGAAGGAGCGTTCGCAGCGGGCGATGTCCGCGTCGGACCAGCCGTCGTAGCCGGTGTGGCGCAGGAGCTCGGCCGCGTTGACGAACTTGAAGGCCTGGAGCCCGGCGCCGAGCGGACCGTCCGCGCCGGTGATCGCCGTGAGGGACGCCGACCAGGCGCCCAGGATGTCGCGGGCCTTGTCGGCGTTGGCCCGGTTGCCGGTGACGGCCCACATGAGGGCGTTCTGGTAGGCGGCGGCCGAGTCGGCGACGGCCTGGTTCTGGAAGTTGGTGGGACCGCGGCCCCAGGAGGTGATCTGGCCCGTGTTCTGGACGGTGTACGAGGCCGAGGAGCGTGCGTGCGCCGCGAACGCCAGGTAGCCGTCGTAGACGGGGGATTGCTTGGCGGCGACGGCGGATTTCATCCGGGCCAGGTCGTCGGTGGTGTGCAGCAGGCCGGGGTGGGTGAAGGTCCTTGTGCCGGTGTCGTTCTGGGCGGCGGCCCGGGCGACGCCGGGAACGAGCAGTCCGCTCGTGCCCGATGCCAGCAGCAGGGCCGCCGCGCCGCCGAGAAAGTTCCGGCGGCTGGTCGCGGGAGTGATCATGACGCGGCGGCCGCCTCGGCCTCGGCGGTCGTGAGGAACTTCAGGTTCGTCACGTGCTCGTTGTAGAACCACTGGATCTCGTCGGTGGTGTAGTACCAGGCCGGCTTCTTCATCGAGTCGGCGACGACCAGGCCGTTGATCACCAGGTTCTCGAAGGTGACGTTGTCGATGGCGTGTCCGGCATCGTAGCCCAGGAAGAGCGACGGCTCGGCGCGGGTGCCGGTATAGCTGAGGTTCTTGACGTAGACGTCCTGGATGCCGCGGCCGACCGAGGTGTTGTACTTCGGGTTGAACATCACCTTCATGTAGATGACCTGGCCCCAGCGGAAGTCCTCGATGCGCACGTCCTCGATCCGCACGTTCTTGATGAGGTTGGAGTCACCGGGGTTGAGGGCGATACAGCCCTGGTAGTTCATCTGGGGCTCGCGGTGGTCGAGCACGTCGATGTTCCTGATGACCAGGTTCTCGAGTGTCTCGGGGTTGTCGGTGTTGCCGTGCGTGCCGACGTTGATCGGGTGCGCGACGTCGGCCCACAGGGTGCAGTTCTGGATGGTGATGTCGCGGGTGTCGCCGTAGTAGTCCCAGCGGTGGCAGTAGATGGCGAAGCAGTCGTCGGAGTTGCGCATGAAGCAGCCGTCGAAGACGATCCCGGTCGAGGAGAAGACGTCGAAACCGTCTCCATTGCCCTTCGAGCTGAACGAACGCGCCTTCTTGACGTGGACGTTCTCGCTCATGCCGAACGTGCCCGCGTAGCCGTTCGGGTTCATGATGATGACGTCCTCGACGCGGATGTTCTTGCTGCCCTCGCAGAGGATCGCGCCCGCGCCGCCGTTGATCATGCCGTGCCCCGTGAGCGCCGCCTTCTCCACGTTCTTGAAGAACACCTGCGCCTGGAGGACGGCGCCGCCCGCGAGGTAGACGGTCTTGCCGCTGGGGACGGTGAGGACGTTGCCGGTGACGGTGTGCACGCCGGGGCCGAAGTAGATGACGTCCGGGTCGTCCGCCGAGGGCGGGTCGGGGCATATGTGGTTGGTGATGACGTGCAGACAGTCGAAGATCTCGTCGTTGATCTGGACGACGAGGTCCTTCGGCTCGTCGAGCGTGAACACCAGCGTGTCACCGCCGAGTTCGGGCTTGATACCGAGCGAGTCCGGTCTCACCCGCGCCTTGGTGGTGCCGCCCTTGAGGTACGTCACCTCGATCTCGACGGAGCCCTGGAAGTCGAAGTACACCATCGAGGTGTTGTAGACCTTGCCGGAGCCGGTGGTGGCGTTGATCTCCTCCAGCTGCGGCCGGTAGATGTCGAGCGTCTGCCACTCGCCGTCGGGAGCGGTGCGCACCCGCGCCTTGAAGCTGGTGTTGGTCGGCATGGTGGCCGGGCGGGGATAAGTGACCAGCTTCGGCGCGGAGTTGCCGCTCGCACCGTCGGCACGGGCCGCGGTGGCCGTCAGGGTGGTGAGGCCGGCGGCGAGGACGGTGGCACCGGCCGATTGGAGCGCGGTGCGACGGGAAAGGGGCGTGTTCATGTGCGACTCCTTGCAGCGGAACAGGTCGGGGAGGGACGTCACTTGAGGCCGGTCGTGGACATCCCGGTCACGAAACCGCGCTGGGCGACGAGGAAGATCAGCAGGATCGGGACCACGTACATCACCGAGCCCGCGGCCAGCAGGTTGTTCACGGGCAGTCCGCCGGGCGTGACGTACGAGGTCATGAGGGCGACGGAGAGCGTGGTGCGGTCGCTGGACAGGAGCAGCATGGGGGCGATGAAGTCGCCCCAGCTCCAGGTGAAGGCGATCACGAAGCTCGCGGCCAGCACCGGCCAGGACTGCGGCAGGAAGATCCGCCAGAAGATCCCGCCGTAGCCGCAGCCGTCGACGATGGCGGCCTCCTCCAGCTCCCGCGGCATCCCGGCGAAGAACTGCCGGAACAGGAAGACCAGGTACGGGGCGGCCGCCAGCCCCCACAGCACCCAGGGCCAGTAGGTGTCGACCATGCCGAGCTTCGCGAAGATGAGGTAGGTCGGGAAAAGGGTGATCATCTGCGGCAGCATCATCGAGCCGAGCAGCACTCCGAACAGGAGCTTCTTCCCGGGGGCGTTGAGGCGGGCGAATCCGAAGCCGACCCAGGCCGAGCTGAGGGTGACCAGGGTGGCGTAGATCAGCGAGATGACCAGGGAGTTGCGGGCGTAGCCGAGGAAGTCGATGTTGGTGAACGCGTCGGCGAAGTTGTGCCACTGGATCCTGTCGGGCAGCCAGTGCACCGGGGAGGCCGCCAGTTCGGGTGTGGTCTTCAGGCCGGTGATGATCAGCCAGCCGAAGGGGCCCAGCATCAGGCCGGTGATCACGACGAGGACCGTGTAGAGGACCAGGCGGGACGCACGCACCCGGACCGCGGGGTCGGGTGTCTTCGGCGTCACGGCGTCGGGCGCCTTCGGGGTCACGGTGGTGGCGGTCACTTCTTCGCCTCCGGATCGACGTTGTAGAACACCACGCCGGACGTGGCCTTGAAGATGAGTCCGGTCACGATGAGGATCAGGACGAAGAGCACCCACAGCAGCGCGGAGGCGTAGCCGTAGCGGCCGAGCGCGAAGTACTCCGCGAACACGTGCATCATGTACATGTAGTTGGTCTGCGGGATCGCGGTGACTCCGGCGGGGGTCGGCAGGGGCGCGATGAGCAGCGGCATGATCGTCTGTACCGAGGCGATCATCCCGGTCACGGCCTGGAAGAGCAGGACCGGCGAGAGCAGCGGCACCGTGATGCTGCGGAAGGTGCGCCAGGCACTCGCACCGTCGATCCGGGCCGCCTCGTGGAGTTCGCGCGGCACGTCCTGCAGACCGGCCAGCGAGATGATCATTACGTTTCCGGCGCCCCACAGCACCGCCATCAGGATCACGTAGCGGGCGTACGGGTCGTCGAGCCAGGCGACGGCGTTGATGCCGACGACGTGCAGGACGCCGTTGGCGGCACCCGAGTCCCGGTTGAAGAGCTGCTTGAAGATGAGCCCGGCGCCCACCGGCGGCACCACGGCCGGCAGATAGAGCAGGGTGCGGAACAACCCGCGTGCCTTGATGGGGCGGTTGACCAGGACCGCAAGGGCGAGTCCCGCGATGATGGACAGCGGTACGGAGGTGATGGCGAACACGCCCGCGCGGCTCAGCGCGTCCCAGGTCACCGGGTCGGACAGCAACTCGCGGTAGTTGCCGAGCCCGACGTAGCGCCAGTGCGGCGAGATGCCGTCGAAGGTGGTGAAGCTCAGCCACAGCGCGTACGCCATGGGGCCGACGGTCAGCAGCAGGAACCCGGTGATCCAGGGCGAGGTGAACATGTAGAACGCCCGGTGCCGCCGTGCCGTCATGGAACCGCGGGGCAGGTCCGTGGAACGGGCGGAGCCGGTGCGCGCGGCGGACCGGGGCCGCTGCGCGGTTTCGGAGATCTGGCCGACTGTCATCCCACCTGCTCCTTACCGCGCTTCATCTGCTCGTTGACGACCGAGTTGAGGCGTCCCACGAGGGTGTCCACGGAGATCCGGCCGTTCATCGCGGCCGGAATGACCTGGTTGATGAGGGCTTCGAGCGCGTCCCACTTGATGTAGGGGGTGAAGGGAGTCACCGAGAAGTGCTTCAACTCGGCCTCCTGCACCTTGAGCACGCGCTTCTGGTAGTCCTCCTTGTGCGGCATCAGCGGCTGGAGCGACTTCAGGCTCGGGATGCCCCAGCCGCCCTCCGCACGCGCCTTGGCAGGCGCCTCGCCGAAGAACCACTCGAAGACCCGCCAGGCGGCATCCTTGTCGCGCGCCTTCTTCGGCATCCACATGCCGGTGGCGCCCTGGCAGGAGCTGAGCCGCGGACCACCCCGGAAGACGGGGGCGGGGGCCAGGCGGGACACCTCCGCCACCTTCGGCTCGGCATTGATCATTCCGCCGAGCCAGTAGCCGGCGCCGGACATGGCCATGCGGTCGGCGACGTAGGTGGGCCCGTCCCAGGCGTCGGGGTTGGGCTGGATGAGGCTCGGCCCCACCTTGGTCCTGGCATAGTCCAGATACCAGGTCAGGGCCCTGCGGGCCTCGGGGGTGGTGAAGTCGACGCGGCTGAAGTCCTCGCTGAAGAGGCTTCCTCCGGCGGCGGCCGTCAGGTTGGTGAAGAGGATGCCGAGACCCAGACCGTTGTAGCTGCCGCCGTAGACGGTGGTCTGGCCGTTCTTGCGCTGGACCAGACGCCTGGCGCTGTCCAGCCACTCCTCGAACGTGATCGGCTCGGTCTCGGAGGGGTAGTCGACGCCCGCCTTGTCGAAGAGTGCGGTGTTGTACCAGAACATCGCGTCCTGGGAGAAGTCCTTCGCCATGCCGTAGCGCGGGCCCTTGCCCTGGGTCCTGCCGTCGTAACGCCACAGGTCGTTGGCCGGGGCCAGGTCGTCGACCTTGAGGACGGTGGACCTGGCGAAGTACGGGTCCAGGTTCTCGGCCACACCCCGGGCCGCGAAGTACGGCGCGTCGAGGGCGCCGACGCCGCGCACCAGATCCGGCGGGTTGCCACTGGTGAGCATGGAGATCAGCCGCGTGATGTCGTCCTGCACCACGGTGATCTTGATGCCCAGTTCCTTCTGGGCCTGTCTGATCAGGTCCGCGGAGACGTCGTCGAGCTTGGCCATCATCGTGATGCTCTCGCCGCCGCCGGTCGCGGCACCGGCCACTTGCAGGGCACAGCCGCTGAGTGAGGCCGCGCCGGCCGCGGCACCGGCTGCCGAGAGGGCGACAAAGCGGCGGCGGCTCACTGGAGCACCGGCCTGGGAGTGCATGAACGACCCACTCTCTTCGCTGAGACGGAGGACGAGACGGATGACGACATGGATGACGAGACGGACGACGGGAGTCGGGGCACGCGACGAGGGATGAGGGCGACGTGCGAATGCGAGAAGGTCGCACGAGAGGCGGAGGCGGCGTTTCGGGAACCGGTTGCTGCGCGGTGTCACGGAGCTTCCGTCGGAGAGCACCGCACGTCAAGAGGCATGACGGACTTTCGAAAACAGTGGGTCCGCCGGGCGCAGGGGGTCCGAGTGGTTACGGTGCTGGTCAGAACCACAACCGGTTGCCGAACAGGGCCCGCAGCGCGACCCCGCCCGGGAAAACGCAGTAACCGATTTCGCACCAGAGCAGAATCAAGGGCCGCACCTGGACAGAGACGACCGCCCGCACGCCACCCTTCCCACCGATTGACCGCCGCTTCCTCGCAGATCTACGGTAGAAGGCGCTTTCTGAAACTGTTTCTGATCCGTCCAGCCAAGTCGTCCAGCGTTCAGGAGAGCCATGCCCAACCCCCAGCCGCCGAGGGCCGTGTTCGCGATGGATCCGGTGCACCTCCCGCTGCTCTTCCCCCCGCCGCTCCTGGCCCGGCTGAAGCAGGCGTCCGACCTCGACCCCGGCTTCGTCGTACGGGACTTCGCCGACCCGGCGGCCGCGGAGACCCTCGCTCGTGCGGAAGTGCTGATCACCGGGTGGGGGTGCCCGAGCCTCGACGCCGGCGTGCTCACCGCGGCGCCCCGGCTGCGCACCGTCCTGCATGCCGCGGGCTCGGTGCGTTCGCTGGTCGGCGAGGCCCTGTGGGAGCGCGGGATCACCGTGTCCAGCGCGGTGACCGGCAACGCCCTGCCGGTCGCCGAGTACACCCTCGCGATGATCCTGCTCGCCGGGAAGGACACCTTCACCCACCGCGAGCGCTTCCGTGCCACCCACGCCTACCCGACCGACGCCGAGACCGCGCACACCGGCAACGTCGGCCGCCGGATCGGGATCATCGGCGCCTCGCGCGTGGGCCGCCGGCTGCTGGAGCTGCTGCGGCCGTTCGACTTCACGCTGCTGCTGCACGACCCCTACGTCAGCCCCGCGACCGCCGCCGCCCTGGGTGCCGAACTCCTGTCGCTGGAGGACCTGTTGCGCAACAGCGACATCGTGTCGCTGCACGCCCCCGACATCCCCGAGACCTACCGCATGCTCGACGCCGGCCGGCTCGCGCTCATCCGGGACGGCGGCGTCCTGATCAACACCTCGCGCGGCGCCCTGGTCGACCCCGACGCACTCACCGACGAGCTGGTCTCCGGGCGGCTGCACGCTGTCCTCGACGTCACCGAACCGGAGCCGCTGCCCACCGGATCACCGCTCTACCGCCTGCCCAACGTGTTCCTCACCCCGCATATCGCGGGCTCGCTCGGCAACGAGCTGGAACGTCTCGGCCGTATCGTCGTGGAGGAACTGGAACGCCTGGTCGCGGGCCTGCCACCGGCCCACCAGGTACGGCACTCGGACCTGGCCCGGGTCGCGTGAGGGACGGTGCCCGCAGCCGCGCCGGGAATCGGACAGCGGCTCTCCAGCCGCCCGCGACGAGTGCAGCTCCACCCGGTTGTCCACAGCCGGGCACCCCGGAGAAACAATGGGATACGGTTTCCGCACGGGCGCGCTGCGGGGGCCGTGCGGATGTGCGGCTCCGTCGCGGGTGGGCGATGTCTGTCGACCGTCTGCGTCGTCGTGGCTGGTAGCGCAGTTCCCCGCGCCCCTTCGGGGCGCGGCCGAACCGCCGCGGACTTCGCCCGGGCCGCTCAAGGGCGCACCCTCTCGGCGTCCGGCACATGGGAGTTCTTGAGGTGAAGGAGCCGTAACGGTGAGTCAGCGCAGGACGTCCAGTGATGCCGGACGGGCCACCATCCGCGACGTGGCGGAGCGGGCAGGGGTCTCCGTCGCGAGCGTCTCGCGCGTCCTGTCCGGCAACTACCCGGTGTCGGAGGAGCTGCGCCGCCGCGTGATGAAGGTCGTCCGGGACCTGGACTACGTCACCAACGCCCACGCCCGCTCCCTCGCCGGCGGCGGCACCCCGACGGTCGCCATCCTCATCAACAACATCACCGGAGCGGCGTTCGCCCACGTGGCCAGGGGGGTCGAGGGCGCCGCCACACTGCGCGGCTGGCTCTCCCTGGTCGGCACCACCGGTGACGACCCCGAACGGGAACTCGCACTGGTCAACCTCATGCGCCAGCAGGGCGTGGCCGCGGTGGTGCTGCTCGGCGGCGCCTACGACTACGACGAGTACCAGCTGCGCATGGCCCGCTTCGCCCGTTCCCTGGACGCGGCAGGCTCCCATCTCGTCCTGGTGGGCCGGCCGCCCCTGGAGGGCGACGTCCCTGCGACCACGGTCGACTACGACAACGAGGGCGGCGCCTACGCGATGGCCAGCCATCTGCTGTCGGCCGGGCACCGCAGGGTCCTGGTGCTGCCGGGCCCCGCGGAACTCACCACGGCCCAGGGCCGGTTGAGGGGCGCCGAGCGGGCCTTCGAGGCGTACGGCGTGCCCTTCGACCCGGGCATGGTTCGGTACGGACCGTACGACGACGAGCACGGGTACAGCGCCGTCGAGACGGCCCTGCACGAGACACCGGACTTCACGGCCGTCCTCGCCGGGACGGACGTGGTCGCCGCGGGCGCCATGCAGGCCCTGCGCGCGGCCGGGCTGCGGGTACCGGAGGACGTCTCGATCGTCGGCTACGACGACATCCCGCTCGCCTCCCAGCTCACACCCCAACTGACCACCGTGCACGTGCCGTACGAGGAGATGGGCCGGGTGGCGCTGCGCGCCGTGGCCGACCGGCGCGAAGGCGGGGCGGGCCGCCGCAAGGGCACCGACGGCGACCATCTCGTGCTGGGCACCCATGTCGTCGTACGAAACTCGGTACAGCCGCCGTCGACCAGGCGCTGATGCGCCGGACACGGGTACACGGGACGCGGCCGCGCCACCCGGAAGCGAAGTTTTCGTAACCGTTTTCTGTCCTCCACCAGCGGTTTCCTCAGCCTGACATAACAAGTTCGCGCACACCTCTTGCTACAGCCGGACCTGTCGGCCTACCTTCTCGGCAACCGCTTACTACAGCTTCCGCTTGGCCGACCCCCCTCAGCCGCGAGCCGACGGATTCCGGCCGCCGCTCCCGGCCTGCACCGAGCCGCCGTCTTCTCGTTCCCAGACGCCCAACTTCCGAAGGAACACGGTCAGATGAACTTCACCAGCCCCCGGAGAAGGTTCGCCCACGCCGCTGTCGCGGGACTCGCACTCACAGGTCTGCTCTCCGCCTGCGGCGGATCGGGCTCCGGGGACGACACCAGGTCGTCGGGCCCGGTCACCCTCCCCTTCTGGGGCTGGGCCAACGGTCAGGAAGCCGTCGCCAAGGCGTTCAACGCCTCGCACAAGGACGTGAAGCTCAAGTACACCAAGGTCACCGACCAGCTGACCATGCAGAAGCAGCTGACCAACGCGGTCAAGGCGGGAAACGCGCCGTGCCTGGTGCAGAACACCGCCGAGTACGTGACCAGCTGGGTCTCCCAGGGCGCGCTCGCCGACATCAGCCAGTACGTCTCGTCGAGCAAGGACAAGTTCAACGCCGGCTCCTGGGCGAGCGCACAGGTACAGGGCAGGAGCTACGGCGTCCCGACCAGCTCCGCGCCCAACTTCACGATCTACCGCACCGACATCTTCGACAAGTACGGCATCAAGCCCCCCGCCACCTGGGACGACTTCATCGCCGCGGGCAAGGTCCTGAAGAAGCACGGCATCAAGATCACCAACTACGCCGGTGAGGACCCGAGCACCCTGGAGGTGCTCGCCATGCAGGCCGGCGCCCACTGGTACGCCATCGACGGGAACTCCTGGAAGGTCGACTTCCAGGACGCGGGCACCCTGAAGGCCGCGAAGGTGATCCAGGAGATCATCGACAACGACCTCAACTCGAAGCTGTCCTTCGCCGACTACGCGGCCGTGCAGCGCAACTACGACAACGGCGGCACCGCAACCAGGCAGATCTCCACCTGGCAGATGGCCGGCATGGTGCAGAACTTCACCAAGTCCTTCGGGAAGTGGGCGCTGTCGCCGTGGCCGTCGTACCGGGGCGAGACCGCCAAGACGCCGGCCGGCACCAACCTGACCGGCAGCGTGACCCTGGTGACCAAGCAGTGCAAGGACGTCAAGCAGGCCGCCGAGGCCGCGCTGTGGATGTCCACCAACACCGGCGCGGTCACGACGATGGCGAGCCCGACGACCGGCAACGGCGTGATGCCGGCGCTCGCCGACTCCAACTCGTACGTCGGTGGGGCGATCTCCGACAAGCTGCTCGGCAAGAACTACCAGCCCGCCCAGAAGGTGGTCACCGACAGCCTGAACACCATCACCACGGACTGGACCTTCGGGCCGGACTGGACCGCCATGTTCACCGAGATGCAGGCCGGCTGGGCCAAGGTCGTCAGCAAGGAGGAGAAGGTCACCGATCTGCTGGCGCACATGCAGGGCTGGACGGTCAAGGACCTGAAGTCCCGCGGCATCAGCGTCAAGGGCTAGAGGCCGGGGTCGAGAACCGATGATTCGCTCACTGCGCTGGAAGGGTGCCGCCTTCACGGTGCCCTTCCAGCTCGGCTTCGTCTTCCTCTATCTGCTCCCGATCGGCTACGCGGTCTACCAGTCGCTGTACAAGGAGCAGCAGTCCGGGCTGGGTCTCGGCGGCTCGACGGAGAAGTTCACCGGGCTGGACAACTACCAACAGGGCCTGACCGACCCGGCGTTCATGGGCTCGGTGCTGCGGGTGGTGCTGTTCGCCTGTGTGCAGATCCCCGTGATGCTGCTGATCAGCCTGCTGCTGGCGCTGCTCCTGGACACGCTGACCTCGAAGGTCGCCGGCCGGTTCCGGATCCTGCTCCTGGTGCCCTACATGATCCCCGGCGTGGTCGCCGCGCTCGTGTGGATCAACCTGTACAGCCCGGACGTCGGTCCGCTGACCCCGCTGGGCAAGGTCTTCGGCTTCGACTGGAACTTCTTCGCTCCGTCGATGGTGTGGCCGTCCATCGGCAATCTGCTCACCTGGCACGGCGTCGGCTACAACATGGTGATCATCTACTCGGCGCTGCAGGGCGTCCCGCGCGAGCTGTTCGAGGCCGCGCGGCTCGACGGCGCCTCCGAGCGGCGGATCGCGCTCAGCATCAAGATCCCCTTCGTACGGGGCGCGTTGGTGCTGACCGGCATGCTGTCGATCATCCAGATGCTGCAGATCTTCAACGAGCCCGCGTTGTTCCGGAACATCACCCCGCAGACGGTCAGCGACAGCTTCACCCCGATCATGATCATCTACAACCAGGCGTTCAACGCCGGCAACTACCACTACGCCGCGGCTCTGTCGGTGCTCCTGGCCCTCATCCTCGGCGTCGCCTCCTTCCTCTTCTACCGGCTGACCGCAAAGGAGGCGGACTGATGACGATCACCGAAGAGCGCACCGAGCCGCGTGCCGTCCGGCGCCTCAACCGCCCGGACGCCGCGGCCAGTTCCCGCGGCGGCCAGCGCTTTCTCCTCGTCGGCCTGACGCTGGCCAGCGTCTACAGCCTCTTCCCGGTCTGGTGGCTGATCGTCTCCGCCACCAAGGACCGCGTCGGCCTCTACCAGAGCAACGGCCTGTGGTTCTCCGGCTGGCACCTCTGGAACAACCTGCACCAGCTGTTCACCTACGAGCACGGCATCTTCCTGCGCTGGACCGCCAACTCCCTCCTGTACGCGGGGGTGGGCTCCCTCGGCGGCACCCTGCTCGCCCTCGCCACGGGTTACGGTCTCGCCCGCTTCGAATTCCCGGGCCGCAACCTGGTGTTCGCGTGCGTGGTCGGGTCGTTCCTGATCCCGATCGCGCTGCTCACCCTGCCGCTGTATCTGCTGTTCTCGCAGATCGGCATGGTCGACACGCCCTGGGCGATGCTGATCCCCTGCCTGATCAACCCGTTCAGCGTGTACCTCGCAAAGGTCTACACCGAGGCCACGATCCCGTACGAGCTGCTGGAGGCGGCCCGTATCGACGGCGCCGGTGAGCTCAGGATCTTCTTCAGCATCGTGCTGCGGATGATGACGACGGGCGGTGCCACCGTGTTCCTGCTGGCCTTCGTCAACACCTGGAACGCCTTCTTCCTGCCGCTGACCGTCCTGCGCGGCGAGGACAACTGGACCCTCAACATCGGCCTGTACAACTGGTCCGGCAAACGCCTCGAGTCCGGCGTCGACCTCACCAGTCTGGTGCTGACCGGCGCGCTGCTGTCCATCGTGCCGATGGCGATCATGATGGTGGCGATGCGCCGCTACTGGCGGACCGGCGTCACGCTGGGGGCCCTCAAGTGACCGCCGGGTCAAGGGCGTTGAAGTGACCGTCTGCCGAGGAGCCTTCAAGTGACGCTGCTGCACAACCCCGTCATCCGCGGTTTCGCCCCCGACCCCTCTCTGGTCCGGGCCGGCGACTGGTACTACGTGGCGACGAGTTCCTTCGAGTGGTTTCCGACCATCCCGGTCCACCGTTCGCGGGACCTGGCCCACTGGCAGTACGCGGGCCATGTGCGCGGTGCCGCCCCCGGGGACTCGCTGGCCGGGGTGCCGGACTCGGGCGGCATCTGGGCGCCCTCGCTGAGCTGGGACGGTGAGCGGTTCTGGGTGGTGTACTCGGTCGTCCGGTCGGTGGGGACGCCGTACTTCGACACCGACACGTACGTCAGCACGGCCGCCGAGGTGAGTGGCAGGTGGACGACCCCGCAACGGGTCGGGAGCCATGGCTTCGACCCCGCGCTCTTCCACCACGAGGGGCGGCTGTGGCTGCTCAACCTGCAGAACGACCACCGACCGGGTGGACGCCGGTTCGCCGGGATCGTCCTGACCGAGCTGGACCGGAAGACGCTGAACCCGGTCGGTGGCACCCACTTGCTGCTGCAGCACGAACGGCTCGTCGAGGGGCCGAAGCTGCTGTGGCGGGACGGCTGGTACTACCTGGTGCTGGCGGAGGGCGGCACGGGCTTCGAGCACGGGGTGCGGGTGGCACGCGCTCGCGCGGTCACCGGCCCGTACGAACTCGACGAGCGGCCGCTGCTGACATCGCGCGACGACCCGTCGCTGCCGTTGCAGAAGGCCGGCCACGGCGAGCTGGTGCGGACTCCGGGCGGGGACTGGGTGCTCAGCCACCTGACGGCCCGCCCGGTACGGACGCCGGAGGGCCCGCGCTGCACGCTGGGCCGGGAGACGGCGGTCCAGGCGGTGGCTTGGGATGAGGACGGCTGGCCGAGGATGCCGCACGGGGGTTGGCATCCGGCCGTCGAGGTCGACGTACCGACTCATCCCGAGCCGCTGCCGCCTCGGCCCACCGGCTCCGACCCCGAGCCCGAGCGGCTGTTGCCCCGACTCGCCGCCTCCGAGGGGCCGTTGGGCTGGCCGTGGAGCACTCTGCGGGCGGCCCCCGATCCGTCCTGGGCCGACACCACGAGCCGTCCGGGCTGGATCCGGCTGCGCGGCCGGCACGGGCCCGAGTCGCGGTGGGCGCACAGTCTGCTGGCCCAGCGGATCACGGAGCACCGGGCGGAGGCCGAGGTCACCGCGGAGGCACGGCCGGACACCTTCACGCAGGCCGCGGGGCTGGTGCTCCGGTACAACGCGGAGGCGTATCTGAGCCTGGACCTGACCTGGGCGGAGCACGAGGGCGAAGGGCAGCGCGGGCAGCAGTGGCGGGCAGGCGGCCGTACGGTGCTGCGGCTCGTGGAGCGCGACGAGGCGAGCACCCGGACGGTGGCCGTGGTGGACGTCGACGCGGACGCTCCGGTGACGCTCGGGGTGACGGTCGACGGGGCCGAGGCGCGGTTCTGGTGTGTGCGGGGCGGGGTGCGTACGCCGGTCGGGGAGCCGTTGGACTTCGGCAGGCTCTCCGACGACCACGGATCCAAGCTCCGCTTCACCGGGTCGATGGCCGGTATCCACGCCGTGGACCTGGTGGACGCGGAGTTCACGGCCGACTTCACCGGGTTTCGGCTGGTCTGCTGGTAGCCGTCGCGGCCGTCTGCGGCCCTTGGGGCCGCCATCTCCCGGCGCCCGTCGCCGCGTTCGAAGTTTCGAAAGTCCGAGACCCCTGAAGACCTGCGAAGTCCAGCCTCTTCCCGACGTGATCCGGTGAACTTAGTGTAGGAAGCGCTTACTGTTTCCGCGCTGGTCGAAACTTTTCATGGCCCTCGGGCGGGCCGGAGAGGTGGTTCCCGATGGTCCGTACGGGGAGTGCGAGCGTGGCCGCCGGGCCGACGCTGGCGGTCGTGGCCCGCGAGGCGGGAGTCTCCGTGCCGACCGCCTCCAAGGTGGTCAACGGCCGGGAGGACGTGGCTCCCGAGACGCGCCGCCGCGTCACCGAGGCCCTGGACCGGCTCGGCTATGTCCGCAGACCCCGGTTCGACGCGGCGAAGGTGCCGGGGCTGGTCGACCTGGTGGTGCACTCCCTGGACAGCTCCTGGTCGGGGGCGGTCCTGCAGGGGGTGGAGGCGGCGGCGCACGACGTGGGTCTCGAGGTGGTCGTCTCGGCGGGGCTCAACCGGACCCGTGGCGGGCGCCCGGAGCGCGGCTGGCTGGACAAGCTGATCGCGCGCGGTTCGTCCGGGGTGCTGTTCAACCTGGCCGAGCTGACACCCTCGCAGTACGCCTGGCTGGACACGCACCGCATCCCGTACGTCCTGATCGACCCGGTCCTCGAACCGCCGCCGGGTGTGGTGTCGGTGGGCGCGGCGAACTGGCAGGGCGGGGTCACCGCGACCGAGCACCTGCTCTCCCTCGGCCACGAACGCATCGCCGTCATCGCCGGCCACCAGCGCAAGATGTGCAGCAGCGCCCGGGTCGCCGGATACCGCTCGGCGCTGGCGACGGCGGGGGTCCGCCACCGCCCGGAGTACGTCCGGCACGCCGGCTTCGACGAGACCGTCGCGCACCGCAGGATGCTGGACCTCCTGGATCTGCCCGAACCGCCGACGGCGGTGTTCGTCTGCTCCGACCACATGGCCCTGGGGGTGTACGAGGCCCTGGCCGTACGGGGGCTGCGGGTCCCGGACGACATCAGCGTGGTGGGCTTCGACGACCTGCCCGAGTCGCGGTGGGTCGCGCCCGGTCTGACGACGATCCGGCAGCCGCTGGCGGAGATGGCGGCGGGGGCGTTGCACTTGCTTGTGCGGATGATGGAGGGGAGTCGGATGGAGGGGACGCGCACGGAGCTGTCCACCCGGCTGGTGGTGCGGGCCAGCACGGGGTGCCCCCGCCGGTAGTGCCGTTGCGGGTCGTGGGTTGTCCTCGGCGGCGTCGTGGCCGGTCGCGCCCAGGCGGCGGAGCCGCACAATGACACAGCCCCGCGCCCCTTGAGGGCGCGCCCCGAACCGCCCGGCTGAAGACGGCACCCGCCCGCGAAGCATGGCTGCCGCACGAGCGTTCCCTTGTGGTGGCTGTCTGCGTAGCCTCGGCTGCGATGGACGTCATTCCCGCACACCTGGATCATCTGGTCCTCGCGACCCCCGAGCTCGCGGGGACGGTCGCCGAGTTCGCGCGGCGGACCGGTGTGACGCCTGCGCCCGGTGGGGCGCATGTCGGGTTCGGTACGCGTAATCATCTGGTGTCGCTGGGTGGGTCCAGCTATCTGGAGATCATCGGCCCGGATCCGGAGCAGGCCGGGTCGGAGGGCCCGCGGCCCTTCGACGTCGACCAGTTGTCCTCCGCGCGAACGGTGACCTGGGCGATCGGTCCGCCCGACCTGGACGCGGCGGTCGCAAAGGCGCGGGCGCGGGGGTACGACCCCGGTCCGGTGCGCCCGATGAGCCGGCGCCGGCCGGACGGCACGCTGCTGGAGTGGCGTCTGACCGACGGCGACACCGCGCACCCGTCCGGTCTCGTCCCCTTCCTCATCGACTGGGGGGCCTCGGCCCACCCGACGTCGACGGGGCTGCCCGTCACTCCCCTGCTCCGCCTGTCGGCCACCGCCCCGGACCCCGACGAGATACGCCCGCTGCTGTCCGCCGTGGGAGCCGAGCTCGTCGTCACCGAGGGACCGGTGGGTCTCTCGTTCACGGTGGACACCCCTCACGGGCCGGTGACCTTCGGCTGAGCGTGTCCGATTCCTTCA
Organism: Streptomyces guryensis; assembly: GCF_021261325.1. GTDB lineage: Bacteria > Actinomycetota > Actinomycetes > Streptomycetales > Streptomycetaceae > Streptomyces > Streptomyces guryensis. The sequence goes on along the minus strand of NZ_JAJSBI010000002.1, from coordinate 394,824 downwards.
AGACCGGCCACCGGGGTGCTGCCTACGGTGACGGCATGACTCCACGATTCGCCGTGGTCGGCCTGGTCACTTCCGACCTGGCCGCCTCACTCGCCTTCTACCGTCGCCTCGGGCTCGTCTTCCCGGAGGGGTCCGAGGACCAGCCGCACGTCGAGGCCGAGCTGCCCGGCGGGCTGACTCTCGCCCTGGACCCCGAGGAGACCGTCCGTTCCTTCCATGCCGGGTGGCAGCCGCCGTCCGGGGGCGGCCGCATCTCGCTCGCCTTCACGTGCGGGTCGCCCGCCGAGGTCGACGCCGTCTACGAGGACCTCGTGGGCGCCGGGTACCACGGCGAACTCAAGCCGTGGGACGCCTTCTGGGGGATGCGGTACGCGGTCGTGCACGATCCGGACGGCAACGGCGTCGACCTGTTCGCGCAGCTACCCTCGGCCGAGTAGCTGCCCGAGCCGCAGTCCGGCCAGCTCCTTGACGTCCCGGGCCAGATGGGCCTGGTCGGCGAAGCCCGCCCGGGCGGCCGTCTCCGCGAACGGCAGCCCCTGCCGGGCCAGCCCCAGCGCCCGCTGCAGCCGCAGCACACGGGCCAGCGTCTTCGGGCCGTAGCCGAAGGCGACCAGGGAGCGGCGGTGCAACTGGCGGGCGCCGAGGCCCAGTTCGTCGGCGGTGGCCGCGACCGGGCGGCCCTCGCCGAGGGCGGCCACGAGGTGCCGTAGCAGCGGGTCGGGGGGTTCGGCGTCGGCGGCCAGGCGCAGCGCCGCCTCCTCCAGTCCGTCTGCCGGTTCGGGAGCGGCGTGCACGTGGGCGGTGAGCCGGCGGACCTCCGCGGCCGGCCGCAGGTCGGCGAGCGGGACGCGCCGGTCGCGCAGCTCGTGGGCGGGCACGCCCAGGAGGGCGGGCGCGGTGCCGGGGTGGAAGCGGACGCCCACCCATGTTCCGGGCTCGCCCGCGGTGACGTACGCGTGCGTGTCGGGCCCCGCGACCAGGAGCCGGCCCTGGTGCCACAGCAGGTCCATGCAGCCGTCGGGCAGCACGCGTCCGGCTCCGGCCTCGGACGGGGTGTTCGTCCACACGACGGCCCCGGTCAGCCGGGACGCCCTTTCCGCGTACACGTACGAAAGGCTACGCCCCCCGCGTCCGACTGCCTGCGGGATGCCGCCGCGGCTGGGGGTGTGGAAGGAGCAACCCGGTCGGGGTGTGTGAGCGCTGCCGGCTGCCGGTGCGTTCTGGCTGGTCGCGCCCACGCGGCGGAGCCGTGGACCGACACAGCCCCGCGCCCCTTTGGGGCGCCTCAGGAGCCGTCGTGTTTGTGGTGCGGGTGGGTGCTCTTCACATGTGTCCGCAGTCTCGACGTCACGTCCTCCGGTGGCAGGAAGCGCGACCAGCGCTCCGGGAACTCGGAGGGCATGTCCGGGTCGCCCGGGTCCGTCTCGTGGCCGGCGGCCGCGCGGGCCACGTGCTCGGCCAGCTGCGCCTCGCGCAGCCGCTCGTTGGCGGCGCGGGCCGCGGCGGTCGCGGCGGCCGGCCAGACGCGGTCGATCGCGGCGTTGACCGCGGCCCCCACGAGGACCGCGAACGCGGACACACCGATCCACAGCAGTACGGCGACGGGCGCGGCCAGCGAGCCGTAGATGGTGGGGCCCTCCACCGTGCCGGTCAGGTAGATGCGCAGCAGGAAGCTGCCGAGCACCCACATCGCGAGGGCGACCAGGGCGCCGGGCACGTCCTCGATCCACGGGGAGCGGACCGGCACGGACACGTGGTACAGCGTGGTCAGGAAGGCGACCGACAGGACGATGACGACGGGCCAGTACAGGACCTGTACGACGGTCGTCGACCACGGCACGATGTTCACCACGGCGTCCGGGCCGGCGACCATCAGCGGCAGCGCGACGGAGCCGATCAGCAGGGCCACGATGAACAGCACGAAGGACACCAGGCGGGTCTTCACGATGCCCCGGACGCCGTCGAGGCCGTACATCACGGTGATGGTGTCGATGAAGACGTTCACGGCGCGGGAGCCCGACCACAGGGCGAACAGGAAGCCTATGGAGATGACGTCGGGCCGGCCGCCCTTCATGACGTCGTGCAGGATCGGCTGGGCGATCTCCGAGACGCCCTTGTCGGACAGGACGGTGCGGGACGCCTCCAGGATGTTGTTCTCCAGGCTGGCGATGGAGTGGGCGCCGGTCCAGGCGTCGACATAGCCGAGCAGGCCGATCAGGCTCAGCAGCAGCGGCGGCACGGACAGCAGTGTGAAGAACGCGGCCTCGGCGGCGAGGCCCAGGATGCGGTACTCCATGCACGAGTTCACGGTGTCCTTGAGCAGCAGCCAGGCAGTCCTGCGCTTCGAGACGTTCCGATAGAGGGCACGCGCCCGGTGGAGACGCCCGGAGGGGCTCTGCGGGGATTCACTTGCTGACTGCACGACCTAACGGTATCCGTCGTGGCCCAGTGCACTCATCCCCCGTCCCCGGCAGCCATAGGAGGAATCCGACCCATTTTCCTGTCATGTCCGCGTTGGCCGGATTGTTCGGGTGTCCCTCCGGACGGCTGCGCAACGACACACGTCGTCGACGTGATCGGAAAACCACGGGGTTGCGAAATCGCCAATGGCCGAAATGCCCTTGAACCGTTCATGAAGTTTCCGAAAGAATTCGCGTTGCATTCGTTGCGCACGCCGGGAACGGCTCAGGCGCACACGGCACGGGGGGACTTCGAGGGGCCGGGACCAGACGCCCCATACAGCCGCGTACCCGTGATCCGCATGGGATCCATGCGGGTCGCGCCGTGCTGCCCCGCGCCCTTTTCACGCGGCCACTTCACCCACTTCCGCACCATTCCGAACTCGAATCTCACCGCTTCCCAATGTTATTTAATTCCGTCCCGCCGTGAACAGCGGGAGGAGTTCCGCCGTATTTGTCTCGGGGGATTTTCATGCCGGCTCCGCACTCGTTGACGCGTACACCACCAAGAGTCCACCGAGGTGGCGCGGGTGCCAAGCGCTCCCCGGCATGTGGCGCCTGTGGCAGGTGGATTTCCCGGGCACACCGTGGCGCGAGGCGCGCAAGGGGGTTCTGCGGGATTCCTCCGACGGCTCGGCCCGGTGGCGGAATGTCCGCGCCCGGCAACAGCCCGGCAAGCGCCGGAACCGGGCGGGCCGCAAACGTCGTAAAGCCTGTAAAACCCGTAAGGAGCGCATGTGGTGGGTAAAATCGACACCGGCACCGAAAATGTACTGGCCGAGATTCTGTCAGGTGTCGTCGACAAGGAACACATACCAGTCGACAGTCACTTCTTCGACGATCTCGGCGCCAATTCCCTGACCATGGCCCACTTCTGCGCCCGGGTCAGGAAACACCCGGATCTGCCGTCGGTGTCGATGAAAGACGTGTACGGCCATCCGACGATCCGCAGGCTGGCGGCGGCCCTCGACACCGCACCGGCCCCCGTCGCCCCGGCCCGGGTCCCCGAGCCGCCCGCACCGCAGCCGGGCAGCACCCCGCGCTACCTCCTGTGCGGCGCGCTGCAGTTTCTGGCCTTCGCCGCCTACTGCGCGCTCGCCGGGATCGTCATGGGCCGGGGCTACGAGTGGATCTCCGCCGTGGACGGGGTGGTCGACGTCTATCTGCGGTCACTCGTCTTCGGGGCCGCGGTCTTCCTGGGCGCCTGTCTCGTCCCGATCGCCGCCAAGTGGCTGCTGGTCGGCCGCTGGAAGGAGACCGAGTTCCCGGTCTGGGGCCTCGCCCACGTCCGCTTCTGGACCGTCAAGGCGCTGCTGCACGCCAACCCGCTGATCCTGTTCACCGGCAGCCCGCTGTACGTGCTGTACCTGCGGGCGCTGGGCGCGAGGATCGGCAAGGGCGTCACGATCCTGACCCACACGGTGCCGGTCTGCACGGACCTGCTGACCGTCGGTGCCGGTTCGGTGATCCGCAAGGACTCCTTCGTCCTGTGCTACCAGGCGCACGCGGGCCGCATCCGCACCGGCCGCGTGACGCTCGGCCGGGACGTGTACATCGGTGAGAAGACCGTCGTCGACATCGGCACGACGATGGGTGACGGCGCCCAGCTCGGCCACTCCTCCGCCCTGTACGGCGGCGCGTCGGTCCCGGCGGGCGGGCGGTGGCACGGCTCCCCCGCCCAGCCCACGGACGTCGACTACGTCCGCGTGCCCCCGGCCCGCGTCTCGACCCTGCGCCGCGCCGTGTACGGCCTCGGCGGACTGCTGCAGATGCTGGTCGTCTACGTCCCCGTCGCGGTCGGCGGAACCTATCTGCTGCTGACGGTGGTTCCCGTCCTCGGCACGCTGCTCGACCCGACCACCGGGGACCTGGGCTCGCCCGAGTTCTACGTCGAAGCTCTGGGTTTCTCGCTCGCCGCCTACGTGGGCTTCGTGGTCCTCGGCCTCGCCGCCGTGTCCCTGCTGCCGCGCCTGCTGGGCACACTGCTGCGCCCGGACCGGGTCTACCCGCTCCACTGCTTCCACTACGCGGTGCAGCGCGCGATCGCCCGCATCAGCAACGTCAAGTTCTTCAAGTGGCTGTGCGGCGACAGCTCGTACATCGTCCACTACCTCAGGTCCATCGGCTACGACCTCTCGCTCGTCGAGCAGACGGGCTCCAACTTCGGCACCGAGGTCCAGCACGAGACACCGCACCTGGTGACCGTGGGCAGCGGCACGATGGTCGCAGACGGTCTGTCGATCGTGAACGCCGACTTCTCCGGTACGTCCTTCCGCGTCTCGCGGGCGACGATCGGCGCGCACAGCTTCCTCGGCAACAACATCGCGTATCCGAGCGGCGGCCGCACCGGCGAGAACGTCCTGCTGGCGACGAAGGTGATGGTCCCGCTGGACGGCGCACTCCGCGAGGGCGTGGGCCTGCTGGGCTCGCCCGCCTTCGAGATCCCGCGCTCGGTGGAGCGCGACAGCCGCTTCGACCATCTGCGCGAGGGTGCCGAACTGCACCGCCGGCTGGCCGCGAAGAACCGCTACAACCTGCGCTCGATGGGTCTGTTCCTGTTCGTGCGCTGGCTGCACTGGTTCGCCCTCAGCGTGATCGGCTTCGCCGCCTTCGACCTGTACGGCGGGGGCGGCACCGCCGGCGGTCTGCTGATCGGCGCGTCGCTGATCGTGGGCCTCGCGTTGAGCACCGGCTACTACGTGCTCGTGGAGCGGCTGATCACCCGCTTCCGGCCGCTGCGGCCGCGGCTGGTGTCGATCTACGACCCGCACTTCTGGTGGGTGGAACGCCTGTGGAAGGTGCCCGACAACCACCTCGCGGTGTTCAACGGGACGCCGTTCAAGAGCTTCGTCTGGCGGCTGCTGGGCGTGCGGATCGGGCGCCGGGTCTTCGACGACGGCTGCTACATCACGGACCGCACGCTCGCCGCGATCGGCGACGACTGCACGCTCGCCGCGCACACCAAGGTGCAGGCCCACTCCCAGGAGGACGGCACCTTCAAGTCCGACCACATCAGCATCGGCGCCGGCTGCACGCTCGGCACCGGAGCGCTCGTCCACTACGGCGTCTCGATGGGCGACGGCGCCGTCCTCGCGCCCGACTCCTTCCTGATGAAGGGCGAGGAGATGCCGCCCGGGGCGCACTGGGGCGGAAACCCGGCGGTCGCGCCGCGGCACGCATGACAGCAACAGGGGGGAACTGAACTCATGGAAACGATCCCGCGCTGGACGCGCGATCCGGTACCGGGCACGGCGGAGTACGAGGTCCCGCTGCCGGAGGGCCTGCCGGGCGCGGCGTCCGCCCTCGCGGCCGCACATGCCCGGGTGCTCACCGCACTGTCCGGCGAGCCCGCCGGTCACCACGACACCCTGTCCGTGACCGTCACGGACGGCATCCTGCGTCTGCGCTACCGCACCGACGTCCTCGACGCCCAGGCGGCCGCCCGCATCGCCGGCTACCACCTCACCGCGCTCACCGAACCCGACCGTCCCACCCTGCTCTCCGAGGACGAACTCCGCTTCCAGCTGGACGAGTTGGCGGGTCCGGAGCGGGAGCTGCCCGACCGGCGGGTGCACGAGCTGTTCGAACAGCGGGTGGCCCTGCACCCGGACGCGGTGGCCGTCGTGCAGGACGGACGGCAGTGGACCTACCGGGAGCTCAACTCCCGTGCCAACCGCGTCGCCCGGGCGCTGCTCGCCCGCGGGCTGCGGCGTGAGGGCGTGGTCGCGGTGGTGATGGAGCGGAACCCGGACTGGCCGGCCGCCGTGCTCGGCGTGCTGAAGGCGGGTGGTGTGTATCTGCCGGTCGAGCCGCACTTCCCCGCGGACCGCACAGCGCGGACCCTCGCCCGGGCCGACTGCCAGCTGGTCCTCACCGAACCCGGCAGCGACGGCAACGTCGGCCGGGCGGCCCGGAAGCTGTTCGTCGACACCGCGTACGCCGAGGGCCACTCCGACGGCGACCTGGGCATCCCCGTCACCGCGGACCAGCTCGCGTACATCTACTTCACCTCCGGCTCCACCGGCGAGCCCAAAGGGGCGATGTGCGAGCACGCCGGCTTCGTCAACCACGTCCTCGCCAAGATCGGCGACCTGGGGATCGGGGCCGGCCGGACGGTCGCCCAGACCGCGCCGCAGTGCTTCGACATCTCCCTGTGGCAGCTGGTCTCCGCGCTGCTCGTCGGCGGGCGGACGCTGCTGGTCGGGCAGGAGACGATCCTGGACGTGCCACGGTTCGTGGACACGGTCGTACGGGGCCGGGTGAACGTGCTCCAGATCGTGCCGTCGTATCTGGAGGCCGTGCTCGCCGAGCTGGAGCAGCGGCCGCGGGAACTGCCCGACCTGCGCTGTGTGTCGGTCACCGGGGAGGCGGTCAAGAAGGAGCTGGTGCAGCGCTGGTTCGACGCGATGCCCGGGATCCGGCTCGTCAACGCCTATGGTCTGACGGAGACTTCGGACGACACCAACCACGAGGTCATGGACCGGGTGCCGGACCAGGAGCGGGTGCCGCTCGGGCGGCCGGTCGCGAACGTGCGGGTGTACGTCGTCGACGAGGACCTGGTGCCCGTGCCGCTGGGCGCGCCCGGCGAGATCGTCTTCTCCGGGGTGTGCGTGGGGCGTGGGTACGTCAACGACCCCGAGCGCACGAAGGCCGCCTTCACCGACGACCCGTACCGGCCCGGCGAGCGGCTGTACCGCAGCGGCGACCACGGGCGCTGGCTGCCCGACGGGAAGCTGGAGTTCCTCGGCCGCCGGGACAGCCAGGTCAAGATCCGCGGGTTCCGCGTGGAGATCGGCGAGATCGAGAACGCGCTGCTGCGGGTGCCCGGCGTGCGGGACGGCGCCGTGGTCGTCGTACGGAGTGCGCAGCTGGTGGCGTTCTGCACCGGGTCGGAGCCGGTGGGCGCCGACGAGGTGCAGGGCAAGCTGGCCGCCTCGCTGCCGCCGTACATGGTGCCGGCGGTCGTGCACTGGCGGGAGCGGCTGCCGCTGACCGGTAACGGCAAGACGGACCGCAAGACGCTGAGGGCGCTCGCCGAGGAGCTCGACGCGGGCGATTCCGGTGCGCCGGAGACGGCCGCCGAGCGGCGGTTGGCCGCCGCGTGGGCCGAGGTACTCGGCATTCACGCCGACCGGATCGGGCGCCTGGACCACTTCTTCGACCTCGGCGGTACCTCGTTGTCCGCCGTGAGGCTCGCTGTCGCCCTTGACCGGGCGATCACCCTCAAGGACGTCACCCACCATCCGGTCCTCGCCGACCTGGCGGGGCTGCTCGGCGCCCCGCCGGGCGGGCGGTGAATTGTCTGCGGGTGCGTGGGGGCTGGTCGCGCCCACGCGGCGGAGCCGCACATCGATGCAGCCCCGCGCCCCTTCAGGGCGCAACCGAACCGGAGCCGGCTTGATCCGGCCTGCTTGGAATCAGTACCACTGAAAGGAAGCGTGCAATGACGCACTCGTCCCCCGTCCTGCTACCGGACATCGAACAGACGCCCGGCCGTCCACCACTCCTGCACGCCAAGTCCGCTGGAGACCCCGCAAGTTGGGCCGCCCAGCACCGGCACGCGCTGCGGGCCGCGGTCGGGGAGCACGGCAGTCTGATGGTCCGCGGACTGAGCCTGACCGGACCCGCGGTCACGGAGGAGGTGTTCCGGCATCTCTCCAGCGGCCGGCTGATGGCCGACCGGGAGCCCTTCGCACCCCGCCGCTCCTACGCCGACGGCGTGTACTCCTCCTCCAAGTGGCCGCCCAACCAGCAGATGTGCATGCACCACGAGCTCAGCTACGCCCTGGAGTTCCCCGGTCTGCTGCTCTTCGCCTGTCTGGTGGCGCCGGAGAAGGGCGGCGCGACCGCGGTCGCCGACGGCCCGACCGTGCTCCGGGCGCTCCCCGCGGGCCTGGTCGAGCGGTTCGAGCGGGAGGGCTGGCTGCTGACCCGGACGTACAACGACGAGATCGGGGCGTCGGTCGCCGAGTCCTTCGGCACCGACGACCGGGCCGCCGTCGAGCGCTACTGCCGCGCGAACGCCATCGAGTTCGCCTGGCAGGACGACGGCTCGCTGCACACCCGGCAGCACCGCAGCGCCGTCGTACGCCACCCGGTGAGCGGCCGGCGCTGCTGGTTCAACCAGATCGCCTTCCTCAACGAGTGGACGATGGACCCCGAGGTGCGCGAGTACCTGGTCGACATGTACGGCCCCGACGGCCTCCCCTTCAACACCCGGTTCGGGAACGGCGATCCGCTCGACGAGGACATCGTCCGGACCGTCAACGAGGTCTACGAGGCCCACACCCTGCGCGAGCCGTGGCACTCCGGTGACCTGCTGCTCGTCGACAACATCCGCACCGCGCACAGCAGGGAGCCCTTCGACGGGCCGCGCGAGGTGCTGGCCGCGCTGGGCGACTCGGTGCGGCTGACGGACTGCGCGCCGACCATCGAGGTGAGGACCGCATGACCGCCGAGGAAAGTGCCACTCGAAGCGCCCTGGGCGCACCGCCGTTCGCCGTGATCTCCGGCGAGCAGGTGCAGTCGGTGCTGCACGGCCGGGAGCCGGAGATCGCCGAGCTCGTCGAGGCCGTGTACCGGCTGCACGGGGCGGGCGACTCGGTGAACCCGCCGTCGTACTTCCTGCGCTTTTCCGACCGCCCGACGTCCCGGATCATCGCGCTGCCCGCCTCGCTCGGCGGACCGCTGCGGGTGAACGGCCTGAAGTGGATCTCCAGCTTCCCGGAGAACACGAGGTCGGGCCTGCCGCGCGCCTCCGCCGTACTGATCCTCAACGACCCGGACACCGGCTACCCGTTCGCGTGCCTGGAGAGCTCGGTCATCAGCGCGACGCGCACGGCGTCCTCGGCGGCGCTGGCCGCCGACCGGCTGAGCCGGACCCGCCCGCGTCCGACCCGGGTCGGCTTCGTCGGCACGGGCCTCATCGCCCGCTACATCCACACCCATCTCACCGCCACCGGCTGGGAGTTCGAGGAGACGGGCGGGTACGACCTGTCGCCCGACAGCGCGGCCGGCTTCCGCGGCTACCTGGAGCGCTCGGGCGCCAAGGGACACGTCACGCTCCACGACGACCCCGAAACCCTGATCCGCTCCTGCGACCTGCTGGTGTTCGCCACGGTCGCGTCCGCACCGCACATCCACGACCCGTCGTGGTTCTCCCACCACCCGCTGGTGCTGCACGTGTCGCTGCGCGACCTGGACCCCGGGATCCTGCTCGCGTCGGCCAACTACGTCGACGACGTCGAGCACTGCCTGAAGGCGGAGACCTCGCCGCACCTGGCCGAACAGCTGACGGGGAGCCGGGATTTCCTCGACGGCACGCTGAACGACGTACTGACCGGGCGGGCGACCGTCCCCAAGGACCGGACGGTCGTGTTCTCCCCGTTCGGGCTGGGGGTGCTCGACCTCGCGGTCGGCAAGTTCGTCCACGACGAAGTGGCCCGGAGGGGCGGGCTGCACGTCGTGGACGGGTTCTTCCACGAGCTGCGCCGGCACGGCTGACCTGCCGGTCGTCGTGGCGCATGAGGAGGGGGGCAGCATGCCCGTCATTTCTGATCCCGTTCAGTTCAACGAGGAGGAGCTCTACGTCGACCTTCGGGCCGCGCTGGGGCTGCCGCTGTACCTGAAGTGCGAGGGCTTCAACTTCGCCGGCTCGATCAAGCTCAAGGCGGCCACCGAGATGGTCGACGCCGCCGAACGCGACGGACTGCTGCGGCCGGGCTCGGTCCTGGTCGAGTCGTCGTCCGGGAACCTGGGCGTGGCGCTGAGCGTGATCGCGGCGAGCCGGGGCCACCGGTTCCTGTGCGTGACGGACACGCGCTGCAACCAGCCGACGATCCGGCTGATGGAGTCCCTCGGCAGCAAGGTGCACATCATCGAGGAACCGGACGCGCGCGGTGGTTTCCTGGGCGCGCGGCTGGCGTACGTCAACGCACTGTGCGCGTCCGACGACCGGTACATCTGGCTGAACCAGTACACCAACCAGGGCAACTGGAAGGCGCACTACCGCACCACCGCCCCCGCCATCGCCCGCAGATTCCCGCACCTGGACGTCCTGTTCGTCGGGGCCGGCACGACCGGGACCCTGATGGGCTGCGCCCGCTGGTTCTGGCAGTGGCGGCGCCGGGTGCGCATCGTGGCCGTCGACAGCGTCGGCTCGGTGAGCTTCGGCGGGGCGCCGGGGCTCCGGATGATCCCGGGGCTCGGGACGAGCGTGCCGCCGGCGCTGCTCGACGAGTCGTACGTGGACCATCTGGTCCGCGTCGAGGAGAGCGACGCCGTCCTCGCCTGCCGCCGCCTGGCCGCCCGCGGCTTCATGTTCGGCGGCTCCACGGGCACCGTGATCAGCGGCGCCGGCCAGTGGCTCGCCGAACACGGCCACCAGGGCCTCACCTCGGTCGCCATCGCCCCGGACCTGGGCGAACGCTATCTGGACACGGTGTACCGGGAGGGCTGGCCGGCGAACGCGATGGAACCGGAACCGGCGATGGCGCGGCTGGCGTAATTCAGCCCGTCGTGAGGGTCCCCCGCTTGAGCGAAGCCGAGAGTGAGGGGAGTTCGAGGACGAGGCCGTTCAGGCCGATGCGGGGGTCCAGGGGGCGCGGCCCCCTGGTGGCCCACGACACCGGCCAGGGGTACCTTCGCCGCATGGCACGCCGCACACACACCGTGACCAACCAGCCCCCGCCCCTGGCCGACTACGACCTCTTCGGCGCCGACCATGCCCTCACCGAGGCCGTCGAGCGGCACCTGGACCCCGAGCTGCTCGACGAGGCGCACGGCGACCTGGCCGCGCTCGGCCGGGCCTCCGGTTCGGCGCAGCTGCAGGAATGGGCGGTCCAGGCCAACGAGAACCCGCCCCGGCTGCGTACCCACGACCGCCACGGCCACCGTGTCGACGAGGTGGACTTCCACCCCGCCTGGCACCGGCTGCTCGGCAAGGGTGTCTCAGCGGGGCTGACCGCGGCCTGGGCCCGGCCCGGCGGCCATGTCCGCAGAGCAGCCGCGTTCCTGGTGTGGACGCAGGTCGAGGCCGGGAACCTCTGCCCCCTGTCGATGACCCACGCCGCCGTCCCCGCGCTCCGCACCGACCCGGCCCTGGCCGCCGAGTGGGAGCCGCGGCTCACGTCCATGGTCTACGACCGCGAGCTGCGGCCCGCCCGCCTCAAGGCCGGGGCCCTGTTCGGGATGGGCATGACGGAGAAGCAGGGCGGCAGCGACGTACGCGCCAACACGACGACCGCACGGCCGCTCGCCGAGGAGGGGACGTACGAACTCACCGGGCACAAGTGGTTCTGCTCGGCCCCGATGTCCGACGGGTTTCTGGTGCTCGCCCAGGCTCCGGACGGGCTCACCTGCTTCCTCGTGCCGCGCGTCCTGGAGGACGGCTCCCGCAACGTCTTTCTGATCCAGCGGCTCAAGGAGAAGCTCGGCAACCGCTCCAACGCCTCCAGCGAGGTCGAGTTCGACGGCACCTGGGCCCGCCGGGTCGGCGAGGAGGGGCGCGGGGTGCGGACCATCATCGACATGGTGGCGGCGACCCGGCTGGACTGCGTGCTGGGGTCGGCGGGCCTGATGCGGCAGGCGGTCGCGCAGGCCGTGCACCACTGCACGTACCGGGAGGTGTTCGGCGCGAAGCTCGTCGACCAGCCGCTGATGCGCAACGTCCTGGCCGACCTGGCCCTGGAGTCCGAGGCGGCGACCACGCTCGCGATGCGTCTCGCCGCCGCCTGTGACGAGGGCGGCGAGCAGGAGCGGGCGCTGCTGCGGATCGCCGTACCGGCCGCCAAGTACTGGGTGACCAAGCGCTGTACGCCGGTCACGGTCGAGGCCGCCGAGTGCCTGGGCGGCAACGGGTACGTCGAGGAGTCGGGGCTGCCCCGGCTGGTGCGCGAGTCGCCGCTCAACTCGATCTGGGAGGGCGCCGGGAACGTACAGGCGCTGGACGTGCTGCGCGCCCTGCGGCGCGAGCCGCAGGCACTCGACGCCTACCTCCAGGAGGTCGGCAGGGCCCGCGGCGCCGACCACCGCCTGGACGGTGCGATCAAGGACCTGCTGACCGAGCTGGCCGACCTGGACGGGATCGAGGGGCGGGCCCGGCGGCTGACGGAGCGGCTCGCCCTGGTGCTCCAGGGTTCGCTGCTCGTCCGGTTCGCCCCGCCGGAGGTGGCCGACGCCTTCTGTGGCTCACGGCTGGGCGGCGACAGCGGCGCGGCCTTCGGGACACTGCCCCACACCCTGGACCTGGCGTCGGTGGTGGAGCGGGCCCGGCCGGTGTCCTGAACTGCATTCATGTCGTACGGGGGTGGTGCTGCGCCGACACGGCACCACCCCCGCCCAACCGGCCCGTTCGAGGCCACGAACACCGCTCGGGACGGCGTCGCTCAATATTCAATCAAGCCGGAGCCCGTCCACCAGGGTTGCAAGGGGTTGCAACTTGCTGCTGTCTGTCGCTGGACTGTGCCCGTCCGTCGGGAACGAACGGCACTATGAGACGGACAGTACGGACGACTCCGGCTCCGTGGCCGAAACGCGGCGAGAAACCGGTTGTCCGAGCCCTTCTTCCGGGAGGCCGAGTGGTGCACCCGCCGACGGACGTGACGCAGCTCGCCGTGGTCGACTCGGCGCGCGCGGCGCGGGTACTCAGCGAGGTCCGCGCCGCCAGGCTCTCCGGGCAGCGCACGCCCGTCGCGCCGCGCCCGGTGATCGAGCAGTCCTGGGGGCGCATGCTGCGCAGCGGTATCGACCCCGAACGCGACCACCGGTCGGGGCTGCTGCCCTCCGACGAGGTGCGGCGGCGCCGGGAGAGCACGACTCTGCGGCACGTCCTGCCGGTGCTGCGGGAGGGGCTGCTGTCGGTCGCGGACGTCGCCCACCACATCATGGTGGTCGCCGACGAGGACGGCCGGGTGCTGTGGCGCGAGGGCAGTGCGCCCGTCCTGCGCAAGGCCGACGGGCTCGGCTTCGAACTGGGCGCCGACTGGCGGGAGGACGTCGTCGGGACGAACGGCATCGGCACCCCGGCGGTGGTGCGCCGGCCCGTGCAGGTCTTCGCCTCCGAGCACTTCGTGCGCTCGCAGACATCCTGGACCTGTACCGGCGCGCCCATCACCGACCCGCGCGACGGCCGGCTGATCGGTGTCGTGGACGTCAGCGGACCGCTGGAGACGATGCACCCGGCCACGCTCGCCTGGGTCGACTCGGTGGCCAAGCTCGCCGAGGCCCGGCTGCGCGAGCTGCACCTGACCTCGCTGGAGCGGCTGCGGGCGGTGGCCGCGCCCGTGCTGGCCCGGGTGGGCGGCCGGGCCCTGGCGGTGGACCGGGACGGCTGGACCGCGGCGGTGACCGGGATCCCGTACACCGGCCGGGTCTCCCTGCCGAAGTCCCTGACGGCGGGCCGCCGGTGGGTGCCGCCGCTCGGTCTGTGCTCGGTGGAGCCGCTGGCCGAGGGCTGGCTGATCCGGGCCACGGACGAGTCGGTGCCGCGCGGCGCCACGCGCATCGTGCTGGACCTGACGCAGCCGCGCCGCTGGTCGGTCACGGTGTCCGGGTCCGCGGGCTCCTGGAGCCACGAACTGAGCCCCCGGCACGCCGAGTTGCTCTATCTGCTCGCCCTGCACCGCACTGGCCGCAGCGCGGCGGGCCTGGCCGAGGAGGTGTTCGGCGACCCGGCCCGTACGGTCACGGTGCGCGCCGAGATGTCCCGAGTACGGCGCTATCTCGGCGGGTTGCTGGAGCACCGGCCGTACCGCTTCGCGGAGGACGCGGAGGTGGAGCTGCTCCTGCCGGCCGACTCGCGCGATCTTCTGCCGCAGTCGACGGCACCGGCGGTGATCAACGTACGGCGGCCGGCCGATCCGCCCTGAACGTGTCCGACACATACCCCTGAGTGACCACACGGCCGCATCTTCCGCATATTTGCACGGTCTTCCTCCCCGACCGCCCCGGACTGCCGTAGCATCCCTCTACGGGCCACCCCACCTGCTCCTTTGGTCAACACACGGACCAATGGCCGCAGTTGGCCCGCCTCGGGAGGACGTATGAAGCAACGTGGCCGACACCGCAGGCAGCAGCGGGGCCGTGCGCTGCGCGCGTTCCTCGCCGGCACCGCCCTCGCACTCACCGCCGCCGCCACCATGATCAGCGCCTCGCAGGCCACGGTCGGCGACCGGCCGGGGGCCCTGAAGGCCCTCGCGGCGTCCGACCGGACGGCCGGGCTGCGGCTCCAGGAGCGTCTGGTGCCGCGGAGCACCCTGGACCGGCTCGCCGCCGCGATGGGCAGGCCCGTGGGTGTGAGCACCGTCCTCGACGACGCCGACCACTCCCTGCTGGGCGCGGCCGACTGCACGACCGCCGAGCGCACGGCGCTGCCCGTGGCGCCCGCGGCCACGCGCGCGTACTGCTGGGACGCCGCCGACACGCGCGGCTGGCGGGCCGGCGCGGTCACCACCTCCGGGGACGCGGACGACGACGGCCACTGGGGCGAGCGCCGCGTGATCCTCTCCGGCTGGACCCACCGGAGCGGCAGCTCGGCGAAGCCCGGCGCGGCCCGGGTCGCCTTCGTCGACGCGAGCGACCCCGACCGTCTCACCTACACCTGGGCGGCCCTCGCCGTACCCGTCGACGGCGGCCGCGACTACCGCGGGCTCAGCTCCCCCGTCTCCGGGATGGTCTGGTACCAGGACCGGCTCCTGGTCACCGCCGCCGACGGCCTGTACGTCTACGACATGCACCGCATCCAGCGGGCCACGGTCGACAGCGGCGCGGTCGGCAGGGTAGGCGGCGGCTGGGCGGCGTACGGCGCGCGGTACGTCCTGCCGGCCGTCGGCTCGTACCGGCTCACGGGGAAGGCCGCCCGCCCGGCGGCGATCTCCCTCGACCGCAGCACCGCGCCCGACAGTCTGGTGGCGAGCGAGTGGGTCCCCACGGGCAGCGGCCGGCACACCACCCGGCTGTGGCGCTACGCGTTCAGCAGCAACCCGGCCCGGGCCGGCCTGCTGGCCACCGACTCCACGGGACGCACGGTCGCGACCGAGGCGTACGAGACGAAGACGGCAGGCGTCGGCGGCGTCCTGTCGTACGGATCACAGTGGTACCTGGCCCGCGCGGCGGACACCGCGGACGGCCACGGCACCCTCTGGCGGCAGAACGCGCACGGCGCGCGGGCCACGCGGTGCGGGGCGGACGGAACGCACCGCTGCTGGGCCGGGCCCTCCGGGTCCCTCTCCTACTGGGAGGAGACGGGTGAGGTCTGGTCGCAGTCCGGGCGGATGTTGTATGCGCTGCCGTTGAGCTCCGTCGAGAAGTCTCTGGGGTAGTCGATCCGCGGGCTGGGTTGTTGTTCGTCCGCGGCGGCATCGTGGCTGGTCGCGCCCGCGCGGCGGAACCGCACATCGATACAGCCCCGCGCCCCTTCGGGGGCGCTTCCGAACCGCAGCGGACTTCGCGTCGGCTGCTTGGACTCCGATCGACAAAGCCACAGGCCGGATGATTCCCTGACCGCCATGACCAACATTCCCGTGACCACCTGGTCCCTGGAGCAGACCGCGCCGACCGACAGGCTTCCGGCCGCCGTGCCGGAGGGGGAGGTGCGGATCGTCCGCTCCGAGGTCCCCTCGCCCGAGTTCAGCCGTTTCCTGTACACGTCCGTCGGCGGCGACATCCGCTGGACCGACCGGCTGGGCTGGACGTATGCGCGGTGGCAGGAGCACCTGGGCCGGCCGGGCGTGGAGACATGGGTCGCCCACGACCGCGGGACGCCCGCGGGGTACGTGGAGCTGGACCCGCAGGACGACGGGGTCGTGGAGATCGTCTACTTCGGCCTGCTCCCCGCCTTCCGGGGGCGGCGGATCGGCGGACACCTGCTGTCGTACGGCGCAGCCCGCGCCTGGGACCTCGCGGACCGCTGGCCGGGACTGGCGCGGACGAAGCGGGTCTGGCTGCATACCTGCAGCCTGGACGGGGAGCACGCCATGGACAACTATCTGCGCCGGGGCTTCAAGCTCTTCGACACCAAGGTCGAGGAGGAGGCGGAGCTGGCGGCGGCGGACCCGTGGCCCGGGGCATACCGCGCCTGACCTGCACCGACAAGTCCGGCGGCAGCCGATGTGATCGACGACACCCTTGTCCCACATTTCGGGACAAGGGTGTCCGCATCATGGACGAAGCTGGACTGTGTCCAGATTGCCATGACACGCTTCCGTCATGTCTGGAACTGGAATTGCCTTGGTGAGTCGGCGGCACGTCGACCTCGGCCGCATGTCCAGCGCCATCTGTCCGGCGAGCTGAGCGATACCCGCAGTGGCCTCCGGCCACGGGCAGCAAAAGCCGACATATACCGACATCACTCCCATCCTGCGCAATGACGCGCACGTATGCCCATGCGCCCGAACGCGCAGGTCAGAGCCGCTTTCCCGCCTGTCCCGAAGGACGTAACAACCATGGCCGCCACCCCGCAGAAGCCTGCCGCCGCGACTCCCCGCCGCAAGGTGAGTCGTCACCGCGGTGAGGGTCAGTGGGCCGCGGGGCACCACACCCCGCTGAACGGCAACGAGCAGTTCAAGAAGGACGACGACGGTCTCAATGTGCGGACACGCATTGAGACGATCTACTCCAAGCGCGGCTTCGACTCAATCGACCCCAACGACCTGCGCGGACGTATGCGCTGGTGGGGCCTGTACACCCAGCGCAAGCCCGGGATCGACGGCGGCAAGACCGCGATCCTGGAGCCGGAGGAGCTGGACGACAAGTACTTCATGCTGCGGGTGCGGATCGACGGCGGGCGCCTCACCACCCAGCAGCTGCGCGTGATCGGCGAGATCTCGGAGGAGTTCGCGCGCGGCAGCGCGGACATCACCGACCGGCAGAACATCCAGCTGCACTGGATCCGCATCGAGGACGTCCCGGAGATCTGGAACCGGCTGGAGGCCGTCGGCCTGTCCACGACCGAGGCCTGCGGCGACTGCCCGCGTGTGGTCATCGGCTCGCCGGTCGCCGGTATCGCCGAGGACGAGATCATCGACGGCTCCTGGGCGATCGAGGAGATCCACGAGCGCTACATCGGCAGCAAGGAGTTCTCCAACCTGCCCCGTAAGTTCAAGACGGCGATCTCCGGCTCCCCGCTCCTCGACGTGGTCCACGAGATCAACGACATCGCGTTCGTCGGCGTCGAGCACCCCGAGCACGGCCCCGGCTTCGACCTGTGGGTCGGTGGCGGTCTGTCCACCAACCCGAAGCTCGGCGTCCGGCTCGGCGCCTGGGTCCCGCTGGACGAGGTCCCGGAGGTGTGGGCCGGCGTGGTCGGCATCTTCCGCGACTGGGGCTACCGGCGGCTGCGCACCCGCGCCCGTCTGAAGTTCCTGGTCGCCGACTGGGGCCCGGAGAAGTTCCGCCAGGTCCTGGAGGACGACTACCTGGGGCGCAAGCTGGTCGACGGTCCGGCCCCCGCCGAGCCCTCGGACCGCTGGCGTGACCACGTCGGCGTGCACCGCCAGAAGGACGGCCGGTTCTACGTCGGCTTCGCCCCGCGCGTCGGCCGCGTCGACGGTGCCACCCTCACGAAGATCGCCGAGGTCGCCGAGGCCCACGGCTCGGGCCGGGTGCGTACGACCGTCGAGCAGAAGATGATCGTCCTCGATGTCGAGGAGGCACAGGTCGAGCCGCTGGTCGAGGCCCTGGAGGCGCTGGACCTGACGGCGAAGCCGTCCCCCTTCCGGCGCGGCACCATGGCCTGCACCGGCATCGAGTACTGCAAGCTCGCCATCGTCGAGACCAAGCAGCGCGGTTCGTCCCTGATCGACGAACTGGAGCGCCGCATCCCGGACTTCGACGAGCCCCTCACCATCAACCTCAACGGCTGCCCGAACGCCTGCGCACGTATCCAGGTGGCGGACATCGGTCTCAAGGGCCAGCTGATGCTCAACGACCAGGGCGAGCAGGTCGAGGGCTACCAGGTGCACCTCGGCGGTGCGCTGGGCCTGGAGGCCGGGTTCGGCCGCAAGGTCCGTGGCCTGAAGGTCACGTCCGAGGAACTGCCCGACTACGTCGAGCGCGTCCTCAAGCGGTTCCAGGACGAGCGCGAGGACGGCGAGCGCTTCGCGGCCTGGGTCACCCGCGCCTCCGAGGAGGCACTGTCGTGAGCGTCAGCGAACGACAGCGAAAGGAGGGGCCATGAGCGAGCGGGCCGCCCCCTTCTACTGCCCCTACTGCGGCGACGAGGACCTCCGTCCGAGCGAAGCCGTCGAAGGTCGCCATGGCGCGTGGGAATGCGCCGCGTGCAACCGGGCTTTTCAGCTGAAGTTCCTCGGGCTGCTCGCCCGGGGTCTCCAGCACTCCGAAGCAGGGGGAGACGAGATATGACCGCGGTGAAGGAAGAACGTACGACCGAGGACCTCAAGGCGCTCGCCGAGCAGGCCGGCCGTGACCTGGAGGACGCCTCCGCGCTGGAGATCCTCCAGTGGGCGGCCGACACCTTCGGCAAGCGTTTCTGCGTGACCTCATCCATGGAGGACGCGGTGGTCGCGCATCTCGCCTCCCGCGCGATGCCCGGCGTTGACGTGGTGTTCCTCGACACCGGTTACCACTTTCCCGAGACGATCGGCACACGAGACGCGGTGGAGGCGGTGATGGACCTCAACGTCATCACGCTCACCCCGCGCCAGACGGTCGCCGAGCAGGACGCGGAGTACGGCCCCAGGCTGCACGACCGCGACCCCGACCTGTGCTGCAAGCTGCGCAAGGTCCAGCCGCTGGAGCAGGGGCTGACCGACTACGTGGCCTGGGCGACCGGTCTGCGCCGCGACGAGTCCCCGACCCGGGCGAACACCCCGGTCGTCGGCTGGGACGAGAAGCGCCAGAAGGTCAAGATCTCCCCGATCGCCCGCTGGACCCAGGACGACGTGGACGCCTACGTCGCCGAACACGGCGTACTGACCAACCCGCTGCTGATGGACGGCTACCCGTCCGTCGGCTGCGCCCCCTGCACCCGCCGGGTCCTGGAGGGCGAGGACGCGCGGGCCGGCCGCTGGGCCGGAAGCGCCAAGACCGAGTGCGGGCTGCACGGATGACGACGACGATTCAGGAGACGAACGTGACGACCGGAGCCACCGTCTGGCTCACGGGTCTGCCGAGTGCCGGCAAGACCACCATCGCGTACGAGCTGGCCGGCCGGCTGCGCGAGGAGGGCCACCTCGTCGAGGTGCTCGACGGCGACGAGATCCGCGAGTTCATCTCCGCGGGCCTCGGCTTCAGCCGCGAGGACCGGCACACCAACGTGCAGCGCATCGGCTTCCTCGCCGAACTGCTCGCCCGCAACGGCGTCAAGGCGCTCGTCCCGGTGATCGCGCCGTACGCGGACAGCCGCGAGGCGGTGCGCAAGCGCCACCAGGAGGGCGGGGCGGCGTACATCGAGGTGCACGTGGCGACCCCGGTCGAGGTGTGCTCCGTACGTGATGTGAAGGGTCTGTACGCCAAGCAGGCGGCGGGCGAGCTGTCCGGGCTCACCGGGGTCGACGACCCCTACGAGGAGCCCGAGACGCCCGATCTGCGCATCGAGTCGCAGCACCAGACCGTCCAGGAGTCCGCGGCCGCGGTCCACGCGCTGCTCACCGAAAGGGGACTGGCATGACGACGACCGTCGCTGCGGTCGAGGAGGGTACGGCGGCCCCGTACACCCTCTCGCACCTGGACGCGCTGGAGTCCGAGGCGGTGCACATCTTCCGCGAGGTGGCGGGCGAGTTCGAGCGGCCGGTGATCCTGTTCTCCGGCGGCAAGGACTCCATCGTCATGCTGCACCTGGCGCTGAAGGCCTTCGCGCCGGCCGCGGTTCCCTTCTCGCTGCTGCACGTGGACACCGGGCACAACTTCCCCGAGGTCCTGGAGTACCGCGACCGGACGGTGGCGGAGCACGGGCTGCGGCTGCACGTCGCGTCGGTGCAGGACTACATCGACCGGGGTGTGCTCAAGGAGCGCCCGGACGGCACCCGCAACCCGCTGCAGACACTGCCGCTGACGGAGAAGATCCAGGCGGAGAAGTTCGACGCGGTCTTCGGCGGCGGACGCCGCGACGAGGAGAAGGCCCGCGCCAAGGAGCGGGTGTTCTCCCTGCGGGACGAGTTCTCGCAGTGGGACCCGCGCCGCCAGCGCCCGGAGCTGTGGAACCTGTACAACGGCCGCCACGCACCCGGCGAGCACGTCCGCGTCTTCCCGCTGTCCAACTGGACCGAGCTGGACGTGTGGCAGTACATCGCCCGTGAGGGCATCGAGCTGCCGCAGATCTACTTCGCACACGAGCGTGAGGTGTTCGCGCGCAGCGGCATGTGGCTGACCGCGGGCGAGTGGGGCGGCCCCAAGGACGGCGAGACCGTCGAGAAGCGGCTCGTCCGGTACCGGACGGTCGGCGACATGTCCTGCACGGGTGCCGTCGACTCGGAGGCCGTGACGCTGGAGCAGGTCATCACGGAGATCGCCGCCTCCCGGCTCACCGAGCGCGGCGCGACCCGCGCCGACGACAAGATGTCCGAGGCCGCGATGGAAGACCGTAAGCGCGAGGGGTACTTCTAAGCATGAGCACCACCACGGAACTCACCGAGACGACCCTTCTGCGGTTCGCGACCGCCGGTTCGGTCGACGACGGCAAGTCCACGCTCGTCGGCCGGCTGCTGCACGACTCCAAGTCGGTCCTGGTCGACCAGCTGGAAGCCGTCGAGCGGGCCTCCGCCAGCCGTGGCCAGGACGCGCCCGACCTCGCGCTGCTGACGGACGGCCTGCGCGCCGAGCGCGAGCAGGGCATCACGATCGATGTGGCGTACCGCTACTTCGCCACCCCCCAGCGGCGGTTCATCCTCGCCGACACCCCGGGCCATGTGCAGTACACCCGCAACATGGTGACGGGTGCCTCCACCGCCGAGCTGACGGTGATCCTGGTCGACGCCCGCAACGGCGTCGTCGAGCAGACCCGCCGGCACGCCGCGATCGCGGCCCTGCTGCGCGTCCCGCACGTGGTCCTCGCCGTCAACAAGATGGACCTGGTCGAGTACAAGGAGTCGGTCTTCGCGGCGATCGCCGAGGAGTTCACGGCGTACGCGCTGGAGCTGGGCGTCCCGGAGATCACCGCGATCCCGATCTCGGCGCTGGCCGGCGACAACGTGGTGGAACCCTCCGCGAACATGGACTGGTACGGCGGTCCGACCTTCCTGGAGCACCTGGAGACGGTCCCGGTCACCCACGACCTGAGGCACTGCCACGCACGTCTTCCCGTGCAGTACGTGATCCGCCCGCAGACCGCCGAGCACCCGGACTACCGGGGCTACGCGGGCCAGATCGCCGCGGGTTCGTTCCACGTCGGCGAGGCGGTGACCGTGCTGCCGTCAGGCCGCGCGTCGAAGATCTCCGGCATCGACCTGCTCGGCGAGCCGGTCGACGTCGCCTGGACCACCCAGTCGGTGACCCTCCTGCTGGAGGACGACATCGACATCTCGCGCGGCGACCTGATCGTGCCCAGCAAGGACGCCCCGGCGACCACGCAGGACATCGAGGCGACCGTCTGCCACGTGGCCGACCAGGCGCTGACCGTCAACCACCGGGTGCTGCTCAAGCACGGCACCCGCACGGTCAAGGCCATCGTCAAGGACATCCCGTCCCGTCTCACGCTCGACGACCTGTCCCTGCACCCGCACCCGGGACAGCTCGTCGCCAACGACATCGGCCGCGTGAAGATCCGCACCGCGGAACCGCTGCCGGTCGACTCCTACGCCGACTCCCGCCGCACGGGCTCCTTCATCCTGATCGACCCGAACGACGGCACCACGCTCACCGCGGGCATGGTCGGCGAGTCGTTCGCGTCCCCGGAGCCGGTCAAGGACGAGTCCGAAGACGACGGTTGGGACTTCTGACATGAACTCCCTCGACTACTACTCCACGTTCGCGAAGGAGGGCGGCCGCGTCGGCAGCGGCGCGCTCGGCAGCGGGCAGGGCGGAGTGGCGCGATGTGTGCGTTGACGTACGCGCACTGCCTGCGCGCCCTCACCCCCCACCGCCGTAGACGCAACCTGCCGACCTCCCGGCCACGACCTGAGAGACCGTGACCGCCGGGCCTCCGAGAGGAACACCTCCCGTGCCTGCTTCATCCGCTCGTCGCCGCGCTTTCGCGGTCCTTGCCGCGCTCCCTCTCCTCACACTGGCCGCTTGCGGCTACGGGTCCCAGTCCACGGCCGACAACGCCAAGGAGAAGGTCGCCGCGGGGGCGTCGAAGATCGACGGTCTCGGCTCCGTCAAGATCGGCTACTTCGGCAACCTGACCCACGGCACCGCGCTCGTCGCCCGTCAGCAGGGCCTCTTCCAGAAGGAACTGGGGGCCACCAAGGCGGACTACCAGATCTTCAACGCAGGCCCGTCCGAGATCGAGGCGCTCAACTCCGGCTCCATCGACATCGGCTGGATCGGCCCGTCCCCGTCGATCAACGGTTACGTCAAGTCCGGCGGCAAGGGCCTGAAGATCATCGGTGGTTCGGCGTCCGGCGGCGTGAAGCTCGTCGTGAACCCGAAGAAGATCAAGTCCCTCAAGGACGTCAAGGGCAAGAAGATCGCGACCCCGCAGCTCGGCAACACGCAGGACGTGGCGTTCCTCAACTGGATCGCCGACCAGGGCTGGAAGGTCGACGCGAACACCGGCAAGGGCGATGTGTCGGTGGTCCGCACCGACAACAAGATCACCCCCGACGCCTACGCGTCCGGCGCCATCGACGGCGCCTGGGTGCCCGAGCCGACCGCGTCCAAGCTGGTCGCCGAGGGCGGCAAGGTCCTGCTCGACGAGGCGTCCCTGTGGCCGGACAAGAAGTTCGTGATCACGAACATCATCGTGCGGCAGGCCTTCCTCAAGGAGCACCCGAAGGCCGTCGAGGCGGTGCTGAAGGCCTCGGTCGAGGCCAACAAGTGGATCAACGCCAACCCGGACCAGGCGAAGGCCACGGCGAACAAGCGGCTGGAGGCGGACTCCGGCAAGGCGCTCCCCGCGAAGGTGCTGGACCCGGCCTGGAAGTCGATCCAGTTCACCGACGACCCGCTGGCCTCCACCCTCAACACCGAGGCGGAGCACGCGGTCAAGGCCGGCCTGCTGGAGAAGCCCGACCTGAACGGCATCTACGACCTCACGCTCCTCAACAAGGTCCTCAAGGCCGAAGGCGAGAGCACGGTCGACGCCGCCGGTCTCGGCACCAGCTGATCCCCGCCCGATGAGTTCCCAGGAGGTGACGACCATGGCAACGACCACGACACTGGCCAAGGCCGAGGAGTCGGTGGAGTACGCCGCTCGCCTTGAGCATGTCTCGAAGTCCTTCGCAGGACCGGGCGGGCAGCAGCTCGTCCTGGACGACATCAGCCTCGATGTCGCGCCCGGCGAGTTCGTCACCCTCCTGGGGGCTTCGGGCTGCGGTAAGTCCACCCTGCTGAACCTGGTGGCGGGCCTGGACCGGCCGACCGTCGGCTCGATCGCGACGGAGGGCCGACCGGCCCTGATGTTCCAGGAGCATGCCCTCTTCCCGTGGCTGACCGCGGGCAAGAACATCGAACTAGCCCTCAAGCTCAGGGGGGTTGTGAAGAACGAGCGGCGCGACAAGGCCGAGCACCTGCTCGAACTCGTCCGGCTGAAGGGCGCGTACGGCAAGCGCGTGCACGAGCTGTCGGGCGGTATGCGCCAGCGCGTGGCGCTGGCCCGTGCGCTCGCTCAGGAGAGCAACCTGCTGCTGATGGACGAGCCGTTCGCGGCCCTCGACGCCATCACGCGGGACGTGCTGCACGACGAGCTGACCCGCATCTGGGCGGAGACCGGTGTGTCCGTCCTCTTCGTCACGCACAACGTGCGCGAGGCAGTGCGGCTCGCGCAGCGGGTCATCCTGCTGTCCTCCCGGCCGGGCCGGATCGCGCGCGAGTGGACGGTCGACATCCCGCAGCCGCGGCGCATCGAGGACGCGCCCGTGGCCGAACTGTCCCTTGAGATCACCGATGTACTGCGTGGGGAGATCCGCCGTCATGGCCAGCACTGAGACGACGCCGGACCAGGACGCCGGAAGCGTCGAGGCGGGCCTCGACGCGCTGGAGACCAGGGCCACCGGCCGTACGCCCTTCAGCCAGACCTTCAAGAACAAGATCCTCCCGCCCATCATCGCCATCGCTGTGGTGCTGGTGGCCTGGACGCTGCTCTATCCCGTCGTCGACAACCCGTCGAAGCTGCCCTCTCCGGGCGACGTATGGGCCGAGGTCGAGGACCAGTGGCTCAAGGGGACCCTGCTCGACTACATCTGGGGCAGCGTCTCCCGCGGTCTGCTGGGCTTCCTGCTCGCACTGGTCATCGGTACGCCGCTGGGCCTGGTCGTGGCGCGGGTGAAGTTCGTGCGCGCCGCGATCGGCCCGATCCTCTCCGGCCTGCAGTCGCTGCCCTCGGTCGCCTGGGTCGCGCCGGCGGTGATCTGGCTGGGACTGAACAACTCGGTGATGTTCACGGTGATCCTGCTCGGCGCCGTTCCCTCCATCGCGAACGGCCTGGTGTCGGGCGTCGACCAGGTGCCCCCGCTGTTCCTGCGCGCGGGCCGCACCCTCGGAGCGACGGGTCTGCGCGGCACCTGGCACATCGTGATGCCGGCGGCACTGCCCGGCTATGTGGCCGGTCTGAAGCAGGGCTGGGCGTTCTCCTGGCGTTCGCTGATGGCAGCCGAGATCATCGCCCAGTCCCCGGACATGGGCATGGGCCTGGGGCAGCTGCTGGAGACCGGCCGCACGAACAGCAGCATGGCGACGGTCTTCCTCGCCATCCTGCTCATCCTCTTCGTCGGCATAGCCATCGACCTGCTGATCTTCAGCCCGCTGGAGCGGTGGGTGCTGCGCAGCCGTGGCCTGCTGGTGAAGAGCTGAGTCCCATGCATCCTTCGAAGCCCGTCCTCCTCCTCATCGCCCACGGCAGCCGCGACCCGCGGCACGCCGCGACGGTGCACACTCTCGTACGCCGGGTGCGCTCGCTGCGCCCGGACGTACGGGTGGAGACGGGCTTCCTGGACTTCAACGTCCCCTCGGTGCAGGGCGTGCTGGAGTCCCTGGCGGCGGAGGGCGTCCGTGACGTCGTGGCCCTCCCCCTGCTCCTGACGCGCGCGTTCCACGCGAAGGCGGACATCCCGGCGGTCCTGCGGGACGCGCCGCCGCTACTGCGGATCCGGCAGGCGGACGTCCTCGGTCCGTCGCCGCTGCTGCTGTCCGCGCTGGAACGGCGTCTGTACGAGGCGGGGCTGAGCCCCGCCGACAAGTCCTCGACCGGGGTCGTGCTGGCCTCGGCGGGGTCCACCGACCCGGAGGCGATCGCAGTGATCGCAGAAATCGCGCGGGAGTGGCGGCACACCGGTTGGTGCGCCGTGCGGCCTGCGTTCGCCTCCGCATCCCTGCCCCGCACCGAGGACGCGGTCCGGGAGCTCAGGGCGCTGGGCTGCGAGCGGGTGGCCGTCGCCCCGTACGTCCTGGCCCCCGGCTTCCTGCCGGACCGCATCGCACGGGGCGCTGCGGACGCGGATGTCCTCGCCGATGTGCTGGGAGCGGCACCGGAAGTGGCACGGGTCCTTCTGCACCGGTACGACGAGGCGTCCGCTCGGGCCCTGCTCCAGGTACGGGCGAGCGCCTGAGGGGCCACTGGGGCTAGTCGAACGACAGCCCGCCCGTGCGGGTCCTCTTCAGCTCGAAGAAGTCCGGGCAGGTCGCC
The DNA here is from genome assembly GCF_021261325.1 of Streptomyces guryensis. Taxonomy (GTDB): domain Bacteria; phylum Actinomycetota; class Actinomycetes; order Streptomycetales; family Streptomycetaceae; genus Streptomyces; species Streptomyces guryensis. The sequence continues at coordinate 368,628 of NZ_JAJSBI010000002.1, read as the reverse complement.
AACACCCGGAAGCTGTCGAAGAGTTCCGCCGCGCGCGCTCCCCGCGGGATCGCCCGCAGCACCGGTCCGAACCACACCGTTCCGTCGACATGGATGGTGGGCGTGCCCACATAGCCGCCCGACTCCGGCTCGGCGCCCGTCTCGTGGCTGCGGCGCACGGCCTCGTCGTGCGCCGGGTCGTGCGCGGCTGCCGCGAGGTCGGATGCAAGGCCCAGTTCGGCGAGGGACTCGGCGATCACCTCGTCGAAGTCGTCCGACTTGCGTTCGTGGATCCGGGTGCCGAAAGCCGTGTACAGGTCACGCAGGACCTTCTCGCCGTGCCGCTCCGCGGCGGCCACCGCGACCCGTACGGGGCCGATCGACCTGTCGACCAACTCCCGGTACCAGTCGGGGAGTTCGTTGCCCATGTTGTGGAGATAGAGGCTCATCGCGTGGAAGCGGAGGTCGAGCGGGCGTTCGCGCTCGACCTCCAGGAGCCAGCGGGAGGTGATCCAGGCGAAGGGGCAGGCGGGGTCGAACCAGAAGTCGACGCGGGTGGGAGAGGTGGTGGGCAAGGAGTTCGTCATGGCATTGAGGCTAGCGGGCAGGTGGTTCAGTTTCCCGGCCCAATTCGATGCGTTTTCACTGACCCAATTCAGGGTTTCGTCCGCTGGCGGCGAGCGCCCGGTCGAACACCGGTGCGTCGTCCGGCACCGGTACGGGGTCGGCGAAGCCGTCGTACTGCCGGTAGAGCTCGCCGTGCTTCTCGACGACACCGAGGATGAAGCGGGCCGCCTCGTCCGAGACGTGGAACTGCTGACCGGTGGCGGTGGCGACGTCCCAGCCGTGCACCGCCATCTCCTTGATCACCATCGAGGCGATCTCGACGGCGGGCATCTTGGCCATGCCGAGGTCGACCTCGCCGTCCCATACCGCCGGGTCGGCCCAGGCCCCGACAGCGCGGTCCAGCTGGGCGGCGTAGCCGGCCGGCCAGTCCGGGTCGGTGGTGAAGTCGCGGGCGGTCAGCTCCTCGGGGAGCTGCTTGCGCAGGGCGCGGTGCTCCAGGCCGTGGGAGGTGTACAGGACCCAGTGGTTGACCAGGGCGCGGACGTCCCAGTCGTCGCAGTGGGTGGGACTGCCGAGCCGGTCCGCCGGGACGCCGCGCGCAACGCGCGCCGCCTCGGCGGCACACTCGGTCATGAACGTGTGCAGGTGCTTCGGGTCGTCGTCGTACGTCATGCACCACACGTTAGGAGGAGGCCGCTCAGGGCTCTTGAACAAACGCGACAGCCTGGTCGGCCAGCGCGGCGAGCTCGGCGATCGGCATCGATCCCGCCTCCCTGCGCTCCCGGGCGAACGTGTTGGCGAGGTGCTGAAGCAGCTCGTTCAGCGGGGTCGGTACGCCGTACAGGCGGCCGAGGAGTGCGATCTCGCCGTTGAGGTGGTCGGCCTCGATGGTGCCGGTGCCGCGGGCGAGGGACTGCCAGGTGGAACCTCCTGTGCGCGGGGCGCCGTCGAGCGGCACGAGGTCCACCTTGTGACCGCGTACCGCCTGCTGTTCCTCGACGCTTGCGTACGCGATTCCGGCCGCTGCCAGCACCGCCTCGCCCTCAGCCCGCACCCGTGCCCGCACCGCCGCCGCGGCCTCGGTGCCGTCGGCGGGCCCGCTCAGCGCCATAACGGTGTTGTTGAGGTTGGTCAGCAGCTTGGCGTACTGCCAGCGCGCGACGTCCGGCACGACCGGCGCCTCGAAGAACCCCGTCTTGTCCAGGTCGGCGGCGACCAGCCGTACCGTCTCGTCGACGCCGTGGGGATGCCGGCCCAGGTGCAGGATGCCGGTCAGCGGGGCGCCTCCGGCCGAGACGACGCCCGGTTCGACGAAGGTCGACGGCAGCCAGACGCAGACGCCGTACACGTGCCGGAAGACGCGCAGTGCGAGGCGCTGGCCCTCCACGCCGTTCTGGGCGCAGAACAGGGGCAGCCGCTCGGCCGCCGTGCCGCCGCCCGCGACCGGCGCCGGGCCCCAGGCCTGCAGCGCGCCCACGGTGTCCTGGGTCTTCACGGCGAGGACGAGCACGTCGTCCGCCCTCAACTCGTCCAGCCCGCCCGGCCCTTCGACCGTCGGCAGCCGGTACGTGTACTCGCCGTCCGGCACCTTCAGCCGCAGCCCGCCGTCCCGTAGCGCCGCGTGCTGCGCGCCCCTCGCGACCAGCACGACCTCGTGCCCCGCACCCGCGAGACGGCCGCCGATCGAACCGCCGACGGCCCCTGCCCCGATAATGATGTAGCGCATGGGACGAGCCTCGCACAGTCGTGTGTACCTGCCATGAAGGGCCCGGTGGCGCGGTCACTGCGCGGTGAGCTCCACGAGCTTCACGACGGTGTTCCAGTTGCGGCTCGTGGCGATCAGGCCTTTGTTGATACGGGGTTTGGCGAGGTGGACGGCGAGCTGGGAGCGGCCGAGGCCGTCCGGCGCGTACAGGTACAGCGCGCGGTCGCCGAGCCGGAACTCCTCCGGGAGGTAGGCCTCCCGGTCGATCTCCGCGAACCGTTCGGCGTCGACCGGGGCGGAGAAGTAGGTGACGTGGAGCTGCTTGGCCTCCAGCTCGGCGGCCGGGAACGGGCAGGCCTCGGCGACCGCCTTCAGGTAGGCGTGGTCGCGCACGATCACGTCGACGGCGAAGCCGAAGTGCTGCTGGATCGCCTGCGCGAGTTCGGCGGCCAGGGAGTCCTCGTCGCCGTGGCCGGACGCGAAGACGGCCTGGCCGCTCTGCAGATGGGTGCGTACGCCGTCGTGGCCGAGGCCGTCCATCAGCTGCCGCAAGTCGGCCATGGGGAGCTTCTTCTTGCCGCCCACGTTGATCCCGCGCAACAGCGCCGCATACGTCGTCGTCATGGCGCACACGATAAAGCGGCCGTCGTGCCCCGTGGGGGTGGGCACGACGGCCGCGGTGCCCGCACGGGCGGACTGCCCGAAACTCTGTCCGAACCGGGGGGTCCGGTTCAACAGATACACACACCTGTGACTTGTTCAACAAGGTTTCGCAATAACAAACAGGAGCGATGCCGACGGACCGGACACGGGCCGGCCACCCCGATCTTCATCCCCGAGAAGTCCGGATAGATGTAAGGGGCCTACGTCCTCCCCAGCGGTGAGACGCCGGGGTCCGAGGGGAGGACCCGCGCCCGTCGCACTTCACCGGGCAGCACGACGAGACGCCCTTATCCGGCCCATACCTTCGAAGCGAAAGGTGGCGGCAGGGGGCTGTCACCGCACACAAGGGGGCAAGCCCGTCATGGGGAACGGAGATTCGCGGGTGCGGGGCATCGCCGCCCGGGCCGGCGGCTGGAGCGCACGGCACCGATGGGCTGCCGTCGGCATCTGGGTGCTGTTCGTCGTCCTGGCGATGGGGCTCGGCTCGGCCGCGGGCCGGGTCGACGTCAAGGACAGCGACCAGCTCAAGGGCGAGACACACACCGCCGCCAAGATCATCGAGGACGCGGGGATCAGGGAACCGGCCAGTGAGACGGTCCTGATCCAGGCGAAGGGCGCAGACGTCAAGGCGACGGACGCCGAGTTCAAGGCGGCCGTCGGCGCGGTCGTGCAGGCCGTCGACGCGACCGGCAAGGTCACGGACGTGAAGTCGCCGTACACCACGCACACGATCTCCAGGGACGGGCGCAGCGCGCTGGTGCAGTTCGACATGCGCGGAGACGCCGAGACCGCGTACGAACGGGTCGAGCCGGTGCTGAAGGCCGTCGCGGGGGCGCAGAAGGAGCACGGGACGCTGCGGATCGAGGAGATCGGCAGCGCCAGCATGAACAAGACCTTCAAGGACGCGTTCGGCGACGACTTCAAGAAGGCCGAGCTCTCCGCGGTGCCGGTGGCTCTCGGCATTCTGCTCATCGCCTTCGGCGCGCTGGTGGCCGCGCTGCTGCCGGTGGCGCTCGCGATCACCGCGATCATGGCGACGATGGGTCTGATGGGCGTCGCCAGCCATGTGATGCCGATGAGCGACACCGCGAACTCCGTGATGCTGCTGGTCGGTCTGGCCGTCGGCGTCGACTACTGCCTATTCTATCTGCGCCGTGAGCGCGAGGAGCGCGCCGCCGGGAGGGACGCGCAGACCGCGCTGCGGATCGCGGCCGCCACCAGCGGCCGGGCGATCGTCGTCTCCGGCATCACGGTGTGCGTGGCGATGGCGGGCATGCTGTTCACCGGGCTCGTCACGTTCCAGGGGATGGGTCTGGCCTCGCTGATCGTCGTGGCGGTCGCCATGGTCGGGTCGGTGACGGTGCTGCCCGCGCTGCTCTCGCTGCTGGGCGAGCGGGTGGAGAAGGGGCGGATCCCGTTCCTGCGCAAGGCCATGGAGCGGCGGGCCGCCCGCACGGGCGGGGAGAGCCGGTTCTGGACCGCGGTCCTGCGCGGCGTGCTCGCGAAGCCGCTCGTCTCCGTGCTCGTCGCGGCCGGTGCGCTGCTGGCCGTCGCGGCTCCGGCTCTCGGAATGAAGACCCAGAACCTCACGCTGGACCAGGAGTTCGGCGACTCGCTGCCGATCGTGCAGACGTACAACCGCGTCAACGACGCCTTCCCGGGCGGCTCCGAGCCGGCCGAGGTGGTCGTCAAGGCCAAGGACATCAACGCCCCCGAGGTGAGGTCCGCGCTCGCCGACTTCAAGGCACGGGCGATCAGTTCGGGTGCCTCGCGGGGCCCGGTCGAGATCAAGCTGCATGACTCGCAGAACATCGCCTACGTGTACGTCCCCCTGGTCGGCGGCTCCGACCTGGACAGGGCGGGCGCCAGCCTGGAGAAGCTGCGGGACGAGGTACGGCCCGCGACACTCGGCAAGCTGGACGGCGTGCAGGCGCCGATCACCGGGCAGGTCGCCGGCTCGCACGACTTCAACGACCAGCTCGGCGGCGCGGTCCTCCCGGTGTTCGCGTTCGTCGTCGTCTTCGCCTTCCTGCTGATGCTGCTGTCGTTCCGTTCGCTGACGGTCGCGATCACGTCGATCCTGCTCAACCTTCTGTCGGTGGGCGCGGCCTACGGCATCCTCGTCGCCGTCTTCCAGCACGGCTGGGGCGCGTCGTTGGTGGGCGCGCAGGGCGTCGGCGCGATCATCACCTGGCTGCCGCTGTTCCTGTTCGTGATCCTGTTCGGGCTGAGCATGGACTACCACGTGTTCGTGGTCTCGCGGATCCGCGAGGCGCGGCTGCGCGGCCGTACCACCAGGGATGCGATCCAGCACGGTGTGGTCACCACGGCGGGAGTCGTCACCAGCGCCGCCGTCATCATGGTCGCCGTGTTCGCGATCTTCGGCACGCTGTCCATGCAGTCCATGAAGCAGATGGGCGTCGGTCTCGCGGCCGCGGTGCTCATCGACGCCACGATCATCCGGGGTGTGCTGCTCCCGGCGGTGATGGCGCTGCTGGGCGAGCGCAACTGGTACCTGCCGAAGTGGCTGCACCGGCTGCCCGACCTGACGCACGACGAGTCGGCGGAGGTCATCACGCACTCGGTCCGGCGCGACGAGGGTGAGCGGCTGGGCGTCTGAAGGGGTCGACCCCTCACCGAACCGAGGGCCCGCCGGTCACTGGGGAGCCGACGGGCCCTCGCCCTGTCCGGAACCACCGTGTCCGTGCGGGCAGTTCGGCCTGGTCCGTGCGGGCAGTTCGGCCTCGTCCGTGCGGGCAGTGCGGCCTGGTCCGTGCGGGCAGTTCGGCCTCGTCCGTGCGGGCAGTGCGGCCTCGATCAGATCGGCCGCCCGCTGCGTTCCCCCCTCCTTCGCCATACCGGCCTGGATCTCCTTGAGCCGCCGGGCGACCTCAGGGTCGTCGACGAGGGCGAGGGCGGTGGCGCGCAGGGTGTCGGCGGTCGCGTCCGCCGTGGAGACGTGACGGGCGACGCCGAGGGCCTGGAGCATGTCCGCGTTGCCGAACTGGTCGACGGCCTGCGGGTACGGCGATCATCGGCGTGGCGGTGGCCAGACCCTCCTGGCTGCCGCCCGCCCCCGCGTGTGTGACGAACAGGTCGGCGTCCCTGAGGATCGCCAACTGCGGTACCCAGGAACGGACTTCGGCGTTCTCCGGTACGTCGCGGAACTCGGCGGGGTCCACGTGTCGGCCGATCTGCAGGACGAGGTACCAGCCGGGCAGGCCGCCGAGCGCCTCGACGCACTCCCGGTAGAAACCGGGCTGGTTGGTGAAGGCCGACCCGAGCGACACCAGCACCACCTTCTCGGCGCCGTCCGGCCGCCGCCAGTCGCCCTGCGCGGTGCGGTCGCCCTGGCGGGCGCCGATGAAGGTGTACAGGGTCTCGTCGACCCGGTCGGCGTTGGGCTGGAGCGCCTTGGGGATCAGGACGAGCGAGCGGTCGGGATGGCCCGCGAAGTGGTCCGGGTGCTGGGTGATCCCGTTCTCCTCCAGCCATGCCTGGAAGCGCGCGTAGTACTCCCGGCCGCGCTCGGTCCGCTTCGGCTCCGCCCAGATCGGCTCGGCGACCTCCTCCTCGTACCCCTCCAGGCGACCAGGTTCGGCGAGAGCGAGATCGCGGGCACGCCCCAGCGGTGGGCGAGGACACGGGCCGGGTACGCCGTGATGTCGTGCAGGACGAGGTCCCGTACGTCCCCGTCGTACGCCTCGGCCAGCTGCGGCAGCGCCTGGATCGCGTCGGCTAGGAACAGCTCGACGTGGTCCAGCAGTTCACTCCCCCAGGCCGCCGGGTCCGCGTCGGGCCCCGGCAGTGTGGACTTCCACAGCTTCGGCTCGGCGCCCGTCTCGGCGACCTTCTCCGCCAAGGCCGGCGGAACGGCGTACGTGACCCGGTGGCCACGGGCGGCCAGGAGACGATTCGCCCCATCCAGTCATTTTCGAAGGTCACCCCACCCGGTGCCTCGGATGCGCACGTCGGAACGAGGCGTGCGGCGAGCCGCCGACGCCCGGGAAACCCGGCCACTACGACGTCCTCCCGCTCAATCTCCAGGAACGGTATGCACCGTCAAGGCCGTACGCACACGGTCCGACCTGTGCGAATGCGAGACTGGGCCGGTGGGTGGCGCGGTCTCGGCGCCGTTCACCGATGCATATGCGGACGTGGGAGGACGGCGATGGACGAGTCACGGGCGCGGGACGTACTGGCCGCGGCGGGGGTGCTCCCCGGCCCGGCGCGGGACGCGCGGCTCCTCGCCCTGGGTGAGAACGCGGTGTTCGCCTCCGGCGACCTGGTCGTCAAGGTGGGCCGTGACGCCGAACTCCTGGACCGGGCGCGCCGCGAGCTGCACATCGCGCTGTGGCTCGCCGAGGCGGGCGTGCCCGCGGTGCGGGCGGCAGAGACGAAGCCACTGCTGGTCGAGGGTCATCCGGTGACGGTGTGGCACCGGATCCCGGACGCCGTACGGCCGGCCCAGCCCCGGGATCTGGCCGAACTGCTACGGGTCGTCCACGCACTGCCCTCTCCCCCTGTCGCTGCCTTCGAACTGCCGCCCCGCGAGTTGCTGGGCGGTGTGGAACGCTGGCTGCGGCTCGCGGGCGATGCGGTCGATCCCGCGGACGCGGCCTATCTGCGCGAGCGCCGCGACGGGTTCGCCGCGGCCGCCGCGGCGCTCGTCCCGCATCTGCCGCCCGGTCCCATCCACGGCGACGCGCTGCCCCGCAACGTGCATGTCGGCCCGGACGGGCCCGTCCTGGTCGATCTGGAGACCTTCTCCGCCGATCTGCGCGAGCACGATCTGGTGGTCATGGCGCTCTCCCGTGACCGCTACGGGTTGCCTGCGGCGGCTTATGAGGAGTTCACCGAGGTGTACGGGTGGGATGTACGCGAGTGGGACGGCTGCTCGGTGCTGCGTGGGGCCCGTGAGACGGCGAGTTGTGCTTGGGTGGCCCAGCATGCGCCGAGCAACCCCAAAGCGCTGGCCGAGTTCGAGCGGCGGGTGGCGTCGCTGCGGGGCGGGGACGAGGCGGTGCGGTGGTATTCGTTCTGAGCGCCTTTTGATCGGGCACTTGTTGTTGTCCGGCGACTGCGCGGCCTCTGTGGCTGGTCGCACCCACGCGGCGGAGCCGCAGATCGGCACAGCCCCGCGCCCCTTATGGGGCGCTCGCGAACCCGGCGGGTCAGACCGGCTCGTCCGCCGGTTCCCGAAGGGGCCACGTACCGTCGACCACCGCCGTGGCATCCCCCTTGCGGCGCAGGAAGCTCTGGAAGTCCGCTGCCCACTCGGCGTACCACTCGATCTGGCGGTGGTGCAGTTCCGCCGGGCCCAGGGCCGCGATCTTGGGGTGGCGGGTGGCTATCGCGCAGGCCAGGCCGGCCGCGGCCAGGGCGTCGGCGGAGGCGTTGTGGGCGGCGTCGAGGGTGACGCCGTATTCCGTGCAGACCGCTTCGAGGTTGCGCTTGCCGCGGCGGTAGCGGTCGACCCAGCGGTCGATGGTGTACGGGTCGATGACCGGGGCGGGGTCGATGCCGCCCAGGCGCTCACGCAGGGACGGGAGGCCGTATCTGCGCAGTTCCGCGGAGAGCAGGCTCAGGTCGAAGGCCGCGTTGTAGGCGACGACCGGGACGCCCGTCTTCCAGTACGCCGCGAGGACGTCCGCGATGGCGTCCGCGACCTCGTCGGCCGGGCGGCCCTCCGTCGCGGCGCGTTCGTTGCTGATCCCGTGCACGGCCACGGCGTCCGCCGGGATCTCCACGCCGGGATCGGCCAGCCACTCCCGGCGCCCTATGGGCTGTCCGCCCCTGACCTCGATCACGGCCCCCGTGACGATACGCGCCTCGCGCGGATCGGTCCCGGTCGTCTCCAGGTCGAAGCCGATCAGCAGCTCCCGGTGCCAGCCCATGCGTGGCCCCCCTTCTTGGTGGTGCTTTCCCCCAGTGGTCTCCACCTTCCCATGGGCCACTGACAATCCGAGGACCGCATTCCGCTTGACCCCGGCGACAGTTCAGGACACAGGTCGCGAATCCACCCAGGACGTTTCGAACTCCTCGCGGTATGTCGGGAAGAGCCCGCTCTCAAACCCCTTGTCCATGTCGTCCGGCTTCACCACCCGGATTCCGTTGCGCAGGACGAGTACCGGCGCCTCCATGCCGCGCGAGCGCCGCAGATAGGACTGGACGACGGCGACGCCGTCCGAGCCGTCGCCGTCGACGAGGTAGGCCGTGAAGCGCGGGGTCTCGTCGTAGACCTGGATCTCGAAGGCGGCCGGGTCGCGAAGCCGGGACCGGACGCGGCGCATGTGCAGGATGTTCATCTCGACGGCGCGGCTCAACTCACCGCGCTTCATGCCGAGTTCGCGCTCGCGCCGTTTGACGGCACTGGAGGCGGGGTTGAGGAACAGCAGCCGGACGCGGCAGCCCGACTCGGCCAGGCGCACCAGCCGGCGCCCGGAGAAGTTCTGCACGAGCAGGTTGAGGCCGATGCCGACGGCGTCGAGGCGGCGGGCGCCGCCGAAGATGTCCTCGGCCGGGAACTGGCGCAGCAGCCGCACCCGGTCGGGGTGTACGGCGACCACGTCCGCGTACCGGTCACCGACCAGTTCCTCGACGGCGTCCACGGGCATCCGGCGGGCCGACGGCACGTCCCCGGCCGCGCCGAGGACGTCCAGCAGCTTCGCCGAGGCCCGCTCGGCCTGGTTCAGGACGGCCTCGGACAGGGCCCGGTTGCGGGAGACGACGTTGCGGGTGACCTCGAGCTCGTCCAGGGCGAGTTCCACGTCCCGGCGGTCGTCCACGTACGGCTCGAAGCAGGGCCAGTGCTGCACCATGAGCTCGCGCAGCTGGGGCAGCGTGAGGAAACTCAGGACGTTGTCGTCGGCCGGGTCGAGCAAGTAGCCCTTGCGGCGGCTGACTTCGCGCACGGCGACCGCACGCTGCACCCACTCCTGGCCGGCCGGCCCGGCCGCGGCGACCACCCACTCGTCGCCGTGGACGGGTTCGTAGATGGGCCGCAGAACAGCGGCCACGACCGCGCGCAGCCGCTGTTCGACGAGGTTCAGCCAGATGTAGGCCCGGCCGGCTCGCTGGGCGCGCGTACGCACCTCACGCCAGGCGTCGGCATCCCACTCCAACTCCGGCCCGATGGAACTCGTCGTCATCGGCCGGGCCAGGGACACCGTGCCGGGCGGGACGTCTGCGGAGTTCCCCTCGTGACCCTCGTCACCAGGGGGCAGCTCCAGCCCTCCCGACCCCACCCGCGCACCGCCTTCCGCTCCCCCGAGCATCCCCGTGTCAACGATCAAGGAAGGGTACTCCGGGAGCGGTCAGCGGTGCAGCCGGATGGACAGGTCGATTCTCAACTGCCCTAGTGCCAGTGCCCGTTCTGACCGGCCAGGGCAGCCGGAGTGAGCGGATTCATAGCCGTGACGTCGCGCGGGGCGATGGAGAAGCCCTGCCAGTGGACCGGCATCGGCTGCTGGTCCTCGTCCCGGGCTATGTGGTGGAAGCCCACATTCACCCAGACTATGGGGTGGGTGAGAGTCTGCCCGTTGACCCATGTGTCGACGGACTTGCCGTGCCCGGCACCGCAGTTGAGCGGGTTGCCGCTGGCGTACTGCTCGCACTTGTTGTACTCGGTGAAGTACACGTCGTGCTGGGTGAAGCTGCGGCCCGGGTACTTCGCGGTGGGGCCCTGGACGATCTCGTACGAGCGCGGGTGGTCGTCCTTGTTCTTGCCGGCCGTGCTGACCACGCGCCACCAGCGCATGTCCTTGGCGTCGCCCGCGAGTTCCTTGGTGACCTTGGTGAGGGTCGTCTTGTTGGTCGGCGCCTGCTGACCGTTGACCGGGGCGCTGACCTTCGAGTCGTACTGCTCGACCTTGGTCTTGGAGGAGCCGTCGAGGCCGAAGTCGAGCCGCCAGAAGATGTTGTGGCTGTGGCTGGTGGCATAGGCCTTGGCGCCCTTGCCGAGCGGCCAGCCGCGGCCGTCACCCGCGTCGTAGTCGTCGGGCGAGAGGCTGCCGGTGGCGCCGGCGTTCATGCTCATCGTGCCGTCGTCCTGGAAGCGCCACTCGGTGATGTACTCGTACCAGCCGACCTTGTTGACCGTGTAGAGGAGCAGGTCCTTGCCCTGCGCCTGGTAGGTCTTGTTCGCGTCGGACAGCAGGTGGTAGGCGTGGCCGCGGGAACGGGTGGTGGCGCACAGGCCCTTGACGTTCGGCGAGTCGGAGTAGAACGGTGTCGCGACCTTCACCGACTTGATGGTGCCGCCCGGGCATTCTTCGGGCGTGAGGTTCAGCAGGCCGTCGCCGAAGTTGTAGTCCGTGATGTCGTTGTACTCGACGCTGCCGTCGTCGTACGGCACGTCGATCTGGGCGAGTTTGGCGCTGTTGAGGACCTTGATCGGCTGGGATTCGCCGGGCGGCTGGTAGGAGATGTCGTCCAGGACGACCCCGGACCTGCTCTCGAAGCGCCAGCACATGCGCCAGGTCGTACCGGTGGAGAGCTTCTGCTCGATCTGGTAGGCCGCGCTGCACTGGGGGGCCGGCGCGGTGGCCGCCTCCTTGTGGTCGGCGAAGGCCGGTGCCGATGCCGTGCCGCCGAGGGCGAGCCCCACCGCGAGCGGGCCCACCACGGCCCGCCTGCTCAGTGCTCCGCGGCGGGCACGGCTGTCTCTGTTGACGCGCATGACGAAGTGACTCCCTTACAGGAGATACGAGTACGAGAGATGCGGGTTCGGAAAGCGAACGGAGCCCGGCTCAGCCGAGCTTGACGACCTTGCGGGCGCTCAGGTCGATCACGAAGTCCCTGGTGTCGATCCAGGCACCGTTCTTGACCTTCGGGAACAGCCGGGTGCAGCGGTGCTCGCCGCACTTGGCGAGTTCGGCCGGCTTCACACCCGGGCTCGCCCGGAACACCATGCTGGTGAGCGTCAATTGGTCCGGGGAGGTGAGTTCCTTGCCCGTGGCGTCCTTGTAGTCCGCCTTCAGGCCGGCGCCCAGCGGGTCCGCGATCAGCAGCCGGGCCGCCTCGGTCTGCTCGGCGATGCTGAGCGGCGGCTGGACGTCGTGCTGGGTGCTCGTCTCCTCGACCTTGCCGGTGTCCAGGTTGACGGTCCTGGTGACGACGCTGTCGTTCCGGTAGTCGTAGAACGTCACGTCGGCGCGCCGGGGCGCGTTCGCGTCGTCCGGCTGGTCGGTGTCCGGCTCGGTCATCTCCACGGTGAGGCGCTGCGGGCCGCGGGCGCCCTTGACGTTCTCACCGGAGTTCAGCAGTTGCCCGCTCAGCGCGATCTTCTCGACGCGCTTCGTCTCGTCGTCGGTCAGCGGGTCGAGACCCTTGCCCTTCTGGCCCTCGGCCGGCGCCTGCTCGACGACGCCAGGAGCGGGCGCGCCGTTCGCCTGAGCCGCCGGCTTGGCCGTCCGCCCTCCCTTGGTCCCTCCCGAATCGTCGGCCCCCGCTGTCCCCGGCAGCGTGATCCCGACCATCACGGCGGTCCCGGCCACGGCTATGGCCGTACCCGCCACCACCTTGCCCAGATGGCGGTGCACTATCTTGCGCACATTTGCCCCCTACTCCCCCTTCGTCCCCGGGAGTACTTTTCTGCCCCACTGATTGGCATACGGCGTTGCCATACGGCGTATGCACTGGTCGATCGGTAAGAGGGACGTAAGTCATAGGTGGTTCCATCACTTTCGGGGACACTCGACGCCAAGGCGCCCCCCGGGGCTCGCTCCACCTGAAAGAGTCGTGTCCATGCAGGTCTGGCCTGGCGAGGCGTATCCGCTCGGTGCCACGTACGACGGCGCCGGCACCAATTTCGCGGTCTTCACGGAGGCCGCGGACCGAGTAGAGCTGTGTCTGCTGCACGACGACGGCTCGGAGACGGCGGTGGAACTGCGCGAGAGCGACGCTTTCGTGCGGCACGCGTACGTGCCCGGCATCATGCCGGGACAGCGCTACGGCTTCCGGGTGCACGGCCCGTACGCCCCCGAGCGCGGCCTGCGCTGCAACTCGGCGAAGCTGCTGCTCGACCCGTACGCGCGCGCGATCAGCGGGTCCATCCGCTGGGGCGAGGAGGTCTACGGCTACCACTTCGACGCGCCCGACAGGCGCAACGACCTGGACTCGGCGCCGCACACGATGACGTCGGTCGTGGTGAACCCGTACTTCGACTGGGGCGACGACCGGCGGCCGCGGCGCGGGTACCACGAGACGGTGATCTACGAGGCCCATGTCAAGGGCCTCACCATGCGCCATCCGGGGCTGCCGGAGGAGCTGCGCGGCACTTATGCGGCGCTCGCGCACCCGGTGATCATCGAGCATCTGGTGGAGCTCGGCGTGACGACGCTGGAGCTGATGCCGGTGCACCAGTTCGTGAACGACCACCGGCTGGTCGACATGGGCCTGAACAACTACTGGGGCTACAACACGATCGGCTTCTTCGCCCCGCACAACGCGTACGCCTCCTGGGGCGACCGCGGCCAGCAGGTCCTGGAGTTCAAGTCGGCGGTGCGGGCGCTGCACGAGGCGGGTATCGAGGTCATCCTCGACGTGGTCTACAACCACACGGCCGAGGGCAACCACCTGGGCCCGACGCTGTCCTTCAAGGGCATGGACAACCCGCAGTACTACCGTCTCACCGACGACCCCCGCTACTACATGGACACCACGGGCACCGGGAACTCACTGCTCATGCGGTCCCCGCACGTCCTGCAGCTGATCATGGACTCGTTGCGCTACTGGGTCACCGAGATGCACGTCGACGGCTTCCGCTTCGACCTCGCGGCGACCCTGGCCCGGCAGTTCCACGAGGTGGACCGGCTGTCGTCGTTCTTCGACCTGGTGCAGCAGGACCCGGTGGTCTCCCAGGTGAAGCTGATCGCCGAGCCGTGGGACGTCGGCGAGGGCGGCTACCAGGTGGGCAACTTCCCGCCGCTGTGGACCGAGTGGAACGGGAAGTACCGCGACACCGTACGGGACATGTGGCGCGGCGAGCAGCGCGCGCTCGCGGAGTTCGCGTCCCGGCTGACCGGCTCCTCGGACCTCTACCAGGACGACGGGCGCCGCCCGCTCGCCTCGATCAACTTCGTCACCTGCCACGACGGTTTCACCCTGCACGACCTCGTCTCCTACAACCAGAAGCACAACAAGGCCAACGGCGAGGACAACCGGGACGGCGAGAGCCACAACCGGTCCTGGAACTGCGGGGAGGAGGGCGGGACCGACAACGCCGAGGTGCTGAAGCTGCGAGCGCGCCAGATGCGGAACTTCGTCGCCACGCTGATGCTGTCCCAGGGCGTGCCGATGATCAGCCACGGCGACGAGTTCGCGCGCACCCAGCGCGGCAACAACAACGCGTACTGCCAGGACAACGAGCTGGCGTGGGTGAAATGGCTCGACCCGGACGCGGAGGAGGACACGCCCGACGGCGAGCTGCTGGCCTTCACGCGCGCGATGGTGTGGCTGCGCAAGGACCATCCGGTCTTCCGCAGGCGCCGCTTCTTCCACGGACGGCCCGTGGAGGGCACCCATGACGAGCTGTCGGACATCGCCTGGTTCACGCCGGAGGGCAAGGAGATGACCCAGCGGGACTGGGACTCGGCGCCGGCCTCGGCGCTGTCGGTGTTCCTGAACGGCAACGCGATCTCCGAGCCGGGTACGCGCGGGGAACGGATCACCGACGACTCGTTCCTGCTGATGTTCAACGCCTCGCCCAGGACGCTGGACTTCGTGGTGCCCGTCAACCACGGCCGCCAGTGGGAGGTCGTGGTCGACACCGCCCGCTCGGACGGGGTACCGCCGCACCCGGGCCCGAAGGTGCAGGCAGGCGACCGTCTGACACTGGTGGACCGGAGCCTGACGGTGTTGCAGCGCCCGGTCTAGGACCAGCCCTGTTCCCGTGCCGGTGTGATCGGCTGCCGGTCGGGTACCCGCGCGTGGCGGCCCGCTTCGGTGGTGGGCCCGGTGTACGAGGACGGGCCCGCCGTCAGGGCGATCGCGCAGGCGAGTGCGGCAGCCGTACTCGCCGCTGCGAAGGCGGCCGCGGGGCCGTACGACTCGGCGAGGCGGCCGGTGACGGCGACCGCGAGGGCCTGGCCGCCGACGATCGCACTCGTCGCGACCGCCATCGCCTCGGCCCGCCGCGTGGGCGGCACCGCGCGCTCGGTGAGGCCGAAACACCGTGACCAGGTGCGGGGCGCAGGCAACACCGAGGACGGTGACGACCCCATGGAGGCCGCCCAGGCTCGGCGTCCACAGCAGGGGCAGCGAGGACGAACGCGGCCCCGGTCGCCACCCGCCAGCGGGCCGTGAGGGGGATGCGCGCCGGCACGGCGGCCGTGCGCAGGCCCGCCACCGCACTCAACACCCCCATGGCGGCGTACACGAGCCCGGCCTGCTCCTCCTGCCCGAGCCGCGCGCTGAGCGCGGTGATCCCCGCCTGACAAGCTCCGAACACCGCTCCTTGGAGGGCCAGGGCGGCGCGGAGGGGGTGGACGGAGCGGGGGACGCGGGGCGGGGGTGGACGGTGGGTGCGGACGGCTCGTCGGGGAGGGCGGTCGGGGGTGTCGGAGCGGGGCGAAGGCATCCTGTCGCCGGCGTCGGGACGGGACGGGACGGGAGCGTCGTGTCGCAGACGTCTCGTCGGGACCGGAGCATCCGTCCGCAGGCGTCGCGACGGGACCGGAACGTCCGTCCGCGGGCGTCGCGACGGGACCGGAACGTGTCGTCCTCGCCGTCGGGTGCAGTGCGAAGCCGCTGCCGCACAGGGCCACCAGGAGGGCTGCCGCGCCCACGGCGCAGGCAGGGTGGGCCGGCACGGCGGCCAGGCCGACCAGGGCCGGGACGAGGACGAAGGAGATCTCGTCGAGGGTGCTCTCGAAGGAGAGGGCCGCGCCGAGCGTGGACTCGGGAACCGCGGACCTGCGGGCCAGAGCCACCGGGCGGGCGCGGCCCAGGGGCCCGATCAGCGGCACGGTCGCACCCCGCCGCCGCCCCGAGCAGGGCCTGCAACGGGACGGACAGGCCGGCGAGCGCCCCGGCAACGAGTGCCGCGACGAGGCGGCGTTGGCGAAAGAGAAGGCGAGCACCACCGTCCGCCGGCCGTACCGGTCCGCGAGCCGCCCCACCAGCGGGCCACGGGCCACCTGTCCGATCGCCGGCGCCGCCGGTCAGCCCCGCGGCGGCCCGCGACCCACTGGTCCGCGCGACGAGCAGTACTCTGCCGAACCGGATCGTGGCCGTCGGCAGCCGTCCCAGGAAGGACACGACCGGCAGCAGCGGCCCGGTCAGGCCGATGACGTCTGTGTACGTTCGCCCGGTGCTCCCCGTCGCTCGACGCCGGCCACGCGCGCGTGCACCCGTGCAGGGGACGATGACACGAAGGGCGGCAGGGCGGGTACGTAGGTTTGCATGACACCTGAGCGACCCGACCCCCTGGTGCCCACGACCACCTACCGGTTGCAGCTGCAGCCCGAGTTCCCGTTCGCGGCCGCGGCGGCCGCCGTGCCGTACCTGGCCTCGCTCGGTGTCTCGCACCTGCACCTGTCCCCCGTCCTGGAGGCCGTGCCGGGCTCGGCGCACGGCTACGACGTCGTGGACCACGCCCGCGTGCGCGAGGAACTGGGTGGCGAGGAGGGGCTGCGCGCGCTGGCGCGCACCGCGAGGGAGCACGGTCTCGGCCTGGTGGTGGACATCGTGCCGAACCACATGGCCATGGCTCCGCGCCACAACCACGCCCTGTGGGAGGTACTGCGGGAGGGCCCGAAGTCGCCGTACGCGCGCTGGTTCGACGTCGACTGGGAGGCGCAGGGCGGCCAGGTGCTGCTGCCGGTGCTGGGAGGCCCACTGGGCTCGGTCGTCGGTGAGCTGCGGGTCGACGGGGACGTACTGCGCTGCTACGACCATGTGTTCCCGCTGCGCGAGGGCACCGAGGAGCTGCCGCTGCAGCAGCTCCTGGACGCGCAGTGGTACCGGCCGGTGTGGTGGCGGCTGGCCCGCACCGAGCTCAACTACCGGCGTTTCTTCAGCATTTCGGAGCTCATCGGGGTGCGGGTCGAGGACCCGGAGGTGTTCGAGGCCACGCACGCGAAGATCCTGCAGCTGCTGCACGAGGGCGTGCTCGACGGTCTGCGCGTCGACCATCCCGACGGGCTCGCCGACCCCGACGCGTATCTGCGGCGGCTGCACGAGGCGACCGGCGGCCGTTGGACGGTCGTGGAGAAGATCCTCTCGGACGGAGAGCCCCTGCCGGCCGCCTGGCCCGTCGCGGGCACCACCGGCTACGACGCCCTGCGGCACATCGACGGCCTCTTCACCGATCCGGCCGGGTTCGGGGAACTCCTGGGCCAGTACCGGCGGTTCGCGGCCCCGCAGACGGACCGCGGTGGCGACTGGGCGGCGACGGTACGGCGGGCGGCGTACAAGGTGCTCACGCACGAACTGGCCACCGAGATCGACCGGCTGACCCGGGTGGCGAACAGACTGTGCGCCACCGCGCCGGACCCCGCGCTGCGCGACCGCGCTCCCTGGGCGCTGCGCACGGCGCTGCAGGAGCTTCTGGTCCGCCTGGACGTCTACCGGCCGTACGCCTCCGGGGACGCGGCCTTGGTGGTCACCGAGGAGGCCGCGGCCGAGGCCCGGCTCGCCTTCGTGGTCCCGGAGGAGTCCGGCGCGGTCGACGTCGTACGGGATCTGGTCCTCGGACGTCATGGCGACGGGCCCGGCCACGTGGAGTTCCGGGCGCGGTTCGCGCAGACCGCGTCCGCCCTGCGGGCCAAGTCGGTGGAGGACACGGCGTTCTACCGCTATGTGCCGCTGCTGTCGGCGACCGAGGTGGGCGGCAACCCTGGCAGCCCGGCGGTGTCCCCGGAGGACTTTCACGCCTACTGCGCGCGCGTGCAGCGCGACTGGCCTACGACCGGGACCGTCGCGTCGACGCACGACACGAAGCGCAGCGCCGACGTACGGGCCGCGCTGGCCGTGCTCACCGAGTGCCCGCAGCGCTGGGCGGACGTGCTGGCGGAGGTGACGCGCGCGGGTGAGGGCGTGCCGGACGCGCAGCTGGCGTGGGCGGCGTGGCAGACGGTGTTCGGGCTCGGTGCGGCGGCCGAAGAGCGCGTTCAGCAGGCCCTGTTGAAGCATGTGCGCGAGGCGGGGCTGCTGACGAGCTGGACGGAGCAGGAACCGGCCTACGAGGGGGCGGTGGCGGCGTTCGTCTCGGCGGGTCCGTGCGGGGCTCCGGGCGAGCACGTGGTGGCCCTCCGCGGCGCGCTGGAGACCCACATCCGGGCGAACGTGCTGGGCACCGCCCTGATCCATCTGACGATGCCGGGCGTGCCGGACGTCTACCAGGGAACCGAAGGCGAGTACCTGGCGCTGGTGGACCCGGACAACCGGCGTCCGGTGCGGTTCCCTCCCTCGGCGGACCTCGGCGAGAAGGGCGAGGTGACCGCGGCGGCGCTGCGGCTGCGCGCACGGCGCCCCGGTGCCTTCGGGGAGGCGGCGACGTACGCTCCACTGACCGCCGAGGGCCCGGCGGCGGCCCACTGCGTGGCGTTCGCCCGCTCCGGAGAGGTCGTCACGGCCGTGACGCGACTGTCGCTGCGGCTGGCGGAGGCGGGCGGCTGGCGGGACACCCGGCTGCCGCTGCCGCCCGGGCGCTGGTCCGACGTGCTCTCTCCGGAGCGGGAGTTCACGGGACACGCGCGCGTGGAGGAGCTTTTCGGGCGGCTGCCGGTGGTGTTGCTGGAGCGGGTGGGCACGGACTGAGCGGTCCGCGGGCGGTGCCTCTTCGCGGCGCCGCTGATGTCACAGCCCCGCGCCCCCGCCCTCAGGAGTTCCACGAACGCCTCCGCGGCGCCGGTCGGTGGTACGCGGGCGCGTGCGGGCTTCGCCGTACGCCGTGGGGTCGGCCCGGCCACCGGCTCGCGGCCGCGCACGCTCCCGGGGCGAGAGCCGGACGGGCGGCGCGTGGTGACGAGCGACGAAGTGCTCCTCGCACCCGGCCCGCGGGCATCCCTGCCGGTGCCCCGCGGGGCGAGGTCGGCGTGGAGCCCGCCGAGCGGATCGGCCGCTCGGCGACGCGGATGTCCGCCGTCACCTGACGCGCGGCCGGAAGAAGCGCGACATCAACGTACCGGCGGGCGCCCGGCTGCTGAACGCCGAGGTCTTCGAGGACGGTGTCGTCGCCGAGGCCGGCGGACGGGTGCTCGGTGTGCGCCTGGTGGGCCCGCACGTGTCCGAGATGATCGCGGAGAGCGGCCGGACACGAGCTGCACCAGCAGTGAACGACGGTGTCCGCGCCCCCACCGGCAGCGCCGCCCCGTGCCCCCACCGGTGAATGCACCCGGGCGCCCCCGGGAGCCTCCCCCTAGGCGTTATTGACAGTTCACCTGGAGCGTGGGGTACTGCGGATTGCGAAGCCGGGCGGACGTGACGGGGGTGAGTCTCCTGCCGCAGCTGCGCTACCCCACCCTGACCCAACTCGTCGCGTCCGCACGCGCGTTGGCCGCAGGCAGACCCGGGCTCTGCGGGCTGAGGCAGGTCGGCATCTCCCGGGCGGGCAGACCCATGCACCTGCTGTCCGTGGGCCACGCCCGGCGCGCCGTGCTCGTCGTCGCGGGCGCCCACGCCAATGAGCCGACCGGCGGCCCCACGCTCCTCGCTCTCGCCGAACGGGTGCTCTCCGAACGGGAGTTACGTGCCGACACGTCCTGGCACTTCCTGCTGTGCGCCGACCCCGACGGGGCGAGCCTGCACCGGACTCCGGCGCCGCGCACCCTGTTCGACTACCACCTCGGCTTCTTCCGGCCGGCGGCCGAGGAACAGCCGGAGTGGTCGCCGTCCGTTCTGCCGCCGCACCGGCTGCCGCCGGAGACCCGCGCGCTGACCCGGGTCATCGACGAACTGCGCCCCTATCTCCAGGCGACCCTGCACGGGA
This sequence comes from Streptomyces guryensis, assembly GCF_021261325.1. Lineage (GTDB taxonomy): Bacteria > Actinomycetota > Actinomycetes > Streptomycetales > Streptomycetaceae > Streptomyces > Streptomyces guryensis. The sequence goes on along the minus strand of NZ_JAJSBI010000002.1, from coordinate 348,781 downwards.
CCGACCTGGGCGGCAGCTGGGTCCAGTTGACCAAGGACATACCCGGTCTCGCCGAGCCGTTCGCCAAGTCCGCGGCCCAGCTGCACATCCCGGTGGAGACGGGCGCCTCGGACGCCGCGGGCTGGACAGCGTCCGGGCCGGGGGTGCACGTGATGCCCTCCCCCGGTGTCGGCGCCGCGTATCCGAGCATGCCGGACGACGCACGCCACAGCACCTGGTACGACCCCCACCGATACGGCGGCCTGACGGCGGTGGTCGAGGTGCCGATGTGGGCGAGCGACCTGGTGGACGACCCCGCTCCGCATCCCGCTCCGGCCGCGGCGATACGACGGCTGGCGCGCCGGCTGCTGCGGGACACGCTGGAGGTGGAGCGGGTCCTCGCCGAGGCGCTGCCGCGTCTGGAGGGCCTCGACGGGCCGCTGCTGCGCGCAGCCAAGTGGGCGCTGGAGCTGGTCCCTGGCCTGGCCGCGGACTGGATGCACACGCCGCCCGCCGACGACACGATGGCGTACGTGGGCAGTGTGGACGCGTTCGGCCGCCGCCTGCCGCTGCGGGCGGCGGCCATGCTGCTGCGCGTCCTCCTGGAGGCCGACGACCGGGCGGCACCGGGTCTGGAACGGCTCGTGGCGACCTGGAGCGACGCCTTCGCGGAGCGCTTCCGGGCCCGCTGGGTGCCTTTGGAACACCAGGTCGAGCACCAGTCCCGGACGGTCGTCGCGGCGGCGCTGTACGCCCGCGACCGGGCGGCCTGACCTGCGCCCAGCGCTCCGCTGGAGGAGCCGCCAGTGTGCCGTCGCTCGTCTGCGGCGCCGTCGTGGCTGGTCGCGCCCGCGCGGCGGAGCCGCATATGGATACGGCCCCGCGCCCCTGAAGGGGCGCGGTCGTACCGGCGCGGTACCCGGGTCAGGCGTCCAGCGCGAACACCGATCCGGTGCGCCCCGCCATGACGCACGCGCTGGAGAAGGTCTCGGTGTACTCGACCCGCCGTCCGCTCCACTCCCCGCGCGCGTGGACGGTCACCGGCGCGTAGATCATCGGGCAGAAGAGGTTCTTCTTCGACGGGATGCGGCCGATGTCGCCGTCCGCCGCAGCCAGTTCCGAACACGCGTCGGCGGCTCGTGCGTGCCCCTGGGGCGGATCGCACAGCAGCAGGGTGTCGCGCGTGTGGGGGGAGCGAACGTCGCCCCTGGTGACCGTGAGGTAGAGCCAGTCGCTGGGTGGGAAGCCCGGGGACGCCGCCTGTGCCGGGGCCGCGCCGGCGAGGAGGAGGGCGGCCGCCAGCAGCGAGCCCCGTACCGCTTTCACTGTGGTGCTGATCGTCATTCCCGATGCATCGGCACGGCGGCCTGGGAACCCCACCCCGACTCACCCGAACGGGAGCACGCGGGCGCGTACCGCAGGGCGAGTTCGAATGCGGCGAGCACCACGCGCGACTGGTACTCCACCTGGCGCGCGACCGGGATCCAACGCGCCCCCATGCCGTCGCGGTAGTCGGCGCACCAGTCGTCGATGAGGCGGTCCAGGTCCGGCAGCACACCGGCCGGGTCGCGGCCGGAGCGGGTCACGAGCTGGTGCAGCAGCCCCGCAGTGCGCAGTGCCAGCCGCCGTCCGGCGATACGCAGGGCGTTCAGATGGGCGGTGCTGAGCGGTGGGAGGGGGCGTGCGCCGTCGGCGACGTCGGGGTCCCACGCGTCGGCGAGGCCGGGGCAGACCAGTAAATAGTCGTCCACCGGGGCGAGCAGGCGGGCCGCGTCCGGCATGCCTGCGAGATGCGGCCGCAGCCGCGCGAGGAGCACCTCCAGGAACCCGGTGTCGTGGCGCAGCGTGTGGCTGACGGTGCGCAGCACGGCGGCCGTGTCGGCGGGCGGGGAGCCGTCCTCCACGGCCGCCACGCCCCACATGGGCGCCTCGACGACGGCCGTCACCGTGCCGTGCCGGTAGGGGTGGAACCAGGTCGACTCGACGGCCGCCTCGGTGATCGCCGCGGCCAGGTCGCCGATGCGGGGCGGCGGGATGCGGTAGACGGCGGGGCCGAGGTTCGGCCAGTACAGGGTGTCGTAGGGCCCGAGTTCGCGCGGAATGCCGAGGCGGGCGGCGGTGTGCGCGACGCGTCCGGCGAGTCCGGGCAGGTCTCGGGTGAGCTCGACGAAGCCGCCGCCGACGTCGACGCCGTGCAGGGAGCACTGCAGGAAGGGCCGCAGTTCGTCCTGGAGGTCGAGCAGGGTGCGGGTCTCCGGCAGGGCGGCGCCGGCCGCGCCGTCGGGCAGCCATTCGGGCTGTTCCAGGAAGCCGGGCCGGAAGAAGTTCCGGAAGTACCGGCCGAGCGCGTACGGGCCCGGCAGCCAGCCCTCGTTGCGGCGCAGGCCGTCGGGGTCGACGCTCAGCAGCAGGTTCCAGGTGGCGTCGGCGCCCTCGGTGAACCTGGCATCGGCGAGGGCGCGCTCGGCCAGGCGCAGCGCGGTGGCGCCGCCGACGGGTTCGTTGGCGTGGGGCCCCGCGACGACGAGCGCCTGACGGCTGCCGTGACCGACGGAAAGCAGCCACATGGGGGTGCCCGCGCGCGAGGTGCCGACGCGGCGCAGACGGGCGTCGTTCGGACGCCGGGAGACGAGTGCTGCCGCCCGCGCGCCGAGCTCGTCGACGGTCGGGTAGCGGAGGAGGGGCGGCAGGGCACACCTCCGCAATGTGGCGCCGTCGGTTCACCTGATGTGCAAGGCGTACGCACAGTCAGTCACGACTTGGGGGGTACGTCAACACCGTGGAGGGGAAAGCGATTTGCGCCATCCCCGCACGTCAACGCCGCGTAAATGCTCAGGCCAAAGCTAAGGCGAGACTCAGTCGGGGCTCAGTCGGCGGCGAGCCGGAACGACATCCGCCCGAAGCCCACCTGATCGCCTTCGCGGACGACGGCCGCTCCGATGACCCGCCGGCCGTTCACCGTCGTGCCGTTGGTCGAGCCGAGGTCGCGCAGCACCCACATGCCGCCCTGGCGGCTGAGTTCGGCGTGCACACGGGACACGGTTTCATGCGTGAGGCGCAGCCCGTTGGCCGGATCCCGTCCGATGCGCAGGGGGTAGCCGCCCGCCGGATGGGGCAGCAGCAGCTTGGGCAGGCGCTCGGCCTGCCAGGCCCTGCGCAGCCGTACGGTGAAGCCGGAGACCGCCTCCACGGTGCCGAACACCAGGCGCGCGACGCGGCTTTGCTGCGGGAGGTCGGCGGTGAGTGCGGCGAGTTCGTCGGAGCGGCGGGCGATGAGGGCCAGCTCCATACGGCGGATGAAGGTGTCGTGCGACAACCGTCCCATGGCGACGCCGTCACGCAGCACCTTCAGCGCCTTGTCGCGCTCCACGTCGGACAGCCGCGCGGGGTAGGTGTTGAACTCGAAGGACGACGTCACGTTCGTGATTGTCGGTCAGTGAACCCCGGGTGTCCAGGAAACGAGAAAACGGCCGCCACGCACGCGTACCTGACGACACCCGTCGTGAAAGGGGTGATTCAAAAGCGGATTGATCTCGTTTGAAGCACCATGGACGGGCTACATCACGGTGAGCAGACGAAGGGGAACCGTCCGTGCAGTTCGAGGTGTGGGCACCGCAGGCCGGCCGAGTGACGCTCCAGTGCGACGGCGCCACGCGCGCGTTGGAGCGTGATCGGGACCGGGAGGGCTGGTGGCGGACGGAGGCCGCGGCACGGGACGGCTCGCGGTACGGGTTCGCGGTGGACGACGGCCCCGTGCTGCCCGACCCGCGTTCGCGCCGGCAGCCGGACGGCCCGGACGGGCTGAGCGCGGTCGTCGAGCACGACCGGTACGCCTGGCGCACCGAGTGGGCCGGGCGCCCGCTGCCCGGCGCGGTCCTGTACGAGCTCCATGTGGGCACGTACGCGCCTGAGGGCACCCTGGACGCGGCCGCCGAGCGGCTCGGGCATCTGGCCGAACTGGGCGTCACCCACGTCGAGTTGATGCCGCTGTGCCCCTTCCCGGGCCGGCACGGCTGGGGCTACGAGGGCGTCTCGCTGTGGGCCGTGCACGAGCCGTACGGCGGCCCCGAGGCGCTGAAACGGTTCGTCGACCGGGCGCACGAACTGGGCCTGGGCGTGGTCCTGGACGTCGTACACAATCATCTGGGTCCGTCGGGCAACTACCTGCCCGCGTTCGGGCCGTACTTCACGGACACGCATCACACGCCCTGGGGTTCCGCGGTGAACCTGGACGCACCCGGCTCGGACGAGGTGCGGGCGTTCCTGCTGGGCAGCGCGCTGGCGTGGCTGCGTGACTACCGGATCGACGGGCTGCGTCTGGACGCGGTGCACGCGCTGGCGGACACGCGCGCGTGCCACTTCCTGGAGGAACTGTCGACGGCCGTGGACGCCCTCGCCGCCGACCTGCACCGGCCGCTGTTCCTGATCGCCGAGTCCGACCTCAACGACCCGCGGCTCATCACGCCCCGCACGAAGGGCGGGTTCGGGCTGCAGGCGCAGTGGAACGACGACTTCCATCACGCCCTGCACACCGCGCTGACCGGAGAGTCCCAGGGCTACTACGCGGATTTCGCACGCGCTCCGCTCGCCGCGATGGCCAGGACCCTCACGCACGGGTACTTCCACGACGGCACGTACTCCAGCTTCCGCGGCCGGCGGCACGGGCGCCCGCTGGACAGTTCGCGGGTGGCCGCGCACCGGCTGCTGGGCTACAGCCAGACGCACGACCAGGTGGGCAACCGCGCCCAGGGCGACCGCCTGTCGGCGTCCCTCTCCCCCGGCCTGCTCGCCTGCGCGGCGGCCCTCACGCTCACCACGCCCTTCACCCCGATGCTGTTCATGGGCGAGGAATGGGCGGCCGGTACGCCCTGGCAGTTCTTCACCGACCACACCGATCCGGAGCTCGCCGAGGCCGTACGGCGGGGCAGGCGGCGGGAGTTCGCGGCGCACGGGTGGGCTGAAGAGGACGTCCCCGATCCGCAGGACCCGGCGACCCGCGACCGCTCCTGCCTCGACTGGGCGGAGCTCGCGGACGAGCCCCACGCGCGCGTGCTGGACTGGTACCGCAGGCTCATCGCACTGCGGCACGAACAGGCGGACCTGACCGATCCCGACCTCGCCGACACCAAGGTGGCGTTCGACGAGCGGGAGCGCTGGCTGGCCTTCCGCCGGGGCGACGTCCGCGTGGCCGTGAACCTCGCCAAGGAGCCCTCGGCGATCCCCCTGGGCCCCCGCCACGCGCGCGTGCTCGCCGCATGGGAGCCCGTCGAGGCGCCGGGTGCGGACGGCGTGCTGCATGTGCCCGGAGAGTCGGCCGTCGTGCTGCTGCAGGAGTGAACGGCTCCTAGAACTCCTCGTCCGTGTCCTCGTCCCGGAACTCCGTCACCCTCTCCAGCAGGATCGCCTCCCAGGCGCGCCGGAGCTGGAGCCTGAGAAGGGGCAGGGGGCCCGCGTCGTGGCCTGCGAGGTGTCCGGCGAGGCGTACGACGGTGTCGCAGCGGGCCAGCCAGAGGCCGCGGAGGCAGGGGCGGGCGGCGTAGCCGGCGAGTGTGGCGGCGCGGACGGCCGCGGGTGAGCCGACGGCGACGGCCAGTCCGGCGATGTCCTCGGCCGGGTCGCCGACGGCCGCGTCGGTCCAGTCGAGGATGCCGCGCACCCGGCCGTCGGCGCTGACCACGAGGTGCTCGCCCCTGAGGTCGTGGTGGACGAGGACCGCGGTGCCGGGCTGGGCGGCGAGCTGGACGGCGGCCTGCGGGGTGAGCTGGTGGAGGCGTACGGGGTCGAACTCGTCGGCCGAGGCGAGGCGTTCGGCGGCGCGGACGGCGGCCCGGCGCAGCGCCTCCAGGGAGCGCGGAGCGGTGCGCGGGACACCGAGCGTCTCGGCCTGCCTCGCGGGCACCTCGCGCAGCCCGGTGAGCAGCCCCGCGAGGTCGGCCTCACCGACGGCGGACACGTCGTGCTCCTCGGCCGTCCCGCCGGGCACCTTGGTGTCGAGCGTGTACGTCAGCCCGGGCGCCCACTCCCCGTGCGCCACGCTGGTCGGCACCGCGACCGGCAGGTGCGGGCGTACGAGGTCGCGCAGGCGCAGTTCGCGGCGCTGGCGCAGGGCGGCCTCCCGGTCGGGGGCGAGGCGCAGCACATGGCGGGCACCGACCCACCAGGTGGAGTGCTCGCCGCCCTCGGCGACGGGCCGCACCTCGGGTCCGGCGGTGGTGGCCCCCCGTGTGGTGCCCTCCTTGATCAGAGAACTGACCAGCCGGCGGACGGTGTCCGCGGTGGGTGTCGGTGCCTGGGTCATGGTCGCGCCGTTGTCACTCGAAGGTGTGCTGGGGCTCCTGGGTCGCTCAGTCCACTATGACCATCTCGCGGTCGGTGTCGTTGAGGCGGCGGCCGCCGTCCTCGGTGACCGTGACGATGTCCTCGATGCGCACGCCGAAGCGGCCGGGGAGATAGATCCCGGGCTCCACGGAGAAGCACATGCCGGGCACGAGGGGCTGCCGTTCGCCCTCGATCATGTACGGCGGCTCGTGCGTGGTGACGCCGATGCCGTGCCCGGTGCGGTGGATGAAGTACTCGCCGTACCCGGCCTCCGCGATGACCGCGCGGGCGGCGCGGTCGACCTCCTGGCAGGCGACGCCGGGTCTGACCGCCCTGAAGCCCGCCTCCTGGGCCTCGCGCACCACGTCGTGCACCCGGCGTTCCTCGTCGGTGGGGTCGCCGACGTGGACGGTGCGTGAGGTGTCTGAGCCGTAGCCGTCCTTGAGGCCGCCGAAGTCGAGGACGACCATGTCGCCGCGCTCGATGACGCGCCCACCCACCTCGTGGTGCGGGTTGGCGCCGTTCGGGCCGGAGGCGACGATGGTGAAGTCGACCTGGGAGTGGCCGAACTGCCGCAGCAGGTCGGCGAGGTCCCCGCCGACGTCGGACTCCCTGCGGCCGGCGAAGGGAACCTTCCGGATCTCCTCGAACGTTGCGTCCGCGGCCGCGCCCGCGGCCGCCATCAGTTCCAGTTCCGCCAGGTCCTTGACGGCGCGGAGCATCGGCAGGGCGTCGGTGAGGGATGCGTAGTCGGTGCCGGGCAGTGCCCGCTGCAGTCCGAGGAGATGCATCGCCCAGGCGTTGTCGCTGATGCCGAAGCGGCCGGTGCCGGCGAGCAGGGCGGCGGTCGCGGCGTAGGGGTCCTTGCCGTCCGTCCAGTCGCGCAGGGCCAGGGCGGGAGCACCGGCGGCCTGTGCGGCGTCCGGGGCCTCCAGGGTGGGGACGACCAGGACGGGGGCCCGTCCCTGGACGAGGACCAGCAGGGTGAGCCGTTCGGTGACCGCGGTGGGGGCATAGCCGGTCAGCCACACCATGTCCGGACCCGGTGCCACCAGCAGCCCGGCGAGGCCGGCGTCGGCGGCGGCCCGCGCGGCGCGGTCCATCCGGTCCCGGTAGTCGTCGGCGGTGAAGGGCGCGCGCGTGCTGCCGGTCATCCGGGCCTCCCTGGGCGGGTGAAGGGACCACAAGGGACTACGGGCAGCATCCTGCCCGTACAGCGGGGGCCGCGCGACCGGTCTGCGGTTCTTTCGGACGCTCCGTCGGCCATGGCGTCAGCTCTCCAGGGCGAGGCGGGCGCCGAGGAGCAGCAGCACGCCCCCGGAGACCTGCTCCAGACGCCTGCGCACCCCGGCACGGGACAGTACGGCCCGCATCCGGCCGACGAACCACACGTACAGGCCGTAGTAGCCGACCTCGTAGACCGCCCAGAGTGCGGCGAGTCCGGCCATCACCGGCAGATGCGGGGCGCCCTGCGGCACGAACTGCGGCAGGAAGGACACGGCGAAGATCGCCGCCTTGGGGTTGGCGAGATTGAGCAGCAGTCCGCCGCGGTAGGCGGCCCAGCCGCTCTTCTCCGCGGCCTCCCAGCCGCCCGGGGCCTCCTTGGTGCGCCGCGCCTGCCGCAGCGTCTGGATGCCGAAGCCGACCAGGACGAGCGCGCCGACGATCCGTGTCACGTCGTACGCCGCTTCGGAGGCCGCGAGCAGCGCGGTCAGCCCGAACGCGGCGACCACGCCCCAGACGAAGACGCCGGTCTCGTTGCCGAGCACGGTCAGGAAACCGGAGCGGCGGCTGCGCAGCGACTGCTTGATGATCAGCACCGTGCTGGGCCCGGGTGAGGCGGCGATCAGGGTGCAGGCGCCGAAGAAGGCGAGGAGCGTGCTCAGCATGCGGCTCATCGTGGCCCACTCTGCGGACGGGGACCAGTGATTTCCCGCCGCATTAACGGATACAGGACACCAAACCATTAGGGGACAGTGCCGTACTCATGTGCGATTCGAGCATCCCGGGGAGCGACATGTGCTGGACGACGACGGGCGGCTCACGACTCACTTCCGGGTGGTCACGTGACGACACCTGGAAGCGCCGTCAACTGCTGGTAGGCGCCGCTTCGGTGGCGAACTGTCAAGGTGATCGCGGCGCCGGGGCGGGCGTGGGCGACGGCGCGTGCGAGATCGGCGGCCGAGTCGATACGGATCCTGCCGAACGCGAGGAGTACGTCTCCCCGGACGAGGCCCGCCGCATAGCCCGGGCCGGGCACGTGGACGCCGACGACCAGGGCGCCCGCCTTCTGCGCGTCCACGGCCTCCAGGCCCAGGGTCGCGACCGCGGGCGGCGGGGACGAAGGTGCCGTCGGGGACGACGGACCGGGGTGCGCCGAGGCCGACGGGCCGCCCGGGGCCTGTGCCTGGTGTCGCAGGTCGGCGAGTTTACTCATGCCGATCACCGTGGCTCCGACCGTGCCGAGACCGACCCCGGACAGCACCAGGACCGTTCCGACGAGCAGGCCGAACAGCGCAGCCCTGAGCCGTCGGCCGCGCCGGCGCACGGCGTGCGGGTGCCGGGCGGTGCCGGGTCGGGTGCCGGGCCCTGTGCCGTCGCCGGGCTCCCCGCCGGGCATCGGCTTGGGACGCAAAGCAGTCTGTTCCATGGATCGCCTCCGGCTGGAGCTCTACCCGGAGCCCCGGCGCCCGACGAGCCACGAACGAGTGAGACTGCAACGGCTCGCGCCGCGCCCGCACCCGAGAGGCCGGGCGCGGACGCGAGCCGCGGTGGCACAGGCCGGCGGGTCAGCCGGTGTGACCCTCGCCGTGGCCGCCGTGCGCGCCGCCGTGGTCGAACTTCATCGCCTCTTCGGGCATCACGACGAAGGGCCGCATCATGCCCATGTCTTCGTGTTCCAGAAGATGGCAGTGGTACATGAACCGGCCGTACGCGCCGTCGAACTTCCCCATGACGCGCAGGGTTTGGCCACCGGGCACCCGGAAGACGTCCTTGTAGCCGCGCTCGTTCGGTGCCAGCGGAATCTGCGTGCTCGCGTCGAACGCGACCGGCGTGCGGGTGCCGCCCACCGCCGGGTCGAAGCCCGAGACGTCGTACGCGTCCCGGCCCAGCAGCTGGAAGTCGGCCAGGTGGATGTGCATCGGGTGGACGATCGGCGCGAGGTTCAGGAAGCTCCACTGCTCGTAGGAGCCCTCGGCGATGGTGAAGCCGAGGCCGTCGTTGAACGTCCGGGACGTGCGCCGGTACGTCTTCGTCGTGCCGTCCGGCCCCTTGAGCTGGATGATGCCGTCGGCCGGGACCTGGATGCCGCCGGGATCGGTGACCTCGGTCATCTCCCAGATCTCCGGGTGCCCGCCGGCGCCCTTGGTGGCGGGCGGGGTGAGCACGATCAGGCGGTGGCCGTGCGGGATGTCATGGGTCAGCCGGCGGAAGGAGCCGGAGAGCGCCTCGGGCAGTTCGAAGGTGTCCGGGCAGCCGCCGTCGCCCACCCGGAACTCCAGGACCGCCGGGTGGCGCACGTCGTTCACCGGGTCGGGCACGCCCGGCGCCTGCCCGCGGCCCTTGTTGACCAGGCGCAGCGTCCGGCCCGCGAGGCCGCGGAAGTCGACGAGCAGGTCGAAGCGCTCGGCCGGGGCCGCGGTCAGCGTCGGCAGCGCGTCGTCGAAGTCGACCGGCACCGGGCGGGGCAGCAGCCCGCCGTCGCTGCCGATCTGGTGGACGACGCCCGGCACCGGGTTGTCGTCCTCGTCGACGAGGACGAGGCTGTAGATGCGCGCGTTGGACGCGTTGACCAGCCGGAAGCGGTACCAGGCGTCGTCCACCTCGGCGTACGGCCAGATGCGGCCGTTGACCGTGGTGTACGGGCCGGTGAACGGGATGGAGACCGGTTTGCCCGTCTCCGGGTTCTGCTGCTGGACGACCACCGTCTTGTGCAGCAGCCGCCCGTTGAGCCGGCCGTCCTCGTCGGTGTCGAGGTTCCGGTCGGCGAGCAGCAGCGGGATCTCCCGCTCCCCGGACGGCAGCCCGAGGGCGTCCTCCTCGTCGTCACGGACGAGGTAGGTGCCATACAGGCCCGTGTGCACGTTCCAACGGGTGATGTTCATCGCGTGGTCGTGGTACCACCACTGCACCGCCTGGTGCTCGTTCGGATACTCCGACAGCTGGGCGTCGCCGAATCCGACGGCGTTGTCGGCCCAGCCGTCGTTGCCGCCGCCCGTCTGCGCTCCGTGCAGGTGCGTCACCGACCAGGCGGGCAGGGCGGCGACGTCCTTGTTCGGCTCGACGCCCTCCCGGCCGGGCTCGGTGGTGGCCGGCGGGATGCCGGGCGCGCGCACCGGCACCTCCACCGACGTGACCGGATATTCGCTGCCCTTGGGAATGCGGTTGGTCCAGGCGATGCGGACGCGCTGTCCGCGGCGCACCTCGACGGTCGGGCCCGGCACCTGCCCGTCGTACCCCCACATCAGGGTCGGCGGGAGCTGCGGGTGCAGCCGGACCCAGGTGGGGCGCAGGGCGATCTCCGTCTCCCGCAGGACGTCACCGGATCCGGGACGCAGGACGGGAGGGACGGGTAACGGCGCGACGTACGGCGTCAGTTCGCCCGGAGCCGGCGCCGCTTCCCCCGTGCCGCCCTCGGTGATCCTCTCGATGATTTCGGTCAAGGCTCGAACACCCCCGTGTTCTGTGGTCTGTTCTCCTTGCCTCAGAAGACTCCCGACACCTCGCCCACGTTCCCTGAATGTCCCGTTCCGGCCGAAAAGGTTCAGTGCGGGGACATGGCGGCAGGCCGGTCCGGCAGGAAGCCGTGGGTGCGGCGGGCCAGATGGTCCGGCTTGTAGCGGTCCACGCTCCGGTGCCAGTTGAGGATGCCCGCCATCCAGTTCTGCAGGTCCTTCACATAGCCGTCCATCGCCTCGCGCGCGTCCTCCGAGAGGGCGAAGTCGTCGTAGACGACGGGTAGTTCGTGGGCGGCGACGTGTTCGAACTGCTGCATGCGCTGGGTCATCAGGTCGTGGACGACACAGAGTGCGGTCGGGTAGTCGATGCCGAAGAAGTTCTGCACGACGAGGATCGCGTTGTGGATCTCCCCCTCGTACTCGATCTCCTTCTGGTACGAGAAGACGTCGTTGATGAGCCACCCGTAGTCGATGGCGGCGTTCTCCAGGGCACGGACGGGGCCGCTGCGGTAGATCTCCGGCGGGACCGCGGGGCCGTGGCCCATCCGGCACATGCTCAGGGTGAGGTCGGAGCCGAAGGTGGCGCGGCGCATCTCCAGGTAGTCGACCGGATCGGGGATGCGGTTCTGCAGCTGGTTGGACAGCTCCCACACCCAGCTCTCGGTCATGACGTTCACCGAGTCCTTGAGGGCACGCCGCTGGTCGGGGGTCATCTCCGCCGTGGTGCGCGCCCACAGGTCGGTGAGGCCGCGTTCCATGCCGTTGAGCGGGGCGGGGGCCTCCTCGCCGTCGACCGGCATGCAGTCCGACAGGCGCCGGGTGGTCAGCCGGGCCGCCGCCAGGTCGCGGCGGTGGCCGTACACGAGCGGATAGTAGTCGTCGCCGTACGTTCCCCAGGCGAGCCACTGCGCACTCAGGTCGAGGGCCTCGGGTGTCGCGTCGGGGTCGAGACCCGCGGAGCACAGCGGAAGGTCGGCGGCGGCGAGTCTGTCCTCGTCCCAGACGCCCTCCTGGAGCATGCCCATGGCGTGCGTCCAGCCGATGAGGCGGTGCCGGGCGCCGTCCAGGTGGGGGCTCAGTTCGACCTCGAAAGGCATGTGGAAGTCGGGCAGCAGGGACGGGCCGACCTTCTGGTACGGCACGTGCGTGTACGCGCGCAGGCGCTCGGCGCCGGCCGCGGCGAGCAGCGCGCCCACGTCGGCGGCGGAGGTGCCGGGGCCGGTCAGGCCGTGCCACGGACTCGTCGACCGCGCGCGGGCGTTCATGTACCGGCTGGAGCGCAGGTGCCATTCGTGGCCTCCGGACTGCCAGTCCTGCAGGCCCTGTGCGTACTTGGCGACGGCGGCGACCTCGTCCGCGGTGAGGCCCTTCTCCAGGGCCACTGCGGGCACTTCGGTGAGGGCGGTGTGCTCGAACTGGTGGAGGCGGGAGGTGAGGATGTCGTTGACGGTGTCGGCGGCCTCCTGGGTGGTGCAGTCGAAGAAGGTCTCCAGGACGAGCACACCGTTGCTGTTCTCGCCCTCGTCCTCGACCTCACGCTGGTAGGAGAACAGGTCGTTGCGCAGGTGGACGGCGTCCGAGAACGTCTCCATCAGCACCCTGAGCGGCCTCGAAGCTGCCACGGTGGCGGGGACCTCGGCGGTCGCGTACTCCACCAGCCCCGCCGACCAGGGGGCGCCGCCCACCTTGCGGCGCATCTCGATGTACTCGACGGGGTTGGCGATCCGCCCCTCGTTGATGTTGGACAGCTCCCACAGGGACTCGTTGAGAAGGTGCTCGGTCGCCACGGCGAAACGGCGGCGCCAGTCCACCGACATCGACGGCACGGTGCGTGCCCACAGGTCGGCGAGTCCGGCCTCGACCGGGTTCTGCGGCTCCGGTACGGGAGTCGAGAGGTCGAGGGGCATGAATGAGGGCAGCCGGTCCAGGTAGGCCTTGCCGCCGACGCGGTCCTGGCTGCGTTTGAAGGTCTCCAGGAAGTGGTCGTCGAAGAAGAAGACCCACACGTACCAGTCGGTGATCAGGCAGAGGTCGGGGCCGTCACACTCGGGGTGGGTGTAGGCGCAGAGAAGTCCGTAGTCGTGTGCGTCGAGGTCGGACTGCTCCCAGATCCCTGACCCCTCCAGCATGCCCATCCCGCGTGCCCACTCTGTCGAATGGGCACGTGCCTCGTCGACATGCGGGTTCAGCCGCGCGGGGTACGGCATGTAGAAGTGCGGGAGTTCGAAGGGCTGCTGCGTCATGGGCGGGGCCCTACCCAGGGCTCTCGGACGACATCCACGAGCCGGGACATGATCACACCATCGCGTGAATCGGGGGCGAACCGGGAACAGGGCGGCCTACGAACCCCGCACCGCCCGTCCCACCTCCGCCCGCAGCGCAACGAACTCGGGCAGGCCCCGGGTGGCGATCTGGTCGCGCCCGCCGGGGAGTTCGACGGGCAGGTCGAGGACGATGCGGGAGGCGGGGGCCGGGGAGAGGACGACGACGCGGTCTCCGACGTAGACGCTCTCGTCGATGTCGTGGGTGACGAACACGATGGTCGTGCCGTCGGTGCGGTGCACCTCCAGGAGGAGGTCCTCCAGGTCCTCGCGGGTCTGGGCGTCCAGGGAACCGAAGGGTTCGTCCATGAGCAGCAGGGAGGGTCGGCAGACCAGGGCACGGGCGATGGCGACACGTTGCTGCATGCCGCCCGACAGCTGCCAGGGATGGCGGCGGCCGGCGCCGTCGAGACCGACGCGTTCCAGGATCCGCTCGGCCTCGGCCCGGCGCTCGGCCCGCGCGAGGCCGCGGCGGCGCAGCGGGAGGGCCACGTTGTCGCGGACGGTGAGCCAGGGGAAGAGGGAGCGGCCGTAGTCCTGGAAGACGACGGCCAGTTGGTCGGGTACGCCGGTGACGGGGGTTCCGTCGACGGTGACGGTGCCCTCGCGCGCGGGCTGAAGTCCCGCGACGGTGCGCAGGAGGGTCGACTTGCCGCACCCGGACGGGCCCACGACGCACAGGAGTTGGCCGTCGGGGACGGTGAGCGTGATGTCGTGCAGGACGCGCTGGTCGCCGTAGCGCTGGCCGAGGGAGTCGAGGCGGAGCGTCATGCCGTGCTCCTTCCCCGTCCGAGGACCCGCCTCTCGACCGCCAGCAGGGCGGTGTTGAGGAGGTACCCGAGGACGCCGAGCAGAAGCAGTGCCGCCCATACGGTGAGCAGGTCGGAGCGGGACTGGGCGTCGGTGAGGGTGTAGCCGATGCCGTCGGCGGTGCCCGGCAGCAGTTCGGAGAACACCATGAGGATGAGGGAGAGGGAGAGGCTGAGGCGCAGGCCGGCGAAGATGCGGGGCAGCGCGGAGGGCAGGAGCAGGAAGCGGAGCCGTTCGACGCGGTTCAGGCGCAGCACGGCGGCGACGTCGAGCCGCAGCGGGTCGGTGTCGCGTACCCCTTCCGCCGTGTTGACCAGCACCGGCCAGACCGCGCTGAAGGCGATCGACGCGATCTGCATCGGCGTACCGAAGTCGAGGACCACGACGAAGACGGGTACCAGCGCGGGCGGCGGCACGGCCCGCGCGAACTGCAGGACGGGATTGCACAGCGCGTACGCCCGGCGCGACCGACCGACCGCGACACCCGCCCCGATCCCGGCGACGGCGGCGATCGCGAACCCGGCCGCCATCCGTCCGAGGCTCGGCAGTACGTCCCCCACGGCGGCCTCGGTGAGGAACGCGCGCCGGACGGGCCCCGAGAACCACAGCTCGTGAGCGCGGTGGGCGATACGGCCCGGGGGCGGGAAGTACACGCTGCCGTGGGCCTGGGCGGCCACCTGCCACAGTGCGAGGGCGAGGACGAGGACCAGGAGGCGGAGGAGGACATGGCGGAACGACGTACTCCGGGCGGGGTTGCCGCGCCCCCGGCGCGCCGCGTTCCTGTCCCGCCGGATCACCCGCGTCACGACCGCACCCCGCGCCCGTCCGCCCGCCGCTCCGGTGTCCACGGGAACAACCGGTGTTCGGCCCACACCAGGACGCCGTTGATGACGAGCCCGAGGGCGCCCGCCCACACCACGCCGGCCAGGACGTCCCGAGTGCCGTCGGTGGACAGGCCCGCCTGGGCGATGAAGATGCCGAGGCCCTCGCCGAAGCCGGAGAGAAGCTCGGTGGCCACGGCGAGGATGAGGGCGATGGCCGCCGAGATACGGATGCCGGCGGCGATGAACGGGGCCGTGCCGGGCAGTTCGACCCGCAGCAGGACCGAGAGCCGGCCGAAGCCGAAGGCGCGCAGGGTGTCCCTGGCGATCGGGTCGGTCTCACCGAGGCCGTAGATCGTGTTGAAGAGGACGGGCCAGACGGACGCGTATGTGATCAGCGCGACCTTGGTCCCGGTACCGGTGCCGAGGAGCAGCGAGACCAGGGGGATCAGCGCGACTGACGGCAGCGGCCGCAGGAACTCCACGATCACGCGTACGGCGGAGTCGACGACCGGCACACTGCCGAGCAGCAGCCCGAGCGGGACGGCGATCGCGACGGCGAGGCCGAGCCCCAGCGCCCAGGCCCGCAGGGTGGCGCCGATGCCGTCCAGGAAAGCGCGGTCGCCCGCCAACTCGACGGCGCGGACGAGGACTTCGGAGGCGGGCGGAAGGTAGCTGCGCCGCACGATGCCCGCCCTGCCCACCGCCTCGCAGACCCCGAAGGCCAGCAGCACCCCGAGCAGGCCGAGCCACAGCTCCTGGTGCCGTGCGAGCGGTTTCAGCCGTTTCAGCCGCTTCACGTGGGCGTCACTTGACCAGCAGCGTCGCCGGGTCGACAGCGGTCTTCAGCAGCCCCTGTTTCTTCATGAGTTCGGTCAGGCGCCGCAACTGCGCCGCATCGGTGGCGGCCGGATACGCCGGCAGCCCGATCGACCCGGCCTGGTCCGCGGTCACCTTGGTGTACTTGGGGAGTTCTTCGCGTACGGCGCCCGGGTCCTGCGCCGCGATCTTCGAAGCGGCCTCGATGGCACGCCGGAAGGCCGCGGCCTCCTTGGCGTGCCCGGCGGCGAATTTCTTCGTGGTGACATACCCGCTGATGGGCAGCGACCGGACCGGCGCCGACCCGGCGTCCAGCAGCACCCTCGCCTTCAACTCCCCCTGGATCGCGCTGTCGAAGGGCTCCACCGCATGCACGGCGTCCACCTGATCCCGTTCCAGGGCGGGCCCCATCTGCGGGAAGGGGATCTGCCGGTAGACGGGACGGCCGACGCCCCGGGCGTCGAGGATCGCGTTGAGCGTGAGCGACTGGATGTTGTTGAGGATGTTGACGGCGACCTTCTTGCCCGCGAGGTCGGCGACGCTCTTGATGTCCGAGTCCTTCGGCACCAGGACGTCCATCATGTGCGGCGCGACCCGTACACCCTCGGCGAGGATGCGGAGGTCGAGGGTGCCCTTCTCGTCGGCCTGCAGGAACGTCACGTAGTTGGCGCTCGCGATCACGTCGACCTGCCCCTTGGCCAGTGCGGGCAGCGCCTGGATGCTCTGCTGGACCGGCTGGATCGTGACGTCCAGCCCCTCCTTCTTGAACAGCCCGCGGTCCCGTGCGAGGTAGAGCGCCGCGGAGTCCGTCAACGGCAGGGCGGCCACGGTGATCTCCGCACGTCCCCCCGCGGACATGGAGCCCCCGCCGTCGTCACCGCAGGCCGCGAGGAGCAGTGTCAGGGCGGCCGCGACAGCCACCGTTTTCCCGATTCCCGTCCGTGATCCCCGTAACGCCATGCGGCATCACTACCCGACAATTGTCATGATCACCACAGCAAGGAACGCTACGGTTCGGCCGCGTCCCAAAGGGGCGCGGGGAACTGCGCGAGCAACCACGACGAAGCCGCAGACGAAAGACGCCCATCCCGCGGCGCGCTTCCCGTTCCCTTGCCGGAGCCCCGCAGGGAACGCCACCGTGGCCCCATGAACGCACGCGAGACCCCGCCGGTTCCCGACGTCTTCGATCCGCGGCAGTACGCCGCCGGGGTGCCCCACGCCGCCTACCGTGTGCTGCGCGACCACCACCCCGCGGCCTGGCAGGACGAGCCCGAAGTGCTGGGCTGGCCGGCCGGGCCCGGGTTCTGGGCGGTGACCCGGCACGCGGACGTCGTACGCGTCCTCAAGGACTCGGCGACGTACTCCTCGCACCTCGGCGCGACCCAGATCCGCGATCCCGACCCGGTCGACCTCCCCTTCATCCGGCGCATGATGCTCAATCAGGATCCGCCGGAGCACGGGCGGTTGAGGCGGCTGGTCAGCCGCGCCTTCACCCCGGGCCGCATCGACCGCTTCACGACGGTCGCGCAGGAGCGGGCCCGGACGCTGTTCACGCAGGCGCTGCGGGCGGCCCGCGCGGCGGACGGCACCGTCGACCTCGTCACCGCCGTGACCGACGACTACGCCCTGCTCAACCTCGCCGACCTGCTCGGCGTCCCGGACGGCGACCGGGGCCTGCTGCTGCACTGGACCCGGCGGGTCATCGGCTACCAGGACCCGGACGAGGCCGGCGCCCCCGTGCTCGACGCGGCCGGCAAACCGGTCAACCCCCGCTCCCCCTCGATGCTCCGGGACATGTTCGCCTACGCCCGGCAGCTCGCCGCGCACAAGCGCCGGCACCCCGCCGACGACGTGATGACGACGCTCGCCCGGGATCCCGAACTCTCCGACGCCGAACTGGAGATGTTCTTCTTCCTGCTCACCGTCGCCGGCAACGACACCGTCCGAAGCGCCGCCCCCGGCGGCCTGCTCGCCCTGGCCGAGCACCCGGAGGCGTACCAGCGACTGCGTGCGGGGAGAGCCGAACTCCCCCTTGCAGTGGAGGAGTTGCTGCGCCGGCACCCGCCCGTCCTCACTTTCCGCCGCACCGCGGCACGCGACACCGAGCTGGCGGGGCGGCGCATCCGCGCGGGTGACAAGGTGGTCGTCTTCCACGCCTCGGCGAACCATGACGAAAGGGTCTTCGCCGCGCCGGACCGCCTCGACCTGTCCCGTACGCCGAACCCGCACGTCTCCTTCGGGGACGGTCCGCATGTCTGCCTGGGCGCGCACTTCGCCCGGTTGCAGCTGCGGGTGCTGTACGCGGAGGCACTGCGCGCCCTGCCGGTCCTGCGCACGGCGGGGCCGGCCAGACGGCTGACGTCCAACTTCATCAATGGGCTCAAGTCGCTGCCGGTGCAGGTCACCTGATGTTCGGGGGCGGGCCCCTCACGTCCGTACCTGGATCAGCGCGTGGGTGCCACCGGTCCGCCACCGCTGTCCCTCGGCCGCCACGAGCGCGGCCTCGGTGTCGGGGGCCAGGCCGGTGATCACGTCGGACTTGAGGGTGCGCAGGGCTGCGACCGGGCCGGGGAAGTGGGCCGTGACGTCTCCGAAGGGTGTGGTCGGCGCCCACAGCCGATCGCCCACCAGACGGCGGTAGTTGAGGTCGCCCTTCACGACGGTCAGCGCGGCCGTGGCGAGTTCCCCGCGGAGGTCGTCCGGCATGTCCGCGTACGGCAGCGGTGCGGCGGAGAAGGGGTGGGCGCGGAGGGCGAGGCGGCCGTCGGCCATCGCCGACCACAGGACGCGGCCGTAGTCGACGGCCGCGCGCCGCGCCCCGGTCAGCCTCCGGAGCGCGTCGAGCACGTCGGCCGTCGTCGCGTCGGAGACGTAGTACGGGTACGGCTTGATGTGCAGGACGGCACGTCCGATCCGCCCGCGTTCGAGGAGGTGGGCGATGAGGAGCAGGTCGGGAATGAGCTCACGGCCCGCGTTGTCGGCGATGAGGCAGAGCGTGCCCGCGCCGGTCGACGGGAGCAGCGACCAGAGGGTCTCGCTGTCGTCGGCGACCAGGCCCGGGGCGGTGTCCGCGGAGCCGGCGTGGGCGGCGGAGAGGCGGAAGCCGAGGTCGGCGCGGTTGCCCCAGAGGGAACCGTGCAGCAGGGCCCGGTCCAGGTCGTCGGCGGACAGGGCGCCGAGGGCGGCGAGTTCCTCGTCCGTCTCCGGGGAGTCGAGCTCGGCCAGCTTGAAGGGACGGAACGGATCGATGCCCTGCCAGGGACCGGGGCCGAAGTGGCCCACCGCATCGAGGAGTTGGCGGTAGAAGTAGCTCTCGGACCAGAGCCAGGGGATGTCGTACCAGGAACGGCCGACGCATTCGGCCATGCCCCACGCCTCCCAGCGGGCCCGGTCGTGCGCGTCGACCGGGAGCGGTTCGACGACGCCCTTGGTGCAGCCCGCGAGGAGCGCGTCCAGAGCGCGGTGCTGCGCGGGGCCGTACGGGAACGCGTCCCGTACCTGCCGGATGATCGCGGGGTGCCGCTCGGCGAGCACGCTGTGCGGGAACGACCCCGGCTCGTTGCCGAGGATCACGGGCGCGGACGGGGGGTGGGGCGAGGGGGTGTCGGGCATGCGCCCCACGATAGGTCCGCATGCCGACAGGTCCTCGGATCCTCCGTCACACGGTTCTGATCTCGCGCTCCAGTCGGGCGGCGAGGCCCACATAGCGGGCGCGGCGGGTCACCGGGACCAGGCCGCGGATCATGAGGTGCCACATCTCGGCCAGTCTGCGGGGCTGGTGGGCCACGGGTTCGAGGGAGCGGCCCACGAGGCGGGTGCCGACGAAGAAGCTGACGAGGGAGTGGGCGACGGCGTCGACATCGATGTCCGGGTGGACGTCGGACTCCTTGACTGCGCCGAGGAGTTTACGGGTGGCGATGTCCCGCCACTCGGTGAAGGGGTGCTGGAGCGGCGGCCGCAGCCCCAGCTCCCCGGTGGCGAGCCGGAGCCCGGCCCGTGGGATCGGGCCCTCCACGGAGAGACGGGCGATGCCGAAGGTGAGGCGCATCAGGGTCTCCAGAGAGGAGTACCCCCGGCCGTCCAGATCGTTCGCCACCTCGCGCGAGGCTTTGGACTGCAGCTCCATGATGGTGTGGGCGAGGTCTTCCTTGGCCGCGAAGTGGAAGTAGAGGGCGCCCTTGGTGACTTGGGCGTGTTCGACGATGTCGCTCAGGCTGGTCGATTCGTAGCCGCGGCGGTCGAACAGTTCGGCTGCGGCCGTGATGATCGTCGCGCGGGTCTGTTCGGCGCGTAACTGCCTCGCCATCGACTGAATACTCCTGGGGCTGGAAAGAACGGGCCGTGCTGTTTGTTATTTTAACTCCCCGTGAACGATATCTCACCCTGCGGCGGCGCCCACGGCCCACTCGAACCGTCGAACCGTCCTGGAGATCCGCGGACCTCCATGCCTGTCGCGGCCACGCCGTTCGTCTCGATCCACATGGGTCTGTCCAGCTCAGCATACTGACGGGAGGCAGCGCGGAAGGACGCACCCCGGGCCCGGCGCTCCGGGCGTGCGCGACCTGCCGGGCCGTCTCCAGGAGCAGCACGCCGGGGACCCGATCGAGCGGGTGGCCGAAGAAAACGGGGTGCGCGGTATCTAATCGAGGGCGCCGGCGACCGGGGTGGTCGGGCTGCGCCGCGCGGTACGTCGGTGTCGTGGCGTGCAGCTCCTGGAGCAGGAAGCGATGGTCGAGCGGGGCGTCGCACTCGGCCTGCCCGGGGAGTGCTCCGCACTGACGGACGGCCCCCGCGCCGAACACCGGCTCATACGCCGACCGGTCCGACGACACGTGTAACTGATGTGCTCGTGGCCACTGTGCAAACAGTGCTAACGGGTCGGGACGGATGCGTTCCCGGCCGGTGAGAAACGTTTCCGCTACGGCGGCGCGGTGGACGAGCCGAAGAGGCACGGTGGCCGTCAAGGCAGCCTGAAGCATGGTCGGTTGAGGCATGTCTCTCCCTCGGTCCCCCGCAGACGGATGACAGACCAGACGGCGAGGTGCCCGTGCCGGCGACCGCCAGAGTACGAGGCAACCAGTTGGTTTTCAATGAGGCATCGTTTGCTCCGAGGGGCGTACGGCGCAGGTGAACGGCCAGGGTTCGAGGAGTTGTCGGCGCCGGATCAGTCCCGAGCGTCACACGGTGAACACACCGGGCCGGTTTCCCGTACTTCACGGGAGCACATCGTTCCGCGCCGGCCGAGGAGACGTTCCGGATGCCCCGGATGACCGCACATCGCACCGCCCTGGCGGCCGCCCTCGCGACCCCGTTCCTGCTGCCCCTGTGGGCGGCGGGCCCCGCGCAGGCGCACGGCGCGCCGACGGACCCGGTCAGCAGGGTCTACGCCTGCTCCCCCGACGGCGGCGGCAACGCGCGGTCGGCGGCCTGCAGGGCGGCCGTCGCCGCGAACGGCGCCCCCTTCACGTTCTGGGACAACCTGCGGGTGGCGGACGTCAACGGCAGGGACCGGCAGGTCATCCCGGACGGAAAGCTGTGCAGCGGCGGACTGCCCGCCTACAAGGGCCTCGACCTCGCCCGCCCCGACTGGCCGTCGACGACCCTGGAGCCGGGCGCGACCCTGACGATGAAGTACACCTCGACGATCGCGCACACCGGCACGTTCAAGCTCTATCTCACCAAGCCCGGCTACGACCCGAAGAAGCCGCTGAACTGGTCCGAACTGCCGGACAGGCCGTTCGCGTCGGTCAAGGACCCGGCCCTGACGAACGGCGCTTACCGCATCACCGCGAAGCTGCCGTCGGACCGGACCGGCCATCACGTGCTCTACACGATCTGGCAGAACAGCAGCACGACGGACACGTACTACTCGTGCTCGGACGTGGTGTTCGGCACGGCGAAGAGCAGCAGGGGCGGCGGGGCGGCGGCATCCGCGGGCGGTGGGAAGAGCGCGGGCAGCAGCCCCACGGCCACGCCCGAACCCCGTACGACTCCTTCCCGTACCGCCGAGGGGGCCGCGACGCCTCGGCAGGAGTCCAGCGTCCCCGACAGCACCCCGGTGGCCTCGACCTCCACGGCGGACTCGGGCCCATCCGCGCCCATGCTGGCGGGCGGCGCCGCTGCGGTGCTGGTGCTCACCGGCGGCGCCGCCCTGGCGCTGCGTCTACGTCGGCGCTGAACTACCCCTGTCGGAGCGTCAGTTGACGTAGACGGGCGCGCCGTTGTCGGTCACCGGGGCGTACTTGGCGGTGAAGTAGCCGCTGCTGAAGCAGAGCGACGAACCGGACGTCTTGGTGAACTGCTGGTTGGCGAAGTTGATGCTGTTGTCGGTGTTGCTCGCCGTGCCGGCCAGGCTGGGGGCCTGGTAGACGCAGGTGATGCTGCCCAGCAGGGTCTTCAGCTTGACCGTGGTCTGGATGGTGGAGCCGCTGGCCGGAGCCACGGCGATGGTGCCGTCGGAGGCCACGGTGGTGGTGTACGGCAGGTTGTCGACCGTGATGCTGGTGACACCCGTCACGCCGAGGACGTTGCTGGTGCAGCTGCTGCTGTCGAAGGTCTGCCCGCTGACCGACTCGGTGGCCGTGCCCGGGGCGGCGGGGTTGTCGGTGACGGTCGCGGTGAACGTCGAGGACGTGCACTTCACGCCACTGGTACCGGTTGCGCTGGAGTAGAGGGTGGCACTGGTGCCACTGGCCAGCGGGGCGGACAGGACGTCGCCGACCGCGACGGCGGCGCCGCCGGCCGAACCGGTGGTGAGCACGGGGGTGTCGGCCGCCGAGGCCGGGACGGCCGCGGGGATGGAGAGGGCGGCGACGGTGCCGACGAGGGTGAGGAGGGAGCGAGTGCGCATGCGGGCGTACCTCTTTCTGGTGCGGGGTTCGAGGGTTGGGGGCTTCCGATGTGGCGCGAGGGAGGTAGGGGGACGCCGGTCGGCGTCCGCCGATGCCGGACCGTGACGCCTTCTCCGTACGCCACGGACCGGCAACGACGACCGGCCGGTGACCGGCCGCAGACCCGGGGGGTGGGCCTCCGGCCGGGCCGGGCGGAAGCGACGGCCTGGTGCGGACCAGGGGGAAGTGCCCGTGCCGGACCGTCTGAGGGGATCTCGGGCCGTGAAGGGCCCGTGCGGACTGGAGGGGTCCGGGAGACGCGGACAGCGCCGCGTGGCTGGATCCGGCGCCACGGATCTGGGGGAAGCCAGGGCAGTTCTAGACCTGAGTGTCAGTCAACGTCAAGGTGCGCCAAGGGAGTTGACGATCGTTCAAGGAGCGGGCGGGGCCGCCGGAACCTGCTGAGCCACAGGTGAGGCACAACCAACACCCTTTTTTCACAACTCCCTTGACCCTTGAAAGTAACCACGGGTAACTTCCTCGCTGGCTACTGCGGAGTACGAGAAAGCCCTTCCACCCGCCGGGAGTTTGGGAGGAGGCGTGCGCCCGCAGCCGCTGTCCGCGCCAGGACAACGCGCCGCTGAAGCCCAACCAGCACTGACTATGCACATGGGAGCAGAAATGGCCTCGTCCGCCGACCTCACCACAGGGAACCCGGAAAGCGGTTCCTCACCCGACCCCGCGAGACGCGGGCGGGTCCGGCTGCGCCGCACCGCGGTGATGGCGGTACCTGCCGTCGGAGCCCTCGCCGGCCTCGCGATCCTCACCGCCCAGGGCGCCCTGGGGGTGTCGTTCTTCATCTCCGGCATGCCCTTCACGGTCACCGCGAAGTCGCTCGACGGCACCGGCTTCGAGCAGTTCGGCGCCCTCGACCACATGATCAAGGACAGCCCGAACGCCGGCGACACCGGCGGTGACGTGCTCGTCGTCACGTCCGCCATCAAGTCCGCGACGCTGGACAGCCTGTGCCAGAGCGTCGACCTCGGTGGCACCAACCTGCTGATCAAGGCGGGCAGCGGCTCGTCGAAGGTGCAGGCGACCGACCTGACCACCGACTCGACTCAGCTGACCGGTGACGCCGCGTTCAAGAACATCGAGATCGGCAACGACGCGAGCCAGCTCGACAAGGCCGGCGTCAAGGGACCGGCGGGCGTCTTCAGCCAGCAGTCCGACACGGTGCACATCGACAACCTGCGGCAGACCAACTACGCGACCACCGCTGGCGTGTTCAAGCTTCCGGGCCTCAAACTCAGCTTCAGCGACTCGGGTTGCTGATGTCCGGCACCGACACTCCACCTCAGGGGTGGCGGCCCGCCTTCCGCGGATGGCGGGCCCGTCGGCCGTTCTGGGGCGGCCTGCTGCTGACCCTGGGCGGTGGGTGGATCCTGCTCACCGAGAAGGCCTCGCTGAAGGTCGTCATGCACGTCGGTATGCAGGGCCTGGCCGGTTACCTGCTGCCGACGGTGATGGTGCTGTGCGGGCTGCTGACCCTCTTCAGCCCTGCCCAGCGCGTTTTCTACTCGATCATCGGCGTCCTGTGCTCCCTCGGCAGCTGGCTCACCTCCAACCTGGGCGGCTTCTTCATCGGCCTGCTCCTGGGGGCCGTCGGCAGCTGCCTCGCCTTCGGCTGGCTGCCGGATCAGGAGCCGCGGGTGAGCCGACGTCGGCGCAGGAGGGAAGCGCGGGCCGCGGAGTCCGTACGGACCGTGCACGAGGCCGTGCAGCTGTAGCCGGCCGGGCGGGACCCGGCGCTCGCCCGGGGGCCGGCTGCTGCCCCTCGGGCGAGTGCCGGGTCCCGCCCGCATGGCTGGAGAACGGGACTGAAGAATGTGCCCATGCTGGACGACCTGGACCGTGCCCTGATCCACGCGCTGCACATCGACGGCCGCGCGCCGTTCAGCCGGATCGCCACCGCGCTCGACGTCTCTCCGCAGACGGTCGCCCGACGCTACCGGCGGCTGCGCACGGAGGCGTCGTTGCGGGTGGTCGGCTTGTCGGACCCGCATCGGGCGGGGCGGACGCAGTGGCTGGTCCGGCTCACCGTGGTGGCGAGTTCCGCGCGGGATCTGGCGTATGCGCTGGTGCGCCGTCAGGACACCTCGTGGGTGAAGGTCACCTCCGGCGGTACGGAGATCGTGGCGGTCGTCCACGCACCGACGGACCAGGAGGCGGGCGACTCGGGCAACTCCCTTCTGCTGCACGGCATTCCACGCACCGCGGCCATCACCGCGGTGTCCGCGCACTGCCTGCTGCACACCTATCTGGGCGGCTCGACGAACTGGCGCCGGAGCGCGAGCACCCTGGACGAGCGGCAACAGCGCCTCCTGCGCGAGCACGAGGCGGGCGACCCGTCCCATGTGCCGGTGCCCCGCCAACTCACCGACGGAGACAGCGAGTTGCTGCTCGCCCTGCACAAGGACGGACGGGCCACGCATGCCGAGCTGGCGCGGGCGACCGGCTGGTCCCCGGTGACCGTGGCAAGGCGGCTCGCGGATCTGCGGGCGGGCGGCACGGTCTTCTTCGACGTCGAGGTCGACGCCGGGCGCTTCGGCGTCAACACGCGGGCGCTGCTGTGGATGTCGGTGCCCCCGGCCCACCTCGACCGGGTGGCGACCACGCTGGCGGGCCACGACGAGCTGGCCTTCGTCGCGGCAACCACGGGTGCCACCAACCTGGTCGCCCAGGCCCTCTGCCGCGACCCCGCCGACCTGCACCGCTATCTGGTCCACCGGGTCGGCTCCCTGGACGCGATCCACACCCTGGAGACCAGCCCGGTCCTCCAGAACCTCAAGGCAGCGAGCCCGGTCATGACGGACCTGGCACGGCACCACCCCTGGGGGCTCCGCCCCCGGGCCCCCGTTCGGCCCTGAAGGGGCCTCATGCTCGGAGGCCGGACGGGCTGAAAAGACCAGACAAAACCAGCCCCTCCGGTGTTTGAGGAGCAGGGTCCGGGGCGGAGCCCCGAAGCGGGGTGCGGGGGCGAAGCCCCGGGCGGGGTCGAAGGGGCGAAGCCCCTATGGGACGGGAATGAGCAGGGGCGGCGGGGGCGGCGGGGGCGGAGCCGGACTCAGGCGTAGCCCGAGGCTCCCGCAGCTGCCTGCCGATCCCGCCCGACACGGCCCGGTCACCGCCCTGTCCCGCCCTCCGCGGACGCGCTCGCGCTCGCGTCAACCATCAGCCGGCTCGCCCCGAAGCTCACCACCACCAAAGCGACCGCCCCCCAAACCGCCGGCCGCACCGCACTCAGCCCCGCATCACCTGAGCTCGCACCGCCCAGATACACGCTGCCCAGAACCGCCACCCCGAGCGTCGCCCCCAACTGCTGCACCGCATTGAGCAGCCCCGCAGCCGAGCCGATTTCCTGAGGCCGCAGCGGCTTCAGGGCGGCGGTGAAGAAGGCGGGGGTGAACAGACCCACGCCGGCCCCCACGACGCCCAGCGCCAACGGCAGCGGCGTGGGGTAGGAGCCCGGGTCCGCAGCCGCCGCGCGGTACACCGCGATGGCGGACAACGCCCCCACCGACAGCACCGCGAGGCCGAGCGTCATCACGCGCCGCCCGTACCGCTCGACGAGGTGCGCCCCGGCGATCCAGGACGCGACGGCCAGCCCCACCGACCACGGCGCCAGCGTCAGTCCCGCCTTCAACACACCGACGCCCGCACCCAGTTGGAGTTGGAGCACGACGACCGTCATCAGACCGTTGGTGACCGCGAAGAAGGACGTCGACGTCACGAGGGCGGCCGGGAAACCGCGGTGCGCGAACAGGCTCGGCTCAACAAGCGGGCTGCGTCCGGCGCCGGCCACCCTTCGCTGGTGCGCCGCGAACACCGCCATCAGGCCCAGCCCGGCCACCACGGCCCCCCAGCTCCACCCCGGCAACGCGGAGAGGTCCGCACCGATCAGCGGGTGGACGACGAGCCCGATCCCGGCCGTGGCCAGCAGGGTCCCGGTCAGGTCGAGGGTGGGCCGCCTCGGCGCGCGGTTCTCCGGCAGCCGGGGCGAGATCGCGAGCACGGCCAGCGAGAGCGGCACGTTGACCAGGAAGACCGCGCGCCATGAGGAGCCGAACAGGTCGGCGTGGGTGAGCACACCGCCGAGCACCGGTCCGCAGACCGCCGCCAGCCCCATCACGGGACCGATGCTGCCCAGGGCCCTGGACACCTCGGGACCCGTGAACATGGCCTTGATCAACCCGATGGTCTGGGGAATGATCACCGCTGCCGCAGCCCCCTGCAGCACCCGGAAGGTGATCAGCAGCCCCACCGAAGGCGCCAGGGCGCACGCGGCGGACGCCAGCATGAATCCCGTGACGCCGATCACGAAGAGCCGCTTGCGGCCGGCGATGTCCCCCAGGCGGCCACCGGTGATCAGCAGTACCGCGAACGGCAGGGTGTAGGCGGCGGTGAACCACTGGATGTCGGAGACCGAACCGCCCAGATCGGCGTGGATGGCCGGAGAGGCGACCTGCACGATGGTCGCGTCCAGCAGGTTCATCGCCTCACCGAGCAGCAGGGCGGCGAGTGCCGGCCACCGCCATCGGTACGCCGTGGGAGCAGGCGTCAGCACATGCTCAGCGGTCATGGGGGTTCCTCTTCACCGTCGTAGGTACGAGGACCGGCGGGCAAGGGCGCCCGACCGGTCACGGCTCAGCGTGGAAGCGGCGGGAAGGGGCCTTCCAGCCGGCGGTCCCAGATGGAGGATTTCTTCCGTCGAAGCCGTCCGCGGTGTCGATTTCGCACGCGCGCGGCCGCGCACGCCGCGCCCGCGGAGTCGAGCGTCCGCACCGGCCGGTCCGTGACTGCTGTGGCCCAAGTGGTTGGCGCCGCCCGTGAGTTGACGAAGCTGGTTGTCGAGGTTTCGTGGAGATCGACGACGTTGACGGGAGGAGCCGCCGCGCCCGAGGACAGCGGCCGGCCGATCGGCCACAGCGCGACAGCCGAGAACGGCTCCCTCGCGGGCGGGACCGCACACGCCGCGCGGATCTACGACTACATCCTGGGCGGAAAGGACCACTACCCCGCCGATCAGGAGGCGGGCGACGCCATGTGCCGGGAGTGGCCCGCCCTGCCGATCCATATGCGCGCCAACCACGACTGGATGAACCGTGCCGTGCGGTGGCTGGCCGAGGAGGCGGGGGTACGGCAGTTCCTCGACATCGGCACCGGCGTACCGACCTCGCCCAACATCCACGAGATCGCCCAGGCGACGGCCTCCGACTCCCGGGTCGTGTACGTCGACAACGACCCGCTCGTCCTCGCCCTCTCCCAGGGCCTGCTGAACAGCACGCCGGAGGGCAGGACTTCGTATGCCGAGGCGGACATGCGCGATCCGCAGAGCATCCTCGGCAGTCCCGCCTTCCGCGACACCCTGGACCTGGGAGAGCCGGTCGCCCTGACGGTCGTCGCGATCGTCCACTTCCTGCTCGACGAGCACGACGCCGTGGGCATCGTCCGCCGCCTCCTCGAACCGCTTCCCTCGGGCAGCCATCTCGCGATGTCCATCGGTACGGCCGAGTTCGCACCGGAGGAGGTCGGCCGGGTCGCCCGCGAGTACGCCGCCCGCGACATGCCGATGCGGCTGCGCACCTTCGCCGAGGCCGAGGAGTTCTTCGAGGGCCTCGAACTCGTCGCGCCGGGCATCGTCCAGGTCCACAAATGGCGTCCGGACGGCAGGGAGGGCGAAGCGATCCGCGACGAGGACATCGCCATGTACGGGGCGGTGGCCCGTAAGCCGTGACGAGACCTGCCACGGCCCGAAGGCCGTGCACGCCCCCGTGCCGACCGGTACGCATCATCACGATGCGGCAGCGACAACTCACTCAATGTTGCTGATCACTTGACTAC
Organism: Streptomyces guryensis; assembly: GCF_021261325.1. Classification (GTDB taxonomy): domain Bacteria; phylum Actinomycetota; class Actinomycetes; order Streptomycetales; family Streptomycetaceae; genus Streptomyces; species Streptomyces guryensis. The sequence goes on along the minus strand of NZ_JAJSBI010000002.1, from coordinate 320,300 downwards.
CGGCGGTCACACGCGATTGGCTCCGGCCAGCGAGAGTCATCCGGACGGTGTACGACGTGTCGGACGCCGTCCGGGGACTCCTCTCGCCGTTCCGCTTGCTCGGCCGCACAGCGAGGTGCCGCACCCTCATGAACACTCCTCCCCCACCCCCCGCTCCCCACAGATCCGCGCGCGTCGCCGCCCTGGCCGCGCTCGTGTGCCTGCTGGCGGCCGGCTGTTCCGCGGCCGACGCCACGTCCGGCTCCGCCACGGGCAGCGTCGGCAGGGCGGGCACCGCCCGTCTCAAGGTCGCCATGGTCACGCACGCCTCGCCGGGCGACACCTTCTGGAACCTGGTGAAGAAGGGCGCCGAGGACGCCGCGGCGAAGGACGACATCGACCTGACCTACGCCAGTGACTCCGACGCGGCGGGGCAGGCCGAGCTGGTGCGGGACGCGGTCCGCCAGAAGGTCGACGGTATCGCGGTGACCCTCGCCAAGCCGCAGGCGATGAGGGGCCCGATCGCGGCGGCCAAGGCCGCGGGCACACCCGTGGTCGGCCTCAACTCCGGCATCGACTCCTGGCAGTCCGAGGGGGTGCTCGAGTTCTTCGGGCAGGACGAGAGCCTCGCCGGGCAGGCCGTCGGCGACAAGCTGGACGACCTCAGGGCCAAGCACGCCCTGTGCGTGATCCATGAGCGCGGCAACGTCGCCCTGGAGGCCCGCTGCGCCGGCGTGAAGAAGACCTTCGACGGCAGGACCGAGATGCTCTACGTCGAGGGCACCGACGCGAACGCGACCGCCGCCGCGATCACCGCCAGACTGCGGCAGGACCCGACGATCGACGAAGTGGTCACCCTGGGCGCCCAGTTCGCGCTCACCGCGGTGACGTCGGTGCAGCAGTCGGGCAGCAAGGCCCGTGTCGCGACCTTTGATCTCAACGAGGGCCTGGTGAAGGCCGTCAAGAACGGCGAGGTGCAGTTCGCGGTGGATCAACAGCCGTATCTGCAGGGCTATCTCGCGGTGGACGCGCTGTGGCTGTACCGGACCAACGGCAACACCAGCGGCGGCGGTGTGTTGCCCGTGCTCACCGGCCCGGCCTTCGTGACCAAGGCGAACGTGGCCTCGGTCGCCAGGTTCGCGGCGCGCGGCACCCGCTGAGCCGAGCCGAACGCCGAGCGACACTTCGTACAGCGATGTCCCGATGTACATCAACGTCTCGAAAGATTCGGGGACCTGCGGCACGTGCGGTCACTTGTACGGATAGCATCCTGTGCACCCCTTCTCTCCCCGCTCACGGCCACTCCCCTGTTTCCCCCTCCGCTCCGCTGACCGCCTAGGACGACGATGTCTCCACGGACAGGTGCCCGGCGCCGTCTCGGCTCCATACGTCTCTCCCTGATCCTGCTGGCGCTGGTGCCCAGCGTCACCCTCGCCGCGATGTGGGCCCTGACGACCACGCAGACCTTCGACGAGGGGCTGCGGCTGCGCGGGCAGACGGAACTGAGCCGGTCGACGGGGGCCATGGGCACCGACGCGACACTCGCGCTGCAGCGGGAGCGCAGCCTGTCGGCGGCCTGGCTCGCCCACGACCCGCGCGGCTCCAGGGCCGCGCTGGACACACAGCGCAAGGAGACCGACAAGGCGGTCGCGAAGCTGGTCGGCCAGTCCGACGCGATCAGGAAGGCACCCGCGCGCATCTCGGACCGGCTGTACTCGGTCCTCGGCTCGGTGGGCAGCCTGGAGTACTACCGGGGCCAGGTCGACAACCCCACCGACATCACCGCGGCGCAGGCGCTGGACCAGTACAGCTCGATCATCGACGACCAGATACACGCCTTCCAGGAGCTCTCCCAGGTCGACGACGGCGACCTCACCTCGCAGGCCGGCCCGCTCGTCGCGCTGGAGCACGCGGCGGAGCTGACCTCCCAGGAGGACACCCAGCTCACCCTGGCCTGGCCGAACGGGCACCTCGACGAGAAGACGTGGGAGACAATCGCGCAGCTCGTGAACACCCGGCGCTGGCTCGTCGAGGACCAGATCGTCCCCTCGTTGCAGGGCAGCACCAAGACCGAGACCGAGCGGATTCTGCAGAGCCCCGAGTGGCAGACCCTGCAGCACATCGAGGACCAGGTGCTCGCGGCCCGGTCGTCCGCTGCCGGCGGCAAGGTCCCGCTGCCCGACGCGAAGCAGCAGCAGAAGCAGTGGGCGGCCGCGTTCAGCAGGGTCGGCGACGAGTACTCGCGGCTGATCGAGAACCAGACGTCCGGGCTGCTCGACCGGAGCGCCGACAAGGCCGACAGCCTGCTGCTCACCGCCGCCTCGCTGAGCGCGGGCGGACTGATCGCGCTCCTGCTCTGCGTGGGCATGTCCTGGCGGATCACCCGCTCCCTGTCGCGGCGGCTGCGCGGCCTGCGGGAGGCCACCCTGAGCCTGGCCGAGGAGCGGCTGCCGGACGTCGTGGCCCGCCTGGACCGGGGCGAGAAGGTCGACGCGGACCTGGCGACCCCGCCGCTGGACTACGGCCGGGACGAACTCGGCCAGGTGGCGCGGGCGTTCAACAAGGCGCAGCGCACGGCGGTCCATACGGCGGTCGAACTCGCCGACACCCGGCGCGGCTTCCAGAAGGTCATCCTCGGCATCGCCCGGCAGAGCCAGAACCTGGTCAACCTGCAGCTCACCAAGTTGGACGCGCTGGAGCGCAGCCACTTTGACCCGGACGTCCTCAAGGGCCTGTACGAACTGGACTCCACGGCCAGCCAGTTGCGCCGCTACGAGGAGAACCTGGTCATCATCAGTGGCGAGCAGCCGCGGCGCAGCTGGCGCGAGCCGGTCGCGCTGATCGACATCCTGCGCAGCGCCGTCGGCGAGGTCGCCGAGTACCAGCGGGTCGAGGTGCACACCGACGAGGACGTGTACATCGCGCCGCCCGCGGTGGCCGACGTGATCCACCTGCTGGCCGAGCTCATCGACAACGCGACGGCGTACTCGCCCGCGCCGGCCCCGGTCGGGGTGCGGGCCGCGCTGGTCGCCAAGGGCCTGGCGATCGAGGTCGAGGACCGCGGCCTAGGGCTGCCGGAGGGGGACTACGCCTCCTTCAACGCGCAGTTGGCGGTGGAGCCGCAGTTCGACGTGGTGGCGCTGGCCGACGACCTCCGGCTCGGCATGTTCGTGATCGCCCGCCTCGCCACCCGGCACGGCATCGCGGTCACCCTGCGCCCGTCGCCGTACGGCGGAACGACGGCGATCGTGCTGCTCCCGCACGAGATCGTCGTACGGGAGCCGGTCCCCGCCCCTTCCGAGGACACCCCCGCCGTGGACGGGCCGCCGACCGCGCAGGAGCCCGCTCGGCCCGTACGGGAGCCTCGCCCCGCCGCCGCGCCCGCCGCCCGGCGCGACGGCCTCGCCCCGCTGCCCCGGCGCGTCCCCCAGACCAGCCTGGCCGCCGAGCTGCGCGAGGACGCGCCCGGCGACGAACAGCACGGCCACGCCGAGGAGTTCACCGCCGAGCGGGCCGCTTCCTCGCTCGCCGGTTTCCAGCGCGGCACGCTCCAGGCGCGTGACGACGACACACAGACGCAGTACGACCAGGGCCAGGAGGACGCACCCGTCACTCGGGAGACGGGTGCGCACCTGGCCGAAGAAGGCACGACCGTCCCCTCGACTCCGCCCGCCGACCGCTGACGAAGGAACACCGCCATGACACGCCCCATCCCAGCCACCCATACCCAGCTGGACCAGTTGCTGACCGGACTCGTGGAGCGGGTCGCCGAGGTGAACCACGCCGTGGTGCTCTCCGAGGACGGGCTGGTCGTCAGCAAGTCCACGGGGTTCCTGCGGGACGACGCCGAGCGGCTGGCGGCCACCGCGTCCGGTCTGATGAGCCTGAGCAAGGGCGTCAGCATGGACTTCCGCGGCGGCCCGGTGCGGCAGGCGCTGATCGAGATGGCGCACAGCTATCTGATACTGACCTCGGCCGGCCCGGGCGCCCATCTCGTCGTCCTCACCAGTCAGGGTGCGGACGTCGGCGTGGTGGCGTATCAGATGAACATGCTGGTGAAGAAGATCGGCGAGCACCTCAGCGCGGCACCGCGGGCGGGCCTCGGCCCGACCGTCGAGTCCGGCGCGTGAGGTGAGCGGAGGCGACACGGACGGCCGCCTGGTACGGCTGTTCGCGCTGACCGGCGGACGGACCCGGCCCAGCCGTGCCGACTTCACGCTCATCACGACGGTGACCGCGGTGGACCCGCCGCCGACCTGGGCCACCCGGCCGCAGCCCGAGCACCAGCGCATCCTGCGCCGCTGCGCCGAGCCGATCGCCGTCGCGGAGCTCGCCGCACTGCTCGACCTGCCGGTGAGCGTGGTCGTGATCATGCTCTGCGATCTGCTGGAGAGCGGCCGTATCACCGCCCGCGCCCCGCACCCCGTCTCCTGTCAACCGGAAGACCTGGACCTGCTGCAGAAAGTGAGGGACGGCCTTGGCCGGCTCTGACGTCATCACCCGGGCGGCGCCCGACACGGTGAAGATCCTGATCGCCGGTGGCTTCGGCGTCGGCAAGACCACCATGGTCGGCTCGGTCAGCGAGATCGCGCCGCTGCGCACGGAGGAGCCGCTGACCGCCGCCGGTCTGGGCGTGGACGACCTGGACGGCATCGAGGAGAAGCGGGCCACCACCGTGGCCCTGGACTTCGGCCGCATCACCATAGGCAGCGACCTCGTCCTGTACCTCTTCGGCACTCCCGGCCAGCAGCGCTTCTGGTTCATGTGGAACGACCTCGCCCTGGGCGCCCTGGGCGCGGTCGTCCTCATCGACGTCCGCCGCCCGGAGACCAGCTTCGCCGCCATCGACTTCTTCGAACGCCGGGGCATCCCCTTCGTGGTGGGCGTCAACGGCTTCTACGGCGACCATCCCTACCCGCCCGACGAGATCCGTGAGGCCCTCGCCCTCCCGGACCACGTCCAGGTGCTGCTGTGCGACGCACGCGAGCGGGACTCGTCCCGGGACGTACTGATCGCCCTGATCGACCAGTTGATCGCGGTGGCGGTCCACACAGGTGCCGCACCGCGAACGGACAAGTGAACGGCGAGATCCAGCCAAGCGCGACCGCTTCATTGACGCACACGCGCCACATCCTTAACTTCTGATCGATTTACCGAACTTGGTTCGAAATATCGGCCAACTCGACCTTCGATCAACCTCGCCGGGCACCCCCGCACGCCCCCCTGGAGCACGAATGAACGCGACGCCGCACCCCGAGCACCCCCGCCCCTCCCGCCGCTCCTTCCTCGGCATGGCGGCGACCGTCCCGCTGGCCGCCACCGGTGCGCTGGCCCTGGGCGCGGGCACCGCGCGGGCCGCCACCAATTCGGCGTATGTCATGTGCTACTTCACCGAGTCGCCGAACATGCTGGCCGCCAACTACGGCCTGCACCTGGCCGTCAGCCCCGACGGTCTGCAGTGGACCCCGCTGAACCAGAACAACCCCGTCGCCACCCCCACCGAGGGCTCCCTCGGCCTGCGCGACCCCTTCGTCCTGCGCAAGCAGGACGGCACCTTCGTCGTCCTCGCCACCGACCTCAAGGGCACCGACTGGACGTACGTCAGCCAGTACATCCACGTCTGGGACTCCACCGACCTGCGCACCTTCACCGGCTACCGGCGGATGAAGCTGCACGACATGAACACCCACAGCTGGGCGCCCGAGGCCTACTGGGACGCGAGCCGCGGCACGTACGGCGTGATCTACTCGGCCGTGAACTCCAGCGGCCACAACGTGATCATGGTGAACTACACCGGCGACTTCGTGACCGCGGGCAGCCCACAGGTCTTCTTCGACCCCGGTTACGACGTCATCGACGGCGACCTGGCGATCGGCGTGAACGGCGTCAACTACCTCTACTTCAAGAAGAACTCGACGCTGGTCGGCGCCCGCTCCACCTCACTGAACCCGGGCAGCTTCACCGAGTTCAGCACGGCCGTCTCGCACAACGGCACCGAGGCCCCGACTCTGGTCAAGTCCCTGACGTCGAGCTCCACCTGGTACCTGTGGGGCGACACCTGGTCGCCGAACGGGGTCTTCTACGCCTGGCAGACCAGCAGCCTGGCCGCCGGCACCTGGACGGCCCTCGACCAGAAGACCTACACCCAGCCGCTCAACTCCAAGCACTGCGGCATCCAGCCGATCACCTCGACCGAGTACGACAACCTGCTCGCCAAGTGGGGCACGCCCGCCTGGAACCGCCTCAAGTCCTACAACTACCCGGCCCGTTACGTCCGCCACTGCGACTACGTCGGCCGGATCGACGAGTACGCCTTCGACCCGTACACCGACTCCCAGTGGAAGCTGGTGCCGGGCCTCGCCGACAGCTCAGGGGTGTCCTTCCAGTCGGTCAACTACCCCACCCGCTACCTGCGGCACTACAACTACGCGCTCCAGCTCGACGTCAACGACGGCACGTCGACGTTCGCCGCGGACGCCACGTTCTACCGGACCGCCGGGCTGGCCGACTCCTCCTGGTCATCCTTCCGCTCGTACAACAACCCGACCCGGTACATCCGCCACTCCGACTTCGTTCTGCGTATCGACCCCATCTCGACCACCACCGACAAGCAGGACGCGACCTTCTACGTCGGCTACTGAGCGAACCCGCGCATACGACGACGCGGGCGCCCCCACAGTGGAGGCGCCCGCATCGCGTTCGTCCGAGGTCAGACCAGACCGGCCGACTTCAGCCAGGCCTTGGCGACATCCAGCGGGTCCTTGTTCTCAAGCTGGACCTGGGTGTCCAGTTCGAGCAGGGACTTGGTGTCGAGCTTGGCCGAGACCGCGTTGAGCGCGGCGGTGCCCGCCGAGGACAGACCGCTCTTGTAGACGAGCGGCTGCACGTTCTCGAAGCCGAAGAGGTTCTTCGGGTCCTGGAGGACCACGAACTTCTCCTTGGTGATGCTCGGGTCCGTGGTGAAGATGTCCGCGACCTGCACGGTGTTCTTCTTCAGCGCCGCCAGGGTGAGCGGGCCGCCCGCGTCGAGCGCCTTGAAGCTCTCGAACTCCAGTCCGTATACGGACTTCAGACCGACCAGGCCCTGCTGCCGGGTCTGGAACTCCGGCGAGGCGCCGATGGTGAGGCCCTTCACGATGCCCTTGAGGTCCGCGATGCTGGACTGGGACGTCAGCTTGTACTTGTCGGCGGTGGCCTTGTTGACCGTGACCGAGTCCCTGTTCTGCGCGGCGGCGGGGTCGAGGAGCGTCAGCTTGGAGTCCAGCTTGGCCTCGATGGCAGCGGTGGTCGCCTCGACGGTCTTCGGCGCGGCCTTGGGGTCGAGATAGGCCAGCAGCGCGCCGTTGTACTCCGGAAGCACGGTGATGGAGCCGTTCTTCAGCAGCCCGTACGTCGTCTCGCGGCTGCCGATGTTCGGCTTGTAGGTGACCTTGACACCCTTGGCCTTGAGGGCCTCGCCGTAGATGTCGGCGAGCAGGATGCTCTCGGGGAAGTTGTTCGAGCCGACGACGACGGTCTTGCCGTCGGACCCCCCACCCTGGAGCGGGTCGGAGGACTTGTTGCCGTCTGAGGAGCCACATCCCGCCAGCAGGGCCGTGGTCGCGGCAAGCGCGACGGCCGCCGCGGGATAGCTCCTGATGGACCTGCTGCGTGGGGCGTTGGAAGTCACGATTCCCGTTCCGGACCTTGGGGATTGATGAGAAGCAAGCTCTGGAACTGATCCAATCCAGCCGGTTCTCACTCAGTCAAGAGCAGCCCGGTCACCAATTGGCGTCGATGCGTGATCAGTTGTGAATGCCGTGTAAACGGAGAGGGGCCGAACCGGAGGCTCTTTGTAATGGATTCTTGACTGAGGGCAACGTGCTTGATCGTTCAATGAGGCGATAGTCTCCACGCAGTTGGCGATCAGAATCGGTCACTCCGCATGGTCGCAAGCTTTGAGACCCCCGCATGAACCATGAAGGAGGCCCGGTGGCCGGCATACGGGGCTTCGCCGACCGGTGGTCGTTCCGCCGCAAGCTCAACCTCCTCGTCGGTGTACCGCTGGCGGTGGTGGCCGCCCTGCTCTCCTATCTCATCGCCGGCCAGGTGGGCCAGGCGCGGGACGCGGCATCCGCGGCGGATCTCGTGCGCAACAGCGAGCAGGTGGCCTCGCTGGTCAACGGCCTGGAGAGCGAGCACCAGCTGGCGATCCTGCTCTCCGTGCGCTACGAGGCCGGAGGCCGCGGAGTCCAGTCCACGCTCACCGCCTACCGCAAGGCGCAGGACGCGGTCGACACGCAGATCGCCAAGGTGCGCGAGTCCTTCGGCGACGCGCTGCCGGACAGCGAGGCGCAGGCGCTGAAGGAGGTCGAGGGCCTCACCAGCCTGCGCGGGACGGTCGAGCAGGGCTATCTGCCCGCGAGCAACATCGACCCGGCCTACGACAACGCAGCCAGGACCGCGATCGCCGGTCTGGGCCTCGACCGCAACGCGGAGCTGGCGGCCACGTTCACCGGGAACCTGCTGGACTCGCTGCTGCGCGCCGACGCGGCGCACGGTTCCTTCGAGAGCGGAGTGTTCTCCGCGACGACCGGTGACACGAACGCGCAGATCGAGTTCACGACCGCGGTCGGCGCCTACCAGCTCTACACCAACCAGGCCGAACGCTTCTCCCGGTTCGCCACCGAGCAGCAGGCCGACGAGCTCTCCGGCATCGAGCACACCGGCGCCCAGCAGGCCATCGCCGAGGCGTACGCCGAGCTCCAGGTCGCCCCCAGCACCCTGCAGGCCAGCACGCCGGCGGAGATCAAGGCCGCGTTCCAGACCGCCCTGAGCGAGTATCCCGCCTACCCGGAACAGGCCGCGGCCCGGCTGAAGATCACCTCGTCGCTCATCGGCCAGATCGCCGACGGCGCCGACCATGCCTCCACCGAGGCCTGGTGGCGCGCGGGTCTGCTGCTGGCCGGGGCTCTGCTCGGCTTCGTCCTGTGGCTCGCCTTCTCGGTGCTGGTGCGCCGGTCGGTGGTCCGGCCGGTGCAGGCCCTCACCGGCGCCGCGCAGGAGGTCGCCGAGGTGGCGGGCCGGGAACTGGCCCGGGTGGCCGACGACGACGCCGAGGACGTCAGCCCGCCGAAGCTGCGCGAGATGCCGGCCACCGCGGACGACGAGATCGGCGAGCTGGCCGAGGTGTTCAACCGCGTGCAGACCACCGCGATCGCGCTGCTGGAACGGCAGGTGCTCAGCCGCCGCAACGTCGCCGAGATGTTCGGCAACGTCGGCCGCCGCGTCAGCAACCTGACGACTCGTCAGCTTGCCCTGATCGACGCGGTGGAGCGCGGTGAGACCGACCCGGCCCTCCTCGAACGCCTCTACTCCATCGACCACATCGCCGTCCGACTGCGCCGCAACGCAGACAGCCTGATGCTGCTGGCCGGTATCCGTGAGACGGTCCTCGACGCCGGGCCGACCGCGCTCACCAACGTCGTACGCGCCGCGCTCGGGCAGATCGAGGGCTTCCAGCAGGTACGGCTGCACGCGCGCACCGAGGTCATGGTGGAGCCCGACATCATCGGCGACCTGACGCTGATGGTGGCCGAGCTCCTGGAGAACGCCGTGTCGTTCTCGCCCGCGGGCAGCCCGGTCGAGGTGTACGTCCGGGACACCACCGGCGAGGAGGCGGCCCTCTCGGGCGGTGCCTCCATCGTGATCTCCGACCACGGCCTCGGCATGAGCGCCGAGCGGCTCGCCGAGGAGAACGCCCGGCTGATCCGCCGCGAGCGGCTGGACGTGGTACCGACGAAGGTGCTCGGCCTGTTCGTGGTCGGCACCCTGGCACGCCGCTGGGACGTCAGTGTTCTGCTGTCCCGTACACCGGGCGGCGGCATGACGGCGGAGGTGACGGTCCCGTCGTCGCTGCTGCTGACGATGAGTCCGGTCGGTGCCACGGGAGACCGGGGCGAAGTGACGGCGGGTCCGGCCGGCCGGGGATCCGGCGAACCGCCCGCGCCCAGCGTGTCCGGTACCGTCTCCGGCCCGCGCCGGTCCGCCGCCGTCACCGAAGCCGCCGGGCCGTCGGACCTGGCCACGCGCCACGGCCACCCCGGCCCGCTCCCGCGCCGGGTGCCCCGCCGGGAGACGGACCCTGCCGAGACTCCGTCCGCGGCCACTGCGGCCGAGGAGGCCGCCTCTGCCGCACCCGCGCCGGGCACGGCAGCGGACATGGCGCCCGGCGCACCCACCCCTGGCACGGCACCGAGCGCACCCGCCACCGGCACGGCGGCAGACGAAGCACCCACCGCGCCGGCACCAGGCACCACACTCGCCGCGGCGACAAGCGCACCCGCTTCCGGCTCGGCCCCGGACGCGACACCGGCCACACCCGCCTCGGACACGGCGGCGGATGTCGAGTCGGGCGCAGGCGCGGACACGACACCGGCCGCAGCCACCAGGTGGTCGACACCGGACGACGTACGTACCGCACCGGCCGCCACAGGCACGGGCGCAACGCCTGCTGCAACCGTGCCGAGCACTGCCGTAGGCCAGGCGCCGGCCGCCCCCGTCACGGGGGAGACACCGGCCGCTACCGCACCAGCCACGGGCACGGGCGCAACACCGACCGCACCCGCCACGGGCCCGGCGGCGGGCGAGGCGCCGAGCGCGCCCGCGCCGGGTGCAGGGGCGGGTGCGACAACTCCCGTCCTGGGCACGGCGGTGGATGCCACGTCTCCCCACCCCTCCTCATACGGCTCCGGACAGGCCCCGTTCGTCCCCCGGACCCGTGCCGAGGCCTCCAGGGGGGCGGGTCGCTCGCCGGTCGATGAACCAACCCCCGGCCACCCTTCGGGGGTTGTACCAGAGGTATCGTCTTCCCAGGTCACCCCCGGTGAGACAGCGCTGTCCGCCCCGGCCGGGGACGGCTCCTCGCGCCCCCTGCGTCGCCGCGTCCGCGGTGCCACTCTGCGTACGACCGTCGACGCCGCCGCCCAGCAGGCGGCGCGGCAGGCCCCGCGGCTCGCCGATGCGAACGCCGTGCGGGACGCTCTCGACGAGTTCGAGGCGGCCGTGGCGCGGGCGCACCGCGACAGCGCCGCCGCCGGCCGGCCGACGACCACCGACCCGCACGACCAGAACCACCTCCCGGAAGGAGCCGAGCAGTGAGTACGCCGACTGGCGCCACGCCCGCCGAACTGCAGGCCGCCGCAGCCGACTTCACCTGGCTGCTCAACCGTTTCGCCACCGAGACCGCAGGCGTCGTCGACGCCATCGCGGTGTCCTCCGACGGGCTGCTCATCGCCGTGTCCGAGCTGCGCGAACCCGCCGACTCCGAACGGCTGGCCGCGATCGTCTCCGGCATCACCAGCCTGGCCGCCGGCGCGTCCGGCAATTACGGCCTGGGCGGCCTCAACAAGGTCATCATCGACCTGGAGGGCGGCCATGTCCTGGTCTCCGCGATCGGCAGCGGCGCCGTCCTCGGCGTCGTCACCGACAAGGAGGCCAAGCTGGGCAACATCGCCTACGAGATGACCCTGTTCGCCAACCGGGCCGGCAGCGCCCTCAACCCGCAGCTCGTGCTCCAGCTCAAGAACAGCGTCGGCGCCGCGTCGGCACGCTGACCGGTCGCCACCCGGACACAGGCTCACGGGCCCGGTCGAGGAGGAAGACTTCACCCATGGCGGACGCCTCCCCACCTCCGGACCCGGACCCGGTCGGCCCGGCCCCCGCCGTACGGCCGTTCCTGGTCACCGCCGGCCGGGTGGCGCCGACGGCGTCCGGCCGGCCGATGCCGGTCGAGACCCAGGTGGTGGCCACCGCCGAGGGTCTCGCCGTGCTCGACGGGCTCTCCTTCGAGCAGCACGACATCGTCGCCGCCTGCCGGCTGCCGCAGTCCGTCGCGGAACTGGCGGCCCGGCTGCGGCTGCACCTCAACGTCGTGCGGGTCCTCGCCGAGGACCTGCGCGCCGCCGGGCATCTGACGGTGTATGTGCCCGACGTCGACGTCACCCACGACGCATCCGTCCTGCGCAGGGTGATCGATGGCCTCCGCGCCATCCCGAACTCCCGAGGGGTACTGCGTGACAGCGACTGAACCGGCCACCCTCGCCCCGGCCGACCAGGGGGCCGCCGTACGACCGCCGCTGCCGGTCAAGATGGTGATCGCGGGCGGTTTCGGCGTGGGCAAGACCACCGCCGTGGGTGCGATCTCCGAGATCGAGCCGCTGACCACCGAGGCCGCCATCACGGAGGTCGCGGCGGGCGTGGACGACCTGAGCCACACCCCGCGCAAGACGACGACCACGGTGGCGATGGACTTCGGGTGCATCACCATCGACCCGACGCTGAAGCTGTATCTGTTCGGCACGCCCGGCCAGGAGCGGTTCGGCTTCATGTGGGACGACATCGTGGAGGGCTCGGTCGGCGGCCTCGTCATCGTGGACACCCGCCGCCTGGACGACTGCTACGCCGCCGTCGACTACTTCGAGCACCGGCAGATCCCGTTCGCCGTCGCCGTCAACGCCTTCGACGGGAAGGTCGAGCACGGACTGGACGAGGTCCGCTGGGCGCTGGATGTCTCCGACGGTGTGCCGGTTGTCGTGTTCGACGCCCGGGAGCGGGGCTCGGTCCGGGACGCCCTGCTCGTCGTACTGGAGTTGGCGTTGGCGCGCACCCAGGGCTGACGGCAGGACCGCGCCCCGTAAGGGGCGCGGGGAACTACGCGACCAGCCCCCACCGGCCCGCGGGTTCAACACGGCCTAGTTGCTGCGCCGCACCCCCGCTGACACGGTGAACCGCGCCACCGCCCAGAAGAACCCGAGTGTCACCAGCGCCAGCACGGCAACCAGGGTCGCCCCACCCACCACCTTCTCGTAGTTGCGCTGGTAGAGACCATCGACGATGTACCGCCCAAGACCGCCAAGAGAGACATACGCGGCGATGGTGGCCGTCGACACGATCTGGATGGCCGCCGAGCGCAGGCCGCTGAGGATCAGTGGGAGGGCGACCGGGAGTTCGACCTGGAAGAGGATGCGGGGCTCGGCCATGCCCATGCCGCGGGCCGCGTCCACCGGGGACGGGTCGACGGAGCGCACCGCCTCGTACGTGGTGACGAGGATCGGCGGGACGGCGAGGACGACCAGGGGGATCATCACCGGGGTCAGGCCGAGGCCGAGCAGTACGAACATGAGCACCAGCAGGCCGAAGCTGGGCAGGGCCCGGCCGGCGGTGGCGATGAACGCCACCGTGTTGCCGCCGCGCCCGGTGTGACCGGTGAGCAGGCCGACCGGCAGGCCGATGGCGGCGGCGATCGCGAGCGCGGTCAGCGAGTACTGGATGTGCTCGCGCAGCCGGGTGGGGATGCCGTCGTAGCCGTGCCAGTGGGCGCTGTCGCCGAAGAAGGCGTTGATGAAGTGGAGGACGTTCATCGGACGGCGTCCTCCAGTGCGGCCTGCATGGGTTCGGGTTCGTCGACGGGACGGGACCTGCGGTTGCCACGCGGCATCCAGGGCGTGACGAGCACGCGCAGGAGAACCAGCAGGGCGTCCGCGAGGATGGCGAGGACGGCGGTGCCGACCACGGACAGCCAGATCAGGCGCGGCTGGTGGTAGATCATGCCGTCGTTGAGCAGGTTGCCCAGGCCGCCCTGGTTGCCGATCAGCATGCCGACGCTGACGAGGGAGATGCTGGAGACGGTCGCGACCCGCAGTCCGGCGATGATCGCGGGCGCGGCGATGGGCAACTGGACCTGGAAGTACCGGCGTACGGGTCCGAGGCCCATCGCCGTGGCCGCGTCGAGGGTCTCCTGCGGGACGGACCGGACGCCGTCGACGATCGCCGGGACGAACACCACCAGGCTGTAGACGCCCAGCGGGATCATCACCGTCGTCTCGGTCTGGCCGGTGTAGTCGATGAGGACGACGAAGAAGGCGAGGGACGGGATCGCGTACAGGATCGTCGTGACCCACAGGACGGGCGGGTACAGCCAGCGCAGCCGCACGCACAGCTGGGCGATGGGCAGCGCCACGACCAGTCCGACCACGACCGGGATCAGGGCCTCGCGCAGATGCAGCCCGACCAGACCCCAGTACGTGTTCTGCAGGTCGCTCGGGATGTCGAAGAGGCCGCCGCTCATCCCGCGACCTTCGCGTCGCCGGCGTCGCCGGAGTCGCGTGCGTCGGTGCGACCCTCGGCGTGGGCGGCGCGGATCGCCTCGCCGATGGTCTGCTGCGAGACGACGCCCGCGACCCGGCCGTCGGCACTTACCGCGACGGCCCACCCGGTGGGCGAGAGCACGGCGCAGTCGAGCGCGGCACGCAGCGAGTCCTTGCCGTGCTCGAAGGGGCGGCCGTGAGCGAGGAGCCGGGACGGGTCGATGTCCCCGGCGGTCAGGGCGCCCGGCTCGCTCCAGCCGAGCGGCCTGCCGTCCGCACCGATGACGAGCAGGTACGGCACGTCGTTCGCGCCGCGCTCGGCGATCTGCTCGGCGGTGGCGTCGACGGCCACGACGGGGGAGGTCAGCAGGTCGAGTCCGGCGGAGGAGAAGAACGACAGCCGCCGGATGCCGCGGTCCGCGCCGAGGAAGTCCTCGACGAACGCGTCCGCGGGGCTGGACAACAGCTCGGCGGGCGGCGCGAACTGCGCGAGGTGACCGCCGGTGCGCATCACGGCGACCATGGTGCCGATCTTGACGGCCTCGTCGATGTCATGGGTGACGAAGACGATGGTCTTGCCCAACTCCCCCTGTATTCGGAGCAGTTCGTCCTGCAGCCCCTTCCTCACCACGGGGTCGACGGCCGAGAACGGCTCGTCCATCAACAGCACGGGCGGATCCGCGGCCAGCGCCCGCGCCACACCGACGCGTTGCTGCTGGCCTCCGGACAGCTGGTACGGGTACCGCTTGGCGAGCGCGCCGTCCAGCCCCACCCGCTCCATCAGCTCCCGGGCCCGCGCCCGCGCCCTGTCCTTGCTCCAGCCGAGCAGCCGGGGCACCGTGGCGATGTTGTCGACGATCGTGCGGTGCTGGAAGAGGCCGGCGTTCTGGATGACGTAACCCATGGACCGCCGCAGTGTGTTGACCGGCTGCTGGGTGATGTCCTTGCCGTCGAGGGTGATCGTGCCCTCGCTCGGCTCGATCATCCGGTTGATCATCCGCAGGGTCGTCGTCTTGCCGCAGCCGGACGGTCCGACGAAGACAGTGATCGAGCGGTCGGGTATCTCCAATGAGAGGTTGTCGACCGCGACGGTGCCGTCGGGGTAGCGCTTGGTGACTGAATCTATGCGTATCAAGACGCCGAACACCCTTCGGTCTGGGCCGTTGCAGGCCGAGTCTAGACCGCCTGTGTTTCGCGTTTTCCTTCGGGAGTTTGGCCAGATCCGGCCCCAGCCTTGGGATCCGTCCTCACCCGACTGTGACCGACCTGTGAGTCCGCTGATTCTCACCCTTCGCTCAGTACCCGCTCAGCGATCCCACAGGCGGGGCCCCGATGGTCATGGCCATGAACGAAACGAACGCGGGAGGCGTCCGGCACCCGACCCTCCGCCTCCCCCACGTGCACGCCGTGCACCTGGCGGCCGAGGGCCGGGGCCGCGACGGGCACAGCGGCCTCGCGATCGGCAGCCGGCCGCACCGGCATCCGGACGTGGTGCGAGGCGCCGGGCGTGAGTTCATCTCCCGTTCCTACGACCTGTCGACGACCTGATGGGCATGCGCCGGATGCCGCCCGGCACCCTCACCGGCCGTACCCGCGTCGCCGTACCCCGGCGGACGGCCACACCGCGGGTGCCGGCCGCTCGAAAGTCCGCCGAAGCCCTGCCCGCCCCGGCGAACCCCTCTCTGGAAACCCTGGAGTACGCGTCATGACGACCCTCGCCCCGCCCCCCGCACCCGCCCAGGAGGGCCGGCACCGGGCCGAAGCCCCGCCCGCCACCCGGCTCAGAAGGCTCTTCACCGGCGCCCCCGAGGACCCGCGCTGGGCCCGCCCCGCACTGTGGGGGATCCTGCTCCTGGCGACGGTCCTGTACGCCTGGAACCTCTCCTCCATCACCGGCAACACCTTCTACGACGCGGCCGTCTACTCCGGCACCAAGAGCTGGAAGGCGTTCTTCTTCGGCGCGCTGGACTCCGGCAGCTTCATCACGGTCGACAAGCCGCCGTTCGCGCTGTGGGTGATGGGCCTTTCGGCCCGCGCCTTCGGCTTCGGCACCTGGCAGTTGATGCTGCCGATGGTGGCCGTCGGCACGGGCTCGGTCGCGCTGCTGTACCGGCTGGTCAAGCGGGACTTCGGAGTCGTGGCGGGCACGATCGCCGCGCTCACGCTCACCCTCACGCCCATCACGGTCGCCATCAACCGTGACACCAACCCGGACCCGATCCTGGTCTTCCTGATGCTGCTGGGCGCGGCGGCACTGCTGAAGGCGGTGCGCACCGGGCGGCTGATGCCGATGGTGTGGTCCGGCGTCGCGATCGGCTTCGCCTTCAACACGAAGATGATGCAGGCCTACGTCGTGCTGCCCGCGTTCTTCCTGGTCCACCTGTGGGCGGCTCGGGCGAGCCTGGGCCGACGTATCCGCAACCTGGCCGTCGGCACGGTGGCGCTGGTCGCCTCCAGCGCCTGGTGGATGGTGGTCGTCGACCTGATCCCGGCTTCCTCCCGCCCCTACATCGGCGGTTCGACCGACAACACCGTGTGGGACCTGGTCATCGGCTACAACGGGTTCGGCCGTATCTTCGGCGCGAGTTCGTCGGTGGGCTCGCAGGGCAACGGCGCGAGCTTCGGCGGCAGCGCGGGCATCTACCGGATGTTCAACGATATCATGGGGGGCCAGATCTCCTGGCTGATCCCCTTCGCGGCGATCGCCCTGGTCGGCGGACTGGTGCTGCGCGGCCGGGCGCCGCGCACGGACACCAGGCGGGCGGCTCTGATGCTCTGGGGCGGCTGGTTCGTCCTGCACTACCTGACCTTCTCCCTGGCCGAGGGCACCTTCCACCCGTACTACGTCACCGCCATGGCCCCGGGTATCGCCGCGCTGGCCGGTGCGGGCGGGGTGATGCTCCACCGCGCCTTCGAGGAAGGCCCGGCTGCGACGGGGGTCCCCCCGCGCGAGCGTATTCGAGCGTGGGGGAGGGGTTGGGCCCTCCCGGCGGCGATCGCGGCCAGCTCGGTCTGGGCCGTCGTCCTGCTCCAGCGGGTCTCCGGCTCCGGAACGCTGTACACGGTCGCGGAGGTCGTGGTCGGGGTCGCGGGTGCTGCGGCGGTGCTCGGTCTCCTGGCCGGGCGGTTCATGAAGCGGCAGAAGCTGGTCGGTTTCGCGGCTCTGGCGGCGATCGTGGCCCTGCTCGCCGGGCCCGCCGCGTACTCCGCCTCGGCGGCGACGACCGCGAGCAGCAACGGCACCAACCCGACGGCTGGGCCCAACACCGGCGGAGGTATGGGCGGTGGTGGCGTGGGCGGCGGTCCGAGCGGCAGCAAGGGCGGTGCGCCGGGCACGAGCGGCGGCAAGCCCGGCGGGAACGCCCCGAGTGGCTCGGGAAGCTCCGGTGGTCAGTCGATGGGGCAGCCGCCCTCCGGTACGGGAAGCACCGGCGCCAGGGGAAGCAGCGAGTCGCAGAGCGGTCGTACGGCCGCAGGCATGGGCGGCGGCATGGGCGGTCAGGTCAGCTCCGCGATGATCACGTATCTGAAGAAGCACCAGGACGGCGCCTCCTGGCTGGTGGCGGTGGCGACCGACCAGACCGCGTCCTCGATCATCCTGGAGTCCGGTCAGCCGGTCATCTCGATGGGCGGCTGGTCCGGCAGTGACAACGCCATGACGCTCGCAAAGCTCAAGAGCCTGGTGACGTCGGGCAGGCTGCACTACGTCGTCGTCAGCAGCGACGGAGGCCAGTCCACCAACTCCGAGATCTCCACCTGGGTCAAGAAGCACGGCACGGCCGTGAGCGCCTACAGCGGCCTCTACCGCCTGGACGCCTCCGACGCCGGCTGACCCTCACATCCCCCACCCACAGCGGGCGGGCCGCCGGACTCCCCCACCGGCGGCCCGCCCTTTCCACTGCCCCGGTTTCGGTCCGCCCGGGCACTGAAACCACAGTGAAGCCGCGCTGAATCCAGCCCCGTGCACGCTCTGCGACATGAACCCGACGACACCTCCGGCCATCGAAGCCACCGGCCTCCGCAAGGCGTACGGCGACAACGTCGTCCTCGACGGCATCGATCTGCGCGTTCCGCGCGGCACGGTCTTCGCGCTGCTCGGTCCGAACGGAGCCGGCAAGACCACCACCGTCCAGATCCTCTCCACGCTGATCCGCGCCGACGGCGGCGAGGTCCGGGTCGCCGGGCACAATGTCGCCGCCGCACCGCAGGCCGTACGGACCGCGATCGGCGTCACCGGCCAGTTCTCCGCCGTCGACAACCTGATCACCGGCGAGGAGAACATGGCGCTCATGGCGGACCTGCACCACCTCCCCCGCCCCGAGGGCAGACGCGTCATCGCCGAACTCCTGGAGCGCTTCGGCCTGGTGGAGGCCGCGAAGAAGCCCGCCTCCGCCTACTCCGGTGGGATGCGCCGTCGCCTGGACATCGCGATGACGCTGGTCGGCTCCCCCGAGGTGATCTTCCTCGACGAGCCGACGACCGGCCTCGACCCGCGCTCCCGGCACACCATGTGGCAGATCATCCGCGATCTCGTCGACGGCGGGGTCACCGTCTTCCTCACCACGCAGTACCTGGAGGAGGCCGACCAGCTCGCCGACCGCATCGCGGTGCTCAACGGCGGCCGGATCGTCGCCGAGGGCACGGCGGACGAGCTCAAGCGTCTGGTCCCCGGCGGCCATGTCCGGCTCCGGTTCCTCGACCCCGCTCAACTCGCCCGTGCGGCCCAGGTGCTGGGCCTTGGCCTGTGCGACGACGAGGCGCTCACCCTCCAGGTCCCGGGCGACGGCAGCGTGCACACCCTGCGCGCCCTGCTCGACGTCCTCGACAGCGCCTCCGTCGACGTCGACTCCCTGACCGTGCACACCCCCGACCTCGACGACGTCTTCTTCGCGGTCACCGACCGCCCCGAGCACGAGAAGGTGCAGGCCCGATGACCACCGCCGTCCCCTCCACCCCGCACGTCCGCGACTCGCTCACCATGCTGCGCCGCAACCTGCTGCACGCCCGCCGCTACCCCTCGATGACGCTCCAGGTCGCGCTCATCCCCGTCTTCCTGCTGCTCCTGTTCGTGTACGTCTTCGGCTCCGCGCTCGGCGCCGGGATCGGCCAGGGCGGCGGCCGTACCGCCTATCTCGCCTATCTCGTCCCCGGCATCCTGCTGATGACCGCGGGCACCGGAAGCGTGCCGACGGCGGTCGCCGTGTGCACGGACATGACCGAGGGCATCGTCACCCGCTTCCGCACGATGGCGATATCCCGGGCGTCGATCCTGGTCGGCCATGTGGTCGGCAGTGTCATCCAGTCGGTGTTCAACCTGGTCCTGGTGACCGTCGTCGCCCTCGCCATCGGCTTCCGTCCCGACGCGAGCCCCTTGGAGTGGCTGGCGGCCGGCGGGCTGCTCGTTCTCTTCGTCTTCGGTCTGACCTGGCTGTCGGTCGCCCTGGGGCTGCTCAGCAAGACGCCGGAGGGGGCCAGCAACGCGCCACTGCCGATCTCGTTCCTGCTGCCCTTCGTCAGCAGCACCTTCGTGCCGGTCGACTCGATGCCCTCCTGGATCCGCTGGTTCGCCGAGTACCAGCCGTTCACCACGGTCATCGAGACCGTGCGCGGGCTGCTGACCGGCACCGGGATCGGGCACAACGGCTGGATGGCGGTGGCGTGGAGCGTGGGGATCGCGGTCCTCGGCTTCGTGTGGTCGCTCCGCCTGTTCGACCGCGACCCCAGCTGAACGGAACAGACCTCACCAACCACCCCGAAAGGAAACCGAGATGACCACCGAGAACCCCGTTCACCTCACCCCCGAACTCGTCGAGAACCCCGTCGGCGCCTACGCCGGCCTGCGCACCCGCCCCGGCCTCGGTCACGTCGTCCTCCCTGGTCTGAACGCCCCCGTACGGCTCGTCACCCGCCACGAGGACGTGAAGGCCGCGCTCGCCGAACCGCGGCTGGTCCGGGACCGCTCGACGATCCCGGACTCCGAAATGCCGGATCCACAGGCCGAGTTGATGGCCCAGGGTGCCGATGGTCTCCCGCCCGAGTACGCGCAGTACCTCTCGGGGCACCTGGCCCTGTTCGACGGCGACGAGCACACCAGACGCCGCAACCCGCTCACCCGCGCCTTCACCGCCCGCCGGGTCGCCGCGCTCCGCCCCTTCGTGGAGAAGACGGCGCGGGAGCTGATCGAGGCCCTTGCCGAGCGCGAACAGGCCGATCTGCTGGGCGAGTTCGCCTACCCGCTGAGCACCGCCGTCATCTGCGCGCTCCTCGGCGTCGACGCGGCCGACCAGGACAAGGTCTGCGGCTGGATCCGGGACTTCGCGTACGGCGACGGCAGCCGCGTCCTCGAAGGGCTCGGCGGCGTCGTGCAGTACACCAAGGACCTGGTCACCCGGCGGCGCGCCGAGCCCGCCGACGACCTGGTGTCGGCGCTGCTGGCGGACGGCGGGATGGCCGACGACGAGATCGTCACCGTCTTCTTCCTGCTCATCAACACCGGCATCACCCCGCCCGCCCTGTTCCTCGCCCACGCCGTGCTCGCCCTCCTCGACCACCCGGACCAGCTGGAGCGGCTGCGCGCCGAGCCCGAGCTGCTGGGCCGCGCGGTCCCCGAACTCCTGCGGTACGTCACCCTGGTCCGCATGGGCGCCACGCTGTACGCGACCGAGGACTTCGTGTTCGCCGGCACCGGGCTGAGGAAGGGCGAGGCGGTGACGGTCGCCCTGTTCGCCGCGGACCACGACCCGGCCGCCTACGACGCCCCTGAACGCCTCGACGTGGCAAGGGAGTTCGGCCGCGGTGACGGCCACCTGGCCTTCGGGCACGGCCCGCACTACTGCATCGGCGCGGCACTCGGCCGGCTGGTGACGGGCGTCGTGTTCGAGGAGCTTCTGGTACGGCGGCCGGCGGCACCGGAGCTGGCCGTGGACCGTGCCGACGTCCGCTTCGGGCACTGGCCCGGCGACGGCTTCCACCTGCTGAGCCTGCCGGTCAGGCTGTGAGCCCGTCCCGCACCAGGCCGAGTGCGACCTCGCGCAGCCCGTCCCCGTCCAGGGCGGCGTACGTGGACACCGCGTCCTCGTACGCCGCCCTGTCGGCGTTCCGGGCGGCCTCGCGGGCGCGCGCCGAGGACATGCTGGGCTGGAAGTTGCGCAGGGCGCGGAAGCGTTCGGCGAGGGCGGTCAGCCGGGCCCCGCGCCCGCTCTCGCCGTCCGCGAGGGCGACCGTACCCAGCGCGAGCAGCAGCGCGCCGCACACCGGGTACTCGACGGTGACGTGGTGCGGGGCCGGCCTGGGCCGGGTCAGCAGGGTGGTGAGGCGGCGGGGCAGCGCCGCGGCCAGGGGCGCCACCAGGTCGGTGCGACCGTGCCGGGCGTGTGCGACGAGGGCGACCGACTGGAGCTCCAGCACCCAGCCCTCCATGAGGAGTTCGTCGCCGAAGACCGGGACCGCGCGACCGTTGTCCAGCCGCTCCAGGGCCCGGCGCCACAGGCCGAGCCCGGTCTCGGTGTCGCCGCGCGCGAGGGCCATCTCGGCGCGGGCGCCCAGGTCGGGTGTGAAGGCGTCGGAGGCGGCGCCCTCGGGCTGGTGCCGCAGCGCCTCCTCCAGCCAGTGCTCGGCGGTGTCGAGGTCGCCGGTCTGCAGATGGGCGAGCATCAGGCCCCACCGCATGCCGATCGCGTCGTTCCATTCGCCGAGGCTCTCCAGGGCGTCCAGCGCCGCCCGCAGATGCACCAGGGCCTCGGCGCCGCGCTCGGTCTGCAGGCAGAGTTCGGCGAGCCGGGAGGCGGGCCAGATCCGCAGCAGCGGGATGTCCCGGTCACCGAGCAGCTCGACCATACGGCGGGCGGCGGCCAGGGCGAGGTCCGGCCGTTGCCCGCTCTCCGCCACGTAGCTCGCGACGCAGTTGGCGACGCCCGCGAGCAACGGCTTCTTCGCGGCGCACAGTTCGGCCAGCGCATTCCGGTCCGTCAGCACCTGCGGGAAGGCGCACAGCACCGCCGCCACGGCGCGCACCAGTGTGTCCGGTTCGGCGGACGGCAGCCGGCGCAGGGTGACAAGGGTGCGGACGGCGCCCGTCCCGACGCCCAGGAACAGGTTGGCGGCCAGCAGAGCGGCGGCGGTGCGGGCCGGCTCGACGTATGCGGGGCCGGGCCGGTAGTGGGACAGCGGCCGGGCGCAGTCCTCGGTGAGGGCGATCAGTCGCGGGTAGTTGGCCTCCGTGGTCCACAGGGCGCCGAGTACGGCGGTGACCGCGGCGACGGTGTCGAGGTCCTCCCGGGCGAGTGCGAGCCGGAGTGCGTGGACGAGGTTGTCCTGCTCGGCGCGGACCAGCTGCCAGGAGGAGAGGGGATCGGGCCCGAAGGGTGCGTCGTGGTGGACGACCCCGAACTCCCTCGCCCAGCCGAGGAATCGCTCCGTGACGGCGGCCTCCTCGCCGGCCCGCTCCCGGTGGGCGGCGGCGAACTCCCGTACCGTCTCCAGCATCCGGAAGCGGGTGCCGTACCCGGTGTCGGTCACCTTGAGCAGCGACTGGTCGACGAGGTCCGCCAGGACCTCCAACGCGTCGAAGGTGTCGGCGAGTTGCTCCGCGGCGCCGGCGGTGAAGCCGTCCGGGAACGCGGACAGGGCGCGCAGGGCGGACCGCCCCTCCTCGTCGAGGAGGTTCCAGCTCCAGTCGACGACGGCCTGGAGGGTGCGGTGGCGCTGCGGGACGTCGCGGGGGCCGCCGCGCAGCAGCGCGAAGCGGTCCTCCAGGCGGCGGGCGATCTCGGCGACCGACATCACCCGCACGCGGGCCGCGGCGAGTTCGGTGGCCAGCGGCAGGCCGTCGAGGCGGCGGCAGAGGGCGGCCACGGAGTCGGCGGGCAGGTCGACGTCGGGCCGGGCGGCCCGCGCACGCTGCTCGAACAGCTCGACCGTGGTGGCGAGGTCCAGTTCGGGCAGCGGGTAGACGGTCTCGGAGGTCAGACCGAGGGGGGCGCGGCTGGTGGTGAGGACACGCAGGTCCCTCGTCCGCGACACCAGTGCCCGTACGAGATCGGCGACCCCGCCGACCACCTGCTCGCAGTTGTCCAGGACGAGCAGGGCGGGCCCGGAGCCCAGGGCACCCACGATGCCGGCGATCGCCTCGCCGCCCGCGGCGGGCCGCAGACTCTCGCCGGCGCCCAGCGCGGAGGCGACCTCGGCGGCGACATCGGCGTCCCGGCGGACACCGGCGAGCGGCACCAGGTGCACGACGCGCTGCTCGGCGTCCCGGGCGACGGCGCTCGCGAGGCGGGTCTTGCCGAGGCCGCCGGGTCCGACGACCGAGGTGACCCGGGCACTGTGCAGCAGCCGGGTCACGGCGGCGATGTCGGCGTCCCTGCCGAGGAGGGGATTGGGCTCGTGCGGAACGCCACGCCGTACGACGGGTGCCTCTCCGCGCAGCAGTTCCTGGTGGAGTTCCTGGAGGGCGGGTCCGGGGTCGGTGCCGAGTTCGTCGCGCAGGCGGCGACGGTGGGTGTCGTACGTGGCCAGGGCCGCGGCAGGTCCCGCGGCGGCCGTCTGGCAGCGCATCAGCTCAAGGAGCAGTTCCTCGTCGTGGGGGCGGTCGGCGGCCAGTTCGGCGAGCGGGCCGGCGGCTTCGTCCCGGCGGCCGGTACGGGCGAGGGAGAGCGCGCGGCAGCGGACCAGCGCGCGGTACGTCACGGCCCGCTCGGCCCGCAGCTCGCCGACGGGATCGCCGAAGGTGCCCGTTTCACCGGCCGGGGCGCCGTCCCACAGCCTGAGCCCCTCCTCCGCCTCGGCGAGGGCGCCCGGGTGGTCCCCGGCCCTCGCCTTCTCGGCGCCGGCGGCGGCGAACAGCAGCACGGCGGAGGCGTCGACCTGGTCCTCCCGCAGGGCGAGCCGGTAACCGCTCGGCGTGCTGGCGATGACCTCGGCCCCGAGCCGGCGGCGGGCCCTCGACACCAGGATCTGCAACGCCTTGACCGGGTTCTCGGGCTGCTCGTCCGGCCACAGCCCGTCGACCAGCCGCCCGGCACCGCACCCCGCCCGCAACTCCCCCGCCAGCAGCGCGAGCAGCCCCCGCAGCCGGGGCGCGGTGATCTCCTGCCCCTGGTGGGAGACGGACGACAGCAGCGTCAACTCGATGGTCACCGCGCCAG
Source organism: Streptomyces guryensis (assembly GCF_021261325.1). Classification (GTDB taxonomy): domain Bacteria; phylum Actinomycetota; class Actinomycetes; order Streptomycetales; family Streptomycetaceae; genus Streptomyces; species Streptomyces guryensis. The sequence goes on along the minus strand of NZ_JAJSBI010000002.1, from coordinate 296,050 downwards.
GTTAGCCAGGCGCGGGAGGCTCGGGGCGGGCCCCCGCCACGGAACCCCGGGCAGGGCCCGGAGGACTCGTCCGCCGCCAGGGGCCGGGGAGCGCCGCCCGGGAAGCCTCGGCGGACGCCGGGCCACCGCAAGCCCCACGACCACGCGGCGACGTGCGCCTCCCCGGCGACGGGACGAAGACGGTCGGGCAGACGCCCACTCCGCCGCCGGCGGCCGGGAAGGGCCGACGCCCGGCCTCGGCAAGCCGCACGACCATGCAGCGAGGTGGCAACCGGCCGATCACGCGGCCGCCGAGGGCTCCCTCGCGACCGGAAACCCCTCCGTCCGCAGCACCTGCCCCCCGGCGTCCACGGCGAACACCTCGCAGCCCGGCAGTGAGGCGGCCCACTCGATGCCCCGCGCGCCCATCGCGAACGCCGCCGTCGCTACCGAGTCCGCCTCGGTCAGGGTGGCGGCCACGACGGTCAGACTGAGCAGCCCGGTGGCGGGGAGGCCCGTACGGCCGTCGATGATGTGGTCGCCGCGTTCGTAGCGCGCGGACGTCGCGACCGCCCCGTCGGTGAGCGCGAGGACGGTGCACAGCTTGTCGGCGTGTTCGGGGTGCCGCACGCCGACCCGCCAGGGGCCGCCGGCGGCGACCACGTCACCGCCGGCGTTCAGCACGAAACTCTTCGCCCCGGCCGCCATCAGCAGCTCCGCCGCCCGCTGCACCGACCAGCCCTTGACCACCGCACAGGGGTCGAGGGCGCGGCCGGGCAGCCGTACGTCGAAGGCTCCGCCCGTGGCGATCCGGTAGTGCTCGCACAGGTCGAGGACCTCGGCGAGGTCGTCGCTGAGCTCGTGGGAGTCCAGCTCGCCCCGGCCGTGGCGGGACACCTCGCTGTCGGGCTTGAACGGGCTGAACCGGTCGTCGACCTCGCGCAGCCACGCGAAGACCGCGTCGGCGGCCGACTCGGGAAGGTCCTCGTCGTCGACCCGGAGCGAGACGGGGAAGCCCATGACGTGTTCGACGCGGTGCATCGGATCACTCCTCCGCGTCGAGCGCGGCCTGGAGCGACTTCCGGTAGGCCCCGCTGGTGATCGTCGCACCCGACACCGTGTCGATGTCCGCGCTCTGCGCCTTCAACGTCGCCGCGATCAGCTTCGGCACCGCGGCCGTCGTCTGCGGATGGTCCGGCTGCTGCAGCATCCGCACGGCGGTGATCTCGTCGTCCTCGCCGAAGGTCACCTGGACCTGCACGGGGCCCTTGACGGTGTTCACCGTCGGACCCGAGACGGTGCCCCCCGATTCGTCGGAGGACGAGGAGGACTCCGAAGAGTCCGAGGAGTCCGAAGCGGACTTGGACGACTTCGGGTTCGCCCTGTCCGCGTCGATCGCGGCCTGGAGGGACTTCTTGTAGGCGTTGCTGGTGATCGTCGCGCCGGACACCGTGTCGATGTCCGCGCTCTGCACCTTCAGCGTCTCCGCGACCAGCTTCGGCACCGCCGCCGTGGTCTGCGGATGGTTCGGCTGCTGGAGCATCCGTACAGCGGTGATCTTGTCGCCGTCGAAGGTGACCTGGACCTGGACGGGGCCCTTCTCCGTCTGGACCGTCGGGCCCTTGACTCCGGTGCCGGAGGAGGAACCCGCGGACGCGGAGACGGAGGGGGAGGCTACGGGGGTCGACGGCTCGTAGCGCCAGACGGGGACCAGGCCCGCGATGCTCAGGACGACGACAGGTATGGCTCGCTTCACGATGTCTTTCCCGTCTTCCTCATCCGGCCAGGCTGAAGCGTTCGAAGTGGATCTGCTGCCTGGGCACGTTCAGTTCGCCCAGGCTGCGCAGCACCGCGTTCATCATCGGCGGCGGGCCGCACAGGAAGACGTCCCGGTCGGCGATGTCCGGCACCAGCCGCGCCAGCTCGCCGGGCGCCAGCTTGTCCGGGACGGGCGAGCCGGTGACCAGGTGCAGCTCGTGGCCCTTGGCGACGGCGAGTTCGCGCAACTCGTCGTAGAGGACGGCGTCCCGGTCCGAGGAGACCCGGTAGAGGACGACCGCGTGGCCCTCGATCTCCTCCAGGATGGCCCGGATCGGGGTGACGCCGACGCCGCCCGCGATGAGCAGGGACTCGGACCTCACCCGGTGCATGGTGGTGAAGGCTCCGTAGGGGCCCTCGGCGAAGACGCGGGTGCCGACCTTCACGTGCCGCAGGGCGGCGCTGCCGTCGCCCGCCGCCTTGGCGGTGAGGCGCAGGGTGCGGCCGTCGGGGGCGGCCGACAGGGAGAAGGGGTTCGCCTGCCACCAGCGGTCGCGGGTCAGGAACCGCCACATGAAGAACTGGCCGGCCTGCGCGGGCATCCGGTCCAGGTCGCGCCCCGTCATGTGGATCGAGACGACGTTGTCGGACTCGTGGACGACCGCGGAGACCCGCAGCTGGTGGCGCCGGTTCCGCCACAGCGGGAGGAGCAGGCGGCCCAGGACCAGTGCGCCGAGGGCCACGCCCCACACCCCGTACCAGTACGCCTTGGCGGCGGACGACGCGGTGAACGTCGTACCGACCGCGACCTGGTGCGTGAACGCGAGCACCACGGCGGCATACGTGTAGAGGTGGATGAAGTGCCAGGTCTCGTAGGCGAGGCGGCGGCGGGCGTAGCGGGCCGAGACGGCGCCGACCACGAGGATGATGCCGAGGGCGACGATCGCGCGGAGCACGCCCTCGGTCGTCTGGGCGAGGTCCACGATCTCGGAGATCGGACCGACACCCGCGCCTTGGGCGTAGCCGAAGGTGATGAAGACGGCGTGTGCGAGGAGCGTCCACAGCAGGGCGAAGCCGGTCCAGCGGTGCCAGGAGGTCAGCCGGTCCATGCCGATACGGCGGTCGAGCCAGGGCAGCCGGGCCACCAGCACCAGCTGGAAGGCCATGACGAGGGCGCCGTAGAGGCCGAAGAGGCGGCCGATGACGATCAGGGCGTTGGAGGCGAAGCCCGCCTGGGCGAAGAAGTAGGCGACCACGGCGGCGTTCGCGGCGAGCACGGCGTACAGGCCCGTGCGAGCCACCACCCTGGGGCGTATCGCCGTGGGGGGCGCAGGGGGTGATTGGACGGTCGTCACGTGACGGCAACTCCTTGATCGGGTCCTGGGTAACCCGAGCTTGGCCGGTGGGAGCTGTCGAAAAGCTGTCGGACAACTTTCAAGTACTTATCGATGTGCTCGTTGTGACCCCGGGGATATGGCCTCACCAGCCACGTACCGCAGTATGAGCGGGTGGAAAAAGTACGCCTCCTGGTCGTGGACGACGACCCGCCCATCGCCGACCTCGTCGCGACCGTGGCCCGTTACGAGGGCTGGGACGCGGTCACCGCGAACTCCGGTGAGGAGGCGCTGCGGCTGGCCGGCGAGTTCGATCCGGACATCGTGGTGCTCGACCTGATGCTGCCGGACCTGGACGGCTTCGGCGTGCTCGACCGGCTGCGGCACAACGGCACGATGGTGCCCGTGGTGTTCCTGACCGCCCGGGACGGCATCGCCGACCGGGTGGCGGGGCTGACCCGGGGCGGCGACGACTACCTGGTCAAGCCGTTCGCGGTGGAGGAGCTGATGGCCCGGCTGCGCACCGTGCTGCGGCGCAGCGCCGGGCCGGCCTTCCAGCGCTCGGTGCTGCGGGTCGCGGACCTGACGATGGACGAGGACACCCGCGAGGTGCGCCGCGCCGACCGGCTGCTCACCCTCACCCCCACCGAGTACGAGGTCCTGCGCTTCCTGATGCGCAAGTCGCCGACCGTGATGACCAAGGCGCAGATCCTCGACCATGTGTGGGAGTACGGCTTCGGGGGCCGCTCGAACGTCGTCGAGCTGGTCGTCAGCCGCCTGCGCCGCAAGCTCGACGACACGGGCGAACCGCTGATCCAGACGGTACGGGGCTTCGGCTACGTCATCCGGCAGGCCGCCGAGTGATCGGGCGGATTCCGCGGGGCTACCGCGGACTGCGGCTGGGCACCCGGCTGGCGCTGGGACTCGGCGCGCTGGCACTGGTGGTGTTCGCCGTCGTCGGCACGGCTCTGACGACCTATATGCGGGACTACCTGTCGCACCAGCTCGACGACCAGCTGGGCCTCGCCCAGGTCGCCCAGTCCAAGAACGTCGCGGAGACCGGCACTCTCCAGGGCAAGAAGTACTGGGGCTGGTACTACGCCGTGTACGACGTGTCGGGCGGCAGAGCCGTGCTCCGCAAGCCTGAGGAGGCCGGCGACCTCCCCCAGGACGTCGCCCCGTTCGCCTCCCTGGCCTTGGCACAGGCCGGCACGGACAGCGAGCTCGTGCGCACCGCGGACCTCACGGGCGACGGCGCCTACCGGCTGCGCGCCTGCGAGGTCAAGCCCGGTGTGATCCTGATCAGCGGCGCACCGATGGGCGACATCGACGACACGGTACGGCGGCTGATCACGGTCCAGGTCATCGCCTTCGGGCTCGCGCTGCTGGCGTTGGTGGTGTTCGGCCGGCGGATGCTGAAGCGGGGCCTGAACCCGCTGAGCGACATGGCCCACACGGCCCACGGCATCGCCTCGCACGACCTGACCGAGTCGGCGGCCCGGCTGCCGCTGCGCGCCGACAAGCGGGGCGGCGGCCCGGAGGTGGAGGAGCTGCGCACCGCCTTCAACACCATGCTGGAGCACATCGACGACTCACTCGCGGTCCGCGCGGAGGCGGAACAGCGCCTGCGCCGTTTCGTCGCGGACGCCTCGCACGAGCTGCGCACCCCCCTGATGTCCGTACGGGGCTACGCGGACCTCTTCCAGTACGCCGCCGCCAACGCCCCCGAGGAACGGGACAAGCATCTGGCCCGGCTGCGCGCCGAGGCGGCCCGGATGGGCGTCCTGCTGGACGACCTGCTGCTGCTCGCCCGCCTCGACGCGGCGGAGGTGGACGCGCCCCTGCGGATGCAGGACACGGACCTGGTGGAGCTGGTGGACGAGGCCGCCGCCGCCTTCCGGGCGAGCCATCCGCAGCGCCCCCTGGAGGTGACGTCCGGCCCGCCCTCACTGAAGCTCCGTCTGGACCCGCACCGCATCCGCCAGGTCCTGGACAACCTGCTCACCAACGCGGCCGTGCACACGCCGGCCGGTACGCCGGTGTCGATGGCGGTCGAGGTGGCGGGGGACCAGGCCGTCGTACGGGTCGCGGACGCCGGCCCCGGTATTCCGGCCGCCGACCAGGAGCGGGTCTTCGACCGCTTCTACCGCGTCGACAAGGCCCGCAGCCGGGACCGGGGCGGCAGCGGGCTCGGGCTCCCGGTCGCCGGTTCCCTGGTCCGCGCCCACGGCGGCACGATCGAGCTGCGCAGTGAACCGGGGTCGGCGGTGTTCACGGTGTCGCTGCCGGTGGGCTCCCGGGCCCTGTCGTCGGGACCAGGTCGGCTGTAGGGGTCGGTGCGTTGCCGCCGCGCCGAGCGGGGTCATGGGCCCCGGCTCGAGCGGGGCCGAGAGTGGGGCGGTGTGACGACAACGCCACTGGGGCCCCGCGCCCTCAGGGCAGTGGGGGGAGCGTGCCAGGGCCCGCGACGCCGAGCTGATCCCGACGACAGAGCCCGGCTCCGGGGCTCCCGGAGGTCTTACGGACCCGTGACGTCCTGGGCGCGGCCCGCGCCTCCCGCCTGGTCACGGCCCTAGCGTGGCCGCATGCGTGTACTGGTCACCGGCGGTGCCGGGTTCATCGGGTCCCATGTCGTGCGGGCGCTGGAGGCACACGGGCACGAGCCCGTCGTGTACGACGTCCGGGCCGATCCCGCGGCGGACGTGCGCAGTCCCACGGCCGTCCGCCGCGCCCTCACCGGGGCCGACGCCGTGTGCCACCAGGCGGCGATGGTCGGCCTGGGCGCCGGGTTCGCGGACGCGGCCGACTACGTCTCCCACAACGACCTCGGCACCGCGGTCCTGCTCACCGCCATGGCCGAGGCGGGCGTGGGGCGGCTGGTGCTTGCCGGGTCGATGGTGGTGTACGGCGAGGGGCACTACGCCTGTGCGCGGCACGGGGTGGTGCGGCCGGGCCCGCGTACGGTGGCCGACCTGGACGCGGGCCGCTTCGAGCCGCCGTGCCCCGTGTGCGGTGCGGCCCTCTCCCCCGGCCTGGTCGGCGAGGACGCCCCCGTCGACCCGCGCAACGTGTACGCGACGACCAAGCTCACCCAGGAACACCTGGCGGCGGCGTGGGCGCGCGCCACGGGCGGTCGGGCGGTGTCGCTGCGCTATCACAACGTGTACGGGCCGGGGATGCCCCGCGACACCCCGTACGCGGGGGTCGCCTCCTTCTTCCGCTCGGCGCTGGCCCGCGGCGAGTCCCCGCGGGTCTTCGAGGACGGCCGTCAGCGGCGGGACTTCATCCATGTACGGGACGTGGCCGCGGCCAACGTGGCGGCTCTGGAGGCGGGTTCGCGCGACGGGGCGCTGACCGCGTACAACACCGGCAGCGGCGAGGTGCACACCGTGGGCGAGATGGCCGGGGCGCTGGCGTCGGCGTACGGCGGCCCGGAGCCGGTCGTCACCGGGGAGTACCGGCTCGGCGACGTACGGCACATCACGGCGGACTCGGCGCGGCTGCGGGCGGAGCTGGGCTGGAAGGCCGGGGTGGGCTTCGAGGAGGGCATGCGGGAGTTCGCGCTGGCCGGAATGCGTGAGGCATAGGCCCCCGATGGACCGGTGGCGCCGGTAGCCCGGTGGCGCCCACAGACCGGTGGTGCTGCCCGCATTCACGAAGCGGCAGCGGGCAGCACCACCTCGAAAACGGCGGCCTCCGGGAATGCGGGAGTTCACGCGGACGCACTGAGCGTGTCCACGCCTGGCCGACGTCGTTGTCGTCGATCATGGCGCTGTTCGGCACAAATCAGTTGAAAGGACCGCAGAATGCTCCGGCGTACCCTCAAGCCCACCCGCACCCGGATCGCCGCGCTGCTCGGCGCACCGGTGATCGGCGTGTTCCTCCTCGCCCCGTCGGCCTTCGCGGACACACCGCCGCCCGGCGAGAAGATCGACAGCGCCGCCGTCATCGACAGGGCCTGCAAGCACGCGAGCGAGGACTCCGAGGACGGCGCGGACGGGTCCTGCGAGAAGCTCGTCGCGCCGCTCCTCTCGCATGCCATCGGCCCCGGGAGCGGGCTCACCTGCCGGAGCGTGTCCCCGACCGACATCGACTGCCGCCCCGAGAGGTGACCGTTCACGCCTCCGCGACCGGCAGGGTCACCTCGAACCGGCAGCCGCCCGGGATGTTGCGGACGCTCGCCCGCCCCTGGTGCGCCTCCACGATGCCCCGCACGATGGCGAGGCCGAGTCCCGCGCCCGCAGGGGGAGTCCGGGCATGCGTGCCCCGCCACCCGGTGTCGAAGACGCGGGGCAGGTCCTCCTCCGGGATGCCGCCGCAGGCGTCCGTCACGGACACGACCACACCGTCCGGCGAACGCTCCGCGGCGATCGCGACCGTGCCGTCGGCCGGCGTCCGCCGGATGGCGTTGACCAGCAGATTGCCCAGCACCCTGCTCATCTCCTTGCCGTCCACCTCGACCGGCAGGGGTTCGACCCGGTCGCCGACCAGCCGTACGCCGTACTCGCGGGCCAGGGGGTCGGCGCCCGCGAGCGCGTCGCCGACGAGGTCGTAGAGGGAGATCCGGCTGGGGCTGAGCGCCAGTGAGCCCGCGTGGATGCGGGAGAGTTCGAAGAGGTCTCCGACCATGTCGTTGAGGCGCTCGACCTCGGTGCGGATCTGTCTGAGGTAGCGGCCGGGGTCGGCGGCGACGCCGTCCTCCAGGGCCTCGGACATGGCGCGCAGGCCGGCGAGGGGGGTACGCAGGTCGTGGGAGATCCAGGCGACGAGTTCGCGGCGGGAGGACTCCAGGGCGCGTTCGCGTTCCCGGGACTCGGCGAGTTTGGCGCCGGTGGCCTCCAACTCGCGGCTGAGGGCGGCGAGTTCGGCGGTGGCGGGGCCGACCGGTGAGGTGAAGTCGCCGCCGTCGCCGAAGGAGCGGGCGGCGAGGGTGAGGGCGCGGCTGCGGGCGGCGACCCAGCGGCCCAGCAGCAGGGCGGTGGCCAGGGAGACCACGGCGGCCATCGCCACGACGGTCGTGACGACCTTCAGGTCGTGCCCGGACAGGAACATGGCCTGCGCGACCGCGAGGGTGCCCGCGAGCATCGCGGTGACGGCGACGGCGGCGACCACACCGAGGTGCAGGGCGAGCGAGCGGCGCCGGATCAGCAGCAGCACACAGGCGCCGAGCAGTCCGGCCGCGGCGGCGCCGAGGAAGGCGAAGAGGGCGATGAGGAGGTTGGCGTGCATGGTCACGCCTCCGCTCGGGAGACGCCGTCGGAGCCGTCTTCGGAGCCGTCGAAGCGGTAGCCGACGCCCCACACCGTCTGGATCAGCCGGGGCCTGCCCGGGTCGTCCTCGACCTTGCCGCGCAGCCGCCGCACATGGACGGTGACGGTCGACAGGTCGCCGAAGTCCCAGCCCCACACCTCGCGCATCAGGTCCTCGCGGCTGTAGACGCGGCCCGGGTGCCGCAGGAAGAAGGCGAGGAGGTCGAACTCGCGGATGGTGAGGGCGAGTTCGGCGCCGTTCTTGACGGCGCGGCGGGACGCCGGGTCGACGGAGAGCCCGGCCGCCCGGAGCAGGCCCGAGGGCTGGGCGGGGCGGGTGCGGCGCAGCACGGACTCGACGCGCAGGACGAGCTCGCGGGGGCTGAACGGCTTGGTGACGTAGTCGTCGGCACCCACCTCCAGGCCCAGGATGCGGTCGTCCTCGTCGCCCCGCGCGGTGAGCATGATGACCGGCACCGGTCCGCGCCCCCGCATCCGTCGGCACACCTCCAGGCCGTCCATGCCGGGCAGCATCAGGTCGAGGACGACGAGGTCGGGCCAGTGGGCGGCGGCGCGGGCGAGCGCGTCGGGGCCGTCGCCGGCCCGGTCCACGACATATCCGGCGCGGTCGAGATACCCGGTGACGACCTCGGCGACGGTCGGATCGTCGTCGACGACGAGCACCCGGGCACCGCCCTGTGCGTACTGCTGCTGCTCCATGAAGCCAGCCTCGCACCGCACGCGCGAACATGCCGCCGTCCGCCCCTGACGTCCGTGTTTCGTAAGGAGCCGAAGCCCGATTTGCCTGATTCCCGTTCGTAGGGTGAGTGCCGTGACGCCCCCTTCTGACAAAGACGAATCCGAAGTACGGGACCTACGAGACGTACGAGAACCGGGCGCGACGTCCGTGGACGTCGTGCTCCCCTGCCTCGACGAGGCCGAGGCCCTGCCCCGGGTGCTGGACCGCATCCCACCCGGCTGGCGCGCGATCGTCGTGGACAACGGCTCCACCGACGGCTCGGCGGACATCGCCCGCGGGCTCGGCGCGAGTGTGGTGCGCGAGGCGCGGCGTGGCTTCGGTGCCGCCTGCCATGCCGGTCTGACGGCGGCCACGGCGGACATCGTCTGCTTCTGCGACTGCGACGCCTCGCTCGACCCGGCCGACCTGGTGCCGTTCGTGGAGCGGATCCGGGCCGGGGAGGCCGACCTGGTGCTGGGCCGGCGCCGTGCGCAGTCGCTCGGCGCCTGGCCGTTGCACGCCCGCGCGGGCAACCTCGCCCTCGCCCGCCTCCTCCGGCGCCGCAGCGGCCTGCGCCTGCGCGACCTGGGTCCGCTGCGCGCCGCCCGCCGCGAGCCGCTGCTGTCCCTCGCCCTCACGGACCGCCGCAGCGGCTACCCCCTTCAGATGGTCGTCCGCGCCGCCGACGCGGGCTGGCGGATCGCCGAGTACGACGTCCCGTACCGCCCGCGCGCGGGCGCCTCCAAGGTGACCGGGACCTGGCGCGGCACCTGGCAGGCGGTGCGGGACATGAGCCGGGTCCTGGCCGAGCCGCCGGTGGAGCCGCAGGTACGCGAAGGAGTGCGCCCATGACCGCCCTGCCCACGCTCCTGGTCATCGCGAAGGAACCGAGGCCGGGGCGGGTGAAGACGCGGCTCACGCCCCCCTTCACCCCTGGGGAGGCGGCCGCGCTCGCCGAGGCGGCGCTGGCGGACACCCTGGACACCGTGGCACAGACCCCGGCCCACCGCCGGGTCCTGGTCCTGGAGGGTGAGCCGGGCCCCTGGCTGCCGCCCGGCTTCGAGGTCGTACGGCAGTGTCCGGGCGGCCTCGACGAACGCCTGGCCGCCGCCTTCGCGCACTGCGACGGCCCGGCCCTCCTCATCGGCATGGACACCCCGCAGGTGACCCCCGAGCTCCTCAGCGTCGACTTCACCGACTGCGACGCGTACTTCGGCCCCGCGGAGGACGGCGGCTTCTGGGCCCTGGGCCTGGCCGACCCCGACCCGGCCTTCCTGCTCGGCGTCCCCATGTCGACACCCCACACGGGCGCCGACCAGCGCGCCCGGCTGGCAGGACTGCGCGTACGGAACCTGCCGCGCCTACGGGACGTCGACACGGCGTACGACGCCGAACTGGTCGCCAGGACCGCCCCCACCGGCCGCTTCGCGACCCAGCTGGCCCACCTCGCGGCGGCGGGCCGATGAGCGGCGCCCCGGAGCTGACCGCACGGATCGGACGCCAGCCGGCCCCCGGCACAGCACACGCCCGACCGGCCGGGCAGACGGACGGCTCCCCATCGGACACGCGACCGCCGACCCCCGGCACCGACGCCGAGGCGGCGAGCGGCCCCATGGCCCTCCGAAGGCCGGCCGCGGAGACCGACGGCTCCGGCTCAGGCACCGACGCCCCGTGGCGCCACGCACCGAGCCCCGCCACAGTCCGCCCGCGCCCCGGCGCCGTCCCTCCGGCACCACTCGCCCCCGCGGACGACGGCACCTGGTCCGCCGACCCCTATGCCTACGCCCTGCGCACCGGCCGCGGCCCGCTGTTCCTGCGCCGGGCCGACGGCTGGCTGCTCCTGCTGGAGGTCGAGCGGTGGTGTGCGGAGGCCGACGCGGTGGATCTGGAGGTGTTGCGGCGGTGTGAGGGGGCGGTGCTCGACGTGGGGTGCGGGCCCGGTCGGCTGGTTGTCGCGCTGGGTGCGCGGGGGCTGCCGGTGCTCGGCATCGACGTCAGTGAGGCGGCCGTCGCGCGGACGGTCGCGCTCGGCGGGCAGGCCCTGCGCCGCTCCGTCTTCGAGCCACTGCCCGCCGAGGGCCGCTGGGGCACCGCACTCCTGCTCGACGGCAACGTCGGCATCGGCGGCGACCCGCGCGCCCTGCTCGACCGGATGGCCGGGCTCCTCGCCCCCGGCGGCCTGTTGATCGCCGAGACGGTCCCGGACCCGGACCTCGACGAACGGGTCCGGGTCCATGTCACCGACGCGCGCGGAGCCGCCGGCAGCCCCTTTCCGTGGGCCCGGCTCGGCACGCCGGCCCTGCTGCGGCACGCGCGCCGCGCGGGCTGGCGTGCCGTCGATCAGTGGACCGCCGGGGGCCGCTGCTTCGTCGCCCTGCGCAGCCGCAGCACGAACAGCACCGCCGAGCCGCCGAAGAGTACGGCCGTCAGCAGCAGCCAGCGGGACAGGAAGCGGTCCGCGGACAGGCCGGTGGCGGACGCGTAACCCGCCGTCACCTGCCCGCCGATCAGCGGGAACCAGACCAGCAGAAGCAGCAGGGACAGGGCGGCCGGCACCCGGACGTACCCCACCCACCTCCGCCGTGGGCCCGCCGCCTTCACGAGGGCGCGGTCCGCCGCCGCGTACAGCGGCAGCAGCACCAGGTCGTGCAGCAGCGCCGCCCCCACGAACCACACCGCGACCCCGAACCAGTCCCCCGCGAGCAGCTGCACCCCCGCATAGGCGGCGAGCGCGAACGAGCAGGTCAGCAGCAGGATCTGGAGCGGGCTGCCGACCGGCAGCGCGAACCGCGGGCGCCTCATCACAGGTCTCCGAAGGTCATCCGGGCCACCCACTTGGTGTTGAGCACACCGGGCGCCGCGGGCACGATGACCCGTGCCGGATGGCCGTGGTCGGGGGTCAGCTCCTCGCCGTTGACGAACAGGGCGAGCAGGGAACGCGGGTCGGCGACCTGGTTGGCGCGCAGGGCGGCCCGCCGGAACGCGCCGTGCCGTTGCAGCGACTCCACGAAGACGTCCGGCGTATCGCCGTCGTACCCGACGAGGGCCGCGAGGTCCCGGAGCCGCACGCCACGCCACCACTGGTCGGAGGTCGACCAGCCCTCGACGCAGGCGATGGGCAACGCCGAGCTGTGCAGGGGCAGTCGGAGCAGGTCGGCGCGGCTGAGCCGGACGGTGCCGGACCGTCCGCTGACGGTCAGCCGCCACGCCTCCTCGCTCCGCTCCGCCGCACCGACGCCGGCGTACGCGGCGGTCTTGTTGATCTGGAACCCGCCCGGCCCGCTGCCCGGATCGGCGCCCCCGTGCGGGGCGAGAACGGCGGACCACCGCAGCCCGTCGAAGTCCTGCCCGACCGTCGTGCCGAACAGCAGCAGCGAGCCGCCCCCGACCAGTCCGAGGGCACCCCGCCGGGAGACGGTGGGCGGATCGGGGTCGGGTGCCACCAACTCGCGCTCTTCCTCCGCCACTTGGGGCGGCTGACGCAGACCGCGCAGGTTGCGCAGGGCCGCCGGGGTCTTCAGCACCGCGTGCGCGACGAACGCGGCGAAGAACACCCACGCGCCGTAGAAGTGCAGCGGGTAGAAGGAGCCGGGGAAGACGTAGTCGAGCTGGACGTTCAGCACGCCGGTGGCGAACTCGAACAGGCCGCCGCCGACCAGCAGCAGCAACGAGATCCGCTCCAGCGCGTGCGCGAGGGAGCGGGCGGGCGGCAGCGTGAACAGCTTCGGCACCACCGACCACAGCTTGGCCAGCAGCACGGGGATCAGGGTGATCCCGAGGGTGACGTGGACGCCCTGCGTCAGGCGGTACAGCCAGTGCGGATCGGTCGGCCAGGAGAAGAGGTAGAAGCCGAGGATCCCCTTGTCCGGGGTCTGGTCGTTCACCGGCGACAGGTCCGGGTTGTAGGCGGCGTACGACAGCAGTCCCGTCACGAACAGCACGGTGATGCCGCCGAGCAGGACGACGCCGAGGACCGAGGTGAACCAGGGGCCGCGCAAGGGGCTGCGCCAGAAGGAGGGCGAGAAGGGAGTCCGTCTCATGCTCCGACCGTAGGTCCGGACCGGCCCAGGACCGGGTCCGCGAACCATGACGAAACTCTGACGTCTACGCATGTCAGCCGTCCGGCGGAGGTTCCCCGGCCTAGCGTTTCCGCCGTGAACCGCGACCTCCGCCGAGACCTGTACGCCGCCGCGGCAGCCGCCCTGCTCGTTGTGACGGCCGCCGTCGTCGGCACCGGCATCGAGCACCGCGACCGCTCCCTCTACGTCCCCTGGCCCCCGCTGCTGGCGAAATGGGAACCTCACGTCGGCCCCGGCACCCCGGCGGCGATCGCCGTCGCGGTGGCCGTCGTGATCTACGGCCCCACTCTCGCGGCCCGCCTGCCCTGGCGCCCCCTGCTGTTCGCCGCGTGGGGAGCGGGCATGGCCTGGACGTGGTCCCTCGCCCTGGTCGACGGCTGGTACCGGGGCGTTGCCCAGCGGCTCACAACCGGCAACGAGTACCTCCAGGTCATCGGCCGCTTTCACGACATCCCGCACACCCTGCGGGACTTCACCCAGCACATCGTGAGCGGCCCCCACGACTGGCCGGCCCATGTAGCCGGGCACCCGGCGGGAGCGAGCGTCACCTTCGTCCTCCTCGACCGGATCGGCCTCGGCGGGGGAGGTTGGGCCGGTGCCTTCGTCATCACCGTCGGTACGACCGCGGCGGCCGCGGTCCTGGTCGCCGTACGGGCGCTCGCCGACGAGCAGCTGGCCCGCCGTGCCGCGCCCTTCCTGGTCCTGTTGCCGGGCGCGGTGTGGGTGGGTGCCTCGGCGGACGGCTACTTCACGGGCGTCGCCGCCTGGGCCGTCGCGTTCCTGGCCCTGGCGGTGACGGGACACCGCCCGCGGGCGACGGGCTTCGTCTCGGGCCTGCTCCTCGGTCTGACGGCCTATCTCTCCTACGGCCTCACGCTCTTCGCCCTCATCGCCGCCGCCGTCCTCCTGCTGGGCTCCCGCCGCGCCCGCCCGCTGCCCTTCCTGCTGGCCGGACTGGCCGTCGTCCCGGCCGTGTTCACCGCGCTGGGTTTCAACTGGTGGACGGCCTACCACCTGTTGGTCACCCGCTACTACCAAGGGGTGGGCGGCGTACGGCCGTACTCCTACTGGGTGTGGGCGAACCTCGCCTGCACGGTGTTCATCGTGGGCCCGGCGACGGCGGCGGGGCTGCGGCGCACCGGAGCGACCCTCGTCGGACGCTCCCCAAGTCCCGCCCTACGCCTGGCTGTTCTCACGACCGCCGCTCTCATCGCCATCCTGGTGGCGGACGCCTCCGGCATGAGCAAGGCGGAGACGGAGCGCATCTGGCTGCCGTTCGCGGTGTGGCTGCTCCCGGCCTGTGCCTTCCTGACCCGGCCGCGCGCCTGGCTCGCCGCACAGGCGGTGCTGGCGCTGCTCGTCAATCACCTGCTGCTGACCTGGTGGTGAGCTCGGGGAAGCGGCTGTTCCGTCCAGATCACCTTGCCGTAAGGCGTATACCGGGTCCCCCACCGCTCGGTGAGCTGAGCCACCAGGAACAACCCACGCCCACCCTCGTCCTCCGTGAGAGCGCGCCGCAGCCGCGGCGAGGTGCTGCTCCCGTCGGACACCTCGCACAGCAGCGCACGATCACGCAGCAGACGCAGCTGGACAGGCCCGGTGGCGTGACGGATCGCGTTGGTGACGAGTTCGCTGGCGACCAGTTCGGTGGTGAAGGCGAGTTCGTCCAGCCCCCACGCGGTGAGCTGTCCGGTGACCGCGGTACGGGCGCGGGAGACGACCGCCGGGTCGCTGGGCAGGACCCACTCGGCCACCCGTTCCTCGCCGAGGACGTGAGTGCGGGCGACCAGCAGCGCCACGTCGTCGCTCGGCCGCTCCGACAGCAGGGCGTCGAGGACCGCCTCGCAGGTGTCCTCCGGGGCCCGGTCGGGGACGGCCAGGACGGTGCCGAGCCGGTCCAGGCCGGAGTCCATGTCGCGCAGCCTGCCCTCGATCAACCCGTCGGTGTAGAGCACCAGTTGGCTGCCTTCGGCGAGTTCCAGCTCGACGGTCTCGAAGGGCATGCCGCCGAGGCCCAGGGGCTGGCCGGGCGGCAGGTCGACGAACTCGACCGTGCCGTCCGGGGCGACGACCGCGGGCAGGGGGTGCCCGGCGCGGGTGAGGGTGCAGCGCCGGGACACCGGATCGTAGACGGCGTAGAGGCAGGTCGCTCCGACTATGCCGGAGTCGGCCTGGGTGCTCTCCACCTCCCAGCCCTCGCCCCGGTCGAGGCGTCCGACCAGGTCGTCGAGGTGGGCGAGGAGGTCGTCCGGGGGCAGGTCGAGGGCACAGAAGTTGTGTACGGCGGTGCGCAGCCGGCCCATGGTGGCGGCGGCGTGCAGACCGTGGCCGACGACGTCCCCGACGACCAGGGCGACACGGGCGCCGGACAGCGGGATGACGTCGAACCAGTCTCCGCCGACCCCGGCCTGCGCGGGCAGATAGCGGTAGGCGACCTCGACGGCGCTCTGCTCGGGGCGGCCCTTGGGCAGCAGGCTGCGCTGCAGGGCGAGGGCGGTGTTGTGCTCGCGGGTGTAGCGGCGAGCGTTGTCGATGCAGGTCGCGGCGCGCAGGACCAGCTCCTGGGCGAGGGAGAGGTCGTCGTCCTCGAAGGGGGCGGGCCGCTCGGAGCGGTAGAAGCTGACCACGCCGAGCGTGGTGCCGCGGGCCCGCAGCGGCACCGTGATCAGGGAGTGGACGCCCGCCGCGAGCACCTGTCCCATCCGCTCGGGGTCCTGTGCGATCCAGCCGCCCGCCTCCGCCAGGACGGGTTCCATGACGGACTGCGTGAGTTCCAGGCAGCGGGCCTGCGGCGTGGACGGGACGTACTCGACGGTGTCGCCGACGTCGTACAGCTTGGCGGGCTGCTTGCGTACGGCGCGGATGGCGACCCGGCGCAGCGCCGTACGGCCGCCGAGGGCCACCGGCTCCTCGCCGCGCAGCACCGCGTCGGGCAGGTCGACGGCGACGAAGTCGGCGAACCGGGGCACGGTCACCTCGGCCAGTTCCTCCGCGGTGCGGGTGACGTCGAGGGTGGTGCCGATCCGCAACCCCGCGTCATGCAGCAACTCCAGCCGCCTGCGCGCGAGTACGGCCAGTCGTCCGACGCCGGGCTCGCCGACGAGCAGCAGCCGGCTCTCGGCACCGTCGAGGATGTCGCCGACGGTTTCGGCGGGCTGCGCCACCGGTGGCGGCGGGGGCAAGACGGCTCGCACGACGACGGCGGGCGGGGTCACCGTCGGGGCCGTCGCCTCGCGCGCGGCCGGCGGCGGCCCGCCGGCCCCCGGGGTCGCCACCGGCACCGGCCCGGCGACCGGTGGCGACGTCGGCAGCCCGAGCCCGGTCAGCCGCGGCCCGCCCAGGATGCGCGCCTCCACCGCGACGCCCGTCTCCCCGGCCTCGCCCATGACCTGACGCCGCAGCAGCGTGGCGATACGGCCGCCCGACAGGGGAACCTCGTCGAGGGTGCGGCCCGGCGAGGCGATGAGTTCCTCGGCCCGCTCGCGTAGTACGGCCAGGTCGATCCGGCCGAGACCGTCGCCGTTGTGCCCGTCGCCGTCGTGCCCGTCGCCGTCGCCCGGCAGCGGACGGACGGTGGGCCGTGCCGCTCCGCCCACGTCGAGGGCGGCCCGCCGGTAGGCGGCGAGGAGTGCGCGTTCCCGTTCCGTGGCCTGTTCGAGGAGGCGGCTCTCGATGTCCCGGGCGGCTGCCCGGACCAGCCGCAGCATGGTGGGATCGCCGTCGTCGCGCAGGCAGGTGAGGTCCAGGACGGCCTCGATCCGGCCGCTGAGCGGATTGCGGACGGGCGAGCCCGCGCAGGCGAAGGGCTGCAGACAGTCGGCGAAGTGCTCACGGCCGACGACGTAGACCGGGCCGCGCGCGGCGAGTGCGGTGCCGACGCCGTTGGTACCGACCACCGGCTCGGAGGCGTCGAACCCCGGCGCGAAGTTCACCTCGTCCAGCCGGTCGCGCAGCCGCAGGTCGGCGTCGAGGCGCCGCACCATGCGGCCCCGCGCGTCGCACAGCGCGATCGACGTGCCCATTTCCGCCAGGGAGGCGCTCAGCCTCGTCAGCACCGGGTCGGCCGCGCTCAGGAACCGTTCGTCCAGGGTCAGGCCCTGCTCGTAGGGGACGAGCAGATGGCCGGGTTCGAGCCCTGCGGAGCGGCAGCGCTTCCAGGATTCGAGCACCGAACCCCGGACGTCCGCCTCGACCCGTGCACCTGCCAGGAAACGTTCGTGGGCATCGACGAGACCGCCGATGTCGTCCCAGGCGACGGACACCGATATCACTTCCTCACCTGGAGCAGGCCCGGTCGCGCACCGCCGATCGGTACGCCCGGGCGTGGTTCTCCAAGCGCTTTCACCCTAGCTCCGCTGTGACCCACACCACAACATCAAGCACTTATGGGACGGCGGACGCCCGGACGCCACGGCGGTGTCCGCACTCCGACGACCGCAGGGCAACCGCAGCGGAGACCGGGCGCCCCATTGAATGATGCATTCAGCATCTCTAGCATCACGCGGTGGATGCATTCACCCTTGGCTCAGGAGAATCCATGTTCCCAGCCAGACGTCCATGGCGTTTCACCGCCGCCGCGCTCCTGCTGACCGCCGCCCTCACCGCCCCCACGGCGGCCACGGCGACGGCCGCCCCGACCGCACGACCACCCCAGGTATGGCCGACGCCCCAGCAGATCCAGAGGACGGCCTCGGGCCAACTCACCGTCCCGGCAAGGGTGGTCGAGGTCGTCGGCCCCGGCACCGACCCCTCCGCCCGGCATCTCGTCGAGTCCGTCCTCCGCGGCGCCGGCGCCACGCACATCACCACCGTTCGGTCCGACGGCAGGCCTCCGAAGGCCGGTCTCACCGTCTATCTCGGCGGCCCCACCGAAAACCCGGCCACAGCAGGCGTTCTCAAGCACCTGCACACCAAGTCCCCCACCGGCCTTCCCTCCGGCGGTTACGCCCTCACATCGGGCCGCGCGGACGGCCGCGCCCTTCTCGCCCTCTCCGGCGTCGACACCACGGGCACGTTCTACGCGGCCCAGACCCTGCGCCAACTGGTCACGAAGAAGGGCGGGTTGCCACCGGTCACCGTCCGCGACTGGCCCACCGCCGCCCTCCGCGGAGTCGTCGAGGGCTTCTACGGCACCCCCTGGACACAGACCGAGCGCCTCACCCAGCTCGACTTCTACGGCCGTACGAAACAGAACGCCTACGTCTACTCCCCCAAGGACGACGCCTACCTGCGCGCCCGGTGGCGCGACGAGTACCCGGCCGCCGAGCTGGCCCGGCTCAGGGAACTGGTCGACCGTGCCGACGCCAACCACGTCCGCTTCACCTACGCCCTCTCCCCCGGCCTGTCGGTCTGCTACTCCTCGGCGTCCGACATCGCGGCCCTCACCCGCAAGTTCGCCTCGCTGTACGACATCGGCGTGCGGTCCTTCGCGATCCCGCTGGACGACATCAGCTACACCAAGTGGAACTGCGACGCCGACGAGAAGGAGTTCGGCACGGGCGGAGGAGCGGCGGGGACCGCTCAAGCCCACCTCCTCAACCGGGTCTGGCAGGACTTCTCCGCCCACCACACCGGCCTCCGGCCCCTGGAGATGGTCCCCACCGAGTACTCCGACCTCGCCGACTCCCCGTACAAGAAGGCACTGCGCGACAAGCTGGACCCGTCCGTCGTCGTCGAGTGGACCGGTGTCGGCGTGATCGCGCCGACCATCACCACCGAGCAGCTGAAGCAGGCCCGCACGGTGTACGGTCACCCGATCCTGGTCTGGGACAACTATCCGGTGAACGACTACGTCACCAGCCGTCTCCTCCTCGGCCCCTACACCGGCCGCGAACCCGGAGTCGCGAGCGAGGCGGCCGGTGTGACCGCCAACCCGATGATCCAGGGCGAGGCCGGCCGGATAGCCCTGTTCACCTCCGCCGCGTACCTCTGGAACCCGGACGCCTACGACTCCCACGCGGCCTTCCTCGCCTCCGTCCGCGACCTCGCCGGGCCCTCGGCGGCGGATTGGCTGCGCGTCTTCGCCGAGAACAACTACTCCTCCCAGCTGGACGCGACCGAGTCGCCCACCCTCACCGGGCTCATCGCCGCGTTCCGCACGGCCTACGACCACGACAGCGGCCTCGACCGGGCCGCCGCCGCGCTGACGGCGTACTTCACGGACATGGCAGCCACGCCCGCCGAGCTGCGCGCCCACCTCCCCAACTCCGCCTTCCTGGACGAGACTTCGGCCTGGCTGGACAAGCTCGGCCGCTACGGCGCGGCGGGCCGGACCGCCGTGGCCCTGCTGCTGGCCGACAAGAAGGGCGACTCGGACGCCGTCACCACGTACTGGAACCGGCTCAGGGCCGAGCGCAAGGAACTCGACGCGATCCCGCAGCAGGTTTCGCCGGGTGTGATGGACCAGTTCCTCTACACGACGATGCTGGAGACGGCCCCCGACCCGGGCGTCGACGCGGCCTTCGTCCCGGGTTCGCTGAGCCTGGAGCCGGGCGCGACCGGGACGGTCACGCTCGACCTCACAGACAAGCGCTCCACCGCCTCCCGCACGGTCACCTGGAAGCTCGCCGTACCCGACGGCGTCACCGTCTCACCGTCCGAGGGCAGTGCCACCGTCCCGGCCGGGGGCAGTGCCTCGGCGACCGTCAAGGTCACCGCCGGGACGGCACAAGGGGTCCGCTCGCTCGTGGTGTCCGGCACCGGAATCCTCACCCGGGCACTCCCGGTCCGGGTCACCGACGGGACGGCCACGTCCAGGGCGCTGACCGCCAACTTCAGTGGTGCTTCGGTGAGTTCGATCGACCTCTCCTCGGGGAAGAGCACCGACATCGCCGTGGGCGCCAACCCCGGTGAGGTGGTCGTGAGCGCCGACGGGCGCACCGCCTACGCCGCCGATCAAGGCTCGAACACGGTCAGCGTGATCGACGTGACCGCCGGCAAGGTCACCGCCACGGTCCCCGTGGGCCGGGTCCCGGCCGGCCTCGCCCTCACCCCTGGCGGCCGTACGCTCTGGGTCGCCAACTACACGGACGGCACGGTCCAGCCCGTGGACACGACCACGCTGACGGCGGGCACGCCCGTCCCGGTCGGTTCCGGGCCGGAGAACATGGCGATCACACCCGACGGCAGGACCCTGTACGTCGCCGACATCCACGACAACACGGTCTCGCCCGTCGATCTCACCACAGGCAAGGCCGACACCGCCGTACCGGTCGGCCCGAGCCCCTTCAACGTGGTCGCCGCGCCCGACGGGAGGACGGTGTATGTGTCCGACTCCGGCGGCTCCACGATCACTCCGATCGACACCACGACGAACGACACCGAACCGACCCTCCTGGTCACGGGCCAGGCCTACGGCCTCGCCCTCTCCCCGGACGGCCGCACACTCTGGGTCAGCCCCAGCAACGGCGACTCCGTGACCCCCGTCGACACGGTGACCGGCACCCCCGGCAAGCAGATCGCAGTCGGCAAGTCGGCCTTCGACGTCGCCCTGAACTGGAACGGCACCAAGGCCTACGTCACAACAGCCGACGGAAACGCCCTGATACCGATCGACACAACCTCCGGAACAGCAGGGCCACCCCTCCCCACCGGCGCATATCCCCTGGCGGTAGCACTAGCTCCCTAAGGGGCGCGGGGAACTGCGCGACCAGCCCCCACCGGACCGCAGACAAATCACCGCCCAACGGAGTCAACTCGCGGTACGCCGAATCCTCCCGGCGTACCGCTTCTCCAACTCCAGGTTCCCCTCGAACCCACCGGGCACGTTGGCCGAGACATAGACAGGCGGCCGCTCACCGGAATCGAGCAGCAGCTTCGAAGCCTCGGCGACGGCCATCTGGACCAACATCACCCCGGTGAGGGTGGACAGCGCACAAACAGCCCCACCCCCGGGAAGCTCCAACAACGCATCCCCCCGCGGCGCCCGGTTGTCGAGCACGACATCGGCCAGATCGGCGAGCTTCTTCCCGCTCGGATGCCCGGCGGGGACGGCCCGCGTATGGGTGAGGGAGGTGACGGCGAGGACCCGGTGCCCCCGCTCCTTCGCGTGCAGCGCCATCTCGACGATCACATTGTTGACACCGGAGTTGGAGATGATCACAAAGAGGTCCTGGGGGCTCGCCCCGGCGAGGCGGTAGAGCCGCTCGGCCACCCCCTCGCTGCGCTCCAGGAGCGGGTCGTCGAGGACGCTCGGATCGTCACCGCCGTGAAGAACGAGGTCGGCGATGCTCAGCCGGTTCGTCGGCACCAAGCCACCCGCCCGGCCGGCGAGTTCGAGGACGATGGCCTGGGAGTGGCCGGTGCCGAAGGCCTGGATCACGCCGTCCGAACGGACGCAGTCGGCAATCAGCCCGGCGGCCCCCGCCACCTCTTCGCGTGCGGACTCGGTGATGTTCGCCAGGACGGCCAGGCTCTCCCGTGCGAAGCCCTCGGCGCTCACAGACTCGACGGACACACGACACTCCCCACTGGTGGATTGAACCACCCCATCCGACTCCACAGGTGAATCAATAAATCACATGGGTCATGCAGCGAGCAATGCGACGACACAACGTGCGAACAAGCCTCACTTCTCTGGTACTGGTATTCAATCCGCACCCCGACGGGTGGCTGATACCTTCTCCTCATGCCCTCGACGGACGTCACCACACTGATCCGCACCGAGCTCCCCCGGCTGGCCGGATCCCTTCGCAAGGTCGGCGAGCTGGTCCTGGAGGATCCGGCCGCCGTAACCCACTGCTCGGCCGCCGAACTGGGCCGCCGCACCGGCACCTCGCAGGCGACGGTGACCCGCTTCTGCCGGGCCATCGGGCTCGACTCCTACCAGCATCTGCTGATCGAGCTGGCCCAGGAGCGCGGCCGCGGCGAGGTCTCCGACTGGGGCTCCGCCGAGATCGGGCCGGACATCTCGCCGGACGACAGCCTGGAGCGGGTCGTCCAGGTCGTCGGCAGCGCCGACCTGCGCGCGATCCAGCAGACCATCGACCGGATCGACCTCGACGCGGTCGAGCGCGCGGCCCAGGCGCTGGCCAAGGCCCGGCGGATCGATGTGTACGGCGTCGGCGGCAGCGGCACGGTGGCCCAGGAGACCGAGACCCGGCTGTTCCGCATCGGCTGCGCGGTCCGCGGCTGGACCGAGGTGCACGGGGCGGCCACCTCCGCGGCCCTGCTCACCCCGGCCGACGTGGCCATCGGCATCTCCCACTCCGGTGCCACCCGCGAGACCCTCGAACCGTTCGAGATGGCCAAGGAGCGCGGCGCCACCACCGTCGCCGTCACCACCGACCCGCGTTCGCCGCTCGCCAGGGCCGCAGACATCCGGCTCATCTCGGCCACCTCGGAGACCAGCTTCCGCACCGGCAGCATCGGCGGCCGCCACTCGGTCCTGATGATCGTCGACTGCCTCTACGTCCGGGTCGGCCAGCTCTCCTACCAGCGCGCCAGCGCCTCCCTCGCCCTCACCGACCACATCGCCCCGCAGCACGCGGTGAAGTCACGCCGGACGAGGTGAGATCCGGCCTCGGTTGCATGGATGAACCACCGAGAATGCGTCAAGGTGGTTGTTTGAATCATCCCGGCGATGCCAGGATGGGGCTCCCCCGAGCATCCTCGTAGGAGACCCATGCGCGTCACCTCTGCCGAGTCGACCGAGCTCTTCGTCGGGACGACCGAGCATCCGCACCAGGTGATGGCCGTCGAGCTGAGCCACACTCCGGGCCGCACGGTCCGCATCGCCGTCGACGGCCCGGGCGTGTCAGGCACGGCGGTCGCGGCCTCGGGCGACGACGGCACGGTCCACGCCGAGATACCCGTGACGACCGACCTGGCCCCCGGCGACGGCACCCATGTCACCGTCACCGCCGAGGATGCCGAGGACCCCGCGCACACCACGCAGCGCACCGTCCCCTTCACGGCCGCCGAGCCCGGCTGGACCATGTTCATGGTCAGCCACTTCCACTACGACCCCGTGTGGTGGAACACCCAGGCCGCCTACACCGAGACCTGGGACGTCGCCGACGACCCGGCCACCACCGGTCTGCCGGCCCGGACCTTCGACTCGCGCGGCCAGTCCGGGATGAGCCTGGTCCGCGCGCACTGCGACCTGGCCCGCCGGGACTCCGCATACACCTTCGTGCTCGCAGAGGTCGACTACCTCAAGCCGTACTGGGACGCCTTCCCGGAGGAGCGGGCCTTCCTGCGCGAGCTGATCCGCACCGGCCGCGTCGAGATCATGGGCGGCACCTACAACGAGCCCAACACCAACCTGACCGGCGCCGAGGCCACCGTACGCAACGCTCTGTACGGAGACGGGTTCCAGCGCGGGATCATGGGCTCGTCGCCGGAAACCGCCTGGCAGCTGGACGCGTTCGGGCACGATCCGCAGTTCCCGGGGCTGATGGCGGACGCGGGGATCAGCTCCAGCTCGTGGGCGCGCGGCCCGTTCCACCAGTGGGGGCCGACTCTCTCCGTCTTCGGCGAGGAGCCGCGCGATCCCGGGCGGATGCAGTTCCCGGCCGAGTTCAGCTGGATCGCCCCGTCGGGGCGCGGGCTGCTGACGGCCTACATGGTCAACCACTACGGCGCCGGCTGGGCGATCGACAACGCGTCCACCCTGCCGGCGGCGGAGGCGGCCGCCCTCAAGCTGTTCCGGGGCCTGAGGTCGGTCGCCCTCACCCGCAACGTCCTGCTCCCGGTCGGCGGCGACTACGCGCCGCCGTGCCGCTGGGTGATGGACATCCACCGGGACTGGAACGCCCGTTACGTCTGGCCGCGCTTCATCAGCGGCACACCGCGCGACTTCTTCGCCGCCGTGCGCGCGCAGCTCGACGCGGAGGGCCGCAAGGCGTCCCCGCAGACACGGGACATGAACCCGGTCTACACCGGCAAGGACGTCTCCTACATCGACACCAAGCAGGCCCAGCGGTACGGCGAGACGCTGCTCGTCGACGCGGAGGCCTGGGCGACGCTCGCCTCGCTGGTCACCGGGCACCCGTACCCGGACGCGGCGCTCGACAAGGCCTGGCGGCAGCTGATCTACGGCGCCCACCACGACGCCATCACGGGCTCCGAGTCCGACCAGGTCTACATCGACCTGATGACCGGCTGGCGCGAGCTGGCCGACCTGGCCGAGACCGTGCACGCCGATGCCACACGGGCACTGGCCGACCGGGTCACCCCGGGCGACGGCGCCGACCTCGTCGTCTTCAACTCCGCGACCTGGCAACGGCGGGACGTCCTGACGGTCGACGACCCGGGACTCGTCCCCGTCGGCCTCCCCGCCGTCCGCGAGAACGGTCAACTGCATGTCGTCGTACCGGAGTTGCCCGGCATGGGGTTCAAGGCCCTGCCCCTCACCGAGGGCTCCGTCCCCGGGTGGGCGCCCGGCGAGGGCACCACCATCCGCAACGAGTTCTACGAGGTCACGGTCGACCCGGCGCGCGGCGGCGGCGTCCGCAGCCTGCGCGCGCTCGCCGAGGGCGGCCGGGAGCTGCTGCGCACCGGGGACATCGGCAACGAGCTCGTCGTGCAGGAGGAGTACCCGAGGCACCCGCGTTTCGGCGAGGGCCCCTGGCACCTCACGCCGACCGGGACCACCGCCGCCCGCAGCCGTGACGTGGTGGCGGAGACCGAGGTCGAGCACTCCCCCGCCGGTGCACGGATCACCGTCCGCGCCGACCTCGGGCTGTTCCGCTACACACAGCGTCTGACGCTGTGGACAGGCGTTCCGCGCGTCGACGTGACGACGACCATCGACGGCCACGACGGCGCCGACCGGCTGATCCGCGTCCGCTGGCCCTCCGACGTGCAGGGCGGACTGCCGGTGCACGAGGTGGCGGACGCGGTGATCGGTCGCGGGTTCGGGTTCGTGGACGTGGACAGCGAGCAGTTCCCGTGGACCCTGGACAACCCGGCCAACACCTGGTTCGGGCTCGGGTCGACGGCACGGGTCGAACTGCGGGACGACACCGGCACGTTGCTCGGCCGGCGGTCGATCGGGGTCGCCGAGCTGGTGTACGCCTCCTGGGACGAGGCCGGTGAGCTGGGCACACCGCTCGCGGCCGCCCTGGTGCGCGCCGGGGTCACGGCGACCTCCACGATCGCCGACGGCCCGCGCTACGGCGACCTGGAGGTCGACTCCAACCTGCCCGACATCCGGATCGCCGTCGGCGGCCCGGACCGCAACTCCCTCGTCGCCGAGGCGCTGGGCTGGGACCCGGCCGCCGGGCGCGAACTGCAGCGACAGCTGGCCGAGGGCGGCGTGGCGGCCGTCTGGGTCGCGCCGCGCGCCTCGTTGCGCGAGGAGTGGGTGCCCGGGGCCGACCTGCGCGACCTCGAACGGCTGCCGCTGCTGGTGGTGGCGGGCACCGACGCCGAAGGTGACGCGAAGGCGGTCGACGCGCTGATCGCCGACCTGGACGACGCGACCGTCACGGCCACGGCGGCGGGTGGCGGCGAGGCCCTCCCACCGGGCGACGCCTGGGACGGACGCGGCTTCGCCGTCCTCAACCGCGGCACCCCGGGCTGTGTCGTCACCTCCTCCGGGGACCTCTACATGTCGCTGATGCGCTCCTGCACGGGCTGGCCGTCCGGAGTCTGGGTCGACCCGCCCCGCCGCACCGCTCCCGACGGCTCGGGGTTCCAGCTCCAACGCTGGTCCCACACCTTCGAGTACGCGGTGGTCGGCGGCGAGGGCGACTGGCGCGAGCAGCGACTGCCCCGCGCCGGCCATGAGTTCAACCACCCACTGAGCGCGCGGCTGCGGGAGGGTTCGGACGCGGCCTCCCTGCCCCGGGAGTTGAGCCTGCTGCGTCTCGAACCGGAGGGCGAGGTCCTGCTCGACGCCCTCAAGCCGGCCGGTTCGCCGCTCGCCCGTGGAAGCGTGGCGCCGGCGGATCCGGAGCGCGCGGTCGTCGTGCGGATGCACGAGGTCAACGGGCGTCCGGTACGGGCCCGCGTGCACGGGCCACGGGCGTGGACACGGGGCGCCCGCACCGACGTACTCGAAACGCCCGGAGAGAAGCTGGCGCCGGACGAACAAGGCGTCCTCGGAATCGGGCTGACCGGGTTCGAGGTCGCCACGCTCCTGGCCGCGCCCTTGGAGGGCCCCCGGCGCCCGTACGACCCCGGCGTCGCCGCCCACGAGCCCGCCCAGCCGGTCCACACCCGCTACTGGCTCCACAACTCCGGCCCCGCGCCCCGCGGCAACATGCCGGTCGCGGTGTACATCTCCCCGACGACGCTCACCGCCTCCGGCGGCCCCTTCAACGCGACGGTCCGCGTCTCCTCGGAACTCACCGACGCGCCCGTCTCGGGCACGGTGACCGTCGAGGCACCGCCCGGCTGGTCCGCCGAGCCGCCCGCACTGCCGTACGCCCTGGGCCCCGGCGGCTTCACCCTCACCGAGGTCACGGTGACGCCCCCGCCCGACGCGTCGCCCGGCCGACACTGGCTGGCCGCACGCCTGTCGTACGAGGGGCAGACGTACGAGGACGTGGTGGCCGTCGACGTGCCGGGCGAGCCGGCTGGGCCAACTCTGCTGACAGAACTGGGAGTTGAACGGATCACCGTCAGGACCGGCGAGCGCGTCCGCATCCCGGTGACACTGCGCAACACCACCCAAGGCCCCCTCAACGGCACCCTGTGGGCAGTCTCCTCGTGGGGCACCTGGCCGGGCGTCACCCCCGGCTGCCAGGGCTTCACGGTCGCGGCCGGGCAGCAACTGGCCCACGGCATCGAGGTGGACGGCAGCGCGGTACCGCCAGGCTCGTACTGGCTGCTGGCAAAGACCGCCTGGCACGGCCGGGTGGCCTACACGAAGGCCGTCGAGCTGGAGGTAACGCCATGACGGACCACGCTGCGGTCGTACACGGCGAACCAGTCCCGAAGGAGCGCGTGAACGCCTTTCTCCGGACGGTGCCGGAGCGCCCCGTCAGGGGCGCGGGGCTGTACTCATCAGCGGCTGCGCCGCAGGGCGCGACCAGCCACAACGACACAGCAGACGGCCACCGACATGACGAGGCACTGTCCGCCCCGGCCCGCGCGGAGCGCCAACGCAGGCGCTGGGCGACGCAGGTCGTGGTCGCGGACGAGCTGGCCCGAAGGGCCTGCACGGACCGCGGCCTCGCACCGCCCGCGGAGGTATCGCCGGCCCGGCTGCTGGCCGTACCCGAAAAAGACGTCGCAGACCTCGGCAGCATCGTCGCCGCGGCCCTCGCCCACTCCCCCGCCGCCCGCGCCCTCCTCGCCGAATTGGAGACCGAGCAGGACGTGCCCGAGGAAGCCGTACGGGACTACTACGAGCGCAACCGGGACCGCTTCCTCACCCCGGACGCGCTCCGGCGCGGAGTCGACCCGTTCGGGCAGGCGGCGCCCACGGACTTCCTGCCGTTCGCGCAGGTCCGACAGGGTGTCGCGGGCGAACTGCGGCGCGCTGCGGGCCGGCGTGCCTTCTTCGCCTGGTTCGACCGGGCGCGGGCCGACGTGGCGTACGCCGCCGGGCACGAGCATCCCGGCGACCCCTCGCACCCGGACCACGAGCACCGCCACTGAGTCACGGGCGGAACCGAAACGCAACACGGCAAACCATTGACCTCCGATGAATTCTGGTCCACCTTTTCATCAATCGGAGTCGAAGTTGGTTGATTGAACCAGCCATCGGCTGGTCCCAGGAGGGTGGACATGCGCGCTGGAAGACTCACCGCATCCGTGGCGGGAATCATCGCCCTGACGCTGACGGCGGCCGGCTGCGGCCTGTCCGGCGGCTCCGGCGGCGGGGACGGCACCGCCGGGGGCTGCAAGGTGGACAAGGGCAACGTCGGCTCCGGAAAGCTGACGGGCGACGTCAAGGGACAGATCACCTTCCAGACCACGAACCTGAAGAAAGACTTCGGGGCCTTCTTCAACGGGGTGATCGCCTCCTTCGAGAAGGCCCACCCCGGCGCCAAGGTCAAGTGGATCGACGACCCGGGCGACAACACCTTCACCCAGCGGACCGTCGCCGACGCCCAGGCCTGCACGATGCCGGACGTCATCAACGTCAACGCCCCGACCGCGACCGCCCTCACCAAGGCCGGCTACCTGCTGAACCTGAGCGTGAAGGACCCGGAGGTCGCCAAGCCGTTCGTGCCGTCGTTCTGGAAGTCCGCGACGTTCAAGGACGCCTCCGGCTCGGCGGTCCACACCACGCTTCCCTGGTACACCGGCGGCGTCCTGCTGACGTACAACAAGGACCTGCTGGAGAAGGCCGGGGTCGACCCGGCGAAGCCGCCGACGACCCTGTTCGGGCTGTTCGCGGACTACGAGAAGATCGCCAAGGCGGGCAAGGGCACGTTCTACGCGACGATGGCCAACCCGGTCTGGCGGATCCCGTCGGACTTCGACCAGATGAACATCAAGACGCTCTCCGCCGACGGCAGGTCCGCCGTCTTCGCCAATGATCCGAGGACTACCCAGTGGGTGGCCTGGATGGCGAAGCTGTACAAGGAGGGCGCCATGCCGAAGGACTCGCTGTCCTCCAGCAACGACCCGTCCACGCTGTACAGCCAGGGCAAGGTCGCCTACGGCTCGACGAACCCGAGTTTCGTGCGCTTCGTGAAGCAGAACAGCCCCTCGGTCTACGACAAGACGGCCGTGGGCCAGCAGCCCTACGACGCGCTGGGCCGCGCCTCCGCCGGCGCCCCGCAGTACATATCGGTCGCCGCGACCAGCAAGCACGCACCCGTGGCGCTCGCCTTCGCCGAGTTCCTCACCGACGCCGAGAACCAGACGGCCTGGTGCAAGGACCCGGACGTGGTGATCTTCCCGACCACCACGGACTCGCTGAACGACCCGTTCTTCCAGAAGGTCACCGGCAGCGACCCGTTCTCGCAGGCCCGCAAGCTCGTCGCCGACCAGCTCAAGACGGCCGACACCAACCAGACGAACCTCTCCCCGGCCGTGCAGAACGCGATCGTGGGGCAGGTGCAGCTGGCCATGCAGGGCAAGAAGAGCCCCGCGCAGGCCGTCAAGGACGCCCAGGCCAAGGCGAACGACCTGCTGAAGCAGGCGGGCTGAGCGTGGCGACCGAGACCGCTGAGCCGGTGTTCGTGCCTGGTACGGAGCGCACCGCCTCCGTACCGGGCACGGCCCCGTCCCGTATCCGCCGCATCGTCCGGGCCGTGCTGCCCGGCCCGGCTCCCGGCGCCAACGGAGCGGCGCTGTACCGCCGTTGGTGGCTGCCCTGGCTGTGGACCGCGCCCGCGATCGTGTGCGCGGTGGTGTTCGGGGTGTTCCCGTTCCTCAACACCGTCATCCTGTCGTTCACGAACGCCAAGCCGCTGGGCGGCGCCGCGAGCTTCGTCGGGCTGGACAACTACACCCGGATGCTGGACGACTCGGACTTCTGGCTGGCCACCCGCAACAGCATCCTGTACGCCGTCATCGTCGTCCCGCTGATGGTGCTGCTGCCGCTGATGCTGGCCGTGCTGGTGGAGAGGAACCTGCCCGGCATCGGCTTCTTCCGCTCGGCCTTCTACACGCCGGTGCTCGCCTCCAGCGTGGTCGTGGGCCTGAGCTGGCAGTGGCTGCTGGCGGACGACGGGCTGGTCAACACCTGGCTGGAGAAAGCCCACTTGATCAGGTCGGCCATCCCGTTCCTGTCCGACTCCTGGCTGATCCTGCTGTCGGCGATGGGTCTGACGCTGTGGAAGGGCCTCGGCTGGTACATGGTCTTCTACCTGGCCGCGCTCGGGAACGTGCCGCAGGAGCTGCACGAGGCGGCGCAGATGGACGGCGCCGGCGCGGTCCGCCGCTTCTGGCACATCACCGTGCCGGGCGTGCGCCAGGCGATGATGCTGGTCGGAACCCTCACCGGCATCGGCTGTCTCAGGGTGTTCACGGAGATCTTCATGCTGGGCAGCTCCACCGGCGGGCCGGGCGGCGCCGACCGCACCCTGCCCTTCTACATCCGCGACGTCGGTCTGGACCCGATCACCGGCAACGCCGGCTACGGCTCCGCGGTCAGCGTCGCCCTGTTCGTACTCACCCTCGGCCTGACCCTGCTGGCGCAGCGGCTGACGAAGGAGGACGAGGCATGACGACCGCCGTCGACAAGCCCCGGCGGCTGATGCCGCGCTGGCGGGAGTACGGCCGCCCCCGCGAACTGGTCGTCCGCTACCTGCTGTTGCTCTTCGTACTGGGCATCACGGTCGGCCCGCTGCTCTGGCAGTTCCTCGCGTCGCTCAAGGGCGTCGGCGAGGACGTCTTCGGCGCGGACGCGTCCCTGCTGCCGCACCACCCCACCCTGCGGGCCTACCGTGAGGTCTTCTCCCAGGTGCCGGTGGCGACGTACATCCGCAACAGCCTGATCGTGGTGGTCCTGTCGATCGTCAGCCAGCTCGTCTTCTCCACGACGGCCGGCTACATGCTCTCCAAGCCCGGCTGGAAGGGCCGCAAGGCGGTCTGGGTGGTGCTGGTCGCCTCCATGATGTTCCCCTTCGAGTCGATCATGGTGTCGCTGTTCCTGAGCATCCGCGACCTGGGTCTGATCGACAACCTGGCGGGCGTGTGGCTGCCCGGGTTCGTCGGCGCCATCAACGTCCTGCTGATGCGCGGCGCGTTCCTCGCCGTACCCCGGGAGATCGAGGACTCGGCGATGCTCGACGGCGCGAACGAGTGGCAGCGGTTCCGGTACCTGTACCTGCCGTCCGCGTGGGGCGCGATCATGGTGGTCACCATCAACACCTTCATCAGCGCCTGGGACGACTTCCTCTGGCCGCTGATCGTGCTCCGCTCGGAGAACCACATGACGCTGACGCTGGGGCTCTCCCGGCTGCAGAGCTCGTCGTTCGGCTACGACCAGCGGGTGGTCATGGCCGGTTCGGTGATCTCCGTGATCCCGGTGCTGGTGCTGTTCGTGATCACCCAGCGCTGGTTCTACAAGGGCGTCTCCGCGGGGGCGGTCAAGCTCTGACGGCCCGGCAGGTCCAGCACTGCGGGTACGGCGCTGAGCGCGGCCCGCGCGGACTCGGCGACCCGGATCTCCACGGACCTGGTCCCGGCGAGTCGGTCCCTGTCGAGCGGCAAGGTGACCGAACGGCACTCGCCGGGTACCAGGTCGACACCCTCGAACGCGAACAGTTCGAGGGTGCGCGGCCAGGTGGGCGTGATCAGGCGCCGCAGATAGACCTGCACGACCGTACGGCCCTGCCGCGGACCGGTGTTGGTGACATCGACCGTGACGCTCTGCCCGTCGGTGCGCGGCGGGCCGTACGCGAAGCTCGTGTACGACAGCCCGTGCCCGAAGGAGTGCAGCGGCTCGGCGCTCTCGTCGACGTAGCCGCCGTACTCGGTGTCCTTGTGGTTGTAGTGGACGGGGAGCTGGGCCGCCGAGCGGGGCAGCGAGACGGGGAGCCGGCCGACGGGTTCCGCGTGTCCCAGCAGTACCTCGGCGATGGCGTCGCCGCCCCACGGGCCCGGATACCAGGCGGTGAGCAGGGCGGCCGCGGTCTCGGGCACGACGTGCGGGCGGCCCTGGACCAGGACGACGGCGGTCGGCGTGCCCGTCGCCACCACGGCGTCCAGGAGGACGTACTGGGCGCTGCCCAGCCGTAGTCCGGCGAGGTCGACGCCTTCGCCGCAGGTCATCTCCGAAACGGCAGTGAGCGCGGCCCCGTTGGCGGCGAAGTCCGTCTCGGGGCTGCGGGCGCTGCTGCCGCCCAGCACCAGCACGGCGACGTCGGAGGCGGCGGCCGCGGCGACCGCCTCGGGGATGCCGGAGAGGTCCCCGCCGGTGAGCGCGCAGCCGCGGGCGTGCCGGATGTCCGTGCCGGGCGGGGCGAGCTCGCGGAGCCCGTCGAGGACACTGCTGCCGGTGCGCTGCGGGGCCGTGTAGTCGCCCGACTGATGGGCGGAGGTGGCGGACTGGGGCCCCAGGACGGCGATACGGGAGACGCTCGCCGGGATCGGGAGGGCGCCGCCGTTGTTGTGGAGGAGCGTGACCGAGGCCCGGGCGAGGGCGGTGCTGAGGGCGCGGCCTTGCTCGGCGGAGGGCAACCCGGGCCCTCCGTAGGGGCGTTCGAAGAGGCCGAGACGGAACTTCAGGCGCAGGACGCGGGCGACGGCGGCGTCGAGGACGGACTCGTCGACGAGCCCCTTCTCCACGGCCTCCTCCAGATGCGTGAAGCCCTCGTCCCACAGGCTCAGGTCGACACCGCAGTGGAGGGCGAGGGCGCCCGCGGAGACCTTGTCGCCGGTGATGCGGGCCAGCCGGTCCACGGCCAGCCCGTCGGCCATGACCAGCCCGTCGAACCCCCAGCTCTCGCGCAGGAGCCCGGTGAGCAGCGCGCGGTTGCCGGAGCAGGGCATCCCGTCGACCTCGTTGTACGCGGCCATGACGGCGGCGGCCCCGGCGCGGACGCCCGCGCGGGCGGCGAGGAGGTGGATCTCGTCCAGCTCCCGCCGGCCGAGCTCCGACTCGGCGGAGTTGCGGCCACCGACGGTGGCGCCCTGCCCGGCGAAGTGCTTGAGGACGACGGGGGCCCGGTCGGCGGCGAAGAACTCGGCGGGCTCCCCCTGCATGCCGCGCACGAGCGCCTCCGTCAGACGGGCGGCGAGGTACGGGTCCTCGCCGAAGCACTCCTCGGTGCGGCCCCAGCGGGGGTCGCGGACGATGTCGAGCGCCGAGACCAGGGCCAGGTGGCCGCCACGGGCGCGGAGTTCGGCGGCGGCGTGCGCGGCGGCGCGCTGGTACAGCGCGGGGTCCCAGGTGGCGCCGACGGCCAGGTTGACGGGGAGGACGGTGCCGTCCAGGGCCATGTGGCCGTGCGGCACCTCCTCCACGAACAGCGCGGGGACACCGAGCCGGCTGCGCTGGAGAACGTGCCGCTGCACCAGCTCCGCGAGGGCCGCGCTGTCCTGGGCGCCGGGCCCACTGCCGTGGTCGACACCGGACCAGGCGTCGGCACGCATCAGCCCGTAGAGAGCGCCGAGCCCCTCGAATCGGTCGGTCTCGGCGTACAGGGCGTCGGTGAGTTCGTAGCCACCGTCGTCGGTCCGGCGGTAGGCGTCCCAGCCGTACATGCGCTGGTTGAGCTGCCCGGCCTTCTCGCGGAGGGTCATACGGGCGAGGAGGTCACGGACGCGGGCGTCGAGGGGGGCGGTGGGGTCGCGGTAGAGGGGGCGGTCCCGGTGGGTGCGTTCGGCGCGGTCGGCCGCTGGTTCCGGAGTCGGCATGCGGCCGTTCCTTTCGCGTGGGCAGTCAGACGAGGAGGCGGGCGAGGGCTACGGAGCCTGCACAGCCGTCGGCCACCCAGTCGAGGGTGAGACCGAGGTCCTGGAGGCGGGTGGTGAGAGGGGCGGTGAGAGGGCCGCCGGGGCCCAGGAGGCCGCCGGTCGCGACCACGCGCTCACCCGGCTGCGGCGCCAAGGCCTTTACGGTGCCGGTCAGTTGACCGGCGGCTTCGTGGAGGATGGCCTCGGCCACCGGGTCCTTCTCCCGGGCCGCCTCGGCGACCAGTGGGGCGAGCCGGGCCAGCCGGGTCGGGGGTTCGGCCATGACGACGGGGAGCAGGTGCATGCGGTATGCCTCGCGGTCGGCGAGTGACCAGACGGCGGAGCCGCCCTCCGGCACTGCGGGGGTACGCGGCGTGCGCCCAGGGTCAGCGTGGCGTCCACCGGAGGCCTCTCCCAGCGCATCGGAGCCGCCCTCCGGCACTGCGGGGGCCCTACGCGGCGTGCCGCCCGGGTGCTCGTGCCGTCCACCCGAGCCGGCGCCGGGCGGGCCGGAACGGCCGGCATTCACGCCGGGGCCACCATGGGGTGCCGCCGGGGCGGGCCCGCCGAGGGGCGCCCCCGGCGCCCTTCCCCCCGGCAGCACCTCCCGCGGCAGCCCCAGAGTCCGCCCCACCGCCCAGGCCAGCACGGTCGCCCCACCCCGCCCGTCCGCCATGCGCAGGGCGGCTCTGACCGCCTCCCGGCCGATCCAGAAACCGCTGCCGTCGTCGCCGAGGAGCCAGCCGTCGCCGTCGACGGTGGCCGTGCAGCGGCGGCCGGTGATGCGCATCGCGACCGCGCCCGTGCCGGCGACCAGGGCGAGGCCGTCGGCCGGGGTGCCGG
Organism: Streptomyces guryensis; assembly: GCF_021261325.1. Classification (GTDB taxonomy): domain Bacteria; phylum Actinomycetota; class Actinomycetes; order Streptomycetales; family Streptomycetaceae; genus Streptomyces; species Streptomyces guryensis. The sequence continues at coordinate 261,819 of NZ_JAJSBI010000002.1, read as the reverse complement.
GGGCGGAGGCGAAGGCCGCCTCGATGTCGCTGCTGATGCCGATCGAGCCGGTGGTGATGCCGAGGCGGCGGAGGGCAGCGGTCAGGGCGGTGAGCGCGTTGAGGCGGCCGGGGTCGTCCTCCGTCGCTCCGGTGGCGCCAGCGAAACCGCCGGCCACCGCCACGACCCGGCCCCGCGCGGACTCCGGCACCGCCTGGGCGAGGGCCTCGGCGAGGTGGTCGGTGAGCCGCGGCGGCGGCACGGTGAGGGCGTTGCCCGGACCGGCGGCGCCCTCGCCGAGCACGCGGCCGTCCGACGCGGCGGCCAGGACCGCGCGGGTGCGGGTGCCGCCGGCGTCGAGGCCGACCACCAGTTCCGGTTCACCGGAGTCCCGAGCGCCACCGGACTCTTGGTTGAAATCGTTATTCATCATCGACCATGGTGGTTGATACATTCAGCGAGGACAAGCCCCCGACCCCGAGGGGTCGGCGACCCGAGGAGGATCCCATCCCTATGCTCCGCTTCGGCGTCAACTACACGCCCCGCCGCGGCTGGTTCCACGCCTGGCACGACTTCGACCCGCGGCACGCCCGCGAGGACCTGGCCCAGATCGCCGGGCTGGGCCTCGACCACATCCGGGTCTTCCACCTCTGGCCGCTGCTCCAGCCCAACCGCACCCTGATCCGCACCGCCGCCGTCGACCAGCTGGCACAGCTCGTGGACCTGGCGGCCGAGGCCGGCCTCGACGTCATGGTGGACGGCGTGCAGGGCCATCTGTCCAGCTTCGACTTCTACCCGGAGTGGACCCGCAGCTGGCACCACCGCAACGTCTTCACCGACCCGGAAGCCGTCGAGGCGCAGGCGGCCCTGCTGCGCACGCTGGCCCACGCCCTCGCCGACCGCCCGAACCTGATCGGACTCCAGCTCGGCAACGAGCTCAACAACCTGGTCGAGCACAACCCCGTGACGGCTGCCGAGGTCGACCACTACCTCGACACGCTGCTGGCCGCCGCCCGCGAGGGCCTGCGCCCCGGCCAGCTGGCCACGCACTCCGCCTACGACGCCGCCTGGTACGGCGACGACCACCCGTTCACACCCGAGGCCTCGGCCCGCAAGGGCGATCTGACGACCGTCCACCCATGGGTCTTCTCCGCCGACTGCGCCCGCCGCTACGGTCCCGGCTCCTTCGAGGTGCAGCACCTCGCCGAGTACGGCACGGAACTCGCGAAGGCCTACGCCGACGATCCGTCCCGCCCCGTCTGGGTCCAGGAGACGGGCGCTCCCGAACCGCACATCCCGGCGGCCGACGCCCCGGGCTTCGCCCGCGCCACGGTCCTCAACGCGGCCGACTGCCAAGGGCTTTGGGGCGTGACATGGTGGTGCTCCCACGACGTGGACCGCTCACTGGCCGACTATCCGGAGCTGGAGTACACCCTGGGCCTGTTCGACTCCACGGGCCGCCCCAAGCCGATCGCCACCGCCCTCGCGGACGCGATCACCGAACTGCGCGCGAAGCCCGTCTCCCCCGAACAGCGCGCCACCGCCCTGGTGCTGGACTGCACGCCCGGCACCCGTTCCGTCTCCGGTCCGGGGGGCACGTACTTCGATGCTTGGATGCACCTGCGCAGGGAGGGCGAACGCGTGGCGGTGCTGCTGGCGGAACGGGCGGACGACACGGGGTACTTGGCGTCGCGGGGCATCAAGCAGACCGTACGAGTCGCGCCCTGAAGGGGCGCGGGGCTGTGCTGGATCCTCGGCTACCGCCGCGTGGGCGCGACCAGCCACAACGGCGCCGCGGACAACCGACGACCCATCATCCCGGCGCTCACAGCGGAGCGCCCAGCACCTCCGCCACCGCCCGCAGATTGACCCGCCCCCGTCCGAACGAGCACAGGTCGCCGCCCTCCGGCAGCCCGGTGTCCACACGCAAGGCATCCGGACGCCGGGCCAGCAGGGCGTCCCGGAAGTCCCCCTGCCAGGGATGGATCCCCGCGTCACACGTGGCGACAACCAGCGGCGAGCCCGCGGACAGCCGCAGGATGCCGTCGACCAGGGCGTCCTGATCACAGGGCTCACCGCTCACCGCCGTACCGCTCGCCGCGGGGTCGAGGGGCCGCAGCTCGGCCAGGAGGTCCTCGCCGCCCCAGTTGAGGGCGGGGTGCGGGGGCGGGAAGAGGTCGACGACGTGGGCGCCGCGCACGGCGGGCGGCAAGGCCCGGCTGCGTACGGCGCGTCGCGCCGCCTCCAGACCGGCCCCGGCGTCCCAGGCGGCCACCGCCCCGACGGGGGTCGCGTACCGCTCGGCGAGCCGCCGCACCCGCCCGGCCGCCTCCCACACCCGTTCCTCGGACAGCCGGCCGGAGTCCACCGCGTCGAGCACCTCGTCCCGGCAGGCCAGCGTGACCTCCAGGTCGGGTACGCCGACGATGACCTGGTCCGCGCCCGCGGCGAGGGCTATGCGCGCGCCGGCCGCCTCGCCGTAGCGGTCGGCGATGGCCTTCATCTCCAGGGCGTCGCTGACCAGGACGCCGTCGAACCCGATCTCGTGGCGGAGCAGGTCGCCCAGGATGCGGCGGCTGAGGGTGGCGGGACGGTTGGCGTCCAGCGCCGGGTAGACGACGTGCGCGCTCATCAGCATGGGCACGCCCGCTGCGACGGCCGCGCGGAACGGTTCCAGGTCGGCCCGGAGCTCGCCGGCCGGCCGTGGGTCGACCGCGAGGTCGTGGTGGCTGTCGGTCTCGGTGCCGCCGTGGCCGGGGAAGTGCTTGGCGCACGAGGCGATGCCACGGGCCTCGGTGGCGGTGATCCAGGCGTGCAGATGGCGGGCGGCGAGCTCGGGGTCGGCGCCGAAGGAGCGGGTCCGCACGATCGGGTTGTCCGCCCGCCGCTGGAGGTCGGCGACGGGGGCGTACGAGGCGGTGATGCCGAGGGTGGCCAGATGGCCGGCGAGGGCGTCGGCGCAGCGGGCGGTCAGGTTCGGGTCGTCGGCGACGCCGAGGGCGTAGGAGCCGGGTACCTCGGGGGCGCCCGCGGCGACCAGGTGGCCGATGCCGCCGCCCTCGTTGTCGATGGCCACCAGCAGATCGGGCCGGATGGCCCGCAGCGCGTCGGTGAGCTCACGGACCTGCTCCGCGTCGCGCACGTTCCGGGTGAACAGGATGACGCCGCCCAGCCCGCGGTCGATGAGCCGTTTGAGGGTGTCGGGGAAGGCCGTCGTGCCCTCGAAGCCCGCGACGAGACAGCGGTGGACCGCCTCGTCCAGGTCGGTGGAGAGGGAGGACAGGGCCGGGCCCGCGTACAGCTGCTCGGAGGTCACTCATGGATGGTGCTGGTTTATTCATCCGGAAGTCAACACTTCACTGGATGAACGATTCATCGACCGGGTAGCCGTCGCCCGCTCGTCCGCACCCTGTCGGCTCCCGGACACCACGGCGTCACGCCCGGCGGGAACGGTTCCGCCGTGTCCCTGCTCCCGCTCGACGACGCCCCCGGGCGGCTCCCCGCCGCCGTCCCCCTCCCGTCCCCGATCCGTTTCGGCGCCCCGCGCCTGCTCCGCGGCGCCCTGGTCCTGCTCCCCCTGCTTCTGATCGGTGTCTGGGCGGTGCTCGACTGGCGGACCGTGTACGACGGCACCGCCCGGCTGGGTGCCGCCGACCCCTGGTGGCTGCTGGTCGCGCTGCTCTTCACCTGCCTGGGATGGCCGGCCGCCGCCTGCATCCGGCAGGGCGCGCTGCCGGAGCGGCTTCCGGTGGGGCTGCTGGTCGCCTCGCAGTTCGCCGCCGGCGCCGCGAACCACGTACTGCCGGCCGGCTTCGGCGCCCACGCCGTCACCCTGCGCTTCCTGCAGGGCCGCGGCATCCCCCTGGCCCGGGCCACCGCCTCGCTCGCCCTGTACTCGGCGGTCAGGCCGATCGCGAAGACGCTGGTGCTGCTCGCCTTCCTGGCGGCCTTCCCCGGCCTGCTGCCGATCGGCGACCTCCTGCCCGACGAGCGGACGTCGCTCGTGGTCGCCGGAGTCGCGACCCTCGCCCTCACCGGCACGGCCCTGCTCGTGACGACCGTACGGCCGCTGCGCCGCCCCCTCCTCGACGCCCTGCGCTGCGCCCTCACCGACGTACGGCTGCTGCACACCCGGCCCGCGCGGATCCTCGCCCTGTGGGGCGGGGCGGTCGCCGCCCCACTGCTCCAGGCGAGCGTGATCTTCGCGGTAGGGGTGGCGGTCGGCGTGTCGCTGTCCTGGGTGCAGGTCACGTTCGCGTTCCTGGCCGCGAGTACGGCGGTCGGGGCCGTGCCCGCCCCGGGAGGCATCGGGCCGGTGGACGCGGCGGTCGTGTTCGCCATGGTCACGCTCGGAGCACCGATGGACCTGTCGGCGGCGGCCGTCATCGGCTACCGCGTCCTGACGGTCTGGCTGCCCCTGCTGCCGGGGGCGCTGGTGCTGTCGGCGCTGGTACAGCGAAAGGCGCTGTGAGGACACCGTCGGACTTCGGCCGTTCTGGCTGTTGCGTGCGCCTGTCCGGCTGGTCGAACGGGCGGGGTGACAGCGGACCCGTCGCCCCTCCCCCGTGATCGCGTTCTTCGACGTGGACGAGACCCTGCTCACCACCCGCCCGCCCGGTACGACTTCCTCCGCTACCGCCTCGGCGAGACGCGGTACGCCTACGAAATGGACCAGTTGGGCGCCATGGCCGGACTCGGCATCGACCCTCCCGACCTGCTGCGGACCTACTACCGCCTCTACGCGGGAGCCCCGTCGGCCGAGCTGGCGGAACAGGGGCGCCACTGGTACGAGCAGGTCCGGCTGGGCCGCCGCACGGGCCCGCCGTTCATCGCCCGGGCCCTCGCCGCGCTCCGCGCCCACCAGGACGCCGGACACCTCACCGCCCTGGTCTCCGAGGCGTTCGCGCCCTGCCTGGCCCCGCTGCGCAAGGATCTGGGCGCCGACCTCGTCCTGTGCACCGAACCCCTCGTGGACACCGAGGGATGCCTGACCGGCGAGGTGCGCCACCCGATGACGGCGGCGGCCAAGACCCGGGCCGTCGTCCGCGCCGCGGCCGAGCACGGCGCGGGGCCCCTGGACTGCTTCGGCTACGGCACCCGCACCGACGGCCTCGGGCTGCTCTCCTCAGTCGGCAACCCCACCGTCATCGACGTCCGTACCGCCCTCGTGTCCCTCGTGTAGCGGCCCGTCCCGCGGCCCCGGACAGGGAACCCACAGCGCCGAGCCCCCCTCTACAAGGATGACGGGGTGGTACCCGCGACCTCGGCTGCCCCGACGCCGGGCGCGGGCAGAGGGGGAGGACGGAAGTTGCGGAAGCGGAGGACGGTGGCAGCCGTGCCCGGGGACGGGGCGCGGGTCGGCCGCATCGGCCGCTACCCGGTGCGCTGGCACAACGCACTGCTGGCCCTGTGGACGGTCGCCTGGTTCTTCGTGGCCGAACGCCACGGAGCCGTGTCCTGGCACTATCTCGTACAGGGCCAGCAGTTGCTCTTCCAGCAGATCCCCGGTGGCGGCCTCGCCCTCTACGCCAACCACCCCGACCTGCAGATCGGCCCGGTCAGCTTCCTGGTCGCGGGGCTGTTCGCCCCCTTCTCCGCCGAGCTCGGCGAGAAACTCGCCGACGCGTTCATGTCCGGCCTGGGTCTGTACATGCTGGTGCTGGTCGGCCGTGCCGCCGCCGACCACTACCGGGGCACGGGACTCAACCACAAACGCCTCCAGCAGCGCGTGCTGATCGCCGGGGCGGCCTTCATCCCGATGTGGGTGGAGGTCTCGGTGCGTTTCGCGCACCTGGACGACGTCCTGGCCCTGTTCTTCACCACCCTCGCCGTACGGGCGCTGGTGCGCGGCAACGCGACGGCCGTGGGCGTCTTCCTGGCCCTGGCGGTGGACTCCAAACCCTGGGCGGTCGGCTTCCTGCCCCTGCTGCTGGCCCTGCCACGCCCCGCCCGGCTGCGCTCCGCCGGCTGGACGGTCGGCCTGGTGGCCGTCGCCTGGCTGCCCTTCTACCTCACGCATCTGGACACCCTGGCCGCCGCCCGCTTCACGATCCCGAACCAGGCCGCCTCGGCCCTGCGCTGGTTCGGTGTGCACGACGCCGCCACCCCCTGGTGGGACCGGCCGGCCCAGATGGCCCTCGGTATCGCCCTGGGCGCCCTGGCGGTCCGCCGGCACCGCTGGCCGGCGGTCGTGCTGCTCGCCGCCGACGCCCGTATCGTCCTGGACCCGAGCGTGTACACGTACTACAACGCCTCGGTCCTCCTCGGCACCCTGATCTGGGACTCGATCGGCCAGCGCCGTCTGGTCCCCTGGGTCAGCTGGCTCGCCCTCATCTCCCTGTACGGCAGCGCCCTGCTCGTCCCCTCGGACTCCGTCCAGGGCCTCATCCGCCTGGCCTTCGCGGCCGGTTCCGCCGCCTACGTCCTCTGCTGGCCCCAGCGCCCGCCCCGCAGCAGACGCCACGGCCGCAGGACACAGGGGCAGCCGAACCCCGTGCTCCCGCAAAGCCGTCGTGCGGAGTCGGACGCACCACAGAGCCGTTGACGCGGTACCGCTGAACGGAAGCGGTGACTCCGCGCCGCGGGCGGGCAGAACTCCCCGAAGGCGGACAGCGACGCCTCAACACCGTGACGGGGGTGCTGACTTGACGGTCATCGTCGGCCTGGTCAATCGCAAGCGAGTACATCTGGCCGCAGACTCCGCAGGCAGTGACGGATATCGGCTCACCATCTGCCGCGACCCGAAGGTGTTCACCAACGGGCCCTACGTCCTCGGGTACACCACGTCCTTCCGCATGGGGCAGTTGCTGCACTACGCACTTGAGGCCCCGCACCCGGAAGGTGCCCTCTACCGCTTCATGGCCACGACCTTCGTCAACGCGGTCCGCACCTGCCTCAAGGACGGTGGCTGGGCGCGCAAGGACTCCGAGCAGGAACAGGCCGGCAGCTTCCTCGTGGGCGTCCAGGGCCGGCTCTTCGCCATCCACGGCGACTACCAGGTCAGCGAGTCGGCCGACGGGTACGCCGCGGTCGGCTGCGGCGACGAGTACGCCCTCGGCGCCCTCCACGCCACCGCCGGCCTCGGCATGAAACCACGCGAACGCCTCACGGCCGCCCTGCGCGCGGCCGATCACCACAGTGGCGCGGTCGCCGCCCCCTACACGTACACCAAGACCGCGGACTAGGACGGTCAGCCCTCGTCAGGGGTCAGGCGAAGGGAGATCGAGTTGATGCAGTACCGCTGGTCCGTGGGCGTCGGATACCCCTCACCCTCGAACACGTGCCCGAGGTGCGATCCGCACCGCGCGCACCGCACCTCGGTCCGCACCATGCCGTGCGTGCGGTCCTCGATCAGCTCGACCGCGTCGGTGTCCTTCGGGTCGTAGAAGGACGGCCAGCCGCAGTGCGACTCGAACTTCGTGGTGGAGGTGAACAGTTCGGCGCCGCAGGCGCGGCACGAGTACACGCCCGTCGTCTTGGTGCCGGTGTACTCACCCGTGAAGGCGGGCTCGGTCGCGGCCTGGCGCAGCACGGCGTACTCGGCCGGGGTCAGCTCCGCACGCCACTGCTCGTCCGGCTTTTCGACGTCGTACGACATGAAGCTCAGCCCCTTACTTCGCGAGACGGTCCAGGATGCGCGGTCCGAGGTCGGTGACGTCGCCCGCGCCCATGGTGAGAACGAGATCACCCGCCTTCGCCATTCCCGCCACGACCTCAGGCACCTCCGCCTTGTCGTGGACGGGCGTCACGTCCGCGCCCGCGGCCCGCGCCGCCTCGATGATCAGCTCGCTCGTCACACCGGGGATCGGGTCCTCGCGGGCCGGGTAGATGTCGAGGACGACCGACGCGTCCGCCAGGGCCAGCGACTGTCCCATCTCCTTGCCGAGCTCCTGCGTCCGCGAGAACAGGTGCGGCTGGAAGACGACCAGGATCCGGGCCTCGCCCGCCGCGGCGCGCATCGCCTCCAGGTCGGCGGTCATCTCCGTCGGGTGGTGGGCGTAGGAGTCGATGACCTGGACACCGGCCGCCTCGCCCTTCAGCTGCAGGCGGCGCTTCACCCCGGTGTACGAGGCGAGGGCCGACGCCAGCTCGGCCGCGGGGACGCCCAGCGCGACGCCCGCCGCGAGCGCGGCCACGGCGTTGTGCGCGTAGTGACGGCCGGGCACGGAGACGGCGAAGGTGAGCTCCTGCCCGTCCAGCAGGACCGTGACCTCGCTCTTCAGCCCCTGCGGTACGACCGACAGGACCCGTACGTCGGCGTCCTCGGCCTCCCCGTACGTCACCGTCCGCACCGAACCGGCCAGTCGCCGGGTCAGCTCGCGCGCACCCTCGTGGTCGGAGGAGATCACCAGCGAGCCGCCCGGCACGATCCGTCCGGCGAACGTCTCGAAGGACTCGTAGATCTCGTCCATGGACGCGTAGTTGGCGTGGTGGTCGAGCTCGACGTTGAGGACGATCGCGACCTCGGGCGCGTACTTGTGGAAGCTGCGGTCCGATTCGTCGGCCTCGGCGACGAAGATGTCACCCTCGCCGTGCAGGGCGTTGGAGCCGGGCGCGTCCAGGTCGCCGCCGATCGCGTACGACGGCTTCAGCCCCAGCTCGCTCAGCGAGACGGCCAGCATCGACGTCGTGGTCGTCTTCCCGTGCGTACCGGCGACCGCGATCGGCCGCAACCCGTCCATCAGCGCGGCGAGGGCGTCGGACCGGTGCACCACCGGAATCCCCAGCTCGGCGGCCCGGGCCAGCTCCGGGTTGTCCTTCCGGATCGCCGACGACACGACGACACAGCTGGCGTCGTCGGCGAGATGCTCCGCCGCATGCCCGATGTGCACGGTCACACCCAGCGCCCGCAGCGCCTCGGCGGTGGCGGACTCCTTCGCGTCACTGCCCGCCACCTTGCCACCGCGCTGAGCAAGGATCTTCGCGATCCCCGACATCCCGGCGCCACCGATCCCGATGAAATGCGGTCGCTCCATGGCGGTGGGAAGGCCGGGTGCCATGCGTGTCTCCCTGTGCGTACTGGTATTACGGATGTTCAGCGCCCCAGCCTATTGCCTACGGTGAGGGCACCCCCGCCAAGGGGCGCGGGGCTGTATCAATGTGCGGCTCCGCCGCGGGGGCGCGACCGGCCCCCACCCACGCGCAGCCGCAAACGCACCCCACCCCCCGACGGCGCCTGCTAGGCCTTACTGTGCGAAAACAGCTTCAGCACGGGCACACCCACCTTGTGCCGAGCCCGAGACGCCCAGTCCCGATGAAAGAACTCCTCCACGTAGTGGGGATCGGTCAGCACGATCACCTCGTCCGCCCCCACCTCGTCCACGAGACCCTTCAACGCGTCCAGCGGATGATCCTCGATCAGCCGCCCCTCAGCAGAGCTGCCCGCAACCTGCAACGCCTGCAGCGACACCTCCAACGCCCGCTCCCCGAAGGGCCTCGCGGCCTCCCCCTCGGGGACGTCCCGTTCACGCGGGACCTCGTCCAGCTCGCCGAGCGCGACGTCGTCGATGGCCCGCAGCAGGCGGTCCGCCTGGTCGCCGCGGGGCTGGAGCAGCACATGGAAGGAGACCTCCTCGTCCCCGTGCAAGCTGGTGACGAACTCCACGTCTGCGGACGTCAGGGCCTTCTCGATCATCAATACGCTTGTGAACACCGGGCGCCCCTTCTGCGGAAGCCATCCTGCCCCGTGATGTCACGGGGACTGCGTGATTCAGTGTGCCCGCCCCGAACCAAGCGGAACGGTAGGTTCCGTCGATTTCGGGACCGGCGGTACCGCTGAACGATTCTCAGGGCCGCTGGTAGCGGGTGAAGAGAAACCCTTCCTCCTCCAGCAGCGACGCGAGGACGAAGCGCTGCGGAACCGCGACCGGCGGCCCGCCCGCGATGCGCTGCGCGTCACCGGCGGTGAGCATCGGGGAGACGGCGAGGCAGAGCTCGTCGAGCACTCCGGCGGCGACGAGCTGGCCGAGCAGCCGGGGACCGCCCTCGGTGAGCAGCCGGGTGTACCCGAGGTCACCCAGGGCGCGTACCGCGCGGGCGGGCTCCACGCCGACGCCGTCGCCGGCGATCACCACCCGGGCGCCGGCCTTCTCGGCGGCGGCGACCCGTTCCGGGGCCGCCGCGGCGCCCGTGAGGATCAGGGTCGGCACCACCGGTGCGGCGAACAGCGGAAGGGAGAAGTCCAGGTCCAGGCCGGCGCTGACCACCGCGATCGCCGGCGCCGGCGACTGCCCGGCCGCCTCCCGCAGCTCCGCGAACTCCGCTCGCGCGCGTGCGGGCCGGTACCCCTCCTGACGTACCGTTTCCGCACCGACGATCACGACGTCCGCCAGCCCGCGCAGGGTGCCGAAGATCCGCATGTCGGCCGCGCTGGAGATCGGCTGCGACCGCCCGTCGTGCTGGGCGGCCCCGTCGAGCGTGGACACCATGTTCGCCCTCAGCCACGGGACGGGCCGTCCGCCGGCGGTGGGCTCGGGGTAGGCGTAGGCGGCGGCGAGCTCCGCGAGGCTCCACTCGCGGTCGGCCGGGGCTTCCAGAACACCGGCCCCACCCTCCTCACCGGGACTTCCCGGAGCTTTCGGCACTGTCTCGTCGGTCACAGGGAACAGGCGTCGCATGTCGTGCAGTGTGGCACGGCCCTTAGCATGGGGAACCGTGTCGTCCTCCCCTTCCGCCCCCGGCCTCAGTCCGATAGCCGACGCGGCCCCGCTGTCCCTGTGCGCCCGTGCGCCGCATGTCCCCGCGGACCGCCTGGTCGCCGAGATGGTGCCGCCGCCCCGCTTCGACTCGGTGCGCTTCAGCACCTACATACCGGACCCGAACCAGCCCAGCCAGACCGAGGCCGTCCGGGCCCTCGAGGGCTTCGCGGGCGGGCTCGGCGGGGCGCACGCCGTCGGCGGCGGAAAGCGCGGCTTCTTCGGGTTCGGGAAGCCGAAGGCGCCGAAGCTCCCGGCCGGCCCCCGCGGCGTCTACCTCGACGGCGGTTACGGCGTCGGCAAGACCCACCTCCTCGCCTCCCTCTGGCACGCCACCCCGGCAGAGCCCGCGCTCAAGGCGTTCGGCACGTTCGTCGAACTCACCAACCTGGTCGGCGCCCTGGGCTTCCAACAGACCGTGCAGACGCTCAGCGGCCACCGCCTGCTGTGCATCGACGAGTTCGAGCTCGACGACCCGGGCGACACGGTCCTCGTGTCGACCCTGCTCGGCAGGCTCGTCGACGCCGGTGTGGCCCTCGCCGCCACCTCCAACACCCTTCCCGGCAAGCTCGGCGAGGGCCGTTTCGCGGCGGCCGACTTCCTGCGCGAGATCCAGGGCCTGTCCGCCCACTTCCGCGCCCTGCGCATCGACGGCGAGGACTTCCGCCACCGCGGTCTGCCCGAGGCACCGGCGCCCTTCTCGGACGAGCAGGTGACCAAGGCGGCGTACGCCTCCCCGGGCGCCTCGCTCGACGACTTCCCGCACCTCCTGCACCACCTCGCCAAGGTCCACCCCAGCCGGTACGGCGCACTGACCGACGGCCTGAGGGCGGTCTGCCTCACCGACGTCCGTCCCGTCCCCGACCAGTCGACGGCCCTGCGGCTCGTGGTGCTCGCGGACCGGCTCTACGACCGCGAGGTGCCGGTCCTGGCCTCCGGGGCGCCCTTCGACCGGCTGTTCAGCGAGGACATGCTGAACGGCGGCTACCGCAAGAAGTACTTCCGGGCGATCTCCCGACTCACCGCGCTGGCGCGAGATGGCAAGGGACTCGCCGAGAGCGACTAGTTCGCGCCACCCCACCAGCGCATTTCAGGCTCTCTTCAGCTGGAAACGTTAAGTTAACCCTGCAAACAACTTTGCAGGGTTAATGTGTTTCTTGACCGACGATTGACCATTCCTTGGTCGGTACGAGAAGCGTGAACGGCAGGAAGGGGGGCTCATGTTCCGAGGTACGGCAGTCCGCACCGGCCTGGCTCTCCTCACCGCCGCCCTGCTTGCCCTCACCTTCTTCGCACCCACCGCGTCCTTCGCAGCCGCGCACACGGTCCGTCATGCCGTAGCCAAAGCTCTGCCCGGAACCGAACTCTCGGGCAAGGCGCTGCATGACGAGTCCGCAACACACCGCGACTGCGGGCGCTCCGGGGAGCCGACCGGCCCCCTGCGCCCCCGCGACCGTCATGTGAACACCGGATGCACGCCGGAGGAGCCCGAGCGCCAACTGCTGGCGCAGGACCCTGCCTCCGTCCACGAACCGGTCGCGAACCGCGCCCATCACCTGTCGAGACACTCGACATCCCACTCTCCGGCGGCACTTCAGGTCTTCCGCTGCTGAGAGAGAAGCAGAACAGCGCAGTTCCCCCACATCTGTCCTGCCCACACCGACGCGCCTTCGCTGCGCGCCAGGAGGAGTCATCACATCATGCAGCCCCTCATCGACAACGCCCGTACGTTCGGACAGCGCCCTGAGGAGTTCGCCAAACTCGCCGAAGGCCAGTCCCCGCAGGTGCTGTTCATCACCTGCTCCGACTCCAGGGTCGTCCCGGCCCTGATCACCGGCGCACGCCCGGGCGAGCTCTTCGAGCTGCGCACCGCGGGCAACATCGTCCCGCCGTTCGCCTCGCAGCACCCCACCAGCGAGGCGGCCACCATCGAGTACGCGGTGGAGGTGCTCGGGGTCGACGACATCGTCGTCTGCGGCCACTCGCACTGCGGCGCCGTCGGCGCACTCGTGCGCGGCGACGACCTGACCGCCGTCCCCGCCGTGCGCGACTGGCTCGCGCACGCCACCCCGCGCCCGGCAGGCGCGATCGAGGACCCGGCCGTCACCGAGGGCGTGCAGAGCCACGTCCTGACGCAGCTGCTGCGGCTGCGCTCGTACCCGTTCATCGAGAAGAAGCTGAAGGACCGCCAACTGTCCCTGCACGCCTGGTACTACGAGGTCCACACCGGCGCCGTCCTGGCGCACGACGCCACCTCCGACCTCTTCAAGGCCCTGTGAGCGCCGTGATGACCGCGATATCGAGGAACCCTCATCTGCGGCAGGACTTCGCCGCCTCCCTGGTCGTCTTCCTGGTCGCGCTCCCGCTGTGTGTGGGCGTGGCCGTCGCCTCCGGTGTCCCGGCCGAACTCGGCCTGGTCACCGGCATCGTGGGCGGCATCGTCACGGGCCTGATGCGCGGCAGCAGCCTTCAGGTCTCCGGGCCCGCGGCGGGTCTGACCGTGCTGGTCTTCGAGGCCGTGCGGGAGTTCGGGCTGCCGGCCCTCGGCGTGGTCGTCCTCGCCACCGGCGCCCTTCAGATCCTCATGGGCACCCTGAAGCTGGGGCGCTACTTCCGGGCCATCTCGGTCTCGGTCGTCGAGGGCATGCTGGCCGGCATCGGGCTCGTGCTGATCGCCGGACAGCTCTACTCGATGTCGGACGCCAAGGCGCCCGCCTCCGGTCTGGCGAAGATAGCCGAGCTTCCCGGCGCGCTCTTCGGCGCCGTCGGGAAGACGGACGCGCTCGCCTCGCTCCTCCTCGGCGCCGGCACCATCGCCGTGCTCGTGCTGTGGAAGCGGATGCCGAAGCAGGTGCGCACGGTCCCCGGTCCGCTCGCCGCGGTCGGACTCGCGACCGTCGTGGCGCTGGTGTTCTCGCTGCCGGTCGCCACCGTGGAGGTGCAGGGTCTGCTGGGCTCCATCCAGCCGCCCCCGCTGAGCGCCTTCGCCGACCTCGCGAGCATCGGTCTGCTCGGCACGGTCGTCGCCTTCACCCTGATCGCGTCCGCCGAGTCGCTGTTCAGCGCGGCGGCCGTGGACCGGCTGCACGACGGGCCGCGCACCGAGTACGACAAGGAACTGATCGCGCAGGGCGCGGGCAACGCGCTGTGCGGTGTGCTCGGCGCACTGCCGATGACCGCGGTCATCGTCCGCAGCGCGGCCAACGTCCAGGCGGGCGCGCGGACGAAGGCGTCCCGTGTCATGCACGGAGTGTGGCTGCTGCTGTTCGCCGCCCTGCTGCCGAACGTCCTCGGCTACATCCCGATCCCGGCCCTCGCGGGGATCCTGGTCTACTCCGGCGCCAAGCTGATCCCCGTGCGCGAGATCGTGTCGCTGTGGCGCGAGCACCGCGGCGAGGCGCTGATCCTGGTCGTCACGGCCGTGTCGATCGTCGCGGTCAGCATGTTCGAGGGCGTGCTCATCGGTCTGGCCCTCGCGGTCGCCAAGACGGCCTGGGAGGCCTCGCACATCAAGCTGGAGGTCGTCGACAAGGGCGCGGGCCCCGTCCAGGCGCACCTCTCGGGCAACGCGACGTTCCTGCGCCTGCCGAAGATCCTCGACAGCCTGGAGGCGCTGCCCCAGGACCGCCCGGTCGAGCTGGACCTGTCCGGGCTGCACCACCTCGACCACGCCTGCCGTACGGCCCTGGAGAACTGGGCCGAGCGGCACAGCGCGGTCGGTACCGAACCCGTGCGGGTCACGGCCGCATAGCTCGCCGGTGGCTGGTCCCGGGTCCGTCGTGGCCCGGGACCAGCCACCGGGCATATCGTTACAGGAGCAGACATACCGGACCTCTGACAGAGGGGGTCGTGATGGTTCCTGAGCTGGTGACGGCGGCCGTGGTGGCCGGTTCCGCGGGGATCGTCTATCTCGCCGCGGCGGCGAAGGTCGTCAAGCAGTACGAGCGCGGAGTGATCTTCCGCCTCGGGCGGCTCGCCGGTGCCGTACGGGAGCCCGGATTCACGATGATCATCCCGTTCGTGGACCGGCTCAGCAAGGTGAACATGCAGATCGTCACGATGCCGGTGCCGGCCCAGGAGGGCATCACCCGGGACAACGTGACGGTGCGCGTGGACGCCGTCGTCTACTTCAGGGTGGTCGACGCGGCGAACGCGCTCGTCACGGTCGAGGACTACAAGTTCGCGGTCTCGCAGATGGCACAGACGTCCCTGCGGTCGATCATCGGCAAGAGCGAGCTGGACGACCTGCTCTCCAACCGCGAGAAGCTCAACGAGGGTCTGGAGCTGATGATCGACAGCCCGGCCGTCGGCTGGGGCGTGCAGGTCGACCGGGTCGAGATCAAGGACGTGTCCCTGCCGGACGCGATGAAGCGCTCCATGGCCCGCCAGGCCGAGGCCGACCGCGAGCGGCGGGCCCGCATCATCAACGCGGACGCCGAACTCCAGGCTTCCAAGAAGCTGGCCGAGGCCGCCGAGCAGATGGCCGATCAGCCCGCCGCGCTCCAACTGCGGCTGCTGCAGACAGTGGTCGCGGTGGCCGCCGAGAAGAACTCGACGCTCGTGCTCCCCTTCCCCGTGGAGCTGCTGCGGTTCCTGGAGAGGGCGCAGGAACACCAGCCGCCACAGCCGCCGGCACCCTCGCCCTCACCCTCGCCCGACCACCAGATCGAGAAGTGACACGTGTTATGCGCGTGGTTCCCGCGCCGCGCACCGGGTGACAGACACAGCGACGTCACGGTTCCTGTCCACCAACAGGAAGGTTGCACCCTTCATGTCTGCAACGCGACGTCAGATCCCTGCCCGCTCCGGTGCCCTGGGAGCGGGCATCGCCTTCACCGGGGCCCTGTCCGAACTGTTCGCGGGAACAGCCGCCGCCCAGGACCTGGGCCACATCGGTTACGGCCCCCTGGTCCCCGGCCCCGACGGCCCGCTAGACCTACCGGAGGGCTTCCGCTACCAGGTCATCTCCCGCGAGGGCGGCCAACTCCGCTCCGGCGAGGGCCCGGTGCCCTCCCACCACGACGGCATGACCGCACTGCCCGCAAGAGGCGGCCGGGTCCACCTGGTCCGCAACCACGAGAACCACCCCACCGCGCAGCACGTCTTCGGAGTGACGAGGCAGGGCGAGGTGTACGCGATGGCCCGTGGGTGACGGGGCCCTGGCGCAGGTAGCGGGGGCGCGGGGCCGCCACTAGCGTTTCGTACATGCACCGCAGGCTCGTGATCGTCGCCGCCGCGGCGGCAGTGGGGCTCGCCTCGGGGTGCGGGGACGGCGGCAGTGGTCCGGCCGCGCCCGCACCCTCCGCCGCGCGGCGGATCACCGTGACGAGCAGCGCCTTCTCCGAGGGCGGCACGATCCCCCGCCGGTACACGTGCGACGGCGAGGACGTCTCGCCACCGCTCGACATGTCCGGGGTTCCGGGCAGCGCCGCCGAACTGGTCGTGCTGGCCGAGGACCCGGACGCCCCGCACGGCACCTTCGTGCACTGGCTGATGTGGGGAATCGACCCGCATGACAACCACTGGGCCGCGGGCCAGGTGCCCAAGGGCGCCACCCAGGGCCGCAACGGCTTCAAGAAGGACGCGTACGGCGGCCCCTGCCCGCCCCAGGGCAAGCCCCACCGCTATGTCTTCTCGGTCTACGCCACCGACAGGACTCTGGCCCTCTCCAGCGATGCCACGGCCGACGACGTCAAGCGCGCACTGACCGGCCACACCACGGCCTCCGGCACCCTGACCGGCCGCTACGGGCGCTGATCGGCGGGCGCTCACGACGGCACGGTGCGGCGATACGCGATTCGCCCGTTTTATCGCTTTATGTTCATACGATGATCCGTCGAGTACGACCTGTACGCGTACGCGATGCAGCCGCCGCCTGTGCACTCGGCGCCGTGCTCACCGCCTGTGGCGCCCCCGACGCGCCCCACGCCGTCCGCCCAGCCCCCTCCGCGGCCTCCGCCGCCCCGTCCGGGCCCCCGACCCTCGCGCCCGGCCCCACCGGTCTCACCCCCGTCTTCAAGAACGGCCCCCGCACCCAGGGCAGAACGGTCGCTCTCACCTTCGATGCCGACATGACCGCCGACCAGGGGGCGCGGGCCGCGGCCGGCGAGCGGTTCGACAATCCGGAGCTGATCGCGACGCTGCGGACGCTGAAGGTGCCGGCGACCGTGTTCATGACCGGGCGGTGGGCGGACGAGTACCCGGCGCAGGCGCGGTCCATCGGGCGGGACCCGCTCTTCGAAATCGCCAATCACTCCTACAGCCACTACAGCTTCACCGGGAACTGCTATGGCCTGCCGACCGTCTCCGCGGACCGGATGCGATCGGACGTGGAGCGCGCGTACGCCGCGTTCCGCAAGGCCGGCGTGCCGGACGCGATGCCGTACTTCCGCTTCCCTGGCGGGTGTTACGACCGGCAGGCATTGAAGGCGCTGGCCGCGACCGGCGTCACCGCCGTGCAGTGGGACGTGGTGAGCGGGGACGCGTTCGCCACGGACGCGGACGCCGTGGCCCGGCAGGTGCTGGAGGGGGTGCGGCCGGGGTCGGTCGTCGTCATGCACTGCACGCGCAGCGCCGCCCCGGCGACCGAGCGGGCGGTCCGCCAGATCGTGCCGGAACTGCGCAAGCAGGGCTACCGGTTCGTCAAGGTGTCCCAGCTGATCGGGGCCACGAGGGGGCGGCAGTGAGCGGCTTACGCTGGAGGGGTGAGCGAGGACTACTGCACCATCCGCGACGCGACGAAGCCGCCCGAGGCCGACGGACCGCCGTACGCCGAGTGCGTGCTGTGTCGCGAGCCGACGGAGTACCCGGAGTCGTACAAGGGGATCACCCTGTGTCCCGTGTGCGAGTGGCAGGAGGCTCAGCGCACCGCCTGCTCCGGGTGACGATCGGGCGTGAGGCACCCCCAGCCGAGCGCCGGCTCAAGGTGACCGTCGGGACGCGAGGGCGCAGGCCGCCGCCATCGCCGCTGCCGCGAGGGCGGCTGCCGCGGCCAGTGGGAGCAGCGGGACGGGGACCCTGCCCGACTGCGAACCGGCTACCAGGCCGCTGACCGCCGCCTGCGCCGGTGAGCCCGTCGTCACCGCCGACAGCAGCGCCGTGAGCAGCATCGCCGGGACCGCCCGGCCGGGTGCGCGCAGCACCGGCCAGTTGGTGATCGCGCCGACGGCCGTGCCGAGCAGGGCGCAGGCCTGTGCGGCGAGGAGTCCGGCCGCTGCGGCCGGGAGCAGTGCGATCCGGGTCCGGTTGTCCGTGCTCACGGGGGCGCTGATCAGCGTCACCACGAGGGTCGCGGCGGTACCGAGCGCCGCCGCCGCGATCAGGGCCACCAGCAGCCGGGCCAGATGGGCCCGCCCCGGCCCGGAGGCCGCGGCCACGCACGCGCGTGCCGCGGGCGGTTCGACGGTGACGCAGATCCGTACCAGCCAGGCGGCGACGGGCAGCAGGGCCGCGGCCGTGTAACCGAGCGAGTCGAGGACCGGCTGCCCGCTCTGCACACCGATGCCGAGGAACGCCGCGTACAGGATGACCGGCGGCAGCCAGCGCTGCGAGCGCAGGAGAAGGGCGGCCTGGTAGCGCAGGAGGGCGGTCATCGGCGGCTGTCCTTGTCGGGGCGGCTGTCCAGGGGGTGCACGCTGACCACGTGCCACGGCGGGCGGGCCGTCAGCACGGTCCGCAGCACGACGTCCGAATGGGAGGCGGGGACGGTGAGGCGGTAGGTGCCCGGCGCGGCCTCCTCGGCCGAGACGAGGGCGCCCAGAGCGTCCACGGGCGGCCGCCCGCCCTGCGGGCCCTGCACCTCGACCACGACCTGCGGGCCGCCGGCCGGTGCGTCGGTCTCGCACGTACGGCGTTCGAGGGCGCCGTCGCGCACCCTGTACGTGATGTCGGGCGCCCCCGCCAGGCGGCTCGGGTCGTGGTCGACGAAGACCACGGCGCCGCCCGCGGCGGTGCGCTCGGCGACGGCCCGCTCCAGCTCGGTGCGGGCGGCGGCGTCCAGGCCGGTCCAGGCCTCGTCGAGGACGAGCAGCTCGGGCTCGGCGAGCAGCGCCTGCGCGACGGCGACCTTCTGGCTGCTGCCCTTCGACAGCTGGGCCATGGGGGTGCGGGCGTAGGCGCCCGCACCGAAGCGGTCCAGCCATTCGCCCGCGGCGCGGGTGGCGGTGCGGCGGGAGAGGCCGTGGATCGTGCCGAGGTGGGTGAGATAGCCGTGCGGGGTGAAGGGGAGGGCCGACGGGAAGCGTTCGGGGACGTAGGCCGTGCGGGGGCGGCCGGTGATGCGGCCCTCGGTGGGGGCGTCCAGGCCGGCCAGCAGGCGCAGCAGGGTGGACTTGCCGGTGCCGTTCGGTCCTTCGACGCGGGTCAGTGTGCCCGGCGCCACGGCGAGGTGGACGCCGCGTAAGATCCAGGGGCCGCGGATGCCGTAGCGGCGGCCGACGTTGTCGAGCCGAAGATCACGTCGCATGCGGGCATCTTCGCAAAGTGGCACGGTCCGGCGCCCCTCTAAAGTTGGCCGGTGTGAGCCAAGATGTGACGTCCACCAGCGACAGCCCGTTCCGGTCCGAGCCCAACGAGCGCGATCAGGCGCCGCAGTTCGTGCTGCCTCTCGTCGTGCACATGGAGAAGGCGGCGCCGCCCGCCCGTACCGACGCGCTGGAGACCGCCGCCCGCGCCGTACTGGTGATGCTCAGCGACGAGCGGTCCCTCGGGGACGGCGAGTGGGCCCAGGTCATGCGGGACTGGCAGGACGCCCGGATCCGGAAAGTGGTGCGGCGCGCGCGGGGCGCCGAGTGGCGGCGGGCCGAGGCACTGCCCGGCATCACGGTGAGCGGGAAGTCGGCGGAGGTGAGGGTGTTTCCGCCCGTACCGCTCGACGGATGGCCCAAGGACCTGGCCAGGCTGCAGGTCTCCGGCACCGATCTCGACGATCCGGAACCGCCGGCGGGAGCCGATCCCGCGGTGCCCGTGCTGTGGCTGAACCCCGACCTCGACATGTCCGCCGGCAAGGCGATGGCACAAGCGGGACACGGTGCCCAACTCGCCTGGTGGGAGCTGTCGAACGAGCAGCGGGCGGCTTGGCAGGACGCCGGCTTCCCGCTCGCCGTCCGCAGCGCCGACCCGGATCGCTGGGGTGAACTGACCACGAGCGGGCTTCCGTTGGTGCGGGACGCGGGCTTCACGGAGATCGCACCCGGCTCCTGCACGGTGGTGGCCGACCATCCGGCACTGCGCTGACCCGTGGACGTGCGGCGCCCCACTGCGACTTCGCCAGCCGTTCAGCTTTTTCCTTTCGCTCGAACAACGCGGGTTCCCGCGCGTACCCCCCGGCATGCGGATCAACGGCAGCCGGCCTCGGACACCAACCAGACGGTCCTCGACCACATCACGGTGCTGGATGTCAACACGAACCGGCCGGATCCGCAGGACTCCGAGGGTGTGCTGCGGTGAGCCGAGCCGGCCGGAGCGAACCTCAAATGTTGCTCTGAAGGTGCAGGCGACGGGATTCGTGTCCGAGCGGCGGGGCCATACCCCCGTCACGTTCTTCGAGGGACGGCTGGGAGGGGACGGACCATGGAGCGACTGGGAACGGGCATCGGGTGGCGGCCGGAGATCGCCGACGCTGTGGAGCGCATGCCGGGCATCGACTGGGTCGAGGCCGTGGCCGAGAACATCTGCCCCGGGCACCTCCCCGAGTCGCTGCGGCGGCTGCGCGCCCGTGGGGTGACCGTGATCCCGCACGGCGTCTCGCTCGGCCTCGGCGGCGCCGACCGGCCCGACGAGGACCGGCTCACCGCCCTCGCCGAGCGGGCCCAGGCGCTGGGCGCGCCGCTGGTCACCGAGCACATCGCGTTCGTACGGGCCGGCGGCCCTCTGACGGCGTCGCCGCTGCTGGAGGCCGGGCATCTGCTGCCCGTGCCGCGCACCCGGGGCGCCCTCGACGTGCTGTGCGAGAACGTCCGCATCGCCCAGGACGCGCTGCCGGTGCCGCTCGCCGTGGAGAACATCGCCGCGCTGGTCTCCTGGCCCGGTGAGGAGATGACCGAGGGGCAGTTCCTGTACGAGCTCGCCGACCGGACCGGCGTACGGCTCCTGATCGACGTTGCCAACCTGCACACCAACCACGTCAACGGCGGAGAGGACCCGGCCAAGGCGCTCGCGGAGCTTCCCCTGGAGGCCATCGCCTACGTCCATGTCGCGGGCGGCTTCGAACGCGACGGTGTCTGGCACGACAGCCACGCCCACCCGGTGCCGGAGCCGGTCCTCGACATCCTGACCGACCTCGCCGCTCGGGTCTCGCCGCCCGGGGTGCTGCTGGAGCGGGACGAGAACTTTCCCGAACCGGCCGTACTGGAGAGGGAGTTGGAGGCGATACGGGCAGCCGTGGAGAAGGGAGGGGCGATACGGGAGGAGACCGCGGCGGAGGCGGCAGCGACGGCGACGGTGGGCGCCGTCGCCCCTGCCCCTGCCACCGCCACCGCCACCGCCGCCGCCGCCCGGCAGCGGCTCGGGCTCGCTCAGGCCGCCCTGCTGTCCGCGCTCGTCGCCGGGACGCCCGTGCCGGAGGGGTTCGACCGGGTGCGGCTGGGGGTGCAGGCGCGGGCGCTCGCCGGGAAGCGGGCGGATGTGGTGGCGAAGGTCGCGCCCGAGCTGCCGGAGATCCTCGGGGACGCGTACCGGCCGGCCTTCCTCGCGTACGCCCACCGGCACCCGATGACCGGCGGCTACCGCCGGGACGCCCTGGACTTCGCCGGACAGCTGCTGCTCGACGGGCGGCTGGAGGAGGGCCGGGCCCGGCGGGAGCTGAGGGAGTGGTGGCTGGAACGCTCGGGGCCCGCGCCGCGGTCGCAGCGGCCGGCGGTTCGGATGGCCAGGGCGGCGCGGCGGGTGCTGCTGCGGCGCTGACCGTGCCGGAGGTAACAGGCCGCGAGACCGGGCGCAGCCGAACCCCGCAGTAATATGCGGTGCCGTAGGAGGCACCATGCGACCGCGACCACCCGTCACCGGCAGAGGCATATTCAGCGGCACCGGGGTCATCATCATCGGCCTGACGGCCACCCTGTTGGCACTGATCTTCCCGATCTGGTCGTACGCCGACCGGTCCGGGACCGGCGTCGACGTACTGAGCGCCGAGACCGTCTCGACGCAGTACGGGCCGTTGTCCGCCCTCGACCGCGACTTCATCACCAAGGTCCGGCTGGCCGGCCTGTGGGAGCTGCCCGCCGGACAGCAGGCCGAGCAGAAGGGCACCACCCAGGCCGTACGGACGGCGGGTCAGCATCTCGTCCTGGGGCACACCTTCCTCGACCAGCGGGTACGGGACGTGGCGGCCCAGCTCGGCCTGCAGCTGCCCAACGAGCCGAGCGACCAGCAGAAGCAGTGGCTGGCGACGCTGAACGCGGCGCAGGGCACCGACTACGACGGCAAGTTCGCCAACATCCTGCGGCTGGCGCACGGCAAGGTGTTCTCCCTCGTCGCCCAGGTCCGGGCGAGCACCCAGAACTCGCTGGTGCGCGCGCTCGCCGACGACGCGAACACGACCGTGCTGGACCACATCAAGGTCCTGGAGGCCACGGGGTACATCGACTGGGACGCGCTCGCCCAGGACATGGCCGCCGCGAGCACGCCGCCGCCCACCGGCTTCCCCGGCGCGACCGCGGATCCGGGCCAGGTCGTCCCGCTCACGCCGTCCGGCACCGGTGGCTACACGCTCCCGCCGCCCGCCTCCAGCCCGCCCCCGCAGTAGCGAAGGTCCACTTCCGGACAAACGGAACGTCACATACAGGCAACGCTCCGTCCGGATTGTGAACAGACCATGGCGTTCCTCTGAGCCTTTGGCATAGAAACGCGGCATGTTCTGGGTACTTCTCCTCATGCTGGCCTGGGCCGTCGCCGGCACGGCGTGTACGCGGCTGTGCCTGGCCGCCGTACGCGCGGCGGCCGTCGACGAGGACTCCCGGGATCACGATCTGACGCTGTACGAGGCCGCGTTCCTGTCCGGCGGGCCCAGGCGCGTCGCCGATCTGACCATGGTCTCCATGGCCCGGCAGCGGCGGCTGCTGCTCGCCCACACCGGGTGGGCGACGGTGGTCGATCCGCGCGGGCGCGACGACATCGAGCGGTCGGTCATAGGGGCCATCGGGCCCGAGGGGCAGAACCGCATAGAACCCGTGCGGGCCGCCGCGGCCTCCGCGGACGCGGTCGCGGGGCTCGGCGACCGGCTCGTCGACGCGGGCCTGGCCGTGCCCGCCGGTGCCCGGACCACCGTCGCGGCCGGAGTGCGCCAGGTGCAGCTCGCCACGGTGGCCGTGCTCGTGCTGGGCGCGATCGCACTGCTGGCGCCCGCCCGGCCGGACATGCCGCGCGGCCTGGTCGCCCTGTGGTTCGCCCTGCCGCTCGCACTGACACTCAGCTGTCTGGCCATCGCCCGGGTGGAGGCCCATCCGTACTCCCGCTGGGCCTCCCCGGCCGGGCAGCGGCTGCTGGGCACCCTGCCCCGGCGCGTCTCGTACGGCGACGACCGCACGTACCTCACCACCGTCGCCGTACGAGGTGTCCGCGCGATCGGTGAACCGGACCTGCGCGCGGCCTTCGCACACCGCGAACAGTCCTGGCGCGAACCGCACGCCAGGGGCGCATAGGGGGCATTGAGGCCGACACCGCCGGGGCGGTGCTTGCCTTCTGCATGCACCGAACGAAACATCCCTTTTGTCGCTGCCATGCTCCGAAGGGATACGTCATGAGAGCTGCCGCCCTCTACTCGGCCGCCGGATCCTTGCTCCTGACCGCCCTCGCGGCCGCCCCGGCCGGCAGCACACCCGTCGTCCCGGACGCGGCCGAGCTGCACGGCACGGCGGTGGCCGCCGCGCGCGCCCGGGCGGCCGGCATCGATTTCGGGAAGTGCGCCGCCGCGCAGGACATGCCGGGCACGATGGAGTGCGGCACGGTGTCCGTCCCGCTCGACTACGCGCATCCCCGCGGCAAGCAGATCAAGCTGACCGTCAGCCGGGTGACGGCCACCCACAAGGACCCCCAGAACAGCAAGCGCCGGGTGCCCCGGCAGGGCGCCCTGGTCTACAACCCCGGCGGGCCCGGCGGCGACGGCCTCTACTTCCCGCTCGTCGGGATGCTTCCGGAGTGGAAGCGCCTCGCGGCGGCCTACGACCTGGTCGGCTACTCCCCGCGCGGCGTCGGCAAGTCCTCGCCGCTGTCCTGCGAGGAGCCCAAGCTCTTCTTCAAGGCGCCCTCGCAGGCACCGACGTACCCCTCGGAGGCGTACAAGCAGGAACGCATCAAGCAGGCGAGGGCCTACGCGACGGGCTGCGCCAAGCGGTCCGGCAGCGGGCTCCAGTACTTCAACTCGCTCAACAACGCCCGTGACCTGGACGTGGTGCGGGCGGCGCTGGGCGAGAGGCAGCTGACGTTCATGGGGGCGTCGTACGGCACCTACTTCGGGGCGCTCTACGCGACGCTGTTCCCCTCGCATGTGCGGCGGATGGTGTTCGACTCGGCGGTGA
This sequence comes from Streptomyces guryensis, assembly GCF_021261325.1. GTDB lineage: Bacteria > Actinomycetota > Actinomycetes > Streptomycetales > Streptomycetaceae > Streptomyces > Streptomyces guryensis. Next base: position 237,632 of record NZ_JAJSBI010000002.1, on the reverse strand, counting down.
ACCCGGCTCCCGAGCAGGTCTGGTACCGCAACAACCTCGACCAGTCGGCCGCGTTCGAGAACCGGTGGTCGGACTTCCGGGAGTGGATCGCCAAGCACGACGACGTGTACGGCCTCGGCAACACGGCCGACGAGGTGCAGGCCGGCTACGAGAAGGCGAGCAGGCAGCTCGCGGCGAAGCCGGCGGGCGGCAGGGTGGGGCCGGCCGAACTACAGGCGGCGTTCCTGTCGGCCGGGTACTACGACGACTACTGGCCGACGCGGGCGAAGGCGCTGTCGGCGTATCTGAAGGGCGACGAGAAGCCGCTGGTCGAGCAGGCCGGTCCGGCCACCGAGACGGCCGCCGAGGCGGAGAACACCAACGCGGTGTACACGACCGTCGAGTGCAACGACGCGCCCTGGCCGACGGACTGGAAGGTCTGGGACGAGGACAACACGCGGCTCGCGCGCCAGGCGCCGTTCGAGACCTGGGACAACGCGTGGATGAACCTGCCGTGCGCCTACTGGCCGGCGCCCCGGCAGCAGCCCCTCGATGTCCGGACCGCGCCGGGTGAGCTGCCGCCGACGCTGATCCTGGCCGCCGAACGGGACGCGGCGACGCCCTACGACGGCGCCGTGGAGTTGCACCGGCGGCTGAGCGACTCGGTCCTGGTGACCGAGCGGGAGGCCGGCACGCACGGCATCGCGGGCGGCCCGAACCGGTGCGTCAACGGCTATCTGGACGCGTACCTGCTGGAGGGCCGGCTGCCGGTGCAGCAGGCGTCCTGCGCCCCGCACGCGGAGCCGAACCCGGCCACGACGGACGGCCGCTCCCACCCGGCCCCGCTGAAGGAGACCCTGAAGGGGAAGACCGCCCGGCGCTGACCAGGCGACAACCGGGCGCCGACTACGCCAGACCCGCGACGAGTTCCGCGATGTCCTTGCGGCGCCCGGTGTAGAACGGGACCTCCTCGCGGACGTGCCTCCGGGCCTCGGAGGCACGCAGGTGGCGCATGAGGTCGACGATGCGGTAGAGCTCGTCGGCCTCGAAGGCCAGGATCCACTCGTAGTCGCCGAGGGAGAACGAGGCGACCGTGTTGGCCCGCACGTCCGGGTAGCCGCGGGCCATCTTTCCGTGGTCGGCGAGCATGCGGCGGCGGTCCTCGTCGGGCAGCAGGTACCAGTCGTAGCTGCGCACGAAGGGGTAGACGCTGACGTAGTTGCGGGGCGTCTCGTCGGCGAGGAAGGCCGGGATGTGCGAGCGGTTGAACTCGGCGGGGCGGTGCAGCGCCATGTTCGACCAGACCGGCTCCAGGGCGCGGCCCAGCTTGGTGCGCCGGAAGAGGTTGTACGCCTCCTGCAGCTGGTCGCTGGTCTCCGCGTGCCACCAGATCATGAGGTCGGCGTCGGCGCGCAGGCCCGACACGTCGTACGTGCCGCGGATCGTCACGTCCTTGGCGGCGAGCTGGTCGAACAGCTCCTGGACCTCGTCGGCGTAGCCCGCGCGGTCCTCGGGCAGCACGTCCTTCAGCTTGAAGACGGACCACAGGGTGTAGCGGATGACCTCGTTGAGGTCCTTGGCCAGCTTGCCCTTGTTCGCGATCCGGTCCGGGGCAGTGGTGGGGGCGTCGTCACTCATGTGGCTATTCTCCCGCTCCGCCGTGCAGACTCTGCACCGGGTGGGCGGTCAGCTCCTCCACGCCCGCCCGTCGCCCACCACCGCCCTCAACCGAAGCGCTTCGCGCTGCACCTTTTGATTCCAGGTCGCCGCCGATCTGGTCGACGGCCGCGTACGCGCTCGCGATGCAGGCCGGGATGCCGACGCCGTCGTACTGCGCGCCGCAGACGGCGAGGCCCGGCAGCTTGGCGACGTGCTCGCGGATGCGGGCCACGCGCGCGTGGTGGCCGACGGGGTACTGGGGCAGGCCGTCGGTCCAGCGGGTGACCCGGGTTTCGAGGGGGGCGGCGTCCAGTCCGGTGGCCTCGCGCAGGTCGTGCCGGGAGACGTCCACCAGGCCGGCGTCCTCGCGCTGGAGGATCTCGGTCTCGCCGTACCGGCCGACGGAGGTGCGCAGCACTGCCGTGTCCGGGTTCTCGTCGGCGATCCAGCCCCACTTCTGGGAGGCGAACGTCGACGCCTTGATGGTGCGTCCGTCGACCGGCGGGACGAGGAAGCCGCTGCCCTGCGGGAGGGCGGTGTCGGTGCGGCGGTAGGCGAGGGTGACCAGGGCCATGGAGGCGTACTCGACGGCGGCGAGCTCGGTGGCGGCCTCCGGGGCCTCCGGGCGCAGGAGGCCGGCCGCCGCGGGGGCCGGGACGGCCACGACGACGGCGTCCGCGTGCAGCACACGGTCACCGGCGACGACCCGCCAGCCACCGGCTGTCTCGCGGCGCAGCCCGGTCACCGGCGTCCCGGTCAGGATCTCGCCGCCGCGCGCGCGGACCGAGTCCGCCACCGCGAGCGGGAGGCTGCCGACGCCGCCCTGGATGCCCATGAAGACGGGGCCGGTCTGCTGGGCGGCGGCCATCCTGGCCTGGAGCTCGCGGACGCCTTCGGTGAGCGAGTCGTGCGTCTTGGCGACCTGGTAGAGCTGCGGGACCGCGGAGCGCATCGAGATGCGGTAGGCGTCCCCCGCGTAGACGCCGCCGAGGAGGGGTTCCACCAGGCGGTCGACGACCTCGCGGCCGAGCCGGGCCGCCACGTACTCCCCGACCGCCGCGTCGTCGCCGACCTCCGTGCGCGGCAGGTCCGCGTCGCGTTCGATACGGGCCAGGCCCTGGTCGGACAGGACTCCGGTCAGCGCGGCGGCGGTTCCGGGGACGCCCATGACGTGGCCCTTGGGCATGGGCCGCAGGGCGCCGCGGGTCCAGATCGAGGCCGTCGCGGTGGCCGGCGGCTGCAGCCGGTCGTCGAGGCCCACCTCGCGGGCGAGGGCGACCGCTTCCGGTCTGCGCGCCAGCAGCGACTCGGCGCCGAAGTCCACGCGCGCGCCCGCGATCTCACCGGGCAGCAGCTTGCCGCCGACGCGGTCCGACGCCTCCAGCACGGTCACCCGCGCGCCGCGCTGCAACAACCGGTGGGCCGCGGCCAGTCCGGCGATCCCGGCTCCGATGACGACGACCTGCCCCATACCCGTACGACTCTCCACTTCGCGCATGTCCTCAAGCGTCTCAGACCCCTCTGACAGCCGGCCCGCGGCCCGGTGTCCTTCACGAGTCCTGACCGTGACCGCATCGGGACCGTCCAGGTCCAACGCCCCGGCCCGTCCGGGCGTCGAAGGACCGTCAGTCGTCACGACCCTCGGGGGTACACCCACATGTGCACAACACGTCCCGTACGACCTGTTCCGGCCCTGGCCGCGATCCTGCTCGCCGCCGCACTCGCGCTCACCGGATGCAGCGGGAGCGGCTCCGATTCCGGCGGCGGAAGCGCCGCCGGCAAGGCCGTCCGGAGCGACGGGAAGGCCGCCGCCCCGGGCGGCGAGAGGAACGCGAGCGGCGCCGGGGCCGAGCGGGCGCCCAGGCTCACCGCGAGCGACATCATCCGCACCGCCTCGTTGACCGTGCAGGTCAAGGACGTACCGAAGGCCCTCGACGAGGCCCGCACGACGACCGAGAACGCGGGCGGCTATGTCGGCGACGAGACCACCGGCCGGGACGGGAACGGCCATGAGCGCACCCGTGTCGTGCTGCGTGTGCCGGTCGACAAGTACGACGAGGTCCTCGCCGGCCTCCAGGGCGCGGGCAAGCTCCTCGACCGCACCGCCAAGGCCGAGGACGTCACCGACCAGGTCGTCGACGTGGACAGCCGCATCAAGTCGCAGCGGGCCAGCGTGGCGCGGGTCCGGGAGCTGATGGACCGCGCCACCAAGCTCAGCGACGTGGTGGAGCTGGAGGGCGAGCTGAGCACCTGGGAGGCCGACCTGGAGGCGCTGCTCGCGCAGCAGGCGTCTCTCAAGGACCGCACCAGTCTCGCGACGATCACCCTGTCCCTTTCGGAGTCACCGGTGACGGCGGCGGCGAAGGAGGACAGGCCCGGGTTCGTGGACGCGCTGGCAGGCGGCTGGGGCGCGTTCGTGACGATGCTGCGCTGGCTGGCGGTGGCGTTCGGCGCGGTACTGCCGTTCGCCGCGGTGGCGGCCCTGATCGCACTGGCCTGGCTGCGGCTCGTCCGGCCCCGGCTGCCGCACCGCGCGGTCCTGCGGGCCCCGGGCACACGGGCAGGCGGCGAGAACCAGGACTGACGGGCACGGGCCTGAAATGCCGCGCCCCCGTAGCGTGTTCGCATGGACATGAGCGCTGCGAGGGAACGACTGGTCGTGATCGGCGGCGACGCCACGGGAATGTCCGCGGCGTCGCAGGCACGCCGCCTGAAGGGCCCCGACGAGCTGGAGATCGTGGCGTTCGAGCGCGGCCACTTCACCTCCTTCTCGGCGTGCGGCATCCCGTACTGGGTGGGCGGCGACGTCGACGATCGGGACGATCTGATCGCCCGTACGCCCGAGGAGCACCGCGCGCGGGACATCGATCTGCGCCTGCGGACGGAGGTCACGGAGATCGACGTGGCGGGCGGCCGGGTACGCGCGCGTGACGTCGATTCCGGCGCCGAGTCGTGGACGTCGTACGACAAACTCGTGATCGCCACCGGTGCCGGCCCCATCCGCCCGGACATGCCGGGGTCCGACGCCGACGGGGTCCACGGGGTGCAGACACTGGACGACGGGCAGGCGCTCATCGACTCGCTCACGCGCACGCGTGGCCGTCACGCGGTGGTCGTCGGGGCGGGCTACATCGGCGTGGAGATGGCCGAGGCCCTCATCAAGCGCGGCTACGAGGTGACGGTCGTCAACCGCGGCAGCGAACCCATGTCCACGCTCGACCCCGACATGGGCCGCCTGGTGCGCGAGGCCATGGAGGGCATGGGCATCACCATGGTCGACGACGCCGAGGTGACCAAGGTGCACACCGGCGGGGACGGCCGGGTGCGGGCCGTGGCCACGCAGGACGCGGAGTACCCGGCGGACGTGGTCGTCCTGGGCATCGGCGTACGCCCGCAGACGGAACTGGCCAGGGCGGCCGGACTCCCCCTGGGCAGCCATGGCGGACTGCTCACGGACCTGGCCATGCGGGTACGCGGGCACGAGAACATCTGGGCCGGCGGGGACTGCGTCGAGGTCCTCGACCTGGTCTCGGGCCAGGAACGCCACATCGCCCTCGGCACCCACGCCAACAAGCACGGCCAGGTCATCGGCACCAATGTCGGCGGCGGCTACGCCACCTTCCCGGGCGTCGTCGGCACCGCGGTGTCCAAGGTCTGCGACCTGGAGATCGCCCGCACGGGCCTCCGGGAGAAGGACGCCCGCCGGGCCGGCCTCCAGTTCGAGGCGGTCACCATCGAGTCCACCAGCCGCGCCGGTTACTACCCGAACCCCTCCCCCATGACCGTCAAGATGCTCGCCGAGCGGCGGACGGGCCGCCTGCTCGGCGTGCAGATCGTCGGCAGGGAGGGCGCCGGCAAGCGAGTCGACATCGCAGCGGTCGCCCTCACGGCCGGAATGACGGTGGAACAGATGACAGCCCTGGACCTGGGTTACGCACCCCCGTTCAGCCCTGTATGGGACCCAGTGCTGGTCGCCGCTCGCAAGGCGACGGCAGCCGTGCGGAAGGGCTCCTCGTAACGGGCGTGCGGGAAGCGCCCCCAGGGGGGCGGGGCTGTGTCAGTCCGCGGCTCCGCCGCGTGGGCGCGACCAGCCACAACGGACCCGCAGCCGGCAATCAACCCGCACCCCTGCGGCGAACCTTTCACGCGCTCCCATTGATCCGCTCGATCGCCTGCCGCGCCTGCTCCGCCGGAGGCCTCGGCGGCAACGACGACACCGACGCCGTGGCCGTCACAGCCGCCGGCTGCTCCCCCGCCGGCTTCGCATGCGCAGCACTCCGTACGGACCGCAGCCGGTGACTCACCGCCTCGTCCAGCGTCACCGGCCGCTGCATCTGCGAAGCCAGCCGTCCGGCCTCCTGGCCGAGCCGGGCGACGTCCTCCCACGGCAACTTCACCACCAGGGAGATCTCCGCCTCCCCGTCGGGCGTGGCGTGCATCGGAGGAGTAACTCGGTCGTTCATCGCCTGTTCCTCACGTCGTCCCCGCGACCCGCCTTCCCCGTGCCGCGGGCGGTTGACGAGACATACGCACGCGCGCGTGGCCGCGTTCACCGATTCGGCCGGTCCACCGAGGGCACTAATTCCTTGTGGTCATACCCGTCCATGACGTGAACCCGGTGCGCCGCACCCCCTGGGTGACGTACGCGCTGATCGCCGCGAACGTGTACGTCTTCCTGTCCACGCCCGGCCTCGCCGGTTCCGTGGCGGGCGACAGCAGCCTGTCCCAGCTGTGCCACCTGCAGGCGTTCCTCGACCACTACGCAGCCGTACCACGGGAGTTGATCCACCATCAGATGCCCCGGCTGGTCCCCACGGGCGCCACGGGGGTGGGCACGCACGGAGCGGGCTGCGTGGTGGCCCCGCCGGGCTACCACAAGTCACCCGCCGTGTCCGTCCTCACCGCGATGTTCCTGCACGGCGGCTGGCTGCACCTGCTCGGCAACATGCTCTTCCTGCTGATCTTCGGCAACAACGTCGAGGACCGCATGGGGCACATCAGGTACGCCCTGTTCTACGTCGTCTGCGGCTACGCGGCGTCGTACGGCTTCGCGCTGCTCAACGCCGACTCGTCCGACCCGCTGATCGGCGCGTCGGGAGCCATCGCCGGCGTCCTGGGCGCCTATCTGGTGCTGTATCCGAAGGCCAGGGTCTGGGTCCTGGTGCCGTTCCTGGTCTTCCTGCCGCTGAGGCTGCCGGCCTGGCTGGTGCTGGGCTTCTGGTTCGTGCTGCAGGCCCTGTACTCGTCCGGGGAGGGCGTCTCCACCGCGGGGACGGTGGCGTACGCGGCGCACGTCGTCGGCTTCCTCGTCGGCATGCTGCTCGCCTGGCCGCTCAAGCGGGGCACGCCCCCGCCGCCGGAACCGCGCGGCCTGCTGTTCGGCAGGAGGGCGCGGCCCCGGCACACGTGGTGAGCCGTGGAAAAGAGATCTAGCGGGCCGTCTGCGTGTGGACGTACTCCACGAGCCGGGTCAGCGCGTCCGGGTCGGTGGACGGCATGACGCCGTGGCCGAGGTTGAAGATGTGGCCCTCCAGGCCCGCGGCCGAGTCGAGGACCTCGCGGGTCTTGGCCTCGACGGCTTCCCTGGAGGCGAACAGGACGGTCGAGTCGAGGTTGCCCTGGAGCGCCTTGCCGGGGCCGACCCGGCGGGCCGCCTCGTCGAGCGGGACGCGCCAGTCGACGCCCACGACATCCGCGCCCGCCTCGCCCATCAGCCGCAGCAGCTCGCCCGTGCCGACACCGAAGTGGATGCGCGGGACGCCGTACCCGGCGACGGCGTCGAGGACCTTCGCGGAGGCGGGGAGCACCGAGCGGCGGTAGTCGACGGGGGCGAGAGCGCCGGCCCACGAGTCGAACAGCTGGACCGCCGAGGCGCCCGCCTCGATCTGCACCTTCAGGAACGCGGACGTGATCTCCGCCAGGCGGTCGAGCAGGTCGGCCCAGAGCTCGGGGTCGCCGTACATCATCGCCTTGGCGTTCTCGTACGTGCGCGACGGGCCTCCCTCGACGAGGTAGCTCGCAAGGGTGAAAGGCGCTCCGGCGAAACCGATGAGGGGGGTCGAGCCGAGCTCGCGCGTCAGCAGGCCGATCGCCTCGGTGACGTACGAGACGTCCTCGGGGGTGAGGTCGCGCAGTTGCGCGAGGTCGGCGCGGGTGCGGATCGGGTGCGCGACGACCGGGCCGACGCCGGGCCTGATGTCGAGGTCGACGCCGATGGCCTTGAGCGGGACGACGATGTCGCTGAAGTAGATCGCCGCGTCCACGCCGTGCCGGCGCACCGGCTGGAGCGTGATCTCGGTGACCAGTTCGGGCCGCGTGCAGGACTCGAGCATCGGGATGCCCTCGCGCACCTTGCGGTACTCCGGCAGGGAGCGCCCGGCCTGCCGCATGAACCACACGGGCGTGTGCGGCACGGGTTCGCGCCTGCACGCCTTGAGGAAGGCCGATTCGTACGTGGCTGTCGGCTGCGTCTGGACCTGGCCCGCGGGGCTCTCGTTCGCACTCACGACCGCAAGTCTCGCACGGCCCCCGAGGCCCGACGGCCGGGGTTCACGGGGCACTATCCGGACATGCGGCCCCCCGCACGGGTGTCCCTCCCTGCGCGAAGCCCCCGTTCCCTTTAATCTTCCCCGCATGGCTGCGGCTCAGGGACGACTGTCGGACGGCGCTGACGGAATGGACGACACCAAGGAGGGTGATCGGAATGGCGGCGGTACGCCTCCGTTGCCCTTCCGGGCTGCCGTCGACGCGCTGAGGACCGCGCGGCTGCGGCCGCAGATCGAGATCGAGCCGGCGCCGGCGCCCAAGCGGCTCGCGCCCTTCGCCTACGCGTTGGAGGCCACGGTCGTCGACGGCGACCAGGACCTGGCCGACGGCCGCCTGGTGCTGCTGTACGACCCGGACGGGCACGACGCCTGGCGGGGCTCCTTCCGGCTGGTGACGCTGGTGCGCGCGGAACTGGAGCCGGAGATGGCCGCCGACCCGCTGCTGCCGGACGTGTGCTGGTCCTGGCTGACCGGCGCGCTGCAGGCGCGCAGCCTGTCGTACGGCGAAGCGAGCGGCACCGTCACCCGTGCGAGCTCCCACTACTTCGGCGGCCTGGCGGAGCGTCCGGCCGCCTCGCAGATCGAGATCCGTGCCTCCTGGACGCCTCGCGAGGGCCTGGGCGGGGTCCCGGACACGGCGTCGCACCTGGCCTCCTGGTGCGATCTGCTGGCCCAGGTCGCGGGCCTGCCTCCGGCCGGGCCGGGTGATGCGTCGATCGTGACCTTGCCACAGCGGCGGGATCCGCAGTCGCGCTGACCGGCGGACCATCCATCACTTTGTCGATACGGCCACTTTCGGTCACGAACAGAGCCGCGAACGAACCGAATCGTTCATCAGGCGATCGATCGCGTGTCCGAATTGCACTAATTGATACTCACTAAATCGTGATCTTTCCCTAAAGGACTTCGGGTTTGGTGCCGAAGACGACTGTGACCTTGAAAGCCGTCCCGCACCCCAGGAGGCCTGGTGTCCGTTCTCCTCGAGCAGCCCGCAAGCCTGGTCGCCTACCGCCCGAACAAGCCGACCGCCATGGTGGTCGTGGCCGATCCCCGCGTCCGCTCCACCGTCACCCGCCACCTGTGGGCGCTCGGTGTGCGCGACGTCATCGAGGCCTCGTCCATCGCGGAGGCTCGTCCCCGCATCGGCAACCCCCGCGACATCTGCGTCGCCGACGTCCACCTGCCCGACGGCTCCGGCCTCACCATCCTCTCGGAGACCCGCGCGGCGGGCTGGCCCAACGGCCTCGCCCTGTCGGCCGCCGACGACATCGGCGCCGTACGCAACGCCCTCGCGGGCGGCGTCAAGGGCTACGTCGTCACCGGCACCCGTACCAACGTCGGGCTCCCCACCCGGCCGGGCGCCGCCCCCATCGGATCCGCCGCCGCGCGTATGCACCGCCGCCCCCCGGGTGCCCCGAGTCACCCGGGTGGCTACCGCGAGCTCTCCGGCCGTGAGGTCGAGGTGCTGCGACTGGTCGCGGAGGGCCAGTCGAACAAGGCGATCGGCGTTTCGATGGGCCTGTCCGCGCTGACCGTCAAGAGCCACCTCGCCCGCATCGCCCGCAAGCTCGGCACGGGCGACCGCGCCGGAATGGTCGCGGTGGCACTGCGCACCGGCATCATCCACTGACCCGTACTCCCCTGCCCTTCACCTCTGCCTCCCCCTACCTGGCTCCACCTCTCCCCTGTCTCCCCTGTACATCCCTGCCATTCACGGACGTGAACAGGATCGGCCGTTGATTCTCCGCCCGTGTCCCACCTGTCGTGAACCGGATCTTTCACCGACCTGACTGGTTTACGACCCCCAGGCGCCCGCCGACGGAACGTTACGTCGGCGGGCGCTGTCCATACACAGATACCCTTGACACGTGACCGACGCCCAAGAGACCGCAGCAGACAGCTCACTGCGAACCACCGGAGGCGCCCCTCCGGAAGACGGCGGAACATCTGTTACGGGGGCGCCGAAAGCGGAGTCGAGCCCAGAACCCGGCCCAGAACCCGGCCCGGAACCGATCCCTTTGCTCGAGCCGCGCGAGGGCATTCCGCCCGTGATCGCCGACGCGGACGCGCTCGCCGAGGTGGTCGCCGCCTTCGCCGCCGGTTCCGGCCCCGTGGCCGTCGACGCGGAACGCGCGTCCGGCTACCGCTACGGCCAGCGCGCCTATCTCGTCCAGCTGCGCCGTGAGGGCGCCGGGACCGCGCTGATCGACCCCGTGGCCTGTCCCGATCTGTCGGCGCTCGGTGAGGCGCTCTCCGGCGTCGAGTGGGTGCTGCACGCGGCCACGCAGGACCTGCCGTGTCTGCGCGAGATAGGCATGGTGCCGACGCGGCTGTTCGACACCGAGCTCGCAGGACGCATCGCCGGGTTCCCCAGGGTCGGCCTCGGCGCCATGGTCGAGAACGTCCTCGGCTTCGTCCTCGAAAAGGGCCACTCCGCCGTCGACTGGTCGACCCGCCCGCTGCCCGAGCCGTGGCTGCGCTACGCCGCGCTGGACGTCGAGCTCCTGGTGGATCTGCGCGACGCGCTGGAGAAGGAGCTGGACCGGCAGGGCAAGCTGGAGTGGGCCCACCAGGAGTTCGACGCGATCGCCTCGGCTCCTCCGCCGGAGCCCCGCAAGGACCCCTGGCGGCGTACGTCCGGCATGCACAAGGTCCGGCGGCGCCGGCAGCTCGCCGTGGTGCGGGAGCTGTGGCAGACGCGGGACCGGATCGCCCAGCGGCGGGACGTGTCGCCGGGGAAGGTGCTCGGGGACGCCGCCATCGTGGAGGCGGCGCTCTCCCTTCCGGGCAATGTGCACGCGCTGGCCGCCCTGAACGGGTTCGGCAACCGGATGGGGCGGCGGCAGCTGGAGCAGTGGCAGGCAGCGGTGGATCGTGCGAAGGCGCTGGCGGAGGCGCAGTTGCCGGCGCCCGGGCAGCCGGTGACCGGGCCCCCGCCGCCGCGGGCGTGGGCCGACAAGGACCCGGCTGCCGCGGCTCGCCTGTCGGCGGCCCGGGCGGCGGTGTCCGCCCTGGCCGAGCAGCTGAACATGCCTCAGGAGAATCTGATCACGCCGGACACGGTGCGGCGGGTCTGCTGGGAGCCGCCGAAGGTCGTCGAAGCGGATTCGGTCGGTGCGGCGCTTTCCGGGTTCGGGGCGCGGCCCTGGCAGGTCGAGCAGGTGACGCCGGTGCTGGTCTCCGCGTTGTCCGCCCAGTGACGCGGCCTCAACGGGTCGCCCCTCTCGTGAAGCCGTTGTAGATGTAGCGCTGCAGGCACAGGAAGACGATCAGCGTCGGCAGGATGACCAGAATTGCTCCTGCCGAGATCGTTTCCCAGTGGGCGCCGAACGGGCCCTTGAAGCGGAACAGGGATGTCGAGATCACGCCAAGATCCTGGGACGGCATGTAGAGGAAGGGGATGTAGAAGTCGTTGTAGACGGTGATCCCCTTCACGATCACCACGGTGGCGATCGCCGGTTTCAGGAGCGGAAAGATGATCTTGCGGTAGATCGTGAAGGCGTTGGCCCCGTCGATACGGGCCGCCTCGTCGAGCGAGGCCGGGATGGATCGTACGAACTGCAGGAAGATGTAGATCGAGACGATGTCCGTGCCCATGTAGAGCGCGATCGGCGCCCAGAGGGTGTTGAACATTCCGAAGCTGTTGACGATCTGGAAGGTCGCCACCTGGGTGGTGACGCCGGGGACCAGCGCGGCCAGCAGGAAGAGCGCCACCACCAGCTTCCTGAAGCGGAAGGTGAAGCGGTCGATGGCGTACGCCGTCATCGAGCCGATGAGGACCGTGCCGCCGATGGCGAAGACCAGGATGAAGGCCGTGTTGCCGAAGGCCGAGAGCATCCGGCCGTCCTGGAACGCCGTCACGTAGTTGTGGAAGTTGAGCGGGTCGTCGGGGAGCGTGAGGGCTCCGCTTTCGTTCGCCATCTCCTTGTCGGACTTGAGGGAGGTGAGGAACACGACGCCGAGCGGGAGCAGGACGACCACGGACACGGCGATCAGCGACAGGTACATCAGGGTGCGGGCGACCGCTCGGCGTGTCATACGAGGTCCACTCCCTTGTCGACGGAGTCCGGTACGAGGCGGCGCTGCAGCCAGGTCACCGCAAGGATGATCAGCAGCAGTACGACCGCGGCCGCCGAGGCGAGCCCCGTCTTGTTGAACTGGAAGGCCAGCTTCACGGTCTGGATCACGAAGGTCTCGGTGCCCGTCGCGCCGCCGGTCATGATGTACGGGATCTCGAAGGCCGACAGGGAGCCCGAGATGGACAGGATCACGGTCAGGGCGAGGACCGGCCGGATGCCCGGCGCGATGATGTGGCGGAACTGCTGCCAGCGGTTCGCGCCGTCCAGTTCGGCGGCCTCGTACAGGTCCCCCGGGATGGACTGGATGGCGCCCAGGAACAGGACGAAGTTCAGGCCCGTGTAGCGCCAGACCGAGACGCCCGCGAGGGAGACGTTGGCGGACACGGGGGTGCCGAGCCAGGCGTGGTCCGAGTGGAGGCCGAGCAGGCTCAGCACCGAATCGAGGGTGCCGCCGTCCTGGAAGAAGTAGAGGAAGACGAAGGCGATGGCCACCCCGTTGATCAGGTACGGGAAGAAGAGCAGGCCCTTGAAGAAGTTGCGGAAGCGGACGTTGAAGCTCAGGATCGTCGCGAAGTAGAGGGCCGCGGCGATCTGCACGGCGGAAGCGGCCAGGTAGTAGCCGCTGACCCAGAACACCTCGAAGAGCTCGGGGCGGGTGAGGAGTTCGGCGTAGTTGTGGGCGCCCGTGTAGTGCAGTTCGGGGCTCACCCCGTCCCAGTCGGTGAAGCTGTAGGCGACCATGTTGGCGATCGGCGCGTAGGTGAAGGTGACCAGCAGGGCCAGCGGGGCGATCAGGAACAGCCAGGGCGTGAGGCCCCGCCACACGCGCGTGCGGCGCGGGGCGGGGGCCGGGACGGGGACGGCGGACGGCGGCCCGGCGGCGGCCCGGACGGCCGCCTGGTGGGTGGTGTCCGTCATCAGGACCCCACGGTCTTCTGCGCCTCGGTCCACTTCTTGCCGAGGCCCGCGAGGAAGTCGTCCAGGCTGCCCTTCCGCGCGCCGCGCGCGAGGTCGACCAGGTCCTGGCGGTAGTCGGGCTTGTAGATGCCGACCTCCGACTGGTCGTCGATCTCCTTGACCTGGGCACCCTTTGCGTCGCTGACCTCGATGAACTTCACGCCCTGGTCCTCGTACGGCTTCAGGACGGACGGCAGGGGTGCCGACTTGAGCGGCGAGATCGCCAGGTTGTCCTTGTCGTAGCCGGACTTGTCGGTGAACCAGTCGATCCAGGCGCGGGCCGCCTCCTTGTGCTGGGAGTTGATGTTGACGGCCTGGCTGTAGTCGGGGCTCACGACTGCGCAGAACCTTCCGCCCGCTTGGGCCGGGAACGGCATGAAGCCGATGTCGTCGGGGCTCACCCCGGCCTTCCTGGCGGCGTCCTGGAACTGGATGATCGCCCAGGTGCCGAGCCACTGCGTAGCGATCTTCCCCTTGGCCAACTGGGGCTTGGACAGCTCCCAGTTGGTGGTCGCCGGGTCCTTCTCGGCCAGGCCCTGGTGGACGATGTCGTAGAGGAGCGTGTCGCCGACCCGGAGGTCGGAGCCCATCGCCCAGGGGTCGCCCTCGGCCAGCTTGGTGGTGGCCTGGGTGTCGCAGCTGGGCGAGCCGTTGACGTACGTCCAGGAGGTGAGCGGCCACTGGGCGGCGAAGTTGGTGTAGTAGGGCGTCGCGTCGGTCTTCGACTTGATGGCCTTGAGGTCGCTGAGGAACTCGGCAGGGGTGGTGGGCCACTTGCTGACCCCGGCTTCCCGCCAGACCTTCTTGTTGTAGACGAAGCCCGGGGACACCCCGATCGGGCTCTGGCCGTAGACCTTGCCGTCGACCGTGGTGAAGTCGGTGAAGCGGTACTTCTTACTGCGTTCGGCCTGGGTGCCCAGGGAGGCGAAGAACTTCGGGTAGTCGTTCTTCTTGATGACCGCGGGGATGAGGAGGACGTCGCCGTAGTCCTTCGTGTTCATGCGGATCTTGACGTCGGCCTCGTAGTCGGTGAGGGCCTCGAACTCGACCTTGACCTTCGGATACGTCTTGTTGAACTCGGCGGCGTACTTCTTCATCGTGCCGTCCTGCACCAGGTCGGTGCGCTGGGTGAGGACCTTGATGGTGCCGCTCACCTTTGACGGGTCGTCAGACGCCGGGGCCTCCGCGCCCTTCGAGGTGCCTCCGGTGCCGGTGCATCCGGCGAGCAGGAGGGCGGTTCCGGCGGCGAGGGCGAGGACTGTACGGCGGTTCATGTGCATCAGCTCCGTTCACTGTTCATGGGACGGACGAGCACGAGCGGGGTTGGCTGATTCGGTACTCTGACAACGTTTTCTTAACCGGTAAAGTCCCAATCGCGCCAACGCTGCCGAAAGTTTTCCGAGCACTGGGCTGGAACGGTTTAGGGAGTGTGCATGCTGGAGGCGACACCGCTCAGCGAGGGATGGGTCCTGCGGCACGGGGAGGCTGCACTTCCGGCCGTCGTGCCGGGTTGTGTGCACACCGACCTGATGGCGGCGGGGGTGATCCCGGACCCCTTCCTCGGGCGGAACGAGACCGAGGTCGCGTGGGTCGGGCGCCGGGAGTGGACGTATGAGACGGACCTCCGGGCGGGCTCCGGGCACGAGCAGTCCGACCTCGTCTTCGAAGGGCTCGACACGATCGCCGAGGTCCTGGTCGACGGTCGGCTCCTGGGCCGTACGAGGAACATGCACCGCTCCTACCGTTTCGACGTGACCGGCCTCCAGGGGCGCCTCTCGGTGCGGTTCGTCTCCGCCTACGCCGAGGCCGAGGCCGTCCGCGGGCGGGTCGGGGAGCGACCCGCCGCCTATGCCGAGCCCTACCAGTACCTCCGTAAGATGGCCTGCTCCTTCGGCTGGGACTGGGGGCCGACGCTGGTGACGGCCGGACTCTGGCGGCCGGTGCGGCTGGAGCAGTGGTCGACGGCCCGGATCGCGCGGGTGCGGCCGCTGGTGACCGTCGAGGGCGGCGAGGGGGTGGTCGAGTTGCACGTCGAGGTGGAGCGGACCCGGGTCGAGGCGCCCCTCACCGTCGAGGCGACGGTCGGCGGGGTGCGGGCCCGCGCCGAGATCGACGGGACGGCGGGGGTGGTACGGCTTCGGGTGCCGGACGTACGGCTGTGGTGGCCGCGCGGGTATGGTGAACAGCCGTTGTACGACGTCGAGTTGACGCTCCGGCATGGTGGCGACGCGCTCGACGTGTGGCGGCGGCGGGTCGGCTTCCGGACCGTCGGGCTGGACACCTCGGCGGACGCGCACGGCACCGGATTCACCCTCGTCGTCAACGGCGAGCGGCTGTTCGCGCGGGGCGTCAACTGGATCCCGGACGACGTGTTCCCGTCCCGGATCACCCGCGCGCGCTACCGGGAGCGGCTGCGGCAGGCGGCCGGCGCGGGCGTCGACCTCGTACGGGTCTGGGGCGGCGGGATCTACGAGGGCGAGGACTTCTACGACGCGTGCGACGAGCTGGGGCTGCTGGTCTGGCAGGACTTCCCGTTCGCGTGCGCGGCCTACCCGGAGGAGCAGTCGCTGCGGGGCGAGGTGGAGGCCGAGGCGCGCGAGAACGTCGTACGGCTGATGCCGCATCCGTCGCTCGTGGTGTGGAACGGCAACAACGAGAACCTGTGGGGGTTCCGGGACTGGGGCTGGGAGGAGCAGCTGGGCGGGGACTCCTGGGGCGAGGGGTACTACCTCGGCGTATTGCCGCGGGTGGTGGCGGAGCTGGATCCGACGCGGGTGTACACGACCGGCAGCCCGTGGTCGGGGTCGTGGGCGCACCATCCGAACGATCCGGCGCACGGCACGCATCACTCGTGGGAGGTGTGGAACCGGACGGACTACGGCGACTACCGGCTTCAAGTGCCGCGGTTCGTCGCCGAGTTCGGGTGGCAGGCGCCGCCTGCGTACGCCACGCTGCGGCGCGCGCTGCCCGGCGAGGAGCTCGCGGCCGACTCCCCCGGCATGCTGCACCACCAGAAGGCGGACGACGGCAACGGGAAGCTGGAGCGCGGACTCGCCCGGCATTTCGCCCTGCCGGAGGGGGACTTCGACCGCTGGCACTATCTGACGCAGGTCAACCAGGCGCGGGCGGTGGCCGCCGGGATCGAGCACTGGCGGTCGCACTGGCCGGTGTGCGCGGGCACGGTGGTGTGGCAGCTCAACGACTGCTGGCCGGTGACGTCGTGGGCGGCGATCGACGGCGACGGGCGGGAGAAGCCGCTGTACCACGAGTTGCGGCGGCTGTATGCGGACCGGTTGCTGACGGTTCAGGTACGGGAGCAGGGGCTGGTGCTGGCCGTCGTCAACCAGGCGGGCGAGGCATGGACGGGGGCGGTGCGCCTTCGGCGGATGTCGGTCGAGGGGGCGGTGGCCGGGGAGGCGGCCGTGCGGTTCGAAGTGGGCCCTCGCGGCGTCGCCGAGGTGCGGGTCCCGCGGGAGCTGGTGCCGCAGGGACCCAAGGAGTTCCTGGTGGCGGACGCGGACGCCGACGGGCTGCGGGCGCTTCATTTTCCTGTGCCGGACCGTGAAGTCCCGTACCCGCGACCCGAGTTCGACGTCGTGGTGGCGCCGGGTGCGGTGACCGTGACGGCCCACACCCTCGTACGGGATCTGCTGTTGCAGGCCGACCGGCTGCAGCCCGAGGCGCGGGCCGATCGGGGGCTCGTCACGCTGCTGCCCGGGGAACGGGTCACGATCGGCGTACGCGGCTGGGAGACTCCTGATCCGGCGGCCGCACGGTCTGCCCTGTACTGCCTGGAGCCCACCCCATGACCACGTCCCGCGTCACCATCAAGGACGTCGCCGCGCGCGCCGGCGTGTCCAAGGGGGCCGTGTCGCTCGCCTTCAACCACAAGCCGGGGCTGTCGGAGGCGACCCGGGGCCGGATCTTCGAGGCGGCCAAGGAGCTGGGGTGGGCGCCGAACCTGACCGCGCGGACGCTGGCCGGGTCGCGGGTGGACGTGGTGGGACTGGCCATCTGCCGGCCGGCGCGGCTGCTGGGGCTCGAACCGTTCTACATGGAGTTCGTGTCGGGGGTGGAGAGCGTCCTCATCGAGCGGTCCTGCTCGCTGCTGCTGCGGCTCGTCCGGAACGTGGAGGAGGAGGTCGGGCTGCAGGAGGCGTGGTGGCGGGGGCGGCAGATCGGCGGGGCGATACTGGTCGACTTCCGGCTGGACGATCCTCGGGTGGCCGCGGTCGAGCGGCTCGGGATGCCGGTGGTGGCCGTGGGGCACCCCTCGCTGACGGGGGGACTGACGTCCGTGTGGACCGACGACGCGACCGCCGTGACGGAGGCCGTGCGATATCTGGCCGCGTTGGGGCACCGGCGGATCGCGCGGGTGGGGGGCGCGGCGGCGCTGGGGCACACGGCGACGCGGACGGCGGCGTTCGACGAGGCGGCGGGGGCGTTGGAACTGGCCGGGGCGTGGCAGGTGACCACCGATTACTCCGGGGAGTCGGGGGCGCGGGCGACGCGGTCCCTGCTGACCGCTGCCCCGTCCGACCGGCCGACGGCCATCGTGTACGACAACGACATCATGGCGGTGGCCGGACTTTCGGTCGCGGCGGAGATGGGGCTGACCGTGCCACGCGACGTCTCGCTGCTCGCCTGGGACGACTCGCAGTTGTGCCGGCTCACCCATCCCACACTGTCCGCGATGAGCCATGACGTGCACGGGTTCGGGGCGGATGTGGCTCGGACCCTGTTCGGGGTGATCACGGAAGAGGGGCCGGGGTCGCACCCCGTACCCACTCCGGTACTCACTCCGCGCGGCTCGACAGCTCCCCCAGGAGTGTGACGTTCGCCGCTCCACCCGTCAGGGGTGTGCAGGCACGTTACCCGCAAGTAGCATGGGCCTGAGCGCGCGCTCAGCGCTTGCGCTTGCGCCGTGCAGCAGTGCCATCCCGCATCTGGAGGAGAGCCATCGTGCCTCGTACCGTCAGGGACGTCGTCTTCGTCGACGGCGTCCGTACCCCGTTCGGCAAGGCGGGCCCGAAGGGCATCTACCACGAGACCCGCGCCGACGACCTCGTCGTGAAGGCGATCCGGGAGCTGCTGCGCCGCAACCCCGGTCTCGACCCCAAGAAGATCGACGAGGTCGCCATCGCCGCGACCACGCAGATCGGTGACCAGGGGCTCACCCTCGGTCGTACGGCCGGCATCCTCGCCGGTCTCCCGCAGTCGGTCCCCGGCTACTCCATCGACCGCATGTGCGCCGGTGCGCTGACCGCGGTCACCACCACCGCCGGCTCGATCGCCTTCGGTGCGTACGACGCCGTCATCGCCGGTGGTGTCGAGCACATGGGCCGCCACCCGATGGGTGAGGGCGTGGACCCGAACCCGCGGTTCGTGAGCGAGAAGCTGGTCGACGAGTCCGCCCTGTTCATGGGCATGACCGCGGAGAACCTGCACGACCGCTACCCCACGATCACCAAGCAGCGCGCCGACGAGTACGCCGTGCGCTCGCAGGAGAAGGCCGCCAAGGCGTACGCCAACGGCAAGATCCAGCAGGACCTGGTGCCGATCTCGGTGCGCCGGAGCAACCCGGAGGCCGGCGAGACCGGCTGGGGTCTGGTCACCGCCGACGAGCCGATGCGCCCGGGGACCACCCTGGAGAACCTGTCGGGTCTGAAGACGCCGTTCCGTGTGCACGGCCGGGTCACCGCCGGTAACGCGGCCGGTCTCAACGACGGTGCGACCGCCTCGATCATCGCGTCCGAGGACTTCGCCCGCGAGCACAACCTGCCGGTCAAGATGCGCCTCGTCTCGTACGCCTTCGCGGGCGTCGAGCCGGAGGTCATGGGCTACGGCCCGATCCCGGCGACCGAGAAGGCCCTCGCCAAGGCGGGCCTGTCGATCGAGGACATCAACCTCTTCGAGATCAACGAGGCCTTCGCCGTCCAGGTGCTCGCCTTCCTGGAGCACTACGGCATCGCGGACGACGACGCGCGCGTGAACCAGTACGGCGGCGCCATCGCGTACGGCCACCCGCTCGCCTCCTCCGGCGTCCGTCTGATGACGCAGCTGGCCCGCCAGTTCGAGGAGCAGCCGGAGGTCCGTTACGGCCTCACCACCATGTGCGTCGGCTTCGGCATGGGCGCCACGGTGATCTGGGAGAACCCGAACCACAAGGACGCCGGAGGCAACAAGTGAGCACCACCGAACTCCTGAAGGGTGCGGCCGAGCTGTTCCCCGACGAGGTCGTGACGTCCGCGCACGTACGCCACCTCGACCTGCCGTTCGGCGCCGGGCGCTTCGCGCTGATCACGCTGGACAACGGTTTCGACCACACCAAGCCGACCACCTTCGGCCCGGCCTCGCTGGCGAACCTGAACACCGCCATCGACCAGGTCGAGAAGGAGGCCTCGGCCGGCGAGATCGTCGGTGTCGGCATCACCGGCAAGCCGTTCATCTTCGCCGTCGGCGCCGACCTCAAGGGCGTCGAGCTGCTGAAGGAGCACAAGGACGCGCTCGCCATCGGCAAGGGCGGCCACGAGGTCTTCAAGCGCCTCTCCGGCATCGCGGTCCCGACCTTCGCGTACTACAACGGTGCCGCCATGGGCGGTGGCGTCGAGGTCGGTCTGCACTGCAAGTACCGGACGGTGTCGAAGGCCCTGCCCGCCTTCTCGCTCCCCGAGGTCTTCCTCGGGCTGGTCCCGGGCTGGGGCGGCTGCACGATCCTGCCGAACCTGATCGGTGCCGACAAGGCCGTCTCGGTGATCATCGAGAACAGCCTCAACCAGAACAAGCAGCTCAAGGGAGAGCAGGTCTTCGACCTCGGTATCGCGGACGCGATCTTCGAGGGCGCCGACTTCCTGGAGCAGTCCCTGATCTGGACCGCCCAGGTACTGAAGGGCGACGTCGAGGTCGAGCGTCCCGTGATCGACCGCGGTGAGGCCTGGGACCAGGCCGTCGCCAAGGGCCGCTTCATCGCGGACTCCAAGGTGCACGGCGCCGCTCCGGCCGCCTACCGCGCCCTGGACATCATCGCCGCCGCCAAGAACGGCGACCTCCAGCAGGGTTACGACGCCGAGGACAAGGCGCTCGCCGACCTGATCATGGGGGGCGAACTGCGCGCCGGCATCTACGCGTTCAACCTGGTGCAGAAGCGCGGCAAGCGTCCGGCGGGTGCGCCGGACAAGAGCCTGGCCCGCCCGGTCACCAAGGTCGGTGTCGTGGGCGCCGGTCTGATGGCCTCCCAGCTCGCCCTGCTCTTCCTGCGCCGCCTGGAGGTGCCGGTCGTGCTGACCGACATCGACCAGGAGCGCGTCGACAAGGGTGTGGGCTACGTCCACGCCGAGATCGAGAAGCTGCTCGGCAAGGGCCGTATCAACCAGGACAAGGCCAACCGCCTCAAGGCCCTGGTCACCGGTGTGCTGGACAAGGCCGAGGGCTTCGCGGACGCCGACTTCATCATCGAGGCCGTCTTCGAGGAGATCGGCGTCAAGCAGCAGGTGTTCGCGGAGGTCGAGGCGGTCGCCCCGGCGCACGCGATCCTCGCCACCAACACCTCCTCGCTGTCCGTCTCCGAGATGGCGTCGAAGCTCAAGAACCCCGAGCGGGTCGTGGGCTTCCACTTCTTCAACCCGGTCGCGATCCTCCCGCTCCTTGAGATCGTCCGCGGCGAGCAGACCGACGACGCCTCCCTGGCGACCGCCTTCGCGGTGGCCAAGAAGCTGAAGAAGACCGCGGTGCTGGTCAAGGACGCCCCGGCGTTCGTCGTGAACCGCATCCTCACCCGCTTCATGGGCGAGATCCAGAACGTCATCGACGAGGGCACCCCGGTCGAGGTGGCGGAGAAGGCGGTGGAGCCCCTGGGCCTGCCGATGTCTCCTCTCGTCCTCCTGGAGCTGGTCGGCCCCGCGATCGGTCTGCACGTCTCGGAGACCCTCAACCGGGCCTTCCCGGACCGCTTCACGGTCTCCCCGAACCTCGCGGCCGTCGTCAAGGCGGGCAAGCGCGGCTTCTACGTGTACGACAGCGGGAAGCCGGAGCTGGACCCGGAGGTCGCCGCGCTGCTGAAGCAGGGCGACTCCGTCCTCAGCGAGGAGCAGGTCCGCGACCGCGTCCTCGACGCCGTCGCCCAGGAGATCGGGCTCATGCTCGACGAGGGCGTCGTCGCCGAGGCCCAGGACATCGACCTCTGCCTGATCACGGGCGCCGGCTGGCCCTTCCACCTGGGCGGCATCACGCCGTACCTGGACCGCGAGGGTGTCTCGGAGCGCGTGAACGGCAAGAAGTTCCTGGCTCCCGGCCTGGCGTCGGTTCCGGTGTAAGCGCTCCGCTGTGAACGCCGGTGCCCTGCACGCCTACCTGGTGTGCAGGGCACCGGCGTTCGTACGCCCGTACCTGGGGGCTCCGCCCCCAGACCCCTGTCGGCCTGAACGCCTCGTCCTCAAACGCCGGACGGGCTGAAAGCGCCGTTGCTCACAGCTCCCGCCACGCCTCCAGCGCCAGCCCCTGCTCCTCCTTGCGGCGGGTGAGCAGGAGCTGTCCGGTCGACGGGGACACCGTTGCCGCCACCACGCGGCCGTCCTCGTCCACCGCGAGCGCCACCGTGGCGTCCGCGGGAAGTGCCGGGCCCGACTCGGTCCACCAGGCGCCCGCCGACTCCTGCTCGGTCGGGTACGCGGCGAAGGCGACCCGGCCGCTCGCCGAGCGCTGCGCGAGCAACGTGCAGTCGTGGCCGTCGAGTTCGCAGCGGACCGCGGAGACGGGGCCGGGTCCGGCGGACGGCAGCAGTGTGACGGGCTTGGTGCCGGGGCGCCAGGCGCACAGGTCTCCCGACTCGTCGGTGTAGAAGAGGGTCGTACCGTCCGCAGAGGTGGCCAGCGCGCGCAGGGTGTCCGGGCGGACCGGCGCCTCCATCGCCTCCTCCAGACCCGGCTCGGCGCCCGCCTCCTCCTGACGCCAGTGCAGGAGGCCGCCGGGGACGGCCGCGTACACCTCGACGCGCCCCGGCTCCCCCGTCACCGCGGCCAACTCCCCTTGTACGTCACGACCCTTGAGGTCCCGCCAGGGGTCCCAGCCGCCCTTCTCCTTCTGCGCGACCATGCTCACGCCGCCGCCGCTGTTGCGGACGAAGACATGGGCGCGCCCCTCGGCGTCCACCGCGACGGCGGGCGTACCGGTGCGGGGTCCCTTCTTGTCGGGGTGCCCGATGGGCGCCCAGTCGAGGGCGGCGAGCCGGGGCCGGAAGTGGGTGGAGTGCACGAGGCCCGCCTCGCCGGACACGGTGGGCCGCCAGGAGACCAGATGGGCGTATGCGTCGCCGCCCTGCCCGACCGCCGGTGACGGGTGCAGCTTCTGCTCGCCGCCAACTCGGTGCGCGGCCGTCCAGGGGCCGCCGGGTGAGCGTTCCGCCCGGCACCGGAGGGCCTCGTCCGTGGGGAGGTAGACACTGAGCCGGCCGTCACGGCCGCGTAGGAGCCAGTCGCCGTTCACCGCTTCACTCTAAGCGGGGCGACACGCGGGCCGGGGCCCGGCCCCCCGCGTCCTGGTACGTGCGGCAGGCCGCCGACGGGGCAGGCTGTTCTTCAGCAACTCCAGCGACAGAAGCGACAGAAGCGAGAAGGAAGCCGATCTCATGACCGACCAGCTCACCGTGGGCGTCCTCGGCACCGGCATCATGGGCGCCGCGATGGCCCGCAACCTCGTCCGCGCCGGCCACTCCGTCCGTGCCTGGAACCGCACCCGCGCCAAAGCCGAGCCGCTCGCCGCCGACGGCGCGCACATCGCCGACACGCCCGCCGGGGCGGTCCAGGGCGCCGATGTCGTCCTCACCATGCTCTACGACGGTCCCGCAGCCCTGGAGGTCATGCGCGAGGCCGCCCCCGCGCTGCGCTCCGGCGCCGCCTGGGTGCAGTCGACCACGGCCGGCATCGACGCGATCGCGGACCTGGCCGCGTTCGCGGACGAGCACGGCCTCGTCTTCTACGACGCCCCGGTGCTCGGCACCCGGCAGCCCGCGGAGGCGGGCCGGCTGACGGTGCTGGCCGCCGGGCCGGTCGATGGGCGGGCGGTGGTGGAGCCGGTCTTCGACGCGGTCGGCGCCCGCACGCTGTGGACCGGGGACGACGGCGCGGCCGGCAGCGCGACCCGGCTGAAGCTGGTCGCCAACAGCTGGGTCCTCGCCGCGACCGCGGCGACCGGCGAGGTGCTGGCCCTGTCCCAGGCCCTCGACGTCGACCCGCAGAACTTCTTCGACCTCATCGCGGACGGCCCGCTCGACATGGGCTACCTCAAGGCCAAGGCCGGCCTGGTCCTGGACGGCCGGCTGTCTCCGGCCCAGTTCGCGGTGGCCACCGCCGCCAAGGACGCCCGTCTGATCGTCGAGGCCGGTCGGCGGAACGGCGTCCGGCTGGACGTCGCCGCCGCGACCGCCGAACGCATGGAGCGGGCCGCCGCCCAGGGCCACGGCGAGGAGGACATGGCCGCCGCGTACTTCGCCAGCTTCGACGAGAAGCCGGTGGACTGAGCGGACGGCAGCGGCGGCTGTGCGAACCTTGCCGCATGACTGAGAGCGACCCCCTGCTCGTGATCGTCGACGCCGCCAACGTCGTCGGGTCGGTGCCCGACGGCTGGTGGCGTGACCGGCGGGGGGCCGCGGAACGCCTCCGCGACCGGCTCGCCTCCGACGGTCTCCCCGGCCACTCCGGTCCCGTGGAGATCATCCTGGTGGTGGAGGGGGCGGCACGCGGAGTCGAGCCGGTGCCCGGCGTCCGGGTGGAGTCGGCGCCGGGCAGCGGGGACGACCACATGGTCGACCTGGTCGCCGGGGCGGAGGGACGCCCGGTCCTGGTGGTGACCGCGGACCGGGAACTGCGGCGGAGGGTACGGGAGTTGGGTGCGGAGGTCTCGGGACCCCGTACCGTCAGGCCGGCGTGAACGCGGCGCATCAAGGGAGTTGACTACGCCTCCTCGCCGCGTGCGAGTCGGCTGTGGGAGCGGCCGTAGAGGAAGTACACGAAGAAGCCGATCACCATCCAGATGCCGAACCGGAGCCAGGTCTCGGCGGGCAGGTTCAGCATCAGCCACAGCGAGGCGCACACCGACAGGACCGGGATGACCGGGACCCACGGAGTACGGAAGGAGCGGGGCAGGTCGGGGCGGGTGTTGCGGAGGATGATCACGCCGATCGCGACGACGATGAACGCGAAGAGCGTGCCGATGTTCACCAGTTCCGCGAGTTCGCTGAGGCTGGTGAAGCCGGCGACGATCGCGATGATCACACCGAGCAGGATGGTCGGCCGGTGCGGGGTCTTGAACCGCGGGTGGACGTGCGAGAAGAAGCGCGGCAGCAGTCCGTCGCGGCTCATCGCGAAGAAGACGCGGGTCTGGCCGAGGAGCAGGATCATGCAGACCGTGGTCAGGCCGACGGCGGCGCCGAAGCTGATGAAGCCCGCGAACCAGGGGTGCCCGGTGGCCTTGAAGGCGTCGGCGAGCGGGGCGTCCACGGACAGCTTGGTGTAGTGCTCCATGCCGGTGACGACGATCGACACGGCGACGTAGAGCGTGGTGCAGATGACGAGCGAGCCCAGGATGCCGCGCGGCATGTCCCGCTGCGGGTTCCGGGTCTCCTCGGCGGCGGTGGCGACGACGTCGAAGCCGATGAAGGCGAAGAAGACGACGGAGGCGGCGGTGAAGATGCCCATCACACCGAAGTTGGAGGGTGCCCAGCCGAACATCAGCTGGATGAGCGGGGCCTTGAGACTCCCGCCCGCCTCCACCGTCTGCGACTTCGGGATGAACGGCTTGTAGTTGTCGCCCTTGACGAAGAAGAGGCCCGCGACGATCACGGTCAGGACGACGGTCACCTTGATGGCGACCACGAAGGTGGTGACGCGCGCGGAGAGCTTCGTACCGACCACCAGGATGGCGGTCAGCACCAGGACGAGGGCGGCGGCGAGGATGTCGAAGCCGAACCCGTGCGCCCCCTCCCTGCCGCTGAGCGCTTCCGGCAGGTGCCAGCCCGCGTTGTCCAGCAGCGAGGCGATGTACCCGGACCAGCCGACGGCCACCACCGCCGTCCCCAGTGCGAACTCCAGGACCAGGTCCCAGCCGATGATCCAGGCGGGCAGTTCGCCCAGGGAGGCGTACGAGAAGGTGTACGCCGAGCCGGCCACCGGGACCGTGGAGGCGAACTCGGCGTAGCAGAGGGCCGCGAGCCCGCAGGCGACACCGGCCGCGACGAACGCCAGGGCGACGGCGGGACCGGCGTTGTTCTTGGCCACCGTGCCGGTCAGGACGAAGATGCCGGTGCCGATGATGACGCCGACCCCGAAGACCGTCAGATCGAGCGCGGACAGGGATTTCCTGAGCGCGTGCTCGGGTTCCTCGGTGTCGCGGATGGACTGCTCGACCTTCTTCGTCCGGAAGAGGGTGCTGCTCACGGGCTTACCTCCCACGCTGCGTCGTCCTCGACATGATCGAGAGGGGGCGTGGTACGTATGCCCCGACGCAGGCGGATTCACGCGGATGGGCCGCTTCCGCCCACCTCGGCGGTGGTGGAAGCGGCCCATCCGGCCGTCCTGAGCAGGTCAGTCGCGCGCGGGCTCCACCGAGTCGACCTCCGCCGCCTCGCGGTCGAAGCGGCCGTCGAGCCTGGAGACCAGGCCGGTGACCTGGCGGGCGATGTCGGGCGCGGTGAGCCCGATCTCCGTCATGACCTCGGCACGGGAGGCGTGGTCGAGGAAGCGCGGCGGGATACCGAAGTCGCGCAGCGGTACGTCGACGCCCGCGTCGCGCAGGGCCTGCGCGACGGACGAACCGACGCCGCCGACACGGGAGTTGTCCTCGACGGTGACGACCACGCGGTGCCGCTCCGCGAGGGGCGCCATGGCCTCGTCGACGGGCTTGACCCAGCGCGGGTCGACGACGGTCGTGGAGATGCCCTGCTTGTCGAGCAGGGAGGCGATCTCCAGGCACATCGGGGCCAGGGCGCCCACGGAGACGAGCAGCACGTCCGGGGTGTCCGTCCCGGGCTCGCGCAGGACGTCCATGCCGCCCACCCGTCCCACGGCGGCCACGGCGGGGCCGACGGCGCCCTTGGAGAAGCGCACCACGGTCGGCGCGTCCTTGACCTCGACGGCCTCCCGCAGCTGGGCTCGCACCTGGTCGGCGTCGCGCGGCGCGGCGAGCCGCAGCCCCGGCACGACCTGCAGGATCGACATGTCCCACATGCCGTTGTGGGAGGCGCCGTCGGTGCCGGTGACGCCGGCCCGGTCCAGGACGAAGGTGACGCCGCACTTGTGCAGGGCGACGTCCATCAGGACCTGGTCGAAGGCGCGGTTGAGGAAGGTGGCGTAGACGGCGAAGACGGGGTGCAGTCCACCGGTGGCGAGGCCCGCCGCGGAGACGGCGGCGTGCTGCTCGGCGATGCCGACGTCGTAGATCCGCTTCGGGAAGGCGTCCGCGAACTTCTTCAGGCCGACCGGCTGGAGCATCGCCGCGGTGATCGCGACGATGTCCTTGCGCTCCCGGCCGAGCCGGACCATCTCGTCGCCGAAGACGGACGTCCAGTCGGCGCCGGAGGCCTTGATGGGCAGGCCGGTGTCGGGGTGGATGGGGCCGATGCCGTGGAAGCGGTCGGCCTCGTCCTGGAGGGCGGGCTGGTAGCCGCGGCCCTTCTCGGTGAGGCAGTGCACGATCACCGGGCCGCCGAACCGCCTGGCGCGCGCGAGCGCCGACTCCAGGGCCTCGATGTCGTGTCCGTCGATCGGACCGACGTACTTCAGGCCCAGGTCCTCGAACATGCCCTGCGGTGCGATGAAGTCCTTCAGGCCCTTCTTCGCCCCGTGCAGGGTCTCGTAGAGCGGCCGGCCGACGACGGGCGTGCGCTCCAGCAGGTCCTTGCCGCGGGCCAGGAACCGCTCGTACCCGTCGGTCGTACGAAGGGTGGCGAGGTGGTTGGCGAGGCCGCCGATGGTCGGGGCGTACGACCGCTCGTTGTCGTTGACGACGATGACGAGCGGGCGGTCCTTGGCGGCGGCGATGTTGTTGAGGGCCTCCCAGGCCATGCCGCCGGTCAGCGCGCCGTCACCGATCACGGCGACCACGTGGTCGTCGCGCTCCAGGATCTGGTTGGCCTTGGCGAGGCCGTCGGCCCAGCCCAGCACCGTGGAGGCGTGGCTGTTCTCGATGACGTCGTGCTCGGACTCGGCCTGCGAGGGGTAGCCGGACAGGCCGCCCTTCTGTTTGAGCTTCGCGAAGTCCTGGCGGCCGGTGAGCAGTTTGTGCACGTACGACTGGTGACCGGTGTCCCAGAGCACCTTGTCCTTGGGTGAGTCGAACACCCTGTGCAGGGCGATGGTCAGCTCGACGACGCCCAGGTTGGGGCCGAGGTGGCCGCCGGTCTTGGAGACGGCGTCGACGAGGAAGGTCCGGATCTCCTCTGCCAGCTGGTCCAGCTGCTCCAGGCTGAGCCGGTCCAGATCGCGCGGTCCCCTGATGCGGGTCAGCAGCGGCACCCGTGCCTCCTTGCAGTAGAGCTGATCGAGCTGTTGCCGGGCTCGTCGAGTCTAATGTTCCGCCTGTGCGGACGACGCGCGGGCGGTGCGTGATAGGTCACGCGATCGGCTGTACCCAAGATCCCCCCTACCCATGACACGACTGTGCCCGGCACCGACATCGGCACCGGGCACAGGCACAGGGAGGGGCGCCGTGGCGCCCCCGGGGCGCGACCGCGCTACGCGCGACCCGCAGCCTTCTGACTCCGACGAGAGACGGAGTCGATGACAACCGCACCGAGCAGAACCGCACCCGTGATCATGTACTGGATGGACGTGTTCATGTTGAGCAGGTCCAGTCCGGTCTGGATCGACTGGATGACCAGCATGCCCAGCAGCGCGGACCAGACCGAACCCCGGCCGCCGAACAGCGACGTACCGCCGATGACCGCCGCCGCGATGGCGAGCATCAGGGTGTTGCCGCCACCGGCACTCAGCGTCGCACTCGCGGTCTGACCGGCGAAGAACATACCGCCGAGCGCCGCGAACCCACCGGAGATGGCGAACACGGTGATACGGATCAACGGCACGTTGATACCCGCACGGCGAGCCGCCTCGATGCCGCCGCCGACCGCGAACACCTTGCGGCCGTACGTCGTACGACGCAGCACGAAGTCCACGATCACCAGTGCCGCCAGGAAGATCACCAGCGCGTTGGAGACACCGGCCGAGTTGTTCAGCACGGCCGCGGCCACGAAGGACGCCACCGCGAGCGCGCCGACGCGCACCAGGATCTCGCTCGTCGGCCGGAACGGCACACCCGCGGCCTTGCGGCGCCGCTGCTCGCTGAAGTTGCCGACGAGCATCAGCACCACACCGAGGCCGGCCAGCAGGTAGGCGCCGATGATGGCCTGGTCCACGAAGAACGAGCTCTGGCCGAGCAGGTGGACCGGACCGGAGTCGGACGGGATGTTGATGGTGCCGCTGGAGCCCAGCAGCCACAGCATCAGGCCGTTCCAGCCGAGGAAGCCGGCCAGGGTGACCACGAAGGCGGGTACGCCGATCTTCGCGAAGAACCAGCCCTGCAGCGCGCCGATACCGATACCGGTGAGGACCGCCAGGACCAGCGACAGCCACGGGTTCATGCCGTGTGACACCACGAACACCGCGAACAGGGTGGAGCCCAGACCGCTGACCGAACCGACCGACAGGTCGATCTCGCCGAGCAGCAGGACGAACACCAGGCCGATGGCGAGCATGCCGGTGGCCGACATGTAGTAGCTGATGTTCGAGAGGTTGTCGGCGCTGAGGAAGCGGTCGTTCTGCAGCTGGAAGATCGTCCAGATGATGATCAGGCCGACCACCACCGGCAGCGAGCCCAGCTCACCGCCCTTGACCTTGCGCGTGAACTCCGTCCAGTAGCCCTTGAAGCCCTCTTCGCGGACCAGCAGACGGGGGTCGACGGTGGCCACCGGCGCGGCGGTGGGGTCGTCCGCGGGCGCGAGGGTGCTCTGAGCATCCGCCTCGGCGTCCGTCTTGGATACCTTGGATGTGTCGCTCACTGTCCCGCCTCCGTGCTGCGACGCCCCGCACGACGGGTCACGGCGTTGTCCGTGGCACCCGTGATCGCGGAGATGATCTCTTCCTGACTGGTGTCCTTCACCGAGAAGGAGCCGTTGTTGCTGCCCAGCCGCAGCACTGCGACGGTGTCGGCGACGGCCTTCACATCGGCCATGTTGTGGCTGATGAGGATGACGGCGAGGTTCTGCTCACGCAGCCGCTCGACGAGGTCGAGGACCTGCGCGGTCTGCTCGACGCCGAGCGCGGCGGTGGGCTCGTCCAGGATGACGACCTTGGGCTCGCCGATCAGGGCGCGCGCGATGGCGACGACCTGGCGCTGACCGCCGGAGAGGCTCGCGATCGGGATGCGCACGCTCGGGATGCGGATGGAGAGCGTGCTCAGCAGCTCGCGGGCCTTCTTCTCCATCGTGACCTCGTCGATGACGCCGCGGTGCAGCAGCTCGCGTCCGAGGTAGAGGTTGCCCACCACGTCGAGGTTGTCGCACAGCGCGAGGTCCTGGTAGACCGTCGCCACGCCGAGTCCCTGGGCGTCGTGCGGCTTGTTGATGCTGACCGGCTTGCCTTCCCACTCGATGACGCCCTCATCGATGGGATGCACACCGGCGATCGTCTTGACCAGCGTGGACTTTCCAGCGCCGTTGTCGCCGACCAGGGCGACCACTTCTCCGGCGTGGACCTCCAGTTCGACGTCGGTGAGTGCCTGCACCGCACCGAATCGCTTGGAGACTCCGCGCAACGCCAGCACGGGCGTAGCGGACACGTGAACCATCTCCTTCGCCGCCTGACCGGCGGGAATGCCGCGCTTGGGGTAGGGCGCGGAGAGTTGTGCGTAAGCACTGATTTACAGGTCGAACATGCGCGCGGCCGATGCCTCGCGGCAACGGCTGCGTCCGCCATGTTTCCGTCCGGCGCCCGCCCCGCAGCGGGGTGTTTGGGCGTGGCGGGCGCCGGACAGGCTCTGTGCCTGCCGTCGGGGCGGGTCCGGCGAGGAACGCGCCCCGAGGGCTCTGGCGGCTCTTACTGCAGGCCGGCCTTCTTGCAGGCGGCGGCGTAGTTCGGGGTGCAGATCTGGGCGACCGTGTAGAGACCGTCCTTGACGACCGTGTCCTTGATGTTCTTCACGGTCACCGAGACCGGGGTCAGCAGCTTGGCCTGCACCTTGTCGCCGGAACCGCTGGTCACCGTGGTGTCGGCCAGGGCCTTGATGTCCTTGCCCTGGAGCAGGTTCACCGCGAGCTCGGCGGCGTTGTCGGCCTCCGGCTTGTAGGCCTTGTAGACCGTGGAGGACTGGGTGCCGGCGACGATCCGCTGGATACCCGCGAGCTCTGCGTCCTGCCCCGTCAGCGGGATGCCGCTGATGCCGGCGCCCTTGAGGGTGTTGGCGATACCGCCGGCCATGCCGTCGTTGGCGGAGTAGACACCGGCGATGTTCTTGGCGCCCAGCTGGGTGATGGCCGCGGACATCTTCTGCGCGGCGACCGTGTCCTTCCACAGGCCGGACTGCTCGTAGGCGATGTTGACCTTGCCGTCGAGGATCTTGTGCGCGCCCTGCTTGAACTGCCCGGCGTTCGGGTCGGCGTCGTCACCGTTGATCATGACGACCTTCGACTTGGTGGTCGCCTTGGAGCCGAGCGCGTCGAGCAGGGCCTGACCCTGGAGCTCGCCGACCTTGACGTTGTCGAAGGAGACGTACGCGGAGACCGGGCCCTGGGCCAGACGGTCATACGCGACGACCTTGACGCCCTTGCTGACCGCGGCCTGGATGGAGGACTTGATGGCGGCGGAGTCCTGGGCGGAGACCACGATGACCTTGACGCCCTTGGTGACCATGGTGCTCATCTGCTGGGCCTGCTTGGTCGGGTCGGCCGCGGCGTTGGCGTAGGAAACGGTGCAGTCGCCGCACAGCTCCTTGACCTTGGCCTCGAAGTACGGCTTGTCGAACTTCTCGTACCGCGCGGTGACGTTGTCGGGCAGGAGCAGGCCGATCGACTTGCCGCCGGAGCCGGAGCCAGAGCTGGAGCTGCTGCTGCCGCTGCTCTTGTTACCGGCCTTGCCGCAGGCGGCCATGGAGAGAGCCATCGAAACCGCGGCCGTGCCGATCACGACTCTACGCATCGTTGCGTTCATTGGGGGTGCCTCCCTGACAGGGCCGCAACGCTGCGGCCGAGGTGGCTGGAAGTCAACTCGGCCACACGTGCGACGTCAAGAAGTAAATACTTAACGAGATGGCAACGGCGTCATTCGTTCTCTAAGTGAAGGCAGGTGTCGCAGTGGACAGGGTGCCGTCCAAAAGGGTCGAATCACCCATCTCGCTGAGTGCGAGAGCGAGCGCTCCGAGCACCTCCGCACGACCTCCAAGTGCCCCCGGGAGAACGGACAGTTGGCGCGCTGCGCTGGGGATCGCGTAGCGGCCGACAGACTCCCTTATCGGCCCGAGTACCAGCTCACCGGCCTCGGCGAGATCACCGCCCAGGACCACCCGGCTCGGGTTCAGCAGATTGCAGAGATTGGCGACTCCAGAACCGATGTGACGGCCGACGTCGGCGATCACCCGACGACAGCCCGGGTCTCCGTCCCTGGCCAGCCGCACGACTCCTTCCATCGTGAGGTCGGTGCCGTGGCTCGACTGGAGCAACGGAAGTACATAGCGCGCTGCCGCAAAGGTTTCCAGGCATCCCCGGTTTCCGCAGCGGCAGACGGGGCCGGATTCATCGAGTGTAATATGTCCGATTTCTCCTGCGGTGCCGCCGGGACCCCGATAGATCTTCCCGTTGATCACCAGACCCGCGCCGACACCGCTCGCGACCTTGATGTACGCGAGGTCCCTGACCCCCCGGCCACTGCCCCAGACCAGCTCGCCCAGGGCGCCGAGGTTGGCGTCGTTGTCCACGTGCACGGGCACACCGAGCCGCCCCCGCAGCTCCTCGGCGGGCCTGGTACCGGTCCAGCCGGGCAGGATCGCGGTGGAGCCGAGGGTGCCGGACTCGACGTCGATCGGGCCGGGCACACCGAGACCCACGCCGGCGATTTTGGACCGGTCGACCCCCGTTGCTGCAATCAGGCGATTGACCAGCTCCTCCGCCCGGTCGAAGCCCTGTGCGGAGGAGGCGTCCACGTCCAGCGGCTCGGACTCCTCCGCGAGCACCTGATGAGCGAGGTTCCCGACCGCGACGCGCAAATGCGTGTGCCCGAAGTCCACGCCGATGACGATCCCGGCGTCGCCGCTGAGGGAGACGCTGCGGGCTCTTCGGCCACCCGCCGATGTGG
The DNA here is from genome assembly GCF_021261325.1 of Streptomyces guryensis. GTDB lineage: Bacteria > Actinomycetota > Actinomycetes > Streptomycetales > Streptomycetaceae > Streptomyces > Streptomyces guryensis. The sequence continues at coordinate 205,082 of NZ_JAJSBI010000002.1, read as the reverse complement.
GCGTGACCTCGACCGTTCCGCCGTCCTTGAGCTCGCGGACGATGTTGGAGACCGTTGCTGCGGACAGCCCTGTGGTCCTCGCGATCTCCGCCTGCGTGAGTGATCCGGCCAGCCGGACGGCCCGGACGACCCGCTCCAGGTTGGCTCGGTGCAGTGACGACTGCGACCCTGGAGTCTCCACGACGACCTCCTGCGCGCGGGACCGCTTCAACGAGGCCCCGTCTATGTCCAACTAGTGAACTCTAAGCTGAGCCGTTCGGGTCGCCTCCCGTCAAGAGGTTGAACTGTTTCCGGGCCCTTGAACACACCCGGACACCGGCAGCAGACGCGGACAGACGAGTGCGCGCCGCTCCCCGGATCCCGGGGAAACGGCGCGCACGCCGGGCGCAGGAGCGCTACTTCAGCGCGCCCGCCGTCAGCCCCTGCACCACCTGCCGCTGGAAGATGATGTACGCCGCCAGCACCGGCAGCATCGCCATCACCAGACCGGCGAAGAGCCCCGACCAGTCGCCCTTGTACCCCTGGCTGGCCGCCAGCTGCACCAGGCCCTGGGTGAGCACGCGCTTGTCCGGGTCGGTGTTGAGCACCGTCGGCAGCATGTACTGGTTCCACTGCCCGAGGAAGTTGAAGATCCCTACGCTGATCAGACCGGGCTTGGCCATCGGCAGCATGATCTGGAAGAACGTCCGGCTGTGCGAGGCCCCGTCGACGAAGGCCGCCTCCGCGACCGAGGTCGGCAGGGTGCGGAAGAACGCGGTCAGGAAGAAGACCGTGAACGGCAGCGAGTAGGCGATGTAGACCAGGATCAGCCCGTGGATGGTGTTCAGGAGGCCCATGTTGTTCACGACGTAGAACAACGGGACCAGCGCCAGCATGATCGGGAAGCTCATGCCGCCGATGAAGAGGAAGTAGATGAAGCGGTTGCCCGGGAAGTCGAACCGGGCGAGCACGTAAGCCGCCATCGAGCCCAGCACCAGCGTGCCGATGAGCGAACCGCCCACCACCAGAATGGTGTTGAGGAAGTAGTCGCTCATGTTGGCGTCGGTCCAGGCCCGCGCCCAGTTGTCGAAGTGCAGCTTGTCGGGCAGGGCCCAGGGCGAGCTGAAGATGGAGCTGTCGTCCTTGAAGGACGTCATGACCGCCCACAGCAGCGGCATGACGACCATGAACGCCCACAGGACGAGCATCCCGCGGGAGAAGACGTTGAGGACGTTGCCCTCCTTCTTCTCCTTCGCGGGCGCGGCGGACGGCATGTCGACCTTGGAGACGGAGGCACCGGACTCGGCCGGTACGGAGGCGGCGGTATCGGTCGTCTTCATGTGTGATCAGTACTCCAGCCGCTCGCGCCGGCCCAGCCGCATCACGATCGCCGCGAAGGCCAGCGTGACGATGAGCAGGGCGACGCCGATGGTGGTCGCGTAGGCGGCCTGTCCGTCACGGAACGCCTTCTGGTACACGTACAGGACCATGACGGTGGTCGAGTAGTCGGGACCGCCGGGCCCGGTCGTCATGATCTGTACGACCGCGAACGACTCGGCTCCCAGCGCGAGGATGCCCATGTAGACCCAGCCGGACTGCACGGTGTCCCACAGCAGCGGCAGGGTGATCCGGAAGAACGTGCTGACGCGGTTCGCGCCGTCCAGCAGCGCGGCCTCGTACAGGTCCGCCGGGATGGAGGCCATACCGGCGGAGAAGAGGACCACGAAGAAGCCGACCGAGGACCAGACCAGCACCCCCATCACGCACCACAGCGCCAGGCTCGGGTCGCCCAGCCAGAGCGGCTGGACGCTGTCGAGCCCGATCCCGCGCAGCAGGGAGTTGATCGCGCCGCTGTCCGGGTTGTACGCGAAGGCGAACAGCAGGGCGACGATCGCGATCGAGAGCACCTGCGGGAAGAAATAGACGATCTTGTAGAAGGACGAACCGCGGACGCCGGAGATCACCGGGCCGCCCCGCCTCCGCCGTCCGCCCACGTTGATCATGAAGGCGAAGAACAACGCCAGGCTGATCGTCACCACCGGCAGCACCAACGCGAACAGCAGGCTGTGCTGCAACGACTTCCAGAAGATCTCGTCGTCGAGCATCCTTTTGTAGTTGTCGAAGCCGACCATCTTGAATTCGGGGCTCAGGCCGGTCCAGTCCGTGAACGAGTAGTAGATGGACTGGATGAACGGCCAGACGACGAAGAGCGCATAGAGCCCCAGGGGCAGCGCCAGAAACCCCACGATGAACCGGTACTTGCCGTGCTGCATTACTACCTACCCCGATCTCTGGGCGGGTGCTGCCTGTGCTGCGTGTGCTGCCGCTGGTGACGGGCCCTCACTGGTGCTTGTAGTGCTTGATCGACGTGTCCTTGGCGGCCGCGTCGGCGAAGCCCTGGATCTTCTTGATGGCTTCGGCCGGCGTGCTGCGCCCGGCCATCATCTCGCCGAGGCCCGCCACGCCGATCTGCTCCTTCTGCAACTGGACGTACCAGTCCTGGAGGCGCGGATTCAACACGTTGTCCCCGGCCAGCTTCAGTGCCGCGACACCGGACTTGAGGCCCGGGGTCAGGGAGATCCCGGTGGTGCCGCCGTTGAACGCGGTCAGCGACTTGACCTTGGTGGTGAAGTTCTTCGAGGAGGCCTCGCTGAGCATGATGCGCAGCTGCTCCATGCCGCCCTCGGGGTTCGCCGCCTTGGCCGGGACGATGAAGGGCTCGCCGCCGGAGGCCCAGATGGTGCCGAAGGGCATCTTGTCGGAGCTGTCGATGCCGGTGGGTGCGGAGACCGCCAGGTTGAAGTCGGCGGGGATGACGTTCGCCGACTCGTTCTCCACCCAGGAGCCGTTCGGGATGAACAGCGCGTTGCCCTTGGCCCATGCGGTCTGCGACTGGATGTGGTCGAGGCCGGGGGTGCCCTTGAGGATGTAGCCCTTCTTGTAGAGCTCGTAGTAGGCGTCGAAACACGCCTTGACGGCCGGGTGCTTCCAGGCGTTCGGCTCGAGGTTGTCGATGGCGTCGAGGACCTCACGGCCGCCGACCTTGCCGATCATCGGGTACAGCGAGAAGGGGATGTAGTACGGGTATTTGCCCGCGTACGTCCAGCCCGCCATGCCCTTTTTCTTGGCCTTCTCGCACACGGCGAGCATCTCGTCCCAGGTCTTGGGGTACTGCGCGTCGAGCGAGTCGAGCGCCTTCTGCGAGTACCAGACGCCGTACACGGTGTAGGCGTAGTACATGATCCAGACCGGGTTGCCGTCGAACTGGCCCATCTCCACGATGCCGGGGCGCAGCGTGTCGCGGACCTTCTTGTTCGGGTCGTCGTACGACGGGGCGTCCAGCAGCGGGGTGAGGTCGGCGAGCTGCTTCTTGCCGACCAGGACGCCCATGTCCATCTGCTCGGCGCCGGAGTTGTCGATGAGGTCCGGCGGGGTGCCCTGGTTGAAGCGGGGCTGGAGCGTCGACTGGATCTTCTGGGTCGCGGAGAACTTCACCTTCACCTTGGGGAAGTTCTTCTCGTAGATCTTCACGGCGTCCTGGGCGTATTCCTTGCCGAAGCCGCCGTCGAACAGGACGAACTCCATACCCGCGGTGTCGTTCACGCCCAGCGGATTCTTGGCGGTCTTCTTGCCCGCCTTGGCCTTGTTCCCGTTGTCGCCGCCGCCACTGCTGGCACAGGCCGACAGGAAACTCATCGTGGGTACGGAGATCAGTCCGAGCGCGGCGGACCGCTTGATCAGATCGCGGCGGCCGACACCCGCGTTGCCGGTGTTCTCGGCGGAAGTGGATCCCATGCTCAAGTCCTCGCCTTCTCCAGGACTCAGGCGGTGAACCGGATCCTCCCCGGCACCGCGGTCAGGTCAGGGTCGTGCAGGAAGTGCGGATGGTGAAGAACGGATCGGGTGAATCGCCGACAGGTATAGTCCACTTCCCGCCAACGGAGCAAGATCGAATGCAAGGTTGGCCAATGGTCTTATCCGAGTTGAGACCTCCAGGAAATATGAGCCGCCTGTGGCCACCTTGCCGGAAAAACCCGCGACATACGCCCCGAATGCCACAGTCAACACCCTTGACATCACTGAGCACTTGACCCACTACTGGTCTCTGCGCGTCACAGTTGACAACGTTGTCCGAAGCGCACGCGAGTGAGCCGAGGGGGCGCGCCAAAAGACAGGGAGGGTGTCGGCGTATGCGGCACAGAACTCGGCACAGGTGGGGTCCGGCGGTCGTGATCACGGCCGCCTTTGTCATGGCGGTGGGCTCGCAGGGGGCGGCGGTCGCCCTGCCCGACGCGCCGCCCAAGGCGGACCGGGAGTTCGCCTCCTCCTTCGAGGCGGGCGATCCGGCCCCGGACTGGCTCAACACCGTCGACACGGCGGCAGACGGCAGCAAGCGGGCCTCCGGTGTCGACGGCGGCTACAGCACCGGCATCCCGGGCAATGTGACCGGCCATGTCACGGATGTGCGCGCCAGTGCCGAGAACACGGACGGCGGCGAGGTGAAGGAGAACCTCGTCGACGGCGAGTCCGGCACCAAGTGGCTGACCTTCGCGTCCACCGGCTGGGTCGAGTTCGACCTGGACAAGCCGACCAAGCTGGTGACATACGCGCTGACCTCGGCCAATGACGTGGCCGAGCGCGATCCGAGGGACTGGACCCTGCAGGGCTCCACGGACGGCAAGGAGTGGAAGACCGTCGACACCCGCTCCGGCGAGTCCTTCTCCGAGCGCTTCCAGACCAGGTCGTACGACCTCGCCGAGCCGGCCGAGTACCAGCACTTCCGGCTCGACATCACGAAGAACAACGGCGCGGACATCCTGCAGCTGGCCGATGTGCAGTTCTCCACGGGCGGCAGCGGCGGCCCGGTCCCGCAGGACATGCTCTCGCTGGTGGACCGCGGCCCGAGCGGATCGCCCACCGCGAAGGCGGGCGCCGGGTTCACCGGAAAGAGAGCCCTGCGTTACGCCGGACGGCACACCGCCGACGGGCGGGCGTACTCGTACAACAAGGTCTTCGACGTGAACGTGGCCGTCGGCCGGAACACCCGGCTGTCGTACCGGATCTTCCCGTCGATGGCGGACGGGGACCGCGACTACGACGCCACGAACGTGTCGGTGGATCTCGCCTTCACGGACGGCACCTATCTGAGCGATCTCGGCGCGAGGGACCAGCACGGGTTCACGCTGTCGCCGCAGGGCCAGGGCGCCTCGAAGGCCCTGTACGTCAACCAGTGGAACAACGTGGCCTCGCAGATCGGGTCGGTCGCGGCCGGAAAGACGGTCGACCGGATCCTGGTGGCGTACGACTCCCCCAGGGGCCCGGCGAGGTTCCGCGGCTGGCTGGACGACATCGCGATCAAGCCGGTCGCGCCGGAGCCGCCGAAGGCCCATCTGTCCGACTACGCGCTCACCACCCGCGGCACCAACTCCAGCGGAGGCTTCTCACGCGGCAACAACCTCCCCGCGACCGCCCTGCCGCACGGCTTCAACTTCTGGACGCCGGTGACCAACGCGTCCTCGCTGAGCTGGCTGTACGACTATGCGCGTGCGAACAACGACGACAACCTGCCGACGATCCAGGCGTTCAGCGCCAGTCACGAGCCGAGCCCGTGGATGGGCGACCGGCAGACCTTCCAGGTGATGCCGTCGGTCGCGCCGGGCGCCCCGGACACCGGCCGTCAGGCCCGTGAGCTGGCCTTCCGGCACGAGAACGAGACCGCGCGGCCGTACTACTACGGGGTGCGGTTCGAGAACGGGCTGAAGGCCGAGATGGCCCCGACCGACCATGCGGCGGCGCTCCGGTTCACCTACCCCGGCGACGACGCGAGCGTGATCTTCGACAATGTGACCGAGCAGGCGGGCCTCACGCTCGACAGGGACAACGGGATCGTCACCGGCTACTCGGACGTGAAGTCCGGGCTGTCGACGGGCGCGACCCGGCTGTTCGTGTACGGCGTGTTCGACAGGAAGGTGACGGACGGCTCGTCGAGCGGGGTCAAGGGCTATCTGCGCTTCGACGCCGGAAAGGACCACACGGTCACCCTCCGCCTCGCCACCTCGCTCATCAGCATCGACCAGGCCAAGGACAACCTCCGCCAGGAGATTCCGGACGGCACGTCCTTCGACGCGGTGAAGAACCGCGCCCAGCGGATCTGGGACCGCCTGCTCGGCAAGGTCGAGGTCGAGGGCGCGACGCCGGACCAGCTGACCACGCTGTACTCGTCCATGTACCGGCTGTACCTGTACCCCAACTCCGGCTTCGAGACGGTCGGTTCGACGTTCCAGTACGCCTCCCCGTTCTCGCCGATGCCCAGCCAGGACACACCGACGCACACCGGCGCGAAGATCGTGGACGGCAAGGTGTACGTCAACAACGGCTTCTGGGACACCTACCGGACGACCTGGCCGGCGTACTCGCTGCTGACACCCGGTCAGGCGGGCGAGATGGTGGACGGTTTCGTTCAGCAGTACAAGGACGGCGGCTGGACCTCGCGCTGGTCCTCCCCCGGATACGCGGATCTGATGACCGGCACCTCCTCGGACGTGGCGTTCGCGGACGCGTACATCAAGGGCGTGAAGTTCGACGCGAAGGCGGCGTACGAAGCGGCCGTGAAGAACGCGACGGTGGTCCCGCCGATGTCGGGCGTGGGCCGCAAGGGCATGGCGACCTCGCCCTTCCTCGGCTACACCACGACCTCCACCAACGAGGGCTTCTCATGGGCGATGGACGGCTACAACAACGACTACGGCATCGCCCGGATGGGCCAGGCTCTCTACCAGAAGACCGGTGACGAGCGGTACAAGGAGGAGTCCGAGTACTTCCTCAACCGCGCTCAGGACTATGTCAACCTCTACGACAGGTCGGCCGACTTCTTCCAGGGCCGAAACGACCAGGGCGACTGGCGACTCGACGCGTCCAAGTACGACCCACGGGTGTGGGGGTACGACTACACCGAGAGCAACGGCTGGGGGTACGCCTTCACGGTCCCGCAGGACACCCGGGGCCTGGCGAACCTGTACGGCGGCAAGGGCGCGCTGGCCCAGAAGCTGGACCGGTTCTTCTCGACCCCGGAGACGGCCGACCCGCAGTTCGCCGGGTCCTACGGCGGCGTCATCCACGAGATGACCGAGGCCCGGGACACCCGGATGGGCATGCTCGGGCAGTCCAACCAGCCCGCCCACCACATCCCCTATCTGTACGACGCGGCCGGACAGCCGTGGAAGACACAGGAGAAGGTGCGCGAGATCCTCTCGCGGCTCTACACCGGCAGCGAGATCGGCCAGGGCTACCACGGCGACGAGGACAACGGCGAGCAGTCGGGCTGGTACCTCTTCTCGGCCCTCGGCTTCTACCCGCTCGTCATGGGCAGCGGCGAGTACACCATCGGCTCCCCGCTGTTCACCAAGGCCACCGTGCATCTGGAGAACGGCCACGACCTGGTGGTCAAAGCGCCCGGGAACAGCCGGAGGAACATCTACGTCCAGGGTGTGCGCTTCAACGGGCAGGCGTGGGACTCGACTTCGCTCCCCCACTCGCTGCTCGCCAGGGGCGGGGTCCTGGAGTTCGACATGAGCGCGAAGCCGTCGTCGTGGGGCACGGGCAGGAACGCGGCGCCCGTGTCGATCACCCAGGACGACAAGGTGCCGACACCGCGCGCGGACGTGCTGAAGGGCGAGGGGCCACTGTTCGACAACACCTCGGCGACGGAAGCCACCGTCACGTCCGTGGACCTTCCGGTGTCCGGACCGGTCAAGGGCCTTCAGTACACGCTGACTTCGTCCGCCGACCGCGCGTTGGCGCCGACCGGCTGGACGCTCCAGGGATCGGACGACGACGGCACCACCTGGCAGACCCTCGACAGGCGGTCCGGCGAGTCCTTCACCTGGGACCGGCAGACCCGCGCGTTCACCGTGGGGTCCCCGGGGACGTACGGGAAATACCGTCTGGTCCTCGACGGCGAGGCGGTGCTGTCGGAGGTCGAACTGCTCGCCTGAGCAGTGGCGTTGGTTACCTGCCGCCTCAACTGGTTTGACAGGGCTGTCGGTTGAGGCGGTAGGGTCTTGCACAGACGTGAGACAACGTTGTCGTCGCATTCGGTGTCGCAGAAGCCAACACCACCCGGGCAGGTACTCCCCCGGCCTGCACCGGCTCGCGGACCCGGTGGCCGACCCATCGCCACCGGGTCCGCCCCGAGCGGCCCTTCAGCCGACGCGGCAGGGCAGGTTCGTCGCCGTGTCACCGCCGTCGCCCGTGACGACATATCCGAAGGTCGTGCTCTTTCCCGGATCCAGCGAACCGTTCCAGTCGGCGTTGTGGACCATCACGTCCCGGCCGTCGTAGGTCGCGTTGCCGTTCCAGAGACTGTCGACCTTCTGGCCTCCCGGCAGCGTCCAGTCGACCATCCAGCCCAGCATCGGGACGTCGCCGGTGTTGGTGACGGTCACCTCGGACTGGTAGCCGCCGCTCCAGCTGTTGGTGGTCCTGCGGACCGCCTCGCACTTGCCCGGTACGGGGTCGGTCGGGTTGCCGGGGTCATGGATGCCCGTGACCTCGCCGTGGCCACCGTCGAAGACGACGTCGGAGCAGGAGTAGAAGGTCTCCGCGCTGTCCGAGCGCTGCCAGACCATGTAGATGATGTGGCGGCCCGACTTGTTGGCGGGCAGCTGCCCCGTCCAGGAGTAGTTGGCCTCGACCGTGCCCGGGGTGCCGTTGAGGGGCGGGTGGTCGACGGTGAGGAAGGGCTTGTCCTCGATGTCGTCCCAGGCGAGTGGCTTGGTCGGGTCGAAGCCGTCCTTGGTGATGTAGACGTGGAACCAACCCGGGTGCGCCGCCCAGGCGTTGTACGAGAAGTCGACGGTCACGCCCGAGGTGAGATGGGTGAGCGGCCAGTCGCCCCGCGGGAGGTTGAACCCGGTGAAGTTGGGGTTACCGCCGCTGCAGAGCTGACCGTCCGGGACGAAGCCGCGGGTGCGGCCGGCGCCGTCGGAGCGCAGCACGGAGAACCAGTTGTAGAACGGCGTGGTGCCGCTGACCTGTTGGGCCGCCTTGCAGGCCGGGTTGACGGGTTTGATCTCACCGGTGCTGGTGAGGCCGTCCTGCCAGCACAGGAAGGTACGGCTGCCGGGTTTCATGGGGGTGCCGTGGGCCTCCGCCTTGCCGCCTGCCGTGATGACGAGGGCGAAGGCGGGGAGGGTGGCGAGGAGCGGGACGAGGACGAAGAAGAGAGCCCTGCTGGTTAATCGGCGCGCCGGTCGGCGCGTTATTGTCAGGATCATGCCATCTCGGTCCTTCAGCTACGGCCGGGTGGATGCGGGTGTGCGGGTGTGAGCGAGGCGGGAGCGACCTTGGGGCGGCGGGTTCCGGTCCGCCGTCCCATATGGGAGCGCTCCCACCTCGCCCTGGTGGAAAGTAGCGCCGCTTGGCTCACTTGTAAACGACTGCCGCAGTGGTCGTCCCGGGCCGCAGCGGCACGACACGCGACGAGCCGGACTGGTTCTTGAGGAACTCGAAGAACACAGGTCACTTCTTTCGCGCGCCCCAGCGCCTTTTCGTGCGCCGTTCTGAATTTCGCGCGCCGCCCGCGCTCCCTGCTTCCACAACTCGGAACCATGTCCGGCAACTTCGGAGAAAGTACGACCGGCCCTGCGTTGTTTCAGCGATGGGAAGGGTGACAGGAACGCTGATCACAGTGGTTTCGTGGGGTCGTCCACGCCCCATGACCGCCCCGGCGCGTTCATGCCAATGTCTATCAGCTCTATTCTCTTTGGCCGATGCATAATGATGGGATCGAAGAGCTAGGAACTTTCTGTGCATGGCCGCTCAGGTTCAGGGTACGTGCACCGTCTAAGGAGCGGCGATGACACCCCCCGTGGACCCCAGCCTCAACCGGCGAAAGCTACGCCTTGCCCTGCGGCAGGCGCGTGAGCGTGCCCGGATGAGTCAGCGTGAGGCCGCCGAGCGGGTGGAGTGGTCGCAGTCGAAACTCATTCGCGTGGAGACCGGCACGGTCAGTGTGTCCGTCAGCGATCTACGGGCCCTGATGGCTTTGTACGACATCACCGACTCCGCCACCAGGCACGAACTCGAGGATGCAGCCCGGGGCAGCAAGGGGCCCAGCTGGTGGTCCAGGTATCACGACGTCGCCACGCCCCAGTTCGCCCAGTACCTGGGATATGAGAGCGCCGCAACGTCTCTGCACACCTATCACCCCATCGTCGTCCCCGGCCACCTCCAGACACGCGGTTACGCGGAGGCGCTCCTCGCCCCTCGCGGTCTGAGTCCCGAACGGGCGCGCCGGGTCGTGGATTTGAGGCTGGAACGGCAGGAGAGGATGTTCGACGCCTCCGCCGCCGGCCCCGTGACCACCTTTGTCCTGGACGAGGCCGCGCTACGACGCCAGATCGGAGGTGAGGAAGTGCTTGCCGAGCAGCTCCAGCAGCTGCTCGACTTCAGCGAACGCGACAAAGTCACGATCCGGGTACTGCCTTTCAAGGCCGGAGCACATTTCAGCACCCTCGGCAGCTTCGTCCTGTTGGGCTTCTCCGACGACGACGATCTGCTGTATTTGGAGCACGCCGCAGGAAGCATGACCGGCGGCGAAGACCTGGAACTGCTGGCCCGTTACCAGGAGTGCTTTCAAACGATCACGGATCTGGCACTCGGCGCCACCGAGTCTCTCGACCTGATCGATCACATCAAGCAAGACCTCGCTGGCCGCTAGTTCTGCGGCACCGACGGCTGGTGGTGAGCCAGGGGGAGGACCGACGTGGTCTTCAGGTCGATATGGCAGGGCCTGCGACAGCCGTGGGCCCGCAGCGAAGAACCCGGTACCGAAGCGACCGGGCTGTCCGACGTGGAACTGAAAGCGCAGGCCATCCAGGACGAGAAGCAGTCGCAGAACCTCATAGCCATAGAGAAGGCCCGGGGCTCGATGAAGCTGAGGTTGGTGCTCGCCCTCGGCGGCCTGGGGCTGATCGCCCTGATCGTGCTGGTCGTGGCGTTGGTGGTCACCGTCCGGGCGGCCGCTCACCTCAAGCTTCCCTGGCACCCGATAGCCACCGTCGTCTGCACGCTGCTGGGCTCGTCAGGTGTCAGCGGCCTGGTGGGCTGGCGGGTGAGGAAGAGGATCCTGACGCGCCCTCAGGCCGCCGCTCAGTCGGAGAATCCCCAGGCAGGCGATCCGGACCAGGTGGGGACGACATAGTGGTGATCCCCGCCCGCCACACTCCCGTGCCGACGGCCACGGACAGTGCCACGACCACCCACAGGATCCGTTTGGCGAGCACGTTCTCGACGAGGAGTGACGCGAGGGCAGCGGCCACAGTCGCCGCCGCGCCGGCGCTGAGCGCGTAAGTGACGGCCCCGCCCACCACCGCGGACCGTTTCCGTGTCCTCTTACCCGAATGCTGCACCGCTGATGCCCCGGCACCCATAGAGGCCCCCTACCTACTGCCGATGGCTGGTCAATGACGTCACGGGCCCTCTAACTCCCCCTGCATCACCGCATGGACGAACTCCGTCCAAGCAGCGGCGGCGAAGCACAGGTGTGAGGGTCCGGGCCTTTTGGAGTCGCGCGCGAGCACTCGGTCCTCCCCCACGGCGACCTCCACGCACTCGGTCTCATTGCCACACATGCTGCTCCTGCGCCACAAGGGTTGCCCCTTATGCACCACCTCAGCCCTCCTGCCCCCCGATGCGCCCGGGCAGTGCCCGTCCATGTTAGTGGACGGTTGTGCACCACCGCAGGCAAGTACCCCCAAACGTCAGGCCGGGAACCACACGCGGCAGCCGAATGACTACACACGGCTACTGATACTCAGCGTAGAGGAGCCGCATCTCCGCAGCCATACCCGATCCGGTCCATATGCCGTACGCCATTGCGAGCGACACAGCCCACGCCGAGCAGCCCACTACGTTCGCATTCCCAACCTGCGTCCGGGGCAACCGCCTTGTCCTTCATTTGGCTCAAGTCGCGTCGTTCACTGGCGGTTTGAGGCCAGCAGAATGCCCGCGTCCGCCTCGTAGGTGGTCGGCAGCTCGACGGTGAACTCCGTGCGCCCCGGGCGGCTGTTCACATCGATCCGTCCGCCGTGCGCTTGGACGATCGCCGCCGCGATGGCCAGACCGAGCCCCGACCCGCCCGCCGTCCCCGGTGCGCGTGAGCGGGACGTGTCGGCGCGGGTGAAGCGCTCGAAGACCTTCGGGAGCAGGTCCGGGGAGATGCCGGGGCCGTTGTCCCGTACCCGGACGACGCACCGCTGTGGCGTCGCCTCCACCTCCGCGACCACCGTGGTGCCCGCGGGTGTGTGCACACGGGCGTTGGCCAGCAGGTTGGCCAACGCCTGCTGGAGGCGGGCCGCGTCGCCGGTGACCAGGGGCGGGGTCTCGGTGAGGGAGAGGGCGAGTTGCCAGTCGTGGCCGCTGCCTGCCGCCCGTGCGGCCCAGAGGGCCTCGGCGACCACGGCCGCGAGGTCGACCTCGGCGGACTGGAGGGGCCGGCCCTCGTCCAGGCGGGCGAGCAGCAGCAAGTCCTCCACCAGGCCTGTCATACGGGCCGACTCCGCCGAGACGCGGCGCCATGCCAGTACCGGCTCGATGCGGTCCGTGCCGCGGTTCATCAGTTCCGCGTAGCCCGCGATGGATGCGAGGGGGGTGCGCAGTTCGTGGCTCGCGTCGGCCAGGAAGCGGCGCATCCGTTCCTCGCTGCGCCGGCGTTCGGCGAGGGAGGACTCGACGTGGTCGATCATCCGGTTGAGGGCGGCGCCGACCTGGCCGACCTCGCCGGCGGGGTCGGTGTCCCGGGCCGGGACGCGGGTGAGGCCGGTGACCTCGCCGCGGCCGAGCGGGGAGCGGGAGACCTCGACCGCAGTGGCGGCGACCCGGCCGAGGGGGCTCAGCTGACGTCGTATGACCACTGCGCAGACGATGCCCGCGACGGCGAGGCCGGTGGCCGCGACGACCGCCTCCGTCTCGACCAGTCCGTCGATCATGTGCTGTACGTCGTCCATGGGAAGTCCGGCGAGAACGCGGACCCCGTCCGAGTCGAGCCCGGCGACCCGGTAGGCGCCGAGGCCGGGAACGGTGACCGTGTGCTTGGAGCCGTTGGGTGCGATGCCCTTCAGGGCGGTGCGCTGGGCGGCGGTCAGGTTCTGCGGCGGGGCGTCCTGGCTGACGATCGCCGCCGAGAGGACCCTGCCGTGGCCGTCGAGGCGGGCGGCGATCATGCCGACGGGGTGACCGTTCTCGGTGAGGAAGGAGAGGTTGGCCTCGTCGTCCCGGTGCAGCGCGGCCCCGCCCATGCTGCGCTCGACGGCGTTGGTGACACGGCCGTCCAACTCGCCCATGAGGGAGGAGCGTTGGACCACGGCCGTGGTGAACGTCATCGCCGCGCACACGACGACGAGGGTGGCGCCGACGAAGAGCAGCAGTCGGGCGCGCAGCGAGCGGGCGACCGGGCGGGCGGTCATCTGCCGTTCTCCGTCGGCGTGATGGTGTGGAGACCGTCGGTGCGGTGTTCCACGGCGTCGCGGGCGGTGAGCATGAGGGCGGGGAGTTTCGGGTTCTCGTAGCGGAGCCGGCGCAGGACCTGGATGCCGTCGAGGTCGGGCAGCATCCCGTCGAGCACCACGGCGTGCGGGGCGCAGCCGTGGGCGATTCGCCGTGCGCTGCGGCCGTCGGCGGCTGGGCGGGGCCGCCGGACCGCCGCGGTGGCGGCGGCGGACGGCGCTTCGGTGACCGGGGGCTCGTCGACGATGAGGACGCGGGCCCGGCCGGTTCGGGACGCGGAGGTGCCTGACATGTCTTGATACTGTCCCGGTCCGCTGAGGGAATCCTGTGTTCCACCTGAGGGTGGGCGATGACCTGGGATTTCCCGGCCCGGACACGGCGAGGGCCGCATCCCCGGCGTACCGGGGATGCGGCCCTCGACTGCCTTGCCGCGCCGCTTACTTGCGGATCAGGTTGCGCAGCACGTACTGCATGATGCCGCCGTTGCGGTAGTAGTCGGCCTCACCGGGGGTGTCGATGCGGACGACCGCGTCGAACTCGACGCCCGTGTCGGTGCTGACCTTGACCGTGCGCGGCGTGGTGCCGTTGTTCAGCTCCTCGACGCCGGTGAAGGAGAAGGTCTCCTCGCCGGTGAGGCCGAGGGACTCGGCGCTCTGGCCCTCCGGGAACTGCAGCGGGAGGACGCCCATGCCGATGAGGTTCGAGCGGTGGATGCGCTCGTACGACTCGGTGATGACGGCCTTGACGCCCAGGAGCGCGGTGCCCTTGGCGGCCCAGTCGCGGGACGAGCCGGAGCCGTACTCCTTGCCGCCCAGGATGACGAGCGGGATGCCCTGCTCGATGTAGTTGCGCGAGGCGTCGTAGATGAACGACACCGGGCCGTCGGCCTGGGTGAAGTCGCGGGTGTAGCCGCCCTCGGTGCCCGGCGCGAGCTGGTTGCGCAGGCGGATGTTGGCGAACGTGCCGCGGATCATGACCTCGTGGTTGCCGCGGCGGGAGCCGTAGCTGTTGAAGTCGCGGCGCTCGACGCCGTGCTCCGTGAGGTACTTGCCGGCCGGGGTGTCGGCCTTGATGGCACCGGCGGGCGAGATGTGGTCCGTCGTCACCGAGTCGCCGAGCTTGGCGAGGACGCGGGCGCCGGCGATGTCGGAGACGGGGGCCGGCTCGTGCTGCATGCCCTCGAAGTACGGGGGCTTGCGGACGTAGGTCGACTCCGCGTCCCACTCGAAGGTGTTGCCGGTCGGGATCGGCAGCGCCTGCCACTGGGCGTCGCCCGCGAAGACGTCCTGGTAGGACTTGTTGAACATGTCCTCGCCGATGGCGTTCGCCACGACGTCGTTGACCTCGGCCTCGGAGGGCCAGATGTCCTTCAGGAAGACCGCGTTGCCGTCCTGGTCGGTGCCCAGGGCGTCACGGGTGATGTCCACCTTCATGGAGCCCGCGATGGCGTACGCGACGACCAGCGGCGGGGAGGCCAGGTAGTTCATCTTGACGTCGGGGTTGATACGGCCCTCGAAGTTCCGGTTGCCGGAGAGGACCGAGGTGACCGCGAGGTCGTGGTCGTTGACGGCCTTGGAGACCTCCTCCGGCAGCGGGCCGGAGTTGCCGATGCAGGTGGTGCAGCCGTAGCCGACGAGGTTGAAGCCGACCTTGTCGAGGTACGGCGTCAGACCGGCCTTGTCGAAGTAGTCGGTGACGACCTTCGAACCCGGGGCGAGGGTGGTCTTGACCCACGGCTTGCGGGTCAGGCCCTTCTCCACGGCCTTCTTCGCGACGAGCGCGGCGGCGACCATGACGTACGGGTTGGAGGTGTTGGTGCAGGAGGTGATGGCCGCGACGGTGACCGCGCCGTGGTCGATCTCGTACGTCGAACCGTCGGGGGCGGTGACCGTGACCGGGTTGGTCGGGACGCCGTTGGTGGCGGCCGGGGCGTCGGAGGCCGGGAAGGACTCCTTGCCCGCCTCGTCGTCGTCGGCGACGTAGTTGCGGACGTCGCTCTTGAACTGCTCGGCGGCGTTCGCCAGGACGATGCGGTCCTGCGGGCGCTTCGGGCCGGCGATGGAGGGGACGACCGTGGACAGGTCCAGCTCGAGCTTCTCGGAGAAGTCCGGCTCGGCCTTCGGGTCCAGCCAGAGGCCCTGCTCCTTGGCGTACGCCTCGACGAGCGCGACCTGCTGGTCGGAGCGGCCGGTCAGGCGCAGGTAGTTCAGGGTCTCGTCGTCGATCGGGAAGATCGCGGCGGTGGAGCCGAACTCCGGCGACATGTTGCCGATGGTGGCGCGGTTGGCGAGGGAGGTGGCGGCCACGCCTTCGCCGTAGAACTCGACGAACTTGCCGACGACGCCGTGCTTGCGCAGCATCTCGGTGATGGTCAGCACGAGGTCGGTGGCGGTGGTGCCGGGCGTGAGCTCACCGGTGAGCTTGAAGCCGACGACACGCGGGATGAGCATCGAGACCGGCTGGCCGAGCATCGCGGCCTCGGCCTCGATGCCGCCGACGCCCCAGCCGAGGACGCCGAGGCCGTTGACCATGGTGGTGTGCGAGTCGGTGCCGACCAGGGTGTCGGGGTACGCCTGGCCGTTACGGACCATGACCGTACGCGCCAGGTGCTCGATGTTGACCTGGTGGACGATGCCGGTGCCGGGCGGGACGACCTTGAACTCGTCGAAGGCGGTCTGGCCCCAGCGCAGGAACTGGTAGCGCTCCTTGTTGCGGCCGTACTCCAGCTCGACGTTCTGCTTGAAGGCGTCGTTCGTGCCGAACTTGTCGGCGATGACGGAGTGGTCGATGACCAGCTCGGCCGGGGCCAGCGGGTTGATCTTCGCCGGGTCGCCGCCGAGCTCCTTGACGGCCTCACGCATGGTGGCGAGGTCGACGACACAGGGGACGCCGGTGAAGTCCTGCATGATCACGCGGGCGGGCGTGAACTGGATCTCCTGGCTGGGCTGCGCCTGGGAGTCCCAGCCGCCGAGGGCGCGGATGTGGTCGGCGGTGATGTTCGCGCCGTCCTCCGTGCGGAGCAGGTTCTCCAGCAGGACCTTGAGGCTGTACGGCAGTCGGGCCGAGCCCTCCACCTTGTCCAGCCGGAAGATCTCGTACGACTCGTCGCCCACCTGCAGCGTGCTGCGGGCGTCGAAGCTGTTCGCCGACACGACAGTCTCCTTCATTGATGTGCGCGTACTCACCACGATCCTGCCGCCACGGCATCTCGGCCGATCCGCTAAGGTAAGGCTAAGTTAGGTACGCCTTACCGAGGGTGGCGACTGTGGTGCTCCTCGGCAGATATCTCGATGTCGAGATAACTCTAGTACATGGGGCCGGAATGGTCATGCCCGACCTCCTCACAACCGGGCCCCGCCGACTCCGCCAGCCGCGCTCGCGCGACCGGGTCCGCCAGGCGATTATCCAGCGAAAAGGGACATTTGGCGCGACCGTCCATCACCAGGCCAGGCCTGGGCGCTCGACCCGCCGCGGGGAAGTCCGTCCGACGCGAAGGGAGGCATCCGCCCACCGGCCTCCCATGAGGCGACGTTGACGGCCCGTCACCCGAATGACCCCTCTTCACGTGCCTCATCTCATATCTGAGATAGCCTCAACCCCATGGCAGACGACTACCTCGTACGCATCGGCAAGCTCATCCGTGATGCCCGGCAACATCGGGGCTGGACACAGGCCCAGCTCGCGGAGGCACTGGGCACCAGCCAGAGTGCCGTCAACCGCATCGAGCGCGGCAACCAGAACATCAGCCTTGAGATGATCGCTCGAATCGGTGAAGCCCTGGAGAGCGAAATCGTCTCGTTGGGCTATGCGGGGCCGATGCATCTGCGGGTGGTCGGCGGCCGTCGGCTGTCCGGCGCCATCGACGTCAAGACGAGCAAGAACGCGTGTGTCGCGCTGCTGTGCGCGTCCCTGCTCAACAAGGGCCGCACGGTGCTGCGCCGGGTGGCGCGGATCGAGGAGGTCTACCGGCTCCTGGAGGTGCTGGGCTCCATCGGCGTCCGCACACGCTGGGTCAACGACGGTGTCGACCTGGAGATCGTGCCGCCCGCCGAGCTGGACATGGCGGCGATCGACGCCGACGCCGCCGTCCGGACGCGCTCCATCATCATGTTCTTCGGGCCGCTGCTGCACCGTATGGACCACTTCAAGCTGCCGTACGCGGGCGGCTGCGACCTGGGCACCCGGACCATCGAGCCGCACATGATCGCGCTGCGCCGGTTCGGCCTGGACATCACCGCCACCGAGGGGCAGTACCACGCCCTGGTGGACCGGACGGCGCGGCCCGACCGGCCGATCGTGCTGACCGAGCGCGGGGACACCGTCACCGAGAACGCGCTGCTGGCCGCCGCCCGCCACGACGGTGTCAGCATCATCCGCAACGCGTCCTCCAACTACATGGTCCAGGACCTGTGCTTCTTCCTGGAGGCGCTGGGCGTCAAGGTCGAGGGCATCGGTACGACCACCCTCACCGTGCACGGCGTTCCGCAGATCGACGTCGACGTCGACTACTCCCCCTCCGAGGACCCGGTCGAGGCGATGAGCCTGCTGGCCGCGGCGGTGGTGACGGAGTCGGAGCTGACGGTGCGTCGCGTGCCCATCGAGTTCCTGGAGATCGAGCTCGCGGTCCTGGAGGAGATGGGCCTGGACCACGACCGCACCCCCGAGTACCCCGCCGACAACGGCCGCACCCGGCTGGTGGACCTCACCGTGCGGCCCTCCAAGCTGGAGGCGCCGATCGACAAGATCCACCCGATGCCGTTCCCCGGCCTGAACATCGACAACGTCCCCTTCTTCGCGGCCATCGCCGCCGTCGCACAGGGCAAGACGCTGATCCACGACTGGGTCTACGACAACCGCGCGATCTACCTGACGGACCTGAACCGCCTCGGCGGCCGCCTCCAACTCCTCGACCCGCACCGGGTGCTGGTCGAGGGCCCGACCCGCTGGCGCGCCGCCGAGATGATGTGCCCACCCGCACTGCGGCCCGCCGTGGTCGTCCTGCTGGCGATGATGGGAGCCGACGGCACGTCCGTGCTGCGGAACGTGTACGTCATCAACCGGGGTTACGAGGATCTGGCGGAGCGGCTGAACTCGGTGGGGGCGCAGATCGAGATCTTCCGGGACATTTGATGTGACGATGTCGCCGCACCCCGTCTGACCTGCTACTTAGCGGGGCAGGATGGAGTGCGGCGGCATCTGTGGGACTTCTCTGGGACTTTGGGCCTGCGGCGGGCTACGGGCCGCGCTCGACGGCCCCTGTCGGCTGACCGCGGCTACGCGAAGATCGCGTCGATGGCGGCGCTTCCCCGTGCGCCGGCTCGCGGCAGGAAGTGGGAGTACTTCCGCAGCGTGAACCCCGGGTCGGAGTGCCCTGGTCAGCGTGCCAGGGAGACGATCGATTCGCCGGCCTCCAACTCCTCGGAGGCGAAGAAGTGACGCAGGGCGTGGAAGCCGTGCTCCCGGGACGGCTCCCACACACGAGCACCGTCGGCGCTACCTTCCTCCAGCGGTGCGATCACGCCCGCCGTGGCCGGCGCGGGCTTCCACACGCAGGAAGAGCCGGGGCTGTGTGCCCGCCGGGTTCCGGGCGGCATCGTGGGGCACTTGCCGGTTCACGCGCCCGCGCTATAGTGCCGAAACCCCCGATCACTCTCCCGAGGACCCCCGGGTGAGCAGGGGTTGACTTTTGTCATCTCGCGCTCGTGACAGGGCGGCACTGCCGAGCCCGGTCACCGGACGGGAGTCTGGTGACCATGGCAACGACACAGGCGGTGCTGACGGCCGAAGGGCTGCGGTACCGGTACGGAGAGACCGTCGCACTCGCAGGCGTGGACCTGCGGGTCGACCCGGGAGAGTGCGTCGCGCTGCTCGGACCCAACGGGGCCGGGAAGTCCACACTGGTGGCGCTCGCGGTCGGACTGCTCGCGCCGCAGCAGGGGACCGTGCGGATCCTGGGCGGTGATCCGCTCCGCGCGACGACCCGTCGGCGGCTGGGCGTGGCGCAGCAGACCCTGGGATTCCCGAACACGCTGACCGTGGGCGAGCTCGTGAGCGGTGCCGCCGTCCGCGGCGGGCTGCGGGCGACCGCGGCTGTGCCGGTCCTGGAGGAACTCGGGCTGACCGATCTGGCGCGCAGGCGGGTGGCGAAGCTGTCCGGCGGTCAGAAGCAACGCGTGCAGTTGGCGATGGCACTGGTCACCGAGCCGGCGCTGCTGGTGCTGGACGAACCGACGGTCGGCCTGGACACCCAGGCCCGGCGGCACTTCTGGGAGATCCTGGCGCGGCGCCGGGCACAGGGCACCGCCGTGCTGGTGACCACGCACCTGATCGAGGAGTCGGCCGCGGTCGCGGACCGTGTGGTGGTGCTCGACCACGGTCGGGTACTTGCGGACGGGTCGCCGCAGGAGCTGGTGTCCCGCCTGCCGGACCGGACCGTGACCGTCCGGACCACCCTCGACCAGGACGGACTGGAGCGCCTGCCGGGTGTGCTCCGGCTCGGGCGGGAGCACGGTCTGGTGACGATCCAGACGCGTTCGCCGGAGGACCTGCTGCGCGTGCTGCTGGACCGGGACCCGCAGGTGTCGGAACTGCGGGTACGGGACGCCGGTCTGGAGGAGGCCGTGGTCGCACTGACCGACGGCGGGGAGGCGGTCGGACCTTCCCCGTCCGCGCCGTCGCGGGCTCGTGGAACCTCAGGACGCACTCACGAAGGCAGTACGGCATGAACATGATGATGGGACGGGTCTTCCGCGCCGAACTGCGGGACGAACTCCGGTCGATCGTGCGGGAACCCACCTCGTTGTTCTTCGGCGTCCTCATGCCGGTCGGGATCTTCGTGCTGTTCAACCTGCTGTACGGGCACGATGCCGTGCAGGGCCTGTCGGCCGGTACGGCGATGGTGGCCACGTTCGGCACCTACGGGGTGATCACTGTGGCCTCGCTGCAGCCGGGGATCGGGGTCGCACAGGACAGGGACCTGGGCTGGCTGCGCATGAAGCGGGTGTCCGCCGTACCGATCTGGATCAGCCTCACCGCCAAGGCCACCGCCGCGCTCCTGTACGGCGTGGGCGTGCTGGTGCTGATGGGGGCGGCGGCCGCGGCCTTCGGCACGCTCCACGCCTCGCCCTGGGCGCTGTTGCGGGTGGCGCTGGTGCTGCTGCTGGGCAGTGTCCCGTTCACGCTGTTCAGCGTGGCGGTCGGTTTCCGGTTCCGCACGGGCGCGGCGAGCGCGCTGCTCAATGCGGTGCTCTTCCCGCTGGCGGTGCTGTCCGGGCTGTGGATGCCGATCCGGTTGCTGCCCTCGGTCGTCCGGGACATCGCCGAGTTCCTGCCCACGTACCACCTCGCCCAGCTCGGGCTCGCCCAGCTGGGTCAGGGCACCTCCCTGCTCCACGTGCTCGCCTTGGTGGTCACCACGGTTGTGGCGGCCGGTGTGGCGGCGGCGTCCTACCGGCACGCGCGGATCTGAGGCGGGTCCGGCATGGGCAGGACGTGGACATGAGCGGCTTCGACGGTGCTGCCGGGTCCGTGGCCGAGCGGCTGCGGACCTGGGAGTGGATCTACCTCGGCTACCTGGTGTTCCTGCCGGCGCAGCCGTACTTCTCCCCGGATCCCGCGTGGTGGGAGTGGCCGCTGGCGATCGGGGTGTGCGCGGTCACGGTCCTGCTGTACGCGGTCGCACTGCTGCGGAACCGGTCCACGTGGGGCGTCTGGGCGTCGGTGGTCCCGATGGCCGTGCTCGGCGCGCTGACCACGCCGTTCAACGCCGCCGCCAGCGTGCTGTTCATCTATGCCGCGGCCGCCGCGGGCAACTCGCTGCCGTGGCGGGTCGCGCGGCGCTGGTTCGCCGGCCTGACCGTGCTGGACTGCGCCACGGCACTGCTGTCACAGGTACCGGTGTCCTACCGGCTGCTGGGTTTCGGTTCGGCGCTCGTCATGATCTGGGTGATCGGGCTGCTCGAACTCAGGCAGCGCGACCGGAGGCAGGAGCTGGAGAACCAGCGGCTCCGTAACGACCAGGTCGAACTGCTCGCGACCCTGGCGGAACGCGAACGCATCGCGCGTGACCTCCACGACCTGCTCGGGCATTCGCTGACCGCGGTGGTGATGCGCGCGCAGCTGACCAAGGAGCTGGTGGTCGCCGATCCCGAACGGGCGCGCGCCGAGTCCGAGGAGATCGAGCGCAACGCACGGGAGGCGCTGGCCGCGGTGCGCAGCACGGTCACCGGCTGGCGGCGGACCAGCGTCCGGGCGGAGCTGGAGGTGGCACGGCGTACGCTGGCCGGGACCGGGGTGACGTTGCGGGTGAACGTCGACGGCGAGCCGGGCCTGGTCGCGGCGACCGAGCACGAGCTGGGGCTGGCGCTGCGCGAGGCGGTGACGAACGTGGCCCGGCACGCGCGGGCCTCCAGCTGCCGCATCGGACTGGATACGGACGGGGAACGGGTGCGCTTGGTGATCGCGGACGACGGGATCGGCGGCGACGCCCCGGAGGGCACCGGGCTGACCGGGCTCCGGGAGCGGATCACGAAACTCGGGGGCTCGGTGCAGCGCTCCGGCTCGGCCGGCACGACGCTGGTCATCACGGTGCCGGTGGAGGCGGCCGGATGATCCGGGTGGTGCTGGCCGAGGACCAGGGCATGGTGCTGGGCGCGTTCGCGTCCCTGCTGGACCTGCAGGCGGACATCACGGTGGTGGCGACCGCGACCGACGGCGACGGCGCGCTGGCCGCGGTGCGCGAGCACCGGCCGGATGTGCTGGTGACCGACATCGAGATGCCCGGCCGTACGGGTCTCGACCTGGCCGTGGAGCTGAACCGCCTGGGTGACCCCACCCGGGTGCTGATCGTGACCACGTTCGCGCGCAGTGGCTACCTGCGGCGCGCGGTCGACGCAGGGGTGTCCGGGTATGTGCTCAAGGACGCGCCGATCGGTGAACTGGCAGCGGCCCTGCGCCGGGTGCACGCGGGCGAGCGGGTGGTCTCACCGGAGCTGGCGGTGGCCGCGTGGGACGCGGCCGATCCGTTGACGGAGCGGGAACGTGAGCTGCTGCGCGCGGTCGCGGAGGGGGCGGGCAACGCAGAGATCGCGGCGCGCCTGTGCCTTGCCGAGGGGACCGTCCGCAACTACCTCTCCAGTGCCATGGCCAAGCTGGGCGCGCGCAACCGGACCGAGGCGGCCCGGGTGGCGCGGACCCGCGGCTGGCTCTGAAGACTGCCCGTCAATCGCGGTCCCGGTTACGGCCGTTGGTGAGCGCGTAGAGGGTTCCGAGCAGTATTCCGCCCACCACACAGACACCGACCCCCATCGTGGAGCTGATCATGAAGCCGCTGACGACGAGGGCCGCGAAGACCATCGGTGCGGCGGTCCTGAGGTTCCTGTTCATCTGTCGTACTCCTTCTTGCTCTTCTTCTCGAACTCTTCTTCTCGGACTCTTCTTCTCGGACTTCTTCTTGAGGTCGTCTCAGCCGAGCGCCCGGGACATGAATCCCCTGATGCCGATCACCGCGGTGACCGCCATGGCGAACAGCAGCACCAGTGCGTCCGTCCACAGCGGGATCGACGACGGAGGACCGGGCAGTGCCGCGGCTCGCAGTCCTTCGCTCACGTACGTCAGCGGGTTGATCGCGGAGATCACCTGGAACCACCTCAGGTGACCGAGGGACGACCAGGGGTACTGGACGGACCCCGTGAACGTCAGCGGGGCCATGACGAGCGAGAAGGTGACACCGATGCGGTCCGGCGACACGATCGTGCCCAGTGTGAGGCCGAGGCCGGCACCGGTCGCCGAGCCGAGCAGCAGGATCAGCAGCGCGCCCGGCCAGGCAGTGAGCGGCCAGCCGGCGCCGCCCAGCACGAGGAACCCGACCGGCGCCATGACCAGCCCGGCGAACAGGCCGCACAGTGTTCCGAACACCATCTTGGCGACGGCGACGAGCTCTCCCGGCAGCGGTGCGAGCAGCCTGTCCTCGATCTCGCCGGACCACGAGAAGTCCATGATCAGCGGCATCGCGGTGTTCTCCAGGGAGACCAGCAGCGCGTTGAGCGCCATGACGCCGGGCAGCAGGGTCGCGCCGAAGTCACCCCTGGTGTAGCCGGCCTCGCCGAGCACCTTGCCGAAGACGAAGAACAGCAACAGCGGCTGGACGATCACCTGCAGCAGGAACGCGGTCGGCCGACGGGTGGTGGTGTACACATCACGCCACAGCACCGCCAGGAAGGTCCGCGTCACGGAACCGACATCGCCACGCGGTCGCCGGCCGGCGGCCTCGGCGGACCGGGCGGCCTCGACGGCCTCGGCGCCTTCGCTCACGGTGGTCACCGCAGTTCCCTTCCGGTCAGACTGATGAACACGTCTTGGAGGCTCGGCCGGGCGATCGACAGATCGACCAGCTCGACCCCGCGGTCGACGATGGTGCGCAGCACGTCCGGCAGCAGGACCGACGGGTCCTTCTCGGTCCGCACCCGGAAGTACTGGCTGTCGTCGGTCCCGGACCCGCTCGGCGCGTCGTGCTCGACGGTGCCGGAGCCGGGCAGATCCGTCAGCGCGGCGAGGATCTCGGCGCTCGGCACCTGCGCACCGCGTACCTGTGCGTTGATCGTGGTGCCGCCCTGGAGTGCCCCGGTCAGCGCGCTCGGCGTGTCCAGCGCGAGGAGCCTGCCGTGGTCGACGATGCCGATGCGGTCGGACAGGCTCTCGGCCTCGTCCATGTCGTGGGTGGTGAGCACCACGGTGACGCCCCGGTCGCGCAGTTCGCGGATGCGTTCGTGCAGGAACAGCCGTGACTGGGGATCCAGGCCGGTCGACGGCTCGTCGAGGAACAGCACTTCGGGCGCGTGCATCAGGGCCCGCGCGATGACGACCCGCTGCGCCTGGCCGCCGGAGAGCCGCTCGACCCGTTGGCCGGCCTGCTCGGTGAGCCCCATCAGGTCGAGCAACTCCTCGGCGCGGCTGGTCCGTTCGTCCTTGCCGACGCCGTGGTAGCGCGCGTGGAAGAGCAGGTTCTGCCGTACGCCGAGGGAGCGGTCCAGGTTCTGGCGTTGCGGTACGACGGCGAGCAGTCGCTTCGCCGCGGCCGGCCGGGCCACCACGTCCGTGCCGAAGACCAGGCACCGGCCGGACGTCGGCCGTATCCGGGTGGTCAGCACACCGACGGTGGTGGACTTGCCGGCCCCGTTCGGGCCGAGCAGGCCGAAGACCTCGCCCCGGTCGACCGTGAAGCTCAGACCGTCCACGGCGGCCGGTGCGTGCGGGTGGTAGTGCTTGACGAGTTCGCTGACGGAGACGGCGTGGGTCACGGGTTCGTCCTTCCTCGGGTTCGTGGGCCGGTCACAGCCGGCCGCCGCTGTCGACGAAGCCGATCAGGTCTTCGATCCGGTCCATCGCGGTCACTCCGTGTACGTCCTCGACGGCGCGGGAGACGACGTGGCAGATCAGGTTGCGTTCCATCTCGCCGATGCCGAGCCGGTACATGTTGAGGTAGAGCCAATTGAGCACGACCCGGTACTGCTGGAAGGTGTTCCAGCCGCCCAGTTGGTCGGCCGCCGTCCGGTGGCCGCCCAGGACCCGGTGGAACTCGCTGCGGTCCGACCAGGCGCTCCAGGTCGAACCCCATGCCTCCGGCTCGCCGTTCATGTCGGTACTGAGCGCCAACTCGCCTGTCCCGATCAGCTCGTTGGCCCGATTGCGATAGCGGAGCAGGGTGTCGAGGAGCTCGCTGAACGGGACGACGTCGTGGTAGTCCGCCGCCCCGGTGATCTCGACGACCCGCTGCCGGAAGGTACCGGCGTTGGCGTCGTAGACCTGGTCGAAGCGTGCGCGCAGACCGTCGGGCATCTTGGCCAGGAAGGCGTCGGCGTGTCCGCGGTAGGACATGTAGCCGTAGGTCACCGGCGGCAGGAAGCGGTTCGCCGCCCCGATGAACAGGTCCACCGCGAGCGCCATCTTCGAGCCCCCGCCACGGATCCAGCCGAGGATGTCGAACACGAGGTCGTTGGTGTCGACGTAGTAGTCGGCGAGCAGGTCCGCCGCGGCCGGTCCGCCGAGCACGTACTGGCGCCGGTCGTAGGGCTCGGTCTCGACGGTGTTGTTGGGCGCCCAGGGGGTCAGCGGCCCGCGTTCGCACTCCACCTCGGCCAGCCGGACGTGCTCGGCGTGAGCTGCCTGCTCGTCGAGGAGGACGGTCGACGGATGCGCCCGCAGGTACGTCTCCAGCACGTCGGCCACGGCCGGTGCGACGACCTCGTCGAAGACCTCGGCACCCGCCTGGATCGGGATACGCACATGCGGCCCGCGCCGCCAGTGCGGCTGGTAGTACACCCTGGCCGCCGAAGGGGCCACGGCCGTGACGAAGGGGCGTACCGCGTCGAGCAGCAGATCGGTGCGGTCGCCGTCGTGGTGGAACACGTTCACGGTGCGCCACACGGACTCTGTCATTCCTGGTCTCCTCGGCAGTCGAGTTCGATGACGTATTCGGTCACTCTCGGCACGCCCTGGTGGTCGAGGAGAGCGGCCTCGGGCTTCGGTGTGACCTCCTGGAACACCGCCGCGGCGGCCGGATCCCCGGCCAGCCGCTCGAAGGCCAGGACGAGGGGCGGCGATCCGATGTCGACGTACATCGGTTTGCGGCTGCGGTCGCCCGCGAACGAACCGGCCGGGACCGCGCCCATGCGCAGCACGGACACGAAGAACCTCGGCGGGAGGCCGTGCCCGGTCAGCCAGGTCGTCAGCGTGAGCAGGAAGTCCGCGTCGGACTGGCCGGCCGCGCGGCGCGGGAGCGTTCCCGGCTGCGCCACCCAGGTGGCCCGCCGGAGCACCACCTGCCCGATGCTCAGCCGCGGCGCGTGCAGGACGCGGCCCTGTCCGCTCCCGGCGCTCGCGTCGTGCTGCAGCGGCTGGTCGGGGCGCAGCAGCAGGGGATTCTCGCCGAACGCCTCGATCAGCAGCGCCATGACCGGCGGGAGCTGCCGCTCGTAGGACAGTCCGCCGTGCACCGGGCGGACGACCGAGCCGCCGTCGAACAGGGCGGGCAGTCCGTCGCCGTCCAGGCCGACCGTCAGCCGGGCGGGCGGCGGGTAGTCGAGCCGGTACGGCAGGGCTGCCTCGCGCTGGTTGAGCGAGGTGGCGAGAGTCTGGGTGAACTCCGCGTACGTCGGCGTGCCCGGGTACACCGCATCGACCGGGAGCGGGTCGTCCGCGACGTAGCGCAGCAGTCGGCGCACCTGTGAACGGGCCCGGCCGAACCCGGAGTTCACCGCGTTGACGACCAACTCCTCGCCGTCGCGCTGGGCGTACACGGCGACCGAGCCGACCGGGCGCACCCAGGGCGGCAGCGCGTCGAGGACCTGCTCGATCCGCTGCCGGTCCGGCAGCGCGCGCCGGATCTCGGCGACCAGGTCCACCAGGTGGCGCACCTCCGCGATCGGGCTGGCCGCCAGGGTTGCGGTCAGCCCGGTCATGTCGAAGGCGACCGCGGCGGGGTGCAGCCGCCTGGCCTCATGGCCGTCGCGGACGAGTTCGGAGTAGAACCGGTCGAACGGCACCGTCGCCTGCGCGCCGAAGCGCTCCCGGATGAACGCGGCGACCGCCAGTCTGAACGGCAGCGTGTGGTCGAAGACCGCGAGCAGCCGGCAGGCGAGAGCCAGGTCGTCCAGTGCGTCCTGCCAGGACGGCAGCCCCGCCTCGACCAGGACTCCGGGGACGACCGACTGCTCGGTCACCACGTCCCGCAGCCTGCCCGTGATGCCGACGGCCCGCAGCCGTTCGTGGAGCGCCGCCCCGAGCACGACCCGGTCGGCTCCCTTGGCGCTCCCGTACGTGCGCAACTCCTCCCGGACCGGGGCCAGTTCGGGAACCCGTTCGGCCAGCTGCCGCAGCGGGTCGATGCCGTGGTCGTCGAAGTCCGGCTGGAGCAGGAGCAGTCCGCTCGCCACGAGTGAGCGCAGATATCCGGACGCCTGCTCGGGCGGCGCGGGAAGGCCCGCCGCCAGCGCGGCGAGGGTCGGCCGGGCGGCGGCGGCCCGCAGGCAGTGCCGCAGCGGCGGTGTCAGCGGCAGGGTGAGGAGGTCCTCCGCCGGTGCCGGGCCGAGGTACCGGACGATGTCGGCCTCCAGCCGCGCACTGGGGTTGATCCGGACCGTCGCCCCGGACAACCTGTCGGCCAGGGGGGTGAGGACCGACAGGTCGAGTTCGACGATCGACCGCGCCCCCTCGGTCGCGGTCCAGCGCAGGGCCGGCCCGTCCGGAACGAACCGGCCGAGGCCGCTGGCGGTGAACGTGCTGAACGGGCTGGTCTTGACGGCGGCGCGGGCGACGTAGAGGGCCAGCCGGATCAGTTCCTGCCGACCGGGTCTGCGCCCGAGCACCTCGTGCAGGGTGGGACTGGCATGGGCGAGGCCCTGGTCGAACCGGGGATCCGCGCTGATCTCGCGCAGGCCGGCGTCGATGGACCGGGACGCCTCGGCCAGCACGGTCGGCAACTGCGCACGGTCGTCGCGATAGCGCCCCAGCCTGCGGCCGAACTCGGCTATGTCCGCGGCGAGTTCGTCACCGAGGGAAGCGGCGACCCTCGGGTCGGCGAGCAGCCGGTCGGGGTCACGCTGCTGGTGGACGGAGCGGCGCAGTGCCACCAGCCTGGGTTTGGCCCCGGGGTCGCCGAGCGCGCCGATCACGTCGTGGCAGCGGTCGGACAGTCCCGCGGCGGCGGCCGTCAGCTCGGCCGCGGTACCGGCCAGCGCGAGCAGCTCGCTCCGCAGGCGGTGGTCGACGAGCCGGTCGACCACGTCCGCGGGCAGGCCCGCGACGCGTACTCCGAAGGTGGTGGCGTGGCTGGTCATGGGAACGGGTGGGGGTGGGGGTTGAGGTCGGTGTCGGTCAGCGGGCGCGGCGCGTGGCCGAGCCGGTGGGGCACCTCCCGCAGCCGCGGCAGCCCGGTGGTCCGCCGGTTGCGGTGGCCGAAGGTCATGGACAGTGCACCGGGCGCGATCACCTTCACGCAGTGCAGGTCGGCGGCTTCGTGCAGGGGCGAGCTCTGGTCGACGACCACGACGTCCATGCCGCCCGCCAGCATCCGGTCGACGGCCTCGGTCAGGTCGTCCCGCAGGTCGGTGTGGAGCGGCCACGGGCTGCGGGCGATCACCTCGTCCCAGCCGGTCATGCGGTCGCCGTCGAGCAGGAACGAGAAGCGGTCGAACGCCTCCGGTGTCGCGGCGCACAGCGCGTGGTCGGTCATGACCCGCACCAGTTCGGGGTCGGCGGCCATCCGCCTGGCCCGTTCGGCTTCGGCCGGGTACCTGGTCAGCTCCTGTTCGACGATGGGTGCCAGTTCACCGAGGGCGGTGAGCACGGCGGCGACCGGGTCCAGCGCCGAGCCGCTGGTGCAGACGGCCTTCGGCCGCCTCTCGTCACCGGTGGTGTCCTGCGCGAGCACCCAGAACGCGCGGATCCCCTCGGTCAGGGTGATGTCGAAGGCCCGCACCCGGTAGCCGTGGCGTTCGATGCGTTCCGCGACGAGCCGGATGCGCGGATCCGGTGCGCGGGCGAGGTCCACCTCGGGCACGGGCAGCCTGGCGTACCAGGTCATCAGGAACGCGTCGCGCTCGACGACCTCCAGGATCCCGTGCAGGACCGCTTCCTCGATGCAGCCGCCGAGCGCGCAGCCGTTGGAGATCTCGAAGGTGAACGGCTTGTCCGCCCGGGTGCCCGGCTGCAACGGCATCCGGTAGTACGCGTGGGTCTCCGGCACGAGCACCGGCCGGGCCCGGCCGAACGAGTACGCCCACACCCAGGACACCTCGGCGTCCTCGGTGAACGGCTGGTACGGGCAGTCCGGCTCCAGGTAGCGCTCCGGGGCGAGCAGGCCGAGGGTACGCGGGTCCAGGGCGTCCTCGGCCAGTTCCGCGTAACTGCCGCGCACGGTGGTCCGCTTGCCCCAGGGCCACTGGCCGCCGAGCCGTTCCAGTGCCTCGGCGACCGCGGTGGCCCGGCTCGACGCGAAGTCACGGGTGCGCCCGAACCCCGCCTCGCCCCGGTAGCCGTACTCGGCCAGGACCGCTTCGGTCAGCGGGACCATCGAGTCGCGCATGCCACGGGGCGGGGCGACCACACCGGTCTCGGCGTCCACGTAGAGCCGGGTCAGCCGGGACTCGGAGAGTTCGCGGATCCTGCTGGAGCGGGCCCGGGGCTTGGGCCGGGCGAGGGGCACGATCTCGGCTCGTGCGGCCGTGTCGTCGGGCAGCGCGCCGCAGACCGCACACAGCGGGTCCGGGAGGAACGTGTGCCGGGTCAGCGACAGGTCGCGCAGGTCGAGGTACCAGCAGCGGTCCCCGGCGACGCCCGACCGCAGCACGTCGCACACGGCCTCGGCGGCGAAGCCGGACAGCCAGGCGGAGGGCCGGGTCGCGATCCTCTCGTCCTCGCGCAACTCGCCCGTCCAGGGCGCCCGTTCGGGCGCGCTGGAGCGCCATTTCTGCAGGCACCAGACGCAGCCGGGCTCGCCGGGCCGGACCACCGGGCCGATCACGGCCCGGTCGAGTTCGGTCCACACCGGCAGCCAGGGCTCGCCCCGGTCCTGCGCCGCGGTCCAGTCGCCGGTGTCCCAGCCGTCGCGCGCCACCACCAGCATCGACGGCGGGCGCCGGGCGATGGCGTCGGCCAGCAGGCCGTCGCCGAGTACGGTGTCGCTCACGAGCCGTTCCCTCTCACCAGGTCAGCCGGAACTCGGGGCGCGGCCCGGCGGGGTGCTCGGTGCCGAACTGCGCCACCAGCAGGCTCCGCTTGCGCCCGTCCAGGCCGAACCAGCCGTCCAGCAGGTGCGTGAGCACGTCGTTCTGGATCCGGCCCGCCACCTCGGCGGCCGCTGCGGCGAGGCAGGCCCGGTGCAGTGCGGCACCGGCCGCCGCCTGCTGCACGCGGTACCAGCGGGAACCGAACCGCTCCTCGGCCGCCTCGGCGTCCCCCACCGGCAGCAGCCATATGTTCGCCGTGCGGGCACCCTGCTGGGTCAGCGCGGCAAGGGAGGCTTCGCGCAGCACCTGGCGGGGGTTGCCGCCCTCACCGACGGGTTCCAGCTGGTGCTCGTCGGGCAGGTAGCGGTAGGCGCCGTCCGGGACCCCGGGCACGTCGGCGATGACGCAGTAGAACTCGACCAGGTTCGCCGGGAGGTCCCAGCGCACCGGCCGGCCGTAGGCGGTGAGGATCGCGGCCAGCGTGCCGATCGGCATGCTCGCGCCGCTGAAGCCGCGCATGGCCGCACGACGGTTCCGCGTTCCGGCCCGCAGGTCCGCCTCCGCATGCGGCAGGCTGATCCGTTCGGTCTCCCCAGGGGGCGCGGACGGCAGCGGCTGCGGGGCTGGGCGGCTCTCGGTGAGCACGGCCGCATGTGCTGCGAAGGCGCGTGGGAAGGCGGACAGCGCAGGGCCCTCGAACGCGGCGGGCACCGGTGCGACCAGCTCGACGACCGCGTGCACCCCTTCGCTGCGAGGGTCGAGCCCCAGCAGCTCGGTGAGGTCGGCGTCGGGGAAGCACAGCCGGGCCGTGGCGTCCTCGTCGGCGGCGGCCACCAGCGCCTGGGCCACCTGGATCCCGGCCTCCAGGCAGGCGAGGCGGTAGTACATCTCGCCGTACTTGGCGGCCAGCCGCCAGAACACATTGGTCTGGACGAGGATCGTCGTGGCCGGCCGGGACGCCGCCCAGCTCCGGTGGTCGCCCGAACGCAGCCGCACCAGGTCGTGCCGGGCCGGGTCGTAGTAGTAGACGCCGGCGGGCACCTCCGAGTCGGGCCCGGCGATCACGTACCACTCGGCGCTGTACCGGGCGCCCCCCGACGGCGTCGGACGGCGGGTCACCAGCCACTGCAGCGGATCGTCGTCCGGGATGGCCTCGAAGCTGTCGGTGAAGGGCAGCATGTCCAGCGGGGTCAGCCACTGGGCCCGGGTGATGCCGCCGAGTTCGGCGAGCTGCCTGCCGAGCCGGTGCTCGGACTTCTCGGGGGGCCATGGCAGCGGGTGCCGCGGTGCGCCCGGGTAGCTCTTGACCACCCGGGGCGGGTACGCCTCCGGGTTCGCCACCTCGGTCGGCGTGTGCACGTTCTCGTGGTAGCGGGTCGCCTCGTTGCTCATGGGGTCACACACCGCACAGGTCGAAGGCGGTCCTGGTCAGGAGCAGCCGCAGGTGGGATTCCTGGGCCAGGCTGATGCCCAGCCGGTTGCACATCAGGTGCATGCACCGTTCCACGATCAGCTGCGGGACCAGGTGGTTGATGTGCTGCAGCACATCGGCGGGAGCCTCGAAGTCGGGGTAGGCGTCCAGCTGACCCAGCAACTCCAGTTCGACCAGGGTGTCGTTGGCCTCCCGCACGGTCTTCAGCCAGTTGCTCGCCACCGACGAGTCCGGCAGCGCCACCCCCCTGGTCGCCGCCCACACCGTCTCCAGGCCGGCGCGCAGCTGGGCCTTGTTGGCGTCGAAGTACCGCTCGAAGTCCGACGATTCCAGCAGCTGGGCAGCGGAGCCGCCGCTCTCGACCATGAACCGTGCCTGGTAGGCGAGTTCGGGCAGGATGCCGGTGAAGACCGTACGGTTGGCGGCCATCATGGCGAAGGCGTCCATGGCGCGCTGTCCCGGGGTCCGGCCGCGGGCGATCAGTTCGACCGCCAGGGCGCTTGCGGCCATGAACTGCTTCTCGACGGCCTCCAGTGCGCGGCCGCTGCCGAACACAGAGGTCTCGGGCACGTAGTCGATGAACGCGACCGAGTTGTCCGGGTGCAGCACCGTGTCGTAGTCGGTCATCTGCTCCAGCGCGGCGAGTGCGGCGGCGGACTCGGTGTAGCCCTGCTCGGTCAGTTCGGACCGCGACGGCGACGTGCGGTAGAACTCCGCGGCCGTCGCCTCGATGGCCGAACGGACCTCCTGGGCCTGCTCCGGGCGGGCGCGCACCCGCAGCCGGACGTGCGGGCCGCCCTCCCAGTAGCGGAGGAAGAAGAAGCCATCGGCCAGCCCGGCCCGGCCCAGTCGTTCGACGACGGGCCTGACGACGCCGACGATCACGGCGTCCTGGTCACCGTGGTAGAAGAGGTGGGCGCTGACCCAACTGTGCTCAGACATATGTGACTCCGGGCTCGTTCAGTTCCACGATGTACTCCGCCACGTGCTCGCCGCGGACCTGGCCGGGGTCCGGCAGCATCTCGCTGATCTGCACGATCGCGTCGGGTTCGGCGAGTCGGCGTTCCAGGCCGAGCAGCAGCAGCGTGCTCGCGAAGTCCACGTAGTTCGGTTTGGTGTCGTTGCTCGGCCCCTGCCTGTTCTCGCCCTGGCCGAGAAAGGCCGGGTCGAGCACGGTGACGAAGCACCGCTCGGGGATGCCGTGTTCGGCCAGCCAGGCGGCCGTTCTCAGCATCCAGGCCGCACCGGTCTCGGCATCGGCCCGCCGGGGCAGCCGGTCCGCGCGGGTCATCCACATGGCGCGGCGCAGCACCACGCCGCCCACCATCAGCCGCGGCAGGTGGCGTACGCCGTCGTCCGCCCGCGGGTCCGAGGTCATCCTCAGCTCGGTGTGCGCACCGAACCAGGTGTTGGACTCGCCGAACGCCTCGATCATGAAGCGGGCGGCGGGCGGCAGCAGCCGGTCGGCGCCGAGACCCGGGTGCACCGGGCATATCCGCCTGCCCAGCCGCCGCGACACCAGCGCGAGCAACCCGTCGTCACCGCTGTGCACATAGAGGTCGTTGACCGGTACCCGGTCGTCGTCCGTGCGCGTGCTGCGGACACCGGGGTAGTCGACGACCAGCCCCACGCCCGGCTTGCGGACGTTGACGGCGGAGCGGGCCACGGCCTCGAACTCGGCGAAGAACATGTCGCCGTGGTGCACGGCCGGCCCCGGTTCGTCCGGGACGTCGGCGTGCAGATCGAGCACGTCCAGGATCTGCCGTACCCGGTTGCGGCCGCGGCCGAAGCCGCAACCGATGCTGTTGACCACCAGTTCCAGCCCGCGCACGGCGTCGGCGAGCTGGCAGTAGACCGCGAGCGAGGTCGGTGTGCGGACCCAGTCCGGCCATTCCTTGGCCAGCGTCCGCACCTCCTCGGGGTCGACGCGGACCACGCCGTCCCCGTCGGGCCTCCGCTCGCCCAGCAGCCGCTTGACGGCGGTGCGCAGACGGTGCAGCTCGCGCACGGCCCCGACCGGGCTGTCCGCGGCGGCGAACCGGCTGTGCGCGAGGAGCGCCCCCTGCCCGGCCGGGCCCGAGGCGGCGCCGGCGGACTGCTCGGCCAGCACGTCCCGGTAGAACACCAGCAGCGGGATCTGCGCGCCGGCCGGGTAGCGGCTGCGGAACATCTCGCTGAGCGTGAGCTTGAACGGCAGATCGGGACCGATCAGGCCGAGCAGGGTACGCACCGCGTCCAGGTCGTCCAGCAGCGGCCGCCAGCCCGCCCGGTCCAGCACGGCCGTCGTTCCGGGGTGCACGGCGTTCTCGTAGAAGCTGTACCGGGCGAACTCCTGGGCCATCTTCGGGCTGTGGGCGTGGGCGTGGTCGCCCACCTCGCGCAGTGCCGTGTCCAGTCCGCGGACGACGGCTTCGCGGACGGCGACGCGGTCGCCGGGTTCGGTGACCGCCGGGTAGCTCGACAGGGCCTCGGCCACCCCCAGCAGGGTCCGGTCCAGCCGTTCCAGGCCGGGCTGCCGGCGCTGCCGCAGCCAGGCACGCAGGTCGCCGACCGGGTCCGCGGACTGGTCGGCGAGCGGCGGGACCAGTTCCAGCAGGCCCAGCGTCACCAGCCGGCGCAGGAACACGTCGACCTGGTTCCCGTCCGCGGCCAGGGCCAGGAGCTCGCCGCGCAGGTCGTCGAAGGTGCTCTGGCCCGTGGTCAGTTCCAGCACGCGGCGCAGGGTCGGGGTGAGCGCGAGGGTGTGCACGTACTCCCCCGGCCGACGGCCCAGGAACAGCAGGGCGCCGTCCAGGGCCGTGGCGCTGGGGTTGATCCGGATCCGGCAGCCGCCGACCAGCTCGGGGCGTTCGCAGACCGCGCGCGCGATCCGGTGCAGCGATCCGACGCTTGCCTCGGTCGCGGTCACCGCGGTGAGCTGCCCCCCGGCCGGTCGCCCGGCCGGCTGGACGAGGTCCTCGGCCCGGCCCCAGGCGGCCAGGCCGCTGCTGGTGAACGTGGAGTACGGGCTGGTCTTCGCCGCGGAACGGGCCAGGTACTGCGCCAGGCGCAGCACGGTCTGGCGTTGCGGGGCACGACCGGTGTCGAACCACTTCCGCAGGGCCAGGAACATGTCCGGGTTGGCGTGCACGAGACCGAGCTGGAACGCGGGCAGCCGGGCCGCGGCGAGCAGGGACTCGTAGCTCGCGGCCCAGTCCTGTTCGAGCTGCTCCGGCAGTGCCGCGAGCAGGCGGTCGCGTTCGTCGAGCCGCGCCGTCCACTCCCGTACCGGGCCGGCCAGTTCGGCGGGGAGGCCGGCCAGCCGTTCCGGGCCGACGCGCCGACCCCGGTGCACTGCCCTGCGCACCGCGACGAGCCTGGCCTTGAGCTCGCCGTCGCCGGTGGCGCCGACCGCCGCGTGCAGCAGGTCCGACAGCTCGCCGGCCGCCACGGCGATCGCGGCGCGCAGCGGTACCAGGCTGGTGGCGGTGCGCCAGCTCCGCGCGCAGCGCAGTCCTTCCAGCGCGGCGAGCGGGCTGCCGGCGAGGCGGACCACGGCGGCCGGAGCGAGCACGTACTGCGCCGGCTCGGGGCCGGCTTCCTGCGACCTGTCCATCACTGAGCCCCCTCCGGTTCGACGGGCACGATCACGCGACCGCCCGGGCCGGTCCTGGCCAACAGGATCTGGAAGACCGGGGCGTGGCGTTGTTCGGTGAGTCCGAGCGCCGCGCGCACTCCGTCGGCGTGGTAGGCGTTGACGATCCGGCCGGAGACTCCCTGCGCGGCGGCCGCGACGCACACGCGGTGCGCGAGCAGTCCGGCCTCCTGGTTGAGCACCCGGTAGCCGCGGTCGCCGAAGGTGTCGAACGCCCAGTCGCGGTCGACGACGAGATGGACGACGGCGTTCATGTTCCGGAAGACCGGTCCGGGGATGGTGACGCGTTCGATCGCGGTGAGGGCGTCCGTGCCGCCCTGCCCTGTGTCGGGGGTCGCCGGGCGGACCGGGTGCAGCGCGCCGGTGCCCTGGTCGAGCCGGTAGCAGCCCGCGGGTATGCCGGTGAGATCCCCGACGGTCAGGAAGATCTCCACCGGCACCGGCGCACCCGCCGGGACGGCATCGCTGCTGACCCCGGTGCGGACCCGGGCCAGCCGTGCCCACAGTTCGGCTCCGTCGACCTGCGAGGCGACCGGCCGGAAGATCCCGGGACCGGAATCGCGGGCCCGCAGCACCTGCGCCAGGTCCACTTCCGGAGCGGCCGTCCGGGGCGGGGCCAGCGGTTCGGCTGCGGGCAGCGCGGGCGCGGCCGGTTCGGCCGTCGCGAAACCCCCGGTGTCGGTGCGGAGGGACGCGCGGTTGACCGCCGTCAGCGTCGGACATGCCTGCGCGACCCGCAGTCCGCTGCGGACCACGTACGGCTCGATCGGTTCGATGGTCCCGGCCAGTGCCGCCGCCGTTTCCGCCACCTCCCGGCGCCGGATTCCAGGGTCGGCACCGGCGAGGTGCAGCGGCAGGACCACGAGCGCCGGCTCCTCGTCGGGGTCGAGCCCGAGCAGCTTGTTGACCGGCTCGTCGACGAACTGGTGGTGCACATGGGCCCGCAGGCCCATGGACCGCGCCACCAGGTCGAGGTTCCCGGTGAGCAGACCGGCCTCCTGGGTGCACAGCCGGTAGGCGTAGTCGCGGTAGATGTAGGCGGCCTTGGAGAACAGCCCGGAGAGGACGAGTACGGCCTGAGGCGGCGCACCCGTGCTTCCGGTCGCCCTGGCCAGCAGCTCCCGGTGGTCCCCGGCGCGCAGCCGCACCAGCGAGTGGTGCGGGGCGTCGTAGTGGTGGACGCCCTCGGCCAGGCACACGTACAGCTGGACGGCGAACAGGCAGCGCGCCGACGCGACCATCCGGTGGTAGGGCCAGGTCCCGTTGGTGTCGAACTCCTGCCGGGAGATGCCGTAGCCGTAGCGCAGCAACGTGGAGAGTGCCTGTTCGTCGAGCGCCTCGACCCCGGTCAGCCGCCGGTGCACCCTGGTCGTCAGCGGGCGCCGGGGCAGGCCCCGGTAGATCTTGAACTTCAGCGGCTCGTCCGGGTTGGCGTACTCCGACTGCCGGGTCTCCATCGCCTCGGCGAGGTCCTCCAGGCTGACCCGCAGGAACTCCCGGCCCACGCGGGCCTCGTGCTCGATCACGGCTGCCCCGGTCACGGGAAGGGATGCGGGTGCGGGTTGCGCACCTCGGGCAGCCTGGGCAGCCCGGTCACCCGCCGGGCCGTGTGTCCGAAGGTCATCGGCACCGACCCCGGTGCCATCACCTTGACGCATGTGAAGCCTCCAGCTGTCTGTTCCATGGAGGTGGTGTCGACGGCGACGACGTCCATGCCGGCCGCCGCGAAACGCCGGACGCACTCGTCGAGATCCGCGCCGATGTCGGCGTTGACCGGCCACGGCCGGCGTTCGGGTCCCTGCTGCCAGGTCGATGTCACCGGGTCGTCGAGCAGGAACGAGTACCGGTCGAAACTGGCCGGATCGGCCGCGCAGAGCAGGTGGTCGGCCATCGACACGACCTCGTCCGGGTGGCCGGCCAGATGCCGGGCGCGCTCGCTCCAGCCCGGATCGAGCGCGAGGATCGTCACGTACTCGACGGTCTGGCTCAGCTCGTGCAGCGCGGCCAGGATCGCCTCGGCCGGGCGCAGTCCGCTGCCGCCGGTCGACACGGCCCTGGGCCGGCCGGTCCCGGTGACGTCCTCGGCCAGCGTCCAGAACGACGGGATCCCGTGCTCCCGCGTGGAGTCGAACACGTGCACCCGGTACCCCTGGCGCTCGATGCGCTCGGCCACCAGCGGGATACGGCGATCGGGCGCCGTGGCGAGGTCGATGCGGGGCAGGGGGATCTGCCCGTACCAGGCCATCAGGAAGGCGTCGCGTTCGGCGACCTCGAGGACGCCGTGCAGCACGGCCTCCTCGTAGCAGCCCCCGAGCGCGAACCCGCTGGAGATCTCGCAGGCGAACCTGCGCTCACCGGCGGGCATCGGCGACCGGTGGTAGACGAAGCTCTCCGGCACCAGCACCGGCCGGCCGCGGCCGAAGGAGTACCCCCACACCCAGTCGGTCACCGCGTCCTCGGTGAACGGCCGGTAGGGGAAGTCCGGGGTCAGGAACCGGTCGTCGGGATACAGGCCGAGCGAGCGCGGATCGATCGCGGCACCGGCCACGTCGGCGTAACCGGCCCTGACGCCGGTCCGCCTGGCCGGCGCGTACGCGGCGAGCCGTTCGAGCGACTCGGCCACCGCGATGGACCACGCGGAGGCGAAGTCCCGGGTGCGGCCGTAACCGGCCGGCTCCTTCGGGGCACCGGGTACGGCCATGACGGCCCCGGTGAACGGAAAGGCGTGCTGGGTGTAGGAGGTGACCGAGGGGATCAGGCCGCTCTGCTCGTCGACGTAGGCCTCCCGGAGTGCGCCCTGGTCCAGCGGGCGGACGCGGCTCGACTCCGGCGACAGCTTCGGCCGTGCCTCCCGGACGGGCCTCGCCGCCTGCTCGGTGTCGGCCGGCAGCACCGAACACGCCGGACAGTGCGGATCGTTGAGGAAACCGTGGCGGGACAGCGCGAGCGTGGCCGTGTCGACGATCCAGAACCGCTGGGCCCCGGGCCTGGCCGCGGCCAGTTGGGCGACGGTGTCGGCCAGGAAGCTCGGCAGCTCCCGGTCCGGCGCCACGGCCGCCATCTCGGCGGCGCGTTCGGTGGAGGCCGACGCGGCACGACGCGTGCGCAGGCACTCCGGACAGCCCGGCGCCCACGGTCCCACGACCACCTGATGTGGTTCGCGGAGCACCTGCGGCTGGTCAGCCATGGACGACCACGGCACGCACCACGAACGGACAGGCCCGGGCCACGGAGGCATCGTGGTCAAGCGGGACCGCGACCACCCGGCCGCCTTCCCGTGTCAGCCCGGCCACGACCTCTTCCAGGGTCGCCGAACGGGGCCGCGCCCCGGCCGCATCCTCGGCGGCGGGCCCACGCAGGGCCACGGGCAGCTCGGGCACGGGCGCCGGCGCGTAACCGGGCTGGTCCGTGACCCGGGCCTGGTAGGCGAGCAGGGTCCGCTCCAGCCCCTGCTCCAGCGCCACGCCCGCCTCCAGGTCGCTGACGTACGCGACCGTACCGGTCGGGGTGGTGAACGCGAACGTGGGCAGTCCGAGCAGGCCGGACAGATCGTGGACCTCGAAGGACTGCTCGACGATCCCCAGCAGCTTCAGGTAGCGCTCACCGCGCGGGGTCAGCTCCGCGGTGTCCATGTCCAGCCGCGGCAGTGGTCCGGCGGCGGCCGAAAGTGCCTCCGCGACGCGGTCGTTGGCCGCCGCCACCACCGCGGCGCGCACGGCGTCGGACCAGTCCGGCCCACTGGCCGCGGTCCGCGCGGGGAAGACCTCCGCGGCGTCGACCGTGACCTGTTCACCGGTCAGCACGTCCAGGCCGTACAGCCTCTCGCCCTTGCGGGAGTCGGCCATGACGGCCGCGTAGCGCTCGAACGCGTGCCGGACGGCCCGCTGGCGCGACTCGACCACGGTCTCGCCGCAACCGTGGACCGGGAAGGGACCACCGGCCAGGCCGACCGGGTCGGAGACCACGACCTCGCTGACGAACAGCGGCAGTTGCTCGTAGTCGCGCTCGGTGACCTCGGCGAACACACCGGTCCGCGGGTCGACGAAGTCCACCGCGCGCCGGGCCAGTTCGTCGTCGTCGACAGGAGCCGCGGCGGCCAGGGCGGTCAGCCGCGCCGGGTCGTCGGGAACCACGGGCCGGGCGAGTGGGTGCGGCAGAAACGCGTGCTTCGAGGTCTCCAGCGTCTCCAGGTCGAATCGCACCAGGTGAGCGGCCCCGCTGCCCTCGTCGATTCCGGTGAGATGGCGGAACGCCGCGAAGCACAGCTGGTTGGCGACCAGCGCGACGGTGGGTCCGCGCAGGAACTCGCTCGGGGCCACCTCGGGGTGGTCCCGCAGATCCGCGCCGGTCAGGTCCGATGTGAGTGCGGACAGTCGACGCCACGCCGAATCCCACGCGGTGGCCTCGTCGTCCTTGCCGATCACCGGGCCGACCCACGCCTCGTCACCCGCCACCAGCGCCTGCGCGAACGCGGCACCCGCGGTGATGGCGGCTGCGGGCAGCAGCCGGGCACGTTCGATCATGGGGCGGTCGGCGACGTGCAGCACCATGGTGGCGTCCGCAGTCAGCAGGTCGAGCGGCCGGGTGTCGGCCTCCAGGTACTCGATCCGCTGCTCCGGGTCCTGTTCACGGGACGCGGCCAGGTGCTCGTCGACGCGGTCGCGGTCGAAGGGCGACTCGGCGAACGGTGCGAGCCGTACCGTACGCACACCGGCGCGCAGCTGCGAGTTGACCAGGGCCTGCAGCAGGGGACCGGATCCGGTCAGCACGAGGGAGCTGTTGCGGTAGGTCTCGAAGCGCAATTCCGGCGAATCGGTGAAGTACTCGATGAAGGAGATGTTGGCCGCGTAGGTGGTGGCCAGCTCGCCGGACAGGGTGTGCGGACGGTCGTCCAACACATTTTTTACGTATCCCTTGCCCTGCAGGAGCAGAATCAGTTTCGCCAGCGCGCTGCGGCTGGATTCCGGCACGGCGGCGCACAGCTCGCCGAGTGTCCTGGTGCCGTCGAGCATCGGCGCGATCCGCTGGATGAATTCGTACGTCGACGCGCCCTTGAGTATTGACCCGCCCAGGTTGCTGCGAATGTACGCACCCTCCGGAACGCGCATGACGTAGACGTCACCGCGCAGTCGTGGCCGTATCCGCTCCACATCGACTCCCATGACCACCGCTTCTTTGCAAATTCATTGACAACTGGCCAGCAGGAAGGGCCGAGAGCCACCCGGTCCCTTTTGGTGAACACGCACCGGCTAGAGCACATGTGCCGAGAATTCAGCGCCCGATCAGGTGCAGGAGCAGCACGGGCAACAGCAGCAGCAGCTGCTCTGGCCCTTTGACGCGGACAGCTCCGTCAGGCCGTAACCGGCCGTCACCGACGCGGGCACCACCTCGCCCAGGTCCACCAGCTCGAAAGCGCTGTCATCCAGCACCAGGCTGTCGAAGTCCTCCATGTCTTTCACCTCCTTCGCCTGTCTCGTGCGGAGCACATGTGCCGGGGCAGGCCCCGGATCAGGTGCAGGAGCAGCAGGGGCAGCAGCAGCAGCAGCTGCTGGCGCCGCCGGAAGCGGACAGCTCCGTGAGGCCGTAGCCGGCCGTCACCGACTCGGGCACCACCTCGCCCAGGTCCACCAGCTCGAAGGCGCTGTCATCCAGCACCAGCTCGTCGAATCCCTCCATGTCTTTCACCTCCTTCCGGCGTACGGCCGATGCGGTCCCGATCGGGACCGGCACCGACGGTCAGAGTGCTTTCACCTCCGGCAGAACCCGGTCGCAGAAGAGCTCCAGGGTCTGCCGAGCTTCGGGGAGCGGCATCGCGCCGAAATCGACCTGCCACAGGATCTGGTCGACGCCGCCGATGTCCTCGTTGAAGGCGCGGATGCGGTCGATGACCGTGGCCGGCGATCCGACGATCGCACCGCCTTCGGTGTAGAGGTTCTTGGGCTGCATGCCGCGCAGCATCCAGCCGAACCCGGAGTAGCCGCGGTAGGCCGAAGACTGCCGCCTGTCCCAGGGGCTCACCGCTTCCGCCCATACGTCGAGGTAACGACGCAGGTAGGTCTCCGCGATCTCGGCCGCGCGCTCGTCGGTCTCGGCGACCACCAGCGGCAGGCTGGCCGAGACCCGGGGCCGCAGTTCCGAATCACCGTGCGCCGCCTGGAAGGCGTCGCGGTAGAGGGTCAGCTGGGCGCGGAACTCGTGCGGCGAGATCATCGGCGTGATCAGCAGCCCGAGCCCCTCCGTGCCCAGCCAGGTGAAGCTGTCCGGTGTGCGCACCGCGGCACCCCACATCGGCGGGTGCGGCTGCTGGGTGGGCCGCGGCAGTCCGGTCACGTCGCGGTAGGAGAAGAACGGCGTCTGCTCGCTGACCTTCTCCTCGGTCCAGATCCGCCGCACCGCCCGGATCGTCTCGCGGAATCGGTCGACGCTCTCGTCCATCTCCACACCCAGCGCGTCGAACTCGTCCGGCAGGTACGCCCGGGCGAACCCGACGTCGAGCCGGCCACCGCTGATCGCGTCCACCTGCGCGGCTTCCGCCGCCAACTGGATCGGATGGTGGAAGACCGGCAGGACGCATCCGGTGATCAACCTGACCGAGCTCGTCCGAGCGGCCACCGCGGACAGGAAACCCAGCGGGCTGGGGCAGTAACCGCCGTAGTGATGGAGATAGTGCTCGGTCATCTTGACCGAATCAAGGCCACCCGCCTCCGCCTGGACCGACAAGTCAAGCGCATCACTGAAATAGGTCTGCGGAGATTTCATCTCCGGCGTACAGTCAGGAAGAAAAGAAAGCCCGAAGCGCACCGATACCACACTCCATATATCCGCCGGATGAATTCTGGAGGTTCACTGCTCGAACACTGGGGCCGGTCGGCACGCCACCAGGTGTTTCGGCGCTGACGCTACATGGGGGCACGGGGGCCGTCAATTACGCTCCCGCATTTTTACGAAGCTCAAATAAAGCTCAAATCTGGCCGGGTATCCTCGGGGATACTTACGGTGCCTGGGGTGCGTTATTGACGTCAATGCGCGCCACTGGAAATGTTGGCGGCAATTGGCGGCCATTGACCGTGGCCTTGCATCGAGGGAACGGCAACGCAAAGCGGAGCCGATGCGCCCCGCACCGGAACGACCGACCACAACCCGGCCGGGCGGCGGTGCGGGCGGGCCGGCCGGACGGGGCGGACCGGCGGGGACGACTCCTTCCTCCTCATGCACGAAGCCGCGCCTCGGGCTCGTGCAGTCGATGTTGTGTTGTGTGCGGTCTCAACGGGCGCGCGAGGGTCGCTTGGGCGTCCGAAATATTCGTCTTGCTCGATTTATTTGGATGTGACTATGACCTCCGCCATCGAGACGAACGACGTCGCCCATACCGGGGCGCAGCCGCCGGTGCCCGACGGGC
The DNA here is from genome assembly GCF_021261325.1 of Streptomyces guryensis. Taxonomy (GTDB): domain Bacteria; phylum Actinomycetota; class Actinomycetes; order Streptomycetales; family Streptomycetaceae; genus Streptomyces; species Streptomyces guryensis. The sequence continues at coordinate 162,408 of NZ_JAJSBI010000002.1, read as the reverse complement.
GGAAACCCGTCCAACTCGTCGAGTTCACCGCGATGCAGGGGGTCCGGTACAGCGTCACCCTCGGCTACCTCAAGGCGGCCGCGATCGCCGACCCCGTACTCGACGCGGCATGCGACTTCCGGATCAGCGTGCGCGAGCAGAGCGGCGGGGAGCAGGCGACGAAGGAACTGCTCGACACCTGGGACGAGCCGTTCGTCGTCGCACTGACGGTGTTCTTCTGGAACCGCGCCCAGTCCCTGGAGCTGGCCCGCCAGGTGAAGGAGCGCTGGCCGGACTGCCGCGTCGTCGTCGGCGGCAACGATGTCAGCTACCAGCAGGAGCCGCTGTTCGCCGAGGCGCCCTGGCTGGACGTGCTGGTGCACGGCGAGGGCGAACTGCGCTTCCGCGACCTGCTGCACGCCTTCCTGACCGACGGGGAGCTCGCCGCGATCCCCGGCATCAGCCACTGGCGCGACGGCGCCGTCGTCACCAACCCGGACGCGGACCGCATCACCGACCTCGACCAGGTCGTCTCGCCGATTCTCACCCCCGTGTACTCGGACGAGGAGATCACCGGCTCGTCCATGATCGTCTACGAGACCAACCGGGGCTGCCCGTACGGGTGCGCCTTCTGCTATTGGGGAGGCGCGACCAACTCCAAGGTCCGCCAATTCGACCTGGAGCGGATCTTCGCCGAGCTGGACCGGCTGATCCGGCTGATGCCCCAGGACGCGACGCTGTTCATCGCGGACGCGAACTTCGGCATCCTCGGCCGCGACCGGCAGATCGCCGAGCACATCGTGGAACTCAGCCGGCGGTACGGCAAGCGGCTGATCGTCAGCACCAACTGGGCGAAGAACGGCAACGAGCGCATCGTGGAGATCGCGAGCATGCTGCACGCCGCCGACCTGACCGGTGCGATCACACTGTCCGCGCAGTCCTTCGACGCGGACGTGCTGAAGATCGCCAACCGCGCCAACATCCGCACCGACCACTACCGCCGGCTGCTGTCCCGCTTCCGCGAACTCGACGTACCCACCTACACCGATCTCATCTGGGGCCTGCCCGGGGAGACGTTCGACAAGTACCTCAACGGCATCGAGGAGGTGCTGACCGCGGGCGGATCTCCGGTGATCTATCCGTTGCTGCTGCTGAACAACACCGAGTACTCGCGCGACTCCTTCCGGGACGAACACGCGTTGAGGACGCGCTGGATGCCCGCCGACATCACCAATCCCGAACTCGTCGCCGACGTGGTCGTGGAGCACGGGTGCATGACCGCCGACGAGTGGGTGCGGGGCATGGAGTTCAGGGTGTCCATGACGCTGTTCCAGAAGATCCTGCTGCGCTGCGCTCTCCGCGTCCTCCATACGACCACGGGCGTCCGCATGGTCGACCTGTGCCGGCAGCTGTGGTCGTTCCTGCTGGACGACTGTGCCGACCCGTTCATGCGTGCCGTGGCGCGCGATGTCTCCGCCGTCTACCGGGACCCGTCCTCCCTGGACATGGCGATGCTGAAGACGGTCATGGGCAACCGGGCCATCGTGCCCGAAGAGGTGCACTACCAGGCGTTGTTGTGCCGCGCCGTGCGCACCGGGCGTGCCACCGCGGACCTGCTCGACGCGGCGGTCGACCACCTGTGCACCTGGCTGGCCGGCACCGGGTTCGAGGTCGACCGCGTCCTGGTCGACGGTGCGCTGACCCTTGACATCGCGACGACGACGATCCTGCGCGCGAGTCTGCACGGGGAGCTCTCCGAGACGGACTTCGCCGTCCCGAGGCGGGGCTGGGACCTGCTCGTCGCTTCCGGGGACGTGCCGTCGAGCCTCGACACCGGCAACCAGGGGAGCATCGTGCGCGGCACGGTGTGGGCGCCGCCGCGCTGGGTCCACTTCCCGATCAGTGTCTACGCGCTGTCCATCTGGCACGGTACCGGCCGGCCGCTGTACGACCTGCTGTTCGCTCTGCCCGACGAACTGCCGGCCGTCGCGTGACCCGTGCGCACCCGCCGGGCCCTGTCACCTGGGGTGCCACCCCTTATTGACACCTTTTTGTCTGGACAACATCATGAACACATCACATGCGCCACCTGACCAGGGTGCATCATGCGCACTACGCGCAGCCCGAGATGATTCATCTCCGTCTCAAGGCGGCTGCTGCGCCCCATGGATATCGAGGGGGGACCATGACCACCGAACGCCCCGCCTACAGCCCCGACAGCACCTGCCGCGCCATCATCGACCAGATCAGCGACAAGTGGTCGATGACCGTCATGGCGGTCCTGGACGAGCCGAGGCGGTTCAATGAGATCAAGCGCCACATCGACGGCGTGACCCACCGGGTCCTGACCCAGACCCTTCGTCGCCTGGAGCGCAACGGGATGATCACACGCCGAGTGCTGCCGACCTCACCGGTCGGGGTCGAGTACTCCCTCACTCCACTCGGCGAATCTCTGAGGGAACCGTTCAACCGGTTGCACGCCTGGACCGTCGCCAACACAGACCAGATCCGGGCGCACCAGATGGCATACGACCGGCGGGCGCACTGCTGCCCGGACCAGGACTCCTCAGTGCCACACCGGCCGCGGGGACCGGAACCCGCCTGATCCGGCGACGGGCGACCTACGCATCCTGGGCCAACCGGATCGAGACCCGCTTCGGGCCGCTGCGGCAGTTCACCCTGGCCAACTCCCACCACCGCAGCCACCCCGCGCAAACCCGGGCCCTGCACCGCTACCCGCGCTGGCGCAACGCCGACGCCCGCCGCCCCGACGTACTTGCCGCCCAATGCACGGAACGCGCCCGCATCCGCAGTGAGAAGGGCATCCGCTGGGGCGGACGCCCCCTCGACGCCGCGGCCTGACCGACCGCGAACCGCAGCCCCGGAATGCCGGAAGGGACAAGTTCACGAGAAGGACAGCGGCAGAAGGACGACTCAGAAGGCGGATGGCCCGATCTCCCCCGCAAAGACGATGACCTGGTCGATGAGGCTCCGCCGCAGATGGACGACGTCCGTTCCCGCCAGGCGGGGGCCTCCATCCGGCGTGGTGAAGACCCACTGGTACCGGGCCCACTCGTCAGGCATGTCCACCGCTGAGCAGCGCACCATCGTGCCGGTCCCCGCCGGGTGGCGCCGGATGTCCAGCACGAACCGCTCGACCTCCGCGATTCCTTCGCTGCGACCCAACGGCCCCCAGAAGACCACGTCTGAGGTCAGGGCCTGGGAGAGCAGGGCAGTCACATAGCCGTCGTCCGAGGCGTTGAACGCGGAGATGAACGTGTCGATCGCGGAGCGTGCCGTCTCTTCCTGCATCCCCCAGTAATACCAGCCGTTGCGCGTGCGCTCGTCCCGCGAGCCGCCTTCCGATCACGGTGGACCATCCCGGTCACAGCACGATTGGCGTATGGAGCCGAAAGGGCATCCCTCAGCAGTGGGAGCCCTCTGGGACTTTTCTGACTTCCGGCCCCATCAACTGGCCCGAACGTGAAACAGATGAAAGGTCATTCGCTCAGGTCAACGACCATCAGCCACCCATCGCGGCAGGTCACCGCGTTCACTGGTCTCTTCCGGGACATCTGAAGGACGGGTGCCGCCGCACCGCCTCCGACCTGCGTGGCCGCGGGCGTGGCGGGAGGACGGCTGCACCGCCTTCAGGTCGATCGTCGATGGTTCATCCGGTATCCGTGTCCGGCCGCTCCGCGTTGTCGAGCAGATACCGGGGCACCTTCGAACGAGCCGCCATCACCTCTGCACCGGTCAGTCGGCCGTCCTCGTCGAGGTCGAGGTTGATCATGCCGCCCACCTCGACGGGATCGCAGGGATACATGCGCGCGACCGCAGGCTCCGATCCCGGTTCGGCGAAGGAGATGTACGCCGCGTTCGCCTGCCCGTCGTACGTCACCTTGACGTCCGCCATGATCACTTCGCTTTCCGGAGCCGGTTGAGTAGGCCTGACCGACGTCGGTCATGACCGTGTCACGCAGTATCTTGCCGTTGCGCGACCCATCCGTAGAGTGCCGGACGCGTGTGCGCCGCCGGGTCCGGCGGCGCACACAGGCGGCGGTCAGGCCTTGGTCAGGGTGACCTCGTGCCGCTCGTCGGCGTGGATGCGGGGCAGCGGCAGGATGCCCTCGAAGCGGAGTTCCGCGACCGTGGCCTCGACACTGACCTTGCCGGGGCCGATGGCCGGCGACGGTCTGCTCGTGTTCTCCCAGCGGTGTGTCGCACCGTCGCACACTGCGACCGTGCCACCGATGCCCTGGACCAGGGTCGAGGTGCCGTGGGTCGCGGAGGATTTCGTGGTGCTCACGGAGGAGCTGACGAAGGCCGCGCCCCCGCCGCCCGTGCAGCGGTAGGTGCCGGTGAGGGTGACGGTGCCGTCCGCGGAGATCTGGCCTGTCGGGTCGACGGTCACCGTCTCTTCCAGATCCGCGGCCCTGTACGGCGCCGCGGCCGCCGACACGGCGGGAGCGGCGAGCAGGAGCAGGGCGGCACCGGCGGCGAGAGCCAGGGCGGGGCGCTTGGGCATGGGAAACCTCCTGTAGGTGGGGCTTCCACTGGTACCCGGAGGGCGCGTCCCCGGCCGTGACCGTCACCCACTCGGTGGCGAGTCCGCACCGACGGTCCTGGGACCGTCCTGGTGTTGTCCGCGTGTTGTCACGCTTCACGCCCGGCCGTTCCGATGAGTTCGCGGCGGGAGCATGGTCTGTCCACAGGGACCGGCGGACGGTCCCGACCGACGTGGAGGTGCGCCATGTGTTCCCACCAGTCTTCGTGCCCTTCCTTCGACGGCAGCTCCTTCGACGGCAGCGCCGTGCACGTCGTCGCCGCCCACCCCGAGCAGGGCTGGAGCCTGCGGTGCGACGGCGCGATCGTGTTCGACGACAGCGGCGAGCTGACGCCCGACGGCAGGGCCGTCGCGCCGCACCGGGCGCCGGCGGAACGAATGGCCGTCGCCGCCTGATCGGACACGGCTTGCGCTACTAGGGCAGTACGGCGAACCCGTCGAGTTCCACCATCGCCTCCTCGTCCCACAGGCGTACGACCTGCACGACCGCCATCGCCGGGTAGTCACGGCCCGCCAACTCCCGCCAGAGACACCCCAGTTCGTGGGCGTGAGCGCGGTAGGCGGCGACATCTGTGGCGTAGACCGTGACGCGGGCGAGGTCCGCGGGGGTGCCGCCCGCCGCGCGCAGGGCGCTCAGGAGGTTGGTGAGGGCCCGCTCGAACTGGGCGGTGAGGGTGTCGCCGGTGACCTTGCCGTCGGCGTCGAGGGCGGTCTGGCCGGCCAGGAAGACGACGCGGGTGCCGGTCGCGACGACGGCATGGGAGAAGCCGGCGGGCGGGGAGAGGTCGGGCGGGTTGACGCGCTCGGTGCTCACTCGGGTGCCTCCACGTCGGCGTACGACTCCGTGTACAACTCCTTGGCGATGATGCCGCGTTGCACCTCGCTCGCGCCCTCGTAGATGCGGGGGGCGCGCACCTCGCGGTAGAGGTGTTCCAGGAGGTGGCCGCGGCACAGGGCACGGGCGCCGTGCAGCTGGACGGCCTGGTCGACGACGTACTGTGCGGTCTCGGTGGCGAGCAGCTTCGCCATCGCCGCGCGCTTCGGGACGCCGGGGGCGTTCTCGTCGTACGCCGCCGCGGCCGCGTACACCATGAGACGGGCCGCTTCGGTGCGCAGCGCCATCTCGGCCACCTGGTGGGCGACGGTCTGCAGATCCCTCAACTTGCCGCCGAACGCGTCCCGTCGGGCGGTGTGCGCGAGCGTCGCGTCCAGCGCCGCCTGCGCCATGCCGACCGCGAAGGCGCCGACGCTCGGGCGGAACAGATTGAGGGTTCCCATGGCGACCCGGAACCCGCGGTCGACGTCACCGAGCACATCGTCCGCCGTGACGGGTACGGCGTCGAAGTCGAGGGCGCCGATGGGGTGCGGCGAGAGCATGTCGAGGGCCCTCCCGGTGAGGCCGGGACGGTCGGCGGGCACCAGGAAGGCGGTCACGCCTCGGGCGCCTGCCTCGGCGGTGGTGCGCGCGAACACGGTGTAGAAGTCGGCCTCGGGGGCGTTGGAGATCCAGCACTTCTCGCCGGTGAGCCGCCAGCGGCCGGGGCCGGCGGTACGGGCGGTCAGCGACAGCGCCGCCGCGTCCGACCCGGCCCCCGGCTCGCTCAACGCGAACGCGGCGACCGCACTCCCCTCGCTCACCCGGGGCAGCCAGCGGTCCCGCTGAGCGGGTGTGCCGTACGCATGGACCGGGTGGGCGCCCAGCCCCTGAAGGGCGAGGGCCGTCTCCGCCTCCGTGCAGGCATACGCGAGCGACTCCCGCATCAGACAGAGGTCCAGGGCACCCGACGTGAACAGCCGCTCCAGGAGGCCGAGTCGGCCGAGCTCGGCGACCAGGGGGCGGTTGACGTGCCCCGGTTCAACCTCCTCCGCCTTCTCCACGAGCGGGCGCAGCCGGTCGGCGGCCAGGGCGCGCAGCTCGGCACACCAGGCGGTCTGTGCGGGATCGAGCGAGAATACGGGCATTGGCGGTCCCCTCTCCCGACATGACCCTTCGACGATATCGCGCACCGTTGACTGTCGTCACCAACACGATACGCTCGATGTGCCAGGTGTATTGGCCCACCAGGACGCCCACAAACGGCAAGGGGGCGCACCGCCATGAACGTCTCGGCCCACGTCGACACCTTCGCGCGCGACCACCTCCCGCCGCCCGAGGAGTGGCCGGAACTCCGGTTCGACCTGCCGGAGCTCCGTTACCCCGATCGGCTGAACTGCGCCGCCGAGCTGCTGGACCACGCCGACCCCGGCCGCCCGGCGTTCCACACCCCGGACGGGCCTTCGTGGACGTACGGCGAGCTGCGTGCCCGCGTCGACCGCATCGCCCATGTCCTGACGGGGGACCTCGGCATCGTCCCGGGCAACCGCGTCCTGCTGCGCGGCCCGACCACGCCCTGGCTCGCGGCCTGCTGGCTGGCGGTGCTGAAGGCGGGCGGGGTAGCGGTCACGGTGCTGGCCCAGCAGCGGCCTCACGAGCTGGAAGTGGTATGTGACATAGCACTGATCGGACACGCCCTCTGCGACATACGCGCCGTCGACGACCTCGCCAAGGCCGAGATACCGGGCCTGCAGATCACGACCTACGGCGGCGACGCCCCCGACGACCTTCTGCACCGCCCGGCGCCCGACACCCCGTACCCGGCCGTCGCCACGGCGGCCGACGACGTCGCGCTGATCGCGTTCACCTCGGGCACGACCGGCCGCCCCAAAGGGTGCATGCACTTCCACCGGGATGTGCTCGCCATAGCCGACACCTTCGCCAAGCATGTGCTCCGACCCCGTGCGGACGACGTCTTCGCGGGCAGTCCCCCGCTCGGTTTCACCTTCGGGCTCGGCGGGCTGGTCGTCTTCCCGATGCGGGTCGGAGCCAGTGCGCTCCTGCTCGAACAGGCGCATCCCCAGCAGCTGCTGACGGCGGTCGCCGAGCACCGGGTCTCCGTACTGTTCACCGCGCCGACGGCCTACCGGGCGATGCTCGACGAACTCGACGCCCACGACACCTCGTCCCTGCGCCGCTGCGTCTCGGCCGGCGAGAACCTGCCCGCCGCCACCTGGCGGGCCTGGTACGAGCGGACCGGCCTGCGCGTCATCAACGGCATCGGCGCCACCGAGCTGCTGCACATCTTCGTCTCAGCGGCCGACGAGCACATCAGGCCCGGCACGACGGGCGTGCCCGTACCGGGCTGGCACGCGCGCGTGCAGGACGAGAACGGACAGCCCGTGCCCGACGGGCAGCCGGGGCTGCTCGCCGTGCGCGGGCCCGTCGGCTGCCGCTACCTCTCCGACCCTCGCCAGCGCGTGTACGTGCGCGACGGCTGGAACATCACCGGTGACACATACGTCCGCGAGAGCGACGGCTACTTCCGCTATGTCGCCCGCGCCGACGACATGATCATCTCGGCCGGGTACAACATCGCCGGACCGGAGGTGGAGGACGCCCTGCTGCGCCACCCGGACGTGGTGGAGGCGGCCGTGGTGGGCCGCTCCGACGAGGCACGCGGACAGGTCGTCGTGGCGTACGTCGTCCTCAGGGAGGGCGCCGAGCGGGACGCCGAACCCCTGCGCGCCTTCGTCAAGTCCGAGCTGGCGCCCTACAAATGCCCCCGCGAGATCGTCTTCCTGGACGCCCTGCCCCGCACGGCGACCGGCAAGCTGCAGCGCTTCAGACTGCGCACCGACCGTGACACCCGGCCCGGCACCGAAGGAACCGGCGAACCAGCCGTCGAAGTGTCCTCGAACGTGACACCGAAGGTGACCAGCACTGATGCCGACGACCTAAGATGATCAACGTGTCCGACCAGCATGCACCACGGTCTCTCATCGTCACGCTCTACGGCGCGTACGGCCGCTTCGCGCCGGGCCCCGTGCCCGTCGCCGAACTGATCCGGCTGCTCGCCGCGGTCGGCGTGGACGCGCCCTCCGTACGCTCCTCGGTCTCCCGCCTCAAACGCCGGGGACTGCTGCTGCCGGCCCGTACCGCGCAGGGCGCGGCCGGGTACGAACTGTCGCCGGACGCCCGCCAGTTGCTCGACGACGGCGACCGGCGCATCTACGCCACCGACCCGCCCGGGGACCAGGGGTGGGTGCTCGCCGTGTTCTCGGTGCCGGAGTCGGAGCGGCAGAAGCGGCACGTGCTGCGCTCACGGCTGGCCGGGCTCGGCTTCGGCACGGCGACGCCCGGGGTGTGGATCGCTCCCGCCCGGCTGTACGAGGAGACCCGGCACACCCTCGAACGGCTGCACCTCGACCCGTACGTCGATCTGTTCCGCGGCGAGCACCTGGGGTTCGCGGCGACCGAGGAGGCGGTCGCCCGCTGGTGGGACCTGGCCGCGATCGCCAAGGAGCACGAGGCGTTCCTCGACCGGCACGCGCCCGTGCTGCACGAATGGGAGCACCGGGCGGACACCCCGCCCGAGGCGGCCTACCGCGACTACCTCCTCGCCCTCGACTCCTGGCGCCACCTCCCCTACACCGACCCCGGCCTGCCCGCCCGTCTCCTCCCCGAGGACTGGCCCGGCGTCCGCTCGGCGGCCGTCTTCCGGGACCTGCACGAGCGGCTCAGGGACGCGGGGGCCGAGTTCGCGGGCGTGTGACCGCGCGGCCGTTCCGCATCCACCTCGGCACCTCAAGTCCCCAGCGTCAGGCGGGGCTTGGGGGCGTCCGTGCGGCCCGTCCGAGGGCGGCGGCTGCCCGCGCGGTACGGGGCCGGCCAGACGACGCCGGGGCCGTCGTAACCCTGCTCGGCCGCCGCGTGCAGGGTCCAGTGGGGGTCGTAGAGGTGGGGGCGGGCGAGGGCGCAGAGGTCCGTGCGCCCGGCCAGGATCAGGGAGTTGACGTCGTCCCAGGAGGAGATCGCGCCGACCGCGATCACGGGGAGGCCGGTGGTGTGGCGGATGCGGTCCGCGTACGGCGTCTGGTAGGAGCGCCCGAACTCCGGGTGGTCGTCGGCCACGACCTGCCCGGTCGACACGTCGACGGCGTCGACGCCGTGCGCGGCGAAGGCGCGGGCGATCTCGACGGCGTCGTCGGCCGTCGTGCCGCCCTCGGCCCAGTCGGTGGCCGAGATGCGGACGGTCATGGGCCGTTCCTCCGGCCAGACGCCCCGGATCGCGTCGAAGACCTCCAGCGGGAAGCGGAGTCGTTTCTCCAGCGAGCCGCCGTAGGCATCGGTGCGGCGGTTGGTCAGCGGGGAGAGGAAGCCGGAGAGCAGATAGCCGTGGGCGCAGTGGAGTTCGAGGAGGTCGAAGCCGGCGCGGGCGGCCCGCCAGGCGGCGGCCGTGAACTGCTCGCGGATGTCGGTGAGTTGGGCCCGGGTCAGCTCGCGCGGGGTCTGGCTGTCCGGCTTGTACGGCAGCGGGGAGGCGGCCACCAGCGGCCAGTTGCCGTGGGGCAGCGGTTCGTCCATGCCCTCCCACATCAGCCTGGTCGAGCCCTTGCGGCCGGAGTGGCCGAGCTGCACGCCGATCGCGGTGCCGGGCGACTGTGCGTGCACGAATTCGGTGATCCGTTTCCAGGATTCCGCCTGCCGGCCGGTGTAGAGGCCGGTGCAGCCGGGGGTGATCCGGCCTTCCGCGCTGACGCACACCATCTCGGTCATCACCAGACCGGCGCCGCCGAGGGCGCGGGCGCCGAGATGGACGAGGTGGAAGTCGCCGGGGACGCCGTCGACCGCCGAGTACATGTCCATGGGCGAGACCACGACCCGGTTGCGCAGGGTCAGACCGCGCAGCCGGAACGGGGTGAACATCGGCGGCGTACCGGGCGGGCAGCCGAACTCGTGCTCCACGGCCTGGGTGAAGCGGGCGTCGCGCAGGCGCAGGTTGTCGTGGGTGACGCGGCGGCTGCGGGTGAGCAGGTTGAAGGCGAACTGGCGGGGCGGCTGGTCGAGGTGGAGGCCGAGGTCCTCGAACCACTCCAGGCTGGCGCGGGCCGCACGCTGGGTGGAGGCGACGACGGGCTTGCGCTCCTCCTCGTAGGCGGCCAGCGCCTCGGCCGGTGTGGGCTGTTCCTCCAGGCAGGCGGCGAGTGCGAGGGCGTCCTCGACGGCCAGCTTGGTGCCGGAGCCGATGGAGAAGTGGGCGGTGTGGGCCGCGTCGCCGAGCAGGACCACGTTGCCGTGCGACCAGCGCTCGTTGACGACCGTACGGAAGGTGGTCCACGCCGACTTGTTGGAGCGGAGCGGGCGGCCGCGGAGCGCTTCCGCGAAGATCTTGGCGCAGCGTTCGACGGACTCCGTCTCGTCGAGGTCCTGGAAGCCGGCAGCCCGCCATACGTCCTCATGCATCTCGACGATCACAGTGGAGGCGTCGGGAGCGTACGGGTAGCCGTGCAGCTGCATCACGCCGTGTTCGGTCTCGGCGATCTCGAAGCGGAACGCGTCGAAGGCGAAGTCGGCGCCCAGCCAGACGTAGCGGCAGTGATGGGTGGCCACATGGGGGCGGAACACATGCGCGTAGGCCTCGCGGGTGGCGCTGTTGACTCCGTCGGCGGCGATGACCAGGTCGTACTCCTGTGCCAGCCGGTCGGGGTGCGGGCCTTTCGAACGGAAGCGCAGGTCGACGCCGAGGTCCCGGCAGCGCTCGTGCAGTATCTCCAGGAGGCGTCGCCTGCCGAGTGCGGCGAAACCGTGGCCTCCGGAGGTCTGGCGGGTGCTTCGATGGACGATGTCGATGTCGTCCCAGCGGATGAAGTCCTTCTTGAGGGCCTCGTAGACGACGGGATCGGCGTGTTCGATGCCGCCGAGGGTTTCGTCGGAGAGGACGACTCCGAAGCCGAAGGTGTCGTCCGGGGCGTTGCGTTCCCAGACGGTCAGCTCGCGCTGCGGGCTGAGCCGTTTCAGGAGGGCGGCGGCGTACAGGCCCCCGGGACCGCCGCCGATGATCGCAACGCGTTGGGGGTGGCCGGTCGCCTCGGGCGGCTGCGGGTCCTCTGTGGCTGGTCGCGCCCACGCGGCGGTAGCCGCAGATTCCACACGGTCCCGCGCCCCTTGGGGCGGTGTCACTGAGGTCGGCATCATCGGCCCTGCCACTTCGGTGGGCGCTTCTCCGTGAACGCCGCGTGGAACTCCGCGTAGTCCTCGCCGTTCATCAGCAGGGCCTGGGTCGAGGCATCCAGTTCGACCGATGCTGCGAGCGGCATGTCCAGCTCGGCCGTGAGCAGGGCCTTCGTCTGGGCGTACGCCAGGGCCGGGCCGTCGGCCAGGCGGTGGGCCAGAGATTGGGCCGCCTCGTCCGCGCCGCCCTCGTCGGTCAGCTCGCTGATCAGGCCGATGCGTTCCGCCTCGGGGGCGCGGACCGGTTCGCCCAGCATCAGGAGGCGGGTCGCGTGGCCCAGGCCGACGACCCTCGGCAGCAGATACGCCGCGCCCATGTCGCCGCCGGACAGACCGACCTTGGTGAACAGGAAGGCGAACCGGGCGGTGGGGTCGGCGACGCGGAAGTCCGCCGCCAGGGCGAGCACCGCCCCCGCGCCCGCCGCCACCCCGTGCACCGCCGCGATCACCGGGAACGGGCACTCCCGTATCGCCCGCACGGTGTGGCCGGTCATGCGGTTGAAGTCGAGGAGCTGGGCGGTGTCCATGGACAGGGTCGCGCCGATGATCTCGTCGACGTCGCCGCCCGAGCAGAAGCCGCGGCCCTCGCCGGCCAGGACCAGGGCCCGCACGGACCGCTCCCGGGACAGTTCGGCCAGCAGGTCGCGCAGGTCGGCGTAGGCGCCGAAGGTGAGCGCGTTGAGTTTCTCCGGGCGCGCGAGGGTGACCGTGGCGACCCCGTCGGCGTGCTCGACACGCAGATGCCGCCAGTCGGAGGTGCGGGCGGCGGAGCCGGTGAAGGGACTCATGACGAGCGGCCTCCTCGGGGGGCGGGCACTGCCTCACTGAGCTCTACCCCTCGAAGTTATCACTCATCCGTGACTGTCGTCATGAGTACGCGATAGAGCTGTCCGGATGTGACCCGGTCCGGTCACATCCGTCACGGCTCGTCGACAGAGCGGCTACGGCGGGAGCAGCCGCGCGAGGCAAGCCGTTGCTACGGGTAAGCCGCCCGTCAGCGGGGCCGAAGCTCCCGCACGGTGCCCGTCGGGCCTCTCGTCGGGCGGCGCCGTACCATTCATAAAAGTTGAAAGCAGGACAGCCTGCTCATGAACGGACCCGCCTTGCACGACCGCCCCTCAGCCTCCGCCGCCTCCTGGCGCATCGCACTGCCGCACTCCGCAGCGGCCGTGCCCGTGGCCCGCGCACTCGTGCGCACGGCACTCGCCGAGCTGGAGCACGGGGCCGACTGCGACACCGCGGAACTGCTCACGGCGGAGCTGGTCGCGAACGCCGTGGAGCACACCGTCGTCGGCGACTCCCCGATAGAACTCGTGGTGGAGCTGCTGCCGAGCGGCTGCCAGGTGGAGGTGCACGACCCCGACCCGGTGCCGCCGTTCGACCTCACCTGGCCGGGCGCGCAGGCACCCGACCCCTGGCAGGAGCACGGGCGCGGGCTGCTGCTGATCCGCGCGCTCAGCTCGTCCTGCGGTCACCGGCCGACGACGTCCGGCAAGGCCGTGTGGTTCCGTCTGCCGGTGGTGCCTCGGCAGCGGCGTTCCGCCTGAGTGCGGCGCCGGGCGTCAGGCGAGGGTCGCGACCAGGACCGCCTTGATGGTGTGCATGCGGTTCTCGGCCTCGTCGAAGACCACGGAGTGCTCCGACTCGAACACCTCGTCGGTGACCTCCAGCTCCGTCAGACCGTGCCGCTCGTGGACCTCGCGGCCCACGCGCGTGCCGAGGTCGTGGAAGGCCGGCAGGCAGTGCATGAACTTCACGTCGGGGTTGCCGGTGGCGCGCAGCACGTCCATGGTCACGGCGTAGGGACCGAGCAGCGCTATGCGCTCGTCCCAGACCTCCTTGGGCTCCCCCATCGACACCCAGACGTCGGTGGCGACGAAGTCGGCACCGCGCACCCCCTCCTTCACGTCCTCGGTGAGCGTGACCCGGCCGCCGGAGGCGAGGGCGAGCTGCTGGGCCACCTCGACGATCGTCTCGTCCGGCCACAGCACCCGGGGCGCGACGATACGGACGTCCATGCCGAGCAGGGCGCCCGTGACCAGGTAGGAGTTGCCCATGTTGTAGCGGGAGTCGCCGAGGTAGGCGAAGACCGTCTCGCTGAGCGGCTTGTCGCTGTGCTCGGTCATGGTGAGCACGTCGGCCAGCATCTGGGTGGGGTGCCACTCGTCGGTGAGGCCGTTGTAGACGGGAACGCCGGCGTACGCGGCCAGTTCCTCGACGACGCCCTGCCCGTGCCCGCGGTACTCGATCCCGTCGTACATCCGCCCCAGCACGCGCGCGGTGTCCTTCACGGACTCCTTGTGCCCGATCTGCGAGCCCGCGGGGTCGAGGTAGGTCGTCGAGGCGCCCTGGTCGGCGGCGGCGACCTCGAACGCGCAGCGCGTGCGCGTCGAGGTCTTCTCGAAGATCAGCGCGATGTTCCGGCCCCGCAGGTACTGCGTCTCCGTCCCGGCCTTCTTGGCGGCCTTCAGCTCGGCGGCCAGCTCGATCAGACCCAGGAACTCCTGCGCGGAGAAGTCGAGCTCCTTGAGGAAGTGGCGGCCGGCGAGGGCGGTCGGGACTGTCGCCATGGGGGCGCTCCAGGAATGCGGGGACGTATACGGATGGAAGTCTATACGATGATTTGCATTTCTATACGGCATCCCGTTCGACCGGACAGCTCATACAGCGCGGGCCGCCCCGGCCCCGCCCGAGTTCGCTGCCGGGGATCTCGATGACCTCGATGCCCTGCTTGCGCAGGTGCGTGTTGGTGGTGACGTTGCGTTCGTAGGCGACGACGACGCCCGGCTCGACGGCGAGGACGTTGCAGCCGTCGTCCCACTGCTCACGCTCGGCGGCGTGCACGTCCTGCGTGGCGGTCAGGACGCGGATCGCGCTCAGGCCGAGGGCGGCGGCGATCGCGCGGTGCATGTGCTCCGGCGGGTGGTCGGTGACCTTGAGCTCCTTGTCTCCGGCGCCGGGTTCGATGGTGTACGAGCGGAGCATGCCGAGGCCCGCGTACTGGGTGAAGGTGTCGCCGTCGACCATGGTCATCACGGTGTCGAGGTGCATGAAGGCGCGCCGCTTCGGCATGTCGAGGGCCACGATCGTCTGCGCGGAGCCGGCCTCGAACAGCTTGTGCGCCAGCATCTCCACCGCCTGCGGGGTGGTCCGCTCGCTCATGCCGATCAGGACGGCGCCGTTCCCGATGACCAGGACGTCCCCGCCCTCGATCGTGGACGGGTAGTCGGCCTGCCCCTCGGACCAGACGCGGAACGTTTCGTCACGGAAGAGGGGGTGGTGGCGGTAGATCGCCTCGAAGTGGACCGTCTCCCGCTGGCGGGCCGGCCAGCGCATGGCGTTGACACAGACGCCGTCGTAGATCCAGGCGGAGGTATCGCGCGTGAAGAGGTGGTTCGGAAGCGGTGCGAGGAGGAAGTCGTCGAGGTCCATGACGTGGAAGCGGACGGAGGTGGGCTCCGCGTGGGCCTCCAGGAACTCGCGTTTGGTCATGCCGCCGACCAGGGCCTCGGCCAGCTCCGGCGCGGGGAGCGTCTCGAAGGCGGCTCTGAGGTGGTCGGTGGCGAGGACGCCGTACTCCTTCTCGTCGAAGACCCGGTCCAGGACGAGCGTTCTGGCCGCCGGGATCTCCAGGGCCTCGGTGAGCAGGTCGCCGAAGAGGTGGACGGCGACCCCGCGGTCACGCAGGACGTCGGCGAAACCGTCGTGCTCGGCGCGCGCCCGGCGCACCCACAGCACGTCGTCGAAGAGGAGGGCGTCCTTGTTGCTGGGGGTGAGCCTTTTGAGCTCGAGATCCGGCCGGTGGAGTATGACGCGGCGCAGCCGCCCGGCCTCGGAGTCGACATGCATTCCCATGCCTCCATCCTGACCATCGGAGGGCTCATTGACCCGCCGGTGGCCGGTTTCTCCGCCTTCTTGTTTTCGTCCTCTTGACGATAAATGGCCCCGGCGATTATCGTCTGATGGACGAGAACCGAGGGGGTCCGATGGCCGACATCACACGGCGCCTGGGCTGGCGCCATCTGCGCGGGGCGCCGACGGCGCACATCCGGCACCAGCGCGCCGGGAAGCTGCTGCACGACGGGCCGGGGCTCAGCTTCTGGTTCCGGGCGCTGACCGCCGCTCTCTCCGAAGTGCCGGTCGACGACCGGGAGTTGGCGATGACCTTCCATGCCCGTACGTCCGACTTCCAGGACGTGGCGGTGCAGGCGACGGTGACGTACCGGATCAGCGACCCGGCGCTCGCCGCCGCCCGGCTGGACTTCTCCGTCGACCCTGACACCGGGGTGTGGCGGGGCGCGCCGCTGGAGCAGCTGGGGACGCTGCTGACGGAGACGGCGCAGCAGCATGCGCTGGACGTCCTGGCCCGTACGTCGCTGTCGTCGGCGCTGGTGGACGGGGTGGCGGCGGTACGGGAGCGGGTCGCGGCGGGGCTGGGCGCGGAGCCGCGGCTGCCGGCGACGGGCATCGACGTGGTCGCCGTACGCGTGGTGGCTCTGCGTCCGGAGCCGGAGGTGGAGCGGGCCCTGCGCACGCCCGCCCGGGAGCAGATCCAGCAGGAGGCCGACCGGGCGACGTACGAGCGGCGGGCGGTGGCCGTCGAGCGGGAGCGGGCGATCGCCGAGAACGAACTGGCCAGCCAGATCGAACTGGCCCGCCGGGAGGAGCAGTTGGTCGAGCAGCGCGGGACGAACACCCGGCGGGAGGCCGAGGAACAGGCGGCGGCGGACGCCGTACGGACCGAGGCGGAGGCCACGCGGTCCGTGCGGCTCGCGGACGCCGAGGCGCGGCGTACCGAGCGGCTGGCGGAGGCGGAGGCGGCGCGGACGGTGCGGATGGCCGATGCCGAGGCGGCTCGTTCGGTGCGGCTCGCCCGCGCCGAGGCCGAAGGTGCGCGCGAGGTCGGGGAGGCGCGGGCCCAGGCGCAGGCCGCCTGGCTGCGCGTGCACGCCGAGGTGGACGTCGCGACCCTGCACGCCCTCGCCGGGACCCGGCTGGCGGAGAACCTGCCGAACATCGACAGCGTGACCATCTCGCCGGACGTGCTGACCGGGTTGTTGGCCAGGCTGGGCTCGCGGGAGCGGGTGTGAAGGCGGAGGCCGGACCGACCGGATTCGCCGGAGCGAGGGTGACCGGCCTGCCGTCGGCCGGCCCGGCCGGGTTCCGCGGCGCGGGCCATGGGGCCTGTCCGGCGGATCAGCTCGGCGTCGCGGGGTCCGGCACGCAGATCTGCGGCGTTGTCGTCGGTTGCCGACGCTCGGCGTCAGCGCCCCTGCGGGGCGACACACCTGGCGCCGGGCAACCGTCCCTCGTCGCGCCGACGGGAGCGCCCGTCCGGCCCGTCCTCTCCGCGGGGCGTGCCGCGTGAGCCTCGCCCCGCGTGTCGTGCTCGTCCATCGCACCACGGAGTACGAGGAGTTGGTGGCCCACCACGGCACGCACGGACAGGCCGCCTTCTTCCTCTCCTCCCGGGGCCGGGACATCGGGGAGGTCGCGGAGCGGCACCGACGCACCCGGCGGGCGCTCGCCGAGGTCACCTCCGCGATTCCACTGACTTGGCGTCAGACGCTGGTCGAACGGGGCGACTTGGACCGATTCCTGTTCGCGCCGGAGGACGTCGTGGTGGTCGTCGGGCAGGACGGGCTGGTGGCGAACGTCGCCAAGTACCTCGCCGGGCAGCCGGTGCTGGGCATCGACACGGACCCCGGCCGCAACCCGGGCGTCCTGGTGCGGCACCGGCCCGCGGACGCGGCGGCCCTGCTCCCGGCGGCCCGCAGCACGAGCGCCGTGGACGAACTCACCATGGTGGAGGCCGTCGCCGACGACACACAGCGGATCGTCGCGCTCAACGAGATCTACCTGGGCGCCGCCGGACATCAGACGGCCAGGTACCGCCTGGGCCTCGAGAACGACGGGGGTGTCGTCGAGGCCCAGGCTTCGTCCGGGGTGCTGGTGGGGACGGGGACCGGGGCCACGGGATGGATCCGGTCCGTGTGGCAGGAGCGGGGCGCCGCCCTGAGTGACCTGTCGCTGCCCCACCCGACCGACGACCGGCTGCTGTGGTTCGTACGGGAGGCGTGGCCGTCGCCGGCCACCGGGACGTCGTTGGTGGCGGGCGAGCTCGCGGCCTCGGCCCGTCTCACCCTCACCGTCGAGTCCGAGCGGCTGATCGCCTTCGGGGACGGGATGGAGGGTGACGCGCTACAGCTGACGTGGGGGCAGTCGGTGCGGGTGGGCGTGGCGGGCACGTCACTGCGCCTGGTCGGGTAGCGGCAGCTCCCGCGTCCGGATCGGCGCCCACAGCGTCGCACCGGAGGCCAGCGCGACCGCCGCTGCCGCCACCAGCACCGGTACGGCCCCCAGCGCCGCCGCCAGCGCCCCGCCGCCCAGCGCGCCGACCGGCACCGTCGCCAGAAGCGCGGCCTGGTTGAAGCCCGCGACCCGGCCCTGCATTCCCGCCGGTGCGACCAGCTGCTGGAGGGTGGTCAGGGAGATGGTCCAGACGGTGACGGCCAGGCCGTACGAGACCTGGTATGCGAGGAGGAGCGGGAAGGCGGGGCCGAGGGACGCCGTCGGGACCAGGAAGCCCGCGGCGCCCGCGACCAGTCCGCAGAACCTCGTCGTCCGCCACAGCCCCAGCCTCTCGCCGAACCGCTTGGCCACCACGATTCCGAGCACGGTGGCCGCACTGAACATGGCGTATGTCGCACCCAACTGCCATGGCGAGAGACTCAGTTCACGGCTCGCGTACAGCACGTAGAGCGCGGCCGAGGCTCCGCTGCCGAGGTTGAGTCCGGCACCGGCCAGCACCATGCGGAACAGCCGCCGCTCCCGCCGTACGACCTCAAGTCCCGCCCGCAGGGCGGCGGTCGGCGAGGTGCCGCGGGCGTTGCGCGGTGCGGCCGGGGTGTCGAGGGCGCCGGGCAGGGCGAACATCACCAGTGCCTCCACGGCGTAGGCGAGGCTCCCGGCCGTCAGTGCGACGGCGGTTCCGGTCAGGCCCACGAGGACGCCGCCGAGGGCCGGTCCGCCGATCTGGCCGAGGGTGCGGGCGCCGGTCAGCACGGAGTTGGCGGCGAGCAGCCGGTCGGGGCCGACCACCCGGGGCAGCGCCGCCTGGAGGGCGATGGAGAGGGTGAAGGTCAGGCTGCCGGAGACCGCGGCGACCGCATGGATGTGCGGCCAGGTGAGGTGTCCGGCGGCCTGGGCGAGCGGGACGGAGCCGACGACCAGGGCCTGGAGGGAGGTGGCCAGGACCAGCAGCCGGCGCAGGCGTACGCGGTCGACCAGCACTCCGGCGAAGGGGCTGAGCACCGCGCCGGGCAGATACGTCAGCGCGAGGATCACGGACGCGGCGAACGGCCCGGCGTCCAGGACCGTCACGGCGAGCAGGGTGAGCGCGAGCGCGGTGATCTGGCGGCCGACGGAGCCTGCCGTCTGCTCCGCGCAGAGCAGGACGAAGGGGCGGTGGCGTCGTAGGGGCGGGGGCTTCGGCGGGACGGTCACCCGTCAGATTCCGGTGCAGGGCACGGGCCAGCTCCGGAGACGGGGTGGCAGGGCGACCGCCCGGCCGTCGGTGAGCAGGGCCAGTCCCTCGTCCGCCAGGAGCCTCGCCGCTTCCTGCTGTGTGTCGCTCAACTCGGCCAGGGGTGTGGGTTCCTGAAGCATGTCGAAGGTGGCGAGCAGATCGGGGTCGTCGAGCGTGTAGCGGGCCGACACCCCCTTGTCCCTACGGTCCATGACGATGACGAAATCGGGTCCGCGCCGGTGGTAGAGCATCTGGTAGGCATACCCCGGTTCGTCCAGGCGCACCGGTTCACCCCAGGTCGGCAGGGAGACGTACGTCCGCCCGTCACGGAACAACAGGCCGAGTTCCAGGGCCCGTTGGAGCCATTGGTCCAGCTCCTCGACCGTGAGCCGGTGACCGTCCTCAAGGAGCAGACGGTGCAGTGCCTGCCCGCTCCGTCCGTCCTCCAGTCGGCGCAGGGCGGCCGCCCGCCAGCCCGTGAACCTGTGTGTGCGCCGCGGCCAGTTCGCCCGCCGGTCGTGCACCAGCAGGGCGTCCGCGTCCTCGGTGAACGTCAGCCGCGACCCGGAGTGGCCGGTGAGCCAGCGCTCCACGCCCCGCTTCAGCCGGGCCTCCACCGCTCCCCCGATGCCTGCGTCCTCCGTGTCGAACAGGTAGACGAGTTCGGTGAGTTCGTTCTCGGGCAGGTCGTAGACGTGCTGGTACATCTCGGCCGGGCCGCGCTTGCCGAAGCCGAGGCCGGGGTCGTTGAAGTGGGGGCTGAACCGTTCGAGCTGGATGCGGTGGGCGCCGCTGGGCGGCTGGAGGTGGACGAGTGCGGGGAGTTGGTCCAGTACGGCGGTGTAGTCGTCGGCGGTCTCGCCGGGGAAGCCGTAGAGGAGGTTCCAGGAGCAGGTCAGCGCGTGGTTCTCGCACTCGCGGAGGGTGCGGATGTTGCGGGCTCCGGTGACACCCTTGTCCATCAGGTCGAGAACGCGGCTGCCGAGGCTCTCGATGCCGGGCTGGATGTGCACGGTGCCCGAGTCGGCGAGAAGGGCGAGCTGGTCGGCGGTGAGGTTGGACTTCACCTCGTAGTGCATGCGCAGGTCCCAGCCGCTGGCGGCGGCCCGCGGCAGGAAGTCCCTGAAGTACGCCATGTCGATGATGTTGTCGACGGTGACGACGTCGAGGATGCGGTGCCGGCGGACCAGGCGGTCGACCTCGGACCACAGGCGCTCGCCGGGCTTGGCGCGGAAGGCCATGGCCGAACCGTTGAGCCCGCAGAAGGTGCAGTGGTGCTTCTCGCCCCACCAGCAGCCGCGCGCGCCCTCGACGACCAGTTTTGGGTGGACGTACTCGGCGACCGGCGAGGCGTCCAGCGCCGTCTGCCAGTCGTCGTAGTCGGGCGAGGGGATGTCGGCCGGTGCCACCGTGCGCCGCGACTCGGGGTTGGCACGCGAGACCTCGCCCTCCCACCAGCACAGGCCCGGTACGTCCGAGGGTGGGGTGCCGTCGTCGAGATGCCGCAGGAGCGCGGGAAGGGCGTACTCCCCCTCGCCGCGCACCACCTGGTCGACGAAGCGGTGGTTGCGGTGCAGGGCGTGCCCCATGGGGCCGTCGCAGTTGCTGCCGCCGAAGACGATCGTCAGCTGCGGGCTGCGGCCCTTGAGTTCGCGGGCCAGTGCGAGCGAGGACACGTTCTGCATGAAGGTGGTGGTGAAGCCGACGACGTCCGGTTCGTCGGCGAGTACGGCGTCGGCGCACTCGGCGATGAACTCGGCCGCGTACGCGCGCATGGCGCACGCCGTGTCCACGTCGATCCCGTGCCGGACGGCGTAGTCCCTGAGGCGTGCGGTGCCCCAGTCGGGGTCGTCGTAGAGCGCTCCGGAGAAGACCCAGTCGCCCAGGCCGTGGAAGATCGAGTCGCTGCCGACCCGTACGTAGTCGCCCGGCCGCAGCCGCCCGTCGGAGCGTTCCAGCAGGAACTCCGCCCAGCGCAGGGAGCCGTGGAACTCGCGCACCTCGTCGTGTGGGCGGGTGCGCGAGACCAGAGCGTGCAACAGGCCCAGCTGCAGCGAGGGCAGATCGATCGGATGCCAGGGCATCGTCACGAGCGTGATGCCCATGCCGCCCCGCCGGCCGGTCAGGGCGTCGGCCGTTTCTCCACGATGCGCGGCTGCCGGTTGGTTTTCTCTTCCTCCCGGACCACTACCTTCTTGATCTCCACCGGTGCCCCGCCCTCCTCGAACTCCCCTGATTCGTACGGCTGTTCAAGTTAGGCGGGGCCATGTGTGTGACACAAGGTTTCCATGGTGCTTGTGTGAACACGGCTCACGATTGGCTCAAAGCCGTGGGTCCACCGGCTCCGACTCCAGTGCCAGCACCCCGAACACGGCCTCGTGCACCCGCCACAGCGGCTCGCCCTCCGCCAGCCGGTCCAGGGCCTCCAGACCCAGGGCGTACTCACGGATCGCCAGCGACCGCTTGTGGTTCAGGAACCGGCCGCGCAGCCGGACGAGGTTGTCGGGGCGCGTGTACTCCGGACCGTAGATGATCCGCAGGTACTCGCGGCCCCGGCACTTGATGCCGGGCTGCACGAGCCGTCCCTCCCCGCTGCGCACCAGCGCGCCCAGCGGCTTGACGACCATGCCCTCGCCGCCGCGACCGGTCATCTCCAGCCACCAGTCGACGCCGGCCCGCACCGACTCCGGGTCACCGGTGTCGACGTAGAGCCGTCGGGTGGTCTGCAGCAGGCCGCTGCCGTCGTGCTCCACGAGCCGGTCGAGCAGGGCGAGCTGCTCGTCGTGCGGCAGCCCGGCGAGGCTGCGGCCCTGGACGGCCAGGATCTGGAAGGGGGCGAGCCGTACGCCCTCCAGGCCGTCCGTCGTCCAGCAGTAGCGGCGGTACGCCTGCGTGAAGGCGGCCGCGTTCGAGGCCCGTTCGCGCTGGCGCGCCAGCAGGTCGGCCACCTCGACGCCGCGGGACACGGCGCCGACGGCCGCGTACTGCGACCGCAGAAGACCGGAGGCCTTCAGCGACCACGGCCCTAGTCTTTCGCGAGTAAGGCTAGTCAATGGTCCAAGCAGTATCCGGAAGGGGGCTCTGGTAGACACAGAAAAGCCCCTGTGACGCCCTCCCGACTCGGGAAGGCATCCAGGGGCTTTCTCGTATTCTCAGACGCTCTCAGGGACGCTCAAGAGCTTCTTGTGTAGCTGGTCAATGACTTCCGGAACAACCGACGTATCCGCCAACCGGCTCGGGAAATCCCTCAGTTCTGGATTGGTCCAGTGGTCCGGTACGTTCCAGCCGCTCAACTGCCATCCCACAAGCACATCGGATTCCAGACTTGCCGCCGTGGCAAGCTGCTTGAGATCTCCCAGTGAGATCACAGCGCCATGCGCGAGTTTAGGAATGGCCTGCTTCCAGACGTAAACCTGAACGTCCCTGTTCGTCAGGTAGTCCCTGCGAGCATCAGTGTTCATCCCTCCCCACTTCTGAGCCCACTTCAGACCTGTCGGGACGTAGCGAGTGACCGCAGCGCGTACAGGCTTTGCCTTGAGATCCTTCTGTTTCTTGGTGAGATTCCCGTGCATCCGCCAGTAGGACTCTTCCTTCTCAGGCTCGTCGTACCGGCCGTTCTCGTAGTCCTTCTCCAGGCGCAGCAGACGTGCTGTGACCTGGTTAAGCTCCGCTGTGTGGTCTTCCCCCGGCTCTGTCACCTTCACCACTTCCGGAAGCTCACCAAGTCGGCTCAGGAGAGCATTCTCAAAGATCTCATTGAGCAAGTCCTCTGGAATCCGTGCCGGGTTGCTACAGGGCATTCCCTTGGAGCGCGCCATACAGGAGTAGTGCCTATAGACCTTGACCTCTCCTGTTGCCAGAGTCTTCTTCAGCCGGTGACAGAAGATCCTCTCACCGCAGTTGCCACAGCGGGCAACACCAGTCAGGAGAGAGGTTTCGTTGGTGCGCCGGATGTTGGACTGCCCACGGGACTCAATGGCTGTGACAGTGGCTTGCCATTCCGCATGGGTGAGAATCGGGTACTCCGTAGCCATGACCAAGTTCCCCTGATCGTCCTCGAACGGCTCACCCTTGTATGCGAGGAATCCAGCGCAGGAAGGGTTCTTGAGGATGTTGCGGACGACGTTGGGACTCCAGTTGGTTCCCTTGGGCTTTGTGAGAGCCGTTCCGTGCCTGCGCTTGGCATCCTTGCCTCGCAGCTCCCTGAGATAGTCACGCCATGTCAGAAGGCCGGATGCGTTCAGCTCTCGTGCAATCTGGTTGGTGGAGACTCCCGTACGCACCCGCTCTGAGATCTCCTTCAAGATCTTGGCGTACTTGGCTTCCGGCACCAGGACGTAATGTTTCCCGTCCGGTGAGTTCTCATAGAGATAGCCGAACGGTGTGTGCCCACCAGCGAACAGACCGTTCCGGCGTAGGTAGTCCCGTGCATCAGAGACACGCTGTCTGATCTTCCTCAGCTCTGCTGCTGCCTGAGTCGCTTTGGCGTAGGCAATGAGCCGTCCCGTCTCGGTGGAGATATCGAACGAGGGGTCATCCAGGACAACGAGAGTCTTCCCCCAGTCCAGAACGTTCTTCACGAACGCCATGAAGTGGAGATCGTCTCGGCTCAGACGGTCCTGTGTGGTGACTGCCAGTACGTCCCACTTCTCCCGCCCTTCCTCGGTGAGCCATGGCCCCATAGAGGGGCGCTCAGGGAGGTCTACAGAGCCGGACACGGAACGGTCCTCAACTACCCCCGCTACGTCATGTCCGAGCCCCTGAGCCCACCTGTGAAGGTGTTCCAACTGCCTTGGGATGGACGTCGATTCGTCCGTGTCGACGCTGATCCGCGCGGCGAGTAGCGCCCTCTGTGTCTCTGCCATGAGACAGAGCGTAGGGCAGTTTCAACCTACGTATCTACGGAGTGCCGTAGGAGATGGAGAACACCTGGGCCTTCTCGGGGTGCTTGTGCAGCAGGAAGCCGAGGTCGGTGGCGGGGCGTTCGGGGGTGCCGGTGGTGGTGATGGCCAGGAACACGGTGGGTTGCCTCGAAAGGGTTCGGTAGGAGAGAAAGCGCTGGTCGTGCACTCTCGCGCCCTTCCAACGTACCGAGATCGGCGCGGGCTCACGCGGAATTTCGCCGCGCTACGGTTGCGCTCGTTTCCACGCGCCGACGCCCAGCTTTCCGGTGGTGCCGAGGTCGAGGTGGGGGGTGAGCATGACCGGTGCGGCGCCGGACTTCGCGCGCACCCGGACGTAGGGGATGTTCACGGCGTCGGTGCCGGCGTCGGTGGTGTTGCGCCAGGCCAGACCGGAGACAGCGGTTTCGCCGGGTGCCAGGGTGAGGGCGCTGGGCGGGTCGTCGTAACCGGTTCCGGTGGCGATGGCGGCGCCGCCCTTCAGGATCTTCACGCCCTCGACCGGCTCGTGGTCCTCGGCCAGGAGGCTCAGCTGCGGGTAGCCGTCGAGGGTGTAGTCCTGCTTGCCGCAGTTCTCCAGGCGCAGGCCGACGACGCGCAGCCCCATGGCGGCGTCACCGTCGTCAGCCGTGACGCGGATTCCGGAGGAGGGGCAGACACCCGCCTCGGGCGGCGCCTCGTCCGCGGGGACCTCGGTGACCTCGCCGATCTTCACCGTCGTCACCGTGGAGGCGCCCGGAGCGATCACACCCAGGCCGACGGTGCCGCGCACGGTCCGGCCGGGCCCGACCGCGCGCACGGTCTCGCGCCGGTTGCTCATGACCTCGCCTCTGCTCGTCGTGAAGTCGAACAGCACGGTGTACGTCAGTGCCTGGGTGCTGTCGTTGGTGACCTCGTAGGCGGCCGAGACGCCGGAGTCGCCGGGGATCCGGTCCGCGTGGACGAGGCCGTCGGAGGGGGTGGGGGTCGCAGAGGCGGAGGGGATGGTCACGGCGGTGATCCGCACGCCGTCCACGGCTGGTCCGCTGACCTGCGTGCGGGGTGCCGGGGAGGCGGTGCCGGGGCCGGCGGCGCGTTGCGAGCCGCAGGCCGACAGCAGCAGGACGGCGGCGAGGGCCGGGAGGAGGCGGGCGGGTCTGCGCATCCGGTCACCCCATCAGGACCGTGGGGCCGGGGCCGTGACGGAAGCCACACCTCCGGTCACAGCCGCGTCACAGGCCGGCCGGACACCCCGCTCCGCCCGGAGACTCCCTCAGTGCGGATGCACGGTGGGCACGCCCGACGCACGGCGACGTCGGGGTGGGCGGGGTGGTCACGGCGGGCGGGACCGGGTGGTTCACGCCGCGGAACGGGCTGACGACCGGCCATGTGACGGCCGTCGAACTCGTCCTGGCCGACGGGACGTTCGTCCGGGCGGGCACGGAAAGCAGTCCCGCCCTGTTCTGGGCGGTGCGGGGCGCGGGCGGCAACTTCGGCATCGTCACGGCGCTGGAACTGGAGGCGTCCGAGACCGGCGACGTCGTCTTCGCCGACCTCGTCATCGACGCGCGGGACGCGGCGCCGCCCGTCGAGGAGTGGGGAGCCGTGCTGCGGGCGGCGCCCCGCGAACTCACCGGCTTCCTCACCCTGATGCCGGCGGGGCCGGACCGCCCGGCCGTCGCCCATGTCTCCGCCGTGTACGCCTGCGACCGGCCGGACGCCGCCCAGCGGGCGCTGACGCCCCTGCTGGGGCTGGGTCCGCTGTTGCCGCGGGAGGCGGTACTCGCCCCGTATCCGGCGCTGGTGCCGGCCGGCGGTGCCCCGCACCAGGGCCAGGGGCTGGGCGCCACCCGCTCCGGGCTGCTGGACGGCGTCTCCGCGCACACCGCGCGCCGCGTCGCGGACGCGCTGGGGTCGGGGCAGGTACTGATGGAGCAGTTCCGTTCGGTGGGCGGCGTGGTCAACGACGTCGATCCCGCGGCCACCGCCTGCGTCCACCGCACCCAGAACTTCCAGCTCCTGTCCGCGACCGTGCCGGAGCTGGAGCGGTCCCTCGACGCCCACTGGGCGAGACTCGCTCCTGAGGTGAACGGCAGGTACCTGAACTTCGACAGCCGCTGCTCCCCCGACGTCCTCATCGAGGCGTTTCCCGAGCCGGCCCTGACCAGGCTGCGTGCGCTCAAGGCCCGGTACGCCCCGGAAAACGTCTTCGGCCGGAACCTCCCGCTGCGGTGAGGTCCCGGTTGTGGCGGGCGGTCAGGCGCCACCGTGGGTGCGGGCGCCGTCGATCGCGGTCTGGTACGAGGTGGCCGCCAGCTCCTTGAACTGGGCGAGCCGCGGCACGTGCGCCGACTTGGTGAGCTCCGCGTGCAGGAAGGTGAGGTCGCCGGCGAGACCGACCATGGAGAGGGCCGCCTTCAGGTAGGGCTCTTGGTGGTCGAAGTCGTGCCGGGGGGTGCCGGGGCCGTAGGCGCCGCCGCGCGCGGAGGCCACCACGACCTTCTTGCCGGTCAGCGGGCCCTGGCCGGTGGCCGGGTCGGCGATCAGCGGTGCGATCAGGACGCGGTCGAACCACGCCTTGAACGTGGACGGCACCGAGAAGTTGTACATCGGTACGCCGAGCAGAATCGTGTCGGCCGCGAGGAGCTCCTCGATCAGCGGCCAGGTCACCGCCCAGCTCGCCTTCTCCTCGGGGGTCTTCGCGAACTCGCGGGCCACGGCGAGGTCGCGCACGCCCTCCGTCTCCAGGCGGTGCATGACCTCGATCTGCGCGTGGTCGACGTGCGGTACGGGGTCGGCGGCGAGGTCGCGGTAGACGTACTCGCCGCCGGAGTTGGTCTTGCGCCAGGTCTCCGCGAACTCGCCCGAGATCTGGCGGGAGACCGAGCCCTGGCGGGGGCTGGAGTCGAGGTGGAGCAGGGTGGGCATGGCGGAGTTCCCTTGTCTGGTGCCCGCGTCGGGCGAGGTGGATGAAGCGGGGTTGATCTCCATTGAAATCTCCGGTCGGAGCGTTGTCCCGTAATCTGGCGTGATACTTCGTAACCGGAAGCGTTAGCGAGGATGACGGTGCTGGATGTACGGAAACTGGTGCTGCTGCGTGAGGTGGGGGCGCGGGGCTCGATCGCCGCGGCCGCGCAGGCGCTCAACTACACGCGTTCCGCGGTGTCCCAGCAGTTGTCCGCGCTGGAGTCGGAGACCGGTACCGCGCTTCTCGACCGTGGCAGCAAGCGGGCCGAACTCACCCCCGCCGGGCGGATGCTGGTGACCCACACGGAGCGGGTCCTCGCCCAACTGGAGGAAGCGGAAGCGCAGTTGATGGCACGGGACGGCAGGGTCACCGGCGAGCTGCGGGTGGGCGTACCGCTGCACGAGGGCCCCGCTCTGCTGGTACCGGCGCTGAACCGGTTACGGAAAAGCCATCCGGAGCTGCGTATCACCCTGCACGGTGTGCATCCCGACGAGGGCCGGCAGACGGTCCGCCTGGGGCGTCTCGACGCCGTCCTGGCCTCGGGCTACTCGCACGTGCCCGAGCCGCGGGTGCCCGGGCTGTACGAGGAGGAGGTGATCAGCGACCGCATCCGCCTCGCCGTCGCGCCCGGTCACCCGCTGGCCCGGGCCGAGGAGCCCCGGGCTCTCGCCGAGTTCGCGGAGGAGCCCTGGCTCCTGGACCGGACGTCCGGGCTCGGCCAGCTGGCGCTGCACGTGTGCGCCGGCGCCGGTTTCGCACCCGACATCGTCTCCGACATCGGGGACATGCAGGCGGTGTTCGGCCTGGTCTCCCTGGGCTGGGGCGTCGCCCTCGTCCCCGACCTGGTGCCGGACCGCCCGGGCCACCCTGTCACCCGGATCCCGCTGAAGGGCATCCGCCCCATCCGCCGTATCACCCTCGTCGTCCGCACGGGCACGCTGACCAGCCCGCCGGTGGCGGCCCTGCTCCCCGCGGTGCGGGAGGCGGCCGACGAGTTGCGCCGGGTGACGACCGACTGACCGCGCCGCCGTACGGGCCGGGGCGGTCGTGTCAGCCGGTTGCCGTCCAGCGGGGGTAGCTGCCCAGGAAGCGCACCTCCAGGCCGAGGGACCCGACCGCCGCCATGGCCAGACGGAGCGGGCCGGTGTCGATGTGGGCGTCCACGTCGAGGAAGAGGTGGTAGCTGCCGAGGGCGCGGCCCGTCGGCCAGGACTGGATCCAGGACAGGGCGATGCCGAGGGTGCGGAAGGCGTTGAGGACGTCGGGCACGAGGGCCGGGCCGCCGGGGCCGAGAAAGACCAGCAGGGAGGTGCGTTCGCGGGCCGTGCGGGCGGGGTGGGACCAGCGGGGGGCCACGGCCACGAAGCGGGTCACGGCGCCCTCCTCCCGGCCGAGGCCGCCGGCGAGGATCCTCAGCCCGTACAGGTCGGCGGCCGCCGGTGCCGCGATCGCCGCGTGGCCGGGCGCGGCCGTCTCGGCGACCTGCCGGGCGGCCGCCGCGGTGGAGGCGGCCGTCCTCGTACCGGCCCCGGGCAGCCGGGTGCGCAGCCAGTCCTCGCACTGGCCGAGCGCGTGCGGATGGCTGTGCACGGCGGTCACCTCCTCCAGCGCGACGCCCTCGGGGGCCATGAGCGCGAACGACACCGGCACCTCGACCTCCGCGTTGATGTGCATCTCCGCCGAGGCCAGCTGGTCCATGGTGGCGGGGACGACCCCGCGTACCGAGTTCTCCAGCGGCACCACCGCCGCGTCGCAGTCGCCCCGGCGGGCCGCCTCCAGGGCGGCCGGCACGCTCGGGAAGGGGCGGTGCGCCGGTGCGCGGCCCGGAGGGACCGCCGACAGCAGCCGGCGCAGCGCGGTCTGGGTGAAGGTTCCCTCCGGGCCGAGACAGGCGTACGTCATCGTCGCCCGTCAGCTCTCGATCACACGGTGGAAGGCGACGGTGTCGAAGATGTCCTCCATGCGCACCGCCCGGCCCTCGCGCAGCACCCAGGAGTGCACGAAGGGCTGTGTCTCCGTGTGGCCGCTCAGCGAGGTGATGTCCCGGTGGCCGAAGACGACCACACGTTCTCCCTCGCGGACGAACTCCACGGGGTGCAGCCGCATTCCGCCGAGGACGGTGGGCACGTGCGCCAGGAACTCCTTGACGCCGGCGTGTCCGTGCTTGGTGCCACCGAGGCCGTACTTGTGCATGCCCTCGGGGTGCACCCACTCGATGCCGGGGTCGAAGGCGTCCAGGAGCGCGCCCACGTCACGTGCCGCGAAGGCCGCGTAGGCGGCGTGGATCGGCGCCAGCGGATCGGGTTTGTCGGTCATGGCCTGGCCGCTCCTTCAGTTCTTGAGGTACTCGGGATACATGGCCTCGAGGGTGCGCCGGATGCCCTCGCGCCAGGGGACCTTGCACGGCCCGGTGAGCGAGCGGCGCAGCGCCGGGTCGAACTGGTAGGTCTCACGGGTGACCTCGCTCGGTACGAGGTCGGCCTTCACCCCGGTGAGCTCCTCCAGGTGGCGGACGCAGTCGGTGATGCCGACGGCCTCGTCGCCGCCCCAGTTGGTCAGGGTCACCGGGACGCTCGCCGCGTTCCACAGATGCGGGACCTGCTCGACGAGGTCGTCGGTGTACAGCAGCGAGGTCCAGTTCTGGCCCTCCAGGGGGACCGGGATCGGCTCCCCCGCGAGCATGCGCTTGAAGTACAGCATCGGGACACCGCCGTAACCGCCGGGGCCGTAGGCGATGTTGAGGCGGGCGATGACGGTCGGCAGGCCGAGGGTCTGCGCGAACGCCCGGACCGTGCCCTCGGCCGCGATCTTGACGACGGGGTAGGCGGGCAGCCAGTCGGCCTTGCCGTCCAGCGGGTCGGTCTCGGTGTATTTGTGGTCGAGGGTCTGGCGGGCGTAGAGGGCGCCGGTGGAGACGTAGAGGAACGCTTCTGCTGTACGGCAGTGAGTCATCAGGCGTCCCGCGGCGACGGAGTTGACCTCTACGGCCGCGTTGAAGTCGCCGTCCTCGCCGCGCCGTACGGCCGAGTGGAATACGTGGGTGAAGTCCTCCGGCAGGCCCTTGAGGGCGCCGGCTGCGGTGTCGTCCATGTCCCAGCGGAAGATACGGATGCCATGCCGGGTCAGCGCCTCCTGTGCCCCGGGGGTGCCGAAGCGGCCGAGCGCCCAGACCTCGTTGCCGTCGGTGAGCGCCCTGGCCACCGGTCCCGCGACCTGTCCGGTGGCTCCGGTCACCAGGATCTTCTTGCCGTTCAAGGTGGTTGTCCTCCTGGGGTTGGGGGGTCAGGCGTCGCCGAGGGCGCGGTCGAGTTCCTTGCGCAGGATCGACTGGAAGGTCGCCACGTGCGCGGGGCCCATCAGCGTGTAGTGCTCGCCGGGTACGTCGATGTAGCGGTTCTCTCCGGTGACGTGCTCGTCCCACCGGCGCAGCTCGTTGTTGAGCCAGTCCTCCTTGGTGCCGCGCAGCGGAATGGCGTAGAAAACGCTGAGCGAGCGGACCGTGCCGGCCGGCGAGTAGGTGCGTCCGAGATCGGTGAGGCGGTCGGCGAGCTCCGCCCACGCCTTGAACTTCTCGAAGGTCAGGTCGAGTTCCGCGAGCCGGCCCTCGGGCGCGTGGTCGATGAACTGGGCCAGCTGCTCGTCCCTGGGCAACGGCCGTAGCAGTTCGGGGAGTTCGAGGGACTGCTTCTTGTCGATGAGCTCCAGGAAGAACGCCAGGTTGGCGGCGGTCTCGATGAAGTCCAGTTCGTTCATGCGGTACTTGATGTGCGGCGGCAGGTTGAAGCTGCCGACGAAGTCCACGCGCTCGCCCTGAGCTTCGAGCACCTTCGCTATTTCGAAGGCGACGGCACCGCCGTAGGAGTACCCGGCGACGGCGTACGGGCCGTGCGGCTGACGGGAGCGGATCGCCCTGACGTATGTGTCGACCATCTCGGCGAAGCTCTCGAAGGGCTGCTCGCCGGGGTTGAAGCCGCGGGCGCGCAGCGCGTAGAACGGGCGGTCGCCGACGAAGTACTTGGCGAGGTTGACGAACACGAGCACCTCGCCGACGCCGGGGTGGACGCAGAACAGCGGTGTCCTGTCGCCGGTGGTCTGCATGGGGACGATCGGGTCGTACTCCTGCTCGCCGTCCGCGGCCCCGTCGAGGTGGGCCGCCAGCGCGCGCACGGTGGGCGACCGCAGGACGGTGATGATCTGCAGGTCGTGCGCGCCGAGGCGCTGGGCGACCAGGGAGCGCAGACGCAGGATGTCGAGCGAGGTGCCGCCGAGGTCGAAGAAGTTGGCGGTGGCGCTCAGCCGCCCGGGGTCGGTGTCGAACATCTCGGCGTAGATCCCGGCGAGGACCTGCTCGGTGTCGCCCTCGGGTGCGGTGTAGCCGCCGAGGCGGCGCAGGACGACGTCGTCGACGTAGGTCTTCACCTCGTCGTACGCCCCGGACTCCAGACGTTTGCGCATCAGCGCGCGCTGG
The DNA here is from genome assembly GCF_021261325.1 of Streptomyces guryensis. Classification (GTDB taxonomy): domain Bacteria; phylum Actinomycetota; class Actinomycetes; order Streptomycetales; family Streptomycetaceae; genus Streptomyces; species Streptomyces guryensis. The sequence continues at coordinate 130,970 of NZ_JAJSBI010000002.1, read as the reverse complement.
ATCTTGCCCAGGCTGGTCTTGGGGAAGGCGTCCTTCGGCAGCGGCAGGACGAGTGCGGGCCTGAAGCCCCAGTGCATGACGACGGTGCTGCGTACGGCGCTCAGCACCCGGTACAGCGCGAGCTCGTCGCCGTCGGCGCACTCCGCGTGGAAGGCGATGACGAGCTGCTCGGTGTCGCTGCCGGGGGCGCGGGTGGGGAAGGCCGCGACGTAGGAGCGGGCGACGTCGTCGAGGCCTTCGAGCAGGGTCTCGATGTCATGGCTGAAGTAGTTCACGCCATTGACGATGACGCTGTCCTTGCTGCGGCCGACCAGGGTGAGCCGGCCGTCGTCGATCCGGCCGAGGTCGCCGCTGCGGAACCAGCCGTCGGGTGTGAACGCGTCCTGAGTGGCCTGCTCGTCGTTGTAGTAACCGGTTGTGATCATAAGGCCGTTGAGCTGGAGTTCTCCCACCTCGCCCGCGGGCAGCTCTTGGTGCTCCTCGTCGGCGACGCGGATGCGCAGCCCCTCGACGGGGCGGCCCAGGTTGGCGAACTCCTGGCCCTGGTCCGCCGCCGGGAACTCGACGGAGTAGATGCTGCCGGCGCAGGTCTCGGACATGCCGAACGCCGGCCACAGGGCGTCGGCGCGCAGCCCGTAGGGCGCGAAGCGGCTGAGGAAGGTCTCGCCGGTGGTGCGGACGACGGCCTCGCCGCCGCTGATGATGTGCCGCAGCCGGGACAGGTCGAGTTCCTCGCCGTCCTCCTCGTCGAGCCGGTCGGCCTGCGGGTTGATCAGCCCCAGCAGGAAGTTGGGGGTGAAGGTCATGGTGACGCCGAAGCGGGAGACGATCCGCAGGAAGTTCAGCGGCTCCTGGAGCACCACGGGCGCCTCGACGTGCAGCTGGGTGCTGCCCGCGGACAGCGGCAGCATGTGGCATTCGAGCAGGGCGGCGACATGGTCGAAGGAGACCCAGTTGAGGCTGGTGTCGGCGGCGGTCAGCCGGTGGTAGCCGTTCTTGCCGGCCATGGAGGCGAGCAGGTTGGCGTGGCTGAGCATGACGGCCTTGGAGTTGCCGGTGGAGCCGGAGGTCAGCACGAGGACGGCGGTGTCCTTCGGGTCGGCCTCGTGGAAGGTGTCGGCGGGTTGCTCGGCGCGCAGCTCCTCCAGCGGGACGACGGACAGGCCCTCGGCGCGCGGGAGTTCGGCGGCGAGGGTGGCACTGGTGACGATCAGCGGGTGGTCGAGGAGGGTGTCGACGTGGGTGAGCTGGGCCGCCCAGCGCTCGGGGTCGCCGCCGAGGGCGGCCATCGGGCAGGGCACGAACCCGCCGAGCTGGCAGGCCCAGAACGCGGCGAGGAATTCCTGCGGCTTCTCCAGCAGCAGGACGACCTTGTCCTGGGGTGCGAGGCCGCGGTCCCTGAGGCCGCAGAGGACCGAGCGGGCGGCGTCGAGGAGTTCGGGGTAGCTCTGCAGGGGTGCGTCCCGGTCGTCCGCGCTCCGGGGGTAGCGCAGCCCGGACTCCGCGTGGTTCCGGGCGGCCTCACGCAACAGGTCCACGATGGTCCGCGTCGTCGTCACGGCTGTGGTCATGTGGGGATGCCTTCTTCCTCTGCGTCGGCCGCCGCACCCGGGATCACCGGGACGGAATGCCGAACGGTGTACGGAATGTCGTTCGGACGTACTGAGACGTACTGAGGGCGCACTGAAGCCGGCGCACTGAGGGCGTAATGATGATGTGCCAGGGCGGTATGGGGCGGTCGAGGCTCGAACGCATGCGAAATAGGGCAGCGAAGCCTGCACGAAACCCGGTCGGGAAACTAAGAAGCGGAACAGACCTCTCCGCTTCGCTCCGGCAATTCGGGCGAATACCTGTTCATCGTCCCCCATCGACCAGGTCGTCCCCTGGAGCCACGACGCCGGAGCTCCGAATACCCAGCGAGAATAAGAACGGCGGTCCAGCTTGTCAAAGGCTTAAAGGGACAGCAAAAAAGAGCGGGGAAAAGGGAGAAACACCCACCTGAGATAGGGGCAACCCAACCGTCACATTCAAACTTCCCGGGCGTTTCACAAAAAACTCGCCCGGCGGTTTTTCTGACGGCGTGCGTAAGCAATCGAGACATGTGGGGGAAAGGAAACGCCGCAGGCACCCGGAGCATTCGTCTCCGGGCGCCTGCGGCGGGCGGCGGGCCCGGACTACGGCAGCTGCGACTGCACCTGGGCGGAGATCAGTTCCAGGTGGTCCAGGTCGTTCAGGTCGAGGACCTGGAGGTAGAGGCGGCCGGCGCCGGCCTCCGCGTAACGGCCGATCTTGTCGACGACCTCGGACGGGGTGCCCGCCAGGCCGTTGGCCCTCAGTTCGTCGGCCTCGCGGCCGATGGCGGCGGCGCGACGGGCGACCTCCTGGTCGTCCTTGCCCACGCAGACGACCAGTGCGTTGGAGTAGGTGAGCTCCTCGGGCCTCCGGCCGGCCTCCTCGGCGGCGGCGCGGACCCGGGCGAACTGGCGCTCGCTGTCCTCGATCGAGGCGAACGGCATGTTGAACTCGTCGGCGTACCGTGCGGCCAGCCGCGGGGTGCGGGTCGCGCCGTGGCCGCCGACCAGGACCGGGATCTTCTCCTGGGCGGGCTTGGGCAGCGCGGGCGAGTCGGTGAGGTCGTAGTACTTGCCGTGGAAGTCGAAGGTGCCGCCGACCTTGGTCTGCCACAGGCCCGTGACGATCTCGAGCTGCTCCTCCAGACGGCCGACCTTCTCCTTCGGGAACGGGATGCCGTACGCCTTGTGCTCCTCCTCGAACCAGCCGGCGCCGAGGCCCAGTTCGACGCGGCCGCCGGACATCTGGTCGACCTGCGCGACCTGGATGGCGAGCACGCCGGGGAGGCGGAACGTGCCGGCGGTCATCAGGGTGCCCAGACGGATGCGCTTGGTCTCGCGGGCCAGGCCGGCGAGGGTGATCCAGGCGTCGGTGGGGCCGGGCAGGCCGTCCACGGAGCCCATGCGGAGATAGTGGTCGGAGCGGAAGAAGGCGTCGAAACCGAGGTCCTCGGTGGCCTTGGCCACCGCGAGCAGTGTGTCGTAGGAGGCCCCCTGCTGGGGCTCGGTGAAGATGCGAAGATCCATACCTCCATCCTGCACGCAACGGTGCCGGTCAACCTCGCCGGTCCCTCCGGGCACTCCCGTCCACGGTCGGGTGAAAATCCGTCATCGGCGGGCGGGTACACACCCGCGCCAGTGACCCGCCCTGGTGGTGGTCGTTGGCTCGTGCGGAGCCGGACCGCCCGGCGCCCGCGCCGGCGGTCGTCGCCGGGATGTCACCCGTTCGGCCTCCCCGAGGGGGCCCGGGGCCGAGGAGGCCGTCATGTCCGAAGAGTCCGTGCCGCAGCAGGGCGGGGGCACCGGCCAGCCGAAGGGCTTGCTGCAGCAGATGGAGGAGCTGATGGCGGCGCTGAACGCGGATCTGTCGGCCCTGGACGCGGACCTGCAGTCCGCGGGGCGGGGCGTGGAGGAGAGCGAGGCCGGCTGAGACCCGGGCTCTAACCTGCCTCCCTCTCGGGTAACACCTCCTCCCGGTCCGCGAGTCTGCGCAGCATCTCCCGGACCCGGTCCCTGGACTCGTCCGCCGCGTCGATGGCCTCCATGCACTGCCAGTAGGTGCTCTCGTCGTCCGCGGCGCAGGCGAGTCCCACGAGGGCGATGCCCACCTCGCCCAGCAGGCCGCCGAGACAGAGGAGGGCCTGTCGGGCGTCGCCCAGGTCGGTGAGCTGGGCCGCGCGCAGGTCCTCGGTGGCGAGGTGAGGGGTGTCGAGGACACCACAGCCGCGGCCTGCCAGCTCCGTCAACCCCAGTGCCTCGCCGCGCAGTTCGGGCGGGCCGGAGACGGCGAGGCGGCTGCCTATCGCCTGCGCCAGGGCCTGCGCCTGCCACACCTCGGTCATGGTCTCCGGAGCGCCGCCGCTCCCTGCAAGGGCACGTCTGCTCGTCACGATGAGCCGCACAGCGTCCATGCCGCTGCCCCCGTCTGTCTGGACGCGCTGCCCGCGCGCCCGCCCGAACTCCGTTGTTCACTACCCAGAGTGAGGGTGTGCGGGACGAAAAGCCAGAGGAAGACCGAAATCTGTGGACAACAAATCGATTTCAGGCTGGAATTTGACTCCGGAGAGTGAAAGTGGACTGAACCACTCCCGGCGGCTGCCCTGTTCGACTACGGCGCCGGGAACCTCCGTTCGTTGCGGTCGATCTTCGCGTCCAGCGCCGCGAGCGGGTCGATGTCCAGTACGTCGCACAGCTGCAGCAAGTAGGCGAGCACGTCCGCGACTTCGTCCGTCACGCGGTGCGCGGTGTCCGGGTCGTCCATGACGCGGGCCGACTCCTCCGGCGTCAACCACTGGAAGATCTCGACCAGTTCGGATGCCTCCACGCTGAGCGCGGCGACGAGGTTCTTGGGGGTGTGGTACGGCTGCCAGTTGCGGGCGGCGGCGAAGTCGGCCAGCCTGCGCTGCAGTGTCGCCACGTCGAGATGATCGGTCACGGCTCCAGGTGTACCACCGTGACGGGCTCCGGCCCGTCCACTGCGGCGGCCCACGACGCGTCACTGACCGTGGCCACGACGCGGATGTGGCCGCGTCCGCCCATGCGCAGGGCCAGCCGCAGAAGTTCCCGTCGCTGCCGCGGGTCCAGCGAGCGGTCGAAGCCGTCGGCGAGGACGGTGAGTGTCTGCATCGCCGCGGGCACCTCCGCGGCGGTGTCCACCTCCAGGACGCCCGGCCCGGTCAGCAGGACCAGCGCGAGGGCGAGATACCTCAACTCGCCGTCGCCCAGCCGCCGCAGAGCTGACCGGAAACCGTCGCCGCGGTCGAACAGCGCCTGGACGGTCCCGTCGCCCAGCGGCTCTGCGAGCACGTCGGCCACCGGCCCCGCGCATCCGGCGCGCACCGCGCCGACGAGCTGGGCGTGCCGCCGTCCGCACTCGGCGCGGGTGCGCCACAGGACGTCGGCGAGGTTTTCGCAGCCGCCGAGGAGCAGTCCGGAGCCGAGCGGGGCGGGAAACCGCATTCGGCCGGGGCGCGGATCGCAGGCGAAGACGGACCGCAGGGCGACCACCATCTGTTCGGCGGCGGCGAGCACCCGGCGCTGTCCGTGGGTCTTGCCGGCCACGCGCAGCGGCAGCAGCGCGGTGCCGAGCCGGTCGTCGGGCAGCGGAGCACGCGTCACGGGTGCCGAGCCCGCGGTGTGCCAGGCGGCCTGCACGGTGCGGCGGGAGGGGTCGCGCAGGGCGGTCTCCAGGAGCACCAGCCCACCCGCGGTCAACCGCTCGCCCACGATGCGCAGTTCGGGCTCGGCCTGCACGGCGACGTCGAGCCGGACCGGCCCCTCGGGCCCGTCGGCCGTACAGCCGATGCGGAAGCCGCGCCGCCGCTGCGCGTCGGGCCGCGCCCGCTGCGGCACGCAGTCGGCGGCGTCGGGGAACACCTCCCCGACCTCGGCGCCGCCACCGAGCCGGGCCAGCGCCTCGTACGCCCGCAGCGCGCTCGTCTTTCCGCAGCCGCTGCCCCCGGCGAAGAGGGTGACCGGCCCGAGCACGAACTCGGCCCGCCGATGCCCGGCGAAGGCGGACAGCCGCAGCTCGGTGACACAGGGGCGCTCCGGGCGGGCGCGGTCCGCGGCGGTACGGGGCGGGGACTGCGGAACCTTGGCCTCCGGCACACGGGTCTGCGGCCCGGCCGTCCTCCTGCGCGCAGTCGGCACCGACGGCGCCTGGACACCTGGCTCGGAGGCCGCGGGGGTGGCCGGCTCACATGCGTCGGTCGCAGACGGCGCAGGGCCGCCTGTTCCGGAAGATGTGCCGGGGTCGGGCTCGGGCGGCAGGCACGCTTGCGTGCGGGACGCCTGGCTCACGGTTCGGTCGGCGGGCCCGCACGGTACAGATGACACGGTCATGATCCGGACCGTAGGGCTCCGCCCGGGAGACGAACCGTTACGGCGTCGGGAGCTTCCTACGATCGGGGGACCAGGGTCAGGAGCCGGACACTCCGGCGCTCTCCATCAGGCCGGTGACCTCGGTGTCCGCCGGGGTCAGCAGGAAGACGTTGCGGTCGACGCGGTGCATGCCGCTCGCGAGACCGAAGACGACTCCGGTGCTGAAGTCCAGTACACGCTTGGCGACTTCGCTCTCCGCGCTGCTCAGGTCGAGCAGGACGGGAATGCCGGCCATCAGGGTCTCGGCGACCTCGCGGGCGTCGGCGAAGACATTGACCCTGAGGACGACGAAACGGCGGCGCGTCTCCGTCACCGCGTCCGGGTCCGCGCGGTGGTCCACCGCGGACGGCCAGGCGTCGCGGCCACGCAGCGGCACGACCTGGGCGAGCCCCTCCCACTGTTCATCGGTGACGTCGTGGCTGTTCACCGGCTCCCCCCGAACTGACTCGCACTCATTGCCTGCACCGGTCAATTCTTACGCCAAGTCACCCGTTCGGCCCAACTGCGACACGGTCCGCGACCGTCACAACCGTTTCGTCGGTGATGAGATGCCGTCAGGTATGGACCGGTTCCTGCCCTAACGGGGCTCTTACCCGCCTCACACCGGACTCTTCACCTCCGGCCACGCACCGCTCACCGGGCCCGGCTAGCGTGCTCCGACGTGCACTTGGCAGAAACGCAGCTGGTGACACCCGGCCGGCGGACGCAGTCGGCGGTGTCCGCCGCACCGGAACCCCCCGCGCAGTGGCATCGGGTCCTGACGCTGCTCGCGAACGTCAGCCTGTTCATCGGTACGCGCGCGATCTGGACCCAGGCGGCCAGTCACCGGCCACCGGTGGCCGCCGCCATCTCGGTGTGCTACGCCTCGATCCTGGTGTGCGGGGTGCTGGCGCTCGTCGTGCGCCGGGCCCGGTCGCTCGCCCGGCTCGACGCGGCCGTGCTGGTGACCGCCGTGGTCCTCGCCCTGTGCGCCTGGGCCATGAACCACGGCGGCTCGGACGAAGCGGTGCTGACCACTCAGGCCGCCAGGGAACTGGCCGCGGGCCACTCCGTCTACGGGCATCCGTGGCCCTGGCTCTTCCAGAAGGGCATCGCCCTCACCACGACCTTCGACGGCGGCTACGACTACACCTACGGCTATCCCCCGCTCGCCCCGTTGCTCACCGCACCCCTGCTGTGGATCGGCCACGGCGGCGCCCCGGCGACGGCGGTGAGCACGGGCGCTCTGATCATCGGCACGGTCGTGCTGTGGCGGATGCTGCCCGTGCAGTGGCGGTCGGCGGCGACCATGGCGTGCCTCGGCTTCGGGTTCCTGCCCACCTATGGCCGCGAGGGCTATCCGGCGATCACCGCGCTGGCCCTGCTGATCCCGGTGGTGGTCCGCTGGCCGCGGATCGGGCAGGGCGGACGACTCGGAGCTGCCGGTCTGGCGCGGGCCGCATGCCTGGGTGCCGCGTGCGCCGCACAGCAACTGCCCTGGTTCCTGACACCGTTCCTGCTGGCCGGCATCTACGCGGTGCGCCGCGGTGAGCTGGGCGGACGGGCCGCGGCGCTGGTGGTGGCGCGCATCGCCGGGGTCGCCGCGACCGTGTGGCTGCTGATCAACACGTACTTCGTCGTGAGTGAGCCGGGCACCTGGCTCAGCGGCATCGCGCTGCCGTTGATCCAGGGAGCGACGTTGCACGGGCAGGGCCTGGTGGGCGTCTCGCTGTACTTCACCAACGGCAGCGACCGGCTCGACTGGTACGGGCAGGCGAGCATGCTGCTGGCCGCGGCCCTGCTCGGACTGCTGATCCTGTTCATGCGCCGGCTGGGACCGGCGGCGACCGTGCTGCCCTGGTGCGCCTTCTATCTGGCGACCCGGTCCCAGGACGGCTACTACCTGATGATGACCCCGCTGTGGCTGGCGGCCGCCATCACCGCGCCCCCGTCCGAGTTCACGCGGGCCTGGCAACCGCGCCCGCGGCTGCTGACCGGCCCCCACCGGCGCCCCGCGCTGGTCGCGGCGGCCGTGCTGCTGGTCGCACCGGCCCTGGTGAGCGCTGTCGTGGCGGTCACGGGGAAGCCGCCGCTCAGGACGGAGATCGCCGCCGTGCGCCGGGGGGCGGCGGACGCGAACGTCCTCACGGGGCTGACCCTGCGGGTCACCAACACGGACGACAGTGCTCTCGAACCGCACTTCATGCTCACCGTCGGCCAGGGGCTGCGCCAGTACTGGACGATCCTGCGCGGGCCTGCGACCCTGCCCGCGCACACCACGGCCGGCTATGTGATCCGGCCGACCGATGGGAAGTTCACCCTGCCGGGGCCGAAGGCCCGGCTCCGGCTGCGGGTCTTCACGCCCACACCGCAGACGCTGTCCAGCATGGACCTCCACCTGCGGGTGAGGGGCACGGGTGTGCGGGCCGGCCGGTCCGGCTGACGGGCGTCAGACCGCCGAACGCACGAAGCGGAGCGTGGCGGAGACCGTGGTCAGACCACGGATCATGCCCATCTGGTTCCAGCCCAGGCCGAACTCGGCACGGTCCACGGTGAACTCCGTGTCCAGCGTGAGCGCGTCGGCGTCCGCGCCGGCCAGGCGCGCGGTGAGGGTCTGCGGACGGCTGATGCCGCGCACGGTCAGCTGACCGGAGACCTCGACGGTGTCGCCGGCCCCGGCCTTCGCACTGCGGACGGCGAAGGTGATCTCGGGGTGGTTCGCGGTGTCGAAGAAGTCGGCGGAGCGCAGGTGCTCGTCCCGCTTCTTGTTCTTGGTGTCGAGGGTGGCGGCGTCCAGGGTCAGGGTGCCGGTGGCGGAGCCGTCCGGCCGCACCTCGCCCTGTCCGCCCACGGCGCCGAAGGTGCCCTTGACGGTGACGAGGCCCCAGATCGTCTTGTGGCGCAGGGCGACGGCGGAAGCGGTGGTGTCGAGCTGCCAGACACCGGTTTCGACGGCAACGGTCATGATCTTCTCCAGTGAGCAGTGAGCGGGGATCCAGGGAGACCAGTGATTCAAATTTGGATGACTGCACGCTAGCTCATTATCCAAATATGGACAACCCTTCGGTCCAAAATTGGACAACGGGTAGACTCGACACCATGGCCGCCCCCGAGGAGCACCCCACCGACCTGCCCGAATGTCCTTCCGCGCAGGGTGATGGCCTGCTGCCCAAGGAGCTGCGAGCCTGGATGGTGATGCTGGGGGCAGTGGGGGCGGTGGAGCAGGAGCTGCGGTCGGTCGTCAAGGAGCGCCTCGCCGTCTCGCACGACGAGTTCCTGATCCTGTGCCTGCTTGCCGAGCAGCCCCGGGCGGGCGTGCGCATGACGCGGATCGCGGAACTCCTCGGCCGCCCCAAGACCCGCCTCACCTACCAGATCGCCTGTCTCCAGCACGCCGGGCTCGTCACCCGCAAGTCGGTCTGCGGCGACAAGCGGGGCATCGAGGTGGCCCTCACCGACAAGGCCCGCGGCCACCTGGAGGAGGCCTCCGGCGCCCTCGCCTCGACGGTCACCCGGGCCCTGACCCACGTCATGGGCCCGGACCAGCACGAGGCGATGTGCGGCCTGCTGCCCGAGCTGGCCAAAGAGGCCGCACTCGCCCAGGAGGCCGAACTCACCGGGGAGTCCGCGCTCACCGAACAGTCCGCGCTCGCCAAGGAGTCCGAGGAGCCGTAGCGCGGGTGGTCCGCCCGCTCCTGGGTACTCGGCGGTCCCGTGCCGGCGATAGCAGGAGGGCTCCATGGGCGCACTCGACCTGCCCGAACCCGTCGTCCGCAGCGGAGCGGCGCCCCCGGTCGACGCGGCGGCGCTGGAGACCGCGCTGCGCGAGCGGGTCGACGGCGAGGTCCGCTTCGACGCCGGGAGCCGGGCCGCGTACTCCACCGACGCCTCGAACTTCCGGCAGACCCCGATCGGCGTCGTCGTGCCCCGCACCCCCGAGGCGGCCGCGGAGGCGGTGGCCGTCGCGCGCGAGCACGACGCCCCCGTCCTGTCGCGCGGCGGCGGCACCAGTCTGGCCGGGCAGTGCACCAACGCGGGCGTGGTGATCGACTGGTCGAAGTACTGTCACCGCCCGGAGTCCGTGAACCCCGACGCCCGCACCTGCGTCGTCCAGCCGGGCATCGTCCTCGACGAACTGAACCGGCAGCTCGCGCCGACCGGCCTGCGTTACGGCCCCGAGCCCGCCACCCACATGAACTGCACCATCGGCGGCATGATCGGCAACAACTCGTGCGGCGCCACCGCGCAGGCGACCGGCAAGGTCGTCGACAACATCGCCCGTCTGGAGGTGCTGCTCTACGACGGCACCCGCTTCTGGTGCGGTGAGACGAGCGACGAGGAGTACGCCGAGATCGAGCGGCAAGGCGATCTGCGGGCCACCCTCTACCGGCAGTTGCGCACCCTGCGGGACCGGTACGGCGACGAGGTCCGCCGCCGCTACCCGGAGATCCCGCGCCGGGTCTCGGGCTACAACCTGGACTCGCTGCTGCCCGAGCACGGCTTCGACATCGCGGGACTGCTCGTCGGCAGCGAGTCGACGCTGGTCACCGTCCTGCGGGCGGAGCTGGAGCTGGTGCCCGTGGTCAAGGAACGGACGCTGGTCGTGCTCGGGTTCCCGGAGATCGCCGTGGCCGCCGACGCCGTACCGGCGATCCTGCCGTACGAGCCGATGGCACTGGAGGGCGTCGACGCGCGGCTCGTCCGGGACGAGCGGATCAAGCACCTGAATCCGAAGGCCCGCGCCCAGATGCCGGAGGGCAACGCCTTCTTGATGGTGCAGTTCGGCGGGGACACCCTTGAGGAGTCCGACGAGCGGGCGCACCGGATGCTCGACGGGCTGCACGAGTCCGAGCACGAGGCCGAGGTCGCCTTCCTCGACGATCCCGCCCACGAGGAGGAGCTGTGGCAGGTGCGCGAGTCCGGCCTGGGCGCCACCGCGCACATCCCGGGCAAGCCCGACACCTTCGAGGGCTGGGAGGACTCGGCGGTGGCCCCGGAGCGACTGGGCGATTATCTGCGCCGACTGCGCCGCCTCTACGACGAGTTCGGGTATCTCAGCGACACCGGCCCCAGTCTCTACGGCCACTTCGGGCAGGGCTGTGTGCACACCCGGATCCCCTTCGACCTGTACTCGGCCGACGGCGTGGCGGCCTACCGGCGGTTCATGGAGCGGGCGGCGGATCTGGTCGCCGAGTTCGGCGGGTCCTTCTCCGGGGAGCACGGGGACGGGCAGAGCCGCGGTGAGCTGCTGCCGCGGATGTTCGGCCAGAAGCTGGTCGACGCCTTCGGGCAGCTGAAGGCGGCATTCGACCCGCTCGACCGGATGAACCCCGGGAAGGTCGTGGCGCCGTACCGGCTGGACGAGAACCTGCGCCTGGGCGGCGACTGGGCCCCGTACGCCCCCCGTGACCTGCACTTCCGCTTCCCCGACGACGGCGGGTCCTTCGCCGAGGCCGCCAACCGGTGCGTAGGCGTGGGCAAGTGCCGGCAGCTCACCAACAAGGGCGGCTCGGTGATGTGCCCCTCGTACCAGGTGACGCGGGAGGAGGAGCACTCCACCCGGGGGCGGGCCCGGCTGCTCTTCGAGATGCTCGACGGGCACGGCGACAGCGCGATCCAGGACGGCTGGCGGTCCCAGGCGGTACGGGACGCGCTCGACCTCTGTCTGGCCTGCAAGGGGTGCAAGAAGGACTGCCCGGCCGATGTGGACATGGCCACGTACAAGGCGGAGTTCCTGTCCCACCACTACGAGGGCCGGCCCTGGCGCAGGCCCCGCTCCGACCTGTCCATGGGCTGGCTGCCGGCCGTCGCCCAGGCGGTGGGCCGGGCCCGGCTCGGACCGCTCGTCAACGCGCTCACCCACACCCCGCCGCTGTCCCGGGCGGCCGTGGCGGTGGCCGGCGTCGAGAACCGGGAGGTGCCGCTGTTCGCGGGGCGGACGCTGCAGCAGTGGTTCGCCGGCCGTCGCGAGCGGTACGGCGACGGGGCCCGCGGGAGCGTGATGCTCTGGCCGGACACGTTCACCAACTTCTTCCACCCGCATGTCGGGCAGGCGGCCGTGGAGGTGCTGGAGCGCGCGGGCTGGCGGGTCGAGCTGCCGAGCCAACCGCTGTGCTGCGGGCTGACCTGGATCTCCACCGGTCAACTCGCCGTAGCCGAGCGGGTGTTGAGCCGCACCGTGCGGCATCTCGCCGGGCATGTCCGGGCGGGCGGGCTGGTGGTCGGCCTGGAGCCGAGCTGCACCACCGTGTTCCGTTCGGACATGAGCGAGCTCTTCCCCGGCGACCGCGACGTGCGCAGGCTGAGCGCGCAGACGGTGACACTCGCCGAGCTGCTCACCCAGCACTCCCCCGGCTACCAGCCCCCGCAGGTGCCGGACCGTTCGGCGCGGGCGCTGGCGCAGGTGCACTGCCACCAGCATGCGGTGCTCGGCTGGGACGCCGACCGCGAACTGCTCGGCCGCGCCGGCGTCGACGCCGAGCAGTTGGAGTCCGGCTGCTGCGGGCTGGCCGGCAACTTCGGCTTCGAACGCGGCCACCTGGACGTCAGCGAGGCCTGCGCGGAACGCGTGCTGCTGCCCCGGCTGCGCGAGACGGACCCGGGGACGGTCCTGCTGGCCGACGGTTTCAGCTGCCGCACCCAGGTCCATGAGTTCGACAGCGGCGGCCACGAGGCGGTGCACCTGGCGGAACTGCTGGCCTCGGCGCTGCCGGACGGTGCGCACGGCAGCGCGTACGGCGTCGGCGCGGGCGTACGGCCGGCGCCGCCGGGCCGCCGCGCCCAGTCCCTCGCCCTGGCCGGGGTCGGGGTGAGCGCGGCGGCCGTAGCGGCGGGGGTGACCCGCGTGCTGCGGCGGTGAGGACGGCGGTCAGGAGGCCTTGGCGGAGCGGTTGCGGACGAGCGCGAACGCCGCTGCCGCCAGGCCCAGTACGCCCACGACCAGCCCGGCGACACCGAGTCCGCGGGCGGTGGAGTCACTGCTCGCCGCGCTCGACGTGGAACTGTCGGGGCTCTTGGGCGCCGCCGACGACGAGGCCGGGGTGCTGCCCTCCCCGGCACCCTTGGCGGTCAGCTTGAGGACCGGTGCCGGGTTCTCCGGCTCGTCCGCGCCGGACTGGGGCACGTCGATCCAGCGGACGGTCTTCCCGTCGGAGTACGTCTGCAGGGTCTTGAACGTCAACTGGTCGGTGCCGTCCGGCAGTTGACCGAAGGCGACGTCGAAGTCCTGGTACTGCCCCGCCCCGATCCTGCCGCCGGTCCAGGTGATCTCGGAGACGGCGTCGGTGATGGTGCCGTCGTCCGTCTTGACGGGCGTCTTCAGCTTCGTGTTCGTGACCTTCGCCGTCCAACCGTTCTGCGGCGGCGAGACGAGCACACCGAGGACGGGGTGGTCGGTGGGCAGGAAGACCTGCACCTTGGTGGTGCTGGCCGTGTCCTCCTCGTTGGGGACGCGGAAGGTGAGGACGCCGTCCGTGGCGCCCTTCGCATAGCTCTCGGGGTGGACGGTGACGTGCGCGGACGCCATGCCGGCCGCGGCCAGGAGCCCGGCAGCGGTCAGAGCGGTGACGGTGCCGGCGCGGCGCAGGGCGGTGCGTGCAGTGGACATGGGTGAGCTGATCTCCGTACTGAGGAAGGGATGCCGAGGTCAGAGCGCGTACGACATCCCCTGCGGCGGACCGCGCCGCTGCACCGCGTGCCGCAGCAGCAGCCGTCGCAGCGGTCGCGGACCGTCGGCACCCAGGCCTACGGTGTCCGGCGCGGCCGGCAGGATTTCCGCCCCGCCGCGCACCCGCCACCAGGCCGCGAGGCCCGGGACGAGCGTGGCGGTGCGCCGCAGCAGCGTCCACAGCGCGGCCTCACCGCGCCGCAGCCACCAGGTCAGCACCACGGCCGCGCCGACATGGGCGGCGGTGGCATGCGGGGTCAGGGCGTGGGAGTGGCCCATGTGCATGCCGCCCATGTCCTGCATGCCGTACATGCCGCGCATGAGCATCATGGCGTGCGGACGTACGGCGTCGAAGGCGAGGTGCAGCCCGCCCTGGGCGGTGAGCGTGCCCGCGCCGATCGCGGCCAGCGAGCGCTCCCGGGCGCCCAGCAGACACCCGGCCCCGAAGACCGGCACGAACCCGACGGCCTGCACCCACACGGGCGGTGCCGTGCCGGTCGCCAAAGCGTGTCCCCCGGCGGCGAGCAGCACGCACAGCGCGGCGAACACCGCCGCGCGCAGCACGCGTACCGCAGGAGACGCCCTCATGGCGCCCGATCCTGCCACGCGCCGGGGTGGCTCCGCCCGGCGGATCCCCCAGCGCACAGATGCAGACTGGAAAGCCACAGAGAAGGGCCGGGCCGAGGCGGTGACGGGGTGGTGGACGGACTGCGCATCCGTATCGACGGTGTCGATCTGCCGGGCCGGGCGTGCGGGCCCGACGGCGGCACACGGTCGTACACGAACATCCATGTGGCCGTGCAGCGCCGGGACCGGCCGGGCGAGCTGCTCGATCCGCAGCCCGGCGACGCCGTGTCCGCGAGTTGGACGCTGGAGTGCACGGTCACAGGTACGGACGTCAGGGGGCCGTATGTTCAAGGGCGTCCGGGCGGGCGCTTCGTCCACCTGTCCTGGGGGACGGTCGACGACTCCGCTGCCTTCGGCATGTTCCGGCGCGCCAAGCTGATGCTGGACGCCGTGCCCGCCGACGTGCTCGACACCGCCGTACGCGAGGGACTGCTGGTGGGGCGGCTGCGGCTGACCGACGGCCGCGGGAACCCGCTGTGCGCACGGGTGGTGCCGCCGCACATCGCCTGGACCGCGGGACGGGGGTAACTGCCCGGCGCACGCGGCGGTCTGCGTACCATGGGCGCCGTGACAGCCCGTGCCCAGCATCGCGACGCGCCGCCTGTGCGGGGCGCTGCGCCGACTGTGCGGATGTGCGGCTTCGCCGCGGGGCTGCGACTGGCCGTCGATCGTCTGCGGCATCGTCGTGGCTGGTCACGCAGTTCCCCGCGCCCCTTTCGGGCGCTGGCCGTGCTCGGGCTGCTGGCCGGGCTGTTCGCCATGCACGGCCTGGCTCCCGGCGGTGGCATCGTCATCGGGCACTCCGCTCCGCGGCACATGACGGCGGTGGCCGCCCTGCGCGGCGACTGCGCGGGCGACGACTGCGGCGGCGGTCACGTCCATCACGCCGACCGGACCTGCGCGTCGGGTGCCCTCAGCGGCGGGCCGACGCTGCCCGCCCTCGTCGCCGACCCGGTGGCGGTGCCGGCCCCCTGCGACGCCCCTTGCCCGTACGCGGGCACGGCCCCGGACGGTGCACGCGCGCCACCCTCCCTGGCGGAACTACAGCTCCTGCGGATCTAGAGACCACGCGGCACCGCGCGCCCACGACCGACCGGTGACGCGGTGCGCTTCGGCACGTCCGGATCCCTTTCACGCAGCAACGCAGGAGTTCCAGCATGCGCAACACCCGTACATCCCTGACCCGTCGCACCGCCCTGGTGACGGCGACGGTCACGGCCGCGCGCGCACCCGCTCCGAGCAGCTCCCACCAGCGGGCCGGAACGGCGGCCAGGGGCTGCAGCAGGATCTCGGCCTGGCCCCCGCAGGTGAGCCCTGCCTCCTTCACGCCCTCGTCGTGCACGGCCACCGCGACCACCCGGGCGGTGTGACCGGGCGGGAGCGAGGCGGCCTCGGCGACGAGCTGCCGGTCGAAGGCGCCCCGGTAGAGCCGGCCGTGGCAGCCGCCGTCCTCGTCGACGAGGATCGCGTCGGCCGGGTGCCGCGGCCCGAAGCCCCGCTCGCTGAGCGGCCGCCCCACGACCGCCGCACGGCCCTGCGCCGCCCACTGTGCTGCCGTACCCGCCAGTTCCCGCATGGAACCAGCGTAGTCCGCAGGTCAGTACACGTCCCTGACGTAGCGCTTCTCGCTCGCGAGCTGCTTGGCGTACGCCGCCGCGCCCGCCTCGTCCAGGCCGCCGTGCACGACGGCGATGTCCTTGAGCGCCTGGTCGACGTCCTTGGCCATGCGGGACGCGTCGCCGCAGACGTAGAAGTGGGCGCCGTCCTGGAGCCAGGACCACAGCAGCGGACCGTGTTCGCGCATCCGGTCCTGGACATAGACCTTGGCACGCTGGTCGCGGGAGAAGGCGGTGTCCAGGCGGGCCAGGGTGCCGTCGGCGAGGAAGGCGGTGAGCTCCTCCTCGTAGTAGAAGTCGCTCGCCCGGTGCTGTTCGCCGAAGAACAGCCAGTTGGGGCCCCGGTGGCCGAGGGCGCGGCGCTGTTCCAGGAATCCGAGGAAGGGGGCGACTCCGGTGCCGGGGCCGACCATGACCATCGGGGTGGCGGGATCGGCGGGCGGGCGGAAGTGCGCGGAGCGCTGGACGTGGACCGGTACGGGGGTGTCCTGCTCGGCGTCGGCCAGGAACGGGGAGCAGACGCCCTGGCGGGGGCGGCCGTGCAGGTTCTCGTAGCGGACGACGGAGACGGTCAGCGAGACCAGGTGGGGGTCGGTCAGCGGGCTGGACGATATGGAGTACAGCCGGGGCTGCAGACGTCCCAGCGCGTCGGCCCACTCCTGAGCCCCGGCCCTGACCCGGTGCTCGGCGACCACGTCCACGGCCTGCCGCCCCCAGGACCACTTCGCCAGCTCGCCCTTGTTGTCGGGGCGCAGCAGCTTCTTCAACTCCCGTGGGTCGCGGGCCCGTTCGGCGACGAAGCGGAGGAGGTCGGGGCTGATGCGGGTGATGTCGAGGTGCCGGAGCAGGGCTTCGCCGAGGGGGACCTGGCCTGCGCCCCTCACCTCGACCGCCGCGTCCGCGTCCAGGCCGGTGGCGGTCAGCCACTCGCCCACCAGGTCACGGGAGTTGAGGGGACGGACGCCGAGTGCGTCGCCCGCCTCGTAGAGCAGCGGGGTCTCGCTGTCGCGGGTGTCGAAGGTGAACCGGCGGACCTCCTTGCCGGCGCCGGGGAGGCTCAGCAGACGGTTGCCGGTGAGGCGGGCGGTGACGGGGGCGGGTTTCCTCGTCCGCGGGGCGGGGGCGGCCGGCTCCGCCGGAGCGAGGGCGGGCCGTTCCGGCGTGCCGGACAGGGCCGTGAGCACCTGGTCCAGCCAGGCGTGCGCCGCGTCCTCGTAGTCGGGCTCGCAGTCCGTGCGCGGGGCGAGGCGCAGGCCGCCGAGCTCGTCGAGGCGCTGGTCGAGGCGGCGGCCGTGGCCGCAGAAGTCGTCGTAGGAGGAGTCGCCGAAGGCGAGCACGGCATAGCGTCGCCCGTCCATGCGCAGGGTGTCGGACGCGGCCAGGGTCTCCCAGAACCCGCTGCCGTTGTCGGGCGCGTCGCCGTCGCCGAAGGTGCTGGTGACGAGGAGCAGGTCGGCGCCGGAGGGCAGTGCGGCGGGGTCGGCCTCGTCCATGCCCAGCAGGGACGCGGCGTGCCCGTCGGACGTGACCCGCTCGGCTATGGCGCCGGCGAACTCCTCGGCGTTGCCGGTCTGCGAGGCCCAGAGGATCACGACCTCGCGGCCGGGTGCCGAGGTGGTCCGTACGGCCGTTTCGGCGGCCCGCGAGTACATGCCGGCCAGCACCCCGTTGACCCACAGGGCGTGCTCGGGGCTGAAGGGCGCGGAGGGCGGCAGCACCGGCACGCCCGGGGCGCCGGACGGGATGCCTGCGAGGAACCCGACGAGGTACTGACGTTCCTGCGCGGTGAGCACGGGCGGCGGGACGGGCGCGAGCCCGAACGGATCGGAAGCGGGAACCGCGACCGGTGCGACCTCGGCTTCCGCTGCCACGCCCGGCGTTCGCACCGTCACCGGAGTCGACACCTTGGTCAGCGACACCGCGCACACCTTCAGCTCGGGCTGGAAGGACAGCGGGTCGACGGCGTCGCTCGTCACGGCGTTGACGCTCAGGTACTCCCCGAACAGGTCGTTCCAGTGGAACGGCGCGAAGCAGCTCCCGGGCCGCACCCGGTCGGTGACCACCGCGGGCAGCACGGCCCGTCCGCGCCGCGAGGCGACCTCCACCGAATCGCCGTCGGTGATGTCGAGTGCGGCGGCGTCCTGCGGGTGGAGCTCCACGAACGGCCCGGGGTTGAGCTTGTTCAGCTTGGCCACCTTGGCCGTCTTGGTCAGCGTGTGCCACTGGTGCTGCAGCCGGCCGGTGTTCAGTACGAACGGGTAGTCGTCGTCGGGCATCTCGGCGGCCGGGAGGTGGGGGCGGGCGAAGAAGGCGGCACGGCCGCTCGCGGTGGGGAAGGTGGGGGCGCCGTCCTCGTTCACGTACCGGACGGGGTTGCGGTCCGGCCCGTCGTCACTCGCGGCGGGCCACTGCACGGGGGTCTCCCGCAGCCGGTCGTAGGTCACCCCGCGCAGGTCCCAGCCGGTCTTCGGGTTCCAGGCCCGCTTGATCTCCTCGAAGATCTCCTCGGCGCTGTCGTACGAGAACCCCTTCTCGTAGCCCATCTCCCGTGCGACGGCCGCGATGATCCGCCAGTCCGCCGTGGCCTCGCCGGGCGGGTCGGCGGCGGGCTGCGCGAGGGTGAGGTTGCGCTCACTGTTGATGAGGACGCCCTCGGTCTCGGTCCACAGGGCGGCGGGCAGGACGACGTCGGCGTAGGCGTTGGTCTCGGTGTCGGCGAAGACGTCCTGGGTGACGACGAACTCGGCGGCCTCCAGGCCCTCGATGACCGTCCTGCGGTTGCCGACGGAGGCGACCGGGTTGGTGCAGATGATCCAGCAGGCCTTGATCTCGCCGTCGGCCATCTTCCGGAACATCTCGACGGTGCCCTTGCCGACTCCGTCGGCACGGATGCTGCCGGGTTCCAGTTCCCACAGCTCCTCCACGAACGCCCGCTCCTCGTCGACGAGCACGGACCGCTGGCCGGGGAGACCTGGGCCCATGTAGCCCATCTCGCGGCCACCCATGGCGTTCGGCTGGCCGGTGAGGGAGAACGGGCCGCTGCCCGGACGGCAGATCGCACCCGTCGCCAGGTGCAGATTGACCAGGGCGTTGGTGTTCCAGGTGCCGTGCGTGGACTGGTTCAGGCCCATGGTCCAGCAGCTGGTCCACTCCCCCGCCTCGCCGATGAGCCGGGCGGCCTCCCGGATGTCGTCCTCGGGGATGCCGGTGATGTCGGCGACGGTGGCGGGCGGGTAGTCGGCGAGGAAGGCGGGCATCTCCTCCCAGCCGTCGGTGTGGCGGGCGATGAACTCGGGGTCCGTGTGCCCGTTCTCCTGCAGGAGGTGCAGCAGACCGTTCAGCAGGGCCAGGTCGGTTCCCGGCTTGATCTGCAGGAACAGGTCGGCCTTCTCGGCGGTGGCGCTGCGGCGCGGATCGACCACGATCAGCTTGGCGCCGGCCGATTTCACCCGTTCCATCATCCGCAGGAAGAGGATCGGGTGACAGTCGGCCATGTTGGAGCCGATGACGAGGAAGAGGTCGGCCCGGTCGAGGTCCTGGTACGAGCCGGGCGGTCCGTCGGCGCCGAGGGACAGCTTGTAGCCGGTGCCCGCGCTGGCCATGCACAGCCGTGAGTTCGACTCGATCTGGTTCGTCCTGACGAACCCCTTGGCCAGCTTGTTGGCCAGGTACTGCGCCTCCAGGCTCATCTGTCCGGAGACGTAGAAGGCGATCGCGTCCGGCCCGTGCTCGTCGACGATCTCGCCAAGGCGCCGGGCCGTCTCCCTGACGGCCGCGCCGACGGCGTCCGGCACCGGCTCCTCGCCCCGCTCGTGCCGCACGAGTGCCGTGGTCAGCCGCCCGGGAGCGGCGAGCAGGTCGGCGGTGGTCGCGCCCTTGGTGCACAACCGGCCGAAGTTCGCGGGGTGCTCCTTGTCGCCGGACGCCTTCAGGACCGTACGGCGTCCGTCCGGTCCGAACCCGATGTCCAGCACGATGCCGCAGCCCACCCCGCAGTAGGAGCAGACCGTCCGCACCTTCGGCGCCGTCGTCGTGTTGGCGTTCCGCGAGTCCGGCGCGGCCACGGGCACCCCCTGCCTCTCATGATCGTCCCGTACGGGTGGAGCTTTTGTGACGGTACGAAATGCCCATTACGCGGGTGTCTCCTGGGCCGGTCATCAGGGGTTACGCCGGGCGCACAGGAACGGGGCGGGCGGTGTGAGAGGTCTTCCGGGAAGCGGTTCGGGGCGTGAGAGGTCAGCTGCCGACTCCGATGGCGGCAAGCAGCACGAGGACCAGGGTGGTCGCGCCGAGCAGGCCGTGGGCGGCGACGACCGGCACGGGCAGGTGCCGTTCGGCGGGCGTCATCGCCTCGGTTCCGGCAGGGGCCATCACATCGGTTGCGGCGGGGGCCGCGCGGTAGACGGGGATCCAGCGGGCGAGCAGGGTGAAGCCCAGCAGGGCGACGGCGACGAGCACGCCGAAGGACGTCCAGGCCAGGGCGGTCTTGTCGGCGGCGAGGTAGACGATCCAGACCACCAGTCCGGCGGCCGCCAGCAGGAAGTGGCCGAAGACGAGCGGCGCCGGGAAGCGGGTGGTCCTGGTCTGCTGCTGGCGCAGCCCGCCGCCGGAGATCCAGCGGACGAGGAGGACGAATCCGCCGAGGGCGGTGACGATCCAGGCGACGAGAGCGGCGATGTCCATGTCCGGCTCCGGTGGCTCGGGCCCAGTGGTTCTGATCAGGGCGTCGTACGGGTGCCGCGGTAGCCCTCCGCCTGTACGGACTCGGCGGCCACGCGGACGCCGTAGCGGTACGCGAGCTTGCCGCCGAGGTATCCGGAGACGCCGAGGGCGGCCAGGGCGACGGCGGAGAGTGTCAGCTGCCCGTTGCCGACGCTCTGCCCTCCCGCGTAGCCGTCGCCCTGGCGCCAGGCGAAACCGGCCGCGTACGCCGCGGTCACGGTGAGGTTCAGCGCCATGTGCACCAGCGCCGTACGGAATGCCGGTGTGCCGGTGGGGATGGCGAACAGGTCGAGGAAGCCGACGCTCGCCGCGGCCAGGGCGCCGAGCACACCGATCGCGATCAGCCAGGCCGAGCCGTGGGTCAGGAAACCCGGCCGGTCGACGATCTTGGAGGCGATGTCGAAGACCAGGCTGCACACCCAGGCCCCGATCGGCACGGTGACCAGGATCGGATGGAACGGGTGCCCGTACGGCCCCGCCAGCGCGCCGCTGACCGGCTGCTTCGCCTGACGCAGATCACTGTCGACGGTCATGGGCCACCTCGCCTGAGAGGTATTTCACCAACAAGTGTTGGTCTTATTCGCGCGGAGGTCAACCGCGAACGCCCGAGTACCCCGAATCGGAGTTACGGTGAGCCCGTGACCTCCGGCTCCGACCCCATCTCCGCGCTCGCCGTCCTCGGCGACGAGTCACGGCGCCGGCTGCTGGACTTCGTACGGCGGGCCCGGCGGCCGGTGACCCGTGAGGAGGCCTCGGCGGCCATCGGGATCTCCCGCAAGCTCGCCGCCTTCCACCTCGACAAGCTGGTGGCGTCCGGCCTGCTCCAGTCCCGGCACGGCGGCCACGGCCCGCGCCGGGTCGGCCGCGCGCCGAAGGTGTACGAGCCCACCCCGCACACCCTCTCCCTGAGCCTCCCTCCGCGCCGCCACGAACTGCTGGCCTCGCTTCTGACCGAGGCCCTGACGGCGCAGAAGCAGGGGGAGAACGCGCAGGAGGCGGCTCTGCGCGTGGCCGGGGAAAGGGGCGAGGCCGTGGGCACCGAGGCCCGCGCCGACGACATCGTGGCCACCCTGGAGTCGCTAGGGTTCGAGCCGGCCGACGAGGGAGCCGGCCGCACGGTGCTGCACAACTGCCCCTTCCATCCGGTCGCCGCACAGGCACCGGACCTGATCTGCGGCATGAACCACGCCTTCCTGTGCGGCTATCTCGCGGCCTCCGGCCATCCCGAGACGACTGCCGTGCTCACGCCCCAACCGGGAATCTGCTGCGTCGAGTTGCACACCGACCGCTGAGGACAGGAAAGGGCCGGCAAGGACCGGCAGGGAAATGCCGTGTGCGTTCGAATTCACGGTCCCTTCGTTTTCTCCACGGAATACCACCGGAATGCAATGCGTGCATTGGGGCGGGGAGGTCCGTTCTCACAGTCACCCCCCGGCCGGAAATGAGGCAACGAAACGACCGATTAACTGACGCGTAGCGGACGGGAATCGTCACACGGGTGCACTCCTGGTCACCGTCATCCACGCACAGCGTCAGGAGGGACCGTGTCCCCCTTTGCCAGGGCGTCCTGGCCGGCAGACCATCGCGACGAGATCGTCGCGGGCACGCTGGTCGCGGCCGTGGTCGTCGTACTCGGATACGCCTCGGGCATCGGCGCCCCGGCGCCGACGACCATCGACACCGCGTCCCCGCCGGCAACCGAGACCTCCGCACCGCCGCACCAACCCACGGCCCGCTCCGCGACCGGGCCTCCCGACACCGCCGCCGGGAATTACGGCTCCGTCCCGGCGGGCGGCTATTGGCCGGGCGGCAGCGACTCCGGAATTCCCGTGCCGGGCGGAATGCCGTCCGCAGGCGGGGAGGGCGGCCACGATCACGGTACGGGCGGATCGGGGGGCGGACCCACCACCGGCCCGTCGCCCTCTCCGACACCCTCGCCCTCGCCCTCGGACGACTGCCCCGAGGGTGAAGTCCGCCTCGTGCAGCCGCTGCTGAACGGCGTGGCCACTTCGGTCACCGGCCTGCTGGGCGGGCTCCTGACCCCGGCCTCGCCGAGTCCGTCACCCTCCCCCTCCTCGTCGTCGCCGACCGGCACCCTCTCCTCGCTGTGCGTCGGTATCGCCGCCTCCCCCTCGGTCATCCCGGAGGTGCTCCCGTGAGACGCCGCACCCCGTCCCTGCTCGCCCTGCTCCCGACCGCGCTCGCAGCCCTGCTGCTCGCCGCGTCCCCCGCCTCGGCCCACACGGAGCTGAAGTCCTCCACCCCGAAGGACGGCGCCCGGCTCGTGCACACCCCCGCCACCGTGCGGCTCACCTTCAGCGAGCCGGTCGAACCGGCGGACGTGCACATCAAGGCGGCCGGCAAGCAGCTGCCCGTGTCCCGGGGCGACCACGGCAACGATGCCATCGAGGTCACCGTCCCGAAGCTCTCGGAGAAGGAACAGAGCAAGGACCGGGGCGACCTGACCCTGGTCTGGCACGTACTTGACATGGAGGACGGGCATCTCACGGCCGGGACGCTCTCCTTCCGCCTCACCGCGAAGACGGGACACCCGGCCGAAGCAGCGGCGATCCCACAACCGTCCGAGGCGGTGCACTCCGCCTGGGTCGCCGCCCGCTGGGCCGGCTATCTCTCCCTCGCCCTGTTCGTCGGCGGCCTGGCGTTCCTCGCGCTGCTCTGGCCGCAGGGCGCATGGGACCGCCGCACCCGCCGCGTCCTCACGCTCTCCTGGGCCACCGGCCTCGCGGCAAGCCTGCTCACACCCGGACTGCAGGGCGCGTACGGCACGATGGGCACCCTCGGCGACGTGTTCCGACCCGCCGCCTACACCGGCCTGTTGAGTACCGAGGTCGGCATCGTGGCCGCCTGCCGGGTGCTGATGTGGGTCCTCGCCGCCATCGCGCTGGCCGCACTGCTGCAGGGCGGTGACCGGGCCGCACGCTCGCCCGGCTGGCGCGTCGGCGCGCTCGCCGTCGGTCTCGGACTGCTGCGGACGACGAGCATGACCGGCCACAACTCCGAGGGCACGCACCCCGGTTGGGGCGCGGTGGCCGACCTGGTCCATCTGCTCGGAGTCTCGCTCTGGCTCGGCGGTCTGACGGTACTGCTGCTCGGGGTGCTGCCCCGGCGCCGTCCCGACGAGCTGTCGTCCGTCGTGTCCGGCTACTCCACGCTGGCCGGAGTGTCGGTCGCGGCGATCGTGGCGGCGGGGGCGGTGCTGACCTGGCAGGTGGTCGGGTCGTTCAGCGCCCTGTTCCACACCCGCTACGGGCAGCTCCTGCTGCTCAAACTCGCCGTACTGGCCGTGGTGTTGCTGATCGCCCAGCGCAGTCGCGGCTGGGTGAGAACGCGGCTCGACATCGCCGTACTGCTGCGCGGCGACCGCGCCACCGTACGGCCCTTCGTCCACTCGGTCGCGGCCGAGACGGGGCTCGTCCTCGTCGTTCTCGCCGCGACGAGTCTGCTGGTCACGTCCGCTCCCGGCCGCTGATCCGCACCCCTGTCCCACCCCCTCCCCTCACCAGGGGACTCACAAGGGAGAAGCACCACCATGCACACAGAGGAATCCACCGCACCCGCGCCGCATCACCGGCGCTCCCGTGCGGGCAACCGGGTGCTGCTGGCCACCGGCCTCGGCGCCGGCCTCGCCGCCGTCGCCGGCCTCGGCCTGCTCCAGGCGTCCGCCGGGGCCGCGACCCCGCAGACCGCCGCCCCGGCGGCCGAGGCGCAGTCGATGCCGGACATGAACCACTCGGCCACCAAGGCTGCGGCGGCCAAGTACACCATCGAGATCAAGAACTACAAGTTCGCCCAGCCGAAGCTGACGGTGAAGGTCGGCGACACCGTGAAGTGGATCAACGAGGACTCCGCTCCGCACACGGTCACCACCACCAGCGGCCCGGCCAAGTTCGACTCCGGGACCCTGCAGAAGGGCGACAGCTGGTCGTACACCTTCACCAAGGCCGGTACGTACCAGTACTACTGCGCGGTCCACCCGGACATGACGGCGTCGATCACCGTGGTCGCGAACAGCGGCGGCGGCTCGGGCGGTTCCACCGGGGGCGGCACGGGTGGCTCGACCGGAGGATCCACCGGAGGATCCACCGGCGGCTCGACGGGCGGTTCCACCGGCGGCGGCACGGGCGGCTCGACCGGCGGCTCCACGGGCGGCTCGACCGGCGGGGGCAGCAGCTCCGGCGGTACCGGTGGCGGGGGCGACGGCGGCGACTGCGTCAGCGTCCAGCAGGTCCTGCTGCCGATCCTGCAGCACATCGACAAGGCACACCTGGAGCAGTCCCCGGGCCAGCAGGTCCAGGACGCGCTCAAGCTCGACAGCTACCTCAAGATGCACACCGTCTGGCTGGAGTCGATCCTCACCCCCGCGGTGAACGGCACCGGCAGCGTCGCCGACGACACCCTCGGCGTGCTCCTGCAGCACATCGACAAGGCGCATCTGGAGGAGTCCCCGGGACAGCAGCTCGCGGACATCCTCAACCCCGACGCCTACGTGAAGATGCACACGGTCTGGGCCGAGCACCTGCTCGCCCCGACCGAGAACTACATCACCAACTCCTGCTGAGTCAGCTCCAGGTGATCAGCTCCTGCTGGCTTCCCTTCAGCAGGACGCGGCGGGCCGGCCGAGTCGCAGTCGGCCGGCCCGCCGCTCGCTCATTCTCCCCGCCCGTCACTCCGCTCGCCCATAGAGGTGCCGAGATGACCACCGAGACCCGCCCCACCGCCGTCCTGCCCCCGGCCCGTCCGGGCCCCGACTGGCTGCCCGACCCCGGCACGTACGGTGCCGCCCCGGACCGCTGCATCGTCGAACTGACCGCACGGTTCGGCCCGTTGACCACCCTGCGCCGCCGGCTCACCGCCCTGGACGCGACCCTCACCGTGGCGCCCGACTCCGACGACTGTGTGCTGAGCCTGGAGCTGGCCGGCCGGGCTCTGGGCGGCAGGGTGCTCACCTTCGTCAGTACCAGCCTCACTCCCACGGACCAGGCCACCCGGCTGCACGTCCCCGGCGAACTGGCCCTGGCCGGTGATCCGGCCCCGGCCCTCTTCGGCTTCCGTGTCGTCGAGCGCACCGCCGACCGGCTCCTGGTCCTCGGCACGCTCGGGCTGCCGTACCGCCCCCTGCGCCGTACGACCGGCCTCACTCTGCCCCGCATCCGTCCCGCAGACCGCATCCGGCTGCTCGTAGCCGCGGAGTTCACATGCCCCGTCTGACCGCCTTCCTCGGCGCCCTCTTCCTGGCGGGCGCCGCGCTCGTCCTGCCCGCTCCCGCGGTGCAGGCGGCCGCCGGCCACCAAGTCCTCATGTCCGGCTACGCGTTCTCGCCCCGCGTCCTGACCATCACCGCCGGGGACACGGTCACCTGGACCAACCAGGACCAGGCGCCCCACGACGTCGAGACCACCTCCGGCCCCGCCTCGGTCCACTCCCCGATGCTCAGCAAGGGCGGCAGCTGGAGCCACACGTTCACGACACCGGGCAGCTACGGCTACCTCTGCACCGTGCATCCGGGCATGACGGCCCAGCTCGTCGTGAAGCCGGCCGCCGCGCCCGCGCCCACCGTCCGACAGCATCAGCACCCGACGGCCGCCGCACCCACCACTCCGGCGATGCCGTCCTCCATGCACATGGGACACAGCGCCGAGGCCGCCGCCCCCGGAGCCGCCAAGACCCCGTCCCCCTCCCCCACGGCCTCCGCATCCGCCGCCCCCGCGGCGGCACAGCCACCCGTGGACGACGCCGCCTCCGCCACCCGTCCCCTCAGCCCCCTCCTGCTCCTCACCGGCGTCGTAGCAGGCGTAGCCGTCCTGTGCCTGCTCCTGGTCGGCTCCCGGTCGGCAGCCGCCGCGTCCCGGAACGAGGAGCCGGGTACGAGCTGACCTCGCGCCGGGCCGGCCTCACTCCCGGCGCAGCACCACCAGCACGACCAGGAGCACGGTCGCGCCCGCGCTCGCCCCGTGGGCGACGACCGCCGTCAGCGGAAAGTGCCGCTCGGCTGTCCGTCCGCCCCGGGAGTGCCGTCCCGAGCTGGGCAGCCAGCGCAGCAGCATCATGAACCCGAAGGCGGCGACGACCAGCACCACGGCGCAGGCCGCCCAGGCCGTGCCCCGGACCGCGCCCGCCCAGGTACGCCGTCCAGCAGGCCAGACCGGCGACGGCCAGCACGACATGCCCCATCACGAGCCACAGCGGCAGCCGCGTCACCCCCGGCGTGCGCTGCCGCAGGCCGCCATGGCGGATCCACACCGAGGCCAGATAGCCGCCGAGCCCCGCGGTCAGCAGCCACGCGCACAGAACGAAGACACCCACGCGTTCCAGCACAGCGCAGGGAACCGGCGCAGGCCGGACATCCATTCACTGATTCGCCCGTAGGCGTGAACAGTGGTGCGAATCCCTTGCCAGCCCTTGATCTGCGGGGATTCCCCCCGAGGTCATCGACCGGCCACCAAACCTGTCTCGTTCGTTTTCTTGAATCATTCGTGTTTGTGCGGGTAGCTTGGGTGCCATGACTTCACCCCGGACCCCGACCACCGCCGAGGAGCTGCGCGGTGCCGGCCTGCGGGTGACGGCCGCCCGCGTCGCACTGCTCGAGACCGTCCGCGAGGGTGACCACCTCGGCGTCGAGGCGATCGCCTCGGGTGTGCGCGACCGGGTGGGCCACATATCCCTGCAAGCCGTGTACGAGGCGCTGCACGCGCTCACCACGGCAGGACTCGTACGCCGCATCGAGCCGCCGGGCAGCCCGGCCCGGTTCGAGGGCAGGGTCGGGGACAACCACCACCACCTCGTGTGCCGGTCGTGCGGTGCCGTCTTCGACGTCGACTGCGCGGTCGGCCACGCCCCCTGTCTCAC
Organism: Streptomyces guryensis; assembly: GCF_021261325.1. Classification (GTDB taxonomy): domain Bacteria; phylum Actinomycetota; class Actinomycetes; order Streptomycetales; family Streptomycetaceae; genus Streptomyces; species Streptomyces guryensis. The sequence goes on along the minus strand of NZ_JAJSBI010000002.1, from coordinate 103,539 downwards.
CGCTTCGGACGACCGGGGCTTCGCGATCGACGAGGCCGAGGTCATCTACTGGGGCCTGTGCCCCGACTGTTCCACCGCTCGCACGGCCTGAGCACCAAACCCGGAAGGATTCCCATGTCTGAGAACACCCCCGCCGAAGGGGCCAAGTGCCCGGTGGCGCACGACCGCGCCCTGCACCCCACCCAGGGCGGTGGCAACCGTCAGTGGTGGCCGGAGAAGCTCAACCTGAAGATCCTTGCCAAGAACCCCGCGGTGGCCAACCCGCTCGGCGAGGAGTTCGACTACGCCGAGGCGTTCAAGGGTCTCGACCTCCCGGCCGTGAAACAGGACATCGCCGAGATCCTGACGGACTCCAAGGACTGGTGGCCGGCCGACTTCGGGCACTACGGCCCGTTCATGATCCGTATGGCCTGGCACAGCGCGGGCACCTACCGCATCAGCGACGGCCGCGGCGGTGCCGGCGCAGGCCAGCAGCGCTTCGCCCCGCTGAACAGCTGGCCGGACAACGGCAACCTGGACAAGGCCCGCCGTCTGCTGTGGCCGGTCAAGAAGAAGTACGGCAAGAGCCTGTCCTGGGCCGACCTCATGATCCTCGCGGGCAACGTGGCGCTGGAGTCCATGGGCTTCGACACCTTCGGCTTCGGCGGCGGCCGCGAGGACGTGTGGGAGTCCGAGGAGGACGTCTACTGGGGTCCCGAGAAGGTCTGGCTCGACGACCAGCGCTACACCGGCGACCGCGAGCTGGAGAGCCCGCTCGGCGCGGTCCAGATGGGTCTGATCTACGTCAACCCCGAGGGCCCGAACGGCAACCCGGACCCGATCGCCGCGGCCCGCGACATCCGTGAGACCTTCCGCCGCATGGCGATGGACGACGAGGAGACCGTCGCCCTCATCGCCGGTGGTCACACCTTCGGCAAGACCCACGGTGCCGGCCCGGCCGACAACGTCGGCGCCGACCCCGAGGCCGCCCCGATCGAGGCCCAGGGCCTCGGCTGGAAGAGCACCTACGGCTCCGGCAAGGCCGGCGACGCGATCACGTCCGGCCTGGAGGTCACCTGGACCGCCACGCCGACCCAGTGGGGCAACGGCTTCTTCAAGAACCTCTTCGAGTACGAGTACGAGCTCACGCAGAGCCCGGCCGGCGCGAACCAGTGGGTGGCGAAGGACGCCGAGGCGATCATCCCCGACGCCCACGACGCGTCGAAGAAGAAGCTCCCGACGATGCTCACCACCGACCTGTCGCTGCGCTTCGACCCGGTCTACGGGCCGATCTCGCGCCGCTTCTACGAGAACCCGGCGGAGTTCGCGGACGCCTTCGCCCGCGCCTGGTACAAGCTGACCCACCGTGACATGGGCCCGAAGTCGCTGTACCTCGGCCCGGAGGTCCCGGCGGAGACCCTGCTGTGGCAGGACCCGCTGCCGCAGGCCGAGGGCGAGCCCATCGACGCCGCCGACGTCGCGGCGCTCAAGGCCAAGCTGCTGGAGTCGGGCCTGTCCGTGGCCCAGCTGGTGTCCACCGCGTGGGCGTCGGCCTCGACGTACCGCAACAGCGACAAGCGCGGCGGTGCCAACGGCGCCCGTATCCGTCTGCAGCCGCAGGCCGGCTGGGACGTCAACGAGCCCGACCAGCTGGCCCAGGTCCTCCGCGTCCTGGAGGGCGTCCAGGCGGAGTTCAACTCCGGCGCCAAGAAGGTCTCCCTGGCCGACCTGATCGTCCTCGGCGGCGCCGCCGCCGTGGAGAAGGCCGCCAAGGACGCCGGTCACGACGTCGAGGTGCCCTTCACCCCGGGTCGTGTGGACGCCACGGAGGAGCACACCGACGCGGAGTCCTTCGCCGCGCTGGAGCCCACCGCCGACGGTTTCCGCAACTACCTGGGCAAGGGCAACCGCCTGCCGGCCGAGTTCCTGCTGCTCGACAAGGCCAACCTGCTGGGCCTGAGCGCCCCCGAGCTGACCGTCCTCGTCGGCGGTCTGCGCGTCCTCGGCGCCAACTACCAGCAGACCGCCCACGGCGTCTTCACCGAGACCCCGGGACAGCTGACGAACGACTTCTTCGTCAACCTGCTCGACCTGGGCCACACGTGGTCGCCGGTCTCCGAGGACCAGACGGTCTTCGAGTGCCGCGACGACGCGACCGGCGAGGTCAAGTGGACCGGTACCCGTGCCGACCTGGTCTTCGGCTCGAACTCCGAGCTGCGCGCCCTCGCCGAGGTCTACGCGGCCGACGACGCGAAGGAGAAGTTCGTGAACGACTTCGTCGCGGCGTGGGTCAAGGTGTCGAACGCGGACCGCTTCGACATCGCCTGATCCGCACGGTCACCGGGCTCGGTCACTGAGCTCGTTCACTGAGCAAGGCCGCTGACGTCCGGGCCGTCCCGCATGGGGCGGCCCGGACGTCGCCTTTTCCGCCCGTACGTCTTCCGCCACCGCGCCAGGTGACGGGCATCGCCCTGCCCGGAGCCGCCGGCACCCATCAGCGAGGGCAACGAGGCACCGCTGTTCCACGCCCCCAGCAGGTCGCGGTTGACGGCGACGATGCCGTTCCTGACCACGACCTCCATGGCCCGCCTGCTGAACCGGGTCGTGGTGACGAACACCGCGACGTCCGCCCCGAAGTGCACCCTCGACCCGAGCAGATCCCGCACCTCCCGGCTGGCGATGACGGCACTCGGCGCATACCGCTTGCACTGCACGACCATCGCCCGCCCGTCCGGCAACCGCCCGACCACATCGGCCCCTTGATCCCCCGATCCGCCCACCCGCCGCACCTCACGGCACACGTCGCGGCGGCACAGCCCTGCGACCAGCTCCTCGAACTCCGTACCGCTCATGCCATCCACCTCGGCCAACGACCGGTGCCCGGCCGCGACAGCGTCCTGCTGCCGCCACACCCGGTCCCGCCCGCGCAGGATCCGGTCCGTACGCCACAGCCACCAGCCCAGCCCGCCGAGAGCGGCCGCGGCGACGACCCCGACGACGTACATCCAGATCGCCGACCAGAACACGGCCGTTACCAGCAGTCCGACGAGGCCGGCCCCTGCCCGGCGCGAGAGCGCGTCCCGCCGCGCGGCCCGCCGCCTCTGCCTCTGCCTCTGCCTCTGCCTCTGTGGGCTCCTGCGTTGCGCTGTCATCCGCACCACCCCCGGTCTCTTCTCGGGAAGTGTGAACAGAGCGAGGACCGGCGGAAAGGTCGCATATCGGCCGTGACGGCCGGAACGGGCCCGCTTGCTGGCCGACGGCACTGGGATCTCGCCCCACGACATCGTCGTGCGCCCGGCTGCGTAAGGTGAACCCGTGACCGCCACGCAGCCCGCCCTGAGCACGGCCGGGGCCCGCCACCGCAGAGTGGTGCGGCCGGCCGTGCTGGTCGCGGTGCTGCTGGGGCTGTTCCTCATGCACGGCGGCCCGGCCGCGGCCGACGGTGGCTGCCACGGGGCCATGGCGGACGCGGCCGCCATGCACCCGGCACCGGCCACGGCGGCGGCGCAGTCGGCCGCCCGCTCCAGGACAGCGGAGGACAAAGCGACCGCCCGCGCGGACGAGACCATGCGGGGCGCTCTGTGCCTGGCCACCCCTCCTCGCTCAGGGATCCCGCTGCCGCCGCTCGCCACGGTCGCCCTGTTCCTCCCCGCCGCCGTCCTGCTGCCGCAGGCTCGGGGGGCAGACACCGGCACCCGCCGCAGGGGGCCGCCCACAGGCGGACGCGAACTGCTTCTCCAGGCGTGCATCGCACGGACGTGACGAGACCCCCGGGCACCGGCTCACCGCCGCGGCCCGGCGCAGGTCCCACGTTCGTCACTCGCGCCACCTCATGGCGCCCACCTGGAAAGACACACCCATGTCCAAGCGTTCCCGGACGTCCCGCCCTGCCCTCATGGCAACGGCCGCCACCGCGGCACTCACCCTGGCGCTGGCCGGCTGCGGCTCGAACACCGACTCCAGCCACAGCTCCGCCATGCCCGGCATGGACCACAGCAACACGCCGTCCCACTCCGCCTCGGCCGGCGCCATGGCGTCGATGCCCGGCATGGACACGGCCTCCACCGGCAACGGCCTGACCGCAGCGAAAGACGGCTACCGCATGACCTCCACCACCTCCGGCCTCCCCTCCGACCGGTCGGCCGACTACCGGTTCACCGTCACCGGCCCGGACGGCAGGCCGGTCACCGACTTCGCCGTCGACCAGACCCAGCGGATGCACTTCTACGCCGTCCGCACCGACCTCACCGGCTTCCAGCACCTGCACCCCACCATGGCGAAGAACGGCACCTGGACCGCGCCACTCGCAGCCCTGCAGCCGGGCACCTGGCGGCTGTACGCCTCCTTCACCCCGAACAGCGGCTCCGGCAAGGGCAAGCACCTCGTCCTGAGCCGCACCGTGAAGGTGTCCGGCATGCCGATGACCACGGCCCTGCCCAAGGCGTCCGGCACCACCACCGCCGACGGCTACACCATCACGGTGAAGGGCGGCCCGATGGCCGGCATGGCCCACCGGCTGACCACCACCATCACCAAGGACGGCAAGCCCGTCACCGATCTCCAGCCCTACCTGGACACCTACGCCCACCTCACCGCCTTCCATCAGGGCGACCTCGCCTTCGCCCACCTCCACCCGGAGACCAAGGCGGACGGCGACCACGGCGGACCCGCCCTCACCTTCCACGCGGAGTTCGCCCAGCCCGGAAACTGGCGGCTCTACCTGCAGTTCCGGACCGACGGCAAGCTCCACACCGCAGCCCTCACCCTCCACGTGAACTGACGCCTCACCCCGGCCCGTCCCCTCACCTGGGGGACGGGCCGACCAGGACCCGCGAACTCCCGGCACGGAGACCACTCCCGGCACGGAGACCTGTCTTCACCGGCCCCGCGTCGCCCGCACATGGCTCTGCCAGGGCCGCACCTCGCCCTGCCCGCTCACCTCGAAGCCCGCGTCCGCGTCCGCGTCCGCGATGAGCCTGTCAGCAGGTCCACCCGGTGGTGGTGGGCCATGGCGTGACCGCTCCGCCGTGCGCAAGTGCCCCGGACGCGGCGAGGCGAACCGGGGCTCGCCAACGAAGCTGCGCCCGCCCACGCCCGCTCCCGGCCCCGGGCTCCGGCACGGCCCCCGCCAAGCAGCCCAGGCGTCCACCGTCACCACCCGCAACCCCACCACCGGCACCTCCGTGCTGACCCCGGAGTACGACGACGCGGGCAACACGAAGACCCTGACCACCACCGGGGCCGGCACGGGCAGTCAGGGACCGATCCATGGTCCGCCCTTACGACCAACACCACGGTGAGGCGCTCGGCGCCCGACTGCACCTGCCCCTGGCCGAACGTAGCTGTCCCATCTGCGGCCACGTCGCGCTGCGCGACTACCACCACGGGTCGTACGGCCGGCCCGCTCCCTCATGGATCAACTGCCTGTGCTGCGGCAACTGCCACGCCTACTCATCGTCCTTCACCGCGGCTGAACGCAAAATGGTCGAGAGCGACCCGCCACTCGCGCAGTACGGAGACCAAGTCGACGAGGTCTTCCGCGACCCCGAGCGCCTGCTCAGGACGCTCGACGGCTACTGGAAGTCGGGAAGACGGTCCCAGTAGTCATCCCCCTCCTCGTCATCCTGCTCGCGCTGTCGCCAGACCTGCCATAAGCCATCCCGCACCGCTCCCGCGAACCGCTCGCCCAAGCCTCGATCGACCACGTCACCGGGGTCGCGCTGCGGGACTTTTGGTCGGCAGCTTCTAAGGAAAGAGCCGGCCCGCGCTCGGGTGGTCCTGGGCGCCGTCCACGCAGACGTTGGTGCCGTTGACCCCGCCGGCGCGGCCCGACAGGAGGAAGCACGCCACGTCCGCCACTTCGTGCAACTCGACCAGCCGTCCACGGGGGAAGTCGTCGCGGGCGAAGGCCTTGTACTGCTTGGGACGGTTGTCCCGGAACCAGGCCCAGCCTCCGCCCTCGAACATCACCGAACCCGGACTGAGCGCGTTCACCCGGATGTTGCGCGGGCCCAGCTCCTGGCCGAGTGCGGCGGCGAGGTGGATCTCCGCCGCCTTCGCAGAGGCGTACGACGATTTGGGGCCCGGCTTCCACCCGGTGATCGACGCCACTATGAGCGCACTGCCGCCCCCGCGCCGCTCGAAGTGCGGCACCGCGCTGCGGATGGCGTGGGCGGCATGCAGCACGTTCAACTCGTACGTCCGCAGCCAGTCCTCGGGCGTCGAATCCAGCAGCCCACCCCCGAACACACCGCCGGCATTGGCCACCAGCAGGTCGAGCCCGCCCATCTGCTCAGCCGCCTCGTCGACGGCCCGGGCGAGCGCGTCCGGATCCGTGACGTCCGCCTGGACCCCGGGCAGTCCTGACTCCTTCAGCCTTTCTGGATCCCGTCCGCAGACGGTGACCGCCGCCCCCTCTTCGTGGAGCGCCCGGCCGATGGCCAGCCCGATACCGCTGCTTCCCCCGGTGATGAAAGCTGCCTTCCCCGCAAGTCCCAGATCCACGGCGGCAGCCTGTCAGCAGACGCCGACACGAGCAACCCACTTGATCCCGCCGGTCCGGACTTGGCTGGGCGGTGCCGTTTGAGGTTGTTCCGGGTTTTGCGTGAAGGACGTCGCTGTCCCCTTCGTACGCCCCTTCTTGATGCCTCCACTCTAGCGTTCACTCCCATCCCATTGCAACGCGCAGCACAAGCGCGTTGCATTAGATTCTGAACCATTGCAACGTTTTATCGCCTACTACCTGCAATGACTGCCTTTCTACGCAACACCACTGTTGCAGGATCTATGAATGCAACGTAGCTTTCCATTATCAGAAACGGCGGGCCGACGGAGTGCCCGCCGCAGACGAAGGAGAGCACGATGCAGAAGTTCGACACCCCGGCCGCCGTCTCCGCCGTTCTCGACATCCCCGCGGGACGCATCCAGTTCATCGCCGCCGACCGGGCCGACACCACGGTCGAGGTCCGGCCCGCCAACGCCGCCAAGAGCCGCGATGTGAAGGCGGCGGAGCAGGTCGAGGTCACCTACAGCGAGGGCGTCCTGCGGATCGAGAGCCCGGAGGCGAAGAACCGGATCCTCGGCAACTCCGGATCCGTCGAGGTGACTGTCCAACTGCCCGCCGGCTCCTGCGTCGAGGCCAGGGCCGCGAGCGCTGAGCTCCGTGTCGTCGGCAGCCTCGGCGACGTCGCCTTCGAAGGCGCCTACCGCCAGATCAAGATCGACGAGGTCGCGAGCCTCCGCCTCACCACGGTCGACGGCGACGTCGAGGTCGGCCGGCTCGGCGGCCCCGCGGAGATCAGCACCGCACGGGGCGACATCCGCATCGCCGAGGCCGTGCGCGGCACGGTGACGCTGAGCACCCAGTCCGGCGACATCACGGTCGGCGCCGCCGCCGGTGTCTCCGCCGCCCTGGACGCCGGTACCGGCAACGGCCGCATCAGCAACGCGCTCAAGAACGACGGCACCGCCGGACTCGACATCCGCGCCACCACCTCCTCCGGCGACATCACCGCCCGCAGCCTCTGAACGAACCGAACCAGGACCATCCGGCCGGGCCCACCTCGATCGCGATCCTGTCGGTCGTCGCCGAGGACCCGGCCGTCCGTCCCGAAGAGCCTGCGATCCGCGCGCAGGACCCGGAGAAGCCGTACCAGACGCTCTCACCCGACCAGGGGAAACAGGGGAAACACATGACGAAGAACAGCACTTCCTCGACCCGCTCCAAGTGGACCGGCATGGTGCCGGTTGACGACACGGCCCTGGCCGTCACCGACACCGGCGGTCCCGGTATCCCTGTGGTCTACCTCAACGGCCAGTTCGCCACTCAGGGGTACTGGCGACGGGTCATCGCTGAACTGGGGACGGGGTGGCGGCACATCACCTACGACGAACGGGCCCGCGGCAAATCGAAGCGTTCCGCCAACTACTCCTTCGAGGCAGCCGTCCAGGACGTCGATGCCGTTCTCGCGGCCAGGAGCGTGGACCGGGCGCTGGTGGTGGGCTGGTCCTACGGGGCGGTCGTCGGGGCGCACTGGGCCGGCCGCAATCCGGAGCGCGCCTTGGGCGCGGTCCTGGTCGACGGCGCGTTCCCGTACGACTGGCTCGACGAGGCCATGGAGCAGCGGATCCGGAAGCTGTTCCGGCGGATGAGCTGGTTCCTGCCGCTGCTGCGCCCGACGGGCCTGGCCCCGCGGATGACCGCCGAACAGCAGGCGAACAGCAACATCGAGCTCGGCAGGCTCTCCCGCGAGCGCGAGCTGGGCCCCGTGCTGGACAACATCACCGTCCCGGTGCGGTATGTGGTCGCTTCGGGGACGTCCTTCGGAAGCCGCGGTCATGAGCAGGAACAGATACGCACCGGCCTCGATGCGGTGACCGCCCGCAACCCGAACATCCAGATCGGCGCGAAGGTCGCCAGCAACCACGGCGCGATCCTCAAGAAGGACTTCCCGGCCATCACCAAGGCCGTACGCGAGGTCGCCGGCCTCGACCACCGGGGATGCTGACGTCCTGACGAGCACACGGACCTCCACGCCGACCATCCACACCTGGTGGACGCCGAACGGGTGCGGGACGGCTGGCGTCACAGCCATCACCACCTCGCCGACGGTCTGCACGCGCATAGCTGAGGAAGCCTCGGTACGCCTCCCTCTTCCTGCACGACACCCCGGCGGAGGCCCCGGCCAGGCAGCCGGGGCCCGTTGGCCGTCACCCCGTCGCAGCCACCGTGGCCGGCCTCGGTGTGAGATACCCCGCGCGATGCAGCCGGGCCACCAGCCCGGCGCAGAGGAGCCCCGTGACGGCCAGCACCCCCCAGGGGAGCCAGCGCACACCCGTGTCGAACAGCGCCCCCACGGCCAGGTTCCCGAGCGAGACCGCGATGCCGGAGGCGGTGTTGTAGGCGCCGTAGTAGGTCGCGACCAGCCGATCGTCGGAGAGCCGTACGACGGTGTCCATCTCGAAGGGATAGAGCAGCGCGCCGCCCCAGGCCAGCAGCGCCGCGCAGAGCGCCAAGGCACCCACGCCGACGACGGCGTCGTACGACCTGGGCAGCAGCGGCAGGAAGGCCGCGCCCATCACCACCAGCCCGTACACGATGGCCCGCGGTCCGGACAGGGTCCGTTTCGCCCACGCCGTGAGCTTGAGCTGTCCGGACAGGGCTGCCAGCGCGGAGACGGCGAAGATCGCGCCGGTCACCAACCCGGTCCGATCACCGAAGAGTTCCCGGGCGCGGAGGGGGAGGGCGAGGTAGACCTGGAAGGCCAGGACGTACGAGCCCGACATGGCGGCGGCGAAGAGGAGGAAGGGCCGGTTGGCGGCGATGGTGCGCCAGTCGGCGGCCACCGCCCGCCAGGCCGGCTCCGCGCGTCGGTCGGTCGGCGGGCGGGCGGGCAGGGCGCGGGCCTGAAGGACGGCCAGCGTGCCGAAGATGAGCGCGGCGACCGCGCACACCGCGCCGAAGTCCCAGGTCAGCAGGGCCAGTCCGGCGAGCGGGCCGACGAGGATGCCTGTCTGGTAGAAGACGTTGAAGGCGGCGAACGCCTCCACCCGCCGCTCCTCTCCCGCTTCCGCGGCCAGATACGCCCGCACAGCCGGGTTGAACAGCGCACCCGCCAGGCCCGTCAGCGCCGAGGCCACGATCAGCACCGGCAGGCTGCCCGCCACCGCGAGCAGCCCGAAGGCGACCGTCCGCAGCGCGCAGCCGGCCAGGATCATCGGCTTGCAGCCGTAGCGGTCGGCGAGGGTGCCGCCGACCAGGAACATGCCCTGCTGGGAGAGGTTGCGCACGCCCAGCACCAGACCGACCGCCCAGGCCGCCAGGCCGAGGCCGTGGGAGAGGTGGTCGGCCAGATAGGGCATCAGCATGTAGAAGCCGAGGTTGATGGCGAACTGGTTGACCATCAGCAGACGGGCCGGCCGGTCGAAGGAGGCCACCTGGGCCCGCAGCCGCCTCATCGGACACCCTCCTTGGCCCGTGCCTCGCGCCCCAGCGGATCCCGAACCCGGCTGCACCGGGTCCAGCCGGACACCACGCACTCGTCCGGCTCGGCGATCTCGTCGGGCTCCGGCGGAGGTTCATGGCCGAGGAGCCCGTGGTCCTGGCACCAGGCATCGTTGTAGACGGTCTCCAGGTAGCGGTGCGGGCCATCCGGGAAGACGGCGATGATCCGGGTGCCTGCGGGATACGTCCGGGCCACCCAGCCTGCCACCAGCGCCACCGCCCCGACGCTCCAGCCGCCGGACGCGTAGTGACGGCGGGCGAGCTGACGGCAGGCCCATACCGCCTCGGCCGGGGCGACCCAGTGGACCTCGGTGAAGGCGTCGTAGTCCACGTTCGACGGGTAGATGCTGGAGCCGAGGCCCCGCATGAGCCGCGGCGCGGCGGGCTGGCCGAAGATCGTCGAGCCGACCGCGTCCACCCCGATCAGCCTCAGCTCGGGGCACCCCTCCCGTAGTCCCGCCGCGATGCCGGCGGAGTGCCCGCCTGTGCCCACCGCTGCCACCAGCACGTCTGCGCGGCCGAGTTGGGCGATGAGTTCGGCGGCCAGCGGGCGGTAGGCGGCCGTGTTGTCGGGGTTGTGGTACTGGTCCGGGCAGTACGCGCCCGGGGCGCCGTCCAGGAGCGCGGTGACGCGCTCGCGGCGGGCCCGCTGCCAGCCACCGTCGGGATGCGGTGCGGCCACCTGGTCGACGTGTGCCCCGAGTGCGGTGAGCAGGCGGACCATCGACGGCTCCATGCCGGAGTCGGTGACGACGGTGACCGGATGGCCGTACGTCAGTCCTGCCAGGGCCAGGCCGAGTCCGAGGGTGCCGCTGGAGGACTCGACGATCGGTGCATACGGCGCGAGGTCGCCGCGTCGCCGTGCCTCGCGGATCATGTGCAGGCCGGGGCGGTCCTTGATGCCGCCCGGGTTGGTGCCCTCCAGCTTCGCGTGGAAGCCGCGGCCCGGCGGGGCGAACGGCTCGTCGATCCACAGGACGGGTGTGTTGCCCACCAGGTGGGCCGGGCGGCGGGCGATCGGGGGGACGGGGGCGTCGGCCCCCACAGGGAGAAGGGATTCGAGCAGGGTGGGATCCATGAACGTACGGCTCCTTCACGCCCATCGGTCAGGTGGGCGCGGTGCTGGCGGTGCAGGGACGCGGGGGCACGCCGGACCGTGGGCCGCCGCCGTTTCAGCGCGGCCCAGGTGAGGGCGTGCGGGTCGTGCCTACTGCCGCCAGACGCAGTGCCGGGCGCATGCGGAGCGGCCGCCCGGCGGCCATGGAACACCGCCGTCCGGACCGTCGCGGCCGGGCGATGCGTACGTAACCGGTTGATCTACCTGATCGATGACCGGCTCGACAAACTGGGGGGCGTGGAGCGGGCCGTCAGCGGAGACTCGCACGCGGTCGACCGCGTGCTCGATGGTGTCCTCGAAGATCTCGTGGCGATGATCGTGGTCGGAGCCGATCGCTTTCGCCGCCTCCACCGACTCGGCCGCTGCGGTGGACTGCACCGCTCTCAAGGGCATGAGCGGCGTATGGGGACCGAGGAAGCCCGGGCCGTGCAGGGCGCCCAGCAAATGGGACGCCACCAGCAGGATGAACCCGATGAGCAGGACGGACGGCGCGGGACGACCCCGAACGCGGCTGCCGACCATCACACGGATCACACACAGAGCGTAATCGATTGATTACTCGCAATCGCAGTGCGACGCGGCACCCTCATCACCCGCCCATGCGTTCAGAGCCTCTGAACGCCCCAGAAAGCGAGGACAAGCAGGACCAACGCGGCCACATGAGCGAGCTGAGGAGGACCCGGACACCCGCGTGCCGCGCGTGCGCGTCGACAGAGTGACCTTCACCTCCGATCTACAGGCGCGGGTCGGCCACACCCGGTTCTCCGGGGACCGGCGGGTCGGGCCTGACAGTCCTGGGGCGTCCGTACGCCGGGACGCCAGGTGGAAGGTCTCCGCGAAGACCGCGTGCTCCCCGACGACGTACAGCAAGGACGTCCCTCAGGCTCCGATCTGCCGACGCCCACCGGTGCGGAGATGAGCGGCCGGCGGATCAGAACGGAGCAGTCCCCTCACCCAGGAAGGGCACGGACACGCCTTCCTCGTCCCCTCCCTGGGAGGCATACCGGAGACGGATGCGCCGCTCCTGGCCGTCCGACAGACGGAGGCGGACGTCCTCATCGCTGCGCAGGTCGTTGACCAGCGCAGACGGAATCCGATGAAGGATGCCGCCCCACGTGCTGGGGGCTTCAAGGAGAGGGACACCAAGGTCCACTTCTGCCGATACCCACCGATCCCCCACGATCAGTGTGGCGTCATCGCAGTAGACCCGACGTGTCATGCCTCCAGCCTGCGCCCACTGCACGCAGCCCACGACGCCGCCAGTGCGGGGACAGCCTGATCAGGCTCGCGCCGCCAGGGCGGCTGCCAGCGGTGGTGCCGCGAACTCCGTGCCGGCCGTGCACGAGCATGAGGCATTCCCTGATGCCGACTGCCGGACTCACGTGCGCGTTGGCACCGGCCGCCGCCGGCAGCTCCTCAGGCGGCGACGACTCAGTGACCGCGGACACGAACGGCGCCCCGAAGGCCGAGGCTTCCGCCCCGCCATCGAGCACGTCCCGCACCCCGTTCGAGCCGTACGCCGGCGCCACCACCCCCGCGGACACCAACTCGTCCACTTCCCTCCACACGGCGAGCCTCACCAGGCCGAGGTGGAGGCTGCGGGCGTGCGGACCGGATTCAGCTCGGCCCCCGTGGGTGGCGAGCTCCTCGGCACCCCCCACGAAGCCCGGGGAGAACACGGAGGTCGTGTTGTGGTGCAACGACGTTGACGACCTGCACCGGACGGCGCTCGCCGCGGGAGGCGCGCACGTGACGAGGCCGACCAACCCGCCGGACGGGCGTCCTCGGTACGCCTGGCCGCGCGATCTCGTGAGCCACCGCGTGAAACTCGCACAGGAGCACGGCTGTCTGCGCTGCGCCGAGCAGGGGCGGTCAGGAGATCTCCTTCACACTGTCCGCCGAGGAAACCCTCCGCGACGGCCGGCGAGCACTGGCGGTGACATGATGGTCACCCGGTGCCCGGATTCGCGTGGCGCCGCCCCGGCGACTGCGCCGACAGCAGCCAGGGGAAGGCGGTCGGATCCCGGGAGCCGAAGGGCTCGCAGGGCGGAGAGGCGGTGGGATGCGGCAGGCAGGGGTCCTGGACGTCGGGTGCCACAGCGCCCTGCTGACGGTGGCGCGGCAGCGTACGGGCGGGGTGCTGGAGCCGGTGCTCTCCCGAAAGGTGCGCCTGAGGCTGCATCAGACCCTCGGCCCGAGCGGGCGGCTGCGGGAGTCCGGGGTGAGGAGCGTGCAGCGGGCGGTGGCCCAGGCGGTCGCCGAAGACCCGCGGCTGCGGCTGCCGGAGCTGTTCGCGTTCGCCACCTCCGTCATCCGTGACGCGCCCAACCGCGATGAGGTGATCGAACAGGTGGCCCGGTCCACCGGCGTCCGCCTGCAGGTGCTGCCGGGCGAGGAGGAAGCCCGGCTGGCATACGTGGCCGCCCGCCGCTGGGCGGGCTCCGGGGACGGCCCGCTGCTGGTCCTGGACATCGGCGGCGGCACCGTGGAGATCGCCTCCGGCACCACGGACCAGCCCGACACCGTGTGCTCTCTGCCGCTGGGCGCCCGCACGATCACCCGTGAGTGGCTGCCCGGCGGCACCGCCCGTTCCCAACGGCGCCTGGCCGAGGTGCGCAAGCACCTGCGCCGGTCCATGGGCACCATCCCTGGTCTGCCGCAGGCCGAGCCGGGCGGGGATGTACTCGCGTCCTCCAAGACGTTCGCCCAGCTCGCGCGACTCGCCTCCACCCGGAACAGGCGCCCACGCGCGCCACGGCACCTGACCCTGTCCGCGGTGCGGGCCACGATCCCCCTGCTGGCCGGCGCGAGCCCGGCCCGCCGCGGCAGGCTGCCGGGCATCTCCGCGCACCGCGCCGAGCAGTCCCTGGCCGGAGCCCTGGTCGCCGAGGCCCTCATGGAGGCCTGCGGGGCCGACCGCGTGAGCATCTGCCCCTGGTCCACCCGGGAAGGACTGCTCCTGGAACGCCTCGACACACACCACACGAGCTGACCTCGGGCCCCTGCGCATTCAGCAGGCGGATGTCGTGCAGTACGTCCAGGACAGCCTGTTGTGGTGGTTGATCCCGCCGCCGGCCCGGCTACAGTCCCACGTCGCGCCCGCGGATGTCCTCCAGGGACTCGCGGCGGACCAGGAGGCGGGCGATGCCGTCGCGTACGGCGGCCACCGGTGGGCGGCCGACGAGGTTGTAGCCGGAAGCCATGGACAGGTGATGGGCGCCGGCCACGGGGACGGCGAGCAGGTCGCCGGGGCGTATGTCGGCGGGGAGTCGGGCGTCGGATGCGACGATGTCGTCTGCCTCGCAGTGGCGGCCGACCACGGTGACCGGAGCCGGGGCCTCGGCGCTGTGCCTGCCGATCAGGCGGGGGGCGTAGCGGACGCCGTACAGGGCCGGGCGCGGGTTGTCGCTCATGCCGCCGTCCACGGCGACGTATGTGCGCGAGCCGGTGCGCTTGACGGACAGGACGCGGTACAGGGCGATGCCTGCGGGGCCCACGACCGCCCTGCCCGGCTCGATGATCAGCCGGGGCACGGGAAGCCCGGCCGTGGCGCAGGCGTCGGCCAGTTCGGTGCGGATCTTTCGGGCCAGTGCCGTCAGGGTCCAGGGCTTCCTCACCGGGGCGGTAGGCAATGCCGTGACCCCCGCCGAGGTCGACTTCGGGCAGGGCCGGGCCGTGCTGCTCGTGCAGCCGGGTCATGAGGCCGACCATGCGGCGTACGGCGGCGACGTACGGCTCGACGCTCGTGATCTGCGAGCCCAAGTGGCTGTGCAGTCCGGTGAGTTCGAGCTGCGGCTGGTCGAGTTTGCGGGCGATGGCGTGCTGGGCGTAGCCGTCGAGCGGGGCACCTCCCGCTCGAGCGAAGCCGAGAGTGGGGGCGGACAGGCCGAACTTCTGGTCGTCCGTGCCGGTGCGGATCTTCTCGTGGCCGCCGGCGCTGATGCCGGGCACGACCCGGACCATCACCTTCTGGTGGCCGTCGGGCCCGACCGCCGCGGCCAGTCGTGCGATCTCGGACGGGCTGTCCACCACGCAGTCGGCGCCACGCTCGATACGGCGGTGTGCCTCGGAGAGCATCGCGTAGGTCTTGCCGACGCCGGGTGCCGCGCCGAGGTGGATCCGGAGCTTGCCGCGCGCCATGTCATCCCTCGAAGCGGTAGCCCATGCCGGGCTCGGTGATCAGATAGCGGGGGTGGGCGGGGTCCGTCTCCAGTTTGCGGCGCAGCTGGGCCATGTAGACGCGCAGGTAATTGGTCTTGTTGCTCTGCGAGACGCCCCAGACCTCCTGGAGGAGGTGCTTCTGCGTGATCAGCCGGCCCGGATTGGTCACCAGGATCTCCAGCAGGTGCCACTCGGTCGGGGTCAGCCGCACGTCCCGCCCGCCCAGGACGACCCTTTTGGCGAGCAGGTCGATGCTGAAGTCCGCCGT
The DNA here is from genome assembly GCF_021261325.1 of Streptomyces guryensis. Classification (GTDB taxonomy): domain Bacteria; phylum Actinomycetota; class Actinomycetes; order Streptomycetales; family Streptomycetaceae; genus Streptomyces; species Streptomyces guryensis. The sequence continues at coordinate 88,011 of NZ_JAJSBI010000002.1, read as the reverse complement.
CTCGACGAGGACCGTCTCGGGAACGAGCGGCGTGTCCTCGGTACGGCGGACGGCGGCCCGCAGCCGGGCCAGCAGTTCGTCCATGCTGAACGGCTTCGTGATGTAGTCGTCGGCGCCCGCGTCGAGCGCGGCCACCTTCTCGTCGGACCCCTGCCGGGCGGACAGGACCAGGATCGGCACCCGGGTCCAGCCCCGCAGGCCCTTGATGATGTCGACGCCGTCCATGTCGGGCAGGCCGAGGTCGAGCATGACGACGTCGGGCTGCCGCGCGGCGGCGAGCCGGAGGGCCGTGGCGCCGTCGGGGGCGGCGTCCACTCCGTACTTGCGCGCCTGCAGGTTGATGACGAGGGCCCGTACGAGCTGCGGGTCGTCCTCCACCACCAGCACCCTGGTCATGGGCGTGTGCCTCTCCTGTTGTACGTCGGGCCCTGCGCGCCGGCAGCAGGGGACCGACTTCACGGCGGTGGGAGCCGGCGGATCCGGGGGGATTCCCCGGCCGCCGGCTCCCATGCGGATCGCGTAAGACCGTCACTTCTTCGCTACGAGGGCCTTGAGCGCGATGTTGAGTTCGAGGACGTTCACGCGGGGTTCGCCCATGAAGCCGAGCGTGCGGCCCTCGGTGTGTTCGTCGACCAGCTTCTGGACCTGGGTGACGGACAGACCGTTCTGCGCGGCGATCCGGTGGACCTGGAGATCGGCGTAGGCCGGGGAGATGTCCGGGTCGAGGCCGGAGCCGGAGGAGGTGACCGCGTCCGCGGGAACGTCCGACGGCTTGACGGTGTAGCCGGACACGGAGTTGTCCTTCACCACCGCAGCCTTGGCGTCCTCGACCTGCTTGATCAGGACCTTGCTGTCGGCGGACAGGTTCGTCGCACCGGACAGGATCAGCTTGTACTGCGTGTTCAGGCTGTTGCTGCCGAGCCCGTTCGCCGGGCGGCCCTGGAACCATTTGAGGTCCGCGTCCGGCGTCTCCTGCCCCTTCTTCAGCGGCAGGTTGTACGACTGCCCGATCAGCGAGGAACCGACGACCTTGCCGTCCGCCTTGATCTCCGAGCCGTTCGCCTTGTTGTGGAACAGCGCCTGGGCCACGCCCGTGACGACCAGCGGGTAGATGACACCGGTGACCAGGGTCAACACGAGGAGGGCGCGCAGGGCCGCCCCGAGCAACCGGGCGGTGTTCGTAACCGAGTTGTTCATGATGGGTCAACCGATCCCGGGGATGAGGGAGATGAGCAGGTCGATGAGCTTGATGCCGATGAACGGGGCGATCAGCCCGCCGATGCCATAGATGGTGAGATTGCGCCGCAGCATCCTGTCGGCGCTGACCGGCCGGTACTGCACGCCCTTCAGGGAGAGCGGCACCAGCGCGATGATGATCAGCGCGTTGAAGATGACGGCCGACAGGATCGCGGAGTCCGGCGAGGTCAGGCCCATGATGTTGAGCTTGTCCAGGCCCGGGTACACGGCCGCGAACAGCGCCGGGATGATCGCGAAGTACTTCGCGACGTCGTTGGCGATGGAGAACGTGGTCAACGCGCCCCGGGTGATGAGGAGCTGCTTGCCGATCTCGACGATCTCGATGAGCTTGGTCGGGTTGGAGTCGAGGTCGACCATGTTGCCGGCCTCCTTGGCGGCCGACGTACCGGTGTTCATCGCCACGCCGACGTCCGCCTGGGCGAGGGCGGGTGCGTCGTTCGTGCCGTCACCGGTCATGGCGACGAGCTTGCCGCCCGCCTGCTCCCGCTTGATGAGCGCCATCTTGTCCTCGGGAGTGGCCTCCGCGAGGAAGTCGTCGACGCCGGCCTCCTCGGCGATCGCCTTGGCCGTCAGCGGGTTGTCACCCGTGATCATGACGGTCTTGATGCCCATGCGGCGCAGCTCGTCGAACCGCTCCCGCATGCCCTCCTTGACGACGTCCTTGAGATGGATGACGCCCAGGATGCGGGCACCCCTGTCGTCCTCGACGGCGACGAGCAGCGGGGTGCCACCGGCCTCGGAGATGCGGTTGGACAGCGTGTCGGCGTCCTCGGCGACCGTGCCGCCCTGCTCCTGCACCCAGGCGATGACCGAACCGGCGGCACCCTTGCGGATCCTGCGCCCGTCCACATCCACACCCGACATACGGGTCTGTGCGGTGAAAGCGATCCACTCGGCACCGGCCAGCTCGCCCTGGTGGCGCTCGCGCAGTCCGTACTTCTCCTTCGCCAGTACGACGATGGAGCGGCCCTCGGGCGTCTCGTCGGCCAGCGACGACAGCTGGGCTGCGTCGGCGACCTCGGCCTCCGTGGTGCCGCTGACCGGCACGAACTCGGCGGCCTGCCGGTTGCCGAGGGTGATGGTGCCGGTCTTGTCGAGCAGCAGGGTCGACACGTCACCGGCGGCCTCGACCGCCCGGCCCGACATCGCGAGCACATTGCGCTGGACCAGGCGGTCCATGCCCGCGATGCCGATGGCGGAGAGCAGCGCGCCGATCGTGGTCGGGATCAGGCACACCAGCAGGGCCACGAGCACGACCATCGTCAGATGCGTGCCCGCGTAGTCCGCGAACGGCGGCAGGGTGGCCACCGCGAGCAGGAAGACGATCGTCAGCGAGGCCAGCAGGATGTTCAGCGCGATCTCGTTGGGCGTCTTCTGCCGGGCGGCGCCCTCGACCAGGTTGATCATCCGGTCGATGAAGGTCTCGCCGGGTTTCGTCGTGATCTTGATGACGATGCGGTCGGACAGCACCTTCGTACCGCCGGTGACCGCGGAACGGTCACCGCCGGACTCGCGGATGACCGGGGCGGACTCACCGGTGATCGCCGACTCGTCGACGGACGCGACGCCCTCGACGACGTCACCATCACCGGGGATGATGTCGCCGGCCTCGCAGACGACCAGGTCGCCGATGGTCAGCTCGGTGCCCGGTACCTGCTCCTCGGTCTTGCCGTCCTTGGACAGCCGACGCGCGACGGTGTCGGTCTTGGCCTTGCGCAGGGTGTCGGCCTGCGCCTTGCCGCGGCCCTCGGCGACGGCCTCCGCCAGGTTGGCGAAGACCACGGTCAGCCACAGCCAGGCGCTGATCGCCCAGCCGAACCAGTCGCCCGGGTCCTTGAAGGAGAAGATCGTCGTCAGGACCGAGCCGACGAGGACCACGAACATCACGGGCGACTTGACCATCACCCGCGGGTCGAGCTTGCGGAACGCGTCCGGCAGCGACTTGAGCAGCTGCTTGGGATCGAAGAGGCCCGCGCCGACGCGTCCTTCGGCGGGCTTGTGCCCGGTGGGTACGTCGCTGTGCGGCGCCCTGGCCGGGGTGGCTGTGGACATCGAGTCCTCTTGGTTCTCTTTACGGGTGGTCATGAGGCCAGCCCCTCGGCCAGCGGCCCCAGCGCCAGGGCCGGGAAGTACGTCAGACCGGTGATGATCAGGATCGCGCCCACCAGCAGACCGGTGAACAGCGGCTTCTCGGTGCGCAGGGTGCCCGCGGTCTCCGGGACCGGCTTCTGCTCGGCGAGCGAACCGGCCAGCGCCAGCACGAACACCATCGGCAGGAAGCGGCCCAGTAGCATGGCGAGTCCGGTCATGGTGTTGAACCAGTCGGTGTTCGCGTTCAGGCCGGCGAAGGCCGAGCCGTTGTTGTTGGCGGCGGAGCTGAAGGCGTACAGCACCTCGGAGAAGCCGTGCGCGCCGGAGTTCAGCATGGAGTGCGGCGGGGTCGGCAGGGCCATGGAGGCAGCCGTGAAGATCAGCACCAGGGCCGGAGTGATGAGGATGTAGCAGGCCGCCAGCTTGATCTCGCGGGTGCCGATCTTCTTGCCCAGGTACTCGGGCGTACGGCCGACCATCAGACCGGCGATGAACACCGCGATGACCGCCATGATCAGCATGCCGTAGAGGCCGGAGCCGGTGCCGCCGGGCGCGATCTCGCCCAACTGCATGCCCAGGATGGCGATGCCGCCGCCCAGGCCGGTGAACGAGGAGTGGAACGAGTCCACCGCACCGGTCGAAGTCAGCGTGGTCGACACCGCGAAGATCGACGACGATCCGACACCGAACCTGGTCTCCTTGCCCTCCATCGCACCGCCCGCGGCCTGGAGCGCCGCGCCGTGGTGGGCGAACTCGGTCGCCATCATCAGGGCGACGAAGCCCAGCCAGATCGTGAACATCGTGGCGAGGATCGCGTAGCCCTGCTTCACGCTCCCGACTATGACGCCGAACGTGCGGGTCAGGGAGAACGGGATGACCAGCAGCAGGAAGATCTCGAAGAGGTTCGTGAACGGGCCGGGGTTCTCGAAGGGGTGGGCGGAGTTGGCGTTGAAGATGCCGCCGCCGTTGGTGCCGAACTCCTTGATGGCCTCCTGCGAGGCCACGGCCCCGCCGTTCCACTGCTGGTGCCCGCCCATGAACTGGCCGACCTCGTGAATGCCGGAGAAGTTCTGGATGGCACCGCAGGCAACCAGCACGATCGCGGCGATGAACGCGCCCGGCACCAGGATCCGGATCGTGCCGCGCACCAGGTCGGACCAGAAGTTGCCGAGCTCACCGGTACGGGAGCGGGCAAAGCCGCGGACGAGGGCCACCGCGACGGCGATGCCGACGGCCGCGGAGACGAAGTTCTGCACGGCCAGACCGGCGGTCTGCACGACGTGACCCATGGTCTGCTCGCCGTAGTACGACTGCCAGTTGGTGTTGGTCACGAACGACACGGCCGTGTTGAACGACTGCGCCGGATTGACCGAGTCGAAGCCGAGCGAGCCGGGCAGGATGCCCTGCAGCCGCTGGAGCAGGTAGAGGAAGAGGACGCCGACGGTGGAGAAGGCCAGGACACCGCGCAGGTACGCGGGCCAGGTCATCTCGGCGTCGGGGTTGGCGCCGATGCCCTTGTAGACCCACTTCTCGATCCGCCAGTGCTTGTCGGAGGAGTAGACCTTGGCCATGTAGTTGCCAAGGGGGATGTAGGCGAGGGCCAGCGCGCCTATGAGGGCGAGCAGCTGGAGGACGCCTGCGAGTACGGGACCCATGTCGCCCGCTGCGGAAGCAGCTGATGTCACCGTCAGAACCTCTCCGGGAAGATCAGGGCGAGGACGAGATAGCCCAGCAGGGCGACGGCCACGACCAGGCCGACGATGTTCTCCGCGGTCACAGCTTCGTCACCCCCTTGGCAACGAGGGCCACCAGCGCGAAACCCGCGATCGTGGCGATGACGAAGGCCAGATCGGCCATCGCGAACTCCTGGAGTGAGGTTCGTTGAACAGGGACGAGTAGAGGAAAACGCCTCTTTGGCCGGATCGGGTCGCCGTTGACGGCTCTCATACGGCGGCGCCCACGGCTTTGACGGGACTCTTACGCCCTTGATCCATACCGGCGGGTAGGCCGCCGTGACGGCCGATGACCCGGCTCACCTGGTGACCGGAGGATGCCCCGGCGTTCACGCCGGGGAGGAATCCGGCTTCCGCGGCGTCTGTCACGGGAGCGCCGCACCCGACCTCAAGCAGGTGCACGATCTCACTGGTTTGTGGGCACGGAGCGTCCGCATGGCTGCTTGGCGGAGCCGGGGAATGCGAACGCGTGTGCCGGTAGCCGCCGGTTGGAATGGCGATCGCGCTATCCGGGTACGGGCGTGCGGTTGTCGTACGTACGGTCTTCTCGCAAGGCGTCGGCAGGCTGCGGACGTTCGGTCCCGGTGTCGTGGAGGGGGTGAGGGTGTGGCGGTGGTGGGGGCGGTCGCGGAGGCTGCCGGGCACGCCCGGTGGACGTTCCGCCTGCGCGTGTCGTCCACCGCGCTCGCCGCGCTGCTGGACGAGTGGGACCGGTGCCTGTGGGTGTGGAACGAGTCCTGACCACTCGGTCGTGGTCGTCACCCTCGTCGTCCAGGGCTTCACCCTCGCCCCGGTCGTCCGCCGCTCCGGCATCGCGCTGGAGCCCGCCCACACCGCGCGCGAGGAGGCCGAGGCCCGCTCCCACCTCGCCCATGCCGGCCTCGCCCGCCTGGACGAACTCGCGGAGCTGGAGGTCGTACCCGAGGTCGTCCTCGACCGCCTCCGCCGCGGCCTGACCGCCCGCCTGGACGACGCCCGCGACCGCCTCGCCGAGCACAACGGCACGGACGGCGCGGCCACCGAGTCCGCCGACCGCGTCTACCACCAGCTCCGCCGTGACCTGATCGCCGTGGAGACGGCCGAACTCCAGCGCCTCTACGATGCCCACGCCATCAGCGACACCACCCGCCGCAGGCTCCAGCGGGCCCTGGACCTGGAGGAGGCCCGGCTGGCGGACGCGTAGCGCTCCGCGGGCAGGCGGTTGTTCGTCTGCGAGTCGGTGGGGCCCGACCGCCCACTGCGGCGGCTCAGCGGAACTCCGCCAGCCGCGGCCGCAGGCCCAGCGCAGCCAGGACCATCGCCGCGCACAACAACCCGCACGCCCACGGAAGCAGGCCGTTCACCGCCGAGCGGCCGTCTTCGGCGGACGACGCGAAGTGGGCGCGGTTGATGCCCGCCACCTTGTCCAGCGCGGCCATCCACGCCCCGAAGTGCGCGTTGGACGTGCCCTGCTCCCACCCCATGCAGAACTCCACCGCCGCCCGTTCCTTCCCGGCCGCCAGCCGCGCGCGGATCTTCCGGTCGTCGCGCTGGTGGACGGCGTACGTCCGCACCGTCTTCTCCGCCGCGGCCTGCTCGCCGGGGAAGGTGATGTTGTCCAGCTCGCGGCGGAACTCTCCGGTGCAGCGCAGGTCGTGGTGGTCGCTCTCGTACGCCTGCCAGGTGGTGGCGAGTTCCGAGTCGTACGTCGACAGGGTCGCGCCCTTCAGGCCGTACAACTGCTGCGACTTGGCCAGGGACGACTCCTCGTACTGCGCCTGGCGCTGCGGGTCGAGCAGGTAGCGGCTCTCGTCCGCGTTGGCGTCGTAGGCGATGGCGCGGGCGCGGCAGAGGGCGACGACGGAGTCGAACGCGTCATGCCGGGCCCCGCGCAGGTGACCGGCAGAGGCGGACATCATCTGTGACCCGAGAATCACCGCCAGCAGCGAGCAGACGGTGGCGGCGAGCACTCCGGGGTTGAGGATGCGCCGGAGACTGCGCGCGAGGTACCACTGCAGGACTCCGGGCACGGCCGGCAGCAGCATCCCGAGGACCAGGACGGCGCCGAGCTGCGCGGAGAGGACAGAGCGCGCCGCGGAGTACCCGGCCTCGAAGGCCGCGTTGTTCGAGGCCACCAACGTGCGTGCGGCGGGCAGGAGTTGGGTGCGCAGCAGGTCGGTCGCGCGGCGGTGGTCGGCCAAAGCGCCTGCCTTGCCTCCGCGGTGGCCGTCGTTCTCCAGGGCCCGGCCGATCAGCTCCTGGTACTCGGCGAAGCCGTCGGTCAGCGACTCCACCGTCTTCTCGTCGGCCGGCTGCCCTGCGCGGCGACGGCGAGAGTGCGCAGGTCGGGCCCGATCTCGCGCCAGGCGTCGCCGTAGAAGCCGACGGCCTTTTGGTACGGCGTCTGCCGGCGGCCCTGCCCCGCATCACCGTTGGCCAGCAGGACGTTGGCGGCCTGGGCGTCCATGTCGTTCAGGGCCAGGCCGAAGATCGGCCGCGCTGGTATCGCCGGCATCATCCTCGTCTCCCTGCTGTCCCGACTGGCCCGCGCCTTCGAACTGCGCGTCATCAGCGTGACGCTGGACGACATGGCGGAACGATTCATCCGCGACGCGTCCCACCGGCGCATCCGCTTCCTCGCGAACGAGCCCGGCAGACGCGACAAGGCCCCGTACCGCGACAAGGTCGAGCAGATCCGGGCCGACCACGACCTGCCGGAGCAGGAGGACTTCGTCTTCGTCGAGGTCACGGTCACCGACCTCTCCGAGTTCGAGGCGGGCCTGACGGTACGCGGAGAGGTCCTGCACAACCGCTACCGGGTGCTGACCGTGGAATCCTCCTCCCTTCCCAACGCCCTGGCCGCACTGCTACTCCACGCCCGCGACACGACGGGCTGCATCCCGCACATCCACTTCGAGTGGACCGAGGGCGGCCCCTTCGCCAACTTCCTGCGCTTCTTCCTCGTCGGCCAGGGCGAGGTCGCCCCGGTCACCCGTGAGGTCCTGCGCGAGGCAGAGCCGGACCGTGGGCGCCGGCCGCGCGTACACACCGGCTGAGGCTCCGGCGACCGCGTAAGGATCCCGTCAATATGCGCCCGTACGGCGCTAGGAACCCATCAGCGGCGGCAGCCGGCCGCCGTACGGCCGTCTAGCGTCGGGGCATGGAACGGAGCGGACCGGCGGCCCCGGCCGGCGACCGCCACTGGCGTGGCAGCGCCCGGCTCGCGGTGAGCTGCGCGCTGGTGTTCCTCACCATGACCCTCCTGGTCGACTGGGACGCGGGAAGCCTGACGCCCCTGCGCACACTGCTCTGGACCGCCCTGTCGGCCGCCGCATGCGCCGTCCTGCTACCGCCGCGGGTGACCGCGGGTCCCGGCTGGCTGGCGGTACGCGCCCCCTGGCGCAGGCGCGTGATCCACACGGATGAACTGACGGCCGTGCGGCAGTACGACGGTGTCTCCTCCCACCTGGTCCTGCGGGACGTCCACGGCCACAGCCTGCAACTCGACCCGAGGATCCTCGCCGCCAACCCCCTGCTCTGGCACGAGCTCGACACGGGCGTACGCCGCTCCCTGGAACATGGGACGCTGCACCTGGGAGCGGAGGTCATGGAGCGATTGGGGCACCACATCGACGACGCTGCGGTCCAGGCGGTGCTTCGGGCCTCGGGACTTTCCTGATCTGCAGAGGGTACCCTCGCTCATCCCTGTCCGCCCCTGCCCGATCATCGTCCTGATATCGCCCGTAACGCCCACACCGAACATAATGCGCACGCACAAAGCCGCAGGTCAGGAGCCCTTCGCGGCCGGTTCGAGGATCGCCACGCACTCCAGGTGATGCGTCATCGGAAAGATGTCGGCCTGCGCGAGTCATGGAAAGGAGCAGGTCAGAGCCGCTTTCTCAGCTAGACCGGCAGCGTGTGGGCGCTCAGAGCGTCAAACGAGCGTCACGGCCGACAGTCCGTCCCGCCTACTCGGGTCGGGCCAAGCTGCCGCGACCAGCTCCCCCCGCAGGCACGGGCCCCCACTCCAAACGCCAGCTGTCTCATCATGACCCGTGCCACTTCTCCGACCGTCATAATGGACTCATGTCCTCCAGCCCACAGCATTCCGCACCCACCCCGAGCGACTTCTCGGGCGCGGTCGCCGAGGACCTCGCCCTGTACCAGGAGAAGTTCCGCCGCCGTCTGCCGGAGTCGCTGGACGAGCTGCACGGGCCGACCCACGGTGTCGTGGATCTGCCCCTGCACATGGCCTGGTCCGGGCTGACTTCGTACGACCTGGGCAAGCCACGCCAGCGCATGGGCCTGTACCGCACCGTCCTGCACGAGGGCCTGCACGACGACCTGCCCCGCTACCTCAACCAGGACCTGCTCCTCCAGCTGTGGCCGGTGCTGCGCACTCTCGTCGGCCGCACCGTGCGCGCCGTATGGGAGGACGCCTTCCCTCAGCTCGCATCCCGCACTCGGGCAGCCGCGTGACGGACATGCCGGAGCTGCACACGCGGCTCCTGGCGGATGTGATCGCGCTCGGTTCCCCGTATCCACTGGTTCTCACCGGCGGCTACGCCGTGCGGGCGCACCGCCTCGTGAACCGCCCCAGCCAGGACCTCGACGTCGCCACCGAGAACCCTGCGCCCATGGCCGACATCGCCGCCACGCTCCGCGCCGGCCTGGAAGCCCGCGGCTGGAAGGTGCACGCGCTGGAAACTGCCCCGCTGTCCGCCCGCTTCACCGTGTCCGACCCGACCACCGGCCAGGAATGCGAAGTCGACATCCTCAAGGAGATCTTCTGGCGGCCGGTCACCCAGAGCCCGTACGGGCCCGTCCTCGCGGAGGAGGACGTCATCGGGACCAAGGTCCGCGCCCTCGCCGACCGAGGAGCGCCCCGCGATCTGATCGACGTGTTCGCAGCCTCGCGGCGATGGACAAATTCCGAGCTCGAAGAGTTCGGCCGCCGCCACGCGCGCGGCCGCTTCGAGCGCGAGGATCTGCAGGCTAACCTCACGGGCGCCGAGTGGACCGACGATGAAGCCTTCGCCGCCTATGGGCTCGATGACACCACGATCACCGCTGTCCGCGCTTGGGCCGTGGAATGGGCCGACGACCTCGCGGCTCGCCTCCTCGAAGAGGGCGATGATCCGGACTTCGACTGATCGTTTGCGGATGAGATCTTATCCGCAAACGATCAGAGCAGGAGCCTAAAAATGAGTAGGTAGGGAAGCAATCGGTCGCGAGCTTGTCCCACATCAAGCACACCGGGAAGGCCCTGAGAAGATCAGTACACGGGCATGATGCAGGCCCCAATAGCCCGGGTGATCAACTGGGGTCGACCCGCGTGCGTCCCTACTCGCTTGGCCTCCAGAGCCTCGGCCGTCGGCAAGTCGGTGTGCACAAGGCAGGCGCCGTGCGCCACCGGACAGCTGTACGCCGCGTCCGGCGGTCGGCCCGAGGTGCGCCCCTTCACGGACGGCCAGCGCAGAGCCGCACCGGCCTGCCAGCAAGACCGTCCGGGTCGCGGTGTACCTCGCCGCGCCTGATCGGCTACCCGCAAGCGACCGTGAAGGCGACCGGCCGCCCTGACAGGTGGGCGACCGGCTCGCTTTCACACACTGTCACACGCGAAGTGCCACGCACTGGCGCAGCAGCGGTTCCAGGCGCAGCAGAGTGCCCTCGCGGTCGAAGACCTGAAGGGCGTCGAGGCCGGTCACGATCCACCGTGCCTCGTCCTCGTCGACCTCAACCTTGACCGCCACGGCGGTCAGCGCGGCCTCCCAGTCGAATGATCCGTCCTTGTACTCCTCCGCCAGGGCCCGGTATCCGGTGGCGAGCAACGGGTCCGCGTACAGGCCCGTGTCCTTGGCGAAGGCGTGGGCGCGGGCTCGGTCGGTGGGCAGGTCGGCCAGGCGACGCAGCGCCTCGTCGGGGTTGTCCAGTTCGCGGTGCAGCCGGTGGGCGTCGCCGACCAGCCGCGGCCAGCCGCCGGTCAGCTCGTGGAGCCGGTCCAGCCGGTCCTCGCGCTGGAACATGTCGACGCGCTGTGCCCAGCCACGCAGGCTGCGGCGGTCGTGGCGGCGCAGCACCACCGGGGCGGCCGAGGTGGGTTCGGTGCCGGTCAGCAGGGGGCGCCACAGGGCCAGCTGGGTGGTGTCGGTGACGAGGACGACCGCGCGGGTCACCCCCGGGGTGAGGGGCAGCAGCGTCTCGGCGAGGTCGGCAGCCTCCCGGCAGGTCTCGGGACGCACCGGGTCCCGGTAGTTGACGAAGTCGCTGATGACGACGCGTCGTTCGCGGGGGCGTCCGCCGGTGAGCTCCTGCTTGTAGACGCTGGGCCTGCCGACGGGCGGCAGCGTCCAGCCGGCGATGCCCGCGGTGAGCGTCCGCAGGGTGTGGGCGACGTCGCCCACACCGGTGGCAGGGCTGCCGAGGACGACCCTCGTCTGGTTGGACCGCCGGCCGAGGAGGTCGTCCAACTGGGTGTTGGTGAGTGGTGCGGGGCGGCCGTCGGGCAGCTCGGGGCGGCCTTCCTGCACGATGCTCTCCTGGAGCTTGCAGTCCTCCTCGGCCCTGAGCAGGCGGGCTTCCACCTCGTGGGAGGTGCCGATCATACGCAAGGCGTTGGGGCCGCGCAGATGCCAGCCCAGACCGTCGTGGTTGGGCGCGAGGATGCCGAGGCCGACCATCTCGGAGAGGTAGGCGCGGAAACCCTCGGTGTCGAGCTGCTCGAACCCCTTGTGCCAGTATGTCTCGCATTCCTCGCGCAGTTCGGTGTCGCTCAGCCGCACCTCCAAACCGCGGTGGCGGGCGTGATAAGCCAGCACATTGGCGATCACGTCGTACCGGTGGTCGAGGCTGAGGGTGTCCTTGAAGGCCGCCGAAATGCTGTCCCTGAGTCCGGCGTCCGACTCCACAACCTCGATGTCTGCGAGTTCCACCTGGTACGGAGGGCCTTCGGCACCGCGTCGCGCCCGCTTGCGGTGCATCAGCTCCACCAGCCGGTGGCCGAACATCTGGAGCAGGAACGGCTGGTAGGAGCAGTAGCCGAGCACCCGGTTGACCAGGTCCATGTCCTGGAACTCGAAGCCGAGTGCCCGCATGGGCTCGACGAGTAGCTCGGCGGCAAACTGAGGGGCGAGCGGGCCGATCACCTTCGGGGTCTGAGCGAGGTGGCCGAACGGCCCGTTGCTCGCGAGTTTGGCGAACCGCTGCACCGAGTGCAGCCCGGCGAAGACAACCTTGGCCCGATCCTTGGTGTCGTCCCCGAGGCCCTTGAGCTTCTTCGTCTGGGTGAACCGGGGTGCGTCCGCCTCGAAGAACTGGTCGCACTCGTCGAGCAGGATCAGCAGCCGGCGACGCGAGTCCGCGTCGGTCCAGGCCCGGATGCCTGCGCGCACGCGCTCGGAGATGTCAGCGGTGTCCCTCGCGGACCTGCGGCCTTGCGGCCGGTCCAGTACCTGCGCCTCGGTCAGCTTCCGGTCCAGAACGCTCCAGAGCGCCTCCGGGCCGAGCGAACTGCCCTTGCCGATGTTCTCCTGGTCGAGGTTCACGTACACCGCCTGGTGGTAACCGGGACGCTGCTCCACGAACTTGTCCCCGGCATCGGCGAGCAGTGCCGACTTGCCGAGTCCCCGGCCGCCGTAGATGACCTGGGTGCCGCGCGGGTCGATGATACTCTTGCGTTCGGCGTCCCGGCCGTAGAACATCTCGCCGCCGATCCGGCCGCGCTTCTCCCTGATGTACGGGTTGACGCCGGAGAACGGCAGCAGAGTCTGCGTGGCAGTGCTCACCTGCCGGTTGCCCTGAGCCGCCAGATAGGCGAGGGCGGCGTCGTCCACGACCAGCAGGGGCTGCAACCGGTCAGAGCCGACGGCAAGTTCCACGCGCGCCTCACGGCTGAGCGTGCCGAAGTAGGCGACCAGGAGGCTCGCACCGCTGCTGTCGCGCTCCGCGAGGCTCATGACGACCTTGGCGGGTGGGCGGCCCCAGACCATCAACACCCGCAACGTGCCGCCGTGCTCCCGGATCTGCGAGCCGAAAGCGGGCGCCTTCGCTCTGCCGCTGATCTCCACCTCAGTCGCCTCGAAGAAGCGGTACTCGCGTCGGCGTAGATTCGGCGACCGCTCGTCGAGCGGCCTGGCACTCTTGGCGTCGTAGCCGAGGAGTTTGAGGAGCGGGGGCAGCTGCCGTCGTCCCGACACCTCGAGCCGGTCCTTCGGCTCGGTCGCGCCGAGCTCCCGCCACCCGTCGAGGGCGTCGGCCGCCAGAGCGGCCTCGTCGGTGGACAGGGCGCCGTAGTCGAGGACGGGAAGTGTCGGATGCTTGGCACCGGACCGGACGAGGTCCACAAGCTCGCGGTCGATGCCCCGGGGGAGGCCGTCGGGCACCGCCGGAAAGAACACCGTCAGGTGGGGTTCGCTGCCCTCGATCTCCGGGACGGGTTCGCCGATCTCCAGGAAGTAGACGAGGTCGGCCGCAGTGGCCAGGCCGCCGGTGTCCAGGTGACGCAGGACTTGCGCACGCCCGTCCGCAGTTAGGTCCAGGGCATCGAGCCGGGCCCGGATCCGGTCGGCCGCCTGCTGCCGGAAGTCGGGCAGGTCGCCGCGCACGGTGTCGAGGGCCTGGCGTACGTCCCTCAGATCCTGCGTGCCGGTGCCGCCGAGCCGGTCTTGGGCGTCGGCAAGCAGCTCCTGCAGGCGCAGGTCCTGGTCGTCGGTCACAGCGCCGTCGGCTTGCGCACGGTGCACCTCGGCGACGAGTTCGTCATGTTCCCTGCGCAGCTCCGTGCGCCGGGCGGCCTCCCGCTCGTCGATCCAGGCCAGGGCGGGCGGAGTGAAGTCGCCGACCTGCGCGGCGGGCAGCAGCCCACGGTCGGCCAGCTCGGCGATTGTACGGGCCGCGGTGAAGGCATCGCGGGACAGCCGCTCGTCGAGGGCGTCCTGCCAGGTGCGGTCGACCGCGGTGAGGAGCCGGTCGAGGGACGGCCGCTCGTCGGGGGTGTCGCAGACCTTCAGCAGTTCCGCGTCCAACACCATCTCGGGGGTGATCGAACCGCCGGGACGTGTGGTCGCGGAGGCGCCGCCCAGCAGGGCGAACAGCTCCTCCATCGAGGCACGTGCCGCCCATGCGGTCGCGGCGGCGACGGCACCCGAGCGCCGCGCCAGCTGTTCCAGCTCGACGAGCAGCGCCTCCTTGCCGTCCAGGAGAGACCTGCGCAGAGAGGAGATCTCCTTGGTCGCCCGGTTGCCGTCGGAGCGGTCGCCGCGGCGGATGCCGTCTACCGCCAGACACCACTCCTTGGCCAGGCCGGCGGCTCGCTCCACGAGATGCACCAGGTCCTGCCGCCCGGCGCCCTGGAGCGGCTTGCCGCTGGAACGGTGTTTGCGGTCCATGCGGTCGATCTCGCTGTTGATCTCGGTCAGCTTCGAAAGGCGTTCGACCTGTTCCCGAACCTGCGGAACCGAGTCGCGCTGGTCGCGGACCACGGTCGTGAGCAGCGACCCCAGCATTCCTCGGTCCTCAGCCAGCCAGCGCTTGGCGATCTCCGTCGCCCGCGCGAACCGCAGCCTTGGCGGCACGAGCAACGCACGGCACTGCTCCCCCAGTTCCCGCAGCCGGGTCTCCGTCTCTGAGACGTCTGCGATGACGACCAACGGCGAGGCGATCATGAGGACACCGCTCAGGGCACGGTCGGCGACGGCGGTCGCGGCCTCGCCGAGCCGGTCCGGCAGCCGCGGCACCAGCGCCTTGAGTTGGGCACCCGCCAGGTGGTCGCCGGTGATCAGTGCCGTACGCAGCAGGGCGGGCAGCAGCAGCAGCTCGCTGCCCTCCGCGTCGCGGCCCGCGTGTCCGCCGTACTGCTGAAGCACGCCCGTCGTCAGCCGGGCACTCTGGCTGTCGCCGGAAGTGAGCAGCGCGGCGGCACCGGCCAGGCGGAGCGCCGTCACCTGCGGCTCGGGGTGGCCGGCGGCACGTGCCACGTGGTGGCCGAGTCCGAAGCGCCGCTCGACGACGAGCCGCGCCAGAGCCCGCTCGGCGTCGGTCTCGTCCTCGTCTCCCTTGTCTTCGGCCACGGACGTGACCGGGGTGGGAGCCGCTCCCGGAGCGGGTGCGTGCTGGTCGCGCGGTCCGGCGGCGGACGTGGGCGCGGCGTCGGCGTCGGCGTCCGGGGTCGTGCGCGGTGCCTGGTCGCTGTCGGTGCGTGTCTCGGTCTGTGCATCGACGGTGTCGGCCGCACCTGGGGCTGTCGCGACGAGTGCGGCGGCTTCCTGTCCGGGGGCGCGGTCAGGCGCGGTTTCCTGCATGGAGGGGTCGGCGGTCACGCGCGCCGGCTTTCCGGACGCCTGCTCGGCCTCTTGGGCGGCCCCGCGTTCTGCGAACGCCGTACCCTCGGCAGGCTCGGTGGTGTCTGCCTCCGCCTCGACGGGTCCGTGGTCGGCGCCCTCCGGCTGCGCCAACGTCAGTTCAGGAGCCATGACCGCCGCCGTGGCACACAAGGGCAGCCCCCGCACGACCTGCTCCTGCAGAGCCAGGATCTCCGCCGCGGCGTCCGCCTGCCGCCCCAGCCGAATGAGCTGAGCCAAGGCGGTAAGTGCGGCGCACTCCTCCCGTTGGGCCTGCTCCCACACCGGTGTGTCCAGCAGGCGGCGGGCCGCGCCTCGCACGGCCTCGGCGGCAGAGGCGGCGGGGCTGTCCGGACGGCAGACGACATCCACCAGTTCGCGCAGGGTCTCCCGTGTCCGGAGGTCCTGTTCGTGTGCCGCCCGGTGCGCGTCCGCGGCACGCGTCATGTCTTCCAGACGACGAGGCACCCCCTTGATCCCCGCCATACGGAACACCGATTCGGCGCTGTCGAACGCGGCACTCAGCCCGGTTAGCAGTGCCAGATCCTCGTCCTTCGGAGGGCGGCCGTCCGCGACCGCACCCGTCACCTTTTCCACGGCTTGCCGGGCTCGGGCGAAGGCCGACTCCAACTCCCGGCCGGCCTCGTCCGGCCTCCTCGCCTCTTCGGTTCGGTCATGGTCGGCCGCCGCTGCGGACACGTCGTCCGAGACGACCACGAGTGCCTGCCCCTGCTCCTCCGCTGCGCCGGACACGAAGCCCGGGTGCGCCGCAATGATCGACCGTGCCTCGTCACCGACAGCGGAGAGTCGTGCCGTCTCGGTCTCGTCGACCGGCGCCACGAACCACTCCTGGTCCGCGGCCCAGGCAAGTATGTAGGCATCGGCGACGGAGGCATTGCACCACGCGAACACTGTGGCCCGGACGAGCGTCGCACCCCACCGGGAAACGGGGTCGGAAGCGGACTCGCCGTCCGGTGCGATGACGTACGCGATCACCTGGTCCATCACAGTCTGCGTGAGGCCCCTGATCCCACAATTACAGGCTTGCTGCCGTGCATCGCGCCGCAGCCGCGCGAGAACGTCATGACACAGGGCATGGCCGGCCCGTCGAGGAGCTGCCATGCGGATGCCCAGGTTGCCGAGCAACTTCTGCCGGTCCTTAGGCAGCAGAGAGTTGAAGGCGAGTTCCGCCATGTCGACCGTGAGGTCGTTCAGGGCAGCGGCGGCCGGGGCCTCCAAAGCGTTCAGCGCCTCGGCCAAGCCTGCGAGTTCCTCGGCCGAGGCGCTCGGCGGGGACAACGGCGGCTCCGTCACGACGTGGTAGCGGTCATGCATGTACGCGTACTCCGTTTCTGTGGCTGGTCCTGCGGGATCGGCTCACCCAATGCCGAGGAGCCTGGAGAGGAACGGGGTGTGAGGGACTCGGCGGAAGCCTTGGGTACGCGGATCAGCGGCCGCGCGTGTGCTCGGTGACGAAGGTGTAGCCGTAGGGCAATTCCCAGCCGTCCGCCTTGCCGAGCCTGCGGCAGTGCTCCCGGAAGGCCGCCCGCTGGCCTTCGCTGGGCGAAGAACCCGGCCGCAGGCGACGGAGGTGGCCGGAGACGAACTGGGCCGCGGACAGCCCCACACTGCCCGTTTCCGTGTCCATACCGCCCCACGGGCGTATCACCCGCCGCCGGACCGGGCGGTAGCCGATGAGAGGGATGGTCGGCTCCCTGTCGCGCGCCGGGAAGTGCGGCTGCCCCAAGGCGTCCCGACTACCGAAGGCCGGTGCCAAGAGCCGTTCCGCGAGCAGTTCCGCGACCGCCGCTTCCAGGGCGGCAGCCTGTGACCGGGCCGGCCGGCGCCCGTATACCGCGCACGGCAGGACCGAACGGTCCATCAGGGCATGGCCGTCCAGGGTGAGCAACCCACAACGGCGCACAGTGCGCATCACCAGTTGCCGGGGCCCGAGGCCGACCGCGCTGTCTCCACGGCGGTCACTGCCCGGGGTGTCCTCCCTGGTGAGCACGCGAGGGTCGTAGAAGTGCCCGGTCTCACGGTCGCCGACCTGCACCCGTTCCTTGAGGCGCGTCGAAGCCAGGCGGATCACCGTGCCGCCACGGAGACGGCGCAGTTCAAGCATCAGGCCGGGGAAGAAATCGCGGGGCCAGGCGATTCCGGTCAACCGGCCCGAGTCGTCCCCCAGTTCGGAGGTGACGTCCTGCGTCGTCTCCTTCTCGCACAACGCCTCGCCGACGTGGTCGAGTTCGAGGCGTACCGTGGGGCGCGCACCGTGAGACTGTCGAAGGTCCTCTACGACGTACGGATGCAGGGGGAACCAGCCATCGATCAGGTGGGCCAGCCGCAGGGGCGCCCGCCAGACGGTTTCCTTCGCGTCGTTGCGCAGGAGTTCGCCGATGCCGAGGGAGGCGTCGTCGGCGAGGGACAGATCGACCGGGTCCAACTCCGCTTCCGGCTCCGACTGCGCAGGCAGTGTGGACGTCCAGCCGTGTCCGGCCGGGGCAAGGGGGTCTCCGGGTGCCGCCGTCTCACCGGGATGATGGGACCGCCACACGCCTCCACCCTCGAAGGCGTCGTCGAGAGTGATCCGGGAGCCGTTCTCGAACAGGCCCTGGTCGCTGTCCCCTTGGACGACGTCGGCGAGCGCCACGTTCGCCCGGCACACCGCGGCGGCGTACCCGACTCCCCTGAGCACTTCCGTCGCACCCGGGAACCCGCGAAGCCGCGGTCCGACCGCTGTGTACACGGTCACCGGAGTAGTGAGGCCGTAGCGCCGCCTCGCCGGGGTGGCCGCGCGTTCCACAGCTGCCGCGAGAGACCTGAGGTCGTCACCGCCCAGCGGCCCGGTGTCCCGCCAGCAGTCAGCGAGGGATTCCCGGGTCATGGCGTAGTGCCCCCATGTCCGCAACGCGGCACTGGAGTTGAGGACGCCCCGCACCGTGTCGAGGAGACCGAGCAGACCCGCCCGCAGGTCGTCGTCGGGCGTGCCGCCCACCAGTACGGCGAGGGACACGGGGACGAGGGGGCTGAGCAGTTGCTCGCGTGCCGTCGTCAGGAGATGGTGCGCATAAGCCGTCAGGTCGTCGCGGCGGGCTTCCTCCGTGGACGGGTAGCACACGTCGACGACGACATGCCCGTCCTCATTGATCCAGCGTCGGCGCGTGCGTAAGCGGTGGAGCTGGGTAGGTGACAGGCTCAGGGCCGGGCCGAAGGCGTGGAGATCCGGCACCAAGAGCTCCCTTCGCCGTGGCGCGGCGCCGTCCCCCGGTCTGCCCGGGCCCTCGGCACCCGCGGGCGCCCCCGACACCCAGGCCGGTACGTCACCGAGGGCACCGACCTTCGGGTGGGCACCCTCCCGATGGACGATCTCGGCGTACAGCGGGTCCGACCCGGTGGCAACGCACACCATGGCGCCGACCGGCAGCACTGGAGCGCACTCGCCGAAGGTGATCACGGGGAAGTCGTCAAGGCGCAACGGGCTGCCGCCGTAGCCGTCACCACCGAGGTCGTACCCGAAGTACACGGCGTTGAAGGCGACGGTGGTGTGCACTGGCGCCGATCGGGCCGCGACAACGGCTTCGAGATAGCGCCGCAGTCGATCCCGCTCCTGGCCGGGTACGGCGTCGTAGCCCTCCGTCATGACGGAGGTCAGAAGGGCCCGGTCACCGTACGGGTCAGGCACCCCCGTCCCCCCGCGTTCGCCGACCGTTGCTGACACATAAGGGTCCCCACCCATGACACCTCCGCCGCACTACAGGTCACCCCGGCCCGCCTGCGGTAATTCCCGCAGACTATGCCCGCACTTGGGGTTCCTGCGGCACTTTCATCACTTTGCGATGGCTGAACGTGGCCGGCGCCTAACGCGGCACCGGCACGACATCTGGATTCACACATCACCGGCATCGTGAATGTCGTCGCGCGTGCCAGGTAAAGGGGCCGGTAAGCGATCCAGTGCGGCGATTCCGGGTTTGTTCGTCTCTGTACCGTTCCGCGAGACAGGAAAAGCGCCCTACCACCTGCAGTGGTCACTCAACGATGGCCGACCTACTGTCCCGGCAAGGTCTCACGTATGCCCAGCGCTGGTACGGCCTGGCCCATGGGCAGATGATGCTGTGGTGCGTCTTGAGCCGACGTCATCTGAGCGTCAAGGGTTCTCAGCGATGCCACGGCGCTCGGGCCGCCGAGACCGCACCCAGGCACAAAGCCGCAGGCCACGGCATGCACGACAGGCGCACGGTCCGCTCGACCCGCTGTATGGAGGAAAAACAGGTCGAGCAAACGCCTGAGTTCCAAACCCACAGGTCAGACGCCCTTGGCAGCAGGCTCCAGGATCGCCACGCACTCCAAGTGATGCGTCATCGGAAACAGATCAAACGCCCGCAACATCCGCACCCGATACCCCCCGTCCCGGAAGTACCCCAGATCCCGCGCCAGCGCCGCCGGATCGCAGGCCACGTACGCGATGCGGCGGGCGCCCAGGGACGACAGGTGGGCCACCGTCTGGCGGCCGGCGCCCGCTCGTGGGGGGTCCAGGACGATGAGGTCGACCTCGGTGATTCCGGTGCGCGGCAGGACGGACTCGACCTTGCCCTGTTCGATGCGTACCCGCTCGAATTCGGCGAGGTTGTGCCGGGCGTCCTCGACGGCGCGCTTGCCGGACTCGATGCCGAGCACCGCGCCCTTGTCGCCGAGCCGGTCGGCCAGGGCGCCCGCGAACAGGCCCACGCCGCAGTACAGGTCGAGGGCCATCTCGCCCTTGCGCGGCAGCAGGCCCTGCATGACCGCGGTCACCAGGGTGTCGGCGGCCTTCGGGTGGACCTGCCAGAAGCCGCCGCTGCCGACCCGGTGCGTACGGCCGTCCGCGCGCTCGCGGACGAAGGGACGGCCGTGCACGCGGTGCACTCCGCCGTCCTTCTCCTCCACCCGCATCACGGACACCGGCTTGTCCAGCTCGACGATCGGCAGGCGCGCGCCCGGCCTCGGCGTCAGGATGACCTGGCGGTCCTGCGACCCCGTCGCCGCGATGGCGTCGATCGACGCCATGCCCGCCCAGTCGCGCTTCTCGATGCCCAGCTCGCTGACGCCCTCGGCCGCGATCATGCAGTGGTCGATCGGCTCGACCTCGTGCGAGCGGTGGCGGCGCAGACCGGCACGGCCGTCGGCGTCCACCGCGTACTGCACACGCGTCCGCCAGGCGGGCACCTCACCCGCGGGCAGCTTGTCGCCCTCGGCCGGCATCACCGTGCCGTCCCAGCCGGCCTCCTCGGGCGTGAGGCCCGCAAGCCGCTGCAACTGCTCGGTGAGCACCTCGCCCTTGAGCCGCCGCTGAGCGCCCGGCTTCGCATGCTGCCAGTCGCAGCCGCCGCAGCGGCCGGGGCCGGCGTAGGGGCAGGGCGCCTCGATGCGGTCCTTGGAGGCGGAGAGGACCCGGACGGCGTCCGCGCGCAGGAAACGGGCCCCCTCCTCGCCCTCCGTGACCCGCGCCACGACCCGCTCACCGGGCAGCGTGTGCCGGACGAACAGCACCTGACCCTCGGTGGTACGGGCGATGCAGTGCCCGCCGTGGGCGACGGGGCCGATCTCGACCTCGTACTCCTCCCCCACCAGCGACTTCTTCGGTTCTGCCTGCATGGCGGGGTGACTCCACAACATCGAAAGGGAAACGGCCGGACAACAGCCCACCAGTCTACGTGGGTGTCGTCCGGCCGTTGACCGACGTGTGTCAGCTCTTCTCGCCCGACGTGCCCGAGGGCTCCTTCGGCCGGTCCCCTTGGGCCGGACCGCGCCGCACCGAGCCCGGAGCGTTCCACTCCTGGCGCTTGCGGGCCCTGACCTTCGCCGCCTCCGAGGACTGCAGCTGGTAGGGCACCGAGGTGACCATGACACCCGGCGTGAACAGCAGCCGGCCCTTCAGCCTGAGCGCACTCTGGTTGTGCAGCAGATGCTCGTACCAGCGGCCCACCACGTACTCGGGGATGATCACGGACACCGCGTCCCGCGGCGACTCCTTGCGCAGCCCCTTCACGTACTCGATGATCGGCCGCGTGATCTCGCGGTACGGCGAGTCGAGCACCTTCAGCGGTACGTCGATGCCGCGCCGCTCCCACTCCTCCTTCAGTGCCTTGGTCTCCGCCGCGTCGACGTTGACGGTGAGCGCCTCCAGGGTGTCCGAGCGCATCAGCCTGGCGTAGGCGAGGGCGCGCAGCGCGGGCCGGTGGATCTTGGAGATCAGGACGACCGAGTGGACGCGTGAGGGTCGCAGGCTGTCGTCGCTCGGACCCTCCGGGGCGGCGAGTTCTGCGGCCACGCCGTCGTAGTGCTTACGGATCGCCGTCATCGTCGCGTAGAAGATGCACATGCCCAGCAGCGCCACCCAGGCGCCGTGCGTGAACTTGGTGACGAGGACGACGACCAGCACCAGGCCGGTGAAGAAGGCACCGAAGGCGTTGATCGCGCGGGAGCGCATCATGTGGCGGCGCTTGGCGACGTCCTTCTCGACGGCCAGGTGGCGGTTCCAGTGGCGGACCATGCCGGTCTGGCTGAGCGTGAAGGACACGAACACGCCGACGATGTACAGCTGGATCAGTCGGGTCGAGTCGGCGCCGTAGATCACCACCAGGAAGGTCGCCGCGCCGGCCAGCAGCACGATGCCGTTGGAGAACGCGAGGCGGTCGCCGCGGGTGTGCAGCTGGCGGGGCAGGTAGCGGTCCTGGGCGAGGATCGAGCCGAGCACCGGGAAGCCGTTGTAGGCGGTGTTGGCGGCCAGGAACAGGACGAGCGCGGTGGCCGTGGCGAGCACCACGAACAGGAAGCTGCCCTTGCCGAAGACGGCCTCGGCGACCTGGGTGATCACCGGGTTCTGGACGTAGCCGGAGCCGACCCCGATGCCGTGCTTGAGCAGGTCGGTGGCCGGGTTCTCGGCCATGCGGACCTTGGTCGTCAGGGCGAGGACGATGATCCCGCAGAACATGGTGACGGCGAGCAGACCCATGGCGGCGAGCGTGGTGGCCGCGTTCTTCGACTTGGGCTTGCGGAAGGCCGGCACGCCGTTGGAGATCGCCTCGACACCGGTGAGCGCGGCACAGCCGGAGGAGAAGGCCCGCAGCATCAGGAAGACCAGGGCGAATCCGGCCAGCCCCTGGTGCTCGGCCTTGATCGTGTACTGGGCCGTGGGCGCCTGCATGGTGTCGTTGAGCACCAGGCCGCGGAACGCACCCCACGCGATCATGACGAAGACGCCGCCGACGAACACGTACGTCGGGATCGCGAAGAGCTTGCCGGACTCCTTCACGCCGCGCAGGTTCATCAGCGTCAGCAGCACGATCACGGCGACCGCGCAGAGCACCTTGTGCTCGACCACGAACGGCACCGCCGAGCCGAGGTTCTCGATGCCGGACGCGATCGAGACGGCGACGGTGAGTACGTAGTCGACGAGCAGGGCGCTGGCCACGGTCAGGCCCGCCTTGGCACCCAGGTTGGTGGTCGCGACCTCGTAGTCGCCGCCGCCGCTGGGGTAGGCGTGCACGTTCTGCCGGTAGGAAGCGACCACGGTGAACATCAGCACGACGACCGCCAGGGCGATCCAGGGGCTGAAGTGGTACGCCGACACGCCCGCGATGGACAGGACCAGCAGCACCTCTCCGGGGGCGTAGGCCACGGAGGACAGCGGGTCGGAGGCGAAGACGGGGAGGGCGATGCGCTTCGGCAGGAGCGTTTCGCCCAGCCGGTCACTGCGCAGTGCGCGCCCGATCAGGATGCGTTTGGGCACGTCGGTCAGTTTGGACACAACAGGTAATCGTAGGCGTTCGAACGGGCACCCAACCACCCTCCCCCGCCCATCTGCCCTCCGGGTGAAAACGGAGGTGGCTCCGGCGACGGATTCCGCAGGTCGCCGCAGCCTCATGTCTATATGACAATCACCGCCCTAGTTGCCGCCCTTTGGAGGTTCCATGCATGCCACCGCAGAGTTGATCGGCGCCGCGGCGGCCCTCGTCGGCCTCGGAATCCTGACTCTTGCCAGCGTCCGCAGCATCAGCCGCCGCTGACGTCACACGCGGCGCGGCAACCGTGCACAGGGGTGCCGACGTCCTACCGCGCGTGTGTAGCTTGGGCGTCGGTCTGAGACCCTGATCTGGCTGAGCAGTAACTCTTGACACCGGAAGGACGGTCGTGCACATCGTCATCATGGGCTGCGGAAGAGTGGGTTCCGCGCTGGCCCAGACCCTGGAGCAACAGGGGCACACGGTCGCAGTGATCGACCAGGACCCCACGGCCTTCCGCCGCCTCGGCCCGGGATTCGGCGGCCGCCGGGTCACCGGGATCGGCTTCGACCAGGACACCCTGCGCGAGGCCGGCATCGCGGAGGCCGGCGCCTTCGCCGCCGTGTCCAGCGGCGACAACTCGAACATCATCTCCGCCCGCGTGGCCCGCGAGATGTTCGGTGTGGAGAACGTCGCGGCCCGTATCTACGACCCGCGTCGTGCCGAGGTCTACCAGCGCCTCGGCATCCCCACCGTCGCGACGGTCCGCTGGACGGCCGACCAGATGCTGCGCCGGCTGCTGCCCTCGGGCGCCGAGCCGCTGTGGCGCGACCCCACCGGCGGTGTCCAGCTAGCCGAGGTACACGCCTCGGCCGCCTGGGTCGGCCACAAGATCAGCAAGTTGCAGGAGGAGACGGGCGTCCGCGTGGCGTTCCTCACCCGGCTCGGCGAGGCGATCCTGCCCAGCTCGCAGACGGTGCTGCAGGAGGGCGACCTGGTGCACGTGATGATGCGCACCGACGAGGTCGACAAGGTCGAGGCGTCGTTCGCCAAGGGTCCCGAAGAGGAGGGCGGTCACTGATGAGGGTCGCCATTGCCGGTGCCGGCGCGGTCGGCCGCTCGATCGCGGGCGAGCTGCTGGAGAACGGCCATGAGGTCCTGCTCGTCGACAAGGCGCCGACCGCCATCTCGGTCGAGCGCGTCCCGCAGGCGGAGTGGCTGCTGGCCGATGCCTGCGAGATCACGTCCTTGGACGAGGCCGCGCTCCAGCGCTGCAACGTCGTCATCGCCGCGACCGGCGACGACAAGGTCAACCTGGTCGTCTCGCTCCTGGCGAAGACGGAGTACGGCGTCCCGCGCGTCGTGGCCCGCGTCAACAACCCCAAGAACGAGTGGCTCTTCAACGAGTCCTGGGGCGTCGACGTGGCGGTCTCGACCCCCCGTCTGATGTCGGCCCTGGTCGAGGAAGCGGTCTCGGTCGGTGACCTGGTCCGCCTCCTGCGCTTCAGCCACGGCGACGCGAACCTGGTGGAGCTGACCCTGCCGGAGGAGTCGGCCCTGGCCGGCACCCAGGTCGGTGACGTCGAATGGCCCGAGGACACGTCCCTGGTCACCATCATCCGCGGCACCCGAGTCCTCACCCCGTCCCGCGAGGACTCCCTGGAGCCGGGCGACGAACTCCTGTTCGTGGCCGCCCAGGCCCGGGAGGAGCAGCTGGAGGATCTGCTCTCGGTGCGGCGCGAGGATACGGCGAGCTGACGAAGGGTGCCCCTGAAACCGGGGGCGCCCAGTTCTGTCTCTTTCAGCCCGTCCGGGTTCTGTCTCTTTCAGCCGGTCCGGGTTCTGTCTCTTTCAGCCGGTCCGGCGTTCGAGGACGAGGCCGTCCAGGCCGAAACGGGGGTCTGGGGGCAGAGCCCCCAGGGTCGGGACGGGAAGGGGCGGCGGGGGCGAAGAACGCCTCTACGCCTCCCGGCGGTGCCGCCCGCCACTCGGCTCAGCCTCCGCGGCAGCGGTCCGCTCCTTCTCGGCCCGCTCCTTCTCGGCCCGCTCCTCCGCCTCCATCTCCGCGAACACGTCGATCGGCGCGGGCGCCTTCGCCAGGAACACCCAGGTGAGCCAGACGGCCAGCAGGAACGGCGGAATCTTCAGCGCGACCAGCACCCAGCCCAACTGCGCCGTGTTCGCCCACCAGTACAGCGGAAAGAGAATCGCGCACTTGGCGAGCAGAATCAGGCCCCAGGCCCAACTCGCCTTCGCGTACGCCTTCTTGCGCCCCGGATTACGCGTCCGCCAGGAGAGGTTCTCCTTGAACACCGGCCCGAGGATCAGCCCGAGCAGCGGAACCCCGCACAGGGTCGTGACGATGTACGCCAGCGCCAGGCCCAGCGTGTAGAGCATGCCAGGGAGGTAGAAGTCCTTGGCGTTGCCCGTCATCATCGCGAACACGACACCGAAGGCGACACCGAAGACACCGCTGAACGCGTGCTTGACGGTGTCCCGCATGACCAGCCGCACCACCACGAGCAGCAGGGACACGGCGAGGGCGGCGATGGCCGACCAGTGCAGGTCCTTGTTGATCGTGAAGATGGTGACGAAGAGGAGGCCGGGCAGCACCGTCTCGACCATGCCCCGCACTCCGCCGAACGCCTCGAACAGGGCGGCCTCGGTCACCGCCCGGGCGTCGTCCTGCTGAGTGTCTTCGGTCGGCTTGTCGAGCGACGTCACCGGCTACTCCCGTCCGAGGGGTCTCAGTTCGTACTTCGGATTGAACAGCACCCGGCGGCCCCGGCTGAGCGAGACGCGGCCCGATGCGATCAGCCTGCGCCCCGGTTCTATGCCCACGATGGAGCGCCTGCCGAGCCACACCACGTCCAGGGCGGCGGAACCGTCGAACAGTTCGGCCTCCAGGGCCGGGACGCCCGCGCGCGGCCGTAGGGTGACCGTGCGCAAGGTACCAGTAACCGTGACGATCTGTCGGTCGTGACAGTCACCGATCCGGGTACATCCGGCGGTCGCCGTATCCTCCCGCAGCTCCTCGGACTCCAGGTCCTCCTGCGACGAGGAGAGCCGGTCGAGCATGCGCCGGAACCGGCCCACCGGCTTTTCGGAACGAGGAACAGCACTCATATCTGAAGCGTACCGGGGTGCACTGACAGCTACGTACCCGCGGCGCCGGGAGCTCGAACCGGCGCCCCTCAATTCTCGAACCGGTACCCCATACCGGGCTCGGTGATGAAGTGCTTGGGGTGCGACGGGTCGGCCTCCAGCTTCCTGCGCAGCTGCGCCATGTACACCCTCAGGTAGTTCGTCTCGGTGCCGTATGACGGGCCCCACACTTCCTGGAGGAGCTGCCGCTGGCTGACCAGCCGGCCCGTGCTGCGCACCAGCACTTCCAGCAGATGCCACTCCGTGGGCGTGAGCCGTACGTCCTTGCCGCCCCGGTTGACCTTCTTCGCGGCCAGGTCGACGGTGAACTGCTCGGTCTCCACGGTCGTCACGTCGTCCTCGCCGGCGCCGACCGGTTCGGCGCGGCGGACGGCGGCCCGCAGCCGGGCGAGCAGTTCGTCCATACCGAAGGGCTTGGTGACGTAGTCGTCAGCGCCCGCGTCGAGTGCCTCCACCTTCTCGTCGGAGGTGTGCCGGGCGGACAGCACCAGGATCGGCACCCGGGTCCAGCCGCGCAGGCCCCTGATCACCTCGACGCCGTCCATGTCGGGCAGCCCCAGGTCCAGGACGACCACGTCGGGGTGGCGGGCGGCGGCGAGCTGGAGGGCGGTGGCGCCGTCGTGGGCCGCGTCCACCTCGTACTTGCGTGCCTTGAGGTTGATCACGAGGGCGCGCACGATCTGCGGCTCGTCGTCAATGACCAACACGCGGGTCATGTGACCTGCCTTTCGGGTTCCGCCGGGTGGAGAAGTTCCTGGGCACGCGATCCTGCCGCGCGCAGGGTGAGGACCATGGTGAGGCCGCCACCCGGCGTGTCCTCGGCGTTGAGGGTGCCGCCCATGGCCTCGGCGAAGCCACGGGCCACGGCGAGACCCAGGCCCACGCCGGCCCCGCGCGGGGCGTCGCCGTAGCGCTGGAAGGGCTCGAAGATGCGCTCCTTGGCTTCGTCGGGGACGCCGGGTCCGCGGTCGACCACGCGTACCTCGACCCGGTCGGCGATGGCGCTGGCGGCGACCAGCACCGCCCGGCCCGGCGGGCTGTACTTGACGGCGTTCTCGACCAGGTTGGCCACCGACCGCTCAAGGAGGCCCGGGTCCACCTCGACCATGGGCAGGGTCTCCGGCACGTCCAGATCGACGCTGTCCTCGGGCACCCCGACCAGCGCCATCGGCACGACCTCGTCCAGGTCGACCTCACGGATCAGCGGGGTGACCGTGCCGGTCTGCAGGCGGGACATGTCGAGCAGGTTGCCCACCAGGTGGTCGAGCCGGTCGGCGCCCTCCTCGATGCCCTCCAGCAGCTCCGCCTGGTCCTCCTCGGACCACGCCACGTCGTCCGAGCGCAGGGACGACACGGCCGCCTTGATCCCGGCCAGGGGGGTACGGAGGTCATGGCTCACGGCGGCCAGCAGCGCCGTGCGGATGCGGTTGCCCTCGGCCAGCGCACGGGCCCGTTCGGCCTCCTCCTGGAGGCGCCGGCGGTCCAGTACGACGGCCGCCTGGGCGGCGAACGCGGCCAGCACCCGGCGGTCCTCGGCGGGCAGCACCCGGCCGGTCAGCGCCAGCGCCATGTGGTCCCCGGCCGGCACGTCGACGTCCGCCTCGTCCGGCCGCTGCACCGCGGGGCCGAGGCCCGCGCGGCCCGCGCAGGTCCACGGGTCGTGGTCGCCGGCCCGCTCCAGCAGGGCCGCCGACTCCATGCCGAAGGTCTCGCGGACCCGTTCGAGGAGCTCCTCCAGGCCGGTCTCGCCGCGCAGCACGTTGCCCGCGAGGAAGGACAGGATCTCCGACTCGGCGCGCAGCCGGGCCGCCTGGTGGGTGCGCCGGGCGGCCAGGTCGACCACCGAGGCCACCGAGACGCCGACGCCGACGAAGATCACGATGGCGACGATGTTCTTCGGATCGGCGATGGTCCAGCGGTGCAGGGGCGGTGTGTAGAAGTAGTTCAGCAGCAGTGAGCCCACCGCGGCCGAGGCCAGGGCGGGCAGCAGGCCGCCGAGCAGCGCCGCCGCGACCGTCACCGCCAGGAACAGCAGCATGTCGTTGGCGAGTCCGAGATGGATGGTGTTCAGGAGCACCGCCATGACCGCGGGGCCGAGCACGCCGACCAGCCAGCCCCAGATGATCCGCGACCGGCCCAGCCGCGCCCCGCGGGCCACCGGCAGCCCCCGCCCCTTGCCCGCCTCGTCGTGCGTGATCAGGTGGACGTCGAGGTCGGGGCCCGAGTCCCGGGCGACCGTCGCGCCGACGCCCGGCCCGAAGACGTACTGCCAGCTCTTGCGCCGTGAGACGCCCAGCACTATCTGGGTGGCGTTGACCCCGCGTGCGAAGGCGAGCAGCGCCGCCGGTATGTCGTCGCCGACCACGTGGTGGAAGGTGCCACCGAGGTCCTCCGCGAGGGTGCGCTGCACGGCCAGTTCCTTCGGCGAGGCGGCCGTCAGTCCGTCGCTGCTGGCTATGTAGACGGCCAGCACCTCGCCGCCCGCGCCCTTCTCGGCGAGGCGCGCGGCCCGCCGGATGAGGGTCCGGCCCTCGGGTCCGCCGGTCAGGCCGACCACGATCCGCTCCCGGGAGCCCCAGATCTTCGACACCCGGTGGTCGCTGCGGTACTGCTTCAGGTACTCGTCGACCCGGTCCGCCACCCACAGCAGGGCCAGTTCCCGCAGGGCGGTCAGATTGCCGGGCCGGAAGTAGTTCGACAGGGCCGCGTCGACCTTGTCGGGCCGGTAGATGTTGCCGTGCGCCATCCGCCGGCGCAGCGCCTCGGGCGACATGTCGACGAGCTCTATCTGGTCCGCCCGCCGCACCACCTCGTCCGGCACGGTCTCCCGCTGCCGTACCCCGGTGATCGACTCGACGACGTCACCGAGCGACTCCAGGTGCTGGATGTTGACGGTCGAGACGACGTCGATGCCGGCGGCGAGCAGCTTTTCCACGTCCTGCCAGCGCTTGGCGTTGCGGGAGCCGGGGACGTTGGTGTGGGCGAGCTCGTCCACCAGAGCCACCTGGGGGGCGCGGGCCAGGACGGCGTCGACGTCCATCTCGGTGAAGGTCGTGTCCCGGTACTCCAGCTCCTTGCGCGCCACCTGCTCCAGGCCGTGCAGCATCACCTCGGTGCGCGGCCGCTCGTGGTGCTCCACGAAGGCGACCACGCAGTCGGTGCCCCGCTCCACCCGCCGGTGCGCCTCGGAGAGCATCGCGTACGTCTTGCCGACACCCGGTGCCGCACCGAGGTAGATCCGAAGCTTGCCGCGTCCCATGGCCCCATTGTCTTCCGGTCACTGCTGCCCACGCAGCGTCGACCTTACGGCCGGCCATCGCCGTGAAAGGGCCCGGGAGCGGCCTCGGAGCCGTCTTTGACGGGATTCTGACGCCGTACTCGGTTCAGCTCGGGTTGTCCCCGTGGGTGAGGGTCTCCCAGGCGACGAAGAGGTTGTTGGTGCCGGCCGGGCGCTGCTGCTGGGTCAGTGTCCGGGTGTTGGCCATCGCGATGCCGAGGCGGTTGTGCAGGGCGTTGTAGCCGACCTCGGTGACGGGCCCGAGCCCGAGCTTCAGCGAGCCGCCGCACAGCCGGCTCGGGACGGCGGCACCCAGCTGGTACTTGGCCTGGAACCCGAGCGCCTGCCGCAGCCGCTCGCCGACGTCGGTGCCGTACAGGTCCTGGCCCTGGATCCGGCTGGTCTCGGCGATGTGCGAGATCGCGGAGATGCCGTACCCCGTGTGGGTGAGGTCGCGGCAGGTCTCCTGGGTGAGGCCGGTGACGAAGGTGGACTGCCCCTGCCAGTAGTTGACGATCTTCGCCTTGGTGTCGAGGTTCTGGCTGGGCACGGTCCTGGGCAGATCACCGTCGGAGGAGAGATAGACATACGCGGCCGTACGCGTCCGGAACTTCGCCATGGCCTTGTCGTACGACGTCCTGTCCTCCAGGAAGACGGAGATGCCGACCGCGGCCTCCATCATCGACAGCTCCCAATTGCCGTTGGAGTCGGAGCCGTTGATGATCTCGGGGAGGTAGACGTTCCGGAGCATGCTCGCGAAGCGGCCGGAGTTCGGCCAGCTGCCGGTGTACGTGTACTTGATGATCTCGGCGGCCTTCGGCCAGGAGGAGCCGGCCCAGCCGGTCTGCAGGGGCGCGTTGCTGTTGGTGTGCTCCCTGATCACGGCGGACCAGGCGTCCATCAGCTCGATCGACTTCTTCGCGTACCGGTCGTCGCGGGTGAGGTACCAGGCGAGTGCGTCGGTGTACGCGGCTATGGCGTCCTGGCGCTCGTCCGTGCAGCCGAGGTCGGGGTTCGAGTAGGAGCCGCACTCGACCGTCGCCCGCGGTTTCGGGGTGCGGTTCAGGTCGGCGTACTTGCTCGCCATCATCTGGTCGAACGCGCCCTTCCAGGGCTGCGCACCCGCATCAACCTTGCTGCGGGTGAAGTCCAACTGCGCCCTGGAGACGGTGACTCCGGGGTGCGCGAAGGCGGCGGGGGCGGCGTCGGCGTGGCGGGCGGCAGGCCAGGCGATCATGCCCACGACAAGAGCGGAGGCGGTCGCGAGGAGTGCGGTACGACGCATGGCGGGGGTCATCCGTTCTTATATATGAACGCGAAGCGCCTTTATGAACAGACGCGTTGAGCGGAGACCGTAGGTACAGACCAATGCGTCGTCAAGGGGTCACGCATGCAGAAGAGCCGCACCCAGCAGGGTGCGGCTCTCGAGCCGTGGCGCGCCTCAAAGGGGCCGGGGCTGTGACATCAGCGGCTCCGCCGCGGGGCGCGACCAGCCACAACGGTGCCGCCGGCAAGCCGCGCCCATCGCGGCTCAGCCCAGCGGAGCGCCTAGCGGACCTCGGTGATCTCCGGTCCGCGCTGCAGCTGCCCCATGCCACCGGAGAAGCGCGAGCCCTCCTCCTGCTGGACACCCTCGGGCATCATCTGAGCGTCGTCCGGCAGCTTGAGGACGATCGGGTCGCGGGGCGCCATCGGCCCCTCGCCGCGGACCACGACCGTGTCCCGGAAGATCTGCTCGAGCAGGCCGGCCGCCTGCGGCTGCACCGCGCCCTGGCCCGAGATCACACCGCGCAGGAACCAGCGCGGACCGTCCACACCGACGAACCGCACGACCTGGAAGCCGCCCGTGCCGTCCGGCAGCTGCACCGGCACCTGGGCCCGCAGCTCCCAGCCCAGCGGGCCCTCGACCTCGTCGATGATGCCACCCTGCTGGGTGATGCCCGAGCCGATCTCCTCGCGCACCTCGCCCCAGATGCCCTCGCGCTTGGGAGCGGCGAAGGCCTGCAGCTGGATGGCGCTGTCGCGCAGCACGACGGTCGCCGCGACGATCGCGTCGCCCGCGACCTCGACCCGCAGCTCCATGCCGTCGACGCCGGGCACGAAGAGCCCGCCCAGGTCCACCCGGCCCTCGGCCGGGTCGCGCACCTCGGAGTCGTCCCAGGGCCCGTCCGGCCGCGGCTCGGGCTCGAGCCTCACGCGCTCGCGCTCGCCCTCTTCGTCGTCCGCCTCAGTGTCGACAAAGTCGACGACCTGCTCGGCCTCGCCGGCCGCGTCCTCGGCGGCACCCTTCTTGTTGCGACGTCCGAACACGTCACTGTCCTTCCCGGTCGGATACGACCGAAGCGTATCGATTCCCACCCGTAGTGCCGCCCATGGCGGCCTCACCGCTTGCGCTGCCCGTCCCGGCCACCGCGGCATGACCTCCGGTGGACCCGAAGCCCCCTTCGGCCCGTGCCGAGCCGGGAAGCTCCGCGACCTCCTGGAAGCGGACCTTCTCGACCTGCTGGACGACCAGTTGGGCAATCCGGTCGAAGCGCTCGAACCGCACGGCCTCGCGCGGGTCGAGATTCACCACGATCACCTTGATCTCCCCACGGTACCCGGCATCAACCGTCCCCGGGGCATTCACCAGGGCGACACCGCAGCGGGCGGCCAGCCCGGACCGGGGGTGCACGAAGGCCGCGTACCCCTCGGGGAGGGCGATCGACACCCCGGTGGGCAGCACGACCCGCTCGCCCGGCTTCAGTTCACACCCCTCGGTGGTACGCAGATCGGCGCCCGCGTCACCGGGATGTGCGTACGACGGAAGCGGTACGTCGGGGTCGACGCGCCGGATCTGCACGTCCACGGGATCACGGCTCACGGGTTCACCTCGAAGGCACGGGAGCGCCGGCTCTGGTCCGGGTCGTTCATGGCGGCCCGGATCTCCTCCGGACGGCCGTTGTCGATGAAGTGGTCGACCTTCACCTCGATGAAGAGTGCGTCGGCGCGCACGGCCACCGGCCCGTCCGGGCCGCCGATGCGTCCGGTGGCTGACGAGTAGATCTTGCGGCCCGCGACCGCCGTGACTTCGGCCTCCAGATACAGCACCGTCCCGAGCGGGACGGGCCGCACGAAGTCGGTCTCCAGCCGTCCGGTCACGGCGATCGTCCTGAGCAGCCAGTTCAGCGAGCCGAGCGTCTCGTCCAGGGCGGTGGCCAGCACACCGCCGTGGGCGAGGCCGGGCGCCCCCTGGTGAGCGGGCTGGACGGTGAACTCGGCCGTGATGGTGACGCCCTCGCCGGCCCGCGCCGCCAGATGCAGCCCGTGGGGCTGCTCGCCGCCGCATCCGAAACACTGTTCGTAGTGGGCACCGAGCAGCTCACCGGGCGCGGGAGCATCGGGGTGCCGCACCGGTTTCACCGCGTCGGCGGGAGGCTTCAGGGACGGGGAAGTACCACTCACAGCCGCAGACCTTACCCGCGCGTCCGCCATATCCGGACACCGTGCCAAGCTTGGCTGCATGCAGCTCTCCGCCACCCCTTACGAAGAACGCCTCACCGCCCCCCGCTCGTGGTGGCTGATCTCCTTCCTGGTGGGCGTCTCCTTCGCCCTGATCATGCTGCCCTTCGGCACCCTGCCGCTGCTCGGCGGGCTGGTCGGCGGCACGGCGGCGATGGCGGTCGCGGCCAGCTCGTACGGCTCGGTCCGCATCCGCGTGGTGGGCGGCTCTCTGATCGCGGGCGAGGCGAAGATCCCGGTCACCGCGCTGGGCGAGGCCGAGATCCTGGACCCTGAAGAGGCGCGCGCTTGGCGCACCTACAAGGCCGACACCCGCGCCTTCCTCCTGCTGCGCGCCTACATCCCCACGGCCCTGCGTGTGGAGGTCACCGACCCCGAGGACCCGACGCCGTATCTGTACCTGTCGACCCGGGAGCCGGAGCGTCTGGCCGAGGCGCTGCGGACGGCCCGGGAGGCCGTGGCGTAGCAGCTCTCAGCCCGCTGAACCGTCCCCCAGCGCCAACGGCCGCTCCGGGGCCTCCAGAGGCGGGAGTTCGGGGAGCGCCTCCCAGGACACCTGCATCTTTCTCAGGTCCTTACGGATCCGCTCCGCGAGTTTCCTGGTGTCCCGGCGGTTCATGACCGCCCCTACGGCGGCTCCCACCATGAAGGGCATGAGGTTCGGCAGGTCGCGGACCATGCGTTTCATGATCTGCTGGCGCAGTTCGCGCTTCATGGGGCCGTTCAGCGCGGAGCTCACGCTCGACGGCTTGGTCACGTCGATCCCGCGCTCTCCCGACCAGGAGTTGAGATACGCGGTGCTGCGCTGCTTGAGATTGCCCGGCGGGCGTACGCCGTAGACCTCGTGGAGTTCGGCGATCAGTTTCAGCTCGATCGCGGCGACGCCGGTGATCTCGGCGGCCAGTTCCGTCGGCATCGCGGGCGGTACGGGCAGCATCGCCGCCGCTCCGATCCCCGCTCCGACCGTCGAGGTTGCGGCCGCCGCGCCCGCCACGAGCTTGTCCGCCAGTTGCTCGGGCCCCAGGCCCGGGAACTGCTTTCGGAGCGCCGCGAGGTCCCTTACCGGGATCCGCGGGGCGTTCTCGATGATCCGGTCGGCGACGTACGCCAGGCCTGCCCTGGCGGCGCTGCCGCCCTTGCGGACGCCTTCCCTGGCCTTGTCACGGATCACCGCCGCCCGCCGCTTGGCGACGGGCGCGGCGTTCCGCGACGGGGCCGGGAGGTCAGCCCGGCCGGCCGCCGGTTCGAGCGAGGCCGATCCTGTGGGCCCTGTCGTACCCGGTGTCGTACCGGATGGGCCCCGCTCGTCGTCACGCGCGCCATGAGGGCCGCCAGGCGGCCCTTCGTCCGCTCCCGGCAGGGGGGAGCGGC
Source organism: Streptomyces guryensis (assembly GCF_021261325.1). GTDB lineage: Bacteria > Actinomycetota > Actinomycetes > Streptomycetales > Streptomycetaceae > Streptomyces > Streptomyces guryensis. Next base: position 53,537 of record NZ_JAJSBI010000002.1, on the reverse strand, counting down.
GCTTCCAAGGAGGGGTCGAGCCAGTCACGGCCGACCCGGCCTCAGTCGCAGTCGCGGCAGATCGGCTGCCCGTTCTTCTCCCGGGCCAGCTGGCTGCGGTGGTGCACCAGGAAGCAGCTCATGCAGGTGAACTCGTCCTGCTGCTTGGGCAGCACCCGGACGGCCAACTCCTCGTTCGAGAGGTCCGCGCCGGGCAGCTCCAGGCCTTCGGCGGCCTCGAACTCGTCGACGTCCACTGCGGACGTCGACTTGTCGTTCCGCCTGGCCTTCAGCTCTTCAAGGCTGTCCGAGTCGACGTCGTCGTCGGTCTTGCGTGGGGTGTCGTAATCCGTTGCCATGTCGCTCTCCCCCTCTGGGTGTCTGCGGTGTCTCCAGCGCACGTAACGCGTGAGAGGCCGGACTTGTGCCCGACCCGAGGCGGAGATTTTGCCTCACATCAAGGTCTGTTACTCAATCGACACCCAACCGGACTCCTCAAGAGTGATCGGCTTGGATGGCGAACGGGACCGTACACGGTCCCCTGCCGCTCTTCAAAGGCGTCTCACCCTGTACTTCCCGTGATCAGGACACCCGAAAACCCGGATTTTCCCGGCTTTACGGCAGCCCGCATGATCACGGAGAGTAGATGGCTCGAAAATCGCCCTTGTGATCGATCACACATGGGATGCACCGTTCGGCGGCCAGAAAATTCCGCGCAAAGCGAACATCCCCGTGTGTCGGCGACATGATCTCAGATCGGCAGCGCCACGCGCATCACGAGCCCACCCCCCTCACGCGGCTGCGCCGAGATGTGCCCGCCGTGGGCCCGGGCCACGGACCGGACGATGGAAAGACCCAGGCCGACGCCCTTGTCGCTCCCCGTGCGCTCCGTGCGCAGTCGCCGGAAGGGCTCAAAGAGATTGTCGATCTCGTACGCCGGTACGACGGGTCCGGTGTTCGACACGACCAGGACCGCCTGGCCGTGCTGGACCTCGGTCGTGACCTCGACCCAGCCGTCGTCCGGCACGTTGTACCGCACGGCGTTCTGTACGAGGTTCAGGGCGATGCGCTCCAGGAGCACACCGTTGCCCTGTACGACCGCGGGTTTCTGCTCGCCGCGGATCACCACGCCCTTGGCGTCCGCTTCCGAGCGGACCTGGTCGACGGCCTGCTCGGCGACCTCGGCGAGGTCGACCGGCTTGCGCTCGACGATCTGGTTGTCGCTGCGGGCGAGCAGCAGCAGGCCCTCGACGAGCTGCTCGCTGCGCTCGTTGGTGGCCAGCAGCGTCTTGCCCAGCTGGTGCAGCTCCGCCGGGGCGTTCGGGTCGGACAGGTGCACCTCGAGGAGCGTGCGGTTGATCGCGAGGGGCGTGCGCAGCTCGTGCGAGGCGTTGCCGACGAAGCGCTGCTGGGCGGTGAAGGCACGCTGCAGGCGCTCCAGCATGTCGTCGAAGGTGTCGGCGAGTTCCTTGATCTCGTCGTCCGGGCCGTCCAGCTCGATCCGGCGGGAGAGGTCCGAGCCGGCGACCGCGCGCGCGGTGCGCAGAATCCTGCCGAGCGGGGAGAGCACCCGGCCGGCCATCGCGTAGCCGAAGGCGAAGGCGATGATCGCGAGGCCGAGCAGGGCGAGCAGGGAGCGGCTGAGCAGGTCGTCGAGGGCGTGCTGGCGCTGGATGGCGTCGCAGTTCTTGAGGATCGAGCTGACCTCGCTCAGCGGTGCCGAGTTCACGGCGGGGCAGGTGGTGCTGGTGATGTCGAAGTTGCCGGACACGGAGAACGCCTGGCCACTGCCCTCATGGAGGGCCTGGGCCGCCAGCAGGTAGATGATCGACAGCAGCAGGATGCCGGCGATCAGGAACATGCCGCCGTACAGCAGCGTGAGCCGTATGCGGATGGTCGGGCGCAGCCAGGGGAACGGCGGTTCGGGTTTTCTGGGGTCCCAGGTGGGCTTGGGGGGTGCCGTGGGGAGAGCGGGTGTTGCGGCCATCGCGCATCAGATCCGGTAGCCGGAGCCGGGCACGGTGACGATCACGGGCGGCTCGCCCAGCTTGCGGCGCAAGGTCATGACGGTCACGCGCACGACGTTCGTGAACGGGTCGGTGTTCTCGTCCCAGGCCTTCTCCAGGAGCTGCTCCGCGGAGACGACGGCACCCTCCGAGCGCATCAGCACCTCCAGGACGGCGAACTCCTTGGGCGCGAGCTGGACCTCCTTGCCGTCGCGGAAGACCTCGCGGCGGTTGGGGTCGAGCTTGATGCCCGCCCGCTCCAGGACCGGCGGCAGCGGCACACTGGTGCGCCGGCCGAGGGCACGCACGCGTGCGATGAGCTCGCTGAACGCGAACGGCTTGGGGAGGTAGTCGTCGGCGCCGATCTCCAGTCCCTCGACGCGGTCGCTGACGTCGCCGGAGGCCGTGAGCATCAGCACGCGCGTGGGCATGCCGAGTTCCACGATCTTGCGGCAGACGTCGTCGCCGTGGACGAGCGGGAGGTCGCGGTCGAGGACGACCACGTCGTAGTCGTTGACGCCGATGCGCTCCAGGGCGGCCGCACCGTCGTACACGACGTCGACGGCCATGGCCTCCCGGCGCAGTCCGGTGGCCACCGCATCGGCGAGCAGCTGCTCGTCCTCGACGACGAGTACGCGCACGTCGCTTGTCCTTCCTGTGTCCACCCGCGTAGCGCCCACAAGGGCACACGCGGGCAGGGGCCTGCATGAGTGTGTGCCTCCATCCTGCCCTTTTCGGTCATAAGTCGGCGGTAAGGCGGGTGCGCGGGGATGAGGGCAGGATGAAGGACAGGTGTGGGACCCGGGAATGCGAGATTTTCTCGCCGGGTTGAGGTTTCCGTGGAAGGGAGCGGGGGGAGGACGGTTCATACCCCGCGATCACGCTCTGCTAGTGCCGCAACACCATGCGGCACGGCGCAATCCGCTTTCCGCAGAGTGGGCGTGGGTGTCCGGCACCGTCGCCACCCCCGGCGCCCGTGTGCCGGGCACCTGCTGGAGACGTGATCGCCCCTTCCGAACGGCACACCCCCGTGCCACCGACCCACGACCCAGGACGAGGGGGCGCAGCATGGACGCATTCACCGCAGGACTTCTGCAGCGCATAAGGACGACCGAGTCCGACCTGACGCGGGCTCGCGACGAGGGCGACGACTTCCTCGTCGAGGTGGAGCAGGGCGAGCTCGACGACCTGCGCCGCCTCGCCGCCGAGCACGGTGTGGAGGTCGGCGCCTAGCGTCTGCGTCTGATCAGCGCGTACGTACGACAGCGGGCCCCCGGCGAATCCAGCGCCGGGGGCCCGCTGTGTTGTCGTACGACGGCGTTCACCCGCCGTTGGCCAAGATGCCGCCCGGCGGTACGGCCGTCAGTCGTGCCAGGCGCCGAAGTCCTCCAGGAGGCGCTGGAGGGGCTCGAAGACGCCCGGGGTACCGGCAACCGTCAGAGGGTGTGCGGGGCGCTCTCCGGGGCGTCCACCGGTCAGCGCGCCCGCTTCCCGGGCGATGAGGTCGCCGGCCGCGAGGTCCCACGGGTGCAGCCCCCGCTCGTAGTAGCCGTCGAGGCGGCCGGACGCGAGGTCGCACAGGTCGACGGCGGCCGAGCCGCCCCGCCGGATGTCGCGCAGCAGGGGGATCAGCTTCCGCGCGACCTCGGCCTGGTGGGTGCGGACCTCGGTGACGTAGTTGAAGCCCGTCGAGACCAGCGCCTGGTCGAGGGGCGGCGCGGGTCGGCAGGCCAGCTCGCGCTCGCCCTCCCAGGCGCCCGTGGCGCGGGCGCCGCCGCCGCGGACCGCGTGGTAGGTCTCGCCGCGCATCGGGGCCGCGACGACCCCGACGACGGTCTCGCCGTCCTGCTCGGCCGCGATGGAGACAGCCCAAGTGGGCAGCCCGTACAGGTAGTTGACCGTGCCGTCGAGCGGGTCGATCACCCAGCGGACGCCGCTGGTGCCCTCGCTGGAGGCGCCCTCCTCGCCGAGGAAGCCGTCGTCCGGGCGGTGGGCGGAGATCAGGTCCGTGATCAGCTTCTCCGCCGCGATGTCCATCTCGGTGACCACGTCGATCGGGCTCGACTTGGTCGCGGCGACCGCGAGGTCGGCCGGGCGGCCGTCCCGCAGCAGCTCCCCGGCGCGGCGGGCGGCCTCCTGGGCCAGCGTGAGCAGTTCCTGGTGCAGGGGGTCGGTCACGGGGCTCCTCACACGTAGGGGCTGTCGGCGCCCGCGGCGGCCGGGCGGGGGGCACGGGCCGGGCAGCAGCCGACCGGGCAGAGGTTGTGGCTCGCGCCGAGCGCGCCCAGGGCGCAGGGCGTGACGTCCTCGCCGCGCTCCACGGACGCCCGCTCCAGGACGAGGTCGCGGACCGCGGCGGCGAAGCGCGGGTCGGCGCCGACGGTGGCCGAGCGGCGCATCGGCAGGCCCAGCTCCTCGGCCTTCGCCCTGGCCTCCGTGTCGAGGTCGTAGCGGACCTCCATGTGGTCGGAGACGAAACCGATGGGGGCGATGACGACGGCCGGGACGCCGGCCGCGTGCCGCTCCTCCAGGTGGTCGCAGATGTCGGGCTCGAGCCAGGGGATGTGCGGGGCGCCGGAGCGTGACTGGTAGACGAGCCGCCAGGGGTGGTCGACGCCGGTGCGCTCGCGGACCGCGTCGGCGATCAGCTGAGCCACCTCGAGGTGCTCTTCGACGTACGCGCCGCCGTCGCCGTGGTCCTCGACCGGGCCGGAGGTGTCCGCGGACGCGGTCGGGATCGAGTGCGTCGAGAACGCGAGGTGCGCGCCCTCCCGAACGTCCTCGGGGAGGTCGGCCAGGGACTGCAGGACACCCTCGATCATGGGCTCCAGGAAGCCCTCGTGGTTGAAGTAGTGCCGGATCTTGTCGATCCTCGGCAGCTCCAGGCCCTCGGCCTCCAGCTCGGCGAGCGAGTCGGCGAGGTTCTCGCGGTACTGGCGGCAGCCCGAGTACGAGGCGTAGGCGCTGGTGGCGAGGACCAGGATGCGGCGGCGGCCGTCGGCGACCATCTCGCGCAGGGTGTCCGTCAGATAGGGCGCCCAGTTGCGGTTGCCCCAGTAGACCGGGAGATCCAGGCCGTGCTCCGCGAAGTCCTTGCGGAGGGCGTCCAGCAGGGCGCGGTTCTGGTCGTTGATGGGGCTGACCCCGCCGAACAGGAAGTAGTGCTGCCCGACTTCCTTCAGGCGTTCCTTGGGGATGCCTCGCCCGCGCGTCACGTTCTCCAGGAACGGGACCACGTCGTCCGGGCCCTCCGGGCCGCCGAACGAGAGCAGGAGCAGGGCGTCGTAGGGGGTGGCATCGAGCGCGTCTGACATGGGTCGATCCTGCCACCCGGCACTGACAGCCGGGAAACGGCGGGGTGACGAACGGGGGCGGGCCGCCTTCCGGACATGTTCACCGGCCGAATCGCCGGGTGCATTAGGGTGACCTCGCTCGTAAGCTGTATCAGTTGAATTCGCACCTTACCGATCCGTAGCCAGCACCTTGTCGTGGTCGACACCTTGTCGTAGCCAGCACCTTTCTGAGCCGTAGCCATCGGAGACCCCGTGCCCAGCCCCTACCGCGCCCTGTTCGCCGCCCCCGGCACCAAGGGCTTCTCCGCCGCGGGTCTCCTCGGCCGGATGCCGCTGTCGATGATGGGCATCGGCGTGGTCACGATGATCTCCCAGCTCACCGGGCGCTACGGGCTCGCCGGTGCCCTGTCGGCGACCATCGCGCTCGCGGCCGCGGCGATCGGGCCGCAGATCTCCCGGCTGGTGGACCAGCACGGACAGCGCAGGGTGCTGCGGCCCGCGACGCTCGTGGCACTCACCTCGGCGGCGGGCCTGTTGCTCAGCGCGCACTTCGGGTGGCCGGACTGGGTGCTGTTCGTGTGCGCCGCCGGCATCGGTTCCGTGCCGAGCCTCGGCGCGATGATCCGGGCCCGCTGGGCGGCCCTGTACCGGGGCACCCCGCAGCTGCACACCGCGTACTCCTTCGAGTCCGTGGTGGACGAGGTGTGCTTCATCTTCGGGCCGATCATCTCCATCGGCCTGTCCACGGCCTGGTTCCCGGAGGCGGGGCCGCTACTGGCCGCCTGCTTCCTGGCGACCGGCGTGTTCTGGCTGACCGCGCAGCGCTCCACCGAGCCCGAGCCGCACCCCCGGGAGAAGCAGGGCGGCGGTACGGCACTGCGCGCGCGTGGCCTGCAGGTACTGGTGGCCACCTTCGTGGCGACCGGGACGATCTTCGGTTCCGTCGACGTGGTCACCGTGGCCTTCGCCGACGAGCGCGGGCACAAGGCCGTCGCGAGCCTCGTGCTCGCGCTGTACGCGGCGGGTTCCTGCGTGGCGGGGGTCGTGTTCGGGCTGCTGCACTTCAAGGGGGCGGCCGGACGTCGCTGGCTGCTGGGCATATGCGCGATGGCCGTGAGTATGATCCCCCTCCTACTGGTCGGAAACTTGCCGTTTCTGGCCGTGGCGCTGTTCGTTGCGGGCCTGTCCATCGCTCCCACGATGATCACGACGATGTCCCTGATCGAAGAGCACGTACCACGCGCGCAGTTGACCGAGGGCATGACCTGGGTGAGCACCGGCCTGGCGGTCGGTGTCGCGCTCGGCTCCTCGGTGGCCGGCTGGGTCATCGACGCGGCCGGCGCGCGGGCCGGGTACGGGGTTCCGGCGGTGTCCGGGGCCGTCGCGGTCGCGGTCGGTTTCCTGGGGTACCGCCGGCTCAGCAGGCCGGCTCCGCGTCGGGGAGGCACCGTTGAGCAGCACAGCGAGCGGGAAGAACGGCACGTGGCGTAACTGGGGCGGCAACGTCACGGCCCGTCCCGCGCGGGAGGTCGAGCCGGCCTCCGTGGAGGAACTGTCCGCGGCCGTACGGCAGGCCGCTCAGGACGGGCTGACCGTGAAGGCCGTCGGCACCGGGCACTCCTTCACCTCGATCGCCGCGACCGACGGTGTGTTGATCCGCCCTCAACTGTTGACCGGCATCCGCAAGATCGATCGCGACGCCATGACGGTCACGGTGGAGGCCGGCACCCCGCTCAAGAGGCTCAACCTGGCTCTGGCCCGGGAGGGTCTGTCGCTGACCAACATGGGCGACATCATGGAGCAGACGGTCTCCGGAGCCACCAGCACCGGCACGCACGGCACCGGCCGCGATTCGGCCTCGATAGCCGCCCAGATCAAGGGCCTTGAGCTGGTCATCGCCGACGGCTCGGTGCTCACCTGCTCCGAGAAGGAGAATCCGGAGGTCTTCGCGGCCGCCCGGATCGGCCTCGGCGCCCTCGGTGTGGTCACCGCGATCACCTTCGCCGTGGAGCCGATCTTCCTGCTCACCGCGCGCGAGGAACCGATGCCCTTCGACAGGGTGCTCGCCGAGTTCGACGAACTCTGGACCGAGAACGAGCACTTCGAGTTCTACTGGTTCCCGCACACCGGCTCCACCAACACCAAGCGCAACAACCGCAGCGCGGGCCCCGAGAAGCCGGTGAGCCGGATCGCAGGCTGGTTCGAGGACGAGTTCCTCTCCAACGGCGTCTTCCAGGTGGCCCAGTGGGTCGGCCGCGCGGCGCCCGCGACCGTCCCGACGATCGCCCAGATCTCCAGCAAGGCCCTGTCCGCGCGCACCTACACCGACATTCCGTACAGGGTCTTCACCTCACCTCGCCGGGTGCGCTTCGTGGAGATGGAGTACGCCGTCCCGCGCGAGGCCCTCCCCGAAACGCTGCGTGAACTGAAGACGATGGTGGAGCGCTCCGACCTGAGGATCAGCTTCCCCGTCGAGGTGCGTACGGCTCCCGCCGACGACATCGCCCTGTCCACGGCGTCGGGCCGCGACAGTGCGTACGTCGCCGTCCACATGTTCCGGGGGACGCCCTACCAGGCGTACTTCACCGCCGCCGAGCGCATCCTCACCGCCCACGAGGGCCGGCCGCACTGGGGCAAGGTGCACACGCGGGACGCCGAGTACTTCTCCGGGGTCTATCCGCGCTTCGGCGAGTTCACGGCGCTGCGGGACCGGCTCGATCCGGACCGGCGCTTCCAGAACGACTACCTGCGGCGGGTGTTGGGGCCGTAGCCATTGGTTCCGTTTCTGCCGATTCCGTGAACTACGCCACGTCCAAGATCCCCGAAACCCCGCAACGGGCGGCCGGGTCCGGTCCGTTGCCAGAAGTTGGGCGGCGCGCCAATCCACGCACGTGGCCCGAATGGAGTACTGTTGCGAGCCCTGGGTCCGGCCTCCCGCCAGGACGTCCGTGGCCTTCAAGGGCGGCCGGGAGGGGGCTAGTTGCACAGGGTGACGGAGTTGGTCACTTAGCGTTGCGAATAGGTAACCGTGCCATAACGGCGATCCAGGGCCCTGGCCCGACACGCCGGGCAACTCGGCAAGGTTGTGGCAGGCTGCACCCGGGCAGGCCACACTCGACTAGCGGAAGCAGCGACGCACGTGACGTCGGCAGGCACCACCCGGGAGGTCCCCATGCCCGAACTGCGTGTCGTGGCCGTCTCGAATGACGGCACACGGCTGGTGCTGAAGGCTGCCGACGCAACGGAGTACACGCTTCCGATCGACGAGCGGCTGCGCGCCGCCGTCCGCGGCGACCGGCCCCGCCTCGGCCAGATCGAGATCGAGGTGGAGAGCCATCTCCGCCCCCGTGACATCCAGGCGCGTATACGCGCCGGTGCCTCCGCGGAAGAAGTCGCCCAGCTCGCCGGTATCCCCGTCGACCGCGTACGACGCTTCGAGGGCCCCGTGCTCGCGGAGCGCGCGTTCATGGCCGAGCGGGCCCGCAAGACGCCCGTCCGTCGGCCCGGTGAGAACGCCGGGCCGCAGCTCGGCGAGGCCGTCCAGGAGCGACTGCTGCTGCGCGGCGCCGAGAAGGACACCGTGCAGTGGGACTCGTGGCGCCGCGACGACGGCACCTGGGAGGTCCTGCTGGTCTACCTGGTCGCGGGCGAACCGCACTCGGCGAGCTGGACGTACGACCCGCCCCGGCGGCTCGTCCAGGCCGTCGACGAGGAGGCTCGCTCGCTGATCGGGGAGTCCGAGGACCTCGCGGCGCCGGAACCCAGCTTTCCGTTCGTCCCGCGCATCGCACGGCTGCCGCGTGACCGCCCGCTGGACCGTTCCCTCGACCGGGAGCGTCCGAGCCTGCCGGCACAGGCGTCCGAGCCCTCCGACGAGAGCACGGGTGAACGGGACTCGCTGACCAGCCTGTTGGAGGCGGTACCGAGTTTCCGCGGCGACCTGGTGGTCCCGGAGCGCCCCGCAGAAGCGTCTCCTCCACCGCCACCGCCGGAGGAGCCCGCCGCCGCCGAACCCGAGGAGGAGGAGCCCCCAGCCCCCGCGGCCTCGGCCGGTTCCGCCTACGCGGACGTCCTCATGCCCCGCTCCGTCACCAGCCACCGCGACCGCCTCGTCGGCGCCACGGACCGCCAGGCCGAGGCCGACGGCGTCCGCCCGGGCCGCCGCGCGGCGGTACCCAGCTGGGACGAGATCGTGTTCGGGACACGGCGCAAGAAGCAGGAGTAGTCAGCCGTACGGCCGCGCAGACGGCCGTACATGAGTGAGGGCCGCGCCGACCGGGCGCGGCCCTCACTCATGTACGGCCTGCAGGCATTCGTACCGCTTCCGGCAACACCCCACCCTGCGCGGCCTGCGGGCATTCGTGCCGCCCAGGGCGGCACGGGTGGGCGCAGGCGGCACCCGGCCGGCGCCGGCGAGCCCGCTCCCCCGCGGCACCCCAGGGCTACTGGGGATCAGCCCCCACGGCAACCGGCCGTGACGAATCCTGCGACCACTCCGACCACGAGCCCACGTACAGCGCCGCGTCGATCCCCGCGACCGCCAGGGCCAGCACCTCGTGCGCCCCGGAGACACCCGAGCCGCAGTACACACCGACCGGCGAACCGTCGGCGGCGCCGAGCGCCTTGAACCTCTCGGCCAGTTCCTCGGCGGGCAGGAACCGGCCGTCGGCCCCCCCGTTCTCGTTGGTGGGCGCCGACACCGCCCCGGGGATGTGCCCGCCGACCCGGTCGATCGGCTCCACCTCCCCGCGGTACCGCTCCCCCGCCCGCGCGTCGAACAGCACCCCGGCCCGCGCGAGTCCCGCCGCGCCGTCGGCGTCCAGCAGCCCCGCACCGCCCGGAACCGGCTCGAAGTCGCCCTCCGCGGGCGCGGGGGCCGACGTCTCCAGCGCCCCCTCCCACGACGGCAACCCGCCGTCGAGGACCCGCACGTCCGGGTGACCCGTCCAGCGCAGCAGCCACCACGCGCGGGCCGCCGCCCAGCCCTGCCCGCCGTCGTACACGATCACCGGAGTCCCGGCCGAGACGCCCGCCCGTCGCATGGCGGCACCGAAGACCTCCAGCTCGGGCAGCGGGTGACGGCCGCGTTCGCCGGGCGCGGAGGCGAGTTCCGAGTCCAGGTCGACGTAGACGGCACCGGGGATGTGCCCGGCCGCGTAGGCGGCCCGGCCGTCGAAGGGCGGTTCGCCGGCCGCCTTGGCCACACTGAGCTGCCAGCGGACGTCGAGCAGTACGGGCGGGCGCGGCCCCGCCAGGCCACTCGCGAGTTCGGAAGCGGAGATGATGGCGTTCATGGCCACCATCCTTGCGCACGGGGTGGCCGCTTCGTCCAGGTCCGGCTACTCTGCTCCGCCGGACAGGCCCGATCACGAGGCGTACGGGTTCGGGCACATGCTGTACAGCTGATCGACACCCGTCGGCAATCGCACAGAAACGGACGACAAACCGCACACCGGGCATCCTCCTGGCATGCGGCGCGCCCGGAGCGCGCGGTCGCATCTGTGGTGCGAGCATCTGCACGGAGATCCGGAGTGCGGAAGCGACACGGCGACCGCGAGGGGTCGAGGAGAGAGTGACGATGACGGAGGCACGGCGGTCGGCCGGCCCGAACGGCGAGGCGCACGCCCAGCACGCGCCCGGCACGCCCTGCTGGGTGAGCCTGATGGTGCACGGACTGGCCGCGACCCAGGACTTCTACGGTTCGCTGTTCGGCTGGGAGTTCCAGCCGGGCCCCCAGCAGCTCGGCCCGTACGCACGGGCCCTGCTCGACGGCTACGAGGTGGCCGGCATCGGCCAGCTGCCGCCGGACCGCCATCTGCCGATCGCCTGGACGCCCTACCTCGCCTCGGACGACGTGGACCTGACGGCCGAGACGGTGCGGCTGTGCGGCGGCACGATCGGGGTGGGCCCCCTGGACGCCGCCGAGGCCGGGCGTCTCGCGATCGGCTCGGACCCCTCCGGCGCCGTCTTCGGCATCTGGCAGGCGGCCGAGTACCTCGGCACTGCTCTCACGGGCGTGCCCGGCACCCCGGCCTGGAACGAGCTGCTGACCTTCGAGTCGGCGAGCGTGGCCAAGTTCTACGAGACGGTCTTCGGCTACGAGGAGGAGCCGGTCGTCTCCGCCGACTTCGACTACGTGAGTCTGCACGTCGGGGGCCGTCCGGTCGCCGGTATCCACGGCGTGGGCACCGCCCTGCCGCGCGACCGGGGCCCGCACTGGATCACGTACTTCGAAGTCGCCGACACGGACGAAGCCGTCGTCCGCCTCGTGGACCTGGGCGGTCATGTCCTCAAGTCCCCGAGGGACAGCGCCCACGGGCGCGTGGCCACGGTCGCCGACCCCGAGGGCGCCCGCTTCTGCCTGATCGAGAGCCCGCGCTGAGCGCAGGGCGGTCCTTCTAGGCCTGCGAGACCGGCAGCACGTCCGGGGAAAGCGTCGCCGAGCCGGATGTCGTCGCCGTCATACGGCGGCGGTGGTGGCGGCGGCAGAGGACCTCGTAGCCGACGGCCTCCGACTGGTTGACGTCGCCGACGACGACCTGCGCGCCCTCGACGACCATGGCGCCGCCCACCGTCCGGGCGTTGTGTGTGGCGCGCGCGCCGCACCAGCACAGGGCCTCCACCTGGAGGACCTCGACGCGGTCGGCCAGCTCGACAAGGCGCTGGGAGCCGGGGAACAGCTTGGTGCGGAAGTCGGTCGTGATGCCGAAGGCATAGACGTCGAGGCCCAGGTCGTCGACCACGCGCGCGAGTTGGTCTATCTGCTCCGGCGCCAGGAACTGCGCCTCGTCCGCGATGACGTAGTCCGCGCGGCCGCCCTGCGAGAGGTGGTCGACGACGTAGGCGTACAGGTCCTGCCCGTCCTCGACCTCCACCGCGTTGGTGACCAGGCCGAGACGGGAGGAGAGCTTGCCCTCGCCCGCGCGGTCGTCACGGGTGAAGATCATCCCTGCCAGGCCACGTGCCGAACGGTTGTGCTCGATCTGCAGAGCCAGCGTCCTTTTGCTTGGGAATCCACCATTTCCGGAGAGCGCCGCCGACATGAGATCGAGGGTCTTGATCCCGACGCGGCTACAGGAAGAAGGATTGGCCTCCCCATCAGGGTGCTGCCGAGGCGAGATAGGTACGCGTCCGCGCGACTCGGACCCGGTCCGCCGCGAATTCGAGCAGTGATCCAGGCGCGGTCGCCGAAAATTTTACGCCTCCGGCCTCGCGTGCAGACATCAGAATGTTCTTCTGCGCTGGTGCAGCCCATCCCGCGACGCGAAGTCCTGAAACGGATTCGAACTGCAAATGAAACTCGAAGGCATTGAAGGGTTTCTCCTGCCATTCCGTGCGCGGGTTTGACGGGAGGTGCGAGGTATCGAATCCCAGTGTCACGGAATCTGCGCGCTCGTCGAGATGGACGTAGAAGAGGGCGCATGCGCTCAGCTCTGGCGGGGAATCGTAGAGGCTCGCGATGAGTGCGGGCCCCGTGAGCAGTTGAACCCAGCTGTCAGCGCGCATAGAAGGTCTTTTCGTAGGTGCGGGGGATCGTCGAGAAGCGGTGTGCGTCGAGCTTGCTGAGGAACTGGTGGGGGACCTCGTCCGAACCATCGGGTGCCATGCGGAAGCCGCTGATGTGACGGATGGTCACTTGCTCGTGGCTCTGGAAATCGAGCGAAACCCCAGGGCCACGGACGGACACATCAATCATCCGAGGTTCCGCCGTGGGTGTGGTGGTGAGCCGTGCCCTCGTCGGCGGATTCCACTCCTCCAGCGCGAGTTGATCAACCGCCAGGAAGTGGATGTGGCACTGCACCACGTCGCACTGGTTTGCCACCCACTCCTCCGGCGGGTGGCCGGGGAAATCCAGGAGGTCGATACGGAGCGTGAGCGAGGGGCCCGCCCGGTCGATGTTGATCGAGCGGAGCCTGAATTCGTCCAGGCCGGGAAATTCGCCGTAAAGCCGGCGCAGCGGCTCAGGGTCGGCTGGGATGAGTGGAACGGTCATAGTAATAGTGCTCTTCGGCTCCGGGGACTTGCCCATTGCGGGTGTCGTCTATCGGTCGCACGTGGACGTGTGCGGGTTGATGGCCAGGGGTTCCGGGTTCCTGATGACCGAAGTGGTGGTCCTGGAACACGATGAGGTTCTCGCCGTTGGGGTGTTCGTATATCTCCTCCGTGTAGTAGATCGGTTGGTGGTTCTCATCCATGAGCTGCTTGCCGCCTTGCCACTCCGGCGTCGTGGCCTCTACCCAATCGTTGCTCTCCAGGGGGACCGCACCCTCTGGAATACCTGCGTCCCTGAGTGCCTTGGCTTTGGCTTCCTCATAGGTGCGCTTGGTGCCCGGGACATTATCAGGGTCGCATTCCTTGGGAGCGAGGCCGAGTGGGTCGCTCCAGACGTGCGGATTGTGCACGTATGACGCCGGGTTGGGTGCAGGCGCCAGGCCCAGGGGGTCGGGCGTGAGGTACCGAGCGGTGACGGGGTCGTAGATGCGGTGATGGTTGTAGTGGAGCCCGGTCTCGGCGTCGTGGTACTGCCCAGGGAAGCGTAGTGGGGTATGAGCCGTGGCGCCGTGGTCCCAGGCAGTGGTTCCCCACAGCGTCGTGCGGGTGCGGGCCGCGAGGCGTCCATGTTCGTCGATCAGCTCGGTGGGGGTGCCGACGACGTCGGTGACGATGGCGAAGAAGCGCTCGTCGACTTCGGTCGTCGACAGCGGCTTGCGTTCGTACTGAGCGACGGGGCGTCGGCCGTCGTGGTCCCAGGTGAGGGTGACGCCGGTCGTGCTCTGGGTTTCCTCGCAGAGGGTGCTCCCGTCCCAAGCGAAATCGACCTGTTCCACGACGGCTGCGCCGGCGTCGAGGCGTTGCTTGGCCGTGCGTCGGCCGAGCGGGTCGTAGAGGTAGCGCCAGGTCGTGCCGTCGGGGGTGGTGACGGACGTGAGCTGGTCCTCGGCGTTGTAGTGGTAGCGCCAGATGTCGGGTTTGCGGGAAAGGCGAGTCTTCTGGCGCAGCACGGTGCGGCCGGCTGCGTCGTACTCGTAACGCAGGCCGCCGGCGCGGTCGATGCGGGTCCCGGTGTAGGTGCGCTCGCCCTGGCCTTCAGGGGCGAGGACGTCGGGCCAGGTGGCGGCCGTCTGGTTGCCCGCGGCGTCGTAGGCGTAGGTCTCGCTCCAGTTGTGGGCGTTGACGGCGGTGACGCGGCCGACTGCGTCCAGGGTGAAGTGTGAGGGGCCGTGCAACTGATCGTCGACGCCTGTGAGATGGCCGTCGGCGCGGTACCGGTACGCGCGTGACTGGATGATGCCGGTGTCCGGCGCCGCGCTGGTGTGGCCGACGAGTCGGCCGAGGGGGTCGTAGGCGAAGTCCATGGTCAGGCCGCCCTCGAAGGTGCGGCTCGTCTCGCGTCCGACGGCGTCGCGCGTGAACGTCACGGTTCGTCCACCAGTGACCAGCTGCACGCGGTTGCCGAAGTGGTCATAGGTCCATGAACTACGCACACCGGTGGGGGTGGTACGAGAGACCCTCCGGCCGATCGCGTCGTAGCCGAACGACATGACGCGGCCGTTGACCGTCTCGGTGAGCACGCGGCCGTGCTGGTCGCGCTGTAGCTCCAGCCGGACATCGGGACTCACTGCCGCGGCCAGTTGATCCGTCGTGTCGTACGTGTACGTGGTGAGCGCGCCGTCGACGTCCTTCTGGACGATGCGCCCGAGCGCATCGCGTGTGAAACCGACGGTCTGCCCCATGGGGGTGGTGCGGGAGACCAGGCGTCCCGCGGCGTCGTGGCCATAGCGCATCACGCGCCCGTCGAAGTCCTCTTCGAGAGCCAGGCGTCCGTCGGCGTCGTAGGAGTATCTCCAGGTCTCTCCCAGCGGGTTGGTGACCTGGGTGAGCCGGAGTCGGGTGTCGTAGGCGAACTCGTGCCGTACGCCGTCCGGGCCGGTGCGCGCGGCGAGACGGTCGAAGTGGGTGTACTCGAAGCGGGTCACCTGGCCGAGGACATCGGTGTGCGTGCGCTGATTGCCCTCGCCGTCGTAGGTCCAGCATTCGGCGTGACCGTCCGGGAAGATCCGGGTCTTGAGCTTGCCTTCGACGGTCCAGCGCAGCTGAGTCGCCGCACCCAGCGCGCTGGTCAGCGTGATCGGGCGGCCGAAGGCATCGCGTTCGTAACGGGTCGCTTTCCCCAGGGGATCCGTGATCTCCAGGGGCATCCCGGCTGCGTTGCACCGTACGTGCGAGGTACTGCCGTCCGGATGCGTCATCGCCGACACGTGGCCCTGCGGTGTGTACGCGTACGTGGTCGTGGCGCCGGTCGAGGAAGCCAGGGAGGTGCGGTTGCCGCGGCTGTCGTAGGTCTGCCGTATGGCTCGGCCGTCGAAGCCGGTGATCCGGACGGGCAGGCCCAGAGCGTTGTAGTCGATGTGGCTGCTGCGTCCGTCGGCTCGGTGGACGGTGACGAGCCGTCCTTCCTCGTCATATGTGAAGGTCGTCGTGTGGCCGAGCGGGTCGGTGCATGACAGCAGGCGGTTGTAGCGGTCACGCTCGAAACGGGTCACCGCGCCCAGAGGGCTGATCTCGGCGACGACTTGCGACGCGTCGTTGATCAGGTAGCGCGTGGTGTTGCCTTGAGAGTCGGTGATCGCGGTGACGCGATGACCGGTTTCCGGATCGATCGCGTCGTAGGTGAACGTGGCGCTGAGGTGCCCTGCGATTCCTGACTGGTGGACGCAGCGGTGCCGTTCGTCGTAGGCGTAGGTGTAGCTGCTGCCGTTGCTGTCCGTCCACGACGTGATACGGCCCAGGGCATCGAGACCGAAGCGCATGGCACGCCCCTCGGGGTCGGCGACCTCGATGAGCTGACCTGCGCTGTTGTATGCGTACGTCTTGATGAGTCGGTCGCCGCCGTCCTCGGCGGCTCCCGCAAGGCACAGGCCGGTGATGCGGCCCTGGTCCGTGGTGATGTTCAGCTGGTAGCCACCGCAGTGCCGGATCGCGAGGGGTGCGCCGGTGGCCGGGTCGTGGTCGAAGGCGATCCAGTTGCCGTTGCGGTCGTCGAGCTGGTCGAGGAGCGCCAGCGACCCGTCGTGGTGGGTGAAGCACCAGATGCGGCCGGTGGCCGGGTCGGTGACGGTGTAGCCGTCTTCGGTCGCCTCCAGCGGCCAGCGCTCTCCCTCCACCGGCAGCGTCGCTGCCCCCGGTGCTGGGTGCCGGTAGGAGAGCAGGGAGCGGTCCTCGCGTACGAAGATCACGCCCTGGTCGTCGATCAGCAGGCGCTGGTCGAGGGTGGAGCACCAGGCGGGGCCGAACCAGCCGCCGGATCGGAAGGAGGACTCGAAGGTCCGGGTGAACACCAGCGGCAGCGTGCCGGGCAGCGCGATATCCGTCTGGGACATGAGCATGCGGCCGGTGGCCATGTCGATCGGGTCGCCGTCGCAGACCTTCTCCTTGGCCGACTGCCCCTCGTGCTTCGGGTTGTCGTCGAGCGCGTCCCGGGCGCTGCGCCGGGCCCCGGAGCCGGCGTTTTCCTCGACGCCCTCGCCGGCCCGGTTCTCCGCCTGCTCGCGGCCCTGCCCCGCGCCCGACGCCCGCCCTGTGCCACTGGTGCCGACGTGCGGACCGGGCACGTCTTCCTTGCCGCCGCCCTTGAGGATCTTCTCCATTTCGCCGGCGTGCTTGGCGTCGTTCTCGACGTGGTTCTGAGCGACCTTCTTCAGCCGTGTACCGGTGTCGTGATAGAAGTCCTTGACGGCCTTGCCGGCGTCCTCACCGATGGCCTTGCCCATTTTCTGGGCCCCGTCCTCCAGGGCCTTGACGATCCGGTTGGTCATTCGAAGCTCACCGTCGCGAGCTTGGTCCGGAACGTCTCCGCATGAGAGGCCACCGTCCGGGCATGGCCGCGCATCAGCTCCGCGTGCGCGTGCATCTGCTCGGGGTCGACCGAGAAGCCTTCGCCCAACCCGGTACTCCCGCCGCCGGACACCCCGAGCGCGGATTCGGTGGTATGGAACACCAGCCCCGTCACGGCCTTCCCCACCACGTCCACCAACGGGTTCATGGCGGCCTCGATCACCTGCCCGATGATGCACTGCTCCAGCTGCTGCTCAAGGAAATCCATCAGCTTCTCTGCCGCCTCCACGACCAGCGCCTCGGCCGCCTCCGCGAGGCCCAGGGTCGCCACCGCCGCCGCCTGGTCCGCAACGAACGTGGCGGCAAGCACCACCAGTTCGGCGATCGCCTCGCCCTTCATGGCCACGATCACATCGGCCGCGACATCCAGGGCGGTGGCCACGGTGTGGCAGGCCTCGATCAGCTCGTTCATGTGGCTGTTGGACAGCTGCGCCCACTTCGCGAGCAGTGCCTCGTACGACGCCCCCTGGTACACCGCGCCAAGACGTTTGATCGTCGCGGTGGAGTCCTGGTGCGTGTTGTCCACGTTCTGCGCGAACTCCCGCACATGCGCGGCGAATTCACGGACCTTGTCCTCATTGACGTTCGGCCAGTTCACCCCGATGAACTGGAGGAACGACACCACTTCCTCCGGCAGCTCGATTGCCATCCTGACCCCCGTGTGTCACATCTACGACAGCCCATCAGGCATGCCGCCCATGAAGGGGTAACGGTCGGGCAAATGCGCGATCAAGTTGACGGCCTGGGCTTGTCGGACCCGGGATCATTGCACCGGCAAAGCGCCTCCCCGGGGCGGTAAGTGACGTTCTCTCGGGTTGACGGGTGCGAGTAGGGAAGCGGGCAATGCTTCCGTGATCACGGAGTTCTCTACTCCCCGTGCCCAGCGACGCCCTGCACACCCAGACCGAACACGCCGAGCACCTGCCGAGCCGCGACGCCCACTACATCGTGATCGTGAAGGGGAGCCGGACGAAGCTGCGTGTCCAGCTCAAGTCGCCTCCCTGGAAGGACTTCCCTCCGCAAGGCCGTAGCGAGACCCGGCGGATCAAGGTCACCGCCGTGAACAACCTGCTCTTCCCCGGTACCCATCGGGTCATCCAGGTCAAGCGCCGACGCACCTGCCGCAAGAGCGGAAAGACCACCGTCAAGACCGTCTACGCCGTCACCAGCCTGACCGCCGGGCAGGCCGCAACGACCCATCTCACAAAGCCGATCAAGGATCACTGGGCCGTCAAGGCGGTGCAGCACTTACACGGCACCACCTTTACCGAGGATGCCTCCCAGCTGCGGACCGGCAACGCACCACAAGCCATGGCCAGTTTGCGCAAATCGTCCTCCCCAACCTCCGCCCGCACAACGCCCTTCGCTCCAAGCCATCGCCGGGCCAGGCCCTCTTCTCCCGGGCGTTGGCTTCGAAGGCAGCGCAGCTGGTCGCGGACTGCACGTCAGTGGAGGCGGCGGAAGCCGTAGTCGACGGAGCTGGCGACCACGTGTCGGTGCCGTGCTGGTCTCCCCCGTGACCGCCGAGATCTGGCTGGTACAGGCGAAGTGGAGCCATCAAGGGACCGCCCGGCTGGCCAGCACAGCTGTCCATAACTTGCTCAATGGCTTCGGCCTGCGCACGGCCTGCCAGAGAGGCGACACACTGGACGGAGCCCGCGTCACCACCGATTACAGCAGCTGATTCGCCCTGCCCGTCGAGGGCCGCGGTGGCCTCGCTGGCGAGTACACCATCGAGGCCGCCGAGCAGACCACCCCTGCAGGACGTACGAGGCCGCCATCACCCTCGAACAGGACTGACGTCCAACCTCCGGGGCGCCCGTCACTTGCTCATCTTGCCGTTCCAGGTGGACAGTTGAGTGGCCACAGTGATTCACCCGCCGACGGGGGCCATGATGCGGGCACGCGACACCTTGCGCACTACCGTGGGGACCGCCGCGGTCGCGGGACTGTGCGGAGTGCTGCTGTGGGCATCGGACAAGGCACCGTCATGGCTGGCGCCCGCGCTCACCGCTGTGATCACGGGCGTTCTGGTGGAGAAGCTCGTCGAGGTCTTCCGGCGCCGTTCCCCGGAACGCGACCCGGATCCCCCCGAACCGAACCCTCGGCTCACCGAAGCGGAGCCCCCCTTCGCGTGCCATGTGAAGCTGGATCAAGCCAACTTCTTCCAGGTAGCCGCGCAAGGCAACGAACCCGAACGCATGGTGCCTGCCAGCGGGTTCATCCTGCGGCTGACTGTCACCGCCCTCTCGGGCAGGACCGTCGTGCTCTCCGCGCTGCGCCCCGTCGTCCTCGAACGGCACACTCCCCGCGGAGTGTTCAACCCGCACGCCGGGATTGTCCCGCCCCGCCGCTACACCGTCCTGCTCGACGAGGACCCGCCTCGACTGGAGTCACGCGAGGCCGACGGGCACCCCTTCTCGTACAAGGTGAGCCCGGACGACCCGGAGGTCTTCGAGCTGCTGGTGCAGACCGAACGGTGGTACGTGGTCTGGACGTTGGAGCTGGACTGGGTCAGCGAGGACCGCCAGGGCACCGCCGTGATCGACTTGGCGGGCCACCCCTTCCGCACGATGGCCCGCCCGCCGCGGAGCCTGCATTGGAGGACTGCCTGATGCCCGAGGACATCGTCCGGTTCGCCGCGCGCGTGCAGGGCCTGGCCCACATCAGCGTACGGCGGATGCCCGGTACCGACGTCGGCCCCGAACCCGTGGACACCCCCTGCTCCGGTTACAACGCGTACGTCGACCTCAACGCCGTCGGCACGGTCGATGTCGTGCTGCGCTCGCTGCGCGCCGAGGTGATCTCCCGCGAGGACTTCAAGCCCGATGGAGTCGTGCTCTCCGCGCTGCCGGGACCCGCGGTCGCCTTCGCCGAGGATCTGGCCGACGCCCGGCGCCGAAGCCAGGAGAACTACCGGCCGATGCTCACGCCGGACCAGGAGGTGCTGCTCGACGTCACGCCCCCGGTCGTGCGCACCGCCCTCGACGCGACGGGGCGCCAGGTCAACCCGGGGTTCGCTCTGCCGCTGACAGTGCCCGCCGGGGAGATCCGGCGGGTGGTGCTCTCGCCGTACACCGAGGACCGACGGTTGCTGACGTGGCGCCTCACGGCCGAGGTGTCGTACGGCGGCAGCCACGCCGAGCCCGCCTGGACCCTGCAGACGACGGCCGAGACCACCTACCGCACCTTCCATCCAGATGGCAAGGAGCCGGAGTTCACGCCCGCACATCTGGCCGCGGACCACTGGGCTCCAGCGGACAAGCGCTGACCGCCGGGCCACGCCCGCTGCACAGCAGCCACGCCACCCCAAGCCCCGGCCGAACTCGGCACTGCCATCCACCCCTGCTCAACTGGCCAGCAAAAAATACACTTGTCATTTGGTTGCATCGTCGCTGGTCAGAGCCGTTCACCGGGAGCTGGGGACGGGAGGCCAGCAGCTCATCAGCGACTTCTGGCCCCAGTGGCTGAACCCCTCCTGGTGTGTGCGGCTGAGCCACTGCGTGTCCGTCTTCCAGCTGCCACCGCAGGATTCCTCATACACCGCCGACGACCGCACCGGCGGGCGGGCGGTCAGGTGACCGGCAGGACATCCGGAGAGATGACGGACGCGTGCGCGGAAACGCTCGTCATACGGCGACGATGGTGGCGCCGGCACAGCACCTCATAGCCGACCGCCTCGGCTGGCCGGTTCACATCACCGACCACAACCTGCTCGCCCTCCACCACCATCTCGCCGCCCACCGTTCGGGCATTGTGCGTAGCACGCGCCCCGCACCAGCACATCGCCTGGACCTGGAGGGTCTCGATCCGGTCCGCCAGCTCAATCAGCCGCTGCGAGCCCGGGAAGAGCTTCGTACGGAAGTCGGTCGTGATGCCAAAGGCGAAGACGTCCAGGCCCAAGTCGTCCACGATCCGTGCCAGCTGGTCGATCTGTTCCGGAGCGAGGAACTGCGCCTCATCCACGATCACATAGTCGACCTTGCCGCCCCTCGACATCTGGTCCACCAGATAGCCATGCAAATCCATGCCCGGCGCCGCCTCGACCGCCTCCGTCACCAGACCGAGCCGCGAAGAGAGCTTCCCCTCCCCCGCGCGGTCATCCCGCGTGAAGATCACACCCTGCAGGCCCCGCGCCGACCGGTTGTGCCCCATCTGCAGCGCCAAAGTTGACTTCCCGCAGTCCATCGTCCCCGAGAAGAACACCAATTCGGACATCAGGCCAGAGGAACCTTTCGGACCAAACGAACAGAGGGGGCGTTGTCGGCACAGACAACTTCACCACCAGCCGACATCGCATCACCCACTGCATGGCCGGCTGATGGCGGATACCCAAGCAAGTAGGTCGACTTCCCGCAGTCCATGGTTCCGGAGAAGAACACCAGCTCGGGCATGGGGAGTTGAGCACCTTTCGGTGGAGAGGATCGGGGAGCGTCAGGAGCGTACTTCGAGCAGGGGGACCAGCTGTTCGGCAGGGGTCATCGAGCCGTGGTTGCCGACCATCGCCGACTCCTTGGGCTCCCGCTCGGAGGCGATGATCAGGACGTCGTCGCGGGCGGCCGCGACGACATCGCCGATGCGCGCGTACACCCGCTCGTCGATGTGCGGTCCGAACCAGCCCGCCGCGATCGCCTCGTCCCGCGAGGCCACCCAGAACTGCTCGCCGAGCACCTCGCGCCAGCAGGTCAGCACGTCGTTCTCGGCGCCCGGCACCGCGTACACGTGCCGGGCGCGGCCCTCGCCGCCCAGCAGGGCGACGCCGGCGCGCAGTTCCCAGTCCTCGTCGAAGTCGATGCGGTGCTGCTCGTCGAAGGGGATGTCGACCATGCCGTGGTCGGCGGTGACGTACAGCGCGGTGCGCGGCGGGAGTTGCTCGGCGAGGCGCTGCACGAGGCGGTCGACATGCATGAGCTGGCCGCGCCAGGTGTCCGACTCGACGCCGTAGCGGTGGCCGGCGCCGTCGAGTTCGGCGTAGTACGTGTAGACCAAGGAGCGGTCGCCGGCGGCCAGTTGCCCGGCCGCGAGGTCCATGCGGTCCTCGCCGGACAGCCGCCCGTGGAACCTTCCGCCACTGAGTGCGACCTTGGTCAGCGGGGTGTTCTCGAAGGTGGGCGATGTCACCTGGGCCGCGTGCACCCCGGCCTGTTCGGCCAGCTGGAACACCGTGGGATACGGCTGCCAGGCGCGCGGCGATGTCCACGGCTGCCAGCGCAGCTGGTTCATCAGCTCGCCGGTCTCCGGGTTGCGCACGGTGTAGCCGGGCAGGCCGTGCGCGCCGGGCGGCAGGCCGGTGCCGACGGAGGCGAGGGATGTCGCGGTGGTCGCCGGGTAGCCCGTGGTCAGGGGGCGGCCGGTGCCACCGCGCGAGGTGCCGAGGAGCGAGGTCATGAAGGGGGCCTCGTCCGGATGCGCCTTCAGCTGCTCCCAGCCGAGTCCGTCGATCAGGAACACGCAGTTCCGGTCGGCCGGCGTCAGCTCGGTGATCGCGGCGGTCATGTCGGGTACGGCCATGCCGGCGGCCAGCGTGGGCAGCAGGTCGGCGAGGGAGCCGCTGCCGTACTCGGGCAGCGGAGCGGAGTCGACGGCGAGGGGTTCCGGGTGGGTGTCCCAGGGAGCGGACTGGGACATCAGCGTGTGGTGTCCGCGGTCGCCTCGGAGAGCGACTGGGCGAAGGCGAGCGCCTGGCGCACCGTCTCCGGTCCGTCTCCGGCCTCGCTGACACGCAGGCTGAGGTCGTCCGCCGTCGAGCTGCCCGTGTACCCGTGGTCGGCCTCGCAGTTGGGGTCGCCGCAGGCCGCGGGCTCGAGGTCGAGGCGGGAGACGGCTCCCCAGCCGATGGTGACGACGACCTCGCGGGGCAGGGTGCCCGGCTGGTACTGCTCCGGGTTGGCGACGACGCGGCTGACCACCACCGAGGAGATCCGGTCGAGTTTCACGGACTCCGTCGAGGTCGTGGCGTACGGCGTCGGGGAGGTGGTGTCCGCGGCCTGCTCGTCGGTGTGGCTGACGATGAAGCGGTTGCCGGTGAGGACGAGCACCGTGACGTGCCGCCGCACCTCGTTCGCGTCGAATGTGGTCTCCTGGTGGACCAGGTACGACCGGATGGGCTCGCCGCCCACGGCGGCCTCCACCGCCTCGGCCACGAGGGCCGGGTAGTAGCCACTGCGCTCGATCGCCGTGCGCAGCCCCTGGGTCGTCGTACTGGTCTTGGCCATGACGTCCATCCTACGGGGGTGCACTGACTGCGAGGCACCGGTCAGCGCTGTCTCCGTGCCCGTCTCAGTACACGGGAAGGGTGCGCGGGCCGAGGTCGTCGCGGGCGGGCGGTGGCGCGAGGCGGACGGAGGCGCCGAGGACGGTCAGACCGCGGGGTGCGACGACGACCGGCTCCAGGGTCACCGCGACGACCTCGGGGTGGTCGTCGACCAGCCTGGACACTCTCAGCAGCAGCTCTTCCAGCGCCGGGGTGTCGACCGGTGTCGAGCCCCGCCAGCCGAACAGGAGCGGTGCCGTCCGGATCGCCCGGACCAGCGAGGTCGCCTCCCGGTCGGTGACCGGGACCAGCCGGTGCGCCATGTCGCCGAGCAGCTGGGAGGCGGCTCCGGCCAGCCCGAACGACAGGACGGCGCCGGCCGCCGGGTCGATGACGGCCCGTACCACCGTGTCCACGCCGCGTGGTGCCATCCCCTGTACCACCGGCCGCAGCTCCTCCGGCTTCCCGAACAGCTCGGTCAACTCGGCGTACGCCCGCCGCAGTTGCTCCTCGTCGGCGAGATCCAGTCGTACGCCGCCCAGGTCGGCGCGGTGGCGCAGGTGGGGGGCGGTGGCCTTGAGGGCGACCGGGTAGCCGAGGGCGCCGGCGGCCCGGACGGCGTCGTCCGGGGTGAAGGTCGGCACCGCCCTGCGCACGGGGATGCCGTACTGCCCGAGCAGCTCGCAGGTGTCCTCGGTGCCGAGGGTGAGGCCCTGCCCGCGGGCGAGCATCCCGTCGATGAGCCGGGCGGCTCCCTTCTCGTCGATGTCCTCGTACTCGGGCACCTTGCCGGGGTCGGCGCTGTCGCGCCGCCATTGCGCGTACTTCACCGCTTCACCGAGGGCGCGGACGGCGCGCTCGGCGGCGGGGTAGGCGGGGATGAGGCGGGAGCAGGTGGCAGGGGCGGCCGGTTCCTGCGTCCGAACGGGAGGGGGCAGTTGCTGGGACGGGCGGAGCCGGCGGGTGCCGGTCGCCGTGGTGTCCTGCTGCGGTGCCGTGCTCGTCGCGGCCGACAGCGCCTCCGCGAGTCCGCCGAGCTCCACGTGCACGACCAGCACGGGCTTGCCCGGAACGGACTCGGCGGCTGATCGCAGCGCCTCCGCCAGCTCGGCGTCTCCAGGGGATCCCTCGCCGATCGCCGGGATGGCGGTCACCACGACCGCGTCGCACGAGTCGTCCCCGAGGGCCCGCAGCAGCGCCGCGTGGAAGTCCTCCGCCGAGGCCGCGGTGGTCAGGTCCAGCGGTCTGAGCGGCCTGAGCCCCTCGGAGAGGCATGCGTCGTAGGTCAGCAGCCCCAGGGACTCGGAGTTCCCGAGGATCGCCACGCGCGGGCCCGTCGGCAGCGGCTGCCGGGCGAGCAGCAGGCCCGCGTCGACGAGTTCGGTGATCGTGTCCACCCGGATCACGCCCGCCTGCCTGAGCAGCGCGGACACCGTCGCGTGCGGCAACCGTGTGGCCCGTACCGCATGCCCCTGCGGGGCGGAACCGGCACCCTGGACCACGACCAGCGGCTTCGCGGCCGCCGTCCGCCGCGCGAGACGGGTGAACTTGCGCGGGTTGCCGATGGACTCCAGGTACATGAGGACGACATCGGTGTCCGGGTCGTCGTACCAGTACTGGATGACGTCGTTGCCCGACACGTCCGCGCGGTTGCCGGACGACACGAAGGTGGACACGCCCGTGACGCCGGTGACTCCGCCGCCGCGGCGCTGCAGCCGGGACAGCAGCGCGATGCCGATGGCACCGGACTGGGCGAACAGGCCGATCCGGCCGGGGCGGGGCATCTCGGGGGCGAGTGAGGCGTTCAGCCGTACGTCGGGGGACGTGTTGATGATCCCGAAGGCGTTCGGCCCGATGATCCGCATGCCGTACGTGCGCGCGTGCCGCACGAGTTCGCGCTGGCGCTCGCGGCCCTCGGGCCCGCTCTCGGCGTACCCGGCGGAGACGACGACGATCCCCTGCACGCCGTGCTCGCCGCACTCGGTGACGGCCGCGGGGACGTGTGCGGCCGGCACGGCGACGACCGCGAGGTCGACGGGGCTGTCGATGTCCCGGACGGAGCGGTGGGCGGGGACGCCGTCGAGCTCCTTGACGTCTTCGGGGAGCGCCTTGTTCACGGCGTACAGCGACCCTGTGAAGCCGGCGTCACGGATGTTGTCGAGGATGCTGCGGCCCACGCCTCCCGGGGTGCGGCCGGTGCCGACGACGGCGACGGAGCCGGGCACGAGCAGCCGTCGTACGGACCGCGCCTCGGCGCGCTGCTCACGCGCGCGCTGGACGGCGAGTGAGCGGTCGGTGGGTTCGAGGTCGAACTCCAGGCGTACGACGCCGTCCTCGAAGCTGCGCTTCTGTGTGTACCCGGCGTCCGTGAACACCTTGATCATCTTGTTGTTGGCGGGCAGCACCTCGGCGGCGAAGCGGCGGATGCCGCGCTCCCGGGCGACCGCGCCGATGTGCTCCAGCAGCGCGGAGGCGACGCCGCGCCCCTGGTGGGCGTCCTGGACGAGGAAGGCGACCTCGGCCTCGTCGGCCGGAGCTGACGCGGGCATGCCGTCGGCACCGATGCGGTCATAGCGTACGGTGGCGATGAACTCGCCGCCCACCGTGGCCGCGAGTCCCACCCGGTCCACAAAGTCGTGGTGCGTGAAGCGGTGGACGTCCTTGGCGGACAGACGAGGGTAGGGCGCGAAGAACCGGTAGTACTTCGACTCGTCCGAAACCTGCTCGTAGAAGCTGACCAGGCGCTCGGCGTCATCAACGGTGATGGGGCGGATGCGCGCGGTGCCGCCGTCGCGCAGCACCACGTCGGCTTCCCAGTGTGCGGGGTACTCGTGCCGGTCCGGCGAGGTCTGCATGGGCCCCAGAGTACGGCTCGCGTCCGACAACGGCGCGAGGCAGTCTGTGGAGAACACGGCAGTCCGCTGAGAAGAGAACAAGGACGGAAGTCGGGCCGAGGCCGCGGTCCGACTGCCCACCCCGGACGGGACACAGGACCGCTCCGGAGACGCTTCACGTTGTGGGAAACTGGTCTAGACAACCCTGAGACTCTGAAGGGCAGCATCACATGGCTGAGCGCCGCGTCAACGTCGGCTGGGCCGAGGGCCTCCACGCCCGCCCCGCTTCCATCTTCGTCCGGGCCGCCACGGCCGCAGGTATCCCGGTGACGATCGCCAAGGCCGACGGCAACCCCGTCAACGCGGCCTCCATGCTGGCCGTTCTCGGCCTGGGCGCCCAGGGCGGCGAGGAGATCGTCCTCGCCTCCGAGGCCGAGGGTGCGGACGTCGCCCTCGACCGTCTGGCGAAGCTGGTCTCCGAGGGGCTCGAGGAGCTTCCCGAGACCGTCTGATCACGGCAGCACAGAAGGGCTCGTCCGAATTTCCGGGCGAGCCCTTCGCATTTCCCGCACAAGGGCGGTCGAATTTCCGGTCGCGGGCAGCAGAAATAATGCCCCGCAAATTGTTCCTTCTTTGTATACGGCGCCCGTGTTAATGCCGCAGGCCCGACATGTTTACGGCATGTTGCGAGTTCCTCACACCGTTCGCCCGTTCCGGGCCGCCGAACCGCAGCCGGTGTGCCGTGCTCGAGCGCTCGGTGTGCAGCGCCGTGACCGCCCGCGCGCGCTCGCTGTCACCGCGGGCCACGGCGTCGACGATCGCACCGTGCTCCGCCCAGGACTCCACGGGGTCGGCCGGTGCCTCCACGGTGTACATCCAGGCGATCTTGTGGCGCAGCTGGGTCAGCATCGAGGTCAGCGCGGGGCTGCCGGAGGCCTGGGCGAGCGTCTCGTGGAACCAGCCCCCCAGGGAGCGCAGATCCTCGCTGTTGCCCCTCCTGGCCCGCTCCTGGCCCAGTCTGACCAGGCCGCGCAGGACCTTGAGGTGGGCGTCGGTGCGCCGCTGGGCGGCCCGGGAGGCGCCGAGGGGCTCCAGGAGCATCCGCATCTCCAGCAGGTCGACGGCCTCCCGTTCGGTGGGTTCCGCGACGCACGCGCCCGCGTGCCGCCGGGTCACCACGAAGCCCTCGGCCTCCAGGGTGCGCAGCGCCTCGCGGACGGGGACACGCGAGACGCCGTAGCGGCGTGCGAGGAGTTCCTCGGTGAGCCGGCTGCCACGCTCGTAGACACCGGCGACGATGTCGTCCCGGATCGCCGTGCACACCGAGTGCGCCGGAATACGCATGACCGACCTCCGACTTAATCCCCGTGAAACGTCGATGATTGACGTGTATCGGTGACTCTATTGCACGGAGCCGGAATTTCCGACGGCGGGCCGGAATCCATGGATATTTTTTGGACAGCGGGGCGGCGGAAACGTCGAAAGCCCCGGCTCGGGAGCCGGGGCCTGAAGGAGATCCTGCGATCCGTCGTCAGACGTTCACGCCGTGCGAGCGCAGGTAGGCGACGGGGTCGATGTCCGAGCCGTACTCGGGGGTCGTACGGGCCTCGAAGTGCAGATGCGGTCCGGTGGTGTTGCCGGTCGCGCCGGAGAGGCCTATCTGCTGGCCCGGGGTGACGGTCTGGCCCACCGAGACACCGATGGACGACAGATGGCCGTACTGGGTGTACGTGCCGTCGTGCATCTTGATCACGATCTGGTTGCCGTAGGCGCCGCCCCAGCCGGTCTGGACGACGGTGCCGGAGCCGACCGCGTGGACGGTCGTGCCGCTCGCGGCGTGGAAGTCGATGCCGGTGTGGCTGCCGGAGGACCACAGGGAGCTGCTGGCCTGGTAGCCGGTCGAGACGTACGAGTTGGATATCGGCGCCACGAACGTGTTGAGGCGCCTGCGCTCTGCCTCGCGGGCGGCGCGCTCCTTGACCTCGCGCTCCGCCTTGGCCTTCGCAGCGGCCTTCTCGCGTGCCGCCTCCAGGGCCGCCTTCTTGAGAGCGGCCTCCTCGGCGGCCTGCTTCTGGGCGTCGGCCTGCGCGTCGATCCTGTCGGCGATCGTGTCGCCGATGCTGATGACGGGCGTGAGGCCGGTCTGCTCGACGGAGTTGTCGGCGGCGAGCGCCGGAGCTGCCAGGGCGCCGATGACGCCGGTGGTGGCGAGGGCCGCGACTCCGGCGGCGCAAGTGGTGGTGCGGTGCATCCGCGTGGGACGACGGTGCTTCCCGGTGGCGCGCGTGAACGCCATGTAGTGGCTGGTCCTTTCCTTCCCTCTCGCCTACCGGGTTAGCTGACGGGTTCGGAGCAGGAAGGTCTCCTACGGACCCCCTCGCTGCGCGCGCGGGCGTCCGATTCACCCCAGGGACTGCGATGGGTCCCCGGCTCCCCTGGCTCGCGCCGTACGGGGACTCGGCGATGGCTGTCCGGTGCCGCGGATGCGGCGCGGTGCCTGACGGACAGCCCGGACGACGCTAAGCGGGGCCGCTTTCAATCCCCAAACGGATCACGCCTTTTGTAGCGCATGCCACAGGGCAGACAGGCAACCTCTCCCCCAATTCGGACATTAAGGGGCCCTGGTGACGCATCAGTCACCAGGGCCCCTGTGCGCACGTGCCGCTGACCGGGCCTCTACTCGGCTGCCACGACCCTGACTTCGCCGATCCCGAGGGCCGCGACGGGCTCCTTGATCTCGGCCGCGTCACCGACGAGAACCGTCACCAGACGGTCCACCGGGAAGGCGCTGACGGCCGCCGCGGTGGCCTCCACGGTGCCGGTCGCGACGAGCTGCTGGTACAGCGTCGCCTGGTAGTCGTCGGGCAGGTGCTGCTCGACCTGGTCGGCCAGGGTGCTCGCCACGGCCGCCGCGGTCTCGTACTTCAGCGGTGCCACTCCGACGAGGTTCTGTACGGCGACGTCGCGCTCGGCGTCGGTGAGGCCTCCCTCGGCGAGCGTGCGCAGCACCTTCCAGAGGTCGTCGAGTGCCGGGCCGGTGTTCGGGGTGTCGACGGAGCCGCTGATGGCGAGCATCGCGGCACCCGAGCCGTCCGGGGCGGACCTGAGGACCTGGCCGAACGCGCGCACACCGTAGGTGTAGCCCTTCTCCTCGCGCAGTACGCGGTCCAGGCGGGAGGTGAGGGTGCCGCCGAGGCAGTACGTGCCGAGCACCTGGGCGGGCCACACGCGGTCGTGCCGGTCGGCGCCGACGCGGCCGATGAGCAGCTGCGTCTGGACGGCGCCGGGACGGTCGACGATGATCACGCGCCCGGTGTCGTCGGCGGTCACCGGCGGCACGGGCCGCGGGTCGGCCTTGGAGCCGGTCCAGGCGCCCAGGGTTTCGCCGAGCAGCGCGTCCAGGTCGATGCCGGTGAGGTCGCCGACGACGACGGCGGTGGCCGTGGCGGGCCGGACATGGCGGTCGTAGAAGGCACGTACGGCCGCCGCGTCGATCTTCTCGACCGTCTCCTCGGTGCCCTGGCGCGGGCGCGACATGCGCGAGGCCGCCGGGAACAGCTCCTTGGAGAGCTCCTTGGCGGCGCGGCGGGAGGGGTTGGCGAGCTCGTGCGGGATCTCGTCGAGGCGGTTGCGGACCAGCCGCTCGACCTCGCTGTCGGTGAACGCGGGCGCCCTGAGGGCGTCGGCCAGCAGACCGAGCGCCTTGGCGAGACGGGAGACCGGCACTTCGAGGCTGATCCGGACGCCGGGGTGGTCGGCGTGCGAGTCGAGGGTCGCGCCGCAGCGCTCCAGCTCGGCGGCGAACTCCTCGGCGGAGTGCTTGTCGGTGCCCTCGGAGAAGGCCCGCGCCATGATCGTGGCGACGCCTTCGAAGCCGGCCGGCTCGGCCTCCAGGGGCGCGTCCAGGAGCACCTCGACGGCGACGACCTGCTGGCCGGGGCGGTGGCAGCGCAGGACGGTCAGGCCGTTGCCGAGCGCGCCGCGCTCGGGGGACGGGAACGCCCACGGCTTGGCCTCGCCGGCCCGGGGCTGCGGGTGGAACTTCATCGTGGCGAGCTCGGTCACTTGGCCGCCTCCTCGTTCTGGTCGGTGGCTTCCACCGTCGCTTCGGACTCGGGGTCTTCGGGGAAGTCCTCGTCCTGGGTGTGCTCGGCGGACTCGGGCGAGAGGGGCTCGTACACGAGCACGGCGCGGTTGTCGGGCCGCAGGCGGGCCTTGGCGACCTCCTGGACCTCCTTGGCCGTCACCTCCAGAACGCGCTGGACGGCCGTGAGGGCGAGCTGCGGGTCGCCGAACAGGACGGCGAACCTGCACAGTTCGTCGGCGCGGCCCGCGACCGTGCCGAGCCGGTCCAGCCACTCGCGCTCCAACTGGGCCTGGGCGCGCTCCATTTCCTCGGCCGTGGGGCCCTCCGCGGCGAACCGGGCGAGCTCCTCGTCGATGGCGGCCTCGATGACCGGCACCTCGACGTCACCGGAGGTCTTCACGTCCAGCCAGCCCAGGGAGGGCGCTCCGGCCAGCCGCAGCAGGCCGAACCCGGCCGCGACGGCCGTACGGTCGCGCCGCACCAGCCGGTTGTAGAGGCGGGAGGACTCGCCGCCGCCGAGGACGGTGAGCGCGAGGTCGGCGGCGTCCGCCGCGCGCGTGCCGTCCTCCGGCAGCCGGTAGGCGGCCATCAGGGCGCGCGCCGGGACCTCCTCCTCGATGACCTCGCGCAGCTGCTCACCGATGATCTCGGGCAGCGAGCCGTCGCGGGGCTCCGGCTTCCCGTCGTGCGAGGCGATGGACCCGAAGTACTTCTCGATCCAGGCGAGCGTCTGCTCGGGGTCGATGTCGCCGACCACCGAGAGGACGGCGTTGCCCGGCGCGTAGTACGTGCGGAAGAACGCGCGCGCGTCCTCCAGGGTCGCCGCGTCCAGGTCGGCCATCGAGCCGATCGGTGTGTGGTGGTAGGGGTGGCCCTCCGGGTAGGCGAGGGCGGTCAGCCTCTCGAACGCCGTGCCGTACGGCACGTTGTCGTAGCGCTGCCTGCGCTCGTTCTTGACGACGTCGCGCTGGTTCTCCATGGACTCGTCGTCGAGGGCGGCGAGCAGGGAGCCCATACGGTCGGCCTCCAGCCAGAGGGCGAGCTCCAACTGGTGGGCGGGCATGGTCTCGAAGTAGTTGGTGCGCTCGAAGCTGGTGGTGCCGTTGAGCGAGCCGCCGGCGCCCTGCACCAGCTCGAAGTGCCCGTTGCCCTTGACCTGCCCGGAGCCCTGGAACATCAGGTGCTCGAAAAGGTGAGCCAGGCCGGTACGTCCCTTGACTTCGTGGCGCGAGCCGACGTCGTACCAGAGGCACACCGCCGCGACCGGGGTCAGGTGATCCTCCGAGAGCACCACGCGCAGGCCGTTGGCCAGGCGGTGCTCGGTCGCTGTCAGGCCCCCGGTGCCTGCCTGGTCTGTGGCCGTGTGACCCATGGGCATGTACGTCCCTTCGCCTCGCGGATGCGGTGGTTCGAACCGCGGTTTTCCTGCCGGTCCTGCCACTGTATGCAAGCGTGCGGATCGTCGGCGAAGTTCCCGGACGACGTACGCCCACAGCGGATCGCGTAGCCTGCGGGCAGTCGCGGCGAGGTTGGCCCCGCGCACCGGCCCGGACCGCCGACACAGGGTCCTGGGCCGGCGTTGTCAGTGCCGCGGTCCACAATGGTCCGCGACAGATACCGTTCACGCTTCAGCATGAGCGAGCCGAAGGGGACGTGAGCGACCCGTAGGCGAGCAGCCAGAAAAGAGGAGCCGGCAGCGATGGCCCGCCGCAGCACGAAGACCCCGCCGCCCGACGACTCGTTCGAGGAGCGCATCCTCGACATCGACGTCGTCGACGAGATGCAGGGCTCCTTCCTCGAGTACGCGTACTCGGTCATCTACTCCCGAGCCCTGCCCGACGCCCGCGACGGCCTGAAGCCGGTGCACCGTCGCATCGTCTACCAGATGAACGAGATGGGGCTGCGCCCCGACCGCGGCTATGTGAAGTGCGCGCGCGTGGTCGGCGAGGTCATGGGCAAGCTGCACCCGCACGGCGACGCGTCGATCTACGACGCCCTGGTACGCATGGCCCAGCCCTTCTCCATGCGCGTGCCGCTCGTCGACGGCCACGGCAACTTCGGCTCGCTGGGCAACGACGACCCGCCGGCCGCCATGCGGTACACCGAGTGCCGCCAGGCCCAGGCGACGAGCCTGATGACGGAGTCGATCGACGAGGACACGGTCGACTTCACGCCCAACTACGACGGCCAGGAGCAGGAGCCCGTCGCTCTGCCCGCAGCCTTCCCGAACCTGCTGGTGAACGGCTCGTCGGGCATCGCGGTCGGCATGGCGACGAACATGCCGCCGCACAACCTGGCCGAGGTCATCTCGGCCGCCCGGCACCTGATCCGCTACCCGGGCGCGGACCTCGACACCCTGATGAAGCACATCCCCGGCCCGGACCTGCCCACCGGCGGCCGCATCGTCGGCCTCGCCGGCATCCGGGACGCGTACGAGACGGGCCGCGGCACCTTCAAGATCCGTGCCACGGTCGAGATCGAGACCGTCACCGCCCGCCGCAAGGGCCTGGTCATCACCGAACTGCCCTTCACGATCGGTCCCGAGAAGGTCATCGCGAAGATCAAGGACCTGGTCGGCTCCAAGAAGATCCAGGGCATCGCCGACGTCAAGGACCTCACCGACCGCGCGCACGGCCTGCGCCTGGTCATCGAGATCAAGAACGGCTTCGTGCCGGAGGCCGTCCTGGAGCAGCTGTACAAGCTGACGCCGATGGAGGAGTCCTTCGGCATCAACAACGTCGCGCTGGTGGACGGGCAGCCGCTCACGCTGGGCCTCAAGGAGCTCCTGGAGGTCTACCTCGACCACCGCTTCGAGGTCGTGCGCCGCCGCAGCGAGTTCCGCCGCACCAAGCGCCGCGACCGGCTGCACCTGGTGGAGGGCCTGCTCACGGCGCTCGTGGACATCGACGAGGTCATCCGTCTCATCCGCTCCAGCGAGAACAGCGCGCAGGCCAAGGAGCGCCTGATGGAGCGCTTCTCCCTGTCGGAGATCCAGACCCAGTACATCCTGGACACCCCGCTGCGCCGCCTGACCAAGTTCGACCGCATCGAGCTGGAGTCGGAGAAGGACAGGCTCAACGCGGAGATCGCGGAGCTGACCCGGATCCTGGAGTCGGACGCGGAGCTGCGCAAGCTGGTCTCCTCCGAACTGGCCGCAGTGGCCAAGAAGTTCGGCACCGAGCGGCGTACGGTCCTGCTGGAGGCGTCCGGCGCCCCGGCGGCCGCCGTACCGCTGCAGGTCGCGGACGACCCGTGCCGGGTCCTGCTCTCCTCCACGGGCCTGCTGGCCCGCACCTCGAACGGCGAGCCGTTCCCGGAGGACGCCGACGCCCGGCGCACGAAGCACGACGTCATCGTGTCGGCGGTACCCGCGACCCAGCGTGGCGAGATCGGCGCGGTGACCTCCTCGGGCCGTCTGCTGCGGATCAACGTCGTCGACCTTCCCCAGCTGCCGGACACGGTGACAGCGCCGAACCTCTCCGGAGGGGCGCCCCTGTCGGAGTTCCTCTCCCTGGAGGACGGCGAGACGGTGGTCTGCCTGTCCACGCTGGACGAGTCCTCCCCCGGCCTCGCCCTCGGCACCGAACAGGGCGTCGTCAAGCGTGTGGTCCCCGACTACCCGTCCAACAAGGAGGAGTTGGAGGTCATCACGCTCAGGGACGGCGACCGGATCGTCGGCGCGGTCGAGCTGCGCACCGGCGACGAGGACCTGGTCTTCATCACGGACGACGCGCAGCTGCTGCGCTACCAGGCCGCGCAGGTCCGCCCCCAGGGCCGTCCGGCGGGCGGCATGGCGGGCATCAAGCTCACCGAGGGCGCGAAGGTCATCTCCTTCACCGCGGTGGACCCGGCGGCGGACGCCGTGGTGTTCACGGTCGCGGGCTCGCGCGGCACGCTCGACGACTCGGTCCAGACGACGGCCAAGCTGACCCCGTTCGACCAGTACCCACGCAAGGGCCGGGCCACCGGTGGCGTGCGCTGCCAGCGGTTCCTGAAGGGTGAGGACTGCCTGTCCCTGGCCTGGGCGGGTCCCGTCCCGGCCAAGGCGGCGCAGAAGAACGGCACCCCGGCCGACCTCCCCGAGATGGACCCGCGCCGCGACGGCTCGGGCGTGTCCCTGGCGAAGACGGTTTCGGTCGTGGCGGGACCGGTCTAGGCCGGCGGCTCCACGAGGTCCTCTTCCGGATCCTGTACGTAGCGCAGGACGCCCCACATACCGTGCTCGTCGGCGGTGTGCGGGGCGTCGCTGTGGCACGCCTCGAGTTCCTTGCCGAGGGCGGGCGCGTCGATGCCCGAGCCGATGAGGACGAGCTGCGTCACACGCGCGTCGCCCGGCGCCCAGGGCTCCGGGTAGAACCGGAGGAAGCGCCCCACCGCGTGCACGGCGTAGCGGTTGTGGACGTCGTACGCCCCGAAGTCGACATACCCTTTGATCCGGTACAGCCCCTCGGGCCTGCTGTCGAGGAACCCCATCAACCGGCGTGGGTCCAGGGGCACTTCGGAGCTGAACGACAGGCTGTCGTACGCCGCGTGCAGGTGCTCGGCGTGACCGTGCTCCCCGTGCTCGCCGTGCTCGTGCAGGTCGTCGAAGGACAGCTGGCCGATGCGCTCCTCGCTCGGCCTGCAGTCGAAGAGGAACTCGGGATCGATACGGCCGTAGGTGGCCGGGACGACGGCAGCACGGTCGACGAGGGAGCGGACGAGCCCGAGGACGCGCTCCGGGTCCGGCGCCCGGTCGAGCTTGTTGACGACGACGAGGTCGGCGAGGGCGAGATGCCGGTCGACCTCGGGATGCCTCACCCGTGTGTCGTCGAACTCGGCGGCGTCGACGACCTCGACGAGGCCGCCGTACACGATCCCCGGTTGCTCACTGGCGAGCACCATGCGCACGAGTTCCTGGGGTTCTGCGAGGCCGCTGGCCTCGATCACGATGACGTCGATGCCGGCGGCGGGCCGGGCGAGCCGTTCGAGATAGAGATCGAGCTCGCTGACGTCGACGGCACAGCACAGGCAGCCGTTTCCGAGCGAGACGGTGGAATCGCCGAGCGCTCCGGCCACCGCCATGGCATCGATCTCGATGGAACCGAAGTCATTGACGACGGCACCGATACGGCTGCCACCGCTGCGATGCAGGAGGTGGTTGAGGAGGGTGGTCTTGCCGGAGCCCAGGAATCCGGCGAGTACGACGACCGGGATCTGCCGGAGGCTGTGGCTCGGCTGGCTCAACGTGCGACCTCTCTGACACCGACGCGTGCACCGGACCGCGGTCCCGGCGCACATCCGAGGATTGAATGCCGGACCAGGATACGAGCCGGAATAATCACCGCGAAGTGAACGATTGTTAGCAGCACTTGCGGGGCAGACGTTGGGCAAGGCGCCGGAGCGTGCGACCCTCGCTTCCCTCCGTGCGCCGCCTCTCCGCCTCCCTGCCGATCAGAGCCGCTCGGCACCCTGGGAGACGGCAAGCGCCGCCCACCGCTCGCCGGTCCCCATCAGTCGACCCGCACCCCGACGACCGGCGGACGGCCGCCTGACTCGGGGGTTGACATGGCCACACAGAACTTCGGGCTTCGGGGGCTGAGGGCCGTCGCGTCGGCAGGCGTGGGCCTGGCGGCGGGCGCCGCCGTTGCCCTGGCCGCCCAGCGGCCCGCTCTCCATGCCTTGCGCACGCGGATCGAGCATCTGGAAGAAGCCGCTCAGACGCAGCGCCAGACCAACTTCGCCCACCAGCAGCGCCTGCACTGGGAGTTGCTGAGCAAGGCCATGGACGATCCGGACCTGGCCGAGGTACTGGACGCCTACAACGGGACCGTTCCGCCCAGGAAGCAACGCCAGTTCCTCTTCGCCAACGCCCTGTACACCAATGCGCTCTGCTACTACCGCATGGGCAACGTGACGCGCGAAGAGTTCTTCGGTTTCGCCCGGAGCATGCTCCAAATTCCCATATTCCGCGAGTATTGGTATGCAACCCGTCCTCATCGGGCGACACTGATCGGCACGTCCGACGAAGCCAAACTCGGCCGCATGGTTGACGAGCTTCTGGTCCAGCTGGAGGAAACGGACATCGACGAGTGGTGGGTGGTCGGAGAGCCGCCGACCGAGTAGGCGCAGCCGTTCCTCGCCCTCGCGGCGTGAAACGGCGTCCCGGCGAGCCACTCTCCTGAGCGCATCACACGGTTGGGCGGTAACAAACC
This sequence comes from Streptomyces guryensis, assembly GCF_021261325.1. Lineage (GTDB taxonomy): Bacteria > Actinomycetota > Actinomycetes > Streptomycetales > Streptomycetaceae > Streptomyces > Streptomyces guryensis. The sequence goes on along the minus strand of NZ_JAJSBI010000002.1, from coordinate 16,996 downwards.
AGTAAACCGCCGCGTTTCCCCAGATGCCAACAAGGTTGACTACTGCGCATCCTGCGAAACGGGTCGATCCCCGCCGAACCGCCATCCACGCCGCCCGGTTGCCGAGACCGCGGCCCCACCGGGCCGAATCGCGCCGCGCTGCACCAGTGCGCACCCAGCTCGAGACCAAAAGGAACGCCAGAACAGTGAGCCAGATCATCCGTCGGATTGGTACACCGCCGAACGCCCGGGGAAGCGCGACAGGTGCCAATTGCCCCGATATCTTCGAGCTCTCCGACGGAAGGTTCGCTGTCATCGGCACGGACATCACCGACGAACTCGACGCCCTGCTCCCTGCCGACGCCTCCAGAGCCGACTACGAACGCATTGTCGTGGTCACCCGCGAGACTCTCATTCACGCCAAGGCTGACATCCCCGACGCATAGCCCACGGGGTCATTCCCTCCGCACACTCGACCGTTCAGTCAGCCTGTCTTCGTTGCACTTCGACGCCCCCGGTGCTCTGCAGCCCCCCACGGCAGGGCACCCGCGGGCGGCAACACCATGGCCTTGAGGCCACCGCCCCAAGATCACTGAGCCTCTTCCAACCTCGTGGTGAGGGTGGCTGGCTGGTCGCGGAGGTCTATACAACGCGGTGAAGCTCCCGGTAGACGGGTTCACGACCAAGATCACCCGTTGTCCGCCAGGAGCTTCCGTGCTTGTGTACCCGTCCGGGATCGACCTGTCCAGTTCGACCCTGCGATTCCTCGCCCGTCACCTGCGTCAGCGCCACCGTGAGATCGGCAGCCGGTGGCGACGCCTGGCAGCGGGACGCCAGGCACTCCTCACCCTTGCGCACCTGGACATTCCTCTCAACTGACGCCGGTGAAGGCCGCCCGGCCAGTCGCATTGCGGTCGCCGTCACCATCGGCGTCACATCAGCGGGTTCGGCTTCAATCCGTGCTGCCGAAACCGCCGCACGGGGTCACCCCGGGACCGCAACCGGCGCCTCCGGCCCCACATACCGTGCCGCCGGCCGGATGATCTTCGAGTCCTCCGCCTGTTCCAGGATGTTCGCGCTCCAGCCCACCACCCGCCCCGCCGCGAACGTCGGGGTGAACATCTCTCGGGGCAGGCCGCACAGTTCCATGACCACGCCCGCGTAGAACTCGACGTTCGTGTGGAGTTCGCGCCCGGGCTTGAGTTCGGCCAGGATCGCCTCCACCCGCTGTTCGACCTCGATCGCGAAGTCGACCAGCGGGCCGCCGAATTGCTGCGCGATGCCGCGCAGCATGCGGGAGCGGGGATCCTCGGTGCGGTAGACGGGGTGGCCGAAGCCCATGATGCGCTCCCCGGCCAGGACGTGTTCACGAATCCAGCCGTCGATGCGGTCTCGGCTGCCGATCGCGTCGAGCGTGTCCAGCGCGCGACTGGGAGCGCCGCCGTGCAGCGGGCCGGAGAGCGCGCCCACCGCGCCGACCAGGGCGGCCGCCACGTCCGCGCCCGTGGATGCGATCACCCTCGCGGTGAAGGTGGAGGCATTGAAGCCGTGGTCGATGGTGGAGATCAGGTACTGCTCGATCGCCCTGACCCGCTCCGCGTCCGGTTCCGAACCGGTGAGCATGTAGAGGTAGTTCGCGGCGTAGGACAGATCCGCGCGGGGCTCGACCGGTTCCAGGCCCTGCCCGAGGCGGTACAGGGCCGTCAGCAGCGCGGGTACGGCCGCTGCGGCCGCGATCGTGTCCGCGCGGCGCTGGTCGGCGTCGATGTCGTACACCGGCCTGAACCCCTTCGAGGCCCCGAGCAGGGACAACGCACTCCGCAGCCCGGCAAGCGGTCCCGACGGGCCGCCGGCCGCGGCAACGGCCGGCAGCGCGGCGCGTACGTCGTCGGGCAGGCGGCGGAGCTCCGCGGTCTGTGCGGCGAAGGCGGACGACTGCCCGGCGTCCGGCAGTTCACCGTGCACCATCAGGTGCCAGACGTCCTCGAAGCCGCGGGTGTGAGCGAGGTCGACGGCCGAGTACTGGCGATAGTGATAGAAGCCCTCCAGCCCCCTGACATCACCCAGTGCGGTGTCGGTGACGACGACGCCCGCGAGGCCTCGCGGTACGTCGGCGGAGGCGGTCGCGGCCCGGTTGATCGGCATGTTTCCTCCTTGAACTTGATTCAACCTTCCATGCTTGACCGCACACCTGTCAATATTGATTGAATCAATACACTTGCTGCACTACAGTGCCTCGAACGCGGCGCTCGCCCTCCGGCCGGGGTACCGAACGCCGGAGAAGCGGACCTGACCCTGCGCAGCCGCACGCCGGAGCGACCACCGTGCGAGTCCCGCCCAAGGCCGGCATGCGCCGGCTGACGTCGACCTACCTGCGGGGGCGGTCGGAACAGCCCGCTGCTGAACCGCCTTCGGCAGGAAGGGCTCTCCGACCTACGCGGATGCCCACCAGGGATCCATTGGCGCGGAACCCGGCGCCGCCAGGAAGTGACAGCGGCCGGACGGTTCTCTCAACCCCGCCGGATCAACGGGCACCGTCAAGAACTGTGGATCTGCACCGCCTCCGCCAACCAGCGATGGACGACAAGCTGAACCACACGCACTGACGAGCCGCTCGAGGGCCGTCGCATGGGAACCCTCAACGGTCACCGAACAGTACGGCGGCGGCCGCGATCTGCCCGGTGACATCCCGGGCGGCGCCCGAGTGCAGCGCGCCCGGTGTCAGCAGCAGACCGTCATCAGTCTTGATCGAATCAATACTTCGGATCCATACGTCGTGATGCGGATACGGTGACCCCATGCGCGATCAAGACCCCTCCGACCGCCACGCCGAACGTCGGCTGACCACCAAGGAAGCCGCCGAACTGCTGGGCGTGAAGCCCGAGACCGTGTACGCGTACGTGAGCCGCGGCCAACTCGGCAGCCGACGCGTGCCCGGCGGCCGGGGCAGCACCTTCGACCTCAAGGAGGTGGAGGCGCTCGCCCGCCGGAACAGGCGGGAGAGCAGCGGGAGTTCACCATCAGGCGGCGAACTCTCCGTACGGACCCGCATCACCCTCATCGAGACGGACCGGTACTTCTTCCGTGGCGTCGACGCCACGGAACTGGCCACGCACCACTCCTACGAAGAGGTCGCCGAGTGGCTGTGGACGGGCCGGCTGCGCCCCGGCGTCGCGTTCACCGCGCCCGAGGGCTCCGTCGCCGTGGCCCGCGGCGCCGTCGACGCGCTGCCCGACCACACCGGGCCGACCGACCGGTTGCGGGTTGCGGCGATCGCGGCCGCCGTGGCGGACCCGCTGCGCTTCGACCTGTCCGAGGAGGCCGTGCTCGGCACCGCGCGCACCCTCATCCCCACCCTGGTCGCCGCCCTGCCACCGGCCCGGCGCGGCCACCGCGACGAGGGCCCACTGGCACACCGCCTGTGGGCGCGGCTGAGTGGAAGGGACGCCGACGAGGCCTCGCTGCGCGTGCTGGACACCGCGCTCGGCCTCCTCGTCGACCACGACCTCGCAGCCTCGACCCTTGCGGTGCGCGTCGCCGCCTCGGCCCGCGCCCACGCCTACGCGGCCGTCTCCGCAGGGCTCGGCGTGCTGGAAGGCCCCCTGCACGGAGCAGCCAGCGGTCTGGCCCACCGGCTGCTGCTCGACGTGCTCGACGAGGGCAACGCAGCTCCCGTCATCGCGGAAGAACTGCGGGCCGGCCGCCGCATCCCGGGACTGGGCCACCGGCTCTACCCCGGCGAGGACCCACGCGCGCGTGTCCTGTTCGGCCTGCTGGAGGAGATCCCCAGCGCCGCCCCCGCCCTCGCCGCGGCCCGCGACGTCGTGGCCACCACCGCCCGCCACACCGCGCTGCATGCCAATGTCGACCTGGCCCTGGCCGTGCTCACCGCGTCCTCGGGAATGCCCTCCACCGCGGGCGAGACGATCTTCGCGGTGGCGCGTACGGCGGGCTGGATCGCCCACGCGCTCGAAGAGTACGGGGAACGGCCGCTGCGCATGCGGCCCAGCGGACACTACGTCGGTCCGAAGCCGCCCCAACCGCTGCCGGAGCCGGATCGGCCTCTGCCGGCGTAGGACACGAACCCGACCGGAAGCCGCCGCGAGCCAAGTCAGGTTAGGCTCACCTCTGTGAGGACGTGCTCAACCGTCTCCCAGGAGCTCGACGAGCCCATCTCGGGAACCGCTGCCACCGCCAGGACCTGGCTGCTGCTGGAGCAGCCGGGGCCCTGGGGCGCCAAGGCGCTCACGTCGAGCCACCTCGACCCGGCGGTGGGCAGCGCCCTGGAGGCGGCCGCGAAGGACACGGGCGTACGTATCGCGCTGATCCGCCGCCCGGGACGGCACGCCGACTGCGGCACGCCGACCACACGGCAGGTGTACGCGGCCCACACCATGCCCGGCAACGCATGGCTGCACTCCGCCACGGTCCGCGATCCGCGGGCGCTGCTCGACCTCGACCTCGCCGCGCTCGGCAGGGGCGGGCACCGCACCTTCGGCTCGGCGCTCGGTGGCCGACCGCATGCCGGTGATCCGCTTGCCCTCGTCTGCACCAACGGCAAGCGCGACCGCTGCTGCGCGCTGCTCGGCCGCCCGCTCGCGGCCGAGCTCGCCGCCTCCGAGGTGGGAGGCGTCTGGGAGGTCACTCATCTGGGTGGCCATCGCTTCTCCCCCACACTGCTCGTCCTGCCGTACGGATACGTGTACGGCCGCGCCGAGGCCCACGCCGTGCAGGACGTCCTGCACGGCGTCCGGGAAGGCCGCATCGTCGTGGCGGGATGCCGCGGGAGTTCCGCCTGGGAACGTCCCGGCCAGACGGCCGAGCTGGCCGTGCGCGCCGCCGCGCACGAGTACGCCGCGGACGCCCTGAACGTCGTACGAACGGATGGAGCCGCGCCGAGCTGGCAGGTGACCGTGGCCCACGCTGACGGCCGCCAGTGGCATGTCGAGGTGGCCCAGGGCGCGTCCCTGCCGCCCCGCCCGGAGAGCTGCGGGACGTCGGTTCTCGGATCACCTGCACGCATGGAGGCAGTGGCGGTGCGGGAACTTCGGATGACGGCGCTCGCGAGCTGAGCCGAAACCCCTCCCGCACCCGCTTCTTCAAGAATTGACCACCATGCTCAGATGTAGCTCAAGTCGTTTGAGCATCGTGAACAACGGTGGTTAATCTCAACCCCGTTCGCCACAAGTCGATTCCGCATACATCTGGGCCGGCGGCCCTCCCAGCGGCGGGAACAGTGACGGCGGCGGCGACCTGGCCCAGAACACGCGGTGACCGAACGACACCAAGGTGTGCGTGACCTTTTACAAGGAGTCGGACGGGAAACCGTGGGGCGGCAAGCCCTGCGCGACCATTCAGAACTGACCAGGGGGAAAACAACCATGAAGTGGAAGAAAAAGGGACTCGCGGCTACGGCTCTCGGCGCGGCCATCGTGCTCGGGACTGCCTCAGCGGCGTTCGCGGAAGGCCCGCATTACCCGCAGTCCCACGGGCTGGTGGCCGGCGGCAGCCACAACGAATGCACCTACAACTGGATCCAGGCCGACACGCAGAACTTCCCTGGCCACCACGGCCAGCATGTATTCCTCTCCGGCTTTGCCTACAACTCCGCCGGGGCCGGCTTCGATCCGCGCTGCCACCCCCACGTGGAGATCACGTACAAGAACAATGCCGGGGCGGCTTCCCACACCTGGGGCAAGAAGCAGGCCAACGGCGCGTTCGAAGCAGCGATTGCGGCCAAGTCCTACAAGTTGGTCTACCAGACCGAAATGTGGGTCACCGACGGCAGCGGCAAAACGATCAAGGGAACCTACCTCATGGTGAACCCCAAGGGGAAGATCCTCGCCACCGGATAACGGTATCCCGAACAGCTCCGGGAGTGCGCCCAGCACTCCCGGAGGCCATTCCTGCGCTGCTGCGAATACCTGGAGCCTCTCCGGTTTCTGATCGCGAGAACAGAGATCCATGCCACACCCCTACGGCCACCACCGTCCGCCCACGTACCGTCATGGGTATGAGCCCCGTTCCCCTTGCACGCCGTCTGCGCTTCGGTATGCCTAGGCGAGTGTTCTCGCAGGTGCTGCTGATGCAGGTGGCGATCGCCGCGGGAGTCGCGGTGCTCGCGACCGGACTGTTCCTGGCGCCGCTGAGCAAGCAGCTCGATGAGGAGGCCATGCGCCAAGCGCTGGCCATAGCCGAGACCACGGCGCAGAACCCGCAGATCGCCGAGGGGGTCCTGAACACCCCGCCGACCCGGAACGGCCCGGTGCAGAAGGAGGCCGAGCGGATCCGGCGGGCCACACACGCCGAGTACATCGTGGTGCTGAACCGGCACAAGGTGCGCTGGTCGCACCCCACGGCGTCGGAGATAGGCAACATTGTCTCCACGAGCCCCAAGGAAGCCCTGGCCGGCAAAGAGGTCATGGAGATCGACAGCGGCACCCTGGGCCGCTCGGCCCGCGGCAAAGTGCCCCTCCGGGACACCCACGGCAAGATCATCGGGGCGGTCTCGGTCGGGATCAAGTACGACAGCGTGCGGGCCGACCTCATCGGCGCGATCCCCGGGCTGCTCGCCTACGCCGGTGGCGCCCTGGCGGTCGGCGCGCTGGCCGCCTGGCTGATCTCGCGGCGGGTCCAGCGCCAGACCCGCGACCTGGCCTTCTCTGACATCTCGGCGCTGCTCGCGGAGCGCGAGGCGATGCTGCACGGCATCCGGGAGGGCGTCGTAGCCCTGGACCGAACCGGCAGGGTACGCCTCCTCAACGACGAGGCACACCGGCTGCTGAGCATCGATGCCGACGCCGTCGGCCGGTCCCCCGACGAGGCGCTCGGCGAAGGACGTACGGCCGACATCCTGGCCGGCCGGGTGGCGGGCACCGACCTGCTCACCGTCCGCGGCCAGCGCGTCCTGGTCGCCAACCGCATGCCCACCGACGACGGCGGCGCGGTGGCCACCCTGCGCGACCGGACCGAACTGGAGCAGCTCGGCCGCGAACTCGACTCGACACGCGGACTGATCGACGCCCTGCGCGCCCAGGACCACGAGCACGCCAACCGCATGCACACACTCCTGGGCCTGCTCGAACTGGAGATGTACGACGACGCCGTGGAATTCGTCGGGGAGGTGGTCGGTGACCACCGGGTCACCGCGGAGCAGGTCACCGAGAAGATCCAGGACCCGCTGATCGCCGCTCTGCTGGTCGGCAAGGCAACGGTCGCGGCCGAGCGCGGCGTCGCCCTGTGGGTCTCGGACCGGACGCGGCTCCCGGACCGGCTGATCGACCCCAGGGGGCTCGTCACGATCGTCGGGAACCTGGTGGACAACGCGCTCGACGCGGTCGCGGGCACCCGCCACGCGCGCGTGGAGGTCGAGTTGCGCGCCGAAGGGCGCACCGCCGTCCTCAGGGTGCGCGACACCGGGCCCGGAATCCCGGCGGGACAACACGAGTTGATCTTCACTGACGGGTGGTCCACGAAGGAGCCACCCGCACACCGCAAGCGCGGCATCGGCCTGTCCATGGTGCGCAGGCTCGCGGAGCGCCAGGGCGGCAGCGCGACAGTGGGTGAAGCGGACGGCGGCGGCGCGGAGTTCACCGTCGTGCTGCCGGAAGCACTGACCGAACCGGCGCCTGAGCCGGCCCTGACCACAAGCGCGGACGCGACCGTCAACGCGGCCACGAGCGTCAAGGAGGAGTCGCGATGATCGAGGTCCTGGTCGTGGACGACGACACCAGGGTCGCCCAGGTCAATGCCGCCTACGTCGAGAAGGTGCCGGGCTTCCATGTCGCCGGCGAGGCGCACAGCGCCGCAGAGGCCCTCAGCCAGCTGGAGACGCTGCCCCGTCTGGACCTGGTCCTCATGGACCACTACCTGCCCGACGACACGGGTCTCGCGGTCGTCCAGGAGATGCGCCGGCGCGGCCACCAGACCGACGTGATCATGGTGACGGCGGCTCGTGACATCTCGACCGTGCAGGCCGCGATGCGGCACGGCGCGCTGCAGTACCTGGTCAAGCCGTTCGCCTTCGCGGGCCTGCGCGCCAAACTGGAGGCGTACGCGGAGCTGCGCCGTACGCTCGACGGCGGCGGCGAGGCGGAGCAGGCCGAGGTCGACCGCATCTTCGGCGCCCTGTCGGCCTCTTCGGAGCCGGGGCTGCCCAAGGGCCACTCCCCGACCACCGCGGAGCTCGTACGTCAGTCCCTGATGAGCGCCGAAGGCCCGCTGTCGGCCCAGGAGATCGCCGACCGGACCGGAGTGAGCCGCCAGACCGCCCAGCGCTACCTGAAGCTCCTGGAGCGCACGGGACGGGCCCGGCTCACCCTGAAATACGGCGACGCGGGCCGCCCTGAACACCGTTACGTGTGGGCGACCCGCGCCTGAGGGCACGGCGGGTGGGGGCGGGGGAAGGAGCCGTGCCCCCACCTACATACGGACTCAGCCCGCGGCTTTCTCCACGAATTCGGTGGTGAACGTCTTGCTCAGATCGATCTTGGCGTTCTTGATGTTGGGATTGAACGCCTTGAGGACCTTCTCGACGGTCTCGGGGCCGTCCTTGGGCATGACGCCGTCCTTGGTGAACATCGGCAGAGAGCTCTCGATGGCTGCCGCGTACAGGATCTTGTTGCCCTGCGAGTAGTCGGCAGGCATCTTGTCGGCGATCTGCGTCGAGCTGTGGGTGGACATCCACTTGAGCGTCCTGACGAAGGCATTGGCCAACTTCTGGACGGTGTCCTTGTGACTGTTGACCCAGTCCGTCTGCATGTACAGGCTCGACGACGGGTACGGGCCGCCGAGCGCCTCCTGGGAGCCCTCGGGAGTGCGCATGTCGAGCAGCACCTTGCCCGCCTTCTTGTCCAGGACGGTGGCGACGGTCGGGTCGGTCGTCATGCCCGCGTCGATGGCACCCTTCTGCAGCGCCGCGATGAAGGTCGGCCCCGCTCCGACCGCGACCGGCGTGAACTCACTGACATTCACCCCGTTCTTGACGGCAAGGTACTTGGAGAGGAAGTCGGTCGACGAGCCGAGACTGGTGATGCCGAGCTTCTTGCCCTTGAAGTCCTTGGGGGACTTGATGTCGCCCGCCGCCTTGCTGGAGACGATCTCCACCTCGCCGGGCGCGTGCGAGAACTGCACCACCGACTCCACTGCCTTGTCCTTGGTCTGCAGGTCGAGGGTGTGGTCGTAGAAACCGACGGCCCCCTGGACCTGTCCGGAGACGAGCGCGGTCTCGGCCTGGACACCGGCGGGCTCGCTCAGCAGCTCCACGTCGAGGCCCTCGGCATCGAAGTAGCCGAGCCGCTGGCCGAGCATCGCGGGCAGGTAGATGACCTTGTCCAGGCCGCCGACCATGATCTTGACTTTCGTCCCCTTGCCGTCGCCCTTGCTGGAGGCGGTGCCGGCCACGTCATTGGCACAGGCAGTGAGGGAGGAGAGGGCGAGCAGACCGGCGGCGGCCAGGGCGGAGTATCTGGCGGTCTTGCGCATGAGGGTTCACGTCCTTGTGAGAGAGCGGTGCGGGGAAAGTGGCGGCTCGGGGCGGGAGTTCAGCTGTCGGAACCCGTCGGCTTCCACCGGAAGATGCGGCGCTCGGCGAAGGTCAGCAGCCCCTCGGCGGCAAGTGCGACCACGGCGAGGATGACCATCGCGGCGTACACACCGGCCGTGTTGAAGGTCCCCTGCGACTGCGAGATGAGCAGGCCGATGCCCTTGGTCGCGCCGAGGTACTCGCCGACGATGGCGCCGATGAGGGCGAAGCCGAAGCTGACATGAAGGCTGGTGAAGATCCACGAGGTCGCAGAGGGAATGACCACCTGGAGGGTCACCCTGCGATTGCTCGCGCCGAGGATCCGGGCGTTGGCGACGAGGTTGCGATCGACTTCCCGCGCACCCTGGAAGGCGTTGAAGAAGACCGGAAAGAAGACCAGGACGACGGCCGACGCGACCTTGGAGGCCGGACCGAGTCCGAACCAGATCATGAAGATCGGGGCGAGGACGATCCTGGGTATCGAGTTGAGCACCTTGATGTATGGACCAAGGACATCGGCGAGGAAGGTGATCCGGCCGAGGACGATGCCGAACACGACACCGACGATCACACCGAGGACCCAGCCGAGCAGCGCCTCGTACAGCGTGTACCAGATCTGCTCCCCCAGCGGACCCTGCGCCGTCCCGTGCATCACCCAGGCGTAGACCTGGTCCCAGATCTTCGAGGGCATCGAAAAGTTGAACGGATCGATGACCTTGGCCCGGGAGAACGCCTCCCACAGCCCCAGGACCGCGACCAGGAGCAGCACGCGGGCGGCCATCACGGCGATCTTGCGTCTACGGGCGGCACGCGCACGCGAATGCGCACGGTCCGTCTTGTTGCCGGGCTCGGTCATGGTCGGCGCGACCTGTGCCTCGGGCATGACGTCAGGCGACATGGGCGGCGCCCCTCTCGCGGGTGATGCGGACCTCTTCGCCGAGGGACTCCCAGATCTCGCGGTAGATCTCGATGAACCGCGGCTCGAGGCGCACCGACTCGACCTTGCGCGGCCGCGGCAGGTCGATGTCGAAGACCTGCTTCACGGTGGCCGGGCCGGCCGTCATGACGACGACCTTGTCGGCCAGTGCTATCGACTCCTCCAGGTCGTGTGTGACGAAGACCACGGAGGCACCCGTCCCCGACCAGAGCTCCAGCAACTCGTCCGACATCAGGGCCCTGGTCTGCACGTCGAGCGCCGAGAACGGCTCGTCCATCAGCAGGATCTCGGGGTCGTTGACGAAGGTCGCGGCAAGGGCGACGCGCTTGCGCTGACCTCCGGAGAGCTGGTGCGGGTAGCGGTCCTCAAAGGCCGCGAGGCCGACCCGGGCCAGCCATTCACGCGCCTTCTGCTTCGCCTCCGCCTTGGGCACACCGCGGAAACGCGGGCCCGCCATGACGTTCGACAGAACGGTGCGCCAGGGGAAGGTGGCGTCCTGCTGGAAGACGAATCCGACCTTGTCACCGACACCGCGAACCGGCTCCCCGGCGACCAGAACGTCACCCTCGGTGGGCTCTTCCAACCCGCTGACCAGGGTCAACGTTGTCGACTTGCCGCACCCCGTGGGACCGACGACCGCCACGAACTCGCCACGCCCGACCGTGAGGTCCAACTCCCTGACGGCCGTGTGCAGACCCCCCGACGGGGTCCTGAAGATCTTGCTCGCGCCCCGTAGCTGGATGGCGGGGCTGATGTCTGCGCTCATGGCCGGGGACGGTAGATGTGGCCCGGGCCACCGGAGCAGCCTTGTGAGCGCATGCCGTTCTTTTGCTTGCAACAGCCTGTTGTGCTCGTTTTGCGCGCGCTACAACAGCGGAGCCGAAACACGGGCTCAACGCTCGCCAGGCCTTGACAGAAAGAGGCCCGATGATTGACGTCCTGGTCGTGGACGACGACTTCCGCGTTGCCGAGATCAACGCCAAATACGTGGGAAAGGTTCCCGGCTTCCGGGTCGCCGCCCGCGCACACAGCGCTGCCCAGGGGCTGGCCAGCGTGCAGCGTGGGACGATCGACCTGGTCCTGCTCGACCATTACCTGCCCGACCAGACGGGCCTCGAACTCGTCCACCGCATGCGGGAACAGGGCCTCGGCACGGACGTCATCATGATCACCGCGGCCGGCGACGTGGCGACCGTGCAGGCCGCGATGCGCCTCGGCGCGCTGCACTATCTGGTCAAGCCGTTCACCTTCGCCGCTCTGCGCACCCGCCTCGACTCGTACGCCGCGTTGCGCCGCACCGTCGACCGGGTCGGCGGCCGTGGAATTGCCGGCCAGGAGCAGGTGGACCGGATCTTCGGTGCCCTGCGCACCACACCGGCGCCGTCGTCACCAGGCCTGCCCAGCGGCCACTCGGAACCGACGACCGACCTGATCTGCCGGGTCCTGCACCACGCCGAGCACGCCCTCTCGGCGCACGAGGTGGCCGCGGCGACCGGCCTGAGCCGCTCCACCGCCCAGCGCTACCTCCGCCACCTCGAACAGGCCGGCCGCCTCCGTCTCTCCCTCAAGTACGGCGACACGGGGCGCCCGGAACACCTGTACGCGTGGGTGGCCCCGTAGCCGAAGGGCGCTGTACGCCGTACGACCGTGCGGCAGATGTACTACGACGACGAGCGGGCGCCCTACGCCGGTGAGGGCGGCGCTCCTTATGCGGCCCCCGCCCCCGTCAGCGCCCGCACCTCGGTCTCCGCGTGTTTGGCCTCGTCGGGGATCTCGTCGGAGGTGACCGTGCCGAGCCAGCCCGCGAGGAAGCCCATCGGGATCGACACCAGGCCGGGGTTCTGGAGCGGGAAGTACTGGAAGTCGACGGTCGGGAACAGCGATTCCGGACTGCCCGACACCACTGGCGACAGCACGACGAGGGCGAGTGCGGGGACCAGTCCGCCGTATACGGCCCACACGGCACCACGGGTGGTGAAGCCGCGCCAGAACAACGAGTAGAGCAGCACCGGGAGGTTCGCGGACGCGGCGACTGCAAAGGCGAGGCCGACCAGGAACGCGACATTGAGGTCGCGGGCCAGCAGGCCGAGGGCGATCGCGACCACCCCGATACCGACCGAGGCGACGCGTGCCACGGCAACCTCGCTGCGCGGCTCGGCACGGCCGCGTCGCAGGGACGCATACAGGTCGTGGGCCACGGACGCCGAGGAGGCGAGCGTGATCCCGGCGACCACCGCGAGGATCGTGGCGAAGGCGACGGCGGCGACGACCGCGAAGAGAACCGTTCCTGCGGTGGAGTTCGCACCGCCACCCAGGGCGAGCGCCAGGAGCGGCACCGCCGTGTTCCCTGCCGCGTTCGACTCGCGTACCGCATCCGGCCCCACGATCGCGGCCGCCCCGAAACCGAGGATGATCGTCATCAGGTAGAAGCCGCCGATGAGCCCGATCGACCAGAGCGCCGAGCACCGCGCCGCCCGGGCGGTGGGCACGGTGTAGAAGCGGGACAGGATGTGCGGGAGCCCTGCCGTGCCCAGCACCAGGGCGAGCCCGAGGCTGATGAAGTCGAGGCGGGCGGTCCAGTCCCCGCCGTACTTCAGCCCCGGGGCCAGGAACGCGTCGCCGTGACCACTGCGCGCGGCCGCCGTCAACAGCAGCCGGTCGAAATCGCCGTGGAAGCGCAGCAGAACGAGCACGGTCAACGCGACCGTACCGGCGAGCAGCAGCACCGCCTTGACGATCTGGATCCAGGTGGTTGCCCGCATCCCGCCCAGCGACACATAGATCACCATGAGCGCGCCGACACCGATGACGGTCCAGGCCCGCGCCGCCGCGCTCGTATCCCCCAGCAGCAGCGCGACCAGGCTGCCGGCCCCCACCATCTGCGCCACCAGATACAGGACGGACACGGTGACCGAGGAAGTTCCCGCCGCGATACGCACCGGCCGTTCACGCATCCGCGCCGCGACCACGTCGGCGAGCGTGAACCGCCCGCAGTTGCGCACCAGTTCGGCGACGAGGAAGAGCACCAGCAGCCAGGCGACGAGGAAGCCGACCACGTACAGCATCCCGTCGTATCCGAACAGCGCGATGAGCCCCGTGACACCCAGGAAGGAAGCGGCCGACATGTAGTCGCCCGCAATGGCAAAACCATTCTCCATGGGCGAGAAAAGACGCCCGCCCGCATAGAACTCCTCCGCCGAACCCTGCCTGTTGCGGCTCACCCACGTCGTGATCGCCAGGGTGACGGCGACGAACACACTGAACAGCAACAGCGCGAGCGTCTGATGGCCGCCGGTCACGACGCACCACCCCCGAGGCCCCGCGTCAGTTCCTGCGTGTTCCACCGCAGTTCGAGCGCGGCCCGGTCCCGGCGCAGCCTCGCATGCCGGGCGTAGGCCCATGCGAACAGGAAGGTGCTGAGGAACTGCCCGAGCCCGGCGAGCATCGCCACGTTCATGGCGCCGGCCACGGGATGCGCCATCAACCCGGGCACGGTGGTGGCGGTCACGAGGTATGCCATGTACCAGACGAAGAAGACAGCGACTCCCGGCACGACGAACCTGAGGTATCGGCTGCGCACTTCCTGGAACGCCGCGCTGCGTTGCACCTCGAGGTAGACATCGGCGGCGCCCCCTGTCCCGTCCTCGCTCGCCCGGGGTGCGACTCCCTCCCCGGGCACAGACACCTGCCCGCCCAGGCCGTCCAACTCGCCCCATCCGGAGGCAAGTGCCTCGTACCACGGGTCGTGGTACCTCGCGCATCCGGTCGCGTCGGCGGGGGACGGGTCATGCCCCTGGCGGTACTCGGCAGAACCCTCGTCGTCGCCCCCGCTTCCACGAGGACGGCCATTACTTGACTGCATGCCCAAGGATGGACAGAACGGAAAGATCCCCGGCTCTCCTTCTCCGCGCTCTTCACCCCATCAGGTGACTCACCCCACCGGTGGCCGCGCGAGACCCTTCGCATACGCATAACGCACCGCCTGGGCACGGTCCTTGAGCCCTGTCTTGGTGAAGAGGTTGTTGATGTGGGTCTTCACCGTCGCGGTCGAGACATGCAGCTTGCGGGCGATCTCCTGGTTGCTGAGACCGTCGGCGATCAGCAACAGCACCTCGGTCTCCCGCGCGGTGAGCCCGTCCGGCGCCTCGGTCACGGCGGCCGGCTGCGGCTCCGGCGCGGACAGCCTCTCCAACAGCCGTCTTTGGATGCTCGGCGACAGCCCGGCGTCCCCGGACAGCACGCTCTGCACGGCCCGTACGATCTCCTCCCCGCCCGCGTCCTTGGTGAGATAACCCCGCGCTCCCGCCCGCAGCGCCGGGAACAGGGACTCGTCGTCCGCGTATGTGGTGAGCACCACGACCTGCGTCCCGGGGTACTCCTCGCGAATGCGCCGTGTCGCCTCCACACCGTCGCAGCGCGGCATGCGCAGGTCCATCAGCACCACGTCCGGGGCGAGTTCCGCAACGAGCTGGACCGCTTCGTCCCCGTCCCCCGCGGCACCGACGACCTCGACCCCGGGCAACAGCCCCAGCAGCATCACGATGCCCTCACGCACGACGGTCTGGTCGTCCGCGACCACCACACGCGCCGGCCGCTGTTCCGCCCCTTCCGTCATACGGGCACCTTCAGCGTCACCACGAACCCCTCCTCGTCCGGCCCGGCCTCCAGCGAACCGCCCAACAGCTCGGCACGCTCGCGCATGCCCAGCAGACCGTACCCGGCACCGGCCTCGGCGAGTTCGCCCGGCGTACCGCCGGAGTCCCGCACATCCAGCGCCACTTGATGGTCGCTGTAGGCGAGCCGCACCCGTACCTTGGCTCCCGCCGCGTGCTTGCGCACGTTCGTCAGGGCTTCCTGCGCGACCCTGCGCACGGCCTGCGACGCCTCCGCGGGCAGCTGCCTGCGCTCACCCGTAATGGTGACCTCGGCCCCGGCCGACGTATCGACGAGCTGCGAGAGGAAGTCCTCCAGCGGAGTCAGCTCGCCGCGCAGCGCCGAGAGCGCCTGCCGCGTCTCGTCGAGACCGTCACGGGCCATCCCCCGTGCCGCCACCACCCGCTCCAGGATCTGCTCCCGGCCGGCGCCCCGCTCGATCAGCAGCCGGGCCGCCTCCAGGTGCACGAGCTGGGCCGAGAGGCTGTGCGCCAGCACGTCATGGATCTCACGTGCGATGCGGGCCCGCTCCGCGAGCGCCGCCGACTCCGCCTCCGCGGCACGGGCGGCACGCTCCTGGGCGAGCAGGCGCTGGGCGCTGCCCCGGGCTTCGGCGTCGAGCCGCAGGACGTAACCGGCCAGGGCCAGGCCCGCCGTCGTGGCCGCCGTGGTCAGCCACACGTCGTTGTTGACCGCGGCGTACGACGCGAGGGCCACGGACGCCGTCGGCAGGGCTACGGCCAGCGGCAGCCGCTCCAGCGCGGTGATGGCGCAGCCGCACCAGAGGACGAGGGCCGGTGCCCGGAAGCCCACGGCCTGGGCTCCGACGGCCAGCCCCAGCAGCAGAATCAGGATGGCGAGGGAGGGCCAGAGCCTGTGCTGGAACGTGGTCCGGTAGAGGGCCCACGCGAGTACTCCGGCCGCGGCCACGCCGAGGGCACCCACCACCGTCACCCAGCCGTGGACACGGCTGCTGTTGAAGGCGCCCCACAACAGGATGGCGAGGGCGAACAACCTCACTGCCCAGGCGAGCATGCGCCGGGGTCGCGAGATGTCCGCCCGCCCGAGGGCCTCCCGCGAGGGCCAGCGCATCCAGGCGTTCTGCGTCACACGCGCTCCTTCCGCGCGGGGCGGACCATGGGGTCACCGTACGCCGCAACCCCACGGGTTGGGGGAGCCACGGACTGCGCCCGCCAAACCAGGATGCCGGAGCGGACCAGGAGGGTGGCCGCGAGGGCGACGAGCAGGGCGGAGCTGCCCTGATGGACGCCGAAGGCCTCGCCGAGCGCGAAGAGGCCGACACGCAGGGCGATGCCCACGATCCAGACGGTCACGCTCGCCGTGGTGCTCCTGCTCCAGGTCGTGCCGTCCGGCTCGGCCCATATTCGTGTCGTCCAGGCCCAGCCGGCCCCGGTTGCAAGTCCGACGAGCAGCTCGGCGCCGAGCAGGACGACCGACTCCGTCCGGTGGTGGGCGTCGACGATACCGGGCTCGCGCAGCGCCACGACGGCGAGGATCACGGGCATCAGCCACCAGCGCCTGCCCGCACCGATCTGCTGCGCGCGGAACTGTCGCACGAGTACGAGGACGACGACGGCCGCGATCGCCAGCCCGTTGACCAGCCCGGACATCAGAACCTCCGAGAGCGAAGAGGGGCGTCGGCAGCGAGTGCTGTCGACACCTTCGACGCTACGGAAGTTCGCAGGTCAGCAGATCGGAGCAGGGGTGGATCTCGGGTGGATCCGCACACCGCCCCCGGCTCCACCCACGGGTGGAGCCCCCGTTATGTTTTCTGCGGTCCTGCAATGGGACCGCTGGCCTCCGGGCCCGGCATGGCTGTTCCCCCCTGTCGAAGGGATGACCTGGGGGGTGGTGCCACCGGGCCCGAGAGGCGCCGTTGGAGA
>NZ_JAJSBI010000019.1 GCF_021261325.1 Streptomyces guryensis | reverse complement strand
TGTGCGAGAACACCCCCCTGCGCCAGGGCAGCGAGGAATACCTCGACTCGGAGAAGTACCAGCTACGCCCCCGCGACTGGGAGACAGCCGAACGCCAAGGCCGCACCATCACCCCCCTCATCACCCGGCTCAACACCATCCGGCGCTCCAACCCCGCCCTGCGTCAGCTGCGCGACCTCCACTTCCATCACACGGACAAGGACGCGGTGATCGCGTACTCGAAGCGGAGCGGCTCGAACACGGTTCTGGTGGTCGCCAACCTCGACCCGCACCACACCCAGGAGGCCACGGTCTCGTTGGACATGCCGCAACTCGGCCTGGAATGGCACGAGTCGGTGCCGGTGCGGGACGAACTCACCGGCGAGACGTATCACTGGGGCAGGGCGAATTACGTACGCCTCGAACCGGGCACTCGTCCCGCGCACGTGTTCACCGTCCTGCGACCGTCCAACCCGCAGATCGGGGGGTCACCCACAACATGATCGTCAACGAACCCGTTCCGGACACCTTCGAGGACACACCCGCCAAGGACCGGGACCCGGATTGGTTCAAGCGTGCCGTGTTCTACGAGGTCCTCGTCCGCTCCTTCCAGGACAGCAACGGCGACGGAGTCGGCGACCTCAAGGGCATCACCGCCAAGCTCGACTATCTGCAGTGGCTGGGCGTCGACTGCCTGTGGCTGCCGCCCTTCTTCAAGTCACCGCTCCGCGACGGCGGCTACGACGTCTCCGACTACACCTCGGTCCTCCCGGAGTTCGGTGACCTCGCCGACTTCGTGGAGTTCGTGGACGCCGCCCACCAGCGCGGCATGCGCGTCATCATCGACTTCGTCATGAACCACACCAGCGACCAGCACCCGTGGTTCCAGGAGTCGAGGAACGACCCGGACGGGCCCTACGGCGACTACTACGTCTGGGCCGACGACGACAAGCAGTTCCCGGAAGCGCGGATCATCTTCGTCGACACCGAGGCCTCCAACTGGACCTTCGACCCGGTCCGCAAGCAGTACTACTGGCACCGGTTCTTCTCCCACCAGCCGGACCTCAACTACGAGAACCCGGCCGTCCAGGAGGAGATGATCTCCGCGCTGCGGTTCTGGCTGGACCTGGGCATCGACGGCTTCCGGCTGGACGCGGTGCCGTACCTGTACCAGCAGGAGGGCACCAACTGCGAGAACCTTCCGGCGACCCACGAGTTCCTGAAGCGGGTGCGGAAGGAGATCGACGCCTCCTACCCGGACACGGTGGTGCTGGCGGAGGCCAACCAGTGGCCGGAGGACGTCGTCGACTACTTCGGCGACTTCGAAAGCGGCGGCGACGAATGCCACATGGCATTCCACTTCCCGGTCATGCCCCGCATCTTCATGGCGGTGCGACGGGAATCCCGCTACCCGGTCTCGGAAATCCTCGCCAAGACCCCCGCGATCCCCGCGGGCTGCCAGTGGGGCATCTTCCTGCGCAACCACGACGAGCTGACCCTGGAAATGGTCACCGACGAGGAACGCGACTACATGTGGGCGGAGTACGCGAAAGACCCGCGTATGCGCGCCAACATCGGCATCCGCCGCAGGCTCGCCCCGCTCCTCGACAACGACCGCAACCAGATCGAACTGTTCACCGCCCTGCTGCTGTCGCTGCCCGGCTCGCCGATCCTCTACTACGGCGACGAGATCGGCATGGGCGACAACATCTGGCTCGGCGACCGCGACGCGGTACGCACCCCGATGCAGTGGACACCGGATCGCAACGCAGGTTTTTCGTCCTGTGACCCCGGGCGGCTGTTCCTGCCGACCATCATGGACCCGGTCTACGGCTACCAGGTCACCAATGTCGAGGCGTCGATGTCGTCGCCCTCGTCGCTGCTGCACTGGACCCGCCGGATGATCGAGATCCGCAAGCAGAATCCGGCCTTCGGCCTCGGTACCTACACGGAACTGCCGTCGTCCAACCCGGCGGTGCTGGCCTTCCTGCGGGAGTACGAGGACGATCTCGTGCTGTGCGTGCACAACTTCTCGCGCTTCGCGCAGCCCACGGAGCTGGATCTGCGGATCTTCAACGGTCGGCATCCGGTCGAACTGTTCGGCGGGGTTCGCTTTCCGGCCATCGGCGACCTGCCGTACTTGCTGACCCTGGGCGGGCACGGCTTCTACTGGTTCCGGCTCCGCAAGGACCCCGCGTAGAGCCGTGCGGGGCCTGGCAGAACCCGGGGTGGGGCGGTTTCTCCTGTCCCACCCGGGGCACGCATCAGTAACACCCCGACCACCCGGGGAAAGGAATGTGACGCCATGGCGGAAACTGTCACACTTTCCGGCAGGACAAGTCCTGGTCTGCTCGCGTCGCTGGATCCCCTGCTGCGCGAATGGCTGCCACGGCAGCGCTGGTTCGCGGGCAAGGGGCGGCCGGTCACCGGGTTCTCGCTGGTCGCGGCCACCGAGTTGCTGCCGGCCGACGGCAGGCTGGGCCTGTTCCACCTGCTGGTGCGCGCCCATCAGCCGCTCGCTCTCGGCGCCGAGCCACACCCCGGCGACTGCTACCAGTTGCTGATAGGCGTGCGCGAGGCGCTGCCACCCCGGCTCGCGCCCGCGCTGATCGGACACGTGGACGAGGGCCCCCTTGCCGGACGCACCGTGTACGACGCCCTGTACGACCCCCGGCCCGCCGAGGTACTCCTGGAGGCGCTGCGCACCCAGGCCCGGATCGGCGGGCTGCGCTTCGAGCGGGAGCCCGGCCGGGAGATCCGTACCGGACTCGTCCCACGGCTGGTGACCGCCGAGCAGTCGAACTCGTCGGTCGTCTACGGAGATACGTTCATCCTCAAGCTGCTGCGCCGGATCGTGCCCGGGGTCAACCCCGACCTGGAACTGCCGCTGGCGCTCGCCCACGAGGACTGCCCCCGGGTGCCCGCCCCGACGGCATGGCTACGGGCGGAACTGTCAGGAGAGTCGTACGTACTCGGCGTGCTCCAGCCCTTCCTGCAGGGTGCGACGGACGGCTGGGAGCTGGCGCTGCGCGAGCTGGCCAAGGGCGAGGACTTCGGCACGGAGGCACGGGCGCTGGGCCGTGCCACGGCCGAGGTGCACACGGCGCTCGCCCGCGCACTGCCGACCGTCACCATGGGCCACACCCAGCTGCGGCTGCTGGCCGACGGCATGATCGAGCGCCTCGACGTGGCCGCGCAGGCGGTGCCCACGCTACGGCCGTACGCCCCCGCCCTGCACTCCGCGTTCACCGCGCTCGCCGACCTGGCCGGGGAGGGCCGTACCTGGACCGCGCAGCGCATCCACGGCGACCTGCACCTCGGGCAGTGTCTGCGCTCGCCGGCCGGCCAGTGGTGGCTGATCGACTTCGAGGGCGAGCCGTCCAAACCCCTGGCCGAACGACGGATGCCGCAGCCGCCGGTGCGGGACATCGCGGGAATGCTGCGGTCCTTCGACTACGCGGCCCACTCCGCCGTACCGCAGTCACAGGGCTGGGCCGAGGCGTGCCGGGCGGCGTACTGTTCCGGATACGCCGAGGTCAGCGGCCGAGACCCGCGCACCGACCCGGTACTGCTGCGCGCCTACGAGACGGACAAGGCGATCTACGAGGTCGTCTACGAGGCCCGCCACCGCCCCGACTGGCTGCCCGTGCCGATGGCGGCGATAGAGCGGTACGCCGCACCCGACCCGCACTGACCCGACCTCACCTTTACCTTCGCCGAGGAGGCGCCGCCCGTGACCCCCCGCCCCACGCCCAGCGGTTCGGATCCGAAGAAGAAGGCCGCGAAGGCCGCGGAGAAGGCGACCGAGCCCAAGAAATCGGTGAAGAAGGCGGCGGCGAAGACCACCGCCAAGAAGGCAGCCGCGAAGAAGGCCGTCGCGGCGAAGACCACGGGGGTCAACGCAACGGCGAAGAAAGGCCCGGCGAAGAAGAGCACAGCAGAGAAGACGACGGCCAAGAAGGCGAGCGCAAAAAAGACGACGGCCACAAAGGCCACTGCCACAAAAGCAACGACAGCTGTCAAGAAGAGCGTCACCGCCGCCAAGAAGGTCGCCGCCCCGATTCCGGTCGCGTCGCCCGAGGTGTCCGCGGGGGACCGCGAGCGGCTGCTCTCCGGTACCCATCACGACCCGCACACGGTTCTGGGCGCCCACCTGGTCCCCGGCGGGGTCGCCTTCCGGGTCTTCAGGCCGTACGCGCTGTCCGTGACCGTCCTCGCAGCCGACCTGCGGGCCGAGCTGCACGACGACGGGGACGGGTTCTTCTCCGCTTTGCTCTCCCTGACCGAGGTCCCCGGCTACCGGCTCCTGGTGCGGTACGAGGAGACGGCTCTGGAGACCGAGGACGCGTACCGCTTCCTGCCCACGCTGGGCGAGCTCGACCTGCATCTGATCGGCGAGGGGCGGCACGAGTACCTGTGGCAGGTACTCGGCGCGCACCCGATGACGCACCAGGGAGTGCCCGGCACCCGATTCTCCGTGTGGGCGCCGAACGCGCGCGGTGTGCGCGTGGCCGGCACCTTCAACTTCTGGGACGGCACCGGCCATCCGATGCGCTCGCTCGGCTCCTCGGGTGTCTGGGAGCTGTTCGCGCCGGGAATCGGCGAGGGCGAGCTGTACAAGTTCGAGATCACCCGGCCCGACGGTTCCAAGACCCTGCGCGCCGACCCGCTGGCCCGCCGCACGGAGACCCCGCCGAACACGTCGTCGATCGTCACCGCCTCCCACCACGAGTGGCACGACGCGCAGTGGCTGGAGCAGCGCGCGGAGGTCCCGGCGCACGAGGCGCCGTTCTCGGTCTACGAGGTCCATCTCCCCTCCTGGCGCCCCGGTCTGACGTACCGTCAACTGGCGGACCAGCTCCCCGCATACGTGAAGGACCTGGGATTCACCCACGTCGAGCTGATGCCGGTCGCGGAGCACCCCTTCGGCGGCTCCTGGGGCTACCAGGTCACCGGCTTCTACGCCCCCACGGCGCGCCTCGGCACCCCCGACGACTTCAGGTACCTGGTCGACGCACTGCACCAGGCGGGCATCGGCGTCCTCATGGACTGGGTGCCTGCGCACTTCCCGCGCGACGACTGGGCCCTGGCGGAATTCGACGGCCGCCCGCTCTACGAGCACGAGGACCCGCTGCGGTCCGCGCACCCCGACTGGGGCACGCTGGAGTTCGACTACGGCCGCCGTGAGGTGCGCAACTTCCTGGTCGCGAACGCCATCTACTGGTGCGAGGAGTTCCACATCGACGGGCTGCGCGTCGACGCGGTCGCCTCCATGCTCTACCTCGACTACTCGCGCGAGCCCGGCCAGTGGGTCCCGAACGAGCACGGCGGCCGGGAGAACCTGGACGCGGTGGCTTTCCTGCAGGAGATGAACGCGACGGTGTACCGGCGGGTGCCGGGCGTGGTCACGATCGCCGAGGAGTCCACGGCCTGGGACGGCGTCACACGGGCCACGCACCACCGGGGCCCGGGCGGCTTCGGCGGACTGGGCTTCGGCCTCAAATGGAACATGGGCTGGATGCACGACTCCCTCGACTACGTCAGCCACGAGCCGATCCACCGCAAGTACCACCACAACGAGATGACCTTCTCGATGGTGTACGCGTACAGCGAGAACTACGTCCTGCCCATCTCGCACGACGAGGTGGTCCACGGCAAACGCTCACTGGTTTCGAAGATGCCGGGCGACTGGTGGCAGCAGCGCGCCAACCTCCGTGCCTACCTGGCCTTCATGTGGGCCCACCCGGGTAAGCAACTCCTCTTCATGGGGCAGGAGTTCGCGCAGGGCGCGGAGTGGTCGGAGGCGCACGGCCCGGACTGGTGGCTCCTGGACCCGGCGTACGGCGCCGAGCCCGATCACCGCGGGGTCCGCGACCTGGTCCGCGACCTCAACATCGTCTACCGCCACACCCCTGCCCTGTGGCAGCGGGACACCGACCCGGCCGGCTTCCAGTGGATCGTCGGCGACGCGGCTGAGGACAACGTCTTCGCGTTCCTGCGGCTCGCCGCCGACGGCACCCCGCTGCTGGCGGTCTCCAACCTCTCCCCCGTCGTCCGCCACGACTACCGTCTCGGTGTGCCCGATGACGTGCCGGCCTGGCACGAGTCGCTGAACACCGATATCGCGAAGTACGGCGGCAGCGACGTGACCAACCCGGACGTCATCAAGCCGGAGCCCCAGGGCCACCACGGCCGCCCGGCCGGCATCAGGCTGACCTTGCCACCACTGTCGACGGTGTGGCTGCGTCCGGCGTAGCCGCTCCTCAAACGCCGGAGGGGCTGAATTCTTCAGCCCGTCCGGCGTTTGAGGACGAGGCCGTTCAGGCCCAAAGCGGGGGGTCCGGGGGCGCAGCCCCCAGGTACCGGACGGGAAGGGGCGGCGGGGGCGAAACCCCTGGTCAGGCGAACGCCGCGGCCAAAGCCTTCGGCAGCGCCCGACTGTGCAGCACCCCCAACCGCTGCGTAGCCCGAGTGAGCGCCACATACAGATCACTCGTCCCATACAGCCCCGGCTCAACCACCAGCACCGAGTCGAACTCCAACCCCTTCGCCCCACGCGGATCGAGCAGCACAACCCTCCGCGTCAGATCGGGCTCCTCCCCCGCCACCACCCCGTCCAGCCGAGCGGCCAGCTTCCCGTGCAGATGCCGCGGCGCAATCACCGCCAACCGCCCCTCCGCGGGCATCAGCTCCTCCACCGCCTTGGCCACCGCGTGCGGCAGGTCGTCGACGGCACGGGCCCAAGGCCGTACGCCAGTGGCCCGCACCGAACTCGGCGGCGAGAAGTCCGGCCGCTCGGCCCGCACCACCGCAGCCGCGACCTCCATGATCTCCACCGGCGTGCGGTAGTTGACGCCGAGCCGGGCATGCTCCCAGCGATCCTCGACATACGGCTCCAGGATCCCCGCCCAGGAACCGACCCCCGCCGCCTCCGCCGTCTGCGCCGGATCCCCGACCAGCGTCATCGACCGCGTCGGGCTGCGCCGCATCAGCAGCCGCCACGCCATCGGCGACAGCTCCTGCGCCTCGTCGACGATGATGTGCCCGAACGCCCAGGTCCGGTCGGCCGCCGCCCGCTCGGCGGCGCTGCGGTGGTCGTCCTCCTCCTGCCGCTCGGCGAACCGCTCGGCGTCGATGATGTCGTGCGCGGACAGGACCTCGGAGTCCTCCGCGTCCTTGTCCTCGAACTCGTACGTCCGGGAGGCGTACGAGACGTCGAGCACGCCCTGCGCATACGCGACCTGCGTCTCCCGCTCCCGGTCGGCCCGCGCCCGCGCCACCCGTTCGTCCACGCCGAGCAGTTCGGCCGCCTCGTCCAGCAGCGGTACGTCCGCCACCGTCCACGCCCGTGTCACCGGCCGGCGGATCGCAGCCGCGTCCTCGTCGGGGAGATGACCGACGGGATCGGCGAGGAAGTCCGCGACCAGGCGCTGCGGAGTGATCCGCGGCCACAACTGGTCGATGGCGGCCCACACTTCGGGGTTCTCGGCGATCTCGTCACGGATCTGCGTGATGTCGCTCGGGTCCAGCAGACTCGTACCGTCGAAGGGGTCCGTCCCGACCCGCTCGGCGTACATCTCGGTGAGCGTGTTGAGGATGTGGCCCTCGAAGTGCTCGCGGGCCACGTTGTGCGGCAGCCCGGCGGCACGGGTGCGCTCGCGGGCCATCTTCACGAGGCCGTCGTCGAGCATCAGGATCTCCCGGTCGTGCTCGATCGCGATCACCGGGTCGGGCAGTGCCTGCCAGTCGCGTACGACCTCGGCGAGCACATCCGCCATGTCGGCGCGGCCCTTCACCTCGGCCGCCGCGCGGCTGTCGACCGCCGTCGCCTTCACGCCGGGGAACAGCTCCCCGACCGTCGCGAGCAGCACCCCCGTCTCACCGAGCGAGGGCAGCACCTCGCCGATGTAGCCGAGGAAGGCGGGGTTGGGGCCGACGATGAGGACGGCCCGCTTGGCGAGCAGTTCCCGGTGTTCGTACAGCAGGTAGGCGGCCCGGTGCAGGGCGACGGCGGTCTTGCCCGTGCCCGGACCGCCCTCGACCACCAGCACACCCCGGTGCGGCGCCCGGATGATCTCGTCCTGCTCGGCCTGGATGGTCTGCACGATGTCGTGCATACGGCCGGTGCGCGCGGCGTCGAGTGCGGCGAGCAGCACGGCGTCACCGGTCGGGTCCTCGTGGCCGGTCCGCTCCCGGTCCCCCAGGTCGAGGATCTCGTCGTGCAGGGCGGTGACCCGGCGCCCCTCGGTGCTGAGGTGCCGGCGCCGGCGCAGACCCATGGGGGTGTGGCCGGTGGCCAGGTAGAAGGGGCGGGCGACGTCGGCACGCCAGTCGATCAGGACCGGTGTGCGCTCGGCGTCGTCGGTGCGCAGCCCGATACGGCCGATGTGGTGCCTGGTGCCCGAGGTGAAGTCGATACGGCCGAAGCACAGCGAACCGTCGACGGCGTTCAGCGCGGCGAGCAGCCCGGACCGCTCGGCGACCAGGATGTCCCGCTCCAGCCGCGCCTGCATGGGCGTGTTGCCCTGGGCGAGCGCATCCGTGACGCCCGCCTCGGTGTGCCCGCGCAGTGCGTCCACGCGCGCGTACAGAGCGTCGATGAATTCCTGTTCCCTGCGAATTTCATCGCTGTTTGACAATTCCACTCCCGGGCAGATACAATGACGTCAGTGAACTTCTTTGCGACTCAATCCTCCTGAAGTCGCGAATCATTAAACTTACACAGAGAAATCCCCCGATCGCAATTGCTCGGGGGATTTCTTCTGTACTGCGTGGTACTGCGTGAGCTCTCAGGACCGTTCAGAGCACGTCCGCCAGCTCCGCCAGCAGCCGCCGTTTGGGCCGGGCTCCCACCATCGCCCTGACCGGCTCACCGCCGCGGAAGACCATGAACGTGGGCATCGAGAGGACCCGGTAGGCGTTCGTGGTCACCGGATTGCGGTCCACGTTCAGCTGCACCACCTTGAGGCGATCGGCCTCCTCGGCGGCGAGGGCGTGCAGGACCGGCCCCATCTGCCGGCACGGCGGGCACCAGTCCGCCGTGAACTCCACCAGCACCGGCAACTCGGATCCGATCACCTGCGCCGCGAAATCCTCGTCCGTCACATCGATCACAGTTCCCGCCCTCCCAGTTCGCACAACGGTGATTCGACGTCGGCCATGGCCGCCAACCGCACGCCGATGGTCGCCCGCACGGCCTGCAGCTCGCCGATCAGCGCGTCGAGTTCGTCCAGCTTGCGCCGGTAGACCGCGAGCGAGGCCGGGCAGGAGTCGCCCTCCGGGTGTCCGGCCCGCAGACACTCCACGAACGGCCGCGTCTCCTCCAGGTCGAACCCGAAGTCCTGCAGCGTCCGGATCTGCCGGAGCAGCTTCAGGTCGCTCTCGTCGTAGGTGCGGTAGCCGTTACCGCCGCGCCGCGCGGGCAGCAGCCCGCGCGACTCGTAGTACCTGAGCGTCCGCGTCGTGGTCCCGGCCCGTGCGGCCAGCTCGCCGATTCGCATGCATACGAACGTAATCCCTGACGCCGACGTCAGGGCAAGGGTCGTCCCGATTCCGGGGGCGAGCCGTCCGGAGACGATCCGGGACTCGGCGGCCGCGGCGGACCTGGTGCACGCGGAGGAGGAGCCGGCGCGGCTGGACGAGGCGGTCACGCCGGCCTGCTGAGGAGTCCCGCGTCCGGACGTCCGCCCGTCAGCCCGGAGACCGGCCGGGGCGCGGGCCGGGCAGCCACTCCCCCGGGGGCGGTCCGCCATGCCCCCGTACGTCCACGTCGTCGCCCGGTCGGGCTCCCCCGTGGTCGGACAAGCGGCTCAGACGGCCGGCGCGGCGTGGGACGGCACCCCGGCCGACTCCTCGACCTCCAGCAACGACGCGCTCTCCCGCTCCTCCTCGAACGCCTTGCGGCCGCCCCGGAGCCCGAACAACCGCTTGGCGAGGGCGATGTACAGGACGGCGAGGACGTTGAGGACCAGCGTGCCGATCTTCAACCAGCTGACGTGCTCGGTGAGTTCGTAGATCTCCAGGGGGAGGAAGGCGGCGGTGGCGACCACCGTGAGGTACTCCGCCCACCGCTTGGCGTACCACAGGCCGACCGCCTCGACGAGCTCGATCAGGGCGTAGGCGAGGAGCAGTGCGGCCACCAGCACCAGCGTGGAGTGCTTGTAGCCGAAGGTGTTCTGGATCGTGCCGACGATCGGCGAGTGGTCGAGGTCGTAGTGGAAGTGCCGGAAGACGGGCCGGAAGACGTCGAGGTACTCGTCGAAGAGCCGGTGCACCGAGTCCTGGCTGTTGCTGAACTTCCATACGGCCAGCGCCACCAGGACGATGAAGACACCGCGCACGGCCCGCTCGATCGCCAGGAAGCGCAGGATGAACAGGTCTCGCAGGACCTTGCCGCGCGGCACCAGCGGCGCGTGGTCCGCGGGCCCCGAGCCGTGCGGCTCGCCGAGCACGAAGTCGCCGCAGCGCAGACAGCGCCAGACGTCGCCGAGAGCGGTCTCCGCGTGCAGCCGCGCCTTCAGGCGCGCCTCGTCGGGCGCATAGGTGACGTGCCCCTTGCGGGCACACGTGCGCCGGTCCCAGTCGATCTTCATCCCCCGTGCCTCCAACCAACGAAAACGCGCCGCGCGTGTACTGCACCGGCGCGGCACGCTAGTGGACGTCGGTAAGAGATCGGTGAGGATCACCGGGCGTCTGCATTGCGGCATGAAGAACATGACGACATGGAGAAGCCGAGCGGTCGGGTCCACGGGGGAGGAACCCGACCGCTCGGCGTTCTCGACCGGGCGGCTGATCGACGGGGGAGTGTTCAGCCGCCCGGAGTCCGGGCGAGGCTCAGGCCTTCGCCAGTTCCTTCTCGCCGCCCTGCTCCGGCACCTCGGCGAGCGGCCGCTCCTCCTCGTCCAGGAGTGTCGTCTCGTCGAAGGGCAGCTCACCCGCGAGGACCCGGCCCACGCGCTCCTTGTCGATCTCCTTGGTCCAGGTGCCGATCAGGACCGTGGCCACCGAGTTGCCCGCGAAGTTCGTCAGGGCACGGGCCTCGCTCATGAAGCGGTCGATGCCGACGATCAGGCCGACGCCGTCCACCAGGGCCGGCTTGTGCGACTGCAGACCGCCGGCCAGGGTCGCGAGGCCGGCGCCGCTGACGCCCGCCGCGCCCTTGGAGGCGAGGAGCAGGAAGAGCAGGAGCGGGATCTGCTCGCCGATCGCCATCGGCGTACCCATGGCGTCGGCGATGAACAGCGAGGCCATGGTCATGTAGATCATGGTGCCGTCGAGGTTGAAGGAGTAGCCGGTCGGGACGGTGATGCCGACGACCGACTTGCTGACACCGAGGTGCTCCATCTTCGCGATCAGCCGCGGCAGCGCGGACTCGGAGGAGGAGGTCGACAGGATCAGCAGGAACTCACGGCCCAGGTACTTGAAGAACGTGAAGACGTTGAGTCCGGCGACGATCCGCAGCAGGGCACCGAGCACGAGGAAGACGAAGAGGAAACAGGTGACGTAGAAGCCGAGCATCAGGATGGCCAGCTGCTTCAGCGCATCGAGACCGGCGGATCCGGTGACGGCGGCGATGGCACCGAAGGCACCGACGGGGGCCGCCCACATCACCATGCCGAGGATGCGGAAGACGAGCTTCTGGAGGTGCTCCACACCGCGCAGGATCGGCTGCCCGGCCGAGCCCATGGCCTGCAGGGCGAAACCGGTGAGCAGGGCGACCAGCAGGGTCTGCAGCACCTGCTGCTGGGTGAAGGCCGAGATGAAGGTCGTCGGAATGATCGACAGCACGAAGTCGACCGGCGGCAGCGCCTCACTGTCCACCTGCTGGTGCCCGGTCGCCTTGATCGCGTTGGTGATGTGCAGCCCGTCGCCCGGGTGCAGGATGTTGCCGACGACCAGGCCGATGGTCAGTGCGACCAGCGACATCACCACGAAGTAGCCGAGCGCGATACCGCCGACGGCGCCGACCTTGGCGGCCTTCCGTACGGAGCCGATGCCGATCACGATCGTGCAGAAGATGATCGGCGAGATCATCATCTTGATCAGGTTCACAAAGCCCGTGCCGAGCGGCTTGAGCTCGACGCCCACGCTCGGCCAGATCAGACCCACGGCGATACCGAGGGCCACCGCTGCGATGACGGCTATGTAGAGATAGTGGGTGCGGTCCCGCTTCCCAGCGGGTGCGGCAGGTGCCGTATCGGGGGTGCTGGCGGCCACGGCTGCCCTCCTTGACGTCTTCGTCGGCATCACCGGCGTGCGGCTCACGTCCGGGGGATGGGGATGGGGGTGCGGATCTCTGTGCCGGGAGCGGTGGCTGGAACCTGACGGCCCGCTTCCACTCCCTCAATGCCGTGACTATGTCGTGCCCTGTGAGCGCGGTCACCCTTCCGTTCATTTAGTTCACACTTACCGGGAGAGGCACACTGACGACATGCGCATCCCCGTCCCGCGCCCCCGCAGCCTGGCCGCCCAGCTCTTCGCCATGCAGGCCGTGCTGATAGCGGTCGTCGTGGCCGGTTACGCACTGTTCACGTACGTCAGCGACCAGCGCCAGGCCGAGGACGCCGCGCGGCGCCAGGCCACGGCGGTGGCGCGCTCGGTCGCGGACTCCCCCTCCGTGCGGGAGGCGCTCGGCACGGCCGATCCGACGGCCCGGCTGGAGCCGTACACCCTTGAGGTCCAGAAGGACACCGGGGTCGACTTCATCACGATCATGAACCCCGAGGGCATCCGCTGGACCCACCCCGACCGGAAACAGATCGGCAAGCGTTTCCTCGGCCATATCGGCCCCGCCCGGCTCGGCAACACCTTCACCGAGAGGTACACCGGCACGCTCGGCCAGTCCTGGCGGGCCGTGACGCCGGTGTGGAACGGCAAGCGGGTCATCGGCCTGGTGAGCGCCGGCATCAGGGTGGAGGCCATCAGTCAGCGGGTGCAGGACCAGGTGACGGCCCTGATCGGCGTCGCGGCCGGTGCGCTGGGCCTCGGCGCCATCGGTACGTACGTCGTCAACGCCCGGCTGCGTCGGCACACCCACGGGATGAACGCGACCCAGCTCAGCCGGATGCACGACTACCATCAGGCCGCGCTGCACGCGGTGCGGGAGGGGCTGCTGATGCTGGACGGCCAGTACCGGGTGGCCCTGATCAACGACGGCGGCCGGGAACTGCTGGGCGTCGGCCCGGAGGGCGAGGTGGTCGGGAAGTCGGTGGCGGACCTCGGGCTGCCCGGCCCGCTGACCGGGGCGCTGCTGGCGTCCGAGCCGCGGGTGGACGAGGTGTACCTCACCGCGGCCCGCGTCCTCGTCGTCAACACCTCCCCGGTGTCGGGCGGCGAGCGCCGAGGCACCGTGGTGACCCTCCGCGACGTGACCGAACTCCAGTCGCTGATGGGCGAGTTGGACTCCGAACGGGGCTTCACCCAGGCGCTGCGCTCACAGGCCCACGAGGCGGCCAACCGCCTGCACACGGTGGTGTCGCTGATCGAACTCGGCCGGGCGGAGGAGGCCGTGGACTTCGCGACCGCCGAACTGGAACTGGCCCAGGCACTGACCGACCAGGTGGTGGCGGCGGTGAGCGAACCCGTGCTGGCGGCACTGCTGCTCGGCAAGACGGCCCAGGCCCACGAGCGGGGCGTGGAGCTGGTGGTGTCCGAGGACAGCCGCCTGGACGACGGCCTGCTCCCGGAGAGCCTGCCGCCTCGCGACCTGGTGACGATCCTCGGCAACCTGATCGACAACGCGGTGGACGCGGCGCAGGGCAGCATCGGCGCCCGGGTGACGGTGACGGCGTACGCGGAGGGCACGGAGCTGGTGATGCGGGTCGCGGACACCGGCACGGGGGTGGATCCCGCCCATGCCGAGCTGGTATTCCAACGGGGGTTCTCGACGAAGCCGGCCGGTCCGGGCGGCCGGGGCCTCGGGCTGGCCCTGGTACGGCAGGCGGTCACCCGGCAGGAGGGCACGTTGACGGTGGCGGAGGCCGAGGAGGGCGGTGCGGTGTTCGAGGTACGGCTGCCTCTGGGAGGCTCCGCCGCTCCGGCCGAGATGACCGGCCGTGCCGCGGCGAGAGGTGACGCATGACGACCCAGCAGCCCATCCGCGTCCCGGTCATGGACACCCCCGTGGCTCCGCACCCGCACACCGGCCCGGCGCCGGACACCACCGGGCACCAGGACCCGCCCACCCGGCCCGCCCCGCAAAGGCAGGAACGCGGCAGCGCGTCCGGAACACCACGTCCTCCGGACGCAGCCACCCGGCCCACCGCAGCGACCGGGTACGCCGCCACGAGAGGTGACGCATGACCACCCCGCAGCCCATCCGCGTCCTGGTCGTGGAGGACGACCCGGTGGCCGCCGACGCACATGTCATGTACGTGGGCCGCGTCCCGGGCTTCGTGGCCGTCGGCAAGGCCCACACGGGCGCGGAGGCCCGTCGTCTGCTGGACCGCACGGCGGTGGACCTGCTCCTGCTGGACCTGCATCTGCCGGATGTGCACGGGCTGCAGTTCGCACGGTCGCTGCGGGCGGCCGGTCACCACGCGGACGTGATCGCGGTGACGTCGGCGCGGGACCTGACCGTGGTGCGGGAGGGGGTGTCGCTGGGCGTGGTGCAGTACGTGTTGAAGCCGTTCACCTTCGCGACCCTGCGGGACCGGCTGGTGCGGTACGCCGAGTTCCACGCCGCGGTCGGCGAGGCGAGCGGCCAGGACGAGGTGGACCGGGCGCTGGCTTCCCTGCGCGCGCCGTCACCGGCGGCGCTGCCCAAGGGGCTGAGCGCGCCGACGCTGGAGCGGGTGACGGTGGCGCTGCGGGACTGCGGGGAGGGGCTGACCGCGGCGGGGGTGGCCGAGGCGGTGGGGATCTCACGGATCACGGCTCGGCGCTACCTGGAGCATCTGGTGGACGCGGGGCGGGCGGCGAGGGCTCCGCAGTACGGGGCTGTGGGGCGGCCGGAGTTGCAGTACCGGTGGGTGCGGAAGGAGGAGGGGGAGGGAGACCGGAGGCGTTAGGTGGCCGCACGGTCATTGACCTGACTAGACCAATCCACTTACGTTCACCGGGCAGCCATCCAGGCCACAACGAAGTGAGCCCTCAGGAGGTCGTGCCCGTGCGCCCCACCGCCGCTCGCCCCCGCTCAACCACCCCACTCACAGCCTTGGTCGCCCTCACCCTCGCCGCAGGCGCCCTCACGGCCTGCGGCGGTGGTTCGGGCAGCGACCCGGACACCGTCAAGGTCTCCTTCAAGCAGTCGACGGACAACTCCATCAAGGTGATGGACGGCTTCCTCGCGGACATCAAGAAGGAGTTCGAGAGGAAGTACCCCGGCAAGAAGGTCGAACTCGTCCCGATCAAGGCCCCGGACTCGGAGTACTACACCAAGCTCCAGCAGATGCTCCGCTCCCCCAAGACGGCCCCCGACCTGGTCTACGAGGACACCTTCCTCATCAACTCGGACATCACCAGCGGGTACTTGAAGCCGCTGGACCCGTACCTCGACAGGTGGCCGGACTGGAAGCAGTTCATCGGCACGGCGAAGACCGCCGCCAAGGCCGAGGACGGGAAGACGTACGGCGTCCCGGACGGCACCGACACCCGCGCCCTCTGGTTCGACAAGGGCATCTTCAGGAAGGCCGGTCTGCCGGCCAACTGGCAGCCGAAGACCTGGGACGACGTGCTCGCCGCGGCCCGCACGATCAGGAAGAAGGTCCCCGGGGTCACCCCGCTCAACGTCTACACCGGCAAACCCGCCGGTGAGGCCGCCACCATGCAGACCTTCGAGATGCTGCTCTACGGCACCGGCGACGGCACCACGGACCCCCTCTACGACAAGTCGGCCAAGAAGTGGATCGCGGGGAGCCAGGGCTTCAAGGACGCGCTCCAGTTCGTCGAGACGGTCTACAAGGAGAAGCTCGGCCCGGACGTCTCCGACGCCCTCGACCCCAACATCCAGACCATTGTGCGCGGCGAGATGCTTCCCAAGGGCAAGCTCGGCATCGCCCTCGACGGCTCCTGGCTCCCGCAGGACTGGCTGAAGGGCAGTGGCCACGAATGGCCGCAGTGGTCCAGCGAGTTGGGGCTGGCGTACATGCCGACCCAGCACGGCCAGGCTCCCGGCAAGGTGAGCATGTCCGGCGGCTGGACCTGGGCGATCCCGTCCAAGGCCGGCAACCCCGACCTCGCCTTCGACTTCATCAGGACGATGCAGACGAAGGCGAACGCCGAGAAGTGGTACATCACCGACTCCGGTATCTCGGTACGCGACGACGTGGCGCGCGACCCGTCGTACACAAGCGCCCAGCCCGGCATCAAGTTCTTCACGGACCTGGTGGCGAGCACCCACTACCGGCCCGCCTACCCGGCGTACCCGAAGGTCTCCACCGCCATCCAGGAGGCAATGGAAGGCGTCACGACGGGTGACCTGTCCGTCGACAAGGCGGCAAGCGGCTACGACGACGCGCTCAAGGACGCCACCGACAACCAGGTCGTCACGAAGTGATCGGCGGCGACCAGGTATGACCGCGGCAACCCCGCACGCGGCAGGCGCGGAGGCGGCCAGGTCGCCCTCGCGCCCGCCCGCCCCGTCCGGGCACCGGCCCCGCCGAACGCTCCCCCGCGCCCTCGCCCGCCTCCTGCCCCTCTCCCCCGCCGTCGTCCTCCTGCTGCTCTTCCTCGCCGGCCCGATCGCCTACTGCGCCTACATCGCCTTCACCGATCTCCAGCTCACCGGTCAGGCCCACTCGTCCTTCGTCGGCCTCGCGAACTTCCGCAAGGCCTTCAGGGACGAGGAGTTCCTCAACGCGGTCTGGCTGACGCTGGTGTTCACGGTCGTGTCGTCGCTGCTCGGCCAGAACACCATCGGACTGGCGCTGGCAGCGCTCATGCAGCGCGCGTCCAAGCCCGTCCGCACCCTGACGGGCGGCATCGTGGTCACGGCGTGGGTGCTGCCCGAGGTCGTCGCCGGCTTCCTCCTCTACGCCTTCTTCCGCCGCGAGGGCACCCTGGACGCCATCCTGAACCTTCTCCATCTCCCGTCCCAGAACTGGCTGTTCACCCTGCCGATCCTGGCGGTGTCCTTCGCGAACGTCTGGCGGGGTACGGCCTTCTCGATGCTGGTCTACTCGGCGGCGCTGGGCGAGATCCCGAAGGAGATCACGGAGGCGGCCGAGGTCGACGGCGCGGGCGGCTGGCGCCGGATGTGGCACATCACCCTTCCCATGATCCGCCGCTCCATCGGCACGAACCTGATGCTGAACACCCTCCAGACCCTGTCCGTCTTCGGCCTGATCTGGGTGATGACGCGAGGCGGCCCCGGCAACAGGAGCCAGACCCTGCCCCTCTTCATGTACGAGCAGGCCTTCCAGAACAGCATGATCGGCTACGGCACCGCCGTCGCCCTGCTGCTGCTCCTGGTCGGCTCGCTGTTCTCCCTCGTCTATCTGCGCCTGCTGCGGACGGAGGTCTGACCCCCACCATGGCCCTCACACTCGTCTCCCGCCGCCGCAGCCGCCGACTGGCCGCCGACGCCGGTCTGCTGGTGGTCGCCGCCGCCTTCGCGCTTCCCCTCGCCTGGGTACTGCTGTCGTCCGTGGACCCGCACGCGGACCTGCGGGTGAAGGCACCCGACGGCGTCACCTGGTCCAACTTCGACGCGATCCTGACCTCCGACATCACCTTCACACCGCTCCTCAACAGCCTCGTCCTGTGCGGCGGCGCGACGCTGCTGACGGTGGTGTGCGCGGCCCTGGCGGCGTACCCGCTCTCCCGCTTCCGGTCCCGGCTGAACCGCCCGTTCCTCCTCACCATCCTCTTCGCGACGAGCCTGCCCATCACTGCGATCATGGTGCCGGTGTACGCGCTGTTCGTTCAGGTGAACCTGATCGACACCATGCAGGGCACGATCCTGTTCTTCGCCGCCTCCCAACTCCCCTTCGCCATCTGGCTGATGAAGAACTTCATGGACGGCGTGCCGAAGGAGCTGGAGGAGGCGGCGTGGACGGACGGAGCGTCGTCGATGCAGTCACTGGTGCGGATCGTGCTGCCGCTGATGGGTCCGGGAGTGGCGGTGGTGACGGTGTTCTCGTTCGTTGTCATGTGGGGGAACTTCTTCGTCCCCTTCATGCTGCTCCTGACCCCCGACCAGATGCCGGCCTCCGTGAGCATCAACGAGTTCTTCGGCAACCGGGGGATGGTCGCGTACGGACAGCTGGCGGCGTTCTCGGTCGTCTACTCGACGCCGGTGATCCTGCTGTACGTGCTGATCGCCCGGCGGCTGGGCGGGGGGTTCGCGCTGGGCGGGGCGGTCAAGGGGTGAGCCCGCTCAAGAGCCTGCCCGAGAACCCGCTCACGCCTCCGGCAGCACCCCCGCCCGGAACGGCTCCACTCCGACGACCCGCCGCACCCGCACCGGCTCGATCAGCAGCATCACGCGCCGCTCGCCGGGCAGCAGCCACGGATACCGGTCCTCGCCGATGTACTTCCGAGCCAGCCGGTCCATGCCCCGCTCCGCCTCCTCGCCCTCCACGAAACGGACGACCCGCCCCCGGATCTCGGCCCGGTCATACGGGTTCCCGGGGTCGTGGTGGGACAGCGAGACGTTGGGATCGAGCCGCAGGTTGTCGATCTTCACGCGGCCGATCGACGTATTGACCATGGCGTACTCGTCTTCGATGTCCGCCCACATGGGCGAGACGTGCGGCATCCCGTCCGCGCCCACCGTGGCGAGATGCCAGAAGTTCGGCGCCAGCAGGCGCTCGCGAATATGCCCCTCGAGCTTGACGTTCACAAAGTCACCGCCTCTCGGGCCGCCCGTCCGGACGGCTTCGCGCCATCCTCGCCAGCCCGCCCGCCACGTTGACAGACGATCTTCGGCCACCCCCGTCCAGTCCGCACGGGTGGCCGAATCCGTACGTTCCTACAATCCGTGATCCTGGCCGAACAGACCGTAGTCACGGCGACACGGCCCGCCTACGGTGTGGCCCGTGCACCAACGTCCAGTCCGCTCGAACCAGCCCGCCCCGCCCTTCAACGCCCCCGCCGCCCGCCGGCTCCGCACGGCTCTCAACATGGGCCCCGAACACGTCGCCCACGGCCTGCGTGTCTCGTACGGACTGCCGTATGTCTCCCCGGATCTCGTCCTCGCCTGGGAACGCGGTTCCGTCGCCCCTTCCAGCCCCGAACTCACCGCTCTCGCAGGCGTGTTGTGGTGCTCTCCCGGCGAGATCACCGGCCCGCCCCACACCCTGCGCGAGCACCGCGTCGCCCGCGGCCTCGCCCCGGAGGACGTCGCCCGCACCGTCGGCCTGGAGTTCCTCGCCTACAGGCACATGGAGGAGCACAACGCCTGGCGCGGCAACGAGCGCCAGTCGGCCACCCTCGCCGACGTGCTCGACCTCTCACTCCCGGACTTCGTGACCGTCACGGGACGCGAGCCGAAGCTGGCCGAGCTGCTGCGCAGTGCCGTGACGACGCGCTGGCAGGCGTACGTCCGTCCGGTGGCCAAGACCGTACCCCTGGACCGGCACCTCCTTCAGGACGCCCTCCAGTCGCTGCACCAGGAGTACCAGGGGCAGATGGTGGCCTCGCTGAGCTGGGGCGACGGAAACGCGGCCAGCGCGTCGAGCGACGCCGGCCGCGAGTTCCTGGACCGGATCGTCGACCACTTCTGGGCAGCGGTCCAGGACAACACCGGATGACCCCTTTTCCAGCCCGTCCGGCGTTCGGGGACGAGGCCGTCGAGGCCGAAGCGGAGGTCTGGGGGCGGCGCCCCCCAGGGAAGACCTAGAACACCGACTCCGCCTCATCCATCCGGTCCTTCGGGACCGTCTTCAGCTCGGTCACGGCCTCCGCCAGCGGCACCATCACGATGTCCGTGCCGCGCAGAGCCGTCATCCTGCCGAACTCGGCCCGGTGCGCCGCCTCCACCGCGTGCCAGCCGAAGCGGGTGGCGAGGACGCGGTCGTAGGCGGTGGGGACGCCGCCGCGCTGCACATGGCCGAGAATGACCGGCTTGGCCTCCTTGCCGAGCCGCCGCTCCAGCTCGTACGCCAGCGCCGTACCGATGCCCTGGAAACGCTCGTGGCCGAACTGGTCGATCTCGCCCGTGCCGTAGTCCATGGTGCCCTCGGCGGGGTGGGCGCCCTCCGCCACGCACACGACGGCGAACTTCTTGCCTCGGGAGAAGCGCTCCTCGACCATCTTGACGAGGTCGGCCGGGTCGAAGGGGCGCTCGGGGAGGCAGATGCCGTGGGCGCCCGCCGCCATGCCGGATTCGAGGGCGATCCAGCCCGCGTGCCGGCCCATGACCTCGACGACCATCACGCGCTGGTGCGACTCGGCCGTCGTCTTCAGACGGTCCATCGCCTCCGTGGCGACGCCGACCGCGGTGTCGAAACCGAAGGTCCGGTCCGTCGACGAGATGTCGTTGTCGATCGTCTTCGGGACGCCGACCACCGGCAGGCCCGCGTCGCTCAGCATCCGGGCCGCGGTCAGCGTGCCCTCGCCGCCGATCGGGATCAGCGCGTCGATGCCGAAGTCACGGGCGATGTCGGCCGCGCTCTCGCAGGCCTCGCGCAGCCGGTCCCGCTCCAGCCGGGAGGAGCCCAGAATCGTGCCGCCGCGGGCCAGGATGCCACCGACGTCGTCGAGGTCGAGGGAGCGGTAGCGGCCGTCGAGCAGACCGGCGTAGCCGTCCTCGAAGCCGATGACCTCGTCGCCGTACTGGGCGACCGCTCGGTGCACGACCGACCGGATCACGGCGTTCAGGCCGGGGCAGTCGCCGCCTGCGGTGAGAACTCCGATGCGCATCGTGCTGTGTCTCCTGCTCGCTGTCGTTACCGGTGAGCCAGCCCGGTGGTTCCGGTGAGCCGGTCCGATTGTTTCATGCCCGACAGGACGATATCCCTTCTGTCATCTATGACCCGATTGGCCCCATCGGGACGCCGGTCCCGCCCCCGATCCTGACGGGCGCCTTATCCAGCGCCAGGGGTATTGTCAAGAGGGTTCTGCTCACCTCGGTGGGCGATTTTTATAACGGCGCAAGGAAGGGGCGAGCACGCGTGACGCGCAGCGTGTACGTGACCGGGATCGACCGAGGCGACGGCCGTCAGGTCGTGGAGCTGGGAGTCATGGAACTCCTGACCCGACAGGTCGACCGGGTCGGGGTGTTCCGGCCGCTCGTCCACCACCAGCCCGACCGCCTCTTCGAACTGCTCCGCTCCCGCTACCGACTCTCCCAGGACCCGGCCACCGTCTACGGCATGGACTACCACGAGGCGTCCGCTCTCCAGGCGGAACGGGGCACGGGCGAACTGGTGTCCACTCTCGTCGAACGCTTCCTCGTAGTCGCGCGCGACTACGAGGTCGTCCTCGTCCTGGGCACGGACTTCGCCGACACCCAGCTCCCCGACGAGCTCTCCCTCAACGCCCGGCTGGCGAACGAGTTCGGCGCGTCCGTGATCCCGGTCGTGGGCGGCCGGGGGCAGACCGCCGAGTCGGTGCTCGCCGAGACGCGCAACGCCTACCGCGCGTACGAGAGCCTGGGCTGCGACGTCCTCGCCATGGTGACCAACCGGGTCGCGCGCGACGACCGGGAGGAGATCGCGCAGAAGCTCGCCTCCCGCCTCCCCGTGCCCTGCTACGTCGTCCCGGACGAGCCCGCCCTGGCCGCCCCCACCGTCTCCCAGATCGGCCAGGCCCTCGGCGCCAAGGTCGTCCTCGGTGACGACTCCGGGCTGGCGCGCGACGCCCTGGACTTCGTCTTCGGCGGTGCGATGCTGCCGAACTTCCTGCCCGCCCTGACCCCGGGCTGCCTGGTCGTGACCCCCGGCGACCGCGCCGACCTGGTCGTCGGCTCGCTGGCCGCGCACAGCGCGGGCACCCCGCCGATAGCCGGTGTGCTGCTCACCCTGAACGAGGTGCCGAGCGACGAGATCCTCACCCTCGCCGCCCGCCTCGCCCCCGGCACCCCGGTGCTCTCGGTGGCCGGCAACAGCTTCCCGACCGCCGCCGAACTCTTCGCCCTGGAGGGGAAGTTGAACGCGGCCACGCCACGCAAGGCGGAGACCGCGCTCGGCCTCTTCGAGCGGTACGTGGACACCGGCGACCTCAACAAGCGGGTCTCCGCACCCAGCAGCGACCGCCTCACCCCGATGATGTTCGAGAACAAGCTCCTCGAACAGGCCCGCACCGACAAGCGGCGGGTCGTCCTCCCGGAGGGCACCGAGGAGCGCGTCCTGCACGCCGCCGAGGTGCTGCTGCGCCGCGGGGTCTGCGACCTCACCCTGCTCGGCCCGGTCGACCGGATCCGCAAGAAGGCCGCCGACCTCGGCATCGACCTGGGCGGCTGCGAGCTGATCGACCCCGCCACCAGCGAGCTGCGCGACTCCTTCGCCGAGAAGTACGCGCAGTTCCGCGCCCACAAGGGCGTCACCGTGGAGCTGGCGTACGACGTCGTCTCGGACGTCAACTACTTCGGCACGCTGATGGTCCAGGAAGGGCTCGCCGACGGCATGGTCTCCGGGTCCGTCCACTCGACGGCCGCGACCATCCGCCCGGCCTTCGAGATCATCAAGACCAAGCCCGACGCCGACATCGTCTCGTCGGTCTTCTTCATGTGCCTCGCCGACAGGGTCCTCGTCTACGGCGACTGCGCGGTGAACCCCGACCCGAACGCCGAGCAGCTCGCCGACATCGCCATCCAGTCGGCCGCCACCGCCGAGCAGTTCGGCGTGGAGCCGCGGATCGCGATGCTGTCGTACTCGACGGGTACGTCCGGCTCGGGCGCCGACGTCGACAAGGTGCGGGAGGCGACCGAGCTGGTCCGGGGAAGGCGACCGGACCTGAAGATCGAGGGGCCGATCCAGTACGACGCCGCGGTGGAGCCGACGGTCGCGGCGACCAAGCTGCCGGACTCCGAAGTCGCCGGACAGGCAACGGTTCTGATCTTCCCTGACCTCAATACAGGTAACAACACCTACAAGGCCGTGCAGCGTTCGGCCGGCGCGATCGCCGTCGGACCGGTGCTGCAGGGTCTGCGCAAGCCGGTCAACGACCTGTCCCGGGGCGCCCTCGTCTCGGACATCGTCAACACCGTCGCCATCACCGCCATACAGGCCCAGCACCCGAACGAGAAGGCGTCCGCCCAGTGAGCCCGACCCGTGTCCTCGTCCTCAACTCCGGCTCCTCGTCGGTGAAGTACCAGCTGCTCGACATGCGGGACAGCAGCCGGCTCGCCATGGGCCTCGTCGAGCGGATCGGCGAGGAGACCTCACGGCTCAGGCACACACCGCTCGGGACGGGCGGAGAGACCCGTGAGTGGAGCGGGCCGATCGCCGACCACGAGGCGGCCCTGAAGGCCGTGTCGGAGGAGCTGGCGAAGGACGGGCTGGGGCTGGACTCCCCCGAGCTGGCCGCGATCGGGCACCGGGTCGTGCACGGCGGGAAGTCCTTCACCGAGCCGACCGTGATCGACGACGCCGTGCTCGCCGAGATCGAGCGGCTGATACCGGTGGCGCCCCTGCACAACCCGGCGAACCTCACCGGTATCCGTACCGCCCGGGCGCTGCGTCCCGATCTCCCCCAGGTCGCCGTCTTCGACACCGCGTTCCACACGACGATGCCGGAGTCGGCCGCCCGCTACGCGATCGACGTGAAGACCGCCGACGAGCACCGGATCCGGCGGTACGGCTTCCACGGGACCTCGCACGCGTACGTGTCCCGGGCCACCGCCGAGCTGCTGGGCAAGGCGCCCGAGGAGGTCAACGTCATCGTGCTGCACCTCGGCAACGGGGCGTCCGCCTCTGCCGTACGGGGCGGGCGGTGCGTGGACACCTCCATGGGGCTGACGCCTTTGGAGGGGCTGGTGATGGGTACGCGATCCGGGGACATGGATCCGGCCGTCATCTTCCATTTGATGCGTGTTGGCGGAATGTCCACGGACGAGATCGACACTCTTCTCAACAAGAAGAGCGGTTTGATCGGGCTGTGCGGTGACAACGACATGCGGGAGATCCGTCGCCGGGTCGACGAAGGTGACGAAGAGGCACAGCTCGCCTTCGACATCTACATTCACCGGCTGAAGAAGTACATCGGCGCCTATTACGCCGTACTCGGCCGGGTGGACGCGGTCGCCTTCACGGCGGGAGTCGGGGAGAACGCGAGTCCGGTGCGGGAGGCTGCCGTCGCGGGCCTGGAGGAACTGGGCCTGGCCGTGGACAGGGAGCTGAACGCCGTCCGCAGTGACGAGCCGCGGCTGATCTCGCCCGCGCGGACGCGCGTGGCGGTCGCCGTGGTCCCGACCGACGAGGAACTGGAGATCGCCACACAGACCTACGCACTGGTCGGGCGGTAACGATATGCGGTTCCGCCACGTGGCCAGTCGAAGAACTCCGAGGAATACACCGCAGTAACACGCCTGAGCGCGGACCCGCCCATTTGTATCTTCCGCCAGACGGAATATTCCGCGGCGAAACAAACCGATAGGATCGCCCCATGCGCCGTTCGAAAATCGTCTGTACTCTCGGCCCCGCGG
The DNA here is from genome assembly GCF_021261325.1 of Streptomyces guryensis. Lineage (GTDB taxonomy): Bacteria > Actinomycetota > Actinomycetes > Streptomycetales > Streptomycetaceae > Streptomyces > Streptomyces guryensis. The sequence goes on along the minus strand of NZ_JAJSBI010000019.1, from coordinate 180,103 downwards.
TCGACTCCCACGAAATGCTGGTCTCGATGATCGAGGCCGGAATGAACGTGGCCAGGTTCAACTTCAGCCACGGCACCCACGCCGAGCACCAGGGGCGGTACGACCGCGTCCGGGCCGCCTCCAAGGAGACCGGCCGTGCCATCGGTGTCCTCGCCGACCTGCAGGGCCCGAAGATCCGTCTGGAGACCTTCGCGGAAGGCCCGGTCGAGCTCGAGCGCGGTGACGAGTTCGTCATCACCATCGAGGACGTCCCGGGCGACAAGTCCATCTGCGGTACGACGTACAAGGGCCTGCCCGGTGACGTCGACCGCGGCGACCAGATCCTGATCAACGACGGCAACGTCGAGCTGAAGGTCCTGGACGTCGAGGGCCCCCGGGTGAAGACGATCGTCATCGAGGGCGGTGTCGTCTCCGACCACAAGGGCATCAACCTGCCCGGCACGGCGGTCAACGTCCCGGCGCTGTCCGAGAAGGACGTCGAGGACCTCCGCTTCGCCCTCCGCATGGGCTGCGACATGGTCGCGCTGTCCTTCGTCCGCGACGCCAAGGACGTGGACGACGTCCACCGGGTGATGGACGAGGAGGGCCGTCGCGTCCCCGTCATCGCCAAGGTGGAGAAGCCGCAGGCGGTCGACAACATGGAAGCCGTCGTGATGGCGTTCGACGCCGTGATGGTCGCCCGCGGCGACCTCGCCGTCGAATACCCGCTCGAGAAGGTTCCGATGGTGCAGAAGCGCCTCATCGAGCTGTGCCGCCGCAACGCCAAGCCGGTGATCGTGGCGACCCAGATGATGGAGTCGATGATCACCAACTCCCGTCCCACCCGCGCCGAGGCCTCCGACGTCGCCAACGCGATCCTGGACGGCGCGGACGCGGTCATGCTCTCCGCGGAGTCGAGCGTGGGCGCCTACCCGGTCGAGACCGTGAAGACGATGTCGAAGATCGTCGCCGCGGCCGAGCAGGAGCTGCTCTCCAAGGGCCTGCAGCCGCTGGTGCCGGGCAAGAAGCCGCGTACGCAGGGCGGTTCGGTCGCGCGCGCCGCGTGCGAGATCGCGGACTTCCTGGGCGGCCGGGGCCTGGTGGCCTTCACGCAGTCCGGTGACACGGCCCGCCGGCTGTCGCGCTACCGCGCCCAGCAGCCGATCATCGCCTTCACCACAGACGAGAACACCCGCAACCAGCTCACCCTCAGCTGGGGCGTGGAGTCGCACGTCGTGCCGTTCGTGAACACCACGGACGAGATGGTCGACATGGTCGACCAGGAGATCGCCAAGATCAACCGCTTCAGCCCGGGCGAGATCGTCATCATCACCGCCGGCTCGCCCCCCGGCGTCCCCGGCACCACCAACATGCTCCGCGTCCACCACATCGCCGGCGGACGGGACAGCAACTAGCAGTGCCGCGAGGGGCTTTCAGGGCTCCGGTGCCAAGGGCGCCCCTGCCGCAGGGGCGCCCTTGGCGCGTCTTAAAGAACTGGTCAAAGATGATCGTCACATGAGATCCTCACCTCCGACCAAGAAGAGGGGATTCCATGAAGTCTCGCAAGACGGCGGCCAGGGCACTGGCGACGGGGGTCTGCACGATCGGTCTGGTCGTCGGCCTGCAGGGCACGGCCTGGGCGGGGACGGTGTCCATCGACGCCGCCAACGGCGCCGGGCACGGAACGTTCAACGCGGACCCGGACGGCTCGATCCCCGGGGACGCCATCAAGGCCTGCGACGACAAGGAGGACGGCTGGGGCGTCGAGACCGCCATCGACTACCCGCCCTTCGACGCGCACCCGGACAAGAAGGTCGACACCCGCGGCCACGGCAAGGGCTACTGCACCCCGTGGAAGGGCCTCGGCCTCCAGGAGAACGTCAAGTACCGCATGTACGTGACGCCGGTGAAGGGTGACCAGTACGGCCCCTCGTACTACATCGACGTCGTCGCCTGACCATTCGAAGGCCGCTGGACGGCGCTGAGGGCGCCCCCTGAAGCAGGGGGCGCCCTCAGCGTGTTGCGGCTCCCGAACGGGTCTGTGGCGGCGCTCAGCCGGTTCCGTCGGTCGTGTAGACGTGCATACCGGGCACGTGCAGGGTGCCGCCGAACTGGGCGGCCTGGACGACCTTCACGTTGGTGAAGTAGATCAACGGGATGTTCAGCGGCGGCGGGCTGTCCGGGCTGAACGTGATCGGGATCAGACCGAACAGGTTCCCGGAGATGGACTCCGTGTACATCGTCGTCGCGCCACCGGTGATCGTGGACGTCGTACCCGACCCGGCCTGCACGTGGTAGGTCTTGTTGATGTCGGTGTCCTTGACCGTCTGGTGCAGGTCGCCGATGTCGGTGCCGCCGGAGATGACGTACTTCAGCACCTTCTTGGTGGAGCCGTTGGCCGTCTTCACCTTGACGATGCCCTGGTAGTCGGCGCTCTTCAGCGTCAGCGAGCTGGCGTTCAGGTACCAGGGGTCGTCCGCCACCGGCACCTTGTTGTCGACCCCGCCCGTGTCGTCCGTGGCGGCCTCGCAGTTCGCCGCGTTCGTGGACGAGCTCGGCGAGGGGCTGGCAGAAGTGGCCGAATCGGCCGCCTTCTGGGCCGCCTTGGTGGCCGCCTCGGCCGCCTTGGTCGCCGTGTCGGTCGTGTCCTTCACGGTCTTGTTCACCGTGTCGGTGACCTTCTTGGTCGTGTCCTTGAGGGTGCCCGAGGCGCTCGTGCCCGAAGACCCCGAGGACGCGGAGTCCTTGCCCGTGCTCGCCGAGGCGGACGGCGTGGGCGTCGGGCTCGCGCTCGACGTGGAGCTGCCGCCGTTGAAGATACTGCCGATCGCGTTGCCCAAGTCGCCCAGCAGACCGCCGCCGCTGCTCGCGGACGCCGAGGGGCTCGGCGTGGCGGTGTCGCTGCCCGACGTGTCCTTGCCCGTGCTCTGCGAGGCGGACGGCGTGGGCGTCGCCTTGTCGCCGGAACCTGAATCCGACGAGCCGGACGAACCTGCCTTGCCCGAGTCCGACGCCGAGCCCGAGGAGTCCTTGGAAGTACTGGCCGAGGGCGAGGGCGTCGCCTTGTCGGCCGCGTTGCCGGAACTCGCCGAGGCGGACGGCGACGGCGATGCCGTGGAGCCGTCCACGGCCGTGACGCAGTCCTTGTACTCGTCGGCCTTCTGGCTGTTCGTCGCCGTGGAGCCGCCGCTGTCGGCGAGCGCCAGCGAGGACGTGAATCCCATTCCCATGAGGACCGCGGTCGGCATCGCCACCGTGGCTATCGCCTTGCCGGCCGGCATGTGGAACCTGGTGAACAGCGGCTTCCTGGGGGCCGCATGGCGCGGCCCGGTTCTCACACGGGACTCGTCCACATCAGCCCCGTGGGTCACCTCGTCAGCCGGCACTGTGCCTCCCGTTCGCCCCGTTCGCCGGGCTCGTTCCTGACAGATCGTTCGGCTCGCCCACCACGGGCTTGAGGATGGTGGTGTCCGGGTCCATCGCCAGCGGGGCACCGCCCGCTCCCGGCACGTTCTCCTGCGCCGCCTCGGCCGGCGGCTCGCCCGGCGACCAGGCCACGGCCATCGCTCCGCCGACCAGGGCGAACAGGAAGCCCAGCAGGAAGCCACCGAGGTTGGACACGGGGATGGACACCAGCCCCAGCAGGATCGCCGCGACGCCCGCGAAGGTACGCACGTGCTTCTGGAACCAGAGGCTGAAGCCCAGGACGATCAGCAGGATGCCGATGATCAGGGACCCGGCGCCCGCGGTGGTGGCCATCGCCAGCGTCAGATGCCCCACCTGCAGGTGGGCGTACGGGAAGTAGGCGATGGGGAGTCCGGCAAGCATGACGAAGAGGCCGGCCCAGAACGGCCGCGTGCCCCGCCAGGCGCGGAACTGCACCCTCCGGCGACTGAACTGGCCGACGGGTACGGCAGGAGTCTCGGCGCTCATGGAAAACAGCTCCCTGGTGCGGCTTTGCTGTGGTGATGGTGCTGTGGTGGTGAGTTGCACTACGTGTGAAGACTGTGGTGGAAGGTGGACGGGCGGGGGGCCATCGGCTCCCCCGCCCGTCATCAAGTGCCTAGTAGCACTCGTGAGTGCCCGCCGAGACGGACATCTTCAGCCCGCTGAGCTTGAAGGTTCCGGCGGTGGTCGCCCACGCCGTCTGCTTCACGCCGACCAGCGAGGCGTGCTCGGCCTGCTGTGCGAAACCGTTCGGGTTCGCGGTGTCGCCGCTCTTGATGCCGGGGCCCTTGCTGGCGCTCCCGGCGGCCACACCGATGTCGATGTTCGTGAACGTCGCGTCGGCGCTCAGGTCATCGAGGTCGATGTACAGGTTGTCGGCCTCGACCGGCTTCTCGCCGCCACCCGCGTGCAGGATCAGGCTGACGCTGCCCAGCACCGGGATGTTCGGCGTGACGACCGACTGGCACAGGCCCTTGATGGTCGCGGACTTGAACGCCGAGACCGCCACCGGGTGGGTCGTCTTCTTGCCGTCGAGGGTGTACCCCGAGTCAAGGGCTCCGTACTGCGAGAAGCCGTCACCTTCGAGCGAGTCGGCCGAGACCTTGAACTGCTGGCCGGACACGCTGAACGACGCGGCGAGAGCGCCCTGCGCGAGGGCGACACCTATCGCGGCCGTAGCGGCGACGCTGGGCACCATGACCACAGCGAACCGCTTCCATCTGGTCCCGCCACGCACCTGGGACTCCATATTTCCTCCTTCTCGGACGTACATCTCCTGGCCCTGACTGCCCCCAGTCGGTGGCTCAGCCGGGCAGGGATGGGAGAAGTGCTACGTCCTCGGGAAGGAGAGCGCCCGCACTCGGAGGCGCGAACCGCGCACCGATCACCGGCGATCACCCCCGAGCGACAACCACTGGTCGCGCCTGACACGCATCACGCACAACCTTGCTGGACAGGCTTCGCCGAGTCGGCGAAGACCCCCCTGCCCAAGAGCCGGCACCACTGGCACAGGCCCTGCTCGGTGGGGACCCAGGAACTCCCGCGACCCAACCGGCTGTCGGGGTACGGGAAAGGACCGAGCGTCGCCGATCGTGGTGCATTCTCGCCGCCCGCACAAGGGGCTTCGTTACTGGGTAGTAACGGGCGGATAACCGAAGGACGACCCACAGGTCTCGGGTGGCGACAGAGGGTGCAGCCGGGGGCCAGGACAAAACTATTGATCGTTGGACAGAAACCGACAGATCAACGCCCGGAACTTACTCCCAGTAACAGCGGCCGCGTTTACCAAGATTTGGTAAAGCGCGGCCGCACTGACGTTCCTCCGGCAAATCTTTCACTCGGGCATCACATGCCCTGGTGTTTAACGACTGGTCAGAACCGGGCTTCCGCCCCGCTCAGAACAGCGCCCGCGCGAGGGCCCTGCGGGCCGCCGCCACCCTCGGATCATCCGCCCCGACGACCTCGAAGAGCTCCAGCAGTCGCAGACGCACCGCATCGCGGTCGTCACCGACCGTGCGCCGGACGGTGTCGATGAGCCGCCCGAAGGCGTCCTCCACATGGCCGCCGACCAGATCCAGATCGGCCGCGGCGATCTGGGCCTCCGCGTCGGCCGGCTTCTCGGCGGCGTCCTTGCGCACCTGCTGCGGGTCGAGGCCGCCCACCCGCTGCAGCAACTCGGCCTGGGCGAGGCCCAACTTGGCCTCCGGGTTGCCCGGGTCCTCGCTCAGCACGTTCTTGTACGCCTGCACGGCACCGCCGAAGTCCCCCGAGTCCAGGGCACCTACGGCCGCCTCGAGCAGCGCGTCGTACGGCCCGGCCGGCAACTCCTCGGCCGCGGCCTGGGCGCCGCCCGGCTCGGCGTCGGGGTCAACGGTCAGGCCGGTCAGACCGAAGCGCTGCTCGGCCACCTGCACGAGCTGGTCGAGGGTCTGCCGGATCTGCTGTTCACCGGCCGCCCCCTGAAAGAGCGGCAGCGCCTGCCCCGCCACCACGGCGAAGACGGCCGGGATCCCCTGGACCCCGAACTGCTGCATCAGCATCTGGTTGGCGTCGACGTCGATCCTGGCGAGGAGGAAGCGCCCGTCGTACTCGACGGCGAGCCGCTCCAGCACGGGGCTCAGCTGCTTGCAGGGCTCGCACCACTCGGCCCAGAAGTCGATGACGACGGGCACCTCGGTGGACCGCTGCAGGACCTCGCGCTCGAAGGCGGCCTCGTCGACGTCGATCACCAGATCGGCCGGGGAGACGGCGCCGGGGGCGCCGCCCTGCCGGGCCGCTTCGGCGCGCGCCTGCTCCGCCTTCGCCTTGGCCTCCTGGGCCGCCTTCACCGCGGCGAGGTCGACGACTCCGCTCATGGACATGTTCCGTGGCTGCATGCGTCTATCCTCCCCCGTTCCCGCGCATGAGTGCTGCATACCCCGGGGGAAACCCCCGGACCCCCGTGCGTTGAGAAAGCCGGTCCTGTTGCGTTCTGTTCGACGCCGGGTCCCCACCCCACGCCAGTGGTCGCCGCCCATGGAGTCACTCACGAGCTTTCGCTACGAGTCGTAGCGTAATGGCACTGGGTGCCTCCCGGGTACCACCCCCCGGTGATCTCCCTCACGGCCTCACAGGAACCGCCGGTTATGGTCGTGGTATGCAGAGCCGCACTCCCGCCACCCGCGCCTCGGGACGCCCGCGCAGCGCCGAGGCGGACGCCGCGATCCTCGCGGCCACCCGGGAGGCCCTGGTGGAGCAGGGCTGGTCGAAGCTCACCCTGGGAGACGTGGCGACGCGGGCCGGGGTTGCGAAGACGACCCTCTACCGCCGCTGGGCGGGCAAGAACGAGCTGGTGGTCGATGCCGTCGCGGAGCTCTTCGACGAACTCGTCCTCCCCGACCGCGGCTCCCTGGCCGCCGACATCGAGGGCGTGGTCCTGCAGTTCGCGGCGATCCTGGCCCGCCCGGAGGCGGCGAGCGGCCTGATGGCGGTGGTCGCGGAGTCGACCCGCGACGACGCCCTGCGCGAGCGGATCCGCTCCTCGGTCGTGGAGCGCCAGAAGAGACTGGTCCTGGAGGGCCGCTCCCGCGCCCAGGGCCGCGGCGAACTGCCCCCCGAGACCGACCCGGAGGAAGCCGCCCGCACGGTCGACCTCATCTTCGACGTGGTCGCGGGTGCGGTGGTCCACCGCACCCTGGTGAGCGGCCACGCCGCCGACCAGGACTGGGTACGCGACTTCACGGCACTGCTCCTCGGCGGCCTCGGAGCGGAGACCCGGCAGCCGTAGCGGTGTTCGCCGCCCTAGGACGTCGGGCCCGCCGGCGGGGCACCGGTGACGGCGTCGCCGTACAGGGCCCGGACGCTCTTGCCGAAGTAGGCGCTGTAGGAGATCTGGGGGGTGTAACCGCCGGTGTGGTAGCCGCCGATGACCCCGATCACCGCCCAGCCGCCCGGCCACGGCACCAGCATCGGTCCGCCGCTGGTGCCGTCCACGAACGCGTCACAGGCGATGCGCGGGAAGCTGCCCGGGTCGGCGGGGTCGTCGCTGTCCCAGCGGGTGGTCCGGCTCCAGCACTCCAGCGGCTTGTCCGCTCCTCCCGGGTAGCCGATCATCCGCACGGCGGCGTGGTGGTACCCGGTGTCGGTGAGCAGCTGCACCCCGCCGGTCGCGTCCTCCAGCGACGTCCCGTCCTGGTTGGGCTCGGTGACCGCGAAGCCGTAGTCGTACTCGGCGCCCGCGTGCTCCTTCAGGTCGTAGTACTCCTGCGGGACGTAGACGCCGTTCGCGCGCACCGGGAAGACTCCGTACGGCTTCTGTCCGTCGTGGTAGCGCGGCACGAAGGCCAGGTTGCGGCGGGGGGAGGTGCCGGAGTAGCCGCGCAGACAGTGGCCGGCGCTGAGCACCAGGTCGCGCCCGGAGCTGCGCACCACGGAGCCGCTGCAGCTGCGCCCGGTGCCGCTGACGTCGGTCCAGAAGAAGGTTCCGACCTGGGACATGCCGTCGAAGCTGTGGCTGGGCGGGATGTACTCGCCCGGTCGGGGACCGTCCACCGCCGAGGAGGAGGTGGAGGAGACCGAGTCCGTCTCCAGGTTGGAGGGCGCGGAGTCCGCCTCCAGACCCGTGTCGACGGGCCGCGCGGCCGTGAGCCGCGCCGCGCTCCAGTAGGCGTCGAGCCGCGCGGCGGCCGGGTTGGCCGGAGCCGGACGACCGCCATGGGCGGAGGCGACCGGGGCCAGCGCGGCACACGGCAGCAGGGCCACCGCGATCGCCACGGCGGCCCGGCACACCCTGGGCCTGAAAAGCTTACGCACCGTCAGTTCCCCTGGGGATCGGCAGAGTCGACGGGGCGATGTTATGCACGGGAACGATCGTGGAAAAGGAGGCAGGTCACATTTCCATAAACTCTTCTGCGGCTCCGGCCCTCAGAACCCCGCCGGCTCGGTGTACACCCCCCACTCGTCCCGCAGCACCCCGCAGATCTCGCCGAGGGTCGCCTCCGCGCGTACGGCGTCCAGCATCGGCCCGATCATGTTCGCGCCCGAGCGCGCGGCGTCGAGCATGCCGTCCAGGGCGGAACGCACCGCCGCCTCGTCCCGCCCGGCCTTCCGTGCCGCGAGCACCCGCACCTGCTCCCGCTCCACCTCATGGCTGACCCGCAGGATCTCCAGATCGCCGGTGACGGACCCGTGGTGGACGTTCACGCCCACGACCCGCTTGTCGCCCTTCTCCAGCGCCTGCTGGTACCGGAAGGCCGACTCGGCGATCTCCCCGGTGAACCACCCGTCCTCGATCCCGCGCAGGATCCCGGAGGTGATCGGACCGATGGGGTGCTGTCCGTCGGGATGCGCCCGCAGCCCGCGCTCCCTTATCCGCTCGAAGATCTTCTCCGCCTCCGCCTCGATCCGGTCCGTCAGCTGCTCGACGAACCACGAACCGCCCAGCGGATCGGCCACGTTGGCGACCCCGGTCTCCTCCATCAGCACCTGCTGGGTGCGCAGCGCGATCTCCGCCGCCTGCTCGCTCGGCAGCGCGAGGGTCTCGTCCAGGGCGTTGGTGTGCAGCGAGTTGGTCCCGCCGAGCACCGCCGCCAGCGCCTCCACGGCCGTACGCACGACGTTGTTGTACGGCTGCTGGGCGGTCAGGGAGACACCGGCGGTCTGCGTGTGGAAGCGCAGCCACTGCGCCTTCTCGGACCTCGCCCCGTACACGTCCCGCATCCACCGCGCCCAGATGCGCCGGGCCGCACGGAACTTCGCGATCTCCTCGAAGAAGTCGACGTGCGCGTCGAAGAAGAAGGACAGCCCGGGCGCGAAGACGTCCACGTCCAGCCCGCGGCTCAGGCCCAGCTCGACGTACCCGAACCCGTCGGCCAGCGTGTACGCCAGTTCCTGCGCGGCCGTCGAGCCGGCCTCGCGGATGTGGTAGCCGGAGACGGACAGCGGCTTGTACGCGGGGATCCCGGCCGCGCAGTACTCCATCAGGTCGCCGATCAGCCGCAGATGGGGTTCCGGCTGGAACAGCCACTCCTTCTGCGCGATGTACTCCTTGAAGATGTCGGTCTGGAGCGTGCCGTTGAGCACCCCCGGATCCACACCCTGCCGCTCGGCGGCCACGAGGTACATGCAGAAGACGGGGACGGCCGGCCCGCTGATGGTCATGGACGTCGTCACGTCGCCCAGCGGGATGTCCTTGAACAGGACCTCCATGTCGGCGGCGGAGTCGATGGCGACCCCGCAGTGCCCGACCTCGCCGAGCGAGCGCGGATCGTCGGAGTCGCGCCCCATGAGGGTGGGCATGTCGAAGGCGACGGACAGACCGCCCCCGCCGTTGGCGAGGATCATCTTGTAGCGCTCGTTGGTCTGCTCGGCGTTCCCGAACCCGGCGAACTGCCGGATGGTCCACGTACGCCCTCGGTAGCCGGTCGGATACAGCCCGCGCGTGAAGGGGTACTCCCCCGGCCACCCGATCCGCTCGAACCCGTCGTACGTGTCCCCCGGCCGGGGCCCGTACACCGGCTCCACGGGATCCCCGGAGAGCGTGGTGAAGTCGGCCTCACGCTTGCGCGAAGCGTCGTACCGGGCCTGCCAGCGACGGCGGCCCTCCTCGATGGCGTCAGCGTCCATACCCTCGAATTTACTAGGACGTCCTAGTAAATGTCGAGGGCGGCCAGCGGGCGGCCGCCCGATCCGAAACGTCGGCACGTTATCGGAAAAGCCCTACCTTGTGGCGTATGACGCCTGAAGAACCACGCCACCTGCTCGTGCAGGCCCGGGGCGAGCCGTCCCCGCTGTACGAGCCGCCCGCGGGCGGCCGGTGGGACGAGGACCTACGAGGACCCCGATTCCTTCACCGTCGGCTCGGCGCTGGAGGACACCGCTCTCGCCCTGCCCGCGGACCTCTTGGAGGCCCTGCGCTCCTGGTCCCTGTCCGGCCCTCCGCACGACGAACGGGGCCTGCCGACGGCCCAGCGCCCGGCCCGGCACCTCGGCCCTTCCTGGGCGGTCCGCTACTGGGACGAAGGCCGACGCACGGTGAAGGGGCTGTGCTGGGGCTGCGACCGTCTCCACTGGGAACGCGACGGCCACGCCAGCCCGCCGCACCCCGTCGACATCACGGTCGAGGGCGAGTTCAAGTACGGTCCGCTGCGTTCCGACGGGTTCGGGGACTTCCTCCCCGACGATCCCGCAGCCGCGCTGGATCTGTCCGACGGCCTGGTCGCCGGTCTGTACGGGTGGGCGCGGAGCATCGATGACACGCTCGACCTGGACGTGCGGGACCGGGAGGAGGGCAGGTACGACGCCGAATGGGACCGGCTGTTCCGGCAGGGCTCGGCGCCGGCGCAGCAGCTCGCGGACGAGCTCGGGCCGTCGCGGACGGTGACCTACAAGGGTCTGGCCCACGGCGGCCCGGCGGCCGTCACCTCGGTGATCGTCAGACCTTGGCGACCGCGGGCGAACCTTCGGTGAGCTTCGCCTCCAGCTCGTGGCTGATCTTCCGCTCGACGAAGAAGGCGGCCGTCGGAATGGTCCCGGCGAGCAGCACCCACAGCTGCTTGCCCACCGGCCACTTCGCCTTGGAGCCCAGGTCGAAGGCGAAGATCAGGTAGACCACGTAGAGCCAGCCGTGCGCGATGGCGACGACGCGGGTGAAGTCCGCGGCACCACCGACCTCCAGGCCGTACTTGGCGATCATGCTCAGGCACAGCAGGACCAGCAGCACACCGGTGACGTAGGCCATGACGCGGTAGCGGGTCAGCACGCTCTTCTTCATGGCGTCGAGCGTAACCGCCCGTTCCGGGAGATCTTGGGCCGGGTCAGTCCTCGGCGAAGTCGCTCGCTGCCACCCGCAGCGGCCGCAGCATCGCGAAGATCTCCGCGCACTCCTCGGCGTCGTACGCCCCGAGGCCGAAGTCCATCGCCATCAGGTCGCGGGTGGCCGCCTCGACGACCTCGCGGCCCTTGTCGGTGATGGAGGCGAGGGTGCCGCGCCCGTCGTTGGGGTTGGGCCGCTTGGCCACCAGGCCCGACTTCACCAGGCGGTCGACGGTGTTCGTCACCGACGTGGGGTGCACCATGAGCCGCTCGCCGATCTTCGACATCGTCAGCTCGCCCTCCTTGGAGAAGGTGAGCAGCACCAGCGCCTCGTACCGCGCGAACGTCAGCCCGTACGGCTTGACCACCGAGTCGACCTCGGCGAGCAGGATCTGGTGCGCGCGCATGATCGATGTGATGGCCGCCATGGACGGTACGTTTCCCCAGCGCTGCTTCCAGAGTTCGTCGGCGCGGGCGATCGGATCGAAAGGAAGACTGAGCGGCTTCGACACGGAACCGACCTTACCGGCCGGTCACATGGTGGTCAGCCCCGTCTCGCCTTTCGGTCCGCCGGGCCTCAGCGGCGAGCAGCACGCAGCACACCGCGCCCAGCGCGCCGGCCCCCCGGGCGCCCTCGACCCCCCGCGGGCCCGGAGGCGGCTGAAGGACCCCACCCGCATGGTCGAGGAACTGCCGGACGCAATGGAGGAGGCCTGGCGCGCCCTTGTCGCCGCGGACCGGCCCCGGCTCCGCACCCTGCTGGAGGCCGACGTCACCTTCCACTCGCGGCGGCTGGCCGAGGCCGGGCCCGGCGGACTGCTGCCGGAGATCAACCGGCGGTTCGGCCGGCACGCGCTGACCGTCGAGTTCAAGGGCGAGCACGAGCGGCGGCTCGGCGGTCAGCGCCTGGTCCTGATGCTGAGCGTCTTCATCTGGCCCGACGTGGTCAGCACCTTCGATCCCCCGTGGCAGCCGACGCTCGCCTGTCCGGCGCGCGGCACCGGCGGCCTGTGGGCCGGGCCCGCCCACCGCGCCTCGGACGTTCTCGTACTGCTGCTCGGCCGCCGACGGGCGGCCGTGCTCGCCGCACTCGACGAGCCCGCCACCACCAGCGCCCTCGCCCACCGCCTGGACCTGGCCCCGTCCTCCGTCTACGCACACCTGACGCTGCTGCGGGACGCCGGACTGCTCACCGCCCGCCGGTACGGCCATCAGGTGCTGTACGAGCGGACACCGCTGGGCATGGCGCTGATGTCGTCGGACGTCTGACCGGTAGCCCGGCTGCCATGTCGAACCCGGCAGCCTCAATTCCCTTGTGCAACGATTACTGACGAATCATCATTAAATGTCACCTTCGCCCCAGGGAGCAGCATGTCCCGGCTGATCCACACTCTCGCGGCTCTCGCGGTCCTCGGGCTTGCGGCGGGCTGCTCGTCCGCGTCCGACATCGATGCCGCCGCCGCGGCGGGCAGCGCCTCGAAGAAGGCGGCCCGCGCGGGCGCCATGGACTTCTGGGTCGACCCGGACAGCCCCGCCGCCAAGCAGATCAAGGAGTGGCGAAAGGCGGGCCGGGCCCAGGACGCGCACGTGCTCAAGCGGATCGCGGACGAACCGGAGGCGTTGTGGCCGGCCGGCGAGATCGACCCCGGCCCCATCGTGAAGGCGGCCACCGAGTCCGCGGCCGAGGAGAACCGCACGGCGCTCTTCGTGGCGTACGACATCCCGCACCGCGACTGCGGCCAGCACTCCGCGGGCGGCGCGGCCGACGCGGACGCCTACCGGGAGTGGATCGGGAAGTTCGCGGACGCGCTCGGGGACGGCAAGGCCCTGGTCGTCCTCGAACCGGACGCGGTCGCCCACATCGTGGACGGCTGCACACCGGCGGGGTACCACGACGAGCGCGAGCAGCTGCTGAACGAGGCGGTCGTCCGTCTGAAGCAGCAGCCGAACACCAAGGTGTACCTCGACGCGGGCAACCCGGCGTGGATCCGCGACCCCTGGAAACTGGTCGATCCGCTCAAGCAGGCGGGCATCGAGCACGCCGACGGCTTCTCCCTCAACGTCTCCAACTTCCAGACGGACGAACTCACCAAGGCGTACGGCCTCGAACTCTCCGGCGACCTCGGCGGCAAGCACTTCGTCGTCGACACCAGCCGCAACGGCAACGGCCCCCTGCCCGGCGCCTGGTGCAACCCGCCCGGCCGCGCGCTGGGCACCCGCCCGACGACCGACACCGGCGACCCCGTCCTCGACGCCTACCTGTGGATCAAGCGGCCCGGGGAGTCCGACGGGACCTGCGGGAGCGGGCCGGCCGCGGGGAAGTGGTGGCCGGAGTACGCCCTGGAACTGGCCCGCAACTCCAAGCCGTAGCACCCGGTCGGGCCGACGGCCCGGGCTTGCGGACCGGGCTTGCGGACCGGGCTTGCGGACCGGGCTTGCGGACCGGGTCACTTCACCTGGATCCACCTGGCCTCGGACGGCGTGCCCTGCGCGTCCGTCACGAACAGCATGTACCAGCCGGGCGGCACCAGGGCCCGGTCGTCCGGTACGTCGACCGTCACCGAGTGCGTGTCCTTGGTCAGGCCGAGTTCGATGGAGCGCTGCTCGACGTCGGTCGTGTGGGTGACCGCGCTGGGCCGCATGAGCCGGGCCTTCGCCACCCGTTCGGGGTGGTCGGTGCGGTAGGTCGCCCGGCGGTCCTTGCCGAGCTCCCGGGGGCCGCCCTCCAGTACGGGGCGGTTCTTGCCGTTGCGATGCAGCGCGGGCGGTGTGAAGACCTCCATGCGCTGCTCGAAGTGGCCGAGCTTGGTGTTCTGCTGGTCGTCGAAGAGCGGGTCGGAGCCGAAGGTGGCGACCCGGCCGTCGGGCAGCAGCAGTGCCTCGGAGTGGTAGTTGCGACCGACGGTCGGCGCGGCCGCCTCGTGGAAGGCGTTGCTCTTCGGGTCGTAGAACTGCGCCTTGAAGATGTTGCTGGCGCTGCGGCCGCGGTAGTCCTCGGAGCCGTTGGTGGTGAACACCGAGTCGTCCGGCATGATCACGCTGTTCAGGTACCGGGTGCCCTGGGGGAGGTCGGGCCCGTCCTTGAAGACCGGGTTGTCCTGCTTCAGATCCACGACGGCCGTGCGCGGGGTCGACCTCCTGGACTCGCCGACGCCTCCGCCGCCCAGGATCATCACCTTCTGGTCCTGCGCGGGCGGCAGCAGCAGGGAGGAGGAGGTCTCCGTCTCGTCGGGGTCGCGCAGCCCCGGCACCTTCCGGAAGGTGTTGGTCCTCAGGTCCCACAGCCCCGGTTCCCGCCCCTGGTCGGCGGGCCCGTAACCGGCGTTGGAGGACGTGTAGAAGAGCTTGCCGCCCTTGGTCAGGAAGAGCGCGGGGTACGTGGGGAAGTACCGCTTCGGGCCGGGGGACCACTTCTTGGTCCTCGGGTCGTAGATCTCGTTGTCCCCGGGGTCGATCATGCCGACGTCGTCCAGTCCGGAGACGGCGAGCACCCGTCCGTCGTCGAGTCCGACGAGCGTCGGGTACCAGCGGGCCTTCTGCATCGGGTCGACGGGCACGTAACGCTCGGCCACGGGATCGAACTCGTAGGCGGTGCGGATCCCCTGGAAGTCCTGCTTGTCGAGGGTGATCTTCTCGCTCAGCCCGTAGGTGTTGGCCGCGTCCTTGCCGGTCAGCCCGACGATGTCGTACTGCGCCTGCTTCTCGGTGACGGACAGCGGGCCGGCTTCGACGGCCTCGACGAAGACCCGGGCCTCGCCCGCCACCACCGGGGCCGGGGCCGCGGCCTGCCCGGGCCGCACCGCGCCGGCGGCGCCGACCGCGCCGACCGCGCCGGCTGCGGGCCTGGCCTTCGGGACGGTGACGTCGAACCTGCTGACGTACTCGACGCCCGCGGGCGAGCGGAAGCGGGTGCCCTTCTTCAGGAAGACCGCCTTGACGGCGCTCTCGTTCTTGACCCGCATTCCGCCGCCGGCCCGTTTGACCTCGCCGTCGAGCAGTTCGTAGCGGGCGGTGCCGCCGGCCACGAGGAGCCGCCCGTCGGGGAGTTGGGTGTGGCCGGAGCAGAAGAAGTCGGCGGGGGTGGGGATCTTCTTGAAGGTGTTCGCCTTCGGGTCCCACAGGACGGTGTCGAAGGATCCGGCGTTGAATTTCCTCTGCTCGTTGCCGGACCCGGCGACGATCAGCACCTTGCCGGTGTGCAGAAGCGCCGCGTGGATGGCGTTGGTGCGGTACTTCGCGGGAATGTCGACACGGCTCCAGGAGCCGTACTTCGCCTGGTACTCAGGCTGGGCGATCTTGTATTCGTGGTACTCCGCATCGGCGAACTCGACCGCGGCAGGGGCGTTGAGACCGGCCAGGACCACGATGCCCCCGACCCCGAGGGCGGCCCTTCTGGTCGCCCTGTTCCTGGGGTTCTTCCGGTACTTGTTCTCAGCGTTCCGGGACATGGCGCTAGTTGCCTCCTGTCGTGGATCCGGAGACCGGGGAGCCTGCGACGCCGGCGGCGAGGACGGGCTCCGTGCCGTCGACGGCACGAGCGGTCCGGTGCGGTGCGTGCCGCTCCCGCCGCTCCTTGAGGAGCGTGGAGCACCACACCGCGACCGGTGCGAGCGAGATGGCCATGGCCAGGACGGCCCAGGTGCGCATGGCCGCATGGGTGTGGTCCAGGACGACAGAGGCTGCCAGGGAGGCCGCGAGGAGGGCCGCCCAGAAGAGGTGGATACGGAAGGTGAGCAGCCGGTCGGCACTGGCGTCCGCGCCCTTGGGGGTCACGACGAACCTGCTGGGCCGGCGGGTGAGCGCCTCGCCGAAGGACTTGAGGTAGATCGGCGCGGCCAGGGCCGACATGACCATGCCGGCGAGACCGCCGGACCCCTCCGGCTCATGGGGCGAGATGTTGTGCCGCCGGTTCCACAGGTACAGCCCGATCTGCAGCGCGGCGGCGTCGCTGTAGAGCATCAGCCACACCGAGGACGCGACCTGTGTGCCGGAGGCCCCGAACCAGAGGAAGAGCACACAACTCAGGATGCCGAGAAACCAGTTGACGGCCGTCATCGGGTAGTAGACAAGCATCATGGTGTACGAGAACAGCCGCCCCGGAGCCATCCTGAACAGCGCTTTCCCGTACTGCTTGAGCAGCGTCTCGTAGGTCCCCCGTGACCAGCGCATCTGCTGCGTGAAGAAGTCCGTCCAGGAGGCGGGCCCCTCTCCGACGGCGAGTACGTCCGGGGTGTACACGGACCGCCAGTGGTTGCCCGTGACGGGGTTGCGCCGCTGGTGTATCTCGAACCCGGTGGCCATGTCCTCGGTGATGGAGTCGTACAGCCCGCCTATCTGCTTCACGGCGGCGATCCGCACCACGTTGTTCGTGCCGACGAACATGGGCGAGCGGTACCGGTTCCCGGCCCGCTGGATCAGCGCGTGGAAGAGGAACTGCTGCGACTCGGCGGCCTTGGTGACGGGATGGTCGGCATAGTTCCCGTACACCTGAGGCCCGACCACGAAGGCGACATCGGGATCCCGGAAGTACCCCATCATCCGCTCCAGGAAATTGGGGCGCGGGACGTGGTCCGTGTCGACGGAGGCGAAGAAGTCGTACGCGTCGCCGTGCACGGCGATCCAGGCGTTGTAGTTGCCGTGCTTGGTCAGGGCCTTGTGGACGCCCGCGGCCTGGTTCCACCGCGCCACGCCGCGCCGGGTGAAGTGCCGGACCCCGAGCTCCGCGCACAGGGCCTTCGCCTGCTCGTCGTCGCCCTCGTCGAGGAGCCATATGTCGAGGACGCTGCCGGGCCCGGCGTGGGTGATGCGGACGGCTCCCTCAAGGGTGGCGCGGACCATCGACAGGGGTTCCTTGCCCGGGACGTACGTGGTGAGAAACGCGACGCGGGTACCGGCCTCCGGAACGACCGGAACGGGATCACGGGCGACCAGCGTGGCATGTGCGACGGAGGCGACGTTGACCACCATGAACAGCTCGATCAGCCCGATGGATACCAGCATCGTGACGTCGAGCCCGACCAGCCAGCTCTCACCGCCGTCCCGCTCCACCCAGTGGGTGGGCCAGACCAGGTAGACGAGCAGGGTCCCGGTGAGCACCGGGGCAAGGGTCATCAGGAGCACGGCCTGTATTCGCCGTGGCTCACTGGAGAGGAGCGAGATGTACTGCACCTGGTACGACGCGTCGGTCGGCTCCGTCAGGGGTCCGGCCAGTCGGCTGTGGGTGTCGTATGCGTAGCCCTCCGACTGCACGGCGCCCTCCAGTGATTGAGGTGTGACCGGCGGACGAATACCGATCACCCCCTACAAAAGTGGAGTTCCGGGGGCACGGCGACCTGGGGGCGTCCAGGCGGGTTGTTCGACGGCGGTTCCGGGGCGGCGGGGGCCGACTCCCGCCGGGCGGAGCTGATCTTCACCGGGCGGGGATCGGTCTTCCAGCCCGTCCGGCGTTTGAGGACGAGGCCGTTCAGGCCGACCGGGGGCCTGGGGGCAGAGCCCCCAGCAGGACTCCGGGGCAGCGCCCCGGGACGGGCAGGGGCGGCGGGGGCGGGAGAACACCCCGGCACCCACCCCGTCAGCGCCGCCCCACCCGCCGCAACCGATGCCGCACCGCCCGCTGCCCCACCGGCCCGAGCTCCTCCAACACGGCCACCACAACCCCCAGTTGCTCCAGCGCGTCCAACGCCGCCGAAGCCCCCTCCGCATCCACCCCCTCGTACAACTCGATCCCCACGAACGCAGCCGCCACAGCCCGCGCCAGCCCCGCAGGATCCGCGAACTCCCCCAGCGGTGTGTCCGCCAGCACCCGCGTCAGCACCTTCTCGATCTCCGCGATCCACAGGTCGAGCCCCGCGGCGGTGGCCGGTCCCAGCGACGCGTGGGTCTGCGCCCCCGCCAACAGCTGCCCGAGCAGGGCGACATGCCCCCCGGCACGCTCCGCCTCGTGCATCTCCCGCCCCATGGCGAGCAGTTCGGACAGCGACGTCACCGCGGAGAACCGTTCCCGGTATCGCGCCACCGACTGCTCCGCGCCGTATCGGCAGGCCGCCGCGAGCAGTTCGTCCACCGAGCCGAAGTGGTAGAAGACGAGCGCCTGGTTCACCCCGGCCGCCGTCGCGATCGTGCGGGCCGACACCTTCGCGATCCCTTGCTCGGTGAGCGTGCGCAACGCCCCCTCCAGGAGTTTGGCCTTGGTTTCCCGGGACTTCGCCGTCTCGGGACTCACGCGCGCCGCTCCTCGCGCACGGGCCGCAGCCCGGGCCGCACGCCACAGGTCCGGATGTCCGTGTACGTCACCTCGAAGGACCCGTCGTAGCCGAACAGGGGCCCGAAGTACTTGTTCACCACCCGGACCCGGATACGGAAGCGCCCGGCCACATCGTCGAAGGACTCCCGCACCTCGGCGCTCGCCCCGATCAGCTCCGGCACACGTACGTCCACCGCCCCCTCCCGGAACCGGTGTTCGCCGGACCGGATCAGCAGCGACCCGTCCGGCTCGGCACTGAAGTACAGGTCGCTGGCCAGGTGCTGGTGGGTCCCGAGGTAGTCCAGGATGCGGTCCCCGCGCGGGCTCAGCACCATCTGGGCGTCGAAGCGCCGGGAACGTCCGGGCAGGTCGAAGGTGCGCACGAAGGTCACCGTCTCACGCCCGAAGGTGTCGGCGTAGGGGACATTCTCGATCACGAAGGGAACATGACGGCCCGGTCGCGGGACGAGGATGTTGCGCGTGGTGCCGAGCGCGAGAAAGGGCTTCACGAAGGATCCGCCGTGCCAGACGCGGTCCATCACCCCGCGGCCGGTGCAGGCCTCCCCGCTCGCCAGGCCGACCGAGAAGCGGCGCTGCAGCTGGGGGTGGAGGCGGTCGAAGTCCGCGCCCATGACCGTGCGGAAGATCGAGTGCGCCGAGGCGTCCGCGGGGGTCGAGTTCGTCGCCTTGGCCGAGTTCGTGCACTTGGCCGAGTTCGTGGACTTCTCCGTCATCGGTGGCTCTCCAGGGTGTGCAGAAGCCGGGGCGCACGCACGCGCGTGGGCGGCGTACGCAGACAGCGGCGGGCGGCCGGGGTGGCGGACAGCGGCGGCGCGAAGAGAGCCAGCGCCAGGGCGACCACCGCCAGCAAGGGTGTGGCGTAGAAGAACAGCGGGGCGAACGGCCCGGCCAGCCGCAGCAGACCGCCGCAGCCGAAGCCCGTGCCGGCGAGGACGATCACCAGGGCTCGCACCAGCAGCTCGGCCAGCCAGTTCGCCCGCGCCCGCTCCGGAGTGATCCCGTGCTCCAGCCAGAGCCGGAGCCGGTCGAAGGACCAGGCAGTCGCCCAGCCCATCAGCGGACGGAACAGAAGCCGGTCGGCGAGCGCTCCGAAGCCGCCCCAGCGGGGCCGGTAGTCGTAGCCGGTGAGGAAGCGGACTCCGTCTCCGTCGGGGATGTAGCGCCAGTACCCGCCGCCCTCGGCCAGCAGCGAGAGCGGATGGGCCGAGCCGAACCGGAGAGCGGACGTACGGGTCCCGTCCGGGCGCTCCCGCTCGCCCGCCGAGACTCCGGTGCCGGCGACCGTGAGGAAGGGCAGCACGCGTGTGGCGTACCGGAAATGCTGCGGTTCGCCCTCCGCGCGCGGGAGGTGGTCGATCTCGGTGAAGCGGAGGTCCCAGCGTTGATGCTGGGACGGCTCCTGCGTACGTGACCACAGTTCGTCGAGGTCGGCGCGGATGCGTGCCTCTATGTAGAGCCCTGAGCGGCCCATGCGAATCCCCCAGGTCAGGCGCGTTGTTTGAGCGACTGCTCAAGTCGCTTGACCGTGAACCTACACCTTCTTGAGCGATCGCTCAAACATGTGGCACAAGAAAACCCCGGACCGCGCGGGCCCGGGGTTCTCCATGCCGAGGAGTGTCACCCGGCGAGATAACGCTCCACCGTCTCCACCTTCGCGGTGAGACCGTCGGTCACTCCGGGGCGGATGTCCGCCTTGAGGACCAGGGACACGCGCGGCGCCCGCTCCTCGACCGCGGCGACGGCGCGCCTGACGACCTCCATCACCTGGTCCCACTCGCCCTCGATGCT
This sequence comes from Streptomyces guryensis, assembly GCF_021261325.1. GTDB lineage: Bacteria > Actinomycetota > Actinomycetes > Streptomycetales > Streptomycetaceae > Streptomyces > Streptomyces guryensis. The sequence continues at coordinate 159,834 of NZ_JAJSBI010000019.1, read as the reverse complement.
CGTGAACATCGCGTCGGTGCGGTGGGGCAGGCCGGAGTCGCGGACGACACGGACGGCGTCGGCGACATACTCCCCGACCTCGTCACCGACCCCCAGCGGCGTCACTGAGAAGGCGACGATCATGCGTTCACGATTCCTTCCTGGCGCGCGCGGGAGGCGATGACGGCGTCCTCGGCGGCGCGCTTGAGCTTGCGCTCGGCGAAGAAGCCGCCGGTCGGCAGGACGGAGAGGAGGAAGTAGAGCCCCGCGGTCTTCTTGTCCCACTTCGTACGGTTCCAGGCGTCGGCCCAGAAGATCACGTACAGGATGAACAGGACGCCGTGGACCATGCCCATCACCGGGACCGCGTTGAAGTCCGTGGTCCGCTTCAACACGGAGCAGACCAGCAGGAGGAGGAAGGACACGGCCTCCGGAGCCGAGACGAGGCGCAGGCGGCGGAGGGCGGTGGCGGTCTTGATGTCCACGGGTCACCTTCGGTGGGAGACGGATCGCTCTTTGTGAACGGAAGCACAAGCGTCCGCCCATTGTGACAAACGGTTCCCCTAGGGGTGCGGTCAGGGTGTGTCTCCACCCCCGGGCCCTGTGCGGTGCACCCGCCCGGCGGCTACCTTTCGCAGCGTGGCGATGTTTCGACTCCAAGGCAGCAAGGTGCTCGCCGTCGACATGACCGGGGACGCCGTTAAGGCGAAGAACGGCTCGATGGTCGCGTACGACGGGCAGATGGCCTTCAAGAAGATGAGCGGCGGCGGTGAGGGCCTCAGGGGCATGGTGACCCGGCGGCTCACCGGTGAGCAGATGACCGTGATGGAGGTGAAGGGGCACGGGACGTGCTGGTTCGCGGACCGGGCCTCCGAGATCAACCTCGTGAGTCTCCAGGGGGACAAGCTGTACGTGGAGTCGAGCAATCTGCTCGCGACCGACGCCGGCCTCAGGACGGGCACGACCTTCACCGGGCTGCGCGGCGCCTCGCAGGGCAACGGGCTGTTCACGACGACCGTCGAGGGCCACGGCCAGGCGGCGATCATGTCGGACGGCCCGGCGGTGGTGCTGCGGGTGAGCGCGCAGTACCCGCTGACCGTCGACCCCGGCGCCTACATCGCGCACCAGGGGAACCTGCGGCAGTCCTTCCAGTCCGGCGTGACGTTCCGCACGTTCTTCGGCGAGGGCGGCGGCGAGGCCTTCCAGATCCGGTTCGAGGGGGACGGGCTGGTGTACGTACAGCCGAGCGAGCGGAACACGATCGCGGGTGATGTGTGACATGGCACTGCGCGAGATCAACTCCAAGATGGTCGAGGCGACCATCCAGCCGGGCCAGCGGTGGTTCAGCCAGCGCGGCGCGATGCTCGCCTACAAGGGCGAGGTGTCCTTCACGCCCAACATCCAGGGCGGCCAGGGCGGGATCATGTCGATGATCGGGCGGCGAGTGGCCAATGAGGCGACACCCCTGATGTCCGTCGAGGGCAGCGGCACCGTCCTGTTCGGGCACGGCGGCCACCACGTCCAGGTCATCAACCTCACCGGAGACACCCTCTACGTGGAGGCGGACCGCCTGCTCGCCTTCGAGGGCACGCTCCAGCAGGGCACGATGTTCATGGGCTCGCAGGGCGGCGTCATGGGCATGGTCCGCGGCCAGGTCACCGGCCAGGGGTTGTTCACGACCACCCTCAAGGGACACGGGTCGGTGGCCGTGATGGCCCACGGCGGCGTCTTCGAGATCCCGATCACCCCCCAGCGGCCCGTGCACGTCGACCCCCAGGCGTACGTCGCCCACCACGGCGACGTACGCAACAAGCTGTCCTCGGCGCTGGGCTGGCGCGACATGGTGGGCCGCGGCTCCGGGGAGGCCTTCCAGCTGGAGCTCAGCGGAAACGGCGCGGTGTACGTCCAGGCCTCGGAGGAGAAGCTGTGAGCGGGTACGGGACTCCGGGCGGCCCGACGGTCTTCGACCCGATGACGCTGCCGGTCGACGACAACGTCAACAAGTACACCTTCTGCGTGGAGCTCAAGGGGAGCCAGTGGTTCCTGCAGAAGGGGAAGATGATCGCCTACTACGGCTCGATGGAGTTCAACGGCATCGGCCACGGCCGGCTCGACCGCCTTGTCCGTACGTCCTTTCATTCGCCACTGCACGCGAGCGACTGGGTCGTGGCGGAGGGCTCGGGCAAGATGCTCCTCGCCGACCGGGCCTTCGACGTGAACTCGTACGACCTCGAAGACGGCAACCTGACCATTCGCTCCGGCAATCTGCTCGCTTTTCAGCCAAGTCTCGCGCTCAAGCAATCGATCGTGCCTGGTTTTCTGACACTGATCGGAACCGGAAAGTTCGTAGCCGCATCTAACGGTCCGGTGGTGTTCATGGAGCCCCCGATCCGGGTGGACCCGCAGGCGCTCGTCGGCTGGGCCGACTGCCCGTCGCCGTGCCACCACTACGACCACGGCTACCTGACGGGCGTCATGGGCGGTCTACGTGCGATGACGGGCCTCGGCGGGGCCTCCGGGGAGGAGCATCAGTTCGAGTTCGTAGGGGCCGGCACGGTCCTGCTGCAGTCCTCGGAAACCCTCATGGCCGAGCAGGCCACGGGGGCGGTTCCGCCGGAGCCCGGGGTACCCGGCGGCGGGGCACACACAGGGCCTTCACAGCAAGCCGGCTCACCGCGCCTTCCCGGACAGCTGGGAGACCTCCAGCGTCGCTTCGGGCTGTGAGCGGTAGTCTGCGGAGTGTGACGTCGAACGTGTGCACGCCGACACCACGCCACCCTCACTAGTTCGCCTTTCAACATTTTAGGTAGACTTGATTCATGGAGACCGAGACGGCCACGCGCTGGCTGACCGATGCGGAGCAGTGCGCCTGGCGCACCCACCTGGAGGTCAACAGGCTGTTGACGTACCAGCTTGAGAGGGACCTGCAGCCGTTCGGCCTGACTATGAACGACTACGAGATCCTGGTGAACCTCTCCGAGTCGGAGGACGTACGGATGCGGATGAGCGACCTCGCGTCCGCCACCCTCCAGTCCAAGAGCCGCCTCTCCCACCAGATCACGCGGATGGAGAACGCGAACCTGGTCCGCCGTGAGAACTGCGAGTCCGACCGCCGAGGGCTCTACGCGGTCCTCACGGAGCACGGCATGGAGACGATGCAGAAGGTCGCCCCGCACCATGTGGCGTCCGTGCGCAGGCACTTCATCGACCTGCTGTCCCCGGAGGCCATGGCGGAACTCGACAAGGCCCTGAAGCCCATCGCGGAGCACCTGCGCGGGCAGCGGGGACGCCCCTAGCACCTCTGGCCCCCCTGGCGCTTCCAGGGCGCGAGCGGCAGGCGGAGTCCGAACGGGGCCCGCCTGCCGGCGCGTCGCGGACGGCGTTCCGCCGTGCCGTACGGCGACGTCGCAGGCGATGGCGAGCCCGGCGCCGCCGTCGTCGCGGCTGCGGGCGTCGTCGAGCCGTACGAACCGCTCGAAGACCCGCTCGCGGTCGCCCTCGGGCACGCCGCCCCCGTCGTCGGCGACGGCCAGTACGGCGTGCTCCCCGCCGCTCCGTATGGACACGGTGACCACTGACCGGGCGTGCCGCTGTGCGGTGTCGAGGAGATTGGCGAGCACTCGCTCCAACTGCCCCCGCGATCCGGCCACTTCCACCACTCCGGCCACCCCGCCCCCCTGAATCGCCTCCTCCCGAGCCAGCGCGGCCAACTTGACCCGCGGGTCCAGCCTGGCCAGCAGCTTGTCGGCGACGAGGCGCTGCAGTCGTGCGTACGTTGGGAGACAAAAGGAGCGCTCAAGTCTGAAGAGGAAAGCGTCAGCAGGCGAACGTTCGAACCGTCACGTGATCGCAACGGTTCGAACGTACTTGCCCGCGTCGCGCACACTTCCAGTTGATTGTGTCTTTTACGCGAGGTTGCGGTGCCCGGCTCCTACGGTGATCTGCGTGCAGCTTCGTTATCAGTGCCGCGTCTACCTGACGTCCAGTCAGCTCATCTGTGCAGCCAGGGTGTTCGGGTGCCGACGTGTGGTCTGGGACGATGCTCTGGCGATGCGGACGCCGCGCAAGGCATCAAACAAACAGCTCGGCAGCCCGAAGACCCGGCTCGCGGAAGGCCCGTACCAGCAGAAGAAGGAACTGACCGGCGGTGGCCGGTGAAGGTCACGCGCATCGCCTACTCGCATCATCTCAATGCCGGGAAGTACGGGCAGTTGGATGAGCAGGCCCGGCGTCTGGGACAGGTGCGGTCGCTGGTGTGGCGCCGCTACGGCTCACTGGCCGGAGTCGGTGTCAGTGACCGTACGATCCGCGACCAGTGGATGGCGGATGGCACCGCCGATACGTTCGGAGTGCTGGCCAATGCCTGGAAAGAGACCGTGCGGGATGCGGTCGGAGACATCAAGGCCGCCCGTGAAGCGGCCAAGGTCCCAGTCCGCCGGGCGATCAGTCGCAGCATCACCGACAAGACGGAGCAGAAGCGGCTGTTCACCGCACTCAAGCGTGACCAGTGGGCAGATGACCCGTACCTGTCCCGGATGATGCGCAGACAGTGGCGCCGGGGCCGCAACCGCACGGTCAATCAGATCGTGGTGCGCTGCGACCAGTACCGGACCTACCGCCTCGGCGAGAACGGGAACATGTGGCTGGCCGTACCGTCCATGGTCCGCCGGAAGATGATCGCCATTCCGCTGAACACCACAATCGCCCCTGCGGGAACGCTACGGCTGATCCTGCGGAACGGGCTCGTCGAGGTGCACTACGCCATCGACGCCTCCGTCCTGAAGTCCTCGCAGCGGCCCTGCGGAACGGGCAGGGTCGGCGTGGACAAGGGATACACCGAAGTCCTCACCGACTCCGACGGCCACCACCACGGCGAGGAACTGGGCGAGCTCCTCCGCGCCGAATCAGACTTCCTGAAGGTCAAGGACGCCCGGCGGGCGAAGATCCGCGCCGTTGCCGAAAAGGCCGGGAAGTCCGGCAACCAGGCAAAGGCCGACCGGATGATCCGCAACAACCTCGGAACCTCCAAACGCAGCCGACGCCGTCGGGTTTTCGAGGCGAAGGTACGAACCGTCACCTTCACCGCTGTCCACGCCGTCGTGGACAAGGCGAAGCAAGTCGTCGCCGAAGACCTCACCCGGCCTTTCACCTCGCGCAAGAAGCTGGGCAAGAACACCAACCGCCGCCTCGCGATGTGGCCCAAGGGCGTCACAGCCGAGGCACTGGCGAACGTGTCGGAGCGCAGAGGTTCTGCGCTGACGCTGGTCAACGCGGCCTACACCTCACAAGTCGTCCCCTGCTGCCGAACCCTCGGCAAGCGCCAAGGGGACCGGCTTGACTGCACCCAGTGCGGGGCGGTGTGGCAAGCAGACCACGCGGGAGCGATCAACGTCCTAGAGCGAGACGGGGACCCCGGCATCTCCCTGTTCACCCCGCACACGCGGGTCAAACAGCTCATCCAGGAACGGGACGATCGCCACCGGACCAGACTGCCGGTCCAGGACTCCAGCCCCACAAGGCGGAGAGCGAAACATCCGATTCGAGCAACAACGCTCAACGAATAGGAAGCAGGTACATGCGGATCAACGGGCGCCTCAGCCCTGCGTGAGTCCCGCCACCAGTTCGTCGGCGGCACGGTACGGGTCCAGGTCCCCGCTCACGATCCGTTCCGCCAGGGCGCTCAGGCGGCGGTCGCCGTGCAGGTCGCCGATGCGTTCGCGCAGGGCCGTCACGGCGATGGTCTCGACCTCGCGGGAGGCGCGGGCCAGGCGGCGTTCCGCCAGCACGCCCCGCTCCTCCATCCAGGCCCGGTGCTTCTCCAGGGCCTCCACGACCTCGTCGACGCCCTCGGCGCGCGCGGCGACCGTCTTGACGATCGGCGGGCGCCAGTCGCCCGGACCGCGGGACTCGCCCAGGCCCAGCATGTGGTTGAGCTCGCGGGCGGTGGCGTCGGCGCCGTCGCGGTCGGCCTTGTTGACGACGTAGACGTCACCGATCTCCAGGATTCCGGCCTTCGCCGCCTGGATGCCGTCGCCCATCCCGGGGGCCAGCAGCACCACGGACGTGTCCGCCTGGGAGGCGATCTCCACCTCCGACTGGCCGACACCTACCGTCTCCACGAGGATCACGTCGCAGCCCGCCGCGTCCAGCACCCGGATCGCCTGCGGGGCGGCCCACGCGAGGCCGCCCAGGTGGCCGCGGGTCGCCATCGAGCGGATGTACACGCCGGGGTCCGAGGCGTGCTCCGACATCCGCACGCGGTCGCCGAGCAACGCTCCGCCGGAGAACGGGGACGACGGGTCGACGGCCAGGACGCCGACCCGCCTGCCCTGCTTGCGGTACGCCGTGACGAGCGCGGACGTGGAGGTCGACTTGCCGACGCCCGGCGAGCCGGTCAGACCGACCACATAGGCGTTGCCCGTCAGCGGAGCGAGTGTCTCCATGACCTCCCTGAGCTGCGGGGACGCCCCCTCCACCAGGGAGATCAGCCGGGCCACGGCCCGCGGCCGGCCTTCCCTCGCCTGGGCGACGAGTGTGGAGACGTCCTGCATCACAGCTCCGTTCAGAGAAGTACAGAGGTACGTGGAGAAAGGGTTCAGGCCTTGGGTACCCGCACGATCAGTGCGTCACCCTGACCGCCGCCACCGCACAGCGCGGCCGCACCCACGCCGCCGCCCCGGCGCTTGAGCTCCAGCGCCAGATGCAGGACGAGCCGGGCGCCGGACATGCCGATGGGGTGGCCCAGGGCGATGGCGCCGCCGTTGACATTCACCTTTTCCGCTGAAACTCCGAGGTCCTTCATTGACTGCACCGCCACGGCGGCGAAGGCCTCGTTGATCTCGATGAGGTCCAGGTCCTCGACGTCCAGGCCCTCCTTCTTCAGGGCGTGCAGGATCGCGTTGGACGGCTGCGACTGGAGCGAGTTGTCGGGGCCCGCCACGTTGCCGTGGGCGCCGATCTCGGCGATCCAGTCCAGGCCCAGCTCCTGCGCCTTGGCCTTGCTCATCACGACCACGGCCGCCGCACCGTCCGAGATCTGCGAGGCGGAACCGGCCGTGATCGTGCCGTCCCGGGTGAACGCCGGGCGCAGCTTGCCCAGGGACTCCGCGGTCGTGTCGCCGCGGATGCCCTCGTCCTTGCTGAACAGGACGGGGTCGCCCTTGCGCTGCGGGATCTCGACCGGGGTGATCTCGGCCTCGAAGAGGCCGTTCTTCTGGGCGGCGGCCGCGCGCTGGTGGGACTGGGCGGCGATCTCGTCCTGCTCGGGGCGCCGGATGCCGAGGCGGGTGTTGTGCTTCTCCGTCGACTCGCCCATGGCGATGTTCTCGAAGGCGTCGGTCAGGCCGTCGTACGCCATGGCGTCGAGCATCTCGATCGCGCCGTACTTGAAGCCCTCGCGGGACTTCGGCAGCAGGTGGGGCGCGTTGGTCATGGATTCCTGGCCGCCCGCGACGATCACGTCGAACTCGCCGGCGCGGATCAGCTGGTCGGCGAGGGCGATGGCGTCGAGGCCGGACAGACACACCTTGTTGACGGTGAGCGCCGGGACGTTCATCGGGATGCCGGCCTTGACGGCGGCCTGGCGTGCCGGGATCTGCCCTGCCCCGGCCTGCAGCACCTGACCCATGATCACGTACTGCACCTGGTCGCCACCGATCCCCGCACGGTCGAGGGCGGCCTTGATCGCGAAGCCGCCGAGGTCGGCTCCGGAGAAGGACTTGAGGGAGCCCAGCAGCCGTCCCATGGGGGTACGTGCCCCCGCGACGATCACCGAGGTCGTGCTGTTAGATCCAGACATGAGCTGCGATCCCCTTCCGGCTGCACTGCCGAGGAGTGAACGAGGGTTTACTTCGAATGTACTGAGTGGCACTCCGTGCCGTCACCCGGCAGTCGGTGTGATCGCTGGCACGTTGCGTAACCATCCCCGGAGCGCTGCACTAACACCATGCTGACGCGAATCGACCACATCGGAATCGCCTGTTTCGATCTCGACAAGACCGTCGAGTTCTACCGGGCCACATACGGCTTCGAGGTGTTCCACTCCGAGGTCAACGAGGAGCAGGGCGTCCGCGAGGCCATGCTCAAGATCAACGAAACGTCCGACGGCGGTGCCTCCTACCTGCAGCTTCTGGAGCCGACGCGACCGGACTCGACCGTCGCCAAGTGGCTCGACAAGAACGGCGAGGGTGTCCACCACATCGCTTTCGGTACGGCGGACGTGGACGCCGACGCGGCCGACATCAAGGAAAAGGGCGTACGCGTTCTGTACGAAGAGCCCCGGCGCGGCTCCATGGGGTCACGAATCACGTTCCTGCACCCCAAGGACTGCCACGGCGTTCTGACAGAACTGGTCACTTCCGCGCCTGTTGAGTCACCTGAGCACTGACCCCCGTACATATGGGCCGGTAGGGTTGGGGGCGGTCGCCGCTTTCCAGGGGGGTGACCGCACGCCGGGGACCGTGTTTCGGGGGTCGAGCGTCGGGGCAGCAGCCCATGCTCCGCCGATGATCTGACACCATTCCCCGGGGGCCCCGTTCGGCGGATGGACGGAGCTCGTTTGGCCAGACTTGCGACCAGGGGACGGATGGGACCGCGCAGTGCGGGGCTACGAACGCCAGGAGCGAGAGCCGGCGGCTGACGTCGACCACCTCTCTCGGTTCGAGGCCGAGATGGAGCGGCTGAAGACCGAGCGGGAAAAGGCGATCCAGCACGCCGAGGACCTCGGCTACCAGGTCGAGGTGCTGCGCGCCAAGCTGCACGAGGCGCGCCGCACCATCATGTCCCGGCCCTCCTTCGACGGCGGTGACATCGGCTACCAGGCCGAGCAGCTGCTGCGGAACGCGCAGATCCAGGCCGACCAGCTGCGCCAGGACGCCGAGCGCGAGCTGAGCCAGGCGCGGGCGCAGACCCAGCGCATCCTCCAGGAGCACGCGGAGCAGGCCGCCCGGCTGCAGGCCGAGCTGCACCAGGAGGCGGTCACCCGCCGCCAGCAGCTGGACCAGGAGCTAGCGGAGCGCCGGCAGACCGTCGAGTCGCATGTCAACGAGAACGTGGCGTGGGCGGAGCAACTGCGCGCCCGTACGGAGTCCCAGGCGCGCCGGCTGCTCGACGAGTCCCGTGCCGAGGCCGAGCAGGCCCTGACGGCCGCCCGTGCGGAGGCCGAGCGGGTCGCGACCGAGGCCAGGCAGCGGCTGCAGAGCGAGGCCGAGGAGGCCCGCGCGGAGGCCGATCAGCTGCTGCGCCGGGCCCGTGCGGACGCCGAGCGGCTGCTGAACGCCGCGTCCACCCAGGCCCAGGAGGCCACCGACCACGCCGAGCAGCTGCGCTCCTCCACGGCCACGGAGTCGGACTCCGCCCGCCGCCAGTCGCAGGAGCTGAGCCGGGCCGCCGAGCAGCGCATGGCGGAGGCCGAGGAGGCGCTGCGCAAGGCGCAGGCCGAGGCCGACAAGCTGGTCACCGAGGCCACGGCGGCCGCCGAGAAGGCCCTCGCCAGCGCCGAGTCGACGAACGAGCAGCGCACGCGTACGGCGAAGGAGCAGGTCGCCCGGCTGGTCGAGGAGGCCACGAAGGAGGCCGAGGCCACCAAGTCGGACGCCGAACAGGTCGTCTCGGACGCCCGTTCGGAGGCCGAGCGGATCGTCGCCGAGGCCTCCGAGAAGGCCCGCACGATCACCGCCGAGGAGAGCGCGACCCAGCTGTCCAAGGCGGCCAAGACCGCCGAGGACGTCCTCAACAGGGCGCAGGAGGACGCGAAGAACACCACCAAGGCCGCCGCGGAGGAGGCCGAGCGGATCCGCTCCGAGGCCGAGGCCGAGGCGGACCGGCTGCGCGCCGAGGCGCACGACATCTCCGAGCAGCTCAAGGGCGCGGCCAAGGACGACACCAAGGAGTACCGCGCCAAGACGGTCGAGCTGCAGGAGGAGGCGCGCCGGCTGCGCGGCGAGGCCGAGCAGCTGCGTGCCGACGCGGTCGCCGAGGGCGAGAAGATCCGCGCTGAGGCCCGCAAGGAGGCCGTCCAGCAGATCGAGGAGGCGGCCAAGACCGCCGAGGAGCTGCTGGCGAAGTCCCGGCAGGACGCGGACGAGCTGCGCCAGAAGGCCACCGCGGACAGCGAGAAGGTCCGTACGGAGGCCATCGAGCGGGCGACCACGCTGCGCCGGCAGGCCGAGGAGACCCTCCAGCGCACCCGTCAGGAGGCGGAGCGGCACCGCGAGGAGGTCGTCGAGCAGGCCGAGGGCATCAAGGCCGAGGCCGAGGAGGCCGCGCGCGAGCTGCGCGCGGAGACCGAGCGGGCCATGGAGGCCCGGCGCGCCGAGGCCGCGGGCGAGCTGACCCGGCTGCAGACCGAGGCCGAGGAGCGCCTCGCCGCCGCCGAGCAGGCCCTGACCGACGCCCGTGACGAGGCGTCGCGGATCCGCCGCGAGGCCGCCGAGGAGAGCGAGCGGCTGCGCGCCGAGGCCGCCGAGCGGATCCGCACGCTGCAGGCGCAGGCCGAGGCGGAGGCCGATCGGCTGCGCGACGAGGCCGCTTCGGACGCGTCCGCGTCCCGCGCCGAGGGCGAGGCCATCGCCGTACGCCTGCGGTCCGAGGCCGCAGCGGAGGCGGAGCGGCTGAGGTCGGAGGCCCAGGAGAGCGCCGACCGGGTGCGGACGGAGGCGCTGGCCGCCGCCGAGCGGCTCGGCACCGAGGCGTCCGAGACGCTGGCCGCCGCGCAGGAGGAGGCCAACCGGCGCCGTCGCGAGGCCGACGAGACCCTCGGCGCCGCGCGCACCGAGGCCGACCAGGAGCGCGAGCGGGCGCGCGAGCAGAGCGAGGAGCTGCTGGCCTCGGCGCGCAACCGCGTGGAGGAGGCGCAGGCCGAGGCGGTCCGGCTGGTCGAGGAGGCCGACCGGCGCGCGAACGAGATGGTGTCGGGCGCCGAGCAACACGCCCAGCAGGTACGGGACTCCGTGTCCGGGCTGCACGAGCAGGCCCAGGAGGAGATCACCGGGCTGCGCAGCGCCGCCGAGCACGCGGCGGACCGTACCCGGCGCGAGGCGCAGGAGGAGGCGGACCGGGTCCGCTCCGACGCCTACGCCGAGCGGGAGCGGGCCAGCGAGGACGCGGGCCGCATCCGGCGCGAGGCGAACGAGGAGACCGACGCCGCCAAGTCGCTTGCCGAGCGCACGGTTTCGGAGGCGATCGCGGAGTCGGAGCGGCTGCGTTCGGACGCGGCCGAGTACGCGCAGCGGGTGCGTACGGAGGCGTCGGACGCCATCGCGGAGGCCGACCAGGCGGCGGCGCGCACCCGGGCGGACGCCCGCGAGGACGCCAACCGCATCCGCTCGGACGCGGCGACGCAGGCGGACGCCCTCATCACCGAGGCGCGCAGCGAGGCCGAGCGGCTCACCACGGAGACGGTCCGGGACACCGACCGGCTGCGCACCGAGACGGTCGCGGAGGCCGAACGGGTGCGGTCCGAGGCGGTCGCCAAGGCGGAGAAGCTCATCGCGGACGCCACCGGGGACGCGGAGCGGCTGCGCGCCGAGGCCGCCGACACGGTCGGGGCGGCGCAGCAGCACGCCGAGCGGACCCGCAGCGAGTCGGAGCGGGTCAGGGCGGAGGCGGCTGCGGAGGCCGAGCGTCTGGTCAACGCCGCGCGCGAGGAGGCCGAGCGCACCCTCGACGAGGCCCGCAAGGACGCGGGCAAGCGGCGCCAGGACGTGGCCGAGCAGGTCGACACCCTCATCACGGAGACCACGGCCGAGGCCGACAAGCTGCTCTCCGAGGCGCAGCAGCAGGCCCACAAGACCACCGCCGACGCCGAGGCGCAGGCCGACACGATGGTGGGTGCGGCCCGCAAGGAGGCCGACCGCCTGGTGTCGGAGGCGACGGTCGAGGGCAACTCGCGGGTGGAGAAGGCCCGTACGGACGCGGACGAGCTGCTCGTCGGCGCCCGCCGGGACGCCACCCAGATCCGAGAGCGCGCCGAGGAGCTGCGCGAACGCATCACCGGCGAGATCGAGGCGCTGCACGAGCGGGCCCGCCGCGAGTCCGCGGAGACCATGAAGTCGGCCGGCGACCGCTGCGACGCGCTCATCAAGGCCGCAGAGGAGCAGCTGGCCAAGGCTCAGGCCAAGGCCAAGGAGCTGGTCTCGGAGGCCAACTCCGAGGCGGGCAAGGTCCGTATCGCCGCCGTGAAGAAGGCCGAGGGGCTCCTGAAGGAGGCCGAGCAGAAGAAGTCGGCGCTCGTGAGGGAGGCCGAGGAGCTCAAGGCCGAGGCGATCCGCGAGGCCAGGCGCACCGTCGAGGAGGGAAAGCGCGAGCTGGAGATCCTGGTGCGCCGGCGCGAGGACATCAACGCCGAGATCTCCCGTGTCCAGGACGTCCTGGAGGCGTTGGAGTCTTTCGAGGCCCCGACTGCGGGCAAGGACGGTGGCGTCAAGGCGGGGGCCACGGTCGGCGCCCCTCGTTCGGGTAAGCCGTCGGACAGCTGATCGACAGGTCCACATGGGGCGCGGTCTGGGGCCTTTGACCAATTTTTTGGCAAGTGGTCCGAGGGTTAGCCACCCAAAAGGGGTGTCATTCTCCAGATCAAACACGTATCCGCTCGATGACACACCGCTTCGGCCCCTAGGATTCCCCCTATCACCTCACCGGTCTCATTTGACAGGAACCCCATGAGCGACACTTCCCCCTACGGCTTCGAGCTTGTGCGGCGTGGGTACGACCGCGCTCAGGTGGACGAACGAATCTCCAAGCTCGTCTCCGACCGTGACAGCGCTCTCGCCCGCATCACCGCTCTGGAAAAGCGCATCGAGGAGCTCCACCTCGAGACGCAGAACGCCCAGGCTCAGGTAAGCGACGCGGAACCGTCGTACGCCGGCCTCGGCGCGCGTGTCGAGAAGATCCTCCGCCTCGCCGAGGAAGAGGCCAAGGATCTGCGCGAGGAGGCCCGTCGCGCGGCCGAGCAGCACCGCGAACTTGCGGAGTCGGCGGCCCAGCAGGTCCGCAACGACGCAGAATCGTTCGCTGCGGAGCGCAAGGCCAAGGCCGAGGACGAGGGCGTCCGGATCGTCGAGAAGGCCAAGAGCGACTCCTCCCAGCTGCGCCAGGAGGCCCAGAAGGACGCTCAGCAGAAGCGCGAGGAGGCCGACGCCCTCTTCGAGGAGACCCGCGCCAAGGCCGCGCAGGCCGCCGCCGACTTCGAGACGAACCTCGCCAAGCGCCGCGAGCAGTCCGAGCGCGACCTGGCGTCCCGTCAGGCCAAGGCCGAGAAGCGCCTCGCGGAGATCGAGCACCGCGCGGAGCAGCTCCGCCTGGAGGCCGAGAAGCTGCGCACCGACGCCGAGCGCCGCGCCCGCCAGACGGTGGAGACGGCCCAGCGCCAGGCCGAGGACATCGTGGCCGACGCGAACGCCAAGGCCGACCGGATCCGTTCGGAATCCGAGCGCGAGCTGGCCGCCCTCACCAACCGCCGCGACAGCATCAACGCCCAGCTGACGAACGTCCGCGAGATGCTCGCGACGCTCACGGGCGCCGCGGTGGCCGCGGCCGGTTCCCCGGCCGAGGACGAGCCGATCTCCCGTGGGGTTCCGGCGCAGCAGACCCGGTAACACCGCCTGACGGCAGCAGAGGCCCGCACCATCTCCCCCGAGGGTGCGGGCCTTTGGCGTGTTCCTCACGACACCGGGGTGCTCACGGCACCAGGGCAGGAAGATCTCGTCGGCGAGTTCCATCGGCGTGCCCTCCGTCAGCGGCTCGGCGGCTCCGTCGGCGCCGCGGTCCTCGCCGGTCTCCTGCTCCCCGCCCGGCACCGGGAGGCCGGCCCGGGGCCCGCTCAAGTGGCAGCCCCCGAAGCCCGGTCTTAGCGTGACTTCATGATCGAGCTCGTGGGCCTGACCAAGCGGTACGGCGAGAAACTGGCGGTCAACAACCTCACCTTCACCGTCAGACCCGGCATGGTGACCGGGTTCCTCGGGCCGAACGGGGCCGGCAAGTCGACGACGATGCGGATGATGCTGGGGCTCGACCGGCCCACCGCCGGAGACGTCCGGATCGACGGCATCCGCTACGACCGCCTCAGGGACCCCCTGCGGTACATCGGCGCCCTGCTGGACGCCAAGGCCGTGCACGGCGGCCGTAGCGCCTTCAACCATCTGCTGTGTCTCGCGCAGAGCAACGGCATCCCGCAGCGGCGGGTGGCCGAGGTCCTGGACACGGTGGGCCTCACGGCGGTCGCGAGGAAGAAGGCCAAAGGTTTCTCACTGGGTATGGGGCAGCGGCTCGGGATCGCGGGGGCGCTGCTCGGCGACCCACGGATCCTGATGTTCGACGAGCCGGTCAACGGCCTCGACCCCGAGGGCATCCACTGGATCCGCAATCTGATGAAGTCCCTGGCCGCCCAGGGACGTACCGTCTTCGTCTCCTCCCATCTGATGAGCGAGATGGCGCTGACCGCCGACCACCTCGTCGTCATCGGGCAGGGGCGGCTGCTCGCCGACACCTCCATGGCCGACTTCATCGAGCGGAACTCGCGCTCGTACATCCGGATCCGCTCCCCGCAGCGCGAGCGGCTGCTCGATGTGCTGCACGACGAGGGCGTCACCGTCATCGAGTCCGGCAGCGGGGCGCTCGAGGTGGACGGCGGCAAGGCCGAACAGATCGGCGAACTCGTCGCACAGCACCAGATCGTGCTGCACGAGCTGAGCCCCCAGCAGGCCTCCCTGGAGGAGGCGTTCATGCGGCTGACCGCGGAGTCGGTCGAGTACCACGCGCATGCCGACACCCCCCTCGAAGCTCCCTTCGAAGGGCGCTTCGAACCACGCTTCGAGAGAGCCCCCGAGCGGCAGCACTGGGGCGAGGACTGGACGAGGAGATGAGCATGGCGGCGACACAGGTCGTACGGTCCGAATGGACCAAGATCCGGTCGGTGGCGTCCACAGTGTGGACGCTCTCCCTCGCCGTGGTCGTCACCATCGCCCTCGGCATGCTGATCACGGCGCTGTCCAGGCACGAGTTCGACAGGATGAGCCGGCAGGACCGGCTCACCTTCGACCCGACCTACATCAGCTTCGCGGGCATGAGCCTGGGCCAGCTCGCGATGATCGTGTTCGGGGTGCTCGTCGTGTCGAACGAGTACAGCACCGGAATGATCCGCACCTCGCTGGCCGCAGTACCGCAGCGCGGCACCTTCCTGTTCAGCAAGATCGCCGTGGCGACCGGCCTCGCACTGGTCGTCGCCCTGGCGACCAGCTTCGTCGCCTTCTTCCTCGGACAGGCGATGCTCGGCGCGCACCGCGCCTCGATCGGCGACCCGCACGTCCTGCGCGCCGTGATCGGCGGCGGCATCTACATGACCCTCATCGCGGTGTTCTCGATGGGCGTCGCCGCGATGCTGCGCTCACCGATGCTGTCGCTGGGCATCCTGATGCCGTTCTTCTTCCTGATCTCCAACATCCTGGGCAACGTCGACGCGACGAAGAAGATCGGCCGGTTCCTGCCGGACCAGGCCGGCAGCAAGATCATGCAGGTGGTCCCGCGGGTCGGCGAGGACACCGCGTACGGGCCCTGGGGCGGGCTCGGGATCATGATGCTGTGGGCGGTCGCGGCCCTCGCGGGCGGCTATGTGCTGCTGAAGAAGCGGGACGCGTAGCGCTCCCGGGCAGGGCTCCGCACCGGGAAGCGGAGTCCCATTGCTTTACTTTCATTTGAGCGGAACCGTCAGCTCCTCGATATCCTCCTAACCCTTACGGGGGCGTGTGCCCCGCTGTCCTGAACCTTTCGATGGGTGCGGAGCATGATCGAGGCTGTAGGCCTGACCAAGCGCTACGGCGACAAGACCGCCGTGTACAACCTTTCCTTCCAGGTGCGGCCGGGTGCCGTCACCGGCTTCCTGGGGCCCAACGGCTCCGGCAAGTCGACGACGATGCGCATGATCCTCGGCCTGGACAACCCGACCGCGGGGCAGGTGACGATCGGCGGCTACCCGTACCCCAAGCTGCCCAACGCCCCCCGCCAGGTCGGCGCCCTGCTCGACGCCAAGGCCGTGCACGGCGGCCGGTCGGCCCGCAGCCACCTGCTCTGCCTGGCCCAGCTGTCCGGCATCCCGGCGCGCCGGGTCGACGAGGTGCTGGGCGTGGTCGGGCTCCAGGAGGTGGCCAGAAAGCGCTCGAAGGGGTTCTCCCTCGGCATGGGCCAGCGGCTCGGCATCGCCGCCGCACTGCTCGGGGACCCCCAGGTGCTGCTGTTCGACGAGCCGGTCAACGGCCTCGACCCCGAGGGCATCCTCTGGGTGCGCAACCTCATGAAGGCGCTCGCGGCGGAGGGCCGTACGGTCTTCGTCTCGTCCCATCTGATGAGCGAGATGGCGCTGACCGCCGACCACCTCATCGTGATCGGCCGCGGACAGCTGCTGGCCGACATGAGCGTCACGGACTTCATCTCGGCGAACTCCGCCGACTTCGCGCGCGTGCGGACGCCTGACACAGAGCCCCAGCTGCGCGAGAAGCTGACGTCCGCGCTCACCGAGGCGGGCGGCCACGTGCTGCCCGAGCAGGACGGCGCCCTCCGGATCACGGGACTGCCGCTCCCCCGCATCAGCGACATCGCGCATGACGCCGACGTACGCCTGTGGGAACTGTCGCCGCACCAGGCCTCGCTGGAAGAGGCGTACATGCGGATGACCCAGGGGGCCGTCGACTACCGCTCGACCATCGACCAGAAGTCGGGGCTCATGCAGCCGCTGCCGCCCGGCGCGCAGCCGCCGATGCCGGTGCCGGGGCAGGGCCAGCCCGACTGGTACGCCCCGCCGTCGCCCCAGGAGGGCGGACAGCCGTTCGCGATGCCACAGGGACAGCCGGGTCCGTACGGCGCGGGGCAGCCCCCGGCGGGTCCGTACGGCGCTCCGGGCGCGGGTCAGCCCAACCCGTACGCCCAGCCGGCGCCCGCGGCTCCCCAGGCGCCTGCCGCGCCGCCCGCGCCCCCTGCCCCCGCCGCCCCCGCCGACCTGACCAAGCCCGAGGACGCCCGATGAGCACCCCGCAGCCCCCGATGCCGCAGGCCGCCGCACCCGACTGGCAGGCGGCGGCGTCCGGTTCGCCGTACCCCAGCTACACCTCGCCGATCCCCGTCGTGCGCACCCACCTCGGGCACGCGATCTCCTCGGAGTGGACGAAGATCAGATCGGTGCGCTCCACGGTGTGGACGCTCGGCGTGTTCCTGCTGCTCGTCGTCGGCATCGGGCTGCTGGTCGCCGCGCTGGTCGCCGCCAACCAGGGGGAGGAAAGCCTGAGCGGCCAGAACCCGTTGTCCTTCGGCGTGTTCGGGCTGCTCCTCGGCAGCATGTGCATCATCACGCTCGGTGTGCTGACCACCGCCTCGGAGTACGGAACCGGCATGATCCGGACGACGATGACCGCGTGCCCGTCACGCGCGCGCGTGCTGGCGGCGAAGGCGATCGTCTTCTTCGCGGTGGCGTTCACCGTCACGTTCGCCTCGGTGCTCCTCGTCGCCGTCGCGGACGTGGCCATGCTGAAGGGTGCCAGGAGCCCGTCCGGCGGCGAGTGGCTGAAGGGCACCTTCGGCATCTCGCTCTACATCGCGCTGCTCGGGCTGCTCTCGCTCCTCGTCGGCTCGATCATCCGGCACTCGGCGGGCGCCATCACCATCATGATCGGCCTGGTGCTGGCGCCGTTGGTGATCGCGCTGTTCATGTTCTCGTCGGCCCTGGAGAAGGTGCGCCAGGCGCTGTTCGACTACTCGATCCCGAACCAGCTCAGTGCCTTCTACACCAACACCTTGAGCCGCACCGGCCCGACCGGCTGGGACCCGGTGTGGATCGCCCTGGGCGTGACGGCCGTCGCGTTCGCCGGCGCGGTCGCGCTGCTGCAGAAGCGCGACGTCTAGGGAGAGTCCGGGGACCGGTTCAGAACTTCGGCGCGTTACGGGACCGCTGCACCCGCGTGGTGCGGCGGTCCTTCGCGTTCCAGCACGCCTTGTGCCAGTGGCGGCGCTCGTCGACACCCGAATGCTCCGGCCAGGCCACCACGTGCGGGACACCGGAGGGGATCATCTGGTCGCAGCCGGGGCAGCGGTACGTCTTGCCCTGCGCGCTCGCGCCCGCCACGTGCCGCACGCTCCACTCCTCGCCCTGCCAGCTCTCGGTGGACTGCCAGCCGCCGTAACGGCCGGACCGGTCGTCCTCGCCGCTCCGGCCGGACGAGCCCGACGGGTCGGCACCCTTGGGTCGGTTGCGACGCGGGGACACGGGACACCTCACGGGGCTATACAGGGAGCACGGGCCGTGTCCAGCCTACGGGGCGCCGACGGGGGTACGCGTAGAGCACCGGCCGGCCCGGACCCCGCCGCGACCCCCCATTCTGCAGACAATCCGCAAATCTCTTCGCCAGGCCGTGTCCTCGTCACGTGTCAGGCGGTTATGCGGGTGGGGGAGCTCCGCGTCGGAGCCAAGGAAGCAGGAAAAGCGATGCGCGTAGGAAGTTTCGTGTTGGCGGCCCAGTTCCCGGGTCAGGGCCAGGGGGAGGCGCTGCACCGCGCGGTCCGCTCGGCCGAGGTCGCCGAGGAAGCGGGCCTCGACTCGGTCTGGCTGGCCGAGCACCACTTCGTGCCGTACGGGACATGCCCGTCGGCGATCACCCTGGCGGCGTTACTCCTCGGCCGGACCCGCAGGCTCCGCGTCGGCACTGCGGTCACCGTCCTGCCCACCGCCCACCCCGTGGCGGTCGGCGAGCAGGCCGCGCTGCTCCACCTCACTTCCGGCGGGCGCTTCTCGCTGGGCGTGGGCCGCGGCGGACCGTGGGTCGACCTGGAGGTGTTCGGCTCGGGCATCAAGGCGTACGAGGAGGGGTTTCCCGAAGCACTGGATCTGCTGCTGCGCTGGCTGCGCGAGCCGTCGGTCGGGGCCACGGGGGAGCGCTTCGGCTTCCGTGAAGTGCCCGTCGTACCAAGGCCGTCGGAGTCCCTGACGGACATCGCGGGCCCCGAGGTCGTCGTCGCGTGCACCTCGCCGTCGAGTGTGCGGCAGGCCGCCGAGCGCGGGCTGCCGATGCTGCTCGGCATGCATGTGGGTGACGAGGAGAAGGCCGAGATGGTCGCCCTGTGGCAGCAGCTCGCGCGCGCCGCCGGACACTCCGCGGAAACGGTCCTGGGCGCGGCCCATGTCTCGGCCGGCGTCTGCCAGATCGCGGACCGGCGTACGGACGCGGTGGAGACCCTGACGAAGGCGATGCCGGGCTGGCTGAAGCACGGCCTGGAGGCACATGTCACGGTGGACGGCCGGACCCGGCAGATGCGCGACCCCCTGGCATACACCGAACTGCTCTGCGGACTGCACCCGGTCGGCACCCCGCGCCTGTGCGCCGACCGGCTCGCCGCGACCAGCGAGCGGACCGGCATCTCCCGCTTCGCCCTGCTCGTGGAGGGCTCGGGAGACCTGGCGGCCACCGAGGAGAACGTACGGCGGCTGGGCACCGAGGTGCTCCCGCACCTCGGTTGAACGGGCTCCTGCCCGGCTGCTGCGGAGCTTGCCGCCCCAATACTGAATGCACCTCCCGCGTACGGAGCGGCAAGCAAGCGGCTTGCTCCTCAGCAGTCCCGGAACTCCGGGGACTGATTGAGCAGCTGACTGCGGACCGAGGTGAAGCGGGCCAGCGTCTCGTCGACCGAGGCGTCCAGTGGGAACACCGCCACCCGGTGGCAGTTCTGGAAGGCCAGCCGGACTCCGAAGTGCCGCTGCAGCGCGCCGCGTATCGCGTCACTCGCGAGCGCACGCAGCAGCTGTCCGCGTGCCTGCTCGTCCGGCGGGGGCGTCTGGTTGTCGGCGAAGTTGCCGCCGTCCACCTTCAGCTGGGCCACCAGGGAGCTGATCATCTCCCATGCGTAAGGCAGGGAGGTCCGGACGCAGTCGACGAATTCTGCTTCGTCGACCTCGCCTCGCTCGGCCTTCTCGAGTAGGGCCGGTGAGACGTCGAGCGACATGGGTTCTCCTCTCGCACCCCCGTGGTCGACAGGGGTTGCCGGACAGATAGGGGGGTTCGCGATACCGAACACGCTCAGTACTCGCCTCGCGACCTCCCGTTTACTACCGTAGGCAACGGGCGGTGACGGCACCAGGAAAATGCGTACATGGAGAGCCCTCTTTGGGCACACAATCAGCCACGAATGAACAAGGGTTGTCTCGGGTCTTCCAGGACAACAAGGGCGGCCCGCAGGGCCTCGTTTGAGGGTGGTGGTGGGAGACGGGAGGGCGAATCGCGTGGACCCACACCCGTCGAGTAGCGTTGCCGACCATGCGTCTCGTCATTGCCCGATGCTCCGTGGACTACGCGGGCCGGCTCACCGCCCATCTCCCTTCGGCACCCCGCCTGATCCTGGTGAAGGCCGACGGCAGCGTCTCCATCCACGCGGACGACCGCGCCTACAAGCCCCTGAACTGGATGTCCCCGCCCTGCACGCTGAAGGAAGGCGCGGGCGACGACGAGGGCGTCTGGACCGTCATCAACAAGGGGGGCGAGAAGCTCATCATCACGATGGAGGAGATCCTCCATGACTCCTCGCACGAACTGGGCGTGGATCCCGGCCTGATCAAGGACGGCGTGGAAGCACACCTTCAGGAGCTCCTCGCGGACCGCATCGAGACGCTCGGCGACGGCTACACGCTCATCCGCCGCGAGTACATGACGGCCATCGGCCCGGTCGACATCCTGTGCCGGGACGCCGACGGGCAGACCGTCGCGGTCGAGATCAAGCGGCGCGGCGAGATCGACGGCGTGGAGCAGCTCACCCGCTACCTGGAGCTGCTGAACCGCGATCCCCATCTCGCCCCGGTCCGCGGCATCTTCGCGGCCCAGGAGATCAAGCCGCAGGCCCGCGTCCTCGCCACGGACCGCGGAATCGGCTGCGCGGTGCTGGATTACGACGCCCTGAGGGGCATCGAGGACGACAAGCTGCGGTTGTTCTGACCCCCGTCGCCGCATACGAGAGGGCCGGGTCCGTCGGACGGACCCGGCCCTCTTTGTGTGTACGGGCCCTCACATCACCGGGCTGGAGCTGGTGCTCGCCGGCCTGGTCGTCGAGGCCGGGGCGCTGGTGACCGGGGCGGTGGAGGTGATCGGCGCGCTGGCCGAGTTGGAGGTGGACGGTGACGTCGGCTGCGTCGGCGTCGTTGAAGACGTGTCGCTCGGTGTAGGGGACGCCGACTTCGTAGGCGTCGGGGAGGCCGACTTCGTAGGCGTCGGCGATGTCGACTTCGTAGGCGTCGGAGATGTCGACTTCGTAGGCGTGGAAGCGCCGCCCGACCCCTTCGTGCCGCTCGGGTTGTCCGACGGCTGACCCGTGCTCGACGACGGCGTCGGGGCTCCCGAGGTGCCGGGTGTGCCGCTGGCGCCCGGGTTCGTCGGGCGGCTCGTCGCGGTGCCGGTGTCGCTCTTCGGCTTGTCCGCACCAAGGCTGCCGTCGTCGGTGCCCTGGCTGGCGGACGGGTTGACGCCGACCTTGTCGGACGGGTTGTTGGCGTCGTTGTTGGACGTGGCGCCGAGCGTCACGACCGTGCCGAGTACGGCGGCGAGCAGCGCACCCGCGCCGGCCGCGACGAGGTTGCGCCGGGCGAGGCCGCGGATGCCGCCGCGGTGGGTCCTGGGCGGCGGGCCGGACACGGCCCGGTTGACGACGATGGTCGAGGTGTCGCCGGACGAAGGCGGCGGGTTCACCGCGAACGCGGCCGGCACTCCGCCGGGCGGCGACTGGGACTCCTCGTAGCGCGCGTCCGGGACCTCCTCGCCCGCCATCGAGCCGAGGCCCGGCGTGGTGCCGGAGCGGTCGGAGACCAGGGCGAGGGCGCGGCGGCCCGCGACGGTGCCGCGCTTGTCGGCGAGCGCACCGCGCAGCCCGATGGAGGACTCCAGCTCGGCGCGGGCCCGGTCGAGCTGTCCGCCGCAGAGTGCGAGGATGCCCAACTCGTGGTGGAAGTAGGCCTGTTCGGACACCTCGCCGGCGAGCCGGGATGCCTCGGCACCGGACCGCAGCGCCCGCTCCCAGGCGCTCCAGTGCAGGCCCGCGGCGAACGCGGGCGCTGCCGTGCGGGCCAGCCGAACGGTGACGCTCTCCTCGCCCTCGGCCGGTGCGGTCGTGCCCGGCACCAGGATGCCGAGCGCGGCGAGCAGGGCGTCGGCCTCGGCGCACACCCGCTCCGGGGTGACCGAGGGGTGCCCCGCCCACCAGGCGTAGTGCTGGGCGGCGGCCAGGGCCTGCGCCTCGATGTCGTCGCCGTATCCGGCGGCCTCCAGCTGGGCGAGGACCCCGGCGGCGAGCCGGTAGCGGGAGCCGACCGGCGAGACCAGTCCGCAGGAGGCCAGTTCGCCGAGGGCGGCGTCCGCGTGGGTGTCGCCGACCAGCGCGGGCAGATGGGCCTGGTGCGGCACCTCGCCGGCGAGTGCCACGGCGAACCGCAGGGTGGCGCGCGCCGAGGCGCTGAGCCGGGAGGCCAGCAGCGGTGCGGGGGCGGCGGCCTCGCCGAGCGACGGCAGGGGTACCTCGTCGCCGTCCTCGGCGTGGAGAGACACGTCGAAGGGCGCGTCCGCAGGGATCGCGTCCTCGAAGACGCCGAACGTGTCGACGGCGCCGGTCCCGGCGCGCTGCTGGTCGCGCTGGCGCAGCAGGGCACCGGCCTGGACGAAGCGCAGCGGCAGGCCCTCGGACTCGAACCAGAGGTCGCCGGCCCAGTTGGCCTCCTCCTCCGTCAGCGTCCGGCCGACGGCGCGCTCGATGAGCTCCACGCCGCCCGCGCGGTCGAGACCGCCGAGGAAGACCTCTTCGAGGGTGGAGTCGGCGGAGGGCGCGGGCACCTCGGGCGTGGCGCCGATCACGAAGGCGCACTCGGGTGTCGCGTCCAGCAGTTCGTCGAGCCCGGCGCCGCCGAACTCGACGTCGTCGAGGACGACTACCGCGCCGATCTCCCGGACCAGCCCGAGCAGTTCGTCCTGTTCCGGGCGGTGCAGGGGCGCGTGGTAGACGGCATAGAAGAGGTCGTACAGCAGTTCGTTCGCCGTGCGGTGGAAGCCGCTGAGGCGGACGACGCCGTCGGGGGCCAGGTCGGCGCAGTCCTCGGCGACGAGGTCGAGAAGGGCGGTGCGGCCGGAGCCCGCGGGGCCGGTGAGACGCACGGAACGGCCGCGGGCCAGCAGCCGGACCAGGCGCTCGCGCTCCTCCTGGCGTTCCAGGAGATGCAGCGACGGCCGGCCCGGTCCCGGTGGAACGGGCGGCTTGGCGGCGCGGTCCACCTCGGCACGCTCGGCCGCCGTGAACTTCTCGGGGCGCCCCGGGCGCTCGCCCGGTGGGCAGGCCTCTATCTCGCTGCCGTCGACGGGGTTGACGGTGAGCAGGTAGTCGCCCGTGACGAGTTGCACCGTGCGCGCGAGCGCGGGCGAGTGCTGGCCGAAGTCGGGTGTGAGGGGGTCCCTGGGCGGGCGCTGGCGCGGCGCGCTGCCGTCGCCGTCATGGCCGTACTCCTCGGGTCCCCGCATGTTCGGGTCCATAGGTTCAAGCCCCCCAAAAGCGTCGTGTGTGCCTTAGAGCCCCTCCCGGCCTTGCTGCACACCGCGCTGTCGCTTCTGGTCCGGGCCCGCTTGCAGGGATGTCAGGCAGCGGGCGACCGAACCCTAAACCTTCGCTCAGTATCTACGACAGTCCGGGGTACCGCGCCGTGCGAGACGTCACAGTCTCGTGTGGATTGCACCGAGGGCTCACACGCGGGGGAGTGACTCCACCCCGATGCCGCCTTCGATCGCCAGGATCCGGTGCAGCCGGGTGGCCACCAGCAGGCGCTGCATCTGCGGCGGAACGTCGCGCAGCACCAGGCGCCGGCCGCAGCGGCCGGCCCGCCGGTGGACGCCCATGATCACCCCGAGTCCGGTGGCGTCCCAGGAGTCCAGTTCGGACAGGTCGAGCACCAGGTCGCCGGCTCCGTCGTCGACGGCCGAGTGCAGGACCGTACGGGCGTCCGCCGCGCTGCGGACGTCGAGGCGGCCCCCGACGACCAGCTCGGCGTGGTCGCCCCTGATGTACATATGCGCTCCCCGAGAGTGCGGTGACGTACTCCGTGACGGTGGCTGTGCAACGTCTGACTGCTTCAGCGGCGACGAAGTTGCCGTCTGTAAGCGAACCGATACCGAATTCACCCCCGCGGGTGATACCCGCGGGGCCTGTGCGGTTTCAGTGGCGGTACGTACTGATGTATCAGTACGTGTAGAAGCCCTGCCCGCTCTTGCGTCCGATGTCACCGGCGTCAACCATCCGGCGCATCAGCTCCGGCGGTGCGAACTTCTCGTCCTGCGACTCGGTGTAGATGTTGCTGGTGGCGTGCAGCAGGATGTCGACGCCGGTCAGGTCCGCCGTGGCCAGCGGGCCCATCGCGTGGCCGAAGCCCAGCTTGCAGGCGAGGTCGATGTCCTCGGCGCTCGCCACGCCCGACTCGTAGAGCTTGGTCGCCTCGACGACCAGCGCGGAGATGAGACGGGTGGTCACGAACCCCGCCACGTCCCGGTTGACGACGATGCAGGTCTTGCCGACGGACTCGGCGAACTCCCGCGCGGTGGCGAGGGCTTCGTCGCTCGTCTTGTAGCCGCGGACGAGTTCGACGAGCTGCATCATCGGCACCGGCGAGAAGAAGTGGACGCCGACGACCCGCTCGGGGTGCTCGGTGGCCGCCGCGATCTTGGTGATCGGGATCGCGGAGGTGTTGGAGGCGAGTACGGTGTCGGGGCGCACGATCTTGTCGAGCGCCCGGAAGATCTCGTGCTTCACTTCCAGCTTCTCGAAGACGGCCTCGACGACGACATCGGCGTCCGCTGCCGCGTCGAGGTCGGTGGTCGCGGTGATGCGCGCGAGGGCGGCGTCGGCGTCGTGCGCCTCCATCCTCCCCTTGCTCACGAACTTGTCGTACGAGGCCTTGATGCCGTCGGTGCCACGCTTCAGCGCTTCGTCGGTGACGTCACGCAGGACCACGTCCCAGCCCGCCTGGGCGGAGACCTGGGCGATGCCGGAACCCATCAAGCCGGCGCCGATGACGGCAAGCTTCCGTGCCACGTTTACGACTCCCCTTTGAAACGCCTTACACACTGTTTATGTCTGCCTCTTCGGCGGACCTTAGCGCTCGTGAGGTGCTGTGTGACCGGTAAGTAATGCGCGTCACGTCTCATCTGACGGACATCACACCGGGGCGGGTCATTCCGTGCCTCGGACGGCGTAGTTGAGCACCTTCTCGCCCAACAGCTCCTCGATGTCGTCGAGGAGGACCAGTACCTCTCGTGATACTTCGCCCGGGTTGCGCCCCTTGACCATCTCGCGGCCGACGACGCCCATCACACAGCTGTGCACCCAGCCGAGCTGACCGGCGATCAGATGCGGCATCGGGTCGTCGTCGGCCGCGCCGACGTCCTCGCGCAGGGCCTGTTCGAGATTGGCCTGAACCTCCTGCCCGATCGCCCACAGCCGGGAGCGCAGCGCCGGCGCGTTCTCGATGACGCGCATGAAGGCGGCGTACCCCGGGATCAGTCCGACCCTCGGCGAGACCGCCTCCACCTCCTCGCGCAGCTCCCGCAGCACGGCGGCAGCGGCGGACTCCCCCTTGTTACGGCCGCGGACCCAGCGGGCCATCCGGTCGACCATGCCGACGGAGCGGTCGAAGAAGAGGTCCTCCTTCGCCGGGAAGTAGTTGTAGACGGTGTTGACGGAGACGTCGGCGGCCTCGGCGATCTCCGCGACGGTCACCGCGTCGAAGCCACGCTCGATGAACAGCCCCGTGGCGACGTCCGAGATGTACTGCCGGGTCTGCCGCTTCTTCCGCTCCCTGAGTCCCTCTGCCATGTCCGAATCCTAGCTTTCGCTGGGCCCACTGAAAACTTGGTGTCATTGCAAAATTGGTGAGTCTCTGTTTTTCTGTGGAGCATGGCAGTCATCAGCGCGGCCGGACTGGCCCGCACCTTCCAGACCAAACGCGGCCCCGTTCAGGCCGTCCGCGGTATCGACCTCACCGTCCGCGAGGGCGAGATCCTGGGCTTCCTCGGTCCGAACGGCGCCGGCAAGACCACCACCCTGCGCATGCTCACGACGTTGCTCGCCTCGACCGGCGGCGCGGCCACCGTCGCCGGCCACGACCTCGCCGCCGACCCCGCGGGCGTACGCAGGGCCTGCGGTTACGTCGCGCAGTCGGGCGGGGTCGACGCACAGATCAGCGTGCGGGAGGAACTGGTCACCCAGGGCCGCCTCTACCGCCTGACAAAGCCGCAGGCGATCGCGCGCGCCGACGAGTTGGCCCGCGACCTGGGCCTCACCGACCTTCTCGACCGCAGGACGTCCGCGCTCTCCGGCGGCCAGCGCCGCCGCCTCGACATCGCGATGGCCCTCACCCACCGCCCGAAGGTCCTCTTCCTCGACGAGCCGACGACCGGCCTCGACCCCGGCAGCCGCGCCGACCTGTGGGACCTGATCCGCCGCCTGCGCGACGAGCACGGCACCACGGTCTTCCTGACCACCCATTACCTGGACGAGGCCGACGCCCTCTCCGACCGTCTGGTGATCGTCGACAGGGGAGTGGTCGTGGCGGAGGGCACGCCCACCGCGCTCAAGCTCCGCTACGGCGGCTCGATCGACGCGAGCCTCCAGGACACGTTCCTCGCCATCACCGGCCGCGGTCCCTCCCCGGCCGACGCCGCCCCCGTAGCCGTATAGGAACCCGATGCTGCTTCACGACACCGCGCTGATCTACGGCCGGTACCTGCGCCAGTCCCTGCGTTCCCGCTTCGCGCTGCTCTTCGGCGTGCTGATGCCGCTCCTCTATCTCCTCTTCTTCGGCCCGCTGCTGACCGGTCTGTCCCTGGGCGGACGGGGCAGTTCCTGGCAGCTGCTGGTGCCGGGGCTGCTGCTTCAACTCGGTCTGTTCGGCGCCTCGTTCGCGGGGTTCTCGATCATCATCGAGAAGGGTCAGGGAGTGGTCGAACGGATGCGTGTGACGCCCGTCAGCCGACTCGCCCTGCTGCTGGGCCGTGTGCTGCGCGACGCCACGGTGTTCGTCTTCCAGGCGGTGCTGCTGGTGGTCGCCGCCGTGGCGATGGGGCTGCGGGCGCCGCTCGCCGGGATCCTGATCGGCTTCGTGTTCGTCGCGCTGCTGACCGTCTCGCTCGGCTCACTGTCGTACGCCCTGGCGATGAAGGTCCACACCCCGCAGGCGTTCGGGCCGCTGATCAACGCCATGACCATGCCGTCGATGCTGCTGTCCGGTCTGATGCTGCCCATGTCCCTGGCCCCGGCCTGGCTGGACGTGCTCTCGCACTTCATGCCGTTCCGCTATCTGGTGGACGCGGTGCGGGACGCGTACGTCGGCTCGTACACGACGGATCACATGCTGTACGGCGTCCTGGTCGCCCTCGGCTTCTCGGCGCTCGCCGTGACAGTGGGCACACGCGTGTTCCGGACGGCCGGAGCGTAACTACGCTGGTCACATGGTCAATCTGACGCGCATCTACACCAGGACCGGCGACCAGGGCACGACCGCCCTCGGCGACATGAGCCGGGTCGCCAAGACCGATCTGCGGATCTCCGCGTACGCCGACGCCAACGAGGCGAACGCGGTGATCGGCACGGCGGTCGCGCTGGGCGGGCTGGAGGAGGAGATCGTCAAGGTCCTCACCCGTGTCCAGAACGACCTGTTCGACGTGGGGGCGGACCTGTCCACGCCGGTGGTGGAGAACCCGGAATTCCCGCCTCTCCGTGTCGAGCAGTTCTACGTCGACAAGCTGGAAGCCGACTGCGACCGCTTCAACGAGCGGCTGGAGAAGCTGCGGTCCTTCATCCTGCCGGGCGGTACACCGGGCGCGGCCCTGCTGCACCAGGCCTGCACCGTCGTACGGCGGGCGGAGCGCTCGACGTGGGCGGCGCTGGAGGTGCACGCGGAGGTGATGAACCCCCTCACCGCGACCTATCTGAACCGCCTGTCGGACCTGCTGTTCATTCTCGCCCGTACGGCCAACAAGGACGTCGGGGACGTGCTGTGGGTGCCGGGCGGGGAGCGCTGAGCCACCGCGCTCCCCGCCGTCCCCCCTCTTCTCAGTGGTCCGTGTCGTCCTGGGTCGCGTCCTGGTCCGCCCGGGCGACGGCGGACTCGGCGGCGGCCACCTTCTTCTGCATCTCCGGGTAGCCGGAGGGGGTGGCGGGCGTGGCGGGCGCCTTGTCCGCCGTACCGCCGTCCGGTGCGCAGCCCGCGGTGAGCCCTGCGAGGAGGGCCACCGCGACGGCCGCGACCTTCAGGCGCATCAGCTCGCGCCCTCGTTGTTGTTCCCGCACCAGGTCCGGACGTCGTTCAGGTCCTTCTGCCGCTGCTGGAGCGTGGTCACCAGGGACTTGCGGAAGGTCAGCCGGTCCTGGAGATATGTGGCGATCTCGCTGTGACCCGCCGCCTTCGCGTTGTCCACCCGCTGCTGCAGCCGGGCGATGGAACCGCGCTTGTCGGCCCCGGCGTTCAGCCGCTTCAGCGCACGGTCGATGCGGTGGTCGATCTTCGGCGCCCGTTTGCACAGGGCCTTCGCCCCGTCGCCGGTAGGCTTCGCGGCCGGCGCGGGTGTGCTCTCGGCCGCCGCCATACCGGTGCCGGTCGCCACGAGTGCCGCCGTGGCGAGCCCCACGAGCAGGGTGCGCCGTGGTCGTCGTACGTACATCTCAGCCTCCGTTCCGCGGACGGCCCTTCGTCCGTCCGCCATGCCGTGGAGGCTAGGAAGGCTCTTTGGGGAAACTCTGTGACCGGTTTGCCCCGGCTGTGCCGATCAGCCAGTCCCGGCGGGCGGGCGGGGCCGCGCCCGTGGACGGCAGCCGTACCTCGAAACGGGCACCGACGCCCTGCGGCCCGTCCGTCACCGTGACGCTCCCCCGGTGCAGGGCCGTCTGCTGGGCCACCAGCGTCAGGCCGAGTCCGGAGCCCGAGCTGCCGGATCCGCGGGCGAAGCGCTCGAAGATCCGGGCACGGGCCGACTCGGGCACGCCCGGGCCCAGGTCGTCGACAGTGATCGCGATCTGCTCGCCCGTCTGCCGTACTCCGACCGTCACGGTCGCCTGCCCGGCCGCGTCCCGCCCGTGGGCGAGCGCGTTGGCGAGCAGGTTGTCGAGGAGCAGGCGGAGGCCGGGTTCCCAGCCGTGGACCGTCGGTCCCGGTGCCGCCTCCAGAGTGATACGGGCGTCGGGGGCGCGGCGCCGGGCCTCTGCCACCGCCGCGTCCGCCGTCTCCGTCACGTCCACGGTCCGGAAGGCCTCCGCCTCGACGAGGTCGCCGCGGCCCAGTTCGCGCAGCATCACCAGCAGGTTCAGCAGACGGGCGTGTTCGCCGCGCAGATCGGCCAGCACCTCCGTCCGGTCCGGCTCGGGAAGGTCCGGATGGTCGGCGAGGATGTCGAGGTTGGTGCCCATGCTCATCAGCGGGGTGCGCAGCTCGTGCGAGGCCGCCGCGGAGAAGGAGCGGGCCGTGTCCAGTGCCTCCGCGGTGCGGGCGGCCTGTTCGTCGTAGCGGGCGAGGACCGTGCGCAGGGTGGCCGCCAGTTCGTCGACCTCGGTCACTCCGGTGGGCTCGTCGGGCGGCCGGGCGGCGCTGGTGCGCGGGTCGAGTCCGGCGGTACGGCGGCCCAGGCGCCGCAGCGGGCCGGTCGCGCCGGTGGCGATGCCCCAGGCCAGCAGGCCGGACAGGGGCGCGGCGAGCAGCGTCGTGACCGCCACCCGGCGCCGTA
This sequence comes from Streptomyces guryensis, assembly GCF_021261325.1. Taxonomy (GTDB): domain Bacteria; phylum Actinomycetota; class Actinomycetes; order Streptomycetales; family Streptomycetaceae; genus Streptomyces; species Streptomyces guryensis. The sequence goes on along the minus strand of NZ_JAJSBI010000019.1, from coordinate 130,093 downwards.
CGAGCCGGAGTTGGGCCTGGTCCGCGGCGTTGGGCGAGAACACCCACAGGGTGCCGGCGCCGCGGGCCGTGGTGATCGGCACGGACAGCGCGCGCCAGCTGCTGCCGCCGTCCCGGACCGTGACCGGTGCGCCCGCCCGCGCCCGCGCACGCCCCGGCAGCGGCACCGAGGCGTCCGGCTGCGGCCCGGCGCTGAAGGTGGCGTCCGGTCCGATGACGCGTACGCCGACGTCGAGGGCGGCGCTGTAGAGGAGCCGTTCCTTGTTGTCGGCCGCCTTGGGCCGGCCGTTGGCACTGGCCCGCAGCAGCGCGCGGGCGTCCGGCGCCACGGCGGTGGCACGCGCCCGCAGATGACCGTCCTCGGCGCTGTGCAGATCGTGGTTGACCAACTGGAGCAGCAGCCAGCCCGAGGCGAGCACGAGGAGCGGCACGGTGACCCCGACGGCGAGCCCGATGCGGGTGGAGAGCCTCATGGCTGCCCGTCCCGAAGTGACGACTCGTCCCGCAGCACGAATCCCACCCCGCGCACGGTGTGGACGAGCCTGGGCCGGCCGTCCGCCTCCAGCTTGCGCCGCAGATAGCTGACGAATGTGTCGACGGCGTCGGTCCGCACGTCGAAGTCGTAGCCCCAGACCCGCTCCAGCAGCTGGTCGCGGGTGAGGACGAGCCCCGCGTTGCGCGCGAGCACCTCAAGGAGTTCGAACTCGCGCCGGGTCAGCTCCAGCGGCCTGCCGTCCCGCTCCGCGGTGCGGGCCGCCGGGTCGATGACCAGGCCCGCGACCCGCAGCACCTCCCCCGCGGGCGGCCGGCGGCGCAGCAGCGCGCGCAGCCGCAGCACGAGTTCCTGCAAGGCGAACGGCTTGACCAGGTAGTCGTCGCCGCCCGCCTGGAGCCCGGCGATACGGTCGGCGGTCTCGTCGAGCGCCGAGAGCATGAGGACGGGGAGGTCCTGGCCGTCGGCGCGGAGCCGTTCGCAGACCTCGATGCCGCTCATGCCGGGCATCGACACGTCGAGGACGAGAACGTCCGGCGGCGTCTCCTCGATCACCGCGAGCGCCTCACGACCACCGTCCGCCGTCCGCACCCGGAAGCCGCTCAGCCGCAGCCCGCGCTCCAGCGACCGCCGGATGGCCGGGTCGTCGTCCACGACCAGCACCGCGCCGGGGCTGCCCGTCTCGCTCATCGCGCCCCTCCTCTCACCGTCCGGTCAGGGTACGGCTCTCCTCCGAGGCGGTGGCAGCGTCTGCCCGGGCCTTCCTGGGCCAGATCAGATACGTCAGCGCGATCAGCCCGTGGATGACCAGGACCCGCAGAGCCGTCCACTGGAAGGTCCTCAGCGAAGACGTGTCACCGTGGCCCACGTACCAGATCGCGGCCTGCAGCAGCGCGCAGGCGACCGCGGCCGCCAGGACCGTGCGCAGCCAGAGCCGGCCCTCGTGGCGGGCCCGGGCCGGCCCGGAACGGGGCGGCCTCGGCGGGCGGGGGCCGCCGGCCAGGCGGTGGGCGGCGTGGCCGTCGAGCCAGGTGATCGTGTAGTGGCCGTAGGCGACGGTGTAGCCGATGTACAGGGCGGCGAGACCGTGTTCCCAGCTCGGCTCGGCACCGTTCTTCAGGTCCACCGCCGTCACCACGAACAGGACCAGCTCCAGCAGCGGCTCGCACAGCAGCAGCGCCACGCTGGTGCGACGCCGTTTCAGCAGGTGGCGGACGACCAGCCCGGCGGCCAGCAGCACCCAGAATCCGACCTCGCACGCGATGATCAACCCGACGACCACGACCCGCCCCTTCCCTCGTGCTTCCAGACTTCCGGTGGGTCCTGGCGCTTTCGTCGTCGGCGGTGACGAGGTCGCAGTACATCGAAGGATGCAGTTCCGGACCCTCCTCGGGAATCAGGCGGGCGGCACGCGGGCCGTGTTGGATGGACTCATGCCCGTACGGCTCCCCCGCCCCCACCGCTTCGACGTGTACGTCGCGGCCGGCGGGCTGCTCGGCGGCCTGCTGCTGGTGGGCATCGGTCTGGGCACCCGGAAGTCCGCCGACCCGATCACGCTCTTCGACGGCCCCTGGCCGGTGCTGCCGCCGCTGGTCGTGACGGCCTGCTGCGAGTTGCTGCGCCGCACCGCCCCGCGCACGGCTCTGCTGGTCGGCACGGCGGCGATCTGCGCGGACCTCGTGACCCAGGGCAACCTGGCCACGATCCTGATGTTCACCGACCTCGTCTACGCGGCCGTCCTCTACGGCGCCACCGCCTCGGCCCGCCGCATCCTGTGGATCACGGGGCTGCTCAGCGTGGCCGGGACGCTTGTACCGTTCGCGGTGTGGCGGGTGCCCGAGGCCCTGCTGATCGGTGTGGTCACCGGCATCGTGGCGTTCGGCCCCGCGGCCACCGGCTGGATCGTCCGCGACCACCGCGACGCCGCCGAATCCGCCCTACTGCGCGCCGAACAGACCGCTCTGCTGGCCGAGATGGACCGCACCCAGGCGGTCTCCGCCGAACGCGCCCGGATGGCGCGGGAACTGCACGACATGGTCGCCAACCACCTGTCGGCGATCGCCATCCACTCCACGGCCGCGCTGTCGATCGACGATCCGGGCACCTCGAAGGAGGCCCTGACCGTCATCCGGGAGAACAGCGTGGCCGGTCTCGCCGAGATGCGCCGGCTCATCGGCATCCTGCGGGACGCGGGCGCCGGAACCGAGCCCGCCGCCGCCCCCACCCTGGGCGGTCTCACCACCCTCGTCGACGGCGCCCGCGCCAACGGCCTCGACGTCCACCTCGACACCGACCACGGCCCGGTCCCCGCGCCGGTCGAACTCGCCGCCTACCGCATCGTCCAGGAGTCCCTGACCAACGCCCTCAAGCACGCCTGCCCGGGCAAGGTCACCGTTGCCCTCGCCCAGCGGGACGGCGTCCTGCGCGTGCGGGTGGCCAGCCCGTACGGCCACCGACCAGGCCCGCGCGCCCCTGGCTCCGGCGCCGGCCTGGTCGGCATGCGGGAGCGGGCGGCGCTGCTCGGCGGCACGTTCGACGCCGGTGCCGAGGGCGCGCTGTGGACCGTACACGCCACGCTCCCCCTGACCGAAGGAGATTCCGCATGAGCCGGTCCATCAGGGTCCTCGTCGCCGAGGACCAGTCCGCCGTCCGGGCCGGGCTGGTCCTCATTCTGGGCAGCGCACCCGACATCGAGGTGGCCGGCGAGGCGGCGGACGGCGAGCAGGCGGTGACACTGGCACGGGAGTTGAGGCCGGATCTCGTGCTGATGGACGTCCAGATGCCGCGCCTGGACGGGGTGTCGGCGACCCGGCAGGTCGTCGCGGAGGGCCTGGCCGACGTCCTCGTCCTCACCACCTTCGACCTCGACGAGTACGTCTTCGGGGCGTTGCGGGCGGGCGCGGCGGGCTTTCTGCTCAAGAACACCGAGGCGAAGGATCTCCTGGAGGCGGTACGGACCGTGGCGCGCGGGGAGGGCCTGATCGCCCCGGCCGTCACCCGTCGTCTGATCGCCGAGTTCGCCACCACGTCCGTACGCGAACCCACGGCCGATCCCACCGTCCTCGACAGCCTCACCCGCCGTGAACGCGAGGTGCTGTCCTGTCTCGGCGAGGGCCTGTCGAACGCCGCCCTCGCGACCCGTCTCGACATGGCGGAGGCGACGGCGAAGACGCACGTCAGCCGCCTCCTCGGGAAGCTGGAGCTGCGCAGCAGGGTCCAAGCGGCCGTACTGGCGCAGGAGTTGGGGATCTAGCGCGGCCCGCCCCAGAGTGGTCCAGACCTATTGACCGATGGTCCAGACCTTTCTATTCTCGCGGCACTGTGGGCGTGAAGGCTCAGTCATGCCCCCCAACTCCCCTAGGAGGCGCACCATGCGCTTCGGACACAGAGCCGCGGCAGGCTTCGCGACCCTGTTGCTGCCGCTGGCCGGTCTGGTCGGCCTCGCAGGCCCCGCCCAGGCCGCGACCACCGAGACGGCGACCTACGCCAAGACCCAGGACTGGGGCACCGGCTTCGAGGGCAAGTGGACGGTGAAGAACACCGGCACCACGGCCATCAGCTCCTGGACGGTCGAGTGGGACTTCCCCTCCGGTACGTCCGTCACCTCCGCCTGGGACGCAGACGTCACGTCCTCCGGCACCCACTGGACCGCCAGGAACAAGTCCTACAACGGCTCCATAGCCCCCGGCGCCTCCGTCTCCTTCGGCTTCAACGGAGCGGGCTCCGGCTCCCCGTCCAACTGCAAGCTGAACGGCGACAGTTGCGACGGCACCACGGTCCCCGGCGACGCGGCCCCCTCCGCTCCGGGCACCCCCACCGCCTCCTCCGTCACCGACACCTCGGTGAAGCTGTCCTGGTCGGCGGCCACCGACGACAAGGGCATCAAGAACTACGACGTCCTGCGCGACGGCAAGGTCGTCTCGACGGTCACCACCACCTCGTACACCGACACCGGCCTCACCGCCGGCAGCGACTACTCCTACACCGTCCAGGCCCGTGACACCGCCGACCAGACCGGCCCGGCCAGCGGCTCGGCAGCCGTGCACACCACGGGCGGCACGACCACTCCCCCGACCTCCGGCTCCACGGTCAAGCTCGGCTACTTCACCGAGTGGGGCATCTACGGCCGCAACTACAACGTCAAGAATCTGGTGACGTCGGGCTCCGCGTCGAAGATCACGCACATCAACTACGCCTTCGGCAACGTGACGAACGGCCAGTGCGCGATCGGCGACTCCTACGCCGACTACGACAAGGCGTTCACCGCCGACCAGTCGGTCAGCGGCGTCGCCGACACCTGGGACCAGCCGCTGCGCGGCAACTTCAACCAGCTGCGCGAGCTGAAGGCCAAGTACCCGAACATCAAGATCCTGTGGTCCTTCGGCGGCTGGACCTGGTCCGGCGGCTTCGGACAGGCGGCGGCCAACCCGACCGCCTTCGCGAACTCCTGCTACAACCTGGTCAAGGACCCGCGCTGGGCCGACGTGTTCGACGGCATCGACATCGACTGGGAGTACCCGAACGCCTGCGGTCTGTCATGCGACACCAGCGGAGCTGCGGCCTTCAAGAACGTGATGTCGGCGCTGCGCGCGAAGTTCGGCGCCGGCGCCCTGGTCACGGCCGCGGTCACCGCGGACGGCTCGTCCGGCGGCAAGATCGAGGCCGCCGACTACGCGGGCGCCGCGCAGTACGTCAACTGGTACAACGTGATGACGTACGACTTCTTCGGCGCCTGGGACGCCCAGGGCCCGACCGCCCCGCACTCCCCGCTCACCTCGTACAGCGGCATCCCGAAGGCCGGGTTCACCACGGCCGACGCCATGGCCAAGTACAAGGCGGCCGGCGTCCCCGCGAGCAAGCTGCTGATCGGCATCGGCTTCTACGGCCGCGGCTGGACGGGTGTCACACAGGACGCCCCCGGCGGCACCGCGACGGGCCCCGCCGCGGGAACGTACGAACAGGGCATCGAGGACTACAAGGTGCTCAAGACGTCCTGCCCGACCACCGGAACCGTCGCCGGCACGGCGTACGCGCACTGCGGCAGCAACTGGTGGTCGTACGACACCCCGTCGACCATCGCCGGGAAGATGAGCTGGGCCAAGTCCCAGGGTCTCGGCGGCGCGTTCTTCTGGGAGTTCAGTGGTGACACCAGCAACGGCGAGCTGGTGAGCGCCATCAACAGCGGGCTGAGCTGATCGTCCACGCCTCGCCCCCCACACCCGCCGCGGACGGTCCACGAGCCTGTCCGCGGCGGGCTTCTGCGCGCCCCGCACGCCCCCCGCGTGCGCGTCAGGGGGCCGTTCGGCCCGTCGTGGCGGGCCGGTCGGCCGGTGGGAGACAGCCGCTGACCGGGGACAATCGGAATCTCAGCGGCAAGCGGAACGACTCGTTCGGGGGGAACGTGATGACACGGGGGGAAGCGTTGCAGCACAGGCTCAACAGGTCCCATACGGCGCTGGACCGGCCACGCCGGTCCAGGTGGGCGGCCGGCGGGGTGTTCGCAGGAACTACGGCGGCGGCTCTCCTGGCCGCCTGGCCCATCAACGTCACGGTCTCGCTCAGCCCCGAGCCGCGCACGGTGGTCGTCGGTCAGGCCGACGCCCAACACCCGGTGTGTCCGGCCACGTCGGCACTCCGCCAGACTTCGTCCGGGGGCCGCACCCCCATTCAACGGGCAAGGAATTAGGCGACATTCACCCGTTGCCCGGGCGGGGCTGCCTCCAGCCACGCGAGGAAACCGGTCAGCGCGTCCTCGCTCATCGCGAGTTCGAGACGCGTGCCCCGGTGCAGACAGGTGAGGATCACCGCGTCGGAGAGCAGCGCCAGCTCCTCCTCGCCCTCGGGGAGGCGGCGACCGGCGACCTCGATCGCGGCGCGTTCCAGGACGCGGCGCGGGCGGTAGGCGTAGGAGAAGACGCGGTACCACTCGATGCGGTCGCCGTTGTAGCGGGCGACGCCGTAGCTCCAGCCTTTTCCGCTGGTGTCGGGTTTCTCCGGGACGTCCCAGCGCAGGCTGCAGTCGAAGGTGCCGCCCGAGCGCTGGATCAGTCTGCGACGCAGGCCGAAGACGAACAGCCCCAGCACCACAAGGGCGACCACGACTCCGCACACAGTCAGAGCGAGGACCATCGACACCGACCTCCTCGTCTCCTAGGTACCGAAAATAGGTAACGGAACGGAAAAAACCCTTATATCTGCCTCAGCCGCGGTCGGCTCCGGATTGCTCCGGTGCCGGCCGCGGCTGAGTGACGTCTCACATGGTGCGCTGGCTTCAGCGGGTCGCCGTCGCCGCCCGCAGTCGTACGTCCGCGCGACGCTCGGCGGAGTCGTCAGCCTCCGACCTCGCGCGCTCGAACGCCCGCTCCGCACGCTGGACATCGATCTCGTCCGCGAGTTCGGCGATCTCGGCCAGCAGGGACAGCTTGTTGTCAGCGAACGAGATGAAACCGCCGTGCACCGCGGCGACGACCGTTCCACCATCACTCGTACGGATGGTCACCGGGCCCGACTCCAGCACGCTGAGCAGCGGCTGGTGGCCGGGCATGACACCGATATCGCCGGACGCGGTGCGAGCGACGACCAGACGGGCCTCACCGGACCAGACCTGGCGGTCGGCAGCGACCAGCTCGACGTGCAGCTCAGCAGCCAAGGGTGGCTCCTCTGGTCACCACCCGGCGGTTGTGCCGGGTGTTGGTTACAAGTCTAGTGGGCGTGACAGAGGGGGCGGGACGCACCCGCCCCCTCACACGAGCCGAGGGCTCAGGAGACGCCCAGCTCCTTGGCGTTGGCCTTGAGGTCCTCCAGGCCACCGCACATGAAGAACGCCTGCTCGGGGAAGTGGTCGTAGTCGCCGTCGCAGATCGCGTTGAACGCGGCGATCGACTCGTCCAGCGGAACGTCCGACCCGTCGACGCCGGTGAACTGCTTGGCGGCGTGGGTGTTCTGGGACAGGAAGCGCTCCACACGACGGGCGCGGTGGACGACGAGCTTGTCCTCCTCGCCCAGTTCGTCGATACCGAGGATCGCGATGATGTCCTGGAGGTCCTTGTACTTCTGCAGGATCGTCTTGACGCGCATGGCGGCGTCGTAGTGGTCCTGCGCGATGTACCGCGGGTCCAGGATGCGGGACGTGGAGTCCAGCGGGTCCACGGCCGGGTAGATGCCCTTCTCGGAGATCGGACGGGACAGAACCGTCGTCGCGTCGAGGTGGGCGAAGGTGGTGGCCGGGGCCGGGTCGGTCAGGTCGTCCGCGGGGACGTAGATCGCCTGCATCGAGGTGATCGAGTGACCACGCGTCGAGGTGATGCGCTCCTGCAGCTGACCCATCTCGTCGGCCAGGTTCGGCTGGTAACCCACCGCGGACGGCATACGGCCGAGCAGGGTGGAGACCTCGGAACCGGCCTGCGTGAAGCGGAAGATGTTGTCGATGAAGAACAGCACGTCCTGCTTCTGGACGTCACGGAAGTACTCGGCCATGGTCAGACCGGCCAGCGCGACGCGCAGACGGGTGCCCGGGGGCTCGTCCATCTGGCCGAAGACCAGCGCGGTCTTGTCCAGAACGCCGGACTCTTCCATCTCCGCGATGAGGTCGTTGCCCTCACGGGTGCGCTCGCCGACGCCCGCGAAGACGGAGACGCCCTCGTGGAGGTTGGCGACACGCATGATCATTTCCTGGATCAGCACGGTCTTGCCGACGCCGGCACCACCGAACAGGCCGATCTTGCCGCCCTTGACGTACGGGGTGAGCAGGTCGACGACCTTCAGGCCGGTCTCGAACATCTCGGTCTTGGACTCGAGCTGGTCGAAGGCCGGGGCCTTGCGGTGGATCGTCCAGCGCTCACCGTCGTAGGTCTCGTCGGTGTTCAGTACCTCACCGAGGGTGTTGAACACCTTGCCCTTGGTGAAGTCGCCGACCGGGACGCTGATGCCCGCGCCCGTGTTGGTCACCGTGGCCTGGCGTACCAGACCGTCGGTGGGCTGCATGGAGATCGTCCGGACCAGGCCCTCACCCAGGTGCTGGGCGACCTCCAGGGTCAGGATCTTCTTCTCGCCGGCGTTGGCCGGGTCGGCCACCTCGACGTGCAGCGCGTTGTAGATCTCCGGCATCGCGTCGACGGGGAACTCCACGTCGACGACCGGGCCGATGACCCGGGCGACGCGGCCCGTGGCAACGGCCGTCTCAACAGTGGTCGTCATTACTTGTCACTCCCCGCGGTCGCGTCGGCCAGGGCGCTGGCGCCACCGACGATCTCGCTGATTTCCTGGGTGATTTCGGCCTGGCGGGCCGCGTTGGCAAGGCGGGAGAGCGTGTTGATCAGCTCGCCCGCGTTGTCGGTCGCCGACTTCATCGCGCGGCGGGTGGCGGCGTGCTTGGAGGCAGCCGACTGGAGCAGCGCGTTGTAGATACGGCTCTCGACGTATCGCGGCAGCAGGGCGTCGAGGACGTCCTCCGCCGACGGTTCGAACTCGTAGAGCGGACGGACCTCGCCCTTCGACGGCGTGTCCGCCGCCGACGACTCGGTGGCCACGTCCTCGAGGCTGAGCGGCAGCAGGCGGCCGTCAACCGCCGTCTGCGTCATCATCGAGACGAACTCGGTGTAGACGATGTGGAGTTCGTCCACCCCGCCCTCCGCCGTGTCCATCTCTATGGCCTCGATGAGCGGCCCCGCGATCTGCTTCGCGTCGGCGTACGAGGGCTCGTCCGTGAATCCCGTCCACGAGTGCGAGATGGTGCGCTCGCGGAAGTTGTAGTGGGCGATGCCACGGCGGCCGACGATGTACGTGTCGACGCCCTTGCCCTCGGCCTCCAGGCGCGCGGTCAGCCGCTCCGCTGCCTTGATGGCGTTCGAGTTGAAGGCGCCGGCCAGGCCGCGGTCGCTCGTGAGGAGCAGCACCGCGGCGCGGGTCGCGGACTCCGCCTCCGTGGTCAACGGATGCTTGGTGTTCGAACCGGTACCGACGGCCGTGACCGCGCGGGTGAGCTCGGTCGCGTAAGGGGTGGAGGCCGCCACCTTGCGCTGCGCCTTGACGACGCGCGAGGCGGCGATCATCTCCATCGCCTTGGTGATCTTCTTGGTCGCGGTGACGGATCGGATGCGACGCTTGTAGACCCGGAGCTGGGCTCCCATGAGTCAGGTCCCTTCCTTACGTCACTTGGCGGCAGCGGCCGGAGCGTCCTCGCCGAGCAGCTTGCCGTCGGAGGTCTCGAACTGCCTCTTGAAGTCCGTGATCGCGTCGGCCACGGCCGTCAGCGTGTCGTCGGACATCTTGCCGCCCTCCTTGATGGAGGTCATGAGGCCCTGCTCCTTGCGGTGCAGGTACTCCAGGAGCTCCTTCTCGAAGCGGCGGATGTCGCCCACCGGGACATCGTCCATCTTGCCGGTGGTGCCGGCCCAGACGGAGACGACCTGGTCCTCGGTGGCCATCGGCTGGTACTGCGGCTGCTTGAGCAGCTCGACCATGCGCTGACCACGCTCCAGCTGGGCCTTCGACGCGGCGTCCAGGTCGGAACCGAAGGCGGCGAACGCCTCCAGCTCACGGAACTGGGCGAGGTCCACGCGGAGACGACCCGAGACCTGCTTCATCGCCTTGTGCTGCGCGGAACCACCGACTCGGGAGACGGAGATACCGACGTTCAGCGCGGGGCGCTGACCGGCGTTGAACAGGTCCGACTCCAGGAAGCACTGGCCGTCGGTGATGGAGATGACGTTGGTCGGGATGAACGCCGAGACGTCGTTGGCCTTGGTCTCGACGATCGGCAGACCCGTCATCGAACCGGCGCCCATGTCGTCGGAGAGCTTGGCGCAGCGCTCCAGCAGACGGGAGTGCAGGTAGAAGACGTCGCCGGGGTAGGCCTCGCGGCCCGGCGGACGGCGCAGCAGCAGGGACACGGCGCGGTACGCGTCGGCCTGCTTGGAGAGGTCGTCGAAGATGATGAGGACGTGCTTGCCCTCGTACATCCACTGCTGGCCGATGGCCGAACCGGTGTACGGCGCAAGGTACTTGAAGCCGGCCGGGTCCGACGCCGGGGCGGCGACGATGGTCGTGTACTCCAGCGCGCCGGCCTCTTCGAGGGAGCCACGCACGGAGGCGATCGTGGAGCCCTTCTGACCGATGGCGACGTAGATGCAGCGGACCTGCTTCGCCGGGTCGCCGGTGCGCCAGTTGTCGCGCTGGTTGATGATCGTGTCGACGGCCAGGGCGGTCTTGCCGGTCTGGCGGTCGCCGATGATCAGCTGACGCTGACCGCGGCCGACCGGGGTCATCGCGTCGACGGCCTTGTAGCCGGTCTCCATCGGCTCGTGCACCGACTTGCGCTGCATGACCGTGGGGGCCTGCAGTTCAAGGGCGCGGCGGCCGGACGTCTCGATCTCGCCGAGGCCGTCGATCGGATTGCCGAGCGGGTCGACGACGCGGCCGAGGTAGCCCTCGCCCACCGCCACGGAGAGCACCTCGCCCGTGCGCTGCACCGGCTGGCCCTCCTCGACACCGCTGAACTCGCCGAGGACGACCGCACCGATCTCGCGCTCTTCCAGGTTCAGCGCGAGACCGAGGGTCCCGTCCTCGAACTTCAGCAGTTCGTTGGCCATGGCCGAGGGGAGGCCCTCGACCTTCGCGATGCCGTCGCCGGCAAGGGTGACCGTACCGACCTCCTCGCGCGAGGCCGCGTCCGGCTTGTACGACTGGACGAAGTTCTCCAGCGCGTCCCGGATCTCCTCCGGCCGGATCGTGAGCTCCGCCATCTGGGTTCCCTGCTCTCCTTGTTGGGCCCGAAGTCTTTGGGGGTCTGGGGCTGTTTCCCTCAGCGGCTGTGCCGCGGGCCCCCAGCAATCTTCTGCAATTTCTGCACGACCCAACCGGGCCGCTGTTCTTCTTGGTGGCCGACCGGCCGTCAGCCGGCCAACCGCCGTGACGCCTCTGCGAGGCGCTCCGCGATCGTGCCGTCGATGACCTCTTCGCCGACCCGTACGGAGATCCCGCCGAGGACCGTGGGGTCCACGTCCAGGTTCAGATGCATCTGGCGTCCGTACAGCTTCGCCAGGGCAGCACCGAGACGCTGCTTCTGTCCGTCCGTGAGCGGCACCGCCGAGGTGACGACGGCGACCGCCCTGTCCCGGCGAGCCGCGGCGAGTCGGGACAGTGCCTCGAGGCCTGCCTCCAGGCTACGTCCCCGCGGCCGAGTAACAAGGCGCACGACCAGCCGCTCCGTGACCGGGTTGGCCCGGCCGCCGAGCAGGCTGTGCAGCAGCTCGGTCTTGGCCTCGGCCGAGGCCGCCCGGTCGGTCAGCGCGGCGCGCAGTGCGGCGTTGGACTGGACGATCCGGCCGAACCGGAACAACTCGTCCTCGACGTCGTCGAGCACGTTCGCCTGCTGAGCCGCCGTCAGGTCGGCGGTGGCAGCGAGCTCCTCCACCGAGTCGACGAGGTCACGCGAACGCGACCAGCGCGAGCGGACCATCCCGGTGACCAGGTCGACGGCCGGACCGTCGACGTGTCCGGCCAGCAGCCGGCCCGCGAGTTCGCCCCTGGCCTCACCGGACTGCACCGGGTCGGTCAGGACCCGACGCAGGGCCACCTCGCGGTCGAGGAACTCGGTGACGGCGGCCAGCTGCCCGGCGAGCTGCCCGGCGTCGACCGACGATGAGTCGGTCAGGGCCTCTAGACGGTCTCGCGCGGCTGCGAGCGCTTCGCGGCTCGCTCCGTTCATGGCCGGGCCTCGGCCTTCGCCGCGCTCTCCTCGAGCCCGTCGAGGAAGCGGTCGATGGTACGGCTCTGCCGGGCGTGGTCCTCGAGGGACTCACCGACCAGCTTGCCGGCCAGGTCGGTGGCGAGCGTGCCCACGTCCTGCCGGAGCGCGGCGACCACGGACTTGCGGTCCGCCTCGATCTGGGCGTGACCGGCGGCGATGATCTCCTCGCGCTGCCGCTGGCCTTCCGCCCTCATCTCCTGGATGATCGTGGCGCCCTGCTCGGTCGCCTCCTGGCGCAGGCGTGCGGCCTCGTGCCTGGCCTCGGCGAGCTGAGCCCGGTACTGCTCAAGGATCTGCTGCGCTTCGGCCTGTGCCGTGGCCGCACGCTCCAGGCCGCCCTCGATCGCGTCGTGCCGTTCTTCCAGGGTCTTCTGGATGTTGGGCAGGAGCTTCTTGCCGAGGACGCCGAAGACGATGAAGAAGCAGATCAGGCCGACGATCAATTCCGGGGTGGCGGGAATGAGCGGATTCTCCGCTCCCCCCTCAGCCAGGAAGGCCATCATGTCTGAACCTTTCGTCGAGAGTGGCTACTGGTCGTCAGCTGCTGAAGACGAAGGGAACGACCAGACCGAGCAGCGCCAGCACCTCACAGAGGGCGAAGCCCAGGAACATGTTGGTGCGGATGATCGGCATGGCCTCGGGCTGACGGGCCATGGCCTCGATGGAGTGACCGAAGACCAGACCGATGCCGACACCGGGGCCAATGGCGGCAAGACCGTAGGCGATCGCGCCCATACGACCCGCGACGGTGGAGGCAGCAAGGTTAACGAGCTCGGCAGACATTTCCCTGTCTTCCTTTTGTGATGTGTGCGATGCGGTCCGTTGGGAGGGCTTCCCAGCGGCGGTGATGCGGGAGGGGTGCAGTGCGGGTCAGTGACCCTCTTCGAGCGCTCCCTGGATGTAGATCGAGGCGAGGAGCGTGAAGATGTACGCCTGAAGGAACTGGATCAGAACCTCCAGGGTGGTCATGGCGAGCGCCAGCAGGAACGAGCCACCGGCGACGGCCGACATGATCGACGGAGTGAGCAGGTACCAGGACGCCACGCTGAACATCACGATCAGCATGTGGCCGGCGAACATGTTGGCCCACAGCCGCACCGCGAGGGTGAACGGACGCAGGATCACGTTCGAGAAGAACTCCAGCAGGACGATCAGCGGCACGAGGGGCTTGGGCAGACCGTCCAGCCAGACCAGGTTCTTGACGCCGCCCTTGAACCCGTGCGTCTTGAACGTGAGGAACATGTACGTGATGTACACCAGCGCGGCGAGGACCACCGGGTACGCGAACCGCGAGGTCGCCGGGAACTGCGCCAGCGGGATGATGGACATCACGTTCATGATCCACACGAAGAAGAAGATCGACGTGAGGAAGGGGACGTACTTGCTGCCCTTCTTGCCGATCACTTCCAGGGCGATGCTGCGCGCGACGAAGTTGTAACCGATCTCGCCGACGAGCTGCATCTTCCCGGGCACCAGCTTCGGCTTGCGGAAAGCCGCGAAGAAGAAGCCGATCACGGCCAGCATGCAGATGACCGTCAGAAGCATCGGCTTCGTGAAGTCGAAGCCGCCGACGCTGAAGATCGGCTGGAAGTTGAACGAGTGGAGGCCCGGCGCGGGAAAGGCGCAGTCGGCATTGATGTGGCAGCCGCTTTCAGCGAGCAGCATGTGGGCACTCACCCGTGACTCCTTCGTCGTGACGCATAAGTAACGGCAACCTTGTGTGTCAGCGCGGCTGGTGAGGCCGCTGATCGGCACTGGGGACGTGGTGGTGTGACGGTGCCGCCGCAGTCCGTGGGGCGCATCCGCCGAGGGCCCGGCCGCTCGGATTCCGTGCTGTGAACACAGCCATCGGTCCGAGTGCGCCAGCGGCCGTGGAGGCGATGTCCTGTCCCGCCCGAGAAGCGGAAGGAACCCCCACCGGAAACGCTTCCGGACCATAGCAGATCGGCATGTATCGCCTTTACGTGCCCCCTACGCCGCATCACGGGACTCCGCCTTGACCGGGTCCGCCTCCTTGGCAGGCGCGGACGGCACGGGATCCACGTAGAGCATGCGACTGGTGAGGCTCTGCTTGACCTGGCCACCGACCCATGCCAGGGCGGTGGCCAGCAGGCTGAGAGCGAAGGCCCGGCCGTTGAACAACGTGGTGTCGCTGAAGGCGATGACGAAGAGGCCGATGAGCAGCATCTGCACGGTGTAGACGAGCAGTCCGGCGGTCATCGCCACCTGCGGCTTGTCCTGCGTGAGGCGCATCAGTGCGGCGGAGCCGAGTCCGAAGAAGCCGGCGACCACCGCGAGGGCCACCAGTCCGCCGACCAGACCCTTCTCACCGGCGACGACCGCACTGACAACGGTGGCGACGATTCCCACGGGGGCGGCGATGAGCGCTGCACCCCGCAGGATCCGGACGTCGTTTGGCTGCATGCGGACGGCTCCAACGGAAGTGGGGGTCGTATATAGACGTGGTGACCGGGTGTCACTGATCGGTGATCCGGTGCAGTGCAGAGGTTAACGCGAGAAGGTGTGGACGCTTCGGGCCAAAGGACCGTTCCGTCAAGGCCTTTCGAGCGCTTCACTCAACCGGTAGTGAACGCTATCACAAACTATTTGATGCGGTCTTTACCAAGAAGGTGTGCTTGCCGTCACACATGAGAGTGACCGTGCGCGTCTGTGCAAAAACTGGGTCGGTTTGCCTGCTATAGGGTGCTTTGCTCCCCCACGACTTGGCAATGCTCTAGTTAGATTCTTACCTTGCCAAGGTCAGCGCAAGGTCAGCACAAGGTCAGCGCGACGTACCGGCTTTCCGCCGGTCCAGGAAGCGCGGACGGGCGCCGCCGAGGGCGGTCGCACCGTTGACTCCCGCCACACCGGCCACAACAGGTGCGCGCTCTTCCTCGTCAACTGCGGCCGTGTGCGCGGGGGTCGACGCGGATTCGGCGACGGCCCGGCGGCGGCGGTAGCGCGGCGGGACGAAGTGCTCGGCCCAGCGCGGGGCGCGGGGCGCGAAGCGCGGCAGCAGGAGGAGCAGCAGGCCGATGGCGCTGAGGATCACGATGCCCAGCACGATCCACATGGAGGCCGAGTTGACCGAGTACGCCAGGGCGCCGAAGGCGATCAGCGCCGACCAGAAGTACATGATCAGCACCGCCCGGCTGTGCGAGTGCCCGATCTCCAGCAGCCGGTGGTGCAGGTGCCCGCGGTCGGCCGCGAACGGCGACTGGCCGCGCCAGGTGCGGCGCACGATGGCCAGGATCAGGTCGGCCGCCGGGATCGCGATGATCGTCAGCGGCAGCAGCAGCGGGATGTAGACCGGGACCATCTGGTGCACTGCCTGACGCTGGGACCCGCCGAACAGGCTGTCCGGGTCGACCTGCCCCGTGATGGAGATCGCGCCCGCGGCCAGCACCAGCCCGATGAGCATCGAGCCCGAGTCGCCCATGAAGATGCGCGCCGGGTGCATGTTGTGCGGCAGGAAGCCCAGGCACATGCCCATCAGGATGGCCGCGAACAGCGTCGCGGGGGCAGCGGCCTCGATGCCGTACGAGTACCAGAGGCGGTACGCGTACATGAAGAACGCGGCGGCGGCGATGCACACCATGCCGGAGGCGAGGCCGTCCAGGCCGTCCACGAAGTTGACCGCGTTGATGGTGATGACGACCAGCGCCACCGTCAGCAGGGTGCCCTGCCACTGGGTCAGCGCGACGGTGCCGACACTCGGGATCGGCAGCCACAGGATCGTCAGACCCTGCATGACCATGACGCCGGCGGCGATCATCTGGCCGCCGAGCTTGATCAGGGCGTCGATCTCGAACTTGTCGTCCAGGACGCCGATGAGCCAGATGAGCGCCGCTCCGGAGAGCAGCGCCCGCGGTTCGTTGGACTTCTCGAAGACCCCGTTGAGGTTGGTGAGATGGTCCGCGACCAGCAGGCCCGCGCACAGGCCGAAGAACATGGCGATCCCGCCGAGGCGCGGAGTGGGCTCACGGTGCACGTCACGGGCCCTGATCTCCGGCATGGCTCCGGCCACGATCGCGAACTTACGTACCGGCCCTGTCAGCAGATACGTCACCGCGGCCGTGATGCAGAGCGTCAGCAGGTATTCACGCACAGGCTTCCCCACAGGTCTCGCTGGCCATCTCAGCCCCACACCCTAGCGACGCACGCATATGAATGGGGACTGCCGGGTAGCGACGATGGTTGCACGCGTGCCTGTGCACGCAGGCTGCACCCAGTGGTACGCAGGTGCTTCTACCCCCGCTCAGCCGGTGTACGGCTGAAATCTACCGGTGAGCTCGCGCACCTGATCACGCGCCTTCTGGCTCTCGGTCCCGCCCCGCAGCACGTCCGCCAGCAGCGCGGCGATTCCGGCCATTTCCTCCTCTGCCATCCCCTGTGTGGTCACGGCCGCCGTGCCGAGCCGCAGGCCACGGGCGTCCCCGTGTGGCAGAGCACAGCAGTCCAGCACCATTCCGGCCGCGGCGAGTCGGCCGCGCGCGGTGCGTCCGTCGACGCCGAGGGGCGCCGGGTCGGCGGTGATCAGATGGGTGTCGGTGCCGCCGGTGGTGACGACCAGACCCTCGGCGGCCAGCAGGGCCGCCAGTGTCCTGGCGTTGGCGACCACCTGATGGGCGTACAACCTGAACGCCGGTGTTGCCGCCTCGCCGAAGGCGACGGCCTTGGCGGCGATGGTGTGCATCTGCGCGCCGCCCTGGGTGAAGGGGAAGACGGCCCGGTCGACCCGTTCGGCGAGCTCGGCGCCGCACAGGAGCATCCCGCCGCGCGGCCCGCGCAGCACCTTGTGCGTCGTCGCGCAGACCACATCGGCGTACGGCACCGGGCTGGGCGCCGCGCCCCCGGCGACGAGCCCGATGGGATGGGCGGCGTCGGCGATGAGATACGCCCCGACCTCGTCGGCGACCTCACGGAAGAGGGCGTAGTCGAGGTGCCTCGGATAGGCGATCGAGCCGCACACGATCGCCTTGGGGCGGTGCGTACGGGCGAGGGTGCGGACCTGGTCGTAGTCGATGAGCCCGGTCTCGGCGTCGACGCCGTAGCCGACGAAGTCGAACCAGCGGCCGGAGAAGTTCGCGGGCGAGCCGTGTGTGAGGTGGCCGCCGTACGGGAGGCCGAGGGCGAGGACGGTGTCGCCGGGCCGCAGGAGTGCCGCGTACGCGGCGAGGACGGCCGAAGACCCGGAGTGGGACTGCACGTTGGCGTGCTCGGCGCCGAACAGGGCCTTCGCACGGTCCACCGCGAGGCGCTCGGCGACGTCGACGATCTCGCAGCCGCCGTGGTGGCGGGCGCCCGGGTACCCCTCGGCGTACTTGTTGGCCAGGGGTGAGCCGAGCGCGGACAGCACCGCGGGCGAGGAGAAGTTCTCGGCGGCGATGAGCTGCAGCGTCGTCGACTGCCGGTCGAGCTCACCGAGCAGGATCTCGGCCAGCTCGGGGTCCTGCCGGCGCAGGACATCGGCCTCGAGGGTGTGAGTGACCGGCATGATGGGCTCCGGGGGCGTCGACGGTGACGTACGACCAATGTAGGCCTCGGACGCCTGGGGCGCCCGGTATCGGCGTCCCGGTCCCGGTGGGCGCCAGGAGTCGCCTACGCCTTCGCAGGCACCCCCGTCAGCGCCGTCACCACCGGATCCAGCGCCTGATGTATCTCGTCCCCGATGGACCGGAAGAAGGTCAGCGGGGCGCCGTACGGGTCGTACACCTCGTCCGCCTCGGCGGTCGGGGCCAGGAGCCACCCGCGTAGAGCCGCCGCGGCTCGGACCAGGGCACGCGCGCGTGCCACCACGCCCTCCTCCAGGGGCGGCAGGGTCGCGGGGTCGATCGCCCGCACCAGACGGGTGAACTCCTTCAGCGTGAAGGTGCGCAGTCCCGCCGAGTGGCCCATGGAGATGACCTGGGAGCGGTGGTCGCGGGTCGCCGTCAGGACGAGGTCGGCCATGATGACGTGCTCGTCGAGGAGTTCCCGGCCCATGAAGCCGGAGGCGTCCGCGCCGAAGTCGGCGAGGACCGCCTCCGCGTTGGCCTCCATGGGCGCACCCTCGTGGCCCCAGGTGCCCGCGCTCTCCACGATCAGCCCGCCCCACAGGGGGTCGCCGAGCCGGGCCGCCAGGGCATGGCGGGTCAGCCGCTCGGTGATCGGCGAGCGGCACACGTTGCCGGTGCTGACGTGGAGGATGCGGAAGCTGGTCATGGGAAGGCCCTGTTCGAACAGGCTCCCCGTCTCTTCCCCGTTGCCTATGCCACGCCCCGCGTCAGGGGCCGTCAATTCGCCACCTCGAGGTCGGGTACGACCTTCCGCAGCTCGTCCGGCGAGAGCGCGCCCTCGCGCAGCAGCACCGGCACGGGGCCGGTGACGTCGACGATCGAGGACGGGACGTTGCCCGGGGTCGGGCCGCCGTCGAGGTAGACGGAGACCGAGTCGCCGAGCATCTCCTGCGCGGCGTCGCAGTCCTCGGGGGCGGGGTGACCGGTCAGGTTCGCCGAGGACACGGCCATGGGGCCGACCTCGGTCAGCAGCTCGATGGCGACCGGGTGCAGCGGCATACGGACGGCGACGGTGCCCCGGGTCTCGCCCAGGTCCCACTGCAGGGACGGCTGGTGCTTGGCGACGAGCGTGAGCGCGCCCGGCCAGAAGGCGTCGACGAGCTCCCAGGCCAGCTCGGAGAAGTCGGTGACGAGACCGTGGAGCGTGTTCGGGGACCCGATCAGCACCGGGGTGGGCATGTTGCGGCCCCGGCCCTTGGCCTCCAGCAGGTCCGCGACCGCCTCCGAGGAGAACGCGTCGGCGCCGATGCCGTACACCGTGTCGGTCGGGAGGACCACGAGCTCGCCACGGCGGACGGCGGACGCGGCTTCGCGCAGACCGGTCGTGCGGTCCGTCGCGTCGTTGGTGTCGTATCGCCGTGCCATATCTAGCGGGCCTCCTCGTACACGTACATCTGGGATGGGGTCGTCGGGGTGGTCACGGCAGCGCCTTGCGGGCCGTCGCGAACCGGGGGCGGTTGTTGAGGTCCGGGTGGTCGGCCGCGTCGGCCCAGCCCCGCTCCTCGGTGAAGATCCACGGCACCTGACCGCCCTGGGTGTCGGCGTGCTCGATGACGACGACGCCGCCGGGGCGCAGCAGCCGGTGTGCGGTCCGTTCCAGACCGCGGATGAGATCGAGGCCGTCCTCCCCCGAGAACAGGGCGAGTTCGGGATCGTAGTCCCGCGCCTCGGGAGCGACGTACTCCCATTCGGTCAGCGGAATGTACGGCGGGTTGGAGATGACCAGGTCGACATGGCCGTCGAGGTCCCGGAAGGCGTCAAGGGCGTTGCCCTGACGGAGGTCGACGCGCGAACCCTCGACGTTCTTGCGGGTCCACTGGAGGGCGTCCTCGGACAGCTCCACGGCGTGCACGCGCGAGCGCGGGACCTCCTGGGCCAGCGCGAGTGCGATGGCGCCGGAGCCGGTGCACAGGTCGACGATGCGGGGCTCGACGACGTCCATGGCGCGTACGGCGTCTATGGCCCACCCGACCACGGACTCGGTCTCGGGCCGCGGCACGAACACGCCCGGCCCCACCTGGAGTTCGAGGTAGCGGAAGTAGGCCCGCCCGGTGATGTGCTGCAGCGGCTCGCGCTGCTCACGCCGGGCGATGACCTCCCAGTAGCGGGCGTCGAAGTCCGAGTCCTTCACGGAGTGCAGCGCGCCCCGCTTCACGCCGTGCACGAACGCGGCGAGCTCCTCCGCGTCGTTGCGCGGCGAGGGCACACCGGCGTCGGCCAGCCGCTGGGTGGCCTGTGCCACCTCTGCGAGCAGCAGGTTCACGCATTCCTCCGTGTCGTACTGGGTTGTGCGCAGGTGCCTTTAGGCAGCCGCCAGCTTCGCCGCCGAGTCCGCGTCGACGCAGGCCTGGATCACCGCGTCGAGGTCGCCGTCCAGGACCTGGTCCAGGTTGTACGACTTGAAGCCGACGCGGTGGTCCGAGATGCGATTCTCCGGGAAGTTGTACGTGCGGATCTTCTCGGAGCGGTCGACGGTGCGGACCTGGCTGCGGCGGGCGTCGGCGGCTTCCCGCTCTGCCTCCTCCTGCGCCGCCGCGAGCAGCCTGGAGCGCAGGATACGCATCGCCTGCTCCTTGTTCTGCAGCTGGCTCTTCTCGTTCTGGCAGGAGGCGACGACTCCGGTCGGAATGTGCGTGATGCGCACCGCGGAGTCGGTCGTGTTGACGGACTGGCCGCCGGGGCCGGAGGAGCGGTAGACGTCGATGCGGAGGTCGTTCGGGTTGATCTCGACGTCGACCTCCTCGGCCTCGGGCGTGACGAGGACGCCGGCGGCGGAGGTGTGGATCCGCCCCTGCGACTCGGTGGCCGGCACGCGCTGCACGCGGTGCACGCCGCCCTCGTACTTCATCCGCGCCCAGACACCCTGCCCGGGCTCGGTGGCCCCCTGGCCGCCCTTGGTCTTCACGGCGACCTGGACGTCCTTGTAGCCGCCCAGCTCGGACTCGGTGGCGTCGATGATCTCGGTCTTCCAGCCGACGCGCTCGGCGTACCGGAGGTACATGCGCAGCAGGTCACCCGCGAAGAGCGCGGACTCGTCGCCGCCGGCGCCCGCCTTGATCTCGAGGATCACGTCCTTGTCGTCGCTGGGGTCGCGCGGGACCAGCAGCAGGCGCAGTTTCTCGGTCAGCTCCTCGCGCTGCTTCTCCAGCTCCTTGACCTCGGCCGCGAAGTCCGGGTCGTCGGCGGCGAGTTCCTTCGCCGTCTCGATGTCGTCGCCGGTCTGCTTCCAGGAGCGGTACGTGGCGACGATCGGCGTGAGCTCGGCGTAGCGCTTGTTCAGCTTGCGCGCGTTGGCCTGGTCGGAGTGGACCGACGGGTCGGCGAGCTTCGTCTCCAGGTCGGCGTGCTCACCGACGAGTTCCTCGACGGCCTCGAACATCTTGGGCTCCTGTACTGCGTGGAAAAGGGCGGAAGGCGGGCGACCAAAAACGCCGGTCCCGGCGCGCCTGTTTCAGGGCGCGGCCGTGGACCGGCGGATGGGAGCCAGCTACTTCTTGGAGCCGGCCGCAGCCTTGCCGAAGCGGGCCTCGAAGCGGGCCACACGGCCACCGGTGTCGAGGATCTTCTGCTTGCCCGTGTAGAACGGGTGGCACTCGGAGCAGACCTCGGCGCGGATGGTGCCGCTGGAGATCGTGCTACGGGTGGTGAACGACGCGCCACAGGTGCAGCTGACCTGCGTCTCGACGTACTCGGGGTGGATGTCGCGCTTCAAGGTGTCTCCTAGTTTCGGGAGGGCACCGGGTCGCTCCTGCGGGGTGCGGGGGCGTGAACCGGGGCCGACGTACCAGTCTGCCAGGACTGGGGCCATCCCCCAAAACCGGGGGATGGGGTGATCTATTCCCCTGCGGGCCGGTGGGGGTTGATCGCGCCCGCGCGGCGGAGCCGCAGATCGACACAGCCCCGCGCCCCTAAGAGCTGCTCACCACACCCTTGGCTTCGCCGGTTGCCGTTCCCTCAGTGGCCGACTTCGGGATCGTACGGTCGTTCTTCAGGGCGTCCCAGACCTGCTGGGCCTTCGTCTTCTCCACGATGACCCGGTTCGGGTCCGACGGGTCGTACTGGACCGGCATCGTGATCATGTGCATGCTGTTCGAGCCGATGCTCTTCAGGCCGCCGGCGAAGGACATCAGGGAGTTGACCGAGCCGAGGTCGGAGTCGGTCGTCACGGCCTTGGTGGCGGTGTCGGCCAGGTCGTAGAGCTTCTTCGGGCTGGTGAAGACGCCGACGTGCTTGACCTGCTCGACCAGGGCCTTGATGAAGGCCTGCTGGAGCTGGATGCGGCCGAGGTCCGAGCCGTCGCCGACGCCGTGCCGGGTGCGCACCAGGCCGAGGGCCTGCTCGCCGTCGAGCTGGTGCGTGCCGGCCTTGAGGTTCAGGTGACTCTGGGAGTCGTTGATGCTCTTGGACGTGGTGACCTGCACGCCGCCGAGCTCGTCGATGAGCTTCTGGAAGCCGCTGAAGTCGACCTCGAGGTAGTGGTCCATGCGCAGCCCGCTGATCGACTCCACGGTCTTCACGGCGCAGGCGGCGCCGCCGGTGGAGTAGGCGGTGTTGAACATGACGCCGGACACGGCGGGATACGTCTTGCCGTGGGTGTCGGTGCACTCGGGGCGGTCGATGAGGGTGTCGCGCGGCATGGAGACCACGCTGGCCTTCTTGTGCCCCTTGTAGACGTGCACGATCATCGCCGTGTCGGAGCGGGCGCTGCCGTCGTCGGTGCCGCCGCCGAGCTTCTTGTTGCTGCCGGAGCGGCTGTCCGAACCGAGGACCAGGATGTTCTCGGAGCCGTTGTCGACCTTCGTCGGCCGGTTCGTGCCCAGGGCCGAGTCGATGTCGACGCTCTTGATGTTGCCGTTGAGCTTGAAGTACAGGTATCCGGCGCCGGTGCCGCCCAGCACGACGATGCCCGCGGCGGTCCACGCCGTGATCAGCAGGCCTCTGCGGCGCGTGCCGCGGGGCTTGCGACGGCGGCCCTTGGTGCGGCCGCGCGTGCCGGTGGTGCCGGACTCTCCCGGTATGCCGGGTTCCGGCGTGCTCTCGGCGGACATGTGCTCCTCGATCTCGTCCGGTCGGTTACCCCCTGCGTTCAGGGACAGGCCTGTCGGTCGCGGATACGCGTCGTACCGCACCATCGTCACTCCGTCGGGTCAGACGGGGAAACTCGAGAAAGGGTTGCACGACGCTCTGTGCCCAACCCGTGGGAGGCTGGACACAGAGCGTCACGGAGATGTGCCGGGCGTTCCCCGCTCACCTGCGGTTTCAGCCGAAGAGGTCGTACCCCTGGAAACCGGTACCGACCGAGATTCTTGTGGCAAAGATCTCGCTTGTGGCCTTACCGGTACCCGGGTACAGATAGAGCGTGCCACTGGACGTACGGGCCAGGAAGTCGGCCTTGCCGTCGCCCGTGACGTCACCGACCGCGTCGAAGGTGTTGTAGCCGGTCCAGGTACGGACGTTGATCCGGCTGGAGAACGCCCCGGAGCCGGCTGTGCCGGTGCCCCGGTAGAGGTAGACGTAGCCGGTGCTCTTGCTCCAGGCGATCAGGTCGGTCTTGCCGTCGCCGTTGAAGTCGCCGTGGCCGCGCAGGGCGCTGTACTGGCCCCAGCCGGAGCCCACCTCGACGCGGCTTGCGAAGGTGCCGTTGCCCTTGCCCGGGTAGATCCACAGGATGCCCGAGGAGTCCACCGAGAGCAGGTCGGGCAGGTAGTCACCGGTGACGTCACCGGGGGCGACGGTGAACTTCCGGCTGGCCCAGTTGCTGAAGATCTCGCTCTTGCTCCAGCTCTGGGTGGACGGGATGTAGTGCAGCCAGAAGACCGCACCGTCGCTGCTGCGGCGCAGGATGAAGTCCTGGTAGCCGTCCCGGTTGAGGTCCGTCTGCAGGATCGTGTTGTAGCCGCTGAAGCTGCCCCAGGAGACTCGGGCCGCGAACGAGGTGCCCTTGGAGTCCTTCTCGTAGCCGGTGTACGTGGAGTGGTCACGCACGAACAGGTCGGCCTTGCCGTCAGGGGTGGAGGTGGCGCCGTCGCTGAGGTTGGTGTCGTCGATGCGCGGGTAGGCGGCGCCGACGTACGACCTCACCTTGGTGAACACGCTGTACGCGCCCTTGGCGACGCAGTCCTGCACACCCCACGACACGATGCCGACGATGCGGTTGCCCACGATCAGCGGGCCGCCGGAGTCGCCGTTGCAGGCGGAGACGGTGCCGGAGTCGCTGCCGGTCGCCGGATTGCCCGCACAGACCATGTGGCCCGCGATGAACTCGCTGTTGTAGTAGCCGGAGCAGGTGCTGTCGGACTGGATGGGCAGCGTGGCGGACTGCAGGGTCCCCGAGATGTCGTTGCTGGTGGAGCTGGTGCGGCCCCAGCCATAGACCTTGGCGCCGGTACCGGCCGCGTAGGACGCCGTGTCGGTGGACGTCGTCATGCGGATCGGCGTGGCGGTGATCGGGGTGGCCAGGGTCAGGACGGCGACGTCGTTGTCGACGGTCGTCGAGTTGTACGACGGGTGGTTCCACTGCCGCCAGACGCCGGAGACCGTGCCGCCGTGCAGGTCGGTGTTGCCCGAACTGTCGGTGGTGGGCAGCTGGTCGGTGCCGGTGACGATCGATCCGTACGCGTGCCAGTTGTAGCCGTGGACGCAGTGCGCGGCGGTGAGGATCTTCGTGGGCGCCACGACGGCGCCACCGCAGAAGAAGCCGACGTCGTCGCCGGTGTCGCTGGTGCCCTTGTCGTCGTAGTACCAGAGCTGGGCCATCCACGGGGCCGAGGTGATGCTCGTGGTGGTGCCGCCGATGACCATCGGACTGACGGTCGAGGTCGACGAGGACCCGGACGAGGTCGAAGACGTGGAGGACGTGCTCGGGCCGCCCGTCTTCGTGTCCTTGGTCTTCGACGCCTTCCTGAAGTCCTTGTCGGTGGCGAGTGCGCCGGCGATGCGGTCCGTCAGGTCGGTCAGCGATGCGGAGCTCTTGCTGAGCTTGGCCGTCGGGTCCGCCGAGGCCGTCGCCGCGCCTGCGGACGAGACCGTCAGCACGGCGGCGACTGCGGCAGCGACGCCCGCGGCGGCGACAGGCAGGGCGATGCGTATCCGGCGTCTGTGACGACCACCGGACAGGGGTGTAGCCAAGGGAAGTCCCCCCATTGAGACACGAGTTAGGGAGGGGCACAGAGTGCGCCCCTCCCTAACTGCGCCAACAGGTCGCCCCCCCGTTACCGGAGTAACGGGGGGCGACCTGCGTGAAGGCTGTGCCTCAGTCGCCGTTGCCCGGCATGGGCGTCGTCTTCTGAATCTGCAGCAGGAACTCGGCGTTCGACTTCGTCTGCTTCATTTTGTCCAGCAGCAGCTCGATCGCCTGCTGCTGGTCGAGCGCGTGCAGCACCCGCCGCAGCTTCCAGACGATGGCGAGCTCATCGCTGCCGAGCAGGATCTCTTCCTTGCGGGTACCGGACGCGTCGACGTCCACCGCCGGGAAGATGCGCTTGTCGGCGAGCTTCCGGTCGAGCTTGAGCTCGGCGTTGCCGGTGCCCTTGAACTCCTCGAAGATGACCTCGTCCATGCGCGAGCCGGTGTCGACGAGCGCGGTGGCCAGGATCGTCAGCGAGCCGCCGTCCTCGATGTTGCGGGCCGCACCGAAGAAGCGCTTCGGCGGGTAGAGCGCGGTCGAGTCGACACCACCGGACAGGATGCGGCCGGAGGCGGGCGCGGCGAGGTTGTACGCACGGCCCAGACGCGTGATCGAGTCGAGCAGCACGACGACGTCGTGACCCAGCTCCACCAGTCGCTTGGCACGCTCGATGGCGAGTTCGGCGACCGTGGTGTGGTCCTCGGCCGGACGGTCGAAGGTCGAGGAGATGACCTCGCCCTTGACCGACCGCTGCATGTCGGTGACCTCTTCCGGACGCTCGTCGACCAGGACGACCATCAGGTGGCACTCGGGGTTGTTGTGCGTGATCGCGTTGGCGATCGCCTGCATGATCATGGTCTTGCCGGTCTTCGGCGGGGCCACGATCAGACCGCGCTGGCCCTTACCGATCGGCGCGACGAGGTCGATGATGCGGGTGGTGAGGATGCCCGGGTCCGTCTCCAGACGGAGGCGGTCCTGCGGGTACAGCGGCGTCAGCTTGTTGAACTCCGGCCGCCCGCGCCCGGAGTCGGGCGCCATGCCGTTGGTCGAGTCCAGACGGACCAGCGCGTTGAACTTCTCGCGGCGCTCGCCGTCCTTGGGCTGCCGGACCGCGCCGGTGACGTGGTCACCCTTGCGCAGACCGTTCTTGCGGACCTGGGCGAGCGAGACGTAGACGTCGTTGGGACCCGGCAGGTACCCCGACGTACGGATGAAGGCGTAGTTGTCGAGGATGTCCAGGATGCCCGCGACGGGGATCAGGACGTCGTCCTCGTTGAGCTGCGGCTCGGCGCCGCCCATCTCGTCACGGCCACGACGGCCACGACGGTCCCGGTAGCGGCCCCGACGGCCACGGCGGCCGCCGTCGAAGTCGTCGTCGTCCTGCGGGCCGTTGTCGCGCTGCTGACGGTCCTGGCGGGCGCCGCCCTGCTGCCGGTCCTGCCGGTCCGGACGGTCCTGGCGCTGCTGGCCACCGCCCTGGCCGCCCTGCTGCTCGTCGCCCTTGTTGCCGCGGCGGTCGCGGTCACGGCCTCCGCGGTCGCGGTCCCGACGGTCGCGCCGGCCCTGGCGGCCATCGCCGTCACCGGCGTCGCCCTGCGCCTGCGGGGCGGGCGTCTCTGCCTTCGGCTCGCTCTTGGCCTCGGCGGCGACCGTCTCGGGGCTGCCCGCCTCGGCGGTGGCGCGACGACGGCGACGCTCCGCGGGAGCGGCGTCCTCGCTGGCCGGCTGGCCGGGGATCTCGATCTGCTGCTGGGCCACGGCCTTCTCGGCCGGGGCGGCCGCCTTCTTCTCGACGGCGGGAGCGGCGTCCTCGCCCGTACGAGCCTTGGAGGTGGCGCGGCGCTTGGGCTTGGTCTCGGCGGCAGCCTCGGCCTTGGCCGGAGCGGCACCGCCGCCCGCCTGCGCCTCCTTGATGACCTCGATCAGCTGGCTCTTGCGCATGCGCGCGGTGCCCCTGATGCCGAGGCCGGATGCGACCTGCTGCAGCTCGGCCAGCACCATGCCCTCGAGGCCGGTACCGCGGCGCCGCCGGGAGCCTGCACCGTTGGCAGGCGCGGAGGCGTCCGTGGCGGGCGCGGCAGCGGTCTCCTCGACACGTGCGCCCATCAGATCGGTGGTGTCGCTCACGAAGGGTCCTTCCCTGGAGCGGACGTCGGCCTGTCTGGCTCGGCGACCGGTTGTGCTTCCGGCTTCGGTCCTTGCTGTGTGGACCGTGCCGGGGCGGTGGTCCGCCAAAGGTGGCGGAGGCAATATCTGGGATGGCGCTTCCCAAAGCCGTGACCGTGGCACCGAGTGTCGGTGTCACGTGGCTTGGTCGCACCGATTCCGGAGCGTGCCCGGCAAGTCGCTCAGTGCCCGCGTACGAGGTACTGCCCGCGTACGTCGTACGGAACACAGTGCGGCTTGGGAGGCTCCCGGAAGAATGTCTGTCCCGGACGGGGACACGAAGCACCTCGCCATGGTGGGGTCGGGTGCAGACTTGAGATTAACACTACCGGATCCAACAAACATTCCCCCTCTCGAAATCCGGCAACCGTGTGTCAGGTCGCAAGCGGCAGCACGCTCGCTCCCTGGGCGTCGAGGTCGAGCCGGTTCGCGGCCCACCCTTCGCCTGCCAGATGGGCGACCTTGTCGGCGCTGTCGGCGTCGGCCAGCGCCAGCACAGTGGGTCCCGCGCCCGAGATGACCGCCGGGACGCCGTCGGCCCGCAGCCGCTCCACCAGCGCGGCGCTCTCCGGCATGGCGGGCGCGCGGTACTCCTGGTGGAGGCGGTCCTCGGTGGCGGGCAGCAGCAGCTCGGGACGCCTGGTCAGGGCCTCGACGAGCAGGGCGGCGCGGCCCGCGTTGGTGGCGGCGTCGACGTGCGGCACGGTGCGCGGGAGCAGGCCGCGCGCGGTCTCGGTGAGGACCGGCTTTCCGGGCACGAAAACCACCGGAACGATGGAATCGGCGGCGTCCATCCTGATCGCGCGGGCAGCGCCCGCCTCCATCCAGGAGAGCGTGAAACCGCCGAGCAGACAGGCCGCCACGTTGTCGGGGTGGCCCTCGATCTCGGTCGCTAGCTCCAGCAGGGCCGTGTCGTCGAGCTTCGACTCCCCGCCTATGGTCACGGCGCGCGCGGCGACGATGCCGGCGCAGATGGCGGCCGAGGAGGAGCCCAGGCCACGGCCGTGCGGGATGCGGTTGGCGCAGACGATCTCCAGGCCGCGCGGCTGTCCGCCGAGCAGGTCGAAGGCGGTGCGCAGGGAGCGTACGAGGAGGTGTTTCTCGTCACGCGGCAGCGTCTCGCTGCCCTCGCCCGCGATGTCGACGTGCAGCCCGGAGTCGGCCACCCGGACGACTACGTCGTCGTAGAGCCCCAGCGACAGGCCGAAGGCGTCGAAGCCCGGGCCGAGGTTGGCGCTGGTGGCGGGGACGCGCACCCTTACGGCGGCGGCGCGGAAGGCGGGACCGGCCATCTCTCGATGACTCTCCTTGAGCTGCGTGATGGTCGAGAACATTCGATACGACATCGGATACGTACGGGGAGACCCTCAGGCCGTGGAGACGGCGCGGCACCGTCCAGATGCTCCATGGTCGGAGGCATATGCGGCGGGCGGGTTCGGTACAGCCTATCGAAGGATGCTTCTGTGGCGACATAGGGCGCACAGGAGGCGCACGATGCGTGCCGTAAGCCCCCTGTGCACCCTTCGGAGGGAGATCCCCGTCAGGCCGGACGTCAGGCCAGACCGAGGCGCTCGGCCGCCGTCACCGCGTCGACCGGGACGGTGACCGGCTGCGGGGCGCCGGCGACGGCCCAGTCCGGGTCCTTCAGGCCGTTCCCGGTGACCGTGCACACGATCTTCTGGCCCGGGTCGACCTTGCCCTGCTCGGCGGCCTTCAGCAGACCGGCGACGGACGCGGCGGACGCCGGCTCGACGAAAACACCCTCCTGCGCGGCCAACAGCCGGTAGGCGCGCAGGATCTCACGGTCCGTCACCTCGTCGATGAAGCCGCCGGACTCGTCCCGCGCGGCCAGGGCGTACTGCCAGGAGGCGGGGTTGCCGATACGGATCGCGGTGGCGATGGTCGAGGGGTCCTTGACGATCTCGCCGCGCACGATGGGCGCGGAGCCGGAGGCCTGGAAGCCCCACATGCGCGGGGTGCGCGTGGCGACGCCGTCGGCGGCGTACTCCTTGTAGCCCTTCCAGTACGCGGTGATGTTGCCCGCGTTGCCGACCGGGAGGACGTGGATGTCAGGGGCGTCGCCCAGCATGTCGACGATCTCGAAGGAAGCCGTCTTCTGGCCTTCGATGCGCACGGGATTGACCGAATTCACCAGCGCCACGGGGTAGTTGTCGCTCAGTGCGCGGGCCAGGGTGAGGCAGTCGTCGAAGTTGCCGTCGACCTGGAGGATCTTGGCTCCGTGGATGAGCGCCTGCCCCATCTTGCCGAGCGCGATCTTGCCCTGCGGCACGAGAACGGCCGAAACCATGCCGGCCCGTACGGCGTACGCGGCGGCGGAGGCGGACGTGTTGCCCGTGGAGGCGCAGATCACAGCCTTCGCGCCCTCCTCCTTGGCCCTGGTGATGGCCATGGTCATACCGCGGTCCTTGAAGGACCCGGTGGGGTTCGCACCCTCCACCTTGAGGTGGACCTCGCAGCCCGTGCGCTCGGAGAGCACCTGCGCGGGCACGAGGGGCGTGCCGCCCTCGCGGAGCGTCACGACCGGCGTGGTGTCGGATACCGGCAGTCTGTCCCGGTACTCCTCGATGATTCCGCGCCACTGGTGGGTCATTGCTGGTTACTCTCCTTCAACCCGCATGATGCTGGCGACACCCCGCACGGTGTCGAGCTTGCGCAGCGCCTCGACGGTCCCGGAGAGGGAGGCGTCGGACGCGCGGTGGGTGACGACGACCAGAGCGGCCTCGCCGTTGTTGCCCTGCTGCCGAACCGTATCGATGGACACACCGTGCTCGGCGAAGACGGTCGCGACCTGGGCGAGAACACCCGGTTTGTCCGCCACGTCGAGGCTGATGTGGTAGCGGGTGACGACGTCACCCATGCCCGACACGGGCAGCGCGGCATACGCCGACTCGCCGGGCCCCGTTGCCCCGCTGAGCCGGTTGCGGCAGACGGCGACGAGGTCGCCGAGCACGGCGGACGCGGTGGGCGCACCGCCGGCACCGGGCCCGTAGAACATGAGCTGCCCGCTCGCGTCGGACTCGACGAACACGGCGTTGTACGCGCCGCGCACGGAGGCGAGGGGATGGCTCAGCGGAATCATGGCGGGATGCACGCGCGCGGTGACCGATCCGCCGTCCCGCGCCCGCTCGCAGATGGCGAGGAGCTTGATGGTGCAGCCCATGTTCTTCGCCGAGGCGAAGTCGGCCGCGGTGACCTCGGTCATCCCCTCGCGGTAGACGTCGTCGAGGCGCACCCGTGAGTGGAAGGCGATACCGGCGAGGATGGCGGCCTTGGCGGCGGCGTCGAAGCCCTCGACATCGGCGGTGGGATCGGCCTCGGCGTACCCGAGCGCCGTGGCCTCGTCGAGCGCCTCCTGGTACCCCGCCCCCGTGCTGTCCATCTTGTCGAGGATGAAGTTGGTGGTGCCGTTGACGATGCCGAGCACACGGTTGACCTTGTCGCCGGCGAGGGACTCGCGCAGCGGGCGGATCAGCGGGATGGCGCCGGCGACGGCGGCCTCGTAGTAGAGGTCCTTGTCGTGCTGCTCGGCGGCGGCGTGCAGGGCGGCCCCGTCCTGGGCGAGCAGCGCCTTGTTGGCGGAGACGACGGACGCGCCGTGCTCGAAGGCGGTGGTGATGAGGGAGCGGGCCGGCTCGATGCCGCCGATGACCTCGACCACGACGTCGATGTCCCCGCGTTTGACGAGCGCGGTGGCGTCGGTGGTGACGAGGCTCGGGTCGATGCCGTCGCGGACCCGGTCGGGCCGCCGCACGGCCACACCCGCCAGTTCGACGGGCGCCCCGATCCTGGCGGCGAGGTCGTCGGCGTGCGTCGTCATGATGCGCGCCACCTCTGAGCCGACAACCCCACAGCCCAGCAGCGCCACCTTCAGCGGACGCGTACGCATCATCCGACCTCGTTTCCTCATACCGTCTACGGTTGGACCAGTCTCACTCACCGGACGGGAGTTTCTGTCCAATGTCCGGATCGTGAGACATCTATTTCATTTGTACGGGGGTGGAAGACAGGAGATCTTCCACCCACCGGGAGTTTTCCGGTTGTCCGCCCTCATCCGACGTCGAGACGCAGGAGGTCCTCCTCCGTCTCGCGGCGGACGATCACGCGCGCCTCGCCGTCGTGCACAGCGACGACGGGCGGCCGGAGCACGTGGTTGTAGTTGCTGGCCATGGAACGGCAGTACGCGCCCGTGGCGGGCACGGCGACGAGGTCACCCGGTGCCAGGTCGGAGGGCAGGAACGCGTCCTTCACCACGATGTCCCCGCTCTCGCAGTGCTTGCCGACGACACGGGCGAGCATGGGCTCGGCGTCGCTCGTCCGCGACACGAGAGCGACGCTGTACTCGGCGTCGTACAGCGCGGTGCGGATGTTGTCGGACATGCCCCCGTCGACGGAGACGTAGGTCCGCAGCCCGTCGAGAGGCTTGATGGTGCCGACCTCGTACAGCGTGAAGGCGGTCGGCCCGACGATGGCGCGCCCCGGTTCCACGGAGATGCGCGGGGTGCGCAGCCTCGCCGATTCGCACTCCCGGGTCACGATCTCGGTGAGCGCCTTGGCGATCTCGTGCGGCTCGCGGGGATCGTCGTCGCTCGTGTACGCGATCCCGAGCCCGCCGCCGAGGTCGATCTCGGGCAGCTCGACGCCGTGCTCGTCACGGATGTCCTTGAGCAGCCCGACGACCCGGTGCGCGGCGACCTCGAACCCGGACATGTCGAAGATCTGCGACCCGATGTGGCTGTGGATCCCGATGAGTTCGAGCGCGTCGAGCTGAAGGGCCCGCCGCACGGCCTCGGCGGCCTGCCCGCCGGCCAGGGGGATCCCGAACTTCTGGTCCTCGTGGGCGGTGGCGATGAACTCGTGGGTGTGGGCCTCGACACCGACGGTGATCCGAATCTGCACGCGCTGCCGCCTGCCGAGTTCCTGCGCGATGTGGGCGACGCGGACGATCTCCTGGAAGGAGTCGAGGACGATCCGCCCGACACCGGCGCGGACGGCCCGCTCGATCTCCTCCACCGACTTGTTGTTGCCGTGGAAGGCGATGCGGTCGGCGGGCATACCTGCGGACAGGGCGGTGGCGAGCTCGCCGCCGGAGCAGACGTCGAGGTTGAGCCCTTCTTCATGGAGCCAGCGCACGACAGCACGCGACAGGAACGCCTTCCCGGCGTAGAAGACGTCGGCGTCGGCCCCGAAGGCGCTGCGCCAGGCCCGCGCCCGGGCCCGGAAGTCGGCCTCGTCGAGGACATAGGCGGGGGTGCCGTACTGCTCGGCGATGGTCTTCACATCGATACCGCCGACGGTGGTCACACCGTCCTCGTCACGGGTGACCGTCTGGGCCCAGACCTTGGGGTCGAGGACGTTGAGGTCGGTGGGCGGGGCGGAGTAGTGGCCCTCGGGCAGGACGTCGGCGTGACGGGGCCCGGCGGGGTGTGCAGAACGGCTCATCTTCTTCGCTGGCTCTCTAGAGGTGTTGGGGTGCGTCGATACCGAGCAGGGACAGGCCGCCGGCCAGCACCGCCCCGGCGGCTTCGGCGAGCGCGAGCCGGGCACGGTGGGCGGCCGAGGGTTTCTCGTCGCCGCGCGGCAGCACCACGGGAAGGACGGCGAGAGCGGCGTCGGCGACGGTGACGAGGTGCCGGGCGAGGCTGTCGGGCGTGCGCTGTGCGGCTGCGCGCGCGAGAACGCGGGGGTGGTCGGCGAGGAGGGAGAGAAGGCCGCTCACGCCCTCTTCCATGTCTCCCATGTCTCCGGGCTCGGGGGTGAAGCCCAGGTCGGCGGCGTTACGGCTGAGGGCCCGGGTGCGGGCATGGGCGTAACGGATGCGGAAGAGAGGGTTGCTCTCGCGCTGGACCAGATGATCGGCGGTGATACGGGGCCGGTCGTGGGCGGCGGGGTGCAGAAGCGCCCAGCGGGCGGCGTCGGGACCGAGGAGAGCGGGGTCGTCGGAGGCCGGGACGGGCCGGAGGTTCACCGGCTCGCGGTGGCCGACCTCGACGCGGCCGCCCTGGGACCCGACGATGCGCACCAGGGCGTCGGCGACGACTTCGGCCCGGATGTCGTACGGGATACGCAGCTCGACGACTTCTCCGGCGAGGGCGTCGCCGTGACCGTATGCCGTGCCCTCGCGGAGGATCTCGCGAGTGAGCGCGGCGGCGGATGCGGCTGCCCCCTGCAGGCTGATGTTGATGAACCCCGGTCCGGTGACGACGACGTCGGCGACGCCGTCCGTCCGGGCGAGGTGCTGCTGCAGGATCTCGGCGACGCGCCGGGGCGGCTGCCCGGCCGGCCGCGCGAGCTGCAGGGCGATGCTGGTGGCGTAGTCGCCACAGCCGCCCGGACCGGGCGGCGCGACAACGGCCCGTTGCGGCACGGCCACGCTCAGCTCCCCCTCGTCGACAGCACGACGCACCGCGCGCAGCACGGTACGGGAGAGCTCGACGGGGGTCACGGCACAAGCGTATGGGAGGAGCGGGGTGGGTATGCGAGCCGGTTTGGGGAGGTTCCGGGATGTGGACGGGACATGCGCACGTGGCATGGACAGGAGGACGTGGTCCGAGTCAGCCGCCGGCCCGCCCGGCCCGCTCGGCCCGCTCGGCCTCACCGACCCCGAGAATGCCGCCGAACCCGGGCCCGTCCCCCTCTCCCTCACCCCTCGCACTCCTCTTCCGCTCGATCAACTGGTGCACGAGACGCACCAGTTCGGCAGGCTCGAAGGGCTTGGCGAGGAAGGCCTCGACCCCCACGTCCAGGCCGGCCTCGACCTCGTACGAGGTGCAGGCACTGACGATGGCCAAGGGCAGGTCCCGGGTGCGTGGATCGGAGCGGAGCCGGGCGGCGGTCCGCAGACCGTCCAGTCGGGGCATGACGACGTCGAGCGTCACGGCATCGGGCCGCACCTGATGAACGACTTCCAGACACTCGGCACCGTCAGCCGCGGTCACCACCTCGAAACCCTCCAGTTCGAGATTGACCCTGATCAGCTGCCGGATGACCTTGTTGTCGTCCACAACAAGCACCCGGCCCGACGCGCCTGGCACAACTCGAGAGTAGGTCGGCCCCGGCCACCGCGTCCGGCTTTTGCCTACTTCCGGCCCTTGCGGGGGACGGGGGTTCCGGGCCTTGCGGGGGACGGAGGTTCCGGGCCTTGCGGGGGACGGAGGTTCCGGCCCTTGCGGGGGGACTGGGGTTCCGGCCATCCGGACGGGTGCGGCTTCGGGGGGGGTGGGGGCGGTCGGCGGGGGCGGGGTGACGGCAGGGTTGGAGCGGGGGCTGTCGGGCGGCAGGGGAACAGCGGGGTGCCGGCGGGCGATGCGGCGCCGGGCGGCGCCCGGGCCGACGTCGCTAAACCCGTTCATGAACACCCGGGATCAGCTGGTAGGGTTCTACCCGTCGCCGCGCACGCAGCGCAGCGGACACGCCCCCGTAGCTCAGGGGATAGAGCAACGGCCTCCGGAGCCGTGTGCGCAGGTTCGAATCCTGCCGGGGGCACTCGCCTGTGCAACATAACTGCAGGTCAGTGCGCATTTTGGGGCAGCCCGGCAGCTGAGGGTCAGTCAGGTTTTCCTGGCTGACCCTCAGCTGTTTCGCCTTTGCGCAGGTCGGGGCTGGTCTGGGACTCTGCGCAGGTGGGCGCCACTGGGGGGACCCAGTACATGGGAACGCTGAATTCATGGGCTGCGGCTGCTCCAGCAACCGGATGGGCATGGCGGGAATCATCCCGCCGGGCGCCACGCTCTGGGTCCCGCGTGACACGTTCAGCGTGCAGGAGCACGGGGCAGTCACTCTGCGTTGCCGTCCATCTCGCTTATCTCGCTGTCGCACTCCGTGCAGCCCTGGTACGTGTACAGCCACACGAGGACCTCGCGGATGGCCTCGCCCTGCTTGGTCGCCAACTGCTCGCCTTCGGGCCCGTCCACGACGACGTACTCGACGACGACCTTGGGCGGTTCTCTGCGCCTCACCTTCCCCACTCTGCGCCGTGTCGTCGGTCGTTCTGCGGGGTCTGTGTAGCGAACGGTGGAACTCGGTCGGTTTGAACCGCTCCGGGTCTGATGGAGGCTCGATTCCTTGAGAGGATCGAGTCATGGCACGTCCGTCCCCTTACCCTCCCGAGCTTCGCGAGCGCGCGGTGCGCATGGTTGCGGAGATCCGCCCGAACTACCCCACCGAGTGGGCCGCGATGAAGGCGGTCGCGGCCAAGCTGGGGATCGGTGCCGCCGAGACGGTGAGGACCTGGGTCCGCAAGACCGAGGTCGACGCAGGCCAGCGGCCCGGAGTCACGTCGGAAGGGGCCGCGGAGATCAAGCGGCTGCGGGCCGAGAACGCCGAACTGCGACGGGCGAACGAGATCTTGAAGGCGGCCTCGGCTTTCTTCGCGGCCGAGCTCGACCGGCCGTCGAAGCGCTCGTAGCGTTCATCGACGCACACCGCCAGGTGTTCGGGGTCGAGCCGATCTGCCGAGTCCTGACCAGCCACGGACTGAAGATCGCGACGAGCACCTACTACGCCGCCAGGAACCGCACCCCCAGCGACCGGTCGGTCCGCGACAGGGAGCTGAAGACGCAGATCAGCCGCGTCCACGCCGACGATTTCGGCGTCTACGGGGTCCGGAAGGTCTGGCGTCAGCTGCACCGCGAGGGCATACCGGTGGCCCGCTGCACCGTCGCCCGGCTGATGCGCGACCTCGGCCTCGAAGGCGCCCGGCGCGGGAAGAAGATCCGCACCACCGTCCGGGACGATGGCCATGAGCGGTCCGCTGACCTGCTGCAACGTGACTTCACCGCGTCCAGGCCGAACGAGCGGTGGGTGGCTGACTTCACCTATGTCGCCACCTGGTCGGGGATCGTCTACGTCGCGTTCGTCGTGGACGTGTTCTCCCGGGCGATCGTGGGCTGGTCCGCCGCCACCAGCAAGCGGGCCAAGCTCGTTCTCGACGCGCTCGACATGGCCTTGTGGCGCCGCGACCGCGCCGGAACTCCCGCTGGCCCGGGGCTGGTTCATCATTCGGACGCGGGCAGTCAGTACACGTCTTTCGCGTTCACCGCGCACCTGATCGAGGCCGGCATCGACGCCTCGATCGGCACCGTCGGCGACGCCTTGGACAACGCGCTCATGGAATCCCAGATCGGCCTCTACAAGACGGAGTTGATAAAGCCGCGCAGGCCCTGGCACGGCCTGGCCGACGTTGAACTCGCCACCGCGGAATGGGTCGACTGGTTCAACAACCAGCGCCTCCACACAGCGATCGGCGACATCCCGCCCCACGAGCACGAGACCAACCACTACGCTCAACACCAGCCCCAACCGGCGGCTGGAGTCAACGCATAGAGCCTCCACCGATCCCGGAGCGGTTCAGTTTTGTTCAGCGGCGGCCAGCGGTGAGGCGGCCGTCGAAGGTGATGTCGAAAGCCTGGAGTGCTGCCTTCCAGCGCATGGTCCAGCGTTTGCGTCCGGTCCCGGTCGGGTCCAGGCTCATGACGGCCAAGTAGACGCACTTGAGGGCGGCCTGGTCGGTGGGGAAGTGCCCCCGGGCCCGGACGGCCTTGCGGATCCGTGCGTTGATGCTCTCGATTGCGTTGGTGGTGCAGATGATCTTGCGGATCTCCACGTCGAACTGGAGGAAGGGCACGAACTCCGCCCAGGCCGCTTCCCAGAGCCGGACGATCGCCAGATACTTCCCGCCCCAGGCGTCGGTGAACTCCACGAACCGCTCCAGCGCGGCCTTCTCGGTCGGCGCGGTGTAAACGGGCCTGAGCGCCTTCGCGATCTTCTCCCAGTCCTGCCGGGCCGCGTAACGGAAGCTGTTCCGCAGCAGGTGAACGACGCAGGTCTGGACGATCGTCGCAGGCCAGACGGTATTCACGGCGTCCGGGAGGCCGGTCAGGCCGTCACAGACCAGCATCAGGACATCGGCCGCGCCGCGGTTCTTGATCTCGGTCAGGACCTGGAGCCAGTACTTTGCGCCCTCCCCGCCGTCGCCGATCCACAGGCCCAGGATGTCCCGGTGTCCCTCGGCGGTGACCGCCACCGCCATGTAGACGGGCCGGTTGGCGACCTGCCCGTCCCTGACCTTTACGTTCACACAGTCGATGAAGACGACCGGGTAGACGCTGTCCAGCGGGCGGTTCTGCCATTCCATCATGCCGGCCATCACACTGTCGGTGATCGTGGAGATCGTGGACTTGGAGATTTCCGTGCCATACACCTCGGCGAGATGCGCGGAGATCTCCCCATGCGTCAGCCCTTTCGCCGACAGCGACAGGACCATCTCATCCACCCCGCCCAGACGCCGCTGCCGCTTCTTGACCAGTGGGGCTCGAAGGACCCGGCCCTGTCCCGCAGCACCGCGATCTCGACCGGCCCCGACTCGGTGATCACGGTCTTGGACCGGTGCCCGTTGCGGTAGTTGTCCCGACCGCCCTCGGCCCGCTCGCCAGGCTGGTGCCCCAGATGATCAGTGAGCTCGCCCTCCAGCGCGGACTCCAGCACCCGTTTGGTCAGCTGCTGCAGCAGGCCGCCCTCCCCGGTGAGTTTCACGCCACCGGCCTGGGCCCGGGCAACCAACTCGGCGACCAGCCCGTCATCCACGGCGCTCGTCCCACTCACAGGGGCTTGCAGGGCCTCGGTGTCACTCGTCACGTCAGTCATCAACTGTCGCTTCCAGCTCGGGAGTTACACCGCTCACCGTACAGACCCTCTCTGCGCCGTGTCGTCGGTCGTTCGCATGAGCTGGAAGAGTTGTGGCACTTCGGGATCGCTGCTTGGCACCGAAGAGATGGTCCACGACCGTCGGGGTTTCGATATGGATCACGGTCGCCAGAGCGCTGCGTCGCCCGGTCACGTCCATGGACTTCGCAGTGTCGGTAGCCTGACACCCTTCGCCGTGTAGTCGCAGGAGGTCACGTCGCCGTCAGCGCTCCAGTCCGCTGGCCCTGGCGATGCCCTCGACCTCACGGCGTAGGTACTCCCGCTCGGCGTCGCTCTGCACGGGTTCGGCTCCGGTGAGGGTGTTGAAATCGACGAGCGTGTGCGCACCGAACGGGCCCAGAAGATCCAGGAGCTGGTTCAGCCACCGCCCGAACTCGGGAGTGAACAGCTCCTGTTCTCGTGGGGACAGCTCGATGTCGATATCGACGTTGCGGTGGACGAGCGCGTCGTTCGTACCCTTGGGGATGCGCAGCAGCAGCTCGTACGACTCGGGGTCAAGGCCGCCTTGGAGTTCGGAGAGGTAGAGCGCGAACTGCTTGGTGCTCTCCAGGAATACGTCTTCGTCCATGCGCGTATCGTGCCGGATCCCTGGCAATGCTCCGGGGCGTTTCAGGCGATCGGATGTCATTTCGCCCACGGACTTGACAGGAGTGCGGGTTCCCGGCTCCCGAGACACCCCGGCCGACCGCATTCGCATAGCGGGCACCAGCTGGCATCCTGTCGTCAACACCCGGTGAACACCTCCGTCGGCGCCGACCGCGTCCACGTGCCGTCCGCCAGGACGCGATGTGATCACGGCACGTTGAGGGCTGCTGGCGAGCGACACGCACAGAGAGGCGTCGCTCCTCGTGAGGGCGCAACTCGCCGAGGCCAAAGGGTTATTCGGATGGACGCTTTTCCGTGAGGAGGCGGCTGGCCGCCGCCTTGGCCTCGGCCAGAGCGATCACGTGGGGGCTTTCGCGCGCCCGTTCGCGCAGCGCCTGGGTGATCTGGCGGACGTACCGCTTGCATTCCAGGCGCTGCTGCTGGATGGCCGCGAGAAAACGCCGGGCATTCAGCACCCTGATCGTCCGCAGCCCCGGCAGCCCGTCCTCGACGGAGAACCCGGCCTTGGTCTGCAGATGCGCCGGGTGCCGGTAGCTGGCGGGAAAGCGGTTCAGCAGGTCGGGGTCGAGCTTGAGGGACGTACCCGCCGCGAGGACGTGGAGGCGTCTGGGTGTACATCGCCGGTAGCTTCACGCGTGGGTGCAGAGGCGACCCTGCCCTGGTTCAGCGGTGCTTCCTGCGCTTCTTGCCCTTCTTCTTCCCGCCGTTCCCGTTTCCACCGTTCCCGCGCCGTGCTGCCAGCTGTGCCTCCTCGCACGCCTGGTACGCCAGCGCGGCGGGCCGGGCGATCTCCGTGTCCGGGTGGTCCGCCAGTATTTCCAGGGTGTGGGAGGCCGTGAAGGGGTCGGCGCGGGCGAGATCCGCCAGCAGCGCGGCGTCGCCGCCCGGCCAGTCGGCGGCGGCCTGCTCGAACCCGGCGTACAGAGCGCCGAGTTCGGGGGGCGGGGCACCGCCGTCCGCTCCGTCCGGCGATTCCTCCCCGGCTTCGTCCGGGGACGCCCCGCTCCGGGCGAAGGACGCACGCCAGGCCGGAACCGCGAGCGCGTGCAGCCGGTCCAGCCGCCACAGCAGCCGGGACGAGAGA
The DNA here is from genome assembly GCF_021261325.1 of Streptomyces guryensis. Classification (GTDB taxonomy): domain Bacteria; phylum Actinomycetota; class Actinomycetes; order Streptomycetales; family Streptomycetaceae; genus Streptomyces; species Streptomyces guryensis. Next base: position 90,590 of record NZ_JAJSBI010000019.1, on the reverse strand, counting down.
GGCACGGTCTCTTCCTCGACCGTCTGCCCCGCCACCCGCAGCAGCTGAGCGGCCCAGGCGCCGAACACCGGGTCGCCGACGTACCCGGCGAGCAGCCCGGGCGGGGCGTCCGGCACAGTGTGGGCGACCAGCCTGCGATGGCCGGTCAGGTGCGTACGCGGCGCGGGTACGGCCAGCGCCGCAAGCAGCTCCGGCCAGCGGGCCGCGGGGCCCTCCCCGCCCGCCAGCCACGAGCGCAGCAGCCGGTGAGCGGCAGGATCGTCCCAGTCCCGAGCGGCGGCGACCAGCCGCTCGGCGTCCAGCGCGACAACCGCCTCCTCGGTGGGGAAGCGCTCCGCCACGGTCGACGGCGTCCACCCCTCCTGCTCCCCGTCACCCGCGGCCGACCCATCCGCCTCCTGCGCCGACTCACCGGCGCGCGGTGGCCAGCCGCCGCCGTACGCCAGCAGCAGCGCCTCGCGCAGCACCGCGGCGGCGAGCGGTGTCAGCCCGTACGCGTCACCGCGGCGCCACACCACACCGGCCGCGGCCAGCAGATCCAGGCGGGCGGCCCGCCGCCGTGCCGCCGACTCCAGCTCGGCGGCGTCCTCCTCGCCCAACTCACCCAGCTGCAGCAGCCGTTCGAGCTCCGCCAACGGCGGCAGGCGGTACGGCCCAGCAGTCGCCTGCCCCGACTCCGTCGAGTCCTTGTGCTCGTGCACCGGCGCGGCGAGCAAAGCCTCCGGCGGCACCGCCCAGTCGACCGCCGCGGCCGCCTCCCGCGCCACCGAGCGGGTCTCGCCCGCCGCGCCGTAGAGTGCCACCAGATCGCCCAGGATCTCGCCCTCGTACTCCTCCCCCACGTCCGGATCCGCGCCGAGCCGCGCGCACAACTCCACCAGGGCGCGCACGGCGAGCGCCGCGAGCTCGCCCGCATCCCGCTCGCGCCACACCTCCAGGGACGGCCCCGGCCGCGGCCTGCCCTCCGGATCCAGCACGAGAAAACCAGTAGCCAGCGCGAAACCAACGCCGTCCGCGTCGGCGTCGGCGGGCGGGGAGGCGGCGAGCTGCGCCGCGGGCGCGAGCAGCCCGCTGCCGCAAAGCACGGACACGAACCCGGCCCGGTCCGCGGGCAGCAGGTGCGGCGCCGCCAAGGGCTCCTCCCCCCGCAGCAGGTCGTACTGCTCGGCCACCTCGCCCACCGCGGTGACCAGCGCCATGTCGTGCGGACGCGGACCGGGGACGGGAAGCGCCGCCGAGGGCAGCTCGGCCGGACCGAACGACCAGCGCCGGGCCACGCTCAACCCGGCCTTCGTGGCCGCCTCGACCCACTCCTCCATCCCGTCCGCATCCATCAGACGCGCCACCCGCTCCGACCCGAGCAGGTCCAGCACCCACGGCGCCTCGTCCGACTCCGTCAGACACATGGCGAGGCGCTGCCCCAGCGCCATCCCGGCCGCCGCATGTCGTTCCATCGCCAGTCCGCGCCGGTAGGGGGCAAGTGCCCACGCCGCCGCGCCCTCGCCCGCATGACCAGCCTCCGGCAGGGAGAGTAGCCCGGCGCGCTCCGCGTACGGCAGCCCCGCCAACTCCTCCAGCCCGCCGCGCACCGCCTCCGCGTCCCGTACATCGACGCCACGCGCTCGCAACAGGCCGCCCCAGCAGCGCGGGAGCGTCAACTCGCGCGGATCGCGCATCACCCTCAAGTGCTCCTCGGCGCACGTGCCAATCGCATCGCGCAGCCGCGCGTGCCGCTTGGCGTTGAGCCGCCCGTCCGCCCTGGTGCGGTCCACCAGAATCCGCAGGACCGCGAGCGCCGCCCCCTCATCGCCGGGCGCGACGGACAGGAACTGTGGCAGCGCGTCCAGCAGCACCGCGCGCACCAGGTCGGGAGTGGCCTCGGGAAGCCCGCCGCGCACCTTGGCACCGCTCAACGCCAGCAAGTGCACGACCGCGTCCGCGGCCACCGGATCGAGACGTTCGCCCCGCTCCGCGCCCCAGGAGAGCAGCGAGCCGACAGCCAGACGGGATACCGATTCCTGTGTCACCCCCGCACCGTACAGAGCCGTGACTGCTCGGTGCGAACCCATCACGGAACGCACCCGCGGCCGGCGTACTGGCCCGCCGGCCCGGCACTGTTCCACCGGGCGGCGGCGGTCACCGCTGCGTCCACGGCACCCAGTGGAAGATCCGCGCACAGGCGCACCTGCTCCGCAATCCGAACCGGTGACCGTTCTCCGCCTTCCGCGGCGAGAGCGTGCAGGAACACGGCAGTCGGCTTCGCACTGCCGCGGACGCGGAACATTCCGAAACCAGGCAGGGCCACCGTCAGCGGTGAGAACGAGGGAGCCGGATGCCCGCGGCCTGGCGCTCACGGCCCTACTCAGTTTAGATTCAGCTGAACCAAATCGGTTAAGATGTACCTGAACAGATTAGGGAGGGTCATGGCTGGACAGCTGGGCAAGCCGGAGCGGCTGCTGGACCGTGATCACGAGTGGGCGCTGCTGAACGGCTTCCTCACCGATCCGGCCCCCGAGCTGCGGCTGGCCATCGTCTCGGGGCGACGGCGAAACGGGAAGTCGTTCCTGCTGGAGGCACTCACAGAAGCGGTGGGCGGGCTGTATCTGACCGCCGTGCAGGAGGAGGGCCGAGTGCCCGCGCTGCACCGCTTCACCGAGGCGATCGCCGCGCACGCGGGAGTGCGGCCCGGGGCGATGCGGCTGGACGACTGGCGGGACGTGCTCACCGCCGCGCTGGAGGTGGTGAACCGGGCATCGGGGGCGCCGCTGATCGTGATCGACGAGCTGCCGTACCTGCTGCAGCACTCCCCGGAGATCCCCGGCTACCTGCAACTGCTGTACGACCAATCGCAGTCGGGCAAGGCGCCCGGCGGCCGGATCGTCCTGTGCGGCTCGGCGATGAGCGTGATGTCCGAACTACTGTCCGGCACCAAGCCGCTACGCGGCCGAGCGGTGCTCGACCTGCGACTGCCGGCCTTCGACTACCGCACCGCCCGCACCCACTGGGGGATCGAGGACCCGGCAGTGGCGCTGCAGGTCGACGCCGTGCTGGGCGGCGCCCCCGGCTACCGGCCGCTGGCCGCCGGGCCGACGCCGCAGAGCGAGGCGGAATTCGCACCCTGGGTGGAACGCACCCTGCTGGACCCGGGGCGGGCCCTGTACTCCCGAGTGGAGGCGGAGTTCCTGCTCCGCGAGGACCCACGGATCACCCACCGCACGCTGTACTACGACGTGCTGTCCGCGGTCGCCCGGGGCGCCTCGACCCCGGCGAAGGTCGGCTCGATGCTGGAGCGGTCCCGCTCCGCCATGGTCGCCCCGCTGGAGCTGCTTGAATCCACCGGCTACGTTCGCAAGGAACAGGACCTGCTCAAGGCACGGCACCCTGTCATCAGCGTCGCGGACCCGGTAATCCGCTTCAACCAGCTGATCACGCTACCCATGGTGGATCTGGCGGAACGGCGGCGCGGAGCCCAGGTCTGGCAGTCGTCCCGGCCGACGTACCACTCGAAGATCCTCGGCCCGCACTTCGAGGAGGCCGCACGCGAGTGGGCACGCTCCTTCGCCATCGACGACACCAGCCTGTCGCTCGGGGCGGTGGGCACGGCGGAGATCGCCGACCCCACCGCCCGGACCAAGCACGAGGTGGACCTGCTCGCCATGGCCCCCGGCGAGCGCCCGCAAAGCCCACGAGCGACCATCGCCCTGATCGGTGAGGCCAAGGCCACCGTCCAGCCCCGCGGTCTCAAGGACCTCGAGCGCCTCGAACACATCCGGGCCCTCCTCGCCGACCAGGGGTATCGGACCGATGACGCGGCCCTCGCCCTGTTCTCCCTGCACGGCTTCCATCCCGATGTCATCGACGCCGCGCAGCGTCGCCGCGATGTCCTCCTAGTCGACATCGACGCGCTGTACGGCGACGGACCCGTTCGCGGCCTGACATGACATGCACCGCGGGAGTGCCTGATCATGCACCACGGGTCCAGCCCAGGGCGCTTCGGCACGGCGACGCCGACCCGGCACACGAAAGTGCGGCATTCAGGTCTATCGTTTCAGCGGGATGACCGCCTCGATGGTCAGCACAGCCCCGCTGACGTGCGGCTTTTCCAGTTCCCATGTTCCGTGTCCCCCGCCGGGGGCACCCGTACGATTTGCTTCGCCGCAGGTCAGGGTGTCCAGGCCCGTCTCCTTCAGACAGGAGACGGGCCTTTGCGTTATATATCGCGATGCTTGCTTCTCGGACATTGGCCGACATCTGTCCGCGCAAACTCGCAGGTCGGCCGCCCGATACGGTGCTTACCGCATTGAGCGCGAGGTTTGCGCAGGTGTGGGCCCTGCCGGACACCCAGAACATGGGAACGGAACGTGCTACGACACCCCTGTGCGGCCCGGTTCCTCTTCGACTCCCTGATGGAGCCCTTGCTGTTCAGCGAGGCACTGCAGGACATCCAGGATCGCTGCTGCCTGACGCCGCCCCAGCTCCTCCCCTTCAGGCCCATCCACAACGACATACTCAATGACGACCTTGGGCGGTTCGCTACGACTCACTCTTCATACTCTGCACCGTGGCGATGCCCGCTCGCGTGAGTTGGAAGAGTCGCGGCGCTTCAGGAATGTGTGTGCCGCCGACAGGACGATCTGCGACCACTCCGCGGCCACGGCCTGCGGGATAGGCGCGCCCGCCGACGACGCCGAAACTGTCGTAACCTACGAACTCCCCTATGACTCAGGCCCGTTACGTAGATTCGAGCGGTTCACCGAGGTCGTCGCACAGCGCGGCGCGAAAGCCGCGACGGGGGCGGAAGCATGTACATCAGGCCGGCCGACCGCCGCAGCCAGTCCTCCTTCACGGGATTCCTGCTCGCCGTCGTACCCCAGCTGATTCTGTGGCTCTTTCCGTACGTACGACGCCGGCTGCCGCCCGGAAGGAAGCCGCAGCCGCAGCGCAAGCCAAGGCGGCGCCCCGCACCCGCGCAACCCGGTGGATCGCAACTGCTGGTTCGCCCGTGCACTGGCCCTCACCTGCGTTGTCGTGATCGCCGCGACAACCGCCCTCACCTTCGATGAGACCAGGTCGAGTGGAGCTCCCCTGCCCCGCACGGCCGACCTCACCGCTCGTATCGACCAGGTCGCGGCGGGCGCTTCGATTTGATCATGCCCAAGACACTGACCACCGCCGCTGTCGACCGGCTCCTGCACCACGCTCACGTCGCGCTGCCCGAGGGCTCCTCGCTCCGGCTCACCCCAGGCCACGAGCGGACAGGGCGTCGAGCCCCTCACCCCTGCCAGCTGACCTGCCAACCGGGCGACGAAAAGTCATACCGCAACGGGAGACGAGTTGTCCGCCCAACAAGACCCGGACTGTCCGCTCACTCGGACGTCGCACTGCCCGTGGACAGCACTCTGCTCTCAACCTGCCGTGGCATCGCGACCAGGGTGCCCACATGCGGGTAAGGCGTTGCCAACTAGCCTTGCGGGACTGCGCGCTCAATCGCCTTCGCCGGTCCGGCTTCCTCCCCCACGCCTCGGCCACCGCACCACCACGGTGCCGGCTGCACGGTCGTACTTGCTGTGGTGGTAGGTCCCCCGGTCCTTGGCCATCTGCGCCAGCAGGATCGCGCCGATGAGTACGTTCAGCACCGGGATCGCCAGGAAGGCTGCTCGGTCGAATTCCCGGGTGAACGTGTCCTTCCATGACGGCGGGACTGTCCCGTCGGACCATCGCCGGACCTCCCGCTGTCGCTGCCACGCAGGCGACCACTCCGACGACCACGGCGGTGGCCACCACGGCCGCGATCACCGGGTGTTGTTGGATGGCGTGGTAGGTCTTGTGGGCCAGGTTGGACAGGTGGCAGGAGAAGGACCAGCCGCAGCTGTGGTGGTGCGAGCTTCCCCCGCCGCCTCCGCTGCTTCTGGTACCTCCGCTGGCGGTGCCGGTGGAGGGGGTGTCGCCACGCTCTGCCGCGGTGCAGTACTTGATGTCGTACTGGCAGGAGTTGGGCTTGGACCCGATTTCGAGACCGGTGGGATCGCTGTTGGTGAGGGGGTTGTCGGCGGCGTAGGTGTAGCCGTCGATCTGCTGGGCGTCGGTCAGTTCCAGGACCGGGTCGTCCGAGACGAACCGCCCGATCGTCGGGTCGTACTCGCGTGCACCCAGGAGGGTGAGGCCGCTGGTGGCGTTCTGGATGCCGTTGACGAAGCCCTTGTCGCCGAGCCACGCTCCCGAGGCCGGCTGAGTGCCGCGCGGGTTGCCGAACGGGTCGAGACGGCGGCGTGTGATCGCCTGCGAGCCGGCGTCCACCGCTGTCTCGGCCGTGTCGTGGCCGTCCGTGACCTGCCACTGGAGGCTGCCGGAGCTGGTACGAACGGCCACCGTTCGTCCGGCCCAGGTGTAGTAGCGGGTACCCGTGGTCGTGGACGTTCCCTTGGCGAGCTGGACTTCCGTGTCGCCCAGGTAGAGCGTCGTGCCGGAGTCGTCGCGGGCCAGCAGGCGGTTGCCGTCCGCGTCGTAGAGGTAGGAGGCCGACGTGCCATCGGCGTTGGTGACCTTGGCGAGGTGACCCTCGTCGTCCCAGTCGAGGGTCTGCTTCTTGCCGTCGAGGGTGCGCGTGCGGGTGTGGCCGGACGCGTCGTAGGTGTAGGAGTCCGTAGTGGTCGTGCTGCCGGTGACCGTGGCGGACGAGGTCAGAGTGTGGGGCTGGACCGAATCCGCGCCCTGCGGCGGATAGACGAACGACGTCTTGCTGTCGTCGGCCCCGGTCGTGGTCGCGTGGTCGACCTGCGTCTTGCGGTTGCCGAGGTCGTCGTAGGTGTAGCTGTGCCAGTACGGTGCCGGGCCGCCTAGGACGGCGGTCGAGGGATCGGCCGAGCAGCCGTCGGTGGCGGTCCAGGCCTCGGTGAGGCGGTCGTGGCCGTCGTAGCGGTAGCACTGGACGTCGTCGGTGCCGTCGGCGTGGGTGGCGACCTTTGTGGCGTTGCCCGCGTCGTCGTAGGTGTAGTTGGTGTCCTCGACGGGTGCGGTCTGGGCGTCGTCCGTGACCAGCTCACGCTTCAGACGTCGGGTGCCGTCCTCGTACGTGTTGGTGATCTGCAGCCACTTGGCAGTGTCCGACGAGGAAACCCCCAGCGTGATCTGGCCGATGCCGCCGAGCTTGGTGTAGCTCGTGTCCTGCACATAGCCCGTCGCGCCGTTGAGCGTCTTCGGCATGCTCAGGTCGTTGTAGCCGTACTCCAGGGATTCGGCGGGCAGTCCTCCGGCCGCCGGGTCTGCGAGGACCTGGACGGTCCCGTCGAGGTTGTAGCCCGTCGTCGACGTGTAAGTACCGGCCAAGGCCTCCTCGCCGGTGACCGACGGGATGGTGACCCGGGTCAGGGTCGGCCGGTAGAGGGAGTCGTAGGTGCCGACCTGGCTGACGTACGCCTTGCCGGATGAGCCGCCCACGTACCGGATCGCGGAGGTCGGCTGCCCCTTGGCCACGGAGTCGTACGTCCACTTGGCCAGCTCGTGGGCGGCATCCTTGGTGGTGCCGTCGTACATGTCCGTCTTGCGGCCGAGGGCGTCGTAGGAGTAGCTGAGGGTCTTCTCGTCGGAGGTACTGACGGCGTTGGTTGTGGAGGCCACCTGGTCCAGCTCGTTGTACGCCGTGGTGGTCTTGCCGGTGTCCGGATCCGTGGAGCTGATTTTGCGGCCCATCAGGTCGTAGTCGTAGGACCACTTGTTGCCGTCGTCGTCGACGACCTGCTTCAGCCGGCTCTTCGCGTCATACGCGTACTTGATCGACGTGTACGAGCCAGACGGGGTGCCGCTGTCGTACTGCCGGGTCTCGGTGGTGCGGCCGAGAGTGTCGGTCAGGGTCGTGGTGGCGATGCCGCCCTTGGGCGGGGTGACGGTGGTGCGGTCACCGCCGTAGGCCGTGGAGGTCGTCCAGCGCTTGGTGCCGAGGGCGTAGAAGTCGGCTGCGGTGGCGCGGCCAGCGCCGTCGTACGTCGTCAGGGTCTGCGACGGTACGGCGGAGGTGATGGTGGCGAGGGTGCTGGACGGGGAGGTGTTGTCGGTGTAGTCGGCGTCGGCCTCGACGGCCAGGCCGCGGCTGTCGTATTTGGTCTCCGCAATGACACGGCCGCCACCCGGAGCCGGGGTCTGCGTCTGACGCGGGCGCAGCAGGGCGTCGTACAGCGCGTACGTCGTGTCGTACGTCGAGCCGTCGTTGTTGAGCTTGCCGGTGGAGACCACCGAGGCAACGGTGTTGGAGATCGAGTAGCTGTAGACGAGATTCGCGGACTGAGGGGCAGACTTGCTGCGGTTGGGCAGCCAGAGACTCGTGAGGCGGCCGAGGCCGTCGTAGGCGTAGTCGGTGCGCTTCCCATTTAGGTCGACGACCGAGGTGGCCGTGCCCCGGCCGGGGTCGAAGGTGGTGGTGGTCGAGTAGTCCTTGGCGTCGTAGGTGACCGTGCTGGTCAGGGGACCGCCGGTGGAGGGGGTGTAGGTGGTCCTGCTGACGGTCGCCGAGTTGGTGTCCTTGACCGAGTCGACGCGGCCCTGGGTGTCGTAGTGGCTGGTGGAGACCGTCTGGTACACCGGGCTGCCGTCGCTGTTGTATGAGGTCAGCCGCTGGGTGGAGGTCTCGTCGCCGAGCTTGGGTGCGGCGCCGTAAGCCTGGCTGTCGTAAATAGTCCGCACATCGGATATGACGTCATCCGGGCGCTTGGTGGTGGCGTCGCAACCGACATCGACGGTCTCGACTCGGACGGGGAAAGCCATCAACCAGTCGGTGGTGTTGTTGGCGAAGGCGGTGCGGGTGCACTGCTCGTCGCCGGTGACGGCGTCGTCGCCCGAGTCGTCGATCATGGTCGCCGCGCCGGTCTTGTCGTCGTACGTCGTGGTGACCGTGGTGTTGCGGGTGCCACCCGAGGAGAGGTCAGTGCGGGTGTGGACGGCGTGCGCGCGTGTGTAAGTGCTGCTTCGTGTGCCGTCCGTGCCGGTCTGGTGGATCCACTGGTCGGTAATGGCTCCGGAGACCTCGGCGCTGCCGTTGTAGGTGATCGACTCGCGAAGCGCACCAGCTAGGGCATCGGGGTCGGTGACTGAAGTGCCCGTAGAGTCAGTGACCTTGGCGCTGTGACTGGTCCCGTCGGACTGTTTGTCGCCGTCCATGCCGCGGAAGTAGGTGGCGACCGTCTTGGTGCGGGTGGACTGTCCATCGCCCGTGGTCGTGGTCACGCTGCCGTAGCCGCGCCACTGCGACCAGGTCTTGCGCTTGCCGGGGGCGGTGACGTTGTCGGTGTCGTAGTGCCAGGCCGGTGTGTCGTTGTAGGCGTAGTCGGTCTCCTTCAGCGGCGCGCCGCCGGTCGGGTCCGACTCGGTAACCTGTTTGACGACGTATTTGTGGAACCAGTCCAGTTGCGGATCTGCTGTGTAGGGCGGCTGCCAGTAGGCGGGGAAGCAGCGCAGGGTGTTGGAATCCGGGCTGCTGGGCATTGTCGTGCCCGCGACGCACTGCGGGTCGTAGTAGTTGACAGTCAGGACCGAGCCGGTCTCCGAAGTGACCGTCCGCACCCGCCACTTGACCAGCGCGGCGATGTCGTCGTGGGTCGTGTCGACGCGGTTGAACATCTTTATGCCGGCGAAGGTGACCGGCGGCATGGCCGTGGTGGCGCCGTCCTTGCCGGTACGGGTGATGGACTTCAGCCACAGCCCGGCGGAGGTGCCGTCGCCGGGGTCGGGGAAGGACTGGTCGAGCTTCCAGGCGTCGACGTCCCGGTAGGCGGGGGTGGACAGGCTCGCGTCCCAAATGCTGGTGGTGACGCCGGTCAGGCGCTTGCGGGAGAAGAACGTCGGCCCCGTCGCGGAGCAGACCTTGCCCGAAGCGCAGATCTCGTCGAACGGCACGTCCGGCCAATGCGAGGCGGTGCTGGAGGTGAGCGAGGAGCAGTCCTCGCTGCTGGTCACCAGGCAGCGTTCGCCTGTGGTGAAGGAGACCTTCTCAGGAGCGTTGCCGAAGACGGTCGATGACGTGATGCCGTAGTCGATCCGGCTGAGGTAGCTGCCGCGGTCGTAGACGGTGCCGTTGTCGGTGGTGGTGCCGTTCTTGGCGTAGTAGTTGGTCTCCTTGGTGTACCAGTAGGACATCGCGTTGCCATGCGGGTCCACCACGTAGTCCAGGTTCCAGCGCCAGGCCTGGGTGAGTGCGCGTCCGGAGAAGCTGCTGCCCTGGTCGTATCCGGGTTCCCCGGAGTCGTCGCCGAATACCGGGACGGTGTCGACGGAGTTGGTGACGGGGTTGCCGGTGGCCCAGCCAGGCAGGCGGTTCTTGCCGAAGACGTACTGGGTGCCGTCCGACGTGGTGACGGTCCAGTACTCGCCGTCGTTGTCACCGTTGGTGGCGCCGGTGGAGTGCACGACGCGCTCGCCGTCGTCGGTCTTGGGGTGCCAGTCGCCGCTGGTCTTGTCCTTGATGAGCGGGCTGGACTTGCCGCCGAGAACGAGGGTGGCGTTGTCGTTCGCCCAGCACTCGTCGTTCTTGCCGTTCTGGCCGTCGTCGTCACAGGAGTCGTACGAGCGCTCGATATAGGACGTCGAGAGGTCGAAGCCCTCGCCGACCCAGGACGGCTGATTGTTGGTGGAGGGCAGCCGCCCTCGCCACGCTTGGCAGCCCGAAGCCGACGAGGCCCCGGGCAGTACGCCAGGGGCCTCGAACAGCATGTGGTGGTGTCAGTCGTACTCGCACAGCAGGTCCTCGATGCGCCGGTTGGCGACGTCCTGCCGTCCGTCGAGGCACTTCGCATAACGGCCCAGCAGGACCTCAACACTGTTGCCAGCGCGCTCGGCAACCTCGGTGGGATCGGCTCCGGCATTGAGCCAGGTCGACAGGGCCGAGTGCCGAAGGTCGTACGGTCTACTCGCGAGGGGCGAGGCCGCGACGGCCGGCGGGAGACCGAGCAACCGAGCCTCCTGCCAGATACGGTGGTAGGTCGACGACGAGACGACCGAGCCCTTCTCACTGAAGAAGAGCCGCCCGTCTTCCGCCGTGGGGCTTTCGGCATCCGCCCAGTGCCCCACGCCTCGTGGGGTGATGGTCGGCTCAGCGCTGGAGCAGGCGCAGTTGGAGCCATACCGCGAGTCGGTCGTCGGGCTGTTCCAGGGGCAAGCCGAAGAGTTCGGCGGTGCGTCGCAGGCGGTAGCGGAGGGTGTTTGTGTGCACGCCCAGGCGCGCCGCGGCCTCGGCGACGTTGCCCACCGCTTCCAGCCAGGCGAGGAGCGAGACGACGAAGTCCGTTCCGTTCTCGGTGTCATGAGCGACCATCGCGGCGACACCGGGGTGTCTCAGGCGGGGTTCGTGGCTGAGTTCGTCGCCGACGCGGGCCAGCAGGAGCCGTGCGCGCACGTCGTCGAGGGTGGCGACGGGCGGTGCGTCCGGGTGGGCGGTGGTCACCCGGAGAATGTCGTCCGTCTCGCGGCGCATCGCGGGCAGACTTGCCGGATCCGTGTCAGCAGGGGCGATCGCCACGCGTACGAAGTCGCCGAACGAGCCGCGGATCGAGGTGAGCGCGCCTTTGGCGAGGCGGGTCGCGGCCGCGGAGCCGCCGCCGGGCAGCAGGACGTAGATGGCGCGGGATGTCGTGGCGATGCTCGCGTCGGGGCGGACGGGCACGACGTAGCGGGTCAGGGCGTGCCCCAGGTGGGCTGTCAGGGCGAGGAGACCCCTGGCGTCGGCGGAGGCCGCGAATCCGAGAAGGCCGAGTTCGGCTCCTGGCGGGATGGACAGACGGAAGCTGGTCTCGTGGGTGGGCCACAGGCCCTCCAACGCGCCCAGGAGCGCGCTCTCGCGCTTTTGGAGTTCGAGTTCGCTCGCGTTGCGGTTGCGGAGAATGTGCAGTGCGGCCAGTCGTGCGCAGTCGATCAGAGCTCGTTCTCCGTCGGCGCCGATGCCGTCGGGGCTTTCGATCGCCCAGATCGTGCCGAGAGGCTGGGTGCCGGCCCTGATGGTGACGGCTGCTCGTGGCAGGGCGCCGAGGGCCTCGGGGAAGCGGACCACGCCTTCGGAGCCGAGCAGGACGCGATAGCGCTCCAGGTTGTGGTCGATCTCCGGGACTCGGCGGCTGAGAATTCCTTCGCGGCGCAGGGAGTCGATGCGCTGATCGGGAGATGACGAGTAGGCCATCACCCGTCGGTCCAGGTCCTCGATGGCCACGGACCCGCCGATGACGGCGCTGACTGCGTTCGCCAGAGCGAAAAGGCCGTCTCCGCTGTCCGCCGCCGACCCGCCGCCGACGCCTTGCGACCCCAGGACGGAGAGCAGCAACGCGTCGAGGTGGCGCCAGGAGACCTCGTCCGCGGCCGCCAGCAGGGGGAGGCCGCTGCCCTCCGCCTCGGTGACCAGCTCGGTGCCCTTCGCCCCCCTCAGCTTGACGACCATGGCGCTGTACCCGAGGCGGGCCGCTTCCCGTACGAGTTCGGCTGCCGCGGGCTGATCGGCCAGCAGCCCGGGCATCAGCAGCACCTGGTCACGCCCGGGGGGCAGCGGGTCGGCGGGGTCGTGGAGGACGGTGCCCCGCACCGGCTGTTCCAGCGCGCCCTGCGCGGTCAGCGCGTTGAGGATCGGCGCTCCGATGCCGTCGACGAGGTGACGGACGGTAAAGGTCCTGCTGCTTGGCCGATCGGACAACGACATGGCCAGATCCTAGACCATTCGGACTAGGACCCCTAGTGCGGGCGGAATGCAGAATCGCCGCAACACCCGCACCGGACCACACGTCCGACCGACCGAATGGAGACGCACATGGCCAGAACTCATCTCGTCACTGCCGTTGCCGCGACGACCATGGCAGTGCTCCTCACCGCCTGTGGCGGCGGGGGCGCGACCGCCGGCTCCGCGACGGACGGGGGCAAGGCGGCCACCGCACCGGTCGCCGCCGATGCGGCGGTCGCGAAGCTGCTGCCCGCACGCTTCAAGGACGGGATCAACGTGGCCAGCGGCGTCTACGCGCCGATGGAAATGCTCGACTCGCAGCAGAAGTTCACCGGATTCGACTACGACCTGGGGCAGGCGCTCGGAGCCAAGCTCGGCGTCCCCTTCACCTTCACCAACCAGGCGTTCGACAGCATCATCCCGTCGCTGCAGTCCGGCAAGCACCAGATCATCATGTACGGGATGAACGACACGCCGGCACGGCAGAAGAGCCTGTCTTTCGTCGACTACTTCCACGCCGGCATGGACATCGTCGTCAAGAAGGGCAACCCCGAGAAGATCCGCGGCGTGCTGGACCTCTGTGGCAAGTCCGTCACGGTCGCCAAGGCCACCACGCAAGCCGACCTCATGAGGGCGCAGGCCCCGAGCTGCAAGGCCGCCGGCAAGAAGCCGATCACCGTGGTCGAACTGCCCGCCGAGGGTGACTCCCTGGTCGCCGTCCGCGCGGGCAAGGGCACCGCCGACGTCCTCGACGCGGCGGTCGCCGAGTACACCGCCCGGACGGCCGGCAACGGCAAACAGTTCGAGGTCGTCCACGACGCCGCGCACCCCACCGGCTACGCGCCGGTCTTCACCGGCATCGGGGTTCTCCGCAAGGACCACGACCTCGTCCTGGCCCTCCAGGCGGCGCTGACCTCGGTCATCAAGGACGGCACGTACGGCAGGATCCTGACGAAGTACGGCCTGTCGTCGTACGGCGTCACCGCTGCGAAGGTCAACGCCGGATGACCGCCACGGACATGACCGTGAAGTCCACCGCCGGGGCAGACGACGTGGACGCGGTGCCCCGGAGCCACCCGGGGCGTTGGATCACCGCAGCCGCTCTGGTCGCCCTGTGCGCGGGGTGGGTGCTCTCCCTGTGGAACAACCGGAACATCGACCACGCCACCATCGCCGACTTCCTCTTCGACGGGCGGATCCTCCAAGGCGTCCTGCTCACGGTGGGCCTCACCGCCTGCTCGATGCTGCTGGCGACCACCCTCGCCGTCGCGCTCGCCGTGATGCGGCTCTCCGCGAACCCGGTGCTGCGCGTGGTCTCCTGGGGCTACACGTGGTTCTTCAGGGGCACCCCGCTGCTCGTCCAGATCGTCTTCTGGGGCTACCTCGGCCTGCTGTACGAAAAAATCAGCCTCGGTATCCCGTTCACTTCGATCCACTTCTTCTCCGCGAACACCAATACGATCGTGACCCCGTTCGTCGCCGGCCTGCTGGCGCTCGGGATGAACGAAGCCGCCTACGCTTCCGAGATCGTCCGCGCGGGTCTGCTCTCCGTCGACCACGGCCAGGTCGAAGCAGCCCACTCGCTGGGCATGTCACCGACGTACACCCTGCGGCGCATCATCGTGCCCCAGGCGATGCGGGTGATCATCCCGCCGATGGGCAACGAGACGATCTCGATGCTCAAGAACACCGCCCTGCTCCAGCTGATCGCGGTGCCGGAGCTCTACACGCGAGCGAGCTGGATCTCCGCGCAGAACCTCAGCCAGGTCGAGCTGCTGATCGTCGCGAGCGCCTGGTACCTGGTCCTCACCTCGGTGCTGTCCGTACCTCAGTACTACCTCGAACGCCGTTACGGCCGCGGTGCGGGCCGCAGCCTGCCCACCACGCCTTGGCAGCAGGCCCGGCACACGGCCACGCGGATCCGGACCCGCGTCGCACAGGTCGCTCACACCAATCCCCGGAACGCCAGGACGGAGGCGGACTCATGACCCCGAGCCCGTTGGTCGAGGCCAGGAACGTACGCAAACACTTCGGCGCCCACCACGTGCTCAAGGGCATCGACCTCGAAGTCCGGCGCGGGGAGGTGATGTGTCTGCTCGGGCCGTCGGGCTCTGGCAAGTCGACCTTCCTGCGCTGCATCAACCACCTGGAGAAGGTCGACGGCGGCCGTATCCATGTCGACGGCGAGTTGATGGGCTACGAGGAACACGCCTCTCGCAAGGGGCGAGCCAGGGAGATGAAGCCGAAGCAGATCGCGGCTCAGCGCCGCAGCATCGGCATGGTCTTCCAGCGGTTCAACCTGTTCCCCCACCTCACGGCCCTGGGGAACATCACCGAGGCCCCGGTCGGAGTGGCCCACCACAGCCGCGCGGACGCCCGGGCGCGCGGCATGGAACTGCTGCGGCGGGTCGGCCTCACCGACCACGCCGGCGCCTATCCGGCCCATCTGTCAGGAGGCCAGCAGCAAAGGGTCGCCATCGCACGCGCGCTCGCCATGGAACCGAAGCTGATGTTGTTCGACGAGCCGACCTCCGCGCTGGACCCCGAACTCGTCGGTGACGTGCTGAGCGTGATGCGCGACCTCGCGAGGAGCGGAATGACGATGATCGTCGTCACCCATGAGATCGGCTTCGCCCGCGAGGTGGCGGACCAGGTGGTCTTCATGGACGACGGCATCGTCGTCGAGTCCGGCGCGCCGTCCCGTGTCATCGACGATCCGCGGCACGAGCGCACGAGGGCGTTCCTCGACAGCGTCCTGTAGATCGATCACGCGTGCCGCACCCACGCACCCACGCACCCACGCACCCACGCACCCACGCACCCACGCACCCACGCACCCACGCACCCACGCACCCACGCACCCACGCACCCACGAGAGGCAACAACTCCGTGTCTGACAATGTCCATCGGCCCCTGATCGCGGTGACGGTCGGCCGGGACCTGCCCGACCGTCCATCCGTCCTGAGGCTGACGGAGAACTACGTACGGGTGCTGACCGATGCGGGCGCCATACCCATCGTCGTCGTGCCCGGAATCGACGTCGCCGCCGTCCAGTACGTGATGGAACGCGTCGACGGCCTGCTGCTGCCCGGCGGAATCGGCGCGCCCGACCCGCACCCCCGCCGATTCGGGGAGGAGCCGCGGCCCGAGACGGTCATCGACGCGGACCTCGACGCGCTGGAGATCGCCGCCATTCACCGTGCGGTCCGCCTGGGAATGCCCGTACTCGGCATCTGCCGCGGTTGCCAGATCCTCAACGTCGCCCTGGGCGGCAGCCTGATCCAGCACCTGGAGCCGGGCGACGTCTCCCACCTACCGGACCTTCCTCTGAACGCGGAAGCGCATGAGCTTCGTCTCGAAGACGGCTCCCGCCTCGCCGGACTGTCCGGAGCACGACTGCTCCGGGTCAACAGCCTGCACCATCAGGCCATCGCCAGGCCCGCACCGGCCCTACGAGTGGTCGGCAGAGCTGAGGACGGCGTCGTGGAAGCCGTCGAGTCGGCCGACCCCGACCGGTGGATCACCGGCGTCCAGTACCACCCGGAGGAGCTGACCAGCCAACCCGCCCACCGCCGGCTCTTCGAGGACTTCATCTCGTGGTCTGCCCGGTACGCGGCTGATCGCGACCAGGAAAGGAACGTTTCCGCATGACGAACTCCCCAGCAGGCGAGCGGCGCGAACGCATCCTGCGTGCGGCCGTGCGGGATCGTCTCGTCGAACCCGACAGCGCCGCCCTGACCGCCTTCGTCGACCTCGACGGCGTCGCGGCGAGTGTCGCCGCGCTGCACAAGGCGTTTCCGGACTCGGTGAACGTCCTGCACACCTTCGCGGCGAAGGCGAACTGTCTGGTGCCGGTACTGGCGGAGTTGCGCAGCCTCGGCATGGGCTGCGAGGTGGCCAGTCCGGGAGAGCTCGCGCAGGCGCTGGCCGCCGGCTTCGCGCCGGAACAGATCGTCTACGACTCCCCCGCGAAGACCCGCTCCGACCTTCGCCAGGCCCTTGAACTGGGCGTCGCGGTCAACGCGGACAATTTCCAGGAACTCGCCCGCATCGACGAGATCCTCGCGGAGGCCCCCGCCGCCACCTCCGAGTCCGCCTCCACCTCCGAGTCCGCCCCCGCCTCCCGGCTCGGCGTCCGTCTCAATCCCCAGGTCGGTGGCGGTGGAATCGCAGAGATGAGCACGGCCACCGCGACCTCGAAATTCGGCATCGCGCTGGAAGACGACGGAAATCGGCAGCGGCTCCTTGCCGCCTACCGTGACCGGCCATGGCTGACATGGGTCCACGCGCACGTCGGATCGCAGGGCTGCCCGCTCGAACTGATCGCCCAGGGCATCGCGAAGGCCGTGGCCTTCGCCGACGAGGTCAACTCAACCTGTGGCCGACGCCAGGTGATCGGCATCGACATCGGCGGCGGACTCCCCGTCAACTTCGCCGACGACGAGACGACCCCCGGCTTCGACGACTACGTCGCCACTCTCCGGACCCATGCCCCGGCCCTGTTCACCGGCGAATACCGGATCGTCACCGAGTTCGGACGATCCCTGCTGGCCAAGAACGGCTTCACCGCCGCCTGCGTGGAATACACCAAGGTCTCCGGCGGACGCCCGATCGCGATCACCCATGCCGGCGCCCAGGTCGCCACCCGGACGGTGTTCATGCCGACTGCCTGGCCCCTGCGCCTCACCGCCCACGGCCCAGACGGGATCCTGAAGCAAGGCGAACCCGTGCCGCAGGACATCGCGGGCCCCTGCTGCTTCGCCGGCGACCTGCTCGCCGAGGCCCGCCCGCTGCCCCTGCTCGCCCCGGGCGACATCGTCGCCCTCCTGGACACCGGCGCGTACTACTCCTCCACCCCCTTCCACTACAACAGCCTGCCCGACCCCGCAGTCCACGGAGTGCGCGTCGATCCCGACGGCCACGTCCACTTCAGGCCCCTCCGACAGGCTGAGACCCTCGACGATGTCCTCGCACGAACCGGCCACTGACACCGCCCGGAACGACAAGAAGGGCCGGCACCACGGACGTGCTCTCCGCCGCCGTCGATGTCACGCGAGCGTCATGCCGTGCGTTTGCGGGATGTCGTCTTCTTTGCCGCGGTTTTCTTTGCCGTGGTCTCTTTTGCGGTGGTTGTTTTTGACGCCGTCTTTCTCGCCCCCTGCGTCGACTTCGCCGTCGTCTTCTTCGCTGATGTCGACGCCGTCGACTTCTTCGCGGTCGTCTTCTTGGCCGTGGACGTCGACTTCTTTCCGGCTGTCTGCTTCGGGGCCGTGCGAGCGGACTTGCGGGCCGGGAGGTGTGTGACCTCCGCGTCCTCCTCGCCGCGTGACTCCTTGGCGGCCTTCACGCTCTTTTCCAGTGCTGCCATCAGGTCCAGGACCTTGCCGCCCTTTGCCGGTTCCGGGGACTCCGGTGGTGTCTCGCCGGCCGCCTTCGCCGCCACGACCTCCTCGAGCGCCTCGCGGTACTCGTCGTGGAGTTCGTCGAGGTCGATCCCGCCCAGGGTGTCCATCAAGGCGTCCGCCAGGTCGAGTTCCTTGTCGTTGATGTTGACCTTTGCGTCGGGAGCCACGCCCTCGGGGGCGCGGACCTCGTCCGGCCACAGGAGGCCGTGCATGGCGATGGCGTCCTCGACCACGCGCAGCATGCCCAGTCGTTCCCTGCCGCGCAGGGCGTACTTGGCGATCGCGACCTTGTTGCTGCGTTTGAGGGCCTCGCGCAGGAGGGTGTACGGCTTGGCGGCCGGGGCGCCGCCCGCCGCCAGGTAGTACGCCGCGTCCATCTGGAGGGGGTCGATGCTGTCCGCCGGGACGAAGGCCACGATCTCGATCGTCTTCGCCGTGGGGAGCGGCAGGTGGGCCAGGTCCTCGTCCGTGATCGGGACGATCGTGCCGTCCGCGTCCTCGTAGCCCTTGCCGATCTCCGCCCCGCTCACCTCCTTGTCCTCCAGTTCGCAGACCTTGCGGTAGCGGATGCGGCCGCCGTCCTCCAGATGGATCTGGCGGAAGGAGATCGAGTGGCTCTCGGTGGCGTTCACCAGCTTGATCGGGATGCTGACCAGGCCGAACGAGATGGCCCCGTTCCATATGGATCGCACACGCAGCACCCTTTCGGTCGGTTTGCGTCATTCACACAGTCCTCTTGCGTTTTGCGTGAGATTCTCATCGTATGACGCCGATCACAGAGGTGGAGGGGAGACGGCTCGCGCTCAGCAACCTCGAGAAGGTGCTGTATCCCGCGACCGGGTTCACCAAGGGTGAGGTGCTGCACTACTACGCCACCACCGCCGACCACCTGCTCCCTCACCTCCGCGACCGGCCCGTCTCCTTCCTGCGGTATCCGGACGGGCCGGACGGGCAGGTGTTCTTCGCCAAGAACGTGCCCCCCGGTACGCCCGACTGGGTCACCACCGCCGAGGTGCCGCGGATGGAGGGGCCCGCGCGGATGGTGCTCGTACAGGATCTGGCGAGCCTGATGTGGGCCGCGAACCTCGTCACCGAGTTCCACACGCCTCAGTGGGTCGTCCAGGACGCCGGTGTCGCCGACCGGATCGTCTTCGATCTCGATCCGGGAGCGCCCGCGTCCGTCGTCGACTGCTGTGAGGTCGCCCTCTGGCTGCGGGAGCGGCTCGCGGCCGACCGCATCGACGCCTTCGCCAAGACCTCCGGGTCCAAGGGGCTGCACCTGCTCGCAGCGGTACGGCCCACCCCGTCCGAGCAGGTGAGTGAGTACGCCAAGCAGCTCGCCGTCGAGGCCGAGCGCGCCATGCCCCGCCTCGCCCTGCACCGGATGACCCGGAGCCTCAGGCCCGGGAAGGTCTTCGTCGACTGGAGTCAGAACGCCGCCCGGAAGACCACGGCCACGCCCTACACCCTGCGCGCCCGGCCCGAGCCCACCGTCTCCGCACCGGTCACCTGGACCGAGGTCGAGGAGTGCGGGTCGCCCGCGCAGCTCACCTTCCAGGCAGCCGACCTCGCGCCCCGCCTCCAGGACTACGGCGATCTGCTCGCCCCGCTGCTCGACCCCGCCGGTGCGGCGCCCCTGCCCTGAATCCGCTGCCTGGTCGCACGGGCGCCGTCACTGGGGGCTGCGCCCCAGCCCCCCCCCTCGGCCTGAACGGCCTCGTCCTCAAACGCCGGACGGGCTGAAAGACACTGCCCGGCAGCCCTCACACCCGCGTCCACGTCCCCCGATCCCGTGCCATCGCGTGCAGCGCCTCCACGTCGGCCGGCTTGAGGACGCCGCCGAGGCGGGTCAGGCCCGCGAGGTCCGTGTCCTTCAGGACGCGGACCTCGCGGGGCGGGGCCGGGATCGCGACGTCCGCGGGTTCCACGAGGGCCAGGACCGGGTGGACCTCGGCCGTCAGCGCGTACGACGCCCGGTCGGCGTCCGCGCGGACGCGGCGCAGCAGGGGGTGGGGGTCGCGGCGGCCCAGGGTCACCATGGGGTCGGAGACCGTCACCTTCTGCTTACGGGCGTACACCGTGTGGACGGCGAACAGGCCGCCCGGGCCGATCCCCAGGTGGTGGATACGGTCGCCACCGGGCAGCGGGATCGAGTGCAGCACGTGCCAGCCCGCGCCGTCGAGGCGGTCCAGGGCCTCGCCGACCGTCTGCTCGGCCGCCAGCGCCCTGCGGCGGGGGTCCGGGCGCAGCCGGTGCGGCGGGCCGGGCTCCCGGTCCAGGGCGACCAGCAGCGCCTCGCCGGGACGGTTCGGCGCCAGGTCGTCGTCCGGGTGGAGGGAGAGCCGGGCCAGTTCGGCCGGGGTGGGGACCGGCGGCGGGCCGACGGCCACCGGGCCGGTGAGGAAGGGGCCCAGAGCCTGGAGCACGCCCTCCCGCTCGTCCTCACTGAGCAGGTTGACCCTGGCGGCCTCCCTGTCGTACCAGGCGACGTTCCGCCCGTCCGTGTGGCATACGTAGAGCCGTTCCTGGCCGTGCCGCCAGGACGGTACGACCCGCAGTCCGGTCATGCACCATCACCCCTTGACCATGGGAACAGGCGGGGTGCTCCGCGGGCAAGAACCCGGCTACCTTTGAGGAGGACTTGGGCTCCACGGAAGCGGCGCTTGGGGAGGCGTGATTGCGTACCCGCAGGAAGCAGCCCGACGTACCGGCTCCGGACAGTCCATGGAGTGAGATAGTGCCCGGACTGTGGATGGGCGGGCACGAGTTCAGGGGCCGCTCCGGGCAACTGGAGTTCGCCGTCGTGCGGGACGAGTTCGATCTCGTACAGACCCTGCTGAGACTGCCCGGACACGGGCCCGATCCCGGCGTGGAGCACCATGTGTGGGCGATACCGGACGGGCCGCTGGACGGCACCCAGCTCGCGGGCGTGATGCGCCTGGCACAGGCCGCGGGCGAGGCACTGGACGAGGGCCGCAAGGTCCTCGTCCGCTGTTACCACGGGTACAACCGCTCGGGGCTGGTCGTCGCGCACGCCCTGGTACGGCGGGGGCGCGGCACCGAGGAGGCGATACGGCTGATACGGTCCCGCCGCTCCCCCTGGGCGTTGCACAACGAACTGTTCGTGGACTATCTGAGGGCGGGGCTGTCCACGGCCCGGCTGCTGGAGGAGCTGGCCGAGTAGCGAGGTAATCGTTTCGCCGGACGAATAGGGTGTACCGGGTCACCGATCGTTCTCAGCCACAGGAGTACAGTGCTCCGCACTCGCGCCGCATGTACAGCGCTCGCCACTGCCGTCCTCGCCGTACTGGCGGCGGGCTGCGGTGACGCGGGCGGGCTGCAGGGCGCGGGGGCGACCCCGACCGCGACCAGCCCGGACAAGCTGTGGCCGAGCCTGAGCCCCGCGGCCAGTCCTGCCTGGGACTACGACAACGGCGAGGCCGAGGCCATGAAGGGCATCACCGCTCCGGTCGACGACATCCGCAAGGTCGACCCGGTGGCCGTCGTCAAGGCCGAGATGTCCCAGCACCCGTCCGACTACTCCGGCTCCAAGGCGCCGTACCGCGAGACGGCCCGCCGGATGGCCTACTGCGGCAGGACGCCAGCAAACCCGAAGTGTCCGCTGCTCAAGGCGTACTACCGCGACATCACCGGCGACGGGCACGCCGACCTCACGCTGGGCTTCCGGTTGCTGCCCGGCAACCAGACGGCCGTGCGCGTCTACACCGTGGAGGCGGGCCGGGTCGTCCAGGTCATGTCCAACAACGACGCGGTGAGCGGCGTCGAGCTGGCCGGGCGTTCCGTGATCATCCACGCGCCGTCCGATCTCGCCGACTACGAGTACCGCTTCCAGTGGACCTGGGACCCGAACCAGCGCGTGATGCTGCTGACCCACGACGAGATGCTGCACATCGGCAAGCGCGAGCGTCTGACGCACCCTTCCGCATCACCCTCCGCCTCCCCCTCGGCGACCTCATGACGAGGCTCGGGCTCCCCAGGTGGACCGGCACGCTCGCCCTGAAGGCCGCCGTCTTCATCACCGTGATGTGCTGTGCGCTCGCCGCGCTGCTCGGCGTGCTCGTGCACGTGTCGGTGACGAACCAGACCGTCGGCCAGGCCCGCGACCTCGCACTGTCCCGCCTGACGGACGCGACGAAGGCGTACGAGGCCGGGGACTCACTGCTGCCGGGCGCGGGCGTCGATCCTCCCGGGCTCCCCAGGGCGCTGCGGGAGCTGGCGGCGGACGGGGACCGCGGCACGATGGTCTCCGAGCACCACGGGCATCCCACGATGTGGGCGGCGGGTCCCGCCGACCGGAGCAGGGCGCTCGCCGTCGAGGTCGACTACTCGCAGCAGTCCCGTACGATCGTCGCGCTCGACCAGTCGATCCTGTGGTCTTCGGGCCTGGCGATCACCGTGACGCTGCTGGTGGGCGCGTTCGCGGTGACCCGGGTGACACGGCGGCTGCACGCCACGGCGCAGGTGGCCCGCCGGATCAGCGGCGGCGACCTGGACGCGCGCGTCGGCGACCCCCGTACCAAGGATCCGACGCACCCCCAGGACGAGGTGGCCGCCGTCGCCGCCGCGCTGGATTCGATGGCGGCCTCGCTGCAGGGCAAGCTGCTGAGCGAGCAGCGGTTCACCGCGGACGTGGCGCACGAGCTGCGCACCCCGCTGACCGGGCTGCACGCGGCGGCCGAGCTGCTGCCGCCGAGCCGGCCGACGGAGCTGGTACGGGACCGGGTGGCCGCGCTGCGCACGCTCACCGAGGACCTGCTGGAGATCTCCCGGCTGGACACCGGGCGGGAGCAGCTGGAGCTGGACGCGGAGGAACTGGGCGCGCTGGCCGCGCGGGTGGTGCGTGCGTCGGGGACCGACACGGAGGTCGTCGTGGTGCGGGACGCCCGCGTGGAGACGGACCGGCGGCGGCTGGAACGGGTGCTGGGGAATCTTGTGGCCAATGCGCACAAGCACGGGCGGGGGCCGGTGTCCTTGACGGTGGACGGGGCGGTGGTGACCGTGCGGGATCACGGGGACGGGTACCCGGGCTATCTTCTCGAGCATGGGCCGCAGCGGTTCCGTACCGAGGGGGGTGCCAAGGGGCATGGGCTCGGGTTGACCATTGCTGTCGGCCAGGCGGAGGTGCTGGGGGCGCGGCTTGAGTTCGCGAACGCGGTGGATGGTGGGGCGGTTGCGATTCTGACGCTCGGCCAGGCTGACTGAGAGCTCGGGACTTCCAGTGGTTCGTCGGGCGCGAGTCCGTTCGGGTTGATCGCGCCCACGCGGCGGAGCCGCAAATCGATACAGCCCGCGCCCCTCAAGGGGCGCTCCTGCGAGCCGCTCCTATGGACCAGCAGGACAGGCGAGCCTCGCCCCCTCCTCCTAATGTGGCGGGTATGTGGCGAATAGTCAGCTTCGCCCCCGTTCATGGAGGTATCCCCCATGTCGCTGCGCTCCACCCTCATACGCCTGGCCACCGCCACCGCCGCCTGTGCTCTCGTCAGTTCCGTGGCTGTCTCGCCCGCGCTCGCGGACGACGAATGGGGCGACGGTGGCGGTGACCACGGCTCCGGCCAGGAGGACGAACACCACAACGACCGGCTCGCGCGGGGCGTCGTCACTGCGGAGACACTGCTTCTGCGCAGTGCGCCGAACCGCGGCAGCCAGGTGATCCGGGTGGCCCACCGGGGCGAGCGGGTCTCGATCTTCTGCAAGACCCCCGGCCAGAGCGTCGACGGCGACAACCTCTGGTACCTCCTCCCGGACGGCACCTGGGCGTGGGGCGCGGCCCGCTTCATCGAAGTCACCGGCCGCGAACCGCGCTGGTGCTGAGACCCCGAGATCACAAGACCGACTAATTGGGTAGGTTCCGGACATGACCAACGCCGGACCCACCGTGGCGCAGGCGGGCATCCCGGACGCCCCCGCTCCCGTGACCCGCCTGCCCCGGCGCCGTGGCATCGAGCTCGCCCTCATCGTCGTCGCCGTACTGCTCTGTGTGTACGGCTACTGCGCCGTGGGCCTCGCCAGGAACGGCACCGTCCCGCCCGGCGCCGCCGGTTACGGCGCCGGGCTCGGCCTTCTCGCGCTGCTCGCCCACTGCGCGGTGCGGCTGCGGGCGCCGTACGCCGACCCGCTGCTGCTGCCCATCGGCGTGCTGCTCAACGGCATCGGTCTGGTCCTCATCCACCGGCTCGACCTGGAGACTCCCCACGACCATGCCGCTCCGGCCCAACTCGTGTGGTCCACGCTGGGCGTGACCCTGTTCACCGTGCTCGTGCTGATGCTCCGGGACTACCGGGTGCTCCAGCGGTACGCGTACGTCTCGGTCGTCGCCGCTCTCTTCCTGCTTGCGCTCCCGATCCTCTTCCCGGCCGTGAACGGTGCCCGTATCTGGGTCCGGGTCGCCGGGTTCTCCATCCAGCCGGGCGAGTTCGCGAAGGTCCTGCTGGCGGTGTTCTTCGCCGCGTATCTGGCGGCCAACCGCAGCGCGCTCGCGTACACCGGCCGTCAGGTCTGGCGGTTCAGGAAGGTCCAGCTGCCCACGGGCCGGGTGCTCGGCCCGATCCTCGCCGTCTGGCTGCTGAGCGTGGGCGTGCTGGTGCTGGAGCGCGATCTCGGCACCTCGCTGCTGTTCTTCGGTCTGTTCGTGGTCCTGCTGTACGTCGCCACCGGCCGCACCGGCTGGATCGCCGTCGGCCTGCTGCTGGCCACCGCCGGCGCCGTGGCCGTCGGCTGGCTGGAACCGCATGTGAACAGCCGGGTCCAGGACTGGCTGCACCCCTTCGCGACGATCGAGGCGGGACAGGGCGCCAGCCAGGTCGCCCAGTCCCTGTTCGCCTTCGCGGCGGGCGGAGTCCTCGGCACGGGCCTGGGCCTCGGCCACGCGGTGCTCATCGGCTTCGCGACGAAGTCCGACTTCATCCTCGCGACGGCCGGCGAGGAACTGGGCCTGGCGGGCCTGTCCGCGCTCTTCCTCCTCTACGGCCTCCTGGTGGAGCGCGGCTACCGGGCCGGCCTCGCGCTGCGCGAACCCTTCGGCCGTCTGCTGGCGGTCGGGCTGGCCTCGATCGTGGCGCTTCAGGTGTTCGTGATCGCGGGCGGGGTGACCGGGCTGATCCCGCTGACCGGCATGGCGATGCCGTTCCTCGCGCAGGGCGGTTCGTCGCTGGTCACCAACTGGGCGATCGTGGCGCTGCTGGTCCGGGTGAGCCATTCGGCACGCAGACACTACGACGGTGAGGTGGCGCCCTGATGGCGACGCACATCCGGCACTCCGCCTTCTTCTGCGCCCTCCTGCTGGTCGCGCTCCTCGTCAACGCCGTCCGCATCCAGATCTTCAGCGCCCGGTCCTTCGACGACAATCCCGCCAACCGCCGTGCCACCATCGCCCGTTACGAGCGGCCGCGCGGCAACATCCTGGTCGGTGGGAAGAGCGTCACCGGCTCCCGGGACTCCGGCGAGCAGCTCCGCTACGAACGGACCTACACGGACGGCCCGTTGTACGCCCCCGTCACCGGCTTCGCCTCGCAGGTGTACGGCACCACGCTGCTGGAGCACACCGGGGACCCCGTACTGGCCGGCACCGACCCGATGCTCTCGCCGTTCCCCCTGGTGAACGACCTGACGCGGGCCCAGGGCCGGGGCGGGAACGTCGTGACGACCCTCAACCGGGCGGCGCAGCGGGCGGCGTACGAGGGGCTCGACGGACGCAGGGGCGCGGTGGCGGCGATCGAGCCGGCGACGGGGCGGGTGCTGGCCCTGGTGTCGAGTCCGTCGTACGACCCGGCCGTGCTGTCGGGGAACGCCGCGGCGACGGCGCGGTCCTGGGCCCGGCTGAACGACGACCCGGACAAGCCGATGCTCAACCGGGCGGTACGGCAGACGTATCCGCCGGGTTCGACGTTCAAGGTGGTCACCGCGGCGGCCGCGCTGGACGCCGGTGTCGTCCTGGACATCGACCGGACGACCGACTCACCGGACCCGTACCGGCTGCCGGGTACGGCGACCATGCTGATGAACGAGGGCGACGGCTGCGAGGACGCACCGCTGCGGGAGGCCTTCGCGTGGTCCTGCAACACGGTCTTCGCGAAGCTCGGCGTGGACGTGGGGGCGAGGCGGATGGGGGCCGCGGCGAAGGCCTTCGGCTTCAACGACACCCGGCTGCGGATCCCCTTCTCGGTGGCGCCGAGCACCTTCGACACCCACGTCGACCGGGCGCAGCTCGCGCTGTCGTCGATCGGGCAGTACAACACGCGGGCCACGCCGCTGCAGATGGCGATGGTCGCCGCGGCCGTGGCCAACGCCGGGCAGGTGCGCTCGCCCTACCTGGTGGAGCGGACGACCACGGGCAACGGCGCCACGATGACCACGGCGGGCTCGCGCCCCGTGCGCCAGGCGATGCGCCCGGAGACCGCCGACGTCATGAAGCAGCTGATGGAGGACGTCGTGACGGACGGCACCGGCACGAACGCCGCGATCCCGGGCGCGATCGTCGGCGGCAAGACCGGTACCGCCCAGCACGGGGTCGGCAACGCCGGTATGCCGTACGCCTGGTTCGTGTCCTGGGCGCAGAGCGAGCGCGAGGTGATGCCGAGGGTCGCGGTCGCCGTCGTGGTGGAGGACGCGTCGGCGGAGCGGGGGGACATCACCGGGGGCGGGGTGGCCGCGCCGATCGCCCGTGAGGTGATGCAGGCGGTGCTGAAGTCCTCACCGGCCGACGGCAGTTGACTGTCGGCCCGGCGCCAGGTTGCCCCGGCTCGGCGAAAAACGCAGCGACGCCGTTGCCCTGAGTGGGGCGCGGTTCGACGTACGCCCCCCCAGGCCCGCCGTGAGAGAGCCGACGACGTGGCGGCCGGGAAACGGCCGGGGCGACGAGGAGCACGCCCGATCACCCGAATTGACCCACAGGCCGTGCTGAACCCCTCACCCGGCCACAGCAGCTGACGGCTGCTCCTGCACCAGCTTGGCCGGAAGGGCGACGTATGCGGTGACGCCCGCGCCCTGGGTGGGTCGCAGTTCGACGTGTGCGCCCAGGCGGGCCGCGAGGGCGCCGACGACGTGGTGGCCGAGGAAGCGGGTGGGGGCCGTGAGCAGGGCGCCGCCCCGGCCGGTGAGCAGGGAGTTGGCCTGCGCCATCCGTTCCCGCGTCATGCCGATCCCCCGGTCGACGACGGCGAGGCAGTACTCGGTGCCGTCCCGCCAGCCGTAGACCTCGACCGGCTGTTTGGGCGGGCTGAACATGAGGGCGTTCTCCACCAACTCGGCGAGCAAATGGGAGAGTTCGGCGACTGCGTGACCGCGGATGCGGCACTGTTCGAGGTCGACGGCGGCGACCCGCTGGTACTGCTCGACCTCCGCGACGGCCGACCGCACCACGTCGGCGACGGCGATCGTGCCGGACCAGGAGCGGGCCGGGGACTCCTCTCCGGCCAGCACGAGCAGCGACTCGGCGTTGCGGCGCATGCGGGTGGCGAGGTGGTCGAGCTCGAACAGCTCCCCGAGGGCGTCCGGGTCGAGTTCCTGGCTCTCCAGGGTGGTGATGAGGCCGAGCTGGCGGTTGAGGAGGCTCTGGTTGCGGCGGCCGAGGCTGGCCAGGGACTCGGTGCTGTTGCGTCGTAGCACGGCCTGTTCGGCGGCGAGGTCGACGGCGGTGCGCTCGACGTTGCGCAGGGCGGCGGCGAGGCGGGTGATCTCCCGTGCGCCGCCCGGGAGCCCGGGGCTGCCTTCCTGCGCGGGCGGCGGGGTGTCCGGGTCGGTCTGCTGGACGCGCCGGACCGCTTCGGGCAGCCGGCGGCCGGCGACGGCGTCCGCCTCGTCGGCGAGGGCGCCGAGGGGGCGGGTGATGGAGCGGGCGGAGATGACGGCGAGGGCGGTGGCCACGGCGAGGATCAGCGCGCCGAGGGCGAGGTAGCCGACGAGTTCCCGGGTGGCGGAGTCGCCGGTGTCCGCCGCTTGCGCCCGTACGTCGTCGCCCACCTGCTTCTGCACGCCGTGCAGATCGTCGACGAGGGTGGTCATGTCGGCCCACCAGCGGGCAGGGGCGACGTCCAGGGCGGATCCGTCGGCACCGGACTCGGCCTGCTTCTCGTACCCGGAGACACGGTGGGCGGCGGCGGTCGCGAAGGCCTTGTCGAGTGCCGACTCCTGCTGCGCGCCCGCGAGTTGGCGGAACTGGCCGAGGGCGGCGACACGGGTGGCGCGGATCTCGGTGAAGTCGAGGTACTCGCCGGAACGGAAGTGCTTTGCCGCGAACACGCCGTTCAGGGAGCCGCGTTCGAGGGCGACGGCCTCGGTGGCCCGGGCGAGCGCCTGGAGCGCCTGCACCCCCTGGGCGATCCGGCCGTCACCGCCCGGCGCCCCGGCGGACTCGGCGTCGATGAGGGCGGTGACGGCTTTGGTGTAGGTGTTCAGGGTGGCGGTGCGGTCGGCGGTGCCGGCGTCCACGCCGGTACGGGTGGAGGTGAGTGCGGCGAGGGGAAGCTCGGCGGCGTCGAGGGCGGTGACGGCGGCGCGGGGCAGGTCGCCGCGCTCGTCGTCGAGGGCCGCCCTCAGCTTCCCCTCCGCCGCGTCGGTCCGCTCCCGCTGCTTGCGTACGTCGTCCCGGTACTCCTCGGCGCCGCCCAGCAGCCCGTTGGTGAGGCCGCGTTCACGCTGCACCTCCCGTACGGCGTCCTGCACGCGCAGCAGGACGCCGACGTGCGCCTCGGTCGCCCGGGCGGCGGACCAGTCGGAGGCCCGGCCGGCCACGCCCAGCCCGGTCAGGGCGAGCAGGAGACAGGTCGGGACGGCCAGGACGATGGCCATGCGGCCGCGGATGGAGTTCCAGCCGGGCAGCGCGGGCAGGCGGAACCAGGCCGGTCGGAGGGTGGTCGATACGTTCCCCGTCATGCCCGCCGAGACTACGGACGGGCCGGTCAGAGCGCGGTTTCCCCGCCGTAAGGTGCCGGTGCACAGGAGCTCACTCAGGCGGTGGGAGGACTGTGAAAGGCGGACATTGCTCACATGCCGAGACCGGGTCTGGGATCGAGCGGCCCTCCCGACCTATCGTTCGGTCCATGACGACACCCGATGCCGCGTACCAACTCGCCCAGGTCAACATCGGACGCCTCAAAGCCCCGCTGGATTCACCGCAGTTGAAGGACTTCGTCGACAACCTCGACCCCGTGAACGCCGACGCCGACGCGGCGGACGGTTTCGTCTGGCGGCTCCAGTCCGACGGGGGCGACGCGACGGACATCGCGGTCTTCGGGGACGAGTGGCTGATCATCAACATGTCGGTATGGCGGGACGGCAACGCCCTGACCGCGTACATGTACCAGGGCCGCCACCGCGCGATGCTGGCCCGCCGCCGGGAGTTCTTCGAACGGGTGCAGGAGGCCATGGTGGCCCTGTGGTGGGTCCCGGCCGGCCACCGCCCGACGGTGGCGGAGGCGGAGGAACGCCTGCTGCACCTGCGGGCGAACGGGCCCACGCCATATGCCTTCACACCGCGGACGCCGTTCCCGGCGCAGGGGACGGAGCCGGTGTCACTGGCGGTTCCAGAGGATCTGGGGTGCTCGGTCTAGCGGCGGCGGTTCCTCCGAGACGACCTCGACGGCGATCACGACGTCTTCCGGGCGATACCAAGTCTGCTTCGGCCCCGTGTCGGCCCCGGCACGGAACACCAGGATGTTGGCGCTCGCCTCATTCGATCGCCTTCCGCATCTCCGAGCGGACCTGGAGCGTGGTCGCCGCCGCCTTGTCCAGGTCCACCTCCGACGGGTCCTGGGTCATCGTGGCGGTGGTGATCTGGCCCACCGACGCGCCCGTGTTGGCATCCGTCCAGGCGCAGACGGGAACCGTCATCTCCCTGCCGAGCTGGGTCTTCGTGAGGACCTCGCAGGTGACGGTGATGCCGTCGGAGCCGTCCGGGTGGAAGTCCTCCGGCGCCACGGCCACCTCGGCGCCCTCGCCCTCCCCGGCCCCCTTCATCATGTTGTTCCGCGACAGGTCGGGCTCCTTGAACCGCCCGTACATACCCGACACGACGATCTGGCCCGCGCTCGCGTCACCGGCCAGGGTGTACTGCCCGACCGCGGCTCCGTCGACCTTGGCGTCCCAGGAGCCGTCCGCCTCGTCCACGACCTTCTGGCCCGCGGAGCCGGAGAGGTCCTGGGCGAGTTCGTAGCGGCCGTTCAGCAGGGTCTTGGGGACGGAGAGGGTGAACCTGGCCTCCGGGAAGCCGGTGTTCTTCGCCGCCGACCCGAGCATCGCGATCACCGCGACGATCGCCAGGATCAAGGCGACAGCCCCGCCGACAATGCCGATCACCAGTCCGGGCCGCCGCTTCGGGCTGATATGGAGACGTGGGCACGTCAGAACGTTACTGCATGCGAGTGATCCGTCACGCCTCGGCGACCCCTGCCTCGATCGCCTCCTCCACCTCGGCGACCCGCTCCAGTTCCTCCGCGGCGAACCGTTCCGCGTCCAGCCGTTCCGCGATCTCCTCGTCCTGGGCCATCAACAGATCCAGGTTCGAGTCGCCCATCTCGAACACGCCCATGTCGGCGTACGCCTGCTGCAGCCGCTTGCCCCACAGGCCGATGTCCTTGACGCAGGGGACGATCCGGGAGAACAGCAACTGCCGGAACAGCGCGAGGAACTCGGACTGTTCGCTGTACTCCTCCGCCTCGGCCGTCGGGATGCCGAAGTTCTCCAGGACCTCGACCCCGCGCAGCCGGTCCCGCATCAGGTAGCAGCCCTCGATCACGAACTCCTCGCGTTCGCGCAGTTCGGCGTCGGTGAGCTGCTTGTAGTAGTCGCGCAGCGCCATCCGGCCGAAGGCCACATGCCGGGCCTCGTCCTGCATGACGTACGCGAGGATCTGCTTCGGCAGGGGCTTGTCGGTGGTGTCGCGGATCATGCCGAAGGCGGCCAGGGCCAGGCCCTCGATGAGGACCTGCATACCGAGGTAGGGCATGTCCCAGCGGCTGTCGCGGAGGGTGTCGCCGAGCAGGGACTGCAGGTTGTCGTTGATCGGGTAGAGCATCCCGATCTTCTCGTGCAGGAAGCGGCCGTAGATCTCCGCGTGCCGCGCCTCGTCCATGGTCTGGGTCGCCGAGTAGAACTTCGCGTCCAGGTCAGGGACCGATTCGACGATCCGTGCCGCGCAGATCATCGCCCCCTGCTCGCCGTGCAGGAACTGGCTGAACTGCCAGGAGGCGTAGTGCTTGCGGAGTTCGCCCCTGTCGTTGTCGGTCATCCTGGCCCAGTGCTTGGTGCCGTACAGGGACATGGCCTCGTCGGGGGTGCCGAGGGGGTCGTTCGGATCGACTTCGAGATCCCAGTCGATCCGCTTCTGACCGTCCCACTGCTTGTCCTTGCCCTTCTGGTACAGGGCGAGCAGCCGGTCGCGGCCGTCGTCGTACTCCCAGCTGAAGCGGGCCGCGCCGGTCGCCGGCACCTGCCAGTGGGGGTCTCCCGAGTCCATGGCGTACAGGTCGTATGTCGGCATGCCTCGCAGGCTCACACGTGGTAGACGCCGGGTCAACAAGTCGCGCGCAGGGGATTGACGAGCTTGCTGACAAGCAGTCTCATAAGCGGTGGAGGATGTGACCCCGGGTAACAGAGGTGGGAGAACGATGACGACCCTGACGGAAGCCGACGCGCTGGACGGTCTGCGCGACGCGCTCGGGCTGCTCAAGGACCGCGAACAGGTGGCCGAACGGCTCCTCGCATCCTCCGCCAAGCACTCCTTCGACCCGGACCAGGAACTCGACTGGGACGCGCCCTTCGAGGAGGGCAAGTGGTTCTGGCCGCCGGAGCTGGTGTCGCTGTACGACACGCCCCTGTGGAAGCGGATGGGCGAGCAGCAGCGGATCCTGCTGTCGCAGCACGAGGCCGCCGCGCTCGCCTCGCTCGGCATCTGGTTCGAGCTGATCCTGATGCAGCTGCTGGTCCGGCACATCTACGACAAGGCGGCCACGAGCGCGCATGTGCGGTACGCGCTCACCGAGATCGAGGACGAGTGCCGGCACTCGAAGATGTTCGCGCGGCTGATCTCACGCGGGGACGCGCCGTGGTATCCGGTGGCCCGGGCGCACCAGAACCTGGGGCGGCTGTTCAAGACGATCTCGACGACTCCGGGGTCCTTCACGGCCACCCTGCTCGGCGAGGAGGTGCTCGACTGGATGCAGCGGCTCACCTTCCCGGACGAGCGGGTGCAGCCGCTGATACGGGGGGTCACACGCATCCATGTCGTCGAGGAGGCGCGGCATGTGCGGTACGCGCGGGAGGAGCTGCGGCGGCAGATGGTGACGGCGCCGCGGTGGTCGCAGGAGTTCACGAGGGTGACGTCGGGTGAGTTCGCGCGGGTGTTCTCCGTCGCCTTCGTCAACCCCGAGGTGTACACGAATGTCGGGCTGGACAAGCGGGAGGCGATGGCGCAGGTGAAGGCCAGTGGGCATCGGCGGGAGGTCATGCAGACCGGGGCGAAGCGGTTGACGGACTTCCTGGATGACATCGGCGTGCTGCGGGGCGTCGGACGACGGCTGTGGAAGAGCTCGGGGCTGCTGGCCTGATGCGGTCCGCGGGCCGGTGGGGGCTGGTCGCGCCCACGCGGCGGAGCCGCAAATCGATACAGCCCCGCGCCCCTGAGCGGGATGCGGTCCCCCGCTGCGTGACCGTACCCACCCAGGGGTCACCCAGGGGCGCGGGGAACTGCGCGACCAGCCACGACGCACCCGCAGCCGCCCACTACGCTGCATCCATGAGCCCTGCCGCGCCGGCCTACCGCCGCCTGAGCGTCGAGGAGCGGCGAAGCCAGCTGCTCGAAGCCGCGCTGAACCTCTTCGCGCACCGCGCCCCCGAGGACGTCTCCCTCGACGACGTGGCGGAGGCGGCCGGGGTCTCACGGCCGCTCGTCTACCGGTACTTCCCCGGCGGGAAGCAGCAGCTGTACGAAGCCGCGCTGCGGTCCGCCGCGGACGAGTTGCAGCAGTGTTTCGACGAGGCGCGGGTCGGGCCCCTGCTGCCCCGGCTGGCCCGGGCCCTCGACCGGTATCTCGCGTTCGTCGACCAGCACGACGCCGGGTTCAGCGCGCTGCTGCAGGGCGGCAGCGTTGTCGGGACGTCCCGGACGACGGCCATCGTGGACGGTGTGCGGCGGGCCGCCGCCGAGCACATCCTGAGCCATCTGGGGGTCACGGACCCCGGGCTGCTGCTGCGGATGACCGTGCGGATGTGGATCACCGCGGTCGAGGCGGCCTCCCTGATCTGGCTCGACGAGGACAAGCAGCCGTCGCTCGACGAACTGCGGGACTGGCTGGTCGAGCAGTTCGTGGCCGTCCTCTCGGTGACCGCGGACCGGGACCCGCAGACCGCCGCGCTGGTGCGGGCGCTGGCCGAGGATGGCTGAGACTGGTGCCGTGAAGAGCGAACAGACCCCGTTCGAGGGCGGTCCGATGGACGGCCGTGTGCTGCCGGTCCTGGTGGGCCCCACCGGGCACCCGCCCAAGACATACCGCATCCCCGTACCGGACGCCGCCGGCGGTCCCCCCACCGTGCACGTCTACCACCGTGAGCCGCGCGGTCACAGCAGGCGGCTGGGGCTGCCGCAGGGGTGGAAGTACCGGTACGACCCCGAGGGGAAGGCCGCGGACGGCAGGCTGAAATGGCCGTGGTCCAAGCCGGACACCGGGCCAGACGCCACGCCGGGGCGCAAGCCGGACGACACCGACGGGTGACGAGGTTGCGCCGAACCGCGCACATGCGGCGCGCGTTCGTTGCGGCGACGGTCAACACCTGACTGTGCGGAGCGGAGGGGCTGCCCCGCACCGGAGGTGATGATGTGTCGGGAAAGCTTCTGCGCCTGGTCTGCACGGTGGCGATGGCCGCCGGCGCCCTCCTCGTACCGCCGCCCGCCGCGGCCGTACCCGGGCCGGAGCCCGGCACACGCACCGTCGCAGCACAGCTGACGGACCTTCAGCGGCTTTACCGGGAGGCCGAGAAGGCCGCCGAGACCTACAACGCCACCGCGGAGAAGCTGACGAAGCAGCGCGCCGAGGTGGCCCGCCTCGACCGCGAACTGGCCGGGGCCCGCCGCTCCCTGCACGACAGCCGGGTCGCCGCGGGCCGCCTGGCCAGGCAGCAGTACCAGGGCAGCACCGAGATCTCCGCGTACGTACGCCTGCTGCTCGCCCGCAACCCGCAGCAGGCGCTCGACGAGGGGCATGTGATCGGCCGGCTGGCGCGGGAGCGGTCCGAGGCGGTCGACCGGCAGACCGAGAGCGAGAAGAAGGCCACCGCACTGGCCCGCGCGGCCCGCACCGCCCTCGACGCCCAACTCGCCCTCGCCGAACGGCAGAAGAAGGACCGCGACGACGTACAGGCGCGGCTGGAGGACGTCGAGAAAGCCCTTGCCTCCCTCACCCCCGAACAGCTGGCCGCGCTCGGCGAACTGGAGAAGCAGGACACCGACAGGGCGCAGCAGCGGCTCATGGCGTCCGGCACGCTGAGCCGGGAACACCGTCCGTCACGGGCAGGCGCCCGGGCCCTCGGGTACGCCGTGCGGCAACTCGGGAAGCCGTACCGATGGGGGGCACAGGGCCCGAAGTCGTACGACTGCTCGGGCCTGACCTCTCAGGCCTGGGGCAAGGCCGGCAGGCCGATCCCCCGCACCAGCCAGGAGCAGTGGGCGCAGCTGCCGCGGGTCCCGCTGAAGAAGCTGCGCCCCGGCGACCTGGTGATCTACTTCCCGGATGCCACTCATGTGGCGATGTACCTGGGCGAGGGCATGATGATCCAGGCGCCACGGACGGGCGAGAGGGTCAAGGTCTCGCCGGTCGCGTCCTACCCGATCCTGGGAGCCGTACGTCCGGACCAGCGCCCCGAGGACACCTAGCCGGTCACTTCCGCGAGGTAGGCCGCCGTCTTCTCGGGCTCGTAGAAGAAGTTCTCGTAGTCGGACGGGTCGTTGAAGCCGTTGGCGAAGCGGTCGGCGACCGGCTGCAGCTGACCGGCGGCGCCGATCAGGTTGAGGATGTGCTCCGGCGGCGGGGCCAGCATCGCGTTCGTCCACTTGGTGACCTGCTGGGCGGTGTCCCAGTAGCGGTCGAACGTCGACTGCATCCAGGTCTCGTCGAACTCCTTCTCACCGTTCTCCAGGATCGACGCGAGGTACGAAGCGGCGCACTTGGAGGCGGAGTTGGAGCCCTGGCCGGTGATCGGGTCGTTGGCCACGACGACGTCCGCGACGCCGAGGACCAGTCCGCCGCCGGGCAGCCGGCCGATGGGGTTGCGGACGGTGGGGGCGTAGCGGCCGGACAGCACGCCGCCCGCGTCGGTCAGTTCGACCTTCCTGGCCCGCTCGAACTCCCAGGGCGTGAACTTCTCCATGAGTTCCAGGGTCAGGGAGAGGTGCTCCGCCGGGTCCTTGACGCCGTTGAAGACGTCGAGCGGGCCGCCGGGTATGCCCTCCCAGAAGAGGATGTCGGCGCGGCCGGAGGTGGTGAGCGTCGGCATGACGAACAGCTCGCCCACGCCCGGGACCAGGTTGCAGCGGACCGCGTCGTGGTCGGGGTGCTCGGGGCGGGGGCCCAGACCGTGGACGTAGGAGACGGCGAGGGCGCGCTGCGGCTCGGAGTACGGCGAACGGGAGGCGTCCCGGCCGAACATGGAGACCAGCTCGCCCTTGCCCGCCGACACCAGCACCAGGTCGTACGTACGGGAGAAGTAGTCGAGGTCGGAGACCGCAGCGCCGTGGATGACCAGCTGGCCGCCGCGCTGTGCGAAGGTCTCCATCCAGCCGGCCATCTTCACCCGCTGGTCCACCGACTGCGCGTACCCGTCGAGCTTGCCCACCCAGTCGATCACGCGCTGGGTCGGGCCCGGGTCGTGCGAGCCGGGGGCCGCGACCGAGACGCCGAGTCCTTCGATCTTCGGGGCCTGGGACTCCCAGAAGTTCAGCTGGAGATCGCGCTCGTGCTGCAGTGCCGTGTGGAACATGCACTGCGTCGACATGACCCGGCCGGAGCGGATCTCGTCCGCGGTCCGGTTCGACATCAGGGTGACCTCGTACCCGTGCGACTGGAGTCCGAGGGCGATCTGGAGACCGGACTGGCCGGCTCCTACGACGAGTATCTTCCGCATGCGGGACTGTTCTCCTAGTCGGGGGTTTCGTCCAGAGCGTGGGCGACGAGGGACAGCAGGGTCTCGATCACCGTGATCCTGCGCCGCGCATCCATGATCATTACAGGTATGTGCGCGGGGACGGTCAATGCCTCGCGTACGTCCTCCGGTTCGAAGCGCTCGCTGCCGTCGAAGTGGTTGACCGCGACGACGTACGGCAGTCCGCAGCTCTCGAAGTAGTCCAGGGCGGGGAAGCAGTCCTTGAGGCGGCGGGTGTCGGCCATGACGACCGCGCCGATCGCGCCGCGCACCAGGTCGTCCCACATGAACCAGAACCGCTGCTGGCCCGGCGTGCCGAAGAGGTAGAGCACGAGGTCGTCGTCAAGGGTGAGACGGCCGAAGTCCATGGCCACGGTGGTGGTCAGCTTGCCGGGCGTGGCGGTGAGGTCGTCGGTCTCCTCGCTCGCCTCGGTCATCAGCGCCTCGGTCTGCAGGGGCGTGATCTCCGAGACGGCGGTGACCAGGGTCGTCTTGCCGACCCCGAAGCCGCCCGCCACGACTATCTTCGTCGCGATCGGGGCGCGGGTGCGGTCCGTCTGCCAGGACTTCAGGTCCTCATCGGTGTCTTCAAAGACGACGGAGTCCACTCAGCACCCTTTCGAGCAGTGCGCGGTCCGGACGGCCGGTGCCGTGACCGGTACCGGTTCCGTACACGCGGATTCTTCCCTGGTCCGCGAGGTCGCTGAGCAGCACGCGGACCACGCCCAGCGGCATCTTCAGCAGCGCCGCGATCTCGGCCACCGTGCGCATACGGCGGCACAGCTCGACGATGGCCAGCATCTCGGGCATGACCCGGGTGCTGAGGGAGCCCTTCGTCAGTTCCTTGCGCTCCTCGGGGGCGTCGAGCGCCGCCACGAACGTCTCCACGAGGAGGACGTGGCCGAAGCGGGTACGGCCGCCGGTGAGCGAGTAGGGGCGGACACGAGCCGGCTTGCGGTCGCCGCCGCGGACGGGAAGCTTCTCGGGCCCACTGCTCATCGGGGGCCCCCGGCGGACTCCGACTCCAGGGATTTTCGTAGCTCGCTGCGGAGTTCGGGCGTCAGGACGTGGCCGGCGCGGCCCACGAACAGGGCCATGTGGTACGCCACCACGCTCATGTCGCAGTCCGCCGAGCCGTGCACGCCGAGCAGGCTGCCGTCGCTGATGGACATCACGAACAGACTGCCCTCGTCCATCGCGACCATCGTGTGCTTCACGCTGCCGCCGCCCATCAGCCTGGCCGCCCCGATGGTGAGGCTGCCGATGCCGGAGACGATGGTGGCGAGGTCGGCGGAGGAGCCCCTTGGGCCGGTGGGCCTTGTGCCGCGGGCCTGGCGGGCCTCGTCGTTGCGGCCGGGGTCGGAGGAGAGCAGCAGCAGGCCGTCGGAGGAGACCACCGCTACTGACTGGATGCCCGGCACCTCCTCGACCAGGTTCGTCAGCAGCCAGTGCAGGTTGCGGGCTTCACTGCTCAGTCCGAAGGTACTGGGCGCGGTCAACTGCTTGCCTCCTCGACAGTGCCCCCCGTGGATTCCTCGGATACGGCTGGTCCGGTGGCCGGCACCTGGTTCTGGGCGGTCTGTTCTGCGATCTCCGCCTCTACGGCGCGGTAGCCTGCCTGGGCGCCTGTGCGGAATCCGCCGAGTCGCCGGCGGAGGGCTTCCGCGTCCACGGATCCGCTCCGGGGCCGCTGCGCCGGGGCCGGTGCGGTGATCTTAGGGGTGCGCTTGGGCAGGCCCTTGTCGGTGAGCTGCTCGTCCTCGGCACGCTCGTGTTCCGTCTCGGCTTCGCCGTCGACGGACGTGGTCCCACCCTCACCGCCCGTCTCCCCTTCGTCGGGTGCCGGTGACCCCTGTGGGGGTTCCCCGCCATCGGCGACCGCGGGCTCCTCGTGGGTCTTCTCCTGCTCCGGTCCCGTCGTCTGCGCCGGGATCAGGAGTTCCATCGTGGTCTCGGCCGGAGGCACCTCGTGCTGCAGGGCCTGCTCCGCCAGGGCCACCAGTGGGTCGCTCGGCTTCTGGCGGCCGTGCAGTTCGTTGGAGTTGGCCTCGGCGTCCGCCCCGGGGAGGGAGAACGTGAG
The DNA here is from genome assembly GCF_021261325.1 of Streptomyces guryensis. Lineage (GTDB taxonomy): Bacteria > Actinomycetota > Actinomycetes > Streptomycetales > Streptomycetaceae > Streptomyces > Streptomyces guryensis. The sequence continues at coordinate 52,273 of NZ_JAJSBI010000019.1, read as the reverse complement.
CGTGCCGCCGGGGGCCTGGGAGGACGACGACGGGACCGCGGCGGACGGGGAAGCCGTCAGCAGGGAGTTCGGGAGGACCACCACCGCTGCGACACCGCCCTGCTTCTGCTCCCGCAGCTGGACGCGGACGCCGTGGCGGTGGGCGAGGCGGGCGACGACGTAGAGGCCGAGGCCCAGGCCCTCCTCGCCCTCCTGGTCGTAGGGGGACTCGGGGTCGAACTCGGCGAGCCGGGTGTTGAGGCGGGTCATGCGCTCGGCGGTCATGCCGATGCCCTCGTCCTGGACGGAGAGCATGACCTCGCCGTTCTCCAGGAGCCAGCCGGAGACCTCGACGGGCAGATCCGGCGGGGAGAACGAGGTGGCGTTCTCCATCAGTTCGGCCAGCAGGTGGGACAGGTCGTCCGCGGCGAAGCCCGCCACGTGCGCGTGCGGCGGCAGCACGGCGATGCGGACGCGCTCGTAGCGCTCGATCTCGCTGACCGCGGCGCGGACGACGTCGACGAGCGGGACGGGGTGCGCGCTCTGCTGGACGTGCTCGGTACCGGCGAGGACCAGGAGGTTCTCGCTGTGGCGGCGCATGACCGTCGCGAAGTGGTCGAGCCTGAAGAGGGTGGCGAGGCGCTCCGGGTCCTGTTCGCGCTCCTCCAGGCTCTCGATCACGGCGAGCTGGCGTTCGACCAGGCCGAGGGTGCGCAGGGAGAGGTTCACGAACGTGCCGCCGATGCTCTCGCGCAGCCGCTCCAACCGGGCTGCGGAGTCGGCGAGTTCGGCGCGCAGCTCCTCGCGGGCGTCCGCCATCTTCTGGCGCTGGCCGACCAGGTGCTTACGGTCGGCCTCCAGCGTGACGATGCGCTCGCTGAGGGCGGCGGCGTGCGCGTGCAGGGTGTTGACGGAGCGGACGACCTGCGCGAACTCGTCGTTGCGGCCGGTGAAGGTGACCGGTTCCTCGGCGGCGGGGTCCGTCGCCTCGGCGAGCCGGGCCGAGCCGCGGCGCAGCACGGAGAGCGGGCGGGTGAGGGTGCGGGCCATGGCCGTGGCGATGCCGACGGCGAGCAGCATCAGGGCGCCGAGGACGGCGATACGGAGCTCCAGCGCGCTGACGTCGTCGTCGCGCAGCCGGGCCAGGTCCTTGGTGCGGCGGTCGTACAGGGCGGACTCCGCGCCGCGCATGGCGTCGACACGGGCGGAGAGCGCGGCGTCGAGCTTCGAGGCGCCGGTGCCGAGTTCGGACGTGGAGAGCGTCGGCTGCTCGGTGAGGGCGGCGAGGTACCTCTCGGCGGAGTTGACCTCGGGACCGGTGACCGTGGAGTCGTACGACGTCCGGGCGGCCCTGGTGGCGGTGTCGTGGAAGTCGGCGAGGGCCGCGTCTGAGCGCAGCCGGGCCTGCTGGGCGGCGGCGGTCAGCGCGCCCCGCTGTTTGGTGTCGGCGGCCGAGGACGTGGTGACCGTGGTCGGCAGGCCGGTCGTCGGGCTGATGACCGTCTGCGTGGACGTCGGCACGTTGAGCGCCGCGAGGAGCAGGCCTCGGGTGGCGGCGGCCTGCTGCACCGCGGAGTCCAGCTCGGCCAGCGCGTACGCGCCGGACCCGGCGCGGGGCGGCATCTGCTGTGCCAGCTGCTCGGCGAGCCCGTGCAGTTCGGTGATGGCTGCGGAGTAGGCGTCGTGCGTCTGCAGGGCGTCGCTCTTGCCGGTGAGCGCGGAGCGGCGCAGGGCGGCGATGCCGTCGAGGTCGCCGCGCAGGGAGGCGGGTGTGTCGGTGTTCTCCCGCAGGTCCTCGACCTGCCGGTCGACGCGGGCGCTGCGCTGCTCGGAGGGCGCCTTGGACTTGGGCCGCCCGGCGGCGATGTAGGACGTCACCTCGTCCCGCTCGTCGGCGAGCGAATGAGCCAGGGCCAGGGCGTCCTGGGTCTGCCCGGCGAGCGTCACCAGGTTCTGGGAGTCGCTGAGCTGCCCGGAGGCGGTGAGGACGGAGGGGACACCGGCCCCGGCTATGGCGGCGGCCACCACGGCCACGGCGACGACGAGCCGGTTGCGTACATGCGTGGGCCGGCCCTTGCCGGTGGTGGTGCCGGTGCTGGTGCCGGTGCTGCCGGGCGTGCGCTCCGCGCCGCCCGCTGCGGGGTCCGTCTGCTTGCCTGTGCGACGAGGCCGCGTCTTCTGCACCGGTGCTCGCATTCCTGACTCGTACTACTCATGGGCCCGGGATGACGCTCCGTCAACTGACGTCGACCGTGCGTACTCCCAGTACGGTGCCGACCCTCCCAGTGCCGGTGGGCAGTGGACGGGCATCACCCGGCCCGCCACCCGAAGGAGTGAACCCCGGAGGAGAGTTGGCGGGCAAGTTTCCCGGACGCGCTCAGCGGCCCTGAGCGGCAGGCCGGTTGGACGTCCGCGCCGGGCGGTGGCAGTATTCGCCGCCACGGCTTCCCGGAACAACGGATTCCACCCCAAACAGGGCGTCTGACCTGCGCCGGTGCGTCAATTCGGCGATCAATGCCGGGCTTTGGCGAACCTTGTGAAGACGTCGTGCAGACTGGCCGAATGCATACGGAACTTGTCTCGGAGCCCGGTGATCCCGCCCGCCCCAACGAGGACTTCGCAGCGGCCGCACTTCCCGCTTGCGGCCAGGGTGGCATCCTCGTCGTCCTGGACGGAGTGACGCCACCGCGGAGCGAGACGGGCTGTCTGCATTCGGTCCCCTGGTACGTCGCCCGCCTGGGCGGGGCCCTGACCGAACTGACCGTTTCCCTCCCGGATGTTCCGCTGCAGGATGCCCTGGCCCGCTCCATCGCGCGTACGGCCGAGGCCCATGCCGAGACCTGTGACCTTTCTCACCCACGCACCCCACAGGCAACGGTGGTGGTGGCGCGGTGGGGTGTTGAGCGGGTCGAGTACCTGGTCCTCTCGGACTCGGCCCTGCTGGTGGAGTCGCCGGAGGGCACGGTGACATCCCTCCTGGACGACCGCCTGTCCCGGCTGCCGCGCTCGTCCCTGGCCACGGACGCCATCGTGGACTCGACGGTCCGGAACAAGGAGGGCGGCTTCTATACGGCCGCCGCGGACCCGGCCGTGGCGGCACGGGCGGTGACGGGCGCGCTGCCGCGGGGCGACGTACGGGCCCTGGCCGCGCTGACGGACGGCGCCACCCGGTGGGTGGAGAAGTTCCGGGAGGGTGACTGGGCGGACTGCTTCCGTTTCGTGCGGAAGGAGGGGGCGCAGGTGCTGGTCGACCGGGTACGGCTGCTGGAGCGGGCCGACGCGGAGGAGCGGAGGTATCTGCGGCGCAGCAAGACGCATGACGACGCGACGGTCGTGTACGTCGTCCTGTGACCTACTTGGCCGCTGCGTGGATGAAGGACGTCCAGGCCGCCGGCGACACCAGCAGGATTGGGCCGTCGGGGACCTTGCTGTCGCGGACGGGTATGACGCCGCGGAAGTTGTCGGCGACCTCCACGCACTCTCCGCCTTCCGCGTTGCTGTACGAGGACTTGTGCCAGCAAGCGGACCGCAGGTCGTGCGTGCTGTTCATGGTGTGAAGTCCTCCGCGAGTAGCCGATCGACAAAGCCCAGGGACGCTTCCGGGGACATGGCCGCGGCCCTGGCCAGATCGTATGACTTAGCGATGCTCGCGACTACGGCCGGATCCTCGATCAGTTGGCCGGTGTGGGCAGTCTCCGTGTAGGCGGCGGACGGCTCCTCGGAAAAGGTCATGACCCTCATCGGGCCGTACATGAGTGGAGTCATCCCGGCTGAGAACGGCAGGACCTGGATGACCGCCTGATGGTTCCGGGAGACGCCGGCGATGTGTTCCAGTTGTTCGCGCATCACCTCGGTTCCGCCGACATGAGTGCGCAGCACGGCCTCATGGATGACGAACCACAGCTCGGGTTCCAGAGGGTTCTTGAGCAGAGCCCCGGCCCGCTCCTGCCGGGCGCCGACGATTTGCTCGATCTCCTGCTCGTCCACCAGGGGCCGGAGCGAACGAATGAAGGCCCGCGTGAAGGCGGGCGTCTGGAGAAGCCCGGCACGACGGTCGTGGCGAAGTCGCAAATGGTCAGGGCCCGTTGCTCCAGCTCGGCTGCCGCCGCGAAATAACCCGCGAACTTGGACCCCTTGAGAACGGCCTCGCACAGCCGCCGGAAGAACCCGTCCGTCTTCAGGACGGAGTCGAACTGCTCGGACATGTCCAACTACGGGTTGCGACCGGCCATTTCCAGGTACCCGATGTACACCCCCGAGCAGAACACGAGATCTCCGAGCCCGGACTGCGACAGCCCCGCTTCCTCGCGGCGCCGCCTGAGCTCGGCCCCGTAGAACTCCTTTATGGAGGCGGGGTCAAGATTCTTCGGCTGAGGCATGCTTCGAGAATAGGCACGCTTCGGAGCCGATCGGGCACGGAAGGTGAAAGTCACGGAACCCCCGGGCTCCCGTCCCGGGGGTTCCTGCCGGACCTGGACTTACTGCTGCTTGCCGAGGTAGGTGAAGCTGTTGTAGTGGTCCCGCGTGAACCACACGTCACCGGTGCTGATCGCACGCACGAACCGGTCCTGGCCCGTCCTCTCGCCCTCCCCGCTGGGGTCGTGGTCGAAGGTGGTCGCGACGTACTCCTGGAACGTTCCCTGGTAGTTCTGCGACGACGAGCCCGCAAACCCCTCGTTCATGAAATCCCGGAGAGAGCCGCCGTTGTCCCAGTATCGACCGCCCGTCTCGACCCACTCACCGTGCTGGCGGCGCTGCTGGTCGACCCAACTGCTGACCTGAATGGAGGTGTCACGGTCGCCGATGTTGCGCCAGTTCGGCCAGCCGATGCGCTGCCAGGTCTTCAGGGTCTTGTCCTGCATCTTTCCCGGAGTCAGCCTTCCGGGGTGCTCTTCGTCGCCCGAGACCGGCGCCTTGCCCTTGTTGGCCGCCCCGCAGGATGGGGGCGCCCCAGGGGGGCACTGCGGGGCGTCGGCGGCGTGCGCGGTGGCGGACAGGCCGAGCCCGCCGACGGTGAGGCTGAGCAGCATGGCGGGAATGGCGACCATCCGGGCACGCCGTGCGCGGCCGCGCCGCTTCTCGGGCGGCGTCTCCAACATCTCGGATGAGGACATGGTGGCTCCTTGGTCTTGTCTCGGATCCTGGTTCCGGACCCTTTCCGGGGCCGTGCGCCCCGGCTGACCACAGAGGACCAGCCGCGCATGACACTGGTCCGGCGGCCGGATCACGGCTGCCGGACGGAAATGACGTACGGCTGTTACAGAGTTGTGGGAGCGATTCCATGCATTGCCGAGTCCTTGCTGTCAGGACATTTCTCGTTCACCGGGGACCGTGAAGGTGGTCGTCCCGTGGGCGCAGGCGGAAAGGGAACGGCATGCGATACGGCGGATCGGCGCGGTACCTGCTGCTCGCCATGAGCTTCCTGGGCCTCGCCGGATGCGGCACGGGGGCCGGTGTTGCGCACGTCGAGGGCCCGGCACCGACCGCGGTCCGCTGGACCGGGCCGGTCTACGTCGACGACGCACGCTCCATCTCGCGGCAGCGCCCCGACGTGATGGATCTGACCGAAGTCACCACTCTGTACGGCATGAAGTGGCGCGGCTGGGGCACGCCCCGGGCGGTCGGGACCGGGCTGGTGGTCGACTTCTCCTGCCAGTCGTTCTGTCCCCACGGCAAGGACAACCCGCCGTACTACCGGGTGCGTCTCGTCCTCAGCGGCCTGATCAAGCGCGAGTACGCCGCCTACTACAGCCACGCCGTGCTCAGCCCCGACCCCCCGCCCGCGCCCCACTGGGCGCGGGACGTCGGTGACCTGCGCCTACGCGTGCCGGCGGCATGACAACGTTTCCGCCCCGCGACTGTGAACCCGCCGCCGGGTCACCGACACATAGGACTGGTCCTCTTGGGCCGGGAGCACCACGTTTCAGGAGACACACATGCACGAGGTCCTGCTGGTCGAGGACGACGAGATGATCCGGGAGGCGACCCGTCTCACCCTGGAGAGCAGCGGTTACGCGGTGCGCACCGCCGCGGACGGGACGACCGGCCTCGCCCTCTTCCGGGAGCAGGCGCCGGACGTGGCGGTCCTGGACATCATGCTGCCCGGCCTGAACGGGGTCAGCCTGGCCGGCCGTATCCGCGAGGAGTCGGGAGTGCCGGTTCTGCTGATCTCGGCCCGCAACGATCCCGTGGACGTGGTGATGGGCCTGGAGGCCGGGGCCGACGACTACGTCACCAAGCCGTTCGACGGGATGGTGCTGGCCGCCCGGATCCGCGCCCTGCTGCGCCGCGCCGCGCCTGCTGAGCATCGGCCGGACAGCACCCCGCTCACCTTCGGTGACCTGGCCTTCGACCCCGAGACGCTGGACGTGTGCCGGGAGGGAAAGCCGCTCGCCCTCACCACCACGGAACTGAAGCTGCTGCAGGAGTTCACGGCCTCGCCCGGCACGGTGCTGACCCGGGACCTGCTGCTGGAGAGGGTGTGGGACTACGCCTGGTCCGGTGACACCCGGGTGGTGGACGTCCACATACGGCGACTGCGCTGCAAGATCGGCCGTGAACGCATCGAGACGGTGCGCGGCTTCGGCTACAAGCTGCGCCCGTAGTGGCCCGGCACATCGGTACGGCTCCCATGAACATCGGCACGAAGGTGGCCCTGGCCGTCGCAGTGGCGGCCGTCTGCGTCGCGAGCGCGGTCGGGCTGCTCGTCCACCGCATCACCGCCGCGGACCAGCTGGCCTCGGCCCGCTCCGACATGGACCGGCGGCTGATGAGCGCCGTCTACGACCAGGCGGCCGGGCGCAAGTCGGAGGCCCGGCTCGACCCGCCGGACCTGCCCGCGGCCGTGTCGGAGGCGGTGCGCCGCGGCGTCCGTGTCACCTACCTCCAGGACGGACCCCATCCGGTGCTGTGGGCGGCGACCCGCGTCTCCGACCGGACCGTGCTCGCCTTGTCGCGTCCTTACGGCTGCGAGGCCGATGAGCTGGCCGAGTTGGACCGGACGCTGGTCACCACGGGCGCGGCGGCCACCGTGGTCGTGTCCCTGGCCGGTCTGGCCCTGGGCGTGCGGATGGGCCGTCGGGCCAGGGCCGCCGCCCATACGGCCGAACGCATCGCGCACGGCGACCTGGACGCCCGTATCGGCCCGCAGGGGCGGGACGAGATCGCCCGGCTGGCGGCCTCCGTGAACGCCATGGCCGACGCCCTCGGCGCTCGGCTGGAGGCCGAGCGACGGGTGACCGCCGACATCGCGCACGAACTGCGCACCCCCGTCGCCGCCATGGTGACCGCCACCGGCCTGCTGCCGCCCGGTCCGGCCGCCGAACTGGTGACGGGCGGGGTGCACAAACTGCGCGGCCTCGTCGAGGACGTCCTGGAGGTCGCCCGCCTCGACGCCGACGCGGTGCCGATGGAGACCGAGACCCGCCAGGTCAGCGCGATGGCCCGGCGTGCGGTAGCCGGGCTCGACGCAGCAGAGGGCGTGGTCGGGGTGCGGATCGTCACGGACGCGCTCGCGGAGACCGATCCACGGCGCGTGGAACGGATCCTCACCAATCTGGTCGCCAACGCGCTTCGTCATGGTGCCCCGCCGGTGACGGTGGAGGTGGACGTCGAGCGGGACCGGGACGGCGACGGACCGGTCGTCAGGGTCCGCGACCACGGTCCCGGCTTCCCGCCGGACCTGCTGACCGTCCTCACCACCTCCGGTCCGCAGCGATTCCGCACCGGCTGCGGGTCCGCGGGAACGGGCCTGGGCCTGACCATCGCCTCCGGCCAGGCCCGCCTCCTCGGCGCCCGCCTCACCTTCCGCAACCACCCCGACGGCGGCGCAGAGGCCAACCTGCGCCTCACCGGGGACGACGCATGAAAGGCAGCCGGACAACCAGCCCGGGAACGGACCTTGCCCTCACCATCTCCCCGGCCAGGCCCGCCTCCTCGGCGCCCGCCTCACCTTCCGCAACCACCCCGACGGCGGCGCAGAGGCCAACCTGCGCCTCACCGGGGGCGGCTGTGCCGACGCCAGGAGCGCGGCTGGGTGACCGGTGTCGGCCTACTTCTCCATGCCCCGGTTCAACTCCCCCAGCAGCCGGGCCAGTTCCGCCACCTCGCGGCGGTCCCAGTGGGCCAGCTGCCTGACGTAGCGCGCCCGCCGGGCGTCACGGACCTTGCTCACCCGGCGGTGTCCCTCCTCGGTGAGGCGGACCAGCCAGGCACGCCCGTCCGCCGGGTCGGGTTCGCGGGCGACCAGGCCCAGGTCCTCCAGGGCGCGCAGCTGGCGGGACATGGTGGCCTTGCCCACGCCGATGTAGGCGGCGAGCTCGGTGGCGCGCAGCCGGTCGTGCTCGTCGAGGCGTACGAGCAGGCCGTACGCGGCGGACTCCAGGTCGGGGTGGACCTCGCGGGCCATCTCGCCCTGGCTGGCCCGGGCGCGCCGCAGCAGAACCGTCAACTCACGCTCCAGGGACAGGTACTCGATGTCCGCGCCGCCCGGTGCCGTCCGGTCCGAGAGCCGGCGCTCGTCCCCGTTTCCGCCTTCGTGCACGTCAGCCCCTGCCTCGGTTTTCCCGATCCTGAAAGTTTCCGCCAGACCCCGTCGTTGCCGCAGCTCCTCAAGTATTTCGCAGGGCTAGACCAACGGCAGACTCCGGGCCCCCTTCCCACCCGCTCTTCTACGTGCGTAGCTTCCTTACCAGGAAACGGTCGACATGCCCACACCAACAGCATCTCGGCGCTGCAGCGCTTCCCCACCGAGCATCACCGAGCCCTCGGAGGCACGCCATGCCCGTGCACAGACCCGGATCGGTCCGCCCCCGGCGCCTCTTGTCCGCCGGGCTCCTGCTCGCCGCCCTCTCCCTGGGCCTCACCGCCCCGGCCGACGCGGCTGACACAGCCAGGCCGCCGCGCGGCTCAGCCCACATGGGCATGGGCGTCCTCGCCCACGACGGGCAGCACGGCACCCCCGCCCCCACCGCCGCCACCCAGACGGAAGGCGTCGACGTCGCCGGCTACCAGGGCAATGTCGACTGGCCGACCTTGTGGAGCAGCGGGGTCAAGTGGGCCTATACGAAGGCGACCGAAGGGACGTACTACACGAACCCGTACTTCGCCCAGCAGTACAACGGCTCGTACAACGTCGGCATGATCCGCGGCGCGTACCACTTCGCGACCCCCGACACCACCAGCGGCGCCACCCAGGCGAACTACTTCGTCGACCACGGCGGCGGCTGGTCCAAGGACGGCAGGACGCTCCCCGGCACCCTCGACATCGAGTGGAACCCGTACGGCGCCGAGTGCTACGGCAAGTCGGCGAGCGCGATGGTCGGCTGGATCGCCGACTTCCTGAACACGTACAAGGCGCGCACGGGGAGGGATGCCGTGATCTACACGGCGGCGAGCTGGTGGAGCGACTGCACGGGGAACTACGGCGGCTTCGCGTCCGCCAATCCGTTGTGGATCGCGCGGTATGCGTCGGAGGTGGGGACGCTGCCGGCGGGGTGGGCGTACTACACGGCCTGGCAGTACACCTCGTCCGGCCCGACCGTCGGCGACCACGACAGGTTCAACGGGGCGCTGGACCGGGTCGTGGCGCTCGCCAACGGCTGATCCTCCCCTCCCTCCCCGTACGCACGGCGAAGGCCCGGGCCTCCCTCACGAAAACCCGGGCCTTGCCTATCCGGTGGCGTCCGTCACGCCGCCACCGGAACCTCCGGCTTCGCGTCGCTCGTGGCAGGCGCGAGGGCCAGCTCCAGGACCTGGCGGACGTCGGTCACGGCGTGGACGTCGAGCTTGTCCAGCACCTCCGCGGGGACATCGTCCAGGTCGGCTTCGTTGCGCTTGGGGATGATCACCGTGGTGACACCCGCGCGGTGCGCGGCGAGCAGCTTCTGCTTCACGCCGCCGATGGGCAGGACACGGCCGGTCAGCGAGACCTCGCCGGTCATCGCCACGTCCGTGCGGACCAGGCGCCCGGACAGGAGGGACGCAAGGGCCGTCGTCATCGTGACGCCCGCGCTGGGGCCGTCCTTCGGGACCGCGCCCGCCGGGAAGTGGATGTGCACTCCACGGTCCTTCAGGTCCGCGACCGGCAGCTCCAGTTCGGCGCCGTGGCTGCGCAGGAAGCTCAGCGCGATCTGCGCCGACTCCTTCATCACGTCACCCAGCTGCCCGGTGAGGGTCAGGCCCGCCGCACCCGTCTCCGGGTCGGCCAGGGACGCCTCTACGAAGAGGACGTCGCCGCCCGCTCCCGTGACCGCGAGACCCGTCGCCACACCCGGGACCGCCGTGCGGCGCTCCGCCGGGTCCTGGGCGGACTCGGGCACGTGGTGCGGCCGTCCGATCAGGGCGCGCAGGTCGCCGTCCGTGATGGTGAACGGCAGCTCCCGGTCGCCCAGTTCGTGCTGCGCCGCGACCTTGCGGAGCAGCCGGGCGATCGAGCGTTCCAGGGTGCGGACGCCCGCCTCGCGGGTGTACTCGCCGGCGAGCTTGCGCAGCGCGCCCTCGTCGATGGCGACCTCGTCCGACTGCAGTCCCGCACGCTCCAGCTGGCGCGGGAGCAGGTGGTCGCGGGCGATGACGACCTTCTCGTCCTCGGTGTAGCCGTCCAGGCGGACCAGCTCCATACGGTCGAGGAGCGCCTCCGGGATGGCCTCCAGGACGTTCGCCGTGGCGAGGAACACGACGTCGCTCAGGTCGAGTTCGACCTCCAGGTAGTGGTCGCGGAAGGTGTGGTTCTGCGCCGGGTCGAGGACTTCGAGCAGGGCGGCCGCGGGGTCGCCGCGGAAGTCCGAGCCCACCTTGTCGATCTCGTCCAGCAGGACGACCGGGTTCATCGAACCGGCCTCCTTGATGGCGCGGACGACCCGGCCGGGCAGGGCACCGACGTACGTACGGCGGTGGCCGCGGATCTCGGCCTCGTCGCGGACGCCGCCGAGCGCGACCCGGACGAACTTGCGGCCCATGGCGTGCGCGACGGACTCGCCGAGCGAGGTCTTGCCGACGCCGGGCGGGCCGACGAGGGCCAGTACGGCACCGCCGCGCCGGCCGCCCACGACCCCCAGGCCGCGCTCGCTGCGGCGCTTGCGCACCGCCAGGTACTCGGTGATGCGCTCCTTCACGTCCTCCAGGCCGGCGTGCTCGGCGTCCAGGATCGCCTTGGCTCCCTGGATGTCGTAGGCGTCCTCGGTGCGCTCGTTCCAAGGGAGTTCGAGGACGGTGTCCAGCCAGGTGCGGATCCAGGAGCCCTCGGGGGACTGGTCGCTGGACCGCTCCAGCTTGTCGACCTCCTTGAGGGCCGCCTCACGGACCTTCTCCGGCAGGTCGGCGGCCTCCACGCGGGCCCGGTAGTCGTCGGACTCCTCGCCGTCCTGCTCGCCGTTGAGCTCGCGCAGTTCCTTGCGTACGGCTTCCAGCTGGCGGCGGAGCAGGAACTCCCGCTGCTGCTTGTCGACGCCCTCCTGGACGTCCTTGGCGATGGTCTCGGCGACATCCTGCTCGGCGAGGTGGTCGCGCAGGTGCTGGGTGGCGAGCTTGAGGCGGGCGACCGGGTCGGCGGTCTCCAGCAGCTCGATCTTCTGGTCGGTGGTCAGGAAGGGCGAGTAACCGGAGTTGTCGGCCAGGGCGGAGACGTCGTCGATGGCCTGCACCCGGTCGACCACCTGCCAGGCGCCGCGCTTGCGCAGCCAGGCGGTGGCAAGGGCCTTGTACTCCTTCACCAGTTCGGTGACGTGACCGGGCAGCGGCTCGGGCACGCTCTCGTCGATCCTCGTCCCCTCGACCCACAGCGCCGCACCCGGGCCGGTGGTGCCGGCGCCGATCTTCACGCGGCCGCGGCCGCGGATCAGGGCGCCCGGGTCACCGTCGGCGAGCCGGCCGACCTGCTCCACGGTGCCGAGCACGCCTGTGCCCGGGTAGCTGCCGTCGATGCGTGGCACCAGCAGGACCCTGGGCTTTCCCGGCCCGGAGCGGGCGGCGGCCTGGGCGGCCTCCACCGCGGCGCGTACGTCGGTGTCGTTCAGGTCCAGCGGAACCACCATGCCGGGCAGCACGACCTCGTCGTCGAGCGGCAGCACGGGCAGGGTGAGCGGTGTGGACGTCGAAGCCATGATCTACCCTCCGGCAGTCAAGTTGAGTTATGCCGACTCAATGCATGGCGCTCCGCGAATGTTCCCGGGACCCCGTTCGCTGTCAGCGATCACGGTGGTGAGGTGGGCGTTTACTGGGGGCTGCCGCCCCCGGACCCCCGCTTTCGGCCTGAACGGCCTCGTCCTCAAACGCCGGACGGGCTGAAGAAGACAACGCCGGGCGAGGTGAGAAGAATCCGCAACCGGGCGGCAGTCAGACGGCCGCCGTGGCCGTGCGGTACCAGCGGCGGATCATCGGCCAGGTCGCGATGCCTATGGCCAGGGAGATCAGGTGGCCCCAGTTGGTCATCGGGTCGGTGAACTCGATGAGGTCCTCGACCAGCATGCCGGCGAACAGGACCAGCACCGGCCAGCGCAGCCAGGGCGTGAGCAGCCCGGCCAGGGCGCCGACGCTGGCGGCGACGCCGAAGCTGATGCCGTAGTCGAGGCGGTGCAGGGAGCTGTCGGGGAGGTGGCCGACGAGCACGGCCAGGCCCACCGGGACCTCGGTCGCGAGCGTGGCCAGGACATGCCCGAGCAGGAAGACGACGGCGGTGCGCGCACCGCCTATCCGCCGCTCCAGCGCCGTCAGGACGAGCAGGAAACAGATCGCGTACGGCGACGCGAGCCCGCCCGCGATCCACAGCGCGCTGGTGAGCAGCACGAGCACGGGCGTCTGCACGAGGTGCGCGACGTCCGTGCTGGAGGCCTGGTACAGGGTGACGACGAGGGACGGGGAGGCGTACGTGGCGAACAGTGAGGTGAGGGCCAGGACCGCCGCGTAGACGAAGGTGAACGGCGTACCCGTGGGGGTCGGCAGAAGCCGCCAGGGGCGGAGGGTGCGGGCCGCGGGGACGGGCATCCGCACGGTCGGGACGACGATGCTCGCCGCGCCGCGCTGACGCGGCATACCGTCCAGGAGTTCGGACACGTCGGGAAGGGGCGCGACCGAGGGCTCGTTGTCGGCCGTCGCGATGGGTTCCACGTTGCGGCGCTCCTTCCGTTGCGCCCCACCCTTCGCAACCACAGGGGCCCCTGTCTGTGACCGACGCCACGCGAGAGGCGATTCACAGCAACCTCTCATGCTTTTCATGCGTCACAGGACAACCCCCGCCCTCCTCGATGGGTTTCTCACGGCCTCAGGAGGTCGACCTGCTTCGCGTGCGCGGCCCGTGTCGCCGGGTCCCAGTCACCGGTGCAGTAGAGGGACGCCTCACTGACGGCGCCGTCGCGGAGGTCGGCGCGTATCGGCTCCCTGCAGTACCAGGTGCCGCCCTGCTCGTCCTCCCACTGCTTCTCGAACTCGAGGACGAGGCCGGTGGGCGTGGCGTCGACGCGGTGCGCGGCACGGTGGCGAGGAAGGGGTGTTGGTCCCCAGGAACCGCACGAAGAGGTCGGCGACTTCCTTCACACGGGTGCCGGTGTCGGTGGCCATGACTGTGCTCCCGCCACGATGCGGCCGACGACCTCCATCGTGCGGTTCGGTTCCGCGGTGGGGCTGAACTCGACGATCTCGGTACCGGCGAAGATCAGGGGGAGGTGGCCGGGGGCGCCGTAGCAGGCGTCGCCGGCGTGGAGGACCTCGTCGTGGTCGGTGTACCGGAAGACGATCTTCCCGGCGACGGCCTGGCCCCAGTGCGGGCACTGGCAGCGGTCAAAGAGCGTAGGCACGCCCCGCCGCGGGCGCGAGGCGCGCGACGCACCCCGCCCGACCGCCCGCGCCCCCGGCAAGCCCCCGTTCCCCGGTAATTCCCCCGGCCGCAAAGCCGAGTTCGTGCAGGATGGAGCCATGACCGCCACCTACGACATCCCTGAGGTCCTGGACCGTCGCGAGGGCCCGTACGGCGAGGTCGTGTTGCGCCGGCACGGCGAGTTGCTGCAGATCATCGCCAACGGGTGCTTTCTCATGGACACCTCGGACGGCCGCTCGGAGCGGCTCCTCGTGGACGCCGCGCTCGACGCCCTGGGCCCCCGGGAGGCGCCGAACGTGCTGATCGGAGGCCTGGGTGTGGGGTTCTCGCTCGCGCGTGCGGCGGCCGACCCGCGCTGGGGCGCGATCACGGTCGTGGAGCGCGAGCCCGCGATCATCGGCTGGCATCTGAACGGCCCCCTCGCCGCGTTGTCGGCCCGGGCCGTCGCAGATCCGCGCACGGAGATCGTGGAGACGGATCTGATCGAGTACGTCCGTGAGACATCCGCCACTTATGACGCCCTGTGCCTGGACATCGACAACGGCCCCGACTGGACCGTCACCGAGGGCAACGACGGCCTCTACTCGGCCACCGGACTGACAAGCTGCGCAAGAGTGTTGAAGCCGGGCGGGGTGCTGGTCGTGTGGTCCGCCCAGCCGTCTCCGGATTTCGAAGAAACCTTGCGGAATGCCGGGTTCCAACGGGTGCGTACCGAAGAGATCCCGGTTGCCCGTGGCGTTCCCGACGTTGTGCACATCGCCGTCCGACCTGGATAGCCGAGGGACGGTGACTCCCCGTACTCTGCTTCTCTGGCGCAGATCATTCAAGCGTCAATCGCAAGCATGCGCAGGCATGAGCCAGATAACGGATCACCCCACGGATTCCGGAAAGCAACTCAGGGGCGGGCGATGGAGCAGACCCACACATCCCACAACGGCACGACGGCGACCCCGGGCGCACAGCGCAGGGTCCTGGTGGTCGAGGACGACGCGACCATCGTCGACGCCATCGCGGCCCGCCTGCGCGCAGAGGGATTCCTCGTGCAGACCGCGGGAGACGGCCCGGCCGCCGTCGACACCGCCGAGGCCTGGCAGCCCGACCTGCTGATCCTCGACATCATGCTGCCCGGCTTCGACGGCCTGGAGGTCTGCCGCCGTGTGCAGGCCCAGCGCCCGGTGCCGGTGCTGATGCTGACCGCGCGCGACGACGAGACCGACATGCTTGTCGGGCTCGGCGTGGGCGCCGACGACTACATGACCAAGCCCTTCTCCATGCGGGAGCTGGCCGCACGCGTGCATGTGCTGCTGCGCCGGGTGGAGCGGGCCGCACTGGCCGCCGCGACGCCCAGAAGCGGCATCCTGCGCCTCGGCGAGCTGGAGATCGACCACGCCCAGCGACGGGTGCGCGTGCACTCCGAGGACGTGCATCTCACGCCCACCGAGTTCGACCTGCTGGTGTGCCTCGCGAACACCCCGCGCGCGGTGCTCTCCCGTGAGCAGCTGCTGGCCGAGGTGTGGGACTGGGCGGACGCCTCCGGCACCCGTACGGTCGACAGCCACATCAAGGCGCTGCGCCGGAAGATCGGCGCCGAGCGCATCCGCACGGTGCACGGCGTGGGCTACGCGCTGGAGACCCCGACGCCATGAGCGGCGGTCCGGCCGGCCGGAGAAGCCCCGGTGAGCCCGAGCCCTGGGGCGGTGTGAGCCCGTTCTCGATCAAGACCAAGCTGGGCGCACTGGTCGTCATCGCCGTCCTCATCACCACCGGGCTGATGATGATCGCGATGCGCACGGCGACCGAGCTGCGCTTCATCACGGTCTTCTCGATGATCGCCACTCTGCTGATCACGCAGTTCGTGGCCCATTCGCTGACCGCGCCGCTGGACGACATGAACGCCGTCGCCAGCGCCATCTCGCACGGCGACTACACCCGCAGGGTGCGCGAGAACCGCCGTGACGAGCTGGGCGACCTGGCGCAGACGATCAACCGCATGGCCGACGACCTGGAGGCACAGGACCGCCAGCGCAAGGAGCTGGTGGCGAACGTCTCGCACGAGCTGCGCACGCCCATCGCGGGCCTCAGGGCGGTACTGGAGAACATCGTCGACGGTGTCTCCCCGGCCGACCCGGAGACCATGCGTACGGCCCTGAAGCAGACCGAGCGGCTCGGCCGGCTGGTGGAGACGCTGCTGGACCTGTCCCGGCTGGACAACGGGGTCGTACCGCTGCGCCGGCGGCGCTTCGAGGTCTGGCCCTACCTGTCGGGCGTGCTGAAGGAGGCCAACATGGCCGTGCCCGCGCGCGCGGGCATCGCCTCGGGCTCCGGCAGCCACACACGGACCGACGTCCATCTGCACCTCGACGTGTCCCCGCCGGAGCTGACCGCGCACGCGGACCCCGAGCGCATCCACCAGGTAGTGGCGAATCTCATCGACAACGCGGTCAAGCACAGCCCGCCGCACGGCCGCGTGACCGTGAAGGCGCGGCGCGGGACGCTGCCGGAGTCGCTGGAGCTGGAGGTCCTGGACGAGGGGCCCGGCATTCCGCGCTCGGAGTGGCACCGGGTATTCGAGCGGTTCAACCGGGGCGGCGCGGGCGCATCCAACGGGCAGGGCGGCGACGGCGGCACGGGGCTGGGCCTCGCGATCGCGCGCTGGGCCGTCGACCTGCACGGTGGCGGGATCGGAGTGGCCGAATCCGAGCGGGGCTGCCGGATTCTCGTCACCCTCCCGGGAGAGACATCCGTTCCAAGTTGACGTAAAGTCCGAACCGGAGCCTCAAGATCCACCGCGGTCCGCGCCAGTGGACACGTGTGATCAGGCACACGCCCGCACGCTGAGCGTGCAGGGCTTGCCTCGGCGTTTCCCGCCACCCTCGTTCCGTACCGGAACCGCGTTTGTTTCCCGCCATTTCCAGGCCCGAAACACGGTTCCCGGTGTGACTTACACGACGATGAACCTGCCCGGCCTGACCTTCCGGGTCTTGGGGGCGTAGCCTTTATTCCCGCTGTCCATCACCTTGTGAAGCGGAAGAGGGCGGTTGCCGCCGTGTCGCCACAGTCCCCCAGTAACTCGAGCATCTCGACCGACGCAGACCAAGCGGGCAAGAACCCCGCTGCGGCGTTCGGCCCCAACGAGTGGCTCGTCGACGAGATCTATCAGCAGTACCTCCAGGACCCGAATTCGGTAGACCGAGCCTGGTGGGACTTCTTCGCCGACTACAAGCCGGGCGCGGCTGCCGCCTCGGCTCCGGCGGGTACTGCGGCCGCGGGGGCCGCAGAGACCACCACCACCCCGGCACCCGCGGCCCCCGCCCCGGCCGCGCAGGCTCCGGCCGCCCCCGCGGCGCCCGCTCCGGCTCCCGCGGCCCCGAAGCCCGCGGCCGCCGCACCGGCGCCCGCTCCGGCGAAGGCCGCCCCGGCTCCGGCCAAGCCCGCCGCCGCCAAGGCCGCTCCCGCGACCGAGACCGCCGACGGCCCGGAGCTGGTGACCCTGCGCGGTCCCGCCGCCGCCGTCGCGAAGAACATGAACGCCTCGCTGGAGCTGCCCACGGCCACGTCCGTGCGCGCGGTCCCGGTGAAGCTCCTGTTCGACAACCGCATCGTCATCAACAACCACCTCAAGCGCGCCCGGGGCGGGAAGATCTCCTTCACGCACCTGATCGGCTACGCGATGGTGCAGGCCATCAAGACGATGCCGTCGATGAACTGGCACTACGCGGAGAAGGACGGGAAGCCCACCCTCGTCAAGCCTCCGCACGTCAACTTCGGCCTGGCGATCGACCTGGTGAAGCCGAACGGCGACCGCCAGCTGGTCGTCGCGGGCATCAAGAAGGCCGAGACGCTGAACTTCTTCGAGTTCTGGCAGGCCTACGAGGACATCGTCCGCCGCGCCCGCGACGGCAAGCTGACGATGGACGACTTCACCGGTGTCACGGTCTCCCTGACCAACCCCGGCGGCCTCGGCACCGTCCACTCGGTCCCGCGTCTGATGCCCGGTCAGTCGGTCATCATGGGCGTCGGCTCCATGGACTACCCGGCGGAGTTCCAGGGCACCAGCCAGGACACCCTGAACAAGCTCGGCATCTCGAAGGTCATGACGCTCACGTCGACCTACGACCACCGGGTCATCCAGGGTGCCGCCTCCGGCGAGTTCCTGCGGATCGTCGCGAACCTCCTGCTCGGCGAGAACGGCTTCTTCGACGAGATCTTCGAGGCCCTGCGCATCCCCTACGAGCCGGTCCGCTGGCTCAAGGACATCGACGCCAGCCACGACGACGACGTCACCAAGGCCGCCCGGGTCTTCGAGCTGATCCACTCCTACCGGGTCCGCGGCCACGTCATGGCCGACACCGACCCGCTGGAGTACCGCCAGCGCAAGCACCCCGACCTGGACATCACCGAGCACGGCCTCACCCTGTGGGACCTGGAGCGCGAGTTCGCCGTCGGCGGCTTCTCCGGCAAGTCCCTGATGAAGCTGCGCGACATCCTCGGCGTGCTGCGTGACTCGTACTGCCGCACCACCGGCATCGAGTTCATGCACATCCAGGACCCGAAGCAGCGCAAGTGGATCCAGGACCGCATCGAGCGCCCGCACTCCAAGCCGGAGCGCGAGGAGCAGCTGCGCATCCTGCGCCGGCTGAACGCGGCGGAGGCCTTCGAGACCTTCCTGCAGACGAAGTACGTCGGCCAGAAGCGCTTCTCCCTGGAGGGCGGCGAGTCCGTCATCCCGCTGCTCGACGCGGTCATCGACTCCGCCGCCGAGTCGCGCCTGGACGAGGTCGTCATCGGCATGGCCCACCGCGGCCGCCTGAACGTCCTGGCCAACATCGTCGGCAAGTCGTATGCGCAGATCTTCCGCGAGTTCGAGGGCAACCTCGACCCGAAGTCGATGCACGGCTCCGGCGACGTGAAGTACCACCTGGGCGCCCAGGGCACCTTCACCGGCCTGGACGGCGAGCAGATCACCGTCTCACTGGCCGCCAACCCGTCCCACCTGGAGACGGTCGACCCGGTCATCGAGGGCATCGTCCGCGCCAAGCAGGACATCATCAACAAGGGCGGCACGGACTTCACCGTCCTGCCGGTCGCCCTGCACGGCGACGCGGCCTTCGCGGGCCAGGGCGTGGTGGCCGAGACCCTGAACATGTCGCAGCTGCGCGGCTACCGCACCGGCGGCACGGTCCACATCGTCATCAACAACCAGGTCGGCTTCACCGCCGCCCCGGAGTCCTCCCGCTCGTCGATGTACGCCACCGACGTGGCCCGCATGATCGAGGCCCCGATCTTCCACGTGAACGGCGACGACCCGGAGGCCGTGGTCCGCGTCGCGCGGCTGGCCTTCGAGTTCCGCCAGGCGTTCAACAAGGACGTGGTGATCGACCTCATCTGCTACCGCCGCCGCGGTCACAACGAGTCGGACAACCCGGCCTTCACCCAGCCGCTGATGTACGACCTGATCGACAAGAAGCGCTCGGTGCGCAAGCTGTACACCGAGTCCCTCATCGGTCGCGGCGACATCACCCTGGAAGAGGCCGAGCAGGCCCTGCAGGACTACCAGGGCCAGCTGGAGAAGGTCTTCACCGAGGTCCGCGAGGCCACCTCGCAGCCGGCCGTCGCCCCGGTGTCGGACCCGCAGGCCGAGTTCCCGGTCCCGGTGACCACCGCGATCACCTCGGAGGTCGTGAAGCGGATCGCCGAGTCCCAGGTCAACATCCCCGACCACTTCCACGTCCACCCGCGTCTGCTGCCCCAGCTGCAGCGCCGGGCGTCGATGGTCGAGGACGGCACGATCGACTGGGGCATGGGCGAGACGCTGGCCGTCGGCTCCCTCCTCCTTGAGGGCACCCCGGTCCGCCTGTCCGGCCAGGACTCCCAGCGCGGCACCTTCGGCCAGCGCCACGCGGTCCTCATCGACCGCGAGACGGGCGAGGAGCACACCCCGCTCCAGTACCTCGCCGAGGAGCAGGCCCAGCAGGCCCGCTACAACGTCTACAACTCCCTGCTCTCCGAGTACGCGGTCATGGGCTTCGAGTACGGCTACTCGCTGGCCCGCCCCGACGCGCTCGTGATGTGGGAGGCACAGTTCGGCGACTTCGTCAACGGCGCACAGACGGTGGTCGACGAGTACATCTCGGCGGCGGAGCAGAAGTGGGGCCAGACGTCCGGCGTCACCCTCCTGCTCCCGCACGGCTTCGAGGGCCAGGGCCCGGACCACTCCTCGGCCCGGATCGAGCGCTTCCTGCAGCTGTGCGCGCAGAACAACATGACGGTCGCGATGCCGACCCTGCCCTCGAACTACTTCCACCTCCTGCGGTGGCAGGTGCACAACCCGCACCACAAGCCGCTGGTGGTCTTCACCCCGAAGTCGATGCTGCGCCTCAAGGCCGCCGCGTCGAAGGCGGAGGAGTTCACGTCGGGTCAGTTCCGCCCGGTCATCGGCGACTCCACGGTCGACCCGGCCGCCGTCCGCAAGGTCGTCTTCGTCGCGGGCAAGCTGTACTACGACCTGGAGGCCGAGCGCACCAAGCGCGGCGCCACGGACATCGCGATCATCCGCGTCGAGCGCCTGTACCCGCTGCCGGGTGCCGAGCTCCAGGCGGAGATCGCCAAGTTCCCGAACGTCGAGAAGTACCTGTGGGCCCAGGAGGAGCCGGCGAACCAGGGTGCCTGGCCGTTCATCGCCCTCAACCTGATCGACCACCTGGACCTGGCGGTCGGCGCGGACGTCCCGCACGGGGAGCGGCTGCGGCGCATCTCGCGCCCGCACAGCTCTTCGCCGGCGGTGGGTTCCGCGAAGCGGCACCAGGCCGAGCAGGAGCAGCTTGTTCGTGAGGTCTTCGAGGCGTAGGTCTCGACGGCAGTGCACAAGGGCCCGGTCCCCTCGGGGGGCCGGGCCCTTGTGCGTTGCGGCGCGGTCAGATCGGCTGGGGTTCGAAGTCCCAGTAGGGGCTGTGCCGTTCGAGGATGTCGTCGGCGTGCGGGTGGTCGGCGCCGAGCAGGGCGGTGAGCCGGTTCGCCGCCTCCGTGCGCAAAGCCCCGGCCTCCTCGCGCTGCCCGAGTTCGGCGAGGTCCAGGGCCAGCCCTGCCCTGAGGCTGATCGTCAGGATGTGCGAGTCGCCCAGGGTACGGGCGGACCGCTCGGCGGCCTCCCGCCCCAGGGCGGCTGCGGCGTCGGTGTCGCCGACGGTGGCCAGCGCGGCGATCCGGTTCTTGGCGCAGCCGATGGCCCAGGGGTGGTCCTGGCCGACCGCCTGCTCCATCTGGTGCGTGGTGTGCCGGGAGAGTTCCAGTGCCGCACGCTTCTCGCCCATGTCCCGCATGACGACGGCCACGTTGTCGCGGGCTCCGATCGCGTACGGATGGCCGTCGCCGAGCTGGGAGGCGTACTGCGTGGCGGTGGTCTCGGCGAGCTCCCGGGCCTCCGTGCCCAGCCCTATGTGGCGCAGCAGCATGGCGTAGTCGCAGGAGACCATGAGCGTCTCCGGATGCAGCGCTCCCCATCGGCGCAGCAGCTTCTCGCGGACTCCACGCATCATGGCGTGCGCGAACTGCAGGTCCCCCACGCGCCGGCAGCACAGCGCCAGATTGTGCTCGGCGCGCACGGTCTGGCTGTGGGTGCGGTCGAGGATCTGGCTGTGCACACGGGAGTTGTGGCCCTGGATCTGCAGGGCCTCGCGGTACTGGCCGAGCAGCCTCAGCATCCAGGCGGTGTGCAGGGCCGAGTTGAGCGTGGCCGCGTTCTTGCCGCCGAGGAGTTCGACCCGGGCCTCGAAGATCCGCCGGTGCAGCGCGAGCGATTCGGTGTAGCGGCCCTGCAGGCCGATGGCGACGGCGAGGTTGCTGCGGATGGTGAGGGTGCGCGGCACCGTCTCGCCGCCCAGTTCGGCGGCGGCACCGGCGGCGGCCTCCTCGAACAGGGCGCGTGCCTCCGTGTACCGGCCGAGCGCCATGAGCGTTCCGCCGAGTCCGTCCTTGGCGCGGATCAGCTCGATGGGCCGTACGTCGCCGGCCTCGGTCAGCCGCATCAGGTTCTCCCGGCCGACCTCCTCCGCCTCGCGGTAACGGCCGAGCCGGCGCAGCATGTTGGCGAGCTGGTGGACGGCGACGAGCACCGAGCGGTCGGCGTTGCCGAAGGCCGCACGCCAGTTCTCGACGACCTGCCGGCTCAGCCACCAGCCCTCGTGGTACTCGCCTCGCATCCGCAGGTACTCGATGCAGTTGAGGACGAGTCCGCGCACCTCGTCGTCGGCCGCCCGCAGCGCCCCGGACGGCTCCAGGTGCGGTATGAGCTCGGCGTACCGGGCCCAGTTGCCCGCTGAGGAGGAGTCGCGCGGGTCGGCGGAGACCAGGACCCTGCGGGCTGCGGCCGAGTAGTACGCGGTGTCGTCGGGCGACTGGATGGAGCGTACGAAACGGTGGAAGAGCCGGTGCATACGGAGCGTGCTGACGGTCTGGGTGTCCAGGCGCGGGCTCTGCTCGTACTCGATCCGCATGGAGGTGATCTCGGACAGCTTGCGCAGTGCGCTGTTCCAGTTGCTGGGCTCGGCGACCAACTCGGCCAGTTCGGGCGGCAGATCACCGTGGCGGGCGGTCTGCAGCAGCCGTACCGGCACCACGTCGGGCGAGAAGCACGCGAGCAGGTTGAGCAGCTTCCAGGCCGGCTCGAAACCCTCGCGCAGCGTGTTGACGAGCTTCGCCCAGGCGACCTCGAAGCGCGGGTACCCGCCGGAGTGCACCACTCCGAACCGGTCCGGCCTGCCCTCGCCGACATCCCGTATGTAGTCACCCACGGACGCGGTCGGGGTCTGGTCCAGCCACGCGGCCATCTGGTCGAGAAGCAGCGGCATGTCCTCGACGGCCTCGGCGAGCCGCCCCGCCTCGTCGTCGGTCAGGCGGTCGGCGCGGCGCCGGACGAACGCGACGCTCTCCCGGCGTTCGAAGGCCGGCACGGTGATCGTCTCGGCGTGGGCGCCCCACTCCGTGCGGTGGGTGGTGACGAGGACGTGCCCGCGCCCCTGCGGCACGATGTCGAGCAGTCGCTCGGGATCGCCGGTCGCTCCGTCCAGGACGAGCAGCCAGGGGCGTGCGGTGCTGTCGAGTTCGCGCCGTACGGCCTTGATCGTCGCCGACAGGTCGCCGCCGTCCGGCACGCCCAGCTGCGAGGCGAGCTCGGCGAACTGCTGGCGTGCGGTGATGCGTTGGGCGGCGGTGACCCACCAGACGATGTCGTACTCGCCGGCGAAGCGGTGCACGTACTCAAGTGCCAGCTGGGTCTTGCCGAAGCCGCCGGGGCCGAGCAGGGCCACGGCGGCGCCGTCCCGGCCGGCCGCGGAGAAGGCGCCGTAGACCTTCTCCAGGAGTTCGGTGCGGCCGATGAAGCGGCGGTTGCGGCGCGGCGCCTGCCACACCTCGGGCGGGTCGTCGGGGAAGCGGGGGCCGCGGGAGAGGGCGACGAGGGTGCCGGGGGCCGGGATGCCCGCGCACTCCAGGACGCGGCTGCGGGCCACCTCCGGCCTGAGGCCGCGCAGTTCGACGGGGGCCAGGGCGATGACGGCCTCCGGCATGGGCTGTGCGGTGATGCTCACTGCGGCGATCCGGTCCCGGTGGGCCGGGAGCACCTGCCGCAGGACGTCGGCCCAGGCCTCGAACCTGCCGTGTCCGAGCCGCTCGTACCAGTCGTCGATGACGAGGAGGATGCGGCCGGGCGCGCTCAGCAGGTCGGTCAGGGAATCGGGGGTCGGCGGGCGGCGCAGCGGATTCCAGCGCACCAGCGTGGCGGCGCGCCCGGCGGCCCGGACCTGGTGATCGATCCATTTGGCCCAGGACTCGCTCTGCCCGGCGAAGACCACCGTGACGTGTCCGAGTTCTGCCGCCATCTCTCAGTTCCCCTCGACCGATCCTGGCCACAACTGTGCACAGGCTATTCGATTGTGCGTCAAAAAGGTTTCCGCAATGAAGAGTTGAGGTCCGCTCGGTCTCATGTGGATCCTCGAACGGTCCGGTTCAGCCGGTGCGCGACATGGCGGATGAGCCGTTCGAGATCCGCGCAGTACACGCTGGGATGCAGAAACCCGCTGCCGGGTGCGTAGCGGTGCACGTAGTTGCCGCCTCCGCACACCTTGCCCACCGGGCACGCGCGGCACTCGTCCGCCAGTCCCTGCTCGCCCAGTTGCCGGGCCGCGACCCCGGGATGACGCAGCGCCTGGTCGAAGCTGTGCCGGAAGACGTCGAGGCCCGTCCGCGAAGCCCCCGCGTACGCCGACCGCAGCGAGTCGACCTGGTCGATGGAGCCGTCCGTCTCGACGACGACGGCCGCCAGCGGGGACAGCCCCACCGCCTCGGCCCCACTCGGCGCTCCGAGCAGCAGGGCGGCGATCTCCTGGAAGAGCCGCACCCGCGTGCGCAGCCGGCCCTCGTCCCACCAGGCGTCGAAGACGGCTACGAGCCAGTCGCCGTAGGGCGTGGGGCGGGGGCGGTACCGGCCGGGGGAGGACGGGGCCAGGCCCGGTGGCGGGTGGGCCCAGTTGGCGTGCGGCAGAAGGAAGTCGACGCCGGGCGGACCGAGTTCCAGCAGTGACCGGTACACGTCGAGCGGGTCCGCCCCGAGATCGATCGTGCAGAGGATCCCGGCATACGTCTGCGGGTGCGCCGTCAGCCGCAGCGCCGCCGCACGGGCGGCGGGCCAGGCGGGGCGGCCGGCGCGGTCGACGCGACGGGCGTTGTGGGCGCCGCGCCCGCCGTCGAGGCTGAGCCCCACCCGGATGCCGGCGGCGGCCAGCCGCTCCAGGGCGGCCGCGGTGAGGCGGGTGCCGTTGGTCTGGACGGTGGCGGTGACATGGCAGTCCGCGGGGACGGCCTGTCGTACGGCACGGGTGTAGGCGAGGACGGGGTCCGGGCCGGTGAGAAGCGGTTCACCGCCGTGGAGTTCGACGCGGATGCCGTCGAGGCGGTGGGCGCGTACGTGTTCGGCGATCCGGTGCGCGGTGCGCAGCATCGTGGCTTCGGGGGTACGGGCCGGCCGGTCGCGCCAGCCGTGGTCGGCACCCTGGTACAGGTAGCAGTACGAGCAGTCGAGGTTGCAGCGGCCGTGGACCTTCAGCACGAACTGGTGGAAGGGGGTGGCCTGATGGGCTGCGGTGTCGAGCTCGGCGTAGGGCCAGCGTGGGTGGGTGGTCACGGGGCGTCTTCGTAACGGGCGACGACCACGGCCTGCTCTTCCCTGGCGTGGAGTTCGGCGAGGATGGCGGAGAGAACCGGGTGGTCGGTGTGGTCCGGGCGGGGGATTTCGGGCAGAGGTATGGGGGTGTCCTGGGGTGGTGCGGTCACTCGGGGGCCGTTTCGGGGTTCAGGCGGGCGAGGGCGGACCTGAGGTCGCGGGCGCGGTCGGGATCCTCGGTGAGTTCCAGAGCCTGCGCGTAGTGCCGTACGGCCACGTCGGCCTCGCCGAGCGACTCGCGGACCCGTCCGCGGCTCATCAGCACCTCGGCCGTCAACTCCGGCATGCTCGCCGCTTGGGCACTGCTGAAGGCGTTCGCGTAGTGATTGTTCGCGTTGTACAGGTGACCGACATCGCCCGTGCGGGCGTGCAGGGCCTCGCACACCCGCCCGCGCTGCAGCCGGCAACGGGCGAGGAACTCGTGTGCCCCTTCGGCGGAGCCGTGGATGGCCGCTCCGAGTATCCATTCCGCCTCGTAGAGATCGGAGAGGACTCCCTGGACCGAGAAACGCCTCCAGTGGGCGAGCGCCAGCTGGCGTTGCCGCTCAGCCAGTCGGGGATCTCCCGAGGGCGTCTCCTCGACGGCGGTGCGCAGCAGCTGCACGGCCCGGTTGACGTCCTCGGCGGATCCGGTGGCCTCGCCCCGCCGGAGCAGGTCGACGCCGAACTCGGTCAGCACCTCGCGCTGCTGCGCGTCGTCCTCGCCGAGCAGTGAGTCGGCCGCCGTCCACGCCTCGACGGCACGGTCCAGATGGGCGAGGTCCCCGGTCCGCTCGAAGCGGTCCCGGTAGACCCTTGCGGCCCACAGATGGCAGTCGAGCAGGAGTGCCTCGTCGTCACCGGCGGCCGCGAGGGCCTGCTCCACTGCCGACATCATCAGCCGGCGTTCCCGGCCGTCCTCACGCGGCGGCTGGAGGATCTCGACGGACGCCGCCACCGTCAGCCAGATGCGGCAGCGCTCTGCGGACGGCAGCACGGTCTCGTCGCGGACCGCGACCAGCAGGTCCTCCACGGCGCGCTCGGCCGCGAGGGAGGCGCGCTCCGGGTGGGGCCGTGCAGTGGCCGGCCCCGACCCCGCGTAGTGCTGGGCCACTTCGAACCACAAGGCGCCCCGCAGCGCGTGGGCGCCCTCCGGCTCGGGGAATTGGATGCGTGTCCCGGCCGCCTCGATGGCCCGATGCAGGTGCGCGAGATACCGCTGCTCGGGATCCGGCACCGGGACGGAGGCTTCCTGGCCCTCCGTCAGCAGTGTGGACCGCGCGACGGCCCGCCGGACGTGCACCAGCGTCTCAGCCGCGATCCGCCTGCGGTCGAGCGCGTCCGGTGTGGTCTCCGCGTCGTCGAGGACCAGGGTGAGGTCCCGGTCGGCCAGGTAGAGCAGCACGGCCTGCGCATGCGCCGTTCCGTCCGGCACCCCCCGGGCCCACTCGCGCAGACTGTCGGGGATCCCGGCGAACTCGACACCCACCCGGCTCGCCTCGCGCGACTGCAGCCAGCAGACCGTCCCCCGGATGAGACACGCCCGCCCGGTCACCGGCCCGTCGCCGACGGCCTCCCACGCGTCCCGGAGGTCCTCCCCCACTCCCCGCACCCGCCACCGGGACAGGAGCGCGTTGGCCAGTTCCTCGGCCGCCGATGCCCGTTCCTTCCCGGACCGTGCGGCCTCCACCGCCTGCCGCAGATACTCCACCGCGGCGTCGAGCTCCCGGGTGGACCCCTGCGTCTCGTACCGCCCGATCGCCTCCCTCCCCCTGCTGAGCAGTTCCCGGGCGTTCGGCGCGGGCAGCGTCGGCACCAGCTCCGGCGCCGCCGGGATCCGCGCGCCGAGGTCGCGCAGCACATCGGCCGACACCTCCGCGAACGCCCGCAGCCCGGCCGGCTCGGGCACATCCGTGCGGGGGTCGGCCACGGGCGCCGGGCCCGGGTCGACGGCCCCGCGCAGGAACGCTCCCGCCATGGCGGGGAAGTTGCGCACGCTGCGGCCGAACTTCCGCTCCACGTAGTCGGAGAGGTGCTTGAACAGCAGCTCGGCCTCGTCGACCGCCAGCCGTTCCCGCAGCCGGGGGGCCACCCCCGGCAGGAATTCGTAGCGCACCGCCTGCGGGTCGTCCGCGTCGTCACGGCGCCGTACCAGCCCGCCGAGCAGCACCTCGGAGAGCACCTCGGGGCCGGTCCCGGCGAGCATCGCGTGCTGTACCAGCTGCATCACGGGCAGGTACAGCGGCACCGCGGACAGGTGCACGGCCAGCCTGCGGGCCTCCCGGGACGCGTTGCGCCGGAACACCCGGACGCGTTCCTCGGCGCTCAGGTCCTGCGCCGCCCGCACCGGCGCGATGGACGCCGCGTGGTCGGCGCGCACCCAGCCCGCGGCGGCCGTCAGGGACTGCCCGCGGGCCCCCGACAGCAGCCGGGCCCAGCCCTCCACCGACCCGCGCCGCAGGGCCAGCACGGGGATCGGCGCCGCGGCCGGGTCGACCCGTCCCTTCTCCGGCGTGAACCCCAGGGTCCCGGCGGGCCCTTCACGCCGGTGCAGCACCCCGCGCCGGGCCGGCAGATGGGTGCGCGTCCACATGCGCTGCGGCAGCGGCTGTACGACGGCCACGGGCGCGGTCGCGGCCCAGCGGTGCAGCAGCTGCTGCATCCGCCCGCTGCGCCACATGGGGCCCGCGCAGTCGCTGAGCACCAGGGTCAGCCTGCGCCCGGTCGGGTCGCTGAGCTGCTCCGGGGCATGCAGCGGACCAGTGCGCTCGGGGGTGGCCGCGAGGCCGGGCAGGCCTTCGGCGGTCTCGTGCAGGTACTGCATCCGCACCTCGCGGAAGGCTCCGGCGCGCTCGCAGACCTGGCGCAGTTCGTCGAGCGCCTGCTGCCACACCGCCATGGAGGTGGAGACGTCCATCACGAGCAGCAGACGCGCCTCACGGCGGCGATCGGCGCGCAGCACCGGCAGCACGAGCCCGGACTCGGCGGCCCGTTCGGCGGTGGCCTGCTCGTCGAGCGTCCTCGGTACGGGGCGCACGGGAGCGCGGTACCGCTGAAGGGGACGTAACGCCCGTTGCAGCGCGAGGGGTTCGGGCAGTGCGGGGGCGGCGGGCACCCGGACCGGCGTCATCCGGACGGCCGCCCGCTCGCCTCCCGCTCCCGGCGCGAACAGCCCGGCCCGGTCCTGCTGTTCGCTCTCGACGGTGGGCGTGACGGGCCCCGGCTGCGGCACCGAGATCGCGGTGGTGTCCGGCCCGCCGTCGGGCGTGGTCGTCAAGTCCCCCGTTCCGTCTGCGCCTTGAGGGGCGGCTTCGCTCGGCCCCGGCAGCCAGCGGGCCAGCCACAGGGCGTCGGCGAGCTCCTCGACCCCGGGCGCGATGCCCGCCTCGCGCAGCCGCGCGACCAGCGCCGTGAGCTCGGGGCTCACCTCGCCGGCCGACGGGTCCGGGGCTCGGGCCGGCATCGCTACCTGGGCCCCTGGTCCAGGGGCCGCATCAGCAACTGCGCGATCTCCTCGCGGCCGATCGCGTCCCGGGCTGCGTGCTGGGTGAGGAAGATGGCGTTGAGAAGCTGGTCGGTGGGGCGCATCGCCCCGTCCGCCTCCGCCTCGGTGAACTGCTCGACGATGTCGCGGTTGTCGTCGTACGCGCTCTGCCCGAAGTGGGCCTGGACGAGTGCCGCGAGGCGCTGGTCGCGGGGGGCCCTGAGGTCGAGAGGGACGCACCGGCGCAGCAGCGGGGCGGGGAAGTCGCGCTCGCGGTTGCTGGTCATGACGACGAACGGGAAGGCCCGGCAGCGGACCTGGCCTCCCGTCACCTCGACCCGGCGCCCGTCGTCGGTGAGCACCTTCACCACCGGTGTCCGGTCGGAGATCCGCTCCAGTTCGGGAATGGGGAACTTCCCCTCCTCAAGGACGTTGAGGAGGTCGTTCGGCAGGTCGATGTCGCTCTTGTCCAGCTCGTCGATGAGCAGCACCCGGGGCCGTTCGGCGGCGAGCAGCGCGGTGCCGAGCGGACCGAGCCTGATGTAGCGGCCGATGTCCTGCGAGACCGGCTCACCCGTGTCCGTGGAGCGCTCCAGCTGTGCGTCCTGCAGCCGGCCGATGGCGTCGTACGTGTAGAGCCCGTCCCGCAGTTCACTGCGGGAGACGATCGGCCACTCCAGGACCCGGCCGAGGCCGAGTTCGTGCGCGACGGAGTGCGCGAGCGTGGACTTGCCGACGCCCGGCTCGCCGGTGACGAGGAGGGGACGCCTGAGGTACAGGGCCGCGTTGACGAGTTCCAGGGTCTCGACGTCCTGGATGGGCAGCGGGACGGTGCGCTCGCCGAGCCGGCGGCGGGTCGAGGAGTCGAGGCCCGGGACCTCGTACGGGATGGGCGGGGCGTCGAACGCCCGCCACGGCGGCGGGACCGGCAGCCGGCCGACCTTGTCCGGATCCCGCTCCCCGGTCCCCTCGTAGACGAACCACTGGCTCATGCTGTGCTCCTCGCCGACGGTCGGTGGTGTTCCACGGCCTGGCCGGCGGGGGCACGGGGCGCCCACAACGGGCCCATGGAAATGTACCCAGCCCAGCGCGTTGACACCGCCGGTTTCGGCCAGCCGTCGTATGAGTACCGGATGCCGTTCACAGCGGCGCGTCCAGTGGTCCGGAGTCCTCCGCCGGCAGGGGCCGGCGGGGGTCGTCGTAGAGCAGCGCCAGCGGTTCCGCCCAGCGGCTCTCGGCGTGCTGCTCGCTGATCTCCTGCCGAATGGACCGCAGCCGGTCGGGGAGTTCGGCGAGGGAGCCGAGGGTGCCGAGCAGGGTCCCGGCCCGGACGTGCAGGGTGTCGCAGTCGTCCGAGCAGATGTGGGCGGCCTGGCCGCCGATGCGCCACAGAGCGACGCCGTGGCCGTTCTCCAGGGCGAGCCGCATCGCGTTCTGCCCGGCGCCGCACCCGGCCGGGCGGCACATGACGGGCACGAGGCCGTGGTCGGCGTTGTGGTAGTCGCGGGCGTTCTGGACGACGCCCCGCACGGGAATGCGCCAGCCTCTGAAACGGGGCTCGGCGGTCATGGCCTGCCAGCGATCCGTCCAGAGTTTGTCCGGTTCTCCACGGCGCTCGAGGGAGCGCAGTACGACGCCCCGGCGCGCGCCCAGGGCTCCGGGGTCGTCCAGTTCGGCGATGTCCTCCAGCCGCCAGCGATGCACGGCGGTGTCGAAGAGGCCGGCGGGCAGGGCGACTTCGAGCGGCACCGGCCGGCCCGCCCGGTCCTTGCGGCGCAGCAGGTCGTTCAGCGGAGCGCGCAGTGCCTGCACGAGGTCACGCGGCAGGACGCCGTCCGCCGAATCGTCCGCCTCGACCAGTTCGGGTTCGCTCCCGGGACCGCCTTCGTCGAACCAGATCTGCCAGAAGAAGCGGCTGGGATCATCGATCACGGGATCGAGCAGGACGGCGACGGTGGGGCCCTCGCCGGGGCCGGGGTAGGGGATCACGATGCGTTCCGGCCCCGCCCCGGGCGCGGGCAGCAGCGCCTGCGGGAGGCTGGCCTCCCGGACGAAGTCGTGCATGGGCCGGTACGGGTGCCTGCGCAGCCGCTTCTCGATCCACCTGCTCAGCTCCTCGCACTCACCGCCCCGGGAACGGGTGTACTCCGCCGCGAACCTCAGGTACCGAAGGAACGCGAGCGAGTCGAGCGGATGCGTTCCCTCGTAGAGCAGTCCGTGTCCGTCGCGCCAGGTGAGCAGGGCCGGGGTCTCACCCGGCCACCGGTTGTTGCTGCGGGCGCGGGCCGCGAGGATCTCCACGGTGTGCGTGTCGGGCGGTGTGGGCAGCGAGGCGAGCAGGCGCAGCGCCTCACGCCGGTCGCCGGGCGTCCACCGCTCGCCGTCACCGGCCCGCGGGCCGGCCTGCAGGTCGATCCAGTTGTCGCCGGCCTCGGAAACCGGCTCCTCGCCGTGCCACCGGTCGTGGGCGGCCATGACCGTGCGGTACGTCTCCTCCCCGAAACGGCGCAGGGCTGAGATCGACACCGCCATTCCGCCGTCCTTCTGCACGCGGCGCGACTTGACCAGTCCGACGACGGCTCCGCTGTCGGGATCGACCAGCGGCCCGCCCGACAGCCCGCTGGGAAACTCGATGTCCGGCTTGATGATCAGCCCGTACGTGTCCTCGTGGCCGTTGATCTCGGCGATCACCGGCCGTTCGTGGATGTACGGCGGCACCGGGTAGGAGCCGTAGACGTGGACGGCGCCGAAGTGCTGCACGGCCCGGTCGGGCAGCCACATGCACTCGTGAGGGTGGTCCTCGGGGTCACCGGTCAGCCGGACCAGGGCCAGGTCCTCCTCCAGCGGGATGCGGGCCCGGCCCGGATCGGTGAGCAGCCACTGCTCCAGTCGGGCCGCGGCGTCGACGCCCACGCCACGCACCCGGAATTCCTTCTGACGATCGCCCTTGAGGTGTGTGCTCAGTACGTGCGCGACCGTGAGGACCCAGCCGGGCGCGACGAAGAACCCGCTGCCCCAGGTGGGCCCGTCGCCGCCACCGGCGTCCAGTATCTGCACGGTGGCGGCTCTGGCGAGCGCGTCCAGGCGCTCGTTGACCCGGGTCACTGCGCGGTCGGGTCGAGGGAGGTGTCCGGTGCGGGTGGGACGGCGGGCGGGGCCGGTTCGGGCGGGCCGTCGAACTTCCAGGTCAGTGTGACCTCCAGGGACGCCTTGGCCTCCCCTCGGGCGAGTACGGCCACCGCCAGTCCCTCCTTGGCGGTGAGCTCGACCCCGAAGGTGATGGCGGCCTCGGAGGGCCGGGCCGCGCGCGCGGCGTCGAGCACGGTGCCGCCGACCCCTCTGATCAGCTCCTGGAGCTGCTGGACCTTGGCGAGGGCGGCTTCGGTGAAGCCGACGTCCTCCTGGTCCCCGTAGGCGTCCCCCGCACCGATCCTTGCGGTGATCACCGTGCCGTCAGGCAGTTCGATGTCCTGGATGTGACTCATCCCGCTCCCCCGTCGAGCTCGCACCGCCCGGTCAACGGACCGGGTTCGACGTCCACTTGAACTGCGACGAGGCTAATGCGCCACTCGGTTGCACGCGACCCCGCCTGCTTCCGGATCCGGGCGGGCACGGCACGGAATATCCTGGGGAGGCAGGCCCAGGCTCGTCCGCATCAGGAGCAAGAGTTGTACTTCACCGACCGAGGCATCGAAGAGCTCGAGAAGCGGCGCGGCGAGGAGGAGGTCACCTTCGAGTGGCTCGCCGAGCAGCTGCGTACGTTCGTCGACCTCAACCCGGACTTCGAGGTGCCGGTCGAGCGGCTGGCGACGTGGCTGGCGCGGCTGGACGACGAGGACGACGAGTAGCAGAGCCGAGTCCGGCTGTCGGGGCGCCCGCGTGGCGCCCCGTTTTCGTGCCTCTCGGTTCCATGGCCCGCGCAGCCCTCGGTCCCGGGACTGCGTGGCCCGCGGCCCCGGGGCTCACATGCCCCTCAGTCCCACGGCCACAGCAGTTCGTACGCCAGCCCCAGCGCCCCGTGCGCCAGCAGCAGCGCCCCGGCCGCGGTCCAGCCGCCGCTGCGGCGCCGCAGGCCCCATGCCGTGAGCGGGAGCCCCGCCGCCACCTGGGCCAGGGCCAGAGCGTGCGCCCGCGGCGTCCCCGACCAGGGCAGCCACGGGCCCAGGTGGCTGCTTTCGACGGCGTCGGGTTCCGCCCGTACCGCCTGGCGCCAACCCGGCCACCCGACCGGGCGGGCGTCCGGCAGAGCGTGCGCGGCCTCGCGGAGGCGGTCGGCGGGGTCGCCCGGGGTGATGCCGTCGGGGAGGGCGACTCCCGCGCGCGTGAGGAAGCGATGAGGGCGCGCAGCCGGGCGCGGGCGTCGGACCCGGGGTCGGGTTCGGTGAGGTGGTCCAGGGCCTGCACGTCGAGGACCGGGTCCAGGCCCAGGCGGGCCGCGAACGTGCGCATCGCCTCGTCCTCGCCTGCCGGGGTGCCGTTCGCGAGCCAGACGTAGCCGACGGGGCGGCGGAAGCCCGACGCGAGGGTGAAGCCGGCCCGGTCGGCGTCCCACCACAGGGCGAGTACGGGCCAGGGGGCGCCGACGGCGAGAGCGGTGGCCCAGCCGGTCAGGACGCGGTCGACGGGTTCGCCGCCGTGCAGCCAGGGCCAGCCCTCGGGAAGGAGGACGCTCCAGGCGTCACCGGCGGGGCTGAGCAGCATGCTGTCGCGCAGCAGGTGGGCGACGGGGGCGACGGACTCGGGCTGCGCCCGGCACAGGAGCAGGGCACCGACGTTCGACATGCTCACACGCTAGGGCGGTTCGACCGCTTTGGTCATTTTTGCGAGCTTGGAGATCACCAGAAAGAGTGTCTTGACTTTCCCCGTCCGCGATATATCGTGAATTGCAGGAGACGCGATATGGCGCGTTGGGACGGGGAGGTCTGCACCATGTCCGAGTGGTCTGTCGGTGAGCCGCGGAAACTCACCTTCGACAAGCCCGTGCGCGAACTCCACGTACGCATCGTCAACGGCACGGTGAACGTGGTGGGCACGGACGAAGGTTCCGCCCGACTGGAGGTCTCCCGGATCGAGGGACCACCCCTGCTGGTGAGCCAGCAGGGCGGCACGCTCACGGTCGCGTACGACGACCTGCCATGGAAGGGCTTCCTCAAGTGGCTCGACCGCAAGGGCTGGCGGCGCAGCGCCGTCGTCTCCCTCGCGGTCCCGGCCGACACGCGCGTGGAGGTGGGCGTGGTCGGCGCCGCGGCCGTGGTCTCCGGGATCGACGGGCGTACGGAGGTGAAGGGGGTCACCGGCGACACCACCCTGGTGGGACTGACGGGCCCGGTGCGCGCCGACACCGTCTCGGGGAACCTGGAGGCGCAGGCCCTGCGCGGCGACCTCCGTTTCAACTCCGTCTCCGGGGATCTGACGGTGGTGGAGGCGGGGTCCTCGGTCAAGGCGGACTCGGTGAGCGGCTCGATGATCGTCGACCTCGACCCGGCGAGCCGCCCGACCGACATCGTCCTGGCGAACGTCTCCGGTGAGATCGCCATCCGGCTGCCCCACCCGGCGGATGCGGAGGTGGAGGCGAACACCGCGAGCGGGACCGTCTCCAACGCCTTCGAGGACCTGCGCGTGAGCGGCCAGTGGGGGGCCAAGAGGATCACCGGCCGGCTCGGCTCGGGCAGCGGAAGCCTGAAGGCGACGACCGTCTCGGGTTCGATCGCCCTGCTGCGGCGGCCCCCGGCGGAGGACGAGCCGTGGGACGTGGAGCGGCAGGACATCGGCCCCCTGGTCGAGGACGCGGCTCCGGCGGGTTCGGAGCCGGCCGCGGGGGCCGGCCCGGCGAGCACCCCGGCACACACACCACACAGCGACTCGGGGGACAATTCCGTTTCCGGCCAGGACGGCGACTCGGCGGACGCCCCGAGCGACGACCCGGCCGACGGCACGACCGACAAGAAGGTGCTCTGACATGCCTCCCGTCTTCGCCCACGGCCGCCTCCGCCTCTACCTGCTGAAGCTGCTGGACGAGGCCCCGCGCCACGGCTACGAGGTGATCCGCCTCCTTGAGGAGCGGTTCCAGGGGCTGTACGCACCGTCGGCGGGCACCGTCTACCCCCGCCTGGCCAAGCTCGAGGCCGAGGGCCTGGTCACCCACACCACCGAGGGCGGCCGCAAGGTGTACGCCATCACGGACGCGGGCCGCGCCGAACTGGCCGACCGCAGCGGCGAGCTGGCCGACCTGGAGCTGGAGATCCGCGAGTCGGTCGCGGAACTGGCCGCCGAGATCCGCGCCGACGTACGCGGCGCGGCCGGCGATCTGCGGCGCGAGATGCGGGCCGCGGCCACGGAGGCCCGGCGCGGCCCCGGCGTCGAGGAGCGCGGCGAACGGGAGGGCCCCCCGGGAGACTTCGGGGAGTACGCCGACAACGAGTCCTGGCGCGCCGCCAAGGAGGAGATGCGACGCGTCAAGCAGGAGTGGAAGGAGCAGGCGCGGCGCGCCAAGGACGAGAGCCGCAGGGCCCGCGAGGAGGCCCAGCGCGCCCGGCGCCAGGCCAAGGAGGCGCAGGAGCAGGCCCGGGCCCAGGCGCAGGAGGAGCTGCAGCGCATCGCCAAGCGGGTGCAGGAGCAGGTGCAGGACCACTTCGCGCGGGGCGACTGGCCGACGGGGGTGCGGGAGGGCCTGACCGAACTGGCCAAGGAGTTCGGTGACTTCGGGAAGGACTTCGGCAGCAAGTTCGGAAAGGACTTCGGGTTCGGACGCGCCGGCACCGGCACCTCGGCACCGCGGCCCGAGTACTCGCACACCAAGGAGGACTTCCCTGCGGAGTACGAACCGTCGTGGGCGCACGAGGACACCACCGGAGACCCGTCGCGCGACCTCGACCGCCTGCTCGACCGTTTCCGGGACGACATCCGTGACGCGGCCCGGGACCACGGCGTCACGGACGGTCAACTCCGCGACGCCCGCCGCCATCTGTCGACGGCGGCGGCCCACATCGGAGCGATACTGCGCACGCCGACGGTGTAGCAGCCGGCGGGCCGCCTTCTGCTCAGGCGAAGGCAGTCGTCAGGTGCACTGCCAGAGGAAGCGGCCCTCCTTGCCGTCCGGCGAGAGGAAGGCGTAACCGACGCCCCCATCACCGAAGTCGACACCGAAGGGCAGCTCTCCGGAGTCCAGCTGGACCACCAGCCGCCATCCGTCGCCGGGCGTCTCGTCGCCCTGGAGCCAGTGCGGTTCGATGCCGGGTCCGCCGAGGAACTGCCAGGGCCGACGGTCCTCTTCCGCACCGGAGTGCTGTGGGAGGCCGATGTGCCGCGGCAGATGGTCGGGCCCCGCGCTCGGCCCCTGCGCCCGTCGCTCGACCGTGACGAATTCCGGGATGCGGCCGCCGGGTTGGATCACCAGGGCGTTCTCCCCGCCCTCCGGCTCCCAGGTGCCGTCGACATGTCCTCCCCCGCTCATGAACAGACAGGCGAGCCGGCCGCCCTCCAGGGCGAACTGGCCGAGGAACTCCATCGGCCGGCCCGTCCGACGCGACAGCGGCCACTGCGGCCCCTCCAGCCAGACGGGCTGTCCGCCCACCTTCGTCACCGCCTCGCGCACGGCCCCGTCCGCGGGGACGAACACGAGCGGCACGGGCTCGGACACGGTCATGAGGGCTCCTTCGAAGGACCAGGCCAACCTCGGCGGGCCCCCACCCTAGGACCCACCACGGGCACGCCGGGCCCAGCACACCTGCCTCCGTCGACCGCGCTCCGGCCGCGCCCATCTACGCCCGGCAGCCCGGAACGCTCCGGTCACGTGCGCCAGGCCAGGTGCACGCTCAGCCGGCCTTCGCCTCGCCACCCCCGCCGAACAGCACCCGTATCAGCGACTCGTGCGTCACCCCGTGGTCGGCGAGGATCTCGGCGGGGAAACCGGGACGGGCGGTCAGCGCCAGGAGGATGTGCTCGTCGCCGATGTGCCGGTCGCCGCGGGCGAGGGCGGTGCGCAGCGACGCCTCGAGGATCTGCTTGGCGCCCCTACCGAAACTGCGGCGCCCCGACCACCAGCCCATGTCCTTGCGGCCGCCGGACATCGCCCCGACACCGTGCACCTCCTCGACCCGGGCGACGATCTCCGACACGTCGATCCCCAGCCCGGCGAGCGCAGCGGTCTCGGCCTGGGACAGCCCGGCCCGCCGCCGGGCCTCGGCCACCGCCTCCCGTACCGACTCCTTGCCTGCACCGGTCACCCCGAGCGAGGTGAGCGCGAACGAGGCGCGGCTGCCTTCACGGTCGAGCAGTGCGAGCAGTATGTGCTCGGCGTCGACGGACGACGCCTCCGCGCGTTCCGCGTGCTCGACCGCCGCCCGCACCACCCCTCGGGCGTCTTTCGTGAACCGCTCGAACATCAATGCCTCCCGTACTTCTTGTGCACGGCCTGCCTGCTGACTCCGAGTTCCGCGGCGATCTCCTGCCACGACCAGCCCTGATGGCGCGCACTGCGCACCTGCACCGCCTCCAGCTGCTCCAGCAGCCTGCGCAGTGCGGCGACGGCGCGCAGTCCGACCCGTGGATCGCGGTCGCCCGCGCGCTCGGCGAGATCCGTTGCTTCGGTCATGATGTCAACTTACGTTGACACCCCCGGCATGTCAATCACGGTTGACAAACGCCGACGGCCGACCCGGTTCCGGGTCGGCGGTCGGCGAAAGGGGCTGTGGGTCGTTCGCGAAAGCGGCTGTGGGCTGTTGACGAGACCGGCTGCGGGTCGTTGGCGACAGGGGGCTGTCAGTCGTTCGTGAGCACGATCTTTCCGAACTGCTCCCCGGACGCCATCCGCTCGAAGCCCTCCCGCGCCCGGTCCATCGGCAGCACCTCGTCGATGACGGGGCGTACACCGGTGGCGGCGCAGAAGGAGAGCAGGTCCTCCAGCTCGTCCTTGGTGCCCATCGTGGAGCCGACGACCTTGAGTTCGAGGAAGAAGATACGGGTCAGCTCGGCATGCGAGGGGCGGTCACCGCTCGTCGCACCCGAGATGACGAGCGTGCCGCCGGGCTTCAGCGACTTCACCGAGTGCGACCAGGTGGCGGCGCCGACGGTCTCGATGACGGCGTCGACGCGCTGCGGCAGCCGCGCCCCCGACTCCAGCGCCTCGACGGCACCCAGTTCCACGGCCCGCTTCCGCTTGGCCTCGTCCCGGCTGGTGGCGAAGACCCGCAGCCCCGCCGCCTTCCCGAGCACGATCGCGGCCGTGGCGACACCGCCGCCGGCACCCTGCACGAGGACCGAATCGCCGGGACGTACGCCCGCGTTGGTGAAGAGCATGCGATACGCCGTCAGCCAGGCCGTGGGCA
The DNA here is from genome assembly GCF_021261325.1 of Streptomyces guryensis. GTDB lineage: Bacteria > Actinomycetota > Actinomycetes > Streptomycetales > Streptomycetaceae > Streptomyces > Streptomyces guryensis. The sequence continues at coordinate 14,480 of NZ_JAJSBI010000019.1, read as the reverse complement.
GACAGGCGGCCTCCGCGAAGGAGAGCTCCTTGGGCTTGGGCAGGATGTTCCAGGTCGGCACGGCGACCTGCTCGGCGAACGTGCCCTGGTAGTGCTCGGTGAGGATGGAACGGGGTTCCCTGGGGCCGACGCCGTGACCGCTCTGTCCGATCACGGAGTGCAGTACGACCTCGTTGCCGTCCTCGTCGACACCGGCGGCGTCGCAGCCGAGGATCATCGGCAGTTTGTCCTCGGACAGGCCCACGCCCTTGAGGGACCAGAGGTCGTGATGGTTGAGGGAGGCGGCCCTGACGTCGACGACACTCCAGCCGGGCCGGGCCTCGGGAGCGGGCCGGTCCCCCAACTCAAGGCCGTTCAGTGGCTGGTCACGGTCGATCCGGGCGGCGTAGACGGCGAACATGACCTTGACGATAGGCGGCACACCGGGCCGACGGAACCACAGAGCTCTGTGACACACGCCCTCTTGCACTACAAGCGCGTCCGACTACCACTACAAGCCCGTCCGGCTAGCACTACAGGCCCGTCCGGCGTTTGAGGACGAGGCCGTTCAGGCCGAAGGGGGGTCTGGGAGCACAGCCCCCAGGCCACGAGCCCCCACCCACCCGCAGCCGCCGACGGTGAACCCCACCCATGACAGGCGTCCACCCCGCCCCCCACCCATGGCAGGCGTCCACCCCGCCCCCGACCCGGGCGGGCGGGCAAAGAAATGGCCCCGCCCAACCGGGCGGGGCCATCAAAGGCCGACGGCACGTCAGCGCCGAGCAACGCCTTCGGCACGCGCCGCGGCAGCAACAGCCGCCGTCACTGCCGGAGCGACCCGCTCGTCAAAGGGTGACGGAATCACATAGTCCGCAGCGAGGTCGTCCCCGACGACCCCGGCGAGCGCCTCGGCCGCCGCGATCTTCATCCCCTCCGTGATCCGAGAGGCACGAACCTGCAGCGCGCCGGCGAAGATGCCGGGGAACGCGAGCACGTTGTTGATCTGGTTCGGGAAGTCGGACCGCCCGGTCGCCACGACGGCCGCGTACTTGTGCGCGACGTCGGGGTGGATCTCCGGGTTCGGGTTGGCCATGGCGAACACGAACGCGCCTTCGGCCATCGAGGCGACGGCCTCCTCCGCGACCGTACCGCCGGAGACGCCGATGAAGACGTCCGCGCCTTCCAGCGCCGCGTCCAGCGACCCGGTGATGCCGGCCTTGTTGGTGAACCCGGCGAGCTCTCGCTTGACGGACGTCAGGTCGTCCCGGTCGGACGAGACGACACCCTTGCGGTCGGCGACCGCGACATCCCCGATACCGGCCTCGACCAGCATCTTGGCGATGGCGACACCGGCCGCACCGGCGCCGGAGATGACGGCGCGCAGATCCGCGATGGCCCGCCCGCTCAGCCGCGCGGCGTTGCGCAGGGCCGCCAGCGTCACGACCGCCGTGCCGTGCTGGTCGTCGTGGAAGACCGGGATGTCCAGCCGCTCCTGGAGCTTCCGCTCGATCTCGAAGCACCGCGGTGCCGAGATGTCCTCGAGGTTGACACCGCCGAACGAGGGCGCGAGCCGCACCACGGTCTCGACGATCTCGTCGACGCCCGTGCACGCGAGCGCGATCGGCACGGCGTCGACGCCGCCGAACTGCTTGAACAGAATCGCCTTGCCCTCCATCACCGGGAGGGAGGCCTCGGGACCGATGTCCCCGAGACCGAGCACGGCCGTGCCGTCGGTGACCACGGCCACGACGGACGACTTCCACGTGTAGTCGTGGACGAGCTCCGGCTGCTCGGCGATCGCACTGCACACTTTCGCGACGCCGGGCGTGTACGCCAGGGACAGGTCGTCCTTGTCGCGGACCGGCACGGTGGCCTGCACGGCCATCTTGCCGCCGCGGTGCAGCGCGAACGCCGGATCGAAGGAGTCCAGGGGCTCGGCCCCGCCGTCCTGATCCGTACTGCTGTCGCTGCGAGGATTGACGATCTCCGCTGCCACTTTGTTTTACCCCTTAAGTCTTCATTGGTTGAGGGTGGCCACTCCTGGTGAGGGGTGGGCGGGCACCGCGTCAGTCCCGGTCGGTGTTGCGTACGGGTCCTGCGCGACGGGCGCGCCGCACACGCGCCCTGAGCCCCGGATGAGGGGTGTAAAGAACCTTCTTACCGGACCACCGGGCCAAGGACGAGTCCAATCAGTGCAAGGTCACATCGCGGAACCCGAAGGTCACATCTCGACCACAAGGTTCGTCCCGAAATATAAGGACTCGTCCTCGGCGAATACTCGACGGACCCTTGACCGGCGGCCGAACAGTGATCAACGCCTCGGAGCGCAGGTCCGCATCGCGAGATGCGTCGAAGATCTTCCGGCCGGAAGGTCGGATTCCCGCAGATGGTCCGGTCATGTTGTACCGACCTGGTGCGATTCGGGGGTCACCCGTTATCCGATTTTGACATGACGGGTCCCCTGAACGGCCGAGTCCGAATGGCAGGATGCGGTGACCACACGAGGTCGCGACACCCGAAGGTGTGTTTCTCGTCGACCCATCGGCAACTCCACCCATCCGCCGGAGGAACCCAACATGACCGCAGGCTCAACCCGTCGTACGACCGCCGCACACACCCGTCTGGCAGCGGTCGGTGCGATCGCGGTCGCAGGCGCCCTGATCCTCACCGGCTGCGGTGACCACACGGACAAGGGCGGCAACGGCAGCAGCTCGGGCACGTCCTCGTCCTCGGCGCCTCTCGCCTCCAAGCTGCCCGCCGACATACGCAAGGCAGGCGTCATCCAGGTGGGCTCCGACATCGCGTACCCGCCGGTCGAGTACATGGAGAGCGGCAAGGCCGTCGGCATCGACCCCGACATCGCGGACGCCCTCGGCAAGCAGCTCGGCGTGAAGTTCGAGTTCCAGAACGGCAAGTTCGACAACCTGATCGTGGGCCTGCAGGCCAATCGCTTCCAGGTGATCATGTCGGCGATGAACGACACCAAGGACCGCCAGAACGGCATCAACTCCGACAACGGCCAGAAGGTCGGCAACGGTGTCGACTTCGTCGACTACTTCACCGCCGGCACCTCGATCCTGGTCCAGAAGGGCAACCCGAAGGGCATCAAGTCCCTCGACGACCTGTGCGGCAAGGTCGTGGCCCTGCAGAAGGGCACCACGTCGGAGGGCATCGCCAAGACCCAGAACAAGAAGTGCACGAAGGACGGCAAGAAGGCCATCAACCTGCAGACCTTCGACACCGACCCCGAGGCGCTGCTCCGTCTGAAGCAGGGCGCCTCCGTCGCCGACCTGAACGACTTCCCGGTGGCGGCCTACAACGCGAAGACCTCCGGCGGCGGCAAGGACTTCGAGGTCGTCGGCGACCAGATCGAGGCGGGTCCGTACGGCATCGCCGTCAGCAAGAGCAACACCCAGCTGCGCGACGCCCTCCAGGCCGCGATGAGCGCGATCATCAAGAACGGCGACTACACCAAGATCCTGCAGAAGTGGAACGTCACGGACGGCGCGGTCACCGAGTCGAAGATCAACGGCGGCTCGTGAGCCAGGCGCAGGACTGAAAGGCAGTCACCGTGACTGACACTGTCGACAAGGCTCAGGCGGCCTCGGTGCCGCCGGAGCAGATCAAGGCCATCCCGGTGCGCCACTACGGCCGCTGGGTGGCCGGCGCCGTGGTCGTCGCCCTGGTGGCGCTGATCGGCGTCGCCTTCTCCAACGCGAAGATCAACTACAGCATCATCCCGGACTACGTGTTCGACAGCGGCATCGTGAACGGCGCCTGGACGACGCTGTACATATCCGTGCTGGCCATGGTGCTGGGGGTCGTGCTCGGCATCGTCCTCGCCGTGATGCGGCTGTCGTCGAACCCGGTCACCAGCACCGTGTCCTGGTTCTACATCTGGTTCTTCCGCGGCACCCCGGTCCTGGTCCAGCTGCTGCTCTGGTACAACATCTCGCTCGTCTTCCCCATCCTGAACCTGGGGTTCTACAAGAACGAGATGACCCAGGTGATGACGCCGGTCCTGACGGCCCTGCTGGGGCTCGGCCTGAACGAGGCCGCGTACATGTCGGAGATCGTGCGGGCCGGCATCCAGTCGGTCGACGAGGGCCAGACGGAGGCGTCGCACGCGCTGGGCATGACCCAGGGCCAGACGCTGCGGCGCGTGATCCTCCCGCAGGCGATGCGGGTCATCGTACCGCCGACGGGCAACGAGTTCATCAACATGCTGAAGACCTCGTCGCTGGCGTACGCGGTTCAGCTCCCCGAGCTGATCAAGAAAGCCACGGACATCTCCAGCACCTCGCTGGCGGTCGTCGAGATGTACTTCGTGGCCTGCATCTGGTACCTGCTGCTGACCACGGTCTTCAGCATCGTGCAGTACTACGTCGAACGCCGTTACGCCCGCGGAACGACGCGCAACCTGCCGGCGACGCCGTTGCAGAAGATCAGAACCAACCTGACGAAGATGAACATGCTCTCCCTCTCCAGCTGGCGGCGATGACCCATGAACGCAATGGTGAAGGCTGAGGGCGTCCACAAGTCCTTCGGGCCCGCGCACATCCTCAAGGGCATCGACCTGGAGGTGAGCCCGCGCGAGGTGTTCTGCCTGATCGGCCCGTCCGGCTCCGGCAAGTCCACGTTCCTGCGGTGCATCAACCACCTGGAGAAGATCAACGCCGGCCGGCTGTACGTCGACGGCACCCTGGTCGGCTACCGGCAGAGCGGCGACAAGCTCTACGAGCTGAAGGAGAGGGAGGTCGCCGCGCAGCGGCGGGGCATCGGCATGGTGTTCCAGCGCTTCAACCTCTTCCCGCACATGACGGCGCTGGAGAACGTCATGGAGGCGCCGGTCCAGGTCAAGCGCGAGTCGAAGGCGGTCGCCCGGGAGCGCGCGCAGCGGCTGCTGGACCGCGTCGGCCTCGGCGACAAGACCGGCCACTACCCGTCCCAGCTCTCCGGCGGTCAGCAGCAGCGCGTCGCCATCGCCCGCGCACTGGCGATGGAGCCCAAGCTGATGCTCTTCGACGAGCCGACCTCGGCCCTCGACCCGGAGCTGGTCGGCGAGGTCCTCGACGTGATGCGGGACCTCGCTCAGGACGGCATGACGATGATCGTCGTCACCCACGAGATGGGCTTCGCCCGGGAGGTCGGCGACTCGCTCGTCTTCATGGACGACGGCGTGGTGGTCGAGTCCGGCCACCCTCGCGAGGTCCTGACGAACCCGCAGCACGAGCGGACGAAGTCGTTCCTGTCCAAGGTGCTGTAGCAGTACGACGGACAGGGGCGGTACGGGTGTCCCGTACCGCCCCTGTCAGTTCCGGTCTTCTCGGTTCCGGCCGGACGACATCACTTCAGGGCGAGCAGCAACGTGTCCGCCGGCGAACACCACACCGCCCGCGCCTCCCCGAAGCCCTTCTCCCGCAGCACGCGCGCGTGCCACTGCGCCGAGGGCATGTCGCCGTCCGCGTGCTCGCCGTAGATCTCGTAGCGACGGGCCGTGGGGCCGGCGAGGACCGGGTCCTCGGCAGCGAGCTGCCACCACTGCGCCCAGTCCAGAGCACCGCTTCGCATGGCCTGATCCATGCGGGCATGGCGCTGGTCGCGCTCCGCCGCGTTGATCCGCGGCGTGCTCTCGTCGATCATGTGGTCGGCGTTCATGAAGACGCCGCCGTGGCGGACGAGTTCCGCGACCTGGCCGTAGAGGACCGCGAGGGGCTCGCTGTGCAGCCAATGGAGGGCCGTGGCGGTGAGGACCGCGTCGTACGACTCGTACGGCAGCCGCGCCGGCCAGTCCGGGGCCTTGAGGTCGGCCTCGACGAAGCCGACCCGGTCCTCGCCCTCGAAGGTGCCGCGGGCGATGGCGAGGAGCGCGGGGTCGAGGTCGATGCCGGTGCTGGTGGCGCCCGGGAAGCGGGCGAGCAGGCGGGCCGTGATGCTGCCGGTGCCGCAGGCGAGGTCGAGGATGCGCGGCTCGGGTCCGACGCAGGCCTCGACCATGTCGAGCATGATGCGGAAGCGTTCCTCGCGGTCCGGCATGTACGTCTCCTGCTGCCGGTCCCAGCTCTCCTGCCAGGCCCGCCAGTCGGTCCCCGTCGTACCGGCCCCGGTCGCAGTGGTTTCCGTCATGGAATCCCTCTTCCCTCACCCGCGTAATACCCTGGAAGTACAGGCAGTCGTTACCTCTTCACATCCACGACCATAGAGCGCCTTCGTAAGGACCACAAGTGGAACTGGCCTATTACTCGGACTACGCCGTACGACTCGTCAACAGCGAGGAACCGGCCCGGGGCAAGGACAACCTGACCTCGGTCGAGGCCGTCCGTGATCTGTTCGGCGGCAACGCGTCGGCGGCGCGCCGCGCCACGGACGCCGACGTCACCCGGTTCCGCTCGGTCAGGGCCCGGCTGCGCGCGGTCTTCGAGGCCGCCGACAAGGGCGACGAGACGCTCGCGGTGGACCTGCTGAACTCACTCCTGCTGGAGTTCCCGGTCAGCCCGCAGATCTCGGGCCACGACTTCCGGGACGACGACGGCCGCCCGCTGTGGCACATGCACCTGGCCGACCATCCCTCGAACGCGACCGCCGGCTACGCGGCCATCGCGGCGATGGGCCTGGCCTTCCACCTGACGGAGTACGGCGTCGACCGGCTGGGTCTGTGCGAGGCGGCGCCGTGCCGCAACGCCTACCTGGACACCTCCACGAACCGCTCCCGGCGCTACTGCTCCGACCGCTGCGCGACCCGCGCCAACGTGGCCGCCTACCGCGCCCGCAAGCGCCTGGAGGCCGACCGGTCCGACAGGACGGGCCTCGCGGCCGACAGCGCCCAGCGCGCGAGCGCGAACGGCGAGCGCTGATCCGCCTTCAGCGGCCGGTACCGAAAGCGCACCTTGCCGAGCACCAGGTCCTCCGGGACGGTCCCGTAGTCCGTGCTGTCGCCGCCCGCGTAGGCGTTGTCGCCGAGCACCCACCAGCCGCCGTCGCGCCGCTCGGCGGCCCGCTTCACCACCAGCAGGTCCTGCTGGAACGGATGCCGCAGGACGACCACGTCACCTGGCCGGATCCGGGCGCCGTACTGCACCACGAGCCGGTCCCCGTGGTGGAGCGTGGGCACCATGGACGGGCCGGTCACCTCTGCAGCCCCGAAGGGCAGCAGCGCCCGCCCACGCTCGATCTCCTGCGACAGCTCCGGCATCCCCGGCACCTCCCCGGTACGTTCCTCCACCAGTCTCAGTCTCACCCCGGACTTTTGTCCTAAGCCCATGGGGGCACTCGCGAAATCCCCTCTCCCAGGGAGTAATGTCCCACCTGAGAAGACGATCACGAGGAAGGAATGCTCCATGCTTTCCCGCCTGTTTGCCCCCAAGGTCAAGGTCAGCGCACACTGCGACCTGCCCTGCGGTGTGTACGACCCGGCCCAGGCCCGCATCGAGGCGGAGTCGGTGAAGGCCGTGCAGGAGAAGATGGCCGCCAACGACGACCCGCACTTCCAGGCTCGCGCCACCGTCATCAAGGAGCAGCGCGCCGAGCTCGCGAAGCACCACGTCTCCGTGCTCTGGAGCGACTACTTCAAGCCCCCGCACTTCGAGAAGTACCCGGAGCTGCACCAGCTGGTCAACGACGCCCTGAAGGCCCTCTCGGCCGCCAAGGGTTCGACCGACCCGGCCACGGGCCAGAAGGCTCTGGACTACATCGCCCAGATCGACAAGATCTTCTGGGAGACCAAGAAGGCTTGATCTTTAATCATGCCTTCTGACCTGCGATTTCTTTGGTTGCAGCGTCTCCCAGTCCGCACCCGGTCCGCAGGCCGCCGAGAACGGCGTCCATGACGGTCCGGGTGCGGTCTTCTTCACCCGGCCACAGGTGGGCGTAGATCCGCAGGGTGATGACGGCGGACGCGTGGCCGAGGACCAGCTGAACCTGCTTGACGCTCGCTCCGCCGGCGATGAGGGCGGAGGCGTAGAAGTGGCGCAGGTCGTGGGTCACCATGTGCGGCAGCTCGACGGGCTTGCGGCCCTCGCGCTCGGCCGCCTCGTTCTCTGCCTTCTGCAGATCCTTACGAGCGCAGTTCCATTCGGTCTTCCAGCGGCGGTAGTTGAGCGGCTCGCCCTCCTCCATCGTGAACAGCCACTCCTTGGAGGGGCGTGCGGCGAGGTGTGTGAGGAGCGCGTCGGTGACGACCTCGCCGACCGGGACGGTACGCCGGGACTTGGCGGTCTTCGGCGGACCGATCTTCCCGGACTGGAGGCGCTGGCGCTCGACGCGGATGGTGCCGGCCTTGAAGTCCACGTCCGACACCTTGAGGCCGAGCAACTCGCCTATTCGCAAGCCTGATCCGGCAAGGGTGACGATGGCCGCGCGGATGTACGGCGGCATCGCGCGAGCCATGGCCTCGACCTGCGCGACCGTGGGCGGGGTGACCTCCTCATCCGGCATCGGCGGGAGGGTGATGCGGCGGCACGGGCTGGAGGCGATGACCTTGTCCTCGACAGCCGCGGTCATGAGGCGTACGAGGACGTCGTAGACGTTGCGCACGCTGCCGGGGCTGAGCTGCTCCGACAGGCTCTTGAAGAGCACCTGGAGGTCATTGCGGCGTATCGCCGCCATGGCGCGGGCGCCAAGCGCCGGGACGAGGTGGAGCCGGAGCGCGTTGTCGGTGATCCGCTCGCCCGCCTCGCTGGCGATGAGCGACTCCTCCCACTTCTTCGCGTACTTCTCGAAGGTGATCCGTCCGGCCTGCGGGTCGACGTACTGGCCCGTGACGATGCTGGCCGTGACCTCGTCGAGCCAGCGCTGGGCGTCGATCTTCCGGTCGAAGTGGCGGGCGTGCTCCTTGCCGTCGAGGTCACGGTAGCGAGCCCGCCATTTGCCGTTGGGGCGCTTCTGGATGTTCGCCAAGTGGCTTCTCCCTTGGGTTGGTTATCGGTGGTAGCCGCCGCCCTCGATGTGCTCGGTGAGGGTGCGGGCGTCGCGCTCGTCGCCCATGAGGCGAAGGCACTGCTCATGGATGGCCCGTGAGCTGTCGGGGTGGGTCTGGATGTACTCGGCGATGCCGACGACGGCGTGGTGCAGCCTGTCCTCGGCGTCGCGTGTCTCGTAGTACGCCTCGACGGCTTCCTGGACGAGCCGTCTGCTGTCGAGGCCCAGCCCTTCCAACGGCGGGGACATCAGCTCTTCGAGGGGCAGCTCGAAGACGCGGGCGAAGGCGAGGGCTTCGTCGACGTTGATACGGCGGCGTGGGGTGCCGTTTTCGATGCGCCAGACGGCGGTCTGGTTCATCTTGACGCCGGCCTTGGACACCCGGTCCGCCAGCTCGATCGTGCTCCACCCTCTGACCTCGCGCTCCAGTGCTACCCGCGCGGCGATGTTGCCTTCGCTGTAGAGCAGCGGCACCTCACCGCCGTCGATCGCGTCGCCTGCCATCGGACCTCCATCCTGACCATCACTTTCCTAATTGAAACACATGCTTGCCGATTTGGTTAACCGGTGATCGTCGGGTACAACCTATGCAGACCGGATTGCCGCCTAGTCGATTGGGAATGCATGCGATACCTGACCACCGCCGAGGTCGCCGAGCGCTACCGCACAGCGGAGAGCACCGTCCGCTACTGGCGCCAGATCGAGAAGGGCCCGCGCGGCATCAAGATCGGCAAGCGGGTGCTGTACCCCGAGGCCGAACTGCTGCGGTACGAGCAGGCGCTGATCGACGGCGGCGACGAGTGGGGTCTGGCCTCCTGAGCCGTCGGAGGCCGGGGACACGGAAACGGCCCTCGGCGCGCCAACGCCGAAGGCCGGAGAGTCCCCCGCACACCGCCCATCCCTGAACGAACAAGCCGACGAGGGGCTGGACCTTGCCCGTCCTGCCCCTCGTCTGAGAGGAACGTCTATGGAGGACTCTACGTCCCCCACCAACCCGAACACGGTCCCCAAGGTCAGCTGGCCCGAGGTCGCGGTCCCCGGCGAAGGCGTCCCCGGACGCCGCGGGGACGAGCATTCTGCTGCTGCGGTATCAGGGGACCGTCCCCTCGATACATCCGCTCCGCTGTCGGCGCGAGCTACGGTCCCCATACCCACATCCGTTGGAGACGTGCAGGTCAGCGGCATTGGCGCGCCAACCGGGACCGGTCCCCAAGACTCTGGAGTTGCACCAGGGGACCGCAGTGGGGACGGGGACAGCGGCCGTCACCTGTCGCCGGGGACGGCCGTCCCCGTGGAGCGGGCCGAGCGACAAGAGATCGCAGCCACCGATGGCGGGACACGCGCCGGCAGCCATGAAGGCGCCGGTGCTCAGGTAGGCGCTGACGGGGTCGCGCTGCTGGACGAGTTGCGGGCAACGATCGGTAAGTACGTGGTGCTGCCCAGCGAGGAGGCGCTGACCGCGGTCACCCTGTGGGTGGCGGCCACGCACATCCAGACGGCTCTGCAGCATGCTCCGCGTCTGGCGGTGGTGAGCCCGACGAAGGGGTGCGGCAAGTCCCGGGTTCTCGACGTACTCCACGAGACAGTGCACCAGCCGATGATGACGGTGAACACCTCCCCGGCGGTCATCTTCCGGATCATCGGCAAGAACCCGCCCACCCTGCTGGTGGATGAGGCGGACACCATCTTCGGCCCGAAGGCGAGCGGTGACAGTGAGATCCTGCGCGGCCTGCTGAATGCCGGGCACCAGCGCAATCGGCCCGCCTGGCGAATCTCCGGTCCGGAGCACAAACCGACCCCGTTCCCCACCTTCGCCATGGCCGCCATCGCGGGGATCGGCGACCTGCCGGACACGGTCATGGACCGGGCGGTCGTTCTGCGGATGCAGAAGCGCAAGCCGGGCGAGAAGGTCACCCCTTTCCGCTCCCGGTATTCGGTGCCCGAACTCAACGCGCTGCGTGATCAGCTGGCCGCCTGGCTGGGCCCGCTGCGCGGGCAGGCTGCCCGCATGGTGCCGCACATGCCGGTGGAAGACCGGGCGGCGGACACCTGGGAGCCGCTGGTCATCATCGCCGACATGGCTGGCGGCCACTGGCCCGCCCAGGCTCGTGCCGCCTGCCTGGCCATGACCCGACACGAGGCCGTCCAGGACGAGCAGTCCAGCCTGAAGACGCGGCTGCTGCGTGACATCCACCGCATCTTCAGGCAAGCGGACAACCCCGAGGCCCTGGCCACTCAGGATCTGATCGCCTCGCTGCTCCAGGACGCTGAGGCCCCGTGGGCGGAGTACGGCACCAAAGGGCTGAACGCGTACCACCTGAGCAACCTGCTGCGGGACTTCAACATCAGCCCGGCCAACTACCGGTTCGACAAGGGCAGGCAGGCCAAGGCGTACATGCGCAACCGGTTCCTGGACGCCTGGGCCCGCAACTGCCCGGACCTCGTCGAGGCCGCACCCGAGCCCGAACGCGGCGCCGCCCCCGCCCGCATGCCGCAGGGCAGGCCGCTCGCCGCCCTGGCGGGGACGCTGCCTGTCGGCCCGCCCGGTGGCCCCGCCGGACCGAAGCGCGCTCTCTGATCCCACCGGGTCCGTATGACTCCGTCGCATCCGTCCCCGCGCAGGTCAGCGCGAGGACGGACTCTGCCGCCGGGACGGAGTTCTCCGTACCTGCCCGCGTCTCCGTACCTGCATTGACCAGGCATGCGACGGATGCGACGGACGTGACACAGCCCGATCCCCCCTCTCCTGCGGAGCACCACCATGCACACCGAGAACGACACGAACCCCTCTTCGTCCCGCCGCTGGGGTTGGTTCAGCCTGGCCCGACGAACAGCAGCAAGCTGGAGCGAACGAGCCCCTAAAGAGGCTTCGTCCGCGCTTGCCCCCGCCCCTGGGGTGGCGGAGGGAGAGGGGCCCGGGCGCCAGCGGGCGCCCGAGCCTGAGGAGGGGGTGAACGAGCCCCGCACCGCGTCTCCCGCCGACAGCGCCGAGCAGCCAGTCACCGACTCCAACACCCCACTCGCCGAGCCGTCTGTCAGTCAAGCGCCCGCCGCCGTTGAGCAGCCCTCGTGGCGTGAGCCTGACGCCCCCGCGCTGCCCGCGCGGATGAACCGCAAGCGCACCATCGAGAAGCGCGACCAAGAGAAGAAGATCCGCTTCACGCCGACCGCAGTCCGTCTCATCGACGCCGAGGCCAAGCGGCGCCACCAGAAGTTCGCCGGCTTCGTCGGCGACGCCGCCCTCGCCGTCGCGCTCGGCAAAGCGGGGATGGTCGGCAGCCCGGAGGACGACCCCATCCGCCCGCTGGTGGAGGCCATCGAAGCGCACACAAAGGCGCTGAACCGAATCGGCACCAACCTCAACCAGATCACGGCAGCCGTCCACTCCGGCGCGATACCCGAGCGCACCGAGGCCGTCCTCGACCGTATCGAGCAGGCCGCCCAGGCCAGTTACGCACTGATGGACCAGCTCCTGGCGGAAGCAGCCAGTCATGGTGCCTGACGTCTCCACCGGCTCCAGCACGCTCGGCCTGATCAACTACCTCTTCGGCAAGGGGCGGCGCGACGAGCACACGGACCCCCACATCGTGGCCGCCTGGGACATGGCCGGCGCCCCTGACCCCAGCCGCGACCCCGAGGCCACCTATACCCAGCTCGCCCGGCGTCTGGACCACCACGTCGACCTGCGCACCCGGGAGCTCGGCGGAAAGCAGCCACCGCAGCATGTGTGGCACTGCCCGGTGCGCACCGCGCCCGGCGACCGCTACCTCACCGACGCTGAGTGGGCCGAGGTTGCCCGCCGCGTCGTAGCCGCCACAGGCATCGCCCCCGAGGGAGACGACAAGGCGTGCCGCTGGATCGCGGTCCGGCACGCCGACGACCACATCCACATCATGGCCACCACCGTCCGAGCCGACGGCCGCCGCCCTCGTACGAACCGGGACGGCTGGCGGGCACAGCTGGAATGCCGAAAGATCGAGGCCGAGTTCGGGCTGCGCCGCCTGAAGTCCGGTGACCTCACCGCCCCGCGTACCCCGACCGGCGCCGAGCGGGCGAAGGCTGAACGCCAGGGCCGGGAGGAGACCGCGCGGGAGTGGCTGCGCGAGCAGGCGTACGCGGTCGCCGCCGCCGTACGCAGCATCGACGAGTACTTCACCGTGCTGCGCTCCCTCGGCATCCAGGTCAGGCCGCGCATCGGCCCCGAGACCGGCGAGGTGACCGGCTACAGCCTGGCCGCGCCCGGCGACACGGCCAACGGCGAGCCGGTCTGGTACGGCGGCTCAAAGCTCGCCCCCGACCTGTCCTGCAACCGTCTGCGCGAACGCCTCCCGACCCAGGAGCTGGCCGACCGCCCTCAACCGGTGGCGGACCCGGCCGAGCCGTGGCACCGCGCCGAAACCGCCATCCGCCACGCGCACGCCGTCCTCGACTCAGGTGGCGAGGCCGTGGCCCAGGGCCACCTGGATGCCTTCGGCGACGCCCTCCACAACCTGGCCCTCGCCACCCACGGCTCGCACCGGACCGAACTGCAAGCAGCAGCACAGGTGTTCAACCGCGCCCGCCGTTCGGCGATCCGGGCCGACCATCAAGCCGCCACCGCTCTGCGGGAAGCCGCCAAGGAACTCGCCTACGCCACACACGGTCCGGGCGGACTCGCCATCGCCCTGATCTTCGCTGCGCTCCACCTGTCTCGGGCAGCTGCCAAGTGGCACGAACAACGCGGCCACGAGCAGCAGGCCACCGCAGCTGAGCAAGCCTTCCGTCACCTGCAAGCCGGTTACCAGGACGCCGCCGCGCCGGTCCGGGCGGATCTCACCCGACGCGCGCCACGCGCCACCACCATCAGCCGCTTCGAGCAGGATCTACGCGCAGCCCTCCCCGACCAGGCCGACCGCATCCTTGGTCGATCCCGCCTGGCCAGCCTTGACCACAACCCTCGCCCGCGCCGAGACCGCCGGCCACAACCCCCGGCGTCTCTTGGCCGAAGTCGCCGCCCAGCGAGAACTCGACACCGCCGAACGCCCCGCCGAGGTCCTCAACTGGCGCATCACCGTCCAGCCGAATAGGCGAGCACAGGCAGCACGCAAGCGAAGCGGCACACCCGCAGCGTCCTCTGCGCCCCTGGCGCTCCAGCCCTCGGCCACGGCACTGGCCTCCAGGCCCGAGGAACGCGGACGACATCGATAGATCAAGCAGTTGGCTGTGGGACGGTGTTGACGTCCTGCTCTGTGATCACTTCAGGCTGCTTCGGCTCCAGGAGCAGAAGCGGATTCGCCGGCTGGCACGACGGACAAGCAGCCAACCCATTCCATGACTTCAGAAGCCGTATCTCAACCGATCATGGAACGTGCGGGTCGAACACGTTTCCCGCCGGGGTGATCTTCCCGTTGTGCGCGCATGAAGACAGGGCCTCTCGGTAGCTCGGAGATGCGAATCTGACCGAGCAGTGCCGGGAGGCCCTAGTGTCGTTGTTGTACGCGTCCGAGCCCGTCCAGTTCAACTCGGCTGCACCATCGTGTGATTGCCTCGCGCACGTGTACGGCAACGCGGCCGATCATCCTGACCGGGTGCGCCGGTATCCGTCG
>NZ_JAJSBI010000018.1 GCF_021261325.1 Streptomyces guryensis | reverse complement strand
GACCCGGCTTGACGCCTTGCGGCAACAACGGCTCCAGCCGGGCCCACTGGCCGTTCGTCAGATCCCCACGTCCCACAAGACGTGATCATCAGCGAACAAGATCCACTTTCGCAACAGGCCCTAGACGTCATGGAGGCGCTGGGCGCCGACGATGCTGCCGAACCACGTGTCGTTCGCGAAACGGCGGCGTTCCTGCTCGACCACCAGCCCGTCATCGACCTCCCGCCGCTGATCGACCTGGACGACGTCGTCGCGGCCTGCGATGGCTACCTGGAGGAGTTGCGGCGGCGATTGGCGCACTGACCAGTGCGGCCCGGTGGCCATTCGACCGGACGCCACGCCCCTGTGCATGAATCCCCTCGCAGGCGCCGCAGCACCTCACTCTGCCCCAGCGCGGGTGCCGGCCGAAACCGGTGCCGGAGAGGGCAGTCAGCTACACGATCCGTACGGCGCACTTGCTCTTGAACTGTTCGGCAGAGCCCGGACATTCGACGGCGCGGCCAAGACATCGCGAAGCCGCTCGATCTCCATCCGCAGGGCGGCGATCTGTGAGAGAGCCCGCTCCCTGAAGTCAGTGAGAGCGCCGATCTGCTGGTCACGCGCGGCGAGTCGCTCCTTCAGCCCGGAGACCTGTTCTTTGGGGCGCTCGATCTGTGCAGTGCGCGGGTCCGGGATCACCCACGTTTCGTGAAGCTCGGCCAGTGGGCGCTCGAACTCGTCCGCCAGGTGTTGGTGGGGATCTGGCCGCGGCGAACCGTCGCGATTCTTCTTGGGATAGAAGCTGCAGGGAAGTTTGAGCACAGCGTCAAGGATCGCGGGCAGCTGGGTGGCGTCGGGAACGGCGGTACGGCCGCGCGACGAGTTTGCGGGCCCGGAACGGTCTACCCAGTAATGAACGGATCAGGCGGCTCACCGCGAAGGCGACGGAAGGTCGCCACCAGGAGGGCGACACAGTGACCAAACGTTTGGGCAGGGTGACCTGCGACCTCTCGATCTCCGTCGACGGGTACTCGGCCGGGCTCAATCAAACCGAGCAGCGCCCGTTCGGCGATGACGCCGGCGATGGCTGGGGCGACAGGCTGCACGCCTGGATGTTCGAAACCCCGGGAGCAGCGGCAGGCCGAGCTCGACCGGCTGACGGCGGTCGGTGCCTTCATCATGGGGCGCAACATGTTCGGCCCCGTACGCGGCGCGTGGGATCGACAGTGGAAGGGCTGGTGGGGCGACAATCCGCCGTATCACGCACCGGTCTTCGTGCTCACCCACCACCCGCGTGACCCGCAACCGATGGACGGCGGCACCAAGTTCCACTTCGTCACCGACGGCATCGAATCCGCACTGCAGCAGGCTCGCGAGGCGGCCGGTGACCGCAACGTGTCGATCCACGGGGGCGCGACCACCATCAACCAGTACCTCGCCGCAGGCTTGGTCGACGAGCTGCGGCTACACATTGTGCCGTTCACGCTCGGCGCCGGCACACGGCTGTTCGACGGCGTGCCGTCACTGAATCTTGAGCAGGTGGAGTCGCGAGCAGCGAACTCGGTTACACACGTGACCTATCGCGTGCTGTCCTGAGAGAAGGACGGTGTCACTCACAACTACCGCTCAGACTTCCCTACGTTGTTCTGCGGGACGTGGTGAGCCGGGCCAACCACCGCTGAACGTCACATCAACCCGTCTACGGGTCGCGTCGTCGCCATCCCCGCCGCCAGTTAGCCACCGCAGCTGGAACCCAAACTGTGGGGCAGGTCAACCTGTCACCCGAACCTGAATCAGACCATCCGGCTGGCATCTTTCTGATGTGTGCTTGTAGCTGGCGGGAGTAACCGAATAGGTAGTGAATGCGTTCAGCCAGCGTTTCGTCAGTTCTGTGTAGGCGGTCAGGGCACGGGTGTTGGCGGTGAGTGCTACCTCGCGCCGCCCCAGCTCCGCCAGGCAGCGAGCCTGGTTGTACAGGCCCAGAGCGAGGTCGGGGAGGAAGGCGTCGGGGTTGGCTTCGGCCAGGGCCTCGCGGACCTCGACAGCGCGGTTGATGGCGGGAAGCGCGTCCTCGAGCCGCCCCAGCGCACCCAAACAGGCTGCCTTGTTGTTCAAGGCCACGGCGAGGGCGTCCCCGATCTCCGGCTTACCGCAGTCGGCCGTCCGTGGCCGCTGCGGTCCCCGACCGTAGAGGAGTCGCCCAGCGCCGCCACAATTCGAACGCCGAGAAGGCCGGTTACCTGCCAAGGCAGGCACGCGGGGACGGCCTCAGCGGTGTCAGGGACGGTCAGTCGGGCCACCCCTTGCCCCCAGCGCTCACGGCCCGTCAGCCGTATCCGGCGTCGGCGCCTGCCGCCCCATCGTGCTCGCCCGTGGGATCAGCCGGTACGGCGCCCGGATCTCCATGCCGGGGACCGGTGTTGAGCTGCCGATCCGCTTGAGCAGGCGCTCCACGGCCGTCTCGGCTATCACGTCCTTGGCCGGCGAGACCGTGGTGACGGGCGGGTTCGAATAACGGGCGTCCTCGATGTCGTCGTAGCCGACGACCGCGACGTCCTCCGGGACGCGCAGTCCGCGTGCGGCCAACGTGTGCAGGGCGCCCAGGGCGATCAGGTCGCTGTAGCAGAAGACCGCGTCCGGCGGTTCCTCGAGGTCGAGCAGGTGTGCCATGGCGGTGGCGCCGTCGGAGCGGTTGAAGCGGGGGGTGGAGATGACGTACTCCTCGCGGACGGGCACGCCGGCGCGCTCATGGGCCAGGCGAAAGCCCAGGGTGCGCAGTTGGGCGGCCTCGCCGGTGCGGTACGGCTGGTCGCCGATCGCGGCGACGCGGCGCCGGCCGAGGCCGAGCAGATGCTCGGTGGCCTCTCGGGAGGCGGCGACGTCGTCGATGCCGACGTGGTCGAAGCCGCCGTCACTCACCCGCTCACCGAGCACGACGAGCGGGAGGCTCGGGTCGCGCTCGGACAGGTCTGGCTGGGCCAGGCCCAGGGGGCTGAAGATGACGCCGTCGAAGAGCAGCTGCTGGGAGCCACCGGTGAGGAACGTCTTCTCGTGCTCCGCGTCGCCGTCGGTCTGGTCGATCAGGACGTTGTAGCCCTGCACCCGGGCCGCACGGATGATGCCCTGCAGCAGTTCGGCGAAGTAGGGCGTGTCCAGGTACGGAACGACCACGGCGATCTGGCCCGAGCGCCCGGCGGCGAGGTTGCGGGCCAGCACGTTGGGCCGGTAGCCGAGCTCGTCGACGGCCTGCTGCACCCGAGCGCGAGTGGCCTCGGAGACCGGCGCGTAGCCGTTGACCACGTTGGACACGGTGCGGCTGGAGACGCCGGCCAGCGCCGCGACGTCGCGGAGTGTGACGCCATGTGCCATAGGTCACCTTCATCCCGGAGGGGTCAATATCGAAAGTTTCACCCAAGCTCTTGCAGCGCGGCAATCCCTCGGTTAACACTTTTGCAGCGCTGCAGAGCCTAGCAGGCGGTGGCCCGAGTGGATGATCGGGTACTGCTTCCTCTCGCGATGGGGCGCGGTCCGTCGACGGCTGTGCGTGCCCGGTCCAGGGTGCGTCGCCGCCGGAGCCGGGCGGAGGTCCGAGGTGTCGCCGCGCCACGGACCGGATCCCCGGGAGCACTCGCGGGGAAACGATCAGTAGGAGCCGCAGTGACACCAGTGACAGCTTCCGGTTCGGCAGCCGTCCGCCCTGGACAGGGCAGCCCGTCTTTACTCGCAGTGGCCTGAGGGCGCCCGCCTTCTTCGTGACCGAGATCTCGAACCGTATTCGAGATCAGGACGGCGTTCCGCCGTGAACTCACGGTGCCGGCCGACCCGGTCGGTATCGACCCCTCCTCCCTTCGCCCGACGTCACACACGCCCACCCCGCCGCGTCCACTGACGTCCGCTCCCGCCCAGATCCCGGGCGGGCAACATCACGAGTCCCGCCCGCCCGGCACATCCGCGATGGCCGGCTCGGAGCCGCCGTACTCGCAGGCGACCAACACCTCGACGCCCGAAACGCCTTCGCGTGCCCCCCGCTGCCCGCTCCCTCCCTCCGAACCCCGGTCCCCGCCGCCCGGAGGGCGAGGTCGACCCAATCGCCCTGTTTCTTCCTGCCCTTCAGGCACCTCACCCAGGAGAAAGCCCATGTCGTCCACCAGACAGCCCCGTTCCCTGCGCCGGACCGCGGTCGCGGCCACCTCCGCCGCCCTCGCCGGCGTGCTCCTCGCCGCCTGCGGCTCCGGCGGCGGCAGCGGCTCCGGCGGCGCGCAGAGCGGCCCCGTGCACATCAAGGTGTGGGCCTGGTACCCGCAGTTCAAGCAGGTCGTCGCGGAGTTCAACAAGACCCACAAGGACGTCCAGGTCGACTGGGTGCAGGCCGGTGTGGGCCAGGACGAGTACACCAAGCTGAAGACCACGCTGAAGGCGGGCCAGGGCGCCCCGGACGTCGTCATGCTGGAGTTCCAGGAGCTGCCGACCATCCAGCTCAGCAAGGGCCTGCTCGACATGGGCAAATACGGCGCGAACGCCGACAAGGGCAACTACGTGGACTGGGCCTGGAACCAGGCCTCCGACGGCGACCACGTGTACGCCATCCCTGTCGACGGCGGCCCGATGGCGATGATGTACCGGGCCGACCTCTTCAAGAAGTACAACCTCAAGGTCCCGACGACCTGGGCGGAGTACAAGGAGGAGGCGGCCAAGCTGCACAAGGCCGACCCGCAGGCGTACATGACCGACTTCGGCAGCGACGAGACGGCCGGCGGCTGGCGCCAGGGCCTCATGTGGCAGGCCGGCTCCCGCCCCTACACCTACTCGGCGAGCAAGCTGCCGAACATCGGGGTCAACCTGAACGACGCCGGGGCCAAGAAGGTGTACGACTACTGGGGCGATCTGGTCAAGAACAAGCTGGTCGACACCCAGTCGTACGCCACCACGGACTTCTACAACGGCCTCAGCACCGGCAAGTACGCCACCTACATCGCGGCAGGCTGGGGGCCGGGCTACCTCTCCAGCGTCGCCAAGAAGACCTCCGGCAAGTGGCGCGTGGCACCGCTGCCGCAGTGGACGGCGGGCGGCAACGCCCAGGGAGACTGGGGTGGTTCGAGCTTCTCCGTGACCTCGCAGACCCAGCACCCGAAGGAGGCCACCGAGGTCGCCCGGGAGCTCTTCGGCACCTCGCAGGCCGCCTGGAAGATCGGCATCGACCAGGCCTACCTCTTCCCGCTGTCCAAGCCGGTCCTCAACGGCTCTTACTTCGGCGACAAGAAGTACGACTTCTTCGGCGGCCAGCAGATCAACAAGGTGTTCGTGCCCGCCGCGAACGGAATCGGCAGCTTCGACTGGAGCCCGTTCCAGGACTTCGCCTACAACACCGACACCAGTGAGGTGGGCAAGGCCCTCCAGGGCCAGAGCGACTGGTCCGCCGTGAACGACAACGTCCAGAGCCAGGTGACCTCCTACGCGGCCAAGCAGGGATTCAAGGTCAGCAAGTAACCGGCCCGAGTCCCCCCAGTCACCACCGCCCCCGCCGGCGCCCCGCGCCTGGCACGTCCGCCGCCGGCGGGGGCCGCACGACCGCAAGGAGATGTGATGAGCCTGCTCCGACAGCAGGGATCCACCGTGACGGCGCCGCCAAGTGCCGCCCCCGCGAAGGGGCTTCGCACCCCCGCGGGGGGCCGGCGCACCGGCGGGCTGTCCGCCCGCACCCGGCACAAGGGCATGGGCGTGCTGCTGATCAGCCCGTTCCTCCTGCTCTTCCTGGCCTTCCTGGTGGCCCCGCTGGGCTACGCCTTCTGGCTCAGCCTCAGGACCTCCACCCTGGTCGGCGGCGACCACTTCAGCTGGTTCGCCAACTACCAGCAGACCTTCACCGACCCGCACTTCCTGTCCGGCGTGCGCAGGGTGGCCGTCTTCGGTGTGGTGCAGATCCCGGTGATGCTCGGTTTCGCCCTGCTCGGCGCGCTGATCATCGACGAGGTGACGAGCAGGCTCGCCAAGGTCTTCCGGATGACCCTGTTCATGCCGTACGCCGTGCCCGCGGTGATCGGCGCGCTGATGTGGGGCTTCCTGTACAGCCCGACCTTCGGCCCGGTGAACGCGATCAGCAACTCGCTGGGGCTGGGCAAGGTCGACCTGCTGTCGCACACTCTGATGCTGACCTCGCTCGGCAACATCGTCACCTGGCAGTGGACCGGCTACAACATGATCGTCCTGTACGCCGCTCTCCAGGGCCTGCCCCGCGAGGTCTACGAGGCGGCGAAGCTCGACGGCGCCGGCCAGGTGCAGACGGCCCTGCGCATCAAGATCCCGATGATCTCCTCGGCGATGGTGCTCGCGCTGATGTTCACCATCATCGGCACGCTGCAGTTCTTCACGGAGCCGCGGGTCCTGGAGAAGACCGCGTCCTCGGTGATCACGCCGGACTACACGCCGAACCTGTACGCGTACAACCTGGCGTTCCAGTACTCGGAGTTCAACTACTCCGCCGCCATCTCCTTCTCCCTCGGAGCGGTGGTCTTCATCGGCTCCTACTTCTTCCTGTTCGCCACACGCAAGAGGAGCGGACTGAAGTGACGACCGCCGCAGCCCCCGCCCCCGCCGTCACCGCCCCGGCCGCCCGCCGCGAGTCCGGCCCCCGTGGACGCGTCACCGTCAACGTGGTGATGGTGGCGATGATCCTCTACTTCCTGATGCCGTTCTGGTGGCTGGTCGTCGCCGCCACCAAGGACAACGACGCGCTGTTCTCCACCGCGGCCCTGTGGTTCCACTCGCCGGGCTCCTTCTTCACCAACCTCCAGCAGCTGTTCACCTACAACGACGGCGAGTACCTGCGCTGGATGGGCAACACCGCCGTCTACGCGGGTGTGAGCGGGGTGGGCGCCACCGCCGTGGCGACCCTCGCGGGCTACGCCTTCGCCAAGTACCGCTTCCCCGGCCGGAACCTGCTCTTCTCCAGCCTCCTCGGCGCCATCATGGTGCCCGCCACCGCGCTGGCCATCCCCACCTACCTGCTGCTGAGCAAGGTCGAGCTGACCAACACCATGTGGGCGGTCATCCTGCCCCAGCTGCTCAACCCGTTCGGCGTCTACCTGGTGCGGGTGTACGTGCAGGAGTCCCTGCCGGACGAGCTGCTGGAGGCGGCCCGCATGGACGGAGCCGGTGAGATGCGGGTGCTGTGGTCGGTGGCGCTGCCGACCCTGAAGCCGGCGCTCGTCACGGTGCTGCTGTTCTCCATGGTCGGCACCTGGAACAACTTCTTCCTGCCGCTGGTGATGCTCAACAACGACAAGCTGTTCCCGCTCACCGTCGGCCTGCAGTCCTGGTACGAGGGCGCGATGATCCAGTCCGGCGCCAACGCGCTGTTCACCCTCGTCATCGCGGGTTCCCTGGTGGCGATCCTGCCGCTCATCG
The DNA here is from genome assembly GCF_021261325.1 of Streptomyces guryensis. GTDB lineage: Bacteria > Actinomycetota > Actinomycetes > Streptomycetales > Streptomycetaceae > Streptomyces > Streptomyces guryensis. The sequence continues at coordinate 197,589 of NZ_JAJSBI010000018.1, read as the reverse complement.
TCACCTTCCTCCTCCTCCAGCGGTACTGGCGCGGCGGGTTGACCGTCGGAAGCCTCAAGTGAGCCCAGCCCGTCCCCTTCTTCTCGCCCACCTCCCGGAGCGACCTTCATGCTGCACGCCTCCCTGACCGTCGACCCCGCCTTCCGCGTCGCCGACGTGCAACCCCGTACCTTCGGCTCGTTCGTCGAGCACATGGGCCGCTGCGTCTACACCGGCATCTACGAGCCCGGCCACCCGTACGCCGATGAGGACGGCCTGCGCCGTGACGTTCTGGACCTCGTGCGCGAACTGGGCGTGACCGCCGTGCGCTATCCCGGCGGCAACTTCGTCTCCGGCTTCCGCTGGGAGGACAGCGTCGGCCCGGTCGCCGACCGCCCCACCCGCCTCGACCTCGCCTGGCACAGCACCGAGACCAACGCCTTCGGTCTGCACGAGTTCCACCGCTGGGCCGAGAAGGCCGGCGTCGAACCCATGATGGCCGTCAACCTCGGCACCCGGGGCGTCGCGGAGGCCCTGGACCTGCTGGAGTACTGCAACCACCCGGGCGGCACCGCGTGGTCCGACCAGCGGATCAAGAACGGCGCCCCCGACCCCTTCGGCATCCGCATGTGGTGCCTTGGCAACGAGATGGACGGCCCCTGGCAGACCGGCCACAAGACCGCCGCCGAGTACGGCCGCCTCGCCGCCGAGGCCGCCCGCGCGATGCGCATGATCGACCCGAAGCTGGAACTGGTCGCCTGCGGCAGCTCCAGCTCCGCGATGCCGACCTTCGGCGCCTGGGAGGCCACCGTCCTGGAGGAGGCGTACGACCAGGTCGACTACATCTCCTGCCACGCCTACTACGAGGAACTCGACGGCGACCTCGGCAGCTTCCTGGCCTCCGGCGTCGACATGGACCACTTCGTGGAGTCGGTCGTCGCCACTGCCGACCACGTACGGGCCAAGCTGGGCCGCAAGAAGCGGATCAACCTCTCCTTCGACGAGTGGAACGTCTGGTACAACACCCGTTTCGAGGCGCAGGGGAAGCCGGCCGACTGGGCCGTGGCCCCGCGGGTCATCGAGGACCAGTACAACGTCGCCGACGCCGTGGTGGTCGGCGGGCTGCTGATCAGCCTGCTGCGGCACAGCGACCGTGTCACCGCCGCCTGCCTCGCCCAGCTCGTCAACGTCATCGCGCCCATCCGCAGCGAACCCGGCGGCCCGAGCTGGCGGCAGACCACGTTCCACCCCTTCGCCCAGGCGGCCCGCCACGCGCGCGGGACCGTCCTGCGGGTGGAGCCGGTCGCGCCGACGTACGAGACGAAACGTTTCGGCGAGGTCTCCGTCGTCGACGCCGTGGCCACCCACCTCGCGGAGGCGGACGGCGCCGACGAACTCACCGTCTTCGCCGTCAACCGTCATCAGAGCGAGAACGTCGAACTCGCCCTCGACCTGGGGGCGTTCCCCGGTTACGCGCCCGTCGAGCACTCGGTGCTGAGCGACCCCGACACCCGCGCCGCCAACACCCAGGCCGACCCCGACCGGGTCCGCCCGTACGCCACCGAGACGGGGCTCGTCACCGACGGCCTTCTCACCGCGAACCTGCCGCCCGTCTCCTGGAACGTCATCCGCCTGCGCCGCGCCGGCTGACACCCCCCGAAGCCCCGCCGCTCCCACCCCCTCCCCCGGGGAGCGGCGGACCCCGCACCACCCCCGATTCCGGACATTCCTTGGGAGCCGCCCATGTCCACCACCAGGGAAGGCGCCATGCACCGCGCCGCCCCCCGCACCCAGGCGATCACCCTGCTGCTGGCCCTGCTCGCAGCCGCCGTCGCCCTCGTCCTGCCCGCCTCCGGCCAGGCGCACGCGATCACGCGCGCCTCCCAGACGATGTACACCTCACCGTCGACCGCCCCGTCGCCCGGCGCGCTCTACCCGCGCGCCGTGCGCCTGCAGTACAGCGGTGCGTCCAACGGCAACCTGCTGGCCACGTTCGAGCAGTACAGCTCGGGCACGCCCGTCTTCCCGATCTACCGAAGCACGGACAACGGCAACAGCTGGACGCAGATCTCCAGCATCACCGACACCCACAACGGCTTCGGCATGCGCTACCAGCCGTTCCTGTACGAACTGCCCACGCAGATCGGCAACTTCCCGGCCGGCACGATCCTCGCCGCCGGCAACTCCATCCCCAACGACCTGTCCTCGACCGAGCTGGACGTGTACGCCAGCACCGACCACGGCGCGACCTGGTCGTTCGTCAGCACCATCGCCCAGGGCGGCAGGGCCGACGTCACCAACGGCCAGACCCCGGTATGGGAGCCGTTCCTGATGGCCTCCGGCTCCAAGCTGATCGTGTACTACTCCGACCAGCGCGACCCCAACCACGCCCAGAAGATCGTCCACCAGACCACCACCGACGGCATCACCTGGTCCTCGGTCGTGGACGACGTGGCCATGCCGACCTACACCAACCGCCCCGGCATGCCGGTCGTCGCGCAACTGCCCAACGGCAACTACGTGATGACGTACGAGTACGGCGGCGCACCCGAAGCCAACTTCGCGGTCTACTACAAGATCTCCTCCGACCCCGAGGCGTTCGGCTCCGTCACCGGCACCGTCCTGAGATCCACCGACGGGTACGTGCCCACCAGCGCCCCGTACATCACCTGGCTTCCCACCGGCGGTCCCAACGGCACCCTGGCGGTCAGCGCCCAGAGCACCACCGACCTCTTCCTGAACACGCAGAACGGCGCGGCGGGCGCCTGGACGCGCATCGCCTCCACCGTCCCCCGTGGCTACAGCCGCGGCATGGTACCCCTCGCTGACGGCCACAGCCTGGAGATCTTCAGCGCGGGCGTGGTCAGCAGCACCGTTGAGAACCCGGTCACCTACGGCACGATCGACCTGGGCGGCGGCATCTCCGACGGCGCGACCTACACCATGTCGAACGCCAACAGCCACCTGATGCTGACCATCGTCGGCGGCACCACCACCAACGGCACCTTCGCCACCCAGCAGAACGCCGACAACGCCACCGACCAGCAGTGGAAGTTCGTCCAGCAGCCGTCGGGCTACTTCAAGATCTTCAACGTGGCCAGCGGCAAGCTCCTGGGCGTGCAGAACGCCTCCACCGCCAACGGCGCAAAGGTCCTGCAGTGGGACGACAACGGCACTCTCGACCACGAGTGGGCCGTCGCCCCGAACCCTGCGGGCGGCTTCACCGCCACCAACCGGAACAGTGGCAAGTTCCTGGAGATCCCCAGCGCCTCCACCACCGTCGGCACCGCCGCCGGGCAGTGGTCCGACACCGGCTGCGCCTGCCAGCGCTGGAACCTCACCCAGACCGCTCTGCCCACCCTGTCCACCGGCCAGTACCGGCTGGTCAACAAGAACAGCGGGAAGTTCCTGGAGATGCCCGGCGCCTCCACCACCGTGGGCAAGCAGGCCGGCCAGTGGGTGAACACCGCCAACAACTGCCAGCTGTGGACGTTCACGTCGCAGAGCGGCGGGGCGTGGACCGTGAAGAACGTCAACAGCGGTCTGTACCTCGACTCCAACGGATCGACCTCGTCCGGTGCGGCCATCGTCCAGAACTCGTCCTCCAGCGCGAGCTCCCAGAAGTGGACGCTCACGGACGCCGGCAACGGCTACTACAAGCTGGTCAACTCCGGCAGCGGACTGGTCGCGGACGTCGCCTCCGCCTCCACCGCCGACGGCGCGCTGATCGTCCAGTCCACGGACACCGGCGCCAATGACGAACTCTGGCAGATCGTCCGGGTCAACTGACCTGTCCGGGGGCCCGGTTGCGGCCGGGCCCCCACTTTTCCGTCCAGCATCCCGAACGATGACCGTCATACCGAACAAGAGAGGTGGGGGCGTCGTGCCTGAAGAACCCTGCGTTGTGGGTGTCGACTTCGGAACCCTGTCCGGCCGTGCCGTGGTCGTCCGCGTCCGCGACGGCGCCGAGCTCGCGTCGGCGGAGCACGTCTATCCGCACGCGGTACTGGACCGTGAACTGCCCGACGGCACCCGGCTGCCTCCCGACTGGGCACTCCAGATGCCTTCCGACTACGTCGACGTACTGCGCAACGCCGTACCGGAGGCGCTCGCCCGCGCGGGTGGCGCACGGCCAAGGCCGCACCACACCTGCAGCCAGCCCGCCGGCCCGCTCATGGCGCCCCAGCACCGGCCACTTCTCCTTCAGTCCCACCGCGCCGCTCAAGCCATCTCCCAAGTTCGTGGCTACACCAGGGAGACCTGATCACCCCGGCAGATTCCACGTAACTTTTAAGATGCTCAAGCACCAGATGTATGGCCCCGCCGGCTTCCAACTCCTACGCAAACGCGTCTTGCGCACTCCGTGACCGTGTTTCGGCGCTCAACCGGATGCCAAACGGACCGGCCAAGAACACGAGAAGCTGGAGCCATGAACACGGGAAAGGACGAAGTACCACTGTCACGGCAGCTGTAGTTCGTGATCGTGCTGGCCGTGTCATTGAGTGCCTCAGTCAGCTATGACCGAGCTTCGGTGACGATGACGGCCAGTGCATCGGTGGTCCGTGCTTCGTCCAGGCGGTCCTTCACGCGACCATGGTCGCGGCCAATCGAGTCGTCGGTTGATTTCCTGAGGGCAGAGGGCACGTATGGACGTTCGGCAGCTGGAGTACTTCCTTGCGATTGTCGATCGTGGGGGGTTCAACCGTGCGGCCTCGGCTCTGTACGTGTCGCAGCCGTCGCTGTCGCAGGCCGTGCGGGCGCTGGAGCGTGATCTCGGTTCCGAGTTGTTCCATCGCATCGGGCGTAGGGCAGTCCTGACGGAGGCCGGAAGGGCTCTGATCGAGCCTGCGCGGGAGGCCGTGCGGAGTCTGGAGACGGCGCGGGCGAGTGTGGCGGCGGTGCATGAGCTGCGTGAGGGGCGCCTGGATGTGGCATCCACGCCGTCGCAGGCGGTGGAGCCGCTGACGACCTTGGTGAGTGCCTTCAGTCACCGGTATCCCGGCGTCTCTGTGGCCATCAAAGCGGCGTTCACCTCGCGTGATGTGATCGACATGGTGCGCACGGGTGCCGTGGAACTGGGGCTTTTGGCGTCCGCCGGTCCGGTCTCCGACAAGGAGGTCGTCTCCCATGCGCTGAGGCGGCAGCGTTTTGTGCTGATGGTGCCGGCCGACGGCCCGTTCGCTGATCGGACGGCGGTGGAGTGCCGGGAGATTGCGGGACAGAGGCTGATCGTCGGGCAGCCGGGTACCGGGATGCGCGCCTATGTCGACGCGCTGCGGGAACAGGGCATCGAGTTCACCATCGCCGCCGAGACCGAGCACCGCGTGTCGCTCATGCCCCTGGTACTGGCCGGGGTGGGGCTCGCTGTGGTCACGGATTCCTGGCGGGACGTGGCTCGGCGACTGGGCGCCCGCGTCCTGGACATCGAGCCGGAGACCACCTTGGACATCGCCCTCGTCAGCCGCCGCGGCAGCCTGTCGCCCGCAGCCGCCGCGTTCGTCACGGTCGCGACCCCGGCCGCCGACAGCTGATAGGCACCGCTTATAAGCGATATCCGCTTTGCGTCTTGGACGCCTCACGGACCGCCTTGCTGCAATCGACGGCATGACGACTAACCACCGCATTGCCCTGATCCCCGGCGACGGCATCGGCGCCGAGGTAGTGCCCACAGCACAGCAGGTGCTCGATGTTCTCGGCCGCCGCCACGGCTTCAGCCTGTCCTACACGTCGTACGACTGGTCGTGCGAGCGGTACCTGCAGGAGGGCGCCATGATGCCCGCCGACGGGATCGACCAGCTGCGCGACAAGGACGCCATCCTGCTGGGCGCGGTGGGATACCCGGGGGTGCCCGACCACGTCTCACTGTGGGGACTGCTGATCCCGATCCGGCGCAGCTTCCGCCAGTACGTCAACCTCCGGCCCATCCGCGTCTTCGAAGGCATCGACAGTCCGGTGCGCGGCGCACGGCCGGGCGCGGTCGATATGGTCGTCGTGCGGGAGAACGCCGAGGGCGAGTACAGCGAGATCGGCGGCCGGCTGAACCAGGGCACGTCCGAGGAACTGGCCGTCCAGGAATCGGTGTTCACCCGGGCCGGGGTCACCCGGATAGCCGACTACGCGTTCTCGCTCGCCGCCCGCCGCCGAGGGAAGCTCACCTCCGCCACCAAGTCCAACGGCATCATCCACACCATGCCGTTCTGGGACGAGCTGATCGCCGAGCGGGCCGCCGAGCACCCCGGCGTCACCTGGGACCAGGAGCACATCGACGCGCTGGCGGCCAAGTTCGTCCTCGCCCCCGCGCGCTTCGACGTCGTCGTCGCCTCCAACCTCTTCGGCGACATCCTCAGCGACCTCGCGGCCGCGGTCGCCGGATCCATCGGCATCGCCCCGGCGGCCAACCTCAACCCCGAGCGGGACTTCCCCTCGATGTTCGAGCCGGTGCACGGCTCCGCGCCCGACATCGCAGGCCAGGGCATCGCCAACCCGCTGGGCGCGATCTGGTCCGCGGCCATGATGCTCGACCACCTCGGCCATCCCGCGGCGGCCAGGGACATCACCGACGCGATCGCCTCGGTCCTGGCCAAGACCGATACCCGCACCCCTGACCTGGGCGGAACCGCGACGACCGCCGAGTTCACCGACAAGCTGATCGAGCTCCTCTGAGCCATTTCCCCCTCGGCGGGCGGCTGGGAGGACGCCGCCCGCCGGGCACCGGGCACTCCCGCGCGCCCTCCGCTCTTTCCTGAGCCGCGCGCAGCCCGGCACATCGATCTGCACGCATCTCACGAAGCTGCCCCGGCGCCGCCCCATCCTGCTCGACACCCCGGGCCGGGAACTCAGGATCGAACACGACGCACATACACAAGGCGTCCCCCTCCGGCACCGGTCGCCGCGAGGCGACTCGCGTCACGGCCGACGCGCCCCGTCATGCGCCGCGACCAGCCGCCTCTCCCCCGTCCAGGACCAGCACCGCGACGTGCAGGGACGTGCGCTGCAGACCTGATTCCAGGTCGCAGCCGAGGAGCCGTTCGATGGTGTGGAGGCGCTGGTAGTACGCCTGCCGGGACATGCCGGCGCGTTTCGCCGCGACCGACTTGTTCCCGGCCGCCGCCAGATAGGCGCGCAGTGCCGGGAGCAGATCGCCGCCGTTGCGGCCGTCGTGCTCGATGAGGCGGGTCAGTTGCCGTTCCGCGTACCGCTGAAGTCGGGTGTCCTCGCGCAGGACGCCCAGCAACTCCGGCAGCCGGACGTCGGCGGGGACGTAGAACCACCGCTCCGGGGAGGCCTGTGTGATGGCCTCGGCCGTCTGCTCCGCCTCCTGCCACGACCGGGCGATCCCGCCGAGGTCGGTCACCCCGGGGCCGACGGCGACGACGGCCCGCGGTCCGAGCTCCTCCCGGGTCAGACGGCCGATCTGCTCGGCGACCGGCTGCCAGGCGCTCGCCTGTGCCAGAGCCATGAGTACGCCGATGCGGCCGGGGGCAGTCTCGCCGACCAGGGCGCGGATGCCGGTGTGCGCCAGAGTCTTCGCGATCCGTTCGTCGAGGTGCTCGCCATCGGTGCCGGTGTACGGGTGGCGGATGACCACGGCGAAGAGGCGGTGTCCGAGGGTGGGCAGTCCTAGTGCCTCGGCGCGGGCGCGGGCGTCCGCGGGGGAGCGGAATCGCCGTTCGTACAGGTCCCGCAGTACCGAGCGGTGGGCCCGGCGCTCCCACCAGGCCTGCCCTGCCAGGCGTGCCATGGTCAGCGCGACCGCCGCACGCTCCAGCACAAGGACGTGTTCCGGGTCGGGCTCGGCGTTCAGCCGGTCCTCCAGCAGGACCAGCCGCCCCCACGGGCCGTGGTGGTCCTGCACCGGCGCGATCAGCCACCCCTCCGGGCCACTCGGCGTGATCCTCTCCGGCGTCGGGGTCGCCCGCGAACGCCGCGACCAGGCCGACACCACCGGCTCGTACGGCCGGCCGAGCAGCTCGCACATCAGGACCCGGTGGGTGAGGTCCTCCAGCACCACGGGGGCTCCGGTGAGCTCCGCGGTGGTGTGCACCAGTTCCTCGGGGTCCGCGCCCCGCAGTGTCAGGCCGGTGAAGATGTCCTGGATGTCCCGCCCGCGGCGCAGCAGGGCCCCCTGGGCGTCGAGGATGAGCGCGTGCACCGTCTGCGTGACGTCGATGAACCGGACGCCACGGGCCAGCTCGACCAGCGGCACGTCACGGGCGCGGCACGCCGCCACCAGCTCGTGGGGCACCTTCTGGTACCGGTAACCGAGCTCCACGATCAGGCCGGCCGCGCCGACGTCCGCGAGCTGGTCGACGTAGCCACGCAGCTCGGAGGCGTCCTCGGGATGCGGCATGCCGGTCGTCAGCACCAGCTCGCCGCCCTCCAGGAAATCGGCGGGGTTGAGCAGCTCGGTGACATGCACCCAGCGCACCGGGTTGTCCAGCTGTGGCTCGCCGGCCAGTACGCGCGGCATCCCTTCGGCGAGCACGGGCAGGCGCAGTACCTCCCTGAGCGTGGGGAAGTGCCCGGGTGCGGGAGGTCTGGGCGGCATAGGGGGTGCTTTCATCCGAGGGAATCGGGCTCACCTTCGCACCGGCCACTCATCGTGACAAGGGGAGGGCCGTCATTGGTGCAGTCCGGCCGTCCGCAGTGACAGACCGTCTCGGAAAGGCCCCAAGGCGGAACACAGTGTGGGTTGACCTGCAGGTTCCGCCGGGCGGAAAGTGAACGCCATCCCCAGCAGGATCCGAACTGGAAAGGTCCGCACGGTGTCCGCGCCGTGCTGGGGCCGACTGCCACCCACCACACCATCGAGAGGAGCGACCTCATGCGCATCCCGAAGCGCGTCGCCGTGATCGGTGCCGGCAGCATGGGCAGCCAGGCCATGTGGCGACTGACCGCCCGCGGAGCCGAAGTCATCGGCTACGACCGGTACGCACCGGGTCACGACCGCGGCGCGGCCGGGGGCGAGAGCCGTATCTACCGAGCCGCCCACCTCGGCGAGCCCGCGTACATTCCTCTGCTGCGCCTCGCGGACCGGATGTGGGAGCAGCTCCAGAGGGAGACGGGCCGGTCGCTGCGACGCCGCAGCGGCAGCCTGGTGATGGGAGAGGCCTCCTCACCGTCCATGAGCCTCCTCCTGTCCACCAGCGCAGCCGAGGGGCTGGATCACGAGGTACTGGACCGGGAGGAACTCTCCCGCCGCTACCCGCAGCACGGGCTCCCGGACGGACACACCGCCGTCCTCGACCGGTTGGGCGCCGTCATCAGGCCGGAGGCGTCGATCCAGGCCGCCGCCGGCCGTGCCGAGCAGCTGGGCGCCCGGCTTCACCGCTACACCACGGTGCGCGAGGTCGTCCCCGCGGCGGGCGGCGGGGTGCGGGTCGTCACCGACCAGGGCACGGACCACGTGGACGCCGCCGTGGTGACCGTGGGCCCCTGGATCAACACCCTGCTCCCGGACCTCCCCCGGACCATCGACGTCCGCCGGGTGGTCTGCTCCTGGCACCTCCCGACCCGCCACGACTGGTTCGCGGGCGGTGCCCCTCCCTTCGTGCGCGCCGCACCCCACGACTGCTTCGGAATCCCGTCGCCCGACGGCATCTCCGTCAAGCTCGGTCTCTCCCTCAAATACCATGCGCCGGTGCCCGAGCCCGAACAGCTCGACCGTACGGTCCGCCCCGAGGAACTCGGCATCTTCCGCGAGCTGATCGGTGAACTCATGCCCGACCTGAACCCCGACCCCATCAGGATGTCGGCCTACATGGAGGGCTACACGCAGTCCGGGAACCCGCTCGTCGGTCATCTCCCCGGCGAGGACGACATCATCGTCTTGGCCGGGTTCTCCGGCAGCGGCTTCAAGATCTCGCCCGCGATGGGAGAGATCGCCGCCGACCTGGCGCTCGACGGCACCACGCAGCACCCCGTCGACTTCCTCGCTCCGGCAGGAGTCGGCGCCACCTGATCCCCGGCGATTGTCGGCGTCATCACCCCACACTCCCGACATCTCTTTCGTGAGCATGCCCAAAAAGGGTCCTCGCCGGCCCTGCCCAGTTCCCCGACGCAAGAAAGTGGAGCACTTCCATGCCCATTCCCTCGTTCCAGTTCCGCCCGAAGTACGTCTCGTTCGACTGCTACGGCACGTTGATCGAGTGGCCGATGACCCCCATCACGCGTGAACTCGTCGGCGACCAGATCCCGGCCGAACACTGGGACCAGTTCGTGAAGGAGTTCCGCGGCTACCGCTACGACTCGGTCCTCGGCAAGTACTACCCCTACGAGCAGACTCTGCAGGACGCCTTCGAGGGGGTCTGCCGCAAGTGGGGCGTGAAGGCCGCCCCGGACGCAGGCAAGCGGTTCGCCGACGGCGTGCGCAGCTGGGGCCCGCACGCGGACGTGCCGGAACCGCTGAAGAAGATGGGCGAGAACTACAAGCTGGTGATCCTCTCCAACGCCGGGGACGCCTTCCTCGAGGAGAGCGTGCCCCGGCTCGGGGCGGACTTCCACGCGGTCTTCACCGCGGAGCAGGCCGGCTACTACAAGCCCCGGTACGCGGCGTTCGAGTACATGCTCGACCAGCTCGACGCGTCCCCCGAGGACTTCGTGCACGTCTCCTCGCACACCCGTTACGACCTGATGCCGATGCACGACATGGGCTTCCGCAACCTCGTCCTCCTGGACCGCGGCTGCGACCCGGTCACCCACGGCTACGACTACGTGACCGTCAAGTCCCTGAACGAGCTCAACCAGATGCTGGGCATCTGACGCGCGACGCACACCCAGTCACACAGCACCTTCCCGACAGGCGCCCGGTCTCGCGCGGCCGCCCATGAGCCCTACGCGTTTCCGGCCGCCGACCGACGACGCCCCACCCCCCGTCCGATCCGCACGTCGTCCCCGCATCACCGATTCCCCGTATCCCCACCGTTCTCCAGGAGGCACCGCCATGGAAAGCAACCGGACAGGCCGCAGAACCGTACTCCGCACCGCAGGCGCTGTGGCCGCCGCCATGCAGGTCAACAGACACTTGAGCATCCCGATCGTCACGACCGCTCTGGCCCTCGCGCTCGCCGCGTGCGGGGCGAGCGGCACCGGGCAGAACGTGGGGGCGAAGAGCACGGCGCAGGGCGGAGGATCCGGCCCGTCCGCCGAGCACACCGACGACATCTCGGTCGGCGTGAAGCCGGACCAGAACGCGGTGAGGCTGCTGCCCGCCGCGGTGAAGGCCAAGGGCACGCTCTCGGTGGCGATGGACCTGACGTTCCCGCCCACCACGTTCATGGCATCGGACAACAAGACCCCGATCGGGTTCAACCCGGACATGGCCCGGCTGATCGCCGCCAAGCTCGGCCTGAAGCTGCAGATCAACAACATCAAGTTCGACACCATCATCACCGGACTGCAGGCCAACCGGTACGACTTCACCGCCTCCACCATGGGCGCCACGAAGGACCGGCTGAAGGTGCTCGACATGGTCGACTACGTCAACTCCGGGACCGGAGTGTCCGTCCCCTACGGGAACCCGCAGAAGCTGGGCACCCACACGCTGTGCGGGCACCGCGTCGGTGTCACGTCGGGCAGCACCCAGGAGCTGCAGTGGCTGCCCCAGCTGTCCAGGCAGGACTGTACGAGCAAGGGCAAGCCGGCCATCAAGGCGGTGACGCTGCCCAGCGTGAACGACGCTCTCACCCAGCTGGTCTCCAAGCGGATCGACGCGGTGATGTACGACTTCATCGCGCTCGGGTGGGCGGCCGAGCAGCAGCCCAGGACGTTCGACGTCCTGCAGCCCATGGTGACCGCCAAGACCGCGACCGTCGCCCTGAAGAAGGACTCGCCGCTGACCCCCGCGGTGAAGGCTGCCATCCAGTCGGTCATCGACAGCCCCAAGTACGCCCAGGCGCTGGGCCGCTGGGGTTTCCCGGACCTCGGGATCAAGACCGCGGCCATGGCCGTCCCGCAGGACTGACACGCCGATGGACGTGATCGAGACCACGACGACCAGGAGCCGACCGGTGCCACCACTACTGGCCGAAGAAAAGAAGCGGATCACGCCGAAACGTCCGCGCGACTACGTCACCTGGACCGTCGCGATCGCGATCGTCGCCGGTCTGGTGTGGACCGCGGTGACGAACGAGAACTATCGCTGGCCGGTGGTGTTCAGCTACTTCACCACGCAAACCATCCTCAACGGCCTGCTGATCACGCTGCTTCTGACCGTGGCGAGCATGGCTCTGGGCACGCTGCTGGGGCTGGTGCTGGCGGTGATGCGCATGTCGCACCAGCGCCCCATTTCCTGGCTGGCCCAGCTCTACATCACCTTCTTCCGCGGCACCCCGGTGCTCGTGCAGCTGGTCTTCTGGTTCAACATCGCGGCGCTGTACCCGAACCTTTCGATCGGCGTCCCGTTCACCGACATCTCCACCCCGGTGAACGTGAACGCGATCATGACACCGATGACCGCGGCCATCGTGGGACTGACGCTCAACCAGGCCGCCTACATGTCCGAGATCATCCGCGGCGGGTTCGCTTCGGTCAGCCGCGGACAGCACGAGGCCGCAGAGTCCCTGGGCATGTCGGGGTTCACCAAACTGCGGCATGTGATCATCCCGCAGACCATGCCGGCGATCATCCCCGCCACCGGCAACCAGGTGATCGGCATGCTCAAGGAGACTTCGCTGGTAAGCGTGCTCGGCGTCGCCGACCTGCTGCAGAGCGCACAGGCGATCTACGCCCGCACCTACCAGACCATTCCGCTGCTGATCGTGGCCAGCCTCTGGTACCTGATCATGACGCTGGTGCTGAGCGTGCCGCAGTCCATGATCGAGCGCCGCTTCTCCCGCTCGACCCGGGCACGGCTGACCCCGGCCGCCACCTCGGCCGATCCCGGGGCCGGCCAGCCAGTTCCCACCACGAGGGAGTCACTGCTGTGAACGCCGACGGAACGATCGTCGCACGCAAGCTGTGCAAGAGCTTCGGACGTCACCAGGTCCTGCGTGACATCGACCTGACCGTCGCGGCAGGCGAGATCTCCTGCATCATCGGGCCCAGCGGCTCGGGCAAATCGACACTGCTGCGGTGCATCAACGGGCTGGAGACCGTCGACCGAGGAGTCCTGCGGGTCAACGGAGAGGACTTCGGCTACGTCGAGAAGGACGACGCCTACCACGCCGTCCGCCCGCAACGGCTGACCGAGCAGCGCGCCCGCATCGGCATGGTGTTCCAGCAGTTCAACCTGTTCCCCAACATGACCGCCGAAAGCAATGTCATGTCCGGACCGCTGCTGGTGCAGAAGAAGAACCGCGCCACCTGCCGGGAGCAGGCACAAGAGCTGCTGGCCAAGGTCGGCCTTGAGGGGTGCGGCCACAAGTACCCCGCCCAACTCTCCGGCGGCCAGCAGCAGCGCGTGGCCATCGCCCGCGCGCTGGCGATGGAACCCACCATCATGCTGTTCGACGAACCCACCAGCGCACTGGACCCCGAACGCGTGGGCGAAGTACTCGCTGTCATGCGCGACCTCGCCGGCAACGGAATGACCATGCTGCTCGTCACTCACGAGATGGGCTTCGCCCGCGAGGTCGCCGACGAAGTGCTGTTCATGGACGAAGGCATTGCGGTCGAACGCGGCGACGCACGTGAAGTGCTCGCCAACCCACGCGAGAAACGAACCCGGGCTTTCCTCGAAAGGGTGCTGTAGAAGCGGCCCGGACAGGCGGTAGCGGCTCCGGCAGCTGGTCCAGAGAAGAAGCCGGCCGACTGCGGATGACGTGACTTCCGCACCCTGCCGGTCCTGGTCTTCAACGCCCTCCGGTTCGACGTCGAGTTGACCGTCACCGTCGTCAGCGCGACTCCTCATCGCCCTGGTCGCCCTCGTTTGCGAACTCGGCGGCCACGGGACAGCCAGAACATCCTCCCCGTAGAACCCCTCACCCGAGCCCTGCGCCGGCACAGGCCGCGCCACCGCTGACAGCGCCGTCGGCCGGGCCCCTGGTGATGCCCGGCCGCCCCCCACTTCGAAACTTCCCGCTAAGGACCCGACATGAAGACGATTCCCTACTGGATGGAAACCGCCGGAGCGTTTCCCGACCGGTCCGGCAAGCCGCTGACCGAGGACGCCGACCTGGTGGTCATCGGCGCCGGCTTGACGGGTCTGTCCACCGCCCTGCACTCCGCCCGCAAGGGCGCCCGCGTCACCCTCGTCGAGAAGGGCCAGATCGGGTCCGGTGCCTCCGCACGCAACGGCGGCATGGCAAACCTGGGCTTCACCATCGGCGTGGGCCAGGCCATCCGCCGCTACGGACTCGAACGGGCCCGCGAGATCTACAACTCCTACGGCGAGGCCGTGGACACCGTCGAGCGGCTGGTGAACGAGGAGTCCATCGACTGCCAGTTCCGCCGAGTCGGACGCCTTGGCGTCGCGTCCCGCCCTGCCCACTTCGAGAGCAAGAAGGCCCAACAGCACGACCTGGCCAAGTACTTCGGACATGAGACCACTCTGATCGGCAAGGCCGAGCTGCGGTCCGAGATCGGATCCGACGTCTACCACGGCGGCCTGCTCGACCCGTTCAGCGCCGCCCTGCACGTCGGCCGCTTCGTCCGCGGTATGGCCGAGGCGTGCGAGCGCACCGGTGTCGAGATCCACGAGCGCAACGCTGCCATCGGCGTGCGGCGTACCGCCGCCGGACGGTTCGAGGTCGGCACCGAGCGCGGTGTGATCCGTGCCGGGCAGGTCATGATGGCCACCGACGCCTACACGGACAAGAACTTCCCCTGGCTGCGCCGCCAGCAGGTCTGCGTGGGCAGCTTCATCATCGTCACCGAGCCGCTCGGCGAGGAACTCGCCCGGGACGTCATCCCCAAGGCCCGCCTCATCGTCGACTCCAACCAGGTCTGCCACTACTTCCGGCTCACCCCGGACAACCGGCTGCTGTTCGGCGGCCGCGCCCGCTTCGCACCGTCCGACCCGACCTCGGACAAGAAGAGCGGGGCCGTCCTGTTCCGTGAGATGTGCGGGATCTTCCCCCAGCTCTCGCGCACCAGGATCGAGTACGTGTGGGGCGGCTCCGTCGGCTTCGCCATGGACCGCATCGTGCACGCCGGGCAGACCGAGGACGGCGTCCACTACTCCATGGGTTACGCGGGCCACGGCGTGCAGATGGCCACCCACATGGGGCAGGTCATGGCCGAGGTGATGGACGGCCACCCCGAGGCCAGCCCCGTCCGCGACATCGCCCCGCCCCGCATCCCCCTCTACAACGGCACCGCCTGGTTCCTGCCCTTCGCGGGCGCCTACTACAAGACGCTCGACCGCATCCGCTGACCGGTCGGCAGCCCCTCCACACCTACAAGGAGATACCCACGATGACTGTCGTCCGTGATGTTCCCAAGCAGCTGTTCGTCGGCGGCGATTGGCAGGACGCGGAGTCCGGCCGGACGCTGTCCGTCGACAACCCGGCCACCGGCGAGGAACTGTGCCAGGTCGCCGACGCCTCACCCGCCGACGGCCGGCGTGCCGTCGAAGCGGCGGTCGCCGCGCAGGCCGCCTGGGCCGCCACCCCGCCGCGCGTACGCAGCGAGATCCTGCGCCGCGCCTACGACATCATCATCGCGCGCACCGAGGACCTCGCGCTGCTGATGACCCTGGAGATGGGCAAGCCCCTGGCGGAGGCGCGTGCCGAGGTCGCCTACGCTGCGGAGTTCTTCCGCTGGTTCTCCGAGGAAGCCGTCCGGATCGACGGCGGCATGATGACCGCCCCCGACGGCAGGAACCGTCTGCTGGTCACCCGTCAGCCCGTCGGCCCCTGCCTGCTCATCACCCCCTGGAACTTCCCCCTGGCGATGGGCACCCGCAAGATCGGCCCCGCCATCGCCGCCGGCTGCACCATCGTCCTCAAACCCGCCCCCCAGACTCCCCTGGCCAGCCTCGCACTGGCGGAGATCCTCACCGAAGCGGGTCTGCCGGCCGGCGTGCTGAACATCGTCACCACCTCCGACGCCGCCGGCGTCGTCGAACCCCTCCTGCGCGGCGGGCGGATCCGCAAGCTCTCCTTCACCGGCTCCACCCAGGTCGGCCGGATCCTGCTGGCCCAGTGCGCCGACACCGTCATCCGCACCTCCATGGAACTGGGCGGCAACGCCCCCCTCATCGTCTTCGACGACGCCGACCTCGACGTGGCCGTCGAGGGCACCATGGTCGCCAAGATGCGCAACATGGGCGAGTCCTGCTGCGCCGCCAACCGCATCTTCGTCCACACCTCCGTCGCCGAGGAGTTCGCCTCCCGCCTCGCCGCACGCATGGCCGCGCTCACCGTCGGGCCCGGCACCGAAGCCGGCACCGATGTCGGCCCCCTCATCGACCTCGCCGGCCGCAGCAAGGCCCACGACCTGGTGCGGGACGCCGTCAAGCGCGGTGCCACCGTCCTGACCGGCGGTGAACTCCCCGAAGGGCCTGGCTGCTTCTACCCGCCCACCGTCCTCACCGGCATCGCCCCCGACTCCGCGATCATCGACACCGAGATCTTCGGCCCCGTCGCCGCGATCCGCACCTTCGAGTCCGAGGACGAGGCCGTCGCCGCCGCCAACGACACCGAGTTCGGTCTGGCGGCCTACCTGTTCACCCAGAACCTCGACCGTGCCCTGCGGGTCGCCGAACGCCTCGAAAGCGGCATGATCGGCCTCAACACCGGACTGGTCTCCAACCCCGCCGCGCCGTTCGGCGGCGTCAAGCAGTCCGGCTTGGGCCGCGAAGGCGGACGCGTCGGCATCGACGAGTTCCTGGAGTACAAGTATCTGGCCGTCCCCTTCGGAGCCTGACATGCGCGACCGACTCGTCGTCCTCTACCGCGGCAACCGGCCTCCCGCCACCGCACGCATCGAAAGCCTCGCGGACACCGTCTACGCCACCGAGGAGGAACTGCCCTACCTCCTCCCCGGTGCCGACGTCCTCCTGGCCTGGGTGACCATCACCCCGGCCATCCGCGAGGCCTGGCCCGACGATCCGCTGAAGGCGCCCCGCTGGGTCCACGCGTCCTCCGCGGGCGTGGACTCCTTCCTGTTCCCCGCCCTGGTGGACGAGCCGCGCGTTGTCCTGACCAACGCCCGCGGGGTCTACGAGCAGCCGACCGCCGAGTACGTCCTGGGCCTGATCCTCGCCCTCGCCAAGGATTTCCCCGGCACCTGGGAGCACCAGCGGCGCCGCGAGTGGCGTCCGCGTCCCAGTGACGGCATCACCGGACGCACCGTGCTGGTCTGGGGGACGGGGCCGATCGGCCGGGCCATCGCCCGGCTGCTGCGCGCCGTCGGGATGCGGGTGAGCGGCGCGGGCCGCACGTCCCGCACGGGCGACCCCGACTTCGGCACGGTCCACGGTGCGACGACCCTGCGCTCCGCCCTGACGGATGCGGACTACGTCGTCCTGGCCGCCCCCCTCACCGAGGACACCCGGGGCATGGTCGACGCTCCCGTGCTCGCCGCCATGAAGCCGGGGGCGCGGCTGATCAACGTCGGCCGTGGCGGACTCGTCGACGAGGAGGCGCTGGTCGACCACCTCGCCGCCGGACGGCTCGCCGGCGCAGCCCTGGACGTGTTCGCCCGGGAACCGCTGCCTGCCGAATCTCCCCTGTGGAACATGCCCGGCGTGATGATCTCCCCGCACACGGCGGGCGAGACCACCAGCGAGCGGGAGGCGCTCGTCGAGGTGTTCCTCGACAACTTCACCCGCCATCTCGAGGGCCGACCGCTGCGCAACGTGGTGGACAAGCGGCGCGGATACGTGGTCGACGACACGCACCCCGCCTGAAGGCGAGGAGCCCGCGCCCTGGCCGGTGACTCCTACCGGCCGGGGCGCGGGCTCCTCGCCTTCCCGCAGGATGGCCTTGAGGACGTCGGCACCTTCTTGTCCACAGACGGCAGCGAACCGGCGTACGCGGATCAGCATGTTCGGAAGCCCGGACCTTGCGATCGGAATCTTTCACGGAGATGCGGCACGAGAGCCGTCACCAAGGATCCCGACACCTACGGAACTTGACCAGGCCCTGCCGCCCCCCATGAGACAGCGCGAAGGGGCATGTACGAGGCGGAGCAGCGCGCCGCTCGCGGTCTTGCGCGGCCCTCGTCCGTGAAGTCGTGCGCGAGGACAGAACACCTGTGAAGCCGCACCTATGAAGCCGCCCCTGTGGCCGCGGGTGACGACGAGGCCTCTGCGTACCGGACCCGAAGGGCCCCGGCACCCGCTGGTCCGAGGCTCTTACGGGGCGGGATTGAGCGGATCGTCGACGATACCGGCCAGGCGATCGGTCTCCGCCGACGGATCGAGGGTGAAGTCGAGATCGTCGGCGGCCGCGGTCAGGGCCCTGAGCGCCGGGACGAGACCGGCGCGTTCCCGGGCGGGCAGACGTTCGACCAGAGCGCGGATCGCGGTGCGCCGGTGGTCGAGGACGCGCTCAACGAGGTCCTGCCCCTCCGGCGTCAGCCGCAGCACGACCTCTCGGCGGTTGTCCGGGTTGACGCGCCGGTCGATGAGCCCGAGGGATTCGAGGCGTTCGACCATGCGCAGCGACGTGGAGGGGGTGACCCCGAGGGTGGCGGCCATCGCCACCAGCTTGATCGGGCCGCAGCTGTGCAGGGCCACGAGCGAGCGCAGTTGGGGCAGCGTCAGTGACACGTCGACCGCACCGAGTGCGCGGGCGGAGAGCGCGACGATCAGCCGGGACGCGGCCATCACGGCGAGGGTGACGTCCTCCGCCTCACGGTCCAGGCCCTCCTTCTCCACCTCCGGACCCGAGGGGGGCTCCTCCCGGTCCGCCTCCTGTCCGCCCTCGGACACTCCGTCTCCCCTCTCCTCGTCAACGGTCGGGACCCCGTCGGACACCCACAGTGACCATTGCAGGCTGCAATGATAAGCTGACTGCCATACCGGGACCGCGTGGGCGCGACGGTTCCGGGGCCAAGGGTGATGACCATGAAGACCGAACCGATACGCGAAGCCTATTCCTTCGTGTGCCTGCGCTGCGGGCACGCCTGGGAGGGCGAGTACGAGATCCGGCACATCCGGGACGCAGAGGGGTCCCTGCGTGCGGACTACTACGTGAGACACGGCATCAAGGTGCCGTCCCCCCTCACGGAGAACACCTGCCGGGTGTGCCGGGGTCGGAAGATCCGCATTCTGCGCCCGGGGCAAGTCCGCTCCGCCCGTCCCACGCCCGTGTGACGGAGCTGAACGCCGCTCGACGGTGACGGACGTGCAAGGAAGCACGTCCGTCTGCCATGTCTGTGAGCCCTGTCCACTCCCTGCGCCCGTCCCGTCCCGTTCGCCCCTCTCGTACCCGCTCGGGCAGCGTCGCCCGTGACCACGGGCGCGCCCCGACACCCTCACCGGGCGCCGTGCCCGGTTCGGATCTTCCGAGGGTTGTCGCAACACAGCCCCTGCCTCACATCCCCGCCACCGCCGCTGCCACCTCCTCCGGAGCCGCCATGCCCTCCCGCCTGCCCTCACCCGCCAAGTCCCGTCGCGCTGCGGCTGATGCCCCACCCGTCCCGGCCGGACTCCAAGAGGGCTCGAAGATCCCGCACCTGGGGGATTTCCACGTGCCGCCCCGGGTCGTGCTGATCACGGCCCTGGCCGTGCCCATCGGCGCACTGGCGGCCCTCATAGCCGCCGGTCTGCTCAAGCTGATCGCACTGATCACCAACCTCAGCTTCCACGGGCGCTTCGGCTTCGGCGCGGCCGTGCCCGGCGACACCGCGCACCGGTGGCTGCTGCTGGTGATGCCCGTGGTGGGCGGCCTGGTCATCGGCCTCATGGCCCGCTACGGCTCGGAGAAGATCCGCGGGCACGGGATGCCGGAGGCCATCGAGTCGATCCTGGTCGGCGGCAGCCGGGTACAGCCCCGCGTCGCCGTCCTGAAGCCCACCTCGGCCGCCGTGTCGATCGGCACCGGCGGACCTTTCGGCGCCGAGGGGCCGATCATCATGACCGGTGGCGCCGTCGGCTCCCTGATCGCCCAGTTCCTGCGGGTCACCACCGACGAGCGCAAGGCACTGCTCGTGGCCGGGTCGGCGGCGGGCATGGCCGCGACCTTCAACGCGCCGCTCGCCGCCATCCTCCTCGCCGTCGAACTCCTGCTCTTCGAGTGGCGGCCCCGCTCCTACCTCCCCGTCGCCGTCGCCGCCGTGACCGCTGCCCTGGTGCGTGGCCCGCTGCTCGGCACCGCCCCGCTCTTCGGCGGCGCCCATGTGCCCGCCGGTATCTCGCTGTCCGCCTACGGACTGTGCGTCGTCGCCGGGGCCGCGGCCGGACTGCTCGCCCTGGGCGCCACGGCCCTGGTCTACTTCTCCGAGGACCTCTTCTCCCGCCTGCGCATCCACTGGATGTGGTGGCCCGCCATCGGCGGGGCGATCATCGGCGTCGGCGGACTGATCGAGCCGCGCGCGCTCGGTGTCGGCTATGACGTCATCGGGGCCCTGCTGACCGGTCACGCCACGGTCGGGCTGATCGTCGGGATCCTCGTCGTCAAGACCCTGATCTGGGGGCTGTCCCTGGGCTCGGGCACGTCCGGCGGTGTCCTCGCCCCCATGTTCATGGTCGGCGGCGCCCTCGGCGCGGCCGAGGCCCTGGTCTTCCCCCATGTCAGCCCCGGCTTCTGGGCCCTGGTATCGCTGGCCGGCGTCCTCGGCGGCGTGATGCGCTCCCCGCTCACCGGCATCGTCTTCTGCCTGGAACTCACCCATGAGGTCAACGCGCTCATACCCATGGTGATCACCGCGTCGGCCGCGTATCTGATCTCCGTGGTCCTCCTCAAGCGGTCGGTGCTGACCGAGAAGCTCGCCCGGCGTGGCCTGCACCTGACCCGCGAGTACTCCGTCGACCCGCTCGAGGTGCACCTCGTACGCCAGCTGGAGACGCCGGCGGCCACCACGTTCCGCGGCGACCGGCCGGCCGGGGAGATCACCGCGCTGCTGCGTGCCGCGCACGACGGCGGTGACCCCGACCGGCTGCTCGCCCAGCGCCTGTACCCCGTGCTCGACGCCGACGGCACCCTGACCGGAGTCGTCACCCGTCACGCGCTGATCCACGCCGACGCCGACGACCACACCCCGCTCGCCGAACTGGCCGACACCCCGGTCACCGCCCATCCCGACGAGACCCTCCGGGCCCTGGCCAACCGCATGGCCCAGCACGGCGTCACCCGCCTGCTCGTCATCACCCGCGACGAGCACCCCCGGGTGGAGGGCATCATCCGCCTTCGCGACCTGCTGACCGCCCGCCGCATCGACCTCCACGAGGAGCACCACGCCGAACGGATTTTCACCCTGCGGCGCCGCAACCCGGCCCCGGCCACGACCTGACGCGGACGCACCTGCCCTGGATGCACCAGACCCCACAACACGGCGGGGGCCGTGGAGGACAACCGTCCGTCCCCCACGCTTCAGCACCGGCTGCGTCTCCCTGGGGATGTGATCCGTGAACGGCCTGGCGCTCATGACGCTGAGGTCTGGGAGCAGACGGCGCTGTCACTTGCTGTCGGGCGCGTGAGTCCCGTCGTCCGGACCCGGCGGGCGATCTTCAGCGTCGACGGCCAAGTCTTCGATCAGTACGAGGAGCACCGCCTTGTTCGTGTCACAGCTGATGAGGTCCGCGGGATGAACATCCCGACGGAAGAGGCCCGTTATGGACTCCATTGGTGGTCGATGGCGGAACTGCCACCACCGCGAAGTCCGTCCGGCCGAAAAGGATGGATTCCCTTGCCTGCGTCGCCGCCCTGGTGTTCTTCCGACGGGACCCCGCGGGACGACATCCGGGCTGCCGCGATGTCTGCATGACTGGATATTCGCGGCCAGGGTGATGGTGGCGGGCCACTCCGGAGCGGCTGCCCCATCGGGAGTGGTCGCGCGGGAAGGGCGCGAGCAGGAGCGTTGCCGTGACCGGACGTGACCAGCCCAGCTCCGAGCATGAGGGCGGCCACGGCCGGAACGGCTGTCGGCGATCCCGTCCCCAACACCGGCCACAGCGCGTCGTGGAACGCCGTCGCCGCACTGATCGCGATCCACCCGGCCACCACCGATGCCTTGGCGATGCGGCAGTGCCGGGTGCGCGGCGGCCGGGCGATGAATCCTGCGACCCCGTTCCTGATCACACAGAACGCGAGATCGACTCTCGGATTCGTCGCACTCCGCCTGTGCACTTCCGTCGCCGCCTCCTCGCCACCGCGGCCATCAGCGCCGGGCATGATCTGCGGCGCGAGCGGACATGGTCGACAGCGGAAACACAGGGTCGGTCCGGCTTTTGCCCGTGCCGCCGCGGACCGGGGCGTGCCGAGGTTGACAGACAGGAGGCCGACCGGATTCTGGTCAACACCGCTCGGTGTGGTGCGCCCCGCGCAGTTCACGATCGCGGTGCAGTACGGGAGGACCGTGGCGAGTTCGGGCCAGCCGCTGTCAAGATCGGATACCTTGACGAATGTGTTGATGTCCGGAGTCGGAAGGTCCACCGCCATGGAGTCCGTCCGCCCGAGTGCAACGGTCGGGCGACCCCTGCGATTGAACTCCTGCACGAGGCTTCTGCCGAGATCTCCGGTAGCACCGACGACCATGACGGCATCACGCAACTCACCGACCTCGCCCATGAGCGATCCACCGATCCACCATTGAATCTCGTGATCACTCTGCACGGAAGACGAATGACCGAGATAGCCCCGACCCAGGTGGGTGGACTGGTGAGGCGCGATCACATTGACGCGTTGCCACCTCGCCGATGAGATCACCTCGCCGATGAGATCAGCGGGTGCGGATCCAGACGGTCTTCTCCCGGGTCCACTGCTCGAAGGCGTTTGTCGACTTCTCCACGCCGCCGAACCCGGACTGTTTCCAGCCTCCGAAGGGTGTGGTGATGTCGCCCTCGCTGTATGCGTTGACGGAGACCACACCGGCCTGGATGCCACGTGCCAGCCGGAGGGCGGTGTCGAGGTCTCGGGTCCACACCGAGGCGGCGAGGCCGTATTCGGTGGTGTTCGCGAGGTGCAGCGCCTCGTCCTCGGAGGTGAAGGTCTGGACGGAGACGACGGGGCCGAACAGCTCCTTGGTGAGTACGTCGCTGCCTTCGGGGGCGTGGGTGATCACTGTGGGCGGGTAGTAGGCACCGCGCTGCGGCAGGCCGTGCGGCAGCCCTCCGGTGTGAACGCGGGCTCCGCCGGCCCGGGCTGCTTCCACCGCCGCCGCGATCCGGTCGAAGGCCGCCCGGTTGACCAGGGGCCCCAGCTGCGTGTGCGGGTCCGCTGGGTCACCGATGACCAGGCGTTTCGCGGCGGTTGTGAACCGCTCCAACACCTCCTCGGCGATGCTGTGGTGGACCAGGACGCGGGAACCGGCCGTGCAGTTCTGCCCCGTCGTCAGGAACGCGGCTTCGATCATGTGGTCGATGAGCTCGTCGCCGTAGGCGAGCGCGTCGGCCATCAGCACCTGGGGGCTCTTGCCGCCCATCTCCAGTGAGACGCGTTTGAAGTTGGTGCCGGCCGCGTCCTTGAGGATGCGGCGCCCGGTCGCGGTGGAGCCGGTGAAGGAGAGGGCGCCCACGACGGGGTCGCGGGCCAGGGCGGCGCCGGTGACGGAGCCATGGCCGGTCAGGACCGTGAGAACCCCCTCGGGCAGGCCCGCCTCGGCGGCGAGTTGGGCCAGGTGCAGGGCCGAGCGCGGGGTGGCTTCGGCGGGTTTGACCAGCAGGCAGTTGCCCGCGGCGAGTGCAGGGCCGACCTTCCAGGCGGTCATGGCCAGTGGGTAGTTCCAGGGCAGGATCGCCGCGGTCACGCCGACCGGTTCCCGGGTCATGAGGCCGAGGCCGTCCGGCCCGCCGGGGGCGATTCTGCCGAACACCTTGTCGGCCGCTTCGGCGAACCAGCGGATCGACTCGACAGCACCGGGCACGTCGCCGGTGAGGCACTCGGTGATCGGCTTTCCCGCGTCCTCGCTGTCCAGGCGAGCCAGCATCCCGGTGTCGCGTTCCATCAGGTCGGCAAGGCGCAGCAGCACCGCGCTGCGCTCGCGGACCGGCAGCCCGGACCACACGCCGGATGCGATGACCTGCTCGGCCCGCTCAGCGGCCTTGGTGACGTCCTCGGCGCTGGTGGCAGGCACCGTGGTGATCAGCTTCCCGGTGGCGGGGTTGACGACCTTCAGCGTGGCGGAGTTTTCGAGTGCGGTCATTTCTCCTCCACCAGTTCCCAGCGGCCGTCGGTCTGCCGTGCCAGTCCCCGGCGACGCAGCTCCTCCAGATAGCGGGCCATGCCGCGCTCGCCCCTCTGCCGGAACAGCGGGAACACCTTCGGCAGCAGGTTCGGCGCCAGCATCGCGAACCGGACCAGGCGGGACTCACCGGTCCGGGGGTAGGCCTCCAGGCGGGGCTTGCCGAGCAGGCTCACCACGGCCGCCACGACGTCGGCAGGCCGCTGCGGCGGATCCTGGAACTGCATGGAGTTCCCACCGTCCACGGCTTCCTGGCGCAGCATCGGGGTGTCGGTCGCCGACGGCAGCACCGATCCGGCCAGGATGCCCTTGCTCCTCAGGTCGAGCCCGAGGGCGAGCATCGCCCCGCGCAGCCCGAACTTCGAGGCCGTGTAGATCGGGGTCTCGCCCAGCGGGAAGATACCGCCGAGGGAGACGGTGGTGACCACCCGGGGGTCCTGGGAGGCCCGCAGCAGCGGGATCGCGATCCTGGTGGCGACCAGCGGCGAGGTCAGATTGAGGGTGATCTCCTGCTCGATGCTCTCGACGCTGCACACGTCGAAGCGTTCGGCGCTGGTCATTCCCACGTTGTTGACGAGCACGTCGAGGCGCCCGTAGACGGCGGCGACCTGCTCGAAAAGGTGCTCCACCTCAGCCCGGTTCACAAGGTCGCAGCCCAGAGCGGTGTGGCCGGCGCCGGGAAGCTCGACGGCGACCCGCTTGGCGCGGGCCTCGTCGATGTCGACGACCACGCAGCGGGCGCCCCCGGTGGCGAAGCGGCGGCACATCGCGCTGCCGATCCCGCCGGCGCCGCCGGTCACCAGGATGACCTTGTCACGGAAGTCGAAGCCGCTCACGACACCGCCTCCGCGTCCCGCAGGGACCGCACGCGCGGCGGCCGGCCCTCGGTGCGCCAGCCCATGCCGGCCGCGATCCTGCCGAGGTGCTTCACCAGGGCCGCGCTGTCGACGTAGCCGGTGTGCCGGGGCGAGTCGACGAACTTGAGGCCGCCGGACAGGTCCGGGCGGTCGGTACGGATCAGGCCCGCGAACCGTTCCGCGTTCGGCAGTCCCTGCGCCACGTCGTCGATGTGCCCGGCGATCAACTGGGCCTGGGTGTCGAAGAGCCGGTACGCGCCGGAGTTGGTCTCGACGAAGCCGACTCCGAACAGGCCCTGGTGCTCGCGGGAGAACGACGACAGATAGAGGTCGGGATGCTGTTCGTCGCCGAAGTACTTCTGCGCGACCGGCACTTGGTGGACGTAACCGGTGGCCAGCAGGATCAGGTCGAAGTCGTCGCTGGTGCCGTCCGTGAAGTGGACGGTCCTGCCCTCGGTGTGGGCGATCCCCGGCCTGGCGGTGATGTCGCCGTGCTGGAGGTGGTGGATCAGCATCGAGTTGATCGCGGGGTGGGTCTCGAACAGCTTGTGGTCCGGCTTCTGCAGGCCCAGTCGGGTCGGGTCGCCGTTGATGATCCGCAGGAGGGTACCGAAGACCCGCTGCGCCAGCCACATCGGCAGGTGGGGCCCGTCGTTGGCGATGGTGTCCACCGGGCGCCCGAAGAGGTGCTTGGGGATGAACCAGTAGCCGCGGCGCATGCTGATCACCGCGTGGTCCGCGGCGCGGGCCGCGTCGCAGGCGATGTCGCAGCCGGAGTTCCCGGCGCCCACGACCAGGACCCGCTTGCCCCGCAGTTCCTCCGCGCTGCGGTAGCCGACCGTGTGGCGGACCTCGCCGGTGAAGTCGCCGGGCAGTTCCGGGACGTTGGGGTGCCACTGGGATCCCGTGCACACCACGACCTGGCCGTGCAGGGTCTGCTGTCCGTCGGTCCGGGTGACCGTCCAGGTGCCGTCGGCGTTCTTCTCGACGCTTTCGACCTCGACGCCGAAGTGGATGCGCTCCGTCAGTTCGTAGGCGTCGGCGAAGGACGTCAGGTACGAGAGGATCTGCCGGTGCGGCGGGTAGTCGGCGAATTCGCCGGGCATCGGAAATCCTCCGAAGCCCGAGAGGGTTTTGCTGGAAATAAAATGGGCCGACTCGTACATCGGGCTGCCGGGATTGTCGATGTCCCAGATACCGCCCGGGCCCGTGTGCCGCTCAAGATGCGTGTACGGCAGGTTCCGCTCCGTCAGGGCTCTGGCGACCGCGAGCCCGGCAGGTCCCGCTCCGATCACGCAGGTGTCGTACTGGATTTTTCCCATGAAGCTGATCCCTTTCCCATCGGATCTCCATCGGTTCGCAGGCCCATTCCTGAAGACCTGAAGGGAACTTATTCATCTGCAGTTCAGCGGGAAATGGTCCGTGCGGTCAGAGAGGGGGCCTGGGCGGCCATGCGAAAGACCGGGCGGCCGCCAGGAGCGCGAGGACGAGTGCGGCCGGGATCCCGTAGGCGAGGCGGAAGTGACCGGTGGACCCGAGGATTCCGCTGGCGGCCCCGCCCGCGAGCACGCCCGTGTAGTTGAAGACGTTCATCCGGGCCAGGACCGCTTCGGTCGCCCGCGGTCGCAGGCGCCCGGCGGAGGCGAGGCACAGGGGCACGAGCGCGGAGACGCCGAGCCCGGCGCACGCGGCGGCCAGGACCGCGTACGGCCAGGCGGGGGCTGCTGCCAGTCCGGCCAGCGCGGCGGCGGTGAGCAGGGTGGCGGCGCGGATCACGGCCACCGGGCCCAAGGTGCGTACGAGGTGGTCGGCACAGGCCCGCCCGGTGACGGTGCCCACCTGGTAGGCCGCATAGGCCAGGGGTGCGATGGACAGGGCGGTGTCCAGGGTCTGGTGGAGGTACAGCGTCGACCACGAGGAGACCGTGGAGTCGATGACATAGGCGACCAGGAGGACCAGGCCGAACGGGGCGAGTTCGACCCACAGTCCGCGTCCGAGCACGTCGGACTCCCCGCGGGACTCCTCAGGGGCGGACACGGCGAGGGGTGAGTGGGCGGGGAGCTCGTGCGTGCGGACGGTCAGGGCGAGGATCAGAACGAGACCTGCCTGTGCGGTGAGGGTGTGCTCGACGGACCAGCCGAGGTGAGCCGTGGTCGCGGTCAGCAGTGCGGCCGCGATGCCGGCCGCGCTCCAGGCGGCGTAGAAGGAGGCGAAGATGCTCCGGCCGTAGTGGCGTTCGACGGTTGCGGCCCGGGTGTTCGCCGATACGTCGATGCAGCCCAGCGCCATGCCGAACAACCCGTAGGACACCGCGACGACTGCCCGGCCGGGAGCCCAGCCGATCAGCAGCAGAGCCGCGGCGGTCGCCACGACCGCGGACCGCATCGCGGCGACCGGCCCCACCCGCCGGATCAGGGCCAGTCCGGCGAAGCTGCCGACGCCCGCGCTCAGCGCTACGGTCACGACCAGCAATGTCATGGTCAGCGGGGAGAGCGAGAGGCGCTCCTTGACGGCGGGCACCGTGGTGGACACCGCCGCCACCGCCGCTCCCTGGGCGGCGAACACCGTCGCCACGGCCCGTCGAGCCGCCGCATGGGGGCTGCGGCGCACGGATCGTCGCCGGGCCGGGGTCTGAAGAGGTGCGGTCATGGTGAGCCTTCGTTACACCGGCGCGAGAGCGCAGAACGAGCGGGTTCCGCAAAAGGTAGGGACGGCGAAAAGGGCGTGTGCAGCGCGCCAGAGGCCGAAAAGAGGGCCCCGGCGGCCACACCCGCGACAGACGGGGCCCTGCTGCTTACAGTGAAGCGAGAAACGCCCTGGTGAGAGGGGACGCGATGCCCGATGACCCCGCCCCGGTCACGTCTCCGGGAACGAGCCGCAGTACCTCGGCCACCATCGCGCCGAACATCCTCCGCTACCTCGCCCGGGTCGCCGACGAGCACGGCGTCGACCTGCAGCCGCTGCTGACCCGGGTCGGGCTGGACCCGACGGTGATGGGATCCGCCGCGCTGCGGGTCTCCTACCGGCAGGGCAGTGATGTCATCCGCCAGGCGGTGAAACTCACCGGGGACGAACACCTGGGACTGCGCGTGGGGGCGGCGCAGCACCTCACCGCGTGGGGGCTGATCGGCCTGGCCATGATGGCTGCCGACGCCCTTCAGGACGCCATCGAGACCGGCGTGCGCTATCAGAACCTGTCCGGGGCGATGACGGTGTGGTCGGCCCGCTGGGAGGACGCCGGCTATGTGCTGCGCGCCGATCTGCCGGACCCCGCGCTGGATCCGACGGTCGCCGTCTTCCTCACCGAGGAGGCGTACTCCAGCGTCGTCACCCTCACCCGGCTGAGCATCGGGGCCGCATTCGCCCCGCAGACGGTCGAGTTCGCCTTCCCGGCCCCGCGCGACACGCGCCCGTTCGACGAACTCTTCCGCTGCCCGCTGCGCTTCGACGCCACCGGCAACCGCATGGTGTTCCCCACCCGGTGGGCGCGTGCGACCATGCCGGGTCGGGACCCCATCACCCACGCCTCGGTGCGGGGCGTGCTGGACGGGGAGATGGCGTCACGACGCGACCAGCAGGACCTGCTCGAAGTGCTGGAGATCTCCCTCGCGCAGAGCCTTCCGGCTGTCCCCTCGTTCAGCGAACAGGCCCGCAGGCACGCGTCCAGCGAACGCACCCTGCGCCGCCGCCTGGCCGAGTGCGGCACCACGTACGAGGCCATCGTCGACGGGGTACGCCGCGAGCAGGTCGAACAGCTCCTACGGCGACCGGAACTGACGCTCCGTGACATCACCCGCCAGGCGGGCTTCGCCGACGTGAGCGCGCTCCGGCGGGCGATTCGCCGGTGGCACGGAGTGACCCCGCTCGAATTGCGCACCGGTCTGCTGGAGCGGGAGGCACCGACCGGCCGACCGCATGCGCTCCCCGAGCGGGGCGCCGAGCCCTAGCCAGTCGTGCGGCTCGCACACGAAACTGTGGTTGCCCGGCCCGAGGTCCGACACCGTGACCACCCCTTCGGTCACCTGCACGTCAGGCGTCGACGCACGATGTCGGTCCCACAGCGTGTGCCGGGCTGCGCGCACGCGGCGGTGGTGCCTTCGGGCCACCGGGGAGCCGCCTCGGGGGCGCGGGCGCCGCAGGACCGTCGCGGCCCCGCCGGGCTTGAGCAGGGCCTCCGCGTTGTCGACATCGCCTCTGCTCGTGACGGTGCGGACGGGCTGTACGGTGCGCGAGGACGGTGCCTGGACGTAGCGGTGCCAGCCCTTGGCGCGACGAGACCTGCCCGTCCCGGCCGGGGGCCGCTCCCTCCTCGGCGGAGAGTGCCGCCGGCGCGGGGAGCCCGGCGGAGGCGAGCGCCACCGTCAGGCCGACCGCGGCGGCCCCTGCCGTCACGGCCCGGCCGGGAACGCCCTCACTCGGCGTCGGCGACCACCGAACCAACTCGCTCGGCCAGCCCCGGATCGCGGCGGACCAGCAGGGTCGCGTAACCGACGGAGAGCAGCAGGGCGACCAGCGCTGCGACGGGGAACCAGTTGTACGGCGCGGGCTGGCCGGGCTTGGCCAGGTAGTACAGCGGGACCAGGATGGCCAGCGCGCCGAGGCAGGGCAGCACCAGGTGGCGGACCGTGCGGAACTCCTGCGGACGGTAGCGGCGGTAGTACAGCGGCAGGGCGATGTTGGACGCGAGGTAGACCAGCAGGATCAGGATGGAGCCCAGGCTGGAGGACTCGGTGAAGAAGACGACGGGGTTCATGGGGCCGCCGTCGGCCCCCAGCAGATGGCCCAGGCCCCAGCCTCCGATGATCAGCAGGGAGATGGCGGCGAAGGTGACGATCGCGTTGTTCGGCGTACGGCGGGTGGGGTGGACGTAGCCGAGGAATGCCGGCAGCAGTCCCTCGCGTCCGGCGTTGAACACCAGGCGGGCCTGGGAGTTGATGCCGGCGATCAGCACGCCGAGCGTGGAGGTCAGGCCGCCCAGGTAGGCGAGGAAGGCCAGTGCGCCGAGGGTGTGGTGGGCGACGTCGATGAAGGGGATGCGTGCCTCGCCGAGCCGGGCGACGTCGTAGTCGAAGCCGGTGACCGTGGCGTAGGAGAAGAGGATGTAGCTCACGGTCATGATGCCGATGGAGGAGAACACGGCGCGGCCGACGTTGCGCCGGGGGTTCTCCGTCTCCTCCGCCAGGGCCGCGGAGTTCTCCCAGCCGATGAAGAGGTAGACCGCGAGGGGGAAGCCCGCCGCCAGGCCCCGGAGGCCGTGGTGGATGTGGTCGGGCAGGAACGGCGCGGCGGAGAGGTTGCCGCGGTGTTCGACGAGCGCCGCGACCGAGACCACGACGAGCACCAGCATCTCGACGCCGAAGAAGTAGCCGGCCCACTTGGTGGAGACCACCACGCCGCGCAGCATCAGCACCACCGACAGCCCGGTCAGCAGCAGTGTCCAGATGATCCAGGGCAGGTCGACGCCGGTGTAGTGGTGCAGCGTGATCTGCACGAAGCCGCCGGAGATCGCGATGACGGAGGCCATCGCGATGATGTAGCCGAGTACGGCCAGCAGGGCCGTGGTCACCGCGCTGACCGGCCCGAAGGTCTTGCCGACGAAGGTGATGAAGCTGCCCGCCGAGGGATGCGCGCGGGAGAACTGGGCGAGCGTGTTGCCCAGCAGCGCGACCGCGACGCCCGCGGCGAGGATGGTCAGCGGGGACGCCACGCCGGCCGTGGTGGACAGGAAGGCGAAGCCGAAGAAGAAGCTCATGGCGGGGCCGACGTTGGCCATGGTGGCGGCGGCGATGTCCGCCATGCCGAGCACACCGCCGCGCAGCCGCTGGGGCGTGCCGCCGACGGCGCCCGGCGTCGGCGGCGGGCCGACGGCTTTGGGGTCGGGCATGGCGGCGGCTCCTTCTGATCCGGTGCGGCGGTGCGAGCGGTGCGCGGGGGATGTCAGCCGGGGTGGGTGTGCTGGTGTGCCTTCACGGCCTGTACGGCGGGGTCCAGCGCGCCGCGGCCGAGTTCGGTGAGCAGCTCGGCGTGGCAGCGGTTGCGTGCCCGTACGACCGCGAGGTCCGGGGCGGGCTGGACCAGGCACAGCCGGCCGAGGAGGTCGGCGGTGAGTTCGCGGACGCCCGCGCCGCCGAGCGCCTCGGCGAGGTCGAGGTGGAAGCGGGTCTCCAGCATGAGCAGTCGTCCGGGGTCCTCGGTCAGGTCCAGCGCGTCGACCAGCGTCTGCAGTCCGTCGAGCCGGTCGGCCGGTACCTCGCCCGCGCCGTGCGCCACCAGGCCGCACTCCAGGAGCAGGTGGAAGGCGCTCAGCGAGGCCGCCTCGTCGGTGTCGTGCAGCGCCGGGACGATCGTGTCCCAGCCCTGGGCGACGAAGGTGCCGCCGGTCCGGCCGCGCCGCCGGTCGAGCAGACCGTCCTGGCACATGGCCTCCAGTGCGCGCCGCACGGTGATCTCGCCGATGCCCAGCTCCTCGGCCAGAACCCCGGCGTCCGGCAGCCGGTCCCCCGGCGAGACGGAGGTCAGGCGCACCTGCAGGGCGATCCGTGAGCGGACGAGCTCCGCGCCCGTCTGGCCCCGGCCGGGCAGTACACGGGCATCGTGCACGCCGGCGACCGGCGCCGGTGCCGGCTGGCCGTAGGGCCCGAACTTGCCCGCTGCATTCACCACGACGTCACCTTAACGGCCTGCTGAGCGGGGGTTACGGCGGGCGGCGGAGCGGTGCCCTGTACGCGCTCGGATGCATGCTCGGAAAATAGAGCATGGTGAACAGTTAAACAAGACTGTTCTTTTGGATCGCACTGAACTAATTTCCCGGTCACCGTCCCCGCTCCCCTCATGGATGTGTGATGACCTCAACGCTCACCAAGAGTCCGCCCGCCGAGCCCGGCCTCAAGGCCGGCCTGAAGAACCGCCATCTGTCGATGATCGCCATCGGCGGTGTCATCGGCGCCGGCCTGTTCGTCGGCTCCGGCTCCGGCATCGCCGCCGCGGGCCCCGGCATCCTCGTCTCCTACGCCCTCGTCGGCATCCTCGTCGTCCTCGTCATGCGGATGCTGGGCGAGATGGCGGCGGCCAACCCCACCTCGGGGTCCTTCTCCGCGTACGCCGACCGGGCGCTGGGGCGCTGGGCCGGGTTCACCATCGGCTGGCTGTACTGGTTCTTCTGGGTCGTGGTGCTCGCGGTCGAGGCGACCGCCGGCGCGAAGATCCTGGCCGGCTGGATACCGGCGGTCCCGCAGTGGGGCTGGGCGCTGATCGTCATGGTCGTCCTGACCGCCTCCAACCTGGCCTCGGTCAGCTCCTACGGCGAGTTCGAGTTCTGGTTCGCCGGCATCAAGGTGGTCGCCATCGCCGCGTTCATCGTGGTGGGCGGTCTCGCGATCTTCGGTCTGCTGCCCGGCTCCGACCACCCGGCCTCCGGTTTCTCCAACCTGACCGCGCACGGCGGGTTCCTGCCGCACGGGCCGGGAGCGATCCTCACCGGCGTGCTGATGGTGGTCTTCTCCTTCATGGGCAGCGAGATCGTCACGCTCGCGGCCGGCGAGTCCGCGGACCCGCAGGGCGCGGTCACCAAGGCCACCAACAGCGTGATCTGGCGGATCGCGGTGTTCTACCTGGGCTCGATCCTGATCGTGGTGTCGCTGCTGCGCTGGGACGACCCGGCCATCCTCAAGGACGGCTCCTATGTCGCCGCGCTGAGCTCCATCGGCATCCCGCACGCGAGCCAGATCATGAACGCCATCGTGCTGACGTCGGTGCTGTCCTGTCTCAACTCCGGCCTGTACACGGCCTCACGCATGGCCTTCTCGCTGGCCCGGCGCAGCGACGCCCCCGCCTCCTTCGGCCGCACCACGAAGCGCGGTGTGCCGCAGGCGGCCATCCTGGCCTCGGTGGTCTTCGGCTTCGTCGCGGTCGCCTTCAACTACCTGTGGCCGGACACGGTCTTCCAGTTCCTGCTCAACTCCTCCGGCGCGATCGCCCTGTTCGTATGGCTGGTGATCTGCTTCTCGCAGCTGCGGATGCGCAAAATCATCGAGCGGGAGACGCCGGAGAAACTCGTCGTCCGGATGTGGCTCTACCCCTACCTGACCTGGGCGACCATCGCCCTGATCACCTTCGTCCTGGGCTACATGCTCACCGACACGGCCGACGGCGGCGGACGCGACCAGGTGGTCCTTTCCACCCTGGTGGCCCTCGCTGTGGTCGTCTTCGCGCTGGTCCGCGAGCGGGTGGGCCGGAAGAAGGACGCGCTGGTCCCGTAGGACGAACGCGCTGTCCCGCAGGACACCGGAACCCCGAGGGGCGGCGGCCCCGCTCCTCGGGGTCGACCGTCTGCTACGCCACGGCCTCCCCGGCCGCGGCGATCCCGGTCGCCTCCGCCGCCGGCTCCTCGAACTGCGTCCGGTAAAGCTCCGCATACCGCCCGCCGGCCACCAGCAGTTCCTCGTGCGTCCCCCGTTCCACGATCAGCCCGCCCTCGATCACCAGGATCACGTCCGCGGCCCGCACGGTGGACAGCCGGTGGGCGATCACCACCGCGGTGCGGCCCTCCAGTGCCTCGGCCAAGGCCTCCTGTACGGCGGCTTCCGAGGTGTTGTCGAGATGGGCGGTGGCCTCGTCGAGGATGACCACGCGCTGGCGGGCCAGCAGCAGCCGGGCGATGGTCATGCGCTGGCGTTCGCCGCCGGAGAGACGGTAACCGCGCTCGCCGACCACCGTGTCGAGGCCGTCGGGCAGGGACCGTACGAGATCGTCGAGGCGGGAGCGGCGCAGGGCGTCCCACAGGTCGGCCTCGGTGGCGGTGGGGGCGGCCAGCAGCAGGTTGGCGCGGACCGAGTCGTGGAAGAGGTGGCCGTCCTGGGTGACCATGCCGAGGGTGGCGCGCAGGGACTGTGCGGTCAGGTCGCGGACATCGGTGCCGCCGACGCGTACGGCTCCCCCGTCGACGTCGTACAGGCGCGGAAGCAGTCCGGCGATCGTCGACTTGCCCGCGCCGGACGAGCCCACGAGTGCGACGGTCTGGCCCGGTTCGGCGCGGAAGGAGATGCCGTGCAGGACCTCGTCGCCGCCCCGGGTGTCCAGGCTCGCCACCTCCTCAAGGGAGGCCAGGGAGACCTTGTCGGCGGACGGGTAGGCGAAACGGACGTCGTCGAACTCGACGGAGACCGGGCCCTCGGGCACGGCCTGCGCGTCCGCTTTCTCCTCGATGAGGGGCTTGAGATCGAGCACCTCGAAGACCCGCTCGAAGCTGACGAGGGCGCTCATCACCTCGACGCGCGCCCCGGCGAGCGAGGTGAGCGGCGCGTACATACGGGTCAGCAGCAGCGCCAGCGACACGACCGCGCCCGGCTCCAGGCTGCCGCGCAGCGCGAACCAGCCGCCGAGGCCGTAGACCAGGGCGAGGGCCAGGGAGGAGACCAGGGTCAGGGCGGTGATGAACACCGACTGGGCCGTGGCGGTGCGTACGCCGATCTCCGCGACCCGGCTTGCGCGGGCCGCGAACTCCACCGACTCTTCCTCGGGCCGCCCGAAGAGTTTCACGAGCGTGGCTCCCGGGGCGGAGAACCGCTCGGTCATACGGGTGCCCATCGCCGCGTTGAGCGTCGCAGCCTCCCGCTGCATGCGGGCCATGCGGCTGCCCATGCGCCGCGCGGGGATCACGAACACCGGCAGCAGCACCAGCGCGAGCAGGGTGATCTGCCAGGACAGCGTCAGCATGACCGCGAGCGTGAGCAGGAGGGTGACCAGGTTGCTGACCACTCCGGACAGTGTGTTGCTGAAGGCACGCTGCGCGCCGATGACGTCGTTGTTGAGACGGGAGACCAGCGCTCCCGTACGGGTGCGTGTGAAGAACGCGACCGGCATCCGCTGCACATGATCGAACACAGCCGTCCTCAGATCGAGGATGAGTCCCTCCCCGAGCGTCGCCGAAAGCCTCCTGCCGAGGATGCCGAGGGCCGCCTCCGCGACCGCGATGAGCGCGATGAGCAGGGCCAGACGTACGACCGTGCCCTCGTCGCGACCCGACACGATCGCGTTCACGACACGCCCGGCCAGTACGGGGGTCGCGACGGCGAGCAGCGCGGTCATCACCCCGAGCAGGACGAACTGCGCCATGCGGGCGCGGTGTGGTCGGGCGAAGGCGGCGATGCGGCGCAGCGTGGCGCGCGCGAGGGGGCGGCGCTCCTGCTCGGCGTTCATGACACTGTGCAGCTGCATCCAGGCTGTGGTCTCCATGCTCATGAGAGAGACCGTAGGACCTCAAGCTTCATTGAGGTCAATGTTTTCCTGACGTCCCCCGCGAAGGACCCGATGACCGTACGCAAGCCGCTGTCCCCGATTCAGCCGCTGTCCCCGCTTCCGCAACCCGCCGTTGGCACGGCCTGGAAACCCTCTCCGGATGTGACTGCGGTACACCTTCCCCAGGGGCCACTCCGCCCGGGACGCCTCCCCCGACGCGTCCCGGCCCGCGTGCTGCGGCAGATCCTGTGCCTGCTGCCGCTGCTGCTCGTGTCCGTCGTGGCCGTGCAGCACCGGTCCGTGCTCGTCGAGGGCTTCGGCCATCTGCGGGCCGCCGAGTGGCCCTGGCTGCTGGCGGCGGCCGGCGCCACCTGTCTGACCTGGGTGGCGGCCGCCTGCACCCGGCAGGGCGCGGTCGTCGACCGGTTGCCCAGGAGGCGGCTGCTCGCCACACAGTTCGCGGCGGGCTCGGCCAACCACCTGCTGCCGACCGGCCTCGGCGCGGGCGCGGTCAACCTGCGGTTCATGACCGTGTGCGGGATTCCGCTCGCCCGCTCCTCAGCCGCGCTCGCCCTGTACCTCCTGGCCGAGTCGGTCGCCCGGCTGACCCTGCTGGCGGGGCTGCTGCTCGCCTTCCCGGACGCGTTGCGGTTCGGCGCGCTGCTGCCCCACGGTGCGATGGGCCCGCTGCTGCTCGCCGTCGCCGGGGCCCTGGTCGTGGCGGCGGCCGTCCTGCTTCTCGTACGACGGCTGCGCACGGCCGTCGTGTCCTTCCTGCGCACGTCCCTGTGCGAGCTGCGCTCGGTGCACACCCGTCCGTCGCGCGCGCTCGCGCTGTGGGGCGGTTCGCTCGCCTTCCCCGCGCTGCAGGCGGCCGGACTGGTCCTGGTCGGGCTGTCGCTGGGGCTGCCGGTACCGCCCGTGCACATGGCGGTCGCGTATCTGGCGGCGACGGTCGCCGTCGCGCTCGTGCCGACGCCGGGCGGGCTCGGCTCGGTGGAGGCGGCGCTGGTCGTGGCGCTGGTGGCGGCGGGCGGTCCGGTGGCCGTGGCGACCGCGGTGGTGCTCGCCTACCGGATCATCACGGTGTGGCTGCCGCTGCTGCCGGGCGCCTTGACCCTGGGCGCGCTGGTACGGCTGAAGGTGATCTGAGCCGACTCCTGGCCTCACCAGGGAACCGGTTTGCCGTCCCGGAAGAAGCCCCCGGTCGGCCCGGTGTCGGGCAGCGTGGCGGCCCACACGATCCCGGCGGCTCCTTCGGCGACGGGACGTCCGCCACCGCCGCCCATGTCGGTGGCGACCCAGCCGGGGCAGATCGCGTTGACGAGGACGCGGTGCCGGCGCAGTTCACCGGCCAGCAGGCAGGTCAGAGCGTTGAGCGCGGCCTTGGAGACGCTGTAGGCAGGGGTGCCGCCACTCATCGACTGCAGCGAACCTCCCTCGCTGCTCACCATGACCACCCGCGGGTGCGGGCTGCGCCGCAACAGCGGGAGCAGCGCCTGGGTGACCCGCCAGGCACCGAACAGATTGGTGTCCAGGGCCCGTTGGACCTCGGCGAGGTCGGCCGACCGGGCCTGCGCCCAGGTGTCGTACAGGATCGCCGCGTTGTTGACGACCACGTCCACGCGCCCCAGCTCCCCGCCCACCCGTTCGGCCATGGCGGACACGCTCGCCGCGTCGGAGACATCGAGCCGCACCGCGCTCACCCGCTCGCCGCCCGGGTCGATTCGCGCCGCGGCGGTGCGCCCCTTTGCGAGGTCGCGGGAACCGAGCACCACGCGGTGACCGCGGCCCGCGAGCTGCCGTACGACCTCGAACCCGATACCGCGATTGGCGCCGGTCACGACGGCGACCGGCAGCGCATCCGCGTGTTCACTCAGGTTCGCCTCGCGATGTCCGCGCGGGTCATCCCGGCCGACCTGCCTGTCTGCCGGGGGCCCGGGCGTTGTCCGCCGGGAGGACGCAGCAGCTGCCATCAGGAGCACTCCCTCTGTACGGTGTTCCAGCCTCGCACAGCCGTTCCACGATCACGGCGCCGGTCGCCGCCCGCGCCGGCACTCTCGGAGAAAGGGGCCGCACCATGCCGGTCCGTACCGAACGCCAGGGACACGTCACCACGGTCATCCTCTCCCGCCCCGAGGTCCGCAACGCGGTGGACGGCCCGACTGCCGCCGAACTCGTCGCCGCCTTCCGTGAGTTCGAGGCGGACGATCAGGCGCGGGTGGCGGTCCTGTGGGGTGAGGGCGGCACCTTTTGCGCGGGCGCCGACCTCAAGGCACTCGGCACCGACCGCGGCAACCGGGTCTCGGAGGACGGCGACGGCCCGATGGGACCGACACGGCTTCGGCTGTCCAAGCCGGTGATCGCCGCCGTCGCGGGACATGCCGTGGCCGGCGGCCTCGAACTGGCGCTCTGGTGCGACCTGCGGGTCGCCGAGGAGGACGCCGTCTTCGGCGTGTTCTGCCGCCGCTGGGGCGTCCCGCTGATCGACGGCGGCACAGTACGGCTGCCTCGGCTGATCGGGCAGAGCCGCGCCCTGGACATGATCCTCACCGGGCGGGCGGTGCCGGCGCGCGAGGCGTACGAGACGGGCCTCGCCAACCGGCTCGTCCCCACCGGCACGGCACGCACCGAGGCGGAGACCCTGGCCGCCGAGATCGCCCGCTTCCCGCAGGCGTGTCTACGGGGCGACCGGGCGTCGGCACTGGAGCAGGACGGGCTGGACGAGTCGGCGGCCATGCGGGGCGAACTCCGGTACGGGATGGGCGTGTTGGCGGAAGGCCTGGAGGGGGCGGCGCGGTTCGCGGGCGGCGCGGGACGACACGGGTCGTTCACGGACGGGTGAAGGACGCGTCTGCGGCCGGGCGCGCGACATGCGGCTTCGAAGAAGTGACAAAGGCGTAGAGCAGCGTCCGTGAGGTCGTGCGTTCCTGGTCGAGCTCCGCCCGGGTCTCGGCGCGGTTGATCCGGTCGATCGACTCCAGTGCCTGCCGGCCGGCCTCCGCCGGACCCGGCTCCCTCCGTCAGCGGCTCCACCCGGAACATCGCCTCCAACGCGCCGGCCCGCAGGGCCTGTTCTTCTCCGCGCAAGTCACGCAGATCGGATTCGGGCAAGCGGTCACGCCGTGCGAACCAGAGGTCCATCTGACCCCGGCGGTAGTTCGCGAGCGCGCCGGCGAAAGCGCAGTAGGCCTCGATGCGTTCCTGCCGCAGCCGCTCGTTCCCGGTGAACTGTTCGGCCCGGTCGGCCGTGCGCCGCTGGAACACGTGGGTCAGCGCGGAGCCCAGCAGCGTGCCGAACACGGCTGTGACGCTCGTCGCAACAACCTCCATGCCCCAGAGACACCTTGAGGCCGTATCCCCTGGCTCGCAGGATCGAGGCTCCCGGACGTACACCCGCACCGCCCGCCCTTCGGATCAACACAGCACGCCCAGCGACCGCGAGGCGCAGGGACTCCCGAGGCCGCCGTGTACGGCTCCGAGTGCGACCAGGCGGAACCGGCGCAGGACGTCGTCCGAAACCGCACCGTCCCGCCGGCCACCAGGTACGAACTCCTGTGCGGAATAGGGCAGGATGAGCGGCTGCACATCCCGAACCTGGAGGTAGCCGGTGAACCGAGCGCTCACCGTGGACGACCTGGTCATCGCCTCAGTCGCGCTGGCGGCGGGCCTGTTGGCCGCGTTCCTGCTGCGTATGCTGCTGCGCTGGCTGGGCAAGCACGCCGACCGCACCCGCTGGAGCGGCGACGACGTCATCGTCGACGCGCTGCGCACAGTGGTGCCGTGGGCGGCGATCGTGGGCGGTGCGGCCTCCGCGGGCGCGGCGCTGCCGCTGACCGGAACGGTCCAGAAGCACGTCAACCAGGTGCTGACCGTGGTGCTCATCTTCGTCGTCACGGTGACGGCGGCCCGGGTGATCGCCGGGCTGGTGCGGGCGGTCACCACCTCGCGCTCCGGGGTCGCCGGGTCGGCAACGATCTTCGTCAACATCACCCGGGTACTGGTCCTGGCGATCGGCTTCCTGGTGGTGCTGCAGACGCTGGGCATCTCGATCGCGCCGATGCTCACCGCCCTGGGCGTGGGCGGTCTGGCGGTCGCGCTGGCGTTGCAGGACACCCTCGCC
The DNA here is from genome assembly GCF_021261325.1 of Streptomyces guryensis. Taxonomy (GTDB): domain Bacteria; phylum Actinomycetota; class Actinomycetes; order Streptomycetales; family Streptomycetaceae; genus Streptomyces; species Streptomyces guryensis. The sequence goes on along the minus strand of NZ_JAJSBI010000018.1, from coordinate 158,166 downwards.
AACCTCTTCGCGGGCATCCACATCCTCGCCTCGAAGACCGTGCAGCCCGGTGACTACATCCGGCTGAGCAGCGGCGAGGAGGGCTACGTCGAGGACATCAACTGGCGTCAGACGACCGTGCGCGCACTCTCCAACAACCTCGTCGTCATCCCCAACGGGCAGCTGGCGAAGACGAACATGACCAACTTCATGCGCCCCGAGCAGCGGCTGACCATCCTGGTCCAGGTCGGAGTCGCCTACGACAGTGACCTGGAGCAGGTCGAGCGCGTGACCCTGGAGGTCATCGCCGAGGTGATGACCGGGATCGCCGGCGCGCTCCCGGACCACGAGCCGGCGATCCGCTTCCACACCTTCGGCGACTCCCGGATCGGCTTCACGGTCATCCTGGGCGTGGGCGAGTTCAGCGACCAGTTCCGGATCAAGCACGAGTTCGTCAAGGCGCTGCACAGGCGCTACCGCGAGGAGGGCATCCGCATCCCGGCGCCCGCGCGGACGGTGGCACTGCAGCAGGGGTCGGTGACCATCCCGCAGCAGCGTGGCCCGCAGGAGGCGGCCGTCGAGGCGGGCGAGATGTCCGCCCGCCTCGACTGAGAGCCTGAGGGTTCAAGGGCTCGGCGAGGTCAGAGCGTCGCCGAGTTCTCGTGCCAGTGCCCGCCCCTGCGGCTGTGCGGTGAGGCGAACGCCGAGTTCACCGGCGTGACCGTCCAGTCCGGGTGGCCGGGCATCCGCGGCGTCTTCGTACCGTAGAGCCAGTCCCTGAGGAAGCCGGACAGGTCCTGACCGGAGACCTCCGAGGCGACGGCGATGTAGTCGTCCGTCGTCGCCGAGGAGTTGCGGTGCCGGTCGAGGAAGGACCGCTCGATGGCGTGGAAGACGTCCTCGCCGACGACCTGGCGCAGCGCGTACAGGACCAGGACTCCGCCCGTGTAGCGCTGGCTGTCGAAGAGGTTCAGCGCGTTCGGGGCCGCGACCGGCCCGGAGTCGTGGCGCCACTGGTCGCCGACACCGTAGGTGTACTTCATGCGGTCCTCGAACGTGCTGTAGCCGAGCGAGTCGGTCCAGCCGCGCTCGTAGCGGTACAGCAGCCCGTAGAAGTCGGCGTGGCCCTCGTTCAGCCACAGGTCGGCCCAGTTGGCGGGGCTGACGAGGTTGCCGAACCAGGAGTGGACCAGCTCGTGCATCATGTGCGAGCCGATCTTCTTCTCCTCCTGGAGCAGGAAGTTCGGCTTGTACAGGGTGAGGGTCTGCGTCTCCAGGCCGGTGAAGTCGAAGGCGTTCGGGTTGTCGGAGTTGCAGGGCAGCAACCCGTACGTCTCGAAGGGGAACGCCCCGAGCCGCTGCTCCAGCCAGTCGACCAGCCCGGGAGTCAGCGCGAGCGCCGGTTCCAGGGCGGCGGCGCGGGCGGTCGGCACCACGTCCCGCAGCGGCAGCCCGTGCGGGCCCTGACGGTCCTTGACGACGTAGTCGCCGACCGTGATCTGCACCAGTTCGGTGGCCATCGGCTCACGGGAGCGGTACGCGTACGCCGTGCGGCCGTCGGCGAGGGTCTCGGTGCCGACGAGCAGGCCGTTCGCGACGCCTCGCAGGCCGGCCGGGACGGTGACGCGGAAGGTGAAGTCCGCCTTGTCCGACGGGTGGTCGTTGCAGGGGAAGACGGTGTGCGCCGAGTTCGGCTGCGGGCAGATCGCGAAGCCGTCCGGAGTGACGACCCAGGCGGTGTGCGCGAGGGTGCGGCTCGGGTCCGCGCCGTACTCGATGCACACGGTCGTCCGGACTCCGGCGGGCAGCAGGCGGACGGGCGTGATCCGCAGCTTCTCGTCCGCCTGATCGAAGACGGCGCTGCGGCCGCCGACGCGCACGGAGCGTATGTCGAGGCCGAGGGCGTCCAGCGAGAAGCGGGTGAGTGCCTGGGTGGTGGTGATCCTCAGGGTGGCGGTGGCGTCGACGAGCTTGGTCGTCGGGTCGTAGGAGACGTCGAGGTGGTAGGCGGAGACTCGGTAGCCGTCGTTGCCGAGGGTGGGGAAGACGGAGTCGCCGAGGGTCTCGGGGCCCGGGGTGCCGTTGTCCTTCGGCGTGCCCTTGTCCTTCGGTGCGGCGGACGCCGTACCCCCCACGGTCAGTGCCGCGGCCGTGCCGATCAGGGCGGCCGCGGGGGCCGTCACTCTGCTGCGATATCTCATGGTCAGCTTTCGCTCTGGCGGCCGGGAGGTCAGCTCCGGCCGTCGACGATCAGATGCACGATCTCCTTCCAGGACCCGGGAGCGGCCGCTTTGGTTGCACGGCGGGCGTGCGGATCCGGTTCCGGAGTGTGGGACGTGTGGCCGGGCCCCTGTCGAGCCGACCTCGATCAGGAGATATCTTGATGTCGAGCAATGTTGCAGACGTGGAGCGGAGCACCCGGTGACTGACTCGACCATCTTCTATACGCACACTGACGAGGCCCCGGCCCTGGCGACGTATTCCTTCCTGCCGGTGGTCCAGGCGTACGCCTCGCAGGCGGGTGTCTCCGTGGAGACCCGTGACATCTCGCTGGCCGGGCGCATCATCGCCCTGTTCCCGGAGTACCTGACCGAGGACCAGCGGATCCCGGACGCCCTCCACGAGCTGGGCGAGCTGGCCAAGACGCCCGAGGCCAACATCATCAAGCTGCCGAACATCTCGGCGTCGATCCCGCAGCTGAAGGCCGCCATCGCCGAGCTGCAGAGCCAGGGCTACGCGCTGCCGGCGTACCCGGACGACCCGAAGACCGACGAGCAGCGGGACATCCAGGCCCGCTACGACAAGGTCAAGGGCTCCGCCGTGAACCCGGTGCTGCGTGAGGGCAACTCCGACCGCCGCGCCCCCGCGTCGGTCAAGAACTACGCCAAGACCCACCCGCACCGCATGGGCGCCTGGACCGCCGAGTCCAAGACCAACGTGGCGACCATGGGTGAGAACGACTTCCGGTCCACCGAGAAGTCCACGGTGATCTCCGAGGCCGGCGCGCTGCGGATCGAGCTGCTGGGCGAGGACGGCACCACCACCGTGCTGCGCGAGTCCGTACCGGTGCTCGCGGGCGAGGTCGTCGACGCCTCCGTGATGCGCGCCGCCGCGCTCAACGAGTTCCTCGCCGCGCAGGTCGCCCGCGCCAAGGCCGAGGGCGTGCTCTTCTCCGTGCACCTGAAGGCCACGATGATGAAGGTCTCCGACCCGATCGTCTTCGGCCACGTGGTGCGCGCCTTCTTCCCGAAGACCTTCGCGAAGTACGGCGAGACGCTCGCCGCGGCCGGTCTGTCCCCCAACGACGGTCTGGGCGGCATCCACAAGGGCCTGGAGGCCCTGCCGGAGGGCGCCGAGATCAAGGCCTCCTTCGACGCCGAGCTCGCCGAGGGCCCGGCCCTGGCGATGGTCGACTCCGACAAGGGCATCACCAACCTGCACGTGCCGTCCGACGTGATCGTCGACGCCTCGATGCCCGCCATGATCCGCACCTCCGGCCACATGTGGGGCCCGGACGGCCAGGAGGCCGACACCCTCGCGGTGCTGCCGGACTCCTCCTACTCCGGCGTCTACCAGGCCGTCATCGACGACTGCCGTGCCAACGGCGCCTACGACCCCGCCACCATGGGCTCGGTCCCGAACGTCGGCCTGATGGCGCAGAAGGCCGAGGAGTACGGCTCCCACGACAAGACCTTCGAGATCAAGGCGGCCGGCACGGTCCGTCTGGTCGACCAGGCCGGCAACGTCGTCCTGGAGCAGCCGGTCGCGGTCGGCGACATCTTCCGCGCCTGCCAGACCAAGGACGCGCCGATCCGCGACTGGGTGAAGCTGGCCGTCACCCGCGCCCGCGCCACCGGCGACCCGGCGGTGTTCTGGCTGGACGAGACCCGCGGCCACGACGCCGTGATCATCGAGAAGGTCAGGCAGTACCTGCCGGAGCACGACACCGAGGGCCTGGACATCCGGATCCTCGCCCCGGTCGAGGCGACCAAGCTGTCGATCGAGCGCATCCGCCGCGGCGAGAACACCATCTCGGTGACCGGCAACGTGCTGCGCGACTACCTCACCGACCTCTTCCCCATCCTGGAGCTGGGTACCAGCGCCAAGATGCTGTCGGTCGTCCCGCTGATGGCGGGCGGCGGCCTGTTCGAGACGGGCGCCGGCGGCTCCGCGCCGAAGCACGTCCAGCAGCTGGTCAAGGAGAACTACCTGCGCTGGGACTCGCTGGGCGAGTTCTTCGCGCTGGTACCGTCCCTGGAGCAGTACGCCACGGCCACCGGCAACACCCGCGCCAAGGTCCTGGCCGACACCCTCGACCGCGCCACGGCGACCTTCCTCAACGAGGACAAGTCCCCGACCCGCCGCGTCGGCGGCATCGACAACCGCGGCAGCCACTTCTTCCTGTCCCTGTACTGGGCGCAGGAGCTGGCCGCGCAGACCGAGGACGCGGACCTGGCGAAGGCCTTCGCCCCGCTCGCCGAGACGCTCACCACGAACGAGCAGAAGATCGTGGACGAGCTGCTCGCCGTCCAGGGCAAGCCGGTCGACATCGGCGGCTACTACCAGCCCGACCCGGCCAAGGCCGCCGCGGTCATGCGCCCGTCGGCCACCTGGAACGAGGCGCTGGCGTCCCTGAGCTGACGCACCGGGCCTCGACGGCCCGTTCCTGACTCCGCCCCGGTCGGCACACTGCCCGGCCGGGGCGGAGCCGTGTCACGAACGGCGTACCACGGCAGGTGTCCGGTGGCCCGGCTCGGTCTACTGAGCAGGGGCACCGAACCGAGGAGGCAAGTCATATGGCTGTTGTGTTGTCCATGACCTGGCCGGGGGTCACGCCCCAGCAGTACGAAACCGTGCGGCAACTGGTCGACTGGGAGCAGGACCAGCCGGACGGCGCCGTCCTGCACGTGGCCTGGTTCGACGGGGGTGCACTGCACGTCACCGACGTGTGGAACGCCCAGTCCGACTTCGAGCGGTTCTTCGCCGGACGGCTGGCGGGCGCCGTCAAGGAAGCCGGCATCACCGGTGAGCCGCAGTCCACGTTCTCGCCGCTCCAACGGCGTTTCGTGGCCTCCGGAGTCAGCGGCGGCGCCTGAGCCACGCCAGGCGCTCCGCGCGCTGCGCCGACGTGCGGCAACGGCGCGGCGCGCGGCGCCCCTTCGGCCACACCGTGAGCCCTTGGCAGGCCTGCGGATATCTCGCGGCGACCGGCAGCGGGATACTGGCAGGCTGTGGTCATGGAGTTCTTCTGTTACCACCGTGACCGGCCCGGATCCCACAGCCTGCGTGGCGAGTTGGTGGAGGAGCACTGGTCCTACATGGACCGGTATGCGGCGGAGTTGATCGCCCGTGGTCCGACCTTCGCCGACGACGGTGAGACGGTCTCCGGGAGTGTGCACATCGTCGATCTCCCCGATGCCGCGGCCGCCCGCGCGTTCGCCTTCGACGAGCCCAACTACCAGGCCGGAGTGTACCGGGACGTGCTGCTGCGGCGGTGGCGGAATCTGCTGGGGCGCACGATGTGGGAGTTTCCCGGTGGGGCGAGCGGAGGCGACCGGTTTCTCGTGCTCGGCCTCGGTGCCGGCCCGGCGGCCGACCTTGAACTGCCGGCCGACCGGGCGGAGTTGATCGCGTACGGGCCGCTGTTGTCCGACGACGGCGTCAGCCGGCTCGGTACGGCCGCGCTGCTGCGGGCCGCGGACCCGGACCGGGCCCGCGCCGTGCTCACCGCGGAGCGCTACGCCGACGTCGAGGTGCACGCCTGGGAGTTCGGCGGGCGGCGCTGATGAACTCCACGGCACCGTCACCGTCCTTCGCGTTGCTGTCCGGCGCGGCCGACTCCCCCGTCATCCTGCATGTGCCGCACTCGGCGCGGGGGATTCCGGCCGATGTGCGGGCGGGCATCCTGCTGAACGGCCCGGCCCTGGAGCGGGAGTTGGACCACATCACCGACTCGCACACCGCGGAGCTCGCCGCGGCGGCGGCAGAGCTGGCCGGGGTCACTCCCTGGCGGTTCGTGAACCTGCTCTCCCGGCTGGTCGTCGATCCGGAGCGGTTTCCCGACGAGCGGGAGGAGATGCTCTCCGTCGGCATGGGCGCCGTGTACACGCGGACCACGCACCGGGAGGCGCTGCGGGGCGACGGCACCGACCCCGGGCCGCTGATCGAGCGGTACTTCCGGCCGTACGCGCAGGCCATGACGGAGGCGGTGGCCGATCGGCTGGCCGTCACCGGGCGTGCCGTGATCGTGGACGTCCACTCCTACCCGAGCGCGCCGCTGCCCTACGAGCTGCACGGCGAGGGCCCGCGGCCGCCCGTGTGCCTGGGCACCGACTCCTTCCACACGCCTCCCGAGCTGCTGGCCGCGGCACGCGAGGTGTTCGCGTCGTGCGGGGAGACGGGGCTGGACAGCCCGTTCAGCGGGACGTACGTGCCTCTTGAGTTCTACGGGAAGGACGCACGGGTCGGCGCCCTGATGGTGGAGATCCGGAGGGACACGTACATGAGCGAGCCGGGCGGGCCCGCCGGATCCGGGCTGGCGCGGCTGGCGGAGGCGCTGGCCGCGCTCGTCGACGCCGTGACGGGTTGAGGCACGGGCTCCGACCTCCGGCTGGAGCACTCCCGCGCGACAGGGGCGCGGGCCGCGGTGAGGGTGGGGGCATGACTGAGGAGATCACCACGCTGACGGAGCGGGTCCCGCCCCCGGTACGGGAGTGGCCCGCGCACGACCTGGCCGGGACGGAGTTCGACCCGGTGCTCGCGGACCTCATGCGCGAGGGCCCGCTCACCCGCATCCGGCTGCCGCACGGCGAGGGCTGGGCGTGGCTGGCCACCCGCTACGACGACGTCAAGCTGATCACCAACGACCCGCGGTTCAGCCGCACGGAGGTCACCCGCCGTCAGGTGACCCGGCTCGCCCCGAACTTCGCGCCCCGGCCGGGCTCGCTCGCCTGGGCGGACCAGCCCGACCACAACCGGCTGCGCAGGCCGATCGCGGGTGCTTTCACCGTGGGCGCGATGAAGCGGCTGCGGCCCCGCGCGCAGCAGATCCTCGACGAGCTGCTCGACGGGGTCGTACGCGACGGACCGCCGGCCGATCTGGTCGAGCGGGTCCTCGAACCCTTCCCGATCGCCGTGGTCAGCGAGGTGATGGGGGTGCCCGTCGAGGACCGGGAGCAGGTGCACGCCTGGACGCGGCAGATCATCTCCACCTCAGGTGGGTCCGAGGCCGCCGACCGGGCCAAGAACGGCATGTACGGGTGGATCAGGGACACCATCCGTGCGCGCGCAGAGAGTACGGCCGAGGACGTGTACGCGCTGCTCGGCGGTGCCGTCGGCCGTGGCGAGATCAGCGAGGAGGAGGCCGTGGGCCTCGCCGGGCCCCTGCAGATCGGCGGCGAGGCCGTCACCCACAACTGCGGCCAGATGCTGTTCCTGCTGCTCACCCGGCCGGAGTTGAGGGAGCGCATGAGGGAGCCGCAGGCGCGCGGGCGGGTGCTCGACGAGCTGCTGCGCTTCATCCCGCACCGCGCCTCGGTCGGCCTGGCCCGCGTCGCCCTGGAGGACGTCGAGCTGCACGGCCACCGCATCAGCGCCGGCGACCCGGTGTACGTCTCCTACCTGGCCGCCAACCGCGACCCGGACGTCTTCCCCGAACCGGACCGGATCGACCCCGGCCGCGAACCGAACGCGCATGTGGCGTTCGGCAACGGCACGCACTACTGCACCGGCGCCGTGCTTGCCCGGCTGCAGACCGAGGTACTCGTCGGCACGGTCCTGGAGCGGCTGCCGGGCCTGCGCCTCACGGTCCCCGCCGACCAGGTCGTATGGCGCCGCAAGACCATGATCCGCGGGCCGCAGACCCTGCCCGTCACCTGGTGAGGACAGGGTCCCGCGTCAGGCCGTCAGCCAGTCCGTGACGAGCACTCCCCCGCCGGTCCGCAGCCGTAGCGCGAAGGGGCCGACGGGGGGTTCGCCGTGGGTGAAGCGCCCCATGTCGTCGGTGGTCAGCGGAGAGCCCGCCTGCGGGCCGCTGAGCACCTCGATGTCGGCCGTCTGCGGCGGCAGAACCTGTCCCATGAGCCCCTGCGCGGACAGTTCGACGTCGACGGTCACCCCGCCCGCGTGGAACGTGAGCATCCGCGGCACGTCCGTCGCTCCCCTGACGGGGATGGCGTCGACCACCGAGTCGAAGGTCAGCTCGGCGATGCGGGCTTCGAGGTCGTGCAGCGCGAAGGCGTCGACGGCGATCTGCCGCAGCCCGGCCGGCACCGGGTCCAGGATGGCCGCGGCCCTGCGGAGTTCCTCCGCCAACAGGTCGTACGCCACGTCGTCGATGCCGTCGAGGGCGTTGATGAGGTCGTTGATGTCGTCGTTGTTGTCGGCGTCGTTCATGTCGGTCACACCGCTCCCCGTGCTTCCAGTCGTGCCCGCAGGCGCCGCAGACAGCGCTGGCGGAGCGGTCCGATGCTGCCCACGGCGATGCCCAGCGCCGCGGACACCTCCTGGTAGCTGGGCGGCGGCGAGGCCATCAGGACGCGCAGCAACTGCCTGCAGCGATCGCCGAGTTCCTCGAACTCCTGCCACAGGTGCCGGATGCGCTCGGTCTCTGCGGCAGCCTCCTCCAGGTCGAGGAACGACTGCTCGGGCGTACGGTCCTCACTGACCCGGTCGAGCAGTTGGGGATCGTCCGTGGGGGTCAGCCGCCTCAAGCTCTTGAGGACCTTCAGGGACTCGTGGCGCGCGGTGCTCGCCAGCCAGGACCCGGCCTTGTCGGGTTCACGGATGCGCCCCAGGTGCTGGGCGAAGCGGAACCAGACCGTCTGGTACACCTCGTGCGCGTCGGCCTCGGAGAGCCGGTGCGCGCGCACGACGGACCACACCAGTGGGCTCAGCCCCTCCACGAGCGCCTTCCAAGCCGCCGCGTCGCCGTCGACGGCGGACTGGACCAGCGCGCCGACATCTGCTCGGTCCACGGACCCACCCCTCGTGTACGGCAAGTCATCGTACGCCGTGGAGGGGACCGTTCCAGACCTCATGCGCGGGGAGCGAGCTGCACGACCGGACCCGGGCGCCAACCGGCCGGGCGCAGCGCCGGTACGTGCGCCCCGCGTACTTCCGCGAACCCGGTGTTGTGCGCGAGCAGTTGCTTACGGGCGGCACGCGCGTCGCTCATCTTGTTGGCCGTCATATAGGCGGCGACCATGCCGGCGGCCACGGGAGCGGAGAACGAGGTGCCGCTCCAGTGTGCGTACCCCTCGAACATCACCTGGTCCGCCTTGACGGAGGTGGGCGTGCCGGCCTCGCTCAGCGCGCCGGTGTGGCGCGGGTACTGGCAGGTGCAGGCGTAGGTGAAGCCGAAGCGGCAGGCGTCGTACGTGGAGTGCTGGTAGACGTACGGGACGGGCGCGTCGAAGCCGGTCAGGGCGCTGGTGAGGCGCTCGCCGGGGGCGTAGACGTTCACCCAGGAGCCGTGGTTGCTGAAGCAGGCGCCGTATTCGCCGTCGCTGCGCAGCGCGCCGACGGAGAGGACGGCGTCCGAGTAGTCGGGCAAGGAGGCGTAGGCGGCGGGCCAGAACGGTGTGGCGCTGGCGTTGTTGCCGGCCGCGGCCACCAACAGGGTGCGCTGGGTGCGCAGTTCCTGCATGAAGCTCTCGACGCCGAGCAGGCCGTCGGCGCGGCCGTTGGAGGTGCCGGCGGACAGGCTGATGACGTCCGGCCAGCCGTGCTCGTCGACTGCGTCGAAGAGCCGCTGCCCGAACTCGGACTCAAGAATGGCACCGGCGTCGTTGAGGGTGTTGCGCACGGTGACGTTCGTGTTGGGTGCGACGGCCGCGAGGAGGCCCGCGATGAACGTGCCGTGGCCGACGTACTGCAGCAGGTTGCCCTGGTCGTCGGTCTCGGTGCCGTGCAGGTCGCCCTCGACGTGGGCGAGCAGCGGCACCATGCCGTGGTCGTGGGTGAGGCCGTTGTCGACGACGAGGACGCCCACGGCGGTGTCCGCGTCGTGACCGGCCTGGGCCGCGGCCGGGTTGGTGCCCTGGGTGAGCGGGGCGGGCACGGGCTCGTCGCCGGGACAGGAGTTGACCGCGATCGACACCACGTGGTTGCGGCTGACCAGCCGGTGCTGGGCGCGCCCCTCGTGCTCGCGCATGGCCCGCAGGGCGTGCGCGACCGCCCGGTCGCCGCGCCGGTCGCCGTGGCCCGGGTCGCCGACCTGGATGCGGGTGATGCCCGAGCGGTTGGTCTCCGGACTCACCCGCCGCACATGGTCGGCGGTCAGGCCGGTCGCCTCGGTGAAGTGGCCGCGCACGGTGTCCTCGACGAGCCGCGCCTCCTCACCGTCGCGGGCCAGGACCACGCCCTTCTCGTAGATGAACTCCGCCGCGTCGTCGGGCCCCAGAGCGAGCGAGACGTCCGGCATCGAACGCTGGATCTGGTCGAACTGCTCGTGGAATCGCTGCGGTGCCATGGCGTGTCCTCCCCCTTGAGGCGACTGTCGTCAGTCAGAGTCGCGGAGCCGTCGATTGATACAGCGCCAAACCGGTGTGGGGCGCAACCACGGCCACTACCATCCTTTGAGTGACAGCGGGAAGCGACTCGGTTCTCGAACTGCTGCCGATGGTGTTCGCCGACCCCGGCGAGGCCCGGGCGCGGGCACAGGGCGTGCTGGACTCCGGTCCCACGCCGTGGCGCGCCTCCGTCGCGCACCAGGTGATCGGCATCTGGCAGCGGGACTGGGGCGACATGCGGATCGCGCTGCACCATCTGCGCCGCGCCCGCGATCTGGCCGCGCGCGCCCAGGCGCCCGACCGGGAGGCGGACATCCTGGCCACCCTCGGCGTGGCGCTGGTGCACTCCGGCCGCACCCGGCAGGGCCTGGAGGCGCTGGAGCGGGGTGTCGCGGTGAGCAGCGGGCACACCCGCGCGCGTGTCCTGTTCCGGCGGGCCTACGCGTCCTGGGTGCTGGGCCGGCACCGGGAGGCGCTGGAGGACGTACGCCGGGCGATTCCCGTGCTGCGGCAGGCGGATGACGTCATATGGACGGCGCGGGCGCTGACCCTGCGGGCCACGGTGCATCTGGCTCTCGGGGCGGTGGACCGGGCGGAGGCGGACTTCACCGCCGCGCATGCCCAGTGGGACACCACCGGCCAGGAGCACGACAAGGCGGACGTGGTGGAGAGCCGGGGACTCGCCGCGTTCCGGTCGGGCGACATCCCGGTCGCGCTGCGGCTTCTGGACGAGGCCGAGGAGCGGTACGCCAAGCTGGGCACGCCGTCGTTCATGCTCTACATCCGGCGCTGCGAGGTGTTGATGGCCGCCGGGCTCGCCCCCGAGGCGCTCGCCGAGGCGGACACGGCCATAGGGGCGCTCGACGGCATCGGCGGGCAGTCCACCCGGAAGGCAGAGCTGCTGCTGGTCGCGGCCCGCGCGGCGCGTCTGGCGGGCGATCCGCACACGGCGATCGCGCGCGCGGCGCTGGCGGTACGGCTGTTCGCCGGGCAGCGGCGCACCTGGTGGGAGACGCATGCCCGGCTGGTGCTGATCGAGGCGCGGGTGGCCGCCGGGCGCCGCTCGGGACGCCTGGTCGCGGACGCGGCGGCGGTGGCCGAGCGGCTCGCCTCGTTCGGCGCGCCGGCCGCCCCGGAGGCCTCGCTGCTCGCGGGCCGGATCGCGCTGGGCCTCGGCTGGACGGCGGACGCCGAGCGGCATCTGGCCGTCGCCGCCCGCTCCCGGCACAGCGGGCCGCCGCTGGCGCGGATGACGGGCTGGGCCGCGCAGGCGCTGCGCGCGCGGGCCGCCGGTTCCGGCCGGGGCGTCCTGGAGGCGTGCCGGCGTGGCCTCGACGTGCTCGACGACCACCGGATGACGCTGGGTGCCTCCGAGCTGCGGGCCCGCGCCACCGAACAGGGCGCGGAGCTGGCCGCGTTGGCCCAGCGGGCGAGCCTCGACGCGGGCAGCCCGCGCCGGCTGCTGATGTGGAGCGAACGCTGGCGGGCCACCGTCCTGTCCACGCCGCCCACCCGGCCGCCCGCCGACCCGGTCCTGCTCGGCAGCCTGACGGCGTTCCGGGAGATCGCCGCCCGCGCGGAGGAGGCCCGCAGCGACGGCCACCCGATCCCGACCCTGGAGCGTGAACAGCGGCGTCTGGAGCGGGAGATCCGCTCCCGGACCCTGCACATGCGCGGCGACGGGCCGGGCGCCGAGGACCGCTTCGACGTCGGCAGGCTGCTGGAACGGCTGGGCGAGGTGCGGCTGGTGGAGCTCGCCGTGCTCGACGGCCGGGTCCAGGTGCTGCTGTGCGGGCAGGGGCGGGTGCGGCGGTTCGAGGCGGGGCTGCTCGCCGACGCCGAGACCGAGGCCGAGCATGTGCAGGCCGGGCTGCGGCGGTTGGCCCACCCGGGCGCGGAGGCGCGGCTTCCGGTGGTCGAGGCCATGGGCCGCCGACTGGAGGAGCTGCTGCTCGGACCGGCCGCCGTCCAACTGGGCGGCGGCCCGGTGGTGGTCGTACCGCCCGGCAGGCTGCACCGCGTGCCGTGGGCGCTGCTGCCGTCGCTGCGGGAGCGGGTGCTGAGCGTGTCGCCGTCGGCCGGCAGCTGGCTGCGCGCCCACGAGACCGAGCCGCCGCCCGGCGGCCGCCACGTCCTGGTCCGCGGACCGGGGCTCGCCACCGGCGGCGCGGAAGTACCCGAACTCGCAGACCGCTACGGCAGACCCACCCTGCTGGAACACGACGACGCGCGCGTGCCGCGTGTCCTGGAGGAACTCGACGGCGCCACGCTGGCCCACATCGCCGCGCACGGCACGTTCCGCGCCGACAGCCCCCTGTTCTCCGCACTGCGAATGGCCGACGGGCCGCTCATCGTCCACGACTTCGAACGCCTGGCGCGCAGCCCGTACCGGATCATCCTGTCCAGCTGCGACACCGCCCGCCTCGCCTCGGTAGGCGCGGACGAACTCCTCGGCCTGGTCACCGCCCTGCTGCCCCTCGGCACGGCGGGGGTCGTGGCCAGCAGCGCACCAGTCAACGACCACGCCGTGGTGCCGCTGATGCTCGCCCTGCACAAGGGTCTGAGCGCGGGCCTGTCGCTGGCCGAGGCCCTGCGCGACGCGCGCGCCTCGCTGCCGGGGGATGCGCTGCACCAGGCGACGGGGTGGGCGTTCACGGCGTTCGGGGCGGCCTGAACTCGCGGGGCGTCGGCCCGAGTAGTCCTGGACGCGGCGCCCCAGAACGACGGTCACAGAATGATCACTCTCCTCACAGATTCTTCACATGCCTCCTTGTGGGGCACTACGGTCACTCCACCTGAAACACCCAGGGGGACGAGATGACCAACCCGTACACGGCACCCATACCGCCGGCGCCACGCCCGCCGGACATGCGTCCGCTGCGCAAGCGCAAGCGAGTGTGGCTCGGCGGCGCCGGCCTGCTCTTCGCGGGCGCGCTCATCGCCTCCCCCGCGAACAGCGACAAACAGCCCGTCGAGGCCAAGGTCAAGCCCGCGACGACCATCACGGCGACCGTGACGGCCACGCCGGAGCCGGGTCCGACGGTCACCGAAACCGTCAAGGCCGCGGCGAAGCCCGGCCCGACGGTCACCGTCACCAAGACCGCCGCCGCCAAAGCCGCCGGCACGGGCAGCAACAGCACCAGTAGCAGTAGCAGTAGCAGTAGCAGTAGCAGTAGCAGCCAGGACAGCGTGGGCACGTGCTCGATCACGTCCAACGCGGGCAACTGCTACTCGGCGGGACAGTTCTGCCGCGACAGCGACCACGGGGCGGTCACGACCACCGCGGGCGGCACGTCGATCAAATGCACGTACAGCGCGAGCCGGTGGCGCTGGACCTACGCCTGACGAGACACACCCGGCGCTCCCGGCAGCGGTCGGCGGCCTGACCCCTCCCCCGAATACTGGGGGTCAGACCGCCGGTTCATGGGCGCGGCTCAGGCGGGCTGCGCGTCCGGCAGCTCCACGAGCCACGGCAGAGCGCCCCGGTCGCTCGCACCGAGCCGGGCGTAGGCGCTGTAGAGGTGATTGCCGACGGTGCGGATGGACAGCGTGAGCTGTTCCGCGATCTGCCGGTTGCTCAGGCCCGCGGCCGCCAGGGTGACGATCTGCCGCTGGCGGGCGGTCAGTTCGCCCAGGACCAGCCCCGCCAGGGCCGGGGTGCGGGCGCCCTGGCAGCGGCGGGCCAGGGCGACGGCGCGCGTGCGTGAGGTGCGTGCGGCGCGGGGGTCGCGGTGCGCACGCACGGCCTGCGCGTACGCCTCGGCCGCGAACAGCAGGAACCCGCGCCCCTCCAGCGCCTCCGCGGCCCGGTCCAGCGCCGGTCCGTCCTCGCGGGCCAGCGCCTCGGCGTGCAGGGCGAACAGACCGTCGGCGGGGAGGCGCTCGGCGACCTTCTCCGGGGCTCCGAGCCGTACGGCGTCGTAGAGGGCGAACGCGCCGGCACTGCCGGCGATCTCGGCCGTCGCGGCGCCCCTGCGATCGGAGCTCGCGGCCATGCCGTCGCTGCCGTCGCCGTACCGTCGCACCATGCCGTCGGTGGTGTCGCCGATCGCCGCCAGCGCCCCGTCCACGTCCCCGCGGGCCGCGATCAGCCAGGCGGACGGCTCGTCCAGGTCAGGGTGGTCCGCCACGGCCTCCCGGGCCCTCGCCGCATCCCCCGACTGTGCGGCGGCCAGGGCGAGTTCGGTACGGCAGGACGCGTCGTCCGCAGCGCCCCGCAGCCCTTCGCGCGCCCAGGCCGCCGCCTCCCGCAGCTCCCCCCGAAGCCGCGAGAACCGCGCGCGCACGGCCGCGTACCCGGCGGGTACCGGTGCGCCCTCCTGAGCGAGCCACTCCCCCACGGGCGTCGGCAGCAACCGTACGTCCGTCTGCTCGATCCGGCGGGTCAGCGCTGCCGACTCGGCGGCGAGGGCCGCGGCGCACTGTGCCGGTGTGCGGGACAGGCGCCTCGCCCGGAGCCTGCCGGCCGCGGAGCGCAGCACCGGGCCGTGCAGGGGGTGGACGAGGCGGACCGTGCCCTGGTTGTCCTGGTCGCACTGGTCGTCGATGCGGATCAGGCCGTCGGCCTCGAGGTTTTCCAGGAGGCACAGGTCGAGGTCGTCCATGTGCAGGGGCAGGGGCTCCGCGAAGGCCAGGCGTTCGAGGATCCCGCGCTCCTCGGAGCCGGGACGTTCGAGGACCTGGGCGGTGCGCTGGCGGACGGTCGCCGTCACCGGCACCGGGCCGCGCCACGCCCATTCGTCCGTGTCCGGGAGGAGGCGGGTGAGCAGACCGCGCTCGCGCACGGCGTCCATCAGTTCGCGCAGCAGCCTCAGGTCTCCCTGGCACAGGTGGTGGAGGCGGTTCAGGGTGAGCGGCTCCAGGCTGCCCCCGGCGCCCGCCGCGAGGAGCTGCTCGGTGTCCTCGCGGGGCAAAGGCTCCAGGGCGAGGCGCGGCAGCAGCTCCCCGGTCCACAGCCGGGAGATCGCCCCGGGGTAGGGGCCCCCGTCGGCGACGACGACCAGGCGGGTGCGGCCGTGCACGGCCAGCTGGTGCACGAGAGCGGCCGAGGCGTCGTCGAGCAGGTGCGCGTCGTCGACCACCAGCAGCCGTACCCCGGACAGGAGTTGGACCGCCCGGTGCAGGGAGACCGCCTCGGGCAGCAGGTGGGCGAACGCGGCGAAGGGGAGGTGCCGGGTCTCGGGCGTCCCGGCCGCGCGGGCGCGGTCGCTGCCCCGCACGGCCTCGGTGACCAGCCGGGTCTTGCCACAGCCGACCGGGCCGGTGACCACGATGCCGTGCCGGCCTGCGGTCAGGGAGCGGCGGATCAGCTCGAGCTCGTCCTCACGTCCGGTGAACTGCCAGGGCAGTTCAAGGGTCTTCGCCTCGCGTTCGAAAGTCGTCACGGGAGTATGAGCGCGAGTACTCAACCCTGATACAGGGTGACTTGAGTAGCCCCCGACTCAGGCGCCTGTCACCCCGCCCACGGCAACCTGTGCGCATGACCGGACGCTGCTGCTCCCTCGCGCAGCGGTCGGCCCCCGCTTTCACACCGGGGCTGACCGCCGAGCGGCTCAGTGCGCTCGTCGGCGGACGGTCGATGTGGGTCAACGGCACGGTTGTGCACTACTGGTTCTTCGACGGCGACTCCGACGGGTCGGTCATTCCGGTACCGGGAACCGGGCAGTCCCGCCGGGTCTCGTGGGTCGGCACCAAGGAACAGCGGGACGTGGTGCGCGAATGCTTCCAGGAGTGGCAGGGCCTCGGCATCGGCGTGTCGTTCGTCGAGGTCGGCGACCGCTCGGAGGCCGAGCTGCGCATCGGGTTCCAGCTCGGTGACGGCTCCTGGTCGACGGTGGGCAAGGACTGTCTGCGGGTCGGCCAGAACGAACGCACCATGAACTTCGGCTGGGACCTGACCGCGCCCGGGGAGCACGGGACGGCACTGCACGAGATCGGGCACGCGCTCGGCATGCTGCACGAACACCAGAGCCCGTTCGCCGGCATCCACTGGGACGACGAGGCCGTCTACGCCGAGCTGGCTGGCCCGCCGAACTTCTGGAGCCGGGACAGGACGTTCTCCAACATCCTGCGCAAGCTCGACCCGGACGAGGTCAACGGCTCCGTCTGGGACCCGCAGTCGATCATGGAGTATGCGTTCTCGGACGGGCTGATCCTGGAGCCGGAGCAGTTCCGCGGGGGCCTGCACCCGCCCGGCACACTCTCGCCGGCCGACAAGGAGTTCGTGCTGCGCTGGTATCCGCCGGCCGACGTGCCACGGCCGCCCTCGCTCGTGCCCTTCCGCTCCGCGCCGCTCGGCATCGGCCCCGGCGAGCAGGCCGACTTCACCGTCGACCCGCCTCAGACCCGCGAGTACACCATCGGCACCTTCGGCGCGAGCGACTCCGTCGTCGTGGTCTTCGAGGAGCGGGACGGGGAAGCCCGCTACCTCGCCGGCCGGGACGACGGCGGAGCACCGCACAACGCCACCATCAAGGCCCGGCTCGTCAAGGGCCGCCGCTACTTCGTCCGAGTACGTCTGTACTCCGCGTGGGGTCCGGGGGAATCAGCGGTCATGTGCTGGTGACAGCACAGATCCGCGCCCACGCGGTCAGCCGGCCCACAGTCCGGCGCCGGGGGAGCGGTCGGGGAACGGTTGCCTTCGGGGGAGGGAAACCGTTCCCCGACCCATGTCCGGGGGGGCGCCCTCGCAGACTCCCGTTCCGGGGGTGATGTCAGTGGCGGCCGATAGCTTCGAGGCATGCGTCGATCACCCATCAGTGGATACGTCATCGGCGAGAACCTCCGACCGGGCGCGGTCTTCCAGCCCGAGGGGCTGCGCCTGCGCAACGTCACCCGCATCGACGTCTCGGCCGGTGCGAACCCCGCGCGTGAGTCCGGAGACGATCTACCAGGCGATCTATGTCCAGGCCCGGCAGCCCGGACTCTCGACGCTCGTCGAATGGGAGACCGACAGCGACGACGTGAGCGGACTCGCGGAGGCGCTCGCCGCAGCGCTGGAGCCGGAGAACGGCTGGTACGCCGACTTCACCGCCGGGGACGAGCGCGTGGTCGTCTTCGCCGGGAAGGTGTTCCGGTACCGGCGCGGGGACGAGGCGGGCCGCGCCGAAGCGGTCGCTTACGGGCGGTCGGTGGGGACTCCCGGGCATCAGCTCGACTGGAGCGAGTGAGCGGGGAGTGACGGGGGTCAGTCGCCGCTCTTGTGCACCGCGCCGTCGAGGAGGGGGCCCAGTTCCCGGGACACGTTCGTCAGCGCGCGGACGTCGCGCTCGGCCCGGGCGATGAGGATCGCCCCCTCCAGGGCTCCGATCATGAGCGTGGCGAGGACCCCGGCGCGTTCCTCGGGTACGCCCATGTCCGCCAGAGCGCGGGCGACCGAGCCGTTCCAGGTGCGGAACGCGGCGGCCACGGCCTCCCGTGTGGACGCGGTGGACTCGGCGCAGTCCACCGTGGCGGCCGCCACCGGGCAGCCGCCCGCGAACCCGGCGGTCTCGTACTCGTCGGTCCACTGGCGCACCATCTCGGCGAACAGCCCGCCGGGCGTCGGCGTGGGCAGCGCGGCGAGGAAGCGGTCGATCCGGTTGCCCGCGTAGCTCCCGGCCCAGCCCACCGCCTCGTTGACGAGCTGCTCCTTGCCTCCGGGGAAGTAGTGCTGGAGCGAACCGCGTGGCGCCTGCGCGTAAGCGGCGACCTCGCGCATCCCCGTGGATGCGACCCCGTCGCGCCGGATGAGCTGGGCCGCGCCGAAGACCATCCGCTCCCGTGGTCCACGCCGGGGCGTCTGTGCCGCCGTCATCCTCGGTCTCCTCCCAGCCCGCCGTGCACTGCCGAACCTCCCTCGCACTCTATGACCGCTGTCATAGCGCGGGCTACTATGACCACTGTCATAGTCGGGGGCAGTGGCAGCCCGGCTGCCTCCGGGTGAGCCAGGACGGTGGTGCGTCGTGTACGTGGGTTTCGTCGGCCTCGGGGTCATGGGGCAGCCCATGGCGCTCAACCTCGCCCGCGCCGGGACTCCTCTGGTCGTCTTCAATCGCACTCCGGCCCGGTGCGAAGCCCTGCGGGCCGCCGGAGCCGAGGTCGCGGCGAGCCCCGCCGAGGTCTTCGACCGGGCAAGGACCGTGATTCTGATGCTGGCCGACGAGAGCGCCGTCGACGCGGTCCTGGGGCGCGGCACCCCGGACTTCGCCGCGCGGCTCACCGGGCACACCGTCGTCCACATGGGCACGACCTCGCCGGAGTACTCGGCCGGCCTGCGGGAGTCCGTCCACAGCGCGGGCGGGCGTTACGTCGAGGGCCCGGTCTCCGGGTCCCGGGTCCCGGCGGAGCACGGACAGTTGGTGGCGATGCTGGCGGGGGACGACGACGCCGTGCAGGCCGTACGGCCGCTGCTGGCCCCCATGTGCCGGGAGACGTTCGGCTGCGGACCCGTACCGGGCGCACTGCTGATGAAGTTCTCGGTGAACCTGTTCCTGATCACGCTGGTCACCGGGCTGACCGAGGCGTTCCACTTCGCCGACCGGCACGGACTCGACCCGCGGCTGCTGCGGGATGTCCTGGACGCGGGCCCGATGGCCAGCGCCGTCTCCCGGACGAAGGCACCCAAGCTGCTGGACCGGGACTTCACCGTCCAGGCGGCGGCCGCGGACGTCCTCAAGAACAACCGGCTGATCGCGGAGGCCGCCCGCAAGGCCGGTCTCGCCTCCCCTCTGCTCGACGTCTGCCACACCCTCTTCGGTGAAACGGTGGCGCAGGGCCATGGTGGCGAGGACATGGTGGCGGTGCTGCGGGCGCTGGAGGCCCGGTCGGACGGCGCTGCCGTATCCACCGGTCCCGCGCCTTCCGGGTCCGATGTTTCGGCTGGGTTTCCGTTGCCCTGAGGCGCCGTGGCGATGGTCAAGACTTGCACAGGAACGCTTGTGCGGTTGTGCGGTGGCGCCGATCATTGGCCGAATCGCACCCGTACCCCGCGCGCACGCAGGAGCTCCAGTGACCGTTGGCCAGATAGCGTCCGAGCCGGCAGCGGCCCAGTCGGAGCGGCAGAAGCTGCGCAAGCATTTCGGCCGCTTCGACATTCTCTTCTTCCTTCTGTGCACCATCGTCGGCGTGGATACCATCGGCACGGTGGCCTCGAAGGGTGCCGAGGCGTTCACCTGGCTGATCGTGCTGGCTCTCGTGTTCTTCGTGCCCTCCGCGCTGCTGACCGCGGAACTCGGGGCCGCGTTCCCCGACGAGGGCGGTCCCTACATCTGGACCAGCCGGGCCTTCGGGCGCCTCGCGGGCGCCGTGAACAACTTCCTCTACTGGATCACCAACCCGGTGTGGCTGGGCGGCACGCTCTCCGTCTCCGCCGTCACGGCCTTCACCACCTTCTTCAACGACGGCAAGGACCTGAGCACCCCGGCCTTCTACGGCTTCACCCTCGTGTTCGTCTGGCTGGGTGTACTCGCCGCGATCCTCTCCTTCGACGTCGGCAAGTGGATTCCCACCCTCGGCGCCTGGAGCCGTTTCGTCCTCCTCGGCCTGTTCACCGTCACCGTCGTGATCTACGGGATCAAGCACGGCCTGCACGGCTTCGGGGCCGGCGACTTCTCGCCGACCTACGCGGGCTTCGTCGCTCTGGTGCCGGTCCTGATGTTCAACTACGTCGGCTTCGAACTGCCCAACACCGCCGGCGACGAGATGACCGACGCCCAGAAGGACGTGCCCTTCGCCATCTTCCGCAGCGCCGCCCTCTCCGTTGCGCTGTACGCACTGCCGATCCTCGGCATCCTGCTCGTCCTGCCGGTCAAGGCCGTCACCGGTCTCGGCGGGTTCCTCGACGCGATCCGGCAGGTCTTCACCGTCTACGGCGGCCACGTCGCCTCCGACGGCACGGCCACACTCAGCGGTGCCGGCAGTCTGCTCGGGGACCTCGCCGCGGTCATGTTCATCCTCACGGTGCTGTCCTCGGGCGTCACCTGGATCATGGGCTCCGACCGCGCCCTCGCCGTCTCGGGCTACGACGGTGCCGCGCCCCGCTTCCTCGGCGTCATCTCCAGCCGGTTCGGCACCCCGGTGCGGGTCAACATCCTCAGCGGCCTGGTCTCCACCGTCGTCCTGGTGCTGGCCCACGAACTGACCCACGGCAGCGCGGCCAAGCTCTTCGGCGCGGTCCTCGGCCTCGCCGTCTCCACGACCCTCGTCAGCTACCTGGGCATCTTCCCGGCGCTCGCGGTACTGCGCCGCAAGGCACCGGACGTCCCCCGCCCGTACAAGGCGCCCATCCCCCGCATCATCAGCGTCGTACTCACCGCCCTCATCCTGTTCGCCAGCGTGCAGCTGGTCGCCCCCGGCCTCGGCGACCACTGGTTCGGATCCGCGTACGCGCCGGACGGCTGGAGCCACGACGAGCGCTGGAAGTACCTGCTGACGGAGGCAGTACCGCTCGCCGGCTTCATGCTCCTGGGCGTGCTGTTCTGGGCGCTGGGCAAGCCGACCCGCGCGACACTCGCCACCAGGAAATGACCTGATCCGCTCCCCCGCGAGCAGCACGGCACACCACCGCGACAGGCCCAACTTGCCTAGGATGACGGAGAGTTGATCATCCAAGTCGCGTGCGAGGTGGTTGTACCCATGCCCCACACACCGTCACGGCGTGCCCTGCTGCGCGGACTCACGGCCTCCGGTGCGGCGGTGGTCGGCTTCGACCCCGCCGCCCGGAGCTGGGCCGTGGACGGCTCCGGCTCCGGAGGGGGCCTGGCGGGAATCCCCGCGCTCGACGGCGCGCTCGCCATCGACGAGGCCTCACTCGACGCCGCCTCCGACGACTACGGCCACATCGTGCGCCGCCGTCCCGTCGCCGTCCTGCGCCCCGGCTCGGTCCGTGACGTCGTCGCCATGGTCCGCTTCTGCAACACGCACCGCCTGCCCCTCGCACCGCGCGGCCAGGGACATGCCACCAACGGTCAGGCGCAGGTCCGCGGCGGCCTGGTCATCGAGACCGCCACCCTCGCGGACATCGGCCCCCTCAGCCCGGACGGCGCGACGGTCACCGTCGGCGCGGGCGCCAGATGGAGCGAGGTGACCAAGGCCACGATCGCCCACGGCCTCACCCCGCCGGTCTTCACCGACTACCTCGAACTCTCCGTCGGCGGCACCCTGTCCGTGGGCGGTCTGGGCGGCCAGACCCACCGGCACGGCGCCCAGGTCGACAACGTCACCGCCCTCCAAGTCGTCACCGGGGCAGGCGAGTTGGTGCACTGCTCCCCCACCCGGCACCCCGACCTCTTCCACGCCGTCCTGGCCGGTCTCGGCCAGTGCGCGGTCATCGTCGCCGCCACCCTGCGCCTGCTGCCGGCGCCTGAGACCGTACGGCACTACCTGCTGCCCTACGACGACCTGCAGACCTTCCTCGACGACCAGCGCACCCTGGTCCGGGAGGGCCGTTTCGACTACGTCGAGGGCCAGGTCTCGGCGGACGCCCATGGAGCCTTCAGCGTCCACACCCTGGAGGCCGTGGCCTACGGCCCGCCCGTCGGCCCCGCACCGGACGACACGGTCCTGCTGCGCGGACTGCGCCACAACCCGTCCGGCGTCGAGCGGGCCGACCTCCGCTACTACGACTTCCTCGACCGGATCGCCCCCGCGGTCGAAGCCCTGAAGAAGGCCGGCCTCTGGTCGTACGCCCACCCCTGGCTCAACCTCCTGCTCCCCGGCCGGTCCGCGGCCGCCCTCACCGGCGACGTACTGGACACTCTCACCACGACCGACCTGGGCCCCGGCGTCGTCCTCGTGTACCCTCTCCTGCGCGAGCGCCTCACCACGCCCCTCCTGCGCACCCCCGACGGCCCCGTCCCGTACCTCTTCGCCGTCCTGCGCGCCACCCCGCCGGACGACACCGCCACCGTCGACCGCCTCCTCGCCGCCAACCGCCGGGCCTACGAGGCCACCGCGGCGGCCGGCGGCACGCAGTACCCGGTCGGCAGCATCCCCTTCACCCGCGCGGACTGGCGCGCCCACTTCGGCCCGGCCTGGCCCCTGTTCGAGTCGGCGAAGCGCAGGTACGACCCGTGCGGGATCCTGGCGCCTGGTCAGGGCGTCTTCTGACACCGCACGGGGAGCAGGATGACCGCATGCTCGTGGTGATCGGAGGCCTGCCCCTCACCGGAAAGACCACCCCTGCGCCCGGCTCCTGGCCCAGGAGGCCGGGCGGTGCATGTACGGGTGGGCACCATCGAACAGGCACTGGTCCGCTCCGGGCCGGCGCGGCCTCCCGTGGGGCCGGCGGGTTACGTCGTCGGGTGCGCGCCGGCCGAGGAACATCCGCGGCAGGGCCTGGCCGTGATCGCGGAGTCGGTGAATCCGCCGGCGGTCACATGGGACGCCTTGCGGGACGCTGCGGTGCGGGCGGGTGTCCCCTGGGCCGAGGTGGAGGTGATCTGCTCGGATCCCGCGGAGCACCGGCGGTGCGTGGCATCACGGTCGGTGGACATCCCCGATCTGCCGCTGCCGCTGCCGCTTCCGGGCTGGGCAGACGTCGCCGCCAGGGAGTACGAGTCGTGGAACCGCGAACGCATCGTCGTGGACACCGCGGGGGCAGACCCAGAGGAACCGCCGGCCGCCCTGCGGAGGGCCCTGGTGACCGACCGTCATGCGTAGCTAGGCGGTTTCGCCGGTTCTCGTAGACTTGTGGTGTGGCATTCATGAGCACCCCGCACTGCTGCTTCCTGTGATCGGAAGGCGCTGAGGGCGATGCCGGACGGCATCGCCCTCCTTGGTGTGCCGACCGCGCGAACCACGTTCCCGGCGCTGTCCGTTCCTCATTGAGGCAGTGCCGTTCTGAGCGCGCGTGCAGGCACGGTTCCTTCCCTCACCCCTTGCCAGGAGTGCCTCGTGCCCGTGTCGCTTCCCCCTGCCCTCGAACTCTCCCTCGACCTGCTGCGCTGCCCCGCCTGCCGCACACGCCGCCTGCATCCCGACCGCGGCGCACTGCGCTGCCCGGTGGGCCACACCTTTGACATCGCCCGCCACGGCTACGCCGGCCTGCTGACGGGCACCCGCGCCACCAGCGGCGACGACGCGGCCATGGTCCGGGCCCGGGACCGATTCCTGTCCACCGGCACCTACGCACCCATCCGCGAAGCCGGGGCCAACCTGGCGGCCGACGCCGTGCCCGAGCAGGCCACGGTGGTGGACGTCGGGTGCGGCACGGGCTACTACCTGGCCGGCGTACTCGACGAGTTGCCCGGCGCCCGTGGCCTCGGACTGGACACGTCGGTGCGCGCGCTGCGCTCCGCAGCCCGAGCCCACGAACGAGCCGCCGCGGCGGCCTGGGACGTCTTCCGGCCCTTCCCGCTGGCCGACCGGGCGGCCGATGTCGTGCTGGACGTGTTCGCCCCGCGCAACCCGGCCGAGTTCCACCGCGTGCTGCGTCCTGCCGGCCGGCTGATCGTGATCCGTCCCACCGGGCGCCACCTGGCCGAGCTGCGCGGCCGGTTGCCCGCGATGGTCACGATCGACCCGGCCAAGGAACAGCGCCTGCACCAGGCACTGGACCCCTTCTTCAAGGCGACCGTCACCGAACGGGTGGAGTACCCCGCACCCCTGGCCAGGCCGGATGCCCTGGACCTGGTGGCGATGACACCGAGCGCACGGCACGTGAGGCGGGCAGACCTCGGCCATGACGGCTCCCTGCCCGATCAGGTCACCGTCTCCGTGCTGGCCACCGCCTACCGGCCCCGGTGAGCACGAGCGGGCGCATGGGCCTGCTGACCTACGTACGGTCGGCAGGCCTGGCGCCGGGGGCGGTGCGTCGGGTCACTGCTGCCGGATGCGCCGGGCGACCTCGCTGTTCTCGGTCTCCCACCATGGGCGTACGAGGTCGGGCGACTCGGGCTGCCCCTGCGGGGGCGCGGCCGGGATCAGTTCCGTTGCCAGCCTGCGGTCCAGCGCGGCGGTCGTCGCGCGTTCGGTGCGGGCCCACTGGGCCAGGATGGCAAGCAGGAAGGGCAGTGCCACCAGCTCGGCGATGCCGACCATCGCGCCGCCGCCGACCTGCTGGTCGTGGTGCACGTCCGGCGACCAGGGCGGGGCATGGTGCAGATACCAGGCACCGGCGATCAGCGTGCCGTGGGTCATGACCACGATGCCGGGGACGGCGTCGACGATGCCGTCGAGGAACACCAGCGCCGCCCGCACGGGATGGGTGCACCAGGCGGGCAGCGCCTCCTCGCGGGTGAGCACCGGCACCACGAACAGGCAACCGGCGAGCAGCAGGTGCAGATACATCAGCTGGTGCAGCCAGCCGTCGCGCAGGGCCGTCTCGAAGTACGGCGTGAAGTACACGGTCAGTTCGGTCGCCAGCACCAGGGCCGTGCTGACCAGCGGGAAGGTGAGCACGCGCACCAGACGTCCGGTCATCGCCCGTTGGACGCGCCCGGCGGCACCCTCGGGCAGGGCGCGGACGGCCAGTCGCAGCGGGTCGCCCAGCGCAAGGCCGAGCGGAGCGACCAGGTCGAGCAGGATGTTCTGCACCGCGGCCGGCCAGAACAGCACGCGGTCGTAGACGGCGAGGGCCGACATGGTCGCCACGACGAGGGTGCCGAGGCCGAGCACCACGAAGGCGGCGATGCGGGACACGGGCCAGCGTTCGCCCCGGCGCCGCAGTCGTCGTACGCCCCAGCCGTAGAGGGCACCCAGCAGCAGGACGAGCAGCAGCGCGGGCACGTCCGGTTGCCATGAGGACAGCAGCCGTCCCACGGTGAGTTCCGGCGGACTGGCCATCGCGCGCTCCCTCCACGGCATGTCGGGCCACCCGACCGGACCCGGCCAGGCACTTTACGCCGCCCGCCACCGGGCGGACCGCGCCGGGTCCGGCGTTCGCCGCCCGTCATACCGAGCTCATATCGAACCCTTACCGAGACCTCCAGGCCGTTCGTTTTCGGCCAGGAGCAGCCAGAGGTCGGCTACGCTGGCCGCCGACCTCAGGGGGAGACATGTTCATGACGCGTCGGTTGCCGGCTGCCGCGGTGGCGACCGTCCTCATGGCCGGGCTCGGTGCATGCGGTGGCGCAGGGACCGAGGCCGCCGGGCACGGGAGCGTCGTCAAGGAGACCCGGGCGAGCGCGGAGCGCGTCTCCGGGCTCCGGGACACCCTCCGTCACCTCCCCCGGAAGACGGTCACCGGCACCCGGGCACACCTGGTCACCAAGTGCACGTCCACCACCAGGCAGGTCAGGCACACGACGCGCCCGGGCACCGGCACCCGGAAGACGACCCGTGTCTGGTACACCACCGAGCACCACCAGAGCTGCCGGAAGGTCCGTCAGGGCACGGAGAGCTACCGGCGGGTCGTCCGCCCGGAACGGTGGTGCGTGAGCCTGGACGACGTGACCGGCGGCAAGTCTCGCGACGACGTCTGGTACCGGGTCACCCGCGAGACCTATCACCAGGTCCTGGCAGCGGACGCGCACGCGCGCGTGGCCTTCACCCCGACCGGCACGGGCTGCTGAGTCTCACCGCCGCCGCCACTCCTGCGCCGGCAGCTCGTACGACCTCACCCGGCCCGCCTGGTCGTGGGTGATCGTCGTGATGAGCAACTCATCGGCGCCGGTGGCCTGTTGGAGCCTTTCCAACGGGTCGGCCACCCGGGCCGGGGATCCGACGAACCGGGTGTCGAGGCGGTCCTGGACGAGGGCGCGGTCCTCGTCCAGGGGCGAGCGCGTGCGTCCTGCGGCGTCGGCAACTCGATCGCGCCCTCGGCCGTGCGGATGCTGCGCACCCGGGCCGTAACCGGTGGCGAGTTCGCGGGAGGTCTCGTCGTCTTCGGCGACAACGACGTCCACGGACACACTGACGTACGGCTTGTCGAGGGCGTCGGACGGCTGGAAGACGGAGCGGTAGCCGTCCACCGCCTCCGCGACGGTGGCCGGGCTGACGTGGTAGTCGGCAGCGAACCGCAGCCGGCGGGCGCCGGCGACCTCCGCGCTCTGGCCGCCGCTCCTGCCGGGGATCCACAGTTCGCCCTCGGCGCCCTCGCCCGGCACGGCATGCGTGCGCCTCGCCCCCTCCGGGGAGCGGTAGGTGCCGGCCAGCCGGGCGAGGGCGCCGTCGATCTGCTCGGCGTGGTCCTGCGATGCGGCGTCGGGGAGCAGGTCGGCCTGCGTCGCAGGGCGACGCCGGGTGAGCCCAGGAGGCGTTCGAAGGAGAAGCGGGGCGGGATGAGCAGGGCGTTCGGGGCGCGGCCGTCGACGACCGGGGTGGTCGTCGGCCCGGTCGCCCTCTCACCCGGCGGACCGCCGCCCGAGCGGCCGAGGCACAGGTCGAGGCGGCCGCCCGAGAGATGGTCGAGGGTGGCGTAGTCCTCGGCGCGGAACGGGTCCAGCAGGCTGAGGGTCGTCACGGCGGTGAACAGCCGGATGCGCCTGGTCAGCTCGGCGACATGGCTGAGCACCACCGGCGGCAAGGAGGAGACGAACGGCCGCTCGTGCCGCTCCCCCACGCCGAAGCCGTCGAAGCCCAGTTCCTCGGCGAGCAGGGTGATCGCGAGGAACCTCACGAGGCCGCCCGCTCGGCGGACGCCTCGTCCGGGTGGGCGAGGCCCAGGTGGTCGCGGAGGGTCGGACCCTCGTACTCGGTGCGGAACACGCCCCGTTCCTGGAGCAGTGGGACGACCTTGTCGGCGAAGACGTCGAGGCCGCTGGGGGTGATGTGCGGGACGAGGATGAAACCGTCGCTGGCGTCGGCCTGGACGTAGTCGTTGATGGTCTTGGCGACGGTGGCCGGGGAGCCGATGAAGTTCTGGCGGTTGCCGGTCTCGATGACGAGGTCGCGGATGGACCAGTGGTTGGCGGAAGCCAGCTCGCGCCACTCGCGGGCGGTGGCCAGCGGGTCGCGGTACATGCGCACCTGGGCGCGGCCCTTGGATATGTGGTTGTCGCTGACGTCCGGGTCGATGTCGGGCAGCGGGCCCTCCGGGTCGTAGGAGGACAGGTCCCGGTTCCAGACGAACTCCAGGTGCTTGATGGCGGTGGCCCCGCTGACCTGCTGGCGGCGCACCTCCTTGGCCAGCTCCTGCGCCTCCGCGTCGGTGTCGGCGAGGATGAAGCTCGCGGCGGGCAGGATCAGCAGCTGGTCCGACCGGCGGCCGTACGTGGCGAGGCGGTTCTTGACGTCCTTGTAGAAGGTCTGGCCGGCCTCCAGGGTGGCGTACCGGCTGAAGATCGCGTCGGCGGAGGAGGCGGCGAACTCGCGGCCCTCGTCGGAGTCGCCGGCCTGAAAGATGACCGGGCGGCCCTGAGGGGAGCGCGGCACGTTGAACTGGCCGTGGATGTCGAAGTGCCGGCCGGTGTGGACGAAGGAGCCGGCCCTCGCGTCCCGCAGGAAGGTCCCGGACGCCTGGTCCGCGATGATCTCGTCGCCGTGCCAGGAGTCGAAGAGCTCGTGGGCGGTGGCCAGGAACTCCTTGGCTCGGGAGTAGCGCTCGTCCTGCGGGAGGAAGCCGCCGCGGCGGAAGTTCTCGCCGGTGAAGGCGTCCCAGGAGGTGACGACGTTCCAGGCGGAGCGGCCGCCGGAGAGGTGGTCGAGGCTGGCGAACTGGCGGGCCACCTCGTAGGGCTCGTTGAAGGTGGAGTTGATGGTGCCGGTCAGGCCGAGGTGGTCGGTGACGGCGGCGAGCGCGGCGAGGATCGTGAAGGTGTCCGGGCGGCCGACGACGTCCAGGTCGTAGATTTCGCCGCCCTGTTCGCGGAGCCTGAGCCCCTCGGCGAGGAACAGGAAGTCGAACTTGGCGCGTTCGGCGGCCTGCGCGAAGTGGACGAAGGAGCTGAACTCGATGTGGCTGCCGGCCTTCGGGTCGCTCCACACCGTGGTGTTGTTGACGCCCGGGAAGTGCGCGGCCAGATGGATCTGCTTCTGCGGCTTGCTCATGTCGGTGCGGGTCCTTCCGGCTCAGGCGGTGGCGGCTGCGGCGTAGCGGTTCGCGGGGCGGGGCAGGCCCAGCAGGCCGCGCAGGGTGTCGGCCTCGTAGGCGGTGCGGAAGGCGTCGCGGCGCTGGAGTTCGGGGACCAGGCCCTGGGTGATGGCGGGGAGGTCGTGCCCGGTGACGGCGGGCCGCAGCCGGAATCCGGTCAGCCCTTCCGCCGCCAACTCCTGGAGCAGGTCCGCGAGTTGGGTGGGCGTACCGGCGAAGACCCGTGCGTCGCTCGTGTACGGCTCTGCGGCGAGGGCGTCGAGGCGTGCGCGCCGGTCTTCCGCGGCGGCCTGGGCGTCGTCGAGGAGGACAACCAAGTCACCGAAGACGTGCAGGAGTTCGCCCCCGCGCCCGGCGGCCTCCTGTTCGGCGCGGATCTCGGCGACGATCACGCGCGCCTGCTCGGCGTCGTGCGGGGTGACATAGCCGACGTCGGCCTGGCGGGCCACCAGGCGGTAGGGGACGGTCTGGTGGGCGAGGGCGGTGACGAGGGGCTGGCCCTGCGGCGGGCGCGGGGTGATGGACGGGCCCTTGACGCTGAAGTGCCTGCCCTCGAAGTCGATGTAGTGCAGCTTGTCGCGGTCGATGAAACGGCCGGTGGCGACGTCGCGGATCTCGGCGTCGTCCTCCCAGCTGTCCCAGAGGCGGCGCACGACCTCGACGTAGTCGGCGGCCTCGTCGAACAGGTCGGCGAGCCGTTCCTGTCCGGCCGGGCTCCGGAGTTCCTCCAGGTTGATCGGCGGGAAGGTACGGCGGCCGAAGTGGTCGGCCTCGTCCGGGCGGGCGGTGATCTGCACACGCAGTCCGGCCCGGCCCGTGCTGACGTAGTCGAGCGTGGCGATCGCCTTGGAGATGTGGAACGGCTCCGTGTGGGTGGCGATCACGGTCGGCACCAGGCCGATGTGCCGGGTGAGGGGCGCGATGCGGGAGGCGATCAGTACGGCGTCGAGACGGCCGCGGACCTCGTCGGTACGGCCGTCCAGCTCGCCGACGGTGGTCCCCCCGGTCGAGCGAAGTCGAGACTGGGGGAGCGAGGACTGCAGGCCGAGGCCGTCCTCGAAGGTGACGAAGTCGAGCAGTCCGCGCTCGGCCTCGGTGACCTGATCGGCCCAGTAACCGGCGGTGAACAGGTCCCGGGGGCGGGCGGATTGCTCGCGCCAGGAGGCGGGGTGCCAGCCGGTGCCGTCGAGCGCGACGGCAAGGTGCAGAGGGGAAGAGGGAGCTGAGGACACGAGGGTGCCTTCCTGGAGGTCCGTACGAGATCGCCGGCCCGGGCATCACGCACTCAGGGCTCGGCGGTGGGAAACGGGGTCAGGGGCGACAGAGAGCGCCGGCGACGCGCTGGAGGTCGATGTGCAGCCGGAGGTAGGGGGTACACACGTCCCTGCCTCCCGCCGTCGTAGCGCGTGCCTCGTCCCCGCTCACAACGCCCCCGCCACGGCATCTGTTCCTGGTGTGCGCACCTGGAGGACGGTGGTCCGGCGGCGCAGGGTGAAACCGATCGACTCGTACAGCCGGATCGCCCGCGCGTTGTTCGCGGCGGCGTGCAGGAACGGGGTCTCCCCGCGCTCCCTGATGCCCGCCGCGACGGCACGCACCAGCCGGGTCCCCAGGCCGCGGCCGCGGTGTTCCGGGGCGGTGCAGACGGCGCTGATCTCGGTCCAGCCGGGCAGGTGGAGCCGTTCGCCGGCCATGGCGATCAGGCGGCCGCGGTGCCGGATGCCGAGGTAGGTGCCGAGGTGGACGGTGCGGGGCAGGAAGGGTCCCGGTCGGGTGCGGGCGACGAGTTCAGGATCTCCGGTACGTCGTCGGAGCCCAGGCGTACGGCCTCCGGGGCGGGTTCGGCCCGCAGCCCGGTGTCGGTCAGCTGGACACCCTGGCCGCCGCCGACGACGTCCCACCCTTCCGGAACGCCGTCGACTCCCTTGATCCGGACGGTGGTTGCCGGGCCGAGCAGGGTGTGCAGGTCGTCCCAGGCGGCCGGGTCCGCCGGGTCGGCGAGCGCGGCGAACGCGTACACGTCCGCCGGATAGCGCGCCGCCCGGCCGACACGTTCGGCGAGTTCCGCGTGCGGGCCGTCCAGTGCCGCCCAGACGGGGTTGTCCAGCGGGCGGGTGCCGAGGGCTCCGCCACCGCGGACGTCGATCTGTTGGACCACGGTGGCGAAGTCCCTTTCGCTACGGGCCGGTGGTGGTCAGGAGTTGTCGAGCGGCAGGCCGGGCGGGTCGACCTCGGACTTGGCTACTGCCTCGTTGGAGAGGTTCCAGGCGGCCAGCCACTTGGCGTACTGGCCGTTCCTGATCAGGTGGTTGACGGCGTCGGCGACCGGCTTGGCCAGGCCGCTGTCCTTCTTGGCGGTGGCGGCGATGAGGCCCTGCAGCGAGGCGCCGGCGCCGGAGAAGGTGCCCGCGTTGCGCGTCGGGTCGGGCGTGTTGGCGGACTGGGTGATGTGGTAGGCGATGCCGGGGTTGGGGCCGAAGAAGCTGTCGATCTTGCCGCTGTTGAGGGCCAGGTAGGTGCCGTTGCGGTCCGGGTAGTACTTGACCGTGAGCTTCTTGCCCTCGCTCTCCAGCTTCTTCTTCCACTCCAGGAGGAGCTTCTCCTGGTTGGTGCCGGCGCCGACGGAGACGGTCTTGCCGGCGAGGTTCTCGTAGTCGCCGCCGAAGTTCCACTTGCTTGACTTGAGCACCTCGAAGCCGAGGTTGTCCTTGCGGTAGGAGGCGAACTCGTACTTCTTCTTGCGCTCCTCGGTGTCGGTGACGTTCGAGAAGGCCACGTTCACCTTGCCGCTGTCGATGCCGACGAAGAGGTTCTCCCAGGTGGAGTTCTTCAGCTCGGGCTTCAGACCGAGGACCGCGGCGACCAGGCGGCCGAAGTCGGGCTCGGCGCCGGTGAGGGTCTTCTGGTCGCTGCCGACGTAGGCCAGCGGCGCGAAACCGGCGGGCAGGGCGCCGATGCCGATCTCCAGCTTGCCGCTGCTCTTCACGGACTTGGGCAGTTCGGCGCTGATCGACTTCACCTCGGAGACCTTGAGGCTGGTCTGCTTGGCGGCTCCGTTGGAGAGCTGCCCGACGGTGACGGTCCCGTTGGCGGCGCCGGTCGTGGTGGCCGCGTCGCTGTTCCCACCGCAGGCGGCGAGCCCGGTGGCGAGGGTGGCGACCGCGGTGGCCGCGGTGATGCCGCGTATCAGGCTGCGTCGGGTGGAGTGGACAGACATGGCCGTTCCTTGTCGCTGAGAGAGAGTGGTGACGGGTGGGAAGCGGTGCGGTCAGAGGACCTTGCTGAGGAAATCCCGGGTCCGCTCGTGCCGGGGCCTGTCGAGAACCTCGGAGGGCGGGCCCTGTTCGACGATCCTTCCGCCGTCGATGAAGACGACCCGGTCGGCGATCTCGCGGGCGAAGCCGATCTCGTGGGTGACGATGACGAGAGTCGTGCCGCTGGTCGCCAGGTCCTTGATGACGGCGAGGACTTCGCCGACGAGTTCGGGGTCGAGGGCGGAGGTGGGCTCGTCGAAGAGGATGACGCCGGGGCGCAGGGCGAGGGCGCGGGCGATGGCCACACGCTGCTGCTGGCCGCCGGAGAGCTGCCTCGGGTAGGCGCCGGTCCTGTCGCCGAGACCGACCCGGCCGAGCAACTCGCGGGCGAGCTCCTGGGCTTCGGGCTTGCTGAGCCTGCCGGTGGCGACGGGGGCGGCCGCCACGTTGTCCAGGACCGTCAGGTGCGGGAACAGGTTGAAGTTCTGGAAGACGAAGCCGATCCGGCCGCGCTGCGTCAGGATGGCCCGCTCGCTCAGCTCCTTCAGCCGGTCGCCCTGCCGCTTCACGCCGATCAGTTCGCCGTTGATGCTGACGTGGCCGATCTCCGGCTTCTCCAGGTGGTTGACGACCCGCAGCAGGGTCGACTTGCCGGAGCCGGAGGGGCCGAGGATCACGGTCACCTCGCCCGGCCGCACGGTCAGGTCGATGCCGTTCAGCACGCGGTGGGCGCCGTACCACTTGTGTACGTCGTACACCTCGACGGTGGCGGCCTCGACGTCGGCCAGAGGTTCCAGAGTCCTCGCGCTCATACGGCGGCCTCCCTGCGGACACGGGCTCGCAGATCGGTGAGACCGGTGCGGAGCTTCTGCAACGGCGTCGGCGGCAGGGAGCGGGTGGCGCCCCGGGCGTAGTGCCGTTCGACGTAGAACTGGATGACGGAGACGACGCTGGTCAGGATCAGGTACCAGACCGTGGCGACCAGCAGCAGCGGCACGATGTCGCCGGGGTAGGTGGAACCCATGGACTGCGCGGTGCCGAACAGGTCGAGGAGGGAGACGTAGAAGACCAGCGAGGTGCTCTTGATCAGGCCGATGAGCTGGTTGACGTAGTTGGGGGTGATCGAGCGCAGCGCCTGCGGGAAGACGATCCTCGTGAACTGGTAGCTCTTCGGCAGGCCGAGGGCCGCCGCCGCCTCGTGCTGGCCCTGGTCGACGGAGAGGATGCCGCCACGGACCACCTCGGCCGCGTAGGCCGCCTCGTTGAGGCTGAGGCCGATCACGGCGACCACCATGTCGGTGGCGAGCTTCGACTCGTCGAAGGAGAGGAAGGCCGGCCCGAAGGGAACCCCGACGCTCAACGTCTTGTACAGGGCGCTGAAGTTGTAGAGGAAGAGCAGCACCACGATGAGCGGGATGGAGCGCAGCGCCCAGATGTAGGTCCAGCTGACGGCGCGCAGCACCGGGCTCTTCGAGAGCCGGGCCAGGGCGAGGACGATGCCGCCGATCAGGCCCAACACCGCGCTGTAGGCGGCCACTTCGAGGGTGATGAGCAGTCCGTCGAGGATGTTCGGCCGCAGGAACCAGTAGCCGAAGCGGTCCCACTGGTAGAACGGGTTGGTCGTCAGGCCGTGCAGGAACTGGGCCGCGAGGACCAGGACGACGGCGGTGGCGATCCAGCGTCCCGGCCTGCGCGGCGGCAGAACTCGCTGTGCGGCGAACTGCTTTGACGATGCGTCGGCGGTCGGCGCCTCGGCGAGGGCGACGGTGGCGCCAGGGGGTTCACTCATGGTGGCTCCGGCGGAGTCGGACGCCCCGGGCCGCGGCAGGCATGCGCTGGAGCAGCTTGCTCAGCGCACGGATGTGCAGGGGCACCGGGGGCGGGGAGGGCAACGGCACACCGCGCGGGCGGTGTTCGTCAGGGAGTGCGGGGGCTACGGGGAGGTGTCAGCCCCGGCAGCGGGCACAGCCCGGTGCGGTACACAGTGCGCTGTTCACGCGGAGCAGATCGACGGCACGGTTGGCGGCGAACAGCTTCAGCAGGTTCGCGTACGGCTGTACGCAGCCCTGAGGGCGGCGTGCGGCCGTCCTGGTAGCTGCGTACATGGCGTCACCATCACTGTTCCGGCCCTTGTGGGCCTCGCGCTTGTCGAAAGGTGGGCAAAGTCAAGACAGTTGCCGGAGGGAATGTCAACCTCGGTCCACCGGGTGGAACGGCTACCGGACGGCGTGTACCGCCCAGTCCAGGATCTGGACAGCGGCTCCGGCGGCCTCCAGGCCCTGGCAGCGGGCGTGGTGGCGCCGGGCGATGCCGTCCAGGTCGAGGTGGGCGCCGAAGGCCGGGTGGGCGGCCAGCCGGCGGGCGTAGGCCCACAGGGTGGGATGGTCGGCGATGCGCTGGACCGCGGAGGCGTCCAGGTGATTGCGGTGCACGGTGTCGAGTTGGACCAGCGCGACCCACAACTCCACGTCCGCGGCGGTGATTTCGTCGCGGATCATGTATGTACGCCCGATCAGCCACCGTTCCAGCGCATCGAGGGTTTCGAGCAGCGTCTCCAGCGCCCCCGCGCGCTCCGACTCCCCGCCGCCGGCCGCTCCGGCGCGCTGCGCGGCGTCCTCGATGCCCTGCGCGCACATCCGCTCGACGGCCTCGATCTCCGACTCCGCGCCGCACGGGTACGGCGAGGGGCGGTCGCCGCCGAAGCGTCGGGCGAGGTCGCGCATGATGTCCGGGGCGTGCGTGCTGACGATCCGCCCGGACCAGTCGTCGCTGAGCACGGGGGCGACGGCCGGGCCGGTGTAGTGGTGCGCGCTCGCCTCGTACAGCGGACGCAGGGCGCAGTGGCTGCCTTCGGGGGTGTCGGGGACTGCGGGCAGGAAGGTCGCCGGACAGACGGTGTCCAGGCCCAGCAGGCTGTGGGTGACGGCGATGCGCAGGCCGTCGGGACACGCGGTGGACAGATGGAGGCGGTAGCGGCCCGGTACGGCGTAGTGGCCGCTGCGGGCGTCGCTGCCGATCCGGCCACGGAAGGCGGGCGCGGGCTGGGCGGAGACGTGGGCGGCCAGAGGTGCGACGGACATGGGTCTCCCCGGGAGAGGGCGCGGACGTACGCGCGGCGGAAGCGACGTCGGGCAACTCAGCCCTGGGGGCTGATCGCACTGCAGACACGCTGCAGATCGATGTGACGGCGGGAGGTGAGGAGAGGCGAACGGGTCACTCGGACGGTGACCGGACCAAGGCGCCCCATGCTTTTCCCTACCTATTCACTAGGATTCCCTTTGGAGTGTCGGTCCCGCTCGGAGCCACGTCAAGAGGGCCGTCCCGCAATGCGGACACCGCAGTGGACACACCCCGTCCCCTGGCGTCACCGCCGCCTCGTCGGCCCCGGTGCAACCATTCGTCTCCCGCGCAGGACTTCGCTTGTGAACTGGCGTTGCCGCGTGGTTCGTCCGTCCGTCGCCGATGCCTCACCGGAGGACCCCCACATGCCCCGCAGGTCCACCGTCCCGGACGGCGGGCGGGCGAGGGTGAGGTCGAAGTCGACGGCCTGCATGAGCGTGCAGAGCAGGGCCGGGCCGTCACCGTCGGGCGGCCCGTTCAGGACGGCTCCTTCGAAGCTCACGTTGTCCGATGTCCGATATCCGGGTGCCGCGCAGGCGCACGGTGCCGTTCGCGGTGAACCCCCGGGAGAACTCAAGCGTCGAGGCCGCCGCGTTGTCCAGGGCGAGGGCCACCCCGCGCGGGCCGGGGCTCGCCAGCCGCGCGCCCCGCACGAACAGCCCGCCCGGCAACTGCGCGCCCAGCAGCCGGACTTCACCGTGGGCGACGAATCCGCCCCCGCAGAAGACACCTCCGTCCTGCTCGAACCAGCAGTCCTCGATCCAGAGGGGGTGATCGATCCGCGCTCCGGCCAGGTTGATCCGGCCGGTTATTCCGCGCGCCCGCGAGGACCAGAGTGCCGACCGCTCCGGGCTGCGCGGAGTGCGCGCCGAGCAGCAGCGCGGCCATCACCTCGGCCCGGACGGTACGCCCGGGCCCCCACTGCCCGCCGTCGGCCACACGGTCGTCCTCGACCACACCGGACCGCAGATCCACGAGGCGCCCCTCGGGGAACGCGTCCCACAACTCACGTTCCGGTGGCGTCAGTTCGTCGTATGCCAGCACACGGAAAGAGCAGTGATCGCTACTCGCCGCAGACCTGCCCCTGCGCGTTCCCTGCGGAGGTCACCTCACCGGGATCGCCAGGTACTGGTACTCCAGGAACTCCTCGATACCGATCCGGCCGCCCTCCCGGCCCAGCCCCGACTGCTTGACGCCACCGAACGGCGCCGCCGGGTTGGAGACCAGACCGGTGTTGAGACCGACCATGCCCACCTCCAGCCGTTCTCTGACCCGCAGCGCCCGGTCCAGGCCCTCGGTGAAGAGGTAGCCGACCAGGCCCCAGGGGGTGTCGTTGGCGCGGTGGACGACCTCGTCCTCGTCGTCGAAGGTGAGGATCGCGGCGACGGGACCGAAGATCTCCGTGTCCATCAGACGGCTGCCGGAGTCGACATCGGTCAGGACGGTCGGCGGGTAGAAGCAGCCCGGGCCCTCGGGTGCACGGCCGCCGACGAGCACCCTGGCGCCGCGGTCGACCGCGTCGGCGACCAGTTCCTCGACCTTGGCCCGGCCCGCCGTGTCGATCAGGGGGCCGACGTCGACGCCTTCCCGGGTTCCGGGGCCGACGACGAGTGCGCCCATGCGCTCGGCGAGGCGCCGTCCGAACTCCTCGGCCACCGAGTGGTGGACGAAGAAGCGGTTCGCGGCCGTGCAGGCCTCGCCCATGTTGCGCATCTTGGCGATCATCGCGCCATCCACGGCCACATCGAGGTCGGCGTCGTCGAAGACGATGAACGGCGCGTTGCCGCCCAGCTCCATCGAGGTCCGTACGACGGTGTCGGCGCACTGGGCCAGCAGCCGCCGGCCGACGGCGGTGGAACCCGTGAAGGACAGCTTGCGGATCCGGCCGCCGCGCAGGAGCGGTTCGCACACCTCGCCGGCGCGGGAGGTGGTGACGACGTTCAGGACTCCGTCCGGCAGGCCCGCCTCCTTCAGGACGGCGGCCAACGCGAGGCTGGAGAGCGGGGTCTGCGGGGCCGGCTTGAGCACCATCGTGCAGCCCGCCGCGATCGCCGGGCCGATCTTGCGGGTGCCCATCGCGAGGGGGAAGTTCCACGGGGTGATCAGCAGGCAGGGGCCGACCGGGCGGCGGGAGAGCAGCATGCGGTTGCGGCCGTCGGGGAGGGTGCCGTAGCCGCCGTCGATGCGGACCGCCTCCTCCGAGAACCAGCGGAAGAACTCGGCGGCGTAGGCCACTTCGCCCCGCGCCTCGGCGAGCGGTTTGCCCATCTCGGACGTCATCAGGTGGGCGAGCTCCTCGGTGCGGGCGAGGATGATCTCGTGCGCGCGGCGCAGGATCTCGCTGCGGGCCCTGGGTGCCGTACGGGCCCATTCCTGCTGGGCGTTGACGGCCGCGTCCTCCGCCAGGCGGGCGTCCTTGGGGCCCGCGTCGGCGACGTGGCAGAGGATCTCGCCGGTCGCGGGGTCGTCCACGGGCATGGTGGCGCCGTCCGCGGCGTCCGCCCAGGCACCGTTGATGAACAACTGCGTGGGGGTGTCGGTCATGAGGAGGCTCCATCGATCGTCTGCGGGTTCGTCGTGGTTGGTCGCGCTCCGCGGCGGAGCCGCACATGGATACGGACCCGCGCCCCTTTCAGCGCGCTGCGGTCGCCCCCGATGTACCGGCCTCCACTGCCGCCGCCCACGCCCGAAGCCCCTCGTCCACCCCCGACTCGTCGATGACGAGGGCGGGAATCATCCGTACCACCTGGTTCCACGCCCCGCACAGCAGGAGCAGCAGGCCCTCGTCGACGGCGGCCCGTTGTACGCGGGCGGCGGTGTCGGGGTCGGGGCGGCCGTCCTCGGTGACGAACTCGGAGGCGAGCATCAGGCCGAGGCCGCGTACGTCGCCGATGGCCGGAGTGCGCTCCGCGACCGCCTCCAGGCCGGTGCGCAGCCGCTTCCCCATCGCCTCGGCGTTCTCCACGAGCTTCTCGTCGCGTACGACGTCGAGCGTGGCGCAGGCGGCGGCGCAGGCCACGGCGTTGGCGCCGTACGTGCCGCCCTGCGAGCCGGGCCACGCCTTGGTCATCAGTTCCTCGGAGGCCGCGATCCCGGACAGCGGGAAGCCACTGGCCAGGCCCTTCGCGGTGACGAGGAGGTCCGGGGTGACCCCGAAGTGGTCGTGGCCCCAGAAGCGGCCGGTGCGGCCGACGCCGGTCTGCACCTCGTCGAGGATCAGCAGGAAGCCGTGGCGGTCGGCCCGTTCGCGCAGGCCTTCCAGGAAGGCGCGGGTGGCGGGGACGTAGCCGCCCTCGCCGAGCACCGGTTCGACGATGACCGCGGCGGTGTCGGTGGGCGAGGAGATGGTCTGGAGGGTGTAGTCGAGTTCCTTCAGGGCGAACCGGGTGGCGGTGTCCTCGTCCCAGCCGTAGCGGTAGGCCGTCGGGAACGGGGTGACGACCACTCCGCTCATCAGCGGCGAGAACCCGGAGCGGAAGCGGGTGCCGGAGGTGGTCATGGAGGCGGCGGCGACGGTACGGCCGTGGAAGCCGCCGTGGCAGACCAGGACGTTGGGGCGGCCGGTGGCCTGCCGGGCCAGCCGCAGTGCGGCCTCGACCGCCTCGCTGCCGGAGTTGGTGAAGAACAGGCTGTCCAGACCGGCCGGCAGTACCTCGCCGAGCTTGCCGACGAGCTGCCGCAGGGGCTGGTGCAGGACGGTCGTGTACTGGCCGTGGATGAGGGTGCCGACCTGCTCCTGTGCCGCCGCCACGACCTTGGGGTGGCAGTGGCCGGTGCTGGTGACGCCGATTCCGGCGGTGAAGTCGAGGTAGCGGCGGCCGTCCTCGCCGTAGAGGTGGACGCCCTCGCCCCG
This sequence comes from Streptomyces guryensis, assembly GCF_021261325.1. Classification (GTDB taxonomy): domain Bacteria; phylum Actinomycetota; class Actinomycetes; order Streptomycetales; family Streptomycetaceae; genus Streptomyces; species Streptomyces guryensis. The sequence continues at coordinate 119,499 of NZ_JAJSBI010000018.1, read as the reverse complement.
GGCCGCCACGACGGGGGTGGCCTGGCGAAGGTGCGGCGACAGTGCGGTCATGTTCGTCTCCTGGCCCGTACGGTGTCGACTGCTCCGGTCCTACGAGCCTCCCGGCCTCCGGGGTCGGCCACAACGCCTGAACCGTCCAGCCGGAGCACGGTGTTCGGACGTTGTGTCAGCCGCGCCGCGATGCAATACGCCGATTCGGGACGCCGGGACGCGCGTCCGGGGCGTCTTGCGCAGGTCAGCCCCGCTTGTCACAGTGTCCGGGCAGACAGGCCCGATGCCCGAGACGAGGCACCATGCGTGAGAACGCCGACAAGGCAAGCCGACCGCTGACCGTCGCCGACGCGCTGGCCCTGCCCGTGCTCGCCGCGGGGCAGCCGCAGGTCGTCACGGGGGTGGACCACCTCGACCGGCAGGTCCGCTGGGTCCACATCACCGAGCTGACCGACCCGGCGTCCTTCCTCAAGGGCGGCGAACTCGTCCTGACGACCGGCATGCCCCTGCCCGAGGAACCGGCCGGAGTACGCCGGTACGTGGACGAGCTCGCCGAGGCCGGCGCGGCGGCGCTGGTCATCGAGCTGGTACGGCGCTACCACCGCCCGCCGGACGCGCTCGTCGACGCGTGCCGGGCCCGCCGCCTCCCGCTGGTCACGCTTGCGGCGGACGTCAACTTCCTGGAGGTCACCCAGGTCGTCCACGCCCTCCTGCTGGGCAACCAGACGGACGCGGTGCGCCGCACCCAGCGCGTCCACGAGGCGTTCACCGCGCTGACGCTGCGTGGTGCGGGGCCCGAGGACGTGGTGCGCGCGGCGGCGGACATGAGCGGCCGTACCGTCGTGCTGGAGAACCTGGTGCACCAGGCGCTGATCTGCGAACCCTCCGGCAGCACGATCGATGAGGCGCTCACGGGGTGGGAGCAGCGCTCCCGGAGCGTGCCGTCCCGCGAGCGGGCCGAGGTGTGCGGCGACGAGGGCTGGCTCGTCGCGCCGGTGGAGTACCAGGGCGAGCGCTGGGGCCGCGCGGTCATGCTCCCGGCCCCGGCGCGGGCAGGGCTGTCGGACTTCGGGCCCGCGGACGTCACCGTGCTGGAGCGGACGGCGATGGCTCTGACCATCGCCCGTCTCATTCACGCCACCCCGTGGGAACGCACCGCACAGCGCAGTGCCCTGCGCGAGCTCGTCGAGCAGCGCCACCACTCCCCCGAGGACGCGCACGCCCGCGTCGCCGCGCTGGGGCTGCCCGCCGAGGACTGCGGCTTTCTCGCCGTACTGGTGGAGACGGGCGCACCGGAGGCGGCGGAGGACCGGCTGTCCGCGGAGCTGCGGACCGCGGGGGTACCGGCGCTCGTCGGTGCACTGGCTGCCGGCCGGCTCGGCGTCCTTCTCGCCCTGCGCGCCGCCCAGCCCTGGCGGCCCACGGTCGAGCGGCTGAGCCGCGCCGCGTTCACGCTCGACCCGGACGCGGTGGTGAGCGTCGGCTCCGAGGTCACGGAACTCTCCGACGCCGCCCGCTCGTTCGGCGAGGCCGGCCGCGCGGCGGAGGCAGCCCTGCCCGGACTGCCGCTGCCCGAAGGCCGTTCCTTCCACGAACTGTCCGACATCGGCCTGCGCCGCCTGCTGTACGCGCTGCGCGAGGACATCCGTGTCCAGGGCTACGCCGAACGGCAGCTCGGCCGACTCGTCGACCACGACACGCGGCACGGCACGGACCTGTTGGCGACCCTGCGCCACTACCTCGACGCGGCCGGCAACAAGACCACCGCCGCCCGCCGCGGCAACCTCTCCCGGGAGACCGTCTACCAGCGCCTGCGCACCATCGAGCGGCTGCTGGACTGCGACCTGGAAGCGGGTGAACGGCGCACCGAACTGCATGTGGCGCTGGCCGCGTTGGACGTCATGCGGGCACGCTGACTCCCTCTTCGGCGACCTCACGGTCCGTGGACGCGCCGGAGGCGATGCCGTACGTCGGCTCCGGCACCGTCCTCGGCTCCAGGAGTGTCGAGCGGCGGCCGTCCACGCCCACCGGCACGTCGCCGTCGATGGTGACGCGGCGCAGGGTGCGCGCGTGGTCGCCGGAGTCGTCGACGCCGTAGTGCTGGGTGGCCCAGCACCGCGCATCCCGCAACAGCTCCTGCGCATCGACGACCGCACGGCGGGCCTCACGCAGGGCAAGGTCGACGCGGTCCTGCTGCGCGGCGCGGTTCCGCCGGCCGGGCTGCGCACGGAGCTGCTGGTGCCGGAGGAACGGGTGGCGGTGATGTCGGCGGACAGCCCGCTCGCCGCGCTCCCCCGGGTCGTCCTGGCGGACCTCGCCGCCCATCCGATCCCCCTCGACACCGTCTCCGGCACCACGACGACGCAGCTGTGGCAGGCCACGGCCCGCCCCGCCCCAACCCTGGAGGTGGGCAACACCGCGCGTGGCTCCTGGCCATCGCCGCGGGCCGCGCCATGGGCATCTCCACGACGGCCACCCCGAGCGACCACACCCACCCGTCGCTGGTCTTCCGCCCGCTCGTGGACGCGCCGCCCGTCCCCCTCGTCCTCGCCCGGCGCGAAGGCCCCGGGCACCCGGCCGTCCCGGCCCTGCGGGGGCTCGCCCACGAGGTGCCGACGAGCGGAGCAGCCGGCCGACGGGGCGGTGCGTAGGCTGGTTGCGTGATCCGGCGCAGCCTGCCGGTTCCGGGGACTCTCGACTGGCACCCACCGGTCACAGGGAGCCGTGCCGTCGGTGGAGTAATTGCCGTTCGCCCTGGTCGGCCGTGCGACGCTGAGGTCTCGGGATCGGGTCAGGAGGCCGCCATGACGGGAGACAGGGAAGGGAAACAGCCGAGGCAGCCGGACCTTCGCGACCTGCAGCTGCGCCTGCGTTCCGAGGTGGGCCGGATCGACGAGCAACTGCGCGCCCTGCTGTCCGCCATGGACCGGCTACAGGGCCTGCTGGACGCGGTGATGGCCATCAGCCGCGAGGTGGAACTGCCCGCGGTGCTGCACCGCATCGTGACCACCGCCATGGACCTGGTCGGTGCCCGCTACGGGGCCCTGGGCGTGCTCAACGAGTCCGGGGAGGGCTTGGAACAGTTCATCTCGGCCGGTCTGTCCGAGCAGGAGAGCGCCGCTCTGGCCGAGACCGGCCTGCCCCGTGGCCTGGGCGTCCTGGGCCACCTGATCCGCTACCCCGAACCCCTGCGGGTCGACGAGATCCCGGCCCATCCGTCCTCCGCCGGGTTCCCGCCCCGCCACCCGCGCCTGCACACCCTGCTCGGGGTCGCCATCAGCGTGCGAGGCGAGATCTACGGCGACCTCTACCTCTCCGAGCGGCGCGACGGACAGCCCTTCGACGTGCACGACGAGAACGTCGTCGTCGCCCTGGCCGGCGCCGCCGGCATCGCCATCGAGAACGTCCGCCTCTTCGAACGGATCCGGGTCGGAGCCGAGCAGTTCCAGCGGCTTCTGCTGCCCACCCTGCCCGACCTGGGACCGTTCACCGCGGCCGCCATCTACCGGCCCGCCGCCGAGCCCAGTCAGCTGGGCGGGGACTGGTACGACGCCATCCCCCTGCCCGACAACGTGGTGGCGGTCGTCATCGGCGACGTGGTCGGCCACGATCTGCATGCCGCGGCCGCCATGGCCTCCACCCGGAACATGCTGCGCGCGCTGCTGTTCGACCAGCGCAATTCGCCCGGCGCGATCCTCGCCCAGCTGGACCGGACCCTGGAGGCCCTGACGAACAATCCCGTCACGACCACCACCCTGGCCCGCATCGAACCGGAGGGCCCGGGCTGGCGCCTGCGCTGGAGCACCGCGGGCCACGTCCCGCCCCTGCTGATCACCTCTGAGGGACGGGTGGAGTACCTGCTCGCCGAGCCCGGACTGCCGCTCGGCGTCGACACCGCCCAGCCGCGGCCCGACCACTCCCGCTTCCTGCCCCCGGCCGCCACCGTGGTCTTCTTCACCGACGGGCTGGTCGAACACCCCGGCCACCCCATCGACGAAAGCCTGAGCGAGCTCGCCGAACTCGCCGTGGCCCATGTGGCCCTGCCCCTGCCTGAGTTCGTCCAGGCACTGGCGGATCACCACCCCAGCGACGGTCACGACGACATGGCCATCCTCGCCCTGCGCGCCCCGGACGCCTGAGAGGCACCACCGAGCCGCGCGGTCCGCACCGTGGAGGATCTGCGAGATCGGGCGGATGATGGGGGTCGGGCCGATGTCGACACGGAGGTCGCCCGATGGCTGTCGCGCGGCGTGAACGGCTCCGGCACAGTGCCTTGGCCGCCCTGGAGATCTGTGTCATCGCCGCGCTGTATTTCGGCTCGGCCAAGGTGGGACTGCTCCAGCAGCTGGTGCGCGGCCAGGTCACCCCGCTGTGGCCGCCCAGCGGCATCGCGGTGGCGAGCCTCCTTCTGCGCGGCCCGCGGGTCTGGCCCGGGATCGCCCTCGGCGCGTTCCTGGTCAACGTCTCGCTGGGGCCGTCCGTCCCGGCCGTGCTCGCCATCGTGGCGGGCAACACCCTCGCGCCCCTCTGCTCCTACGTACTGCTGCGCCGTGCGGGCTTCCGCAACGCTCTGGACCGTCTGCGGGACGCACTCGCCCTGATCTTTCTCGGCGCGTTCACCGGCATGCTGGTCAGCTCGACCACGGGCAGCGCGACCCTGGTCCTCGCCGGAGTGCTGGGCGCGGGTGACTTCTGGCCGACGTGGTCGGTGTGGTGGACCGGTGACGCGATGGGCGTCATGTTGGTGACGCCGGTCCTGCTCGTCCTGCGCTCGGTACACCGGCCGAAGGACGCGCCGCCGTCCCGCTGGGTGGAGGCGCTCCTGCTGGTGGCCGCCACGGTCGGCGTCGGTCTCCTGGAGATCAGCCAGGCGCCGCTGCTGTTCCTCGGCATCCCGCTGCTGATCTGGGCGGCCTTCCGCTTCCAGCTGGCGGGGGCCGCGCCCGGCGCGCTCGCCGTGTCGACCTTCGCGATCATCGCCGCCGCCCGGCAGTCGGGCCCGTTCCACGGTCACGACCTGCTCACCAACATGATCACCCTGCAGGCGTTCAACGGCTCCGCGGCACTGACCGCGCTGCTGCTCGGGGCGGTCGTCAGCGAGCGGAACCAGACCCAGCAGGAGATCGGCCGGGCCTGCGGGCAGCTGGCCGAAATGGTGGCCAGGATGGCCACCGGAGACCTCCGCCCCACGCTTCCCTACCGCCAGGACGAGAGGGAAGCGCAGGACGGACAGACCCCGGGACGGGTGTGATCCGTCGTTCAGTGCAGATCGGCGCGGGCGGGACTGTCCTCCACGGCACTGCCCGCGGCGGCCCTGTCGTCCACGGCGCTGCCCGCGGCGGCCCTGTCGTCCACGGCACCGTCCTCCACGGCACTGTCGTCGAGGAAGCCGCCCGACTGGTGCTGCCACAGCTTCGCGTAGGCACCCTCCGAAGCGAGCAGTTCCTGGTGCGTGCCCTGCTCGACGATCCGTCCGCGGTCGAGGACGACGAGCCGGTCCATGCCGGCGACCGTGGACAACCGGTGCGCCACCACGAGCGCCGTCCGCCCTTCCATGAGCCGCCACAGCGCCTCCTGGACCAGGGTCTCGCTCTCGGAGTCCAGAGCGCTGGTCGCCTCGTCGAGCAGCAGGACCGGCGCGTCCCGCAGGATCGCGCGGGCCAGGGCGACCCGCTGGCGCTGTCCGCCGGAGAGTTTGATGCCGCGCTCGCCGACCATGGTGTCGAAGCCGTCCGGCAGCGCGTCGGCGAACTCGGTGACATGCGCCGCCTCGGCCGCGCGGCGGATCTCGGCGTCGGTGGCGTCCGGCCGGGCGAAGGCGATGTTCTCCTTCAGCGTGCGGTGGAACATCGCCGGGTCCTGCGGCACGTAGGCGATCAGTCCGCGCAGGTCGGCCTGGCGCATCCTGCTGATGTCCTGGCCGCCGATCAGGATCCGGCCGGCGTCGATGTCCATCATCCGCAGGAGGAGCCGTGACAGCGTGGTCTTGCCGCCGCCCGAGCGGCCGACGAGCCCGATCCTCGTCCCGCTGGACACGGACAGATCGAGGCCCTGGAAGAGCGGACGCCCTCCGCCGTGGGCGAAGGTCACCCGCTCGAAGCGGACGTCGGCGGGCCCCGGCAGCGGCTGCTCCGGCGACGCCGGGTCGAGCACGGTCGGCGGAACCAGCAGCAGCTCGGTGAACTGTGCGGCCTCCGTCATCGAGCTCTCCAGGCGGCGGTAGATCTGGTTGAACTCGAACATGATCTTCGTGGCGTTGCTGTAGTACGTGAAGGCGACCACGACCGCCTCCACCCCGTGCGCGCCACCGCCGAGCGCGACCGCGAGCAGCAGGCCCAGCACATTGGTCAGTACGGACATAGGCGCGACCAGCGTGTCGATGCGCAGGTTGCCGTAGTCCCACGACCTCAGCGTGAGCCGCCGCGAGTGGGCGACGCGGGTACGGTGCTCGGCGGCCTCACGGCGCTCCGCGGCGAAGGCCCGGACCGTGTCCATGTTCATCAGACTGTCGGCGACATGACCCGACACCCGTGCGATCGCCTCCTCCCGCTGGTCGACGAGCCGCTGACGGCGCCGGATGAGCGGCGCGACGCACAGCGCCGTCACCGCGATCATCACCAACAGCCCGACGACGAGCAGCGGTTCGTAGCGCCACAGCACCACCGAACCGAACACCAGTGGCACGAGGCTGCCCATGATGTTGAAGGTGAGTGTGTCGGCGAACTCCTCGAAGCGGGAGGCGAAACTCAGCACCCGCTTGGTGAGCGCCCCGGCGAAGTTGTCGTGGAAGAACGCGGCGTCCTTGGCGAACAGCTCGTCCATGCCGAGCACGTACAGATGCTCGATGCCGAGCGCGTCGAGCCGGTTCAGGCAGTGCAGACCCATCCGCCACAGCGCCTCCGCGAGCAGCAGGGCAGCGGCGAAGGCGAGGACGTACGGCAGTGTCGAGCCGATCCCGATACCGGCGTCCGAGGCGATACGGCCGACGAGCTTCGCGACGACCAGCGGCGCGATGTAGCTGATCCCGATGTTGCCGAGTGCCGGGAGCAGCATGCCGGGCACGGCCCACCGGCGCAGCCTGCCCAACTCCCGTCCGTAGTAACGAAGTGCGAGGAGCACGGAGCCCCTGCGCGGGGGCACCTTGTTTGCTTGAGGTAATCCCATCCCGATCCCGTGTGGTTGAGCGGCGGGATGGGAGTGTCCCGCGACGGCACCCACGGCGTCCAAGCGTTTTTTGGGCTGATGGGTGCCTTCGTCCCCTGTGTCACTCGCCGGGCTGTGCCCGTCACGGTTTCACCCCGGCCCCGTCGAGCAGCACCGGAACCTGCCCGGCTTCGCTGAGGCGGGCGCGCAGGCGTGCCGCGTCCTGGCCGGGCGGCAGTCCGTAGGCGCTTCGGTACTCGCGGTTGAACTGGGTCGCGCTGACGTATCCGACCGCCTGGGCGACCTGGGCCGCCGTCACATCGCCCGCGAACAGGCGCCGTCGCGCCTCCCGCAGCCGCAGGTGCTTCTGGAACCTCATCGGGCTCATGCCGGTGGCCGCCTTGAAGTGGCGGTGCAGGGTGGCCGGGCTCATCCGGGCCATCTCGGCGATCTCGTCGATGCCGAGCGGTTCGGTGTAGTGGTCGCAGATCCAGCGGGCCACGGTGCGGATGCGGGCGGCGGCGGAGTCGGCCAGGGACCAGTGGCGCAGCACGGGGCCGAGCGGGCTGCGCAGCAGCCGGTAGAGGATCTCGCTCTCGATGCGGGGCGCCAGGGGGCGCGTGTCCTCCGGTGTGTCGAGGAGGCGGATCCAGCGGGTGATCGCGTCGACGAGTTCCGGCGCCATCGGTGCGGTGACCGCCGCGGCGGCGGCCGGCGGCGACGGCGGGCCCGCCTCGTCCAGTTCCAGCTGTACGGCGGCGAGCACCTCGGCGTCGAGCCGCATGACCGCGGCCCGGTAGGGCACCTTCTCGAAGGCGGCGGTGACCGGCAGGTCGAGGGTGAACAGGGCCATCTCGCCAGGCGGTGTGACCCAGCTCCACTCACCCACCGCGGTGCGCTTGGCGCCGTCGGCGATGAAGCAGATCATGGGCTCGTACATCACCTCGATGGGCTCGATCAGCTCGTCGAGCGCTACCAGGGACATCCTGGGCACGGCGGTCTCGGACCACAGCCCCTGACAGTGCCGCCCGATGGCCTCGGTCATCCCGTCCAGCATGAGGCACACCCTTTGAGTGAGAGAATCAGGCAATACTATGCGACCGGCGCCCCATGATCTCCCCGCGCGGCGCCCCTAGCGTCGACGGCATGACACAGCACGACAACACGCTCCCGCACCGCACCCTCGGCACCCAGGGTCTGGAGGTCGCCGCCGTCGGCCTGGGCACGATGGGCATGACCATGGCGTACGGCGCCGCGGACGAAGAGGGCGGCGCCGCCACCATCCGCCGTGCGTACGAGCTCGGCGTCACCCTCTTCGACACCGCCGAGCTGTACGGCATGGGAACAGGCAGCAACGAGCAGCTGCTCGGCCGCGCCCTGAAGGACGTCCGCGACGACGTCGTCCTCGCCACCAAGTTCGGCTTCGACCTGAGCGACCCCGCCAGGATGGGCGCCCTCGACAGCCGTCCCGAGCACATCCGCGAGGTCACCGAGAACAGCCTGCGCCACCTGGGCACCGACCACATCGACGTGCTCTACCAGCACCGCGTCGACCCGGACGTCCCCATCGAGGACGTGGCCGGCACGGTCGGCGAACTGATCGCCGAAGGCAAGGTGCGCTACTTCGGGCTGAGCGAGGCCGGCCCCGACATCATCCGCCGCGCGCACGCCGTCCACCCGGTGTCCGTGCTGCAGACCGAGTACTCCGTGTTCGAGCGGGCCGTAGAGGCCGAAGTGCTCCCGGTCGTCCGCGAGTTGGGCATCGGTTTCGTGCCGTACTCCCCGCTGGGCCGCGGCTTCCTCACCGGTGCGGTGAAGTCGGCCGCCGAGTACCCGGCCGACGACATGCGCAGCTGGGACGAGCGCTGGCAGCCCGGCAACTACGAGAAGAACCTCGCCGCCGTACGCGAGTTGACGGCCCTCGCGGAGAGCAAGGGCATCGCGGTGACCCAGCTCGCCCTCGCCTGGCTGCTGGCCCAGGGCGACGACATCGTCCCGATCCCGGGCACCCGCAGCCCCCAGCGCCTGGCGGAGAACGTCGCCGCCGCGCACGTCACCCTCACCGCCGAGGACCTCGCACGCATCCAGGAGATCCTCCCGCACGGCTCGGCCGGGTCCCGCTACCCGGCGGCCTTCATGCCCACCTGGTAGCGCAGTCGCCAACGGGCGCCATCCTCCAACTCGGGGTTCGATGGCGCCCGTTGGCGTCATCCGGAGCAGTTGGTTCGGCCGGCAGGACATCGTTCGACACCTCTTGACGTTGCACCACACCCCGATCGACACTCTCGCCACACGACGCCCCACAGCCGAAACGACCATGCGCCCTTGACCGAGGCACCCGTTGTCGGGGCGCTCCCCCATGCCCTCTTGCCTCGTCCGTCACCCCACACACGACGGCAAACCCCCCACACAGGAGGCCCCCACATGAGTCCACGACGCACCCAGGAGCGCACTGACCGAACGGTCATCTCCCGGCGCGGCAAACTGGCCGCCGCCGCGCTGGCGGCCGCCCTGCTCGCGGGACCGGGCATAGCCCAGGCGACTCCGCAGCAGCCGGCACCGGTCGCCCGGGAACAGGCGGCCGCGGCCACCATCACCTGGTCCCTGGAACGGGCGGGCAACCCCACCCAGGACCAGCAGACGGCGTACGACCTGATCACCAAGGCCATGAACGCCGCGGTGGCCCGCTACAACAACCTCAGCGACCTCGGCAAGAGCATCACCGTCCGCTATGACCCGAGCGTTTCCACCGCCGACGGCAGCAACAACGGAACCATCCGTTTCGGCAGCAACCGCAGTTACATGACCGAGCGGACCGCCCTGCACGAGATAGCCCACACCATCGGCGTGGGCACCAACGCCAGCTGGAACACCCTGGCGAGCGGCGGGACGTGGCACGGCGCGCAGGCCACCGCCCTCGTCAAGCAGTTCGACGGCTCGGGCGCCACGCTGTCCACCGGCGGTGGCCACTTCTGGCCCTACGGACTCAACTACGAGAACGAGTTCTCGAACACGGCGGCCGACCGCCACGTCCGGATCGTCGCCGCCATGGTGCGCGACGGGCTGTGACGCCGCAGTCGGTCACCTGAACGGAAGCGATTCGGACAAGGTCAGCGGTCGAAGCCGATGTGCACGTGGTCGTGGTGGGTGTCGTCGCTGAAGAACTGGTTGGCGGCGGCACCGCCCGACAAGAGCACGGGGCCGCCGACGTTGTAGGAACCGGCCGCTGCCGCGTCCCGCATGAAGCGCTCGATCAGACTGCGGGAAGTGGCCGGATCGACCACCGCGTGACCGTCGATCTGCCATACGTCGAAGGCCCGCCCGAGCGGATGGTCGCTGGGGCGGCTGGTGCCGAAGACGTCGAGGGGGTGGCCGGAGCGCACGACGCTGACGTACATCCGGTAGCTGCCCGCCAGACGCAGCAGCGCCGCGAGAACACTGTCGTGGACGCGCCCGCTGCGCAGGTCGGCCTGTGCGGCGGGCGGCAGTTCGACACGGGAGTCGGACAGGACCTCCCGGGCGCGGACGGGCAGCGCCGACGCGGCGGCTCCCGGCCGGGCCGGGTGCAGAGCGGTCACCGTCCAGCCGGAGGCCGCGCGGGTCAGCCGTACGTCGACCGTCGTGCCGCCGGCGCTCACCGTGCCGGCGCGGCGGGTCCACTGACGGCATACGACGAGAACGCTCGCGGAGTCGGTGAGGATGCCGCCGTACTGGGCGTCGACCACCTGCAGCGCGGCCGCGTCCGCGTCCGGCAACAGCGGGCCGGCCTCGTCGACGAGGCCGGTCGGCAGCCGGAGCGCGGCCACCCGGGCCTTTGCCGCGGCCGCGCCGGCCTTGCCCTCCGGCCACGCCCCGATCGCCTCGACGACCTGAACGGCACGGAGTTTGGCGGCCGGAGTGATCTCGGCCGAGGTGGGGCGCCACGGCGTGGTGCGCGGCAGGGTGGCGGCCTGCGTGGTGGGCGGGGACGCCGTGTCCGACCCGGAAGCGGCGGAGGCCGCCCCGGAACGGGCGGTGGTCGACTGCGACGGGGCGGTGTGCGAGGAGCCGCCGGAGCAGGCCGCCACGCCGACGAGACCGCCGGTCGCGCCCAGCAGCACGGCGCGACGGGACGGATGGCCGGGCTTGCGCGTCATGACATCCAGTGTCCGCCAAGCGCGGCCCGTGCAGTGGACGGACTCGCCTGATCTTCGTCGGCGCGATCAGGGCTTGAGCGTCCGATCGCCCTGCTGGGTCTGACGGAAGGCGCCCGGAGTCATTCCCGTGTGGCGGGTGAAGAACTTGCCGAAGTTGGTGGGTTCCACGAAACCGAGTCGGCGGGCGATGGTCGCCACCGGTTCGCCGGTGTGGGCGAGCAGGCGTTGCGCTTCCAGGCCGACCCGTCCGTCGATGACCTGTTTGACCGGCTGTCCGGTGGCGGCCACGCAGGCGCGGGTGAGGGTCTTGACGGTGTAGCCGAGGCGGTGGGCGTAGTCGGCGGCGCGGCGCGTGGTGGCGTAGGAGCGCTCCAGTTCGGCGCGGAAGCGGGCGTAGGCCTCGCCGCCGGCGTACGGGTCGCCCCCGCCCTCGGGGTGCGGCAGCCGGTGGATCTGCAACAGCACGGTGGCGAGCAGGAGTTGCAGGATCTCCGCGGACACCTCCTGCTGCGGTCGGCCGTACTCCGCCCGCAGCTGCCCCAGCAGGGTGGACAGTACGGCGTACTCGGGACGCGCTCCCAGCTGCCGGCACCCCGGCCCGTACCACTCCTTGACCAACCGGTCGGCGCTGCTGGTGTGCGGCGGGAAGGCCGGAGTGAACAGCAGATGCGTGCCGCCCGCGGTGCCCGGCCGCACGAAGCTCTGCACCTGACCGGGCCGGACCCACAGCAGCGTGCCGGGGCGGCACGGATAGGTCACGAAGTCGATGGCGTGCTCCCCGCTGCCCTCGGTGATCAGGGTGAGGGTGTGGAAGTCGACCCGGTGCACCAGGTCGGACCGCCGACCCCGCCGCCTGCGCCGCTCGTGCAGGGTCGCCAGGTCGATGATCTCGAAGCCGGGGACGTGCTCGGTGGGCGGTCTGAAGTCGAGCCGGAGGATGGCGTCGCCCTGTGAGGGGTCCCCGCCGTCATGATCCGCGGAAAGCATCGCGATCTCCGAATGTCCTCGATTTACCATGCCCGGTCTTCAGCGTATCTCGTCTGCCTGCGGTTTCGCAGCGAGAGTGGTGGTCACCGAGGCGGCGATAGGCCGCCTTCACCGCAAGGAGCACCCCATGAACGGCACGGTCACGGTCCTCGACAAGGGCGCGGTCCGCATCCACAGCTACATGTCTTCGGCCGACACCTTCCACGCCACCACCCAGCTGATCGAGACCCCGGCGCGGCTCGTCGCGGTCGACGCCCAGCTGCTTCCCGCCTACGCCGACGAGGTCGTCGCCTACGCCAAGGGGCTCGGCAAGCCGCTGGACCGCCTGATCGTCACCCACGCGCACCCGGACCACTACAACGGCGCCGCCCGCTTCGGCGTGCCCGTCCACGCCCTGGCCGAGGTACGCGAGCAGATCACCGCGCGCGGCGACAGCCAACTGCCGACGGGCCTGATCATCCCGGTGGCCGACTTCACTCCGACCGTGGACATCGTCTCCGGAACCGAGGTCATCGACGGCGTCCCGTTCGTCTTCAAGGCCGTGTCCGGCGGTGAGGCCGCCGACGAACTGCTGATCAAGCTGCCCCAGCAGGGCGTGGTGATCGCCCAGGACCTGGTCTACAACGACGTCCACCTCTACCTCGGCAACAACGACATCACCGGCTGGCAGCAGGCCGTCGACGCGCTGGCCGCCGACCCCGGCTACGACACGATCCTCGCCGGTCACGGACTGCCCACCGGGCCCGAGATCTACGAGGAGGTGCGCCGCTACCTCGCCGACGCCCGCGAACTGCTCGGCGACGACGGCGACGCGTACAAGAAGGCGATCGTGGACCGCTACCCCTCCTACGTCGGACCGTTCCTGATCGACATCGCGAACCGGTCCCTCTTCGGCGCCGGGCACTGAGAGCCCCCGGCCCTCGCCTGTCGACTTCCCCCCGTTCAGAAGGACTTGTCATGTCGGAACGTCCAAGCCGTACCCGCACCGCGGCCGTCGCGGTGGCCTCGCTCCTCGTCCTGGGCGCCGCAGCCCCGGCCCTCGCCGCCTCCGGCGGTGACACAGCCCACCACCCCGCACCGCTGCCCGCCAGCTACTCGATCCCCGGGGACAAGACCTACCCGGAGGGCATCGCCCGGCAGCACGGCAAGCCCTACTTCTACGTCGGCAGCACCAGCGACGGCACCATCTACCGCGGCGACATCCGTCAGCCCGCGACCCGGGTGTTCCTGCCGGGCGGCCAGGACGGACGCGTCTCCGTCGCCGGCATGAAGACCGACGGCGCGGGACGGCTCATCGTCGCCGGCGGCGCCACCGGCAAGGTCTTCGTCTACGACACCCGTACCCGCGCCCTGCTCCATGTGTTCGACACCGGCCGGACCGACGTCTTCCTCAACGACGTGGCCCTCGCCCCGAACGGCGACGCCTACATCTCCGACTCCACGCACCCGGCCCTGTGGCACATCACCGCCGCGGAGCTGCGCGGCAGTACCGTCCACCAGCCCCTGCGCGTGGGCGTGGACCTGAACCACACCCCGATGGTCTACAACGCGGGCTTCAACGGAAACGGCCTGGTCGTCACCCACGACGGCCGCTACGTCCTGCTCGCCGACTACAACGACTACGCCTTCTACCGCGTCGACCTCCGCACCCACCAGGTCGTCCCGATCGACCTCGGCGGCGCCAAGGGCATCTCCGGCGACGGCCTGCTGCTGCGCGGCAACACCCTCACCGCCGTCACCGAACTCGACAACCCCGACGGTCAGATCGCGGTCCTGAAGCTGAGCCACGACTACACCCGGGCCCACCTCGTGCGGACCGTCCACGGCCACGGCATGCACAGCCCGTCCACAGCGGCCTTCGACGGTCGTGACCTGCTGATCGTCAACTTCCAGTTCCAGATGGCAGATCCGCACCTGCCGTTCGACGTGGTGCGCGTCCACTGCGCATAGCGACCAGGACGGCGGTGCCCTTCGAGGCGGCCAAGCCGTCCCACTCGACTCGCTCGTCGTCGCCCCCCTGAGCCGGCGAACAGTACGCCCCCTCGCTCCCCCGCCGGCCCGCCATCCCCACGGGCCGGCAGCAGACCGTCACCGATAACACACCCGGAGAACCACCGATGCACCTGCGCACCTCCGTCACCGCCCTCGCGACCGCCGCGTCCCTGCTGGCCTTCGCGGCGACCGCCACCGCCGCCGGCGAGCCCCTCTCCCAGCCCCGCATCGCGGCCCGCTTCAGCCTGGCGGCCTCGCAGCAGCCCGAGAACATCACCGTCGACCGCACCGGATCGGCGTACCTGACCTTCTCCTTCGCCCGGCAGATCGTCCGCGTCGCCCCCGGCGGACGCGCGCATGTGCTGGCCTCGCTCCCCGCTCCCGCGAAGGCGAGCACCCCCAACCTGGGCAAGGCCTTCGTCGGCGGCATCGCCCGCGCCGACGACGGCACCCTCTACGTCACCTACGCCACCGGCACCGCCGACCTCACCGGCGTCTGGGCACTCCGCCCCGGTGGCCGTCCGCACCGGATCGCCGCCCTGCCCGCCGACGGGCTGCCCAACGGTCTCGCCCTCGACCAGCACACGCAAAGGCTCTACGTCACGGACTCCGTCCACGGCGTCATCTACCGCCTCCCCACGCGCGGCGGCAAGGTCACCGTCTGGGCCCGCGGTGAGGCGCTCGAACCCAGCACCTTCGCCGGAGCCAACGGCCTGAAGCTCCACAACGGAGCCGTCTGGGCCACCAACCTCGACAAGGGCACGGTCCTGCGCATCCCGGTCACGGCGCGCGGCACCGCGGGCAGGATCCAGGTGCACGCCGGCGGCATGCCTTCCATCGACGACTTCGCCTTCACCGACCGCGGGGACACTCTCCTCGCCGCCCGCGACGACAACCAGGTCGACCTCGTCCGCCCCGACGGCACCCACACCGCCGTACTCACCGCGGCCGACGGCCTCCAGACTCCGACCTCCGTGGCGGTCCACGGTCACACGGTGTACGTCCCGAGCGCGGCGTACCTCACGAACAAGGACCCCGACCTGCTCGTCGCCCATCTCGACCGCTGATCGCCCTCGGTACTTCAGCGAATCACGCGACAGGGATTGACGTTTGTGGCGGGGTTCCTATCATCCTCAGAGTCCGAAGTCCCGATCGGCGTTCGACATCTCGGACGACGACCTCGACCCCGGCACTGAGCGAGACCACACCCCCCACCCGAAGGAGCTCCGCTCATGCCCTTCCGACCACGGTTACGTCCCCTGCGGCACACGCTGCTCGCCACCGGCGCCGCCGCCGCGCTCAGCGTGGGCCTGCTCACCGCAGCCGCGCCGGCCGCACCCGCCGCCACCTCGCTGCCCTGTGATCTCTACGCCGCGGGCGGCACCCCCTGCGTGGCCGCCCACAGCACCACCCGCGCGTTGTACGCCTCCTACAACGGCCCTCTCTACCAGGTGCGCCGCGCCAGGGACAACGCCACCCGCGACATCGGCGTCCTCGGCGCGGGCGGGGTCGCCAACGCCGCGGCGCAGGACTCCTTCTGCGCCGGCACCAGCTGTCTGATCACCGTCATCTACGACCAGTCCGGCCGCAACAACCGCCTCACCCAGGCGCCCCCCGGAGGCTTCTCCGGTCCGGCCGCGGGCGGCTACGACAACCTGGCCGCCGCGACCGCGGCACCCATCACGGTCGCCGGACACAAGGCGTACGGCGTCTACGTGGCCCCCGGCACCGGATACCGCAACAACAGCACCAACGGCGTGGCCAAGGGCGACCAGGCCGAGGGCATGTACGCCGTCCTGGACGGCACGCACTACAACGGCGGCTGCTGCTTCGACTACGGCAACGCCGAGACCAACAGCCGGGACAACGGCAACGGCACCATGGAGGCCATCTACTTCGGCAACATCAAGGTCTGGGGCTACGGCACCGGAAACGGTCCCTGGATCATGGCAGACCTCGAAAACGGCCTGTTCTCCGGCGTCAACGCCCGGTACAACGCCAACGACCCGTCGATCAGTCACCGTTACCTCACCGCGGTCGTCAAGGGCGGGCCCAACCACTGGGCCATCCGCGGCGGCAACGCCCAGTCCGGCTCCCTGTCCACCTTCTACAACGGGGTCCGCCCCAACGTCGCCGGCTACAACCCGATGAGGAAGGAAGGAGCCATCATCCTCGGCATCGGCGGCGACAACAGCCACGGATCCGCCGGCACCTTCTACGAAGGCGTCATGACCTCCGGCTATCCGTCGGACGCCACGGAGAACGCGGTGCAGGCCAACATCACCGCAGCCGGTTACGGCAGGTAGAACCACACCCACGAAGGGTCTTCGCAGGCTTCCGCCCACGAAGACCCTTCACTGCGCGAGCCGGCCGGGCAGCGGGTCAGGCAAGGAACTGGTTGGCCGGGACTGACAGCCCGTGGTGCTCGCGCAGAGGTCACATACGACGTCCGCCGCCCGGATGCTCCCGAGCGGCGGACGTTGCGGTGGGTCGGCCGGTGCCTACGCCTCTTTGTGGCCCAGCAGAATATCGACGCCGTCCTGGCTGCCGTTCACCGTGACCTGGGTGGCCACCGCCGGGTAGCCGCTGGCGATCAGGGTGTACTGCTGGCTGGAGAGGTCGGTGAAGACGTAACTCCCGTCGACGCCCGTGGTATGCGTCCCCACGACATTGCCGGCGGCGTCGACCAGGGTGACCTGGGCATCGTCCAGCGTCCGTCCGTCGGACGTGTGTACCGTGCCCCGCAGCGTCGCCGCGGTGGAAAGCCGCACGTCGCAACGGGTGCTCTCGACGGATACGACGGCAGGTACGGCGGCCGGGCGGTGACCCAGCGCGCTGACGCTGAGTGTGTAGTCGCCGGGCAGCAGCTCGCTGATCCGGTAACCGCCGTCGGTTCCGGTGGTGGTGGAGGCCGCCACGTCACCGTGCTGGTCGGTGGCCACCACCAGCGCGCCGGACAGGACCTCACCGTCCGACCCGCGCACCGTCCCCGCCAGGGCGATGGTGCTGGGAAGTATGACGAGGTCGTGGATGACGGGTGTGCCGTTCAGCGCCAGAGTGGCGACCTGTGGCTGGTGACCGGGTGCCGAGCCGATGAGGACGAGGCTGCCGCGCTCGGGAGAGTCCACCGCGTACGTTCCGTCATCCCTTGTGGTGGCGCGGGCCAGTTGGCGGCCCGCTGTGTCCAAAAGGGTGATCGCGGCACCTGGTACGGGTGTGCCCGCGCCGTTCCGCACCTGGCCGCGGACGGCGACCGCACCGCCTGCCTCCGCGCCGAGCGCGCCGCCGGCCGGAATCCCGGCCGTGGGGAAAGTGCGCGCGGCCGCCGCGACGTCGGGTGCGGCCGTGGCAGAGGCCTGGGCCTCGGAATCCTCCGCGGACGCGTTCACGCGCCTCTTGGCCCGGAACAGCAGCGCCGTGACGATCACGGCGAAGGCGAAGAAGCCGGCCGACCACCAGTAGGCGACCTCGTAGCTGTGCAGCGCCGCGTTCGCCTTGACCAGCGGGTCGGACAGGTGGTCCTTCGCGTAGTTGGTGGCAGCGGTGGCCGCCAGGGTGTTCAGCAGCGCGGTGCTGATCGAACCGCCCACCTGCTGTGTGGTGTTGAGGGCCGCCGATGCCACGCCCTGGTCGCTCGCCTGCACCCCGAGGGTGGCGTAGCTCATCGCGGCGGGCATCGACATGCCGAGTCCCGCGCCGAGCAGCAGCAGCGGGGGCAGCACATGAGCCGCGTAGCTGCTGTCCAGGCCGAGGCGGGTCAGCCAGACCATGCCTCCCGCGGCCAGCAGCATGCCGGCGGGCACCACGATCCTGGGGCCGACCTTCGGCACCAGCCAGTTGGTGGACAGCTGGGCCAGGACCATCAGCGCGCCCACCATCGGCAGGAAGGCCACCCCGTTCTTCACCGGCGAGTAGCCCAGCGTGGACTGCAGGTAGTAGGTGAGGAAGAGGAAGACCCCGAACATGCCGGCGGACGAGATGAGGATGGTCGACAGGGCGGCGGCGCGGTCACGGTCGGCCAGGACGCGCAGTGGCAGTACGGGGTGCTCGGCACGGGTCTGCCAGAGGAAGAACGCCACCAGCAGGACTCCACCCGCGGCGAGAAAGCCCCAGGTCATCCAGTTGCCCCAGTCGTGCGTCTCCGCGTTGGCGAAGCCGTAGACGACGCCGAACAGGCCGCCGGAGACCAGGGCCGCGCCGAGGATGTCCAGCTTCGGCCGTTCGGCCGGGACGGAGCGGCCGATGAGGACGATCGCGCCGATCAGTGCGGGAACGGCGATGGCGTCGTTGACGTACAGCGTCCAGCGCCAGTCCAGGTACTCGGTGAGCAGGCCGCCCAGGACCAGGCCGACGGCCGCGCCGGAGCCGGCGATGGCGCCGAATATCCCGAACGCCCTGGCGCGTTCCTTGGGTTCGGTGAATGTCGTGGTCAGCAAGGACAGCGCCGCGGGAGCGAGCAGCGCGCCGAACAGTCCCTGCACCGCGCGCGCGACGACGAGCATGGTGAAGCCGTTGGCGGCGCCGCCGATCGCGGACGCGGCGGCGAAGCCGACGATGCCGACGATGAAGGTCGTCTTGCGGCCGAAGAGGTCGGCGAGCCGGCCGCCGAGCAGCAACAGACTGCCGAAGGCCAGGGAGTAGGCGGTGACGATCCACTGCCGCCCGTTGTTGTCGAAGCCCAGGTCTTGTTGGGCGGACGGCAGCGCGATGTTCACGATGGTGGCGTCGAGCACCACCATGAGTTGAGCGAGGCCGATCACGGCCAGGGCCCACCATCGATGGTTCGCGCGAGCGTGGGTCTGGCCGGACGGCGGCCCGGCCTGGACGGTGGCGACCGGGATGGCTTCCAAGATGAACTCCCCTCAAGGGGCTTTGATGGTTCGGTTGCGCTTCAGCTGGTTCGGTTGTGCGTCGGCCAGAGTGCCCCTCGCCCACCATCGGTCCGAAACGGTTTCGTACAGCAAATGTAGGCAGCATGACCGCGAAACACAATCGTTTCGATTCGCGCCATCTCACCTGTGGGACAGGTCACATGACGTACCGGCTCCCGTACACATGACTGACAAGAAGCTGTCACACGCATACCGGAATGCGGGTTCGGCCCGCGTCCGTTCCGACTGGCATGACAGTTGGAGTAACGCTCAACGCGTCCGACGCACAGAACCAGGTCGACTCCACCGTGCAGTTGGCCCGGGAGGCCGCAGGCGCTGCGGGTCAGCGGTGAGCCGGCGGACGGGATCCTGCCGTATCTGGCGGGGCCGCGCGCGCTGGCGGAGCACATCGTCCCCGCCCTGACCGCAGCGGCCGAGGCCGCCGGCCGTCCCGCGCCGCGGATCGTGGCCCTGGTGCCCGGCGTGGTCACGGACGACGTGGCCGCGGTACGGGCGACGGCCACCGAGAACCTCGCGTTCTACGAACAGATCCCGTCCTACGCACGGGTCATCGAACTCTCCGGTGGCCGACGGGCCGCCGACCTGGCCGTGATCGGCGACGAGAAGGCGGTCGAGGCCGAGGTACGGCGCTACCGCGACGCCGGCGCCACCGAGGTCGTGTTCTCGGGCACCGAGATCGCCGGAGAGGCGGACCGCCGACGCACCTGGGCCCTCCTCGGCGAACTGGCCGCCGGCTGAGTACGCACGACGGGCCACCGGCCGGCACACCTGCACCAAGCCGAACCCCGCTCCCCCACTGAGAAAGGTAGGAAACATATGACCACCGAGGCGACCGTGACGGACCTCCAGGCCTTCACCGAGACCTGGCTGAACTGGTACCGCACCCAGGAGGCCCGGCTCGCCGACCCGCACGGGTTCCTGGCGGTCACCGGCCTGCACTGGCTCGACGACCGGCCGCAGCGCTTCCCCGACGCGCCCGGCGCATGGCACACCGGCCCCGAGGGGATCGTCGTCACCCTCGACGAGGGCGAGGAACTGGCCGTCGACGGAACGCCGGTGCGGGGTGAACACCGCTTCGGTTTGCTGCCGGAGCGCAGCGACGTCCACGCGGTCTGGGGAGACGCCGTCATCGAGGTCGCCAAGCGCGGTGGCCATGACATCGTGCGCCCCCGTCACCCGGACGCACAGCTGCGCACGGCCTTCCCCGGAACACCCGCCTACGCGCCCGACCCACGCTGGGCCGTGACAGGCCGCTACATCCCCTTCGACGAGCCGCGGCCGACCACCGTGGGCGCCGCGGTCGAGGGCCTTGAGCATGTGTACGACGCTCTGGGCAGGGTCGAGTTCGAACTGGACGGGCAAGCGCTGTCCCTGACCGCGTTCCCGGGACGCGATGCGGGCAGCCTGATGATCCTGTTCACCGACGAGACCTCCGGAGTCACCACCTACGCCGCCAACCGGTCCCTGGCCGTCGCCCCGCCCACCGCCGACGGTACGGTCGTCCTCGACTTCAACCGCGCCGCGAACCTCCCGTGCGCCTACACGGACCTGGCCACCTGCCCGCTGCCTCCGGCCGAGAACCGCCTGCCGGTGGCGATCGAGGCGGGTCTGAAGATCCCCCGCGAACGCGGCGGTTCCTGACCCCGCGCGACCCTCGCGCGAATCGCGGCCGACTTCGGCATGACCTGGTGCGCCAGCAGTTCGAGCAGGATCGAATTCATGGACGCGGCGGCGTAACCGTCGCAGGGTTGGTGCGACGGCAGCAGGTCATGCCCCGTCACCCGCGGACAGAGGGACACCACCATGCGCAGGATCACACGGGGCGCCGCCGCGCTCGCCATGGCCACGGCCGCCGTTTTCGCGGTCGGCACCGGCTCGGCACACGCGAGCGACAGGACCGTTTACGGCTGTCCCGGCGGGGCGGTGTGCATTTACCCCGAGGGCGCGGACATCCGCACGAGCACGCCGACGAACATCTTCTACAGCTACGGCGCCCACAATCTGAGCAACCAGTTCGGCTACCACTACGTGCTCAACAACCAGTACGGCAGCGCCAACGCCACCGCCCAGCTGTGCAACGACTACAACGGCGTGAACTGCGTGGTCACCATCGGGCTCAACGAGAACGGCGTCTTCAACCTGACACCGGTCAACTCCGTCGTCCTGAACCGGCCGTAGCAGGTGGTCGAGTGCGGAGTGCGCCGGGTTCACGAGGGAGCTGGTCCGGTGCCTGCCGCGTGTCCGATGATCTGATCCGGCATGTCGGCCCGTGGAGGTCGGTGTGCCGGGTCCGGGTTGTTCCGGTCCAGGAGCCGGGTCCGCCAGTGGGCAAGGCCTTGTGACAGATCGCTGTCTGCCGGAGTCAGTCGGGGGAGGCAGCTGTCGATGTAGTGGACATACAGCGGAACGATGCCGGCGTGGAGGAGTTCGGTGCGGTGCTCTGCCGAGTCCGGCCGGCCGTGGCGTGCGCGCGTCGCGGCACGGACAAGTTCCGCGGCTACCGACGGGGTGCGGGCGAGGTGGTGGTGGATGGCGTCGTCGGTGGAGCCGGGATCCGCGTTGTCGGCGGTGTAGAGGAACCTGAGGGGAAGCAGGACCGCCTTGGTGAACCGTCTGATGTCACTCGCCAGGCGCGCAGGGTTGTGGAACTCGGCCAGGACGGGTTCCGTCGCGAGGACCTCCAGCGCGAAGCGGATGCTGTCGGTCAGCAGCGAGCGGGCGCCAGGTCGTTCGACGTACTGACGTACGTCCTCACCCAGGAGCAGCAGGCCGCTGTTCTTGAGGTCGAGCCGGTCGACGGCCGGGAATCTGCCGTCGTCCCGGTCCGTGCGCAGCGCCGGCAAGGAGCTCCAGAACACCGACAGACGTTGGTGGAAGCCGTCCTTCTCCTGGAGGCCGCGAGTTGCACGGTGGACGGTCCGGTCGTCGTCGTGACGGCGGTCCGTCAGGACCAGTCCGAGGTCGATGTCGCTGACAGCGGGTGCGAACCCCCCGTGCGCGAGGCTTCCCAGAGCGTAGGCCGAGATGAGGCGGTCGGCGAAGGTCTCCCTGAACAGCCTCGCACAGCCCTCGGCGATCCTCGTCGCGGAGCCTGCATCAAGGGTCTCCTGCGAGAACCTGCTCATGCCGGCGCGGCGGTGTCGCGGCGTGCCAGCTCGGCGATCCGGTCGGAGACCATGGTGATGATCCGCCAGGCGCGGTCGAGGAGTTCCGTGACATCGCCGAGCTGCCACTGCTGGCGCTCGGAGAGCAGCCGGTAGCCCATCTCGATGTGCTCCTCGTCCGCTTCGTCGTGCAGCGCGAAGTAGGCGTTGCCGGGGAAAGCCAGGGAGCCGGCGTTGCTGAAGGTGAGGCTGCCGGCCTCCAGCACGAGGTGGGCGAGGACAACACGGTGCAGTCCGGGCAGGGTGCGGAACTGGTCGACGAACCAGGCGGCTCCGGCTTCGACGACGGGGTCCCAATCGGCGGTCCGGCCGGTGCGACGGCTGTTCGCGAGGATCTCGTTGTGGCCGATCTCCTCCTGCCGGTGCTGGAGGGCGAGTTCCTTGAGCCGGGGGTCGGTCTCGAACGCGGCCCGGACGCTGATCATCCGCTGGAACGCGTCCGACCACGGTGCCACGTGTGCCAGTACGGCGTCCTTGGTGGCCGTCGGCGTCCCGGGGTCCTCCAGCAGGGCGATCAGGGCGCTGGCGCGGTACTCGCGGACGTGCTGTTCGTTCCTGTCGGCGACTTCCCGTAGGGGCGCGGGCATGGTGGTCATGTGGATCCGTCCTCCTGGAGGATGCTTCGGGATGGCTGTGCCGGCGGGCCGGGCCGGGTGGCCTGCGGAGGGTAGAGCGGAAACCTGAAATAGACGCAGACGTCACCGTCGCGGCCGAGCGAGCGGTAGCTGACCAGCTCCTGGAGGCCCCGGATCCGGTTCAGGGGCCGTGGCGCCACGGCGTGGAGGAGGGAGTGGTGGCGTTGTGGGTCAAGGCCTTCGTGTGCCATCAGGGCGCCGATCCTGGCCGCGGCCTCCTCATCCGACGCGGTGAAACTCGACACCCGGAAGTAGGTGGTCGACTCGTCGGCGCAGGTGGCGTCCGGCCGGAAGGCCAAGCAGGTCAGCGGAGCCTTTCCGGCGGCTTCGGGAGCCGTACCGAGCAGTGTCCGGAAAGCCGAGCGGGCCCTGTCCGGCTCATGGGCCCGGGCGAGCGAAGCCATCTGTTCCAGGACCGCCACACTGCCGGTGTGGTTACGGAAGTAGACCTTGGCCCGGGCCCGAGGGCTGGTGTCCAGGTCAAGGGCGAAGAACTCCAGTTCGCGCTCGGCTCCGTCCGTCTGTGCCCCTCGGGTTACCCGTGCGCAGGTGTCGGCCCACGCGGTGCCCATCGCAAGGCGTCCCATCGCTTCGCTCACCAGGGCGTAGCGTTCCTTCAGGTCCACGGCGTACAGCCCGAAATAGATCTTGAAGGTCGGAGGGTGCCCCGGCCGCCAGGCCAGGGAGTGCCACACGGGCACGACCTCTGCCCCCTGGCCGAAGCCCGGCTCGAACACACCGGCCACTTTCCCGTAGCGGTCCAGGTCGACCAGTGGCTCCCCGGCCAACCGGTTCGTCAGCGCCGCCGCGGCGATCCGGTTGGCAGCTGCGGTGATGGGCTCGGAGGCGCCCAGCGCCTCGAACAAGATGCGCAACTCCGGTCTTCCCCGGGACCACTTCACCGACATCTCGGCGGGAAAGCCGTCGCCGGCGACGTACGAGGGGAACCGGCACACCTGCCCGACGGGCACATCGGCCCATGGCCGGAGAAGCTCCCGGACCTGGCCCGCCACGGGACCACCCATCGACTGCGGCAGGCCGAGCCCGTCGCACATTTCGGTCCAACGTTCACGAAGGAATCCGCCGATGGAACGCCCCTCGCCCGAGAAAATGCTCTCCACTCACCTGTCCGTTCTCGAAGCGTGCCGTCCCGTACCGGCGATCGACCGCTGCTCACACGCAGGAGGAATTTCACGAGAGGCCCGCGTGATCACCTTCACAAACCCTGTCGATATCGTCTGAGGCAAGCACCACCCTCCAGGCGCTCAAGCGCACGGTCCACCTTTTCGAAGAGCATCGAAATGATGGCCAAGGGCGCGGCGGGACAAGGTCCCGCAGGCCTACGCCGGTGCTCGCGATGCGAAGGTTCGGAAACACGCGCCGGCTCGGGGTCGGCCCCGACGCCGCAACCAACCATCGGTACTTGTCAGTCGTCACCCATGACGACGGTCACCGCTCTTCCCTCTCGGCCAACCCCCCACTGTCCGCGAAAGAGGCCGCATGCTCCGTATCCACTTCACCGCCCACGACTTACAGAACATACGAATCTCACGCCGCCCCCATCCGTTGTGGGAACTCGTCTGCGCCGCCTGCCGGTTGGCCACACACCAGGGCCCGCTCGAGTTCGGGGCATGGCGTCGCTCCGTCCGTGACCAGCTCGCCACGGACCCGGTGGCCGGCCGTGCCCTGCACACGCTGCAGACGCTCGTCCCGCCCTTCGGGTACATCCCCGACTTCCTCACCCCATCCGTCCTGGAAGGGGGCCTGCCCGCGGCCCTGGAGGAAATACGGGCCACTCCCCCAGGCCGACTGCGGCACGAGCTGGGCAGGCTCGCTGCCGCCCGGCCCCTCCCCGGGTGGACCACGACGCTCGGCCGACCGGGAGACCGCGGCATGCGATCTCTGGTGACTGCCCTGGAAATCTCCGCCGGGACATTGCTCGGACCGCGCTGGGCCCACGCCCGCAGAGCCGTCCGTGACGAGGTCGACCTACGTTCACGCATCCTCCTCGACGGCGGAGTCCTGGCCCTTTTGGAGAGCCTGCGTCCGCTGGCCCGCTGGGCGGCGCCCGTCCTGGAAGTGGAATATCCCACCCACCGCGACCTCCACCTGGAGGGTCGCGGGCTCCTTCTCGTCCCCTCCTACTTCTGCTGGCGCCGGCCCACCGCCCTTGCCGATCCCGCCCTCGGCCCCGTCCTGGTCTACCCGGTCACCGCACGGCCGCTCCACTCGATCGCCCTCAACGACAACGGACTCGACCGTCTACTGGGACGCACCAGGGCCTCGGTCCTCGCCGACGTGGCCCGCAGTGGCCCCCGGACCACCTCCGAAGTGGCGACGGCTGTCGGCATCGCCCTGCCCAGCGCCAGTTACCAACTCGCCGTCCTCCGGGACGGGGGGCTGGTGGCAAGCCGGCGCGACGGGCAGTACGTGCGGCACACCGTGACGCTCATGGGCTACCGGCTCCTGGATGGAGGCGAGGGAGAGTTGCTGCACGCTCCCGCAGAGCCGTCGTGTCCTCCGCCGATGCAACCCTCCACAAAATGCCCGTGATTCGAGCACATTCGAAATGCTTCTCTTCCACTCGGCGCACACGCGAACATCATCGGCGGGACGTGGCGGGGCGCGACCGGTGCCGCTGTCCGACGTCACGTGTCCACTCAACGGGGGGAATCATGAACCTGGTCCGCAGTCACCGCACGCGTCGCGCCGCAACCGCGGGCGTCACCCTTCTGCTGGCGGCCGTCCTCGGGACCGCCGGAGCCGCCACGTCCACCGCCGAGACCGCGGCACCGCAGTCACAGCAGATCGCCTCGTCCGTCCTCGGCAGCGACTACAAGATCACGCTCACCGCGCTGCGGTCGCCGACAGACGAGTACGCCGCCTCGGTGCAGTTGAAGGTCTACAAGCACGACAGCGGCGCCTGGAAGCAGTCCGACCGGGTCACGGTGGGCAATGTCGACGGATGGTTCTGGTACCCGCTGACAGGCAGCCACGCCGTCTGCGAGTTCTCGACCGCGAGCACGGAGCCCGCGCCCCTCGCCGTCAGCCTGACGGTCACCCCGTCCATCGGCTGCTCCGAGCCGGTGCACTACGTCGTGAAGCAGGGCAGGGTGTACGCCGACTGAACCGTGCTAGGCCATACCGATCCGTCGGATCGTCGATCACGGAGCCGCGAATGATCAAGGGCCGGTTTGGGATGCTCCGCAACCGGCCCTGACCCGCGACGACTGTCTCCAGTGGGGACGCCAGGATTTGAACCTGCGACCCCTTGACCCCCGGGAGTGAGGGGCAGGGGCACTATCAGGACACAGCAGCCTTAATTTGGGCGCCAGTTGTCCGCAGGAGGCTCCGTCGTGCGCCATCGCGCATACCGTGTGGTCCCCAACTGGTCCCCACCGACCTGGCTCTGCTCTGCCATCAGGCACCGGTAAGGCGAGGCGGCATCGACCAACACTGACTGCACCACCCGGGCGACCGGGTTCGGGCAGCGTGGTGATCGTGTCGGCGATCGCGTCTTTGACGGCCTCGGCGCCGCGGCCGACCAGTGCCGGGCCGTACTTCACCCGCGGCTCGACGCCGTAGCCGTCCATCCGGGGCAGGTGCAGCAGCATGAACCGTGTCGTGCGCTCCAGGCGTACACTGCGAAGGAAATCGTGGTTTTAGTTATTTTAACCTCTTAATTCTGGCAGGAGCGTAGCCAGAACCGTCGGATCCGGCGTCCGATCTGCCCGCAAGGTCCGCAGCAAGTGGCCGTCGGCAGCCTTGGGAGGGCGCGCGCGGAGTGAGACAGGCGCCAGGAGGACGATTCTCGATGACCCGGCCCGATGACCCGCGCACCGCGGCGGCCCGGATGTTCGCCGAGGCCGACGCGTTCGGCGAACTCCTGGCCGGGATCGACTGGGCGGCGACACCGCTCGGCCCCCCCGAGTCCTGGCCGGGGCCCCTGGTGGACACCCTGCGCCTCATGCTCACCTCTGAGCACGGGATGGCCCTGTACTGGGGCGCCGAATTCGTCACGCTGTACAACCTGGGCGCCGCACCCATTCCCGGCGCCAAACACCCCTGGGCGCTCGGCAAACCCTACAAGGAGGTGTTCCCCGAGGTCTGGGCCCCCGTGAGTTCCCACTTCCACTATGTGACCGACACCCGCAAGCCCCTGCTGATCCCGGATGAGCCGCTCATCATGGAGCGCCACGGCTTTTTGGAGCAGTGCTACTTCGACTCCTCCTTCCAGCCCGTGCTGCTGGACGACGGCACCGCCGGCGGCGTGCTGCAGATCCTCACCGAGACCACCGGCCGGGTACTGGGCGAGCGCCGGCTGCGCCTGCTGAGCGAAACCGGCGCCCGCACCGCCGGGCTGCCCACCCCGGGCGAGGTCGCCCGCGTCGTCGCGGAGGTGCTGGGCTCCTATCCCGAGGAGATCCCGTTTCTGGGCCTGTACCTGACCGCCGAGCCGGGGCTGCTGCGGCCGGCGGCCTCCGCCGGGCTCGGGCCGGCGCCCGAGGCCGTCCCGCTGAGTGCGGCCGACGGGTCAAAGATCGGCGGCGGGCGGAGGCACTGGCCGAGCTGGACCGGGCCAAGACCACCTTCTTCGCCAACGTCAGCCACGAGTTGCGCACCCCGCTCACCCTGCTCCTTGGCCCGCTCCAGCAGGCCCTGGCCGACGAGGTCCGGCCCGAGCGGCGCGAACAGCTGGAGCTGGCCGAGCGCGGCGCCCTGCGCCTGCTGAAACAGGTCAACACTCTCCTGGACGTCGCCAGGGCCGAGGCCGGGCAGATGCGCCCGGCCTTCGGGCCGGTCGACCTCGCCGGTGCCACGGCCGAGCTGGCCGGAGTGTTCCGCTCCGCCTTCGAGGCGGCCGGGCTGACGCTGGAGGTGGACTGCCCGCCGCTGCCCAAGCCGGTGTCCCTGGACCGGGAGATGTGGGAGAAGATCATTCTCAACCTGCTCAGTAACGCTCTGAAGTTCACCTTCACCGGCGGCGCCCGGGTGCAGGTGGCCGCGGTCGGCGACCGGGCCCGGCTGACCGTGACCGACACCGGCACCGGCATTCCCGAAGACGAGCTGCCGCGCCTGTTCGAGCGCTTCCACCGGGTCCGCGGCGCCCGCTCCCGCTCCCACGAGGGCAGCGGCCTCGGCCTGGTGCTGGTGAAAGACCTGGTGGAAGCGCACGGCGGCACCGTCGGCGTGGACAGCCGGCTCGGTCAGGGCACCACCGTCACCGTGGACCTCCCCTTCGCCGCCGCCCACCGGGCCCGCACGGACCCGCCCGCGGCCGGCGCCGGATCCCCCAGGGAAGGCGGAGGCGGTCGGCCCGGCCGCGCCACGGCGTATGTGGACGAGGCGCTGGGCTGGCTGGCGTCCGACCCCGTCCCCGCCGCGGCCGCGCCCGCGGCGCGCACCCCGCAAGCCCCCGTGGCCCCCCACGGCCGCGTCCCGCATGAAACCGACCGCCCCCACCGGGCCCGCCTGCTGGTCGTCGACGACAACGCCGACATGCGCGCCTATCTCACCCATCTCCTGCAGCCCGACTACGACGTGCTGCTTGCCGCCGACGGCCGGGCCGCCCTGGAGATGGCCCTGGCGCAGACGGTGGAGCTGGTGCTCAGCGACGTGATGATGCCCCGTATGGACGGGTTCGAGCTGGTCCGGGCGCTGCGCGCCGACCCTCGCACCGCCCGCCTGCACATCGTGTTGCTCACCGCCCGCGCCGGCGAGGAGGAATCCGTGCAGGGCCGGCAGGCCGGCGCCGACGACTACCTGGTCAAACCCTTCTCCGCGCGCCAGCTGCTGGCGCGCGTCCGCACCGGGTTGGAACTGTCCCAGCTGCGTGAACAGGTCCTGACCGAGACCCGCAACCAGCTGGCCGTGTTGTCCACCCTGGCCGACGCGGGCCTGCGGCTGTCCGCCACCCTCGACCCGGACCAGATACTGCAGACTGCCGGACAGGTCCTGCTGCCCGACTTCGCCGACCAGATCAGCATCCACCTCACCTCCGCGGCACCCGCCCCGGCCGAGTCGCCCCCGGCATACATCGCGGGCACCCCTCTTCTTGCTCGCGAGGCCCTGGCCACCGCCGCCACCCACGCGATCAACGGCACTGTCCCAGCCCCAGCCGGCCCGCACCCGCCGCCCGCCGCCGTGCTGGCGCTGCCGCTGCACGCCCACGACCAGACACTGGGGGCCCTGGTACTGGTCCGGCACACCGACTACTCCGCGGTCGAACACAAGTATCTGGAGAACCTCGCCCACCGCCTGGCCCTGGCCTACGACAACGCCACCCGGTACCACAACGAGCGCCGCCTGGCCCTGACCCTGCAGCGCGCCCTGCTGCCCCACCGCCTGCCCCAGGTGCCCGGGGTGCGCCTGGCCGCCCACTACCGGGCCAGCAACCGCGGCGCCGAGGTCGGCGGCGACTGGTACGACGTGCTCGCACTGCCCGACGGCGCCGTGGGGCTCGCCATCGGCGACGTCATGGGCCACGACGTGGAAGCCGCCACCGTGATGGGCCAACTCCGCTCCGCCCTGCACAGCCTCGCGATGGAGGGCGCCGGCCCGGCCCAGGTGCTTGCCAGGCTGGACGCCTACCTGCAGTCGCTCGCCACCGAACGCTTCGCCACCTGCCTGTACGCGGTCTACAACCCACACCGCCACCGCCTGCGCTACGCCGCCAGCGGGCACCTGCCGCCCCTGCTGGTAGCCGCCGACACCGCCTATCTGGAGCTGCCCCCGGCGCTGCCGCTGGGACTGGGCAGCACCCCAGTCGACCGCGAGGTGGCGTTCCCGCCCGGCACCAGCCTGCTTCTGTACACCGACGGCCTGGTGGAAAACCGGGCGTTGTCCCTGGACGACCGCCTGTCGGCCCTGCGCCAGACCTGCGGCGCGCTCCCCGTCGCCGCCCGAACCGACCCCCAGCAGATCACCGAACGGGCCCTGGAGCTGCTGAACGCCCCCGACCGGGTCGACGACGACACCGCCCTGCTCGCCGCCACCGCCGAACCATCGAACAGGCGACCCTCAGGCTGACGGAAGGGCCGTACAACCGACCGCTACTACGCGTAGGCCTTGTTATTGATCCGAGACGGCAGGTGTTCTGGATCGTTGATCCGTGGGTGGGTGAACCGGTGGCGGATGCACGGCAGTTGTCGCCGTCGGCGCAGGAGGCGCTTCAGCTGCGGGCGGTGGCCGCGTTGGTCGCGGGCCGGACTCGCGATGATGTTGCGGCGGTGTTCCAGGTCTCGCTCAAGGCGGTGGACACGTGGTGGGCGAAGTGGCGGGCAGGCATCGGCAGCCACAACCGGGCCCATCCCCGAACGCAGGGACCCCCGCCGGAACGAGCCGGCAGGGGTCCACATCAGTCACAGCCCCTGCGAGGGGGGCCCTGGCTGTAGCTGTCCGACGGCTCGGGGAACAACCCGACCTGCACCATCGTCACCACCAGCGCGTGGCGGTGACGGGGCTACTGAATCTGCGGCTGCCCCGGGTGGTCGGCTGAGACGCGGGTGCGCGGCCGAGGGCTGAGCGGGACCGGCCGCGCCCGGTACGGCAGCAGGGCCCGGACCGCGCGTCGCGGTCCGGGCCCTGCCCCGTGCGGTGCCGCCCTGCGGCGGCGGTGCGTCAGCTCTGTGCGGTGTCGTCGCCCGTCTGCCCGGCTCCGTCGGCTGCGCCTGCCTTCTCGCGCATCTTGCGCACCAGCTCCGCCTTCTGGTCGGCGGCGCCCTGGCGGTCGCGGTTGCGGTGCGGACCGTTGTTCTGCCGTTCGGCGCGGGACAGCTTCTTGCGCTGGCCGCCGCCCATGCCCACGGGGTTGTTGATGTTCTTGCTCACGGGTTCTCCCGGAATGGTGTGAAGTGATCTACGGATTCATCGGTGGGGGACGGGCGCGGCGACGCCGAAGGACGTCAGCAGGGGCCCGTCACGCTCTCACTCGTAAATCGGCGTCTGGAAGAACATGACCATGACGTTACCCGGTTCCGTCGGCCCCGCGCACCAAGTTTTTCGCCGTCCCGGCGTCGGCCGGGCCTTCGGCGAGCTTGGTCATCTTCGCGCGCAGCGGCTCCAGCTTGCCGCGCACCGAGGTGTTCAGGCCCAGCCGCTCGCAGACCGCCCTGACCTGCACCGGGCCGTCGGCCTCCCGCACGATCGCCAGGATCCTGCGGTAGTCGCCGGGCAGCGCGGCCTCGTCGGCGGCGCCGTGGCGGTGCGGGATGGGCAGGACCGCCCGCCCGGCGACTTGCGCTGCTGCTGGAGCGACGGCCTCGGCGTCGGCCTGGACCTGCTCGGCCAGGCGGTTCAACACCCTCTCCGCGATTGCCGGTTACTCCCGCTCGACAGGCGTGATGTGCTGGGGCATCCATCCGACCTGACGCCGATAGCTGCGCAGTTGGGAACGCACACCGGGGTTGAGCTCCGCGAAGGAGACAGTGCCGGAACGGGGCTTCAGAGCAGAGGCGGCAAGGCCCAGAAGCGTGGTCTTGCCCGCACCGTTGGGCCCCAGGAGCACCGTCCGGCCTCGGGGGAAGGCGAAGCTGAGTCTGTCAAGGACGACGGGACCCCGCCGGTACTGATAGGTGCAGGTGACGAACTCGACGGACACAGGCTCACAGCCTTCTTACGGATGATGACGGTGCTTCACGACGCTGCTCAGTATCGGACGTAGACCGAGTTCACCTTCAGGTAGTAGCCCGAAGTGCTTCCCTGGATCTTCGTCACGGTGAAGTGGTACGAACCGCTCGGCTGGTCACCGAAGGCGTGGGAGTCGGAGCTGCTGCAGTAGAAGGTGTAACGGCCCCGGTCCTCGTCGGGCTCGTACCAGGGGGTCTCACGGGTCAGCTGCAGCTGAGTGTTGCTGACCGGGGCGCCCAGGCCGCCGTAGCCGCAGCCGGTGAGCGAGATGTAGGTACCGTAAGGAAAAGTGATCATGACGTGACCATGACATGATCGTTCCGCTTTGGCTGCGGGTCGAGGGGCACTCGGCAGTGATCGCGCGCAGTGGTTGCACCTGTCCGGCAGGGTGCAAACTGTTGGGTCGGCAGTGCGGGAGATCGCACAGACAATGGATCATCCTGTCCCGCTCTCCGGGTACCGTCAGGGTATGAGTCATCCGCACCCCGACCTGAAAGCCGCCCCACCCCTTCCCGAAGGAGGGCTGCGGGTCATCGCCCTGGGCGGCCTGGGGGAGATCGGCCGCAACATGACCGTCTTCGAGCACGCCGGCAAGCTGCTCATCGTCGACTGCGGCGTGCTGTTCCCCGAGGAGACCCAGCCCGGCGTGGACGTGATCCTGCCGGACTTCACCTCGATCCGGGACCGGCTGGACGACATCGTGGCCGTAGTACTCACCCACGGCCACGAGGACCACATCGGCGGAGTGCCGTACCTGCTGCGCGAGCGGTCGGACATTCCCGTCGTCGGCTCCAAACTGACGCTGGCGTTCCTGGAGGCCAAGCTCAAGGAACACGGCATCCGGCCGCGCACGGTGCGGGTGCGAGAGGGGGACCGGCGTGGCTTCGGGCCCTTCGACTGCGAGTTCGTGGCGGTCAACCACTCCATCCCCGACAGCCTCGCGGTCGCGATCCGCACCCGGGCCGGGATGGTGCTGCACACCGGCGACTTCAAGATGGACCAGTTCCCTCTCGACGACCGCATCACCGATCTGCGCGCCTTCGCCCGCCTCGGAGAGGAGGGCGTGGACCTGTTCCTCACCGACTCCACCAACGCCGAAGTACCCGGCTTCACCACCTCCGAGCGTGAGCTGAACCCGGCGATCGAGCAGGTGATGCGCACCGCGCCGCGCCGGGTCATCGTCTCCAGTTTCGCCAGCCACGTGCACCGCATCCAGCAGGTCCTGGACGCCGCCCACCAGCACGGCCGCAAGGTCGCCTTCGTCGGCCGGTCGATGGTCCGCAACATGGGCATCGCCCGTGACCTGGGCTATCTGAAGGTCCCCTCCGGTCTGGTCGTG
Organism: Streptomyces guryensis; assembly: GCF_021261325.1. Lineage (GTDB taxonomy): Bacteria > Actinomycetota > Actinomycetes > Streptomycetales > Streptomycetaceae > Streptomyces > Streptomyces guryensis. The sequence continues at coordinate 86,592 of NZ_JAJSBI010000018.1, read as the reverse complement.
AGCACGAAGGAGCTGGAGAAGCTCCCGGACCACAAGATCACCCTGGTGTGCACCGGCTCCCAGGGCGAACCGATGGCCGCACTGTCCCGGATGGCCAACCGCGACCACATGATCCGCATCGGCAAGGGCGACACCGTCCTGCTCGCCAGCTCCCTCATCCCGGGCAACGAGAACGCCATCTACCGGGTGATCAACGGACTCACCCGGTGGGGCGCCCACGTGGTCCACAAGGGCAACGCCAAGGTGCACGTCTCCGGACACGCCAGCGCCGGCGAACTCGTCTACTGCTACAACATCGTCAAGCCCCGCAACGTCATGCCCGTGCACGGCGAATGGCGCCACCTGCGAGCCAACGGCGACCTCGCCATCCGTACCGGTCTCGACCCCGACCGGGTCGTCATCGCCGAGGACGGCGTCGTGGTCGACCTCGTCGACGGGCGCGCGTCCATCACCGGCAAGGTTCCCGCCGGCAACGTCTACGTGGACGGCATGGAAGTCGGCGGCGCCACCGAAGCGTCTCTCAAGGACCGCCTCACCCTCGCCGCCGAAGGCGTGGTCACGGTCGTGGCGATCGTCGACGCGGACACCGGCGCCCTCGCCGAGTCCCCCGACTTCCTGGCCCGCGGCTTCGTCCACGACGACACCACCTTCGAGCCGGTCATCCCCGTCATCGAGAAGACACTGGCCACCGCGGCCGAGGAGGGCGTCGGGGACGCGCGCCAACTCGAACAGCTCGTCGCCCGCGCCGTGGCGAACTGGGCGTTCCGCACCCACCGCCGCAAGCCCCTCATCATCCCCGTCATCATCGACGCCTGAGCCAAAGCCCGGCAGCACGGTCCCCGGTTCCGGTCGCGGCGCCGCGGGCATCGAGGTCGGGCACGGGAGTCAGTAGTTGAAAACGCTGGACCCCTGCCTGTAGGGGCGGCGGATGCGTGGCGTCCCCGCCCTGGGCCACCTCGCGGTGCGGATGATCACCAATGGTGTCGTCGTCCGCACCGTGCAGAACTGGATCGCCGACGAGCACAGCCGCTCCACGGTGAAGAACACCACCGCCGTCCTGGTCCGCGTCATGGAGCAGGCAGTCCGCGACGGCATCATCAAGGTCAACCCCGCCCGGGTGACCGGCTCGCAGAAGCTCTACAAGCAGGCCGAGGACGAACTCCACGACCCACGGGCGCTGGCCCTGCCCGACTGGGAGACCCCCGTCGAGCCGGCCGACGCGCTCGTGGCCGCCTCCCACGACCAGTACCGCGGCTGGGCAGACGTGGTCGTCTTGGCCCCGTGCACCGCCGCACGCATCGGCGAGGTCTCAGGCTGCCGCGTCGGGGACATCGACACCACCCAGTGGATCTGGACCGTGCGGCGCCAGACCACACCCGCGCCCGGCGGCCCGACCGACAAGGGCACCAAGGGCAAGCGGGGCCCGCAAGGTTCCCATCGTCGAGGAGATCCGCCCCCTCGTCGCTCAGCGTGTCCTGTCCGCCGGCCCGAATCCCGATGCCCGCCTGTTCACCGGCCCGCGCGGCGGACGCATCTCCACCGCCGTCCTGCGCGACGCCACACACTGGGACGACGTGGTCACCAAACTCGGCTACGAGCACCCGCGCCGCCACGACCTCCGCCACACCGGACTGACCTGCTCCGCCGACACGGGCGTGCAGGTACACGTCCTGCGCAGGATCGCCGACCACCGCTCCCTGACCACCACTCCAGCGCTAACCTGCACCCCGACGTACACAAGATCACGACCGCCGGGGCGGCGCTCTCCGCGCACCTCGCAGCCAGCTCCTCGCGCTCGCTGCTGGTCAGCCCGTCGCGCTCGCCCGCGTCGGTCTCGGCCTGGCTGACCCACAGCCGCACCGCGGTCTCGGTCAGGTCGAAGTCCTTGGCGACCTGACCCACCGAGCGGTCACCGCGCCGGCACAGCTCGACGATCTCGGCCTTGAACTCCGGCGTGAACGAACGACGAGGCCGAGGCTTCTTCTTCCCCATGCTCTCCATGATGGACATCCTTCCGGGGCAGAGCCCCTGATCTCAGATGTCCGTCAAAGCGCATCAAGCCCACGTTGGTGTAGATGGTTTCGGAACTGGCAGGGTGAAGCCGGACTCAGCCAGCAGCTCCGCACTCGTCAGTACTTCGATGCCACGCTCTCGTGATCGTTTGGCCAACCGATGCTCGTTGGTGACCACTGCGCACTGCTCAAACCGCGCTGTCGACGCGATCAGCGCATCACGTGTGTGCTTGATGTGCCCAGATCGCGTCGCTTCGAAGATCTCTTCATTCGTCACATCAGGGGGATCACCGTAGGCAGGTGACCCAATGGGCGATCCCATAACCCCCACAGAGCCTCAAGGCAGGCTCGGAGAAGCTCAGCGACCTGCTGGGGTGAGGTGAGGATGTGAGCAGCTCGCGTTTCGTCGGACCGGCCGCCGTCCGCCGGGCGCTTCTGGTGGACACCTCGTAGGTTGGAGGTGAAAGCGGTCGCGCTCGTAAAGATCGGCAGGTCACGCGCGTGACGACAACAGAGATCGACTTTCAGGAGCTGTTCGACGCCGCGCCGAACCCATACCTGGTGCTGGACGCCGACCTGGTGATCCGCTACGCCAACCAGGCCTATCTCCAGGTCACCGGCAGGACCCGCGAGGAACTGGTTGGACAGCCCATCCTGGAGGCGTTCCCGGACACTCCTGCCGCGCCGGACGCGGCGCGTGACTTCGCAGCCTCACTCCAGCGCGTGCTCGATTCCCGCGAACCTGATGTGGTGGCACCGAAGCGATTCGACATTCCTGTCGCCGACCGCCCAGGTGAACTCCAGGAGCGATGGTGGTGCGGGACGTCCAGTCCCGTCCTGGAGTCGGACGGCACGGTGAAGTGGATCATCTCGCGAGCCGACGACGTCACGGAGTTCATGCATTCCCCCGCCATCCGTCAGCTCACCCCACCGCTGAGCACGCAGGCAACAGGGACCGCGGCTCTGGTATACGCCCGGTCGCACGATCTGGAACAGCTGAACGAGCAGCTGCGCCAGGCGCACGCCCGCGAACGTGAAGTCGCCATTACGCTGCAGGAGGTCATGCTCCGCTCGCCCGACCTGGCCAGGCACGACCGGGATATCGCTGTCCGTTACCTGCCGGCTCTTGGATCGCTCAACGTGTGCGGCGACTGGTACGACGTGGTCGACCTGCCGCCCGACCGCTACGCCATCGCCGTCGGGGACGTCGTCGGCCACGGCCTTGAGGCCGCTGCCGTCATGGGTATGCTCCGCAGCGCTCTGAGCGCAGCCATCCGTGCCGTTCCCAGCCCCGCACAAGCCCTGGAGGTACTGGGCCTGTACGCCCGGTCGGTCGACGGCGCGCTGGCCACCACCGTGATCAAGGTGCTCATCGACCCCCGCAGCCGACTGATCATTTACAGCAACGCCGGCCATCCACCACCGGTACTACTTCATCCAGACGGCAGTTGGCAGATGCTGGACCAGGCAACCGACCCGCCGCTGGGCGCCCGACCGGATCATGTTCCGCGCCCCCAGGCCGGCCTGTCCTATAGCCGGGGGGACACGCTCGTGCTCTACACCGACGGGCTCGTCGAACGCCGCGGGGAAGACATCGACGCCAGCCTTGCCCGGCTGACCGACGTGCTCGCCCAACACGGCACTCTCGCGGTGGAAGAGCTCGCCGACGGACTACTGGCCAACCTCGGCGTGACCGGCGGTAGCCGGGACGACATCGCCCTCGTCGTCGTTCGCTTGTGACCCGTTTTCAAACAGCGAGAAATTGTGAGACGAGAGCCCGGAAATGATCAAGGGCCTCGTCTCACATGATGTGATCCAAGGCCCTGACCTGCGACTACGGAGAGAACTCCAGTCGGGACGACAGGATTTGAACCTGCGACCCCTTGACCCCCAGTCAAGTGCGCTACCAAGCTGCGCCACGTCCCGGTGCGCCTCCCGCGGTGAACCGCGTGATCGCGCAGGTCAACCTTACCGTACCCACACCGGTGTTCTCGCCGTGGCCGGGGCCGACCCGGCTGTCCGGGCCGGCCTCCGGCATCAGCTGCGGGTGCCGGACGCGACCGCTTCCGGCTCGGTGGGTGTACGGCCGGCGGTGCGGGCCGGGTCGGTGAGGCGGGCCGTGCGGGCCGTCGGTACCAGCAGGGCCGCCAGTGCGGCGGCCAGGCACAGCACCGCCAGCAGGGCGAAGCCGTGGGTGTAGCCGGAGGCGTACGGCAGGCCCGAGGGCTGGAGGTGGCCGGTGACCAGGACGCTGGTGACGGCGGCGCCGACGGAGCCGCCGATGGTGCGGATGTTGGCGTTCATGCCGGTCGCGGCGCCGGTCTGGGAGGCCGGGACGCTGCCGACGATCAGGTTGGCCATGGAGGCGAAGGCCAGTCCGATGCCGAGGCCGAACACGCCCGAGACCAGGGCGACTTGCCACTGCGCGGAGTGCCACAGGGCGAGAATGCCCAGGGCGAGGGCGCCGAGTGCGGCACCGGTGGTCAGCAGCGCCTTCGCGCCGACCACGGGTGCCAGACGGCCACTCAGGAGCCCCGAGAGGAACATCGCCACCAGCATCGGCAGCATCAGGAGCCCGGCGGCCGTGACGCTCGCGCCGAAGCCGTACCCCGCAGCGGCGGGTGTCTGGACGAAGGCCGGCAGGAAGGACCACAGCGCGTACATGCCCGCACCGAAGAGAAGGGCCGCGGTGTTGGTGGTCCATACAGCGGGAAGTCGCATGACGCGCAGGTCGATCAGCGGGGTGCGGGAGCGGGCCTCGGACAGCAGCCACAGGGCGAACAGGGCGACGGCCGCGGCGAACAGGCCGATCACCTTCGCCGAGCCCCAGCCCCACTTGCCCGCCTGGCTCAGCGGCAGCAGCAGGGCCACCAGCCAGGCCGAGAGCAGGCCCGCGCCCAGCCAACTGACCTTGCCCTCAGCCCGGTTGGGCGACTCGGGCACGTAGCGCAGGGCGATGAGCACGGTGATCGCGACGACGGCGACCGGGATCCAGAACAGCCAGCGGTAGTCGAGCGCGGACACGATGGGTCCGGCCGCGACGATACCGACGCCGCCGCCCGCGGCGATCACCGCGGACAGGTTGCTGATGCTGCCGCTGACCTGGGACGGGGTGAACTCGTCGCGGATGATGCCGAAGGAGAGCGGGAAGAGCGCGCCGCCTACGCCCTGCACGACCCTCGCGACGATCAGTACGCCGATGTTCGGTGCGAGTGCGGCGAGCAGACAGCCGAGCAGTACGACGAACAGGACGGCGACCAGGGTGCGCTTCTTGCCGACCAGGTCGCCGACGCGGCCGAGGATCGGGGTGAAGACGGAGGCGGACAGCAGATAGGCCGTCATCACCCAGGTCGCGGTGGACTGGGAGGTGTGCAGCGCGTGCTGGACGGTCGGCAGGGCCGGCGCGATCAGCGACTGCAGCATGGCGAACACACCGGCGCCGGTCGCGAGGACCGCGAAGGTGAGACGGGTGGACTTGCGGGGCATGAGGGGCCTCTCCGAACGAGCGGGTTGCGGCCGGGGTTCTCGGGCCACGGTCGTGCGGACCCGGAGCGCCGGTGGGCGGACTCGGGCACGCCGACGGCCACGGTGAGCGGTCGCGGAAAGGTGGTGGACGTACCCTCCACTGGTAAAGTGGAGGAGTACCTCCACTCTAGCGGAGGCACACCTCCGGTTCAAGTACCGGAGGGATCCCTCCGTATCGATCCAGCTCTGGAGGCACCCGTGACGTTCCCCGTCGGCGAGATCGTGGCGTCCCGGCGGCCGCACCGTAAGGACGCCGCACGCAATTACGACGCCCTGCTGGACGCGGCCCGCGAGGCGTTCGCGGAACATGGCGCCGAGGCGTCCCTGGAGGACATCGCGCGTCGCGCGGGCGTGGGTATCGGCACGCTCTACCGCAATTTCCCGACCCGCCGCGATCTGTTCGAGAGCGTCTACGCGAGCGACGTCAACGAACTGGTCGGGGTTGCGCAGGAGGTCGCCGCACTGGAGCCCTGGGAGGCGCTGACGGCCTGGCTGCGCCGGTTCACGGGATACATGGTGACCAAGCGGGCCGTCCGCGAGGCCCTCAACGACGAGTCCGAGATCTTCCAGGCCTGCCGGGAGTCGATGTACGCGGCCGGCGGCCCGTTGTTCGAGCGGGCCCAGGAGGCGGGAGAGGCCCGCAAGGACATGGACTTCGTCGACCTGCTGCGGATGGTGGCCGGCATCACGGCCACGGCCTTCGACGACGACGCCCAGCGGGACCGCGTGCTGGCGATCGCGCTGGACGGGGTGCGCACCACCGTCCGCTGACACCGGCGGCGCCCGTGTACGGGATCGCCGGTGCCACGTCCGGTCGTCAGAGCACCGGCGCCACTCCCCCGCCGTACCGCCCGTGCTCGCGCAGCGGCCCCACCGCCAGGCCCCGCTCCTCGCAGGTGTCGAGGATCCGGGGCAGCGCGCCGAGGGCCGAGCGCCAGGCGCCCGGAGCGGAGGTGCAGTCGGAGTCGTGCAGCAGGACGGTGCCGCCGCCGTCCAGGTCGCGGGTGACCGTGCGGTGGACGGACTCCGGGGTGGCCCGGGCCCTCCAGTCCTCGCCCCAGGCCGTCCACAGCACCGGGGTGAGGCTCAGGCGGCGGGCCGCGAGGTGCGCGGCGGTGGACATCACGCCGTAGGGCGGCCGGAACAGTGCCGGGGTACGGCCGGTGAGGGTGCCCACCGTGTCGCGGGCGCGGGCGAAGTCGTCGTACGTGGCGCGCGGGCCGCGCAGCAGCAGGGGGCGGTGGAGCCAGCCGTGGATGCCGATCTCGTGCCCGGCGGCGGCGATCTCGCGGACCAGGCCGGGCGAGCGGCGCGCCTGGCAGCCGAGGAGGAAGAAGGTGGCGGTGACCTTCCGGTCCTCCAGGGCCCGCAGGAAGAACGGGGTCGACAGCGGATCGGGCCCGTCATCGAAGGTCAGCGCGACGTGGTCGGCGCGGCCCCGGCCGGCGAGGCGGGGCATGGCGCGGTTGCGGAGTGGACCGAAGGTGGACAGCACCGGGGCCGCGTGCGCGGCGGCGAGTACGGGAAGGGCGACCCGGGCGGTCGTACGGAGCAGTCGTGCGGCACTCACGAGCGGTGGCCCTCCGGGTGACGGGTGCCGGAGTGCGGCCGGTCGTCCAGGTCGAGGCTGCGGCCGATGGCGTGCATGACGCCCTTGCCGGTGTCCGTCGTGGCGACCGCGGTGCCGACCGCGCACACCCAGACGGTGGAGGCTGCGGCCGCGGTGGCGGCGAGCCGTCGTAGGGCCGGGCGGGTCCGGGTCCCGAGTACGGCGGAGGGTGCCGTGTCCGGATGGGCTCCGGTCCCGCGTACGGCGGAAGGCGCCACGGACGGACCGGCACCGCCCCCGGGTGCGGCGGACGGCGCCACGGCGAGCGGGTCGGGGAGCGGGGCGCGGGCGCCGCAGGCGCGGGCTATCGCGTCCGCGGGTCCCCGTCCGGCGGCGGCGAACAGGGCGAGCCCCGCCTCGCGTTGCAGCAGGCCGCGGGGGCCGTCGATCAAGTCGCAGAGGACGTCCTTGAGTTCGGCCGCGTCCTGGATCCAGGCGGCGACGCCCGCCTCGTCGAGCGCGGCCGCGTTGGCCGGTCCGTGGCCCGGTATGCAGCGGTAGCTGGCGACGGGCAGGCCGGCGGCGAAAGCCTCCAGCGAGGTCAGTCCGCCGGCGTTCTGGACGAGGACGTCGGCGGCGTGCATCAGGCCGGGCATGTCGTCGACCCAGCCGTAGGCGTGCTCGATGCCGTCCTCCCGCAGCTCCCGGGCCAGCGCCTCGTTGCGGCCGCAGACCACGACCGGTACGACCGCTCCGCAGTCCCGCAGTTCCAGGGCCACCTGCCGGACCGGGCCGACCCCCCAGGACCCCGCGACCAGCAGGGCGAGCGGGGCGGTGGCGGGCAGTCCGAACCGCGCCCGGGCGGCGCCGCGTTCGGCCGCTCGGGCGGGCCGGAAGCGCGGGTCGACGACCGGCCCGCCCACCCGGACGTCGCCCGCGCCGAGGGCACGGGCCTGCGCGGCGGGCACGGCGTGGGCGGCGAGGTGGACGTCCACGCCGTCGGCCACCCACAGCGGATGCACCGAGAAGTCGGTGAGGTAGGTGAACACCGGCACGTCGAGGCGGCCGGCCAACCGCAGCCTGCCCAGCACCCGGCTGGCCCCGGGATAGGTGGAGACGACGGCGCCCGTGTCCGCGGGCAGGGCGCGCAGCATCCGGTCCTCGGCGGTGCGCAGCAGGGCGCGGGCCAGCGGGCCGCCGCCACCGGCGCGCTCGGTGCTGTTGTAGACGCGCTGGTAGACCCAGGGCGCCCGGACGAGCATGCGGTGGTAGCCGTCGCGGACGGCCCGGCCGATCCGGGCGGGCAGCAGATCGAGCAGGTCGTAGCGGTCGACGGTGACACCGGCGGCCCGGAGCCGGCGGTGCAGCTCGTGCGCGGCGCCGTCATGGCCCGCCCCGATGCTCGCGGAGACGATCACGACGCGTTCGGCCGGTGCCGTGCGGCGGGGCGCCGCCGCGGACCGCGTGCTCAGGGCGGCGGCCGCGAGGGCACGCAGATGCACCGTACTTCCGAGGTGGGGCATGGGCTTGGTCCTCCGCAGGTGGAGTGAGGCGGCGAAACTCTACAACATGTAGTAGGTAATCTCGTACAAGTTGTAGTAGGTGCCCCTGGGAAGCAGGTCCTGGGAGGCCCGACCCATGTCCTACATGTCGTAGTGGACCGACGGATAGGCTGTGCCACCGAGCGACGAAAGACGGTGAGGTGAACAGTGCACGACCGGGAGGGCGAGGCATCCGGGAGGCGGGCGCGCGGTGAGCTGGAGAGCGGCGTGCTCGCCACCCTGTGGGGAGCCGAGGAACCGCTGACCGCACGGCAGGTCCGGGACCGGCTGCCCGGCGATCTCGCCTACACCACCGTGCTGACGATCCTGTCGCGCCTGTACGACAAGGGCATGCTCGTCCGGCACCGGGCAGGCCGCGGCTACGCCTACGCACCCGCCCGCGACGAGGCCTCCCACACCGCCGAGCAGATGCACGCACTCCTCGAGCACGGTTCCGACCGCGAGGCGGTACTCAGCCGCTTCGTCTCCGAACTGTCCCAGGAGGACGAGCAGTTGCTGCACCGGCTGCTGTCCGACCAGGACCCCGGGCAGGACTCCGCCCCCGTCGGCAAGGAGCCGTGAGCCGGTGCGGATCAGCGTCTACATCCCCCTCGTGGTCACCGTCGTCCTCGCGGTGCTCGTTCCCGGCCCGGCCCGGCGGCTGGCCCCGCGGCCTGCCGCCTGGGCACTGGCCTGCGCCGCGCTGGTGACGGCGCTGGGCTGGCTGGGGTCGCTGGCCCTGCTGGCGTTCGCCGGGTTCGCCCGGATCCCCGAGGTCGCCGCGGAGGGCCGCTGGTCGGTGTCGGCACTGAGCGCCGACGATCCGGTGTACCTCACCGTGGCGACTGCCGCGGCCCTCGCCCTGGCCGCTTCCTGCGTCGGGCTCGGGGTGGCCGCCGTACGCCAGGCGCGGCATCTGAGCTGGGCCCGCCGGGAGTGCCGGCGGCTGTCGGGCGACACCGAACTGGCCGTCCTGGACGACCCGTCACCGGCCGCCTTCGCCCTGCCCGGCACGCCCGGGCGGATCGTGGTCTCCCGGGGCATGCTGCGCTGCCTCGGCGACAGCGAACGCGAGGCGCTGCTGGCCCACGAGCGGGCGCACCTGCGCGGCAGACACCACCTCTTCCAGACGCTCTGGCGGCTCACCGCGGCCGTCAGTCCACTGCTGCGCCCGCTGGCCGACACGGGCGGTTACATCCTGGAGCGCTGGGCCGACGAGGAGGCCGCCGCACAGGTCGGCGACCGGCGGATCGTCGCCCGTTCGGTCGGCCGCGCGGCCCTTGCCTCGGCGGCGCACCCGCCCCGCGCGGGCATGCTGGCCGCGTCCGGGGGCGCCGTACCGCAGCGGGTACGCGCGCTGCTCGCGCCGCCTCCGCCGCGGCGGGCGCTGCCGTTCGTCGGGGGTGCGTTGCTGCTGGCCGTGTGCTGCACGAGCCTGGCCAACGCCGCGTCCGACAGCGAGGACATGATCGAGAGCGCGCAGCGGGCGGCGTGCGCGACGGAGCTGAAGGCGGCGGGGGTGCCCGGCGAGCCGGTGCGGCAGCCTGGGCACGGGCATGAGCGGTGCTGCCCGCGCGGTGAACGCCGGCACTGATTGCTCGTCCGGCGGGGTCGGTGTCAGCGTGCGACGCCCCTGCGCAGGACCCTGTCGACCGCGACCGTCACCACGACGAGGGTCCCGGTGGCGACATCCTGATAGAGGGTGTCGATGCCCGCCTGGGTGAGGCCTGAGCGGAGCACGGTGACGATCAGCGTTCCGATGAGCGTTCCGGCGACGCTTCCCCGGCCGCCGAAGAGGCTGGTCCCGCCGATGACGACGGCCGTGATGCTCTCCAGATTCGCCGTCTGGTAGGCGTTGGGGTCCGCGTTGGGGATACGGCCGAGCGCCTGCCAGGCGGCGATGCCGTAGAGGAGACCGGCGGTGACGTACACCGACAGGACCGTGCGCTGCACGTTGATGCCGGTCAGGCGGGCGGACTCGGGCGCGTTGCCCACGGCGTAGATGTGCCGGCCCCAGGCCGTCTTGGCGAGTCCGTACCAGAAGTACGCGTACAGGCCCACGAGCAGGAACGTCCCCCAGGTGACGAGGACCCTGCCGAGGTGGACGCCATTGCCCCAGAACACGAGCAGCTCGCTGGTGACCGGATAGCTGCGGGAGTCGGAGTAGAGCCTGCCCACGGCGTAGATGACGGTCAGCGCACCCAGCGTCACGATGAACGGAGGGAGGCCCAGACGCGCCACGAGCAGCCCGTTGACCAGCCCGAGCGTGGTCGCCGTGACCAGGCCGAGCAGCAGCGCCGCCGCGGGGCTGTGCCCGTCGAAGACGAGCTTGGCCATGACGAGCGTGCCGAGAACCGCGATGGCCCCGTTCGCCAGGTCGATGCCCGCGGTGAGGATGATCAGGGTCTGGCCCAGTGCCAGCGTGCCGGTCACGATGGACTGCTGCAGCACCAGGGCGAGGTTCTCCGGCGTCAGGAACGTGTCCGTCGTGAGCGAGAAGACCAGTACGGCGATGGCGAGGGCCGCGAGGGGTCCGACGGTGGGGGTGCGCAGGGCGTAGCGCAGCGCGTCCCGCAGTGCGGTGCCCGGCTCGCCGTCAGCGGCAGGACGGGTGGTGACGGGAGATCTCATGATCCGTTGCTGATCCCTTCGCCCGCTCGGCGCCCGGAGGTCACCCCCAGCAGTGCTGGAGCCCCCAGTCCGTGTTCCGGGACGCCAGCCCCGGCACCGGCTTGTCGGTGATGAGCTGTGTGCCTGTGTCCGTGAAGCCGGAGGGCTTCCTGCCGTGCCTGGCGAAGTCGGTGACGGCGGCCACGCCCAGGTCGGCCATCCTGACCGGGAACTGCATGACGGTGGCCGCGTACTTGCCGGCTCTGACGTCGCGCACGCCCTCGCATCCGCCGTCGATGGAGCCGACGGTCACCTGCCGGCTGAGTCCGCGTGCCGCGAGGGCCGTGTAGGCGCCGTCGGCCACCGGTTCGTTGATGGTGTAGACCGAGTTCACGTCGCTCGTGCGCTGCAGCAGGTTCTCCATCGCGGCCTGTCCGCGATTGCGGTCGCCGTTGGTGATCGCCCGCCCGCGGATCGCCGGTGAGTCGTCCTTGATCCCGAAGCCGCTGAGGAAGCCGTCGTGGCGCTGTTGGCTGACCGTGGAACCCTCCGTGCCGTCGAGCATGAACAGCTTCGGGGCCCGACGGCCGAGCACAGCCCTGACATAGGCACCCTGGAGGCGTCCGGCCTTGAGGTTGTCGGTGGCGTACGTGGCCGCCGCCGCGTTCTCCGGGGCCGTCGCGGTGTCCAGCGCGATCACCAGGATGCCCTGCCTGCGGGCCTCCGCTATCGCGCCCAGGATCCCCGTCGTGTTCGACGGTGTGATCAGGATTCCGCGCACATGGCGGGCGATGAGGCTCTCCATGGCGTTGACCTGGCCCTCGTTGTCGCCGTCGAACTTGCCGGACAGGGCGATGAGCCCGGCGCCGTTCTTCTTCGCCGCTTTCTGGGCGGCCTCACGCAGGGCCACGAAGAACGGATTGGTCTCGGTCTTGGTCACCAGACCGATCGTGACCTGCCGCGTCCCGCCGCCATCCGTGGAGTCGTGGCTCCCGCCGCAGGCGGCGGCGCCGAGCAGCAATGCTCCCACCAGGAGGAGCGTCGCCCCCTGTGCGGAAGGCGGTGGCCGACGGCACCCGCGGACGGTGTAGTGGTGTGCCATCGGTGACACCCTCCTCCGGCCGGGTCCGACTCGTGGAAGTCTCTGCGATCTACCCCACGTGTCCAGTTTGTTCATACATGTCGCACGGTGTCGTTTCAGTCTGCCCTTCATCCGCCTCGTCCGGTTTCCGCTCGGTGCCGGTTCCCCATCCGGCCCAGCGGAGACGCCCTGCGTTCTGCATTGCATACGTCCCGAGGGCGACGAAAGATGGTGATCGGAACACGGAGGCCGTGCGGCCTCACCGCGGTCGCGCGGAGAAGGTGAGGTTCGCGTGACGGAACCCCCACTGCTCGCGCTGCGCGGCGTCTCCAAGCGGTTCGGCGCCGTCCAAGCCCTCAAGGACGTCGACCTGGAGGTCCACAAGGGCCAGGTCGTCGCCCTGCTGGGTGACAACGGTGCCGGCAAGTCCACCCTCATCAAGGTCATCTCGGGTGTGGACCCGCCCGACAAGGGCGTCATCGAATGGGAGGGGCGGGCAGTCCAGATCCGGACCCCCCGGATCGCCCAGCGCCTGGGCATCGCGACCGTGTACCAGGACCTGGCGCTGTGCGACGACCTCGATGTCGCCGCGAACCTCTTCCTGGGCCGGGAGCGACGGAGCCCCGGAGCCCGGGGCCGCCTGTTCCGGGCGATGGACGACGGCGGAATGCGCAGGGAGGCACGCGGGCAGCTCGACACACTGGGCATCCGCGTCCCCGATGTGCGTGCTCCGGTCGCCTCACTGTCCGCGGGCCAGCGGCAGTCCGTCGCGATCTCCCGCGCCCTCCTCGGCCACCCGAAGGCCGTCCTCCTGGACGAGCCCACCGCGGCGCTCGGCATCGCACAGGCCGGCCACGTCCTCGACCTCGTCGAGGAGCTCCGGGAGCAGGGCATCGGAGTGCTCCTCATCAGTCACAACCTGGGAGACGTCAAGGCGGTCGCGGACGAGGCGGCGGTGCTGCGGCTCGGCTGCAACAACGGCTTCTTCCATGTGCCGACCTCGCCGCAGGACCGGATCTTCTCCGCCATTGTCGGCGCCACTGGCAACTCCTGACGCTCTCTGACGTCAGGGACGGACCGGCAGTGCTTCTTCGGCCGAGCGGTGCCTGCTGTGCCTGCTGTGCCTGCTGTGCCTGCTACGTTCCGAAGGCCCCGACGCCAGCCCTGAGGCGGCGCTGGAGCGCGAGATCCAGGAGGAGACCGGCTGGAAGGTGAAGGCCGGCCCGCTGGTCGACGGCGGGGCATGGGTCTACCGGCCGGTCCCGGAACGCCGGGTCCTGATCGTGCCGTACGGCTGCACCGTACTGACCCCCGACCGGCCGCCGACGCTCAGTCACGAACACAAGCAGCTCGGCGTGTTCCCCGTCGGCGAGGTGCCGGGACTGAACCTGCCGGACGGCTACAAGCAGGCCATCACCGCCTGGTACCGCCGCAGGAGCGAACCGCCCGGCAACAAGCCGATCCGCACCGGGAATTGAGCACCGGAGCCCCCGTGCTACGGTGCGCCGATGTCATCGGTCAAGGAGTTCCAAGTCACCTTCGACTGCGCGGAACCTGAGCGCGTCGCTCGCTTCTGGTGCGAGGTGTTGGGGTACGTCGTACCGCCGCCACCGGAGGGCTTTGCCACTTGGGACGATTTCAACCGCTCGCTGCCGCCTGAGCGTCAGGGTTCATCGTTCGCCTGCATGGATCCCGCAGGCGTGGGCCCGCGCATGTACTTCCAGCGCGTTCCCGAAGGCAAGGTCGTCAAGAACCGGGTGCATCTCTGCGTGCGGGTGGCCACCGGGCTCGTGGGTGAGGAGCGCCTCGCCACGCTGGAAGCCGAGTGCGCACGACTGGTCGCGCTCGGGGCGGTGCGCGAGCGCCTGCTGCCCGCCGATGGCGTCAATGAGTCGTGCATCGTGATGCAGGACGTCGAGGGCAACGAGTTCTGCCTCGACTGAGTCTCCCTTCGGTGGCTGCTAGTCAGTTCCGCGCTGCAGGACGCGGCGGGCCGCCTCGGCCTCTGCCGCCGGCGGTGACAGTTCGTCGAGGGTGTCGAGCTCGTCATCCGCTTCCAGTTCCCGTTCCCAGGCCGCCGCGAGGCGTTCTTGCTCCTGGCGCGGCTTGGCGCCGACAGCCTCGCGCTGCTCCGGGTCCAGGGCTGCCAGGAATCGTCCGACCGGGTCCGTGCGCATTCGGTGCTCCTTGCCGCAAGAAAGGGGTGCTGCCCTGTCCCAGCATGGCTGAACGCTCCGCCGCCGTCCGCCCGACACTGCAGGGGAACACCCCGTTGGCCGCCTCGCGAGCGGATCGGGTGAGGCCGGACGGTGCCGCAGGGGAACACTCTTGAGTGTTCTGCCGGGTCGGCGCGTCAAAGGTGGGCCCGGACCACGGCGACGCCCTGGTCCGTGGCGAGAGCCAGGTTCGGGCCGCGCGCGCTGCGGACGACCGCCGCCCGCCGGAACACCGCGTCCCAGAGGGTGCCGGCCAAGGCCGGGTTCGTCCCGGTCGGCCGACCGACCCGGCCCACCTCAGCGGTGAGCCAGGTACCTTGTGGCACCGCGACCTCATGCCATGGCCGTACAGCGCCCGGCAGCGATTCGGCCCTGAAGATCACGCTCCACCATCGGGATCATCGGTCGTCCGCGACCCGTACGACCGCCAGCGTGATGTTGTCGGGCCCGCCCGCCGCGATCGCGGCCTTCCACAGTTCGAAAGCGGCCCGGCCGTCGTCGTGCTCTCTCATCAGCTCCTCGAGCACGTCGGTCGGCAGCGGGTCGGTCAGGCCGTCCGTGCAGACGAGGTAGCGGTCGCCGGGTGAGAGGGGCGCTGCCGTCACATGGGGGTGGACGGCCCGGTAGCCGGGGCTGCCGCCCAGGCACTGGGTGACCAGGGACGTGGTGCGCTGCCAGGGTTCGAGCGGTGGGCTGTCGTCCACGCTCACCTGGCGCAGGCCGTCACGGGAGGCGGCGAGGACGCGGCTGTCGCCCACGTTGAACACCAGCAGCGAGCCGGGTCGTACGACGATGCCGGCCACCGTCGTCCCCATCGCGGTGAGCTCGCTGTCCTCCCCCGCGGCCTGGTACACGGCACGGTTGCAGGCGTTCAGGACGGCGCGGACGGCGTCCTCGTCGTCCAGGACAGGACCGATCGACGCGATCCGCCGGGCGACGAGGGCGCTGGCCACGTCGCCGCCGGGGTGCCCGCCGAGCCCGTCGGCGACGGCGACGACCAGGGGCGTCCCGAGGGGGAAGACCAAGGTCTGCGGGCTCTCGGTCACGGTGGCGCACAGCGTCCACGGTCCGACGACGAGGCTGTCCTCGTTCCGCTCGCGCAGCAGCCCGGGATGGCTCAGCGCACTCACCGCGACGTACGGCATGGAGCGTCACCGCCTTCCCGCGTCGGACGCACCGGGGCACACCGGGACGCACCTCCTCAGGACGCGCTCCCGCTGCAAGTCTAGGAGGGGTTCGTCGTTTCCGCTGGTCAGCAGCCCTCTCCAGACGTCAGCCGCTCACGGGCCCAGGTAGCGCAGCACTGCCAGCACCCGCCGGTTGGCGTCCTGAGAGGCCGCAAGGCCCAGCTTGCCGAAGACGGCGGCCACGTGTTTCTCGACTGTGCCGGCCGACACCGCCAGGGTCTGCGCGATCGCGGCGTTCGACCTGCCCTGCGCCATCAGCGCCAGCACCTCGCGCTCGCGTGCCGTCAGTGTTTCGAGGTCCTCGCCCCGGCGGCCGGCACCGGCGAGCTGGGTGACGACCTCGGGGTCGAGGGCCGTCCCGCCGGCCGCCACCCGGGTCAGGGCGTCGGTGAACTCGGCCACGTTCGCGACCCGGTCCTTGAGCAGGTAGCCGACGCCGACCGAGCCCTCGGCCAGCAGCCTCGTGGCGTAGTTCGTCTCGATGTACTGGGAGAACAGCAGCACCCCGGTCCCGGGATACTCGCGCCGGACGTCGATGGCGGCGCGCAGGCCCTCGTCCGTGTGGGTGGGCGGCATACGGATGTCGACGACAGCGACGTGCGGCCGGTGCTCGGCGACGGCCGCCCGCAGCCCCTCGGCTTCACCGACGGCTGCGCACACCTCGTGGCCGCGCTCGGTGAGCATCTGGGCCAGCAACTCCCGCAGTACGGCGGCGTCCTCGGCGATCACGACACGCATACCGGCATGCTCCCACTCCCTCGACTTCTCGCTCGCCGCTCACGCGTGCAGCGGCAGGGTCACCGTCACCGTCGTCGGCCCGCCCTCCGGGCTGCTGACGTGCAGGGTGCCGTCGACCGTCCGGGCGCGCTGCATCAGCCCCGTGAGACCGCTGCCGGCATCGGGCGTCGCGCCGCCGCGGCCGTCGTCCGTGACGCACAGACGCAGCAGACCCTCCTCCTGGATGACGCGCAGGACCGCCCGTCGGGCACCGCTGTGCTTGATGACGTTGGTGAGCAGCTCGGCCGCGCAGAAGTAGGCGATGGTCTCGATCGCCGGAGTGGGCCGCTCCGGGATGTTCACGGCCAACTCCACCGCTACGGTGCTGCGTGCCGCCAGCGTGGCGAGTGCGTCGGGCAGGCCGTCGTCCAGTACGGGCGGATGGATGCCGCGGGCCAGGTCGCGCAGCTCGCTGAGGGCTTCGATGGCGTTGGTGTGGGCGGTCTCGATCAGCCGGCGCAGCCGCCCGGGGTCGGCGACCGGTTCGCCGTCCGCGCCGAGCCCCTCCTTCGCCATGTCGAGACTCATGGCCAGCGCGACGAGCCGTACCTGTGCGCCGTCGTGCAGATCCCGCTCCAGCCTGCGCAGCAGGGCCGCGGAGTCGTCGACGGCGAGGGCGCGGGTCTCCTCCAAATCCCTTACACGCTGGGTGAGTTCGCCGGGCCCCAGCAGGGCGCGCACCAGCCAGCGGTCCACGGCGACGATGCCGCGGGTGACCCACGGCGCCGCGAGCAGCGTGGCCGCACCGATCGCGGCGGCCACGAAGGTCCCCGCGAAGGTGGTGCTGTGCGGGGCACCGCCGCCGGCCGGGACGGGTGTGATGGTCGGCATGCCTTCCGCACCCGGGTGCGGACGCTGCCCGAACGCGGCCCAACGCAGCGGAGCGGACAGATTGACCAGCCCGGTGAGCCACCAGCCCACGGCGTACAACTGCAAGGCGGCGACCGGCAGTTTGACCAGCACATACGCCACCGAGCGCCACCCGGCGGCGTCCCGCAGCCGCGCGTCGAGCCGCGTGAACGCCTTGCCCTGAGGTCGAACCGCCGGCGGTGCCGCCACCCGCTCCCCCAACAGGCTTGCCGCCAGCCCTCGGTGCACCCCGGCGAAGACACGGGCGAGCCCGGTCGCGGTGACAACGAGCAGTAGTCCGAGAACCGCGCCGACCAGCGAGACCGTGAAACCACTGCCGATCATGAGCAGCACCACGACGAGAACGCAGCCGATGACGGCGACCGGAAAGCCACACAGACAATACGCGGCCTCAGCCCAGGCACGACGCGTGAACGGAGCGCCGAGCACAGCCCGCGGCCGCGCCGTCGTTTCCATGTGTGTGTCCCGCATGGTTCCCAGTGTCCCGGTCCGGGCGTCCACCACGTGTGACACAGCCGGGCGAGGCAGGTCCGCTGCGGCTGGCGCCTGCTGAGGCCGCGCGCCTCCACTCCGAGCCGGGTTCAGCGGGTCGCGGCGGCCGCGTCCACGATCACGTCGGCGACCCGTGCGGGCTGTTCGACCAGAACGGCGTGCCCGGCGTCGGGCCCGGTGACCATCCGGACCTGCGGGCAGGCCTCCAGGCCCCGCCGTTCGACGTCCGTCAGGCCGATCTCGTCGTGGTCGCCGCGCACCACCCAGGCCGGGACGGCGGCCTCGCACAGCCGTGGGACCAGTGCCGGATACCGGTCCAGGTATTCGTAGTAGCGCCGCACGATGCGGCGGCAGGTGGCCGGGTCGTTGTCGGCCATGTCCGCCGCCAGCACGTCGGCCCGGTGTGCGGGCATTTCGCGCTTCATGGCCTTCGGCAGCATCTTCAGCATGCCGGTCCAGGCCGCGATGCCGAGACCGGGCACCCGCCCGAGGGCGTTCATCACCGACAGGAACTTCGCCTCGTCGCCGCGCGAGAAGGTCGGCGACAGCAGCACCAGCGGCCCGTGGAACAGGCCTGCCGCCGCCATCTCGATCAGGACGTTCGCGCCGAGGCTGTGCCCGACGGCCACGTCGCAGCCCGATTCGGCGGCGAAGTCCGCCATCAGCCGGGCGTAGTGCTCCATGCTCACGTCCTCGGGCGCCGTGGTCCCGCCGAATCCTGGCATCGTGACGGCGACCAGCCCCAGTTCCGCCAGCGCCGGCTCGGCCATCACATCGGCGTAGAACTCGGTCGAGCACAGCCCGCCCGGAATCATCAGCACCCGGTGCGGCGCCTGCTCCGGCCCCGCACGGCGGACATCCCACCGCTCGCTCATACTCCGAGGGTGCCGCCGGACGCCGACCCCCGCATCCGCTGCGGCGGCTGGCGCAGAGGACGACACAGCCCCGGAAGGCCGCCCGTCGGCCGAATGCGACCATGCCGATCGCGGTGAGGCGGCAAGGCTGTCAGGCGACCGGCGGCGTCCCGTGTGTGTGGAACGACTCGATGGTCTTCAGCCCCCAGGCCTGCCCCTTCTTGCGCTCCTCCTCGGTCCAGGTGATCAGCGGCCAGTCGGGCGCCAGGACGAGGCGGGTGAGCGGGTTGCACAGCTCGATGCGGTTGCCGCCCGGCTCGTAGACGTACAGGAAGAACGTCTGCTGGATGGCGTGCTTGTGCGGACCCGTCTCGATGAACACGCCGGTGTCGATGGCGAGATCGGCGGCACGCAGGATGTCCTCACGGGTGTCGGTCGCGAACGCGATGTGGTGCAGCCGGCCGGTCGAACCGGTCCAGTCCTCGGTGTAGACGACGTCGTACGACTTGTTCGTGTACGTCAGCCAGCGCGCCGCGATCCGGCCCGAGTCGAGCCGGATTTGCTCCGTGGGCCGGGCACCGAGCGCATGTTCCTGAAACTCGGCGCCGGCGAGCACGTCCGCCGCGAGGAAGTTGATGTGGTCCAGTCGCCGCACTCCGACGCCCCGGTTGGGCTTGGCCTGCGGTTGGTTCTTCAGGGCAGGCCGCAGTTCCTCGGGGGCACGGTAGTACTCGCTCTCCCAGTACAAGGCATGCTCGTGGCCGTCCGGATCGGTCGTCAAGTACAGCCGGCCGAGGCCGGGTTCGTCCTCGACCCACTTGCCGGAGCCGCCCGCCTCCTCGATCGCTTCGATACGGCGATGCAGGGCCTGCTCGCTGGAGGTGCGCAGGGCGAGCCGGCCGAGACCGGGCTGTTCGCGGGCGGTGAGGACGAGGCTGTGGTGCTCGTAGTCGTCGAAGGTCCGCAGATAGACCGTGTCGCCGTCCTGCCCGTTGACCGTGAGGCCGAGGTAGTCGGTGAAGAAGGTGACGCTGGCGTCCAGGTCCGGGGTGAAGAGCTGGGCGTGGCCGACGTGGGCGATGTCGCCGAGCGGCGGGGTCATCGGTGGCCTCCTCGGGCGTGCGGGGGAATCGGTGCCGTCTCGGCGGACCGCGGGAAGACGGTCCCGTCGAGGATCTTGCGGGCCGTGCGGACCACGGCGGTGCGGCGGGCGACGGGCAGGCCGTCGCGAGCGGTGGCGAGGCTGCTTTCGATGTCCAGGAATCCGGTGGGGTGTTCGATACGGATACGCTCGCTGCCGGCGTCGAGCCGTGCGAGTTCCGCGCCCACCCCGCCCTCGATCCGCAGGCCGGCGGCCACACTGGCCGCGCCGAGCACGCCGATCGACGTGTGGCAGCGCACCGGAATGAAGGTGCGGGTGGAGATCGCGCCGCCGTCGCGGGGTCGGGCGAGCAGCGTCAGCTTGGGCACGGTGGCGTCCGAGACGTCGCCGAGGCCCATCAGCCGGCCAGCGCCCAGGCGGATTTCACGCAACCGGTCGGCGAGCACGACGTCCTCCTCCAGATCCTTGGGCGACTCGTAGCCCGTGACCTTCAGGCAGGAGGCCGCGATGAGCACCGTCGGCATGCCGTTGTCCACGCAGGTCACAGGGGTGCCGTCGATGTCGTCACGGGCCTTGCCGGTGGGCAGCAACTTCCCTGTCCCGCCCGGGAACTCGATGACCACGGGCGCCGCCGTCCCCGGCACACCGGAGATCTCGGCGTCTCCCCTGTAGTCGACGCGACCGCCGGGGGTCGGGACGGTCGCCGTGGCGAAGTCGCCGGTGTTGACCATGCGGATGCGGACGGAGGTCTCCTCCTCCCCCGCCGTCACCAGACCTCGCTCGACGGCGAACGGGCCGATGCCGGCGAGGATGTTCCCGCAGTTCTGACGGGCACTCACCTCGGCTCGGCCGACGGCGACTTGGAGGAAGAGGTAGTCGACGTCGGCGCGCGGATCGGCCGAGACCGATACCACGGCCACCTTGCTGGTGAGCGGGTGCGCGCCGCCCAGGCCGTCGATCTGCCGCTCGTCGGGGCTGCCCATGATGCGCAGCAACAGCGCGTCGCGCGAGGCCGGTTCGGTGGGGAGGTCGTCGGCCAGGAAGTAGGCGCCCTTGGAGGTGCCGCCCCGCATCAGCAGACAGCGCACACCCTCCGGCCCGCCGGTCACGGCCGCTCCCCCGCGTACTCCTCGTACGTCCGGTACTCGACGCCGAGCCGCCTGAGGGTGTCCCTCAACCCGTAGCGGTCCAGGCCGAGTTGACCGTCGAGGAAGGCTGCGCGGGTGGCGGCCTCCTTGGCCTCGCGGGCCTCCGCGTTCTCGACCGTCTCGCGGGCACGCTGACGGGGTACGACCACGACGCCGTCGTCGTCGGCGAGGATCACGTCCCCGGGGCGGATCACCTGGCCGTCGATGGCGATCGGCACATTGACCGAACCGCCGGTGGCCTTGACCGTGCCCTGCGAGGAGACGGCCCGGGACCAGGCGGCGAAGCCCATCTCCCGCAGCTCCTGGGTGTCTCGGATGCCGGTGCCGAGGACGACACCGCGCACGCCGCGCTGCTTCAGGGCGGTCGCGAACAGCTCGCCGAACAGGCCGTCCGTGCAGGGCGAGTTGGTGGTGACGACGAGGATGTCGCCGTGGCCGCACTGCTCGACGGCCGCGTGGATCATGAGGTTGTCGCCTGGCCAGCTGAGCACGGTCACGGCCGTACCCGCGACTCGTACGCCCTGCTGGACGGGTCGGATCTCCGGGCCCAGCAGGCCGGTCCGGCCCATTGCCTCGCTGACGGTGGCCACCCCGAAGCCGGCGAGCGCCTCGACATCCTTCAGGTCGGCCTTCGGCGGGTTGGTGACGATCACGCCGCTCATGCCAGCTCCTTGGCGATCTGCGGGAACGGTCGCATGTACGCCTCGGCCATGGTGTTGTGCGCGAGGCCCAGGTTGGGGCCGGCGTTCCGTTTGAGCTGGACGCCGCGGCGGACCGCGAGGTCGGTGTAGTACGCCCACAGGTGCTGCTGGGCGGCCAGGCACTCCATGGCCTTGCGCTTGGTGTCCCACACCTCGGTGATGTCGAGGAGGACCTCGGGCCTGAAGCCGCTCATCTCGGGCTGGTGCGGCTCGAAGTAGAAGACCGGCGGGGCGCCGATGATGTCGCCCTCGCCCGGGTAGCCGATGGACTGGGCCAGGATGCGGGCCTGAAGCGCCATGCGGTTGGCGGCCGGATGGTCGCCGTTGTACGGGTCCTCGACCGGGTGGGTGAGCACCACGTCCGGCTGGGTCTCGCGATAGACGGTGACGAGTTGGTCCGTAAGTTCGGAGCCGGCTACGAGCGGGTAGTCGCCGGCGTCGAAGAACCGGACCTCGGCGCCGAGGGTGGCGGCGGCACGCTCGGCCTCGTCCCGCCGTATCGCCTTGATCTCGTCCAGCTTCTTTCCCTCGCGCCACGCCTTGGCGGACTCGCCGCGCTCGCCGAAGGTCAGACAGGCGATGGTGACCTTCTCCCCGCGGGCGGCGGCCAGGGCGATGGCGCCGCCCGCCCGCCACACGAAGTCCCCGGCATGCGCCGTGACGACGAGGGTGGATCGTGGGGAGGCGGGCGCGTTGGCCTGGGTCATGCTCATCTCCTTGGTGACAGTGGGCGCCCACCCCGTCAGCGGCTCCCGGCCGCGCGGCCGTCAGTCGCTCAGCGCCTCGATCACGCTGGTGAGGTGGGCACGGACGGCCGCCTCGGCCGCCTGCGGGTCCCTGGCCCTGATCGCCTCGATCATCACCAGATGCTCGTTCAGGGAGTGCTGCGGACGCCCCGGCCGCAGTGCCAACTGGAAGCGGTGGCGCACCAGTTGGGCGTTGAGGCGTTCGAGCAGGTCCACGGCCGTCTGCTGGCCGGAGAACTCGCGCACCTTCGCGTGCAGCTCCTGGTTGAGCTCGGAGTAGGTCACCGGCTCACCGTCGGCCACGGCCTTGGTCATCGCCGTGCCCAGCTCCGTCAGCTCGGCGAGCTGCTCGTCGCCGGCGGCGACGGCGGCCTTCGCCGCGCACAGCCCTTCCAGGACCATCCGGCACTCGGTGATGGCGACCGCTTCCTCCACGGTCACCACCCGCACCCGCGAGCCGCGGTTGCGGATCCGCTCGACGAGACCCTGTGCCTCCAGATCGATGAGTGCCGCGCGAATGCTGGCCCGTGTCACACCGAACTGCTCGGCGAGCTCGTTCTCCACCAGCCGCTGTGCCGGTGCCATCTCGCCGTGCAGGATCGCGTGCCGCAGTTGCGCGAGCGCATGCTGTTTGGCCTGCTCCCCGGTGCCCGGACGGGCTTCTTCCGGCATCGTCGCCCTCCCTGAGTGAGTGCCCTTCGAACCTAAATCCAACCAAACAAGATTGTCAACAATTCTGTCCGCCACATTGCGCACATGCTTGACACCCCGACACCCCTTCCGCAGGCGACAAGAAGCCCCGGGAGCGCACGGGGCCGGTCACACGGCCGACGATCCCGGCCGTCCCGCCGGTCCCGGCAGCGGATCCTCGGCGTGCGCGACGAAGTCGTCCACCAACCGGTGGAAGAGCGCGCCGAGTGGCTCCGGAATCCTCCCCCGACCAGCCCGCGAGTGCCATCTCCAGCCCTCGGCGGTTCACCTCGCTGATGCGCTCGACCGTCGCCAGGCCGAGGCCGGTGATCTGCACGCGCTGGGCCCGCCGGTCGTCCGGGTCGGCGATCCGGACGACATGACCCGCCTGCTCCAACTGCCGCAGCAGACCGGTGCCGCCAACAGCCTCAACACGCTGATGCGGTCCCTGGGCACCTCGTTCGCCGGCGCCCTGGCCGGCGTCATCCTGGCCCAGCTGACCACCGGCTTCGGCGGTCACGCCCTCCCGCCGGAGAACGGCTTCAAGGTCGTCATGGCCATCGGGGCCGGAGCCGCCCTGCTGGCCTTCCTGGTCGCCACCTTCATTCCGCGCCGTCAGCCGGCGGCGCAGACCCCGCAGGACGCACCCGAGCAGGTGGAGGCCGCAGCGGCGATGGCGTGAGCCCCGACCGTCCGGCCGACGGCCGTCGTCCCGCTCCGGCGGGGCGGCGGCCCTTACGCGTCAGGCGGCCGGGAACTCCGGTGCCGCGCCCTCGTACGCCGCCCGCAGCACGGCGAGCGCCCCTTCGGCCGTGACCTCGCGGGGGTTGGCGTAGGCCTGGCCCGCGGTCTGCGCTGCCGCCACCGCCAAGTCGGCTTCCTTCAGGCCGAGTTCGGCAAGCGAGCGAGGTGCGCCGAGACGCCCGGCCAGCTCCCGCAGGGCGTGCGGGGCGTCGTCCGCGTCGAGCGCGCGGGCCACGGCGGCTGCCGCGTCAGGGACGGCGGGCGCGTTGTACGCCAGGACGTACGGCAGAACCACCGTGTGGGTCTCGGCGTGGGGCAGGCCGAAGGTGCCGCCGAGGACGTGGCACAGCTTGTGGTGCAGGCCCATGGTGGTGGCGCCGAGACAGGAGCCGCACAGCCAGGCGCCGTACAGGGCGCGGCCCCGGGCCTCCAGCGAGCCCGGATCGGCGGCCACCTCGGGCAGGGCGCCCGCCATGGCCCGTACCCCCTCCTGCGCCATCAGCGCGACCAGAGGCGAGGTGTCGGGGGCGTACAGCGCCTCGACGGCATGGGCGATCGCGTTGATGCCGCTGGTGACGGAGAGCGGGACGGGGAGGGAGAGGGTGAGTTCGGGGTCGTAGACGACGCTGCGCGGCAGCACGACGGGGTCTCGGCCGGTGCGCTTGGCGCCGTGTTCGGTCAGGCCCCAGACCGGGGTCATCTCCGAACCGGAGTAGGTGGAGGGCACCGCGATCAGCGGCAGGCCGGTGCGCAGGGCGATCGCCTTGCCGAGGCCGATCGAGGAGCCGCCTCCGACGGCCACACAGCCGTCCGCGCCCGCCGCACGGGCCACCTCGACGGCCCGGTCGGCGACCTCGACGGGCACGTGCATCCGGGCTCCGTCGTGCAGGCCCGCGCAGGCCGGTCCCAGCGAGTCGGCGACCGCCTGTGCGGTGGCGGCACCGTGACTGCCGCACACCACCAGCAGGCGGCGCAGGCCGAGCGCCGCGCCCTCGCCGGCGGTCGCCGTCGTGGCGGCCCCGGACCGGAAGACGACCCGCACGGGCCGGGACTCGTAGGAGAAGTCGAGGTGGTGCTTCACGATCGCTCCAGTACGAGGTCGAAGCGGGCGTGGCGGAAGGGGTTCGGAACGTCGAACCCCCGCGCCAGGACAGGATCATCCGATCGGGTGAACTCCTGGACCAGGCTCGGCTTGACGGCGAACACCGCGTCCGATTCGAGGTAGTCGCTGCCCTCGACGAAGATGTGCGTGGTCACCGGGACATGGTCCTCGGCCGAGGCGATGAAGTGGATGTGGGCGGGCCGGTAGGGATGGCGGCCGGTCGCCCGCAGCAGGTCGCCGACCGGGCCGTCCGTGGGGATCGGGTACGGGCTCGGCACGCAGGTGCGGAACCAGAAGCGGCCCTCGGCGTCCGCGGTGAACAGCCCGCGCCCGTTGCCCGGCGGCTGTACGTCGGGGCGCTGGACGTCGTAGTAGCCGTTCCCGTCGGCCTGCCAGACGTCGACGGCCGCGCCCGGCAGTGGGGTTCCGTCCCGGGACAGGACCCGGCCGCTGACCACGCAGGGCTCTCCGCCGCCCACCAGGTCGATGTCCGCACCGAGTTCACGCGCCGGGGACTCGGTCATGTGGAACGGGCCGAGGACCGTCGACTCGGTGGCTCCGGCGGCGCGGTCGCCGTTGATCGTCTCGACGAGCATCGACATTCCGAGCACGTCCGACAGGAGGATGAACTCCTGCCGGGTGTCGGTGCACGTCTGCCCGGTCGCCGTGAGGAAGCCGATCGCCCGCTCCCACTCCTGCTGCGTCAGCCGGGTCTCGCGGGCGAAGGCGTGGAGGTGGCGGATCAGGCCGGTCAGCAGGTCGCGCAGGCGCGGGTCGGTGGTGGCGTGCAGACTTCGTACCGCCTCGTCCGTGACCGTCGTGTCGGTGGCGTCGGTGGTCATGTCGGCTCCCTTCACCGGTGCGCGGGTCAGCCGAACCAGACGACGAGCCGTACGTTCTCGTCGCCGTACCTGGCCGCCAGGTCCCGCATGGCGCTCCATACCTGTGCCCAGCATCCCTCGTCCGGCGGGGCGAGCATCCGCGCGGTGAGGGTCACGGGGCGGTGCGCGACGTCGTCCAGGCGCACCTCGGCGCCGGGGGGCCACTCCGGTGGCGCCAGCAGCAGGTTTCCGCCGAAGGTGTCGGCGGCCGCCGCGCGCAGGCCCGGAGTCACCCGCACGAGTTCCTCGCCGTCCGGCAGGGCCCGCACCGCCCAGTTCCAGGCCGGTCCGTGGGCGAGCGGGTCGTCCCACTCGACCGCCGCGACCTCGGCCCAGGTGGCGTAGGTGTGGTCGTGCTGGAAATCGCCGATGCCCGACTCCCGTACCGCATCGGAGATCCCGTCCGGCAGCCCTCGGGCGGCGAAGAGCGGACGCTCCACGTCCCCCGCGCCGCGGACGCCGAAGAGACACTCCCAGGCGACGTAGTCCCGGGGCGGCTGGAAGTCCAGCAGATCGGCCGTGAACCGCCAGTGCCCGTCGGGCGAGCGGCTTTCGATGACACCGTCGATGTCCGTACCCACGAGGGATGACCTTACGGCAGGCCGGGCACCAATTGGCCACCGGGAGCCGTCACTTGATGACTGCGTTCGCGACGACCACGACGACGCCGAGCAGCGCGTCGACCAGGCCGGTGCCCAGGGCGACGGCCCAGGAGCGTCCCGACCAGCGTGCCGTGACCAACCCCAGACCGAACAGCAGTGCGATGTTCAGCGTGAACGCCGAATACTCCACGCCGTTCGGCGGCCACCAGCCCCAGCCCGCCCCCGCGAGGATCAGCACGGTCGGCAGCACCGCCGTGACCAGGGGCCACTCTTCGGCGAGGGCGCGCAGGGCGTCCCAGCGGCGGTGCGGTGCGCGCTCGGCGATGTAGTGGGCGTAGCCGTGGGCGAGGGCGGAGGCGAGCGCGGTGACCAGCAGCCAGAGTGCGTCGTAGCGGCGGGTGGCGCGGGAGGTGTGGCCGTACTGGGTGAGTGCCGCGACCATCGAGCAGGCCAGTACGGCGCCGTAGACCCCGCCGAACAGGACGGCCTCGCGGGTGTCGTGCCGCCGTTCCCCGGGGACGGCCGTCATTGTCTGCGCCATGTCGTCCACGATCGCCCGGCACCTGCCCGGCCGCCAGTCGCCACCCGACGATGTCTCCTGCCACCTGGGGCGATGCCGCACGCAGTGTCCATGCACGGGCTGCGGGCGGCCTCGCCAGGGTCGGCGCATGACCCACAGCTTCGTTCTTCACATCCCCGACGCCGAGCTCGAGCCCGAACCCCTCGACCCGACGCAGATCGTCTCAGGGACGCCGGAGGTGACCGGGAAGGTGGTGTGGGAGTCGGCGGACGGCTGCCAGGTCCGCGGGATCTGGCAGATCACTCCGGGCGTCGTCACCGACACCGAGGCCGACGAGCTGTTCGTGGTGATCAGCGGGTCGACGACCATCGACGTCCAGGGCGGGCCGACGCTGACGGTGGGGCCCGGGGACATGGCCGTCCTGCGCGAGGGCGACCGTACGACGTGGACGGTGCACGAGACGCTGCGGAAGGCGTACGCCGTCAATCTGTGAGCGGGGGCGCCGTCGTGCCGCGGATCTCCAACGTCGGTGCGGTCAGGTGCAGTTGGCCCGCTCCCCCGGAGTGTTCGAATCGGTCCAGGAGGCAGCGGGCGGCACGGCGGCCGACCTCGTGGCTGCCGTTGTCGACTGTGGTCAGCCAGACATGGCGCAGGCGGGAGATGCTGGTGTTGTCGTAGCCGAAGACGGACACGTCCCGCGGGACGCGCAGTCCCAGTTCCTCGGCCGCCGAGAGGGCGCCGACGGAGGTGATGTCGTTCACTGCGAAGAGGGCGGTGGGCCTCTCCGGGCGGCTGAGCAGCCGGACGGTGGCCCGGTAGCCGCCCTCCTCGGTCATGTCACCGGCCCCCACCAGGGCCTGGTCCGCGAGGCCGTGGGCGCGCATCGTCGCCTCGAAGCCACGGCGGCGCAGTTCGCCGACGGCGCCGTAGCCCGCGAGGTGCGCGATGCGGCGGTGGCCGAGGCCGATGAGGTGCTCGGTGACCAGGCGGGCGCCGCGCTCGTCGTCGCCCGCCACCACGTCCACGCCCGCCGGGGCCGGTTCGCGGGCGCCCGCGACGACGACCGGGATCCGCTCGGCGGCGGTGCCGAGCGCGGCCGGGTCGGGCAGGGTGCCGACGACGACCAGGCCGTCCACCCGCAGGTCGAGCAGCGGTTCGGCGGGGTCCTGGCCGGTGCGGCGGTTGAGGCGGGCGTCCGCCAGCAGCATGTGCAGGCCGTTGTCGTGCAGGAGGGAATTGAGGCCGTCGAGCAGGTCGACGAACCAGGGGTTGCGCAGGTCGTTGAGGAGCACGCCGACCGTGCGGGTGCGCTGCTCGCTGAGGCTGCGCGCGGCGGCGTTGGGCCGGTAGCCGAGTTCCCGCACCGCCCGCAGCACGGCCTCCCGCTTCTCGGGCCGCACCTGCCCGGAGCCGCGCAGCACCAGCGAGACCAGCGACTTGGAGACCCCGGCCTGCTCGGCCACGTCGCGGATCGTCGGCGGTTTCATGCTGTGGACCGTTCCATGGGCCGGTGCGGCTTGTCAAAGGGTCCGGTGAGGGTTGACAGCTGCCGAGCTGGGGCTTCAGGGTGACCTGGACAGATTGTGGACCGGTCCAAAGAGGGGCTGTCATGGTGGATTCGCTCGGTGTCGCCGTCGTCGGGTTCGGCTGGATGGGCCGGGTGCACACCCAGGCGTACGCCCGCGTCCTGCACCACTACCCGCAGTCGGGCCTGCGCCCGCAGCTGATCACGGTCGCCGAGGAGGTGCCCGGCCGGGCCGAGGAGGCCGCCGCGCAGTTCGGGTTCGCCTCGACGACCCGGGACTGGCGGGACGTCGTCAAGGACCCGCGCGTCCAGGCGGTCAGCATCACCGCCCCGAACTTCCTGCACCGCGAGATCGGCGTCGCCATGGCGGAGGCGGGCAAGCACATCTGGATCGAGAAGCCGGTCGGCCTGAGCGCGGCGGACGCCCGGGCGGTCGCCGACGCGGTCGCCACAGCAGGGGTCCAGGGCGCCGTCGGCTTCAACTACCGCAACGCGCCCGCCGTCGAGGCCGCCCGCGAGCTGATCGCCTCCGGCGCCATCGGGACCGTCACCCATGTCCGCGTCCGCCTCTTCAGCGACTACGCCGCCCACCCGGAGGGCGCCCTGACCTGGCGGTACGAGAAGGAGCGCGGCGGCAGCGGCGTGCTGGGCGACCTCGCCTCGCACGGCGTGGACCTGGCCCGCTACCTGTTGGGCGACATCGAGGCGCTGGCCGCCGACACCGCCG
This sequence comes from Streptomyces guryensis, assembly GCF_021261325.1. Classification (GTDB taxonomy): domain Bacteria; phylum Actinomycetota; class Actinomycetes; order Streptomycetales; family Streptomycetaceae; genus Streptomyces; species Streptomyces guryensis. Next base: position 57,390 of record NZ_JAJSBI010000018.1, on the reverse strand, counting down.
TGTTCATCCCGGAGCGGGCCCGGCCCACCGGCGCCACGGCGGGCCACACCCGCGCCACCGGCGGCGAACTCGGCCCGGTCGAGAACGAGGACTACGTCAACTGCCTGCTGCGCTTCGCCTCCGGCGCTCGCGGCGTGCTGGAGGCCTGCCGGGTCTCGGTCGGCGAGCAGAACAACTACGGCTTCGAGGTGCACGGCACGAAGGGCGCGGTCTTCTGGGACTTCCGCCGCATGAACGAGCTGGGCGTCAGCCGCGGCACGAGCTACCAGGACCAGCCCGTCAGCACGGTGTACGTCGGCCCGGGCGCGGGCGAGTTCGGGGCGTTCCAGCCGGGTGCCGCGAACGCCATGGGCATGGACGACCTGAAGGTGATCGAGGCCCACCGCTTCCTGCGCTCCGTCGCGGAGGGCAAGCCGCACGGGGCCACGCTCGCGGACGCCGTGCACAGTGCCGCCGTACTGGAGGCGATGGTGCGGTCGGTCGAGAGCGGGTCCTGGGTCAGTCTCCGGGCATAGCGGAGGCCAGCGACTCCACGCCCTTGGCCAGGGCGTCGAGGACCGAGCGCGGGGGTCTGTCCGGCACTCCCGGCGCCCATCGCCTGCGCTCTGTCCTGGCTGCGAGCGGGAGCTCCACCTGGACTCCGCCTCGGCGGGTCAGGTTCACCGGGTTCCTGGAGTGCAGGCCGCGCAGCTTCACGGGTATCTCGTCGAGGTCGGTGACCGGGTCGAACTCCGGCCGCAGGGCGTCGAGTCCGTCGGCGACGAGGCGTGCTGCCCGCCGGTTGCCGCCGCCGAGGAAGATGGCCCGTGGTGTCGCGGTCCTGTTGTGGCCGTGCAGGGAGACCGTGAGCGCCACGCGGGAGAGGAAGTCCCGCAGCAGGGTGCAGTGCCCGACCGCCATACGCGGGGAGGGGATGTGCACCGGATCGGGCACACCCGGCTGGGTGAAGACCAGACTGGTGGCGCCGCACCGCTCGGCGAGCGACCCCGCCAGCTCGGCCGTACCGCCTTCGTTGCTGCCGTGCAGCGCCAGCAGTCCCAGCTCGCTGCCCGTCGTGAGCGTGGCGAGCAGGAGGACGCCCTCGATCTCCACGTATTCGCTGCTCGTCGTCACGCGGCTCCTCGGTTCGTCGCCTGCGGGGGCAGGTTGTACGGCGTCACCACCTGGATCGCCGACGGCAGCGTAGGCCCCGCGGGCCGCAGCGCGCCGTGGGCGCGCATCACGGTGTGGCAGGCCTCGCGCATGTCCTGGCGCAGGTCGTGGTGGAGGACGGCGGACAGGCGGTGCTCGCGCAGCAGGCGGGTGTTGTCGTGGTCGAGGTCGTGCGCGACGAACACCGCGCACTCGCGGCCCAGGTCCTCGAAGGCGCGCAGGGTGGCGTTGTTGCCGCCGCCGATCGAGTAGACGGCACGGATGTCGGGGTCGCGTTCGAGGGCGGCGCGGACCAGGTCGTACTGGGTGGCGTCGAGGCCGTGGCCCTCGGCGATCTCGACCAGGGTGCGGTCCGGGTGGCGGGTGCGCATGGCGCTGCGGAAGCCCATCTCGCGCTCCTCCTCGTTGCGGAAGAAGCCGCTGCTGAGGCTGGTGAGCACGTTGCCCGGGCGGTCGCCCAGCCACTGGCCCATGAGGTACGCGGCGGTCGCTCCGGCGGCCCGGTTGTCGATGCCGACGTAGGCGAGGCGGGCGGTGGCGGGCAGATCGGTGACCAGGGTGACGACGGGGATGCCTGCCTCCGCGAGACGGCCGACCGCGGCCGTCACCTCGGGGACGTCCGGGGCCTTGAGGATCACGCCCTGCGAGCCGCGGCGGGCGATCCGGTCCAGCGTCCTCGTCAGCTCCGCCACCGGGCCGGTCTCGCGGAAGTGGAAGCGCGAGCGCACGACGGCCGGGTGCAGGGAGGGCAGCTCCGCCTCCAGCGCGGCCCGCACGGCGGTGGAGAACCGCTCCGGTGTCTGCATCACTATGTCGATCATGAAGGTGCGGCCGACCAGCCGGACCTGGGTGCGCTGCCGGTCCAGGTCGGCGATGGCCTGCTGGACCTCCCGTGCGGTGCTCTCTCGGACGCCGCCCCTGCCGTTCAGGACCCGGTCGACGGTGGCCTCACTCAGGCCGGCCTGACGTGCGATCTCCCGGATGGGGAAGGGGTGGCCCACCGCGGGCTCCTTTCATCGGCTCTTGAGGGGTTTTTGATGGCCGCCTGCTGGTTGTTCGACGGGATTGTCATGACAAGAATGACAGGGCTGAGTCGCCCCTGTCACCGAGAGGACACCGATGTCCTTCACCGCCGTACACCACCGTGCCTGGCTCTCCGAGCAGGACTGCGACCTCGACTCGTTCCGCGCGCTGGTCGAGCGGACGGCCGACCCCGCCGACTACCCGCACGCCTCCGGGGTGGAGCGGAACGTCCTGCTGTACGACGCCGAACGCGTCCGTGCCGCGAAGGACCGCCGGGGCGTCCAGGAGGAGCTCGTCAGGGCCCTCACCGACGGCCCCGGAGTGGTCGTCCTCCGGGGCGCCTTCCCCGACCACGCGGTGGTCGACCGGGCCACCGAGGTGTTCGACGCACTGATCCGCGAGCAGGACGCGGCGGGCACGACGGCCGGCGACCACTTCGCCAAGCCGGGCGCGAACGAGCGGGTGTGGAACGCGCTGGAGAAGGCGGCCCTCTACGACCCCGCGGCCTTCGCCGACTACTACGCCAACCCGGTCCTCGCGCTGGTCTGCGAGGCCTGGCTCGGCCCCGGCTACCAGGTGACCTCCCAGGTCAACGTGGTCAACCCGGGCGGCCTCGCGCAGACCGCGCACCGCGACTACCACCTCGGCTTCCTCTCCGACGAGAGCGCCGCGGCCTATCCGGCGCACGTCCACCGCCTCTCCCCCGTACTCACCCTGCAGGGCGCGGTCGCGCACTGCGACATGCCCGTGGAGTCGGGACCGACGCTGTACCTGCCCTTCTCGCAGACGTACGAGCCGGGCTATCTGGCGTGGCGGCGGCCCGAGTTCCAGGCGTACTTCAAGGAACACCACGTCCAGCTGCCGCTCGCCAAGGGCGACGCCGCCTTCTTCAACCCGGCGCTGTTCCACGCCGCCGGGACCAACCGCACCACGGACGTGCGGCGCATGGCCAACCTGCTCCAGGTCTCCTCGGCCTTCGGCCGGGCCATGGAGACCGTCGACCGGGAGGCGGTGGCGAACGCCGTCTACCCCGTGCTGCTGCGCCGCAAGGCGGACGGCGCGGACGAGGGCTGGCTGGAGAACGTGATCGCCGCGAGCGCCGAGGGCTACCCCTTCCCCACCAACCTCGACAGCGACCGGCCGGACAGCGCTCACTTCGGGCTGGCCCCGCCCTCCCAGGCGGACCTCGTACGCCGGGCGCTGCGCGAGGGCCGGCTCCCGCGGGCGCTGCGGGACGAGCTGCGGGCGAGCGCCGAACGCCGCACCAGCTGACGCAAGCCGAAAGGACAACAGAGATCCATGGGACTTCTCGACGACAAGGTCGTCCTCGTCAACGGCGGCAGCCAGGGAGTCGGCGCGGCCATCGCGCGCGCCGCCGTCCGTGAGGGGGCGGTCGTGGCCGTCACCGGCCGGCGTGCGGAACCCGGCGAGGCGCTGGTGACCGAACTGACGGCCGCGGGCGGCAAGGCGATGTTCGTGCGCGCCGACCTCTCCGACGCCGAACAGGCGAAGGCCGCGGTCGGTGACGTGGTCGCCGCGTACGGGCGGATCGACTGCCTGGTCAACTCCGCGGGCCTGACCTCCCGGGGCACGCTGCTGGACACCACACCCGAGCTGTTCGACCAGCACATCGCGATCAACCTCAAGGCGCCGTTCTTCGCGATGCAGGCCGCCGTCGCCGACATGGTCTCGCGCAAGGCGCCCGGCACGGTCGTCAACATCATCACGTCCTCGGCACACGGCGGGCAGCCGTTCCTGGCCCCGTACGTCGCCGCCAAGGCGGGTCTCATCGGCCTGACCCGCAACGCCGCGCACGCGCATCGCTGGGACCGCGTGCGGATCAACGGCCTCAACATCGGCTGGACGGCGACCGAGGGCGAGGACGCGACACAGAAGACGTTCCATGGTGCCGACGACAACTGGCGGGACGAGGCCGCGGCCAAGCTGCCGATGGGCAAGCTGGGCCAGCCGGACGAGATCGCGGACTTCGTGGTCTTCCTGCTGTCGGAGCGGTCGGGCGTGGTGACCGGATCGGTGATCGACTGGGACCAGAACGTGCTGGGCGGCCTGGACTGATTTTCAAGCCCGTCCGGCGTTTGAGGACGAGCCCGAAGGGCGATCGGGGTCCGGGGCGGAGCCCCGGCAACGGACCGCAACAACACACCAGAAAGCAGCGGAGCTCATGCGTATCGGAATCCTCGGCCTCGGCCGCATCGGCGCCTTCCACGCCGAGACCCTCTCCGGGCTCGACGTGGTCGAGTCCCTCGTCCTCACCGACCCGTTCGCGGACGCCGCCAAGTCCGCCGCTGAGCGGTTCGGCGGCGAGGTCGTGGACTCGCCCGAGGCCCTGCTGGCCGCCGGCGTGGACGGCGTCGTGGTCGCGGCCGCGACGGACGCCCACCCGGGGCTGATCCTGGCCGGCGTCGAGGCGGGCATCCCCGTCTTCTGCGAGAAGCCCGTCGCCAGGACGATGGCCGAGGGCGTCCAGGTCCTCAAGGCCGTCGAGGGCACGGACGTGCCGATCCAGATCGGTTACAACCGCCGCTTCGACACCGGCTTCGTGAACGCCCGCGCCGCCGTGCAGAGCGGCGAGCTGGGCAAACTGCACACCGTACGGTCGACCACGCTGGACCCGGCGCCGCCGCCGGCCGCGTACATCGCCGCCTCGGGAGGCATCTTCCGCGACTGTTCCGTCCACGACTTCGACATCATCCGCTGGGTGACGGGCCGCGAGGTCGTCGAGGTGTACGCCGTCGGCGGCAACCGTGGCGCCGAATACATCAAGGAGGCGGGCGACGCCGACACCACCGGCGCGATCCTCACCCTCGACGACGGCACCATCGCGGTGGTCTCCAACTCCCGCCACAACGCCCGGGGTTACGACGTCCGGATGGAGATCCACGGCTTCACGGACTCCATCGCCGTGGGTCTGGAGGACAAGCTGCCACTGCGCTCGGTCGAGCCGGGCGTGACCTTCCCGGCCGGCACTCCGCACGACTTCTTCATGGACCGCTTCACGGCGGCCTACCGCGCGGAACTCACCGCGTTCACGGAGGTCGTGGCCGGCGCCCGCCCGTCGCCCTGCACGATCGCGGACGCCCTGGAGGCCGGCTGGATCGCCGACGCGTGCACGCTGTCGCTGCACGAGCACCGCCCGGTGACCATCGCCGAGGTCCGCACCGCCTGAGCTGCGGCCCCCTCTCTCTCGTGCTCCGGGCGCGGGCCGGCCTCCGGCGCCCGGAGCACGAGTGCGCGAATCGCCACGTTGCCCCTGTCGGCCACGACCACCAGATCTCCTCGTACGACCATGAGGTCCCCACACGTCGGACCGAACGAGGCGCAACGCTTGTGAGCACCGGCGAGATGTCCCGGCCGCACGCCGACACCCGCGAACGTGAACCCGCCCTGCCCGGCGGGCGGTTACGCGGCGAGCGGGGTGTGGTCGTCAGGGGAGCCGGACCGAGCGGCCTCTTCGAACTGATCGAGCGCACCGTCGCCCACGCCCAGGACCTGCCCGCCGCCACTTCCGCCCGCCCGCGGCACACTGACCCTGCACGACCGGACAGAGGAGAAACCGACGTCATGAGCGAACCGGCCCGCGAACCCCTGCGCATCGGCGTCCTGGGCGCCGCCCGGATCACCGAACGCGCCCTGATCGGCCCGGCCCGCACCACCGGGCACCGCCTGGTCGCCGTGGCCGCCCGCGACCGGTCCCGCGCCGAGGCCTTCGCCGCCGAGCACGGCGTGGAGCGGGTCGCGAACTCCTACGCCGCCCTGTTGGCCGACCCCGAGGTCGAGGTCGTCTACAACCCGCTCGCCAACGGTCTGCACGGCCCGTGGAACCTGGCCGCCCTCGCGGCCGGCAAGCATGTGCTGAGCGAGAAGCCGTCGGCGAGCAACGCCGAGGAGGCCGCCGAGGTGCGGGAGGCGGCGGCGAAGGCCGGCACGGTCTTCATGGAGGCATTCCACTACCTCTTCCACCCGGTCACCAGCCGCCTGCACGAACTCCTGGAGAGCGGCGAACTGGGCGAACTGCAGCGGGTGGAGACCATGGTCGCCATCCAGGCTCCGGCCGACGCCGACCCGCGCTGGTCCCTGCCGCTGGCCGGCGGCGCCGTGATGGACCTGGGCTGCTACAGCCTGCACGCCCAGCGGATGCTGGCGCCCCGGGCCGGCGGCGCTCCCCGCCTCGTCTCGGCCCGCGGCGGGGAGCGTGCGGGCGCACCCGGCGTCGACGAATGGCTGGACGCCGACCTGGCCTTCCCGAACGGTGCCACCGGCTCCGCCTGCTGCCACATGGCGTACGACAAGCTGGAGATGAGCTGCCGGATCATCGGCAGCCGGGGCGAGGCACTGGCCCCGAACTTCGTCCTCCCCCAGGTGGACGACCGCATCGTGGTCCGCACGGCGGACGGCGAGCGCACGGAGCACCTCGGCATCCGGTCCTCGTACACATACCAGTTGGAGGCGTTCGCAGGACGCGTGCGGGAGGGCACCCCGTTGCCGCTGGATCCGGACGACGCGGTGGCGACGATGACGCTGATCGACGAGAGCTACCGGGCGGCGGGGTTCGCACCGCGGCCGCGGACCCGGGTGTAGGCAAACCGCCGGTGGGAGGACTTGCGGGGCGCGGAGGGCTGGCGCGCGCCTGCGGACCCCTCGTCGCCTTCACGGACGACGACACCCTCGTCCCGCCGGCACGGCCATGGCTCTGCGATGATCGGCGCCATGGCCGCACGCATCGCCCCCGCGCACGTCACCGACATCCAGCAGGTCCTCGCCGACCACTCCCGCTACTGGGGCGAACGGGATCTCCGGGATCTCCATCTTCTGGCCCTGGTGCAGGAGTTCGGCGAGACCTGTCTGGTCGCTCGTTCCGACGACGGCGTTCTCGGGTATCTGATCGGCTTCGTCACGCCTGGCGGCACCGGATACGTGCATCTGATCGCGACGCGGGACGACGCCCGCGGCAGCGGTCTGGGGCGCGACCTGTACGGCGCCTTTGCCGAGGCCGCGCGTCGGCAGGGGGCCGTCCGGCTGAAGGCCGTCACAAGCCTGGGCAACAAGGGGTCCACGGCCTTCCACCGCAGTCTGGGCTTCGACGTCCGCGTGGTGGAGGACTACAACGGTCCCGGCGAGGACCGGGTGGTGTTCAGCCGGGCGATCGGCTGATGTCGTACAGAGCCGGCCGCTCGACCAGCTCCACCGCCACCCTGCCGCCCTCCTCCAGCGCCCGCACGCCCGCCTCGCACACCGCGGCGACGGCGTAGCCGTCCCACACGCTCGGGCCGACGACCTCACCGCGGCGGGTGGCGTCGACCCATGCCTGGACCTCGCGGTCGTAGGCGTCGGCGAAGCGTTCGATGTAGTCCTGGATGATGGTGCCGCCCCAGCGGCCGGCCATGTTGGTGACCATGGCGTGGCCGTCGCCGATGCGGGCGGTGCCGCGTTCGCAGACCACCTCGGCCTGGACCTGGTAGCCGAAGCCGCAGTTGACGAAGATCTCGACGTCGACGATCGTGCCGCCGTCGGTCTCGAAGACGACGAACTGCGGGTCCTGCACCCCCTCCGGTGCGTTCGCGGACGGTGTCGGGCGCAGGACCGTGACGGCGGTGATCTCCTGGCCGAGCAGCCAGCGCGTCACGTCCATCTCGTGCACGACGGAGTCGTTGATGAGCATCTCGCTGCGCCAGCCGGGCGGGGAGGCGAGGTTGCGGTGTCGGTTGTGCAGCATCAGCGGCCGCCCCAACTGACCTGTGTTCAGAAGGGACTTGAGCTTCATGTATTCGGCGTCGTAGCGCCGCATGAACCCGACCTGGACCCGGCGGCGGCCCAGCTTCTGCTCCGCTTCCAGCACCCGCAGCGCGGAGGCCGCGTCCGGTGTCAGCGGCTTCTCGCACAGCACGGGCAGATCGTGCTCGAACGCCGTCAGCAGGGCCGCCTCGTGGGCGGGCCCCGGGGAGGCGATCAGCACGGCGTCGACGTCGGCCGCCGCCATGGCGGCGGCCGGATCGGAGTAGGCGGTGCAGCCGTCGATACGGGCCGCGACGTCCTTGGCGCGTTCCGCATCGACGTCCACGACGGCGGTCACCCTGGCCCCGCTGATGACCTCCTGGACACGGCGGACGTGGTCGGCACCCATCTTGCCGGTGCCGACGACCGCGACCTGCAGTGTTCCTTGCCGAGCCATGGTCGTTCGTCCCCCTTCGGAGGGTCAGGCGCCGCAGGACCTCAGGAACTTGCGGGTGCGCACCGCGATCGGCAGCGGCTTGTCCGGCTCACACGGGTACATGTCCTGCTCGACGATGGCGAACAGTTCCACGCCGAGCTTCTGCGCGGCCTCCATCACGGGCCCCAACTCGGGGACGCCGACGGGCGGTTCGCACATCACCCCCTGCGCCACGGCAGGTCCGAACGGTGTGCCCTTGGACCGTACGTCAGCGAGGATCTCCGGGTCGACCTGCTTGAGATGCAGATAGCCGATGCGTTCGCCGTAGGTCTCGATCAGCTTGACGCTGTCGCCGCCGCAGTAGGCGTAGTGCCCGGTGTCCAGGCAGAGGTTGACCAGTTCGGAGTCGGTCGAGTCGAGGAAGCGCTCGACGTGGTCCTCGGTGTCGATGTGGGTGTCGGCGTGCGGGTGCACGACGATGTCCAGGCCGTACGTCTCCTGCACCTCGTGGCCGAGCCGCTCCATGCCCTTGGTGAGGTATGCCCACTGCTCGCCGGTCAGCTCCGACGGCTCCAGGATCTCGGCGGTCTTGTCGTCCCGCCAGAAGGACGGGATGACGACGAGATGCTTGGCGCCCATCGCCTGGGTGAGCGCGGCGACCTGGCTGACGTGCTCCCAGGTCGACTCCCACACGGAGGGGCCGCGGTGCAGGCCGGTGAAGACCGTACCCGCCGAGACCTTCAGGTCACGCCTGTTGATCTCGTCGGTGAGGCGGGCCGGGTCGGTCGGCAGATAGCCGTACGGGCCCAGCTCGATCCACGGGTAGCCGGCCTCGGCGACCTCGTCGAGGAAGCGTTCCCAGGGCACCTGCCGGGGGTCGTCCGGGAACCAGACGCCCCAGGAGTCGGGGGCCGATCCGACCCGGATGCGGTCCAGAGCACCTGCCATGTCAGGAGGTTCCTTCCGGGCTGGCCGCCACGGGTGCGGTGAGGTCTTCCTTCTCCGGGAGTTCCTCGACGTCGACGCCGCTGACCTGGGACAGCTCGTGTTTGAGTGCGGCGAGTTCGGCGCCGCCGGCCATGTGGTTGGTCAGCTCCTCCAGCGTGATCTGGCTACGCTCGGCGGAGAGTTCCATGGTGCCCAGGCGCAGCACGCTGAAGTGGTCGCCGACCATGTAGGCGTGGTGGGGGTTGTGGGTGATGAAGATGACGCCCAGGCCGCGCTCGCGGGCGGCGGCGATGTACTTCAGCACCACACCCGACTGCTTGACGCCGAGGGCCGCGGTGGGCTCGTCCAGGATCAGGACGCGGGCACCGAAGTAGACGGCGCGGGCGATCGCGACGCACTGGCGCTGGCCGCCGGAGAGGGTGCCGATGGGCTGTTCCAGGTTGTCCAGGACGATGCCCATCTCGCGCAGCTCGTGATCGGCGGTCTGCTTCATCTTCTCTATGTCGAGGCGGCGCACGGGCCAGGGGCCCTTGGTCATCTCGGAGCCGAGGAAGAAGTTGCGCCACACCGGCATCAGCGGGACGGTGGCCAGGTCCTGGTAGACGGTGGCGATGCCGCGGTCGAGGGCGTCCCGGGGCGTGGTGAAGCGCACCGGAGCGCCGTCGACGAGGAACTCGCCCTCGGTGTGCTGGTGCAGCCCGGAGATGATTTTGATGAGGGTGGACTTGCCGGCGCCGTTGTCGCCCAGCACACAGGTGACCTGGCCCGGGCGGACCTTCAGGCTCACCCCGTGCAGGGCACGGATGTTGCCGTACGCCTTGCCGGCATTGCGCAGCTCGACTATCACGCCGTCGTCCGTGCCAGGGGCGGCGTCCTGGAGGATGGCTCCGTGGGTTTTGCTGGTGTTGTCTGTCATCGCATTCACCTTCGGGTCATGGTGCGCTGGACCCACAGATTGATCAGGACGGCACCCAGGAGCATGACGCCGAGGAAGGCCTTGAACCAGTCGGGGTTCCAGCCGGCGTAGACGATGCCCTGCTGGACCATGCCGAACATGAACGCGCCGAAGACCGGGCCGATCGCCGAGCCGTAGCCGCCGGTCAGCAGGCAGCCGCCGATCACCGCGCCGGAGATGTAGATCAGCTCGATGCCGACGCCCTCACCGGACTGCACGGTGTTGAACGTGAACAGCTGGTGCATGCCCACGAACCAGGCACCGAAGCCGACCAGCATGAACAGCGAGATCTTCGTGAACGCGACGGGCACGCCGACCGCACGGGCGGAGTCCTTGTTGCCGCCGACCGCGAAGGTCCAGTTGCCGTACCTGGTGCGCAGGAGCACCCAGGTCGCGATCGCCGCGAACAGCAGCCACCAGAACACGGTGATCTTCACCTGCACGCCGCCGATGTCGAAGCTGGAGGCGAAGACCTTCCTGGCCTGGTCGAAGCCGTCCATGTTGCTGATGTCGTCGGTGGCGACGTTGCCGGTGACCAGCTTGGTCACCGCGAGGTTGACGCCCTGCAGGATCAGGAAGGTGCCCAGGGTGACCAGGAAGCTGGGCAGCCCGGTCTTGACGACCATCCAGCCGTTGAAGAAGCCGATCGCCAGCGAGACGACCAGCGCGGCGATCACACCCACCCACACGTTCATGGTGAGCTGGTAGCTGATCATGGCCGCGGTCAGCGCCGAGGTGATCACCCCGACACCCGCCGACAGGTCGAACTCCCCGCCGATCATCAACAGCGCCACCGGGATCGTCACGATGCCCAGGGTGGAGGACTGGTAGAGGATGTTCGCCATCGAACTGGCGTCACGCACCGGCGGCGCCGAGATCAGGAAGAACACGTACACCGCGACCGCGCCGAGGAAGACACCCACCTCAGGGCGGGCCAACAGCCGCACGACCAGGGGCCGTTCAGCCGTCCGCCCGTCGGTCTCCTGGGGGCCGGGGGCCGGCGGTGAAGTCACCGCCGGCTCGGCATGCTGGGTCATACTGATCACCGGGTTCCGTTGGCGGCGAACTTGGAGACGGCGTCGACATTGGACTTGTCGACGAAGGCCGGGCCGGTCAGCACCGGCTGCTCACCGCCGCCCATGTAGTTGCCGTTGTTCTTGTACAGCCACAGCGAGTCGATCGCCAGGTAGCCCTGGAGGTAGGGCTGCTGGTCCACCGCGAACTGGATCGTGCCCTTGCTGATGGCGGTCGTCAGGTCCTTGTTGAGGTCGAAGGTGGCGATCTTGGCCTTGCTGCCGGCGTCCGAGACCGACTGCACCGCGGTCAGCGCGTACGGGGCGCCGAGGGCGGTGACGTAGTCGATGGAGGAGTCCTGCTTCAGCTTGGCGGTGATCGTCGACTTCACCGACGGCATGTCCGTGCCGTTGACGTAGAGGACGTCGGTCTTGCCGGAGAAGGTCTTCTTCACGCCGTCGCAGCGCTGGGTCAGGCCGACGTTGCCCTGCTCCTGGATGACACAGACGGTGTGCTTGGCACCGAGGTCGTTGAGCTTCTTGCCGAACGCCTCGCCGGCCACGGACTCGTCCTGGCCGAAGAACTCCATCAGGCCGAGCTTCTTCCAGTCGCTGACACCGGAGTTGAGGCCCACCACGGGTATGTTGGCCGACTTCGCCTTGCCGACGACGGCCTTGAGGGCGTCCGGCTTGGCGAGGGTGATCGCGATGCCGTCGACCTTCTGGTCGATCGCGTTCTGCACCAGGTTGGACTGGTTGCCCGCGTTCGGGTCGGACGAGTAGATCAGCTTGATGTTGTCCTTGGCCGCGGCGGCCTCGGCACCCTTGCGGACGATGTCCCAGAAGGTGTCGCCGGGCGACTGGTGCGTGACCAGCGCGACCGTCATCCGAGGCGTGGTCGCCTTGCCTGCCGATGCGTTGGCGCCGCCCTCCTCGGACTTCTTGCCGCCGGAGCTGCTGGAGCAGCCGGCGAGGGTGAGGGCAGCCGCTGCGGCCACCGCGACAACGGGGGCGATTCTGCGGGAGCGGGGGTGAGAAGAGCGGTCCATCTTTCCTGGCACCTCACTGTGCGTTGCGGGGGAAAGGGAGAGGGGGATCAAGATGATCCAGCGGCCCGGGATCTTGGCATGCCCGGGTCGTCTGCCGCAAACGCGGCGGTCTGCCTGGGACGGGATCAAACCCCTGGCCGCGCCCGCTGTCAATACTTTGTTAAGACATCATTTCACGAGCTAGTCCGAATGTAAGTACAAACTATTGACAGTGTCACCCTTCGCGGCCTAAACCTGGGGGGCGGCAGGCCCTCTGGGACCCGCATCCCCAGACCAGCTCGAGGAGCGTCGCGCATGGCCGAGTCAGACCAGTCCTTCGACTTGATCACTATGGGCCGTATCGGAGTCGATCTCTACCCTCTGCAGTCGGGGGTGCCCCTGGCCCGGGTCGAGACCTTCGGCAGGTTCCTCGGCGGTTCGGCCGCCAACGTGGCGGTGGCCGCCGCCCGGCTCGGCCGGAACACCGCGGTGATCACCCGCACCGGGGACGATCCCTTCGGCGCCTATCTGCACGAGGCGCTGAAGGAGTTCGGCGTCGACGACCGCTGGGTTGCGCCCGTCGCCGCGTACCCGACCCCGGTGACCTTCTGCGAGATCTTCCCTCCGGATGACTTCCCTCTGTACTTCTACCGGCAGCCTAAGGCTCCTGACCTGGAGATACATTCCGAGGAACTGGACTACTTCGCCATCAGGGCGAGCCGGGTCTTCTGGATCACCGGCACCGGCCTGAGCGAGGAGCCCAGCCGCTCCGCCACGCTCGCCGCCCTCAAGGCGCGTGACAAGGCGGGTACGACGGTCTTCGACCTCGACTGGCGGCCCATGTTCTGGCGCGACCCCGAGGAGGCCCGCCCGTACTACGCGGAGGCGCTGGGGCACGCCACGGTCGCGGTCGGCAACCTGGACGAGTGCGAGGTCGCCACCGGTGTCCGCGAACCGCGCGCCTGCGCCGAGGCGCTGCTGGAGGCGGGCGTGGAGCTGGCGGTCGTCAAGCAGGGCCCCAAGGGCGTCCTCGCGGTGCACCGCGACGGCACCAGCGCCGAGGTCCCGCCGGTGCCGGTCGAGGTGGCCAACGGCCTCGGCGCGGGCGACGCCTTCGGCGGCTCGCTCGTACACGGACTGCTGGCCGGCTGGGAGCTGGCCGAAATCATGCGGTACGCCAACGCGGCCGGCGCCCTGGTCGCCTCCCGTCTCGCCTGTTCCTCCGCGATGCCCACCGAGGCCGAGGTCGAGGACCTCCTCGCGCGAGCCACCCTCTGAAACGGAGCTTCCCCTTGTCCCTCAGCATCCCCGACCTCGTCTCGGTCAGGGCCCGCCATCCCGAGGCCGTCGCCGAGGCGGCCGCCCGGCGCACCCGCCGCCCGCTCATCGGCGACAGCGGCCGACTGATGATCGTGGCCGCCGACCACCCGGCCCGCGGCGCGCTCGGCGTCGGCGACCGGCGGCTCGCCATGGCCGGCCGCGCCGAGCTGCTGGAGCGCCTGTGCATCGCGCTGTCCCGGCCGGGCGTGGACGGGGTGCTGGCCACCGCGGACATCCTGGAGGACCTCCTCCTGCTCGGAGTGCTGGAGAACAAGGTCGTCATGGGTTCCATGAACCGTGGGGGCCTGGCGGGCGCCGTCTTCGAGATGGACGACCGCTTCACCGGCCACCGCGCCGAGGACATCGCCCGGCTCCGCTTCGACGCGGGCAAGCTGCTGCTCCGCATCGACTACGACGACCCGGGCTCGCTGACCACGCTGGAGTCCACGGCCCGCGCGATCGACGACATGGCCGCGCACCGGCTGCCGCTGTTCGTCGAGCCGTTCCTCTCCCGCCGGATCGACGGCCGGGTTGTCAACGACCTGTCCTCCGAGGCCGTCACCAAGTCCATCGCGATCGCCGCGGGCCTGGGCGGCACCTCCGCCTACACCTGGCTGAAGCTCCCCGTCACCGACGACCCGGACGACATGGGCGAGGTCCTGGAGACCTCCACGCTGCCGACCGTCCTGCTCGGCGGCGAGGTGGGCGGGTCCGCAGAGGCACAAGCGCAGGCGTACGAGCGCTGGCGCAAGGCCCTCAGGCTGCCGACCGTGCAGGGCATGGTCGTCGGGCGGTCGCTGCTCTACCCGGCCGAGGGCAGTGTGGAGACGGCGGTCGACACGGCCGTGGGCCTGCTGTGACATGGAGGAGTGCTGTATGACATACCACCGGAGTGCCATATGACATACCACCTTCCCGCCGGAAAGGCCCTGGGCGGCCCGTACGTCGTGGACGTCACCCCGGAGAAGGCCGGCTGGGGCTACTCCAGCCTGCGCGTCCTGGAGCTCCCGCCGGGTGGCACGCACACCTTCGACACCGGCGACAGCGAGTGGATCGTGCTGCCGCTCAGCGGCGGCTGCACCGTCGCGACGGCCGACGACTTCGGCCACGACACCTTCGAACTCACCGGCCGCGACAGTGTGTTCAGCGGCGTCAGCGACTTCGCGTACGCGCCGAGGGACGCCCGTACGACGGTCACGTCCGCCGGCGGCGGACGGTTCGCGCTCACCGGCGCGCGCTGCACCCGGCGTCTGCCCGCCCGCTACGGACCGGCTTCGTCGGTGCCGGTGGAGCTGCGTGGCACCGGGAACTCCTCGCGGCAGGTCAACAACTTCGGGGCTGCCGCCCGCGCCGGAGGCGCTGATGGACAGGGTTTCGAGTGCGACAAGCTGATCGCAGTCGAGGTGATCACCCCGGGCGGCAACTGGTCGTCGTTCCCGCCGCACAAGCACGACGAACACCGGCCAGGGGAAGAATCAGTGCTCGAAGAGGTCTACTACTTCGAGTTCGCCGACCACGACGGCATCCCCGGCCTCGGCTACCAGCGGGTCTCCCCCTCCGGGCAGGGCCGCAACACGGATGTGCTGGCCGAGGTGCGCGGCGGCGACATCGTACTGATCCCGGACGGCTGGCACGGGCCCTCCATGGCCGTGCCCGGCCACCACATGTACTACCTCAACGTCATGGCGGGCCCGGAGCCCGAGCGTGCCTGGCTGATCTGCGACCACCCCGATCACGCCTGGGTCCGCGACACCTGGCCCGAGCAGCCCGTCGACCCCCGCCTCCCCCTCTACACGGCACCGGAGAAGTCCTGATGAGCACCACCACCCGCCGCCTGACCGTCGCCCAGGCACTGGTGCGTTTCCTGTCCGTCCAGTACACCGAGCGCGACGGCGTGCGCCGGCGGCTGATCGCGGGCACCTGGGGCATCTTCGGCCATGGCAACGTTGCCGGGATCGGCCAGGCCCTGCTGGAGGCGGGCGAGGACGCGATGCCGTACCACCAGGGCCGCAACGAGCAGGCCATGGTGCACGCGGCCGTCGGCTACGCCCGCCAGCTCGACCGCCTCTCCGCGCAGGCGGTGACGACGTCCATCGGCCCTGGCGCGACCAACCTGGTCACCGGCGCCGCGCTCGCGACCATCAACCGCCTGCCGGTCCTGCTCCTGCCGGGCGACTACTTCGCCACCCGGGTGGCCGACCCGCTGCTGCAGCAGCTGGAACACCCCACGGAGGCGGACGTGTCGGTCAACGACACCCTGCGCCCGGTCTCCCGCTACTTCGACCGCATCACCCGCCCCGAGGCCCTGATCCCCTCCGCCCTCAACGCCATGCGGGTCCTCGCCGACCCCGCCGAGACCGGCGCGGTCACCCTGGCCCTCCCCCAGGACGTGCAGGCCGAGGCGTACGACTGGCCGGAGGAGTTCTTCGACGAGCGCGTCTGGCACGTACGGCGGCCCGCGCCCGACCCGTACGAGCTGGCGGAGGCGGTGGCGGCGATCCGCGCCGCCGAGCGCCCGCTGATCGTCGCGGGCGGCGGCATCCACCACAGCCGGGCGGAGGAGGCGCTGAAGGCGCTGGTGGACGCGACCGGCATCCCGGTCGCCTCGACGCAGGCCGGCAAGGGCTCGCTCCGCCACGACCACCCCGCCGACCTCGGCGGCATCGGCCACACCGGCACGGCGGTCTGCGACGACATCGCGCGTACGGCCGACCTGGTGATCGGCGTCGGCACCCGCTACACGGACTTCACCACCGCCTCCAACACGCTCTTCCAGCAGCCGGGCGTCCGGTTCGTCAACCTCAACATCGCCGCGTTCGACGCACACAAGCTGGCAGCGCGGACTCTGGTCTGCGACGCGCGCGCGGGGCTCACAGCGTTGACGGAGGCCCTCGCCGGACAACGTGTGAACTCGGTTTACGAGACCGAGTACCGCACCGGCAAGGAACGCTGGGAGCAGGTGGTCGACGCCGCTTTCACCGCCGCCGACGAGAACGCCGTACCCACCCAGACCCAGGTGCTCGGCGCCCTGGACGCGGTGGTCGGCGACGAGGACGTCGTGATCAACGCGGCCGGCTCGCTCCCCGGCGACCTGCACAAGCTGTGGCGGGCACGCAGCCCCCGCCAGTACCACCTGGAGTACGGCTACTCCTGCATGGGCTACGAGATCCCGGCCGGCATCGGCGTCCAGCAGGCCGCTCCCGGCACCCCGGTCTGGTCCCTGGTCGGCGACGGCACCTACCTGATGATGCCGACCGAGATCGTCACCGCCGTCCAGGAGGGCCTGCCCGTCAACCTCGTCCTCATCCAGAACCACGGCTACGCCTCCATCGGCGGTCTCTCCGAGTACGTCGGCGGTGAGCGCTTCGGTACCGCCTACCGCTACCGGGCCGCCGACGGCACCTTCTCCGGCGCGCCGCTCCCCGTCGACCTGGCCGCCAACGCGGGCAGCCTCGGCATGGACGTGCTGCGCGCCAAGACCGTGCGCGAACTGCGCGAGGCGCTCGCCGCGGCCCGCGCCTCCGACCGCCCGACCTGCGTCTACGTCGAGACCGACACCGTCACCTCGACCGCTCCCGGGGCCGAGGCCTGGTGGGACGTCCCGGTCGCCGAGACCGCCTCCCGCGATGCCGCCGTACAGGCCCGCGAGGAGTACGACCGCAACGTCACCGACCAGCGTCGCCACCTCTGACCTCCCCCCCCGCACAACCCCTTTGTGAAAGGCCCCCGCACATGAAGACCATCACCCACTGGATCGACGGCAAGCCCGTCGAGTCCGCCTCCGGCCGGCACGGC
Source organism: Streptomyces guryensis (assembly GCF_021261325.1). Taxonomy (GTDB): domain Bacteria; phylum Actinomycetota; class Actinomycetes; order Streptomycetales; family Streptomycetaceae; genus Streptomyces; species Streptomyces guryensis. The sequence continues at coordinate 39,987 of NZ_JAJSBI010000018.1, read as the reverse complement.
GCCGTGTACAACCCGGCGACCGGCGCGCAGGAGAAGCAGGTCGGATTCGCGACCGTCGACGAGGTGGACGCCGCCGTCGCCGCCGCGAAGGCCGCCTTCGAGACCTGGGGCGTCTCCTCGATCGCCAAGCGCACGGCGATCCTGTTCAAGTACCGCGAGCTCCTCGACGCCCACCGCGACGAGATCGCCGAGCTGATCACCGCCGAGCACGGCAAGGTCCACTCCGACGCGCTCGGCGAGGTCGCGCGCGGCATGGAGATCGTCGAGCTGGCCTGCGGGATCAGCGTGCAGCTGAAGGGCGAGCTGTCGACGCAGGTGTCCACCCGTGTGGACGTGGCCTCGATCCGGCAGCCGCTCGGCGTGGTCGCGGGCATCACGCCGTTCAACTTCCCGGCCATGGTGCCGATGTGGATGTTCCCGCTGGCCATCGCCTGCGGCAACACCTTCGTGCTCAAGCCGAGCGAGAAGGACCCCTCGGCCTCGTTCCGCCTGGCCGAGCTCGCTTCCGAGGCGGGTCTGCCCGACGGCGTACTGAACATCGTGCAGGGCGACAAGGTGGCCGTCGACCGCCTCCTGGAGCACCCGGACATCGAGGCCGTCTCCTTCGTCGGCTCCACGCCGATCGCCAAGTACATCCAGCTCAAGGCGGTCGAGCACGGCAAGCGCGTCCAGGCCCTGGGCGGTGCCAAGAACCACATGCTGGTGCTGCCGGACGCCGACCTGGACTTCGCCGCCGACCAGGCGATCAACGCGGCGTACGGCTCGGCGGGCGAGCGCTGCATGGCCGTGTCGGTGGTGGTCGCGGTCGGCGACACGGGCGACGAGCTGGTCGCGAAGATCGCCGAGCGGGCGAAGAACCTGAAGATCGGCCCCGGCAACGACCCGTCCTCCGAGATGGGCCCGCTGATCACGCGCGAGCACCGCGACAAGGTGGGCTCCTACGTGACTTCGGCCGCCGAGCAGGGCGCGGAGGTCGTGGTGGACGGCAGCGGCTTCACGGTCGAGGGCCACGAGGACGGCTTCTTCATCGGCGTGACGCTCCTCGACAAGGTGCCGGTGACGGCGGACGCGTACCGTGACGAGATCTTCGGTCCGGTCCTGGCGGTGGTGCGCGCGGAGTCGTACGACGAGGCCGTCAGGCTGATCAACGACTCCCGCTGGGGCAACGGCACCGCGATCTTCACCAGGGACGGCGGCGCCGCCCGCCGCTTCCAGCTGGAGGTCAAGGCGGGCATGGTCGGCGTCAACGTGCCGATCCCGGTGCCCGTCGGCTACCACTCCTTCGGCGGCTGGAAGGACTCCCTCTTCGGCGACCTGCACATCTACGGCAACGACGGCATCGCCTTCTACACGCAGGGGAAGGTGATCACCACGCGCTGGCCGGACCCGGCCGACGCGGGCATCAACCTCGGTTTCCCCAGCCACTCCTGACGCTGCGTCAGTTCTCCAGAGGGAGGTACGCCCATGGCGAGGACCGGCGGCACCGCACGTGCCGCGACGGCCGCTGCCGACTCGCTGGACTTCGCCCTGGACCGGGGCAGTCCGGTGCCGCTGTACTACCAGCTCGCACAGCAGCTGGAGGCGGCCATCGAGCACGGCGCCCTCGCCCCGGGCAACCTCCTGGGCAACGAGATCGACCTCTCGACGCGCCTGGGCCTGTCCAGGCCCACCGTCCGCCAGGCCATCCAGTCCCTGGTCGACAAGGGGCTGCTGGTGCGCCGCCGAGGGGTCGGCACCCAGGTGTTGCACAGCCAGGTCAAACGCCCGCTGGAGCTCAGCAGCCTCTACGACGACCTGGAGTCGGCCGGGCAGGGCCCCACCACGCGGGTGGTGCGCAACGAGCGCGAGCCGGCGTCCCCGGACGTCGCGGCCGCGCTCGGCATCGCGGAGGGCAGTGAGGTGATCGTCCTGGAGCGGCTGCGCCTCACCCACGGTCAGCCGGTCGCCCTGCTGTGCAACTTCCTTCCCGCGACCCTCCTCGACCTGGACACCGCCCGCCTGGAGGCGACCGGCCTGTACCGGATGATGCGCACCGCCGGCATCACCCTGCACAGCGCCCGCCAGACCATCAGCGCTCGCTCCGCCACCGCCGAGGAGGCCGCCCGGCTCGACGAGGAGGAGGGCGCCGCCCTGCTGACCATGCAGCGCACCGCGTACGACGACACCGGCCGACCGGTGGAGTACGGGACACACATCTACCGGGCGTCCCGCTACGCGTTCGACTTCCAGTTGCTGGTCAGGCCGTGAACCGGTCCCCTTGACTCCAGGGGCCGAGGAGCGCACTGTCGTAGATATACGCCGTAAATATACGACGTCACACTCCTCAGGCCCGACGAGGAACCGTGGACAAGGACAGGCGAACGCGCGTACGCCGGGGGGGCGCGCCCTGCTGGGCTCCGTCCACCGTCCTCGTCACCGGCGGCGCCGGATTCATCGGCAGTCACGCCTGCGTCGAGCTCCTCGACCACGGTTACGAGGTGATCGTGGTCGACGACTACGCGAACAGCACCCCCCACGTCTTCGCCCGGGTGGAGCGGATCGCGGGCCGGTTCGTCGGGGCCGTCTACGAACTGGACATACGGGACCGGCGCGCCCTCTCGGCCGTATTCGACCGGCATCCGGTGGACGCCGTCATGCACTTCGCCGCGCACAAGTCCGTGAGCGGGTCGGTCGAGTCACCGGTCGAGTACTACGACACCAACGTGGGCGGCACCACCGCCCTGCTGAGCACGATGCACGAGCACGGGGTCCACCGGCTGGTGTTCTCCTCCTCGTGCTCGGTCTACGGCGACGCGGGCGCGGACCCGCTCGACGAATCCACCCCGGCCGGGCCGACCAACCCCTACGCGGCTTCGAAGTGGGCCTGCGAGCAGATCCTCGCCGATGTCTGCCGCCGCCGCCCCGAGTACACAGTGCTGTGCCTGCGCTACTTCAACCCGGCCGGCGCGCATCCCAGCGGGCTGCTCGGCGAGGACCCGCAGAGCGCCCCCGACAACCTCATGCCGCACGTGGCGCAGGTCGCCCTCGGCCACCGGAAGCAGCTGCAGGTGTTCGGCGGAGACTACCCGACCCCCGACGGCACCGCGGTCCGCGACTACATCCACGTCATGGACACCGTCGAGGCGCACCGCGTCGCGCTCGACCACCTCGTCGACGCTCCCGGCATGCGCGTGTTCAACCTCGGTCTGGGACAGGGCAGTTCGGTCCTGGACGTCGTCGGTGTCTTCTCCGAGGCCAGCGCCAAGCCCATTCCGTACGAAGTCGGGCCCCGCCGCCCCGGAGACGTCGCCACACTCGTTGCCGACGCGAGCGCCGTCACCCGTGCCTGGGGCTGGCGGCCCACCCGCACTCTCGTGGACATATGCCGGGACGCGTGGCATTTCCAGCGGCTCAACCCGCACGGGTACGCCGGTGCCGCGCGACGCCCGAACTCGAAGCTCTGAGGGCGAACGCCGCCTCCACCAGTGCGATGTGGCTGAACGCCTTGGGCGCGTTGCCCAGTTGACGGCCCGCGTCGGGATCCCACTGCTCCGAGAGCAGTCCGACGTCGTTGCGCACAGCGAGCACGCGCTCGAAGAGATCTTGGGCCTGTTCGAAATCGCCGGTCGCCGCAAGGGCCTCCGCGTACCAGAGAGAGCACGACACGAAAGCGCCTTCCGAGCCGTACACCCCGTCCACCCCTTGGCCACCGTCGCCGTCCGGCGCGTAGCGCCGCACAAAGCCCCCGAGTTGCAGTCGCCGCATCGCGCGGACGGTGCCGCGCACCCGCTCGTCCCGGGCCGGCAGGAAGCCCAGCCGTGGCATCAGGAGCGCGGAGGCGTCCAGGGCCGGCGAGCCGTAGGCCTGCACGAAGGAGTGCTGCCGGGGGTCCCAGCCCTCCCGGCACACCTGACGGTGCACCTCGTCCCGCAGGGCGCGCCATTCGCCCGAGGAGCCGTTGCGGCCGAGCAGCCGCCCCATCCGCAGAGCACGGTCGGCAGCCACCCAGGCCATGACCTTGGAGTGCACGAACTGCCGCCGGGGGCCCCGTATCTGCCACAGCCCCTGGTCCGGCTCGCGCCAGTGCCGCTGCAGATAACCCATCATCGCCTCGACCAGATTCCACACATGGGCCGGCATCGGGATGCCGGCCCGCAGCGACAGGCAGAAGGCGTCGAGGACCTCGCCGTACACGTCCAACTGGAACTGGTTCGCCGCGGAGTTGCCGAACCGGACGGGCCGCGAGCCCTCGTAGCCGGCCAGCCACGGCGCCTCGGTCTCGGGCAACAGGCGCTGCCCGCCGACGCCGTACACGGTCTTCAGATCCCAGGGGTTGCCGGCGATGGCCCGCACCAGCCAGTCCAGCCAGGCCGTCGCCTCCTCCCGGTAGCCGCTGTGCAGGAGACAGGACAGGGCGAAGGTGGAATCGCGCAGCCAGCAGTAGCGGTAGTCCCAGTTGCGCTCGCCGCCGATGCATCCGGGCAGGGAGGTGGTGGGGGCCGCCACGATGCCGCCCGTGGGAGCGTAGATGAGGGCCTTCAACGTGATCAGTGATCGCACCACGGCGTCCCGCCAGGGCCCTTCGTAGCGGCACTGGGCGGTCCAGGTCCGCCAGTAGTCGGCCGTCTCCTTGAGCAGCGTCTCGGCCGGGACGCTCAGTGGCGTGGGCGGTTCGGGCTTGTGCGAGGGCGACCACACCAGGGTCAGCGCGAGTCGCCGTCCGGCCGGGACGGTGAAGTCGTGGACCGTGGCGTCAGCACCGCCCCGTTCCCGTACGGCCCCGTCGGCGCCCAGCCAGACGGCGTCCGGGCCGGCGACCGCCACCGCGCACTGGCCGACGGCCCGGACCCAGGGCACGACCCGACCCTGGTGGAAGCGCAGCCGCAGCTCGCTGCGCATGGACACGGAGCCCGACAGTCCCTCGACCAGTCGGACCAGACACGGCACCCCCGCGCGCGGCGGCATGAAGTCCGTGACCCGCACGGCCCCCGTCGGGGTCTCCCAACGCGATTCCAGGACCAGCGTGTCGGGCCGGTACGACCGGTGCGAGCAGGGGCCGCCGCCGGCGGGGGCGATCCGCCAGAACCCGTTGCCCGGTGTGCCGAGCAGCGCGGCCAGACAGGCGGGCGAGTCGAAGCGGGGCAGACACAGCCAGTCGACGGAGCCGTCCCGGCCGATCATGGCCGCGGTCTCCAGGTCGCTGATGAGGGCGTAGTCCTCGATGGGTGCGTTCATCGCCGGAGCCACTCGTGGTCATACCGCGCAAACTCGTATGTTTACGCTGTATACGTACATCATCTCTCCTCGAACCTGCCGGGTCAACCTCAGGGCGCCCACCGAGGCATGGCCCGGCTGACGGATCGACATCGACCGGCCGACGGGGGCCGTTAAAGGCAATTCGATGCACATATGACCGAATTACTCCACCGTGTGGCGGACATCACCAGAGGCGGCTCGATGCGGCCAACTCGCCTGCGGGGCAGGAAATTCGGAGCGCCGGCCGGCACTACCACCCCGAACAGGCTCTTGCGGATCGAATGCACCTCACGCAGAGTCCATGACCGTTCAGTTCGCCATTTGCTTCGTGCAAAAGCGGGCTCTGCTGCCGCAGGGGTGGGGTGAAAGGTCACGCCGTACATGCCGATGGAACACAAAGCTGGAATTCCGCGACATCGTCGCCCCTTCGCGGTGCGGACGAAACTGGGCGCCCTCGCGCTCGCCACCGCCGCCCTCGCAGGGGGCGCGCTCGTCCAAGTCGGCCAGGCGAATGCCTCGACGACAGACGTCGCCGTCGACTCCCTGTCCACGTCGGCGACAGCGGACGGACAGTTCAAGGCCACCGCGAAGGTGCACGCCACAAAAACGATCAAGTTGCAGGCGCTGGCCGTCACGGCGCGATCTGCGGACGGCAACATCTATGACTTTCCCGGAGCCGCCGCGACCACGGTGGGAACTTGGCCCACCACCTACACCTCAGGCAGTCGCACATTCCCCGCGGGCACGTATACATACTTCGTCTCATACAAGCTGCACAACAGCTGGCACAATCTTTCTCCGGTGAATTCCTTCACCTCCGGCGCCAACCCCACGCCCACGCCCACCCCGACCCCGACCCCGACGGCAACGACATCCGCTCCCACCAGCACGCCGGCGCCCACCTCCACGTCCACGCCGACTGCCACGTCCACACCAACGGTGAGCGAACCGTCCTCGGCGCCTTCGACGACCGCCGTCGCACCGCTCGGTATTCCCGGGACATGGCGCAATGTGTTCAGCGACGAATTCGACGGCACCGGCCTTGACGGCTCCAAGTGGAATCCGAACTGGCTCGGGTGCTCCGGATGCATCACGCCGCCCGTGAACTCATCCGAAGAGGCCGCCTACTCTCCGTCACAGGTCGGCGTCAGCGGAGGATATCTCCACCTCAAGGCCATTCAGCAGTCGACGACCGTCGGCGGTAAGACCTATCCCTATGTCTCCGGCCTGGTGGAGAGCGACGGCAAGGCCCAGTTCACCTACGGCGCCTTCGAAGCCCGTATCTACACGCCCGCGTCCGGCACACAGATCGCCAACTGGCCCGCCTTCTGGACGGACGGGCAGAATTGGCCGGATGACGGCGAGATGGATGTCATGGAGGGCCTGAGCGGCTCTGCCTGTTACCACTTCCATTCCGCAGCCGGCGGTCCCGGCGGCTGCGCCCCCGGCACCTACACCGGATGGCACACCTACGGTGCGGAATGGAAGCAGGGGGCGGTCACGTACTACTACGACGGCAAGCAGGTCGGTCAGATCACGTCAGGGATCACCTCGGCTCCGATGTATCTGATCCTCAACAACGCCGTCAGTTCCACAAACGGCGGGCCCACCCAGGTCCCGGCCGACATGATGGTCGACTACGTGAGGGTCTGGCAGCACTGACCCGGCCCGTCAGGCGGGAAGGGCCCGGTACGGTCGTCCGGCCCATTCCCTCGTCCGGCGGTACGCCCGCCAACCACGAGTCCGCGCTCCCTCGGCGAACGGCGCGACGGGGGCGCCCTCTCCACGGGTCCACAGCGTGAAGCGTTCCCGCCCGGTGTCGGCCCGCACCATGAGCCGGGCGAACCACAGCGGATCGTCCCGGACCGAACTGAAGGCGGAAGCCCGGATGGCGGCGGCCGAGGTCCAGCCGGCCTCCCCCACCATCGCGCGAACCCGGCGGCTCGAATAGCCGTGCGGGTACGCGAAAGAGGTGAGGGAATGCCCAAGGGCGTCCTCCAGCTCGCGCTTGCATCCGCCGACTTCCTCCCTCACCGCCTTGCGCGGCAGGGTGTCGAGCTGCGCATGGCTCCTGCTGTGCCCACCGATCTCGACGCCTGCCGCGTCCAGCTCCCCGACCTGGGCCCAACTCAGCATCGCGACGGACGGAAAGGGTCCGCGACGTGACGGCGTACCGGGGTTCGTCAGGGCATTGGTGGTGACGTACAAGGTGGCGGGAAGCCCCCTTGCGGCGAGCAGCGGAGCCACCGTGGACGCGAAGTCCGCGTATCCGTCGTCGAAGGTGAGCACGGCGCACCGGGGCGGCAGTTCGGGGCCGCCGTGCAGCGCCGCGACCAACTGCCGCAGCGGGACCAGGTGCAGGCCGTTGTCGGCGATCATGTCCAGGTGCTCCACGAACGTGCGTGGACTCACCGTGTACGGAGCAAGCCACGCGGGTGGGTCGCAGGACACCGCGTGGTAGAGGAAGACGGGTATGGCGTTCACGGGCCGTCCCACAGCGCCTGGACCGATACCGGCGGACGCCAGGTGAAACGCCCGGGGCCCGGGGCCCGGAGCCGTCCGACGAGATAGCCGGTGCCGGTGACGCACACTCCTGCGGCCAGCGCCCCCAGGGTTCGCACGGCACCGGGGCGGCCGGTCCGGCTCAGGCTCCGGACGAGTGCCCGCGGAATGGTCGACCGCAGATAGGCGCGTTCGCTGGCCAGGGCGGGCCCGGTGCCGTCGTACCGTGCCACCAACGCCTTGCTCAGCCCCTCGCCATAGCAGCGGGACCGGAAGTAGGACCAGCGGGTACGGGCTTCCGGGACCCGATGGCGCACCTCCGCGTCCGGCTCGTAGACGAGGATGGCGTCCGGGCGGCGGGACGCGATCCGCAGACACAGCTCCGTCTCCTCGCACCCCGCCGTCGGCCGGGTGCCCACCCGCCCGAGGGTCGTGAGGAAGCCGCCTACCGCAAGCAGCTCCGTTCTGCGGAAGGACATGTTGGCTCCGATGAAGTTGCGTACCGCGGCGGTGTGCTCGGGCAGCCCCCGGTAGGAGCAACCGACCACCCAGTCGAACTCCGGGGGGAACCACACCGGCCGCCGGGTGGACCAGCGGGGTCTGACCAGTCCGCCGACGCCGGCCACCCTGGGGTTGGCGTAGTGCGCCAGCAGACGGGCGGTCCATTCCGGTTCGGCGGCCGCGTCGTCGTCGAGGAAGGCGACCACGTCGCCGTGCGAGGCCGCTACGCCCGTGTTGCGTGCCCCGGACAGTCCACGGGGCCCACGACTGGGCAGGACCCGGACCGCCGGCATCGCCTGCGACGCCCGCTCGTACAGGGCCCGGCAGTGGTCGACGACCAGCACGACCTCGTCCGGGGGCCGGTTCTGGGTCAGCACCGACGCGATCGCGCCCCGCAAGTCCTCCCACCGGTCCATGGTGTACGCGCAGACGACCACCGACAGGGTCGGGCCAAAGTGAGCGGCGGACATCGTGTCGTTCATAATGGCCTCTGGGTTGCCGAACGATCCGGCCTCGTCTGCGGCGCGGCGCCCCGGCGCAAGCTCCGATGGGCCCGCGCCACGTCTATGGCCACGCCCGGTGGAGCGAGTCGCCCGCGGAGATAGCCGCAGGGGCCGTATGCCATCCCGCGCGCCTCAAGAAGGGCCAGTCGTCCGGACCAGGCGGCCTCGGGATCGGCGCTCCGTTCACGTGTCCTCGTCACTGCGTGGCGGATGCCGCCCGGAATCCGGTGCAGCAGGGCAGGAAGGCTGCGCGGATTCCGCAGCACGGCGCCTGTGAGGTAAGCGGCGAACCCGGCGCCGTATCCGAAAACCTGTGCCTCCAAGGCTGCCTGTGTTCGGTGGTGCCGGTGCCAGACGACGGCGCCCGGCTGGTAGGCGAGCGCGTGACCGGCGGTCAGGACCTCGAAGAAGGCGAGCAGATCATCACCACCGCGGGCCGGGGTGCCGACGCCGGTCGCGGGGTCGAAACCGCCCATGGAGCGGAGTACGTCGGTACGGAAGGCCATGTTGGCGCCGGAGCCGAAGTGCCCCGCCGTGAAGGGGAACAGCGGGTCCGGCGGCGGATCGGCCGACGACCAGACACGAGGCTCATATCCCTTGGCGAAGCCACCTTGTCGCTCAAGAGCGATCTGCGCCGGGGTCTCCAGCTCAGCGGGGACGATCAGCCCGGTGACACAGCCGATCCGTGAGTCGTCCTCGAACGTCCCGGCCAGGGCGGACAGCCATCCCGGGTCGACGAGGGTGTCGTCGTCCGTGAAGGCGACGAGGGATCCGCTGGCGCGCGCCAGCCCTCGGTTGTGGGCGCGGGCCAGGCCGGCGACGGGTTCGTCGACGTAACGGACCTGTTCCAGGAAGACTCCGCGGACCAGGGCCTCGGCCGCACCGTCGGCCGGGGCGTTGTCGACCACGATGATCTCGAACTCGGGGTAGTCCTGCCGCAGCAGCGAGTGCAGGCAGCGGCGCAGTTGCTTCGGCCGGTCGTGGGTGGCCACGATCACGCTGATGGCGGGTGGCCGCTGGGTCGCGTGGCGCTGCCGGCAGGGCCAACCGTCGGTGCCTGCGTCCGGGGCTGCGGCCCGGTCCGCGGCCCGGTGCCGGGCTGCGCGCGCCGCGAGTTCCTCCTCGGCGGCGTGTGCGACCGCCCGCCACAGACCATCGGCCCCGGAGAGGTCCGCTGCACTGACCATGCCGAGCGGATGACCGTGCAGTCGCACGAGGGCTCGCACGCGCCCCTGCGGTTCGGCCAGCAGCGGCCCGGCCGGGAGCCTGAACTCGCCCGGCCGGGCCAGGTCGACGTCGACCACTCGGACCGGGGCGAGAACGGGGGCGGGGCGCATGGCGACAGACGTCATGAGGCGCTCCGCACGCCCGCGGTGGCGGAGTGTGCGCCCGGCCGCTCGGAGAGCAGAGTGTGCAGCACCCGGCGCCCGTCGGATATGGCGTGCAGGTTGGAGGAGCCGCTGCGCCGAGGCAGTTCGAGGCTGGGGACCTCCGCGATGCGCAGCCCTGAGCGCAGGGCGTGCACGATCATCTCGGTCTCGATCTCGAAGCCGGAGGCGTGCAGGTCCAACTGGTCCAGGAAGCTGCGCCGGAAGGCGCAGAAGCCGTAGCAGAGATCGGTGAGGGAGGTGTGGTAAAGCCGGTTGACGGCGGCCAGGAGTACATGGTTTCCCATCCGCCTGAAGCGGGTGATGTCCAGGGAGCCGCCCCCCGCGACGAATCTCGAACCCTTGACGAAGTCGTAGCCGTGCTCGAGGAAGTGCAGAAAATGCGGGATCTCCGCCGGCGACATGCTGCCGTCGGCATCCATCATCACCACATAGTCGCCGGTCGCGGCGAGGAAGCCGGTGCGCAGGGCGTTTCCCTTGCCGGGGCCGTTCTGCCGGACGAAGCGCACGCTCGGCAGGCAGTGCCGGGCCATGGGCACCGTCGCGTCGACGGAGTCCCCGTCGACGAGGATGACCTCGTCCACGCTCTCCGGGATCTGCTCGAAGACCCAGGGGATGTTCCGGGCCTCGTTGCGCGCCGGCACGACCAGGCTCACAGTGGCGGGCTTCCTGCCGCCGTTCCCACTGTCGGTGATCGGGTCGCTGTACATAGTCAGGTGCCTCCGAACGAATACGCCATACGCATACGGCGTATATTCACACTTTCGTCCGGTTTGCCCCTCACGTCAAGAGAAAGTAAGGACGCTGTCGTCTCGATGCCGGTCCGTCACTGCTGCCAGACGCGCACCCAGTCGATCTTCATCTGTGCCGAGTTCACGGAGCGCGGCGGGACCTGCGGAACGCCGACGGCCAGATTGAACAGGAGCTCCATGGGAACCTGCGGAACGCGCTGAGCCCCGGTCAGGCGGAAGCGCTCGACACCATCCACGAACCAGGTCAGTTCGTCGGGCTTCCAGAGCAGCGCGAAGACGTGGTACCTGGCGGGGAAGTCGATCGGACCGTACTTCTTCTCCGCTTGCTGTACGAAACCGCTCATCCCTCGCCAGTGCACATTCATCAGGACCCGCTGCGTGGTCCCGAAGAACTCCATGATGTCCAGTTCCGGGGGGACATACCGGGACGCGGGCATCATCCAGAAGGCCGGGAACATACCGGCCTGCGCGGGAATCTTGACGGCAGCCTCGAAATACCCGTAGGTGAAGGTCCGACGGGGACGAGCATCCCAGTTGTCACGACCTGTGGAGATCATGCCCGAGACCCAGGGGTAGTCCCGGCCGTCGCTGCCCCGAGTGGTACGGCGGTCGGCCCTCAGGGTGAGCGCTCCTCCCTCCAGTGAGACCTGGCCGGGGAGGTACCACTCCTTTTCTTCGTTGCCGCCGTTGGTGCACCCGTTCACATTCCAGTCGTAGCAGGTGGCCCAGCGGTCGGTGTCGAGTTTCGAGCCCTGGAAGTCGTCCTGGAAGACCAGCCGCCAGTGTCCCGGCGGCTTCGACTGTGAAGTCGTCGTGTGGCCACCGCTGTCGCCGCCACCCCCACCGCCGTCGCCGACACCACTGCGGCAAGCCACCGCGAGCAGCAGCGCACCTGCGGCCAGCGCCCGCTGTACCCGACGCCACCGCACGGTCACCTCCGGATCCCGGCCACGACCGCGGCGGCGATCCGACGGGCGATGGGGCCGGCGGCGGTGAATGCGCCCATGACCGGCCCAGCGTCCCGTTCCCGCACGGATGGCCCGGTCCGGTCAGCGGCAGCCGGCGACGAACCATCGTCCGGAGCGGCTCGGCGTGTCGGACCACGGGTGCCGCGAGGACGCGGCAGCAGCGCCAGGAGTGACGTGAGGACGGCGAGTGCGAGCAGCGCTCGGGTGATGGTGAACACGCCGCTCAGGAACAGGACCTCCGCGACGAGCACCGACAGCGACATGCTGACCACGAGAGCCAGGACAGCCGTCTCCAGGAAGATCGCCGGATCCGTGGCACGCGAAGCCGGCGGGCACCGCAGTAGGGCTGCCAGTCCCGGGCAGACCAGCAGGAACGCCGTCGTGAGGATCACGCGCAGGACGGCGGCCTCCGGCAGGAGGGCGACCGCCGCCAGGGCCACCCAGCCGGATGCCGCGAGCCCCCAGCGCAGCGGGCTCATGGCCCCGCTCCCCCTGCCGGATTCGCATACACATAGACGACAGCGTCCCTGTTGCGGTAGACCGGCGCGAAGCCCGGTGCCCGAGCCATGGCGGCGTCCATCCGCTGCGTCGTGTCAGCGGGCAGGGTCCCGTTGAGGTATGTCTCGGCAGTCTGCGCGCGGCTCAGGATGATGTAGGCCGGTTGGCGTGTCGTGGCCCCTTGGATGAAGGGCTCAAGGCCGGACACCGGATCTCTCACCAGCTCTCGCCGGGCATGGATGTCCTGCTCGTCCATTTCCACCCGGGGATGCTCGTCGTAGTGCGTGAACAGGCCGGGCACCGCCGAGGTGACGGAGATGATCAGGGACTCGGGTGGTGCCGTGGCCGTGACGAAGTGGGCGGCGGCGACCTCGTCCTTGGTGAAGTAGTTCGCCGCCTCCTTGCCGTAGTAGCCGAAGACCAGCCCGCCGAGCATGGCCATGAGCAGCGGATACGAGACGAGGACGTGGAGACGCGGCCGCCTGCCCCACTGGAAGAGCAGGGCGGCGATGAGGAAGGCGGCAGCCGGGAGTGCGAACAGATAGGAGCGGAGGACCATCTCACCGCCGTAGGCGTTCGCGACCAGGAGCGGCAGTGGCGACAGTACGAGCAGCGGGAGGCCGGTGCGGCGGACCCAACGACGACGCACGAAGGCCACGGCCGCCAGCAGGAAGACGGCGGCGGACAGGGCACGGTCGACCCAGGACACCACGACCTGTCCCGGCGCCGAGGTGCCCAGCGCGGCCAACCCCGAGACGACGTTGGTGCGGGGCTGCACCAGCGACTGGACGAAATTGTTCAGATTGGCCGAGATGTAGGGGCGCGCGACGGTGGAGTCCCAGACCAACGTCAACAGCGCCGCACCGGCCAGGACAGGCAGGACCACACGTCGGTTGCGGCGTGGAATCGACAGCGCCACGAGCGCGCTGATCAGCATCAGCGGTGTCAGCGGGTGGGAGGTGACGATGGCAGCCGCGATCAGCAGCACCATGACCAGCCTGGCGACAGGCCAGGGCGCGGGCGGGCCGTCCGGACGGTGCGGTGTGTGCAGTTGTCCCATGACCAGCGCGATCAGGGTCACGAACAGCAGAAACGCAAACGCCTGGGGCGCGAAGTAGTCCTGCCCCACCCAGGAGCACGAGTAGTAGATCCACGCGGCTCCCCAGACCAGTCGGCGGTCATGGGTCACCGTCCTGTACAGCAGCAGCAGGGGGACGAGCAGCAGGGCGTTGAAGACGGGCGGGGTCCAGGCTGCGTAGGCGAGCGCCGACTGGAGGCCCGTTGCCTTCAGGAACAACGCGTTGAGCTGGAAGAAGCCCGGCCATTGGTTGTAGAGGGAGAGCTTGTCCGCGTTCGGAACCGTCCCGCCGTTGCGGATCACCGCGTCGATGATCGCGACGTGCTTCCACGCCCAGCCGTAGCGCAGTGTCGGGTAGAGCAGCGTGGGTGTTGCATGGAGGACCGCGATCAGCCCCAGGACATAGCCGGCGAACCAGCCGCTTCCGGTGCGCCGGTCGATCATGGACAGACAGAAGCCGAGGGTGAGCAAGCCGAGGGCGACCCAGTAGAGCGCCGGCAGCACCTGCAGGAGGCCGTAGTCGTGCATCCCGCGCAGGTTCACATGGCGCAGGGACAGCAGCCAGAGGCCGAGCGCGACAGGCAGAGCCGTCCATGCCGCCCACTGGCGTGCCGTGGCGCGCTGCAGACGGCGCCGGTTGGCCACCGCCGCGACCGGCCATCGCACCGCGGCGCTGGTGAGGGACGCCCCGCGGTTGCCCACCGGCATGGTGCCCTTGCCCATGGAGACGCCTCCACGATCGCACCCTTTTTAGACTGAAATAAGATGACAGCGACGAGAATCACGTTACTTCCGTTTGCCGTACACGGCAGTTCGCGCCGCGGCCCGTGCGGGAACAGCCGAGCGAGGACAGTTCTGCAGTGAGGGAGAGCCGTGAGCTCACGACCGAGGTCCAAACGACCGGGACCGGGGCTCCGATCCAAGATGAAGCCGATCGCGGGAGCCGTCGTGCTGGCGAGCCTCCTGTCCGCGGCGGGCTGCGACGCGCCGAAAACGACGCACCACGCCATCCCCCGCCCTGACCACATCGTCGTGGTGGTGGAGGAGAACCGCTCATACGGCGACATCATCGGCAGCCCGCAGGCCCCCTACCTCAACCAACTGGCCCGGCGAGGTGCCTCCCTCACCGAGTTCTACGCCATCACCCACCCGAGTCAACCCAATTACCTCTCACTCTTCTCGGGCTCCGGGCAGGGAGTCGTCGGGGACTCGTGTCCCTTCAACAGCACGGCGCAGAATCTCGGTTCCCGGCTCCTGAAGTCGGGGCTCACCTTCGCCGGTTACGCCCAGAGCATGCCTCGGGTCGGCTTCACCGGTTGTACCAGCGGCGCTTATGCGCGCCGGCACAACCCATGGGTGGACTTCGGAAACCTCCCCGCCTCCGTCAACCGCCCATGGACCCACTTCCCGCGCGACTACTCCCGGCTGCCGACTGTCTCGTTCGTCGTTCCGGACGTGGATCACGACATGCACAACGGCAGTGTGCGGACAGCCGACACCTGGCTCCGGGACAACCTCGGCGACTACGCGCGCTGGGCGGCGGTCCACAACAGTCTGCTGGTGGTGACGTGGGACGAGAGCTCCGACGGGACCAATCACATCCCGACGATCCTCGTCGGCGCGCACGTCCGGCCAGGCGCCCACACTCAGCCGAACAACCTGTTCGGACTCCTGCGCACGCTCCTGGACGCCTACGGCTTGAAGTCCCTCGACCACAGCTCCGAGTCCGACCCCATCGACGTCTGGGAGTCGAGCGCGTCACGCGCCGCGACGTGATCCTGGGGGCGGCCCCCGCGGGGCGTACTACAGCCCTGGCAGCCAGGAGGACCTGCGCCACCACAGGACTCCCGCGGCGGCGGTCTGAGCCAGGAGCCACGCCGCTCCCACCCCGGTGATGCCCATGACGGGCAGCAGGACGTAGGTGAGAACGGTGGCCAGCGTGCACACCGCCCCGAGGATGCCCACCAGCAGGCGCAGCCGACGCTGGACCCGGCACATGCTGACGGCCGCGACCGTCACGATGTTGGGCAGGGCGGACAGTGCGGTCAGCCGGAGGAGGTTGGCGCCGTACCGGGCGTACTCCGGTCCGAAGATGCGCAGGATCAGCGGCGCGGCAACACACAACAGGGTGACGCCGCCCACCAGCAAGGCACCGGTGTGGCGAAGTACCAGCTTGCAGTGAGCGGCAAGCCGGGACGGATCGTTGGTCGCCTCCACTATGAGCGAGGCACCCATGTTCGTGTTCAGCTGGTAGAGCGAGAAGGCGACGAGCCAGGCGAGCGAGAAGTAGGCGGCCTGCCTGGCGCCGAGATGGTTGAGGACGATGATCGGCAGGGACGCGGTGGCGGCCAGCCAGAACAGGGCCGCCAGGTAGTCCGCGATGATGTAGCTGCCGGTGGGGCGGCTGGTGTCCGCGCGATCGTCGGTCGGGGCGTCGGCACGCCGGGGCAGAAACCGGGCGAAAAGCAACGTGTTCGTCAGCGCGATGGCGACGACGACCGCGAGGGCCCAGGACCACAGGATCCCCGTGGCCGCCAGGAAGGCCAGGAGCACCACGAACCCTATCTTCACCAGGGCGAAGACGAGGTTCTCCAGCACCACCCAGCCGGGCCTGCGCAAGCCCGTCAGCACCCCGTCCTGCAGCACGAAGATCGCGTAACCGATGGTCGCCAGCACGTAACCGCAGGCGGCAAACGGGTGGCGGAGGAACATCAGGCCCGGCGACACGGCCGGGATCAGAAGCACCCACCCGACGGCGAGGACGGCTGTGGTCAGACACGCGGCCAGATAGGCGGCGGCGACCAGGCGGCGGCTGCGATGCCCGGCCCCCGGAGTGAACCTGATCATTACGTTGGCCATATTGAGCTGGCCCACTCCGGCCAACAGCATCATCGCCGCCACCGCGGAGTAGTTCCGCCCGAGGCTGTCGACGCTGTAGGAATGGGCGGCCACCGCCCAGTACAAGGCTCCCAGGAGCGAGGTGAGCAGCGAGCTCAAGGTCAGCATGTGACCGTTGCGCACCACCGTTTCCAACGACCAGATCTCCAGCGAGCGGATGCGCCGGGGCCCGATGTCCGGCCCCCGCTTCAGCAGGCGGGTGATGACGGGACTTCTCATCATGACCGCCTCTGCGGCCCGACCGCCGCGGCCCCTGGAGCCGGTGCCGCGGCGGCCGGGCCGTCCGTTCCCGAGGACCCGGCCATGGCCGCGCGGGCTCTGGCGAACCGGGCCAGCCGGCCAGGCATCCCCGCCCAGCCGGCCTCGGACACGGCCAGGAGCGCCGTCAGGGCCGCATCGGCGGGTGACAGCGCGGGCGCGCAGCAGACAGGGCAGGAACCCGGGACGTGCCCGAGCAGCCGGCCCACCGCGTCGGCCAGCCCGACCTGGTACGGCCGACGCAGTACCGGGAGCCCCGCCGCCCGTACCGCGGGAGCCGCATTGCCCGGCGCACAGCCGTACCGGGCCCGCCGCAGCAGCGGGATGTCGGTGGCGCTGTCGCCCACGGCGAGCACGGGGCGAGTTCCCGGCGGGGCGCCGAGCCGTTCCAGCAGCGCCTCAAGGCCCGTCCACTTGTCCACGCCCACAGGAACGAAGTCGGTCTGCGTCTCGCCCTGTACGGCAGTGAAGCCGACGGCCTCCTGGCCACCGCTCACCTGGCGCACGGTCCGGGCGTCGAGCGCCGTACGGCCCGCACCGCATCCCCGGCACGCGCGCAGGCAAACGCGGTACTGGGAGTCGAGCGTCACGGACGGCAGCCCGGAGAGCACTCGGGCCAGCGCCGATCGGCCGTGCCCGGTCACGAGCGGAGCGCAATGATCGCGCTCGGCGTCGTACACGACGGCGCCGTACTCGGCCACACCGCCGAGCAGCCCGTACACACGGCAGCGGTCGCGCACCTCTGGCACGGGACGCCCGGTGGCGAGGAGCACCTGGTACCCGTGGGCGCGCAGCCCGCGCAGGGCCAGCATTCCGGTCGGCGAGGGCGCGGCGACACCGAACAGGTCTGACTCCAGGACGCCATCCACGTCCAGTACGCACCATGCCTGTGAGGGCGGTGCGGACGAGGCCGCGAACGTGACGTCATCGAGGTCACCGAGGTAGAGACCGGCGAGATATCGCTGGACCGCCCGAGATCGCGCCCGCCGGGCGGCAGCCTCGTCCATACCGGTGCCCGCACCCGAGCAGAGCAGCCGCTCGGCGTTCCAGCCGAGCGCAGCCCCGTACACGCACCACCGCGCGGCCGGTACCCGGGTGCCGGTGAGACGCTCGTAGTCGGCCAGCAACTGGTCCTCGTGCTCGGGCAGGGCCTGCGTGGCGCCCGCCAGATCGTAGGCCGCGTCGTATTCGGCCAGGTCCAGATGGCTGAAGTGCCCGTCGTCGAAGTCGGTCTTAGTCCAACCCTCGGGGCCGTGCCACCAGCGTCCGAACACCATGTGCCCGTCCGCCAGGGACGCTGACGAGGTGCGCAGCAACTCGCGCAGCAGCGGGTCGATCAGCAGCGGGCGCAGGGGGGCGGCCAATCGGCCACACCTGTGGGCGAACAGCCGTGCGCCGACCTCCCAGACCGGTTGTCGGCCCGTCAGCAACGGGCTGCGGTCCTCGTTCAGCGGCAGACGCTCACGGCGTTCGATGACATAGCGAAGGACGTCCGCCGCCGGCACCAGTTCCGTGGGGACGGGGTCCGACGATCGGCCCGGCTCCGCGGGCTGCCGTTCCCAGAGCAGCACTCCGTCGTGGAACCCGTGGACCTGTGGCACCAGCCCGTCGAGCGCCCGAGCCGCCGCAAGGCTGTGGCGTCCGAAGTACCCGGTCCCCGCGCCCTGCGCGACCAGGTGCATTTCCCGGTCCCCGCGGTCGGTGTGCGCCAGGACCGTGAACGGCACCTCCAGATGGCTCCAGCGGGAGGGGTGTCCCGGCTCGGCGGCCGACAGGCCGAGCACCTCATGGTCCGGCAGGAGGGCCGCCAGGGTGCGGTGCAGCCCCTGCTTCCGCAGCCGCTCGCGGATGTACCAGTCGCCCGGGGGCAGTACGACGCTCGGGTGGGCGGCGATGGGTGCGGGAACCGGCCGGTCGTCGAAGGCGGCGAAGAGCATGACGACCCGTTCGGCGGGAAAGCCGGTCCGCAACAGCCCCTGTGCCACCGTGGCCAGACTGTCGCCGGAGCGCGGCGGATCGTCGATCAGGAGGACGAGGGCGCCGTCGCGCAGGGCGGAACGCAGTTCCGCGTGGTCCGCCCGCGAGCCCGCGCCTGCCGGTCTCGTCGTGCGGACTGCGACACGCGCGTAGCCCTCGGCGCGGAGAGCGGCCCCGGTGAGCGGCGCCAGGTAACTCCCCGACGTACGCAGTCCGATCACCATGAGGCGGCGGCTCCGATCGGGGTACCGGTCGATGAAGCGTGCGACCAGCTCGAGAACGTCACGGGGATGCTGGTCGAAGCTGCGGAAGCAGGAAGGGGACCTCAGGGTGCTGCCTTCCAGCAGAGCGGCGGCAGGCTCCGGCCCCTCTGTGCCGAGGCGCTCCAGCAGTGTGGACACCCGCCCGGTGAACGCGCCCCGGTGGGCCGTGCCGTACGAACCGGCCGTCACGGCGCTCGCGAGTGCGTCGGTCAGCTGTCGCACGACCGACAGCCAGGACCGAAGGCAGCGACTGGCGGGCGTAAGTCCGGCGGTGGCCACGGCGCTGTTCAGGACGAGGCGCACCAGGGGCCTGGCAGCAGTGTCCTCGAGCTGCTGTGCGGCTCGGCTGAGCAGCCAAGGGGTGCCGTTCAGGCGGTCCTCGCAGACCTGGACGATGCCGGCCGCGAAGAGGTAGGCGTCGAGGGCGTCGCCGCGCACTGAGGCGTCCAGCAGCCCTCGATGCAGCTCCGCCACACCGGCGCAGAGGTCGGGAACCACCTGCCGGGGGGTACGAGTGCTGCCGTGAGAGATCGGGACCACTCCTCTCGTCGTGAACCGCTCGCGTTGCCGCCTGGAGAACCCTGACGTGCCGGCTCTTTGAGACCGGTCCCGAAACCTGGTGGCGTCCCGCACCTGGTGGGAGCGGAGCGTCAGGCGTCCCTGAAGCCGATCGCGCGTTTGACGGCCGCCCGCAGCCAATGGTCGGCCGCTGTGACGGGAAGCCGCTCACGGAAGTAACGGGGGGACGAGCAGTTGTCTGCTCCGAAGCCTGCCTTGAAGAGGGCCAACGAGGACCCGGGGGCGGACTCCCCCATGTCGTACCACCTGCAGCCCGCGGCGCACGCGTCCTCGATCGCCAGCCTGTGCAACAGCGGAACGGCCCGGACCGGATGAGCCAGGTCCCGGTTCATGGCTCCGCGCCAGTACTTCGCGCAGGCGCCGTGGCGCAGGACGACGATCACCGCGGCGGGCTCGCCGGCGCACCAGGCCATCCAGATGGCGCAGGATCCGTCGAGCCGGGATGCCACCGCCTCCATCCGCCGCATCGGGAACTCTCTTCGCCTTCGCCACCGGGCCAGCGCCAGCGGTTCGTGCTGCTGCCGGGCCCAGCGCACGATCGAGTGCTCGTACAGGTGAGCGAAGGGAGGAATGAATCTGCCGGTGGTGTCCACCTCCACCTCGACCTGGGACCTTTCGGCCCTTCGGACGTCGCGCCGCACCCGGTCGCGGAGCCGGCCCATCCAGACAGTGCCGAACCCGCCGTCCAGGTCCAGCACCTGAGTCATGTGAGGCTCCTGCCGGAGGCTCACCGGTGCGGCGCCCGCCCAGACGTCCTCGTCTCCGGGCCGGAAGCGCACGCCGGTCCGGAACACCGGTCGCCGCGCGAGGTCGTCGAGGACCACCCGGGCCTTCGCCGGGCTGACGTCGCCCTGGAACAACGGCCCTCCTACGCCCCAGCCGGCCGGCCATGATTCCTCCGCATCCAGCCACCCAGGGCGCTGCCTCCTGCCGACGAGGGGCAGCACGAGACGGCTGCCGTCCTGGAACTCGTAGAGTCGGCTCGCGTCTCGGTACGGTCCCGTGGCGCAGATACAGTCCAGCCAGGCCGGGGTCTGTGTGACCTGGGTACGCGGGTCCTGACGGGCCAGCGCCGACCAGGTTTCCCGCGGCGCCGGTGCGGTGACGTGAGTGGGACCGTCCGGCGTGTGGATCAGGAGTACAGCAGGTGCGTTCACAGCCTTCTCCCGCCGGTGTACGGGCTCCACGAGGACGACACCAGCGGAGCGAGGATCCTCGTGCCCCCACACCCCGATGCTAGGCCGGGTGGGTGATGCAGGCATCTCAGGCGCCCGGGCGCCCGGCAGCGCATGCGCGGTCAGGGGCCCGCCTGCGCGGCCACCTCGCTGAGCACGGGAACGACGTTCTCGGCGACCCAACGGTGGCTGCGCCCGTATCTGGCCGATTTCGCCGCGTTGCCCGCCACATGCCACAGCCAGGTGAGGAGCGCGAGTGCGGTCTCGCCCTGGCCGTCCGTCGCGAGTTCCCCCGCCTCGGCGAGCAGCCGTCGGTCCTCGGGCCGCAGGGACGCGTGGCGCACCGCATCGGCCACGACCCGCCCGAACTGGCTTCCTGTGTTCTGGTGCCGCATGGTCAGCACGAAGGTGTAGCAGTCGATGGCGGACGGGCCGTCGGGGACGGCGCCCGACCAGTCGATCACTCCGAGCACTCCGGCGTGCTCCCGCGTCAGCAGCACGTTTCCCGGGTGGAAGTCGCCGTGCGTCCACCCGACGAGCAGGCTGCGACCGGACAGACTCCGCAGCAGACGGTCCCTCAGCACCGACATGGCGTGCGCGCCAGAGCCGCCGCGACACCAGCGCACCTCCCGTGCGAGGACGGCCAGCCGGGGGTCGATCCAGTCACCCAGGCGAGCCGTCACCTGCTCCGTTCTCCCGGTGGCCAGGTGCAGTCCGCGGATCGCGCGCAGCGCGGACATCGCAGCCTGGTGGGTGAGCTGCGGGAAACGCCGCAGCAGGGCGTCCCCTTCCACGCCCGGCAGACACCGCTGCGCCACCAGGGGCAGCGGCCCGTGCAGCCGCCGTTGCTCCACCCTGGGCACGAACCGATGCCAGGAGCCGAGGCGCTCGTCGCGTTCCAGGCCTTGTACGACCTCGCACTCCCGCGCGAGCGCCGCCATGGCGCGGGGGCTGCGTGGGTGCTTGACCACCAAGGGAGGCGCGGCGCCGCCGTCGAGTCGGAAAACCAGGAGATCGGAGACCGTCCGCCGCGGCGCGCGCGGACCTCCGCAGGAGAGGCCGTCCACGCGGAGGGAAGCTGCCAGCCGACGAGCGGTCAGGAGGTCGGCCGGACGGGTCAGGAGACCGGCGGGATACATCGGCAGGAATCCGCGCAGCTGCGCTGTGAGACCCATGCGGCCCTCCTCCCTGCCGGACAGTCGCGCAATGTCCTGGTCCCCTTCTCATCATCGCCGCCGGTCCCGGTGTCGGCAGCGGGCCGGTGATCCCACGTGCCCGCTCATGCGTGTTTACGCTGTACGTGGACGCGGCGACCAGCCTGGTCACCGGGTGAGGAGGCAGGCGCATGGCACGTGACTCCGGGGCCGGCGAAGCGCGCCGTGCCAGCGACCGCGGCCGCTACGGACGGCTGAGCCGGGAGCGTGTGCTGGCCAGCGCGCTGCAGCTGGTCGATCGGGAGGGCCTGTCGGCGCTGAGCATGCGCCGGCTGGGAGCGGAACTCGGCGTGGAGGCGATGGCGCTGTACCGGTACGCGGCGAGTAAGGACGCTCTTCTCGACGGCCTGGTCGAAGCGTTGTACCTGGAGCTGGAGGAGCGCCTGAGCGCCGAACCCGAAGCAGGCCGGGCCGACGCCGCGCCCGCCTGGCGAGACGGGCTCCACCGCATCGCCCGCGCCACCTACGACGTCTGCCTCGCCCACCCCCAGGCGGTCCCCCTGCTCACCACCCGCATGCTCGCCGTCCCGCTCGCGCGTCGCCCGCTCGCCGTGCTGAAGGACCACGAGCGCGTGCTCGCCCTGCTCAGGGAGGCCGGGCTCGACGACGCCGGTACGGCCGCCGCCTTCCGGGCCCTCACGGCCTGGCTGCTGGGTTATGTGTCCGTGGAGCTGCGGCCGATGGTGGACAATTCCGACGAGCAGGACCCGGCGTTCCGCCTCGGCCTGCACCGCATGCCGCCCCAGGAGCTGCCCGGGCTCCGGGAGGCCGCCCCCGCCCTCACCGAGCCGGGCGGACCGGCGGGCCTGGCCGCGGGCCTGGACGCGCTGCTCGACCGGTTCGTGGAGACCGCCGGAAGGTAGGCACCCGTCGGATCGTATTCTTCGACGGTGGCTGAGACCGAGCCGATGCGGCTTCCCGACATGCCCCTGCACGATCCGTTCATCGTCGCCGACCAGGCAACCCGCACGTACTACCTCTACACCTCCAACGAGTCCTCCGTATCAGGCGTGGACGGCACCGGCACGATGGTCTACCGCAGCCACGACCTGCGCGACTGGACGAGCCCCGTGGTGGTCTTCCGCGCCGCCGGGCAGAGCGGAATCTGGGCGACCGACGGCGGATGGGCACCGGAGGTCCATGAACTGGGCGGCAGGTACTACCTGTTCACCACCCTCCACAACGAGGCCAGGCCGCTCCCGGTGCCACCCGCCGACCAGTGGGGCACACCGTTCCAGCTCCGCAACTACATGCGCGGCACGATCACCGCTGTCTCCGACTCACTGCTGGGTCCCTTCACCGCCGTCGATCCCGCACGTCCCACCCCGCCCGAGAACCTGATGACCCTCGACGGCACGCTCCACGTCGACCCGTCCGGTCAGCCCTGGATGGTGTACGCCCACGAGTGGCTGCAGACCATTGACGGGACCATGGAGGCGATCCGGCTGGCCCCGGACCTGTCGGGAACGGTCGGTGATCCGGTCTTCCTGTTCAAGGGCTCGGACGCGTTCTGGCTCGGCGAGCAGATCCCCGCCGGCGTCCCGAACCAGCTGCCGCCCTACATCACCGACGGCCCCCAGCTGTACAACACCCCTGACGGGTCGCTGCTCATGCTGTGGTCGACGTACGAGAAGAACGCAGTCGGCAAGGACGGCACCGTCAGCGGTGGCTATGTGCAGACGTGTGCCGTCTCCGAGTCCGGCGAGATCACCGGGCCCTGGCGGCAGCACCGGCCGCTGGTCCGCGAGGACAGCGGTCACGGCATGCTGTTCCACACCTTCGACGACCGGCTGATGATGGTCCTCCACCGCCCGTTCGAGAACGCACGCGGGAAGCTGTACGACATGCAGCTCGTCGGCCACGAACTACGAGTGCTCCGGCAGCGGACGGACCTCGACGGCGGCGGATGACGCCGCTCGAACACACGTGGCCGTCCGGCGGCGACACCGGACGGCCACGGGGCTGGGAAGAGCGTCAGCTCTTGCCGACAAGCCTCCAGATCTGGTTCTTCTTGGTGCTCAGCGCGCTCGCGGGGTCGCAGGTCCACTGATGGATCAGCGCGCCGGCCGTGGTCGAGACGTTGCTGACGTCGACGCACTTGCCACTGTGGGCCGCGACCAGCTGGTAGTCCTTGCTGTTGCCGAGCGCGGTGACGGGGTTGAGGGTGAACTGCTGGTTGGTGGCGCCGTTGCTGCAGGTGTACTGGATGACGGCGGCCCCGTCTGCGGTGGACGCCCCGGAGACGTCCAGGCACTTACCGCTCAGCTCGTTGACCACGGTGTACGTGTTGGTCTTGCCGGCGACCGGCTTGAGGTCGAGCATCTGCTGGTAGCCGCCCTCGCAGTACCACTGCTGGTACTGGGTGCTGTTGGCGGTGCTCAGGTTGGTGTCGTCCAGGCACTGGCCGCTGTTCTCGCTGACGGCCACCGTGGAGACGGTGGTGTCGGACGGCGGAAGCAGGGTGACGGTG
Source organism: Streptomyces guryensis (assembly GCF_021261325.1). Taxonomy (GTDB): domain Bacteria; phylum Actinomycetota; class Actinomycetes; order Streptomycetales; family Streptomycetaceae; genus Streptomyces; species Streptomyces guryensis. Next base: position 15,728 of record NZ_JAJSBI010000018.1, on the reverse strand, counting down.
TAACCGTCCTTGGCGTTCGTCCAGGGGAGGCTCACCGAGGCCGCGTTGTTGCTGACGTTCAGGGTCGTGTCGGAGATCGTCTCGGGACCGGCCACCGCGCCGCCGTTGTTGTACGGGACGCGCTGGACCACCGCGCGGACCTGGCCGTTCTCCACCACCGACGTGCTACTCAGGCCGGTGAGGTTGACCGTGACCGTGCCGGTGTTGCCGCTGCTGCCGAGCAGGACCTTGGCGTTCTTGGCGGTGTTGTCCTTGGTGGCCAGACCGTCGGTTCCGGTGCCGGGGACGAGGTTGACGATGTTGCCGCTCTGCGAGCCGTAGTAGCGGTACATGAACCACTCGCCCAGCGGCAGGTACTGGCCCGCGCTGTTCTTGGTGAGCAGGTTCGCCTCGTCGTCGTGCAGACCGGTCCCGGAGGCCCAGTTGCCGCGCAGGCCGTCCGCGCCGGCGCGCTCCAGGCGGCCGATGAACCAGGCGCCGCCGCCCGGGGACTGCATGGACAGGGTGGCGTACTCGTTGATCTGGTACGGGCGGGTGTTGGTCAACCCGGCAGCGGCGATGGTGGAGTTGGCGCGGCCGACGTCGACCGCCGGGTCACCCGGCTCGTCATGCCAGCTGTAGATGTCCGGCGCGACGTTGTTGGCCTTCACGTAGTTCAGGTACGTCGTCCACCAGGTGTTGGACGAGTTCGGCTGGCCGGCGATGCTGGGCCCGACGATCAGCTGGCCGGGGAACGCCGCCCGCACCCGGGCGTAGAACCGCGACCACATCTGGAGGTACTGCGCCTGCGAGGGCTTCCAGAAGCCGGCGCCGTCCGGCTCGTTCCACAGGTCCCAGTCGACGGTCATGTTGTTGGCTTTGACGTCGCCAATGAGCTGGGTGACGAAGTTGTCGAACTGCGTCCAGTCCCCGTTGTCACCGGGGAAGGCCTGACTGGTCGTACCGTCGGCGCCCCACAGGTCGTGCGGCAGCAGCACGAAGGTGCCGCCGAGGGCGGCGGTGCGCTTGTACTGGGCGAGCGTCGAGTTCCAGCGGGTCCGGTAGTCGGCGAGGCTGGTGGCGTAGCCGCCGCTGTTGAGCTGGGCACCGCCGGCCCGCATGAAGTGCCACTTGATGTCCTTGAAGAAGTGGTCCTGCGGGAGTGAACCGTCCGGCGTCATGCCGTAGATCATTCCGGAGGCGTGGTACGTCGGGGCACCGCCGGCGGTGGCGAAGTCGACGGTGACGCTGGTGTCCGCGGCCTGGGAGGGGGTGGCCGGCACCAGGGTCGAGGCCAGCGCGGCCATGAGGACGGCGACGGAGGAGATCGCTCGGCGCCGGGTGCGGGTCGTGGATCTGGGAGGGGGTATGGACGATTTCATTGTGCGGCTCCTGGGGGAGGAGGTCGACCGGGGCCCGTCCGGCCCCGGGGCTTCGTGGGAGGCGGCCGCTCAGCGGCCTTCACGGTGCGCGTGTGCTTCGGCCAGCAGGAGGTAGCTGCTGGCGGTCCAGGTGTAGGCGCGGTCGCGCAGGCCCGTGCCGGTGAGGGCGTCGAAGTTCTCGGCGAAGCCGTGGGTCTCGCACAGGGCGCGGAAGCGGGCGCTGATGTCGTCGGCCAGCCGGTGGTGACCGGCGCGGCGCAGGCCGTCCTCGACCAGGACGGTGGCGGGTGCCCAGATCGGGCCGCGCCAGTAGCCGTCGGCGAGGTAGTGCGGCGAGCTGGGCAGTTCGGTGGCCAGGCCGTACGGGGTGAGGTGAGCCTTGATGTGGTCGGCCAGCGCGCTGCTGACCTCACCGGGCAGGTGCTCGCCCAGCACGATGGGCATCAGGTCGAGGAGGCTGGCACTGCTCCAGGTGTCCCCGCCGGCGGCTCCCCGGGCGACGAACCGCTCGCCGGTCCACAGCTGGTCGAGCAGCGCCGTCTGCGTCTCCTCGGCCACGGCCGTCCACCGCTGCGCGGCGTCCGTCTTGCCCAGCTCCCGGGCCAGATCGGCGAGTTCGCGCAGCTGCAGAACGAGGAAGGCGGCCAGGTCGGCGGTGACGACCACCCGCTCGGGGTCGAAGGTGGTGGCGTTGTCCCAGCCGCTGTCGTTGCCGTGCTGGTAGTAGGCCAGTTCCGCGCCGGGGGCCCGTCGCGCGGTGAGCCAGAAGTCCGTCCAGCGCTCCAACCGGGCGTATGCCTGGGCCAGTTGAGCCTGGTCGGGAGGTGCCGGCAGGCGGTGGCGCAGGTGGCCGAAGGCCCAGCCGTGGATGGGGGGCTTGACGAAGTTGTACAGGACCTCGGAGTGGGTGACCGAGTCGGGCAGGGCGCCGCTGTCGTCCTGGTGATCGAAGGGCAGGGCGAACTGGTCCAGGGCCAGTTCGGGGCAACCCGGCGCCAGGGCAAGGGCGTTGAAGCAGTGGTCCCAGCTCCAGACCTTGTCCATCCAGTGCTTGGACATCAGCACGGCGGGCCGGGTGACCAGGCCCGCCGGCCGTACGGTCGCCGACCAGACGACGTAGGCGGCGAGTTCGGCGGCCGGTGCGGCGGACGAACGCCAGGGGGCCACCGCGTCGACGAAGTCCGCGAACGCGCCCTGTGCGGTCTCCAGGATCTCGTCGAAGGTCGCCGAGGACCTGTACGGCGGGCGGGCGGTGTCCAGTTCCTCGACCGCGATCTCCCACCCGCCGCCCGCCTCCTCGGTGATGGCGAGTCCGCGGTCGGCGCTGCCGAGGGCCTGGGCTCCGGCAGCCTCGGCGAGGGAGCCGGACAGCACTGTGACGCGATAGCGGCGTCCGGTCTCGTACGACGTGAAGACGTGCGCGTTCGCCGCCGGGTCGTGGAAGAAGTACGTCCCGCTGAACGGGGTCAGTCCCTGCGCGGCGGCGAAGACGCCGAAGCCCAGGCCGCTCCCCCGCAGCCGTACGGTGTCCGGCGACTCGTAGGCGAGGTCGACACGCCCGCTCTCGCCGATCCAGCTGAGAAGCCCCGGTGTCGCCTCGACACGGGTCCCGGCACGGTCGCCCCCGGGTGAACTCAGGGGAACCAGGCGCAGCACACCGTGCATGCCGTTCTGATGCGAGACGAGATGGAGGTCCTCGGCGTACGTCTTCTCCGCCACCACGGGCGAGATGTCGAACCAGGATCCGTAGGTACTGAACGGAATGTCGTGGACAGAGAAAGCCTGGCCGGATCGGGCGGCGGTCATGGTGACGTGACTCGTTTCTGGAGCAGGGGGCAACAACGGGGGCTCTGAACAGGCCCGGGGGGAAGCACAGCGCCCTGAAGGGGCGCGGGGCCGTGTCTGATGTGCGGCTACCGCCGCGCGGGCGTGACCAGCCACAAGGCAGCCGCAGACACGCGACGGCAATCGCGGCACCAGCGGCTCAGTCCTTCACCGCACCGGCGGTCACGCCGGCGGCGACGTAGCGCTGGGCGAGAACAAGGATCACCGCGGCCGGCAGGGAGGCCACGACGGCGGTGGCCATGATGGCGTTCCACTGCTGGTTGTTGTTGCCGATGTAGTGGTAGATGCCGAGGGTGATCGGCTCATGGGCGCCGCCGTTGGCGAGGGTGCTGGCGAAGACGAAGTCGGACCAGGACCACAGGAACGCGAACAGCGACACGGTGACCACGGCGTTGCGGCTCATGGGCAGGACGATGGACCGGAAGGTCCGTAGAGCCCTTGCGCCGTCCATCTGCGCGGCCTGGATCAGCTCGCCGGGGATGCCGGACATGAACGCGGTGAAGATCAGGACCGCGAAGGGGACGGCGAGGGTCGAGTCGGCGACGATCAGGCCGGGGACGGACTGCAGCAGGCCGAGCTGGAGGTAGATGGCGTAGAAGCCCATCGCCATGATGATGCCGGGGATCATCTGCGCGGCCAGCAGGACGAAGCTCAGGAATCCGCCGCCGCGCGGCCGCAGCTTGGCCAGCGCGTAGCCGGCGGGGGCGGACAGGAGCACGGTCAGCAGGACGGTGCCCAGGCCGATGACCAGGCTGGTGCCGAGGTAGGGCAACTGCTCGTCGAGGACGGTGCGGTAGCCGGCCAGGGTGCCGTGCAGCGGCAGCAGGTCCGGCGGGCTCTTGCGCATGTTCTGGTCGCGGGTGAGGGACACGTTGAGCATCCAGTAGACCGGGAAGAGCATGACCCCGGTCAGCACGACACCGATCGTGGTCTTCAGCCACGTACGCCTGCGGCTTCGGCTCATGACAGGGCCTGCTTTCTCTGCACCCGGACGTAGACCAGGCCGAAGACGAGCGCGGCGACCACCAGCAGGTTGCCGACGGCCGCGCCGGGGCCGAAGGCCGGCAGGAGGTTGCCGAAGCCGAGTTGGTAGGACCAGGTGGCGAAGGTGGTGGAGGAGTCGGCCGGGCCGCCCTTGGTCATGATCCAGATGATGTCGAAGACCTTGAGCGTGTAGACCAGGCCCAGCAGCAGGGTGATCGCGGACACCGGACGCAGCAGCGGGAAGGTGATGCTCCAGAACCGGCGCCAGGAACCCGCCCCGTCCAGCGCGGCGGCCTCGTACAGGCCTGCCGGGATGGACTGCAGACCGCTGTAGAGCACGACCAGGTTGAACGGGACGCCGATCCAGATGTTCGCGATGATCACCGAGGTCAGCGACCAGGACGGCGAGGTCAGCCAGTTGACCGGCCCGATGCCGACGGCGTGCAGAGTGGCGTTGACGACACCCGATTCGCTGTTGAGCATCCACGACCAGGTGGAGGCCGACACGATCAGCGGCAGCAGCCACGGCACGAGGAACAGGGCGCGCAGGGTCGCGGAGAGCCGGAAGTTCTGGTTGAAGAAGACCGCGAGGGCGAGCCCGATGGCGTACTGGAAGACCAGGCAGACGGCGGTGAAGAGCGCGGTGTGCAGCAGGGCCGGGGCGAAGGTCGGGTCGTCGAAGACCTTGCGGTAGTTCGCCAGGCCCGTGAACGGCGCGTCGCCCTGGACGAAGGAGCGGACGGTGTAGTCGCGCAGGCTCAGGTCGAGGTTGCGGTAGAGCGGATAGGCGTAGAAGAGGGCCAGGTAGAGGGTCACCGGGGCGAGGAAGCCCCAGGCGGCCCACTGGGTGGAGGGGGGCCGGCGGCGCCTCCTGCCGCGGGCCGGGGGCGGGGCGGCGTGGGCCGCCCCGTTCCGGACGTCTGCGGGCCGGTGGTCCGGCGGATGTGTCGTCTGCTTCATCGATCCCACGTCACTTGGCCGCGGCCTGCGCCGAACTCAGCGCGTCCTTGGGCGACTTGGAGCCACTGAGGGCGGACTGGACGGCCTTCCACATCTGCTCGGAGATCTTGGGATACTTGGTGCCCAGGTCGTCGCTGGTGCGTCCCTTGGCCGCCTTGACCGCGGCGACCCACGGCTTCAGGTCGGCGTTCGCGGTCACCTGCTTGTCCTGGATCTCGCTGGTGGGGGCCACGTAGGACAGCGTGGTGTCGGTGTTGTAGAGGTTGTCGCCGCTGGTCAGGCACGTCACCAGCTTCTGCGAGGTGGCGTAGCGTCCGGTGTCCTTCTGGACCGGGAGGGTCACGAACTCGCCGCCGGTCGGGGCCGCCGCGTTGCCGCCCGTGGCCGCCGGGACGGGGATCACGCCGTAGTCGAAGCCGGCCTTCTTGACGTTGGCCAGCTGCCAGGTGCCGTTCTCGCTGAACGCGTAGTCGCCGCTGGCGAACTCCTGCCAGCTGGTGGTCTGGGTGTTGTTGAGGACCGAGTTCGGGGCGTAGCCCTGCTTCAGCCAGTCCTTCCACAGGGACAGCGCCGACACGGCCTGGGAGGAGTCGAGTTCGGTCAGCTTGGCACCCGAGCCCCAGAACCAGGGCAGGAACTGGAAGCTGCCCTCCTCCGTGCCGATCGCGGAGAACGTGATGCCCTTCTTGCCGGCCTTCTTGACCTTCGCCAGCGCCGCGGTCAGTGACTTCCAGTCCTTGACCGAGGCCACGTCCACGCCGGCCTTCTTGAGCACGTCCTTGTTGTAGTACAGGGCGAGGGTGTTGGCGCCGATCGGCGTGCCGTAGGTCTTACCGCCCGACTGGCCGGCCGCGAGCAGGTTTTGGTCGACCTTCGAGGTGTCCAGCTTGTTGTCGTCGGTCGTGGTGAGCACGCCGGCCTCGGCCAGGGTCGACACCACCGGGTTGTCGACGATGAGGACGTCCGGGGAGTTGCCCTGCTGGGCCGCGAGCAGCGTCTTGTTGCCCAGGTCGCTGGTGTCGAAGGCGGTCCGCTTGACCTTCACCCCGGCCTTGGTGCCGCACTGGTCCAGCAGCTTCGCCCAGTCCGAGGTCTTGTCGAACTGCGGGTACGGGTCCCAGATCGTGTACGTGCCGCCGCCGGCGCCCTTGGTGTCGGTGCTGCCCGAACCGGAGGAGCAGGCGGTGGCGGAGACGGCCACGGCGAGCGCGGTCACGGCGGCGGCGGTCAGACGGCGCTGTCTGGAGGAGCTGTTCATGGCGAGGGTTCCTTTGTTCTGGGCATGCGGGTGCCGAGGCACGGGGTGGTGAGCGACACGGGGTGACGCGGGAGACGGGCACGGCGAACGGACCGTTGAGCGGTTCGGGCGCCCGGTGAAGTGAAGTCAGGAGATGTACGCGGTGAGTTACGCGGGTGAGTGACGCCTGTGAGTGGCGCGGGTGAGTTACGCGGGGACGGTCAGGGTGTGGTCAGGACGCGGTCGCGGGCCCGGTGCTGGCCCGCAGGGAGATCGGCGGTGCGAGGAGATGGTGCCGGGACGGCCCGTCGGGATGGTCGAGCCGCTCCACCAGCAGGTCGACGGCGTGTCGGCCCATCTCCTCCGCCGGTACGTCGGCCGCGGTGAGCTGCGGGGTCACCGTCTCCGCCCAGCGGCCGGCGACGACCCCGGTGACGGAGAAGTCGCGCGGCACATGGCGACCCGCCTGGGCGAGCCCCCGGTAGAGGCCGCCGAGAGCAGCCTCGTTGAGGGTGACCAGGCCGGTTGTGGCCGGGTCGTCGTGCAGGATCCGTTCCAGGCAGGCCTGGCCGGACGCCGCGTCGTCCCCGCAGCAGTACGTCCGCACGGTCAGCCCGCGTTCGGCCGCGGCCTTGGTGAAGCCGTCCAGGCCGCGGTGCGCGGACTCGTATCCGGCCCGCAGCAGCTGCTCGGGACGGTTGACGAAGGCGATGCGGCGGTGGCCGAGGTCCGCCAGGTGGTGGACGCACGCCGCCGCCAGCGCGGTGTGGTCCAGGCCGACCCACCAGCCGCCCTCCGGGTGGGCGGTACGGCCGATGGCGACGGAGGGGAAGCCCAGCTCGGCCAGGTGGTCGACCCGGTCGTCCTCGAGCCTGATCTCCATCAGGATCGCTCCGTCGACCCGCCGCTCCCCCAGCAGCCGCTGGAAGGAGCGGTCGCTGTCGACGCCGCTGGGTGAGAGCAGTACGTCGTAGTCGTAGGCCGCGGCGGCCTCCACCACGCTGCCGATGAAGTCGAGCTGCATGCCGGTGTAGTGGTTGCCGGCGGGCGGGAAGACCAGGCCGATGGTGTTGGTGCGGCCGTTGGCGAGGGCGCGGGCGCTGGCGTTCGGGCGGTAGCCCAGCTCGTCGATGACCTGCTGGATCTTCCGGCGGGTGTCGTCCGAGACCGGGCGCTTGCCGCTCAGCGCGTAGGAGACGGTGCTCCGCGAGACACCGGCCCGGCGGGCGATCTCTCCGATGTTCACGGGCGGCTCCTTGCTCGAAATCAGGCTCGAACCGGTTCGACTTCTCGATGGAGAGAGTACTCGTCGGTTCACGAGGGCGGGTGGAACTGCGAGGCCGATCCGGTTGTCGAACCGGTTCGCGTGAAGCGACCGTAGGAACTGGCCGGACGCCTGTCAACACCTCTGACAGCACTTTCGTATCCGTCGGAAGGCCCCGTTTTCCTCGGGTCGAGGGGATTGCTGGCCCGGATTCCCGATGCTAGCTTCCCCGAACCGGTTCGATGAAGTGATCCTTCCGACGACACCAGCCCCGTTCCGCACCTGATCGAACCGGTTCGACGCATACCGATACGCAGATATGCCGATCCACAAGGATTGAGGACGCAATCCATGCCATCCGCTGACAGATCCGCCCGGCGCCGGGCCCCGGCCGCCATGGTGCTGGCTCTCGGCGCGGGGCTGCTGGCCGCACCGGCCGTCCCCGCGCAGGCGGCCGATACGCCCCAGCCCGCCGCCCACTACACCTTCGACCAGGACGATCTCGCCTCCGGCAGGATCACCGACAGCTCGGGCAACGGGCTGACGGCGACCCTGGTGAACGGCTCCACCGCCCAGTCCGTCGCGGGCCCGGACGGCGGCAAGGCGCTGTCCCTGCCCGGCGGGGCACCCACCTCGGACGGCGCCTATGTCCGCCTTCCCCGCGAAGTGCTCGGCGACGCGGGCGACTTGACGGTCTCGGCCCGCGTGAAGTGGAGCGGCGACAAGTCGGACTGGCAGCGGATCTTCGATCTGGGCGCCGACACCAGCAGGTACCTGTTCACGACGCCGTACAACGGCAGCGTGCTGCGCACCGCCGTGACCACCGGCGGCGGAGGCGCGGAGGCACAGGTCTCCGGATACGCCCCGCTGCCCGCCGACGGCTGGCGGACCGTGACCGTCACCCTCGACACGGCCGCCCACCGGGTCATCACCTACCTCGACGGCGTGGCGGTCTCCTCCGCCGCGACGACAGTCAAGGCCAGGGACCTCCTGGACGGTTCGGCCACGGCGGCCGGCTACATCGGCAAGTCCTTATACCCGGACCCGCTGCTCAAAGGCGCGGTCGACGACTTCGCGGTCTGGCACTCTGCGCTGACCCCCGAGCAGGTCGCCGGCACGGTCGCAAGCGTGCCCACCCTCCAGCAGCTCTCGCAGACATCCTTCGACGTCCGTACGACGACCGGGACGGCCCCTTCCCTCCCCGCGGCCGTCCGCTCCGCCTTCTCCGACGGCTACGACCGCGATGCGCCGGTCACCTGGGACGCCGTACCGGCCGAGGAGTACGCCCGGGTGGGCACCTTCACGGTCGCCGGAGCCGCCGCCGGACACGCGGTGAAGGCGACCGTCACCGTGGTCCGCGAGGGGGCCCTGACCGTCGACCTCGGCTCGGACACCGGCAAGTTCCACGGCGGTGCCTCCGGCACCCTCTATGGCGTGTACGGGCCGGACGTCCCCACCAACAACCTCATCGAGGGCATGGGGCTGCGGACCGTCTCCACCAAGGCACAGGACGGCCCGCAGCACCCCGGCGCCGACGCGCTGGACGTGGTCAAGCCGCTGGCCGACTCCACCGACGGCGACGTCTACATCTACATGACGGACATCAACCGCGGCTTCCCGTACGAGTGGCCCGGCGACACCCCCGCGGAGAAGCTCAGGCTCTACGAGGAGAAGATCGCCAAGCAGGTCGACCAGGTCCTGCAGCTACCGAAGCGGTACCAGGACAACATCGTCTTCGTGCCGTTCAACGAGCCCGAGGGCAACATGTTCGGCACCGGTGACTGGAGCTACGACAAGGTCAGCTGGCTGACCGACCCCAAGGACTACTTCGCCGCCTGGGACTCCGCCTACAAGCTCATCAAGGGCAAGATGCCGGAAGCCCGTATAGCCGGTCCCAACACCAGCGTCCTGTTCGACCAGGTGAAGGGCTTCCTCACGCACACCCTGGCCGCGGGGACGCTCCCCGACGTGATCACATGGCATGAGCTGAGCCACCCGGAGGCGGTGCGCGAGAGCGTCGCCAAGTACCGGGCGTGGGAGAAGGACCTGTTCAAGGGCACCGACCGTGAGGGCACCCAACTCCCCGTCAACATCAACGAGTACGCCTTCAACTACCACACCTCCGTGCCCGGCCAGATGATCCAGTGGGTGTCCGCGATCGAGGAGTCCAAGGTGGACGCCGACATCGCCTACTGGAACATCGACGGCAATCTCTCCGACTCCGCGGTGCAGTCCGACCGCGGCAACGGCCAGTGGTGGCTGCTGCACTCGTACGCCTCGATGAGCGGGCACACCGTGAAGGTGACCCCGCCGTTCCCGGGCCAGAACTACACCATGCAGGGCGTGGCCACGCTCGACGAGAAGAAGAAGCAGGCCCGGCTGATTTTCGGCGGGTCGACCGGGAAGGGCCACATCACCTTCTCGGGCGTCCCCAGGAAGGTCTTCGGGGACCAGGTCCACGCCTGGGTGCGGGAGATCGACTGGAGCGGGCAGGTCGGGGACAACTCCGGCCCGAAGCTGCTGACGGAGACGAATCTGAAGGTCGGTGACGACGGGACGGCCGTCGTGGACTTCGGCGACGGCGCGCTGCCGAAGCTGAAGGAGTCCTCGGCCTACGAGATCGTCCTCAGCCCGGCCGGAAAGGCGAAGGCAACACAGTCCGCGCCCGTGCGCTGGCAGGGCTCGTACGAGGCGGAGGACGCCGCCCACACCGGGTCCGGCTACTCCAGGAACGGCCCGGAGGGCTCGACGGCCGACGTGTCGAAGTTCTACACCTCCGGCGGCTACGACGTGGGCGGTCTGCGCACCGGCTCGGACGTCACGCTCGACTTCGCCGTGGACGTGCCCGAGGACGGCACGTACGACCTGAGTGTCTTCGCCAACTCCCTGAACACCTTCGACAAGGTGAAGGAGCAGGGCCCCACCAACGTGTTCCTGCGGATGGACGGAGAGGCGGACAGCGAGCAGGAGCTGTATCTGCCGCTCGGCTACAAGTGGGTGGTGTGGGACCACGGCGACACCAAGGTGCATCTCACCAAGGGCCGGCACACCCTGACGCTGGCCGCGAAGAGTCTCGACGGCGAGCGCGCCACCAAGGGCGACGCCATCGTCGACCGCCTCACCCTGTCCCTGCCGGACGCCTCGGCGGCCACCGAGGTCTACGAGGGTGAGCTGGCCTGGCCGGGCGGCGGGGCGCGGCCCGTCTACGACCTGCCCAAGCACACCCCGGCCCCGGCCACCGGCTCCGGCGCGGTCCGAGTCGCGAAGGGACAGACGGCCACGTTCTGGGTCTACTCGCCCGCCGACCGCGAGGCCACCCTCGATGTCGGCACCCTGGGCGGGGCGGACGCGCGGCTGTCGGTCAACGGGCACGACGTCCTGCACGTGTCCAGGGCCGGGCACGAGGTCGCCGTCTCCCTTTCGGGCGGCATCAACAAGGTGACCGTGACCGGCGGTTCGGCCGCCACCCTCGTGGACCGGCTGACGGTCACGCCCACCGACGGCACGCTCAAGGCACGTACGTACGAGGCGCAGGACGCCAAGCTCGCGGGCTCGGCCACGGTGACCTCACTGCCCCTGGCGACCGACGGTACGGCGATCACGGGCATCGGCGGCGACCCGGGCAACGGCAACACGGCGACGTTCACGGTCGCCGCGGACAAGGCCGGGCTGTACGCGCTGCGCATCCGCTACTCGAACCCGGAGCAGTCGGAGGCGACGCACTACAACCCGGACCCGCTGGCCCGCCACGCCGACATCACCGTCAACGGAGGCGCCGTGCAGCGCGTCGGCTTCCCGCACACCTTCCACCAGGACAACTTCTGGGAGCTGACCGTCCCGGTCCAGCTGAAGAAGGGGCAGAACACGATCGCCTTCCGCTCCGAGGAACTGCCGAACTTCGACGGCACGACCTACGCCTCCGACACCTTCCCGGGGGTGCTGCTCCGCTCCCGCTACGCGCCGCTGATCGACCGGATCGTCGTGGCGCCGTTTGCGCGGGAGGTGCGATGAGTCAGCCGCCGGTGCCGCAGGCAGAGGCCCGGTTCCGCCACCCGAGGCGGGACCGGGCCGCCGGCGTTTCCGACCGGGCCCGGGTCAGGCGCGCCGGCGGACCACTGCGAAAGTCCTCCGGCCTCAGGAATCACGCCCTCGCCGCTTACGGCGCCGCCCTGACGCCGAGCGAGTCCAGGGCGGCGGTCACGGTATTTCGCAGCGTCGCGGCGTCGGCACCGGCACGCGAGCGCAGGTTGACGCCGTAGGCGAGCAGCGCCAGCAGATCCGCGGAGGCGCCGGGCGCGGTCCCCGGGGCAAGCTGCCCCTGGCGCTCGGCGGTCACCAGGGCCGCGTACAGCGCCTCGCACAGCTCCCGGTGGTGCTGGTCCAGGACGGCACGTACCGCCGGATCGCTGTTCTCAGCCCCGGCGTGCGCGTTGGAGACCATGCAGCCCCAGCGGGCGTACTCGCCCGAGCAGCGGGTCTCGATCAGGCCGTCGAAGAACTCGGAGACGGCCGGCAGGCCCCGCTCGTCCTCGGCCAGGCGCCGAAACACCGGCTGGGACCGCTGCTCCAGGTAGCGGCGCAGCGCGGCCAGGTAGAGCTCCTGTTTGCCGCCGAACGTGGCGTACAGGCTGGAGCGGTTGAGCCCGGTCGCGGTCACCACGTCCTGGATCCCGGTCGAGGCAACGCCCTGCCGCCAGAACAACCGCACCACGGTCTCCAGGCTGGCGTCCGGATCAAAGTGCTTGATGTCCGGCATGATCCACCCCACCATCCTGAAATAAGGATTCCAAGATACTCCCCGGTTCGCGTCACCCCCTCCGCGCGGCTGGCGCGAGGGCGCGCATACCCTTATCTTGGAACGGTCATTTCAAGATTTTGCCCCGCTCCAGCCGTCAGCCGGGAGGAACGAGCACCATGACCACCTTGACCGCGGAACTGCGCACCTTCTACGAAGCGCGTCAGCAGCAGATCCCCACCGAGATCCGGGAGATCATGCAGCGGGCCGGCCGGGAACTCGCCGACTCCGGCCAGGCCGCCCACGCCCTGACCGTCGGCGCCCAGGCCCCACGCTTCCACCTCCCCACGGCCACCGGACAGACCCTGGCCCTGGACGACCTGCTCACCGACGGGCCGGTCGTGTTGACCTTCTACCGCGGCGCCTGGTGCCCCTACTGCAACATCGCCCTGCGCTGTCTCCAGCAGCACCACGAGGCCATCACCGCCCGCGGCGCCCGCCTGTTGGCCGTGTCCCCGCAGATCCCCGACGAGTCCCTCACCCTGGCGGAGAAGCACGACCTCGCCTTCGACGTCCTCAGCGACATCGGCTCCGAAACCGCCAAGCAGTACGGCCTCGCCTTCGACCTGCCCCACGACCTCGCCGCCGTCTACGACAGGCTCGGCTTCGACCTCCAGCGCGTCAACGGCGGACACCCGCGCACGCTCCCGCTGCCCGCCACCCACGTCATCGACCGTGACGGCGTGATCCGCTGGTCCTTCGTCGACACCGACTACACCACCCGCGCCGAACCGGCCGACATCCTCGCCGCCCTCGACTCAGTGAACTGATCCCCGGGCAATCGTGTGGGCGCTCCGGCTGACGACCGCGAACGCCCACGCATCGCCGGTGCTGAGAGACGGCCGTCCGATCCACGTCCGCGTGGCGATGGGCGGCGCGGGAGGCGAAAATGAGGGGGACAGCGGGGCGCTGCAGCCTTGTGACCGGCGGACTCGTTGAAGACTCCGGACGCCGCGGGCGGGACTTCAGGGCTTTCCCGCAGATGCAGGCAGGAACACAGGTGATCGCTCATGTGCCGATGGCTCGCTTACTCGGGAACACCCCTGCTTCTCGACACCATCCTCTACAAACCGGCCCACTCGCTGATCGATCAGAGCCTCCACTCCAGACTGGGTGTCGAGACGACGAACGGCGACGGTTTCGGCGTCGGATGGTACTCGCAGTCGCAGGAGAGCATCGACACCCCGGCCCTGTTCAGGGACATCGGCCCGGCCTGGAACAACCGCAATCTGAGGGAGCTCGCGGATCATGTCCGTTCCCCGTTGTTCTTCGCCCACATACGGGCGACGACCGGCACGGCGGTGCAGCAGACGAACTGCCACCCGTTCCGGCACGGCCGTTGGATGTGGATGCACAACGGCGTCATCACGGATTTCCACCTCATGCGTCGCGAGCTGTCCCTGCTCGTCGACCCTGCGCTGTACTCGGACATCGAAGGAACGACGGACTCGGAGGTGATGTTCTACCTGGCGCTCACCTTCGGCCTGGACGAGGACCCGCCGGGCGCCGTGTCCCGGATGGTGGGAGTGGTGGAACGCAGCGGCCGCGACCACGGTGTGGAGTTCCCGGTGCAGATGACGGTCGCCGTGAGTGACGGCGGCCGCGTCTGGGCCTTCCGCTACTCGAGCCAGGGTGCTTCCCGGTCGTTGTTCTACAGCACCCGCGTGGACGCCCTGCGCAGACTGCACCCCGATGCGGCCTTCCTGCGGGAAGTGTCCGACGAGACCCGCCTCGTCGTCTCCGAGCCTCTCGGCGACCTGCCTGGCGCCTGGAACGAGGTACCGGAAAGCAGTTACGGCGTCGTACAGGCCGGTGCCGACGAGTTGCATCCGTTCGTCCCCGAACCTGCATGACGCGTGGGCCGTGCGTGGGCCGTTCCTCATCGGCCCGAGGTCCTGGCACGACTCACGCGGTTCTTGTGGCGGACCGCTTCGCGGTCCTACCCCTGCCGCGCGACGGCGCTGTACGGGGCGGTGCGGTCGGCCACTTGAACTCGATCTCCAGCTCGATCTCCCCGTCGCCGACCTCGACTTCCAACTCGCCGCGAAGGTCGTCGGGAATCCGCAGGCTCAGCGTCCAGGGGCCGAGTTCCAGTTCGGCATCCCCGCCTTCTCTCAGCGCAGTCGCAAGTGCAGTGAGCTGATCGGCCGCCTCAATGCGTGACAGCGAGCTCTTCTGCTCGACCTTGAGATCCTTCATGGATACCTCCGATCCCCGATCCGGAACAAGCAGGGCATAACGTCCATTCTGAGGCCATGCCCGGGATCGGACATCCTCACGACCGCAGCGCGGGCCCCGTCGATCTCCGGGGCGTCCGGGGAGGGGCCCGAGCCGGCCTTTCGTCCATTAGGCGCCTCCCCGCCCCGATCATCGCGGGCCTCGACAGGCACAGCGGGACGCGCACCGATGTCCTCTCTGTCAAGTTCAGCGTGTGAAGCCGAGGTGTTTCTCTGCATCCGCCCCGGCAAAGCGACGGCGCGTCGGCCGTGTTGAAGGTTGTTGACGGAGTTCGCGAGCGACGGCATGATGACCGACTGCGTGGCCTACGCCGAACCTCCCGCGACCGTCCCCAGCACGGTCTCCCCTCGGAGGCAAAGGGACCAGCGTCTCAGGCCGTTGCCGCAGCCCGATCGCCTCGGGCGAGGTTGCCGGGGAGCCGTCGCTCAAGGCGTGGAAGGCCGCGATGACAGCCCGTAGGAACTTCAAGCGCCAGGTACGTGCCCGCGCCGCCAAGACCGGCGAGTCCTACACGTCCGCCCTCCGGCACTTCCGTCCGACTCCATCGGGAGACGTCATGCCGGAAGCAGGGAATCCCAAGAACGTGCGGCTCGCCGCAGCACAGACCACCGTCCGCGAAGACCCCCGCGACGTCGAAGCGCTGCACGAGAGCGGCCGTGGGGTCCGTGCTCTGATGCGCCAGGCCAGCGCCCGGCAAGCGAGGATCGTGCACTTTCCGGAAGGCGCGATCTGCTTTCCCAGCAAGCTGGTCATGTCGGTCGACGGCCCGGACGCGGCCGGCCCCGCGGACTGGAATCGGTGCCAGTGGCCGGTCCTCCGATCGGAGTTGGCGGCGATCGCCGAGTTGGCCCGCGAGTTGCGGCTGTGGACGGTGATCCCGTCGGTGCACCGCCTGACCGGCCCGAACCGCCCGCACAACAGCCTCTCTGCGCCACGAGGCGCAGTGCCGTATAGCCCGCGCAGCGGGCAGAGATTGGAGGAATGTCTCTGGATCTGATGGCTTACCCAAGATCCGAAAGGTGAAGGGGACGATAGCATGCCAGG
>NZ_JAJSBI010000017.1 GCF_021261325.1 Streptomyces guryensis | reverse complement strand
TGTGCGAGAACACCCCCCTGCGCCAGGGCAGCGAGGAATACCTCGACTCGGAGAAGTACCAGCTACGCCCCCGCGACTGGGAGACAGCCGAACGCCAAGGCCGCACCATCACCCCCCTCATCAGCCGGCTCAACACCATCCGGCGGCGCCATCCGGCCCTGCAACGCCTCAGGAACCTCCGCTTCCATCACACCGACAACGACATGGTCATCGCCTACAGCAAGGCCTCGGGCCGGGACACGGTCCTCGTCGTCGTCAACCTCGACCCGCACCACACCCAGGAGGCCACGGTCTCGTTGGACATGCCGCAACTCGGTCTGGAGTGGCACGCATTCACGTCCGCGTACGACGAACTGACGAGTGAGACCTATCACTGGGGCAGAACCAACTATGTGCGCCTGGATCCCGGGCGGGCCCCGGCACACGTGCTCCACGTCCAGCACTCGTCCGCGTAGCCACCGATCGGAGATTCAGAGCGACATGACTGTCAACCAGCCCGTTCCGGACACCTTCGAGGACACTCCCGCCAAGGACCGGGACCCGGAGTGGTTCAAGCGTGCCGTGTTCTACGAGGTCCTCGTCCGGTCCTTCCAGGACAGCAACGGCGACGGAGTCGGCGACCTCAAGGGCATCACCGCCAAGCTCGACTATCTGCAGTGGCTGGGCGTCGACTGCCTGTGGCTGCCGCCCTTCTTCAAGTCACCGCTCCGCGACGGCGGCTACGACGTCTCCGACTACACCTCGGTCCTGCCCGAATTCGGTGACCTCGCCGACTTCGTGGAATTCGTGGACGCCGCCCACCAGCGCGGCATGCGCGTCATCATCGACTTCGTCATGAACCACACCAGCGACCAGCACCCGTGGTTCCAGGAATCGAGAAAAGACCCCGACGGGCCCTACGGCGACTACTACATGTGGGCCGACGACGACAAGCAGTATGCCGACGCGCGGATCATCTTCGTCGACACGGAAGTCTCCAACTGGACTTTCGATCCGGTGCGCGGGCAGTACTACTTCCACCGCTTCTTCTCCCACCAGCCGGACCTCAACTACGAGAACCCGGCGGTGCAGGAGGAGATCCTGGCCGCCCTGCGCTTCTGGCTCGACCTGGGCATCGACGGTTTCCGGCTCGACGCCGTGCCCTATCTGTACGCGGCCGAGGGCACCAACTGCGAGAACCTTCCCGCCACCCACGCGTTCCTGCGGCGCGTCCGCCGCGAGATCGACGCGATGTACCCGGACACCGTCCTGCTGGCCGAGGCGAACCAGTGGCCGGAGGACGTGGTCGACTACTTCGGCGACTACCAGAACGGCGGCGACGAATGCCACATGGCATTCCACTTCCCCGTCATGCCCCGCATCTTCATGGCGGTGCGACGGGAATCCCGCTACCCGGTCTCGGAAATCCTCGCCAAGACGCCCGCCATTCCCTCGAACTGCCAGTGGGGCATCTTCCTGCGCAACCACGACGAGCTGACCCTGGAAATGGTCACCGACGAGGAACGCGACTACATGTGGGCGGAGTACGCGAAAGACCCGCGTATGCGCGCCAACATCGGCATCCGCCGCAGGCTCGCCCCGCTCCTCGACAACGACGAGAACCAGATCGAACTGTTCACCGCCCTGCTGCTGTCGCTGCCCGGCTCGCCGATCCTCTACTACGGCGACGAGATCGGCATGGGCGACAACATCTGGCTCGGCGACCGCGACGCGGTACGCACCCCGATGCAGTGGACACCCGACCGGAACTCGGGCTTCTCGTCCTGTGACCCCGGGCGGCTGTTCCTGCCGACCATCATGGACCCGGTCTACGGCTACCAGGTGACCAACGTCGAGGCGTCGATGTCCGACCCGTCCTCGCTGCTGCACTGGACCCGCCGGATGATCGAGATCCGCAAGCAGAACCCGGCCTTCGGCCTCGGTACCTACACGGAACTGCCGTCCTCCAACCCGGCGGTGCTGGCCTTCCTGCGGGAGTACGGGGACGACCTGGTGCTGTGCGTGAACAACTTCTCCCGGTTCGCGCAGCCCACCGAGCTCGATCTGCGGGCCTACGACGGGCGCCATCCCGTGGAACTCATCGGCGGGGTGCGCTTCCCGGCCATCGGTGAGCTGCCGTACCTGTTGACCCTCGCCGGCCACGGCTTCTACTGGTTCCGGCTCACCCGAGTCGCATCCCGCATCGGCCGCCGACCTCGAGCGTGAGGCGAGGAAAGGACGCGACACCATGGCGAAGACCGCACCGCTCCGCCCCAGACCCAGCGTCGCCGCCGGGCCGATGGCCTCGCTCGCCGGGCTGCTGCGCGAGTGGCTGCCGCGGCAGCGCTGGTTCGCGGGCAAGGACCGGCCCGTCACGGACCTTGGTCTGCTGTCCATGACGGAGCTGTTCCCGGGCTGTCTGCACCTCCTGGTGCACACCGGTCAGAGCGGAGTGCCCGCCCCCAGCGGTGCGACGCCGGCCGGTGACTGCTACCAGTTGCTGCTCGGTGTGCGCCGGCATCTGTCGCCGAGGCTCGGACGGGCCCTGATCGGCAGGGCGGAGGAGGGTCCGCTGGCCGGCCTGACGGTCTACGACGCGCTGCAGGATCCCCGTTCGGCGCAGCTGCTCCTGGAGCGGCTGCGGCAGCCCGGTGCGGCGGGCCCGCTGCGCTTCGAGGCCGACCCGTCCGTGCATGTGCCGGCCGGGCTGGTGCCGCGGGTGCTGGAGGCCGAGCAGTCCAACTCCTCGCTGGTGTACGGCGACGAGTTCATCCTGAAGGTGTTCCGGCGTGTGCAGCCCGGCATCAACCCCGACCTGGAGGTACCGGGTGCGCTGGCCGGGCAGGGCTGCGGACGGGTTCCGGCGCCGGTGGCGTGGTTCCGTACGACGCATCCGCAGGAGGCGACCCTCGGCGTGCTGCAGCCGTTCCTGCCCGATGCCTCCGACGGCTGGGCACTGGCCCTGCAGGCGCTCGCCGCCGGCGACGAGTTCACCGTGCAGGCCCGCGAGTTGGGCCGGGCCACCGCCGAGGTGCATCTCGCGCTGGCGGCCGCCTTCCCGGCCGGCGCTCACGACGAGAGCGCGCGGACGGCGGCGGCCATGACCGAGCGTCTGGACGCCGCGGCCCGCTGTGTACCGGCGCTGCGCCCGTATGTTCCCGGGCTGCGCACCGCCTTCGGCGCGCTCGTGGCCTGCGATCCGGGGCCGCCGGCCCAGCGCATCCACGGCGACCTGCACCTGGGTCAGGTGCTGCGGGCCGGCCGGGACTGGTTCGTCATCGACTTCGAGGGCGAGCCGTCCCGCCCGCTCGCAGAGCGGCGCAGCACCCAGTCCCCGGTGCGGGACATCGCGGGCATGCTGCGCTCCTTCGACTACGCCGCCCGGCAGCGCCGCCCGTGGCGCCCGGAGTGGGCGCGCCGCTGCCGCGAGGCCTACTGCGCGGGCTACGCCGAGCGGGCCGGCTGGGACCCGCGCAAGAAGCACGGACTGCTGCGTGCCTATGAGACCGATCGAGCCGTGTACGAGGTCCTGTACGAAGCCCGGCACCGGCCGGACTGGCTCCCCGTACCGATGGCGGCGATCGAGCGTCTCGCCGTAAGAGGAGGCTGAACCCGTGGCCCTGCGTGACACCTCACTCCCCGAGCCGTCCGGCCCGCCGACCGCCGGCTGCGCGAGCGCGCCTGCTCTGGATCCCGGCGAACGCGAACGTCTGCTCAGCGGCCGGCACCACGATCCGCACGCGCTGCTGGGCGCCCATCCGGTAGCGGGCGGCATCGTCTTCCGGGCCCTGCGGCCGTACGCCCGCGAGGTGAGCGTCCTCGTCGGCGGGCAGCGGCGCCCGCTGGCCTCGGAGGGCGACGGCCTGTTCTCCGGGGTGCTGGCCCTCGACGCGATCCCCGAGTACACGCTGCTGGTGCGGTACGCGGACGGTGAGCACGAGACGGCCGACCCGTACCGTTTCCTGCCCGCCCTCGGCGAGTTCGACCTCCATCTGATCCACGAGGGCCGCCACGAGCAGCTGTGGAAGGCGCTCGGCGCCGAGCCCATGACCCATCAGGGCGTGCGAGGCACCCGGTTCACCGTGTGGGCGCCCAACGCCCAAGGGGTCCGGGTCGCAGGGGAGTTCACCTGCTGGGACGGGACGGCGCTGCCGATGCGCTCCCTGGGGTCGTCCGGGGTGTGGGAACTGTTCGTGCCCGGTGTCGGCGAGGGCGCGCGCTACAAGTTCGAGATCACCTCCCGCTACGGCGGCCGTTTCCTCAAGGCCGACCCGATGGCGCGGTACGCGGAGGTCCCGCCGGACACCGCGTCGATCGTGCACGCCTCGCACTACGAATGGGGAGACGCCGAGTGGATGGCGCACCGGGGTGACGTACCCGTCCACGAGGCGCCCTTCTCGGTCTACGAGATCCATCTCCCCTCCTGGCGAACTGGACTGACGTACCGTCAACTCGCTGCGCAACTACCGTCGTACGTCAATGGCCTGGGCTTCACCCATGTCGAGTTCATGCCGGTCACCCAGCACCCGTTCGCCGGTTCCTGGGGCTATCAGGTCACCGGCTTCTACGCGCCGATGTCGCGGCTGGGCACGCCCGACGACTTCAAGTACCTGGTGGACGCACTGCACCGGGCCGGCATCGGCGTGATCATGGACTGGGTGCCTGCCCATTTCCCCAAGGACGACTGGGCGCTGGCCCGGTTCGACGGTGACCCGCTGTACGAGCCCGGGGACTCGCGGCGGGCCGAGCACCCGGACTGGGGGACCTACGAGTTCGACCTCGGGCGCACCGAGGTGCGCAACTTCCTGGTGGCGAACGCCGTGTACTGGTGCGAGGAGTTCCACATCGACGGCCTGCGGGTGGACGCCGTGGCCTCCATGCTCTACCTGGACTATTCGCGCGACTCGGGCCAGTGGACGCCGAACGTGCACGGAGGGCGCGAGGACCTGGACGCGGTGGCGTTCCTGCAGGAGATGAACGCGACCGTGTACCGGCGGGCCCCCGGTGTGGTGACCATCGCGGAGGAGTCGACGGCGTGGGACGGGGTCACCCGCCCCACCGACAGCGGAGGCCTGGGCTTCGGCCTGAAGTGGAACATGGGCTGGATGCACGACTCGCTCGGCTACATGGAGCACGAGCCGGTGCACCGCAAGTACCACCACAACGAGATGACGTTCTCGATGGTGTACGCCTACAGCGAGAACTACGTCCTGCCCATCTCGCACGACGAAGTGGTGCACGGCAAGCAGGCGCTGGTGTCGAAGATGCCGGGCGACTGGTGGCAGCGACGCGCCGACCACCGGGCGTACCTGGGGTTCATGTGGGCCCACCCCGGCAAGCAACTCCTCTTCATGGGGCAGGAGTTCGCCCAGGGTTCCGAATGGTCCCAGGAGCACGGGCCGGACTGGTGGCTGGTCGATCCCGGGTACGGCGCCGAGCCGGATCACCGCGGGGTCAGAGACCTGGTGCGCGACCTCAACGCCGTCTACCGCCACACGCCCGCGCTGTGGCAGCAGGACACCCGGCCCCGCGGCTTCCGGTGGGTGATGGGGGACGCCGCCGAGGACAACGTCTTCGCGTTCCTGCGGTTCGCCACCGACGGCAGCCCGCTGCTCGCGGTCTCCAACTTCTCCCCCGTCGTGCGACACGACTACCGCCTCTGGGCGCCCGAGGAGGTGCCCGCCTGGCGGGAGGTCCTCAACACCGACGCCGCGCGCTACGGCGGCAGCGACGTCACCAACCCCGACGACGTCAAGGTGGAGGAGGGAAGGATCACGCTCACCCTGCCACCGCTCGCCACGATCTGGCTGACTCCGTTGCTGTGACCGGTCGGCGGGGTACTCGGTGCTCGTCGTAGCCGCAGCCCGGCCACAGAAAGGCGGCCCCACGTGCGCACCGTCGGAGTGGAGGAGGAACTCCTCCTGGTGGCCCCGGAGACGGGCGAGCCGAAGGCGCTGTCCGCCGCGGTGCTCGCCCGTGCGGCGCGGGACGACGCGTGCGAGGGCGTGTTCGAGAAAGAGCTGTACAACCAGATGCTGGAGTTCAACACGCATCCCCAGGCCGACATGGCGGACCTGAACGCGGAGATCGTGCGCTGTCGCCGGGAGGCCGCCCGGCACGCCGGGGAGATCGGGTGCACGGTGGCCGCGCTCGCCACCTCGCCCCTGCCCGTCAGCCCGTCCGTCACCCGGGGAAGCCGCTACCAGTGGATGGAGGAGCAATACGGCATCGCCGTACAGCAGCAGCTCGTGCTCGGCTGTCACGTCCATGTCTCCGTCGGCTCCGACGAGGAGGGTGTCGCGGTCCTCGACCGCATCCGGCCCTGGTTGTCGGTGATCTCCGCGCTCAGCGCCAACTCCCCGTTCTGGCAGGGCAGGGACACCTGCTACGACAGCTACCGCAGCCGGGTGTGGCAGCGCTGGCCGTCGGCCGGACCCACCGAGGTCTTCGGGTCGGCCGAGCACTATCACGGCCGAGTGGCGGACATGGTCGGCAGCGGGGTGATCCTCGACGAGGGGATGATCTACTTCGACGCACGCCTCTCCCGGCAGTACCCGACCGTCGAGGTCCGGGTCGCGGACGTCTGCCTGCACGCCGGCACGGCCACCCTCATCGCCACGCTCACCCGCGGGCTCGTGGAGACCGCCGCGCGTGAGTGGTGGGACGGCCATCCGCCCCTCGACCACAGCGTCAGTCTGCTGCGGCTGGCCGCCTGGCAGGCTGCACGCTCCGGTCTCGCCCAGGAGCTGCTGCACCCCGAGACCATGCGCCGGCTTCCCGCCGAGAACGTGGTCGGGGCGCTGCTGGAACACATCGGCGGCGCGCTCGCGGACAGCGGCGACCTGGAACAGGCCCGGGCGGCCTGTGCGCGGCTGCTGAACGGCGGCACCGGCGCGCATGTTCAGCGTGAACTGCTGACGCGGACACGCAACCTGCGCGAGGTCGTCACCGGGTGCGTGCGCCATACCCAGGCCTGATCATCACGGATCCGCAACTTCGCAGGTTCCGGTCACCATCCGCACTCACCTGGGCTAGATTCGAGCACCGTCGACAACGGAACTCGTCGGCATGGTCACCCTCCGTACAGCTCAGGAGCAGCGCATGCGCGACTTCGCCCTCGCTCCCCCCACCGTCTCACCCCTGGCCTGCGGACTGGCCGACAGCATCTTCGACGCGGCAGCCGTCGATCCCACCCGGCCGATGCTCGCGCGCCGCCCCACCCTCTCCTCCGCCTGGGACGAGCTGACCGCCGCAGAGGTGCGCGACGAGGTGGTGGATCTGGCCAAGGGGCTGGTCGCGTCCCGGATTTCGCCGGGTCACCGCGTCGCGATCATGGCACGCACCCGGTACGAGTGGACGCTGCTCAGCTACGCCCTGTGGACGGTCGGCGCCGAGGTCGTGCCGATCTATCCGACCTCCTCGCGCGATCAGGTCGAATGGGTCCTGCGGGACGCCGGCTGCGTGGCCGTGGTGGTGGAGGACGAGCAGGCGGTGATGACGGTCGGTTCCGTGTGCGGCTCGCTGCCGCTGCTGCGCCACGTCTGGCAGTTGGACGCGGGAGCGCTGAACGACCTGCGGGAGCGGGGGAGGTTCATCCCGCTCGCCACGGTGGAGTCGCTGCGCCGCATCGTGCTGCCGGACTCCACGGCGGCCATCAGCTACACCTCCGGCACCACGGGCCGCGCGCTGGGCTGTGCGCTCAGTCACCGCAACCTGGCGAGCGCCTGCGACACGCTGCTGTCGGGCTGGGGCCACACCGTGATCCCCCCGGGCGAGCAGCAGGCGTCGGTGCTCGCCTTCCTGCCCTTCTCGCATGTCTACGGCCTTCTGGTCCAGACGTTGTGCATTCGCGGCGGCATGGTGATGGCCCACGAGCCCGACATGAGCGAGGACGCGCTGTCGGCGTCCCTGTGCTCCTTCCGCCCCACCTATCTCTGTGCGGTTCCCTCGCTGCTCGAGAAGATCTACAAGAACTTCCTGCGCGTCGCCCAGGAGGCGGGCCGCGGGGCGCTGTTCGAACGGGCCGCGGACACGGCACGGGACTTCGCCGCGGCGCTGGAGCGGCAACGGCTGGGCGGCGGTTCGGGTCCGGGTTTCGATCTGCGGCTGCAACACGCCCTGTTCGAGCGGACGGTGTACCGCAAACTGCGCGCCGCGATCGGCGGCCGGGTGATGCGGGCGACGTCCGGCGGCTCTCCCCTCAGCCGTGAACTCACCCTCTTCTACGAGGGCATCGGAATCTATGTGAACGACGGGTACGGCCTGACGGAGGCCGCCGGCGGCGTCACCGCGCAGCCGCTGGGCCGAGAGCTGTCGGGAACCGTCGGGCAGGCACTGCCGGGCAACGAGATCGCCGTGGCCGAGGACGGCGAGATCCTGGTCCGCGGTCCCTCGGTGTTCCAGGGCTACATCAACGCCGACGCGGCGACGCACGGTGTCCTGCGCGGCGGCTGGCTGGCCACCGGCGACCTCGGACGGATCGACGCGCAGGGCTATCTGACGATCACCGGCCGCAAGAAGGACATCATCGTCACCAGCAGCGGCAAGAACGTCGCCCCGGCCGCCTTGGAGCAGCGGTTGCGGATGCATCCGCTGATCCACCAGGCGGTCGTCGTCGGCGACAACCGGCCGTGTGTGGGGGCGCTGATCACCCTGGATCCGAAGTTCCTGGCGTACTGGCGCGGTTCCCTCTCACTGCAGAGCGACATGCCGAGCCGGGAGGCCCGCGAGGAGAACGCGCTGCGGGAGGAGATCGGGAGGGCCGTGGCCGCGGCCAACAGTGCCGTCTCGCGCTCGGAGTCGATCCGGGTCTTCCGGGTGCTGCCGGAGCAGTTCGACATGTCCAACGGGCTCATGACGCCGTCCATGAAGCTGCGCCGGGACGCGATCGTGCGGCACTACGCGTTCGAGATCGACGCGATGTACCAGGCGCGCACGCGCGCTCCCCGCCAGCCGGTCCCGGACGAACTGTCGAGCTGGGACGAGTCCGACAATGTGTTCCGCTGAACAGGCTGAACACATTCTCGCCACTTCCTGCACGGCACGTGATCCAAAAGGTTCACTCCTGACCGGTGCGTTTCGGCACGCGGACGGGCATGGTGGTGCTCGACGCGTTCGTCTGCCTGCCGCACCCAGCTGGCGGAACGGCTGAGGCCACGGTGGGATCGATGTGGTGCACGCAGCGATCCAGGGCATGCGTAGGGCGTTGGATGCAGACCGCCTGGAGCCGCAGAGAGGGATGAACACCGTGACACGACCCAGGATCCTGGTGGTTGGCGCAGGTTTCGCCGGCGTGGAGTGCGTACGCCGGCTGGAGCGGAAACTCGCGCCCGACGAAGCGGACGTCACCCTGGTGACGCCGTTCGCCTACCAGCTCTACCTGCCGCTGCTGCCCCAGGTCGCCTCGGGCGTGCTGACGCCCCAGTCGATCGCGGTCTCGCTGCGGCGCAGCAAGAAGTACCGCACCCGGATCATTCCGGGCGGAGCCATCGGCGTCGACCTGAAGTCCAAGGTCTGCGTCATCCGCACCATCACCGACCGGATCGTCAACGAGCCCTACGACTACATCGTGCTGGCCACCGGCAGCATCACACGCACCTTCGACATCCCGGGTCTGACCGAGCACGCCTTCGGTATGAAGACCCTCGCCGAGGCCGCGTACATCCGTGACCACGTCATCTCGCAGCTCGACCTGGCCGACGCCAGCGACGATCCGGCGGAGCGGGCCTCGCGGCTGCAGTTCGTGGTGGTGGGCGGCGGCTACGCCGGGACCGAGACCGCCGCCTGTCTGCAGAAGCTCACGCACGCCGCGGTCAAGCGCTACCCGCGCATCGATCCGGCGCTGATCAAGTGGCATCTGATCGACATCGCCCCGAAGCTGATGCCCGAACTGGGCGACAAGCTCGGCCGCAGCGCCCAGGAGATCCTCAAGCGGCGCGGCATCGACGTCTCGCTGGGTGTCTCCATCGCCAAGGCGGGCCCCGAGGAGGTCACCTTCACCGACGGCCGGGTGGTCCCCACCCGGACCCTGATCTGGACCGCCGGTGTCGTCGCGAGCCCGCTCATCGCCACGCTCGACGCGGAGACGGTACGGGGGCGGCTCGCCGTCAACGCCGAGATGGACCTGCCGGGCCACGACGGCGTGTTCGCGCTCGGCGACTCCGGCGCGGTGCCGGACAAGGCCAAGGACGACGAGGCGGCGATCTGCCCGCCGACCGCGCAGCACGCCATGCGGCAGGGCAAGCACGTTGCGGACAACGTCATCGCGACCCTGCGGGGCAAGCCCCTGACACCGTACGTCCACAAGGACCTCGGCCTGGTGGTCGACCTCGGCGGCAAGGACGCCGTCTCCAAGCCGCTCGGCATCGAACTGCGCGGCCTGCCCGCCCAGGTGGCCGCCCGCGGTTATCACTGGATGGCACTGCGCACCAACGTCGCCAAGGTCCGCGTGGCGACGAACTGGACGCTCAACGCCCTGGCCGGGGACGATTTCGTCCGCACCGGCTTCCAGGCCCGCAAGGCCGCCACGTTGAAGGACTTCGAGTTCACCAACGCGTACATGACGCCGGAACAGGTGCGGGCGCAGGTCGAGGGGACGGACCGGAAGGAGCCATGAGCCGGTGCGCACGCTCCGGTCACGTCGTGCCATGCTGAGAATCGGATCATGACGTGAAGCGGGAGTGAGTACGGCGGCGTGAAGGCAGCGGGAGGGTCGGTCCGGGCACGGCTGCGCGATCTCGTCGCGGCCTCCGATCCCGGGTTGCTGCGGCTGGCCGCGGGCCTGAGAACCGTGGGCGCCATCGCCCTCACGCTGGCCGTGCTCTCCCTGCTCGGCGCCGATGTGCGCCATCTGGTCGCGGGCGCCATCGCGGCGATGGTCTCCACCTTCGCCATCCGGGAGAAGCAGCGCGGCCCGCAGGCCGGCACGCTCGCGCTGGGCCTTTTGGTGGCGCTGGCCTCCGTGTCGCTGGGTGCGGTCCTGCACTCCCGGGTGGTGGGCGGTGACCTGTTCTTCGTCGCCCTCATCTTCTGCGCCGTCTACGCCCGCCGCTTCGGCGACCGCGGGACCGCGCTCGGGCTGATCGGCTTCCAGGTCTACTTCATGTCCCTGTTCGTCGGCGCCACCGTGTCGGCGCTGCCGCGGCTGTGGGGAGTCGTCGCCGTGGCCGTCGCGTCCAGCGCCGTGGTGCGCTTCGCGCTCGTGCCCGAGACGCCCGCCGGGATCCTTCAACGGCTGCGGGAGGCCTTCCGCGCCCGGCTGGCGCAGTTGGTGACCGCGCAGCTCGCTCTCCTCGACGCCGGACCGGACGAGATCGACAGGGCGCTTCAGGACGTGCGCGACGGCACCGCCCGCCTGAACGAGACGGCCGTGATGATTCAGGGGCGGCTGGAGGAGGGCACTGCCGACGAGGCCGTGGCGCGGCTCGTGCAGCGCCGCGTCGCGGACGCCGAGATCGCCGCCGAACGCCTCGGACTGCTGCTGCTGACGGCCCGCAGCGCCGAGCGGGCGGACACGCTGACCCTGCACCTGCCGGGCGCGCCCGTCCCGCCGGGCGGCCGGCTGCCCGTGGAGGACGAGTCGACCGCGACCCTGCGCCGCGACCTGGAGGCGCTGCGCCTGCTGGTCCTGCGACCCGTCTCCGAGGACCTGGGGACCGGCCTGGCCCGCCTGCGCAACCGGCTCCTCGGCTACCGGGACGAGGAGAACCTGCCGAAGGCCTCCCCCGCCGTCCAGGACGTGTTCCGGGGTGTCGGCGAGGCCGCACGCGCGGTGCTCGGGCTGCGGATCGCGCTCGGCGGGCCGCAGGACGACTCGGACGACACGCCGTCGACGGCCCGCTCACGCGAAGAGCTGGACGCGGAGGACGCGGCGATCGACGCGGGCGAGGAGGCCGCGGAGGGGGCGCCGACGGGACTGCGGCGGCCCACCACGCGCGCCGCCGTCCAGGTCGCCGTGGGATCGGCGCTGGCCATCGTCGGCGGCGAGTTCCTCTCCAGTCAGCGCTGGTACTGGGCCGTGCTGACCTGCTGGATCGTGTTCATCAACACCGCCTCGACCGGCGAGATCCTGGTCAAGGGCTACCGGCGGCTGCTGGGCACGGTGCTCGGTGTGGTGGCCGGCCTGCTGCTCGCGGCGCTGGTCGGGCAGCACACCTGGACGGCGTTCGCGCTGGTGCTGCTGTGCGTGTTCGCCATGTTCTACACGGCGCCGCTGTCGTACACGCTGATGTCCTTCTTCGTCACCGCGGCCCTGGGCGTGCTGTACACCCTGCTGCACACCTACAGCCTGTCGGTGCTGGTGCTGCGGGTGGAGGAGACGGCGCTCGGCGCGGCCTGCGGGATCATCGCGGCGGCGTTCGTCCTGCCGGTGCACACCGACCGCCGGACCAATGACCTTCTCGTCACCACTCTGGACCGGCTCGCCGACGTCACCGAGGCCGCTCTCGACCAGCTCAGCGGCGGGGAACCGGCCGAACTCCTCGACAAGGCACGCGACCTGGACCAGGCGCTGGCCGACCTGCGCACCGCCACCCAGCCGCTCACCCACCCGGTCACTCCGCTGCGGGCCCGGCGCAACACCGCCCGTTATGTCGTCGCGCTGCTGGAGACCTGCGCCTACCACGCTCGTTCGCTGGCCGCGATGGCCGAGCTGCTGCCCACGCATCCCTCGATCGCGGCGGATCCGCGGTTGCGGCGGGCAGGGAGGCGCATCCTCGGCAACATCGGCGTGATCGCCGCACGGGTCGCTGACGAGCGGGCCGCCGTCCAGGTCGAGACGGGGGCCAGCATCGCGGCCCTGCTGGAGTCCGAGGTACCGGGCGGCTCCCGCTACGGGCGTATCACCGACCGGGTGCTGCGGCATCTGCAGCGCCTCGACGAGGCGGTGGTGGGACTGGCCCGGCCGCTGAAGGTGCCGGTGGCGGCGCCGAAGCGGTGAGTCCGCCCTCAGAAGTCGGTGGGCAGATCACTCACCTCGGCGATGCCGCGCAGCTCCTCGTCCTGGCGGTGCCGTTCCCGGATGTAGTCGGCGATCTCGCCCAGCCGCACCGGGTCGGCAGCGGTGTCCGCGTCGGTGATCACTCTGATCGGGCCGCTCCCTTCGAGGTCGATCTCGACGACCTCGTTGTCCAGCCGCCCGGTGACGGCGGCGGCGATGACCAGGGCGGCCTCGTCGCGGACCTCCTGGGACAACCCCTCCCCCTGCTCCCCGCCGAGTGCGAAGTCCACGGGGGGCATGCGCTGTTCCTCGATCGCCCGCAGGACCGGTTCGACCACGCCCAGCAGCTGCCGGTAGTCCTCCGTGTCCATCCGGGTGCGCAGGAGGCCGAGGTAGAGGTCGACGGGCCGGTGCTCCGGAGGAAAGTCGGATTCGCTCATCCGGTCCGTGTTCCCCGTGTGGCGCGTGTCAGACCCTGCGCCAGCGGGCCAGGGCGAACGAGAACAGCCCGAACAGTGCGAGACCGGCCGCGACGCAGGCGAGCAGTGACGGACCGAGCGGAGTGTGGGCGAACGAGCGCAGGGTGTCGTCGAGCCCCTTTGCCCGGTTCGGGTCGTAGTCGACCGCGGCGCGCACGGCGAACGTTCCCGCGGCGGCGAACACCAGGCCGCGCGCCGCACCGCCGGCCACACCGGTGACGTCCACCAGCCGCCGGGTCCAGGGGGACATCTCGCCGAGCTTGAGCAGGTCGTGGTAGTCGCGCCGTACCGCGCCCACGGTGATCCAGACGCCCGCGACGATCACGCTGGCCCCGGCCGCTCCCACGAGCCACTGCCCGGCGGGCAGGTCCAGGGCCCTGGCCGTGACGTCGCGGGACTGCACGTCACTCGATCCGCTGCCGCCGCCGTGCGGACCTGCCGCGAACGTCAGCACCGAGTAGGCGACCACCACGTAGAAGACGCAGCGGGCGACCGCGAGCAGCCGCTTTCGTGGCGTACGGCCGTCCGGCCCGACCGAGCCGAAGGCGGCCTCCGACAGCCGCCACACCGCCATTCCGGCCAGCCCCAGACCGAGCGCCCACAGCAGGACGGTGCCGAACGGCTGCCCGGCGAGCGTGTCGAGGGCGCCGCCGCGGTCCGCCTGCCGGTTGCCGGCGCCGAAGGCGATCTGCAGCGCCAGAACGCCGACGAGCAGGTAGATGACGCCGCGTGCGGCAAGCCCGGCCCGGGCGGCGCCCTCGGTGACCGTGCCGCGCGCCGCCCGCTCGGCCACCCGGACGCCGCCCGTCCCGGCGCCCTGCGCCGCCCCGTGTCCTGTCGCTGTCATCGGATTCCGATCTCCGGTGCCTCCGGCCGTGCCGCGGGTGTGGCCGCGAGCAGCCGGTGTGCGGCTTCCAGCGCCCGTACGACGTTCCGGGTGCCGGTCGAGACGCACAGGGTGTAGGCCAGGTCCTGGACCCGTGGACTCGCCCGGCCGCCCAGCTCGGCCTCCTCGGCCAGGGCGGTCTCGTACTCCTCGACAAGCCTTCGCAGGACGGCGGGATGAGGGATCAGCATCGGCCTCCTCCTCGGTCGCTCCGGCCCGCTCATGCCGCGGCCGCCCGTCCGTCGCCGGACGACTGCCCCAGTGCCTCGGCCCGCACCCGTGCGCAGCTGCGGCTGATGAGGCGGGAGACATGCATCTGGGAGATGCCGAACCGGTCGGCGATCCGGCTCTGCGTCATGTCCTCGAAGTAGCGCAGGTAGAGGATGGCGCGCTCGCGTTCGGGCAGGCGGCGCAGACTTTCCTTGGCGGACTCGCGGTCGATGACGACGTCGTACGCGGAGTCCGCCGTGCCGAGGGTGTCCGCGAGGCTGTAGCCGTCCTGGTCACCCGAGAGTTCGGCGTCCAGGGACAGCGTGCTGAAGCTTTCGAGGGCTTCCAGACCGGAGTTCACCTCGTCCTCGGTGAGTCCGGTGTGGGCGGCGATGTCGGCGGTGGAGGGTTCGGGGCTGCCCGGGGTCTGGGTCAGTTCGCGGCGGGCCACCCGCACCTTGTTGCGGAGTTCCTGGATCCGGCGGGGCACCCTGAGCGCCCACATCCGGTCCCGGAAGTGCCGCTTCACCTCGCCGGTGATGGTGGGCACGGCGTAGCTCTCGAAGGCTCCCCGCTCCGGGGCGTACCGGTCGATCGCCTTGACCAGGCCGAGTGCCGCGACCTGGCGGAGATCCTCGACGGACTCCCCGCGGTCGCGGAACCGGCCGGCGATCCGGTGGGCCATGGGCAGCCAGGCGGTGACGAGTTGGTCGCGGACCGCCTCCCGCTCGGGGCCGTTCTCCAGGGTGGCGAGGCGGGCGAAGAGGTCCGCCGTGTCGGGGGCGTCGTCGTGCCGCCGGGTCGGGGTGGTCGTCCGGGCCTGCGTGCCGGAAGTGCTTTTCGACATCTCGATGAGCATGCGGATTCGCTCCTGAACGAGGGTTTCAGGGACTTACCGCGGGAAGGCCGCCGCCCGGACCGACTGGAGGGCCCTGGGCAGCCATGTCGCTCCCGCTGGCGCGCCTCCGGTCCGAAGCACGAACATCCGTATGCCCTGGCCTCGCGGGAACAAACGCCGCCGCCCTGGGGAGGGCGTTCAGCGGAAGGCGACCACCGCGGTGATGCACTTGCCGCCGGCGGGCAGCTGGGACACGCGCACGTCGCGGGCCAGCCGGCAGACGATGGGCCAGCCGTGGCCGCCGACGCGCTGCCGGCGCCGTGGATCCGCGGGCCGCCTGGTCACGGGCAGTCGATCACTGCGGTCGCTCACCGAGACGCGCACTCCCGTGCCGAGGACGTCGACGCGGAAGTCCGTGACGCCGCCGCCGTGCAGGATCGCGTTGGTCGTCAGCTCGGTGACGACGAGCAGGGCGTCCCCCAGGGCCTCCTGGTCGCAGTGTGTGCGGGTGGCCCGGCAGCGTTCGGTCACCGCCCGCTCGACCGCCCTGCGCGCCTCGGCCGGTTTGCACGACCGCGGCGGTCCGGTCCGCTGTGCCCCCAGTCGCCCGAGGGCGGATTCGGTCCCGTGCTCCTCGCACATCGCCTGGCTCCCTGATCGGTGAAGAACCGGCCTCCTTGCGCGGGGGAGGGAGGCCGGACCCGGCCGCACCCGCGGCCGCCGCTCTCCGGGCAGGGCCCTTCGGCACGGCTTTCCCCCGCTCGTTCGCAGCGATTCCGCCTCCGCCGCGCGAGCACCGCAGGTCTCCTCAATCGGCTCACCTGTGCGGGCGCTGCCAAACCTCTCGGTCCGAAGTACCGGCCGGGCCATCTTGGCGCGCAACGGGGGTACGCGGATGTCATGACCGATGTCGTGGACTCAGACGAGCTGCTGCGGCGCATCCGGCGCGCGCGGGCCTGCGCGCAGCAGGAGAAGCGCCAGTGGCGGGAGCGGGGCGAGGGACTGCGGGCGAACGATCCGGAGGCGGCGCGCGAGGCCGCCGTACGGACGCTGGCCTACGAAGCCGTCCTCAGGGTGCTGGACGAGATCCTCACCCCGGGCAGGACCGGCTGACACGAGTGACGGACGGCGTCCGCCCCGACGGCTCGTGGTGCGCCCGATTGGCGGTGCCGGATGCCGGGAACCCGGGTGCGCATGACAGCCGATCACAGCCGAGCGCCCGTTCTGGAAGCCCTGGTCGAATACCACCGCCGCGGGCGGTTGGGGTTCACCCCGCCGGGCCACAAGCAGGCCCGCGGTGCCGACCCCGCCGTACGGGAGGTGCTGGGTGACGCGGTCTTCCTGGGTGACGTACTGGCCTCGGGCGGGCTGGACGACCGGCTCACCCGGGGGCGGGTGCTGGTCCGTGCCGAGGAGCTGATGGCCGATGCCGTGCACGCCGAGCACACGTTCTTCACCACGTGCGGCAGTTCGCTGTCGGTCAGGCGGCGATGCTGTCCGTCGCGGGGCCGCACGAGAAGCTGCTGATCGGCCGGGACGCCCACAAGTCGGTCGTGTCGGGGCTGATCCTGTCCGGCATCAAGCCCGTCTGGGTCGAGCCGCGCTGGGACGCCCGGCGCCACCTCGCGCATCCTCCGGCCGCGGAGGGCTTCGAGGCGGCTTTCCACGCTCATCCCGACGCGAAGGGCGCGCTGGTCACCAGCCCTACGCCGTACGGCAGTTGCGCCGAGCTGCGGGCGATCGCCGAGGTCTGCCACCGGCGCTCCGTTCCCCTGGTCGTTGACGAGGCCTGGGGCGCCCATCTGCCGTTCCATCCCGACCTGCCGACGTGGGCGATGGACGCGGGCGCCGACATCTGTGTGACGAGCATCCACAAGATGGGCAGCGGGCTGGAGCAGGGCTCCGTCTTCCACCTCCGCGGCGACCTCGTGCCGCCGGAGCTGCTGAAGATGCGGGCCGATCTGCTGGGCAGCACCAGCCCCTCGGTACTGACCTACGCCGGACTCGACGGCTGGCGCCGCCAGATGGCCCTGCACGGGACGGAGCTGATGGGTGCCGCGCTGGATCTCGCGGCCGAGGTCCGTGCCGCGGTCGAGGAGATCGACGGGATGCACGTCCAGGGCCGGGAGGACTTCTGCGGTCCGGGTCTGGCCGACGACTTCGACCCGCTGCCCGTGATCATCGACATCGGGGGGCTCGGCGTCACGGGGTTCCGGGCGGCGGACTGGCTGCGGGAGCAGCGCGGCCTGGACGCCCATCTGGTGGACCACCGCCGCATCGGCGCGCAGATCACCCACGGCGACGACCGGCAGACGACCGGCGAACTGCTCGCCGCGCTCAAGGACCTGGCCCGCGCCGCGCCGGGACTCGGACCGGGCCCCCGGGTGGACGTGCCGTCGCCGTCCGAGCTGCGTATGACCCAGGCCGGGCTGCCCCGGGACGCCTTCTTCGGGCCCACGGAGAACGTGCCGACCCGGGATGCCGCCGGCCGCGTCTCGGCGGAGATGGTCACGCCGTACCCGCCCGGGATCCCGGCCGTCGTGCCGGGCGAGCGGCTGACCGAACCCGTGCTGCGGTATCTGCGCACCGGTCTGGAGGCGGGGATGTACCTGCCGGACCCCAGCGATCCGGAGTTCGAGACGATCAAGGTCGTGGCGGCCGGTGAAGGGGCCGCGGAGTGAAACCGGTCACGTGACCGGGTTGTGAGTGAGCAAAACACCGGCAGATGGTTTACGGTTCATTCATACGTGGTGACGGAGTCGACCGTACCGTCCTCCGACGCCACCGCTTACGGCCCTGGCTGGTCTCCCCCGTCCAGCCAGGGCTTTTTCATGCCTTCGGGGTTCGCGGCCGGAAGTGCTGTCCGCCGAGGTGCTCAGAGCGCCGGCAACGGCTGAAATGGGCGTAGGGAAAGCACCGAAACCGATCCTCGGCGAGGAGCCCCGCGTCATGACCAAAGCGATAAAACTGCTGACCGCCCTCCCACCGCCCCAGCGGCAGAGCCTGATGACGCTCGCGCGGGAGGTCTCCTTCCGGGAGGACACCCGGATCTTCGAGGCGGGCGGCAGGGCCGACCGCTTCTGGGTCATCCGTTCGGGCGCGGTCTCACTCGACCAGCGGGTCAACTCGCTGCAGCGGGTGACCGTGGCGAGCCTCGGCTCGGGCGATCTGCTCGGCTGGTCCTGGCTGTTCCCGCCGCACGAATGGGACTTCGGCGCGGAGGCCTTCAGCCCCGTCCGCGCCTACGAGTTCGACGCGGCGGCGGTGCTGCGGCTGTGCGAGGAGGACACCCAGCTCGGACTCGCGCTGGTGCGCAGCGTCGCGGAGATCCTCGCCCACCGGCTGGAGATGACCCGGGGCAGACTCATGGAACAGCACGCGGGCCGCAGGCGCAGCGCGCTCTAGGAGGAGGCGGTGGCATCGCACCGCCCTGGGCCCCGCGGTCAGACGCGGTAGCGGCGCAGTGCCGGCACCGCGACGGCCAGGGTCAGCATCACGGCGACGACGAGAAGGCCACCGCCCGCGACGGCCGTGCGCGGGCCGAAGGCCGAGCCCGCGGTACCGTGCAGGACGTCGGCCAGGCGCGGGCCGCCCGCGACGACGACCGTGAACACGCCCTGCATACGTCCGCGCATCTCGTCGGTGGCGGCGGACAGCAGGATGGCGCCGCGGAAGACCATCGAGACCATGTCGGCGACCCCGGCCAGGGCCAGGAACGCGGCCCCGACCCACAGGTTGCCGCTCAGCCCGAAGCCGGTGATCGCCGCGCCCCAGGCAACGACCGCGCCGATCACCATCCAGCCGTGCCGGCGGGCCCGGGAGAACGTGCCGGAGAACAGCCCGCCGAGCACCGCGCCGATGGGGATCGCCGCGAACAGCAGGCCGAGGGCGAGCCCTTCGCCGTAGGAGCGGTAGGTCTGGGCGGCCAGTTGCGGGAACAGTGCACGGGGCATGCCGAAGACCATCGCGATGATGTCGGCGAGGAAGGACAGCAGCAGCACCTTGTGCCGGGAGATGTAGCGGAATCCCTCCGCTATCTCCCGCATGCCCGCGCGCCGCGCCGCCGCTTCGCCCAGGGGCGGCAGGGCGGGCAGTCTGTAGACCGCCCACACCGTGACGCAGAGGGCGAGGGCGTCGATCAGGTACAGCTCGGGCAGGCCGATGACGGGGATGAGGGCGCCGGCCAGCAGCGGTCCGGCCACCTGCCCGGTCTGCATGACCGTCGAGCCGAGGGCGTTGGCGGCGGGCAACTGGCCCTCCGGGACCAGGCGGGCTATGGAGGCGTTGCGGGCGGGGGCGTTCAGGCCCCAGAACGCCTGCTGCATCGCGAGCAGCACCATCAGCGCGGCCACGGACTCCAGCCCGGTGAAGGCCTGCAGCCAGAACAGCAGCGAGGTGACGGCTATACCGCTGTTGGTGATCAGGAGGAGTTTGCGGCGGTCCATGCTGTCGGCGACCGCACCACCCCACAGCGCGAACACGATCAGAGGCACCAGCCCGGCGAGGCTCGCCGCGCCGACCCACGCGGAGGAGCCGGTGATGTCGTAGATCTGCTTGGGCACGGCGACCGCGGTGAGCTGGCTGCCGACGGCCGTGACGATCGTCGAGGACCACAGCCGACGGTAGGCCGGGATGCGCAGGGGGCGGGTGTCCATGGCCCAGCGGCGCCAGCCGCGCCGAGGCGGGTCGACCGCGACCGGGTCCGGTGTCTGCGGTGCCGTGCTGCTCTCGCTGGTGTCCACGGGCTTCCTGGTTGCTCGATACATCTTTCGGGGTCCGGGGTTCACTATCCCAGCACCGTCGGGGAGTTCGGGACGCACGGTCTCAGCTTGTGGACTGCACCTCGGGCGTTCACGCCCTCGCAACGAGCATGCCGCCGAGGGCGATCATGGTCGCGGCGACCAGTCCGTCCAGGATCCGCCAGGCGCCCGGTCCGGCCAGGAAGCGGCCGAACGCGCGGGCGCCGAAACCGAGCGCGGCGAACCAGCACAGGCTGGCGAGGGCGGCACCTAGGCCGAACGTCCAGCGCAGGGGGCCGCGGTCGGCGGCGAGCGAGCCGAGCAGGAACACGGTGTCGAGGTAGACATGCGGGTTGAGCCAGGTCAGCGCCAGACAGGTCAGCACGGCCCGCCTGCGCGAGCCCGTCGTCTCCCCCTCGGTCCGCAGGGCCCCGCCGGGCCTCAGCACCCGGCGGGCGGCGAGGGCGCCGTAGCAGAGCAGGAAGGCCCCGCCGATCCAGCCGACCGCGGTCAGCGCTCCCGGCCATGCCACCACCACCGCGCCGACCCCGCCGACG
This sequence comes from Streptomyces guryensis, assembly GCF_021261325.1. Classification (GTDB taxonomy): domain Bacteria; phylum Actinomycetota; class Actinomycetes; order Streptomycetales; family Streptomycetaceae; genus Streptomyces; species Streptomyces guryensis. The sequence goes on along the minus strand of NZ_JAJSBI010000017.1, from coordinate 188,386 downwards.
CCGAGCGCGATGAGGACGGCGTCGGACAGGGCGCAGATGCCGACGACGGCGAGGACCGCGTCGCGGCGGATCCCCTGGCGCAGGACGAAGGCGTTCTGGGCGCCGATGGCGACGATGAGCGAGAGGCCGGTGCCGAAGCCTGCGGCCGCGGCGGTCAGAGCATGGGTCATGGCATCGACGCTACGGAGACGATCACTGCACGTACAGCTAAAGATTCTTACGTATCATTAGCGAATATGAAGTCAGAGCTGACGGAGCTGCCCCTGGACCAGGTGCGGACGCTGCTGGCCGCGGTGGACGAGGGCACCTTCGACGCGGCGGCCGCTGCGCTGCATGTGACGCCGTCAGCGGTCAGCCAGCGGGTGAAGGCGCTGGAGCAGCGCACGGGCCGCGTGCTGCTGATGCGCACGAAGCCGGTGCGGCCGACGGAGTCGGGCGAGGTCGTCGTGCGGTTCGCCCGTCAGCTAGCGCGGCTGGAGCGTGATGCGCGCGCCGAGCTCGGCATGAGCGGGGCCGGGGAGCCGACCCGGGTGTCGATCGCGGTGAACGCCGACTCGCTGGCCACCTGGCTCCTGCCGGCGCTGACGCGGGTGCGGCACGAGCCCCGGCTCTGTTTCGAGCTGCGCCGCGAGGACGAGACCCGTACGGCGTCGCTGCTGCGGGAAGGGCTGGTGATGGCGGCGGTGACGTCGTCCGCCGAGCCCGTCACGGGCTGCAGCGTGCGCGCGCTGGGCCGGATGCGCTATGTCCCGGTCGCGGCACCGGACTTCGCCCGGGAGCAGTTCGGCGGACCGTTGCGGGAGGCTCTTTCGACGGCGCCGACGGTGGCCTTCGACCGCAGCGACGACCTGCAGGACGCCTTCGTGCGCCGACTGCGGCGCGGCAGGGGCGGCGCGAGTCCGGTGCGGCATTTCGTGCCCACCTCGGAGGGGTTCGCCGAGTCCGTCGCCTCGGGCCTCGGCTGGGGTCTGGTGCCCGAGGTGCAGGCCGAGCCGCTGCTGCGGGCCGGGCGTCTGGTGCATCTCGCTCCGGACCGGTTCCTCGACGTCCCGCTGTACTGGCAGCAGTGGAAGCTGGACTCCCCGGCGCTCGCGGCGGTGGCCGAGGCGGTGACGGAGGTGGCCGCCGGGGCGCTGCGCGGCGGGGTCGCCCTCCGCCACTGACTTGCGTGATGCAATCGACGTAGGAGGGGGGCGTGCTTCCTCGTACCTACGAAGGTCAGGTCTGCTCGATCGCCCGGTCGCTCGAAGTGGCGGGTGAGCGCTGGACGCTGCTGATCGTGCGGGACGCGCTGCGCGGCACGCGGAGGTTCGAGGACTTCCGCGGCAGCCTCGGCATCGCGCACAACGTGCTGTCCGACCGGCTGGGCAAGCTCTGCGAGGCCGGGATTCTCGAACGGCGGCTCTATCAGACCCGGCCGGAGCGATACGAGTACCTGGTGACCCCGGCGGGCCTGGACCTGTGGCCGGTGATCATGTCCTTGCTGCTGTGGGGGGACGGGCACCGGGCGCCGCAGGGGCCGCCGCTGGTGGTCCTGCACCGCGGCTGCGGCGGCCGGCTTCGGCCCGGGCTGACCTGCTCCGCCTGCGGGAAGCCGCTCGGGCCGTACGACTGCGGCATGGAGCCCGGGCCCGGTGCTCAGCCGGCGGGTGACGCGGTCAGGCCCGCGAGCCCCGCGTAGTAGGCGAACCTGAACGGGCTGAAGAGCTGGTGCCGTTCGACGAGCGTGCAGGATCCGTCGGCGCACCTCGGCCGGCGGCGCGTCGTCGGGGTGGCTCAGCAGGCCGTCGACGATCCTGAGCGCTACCTCCGGTTCGCCGCGCGCCAGCAGTTCCTCCCCCGCCGTGACGGACGCCTCCGCCCTGCCGCCGGCCAGCAGGTCCAGCGCCGCGGCCCACTGCGCCCGGCCGACGGGGTCCACGCCGTCGCCGTCCGCCTTCCAGTAGCCGGTCCTCTGGCCGTGGACGCGCTGGATGAAGCCGTCGCGCATGACCAGGTACGGGAGGATCGCGGCCGGATGCCCGCGCAGCACCTCGGGAAGGTGGTCGCGGTCCAGCACGTCGGTCAGCGACCGGCCCGCGACGATGTCGTCCGCGACGACGGTGTGGAGGTCACGCAGGGCGGCGAGCAGTCCGGAGAGCGCCTCGACGGTGAAGTTCTCGGTCAACGGCGGGTGGCCGTGGACCAGCAACCGGGGCCGCAGGTCCTGGACGGTCCGCAGGGCGTCGAACAACCCCTCGGCCGAGCCTTCGGCGAAGAACGGCGCGCCGAGGTACGGCATACACATGTCACCGGTGAACACCACGCCCTCGTCGGAGAGTTGGACGAGGAGACCGTCGCTGGTCGCGCCTCCGGCGATGGGGATGAGCGTGAAACTCCGCCCGCCGACGGTCAGTCTCTCGGGCTGCTCGACGAGCCGGTCCGGGACGACGTGCGGGCGGCGGTCCTGGCCGTCCGGCAGCAGGGACGGGAGGGGGGACGGACTCACGGCCTGCAGCGCGAGTTCGTCGGGGAAGGCGGCCTGGGCGACGACCAGGGTTCCGGGGCCGGCGAGTGCCTCCAGGCCGCCGATGTGGTCGAAGTGCGCGTGGGTGAGGATCACACGGGTGATCGGCGCCCGGGTGACGGCCCGCAATTCGCGCAGGGCGCGTGGAACCGGGCCTGTCGGACGTCTTCGCCCGGTACTCCGCCGACGAACTCTTCGACGAGATCGAGGAGATCGGCGTCCGCGACGGAGCGAACCTCACCGTCGACGGCTATGACTTCGCCCCTTCCTTCAGCATCTGGACCACCATCGAGGAATGCCTCAATCCGCCGGTCGTGTACGAGTCCGGCCGCGGCTGGTTCACCACCGAGCCGTTCAGCGAGCCGGAGGTGTTCGACTTCCCTGAGGGCATCGGTCCCGTCGAGTGCGTGAACGTGGAGCACGAGGAGGTGCTGCTCGTCCCGCGCTGGGTGAACGCCCGCCGGGTCACCTTCAAGTACGGCCTGGGCCGGGAGTTCATCGAGACGCTCAAGACGTTGCACCTGCTGGGTCTGGACCGCACCGAGCCGGTTCAGCCCGTTGAAGTCGAGGTCGAAACGGGTGAGGTCCTGCGTGGCGCGGGCGGTGAGGACGGCGGCGCCGTCGAGGTGACGGCTCGTCGGGTCGTAACGGAGAGTCAGGTCGTAGTGGTCTACGTGGTAGCCGCCGTTGCCGGCGAGCGGGAAGTACGGGTCGCCGACTCCGGACGCGCCTCCCGTGCCGGCGGTCGCGGGTCCGGCGGCGGCGAGCAGTGCCGCGAGCGCAACGGGGACGGTCGCGGTCAGGGCCTCGCGACGGAGGAAGGCGGTGGGTCTGACGGACTGTCGGCTGGACTTCCTCACATGCACTCCTGGGGGGTGGCCGATGATCACACGATTCCAGGTTATGGGTCGCCCGGCTCGGTTTCCTCCTCGATTGGGTCAAGTGATACGGCGTCACCCCACGCCTGCGCACTACGCTCGACGCCACCAGCAACCCGGGAAGGCCCGATCGTGAGCGTTCGCGTGCGTCGCGTCTACGAACCGCCCGAGCCGGACGACGGTGTACGCGTCCTGGTCGACCGGCTGTGGCCGCGCGGCCTGTCCAAGGACGCGGCGCACGTGGACGAGTGGCCCAAGGCCCTCACCCCGTCGACCGAACTGCGCCGCTGGTATCACGCCGGTGAGGGCTCGTACGAGGAGTTCGCCGACCGCTACGAGGCGGAGCTGGACGCCCCTGAGGCGGGCGAACTGCTCAGCTACGTCCGGGAGTTGACGGCCAAGGGGCCCGTGACGCTGCTGACGGCGTCCAAGGACCCCGAGCAGAGTCATGCCGCGGTACTGCTCCGGCTGCTGGGTCCGGATGCGAGGTAGTACTCCGTGACCGCGAGGGCTGCCGCCATGGTGCTCAGTCGGCGGTTGACCCCCGGGCAGCCGGCAGGACGGGGGCGTCGGTGACGAGAACGCCGTGGACGCCTTACAGCCGGCCTTCGGCATCGGCCGGCCCTCGGCATCGGCCGGCGCCCGCCCGGGGCGGCCGCCCGCGGCGACCGTGCCGGCCGGGTGGAGGGCCGACAGGTGCAGATCACGCGGGGTGATCCCGGTTGATCCCGGTGAGCAGCGCGTCGAGTTCGGCGAGGGTGCGGGCGCACGGAGCCCTTGGAACACCGGTGAGCACCTCGTGGGCCCCGGCGGCGAAGAGGGTGCGGCCCATGGCTCATACGGCGGTCATCAGCCGGGCGCCGTCGCGGGGGTCCGGGCGGTAGCGGACGAGGGTGCGGCCCTGGCCCAGGACCCGTCCCGCGGGCCGGTCGGCGATCATCGGTTCGCTGCCGTCCGCCCGTCGGGCCAGGATGCCCGCGGCTGGTGGCGGGCCCGGTCGGTCGTGGTCGAGGAGGATCCGCAGCACCCGTGCGCCGGTGACGATGCCCGCTCCGTGGGCGCACGCGTCGGGCAGGACGGCCAGGCGCACGCTCTGCTTGACGCCGGTGGGACACCCCACCACGCACTGGCAGGAAGCCTTGCAGCCCAATGCGTTGCGGCGCAGCGGACCGCGGCCCGCCGGCCGAGTCGTCCGGCGCCGGCCAGGGCGAGCAGGCCCTTGGCGCCGAGGACGTCGAGCAGCCGGGCGGCGACGCGCAGGATGCGTTCGATCTCGTCCGGCCGTGCGGGAAGGCAGTGCCGCAGGGGCGGCCGGTCGGCACTCCGGTCCCCCTGCTGCGCGCGCGACCGCCGGTCAGGCGGTCTGCTTCGCCGCCGCCCGTCCCGCCGCTCGGCCGGAGAAGAGGCAGCCGCCGAGGAAGGTGCCCTCCAGGGCGTTGTAGCCGTGGACGCCTCCGCCGCCGAAGCCGGCGACCTCGCCGGCCGCGTAGAGACCGTCGATCGGGGTGCCGTCGGCGCCCAGGGCGCGGGAGTCGAGGTCGGTCTGGATGCCGCCGAGGGTCTTGCGGGTGAGGACGTGCAGCTTGACGCCGATGAGCGGGCCGGCCGCCGGGTCGAGGATGCGGTGCGGGGTGGCGACGCGGCCGAGGCGGTCGCCGATGTAGCGGCGGGCGTTGCGGATGCCCTGGATCTGGGAGTCCTTGCTGTAGGGGTTGGCGATCTGCCGGTCGCGGGCCTCGATCTGGCGGCGCAGTTCGTCCGCATCGAGCAGCGGCTTGTCCGTCAACTCGTTCATCTTCGTGACGAGTTGCTCCAGGGTGGGGGCGGTCACGAAGTCGGCTCCCTGGCGCAGGAACGCGTCGACCGGGGCCGGGGCGCCCTTGCCGAGACGGTTCTTCAGGACCGCGCCCTTGTCCTTGGCGGTGATGTCGGGGTTCTGCTCGGAGCCCGACAGCGCGAACTCCTTCTCGATGATCTTCTGCGTGAGGATGAACCAGGAGTGGTCGTAGCCCGCGATGTCCTCGGTGGTGCGCAGGTGTTTGAGGGTGCCCAGGGTGTCGTAGCCGGGCAGGCAGGGGTCGGGCAGGCGGCGGCCGAGGGCGTCGAACCAGAGGGAGGAGGGGCCGGGCAGGATCCGAATGCCGTGGCCGGGCCAGATCGGGTCCCAGTTCTGGACGCCCTCGGTGTAGTGCCACATGCGGTCGCGGTTGACCAGACGGACGCCCGCCTCGGCACTGATGTCGAGCATGCGGCCGTCGACGTACGCGGGAACGCCGGTGACCATGTCGGTGGGCGGGGTACCGAGGCGCTCCGGCCAGTAGCGGCGCACGATGTCGTGGTTGGCGCCGATGCCGCCGGTGGTGACGACGACGGCCCGGGCGGTGAGTTCGAAGTCGCCGATGCGGTCGCGGTTGGAGGGGATTCCCCGGGGCGAGCGGTCTTCGGCGAGTACCGTTCCCCGCACTCCGCGGGCGGCGCCTTCCTCGATCACCAGCTCGTCGACCTGGTGGCGGTGGTGGAAGGTGAGCAGTCCGTCGCGGGCGGCCTGCTTGGCGTGGTCGACGAACGGCTCCACGACGCCGGTGCCGGTGCCCCAGGTGACGTGGAAGCGGGGCACGGAGTTGCCGTGGCCGTCGGCCCGCAGGTCGCCCCGTTCGGCCCAGCCGACCGTCGGCAGCAGCTTGATGCCGTGCCCGTCCAGCCAGGACCGCTTCTCCCCCGCCGCCCACTCGACGTACGCGCGGGCCCAGCGCACCGCCCAGGAGTCCTCGTCGTCGACCCGGTCGAACCCGGCGCTGCCCTGCCAGTCGTTCCAGGCCAGGTCGAAGGAGTCCTTGATGCCCAGGCGGCGCTGCTCCGGGGAGTCCACGAGGAACAGCCCGCCGAAGGACCAGAACGCCTGGCCTCCCAGGTTGGCGGCGTTCTCCTGGTCGACCAGCGCGACCCTGCGGCCCCGGCTGGTGAGCTCGTGCGCGGCGACCAGGCCCGCGAGGCCCGCTCCGACGACGATGACGTCCGCATCCATGGCGAGGGTTCCTTTGCTCGTTCGGTGGTCTGGTTGAGGGGGCTCGTTCGGAGAACTCATCGGGAGGTGCCACTGCCGTCGGTCAGCAGCGCGGTCAGCAGTTGCTTGAGCCAGCCGCGGGCGCTGTCCACGTCCTTGTCCAGCAGCAGTTGGGTGGTGACTCCGTCGTACGCGGCGACCACGGCGTGCGCCGCGCCGTCGATGTCGCCGAGCACGGCGGGCAGTTGGGCGAGTCCCTGCGCGCGGGCGAGCCGGTCGGCCACCGCCCGCCGCAGCCGCGACCGGTGTTCCAGCAGGGTCTCGGCGACCTGCGGATCGCGGGCGGCGTGCACCAGGAAGTCCGTCTTCACCAGGAGCCAGTCCAGGTCGAGGAGCAGTACTTCGGTGACGCGGTCGACGGCGGCGGCCACGTCCAGGTCCGGTCCGTCCAGGGCGAGGGCGCCGGAGACCTGGTCCGCGATGAGGTCGGCGCGCTGCCGGTAGAGGGCGAAGAACAGCTCGTCCAGGCTGTCGAAGTTGGAGTAGAAGGCTCCTCTGCTGTAGCCGGCGGCCTCGCAGACCTCCTCGATGGAGACCCGCCCGAAGCCCTTGGTGGCGAACACGGCGAAGGCGGCATCGAGGAGGTTGGCGCGTGTGCGGACCCGGCGCCTGGTCACGCGCGGGGCCGCCGTTTCCCCTGTCGTCATCTCCGACCTCCGTTCGATACATGAATGTATCCGATACACCGATGCATCGGAAGGCGGAAGGGTGTGGAGCACCGGGATCCCGGCCGAACCAGACAGGAACAGAGTCCGGATGGGAACAGAGATTCGAATATCGGGGTACGCTGAATCTGTGACCACGCACCTCCAGGGCTCGCTCTTCGACCAGACCGACGAGTTGCGCCTCGGCTCCCTCGACGGGATCCGTCGGACGCCTCTCGGCCTCGGCGCCTGGATCGACGTGCTGCCGGGCTGGCTCGGCGGCTCGGACATCCTGTTCGAACGGCTGGCCGCGGAGGTGCCCTGGCACGCGGAGCGCCGCAAGATGTACGACCAGGTCGTCGACGTACCCCGGCTGCTCTCGTTCTACGGAGCGGACGACACCTTCCCCCACCCGGTGCTGGACGAGGCGCGCGACGCCCTGTCCGCGCACTATGCCGACGAGCTGGGCGAGCCGTTCACCACGGCCGGGCTCTGCTACTACCGCGACGGGCGGGACAGCGTCGCCTGGCACGGCGACCGGATCGGGCGGGGCGCCCGCCAGGACACCATGGTCGCCATCCTCTCCGTGGGCGCGCCCCGCGATCTGCTGCTGCGTCCGATGCGGGGCGGCGACAGCGTCCGGCGTCCGCTGGGGCACGGCGATCTCATCGTGATGGGCGGCTCCTGCCAGCGGACGTGGGAGCACTCCGTTCCGAAGACCACACGCGCCGCGGGACCGCGCATCAGCATCCAGTTCCGCCCGCACGGCGTGCGGTGAGGCGGAGAGGCGGCCGCTTCGCCCGCACGCAGGGGGCTGCCTCCGGCGGACGGTGCCGGAGGCAGCCCTCCCTCTGCGAGCTTGCGAACTCGCAGATTGGCGCGGACCTGCCGCTTCCGGTGCGGGCCGCGTCTGCTTTGCTGGTGCTGTCGGTCAGGGACCTCACCACGCGGGGCAATCATGCAGGCAGACGTGCGGCAAGTCGCCGACGGCATTCACCTGGTACACGGCAGCAACACCAACTGGGTGATCCTCACCGAGGGCGACGAGATGACCCTGGTGGACACCGGCTACCTCGGAGACCGGGAGCAGTTGCTCGCGTCGCTGGAGGCGGTGGGTGGTGCACCGGAGGCCGTCGCGGCGGTGCTGATCACGCACGCGCACAACGACCATCTGGGCTCCGCCGAGTATCTGCGCTGCACCTACGGCACGCCCGTGTATCTCCATGAGGCCGAAGTGCCGCACGCACGCCGGGAGTTCCTGCAGCAGGTGACCGTCGGGCAGGTCGTGAAGAACAGCTGGCGGCCAGGGGTCCTGCCCTGGTCGGTGCACACCCTTCGCTCCGGCGGCATGGCCCATGTGCCGGTCGCCGCCCCGGAGCCGTTCCCGGCAGCGGGCCCGCTGGACCTGCCGGGCCGCCCCGTGCCGGTGCACACACCCGGCCACACCGACGGGCACACGGCCTTCCACCTGCCGGACGCCGGGGTGCTGATCTCGGGCGACGCGCTGGCCAGTGGCCACCCCACCTCGCGGATCCAGGGGCCGCAGCTGCTGCCCGACATGTTCCACCACGAGCGCGCCCGCGCCGTGGCCTCGCTGGACATCCTGGCCGCACTGGAAGGCGAGCTGCTGCTGCCCGGGCACGGCCCGGTGCACCGCGGTCCAGTACGTGAAGCGGCGCTTCAGGCCAAGGAGCGCGCCCTCTAAGGTGAGGTGACGATCACCCGCGAGGCAAGGACACGCACGCCATGGCACTGCAGATCAGCGCGACGAACCCGGAGCACCCCGCGCTCCTGCTGGCCCTGCCCTGGCACCTGCCCCTGGAGGAGTGGCCCGACGAGTACCTGGTCCCGCTGCCGCGCGGCATATCCCGGCACGTCGTGCGCTACGCCCGGGCCGGCGACGAGGTGATCGCCGTCAAGGAACTCGCCGAACGGCCCGCCCTGCGCGAGTACGAGCTGCTGCGCGACCTGGACCGGCTCGGTATCCCCGCGGTGGACCCGCTGGCCGTGGTCACCGGACGCGCCGACCAGGAGGGCGACCCGCTGGAACCGGTGCTGATCACCCGGCATCTGCGCGGCTCGCAGCCCTACCGCTCGATGTTCGAGACGACGATGCGCCCGGCCACCATGCACCGCCTGATGGACGCTCTCGCCGTGCTGCTGGTGCGCCTGCACCTCGCCGGGTTCGCCTGGGGCGACTGCTCACTGTCCAACACCCTCTTCCGGCGCGACGCGGGCGCCTACGCCGCGTACCTGGTGGACGCCGAGACCGGCGACCTGCACCCCCGGCTCAGCGGCGGACAGCGCGACTACGACCTCGACCTCGCGCGCGTGAACATCAGCGGCGAGCTCCTCGACCTGGAGGCATCCGGGGCGCTGCACCCCTCCGTGGACCCGGTCGAGTTCGGCATGGAGATCTGTGCCCGCTACGGGGACCTGTGGCAGGAACTGACCCGCACGTCCGTGTACCCGGCCGGCAAGTACCACTACATCGAGCGCCGGATCCGCCGCCTGAACGAACTCGGTTTCGACGTGGCCGAGATGCAGATCCAGCACTCCTCCAACGGGGACACGGTCACCTTCGTGCCCAAGGTCGTCGACGCCGGCCACCACCAGCGCCAGCTGCTGCGTCTGACCGGCCTCGACGCCGAGGAGAACCAGGCGCGGCGGCTGCTGAACGACCTGGAGAGCTGGATGGCCACCCAGGACGACTACGCGCCCGGCGACCCCCTCGCGGCCCGCCCCGAGGTACTGGCCCACCGGTGGGTACGGGACGTCTTCCGGCCCACCGTGCGCGCCGTGCCCCTCGAACTGCGCGGCTCGATGGACCCGGCTGAGATCTACCACGAGCTGCTGGAACACCGCTGGTACCTGTCCGAGCGGGCGCAGCACGACATGGGGCTGGACACGGCGGTCGAGGACTACATCGAGAACGTGCTGCCCAAGGCGCGGGAGACCCTGGAGCCGGTCAACCCGGAGTGACTCAGGCGTGCGGGACCACGGCCACCGGGCAGTCCGCATGGTGCAGGACGCCGTGCGCCACCGACCCGATGCGCGTGCCGACGGCCGTGCGGTGGGCGCGCCGGCCGACGACCATCAGCTGGGCCCGCGCGGCCACCGACAGCAGTAGCTGGCCGGCGCTGCCCATCTCCAGGTGCTCGATCACGGGCACGTCGGGGAAGCGGTCCCGCCAGGGCTGCAGCGCGGCGGCGAGTGCCTTCGTCTCGAACGGTTCCAGGCCGCCCGCCTCGTCGAGCAGGTGCATCGAGCCCGGGCTGTACGCGAACACCGGTGGCAGTGTCCAGGCCCGCACCGCGCGCACGGTGGCGCCGCGGGCGGCCGCCGTCTCGAACGCGAACCGCAGCGTCTCGGCGCTGTCGTCCGGCTCGCCCTGCTGGCCGACGACGACCTCGCGTCCGGCGGCCTCGCCGGTCGGCCGGTCGCCGGCGCGCACGAGCACCACCGGCCGCGTCGCCTCGGCGATCACCTGCTGGCCGACGGAGCCGAGCAGGAAGCCGACGACGGGCCCGTGCCCACGTGATCCGAGCACGAGCATCTCGGCCTCCGCGGCCTCCTCGACCAGCGTGTCGACCGTCTCGCCCGCCACGACATCGGTGGCGACATCGAGATCCGGATGCCGTGTGGTGACACTCCGGAGGGCCTCGTCCAGCGCGTCCCGCACCCATCCGGCCTGCGTGCCCGGATCAGCGGCGTCGATCGCCTCGTAGGGCTGGAAGCGCCAGGCCTGCACGACGCGCAGCGCCAGCCCCCGCCGGACCGCCTCCCGGGCCGCCCAGTCCAATGCCGCGATGCTCTCCTCGGTTCCGTCGACGCCTGCGGTGATCGGGCGGGTCATGCGGCTGCCTCCCAGTCTCGTGGTCAGGTCACTCGGACCCAGTGTTCACTACGCGCCTGCCCGGACTGATCTTGGCCATGTCGGGCAAGGCGAGGTGTCGTCGGTGACACTCGCCGATCCCGGGGGAACGAGTTCTGCGTGCTGTCGTCGGGGCGCCGCTGAGCGGTGGCTCCGCCGTACAGCCGGAGCGAAGCGGGGCGATCGAACATACGATGGGCGGGAGCCGGCGCGGTGACTGCCCTTGCGACAGGGCTCGCCGGCCGTCAGTCCGGCCACTCGGGGTGGGAGACGTATGGCACAGGCGTCCGACGCAGCGCGGACCGTCATCATGACCGTGGACGACGATCCGGGAGTCTCCCGGGCCGTCGCCCGTGATCTGCGGCGGCGCTACGGCGAGTCGTACCGGATCGTGCGGGCGGAGTCCGGCGAGTCCGCGCTGGAGGCGTTGCGGGAGCTGAAGCTGCGCGGCGACCTGGTGGCCGTGATCCTGGCCGACTACCGCATGCCGCAGATGAACGGCATCGAGTTCCTGGAGCAGGCCCTGGATGTGTATCCGGGCGCCCGGCGGGTACTGCTGACCGCGTACGCGGACACCGGCGCGGCCATCGACGCGATCAACGTCGTCGACCTGGACCACTATCTGCTCAAGCCCTGGGACCCGCCCGAGGAGAAGCTGTACCCCGTCCTGGACGATCTGCTGGAGGCGTGGCGCTGCAGCGACTTCCGGCCGGTGCCCAGCACCAAGGTGGTGGGGCACCGCTGGTCGGCGCGTTCCTCGGACGTACGGGAGTTCCTGGCCCGCAACCAAGTGCCGTACCGCTGGTACTCGGCGGACGAGCCCGAGGGGAAGCGGCTGCTGGCGGCGGCCGGGCAGGACGGGCAACGGCTGCCGCTGGTGGTCACCCCGGACGGTACGCCCCTGGTCGAACCGGAGGCGCCCGAGCTGGCCGCGCGGGTGGGGCTGGCGACCACGCCGGCGGCGGACTTCTACGACCTCGTCGTCATCGGCGGCGGGCCCGCCGGGCTCGGGGCCGCGGTGTACGGCGCGTCGGAGGGGCTGCGGACGGTGCTCGTGGAGCGGTCGGCGACCGGCGGGCAGGCGGGGCAGAGCTCGCGCATCGAGAACTACCTGGGCTTCCCCGACGGCGTGTCCGGGGCGCAGCTGACCGACCGGGCGCGGCGGCAGGCGGCGAAGTTCGGCGCCGAGATCCTCACCGCACGTCAGGTGACGGGGCTGGAGGTCAACGGGGCCGCGCGGACCGTGCGGTTCTCCGACGGTTCGGCGGTCGCCGCGCACAGTGTGATCCTGGCGACCGGCGTGTCGTACCGGCAGCTGGACGCACCGGGCTGCAACGACCTGACGGGCTGCGGGGTGTTCTACGGCTCGGCGCTGACCGAGGCGGCCTCCTGCCACGGCCACGACGTGTACATCGTCGGCGGCGCCAACTCGGCCGGGCAGGCGGCGATGTATCTGTCCCGGGGCGCCAAGTCGGTCACGCTGCTGGTGCGCGGGGCGGATCTGTCCGCATCGATGTCGTACTACCTGATCCAGCAGATCAACGAGGCGCCGAACATCTCGGTACGCGCGCGTACCGTCGTCGAGACCGCCCATGGCGGCGACCACCTGGAGCAGCTCACCCTGCGCGACGTGGACACCGGTGAGACCGAACTCGTCGACGCGCAGTGGATGTTCGTGTTCATCGGCGCGGCCCCGCTGACCGACTGGCTCGACGGCACGGTGCTGCGCGACGGGCACGGGTTCATCCTGGCCGGGCCCGACCTGACCCCGGACGGGCGGCCGCCGGCGGACTGGGAGCTGGACCGGCCGCCGTACCACCTGGAGACCAACATTCCCGGCGTGTTCGTGGCGGGCGACGCCCGCGCCGAGTCCGCGAAACGGGTCGCGTCCGCCGTCGGAGAGGGAGCCATGGCCGTGATGCTCGTCCACCGGTATCTGGAGCAGTCGTGAGCGGGCAGGTGATGCCCTGCGGCCCGCAGGAGATCGGTTCGCTGTTCCTGTTCGAGAAGCTCACCCCTCAGCAGTTGGGGCGGCTGTGCAGCGAGGGGCGGGTGGAGCGGTTCGAGGCGGGTCCCGTGTACACCGAGGGCGAGCCCGCCACCTGCTTCTTCGTGATGATCGAGGGCACGGTCGTGCTGTCCCGCCGGGTCGGTGGTGACGACGTCGAGGTGACCCGCACCTCGCAGCCCGGGGTGTACTCGGGGGCCATGCAGGCGTACATCGGTGACCGGGTGCGGCAGGTCTACAACAACTCGATGCGCGTCACGGAGCAGACCCGGTTCTTCGTGCTGCCGGCCGACACGTTCGCGGCCATCATGCAGGAGTGGTTCCCGATGGCGGTGCATCTGCTGGAGGGGCTGTTCTTCGGTTCGAAGAGCACACAGCGGGCCATCGGGCAGCGGGAGCGCCTGCTGGCGCTGGGCTCGTTGTCCGCGGGGCTCACTCACGAGCTCAACAACCCGGCGGCGGCGGCCGTGCGCGCCACCGCGACGCTGCGCGAGCGGGTCGCGAAGATGCGGCACAAACTGGGCGTCATCTCCGCGGGGCCGTATCCGCGCGAGGCCCTTGCGAACCTCATCGAGGTCCAGGAGCGCACCGCCGAACTGGTCGCCAAGGCGCCGACGCTGAGCCCTCTGGAGGCCGCGGACCGGGAGGACGCCCTCACGGACTGGCTCGACGACCACGGCATCCCGGACGGCTGGCGGCTCGCGCCCACGTTCGTGCAGGCCGGTCTGGACCTCGACTGGCTCGACCAGGTCGCGGCGGACGTGGACCCGGAGATCCTGCCCGGGGCGATCGGCTGGCTCAACTACACCGTCGAGACCGAGCTGTTGATGGACGAGATCGACGACTCCACGACGCGCATCTCGCACCTGGTCGACGCGGCCAAGCAGTACTCGCAGCTCGACCGGGCCCCGTACCAGAACGCCGACGTCCACGAACTCCTCGACAGCACGCTGCTGATGCTCTCGGGCAAGATCGGCTCGCGGATCGAGGTCGTCAAGGACTACGACCGCACCCTTCCGAAGGTCCCGGCCTACCCCGCGGAGCTCAACCAGGTGTGGACCAACCTGATCGACAACGCGGTCCACGCCATCAACAGCACCGGTGGGGAAGGCACGTTGACGGTGCGGACGGCTCTCGACCACGACCGGCTGCTGGTGGAGTTCCGGGACACCGGGCCCGGCGTGCCGCAGGAGATCCGCGGCCGTATCTTCGACCCGTTCTTCACCACCAAGCCGGTGGGCGAGGGCACCGGGCTGGGGCTGGACATCTCCTGGCGGATCGTCGTCAACAAGCATCACGGCACCCTCCAGGTGGAGTCCGAACCGGGGGACACCCGCTTCCAGGTCCTGCTGCCCCTGACCGCGACGGACGACGACACACCGGAGGAGCCCGCATGACCAGTGCCGACGGAATCGACCCCGCTGTCCCGCCGAGCGGCAGCGGGTGCGTCGAGTGCGACGCGGCCGGTGGCTGGTGGTTCCATCTGCGGCGCTGCGCGCAGTGCGGGCACATCGGCTGTTGCGACGACTCGCCCGCCAAGCACGCCAGCGCCCACTACCGGGACACCGGCCACCCGGTGATCCGCAGTTTCGAGCCGGGCGAGGCATGGTTCTGGGACTTCGACACCAATGAGCTGTACGAGTCCGGGCCCGACCTCGCTCCCCCGGTGAGCCACCCCGCGGACCAGCCGGTCCCGGGGCCGGCGGGGCGGGTGCCGGCGAACTGGGCGGAGACGCTGCGCTAGGCGCTCCGCTGGGTGGGGCCGCGATGGCCGTCCGTCGCCTGCGGGTACGTCGTGGCTGGTCGCGCAGTTCCCCGCGCCCCTTCGGGGCGCTGGCCCTGACCTCGCCTGTTCGAAACCTCGTTGTCAGTGGCGCGTGCCAGGATGGATCCGTGCCGCAGACCATGTTCACCACACCGCTCATCGGCCGGGACGAGGAGATCGCCCGGCTCGCCGGAATACTGGAGCGTGCCCGCGGCGGGGAGGCCCGGGCCATGCTGCTCGCCGGGGACGCCGGGGTGGGCAAGACGCGGGTGCTGGACGAGGTGGCGGGGCGGGCCGCCCGCGCCGGGATGACGGTCCTCACCGGACACTGCGTCGACCTCGGTGACGTCGGGCTGCCGTATCTGCCGTTCACCGAGGTGCTGGGGGTGCTGGCGGCAGACGAGCGGTTCGCGGACGCGCTGGCCGGGCATCCGGTGGTGGACCGGCTGCTGGGTGCGGGTGCGGTACGGGACGATCCCCTCGCGCGTTCGGACAGTGGCGGAGGGCGGCTGCGGCTGTTCGAGGGCATGGCGGGGCTGCTGGCCGACCTGTCGCAGATCGCTCCGCTGCTGCTGGTCCTGGAGGACCTGCACTGGGCCGACCAGTCCTCCCGGGACCTGCTTCGGTTCCTGCTCAGCCGCGGCATCCTGCAGCGGCCGGCCGGGGGTGCGCCCAGGCACCGGCTGGCGGTGTTCGCCTCCTACCGGGCGGACGACCTGCACCGCCGCCACCCGCTGCGCCCGCTCCTGGCCGAGCTGGTGCGGCTGCCCGCCGTGGAGCGGCTGGAGTTGCGCCCCATGGCGGATTCCGAGGTGACCCGGCTGGTGCGCGCATTGCAGGACCGTCCGCTGCCGGAGGCCATGGTCCGCGGGATCGTCGAGCGCGCCGAGGGCAACGCCTTCTACGCGGAGGAGCTGCTCGCGGCCACCGACACGGAGGCGGGCGGCGTGCCCAGCGGCCTGGCCGACGTCCTCCTCATCCGCATCGAGCAGCTGTCCGACACCGCCCAGCAGGTGCTGCGCACGGCCGCCGTCGCCGGGCAGCGTGTGGAGCACGGACTGCTGCGCGAGGCGGTCGGGCTCCCGGAGGACGAACTGGAGGCGGCGCTGCGCGAGGCCGTCGGCCGCCAGCTCCTGGTTGCCGGTGACGCCGGCACCTACGCGTTCCGGCACGCCCTGGCCCGGGAGGCGGTGTACGCGGATCTGCTGCCCGGCGAACGGGCCCGGCTGCACGGCGCGTTCGCCCGGCTGCTCGCGGGGCGCGGGAACCCGGCCGAGAGCGCCGCGGAGCGCGCCCACCACTACCGCGAGAGCCATGATCTGGCCGAGGCGCTCGCCGCCTCCCTGGAGGCGGCCGGCCACGCCGACCGCGTGGGCGCTCCCGCCGAGGAGCTGCGGCATCTGGAGACCGCCCTCGACCTGTGGGAGTCGGTGGACCCCGCGGCCCGGCCCTCGGGCGACGGCGTCGACCGGGTGACGCTCACGCTGCGCGCCTCGGCGGCGGCCGCGCACGCCGGTGAGTCGCACCGGGCGGTGTCCCTCACCCGGGCCGCGCTCGCCGGCATCGGCCAGGACACGGACTCCGAACTCGCCGCCCGGGTCCGGTACACGCTGGCCGGCAATCTGATGAGCGTCGACAGTCTGACGGCCGCGTTCGCCTACAGCAGCGAGGCGCTCGCCATGATCCCGGCCGAGCCGCCGACCCGGACCTGGGTGTGGGCCGCGGCCACGCATGTCATGGCGGCCCGCCACATCGGGGAGAATGACACCGCGCTGCGGGTCGCCCGCCAGGCCCTCGGCGTGGCCGAGCAGCTGCGGGTCGCGGACGCGCAGGCCGATCTGCTCATCTCGCTGGCGATCCTGGAGGGCGGCGGCCGGCGCACCACCGAGGGCCGGGAGCGCCTTGAGGAGGCCCGGGAGCTGGCCCGGCGGGCGGGGAACGCGCCGGTGGAGATGCGCGCCCTGTTCAACCTGGCCGTCAGCTGCTTCGAGTCGGGTGACCTCGAGGCCTGTCTGCCGTGGGTGACCGAGGGCCTGGACCGCGCCCGCCGGGCCGGGCTGCTGTCGTCGCCGTATCCGCTGGAGATGCGCTATCTGCATCTGCTGGTGCTGTACACGCTGGGCCGCTGGGACGAGTGCGTGCCGGCCGCGGCGGCGGACGCTGCCGTACTGCCCTCGGCGGGCGGGTATGCGATGGGTCCCGCCCTGTATGTGGCGCTGGCCCGTGGCGACATGGGCGCCGTCGAGCGGGCCGAGGTGCTGCTGGAGGGCCCCTTCGACTGGATGGCCACACTGGTCGCGGGTATCGCGCTGACCGAGGCCGCCGTGCTGCGCGGCGAGCCGGAGGCGGCGGTGGAGCGGGCCCAGACCATGGTTGCCGCGCTGACCGACGAGGCGGGCCACCGCCCCTACGCCTCGGTCCGGTTCGCTGCGCTCGCCCTGACGGCGGTCGCCGACGCGGCCGTGGAACTGCGCTCGTCCGGCGGCGATTGGCACCGGTGGAAGGACACCGCGGACGAACTGGTCGAGCTCGCCCGGCAGACGGCCCTGCACGGCGAGGACGGCACCCCGCAGGGGCCCGAGGGGCTGGCCTGGCTGGCCCGGGCCGAGGCGGAGTGGGCGCGTGCGGTGTCCGGGCCGGACGCGGCAGCCTGGGAGAAGGCGGTGACCGCGTTCGGCTTCGGTGACGTGTACGAACGGGTCCGCTGCCAGGTGCGGTTCGCCGAGGCCCTGTTGGCGGCCGAGCGGCGTGCGGAAGCGGCCGTGCAGGCCCGCGAGGCGAGAGCGGTGGCCGAGCGGCTCGGCGCGGCGCCCCTGCTGGAGCGGATCGACGACCTCATACGCCGCGGCCGCCTCGCCCCCGCACTGTCGGACGAGGAGCGCCCCTCGCCGCTGACCGCCCGCGAGCAGGACGTGCTGCGGCTGCTCTCCCACGGCCGCAGCAACCGGCAGATCGGCGAGGAACTGTTCATCTCCGGCAAGACGGCAAGCGTGCACGTCTCCAACATCCTTGCCAAACTGGGTGCTTCGAGCCGGACCGAGGCGGTGGCGATCGCCTACCGGAAGGGGCTGATCGCACCGGAACCGACGGCATCGGGCTAGGCCCCGTCGTTTTGGACCAGCCGCTACCGCGGCGGGCGGCAATGAGGGGCGGCGCGTGACGGCAACGCGGCCAGGCTCCCTCCGTACCTCTGAGGCAGTGGGGAGTGCGTGCCAGACCCCGCGACGCCGAGGTGATCCAAACGGCAGGGACCGGACCTCAGCCGCCGGGGTGCCGCGCCGCGCAGTCGAGGCTCTTCAGGTCGACGGCGTCGGCCATGGCCTGCATGCCCTTGTCGTTGGGGTGCAGATGGTCGCCGCCGTCGAAGACGGGAAGGACGCGCTCGGGGTCGTAGGGGCTGCGCAGGATGCGGTCGAAGTCGGTGACGGCGTCGAACTCGCCGCTGCCGCGGATGAACCGGTTCACTTCCCCGCGCACCTTCTCGCCGGCCGGGTCCCATTCCGGCCAGCCCTTGAACGGGGCGACGGTCGCGCCGACGACGCACTTCCCGGCCGCATGCACCCGCTCGACGATCTCGCGGTAGCCGGCGATCAGGTCCTGGGCGGTGACTCCGGTATGGGCCTTGAGGTCGTTGACGCCCTCGAAGAGGAAGACGGTGCGGACGCCCGGCTGGGACAGGACGTCGCGCTGCAGTCGCTTCAGGGCGCTCTGACCGCCGCCGTCCGCGAGGACCTGGTTGCCGGAGATCCCCTCGTTCGCCACGCCTTTGACATGGAGGCCCGCGGACCGCAGCCGGCGGGCGAGGTAGTCGGGCCAGCGGCGGTCGAGGCCGGTGGTGGACTGCCAGCCGTCGGTGATGGAGTCGCCCAGGGCCACGACCGCCGCGGTGCCGGCGGGCGGGCGTACGGAGACGGCGTCCAGGTAGAACCAGGAGCCGGTCGTCTGCGTCCAGTGCGCGGCGCCCTCCTCGGCGGTGTGGTCGCCCTCGGTCGTGTAGGAGGTCTGCAGGGCCATCCAGTGACCTGTGGCGGGTCCGGCCGCGTCCGGTGAGTGGATGCTGACCACGAGGTCGCTCGCGGCGGGGAGTCTGACGGGCAGCGGGTCGCTGAGGGCGGCGGCACCTGCGGGCACGGTCACGGAGCGGGCGCCGCCGAAGGTCAGCCGGTGATTGCTCCCGGGGACCAGTGCGGCGCCCTCCTGCCGCAGACCGGCGTAGACGCTGTCGAAGGTGACCGGCCGGTCCCCGAAGGCGTTGGAAAGCCGGATCTGCGGGTCGCTTCCGGCCGCGCTGGTGTGGACGACGAGCCGGTAGCCCCGGTCGGCGGCCGAGTCGCCCATGCGGGCGGCGCTCGCCCCCCAGGTGACGACCTCACCGCGGCCCGTGGGCGCCCCCACCACGGTGAACCGGGGCTGGTCGGCGGACGCGTGCACCGGCGTGGCCTGGAAGGCACCGGCCAGCAGCAGGAGGGCGCCGAGTCGTCCGGCGCGGGCGAGACGGGCCGTCACCGGTCGAAGTCCTTCAGCGTGACGGAGCCGCCGGGTTCGAGGCTCACGGACCGTGACGTGCCGCCGTAAGCCACTGTCGTGGTGCGGCCGCCCACGCTGCGGATGCGTGCCTCGGTCGGCTTCCCGTCCTGCCAGCGCAGGTCGACGACGAAGCCTCCGCGGGCCCCTACGCCCTTCACCGAGCCCGCCTTCGCCCAGGCGCCGGGGAGCGCGGGCAGCAGCTCCAGGTGGCCCGGGCGGGAGTAGAGGAGCATCTCGATCACGGCGGCCGGTGTGCCGAAGTTGGCGTCGATCTGGAAGACGCCGTAGCCCTGTCCCAGTTCGTAGATGTCGAAGAGGTTGGCGGCGGTGCCGTTGCTGCCGTCGGTCGAGGGGCGGAGGTTGTTGACGATCAGCCGGTAGGCGTTCTCGGCGTTCTTGAGGCGGGCCCAGCACAGGCTGCGCCAGGCGTTGGCCCAACCGAAGCTGTTCATACCGCGCGCGGTGAGCAGCGCGGTGGCGCCGGCCACGATGCCGGCCGGGGTCGAGCCGTCGGGTCGGATGCGGTCACCGGGGAAGAGGCCGATCAGGGGCGACAGGTGCCGGTGGGTGGTTTCGCCGAGGTTGTCGGGTGACATCCACTCCTCCAGCCAGCCGGTCTTCGGGCTCACCTGCGGGAGATACAGCCGTTTGCGGAGACCGGAAACGGCAGCCGCGTATGCATTGTCGCACTTGAGTTCGGCCGCCGCAGTGCAGTAGTGGCCGAACAGCGCCCACACCAGTTCCTGCGCGTAGGTGATCCCCTTGGCATCGAGCGGCCCCTGCTCCGGCGACCAGTCGCTGTCGGCGATCAGGACCTCGCGTGAGGTGCCCGGGAGGGTGGTGGTGAGCAGTCGTGCCTCCCAGAACTCGCAGGCGCCTTTGAGGAGAGGGTAGATCTTCTCCAGATGGGACCGCGAACGTGTGAACTCGTAGTGGTCCCAGAGTGTGTTGCACAGCCAGGCGTTGCCCGCGGGGTGCCACCACCAGCCGCCTCCACCGTAGGGGTTCGTGGAGATGGCGACCGTCCAGCCGGCATTCCTGCCACTGGAGTTGCGGTAGCGGTTGCGCGAGTCGTTGAACAGGCGGCGGGTCAGGTCGGTCCACGACGGGAGCTGGGCGACGCAGTAGTCGGTGAACGCGTCGAAGCAGGCGGAAAGCCCGGCCCGGTCGGCCATCCAGTAGTTCATCTGGATGTTGATGTCGGTGTGGTAGTCGCCCATCCAGGCCGGGTCGTTGCCGTCGAGCCACAGCCCCTGGAGGCCCATCGGCAGGCTGCCGCGCGACCCGGAGATCATCAGGTAACGGCCGAACTGCACGTACGCGGCTTCGAGTTCGGGGTCGGGGTCGCCGCTCCCGGTCCGGGCCTTGATCCGCTCCCAGGTGTCCAGGGAGCGCTGCTCGGCGGAGGACGTGCCGAGCGAGAGGTCGAACGTCTCGAACAGCGCGCGATGGTCGGCGACATGCGTGCCGCAGCAGGGTGTCGGCCGAGTGGGCGGCCGCGTTGCGGACCTTGGTGCGCGCCAGCCGCTCGGGGTCGAGGGAGGGGTCGCGATAGCCCTTGGCCGCGTCCGGCGCGTAGTTGGTGCCGCCGCTCACCATCACGGTGAGGTCCTTGCAGCCGGCGAAGGCGATCTGCGAGCCGCTGACCGTGACGCGGCCACCGCCGCCGTGGGCGGTGACGGCGGCTCCGTACTTCAGCCCGTTGGGGAACGCGGCACCGAAGGCCACCGAGGCGCCCTCGCCGTGCGTGCCCTCCAGCGTGACGGTCCCGGTGTAGCGGCCGCCTCCGCTCTGGGTGAAGTGGAGGACGATCACGTCGTCGGGGCGGCTGGCGAAGATCCGCCGCTCGTAGGTCACGCGTGAGCGGACGTACGACGTGGTCACCACGCCTGTGGCGAGATCGAGGGTGCGGCGGTAGCCGGAGACGGCGCCGAGATCGTGGTCGGGGATGTCGACCGCGAGCCGCCCGAGCAGCGTGAAGGAGCCGAAGTCATCACGTCCGTAGGGGAATTGGCCGTCCGCGTCCAGTTCGTCGTTGAGACATCCGGTCCACAGGGTGGCGTCGGTGAGAAGGAGGAGTTCACGGCCGGGGTCGTTGCCCACGAGGGCGCCGAGGCGGCCGTTGCCGACGGGGAGCCCCTGTTCGATCATGGAGTTGCCGTCGGCCGGGGCCTGCCACCACAGCGTGTCGGATGAACCGCCGTCGTACGAGGCCGGGTCGACGGGTCTTTGCGGCGCCGCCGAGGCGGTGAAGGCAGGGAGGGCGGCCAGGGCCGCTCCCGTGGTCGCGGCGAGGGCGATGAGATTGCGTCTGTGCAGCAGGTGGGACGGGTCGGTGGTCATGGCGGCTCCTGGTGGGTCGTTCAGGACGACTTCGGTACGTCGATCCGGTCGATGTCCGGCGCGTAGCTGTTGCCGCTGTCGAAGGTGATCGTGTTGGAGCCCGACTTGAGGGTCAACGGCACGCTGACCGTTTCGGCCGTTCCCCAGTCGCCGGTGGACGGGAACCTGTGACTGGTGGCGCCGCCCCCGTCGGCGGAGATGGCGACCGAACGGGCGTCGCCGCTGACGTAGGCGATCTTCACCTGGTAGGTGCCGGCCTTGTCGACGACGACGTCCTGGAAGCTGAGTTTTCCGCCGAGGTAGAGGTTGCCGACCTTGTGGCCGCCCGAGCAGGCGGAGCAGTCGGCGACGGAGGCGTTTCCGGCAAGGGTGTTCGACGGCGACTCGGCCTCGTAGCCGGTGGTGGTGAGCGGGCTGCCGTGCGGGGTGACGGTGAACAGTCGGGAGCCGTGGGCGGGCAGCGCCTGGGCGACCTTGTCCATGTAGGTGCCGAGGTTCTCGTGGTTCCACAGGTCGCGCACGGCGGCCTTGCCGGTGAAGCCGAGCAAGGCCCAGGAGGCGGAGACGGTGGCGGGGCTGTCGGCGAGGTTGAACAGGGCGACGGTGTAGGTGCCGTCGGGGTTCTTCGCAGCCCATACCTGCTGCGGGTCGGAGGGGGTGATCGGGCGCGCGGGCGGGGTGTCGCCCTGGTTGAGCGCGATGACCTCCTTGTTGGTCAGCAGGGAGACGCCGTATGAGTCGAGGCGGGTGAGGTCGTCGCCGGTGAAGAGGGGCGACTTGGCGATGGCCCACAGGGTGGCGTAGCTCTGCCGCTCGGCCTTGGTCAGGCCGTCCATGGCGCCGTTGCCGACATCGAGGGAGTCGAGGTCGTTCCAGCCGCCGGGGCCGGCGTGGCGGGTCCAGCCGGGGGCGTCGTCCCAGCGGTCGTCGACGGAGTTCTCCCAGCTGACGAGGGTGTTGCAGTAGCACTCGACGTCGGTGTCGATGCGCCAGCCCTGGGAGTACTTCTGCCAGTCGGCGGCGTGTCCGATGTCGAGCGACCAGGAGAGTTCCAGGTGGACGGGACGCCCGGTGGCGGCGATCGCCTGGTGCCAGGCGGCGACATCGGCAACGTTGTCGTATTGGTCACCGCTCTTTCCGGAGCCGGGTCCGACGCCGTCGAGCTTGAGGAAGTCGTAGCCCCAGCCCGCGATCAACCGGGCCTGGGAGTCTATGTACTTCTGGGTGCAGGGGCGGGAGAAGTCGAGTTTGTAGGAGCTGTCCCAGCCGTTGGTGGTGCGAAGGTCGCCGTAGACGATGTCGGCCGTGGTGCAGCCGCCGGCGTTCCAGATCGGCGTCTTCCCCTCGCCGTAGGCCTCCTTCTCCAGCCCTGCGGGGAGGTAGATGCCGGCCTTGAGGCCCTTGGCGTGGATGCGGTCGGCCACGGCCTTCATACCGCTGGGGAAGCGCTTCGGGTCGGCCTGCTGTCGGCCGTACCGGTCGTACTCGGGCTTCCAGGTGTTGTCGCGCCACCAGCCGGCGTCGATGTTGACGTAGTCGTAGCCGTACTTCTTCAGCTTGGCGGCCAGGGCGTCGGTCTGCTTGTCGACGTTGGCCTCGGTGAGATAGCTGTAGTCGCCGTCCGGGTTGAGGCCGGGGTACTTGGACGACTGCATGCTCCAACTCGACCAGCCCATATAGGGCTTGGCCGCGGCGACAGACGCGTCGGCGGTGTCCGCGTGGGCCGCGGGCTCGAGGGTGACGGCACCTGCGGCGAGGGCCAGGACCATCACGGTTCTCAGGGTGCGTGCGGGCATGACGGCGTACGAGGGTGACCGCATGGGTCGTACCTCCAGGGGGTGTCGGTTCAGCGGCTCAGGTGCGGGTGATCCGAGGAGATGAAGGACTGGATGGCGGTGGCGGCTGCCCCGCGGGCCCACTCCTCGAAGGGCAGCGGGCGGGTCTGTACGTCGCACCGGGCGGCGGAGCCGAAGGCGGCCGCGGTGAAGGCGTCGCGGATCTGTTCGGCGAACAGGTCGTAGGCGGCTAGCCCCTCGCCGGAGATGATCACGCGTTCGGGGCCGAGGAGGTTGGCGACGGTGGCGATGCCCCGGCCGATGGCCTCGCCCGCCCTGGCGTACACCTCCCGTACTCCGGCGACGCCCTGGTGCGCGAGCCGTACGGCCTCGGTGGCGTCGGCGACCGGGATGCCCGTGGCCTCGCGGATCCGGCTGACGATCGCCGCCTCCCCGGCGATCGCCTCCACGCAGCCGCGGTTGCCGCAGTGGCAGGGCGGGCCGGCCGGGTCGACGGTGACATGGCCGATCTCGCCGGCCACGCCGTGCGCTCCGGCGACGACCCGGCCGTTCACCACGAGCCCGCAGCCGATGCCGGCGCCGACGGTCACCACGGCGAAGTCGGAGAGGCCCGCGCCGGCGCCGAACCACTGCTCGGCGACGGTCAGCGCGCGGACGTCGTTCTCGACGGTGACGGGCAACCCCGTGGTCGTGGCGGCGAGTTCGGCGAGCGGAACGTCCCGCCAGTCGAGGAAGGGCGAGTAGCGGACGGCCCCTTCGGCGCGGTCGACCTCGCCGGAGACGGCGACGCCGAGGCCAAGGACCGGGGCGCCGAAGTCCTCGGCCTCGACGAGCAGTTCGTGCGCCAGTTCCGCCGTGGAGGCCAGCACGGCCCTGGTCGCCCTGTCCGTCAGCGGGACACGCCGGGCGAGGCGGATACGGCAGCACAGGTCGGTCAGCACACCGATGAGTTCCCCGCCGGTCACCTTGACACCGATGAACAGAGCGCGTCCGCCGTCCACACGCACCAGGCTCGCGGGGCGCCCCAGGGCCGGGCGGGCCCCCTCGTCGGCGGCCTCCACCAGGTATCCGTCCGCCAGCAGCGGACGGACGGCCTTGGTGACGGCGGCCGCGGACAGCCCGGCCCGCCGGGCCGCCTCCAGGCGGGTCAGGGGGCCGTGGGACAGGACGGTGGTGAAAATCTGCGAGGCGGCCGGCGTGTGGGCCGGGAACGTCTCGGTGCGGGAGGTCGAGCGCATGGCCGGGAACCTATGGCTCTTATTTTCCGCTGTCAATGAAAGAAACAGGAATCGTCTGAAGGTTGACTGTGAGGTTCCGGTGACCTTCAAATGACCGGCGTGGATCCACTGTTGGCAGCTCATCCGGCGATGTCGGTGCCGGGTCGGTGCCGGAGGGAGGTCGAGCGGAGTGGACCTGATCCGGGCGCCCCACCTGACAGGGGCGCCCGGACCGGTGTCATCGCTCCGCGGTCAGCGGTGCGCGGCCGGAGTGTTGGCCGGGGTGACGTTGACGGCGGCCCAGGCCTGGTCCACCGTCTTGTACTCCGTGCTGTTCGCCCCGTAGAGGTCCTTGGCCGCCTTCAGCGTCGCGTCGCGCGCGTCGTGGAAGTCGGTCGTGGAGACCATGTAGCGGGTCAGGGCCCGGTAGAAGATGGCCGTGGCCTTGGCCCGGCCGATGCCCTTGACCGTCGAGCCGTCATAGGTCGGCGAGTCGTACTTCACGCCGCCGATCGTCTTCTGGCCGCTGCCCTCGGCGAGCAGGTAGTACGCGTGCGAGGAGACGCCGGAGCCGGCGTGCACCTCGGCGTCGTACGCCTCGGGCGACCAGTAGTCGATGGTGCCCTCGAGCCGGTCCAGGGACGGGTGGTCCAGGCGGCGCAGGAACTTCTGGGCCAGGCCCATCTTCTCGCCGATGAGGTAGTCCGGCTTGTCCGACGCGTTGTTCGCGAAGAACTCGACGTTGGAGCCGAAGACGTCGGCGAGTGACTCGTTCAGCGCGCCCGGCTCGCCGTACTGGTTGCCCTCCGCGTCGACGCGGGTGGGCTCCAGCTTGGCGGTGGCGTCCACGACGCCGTGGGTCAGCTCGTGGCCGGAGACGTCCAGGGCGACCAGCGGCTTCTTGAACGTGTCGCCGTCACCGTCACCGTAGAGCATGCAGTCACAGGTCGAGTCCCAGAACGCGTTGGCCACCTTGTTGCCGAAGTGGACCATGGCGCGGGCGCCCTTGCCGTTGTTCTCGATGCCCTTGCGGCCGAAGGTCTTCTTGTAGAAGTCCAGGGTCTCGGTGACGCCGTACTGGGCGTCGGCGGCGGCGGTGTTGCGGCTGGTGACCTTGCCGTTGCCGAAGACGTCGTTGGTGGTGGTGATCTTCTTGCCGCGCGCGAAGTTCTCCAGCTCCTGGCCCTTGGCGTCCCGGGTCTCGGTGCCCCAGCGGGTCGGGTCCTTGAGGAGGTAGGTGGTGCGGGCCGTGCGGGTGGTGGTCAGCGGGACCGTGCCGACGAAGAGGGACTTGCCGGTGCCGTGGGCCGTCGACGGATAGCGGGTGGCACCGGCCGCGGACGAGGCCGACGCGGCCGCGAGTCCGGCCGTCTGCGCACCGGCGCCCGTGGCGGGGTCGAGCTTCTCGCCGCGCTCGCGCAGGGTGTCGAGCAGCGCGGGCGAGAGGAACTCGTCGCTGTCGGGCGTGTTGCTGCGCACCTTGCCGGTGACGGCGTCGATGACGACCGTCCGGGAGCCGCCGCCCTCGGTGGTGCCGCTGTCGCTGACCGGCACCTGGTAGGCGAGGGCCGAGGCGCCGTCACGGGCGTCCACGACGAGTTCGGCGGTACCGGCGTCGCCCTTGGCGGCCGAGGCCGCCTTCTGCTGGGCCTCGGCGGCCGACACCTTGGCGGAGGTGGCGGCGGGCTTGACCGTGTGTCCGGCGGCCCGTGTGACACCCGCGTAGGT
This sequence comes from Streptomyces guryensis, assembly GCF_021261325.1. Classification (GTDB taxonomy): domain Bacteria; phylum Actinomycetota; class Actinomycetes; order Streptomycetales; family Streptomycetaceae; genus Streptomyces; species Streptomyces guryensis. The sequence goes on along the minus strand of NZ_JAJSBI010000017.1, from coordinate 162,036 downwards.
CAGCTGCCTGGTCAGGTGGACGACGAGGTCGCCGCCGAGCACCTGCATGCCCTGATGCGCCCGGGTGAACCGGACGTGCCGGGCACCCTCCGGGTCGATCATGACGTCCTCGGCCTGCAGTTCGTCACCCTGGGAGACGCCGGTCGCGGAGGAGTGGGCGAAGGCGGCGGCGCGGGCGGCGGACACCACGGACGCGGCCGAGGTGCCGGCGGTGGCAGCGGTGTGACCCGTCCCCGTGGTGGTGCCGAAGGCGGTGCCGGCCAGGCCCGTGGCGGCCGTCGTCACAGCGACGGCGACCGCCACGCTGCGTATGTGCGGTCTACGCACTGATGAGGGTTCCTTCCTTGCAAGGCGGCCGGGATCACCAACCGCCTTGACGCATGGCTTCGTTGAGCGCCATGGGGGCTGGTCGGGCCCCGGTAAGAAACCCTTTCGGACGAGTCATGTCCATGTAAAGACTAAAATATCGCTTTCCGTGCGATATATGGCAATACTTTGCAAATCCACATCGCTCAGTGATCAGTGGGTGACCAACTGTGCGTCGACTGTGGAGATGTGACGACACGGAAGAAAGTTGCCTCACGTGAATGTGACCCATCTCGCATCCAAGGGCACGGTCCTGGGAACGGTCGTGCTCTCCCTGCTCGCGGTCCCCTCGCACGCCACTCCCGCCGTGCCGCTGCCGAAGCCCGACCTGACCACCCTTCAGGGCCGCCTCGTCACGGCGCTGAAACAGGGCGCACCCGGCGCGATCGCCCGGATCGACGACCGCGGCACCGTCGAAAGGGCCGCCATGGGCGTGGCCGACCACAAGAGCAGACGGTCGATCAGCAACGCCGACCGGTTCCGTATCGGCAGCGTCACCAAGACCTTCACGACCGTGGTGCTGCTGCAACTGGCGGACGAGGGCACGCTGAGGCTCGACGCCCCGGTCGACCGGTATCTGCCGGGACTGCTGCCGGACCGCACGATCACGGTGCGCGAGATTCTGGGCCAGCGGAGCGGCCTGTACGACTACACGAACACCATGTTCGCGAAGACGGTCCCCGGCTTCCAGGAGGTCCGCAACAAGGTCTTCACCTACCGCGAGCTCGTGAAGCGCTCGCTGTGGCACCCCCGCACCAGCGCGCCGGGCGCCGCGTACTCGTACTCCAACACCAACTTCATCGTCGCCGGCATGCTCATCGAGAAGCTGACCGGCCACTCCGTACGGACGGAGTACGAGAACCGCATCTTCAAGCCGCTGAAACTGCGCGACACCTTCTACGTCCACCCCGGCGCCCGGATCCCCGGCCGCCACGCCAGCGGCTATCTCACGCCGGACGAGAAGGGCGCGCCCCTGGTCGACGCCACCGAGCAGACGATGTCGTGGGCCCAGAGCGCGGGCGCGGTCATCTCCACCACACGGGATCTGAACACCTTCCTCTCCGCCCTGCTCGGCGGCCGGCTGACGTCGCCCGCGCAGCTGCGGCAGATGGAGCGCATGGTGCCGGCCGGCACCAACCAGGCGTACGGGCTGGGGCTGCGGCGCCGCGACCTGTCCTGCGGGATCTCGGTGTACGGGCACACGGGCTCCGTCCAGGGCTACTACACGTACGCGTTCGCCACGAAGGACGGCCGGCGCAGCTTCACGGCCGTGGCCACCACGTCCAACAACGTCTCCGTGCTCAACACGATGGTGGGCACGCTGGAGTCCGCCTTCTGCGGGAAGCAGTCGAAGGCACTGCGCGCCGCACCGCCCGTCGAGCGCTACGAGGACATCGCTCCCGGGATCGCCCGGGACTGAGCCGGCGGGAACCCGGCCGCTCCGGTGGACGTTCTCCGGTGGAGTCTTCGAGGCGTGAGCGACGACACCAGGGCGGCGGGGATGAGCGAGTTGGTGCCCGGGGGCAACATGCCCCTGCCGGACGGCGCCGTGACCGTCCGGGTGCCCGGCCCCTTCGATGTGTCCGCGCTGATCACGGACGACGGGGGCAGGGTCCGCGGCGACGGCGACTTCGTGTTCTACAACCAGGCATCCGCCCCGGGCGCCCGACTCGACGGCGGCACTCTCACCGTCGACCCGCCGAGGCTGCGCCCGGGAGCCACCAGGGTCACGGTGGTCGTCAGCCCGGCCGAGCCCGGCACTCCCCTGGGCCGCCTGCCCGCACCCACGCTCCATGTCTCGGCTCCGGGCGGCCGCCCCCTCGCCCGCTTCGCCCCGCCACGCCCGGGGCAGGAGACCGTCCTGCTGCTCGCGGAGATCTACCGGCGGGGCGGCGGCTGGAAGCTGCGGGCGCTGGGGCAGGGCTACGCCGACGGGCTCGCCGGGCTTGCGCGGGACTTCGGCGTGGACGTCCTCGACGACGGGGCCGGGGCGGCGACGGCACACCGGCACCGGCCCAGGTCTGCGACGCGACAGGCACCCGGGAGCCGGGCCACGGCCCCGACACCGGCGTCGCCGCCGACCTCGCCATCCCGAGCCGTTGCCCCGCCGTCACCGCGCACCGGAACCCTGCCGACGTTCTCGTCACCGGCGGCCCCCCGCTCCCACTCCCCCGCCCCGGGCGCGCCCGCCGCCCCGAACTCCACCGATCCGGACGGCTGCCTCGGTCTGGTCAACTCCGCCCGTGCCGCGTCCGGTTCCCCGCCTGTCGCCTTCGACGCCCGCCTGGCATCGGCGGCCCGCGCCCACGCCGGCGCCATGGCCAGGGCAGGCCGCCTCGGTGTGGAGAGCCAGGACGGCGTCTCCGTCCACCAGCGCGTCACGGCCGCCGGATACACGTATCTCACCATCGGCGAGCACCTGGTCTCCGGTCCGCGCACGCCCGCCGAGTTCGTCCAGTACTGCCTGAGCGAGGAGCAGCCCGGCCGCACCCTGTGCGACCCGGACTTCGTGCATGCCGGCCTGGCGTACGTCGGCGACGGCCGGTCGGGGGACGTGTACTGGGCCGCGCTCTGGGCCAGGCCGCTCACTGCGGGCGGCCTGGCGAGCACGGCGGCGCAGGTCGTCGACCTCACCAACCGGGAGCGCGCACGGGCCGGTCTGCCGCCCCTGGCCACCGACCCCCTCCTCACCACCGCGGCACAGGCGCACAGCGTGGACATGGTGGCCCGCGCCTTCTACTCGCACACGTCACCGGAAGGAAGCCGCCCCTGGGACCGGGCCGCCGCCGCGGGTGCGCGACAGCGCTCGATCGGCGAGAACATAGCCTGTGGCCAGCGCTCCCCCGCCGAGGTCGTGGACGGCTGGATGAACAGTCCCGGCCATCGCGCCAACATCCTCAAGCCCGACTTCACGCACATCGGGATCGGTTTCGCGGGCGGCGGCCCTGCAGGCATGTACTGGACCCAGCTGTTCGGCGCCTGACCACCGGGAACCGAACCTCCCCGCGATCTTGGCGGAACGGAATCTTCCGGGACAGGATGCCCGCATGAAGGGTTCCCTTTTCTCCAGCGAGCACATGGTCCAGCCGGCCGCCGCGCCCGGCATGACGATCGAGAACGCCAAGTGCGTCAAATACGCGGTCAACGGCGAGATGCTCGCCCGCCAGGGTGCGATGGTCGCCTACCGCGGCAACCTCCAGTTCGAGCGCAAGGGCCAGGGCGTGGGCGGCATGCTCAAGCGCGCGGTCACCGGGGAGGGGCTGCCGCTGATGGCGGTGCGCGGGCAGGGCGAGGCCTGGTTCGCGCACGAGGCGCAGAACTGTTTCATCGTCGAGGTCGACCCCGGCGACGAGTTCACCGTCAACGGCCGCAACGTCCTGTGTTTCGACGCCTCGTTGTCGTACCGGATCTCGACGGTGAAGGGCGCGGGCATCGCCGGCGGCGGCCTGTTCAACAGTGTCTTCACGGGGCAGGGCAGGCTGGGTCTGGTGTGCGAGGGCAATCCGCTGGTCATCCCGGTCTCGGCGCAGTTCCCGGTGTACGTGGACACGGATGCGGTGGTCGGCTGGACGGCCGGTCTGCAGACCTCGCTGCACCGTTCGCAGTCCATCGGATCGATGCTGCGCGGCGGCAGCGGGGAGGCCGTGCAGCTGATGCTGCAGGGCGACGGGTACGTGGTCGTTCGGCCGAGCGAGGCGACGCCGCAGAAGGCCCAGCAGCACTGAGCCGCATGGAGTTGTCCGCGCCCCACGGAGTGATCCGCGCCCCAGGAGCAACCTCTCCGACGCCGACGACGTCTTGATCTCCAGCAGGTGATGCCCTGGCCCTCTGGGCCGGGGCCCATTTTTCGACGCTCTATACACACCATGTATACATAGAACGTATAGACGGGGTGTATACACACAACCGAAAGGGATCCATGTACGGAAAGGCTTTCGCCCCGGAATACCAGGGCGCCCTGACCACCCTCTCCGTGAATTCCTCACTGCCGGACGTACTGGCCGTCGGCACAAGGGAGTTGAGAGCGGCCGAGCGGGCCGGGCAGCACGGGGAAGTGGCACGGTCCGGGCTCGCGGTGGCCGAGGCACACCGCCGGCTGGGGCAGGTCGCGGACGCCGACCGGGCGTGGAAGGCGAGCTACCGCGCGGCCCGCGCGGCCGGGGACACAGCCGCGATGGCGTGGGCGCTGTGGAGCGGCGGGACCCTGGCCCGGCAGCGCGGCGCCTTCCCACTGGCCCGGCGGCTGCTCGGGCTCGCGGCCGAACTCGGCGAACTGGGCAAAGACGTCGTCGTACGCGGCTACTCGCTGGCGGGACTCGCCGAGACCGGCCGCATCCAGGGCGACTACGAGGCCGTCCGCAGGTTGCACGAGCAGCTGCTGGCGGAGGCCCGGCGGCGCGGCGAGGCGCGGCACACGGTGTGGGCGCTGGAGGGCATCGCGCAGATCCACCGCAACACGGGTGAGTACGACACCGCGTACGACTTGTTCGAGGAGGCGGCCGGGATAGCCGCGCGCGCCGACGACCGGCGCGGGCACGCCTGGGCGCTGCGCGGGCTCGCCGACATCGTGTCCGTGCGGGACGGGGACGTCGAGCGGGCGCTGGGGCTGCTGTCCGAGGCGGAGGCGACGTGCCGGGCGATGAAGCTGTCCAGCGCGCTGGCCTACAACCACAAGATGCGCGGCAACGTCCTGTACCGGGCGGGGCGTTGCGCCGAGGCGCGTGACCTGTACGAGCAGGCGCGCACGGAGTTCCGCGCGATGAGCGAGCCACGCGGGGAGGCACTGGCGCGACTGGGGCTGGCCAAGTCCCTGGCCCGGCTGGGCCGCGACCGCGCCGAGACGGCGACCGAACTCGCCGATCTGGCATGTGAGCTGGAGCGTATCGGGCTGCGGCACGCTCGGGAGATGGTGGCGCGTGCGCAGGAGGAGTTCGGCGTCGAGGCGGAGGCCGTACGGTGACGGCGCTCCCCGAGGCCCTGCGGGCACCGGCCGAGGCTCACCAAGTCCTGGACCGCTGCCGCGAGCTGGTGCGGCCCGCGCTGGTGGAGGCCGTAGGGCGGATGCATCCCTGGGTGGGTGAGATGGCCGCCTACTCCTTCGGCTGGTGCGAGGTGGGCGGCGCGCCGGCCGTCGGGTCCGGCGGGAAGGGCGTGCGCCAGGCGCTGGCCGTGCTCGGCGCCGAGGCGGCGGGCGCGGACGGACGAGCCGGGGTCCCGGCGGCCGTCGCGGTGGAGTTGGTGCACACCTTCTCCCTCCTGCACGACGACATCATGGACGGCGACGCGGCGCGGCGGAGCCGCCCCACCGTCTGGAAGGCGTACGGCACCGGGCCCGCCGTCCTCGCGGGTGACGCGCTGTTCGCGCTGGCCGTCGAGGTTCTCGCCGCGGCACCGGGCGGGCCGCAGGGTGTGCGGCTGCTGTCGGTGGCGCTGGGCGACCTGGTGCGCGGGCAGGCGGACGACCTGCTGTTCGCCACGCGCCCCTGGACGGGACCCGGGCGGGTGCGTCCGGAGGAGTACCGGGCGATGGCCGAGCACAAGACGGGCGCCCTGCTCGGGGGCGCCGCCGCGCTCGGCGCCCTGCTCGGCGGCGCTGCTCCTTCGGTGGTCGACGCCCTCGACCGTGCGGGACGGCACCTCGGGATCGCCTTCCAGGTCGTCGACGACGTCCTGGGCCTGTGGGGCGACCCCACGGTCACCGGGAAGCCCGTCCACGGCGATCTGCGCGAACGGAAGAAGACGTTCCCGGTCCTGGCCGCACTCGACTCCGGCGCCCCCGCATCCCGCCGGCTCGCCGCCCTTCTGGATGCCGGCGGGGAGGTCGGGGATGCGGCGGCACTGATCGAGGCGCTGGGCGGCCGGACGGAGGCGCTGGCCGAGGCACGGGCTCACCTCGCCGCGGTGGAGTCGGCTCTCGCCGACGTGCCCCTGGAGGCACGGCCCGTGGACGAGCTGCGGTCGCTTCTGGAGTATCTGGTACGGCGGGATCTCTGAGAGAGGACGGCGAGGGCAACGGGCGCCGCCGCTCCTCCCCCAACGCGAAACCCCGAACCGTTTGACCAAACACCGTCTCCCGCGTCAGGGTGCGAAGCGGTGCGGGCCCTCCCCTCCCCGTGCCGGAAAGGGTGACTGTCTTGATCGGGATCTCCGAGGTCGAAGCCGCGGCCGAGCGTATCGCCGGGCAGGTGCTGCGTACGCCGACGCTGCCGAGCCCGGGCCTGGCCGCGCTGCTCGGTGCCCCGGTCACCGTCAAGCTGGAGCTGCTGCAGCGCACCGGTTCGTTCAAGGTGCGCGGGGCGACGGCGAAGTTGCTCTCGCTGAGCGCCCGTGAGCGGGCCGCGGGAGTCGTGGCGGTCAGCGGCGGCAACCACGGCATCGCCCTGGCGGTCATGGCCGCCGCCCTCGATGTGAAGGCCACGGTGGTCATGCCGCGCTCGGCCCCCGCCCGTTCGATCGGGATCGCGGAGGCCGCGGGAGCGTCGGTGCGGCTGGCCGACGACATGGCCGAGGCGTTCGCACTGATGAAGCCGCTGCAGGAGGAGGGGCTGACGCTGGTCCATCCCTTCGACGACCCGGTGGTCGTCGCCGGACAGGGCACCGTCGGGCTGGAGTTCGCAGACGACGCGGGGGACGTCACCGACGTGCTCGTCAGCATCGGGGGCGGTGGACTGATCTCCGGTGTCGCGGCGGCGCTGCGGGACCGGCGGCCGGACGTGCGGATCTGGGGTGTGGAGACGGAGGGTGCGCAGGCCATGTCGGAGGCGCTGGCGGCGGGCGGCCCGGTGCCGGTCGCCCTGTCGTCCGTCGTGAGCACGCTCAGCGCACCGTCCGTTTCGCAACTGACCTATGACCATGTGTCCGCGCTGGTCCACGAGGTGCTCGTGGTGCCGGACCGGGAGGCGGTGCGGGGCACGCTCGACCTCGCCGACCATGCCAAGGTGTGGGCCGAACCCGCGGCCGGCTGTCTGCTGCCCGCGGCCCGGCAGGTCCTGGAGCGGGCCGGTGAGGGCGCACGTCTCGGGCTGGTCGTGTGCGGGGGCAACGCGACGCCCGGCGACGTCATGGCGTGGGCGGAACGCTTCGGACTGCGCTGAGTCTCCGGACCCGCGGGCGCCGATGATTTGCGGATCCTTTGAACACACACCGTCGCGCTCCTCGTACCTCTGTGAAAGGTGAGAGCCAGGGGTTCGACGAGGGATGACCATGGTCAAGGCGCATGTCTTCACGCACGAGTTGGTCGCCGGAAGGTACCGGCTCGTCGATGTCGTCCACCAGGAGACCAACCGCATCTGCTGGTACGGCAAGGACGTCAACGTCGGGCGGGCCTACCTCCTCACCCAGATCGCGCTCCCGGACGACCCGGACGGCGAGGCCGCGCCCCGGGCGACGGCCCGCATCATCCGCATGTCCGAGACCATGGGGCTGATGTGTCCCGGCGCGGTCGCGACGGTCGTCGACGCCGTGGAGCAGGACGGCGTCCTGTGGATCGTGACCGAATGGATCGACGGGACACCCCTGGGCGAACTCGTCGCCCAGCAGGGCACGTTCAACTACGTGCGGGCGGCCCGTATCGGGCTGGAGCTGCTCGACGTGCTGGAGGCGGCGCACGGCGAGGGCATCACCCACGGCGAACTCAGCCCGGGCCAGGTGTATGTGCGGGACCGGGGTGGGATCGTGGTCACCGGCTTCGGTCTGGCCGGCGCGACCCTGGCACCGAGGCTCTCCGCGCCCTCGTACGCCTCCCCTGAGCAGGCCCGCGACGAGCGCATCGGGCCCGCGGCCGACCTGTGGGCGCTGGGTGCGATCCTCTACACGATGGTCGAGGGACGCCCGCCGTTCCGGGACCGGGACCGGCCCGAGGCCACCTTGAAGGGCGTGGACCGGCTGCCGCTGCGCACGCCGGTGCACGCCGGGCCCCTCACCGGCACGGTGCAGGGTCTGCTCCGCAAGAACTCCAGGGAGCGGCTGACCCGCGCGGTGGTCCGCGAGGCACTCACCCGCGTCCTGTCCGAGGACCCCGAGACGCTCGCGGACACCGTGGCGCGGCCCCGGCTGCGCGGTGTCTACACCGCCGCCTGCCATGCCGCCCCCGGGTGGAGCAGACGCACCATGGCCATCGGGACCGCGCTGGCCGTCGTCACCGTGACGGCCGCCGTGCTGGCCGCCACCGATCAACTGCCGGGCACCGGCACCTCCGCGACCGACACCGCGCCCCAGCCGTCGGTGTCCGCCACGGCGTCCGCGACGCCGCCGGACAGCCGCACGGACGGCCAGAACCCCAGCCCGTCCGCGTCGTCCCCCACGCCCACGCGGTCGCCGACGACGTCAGCGCCGTCGCCCTCGGCCTCCCCTTCGGCCGGCGCACTGCCGCAGGGCTTCAGCCGCTACACAGCGCCCGAGGGCTTCTCCGTCGCCCTCCCCAAGGGCTGGAAACGGGTGGCCACCTCCCGCGTCGGCGGCCTTTCGACCCGCGTGACCTTCGGCGCGGACGGCGACCCGCGCACCCTCGCGGTCACCTACAGCACCGTGGTGGGCCCCGACCCCGTGGCCGTCTGGCGCGACGACGTCCAACCCCAACTGGAGAAGGACGACGGCTTCCGGCGGATCGGCGAGATCAAGGCGACGACGTACCAGGGGTACAAGGCGGCCGACATGGAGTGGCTCTCCGAGGCCGACGGCACGCGGGTGCGCACCTTCGGGCGCGGCTTCCTGCTCGGCGGCGGACGCGGCTTCTCGCTGCGGTGGACGACTCCGGCCGCCGACTGGGACGACTCCGCGAACCGGCAGGCACTGGACACCTTCCTGCGGACCTTCCGGGTGACGTCAGGCTGAGGCCCGGGGCGCGCGCATCGCGCGCAGCGGGGGGCTGTGCAGCGGGGTGGTGTGCCACCGCGCCGTGAAGGTGCGGTCCGGCAGCGAGCACGTCACGGTCAGCCGGTGCGGTGTCTCCAGGAACAGGACGTCCACGGCCAGGGTGCCCGCGTCGGTCCATCCGCCGCTCACCGCGGTGGGCAGCGGCCCGTCGGTGACGGTCCAGCCGCCCTCCCCGACCCGGAGGTCGAGTTCGTGCCCGTCCTCGGTGAGCCGCAGCGCCCAGCCGTCCGCGCCCACCGTCACCCGGATCCCGGTCAGCTTCGGCCGGTCCGGGCAGACGCCGTCGTACGGCGTGAACTCGGCGCCCGACCAGCTCTGCGCCCGCTCCGGCGGTGCGGGCTTCCCCGCGGCCGGGGGCAGCGCGAGCCGCGTCAGCCGGTCCCGCAGGGCGGTGTCCTCGCGCTCCCGGCCCGGCAGCGGTTCGGGGCCGAGGGCCGGCAGAAGGTGCCGCCAGGCCAGATCGAGCACCCGCTGCATCTGCTGGGTCGCCGCGGTCATGGCGATCACCGCGTCGTGCTCGGGCAGCACCAGGCAGAACTGCCCGTACGCGCCGTCGCCGCGGTAGCCGTGCCGGGAGGTCCAGAACTGGTAGCCGTAGCCCTGCTGCCAGTCCGACTGCGCCCCCGCGGCCGTACCGTCCCCGGTGCCGATGTGCGGGCGCGTGGCCTCGGCGACCCAGCCCTCGGGCAGCAGGCGCCGGCCCTCCCACACCCCGTCCTGCAGATACAGCTGGCCGAGCCGGGCGACTGCGTCCGTGGCGGCGTGCAGCCCGCTGAAGCCGAGTTCGCGGCCGGCCCGGTCGCGCAGCCAGGCCGCCTCGCCCATCCCGAGCGGGTCCAGCAGGCGCGGGCGCAGGTACTCGGTCAGCGGAAGGCCCGTCACACGCTGCACGATCGCGGCAAGGGTGTAGGTCGTGGGCTGGTTGTAGGCGAAGACGGTCCCCGGCTCGCGCTCGGGCGGGAGCAGCAGGAAGCCCCGCACCAGGTCCGCGCGGTCGGTGGCGAGCGCCCGGTCGAGGGTCTCCGCCTCGTGCCCGCTGGCCATGGAGGCCACGTGCCGCACCCGCATCGCGCGACTGCGCGGATCGGTGATGTCGGCCTCGAACTCGGGGAAGTACGAGATCACCGGGTCGTCGAAGCGGAGCAGGCCCTCCCCGGCGGCGATCCCCGCGGCCGTCGCCGTGAAGCTCTTGCTGAGGGAGTACAGCAGGTACGGCCGTTCCGAGGTGTACGGCGCCCACCAGCCGGAGGCCACCAGGTGGCCGTGGCGCATGAGCATCAGGCTGTGCGGCTCGATGTCCGGCGCGGATTCGAGGGCGTCGAGGAAGGCGTGGACGCCGTTGGCGTCGACACCTTGGGCGGCGGGGGTGCTGGAGGGCAGGGGGCGAGCGCTCATGACGGCATCCTTCCCCATGGTCCGCATGGATCGAGGGGCTGTTTTCCGCCGCCGGTACAGGGGACTCGCGGTTCATGGTGCAAATCGGATACACGATGATGACCGAGCAGGCCGGCCCCCGTGACCTCGTCGACCATCTGGTGCGGGCCGAGGGCGCCGGCTACGACTTCTCGGTGACCTCGGACCACTACTTCCCGTGGCTGCGTTCGCAGGGTCACTCGCCGTATGCGTGGAGCGTGCTGGGCGCGGCGGCCCAGGCGACCTCGCGCCTTCCGTTGATGACCTACGTGACCTGTCCGACCGTCCGCTACCACCCGGCGGTGGTGGCACAGAAGGCGGCGACGATGCAGCTGCTGTCCGAGGGCCGCTTCCGGCTGGGGCTGGGCTCCGGCGAGAACCTCAACGAGCATGTCGTCGGCGGGGGTTGGCCGTCTGCCGACGTGCGGCACGAGATGCTGGAGGAGGCGGTGGAGATCATCCGGGAGCTGTTCAAGGGCGGCCATGTGAACCATCGCGGCCCGCACTTCGACGTGGAGTCGGCCCGGTTGTGGGACCTGCCGGACGAGCCGCCGGCCATCGGCATCGCCGTCTCCGGCGAGCAGTCCTGCGCCCTCGCGGGCCGGCTCGCCGACCTGGTCATCGCCACGGAGCCCGAGGCGGGGCTGCTGACGGCGTTCGACCGGCACGGCGGGGAGGGCAAGCCGCGGGTGGGCCAGCTGCCCGTGTGCTACGACCCCGACCGGGACGCGGCGGTCAAGCGCGCGCACGCCCAGTTCCGCTGGTTCGGCGGCGGCTGGAAGGTCAACTCCGAGCTGCCCCACCCCGACTCCTTCGATTCGGCGACCCAGTACGTCACCCCCGACGACGTCGCCGCCTCGATCCCCTGCGGAGACAACCCCGACGACTTCGTGGAGGCCGTACGCCCGTACGCCGAGGCCGGATTCGGGGAGGTCGCCCTCGTGCAGATCGGTGGCGAGTCGCAGCCGGCGTATCTGGACTGGGCGGAGAAGACGCTGCTGCCGGCCCTGCACGACAGCTTCGGCTGACCGGGAGGCCGCCCGCGCGGCGCCCTGTTCAAAGCATCGCCGATGGGTCCATATAGGCTGCCGCTCTGCACTTCTGCAGCCCCACGATCTTTGCACAGGAGAGTCGTCCGTGACCCTAGCGACCGTCCCGTCCGAGTCGTCCCCCGCTCCGCTGTCCGACCTCGTCGCGCGGGACGCGCGTGAGTTCGGGGTCTATGCGCGGACCGGAGGGTGGGCCTTCGCCCTGATGGTGGCACGCAGCGTACGGCCCGGCGGTCAGGGGGCGGAGGAGACGCCGAAGGTGTCCGCGAAGGAGTTCGCGGAGCTGGCCGGGTGCTCCCCCGAGCGTGTCATGCGCTACTACAAGGCCTGGGACCGGGCCGCCGACGACGGCATGGTCCCGCACTTCGAGGCGCTGGCGCCGGGCCAGGAGGCGGAGCTGCCGGACGCCGATGTGTGGCTGAGCTACTACGTGTCCCGCAACAGCGCGACCTCCGAGCGCGGCACCGCCATCGCGGAGGCCGCCGAGGCCGAGGGCATCCGCCCGACGAAGGCACTGGAGGTCGCCGAGAACCCCACCGCCCTGCGCGCCGCGATCCTCGCCGATCCCTCCACGGCCCGGGCGGCCCGCCAGGCGCTCCTCGACCGCGTCCGTGAAGACCCTGGGCTGCAGGCCGAGTTGGCGCGCGACGTCGTCCGCACCGACGACCTGAAGAAGGCCGTCGCCACCGAGAGCCGGGCCGCCGACCGGATCGGCTATGTGCGCCAGATCGCCGAGTCGGGGCAGGTCAAGACCCCGGCGGGGCAGACCATCGACGCGCCCGTCGACCTGCGCCAGGAGGCCGAGCGGCACCTGTCGCTCATCGACGAGCTGGAGGACGACGAGGACACCGGCGAGTGGGCCAGCGAGGCCTACGACACCCTCAAGTCCCTCGTCGCCGAGACCGTGGAGGCCGATCCCGAACTGCGCGTCCAGGAGCGGCGGACGAAGTTCTACAACAGTCTGCAGAAGGCTACGAAGGCGTTCGAGGAGCTGACCTTCGACGATGTGCAGGACTTCGTCGAGGACGACATGGTCCAGCGCCTGGAGGAGCTCCAGCAGGCCATCGTCATGTGTCTGACCGCGCTGCGCGGCGGCAGGGGCTGAGGCATGGGGGGGGCTCCCACCAGGAGGAGCCCCCTGGCTGCTGTCCTGCAGGCCGGACGGCGTCACTCCGTGTGGCGGCGCCGCGTCCACAGGGGCACCGCGTACCAGCACAGCGCGTACCACACGACGACTGCCATGACGAGCCAGGTCACGGCGCCGTTGTGGGTGGCGACCCGGAGGATCAGCAGCAGCGAGCAGGTCATGGTGGCGAGCAGGAGCGCCAGGCCGACGAAGGTCATCCGGGAGGCCCATTCCACGGCCTGCGGCTTGACCCGCTGCCCGGAGACCACGCGGTGCAGGGAGACGGGCCCGATCAGCGCTCCGGTCGCGGCGGCACCCAGCACCACGGTCACGATGTAGATGATCTTGTCGGTGTGTTCCAGCGAGTCGTACTTCTGCTGGAACACCACGGTGAGCAGGAAGCCGAACAGGATCTGCACCCCCGTCTGGGCGACCCTGACCTCCTGGATCAGCTCACCCCACTTCCGGTCGGCCCGTTCCTCCTCGGTCTCGTGCCGCCCCCACTCGTTCAGGTCTGCTCCGCTGTTTGTGGCCGGCAAGGTTCCTCCCGGCTCGATCGCCCCGGATGTCTTCCCTGACCCGTGTTCCCTCTTCGCGGAGGATTGACCGGGCCGCGCGCAATCGACCGCTGTTTGGGCGACCATCGGGCGGTTACACGGAGGCCATGGCGTACGACGACCACCCGAGGAGTCCGACGACCATGTCCGGAACCGAGCTCACGGTCACCGTCAGCGGCGGCACCGCCGCGGACGCACGCGCGGTCGTGCGGGTCCTGGAGCCCGCATTCGGAATGCCGGAGGAGGAACTTCCGGCCGACGACGAGGTCACCGTCCACACGGCCAGGTTCGCACACGATCCGGCGGGCCCGCCCTCCGAGGCCGTTCCCGCCGGTCATCTGTCCGGCGCGGTGACGCTGACCGTGCAGGGTTCGCCGGTGGCGGTGGCTCAGGCGCGCGAGACGCTCACCCACGCCTTCACCGCCCAGGACCAGGGCTCGGTCTCCGGTGACCAGGAGCAGGAGTGGCAGCTGCTCCTGGAGCCGTGAGCCGGTTGCCGCGGTCTACCAGCGGGCTTCCACCTGGTCCTTGATCCGGCGGTCGTAGAGGTCGCGGATCGCGGTGAGTGTCTCGTCCGTGAGCTGCGGGAGCTTGGCGGCGGCCGCGTTGGCGCGGGCCTGCTCGGGCGAGCGGGCGCCGGGGATCACGGTGGTCACGCCGGGCTGCTGCACGATCCAGCGCAGCGCGAGCTGCGCCGGGGTGCAGCCGGCGGGGGCGAGAGCGGCGAAGTCGGCGGCGGCCTCGACGCCCGTCGTGTAGTCGACGCCGGAGAAGGTCTCGCCCACGTCGAAGGACTCGCCGTGCCGGTTGTAGGTGCGGTGGTCGTTCTCGGGGAAGACGGTGTCCTTGGTGTACTTGCCCGACAGCAGGCCGGAGGCGAGCGGGACGCGGGCGATGATGCCGACGCCGGCCTCCTGTGCGGCCGGGAGGACCTCGCGCAGTGGCTTCATACGGAAGGCGTTGAGGATGATCTGCACGCTCGCCACGTTCGGCCGGGCGATCGCGGTCAGCGCCTCGGCGCAGGTCTCCACGCTGACGCCGTACGCCGCGACGCGCTCCTCCTCGACCAGGGTGTCCAGGGCGTCGAACACCTCGTTCGTGGAGTACACGGGCGTCGGCGGGCAGTGCAGTTGTACGAGGTCGATGCGGTCGACGCCGAGGTTGCGCCGCGAACGGTCGTTCCAGGCACGGAAGTTGTCGAGGACGTAGTTCTCGGGGATCTGCTCGACGCGGCGGCCCATCTTCGTGGCGACCATCACATGCAGGTCCGGCCTGCCGCTCAGGAACGCGGCGATGGTCTGCTCGCTGCGCCCGTCGCCGTACACGTCGGCGGTGTCGAAGAAGGTCACCCCCGACTCTGCCGCCGCCTCCAGCACCGCCAGGGCGTCCTTGTCGTCGACGTCTCCCCAGTCGGCGCCCAGCTGCCACGTGCCGAGACCGACGACGGATGCGTGCTGACCCGACCTACCGAATGTGCGCTCGTCCATGGCGTCAGTCTGTCATCAGTCACGCCTGTGCACGGAACCGACCGCTCCGGAGCGCCGTCTGTGAATCATTCACTCACATGAGTGACGCACTTGGACAGGAATCCCGTATGTGTCAACGGCACCCCTAGCGTGAACCCGTGACTGATTGTTCAGCGAACAACTTCCCGTCCGGGCCGTCGGAGAACACGTCGTTGAGCCGCCGCGGCTTCCTGGTGGGCGCTGCCGCGCTGGCCGCCGTGCCCGTTCTGATCGCGGCCGATCCGGCGGTCGCGGCGCAGGAGCTGCCGGACTTCCCGCCGGATGTCTCCCTGTACCGCTCGGCGTACCGCAACTGGGTCGGCGAGATCACCGCGGACGGGCTGTGGGCCTGCGCTCCGGCCGCCGCGGATCAGGTGGTCGAGGTCGTCAACTGGGCCTGGCGGCACGGCTGGAGGGTACGGGCCCGGGGGGCCGCGCACGGCTGGTCGCCGCTGACGATCACCGAGGGCACCGCCTCGGACACCCCCGTCCTGCTCGTGGACACCGCTCCTCATCTCACCGGCCTGTCCCTGGACTCTGCGAGGGCGGTGCGGGCCGGCACCGGCGTCACGATGGAGGCCCTGCTCTCCTACCTGGAGGGACACGGGCTGGGAGTCACCGCCGCGCCCGCTCCCGGTGACCTCACCCTGGGTGGCGCGCTGGCCATCGACGCGCACGGCACCGCCGTACCCGCGCGGGGCGAGCAGCGGCTGCCCGGGCACACGTACGGCTCGCTCAGCAATCTGGTGCTGTCGCTGACGGCGGTCGCGTGGGACGAGAACTCGGGCGCGTACGTACTGCGCACGTTCGACCGCGACGAGGCGGACTGTGCCGCTCTGCTCACCCACCTGGGCCGTGCGCTGGTGACCGAGGTCGTGCTGCGGGTGGGCGCGAACGTCGATCTGCGGTGTGTGAGCCGTACGGACATCCCGGCCGCCGAGCTCTTTGCGGCACCCGGCTCCGACGGGCGCACCCTCGCGAGCCACCTCGACGCGTCGGGCCGCGTGGAGGCGATCTGGTTCGCCTTCACCGAGTTGCCGTGGCTCAAGGTGTGGAGCGTGACGCCGACGCGGCCGCTCACCTCGCGGCATGTGACATCGCCGTACAACTACCCGTTCTCCGACAACGTGCCGACCGTGGTGGCGGACCTCGTCGGGCGGATGACCTCGGACGCGGCCTGGTACCTGGCTCCGGTTCTGGGCAACGCCCAGTACGACGTGGCGGCGCTCGGGCTGGTGGCGACGCTGTCCGCCGACATCTGGGGGCCGTCGAAGAACACCCTGCTCTATATCAGGCCGACGACGCTGCGGGTGGCCGCCAACGGCTACGCCGTGCTCACCACGCGGGCCCAAGTGCAGCGCGTGGTCGCCGAGTTCACGTCCTTCTACCGTGAGCGGCTCGCCGCGTACGCCGCGCTGGGTCGCTACCCCGTGAACGGCTCGGTGGAGATCCGGGTGACCGGCCTCGACGACCCGGCCGATGCCGAACTGGACGGTGCCCGTGCCCCGTTGCTGTCGGCGCTGCGGCAGAGCGACACGCATCCGGCGTGGGACACGGCGGTGTGGCTGGATGTTCTGACGCTGCCGGGCACGCCGTACGCGGAGGCCTTCCTGCGCGAGCTGGAGCAGTTCCTGCTGCGCACGTTCGACGGGGAGCACGCGCTCACCCGGGTCGAGTGGTCCAAGGGCTGGGCCTACACCGATGAGGCCGCCTGGAGCGACGAGGAGGTGCTGGGCACGGCGGTGCCCGCGTCGCTGGGCGAGGCGGAGTGGGGGCAGGCGGCCGGAATCCTGGACCGGCTCGACCCCCACCGTGTCCTGGGGAACGGATTCCTGGACCGGTTGCTGCGGTGAGCGGTTGCGGTTGCCGCACATCGCTCGCACCGGCGGCTGATCATGACCTCCGGGCCCGCGTGCCGGCACGAATCCGGCAGGCCGCACCCGCTACGGCCGCTGGATTCCTCCGCCCGGCGTGAGGTGCGCCTGCACCGCCGGCGCGCAGCGGTCCACGATCTCCTCCAGCGCGGCGCCCCGCACATGGACGCCGCGCGCGATGCCGTACATCACCCCGAGGCCCAGCAGGTTCGCGACGGCCAGCTCGGCACGCAGGCCTGCTTCGGGGCCGGTGAGGCGTTCGGTGAGGCGCTCGGTGACCTGGGTGCGGAAGTTGGCGCGCAGGATGTCGCCCTGGGCGCCGTGCAGGGGCGCGAACACGATCCGCAGGAGCGGGTCGGCGCCCTGCTGCGACTGGCTGACCAGCACATGCCGGACCATGTGCCGGCCCAGCTCGTCCAGCGGCGCGCCGAGCAGGGCGTCGGCGTCGGTCTCGAAGGACATGACACGGGCGAACAGGGTGTCCTTGTTGCCGAAGTACTTCAGGATCAGCGGCGCGCTGACACCGGCTCGTTCGGCGACCGCCTTGAGCGTGATGTCGGCGTGGGCGTGCCGGGCCAGCAGGTGGCGGGCCGCCTTGAGGATGGCCGCCCTGGTCGCCTCGGCGTCCCGGCGGGCGGGCGCGGACGTGGTGGGGGGAGTGCTCACAGCACTCATGCTCCCTCCAGCGCCTCGCCGCGCGGATCCCGGGTCCGCCCGCGGGTCCGGGGGGTCCCGCCCGTCGCGGGGTCGCCGGGGATGGTCAGGGCCGCGGCACTGGCCGTCAGGGCGACCGCGCCGGCGATGCCGAAGGCGAGCAGATAGCCGTGCAGCGTGGGCACGGGGGCTGAGCCGACCAGGCTCGTGTGATGGACCAGGACGGCGGCCACGGCCGCACTGGAGACGGCCTGGCCGATCGTGCGCATCAGGACGTTGACGCCGTTGGCGGAGGCGGTCTGCTCGGCGGGGACGGCGCGCAGGATCAGGGTGGGCAGGGCCGAGTACGCCAGGGTGGTGCCGGTGGACACCACCGTCGCCCCCAGGATGATCATCCAGAGGTCGCGGCTGTCGGCGATGCGCACCGCGTAGCCGCATGCGATGACCGCGGCCCCGAGAGCGAGGGTGACGCGGGGACCGCGGGCCGCGGAGATCCGGGCCGAGACGGGTGAGAACAGCAGCATGGTGATGCCGCCGGGCAGCAGGCACAGGCCGGTCTGCACGATCGACAGCCCGAGACCGTAGCCGGTGGCCTTCGGCGCCTGCACCAGCTGGGCGGTCACCAGGGAGTTGGCGTAGAAGGCGAACCCGGTGAGCAGTGCCGCCACGTGGGACAGGCCCACCCGCGGCCTGGAGACCAGCCGCAGGTCGACCAGCGGGTGCTCGGTGCGCAGCTGCTGCCACCACCACAGGGCCAGCACGACGACGGCACCGAGGAAAAGGCCGACGACGGGCGCGCTGCCCCATCCCCATTGCCCGCCCTGCGAGACGCCCAGCAGGAGGCAGACCAGTCCGGCCGCCAGACCCAGTGTGCCCGGCACGTCGAAGCGGCCGGGCTGCCGCACGGGCGACTCCTTGACCGCCCACCACACGGCCGTGACACCGAGCGCGCCGAGGGCACTGGTCAGCCAGAACATGGTGTGCCAGTCGGCGTACTGCACGACCAGCGCGGCCAGCGGCAGGCCCAGGGCGGCGCCGATGCCGACGGTGGAGCTCATCAGGGCCACCGCGGAGCCCCGGCGCTCCGGCGGCAGCTCGTCTCTCAGGATGCTGATCGACAACGGGACCACGGAGGCGGCGGCGCCCTGCAGGGCGCGGGCCGCGATGAGGACGACGATGTCGGAAGACAGGGCGCACATCACCGAGCCGACGGTCATCAGGACGAGGGCCGACGTCAGCACCCTGCGCTTGCCGTACATGTCGCCGGCCCGGCCGAGCACGGGGGTGAGCACGGCGCCGGACAGCAGGGTCGCCGTGACCATCCAGGAGACCGTGCCCGCGGAGGCGCCGGTCAGCCGCGGCAGGTCGGGCAGGAGCGGTACGACGACGGTCTGCATGACGGCCATGAGGATGCCGCCGAACGCCAGCACCGGAATCGTGAGCCGGTCACGCAGGGCTCCCGTTCCCGGGGTGCGGGGTATCGGGCCTGGCTGGTCCATCGGCACTCCAGCGACGGTGCGGCGAAAACTTGGGTGAATGGCAATTCACCTTAGCCGGTGAATTGCCATTCACCCAAATGGGCCGTTCCGCAGTGGCGCCGGGCGCCCTTGGTGCGGTCGCGCGGGTCGAGCCACCGGATCACGCCAGTTTCCCGAGGTGAGGCAGGCCACTGGCGGCGCTCTCGCCCGCCAGGGATCACCCGGAACGGAGGGGCGGCGAGAAGGAATTCCCCGTTCCGGGCCTCGCGGGACCCCCCGAACAGCAAGATCACCTTCGTTCACCCTTGTACAACATGTCGGTAATTGTCCTGATCGCAGCCAACCGCCCTCGACGGATTTCTCCCGCTCTCGACCGGACCGATAGGCATTCCGGGTCGTCGACCGAACGAACCCTGGAGATCCCGTATGCCGACCCTCACCCGACGCCGCGCGCTCACCGCGGCTGCCGCCCTCACCGCGGCCGCCGCCGCTCACACGGGCACCGCCGCCGCGGCACCCGCCGGCCACCGGCACCACGGCTCCCCCGAGCCCTTCGACGAGGTCTACAAGGGCCGCCGCATACAGGGCCGGCCGGCATCCGGTGGCGGTCACCACCACGGCACCGGTTACGCCGTGCTCGTCGACGGGGTCGAGCTGCACGTCATGCAGAACGCAGACGGCAGCTGGATCAGCATCGTCAGCCACTACGCCCCGGTGCCCACGCCGCACGCGGCCGCGCGTGCCGCGGTGGAGGAGCTGCAGGGCGCCGCGCTCCTCCCCTTCCCCGCCAACTGACCGTTTCCGCAAGCACCTTGGGAGCACCCGCACCATGACCGTCCGCAAGAACCAGGCGACCCTGACCGCCGACGAGAAGCGGCGCTTCGTCGCCGCCGTCGTCGAACTCAAGCGCAACGGCCGCTACGACGCCTTCGTCACCACCCACAACGCCTTCATCCTCGGCGACACCGACAACGGCGAACGCACGGGCCACCGTTCGCCGTCGTTCCTGCCCTGGCACCGCAGATACCTGCTGGACTTCGAGAGCGCGCTGCAGTCGGTGGACGCGTCGGTCGCGCTGCCCTACTGGGACTGGAGCACCGACCGCTCGGCGCGTTCCTCGCTGTGGGCACCGGACTTCCTCGGCGGCACCGGGCGCAGCCGGGACGGCCAGGTGATGGACGGCCCGTTCGCCGCGTCCTCCGGCAACTGGCCGATCAACGTACGGGTCGACGGGCGTACGTTCCTGCGTCGCCAACTTGGCGCGAACGTAAGGGAGTTGCCTACGCCTGCCGAGGTCGAGTCGGTGCTGTCCACAGTGATATATGACATGCCACCGTGGAACAGCGCCTCGGACGGCTTCCGCAACCACCTGGAGGGCTGGCGCGGCGTGAACCTGCACAACCGCGTCCATGTGTGGGTAGGCGGACAGATGGCCACCGGGGTCTCCCCCAACGACCCGGTGTTCTGGCTCCATCACGCCTACATCGACAAGCTCTGGGCCCAGTGGCAGCGGCGTCACCCCGGATCCGGCTATCTGCCGACCGCCGGAACGCCGGACGTGGTCGACCTCGACGAGACGATGAAGCCGTGGAACGACGTGCGGCCCGCCGATCTGCTGGACCACACCGCCCACTACACCTTCGACACCGACTGAGCATTTCGACACCGCTTGACGGCCGGGACACGGTGGTTTGCTCCGCAGGTCAGGGGTACCCGCGCCGGACGCAACCGATGTGAGAGCGAAGGAGGGGTTCACCCGTGTCGCAGGTCGAGGAATCCATCGAGGTCGGCGTCCCGGTGCACACCGCCTACAACCAGTGGACTCAGTTCGAGACGTTCCCCGAGTTCATGAACGGCGTCGACCGCATCGAACAGCGCACCGACACGCTCACGCACTGGGTGACCAGCGTCAACGGCGTGCACCGGGAGTTCGACGCGGAGATCACCGAGCAGATCCCGGACGAGCGGGTCGCCTGGACGACCGTCGCGGGGCAGGCCCGGCAGGCCGGGGCGGTGACCTTCCACCGCCTGGACGACAACCACACCAAGGTCATGCTGCAGATGGACTTCCATCCCGACAGCGTCACCGAGCAGGTCGGCGACAAGCTCGGCTTCGTGAAGCGGCAGACCAAGGGCGACCTGGAGCGCTTCAAGAAGTTCATCGAACGGCGCGGCCAGGAGACCGGGGAGTGGCGCGGCGTGGTCACCTGAGCCGCGCTCGGACCTGAACTGCTCGTGTGCCGTACGGCGGTGGCCCTAACCGGCCTCCGCCGTACGGCATTCCGGGTGCCCCCAGCCCTGCCCGTTCTTGGCGATGGGCTCGCCGGCCCCGTAGGAACGGCCACACAGGCAGCGGCCCGGGAACTTCGCCTTGATGGTGCGCGACGACGAGCCCGCGCGCTGCCCCGCCGCCGCGGGCTTGCGGCGCGGAGCGCCCGACTTCGGGGTGTCCGGGGACGGCGGTGGCTCCGCGGATCCGAGCGCGCTGCTCGCCGGTTCCTGGACCTTGGCCGCCTGGCTGGCCGCGCGGTCGGCGAAGTCGTTGAGCGGGTCCCCGTCGACCTGGTGGGCGGGCACGTAGCGGAACTCGACGGAGCGGCCGTCGAGCAGTTCGTCGATGCGTACGACCAGTTCCTGGTTGGCGACCGGCTTGCCGGCGGAGGTCTTCCAGCCGTTGCGCTTCCAGCCGGGCAGCCAGGTGGTGACGGCCTTCATGGCGTACTGGGAGTCCATGCGGACCTCGAGCGGGACGCCCGGGTCGGTCGCCGCCAGCAGGCGTTCCAGGGCGGTGAGTTCGGCGACGTTGTTGGTCGCCGTGCCGAGCGGTCCCGCCTCCCAGCGGGCCGGGGTGGCGGAGTCGTCGGAGACCACCCATGCCCAGCCCGCCGGTCCCGGATTTCCCTTCGAAGCCCCGTCGCACGCGGCCACCACACGTTCACGCATGGCCTCGATCATGCCACGGGCGGACCTGGACATCGACCATCGTCCGGGAGGCGCACTCGTACCTCCTAGACGTCCTTCGTCTTCGGCAGCTCACCCTCGGTCGTCGTGATGTCGATCACCGAGAAGTTCGCGCCCTGCGGGTCGCTGATCGCCGCGAACCGGCCGTAGGGACTGGACATCGGCCCGAAGCGCAGGACACCGCCGAGCTTGGTGGCCTTGGCGACCGCGTCGTCGCAGTCGGGGACGACGAAGTAGAGATTGACGTAGGACGGCACCTCGGGCGGGAACTCGTCACCCATCTTCATCCGGCCGAGGACCGTGCTGTCGCCGAGGTTGAACATGCGGAAGTCGACATTGTCGTCGACGATCTGCTGCGCGGTGTACGCGAAGACGGCGCTGAAGAACGCGTCGGCCTTCTCGGGTTCACGGGTGAAGACCTCGGCCCAGCCGTAGGCACCCGGTACGGCGGTCGCCTCGAAGCCCTCATGGGTGCCGCCCTGCCACACGCCGAAGACGGCGCCGCTGGGCTCGCGGGCGATGCACATGGTGCCGAACTCGCCGACCTGCATGGGCTCCATCAGCACCTCGCCGCCGTGCTCCCTGACCTTGGCGGCGGTGGCTGCGGCGTCGGGTGAGGCGAAGTAGAGGCACCACTGCGACTGGGCCTCCTGGCCCGGCATCGGCGGTACGACGGCGGCGACCGCCTTGCCGTCCGCGTAGGCCTGGGTGTAGTTCCCGTACTCCGACGAGGCCTCGCCGAAGGTCCAGCCGAGGACGTCACCGTAGAAGCTCTTCGCGCCCTCGACGTCACCGAACATCGCGTCGGCCCAACAGGGGGTTCCCTCAGGTTGTACGGCCATGGCTGCGGCCCTCTCCCGAATCGGCGGATGGTCCGTTTCCTCACGCTAGTCATCCGCCGGACGAAGCGCGCGCCGAACGCTTTGGTCCGTTTCAGACTGGACGGAGGGGGCCTCGGCACACTTTCGACACTGCGGACGGGGTGCGGAATGGCGGACGGGACGATGCGTGCATGGTCGGTGGTCAGGCCCGGACCGGTCGAGGAGGGGGGCCTGCGACTGGTCGAGAAACCGGTACCGGTGCCGGGCGACGACGAGCTCCTCGTGCAGGTGCGCGCGTGCGGGGTGTGCCGCACCGACCTGCATGTCACCGAGGGGGATCTGCCGCCGCACCGGGCCGGGGTGACGCCCGGGCACGAGGTCGTGGGCGTGGTGGCCGGGTCCGGGACGGAGGCCGCGGCCGCCGGTTTCGCCACCGGTGACCGGGTGGGGGTGGCGTGGCTGCGGCGCACGGACGGCACCTGCGCGTACTGCTCGCGCGGGGCGGAGAACCTGTGCCCGTCCTCGCGGTACACCGGCTGGGACGCGGACGGGGGTTACGCCGAGTACACGACCGTGCCTGCCGCGTTCGCCTACCACCTGCCGGAGGCCGTCGACGACGTGGCTCTCGCGCCGTTGCTGTGCGCCGGGATCATCGGCTACCGCGCGCTGCGGCGTGCGGCGCTGCCGCCGGGCGGACGGCTCGCCCTGTACGGGTTCGGGGGCAGCGCCCACCTGTGTGCGCAGGTGGCGCTGGCCGAGGGCGCCACCGTGCACGTCCTGACGCGCGGGGCGGCGGCGCGGCGACTCGCGCTCGGTCTGGGCGCCGTCTCCGCGCAGGACCCGTACGCCGTGCCTCCCGAGCCCCTGGACAGCGCGATCCTGTTCGCACCGGTCGGCGACCTGGTCCCGGTCGCACTCCGGGCGCTCGACCGCGGCGGCACCCTCTCGATTGCCGGCATCCACCTCAGCGACATACCGCCCCTGCGCTACGAGAGCGACCTGTTCTACGAGAAACAGATCCGCAGCGTCACCTCCAACACCCGTGAGGACGGCCGCGAGTTCCTGGCTCTCGCGGCCCGGCACGGCGTCCACGCCACCACCCACACCTACCCCCTGACACGGGCGGACGAGGCGCTGCAGGACCTCGGGGCCGGGCGCTTCGACGGGGCGGCTGTGCTGGTGAACGACCTGTAGGGCGGGTGCGGCGGCGGGGGCGCGCGGGGTCGGACGACCGGCGTGGGGGTGCGGAGGCGTCGGCGCACTGCCTCGTTCGCGAGGTTTGCGTTACCAGGCGGTGAAACCGCCCCCTTCGCGCCGTACCGGGGCATCCGCGGGGCTGTTTGCCTTGTACAGCGACGCCCGGCTGCCGTCCACCGCGGCGTCGCCTTCATCTCCGACCACTCCGCCCACTTCTGTACATCGCCGTGTACGTCCCCAGGGAGGGAATGTGTCCGCCCCCGAAAGCGCCTCCGGACCCGCCACCGACGAACCCGCCACCCGACCCGACGGCGAGGGGCAGCTGACCAGTCTCAGCACCCAGGCGGCGCGCCAGCTCGCCACGACGACCAAGTCCGAACCGCAGATGCAGGCCATCAGCTCGCGCTGGCTGCTGCGGGCCCTGCCGTGGGTGGACGTCAAGGGCGGCACCTACCGGGTCAACCGGCGCCTGCAGCTGCGGATCGGGCGCGGGCGGGTGCAGTTCGAGCAGAACGGCGCCGACGACATCAAGGTCATCCCCGAGACGCTCACCGAGCTGCCGGTGCTGCGGGGCTACTCCGACACCGACGTCCTGAAGGAGGTCGCCACCCGCTTCCGGGTCCGGGATGTGCGGGCGGGACAGGTGCTGTTCGAGGCCGGCCAACGCGTCACGGAGGCCTATCTCGTCGTGCACGGCAAGTTCACCCGCTACACCGCGGGCAAGTACGGCGAGGAGGAGATCACCGGGGTCGTCACCGACGGCGACCAGATGGGCGACGAGGCCATCGGGCAGTCCAACCCGCTGTGGCTGAGCTCGGTGCGGGCGGAGACGGCCGGCGTACTGCTGGTGCTGCCCTGGGACGTCGTCACGGAGATCACCGACCGGGTGCCGTCCCTCGCCGCCCATCTGGAGGCGTTCGCGGCGCGGCAGAAACTGCCCATGAACCGCAAGGGCGAGGCCGACGTCCCCGTGCAGGCCGGCCATGTCGGTGAGCCGACGCTGAACGGCGGCTTCGTGAACTACGACCTCGCCCCGCGCGAGTACGAGCTCTCGCTCACCCAGACCGTGCTACGGGTCCACACCAGGGTCGCCGACCTCTACAACAACCCGATGAACCAGACCGAGCAGCAGCTGCGCCTGACGGTCGAGGAGATCCGCGAGCGCCAGGAATGGGAGCTGGTCAACAACCGGGAGTTCGGACTGCTGCACAACGTGGACTACGGTCAGCGCGTCAGCACCTTCGCCGGGCCCCCGACCCCGGACGATATGGACGAACTGCTGTCCATGCGCCGCAAGACGAAGGTGTTCCTCGCCCATCCGAAGGCGATCGCGGCCTTCTTCCGGCAGTGCAACCGGCGCGGCCTGGTGCCGGGTACGGCGAGTGTCGAGGGGCACGAGATTCCCGCCTGGCGCGGGGTCCCGATCTTCCCCTGCAACAAGATCCCGATCAGCCGCGACCACACCAGCAGCATCATCGCGCTGCGCACCGGCGAGTCGGACCAGGGAGTGATCGGGCTCCACCAGACCGGCATCCCCGACGAGTTCCAGCCGGGCCTGAACGTGCGGTTCATGGGCATCGACACGGCCGCGATCATCCGCTACCTGGTGACCGCCTACTACTCGATGGCCATCCTGGTGCCGGACGCGGCCGGGATCCTGGAGAACGTCCAGATCGGCCGGACGGCCGACTGAGGGTGGAGTACGCAATGAGCACGCCCGCTTCCTCGTCCTCGCTGCCGGGGCCGCCCAATCTGGCCCGCACCGTGCGCACCCGGCGCGCCGGGGCGATCCCGGGGCTCAAATACCGGCAGGCCGCCCCAGCCGATCCGGCGAAGGTCGACGAGGTCGACCGCAGGCTGGAGGCCTGGGCCCACGGCCTCGACCTGTTCCCGAAGGCGTGGTCCGGGGACTTCTCGGGCTTCCAGTTCGGCCGGGCCGTGGTGCTCCAGCATCCGGCGGCGGCCGACCTGGAACGCCTCACCGCCGCCGGCAAGTTCCTGCTCGCGGAGAACCTCGTCGACAGCTGCTACTGCGAGGAGGACGAGGGCAGGGGCGGGGCCCGCCGCGGCCTCGGCGGCCGGCTGATCCTGGCCCAGTCGGCGCTCGACCCCTTCCACGGCACACCCGCGCTGCAGGAGCAGTGGGCGCACGGGGTGCAGGCGGACGGTCCGCTGCGCTCGTACCACTGGGCGATGAACGACTTCGCCGCCGTCGCCACCCCCAGCCAGAGCGACCGGTTCGTGCACGACATGGCACGGCTGCACCTCGGTTATCTCGCCGAGGCCGCGTGGGCGGAGATCCGGTACGTGCCGCAGGTATGGGAGTACCTGGTGATGCGGCAGTTCAACAACTTCCGCCCCTGTCTGTCGATCGTCGACGCCGTGGACGGCTACGAGCTGCCGGAGGCGGTCTACGCCCGCCCGGAGATCCAGCGCATCACCGCACTCGCCTGCAACGCCACCACCATCGTCAACGACCTCTACTCCTTCACCAAGGAGCTGGCGAGCGACCCCACCCACCTCAACCTGCCGCAGGTCGTCGCCGCGAACGAGCGGTGCGGGCTGAAGGCGGCCTATCTGAAGGCCGTCGAGATCCACAACCAGGTCATGACCGCGTTCGAGGACGAGTCCGCCGTCCTGTCCGCAACCTCGCCCCTCGTGGAGCGCTACGCGCGGGGCCTGTCCGACTGGGTGGCCGGCAACCACGAGTGGCACGCCACCAACACCCACCGCTACCACCTGCCCAACTACTGGTAACGCCCGCTGTGCTGACGCTCCGTCAGACGCATCACGAGGAGTCCTAGTTGACCATCGCCCCCCACGCCGACACCAAGGCGGCACCGGTGCCGACCCAGTCCACGTACCAGAACCGCGTCGCGGACTACTGGAACGCCGAGGAGAACCCGGTCAACCTCGAACTGGGCAAGATCGACGACCTCTATCACCACCACTACGGCGTCGGCGACGTCGACTGGAGCGTGCTCGACGAGCCTGACCGCGAGCTGCGGCGGGGACGGATCACCAACGAACTGCACCGCCTGGAACACGCCCAGGCGGAGCTCCTCGCCGGTCACCTCGGCCCGCTCTCCCCCGCCGACCGCGTCTTCGACGCCGGCTGCGGGCGCGGCGGCGGCAGTGTCGTGGCGCATCTGCGGTACGGCTGCCACGCGGACGGCGTGACGATCTCCGCCAAGCAGGCCGCGTTCGCGGGCGAGCAGGCCCGCAAGCGGGACATCGACAGCCACGTGCGCTACCACCACCGCAACATGCTCGACACCGGCTTCGCGACCGGCGCGTACGCGGCGTCGTGGAACAACGAGTCGACCATGTACGTCGAGCTGGAGCTGCTGTTCGCCGAGCACTCGCGGCTGCTGCGCCGCGGTGGGCGCTATGTGGTGGTCACCGGCTGCTACAACGACACCTACGGGCAGGCGTCCCGCGAGGTGTCCCAGATCAACGCCCACTACATCTGCGACATCCATCCGCGCTCGGAGTACTTCCGGGCGATGGCCCGCCACCGTCTCGTCCCCGTCCATGTCCAGGACCTCACGGCCGACGCCATCCCCTACTGGGAGCTGCGCAGGCAGGCCGACCACCTGGTCACGGGCATCGAGGACACGTTCCTGACCGCCTACAAGAACGGCAGCTTCCAGTATCTGCTGATCGTCGCCGACCGGGTGTGATCCCCGCTCTCGCGCCGTAGGCACTCCCGCGCGCCGGGGCGCGCGTGCCGGCACGGGCCTGTGCGATGAATGCGGCATCCCCGCATCGCACGAGCCCGTGCCGGAACCCCGAAGGCGGTGTCGATCTCGCCGTGCTCGATCTGGGGCTGCCGGACGGCAGCGGACTGGAGCTGCTGCGGGCGCTGCGGTCCACGAGCCGGCTGCCGGTCATCGTCGTGACGGGGCGTGGCGCGGAGGCCGACCGGGTGGCGGGCCCGGAGATCGGCGCGGACGACTACCTGGTCAAACCGTTCTCGAAGCGAGAGCTGGTGGCCCGCATCCACGCCGTACTGCACCGCTCGCAGCCGCCCGAGGTGCCGAGCGTGCTCCAGGCCGGCGCGCTGCGCATCTGCTCGGCCTCCCCCCAGGCGTCCCTCGACGGGGTCCTGCTGATGCTGCGCCCCAAGGAGTACGCAGTGCTGGAGATGCCGGCCGCCGCACCGGGCCGGGTGTTCTCCGCGGAACGGCTGCCGGAGCGGATCTGGGGCACGTCCTGGCAGCAGGCCGCGACCGTGGCGGAGCACGTGTACCGGCTGCGTGGCAAGCTCGCCGGCCGACCCGCACCGGCCCCGCGGATCACCACCGTCCGGGGCTACGGCTACCGCCTGACCCGTGAGTCACCGCTTCGGCCGCGGAGTCCTGGGTCTGCCCGACATCGACGGCTATGCGGTCGCACGTGCCCTACGGGCGCGGCCGGACGGCGGCAAGCTGTCCGGGTTCAGCCAGGGCACCGACCGTGCCCTGTCCCTGGCCGCCGGGTTCGACGGCCACCTCGCCGAACCGCTGCCGCTGACCGGCCTGTTGGACCTTCTCGGGCGACTGGAGCGGCCGGAGGGCGTCTGAACTCACTCCGGTGTCTTCCGCCTTCGGCCCGCCTGTGCTTGCCTGGGAGCCGTTTTCGGTTGCCGGGGCTGGAGTCGCCGTATGCGGAAGCCGTGGATCGTGGGGATGCTGCTGACCGGAGTACTGGTGCTGGGCGCGTGCGGCGACCCGTCGTCCGGCCCGGAGAAGGCCCCGCCCTCCCCCGCCGTGCCGGGAGCCTCCGCCTCGACGACCCATCAGCAGGCCCCGGCCTCCCCGGGCGCCCCCGCCGTGGCACCCCGCGTGCTGTACCTCGGGGACTCGCTCGCGATGGAGGCCCAGAACGTGCTCGGGCAGGAGCTGCGCCGGGACCTGAGGGCGAAGTACACGAGCGCCCCGTACTCGGGCACCACCTTGTGCGACTACCTGGAGGGCACCGGGGCGAAGTCCCTGGTGCCGGACGGGGACAAGGCGGCCGCGCTGGTCCGTGCGCAGCATCCGGACTATGTGGTCATGCAGTTCTGGGGCAACGCGTGGGGCTACACGTGGTGCATGGACGGGATCACCTACAACGCCTCGCCGCGGCAGTACTTCACCCGCTACGAGGCCGACCTGCGCCGGCTCACCGAACAGATCGCGGCGGCGGGCGGCAGCAGGCGTCCGCGCATCGTGTGGGTGCTGCAGGGGCCGGACCCGATCACGCCCGACCGGGTCCGGCGCGTGAACCGGATGTACGAGCGGCAGGCCGCTGCCTCGGGCGACCTCGTCGCCGACGCCGGCGCGACGGTGAGCCCCGCGGGGGCCCGCTACACCTGGTCCCAGTACCTGCCCTGCACCGCCTACGAGCACGAACACGGCGACTACTGCACCCAGCCGGGCCGCGACCGCACCGCCCTCCACCTCGACAAGGACTACCTGCACTTCTGCCTGGCGCCGACGACGTCCACGCCGAAGCCGTGCCCGGTGCGCTCCCCCGGCATCCTGCGGATCACCCGCGAGATCACGCGGGTGATCGGGGAACGCGTTCGCACGCGGTGATCCGGTTGAGGTGACAGCGAGCACGGTGGGGTCCGAGCCCACCATGCAACTCATGTCCCATTAAGTGCTGTTGACATCACACAGCAGCCGCTTAGCGTGTTCACCGCACAGCATGTCGCACAACATTCGGTATTTCGAACCGCAATGGGGCGGGGGAGGGACACCGCCGCCCCGACGCCTCGACATGCAAAGGACAACGGTGATGACCCCACCCCTCGGCAGACGCCAGTTCCTCGCGGCCACCGGCACCGCCTCGGCGGCCCTCGCCCTCGTCGGCACCGGGACCGCACACGCCGGCACCGCAGCCGCCCGGGCCGCTGCCACCGTCGTGCGGCCCTTCCCGCTCACCGCGGTGACCCTGCTGGACAGTCCGTTCCGGGACAACCAGCGCCGCAACTCGGCCTATCTGCGCTTCGTCGACCTCGACCGGCTGCTGCACACCTTCCGTACCAACGTCGGCCTGTCCAGCGGCGCCCAGCCCTGCGGCGGCTGGGAGGGGCCGAGCGTGGAGCTGCGCGGCCACTCCACCGGACATCTGCTCTCCGGGCTCGCCCTCGCCTACGCGGGCACCGGTGAGACGGCCCTGCGCGACAAGGGCCGCACGCTCGTCGCGGAGCTCGCCAAGTGCCAGGCCGCCTCGCCCGCCGCCGGGTTCGGCGAGGGGTATCTGTCCGCCTTCCCGGAGAGCTTCTTCGACCGGCTGGAGGCCGGGACCGGCGTATGGGCGCCGTACTACACGATCCACAAGATCATGGCCGGGCTGGTCGAGCAGTACCGGCTGGCCGGGAACCACCAGGCACTCGACGTGGTGCTCCAGCAGGCGCGGTGGGTCGACGCGCGCACCGCGAAGCTGTCGTACGAGCAGATGCAGCAGGTGCTGGAGACCGAGTTCGGCGGAATGAACGACGTGCTCGCCGATCTGCACGCCCTCACCGGGGACAGCAGATGGCTCGACGTCGCCGAGCGCTTCACCCATGCCCGGGTCTTCGACCCGCTGGCGCGGAACGAGGACCGGCTCGCCGGTCTGCACGCCAACACGCAGATCCCGAAGATGGTCGGCGCGCTGCGGCTGTGGGAGGAGGGCCGGCCCGACCGCTACCGCACCATCGCCGCGAACTTCTGGCAGATCGTCACCGACCACCACTCCTACGTCATCGGCGGCAACAGCAACGGCGAGGCCTTCCACGAACCGGACGTCGTCGCCGGGCAGTTGTCCGACAGCACCTGCGAGAACTGCAACAGCTACAACATGCTGAAGCTGACCCGGCTGCTGCACTTCCACGCACCGGACCGCACCGACCTGCTCGACCACTACGAACGCACCCTGTTCAACCAGATGCTGGGCGAGCAGGACCCGGACTCCGCGCACGGCTTCAACATCTACTACACCGGCCTCGCCCCGGGCTCGTTCAAGCGCCAGCCGTCCTTCATGGGCACCGACCCGAACGCCTACTCCAGCGACTACGACAACTTCTCCTGCGACCACGGCACGGGCATGGAGACGCACGCCAAGTTCGCCGACACGATCTACACGCACGACGACCGGGGTCTGCTGGTCAACCTGTTCATCCCGTCGCAGGTCGTCTGGCGCGAGCAGGGCATCACCTGGCGGCAGACCACCGGCTTCCCGGACGGCTCCGCCACCACTCTGACCGTGACCGCCGGGCAGGCCACACACCGGTTGCAGATCCGCATCCCGTCCTGGGCCTCCGGCGCCCGCGCCACCCTCAACGGCCGTGCGCTGCCCGACCGCCCGAAGCCCGGCACCTGGCTCACCCTGGAGCGCGCCTGGCGCACCGGCGACAAGGTCGAGGTGTCCCTGCCGATGCGTACGACCGTCGAGGCGACCCCCGATGATCCCGATGTGCAGGCGGTGCTGCACGGCCCGGTGGTCCTGGCGGGAGCGTACGGCGACCGGGCGAACGCCTCGCTGCCCCGCCTGGACGTCGGCTCCGTGCAGCAGGCGTCCTCGAACCCGCTGCGCTTCACCGCCCGCGCCGACGGCGAGGCGGTGACCCTGCTGCCGATCGCCCGCGTGCACCACCAGCACTACTCGGTGTACTGGCTCACCGGCGAACCCCCGCCCCCTCCCCCGGCGTTCGCCGCCTGGCACCGCTTCGACGAGACCTCCGGCACCACCGCGGCCGACGCGACCGGCAACGGCAAGGTGGCCCAACTGGCGGGCGGGGCCTCATGGCTGGCATCCGGGCGGATCGGCGGTGCCGTGTCCCTGGACGGTACGGACGGCCATGTCGCCCTCGCCGACGACCTGTTGGCGGGCGCCTCCGCGTACTCCCTGGCCACCTGGGTGCGGCTGGACGGGACACCGGGCGCCTGGAGCAGGATCTTCGACATCGGCACCGGCGTGACCGCCAACCTGTTCCTCACCCCGCTCAGCGGCGACGGCACCCTGCGGTATGCCATCACCGCCGGCGGGGCGGGCGGGGAGCAGCGCATCGACGCCTACCCGCTGCCCGCCGGCCGGTGGGTGCACGTGGCGGTGACGTATGGCGCGGGGACGGCCGTCCTGTACGTCGACGGCGCGGTGGCGGGCCGGAACACGGGTGTCACCGTGGAGCCGCGCCAGTTCGGCAACCACGTCCGCGCCGGGTACGTCGGCAGGTCGCAGTACGCCGACCCGTACCTGAAGGGCGCGGTCGACGACTTCCGGGTGTACGGCAGGACGCTGAGCGCCGCCGAGGTGGCGGCGCTGGCGCAGGCCTCCGTCGGGTAGCGGACGAGGGGCTGGGGCCGGTCCGCCCTCTTCCCCGTGGAGGGCGGACCGGCCGTCACACCAGAACGACCGTCACTCGCCCGCGTAGGCCTTCTCCAGGGCGGCGATGTCGAACTTGCTCATCGCCATGAACGCCTTGGTCGTGCGGGCCGCCTTCTCCTGGTCCGCGTCGCTGATCATGTCGATGAGCCGATCGGGCACCACCTGCCAGGACAGGCCGTACCTGTCCTTGAGCCAGCCGCAGGGGCCGGGCTCGCCGCCGCCCTCGGTCAGCCTGGTCCAGTAGTAGTCGATCTCCTCCTGGTCCTTGCAGAAGATCTGGAAGGAGACCGACTCGTTGAACGTGAACTGCGGGCCGCCGTTCAGCGCGACGAACTTCTGGCCGTTGGCCGTGAACTCCACCGCCAGGACCGAGCCGGCGGGGCCCGCGCCTCCCTCGACATTGCGGCCGACCCGGCCGACGCTGGAGTTCTTGAAGATCGACACGTAGTAGTGCGCGGCCTCCTCCGCCTGGCCGTCGAACCAGAGACACGTGG
This sequence comes from Streptomyces guryensis, assembly GCF_021261325.1. Lineage (GTDB taxonomy): Bacteria > Actinomycetota > Actinomycetes > Streptomycetales > Streptomycetaceae > Streptomyces > Streptomyces guryensis. The sequence continues at coordinate 129,330 of NZ_JAJSBI010000017.1, read as the reverse complement.
TGAATCCGTCGGTGGTCATGGGTACCTCCCAGGGCTGGAACGCGGTCACCTGTGTCGACCGATCCTCGCCCCGGAACTCATCGGTCGGGCGGCCGGTTAATCCAGATGGCCGCTACACCGTTCGGAACTAGCATCGCGGTCATGACGACTCCGTCCGCCGACAGCGGCCTACGTCCCTTCCGCATCGACATCCCGCAGCGCGACCTCGACGACCTCCACGACCGTCTCGACCGCACCCGGTGGCCCGACGAGTTGCCCGGGGTGGGCTGGGCGTACGGCGTGCCCTCGGACTACCTGCGCGAGCTGGTCGGGTACTGGCGGCACGACTACGACTGGCGGGCGGCCGAGGCTCGGCTGAACGAGTGGCCGCAGTTCACGACCGAGATCGACGGAGCGCAGGTGCACTTCGCGCACATCCGCTCCCCCGAGCCCGACGCCACTGCGCTGATCGTCACGCACGGCTGGCCGGGGTCGATCGTCGAGTTCCTGGACGTCGTGGGTCCGCTGACGGACCCGGCCGCGCACGGCGGCGACCGAGCCGACGCCTTCCACGTGGTGCTACCGAGCATTCCGGGCTTCGGGTTCTCCGGACCCACCCGGGAGACCGGCTGGGAGGCGCGTCGGATCGCCGACGCGTGGGTGGAGCTCATGTCGCGCCTGGGCTACGAACGGTTCGGCGTCCAGGGCGGTGACTGGGGCGCGGCCGTCTCCCGCGAACTGGGCCGCGTCCACCCCGGCCGGGCCATCGGCATCCACCTCAACCTGCTGCCCGGCGCGCAGGCGGCCACCGAGCCGACTGCGGAGGAACTGGAGGCGCTGAGCCCCGAGGAGCGGGAGCGGACGCTCACCTCGTGGCGCCGGTGGGCCGAGTGGTTCCGCGACGGGACGGGCTACTTCCATGTGCAGTCCACCCGGCCGCAGACCCTGTCGTACGCGCTGACGGACTCGCCGGTCGGCCAACTCGCCTGGATCGTGGAGAAGTTCCGGGAGTGGACGGAATCCGAGGAGCTGCCCGAGGAGGCCGTCGACCGGGACCTGATGCTCACGAACGTGATGCTGTACTGGCTGACGGGCACGGCGGGTTCGTCCGCCCGGGTCTACTACGAGCGCGCCCACGCCGGGGGCGAGCGGATCGCCGCCCCGCACGAGCCCTCCACCGCGCCCACCGCGGTGGCGGTCTTCCCCGGCGATCCGCAGATCCCCCTGCGCCACAAGGCGGAGCGTACGGAGAACATCGTGCGCTGGACGGAACTCGACCGGGGCGGGCACTTCGCCGCGATGGAGGAGCCTGACCTGCTGGTCAAGGACGTGCGGGCGTTCTTCCGGCAGCTGCGCGAGAGGGGCTGAGCGCGGGCTCTGCCCGTGGCGAATCTGCCACGGGCAGAGAAACCGCATGCGGGGCCCGGGCGGAGCCAAGAGTGGAGTCGACGGCATCACCACTCGACAGGAGAGACCATGACTCCCCTCACCACGCTCGCACCCCGCGCCGAGGAGGGCGACACCCCGCCCAGCCGGCTCGACGACCATCTCGCGGCCCAACTGCTGGGCCAGCGCATCGTGTTCCTCGGCACCCAGGTCGACGAGGTCTCCGCGAACCGGGTCTGCGCGCAACTGCTCCTGCTGTCCGCGGAGGACCCGCGCACCGACATCAGCCTGTACATCAACAGTCCGGGCGGCTCCGTGCACGCGGGCCTCGCGATCTACGACACGATGCGGCTGATCCCGAACGACGTCTCGACGCTCGCCATGGGCTTCGCGGCGAGCATGGGACAGTTCCTGCTCTGCGGCGGCACACCCGGCAAGCGGTACGCCCTGCCGAACGCGCGGATCATGATGCACCAGGGGTCGGCGGGCATCGGCGGCACCACCGCCGACATCGAGATCCAGGCGGAGAACCTGGAGCACACCAAGCAGACCATGGAACGTCTCATCGCAGAGAACACCGGCCAGACCCCCGAGACGATCGCCCGGGACGGCGACCGGGACCGCTGGTTCACGGCCGAGGAGGCCAGGGAGTACGGCATGGTGGACCGCGTCCTGGAGTCCCTCGCGGACGTCCGCCCGGCCGCCTCGAAGCGACGGATGGGGCTGTGACATGGGGAACTACACGATTCCGTACGTCGTCGAGCGGACCGCGCACGGCGAGCGGTCCTCCGACGTGTTCAGCCGGCTGCTCTCGGAGCGGATCATCTTCCTCGGCACGGAGATCGACGACGGCGTCGCCAACGTCGTCATCGCGCAACTCCTCCATCTGGAGTCGTCGGCGCCGGAGAGCGAGATCGCGGTCTACATCAATTCGCCCGGCGGCTCGTTCACCTCGCTGATGGCGATCTACGACACGATGACCTTCGTGCAGGCGCCGATCTCGACGGTCTGCGTCGGCCAGGCGGCCTCCACGGCGGCCGTCCTGCTGGCCGCCGGGGACCCGGGGCGGCGGATCGTGCTGGAGCACGCGCGGGTGCTGCTCGGTCAGCCCGCCGCCGGGGGCAGCCGGGGCATGATCTCCGACCTCGCGCTCCAGGCCAAGGAGATGGTGCGGATCCGCTCCCAGGTCGAGGAGGTGCTGGCCCGGCACACCGGGCACGACATCGCGACGCTGCGCGCGGACATGGACCGCGACAAGGTGTTCACCGCCGAGGAGGCGGTGGCGTACGGGCTGGCCGACGAGGTCCTGAGCCGGCGCCCCGCCCTGGTCTGAGGCGCCGGCCCGCAAGCCGTCCGTCAGGCGGCCAGGCAGAGTCCGTCGTACGGCGAAGTGGACGTCCGGCGGCTCCTGGCGGGCTGTCGGCTGCCGGTCCGGGTGAGCTCTCCGTGAGCCCGCGACAGCAGGTCGCCGAGGCCGAGTCCCAGGGCGTGGGCGGCGGCCGCGAGGACTTCGGAGGAGGCCTCCTTGCGGCCGCGCTCCACCTCGGAGAGATACGGCATGGAGATCCGGGCCGTGTCGGCCACGTCCTTGAGGGTGCGCTCCTGGGCGAGGCGCTCGCGCCGCAGGACGTCACCGACGAGGTCACGCCACAGGGGTTCTCTGGAGGGCGGAGGCGAGGCGGCGGGCCGCTCGCCCCCCGGGCGGCGCAGCGGAATGACATCGGCTTCGTTCGGCGCTTGGCTGCTCACCGCTTCAGACTAGATTCCCTCACCTCGATGGGAAGACACCGGCGTTCCGCCCTGGGTGGAATCACCGAGGGCCAGTCCCGTCCAAGCCGCGGGCATGTCCCGGCGCGGAGTGGGTACCCGCAACCAGAAGAGCACGACGCAGACAGCAGACAGACGTCGAACCGTGACTTCGTGGGAGAGGGAAAATGGACACCGCCGTGGAACGGTCGGAGGCTGAGGTCGTCGAGAGGACCGCCGGGACCAGCACGGGTGATGGACCACTGCCGGGGATCGCGGAGCCGCGCAGCGTGGCTCCGCGAGACGCACGGGAGCTTTCCCGTCAGTTTTTCCAGCGCCTCTCGGAGCTCGAGGAGGGCACGCGCGAATTCCAGTACGCGCGCAACACACTGATCGAGATGAACATCTCGCTGGTCCGGTTCGCGGCCGGGCGCTTCCGCGGTCGTGGCGACGACATGGAGGACATCGTCCAGACCGGAATGATCGGCCTGATCAAGGCGATCGACCGGTTCGAACTGTCCCGTGAGGTCGAGTTCACCTCCTTCGCCCTGCCCTACATCGTCGGCGAGATCAAGCGTTTCTTCCGTGACACCACCTGGGCGGTACATGTGCCGCGCCGACTGCAGGAGCTGCGGGTGGAGCTGGCCAAGGCACGCGAGGAGCTCGCCAGCCGGCTGGACCGGGAGCCGACGGTTCCCGAGCTCGCCACCCTGATGAACATCCCCGAGAACGAGGTGATCGAGGCGCAGATAGCGTCCAACGGCTACAACTCCTCGTCGCTGGACGCCGCGCTCACCGGCGAGGGGCCGGAGGGCGGCGAGGCGGTGCTCGCCGACTTCATCGGGGTGGAGGAGGACGGGCTGCGGCTCGTCGAGGACTTCCAGTCGCTGGCCCCGCTGATGGCGGAACTCGGTGAGCGCGACCGGCAGATCATCCACATGCGGTTCGTGGAGGAGGCCACCCAGGCCGAGATCGGCGAACGGCTCGGCTGCTCGCAGATGCATGTGTCCCGCCTGATCAAGCGGATCATCGCGCGGCTGCGCGAGGGAATGCTGGGCGAACTCGGCTGCGCGTGAGGAGCAGCCGGTCGCATCCGTGACCGCCGCGGTCGCCTGCAACAGGCGACCGCGGCGGTCACGCGCTGGTCAGGCCCACCACGGCGGACACCCGCTTGCCGACCGGCACCCGCTCCACGGTGACCCGCGTCGCCAGGACGTGGACGATCTCCAGGCCGTGCCGGCCGACGCGCTCGGGGTCCCGTGGGAAGCGGCGCGGCAGGGCCGCGCTGCTGTCGTAGACGCACACCGTCACCGAGGCGTCCGTACCCTCCAGCTCAAGGATGTAGGGCCCGTTGCTGTGCCGGTCCGCGTTGGTGACCAGTTCGCTCACGACCAGCAGCACCTCTTCCTGGGCGCGCTCGTCGATCCTGGCGCACCACTCGGTGCGGAGCCGGCCCACGAAGTGCGCGGCGAAGGACCGTGCCTCGGCGATGCATCCCGGTTCGCCGGTGTAGTGCGCCGCCCGCCGTAGCGGTTCCACGGGCACGTCGAAACCAGTCGGTATCACTGCCCCGCCCACGTGCTCGATCATGCATTTCTCTCTCGGAAGCCGGCCTGGCCGGACGCTGCTGCATCAGTGCTGTTACCCCGAGCCGCGCCCGGCAGTCCCCGTCCGGGCCGATGTGTCCGCTTCCACGCGGAACGCCGGTCATGTGGTGGTCGACTCGGCAGCACTGTACGGGGCGGCGCCCCCGCCCGGCGCCCCGGTCGTCGTGTCCGACGCGGATGAGGGCTCGGAGGCCGAGGACCCGGATGGCTGCGGCTCGGTGGTCCCGGGCTCGGTGGAGGGCGATTCGGAGCTCGGTGACGGGGAGGAGGGGGTGATCGACGCCGGCGGGCAGGTGGTCGATGTGCCGGCGCCGGGCGAGGAGGCGCACGGGGACGACGGCGACGAGGGTGCCGTGGGCGTGGACACGCTCGCCGACGGAGAGGGCTTGACCGGCGGTCGGGTCCGGTGGTCGTGGTGGCCGGTGTCGCCCCGGTGCCGGGAGATCCATTCGTCGTGGGCGGGATCGTAGATGACGAAGATGTTGATGATCTGCGGCGCGGGGGTGACCACGACGACGTTCGAGGAGCTGTACGACGCCCAGGTGTCACCGGTGGGCTTCGGGGTGGTCTGCAGGGCGACGGGCGGCGTCAGCGGGTTGCCGCAGGCGCAGCGCACGCGGGGCACGCCATGGCCGTCGACGAGGACGGAGGTGCCGGCTTGGAGGACGGCCTGGTAGCTGGTGGCGGCGCCGTCGCGGTAGCCGTGGTTGGTGACGCGGGTGTCCATGCGCAGCTGTACGGGGGTGAGAGCGCGGAGGTAGGTGGGAACCCCGGAGGGGCCGACGCCGGCGACGGAGGCGAACGCCGTGTTCTTCGACGGAGCCGCTCGGAGCGCCTTGATCTGCTGCTCCACGTCGCAGCTGGAGACGTTGCGGGTGCCGCCGTACAGTCCGGGCGCCCCTCCGTCGACGGCCCGTACCGCGTTCGCCGGCGCCGATTCGGTGGCCGGTGCGGCGGAGACGGGCGGCGCGGAGCTGTCCTTCGCCGTCGACTGTGTGAACGGCTCGGGGCCGGTCTTGCCCGCCGCTTGCAGGAAGACCTCGCCGCCCTTGCCCGAGCCGCCGTCGGACCGGCTGAAGACGACGGCCAGGACCACCGCGGCGACCACCACGGTGGTGAGCACGGCGACCCGGGGTGCGGACTTCCACCAGGGGCGGCGGGGCGGCTGAGAGGGTGTGCCACCGCCGCTGCCGCCCGGTGGCTGCGAGGGCGGGCCCGAGGGCGGCTGGGAGGGCCCCGAGAGCGGGCCGGAAGGGGGGCCTGTGGGACGTCCGGAGGACGGCGGTTCGAGGCTCACGAGCTCTTCTTCCCGATGCGGTTTCCTGCGGTCTGCCCCGAGTTGTGCCGCTTTCTTACCTGCCGCAACCATTGTGTGCTCCGGTGCGGTGCCGCCCGCAAGCCGACGCGGACGGCCCTCCCGGCGGGCGGGGTGCGCGGGCGCTGCTTAGCGTGGCGAGAGTGAGCCCGCGAACCCCCTCCGACCTGACCGTCGCCCGTCACGGCTGGGTGCCGGCCCTGGTCGCGGTGCTGGCCGCGCTGCTCGTCATGGGGGTGGTCGCCGGTCTGGGGTTGTGGGCGGCCGGGGCGGCGGACCTCCCGGACGGGGCGTTCCCCCGGGTGGTCGCGGCGACGGTGGTGACGGCCGTCGGCGGCACGATCGAGCTGTCGGGGGACGCGGGGGCACTGGCCGAGTCCACCGCCGGGATGACCGTGATCCCGCTGTCGGTGACGCTGGCCGGGGCGCTCGTCCTCGCGGCGGGTTTCCTGCGCCCGTTGCGGCTCAGGGCGGTGGCCGGCGCCCCGGAGCTGGCCGGGTGGGCCGCCCGGGTTGCCGTGCTGTGGCTGCTCGCGCTGTTCGGCCTGGCCCTGGGTGCCCGCCAGACCTTCGCGGTCGACCTGGGCAACGGGACGCTCGGCGACATCGGCGACCTGTTCGGCGTCGCGCCGAAGGTCGGCTTCGAGGCGGACGTGCCGCTGACGCTGTTCTTCGGGGTGCTGTGGCTGGCGGGGGTACTGGTGATGGCCCTGCTGGTCTCGCGCGGGGCGCCGCTGCCGGGACGGTTGCTGCGCTTCCAGGAGTCGGTGCGGCCGGCCGCGTACGCGATGGTCGTGCTGCTGCTCGCGTTCGTCGTCCTGGGCGTCGTGGTCGCCCTGGTCGTCGCGGTGAACCGCGGCCACTCGGCGGAGACCCTGGCGGTGATCCTGCTGGGCCTGCCGAACCTGGTGTGGCTGGCGCTCACGCTCGGTCTCGGTGCCACCTGGACGGGGCGGGTGCAGGGGCCGTTCGGGCTGCCCATGCCGCATGTGCTCGACGAGGTGCTGCGCACGAAGCAGGTTTCCACGCTCAACCTCCGCACGCTCGCCGAGTACGACGGACGGGTGTGGTGGCTGGTGGCCGTCGACGCGGTGCTGCTGTCGGCCGCCGCGTTCGTCATGGCCGCCCGCTCGCCGGCCCGGATGCGGGCCTGGCAGCACGCCGTGCACATGGCCGTCGCCCTCGCGCTGACGGTGCTCGTGATCTGCCTGGTGGGCCGGATCGACGCGCACTACGGGCTGTCGTTGCTCGGCGTCGGAGACGTGGGCGGTGCCCTGTCCGGGGACCTGTTCCTGAAGCCGAAGGTGTGGACCGCGCTGGGTTTCGCCGTGCTGTGGGGGCTGGTGACCGGCTTCCTGGGCGCGCTGCTGGCGAGGCCGGTGCGGCGCCGGGGAGAGACCGAAAAGGAGTGGGCGGCATGATGCCCTCCGTGGCAGTGTGCGACCCGTCGAGGTGCCGAGGGGGAGGGAACGCCATGGCGTTGGCGCTCGAAGACCGTCTGGCCGTCACCGAGTTGATCGCCCTGCACGGTCATCTGGTCGACGGCGGGGAACTGGACCGCTGTGACGAGGTGTTCACCTCCGACGTCCTCTACGACCTGTCGGACTTCGGCCAGGGCGAGGTCACCGGTCTCGCTGCCGTCAAGGAGGCCGCCCTCGCGCTGGGCGCGAAGAACGCGGTGGCGCACCACGTGACCAACGTCGTGATCGAGGGGGTGGCCGACGGCAGGGTCCGCGCCCGGTCCAAGGGGCTGGGGATCATGGCGGACGGTTCGTGCGGGTCGGTGACGTACGAGGACGTCGTGGTGCGGGTCGACGCGGGCTGGCGCATCTGCAGGCGCAGGGTCGTGGCGCGCCGTGTACCACTGGGCGGGCTCGGCCAAGAGCCCTGAGCCGGTCCAGCGAAGTCGCATGCGGTTCGGCAGCACCCCCGAAGGGGCGCGGGGAACTGTGCGACCGGCCACGACGATGTCGCAGACAGAAGACGGCACATCACCGCACATCCCGCAGAGCACTCAGCTCAGGCCCCGGAAGACGGGCTCGGCCCACCGCGGTGGGGGCTCCGCCCGGTCCCGCTTCGCGCGTGGGGCCCGCAGGTCCACCTCCGTCGGCGGATGGTCGATCCCCGGCGCGCCGGTCATGGCGCTGCGCAGTGCGGCGACGAACGCCAGGCAGGAGTCGTGGCGGTCGTCCGGGCTCTTGGCCAGGGCCTCGGCGAACACGGCGCCGACGGCCGGCGGGAGGTCGGGGCGGAACTCCGTCAGCGGGGGCGGCTGGTCGTACTGGTGGGCCCACAGCAGGGCCATGTCGTCGTCGCGCCGGAAGGGCGGGCGGCTCGCCAGGCACTCGAACACGACGCAGGCGAACCCGTAGACGTCGCAGCGCCCGTCGACGGGCCGGCCGGAGATCTGCTCCGGGGCCACGTAGTCGAGGGTGCCGACGAACTGGCCGACGGTCGTGAAACCGGTCAGGGACAGCGACTTCTTCGTCAGGCCGAAGTCGGTGAGGTAGGCGTGCTCGGGGTGGTCGCTGTCGGTGCCGCGGGCGACCAGGATGTTGCCGGGCTTCACGTCGCGGTGGACCAGGCCGTGCTCGTGGGCGGCGTCCAGTGCGGAGGCGACCTGCGCGGCGATGCGCAGTGCGGCCGAGGGCGCGAGCGGGCCCCGCCGGTCGAGGAGGTGACGCAGGTCGCTGCCTTCGACGTAGCGCATGGCGATGTACAGGACGCCGTCCGTCTCGCCCGCCTCGTAGACCGGCACGATGTGCGGGTGGTCGATCGCGGCGGCGGCCCGGGACTCGTGGGTGAAGCGGAGCCGGAAGGTGTCGTTGCGGGCGAGTTCGGGGGCGAGCAGCTTGAGCGCGACCGTGCGGTCCAGGCGCAGGTCGCGGGCGCGGTAGACGACGGCCATTCCGCCGCGGCCGATCTCGCGTTCGATGCGGTAGCCGGCGACCTGCCTGCCGATCAGTTCGGAGGGCCGGCCCGAGAAGAGGCCCGTGTCACGGACCATCGGGGGTCACGACCTGGGTGGGCGCGTGGCCGGGGCCTGCCGGTGCGACGCGGGGGCCGTCGTCGGTGGCGTACGTGCTCAGGCCCTTCCCGTCGCCGTACACCCACCGTCCCTGCTCGGTGTCGTACAGCCACACGGACTCGCCGTCGACGACGACCCCGATGCGCAGCCCCTGCGTACGGCCGCGGAAGGACTCGCCGTCGAGGCCGCCGCGGGCCAGTTCCTCGACCGCGGTGCGGTAGCGGGCCAGGGTCTGTTCGGTGCGGGCGAGCAGGGGGCGCGGGTCGGCGGTGCGGGCCTGGGGGCCGCCGGTGGCGGGCGGGTCCTGGGGTACGGCGACCAGGAAGCGGCCGTCGACCCAGGCGGACCAGCCGTTGGCGCACAGCACCTGCCCCCAGTCGCCGCGCCGCTCGACGAGCTGGACCGGCAGCAGCGGATCGAGGGGCACGGTGGGACGGGCCGGATCGGGCTGCTCCCAGGCGGGCATGCCCTGCTGCGGGACGACGTGGGTGGGCCGGAAGCCGGGGGTCGCCATCACGACTTCCGCATCACGGCGGGTTCGTGCCGGCGCAGCAGCCGGGAGACGGCGAAGCAGAAGACCGCCGAGAGCACCACCAGCATGGCGATGTTCAGCAGCCACACCCCGGCCGAGTGCCTGAACAGCGGATCGCCGGTCAGGTCGCCGGGCACGATCCGCGCCAGGCCGACGGTGCCGGCCATCGCGCCGAGCGCCCAGCGGGAGGGCACAAGCCAGGACAGCTGCTCCAGGCCCGGCACTCCGTGGAGCTTCAGCAGGGCGCCGCAGAAGACGACCTGGACGATGGCGAGCAGCACCAGCAGCGGCATCGTCACCTCCTCCTTGCGCACCAGCGCCGACACCAGCAGGCCGAGCGTCATCGCCGTGAACGCCAGCAGGGCGACGGCGACGGTGATTTCGACAAGGGGCGGCATCAACACGCCTTCGCCGCCGGGCGCGTTGAGGTCGACTCCCAGGAGGGCCACGAGGGTGAGCACCACGGCCTGCAGCACGGTGATCGTGCCCAGGACGACGACCTTCGACATCAGGTACGCCGATCTGGACAGGCCCACGGCCCGCTCGCGCTGGTAGATGGTGCGTTCCTTGACGAGTTCGCGCACGGCGTTCGCCGCGCCGGTGAGGACTCCGCCGACACACAGGATGAGGAGCGCGTTCATCGCGGTCTCCTGAGTGAGCTTGCTGCCGGCCAGGGCGCGGGCCATGGCGCCCATCACGAACGGCAGGGCGATCATGATGGCGAGGAAGGTGCGGTCGGCGCCGAGCGCGGAGGTGTAGCGGCGCACCAGCGTGCCGAGCTGGGCGCCCCGGCTGCGGGGCCGGGCGGGCGGGGTGATCACGACCGGGCCCGAGCGGGGTACGCGGGGCTGGGCGCTCGCTTCGGTGACGTAGTGCCGGTGGAACGGCGAGAAGCGGTAGTCGCCGGCCCAGTCGCGGTCGTCGTGTTCGAAGGCCTCGAAGGCCTCCGGCCACTGCTCGAAGCCGAAGAAGGCCAGGGCGTCCTCGGGCTGGCCGTAGTAGGCGATGCGGCCGCCGGGCGCGAGCACCAGGAGCCGGTCGCACACGTCGAGGCTCAGCACGCTGTGGGTGACGACGATGACGGTGCGGCCGTCGTCGGCGAGTCCGCGCAGCATGTGCATCACCGAGCGGTCCATGCCGGGGTCCAGGCCGGAGGTCGGCTCGTCGAGGAAGAGCAGCGACGGCTTGGTCAGCAGCTCCAGGGCCACGCTGACCCTTTTGCGCTGTCCGCCGGACAGGCTGTGCACGGGCTGGCCCGCGCGCTGCTCGAGGCCGAGTTCGCGGATGACCTCGTCGACCCGGGCCCGGCGCTCGGCCTTGGCGGTGTCCTGCGGGAAGCGCAGCTCGGCGGCGTAGGACAGGGCGCTGCGGACGGTCAGCTGGGCGTGCAGGATGTCGTCCTGCGGGACGAGGCCGATGCGCTGGCGCAGCTCGGCGTAGTCGCGGTAGAGGTCGCGCCCGTCGTAGAGCACGGTGCCGTGGTCGGCGGGCCGCTGCCCGGTGAGGGCGTTCAGGAGCGTGGACTTGCCGGCGCCGCTCGGGCCGACGACCGCGAGCAGGCACTTCTCCCCCACCGGGAACGACACGTGGTCGAGCAGGGTCTTGCGGCCGCGGTCGACGGCGACGGTGAGGTCCTGCACGTCGAGGGAGACCTCGCCGGTGTCGACGTACTCCTGCAGCTGGTCGCCGACGAGGCAGAACGCGGAGTGGCCGATACCGACGATGTCGCCCGCTCCGATCGGGGCCACGGTGACGGGCGAGCCGTTGAGGAACGTGTGGTTGTGGCTGCCCAGGTCGGCGATCTCGTAGCTGCCGTCGGGCAGGGCGCGCAGTTCGGCGTGGAACCGGGAGACCACGAGGTCGTCGATGACCAGGTCGTTGTCGGCGGCGCGGCCGATGCGGACGCTGCGGGCGGGCAGCGGCCGTACGGTGGTGGGCCGCCGGAAGGTGCCGGTCAGGGCGGGCATCGACACCACGGAGGGGCGCTCGGGGACCGGTGCCGGAGGGCTGACGAGGACGGCGCACGGCCCGTCGGACGGGTTGCCGAAGCGGATGACGCTGCCGGGGCCCACACCCCGCTCGTGGATGCGGCGGCCGTCGGCGAAGGTTCCGTTGGTGCTGTTCTCGTCCTCGATGGTCCAGCGGCCGGCCTCGGGGCGCAGCACCGCGTGGTGCCACGAGACCCGTGCGTCGTCGATGACGATGTCGCTCAACGGGTCGCGTCCGACGTGGTAGTCGCGGCCCGGACTCATCACCGTGGAACCCGCCTCGGTCTCCAGGACGAGTTCGGGCGCAGCCGGCGCGACAGGCCGCTCTGCCATGACGAGAATTCTACCGATTCGTCCACATGTGCGCCCGGCGTGGCGCTCACCGCCACAGCTCAGCCGACGGGCAGGACGAGCGCCGGGACGGTCCGCTGCATGCGCAGTGCGTCGACGGACTCGGCCAGCAGCTCGTACTCGGTGGTCTCGTCTCTCGTCGCGATCCGCACCAGGTGCCCCGCCGCCAACTCGTCGGCGACCAGCTCCTGTTGGGCGACGTTGCGGCACCATGAGCGCAGTACGGCCGGTACGTCGGGCACGGTGTCGGCGACGGGGACGAGCGAGCTCGGCGGGAAGTGCTCCGCCTCGGGTTGAGGGTCGAGACGGTCGGCGATCCAGTTCGCGCGGTCGCGCAGCCACCACAGGGCGAGGGCGAGAGTGGGAGCCCTGTAAGTACCTAAAGGCACACCGATACGCTCGCCTCCGCAGGTCCCGTAAGCCGTGACGTGGCATAAGAACTCGTCGTGCACGTTCGCTCCCCCGCTGCTCGCTCGCCTTTCGGCCGGCCTCGCTTTCGGTGCGGCTCATGTGCTGTCCGTGATGGCGTCTTCGCTCGCCGTGAAGTCCCTTGACTGTTGAGTATGTTCACTACTGAAACACTGTCACCACGACTTTCCGGCCAGTCTCCTGGCATATTCACAGGGGTAGTTGGCCGAAATCCTTCGAGTGCCGCCATTACCCGAGGGGTAATCGACGGTCGCTCATGCACCGGGCATGGTTGCCGTACCGGGTCGCCACAACCGCGAATCCGGGCCTGACCAGCAGCTACTACCTCGATGGAGGCTGATTTCCCATGTCCGTGAACACCGACCGTCACGAGAACGCCGTCGCGCGATACTTCGAGGCCTGGAACGCCGGCGAGCCGGAGGCGCTGGCGAAGGCGGTCGCCGCCGCCTGGGCCACGGACGGCACGTACACCGACCCGCTCGCCGATGTCAGCGGCCACGACGGGATCGCGGCCCTGATCACCGCGGCGCACGGGCAGTTCCCGGGGTTCGCCTTCCGGCTGACCGGCGCGGTGGACGGCCATCACGACACGGCGCGTTTCTCCTGGGAGCTGGTGAGCGAGACCGACGGCTCGGCGCCCGTGGCCGGCTTCGACGTGATCACGCTGGCCCCCGACGGCCGCATCCGCTCGGTACTCGGCTTCCTGGACCGGGTGCCCGCCGGGGCCTGAGCTGTGCGATGAGTTTCCGCGCTCGCGGCGGTCCGTTGAGTAGGTGACCACCGCGAGCGGAGGAACGATCATGACCACGACCACCGAACTGGACGAGGAGTTCACCGCCGTCCTGCGCAAGAGCCCGAGTGACGGCGGCTGGACCTTTCTCGTCTGGCCGAAGAGCGTCGAGTTCTTCGGTACCCGCGGGCTCGTCAAGGTCCGCGGAACGATCGACGGGCACCCCTTCCGCAGCTCGTTCATGGCCTTGGGCGACGGCACGCACAAACTGCCGGTGAAGGCCGACATCCGCAGGGCCATCGGCAAGGGCGAGGGCGACAGGGTGACCGTGCACCTGGAGGAGCGGCTGAACTCCTGACGGCCTCCCGGGCGCGACGCCGACCGTGCGGCTGAAGGCGTTGCTGGAGGCGCGGGCCGCCGGCTCATGCGCCGGCTCAGCAAGGTATGTCACGGGCGCCCCGGGGCGCCGTGCATCAGGTGCCGCAGCCGACGCCTTGTGCCGGGCCACGGCGCGGAGAGCACGTCGGCCCGGTCGTACGGCAGCGGGCCGACGCCCCGGAGGCGGCGGCCCGCCTCCGGGGGGCCAGGAGCCTACGCCTGGAGGATCGCGTCGATGCGGGCCAGTTCCTCGGCATCGAAGTCCAGGTTGCGGGTGGCCGCGACGCTGTCCTCGATCTGCTGCGCGCTGCTCGCACCGACCAGGGCGGAGGTCACCCGGCCCCCGCGCAGCACCCAGGCCAGGGCCAGCTGGGCCAGGGTCTGACCGCGGCCCTTGGCGATCTCGTCGAGTGCGCGCAGCTTCCCGACCAGTTCCTCGGTGATCGCGTCCGACTTCAGGAAGGGGCTGTCGCTCGCCGCCCGAGAGTCCTCCGGGATGCCGTCGAGGTAGCGGGAGGAGAGCAGGCCCTGCTCCAGCGGGGAGAAGACGATGGAGCCGACCTGGAGCTCGTCGAGGGCGTCCAGGAGGCCCTCCTCCTCGGGCCGGCGGTCCAGCATCGAGTAGCGCGGCTGGTGGATCAGCAGCGGAGTGCCCAGCTCACCGAGGATGCGGGCGGCCTCGCGGGTCTGGTCCGCGCCGTAGTTGGAAATGCCGACGTACAGCGCCTTGCCCTGCTGGACCGCCGAGTGCAGGGCGCCCATCGTCTCCTCCAGGGGAGTCTCCGGGTCGGGGCGGTGCGAGTAGAAGATGTCGACGTGGTCCAGGCCCATCCGATCAAGGCTCTGGTCGAGCGAGGACAGCAGGTACTTGCGGGAGCCCCACTCGCCGTACGGGCCCGGCCACATCAGGTAGCCGGCCTTGGTGGAGATGACCAGTTCGTCGCGGTACCGGGCGAAATCCGCCTTCAGGAACTCACCGAGCGCGGACTCGGCCGCGCCGGGGGGCGGGCCGTAGTTGTTGGCCAGGTCGAAGTGGGTGACGCCGAGGTCGAAGGCGCGGCGCAGGATGGCCCGCTGGGTCTCGACGGAACGGTCGGGACCGAAGTTGTGCCACAGACCGAGCGAGATCGCGGGAAGCTTCAGGCCGCTGCGTCCGGTGCGCCGGTAGGGCAGGTCCGCGTAACGGTCGGGGTGTGCGGTGTACAACGCGACTCCAGAGGGGTTGGCACACGATGTTCGGATTCCCGGAACTTCAGGGAAGCCGGCACCCCATATCTTTCGCGACCTGCGGGCAGTGGTCCAACAGGAGAATGCGATGGGATTGAGCGGATAGGCTTCTCAATTATGGAACTGCGCCATCTCCAGCACTTTGTCGCGGTCGCCGAGGACCAACACTTCACCCGGGCGGCGGAACGGCTGATGGTGTCCCAGTCGGGGCTGTCGGCCTCGGTCCGGGCGCTGGAGCGGGAGTTGCAGACCCCGCTGTTCGTGCGGACGACCCGCCGGGTCACGCTCACGGAGGCGGGGCGGGCGCTGCTCGGCGAGGCGGAGCGGATCCTGGCGCAGGTGCGGTCCGCCCACGAGGCGGTCGCCGCCGTGCAGGGCGTGCTGCGCGGGACGCTCGCGCTGGGCACCGAGCAGTGCATCGCGGGGGTGCATGTGGCGGGGCTGCTCGCCGCGTTCCGGCGGCGCCACCCCGATGTGGAGATACGGCTGCGGCAGGCGGGCTCGGGCGCGCTGGCGGAGGAGGTGGCGGCCGGGCGCCTGGACCTGGCGTTCGCCTACCGGACGCAGGCGGACACCGATCAGCTGCGTTCGGTGTCGTTGACCGGTGAGCCGATGACGGTGCTGTGCCACCCGACCCACCGCCTGGCGACGGGCGGCGCGGCGGTCACGCCGGAGGAGCTCGGCGGGGAGGTGTTCGTCGACTTCCACCCCGACTGGGGGCCGCGCCGCACCACCGACACGGCCTTCGCCGCGGCAGGCGTACGGCGCACCGTGGCGCTGGAGGTGAACGACGTGCACAGCCTGCTGGACCTGGTGGACGAGAACCTCGGCATCGCGGTCGTGCCCCGGCACTTCCGGCACAAACGGGAGGCGCTCACCGCCCTGCCGGTGAAGGGCACCGGCGACGCGGTCTACGAGACGGTGGCGCTGCTGCCGCCGCCGCAGGCGACCAGTCCGGCGGCCCGGGCCCTGATGGCGCTTCTGGAACATGGCACGCAGCACGGGACGTGATGGGCGATGGTGGATGCATGCATGCCAAGGACATCCTCAGTGACGGGTTCAGCCGCATCCAGGAAGAGGTCCGCGCCGTCGTCGACGGCCTCGGCTCGGACGCGCTCAACGCCCGTCCCACCGCGGACACCAACTCCATCGCGTGGCTGGTCTGGCATCTCGCCCGGGTCCAGGACGACCACGTGGCCGACGCCTTCGGGCTCGACCAGGTGTGGCTCACACAGGACTGGGAGAAGCGCTTCGGGCTGGACCTGCCACGCGGCGACATCGGGTACGGGCACAGTTCCGCGAAGGTCGCCGAGGTGCGGGTCGACTCCGGTGATCTGCTGACCGGCTATTACGACGCCGTGCACACGCAGAGCCTGGGCGTCCTGCGGGAGCTGGCGGCCAAGGATCTGGAACGAGTCGTCGACGAACGCTGGGATCCCCCGGTCACCCTGGGCGTGCGGCTGGTGAGCGTCCTGTCCGACGATCTTCAGCACGTCGGACAGGCCGCCTATGTACGAGGGCTGCTTCAGAGCGCGGCTTCGTAGCCCGGCAGGACGACGTCCTCGATGAGGGCCTTGCGCTCGTCGAACGGGATGAACGCGCTCTTCAGGGCGTTGACCGTGACCGTGCGCAGGTCCTCGACCGTCCAGCCCGCCTCCTCCACCAGCACGGACATCTCGCGGCTCATCGTGGTGCCCGACACCAGACGGTTGTCGGTGTTGAGGGTGACGCGGAAGCCGAGGTCCTTCAGGGCGGTGATCGGGTGCTCGGCGATCGAAGGGGCGCACCCGGTCTGGAGGTTGGAGGTCGGGCACATCTCCAGGGCGATACGGCGGTCCCGGACCCAGCCCGCGAGCCGGCCGAGCTTGCCGTCGACGATGTCCTCGGTGATGCGCACACCGTGGCCGAGGCGCTGGGCGCCGCACACCTGCAGGGCCTGGTGGATGCTGGGCAGGCCGAACGCCTCGCCGGCGTGGATGGTGAACGGGACAGTCTCCCGGCGCAGGTGCTCGAAGGCGTCCAGGTGGTCGGCGGCCGGGAAGCCGTCCTCGGCGCCGGCGATGTCGAAGCCGACGACACCGGCGTCACGGTAGGCCACGGCGAGGTCGGCGGCCTCTCGGACGCGGTCGAACATCCGCATGCCGCACAGCAGGGTGCCGACACGGACCGGGGTACCGGCCGCGGCCGCCTTGGCCATACCGGCGGCGAGACCCTCCTGGACGGCCTCGACGACCTCGGGCAGGGTCAGACCACCGTTGGTGTTCAGCTCGGGGGCGTAGCGCACCTCGGCGTAGACGACACCGTCGGCGGCCAGGTCGAGGACGTACTCCTCGGCCACGCGCAGCAGGCCCTCACGGGTCTGCAGCACGGCGAGGGTGTGCTCGAAGGTGGCTATGTAGCGCACCAGGTCACCGGAGTTGGCGGCCTCGAAGAACCAGGCGGCCAGCTCGTCCGGGTCGGTGGCGGGCAGGGTGTGGCCGACCGCATCCGCGAGTTCCACCACGGTGGCGGGGCGCAGGCCGCCGTCGAGGTGGTCGTGCAGGACGGCCTTGGGCAGACGGCGGATCACTTCGGAGTCTATGCGCGTAGCAGTCATGGCGAGGTCTTTCCTTGAGCGATGGTTCAGAACGGCGGGAGGAGGGTCGTCAGCCGGCGGGCTGGAGCAGGTCCCAGCGGTTGCCGTACAGGTCCTGGAAGACGGCGACCGAACCGTACGGCTCGTGGCGCGGCTCCTCCAGGAAGGTCACACCGGCGGCGAGCATGCGGGCATGGTCGCGGGCGAAGTCGTCGGTGTGCAGGAAGAAGCCGACGCGCCCGCCGGTCTGGTCCCCGACCCGGCCGCGTTGCGCCTCGTTCCTGGCCCGGGCCAGCAGCAGGGCCGTGCCCGGCGCCTCGGTTCCGGGCTGGACGACGACCCAGCGGGAGCCGTCCGGGCGCGGCGCGTCCTCGACGAGCCGGAATCCGAGTGCCTCGGTGTAGAAGCGGATCGCCTCGTCATAGTCGTCGACGACGAGGGTGACCAGGGCGATGCGTCTCATCGGGGCCTTTCGCGGAGTCGGAGAGGGTGGTTGACGGGTGAGGTTATACGTAAAACCTGGGGTACGCCAGTCGGCCTCTGTCACCGCCTTCGTCTACAGTTCAGAAGACCGTCTACATGGCTGTAGACGCTCGGCTGCGGCATCCCGTCGCGCCCGCGCCCACCACACGAAAGAGGCAGCCCACGATGACCACAGGGCCCCGCGCACACACGCATCAGAGCACCCCCGTGCGCCGATTCGCGATACCAGCGCTCCTTCCTTGCCCCACTCCCACGACGGAAGAGCGCCGCCATGTGCCCCCGACCCGCGAAGACCACAGCCGATCACCAGCCGCGACCGCCGCGGCGACCTCGCGTGTACACCCTGATCCGCCGCCATCTCGGCGCGGCGATCGCCCTGGCCTACGCCGCCGCGGCGCTGCTGCCCGCTCCCGGCCTGTGGCTGCGGCACCCGCACCCGATCGGCGTCCCCGGCCTCGCTGAACTCCCGCTGAGGACACCCCAGTTACTCCTGGCGCTCGTGGTGTTCAGTGCCGGACTCCAGGTGCCGCTGCGTGAGCTGCGGCAGCTGCTGCGGCGCCCGGCCGCTCTGATCGCCGGGCTCGCGCTGCACGTGGTGGTTCCGCTGCTGATCGTCCCCGGGGTCGCGTTCGCGCTGCGGCACTCCCCCGACCAGGACGGCGGCAGCGGCATGGTCGCCGCGATGATCCTGATCGTCGCGATGCCGGTGGCGGCCGGGGCGACGGTGTGGACCGCCAAGGGGGACGGCGACCAGCCGACGGCCGTCGGACTCGTCCTCGCCTCCACACTGGTCAGCCCGCTGACGGTGCCGCTCACGCTGGCGGTGCTGTGCCCGCTGCTGCGCGGCGAGTACGCGGGCCGGCTGGCCGACGCGGCGCAGACCGCCGGGCACGCCTTCGCGCTCACCTCGGTCGTGCTGCCCTGCGGCGCGGGCCTGCTGTGCCGGCTGGTGTTGCCCCGGCCAGCCTCGGACGGGCTCGTCGGCGCCGGCGTCGCCGTGGCACTCCCTGCCTCGCTGCTGCTGACCTACGTCAACGCCAGTGGCGTGCTGGGGCCGTTCCTGCGTCATCCGCGTCCGGTGCTGCTGGCGGCCGCGCTGGCCGTCGCGGCGACGGTGTGCGGACTGTCCTTCGCGCTGGGACGGATCGCCGCGCACATGCTGGGGCTGGATGCGAGAGCCGGCGCGTCCGTGACGCTGGCCTGCGGGATGAACAACAGCAGCGCCAGTGCCGTGCTCATCACGACGACGCTGCCCGACCGGCCGCACATCCTGCTGCCGGTGCTGGCTTACGGGCTGTTGCAGAAGGTGGCGGCGGGGCGGGTCGTGCGCGGGCCCGGTCCCCGGAGAGGAGGAGGCCGACAGACTTAGGGCTGCGGCCCGAGGTGCGATCCCGGACGGGCCGGTAGCGTCCCGGACATGAAGATCACCGAGCCGTCCCGCGGCCCTGAGCAGCGCAAGCAGGACGTTCTGGGCCGACTGACACGGGAGTCGGACATCTGGGTCGCCACCGCCGACGAAGGCGGGCTGCCGTGCCTGGTGGCGCTGTGGTTCGCCTGGGACGGGGAGTCGGTCTGGATGTCCACCCGGGTCACCAATCCCACGGGCCGCAATCTGTGCGACGGCGGGCGGACCCGGCTGGCGCTCGGCGACACGCGGGACGTGGTGCTGATCGACGGGGAGGTGGATGCGTTCACCGCACAGGGTGCGCCGGCCGCGGCGGTCGACGCGTTCGTGGCGAAGACGGGGTGGGATCCACGCAGGGACAACTCGTCGTACGCCTTCTTCCGGGTGCGCCCGCGCGGCGTGCAGGCGTGGCGCGGGGTGCACGAGCTGCCGGAGCGGCATCTGATGCGGGACGGTGTGTGGGCGGTCTGAGACGACCGGGCAGAGCGGTGAGGGGCCCGGCAAGGGTCTCTCGACCTCAGTCGGCCTTGGTGTGCAGGGTGTTGAGTCGCTCCAGTTCGTCGGCCGTGAGGCGGAGCACACCGGCGGCCACGTTCTCGGCGAGGTGGTCGGCGTTGCCGGTCCCGGGGATGGCCAGGACGTGCGGTCCCTGATGCAGCGTCCAGGCGATGCGGACCTGGCTGGGGCTTGCGTCATGGGCGCGGGCGACGGTGAGCACTTCCTCGTCGTACGTGGTGCTCGCGCCCATCGCCCCGCCCTGGCCCGCGACGGCGAAGAACGGCACGAAGGCGATGCCCTGCTCGCCGCAGATGCGCAGTACCTCGTCGGTGGCGGGGTCGCGGTGATCGAGCCCATAGCGGTTCTGCACGCACACCACCGGCGCGATGGCCTGCGCCTCGGCGAGATGCCGGGGCTCGACGCCGGAGACGCCCAGGTGCCGGATCAGACCCGCCTCGCGCAGCTCGGCCAGCGCGCCGAAGTGCTCGGCTATCGAATCCTGCTCGGTGCGGCGGAAGTTGACGACGTCGAGGTGGTCGCGGCCGAGCTGGCGCAGGTTCTCCTCCACGTGGCCGCGCAGCTGGTCGGGGCGGGCAGGGGAGCCCCACTCCCCGTGGTGGTCGCGGTAGGGACCGACCTTGGTGGTGATGACGAGTTCGTCCGGGTACGGGGCCAGCGCGCCGTTGATGATCTCGTTGGCCGACCGCAGCCGGGAGAAGTAGAAGGCGGCCGTGTCGATGTGGTTCACACCGAGCTCGATCGCCTTGTGCAGCAGGGCGATCGACCGTCCGCGGTCGCTCGGCGTCCCGTGGTGGAACGCGGCGCTGCCCGTCAGCCGCATCGCTCCGAAGCCGATGCGGTTGACGGTCAGGTCGCCGAGTTTCCAGGTTCCCGCGGCGTTGGCGGTGATCGCTTCAGAGGTCATCGGCGGAGTCTCACACGGGAAGGGCGCCCCGCCGCGGGGACTTTACGGATATGTGTATGAGTCGAGGGCGATGGTCGGCAGCGGAGGCGCGGGGAGTCGTCAGGACGCCTCCGGGACGCGGCGGGACCGGGACCGGATCCGCTGGGGTCAGCTCGCGTCCTCCTGGCCCGGGTCCCCGCCCTCCCCCGCTCCCGTGTAGGCCGCCGTGGTCCGGTCGGCCGCCTCACGTGCCGTTTTCTCGTCCTCGCCGCCCGCGACGTTCGCCGCGTACCAGGCTTCGCTACTGGACGTCATGAATCGGCGGCCCTCGTCCGAGCCCATCCAGCCCATGAACTTCTTCGGGTCGACGGCAGCGCCGCCGCTCGCGAGGTGGAGGGAGAGACCGCGGACCATCAGGTCCCATCCCACGCCGACCGCACCCGGGCCGAACTCGGCCCACTTCGTGTCGTCGACGTGGGCGATGTGCTCCAGCTGGAAGCGTGTGCCGCCCTCCTCGGAGGTCAGGCGGAGCTCGATCCAGCTGACCTCGCCGCCGTACTCCCACGTCGCGGAGAAACTCTTGGGCGGGTCGCAGCGCTCGATCACACCGCCCGCATTGCCCTGGAGCTGGTAGCGGCCCCCCAGCCGCAGTTCTCCCGTCACCGGCAGGAGCCAGCGGGGGATGCGCTCGGGGTTCGTACAGGCGTCCCACACGTCGTCGAGCGGGGCGTCGTAGGACCGGGTCACGGTCACCACGCGTGCCTCGCCCGCCTTGAAGGTGCGCTTGCCGACCTGCCGGCGCACGGCGCTGATGTCATGTGTCACGTCGGTCATGGGGTGCTCCTCGGGGTTTCGTCGGCATCCCGGAGTCGGCGCGCGCGCTTGCCGCGAGCCAGCTCGGTGGCCAGGGCGTCCAGATGCGGGGTCCAGAAGCGGCGGAACCGGTCCAGCCAGGCGTCTATGTCCTGCAGCGGCCCGGCATCGACCGCGTACAGCCGCCGGGTTCCTTCGGGGCGCACGGTCGCGAATCCGTTCTCCCGCAGCACCTTCAGATGCTGCGACACCCCGGGCTGCGAGATGCCGAACTCCTCCCCGATGACCTCACAGAGCGCACCCGAGGTCATCTCCCCGCCGGCCAGCAGCTCCAGGATCCGCCGGCGTACCGGGTCTCCGAGCACATCGAAGGCGTGCATGCGGCAACTATATCAGTGAACCCTTATATAAGTGGTAGCCGATATTATGCCGCGGACAACGCCCGGCCGCGTGGCGCGGCCGGGCGCTGTCCCCGCCGGATTCAGCTCAGCGGCTTCTGGAGCACCGCCTTGCGGTGGCTGAACGTCTCGATCGAGTAGCGGCCGTGGTAGCTGCCCATACCGCTCTCCCCCACACCGCCGAACGGCAGGTCGGAGACGGTGAGGTGGGCGAGCGGCAAGCCGTGGCCGAGGCCGCCGGAGGACGTCTCGGCGGCGATCCGGCCGCGGGTCCCCTCGGACTCGGAGAAGACGTACAGGGCGAGGGGCTTCTCGCGGTCGTTGATGAAGTCGATCGCCGCGTCGAGGTCGGGCACGGTGACGATCGGCAGGATCGGCCCGAAGATCTCCTCCTGCATGACGGGCGACTTGGGGTCGACGTCGGCCAGGACGGTCGGTGCGATGTACTTCTGCGTACGGTCGCCGCCACCGCCGACGACGACACGGCCCGAGTCGAGCAGGCCGGCGAGCCGGTCGAAGTGCCGTTCGTTGACGATCCGGCCGTATTCGGCGGACACGGACGGGTCGTTGCCGTACAGGGCCTCGACGGCGCGGGCGAACGCGGGCTCCAGGGCGGCGGCGGTGGCCGGATCGGTCAGGACGTAGTCGGGGGCGACACAGGTCTGGCCGGCGTTGAGGAACTTGCCACGGGCCAGCCGGTCCGCGACGACGTCGAGGTCGGCGTCGCGGTCGACGAACGCCGGGGATTTCCCGCCGAGTTCGAGGGTGACCGGGGTGAGGTGTTCGGCGGCGGCGCGCATGACGATCCGGCCGACGGCGCCGTTGCCGGTGTAGAAGATGTGGTCGAAGCGCTCGGCGAGCAGGGCCGTGGTCTCAGGGATGCCGCCCTCGACGACGGCGACCGCGTCGGTGTCCAGGTGGGCGGGCAGCAGACGGGCGAGCGCGGAGGAGGTGGCGGGGGCCAGTTCGCTGGGCTTGGCGACCACCGCGTTGCCCGCGGCGAGTGCGCCGACGAGCGGGGCGAGCAGGAGCTGGGCGGGATAGTTCCAGGGGGCGATGACCAGGACGACGCCGAGCGGGTCGTACTGCGTCCAGGCGCTCGCGTCCGCGCCGAGGTGGGCCGGGACCGGGGCGGGTTCGGGGCGCAGCCAGTCCGCGAGGTGGTCGAGGGCGTGGTCGATCTCGCGGATCGTGAAGTCGATCTCGGTGCGGTGCGCCTCGGTGGAGCTCTTGCCCAGGTCGGCGTGGAGGGCGGCGGCCAGGTCGGGGCCGTTCTCCGTGAGCAGTTCGCGCAGGCGGCGCAGCTGGGCGGTACGCCACTCGACGGGCTTGGTGCGGCCGGTACGGAAGGTGGCGCGCAGCCGGGCCACAACGTCGGCGGGCTGCTCGGGGATGGAGTGGGTCACGGTGCCTCGCTGCTGGAACGGTCAAGGTCGGGTCAGTCAGGTGTATATGGCAACCTTTCATACACCAAAATAAATTCCGGCGCCGCCGGGCTACTTTCCGCCGTGGACCCTCACCCGCGGGTGAGCCCGTCACATACGGCCGAGTTCCCGCCGCCGCCGTTCGAGGAAAGCACGCTCCTGCGCACTCTCCGAGCGTGCGATGGCCGCCTCGTACGCCCGTACCGCCTCGGTGTCCCGGCCCAGGCGGCGCAGCAGATCGGCGCGGACGGCGTGGAAGACGTGGTAGCCGTCGAGGTCCAGCGCGTCGACGAGTTCCAGGGCTTGGCGGGGCCCCTCGGTCTCAGCCACGGCGACCGCCCGGTTCAGCGCCACGACGGGGCTCGGCGCAAGGGCCAGCAGCTGGTCGTACAGCTGCCGGATCTGGCCCCAGTCGGTGGCATCCGCCGTGGCCGCATCGCTGTGGACGGCCTGGATCGCGGCCTGGACCTGGTACGGCCCCGGCCGGCTTCGGCGCAGACAGCGGCGCACCAGCGACTGGCCCTCGGCGATCAGCTCCCGGTCCCAGCCGCCGCGGTCCTGCTCCGGCAGCGGCACCAGTGCCCCGTGCACGTCCAGCCGTGCGGAGCGCCGGGAGTCCACGAGGAGCATCAGCGCGAGCAGGCCGGTGACCTCGGGCTCGTCCGGCATCAGCTCGGACAGGAGGCGGCCGAGGCGTACGGCCTCCGCGCACAGCTCCGGGGCGCCGGTGTAGCCCTCGTTGAAGATCAGGTAGACGACGGCCAGGACGCCCTGCAGCCGGTCCGGGAGGTCGGCGTCGCGCGGCACCCGGTACGGGATGCGGGCGTTGCGGATCTTGGCCTTGGCGCGGACGAGGCGCTGGGCCATCGTCGGCTCGGGCACCAGGAAGGCGCGCGCGATCTGCGGTGTGGTGAGCCCGCCGAGCAGGCGGAGGGTCAGGGCGACCTGCGCCTGGGGGGCGAGCGCCGGGTGGCAGCAGGTGAAGATCAGGCGGAGCCGGTCGTCTCCCACGGGGCCCTCCTCGGCCGGTGCGTCGGGGGTGTGCAGCAGGGCCGCCTCGGCGTGGCGGGCCTCGCGGAGGGACTCGCGGCGCAGCCGGTCGATCGCCCGGTTGCGCGCGGTGGTGATGATCCAGCCGGCCGGGCTCGGCGGCACGCCGGTCTCCGGCCAGCGCCGCACGGCCGTCATGAAGGCGTCCTGCACCGCTTCCTCGGCGAGGTCGATGTCGCCGAGGAAGCGGACGAGGACGGCGACGGCGCGGCCGTACTCCGCACGGAAGACGGCCTCGACGTCGACGGCAGGAGACATCATTCCTCGGCCTGGTGCATGAACGGGCGCACCTCGACGGGCAGGGTCGTCGCCCGGGTCGCCTTCCTGCCCCATTCCAGGGCCGCGTCCAGGTCGGGGGCCTTGATCAGGCAGATGCCTCCCAGGTACTCCTTGCCCTCGGCGTACGGCCCGTCGGTGACCAGGACGTCACCGTCCCTGGGCCGCAGCACGGTGGCCGTCTCGGGGCCGTGCAGCCCACCGGCGAAGACCCAGGCGCCGGCCTCGCGCAGTTCGGCGTGGAAGGTGTCGAGGTTGCGGACGATCTCCGCCATGGCCTCGGGCCCGGGCGGCGTTCCGTCGGCCGGTGTGATCACGCTGAGCAGGTAGTACTGCATGAGGTCCTCCTTGGCACAGTGTCGTTCTCTCACCTCCTACACGAACGGCGCACCCCCGGATCGACACCGCGCATGACGACATCGGGAGAATCTTCTGCATGGCCGCCGCACCGCACCCCCTCGTCTCCACCGCCCAGTCCCTCGCCGACAGCCTCCTCGCCCCGAACGCGTCGCGAGTCGACCAGGAGGAGGTGCCCGCAAGTCATGTCGAGGCCGTCCGGCGATCGGGGCTGCTGGGCGTGAGCGCACCGCGGGAGTACGGCGGGGCGGGCGCCCCCGACTCGGTGGCGCGGGAGGTCCAGCAGATCCTGGCCGGCGCGTGCTGCTCGACCTGGTTCGTGCAGACCCAGCACCACACGCCGGTGCGCCTGCTGGCGAAGTCCGAACTCCCGGTGCGGGAGCGGCTGTTGGGCCCGCTGGCGTCCGGTGAGCTGCTGGCCGGGATCGCCTACGCCCATGTCCGTGCCTTCCCCCGCGTTCCCGTCCGGGCCACGGCGGAACGGGACGGTTGGCGCTTCGACGGCACGGTGCCCTGGTATACGGGCTGGGGCCTGAACGACGTGATACTGCTCGCGGGCGTGACCGACTCCGACGAGATCGTGTTCGCGTTCGCCGACGCCCGTGAACAGCCGGGACTGCGCGCCTCGGAGCCGATGCGGCTGGCGGCACTCACCGCCGCGCGCACGGTCTCGCTGGACCTGGACGGCCTGTGGCTGTCCGAGGAGAGCGTGGTGCTGCGCACCCCGCAGGAGAAGTTCGCCCTCGTCGACCTGCCCCGGAGCACGAACACGTCCCCGGCCGTCTTCGGGGTGGCGTACGCCGCGCTGCGCGTGCTGGAGGACACCGGAGAGGCGCAGACCGCCCAAGGGCTGCGCGGCCGCCTCGACGAGGTGCGGCGACTCGCGTACGAGCTGGCCGATCACCCCGTCCCGCACGAGCGCGTCGCGGAACGGCTGGCCCTCAAGACGCAGTCCTACGACCTCCTGCGGGCGGCCACGACCGCGGCGGTCGTGGCCGGGGGCGGCCGCGCCATGGACGTACGCCACCCTGCCCAGCGACTGGCCCGCGAGGGGATGTTCCTGCTGGTGCAGGGGCAGACGTCGGTGGTTCGGCGGGCACACCTCGACGCGCTGGCGGGGATCTGAGGGGAGCGGTGGGCTGGTGCTGTGTGACATCCCACCGGCAGTGCCATGTGACATCCCACCGGCAGTGCTATGTCACATTCCACTTGGCGTGGTATATGACATAGCACTAGCTCGCGAACGGCACCTGCGCCAATGGCGCAGCCTCCGTCCCGAACGGATGCCTCCACACCCCCTGCTCCGCCAGTCGCGGCAGAACCCCCTCGCCGAACCAGTAGGCCTCCTCCAGGTGCGGGTAGCCGGAGAGTACGAACTCGTCGATGCCAAGGGCGTGGTACTCCTTGATCCGCTCGGCGACCTCGTCGTGGCTGCCGACCAGGGCGGTGCCCGCACCGCCGCGAACCAGGCCGATGCCCGCCCAGAGGTTGGGGTGGATCTCCAGGCCGTCCCGGTTGCCGCCGCCGTGCAGGGCGAGCATCCGCTGCTGTCCCTCGGACTCGCTGCGGGCGAGGCCGGCCTGAACGGACCGCACGGTCTTCGGGTCGAAGCCGTCGAGGAGCCGGTTCGCCTCCGCCCACGCCTGCTCGGACGTGTCGCGGGTGATGACGTGCAGCCGGATGCCGAACCGCAGGGTGCGCCCCTCCTTGGCCGCGAGCCCCCGGATCCAGGCGATCTTCTCGGCGACCTGCGCGGGCGGCTCGCCCCAGGTGAGGTAGGTGTCGACGTACTTGGCGGCGACCTCGCCGGCGATGGGCGAGGACCCGCCGAAGTAAACCTCGGGGACCGGGTCCGGCACCCTGGCCAGCTTCGCGTCCGCGACCTGGAGGTGCTCGCCGTGCAGGTCGACGGTCTTGCCCTCCCACAACCCCCGTACGATCTCCAGGAATTCGCCGGTACGGCGGTAACGGGCGTCCTTGTCGAGGAAGTCGCCGTAGGCCCGCTGCTCGTGGCTCTCGCCGCCCGTGACGACATTGAGGAGCAGCCGTCCGCCGCTCTGCCGCTGGAAGGTGGAGGCCATCTGGGCGGCGAGGGTCGGCGAGACGAAGCCGGGACGGAAGGCGACCAGGAACTTCAGCCGTTCGGTGTTCTGGCTGACCATGGCGGTGGTCAGCCACGCGTCCTCGCACCAGGCGCCGGTCGGGGTGAGCGCACCCACGAAGCCCAGGTCCTCGGCGGCACGGGCGATCTGGCTCAGATAGGCCACCGTCGGCGGCCGGTCCCGGCCGGAGACGGTGGCGGGGGTGCCGTGGCCGCCGCCGACGACGTGCCGGCTGTCGCCGTTCGTGGGCAGGAACCAGTGGAAGGTGAGGGACACGTGGGGTCTCCGATCAGAGGTGTCGCAGATGTCGCTGGTGTTACTGGTGTCGCTGATGTCGCCAGCTGCTAACGCTGCTGTCGCTAGAGGAGGCCGTGGCGGGGCGGGCGGGTGCCGTTCAGCACGTGACGGCCGATGTGCTGGATCTTCCAGCGGGCCGGGTCGTGCAGGGTGTGCGTGCGGGCGTCGCGCCAGTGCCGGTGCAGGTTCGGAGAGTTGAGTGCTGACCGGGTGCCGGACACCTCGAACAGGGCGCTCGCCACCTCGACCGCCGTCTGCGCCGCCTGGACCTTCGCGGCGGCGACCGCGAGGGACGCCTCGGCCGCCGTGTCGTCGGTGAGATCCGTGCGCGCCGCGTCGACCGCGCGGGCGGCTTCGCGGAGCAGCGCCTCGGACGCCCGTACCTGGACGGCGAGTTCGCCGAACCGCTGGATCAGCAGCGGATCCTCGGCGGCTGTGTCGACGCCGCTCTCGAACCAGGGGCGGCTCTTGGTGCGGACGAACTCGGCGGCTTCGGCGAGCGCTCCCCCGGCGATCCCCGCGTCGATGGCCGCGTGCAGCAACTGGGCGACAGCACCGTGCAGTTGCGGCCCCCGGAAGGTGAGGTGGTGCGGGAACACACGGTCGGCCGGCACCTCGACAGCCTCCAGGCGCACGGTTCCGCTGGCGGTCGTGCGCTGCCCCATGCCGTCCCAGTCGTCGACCACCGTCAGGCCGGGGGCGTCCCGGGGGACGTACGCGACATGGAGGTTGTCGTCCTCGGCGCGGGCCAGGACCGGGATCCAGTCGGCGAAGAGCGCCCCGGTGGAGTAGTGCTTGACTCCGGCGAGGAGGAAGGAGCCGTCCGGCTGGGGTTCGAGGCGGGTGCGGATGTCCTGGACGTGCTTGGTGCCCGCCTCGGACTGGGCGTTGCCGAAGCGGCGGCCTGCGAGCAGCTCGGCGAAGAAGAACTTCCTCTGGTCCTGCGTACCCTGACGGCGGATCACATTGACGTAGGCGAAGTGGCTCTGCGGGATCTGGGCGAGGCTGCCGTCGGCCGAGGCGAGCAGCCGGAAGATCTCGGCGAGGGTCAGCGCTGTGACATCAGCGCCGCCGTGCTCGGCGGGCACGGTGACGGCGAGCAGTCCGGAGGCGGACAGCCGGTCCAACTCCTCGCGTGGGAGCCTGCGTTCGGCGTCTCTGGCGGAGGCGCCGGTGCGGAATTCCGCGGCCAGGGCGGCCGCGGCCGCGAGGGCCTCCGCGTCGTCGGCGATGACGTGGGCGGACATGGCGCTCAGCTCGCCGCGGCCAGGAGCGGGGTACGGCCCAGGGCCGTGGAGAACTGGTCGACGACCTGCGCGAGGGCCTCGGTGGCGGTCGGGGTGACGGTCAGCGAGCCGTCCTCGTGCACGGTGATGTCCTTGTCGAGGGTGAACCAGCCCTGCACGATGTGGCCGGCGCCCATGGAGCTCAGGACCGGGCGCAGGGCGTAGTCGATGGCCAGGACGTGGGCGGTGGAGCCGCCGGTGGCCAGCGGCAGCACGGTCTTGCCGGCCAGGGCGTACTGCGGGAGCAGGTCCAGCAGCGCCTTGAGGACGCCGGAGTAGGACGCCTTGTAGACGGGAGTGCCGACGACGACGCCGTCGGCCCGCGCGAACAGTTCGGTGGCCTCGACGATGGATGGGTGCCGGAAGTCGGCGCCGAGCAGGGCCTCGGCGGGGATGGTGCGGACGTCGAGCGGGATCACCCGGTGGCCCTGGGCGATCAGCCGCTGGTCCAGGTGGCGCAGCAGACGGTTGGTGCGGGAGGAGGCGGAGGGGCTGCCGGAGACGGACAGGACGGTGGCCATGGGTCCTCTTTCGGGGGTGCGTCCTCTGTGGAGGAGGCGGGGCGCCCGTGCGTGGCGGGCGCGCCGGGGGAAGCGGTCAGGAGTACCAGGTGGGTTCGGGCAGTTCGCCTTCCAGGACCCAGCGGCCGACCTCGCGGCGCTTGTAGGCGACGGGGTCGTGCAGGGTGTGGGTGCGGATGTTGCGCCAGAACCGGTCGAGGCCTTCGGAGGTGGCGGTGGAGCGGGCGCCGGTGACCTCGAAGATGCGGTTCGCGATCTCCAGGGCGACGTCGGTGGCGCGTGCCTTGGCGGCGGCCACCCGCACCTCGAAGTCGCCGCGGGTCTGCTCGGTGACGGCGTCGGGGTCGTCGTGCAGCTTCTGCCCCTCGGCGGCGACGGCGTCGGCGAGTGCCTCGGCTGCCCAGAGCTTCGCGGTGAGGTCGCCATAGGCGTCGATGACGTGCGGTTCGTCGACCGCGCGTTCGTGGCCGCCGTGCAGCCAGGACCGCGCCTTGGTGCGGGTGTAGGTGGCCGCGGTCTCCAGGGCGCCGCCCGCGATGCCGAGGTAGAAGTTGACGAAGACCAGTTGGATGGTGGGGACGTTGAGGGTGTTGTACGTCCGCGGCTGGAACTGCTTGTCGACATAGCCGGCCGCGGAGGCCCACGGTGTGCGTACTCCGTCGAGGGTGACGCCGCCGCTCTCGGTGAGGCGCTGGCCGATGTTGTCCCAGTCGTCGTGGAAGGTCAGTCCCTCGCTGTCGGACGGCACGATGGCGAAGACGTGGTTGTCGGTGCCCTCCAGGACGCCTTCGAGGACGGTGACGTCGGAGACCTTGCTGCCGGTGGAGAAGGACTTGCGGCCGGTGAAGACGAGGTCGTCGCCGTCCTCGCTGACGATCACGTCCTTGTCGCGGGGGTTGACCGCTCCCCCGAAGAACCAGCGGTCGCGGCTCGCCTCGGCCTCCACGTGTTCCCACTGCTCACGGGTGCCGACCAGGCGGGCGGCCCAGAACCAGAGGTAGTGGTAGCCGAGGAGCTGGCCGATGGAGCCGTCGGCCTTGGCGACCTCGCGGACGACGCGGTAGGCGGTGGGCCACTCCTGGCCCGCGCCGCCGTGCTCGGTGGGGCCGAGCAGGGTGACGAGGCCGGCGTCCTTCAGCAGTTGGACCTCGGCGTACGGGGTGGCTCCGGCGCGGTCGCGTTCGGCGGCGTCGGTGGCGAGGACGGCGGCGACCTCGGCGGCGCGGGCGATCCAGTCCTGGGCGGTCCCCGGGGCGGGGAGAGTGGTCCAGTCGGTGGGCGTGGCGGTGCTCATGCTGATGGCCTCTTTCGCGGTGGGGGGCGGTCAGGCGTGAACGGCGACGGGCTCGGGCTCCGTGTCCGGTAGCCCGGCCTCAAGTTCACGCACGAGCGGCAGCACACGCTTGCCGAAGTACTCGACCTCCTCGTGGTAGTGCAGGAAGCCCAGGAGCAGCAGGTCGACGCCGAGCTTCTTGTAGGCGACGATGCGCTCCGCGATCTGCTCCGGGGTGCCGATTAGCCCGGTACGGAAGCCGTCGTTGTACTGGACCAGGTCCTCGAAGGACGAGTCCTGCCACATGCCCTTCTTGTCGGCGGTGGACTGTCCCGCCTGCTTCACCGCGGCGCCGAAGCCCTCGACGGCCTCGGTGTCCGCCTCGGCGACGATCTCGCGGAGCGTCTCGCGGGCCTCGGCCTCGGTGTCACGGGCGATGAGGAAGCCGTTGAGGCCGAACCTCGGTGCCGTACGTCCGACTTCGGCGGCGGACTTCCGTACGTCGTCGATCTGCTCGGTGACCCCGTCGAAGTCCTTGCCGTTGGAGAAGTACCAGTCGGAGACCCGGCCCGCCATCGCGCGGGCGGCGCTGGAGTTGCCGCCCTGGAAGATCTCCGGGTGCGGGCGCTCGGGGGTGTTGAGGGGCTTGGGCTTGAGGGAGAAGTCGCGCAACCGGTAGAAGTCGCCGGAGAGTTCGGTGTGGTCCTCGGTCCAGATCTGGCGCAGGGCGCGGATGAACTCCTCGGAGCGGCGGTAGCGCTCGTCGTGTTCCAGCCAGGGCTCACCCAGGGCGGTGAACTCGCCCTTGAACCAGCCGGATACGACGTTGACGGCGAAGCGGCCGTTCGAGAGGTGGTCGGCGGTGGCGCCGAGCTTGGCGAGGACGCCGGGGTGCCACAGGCCGGGATGGACGGCCGCGATGACTTTCAGGCGCTGGGTGGCGAGGAGCAGGGCGAGGCTGAAGCTGGTCGACTCGTGCTGGTACTCGGCGCCGTAGCTGGCCATGTAGCGGACCTGGCTCAGCGCGTAGTCGAAGCCGTTGTTCTCGGCGAGGACGGCGAGTTCGCGGTTGTACTCGTATCCCCAGTCGGTGCGCTGCTCGATCTTGCTGGTGACGAGTCCCCCGCTGACGTTGGGGACCCAGTAGGCGAATTTCACGGGCGCGGCAGGCATGCGTGACTCCTGTTGCGGAATGTTTCCGGGCACGCCGAATTCAAGAGGTGCGCGGGCACGGCGAATTCAGGCGGAGAAAGGGAAAAGGGCGGCGGATCCAGAGAGGTTGATCAGGCCGCGGGGCAACAGGAGGCGCTGGAGACGCGCGCGAGGTCGACATGGCGTCGCCGCGTGAGGTCCAGTCGCATCTTCATGCCGTCGATCGTGGCAGTCGGCGCCGCGGGCCGTCAAGGAAAACCCGACCGGTCTCGTATCCCGGACCATTGAATTTCACGAAGGTGTGACAGGGAAACCCTTGAACACACCGTGAAACGGGCCGCATTCTGCTGGACGTGCGGACGGAACAACTGGAATACATCGCAGCCGTCACCCGCCTCGGTTCGCTGCGCCGGGCCGCGGAGGAACTGCGCCTTTCGCAGCCCGCGTTGAGCGAGACGGTACGGAATCTGGAACGCGAACTGGGAGTCGACCTGCTGGAGCGCAAGCGGTCCGGGGCGACGATGAGCGCTGAAGGGCAGGAACTGCTGCCGCGCATCATCGATGTGCTGGACGCGGTGGACCGGTTGCGGTCGGCGGCGGGCGAGCAGCACCGCATCAGCCGGATGGTGCGGGTGGGCACGGTGAACGCGGCGACCGTGCCGCTGCTCATTCCGGTGGTCCGCGAGTTCCGGGCGGCGCATCCGCTCACCCAGGTCGAGGTGGTCGCCGCCCAGCAGACGGAGATCCACCGGGCCCTGTCGGAGGGTGGTTTCGACCTCGGTCTGGTCAACCATCTGGACGGCGACGACGTGCCGGCCGGCTTCGAGTCCACCGAACTGCTGAGCGGGCGGCCGGTGGTGTGCGTGCGCCCCGACAGCCCGCTCGCCTCGCTCACCGCCGTGACGGTGGACGACCTGCTCGCCCAGCCCGTGATCGCGATGCGCTCGGGCTACGTCATGCACCGCTACGTTCACCGGCTTCTGCAAGGCCGCGGCCCGTCCTTCTCGTACTCCACCGACGGCGCCGAGATGGGCAAACTGATGGTCGCCGAGGGGCTCGGCGCGACGGTCCTGCCGGACTTCAGCGTCATCGGGGATCCGCTGGAACGGCAGGGCACGATCACCTACCGGCCGATCACCGGCGACACGACGCGTGTGCTGCTGATGCTGCAGCGCCGGCGGGCCGAGTCGGTGCCGCGGGCGGCGCAGGACCTCTACGAGGTGTTCGTACGCAGGGCGCGCGAGTTGGGCGGCTCTCCGCCGTGACCGGGCGCCGGTCAGTCCTCGTCGGCCGGAACCACCACGAGGAACGCGTCCGACTTGAGATCCATGATCACCGTCGCGGGCCGGCCCTCGGCGCGGCACCGCGCCGCGTACTCCTCTGCCGGCCACGATCCGCGCGGAGCTCCCGCAGGAAACCGCCCCAACACCTTCGCGCCCATAGCGGCAGCCACCTCCACCTGCGACATGCGGTTACGTCCCTCTACGGTCCGCATGCCCGCGATCCGCGCAGACATGTACGGGAGACGGGAGGGTGCCCCTCGGGCGCCCTCGCGCCTCTCGCAACCCGCCGACCACTACACATAAAGATGAAATAAGCGCAGAATGTACTTACGCGGCGCTTACCCGCATACCGCAACAGACGCGGTCAGGCCTGCGAGTCAAAGGAGACGAGTCATGGCCAACGTCTCGCCCACCAGCAGGGGGGACATCTCCACCCACCCTGATGTTTCCGAAATGCGGGATCGCTATGCCCGCATGCTTGGCGGTCGCGATGTGACGCTCTTGGACGGACCGGTGTTCCTGCTCGGTCTGTACTGCGCCGTATCCCCGTGGATACTCCACTACACGACGAGCCAGCCCCCGCTCGTGACGCACAACCTCGTCGTCGGCATCGCCATCGGCCTGCTGGCCCTCGGATTCACCCGGGCTCCCGAGCGCATGTACGGCCTCAGCTGGGCGTTCTGCGCGGTGGGCATCTGGATGATCATCGCACCCTGGGTTGTCGGGACCAGTCCGGACGCCGGTGTCGCCCTCAACAACATCATCATCGGCGGGCTCGCCGTGATCCTGGGGCTGATGTGCGCCGGTACGGCGGCGAGGAGCGCCCCCATGCCATAGGAACGGTTCAGGAAAGGACGGCATGGCGGCCGGTCCGCGGTTCTCGCGGACCGGCCGTCCCGCGTTCCGCCGCCCTTCAACGACCTCGGACCGACCAAGGCTCCTGCGGCAGCGGACTGCCCGTCTCCAGCAGCGACTTGAGGTTCGAGAGCACCGCCGGCCAGCCGTCGGAGACATCGGACAGCGCGCCCTCGTCCCAGAGGTCCTCGTGGGTGACGGTGAGGCGGACGATGTCCTCGTGCGGCGTGATGTCGAAGGTCACCCGGGAGTACTTGTCCTCCTGCCCCTCGTTCTCGGGGTCGATCCAGGTGGTGACCAGCCGGGTCGGGTGGTCGCTCTCCACGACGGTGCCGACGACGTCGGCGATGCCGGAGCCGTCCGTACGGACGTGTTCCCAGCGTGAGCCCTGCCGCCAGTCCGATTCGTTGCGGTGGCCCCAGTAGGCGGCGGTCAGGTCCGCGTCGGTGAGCGCCTCCCAGACCTTCTCGGGCGTGCTGCGGATGTAGGTGACGTACACGAATGTGGGCCTGTCGCTCATGGCGGCTTCCTCGGCTCGTCGTTTCACGGCGCTCAGCGCGCTCAGGCGCGGGCGCTCGAACTTGTCGATCCACCGCTCCTGGATCTCGTGGAGCGGGACCGGGTTGAGGTAGTGCAGCTTCTCTCTCCCCCGCCGCACCGTGCCGACCAGGTTGGCGTCCTCCAGAACAGCCAGATGCTGGGTCACCGCCTGGCGCGTCATGGCGATGCGCTCGCACAGCTCGCCGAGCGTCTGGCCGTTCTGTTCGTGCAGCCGGTCCAGCAGCCGTCTGCGGGTCTCGTCGGACAGCGCCCTGAAGACCTTGTCCATCCCGGAGCCACTCCCTGATCGCACACTCAACGTTATGCAGGCAATTACTTGCATGTCAAGGATGACGGAAGCCGGACCGGCTACGGCCGGCTGAACGGCCTTTCCGCCGTCCTTCGGCCGGACGGCCAGCCGTCGCCGTGGGCCGACCAGGTCCGGGCCCCGCAGCCCTGCGACGCGCCGAGGGCTGCGACTGACGCCTGCCGAGGCCGACCCCGTGCGCCGGAGCGCTCGACTCGGTCACTCCCCGGCGCGCACGGGTGCGCCGGGCGAGGGTTCGACTCGCCGCAGACACATGCCGGTTCGCGGGCGATGCCGAGCACCGCGATCAGTGAGCTCCGGCCCTGTTCACCGGTCCCGACGCGACACCTGGCTCACGGAGTCGCCGTGCGGCAACGACTCCCCGGCGGCCGACCCGGCACGGAACGAGATCCACACGTCCGGCGTGTGGTCGGGCCGGTCGGGTACCGGTCGGGTCTCCTCCGACCAGGCGTCCGGGGCGAGTTCGGCAGCGACACGGCGCCAGAAGCGGACCGCGGGCTCGTTCTCGTACTGGAAGGCGATCTCCCAGGATCCGGGGTGCCTGCCCACGATCTCGCGCACCGCCCCGCTACCGAGGCCCTCACGGCGCACACCCCGTACCACGAAGAAGCTGTTCATGACGCGTGTCGGCCCGTCGATCCCCCGGACGAACGCGAACCCGACGGGCCGTTCCTCGCGGACGAACAGGTACGGCACCCAACCGGCCTCGGTGAAGGCCGCGTCGAGGCGCTCACTGCGGAAGGTCCCGTCGGGGTTGGGCAGGACACCCATGAAGCCCGAGAGGTCGTGACGGAACATCAGCCACAGACGCTCCACGGCGGGGCGGTCATCGGCCGTGGCGAGACGAAGGGACATGTCGGACATGATGGTTCCTCTGCAGGGGAGTGGTCGGATTCCGGACATGAGAAAAGCCTCCCTGGCGGACATGTGTCCGGCCGGAGAGGCTTCACGAATGACGAAACTCTAGCGCAGGTACAGTAGTTGCGGCGGCCTTTTCACGCCCCCGCGGGCTCCGCGTCCGACACCTCCGCGGCCAGGTAGTCCTCCGCGATCTCCTTCGGGCCGAACGGCCACACCTTCTCGAAGCGTGCCCAGAGCACGTACGCGATGCAGCCCAGCGCCAGCCAGGCCAGCGACCACTCGATGGGATGGCGGCCAGGAGAGTTCTTGTCCGCATAGCCGTAGATCACGCACCAGCCGACGAAGGCGATGATGCCCGGCACCGGGTAGAGCCACATGCGGTACGGCCGGTGCAGGGTCGGCCGGCGCCTGCGCAGCACCGTCAGCGCGATGATCTGGGCCAGCGCCTGCACGATCACCATCACCGTCGTCAGCAGCTGGATCAGTGTCGCCAGGTCCGTGTGCCGGCCGATCAGGAAGCCCACGGCCGTGATCACGCCCATGGTGGCGAGACCCAGCATCGGGAACCTGTGCCGGGGATGGAGCTTGGCGTAGGGGCTGAAGAAGACGCGCTCGCGGGCCGCGTCGTACGGCACTCGCGAGCCGCCCAGCAGGCCGGTGAAGACGGAGGCGAAGGCCGTGATCAGGATGAGCACCGTGACGGTGTCCGCCGCGCCCCTGCCCCAGGTCTTCTCCAGGACCGCCGAGGCCACCGACGTGGACGCGATGTCGTCCGGGTTGGTCATGCGGTGCCAGTCGATCACGCCGAGCGTGCCGATCTGCAGCAGCAGGTAGATCGCCATGATGCCGAGGATGGAGAAGATGATCGAGCGCGGCAGGGTGCGTCCGGGGTCCTTGATCTCTGCGCCCATGTAGGCCGTGGTGTTGTAGCCGAGGTAGTCGTAGATGCCGATGGTCAGGCCGCCGGCGAAGCCGAGCCAGAAGTGGCTGCCGCCCAGGTCGAAGGCGTGCGCCGGGTAGGTGAAGGCGAGGTGCGTGCTGAAGTCCGTGGCGGCGGCCAGGATGACCAGCACCACCGAGGTGATCATGACGGCCCACATCACGGCGGTGATCCGGGCGATGTGCTCGATGCCCCGCCAGAGCAGGATCACGACCAGAGCGATCACGCCGAGGCCGATCAGGTCGCCGGAGGTCTGCCCCAGGTGGGGGGCGAGATAGCCGAGGTACTGGACGAAGCCGACCACGCCGGTCGACATGATCAGCGGGATGAACAGCATCGCCGTCCAGACGAACAGGAACGGCATGAGCCGGCCCGTGCGGTACTGGAATGCCTGGCGCAGATAGACGTAACTGCCCCCGGAGCCGGGCATTGCCGCGCCCAGTTCGGCCCACACCAGTCCGTCGGCGAGCGCGAGCAGCGCCCCGGCGACGAAGCCGATCACGGCCTGCGGGCCACCGAACGCGGCGACCATGAGCGGGATCGTGACGAACGGCCCGATGCCGCACATCTGGCTCATGTTGATGGCGGTGGCCTGGAACAGACCGACGCGACGGACGAAACCACCCGTGGGTGGCGGACTACCTGACATGAGGACTCCTGAAGCACCGTGCGCTGGGCTGCCGTTGGCCGGCCTCGGCCGGCCGGGCTCGCCCGGCGAGGCTGTTGGCCGATAAAGTTAAGGAGCCTTACTTGATGCGTCAAGAGGTCCCATCGGACGGCCCCCCTCGGATACGTGAGAATGGTGCGATGCCCGCCAGTGACGCCGTGGTCCAGCAGGAACAGCCCTGGAACCGCCAACGGCTGCGCAGCACCAACGAGCGGCTGCTGCTCGACCGGCTACGCAGCGGCGGCGCCGCGTCGCGCGCCCAGCTGGCCCGTGAGACCGGCCTGTCCAAGCCGACCGTCTCCAGCGCGCTCGCCGCGTTGGAGACGGCCGGGCTGGTCCACGAGGTCGGCACCCTCGCCCCGCAGCGGGGCCGCACCGCCGTCCTGTACGCGCCGGACCCGGCGGCGGGCTACGCCCTCGGCATCGACGTGGGCCGCAGCTGGCTGCGGGTCGCCGTCGCCGACCTGGACGGCACCGTCGTCGCCCGCTCCGACGTGCGCAACCGGGCCCGCAGCTCGGGCGCGATGGCAGACCTCGTGGTGGCTACGGCCCGCCAGGTGGTCACCGGCTCGGGCGTGGCCGCGGACGGGGTGGTGCACGCGGTGGTGGGCACGCCGGGGGTGTACGACGAACGGCAGCGCCGAGTGCGCTTTGCGATGCACCTGCCAGGCTGGGGGCGCGCCGGGCTCTTCGACCGGATGCGCGAGGAGCTGGGCGTTCCGCTGGAGGTGCACAACGACGCCAATCTGGCGGCGCTCGGCGAGTACACCTACGGCGTCGGCGCGGGCAGCCGGCTGTTCGCCTACATCCTGATCGGCACCGGTCTCGGGATGGGCGTGGTCAGTGAGGGGCGGCTGTTCACCGGGGCGCACGGGCTGGCCGGGGAGATCGGATTCCTGCCCTGGCCGGGGCAGCAGAAGCCGGAGCGGCTGGAGGACGCGGTGTCGGGGGTCGCCGTGGTGGAGGCGGCGCGCCGGTTCGGCATGAACGGGCAGCTCACCGCGAAGGCCGTGTTCGACGCGGCCCGGCAGGGAAACGACGCCGCGGTCAAGGCGGTTCGGCTGGAGGGCGAGCGGATCGCGCACACGGTGGCCGCGGCCGCGGCCGTGCTCGACCCGGATCTGGTGGTCCTGGGCGGCGGGGTGGGCCACAGCGTGGACCTGCTGCTCCGCCCGGTGCGCGACCGCCTCCGGTCGCTCACTCCTCTGCGGCCCAAGGTCGTCCCCAGCCGGCTCGGCGAGGACGCGGTGCTGCTGGGCGCGGTGGCCACAGCGCTCGGGACGGCGCGGAACGTGGTGTTCGAGCGCCGGTCGGCCGCGCCCTGACCAACTCGCATACGGAACGCGGTGATTGGCAGGGGCCAGTCGGCGCCCCTGGCGTGACTCAGGTCAGTTCTGACCGTCACCTGCCGTACGGCGGATCTGCACGGGCCGATGCCGGAGGTGCGGGTCTCCGGCTGGAACGCGCCGGAGCGGACGGTCCCGGCCGGATGACCGTGCGGGGCCCGGCGCGGAAACCGGGCCCCACGGGCGTCAGCTGACGTTGAGCGCCGTGTCGTCGATGACGAAGGAGGTCTGCAGCGTGGAGCCCTCGGTGCCGGTGAACTTGAGGGTGACGGTCTGGCCCGCGTAGCTCGCCAGACTGAAGCTGCGTTGGGTGTAGCCGCCGGCGGCGTTCAGGTTCGAGTACGTCGCCAGTGTGCCCAGCACCGTCCCG
The DNA here is from genome assembly GCF_021261325.1 of Streptomyces guryensis. GTDB lineage: Bacteria > Actinomycetota > Actinomycetes > Streptomycetales > Streptomycetaceae > Streptomyces > Streptomyces guryensis. The sequence goes on along the minus strand of NZ_JAJSBI010000017.1, from coordinate 90,630 downwards.
GAGCTGTTGAGCACCTGGACCTTGAGCGTGTCGTACGCCGTACTGGTGCTGGTCTCCGCCGTGTCGACGTGCAGATAGAAGCTGAGCGCGGCGGTGGTGCAGCCGGACGGGATGGTCACCGGCTGGGAGAGCGTGTCGGTGGTGGCGGTGCCGTAGCCGTCCAGCCAGGCGTAGTACGAGCCCGTACGGGCCGACTCGCTGCTGGAGTTGGTGATGACGCCACTGGAGCCGCTCCAGGTGGTGTTGCCCGACTCGAATCCGTTGTTGCCGAGGAGTTGGGCTGCGGTGCAGGTGCCGGAACCGCCGCCGCCGTCGCCGCCGCCGCTGCTGCTGCCGTCCCCGGCGAGCCAGGCGGTGGCGTTGAGGGCGAGGGCGGCGTTGGTGGCACTGGTGTCGTTCCAGCCGTCGTAAAGAGTGTTGCCGGACTGGCCGGTGCCGTCGTCGATCGGCGAGCTGTCGCCCCAGAAGGCGACCCGTCCGCTGCCGAAGGTGCTGGTGAGGAAGAAGGCGCCGGTGTTGCCGGAGTAGCCCGTGCGGTAGAGCAGGCCCTTGACGGCGGAGTTGTCCGAGGGTTTGAGCGTGGCGGTGGTGCCGTTGGCGATGAGGCTCTTGGTGACGGTGCCGAAGGAGCCGTGCAGCACGGGGTTGCTGCTGTCACTGATGGCGGCCGGGTGGTCGGAGCTGATGTTGAGCGAGTCGATGGAGAAGCCGAACGGGTCGGTCGAGTCGACGCTGTTGTTGGTCATCAGGTCGTTGAGGATCTCGACCGCGTCCTCACCGTCGTTGTTGCGGTCCGCTCCGGTGTGGTCGGAGATCATGAACAGTCCGCCGCCGTTCTTGACGAAGGTCATGATCGCCGTCTTCTCGGCGGTGGTGAAGAGGGTGTTGGGCTCCGGCAGGACGAGGGTGTCGAAGTTCGACAGGTCCGTGGAGGACGAGCCGCCGTAGGTGAGGGCGCCGGTGGCGGTCTTGAGGCTGTAGCTCCCGGTCTTCTGCAGGGCGACACCCCACGAGGACAGCGCGCCCGTCCAGTCGGTCTCGGAGGACGGGGACGAGTCCTGGGCCAGCGGGTCGGGCTTGCTGGTGGAGATGATCCAGTCGGCGTTGCCGGCCTCTTCGGCATGGCCGTCGTCGAACAGGACGCGGTGGGTGGTGGCCGCGTGGGCGGGCGTGGCGACGACCGTCGCCTGAGCGGCCGCGGCTGCGGTGAGCAGGCCGAACGCGGCCAGGGCAGTGGTGAGTCTTCGGCGGGATCTGGTGAGTTGGAGCATCCGGCGTACCTCCGTGTGGGGTTGGGGAAGAGCGGGCGGTGCGGGGCCGGACCTACGCGCGTAGACATAGGGCATCTGCGCGCGTAGACACTCGGCCGTACGACTACCGTGCGGCCGATTCGGTTGAACCGTACATGGCAGAAGCAGTGGTGAACAGGCGTCACCAGGACCATGGGACCGGAGATTGACCCGGCGTTGACCCTTGGTTGAAGCGGAACGGACTGTCTCCCGCGGCAGCGGGCATCCGGATGATGCGGGGGCATTCACAAAGAGGGGCGGAGATGGAGATCTCAGGCATCATCAGTGCCATCGTGATCGGCATCGTCATCGGTGTGCTGGGCCGGCTGGTCGTCCCGGGGCGGCAGCACATCGGCATCGTGCTCACGATTCTCGTCGGCATCGCGGCCGCGCTGATCGGCTCGGCGATCGCCAACGCCTTCGGCGTGGCCGACACCAAGGGCATCGACTGGATCGAGTGGCTCATCCAGATCGGCCTCGCCGCGCTCGGCGTCGCCGCCCTGGACCGGTCGAGGGCCCGCCGCTGACACGACAACAGTCGTGACGTACCGATCATTTCGAGCCTGGGCGGGGGTGGCACGCGCCACGCCCGGGGCTGTCCATGCCACTCGGCGGCTCGCGGAGCGTAGCCGAATTCCGCGATCCGCATCCTCCCGCCGGCCGACGGGCGTGTCGGCCGGCGGGAGGGAGTCAGGCCCGCCGACGCGGCTCCCCTCGGCAGTCGGCGGGCCTGCCGCCTCGACCGAGCACCCTCAGCGGGAGAGTCGGGCACGTCGGGAGGCTGTTCCCCCCTGGGCGGCTGTTTCCTCTCACGAGGTTTCCAGCCGGAGCGGCCCGTGACGCGGGGCCGTTCGGCCCTGGACAAGGGTCCGAACGGCCCCAGTGGGGAATTCACCCTCGCGCCGCCAGTGCGGCGAGGCCGTCGCGGCAGGACGGGTAGCGGGGCGTCCAACCCAGTTCCTGCTCCGCCTTCGCCGACGACACGCGCATGCTGGTGAGGAACATCGTGTGCGCGTAGGACATCGGCTTCGTGAACCACCGCGGCACGGTCATGGGCTTGGGCAGGCCGAACTGCTCTGCCACGCACAGGACATGGGCCCGGAAGCCGAGCGGGCTGCGGTCCGCGATGTTGTACGCCTGGCCGGGGCGGCCGTGTTCGACCGCGGCGGCCACCGCGTGTGCCGCGTCGGTGAGTTCGGTCCACGGCAGGACCCGGCCGTGGTCGTCGGGGGCGGGCAGCTGCCGCTTGCGCAGCATGGGCAGGATGGCGTCGGTTCCGCCGGGACCGTAGAACAGGCCGAAGCGCAACGCGATGCCCGCCAGTCCGGTTGCCTCGAAGGTGAGTTGTTCCTTGATGCGCATGCCCTCGACGTGCCGTTCCAGCTCAGGCGTGGTGCCGCGGGGGCCGAACGGGTCGTCCTCGGTGATCACGTGCCCGCCGAAGTCCCCGTAGCCGTAACCGAAGACCATCGACTCACTCACGAAACGGTCGGCGCCGGTGGCCCGCGCGGCCTCCACCAGGTGGGCGGTGCCGGCGATACGCAGGGCGTCGGTGGCATGCATGTCGCGGTGGCGCATGGGGGCCCTGCGCAGGGCGGTCGCGGCGTGGATGACGGTGTCGAAGTGCTGTCCGTCGACGGCGCGCAGCAGCGCGTCGCGGTCCATGAGGTCGGCTTGGACGCCGTTCGCGGGTCCCCGGCCGAGGCCGGTGACCTTGTGGCCGGCTTCGGTCAGGGCGCGGGTGATGTGGCCGCCGAGGATGCCGCTGGCTCCGGCAATGAGGATGCTCTGGTTCTTCTGGTTCGTCGTCATGACCGTGCGACGGATCGGGCGCCCGCGGATGTGACATCGCGGTGGGTGTGACCCCGGCTACGGCACGTAGGTGTACGGCGTCGTCGTGGTCAGTGGCTCGAAGCCCAGGCGTTCGAGGATGGGGCGGCTCTGGCTGGAGGCGTCGACCTGGAGATAGCGGTAGCCGCGCTCCGCGGCGGCGCGGGCCCGGTGGGCGACCAGCGCACGGTAGACCCCGCGGCCGCGCCAGGCCTCGACGGTGCCGCCGCCCCACAGACCGGCGAACCGGGTGCCGGGCACGAACTCCATACGGGCCGCGCTCACCGGTTCGTCACCGGCGAGGGCGACGGTGGCGACGACCGTGTCCGGCTCCTCCGTCAGCCGGGCGAGCAGTTGGTGCCGTATCCGGGAGCTGTCGGTGCCGAAGGCCTGCCCGTGCACGTCGGCCACGAGGTCGACTCCCGCCGCGTCGGTGACGGACAGCAGACGGATCCCCTCGGGCGGCTCGGCCTTGACGTCGAGGCCGGCCACCTCGGCGATCATCAGCGTCTCCTCGGGCTCGGCCTCGAAGCCGGCGGCCCTCAGCCGCTGCCCGAGATCGAGCGGCCGGTCGTGCCCGTACAGCTTCCACTCGAACTCGTGGCCGAGCCCGGAGAAGTACGCGATCTGCTCGGCGATCGCCGCGTCGGCGCCCGTCTCGTCCAGGCCGGACCACAGGACGCCGTTCCAGCCGCGGGCCGAGGAGACGTGGCGGACCACGCCGCCGACCCGCTCGACGCGCGCGTCGGGGCCGTCGGGCTGGGCGCCTTCGCGCACGTCACGGTCGAAGAGGGCGAGCACCCCGGCATGATCCATGAACTCACTCCAGCATCCGGGGACAGGCGCGGCAACAGGTTTTCGGGGCGCCGTCCGACGGTACCGCCGCCCGGTGGCGCTCAGCCGGTCCCGGTTGCCGGCCCTGCTCGGTGGGGGTGGGTCCCCGCGGATCGCGTCCGCGGCGTCGTCGCAGCAACCGCCGTACCGGCGTGTCGGGACCCATGCCGCCGGCGCGGACCTTCCGCCCGGTCGCACCGGGGACGGCGGCGGACGAGGTACGCCGCACGGCCGCTGCCACGGCCCCAGCGCCCGATGGTCGCGGCCCGCCCTCCCGAGATGCACTCGTCCGGCCGCAGTGCCTACGATCTAGGAAGCCAGGACGACCAGACCAGGTGGACGGCCCGGTCTCCTCCAACGGGGGGAGGCGTTTGCCCTTGCTGCCGGCGAAGCGGCTGATGGCCGCACATGTAGCGCTGGTCGCCGCCGCCACGGCCATCTACCTGACGGTGCCCGCCGCGCGCGCCCCGGTGTGGGCCGTCATCGGCCTCTCCGGCACCGCCGCCGTGGTGATCGGCAGCCACGTCAACCGACCCGCCCACCGCTGGCCCTGGTGGGTGCTCGCCGCCGCACTGCTCACCTTCATCGCGGGCGACACCTACTACAACGTCGTCGAGGAGTACTTCCACGCCTCCAACCCGTTCCCCTCCCCCGCGGACGCCTCCTACCTCACGACGTATCCGCTCTTCGCCATCGGGCTGTCCGGCCTGGTCAGATACCGCTGGGCGGGCCACGACCTGCCGAGCCTGCTCGACGCGCTGATGATCACCGCGGGCCTGGCGCTGCCCGTGTGGGTGTACCTGGTGCAGCCGCTCACCAAAGTGGAGGGGCTGACCTGGCAGCAGCGGGCCATCAGCATCGCCTATCCCCTCGGCGACGTGCTGGTCCTGGCCCTGCTGGCACGGCTGCTGACACCGAATCCGGTCGACCGGCACAACCGGTCGGTGCAGTACCTGGTCGTCGGCACGGTGACGCTGCTCGGCTTCGACATCGCGTACGGGATCCTGCAGCTCAACAACAGCTGGCAGGCGGGCACGGTGCTGGATGCCGGCTGGATCGTCTTCTACACGGCCTGGGGCCAGGCCGCACTGCACCCGGACATGGTGGAACTGACCGCCGCCGTGCCCCAGCAGGGCTCCCTGCTGCCGCCGCCGCGGCGGCTGGTGATGCTGGCCGCGGTCACCCTCATCGCGCCGGGGATCCTGCTGTACGAGGGACTGACGCGCTCGGCGCACGACGCGGCCGTGATCGCGGCCTTCTCCGGCCTGCTCTTCCTGCTGGTGATCCTTCGGCTGTCGGGCATGGTCGTGGCCCACCGCAAGGCCGTGATGCGGGAGCTGGCGCTGCGCCGGGCGGCCGCCTCGCTGGTCTCGGCGGTGCGGCAGCAGGAGGTCGCGCGGTCCTGCGAGGCCGCCGTCGACCGGCTCCTCGGCACCATGGTCGGCCACCGGACCCTGCTGCTGCCCGCCGAGCGCGCGCCGGATCTGGCGTTCCATCACGCGCAGATCGTGCACGCCGGCGAACTGGGTACCGACACCCGCGCCGAGCTGGACGACTCGGCGACCGTCCTGGTGTGCCTGATGATCCCGCCCGACCGCCCCTACGGAGACATCCCGGGCGTCCTGCTGGTCGCAGGGCCGGCCGGGCCGCTCTCCGAGACGCGCGGCTCGATGGAGATCCTGGCCTCGCACGCCGGGCTGGCCATGGAGCGCATCGCCCTGCGCCAGGAGATCGTCCGCAGGGAGAGCGAGGCGTACTTCCGCACGCTGGTGCGCAACACCTCGGACGTCATCCTCATCGTCGAGGACGACAACACCATCCGGTACGCCAGCCCCTCGGCGGCGACCGTCTTCGGCACCTCCGACGTGGCCGGCGCCTCGCTGCCCGATCTGGTCGACCCGCGGGACCGGCACCGGGCGGCCCGGGAGCTCACGGCCGTGCGGGAGACCGGGCCGCGGGCCACCCACGACCACTGGTGGGTGCGGCACCGGGCGGGCCGCGTCGAGGTGGAGGTGCGGTGCAGCGACTTCCGGGACGAGCGGACGGTGGCCGGACTGGTCGTCACGCTGCGCGATGTGACCGAGCAGCGCCGGCTGGCCCACGAGCTGACCCAACGGGCCTTCCACGACTCGCTGACCGGCCTGCCCAACCGCACCCTGCTGCTCGAACGGATCGAACGCGCGCTGCTGCGCGGCCGCCGCGAGTCGTCCATGACCTGTCTGCTCTTCATCGACCTGGACGACTTCAAGCTGGTCAACGACACACTCGGGCACTCGGCAGGCGACCACCTGCTGATCGCCGTCGGCGACCGCCTGTCCAAGACGCTGCGGCGCACCGACACCGCGGCCCGGCTGGGCGGCGACGAGTTCGCCGTCCTGATGGAGGACGCCCGCGAACCGCTCGACGCGGAGCTGCTGGCGGCCCAGGTGATACAGACACTGACCAGGCCGTTCGCCCTCGCGGACGAGAAGGTGACGGTCTCCGCCAGCGTGGGGGTGGCCACGGCCCGCGACAGCACGGACGCGGAGGAACTGCTCAGCCACGCCGACCTCGCACTGTATGCGGCGAAGTCGGCCGGCAAGCGGCAGTGGCGGCGCTTCCAGCCGCTGCTGCACACCCGCATGGTCGAGCGGCACGACCTGCAGAGCCGGCTCGCCGAGGCGGTCGCCGGCAAGGAGTTCGCCCTGCGCTACCAGCCGGTGGTGGACATCGTCGCGGGCGAGGTCGTCGGCTTCGAGGCACTGATCCGCTGGCCGAAGGCGCCCCACCGGCCCGTCAGACCGGAGCAGTTCATCTCGCTGGCCGAGGAGACCGGGCACATCGCGGTGCTGGGGGCGTGGGTCCTGGAGAACGCGGTCAGCGACATCGTGGGACTCCAGCGGCTGCCCGGACCCGTCACCCCGCCGTACGTCAGCGTGAACGTGTCCGCCCGCCAGTTCCGCGACGTGGGGTTCCTGGAACAGGTCGGCGAGGCGCTGCGCACGCCCGGACTCGCCCCCGGTTCGCTGCAGTTGGAGCTCACGGAGACGGTGCTGCTGCGCCGCGACACCCAGATCCAGTCGGTGCTGCGCTCCCTGAAGGAGCTGGGCGTGCACATCGCGATCGACGACTTCGGCACCGGCTTCTCCTCGCTGCGCTATCTGCGGGACTTCCCCATCGACGCGCTGAAGATCGACAAGACGTTCATCGACGACATCACGCGCGACGCCCAGCAGGTCGCGCTCGTCGAGGGCATCGTGCGGATCGCCGACACCCTGGGCCTGCAGGTGATCGCCGAGGGGATCGAGGACACCGCTCAGCGCGACCTGCTGGCCGGCATGGGCTGCCGGTTCGGGCAGGGCTATCTGTTCGCCAAGCCGATGACGCTGGAGCAGAGCGAGCGCGTGCTGCGGGAGAGCGAGGGACGCTGCTACGCGCCCGGCTCCGAGGCCACCAAGGCGGTGGCCGTACCGGCGGCACGGCCCGCGTCCCGGGAGCGGCGGGCGGCGCTGTGGGCGGACCTCGAGCACCTGCGGCGGACCAGCCCCATGAGCGACGCGGTACTGGACGAGGTTCGCGGCCGGCACATCCGCAGCCGTGGCCACTGGCTGGTCGACTTCGCGTCCTGCAACTACCTGGGCTTCGACTGGGATCCGGAGATCATCGACTCCGTGGATCCCGTTCTGCGGCGCTGGGGCACGCACCCCAGCTGGTCGCGGCTGCTGGGCAGCCCCCGCCTGTACCCGGAGATCGAGGCACGCCTGGCGGGCCTGCTGGGCGCGCCGGACACACTGCTGCTGCCCACGCTGACCCTGATCCACGCCGCGGCGATCCCGGTGCTGGCGGGGGCGGGCCATGTGTTCGTGGAGGCGACGGCGCACAGGACGGTGTACGACGGCTGCGTGGTGGCCCGCGGCCAGGGCGCCACTCTGCACCGCTTCCACGCCGAACGCCCCGACGAACTGGAGACCTTGCTGGCCTCGGTGCCGGCCGGGCTGCCGCGGCTGGTGTGCCTGGACGGCGTGAACAGCATGACCGGCAACCTGCCCGACCTGCCCACGCTGGCCGCGGTCTGCCGCGCCGGGGGCGCGACGCTCTACGTCGACGACGCGCACGGGTTCGGGGTGATCGGGGAGCGCGGGCCCGAGGAGCTCTGTCCCTACGGCTCGCGCGGCAACGGCGTGGTGCGGCACACCGGCGAGTCGTACGAGGGGATCGTGCTCGTCTCCGGTTTCTCGAAGGCGTACTCGTCGCTGCTCGCCTTCCTCGCCCTGCCCACCGAGCTGAAGAACCGCCTGAAGACAGCGGCCGGACCCTACCTGTACTCGGGTCCCTCTCCTTCGGCCTCCCTGGCCACGGCTCTGGCCGGGCTGGAGGTCAACGACCGCCGCGGCGACGTCCTGCGCGCCGAGCTGTACCGCAGGACCACCCGGGTGCTGGATCACCTCGACGGGCTGGACATCACCACCCTGAACAGTGACCGGCTGCCGATCATCGAGATCCCGCTGGCCAACGCTGACGACCTCGACGCGGTCGCGGCGTTCCTGTGGGAGGAGGGCATCTACGTGACGCTGGCCGCCTATCCGCTGGTGCCGCGGGACCGGGTGGGCTTCCGGGTCCAGATCACGGCCCTGAACTCGGACGACGACATCGAGCGGCTGAACGGCACCCTGACCCGGCTGGCCGCGCGGTTCCCGCTGAGGGCGAAGGTCTGAGCCGGCCATGGCGACGCACAACGACGACGTCGACTGGGACAGCTGGCCGGTCGCGGACTATCTCGCGGAGAACTACCGCGATCTGCATCCCTCCGACGCCGCGGTCATCACCCACCACTCGGCGTTCTACCGCCGCCTCGCACCGGGCTCCGTCGACCGCTCGGTGGAGTTCGGGGCCGGACCCAACCTGTATCCGCTGATCCTCGCTGCCGCCGCAAGCCGCAGGATCGAGGCCGTCGAGGCGGGTACGAGCAACGTCGCCTACTTGGAGCGGCAGATCCTGTGCGGCCCGGACGCCAGCTGGCGGCCGTTCCACGCGCTGTGCCGACGCCTCAATCCCGACCTGCCGGCCACACTGGCCGGGGCACTCGCGCACGTCAACGTCGTCCACGCCGACGTCAGGGAGCTGGAGCCCGCCGGGTACGACCTCGCGTCCATGCACTTCGTCGCCGAGGGCGCCACCGAGGACTACGCGGAGTTCACCGACTTCTGCCGAGCCTTCGTCCGCTGCGTGGTCCCCGGCGGGCACCTGGTGGCCGCCTTCATGGAGAACATGCCCACCTACCGCATCGGGCCGGTGTCGCGCTGGCCGGGCTGCCCGGTGGACCCGGAGATCGTCACCAGGGTGTTCACCCCCATGACCCGCGACCTGTCCGTCAACCACATCGACACCGACCCGACCCTGCCGGACTACGGGGACTCGGGGATGGTGCTGCTCACGGCGGTGGCGCGCTAGCCCAGTTCAAGGGTCGTGACGCCGAAGACGCGGTCCTGCGCGTGGCGGCGGACCGGGCCCGTGTACATGCGGGCCGTCTCGAAGGAGGGGGTGAAGCCTGCCCGTTCGGCCAGGGCGATGCCCGGCGCGTTCGTCTCGGGCACGTCCACGGCGACCTCGCTGCCGGCGGCCTCGGCGGTCAGGGCGGTGAACAGGGCCTGTGCGTCCTCGGGGGTGTCGGCGAACAGCGGGCCGATGCGGAGCGAGTCATGGCCGGGCCGGATCACTCCGTAGCCGGTGACGCGGTCGCCGGTACGGCGGACGAGGGCGCGGTGTCCGGTGCCGGTGAGCCAGTGGGCCAGGAAGCGCGGGCGGTCGGCCGGGTGGCAGGCGCTGTCGTAGGCGAGGAGGTCGGCCAGGTCGCCTTCCTGCACCGCGTACACGCCGGCCGGCGTCCCGGCTGCGGGCACGCTTCCGGTGAACCGGACGGTGCGGTGGGCGAGTTCGAAACCGGAGCGGCGGTAGTTGTCCTGCTGGGCCACCACCCCGTCGAGCCCGATGGTGCGACCGCCGGCGTGGGCCAGCGCGGCCTTCCAGGTGGTGAGCCCGTGGCCACGGCCGCGCAGGTCGGGCCGGACGAGGTAGCAGCCGAGGAAGGCATAGTCGGGGCCGTAGTTGACGACGGAGATCGCCGACACCGGTTCGCCGTCGATCCGGCCGAGGAAGAAACCGTCGGGGTCCTGCGCGAAGAACGCCGCTTCGTCGGCCGCTCCCGGGTTCCATCCCTCGTCCGCGGCCCATCCGCTGATCACCGGCCAGTCCTCGGGTCGGGCCTGGGTGACGACGAGGGCTTCGAGGGCAGCGGAGGTCATGCGCGCGCTCCAATCCGTGGTGGTACGGCGGACAACGGGCGCGGTGATCGACCGCGCCCCGCAGCATCCTTGCGGATCTTGCGGGGCGCGTCACGGTGGGTTTGAGCCGTTGCCGAGCGAGCTCAGCGCCCCGGACCTGGACGGAAGCGCCGGCGGATGGCGGCTCCGCCCAGTACCAGCACGGCGCTCGCCAGGGCGGCGGGCAGTGTCTGGTCGGTGCCGGTGTGGGCGAGGGCGGCCGGCGCCTTGCGGGGGGCGGCGTGCTGGACGGGCACCGACCGCGTGTGTGCCTTGGGCGGGGCGGTCACAGGCTTCGGATGAACCTTCGCCGGGACGGTCACGGGCTGTGGCGGCGCCTCGGACGGGACGGTCGGCTCCGGGTCGCTGCAGGAGCAGGCGTGAGCGCCGGAGTTGTTCGTGGACTCGTCGTCGGTGGCCGCGTCGTCGGCGCCGGCCACGTTCCCCGTGTTCCCGTCGGCATTCACCGGGAGGTGGACCGGGAGCTGGGCGGCGTCGCCGGAGAGCACGCCCGGCGAATCCTCACTGCTGCCGTGGGCTGCGCCGTCGTCGGCCGAACGCTTGCCGACCGCGCTCTTGTTGCTGCAGCTGCTGCCCGCGGCCGGGTTGAGGACCCCCGCCACGTTCGTGGTGGTCCCGCACACGTTCGCCGGAACGTGGGCCGGGAGCTGGGCGGTGTTGCCGGAGGTCACACCGGGCGAGCCGGCGGTCGCGCCGTCCGCCCCGGCCACGGCGTACGCCGGAACCGTCAACGCCATCGCTCCCGATGCAGCGGCGACGGCGATCACACCGTTTCGGGTAACCCTTCTCATAGGTTCCCTGCCTTCCAGACATGGCTGCGGGCACATACCCGCGCCGGAGAAACGGGCATTCACCCGCACCGGATAGAACGCCGAGGAACCGTCCGAGTTATGGCTTATTCACCTTTCAGCCCATCGGGTGGCACGGTGGTCGAACTGGCAGCAGAACCGCCCTGTCGGCAGCGAAGGAGCGCAGGGTAGGGCGTCCCGCGCGGTCCCGCCCGCCCGGAGGCGCGCCCTGCGGCATCCCCTTATCGTGATCGAGGGCGCCGTTCTCCCGGTCCCCGGCGGGCGCCCCGGGAGGCATTGATGCTGGTCAAGCTGTCAACGCGGCCCGCTGTCCGACGCTGCGCCGTCACCGGAGCCGTAGCTCTGGCCCTGCTCGCCGCCGGGCTGCCCGCTGCGTCCTCGGACGGCGCCGGGCCCGACCTGTCGCGGTTCTACCGGCAGAAGATCACCTGGTCCGGGTGCAAGGGCGAGGACATGCCCAAGGACCTTCAGTGCGCCAAGGTCACCGTCCCCCTCGACTACGCCAGGCCCAAGGCGGGCACGCTCGACCTGGCCCTCGCCCGCTACCGGGCGACGGGCAGGAAGCGGGGGTCGGTGCTGCTGAACTTCGGCGGCCCCGGTGCGGGGGGCGTCAGCGAACTCGCCTCCGGCGGCGACGACTTCATGGGCCTCACGAACGGCTACGACGTGGTCACCTTCGACCCGCGCGGTGTCGGCAGGTCCTCGCCGGTCAGCTGCGGCGACGGCTCCGACGAGGCATCAGCCGCGGCCGACGACATCACGGAGAGCGGGAATCCACGGACCGCGCTGCGGCAGTTGGAGCAGGCGGCCACCCAGTGCGCCAAGCACTCGGGCCCGGTACTCCCCCACATCGGCACGGTGAACGCCTCGCGCGACCTGGACGTGATGCGCCAGGCGCTCGGCGACAGGAAACTCAACTACCTCGGTTTCTCCTACGGGACCCGGCTCGGCGCCGTGTACGCGGCCCAGTTCCCCGAGAAGGTCGGGCGGTTGGTGCTCGACGGAGTGGACACGCTGACCGAACCCATGTCCGAGCAGGGAGTGGCGGGCGCCGAGGGACAGCAGACGGCACTGGACGACTTCATCACCTGGTGCACCAAGGACATCGCCTGTCCGTTCGGCCAGGATCCGCGCGATGCCCGGCAGCAGGTCGTCCAGCTCGTCGGCTCCCTCGACAGGGACCCGCTGCCGACGGACTTCGGCCAGGAGTTCTCCGGGCAGGATCTGGTGGGCGCGATCGGCCAGGCGCTCTACAGCAAGGAGCTGTGGCCGTCGCTGGAGCGCGCGATCGCCCAGCTGGTCGAGGACGGCGACGCGCGCGGGGTGATGGCTTTCTCGTCCGGCGGTGACGCGCTTCCCTTCCGGCAGCACGCCGGCGGCGGCCTGGTCGACGAGAACGACGTCCCGCTCGACAACCTTCCGGCGGCACTGATGGCGATCAACTGCGCGGACGATCCTGATCGCCCCGGTGCCGACCAGATCGTCAAGGACCTCGGCCGGCTGCGCGCCGAGTACGAGCAGGCCTCCCCCGTCTTCGGCCGCTACCGCCTCACCGAGCTGCTGATGTGCTACGGCCGCCCCAAGGGCACCGACTTCATCCGCGACCGGGTGCGCGACGTCCACACCCCGAAGATGCTGCTCGTCGGCACCCGCGGCGATCCCGCGACGCCGTACCGCTGGACCGTGGAGACGGCGAAGCGGTTGGGCCCCTCGGCCGTGGTGCTCGACAACAAGGGCGAGGGTCACACCGGTTACGCGTCCTCCAAGTGCGTGCACGGCAAGGTCGACGACTTCCTGCTCTACGGCAGCCTGCCGCCGACCGGCAGCTCGTGCGGGCCCGCGGAGGACGACACCCCGGCCACCTGACGTGTCAGCTCTCCCCGGGAGGCGAGCTGCCGCAGCGCCCCCGCCGTCCATACGAACCCGTCGTCCCCCAGCAGCGCCCGCAGTTCCGCGTTGAGCAGGTCGACCTCCGGCTGTGCGGCGCGCAGGGCAGCGGTGCCCGCCTCGGTCAACTCCAGCCGCACGGCCCGGTGTTCACGGGGGTGCGCCTGCTTCAGCAGGAGACCCGCCGCGGTGAGCCGTCCCACGAGTGCGGTGACGGCGGATTCCCGCAGGCCGAGGACGCGGGCCAGCTCCTGCTGGGTGAGTCCGGGCTCGGACAACACGCTGACGCTCGCCGCGGGGACCGTCGTGGGGTCGGGACTGATCACATCCGGGTTCACCATCGACTACCTGCGCCCGGCCACGGGCGTGATCCTGCGCGCGCACGGCCAGGTGGTAAGGGCCGGCCGTACCCGGGTGGTCACCCGCTGCGACGTGATCACGGTCGACGCCGCCGGGATGCAGACCCTGTGTGCCGTGACGCAGGGGAACATCGCGGTGATCGAACCGGACAACGAGCCGCGCTAGTCGAAAGCCAGGTCAGAATTCGACGGGGTCCCACACGCTCGGGCATGTCATGCGGTGCCCGCCACCCCGTCCGCGCCCCAGTTCCGCGCCCACGGTGGTGATGACCTCGATACTGCCTTGCGCAGCAGCGTGTCGGCCCGGGTGTTGCGGGTCGTAGGGGAAGACCACGCCGGGCTCCACGATCCGTCGGCGAAGGTGAACACGGTGTCGAGGTGCATCGCGGAACGCGGTTTGGGCACGCCGGCGACGATGACGTGGTCGGCGGCGCATCCTCGAACAGCGCCGTGGCGACCTGGGTGACGGCCTGACGCAAGGTGCGCTCGCCCATCCCCATCAGGACGACACCATCGCCGACGGCATCATGTCGCCGCCGTCCGACGTCGCCTGCCCCCAGTCGAGTTCGGGGTCGCCCCACCACACGGTGGAGCACGTGCAGTCGGGGTCCTCGGTGCGGTACTCATCCGGGCCAGCCGCCCGGGTTCGAGAAACTCCAGGTGGGCGCGTGTGGTGTCGATGAGTCCGATGCCGACCTCGTCGGCGATGATCTCGCGGTCCAGGAGCCGGTCCCGGGCGCCCGGGCGAGCAGGTCATGCAACTCGACGATCTCCGCACCGTGTCGCCCTCGCCGAGCGCGGAGGTGATCGCACCCATCGACGACATGATCAGCACCCGTTACGTCGCGTTGCCGGCGCAGGCGCTCGCCCAGTAGCCGAACGCCGGAAGAGACCCAGGTATTCGCCTGAGCCCGCCCTGGCGTAGGCGTACACGCCCGCGTCGAGGTCCGGCCTGCGGACCACGAGGGTCTGGAAGACGAAGGCCGGCAGCGGCATGCCGGTGCCGGCCACCGCCCACGCGATGAGGGCACCGGCCACATTCGTCTCCTGGGCGAAGCGGCGCGGAAGGGAGAAGACGCCGACTCCGACCATCGAGCCGGCCGGCATGGTGGTGAGCGCCGGAAAGATGAGCTCGGCGGCGGCCGGGGCCCGGGCTCCCCGGGCTTCCTTCTCGACCTGCTTCATGAAACGTCCTGCGACAGTCGGGCATCGGCCTGGACCGGCGATGCGGGGAGCGCCATCCGGCGACCCGAGCGAGATCAGCAGTGAATTATCCCGATTGCCCGGTGTGGCTGCCCCTAATGCCCTCTGGGCGAAACGGTCCTATCGTGCTTGGTATGGAGCACGACCTGAGTCCCTCAACGCTGTCCGAGCTCCGGCGCCCGCGCGCCTATCCGGCCGTGTCGGTGCTGACGCCCACACACCGCCGGGAGCCCGAAAACGCCCAGGATCCGGTCCGGCTGCGCAATGTGGTGGCCGAGGCCAAGAAACAGCTGGAGTCCGATCCCGCGGTCACCCGCGAACGGCGCTCCGACGTGGTCCGCCAGCTCGACCAGGCCCTCCGGGAGGTGGATCTGGCGCATGCCGAGGACGGCCTGGTGATCTTCGCGGCCCCGGGTGAGCACCAGGTGTGGTCGCTCGGCCGCACGGTGCCGGAGCGCGTGGTGCTCTCGGACACCTTCCTGACCCGCAACCTCGTCTCCGCGCACGCCGCCGAACGGCCGTTCTGGGTGCTGTCGGTCTCCTCCGACCAGGTCACCCTGTGGAGCGGCGGCACCGACCGCGTCACGGAGGACCGAACCGGCGGATTCCCCCTGACCAGGCCCCCGGTGAACTTCGACGCCGAGCGGCAGGAGCAGATCGGCGACATGCCGAGCACCTTCCGCGACGAGGGCACCCGCCACTTCCTGCGGGAGGCCGACGCCGCGATGGGCATGGTCCTGCGCGAGCACCCCCGGCCGCTGTACGTCACCGGCGAGCAGGCGGCACTGTCCGCCATGGACGAGGTCGGCAGCGTCACCAAGGAGGCGGTGCACGTGCCGCACGGCGGCCTCGCGCACGGCACTCCCGACGCCGTGTGGCAGGCGGTACGGCCGAAGGTCGCCGCCGAGGCCCGCAGAAGCACCGAGGCCGTGGCCCGGGAGCTCGAGACGGCCCGTGGCCGCAAGGCGTTCGCCGCCGGGGTCGACGAGGTCTGGCAGAGCGCCCGAGAGGGCCGTGTACGGCTGCTCGCGGTCGAGGAGAACTACCGCGTGACGGTGCGTGACATCCTCGGCGGTCATCTGATCCCCGCCGAGACCGGCGAGCTCGATTCACGCGAGGACATCGTGGACGAGATCGTCGAAAAGTGCCTGGAGACGGGCGCGGACGTCCGGTTCGTCCCGGACGGAACGCTTGGTGACGCCCACGGGATCGCGGGAATCCTGCGCTACTGACCTCGCCCGCCTCGAGACGGGCCACCGCTGACCGATTGGCCCGCGATCCGGGCACGGCACCACTGGGAAACTGCGAGCCCCAGGTGCCGTGCCTCGAGGAGATGCCATGCAGGTCGCCGTGGTCACCTTTGACGGATTCAACGAGCTCGACAGCTTCATCGCCTCGGCCCTGGTCAATCGGTGCCGGAAGGACGGCGTGGAGGCCTTCATCACGACGCCGACGCGGGCGGTCACTTCCATGAACGGGATGGAGGTGACCGGTCAGCGCCCCATGGAGTTCGTGACCGAAGCCGACGTCGTACTGATCGGCAGCGGGGTGAAGACGCGGGACGTGGTCGCCGACGACCGGCTGGCATCCCGGCTCGCGCTCGACCCCGCACGGCAACTGATCGGTGCGCAGTGTTCGGGAGCGCTGGTGCTCGCCCGGCTCGGACTGCTGCATTCCATGCCCGCCTGCGCGGACGTGAAGAACCGGCCCTTCGTCGAGGCCTGCGGCGTCACCGTGCTGGACGCGCCGTTCCACGCCGAGGGGAACATCGCCACGGCGGGCGGCTGTCTGGCCTCGCGGTATCTCGCCACCTGGGTCATCAGCCGCATGCTCGGGGAGGACGCCGCCCGCGGCGCCCTCGACTACGTGGCCCCGGTCGGCGAGAACCAGGAGAGCGTCGAGCGTGCCCTGCGTGCCGTCCGCGCGGGCGGGGCCGCACTGCGCTGACGCCCCGCGAACGGGCGCTCAGACACTGCCGAACAGCGAGTTCAGCCCCTCCTCGACGGCCGCGCCGATGTCCTCCTGCCCGGCCGCCACCACGGCATAGGTGCGCAGCAGGAACCGGCGCAGGGCGGCGGTGTCGAACTGGAGCAGTGCCAGGCCGTAGGGAGAGTGGAACTCCACGACCGTACGGGCCTGTCCGCACGGCCAGATGTGTACGTCACCGGTGCCGGCGGGACCGCGCAGCCCTTCCTCCAGCAAGGCCCGGCCGAAGGTCCAGGTGACCCCCGTGCCGTCCAGGGCGACCTCGGGCGGGAAGTCGAGGTGCACGGCCAGCGGGTCGGTGGAGGCATAGCGCAACGTGGCGGGAACCGGGAGCTCCCGCTCATCGGCGGTCATCAGACGGCCGCGGGCGGGCTGCTCGAGGGTGATGTCCATGGTCGGTCTCCACTACGGTCGGAGGTCGGCCGGTTTTCCGGTGTGCTTGTACGACCCCGCAGGTGCCGTTCGCATTACGTGGAAGCGCTTGCGGATTTTTGTGACCTGCATCACATGGAGACGGCTAGAACAAGTGGCCGTCGAACGCGCGACTCAACGCGCATCTGAAATTCTCAACAACCCTTTAAATCGCGTACGCTGCCTACGACTTGACCGACCAACGATGTACGCCGTTCGCACTGTACGACCACCCCGTGAAGACTGTGGCATATGCCAGAAGCACCACCGGATCGTGTGTTGCCAAATCCCTTACGGGGCGTCGCGGGCTGTGCAACAGTCGTAACGGTCCTTCAAGCCGCCGGCCCCGGTCGTACCGTCCCCGCATCGGAGTGCGTCATGCCGTCCCACCTCTCTGCGGATCACCCAGCCGCCCAGCCGCCAGGACGCGGCTCGGTCGAGGCGCTGATATCGCAGACGCGGCGACTCAAGGGCGACGTGGACGCCGTACGGCGGGACGCCCACGGCGACGGTTCGGACCCGCAGGAGCGGTGGCAGCGCGCGCTGTGCGATCTGGCACTGCACCAACTCACCGATCTCGACACCCACTTGGGGCAGCTGCGGGACGGCCCGCCGCCCGTGCCCCCGACCGCGGACGCGGCCCACATCGCCCGGGCCGTGCCCTCCGCTCCCCGGCACGACTCGTTGCTCA
The DNA here is from genome assembly GCF_021261325.1 of Streptomyces guryensis. Classification (GTDB taxonomy): domain Bacteria; phylum Actinomycetota; class Actinomycetes; order Streptomycetales; family Streptomycetaceae; genus Streptomyces; species Streptomyces guryensis. The sequence goes on along the minus strand of NZ_JAJSBI010000017.1, from coordinate 73,011 downwards.
GCCGGGTCGGCAGCGCCGAGTGGAACCTGCTGACGGACGAAGCGAGCTGGTCCGCCGAGCTCTACCAGATCCTGGGCCGCGACCCCGCCACTCCCGCACTCACCCTCGACGAACTGCCGTCCCTGGTACTGGACGAGGACCGCGCCAAGCTGACGGCGATGGTCACGGACTGCCTCATCGACGCCAAGCCCATCGACGGCGAGTTCCGCATCGCGCGCCCGGACGACGAGGTACGCACGGTGCACATGATGGGCGAGCCCGTGCTCGACACCGACGGCAGCACCGCGTCGATGTGGGCCGTGCTGCGGGACGTCAGCGAACTGCGCCGCAGCCAGAAGGTGGTGAGCGAGACCCGTGACTCGCTACAGCGCCACCAGCACCGCGCGCAGACCGAGCACCGGCTCGCGGTCGAGCTGCAGGAGGCCGTGCTGCCGCCGTGGCGTGGCTCCCTGCGGCTCCCGCAACAAGGGCCCGCGGCGCTGGATCTGGCGGCGCACCATCTGCCGTCGTCGGCCAGTGCGCTGATCGGCGGCGACTGGTACGACGCGCTCGAACTGCCCGACGGGCAGACTCTGCTCAGCGTCGGTGACCTCACCGGACACGGCGTCGCGGTCGCCTCAGGCATGGCGACGCTGCTGGGCGCCGTGCGCGGCATGGCGATGGCCGGCACCGAGCCCGGGCAACTGGTGTCCTGGCTGAACCAGTTACTCGACGCCAACGAGCAACCCGCCCTCGGCACCGCCGTCTGCTGCCGCTACCGCCCCGAGACCCGCACGCTGACCTGGGCGCAGGCAGCACACCCCGCCCCGCTGCTGTTCCGCGACGGGACGGGGCGCAGGCTGCACGCACCGAACGGCGTTCTGCTCGGCGCCACCTCGCGTGCCTCCTACCAGCAGGCGGAAGAGACCCTTGAGCCGGGCGACCTGCTCCTGCTGCACACCGACGGGCTGGTGCCCGGGCGCAGGAGCGCGGAGCCCGTGACCGTGGAGCAACTCCTCGACCTCGCCCCCCGCTTCGGCGAGGCAGCGACCGCGCAGGACTGCGTGCGGATGGTCATGGAGGAGTACGGCGAGACCGACCGCGAGAACGACGCGTGCCTGCTGGTCGCCAAGGTGAGGTGAATCGCCAATGTGAGGTGAATCGCCGAGGTGTGTGGATGAGATGAAGCGGCGACAGCTGCACGGGCCCCCTATGCCCGTGCGCTGTTGCCGCCCTTCGCCGTCCTGGGCAGCGCGAGTTTGATCTCCTCTCGCAGCTCGTGGATCTTCGGGTAGCTGGAGTACTCGGCGGTGAGCCGGTACATCTGGCGCAGCCGGTCCCAGGTGCGGTGGGAGGAGTTGGATCCCATCGACATCAGGGCGAGGCGCGCGTACCGGTCGGCCTGTTCGGGGTCGTCGGCGATGAAGCAGGCGGACGCCATGGACAGGAAGTCGAAGATCTTCGACCGCTGCCGCCCGTCGACCCGCAGGGACAGCGCCTTCTCCGCGTAGTGCTGGGCGTGCACAGCCGCTCCCGGGTCATGCTCGGCCAGGGTCCGGTAGGCCAGGGCCTGCATGCCGTACAGGTCCTCCTCCTTGAACATCTGCATCCAGCTCGGCGGCGGCACGTCACCCTTGTCGGATACGAAGAGGTCCTCCGCCTGGCCGAGGGTGCGGCGCATCGCCTGACCCTTGCCCATGGATGCCTGCGCCCAGGCCTCGATGGTGTGGAGCATCGCCCGGGTGCGCGGCAGCACCTCGTCGCCGGAGCCGGACTGGGCGAGCTTCATCAGGTCCAGTGCGTCGTCGGGCCGGCCCAGGTGCACCATCTGGCGAGCCGCGCGGGACAGTGCCTCTCCGGCGCGGGGCCGGTCGCCGCCCTCCCTCGCGGCGTGGGCGGCGATCACGAAGTACTTCTGGGCCGTGGGCTCCAGGCCGACGTCGTGCGACATCCAGCCGGCGAGGACGGCGAGGTTGGCGGCCACGCCCCACAGGCGTCGCTGGAGATGGTCGGGGTGACGGTAGGCGAGCATGCCGCCCACCTCGTTGAGCTGGCCCACGACTGCCTTGCGCTGCAGCCCGCCGCCGCGGGCGGCGTCCCAGGCCCGGAACACCTCGACCGAGCGCTCCAGTTCCTCGATCTCCTGAGACCCGATGGGGGCTGCCTCGTAGCGGTCGAACCCGGCGGGGTCGGCGTGCAGGGGATTGTCGAAGTCGGGAGCGTCGGCGGAGAGGGTCGGATCGGTGTGCAGCCAGTCGTACATGGCGCTGCTGAGTGCGGATCCTGCGGTGAGCGCGACACCCGCGCCCACCAAGCCGCGTCGGTTGAGCATGAGGTCCATTCCCGTGAATTCGGTGAGGACCGCCGCGGTCCGCTCGGGCGCCCACGGCACACCGTCGGGATGTTCCACAGTCCCGGCGTCCTGCCGTTTTCCCGCACGCCCGTGCCGGACCAGACCGAGGTCCTCGATGGTCACGACACGGCCGAGACGCTCGGTGAACAGAGCCGCCAGCACCCGCGGCACCGGATCGCGCGGGATCTCTCCCGTGTCGATCCAACGCCGCACCCGGGAGGTGTCGGTCGACAGCTGGGGGTGGCCCATGGCCGCCGCCTGCCGGTTGACCAGCCTCGCGAGTTCACCCTTGGACCAGCCGGCCAGGCCGAACAGGTCCGCAAGGCGGGTGTTGGGTTGTCCGCTCACGTCAAGCCCCCAGGTTCTCGGCTGAGTTGACAGTAGCCCGGTGCAAGTTGCCGGGCGACTATTCGCCAGGGTTCGCCAGGGTGCGCCAGATGGTGTGCCACTGGGCATCGGGTGTCAGGTAGGAAAGCGCCACCCCGACCCGGTCGCCTTCTTGAACAAGGGATGCATTCCCCAGGGTGCACCCGAGGTGCCGGGCCGGGTAGCGCATTGTCGTCGCAGGCACACGAAGGGATCTGTTTCGCCCATGTACGCAGCATCGTCCTCCGTGTCCGCCCCGCCCCGGTCGCTGCACCCCCGCCCGGCGGGCAGCGGCCCCTACCTCGATCCCGCCGCGCGTCCGGCGGCCCCCGCGCTCGGCGCGGCCCGGACCCGGCGCGTGCCGGGTCTCGGCACTCAACCGCTCAGCGGGAGACTCGACTTGTCCGGCCCCCAGGGCGCCCAGCTGCGTACGGCGATCGCGTCGGTGCACCGGATCTGTCCGGAGTTCGCTCCGGTGCAGGTGCTGCGCCGCAGTGGCCGGTCCGTGCTCCTGGTCGGGACGACCGGGCGCAGCACGGCCGTCGCCAAGTGTTTACTGGACCAATCCCCCGCGTGGGCCGAGCGGATCCGCCATGAAATAGCGGCATACCGCTCGTTCGTCCGGCACCGCCCTCCAGTGCGGGTGCCGAGGCTGATCGCGGCGGACCCGGACAACTGCACACTGGTCATCGAGCGGATGCCGGGACGGGTCGCGGCGCTGCAGCGGCACCCGGCCGAGGCCCCGCCCCGCGCGGACATCAGGGCGGCACTCGGTGCGATCTGCCGGCTGAACGCCTGGCGGCCGCCGGCGGGCACCTTCGACGCCCCGCTCGACTACGCGGCCCGTATCTCCCGCTACCACGAACTGGGACTGCTCACCGACCGCGACCTGGGCGACCTGCAGAAACTGCTGCACGGCATCGCGCATTCGGCGGGTCGGCAGGGTATGGGCCAGTTCTGCCACGGCGACGCACTGCTCTCGAACATCCTGCTCTCACCGGCCGGTCCAGTGCTGGTGGACTGGGAGCACGCGGGCTGGTACCTGCCGGGCTACGACCTGGCGACGCTGTGGTCGGTGCTCGGCGACGCGCCGGTGGCCCGCCGCCAGATCAGCCAGATCGCGCAGTCGGCGGGCCCGGCCTCGCGGGACGCGTTCCTGGTGAACCTGATGCTGGTACTGACCCGTGAGATCCGTACCTACGAAACAGCCGTGCAGCGTTCGATGCACGACACGACCCCGGCGGCACCGGGGGTGGCCCACCCGAGTGCTGCGCCGTCCGGCGAGGAACAGCGGCTGCTGCTGAGGCGGCTGCACGACGACTGCCAGCTGGCCCGACGGGCCGTACGCGCGGCGGTCGGCACTCGCTGACGGGGACGAAGGTCCGCGGTGCGCCCGGGACAGCGGCGTACCGCGGACCTTCGTGTGTTCGCACCCGCGGCAGACCTGCTGGAAAAGCGTTCGCCATGGGCCATTGGTGTAAGCCACTGACGCCCCGCAGGCCCGCACGCTGCCGCCCGGAAACTCCTCCACGCTCGTGTTGACATGGGAAATCTCCTGGCTCTGGGCATGATTGACGGATCGTCGGCCAGCGGGTACCACTGACCCACCGCTCGGCCCTGCACGCCCCGCCACGCTCGTTCGTCCCAGGAGGCTGCATTGCGAGGCTCTGCCACCGACCCCACGTCCGCGCCCGGCCACAGACGCGCCCGCAGAAGCGCCGGCGCCCTCGCCGCGGCGGCCCTGCTGCTGCCGCTGCTCGGCGCGGCCCCGTCCGACGCCCGGCCCTCCGAGGACCGGCTCCAACAGGCGTTCGCCTCGGCGTCAGCCGAGTACCACGTGCCGCAGAGCGTGCTACTGGGTGTCTCGTATCTCCAGTCCCGCTGGGACACGCACGCAGGCGCGCCGAGCGTGTCCGGCGGATACGGCCCGATGCACCTCACCGACGCCCACACCGCGATCGCCCGGACCGCGCGCCTGAGCGACGGCACGGGCGACGCCCGCGGGGACACGGCCCGCGCCGCCCTGCACCCGGACACGAAGGTGCCGGAGAACTCCGAACTCCCGCCCCGGCTCAAGACCTTGCCGAAGGCGGCACGCCTGACCGGGCTGAGTGCCGAGCAGCTGCGTACGGACCCCACCGCAAACGTGGCGGGCGGCGCCGCGCTGCTGGCCGCCGCGCAGAAAGATCTGGGCGAGCCGCTCAGCGCGAACCCGGCGGACTGGTACGGCGCTGTGGCCGGCTTCTCCGAAGCGGACGACACCGGGACGGCGGCGGCCTACGCGAACGACGTCTACGAGGTGATGCGCACCGGCGAGCAGCGCACGACGGACGCCGGGCAGCAGGTCGTCCTGAAGGCCCAGCCGGACCTCGCCCCCGACACCGCGCAGCTGGCGAAGGCCGGCCTGCGCACCGTCTCCGACAAGGGCACGGAATGCCCGAAGTCGGTGTCCTGCCAGTGGATCCCGGCACCGTACGAGGAGTTCGGCGACAACGACTACGGCAACCACGACCTGGGCGACCGCCCGGCCTCGGAGAGCATCAAGTACATCGTCATCCACGACACGGAGGGCACCTGGGACGGGGTCCTGAAGCTGGTCCAGGACCCCACCTATGTGTCATGGAACTACACCCTGCGCTCCACGGACGGGCTCATCGCCCAGCACGTCAAGGCGAAGGACGTCGCCTGGCACGCGGGCAACTGGTACATCAACGCCAAGTCGATCGGCCTGGAGCACGAGGGCTTCCTCGCCGCGCCCGACGCCTGGTACACGGAGGCGATGTACCGCGCGTCGGCACGCCTGGTGCGGTATCTGGCCGCGAAGTACCGCATCCCGCTGAACCGGCAGCACATCCTCGGCCACGACAATGTGCCGGGACCGACGACGTCCGCCATCCCGGGTATGCACACCGACCCCGGCCCGTTCTGGGACTGGCGGCACTACTTCGAGCTGCTGGGCCACCCCTTCCTCAAGACCGCCGACCGGAGCGGCGGGCTGGTGACGATCCGGCCCGACTACGCCGCCAACCAGCCGGAGTACACCGGCTGTGTCGCCAAGGACGATCCCTGCGCGCCGCACGGCTCCAGTGAGGTGCGGCTGTACTCCGACCACGACGAGCACTCCGCCCTGATCAAGGACGTCGGCCTGCACAAGAGCGCCGACTCGACGATCGACGTCAATGACGTGGGCTCCCGGGCCTCCACCGGCCAGCAGTTCGCGGTAGCCGGCCACTACCGCGGCTGGACGGCGATCTGGTACCTGGGCCAGAAGGCATGGTTCAAGAACCCGAAGAAGCACCGGACAGCGGTGAACGCCTCGGGTCTCGTGGTCACCCCCAAGCCGGGCCTGGACAGCGTCCCCGTCTACGGGCGGGCCTATCCGGAGGCCCAGGCCTACCCGGCCGAGGTGCCCGCACAGGCGGTGTCACCGCTGCCGTACACACTGCCGAAGGGGCAGAGGTACGTGGTCGGCGACAAGGTGCCGGGCGAGTACTACTACGCGGTCACCTTTACCACCGACTCGCACCGGGTCGTGGTCGGCAAGGACCTGTACTACGAGATCCAGTTCGGACACCGGGTGGCGTTCGTGCGCGCCGCGGACGTGAGGGTGGTGCCGTCCCGCCGGTAGCCGGTGTCAGCCCTGCTGGAACAACTCCGCCGGGAGTGGTTTCAGCAGGGCGTACAGGTCGTCGGTGATGGGGCGGTCCCAGGCGGCGATGGTCACCAGGACGTTGTCACTGCGGTCGAACTGCACGCAGGAGATGCGGCTCTCGGAGAGCTTGAGGCGGCGCACGATCAGGAGATTGTCGCCCTGCATGACCGGCATGTCCTCGACTCCTACGACGCTCACCTCCTCCTCGTTCTCCAGCGCGATCAGCAGCTGGGCCACCTCGAAGGGGATCTCGGCCTCGGCGGTCTCACGCGCCGGGGAGCCCTCGGGCAGATTGCCGATGATCATCGCGGGGCCGCGGCCGCCGAACAGGTCGTAGCGCAGGAAGACGCCCTGGCAGGAGCCGTCGGGGGCGGGCAGCAGGCCGGCGCCCAGATTGCCGGGCCAGTCGCCCGGGTCCATGGCCAGGACGTCGAAGTCGGGCCCGGCGGGGGTGGCGCTGCGGCGGCGGAGGAACGACATGTCGCCAATGGTACGTGGTGCCGTTCGGCGATGTGCGGGAGGTCACGTGGGGAGCGTCCGTTGTCCGGGTGCGGGTTGTGGGGCTGGTCGCGCAGTTCCCCGCCCCCCTGGGACGGCATGTGTCACGTTGGCTTCAATGTGGACGCCAGGCCGGTGATCTCCGTGCCCATCTTTCGGTAGACCGCGGAGAGGAGGCGTACGACGGTTGGCTCCTCCATGTGCAGTTCCCTGGCTATCTCCGGCTCGGTGCGGCCCTCGGCGGCCAGGGTCGCAACCGTGCGTTCTCGGGACGTCAAGGTGTCCGTCTCGGTGCTGTGGAGGCGGCGGGGGCGGAGGCCTGCTGCGGCCAGTTCGTCTCGGGCTGTTTCGGCAAGGCCGTCGGCGCTGCACTGGACGGCGGCGTCGAGGCCGCGGTAGAGGTGTTCGGCGGCGTCCCGGGGTCGGCCCGTGCGGCGGAGTTCGGTGCCCAGGGATACGAGGGCGCAGGCGAGTTCGTAGGCGGCCGGGGAGCGCTCCAGGTGGGCGACGGACTCCTCCAGGTATTTGATGCGGGCCGATCCCGAGGAGACCTCGGCGGCTGTGCGCAGGGCCTGGCCGATGGCGGACGGGGTTCCGAACTGGCGGGCGCGGGCGACCGCTTCGAGCGCGGTGGCGACGGCGCGTCCGGGGGTGTCGTGGCTCTCGGCGCGGGCGAGGTGGAGCTGCCAGGGGCACCAGGCGGGGTTGCGCATGCCGCGCGGTTCCAGGCGGCGGCCGGCGGCGGCCAGCTCCTCGGCCGCCTCCTTGGTGCGGCCGCGGGCGAGCAGGAGTTCGCCGTGCACGGTCTGGGCGTCGGGGAAGACGACGGCGGCCGGGAAGGGTGCCCCGAAGGAGTAGTCCTCGGCGACCTGCGCGGCCTCGGTGATGCGGCCGCGGGCGAGGAGGACCTCGATCAGGATGCCCACGGCGTACCAGTGTGCGGGGGTGCCGGGGCCCACACGCTCGGCGAGCCGCAGTCCCGCCATGACGAAGTCCTGGGCCTCGGAGAGCCTGCCGCGGCGGTAGCGGACGTAGGCGAGCAGCGTGTAGGCGAAGGAGAGGTGGGCGCCGCGCCAGCCCTGGCGTTCGAAGTCGGCGATGCCGGCCGCGAACAGTTCCTCCGTCCGCCCCGGCCGGTCGGCGTACATGAAGGCGAGCGCTACCAGGACGGGCACCTCGAAGCCGCGGTCGGGTTCGGCCCAGCCGAGGCCGCCGGCCAGGGCGCGTTCGGCGTGGTGGAGGGCGACGTGGGCCGGTTCGCCGCGCAGGACCGCGTCCCAGGTGCGCAGGCCGATGATGTAGCGCTCGGTGAGGTCGCGTCCGCTGAGGCGGTCGGCGAGCCTGGTGAGGCGGCGGGAGCGGGAGGGGTGGTCGGGTTCGTCGGCACGGAAGGCGTCCCACATGAACTGTTCGGCGACCATGCGCAGCTTGACGCGGGCGTCGTCGGTGACGCGGATCTCGCGGGCGAGGGTGTCGGAGGCCTCGGCGAGGCGGTCGCTGTGGGCGAGGACCTGGGAGAGCCGGTAGACGATGTGCTGGCGCAGGTGGGCGTCGGCAATGGGTTCTTCCAGGGCGGCGCGCAGGTGGTTGACGGTGGTGGCGGGTTCGGTGAGCAGGGAGGCGGAGCCGAGTTCGTACAGGACGGCGGCGCGGTCCTCGTAGGGCGGGGGTTCGCGCAGGGCGCGGGCGAGGTAGCTGCGGGCGGCATCGGGGGCGCCGGCCCGGAGGGTTTCCTCGGCTGCGGCGCGCAACTGCTGTACGACCCAGTTGTCGCCGTCCGGGTGGGTCTCCAGGAGGTGGCGGGCGGCGGCGGAGGGGCCGTGCCCGTCGTTGATCACGCACCAGGCGGCCTGGCCGTGCAGGGCGACGCGGATGCCGGGCGGGATGGCACGGTAGACGGCGGTGGCGATCAGCGGGTGGACGAACTCGAGGGTGTCGGCGCCGGTGAGGATGCGGGCGCCGCGCAGGGCGTCGGCGGCGTCGGCGGCCTCCTCGTGGCCGAGCCCCGCGACGGCTGCGGCGAGCAGCGGATGGATCTCGGTGCCGAGGACGGCGCAGGCCCAGGCGAAGCGCACGGTGGAGGTGCCGAGGCGTTCGAGGCGGGCGACGAGGCCGCTGCCCTTGACGGCGGCGGCGAGGTCGCGCAGCAGATGGGCGCCGGTCTCGGTCGGGGTGAGGCCGCGGTCGCGCACCTTGGCGATGAGCTCGACCGTCTCGAACGGGTTGCCGGCGGTGACGGCCCAGCACTCCCGGCAGAACGCGTCGTCGGCGTGCGCACCGAGCGTCTCCCGTGCGAGGCCGGCGACGGCGGCGGCACTCAGCGGTTCCAGGTCGAGGGGGCGTCCGCCCGCGCGCCCGGGCAATCCCCTGAACGACTCGGCGTGGTCCGGGAGTTCGTCGGGCCGGTAGGCGACGACGACCAGCAGCGGGAGCTGTTCGGCGCGGGGTGCGAACGCGGCGAGCCAGCTCAGGGATTCGGGGTCGGCCCAGTGGGCGTCGTCGAGGACGAGGACCATCGGGGCGCGCAGCACGGCGAGATGGGTGAGCACCCAGTCGAGACCGTCGCGCAGTCCCTGCTGGTCGGGCGGGGCGCCGTCGGTCGGGGCGCACAGGCCGAGGGCGGGGCCGACGATGTCGTACCAACTGCCCAGCGAGGCCCGCAGATCGGTCTCCGCGGAGCCGGCCAGTTGGGGTTGCAGCAGCTGGCGGGCCACGTGGAAGGCGACGCGCTGCTCCTGTTCGCCGCCGCGGGCGGACAGTACGGTGCAGCCCCGGGTGGCGGCGCGCCGGCGTACCTCGGCGAGGAGGGTGGTCTTGCCGATGCCGGCGCGCCCGGCGAAGGCGAGCAGGGCGCCGCGGGGGCGGTCGGAGGGTTCGGCGCCGTCCCTGCGCAGCCCGGTGAGCTCTCCCAACGCCTCGTCCACTGTGGCGAGTTCGCTCTCGCGCTCGAAGATCGTGCGGCTGCTCTGCCCCATGGCCTACCCCCCGCCACGGTGGTGCGCCCGCGCGGGGAGCGGGCGCGCACCGTGACCTACAGGCACCTCAGCGTACGCCTCGCGGGGGTCGCGCGACCCGGTCTGCGAAGTACTGACCGAACCGCTTCAGGAGCTGTTCGCCATCGCGGTGGAATCGCCCTGAACACCGGGGCATCCCCATCCGTATCCCCCATAGAGGGTCTCCCGTGGCAGACGCGGACAAGCCCGACGGGTGGCGGGCAGACCCGGAAGGGGATGAGCCACATGGCACTCACGGCACGCAAGGCCCGTACGACAGGTACGGCACTCGGGGTCACGGCGTCGGCCTTCGCCGCCGCCCTCGTCCTGGCCGCCTGCTCCAGCGGAGGCGGAGGCGGCAGCTCGGCCTCCTCCGGCGCCTCCTCCGACGCGAGCAAGGCCGGCTCGGGGACCAAGGTGACGGTCACCGAGACCGAGTACGGGCTGAAAGTGTCCCGGTCGTCCTTCGCACCGGGCACCTACACCTTCGTCGCCGACAACGCCGGCAAGGTCACGCACGCCCTGTCCGTCGACGGCCCTGGCGTGGAGGACGCCAAGACCAAGAACATCCCGAGCGGTCAGCAGGCGACACTGACGGTGACCTTCAAGAAGGGCGCGTACGACATGTACTGCCCGATCGACGGCCACAAGCAGCTCGGGATGAACAAGCACATCCAGGTCGGCTGAGCCGTCACGCCTGGACGGTCCTGTGCCGGTCGTGGTGCCGGGCGACCCGTGCGCGGTTGCCGCAGGAGGGCTTGCACCACTCCTGGCGCGGGTGCTCCTTGAGGAAGTAGCGCACACAGCGGGGTGCGTGGCAGGCGCGCAGCCGCTGCCGGTCGGGGCCGGCGAGGAACGCCATGGCGGCGTGCGCGAGGGCCGCGGTGAGTTCGTGCGCGCCGTCGACCGCGTTTCTGCGTACGGCGGGTTCGGCGCCCTCGGGCCAGTGCAGCACGGGGATGGTCGGGGTGCGGGCGGCCGCGGCGTTGAGGCGGGCGACGGCGTCGGGTACGGGCAGCAGGCGGGCCGCGTCGGCGCGGCTGGGTTCGCCGGGGCGTACGGCATGGGCGAAGAGCGCACGGACGGCTGCGCGCAGGTCGCGTACGGCGGTGAGGCTCGCGTCGTCGGCGACGAAGGCGGCGGCTTCCGGCACGGCGTCGGGGTGGGCGCGGACCCAGGCGGTGAGCCCCGCGGGATCCGCCAGGTCGTCGGCGACGCCGCCGTGTCCGTCGTGACGGATGGTGAGGGCGAGATCGAGAGCGAGGCGGGCGTCCCTCGTGAGCGATTCCTGCATGCGACTAATGATAGGTTCGCCGCTTCCCATTAGCACAGGCATCGTGCTCCGCCACCCGGCCTCACCGCACCTGGCGGGGACCTGGCCGCACTGCGAAACACTGCGAGCGCACCACACCGCTGGACGAACACAGCACCGGCAAGTCCATCCCTCCCTGCCTGCGCAGCTGCCGCCCGGCCCTGTCCCGGTGGCTCGCACGGGCATCGTGCTCCGGCGCCCCGCCGACGGGCCTCACCACGGCTGGTGTGGGCACCGCACAGCACCCCGCACGCGCCCCGCCGCGGGACGAGCCCGGCGCCCCTGGGCCCTCACTCCTCCCCCGTGGTCGGCGGGACCACAGCCACCGGGGCCGCCGCGTGCAGCAGGACGGCGTGGGCGACCGACCCCATCATGCGGGTGGGGGCCAGCAGGCGGCGGCGGTGGCGGCCCACGACGACCAGGCCGGCGCGGTGGGAGGCCGCGACCAGCTGGCCTGCCGCGTCACCCGGCATCGCGTATGTGTCGACGGGCACGTCGGGGTGTCTCGAACGGTGCGGTGCGAGGAAACCCTCGGCGAGGGTGGACGTCTGGTTCTCGACGGCGTTCTGGTCGACCATCGGCGGGACGAGTTCACCGGGGGCGGCCCAGGTCTGCACGGGCCACATGTAGGCGGCGACCACGTGGAGACGGGCGCCGCGGAGTCCCGCCTCGGTGAAGGCGAAGGCGAGGGTCGCCTCGTCGGGGCCGTCCACCTGCAGGCCGACGACCACACGCGGGCCGGGCTCGACCGGTACCTCCGCGTGCACCTCACGTCCGGGCCGGGGCACCACGACGACGGGGCACTCGGCGTCGCGGGCCGCGGCCATGCCGTTGGAGCCGAGCAGCAGACCGGCGAAGCCGCCGCGCCCTCGGGAGCCGAGTACCAGCAGCTGGGCGCCGGAGCCCAGTTCGGGCAGCAGCGCGCCCGGAACCCCCTCCAACCCGTGGTACTCCACGACCGGTGGGTCGGCCCGCCCCTTCAGATACGCGCGCACCTCGCCGAGCACCGGATCGTCACCGGGCTCCGGCGGCCCGGCGGCAAGGACGTCGGGCCGCGCCCAGAGGGCGTACTGCCGGACATGGACCACCCGCAGCGGCACCCCGCGTCTGCAGGCGTCGTCGAGGGCCCAGTCCAGGGCGCGCAGGCTGTCGTCCGAACCGTCGACCGCCGCGACAACCGGCAGGGTGCTGCTCATGGCGTTCCTCACCTCCGGGAGACGACCTTCCCTTCCCGGAGCCAGCCTCGCTCAGGCATCGGCCCCGGAAGGGCGCTCAAGGTCGCGTGTCCGGAAAGACGGGTGGAACACCCCCGGATCGGCCCGTCGGCTCAGCCGCACGGCCGCCGGGTCACGTCAGGTCGAACTCTCCTTCCCGCGCCCCCGACACGAACGCGCCCCATTCCGCGGGCGTGAAGATCAGGGAAGGGCTTTCCGCGCGGCCGCTGTTGCGCATCGCGATGAATCCCTCGACAAAGGCGATCTGGACATCCCCCAGGCCACGGCTGCTCGAGTGCCAATCGGCGGTGCTGAGGTCCAGCTCAGGCTTGTCCCAGCCCGCAAGCGGGTGCTGCTGGATGGTGCTCTCGGCCACGTCCGTGCTCCTCCCGACTCGTCGTCCGCGGCCAGCCTAGCGACCGGTTTCTGATGCCGACAGGCCACGTGAGGAGGACCTTTCCGGAGTCTTTTACGACTGCGGAGGTTCGCTTCCCACGAGCCACATGGAGAAGAACTGGGATCCGCCGCCGTAGGCGTGCCCGAGGACCCGCCTTGCCCCCTCCACCTGGTGTTCTCCGGCCTGTCCGCGTACCTGCAGCGCCGCCTCCGCGAAGCGGATCATGCCGGAGGCTCCGATGGGATTGGTCGACAGGACGCCGCCCGACATGTTGACGGGCAGGTCCCCGCCGAGCTCGGTCACCCCGGATTCGGTGAGTTTCCAGCCCTCGCCCTCGTCGGCGAAGCCGAGGTTCTCCAGCCACATGGGCTCGTACCAGGAGAAGGGCACGTACATCTCGACCGCGTCGATGTCGCGGCGCGGATCGGCGATGCCCGCCTGCCGGTACACGTCGGCGGCACAGTCCTTGCCGGCCTGCGGCGACACGGCGTCCTTGCCGGCGAAGAGGGTGGGCTCGCTGCGCATGGCGCCGCCCAGCATCCAAGCGGGCGGCCGGGGCGCGCGTGCCGCACCCGCCCGGTCCGTCAGCACCATGGCGCAGGCGCCGTCGGAGGACGGACAGGTCTCGGAGTAGCGGATCGGGTCCCACAGCATGGGCGACGCCTGGACCTTCTCCAGGGTGATGTCGTGCTCGTGCAGGTGGGCGTACGGGTTCTTCAGCGCGTTGCGCCGGTCCTTGTAGGCCACCAGGGAGCCGACCGTGTCGGGCGCCCCGGTGCGCCGCATGTACGCGCGCACGTGCGGGGCGAAGAAGCCGCCGGCCCCGGCGAGCAGCGGCTGCTGGAAGGGGATCGGCAGGGACAGGCCCCACATGGCGTTGGACTCGGACTGCTTCTCGAACGCCAGGGTCAGCACGGTGCCGTGGACGCGCGCCGCGACCAGATTGGCGGCGACGAGCGCGGTCGAGCCGCCGACGGAACCGGCGGTGTGCACCCGCAGCATCGGTTTGCCCACCGCGCCGAGCGCGTCGGCGAGGTACAGCTCGGGCATCATCACGCCCTCGAAGAAGTCGGGTGCCTTGCCGATGACGACGGCGTCGATGTCTGCCCAGGTCAACTCGGCGTCGTCAAGCGCGCGTTGGGCGGCCTCGCGCACAAGTCCCGCGATCGACACGTCCCGCCTCGCCGCCACATGCTTGGTCTGGCCGACGCCTACGACGGCCACGGGCTCCTTGCTCATCGCGGATCCCCTTCGAGTACGGCGACCAGGTTCTGTTGCAGACAGGGCCCGGAGGTGGCGTGGGCGAGCGCCCGGTCGGACTCCCCCCGGTGGATGCCGGCTGCGGCCTCACCGATGCGGATGAGCCCGGCGGCCATGATCGGGTTGGCGGCGAGGGCGCCGCCGGACGGGTTGACCCGCACCTCGTCGCCGAGCCGCAGCGCCTTGCGCAGCACGACCTCCTGCGAGGTGAAGGGTGCGTGCAACTCGGCGGTGTCGACGGGCCGTTCGAAGGCGCCGGCCTTCTCGGCGGCCAGGCGGGTGGAGGGCGAGTCGGTCAGGTCGCGGACGCCGAGGCCGTGCGCTTCGATGCGGTGGTCGATGCCGCGGATCCAGGCTGGCCGTCGGCACAGTTCCCGGGCCCGCTCCCCCGCCGCGAGGATCACGGCGGCCGCTCCGTCGCCGATGGGCGGGCAGTCGCCGGTGCGCAGGGGCCGTACGAGATAGTCCCCCTGGGGCACCGAACCCCGCAGCTGGGCATGGGAGTTGGCCACTGCGTCCGCACGACTGCGGGCGGCGACGGCGGCGAGCGCGGGCTCGTCGGTGTCGCCCGCGTCGATGAGGGCCTGCGCCTGCAGGGCGGCCAGGGCGACGGAGTCGGGCCACAGGGGCGCCACGTAGTACGGGTCGAGCTGCCGGGTCAGGACGTCGCGAACGGAGCCGGGTGAGGACTTGCCGTACGAGTAGACGAGCGCCGTGTCGGCATCGCCCGTCAGCAGCTTGGTCCATGCCTCGTACAACGCCCAGGCGCCGTCCATCTCCACGTGCGACTCGGAGATCGGCGGCCAGGCGCCGACGCCGTCGAGGGCGAGGGTGAAGGAGAAGGCGCGGCCGGCGAGGTAGTCGCTGGAGCCGGAGCAGGTGAAGCCGATGTCGGCGGTTTTCAGCCCGGTCTGGTCGAGGACGTCGTGCAGGACCGGCATGAGCATCTCGACCTCGGAGAGGTCGTCGCTGGTGCGGCGGTGGTCGGTCTGGGCGAAGGCGACCAGTGCTATGTCACGCATCACAGCAGCTCCTTGTAGGTCTCGTACTCCGCGTCGGGCTCGCCGGTCGGCCGGTAGTGGTCCGGATAGCGGGCCCCTTCGGTCCACACCGGTACGACGCGCAGCCCCATGCGCACCTGGTCGTAGGGGATGCCGCCGATCCGGCCGTGCAGCGCGAGGCCGGCGCCGTCGAGGGCGATGTGGGCGTAGACGTACGGGACTTCGATGTCGAGGTTCTTCGCCTTGATGTTGACGATGCAGAAGGTGGTGACCGTGCCGCGCGGCCCCACCTCGACCTGCTCCGCGGTGGCGACGCCGCAGGTGGGGCAGGCACCCCTGGGCGGCACGTACACCTTGCGGCAGGAGGGGCAGCGTTCGCCGACCGTCCGCCGCTCGGAGAGGGCGTGGATGTAGGCGGTCTGGGCGCGGCCGGGAGAGTAGGTGTAGTCGAGGCGGGCGGGCGCCACGATTCCGGTGATCGCGTCCTCGAACTCACCGGTGTGGCCGGTGGCTTGGGCCGGTCCGCCGTCGTACGGCTCGAAGCAGGCGATGTCGGTGATGGCGCCGGAGCGCTCCTCGGCCCAGCGGATCCGGACCCGCATGCCCGTGTGTACGGCGCCGGGGCCGGGGACGTCGAGGGCGTGCAGGAGGCCGGTGTCGGCGCCGTCGAGGCGGACCAGGACCCACGCGAAGGGGGTGTCGAGCGGCTGTCCGCGCCGGGGTTCGTGGTTCCAGGCCCAGGTGGTGACCGTGCCGGTGGCGGCGACTTCGACGAGGTCGCGGATCTCCTCGGCGGTGACGGGGTCGTACTCGACGGGAGGGACGAGAACACGCCCGTCACCGGTCCGCACCCCGAGGACGACACGCTCACGCAGGCCGGTCAGAAAGGCACTCTGGACAGGCCCGAGGGATCGGGTGAAGGGGAATTCAACGGCGAGGGGAGCCTTGAGGATCTCGGCCACCGGGGCTACCTCCTTGAGACGACGACGGTGAGGACGCGCCCCCAAAAGGGGCGCGGTGAACTGCGCGACCAGCCACACTCGACCGCACCCTGCGAAGCCGGCCCGGCCGGCGCAGCGCTACGCGCGCCTGTAAACAGGCGGCCGCTTCTCCGCGAAGGCGCGAGCCCCCTCCTTCGCGTCGGCCGTGTCGAAGACCGGCCACCCCCGCTTCAGTTCGGAGGCAAGGCCGTCCGTCTCCGTCATCTCGGCGGTCTCGTAGACGGACGTCTTCACGGCCTCCACTGCCAACGGCCCACAGGCATTGATCTGTTCGGCGATCTCCAGGGCCTTGGCAAGAGCACTGCCGTCGGG
This sequence comes from Streptomyces guryensis, assembly GCF_021261325.1. GTDB lineage: Bacteria > Actinomycetota > Actinomycetes > Streptomycetales > Streptomycetaceae > Streptomyces > Streptomyces guryensis. The sequence goes on along the minus strand of NZ_JAJSBI010000017.1, from coordinate 56,673 downwards.
CACGACATGGCCGATCAGGCCGATGTCGGCGGCCTCCCGGGCGGTGTAGGGGCGCCCCGTGAGCAGCATCTCCAGGGCGTGGGTGCGCGGGATCTGGCGCTGTAGCCGGACCGTCGAGCCGCCGATCGGGAACAGTCCGCGCCGGACCTCGAAGAGCCCGAAGGTCGCCGACTCGCCCGCGACACGGATGTCGGTGCCCTGGAGGATCTCGGTGCCGCCCGCCACGCAGTAGCCCTCGACGGCGGCGATCACCGGTTTGCGGGGACGGTGGTGGCGCAGCATCGCCTTCCAGTGCAGGTCCGGGTCGGCCTTGAGGCGGTCCCGGTGGTGCTCTCCCTCCATGCCCTTGCCGGCGAGCGCCTTGAGGTCCATCCCGGCACAGAACGCGCCGCCCGCACCGGTCAGCACGATGGAGCGGACCGCGTCGTCCTCGTCTGCCTCGATCCAGCCGTCGTAGAGGCCGACGAGCATCGACAGCGAGAGCGCGTTCTTGGCGTCCGGCCTGTTGAGCGTGAGCACCAGTGTGGCGCCTTCGCGCCGCACCGTGAGGTGTTCGGTCCCACCCATCACCCATCTCCCCTCTCAAAGAACGAGAACAGGTTGCAGTAGGCGGGGAGCCACTTCAAGGGTTTTCTGACAGACAGTCAGATTTCTTCGCGCGGACCCTTCACAGTTACCGCCCCCTTTGCTCTGATGACCGGCGAACCGGCAACTGCCAGACACGCCCCGGGGTCAGGAGGAGCGGTGGAGTACAACCTTGCCGACCTGTTCGAGTCGATCGTCGACGTGGTGCCGGACCGCGAGGCCCTGGTGTACGTCGACCACCCGGGCACGGGCGCGGAGCGCCGGCTGACGTATGCGGAGCTGGACGCGGCGGCGAACCGCGTCGCCCACCATCTGATCGACGCCGGGATCCGCCCCGGCGAACACCTCGGGCTGCACCTCTACAACGGCATCGAGTATCTGCAGACGGTGTTCGGGTGCCTGAAGGCGCGGATCGTCCCGGTCAACGTCAACTACCGTTACGTGGAAGACGAGTTGGTGTATCTGTACCGGGACGCCGATCTGGTGGCGCTGGTCTTCGACGCAGAGTTCGACGGGCGGGTGGCGGCGGCGCTGCCGCAGTGCCCGAAGCTGCGGCATCTGGTGCGGGTGGGCGGCGGCCGGGACGGGGGCGCGGCCGTGTCGTTCGCCGAGGCCGAGGCGGGCGGGTCGGCGGAGCGGGGCTTCCCGGCGCGCTCGGGCGACGACCAGTTCATCATCTACACCGGGGGCACCACAGGCATGCCCAAGGGCGTGATGTGGCGTCAGGAGGACCTCTTCTTCTCCGGTCTCGGTGGGGGCGCGCCGACCGGCGAGCCCGTCAGGAAGCCGCAGGAACTCGCCGAGCGGGTCGCGGCCGGCGGCTCCGGGATCACCTTCTTCCCCACTCCCCCGCTGATGCACGGCACCTCGACGCTCACCTCGTTCATCGGTTTCAACTTCGGGCAACGGGTCGTGATCCACCGCAAGTTCGTGCCCGAGGACGTGCTGCGGACGATCGAGAAGGAGAAGGTCACCAGCATCTCGCTGGTCGGCGACGCGATGCTGCGGCCGCTGATCGACGCCCTGGCCGGGCCCATGAAGGGCACGGACTGCTCGTCGGTGTTCAGCGTGTCCTCGTCCGGGGCGGTGCTCTCCGAGACCGTACGCCGACAGTTCCAGGAGCTGCTCCCGAACGCGATGCTGCTCAACAACTACGGTTCGTCCGAGTCCGGCTTCAACGGGACGGCCACTGCCGACTCCGGGGCCGGGCAGTCCTTCCGTATCCGAGTCAACTCACGTACGCAGGTGGTCGATCCGGCCACCCACGAGCCCGTCGCCGCGGGTGAGGTGGGCCGGGTCGCGCAGTGCGGCCATGTGCCGCTCGGCTACTACAACGACCCGAAGAAAACCGCCGAGACCTTCTTCGAGAAGGACGGCGAGCGGTGGGTGCTGCTCGGCGACATGGGGACGGTGGACGAGGAGGGCGTGGTCACGGTCCTCGGCCGGGGCTCGCAGTGCATCAACACCGGGGGCGAGAAGGTGTATCCGGAGGAGGTCGAGCAGGCCCTGAAGTCCCATCCGGACGTGTACGACGCGCTGGTGGCGGGGGTGCCGGACGCCAAGTGGGGCAATCACGTGGCGGCTGTGGTGCAACTGCGCCGGGGCGCGCCGCGGCCTTCACTGGAGGACGTGCAGTCCTACTGCCGTACCCATCTGGCCGGTTACAAGATCCCGCGGCAACTGGTGATCGCCGAGGCGATACGGCGGTCGCCCAGCGGCAAGGCCGACTACCGGTGGGCCCGGGAGGTGGCGGTCGCCGCGGACCGCTAGGCGGAAGGCCTGGGCCCGCAGGTGGGCCGCCCGGCGCGCGGGCGTACTCTTTGCGCGCGGTTGACCCGGGTTGTTTGAACGGAGGGTGACGTAGGGCCGTACGCGAGGTTGGCGGCTCGGCCCTGCGGGCTCGGTCCGCCGTGCCATCAGCGGTTTCACCACGGAAGGACCCACGGGTGTCGCACCTCACGCCCCCTCGCCAACTGCCGGAGACGGACGCGGACGCGGACGCGCCGGACAGAACCACCGCCGAGGAGGCCTCGACCGCTCCCGTGGTGGCGGACACCGAGCCGGGCGCCTCGGCGGCCGAAGAGCCGGCGGACGCGAAGGCAACGGCCGCGACGGACGAAGCGGCCGGGCCGCCGACGAAGGCGGTGACGGAGGAAGAGAAGGACGAGCCGGGCGGTGGCTCCGCCGGGCAGGAGGCGGCCGACGGTGCGGAGGACGGGGAGGCGCCCACCGAGGCCGTCGTCCCGCGAGAGGCTTCCACCGGCGACGAGTCCTCCGAAGCAGCGGCCTCCACCTCGGCACCCGCCGGCGCCGGCTACTCCCCCGCCCGCCCGGGCTGGTTCGGCTGGCGCCGTCGTTACCCGCGCGCCGCGACTGCCGTGCGGGTGGGTACGACCGTCCTGGCCGGCGCGCTGGTGTTCGTCGTGCTCCTGGTGCCCAACCGCCTCGACTGGATCACTGTCCAGTCCTTCCTCCGTCTCCCCGTCGAGGCGATCTTCCTCGCGGCCGTACTGCTCGTACTGCCCTCCAGGGGGCGGCGGATCACTGCCGTCGCGCTGGGGGCGTTCGTCGGGCTGTCCGCCGTTCTGAAGTGCCTCGACATGGGCTTCCGCCAGACCCTGGCCCGGCCGTTCGACCTGGTCTTCGACTGGGTTCTGCTGAGCGACGGGGCGGACTGGGTGAAGGACTCGTTCGGGCGGTCGGGCGAGGTGCTCGCGGTGGTCGGCGTGATCGTCCTGGTCATCGCCGTGCTCGCGTTGAGTGCGCTCGCGATGGTGCGGCTGGCGGACGTGCTGGCCCGGCACCGTCCCGCCGCCGTACGCTCCACGCTGGTCCTCGGCGTCGTGTGGATCATCTGCTTCACCCTGGGTGTGCAGTTCGGCGGTGTCACGGTCGCCACCAAGGGCTACGCCCAGTACCTCGCCAACCGTGTGCAGTACGTCCGGGACGGCCTCGGTGACGCCGACGTCTTCAAGAAGCAGATGGTGGTCGACGCCTACGCCAAGACCCCGCCCGGCCAGCTGCTGACCGGACTGCGCGGCAAGGACGTCATGTTCACCTTCATCGAGAGCTACGGCCGGGTGGCGATCGACGATCCGACGATGGGACCGGAGGTCGACGCGACCCTCAAGGAGGGCGACGCCAGGCTCAAGGCGGCCGGGTTCGCGGCGCGCAGCGGCTGGCTCCGGTCACCCGTGACGGGCGCCGGCAGCTGGCTCGCCCACTCGACGTTCCTGTCCGGCCTGTGGATCAAGAACCAGCAGCGGTACCGGACCCTGACCACCAGTGACCGCGCCACCCTCACCAGCTACTTCCAGAAGACCGGCGCCTGGCGCACGGTCGGCATCGTCCCGGGTGTGCGCAAGGCCTGGCCCGAGGGCAAGTACTTCGGCCTCGACCACATCTACGACTCGACGCACCTGGGTTACCAGGGTCCGTACTTCAGCTGGACGCCGGTGCCGGACCAGTTCAGCCTGGAGGCCTTCCAGAAGCTGGAGCACGGCAAGAAGAACCGCGATCCGATCATGGCGGAGATCATTCTGGCTTCCAGCCACAACCCCTGGTCACCGATCGCCCACATGATCGACTGGAAGGATCTCGGGGACGGCAAGGTCTTCTACAAGATCAAGAAGGAGGGCACGAACCCCACGGAGGTCTGGAAGAGCGCGAAGCGCGTGCGGACCGAGTACCGCAAGGCGATCCAGTACTCCCTGGACAGCCTGACCGAGTGGATGCAGCGGTACGGCGACGACAACACCGTCCTCGTCTTCCTCGGCGACCACCAGCCCGTCCCGACGGTCACCGGGGGCACCGCCAACCGGGACGTCCCGGTCACGATCGTCGCCCGCGACCCGAAGGTGCTGGACCGTGTCTCCAACTGGGGCTGGACGGACGGCATCAAGCCCGCGGACAACGCCCCGGAATGGACCATGAACAAGTTCCGGGACCGTTTCTTGACGGCATACGGCCCGCAGGGCGGGTGAACCGACCGGCCGACGATGGTTCGGTGCGGTTCGGTTCGGCAGGGGGTCCTCCGGACGGCTCAGCACGGCGCGCCGGGGCGGGATCTCGTCCCTAGGGTCGCAGTGACGGTGATCGGATCACCGGCCCTGAAGGGGACCCCACATGCACATAGGTACACGCGTGCTGAGCACAACAGCACTGGCCCTCCTCGTCGCCACCGGCCCGACGGCTGTCGTGGCACATGCACAAACCGACCTGGACTGCCGCGACTTCGCGTTCCAGGAAGACGCGCAGGCGGTACTCAACCGCAATCCGAGCGATCCGTTCCGCCTGGATGCGGACCACGACGGCATCGCCTGCGAGGACCTGCCGCACAGGCCCTCGCCCTCGGCCACGGTCACCCCCACCGCACTCACCCCGGCCCCGGCCACCGCCACGCCGGTTCCGCAGCGAGGGGTGAACGCAGGTGTCGGTGGTGGCACGGGGCCGGCCGGCTTCGAGATGGTGGGCGGTGTCGGACTCACCGTCCTCGCGCTGAGCCTGATCGGCGGTCATGTCGTGCTGCGGCGGCGGCGAAGCGCTGCGGCGGCAGCAGCGCACAAGCCGTGACCCCGGCCGCGGCCCTGCTCACCCGCCGGTGAGACAGACGCGCCGGCCGTCGGCGGGATCAGCCACACGCGGGGCGTCGCCGGGCTCGTGCGGCGGTGTCAGGGCCGTCATCGGGGTTGCCAGACAGGCGTTGCGCTCCTCTTCGGTGTCGACGTGGATCTCCTTGCGGGGTGCGCCCGGCGGGGTGAGTTCGACCCGGTCGCACGGGTACGACGACTGGGCCAGGCGGGCCCATCACCAAAGATCGGCGAGGACCGGACCTTCGGCTCCGGCGCCTACAGCGCTGTCCGGCTCTTCCAGCGGAAAGTCCGGCCTGCACGCCGACGGCGTCGTCGGCCAGGACACCCGCGACAGCCTCCTGGACAACCTCCAGGGCGACGGCGGCCGCCGCTCCGGCTGCTATGAGCACCTGCCGAGCACGCACCGCTGATCGAAGCGGGCGCGCGTGGGGCCCTGTCCTCTCGGGGGAGAACAGGGCCCCTCGCACTCTTCACTCCACCTCAAATGTCACCGCAGCCGGCACATCCCGCAACCCGAGCGGGGCCGCCTGGGCCGGAGTCCTACTCCGCCGGCGGCGCAGAGGCCTGGCCCCGGTCCAGAAAACCGGCGACCCGGCGGGCGAACCACTCGGGGTCATCCACCCACGGATAGTGCCCCGCACCTGACTGAACGGTGAATTCGGCGTTGGGAAACACGTCTGCGGCGGCGCGTGCCGACTCGGGGCGGGGGCCGCCGTCGAGCTCGCCGGCGAGGACGAGGACCGGTGCCGCCACACGGGCGAGTGCGGCGCTGGTCGCAGGCGGATCGTAGGCGCCGTCGGAGCCGTAGACGTCGGCGGCATCGTCGTTGAACTCGGCGCGAGCGTCGTGCTCAGCCGCCGCGTCGTCCCAGCGGCCGTAGAAGAAGGGCGCGAACGCCGGGTCGAAGTCGGCCTTGCCCGCCAGCCACTTCTCGAACGCCGGAAAGGCGTCCTCGAACCACGGTTCGCCGCTCCTCAGCCGCGCCGCGGCCAGCCGGTCCTCGGGGCTGGGCCGCATCCCGAGCGCCCAGGGGGTGCAGGTGACCAGGACCAGCCGCGCCACCCGCTCCGGGTGCCCGGCGGCGTACAGCATCGCCAGACTGCCACCGGCCGAATGGGCGAGCAGGTCCATCCGCCGCAGCCCCAGGTGGACGCGGAGCGCCTCCACGTCGTCCACGAGCCGGTCGCACCGGTAGGTGGCCGGATCCGCCGGGACCGCGGAGTCGCCGGTGCCGCGCAGGTCGAGCAGGACCAGCCGGCGGTGCGCCGCGAGCCCGCCCAGGTCTGCGAGGTAGGAGGATGCCTGCATCGGGCCTCCCGGCAGGACGATGAGCGGCTCCCCTTCGCCGCGGAGGTGGTAGGCGAGCTCGGTCCCGTCGGCTGCGGTGAAGGTCGGCATGTGCCGATCTTCCTGTCCAGTGACCTTGCGCCGCAACGGAGTTGTCGGAGCCCTCTTCCGAGGGGCCCTGGGACGTGCGCGCGGGCGGCAACGCCGCGATCGCCGCCGGCGCCGTCACCCGTTCGTCGCAGCGCCGCAGGTCCCCGCTACGCTCGGTCTCGCGGCCGAGCTCGCGCAGTCGCGCCCACAAAACACGGGCCGACCTCTTGCCTGCCTCGACGCGGCCTGAATTACTGATCCCGAACAGAACGACCGAATGATCGGTCGCCCGTATTGATGTGGTTGGCGAGGGAGTCGTCCCCATGGTGGATGCGACGGATCTGCTGGACCCGGGGGAACGGCTGGACGCCGGTGCGCTGCGGGCGCTGCAGCTGGAGCGGCTACGGGCCTCGCTGCGGCACGCGTACGAGCACGTCTCCTTCTACCGGGAGTCCTTCGACAAGGCCGGCGTGCACCCGGACGACTGCCGGTCCCTGGCCGACCTGGCCCGTTTCCCGTTCACCACGAAGGCGGACCTGCGCGAGAACTACCCCTACGGCATGTTCGCCGTGCCGCAGGACCACATCCGCCGCATCCACGCCTCCAGCGGCACCACCGGGCGCCCGACGGTCGTCGGCTACACGGACAACGACCTCTCCCTGTGGGCCGACATGGTGGCCCGCTCGATCCGCGCGGCGGGCGGCCGGCCCGGCGACAAGGTGCATGTGGCGTATGGCTACGGCCTGTTCACCGGGGGCCTCGGCGCGCACTACGGGGCGGAACGGCTCGGCTGTACGGTCATCCCGGCCTCCGGCGGCATGACGGCCCGCCAGGTCCAGCTGATCCAGGATCTCGAACCGCAGATCATCATGGTGACGCCGTCGTACATGCTGACGCTCCTCGACGAGTTCGAGCGGCAGGGCGTCGATCCGCGCGGCACCTCCCTGCGCGTGGGGATCTTCGGTGCCGAGCCGTGGACCGAGCAGATGCGGCGGGAGATCGAGGGGCGGTTCGCGATCGACGCGGTGGACATATACGGGCTGTCCGAGGTGATCGGCCCGGGCGTGGCGCAGGAGTGCGTGGAGACCAAGGACGGACTGCACATCTGGGAGGACCACTTCTACCCGGAGGTCGTCGATCCGATCACCGGTGAGGTGCTGCCGGACGGCGAGGAGGGCGAGCTGGTGTTCACCTCGCTCACCAAGGAGGCGATGCCGGTCGTCCGCTACCGCACGCGCGACCTGACACGTCTGCTGCCGGGTACGGCACGGGTGTTCCGGCGGATGGAGAAGGTCACCGGGCGCAGCGACGACATGGTGATCCTTCGGGGCGTCAATCTCTTCCCGACGCAGATCGAGGAGATCGTGCTGAGGACGCCCGGCGTCGCGCCGCACTTCCAGCTGCGACTGACCCGGGAGGGGCGTCTCGACGCCCTCACCGTGCGGGCGGAGGCCCGGCCCGACACGGGCCCCGAGGTGCGGGAGGCTGCCGTGCAGGCGATCGCGCAGGCGGTGAAGGACGGCATCGGGGTGTCGGTCGGGGTGGAGATCGTCGAGCCGGAGTCGCTGGAGCGGTCGGTGGGGAAGATTCGGCGGATCGTGGACCTGCGGTGACGCTCCGCTGGTTGTGCCGATAGGGCCGTCGCGGGCCACGATGCGGCGTCGATCGTCTGGGGCATCGTCGTGGCTGGTCGCACTCGCGCGGCGGAGCCGCACCTCGATACGGGTCTCGCGCCCCTCTGGGGCGCCCCTCCTAGGCGGAGAAGCGGTCCCGGAGTTCCCTCTTGAGGATCTTCCCGCTCGCGTTGCGTGGCAGCTCCGCGACGAACTCCACCCGCTTCGGGGCCTTGAAGTGGGGGAGCTTCTCCCGGGCATGGGCGATCAGTTGGTCCTCCGTGACCTCGCCGCGCGGGACGACGACCGCGGTGACCGCCTCGATCCAGCGTTCGTCGGGGAGGCCGATCACGGCGACCTCGGCGACGGAATCGTGGGTGTAGAGGGCGTCCTCGACCTGGCGTGAAGCGACCAGTACGCCACCGGAGTTGATGACGTCCTTCACGCGGTCGACGATCGTGTAGTAGCCGTGGGCGTCCCGCACCGCCAGGTCGCCGGAGTGGAACCAGCCGTCCCGGAAGGCGTCGGCCGTCTCCTCGGGCTTGTCCCAGTAGCCCTCGCACAACTGCGGGGACTTGTAGACGATTTCGCCCGGTGTGCCGTCGGGGACGTCCTTGCCGTCCTCGTCGACCACGCGCGCGTCGACGAAGAGGACGGGGCGGCCGCAGGAGTCCATGCGGCCCTTGTGCTCGTCGGGGGCCAGGACCGTGGCCAGGGGGCCGATCTCGCTCTGGCCGAAGCAGTTGTAGAAGGCGAGCCCGGGCAGTCGTTCGCGCAGCCGCTCGAGGACGGGCACGGGCATGATCGACGCGCCGTAGTACGCCTTGCGCAGTCCGCCGAGGTCGCGGGTGGTGAAGTCGGGTCGGTTGGACAGGCCGATCCACACCGTGGGCGGGGCGAACAGGCTGTCCGCGCGGCCGGTTTCGACGAGGTCGAAGAGCCGGTCGCCGTCCGGGGCGTCGAGGATGATGTTCGTGGCGCCGACCGCGAGGTACGGCAGCAGGAACACATGCATCTGCGCGGAGTGGTAGAGCGGGAGGGAGTGCACCGGGCGGTCGCCGGCGCTGAGGTCGAGGGCGGTGATCGCACTGAGGTACTCGTGGACCAGGGCGCGGTGCGTCATCATCGCGCCCTTGGGCAGCGCCGTCGTACCCGAGGTGTAGAGCAACTGCACCAGGTCCTCGGTGCGCGGCTCGGGGCCGTCGTACGCGGGAGCCGTAGCGAGGCGGGCCACGAGCGAGTCCTCGGCGTCGCGCAGGGGCAACGTACGGACGTCGTCGGCGAGTCGGCCGGCCAGGTCGGGGTCGGCGAGGACCAGGGAGCTGCCGGACTGGCCGACGATGTAGGCGAGGTCGTCGCCGGTCAGGTTCTGGTTGACCGGGACGTGGACCAGGCCCGCGCGGGCGCAGGCGAGGAAGCCGATCAGGTAGGCGTCCGAGTTGTGGCCGTAGGCGCCGACCCGGTCGCCGGGGGCGAGTCCCTGTCCGAGCAGCACGCTCGCCGCGCGGGAGACGGCCTCGTCGAGTTCCCCGTACGTCCATGAGCGCTCGCCGTGCTCGACCGCGACCCGCGCGGGGGTGCGCCGGGCGCTGCGCCGCAGCACCCCGTCGACCGTGCTGCCATGTCCCTGCGTCATGACTCATGATCCTCGTTCCGTCACCGGAGGAGGTCAAGCACCCGGCCGATCGACACAGGCACGCAGGCACGCTCAACCGCTTTTTCGCCCAATGACGTTGGGAGGCACCATGCGCACCCGTATGAGACGACTGGTCGTCGGGACCGGCGCGTTACTCACCGCCGCGACCGCTCTGCCGGCCGCCCGCGGCACAGCAGCACCGACCGGCACAGCCCTCGGACGGCGGACCGTCCGCCGTCATCCGCTGCACCGAGTACGGCATTCCGCACATCGTCGCCAGGAACCACCCGGACCTGGGCTTCGGCACGGGGTGGGCGCAGGCCGCGGGCATGGCCGGGTTGTCGACGTTTTCACGGTCGTCCGCGGCCCCTTCCATCCCCCTGCTGGAGCGCGCTGGCGTCGTGCCTGGCGGGAGGGCGGGATGGGCGCGCTCGCCTCTGCCGGGCCGCCGAAACTGCCCAAGCTGTCCGATGAGCAGTTCACCGAGCTGGAGAAGGAACTGGCGCTGGGGCCTGGCGTGCATGGCTGGGAGGACCAGCGCTGGACCCTGGCCCGGATCAGCGCGTTGATCGCCTGGAGGTTCTCACTGGATTGCTCGTCGGCGGGGGTGTGGCGGCTGCTGCACCGGCACGGCTGGTCCTGGCAGTCGCCGGCTCGCCGGGCACTTGAGCGCGACGAGCAGGCGGTTGGGCTGTGGAAGAAGGATGTGTGGCCGCAGGCGGAATGACCGCGGCGGCGCTGGGCGCGTACGTCGTCTTCGAGGACGAGGCCGGGTTCTCGATGACGCCGCCCCGCGCTCGCACCTGGGGCCGGCGTGGACACACGCCGGTGGTGCGGGTGCGGGGCCGCTCCTGGCGCCGCTGGTCGATCGCCGCGATGTGCTGCTACAAGCCGGGGGAGAACTCCCGGTTGATCTACCGGCCGCGCCGCCACCGCAAACACAAAGGCAAGGCACGCGACACCTTCGCCTGGAGCGACTATCGTGACCTGGCCGTCCGGGCTCACATCCAACTCCAGGCACCTGTCGTGCTGATCTGGGACAATCTCAACACCCATCGGGCAGCCGGGATGCGTGAGTACGCGGCCGCACACGACTGGCTCACTATCATCCAACTGCCTTCCTATGCCCCGGACTTGAATGCGGTCGAGGGTGTCTGGTCGCTGTTACGGCGCGGACCGCTGGCCAACACCGCCTTCGCCGACGACGAGCACCTCGAACGCACCCTCCGCTGGGGCTTACGTCATATCCAGCTCCGGCCCGACCTCATCGACGGCTGCCTGGCCGGCACCAGGCTGACCCTCACCCAGCAGCCGACAACACCCCGAGGAAGTCAGTAGCCACCGAGGCGACCACCGGTCTGCTGCGTCCGCCCGAGGCCGGCGGACGCCAGCCTCGGCACTCGCGGTGGTCCCACGGTGTCGATCACACGCGAGGCCGGTCCAACAACCGGGAGAGCACGATGGCGCTCTCGGTCCGTTCCACAGGAGCGGTGGCGCGCACGCGTTGGATGGCCTGTTCCAGGTGGGGGATGTCTCTGGCGAGCATGTGGACGACTGCGTCGGCGGCGCCCGAGACGGTGCAGGCTTCGACGACCTCGGGGATGGCCTCCAGGGCTTGGCGCAGTTCGGCGGGGGTGGGATTGCCGGTGCAGTAGACCTCGACGAAAGCCTCGGTATGCCAGGCCAGCGCCTGAGGATCGACGAGAGCGGTGAAACCGCGGATCGCTCCGGTGGCCACGAGGCGGTCGAGACGCCGCTTGGCGGCGGGCGCGGACAGCCCGGCCGCCTTGCCGATCTGGGCGTATGTGGCCCGCGCGTCGTGCAGCACGTACCGGATGATCGCTTGATCGATGGCGTCCATGACCTCACTCCAGACGTCAGCACCTGCGGCCCGGCGCAAGAAATGACCACAGGCCCGCTGACATTGCAAGAAAGCGACAGTGGGCAGCAGCAAATGGCGATTGCTTGCGTTGTCCGTCGAACATAGTCTCCGGCTTGTCCTGATGTCACGTGGTGGGAGCGGTGTTGAGATGACAGCAAGCCTGAGCGATGTGGAAGCCTCGGCCCTGGCCGCGGTGGACGAGTCGGCCATCGCCCGGTTGCTGCTGGAACTTCTCGTTGTTCCGAGCGTGACGGGGAGCGCCGCGGAGTCCGAGGTTCAGCACGTCCTTGCCCGGCATCTGAAGCGGATGGACCTCGATGTCGACCTGTGGTCCATGAACCTGCCCGAGCTACGTGACCATCCCCGTTTTCCCGGCAGCGAGGCCCCGCGCACCGAGGCGTGGGGCCTGGTGGGCGGCACGGTGCCCCAGGGTGACGGGCCGACCCTGATCCTCCAGGGGCACGTCGACGTCGTCCCTTCCGGAGACCTGGCGCGTTGGGAGGGCGACCCCTTCCGCCCCCGGGTCACCGGGGACGTGGTGCACGCACGAGGAGCGTGCGACATGAAGGCGGGGGTGGTGGCGATACTCGCCGCCCTGGCCGCGATACGGGAGGCGGGCGCAAGGTTGCGCGGCCAGGTGTCCGCGCATTTCGTAGTCAGCGAAGAGGACGGAGGGCTCGGGGCGTTCGGCACCCTCCAACGCGGCCACACCGGCGATGCCTGCATCATCACCGAACCGACCAGCGGCGCGGTCATGACCGCGAACGCCGGCGCCCTGACCTTTCGCATCCAAGTACCCGGCCGGGCCACCCACGGCAGCACCAGATACGTGGGAGTGAGCGCCATCGACGCATACCTGCCCATCCACCGCGCGCTCGCCCGTCTGGAAGCCCGCCGCAACCTCGGCGCCGACCCGCTCATGTCCGAATACCCCATCCCCTACCCGCTGTCCGTCGGTACCGTCCATTCCGGCGACTGGGCCAGCAGCGTGCCCGACCTCCTGGTGGCCGAGGGAAGACTGGGCGTCCGGCTGGGCGAGGATCCGGCCCAGGCACGCACCGAACTGGAGGCGTGCGTGGCCGAAGCCTGCGCGGCCGACCCGTGGCTGCGCTCCCACCCCGCCACGGTGACGTGGCCCGGCGGGCAGTTCGCCAGCGGACGGCTGCCGGCCGGGCATCCGCTCGCGGCCCATGTCGCCGACGCGCACGCCGACGTCACCGGCGGCCCGCGACCTTCCGAGCGAGGCGCCCCCTACGGCAGCGACCTGCGACTGTACTCCGGGGCGGGCATCCCCACGCTGCAGTACGGCCCCGGCGACGTGCGCCTCGCACACGGTCCACAGGAACAGGTCCGCGTGAGCGAGATCGTCACCGTCACCCGGGCACTGGTGCTCGCCACACTGCGCACGGTCGGCACCAAGTAGCAGCCCCCAGCCTCACCCCCTACCGGCTGCTTGTGACCCGGCGGAAGTGACTGTTGCGGCGAGCCGGAGGCGGTCGGAGGGGTGGCCAGCGGCGGTTCCGAGAGTACGGCAGTCCTCGGCCACCGGCCCGAGAGCGATCACCGCAGTCCTCTCACCACGGCCGAACCGCTCACCTGCCTCGTACCGGATCCGCTCACGAAGCCGTCGCCTCTCGGCGGTCAGCCCGCCACCCTGCGCGTACCGCATGCCACCGGCCTACCGCAGGGATCACCACCCGTCACCGCCCCCCGACAACACCCCGAGGAAGTCAGTAATACGCCGCGGCCAGGGCCACGCCCGCACAGAACTACACCGCTGCATGCATGAAGACCTGCGCACCGTCCGGCGATACAGGCTGACAGCAGGCAGGTTTGCCGAGCTGCCTGCCCTGGATCCGGCTGCACTGCGCAGACTCCGGCGCACGAAACGCACGCGATCGGCACCCGCAGTCACTTCTAGTGACCAAGGCCGGGTTCGTCCCGGTCGGCCCGGCAGACCAGGCCGACCTCGGCGGCAAGCCGGACACCTGGTATCAGCGCGATCCGGCACTCCAGCCGTAGATCGCGATCTTGCCGGTGGACCGGCTGTGAGATGCCTGCGGCCACGGTTGATCATCGGCGCGTGAAGACACCAAGATCGTCGTGGCGGGTTTCTGGCGTAGCTTTCATACCCCTGCCGGGTCGGCGCCTTCCCGAAGGCCCGAACAGGGGCCCGGCCGGGGTGGCGCCCGGAGGACACCGGTTACGAGGCAGTGACGATCGGGGGCCAACTTCTCAGCGCGGCAACTGCTCTTCTTCGGTGGAAGCGCGCCAATCAGGCAGCTATGAACCCCAGCCGGCGCAGAGGGCACCAAGGAATCCAGGGAGACCCGAGCATGAAGCTTGGTATGAAGCGGCTCGCGGCAGTCGGCGCGGTGGGTGTGGCCTCAGCGGCGCTGGCGGCGTCCCCGGCGTTCGCGAAGAGCGACATCTCGATTGAGGCCACGCCCCACACCGTGCACGCCGGCCACGTGGTGAAAGTACACGGCCAGGGTGGCGACGACGCCCACTGGCATACCGTCCTCGTCATACAGGAGCGGTCCGGCAAACCCGGCCGGTGGGGCCACTGGCACGCCGTCACGCGGACCTTCAACGCCAATGCGCGGGCAAACGTGAAGGCCACGCACCCGGGCGAGCTGCAGTTCCGTTCGGTGCTCTACGCGACCGACGAGCACCACAAGCACGCGAAGACGGACCGCATCTCCGCGCCGGTGACCATCCGCGTCGTCCGCTAGCAGACGCAAGAGCACCGCACGCCGATCGACCGCCTATGCCGGGGCGGCACGGCCTGGCCGACGGTGGTCGGCCACGGCCTTCGTCCGTCATGGTCCCGGGCGTTTCTTGCTCCGGCCCACAGGACTCGACGAAGGCCGCTCTGGCGTGTGGCGTTTACCCGGCGTGGACACGTGCGACGCCGGCAGGTGAAAGATCGAATCGAAGCTGCCTCGTCAGCTTGCGGGAAGGCTGAACCTGTAGCCCTGCCGGGTCAGCCAGGGGAGCAGTTCGCGCAGGGCTGCCACGGTCTGGCTGCGGTTGCCGCCGCCGTCGTGCATGAGGACGACGCCGCCGGGACGCAGTTCCCGTTTCACGGTGGCGACGATCGAGGCGACACCGGGGCGCGACCAGTCGCGGGGGTCGACGGTCCAGCCCAGCGGGCGTAGACCGTCCTGTACGGCTATCCGGCGGTTTTCGGGGCTGAAGTCACCGCCGGGTGCACGGAACCACCTGATCCGGGTGCCTGGCCCGCCGGCCTTGCTGATCATTTCCTTGGCTGCGGTGATCTCGTGGACCTGCGTGGCGTGCGGGAGGGTACGCATCGGCTGGGGGTGGTCCACGGTGTGGTCGCACAGCCGGTGGCCGTCGGCGAGGATGCGCTTGACCAGGGCGGAGTTCGCGGCGGCCTGGTTGCCTATCTGGCAGAAGGTCGCCGGCGCGTGGTACTGGGCGAGCAGGTCCAGGACCTGACCGGTGTACGGCCCCGGGCCGTCGTCGAAGGTGAGTGCCACAGTCCGGCCGTACGTCGCCGCACTGTGGGCGATCGAAGCGCTCGGGGCGCCGGCAGGGGCGCCCTGCGCGCTGACGTCGGTTGCGGCTGCGCTCGTGCCGGCACCGAAACCGGCCAGGGCGAACGAGACGGCCACCGTGCTGCCGAGAGCCACGCGGCGCAGCAGACGGACGGACTTGGAGTTCGGCATTCTGTTCTTGCTCCTGGCATGGCTGGCCATCTCGGGATGGCGATGGCGGGACCCCACGACGATGACCGAATGCCTATCCAAAGCAAAGGATTCACTGGCATTTGCAGCCTTTGTCACAAACCGGTCGATGGTGACTCTGCGTTTCAGGTGCTGCCGCTCTCCCCCGACCTGCGCGTTTGGCGACCTGGAGGCAGGCCGGCGGAGGCGGATCTCCGGCCAGGCCGAGCTGGGATGAGGGATCGCTCACTTCCTCGGGCAGGGTGTTCCTCGGAAGGGTCTCAGTGGTGCGGACGGCGACGGGCCGCGTCTCGTCGTGGGTATGCCGCCCGTGATCGCGCGGAGCGCGACGGATATTGCAGTCGTGCCCGCAGGGCGCGCCCTTCTCGGCACGGGCTCTGGTGGTTACGGACGTGATCTTGTGGTGAGACCTGTCCTACCAGGGGCTTCACGGCTGTTCTGACTCGGGTGCACCATGATGGGGGCCAGCAGTGCAGGAACTTGGTTCGGCGACATCGGAACGCAGCGGTCACCGCGGACCCGGGGCGCGATCGAGGACGTGTCGGCGATGGCGAAGCGGGGCCGGCTGACCGTCCAGGACCTGCGGAGGCAGCAGTTCGCCAACCGTGTGCCCACGGGCCACCTGGCCGCCTCCGACCTGGCGAAGGCATGCGCCGCGCTGCCCGGCGGCAGGGCAACGGGCAGTGAAGGCGAGGTCGTCGACGTCAGCCAGGCATGCGGTGTGCTCGCCGTGTGGGACCACACCGCGAACACCGGCAGCCGTGGCGCGCTGCTCTTCGACCGGCTCTGGCGCAGGCTCCCCACGGACCGGCTGTGGAAGGTGCCGTTCTCTGCGGCCGACCCGGTGCGCACACCGAACACCCTCGACACCGGCGACCCGGCCTTCGCCACGGCCCTGGCGGACACGGTGGCGGAACTGCGCGGCGCCGGCATCGCGCTGGACGCGCGGCTCGGCGACCACCAGTACGTCGTCCGTGGCGGCGAGCACATCGCGATACCGGGAGGCGCGAGCCGGCTCGGGGTGTGGAACGTGGTCCAGCCGACCTGGAACGCGACGAGCGGCGGCTGCACGGAGGTGGGCACCGGCTCCAGCCACATCCAGGCCGTCGGCTGGAACGGCAGCCGCTGCCCGGTGGCCCGCACCCTCCTGACGTACTCGCAGTCGGAGAACCCGGACTCGCCCCACTTCAGCGACCAGACCCGTCTGTACTCCCGGGAGAAGTGGGTCACGGCCCGCTTCTGCGAGAAGGACATCCTGGCGTCGCCGGCGCTGAGGGTGGTCCGGGTCCACTCCTGACGGGCACTCACACCGGGCGGGTGCGTCCCTCCCAGTACGGGTCCCGCAGCCGCCGCTTGTACAGCTTGCCGTTGGGGTCGCGGGGCATCTCGGCGATGAAGTCGACGCTCTTCGGCCGCTTGTAACCGGCGAGTTGCCCGGCGCAGTGGGCGAGGAGGCCGGCGGCGAGGTCCGGACCGGGTTCATGCCCCGGGGCCGGTTCGACGACCGCCTTGACCTCCTCGCCCCAGTCGTCGTGCGGGATGCCGAAGACGGCGGCGTCGGCAACGGCGGGGTGGGCGAGCAGGGCCGACTCGATCTCGGCCGGGTAGATGTTGACCCCTCCCGAGATGATCATGTCGATCTTGCGGTCGCGGAGGAAGAGGTAGCCGTCCTCGTCGAGGTAGCCGAGGTCGCCGACGGTGAAGAAGTCGCCGATGCGGTTCTTCTTCGTCTTGGCTTCGTCCTTGTGGTAGGCGAAGCCGCCGGTGTTCATCTTCATGTAGACGGTGCCCAGCTCGCCGGGCGGCAGCCGGTTGCCGTCGTCGTCGAAGACCGCGAGTTCGCTGATGGGCCAGGCCTTGCCGACGGTACCGGGCTTCTTCAGCCAGTCCTCGGCGGTGGCGAAGGCGCCGCCGCCCTCGCTGGCCGCGTAGTACTCCTCCACGCTGTGGCCCCACCAGTCGATCATCGCCCGCTTCACATGGTCCGGGCAGGGGGCGGCGCCGTGGATGGCGTGCCGCATGGACGAGACGTCGTAGGAACGACGCACCGACTCCGGCAGCGCGAGCAGGCGGTGGAACTGGGTCGGCACCATGTGGGTGTGTGTGCACTTCTCACGGTCGATCAGCCGGAGCATCTCCTCGGGCGTCCACTTGTCCATCAGGACGAGGCGGTGGCCGATGTGCAGGGACGCGCCCGCGAACTGCAGTACGGCCGTGTGGTACAGCGGCGAGCAGACGAGGTGGACGTTGTCGCCGTACGGCTTGATGCCGAAGATGCCGAGGAAGCCCCCGAGATAGGCCTCCTCGGGGGTCTTGCCGGGCAGCGGGCGACGGATGCCGCGGGGGCGGCCGGTGGTGCCCGACGTGTAGTTCATGACCCAGCCGAGCTCGCGGTCCGAGGGCGCCGACTCCGGTTGTCCGTCGAGGAGTTCGGCGTACGGGCGGAAGCCCTCGACCGTGCCGACGGCGTACCGGTGGGTGGCCGGGAGACCGGCCTCCTCGGCGGCGTGGCGGGCGGGGCCGGCGAACCGCTCGTGGGAGATGAGCACCTTGGCGCCGGAGTCGGCGACGATCCAGCCGATCTCGGGGCCGACGAA
This sequence comes from Streptomyces guryensis, assembly GCF_021261325.1. GTDB lineage: Bacteria > Actinomycetota > Actinomycetes > Streptomycetales > Streptomycetaceae > Streptomyces > Streptomyces guryensis. The sequence goes on along the minus strand of NZ_JAJSBI010000017.1, from coordinate 38,678 downwards.
GTGGTGGTTGACCGGGACGAGGTAGAAACCGGCCTGGCTGGCGGCGAGATACGCGGTGAAGAACTCGACGCCGTTGGGCAGGACGACCGCGAAGGCGTCGCCGCGTTCGAGTCCGGCGGCGCGCAGACCGTGCACCAGACGGTTGACGGCCGCGTTCAGGCGTCCGGCGGTCCACTGCTCGCCGTCGGGGGCGACGAGGACCGGGCGGTCGGGATCGGCGGTGGCCTGGGCCCAGAATCCCGCGGGGGGCGTACTCGTCACTTGCCGCTCCTTCCGGCGATGCGGTTGATGCGGTCGACGGCCTGCTCGAAGCCGCGGGTGAGGTCGTCGAAGACGGCCTGGACAGAGCGTTCGCTGGTCATCCGGCCGACGATCTGGCCGACGGGTGTGCCGAGCAGGGGCGCGACCTCGTACTTCTGGATGCGGGTGAGGGCCTCGGCGACCAGCAGGCCCTGCAACGGCATGGGGAGGGTGCCGGGTCCGGCCGGGTCGTCCCACGCGTCGGTCCATTCGGTACGGAGTTGCCGCGCGGGTTTCCCGGTCAGCGCGCGGGAGCGCACGGTGTCGCCGGAGCCGGCGGCAAGCAGCTTCCGCGTCACCGCGGGCGAGGACATGTCGGCCTCGGTGCACGTCAGCCACAGGGAGCCCAGCCACACCCCCTGCGCGCCGAGGGCGAGCGCGGCGGCCACCTGCTGTCCGCTGCCGATGCCTCCGGCCGCCAGCACGGGCAGTGGATCGACGGCGTCGACGACCTCCGGGGTGAGCACCATGGAGGCGATCTCGCCGGTGTGGCCGCCGGCCTCGTAGCCCTGGGCGACGACGATGTCGATGCCGGCTTCCTTGTGCTTGACGGCGTGCCGGGCGCTGCCCGCGAGGGCCGCGACGAGCACGTTCCGCTCGTGGGCGCGGGCCACCACGTCGGCGGGCGGGGAGCCGAGGGCGTTGGCGAGCAGCCGGATCGGGTAGTCGAAGGCGACATCGAGCTGGCCCCGGGCGACCTGCTCCATCCAGCCGGTGATGCGCCAGCCGGAGGCCTCGCCGTCGGCCAGTTCGGGCACTCCGTACTTGGCCAGGGTCTCCTGAACGAACTGCCGGTGGGTCTCGGGGATCATGGCCTCGACGTCGGCCTCGCTGACACCTTCGACCTTCTTGGCGGGCATGACGACATCGAGGCCGTACGGCGCTCCGCCGACGTGCGCCTCGACCCAGTCGAGGTCGCGTTTGAGATCGTCGGGGGCGGTGTAGCGGACCGCGCCGAGCACTCCGAAGCCGCCGGCCCGGCTGATGGCCGCGGCGACGGCGGGGAACGGCGTGAAGCCGAATATGGCGTGCTCGACTCCCAGTTTCTTGCTCAGCTCCGTCTGCATGGGCGCAGAATGCCGCAGTCCTCCGGCCGACGGAAGGGCTTTTCTGATGCATCGTCAGTTTTGTTGGTCGGCATGCCTTGTTGACATGCGTCACGACCGACACGAGGGTTTCTCGGGTGACCGACGACGCAGCGGCAGCAGACGCGAGCGACGGCCGGATGCCGACGCGTCGCCAGATCGGACGTGCCGCACTCGCCCTTTGCGGCGCCCTGACCATCGCCCCCTTCCCCGCGGGACCGGCCGAGGCGACCACGGCCTCCGGGCACCTCGTACTGCGCCACGGCACCCCGGAACGCGCCGGCCTGCTCGCCGCCCCCCTGCGTCAACTGGTCGTGGACGCCGAGACGTTCCTCGGCCCCTCCCCCAATCACCCCTGGTACGCGGGCGCCGTGCTGCTGGCCGGGCGGGGCGGCACCGTGGCGCTGCACCGGCCCATCGGGATGGCGGTGCGCTACGCGGCGTACGACGAGAAGACCGACACCGGTGTCGAGTTCCCGCCCGACCGGCAGATCCCCATGGCCGAGGACACGGTCTTCGACCTGGCCTCGGTCTCCAAGCTGTTCACCTCGCTGCTGGCCGTGCAGCAGCTGGAACGGGGCGCGCTGGAGCTGGAGGGGACGGTCGCCTCGTACCTCCCGGAGTTCGGCGCGGCGGGCAAGCAGGACATCACGATCCGTCAGCTCCTCACCCACACCTCGGGGTTCCGTGACTGGATCCCGCTGTACAAGGCGCCTACACACGAGGCGAGACTTCAGCTCGTCCTCGACGAAGCCCCGATCAATCCGCCCGGCACCAGGTACCTCTACTCCGACCTGAACCTGATCTCGCTCCAGCTGGTCCTGGAGAGGATCACGGGCCGCGCGCTCGACACTCTCCTGCGCGACGAGATCACGGGGCCGCTCGGCCTCGACCGCACCCGCTACAACCCGCCCGCCTCCTGGAAGCCGAAGATCGCGGCCACGGAGGACCAGCGGGGGCCCTGGTCCGGTCTGGAGCGGGGGCTCGTGTGGGGCGAGGTGCACGACGAGAACGCCTACAGCCTCGGCGGGGTCGCCGGACACGCCGGGGTGTTCTCGTGCGCCTGGGACCTGGCCGTGCTCGGCCGGACGCTACTCAACGGCGGCTGCTACGGCCGGGCGCGCGTCCTGCGGCGGGAGTCGGTGGAGCTGATGTTCACCGACTTCAACACCGCGTTCCCCGGCCACGAGCACGGCCTGGGATTCGAGCTCTACCAGCACTGGTACATGGGCGCCATGGCCACCCCCCGCACCGCCGGGCACACCGGTTTCACCGGCACCTCCCTGGTGCTCGACCCGACCACCGACTCCTTCCTCGTCGTGCTCGGCAACTCGGTCCATCCGGTGCGCAGCTGGCGCTCCGGCTCGGCTCCCCGGGTCGCGGCCGGCAACAACCTGGCGCGCGCGTTGCCGGTACGCCCGGCGCACGGACGTACGGCGTGGTTCTCGGGCATGTCGAACGCCACGACCGCCACGCTCACGCTGCCCGCGCTCGACACGACGGACGGTGCGGCACGGCTGACCTCCGCCCTGTGGTGGGACACCGAACCCTCGTCCGATGTCCTCGTCCTGGAGGCCACGACGGACGGCGGCACCACCTGGCAGCCGCTCCCCTTCATGACCGGGCGCCACGGGGAGCAGCCGCAGGAGCATCCCTCGGGCTCGGTCACCGGCTGGTCGGACCGCACCTGGCACCGGATGGCGGCCGACCTGCCGACGCACACCCGGCTGACCTTGCGCTGGCGGTACACGACCGACAAGCAGTACGTGGGCCGCGGCGCGTACATCGACGGAATCCGCGTACGGGCGGCGGACACCGTGCTGTTCGACGAGGGGCGTCCGGCGGACTCGGCGCGGATCGTGGCCGCGGGGTGGGTCGAGTCGGCCGACTGACGGCCGGAGGGCCCCCGCTCCTCCGTGATCACGGCGACCACCTCCCACACCGCGCATCGAGACAGCACGGTCACCGAGAATCGTCCGCCGCACCGCTACCGTGAGTGCTGATCAACGCACGGAACGTGGGAGGCGTCGGATGGTCGGGAAAATGACGACCGCGCTGGCGGTGGGCGTGGCGGCCATGTGCGTGACCGGTCTGGCGGCCGCACCCTCGGACTCGGATCTGGAGGTGGTCCGGATCGACCCGGCCGCCGCACCACCCGGCGGCCGTACCGTGGTGCACGCCTTCGTGGCCAACAAGGGACCGGAGCAGACCGCCTCGCCGTTCACCGTGGTCGTGAGGCTCCCCTCGGGCTTCACCGCGCAGGGGCCGTACTTCCCCGAGGACTGCCGCACCGAGGCCCGCGGCCGCCTGGTGCGCTGCGTCTTCGGGCCGGGCCTGGCGCGGTTCCGGACGGCCACGGCGCTGGTTCCGGTCCGGGTGGACGCGGATGTGCCCCCCGGCACCAAGGCCGAGGGGCACATCCAGGTGGTCGGCGACGACGACCGCGATCCGCGAAACGACCGTACGCCGTTCACGCTGTCCGTCGACTGCTGATCAGCGGTACACCTTCACGTAGTCCGCCTGCATGCTCAGCGGCGTCGAGCCGGAGGGCGCGGGGTGGTACTGGCCGGCGCAGACCGACAGGTTGAGGATCAGGTACGCGGAGAAGTCACTGCCCACGCCGTGCCCGTCCGAGTAGACCTTCTTGCCGTTGACGTACCAGTCCACCGAGCTCGCGCCGTAGTGGGTGCCGATGGTGACCCACTGGCCGGGCGCGACCGCTGCGGAGTCGGTGTAGTAGTCGGAGCCGGAGGTGACGTGATTGGTCAGCTCCAGCAGGTTCGGGTTGTCCGGGTGGTACTCGAAGGAGTCGATCTCGCCGTTGCCGTCCTTCCAGGTCCACAGGGCCGGCCAGGCGCCCGAACCGGCGGGCAGTTTGACCCGGGTCTCGGCGTAGTCGCCGGTCTTCACCTGGAAGCCGCCGGTGGATCCCTCGGTGGTGAGCAGACCGGTGGCCCAGGCCTGCTTGCCGTTCTCCAGGGTGTGCGAGGAGGGCTGCGCGGTGAAGGTCGCGACGCCGCCCGAGGTCGTGACCTTGCTCTGGTCCAGCCAGTCGAGCTTGTTGTCGTCCGGGTTGTGGTCGCCGTACCGGTAGGACGAGCTCTTGTCGCCGACCCACTTCGAGCCCCAGGCGATGCCACCCGAGAAGTCGTCGGACCAGACCACGGACTGGCCGGAGACCGGCGAGCCGCCGCTGCTCGACGTCGTGGTCGAGGGCGCCGCGACGGTCAGCTTGTGCGAGGGCAGGTTGTGCCAGGCCCCGCCGGACTCCTGCCAGAAACCGAAGATCGTGTACGAACCTGCCGGCAGCGTTCGCGCGGAGCTGGTGAACTTCACACCGCTGGGGCAGATCCGGACATCAGAGGCGTTTCCCGGGAAGTCCAGGTTCTTTCCGGCCGCATCCCGGACGCCGACACCGAGGGTCTTGGCCGTGAAGCAGCTGGAGGAGTGCACGGTCAGCTTGGCCGACGCCGCGACGCCCGCGGTCATGGTGGCGGGCGTCAGGCTGTCCTGGGTGACAGTGGTGGCCGCGAACGCCTGGGGGGCGAACGGCAGGAGCAGCAGTGCGGCTGCTGCGCCGGCTATGCCCAGGCGGGCAGGAGAGAGGGAGGGTCGCATGGTGGGGGCTTCCTCAACAGCGCCTGCGAGAGGGCGGCTTGTACGGCACGGCCCGTCCGCAGGACTCGGCGTTCCGGCGGCTGAGGCCACCCGGGAGGACTCCCGAAGGCTAGGCGGACGGGCCGTTGCTCTTCAACGAGATCTCACTCACACTGAGTGATCAAAATGGAGTCATGTGTTCCGCCGGCTCGCTCGCGCAGCCAGCACGGGCTGGTAGTAGCCGCTGGTCTCCGGAGCGTGCCAGGTGATGTCGGCGAAGCCCGCCGCGGCCGCGGCGTCGGTCACCTGGGTGCGGGGCAGCGCCCAGGAGGTCGTGCGGCGTACACGCACCTCCCACCCCTCACCGTCGGGCACGAGCTGGAAGTACTCCTGGTCGTAGCGTTCGCCGTCGTCGTGCCAGTGCCACAGCTGGAAGGTGATCGACCGGCCGTCGGCGCCGTGGGACACCTGCGGAGGAGCGGCCGCGGGTCGGGTCCTGCGGAGCTCGTCGTAATCACGGAGCGTGAGCAGAAGCAGCCCGTCGCTTCTCAGTACCCGCCGCATGTCACCCAGGGCCGCGCCCACGTCCTGCGCGGTCAGCAGGTGCGCGAGTGAGTTGTCGGCACAGACGACGGCGTCGAACTCCCCATTTCTGAAGGGAAGTTGGCGCATGTCCGCCGCCATGGCCGGGGGGACGACCCCGCGGGCCGCGGCCTCGGCCACTGCACGGGTCGTGGCCGCCGGGCTCAGGTCGCTGCCGACGACGTCGTGTCCGGCCCGCGCCAGCCCGATCGCCTGGGTGCCGATCCCGCAGGCGCAGTCGAGCAACTTGCGCGGCCCGGGGCCGAGTTCCCGGCGGACGAGAGCGTCGAGGGCCGTGGCCTGGCGGGCCATGCTCGCTTCCCAGTCGGGGAAGATGCGGTGGTAGTCGGCGGCGAGTGAGTCGAAGAAGTCCCGCGCCGAGCCGGTCACTCCCCCGTCGCCTCCAGTACCGCCATGGCCGCGTTGTGCCCGGGCACCCCGCTCACGCCGCCGCCCCGCACCGCGCCCGCTCCGCACAGCAGTACGTTCGCGTGCCGGGTCTCCACTCCCCACCGGCCCGTGCCGTCCTGGGCGTGGGGCCAGGTCAGGTCGCGGTGGAAGATGTTGCCGCCCGGCAGGCGCAGGTCGCGCTCCAGGTCGAGGGGGGTCTTCGCCTCGATGCAGGGGCGGCCGTCCGCGTCGGCCGCCAGGCAGTCGGCGAGGGGTTCGGCGAGGTGGGCGTCGAGTTGGGCGAGGGTGGACTTCAGGAGTTCTTCGCGCACGGAGTCGTTGTCGCGCTCGAAGAGCCGGGCGGGGGTGTGCAGGCCGAAGAGGGTGAGGGTCTGGTAGCCCTGGTCGACGAGGTCGGGGGCGAGGATGGTCGGGTCGGTGAGGGAGTGGCAGTAGATCTCCGAGGGCGGTGCGGCGGGGAGTTGTCCGGAGGCGGCCTGGGCGTGGGCGGCGGCGAGTTGTTCGTAGCCCTCGGCGATGTGGAAGGTGCCGGAGAACGCCTCGCGCGGGTCGACGGAACTGTCGCGCAGCCTCGGCAGCCGCTTGAGGAGCATGTTCACCTTGAGCTGGGCACCCTCGGCGGGTGCCGGGGGCGTGTCGCCGGTGAGTTCGGCGAGGGCCTGAGGAGAGGCGCCCACGAGGACGTACCGGGCGGCTGCGACGCCTTCTCCGTCCGCCGTGCGGAAGGTGATCTCGGCGACTCGTCCGTCGGTGTCGATGCGTACGGCCTCGTGCCCGGTGGCCAGGACCGCGCCAGCGTCCCGCGCGGCGGTGGCCAGGGCGTCGGTCAGGGCGCCCATGCCGCCGACCGGGACGTCCCAGGCGCCGGTGCCGCCGCCGATCACGTGGTACAGGAAGCAGCGGTTCTGGCGCAGGCTCGGGTCGTGGGCGTCGGCGAAGGTGCCGATGAGGGCGTCCGTGAGGACGACACCCCGCACCAGATCGTCGGCGAAACGTTCCTCGACCGCGACGCCGACGGGCTCCTCGAACAGCGTCCGCCAGGCCTCCTCGTCGTCGATGCGGCGGCGCAGTTCGTCACGGGCGGGGAGCGGTTCGGTGAGGGTCGGGAAGACCCGCGCGGCGACCCGGCCGGTCATGCCGTAGAAGCGCTGCCAGGCCTCGTACTCGCGGTCGGAGCCGGTGAGCCGGGCGAAGGCCTCCCGGGTGCGCCTCTCGCCGCCGCCGACGAGGAGTCCGGTGGGGCGGCCGGCCCGTTCCACGGGGGTGTACGAGGAGACGGTGCGGGCGCGGATGCGGAAGTCGAGGCCGAGGTCGCGCACGATCTTCTTCGGCAGCAGGCTGACCAGGTAGGAGTAGCGCGACAGCCGTGCGTCCACGCCGGCGAACGGGCGGGTGGAGACGGCGGCGCCCCCGGTGTGGTCCAGCCGCTCCAGGACCAGTACGGACCGTCCGGCCCGGGCCAGGTAGGCGGCGGCGACCAGGCCGTTGTGGCCTCCGCCGACGATCACGGCGTCGTATGTCCGATGTCCCTCGTGTGCAGCCATGGTTCTTGGTAACACGCGATGATCGCCAGCGGCCAGGGGTGTACGGCGACGGGGTCAGCGCCCGTCCGCTGCGCGCTGCTGGCGCACGACGGGCTCGGCGCCGCGGCCGAGCTGCCCCAGACAGGGGCCTCCTCGTTGCGACCGGCGAGCGTGCCGGGTAGCCGGGGCCCCCGGACATGCTCACGGGCAGCAGCCACACCACGGAACTCGCGCCCACCCACCGGACCCCCTCCCCGCCGACCAAGGCCCACGGCCGCCCGGGCGCCCACCGGCCACCAGAATCGCGACACCCGTCAGCGCCCGCCCGTCGCCCGCTGCTGACGCAGTACCGCCACCCGGCGGTACAGCTCGACGGCCTCGGCGCCGCGGCCGAGCTGTTCCAGGCAGTGGGCCTCGTCGTTGCGGCTGGCGAGGGTGTCGGGGTGGTCGGAGCCCAGGACGCGTTCGCGGGCGGCGGCCACTCGGCGGTACTCGGTCAGGGCGTCGGTCCAGCGGCCCAGCCAGCCCAGACCGACGGCGACCTCGCGGCGGCTGACCAGGGTGTCGGGGTGCTCGGGGCCCAGCACGCGCTCGCGGATGGCGCAGACGTCGCGCGCCTCGGCGAGGGCCTCCTCCCAGCGGCCCAGACGGCCGAGGTTGACGCCGAGGCCGTGGCGGGCGCGCAGGGTCTCGGGGTGGGTGGGGCCCTGGACGCGGGTGCGGTCGTCGATCAGGTCGCGGTAGAGGGTGAGCGCCTCGGCGCTGCGGCCCAGGCGGCCGAGGCTGATGCCGACCTCGTAGCGGGCGGCGAGGGTGTCGGCGTGGTCGGGGCCGAGGGCCTGGGCGCGGGCCTCGGCGACCTCGCGGTAGGTCTGCAGGGCCTCCGGCCAGCGGCCCAACTGACCGAGCGCGTAGGCGACCTCGTAGCGAGTGACGAGGGTGTCCGGGTGGTCGGGGCCAAGCACTCGGGCGCGGGCGGCGGCCACGTCGCAGGCCATGCGGTACGAGTCCTCCAGGCGGCCGAGTCTGCTGAGGTTGAAGGCGAGGTTGTGGCGGCAGCGCAGGGTGTCGGGGTGGTCGGGACCCATGCCGCGCTCCCGTGCGGCGAGCACGGACGTGTACACCTGGTGGGCGTCGAAATGGCGGCCCAACTGGCCCAGCACGTAGGCCATTTCCTGGCGGGCGGCGAGGGTGTCGGGGTGGTCGGCGCCCAGCGCGCCGGTTCTCGCGGCGGCCACGAACTTGTACTCCTGCAAGGCGTCGGCGGCACGGCCGGTGCGGCTGAGGGTGAAGGCGGCCTCGTAGCGGCTGGCGAGGGTGTCTGGGTGCTCGGGGCCGAGCAGGTGGGCGCGTTCGGCGGCGACCGCGCGGTGCACCTCGCAGGCCTCCGCCCAGCGGCCGAGGCGCCCCAGGCTGAGCCCGGCGTTGTGCCGTCCCACTAGGGCGGCGAGTGCCGCGGCGGAGGGGGCGGGGGCCCGGTCGGGCGCCGGGTCCTGCCTCCGTCCGTCGGCGGGCCGTGGAATCCATTCGCCGGTGAGGCCCGCTCCGGCGTCCGGCGGTGTGCTGCCGAGGCCGGAGCCGGTGGCCTTGTGGCCGGTGGTCATACCGCGGGTCCAGGACGGCAGCCGGGCCTCGCGGGAGGGGGCCCGCTCCGGCGGTCGGAGCGCCGGCTGCGGGGTCACGACGGTCGGAACGTACGCCGGTGTCGTCCGGCCCGAGCTGATGCGGCGGCCCAACTCCCGGGCGTCGTACGGGCGTTGGTCGGGAAGCTTGGCCAGCAGGTCCAGGATGATCTTCTCGAGGTACTCCGGGAGTTCGGCCCGCCGGCTGCGCGGCGGCCGGGGCGGGGTGTCGCGGTGGCCGACGAGGATCGCCCAGGCGTCGTCGAGGTCGAACGGCGGTGCGCCGGTGGCGATCTCGTACAGGACGCAGCCCAGCGAGTACAGGTCGCTGCGCTGGTCGACCTCGGAGCCGCCGATCTGCTCCGGCGACATGTAGTGCGGGGTGCCCATGGCGATGCCGGTGCCGGTCAGCCGGGAGGTGAAGCCGATGTCGTGGCCGAGGCGGGCGATGCCGAAGTCGCAGATCTTCACCGTGCCGTCGCCGAGCCGCATGATGTTGGCGGGCTTCAGGTCGCGGTGCACGATGCCCTGCTGGTGAGTGTAGGCGAGGGCGGAGGCGACCTGGTCGGCGATCTCGACGACGTCGCCGACCGGCAGCGGGTGGTGCTTGTTGTCCTCCAGGAGCTGGGAGAGGTTGCGGCCCTCCAGGAGTTCCATGACCAGGTAGAGGACGCCGTCGGACTCGCCGAAGTCGTGGACGACGGTGATCCCGCGGTGCTGGAGGGCGGCGGCCACCCGGGCCTCGCGGCGAAAGCGTTCCCTGAGGACCCGGGTGAAGGACTGGTCGTGGTGCGGGCCGAGGGGCTTGAGGCACTTCACGGCGACATGACGGCCGAGCGACTCGTCGCGCGATCGCCACACCTCGCCCATGCCGCCCCGCCCGATCAGGTCGAGCAGCCGGTACCGGCCCTGGATCAGCCTGCTGTCCCCCATCTGCTGCGATCGCCCCCGAACTTCTCGCCCCGCCCGCCCCTGGCTCGTCCAGTATGGCGAGCTATCGTCCGAGTTTGTACGGTGCCGGGCGGGAGCCGGGGCCGAGCCGTGACATGGCGCGCAGGATGTGTTTGGGCGGGAGTTGCCAGCGCAGACGTGCGGGAATGCAGCGAAGCAGGGTGCCTGTGGCACGCAGTTGCAGGGTGACGGTGGCGGGTTTCGGAGCGGGTCTGCCGTACAACTCGTGGGCGTACGGCGGCAGGGCGGCGTACGCCAGTCGGGCCACGCGCCGCCACAGCACCTCGCGCGCGGGGACGAGGAGGGGGTGCGTCGGCGGGCGGAGCAGGAAGTCGTCCACTTCGCGTGCCTCGGGTCCGACGGCGAGTTCGGGCCGTACCTTGTCGAAGTAGGCGGCCATCTCCTCCTGGTCGGCGGGTACGACGTCGGGATCGAGGCCCACCAGGCGGGCGCTGACGCGGTGTTCTCCGATGTAGCGGTCGGCCTGCGCGTCCGTGAGGGGGAAGCCGGAGCGGCGCGCGACCTGAAGATAGGAGTCGATCTCGGCGCAGTGCACCCACAGCAGCAGGTCCCGTTCGTCGACCCCGTAGCGCTCCCCCGTGTCCGGGTCGGTCGCCGACAGCATGGTGTGGATCTTCCGGACGCGGGCACCGGCCCGTTCGGCGGCCTCGGTGGTGCCGTAGGTGGTGGTGCCGACGAAGTTGGCGGTGCGCATCAACCGGCCCCAGGCATCGCGTCGGAAGTCCGAGTTCTGCATGACGCCGCGCACCGCCCGCGGATGCAGCGCCTGGAGGTAGAGCGCGCGGACGCCGGCGACCCACATCATCGGGTCGCCGTGCATCTGCCAGGTAACCGAGGACGGGCCGAAGAGCCCGGGGTCGCCGGTCTGGATGCCCGTCACCCCTGCAGGCTAACGCCGTACCCTCGGCATCCCCAGACCGATCCACGAGATGATCTCCCGCTGGATCTCGTTGTTGCCGCCGCCGAAGGTGAAGATCACGGCGGAACGGTAGCCGCGCTCCAGTTCGCCGTGGAGCACCGCGCCCGCCGAGGTTTCCTTCAGCGCTCCCGCCGCACCGACGATCTCCATCAGCCAGGCGTAGGCGTCCCGGCGCGCCTCGGAGCCGTAGACCTTGACCGCGGAGGCGTCCTGCGGGGCGAGGGTGCCGTTCTGGACGGCGTGCACCATGCGCCAGTTGAGGAGCTTCATCGCGTCGAGCCTGGTGTGGGTCTGGGCGAGGCGGCGGCGTACCCAGGGCAGGTCGATCACCCGGCGGCCGTCGGCGAGCTTGGTCTCCGTCGCCCAGCGCTGCACGTCCTGCAGGGCGCGGATGGCCATGGTGCCGTGGGCGGCGAGGGTGACGCGCTCGTGGTTGAGCTGGTTGGTGATCAGCCGCCAGCCCTGGTTCTCGGCGCCGACGCGGCGGGAGACGGGAACGCGGATGTTCTCGTAGTAGCTGGCGGTGGTGTCGTGGGAGGCGAGGGTGTTGATGAGGGTGCAGGAGTAGCCGGGGTCGGTGGTGGGGACGAGGAGCATGGTGATGCCCTTGTGGGGCGGCGCGTCCGGGTCGGTGCGGGTGGCCAGCCACACCCAGTCCGCGGTGTCACCGTTGGTCGTCCAGATCTTCTGCCCGTTGACGACGTACTCGTCGCCGTCCCGCACGGCGCGCGTCTTCAGAGACGCGAGATCCGTGCCCGCGTCGGGCTCGCTGTAGCCGATCGCGAAGTCGATCTCGCCGGCGAGGATCTTCGGCAGGAAATACGCCTTCTGCTCCTCCGTGCCGAACTGCATGATCGTCGGACCGACCGTGTTCAGCGCCATCAGGGGCAGCGGTACGCCCGCCTGGGCGGCCTCGTCGAAGAAGATGAACTGCTCCATGGCGGTCAGCCCGCGCCCGCCGTACTCCTTCGGCCAGCCCACGCCGAGCCAGCCGTCCGACCCCAGGCGCCGGATGGTCTCGCGGTAGAAGCGTTTCTGGGCGGCGGGGTCGCCGTGCCGGGCGTAGGCGTTGTCCGGCACCAGGTCGGCGAAGTACGAGCGCAGTTCGGTGCGCAGCCGCTGCTGCTCGGGCGTGTATTCGAGATGCACGGCGCCTCCAGGCTTCCCAGGCCGGTCCTGACGGCGCACACCGTAGAACGTGTTTCAGAAATTGGGAATGGCGAGGGGCAGGGAAAGGGCCCCGGTCGTCGACCGGGGCCCTTTCCCGAGTGAGGTGACGGAACCGATCAGTGGGCGACGGGAGTTGCCCGGGTGGCGCCCTTCGCCCGCACCTGCTTCGGGACGAGCACCCGCTCCGCCAGCGCCCCGAAGACCAGCCCGAAAGAGGTCCACAGGGTCAACTGGACGGCCAGGGCCGCCAGTCGGAACTCCCAGAGCAGGGTGGCGGAGAAGTCCTTGGGGACCTCGTCGAAGGACGGCAGGAACGCGTACGCGAGACCGATGGCGAGGACGAGGAACGCGCCCGCGGCGAGCGTCGCGTTCCAGTTGCCGAGGCGCGGTGCGAGGCGCTTGCCCAGGATGACGGTGGCGACGGCCAGCAGCACGCTCAGCACCACCATCAGGAAGTACAGGGTGGTGCGTCTGCCGATGGTGCCGGGGTCGCCGACGGACGGCGGGTTGGCCGGGTACTTCAGGAACGGCACGACATACACGGTGATCAGACCGGCGGCCGCCAGGAGCAACGCGCTCGCGCGCGGCCCGAAGCGGCCGATGCGGCCGAGCGCGAAGCAGTACGCGAGGGCGGCGATGCCGCCGAACGCGACGCCGTAGACGAGGACACCGGTGGACAGGCCCGCGGTGGACTGCATCGTGCGGCTGACGGCTTCCACGCCGTGCTCGTGGGAGTGCGCCTCCTCGTAGGCGATGGCCGCGTCGACGCGCGGTTCACCGAGGAAGTAGGCGACCACGAGGGCGAGCAGGCCCGCGGCGAGTCCCGCGAACATGCCGCGCACCAGGAGGTTGCGGACGGTTGCCGAGTTCATGGGCGTTCGTGTTCTCTCGCCGCCCTCAGTGGCAGGGGAAACCGAGCAGGTGGCGGGCGTCGTGCACCCACTCGTGGACGTTGTCCCCGTTCATCACGGAGGTGGCGCCCTGCTCGGCGCCGACGAAGTAGAGCAGAACCAGCATCAGGATGCCGAAGAAGACCGCCCAGGGGACGATCGCGCCGATCGGCAGCTTTGCCGGTACGGCGGTGGGGGTGGTGGTCGGCTGAGCGACAGACTGCGCCATGGCAGGCCCTCCTGGGGAACTCGCGTCCCGTCTCGGTGGTGCACGCGACGACGGAGCGGGTCTGACTCGCCCGGCGCGCACTCAAGGTGCGTGCCCGGCATACAGTGGCGCGACCGTGCCGGAATTCCACCGGCTTCCGCTGTCCCGTCGTCAATATCCACGAGACCGTACCGCGAAGCAGAGGTGGGGCCAAGGGCGCACGGGACGGCCGCGAGCGCCCCTGGTGAGCCGTTTTTGCCGTCCGATCAAGGTCAGTTCAGGGATTTCGAAGCGGCTTCGAGCGCGGGAGTGGACATATGACGAGCCGAGTGATCTTGATCTCACCCGCGATCACCGCGGCCCTCAGGGAGGCCCGCTTCGACGACGGCTGCCCGCTGGACGCCTCCGGGCTTCGTCAGGCCCGGGCGGTCGCCGGCACGCTCCCGGCGGCGGACCGGGTCCGGGTCTCCCCCACCGTGCGCTGCCGCGAGACGGCCGGCGCCCTCGGCCTCGACGCCGTGGACGCACCGGAGTTGGCGGGGTTGGACACGGGCCGCTGGCGCGGTGCGACGCTGGCGGAGGTGGGTGGGCGGGAGCCGGAGGCACTGGCCCGCTGGCTGTCGGACCCCGGGGCCGCGCCACACGGCGGGGAGTCGGTGGCGGCGCTGTGCGACCGGGTGGCGGGCTGGCTGGAGGCGGCGGCGCAGACGCCCGGACGGACCCTCGCCGTGGTCGAGCCCGAGGCCGTGAGGGCCGCGGTGGTACGGGCGCTCGGGGCGCCGGAGACGGCGTTCTGGCGCGCGGATGTGCCGCCGCTGACGGCGGTCGAGCTCAGCGGCAGGTCGGGGCGCTGGAACGTGCGGTTCGGGCAGCCGCTCGGTGTGCGGCTGTGAGGGTCAGTTCAGGGTGGCGAGGAATTCCGTGCACGCCTCGGCGCACTGCCGGCAGGCCTTCGCGCCGTCCTCGGCGCCCGGCTGTCGGTCGAAGGCATGGGCGCACTCCAGGCACACGGTGCGGCACCACTCCACCTGGATGCGGATGCCTGCCTCGTCCAGACGGTTCTGCTCGGACAGCACACGGCAGGTCGCGTCGCACACCTCCGCGCACATGATGCCCTTGCGTCGTACGAGTTCCTGCTCCTTGGTGCCGTCGGGGTCCACGAGGCTTGCGCGCAGCGCACACTCGCGTGCGCACTCGGTGCACGCCTGCGCGCAGGCGAAGCGGTCCTCCAAGAACTGGAAGAGTTCCTGCTGGGTCGTCGAAGTCACACCTGGCGGGTTGCCGTGGTCGATCGCCTCAAACACCGGGCCACGCGATCCGGCCCGCTCGGGACGGGCCGGTTCGCTCCGGCCCCCATGGGTACCCGCGAGCCCATGAGCACCTCATGGATGGACATCGCCGCAGGCCGCGGCGCTCTCGGGATCGGCCTGGTCGTGGTGGGCGTGGCGGTCGTGGGTCTGCTGATCGGCGCCTTCTGGCTGGGCGCCCGTATCCGGCGCCGGGAACCGGGGCCACCGCGCCCGGAGGACCAGCCGCGCCTGCCGGACGGCGGCCCGGTCCGTGAGGTGCGGGAGAACCGTGAGCCCGCCGAGATACCCCTCAGCGACCACCGCCTGACCCCGCACGAGCTGCCCGGTCACGGCAATTCGCCGAGCAGGACCAGTGGGTCGCAGACACGGCGCCGCTGGCGCGAGGGCAACAGCGGGGCCTTCGGCAGCGGCGGGCCGGGCGGCCGCTGACGCCGGCGGCGTCTGCACCGGCGCCGGAAGCACGTGAGAGCCATGGCCGATCCCGCCCGCGGACCCTGCCGCTGCCCGTCCACGACCACCTGCCGATCGGCGGACTGGAGAGTTGCGTACGGTCCCTGACCGCCGCGGGGTCCAGGCGCTGCCCACGTACGAACACACGCACGGCGACCGGCTCCCGATCACCGCGCTGCTGTCGGCCCGCCTGGAGCAGCTGCACACGGGCGCGGAGCCGACGTCGGGCGACTGGTGCGCTGCGGCCCGAAACAGCAAGCCGCCACACCGGCTCCCCGGTGTCACCGGCGAGCTCCCCGCAGCCCTTCATCGCGCCTCCGCACGGCACCCGAGACCAGCGGGGCAGGCCGAAGGGCGATCAGCGGTAGCTGTCTCCGGCCGCCGTTCACCGCTGCGGCCCGGCGGTCTCCCCTCACCGGCTGCGGGGCTCGGACGGCACGTTCAGCCCCCGCACGTTCGCGTACGTCGACGCCCTCGCGCGGGCCCGCCGCCTCCCGGTCGATTTCCCGCAGGCGTTCCCCATCTTTCGCTCATGATGGCCGCGGCGGCCCTGGACGGGGCGCTCGACCGGCCGGCGGCTCGCCGAACGCGGGGATCCTCGGCCCCTGCGGCAGCAGCTGAACCACGACGAAGGACACCACGACGGCCAGCACCACCAGCGCCACCGTGTCCACGTTGCCCAGCAGGAGCACGACCAGGACCACGCTGCTCACGGGCACCCGCAGGGCCGCGCTCAACGACGCCGCCATCCCGACCGCCATCGCCGGCACCAGCCCGAGACCGGGCAGCGGCGACAGCAGGACACCGGCCGCCCCGCCCAGGAACAGGGCGGGGAAGACGGGTCCACCGCGCAGGCTGCCCAGACAGAAGGTGTACGCGAGGGCCTTGAACACCAGCACCGCGACGAGAGCACCCACCGACCAGTCGTGCGGGTGCTGCGCCAGGACGGCCAGGACGGCCTCCCCGGACAGGGCGGCCTCGGCCGGAGAACGGCCGGTGGCGACGGCGTAGAGAGTGATGCATCCCGCCGCTCCCAGAGCGCACAGGGTGGTGTTCCGCACCGTCCGCGTCGTCACGAAGCCGGCCACGAACCTTCCGCCCACGAAGACCCAGTGGATGAGGAAGGCGAGGGTCGGCGCGATCAGCAGGGCCCACAGGACGTCCGCCCAGTCGAGCGGCGGCGGTTTGGGCAACCCGATGTCCAGGCTCCCGGTATCCAGGCCGGTCCAGTGCACGAACCCGGTGAAGACCAGGTCCCCGACCCCGCTGGCCAGCAGTGCCGGCAGCATCACCGCGAACAGCTGCGGCCCGCCCATCCCGGCCACTTCCATCAGGAGCACGGCCCCCACCACCGGATTCCCGAAGAGCGCCGAGATGGCCGCCGCGGCACCGGCCGCGCCGAGCAACGCCGTGCTCGCCTCGGTCCGGGGCGCCCGAACCAAGGTCGCGAAGAGCAGCGCCAGACCGCCGCCCAGGGCGATCAGCGGCGCCTCGGGACCCAGTACGACCCCGAGCGGCAGTCCGACCAGCGCGGCGACGAGGACACCGGGCAGTGCTTCCTTGGTGATCCCGCCGGAATGCAGACCGGCCGCCGGGATGTGCCCGCCCCGCCCGGGAAGCCGGGCGACCACCAGGCCCACGGTCGACCCGGCCACCGCCATCAGGGGCAGCGCCCACCACCAGGGAGCCTGCTTCCAGCCCAGGTCCTTGGGCCAGTCGGTCCAGATCAGCTGCTCCAACTGGTGGAGCGCCACGAGGAACCAGAAGGCGAGCAGCGCCACCGGAACACCGATCAGCCCGCAGAACACCAGTGCCTTGCGGTATTCGGGGCGGCGCAGCATCTTCTGCAGCTGGTCGGCCTCAGGGGGCTGATCTCCCGGCGCGGTCACGGCCGCTGCCGATCTCGTCCCGGTGATGGGGTCCTCCTGAGGTCAGGACACGAGAGGCAATTCAACCCATAGCGGGACCATGTTATCCATTCGGCTATCCATTGCCCGTCGCCACGCTGCCGAGCCCGGGGGCAAGATCCTCCGCCCCGCCACCGGACAACGTCCCGGCGAGTCTGCGGTGACGGTCCAGGTGCCGTCGCCGAACTCATGGACAGCTGTCCGTCGTCGCGTCCGACCGGCGCCCGAGACGGGTTGCGGGCGGGCAGGAGTGGACGCAGGTCCAGGGCGCCCAGACGGCCGATGGCCCGCAGGGAGCGGCCTGGCGACCCCGCGTTCGGCATGCGGGGTCATGCCGCGTCGTCCGGACGCCTCTCCCCCAAGGCGGGGCTGGGCCCGGTCCGGCAGCGCCACCCTCGCTCGGGCCGGCGGAGGCCGGCTGCCCCTGGGCGCGGGCCCGGGTCGGCGTTTCGCCCGGGAGGCGGCCGGCCCAGCGGCCCAGGCTCGGGTCGTGGAGCAGCGGGGGCAGCACACCGAGGGCTCTGGACCGTTCACCACCCGGCTCACCCGGCGCGTGACCGGAGGCGGCGAGGCGGTCCGGGAGTCGCGGCTCGCGCGGCGCCGCGGAGTGCTCACCCTGCGCCCACCGGGTGACGCGGGCGGGCGGCACGCCCGTGCCGACGAGGTCTCGGTCAGCCGCATGCGCACGCTCAACGCCGTCGCCGCGACCGCCTTTGTCATCGGCGGGGCCCTGTTCGCGGCCGGCGCCGCCGTGGCCCAGTTCGGCTCCGGCGACGCCACCGAGCGCGCGTCGGTCCACTTCGCCGGCGGACCGTTCTTCAACACAGGTGGGTACGCCTCGCCGCTCCAGGTGATCAACGCGCCCCGTCATATGGCCGGCGGCGAGGCGCTGGTCGGCCGTCGCCGGCGCTGGTGGAGCTACGAGCCCACGCGGGTGGACCTGCTGAGCGCTTCCCTCCTGTTCGCCGGCACCCTGGTCCTCGGTGTCAACCTGCTGAATTCCTTCCTCCAGGGGCTGAACGTCCACCAGATCAACCGCCTGATCCGGGTGCCCGACGTGGTGGGCCGCATGCTGTTCCTGGCCTCCGGCCATCTCGCTCTCGTCGAGGTCTGCCACGGCCGGGCCCCGCCTGCTCTTCCGCAGCCTCGAATGGTGGCTTGTGGCCGTGAACCAACTCGGGCCCGCCTTGTTCATGGTCTCCGCGCTCGTCGCGTACACCCGCCCGGCCACCGGCAGCCCCGTCAACGTCGACATCGCCAACCGTGGAACCCTCACCGGCGCCCTGTGCTTCCACGTCGGCGGTGTCCTCCAGATGTTCGAACGCCCGTAGTGCACCGTCGGAACCCACAGCGCGAGTTGATCACGCGTTCTTCTGCCCCGCCGCCGTGGGCGGTGAAGGCGCTGTCGAGCGCTGTCTCGCTGTTCGTGGTGCTCTTCGCACTCAGGCGGCACGCGCGGTCACGACGGGACAGATCCCGCCGCCATGCTGCTCGTCGGCGTTGCTGCCCACGGGGCGTTCAGCGCGGTCCGTCAACGCCCGCTTCGACCGAAGACACACCAGGGTTGACGGACTCGGTGACGGTCCGCCCGCCGGAGGTTACGTCGAGCGCGGCTGAGTCTTCGGGATCCGGTGGGTGAAGAACATCGCGAGGAGCGAGGTGAGGGCGAGGATCGCGAGTGCGGCGCGCAGGCCGTCCAGCCGTGCGTCGGCGTTCGCGTCGAGCGCGGCCTGGGCCACCTTCGTGCTCGTACCCGCCTCGTCGAGAGCCGCCTTGAGCTGAGCGTCCGACAGAAAGGGCGCGCCGCTCTGGAGTTCGACGCTCGCCCTGCTCTTGACCTGCGCCGGGATCTCGGAGTTCTGCTCGATGTTGGCGAGGAACGAACTGGTCAGCGCGGCGATCAGGACCGACCCGGCCAGTGCCGTACCGATCGAGGAGCCCAGGTTCGTGACCGCGTTCTGGACGCCGCCCACTTCCGCGCTCCGCTCGTCCGGCACCGCGGACACGGTGACCGAGCCGAGCTGGGACGCCAGCGCGCCCATGCCCAGCCCGATCAACAGGAGGGGAACGGTGACGACTTCCGCTCCGGCGTCGGCGTCGAGCGCGGCCATCAGGACCACGGATCCCGCGAACAGCGAGAGGACCCCGAGCCGCACCACCCGCCGCGGCGAGACATCCGGGAGGAGACGCGGGATGAGGATCGCGGCGGCCAGCAACGTCAGCGAGAGCGGCAGGATGCGGGCGCCGGTCTTGAGTGCGGACAGGCCGAGGGCCACCGACAGGTAGAGGGGTACGACGAAGAAGACCCCCATCTGCACGAGGTACTGGAAGAAGAACATGGTCAGCCCGCCGGTGAGTTGCGGGTTCTGCAGGAGGGCCGGGTCCACGAGTGGTTCCCTGCGCCTCGCCACGAGTCGTGCCTCCCAGCGGAGGAACATCCAAATGAGGAGCAGCCCCGCCAGCATCAGCCAGACGACCAGTGAGATCCCGAGCCAGGAGGGCGCGTCGGGCTTCGGCTGGAACCAGCCCCATTCGTCCGAGCGGAGTACGCCGTAGACGAAGATCCCGAGCCCGGCTGCGGACAGCGCCGCGCCGACGAGATCGATGCGGGAGGGGCCTTCGGTCGGTGCGTCGGCGATACGGCGGCCGAGGGCCAGGATGGCGAGAACGATCGCGACTTCACCGGCGAACACCCAGCGCCAGGAGAAATATGTGGTCGCGACACCTCCGACGAGCGGCCCGAGGGCGATCGCAACGGCTCCGGCGGCCGTGACGAGCCCGTAGGCGGCGGGCCGGCGTTCGACGCCGAAGTTGGCGGCGACGAGCGCCACGATCGCCGGCAGGATGAGCGCCGCCCCCAGGCCTTCCAGGAGCGCCCAGCCGACCAGGAGCACCGGCAGGTTCGGCGCCAGCGCCGTGGTCAGGGATCCGCACCCGTAGACGGCACAGCCGATCATGAACGCGCGTTTGTGACCGATCAGCGCGCCGACCTTGCCGCCGGGGATCATGAACATCGCCATCACAAGGGTGTAGGCGGTGATCGCGCCCTGGACCCCGGTCACCGTCGTGCCCACGTCGTCGGCCACCGTTGCGATCGAGACGTTCATGACAGAACTGTCCAGTGCCATCAGGAACTGGCCGGACGCGAGTGTCAGCAGGACGAGCCGTGTGGCTGCCGAACTCTCAGGGCCGCTCTCCCGTGGTGCCATGCGCGTATCGTCTCAGCGGCCGGGGCGATCGACGCTCGACCCGCCACGGAGTCGACCGGTTGGCGGCGCCTCCGCCGAACCTCGACTCCGTGTCCGCCGAAGAGGGGTCCACCGCGCAAGACAGGGCGGTGACGGCATGCGTCATGAGTTCCGCTGTAGCCCGGTGCGGACGAGTTCGCCCCGCCCCGGCGACTACGTCACCGGCTGTCGCTGGTCACAGTGGTGTCCATCAGGGACGCACGGCCCGCCTCCAGCCGGGCAGCCGGGATCCGGAACGGCGAGCAGGAGACGTAGTCCAGTCCCACGCGGTGGAAGAAGTGGATCGAGTCCGGGTCGCCGCCGTGCTCCCCGCAGACCCCGGTCTCCAGGCGCGGGTTGACGGCACGGCCCGCCTCGACTCCCAGCTCCACCAGCCGGCCGACGCCCTCCTGGTCGATCGTCTCGAAGGGCGACACGGAGAAGACACCCTTGTCGATGTAGAGCGGGAAGAACGACGCCTCCGCGTCGTCGCGGGACAGGCCCCAGGTGGTCTGGGTGAGGTCGTTGGTGCCGAAGGAGAAGAAGTCGGCCGCCTCGGCGATGCGTCCTGCGGTGAGCGCGGCGCGCGGCAGCTCGATCATCGTGCCGATCGGGCAGTCGAGGGTCAGACCGGTCTCGCTCTCCACCTCACCGAGCACCAGTTCCGCCTCGGAGCGGGCCAGCCTCAGTTCCTCGACCGTGCCGACCAGCGGGATCATGATCTCGGCTCGCGGGGTGCCGCCGTCACGCAGCCGCTCGACCACGGCCTCGGCGATCGCCTGCACCTGCATGGCCATCAGGCCCGGCACGGCAAGGCCCAGGCGGACCCCGCGCAGGCCCAGCATCGGGTTCTGCTCGTGCATCCGCTCCACGGCGGCCAGCAGTTCCCGGTCGCGCGGGTCCGGGTGCCCGGTGCGGGCCAGGCGGACGGCCAGTTCGGTGCGGTCGGGCAGGAACTCGTGCAGCGGCGGATCGATCAGCCGGATCGTCACGGGCAGCCCGTCCATCGCCTCGAGGATGGCGGTGAAGTCGGCCCGTTGCAACGGCAGCAGGGCGTCCAGGGCCCGTTCGCGTGCGAGGTCGTCACGGGCCAGGATCATCGCCTCGACCAGTTCCCTGCGCTCACCGAGAAACATGTGCTCGGTGCGGCACAGACCGATCCCCTGCGCGCCGAGGGCACGTGCGCGGACGGCGTCCTCGGGCGTGTCGGCGTTGGCCCGCACCTGCAGGCGGCGCCCCGAGTCGGCGCGGGCGAGAGCGCCCAGCACGGCGTCGGTGAGCGTGTCCGTGGCGGTTCCGGTCTCCAGCGCGCGTCCGACGTGGGAGGCGGTGAGCGGCAGGGCACCGAGGTGCACCGTGCCCGCCGTGCCGTCGACGGAGACGACGTCGCCCTCGCGGACCACGGCTCCGGACGGTGCGGTGAACCGCCGCCCCGGCGTGTCCACGGCCAGTTCCTCCGCGCCGCACACGCACACCTTGCCCATGCCGCGCGCGACGACCGCGGCGTGGCTGGTCTTGCCGCCGCGGCTGGTCAGGACGGCCTGCGCGGCGATCATGCCGGGGAGGTCGTCGGGGGTCGTCTCGCGGCGGACGAGAACCACCTGCTCGCCGGCCGCGGCACGCCGTACGGCCTCGGTGGAGTCGAAGACGACGGCGCCCACCGCGGCGCCCGGCGAGGCGGGCACGCCGTGGGCGAGGGGCACATCGGTGGTCTTCACGTCGAAGCGGGGAAACATCAACCGGGTCAGCTCGGCGCCGCTGACACGTACGAGTGCCTCGTCGGCGCTGATCGTCCCTTCCTCGCACAGGTCTCGGGCGATACGGAAGGCCGCCTCGGCGGTGCGCTTGCCCACCCTGGTCTGCAGGATCCACAGCTTGCCGCGTTCGACGGTGAACTCGACGTCGCACAGGTCGCGGTAGTGCTGCTCCAGGGTGCGCAGGTGGTCGCCGAGCTCGACGTAGGCGCGGGCGTCGAGCGACCTGAGCTCGCGCAGGGGCAGCGCGTCGCGCACGCCTGCGACGACGTCCTCGCCCTGTGCGTCGGGCAGATAGTCGCCGTACATGCCGCGCTCTCCGGTGGCGGGGTCGCGGGTGAAAGCCACGCCGGTGCCGCTGCTTTTGGATTCCCCAGTGCTGCCGAGGTTGCCGAAGACCATGGCCTGCACGTTGACGGCGGTGCCGAGGTCCTCCGGGATGTGTTCGCGGTGGCGGTAGACGTGAGCGCGTTCGGTGTTCCAGGAGTCGAAGACCGCGCGGACGGCACGGGCGAGCTGGTCGGCCGGGTCCTGCGGGAAGTCCTCGCCGGTCTCCTTGCGGATGATGGCCTTGAACTCCTCGGTGAGCCGGGTGAGTTCGCCGACGTCGAGGTCGTGGTCGTTCGCCTTGTGCGAGGAGATGGCCTGCTCGAACAGGTCGCCGTCCACGCCCATCACGGTGTGTCCGAACATCTGGATGAGCCTGCGGTAGGAGTCCCAGGCGAAGCGCTCCTGCCCGGACGCCTTGGCGAGCCCGGTGACCGACTGGTCGTTGAGCCCGATGTCGAGGATGGTGTCCATCATGCCGGGCATGGAGAAGCGGGCGCCCGAGCGCACGGACACCAGCAGCGGGTCGTCGGGAGCGCCCAGGGTCCGTCCCATGGCCCGCTCCAGACCGGCCAGGGCCTGGGCCGCCTCCACGCCGAGTTCCGGCGGCTCCTCACCCATGGCCAGGTAGACCTTGCAGGCGTCGGTGGTGACGGTGAACCCCGGCGGCACGGGCAGGCCGATCCGCGTCATCTCGGCGAGTCCGGCGCCCTTGCCGCCGAGCAGTGCAGCCATGTCGCGGCCGCCCTCGGCGAATCCGTACACGTACTTTTTCGGCTGGCTCATGGCGGCCTCTCAGGCGTTGGTCGGTCGTGCGCGGTCAGTCGTGGGGTACGACGGCCACGGGGCAGCCGACGTGGTGAATCGCGGCGTGGGCGACCGGGCCGGTCCGGGGGATGGTGGGCCGCCCCGCCCTGCGGCGGCCGACGACGAGCAGGCTCGCCCCTGACGCGGCCCGCACCAGCACGGCCGGCGGGCGGCCTTCGGCGACGGTCTCGGCCACCTCGACCCCCGGGTACTTCTCGCGCCACACCTGCAGTACGGCGGTCAGGAAGCCGAGCCACTCCTCGGCCCGGTCCGGGCGGTTCACCAGACCGATGTCCCCGGAGCCGAGCCCGATCGGGGAGGGCTGCTGCCAGGCGTGCACGACCTTCAGTTGCGAGCGCCGCAGCCGGGCCTCCTCGAACGCGAACTCGATCACCTGGTCGCAGGGGTCGGCGAGATCGATGCCGAGGACGACGTCCCGGTACCGGGTGCGGGTGGACGCGGCGCCGTCCTCGTCCGGCAGATGCTCGTCGGCGGCCTCCTCGCCGGCCCGGACGAGGACGACCGGCCGGCCCGCTCCGGCCACCACACCCAGCGCGACCGAGCCGACGAGGAACCCGGTGAAACCGCTGAGGCCGCGCGAACCCAGTACCAGCAGGTCGGCCTGGTCGGCCGCCTTCAGCAGGGCCGCGGTCGCCGGGCCCTCGACCTGCTCGTCCTCGAGCTTCGCGGCGGGGCAGGTACGGCGGATGCGCTCCTCCGCCTGGCGCAGGGACCGTTGTGCGAGGTGCCGCTGAGCGGCCGTGGCGATCTCCCCGCCCTCCTGGCGGGGGTGCCAGTTCCAGGCGTGCACGAGCCGCAGTGGCCGGCCGCGGCGTACCGCCTCGCGGGCGGCCCACTCGGCGGCGGCGAGGCTCTCGGCGGATCCGTCGACTCCGGCGATGACGGGCGGAAGCATGGTGCGCACCTCCTGCGCTCGGACTGCTCCTCGCTGCCAGCTTCGTACCGTGGCCTACCGGCAGGTATGGGCCGCCAGGTCTCCAACCGGGTCCGTTCGGCCCCTGCGCACGCCGGGGGCGGACGGCGAGGGTGAGGAGACCCCGGCTCGGAAGGCGGCACACCATGCAACGAGTGATCATCGCCGGTGTCGACAGGTCGGCATGCAGCCGTGCCGCGGCCGAGTGGGCGACGCGCGAGGCGCTGCTGCGCGGACTGCCCCTGCGGGTGGTGCACGTGGAACCTCCGGCCCCCTTGGACCCGGTGGAGCAGTGGCCTTACCGGCCGGCGGCCGTGGCGGACCACGTGGTGGCCGAACTCGTCGAGCGGCACCCGGCGTTGCGGGTGCGCGGCGAGAGCCACACCGGGACTCCGGCCCCGGTGCTGCGGGCCGTGGCTGAGAAGGCGGAGCTGGTCGTGCTCGGCCTGCGCGGCGAGGGCGGTGGCGCTGGGAACAGGGTGGGCGCCACCGCTGCGGCCCTGGCGGAGAGGGCCGACGGACCGGTGGTCCTGGTCCCCGGCCCGCACGTCGGCCCGCCCCGCACGTCCGCCGGCGTGACCGTGGGCGTCGACGTCCGGGACCCGCTCGGCGGCGCGCTCGACTTCGCCTTCGAGGAGGCCCGGCTGCGCGGTGCACGTCTCCATGCGGTCTACGGCTGGAGGCTGCCCGCGTCCGCCGCCGCCTCGCCGTTCCCCGTCCTGGAGGAGGACCGCGCCACCTGGGAGGACCACGAGGTGCAGTTGCTGTCCGACGTGCTGCGGCCGTGGCGGACGAAGTATCCGGACGTCGACGTCCTGGAGGACGTCGTGCTCTTCACCCCGGCGGACGCCCTGGTCCATGCCTCGGAAGGTGCGGAACTGGTGGTGCTCGGTCGGAACTCCGCCCCTGGTGCCACGCTCCGGGACCTGCTGGAGCGCTCCCGTTGCCCGGTGGCCGTCGTCCCCGCATGATCAGGGGAGGGTCGGCCCCGGCGCTTGGGTCGTTCGGCCCCTGTGGGGCCGGATGGCGTCGGCCCACTGTGAGGACCATGAGGACACGTACTCGGATCGCCGTGATCGGCGTCGGCAACGAGTTCCGGCGCGACGACGGCGTGGGCTGGACCGTCCTCGCCCGGCTGCGGGAGCGGGCCGCGCAGCGGCAGCTCCCGCAGCCGGGCACCGTGCTCGCCACCTGCGACGGTGACCCCGGACGGCTGATCGGGCTGTGGGAGGGTGCGGATCTCGCAGTGGTCGTGGACGCCGCCCACGCGCACCCGGGCACGCCCGGCCGCGTGCACCGCCTGGAACTCGACAGCGGCCTCATGGCGCAGCCGCCGACGACCAGCTCGCACGGCCTTGGCCTGGGTGAGGCCGTCGAACTCGCGCGCGTCCTGGGCGTGTTGCCCGATCACCTCGTCGTGTATGCGGTGGAGGGCGCCGATAGCGCGCTGGGCACCGGCCTCTCCCCCGCCGTCGAGGACGCCGTGGAACCCCTCGTCCGGGCCGTCGAGTCCGAGCTCGACCGGCACCGGGAGACCGCGGCCAGGAGGCCGGCATGACCGTGCGGCGCTTCCGTGTGGAGGGGATCGTCCAGGGCGTCGGCTTCCGCCCGTTCGTGTACCGCACCGCGTCCGCGCTCGGCCTGGACGGCTGGGTGGCCAATGTCAACGGGCATGTGGAGGGCGAGGTCGCCGGCCCGCGGGGCACCATCGACGAGTTCGCGGTCCGGCTGCGCACCGACGCGCCGGCCCTCGCCCGGGTCCGCCACGTCCGGCTGACCGCCGGCACGCCCCAGCAGGTGTACGGCCCGGGTTTCCAGGTACGACACAGCGCGCCCGCCCGTGAGGACACCGCGCCACGTGAGATCCCGCCCGACGCGGCGATCTGCGAAGCCTGCCTGACCGAGTTGCACGACCCCCGCGACCGCCGCCACCGCTACCCGTTCATCAACTGCACGGACTGCGGACCGCGCGCCACGATCATCGAGGACCTGCCCTACGACCGGATCCGCACCACCATACGCCGCTTCCCGCTGTGCGCCCGGTGCGCCGCCGAGTACGCCGATCCGGGCGACCGGCGCTTCCACGCCGAACCTGTCGCCTGCCCCCTGTGCGGTCCCCGGTTGGCCTGGGAGGACCTGCGCGGAGAAGAGGCGCTGCGGGCAGCGGTGAAAGCCGTCGAGGCGGGTGGGATCGTCGCGCTGAAAGGTCTCGGCGGCTACCAGCTCGTGTGCGACGCGGGCGATCCGGCGGCCGTGTCGGAGCTCCGGCGCCGCAAGTACCGTCCGGGGAAACCGTTCGCCGTCATGGTCCGCGACCTCGACGCGGCCGCCCGCCTGGCGCGGGTCAGCGCCTCCGAGCGGCAGGCGCTGGTGTCCCCGGAGCGTCCGGTGGTACTGCTCGCCCGGCGCAGGGGGCACGGTGCCGCCCCGCTCGCCCGCGAGGTGCACCCCGGCCTGACCCGCGTGGGCCTGTTCCTGCCCACCACCGGCCTGCACCACCTGCTCCTCGACGAGCTGGCCCGCCCTCTCGTGGTGACCAGCGGCAACCTCAGCGACGAGCCGATCGCCGTCGACGACACCGAGGCCCGGCGCACGCTGGCCGCCGTCGCGGACGGCTTCCTCACCCACGACCGGCCGATCCACTCGCGCTACGACGACTCGGTGGTGCAGTTCACCGGGCGGATCCGGATCACGGTCCGCCGGGCCCGCGGGCTCGCTCCCGCCCCCTTGGCGCTGTCCGTCCGCGAGCCGGTCGCCGGGGTCGGCGCCCAGCTCAAGCACACCTTCACGCTGGCCGCCGACGGCCGGGCCCATCTCGGCCCGCACACCGGAGACCTGGCCGACCTGGCTGCCCACGAAGCGTTCCTCGCGTCGTACGAGCACCTCAAGCGGCTCACCTGCATCGAACCGGAGGTCCTCGCCCACGACCTGCACCCCGGTTATCTGTCCACGCAGTGGGCCGAGACGCAGCCGCTGCGCCTCATTCCGGTGCAGCACCATCACGCACACGTGGCCGCCTGCGCGGCCGAGCACGGCATGCACGGGCGTTTCCTCGGTGTCGCCTACGACGGCCTGGGGCTGGGCGACGACGGCACCCTGTGGGGCGGCGAGATCCTCGTCGCCGATCTGAGCGGCTACCGCCGCGTGGGCAGGTTCGCGACCGCGCCCCTGCCCGGCGGCGACGCGGCGGTACGCCATCCTTCCCGCACGGCGCTCGGCCATCTGTTCGGCGCGGAGACGCTGGGCTCCCCGCGTCCGTATCCCTGGCTCACCCGGGCCTTCACGGACCGGCTCGATCCGGCCGAGGTCGCCGCCGTGCGCGCGATGGTCGCCCGGGGCGTGAACTGCCCACGCGCCTCCAGCGCCGGCCGGCTGTTCGACACGGTCGCCGCGCTGCTGGGGCTGTGCGACCGGGCCGGCTACGAGGGCGAGGCGGCCGTCCTGCTGGAAGCCGCCGCGGGCACCGAGCACGTCGCGGCCCTCGCCCATCGGGTGGTCCGGGCGCAAGGCCTGTGGGTGTACGACCCCGCGCCGACGCTGGCCGATCTGCTGGAGCGGCGGCTGGGCGGCGAGCCGGTGGCCCGGCTGGCCGCGGCGTTCCATCTGACGCTCGGG
Organism: Streptomyces guryensis; assembly: GCF_021261325.1. GTDB lineage: Bacteria > Actinomycetota > Actinomycetes > Streptomycetales > Streptomycetaceae > Streptomyces > Streptomyces guryensis. The sequence goes on along the minus strand of NZ_JAJSBI010000017.1, from coordinate 11,068 downwards.
GTCGTCACCGCGGAGCTCGTCGCGCGGGCCGTGGCCGAGGGCGCGCCGCGCACGGTGTGTCTCGGCGGTGGTTGCTTCGTCAACCGCCGTCTGCTGACGGAGGTGAGGCGGCGGCTGCACGCGCAGGGGCTGCGGGTGCTCGTCGGCGGTCAGGTTCCGGTCGGGGACGGCGGCATCAGTTACGGCCAGGCGGCGGTCGCTGCCGCGCGGCTGGCCGGGGAGAGGTGAGCAACTATGTGCCTGGGAATCCCGGGGCGGGTGGTGGAGATCCACGACGATGCGGGGCTGCGGATGGCCACGGTGGATTTCGGCGGGGTACGGCGCGAGGTCTGTCTGAGCTGTACGCCCGAAGCGGATGTGGGGTCGTACGTGATCGTGCACGTCGGGTTTGCGATCACCTTGGTCGACGAAGCGGAGGCTCGGCGGACGCTGGCCGTGCTGCGGGTCATGGCGGGGGCCGTCGAGGGGGAACTGGGCGAGGCCCTTCCCTAGGCCCGGTCGGCAGAGCGGCCGGCCGCAGGGTGTGTCGGCCGCGGCCGTCTGTGGCTGAACGCGCCTCGCGGTGGAGCCGCACACCGATACAGCCCCGCGCCCCTTTCGGGGCGTTGCAGGTCCGGTCGGCTTGTGCGGCTGGGCCAATTGGCCCCTGCCTCACGTGGCGGGCGCCGTCAGAAGCTGAGAGTGGAACCAGCGACGAGGAGGAGCGACATGAGCGCAGCCCCGGCCGCCCTCGATCGGGACGGGCTCAGTGCCCTGGTCGCGGTGCTGGTGGCAGACGGACGGACCGTCGTCGGGCCGACCGTCCGCGACGGTGCGATCGTGCTGTCCGAGCTGGATTCGGCGGATGCCCTGCCGTACGGCTGGGGTGTGGAGCTGGAGGCCGGGCGGTACCGGCTGGTGCCGCGCGAGGACGGTGCCGCCTTCGCGCACAGCGCGGGACCGCAGTCCTGGAAGAACTTCCTGCACCCGTCCCGGGAGCGGCTGTGGAGTGCCGACCGGACGGCGGAGGGCGAGGTGACGTTCACCGCGCACGAGCCCGCGGCCCCGGCGTACGCCTTCCTCGGCGTCCGGCCCTGCGACCTGCGGGCCATCGCCATCCAGGACCGCGTACTGATCGGCGGCCGGTACGAGGACACCGGGTACGGGACGCGGCGCCGCGGTGCGCTGCTGATCGCCGCCGAGTGCACCGAGCCCGGCGCCACCTGCTTCTGTATCTCCACCGGCGGCGGGCCCGCCGCCGACCCCGGTTACGATCTCGCGCTCACCGAGGTGGTCGACGAGGACGGGCACCGGTTCCTGGTGCGCGTGGGCAGCGAGGAAGGCGCGCGGCTGCTGGAGCGGGTTCCGCACCACGGCGCAGACCTTGCCACGGAGGCCACCGCCCGCGCCTCCGTGGACGCCGCCCGCGACCGGATGGGCCGCTCGCTGCCCCCGGTCGACCTGCGCTCCCTGATGGGCGCGAGCCTGGACGCCGAACGCTGGAATGACGTCGCCGAGCGCTGTCTGACCTGCGGAAATTGCACCATGGTGTGCCCAACCTGCTTCTGCACCACGACGGAGGAGGTCACCGACCTGACCGGTGACCACACCGAGCGCTGGCAGCGCTGGGACTCCTGCTTCGACCTGGACTTCTCCTACCTGCACGGCGGCTCGGTGCGCCGCTCGCCCCGCAGCCGCTACCGGCAGTGGCTCACCCACAAGCTCTCGACCTGGCACGACCAGTTCGACACGACCGGATGCGTGGGCTGCGGACGCTGCATCGCCTGGTGTCCGGTCGGCATCGACATCACGGAGGAAGTGGCCGCACTGGACGCCGAACGCGGAACGGAGTCGGACTGATGCCCCCCTCGATCGCCCTGCGCATGAACCACGCCCTGCCTGCCGAACATCGCGAGCGGCTGCTGCGTGTCGGCCGCGAGGCCGCCTTCCCGCAGGGCAGCCGCCTTTTCGAGGAGGGCGGGCACGCGAACCGGTTCTGGATCATCCGCAGTGGGACGGCCGCCCTCGACATACACGTCCCCGGCCGCCGCCCGCCGGTCGTCGAGACGCTCGTCGTCGGTGATCTCCTCGGCTGGTCCTGGCTGTACGAGCCGTTCGTGTGGCAGCTCGGCGCGGAGGCGGTGACGCCCTTGCATGCCTACGAGTTCGACGCCGTCGCCGTCCGTCTGATGTGCCTGGACGACCCCGAGTTCGGGCGTGTCGTGGAGCACTGGGTCGGCCGGGTGCTGGCCCACCGGCTGAACGCGGCCCGCGCCCGGCTGGTCGATCTGTACGGCGTCCACGAGACGAAGGACGAGCGATGACCGCCGTGCCGGTGCCCCACCGGGTGGTCGCCCGCCGGGCGGAGACCGCCGACACGGTCACGCTTCGGTTCGAACCGGTGGGCTCCGCACTCCCCGACTTCCTGCCGGGGCAGTTCGCGATGGTGCACTCCTTCGGGCGTGGCGAGATTCCGGTGTCCGTCAGCTCCGTACAGGCCACCGGCGGTCTGGCACACACGGTTCGCTCCGTGGGCGCGGTCTCCGACGGGCTGTGCGCGGCCCGGGTCGGCGACGTCGTCGGCATCCGCGGTCCCTACGGCACCAGCTGGGAGTCGGCGCGGGCGCGCGGCCGTGACGTCGTGATCGTGGCGGGCGGCATCGGTTTCGCCCCGTTGCGGCCGCTGATCCTGGCGGTGCTGGCCGAGCCGGCCGCGTACCGGAGCGTGAACGTCCTGATCGGTGCGCGCACCCCGAGCGATCTGATCGCCCGGGCGGAGGTGGCGAGTTGGGCCACCGCGTACACCGGGGTGACAGTGGACCAGCCCGAGGTCGACTGGCGCGGAGACGTCGGCGTGGTCACCGAGTTGCTCGGGCGGGCGCAGTTCGAACCGGAGGAGACGACGGCGTACGTGTGCGGCCCCGAGCCGATGATCCGGGCCACGTCCCGCGAACTCGCGCACCTCGGTGTCCCCCGCGACCGCATCCAGGTCTCCCTGGAGCGGAACATGCGGTGCGCTACCGGGCACTGCGGCCATTGCCAGCTCGGCCCCCTGCTGGTGTGCCGGGCGGGTCCCGTCGTGGACTGGACATGCGCGGAACCCCTGCTTTCCGTAAGGGAGTTGTGAGATGGCCGCCACGAAGACCAGGCCCCGGCTCGCGGTGTTCAAGCTGGCTTCCTGCGACGGCTGTCAGCTCACCCTGCTGGACTGCGAGGACGAACTCCTGACGCTGGCGGGCGAAGTGGACATCTCGCACTTCCTGGAGGCGTCCAGCGCGGTGGAACCAGGTCCCTACGACCTCTCCCTCGTCGAGGGTTCGATCACCACGGCCGAGGACGCCGAACGGATCCGGACGATCCGCGCCGCTTCGCGCCACCTGGTGACCATTGGGGCGTGCGCCACGGCCGGTGGCATCCAGGCCCTGAGGAACTTCGCGGACGTCGACGAGTTCCGGCGCACGGTCTACGCCCACCCCGAGTACATCTCCACGCTCGCCACCTCCACGCCCGTGTCGGCCCATGTGGACGTCGACTTCGAGCTGCGCGGCTGCCCGATCGACCGCAGGCAGCTCATCGAGGTGATCACCGCGTTCCTCGCCGGCCGCAGGCCGGACGTGCCGAACCACAGCGTGTGCTTCGAGTGCAAGCGGCGCGGCACGGTCTGTGTGACGGTCGCCCACGGCACGCCGTGCCTCGGACCGGTCACGCACGCCGGGTGCGGCGCGCTCTGCCCGGCGTACCACCGCGGCTGCTTCGGCTGCTTCGGCCCGTCCGGGTCGGTGAACCTGCCGGCGCTGATCCCGCTGCTGCGCCGCGACGGCCTCGACGAGGACGACGTGGAGCGGTTCCTGCACACCTTCAACACGGCTGCTTTCGACGAGGAGTTGGGCAAGTGACGCACCGCGGATCCCGTGTCCTGCACGTCGGCTCGCTGTCCCGGGTCGAGGGCGAGGGCGCCCTGCGCCTGAAGGTGCACGACGGCACGGTCACGGACGCGCGGCTGGAGATCTACGAACCGCCGCGCTTCTTCGAGGCGTTCCTGCGCGGGCGTTCGTACACCGAGCCACCGGACATCACGGCACGGGTGTGCGGGATCTGCCCCGTGGCGTACCAGATGAGCGCGTGCGCGGCGATCGAGGACGCGTGCGGGGTGACGGCCGACCCGGTGATCCGGGACCTGCGCCGGCTGCTGTACTGCGGGGAGTGGATCGAGAGCCAGGTCCTGCACATCTATCTGCTGCACGCCCCGGACTTCCTGGGCCGTGCGAGCGCGATCGAGCTGGCCCGCACCCACCGGGCGGAGGTCGAGCGCGGGCTGAGGCTCAAGAAGGCGGGCAACTCCCTGATGGAGCTGATCGGCGGGCGCGCCGTGCACCCCGTCAACGTACGGCTGGGCGGCTTCCACCGGGTGCCGACGCGTGCCGAACTGCGGCCGCTCGCCGAGCAGTTGAAGCAGGCGCTGGACGATGCGTGGGAGACCGTGCGCTGGGTGGCCGGTTTCGACTTCCCGGACGGTCACGTCGAGGCCGACCTGTTGGCGCTGGCCGCCCCGGACACGTATGCCATCGAAGGCGGTACGCCGACGGTGCTGCGCGCGGACGGCACCACGGCTTCCTTCCCGGTGCGGGACTTCACCGAGCATGTCGCCGAGACCCATGTGGAGCACTCCACGGCGCTGCACTCGCGGCTGGACGGACGGCTGCACCTCACGGGCTCCCTCGCCAGGTTCGCGATCGGCGGGGCACGGCTGTCGCCGGTCGCTCTGGAGGCAGCCGTGGAGGCGGGACTCGGCGATCCGCGCGAGGGCGCGGTGTGCCGCAATCCGTTCCGGTCGATCCTGGTGCGGGCGGTGGAGAGCGTGTACGCCGTCGCGGAGGCGCTGCGGATCATCGACGCGTACGAGCCGCCCGCACAGCCGTACACGGATGTGCCCCCGGTCGCGGGCGTCGGCCACGGCGCCACCGAGGCGCCCCGAGGGCTCCTCTACCACCGCTACGAACTCGACGCGGGCGGTCTCGTGACCAGTGCGCTGCTGGTACCGCCCACGGCACAGAACCAGGGCGCGATCGAGGACGACCTGCGTCGGCTGACCCAGCGTGCGATCGGCGAACGCGACCCGGACGACGCCGAGTTGACCGCCCTGTGCGAGCGGGCGATCCGCAATCACGACCCTTGCATCTCGTGCTCCACCCACTTCCTCGACCTGACGGTCGTCCGTACCTCATCGGACACCTCGCACGACATTTCGGGAGGCTGCGATGCCTGAATCTCCGTACACCGTGAGCGATGTGATGACGCACACCGTCGTCGCCGTCGGCAGTGAGGCGCCCTTCAAGGAGATCGTCGAACTGCTCGACCAGTGGAAGGTCAGCGCTCTGCCGGTCCTGGCGGGCGAGGGCCGCGTCGTGGGGGTGGTATCCGAGGCGGACCTGATGGCCAAGGAGGAGTTCCGGGACACCGAGGAGGGTGATCCGGCCGACCGCAGGAAGGCCGGCGCAATCACCGCGGGCGAGCTGATGAGCGCCCCGGCCGTGACCGTGCACGCCGACGCCTCGCTGGCCGAGGCCGCCCGGATCATGGCACGCCGGCACGTCAAGCGGCTGCCCGTCGTGGACGGGGTCGGCCTGCTGCAGGGCGTGGTCAGCCGCAGTGATCTGCTGAAGGTCTTCCTCCGTGACGACGAGGAGATCGCCCAGGAGATCCGGCACAGCGTGCTCGGCCAGTTGCCGGTCACCACTCCCCTGACCGTGAGCGTGAAGGAGGGCGTCGTGACGCTGGGCGGCTCCCTGCCCGACCGGATGCTCGTGCCGGTGGTGGCGCGGGCGGTGCGGGCGGTGGAGGGGGTCGTGGACATCCGGCTCGATCTCACGCACCGATGACGCAGGCGGAGGGCCGATGAAGTACCTCGACGAGTACCGCGACCCCGTCCTCGCCCGGCGGCTGCTGGACGAGCTGCGGCAGACCGCCACCCGGCCCTGGCGGATCATGGAGGTGTGCGGCGGGCAGACCCACACGCTGGTGCGCCAGGGCATCGACGAGCTGCTGCCCGCGGGGATGCGGATGATCCACGGGCCCGGCTGCCCGGTCTGCGTGACCCCGCTGGAGACTCTGGACCGGGCCATGGCGATCGCCGGCCGGCCCGGCGTGATCCTCACCAGCTTCGGCGACATGCTGCGCGTGCCCGGCACGGACACCGACCTGCTGTCACTGCGGGCGCGGGGCGCGGACGTACGTGTGGTCTACGCCCCGATGGACGCCGTACGCCTGGCCGCCGACCGGCCCGATCGGGAGGTGGTCTTCCTCGCGGTCGGTTTCGAGACGACCGCGCCGGCCAACGCGATGGCGGTACTGCATGCGGCCCGCCTCGGCCTCGAGAACTTCTCGATGCTGGTCAGCCATGTCCTCGTGCCGCCCGCCATGACGGCGCTGCTCGACGACCCCGACTGCGAGGTGCAGGCGTTCCTGGCGGCCGGGCATGTGTGCGCGGTGATGGGCTGGACCGAGTACGAGCCGATCGCCGCCCGCCACAAGGTGCCGGTCGTGGTCACCGGCTTCGAGCCGCTGGACCTGCTGGAAGGCATCCTGATGGCCGTGCGGCAGCTGGAGGACGGCCGGGCCGGAGTGGAGAACCAGTACGTGCGAGCCGTGCGGCGTTCCGGCAACACCTACGCGCAGGACGCCGTCCGCGCGGTCTTCCGGGTCACCGACCGGGCCTGGCGCGGCATCGGGGCGCTGCCCGACAGCGGTCTCGAACTCGGCGAGCAGTACCGGCAGTTCGACGCCGCCCGCCGCTTCGACGTGGGCGGGCTGCGTCCCGTCGAGGACGCGGAATGCATCGCGGGCGCCATCCTCACCGGGGCCAGGCTGCCCACCGACTGCGCCGCGTACGGCACTCGTTGCACCCCCCGCCACCCTCTGGGCGCACCGATGGTGTCGTCCGAGGGCACCTGCGCCGCCTTCCACGCGGCCGGACGCACTCCGACGAGGAGCACGGCATGAGCATCCGATGCCCCACCCCGAACCACGAGGACGAGGTCGTCCTGCTGGGCCACGGCGCCGGCGGACGCCTCACCGCGGAGCTGCTCGACCGGCTGGTGCTGCCCGCCGTGGGCGGCGGTACGGGCCCGCTGGAGGATGCCGCGCTGCTGCCCGGCCACCCCGGCCTGGTGATGAGCACCGACAGCTTCGTCGTCAGCCCGCTGTTCTTCCCCGGCGGGGACATCGGATCCCTCGCCGTGCACGGCACGGTCAACGACCTCGCCATGCGGGGTGCCCGGCCACTCGCCCTGTCCGTGTCCCTCATCGTCGAGGAGGGGCTGCCGCTGACCGAACTGCGTTCCGTGATGGCCTCGTTGGGCAAGGCGGCGCAGGACGTGGGCGTGCCCGTGATCACCGGGGACACCAAGGTCGTGGGCCGTGGCGCGGCCGACCGGCTGTTCATCAACACCACCGGCGTCGGGCAGCGGCACGAACTGCTGTGCCCCTCGGCGGCGCTGGCCCGCTCCGGCGACGTGGTCCTGCTGTCCGGTCCGGTCGGGCTGCACGGCACGACCGTGCTGAGCACCCGTGAGGGGCTCGGCTTCGAGAGCGACATCGCCTCCGACACACGGCCGCTGCACCGGCTGGTGCGTGAACTGGCCCCACTGGGCGCCGCGGTCCATGTGCTGCGCGACCCGACCCGGGGCGGATTGGCCGCCGCGCTCAACGAGATCGCCCGGGACTCCTCCGTCGCCGTGGAGATCGAGGAGAGCGCCGTCCCGGTGCCGGAGGCGGTGGCCTCCGCCTGCGACCTGCTCGGTCTGGACCCGCTGGTCGTCGCCAACGAGGGCTGCCTGCTCGCCTTCGTCGACGCCGGCGCGGCCGACCGGGCGCTGGCCGCTCTGCGGTCGCTGCCCGAGGGGGCGCAGGCGGTGCGGATCGGCGAGGTGCTGCGGGAGGGACCGCGAGGGCGGGTCACCCTGCGCACACTGGTCGGCGCCCGGCGCATCGTGGACATGCCGCTGGGCGAGCAGCTCCCCCGTATCTGCTGACCCGGATCTGCCGAGGCTAGGCCCGGCGGACGTCGTCCTGGACCAGGCTCGCGATGTGGGCGGTGACCGTGTCGAGGATGTCGGTCCACGCTGACTCGTCGCCGAGGACGAGGTAGTTGAGTGTCAGACCGTCGGTCATGGCGGCCAGGTAGCGGGCCAGCACCGGCGCGGGGACGGCGAGTCGGAGGCCCATGGTGCGGCGCAACCCGTCGATGAGCTCGGTGTAGGCGGCGCCGTACAGCTCGTACTGCCGTCGCGCCAGGTGCTCGAAACCCGGCTCGCGCAGGGCGTACTGGGTGAGTTCGTAGGTGAGCATGTGCTCGTCGGGGTGGGCGCGGACGTGGTCCCAGTACGCCTGGAAGCCGGCCCGGACGGTCTCCACGAGGGTGGACCTGGGCCGCAGGGCCTGCTTCACCACCGTCACCGAGTGGTCGGTGAGAGTGGTGATGACGGCCTCGACCAGGGCCTGCTTGGAGTCGAAGCAGTAGTGGAAGACGCTCAGGGACACGCCCGCCTCGGCGGCGATGGACCGGGTCGTCGTCCTGGCGACGCCGTCCCGGGCCATCGCCCTGATCGCCGCTTCCGTCAGCTGTCTGCGTCGCTCGGCCGACGGCATGCGTGCCATGTGTGTCCTCGGGGATGGTGACGGACCTCAGGCGCTGTGGACGCCCACTTCGTACAGCGAGTATCCCCAGTCTGTGCCGCGCTGCAGGCAGTGGATGCGGACGTAGCGGGCCGGTGTGCCGGTGAAACGGGCGGTGTCCAGTCCGCCGTCCCCGGACGTGGTGGACCAGACGGTCTGCCAGTCGGTGCCGTCGGTGGAGAGTTCGATGCGGTACGACTTGCCGTACGCGCGCTCCCAGCCCAGCGTGACCCGGCCGACGCGATGGGTTGAGCCGAGGTCGACCTGCCACCACTGGTCGTCGCTCCAGTCGCTCGCCCAGCGAGTGCCGTCGTCACCGTCGACGGCCCGGCCCGGCTGGTGGCTGGTGAACGGGTTCCACTCGGACGAACTCGCGGTGGCACTCGCGCCCTCGGCGAGGTCGACCGACGCCTGGTGCCGCTCGGTCGCTCCCCAGGTGCCCAGGTAGGACTCGGCACCCCGCATCAGGTCGTTCACCACACCCTGGCCACCGTTGAGCCGGATGTCCTCGATCCAGTCAGGGATCATGCCGACGTCGGCCGCGCCGTCGGTGTTGAAGTCGAAGGTGCGCTCACCGGTGGTCTGCCGGTCGATGACCGAGCCGCCGTCGGCGCTCCTGAAGGGATAGATGACCTTGTTGGGGGCGTCGGCACCGCGCGGTGCCGGGTGGTCGCCGATGCCGTTGAAGTCGGTGCCGTAGCCGTAGCCCACGTGGTATTTGTCGCGCAGCGCCTTCGTCCGTGCGGCCTCCGCGACGAACCCCTGGGAGCCGTGCATGTACTGGGCGACGAAGCCGCCGAGGGAGTAGACCCGTTCGGTCCAGTTGAGGTCCATCCAGCTGTGCGAGGAGATCACGCCGGGGTAGGACTCGGACTCCAGGATGTCCAGCGCCTGGCCGACGGCCTTGACGCTCATGTGGTCGATCTCCAGCATCATCTTGCGTTTCATCATGCCGCGCACGGCATATGCGCCGAGGTCGGTGAGGCCGCGTTTGTTGCACTGGGCGTCGGAGTCGTACGCGGGGACGTCCACGCCCGCCGGAAGGTCCTTCTCCGCGGCGGAGGAGGCGGTGCCGATGGGGTTGTCGTGCTGGGGGCCGGTGCACTTCTCGGTCTGCCAGAAGGTGCCGGTGGAGAGGAACTGCCCGACGTTGATGGCCGTTCCGAGGCCTCCCGAGTCGAAGCGGACGCCGCACAGCGCGTTGTCGAACTTGTGGCACAGGAACATCGAGCGCACGCCCAGCCGGTACAGCTCGTCCAGCCCCTTGTCGATGTCGGCCTTGCCGCACTGCGGTATGTCGAGGACCTGCTTGCAGCCGAACGGCTCGGATGTCTCCACGCCCAGGACGACGGCCAGCTTGCCCTGCTTGATCACCTCACGGGCCTGTGCGCTGTCGGTGACGATCCGGAACCAGCCCTTGCCGGGGCCGCCGTACATCTTGTCGATGTAGTCCTGCAGTTGGTACGTCAGCTTCGCCTGCAGCCGGATGGAGGTCATCTCGTCGCAGCTGCGGTCCTTGAAGGGGTAGACCGAGCAGATCATGCCGTTGGTGACGAGGTCGTTGACCAGCACCCGCTGCCCGCCGCGCCAGGCCCGCTCCAGCCAGGCGTAGTAGTTCGCCTGATGGGTCATCGAGTCGTACGCCGGCCAGTCCTTGAAGGTCGGCCAGCCGACCGGGTCGTGCCTGCCGTCGCCGCCGTGGGTGATGTAGTCGAAGACCGCGAGGGAGCCGTCGGGGTAGTGCTCGGGACAGTCCTTGAGGGCGTCGGCGACCCCGGCCTCGGAGAACACCTTGCCGCAGATCAGCCGGCCGCCGAAGGCCTCGTTGGAGAACAGATGGTTGTGTGCGTCGACGAACCCGCGTACCTCGCCCGCCGAATCGGTGCCGGTGAACGGCTCACCGGTGACGTTGATCCGGGCGTCCGGGGCGGGGCGCGCGACCGGGACCCACCAGTCGTCGCCGGCCGCCGAACTCGGCGTGGGGCCAAGGACCAGGCCCACGAGAAGGAGTAGCAGCGACACCACGGTGACGTTCTTGCGGCGGTACGAGCGTCGAGTCGGCGTCACGGCCCACGTCCCTCGGTCGGCGGGATCGCGCGGTTGACCAACCCATGAGGTTGTCATGACCCGCGCAAGACATGGGACGAGGATGGGTGCGGGCACCTTCCGAGTCAAGGGTCCGGGACGCTTGACCTGATGGCGCGCGGCTCCGGCCGGCCACGCGCCACAGAGCTGCGCTGCACCCCTCAGCGGCCCGCACCGCATTCAGCGCGTGTCCCTGTGTTCAGTTCCCTGACCATCCCCTCGTAGCGTGGAGCCCGTGATTGCAGGGGAAGTTGGGATTCATGGGGTCCAAGAAGAAGCCGCCGTACGACGCTGAGTTCCGTGAGGGCGCGGTGCGCATCGTGGTCGAGAC
>NZ_JAJSBI010000016.1 GCF_021261325.1 Streptomyces guryensis | reverse complement strand
CCGCTCCTCCAGCGGCAGGGCGGCCAGCTCCTCCGCCTTGCCCGCCTTCAGCGACTTCGCGGTGGCGCCCTCGAACAGCGCCATCAGCTTCTGCAGCGGGTCGTAGCCCTCGGCGCGCCGGTCGTGGATGAGGTCGAGGGCCGTTTGGACCTCTTCCTCGCTGAACCGGGCGATCGGCAGGATCTTCGAGGCGTGCACGATCGCCGAGTCCAGGCCCGCCTTGACGCACTCGTCGAGGAAGACGGAGTTGAGCAGGATGCGGGCGGCCGGGTTCAGGCCGAAGGAGATGTTGGACAGGCCCAGCGTGGTCTGCACGTCCGGGTGGCGGCGCTTGAGCTCGCGGATCGCCTCGATGGTGGCGATGCCGTCCCCCCGGGACTCCTCCTGACCCGTACAGATGGTGAAGGTCAGGGTGTCGATGAGGATGTCCGACTCGTGGATGCCCCAGTTGCCGGTCAGGTCGTCGATCAGCCGCTCGGCGATGGCGACCTTGTGCTGCGGGGTGCGGGCCTGGCCCTCCTCGTCGATGGTCAGCGCGATCAGCGCGGCGCCGTGCTCCCGGGCGAGCTTGGTGACCTTCGCGAAGCGGGACTCGGGGCCGTCGCCGTCCTCGTAGTTGACGGAGTTGATGACCGCACGCCCGCCCAGCTTCTCCAGCCCGGCCCGGATGACGGGGACCTCGGTGGAGTCCAGCACGATCGGCAGGGTGGAGGCGGTGGCGAAGCGGCCGGCCAGCTCCTCCATGTCCGCCACGCCGTCCCGGCCGACGTAGTCCACGCACAAATCCAGCATGTGCGCGCCCTCACGGATCTGCTCGCGGGCCATCTCCACACAGTCGTCCCAGCGCCCCGCCAGCATCGCCTCGCGGAACTTCTTCGATCCGTTGGCGTTGGTGCGCTCGCCGATCGCCAGATACGCGGTGTCCTGACGGAACGGCACCGTCTGGTAGAGGGAGGCCGCACCCGGCTCCGGCCGCGGATCCCGCTCACCCGGGGCGAGGCCGCGCACCCGCTCGACGACCTGGCGCAGATGCTCGGGCGTGGTGCCGCAGCAGCCGCCGATCAGGGAGAGGCCGTACTCGCGCACGAAGGTCTCCTGCGCGTCGGCGAGCTCCGGCGCCGTGAGCGGGTAGTGGGCGCCGTCCTTGCCGAGGACCGGGAGGCCCGCGTTGGGCATGCAGGAGAGCTGGATGCGGGAGTGGCGGGCCAGGTAGCGCAGGTGCTCGCTCATCTCGGCCGGGCCGGTCGCGCAGTTCAGGCCGATCATGTCGATACCGAGCGGCTCCAGCGCGGTGAGCGCGGCGCCGATCTCCGAGCCGAGCAGCATGGTGCCGGTCGTCTCCACCGTCACCGACACGATCAGCGGGACCTCGTACCCGGCCGTCTCCATCGCCCGGCGGGCGGCCAGGACGGAGGCCTTGGTCTGCAGCAGGTCCTGGGTGGTCTCCACCAGCAGCGCGTCGGCGCCGCCGGCGAGCAGGCCCTCGGCGTTCTGCTGGTAGGCGTCGCGGATGGCGGTGAAGGTGGTGTGACCGAGGGTGGGCAGCTTGGTACCGGGACCCATCGAACCCAGCACCCAGCGCTGCCGGCCGTCGCGCGCGGCGAACTCGTCCGCCGTCTCACGGGCGATACGGGCGCCGGACTCGGACAGTTCGGCGACGCGCTCGGGGATGTCGTACTCGCCGAGGGCGGTGAGGTTGGCACCGAAGGTGTTGGTCTCCACGCAGTCGACGCCTGCGTCGAAGTACTCGGCGTGCACCGAGCGGACGATGTCGGGGCGGGTCACGTTGAGGACTTCGTTGCAGCCCTCAAGCTGCTGGAAGTCGTCGAGCGTGGGGTCCTGCGCCTGCAGCATCGTGCCCATCGCTCCGTCGGCGACCACCACACGGGTGGCGAGCGCCTCACGGAGCGCGGACACACGGGTCCGGCTGTCGGCGGAAGGGGTCAGTGGCGACGAGGCCATTTAAGGGGCTCCCTTGGGTGCGACGGCTGTCGGCTTTGCGCGGTCCGCGAACTCTCCGCGGTGGGCGCACCACGCCAGGGTAACCGGGGGCGGCCGGGGATGGTCAGGGGCGTCCACGAGACGGACGAGAGTGACGGACAGGTCACTCCCGGGATACCAGTGACACAACAGAACCCGACGGATGCGGACCGACCATTAGCGGGAGGTCGGCATCGACCGGTAGTGTTCGACATTGCCGAACGGCGGCAGCGACGTCGCTCGTCGACGGTCGAAGGGGACGGAGGCAGTACGGCGATGGCACGGAACATCCAGTCGCTCGAACGGGCGGCCGCGATGCTGCGGCTGCTCGCGGGCGGCGAGCGACGGCTCGGCCTCTCGGACATCGCCTCGTCACTGGGCCTCGCCAAGGGCACCGCCCACGGGATTCTGCGCACCCTCCAGCAGGAGGGTTTCGTCGAGCAGGACGACGCCTCCGGGCGCTATCAGCTGGGCGCCGAGCTGCTGCGCCTGGGCACCACCTATCTCGACGTGCACGAGCTGCGGGCGCGCGCCCTGGTGTGGACGGACGACCTGGCCAGGTCAAGCGGGGAGAGCGTGTATCTGGGCGTCCTGCACCAGCAGGGCGTACTGATCGTGCACCATGTCTTCCGGCCCGACGACAGCCGTCAAGTGCTGGAGATCGGGGCCATGCAGCCCCTGCACTCCACGGCTCTGGGCAAGGTCCTGTCGGCGTACGACCCGGTCGCGCACAGCGAGGCGATCGAGGCCGACCGCAAGCCCTTCACCGACCGCACCGTGTACGGACTGGAGGACTTCGAGCACATCCTCGACATGTCCAGGGCGCGCGGCTACGCGGCCGACGTGGAGGAGACCTGGGAGGGCGTCGCGTCCGTCGCCGCACCCATCCACGACCGGCGGCGGATGCCGGTGGGCGCGGTGGGCATCACCGGCGCGGTGGAGCGGCTGTGCCGCGACGGCGAGCTGCGCCCGGAGCTGATCGCCGCGGTGCGGGACTGCGCCCGTGCGGTGTCGCGGGACCTGGGCGCCGGGCGGTTCTGAGAGGCACAGCGGGACGCGGGTGAAGGCCGGGACGGCGGGCGGCGTCCCGGCCTCTGTCGTGCCCGGAGGCGACCCGGCGGACCGCCCGGTCGGTACGCCGGGTGCTTGTTACCCGTCCGTACGCATCTGACCTGCAAGATCGACAGCTCACAGCAATCGGTAACGATCGCATTTTCGCCATCACAGCCCTTGACGCACACCTGACGCCGGAGCAAGACTCCCGTCCATCGGTCGACATTGTCGAACACCTACCGGCAATACGCGCTAGAGTGTGACAACGCCAAGGGCCGGTATTCGCTCTCACCCCCGAGGGCAGCTCGAACTCCCGGAGGGACCCGGGGTTCGGTCCCCTGGACGAAGGACAAAGGAGTCGCGGGTGTCCAGCTCCGACATCTTCATCGGCGAGACCATCGGTACCGCCATACTCATCCTGCTCGGCGGCGGCGTCTGCGCCGCCGTGACGCTGAAGGCCTCCAAGGCCCGTAACGCCGGCTGGCTGGCCATCACCTTCGGGTGGGGCTTCGCGGTACTCACGGCGGTCTACACGTCGGCGCCGCTCTCCGGCGCACACCTGAACCCCGCCGTGACGCTCGCACTCGCGATCAAGAGCGGCGACTGGAGCAACGTCCCGGTCTACTGGGCCGGACAGCTCCTCGGCGCCGCGATCGGCGCGACCCTGGTCTGGGTCGCCTACTACGGTCAGTTCCACGCGCACCTCACCGACAAGGAGATCGTCGGCGGCCCGGGTGCGCAGGCCACGGCGGCCAAGGCCGTCGAGGCCCAGGAGAAGGGCGCCGGCCCGGTCCTGGGCATCTTCTCCACCGGTCCGGAGATCCGGAACGTGGTGCAGAACCTCGCGACGGAGATCATCGGCACCATCGTGCTGGTCCTCGCCGTCCTCACGCAGGGCCTCAACGACAGCGGCAAGGGTCTCGGCACCCTGGGCGCCCTGATCACCGCGCTCGTGGTCGTCTCGATCGGTCTGTCGCTCGGCGGCCCGACCGGCTACGCGATCAACCCGGCCCGTGACCTCGGTCCGCGTCTTGTGCACGCCCTGCTGCCCCTGCCCAACAAGGGTGGTTCCGACTGGCGCTACGCCTGGATCCCGGTGGTCGGTCCGCTGATCGGCGGCGCGATCGCTGCAGGCATCTACAACGTCGCTTTTGCTTAAGAGCACCAGGCCTTCAACACCATCAGGCTGCACCGCACTTAACCAGCACCGCGCCGTACAGACAGCCCCCTATCCAAGGAACTCCAGGAGCACACCGTGACCGACGCCCACACCGCCGGCCCCTTCATCGCCGCGATCGACCAGGGCACCACCTCTTCGCGCTGCATCGTCTTCGACCGCGACGGACGCATCGTCTCCGTCGACCAGAAGGAGCACGAGCAGATCTTCCCGAAGCCGGGCTGGGTCGAGCACAACGCCAACGAGATCTGGACCAACGTCCAGGAAGTCGTCGCCGGGGCCATCCAGAAGGCCGGCATCACCCGTGACGACATCAAGGCCATCGGCATCACCAACCAGCGCGAGACCACACTGCTCTGGGACAAGAACACCGGTGAGCCCGTCCACAACGCCATCGTCTGGCAGGACACCCGCACCGACGCCCTGTGCAAGGAGCTCGGCCGCAACGTCGGCCAGGACCGCTTCCGCCGCGAGACCGGTCTTCCCCTCGCCTCCTACTTCGCCGGCCCCAAGGCCCGCTGGCTGCTCGACAACGTCGAGGGTCTGCGGGAGCGCGCCGAGCGTGGCGACATCCTCTTCGGCACCATGGACAGCTGGGTCATCTGGAACCTGACCGGTGGTGTCGACGGCGGCCACCACGTCACCGACGTGACCAACGCCTCCCGCACCATGCTGATGAACCTGCACACCATGGAGTGGGACGAGAAGATCGCCGAGTCGATCGGCGTCCCGCTGGCCATGCTGCCGGAGATCCGTTCCTCCGCCGAGGTCTACGGCGAGGTCACGGGCGGCAAGCTCGGCGACATCCTCGGCGGTATTCCCGTCGCCTCCGCGCTCGGCGACCAGCAGGCGGCCCTGTTCGGCCAGACCTGTTTCTCCGAGGGCGAGGCCAAGTCGACGTACGGCACCGGCACCTTCCTGCTGATGAACACCGGTGAGAAGCCGGTCAACTCGTACAACGGCCTGCTGACCACGGTCGGCTACCGCATCGGCGACGAGAAGGCGGTCTACGCCCTGGAGGGCTCGATCGCGGTCACCGGTTCGCTGGTGCAGTGGATGCGCGACCAGATGGGCCTGATCTCCACCGCCGCCGAGATCGAGACCCTCGCGCTCACGGTCGAGGACAACGGCGGCGCGTACTTCGTGCCGGCCTTCTCCGGTCTGTTCGCCCCGTACTGGCGCTCCGACGCCCGCGGTGTGATCGCCGGTCTGACCCGGTACGTCACCAAGGCGCACCTCGCGCGCGCCGTCCTGGAGGCCACTGCCTGGCAGACCCGTGAGATCACCGACGCCATGACCAAGGACTCCGGCGTCGAGCTCGCGGCGATCAAGGTCGACGGCGGCATGACCTCCAACAACCTGCTGATGCAGACCCTCTCGGACTTCGTGGACGCCCCCGTGGTGCGCCCCATGGTCGCCGAGACGACCTGCCTCGGCGCCGCCTACGCCGCCGGGCTCGCCGTCGGCTTCTGGACCAGCACCGACGACCTGCGCGCGAACTGGCGCCGGGCCGCCGAGTGGACCCCCAACATGGCCGCGGAGAAGCGCGACCGTGAGTACAAGAGCTGGCTCAAGGCCGTCGAGCGGACCATGGGCTGGCTCGAGGACGACGAGAGCTGACGAGAGCTCCTGACGGCTCTCGCACGCTCTGATGAGGAGTAAGAACCCGAAATGACCAGTCAGTCCACCCTGCAGTCCGTGCCTGCCCTGGGTACGCGCCCGGCCTCCGGCTCCAACCCGAGCCGGGCCGAGACCCGGGAGCAACTCGCCAAGGCGTCGTACGACCTCCTCGTGATCGGCGGCGGCATCCTGGGCATCTCCACCGCCTGGCACGCCGCGCAGTCCGGCCTCAGGGTGGCGCTGGTCGACGCCGGCGACTTCGCCGGCGCCACCTCTTCCGCCTCCTCCAAGCTGCTCCACGGCGGTCTGCGCTATCTGCAGACCGGCGCGGTGAAGCTGGTGGCGGAGAACCACTTCGAGCGCCGTGCGGTGTCCCGTCAGGTGGCCCCCCACCTGGCGAACCCGCTCACGTTCTACCTCCCCGTGTACAAGGGCGGGCCGCACGGCGCTGCGAAGCTCGGGGCGGGCGTCTTCGCCTACTCCGCGCTCTCCGCGTTCGGTGACGGCGTCGGCCACCTCCTGTCCCCCGCGAAGGCGGCGCAGGACGTGCCCGAACTGCGCACCGACAACCTCAAGGCCGTCGCCGTCTACGGCGACGACCAGATGAACGACGCGCGTATGGCGCTGATGACGGTCCGCGCGGCCGTCGAGGCAGGCGCCGTCGTCCTGAACCACGCCGAGGTGACCGGGCTCCGGTTCACCAAGGGCCGGGTGACCGGCGCCGACCTGAAGGACCGTACGACGGGTGACGAGTTCGGTGTCAACGCCCGACTGGTGCTGAACGCGACCGGCCCGTGGGTCGATCACCTGCGTCGCATGGAGGACCCGAATGCCGCGCCGTCGATCCGTCTGTCGAAGGGCGCGCATCTGGTCCTGAAGCGGACCTCCCCGTGGAAGGCCGCGCTGGCCACCCCGATCGACAAGTACCGCATCACCTTCGCCCTCCCCTGGGAGGACATGCTGCTTCTCGGTACGACCGACGAGGAGTTCGAGGGCGACCCGGCGGACGTCTCGGTCACCGAGAAGGACATATCCCAGATCCTGGACGAGGCCGCGTTCTCGGTCCGGGACCAGCAGCTGAGCCGTGACCTGATCACGTACTCCTTCGCGGGTCTGCGGGTGCTGCCGGGCGGCCCCGGTGACACGGCGAAGGCCAAGCGCGAGACCGTGGTGACCGAGGGCAGGGGCGGCATGCTGTCCGTCGCGGGCGGCAAGTGGACCACCTTCCGGCACATCGGCCGTACGGTGATGCAGAAGCTGGAGGCGCTGCCGGGCGCTCCGCTGGGTGACGACTTCGAGCCCATCTCCTCGCTGCCGAAGAAGCTGCCGCTGCCGGGTGTCGCCAACCCGCGTGCGGTCGCGCACCGACTGCTGGTCGACAACCCGGCGCCCGGCCCGCGTATGGCCGCCGACACGGCGAGGCACCTGGCGACGCACTACGGGTCGCTGTCCTTCGACATCGCCCGTCTCGCCAACGAGAACCCGGAGCTGGCCGAGCGCGTCCACCCGGACGCCCCGGAGATCTGGGCGCAGGTGGTGTACGCCCGCGACAACGAGTGGGCCGAGACGCAGGACGACGTGCTGCGCCGCCGTACGACGCTGACGATCCGCGGTCTGGCCACGGACGACGTCCGCGCCAAGGTGCAGGACCTGCTCGACAAGAAGTGACCTCGCGTCGGCCCCTTCCCTGACCAGGGCCGGCACGATCGGGGAACGGCCCCTTTCCCCTAGGGGGCCGGATCCGCGAGAGGGGCGACTCCGCGCCGACGGAGCCGCCCCTTTTCGCATGCTCGGTTGTCGGTACCGGGTGCTTTCATGGGCGCGTGAACAGTGATCAGGCCAGTCCCGAGAATCTCGCGCGCTGCGCGAGGCGTTCGCCGTGGACGACGGCGGCGCGTCGGGGCTCGGCTGGCGGGCGGTGCGCGATCGTCGGCGCGGACCGCATCGCCGCGAACGGCGACACCGCGAACAAGGTCGGCACCGTGGGTGTCGCCCTGGCCTGCGCCGACGCCGGCATCCCCTTCCTGGTGGCGGCCCCCACGACCACGCTCGATCTGGCCACCAGGACCGGCGACGACATCCACATCGAACTCCACGGCGAGGCCGAGGTGTTGGAGTGGGGCGGTATGCGGTATACGGACGGCGCCCGTCGAGTCGCGGGGCCACAACCCGGTGTTCGATGTGGCGCCGGGGTGGCTGGTGACGGCGCAGGTGACGGAGCGGGGGGGGTCTGGAAGTGGCTTCCGGCCGGCTGCCGGGTGACTACGCGCACCACCGGTACCCCCGCCCCGCGGGCCTCGTACGCGCCGAACGCCCCTGAGCTGAGCATTCGGCTCCCCGATCAGCTCGCTGAACCCCCATAATGACCTAAGACATCGGATGTCTGAACGACAGATCTGAACGACAGGGAGGCCGCCCATGGCAGTCACCGACGAGGCGATCGAGAAGATCAAGGGAATGATCGTCTCCGGCGCGCTGCGCCCCGGCGACCGGCTGCCGAAGGAGAGCGAGCTGGCCGCCGAGCTGGGGCTGTCCCGCAACTCCCTGCGGGAGGCAGTGCGCGCCCTGTCGCTGATCCGGATCCTGGACGTGCGGCAGGGCGACGGTACGTATGTGACCAGTCTGGACCCGCAGCTGCTGCTGGAGGCGCTGAGCTTCGTCGTCGACTTCCACCGCGACGACACCGTGCTGGAGTTCCTGGCGGTGCGCCGCATCCTGGAGCCGGCCGCCACGGCGATGGCCGCCTCCAGGATCAGCGAGCAGCAACTGGACGCTCTCTCGGCCCAGTTGGAGAAGCTGGGGAATGCTCCGTCGGTGGAGGAGCTGGTCGCCTGTGACCTGGACTTCCACCGGGGCATCGTGCAGAGTTCCGGCAATTCGGTGCTCTGCTCGCTGCTGGACGGCCTGTCGGGGCCGACCACCCGGGCCCGCATCTGGCGCGGTCTCACCCAGGAGGACGCGGTCAGCCGCACCCTGCACGAACACCGCGCGATCCTGGCCGCCCTGCGCGACCGGGACGCGGAGGCCGCGCGGTCCTGGGCGACGGTGCACGTCGCGAGCGTGGAGCAGTGGCTTCGCTCCACGCTCTGAGCGGGCGTCGGGCGCGGGGGGCCCAGCTCTGGTGATCATGGGTGTCCGAGGGCCCCGGACGGGGCAGTGATCCGTTCACTCCCCCGTGCAAGGGGGCTGCGGGCGCCCCCGCCGCACGCCGTAAGGTTGGGTGGTCAAGCGAGGGCACGTCGGAAGGAGGCCTGGGTGATCGAGCTCGAGGGGGTTCCCGAGCTGATCGACCCGGTCATGGTGGCCGCGTTCGAGGGCTGGAACGATGCCGGCGACGCCGCCTCCACCGCGGTCGCGCATCTGGACAGGGAGTGGAAGGGCGAGGTGTTCGCGGCGCTGGACGCCGAGGACTACTACGACTTCCAGGTGAACCGCCCCACGGTGTGGATGGACGGCGGCGTGCGCAAGATCACGTGGCCGACGACAAGGTTGTCGGTGGTCCGGGTCGGCGGCGAGAAGCCGCGTGATCTCGTACTTGTCCGAGGTATCGAACCGTCGATGCGGTGGCGCTCGTTCTGCAACGAGCTGCTGGGCTTCGCGCACGAACTGGGTGTGGAACTGGTGGTGGTGCTGGGCGCCCTGCTGGGCGACACCCCGCACACCCGGCCGGTCCCGATCAGCGGCACCACGTCCGACTCGGACCTGGCGCAGCGCATGGACCTGGAGGAGACCAAGTACGAGGGCCCGACGGGCATCGTCGGCGTCCTGCAGGAGGCCTGTACGCACGCGGGCGTGCCGGCGGTGTCGCTGTGGGCGGCCGTGCCGCACTACGTGTCGCAGCCGCCCAACCCGAAGGCGACGCTGGCCCTGCTCAACCGTCTGGAGGACCTGATCGACGTGCGCATCCCGCTGGGCGAACTGCCCGAGGACGCGCGCGCCTGGCAGGTCGGCGTGGACCAGCTGGCCGCCGAGGACAGCGAGGTCGCGGAGTACGTCCAGACGCTGGAGGAGGCCCGGGACACCGCGGAGCTGCCGGAGGCGTCGGGCGAGGCGATCGCCCGCGAGTTCGAGCGCTACCTGCGGCGCCGGGACGGCGGAGGTCCGTCGAGCGGCGGACACGCGACCGCGGACGGCAGCGACAGCACCTCGTACCTGCGGGACAACCCCAGCGGCCGTACGAAGCCGCCGAAGCCACCGAAGGCGGGCGGGGACGACGAGGAGTCGTCGGAGGAATAGCCTGGTCGACCGGGTGAGGGCGGTGCGCAGCTTGCGCACCGCCCTCTTTGCGTTCTGGAACCCCATCCCATGACTGGCAACTCCGCAGTCTTTGGCCGGTTTGCTACGTGACCACTGTTTCAGGACGGATTGCACACGCTACCCAATTCAACTTGTTTTCAAACCGAGTTGGTGAAGACGGGGTGGACGGACCGCCGAGGGCGTGGTTGGTTGTGCAGCGATGGCGCACCCGCACGGACCGAAGGGAGCGGTACCGATGAGCGACCAGGTACAGCCGGCGCAAGGGCCGGGAACGTCCGGGCCGGGGCCCGACGGAGCGGGATTCACCTATCGAGGAGCCGAGCGGGAACTGATCGTCGTTGCCCGTCCCGAGGCCCGGTTGCGTGCCCAGGCCGAGGGTGTCCGCTCGGCAACGGGAGCCGACGTCTCCGCTCTCAACATGTTCCTCAGCGATGAACAGCTGGTCCTAGAGCCGCTGTTCGGAAGCGAGGAGCGACTGCAGCAGTCCGCCGCCCCGAGCGACGGCAACGTGCCCGACCTCGCGATGTTCTACCGGGTGCGCGGCGGCGAGAGCCGCGCCGAGGAGCTGCGCTCGCGGATCGCCGCGCTGCCGGGTGTCGAGACGGCGTACATCAAGCCCGGTGCCGTACCTGCGTCCCTGGCCGAGGAGAGCGGCCGGCTGAAGGAAGGGGCGCCGGTCACCCCCGACTTCAGCAGCAGGCAGGGCTATCTGCGCCCCGCGCCGGAGGGGATAGACGCCCACTGGGCCTGGCAGCGCCCTGGTGGGTCGGGTCAGGGGGTGACGGTCATCGATGTCGAGGGCGCCTGGCAGTTGGGCCATGAGGACCTGGCCGCCAAGCTGGCCGGCGTCGTGGTCGGCACCCCGCTGACCGATCTCGCCTGGCGTAACCACGGCACGGCCGTGATCGGCGTGATCGGCGGCGACCGAAACGAGTTCGGGGTCAACGGCATCGTGCCCGAGGCGGTGACCGCGGCCGCGTCCTTCCAGGGCATCGGCACGGCGGCCGCGATCCACGCGGCGGCCGACCGGCTCGGCCCCGGCGACGTCGTACTGATCGAACTGCACCGCCCCGGACCGCGGTTCGAGTACGCCGAGCGCGACGACCAGCGCGGCTATGTCGCGATCGAGTGGTGGCCGGACGACTACGCGGCCATCCGGTACGCCACCGCCAAGGGCGTCCTCGTCGTGGAGGCGGCCGGCAACGGCGGGGAGTCGCTGGACGACGCGGTCTACGAGCGCCGCCCGGACGACTTCCCCGAGTGGTGGCGCAACCCGTTCAACCCCTCCAACCAGTCCTCCGGTGCCGTCCTGGTCGGCGCGGGCGCACCGCCGCCCGGCACGCACGGCCGCGACCACGGCCCGGACCGCTCCAGGCTCGCGTTCTCCAACTACGGCGCCCGGCTGGACGCCCAGGGCTGGGGACGCGAGGTCACGACCACCGGCGGCTTCTGGGACAAGCCCGGCGATCTGCAGGGCGGGCCCGAGGAGATCGCCTGGTACACGGACACGTTCTCCGGGACCTCCTCCGCCTCCCCGGTGGTGGTGGGCGCGCTGGCCGCGCTGCAAGGGATGCTCAAGGCGGCCGCCCAGCAACCGATGTCCCCGGAGCGTGCGCGTTCCGTGCTGCGGGCCACGGGTTCCCCGCAGCAGGACGCTCCGGGCCGGCCCGCCTCGCAGCGCATCGGCAACCGGCCCGACATCAAGGCGGCGGTCACCCGTCTGCTGCCGCAGGCGGTCGGCTCGGGCCAGGCCGAACGGTACTGGGACGAGCTGCTGCCGTATCCCCGTGAACTCCCGCCCAGGCTGAGGCTGTTCGTGGCCGGCGCCTGGCGGAACCTCAACCACCCGTCCCCGGAAGTCCGCCAGGCGGTGCACTCCGCCTTCGCGGGGGGACGGCCCGACGTCCGAGTGTGGTTCTCGGACGACGAGATCGTCGGCCTGGTCGTCACGGGCTGACGAATCCCAACCATCAAGGGAAGGTGACACCCGCATGAGCACCACCCCGCAGATGAGCCAACCGGGACAACAGCAGGGCCAGCAGTTCCCCAGCACGTCGCCCTACCAGCAGTACCAGCAGCAGCCGTTCGGACAGCAGCAGGGCTACGGCCAGCAGCAGCCCATGGGTACGGGCATGGGTATGGGCATGGGCATGGGCGTGGGCTCGCTGGAACAGCTCCAGCAGCTCGGTCAGCAGCAGCCCTTCCAGCAGTTGCTCCAGCAGCTCGGCCAGCACCAGGGCTACGGTCAGCAGCAACAGCACGAGCAGCAGGTGCAGCAGCACGAGCAGCAGGTGCAGCAGCAGCTCCACCAGATCGCCCAGGTCGCCGTGCAGCACGTTCAGCAGCAGGTCCAGCAGCAGGTGCTGCAGGCCGGCATCGCGGACGGCTACATCGACGTCGTGCAGCCCCTGCCGGGCCAGCCCAGCCTGATCGCCCTGCGCATCCAGGGCCAGTTCAGGATCTTCGCCAACCCGAACCCCCAGACCCATGACCAGGTCCAGGAGGCATTCGCCTTCGGCCACCAGGTGGTCGGCATCTGGGACTCGGGCTCTCCGAACGTCCTGCGCAGCATCCAGGTGCGCAGGATCTGACCGGCGCCGGATGACACGAGGGGCGCTTCCTCCACGGAGGAAGCGCCCCTTTCCCGTGCTGTGACGTGGCGGCTGCGGCTGCGGCTACAGGGCGACGCCCAGCAGCGCGTCCACGGCCCGCGAGACGACACCGGGTGCGCCGATGTCCGTACCGCCGTCGGCGTCCTGCAGTGCGGCCCAGCGGTCGACCGCGGCGAGTGCGGCCGGGGCGTCCAGGTCGTTCGCGAGGGCCTCGCGGATCTCCTCGACCAGCGCCTCGGCGGGCGGTCCGTCGGGCCGGGACACGGCGGCACGCCAGCGCCCGAGCCGGGACACGGCGTCCTGGAGGACCTGGTCGGTCCACTCCCAGTCGGAGCGGTAGTGGTGGGCGAGCAGCGCCAGCCGGATAGCCGCCGGGTCCACCCCGTCGCGCCGCAGCCTGGACACGAAGACCAGGTTGCCCTTGGACTTGGACATCTTCTCGCCGTCGAGGGCGACCATGCCGGCGTGGACGTACGCCTTGGCCATGGGGAACTCGCCGGTCAGCACCTGGGCGTGCGAGGCGCCCATCTCGTGGTGCGGGAAGGCCAGGTCGGAGCCGCCGCCCTGGACGTCGAAGGTCATGCCGAGGTGGTCCAGGGCGATGGCGACGCACTCGATGTGCCAGCCGGGCCGGCCACGGCCGAGCGAAGCACCGTCCCAGCTGGGCTCGCCCTCACGGGCCGCCATCCACAGCATCGGGTCGAGGGGGTTCTTCTTGCCCGGACGGTCCGGGTCGCCGCCGCGCTCGGCGGACAGCAGCCGCATGGCGGCCGCGTCGAGGCCGGACACCTTGCCGAAGTTGGGGTCGGACTCGACGGAGAAGTAGACGTCGCCGTCGAGTTCGTAGGCGGCGCCCGCGTCCCGCAGCCGCTCGACGAGCGGCACGATGCCGGGTATCGCCTCGACGGCGCCTATGTAGTGCTGCGGCGGCAGCATCCGCAGGGCGGTCATGTCCTCGCGGAAGAGGGCCGTCTCCTGCTCGGCGAGGGCGACCCAGTCGACGCCGTCACGGTGCGCCCGCTCGAGCAGCGGATCGTCCACGTCGGTGACGTTCTGGACGTACTGAACCTGCCGCTTGGTGTCGAGCCACACGCGCTGAACGAGGTCGAACGCGTTGTAGGTCGCCGCGTGACCCATGTGGGTCGCGTCGTACGGCGTGATGCCGCAGACGTAGATACGGGCGACGGGACCGGGGTCGAGGGAGACCAGACCGCCGGTCGCGGTGTCGTGGATCCTCAGGTCGCGGCCCTGACCAGGCAGGGCGGGGACCTCGGAAGCGGGCCAGGCATGCATGTCATGAGCCTAACCGGACGGAAGTTCCGCATACGAACCGGACCGGGCCGGATGGCCGGTAAGGCGCCCTTGCGCTCCGCTGGATCGGCGGTTATGAGACTGCAGGCCGGCCGTGGCTGGTCGCGCCCACACGGCGGAGCCGCATATCGATACAGCCCCGCGCCCCTTGGGGGGCGCGGTACCAGCCCGGTGTGTTGCTACACCGGCGGCCAGGGGATCGCAGGCCACTCGCCGCTCGGCTCCGGGTGCTTGCCCGATTCCAGGAGTACGGCGACCCGTGCGCGCGTGGCGTCGAGTTCGGCGTCCGTGATCAGTGCCGCCAGCCGCGTGGCCAGCGCTCCTTGTGCGGCCAGGGCTTCCTGGAGGGCCTTGAGGACGTCGACCGCCTCCGGGTCCAGCGGCTCCCCCGCCCACCCCCACAGCAGCGTCCTGAGCTTGTTCTCGGTGTTGAAGGTCACCCCGTGGTCGATCGCGTACAGCCGGCCGTCGGCCGTGGGCAGCAGGTGGCCGCCCTTGCGGTCGGCGTTGTTGATCACGGCGTCGAGCACGGCGAGCCGTCGCAGCCGCCCGTCGTCGGCGTGCACCAGCAGCGCCGTCTTCCCTTCGCCGACCTCGGCGAAGCCGATCGCCTTCCAGCCGGGCTCCGGCTCCTCACCGTCGACCAGCGCCAGCAGCTCGGCCTCGGGGCTCACCTCCATCCACAGCTGGACCATCCCCTCGCCGTACGGCCCCTCCCGAAGCACGGTTGGTGGGACGAGCCCCCAGCCGGTGGCCTCGGAGACCTCGTAGGCGGCCACCTCGCGGCGGGCGAGGTTGCCGTCGGGGAAGTCCCACAGGGGCCGCTCGCCGGCGACGGGCTTGTAGATGCAGGCCGCTTCCCGGCCGTCGTGGGAGATCGTGCAGTACAGCGCCGCGTTGGACGCCTCGCGGATACGGCCGCGCACGGTGAGCTCGCCGTGCGTGAGCAGGTCGGCGAGCGGCTCGTCGGACGTCACGCTCCGCGGCGGTATCCGTTCTGGCGCGGACATACGTGTCCTTCCGGGTCGAGCGGGAGGCTGCACAGCGGGCACGGCGGCCGCCCGGCGTTGACGACGTCGAGGGCGCGCTTGGCGAAGGCCCGTGCCTGCGCGCCGGTCAGCCGGACCCGCAGCATCGGGGGCCCGTTCTCCTCGTCCTGGAGCAGGCGCTCCTCCGCCTCGGCGAGGTCCTCCTCGGAGTCGGCGTCGAGCTCCACGAGGGCCTGCGCCTCGACGATCATGCGCTGTTCCTCGCCGTCCCAGGCGAGCGCCATGGTGCCGACCCGGAACTCCTCCTCGACCGGGGTGTCCAGCGGGTCGGTGTCGGAGATATCGGAGGGCGGCACGGCCGGGACGGCGGCGCTGCCGCCACTGCGCCGTACGACCTCGTCGAGCAGTTCGTCCATGCGCTCGGCAAGGGCGGCGACCTGGGTCTTCTCCAGGGCCACGCTGGTCACGCGGGGGCCCGCGGTGGCCTGGAGGAAGAACGTACGGCGTCCGGGCATACCGACCGTACCGGCCACGAAGCGGTCCGGGGGGTCGTAGAGGAACACCTGACGGGACACGTCCTGTCTCCTGGAATCGTGGATCGGCATCGGACCGGGTGACCGCACGGGCTGCTGGTGCGGACGGGTGCGGCGCTACTGCGACCGCTTCACCCTACTGCGCCCGACGATCACGGTGCGCCCGCACCACCCCCGACCGTGGCGTCGTCGGCCGGGGGTTCCTCGCGGGGCGCCAGCGACGCGAAATCACCGGTGTCACCGAGCCGTACGAGAAACGGCCTCAGACGTGTGTAACGGATCGCGGTGATGGAACACGGTTCAACGGAAATCCTCTGGAACAGGTCGAGATGAAGTCCGAGTGCCTCTGCGACGAGCGACTTGATGATGTCGCCGTGCGAGCACATGACGTAGACGGCGCCGGGGCCGTGGTCACGCTCCACGCGCGCGTTCCATTCTCGTACGGCCTCGGCCGCGCGGGTCTGCATCGCGCGCATCGATTCGCCGCCGGGGAACGCGGCGGCCGACGGGTGCGCCTGCACGACCTCCATCAGCGGCTCGTCCTTGAGCTCGGCGAGCTTGCGGCCGGACCAGTCGCCGTAGTGGGCCTCCCCGATGCGCTCGTCGGTGTGCGCGGTCAGTTCGGGGCGGGCGTCCAACAGCGGCCGGACCGTCTCCTGGCAGCGCTGCAGCGGGCTGCTGACGACCTCGGAGATCGGCAGCCCGGCGAGCCTCCCGGGCAGTTCGGCGGCCTGCGCGGCGCCGCGCTCGTCGAGAGCGACACCGGGCGTCCAGCCGGCGAGCACCCCCTCGGTGTTGGCGGTGGAACGTCCGTGCCGGACCAGGATCAGCGTGGGCATGCGGCCAAGGGTAGGCGCACGCAAGGGTGCATTCAGGGGCGGACGGCGGGAGAATACGCTCCGTGATCGTCGACTGCGCCATCTACCGGGACGGGCGCCGGACGGAGGGCCCCGCGGACTTCTCGCACGCCCTGGCGCAGTGCCGTCGTGGGGGTGACGCCTTCGTCTGGATCGGCTTGTACGAGCCGACGGAGAAGGAGTTCGACCGGGTCTCGGCGGAGTTCGGGCTGCACCCACTGGCCGTCGAGGACGCCCTGAACGCGCATCAGCGCCCCAAGCTGGAGGTGTACGACGACTCGCTGTTCATGGTCCTCAAGCCGGTCGGATACGAGGCGAAGAGCGACATCGTCACCTCCGGCGAGGTCATGGTCTTCATCGGCGACTCGTTCGTGGTGACCGTGCGGCACGGCGAGGAGGCGCCGCTCGCGGCCGTGCGGCACCGGCTGGAGGAGGAGCCCGAGATGCTCCGGCACGGCCCCACGGCGGTGCTGTACTCGATCGCCGACGCCGTGGTCGACCACTACGTGGACGTGGCCGGCGAGCTCGGCACCGACCTGGAGGAGCTGGAGGCGGAGGTGTTCTCGCCGACCGGCGGGGGCTCGCGCCACACGGCGTCCCGCATCTACGCCTTCAAGCGGCAGATCCTGGAGTTCCGCCGGGCCACGGGCCCGCTGGCGCAGCCGCTGGCCCGGCTGGCGGGAGGCGGCGTCTTCAGCGCCCGGGTGCCCTTCGTGCACGAGAAGGCGCAGCCCTTCTTCCGGGACGTCAGCGACCACCTCACGCGCGTGAACGAGTCGGTGGAGGGCCTGGACCGGCTGGTCTCGGACGTGCTCTCGGCGCATCTCGCGCAGATGAGCGTGCGGCAGAACGACGACATGCGGAAGATCTCCGCGTGGGCGGCCATGGCGGCGGTCCCCACGATGATCGCGGGGATCTACGGCATGAACTTCGACCACATGCCGGAGCTGCACTGGTCGGTGTCGTACCCGGCGGTGATCCTGGCGATGGCCGCCCTGGAGGTGCTGCTGTACCGCCTCTTCAAGCACCGGGGATGGCTGTAGGGCCCGCCCTGGCTCAGGCGAACCCGGGCGCCGTCGTGGCGGGTCCGCCCAGTGCGTCGCGCCGCTCGGGCATCCTCAGGCTGACCATGCGCCGCCAGCCCGCGAACCGCTCGTACGCGTAGACGGCGTGGATACCGGCGGCGAGCAGCGCCGACTTGGTCCTCGGCCAGCCGAGGATGCGCCCCATGTGGTCCATGACCGCGAGGCTGACGTCCCGGTAGACGCGGATCTCCGCGAGCGCGCACTCCCGCAGCGTGCGCTGGATGGCGCGCCCGTGTCCGGCGTGCGCGAGGCGCAGCAACTCCTCGTGGCAGTAGGCCAGGTGGTTGTCCTCGTCGTCGGAGATCATCCCTACCGCGCGGCCGATGTCGGGGTGGTCGGCGAAGTACCGGCGCAGCAGTTCCATCTGCTCCGAGGCGCGCTGCTCGGTGACGCGGCTGTGGGAGAGGTAGGTGACGATGTCCTGCACGGTGAGCTGTTGTTCGCTCTTGAGCTTCTCGTGGGGGAGGCCGATGCCGTGCTTCTCCAGGAGCATCGTGTAGTCGGTCTCGGGCGGTACGGGGACGGGTTCGAGACCGCGCTTCTTCATCAGGGCGTTGAAGATCCGCCCGTGTTTGTCCTCGTCGGCGCCGTGCCGGGTGATCTTGGGGGCGAGTGCGCGTTCGCCGGCGGGTACGAGTGCGGCGATCCGTCCGTTCTCCCAGCCGCCCTGGGACTCACCGCTGGCCGCGATGGAGCAGAACAGGGCGAACGACTCGTCGTCGTCGAGAATCTCCTGGAAAAGGCTCCTGGCCGAAAGCATCGTGGGCCCCTCTCTGCCGGTCTCTGTTCTGCCGGTCCCCGCCGGATCCCGGAGGTTCCGCAAAGAACGAGTCAAATGCGGCGCAAGAGGTGCTGCAACAGCTGTGTCGGACAACTCCGCCAAAAGGAGGACCCAAAGGGTCACATCGGAGGCGTAACCGCGCGCGCCCGGGCGCGTTGTTCCCCGTGACGGCCGTGGCGGGGAAGACCCCCGAGCCCCCACCACGGCCGCAGAAACCTCTCCCCCGCCGCCCGGCCGGTGGGTTACGCCAGTCCGGCGCGCTCCAGGGCTTCGGTGCCCGCGCGGAGCGAGGCGATCCGCTCCTCCAGCGTGAAGCCGGCCGGGTTGAGGCTCAGGGTGGTGACTCCGGCCGCCGCGTACTCCTTCATCCGGTCCGCGATGCGGTCCACGGAACCGAGCAGCGCCGTCTTGTCGATCAGGTCGTGCGGGATCGCGGCCGCGGCGCCCTGCTTGTCGCCGGACAGGTACTTCTCCTGGACCTCGGCGGCCGCCGCCTCGAACCCCATGCGCTGGGCGAGCTGGTTGTAGAAGTTCTGCTTGGCGCTGCCCATGCCGCCGACGTACAGCGCGGTGTACGGACGGAAGGCGTCGGCGAGGGTGGCCACGTCCTTGTCCTCGCCGACGGAGAGGGGGAGCGTCGGGCAGACGTCGAAGCCGTCGAGGGTCTTGCCCGCCTTCTCGCGCCCCGCGCGCACGTACTTGATGGTGGTCTCCTCGAGGTGCTCCGCCGAGGGGAAGATCAGGAGGGCGCCGTCGGCGATCTCACCGGTCTGCTCGAGGTTCTTCGGGCCGATGGCCGCGATGTACAGCGGGATGTGCTCGCGCTCGGGGTGCACGGTCAGCTTGAGCGGCTTGCCCGGGCCGCCGGGCAGCGGCAGCGTCCAGTGCTCGCCCTCGAACGACAGCCGCTCGCGCGTCATCGCCTTGCGCACGATCTCGACATACTCACGCGTGCGTGCCAGCGGTTTGTCGAACTTGACGCCGTACCAGCCCTCGGAGACCTGCGGGCCGGAGACGCCGAGGCCGAGGCGGAAGCGACCGCCGGAGAGCGAGTCGAGGGTGGCGGCGGTCATCGCGGTCATCGCGGGCTGGCGGGCCGGGATCTGGAAGATGGCCGAGCCGACGTCGATCCGCTCGGTCTGGG
Organism: Streptomyces guryensis; assembly: GCF_021261325.1. GTDB lineage: Bacteria > Actinomycetota > Actinomycetes > Streptomycetales > Streptomycetaceae > Streptomyces > Streptomyces guryensis. The sequence goes on along the minus strand of NZ_JAJSBI010000016.1, from coordinate 204,870 downwards.
CGGCGACCCAGCTGAGCACGGTGGCCGCGTCCGAACCGTAGGCCTCGGCGGCCCAGCACACGGCGTACCCGAGCCGGTCGGCCTCCTTCGCGACCTCCAGGTTGTCCGCGTCCATTCCGGCACCCCAGTAGCCGAGGTTGATCCCGAGCTGCATGCCGATTCCCCTTACCGATCAGTAACGTCCCTGTCGGGCAGACCCTAGCGTGCGGAAACTGGTTGTCCACAGGCACCCACGCCGAAGGTTCAGGCCAGTAATCTCGGCGTTCATGGAGCAGAGGTATCTCGGCCGGACCGGCCTTCGTGTGTCCCGCATCGGACTCGGCACCCTCACCTGGGGCAGGGGCACCGACGAGCACGACGCCGCGGACCTCCTGAAGACGTTCTGGGAGGCCGGCGGAAGCCTTGTCGACACCGCGGACGTGTACGGCGACGGAGAGGCCGAGTACCTGCTCGGACGCCTCATAGAAGGTCTGGTTCCGCGCCGGGACCTGGTGATCTCGACCAAGGCGGGCAGCGTGCCGGACCCGGACCGGCGGGTGGACGGTTCGCGCGGGCACCTGCTCTCCGCGCTGGACGCCTCGCTGGTCCGGCTCGGCACGGACTACGTCGACGTCTGGCACATCCACGCCTTCGACCCGTACACCCCGCTCGAGGAGACCCTCCAGGCCCTCGACCTGGCGGTCAGCAGCGGCCGTGCCCGCTATGCGGGCGTCTCCAACTTCTGCGGCTGGCAGCTCGCCAAGGCGGCGACGTGGCAGCTGGCGGCTCCCGGGACACGGACCCGGCTGGCGAGCACGCAGATGGAGTACTCGCTGCTGCAGCGCGGCGTCGAGCGCGAGGTGCTGCCGGCCGCGCTGGACCTGGGCATCGGTCTGCTGCCGTCCTCGCCTCTGGGGCGTGGGGTCCTGACGGGCAAGTACCGGGGCGAGGCCGTGCCGTCCGACTCGCGCGGCGCCTCGGACCACCTGGCGCCCTTCGTCGCGCCGTACCTCGACGACACGGCGAGCCGCATCGTGGACGCCGTGCAGACCGCGGCGGACGGGCTCGCGGTGACGCCCCTGCAGGTCGCCCTCGCCTGGATCCGCGACCGGCCCGGTGTGGCCGCCCCCATCGTCGGTGCGCGCAACTCCCAGCAGCTCACGGCGGCATTGTCAGTGGAGGCCCTTAGTCTTCCTGACGAGATCTGCCGGGCGCTCGACGACGTGTCGGCGCCCGTGCACCGCTATCCCGATCACGACTGGAGCACGCTGTGAGCACGGAGCCCGAGCCCACCGAGGACGCAGAGAACGCCGAGCCGGGGACGCCGGGCGCCGCGGAGAAGAGCGATGACGGCGCCACCTCCGGTGACGGCGAGTCGGCCGCTCAACTGTCCGAGGCCGAGGCCGAGTTGGCAGCTCAGCGGCTGGAGCGGGAGCGGATCGAGCGACGCAGGGCCGAGAGGGCGGGGCCGATCGCGAGCGGCGCGAAGCTCAGCGGGACGGCCGCCGATCTGCTGGCCGCCGTCCGTGCCGTGGAGAGCGGCGAGAAGCCCGTGGCCCCCGTGTTCAGCGAGTCCGCTCCGCGCCGCCCCGCCGCCGAGCCGGTACGGCGTCCGCAGCCGACGCCCGCTGCCGCGCCCGCCGGTCCCGCCCCGGAGGCCGTCGACGCGGTACGGCGCGTGCTGACCGACGGCGGCGCGCCGGACGCGCTCGCACCGCAGGTCGCCGCCGCCCTCGGCGAGGGCGCGGACGGGGTCCTGCGGGCGGATCCCTGGCTGTTGTTGCGCGTCGGCGGTGTGCGTCCCGAGCAGGCCGACGGCTTCGCGCGGGCGCTGCTCGGCGCGGAGTGCGGTCCGGACGACGAGCGGCGGGGCCGGGCGCTGACGGGGTGGCTGCTGGAGCAGGCGGCGCTCGCCGGGCACACGGCGCTGGAGATGCCCGCGCTCATCGCGGCGCTGGCCCAGCGGGGCGTGCCCGACGCCGACGCGGCCGTGCAGAGCGCCGTCGCGGACGGCGAGGCCCTGGTCTTCCAGGACGCCCTCGACCCGGCCGCGCCGGAGCCGGCCGCGGACGGCGAGGAGGCCGAGGAGCGTCCGGTCCGGATCCTGGTCGGCCTGGAGCGGTACACGCTCGCGGAGGAGAGCCTCGCCGACGGACTGACCCGCCTGATCAACTCGGTGCCGAAGGAGGACGGTTCGGCCGATACCTGGGAGAGCGCCGCCGCCTCCGCGCAGGACTCCACCGCCGAACTCATCCGCGCCGTGGCGGGCCACGGCCTGGTGCTGCACACCGGCGGCGAAGCCTCCCTGGCCGAACCGGCGGCACTGCTGCGGACAGCCGCCGCCCTCGGCCTGCGCGCCTGGGCCGCCACACACAGCCCTGCGGGCCGCGACCGCTTCGCAGCGCTGTGGACTGGGCGCCCGGGCGGAACTGCGCAGGCAGCCCCTGAAGGGAGCGCGCCTGCGCCGGGCGGCAACACGGCGGCTCCCGCCGCTGCGGACCGCACCGGGGCAAGCAGCGGCCCGCCCACCGGCAGCACGCCGGGAAGCACCACAGGGAACGGGACCGCGCCGGGCGACAGCACGGCGAGCGGGGCCGTGCCTGATGACACCGCGGCGAGCGCTCTGCCCGGCAGTCATGCGGCGGGAGGGCGGGAGGACGGTGCCTGCGGCGTCGTCACCGTCGCCGGGCTTCTCTCCGGTGACGAGGGGCCCGGGCGGGACGTGGACGGGGCGCTGGATCTGGACCTTCTCGTCGTGCTCGACGCGCCCCAACTGGACGTCGAGACGGGGGCGCTGCTCGTCGAGTCGTTGCCCGACGGTGCCCGGCTGGTGCTGGCCGGGGACCCGGGGGTGCTGTGGTCGGCCGGGCCCGGGCGGGTGTTCGCCGATCTGCTGTCAGCGCGGGTCTGCCCCCGGATCGCGTCCCGGCGGCCGGATGGCGGCCCCCTGGGCGAGCTGGTGTCCGGTATCGGCATCGGCGAGCTCAACCAGGTCGAGGCCCCCGGCAAGGAGGTCGTGATCGTCCCGGTGCGGGATGCGGGCGAGGCGGTCCACCGGACCGTTCAGCTCGTCGCCGACTCGGTGCCGCGGGCGATCGGCGTGCCGCCCGAGCAGACCGTGGTGATCACCCCGGGCCACGGCGGAGCGGCCGGCACCCGCGCGCTCAACGCGGCGCTGAAGGAGCGCCTCAACCCCGGCCCGGGCCGCTTCGGCGGCTTCGACCCCGGCGACCGGATCGCCTACTCCCCCGCCCCTGGCCGTACGGCACCGGGCAGGGTCGTGACGGCCGACGCCGCCGGGCTGCACCTGTCGTGCGAGGGCACCGCCGTCGTCGTACCGAAGGAGCGGGTGGAGCAGTCCGTGCGCCACGGGTGGGCGCTGACCGCTCACCAGGCGGTGGGCAACCGATGGCCCGCGGTGGTCGTGGTACTGCCCGGGGACGCCGCGCAGTCCCTCAGCCGGCCGTGGATCTACACGGCGTTCGGCAGGGCGGACCGACACCTCTCCGTCGTCCACGGCGTGGACCAGGCACTCCCCCGGGCCGTGGCCGAGGTCCCGGCAAAGCCCCGCACGACGCGTCTGCCGGCACTGCTCACCACACAGCCGGCGGCCACGGGCTGACCAAGGGGCACGGCGGCCCCACCCAGGGGCGCAGGGAACTGCCCGACCAGCCACAGGCCGGCTCGCAGCCAGACCCCGACCGTACCGGCCACGCACCCGAACGGCGGCGGCGTTCACGAATGATCTCCGTGAACGCCGCCGCCGTATCGGCCCGGTCCAGCCCCGCGCTTAGCGGTCCGCGTCCAGTGGCTCCAGGTCCTCGTCGCCGTCCAGGTCCGGGTCGAGGTCGTCCTCGAGGTCGTCGTCGTCCACGCCCGCGAGGCGGCCGTCGTCGACCTCGTCGTCGAAGACCGCGCTGACGTCGAAACGGCAGACCACCCGCTGCGGATCGATCTGCTCGAACGGCGCCTCCAGCCACTCGCCGGGCTCTGCCGGTTCGTCCGCGGCCGTCACCCAGAGCGTGGAGTCGCCCTCTTCGAGCCCGAACTCCTTGTGCCGCGAGGCGATCTCGTCCGGTTCGAACTCGCCGAACAGGACACCCAGCGCCCCGTGCACGGTCGCGGAGGCCTCCGCTCCCCGCCCGTCGTCGTCCGCGGCCTCCACCCGCTGCGCCTGCGCCAGCAGCCGGTGCGGCTCCGCCACGGCGTAGTCACGGCGGATCAGCACGCTCAGCGCGTTCGGCTCCTCGGGTCCCGTGTACGGCGGCAGCGTGTCCTCCGCACCGGGGATCTCGAAGGGCGTGACCTCGTCGTAGCGGTCGTAGAGCAATTCGTCGTACGTCTCGGCGGCCGCGGCCAGCTCGTTGAACGCCTCGTAGACGGCCGGGTCGTCCTCCCCGGACCTGCGTTCGACCGCGGCCAGGTGGCGGTCGAGCGCGGTCTTGACCGCCTCGGCGGCGGCTCGTACCTCGGCAGCGGTGGGCTGCGCAGCATCAGACATAGTGCAGACGCTATCCGTACCGGGCCCCAGCCCGCACAATAGATGCGATGCCGGAATACGAATTTGTCGACGTGTACGTACCGCGCGGGGTTTCCCGCAAGGACGCCACACGCCTGCTGACGGACCATGCCGAGTACGGACACTGGGAGTTGGACCGTCTGAGCCTGCTGCGTGACGGCAGCCGCCGGGTGCGGTTGCGCCGGCGGATCATCCGCCAGGTGCGGGCCACATGGTGAGCTGAGGCGACGACGGAGACGACGGAAACGGAGCGGGCCCCGCCGACGCGGGGCCCGCTCCGTTCTGCGCGCCGTAGGGGAAGCTTGCGGTGCTCGGCGTGGAGATGCGCCGGTTCAGACCGAAGCGCGCGCCTTGCGGTACATGACCGCACCCGCCAGCAGCGCCCCCGCGCCCACTGGGAGCACGACGCCGATCGGCAGGTCACTGCCGGTGTGCGCGAGCTGTGCGGCGCCCTGCGGCTGGGTGACCGTCTGGGTGCCCGGGTGGTTGGTGTGCGAGGAGCCACCCGGCGTCTTGCCGCCCGCACCGGGCGGCGTGCTCGGGGTGCCGGGGTGTCCGGGCTGGCCCGGGTTACCGGGGTGTCCGGGGTGACCCGGGTGTCCGGGATGGCCCGGGTGCCCGGGATGACCCGGGTGTCCGGGGTGGCCCGGGTGCCCGCCGCCGGAACCGCCGTTGGTGCACTCGTTGTCCTCGACGGCGTTGCCGATACCGACGATGTTGACGCTGTTGCCGCAGACGTTGACCGGCACGTCGATCGGCGCCTGGACGGTGTTGCCCGAGCCGATGCCGGGCGAGTGGCTGGCGTGTCCGCCGGCCTGGGCTCCGCCACCGGAACCGCCGTGCCCGCCGGACGAGCTGCCGCCGCCCTCGTTGCCGCACTCGTTGCCGCTCGCCGGGTTGAGGAGTCCGACGACGTTGACCGTGTTGCCGCAGACGTTCACCGGCACATGCACCGGCGCCTGCACCGTGTTGCCGGACAGTACGCCGGGCGAGTCCGAAGTGGAGCCGTTCGCGCCCGAGTCGGCGTGGGCGTAACCGCCCGCCGCGGCGAGCACGCCGGTCGCCGCCATCACGGTCATCAGGCCCTTGCGGGTGACCTGTCGCATTGCTGAATTCTCCCTGCCTTCATTCCTGACCTGGTATCTCGCGACATCTCGCGTGGAAATTCGCGAAAAGGCCGGTCGGCTCCGGAACGCATGGCGCGCGCTCCGGAGCCGACGGGCTTGACGACCCTCAGCGGGTCGACGTCACTTGTTGATGCAGGTGTTGCCGAAGGCGGGGTTCAGCAGCCCGATCACGGAGATCGTGTTGCCGCAGACGTTCACGGGGACGTGAACGGGCACCTGAACGACGTTGCCGGAAACGATACCCGGGGAGTGCACCGCGGCACCCTGAGCACCGGCGTCGGCGACGGCCAGGCCCGCACCCGCGAGAACCAGACCACCAGTGGCAGCCGCAGCAGCGACGACCTTCTTGAGCATTATTCCTCCTTGTTGGCAAAAGCGATCTCGTGTTGCTGATCGCATTACCTGTAACGAGGAGGAAGTAATGGAGCTACGAGCTGATGGTCGCATTCACCCTTCTCGGTCCCGCTCCGTACACGCGGCCGATTACGAAGGTCACGAGGCGTCGATGAAGCGGTCCAGCACACGCGCGCCGAACTTCAGGCCGTCGACCGGCACCCGCTCGTCGACACCGTGGAACATGCCGGCGAAGTCCAGCTCCGGCGGCAGCTTGAGCGGGGCGAAGCCGAAGCCGCGGATACCCAGTTCGTCGAAGGACTTGGCGTCCGTGCCTCCGGAGAGCATGTACGGGATCGCCTTGGCGGCCGGGTCCTCGGCCACCAGCGCGGACTGCATGGCGTCCACCAGCGCCCCGTCGAAGGTGGTCTCGACGGCCTTGTCCGAGTGCACGTCCTCGCGCTTCACCTGAGGCCCGAGGATCTTGTCCAGGTCAGCGAGGAACTCCTCCTCGAACCCGGGCAGGAAGCGCCCGTCGACGTGTGCGGTGGCCTCGCCCGGGATGACGTTGACCTTGTAACCGGCGCCCAGCTGTGTGGGGTTGGCGGTGTTGCTCAGGGTCGCGCCGATGAGCTTGGCGATACCTCCGAGCCTGGCCAGGGTGCCTTCCATGTCCTCCGGGTCCAGCTCGGTGCCGAGCGCGTCGCCGAGTTCGTCGAGGAAGGCCCGGGTGGTCTTCGTCACCCGTACCGGGAACTTGTGCCGCCCGAGCCGCGCTACGGCCTCCGACAGCTCGGTGATCGCGTTGTCCCGGTGGATCATCGACCCGTGCCCGGCGGTACCGGCCACGGTCAGCTTCATCCAGTGCATGCCCTTCTCGGCCGTCTGGATCAGATACAGCCGCCGCTGCTCGCTGACCGTGAAGGAGAAGCCGCCGACTTCACTGATCGCCTCGGTGACGCCCTCGAAGAGACCGGGGTGCTTCTCGACGAGGTGCCGGGCGCCGAACTTGCCGCCCGCCTCCTCGTCGGCGAGGAAGGCGAGGACGATGTCGCGCGGGGGCCGTCGCCCGCTGCGCAGCCGGTCGCGCACGACCGCCAGGGTCATCGCGTCCATGTCCTTCATGTCGACGGCCCCGCGCCCCCACACGCAGCCGTCGGTGACCTCGCCGGAGAAGGGGTGGTGGGTCCAGTCGTCGGCGTTGGCCGGTACGACGTCGAGGTGGCCGTGGATGAGCAGCGCGGGCCGTGACGGGTCCTCGCCCTCGATCCGGGCGACCGTGGAGGCCCGGCCCGGGTGCGACTCGAAGATCTTCGATTCGAGACCCACCTCGGCGAGCTTCTCGGCGACGTACTCGGCGGCCTCGCGCTCACCCGGCCCCGAGTGGTCGCCGTAGTTGCTGGTGTCGATCTGGATCAGCTCGCGGCAGAGGTCCACGACCTCGTCCTCGCCGGTGACGCCCCTGGCCGTGTCCGTCTCGCTCACGCTGCTTCCTCCCGCTGTCACTGCTGGTGGTTCCCCACATCCTCCCTCTCCGCCCGGCCGCTCCCCAAGACCGGACCCGGCCCGTCACACGCCGTTCACGCCGCACGGGGGGTGACCGGGGACCTCTCGAAAGCCTGGTAATGTTTCCTTCGTCGCCGCGGGGGAAACCCCGCACGACAGACACCTTGTCCGGGTGGCGGAATGGCAGACGCGCTAGCTTGAGGTGCTAGTGCCCTTTATCGGGCGTGGGGGTTCAAGTCCCCCCTCGGACACCAGCTGGAAACCAGCCGAAGTCCCGGCCGCTCAAGTCAGCGGCCGGGATTTTCGCGTCTGCGGAGCCCCTCCTCACCCACAGTGTGGGGCATGTCTCTCCGCAGTGAAAACCCCAGGTCACCGAGGGTTTGATCGTTCCGACAGCCCCCGGACAGCCCTCCCGGATGGCCGATCAGCCGTCCCGAACCTAGCGTCGTACTAAAATTTCCGGCTTGTTACGGAGCTGGACCCGGACAACCCCAGGCAGACCTGCGGGCCCGCCAGCGCCCCGGAGGCTTCCGGGATCGAGACGCGAGGACCGGATGGCAGCCATAGACGAGAGCAATGCTCTCGGCCTGCTCGACGATGAGCTCAGCGCAGAGATCCACCAGCAGTTCGGCGACACCGCCCGTTTCTCCGGAGGTCAGGCGGCCTCCCCGCGCACGCTCGTCGACGTCTTCGACGCCTCCGTGCGGTCGTACCCGGACGAGCTCGCCCTGGACGACGGCACGGCCCGTCTCACCTATCGTGCGCTGGCCGGCGAGGTGGAGCAGCTGCGCCGGCGCCTCGCCGCGGCCGGGGTCGGCCTCGGCGACCGGGTGGGCGTCCGGGTCCCCTCCGGAACCAATGACCTGTACGTCGCGATCCTGGCCGTTCTCGCCGCCGGGGCCGCCTATGTCCCCGTGGACGCCGAGGACCCGGACGAGCGGGCCGAGTTGGTGTTCGGGGAGGCGGACGTCCGGGCGGTCGTCGGCGCCGGGCACGAGCTGACCGTCACCGGGCGCAGCGACGTCCCGGCGGCCCGGCCGGGTGTCGAGCACGACGCGTGGATCATCTTCACGTCCGGTTCCACCGGGAAGCCCAAGGGCGTCGCGGTCGGTCACCGCAGCGCCGCCGCGTTCGTGGACGCCGAGGCCGCGCTGTTCCTCACCGACGACCCCATCGGCCCTGGTGACAGGGTCATGGCGGGTCTGTCGGTCGCCTTCGACGCGTCCTGCGAGGAGATGTGGCTTGCGTGGCGCTATGGCGCCTGTCTGGTGCCGGTGCCCCGCGCGCAGGTCCGCAGCGGCGCCGACCTGGGGCCCTGGCTGGTCGAGCAGGAGATCACCGTGGTCTCCACGGTCCCGACGCTCGCCGCGCTGTGGGAGCCCGAGACCCTCAACGACGTCCGTCTGCTGATCTTCGGCGGGGAGGCCTGTCCGCCCGAGCTGGTGCAGCGGCTGGTGACGGAGGGGCGCGAGGTCTGGAACACCTACGGGCCGACCGAGGCGACCGTCGTGGCCTGCGCCTCGCTCATGTCCGGCGAGGAGCCGATCCGCATCGGGCTGCCGCTCGACGGCTGGGAGCTGGCCGTCGTCGACGAGGCCGGGGAGCCCGTGCCGATGGGCGGCAGCGGTCAGCTGGTGATCGGCGGGGTCGGACTCGCGCGGTATCTCGACGCCGAGAAGGACGCGGAGAAGTACGCGCCGCTGGAGTCCCTGGGCTGGGAGCGGGCCTACCGCAGCGGTGACCTGGTCAAGGCCGAGCCGCAGGGGCTGGTCTTCCTCGGGCGGGCCGACGAGCAGATCAAGCTCGGCGGGCGCCGCATCGAGCTGGGCGAGGTGGACGCCGCACTGCAGGCGCTGCCCGGTGTCGCGGGTGCGGCCGCCGCGGTGCGTACCGCGCGCAGCGGCAACCAGCTCCTCGTCGGCTATGTCGTCACCCAGGACGGCTGGGACCACGCGGCCGCCGTCGGGAAGCTGCGTGCCGAGCTGCCCGCCGCGCTGGTGCCGCTGCTCGCGCCGGTCGCGGACCTGCCGACCCGGACCAGCGGCAAGGTCGACCGCAACGCGCTGCCCTGGCCCCTGGAGGGCCTGGAGACCGGCGGTCCGGCCGAGCCGCTCTACGGCACCGAGGCATGGCTGGCCGAGCAGTGGACGGAGGTCCTCGGCATCCCGGTCACCAGTGCCCGCGACGACTTCTTCGCGATCGGCGGCAGCAGCCTGGCCGCCGCCCAGCTGACGACGAAGCTGCGCACCCGCTACCCGAGCGCCGCCGTCCTCGACATCTACCAGCAGCCCACCCTGCGCAAGCTGGCCCGCCACCTGGAGAAGTCGGTCCAGGACGACGGTGGCAGCCGCACGATCACCCCGGTGCCGACCCGCGCCAAGGTGATCCAGCTGCTGCTGCTCGTGCCGCTGTTCACCCTGCTCGGCCTGCGCTGGACGGTGGCCCTGGCCACGGCCGGGAACCTGCTGCCCGCCTACTCCTGGCTGCCGACCGCCCCCTGGTGGCTGATCGCGACCGGTGCCCTGCTGCTCTTCAGCCCGCCCGGGCGGCTCGCGATCGCCGCGGGCGGCGCGCGACTGCTGCTGCGGAACGTGGAGCCCGGCCGCTATCCACGCGGCGGCAGCGTCCACCTGCGCCTGTGGACCGCCGAGCGGCTGGCCGAGTTCAGCGGGGCGACCTCGCTGACCGGCTCCTGGCTGGAGCGGTACGCGCGGGCGCTGGGCGCCAAGATCGGCCAGGACGTCGACCTGCACTCGCTGCCGCCGGTCACCGGCCTGCTCAAGCTGGGCCGGGGCGCCGCAGTCGAGTCCGAGGTCGACCTGTCCGGCTGGTGGCTGGACGGTGACCGGCTGGAGATCGGCCAGGTCAAGGTGGGGGCGCACGCCACCGTCGGCACCCGCAGCATGCTCTTCCCGGGCGCCCGCGTCGGCAAGCGGGCCGAGGTGGCCCCCGGCTCGGCCGTCACCGGTCAGATCCCCACCGGCCAGCGCTGGGCGGGCGCGCCCGCGGTCAAGCTCGGCAAGGCCAAGCGGAACTGGCCCAAGGAGCGCCCGCAGCGCGGCACGTACTGGCGCGTGATGTACGGCCTGACCGGCCTTGTACTGTCCGCGCTGCCGCTGCTGGCGGGCGGGGCCGCGTTCCTCGTGGCGTACGCCTTCATCGACGCGGACGCGCCCCTGCGCGGTGCCGCGCTCGCCCTCGTCCCGGCCACGCTGGCGTTCGGGCTGGCGTACGCGCTGCTGATCCTCGTCGCCGTACGGCTGCTGAGTCTGGGCCTGCGCGAGGGCACCCATCCCACGCACAGCCGGATCGGCTGGCAGGCCTGGACGGTCACGCAGCTGATGGACCGCTCCCGCGAGACGCTGTTCCCGCTGTACGCCGGGCTGGTCACGCCGGTGTGGCTGCGGCTGCTCGGGATGCGGATCGGGCGGGGCGCCGAGGTGTCCACCGTGCTCGCCCTGCCCAGCCTGACGACGGTCGGTGAGGGCGCGTTCCTGGCCGACGACACGCTGACCGCGCCGTACGAGCTCGGTGGCGGCTGGATGCGGATCGGGCGCGCGGAGATCGGGCGGCGGGCCTTCCTCGGGAACTCCGGGATGACCGCGCCGGGGCGGAGCGTGCCGGACGGCGGGCTGGTGGGCGTGCTGTCGGCGACGCCGAAGAAGGCGAAGAAGGGCAGCTCGTACCTGGGGCTGCCGCCGGTGAAGCTGCCGCGCAGCGCCGAGACGGGCGACCAGAGCCTGACGTACGACCCGCCGGCGCGGCTGCTGTGGGCGCGCGGGCTCGTGGAGCTGTTCCGGATCGTGCCGGTGTTCTGCTCGGCGGCGCTGGCCGTCCTGACCGTGGCGGCGCTGTGCCTGCTCGGACCCTGGGCCCCGCTGCTGTCCGGTCTGGTGCTGCTCGGGACGGGTGCCGCGGCCGCTGTCGTGTCGTTCGTCGCCAAGTGGCTGCTCGTCGGGCGGCACCGCGCCGGTGAGCACCCGCTGTGGAGCGGCTTCGTGTGGCGCAACGAGCTCGCGGACACCTTCGTCGAGGTCGTGGCCGTGCCCTGGCTGGCCGGTTCGGTGCCCGGGACGCCGCTGATGACCGCGTGGCTGCGCGGTCTGGGCGCCAAGATCGGCAAGGGGGTCTGGGTGGAGAGCTACTGGCTGCCCGAGACCGACCTGGTGACCCTGGAGGACGCGGCCACCGTGAACCGCGGGTGCGTCCTGCAGACGCACCTCTTCCACGACCGGATCTTGCGGACGGATACTGTTGTACTCCGTGAGGGCGCCACGCTGGGCCCTGGCGGGATCGTGCTGCCCGGCAGCACGATCGGGGCCCGCACCACTCTGGGTCCCGCGTCGCTCGTCATGGCCGCGGAGTCCGTCCCGGACGACACCCGTTGGCTGGGCAACCCGATCGAGGCATGGCGTCCCTGAGCGCGGGCCACTCGGAGTCGGTGAGCGGTGTACCGGCGAGGAGTGGCAGCGCAGCGCAGGGAGCAGAAACGGCAGTGGCGGTTCAGCAGACGGCGGGTTCGGACCCGTACTTCCCGGAGCACGGTGACGCCCGTTACCGGGTGCACCGGTACGAGCTCACGCTGGACTACCGCCCGGGCCCGAACCGCCTGGCGGGGGCGGCCCGGATCAACGCCATCGCGGGCCGGTCACCGCTGACCGAATTCACCCTCAACCTCTCGGAGTTCAAGATCGGCCGGGTCCGGGTCGACGGCCGCCAGGCGCACTACACGCACCGCGGCGGCCGGCTGCGCATCCGTCCGGCCAAGCCGGTCCGGGCCGGTGCGGCGTTCACGGTCGAGGTGCACTGGTCGGGCAACCCCAAGCCGGTCCCCAGCCCCTGGGGCGGGCTCGGCTGGGAGGAGCTGGAGGACGGAGCGCTGGTGGCGAGCCAGCCGATCGGGTCACCGTCCTGGTACCCGTGCAACGACCGGCCCGCCGACAAGGCCGCGTACCAGATCTCGGTCACCACGCCGTCCGCGTACGCGGTGGTGGCGGGCGGCCGGCTGCTGACCCGTACGACGAAGGCGTCCACGACGACCTGGGTGTACGAGCAGTCCGCGCCCACGTCGAGCTATCTGGTGGGGCTGGCCATCGGCAAGTACCAGACGGTGCTCCTGGGTGACCCGGGGCCGGGCGGAGTGCCGCAGCACGGGCACATCCCGGCGCATCTGCTCCCGGAGTTCTCGCGGGACTTCGCCCGGCAGCCCCAGATGATGGAACTGTTCCAGGAGCTGTTCGGTCCCTACCCCTTCGACGAGTACGCGGTCGTCGTGACCGACGAGGAACTGGATGTCCCCGTCGAGGCACAGGGGTTGTCGCTGTTCGGCGCCAACCACGTGGACGGGGCGCGGGGTTCGGAGCGGCTGGTCGCGCACGAGCTGGCGCACCAGTGGTTCGGCAACAGCGTGTCCATAGCGGACTGGCGGCACATATGGCTGAACGAGGGCCTCGCCAAGTACGCCGAATGGCTGTGGTCCGAGCGGTCGGGCGGGCGCAGCGCGCAGCAACTCGCCGCTGCCGCACACCGGGTGCTGTCCTCGCAGCCGCAGGACCTCCGGCTGGCCGACCCCGGCCGGAAGTCGATGTTCGACGACCGGCTGTACGAGCGCGGCGGCCTGAGCGTGCACGCGGTGCGCTGCGCGATGGGCGACGACGCCTTCTTCCGGATGCTGCGCGGCTGGGCGGGGCTGCACCGGGGCGGCGCCGTGACGACGGCGACGTTCACGGCCCATGTCAACCGGTTCGCCGACGAGCCGCTGGACGACCTGTTCGCCGCCTGGGTGTACGGCACGGCGCTGCCTCCGCTGCCCGCACAGATCCCGGCACGTCCGGCGCACCCGCCCACCAACGCCGGGTCGGCGTAGCCGGGCGGGCCCGCAGGACGGGTGACCGGGCCTCTCAGGTCGCGGGCACCTTCAGCTGGTCCCAGCTGACCTTGCCCGGGATGCCGTCCGCGTCCCTGCCCTTGAAGCCGAGCTTGCGCTGCCAGGCCCGGTAGGACTCGCGGTCGGCGTCGGTCCACTCGGGGCCGGGCCCGTCCTCGTAGTGATTGCAGCCCTCGGCCACCAGGCGCCTGCCCATGGCCGTGATCACCGGGGACTTCTGTCCGTCGTGGAAGAAGCCGGCGCCCGGGAAGGGTGCGTACGAGGGCTTGGACGGGGCGGGCTTCGGATCGGGCTCCGAGCCGCCACCGCCGCCCCGGCCGGCCAGCCGCTCGGCGATCCGTCTGCGCATGCCGTCCATGGTGAAGCCGCGCGGGTCCACCTTGCCCGGCTGCCACTCCTTGTGGCCGATGACCGACGCGGCGCTCCAGCCGTGGTGACGGCAGATCGCGGCGGACACCTTCTCGATGGCCTCCTTCTGGGCCTCGGGCCAAGGGTCCCTGCCGTCGCCGAGGTTGATGCACTCGAAGCCGTAGAAGTGCCGGTTGCCGTCGGTGTCGGCCTCGTTGTCGTGCGGCAGCTTCGACTCGTTGACGACGGCGCGCAGCACGTCGTGGTCGCCGAGGCCCGCGTGGTTGGCGCGGCCGTAGCCGACGAGGTGAATCTCGCCCTGCTTGTCGATGACGCCGTGGCAGAGGGGGCCGGGCAGGGCGGTGTAGCCGTTGTAGCAGAGGTTCACGGAGCTGTCGGTGCCAGAGGTGGCGGTGTGGTGGATGACCACTCCGTTCACCGGGCCCCAGGGGCCCTTCGTATTGCGGTTGTGGGTGCGCCAGTTGCCCACCTCGTGGACCGTCAGGCCCTCCGCACGCAGGATCTCCAGGAATTTGGATGCCGTCATGGGTGTGGCCATCACACGCCTCCGTCCACTGCGGCTTCCGCTTCCGCGGTCGTCTGCGACCTTCCGTGCGAGGGGTCCTCGGCCGCCTGTTCCTCACGGCGTGCCTGTGCCTCCGCGGCGAGGGCCGCCTCGTCCGCGGGGGGGATGGTGCCGGCCAGCGGGCGGAAGCCGAAGCGCAGGTCGACGGCGCCCTCCTCGCCCTTGACCAGGGCGAGCGGGGCGAGGTGGCGGGTGATGCCGGCGGGCCCCTGGAGGAGCGGGCGGCGCGCCGGGTCGGTGGGCCATTCGACGCTGCCGGTGGCGGTGCGGGCCGGGATCAGCCAGTGGTCGCCGGTGCGGTAGCCGCCGCCCTTGGCGAAGTACACCTCGACGCCGTCCTCCAGGGGCAGCCACTCCCCCTCCGTGACGGGGACGGCTCCGCCCTTCAGCGCCGCCGTACGGCCCTTGTGCCTCGGCCCTTCGCGGTGGTCCCAGCGGCGCAGGAACGGGTTGAGCTCGGGCCGCCGTCCTACACCCGGCTCGGGCTCGGCGGACAGCCGGACCCGGCGGCCCGGCAGGTCCAGTTCCTCGACCCGCAGCAGGGGCAGGGCTTCCAGACGGGAGGAGTACGCCGTGTCGATGACCTCGACGTGGTCGCCCACGTCCAGGTCCAGCTTGTCGTCGTACCCGAGGGACGCCAACTGCACCCAGGTGCCGTCGAGTTCGTCGACCGGAAAGACGACGGAGCCGTTCTCGCGGGACCACTTGAAGGTGGCGTCCTTCGCGTCGCCCCCGGCGTGCACCTCGACGCGGTAGAGCTGGTTCTCCGTTCCGCGGTAGCGGGCGTCGGGCCTGACCAGGCACGGGTCCTCGTCGGCGTGGTCGGGCCGCTCGCTGCGGGCGGCCAGGCGGCCCGAGGACAGGGACTGCTTCTTCGCCCAGTTGTCGAAGGCCGCGCGGACGACGTCCTTCGACAGGTCGGTGGTGTCGATCGCCAGCTCGGCGAGGGAGAGCGGCAGCACCTGCCAGACCACCTTCACCCGGGCCGCGGTGTCCGGCATCGCGGCACCCAGGGCGACCTCGCGCAGCGCGGGGTCCTCGGCGGCGGTGACCGAACGCTCCCATACGTTCAGGTAGACCACGAACGGCGTCTGGGCGGGCGAAGGCAGCCGGTCGCGTTCCGGGTCGCGGAAGGCGTCGGGCTGGTCCCAGTACGTCCACCGGTCGGGGGGTGTCGGCGTGTCCTCGTCGTGCGCGTCCTCGTCGGGCACGGGGACTCCGGGCGCGGGCCTGGTCGCGTCGACCAGGATGCCTTCGACGTAGTAGCGGCCGCCGCGGATGAGGAGGGTGTCGATGTCGTACTTGCCGCCCACGTAGTCGATGTAGAAGCCTGCGATGTCGCGGCCCGCCGCGTCGCGCGGCCCGCCGTGGCGGCCGATCAGGTCGGCGGCGAGCGTACGGGCCTGGTACAGCTGGATCGCGGCCTGCTCGTTGGCGTCGGCGTCGAGCTGGACGCGGCCCTGCTGGGCGACGACCGCGGAGTAGTGCCGCTCCGGGCGGAAGGTGAGTCGGGAGAGATCAGCGTGCATGAAGGGGGTCCCCCTGGTTCAGGATTCTGCGGGTGTGTCGTACGGCGGCACTGCTCAGGTCACGAAGAAGATCCCGGCGTCGGTGCCCGCGGGCGTGTACTCCGCGAGCCGGGCGCGCAGTCCGTCCTCGCGCTGCGGCCGGTACAGGTCGTGGAAGGCGCCCAGCTCGGCGCCGTCGTCCGCGCCGCGCCGGATCTCCTCGGGGCACCGGTCGGCCAACTGCCCGTACCAGGGCGTCCCGTAGCGCACCGAGGCGAACAACGGCCGTACGTCGGTGCAGCGATGGCGTCGTGGGGTGCGCGAGCCGGCGGGGACGGCCGAGTACCGCAGGCAGCCGATGCCACGCCGGGCCACCTGCAGCCTGCCGGTGAAGACCGAGTTCTCGGCGATCTCCACCGCGTGGGTGTGGACTTCGCCGATGACGGTCGTGCGGTGCACGTGCAGCACCGCGTGGGCGAGACGGCAGTCCGGGGCGGACAGGGCCTCGCGGTCGTGGCCGGTGGCGTCCAGGATGCTGTCGCTCAGGTGGATGTCGAGGGGGTCCTCGCTCACCTCGTCGCCGATGACCTCGATGGTGCCGAGGATGCTGTGCTCGATCTGGAGGCAGGCGGTGGTGCGGTCCAGGACGATGCTGGGTTCCTCGGGCGAGTGCGGCTCGCACCGGGGCTCCAGCGACCAGCCGGGCACGAGGGTGCTGTGCCGTACGACGACCGCGCCCATCGGCCCGGTGACGTTGATGCCGCGCCCGGCGACGAGCAGCCCGTCGAGAACGATCCGCGGCCGCTCGTGCGGAGCGCAGTCCTCCTGTACGGCACGGACGTTGAGGGCGTCGGGCCGGTTGCTGTACCAGTCGAGCAGCCGGATCACCGGCCGGGTGCCCTCGGCGGCACGCAGCTCCAGCCGGTCGCCGGGGTCGAGGTCGAAGTCCAGTTGCTCCTGGGAGGCGCCGCTGTGGGTGATCTCGATGATGCCGTCGGGGCCGGTGCGGCCGGCCCGGCGGTCGTGCTGCCAGGCCCGGTAGGCGTCCATGATCTGGCGGTACGGCTGCCCGGGGCCGACCCGGTAGAAGGTCGCGTCGGGCCGGTCCACGCGGTCGGGCCGCTGGTACTCGCCGCCGCCCATGTCGGCCCCGTACGCGTAGTGGTGGTCCACCCACACACCCTGCCGAGGCGCCGACCGCGACCCGAACGCGATCCGCCCGAGCTCCGGGTCGACGGCGATCTGCCCGCGCCCCGGCCGGTAACGCCAGTCGGACAGGTCGGCGACCACGATGTCGGACGGCGGTACGGGCTTGTCCTCGCCGTCCCGCCGGATGACGAAGCTCTTGCCGGGGCCGTAGTAGTCCAGCAGCCTGTCGTGGAGCAGACGGCGGGTGATGAAGGCCGGGACGTTGTCGACGGTGGCGATGTGCGTCGGCGACGGCTCCGGGACCGGCTTGGTGACGAGGGGGCTGTCGTTGCCGAGGATCGAGAAGGTGTACAGGTTGCGGGCGCGGTCGATGCAGTACGCCGGGGAGGACGTCAGCGAGTACGCCTTGAGCCTCCAGACGAAGAGGGCGACTCCCGCCGGGCTCCAACCACCTTGCCTGCGCGGGGAGTTGGCGCGGCGGACGTCGACCGTGCGGGCCGTGGTGTCGAAGGGACCGCCCTGGAGGGCCAGTGCCGAGCCGTCCCGGAGGTCGAGGAGGCGGCCACGGCCGGTGTCCCGGTACAGCTTCACCGACTGGTTGGCGGCGACGAGCCGCGACAGCTCGACGGCCCGGGCCGGATGGTCGGCGACCTGCTCGGAGATCTCCTCCAGCAGGTGCAGCGTGCCCTTGCGGCGCCGGTTGGCGACGGTGGCCGCCACGTCCGCACGAGGGGCGACGGCCTCGGCGAGGGCGTCCCGGCCGCCGTCGTGCAGACCGGTGGTGAGGACGCGCTCATAACCGGGCAGGGTGCGGTAGCCGACCAGGTCGCCCAGGTACGGCAGCACCCAGGGCGCCGCCGTCTCCACGAACAGGTCCTCGTAGCCCTGCTCGACGCCGTCGCGGACCCGGTCGAGCTGCTCGGCGATCACCGCGAGCAGGGCACGCAGCGGCTCGCCCTCCTCGGCGTCGCGCAGGAGGTGCCAGCGGGGCAGCAGGGCCGCGAGACCGTCGGGCTCGCGCGAGGTCGCCGGGGCGGCCGTGTCGAACTGGGCTTCCGCCGAATGCGCGGCCATCACTTGACCTCCGTGAGGATGAGGGTGTCCGCGGCCCGCGGGGAGAGCAGGGCCAGCTGGGCGGGGCGGATGCCGCGGAAGACGTACACCTTCCGGCCCTTCACCAGGCGCCGGGTGTCGGTGATGTCGGGGTTGAGGCGCAGCAGTTCGGCGAGCGGGATGCCGTAGCGGGCGCAGACGGACGACAGGGTCTCGCCGTGCTCGTCACGGACGGTGTGGATCTTCTCGTCGTACGTCGCCGGGTGCGCGGGCACGCTCGACCGGGGTGCCCCGGGGCCGGTGAGCAGCGCGGCGAGTTCCCCGGGGGTGGCGGAGGCGGGGACGCCGGTGAAGACGTCCACGTCCACGTAGTCGACGCCGGGCACGGCGTGCGCCGTGGCGAGGAGGTCGGAGAGCCGGGCGGGCTGCCCCAACTCCCGTCCTTCGTAGCCGAGTCGCCGCAGCAGCGCGGCCCGCAGCAGGGGTTCGACGTACTCCCAGGCGTGGTCGGGGGCCACCTTCACCTTGGCCGCGACGAGCAGCAGGACCAGTTCGCGGACGTCCACCCGGACGGCCAGGTTGCCGTCGCCGTACTCGGTGAGGGCCCCGCGCAGGGCGCGCAGGGTGTCTGTTTCCTGACTGTCCCCGTCGAGCAGCACGTCATCCGTACCCGCGACCGTCACGTGCAGTACGCGCCGCCGCCCGTCGAAGAGTTCACGCGCGGCGGCCCGGCCGATGCCGGCCCGGGAGCGGGCGAAGTCCTCGTAGTCGGCCGGTGAGACGAGCCGGTCGAGGGCGGAGACGGCGAGGGGGATCGTACGGCGGGTCAGGCCGGGACCGTCGGCGTCCGCACCGCCCGTCGCCGGGCGCGGGTTGGTGACCGCGGTGACGCCGAGTGGGCGGGTGAGGGGCTGGGTGATCCGCTGCGCCGGGACGTTGGCCGCCTTGCCGGTGCCGAAGCGGTAGCGGGCGTGGACGTTCTCGTGGCCGCTGGGCAGCCGGGCGCCGTGGACGCCGTCGCCGAAGGTGACCGTGGTGCGGCCGTCGGAGGCGGTGCCGGTGATGTAGACCCGGTCGCGCGGGCCGCGTCCGGCCAGGCTGTCCACCTCGTGCCAGCGGACACCGTCGACCCGGACCTCCAGCACCGGGGTGGCGCCGAGAGGGTTGTCGTCGGCGAGCCAGGTCAGCGGGGACTGCCAGAGCGCGAACGTCTGGCCCACGCGGTCCGAGTCGCCGCTGCCGATGGCCTCCTCCCGGCTCTCGCCATGGGTGGCCTCGACGACGTTCCCCAGGATGCGGACCGTCTCGCGACGGTAGCGGTGGAGGAGATCGGTGGTCAGGGTCAGGCGGGTGTGGACGCGGTCGCCGGGCAGCTGCGGGTCCACGGCGGCATCGGCGGCGGCGATCGTGACGACCTCGGTCGCGGTCACCCCGGTCGTCCCGGGGATGTCACCGCGCTCACCGGTGACGACGAGCAGACGCCCGGGACGCAGTCCGTCGTACAGCTCGGCGAGCTCGATCTCGTTGCCGTGCACGTCCTCACCGAGCGGCTCGTCCGCCAGGCGCAGCGGCTCGCCCCCGGCGTACACGGTGGTGTCGCGGATGTGCGACAGCAGCACGTCGAACTCGTCCAGCCACGGGTCGGCGAGGGTGAGTTCGGTGCCGCGGCCGGTGATGCCGTAGTTGGAGTACGCCGCCGTCCGCGCCGCCACGACCTGGGTGGTGACGAACGCGAGCCCGGGGTCGCCGGGTATGCCGTCCTGGGCGCCCTTCGCGGGCCGCTGGACGGCGACCCAGCTGCCGACGGTGATGCTCGTGTGCACGCTGTCGAGCTGCAGCACACGGCGGTTGACGGGCGCCGGCTTGCTGGCGATGACGACCTCGACGTTCGGCTCGGTGCTGCCTGTCGTGTAGCGCAGGCTCACCTCGTACTCGCCGTGCGTGAACTGCTCGGTGGCACCGGGCCGCAGGGAGATCTCCTGCGCGGTGCCGTTGTTGACGCCGACGTGGATCAGACCGTCCTCGTCCGGCCGGGACACGAACAGGGTCCGCTGCGGCAGTCCGTCCCGGAGGCGGACGGTGACACCGGGCTCCTGCGAATCGGCGGGGCGACGGGTGAGCCAGCTCAGATCACGGTCGTGGACGGCCCGGGTCGACAGATCGACCATGCCCGGCCCGAGCGCGAAGCTGACCTGCTGGGCGAGCGGCAGCGTCACGGCCCGCTGATCGGAACTGTTCCCCTCGACGTACTGGAACTCCGCCCGGACCGGCGCCCTGCCCGCGGTGTCGTAAACGATCCGCATGCCGGTCAGCACAGCCCCCGTCAGCGGCCAGTCGGCGGACCGGATGACCCGCCCCTTGTCGTCCTGAACAGGCTTGAGCGGGGCAGTGGCACCGAAGGGGGCGGCGGTGACACGCATGGCGAGCAGGGCGCGCAGAAGCCGGGCCGTGGTGGTGGAGGCGGTCCGGCGCCACGCCGGGTACAGACTGCCGAGGGCAGGATTGAGGGCCGCGAGCAGCCGAGCGGTGTCGGTACCGGGCTGCTGGACGCCCGCACCGCCGGACACGGCTGGGCGCTGGGCACGCAGGGCCGGGAGGACAGCCGCCAGTGCATGGAAAGCGACGGCACGTGGATCGCCCTCAAGGGGCGCGGGGCTGTGTTGAATCTGTGGCTCCCGCCGCGTGGGCGCGACCGGCCCGGACGGCGCGGCAGTCGCCCGAACACCGTCCGTGACACTCTGCGCAGGCGCCAACTCGAGTGCCCGGCGGCGGAATTCGTCGAGCACTGCCTGCAACTGCTCGAACCACGCAGCCACATCCTCCCAAGGCTCCGCCAACACCTGCGCCTCGCCGAGCCGGGCAACGGGCTCCGCGAGCACGGCGGCAAGACTCTCCGGCGTCTTCACCCCGTCCAGAGCCACCCGCAGCGGAGCCAGAACCTGACCCTCGAAGTCCTCGATCATGCGGCTGACGGGCCGCGGATTCGGTACCTCGGGCGTCGGCGGCTCATCGCCGGGCTCACCGGGGACGGAGGGCTCGGCAACCCAGCGCCGCACCTCGTCGACGAGTTCCTTCAACGTGGGCGGCGCCGACTCCGGCAGCGAGATGGCCGTGACGTCCTCGTCCCGGTCGACCCGCACACCAGCGACCGGAATCAACTTCCGCTCCCCACCCGCCTGTTCACCGAAGACGAAGAGCAGCTGGTCCCCGGTCTGCAGGGAGTTCGCCGTGCCTTCGACAAAGAGCTCGGGGCGCCGCTCGAGATCGTCGGGCGTCACCAAGGACGGACGACGCCTGCGCACCTTCAGCTCATTGAGGTCCCAGCGGGCGCTGAGGTCCCGGCTCGTCTCGAAGGTCAGCGACTCCTCGTCGGCGGAGGCGGGCACGCTGTGGGCGCGCGCCCCCCGCGGGATCACGACGGGCAGTGTCTCGGCCCGCGGGTCGCGTTCGAGGGTGTACGCGAGATGCGTGGCGGCGGCGACACCCGGCCGCGGCCGGTGTCCCACCAGTCGGCCCAGCAGCACCAGCGAGCGGTGCTCGTTCGCCGTGCGGATGTACGCCTCGTCGGCGATCCGCTCCGAGTGGAAGGTGAGCAGGTCCCCGAGGACGGCGGCGGCGTCGAGCAGCCCGATCGCCGGGTCGTCCGGGGTGCGGACCGTGAGCCCTTCCAGGGCCGGGTACGCCGGTGAGGCGAGCCGGTCGAGCAGGGCGGCCAGGAACGAGCCGTACTCCCCGACACGGTAGTCGAGGGCGGTGCGCCCCGGCGGGTTGTGCGGCGGGGCCGGTGCGAGGCGCTCGTCGTGGCCGCCGCAGCCGCAGGTGCAGTCGTCGGTGGCAGTCATCGGACCGCACCTCCCAGGGATATCGCCAGCCGGCCGTTCTCCGGCCGGTCCGGATCGTTGTCGCAGGTGGCGATCTCCAGCGGGCCGAGCCGCAGCACGCCGTCCTCCCTCTCTCCTCGGTCCTGTTCGAACAGCCGCCGCAGCCGGGTGACCCGGACGCTCTCGACACCCGGTACGGCCGCCGCGACGGCGACCAGCCGGCTGAGCCGCACGGGTTCGCCGAAGGTCAGCGCGTCCGGATGGAAGAACCCGAGCCGTCCGCCGGCCAGACGGCCGCTGCCGAGCACGCGATACAGCTCGGCGAGGATCTGCCCGTGCTGGTGGCCGGGTTCGGCGCACACGGTCAGCGCGACGTCGAGCGCCACCAGGCGCGCGGGGCCGACCACGAGGTCGTGGCCGATGCGCCGGTAGGCCTCCAGGGACTGCTCGACCTGGGCGAGCAGTTCGGCCGACGGGTCGGCGCTGCCGTACGCGTCGATCGCGATGTGGGCCTCCTGGACGCTGCCGGTCCAGCGGATCTCGGCGGCGGCGCGCTGCACGCCCGGCAGCTGGGCGGCGAGGTCGGCGTAGTCCTCGGCGGTGACCGCGCGCAGTCGGGTGCGGCGCAGGTCGAGCGGGGCCAACTGGCGTGCCTGCTCGACCGGTTCGGGCTCGGCGCCGCCCGTGGCGGGCAGCGGGTTGCGGACCACGGCGGCCGGCGGCCGGGCGCAGTCGCTCTGGATGACCAGGTGGTTGATGGCCTCCGCGCCGACGTTGCCGGCGATGCCGCCGCCGAGCCGGTGGTGCAGGGCGAGACGGGCGCCCGGCACCGGCTTCGCGCCGTGCCGCCCGTCGCCGAAGCGCAGGGCGAGGCGGCCGTCGTCCTCCAGCTCGCCGACGAAGTGCCGGTCACGGGGACCGCTGTGCAGCAGATCGCGCTGGGGCAGCCAGGTCAGGTCGCCGTCCTCGACGCGCACGGCGGGCAGGGCGCGACGCGGGTCCTGGGCGAGCGCGGCGGTCGCGGAGCCGCGCAGCACCGGCTCGTCGGGGTGCAGTCCGGCCGCGTACGCCGGGCCCCAGCTGTGGGCGATCTCCCAGGCGATGTGCCCGTCGAGGACCGTCCCGGCACGGGCCCGGGACGCCAGGATCGCCACGCGCCGCAGCTTCGTGTCGAGCAACTCGTCGTTCCTGTGCAGGAGTTCACGCAGAGCACGGACGGGATGGGTGCGCAGCTCGAACCGCTCGATGACCTTCAGCCCGTAGATGACGGTGAGTTCGTCGATCTCCTCGTCCGCGAGCCCGTCGCGGTCACGGGCGCTGCGCCACAGCTCGACGAGCCGCTGCCGGACCGCTCCCGGGATCGCGGCGATCCGCGCGGCCTGCCCGGCGGCCACGGCCCGCGCGTCGGGGAAGGGCACCGCCTGCACGACGGGCGTGCGTCCGAGGACGGGCCGGAAGCGCGGCACGATGCCCGGGTAGACGGACTGCGCGAGCAGGGTGCGCAGTGCGGCGGCCTGGGCGTACGCCGTGCCGGGCACCACCCGCTCGTGCCGCTGCCCGGCGCGCTCCAGACCGATTCCGGCGCGTACGGCCGCCGCCTCGCCGACCACCTCGAAGAGTTCCCGGACGTCGTCGGGTACGAGGGCTTCCGCGTTCTCCGTCCGGTCCGTGAGGGAGTTGATCAGCCGGGCCGGGGCGTTGCCCTCCTCGCGGTCGTAGCAGCCGGCGGGCGGGTCGCAGGGGGCGACGACGGCCGGCTCGGGCGGCACGGTGGCGGTCTGCGGGAGTCCGCTGAGGGTGCGGCCGTGGTCGACGAGGACGACGTTGCCACGGGCCAGGGTCACGTCCTCGACGGGCAGGCAGTCGCGGCCGCCGCGCGTGCTGAGGCAGAACGGGAAGCGGAGGGCGTCCTCGGCGGCCCAGGTGACCTCCAGGACCGGCTGGTCCTCGATGCGGTCGACGCCCGGGGTGACGGAGGCGAGGCGTACGGCCTGCCGGTGGCTCGGGTCCTGGTCGCCCGGGGTGCCGGTGCGCGGGCCCTTCACCTCCTCCAGGACCAGCACGTCGCCCGGTCGCAGGTCCAGTTGACGGTCGCGGCAGGTCTCGGGGTCGTCCCACTCGTCGCGCAGGGTGGCGGAGGTGGCGCCCTTCGGCAACGCGCACACCTCGCCGCCCCAGGTCCACAGGCGGATCGCGTTGTGGGCGACCCTGAGCTCCAACGGGTCGGCGGCGACCGGTTCGAAGACCTCCACCGAGCCGCGCTCGTCCAGGTCGCCGAGGTCGTCCTCGTCGATCACCGTGCCCGGTTCGGGCCGGTCGTGCGGGTCGACGGCGCGGACGTCGACGGAGGCGAACCGGAAGGTGCCCGGCGCGAGCGTGGTGTCGCCGGCGGTCTTCACGGTGACGTAGGCCCGTGCGGTGCAGCCGTCGTGCATCGCGTAGTCGATGAGCCGGACGTGCCGCCGTACGGAGACCCGGCGGCGCGCGGTGTCGAGGTAGGCCTCGGTGGCCACCGCGTCCTGCTGGTAGCTGATCTGGTCACCCGTGTACGCGAGCAGTTCGACGAGCGTGACGCCCAGGTCCGCGGGGTTGCGCTCGACCCACTCGGGCGTGGTGAGCGCGAGCCGGTCCAGGAGCAGCTTGCGGATCGTCTCGTAGTCGCGGGCGGTGTAGTCGACGACGGGTGCGGCGGGGAAGCCGCCCGGTTCCGGCTCGTCGTCCTTGCAGTCGAAGGGGGTCGGGCAGTCGGGCCGGAAGGAGAAGGACGCGCGGTGGTAGCGCTGGTCGAAGCCCCGGAAGGGTTCCGTCCCGGGACGGCCGTACGGGTCGGTCTCGACGAGCGCGAAGACGTACCGCGAGGTGTCGCCGGCCCGGTCGAGGGTGACGTAGAGCCGGTCGTCGAGCTCGGGGTCCTCCTCGCGCTCGACGCTGACGTCGACGGCGGTGATGCCGGTGATGCGGCGGCCGCCGTCGATGCGGACGTTCTCGGGGCCGAGGCCGTGCGGGGCCTTGCCGAGGAAGGTGACGGTGAGCAGCAGCCCGTCGTCACCGACCTCCACCGCGTCGACTCCGTTCAGCTGCGCGGCTCTTACCTTGGCGCGGCGGGAGGTGGTCGTACCCGTGCTCATGCCGCCCTCCCTTCGAAGACGTCGTCGGTCCGGGCTCCGGTGGCCCGCAGGACGTACGACAGGTGGACGCGTACGGCGTTCTCGTCGCTGACGACGTCCAGGGCCACGACGTCGATGAGGTCGCCGAGCCAGCGCTGGAGCGAGGCCTGCACCGAGAGTTCGAGGGTGCTGACCAGCTCGGGGCTGTTCGGCGCGAACACCAGGTCGAGGAGGCCGCAGCCGAAGTCCGGGCGCATGACACGCTCCCCCGGGCTGGTGAACAGCAGCTGTTCGATCAGGTCGTGGACGTGCGCGGCGTGGCCGGCGTGTGCGGTGCGGCCGCGGCGGTCAGCGTGGAAGGGGAACGCGATGTCGGTGCGCGGGTGTTGGCGCGTGACGCGGCTCATCGGACGGTGACCTTTCGCTGTGCGGCCTGGACCACGGGCGGTCCCTGCGGCACGAAGGCCGCGCTGAAGCACTGGGCTGCGGAGGTGTCGAGCAGCACGGGCGCGCCGTCGACGGTCACACCGCTGTGACCGTCGGTCCAGCGGACGGACACGCACGGCGAGGGCACCCCGGCGACGCAGTGCGGGCAGCCGGTGACGACGTAGGTGTGCCGGCCCGTGGCGACGGCGGCGCCCCCGATGCGTACGCCGCCGGAAGGTGTGGTGGCGGCGGTGACACGGCCGCCGTGCGGGCAGCCGATCACGGCGCTCGCGTCGAGCAGACTCCCGGACAACTTCTCTTCTCCCCCGTGTTGCTAACGCTTCGACTGAACGGTCAACTGGCCCTGGTTGATGGTCACGTGATCGCCCTGCAGCAGGATCTCGGCGCCGGCGCCGTTGGCGATGATCACGGTCTCCTTGGTGATGCGGATGTAGGCACCGCCCTGGGCCTGCAGCAGAATCCCCTGCTCGGCCCCGGCGGTGTCGTTCATGACGATCTTGTGCGCGCCCGGTGTCTGCACGACGAACGGCTTGTTCGGCGAGTTCGCCTGCAGTTCGCGGCGCGCGTCGGGCGGCAGTTCCTCGGCAGCTCCGTACCAACACCCGGTCCACACAGGGAAACTGGGGTCTCCCTGCTCGAACTCCACCCACACTCCGGAGCCGGGCGGCGGCACCACGAACTGTCCCGACTGGGGTCCGGTGAACGGCAGACAGGGCAGCGCCCAGGTGGACGGCTCGTCGCCGAGCACATCGGGCACCTCGACGGTGATGCGGCCGATCCTCAGCGGGTCGTTGTTGTCGACGACCCGGCCGCGGAACTTGCCGAGGTAGCGGTTGTTCGCTGCTGCCGCCATGCTGAACTGCTCCTGAGTGATGAGGTGTTACGGGCGGACGCGGTCTTCGCGGGCTTCCAGCCCCTCCCTGGAGAGGGTGAAGTTCTGCTGGAAGGAGCCCGGCCGCAGGTTGTGCGTGACGGACTTGACGTAGTAGTCGCCGTCGTACGCCCGCCCCGAGCCGCGCACACCGACCAGTTGGCGGGGCTGCAGGATGTAGCCGTGCCGGTTGACGTCGAGGGACCCGGACCCGGAGACGACGTCCGCCGACACGGCAGCCCGGGCGAGGAGTTCCGCCTCGGCCTGCTCGCGCTGCTGCTTGGCGGTGCCGGAGAGGGTCCTGCGTTTGAGTGCCGGGGTGGGCCGGCGCCCGAGGGGCGGGCGCAGGGGACTGATCGGCGGCTGGGGCAGCAGCGTGGACACGCGGGTCCCGGGGTCCTGCCAACGGGCCTGCGGCTCTTCTCGCGCTGTCCCGTCATACGCAAAGGTCAACTGATCCACGGTCGTGTTGGCGTCCATGTTGACGTTGAGGGCGTGCTGACGGATGCCGAGGCGAATCTCCGGCCCCCAACGGGCGGAGGACTGGCCGGGGTTGGGGCCGGGTTCGAGGTAGAAGGTGTAGCCGTTGGCGCGGGCGAGGTCGGTGAGGTACTGGAGGTCGGTGCCGGTCTGGTAGTGCACCCGCAGATCCTGGTGCGGCGGCTGGGCGATCTTCTCGGCGTAGACGTCGGGGCGGATGCCGTAGTCGGAGTAGCGCTGCAGGATCGCGAGCGCCCGCTGCGAGGGCGGCAGGTTGGGGTAGCGCGCGGTGCGTTCCTCCAGGTCCATCAGGAGGGTGAGGTCCTCGCCGGTGACGGTGAGGGTGGAGTGGCCGGGCTGGTTGCTCGTCCCGACCTCCTGGCGCACGACGAGCCCGTCGAAGAGGACGTCCTGCGTTCCCCGGACGCTGACGGTGATGACGAGGCGGGTCTTCGGATCGAAGAACCCCTCGGGCAGCAACCGCTGGTTGATGATGCCGTTCTTGGTGAGGTCGAAGGCGAGCTGGAACCCGCTGCGCTCCCCCGCCGTGGCGGTGATCTGCGCGGACAGCAGCGCCTCTGCCACCTCGGCCGGTACGGGCTTGACCAGCTTCGGCCCCATGAGGAGCGTGATGTGGACGGGCCCCTGCAACACGCGTTGTTCAGACACGCCGGTGTCCTCCGGGCTCGGGGACGTCGATGATCCGTCCGGCCTCGTCCGTCAGCTCCCGTGGATCGAGTACGGGGTTGGCGTCGGCGATGCGCCACCACTGACCGGGGTCGCCGAAGTAGCGCTGGGCCAGCAGATCGGGCCGCTCACCGGAGCCCACGACGTGTTCCTGTGTCTCCTGGGCGTCGAGCGGTGGCAGCAACCGGCGTTTGGCGTAGCGGACTTCGGTGCCGTCGTCCTGGCGGTGGATACCGATCTCGGCGTCGTGGTAGCGGCTGGTCCGGGGGTAGGGGTGGGCGCCAGGTATGGAACCGAGGGCGCTCTCGTAGGACTCGATGTCAGCCATGGTGTGTTCCTCAGCCCCTGCCGCTCAGTACGTCCGCCCCGGGCAGCCCGAGGGACCCGAGACTCCCGCCGCGCGCGGATGCAGCGAGCCGTTCCTTCTGCGCGAGGTGGGCCATGTACAGATCGGCACCGCGATGCCCGGCGGGCAGATCACTGACCGTGAGGATCTTCATCCCCATGCTCAGCGAGGCCCGAATCGGATTGAGATTCACGTCGAAGGCGGACTCGTTGACGGAGAGTTCGGTCAGCCGCACGGGCATGACCCGCTTGCTGCCCCACGTGAACAGCGTGAGCGGCATCTCGATCGGGCTGATCTCGATGACCCCGTTCGCCGCGAGCCGGCTCGCTGCGCGCAACTGGGCGGTGGTGGGCTGCACGAGCATTTCGAGCGTGGCCAGCTGGGGGTGGATCCCGTCGGGCGCGGCGATCTCCAACTGGTCGGTGGCATCGATCTCGGCGGTGAATTTCCAGGTCTCCTGCGCGGGACCCTTCAGCCGAAGCGCCTCGTTCCGGTCCCCACTCCCGGTGCCACCGCTGCCCGTGTCACTGCTGTCCCCGGCGGACTGGGGAGCGATACTGCGCTCCAGGGTGTCCGGGTTGAACTGCAGGACGATGATGCGCTGGGGGGTGCCGGTGTCGGGGGCGACGACGACTATTCCGGAGCGGATGGGTTTGGGGATGTCGGCGTAGCGGGTCACAGGCGGGCCTCCAGACGGCTCACCAGTGACGCGTAGTCGCCGTCCGGGAACAGTCGCGGAAGGATTTCGAGTGCGTCTGTGAGGTTCGCCGTGACATTACGGAAGAGGTCGTCCGCCAGGGAGACGTCGGTGAACAGGTACTGCCAGCCGTAGGCACCTTTGGTGAGCAGCAGGGCGTCCAAATAGCCGCAGTAGTCGAGATCCATTTTCTTGGCCCCAAGACGCGCGTCCCACACCCAGATCTCAAGCGGCGTCGTGTCCGTCTGGATTCTCACTGCGGCGAGCAGACCGGAGCCGGATTTCGGATGACTGTCGATCACCCGGAACTGACTGTACAGAACTCGCTCGCCCTCCGGAGTGCCTTTCCAGGCGAGTTTGGGTGGCGAGGAGACCAACACATCGAAGAACGTTCGCAGGAAGAATTCCCCAGAGACCTTGGGAAGGGGCTTGGCACACCTCCAATAGCTGCCGATCTCAAAGAACCGAAGCCCGCGTTCAGCGATCTGCGGGTCGATGACAAAGCCATCCCACTGAGCATCACTCTGCGCCATGAGAAGAAACTCTTCAGCACGCCGCGCCATGGGCACACCCAGCGAGTGGCGCTCTTCATCGTCTATCTCGACTGTCTCGTCCGAGACCTCGATACCCTCAGCGTCATGGAGTTCGTTCAGCATTCGCAGGTAGCGCGCCTCCTGGGGAGTCGCGTCGCCGACCGTCACGTTCATGCCGAGTCCTTGGTGAAGACAATCACACCGATGTCGATCAGATCGGAGATCTTCTTGAGCCGCGCGTCGAGATCTTTGAACTTCTGCACTTCCTGCTTACCCTTCTCGTGCTTCTGGAAGGCCTTCTCTATGTCCGCAAAATTGCGATACTGGCGGTTATTGACAATCACCCGGGCGAACTCCGGCGTTTCCTTCAGACGACGTTTTACCCGGCCGACGTCGTCAGAGTTGATCCTAAGCTTCTGCGACGCGTCGGGCGGCTCCGGCGTCGCTTGCTGCGACTTCCAGGCAGGCCTGCGTTTCCGTTCCCAACGCTGCTCCCGGCGGTCTTCGTAGTATCCGGCCCAGGTCGCCTTGATGAAGCTCGGGAAACCCCTGGTGGGCGCCTTCGGCGGTTCATGGAACCGCACCTCGACGCGATACCAGATCATTTCTTCGCGACCGTCCTGCAGAGAGTCGCGGGCCCCCTTCTCCACATCGTTCGCGAATGGAGTATTGACCGCCGGGCCGCTTGCTGGCACAAGGTTGGATCCCTTGGCCTTGCCGCCGATGCTCTCCGGGAGGAGGTGCATCCTCACCCAGCTGTCGCTGCGGTCGTCATTGATGCTCTTGGCATAGTCCCAGCCGATCGGCTGATGCGGGGCGGCCGTGGTGGAGATAGTTCCCTTGCTGGACTTGTTCAGGTACTCGGCCGTGAAACTCGTGGCAAGCCTGTTGTCCGTGAAGTTCGGAATCCTCGGCTTCGGCTTCGGGACATCGTGTTGAGGAGAATCCCAGTCGATGGGCGAACCGGATCCTTCCGGGCGGGTCTGATACAAGTCCACGACATCCGGATCGACCGGGTTGAGCGTCGCCTTGGTCTTGATGTGCGGCTCTCCCACGCCCTCCAGACTCGTCAGCCTGAACCAAGCCCGCAAACCCTCCAGCAGCGTGCGGAAGGAGGGGTCGGGCACCCCCTTCTTCGCCCTTTCCTTGACGATCCGCCGGACTCGGGCCGCGATCTTCCGCAGTCGCTCCTCCTTGTCCGCGTCCTCTTTCTTCTTCTGCTTGTCCTTGTCCCGCTCGGACTTGGGACGGCCGGGGCCCTCCTTGTCCGGCTTGTTCCTGGGGTGGTGGGGCTCGCGCTCGTCCGGCTTCGGCTTGTGCGGCTTGTCGTCCTTGTCATGCTTGGGTCGCTTCGGGTCGTTGTCCTTGTCGTTCTTCGGCTTCTTCGGATCGTCCTCGTCACGCTTTGGCCGCTTCGGGTCCTCGTCCTTGCCGTTCCTCGGCCTCTTCGGGTCCTCAGCCTTGTCGCCGGGCCGCCTCGGCGGGGCCTCCTTGCCGTCACCCTTGGGCTTGGCCGGCGCTTCCTCCTTGGGCTTGCTCGGCTCGCCCTCCTTGGGCTTGTTCGGCTCGCCCTCCTTGGGCCTGCCGGGCTCCGCACCTTTCGGCTTGTTCGTGCCCGGTGTCTCCCCCGTCTCCCTCGGGCGCTGAGTCTCGTCCTTCGGCTTGTCCGGGGCTGAATCCTTCGGTTTGTCGGAGGTCTTCGGCTTCGGTTCCGGCTCAGGCTTCGGGCCGGGCTCCGGCTTCGGCTTGGGTTTCGCCGTCGGGGTGGGGCGGGTGTCCGGCTCGCTGGAGGGACTGTCGGCGGGACGGTCCTTCGAGCGGGTGGTGCCCGTCGGCTCGGCCGGCTTCGGACGGGTCGGGGTGTCCGTGGCGCCGGTGGTCGGCTTTCTGGCGGGGGCCGCCGTGTCCTTGGGGGCGCCCTCGTCCTCCGCTCCGGCGGATGGGCGGCGGCCCGGACCCTCGCCTTCTCGCCCGCCGCGGCCGACAAGCTTGCCCGCGATGCCCTTCAGCCTGCGGCCCACCTTGGCGACGTACTTGCCGATGGCGTTCAGCAGATACTGGTAGGCGAGTTCGAGCAGGGCGACGATGCCGGCCGCGACCGCCTTGGCGAACAGGAGGCCCGCGCCGCCCTGGCGGACCGCGCGCAGCCAGGACAGGACCGCGCCCATCGCGGTCAGGATCTGTCCGAGCGCGCCGATCGCCGTGCGGATCGCGTCGATGACGGCCATCACCCAGCCCGCACCGGGGATCAGCTTCGCGATGACCTTCGTGATGATGATCTCGCCGATGATGAACGGGAGTTGGGGCACGACCGCGTCCCAGGTCTCCTTCACGATCCGTTCGAGGGAGAAGCCACCCTTGACCAGCTTGTCGATGATCATCTGCGGGATGCCGAGGATCTGCTGGATCTTCTCCTGGAACCACTGTTTGACCGCCGTCTGGACCTCGCGGAACATGTAGTGCTCCGCGCCGTCGACCGCCGAGTTCTTCGCGCCGCTCAGCCAGCCGCCCGGGTCGTCCAGGAAGTCGATCGCGATCATCATGAACTCGCCGAGCGCGCCCAGGAGTTGGGAGGCGTACTGCAGGATCGTCTTGACCGCGTCGATGACCGACTTGATGACGTCCATGAGCATCTTCTTCAGGATGTTCAGGATGTCGCTGAGCATCTTGGCGAGCTGGTTGAGCAGGTCGGTGACGATCTGCTTGAGCTGCGCCGCGAGCCGGGTGACGAGGGCGATCGCCTGCGCGATCAGGTCGGTGACGAACTTCCGTATGCGCTGGGCCAGTTCGATGATCGCCTTGACCATCTCCACGGCGAACTCGATCAGATCATCGATCAGACTCTTGATCGTGTCGACGATGAACGCCCGGGCCTCGTTGATCCAGCGCTCGACGGTGTCCTTGAAGTTCTTGATGAAGTTGACGACCGCGTCACGAGCGTCCCGGATGACCTGGACGATCGCGTTCTTGATCTCGATGACCTTCTGTTTGATCCAGTCGAAGGCCTTGCTGAGCCAGTTGCCCGAGTCCTGGGCCGCACTGTCCGCCTTGCTCTTGGCGTCCGACTCGGCCTGGTCGCCCTTGTCCTTGATCTGCTTGTCGCTGTCGGTCTTCTGCTGGGTGACGTCGTCGTCGGTCTTCTTCTCGCGGTCCTGGACGTCCTTGCGGACCTTGTCCGTGCGGTCGTTCTTCTTGTCGCCCAGTGTCTTCAGGGCCTGGTCCTGGTCCTTGCGCCAGCCCTCGCGCTGTGCCGTGACCTCGTCGAGGGCCTTCGACCGCTGGCCCGCCTGGTCCCGGGTGTTCTTGTCGATCTCGCCGCCGACCTGCTGCTGGTTCTTCTGCTGTGAGTCGCGGAAGCCCTTGTCCTTGGTCTGGCGGCTGTCGGACATGCCCTTCTGGCCCCGGCTGAACGCGGCCTGGAACTCGGGCCCCTTGTCGTGCTCGGCCACCGCGGAGGCCGCGTTCGCGGGTACGGCACCCGTGGGCGCCCCCTCCGGCATCGCGCCGGGCGCGGCCTCGGCGCCGGGGACGTTCCCCTTCAGCTCCTCCTGCGGGGCGTCGGGGTAGACCTGGTTCTCGCCCATCGAACGGCCGGAGTCGTCACGTGCCGTGTCGAGCGTCTCCTGGCCCTTCGCGTCGACGGCGCCGCCCTGTTCGTCGGACGTCTGCTGCGCCGCGCCCTGCATCTGGACGCCGGGGGCGTTGCCCGCCTGGGCCTGCTTGAGGGCCTCGTCCTTGGTGGGCAGCCCGGCGAACTTGGCGGCCAGTTCCTGCTTGTCGACGTGGAAGCCGAGCTTCGAGGCGAGCCAGCCGAGGCCGAAACCCAGCGCCATCTTGAAGGTCTGCCAGCCGTCCGGCGGCTCGGCCTTCTCCGCCTCGATCTGCCCCTCGGGCTCCTTCGCACCCGTGACCTGCGCGTTCTCCTGCTGGGGAGCCTGCGACTTCTGGGCCGGGTCCTGCGAGTACTGGGCGGGTGCGTCGGTCTTCGGCTTGCCTTCCAGGGTCTGCGGCGCGCCCGCCGGCCGCTGCATGGAGGGCGGTGCGGCGGCGAGTTGCTTGTGCTCGTCGCCCACGCTGCGGTCCACCGCACCGTTCACTCCGCCCATGGCCTGGTAGGCCTGATACGGCTTCAGCGTGGCGGCCGTGCTCAGGCCCGCCTCGGGCGAGACCTGGGAGAGGTTCGGGGCAGGCGCCGAGTCCTTCTTCCCCTTGCCGACGGCCTTGCTGGCGACGCCGCCGGCCCGTGGCGCACTCGCGGCGGATGCCGCCGGGGCGCTGCCCGACGCCCGGTCCGGTTGCGGCGCGGCACCGATCGCGTCCTCGGCCGCCTGCGCCGTGGCCGTGGAGTCGGCGGCCTTCGCCGACGTGGTCGCGGGCCGGGCCGCCTGGCCCGTCGGCGGTGCGGTGGCAGGCCGCGTGGCCGTGCTCACGGCCGACGTGCCGGACGTCGAGCCGCCCGCCCCGGGCGACGCGGCGCTCTGCGCGCCGCTGGTGGAACTGCCGGGCCGGTCCGCGTTGGAGCCCCCCGTGACCTGCGAGTCACGCGCGGCCGGTGCCTCGTCGACGGCTTGCGTGCGCTCGGCCGTACCGCCCGGCGCGGAGCCGGAGGCGGAGGCCGCGGAAGCGGTCTGCGGCGCCGCGGCCGTACCACCCGCCGCCTGCTGCGAGCCCTTCTCCTGAGCGGTGGTGGCCTGCTCACCCGCGGCCGGGGTGCCCTTCTCCTGCTTGGCCGCGCCCTCCTGCACGGCTCCGCCGCCGTCCGGTCCGCCCGTCTGCCGGGCACCGGGGGCCCGTTGCACCGTGGCCTGCGCGGCGACGGGACCGGCTTTCGGATCGTCGCCGCTCTTCGGATCCTTCGAGACGGCACCGACGTCCGGAAGCCCGGTGGCCTTCTCCTCCGGCTCCAGACCGGAGAGCAGGGTGTCACCCGGCCCGCCCACGGACTCGGGCGAGACCGAGGGCGCGGGCTCGGTGGCCGGTGCTTCGACGGTGTTGTCCTCGACGTCCGCCTGAGCCGCCGCGTCCTCGGCGTCCTCCGCGTCGCGCTCCGCCTGTACCTGGTCGGCCTTGGTCGGCGGCGGCGCCGGGAAGTCGGGCAGGGACGCGCCGGCTGCCTCTCCCTGGTCGGCCGTCGGCACCCCGGAGACATCGGGGTCCTGCTGCGGCAGGAAGTCCTCCGGCTGGAGGTTGATGTCCCAGGCGCTGGGTTCGGCGCCGCCGACCTCCACCTCCGAGGTGCTGTCGGAGAGCGCGCCCTCGTCGCGGGCCGTCTCCTGCACTCCGTCGAGGTCCTGGTTGCGTACGCCGTCCAGGCTGCTCGACGGCGTGGGCAGCGGGATGTCCGTGCCGGGCGCGGGCGAACCCGTCGGCCGGTCCGCGCCCCGCTTGTCCGCCTGGGGGATCTGCCGGCCCGCGGCGAACTGGTCGGCGGCACCGGGCCGGTTCCGCGCGGCGGACTCCTCCGCGCCCGCGACGGGGACGCCCTGCTCACCGGCGGCACCCTGCTGCGCGTCCTGCTGCTGGTACTGCCCGCCCTGGTCGGCTGCCTGTTCCTGCGCCTGCCCGCCGTCCTCGGCGTTCTGGGATGCCTCCTGCTGCCCGCCGTTTCCCGCGTCCTGGGACGTCTCCTGCTGCCCGGCGGCCGACGGCCCCTGCGGAGCGGCGGCCTGCGTGTTGTGCGCCTGCTGCCCGGCGGTGGCCGACGTGCCTCGCGCCGGGGTCTCGTCCCGCACCCCGGCCGCCGGAGCCCCGCCCGCGCGCGCCCCGTCCCCGCGCGCCTCGGCCGCCGACTGCCGCCGGTCCCGGGCGTCGGACTCGGCCCGCTCGCGCAGGGCTCGGTCCTGCGTCTCGCCCTGTTGCTGCTCCCTGGTGCCGCCGTTCAGCGGGGTGCTTCCGGGTGCGCCCTCGCGCTCGGCCCGCTCCTTCTCCGGACCGGTCGCGTCGGCCGGGCGGTCCTGGTCCGCCCGGTCCTCCTGGGCCCGGCGCTGTGCGCTCTCCCGCTCGGTGCGCATGTCGTCGGCCGTGTCCGGCTCGACCTCGGGAGCCTCGTGCGCGTCGCGATCCACGCGGTCTTCGGCGAAGTCGTCGTACGCCTCGATGTCGTCGACGAAGTCCAGTACCCGGTCGTGCTCCGGGCCGAGC
This sequence comes from Streptomyces guryensis, assembly GCF_021261325.1. Lineage (GTDB taxonomy): Bacteria > Actinomycetota > Actinomycetes > Streptomycetales > Streptomycetaceae > Streptomyces > Streptomyces guryensis. The sequence goes on along the minus strand of NZ_JAJSBI010000016.1, from coordinate 169,745 downwards.
AGCCGGCCTTCGAGCCGGTCGAGGACGCCGTCGAGCAACTCGGCGGGCAGTCCGGCCAGTTGGCGGCGGGTGCGCTTGGACAGGTCCTCGGGGTCGCCGCGCAGGGAACGTACGAGGGAGTTGGCCAGCCGGTCGACGAGGGTCGCCGGGTCGATGGCCTCGGCGCGCATCCGGTCGGCGTCCACGGTGGCGTAACGCAGCCAGCCGGGGGTGGCCTGCCCTTCCTGGACGGGCAGAGCCGCCTCGTCCCGTACAGCCGCCTCCGCCTCCCGTTCGATCGCCTGCTGCGGAAGGCTCACGGCGCCCGGCTCGCGCCCGGCCCGCAGGGCGCCGAGGCCGTGCGGGTTCTGCACCGTGTGCTGGAGTTCGTGGGTGAGCAGCCGCCGGCCCTCGTCGGTGCCGGGCCGGAAGGCGCCCTCGCGGAAGAGGATGTCCTGGCCGACGGCCACGGCGTCCGCGCCCAGCAGTTCGGTGAGCTGTCCGGCGTCCCGGCCGGTGTGCAGCCGTACCCGGCTCAGGTCGTGGCCGAGCTGTTCCTCCAGCTCCCGGCGCAGTCCCGGATCGAGGGGCTGGCCGGCGCCGCTGACGATGTTCTTCGGCTCCGGTGCACGGGTCTTGGCGGCCCGTTCCCTACGCTTGCGGCGGCGCTGCTCGGCCGCCTGCTCCGCCTGGGTGTCCTGGGTCTGGGAACTCATCGGCTCGCCTCCCCGTGCCCGCTCAGCCCCTCGTGCACGGCACGCGCCAGCTCCTGGCCGAGGCGCCGCGCGGACAGCCCGGCGGGCAGGGGAGCCAGCCCGGTCAGCGCGCCGACGGTCAGCGCACCGTTCGCGGCCAGCGGCACCCCGTGCTCGCGCACCAGCCGGCTCAGTTCGCTCTCGAAGGCGGCCGAGACGCGTTCCGGGTCCGCCCGGAAGCCGTCCAGCACCAGTTCCCCGATCTCGACGCGGATCGCCGAGGGTTCGCGGTCCCTCGAAAGGTCGCGGGCAGGGCCCCGGGAGAGGTCCGGCGAGGAGTTCACACCCATCCGCGGACCTCCGTGGGCGTCAGCGAGCGCTCAAGCTTCAGGTACTCGGTGCCGGCCGCGGCGAGCATGTGCCGCATCTGCAGCCGGTCGCCCTCCTCGGCGGCGAGGAAGGCCCCGGACAGGGCGATGTTGCGGATCGAGCCGCCGGCGACGGTGAGTTGGGCGAGCAGCGCGGGGTCGATGTCCTTCACCGGGGCCTGCGGGGGCAGCACGCGCCGCCAGATCTCGGCCCGCTCGTGTTCGGCGGGGAAGGGGAAGTCGACGACGAAGCGGATGCGCCGCAGGAACGCCGTGTCGAGGGCGTTCTTCATGTTGGTGGTGAGGACGGCAAGGCCGCGGTAGGCCTCCATCCGCATCAGCAGATAGCTGACCTCCAGGTTGGCGTACCGGTCGTGGCTGTCCTTGACCTCGCTGCGCTTGCCGAACAGTGCGTCGGCCTCGTCGAACAGGAGCAGCGCGCCGCCGCGTTCGGCGGCGTCGAAGACCCGGCGGAGGTTCTTCTCGGTCTCGCCGATGTACTTGCTGACGACCTGCGAGAGGTCGATGACGAACAGGTCGAGGCCGAGTTCGTTGGCCATGACCTCGGCAGCCAGGGTCTTGCCGGTGCCGGAGCCGCCCGCGAACATGGCGGTCACCCCGAGGCCGCGGCGCAGGGTGGCGGCGAACCCCCACTCCTGGTGGACGGTTGCCCGCTGCCGCACATGGGCGACGATCTCGCGCAGCACGCTGGTCTGCCGCTCGTGCAGCACCAGGTCGTCCCAGCCGGCCTGCGGCGCGATCCTCCGGCCGAGTTCGTCCATGCCGATCCGCGCTTCGTCGAGCCCGGCCCGCCAGGCGAGTCCGGCGGCGTCCAGCTCGTCCTCGTGCGGCAGCCTGCGGTGCACGGCGGCGGCCGCGGACCGTACGACGTGGGGTGGCAGCTGGAACTGGGCGACGAGGGAGCGCAGTTCACCCTCGTCCAGGCCGATCTCCTCGAAGGCGCCTGCCCACAGGCCGAGTTGCTCGTCGTCGTCCAGCCGCGGCACGGTCACCCGGGCCCCGTACGAGCGCTCCGAGCGCAGCGGGTCCTCGCTCGACACCACCACCGGTACGGCCGCTCCGGCCAGGAAGGAGTCCGTCGCAGCCCGCTGGTCGCGGTCCAGTTCGCCCGCCTCGACGAGCAGCGCGGCGGGCAGCAGGATCGCCTCACGCTGCCACAGCCGGGCCAGCCGGTCTCGTTCGGCCGGGTCGGACGGGATGTCCTCGGCGCTCATGGAGTACAGGCCAAGGCCCGCCCGCGCGGCCGCGGCCGCCGCGATGTCGGCCCGGCTGCGCAGATCGCCGCCGGTGACCTCGACCAGCGGCGCCTCGGTCGCGTTCGTCCAGCCCTCGGCGAGACGGGTGGCCGCCAGGTCGTACGACGGTGTCAGGGCCTTCGGCACCGGGGTGCGGCGCAACTGCCCGTGCAACCGGGCGTCCAGATAGGGCGAGCCCAGCAGGAAGTGCAGTATCCGCTCGTCCAGCCGCAGCCGGGACGTCGTCAGCCGTGACTCGTCGTCCAGCTCGACGATCCGCCACCGCCTGAGCGGCGCGACGGGCGTGAGCGCGCTCCAGTGCGGCTCCGCGAGGGCGGCGAGGGCGAGGGAGAAGGTCGGGTACGCCCGCTCGGGGTCCCCGCAGGCCGCGGCGCACCGGGCGGCAGCCGTGGGTTCCACCTCGTGGGCGGCGGCGAGGAGTACGAGATCGCGCTCGAAGGAGGTGAAGCTGAAGCACGCGGTGAGGGCGTCGAGGGGGGCCGTGCCGGGGCCGGGAAGGGAGGCGAGGGCGCTCGGCTCCTCGCCGACGGACTCCCCCGGGACCGCACCAGCCTCGCCCGGCGCCGCGACAACCCCGGCGCCAGACCCGTCAGGGCCCGCGGACGTCCCGGCGGCGCCCCGAGCCCGCGCCGTGGCGCGGGCCGCGTGGGCGTCGACGCGGGCCAGGACGCGCCGGATCTCCGCGGTCAGCGTCGTCCTGCCCGCGGGTGCGCCCTGCTCGTACATCCCCATGCCGTCACCTGCCCCCGCCGCTTCCATGCCGTTCAGTTCTCCGTGCCGTCGTCGCCGCGGTCCGCTTTCCGGGTTTCGGTCTGCGCGGACCTGGCGGTGCGGGGGGCTGCCTTCCTCGTACGTGCGGGAGCTTTGGCGACAGCCTTTGCCGGGGCCTTCGCCGGGGCCTTCGCCGCCCTCTTGGCGGGCGGAGCGGCCGGCTCCTCGGTCTCCGCCTTCACCAGTTCCTTGGAGCCAACGCCACTTGACGGCCCCTCGCCCTGCGGCTGCGCCGCCGGAGGGACCGGCGCGCCGGGCGCCCCGAACGGCAGCACCCGCACCTCGGGCCGTTCGACCGGCCTGCCCGGTACCGGGGTTGCCCGGCCGTCGATGAGCACGAGCGTCGCCTGGTAGACCACCGACAGCGTGTACGGGGTCTGGTAGAGCATCCCCCAGAGCTTCGACGTCTCGTCGACATCCATGACCGTCGGCGTGAACCGCACCCGCTGCGCCGCCTCCGCGAGATCGCTGCCCGCCAGATACGGGCGTTCACCGGCCTGTTCGATGACGTCCTTCGGCAGGACGGGGATCTCGTGCAGGGTGCGCACCACGGAGCCGATCAGCCGCTGCCCGACCAGTTCCCGCTCGTCGCCGTACGCGCTGATCAGATACTGCAGGTCGAGCGCCGCCGCGGGCCGCTTGACCAGCGTGCCGTCGGCCGCGCGGGTCGGCAGGTCGTTGTTGCGCAGCGAGGAGTTGGGCGTGACCTGGTACAGGAACACGGAGATGGTGGGCTGTTCCAGCTGCGGATCCGCGGGCGGCTTGCGCGGCTCGACCTTGACGGCCTCGCCGAACTCCGGCCCCACGTTGTTCTCGATCAGCAGGGCGAGAGCCTGGGTGACATGGGCGATGGCAAGTGCGTTGCTCATGACGTCAGTTCCTCGGTTCCTCTCGTCCTGCTGCTGTGTCCGTCGCGGCTCACTCGCGCCCCCGGGCCAGGTAGTCCGCGAGGCTCAGCGCCGTCCCGGGCCGGTCCGCCGCCTTCCGCCGCTGTCCGGCGCCTTCCGGGGCCTGGGCGGCGGTCACCTCCAGCCGTCCGATCTGCACCTGGACCACCTGCTCGGTGCCCCGGGCGGGCCGGCGGGCCGCGGCCTGCCGTACGGCGTCGCGTGCCGCCGCCGTGTCGGCGGCGCTGGGTCGCAGCGCCGCCGACACGGCTCGGGGGGCGGCCTCCGTGCCCGGGGGGGTGGGCACGGACACCGCGGTCTGTGACGCTCCTTGCTCCGCACGGGCCCGCCCGGCCGCGCGCCGCCCGGTGTCGGGCAGCGGCCGCAGCCCCGGCGCGACGGGCGCGACGGGGCGCAGCAGGTGCTCCTCCGCGCGGGCCGGCTCGGACGGACGCGGCAGGGGGTCGACGGGCTCCCGTTCGGTGCGTACGACGGTCCGCTCCCGTTCCGTGTGGGTGCGCGTCCGAGCGGCCGGCGGTCGCGGCGCATCCGGCGGTGCGGCAGCCGCCGGTGTGGCCGCGGGCCACAGCAGCGCGTTCTCGTCCGGTGCGGGCGGGGCGGCACGTACCGCCTCGACCCGCTCGAACGGGCCGGGCAGCCGGGGCCGTACCCGCGCCGCGGGCGGTCGCGGGGCCGTGTGCCGTGCGAGCAGCCGATCGAAGAAGTCGGGGCGGTCCGGCGCGCCCCCGGGGGCCGGTGAGTCAGGCATCCGCACACAGCTCCAGGTAGTAGCGGCGCCTCGTCGGGCTGAGCGCCAGGATCTCCGGCTCGCTCCAGCCGTAGGCGGTGGCGAGCAGATGGACGTCGAGGAGCACGTCCCGTGCCCAGGCGTCCAGTTCGGTCCACAGGTAGGAAGCGATATCGAGCTCGGCCCGGGTGGCCTCGCCGCAGTCGGGGCAGGCGACGTCGATGACCAGGTCGGCGCCCGGGTCGGCGGCCTCGACGGCTTCGGCGATCCGGCGCTGCACCGGCACGGGCAACTCCCCCGCCGCCGCGGCCGTCCCGTCGTGCACCGCCGAGACCAGGCACCGGGCGAGCAGCGCCGTACGCGGGTCGGCCGCCCGGGCAGCGGCGTGCAGGTCGGCGACCCCGGGCAGCCTGAACTCGACGTCCCAGCCGTCCTGTCGGACCCGTACGACCGAGTCCTCCGAAGAGCCGAGCGAGCCCGCGAGCTCCCCCGCGTCCAGCTCGAACTCCATGTCCGCCCCGCACGCGGCGCACTCGAGCCGCACCTGCATCCGCTCGCCGAACAGCGCCCGGCGCAGCGCGAACAGGTCCGCCTCGCGCTCGCCCACCGGAAGCTGCGGCAGCCTTCCGGCGTCGAGGTCGGGCCGTGCCGTGCGGTGCAGCAGCAGAGCCCGTCCGACCGGTGCCTCCCCGAGCCCGGCCTCCCAGGCGGCCAGCAGTCCGGCCGCCCCGGTGATCGCCATGTCCCTCCCCGTTTCCCTCAACTACCCCCGGGTCATGCCGGGTTGAGGAACGATGGTTCCTCCGGCTCGGGAACCTCGTAGTCCCGCTCCCAGCCCTCGCACTCGAGCTTCAGCGACTGGATGGCCACCGCGTTGGCGTTGGCGTCCAGCTCGCCGAGGACCTGGTACTCGCTGGGCCAGGTCCGGTAGAGCTTGTGCGAGACGGCGACCTGGCCGGCCTCGTTGAGGACCTGGATGACGATGTCCTTGCGGAAGTCCGCGAGGGACACCTCGGAGCCGAGACCCGCCCCGACCTGCCAGACCTTGTTGGCCCAGCGGTCGAACTCGGGGTCGTGGGTGACCCCGCGCTCGAGGGTGATGCCGTCGAACTCCGAGCGGCCCGGCGACTTGCGGGGGGAGGAGGGGTCGCCGCCGTTGCGGTGCTTGACGACCTCGGTGGTCCGCTTCAGCGGACTGATCTTGCTGATGCCGGCGACCGTCCGACCGTCCCACAGGACCAGGAACTTGAAGTTCTTGTAGGGGTCGAAGCGATGCGCGTTGACCGTGAACTCAGCCATCGATTTCCTTCAGCTCTCCGAGATTGACGGGCCGCTAGAGAGCGAACTGCCCGGACGTCTGCTGGATCCTGACGACCACGAACTCGGCCGGCCGCACCGGCGCGATCCCGACCAGCACGTTGACGACGCCGTTCGCCGCGTCCTCGTCCGTCGTGGTCTCGCTGTCGCACTTGACGAAGTACGCCTCGCGCGGGGTGCTGCCCTGGAAGGCGCCCTGGCGGAAGAGCGTGTGCAGGTACGAGGAGGCGGACAGCCGGATCTGCTGCCACAGGCTCTCGTCGTTGGGCTCGAACACGACCCACTGCAGGCCGCGTTGGAGGCTCTCCTCCACATGCAGCGCGAGCCGTCGCACGGGCACGTACTTCCACGCGCTGTCGAGGGCGTCGGAGCCTTCCAGCGTGCGCGCGCCCCACACCAGGGGCCCCGTGACCGGGAAGGTGCGCAGGCAGTTGACGCCGAGCGGGTTGAGCAGTCCGGTCTCACGGTCCGTCAGGTCGACCGTGAGCGAGTGCACTCCGACGAGTTGCGCCTCCGTACCGGCGGGCGCCTTCCAGACCCCGCGCTCGGAGTCGGTGCGGGCGATGACGCCGGCGACCGCGCCGGACGGCGGGAAGGCGCGCAGCCGCCCGGTGAGCGGGTCGGTGAGCTGGATGTGCGGGAAGTACAGGCCGGCGTGGTTGCCGCGCACCGGATCGAAGGCGGACAGCCCTGCTCGGGCGCTGTCCACGCTCACCCAGGTGCTGGGCGCGTCGACCAGCAGGAAGATCCGCCGCTCCTCGCACAGCCGCTGGGCCGCGGAGACGACGGTGAGCGCGTCGTCGATCTTCTCGTACGAGGCCAGCTCGGGCAGCGCCAGCAGGTTGACGTCGGCCACCCCGCGCAGCGCCTGGATGCCGGTCTTGGCGGCCTCGGAGCCGATGAGGTCGCGCGGGCCGGGGGCCTCGCCGTCCTCGCCGCCCTCCAGCGGGAACACCGGCGGGTTGACCGAGGCCTCCAGGCCCAGGTCGTTGGCGCACTCGCCGAGGAAGCGGACGACGTCCTCGGGGTCGGTGGAACCGGCGACCACCTGGACGCGGCGGCCGAAGGCGGTGACCTCGACGCCGGCGAAGGCGTGCTTGCCGGGCGCGTCGGGCAGCGCCCGCAGCTTGCGCTCCAGAAGCAGCGCCAGCTCGGCCACGGAGGACGGGGCTTCGCCGTCGCAGTCGGGGTCGTAGAGCTTGAACTCGCGCTCCACGTCGCCGATCTTCACCGTCAGGTCGACGGCGAGGTCGGGCAGTTCGTGGCCGAACGGCTTGGAGACGGTGCCGGACGGGTCGGGGCGGCCCTCGCCGACGGCCTCGACGCGGATGAGCCGCGACCCGGCGTTGACCACGGTGGGTGCGTAGGTCCCGCTGCCGGCGTCCATGGACAGGCCGGTGAAGCTCTCGCGGGCGTCGCCCTTGGCGTCGTAGACCCGCAGGTTGAAGGTGGCTTCGCAGTCCGGTGTGTCGTAGTCGACGGCGACGCGCAGGCCGTTGCCCCACACGCCGGGTTCCTTGGCGTGGACCTCCAGGACACGGCTCTCGCTGTGCCCCTCGGTGGACTCCAGGGCGACACATGAGGCCTTGCCGCTGCCGGCCTTGGCGACCCGGACGATCACGGCGACCGATCCGCCGTTGCCGAAGAACTGGTGGACGGCGTAGGCGAGCGGGCTCTGGGCGCTCAGCCCGCCGAAGCGCCGCTCGAAGTCGGCGAAACCGGTGACGCGCACCGGTTCGTTCAGCGGGCCGCGCCGGGTGTGCCCCACGAATGCGGTCACCGAAGTGGTCACGGCGGAGATGGCGCGGGTGCTGCTGGGAAGCTCTTCGACGTAGACGCCCGGATACGTCGGCCTGGCGGCCGCGGCATTCGTCGGCATTCCCCCTCCTATCCCTACTCAGGCACCGGTCAAAGGCACCAAGAGGCGGCAGAAAGGAGAGGTTTCGACACGACGGAGCGCAGCAGTCCCCCGGCGCGCCCTTGCCGCGCCGGTCCGCACACCCCGTATCAGCTTCCCCCGTCAGTGCCCCGGACGGACGGCCGCCCGGGTCAAGCACGCACGCTTGTGACTCCTGATGCTCAAGTGCTCCTGCCAGCCTGTGAGTTGGCCGTGGCGGGAGCAAGGCGTCTTCACGCCAGCCCGAAAGGAGGTTCGATGAACGTGGGCGCGCACGACTCACACCGGATGTGCGCGTGTCGGATCAGGCGCTTCACATATTCCACACAGCCTCTGGTGCAGCAGAATGGAGCGCATGTCCCGACGTACCTCGCAATCCCGGCGGCAGCACGGCTCCGCCCCAGTCCACAAGCCCTCCTGCCCTTGCGGTCTTGCGGAGACGTACGACGCATGCTGTGGCCGATTCCACCGGGGTGAGGCAGCCGCGCCCACCGCCGAAGCACTGATGCGTTCGCGCTACAGCGCTTTCGTGAAGCTCAACGATCAGTACCTGCTGAGGACTTGGCATCCGGGTACCCGCCCGGCGACGCTCAAACTCGACCCGGGCATGCGCTGGACGGGTCTGGAGATCCTCGACACCACCGACGGCTCGGCCTTCCACGGCACGGGCACGGTGACCTTCCGCGCCTCGTACGAGGGCGGCTCACTGCTGGAACGCAGCCGGTTCGAGCGAAGCGAGACGGGGGTACCCCCGGCCGGAGGCTGGGGGAGGATCGAGGGGGCGTGGGTGTACGTGGACGGGGAGTTCCCCGAGGCGTGACCAGCTGGGCCTAAGACGCCAGGATGTCCAGCTCCTGCAGCGCGCCCACCGTGATCTCCCGGGTCAGCTTCTCCGCGCGGGCCGCGTCGCCCTCGCGGACCGCCTCGGCGACCTGGACGTGCAGGGTGACGGCGGCCGGGTCGGGGTCCTCGAACATGACCTCGTGGTGGGTGCGGCCCGCGAGGACCTCGGCGACGACGTCACCGAGCCGGGCGAACATCTCGTTGCCGGACGCCACGAGGATCACCCGGTGGAAGGCCATGTCGTGGACGAGGTACTCCTCCAGCTTGTGACCTCGGGAGTTGGCGACCATGCCGATCGCACACTCGGTGAGTTCGGCGCACTGAGCGGCGGAGGCGTGTCTGGCGGCGAGGCCCGCGGCGACCGGCTCGACGGCCGAGCGCAGGACGGTCAGTGAGCGCAGCTGGTGGGGGCGGTCGGCGCCGGCCAGCCGCCAGCGGATGACCTGCGGGTCGTAGACGTTCCACTCGGCCTTCGGGCGCACGGTCACACCGACTCGCCGGCGCGACTCGACCAGGCGCATGGATTCGAGCACCCGGACCGCCTCGCGCATCACCGAGCGTGACACGTCGAAGCGCTGGGCGAGCTCGTCGGTGCGCAGAACGCTGCCCGGCGGGTACTCGCCCGCGGTGATCGCGGGGCCGAGGGAGTCCAGTACATGGCCGTGCAACCCCCGGCCCGGAGTGGTCATGCACTCAGCGTACGGGGCAGACCGCGGGGACAAAAAGTCAGACTTATATGTCACAGGGTCTTGAATTCGTCGTACCTAATCGGTTTCAGTGTCGTCGGCGTCGGTTGAACGGGCGGCGTCCAGATGTCGAAGAAGACAGTGAGAGCACCATGCAGCAGCTGCGCACCCCCCATGTCGTCGTGGTCATGGGCGTGGCGGGCACCGGCAAGACCACCATCGGTCCCCTGCTCGCGGCCCGGCTCGGCGTTCCGTACGCCGAGGGCGACGACTTCCACCCGCAGGCCAACATCGACAAGATGTCGGCCGGCGTCCCGCTCGACGACGAGGACCGGTGGCCCTGGCTCGACGCCATCGGTACCTGGGCGCACGGGCGGGCCGGGCTCGGCGGGGTGGTCAGCAGCTCGGCGCTGAAGCGGTCGTACCGCGACCGGCTCAGGGCCGCCGCCCCCGGTGTCGTCTTCGTGCACCTGACCGGCGACCGTTCCCTCATCGAGGACCGGATGTCGCACCGGCAGGGTCACTTCATGCCCACGGCGCTGCTCGACTCCCAGTTCGCCACGCTCCAGCCACTCCAACCGGACGAGGCGGGTGTCGCGGTGGACGTCACCGGGAGCCCCGAGGAGATCGCCGCCCGGGCCATGAAGGCACTGGACGCCCTGCCCCACCCGGCCGCGTAACACCCACCCCCCGCATTCCTCCCCCATCCCCGTACCTGCAAGGGAACTCCCGTGACCAGACTCAGCGTTGAGATGCTGGCAGCGGACGCACCCGCGCCGATCACCTCGGCCGGCCACGCTCAGCTGGGCCTCGCCGTACTGGCGGGCATCGCCGTCATCGTCCTGCTCATCACCCAGTTCAAGCTGCATGCCTTCCTGTCCCTGACCATCGGCTCGCTGGCGCTCGGCGCGATCGCCGGGGCGCCCCTCGACAAGGTGATCACCAGCTTCACCACCGGGCTCGGCACCACGGTCGCCGGTGTGGGCGTGTTGATAGCGCTCGGCGCGATCCTCGGCAGGATGCTCGCCGACTCCGGAGGGGCCGACCAGATCGTCGACACGATCCTCGCGAAGGCGGGCGGCCGTGCGATGCCGTGGGCGATGGTGCTGATCGCCTCGGTGATCGGGCTGCCGCTGTTCTTCGAGGTCGGTGTCGTGCTGCTGATCCCGGTCGTGCTGATGGTCGCCAAGCGCGGCAACTACTCCCTGATGCGCATCGGCATCCCGGCCCTCGCGGGCCTCTCCGTGATGCACGGTCTGGTCCCGCCGCACCCCGGCCCGCTCGTCGCGATCGACGCGGTGAAGGCCAACCTCGGCGTGACCCTGGCCCTCGGCGTTCTCGTCGCCATCCCGACGGTGATCATCGCCGGCCCGCTGTTCTCGCGGTACGCGGCCCGCTGGGTGGACGTCCCGGCACCCGACCGGATGCTCCCGCAGCGCGCCTCGGAGGAACTGGAGAAGCGCCCCGGCTTCGGCGCCACCCTGGCCACGATCCTTCTCCCGGTCGTCCTGATGCTCTCCAAGGCACTGGTCGACATAGTGATCGACGACCCCACGAACCTCACCCAGCGCGTCTTCGACGTCGTCGGCTCCCCGCTGATCGCCCTGCTCGCCGCCGTGCTCGTCGGCATCTTCACGTTGCTGCGGCCCGCCGGGTTCGGCAGGGAGCGGCTCACGCCGCTGGTCGAGAAGGGCCTCGCGCCCATCGCCGGCATCCTGCTGATCGTCGGCGCGGGTGGCGGCTTCAAGCAGACGCTGATCGACACCGGTGTGGGCCAGATGATCCTGGACATCTCCAAGGACTGGTCGATCCCGGCACTGCTGCTGGCCTGGCTGATCGCGGTGGGCATCCGGCTGGCGACCGGTTCGGCGACGGTGGCGACGGTCTCGGCGGCCGGCCTGGTGGCCCCGCTCGCGGCCGACATGTCGACCACGCACACGGCCCTGCTGGTCCTGGCCATCGGCGCCGGCTCGCTCTTCTTCAGCCATGTCAACGACGCCGGATTCTGGCTGGTCAAGGAGTACTTCGGCCTGAGCGTGGGCCAGACCATCAAGACCTGGTCCGTCATGGAGACGATCATCTCGGTGGTCGCTGGCGGTCTGGTCCTCCTCCTCTCACTGGTCATCTAGGGGTACGGGAATGAGTCACCCGCTCTTCGACATCAGCGGCCGCACGGCCCTGGTCACCGGCTCCAGCCGCGGCATCGGGCTGGCCCTGGCCCGGGGCCTCGCGGAGGCCGGCTGCACGGTGGTCCTCAACGGCCGCGACGCGGACCGCCTCACCCAGGCGGCCGCGGAGCTGCCCGGCGACGTCCACACGGCGGTGTTCGACGTGACCGACGGCCCGTCGGTGGCCGCCGGAACAGCGGATGTCGAGGAGCGGGTCGGCCCGCTGGACATCCTGGTCAACAACGCGGGGATGCAACTGCGCGCCCCGCTCCTGGAGTTCACGGACTCGGACTGGCACCGCATCGTGAACACCAACCTCACCAGCGCGTTCCTGGTCGGCCGCGAGGCGGCCCGGCACATGACGGAACGCGGCCACGGCAAGATCGTGAACATCTGCTCGCTGCAGAGCGAGGTGGTCCGCCCCGGCATCGCGCCCTACGCGGCCACCAAGGGCGCCCTGAAGATGCTCACCAAGGGCATGTGCGCCGACTGGGGCCCGTACGGCGTGCAGGTCAACGGCCTCGGCCCCGGCTACATCGAGACGGAACTGACCCAGCCCCTCGTCGAGGACGAGGAGTTCAGCGCCTGGGTGCGCCGCCGCACCCCGGCCGGCCGCTGGGGCCGTACGGAGGACCTGGTGGGCGGGCTGCTGTTCCTCGCCTCACCCGCCGCGGACTTCGTCAGCGGGCAGGTGCTGTACGTCGACGGCGGAATGACGAGCGTGCTGTGAGAGGGGCTGCGGAGATGCTCGGTTGTGTGATCCACGGCCAGGACGACCTGCGGGTCGAGGAGCTGCCGGTCCCCGCGCCCGGCCCCGGGCAGGCGCTGGTCGCCGTCCACTACGGCGGCGTCTGCGGCTCCGACCTGCACTACTGGGGGCATGGCGGGGTCGGCGACTTCCGTCTGAAGGAACCGATGCTGCTGGGGCACGAGGTGGTCGGGACGGTCATCGCGTACGGCTCCCCGGACGCGTCGGGTCCGGCCGTGGGCACGGCGGTCGCGGTGCACCCCGCCGCGCCCTGCGACGCATGTCCGGAGTGCGTGGAGGGCCGCCGCAACGTCTGCCGGGACACCCGCTACCTCGGCAGCGCGGCCCGCTTCCCGCACGTACAGGGCGGCTTCGCGGCCCAAGTCGTCGTACCTGCCGAGCAGTTGAGGCAGCTGCCGAAAGGTCTCGACCTGCGCCGGGCAGCCCTCGCCGAGCCTCTGTCCGTCGCCCTGCACGCGGTCCGCCGGGCCGGAGACGTGCGCGGCAGGCACGTCCTGGTCACCGGCGCCGGTCCCATCGGGTGTCTCGTGGTCGCGGCGGCGAAGGCGGCCGGCGCCGCACACCTGACGGTGACCGACCTCCTCCCCGCGGCCCTGGAGTACGCGCGTGCCGCGGGCGCCGACACCCTCGTACGGGCCGACGACCCGGAGGATGCCGGCCGGCCGGCCGAGGTGGACGTGGCCGTCGAGGCGTCCGGGGTGGCCGCGGCCCTCGACACCTGTCTGCGTCTGGTGCGGCGCGGCGGCGTCGTCGTGCAGCTCGGGATGCTGCCGCCGGGTCCGAGTGCGTTCGCCGGGAACCTGGTCGTGAGCCGGGAGATCGAGCTGCGGGGGTCGTTCCGCTTCGACACGGAGTTCGACCAGGCGCTGGAACTGCTCGCCGCCGAGCCCGCCTTCGACGGGCTGGTCAGCGCGGTGGTCCCGGTCCGGGAGGCGGAGTCGGCCTTCGCGCTGGCGGCGGACCGGAGCCGTTCCTGCAAGGTGCTGCTGGACTTCCGTTCCTGAATTTTCCCCAAGGATCAGCCCAAGGCGGCTTCCCCGGCGCCGGGGCCGGCCCGATGATGAGGGGATCCCTGGACACGGCCTCCAGGGGCGCTGGGGGTCGGGGGCATCATGGCGGTTTCCCTCGGGATGCGTATCTCGGGACTGCTCGTGGTCGGAGCGGTGGCGGTGGCCGTCACGGCCTTCAGCGGTGACGGAAGGGGCACGCCGGACAGCGGGGGCGGGCGCAGCTCGATCGTGACCACCGGGCCGTCGGACGGCGTCGCCCCCGGATCCCCCACGCCCCGGCAGTCACCTGCCGGGGTGGCGAGCGGCACCGCACTGCCGAGCGGCCCGCACAACAGGCCTACCGCCACTGCATCGCCGAGCGGCGCCTCCCCGAGCAACAGGCCCCTCCTCAGTCCCGCTTGGCTCCCGCCGGGCCCCACCTCGCCCGACGCGGACTCCGTCCCCGACCCGTCGAGCGTCTACGACCACCTCCGCGACCCTGGACAGTGCCCAGCCGCCCTCAAGCTGATCCCCACGGTCTCCCCGGATCCGGAGTGGCGACTGCTGCACGCCCTCGCGACGGCCTGTCTGGCCGTGCAGGGCAGGGGCGGCAGCTGGGCCGAGACGGCCGAGGAGTACGCCGCTCTGGCAGACAAGGCAGATACCTGCAAAGGGCGTGCCGCCGGCACCGTGCTCGGCGCGCTGCTGGACTTCCACCGCCAGCACCCCCACGCCATCGTGCAGTTGAAGCCCTCCTCGGGCGGCCCGCCCGCCTGCGCCTACAGGATCGCGGGCGTGGACACGGGCGGCGACGGCCAGGCCCAGCCCGGCGACACGGTCACCATCGACCTGCGGGACACCTTCTTCGACCACACCGAACTGCTCCGGTCCGGGAGCGTGTTCATCGGGGGCCGGCAGACCGCCGGGCCACCTGTACTACGGTCACAGACGGGCGACACGCTGATGCTGACCGCCGTGGTGCCGCCCCTCAACGGGCTCAGCAATTCGCTGTGCGGTACGGCAGCGCCCCAAAGGGGTGCGGGGAACTGCGCGACCAGCCACGACGGCGCCGCAGACGTGGTCGTCCGCTACGGAAACACCGAGGCACGGCTCAAAGACGCCTTCACGGTGGTGGCACCCGCCGCGCCCCCCTCGCCCTCGCCGGAGGCACCCTCAGGGACGCCACAGGGGATGCTCCCGCTCGGCCCACTCCCGACTCACCCTCCCGGTCCGTAGCCCGTTGCGGGCCTCCGGATCCCCGATCGCCATTCCGATGTGCCCGGCGAGCACGATCCCGATCGTCAGCGCCAGCCAGTCGTGGACGAACGTCGCGCTGGTGCGCCACATCAGCGGTGTGAGATGGGTGAACCACATGATCAGCCCGGTGCCGAGCATCACCAGCGTGGCCCCGGCGATCCACGCCGCGTAGATCTTCTGCCCGGCGTTGAACTTCGCCGCCGGACGCGAGGAGCGCCGCTTGTCACGGCGCAGAGCCGCCCGCAGCCAGATCCTGTCATGCGGGCCGAAGCGGTTCAGGTGCCCCAGGTCGGCGCGGAACCAACGGGAGACCAAGCCCACCAGAAGAGGTACGGGCAGGGCCAGCCCCGCGCACTCGTGGACGCGGACCACCAGCTCGCGGCGGCCGACCAGTTCGGCGAACTGCGGGATGTAGAGGAAGGCCGCGGTCACCACGCACACACCCATCAGCGCGGCGGTCGTGCGGTGCACCCAGCGCTGGGCGGGGCCGAACCGACGGACCTCGGAGACCGGCGGCGTGTGCGCCTCAGTTCGTAGGGTCATCGTCCCGCCCGTTCGAGTGGCCGACCCAGGCGTCGACGTCGTAGCCGCGGTCCTCCCAGTAGCCAGGCTTCACGTCCTCGGTGACGGTGATGCCGGAGAGCCACTTGGCGGACTTGTAGAAGTACATGGGTGCCACATAGAGACGGACCGGGCCGCCGTGGTCGTGGCCGATGTTCTTGTCCTGCATGCGCAGCGCGACCAGGACGTCGGCGCGGCGGGCCTGGTCGAGGGTGAGGCTCTCGGTGTACGTGCCGTCGAAGCAGGTGAAGCGGACCGCCCCGGCCGTGGAGCGCACTCCCGCGGCGTCCAGCAGCCGGGACAGCCGCACCCCCTCGAAGGGCGTGCCCGGGACCCGCCAGCCGGTGACGCACTGGACGTCCTTGACCAGCCGGGTCTGCGGCAGGGCACGCAGGTCGTCGAGCGTGTAGGTCTTCGGGCGGTCGACGAGGCCGTCGACGGTGAGGCGGTAGTTCGTGGCGTTCTTGTGCGGCACCGAGGAGGCGACCGAGTAGTAGCGGAAGCCGCCGCCGTTGGGGAGCAGGCCGGTCAGGCCGGTGGGGTCCTTGCCGGCCGCCGCGCCGAGGAAGCCCTCCAGGGCGCGTTGCAGCGCGGGCGCGGTGACCACGCCGAGGGCGCCCAGACCGATGGTGCCGAGCAGGACGCGGCGGCCGACCGGAGTGCCACGATCCGACGGTGGCTGCGGCTTGCCCGGCCCCTCGGGTTGTTCGGAGTTCACGTATCCATTCGAACACCCGCGACCCCGGCTGGACCAGGAATCGCGGGTGCTCGTCAGGGTTCCGTAAGCACTTCTTACGCCCTTCTCAGAAACCGTCGGTGATCCGTCGGCCCTACGACGCCTCCTGTGCCGCCTTGTCCAGCTGGAACGCCTCGTTGCCGAGCCCGATGCGGGCGTGCGCCTCGGGCGAGCGGGAGCGCAGCAGCAGGCCCTGGACCAGGCCGACGACCAGGGCGAGGCCGATGATGCCGGGCAGCGCCCAGCTCAGGGCGGAGTCCGGGCCGGCGCCGACCAGGACGTCGAAGTCCTTGACCGTGTAGCCGGCGATCACGAGCAGGGCGACGGCCGCAAGGGCGGAGGTGACCAGGCGCCAGGCCTGGGCGCCCGCCGCGCCGCGCCGGGCGAAGAAGACGATCACCGACACGGAGGCCGCCGCCATCAGCAGGATCACGCCGAGCGCGCCGATGTTGCCGAGCCAGGTGAACAGCCGCAGGACGGGTGCGGTCGGATCGCCGGCCGGCTTGTCGTCGGCGGCCGCGAAGGCGATCACGACGACCGCGGACACGACGCTCTGCAGCAGGGAGCCGGTGCCGGGCGCGCCGCTCGTGCCCGTCGTACGGCCGAAGGTGCGCGGCAGCAGTCCCTCGCGGCCCATGGCGAAGGCGTACCGGGCGACGACGTTGTGGAAGCTGAGCAGGGCCGCGAACATGCCGGTCACGAACAGGACGTGCAGGACGTCGGTGAAGGTGGAGCCGAGCCGGGACTCGGTGAGGGAGAACAGCAGCCCTGCGCTCTGCTTCTGTGCGGCGCCGACGATCGCGGAGGGGCCGGTGGCGACGGTGTACGCCCAGGAGCTGACCGCGAAGAAGACGGTGACGAAGCCGACCGCGAGGAGCATCACGCGCGGGACGAGGACGTGCGGGCGGCTGGTCTCCTCCGCGTACACCGGTGCCTGCTCGAATCCGGTGAAGGCGGCGATGCAGAAGCAGAGCGCGGTGCCGACCCCGGCGCCGGTGAGGGTGTCCGGGTTGAAGGCGTGCAGCGACAGACCCTGCTTGGCCGGGTCGGCGATGGAGGCGATGTCGAAGATGACGACGAGGATCACCTCGACGACCAGCAGAACGCCCAGCACGCGCGCGTTGACGTCGATCTTCAGCCAGCCCAGCAGGCCGACGACCGCCACGGCGGCCAGCGCCGGTATCCACCACGCCACCTGGACGTCGGCGTAGGTGGCGAACAGGTTGGAGACCTCGAAGCCGAAGATGCCGTAGATCCCGACCTGGAGCGCGCTGTAGGCGGCGAGGGCCACGAGGGCGGCGCTCGCTCCGGCGGTGCCGCCGAGGCCGCGGGAGATGTACGCGTAGAAGGCGCCCGCGTTGTGGACGTGCCGGCTCATCTCGGCGTAGCCGACGCTGAACAGGACCAGCACCACGCCGAGGACGACGAAGAGCAGCGGCTGACCGACGATGCCCATCACCGCGAATGTGGTGGGCATGACACCCGCGACCACCATGAGCGGGGCGGTCGCGGCGAGCACGGAGAGCAGCAGGCCCCCCGCGCCCAGGCGGTCGGCGCGCAGGGCGCGCTCCTGGCCCAGATAGGTGCTGATGCCGCCCGCGGCGGCTCTGCTCGCGTTGGAACTGCCCGTGGTCATCGGGGGACCGTCCTTCTGTCGGGGTCGAGTGTCACGCCGTGCCGAGCGCGGTGGCGCGCGCGGCGCGGAAGGCGGAGTGCGGATCGCGGGCCGGGTACGACCAGGGGGCGGGGGTGGCGTGCTCGCCGATGCGGTGGAACAGCGCGGCGGCCTCGGCGCCCCGGCCCTCGCAGACCTTGGCGTGGGCGAGGAAGTTGAGGTCGACCAGTCGGCGCGGGTGGCCCTCGTGCTCCCACTCCAGCCACCAGTCGAAGGCCGCCTTCATCACCTGCCGGGCCCGGCGTCCGCTCCAGTGGCCCGAGGCGGCCGGATCGGCGGGCTCGTGTCCGGCGGCGGCCAGTACGCGGTAGCGCTCGGCGTGGGCGACGACCGGCAGGATGGCGAGGGGGGAGTCGGCCGGGGCGTGCAGGGCGGACAGGTTGGCGAAGTCGTAGACCTCGTGCAGCGGGTCCGGACCGGCGTCGGCGTGCCGCTCGGCGAGGCGGGCGACCATCAGATGGTGGGCGTGGTGGTGATCGGCGTACCGGCCCCGGACCTCGGCGAAGAGCCGCTCGACGCTCCCCGCCGGGCCCGGTTCGCGCTCCAGCATGAGCAGGCCGAGCCACGGGGTGGGATCGGCGGGGGCGAGGGCGGCGGCATCCCGGCACGCCTCGCGGGCACGGTCCGGTTTCTCCTTGCCGCGTGAGGCGCGCTGGACCTGCGCGAGCGCCAGCAGCACGGCGGCGTCGGCGGAGTCGGGCTCCGCGAGCAACCAGTCCCGGGCCCAGGCGGCACTGTAGGGCTCCTGAGCGAGCACGGTGATCCGGTGCCCGCGGCGGTCCCAGTCGTCCCCCGTCCGAACGAGCAGCGACCGCGCGGCCTGCCATCGCCCCTGCGCCAACGCGGCCCGGGCGCCGACGAGTTCGGCATCGTCCAGCGCCGCGTCCAGGGCCTGGGCGGCACGCCTGCGGCCCCGGCCGAGGGGTGGTGGGGGTGGGGACACCGCCGGATCTTCCTCACGCGTCGCGGCTCGACGTCTGGTATCGGCTTGGGTCTGGGACTGATCGGGCGCGGTATCGGTTCGCCGCCGACTGGTCACGCACAGCAAACCCGCAGCCAATGCTTTGCGTCAAGGGCGGGACGGCCGTTACTCGCGTCAACTCCCGTTACGGAAGGGGAATTTGTGACACTCGGCCCACGGGTTCCGGTGCATCAGGCACATGTGTGTGGCGCACGCCATGGCGCAGCAGATCCCCGCACCCCACCATGGCGGGACGGCCGGGCCACCGCTCCTGATCGTCGGGGCGACGTGACCGGGTCGACGGCCCGGATCCGGGCACTCCCAGGGGCAAGCCGGGCTCTGGGACGCTACAGTCACCCACTACGCACCCCGAAGCCCGGCCTATCTGACTCGAGGTACGCAGCGTGTCCGTTCTGGTTCTGATACTCGCCGTGAGCGCTGCCTGCTGCCTGGGCTTCGGATTCGTGCTCCAGCAGAACGCGGCACAGCGGGCACCCCTCGGCGACTTCCTCTCACCGCGTCTGCTCCTCGACCTGATGCAGGTGCCGCGCTGGCTGGGCGGCATCGCGCTGATGGTGGCCGGCATGGCCCTCGGTGCGATCGCCCTGAGCCAGGGCGAGATCTCCCTGGTCGAACCGCTCCTCGCCACCAACCTCCTGTTCGCCCTGGCCCTCTCCCGCAAGCAGACCAGACAGCCACTGGGCCGCCAGGGCTGGACCGGCCTCGCCCTGCTCGCGGGCGGTGTCACGGCCTTCATCGTCGCGGGCGAGCCGCGCGGCGGCACCGCGGTCACCGACCCCTTCCGGCACTGGCTGATCATCGGCGCCATGGTGGGCCTCGCCCTCCTCCTGACCACGTATGCGAAGCGCTCCCGCCTGAGCGCCGCCCCTGTCCTCCTCGCCCTCGCCGCGGGCCTCCTCTACGGCGTCCAGGACGCCCTCACCCGGGTCAGCGGCCAGCGCTTCACCGAGGGCGGACTCACCGAACTGTTCACCACCTGGCAGCCGTACGGCGTGGCGGCCCTCGGCGTCGCCGGCCTGATCCTGGTCCAGAGCGCCTTCGAGACCGCGCCCCTGCGGATGTCCCTGCCCGCCCTCACCGCCGCCCAGCCGCTGGCCGGCATCCTGTGCGGAGTGGGCTTCCTGGGCGACCGGCTGCGCACCGACCCCGGCGCCCTCGCCTGGGAGGCGGCGGGCCTCGCCGCGATCGTCGGAGGAATCGTCCTCCTCGGCCTGCACCCCTGCATGCCGAGCGGCACGGCCGAGCCGGAGCGGGTACGGGCCCTGCAGCGCAGCTGACGCCGTCCTGCTTGGATGGCGGCATGACGACCCCCGCAGACGAAATCCTCGACATCGTCGACGAGAACGACCAGGTCATCGGCCAGTCCCCGCGCGGCGAGGCCTACGC
This sequence comes from Streptomyces guryensis, assembly GCF_021261325.1. Classification (GTDB taxonomy): domain Bacteria; phylum Actinomycetota; class Actinomycetes; order Streptomycetales; family Streptomycetaceae; genus Streptomyces; species Streptomyces guryensis. The sequence goes on along the minus strand of NZ_JAJSBI010000016.1, from coordinate 149,754 downwards.
CAAGGGCCTGCGCCACCGCTGCGTCTTCATCCAGGCCCGGGACGCCGCCGGCCGCCTGTTCGTCCACCGTCGCACCCCCACCAAGCTGGTCTTCCCCTCCCTCTACGACATGTGGGTCGGCGGAGTGGTCGGCGCGGGCGAGTCCTACGACGACGCCGCACTGCGCGAGGCCGAGGAGGAACTCGGCGTCTCCGGCCTCCCGAGCCCGCGCTTCCTCTTCAAGTTCCTGTACGACGACGGCGCCGGCCGGACCTGGTGGTCCGCGGTGTACGAGGTCCGCTGCGAGCTGCCGGTCGCCCCCCAGACCGAGGAGGTGGCCTGGCACGACTTCCTGCCGGAGGCGGAGGTGGAGCGACGACTGGACGAGTGGGAGTGGGTACCGGACGGGCTGGCCGCGTTTGAGCGGATGAGGAAGCACAGGGGCGCATGACGAGCACCGGTCCGCCTGTTTCAGCCGTCCGGCGTTTGAGGACGGGCCGTTCAGGCCGAAAGCGGCGGCCTGGGGGCGCGGCCCCCAGCAGACGACGCAGACCGTAGCTGGATAAAGTCGTAAGCGTGATCGAATTCGCACGGAACGTCCGGCTCTGGTTCACCCCCGCACAGATCCGAGAAGAGGGCGGAACGCCGGACTACCGCTTCTCGCTGGCGAACGAACGCACCTTCCTGGCCTGGCTGCGCACCGCCCTCGCCCTGATCGGCGGCGGCTTCGCGGTGGACCAGTTCCTGCCGGACCTGCGCTGGGCCTGGCGCGCGGGACTCGCGCTCGCACTGCTCGGCGCGGGCGTGCTGTGCTCCCTGCGCGCGGTCAACCACTGGATGCGCTGCGAACGGGCCATGCGCCGCGGCGAGGACCTGCCGGTCTCGCGGTTCCCCGCGCTGCTGAGCATCGTCGTCGCGGTCGTGGCCGTGGCGATGGTCGTCGTCGTCCTCGCCGGGTGGGAGGGATGAACGCCGACGCGGGCCAGGAGCGCGACCCCGGCCTTCAGCCGGAGCGGACCCGGCTCGCCTGGCGGCGTACGACGCTGGCGAGCACCGTGGTCGCCGTCCTCGCCGCGAAGACCGCGCTGCACGGCAGTGTCTCCGCGGCCGGGATCATCGCATGCGCCCTGTGCTGCGCCCTCTGGCTGGGCTTCCTCCTCGTCGCCCACCGCCGCATAGGCGCCCTGGCGTCCTCCGACAGCCCCCCGGCACTCACCCCGCGGCACGCCACGGCGGCGGTCCTGTGCACGGTGGCCCTGGCGGCGTGCGGGGCAGCGCTGGTCCTCTGACCAGGGACTTCACCCCTCAGCGGCTCCGCCCTCCGGCACACGCGGACGCCACGCAAGCCGAATGGTCCGATATGCACCGTTCGCATGGCACCCTGTCCGACGTCATCAGCCGCATTTCCCGAAGGTGAGCCCCCATGACCACCCTTCACCTGGAACACGCTTCTCACGCCCACATCCACGGCCCCGCCTGCGGTCACACGCAGGTGCCGCACGGGGATCACGTCGACTACGCGCACGACGGGCATCTGCACCGTGAGCACGGCGGCCACTGGGACGAGTGCGAGCCGGACGGACACGCGCCCCACGAGGGCCACGACCACCGGCACGGCGAGGGCTGCGGACACGAGAGCGTCCTGCACGGCGACCACGTCGACTACCTGCACGACGGCCATCGGCACGCCCCGCACGACGGCCACTGGGACGACCACTGAAACCGGCCGGAACAAGCCGGAACCGCCCGGCCGACGGCTCCCCGCGCTACTGCGCGGGGAGCCGTCGGCCTATCGTGGCTCAGATCACGTTCGCCGCACGGACTGGACGACATACCGACCGGTCGGCATCATGGTCGGGAACCCTTCTCGCGCCCGCAAAGGAGCACCGATGAGCCCCGACCACCCGCCAGGTCTCGATCTCGACCGGCTGCGCGGCCTGCTCGACCAGGAGCGGCCCGGCCTGGTGCACGGCCCCCTGACCGGCCGGCTGATCGAGGGCGGACGGTCGAACCTCACGTACGCCGTCTCGGACGGTACCTCGAAGTGGGTCGTGCGCCGGCCCCCGCTCGGCCATGTCCTGGCCACCGCGCACGACATGAAGCGCGAGCACCGGGTGATCAGCGCACTGCACCCGACGAACGTGCCCGTGCCGCGCCCCGTGCTCCTCTGCGAGGACGAAGAGGTGCTGGGGTCGCCGTTCTACGTCATGGAGTTCGTGGAGGGCACGCCGTACCGCACGGCCGACCAGCTCGCCCCGCTCGGCCCGGAGCGTACCCGGGGCGCCGTGCTGTCCCTGGTGGACACCCTGGTCGAGCTGCACGCGGTGGACCCCACCGAGGTGGGCCTGGCGGACTTCGGCCGCCCCGAGGGCTTCCTGGACCGGCAGCTGCGGCGCTGGGGCAAGCAGCTGGACGCCTCCCGCAACCGCGACCTGGCCGGCATCGACGAGCTGCACGCGTCGCTGGGCCGGCAGCTGCCCGCCTCCCCCGCACCGGCCGTCGTCCACGGCGACTACCGGCTCGACAACGTCCTCATCGGCGAGGACGACCGCATCAAGGCGATCCTCGACTGGGAGATGTCCACGCTCGGCGACCCGCTCACCGACCTCGGCCTTCTGGTGATGTACAGCATGCCGCTGGGCATGCCCGACTCCCCGGTCTCCACGACCGCCGAGGCCCCCGGCCATCCCTCCCCCGCCGAGCTGATCGAGCGCTATGCCGCCCGCTCGGGGCGCGACGTCTCGTCCGTCTCCTGGTACACGGCGTTCGCCTGGTTCAAGCTCGCCGTGATCCTGGAGGGCATCCACTACCGCTACACGCTGGGCCAGACGGTCGGCCGTGGCTTCGACCGCATCGGTGACCTGGTGCCCGTGTTCATCGAGCACGGCCTGACCACTCTTCAGGAAGGCTGACAGACCATGGACTTCGCGTTCGACGCGCGCACCGAGGAACTGCGCGCCAAGCTGCTCGCCTTCATGGACGAGTACGTCTACCCGGCCGAGGCGGTGGCGGAGGAGCAGCGGGCCGCGCTGGCCTCCCCCTGGGACACCCCGGCCGTGGTCGAGGAGCTCAAGGCGGAGGCGCGCAGGCAGGGCCTGTGGAACCTCTTCCTGCCGGACTCCGAGCACGGCGCCGGACTGACCAACCTCCAGTACGCGCCGCTGGCCGAGATCACCGGCCGCAGCCCGCAGTTGGCACCCACCGCCACGAACTGCGCGGCGCCCGACACCGGCAACATGGAGGTGCTCGCGCAGTTCGGCGACGAGCAGCAGAAGAAGCAGTGGCTGGAGCCGCTGCTGGCGGGCGAGATCCGCTCGGCGTTCGCGATGACCGAGCCGGAGGTGGCCTCCTCCGACGCCACCAACATCACCACGCACATCGAGCGAGCCACCGACGGCACAGCCGAGTACGTCATCACCGGCCGCAAGTGGTACATCTCCGGGGCGATGAACCCGGACTGCAAGATCTTCATCGTGATGGGCAAGACGGACCCGGACGGCGCGGACATCCGCCGTCAGCAGTCCATGGTCCTGGTCCCCCGCGACACCCCGGGCGTCACCGTCAAGCGGGCGATGCAGGTCTTCGGCTACGAGGACCACTACCACGGCGGCCACGCCGAGGTGATCTTCGACCACGCGCGCGTGCCGGTGACCAATCTGATCGGTGAGGAGGGCGGCGGGTTCGCCATCGCCCAGGCCCGCCTCGGTCCGGGCCGTATCCACCACTGCATGCGGCTGATCGGCATGGCGGAGCGGGCGATCGAGCTGATGTGCCGCCGGGCGGTGTCCCGTACGGCCTTCGGCAAGGCGCTGGCCCAGCAGGGCGTGGTGCACAACTGGATCGCCGACGCGCGGGTGACCGTCGAGCAGCTGCGGCTGCTGGTGCTGAAGACGGCCTGGCTGATGGACACGGTCGGCAACCGGGGCGCCCACGCGGAGATCCAGGCCATCAAGATCGCCACGCCCCGCGCGGTCGTCGACATCATCGACCGGGCGATCCAGCTGCACGGCGCGGGCGGAGTCAGCCAGGACTTCCCGCTGGCCGAGCTGTACGCCGGGGCCCGGACGCTGATGATCGCGGACGGCCCGGACGAGGTGCACCAGCGGTCGCTGGCGCGACGGGAGCTGAAGAAGTACCTGTGACACCACGTGGGAAAGGGGCGGTCGCCATCGCGACCGCCCCTTACCCATGCCCTCGTACGTCAGCGCTTCAGGGACGCAGCGCCCGCAGCAGCAGGTCCGCCAGATGGTCGGCGACCTCCTGGGGACCCATCGGCCCGTCCGGGCGGTACCAGGTCGACAGGTGGTGCACGGAGCCGAAGTGGTAGTCCACCACCAGGTCGGCCGGGGTCGCCTTGGAGAAGACCCCTGCCTCCTGGCCCTCCTCCACCAGCGCACGGAAGCGCTCGTGGTAGCGCCGGCGCTCGGCCCGCACCTGCTTGTTCTTCTCGGGGCTCAGATGGTGCATGGAGCGGAAGAAGATCATCGCGTCGTCGAGGTTCTCGATCGTCGTGACGACGACGTCGGCCGCGGCACCGCGCAGCCGCTTCTCGATCGGCTCGTCCGCGTCCGCGAACGCGTCCAGGCGCTCCTGCTGGACGCGCAGCACGCGCGCGTACACCTCGTGCAGGAGGTCGTCCTTGGAGCCGAAGTAGTGGTACAGCGCCCCCTTGGTGACCCCGGCCGCCTCGACGATCTCCTGTACCGAGGTGCGGTCGTAGCCCTGCTCGGCGAAGAGCCGGGTGGCGGCGGCCAGCAGCCGCTGCGGGACGGGAGTACCGTCACCGTCCGTCGTTCTGGGCACTGTGCCGCCACCTGCCTTCCAAGCTCTCTGCCTGTATCGATGCGCTGTTATTCGCTGTCCTGCGGCCGGGAACGAAGCTCCCGACGGAGGATCTTCCCACTCGCCGTCTTCGGCAAGTCGGGCAGGATCTCCACCTGCCGCGGGTACTTGTAGGCGGCCAGTCTCTCCTTGCAGTACATCGCGAGTTCACCCGGGTCCGTGTCGGCGCCCGGACGCAGGCTGATGTACGCCTTGACGGTCTCACCGCGATACCCGTCGGGCACCCCGACGACGGCCGCCTCGCGGACCGCGGGATGCGTGTACAGGACGTCCTCGACCTCGCGCGGCCACACCTTGAAACCGGACGCGTTGATCATGTCCTTCTTGCGGTCGACGACGTACAGCCACCCCTGCTCGTCCATGAAACCGATGTCGCCGGTGCGCAGTTCACCGTCCGGGAAGGTCTCGGCGGTCGCGTCCGGGCGCCGCCAGTAGCCGGGCACGACCTGCGGCCCGCGGACGACGATCTCGCCCTGCTCGCCGAAGGGCACCTCCTGGCCCTGTTCGTCGAGGATGCGCACGACGGTGTCGGGGCCCGGCAGGCCCACGGCCAGCGTGCCGGAGGCAGGATCGACGGGTGCCTCCAGGCCTGGCGGCACGGAGGCGCAGGGCGCGGTGCACTCGGTCAGTCCGTAGCCGTTGCGGATGTACGGGCCGAAGCCCGCCCGGAACTTCTCCACCAGGGCGGGCGGCACGGGCGCACCGCCGCTGGAGATGTTCACGAACGACGAGAAGTGGTCGCGGGTGGCGTCCGGGTGGGCGCCCAGCGCCATGAAGGCGGTCGACGGGCCGACCGTGTAGTGCGGCCGGTGCTCGGCGAGCGCCTCCAGCACGACTCCCGCCTCGAAGCGGTACGTCAGCACGAGCGTGCCCGCGCTGTTGAGACAGGCGCCGAGCTGGCACACCATCCCGGTGATGTGGAACAGCGGCGCCAGCGCGTAGTACACGGGTGCGTCCGGCAGGGCGAGCCCCGTCCGCTGCCGCTCCGCGTTGTACATGATGTTGCCGTGCGTGTTGGTGGCGCCCTTGGGGGTGCCGCTGGTGCCCGAGGTGTAGCTGATCAGCGCGATGTCGGACGGCGTGAGCCGGCGGCCCTCGGGCGCCTCGTACCCGGCGCGGGCCACGGTCGTCAGGTCGGCGGCGTCCGCGGCCTGCGGCAGCCGGTCGAAGCCCAGCACCCGCGCGTCGCCCCGCGTCTGGAAGTCCAGCTCGCAGGCGGTCAGCACGATCTGCACGGGCGAGTCCTCGGCCGTCTTCCGCAGATACGACTCCCAGGCCCGGTCGGAGCAGATCAGTGCCGTGACCTCGCCGTCCCGCAGGACGTGCCCGACCTCCCCCGACTTGTACATGGGGTTGACGGGCACGACGATCGCCCCCGCCTTCCAGGCGCCCAGCAGCGCCAGCACGAAGAGCGGGGAGTTCTGCAGCAGGATCGCCACCCGGTCGCCGCGCTCCAGGCCGCGGGCGGCCAGATGCCCGGCGACCGAGTCGCTCAGCTCGTCGGCCTCGCGGTAGCTCAGCCGCCCGTCGAAGTAGGCGAGGAAGGCACGGTCCGGGGCCGCGGCGACGGACCGGCGCAGCGCGTGCACCAGGGAGTCGGCGGGCTCTATGGGGCCGCCCTGGGCGTCGTTCAGCAGGGCCACCCAGGGCCGGGCTGCGTAACGGGAGTCGGTCACCGTGCGTCCTCCCACTTCTGCTGGAGGTGGTTCATGTTCCTCAGCCAGTGGTCGGGGTGGGTGGCCCTGGCCTGGTAGTACCCGGCGACCTCGGGGTGCGGAAGCACCAGGAACCGGTCCTCCTCGATCCCCTTGAACAGGGCGTCCGCGACGTCCGCCGGTTCGATCGCGGTCGGCTGCAGCACCAGGTCGCCGGCTTTGCCGGTGGCGGCCAGCATGTCGGTCCGGACGCCCTGCGGACAGATGGCGTGCACCTTGAGACCGCGGTGCCGGTAGGTGAGCGAGAGCCACTCGGCGAAGGCGTACGCGCCGTGCTTGGTGACGCTGTAGGAGGGCGCGCCGATCATGGTCAGCAGCCCGGCGGCGGAGACGGTGGACACGAACCGGCCGCTGCCCCGCTCCAGCCACTCGGGAAGCAGCTCATGAGCGGCCCGGACATGAGCCATCAGGTTGACGTCCCAGGAGACGGCCCAGGCCCGCTCGTCGAGCGGCTGCCCCGGCCCCGCGTCCTCGAAGGCCACACCCGCGTTCGCGCAGTAGACGTCGATGGTCCCCCCGAGCGCGTCCCGGGCGTCGGCGACGATCCCGGAGGCGTCGCCGGGCACGGCGACACCACCGATCTCGTCAGCGACCGCCTTGGCCCGCTCACCGTCCAGGTCGTTGACGACGACCCGGGCCCCTTCGGCGGCGAACCGACGGGCAAGTGCGGCCCCGATCCCACCTCCGGCCCCCGTGACAACCACACCAGCACCCTGAACGGCTTCCACCATCGGTCTCCTTCGACTGCGGCTCTGCTGTCCGCCAGACTAACCGGTCGGTATGTAACACGAAAGGGCCGACTGCAAGGCTTTTAGGGGCGCGGGGCTGTATCGATTTGCGGCTCGCGGCTCCGCCGCGTGGGCGCGACAAGCCCCCACGAACCCGCACCTTCCCCACAACCTGCGGTAGCAATACCGTGCACCCCATGCGCCTATCCAGACGAGCACTCCTCGCAGCGACAACGGCAGCAACGACCCTCTCCGCAGCGCCGCAGGCCACCGCGGCCACCCCTCGCGAACAACTGCGCACCGGCTTCGAACGCCTCTCCGCCGAAGGCTACGCACTCCTCGACGGCCAACGAGTCGGAATCGTCACCAACCCCACGGGCGTGACCCGAGACGTCCACCACATGGTCGACGTCATGCACGCGGACACCCGCGTGAACCTGGTCGCCGTCTTCGGCCCCGAACACGGCTTCCGCGGCACCGCACAGGCAGGCGGCTCCGAAGGCCGCTACGACGATCCCGCCACCGGCCTCCCCGTCTACGACACGTATCTCAAGAGCGGCCGGCCCCTCGCGGACATCTTCACGGCGTCCGGTGTCGACACCGTCGTCTTCGACATCCAGGACGTCGGCGCCCGCTTCTACACGTACATCTGGACGCTGTACGACTGCATGGAGGCCGCCCGGCTCGCCGGCAAGCGCTTCGCCGTCCTCGACCGGCCGAACCCGGTGACCGGCCGCGCGGCCCAGGGCCCGGTGCTGCACAAGGAGTTCGCGACATTCGTCGGCCGGCAGCCGATCTCCCAGGCGCACGGCATGACGGTCGCCGAGCTGGCGCGGCTGTTCAACGGGGAGTTCCTGGAAGCCCCGGTGCCGTTGGAGACCGTGACGATGACGGGGTGGAGGCGCTCGGAGTTCTACGACGCCTGGTCGCTGCCCTGGGTGCCGCCGAGCCCGAACATGCCGACGCCCGACACGGCACTCGTGTACTCGGGGACGTGCCTGTTCGAGGGCACCAACCTGTCGGAGGGCCGCGGCACGACCCGCCCGTTCGAGCTGCTCGGCGGGGAGGGCATCGACGGGAGGTGGGCGGCCGCGGCGAACGAACTCGGCCTGCCGGGTGTCCACTTCAGGGAGGCGTACTTCGCCCCGGCCTTCTCCAAGTTCCAGGGCAGGACCGTCGGCGGCGTGCAGATCCACGTGCACGACCGCGCCGCGTACGACCCCGTGCGTACCGGGATCGCCCTGCTGGTGACCGCCAAGAAGGCGTGGGGCGGCTTCAGCTGGCGGTCGGACGACTGGATCGACAAGCTCACGGGCTCCACTCGCGTGCGTACCGCGATCGACGCGGGCGCGCGCACCGACGAGGTGGTGGCGGACTGGCAGGAGGAGCTGGCCGCGTTCCGGCGGATTCGAAAGGAATACCTCCTCTACAAGTGAGTCGGGACGTATGGCCATCTCCGGCCGGTAGCAGGACGATGCGCCCACATCGCACTGCTACGGGGGACGAGGGGGCCTGTCATGGCACAGCCGGCAATGAGCGTGACTCCTTACTGGGAGCTGACCTTCGACGCGGACGGGGACGTCGACGGGCGGGAGCGGGACCGGCTGCTCGCCGAGGTCACGGAACGCGGAGTCCATGACCTGATCGTCTTCGCGCACGGCTGGAACAACGACCGCTCGGGGGCGACCGAGCTCTACAACCGGTTCTTCGCACCGATCCCGACGCTCGCGGCGCAGGCGAGGATCGGGTACGTGGGCGTGATCTGGCCGTCCATGCGGTTCTGCGACGAGCCGATCCCCGACTTCCCCAAGTCCGTGGTGGCCATGGAGGCGGAGGCGACCCCGGCGCCGGCACTGGACAAGGACACCCGGCACGCCCTGCTGGAGACGTTCCCCGGGCGGGCCACGGTGATCGACCAGATCGCACGGATGCTGGACCAGCGGCCCGAGAACGAGCTGGAGGAGTTCGGGCGGCTGGTCCGGGTGCTGGTGGAGCTCGTACCGGGCGGGCCGCAGCCGCTGTTCGCGGCGGACACCCTCGCGGAGGGTGTCCCGCAGAGCGAGCCGGTGCTGTTCACCGGGGACACGGCGACGCTCTGCGACGAGTTCGCGCAGGCACTGGCGGGCGTCCGGTCCGATGGCGACACGGAGGGCTTCTCGCTGCCGAACCCGTGGGACGGGGCGAAGGAGCTGCTGCGGCAGGCGACGTACTACGCGATGAAGCGGCGCGCGGGCACCGTCGGCGAGCGCGGGCTCGGCCCGGTCGTCGGACAGCTCGCCGCCTCCGCCCCCGGCGTGCGCGTGCACCTCGTCGGGCACAGCTTCGGCGGCCGGCTGGTGTCGTTCGCGCTGCGCGGGCTGCCCGAGGGCGTGCGCACGGTGAAGTCGGTGACGCTGCTCCAAGGTGCCTTCTCGCACTACGCGTTCGCGGCCCGGCTGCCGTACGACGCGCATGCGGGGGGTGTGCTGCAGGGCCAGCAGAACCGTGTCGACGGCCCTCTGCTGTGCTGCTACTCGCACTTCGACTCGGCGCTCGGCACGATCTACCCGCTGGCCTCGCGCATGGCGGACGACGCACAGGGCGTCGTCGAGGGATTCGGCCTCGGGGACATGCTGGGCGTCAAGTGGGGTGCCATGGGGCACGACGGTGTGCAGGCGGTGCCGGGCACGCGCGCGTACACGCTCGCGGACGCCCTCACGAGCACCCTGCCGGCCTCGGGCTGCGTCAACATCGACGCCGCGTCCGTGGTCAGGAACGGCGGGCCGCCCGCCGGTGCACACAGTGACATCGTGCACCGGGAGCTGGCCCAGGTGGTGCTGGCGGCGGGCCGCATCCGCTGACCCGCCGCCGCTGGTCCGTCACCGGTGCGAGGTGTACTCCACCACCTGCTGGAAGGTGGGCCGGTTCTGCCAGCTGATGTTGTAGTGCTTGATGCCGCCCAGGGTGCGCTGGACGATCGAGTCGGCGCACCACTGGTCGCCCGCCGAGCACAGGGAGTCGCCGGGGTAGACGGTCGACGCGGACGTGCCGGCCGCCGTCTTCAGGGTGCTGATCAGGATGTCCCGGCAGGAGCTGAGGCTGCCACCGCCGCAGTACTGCTCCGCCAGCGGCCCGGAGACGCTCTGCCCGAGCACCGAGCGGATGTCCTTGTCGACGTAGCTCCACCAGCCGTACTGGAAGGAGCTACCGGCGTGTGAGCCGGTGGGCCCGTGTGCGGCCGACGGGGACTCGTCGATGGACAGGTTGGCGGTCATGGCGTTGTACAGGGTGTCTCCGAGGCCGGGCTGGAACTCGGCCTTCACCAGCAGCGGCCACCACGCGTCCAGGATCCGGATCGCGTCGGCGTCGGCGTAGGTCTTGGAACCGGCCGAGGTCTCCGTGCGCTTGCCGCCCGCCGTCACCCAGGCCTGGAGCTTGCTGACGGCCGCGGCGGCGGTGGAGTCGGTCACCGTACTGCTGTTGATCACCTTCAGCAGGTTCGGCAGCACGTCCTCGGCGCGCAGGTCGGTGAGGGCCGCGTCCGCCATGGCCTGCACCAGCTTCGTGCGTGTGACCCCGCCGGCCGCGACCAGCTTCTTGACCCGGTCGTTCAGCAGGTTGCCGCGGTGGACCGAGCCGTCACCCCAGCTGGCCGTCGAGTAGTTGAGGGCCTGCTTGTTGTTCCAGGAGACGTAGTAGTCCTGGTCGATGGAGTTGGGGTGCGCCGAAGCCGGTGTGTAGTCGGCCGTGTTGGTGGTCGGGTCCCAGTTCCGCCACTCGTTCGCGGCCTGTCCCCACACCGGGAACTCGGGGTCGACGCCGCTCGGCCGCACCGGGTTGTTGCCGCTGTTGTAGTACGCGGTGTGCTGGGAGTCGGCGTAGAACCAGTTGAAGGTGTAGTTGATGTGCTGCACCGCGCTCTGGAAGGTCCCCGGACTCTTGACGTAGTCGGGGTCGTTGAGCATCTGGAAGCCGATGATCGAGTCGGCCTCGTGCATGTAGGAGGAGCGCAGAGTGGTGTAGGCGACCTTCTTGCCGCCGACGGTCGCTCTGTACTCCACCGGCCCGTACTTCGTCTTCCAGACCCTCATCGTGTACGACCCCGCCGCCGTGCCGTCGGCCGTGGTCGGCTTCCAGGAGTTGGCCTGCTCGACCTTGTCCATGGCCGTGCAGGTGCCGTGGTACAGGTAGTGGTAGTCGTCCTGGCACAGTTCGACGGCGTAGCTGTCGATGATGTCCTGGCCGGAGGTGGTCGCGGACCACGAGTAGTCCTGTCCGCGGCCCAGTTCGACGTACATGCTCAGCCCTGCGAAGGAGGCGCCGCGGGCGCTGATGCCCGGGCCCTGGATCTCCTGGAGCATGAGCAGCTGCGGGGCGAAGTAGCCGGTCTGCGGACCGAAGACGGCGATCGGGTGGCCGCTGGCGGTGTACTTGCCGCTGACCACGAGGGCGTTGGACATCCCGCGCTTGGCCGAGCTGAGGACGGTCGCGGTCGCCGCCTTCGAGGCGGCGGTGGCGCTCTGGCTCGCCCCGGTGCCGGTGGCGTCGTAGACCAGCGGCTCGGTGGACACCGAACCGGCGTCGGGCAGGGCCTCCCCCTGGGCGGTGTCGGGCTTGGTGCCGTACGGGAAGCTCTCGCCGTTGTGGACGGTGAGGACGGCCTCGGGGTCGTTGCGCTCGCGGAAGGACTCCCAGACCTTGGTGCCCTCGGTCACGCCGTACTTGTCCTGCGCGGCCAGCAGGGAGATCGCGTTGTTGACCTCACCGCCGCCGCCGGAGCCGAAGAGCGTGCCGATGACGGAGGCCAGGGCCACCAGGTCGGTGAGCTTGAAGTGGTCGATCGTACCGGCGTTGGTGACCGAGTCCTTGTGACCGGTCAGGACGTACTCGCCGGGGAAGTAGCGGCCGCTGTCGGAGGCGTCGATGTAGGAGTTGATGCCGGCGAGGTAGGCGTTGGCGTCGGCGAGGGCCTGCTGGCCGCGGGCGCCGTTGTTGGCGACGGCGTTGTCGATCTGGGCCTGCAGATCGGCCTCGCTGTACGGGGCGTTGCGGTAGAACTGCTGCTCAAGGCCCTGGTTGGAGGCGGCGCCGCCCGCGAAGGTGGTCAGCTGACCGCGTCCGACGTGCCGGAAGACGTCCATGAGCCACAGCCGGTCCTCAGCCGCGGCATATCCCGCGCCGAACTCCGTGCCGTATCTGGTGGTACCGGTGATGTGGGGAATGCCCGCCTTCTTGTCGCGGACGATCGTCACGTCGGTGCGGCCCGCGGGCTTCTCGGAGGAGGCGACCTGATCGGAAGAGACCCCGAACGACGAGTCGTTGAAGAACGTGTTCATCGTCGAGTCGGTGAGCGAGGAATAGCCCTTGGCCAGGTTGGCGTACGGGCCGAGCTGGTCCTCCGCGTGGTCGGGCTGGGTGCCGAACGCCTGGTTGAGGAGGATCTGCGCGAGGGTCGCGTTGCCGTTCTCGCCCGGCGGCAGGATGTCGGAACACTGGCCGCCGCAGTAGTCGTTCGAGGCCGCGGCGGCTGCCGTGGCTTGGGTGAGCGGGGACAAAAGACCAGCAATCAGGACGCATATGGAGGCGGTCTTCAGGAACCCGGCGAGTCTGCCGGGAGTTCTCAGTCTGTCTGGGGCGCTACGAGAGGTACGCCAGGGCATGGCAGCTCCTACCGACGGGGGTGAGCCGGGACGTTACCGCCGGTATCCCCGGGAGTGAAGATGAACATGCGTCAAGTTTTGGAGTGGGCGGGACGGCTTATGGAGGTCATCGGAAATCGGATGGAGCCGAATCGCTTGTCGATACGTCTATTCGGCGACGTCCGAACGACGACGCCGAAGTGACCGAAGTACAGGTGCAGGTGTGACGGAGGTGCAGGGCGATGGCCGGTTTCCGGAGTCTGGCGAGACAGGTCCGCGACCCGCGGTGCGATCTGGCACTGCGGCGCTACTCACTGCGCAAGTGCCTTGAGAGGTTTGCTCCTTACGGGCACAGGGCGACCTGGGACCATTTGTGCTCCCGGGCAGGGTTCGGTCCCGAGGACCGCTCTCCCGACCCGGCGCGGCTCGTGGCCGCACTGGAGGAGCTGGAGGAAGCGCGTTCGGTCTGGCTGGCCTACGAGGTCGGGTTCGCCGAGCGGCGCAAGAAGGAGAAGCACGACGGGCTGCGCCGGCCGGGCACCGTGGACGACTGGCACCGGCTGACCTGGGGCGGTTTCGGGGTCGCCTGGTGCGACGACCCGCGGGTGCACCCCCGCGAACCGCTCGCCGAGGTGCTGCGCCGGCTGATCTCCGGCCTGGAGCACGAGCCGGGCTCGGGTTGCCCGGTGTGCGGCGCGGAGCGCCTGATCTGGAAGTACGACCTGGACCACGAACCCTCTGCGGGTCCGGTCTGCACTCACTGCGGAATTCTCGTGCCACGGCCCGTGCTCAATCCCGAGGCCCTGGCGGACGCAAGGCGCGGAAGGCTGCTCGTGTCGGCCTAGTAAAGCGGGGGTGCGCCGGGGATGCCGCACCCCCTGTATCAGAGCGCCGGGCCGTTGTCAGTGGGGGCTGGCAGGCTTGAGGCATGGTGCAGGTGTGTCTCAACGGACCGCGGGGGTCCGCCGACGGTGCGATGGTGCCGCTGACTCCGCAAGCGCTGGCCGAGTCCGCGGCGCGAGCCGTCACGGCCGGAGCCACGGACATCCATGTCCACCCCAAGACGCCCTGCGGGCACGACTCGTTGTCGCCCCGCGTGATCGGGCCGGTGCTCGAGGCGATACGGGCGCGGGTGTCCGTCCCGGTGGGTGTGACCACGGGCGCCTGGGCTGAACCGGATCCCGCGGCCCGACTGGAACGCGTCCGAAGCTGGGCCGGTCTGCCCTCCCTGCCCGACCATGCCTCGGTCAACTGGCATGAGCAGGGCGCGGAAGACATCGCCGGCGTGCTGTTCGACCTCGGCGTGGGGGTCGAGGCCGGCATCTGGTCCGGGACGGACGGGGCGATGCGGTTCGCGGCCTCACCGCCCGGCCCGGGAGTGCTCCGCGTGCTCGCCGAGGTGACGGACACCTCGGCGGACACGGCGGAGGAGACCGCGCGTGTGCTGCTGGCCGCGGTGCGCCCGCCACCTGGCTGCCCCGTGTTGCTGCACGGCGAGGACGGCGGGGCGTGGCCGGTGCTGCGGCTGGCGGCACGGCTCGGGCTCGCGACCCGGATCGGCCTGGAGGACACCCTGTTCCTGCCCGGCGGGGAACGGGCCTTGTCCAACGCTCAGTTGGTCGGCGAGGCGCTGGCCCAGTACGGGTGCGCCCAGCGCTCGTCGTAGGGCAGGGCGAGCAGTTCGGCGCGGACGGCCAGGTCGGGCTCGCTCTGGGCACGGAGGCGGGCGGCACCGGGACCGGCTGGCCGGCTGCGCAGGTCCCTGAGGCCGGCGTCCTCGCTGTCGTCGTACCACCAGGAGAACGGGGAGTGGTCGGACAGCAGGTCATAGAGCCGGACCTCGGTGCAGTGGACGAGGTGTGCGTCGGCGACGGGGCTACGACCCCAGCCGTCCAGGAACGGGGTAACGGTTCTGGCGATCGTGGCGCAGGTGTCGAAGATGTCGTCGATGCCGTGGGGCGGGTCGGGCTTGCTGAGGGCGCCCTGCCACCAGGCGTGCAGGGAACGCGTCGATCGCGGCGGCCTGCCCGGCGGGCCAGGAGCGCCGGTCCACCCGGGTCAGCCCGTGGAAGCCGGCGAAACCCTCGAAGGGGGTGTCGATGTCCGCGACAGCGGCGTCAAGGGCTGCTGGGAACATGGGAGTTGACCCCGTCATGACTCCGTGCGCGGCGTCTCGGCCGGCCGAAGATCGCGAGGTTACCAGCCACTAATCCACTCGCTCCACGCCTTTCCCGTCCGGACAGTTGGGAGGCGATGAAACCGAGCTGAGCGACCCCGGCAAACCGAGGAGCCACCATGTCGACGCTGCGCGTCACCGCCGAAGTGCTGACCGTCCACGAGCATCCGAACGCCGATGCGCTCGAACTGGCCCAGGTGGGCCTGTACCGGGCTGTCGTCGCCAAGGGCGCCTACCGCACCGGCGACGCCGCCGTGTACATCCCCGAGCAGTCCGTCCTGCCGGCCGGGCTGATCGAGGAGCTGGGGCTGACCGGGCGGCTGGCCGGGAGCGACTCGGACCGGGTCAAGGCGGTGCGGCTGCGCGGGGAGCTGTCGCAGGGCATCGTGTGCCGGCCGAAGGCGCTGGCGGAGGTCGATCTGGCGCGGGCGGCGCTGGACGGGACGGACTTCGCTCAGCGGCTCGGCATCACCAAGTGGGTGCCGCCGATCCCGCCGACGATGGACGGCGACGTCGAGTACGCGCCCGATCTGCTGCCCTGGGTGGACATCGAGAACATCCAGCGGTTTCCGGACATCTTCACACCGGGCGAGGCTGTGGTCCTGACCGAGAAACTGCACGGCTCGGCCTGTCTGCTGACGTACCTCGCCGACGAGGACCGCGTGCACGTCTCCTCCAAGGGCTTCGGCGCCAAGTCCCTTGCCCTGAAGGAGGATCCGCGCAATCTGTACTGGCGGGCGACGCACGGTCACGGCGTGGCCGAGACCGCGGCGCGGCTCGCCGAGCGGCTGGGCGCACGCCGGGTCGGCATCTTCGGCGAGGTGTACGGGGCGGGGGTGCAGGACCTGACGTACGGCGCGGACGGGCGGCGCGAGACCCTCGGGTACGCCGTGTTCGACGTCTGCGCGGAGATCGACGGCACCGTGCGGTGGCTGGACGCGGCCGAACTGCTGGACGGGGAGCTGCCGTTGGTGCCGCGGCTGTTCGAGGGGGCGTACGACATCGAGCGGGTGCTGGAGGTTGCGAGCGGGCGGGAGACCGTGTCGGGGCGGGGGCTGCATCTGCGGGAGGGGGTGGTGATCCGGCCTGCGGTGGAGCGGTACAGCCCCGTGACCGGGGGGCGGACCATCGCGAAGGCTGTGAGTCCGGCGTATCTCACGCGGAAGGGTGGGACCGAGTACGAGTGAGCACGGGGGGACTGTTGCCCGGTGCTGGTGCGGGCGGGGACGGGGGAGCTCGCCCGCGCTTGCGGGGTGCCGCTTTCCTTGGGTCGGGAGCCGCCCCAGCGGCACGACTGCCCGCAGGCCAGGTGGGCTAAGCGCGCTTCCCCCTGCGCTCCACCATCAGCCGCGACCCCGTCTGCCGTTCGCCGAACACGTCGTCCGGGTTGGACAGGACGCAGCCGTCCAGGGAGAGGCAGCCGCAGCCGATGCAGTCGGTGAGGTGGTCGCGGAGGCGGTTGAGCTGGCTGATGCGTTCGTCGAGTTCGGAACGCCAGGTCTCGGAGAGACGGGCCCAGTCCTCCCGGGTGGGGGTGCGTTCCTCGGGGAGTTCGGCGAGCGCGTCGCGGATGGTGGCCAGGGGGATGCCCACGCGCTGTGCGGCACGCACGAAGGCGACCCGGCGCAGCGTGTCGCGGTGGTAGCGGCGTTGGTTGCCCGTGGTCCGCCGGCTGCTGATCAGGCCCTTGGACTCGTAGAAGTGCAGGGCGGAGACGGCGGCGCCGCTGCGCGCGGCGAGCTGGCCGACCGTGAGCTCGTGGATCTTCTCTGGAATCTGGGGCACCCCTCGAACCCTACCCATCCGTACCCGGCCGTCGTCCGTTGACATTGGTTTCGCGGGCGACCATGCTAAGCAGTTGCTTAGATATGATGTCGAGGTATGAGCGAGGCATGGGAGGCCGGGACATGGCAGAGCCGAGGATCTTCACGTCCGTCGACGAGCTGAAGGCGGCGGTGGGCGAGCAGCTGGGGTACACCGACTGGCTGGAGATCGACCAGAAGCGGATCGATCTCTTCGCGGAGGCCACCGGCGACCACCAGTGGATCCATGTGGATCCGGAGAAGGCCGCGGCGGGGCCTTTCGGGACGACGATCGCGCACGGCTATCTGACCCTGTCGCTGCTGCCGCTCTTCGGCCCTCAGCTGATGAGCGTCGAGGGCGTGAAGATGGGCGTCAACTACGGCACCAACAAGGTCCGTTTCCCCGCCCCCGTGCCGGTCGGCTCGCGCCTGCGCGCCACCGCGAGGATCAGCAGCGTCGACGACGTCCCGGGCGGCGTGCAGCTGGCCGTCGCCTACAGCGTGGAGCGCGAGGGCGGGGACAAGCCGGTCTGCGTGGCCGAGTCGGTGGCCCGCTTCTACGTCTGAGCACTGGCCCGGCGGGCTACTTGACCCCCACCATGCGCAGCACGAGGTCGGCGTCGAGCGCGCCGACCTCGTCGGGTGCCCAGGGCCCGTCGACGTTGAACCAGCGGGCGACGTCGATGCAGAGCGACATGACGGCGAGGGTGGTGCCCTTGACGTCCAGCACGTCGAACTCGCCGGACGCGATGCCGTCCTCGATGATCCCGCGCACCTCGGCGTCGCACTGCCGGCGCAGCGCCAGGATCTCCTCGCGGGCGTCCGGACCGAGCGAGTCCAGTTCGTACTGCACGACCCGGGCGGTCGTCCGGCCGCCCGCGTGCCAGCGGACGAAGGAGCTCACCGCGTCGGCGAGCCGCTCGGCCGCGGTGCCCTCGCGCCGGGCCGCCGTCCGCAGGATCTCCAGGGCCTTCTCGTGGCCGATCCGGCTGATCCGGTGGAGCAGCTCTTCCTTGGTCTTGTAGTGGATGTAGAGCGCGGCGGGGCTCATGCCGGCGCGGCCCGCGATGTCACGGGTCGTCGTGGCGTGGTACCCGCGCTCGGCGAAGGCCTCCACCGCGGCGATCAGCAGCCTCCGGGCCGCGTCGGGCGTGACCTCGCCCCACGCGGACGTCTCGCCGCCGGCCGTCTCCTCCGCCGTACTCATCGCTCGCTCGCCCCTCTCGCAGACAGACACCCCACCATACCGCCGAAGGTGAGCGAGCGCTTAGAGTCCCCGCTCAGGGCTTTCAGAGCTTCTCAAAGGGGTGGTACGCGCGCTCCGTCGCCTCCTGCCGGTCCCGGATCACCTTGGCGAGGGTGAAGGCGGAGGTGACGAGGTACAGGACCGCGATCCCGAGGAACGCCCGCACCCAGGCGTCGGCGTTCAGCCGGAAGATGCCGATGCCGGTCGCGGCCATGGCGATCGCGAAGGAGGCGACGGCCTGGCCGTAGAAGGCGGCGGTGTTCTGCTGCTTGCCGGATGTGTCACTCATGGGGACAAGCGTCGGCGGATGTGGCCGGCGCCACATCCGCCGAGATACTCAGCTCAGGTACTCAGAACGCCGAAACCCCTGTCACGGCACGCCCGATGAGCAGTTTCTGGATCTGGCTGGTGCCTTCGTAGAGCGTCATCACGCGGGCGTCGCGCAGCAGCTTGCCCACCGGGTACTCGTCGATGTAGCCGTAGCCGCCGAAGACCTGGAGAGCGTTGTTGGCGGCGCGGACGGCGGCCTCCGAGGCGAAGAGCTTGGCCTTGGAGGACTCGACCCCGAAGGGCTGCCCGCGGTCGATCAGGTCGGCGACCCGCCAGGTCAGCAGGCGGGCCGCGTCCACGTCGACGGCGATGTCGCTGATCAGCTCCTGTACGAGCTGGTGCCGCGCGATGGGTTTGCCGAACTGCTCGCGCTCGCCGGCGTACTTCACCGCCGCGTCCAGCGCGGCCTGGGCTATGCCGACGCACCCCGCGGCGACCGACATCCGCCCCTTGGCCAGGGCCGACATGGCGACCGAGAAGCCCTTGCCCTCCTCCCCGAGCATCGCGGAGGCGGGAACGCGCACGCCCTCCAGGACCAGCTCGGCGGTCGCCTGGCCGCGCAGGCCGAGCTTGCCGTGGATGGTGCGGCGGGTCAGGCCGGGGGTGTCGGTCGGCACGAGGAAGGCGGAGACGCCCTTGTGTCCGGGGGCGTCGGTGGAGCGGGCGAACAGCAGCACCACGTCGGCCCAGGTGCCGTTCGTGATGAACATCTTGGCGCCGTCGATGACGTACTCGTCGCCGTCGCGTACCGCGCGCGTGGTGAGGTTGCCGGCGTCGGAGCCCGTGCCCGGCTCGGTCAGGCCGAAGCAGCCGACGTGCTCACCGGAGGTGAGGCCGGGCAGCCACTGCCGCTTCTGATCCTCGCTCCCCCAGCCGGCGATCGTCTTGGCGACCAGCCCGAGAGACACCGACACGATGCCGCGCACGGAGGAGTCACCGCGCCCGAGTTCCTCCGTGACCAGGCAGTACGCGAGGTGGTCGCCGCCGGAGCCGCCGTACTGCTCGTCGACGGTCAGACCGAGGAAGCCGACCTCGCCGAGCTTCTTCACGATCGACCGGTCGACGTCCTCCGCGCGGTCCCAGGCGATGACGTTCGGGGCGATCTCGCGGTCCACGAAGTCCCTGGCGAGCCGCCGGACGGCTTCCTGCTCGTCACTGAGCTCCAGATTCATGACCGGTCACCCCACTCGAGATACTGCCCATTTAAATTAGCACTGCTAGTTTCAGTCGTGCAGCCCTACTATGTGCGCCATGGCCCGACCGCGCAAGCCCCTCCTCAGCACCGACCGCATCGTCGAGACGGCACGCGCACTGGTGGACGCGGAGGGGCTCGCGGCCCTCTCCACGCGCCGCCTCGCCGCGGAACTGGGGGTGAGCGGGCCCTCGCTCTACAACCACTTCCGCACCAAGGACGAGATCCTTGAGGCGGTCGCCGACTCGGTGAGCGCACAGGTCGACCTGTCGATGTTCGAGGACGGCCGCGAATGGCGGACGGCGCTGCACGACTGGGCCGTCTCCTACCGGGCCGCGCTGCGCGACCACCCCAACATCGTCCCGGTGCTCGCCCAGGGGCCGGGGCGCCGGCCCGCCGGCCTCCGGGTCGCGGACGCCGCCTACGGCGCGATGGTCCACGCGGGCTGGCCACCGGCGCAGGCCACCTCCATCGGCGCGCTGATGCGGTACTTCATCATGGGCTCCGCGCTCGGCTCCTTCGCAGGGGGTTTCGTGGACGACGAGAGCGCGTACGACCCCGCCGACTATCCGCACCTCGGCCAGGCGCACCTGCTCGCCGAGCAGCAGGAGAAGATCGACGAGCGGGCCTTCGAGACGGGCCTCACGGCGCTTCTCGACGGCCTGGTGCAGCAGTACGAGCAGGTGAAGCGGGCCGTCTAGCGACAGTTCGGCGGACGCCGAACTGTCCGTGTCGCATGCTGGGGTGCATGACCACCAGGGAACCCCAGGCACCGCCGCTGGCCCGGCTCGCCGGACTGATCGCCGACGAGAGCCGGGCGACGTGTCTGCTGGCGCTGCTCGATGGGCGTGCATGGACGGCGACTGAGCTGGCGCGGCATGCGGGGGTCGCCGCGTCGACGCTGAGCGAACATCTGGGCAAGCTCGTCGCGGGCGGACTCCTCGCGGAGGAACGGCAGGGCCGGCATCGGTACGTGCGTCTCGCCGACGCGCGGGTGGCGCAGCTGGTGGAGGATCTCGCGGCGCAGGTGGGGCCGGGGGATGCCGTACGACCACGGGGGCTTCGGGAGTCGAGTGCCGGGTCGGCGATGGCGCGGGGACGTACGTGTTACGACCATCTGGCGGGGCGGCTCGGTATCGCGATCACCGATGCGTTGGCGCTGCGGGGGCTTTTGCGGCAGGACACGGGGTTTGCGCTGACTGACACGGGGGTTCGGTGGTTCGACGCCACGGGCATCGTGCTCGACCGGAAGGGGTGGCGTCCGCTGGCCCGTGCGTGTCTGGACTGGACCGAGCGGCGGCCGCACCTCGCGGGGGTTGCGGGAGCGGCGTTCTGTCGGCATGCGTTGGACGCGGGCTGGTGTGCGCGGATCGGGTCCGAGCGGGCGGTGAAGGTGACGGCGACAGGTGAACAAGCACTGGCGGAACTCCTGGGAATCGAGGCAACGGCGTTGCGCTGAGCGCGCCGGAAGGGGCGCGGGGAACTGCGCGACCAGCCACCACGAACCCGCACATGCACAGCGTCCGAAACCCGCGAGCTCTCAACCCTCCTTCTCTCTGGCCTCAGGAGCAAGATGAACCCCCGCCGTACCAACCTGCTCGCCCCCGGCGCAGCCGCCGTCACCGTCGTGTTGTGGGCCTCCGCCTTTGTGTCGATCCGCAGTGCGGGAGACGCCTACTCTCCGGGGGCGTTGGCGCTCGGACGGTTGTCGGCCGGGGCTGTCGCGCTCGGGGTGATCTGTCTGCTGCGGCGGGAAGGGCTGCCGCCGCGGGCCGCCTGGCGGGGGATCGCGATATCCGGGGTGCTCTGGTTCGGGTTCTACATGGTCGTCCTGAACTGGGGTGAGCAGCAGGTCGACGCCGGTACGGCGGCGCTGGTGGTGAACATCGGGCCCATCCTCATCGCCCTGCTCGGTGCGCGGCTGCTCGGGGATCCGATGCCGCCGCGGCTGCTGGCGGGGATGGGGGTGTCGTTCGCGGGGGCGGTGGCCGTCGGGCTGTCGATGTCCGGGGGTGGCGGGTCGTCGGTGCTCGGGGTGGTGCTGTGTCTGCTTGCGGCGGTCGGTTATGCCGGTGGAGTCGTCGCGCAGAAGCCGGCTCTGGCGAAGGCCAGTGCGCTGCAGGTGACGACGTTCGGGTGTCTGGTCGGGGCGGTGGGGTGTCTGCCGTTCGCCGGGCAACTGGTGGGCGAGGCTGCCGACGTGCCGCTGTCAGCGACGCTCAACATGGTGTACCTGGGCGTGTTCCCGACCGCTCTCGCCTTCACCACCTGGGCGTACGCCCTGGCTCGTACGACCGCCAGCCGCATGGGGGCGACCACGTACGCGGTTCCGGCGCTGGTCGTGCTGATGTCGTGGCTGGCGCTCGGTGAGGTGCCGGGACCGCTCACGCTGGGCGGCGGTGCGCTGTGTCTGGCGGGCGTCGCGGTTTCGCGGTCGCGGCCGAGGGCGGCAGCCGAGCGGGCTGCGGCGCCGGAGAGCAGTCCGGAACCGCAGCCCGAGGGCGCCTCGGAATCAGCTTGAACGCATCCGGCCCGCAAGGACCTTGATGGACAGCAGGGCGATCACGGACAGGGCGATGATGTAGCCGGACACCGCCATCGAGGTGCCCGTCGCCTCCAGCAGCAGGACCATCACGAAGGGCGCGAGGCCGCCGCCGAGCACCGCCGCGATCTGGTCGCCGAGGGAGGCGCCCGTGTAGCGCATCTCGGGCGTGAACAACTCGGCGAACAGGGCGGCCTGGGGACCGTACATGATGCTGAGGAAGCAGCCGGCGACGAAGGTGCCGACCGCCAGCCACAGCAGTGAACCCGTGTCGATGAGCAGGAACATCGGTACGGCCCACAGGGCGATGCCGGCCGCGCCGAACGCATAGATCCGGATGCGGCCGATGCGGTCGGAGAGGGCGGCGGCGGCCGGGATCAGGACGAGTTGGGTGAGGCTGACGCAGAGGGAGACGGTGAGCACCGCGTCGCGTTTCATGCCGAGGTCGCGGGTCGTGTAGTCGAGGACACCGGTGATGAGGATGTAGAAGGTCGCGGTGTTCACGGCGAAGGAGCCGCCGGCGAGGAGGACCGTGCCGAGGTGGTTGCGGAGGACCGTGCGCAGGGGCGAGTTCTGCTCTGCTTTCTCCTTCTCCTCCAACTCCCGTTCGGCCTTGCGGAATTCCGGGGTCTCCTCGACGTGCCGGTGGATGTACCAGGCGAGCGCGAGCACGAACAGACCGACCAGGAACGGCAGCCGCCAGCCCCAGGCCGCGAAGGACGAGTCGGTGGTGAACGCTCCGGCTAGCAGGAAGACCGTGTTGGCCGTCACCACGCCGATGGGGACACCGAGTTGGACGACGCTGCCGTACACGCCGCGCTTGCCCTCGGGGGCGTACTCCGTGGCCAGCAGCATCGCGCCGCCCCACTGCGCGCCGACCGCGACGCCCTGCACGACGCGGAGCAGGACCAGCAGGATCGGGGCCGCGACGCCGATCGTGTCGTAGGTGGGGAGCAGACCGATGCCGGTGGTTGCCACTCCCATGAGGGTCAGGGCCAGGACGAGCATCGGCTTGCGGCCGTGTTTGTCGCCGAGCTGGCCTGCGACGATGCCGCCGAGCGGGCGGGCCAGGAAGCCGACGGCGAAGGTGGCGAAGGCGGCGAGCACTCCGGCGGTGGGGCTGCCCGCCGGGAAGTACAGGTCGCCGAGGGTGAGCGGAGGGGGCCATGTCCATGCGTGCACCCTCCGGTGGGTGCGGTGGGGACGTTCCAGGGAACGGGCTGACCGGACGGTATGGGGTCAACGGGTGTGCACGGTGGTTGTACGGAGCATCTGGGGGCTCCGCCCCCTGACCTCCGGTCGGCCTGAACGGCCTCGTCCTCAAACGCTGGTCGGGCTGAAGAACTCCACCGCCGGACAGGCTGGAAATCCCGCCCGATGGGATGGAAATCCCGCCGGACGGGATGAAAATCCCGGCGGACAGATCAGAAGACCACCAGTGCCCGTCCGCCCTTGCCCGCGAGCATGTTCTCGAACGCCGCCGGAATGCCCTCCAGGCCGATTCGTTCCGTGACCAGTGCGCCCAGGTCCAGGCGGCCCGCCCGTACGTGCTCGGCCAGGACCGGGAGGTCCTTCGCCGGGTCGGAGTTGCCGTACACGCAGCCCGCCAGGGTCCTGCCCCAGTGGAAGATCTCCAGGGCGTTGAAGGTGACCTGCTGGTCCTTGCCGCCGATGCCGACCACCGTCGTGCGGCCGCCGCGGCGGGTGGAGTCCCAGGCGGTGCGGATCGTCGACGCGCGGCCCACGCATTCGATCGCCACGTCGACGCCTTGTTTGTCCGTCAGGCCGCGGATTTCCCGCGCTGTCGTGTCGGAGGCGAGGACGTAGTCCGTGGCGCCCGCGCCGCGCGCCAGCTCCTCCTTCTCCGGGGAGACGTCCACGGCGACGATGCGTGCGGCGCCCGCGATCCGGGCCGCCTGGAGCGCCGCCAGGCCCACTCCCCCGACGCCGTACACCGCCACCGTCTCGCCCTCCCGGACCTGCGCCGAGTGGTGGACGGCGCCGTAGCCGGTGAGGACCGCGCAGCCCAGGAGGGCCGCGTCCGTGACGGGGATCCCCTCCGGGAGGGGCAGGACGCAGCCCGCCGGGACGACCGTCTCCTCGGCGAACGCGGCGACGTTCAGGCCGGGGTGGAGGTCGGAGCCGTCGGAGGAGCGGTGGGCGTACACGTCCGCGGCGCCGTTCAGGGCGTTGGCGCACAGCCACACCTCGCCGAGCGCGCAGGCGTGACAACTGCCGCAGGACGGCGCCCAGTTGAGGACGACCTCGGCGCCCGGTGAGACGTGTGTGACACCTTCGCCGACGGCGACGACCGTGCCGGCGCCCTCGTGGCCGAGGACGGCGGGGACGGGCACCCGCATGGTGCCGTTGGACAGGGACAGGTCGGAGTGGCACACCCCGGCGGCGGCGAGACGCACGCGGACCTGGCCGGGGCCGGGGTCCGGGAGGTCGATGCCGGTGATCTCCAGCGGGGCGCCCACGGCGGGAAGGACTGCTGCGCGAACCATGGAAACGCTCCTCAGAACTGCAGGGACTTGGTCTGGAGGTACTCGGACAGGCCGTGCGTGCCGAGTTCCCGGCCGACGCCCGACTGCTTGTAACCGCCGAAGGGGGCAAGGGGGTTGAAGCGGCCGCCGTTGATGTCGACCTGTCCGGTCTCCAGGCGGCGGGCGAAGGCGACCGCCTCCGTCTCGTCGCCCGCCCAGACGGCGCCCGCGAGGCCGTAGACCGTGCCGTTGGCGATGCGCAGGGCGTCCTCCTCGTCCTCGTAGCGGAGGATGGCCAGGACCGGGCCGAAGATCTCCTCCTGGGCGATCGTCATCTCGGGGGTGACGTCGGCGAAGACCGTGGGGGAGATGAAGTAGCCCTGCTCACGCGGGGATTCGGTGCCGCCGGCGACCAGCCGCGCCCCCTCCGCCAGGCCCTTGTCGATGTAACCGAGCACCCGCGCCCGCTGCTTGGCGTTGACCACCGGGCCGATGCGGTCGCCGTACTTGGCGGCGGCGGTGGCCGCGAGCCCGACCGCCTCCTCGTACTGGTCCCGGTGGACGAGCATGCGGGTCCAGGCGCTGCACGTCTGGCCGGAGTTGGACATGACGTTGGCGACGCCGACGTTGACCGCCTTGGCGAGATCTGCGCTCGGCAGGATGACGTTGGCGGACTTGCCGCCGAGTTCCAGGGCGACCTTCTTGATCGCGGCGCCCGCCGTAGCGCCGATCTGCCGGCCGACGGCCGTGGAACCGGTGAAGGAGACCAGGTCGACGCCCGGGTGCTCGGCGAGGGCCTGGCCCGCGACCGGGCCGAGGCCGGTGACGAGGTTGAAGACGCCCGCGGGGAGGCCTGCCTCGTGGACCGCCTCGGCGAAGAGCTGGGCGGTGAGCGGGGTGTCCTCGGCGGGCTTCAGGACCACCGCACAGCCCGCGGCGAGCGCCGGGGCGACCTTGGCGACGATCTGGTGCAGGGGGTAGTTCCAGGGGGTGATCGCGCCGACCACGCCGACCGGTTCCAGGTAGACGGTCGAGTTCCCGGCCTTCTCCTCGAAGGCGTACGTCGCCGCCAGCTCGGCGTACGAGCCCGCGACCGCGATCGGCACGGCCGCGTGGACGTTCTGCGAGAACTGCAGCGGCGAGCCGAGCTCGGCGGTGACCGTCTCGGCGATCTCGTCCTTGCGGGCCACGAGGACGTCCCTCAGGGCTGCCAGCCGGGCGGCCCGCTCAGCGGGCGGGGTCGCGGCCCAGGCCGGGAAGGCGGCGCGGGCGGCCCGTACGGCGGTGTCCACGTCCACGGCCGTCCCCGCGGGGACCTGGCCGATCACCTGCTCGTCGACGGGATTCACGACATCGATCACGTCCTGACCTGCGGCGGGCCGCCAGGCGCCGTCGATGTACAGGCCGTCGTGTGCCTTCATGGTGCTCCTCCGGGGGCGGGGTGCGTCGTCCGCGTCAAAACCTACCGACAGGAACACAAACTAGCGGCGATAGTTTTCTGGTGCCAGGGCCCCCCGGTAGAGCAGCGCCCCCTGAAGGGGGCGCGGGGAACCGCGCGGCCGGCCACGACGACGCCGCAGACTCCGGACAACCCGACGCGACACCCCCTAGGGAGCCTCAGTTCTCCAGATCGGGCAGCCGGGCCGGCGCCGGACAGATGCGCTCGCCGTGCTGGTCGAAGACGAACAGATGCGCGATGTCGACGAGGAGCGGCACCTGCATGCCGTGGCGGAGTTCGATGTCGGGGGTGGTGCGCACTACCAGGTCGCCCGGCAGGCGGGCCTCGGTGAACGTGGGGACCGCCGGGTCGTCCATGACCACCACCGGTCCGGCCCGCAGGGCGCCCGCCCGGTCCCGGAGGCGCTCCAGGACGGTCGGGCCGCCCCGGCGCCGGGGCGGGCGGGAGGCGGGGCGCGGGGCCTCCAGGTCCGGTACGACGGCGGGCTGGGAGCCGGTGTTGAAGTGGACGAGGATCTCGTGACCCTGGAACTCCACGTGCTCCACGAGACCGGTCAGCGCCACCTCGCCGGGGCGGGCGGAGGAGTGCTTGGCGATACGGATGGCCTCCGAGCGCAGCCCGACGATCACCTCGCGGCCCTGCTGCACCCGCAGCAACTGGTGGTCAAGGGACAGCGGTTCGGGCAGCCGCAGGAACTGCTTGCCGAGGCTGATGGTCATCGCGCCGTCCAGCGGGGCGCGGACCAGGCCGCGCAGCAGGTTGATGCGCGGGGTGCCGATGAAGGCGGCGACGAAGACGTTGCGGGGCAGCGCGTACACCATGCGCGGGCTGTCCAGCTGCTGGAGCACCCCGCCGCGCAGGACGGCGACCCGGTCGCCGAGCGACATGGCCTCGGCCTGGTCGTGGGTGACGTAGACCGTGGTGACGCCCAACTCCCGGGTGAGCTTGGAGATCTCGGCCCGCAGGTGGTTGCGGAGCTTGGCGTCGAGGTTGGACAGCGGCTCGTCCATGAGGAAGGCGGAGGGATGGCGGGCGATGGCGCGGCCCATGGCGACACGCTGGCGTTCGCCGCCGGAGAGCTGGCTGGGGAAGCGGTCGAGGAGGTCCTCGATGCCGAGCATGCGGGCGGTGGCGTCCACGCGCGGGCGCGGGTCCTCACCGGGGTGCTCGACGCGCAGCGGGAAGCCGATGTTGCCGCGGCTGGTCATGTTCGGGTACAGGGCGAAGTTCTGGAACACCATCGCCATGTTCCGCTCGGACGGGAGCAGGTCGTTGGAGTGCTCGCCGTCCAGCAGCAGCCGGCCCTCGGTGATCTCCTCCAGCCCGGCGATCATTCTGAGGACGGTGGACTTGCCGCAGCCGGACGGGCCGAGCAGCACGAGGAATTCGCCGGGGCGGATGTCCAGCGACAGCCGGTCCACCACGCGAACACCTCGCGTATAGGTCTTGCTCACGTCGTGCAGAGAGATGGCGCGTGTCATGGCACTGCCCCCGGGGGCGTACTGAGCGAGTCCTGAGGCTCCGCGGTCGAAACGGCCCGCGCGGGACGCACGGGCTGTGGGTCACGGAAGTTAACGGACCGTACGCGTCCGGGGGAAGACTCATGACGGAATCGGGTCCTTCGTTCCGCCCAGTGAGAAAGCCGAAGCGGCGATCCGGCGGGGGCGGTACGGGTACGCGCCGCTTCCGGCGGGCGTCAGCGGGTCGCCGTCAGATGGGCGAACACGACCACGTTGCTGGAGTAGCCGGTCCTGCGGGTGAACAGGCCGCCGCAGGTCAGCACCCGCAGCTCGGGGCGCGAGCTCGGTCCGTACACCTCCTTGTCGGGGAAGCGGTCCTTGTCGAAGATCCGTACGCGGTCGACGGTGTAGACGGCGGTGCGGCCGTCGGCGCGACGGACCTCGATCCGGCCGCCGGGGCGCACCTGCGCGAGGGCGGCGAAGACCGCGGCGCCGGTCCTCGTGTCGCGGTGGCCGACGGCGATGGCGGTGCCGGTCTCGCCCGGTGCGGGGCCGTCCTGGTACCAGCCGACGAGCCTGGGCTTGTCGAGCGGCGGGGTCTCCAGCTGCCGGTCGGCGCCGACCCGCACCCCGATGACCGGCGCGTCGATGCCCAGGGACGGTACGCGCAAGGTGGTCGCCGGCGAGCGGGGCAGTGGCCGGGGCGGTCGGGCGGGTTCGGCGCGCGCGGCCGGCTCGGAGGCCCGGGGGCGCCCATCGGCGGGGCCGGGGACCGGTTCGGCAGGCGCCTCGACGGGCGCCGGGCCCCCGGCCCGGACGGTCTCGGCCGGGTGGTGGTGATGCCCCCCGTACCGGAACACCGTCACCAGGACGGCCACGATCACGGCCGTCCTGGTGAGGCGGTAGGCGCGGGTCCGGTACCAGGGCCTGCGTCTGCGCCGCGGACCTGCCCGGCGGATCACGCCGGCGTCGCGGGGCCTGGGCCGCACTCCCCCGGAGGGGGGCGCCGTACAGGTCCTACTCGGCACCGTGCGAGCGGCGGCGCAGCAGCGTCCGGACGTACACCGCTCCGCCGATGGCGACCAGTCCGACGCCCGCGGCGGCGCTCAGCGGGGTGTATGCCTGCACGGTGTCGACGAGGCCGCCGCCGCCGGCGTGGACGCCGCCCTTCGGCCCGTGGTCCTCGATCGTGTGGCTCGGGCCGGCCTGCCCGCGGTCGTGCCTGCCGTGGCAGTCGACGGAGAAGACCTTCTCCTTGGGCGCGACGGGCGGCGTGGGCGGCACGGTCGGCGGAATGATCCACTGGAGGGTGTATCTGCCGTCGGCCAGCCCCAGGATGTCGGTGTGCCCGGCACCGCCGGCGAGGGAGATCGTGCCACTCACGGTGGCCGCGGTGGGCAGCGGGGGCTGAGCCGTGATGGTGTAGGAGACGGACGTCAGGTCGCCGAAGTTCGCGGCGTCGAGGTAGAACCGGCAGACCAGGGGGTCGTCCTTCGAGACGCCGTAGGGCACTCGCTCGCTGTGGATCCTGATGTCGGCACCGTCACCGGGGGCGGCCAAGGCGGCGGACGTCGCGGACCAGGAGGCCCCGGCCGCGGTGAGTACGGTGAGGGCCGCGGCTCCCAGACGGGCGCCTGCGGACGGGGGCAGCAAGGTGGGCATGGACGTTCCTCCGAGTCAGACGATTTTCATACAAATCGCTCTTTCATCTGACTCTCTTTCACATCCGCCCGGCGTGTTGCGGCAGCACCACCCGACTCGCCGTCAGATATCCCTCGACCGGCGCAACGGAGTGCCCGCCGGGCGCCCGCCCGCGGCGGCCCCGGCCACCTGACCGCCGCCCGGAGCGGCCGGCGCCCGCACGGCGCTGCCCGCGGAGAACAGCAGCAGAGCCCCGAGCATCACGAAGGGCGCCGCCACGCCCGCGACCCCCGCGACCAGACCCGCGGCGGCCGGCGCGGCGACCTGGCCGAGACGGTTGCCGGTCAGGCGCAGGGCGAGGGCCGTGGAACGGGCGCCGTCCGGGGCCGCCTGCACGACGGTCGTCATGGACAGCGGCTGGCCGACACCGAGGCAGAACCCGAGGGCGGCCAGCACCGCGCCGAGCGCCCACACCGGCATCGGCAGCGCGATCCCGGCGCACAGCACGGCCGCCAGCAGACAGGTCACGGTGAGCAGCACCGGCCGCCCGAGCAGCCGCAGCAGCGGGGTGAGCACGAGGCGGCAGCCGATGGTGGCCCCCGCGCGCAGACTGAGCAGCACACCGACCACGGACGGCGCGATGCCCCGGTGTTCGCCGACCACCGGCAGATAGGCGGTGAGGATGTCGGTGGCCGACAGCACCGAGAGGCTGATGAGCATGCCGGCCGGGACGCCCCGGGCCCGCAGGATGCTGCCGACCGCGACGCGGCCGCCTTGTTCGGTGCGGGACTTGACCGCCGTACGGTCCTCGATGCGCCACAGCGAGGTGAACGCGACCGCGGCTCCCGCACCCGCCACCAGCAGGGCCAGCGCGCTGGTGCCCGCCATGTCCGGGCCGCCGATCAGCGCGCCCGCCGCGATCGGGCCGACCAGCTGGCCGAGCGAGGCGCCGATGGTGAAGTGGCCGAAGTTGCGGTCCTGTTCGTGCGGGGCGGACTGGCGGGCGACCAGCGACTGGGCGCCGATCACGAAGCAGAGGTGGCCGAGGCCCATCACCCCGCTCCAGACCGCCATCGCCCAGAGGGAGCCGGCGAGCCCGCTCAGCGCGCAGCCGCCCGCTATCAGGACGACACCGACCGGCAGCAGGGGCGCGCAGCGGCCGTGGTCGGTGCGGCGGCCCAGCGGCACCGCGGCGAAGAGCGGCAACAGCGCGTACACGCCCGCGATGACGCCGACCGCCCGCTCGTCGGCGCCCAGTGCGAGGGCCCGGTAGGAGACGGCGGGCCGGGCCATCGACACCGCCCCCTGCGCGAAGCCGAAGGCGATGACGAGGCGGAGCAGCCAGCCGCGGTTCCTACCGGGCCCCATGTACGGATCCTCCTGAATTGCTCTGACCGGAAGCTGGATTCCCTTGTCCGGAAGGTCAGATGATGCCGAAGAGGATCCCTGCCCCGAGGACCACGAGTGATGTGAGCGCGGCCCACTTGACCACGAACCTGGTGTGGTCGCCGAACTCCACCTTGGCCATGCCGACCAGGACGTAGACGGCCGGGACGAGGGGGCTCGACATGTGCAGCGGCTGGCCGATGAGGGAGGCGCGAGCGATCTCCAGGGAGGAGACGCCGTGGGCCTGGCCGGCCTCGGCGAGCACCGGGAGGATGCCGAAGTAGAAGCCGTCGTTCGACATGAAGTACGTGAGCGGGATGCTCAGGATGCCGGTGACGAAGGCCATGTGCGGGCCCATCCCGTCCGGGATGTTGTCCACCAGCCACTTGGCCATGCTGCCCACCATGCCGGTGCCCTGGAGGACGCCGGTGAAGACGGCGGCGGCGAAGACCATGCCGGAGACGTTGAGGACGTTCTCCGCGTGGGCGCCGAGCCGGGCCTTCTGGTCGGGCATGTGGGGGAAGTTGACGGTGAGAGCCAGGGCCGCACCGAGCAGGAACAGCACCGGGATCGGCAGCCACTCCATGATCATGGCGGTGAGCAGGGCCACCGTGAGCAGCGCGTTGAACCAGTACAGCTTGGGGCGCAGGGTGGGCCGGTTCGGGTCGAGGCCCTGGAGGCCCTCGTCCTCGTCCTCGCCCTCGGGGAGGTCCGCGTCGGTCCCGGAGCCGGAGCCGCCGGTGCGCTGGGCGCCCTTGCCCGAACCGGCGCCGGTGCCGGAGCCCACGAGGACCGTCTCGGTCTCCTTCTCCTCGACCAGCACCTCGTCCAGTGTCAGCACACCGAGCCGCTTGCGCTCGCGGCGGCCGAGGACGTACGCGAGGGCGAAGACGAAGAGCAGGCCCATGGCGAGCGCCGGGATCATCGGGACGAAGATGTCGCTCGCGTCGAGCTTCAGCGCGGTGGCGGCGCGGGCGGTCGGGCCGCCCCACGGCAGGGTGTTCATCACGCCGTTGGCCATGGCGGCGACACCGGTCATCACGACCAGGCTCATCTTCAGGCGCTTGTACAGCGGGTACATCGCCGAGACGGTGATCATGAAGGTGGTCGAGCCGTCGCCGTCGAGCGACACGATCGCGGCGAGGAGGGCCGTACCGACGACGATCCTGAGCGGGTCGGCCTTGCAGAACTTCAGGATCCCCCGAACGATCGGGTCGAAGAGGCCGACGTCGATCATCACACCGAAGTAGACGATCGCGAACATGAGCATCGCCGCGGTGGGCGCGAGGCTGGTGACGCCGTCGATGACGTAGTCGCCGAGCTTCGCGCCCTTACCGACGAAGACGCAGAACAGTGCCGGGATCAGCACGAGCGCCGCGATCGGCGACATCTTCTTCAGCATGATCAGGACCAGGAAGGTCGCGATCATGGCGAAGCCGAGGATGGTCAGCATGAATGGATACCTAACGTTCGCCCTTGAACATCCCACCGGGCAGGCGGTGCGACGACGTTAGGTCCGTTCAAACGGCGTTAACAAGACGTTGACGTGCGAGCAATAAGCGCAAAATCCCAGGTCACGGCTTTGCTCAGGTCACAGGGCTGAGCTTTTCGGTCACGGCGGTGATTTCCACCGGCACTCCGTTGAGGACCGCGTTCCCCGACAGCGGGTCGAGCAGGCTGCCGTCGAGAAGCTGGTTGACGTTGACGCCCGGGTCGGTGGCGGCGTGGCTCATCCGGGTGCCGGGCCGGTCGTGACCCCAGCCGTGCGGCAGACTCACCACGCCCGGCCGCACCGCGTCCGTGACCTCGGCGGGGGCGGTCACCTCTCCCCCGGCGCCCTTCACCCGTACCGCCGCCCCGTCCCGCACGCCGAGCCGCTCGGCGTCCTCGGGGTGGATGTGCAGGGTGCAGCGGTTGCTGCCGCCGGTGAGGGCGGGGACGTTGTGCATCCAGCTGTTGTTGGAGCGCAGGTGCCGGCGGCCGACGAGGACGAGTTCGTCCGGGAGCCGGTCCAGGGCCGCCCGCAGCCGCGGCAGATCGTCCGCGATCGGCTGCGGCAGCAGCTCGACCTTGCCGCTCCTGGTCTTGAGCGGCTGCGGCAGACGCGACCCCAGCGGACCGAGGTCGATGCCGTGCGGGTGCGCGAGCAGCCGCGCCAGGCTCAGCCCGTCCGGCCGTACGCCGAAGCCGTCGCCGTAGGGGCCGAGGCGCAGCATCATGTCGAGCCGCCGCTCGGGGCCGGTCTCGCCTGCGAGCAGTCCGGCGAGTTCCTTCGGGTCGCGGCCGTGGACCGGCGAGTGGGCCTCCTTCACCGCCTTGCCAAGGGTCTGGCCGATGACGAGGTCGTCGACCGCGGACGGGTCGGCGCCGTGCATGCCGGTGGCGGCCAGGATCAGCCGGGCGAAGATCTCGGTCTCGGGCAGGCGGCCGGGCTCCAGGGGCACGGCGGGACGGGTGTAGCGGACCTGGTTGCGCACGGCGAGGGTGTTGAAGGCGAAGTCGTGGTGCGGGCTCTGCGAGGGCGGGGGCGGGGGCAGGACGACGGTCGCGTGGCGCGTGGTCTCGTTGAGGTACGGGTCGATGCTGACCATGAAGTCCAGGGAGTCCAGGGCCTTGTCGAGACGGTCTCCGTCGGGCGCCGAGAGCACGGGGTTGGCGGCGGAGGTGATGAGGGCACGGATCGGCTCGCCCTCGTCGGTCGCGGTGTCGATCTCCTCGGCGAGCGCGGAGAGCGGCAACTCGCCTTTGGCCTCGGGGTGTTGGCTGACCCTTGAGTGCCAGCGGCCGAGCGTGAAGCCGTGGCTCGGCCCGGCCGGGCGGGGTGTGCGGTCGGTGGCCGCCTGCGGGAAGAGGGCGCCGCCGGGGCGGTCGAGGTTGCCGGTGAGGATGTCGAGGACGTCGACGAGCCAGCTGGCCAGGGTGCCGTGCGGGACGGTGCAGCTGCCGATGCGGCCGTATACGGCCGCGGTGGGGGCGGCGGCGAGTTCGCGGGCCAGGGTGCGCGTCACGTCGGCGTCCACGTCGCAGGCCGCGGCGACCGCTTCGGGGGTGAAGTCCCGTACCGCTTCGCGCAGTTCGTCGAGGCCCTGGAGGTGCGGGGCCAGGTCCCCGAGGTCGGCGAGGCCCTCCTCGAACAGGACGTGAGCCATCGCTGCGAGGAGGAGGGCGTCGGTACCGGGGCGGATCGCGATGTGCCGGTCGGCGAGCTTGGCGGTGCGGGTGCGGCGCGGGTCGATGACGGTGAGGGTGCCGCCGCGGGCCTTGAGGGCCTTGAGCTTGCCGGGGAAGTCGGCGGCCGTGCACAGACTTCCGTTGGACTCCAGGGGGTTGGCACCGATGAGGAGGAGATGGTCGGTGTGGTCCAGGTCCGGCACAGGGATGGCGTTCGCGTCGCCGTAGAGCAGTCCGCTGGAGACGTGCTTGGGCATCTGGTCGACCGTGGACGCGGTGAAGACGCTGCGGGTGCCGAGGCCGGCCAGCAGAACCGGCGGATAGAGGGCGCCGGCCATGGTGTGCACGTTGGGGTTGCCGAGGACGACACCGACGGCGTTCGGGCCGTGGCGCTCGACGACCGCGCGGACACCGGCGGCGACCGCGTCGAATGCCTCCTCCCAGGTGGCCTCGCGCAGCTCGCCGTCCTTGCGCACGAGCGGGGTGCGCAGCCGGTCGGGGTCGCCGTCGACGGCGCCGAAGGAGGCGCCCTTGGGGCAGATGAACCCCTTGCTGAACACGTCGTCGCGGTCACCGCGGGCGCCGGTGACACGGGTGCCCTCGATGGTGAGGGTCAGCCCGCAGGTGGCCTCGCACAGGGGGCAGATTCGCAGGGCGGTGCGGGACACGGGTCCTCCCGGGGGCGGCGACGATGACGCTCGTACTGTGCGGCCGAGCATACCGACCGGTATGCACGGAGGGGAGGCCTCTCCCGGGATGAGGTCGGAAATCCGCGAGCCGCGGCCCTGCGGGATCTCAGTCCAGGACCCGCGCCAGATACGCCCGCAGCAGCTCCCGCGCCTCCCCGATGATCTTCTCGTCGCCCTCCGGGGCCACCCGGAAGGCCAGGTGGACCAGGGTGTCAGCGGTCTCCACGGCGATCAGGAAGGCGCGGCGCAGATCGTCGTCCGGCTCCCGGCCGAGGTAGCCGGAGAGCAGGTCGGTGAGGCGGTCGGCGACACGGGTGTTGGGTTCGGCGCTGCGGGCGCCGACCGGGATCTGGTTGCCGAAGTCGACGAGCGAGAAGCCGGGCGCGGTGCGCTTCATGGCCAGGTACTCGTCGAGGACGGCGTCCATGGCCGAGCGCCAGCCTCCCTCGCCGGCCGACTTCAGCCGCTCGGTGACCTGCTCGGTGAAACGCTCGAGGTTGCGCTGGGCGAGGGCGTCGGCCATCTGCCGCTTGTTGCCGAAGAAGCGGTAGACCGAGCCGATGGGGACTCCTGCGCGCAGGGCCACGGCCCGGGTGCTCAGGGCGTCATAGCCGACCTCGTCGAGGAGGTCGGCGCAGGCGTCGAGGATCCGGGTCAGCCGTTCGGCACTGCGTCGCTGCACGGGGGCTCGGCGTAGCGATGTCGCGTGGGGCACAGGCTTCATGATGCCGTTCCGGAGCGCTCCGGTGAACCTCGCCCCCCGGCACGCACATAGGTGCCGGATGCACCCAGTGCGGTCGCGCCCGGAGTGGCACCCGGCGCGCCCGCCGCCTCCGACGCCGTGATGTCGGCCGTGCTCTCCACGGGCCGGCCCTGCACCGCCCACACGGTGCCGTCGTCGGCGTACAGCCGGGCGGTGACGTGATGTGTGCCGTGCGGCACGAACCTGGCCGGGAGACGGCAGGTGAGGCCGCGGAGCCGGGCCACGAGGCGGTCGTCGACGAAGACGTACGCGAGACCGCGGCCCGCCACCGCCCGCGGCTTCGTACCGATGGGCGAGAAGCGGAAGTTGCGGACGGTCAGAGACACGTCCCAGGTGGCGCCGGAGTCCGGCTGCACCTCGATGCCGACCTCGGGCGCGCCCTTCTTCCTCACCTCACGGTAGTGCCGCCCCGCCTTGTCCGTGTCGTCCAGGAGCTTGCCCACCGGCGATATCGAATCGCCGCTCTTCCCCTCGTGCGTATCACTGGAGCCGCAGCTCACGGATCCGGTCAGCAGCAGGACACAGACCGCGAGCGCGGCTGGGAGACCCCGCGTCCACGACATGCCCGGGAGACTAGAACACCGGTCCGGCCCCCGGATCCCCCTGGAGTCTGGTTCTCGTTCCTCCCCGATGAGGAGATCCCGGTCCCCCTTGCGCGCACGAAACCGCAATCCTACGGTGATGCATAGGAATCAGACGCGAGGGAGCGACGATGAGCGGGGACGCGCGCAAGACGGCCGAGGGGCTGACCTACCTCTCCGGTTTCGGCAACGAGCACAGCTCCGAGGCCGTGCCCGGCGCCCTGCCCGAGGGCCGCAACGCGCCACAGCGCGCTCCGCTCGGGCTCTACGCGGAACAGCTCAGCGGTACGGCGTTCACCGAGCCCCGGGCCCACAACCGCCGCTCCTGGCTCTACCGCATCCGCCCGTCGGCCGCGCACCCGGGGTTCACGCGCACGGACAACGGCTCGATCCGTACGGCCCCGTTCACCGAGTCGGTCCCCGACCCGAACCGCCTGCGCTGGAACCCGCTGCCCGAGCCCCCGGCCGGGACGGACTTCCTGGCCGGCCTGTGGACCCTGGGCGGCAACGGTGACGCCACCCAGCGCACCGGCGTGGCCGTGCACCTCTATCACGCCAACTCCTCGATGGAGCGCGTCTTCAGCGACGCGGACGGCGAGCTGCTGATCGTCCCGGAGCGCGGCGGCCTCCTGCTGCGCACGGAGTTCGGGCTGCTGCATGTGGAGCCGGGACATGTGGCGCTGGTTCCTCGTGGGGTGCGCTTCCGTGTGGAGCTGCTGGATCCCTCCGCCCGCGGTTATGTGTGCGAGAACTACGGGGCGCCCTTCCACCTCCCCGACCTCGGCCCGATCGGCGCCAACGGCCTCGCCAACGCCCGCGACTTCCGGGCCCCCGTCGCCGCATACGAGGACGTCGAGGGACCGGTGGAGGTGGTGAACAAGTTCTGCGGCAACCTCTGGACGGCCGTCTACGACCACTCACCGCTCGACGTGGTCGCCTGGCACGGCAACCACGTCCCCTACGTCTACGACCTGCGCCGCTTCAACGTCATCGGCACCATCTCCTACGACCACCCCGACCCGTCGATCTTCACGGTGCTGACGTCCCCGTCCGACACCCCGGGCCTGGCCGGTGTCGACTTCGTCGTCTTCGCGCCGCGCTGGCTGGTGGGCGAGGACACGTTCCGGC
The DNA here is from genome assembly GCF_021261325.1 of Streptomyces guryensis. Lineage (GTDB taxonomy): Bacteria > Actinomycetota > Actinomycetes > Streptomycetales > Streptomycetaceae > Streptomyces > Streptomyces guryensis. The sequence continues at coordinate 112,820 of NZ_JAJSBI010000016.1, read as the reverse complement.
CGCCGTACTTCCACCGGAACGTGATGAGCGAGTACATGGGCCTGATCGAGGGCGCCTACGACGCGAAGGCGGAGGGCTTCGTGCCGGGCGGCGGCTCGCTGCACAACATGATGTCGGCGCACGGTCCGGACCGGGAGACGTTCGACCGGGCCAGCGCGGCCGAGCTGAAGCCGCAGAAGGTGGACGACGGGCTTGCGTTCATGTTCGAGACGCGCTGGCCGGTGACGCTCACCCCGCAGGCGGCGGGCGCGGAGCACCTGCAACAGCGCTACGACGACGTCTGGCAGGGCATGGAGCGGCATTTCCGCCCGTTGCACTGATCGCGTACGACCGGTACGGATAGGCCCGTGACCTCCTTCGCCCCGGACTCGATCGTCCTGAACCGCAAGCTGCCGCTCTGGTACCAGGTGTCGCAGTCCCTGCGCGCCTCGATACTCGGCCGCTCGCCCCAGGACCCGCTGCGGCTGCCCACCGAGGAGCAGCTGGCGGGGCACTACGGGGTGAGCGTGCTGACCATGCGGCAGGCGCTGAAGGAGCTGGAGGACGAGGGCCTGATCACCCGCCACCGCCGCCGGGGCACGTTCATCGAGCCGGACGCCCTGCGGGGCGCCCCCGTGCGGCTGCTCGGCTCGGTGGACGCGATCGTGGCCCAGCAGTCCGGGATGGTGACGGAACTGCTGGACCACGGCCACGCGCCCGTGCCGCCCGAACTCGCCGAGTACTTCCCTCAGACCGGCGAGGTGGCCACGTACCACCGGCTGCGCAGTGACGAGAAGACGGGCGAGCCGACCAACCACGCCCGCAACTACGTCCGCCCGGAACTCGCCGAGCGCTTCGACCCCGCCGACCTGGTGCACCGGCCGATGACCAAGGTGCTGCGGGACATCGTCCTGGCGGACATCAGCCGCATCACGGACACCGTGGAGGCCCGCCTGGCGGACCCGGAGACGGCCCGTCTGCTCCAAGTCCCGCTGCTGAGCCCGATCCTGCACTACACGGGCGTCACCTATGACGGGGACGGACGGGCCCTCGACGTGGCCGTCATCCACTACCGCGGCGACCGCTTCTCCTTCACGGTGACGCTGGACGCCACATGACGTCACCGACCCCGACTGCCTGTCGGCGGCACGTCGTACGATGCCCAGCGTGACGCACGACGACGCTCCGCTGCTCGCGGACCTCATGCCGTGGTCCGTCGCACCGCCGCGGCTCGGCCGGGGGTGGCCGACGGGCCCCGACGCCGCATCCCTGAAGGCCCGCTGGGACGCCCTGCTGAAGGCCGGGGGACCGGACCGTGAGGCCCTGTTCGAGCCGACCCGCTCCCGCACGCTGCGCTCGGCGGTCAGCCAGCTGCCGGGCCAGCCGAGCGGCACGGAGAAACTGATCCACGCGTCGGGCCCCTGCCCCGAGCCGGTACGCGTCCTGAACGCCCCGTTCGACGAACAGTGGCTGATCCCCGACCACCGCCTGATCGACGCGGCCCGCCCCGAACTGTGGCGGGTGGCGGACGAACACCAGGTCTTCGTCGCCGAGACGGCCACGGACAGCACCGGCCCGCACCTGCTCGCCACGTCCTGCCTCCCCCTCCTGCGCCCCGGCCGCATCCGCCCCCTCTACCGGCGCCCGGGCGGCGCGGAACCCAACCTGGCCCCCGGTCTGCTGGCCCACCTGAGCGCCCGTCTCGGCCACTCCCCCGACCCGTTGGACTTCCTCGCCTGGACCGTGGCGACGGTACGCCCGGACCTGACGGTGCCCCTCACCGAGGACGCCGAACTCTGGTCCCACGGCGTGGAGTTGGGCAGCCGCGCCCTCTGGCTCACACGCCGCAACGGCGCCCGCCCCAAGCTGCCGGGAGGCCGCCGCCCGTACGTCCGCGCGCCGCTCCCGTCCCACCCCCTCACGATCACCTACGACCGCGACGAGGAAACCCTGCTGCTCGACGAGGGCCGCATCTCCCCTGTCCCACCGGAGGCCTGGGACTTCGAAGCGTCCGGCACCCGGGTCCTGGAGCAGTGGTTCGCGACGCGGACGACTGAGACCGAGCCGGGAACGCTGGCGGCGATCCGTCCGCCGACATGGCCGCAGACCTGGACGTCGGAGTTGCTGGAGCTGATCACGGTCCTGGCCTTGTTGGCCGAACTGCGGCCACAGCAGGAAGAGTTGACCGTGACAGCTCCGATCACAGCAGCCGAGCTGGGCAAGGCGGGCGTCCTGCCCGTGCCCGGAACGTCCCGCAAACCAGCCTCGGTCTTCGACCACCACGAGGAGGGCCCAGAAGGCCAGTTCGCGTTGCTGTGACGGCCTTCAGGGGCGCGGGGCCGTATCGGTTTGCGGCTCCGCCGCGTGGGCGCGGTCAACCACAACGGACCCTCAGTCGCGGACAACCTCACCCCCGCTGCGCAAAGGCGTCGAGCATCCGCTCCAGCATCGACTCGAAAGCCCCGTCAAGATCGATCGGCCCGGAGGTCTCCGTGAACGCCGCAGCCATCCGCGGATAAGCCCCGCCGGCCAGGACACCCCCCAGATAGGCCACCCGCACCGCACTCTCCTCCTCCGCCGACCACGGCAACGACCGCGTCCGCTCGGCGGCGGCCAACTCGGTGGCCACATACGACGTCACGCACCCGTTCAGCATCCCGACAAGCTGCATCTTCATGCCGTAGCGCGCGTCGAGCGGATCCAGGCAGGCCAGACAGTGCTCCAGATAGCGCAGGGCGTTCGGGCTGAACCCGTACACCGGTGACATCAGCCGCGTCATCCACGGATGCCGGTGCATCAGCACCCTCGTCTGCTGGGCGACCCGGCGCATGTCGGCCCGCCAGTCCCCCGACGGCTCCCACAGCTCGTGCTCGCCGCCGACCGCGTCCACCATCAGCTCGTACAGGTCCTCCTTGCGGGGGACGTAGTTGTACAGCGACATGGTCCCGCAGCCCAGCTCGGCCGCGACGTGCCGCATCGACACCGCGTCCAGCCCGCCCTCGTCGGCGACCTTCACCGCCGCCGTCGCGATGTCGGCCCGCGTGTAGGCAGGCCTCGGCCCCCGGCCCGTCCGCTCGGGACGCGCCCAGATCACTTCGGGTACCGCCGCTCGGCCCGCCATCGATCATCACCTCGACCACCATCCTAGTTACGTACACCGTACGTAGTGGGCTATGGTCGGGACATGACTTCTACGTACGCTGTACTTAGTGAAGGTCTGGAGAAGAAATTCGGCGATGTGCGCGCGGTGCGCGGGCTGGACCTCGCGGTGGCCCAGGGCACGGTCTGCGGTGTCCTCGGGCCGAACGGGGCGGGCAAGACGACGGCCGTGCGACTGCTGACGACGCTGCTGCGGCCGGACGCCGGCTCGGCACGGATCGCGGGGCACGACCTCGTCCGGGAGCCCGTGGCCGTCCGGCGCAGGATCGGGGTCACGGGGCAGTACGCGTCGGTCGACGGCGACCTCACGGGCCGGGAGAACCTGCGGCTGTTCGCGCGGCTGCACCGGGTGCGGGCGCCGGGGCAGCGTGCCGACGAGCTCCTGGAGCGGTTCGCGCTGGCCGAGGCGGCCGGCCGGGCGGCCTCGACCTACTCCGGCGGAATGCGCCGCCGGCTGGACCTGGCGGCGAGCCTGATCCGCCGGCCCGAGGTGCTGTTCCTGGACGAGCCGACGACCGGCCTCGACCCGGCCAGCCGCAATCTGATCTGGAACGCCGTGCGCGAGCTCACGGCCGACGGTACGACGGTGCTGCTGACCACGCAGTACCTGGAGGAGGCCGACCAACTCGCCGACGACATCGCCCTGGTGGACCGGGGGCGGGTGACGCACACGGGATCGCCGGCCCAGTTCAAGGCGGTCATCGGGGTCCACGTCGAGGTCGTCGTCACGAACGCGGAGGTGATGGTGAAGGCTGCGGGGGTCCTCGATCAACTCACGGGCGTCGAGCCGTCGTTCGACCACGAACGCAACGCCCTCGGCGCGCTCACCAGGGACCGGACACTCACGCTGCCCCGCCTGGTGCGCGAACTCGACGCGGCGGGCGTGCCGTTGCTCGACGCGAGCCTGCGGCAGCCGACGCTCGACGAGGCCTTCATCCGGCTGACCACCGACATCAAGGAGCCCGCAGCATGAGCACGTTGGCGTACGACGGCCTCGCGATGGTCGGCCGGCAGCTGCGGCGGGTCCGCAACAGTCCCGGGCTGGCGATCCTCACCCAGGTCATGCCGATCAACATGCTGCTGTTCTTCGGCTACGTCTTCGGCAGCGCCCTCGCGATGCCCGGCCGCGAGTACCGGTCCTTCCTGGTGCCGGGACTCCTGGTCTCGACGGCCGCGGGCGGGCTCATGACCGGTATGTTCCAGGCTGCCGCCGACTCGCACCGCGGTGTGATGGACCGCTTCCGGACGATGCCGGTGAGCCGGGCCGCCGTACCGCTCGGGCAGGCGGTGGCCGATCTCGTGGTCACGGCGATCGGGACGGTGCCACTGCTCCTGGTCGGCCTCGCGGCGGGCTGGCGGGTCGAGGGGTCCGTGCCCCGGGCCGTGGGCGCCGTGGGGCTGCTGCTCCTGTTCCGGTTCGCGTGCACCTCGATCGGCATCTTCCTGGGACTGCTCACCCGGAGCGAGGATGCGGCCGGGCAGCTCGGCGCCTCGACGTTCGTGCTGCCGCTGCTGTCCAACGCCTACATCCCGACCGACGGCCTGCCGGGCCGGCTGCGCACGGTCGCCGAGTGGAATCCGATCAGCGCGGTGACGACGGCCCTGCGGGACCTCTTCGGCAACGCGCCGGTGCCGGGGGACGCCGCCTGGCCGGTGGCGCACCCGATCGCCGGGTCACTGCTGTGGTGCGCCGTGCTGATCGGGGTGTTCCTGCCGCTGGCGGTGCGGAGGTACGCGCACGGGGAGCGCTGACCTCAACGGCCGGTGACGTGGGTGGTGTTGCCTCGGGGTACGGAGCGGGTGGGACGCACCGGAGGCGAGGGATCGAAGGACGTGGCCACGCCCGGGCGTATGCCCGGATGTCGCTGCATGCCGCGGGGATGACGGACGACGGGATCGCAGCGCTGCGCCGGACGACGCGGTGCCCCGGGCGCGGCCTCTTGCGGAACGAGCGCCGGTGTCGCTCAGCGCCCGCCGAACAGCGAACGGCGCAGTCGGCGCAGCGGCGCGAAGAGCAGCACGCGGCTGATCCGGTTGCCCCTGGCGCTGCGCTCACGTGGGGTGTCACGCGCGGTCAGCTCACGCATCAGCGAGGTCGCCTCGGCCGCCTCGCGCTGCGGGACGGCGGGGCCGCCCAGCACCGAGAGATGACGGTCGAGGCGCGAACTGGTCGCGCTGCTCCCGCAGGTGATCGCAGGGACCCTGGCCCTGCTGCGCATTGTTATCTGTTCCATGTCACTCCCCACCCGTACGAGTCCACCCGGCCCGGGCAGGGTAACCCTATCGCTCCCTTGGGGCACTCGTGTATCGCGGTCACAGGATTCACCTTCCCCGTAAGGGTGTTGACGACTCCTCCATGATTACTCTCCGAATCCAACCGATTTCAGGGCGAGTTGGACAATGGGCTGGCTGGTGGGCTGCGGTGACCCACCGTCGGGCTCCACGGTCACTGCGAGTGACGTTGCCGATGTGCTGAGGTCGGTCGCGACCAAGGGCGTGTCGCCGCCCTCGAAGAGCCCGAGGGAGCGTGGTTGCGCACCGGGGCGCATGAGCCACAGCTGGTGCACGCGTCCGCTGGGCAGGGCGTCGTATCCGCTGAGCGTGACGACCGCCTGCCCCTCCGATGCGGAGGCGACCGCTCCGATACTTCGGCCCTGGGTGTCCCTGCGGGTGCTCGCACGTGCGTCGGGAGCTGCGAGAACGTGGGCGATCTCACGTGCCTGGGCGCGCTCGGCGTCCAGCTTGTCCTGGGTCTGGTTCGCCTGGACGGCGAAGAGCGAGGCGACGACGAGGGCCGCGGCCGCCGTCGCCGTGGCGAACGGCACGAAGAAGGGGCGGCGCTCGCGCGGCGCACGGGAGCGTCCCGGCGGCGGCTGCGTGCCCCAGACGTGCGGCGGCAGCACGGGCGTGTGCTCCCGGGCGAACACCCCCGGCTCCTGCGGGGTGGCGCGTACGGCGGCCAGCACCCGGTCGCGCATCGCGGCCGGCGGCGGGGCGGCCGTGGACCAGGCGAGGCGGACGGCGTCCTCGGTCAGGGCGCGCACCTCTGCACCGCAGCGGTCGCAGTTCTTCAGGTGCCGCTCGAAGCGGACCCGCTCCCCGGGCCCCAGGGCGTCGAGCGCGTAGGGGGCCGCGAGCGAGTGCAGATCCCCGCGGCGGAACAGTCGGGCGAGGAGACTCATGCGACACCTCCCAGGCACTTGCGCAGCTGGGTGAGTCCGTCGCGCATCCGGGTCTTGACCGTGCCCAGCGGCAGCGAGAGCCGCTCGGCCACTTCACGGTACGTGTAGCCGTCGTAGTAGGCGAGGGTGACGGACTGGCGCTGCAGCGTGCTGAGGCGGTCCAGGCAGCGGCGAACCCACTCGCGTTCCAGGCCCGCCTCGACCTCCTCCGTGACCTGGTCGAAGGCGGGGTGGTGGGCCCGGCGTGCCTCGCGCTGCTCACGGTCCACGGCCGCGCGGGCGCTGCGCACCCGGTCGACGGCGCGGCGGTGGGCGACGGTGAGGATCCAGGACAGTGCGCTGCCGCGCCCGGGGTCGAACCGCGCGGCGGACCGCCAGAGTTCGAGCAGCACCTCCTGGGCCACCTCCTCCGACTGCGCGGGGTCGCGTACGACCCGGCGGACCAGTCCGAACACCGGACCGGACACCAGGCCGTACAGCTCCTCGAATGCCTTCTGGTCGCCGCCTGCCACGAGTACCAGAAGCTCGTCGGCCTCCACTCGGTCCCCCTCTCCCCGCCCGCATGGGCCCCGTCCCGTCACACCAGGCATTCGCAACGAACGCACCTCCGGATGGGGTTACGGATCGCCACGCCCAAAACGCGGGTCGGTGGCCGATCAAAGACGATCCGTCAGGATCCGCGTTCAAACAGCTTCACGTTCGTCTGAAACAAGATTCCAAGTTCGCCGTAAGAACGTTTGGGATTCGACCAATCCACCCTGCCGACCGCTCCGAATCAGCGTTCGTCAGGCAAGTTGGGACTGAGGACGGACGGCATGACACCTATCTCCAGGAGCGGTGCGGGACGCGGGAGCATCGCGACCCTGATAGCCGGGGCGCTGGCCGCCGGGGGGCTCGCGGCCGCCGGCGTGGCCACGCTGGCACCGGGGGCGGCCTCCGCCTCCAGTCACCGGGAGGCCCCGCTGATCTCGGGGCAGCCCCAGTACGACAACACGGACCTCTACGCGTTCGTCAGCCCGGACAAGCCGGACACCACGACGGTCATCGCGAACTTCATCCCGTTCGAGGAACCGGCAGGCGGCCCGAACTTCTACCAGTTCGGCGACGACGCCCAGTACGACATCCATATAGACAACAACGGTGACGCGCAGGACGACCTGCTGCTCCGCTACACGTTCCGCACGCAGACGAGGAACAAGAAGTCGTTCCTGTACAACACGGGCGTGGTCAGCAACCTGACCGACCCGGACCTGAACATCACGCAGACGTACGACATCGACCTGATCAAGCTGAAGGGCCAGCGGGCCCTCTCGAAGACCAGGCTCGCCGACGACATTCCGGTGGCGCCGTCGGACGTCGGCAAGGCGTCGATGCCCGACTACGGCAAGCTGCGCGACCAGGCGATCTACAAGCTGTCCAACGGCGGCCAGACCTTCGCCGGCCAGGCCGACGACCCGTTCTTCGCCGACCTGCGCGTCTTCGACCTGCTGTACGGCGGGAACCTCTCCGAGGTCGGCCGGGACACCCTCAAGGGCTACAACGTCAACTCGATCGCCCTGCAGCTGCCCACGGACATGCTCACGGAGTCGAGGAAGCAGCCGATCATCGGCGTCTGGTCGACCGTCGCGCGCAAGAACGCCCGCGGCTACTACGAGCAGGTCTCGCGCCTGGGCAACCCGCTGGTCAACGAGGTCGTCAACCCGCTGAAGGACAAGGACAAGTTCAACGCGTCCTCGCCCCGGTACGACGCGCAGTTCCTGAAGAACGTGACCAACCCGGAGCTGCCGAAGCTCATCGAGTCGATCTACAAGATCAAGGCACCGTCGGAGCCGCGCAACGACCTCGTCGACGTGTTCCTGAAGGGCGTCAAGGGCCTCAACCAGCCGCCGTACGTGCGCCCGGCCGAGGAACTGCGTCTGAACACCTCGATCAAGCCGGCCGCCTCCCCGAAGCGGCTGGGCGTCCTCGACGGTGACAACGCGGGCTTCCCGAACGGCCGCCGGCTCACCGACGACGTGATCGACGAGGCGCTCCAGGTCATGGAGGGTGAACTGGTCGGCTCCAAGAACGACCTGGGCGACGCGGTCGACAAGAACGACCAGGGCTTCGGCAAGTACTTCCCGTACCTGGCCAACCCGACGTCCGGTTCGCGCGGTGCCACCGCCAAGGGCGTCAGCAGCGGCAGCGACGTCAAGAGCCAGCTCGGCGACGCCCTGCAGCCCGTGTCGGCCGGCGGCATGGACAAGACCACGCTGATCGCGGCCTCGGCCGGTGGCGGAGCCGCCGGTATCGCGCTGATCGGCGCGGGCCTCATGTGGTGGCGTCGGATGCGGAGCCGCGTGTACTAGTCCGCACCATGACCGGCGGACCGGGCGGCTTCTTCGGAGCGGCACCGCCCGGTCCGCGGGCTTCGGCCCGTCCACCGACTGGCGCGGCCCGCACGTCATCCCCCACGGTGCGGGCCGCGCCGCCATCGGGCGGCAACTTCCTTGTTCTGCACGGCACTTTAGGAGAGGGCATGGCCCCGGACACTGATGACAACGAGGGCTTCACAGAGAGTGCCACGGATGGTCGGGACTTGTCCGCGGGCTCGTCGGGGCTGGTCACGCCGTTCCCCGCGCCCCTTCAGGGCGCTGACGAACCGGCGTCCGGCACAGCCGCCCCCGCCGACGAACGCGTCGCCGCCTTCCGTCGGGTCGCTGCCGTCGGGCGTCGGTGGCATGTGGGGCAACTGGCCGGGCTGGCAGCCCTGTTGGCCGTTGCGCTGACCGGTGGGTCCATTGCTTACGGTGCCATCCGGGACGGGAACACCACGACGGTCTCCGACGCGCCCAGTGCGCTGTCGCCGGCGTTGCTGAACAGCGGGAACATCGACGCGAGCATTCTCTCCCTGCAGGCCCATCTCAGGGCGCAGCCAAGGGATTTCGGGAGCTGGGCGAGTCTTGGGCTGGCGTATGTCGAGCAGGCCCGCACCAAGGGCGACCCCTCCCGTTATCCGCAGGCCGACAAGGCCCTCAGGCGCTCCCTCGACGTGAAGCCCGGCAACGAGCAGGCCATCACCGGCCAGGCCGCCCTCGCCGCGGCCCGGCACGACTTCAAGGACGCCCTGGACTACGCCGACCAGGTGCTGAAGGAGAACCCCTACAGCCAGAACGCCCTCTCGTCCCGCATCGACGCACTCGTCGAACTCGGCCGCTACGCCGACGCGTCGAAGGCCGCCGACACCGCGGACTCGCGGCGCCCGGGCATCCCCGTCTTCACCCGGTACGCGTACGTGCACGAGCTGCGCGGGGACGTGAAGACGGCCCGCCGGGTCCTGGAGCAGGCCCTCGGCACCGCGAGCACCAAGGGCGACGTCTCCTACGTCGCCTTCCAGATCGGCCAACTCGCCTGGAACCAGGGCGACTACAGGACCGCGGTCAGCTACTACGCCCGCGCCCTCGCCGCCGACGACAACTACCTGCCCGCGCTGGAGGGCCGCGCCCGCGCCGAGTACGCGAGCGGCGACAAGGCGACCGGGCTCAGGGACATGGAGCAGCTCGTCGCCCGCTACCCGCTGCCCCAGCCCCTCGTGGAACTCGGCGAGATGTACGAGGACCGAGGCGCCGACGGCGACCGGGAGAAGGCCCGCGACCAGTACGCCCTGGTCGACGCCTGGATCGCGCTCGCCCGCGCCAACGGCGTCAACGCCGACCTCGACACCGCCCTCGCGGCGGCCGACCACGGCGACAAGGCCGCGGCCCTGCGCGCCGCCCGCGCCGAGTGGGCCCGCCGCCACACCGTGCACACCGCGGACGCCCTCGCCTGGGCCCTGCACGTCAACGGCCAGGACGCGGCGGCCCTCCCGTACGCGAAGCAGGCCACCGCGACCGGTTACCGCAACGCCTCGTTCCTCTACCACCGCGGCATGATCGAACGCGCCACCGGCCACACGAAGGACGCCCGTGACTCCCTCACGGCGGCGCTGAAACTCAACCCCGGCTTCTCACCGCTGGGCGCCCGCCAGGCCCGTAAGGCACTCGAAGACCTGGAGGCGGCGAAGTGACCCCTCGCCGATTGCTCGCCTCCAGCGGGGCCGTCCTCACGGCGGCCTGCGCGCTCGCGCTGGTACCTTCCACCGGCGCGAGCGCGCACCCCCTCGGCAACTTCACCGTCAACCGCTACGACGGCCTGGTCGCCGCCCCGGGCAAGCTCCGCGTCGACCATGTCGAGGACCTTGCCGAGATCCCGGCCACCCAGGCCAAGCCCGACATCAAGCGGCTCGGCATGGCCGAGTGGGCGAAGGAGCGGTGCGCGAAGGCGGCCGAGGGCAGCAAGGTGACCGTGGACGGACGGGCCGCCGCCCTGGCCGTCGGCAGCAGCAGGGCGCAGCTGCGGCCCGGGCAGGCCGGGCTGAACACCCTCAGAGTGGAGTGCCGGCTGACCGCGCCGCTCCCCGAGGGCGAGACCGTGGCCGTCGGCTTCCACAGCGAGGGCGCCACCTCCGGGCCCGGCTGGCGGGAGATCACCGCGCGCGGCGACCGTATGACGCTCACCGCGACGGACGTACCCAGGACGTCGGTCTCCCACGAACTCACCAGCTATCCCAAGGAGTTGCTCTCCTCCCCCGCCGACACCTCGACCGCCTCCCTGCGCGTGCGCCCCGGCGGACCGGCGCTGGTCGAGGAGCGGCAGGACGCGCCCGCCGCCTCCGTGCTGCCGCGCGGCGCGGACCGCTGGACACAGGCCCTGAACAACCTGGTCGCCCGGCACGACCTCACCTTCGGCTTCGCCGCGCTCTCGCTGCTGATCGCGGTCGTCCTGGGCGCCATGCACGCGCTCGCCCCGGGCCACGGCAAGACCCTGATGGCCGCGACGGCAGCCGCCCGCGGCGGCCGGGCCCGCCTCAAGGACGTCATGCCCCTGGCGGCCTCGGTCACGGTCACCCACACCCTGGGCGTGGTCGCCCTCGGCCTCCTGGTCACGGCCGGCTCGGCGGCGGCCCCCTCGGTGATCGCCTGGCTGGGCATCGCGAGCGGCGTCATGGTGACCTGCGCGGGCGCGACACTCGTCCGCCGGGCCTGGCGCAACCGCGGCCCCGGGCACGGACACACCCATGACCACGACCATCCGCACCCGCACGGCCCCGGCGGGCACACGCACCCGCACACCACCGCCGAGCCCGGGGAACGCGCCCTGGTCCTGGTCGCCGCCCACGCCGAACCCGCCACGACGACTGCCGAAACCCACACCCACACGCACTCCCCCGGCCACCCACACGACCACGACCACGAGCACCCCCACAGCCACGATCACGACCACAGCCACACCCACCACTCCGACCACCCTCACCCGCACACCGTCGAGCACACCCACGGCGGCTTCACCCACACCCACTCCGTCGCCCCCACCCTCCGCGGCACGATCCTGCTGGGCTTCGCCGGGGGCCTCGTGCCCAGTCCCTCCGCGGTCGTCGTGCTCGTGGGCGCGTCGGCGCTCGGGCAGGCCTGGTTCGGGCTGCTGCTCGTCGTCGCGTACGGCGTCGGGCTCGCCCTCACCCTCACCGCGGCGGGGTTCGCCGTCGTCAAGCTGGGTACCGGGATGAACCGTGTGCTGGACCGGCGCCCCCGCTGGACCACCCACCCGATGGCGGTCCTGATCCGCAGGACCGCCCCTCTGGGCTCGGCGTTCCTCGTCGTGTCACTCGGGATCGGACTGGTGCTCAAGGGGGCGGCATCCGCACTCGGCTGAGCTACGTTGGGGGAGAAAACGCACGGAGTGGAGAAAACACGCGGATGCGAATGGGGGACGCCCGTGTCCGAAGAATCGGGCAGTGAACGTCTGATCGCGGGCCGCTACCGTCTCCTGTCACCCCTCGGCGAGGGCGGCATGGGAACCGTGTGGCGCGCCCGGGACGAAGTCCTGCACCGCGAGGTCGCCGTCAAGGAGGTGCGTGCCCCCGCCGGGCTGGCGGCCGCGGACGTGGAGCGGTTGTACGCCCGGCTGGAGCGCGAGGCGTGGGCGGCCGCGCGGGTCGCCAACCGCAACGTCGTCACGGTGTACGACGTGGCGACCCAGGACGGCCGGCCGTGGATCGTCATGGAACTGGTCCGCGGTATCTCACTTGCCGAACTCCTGGACGCCGAGGGCCCGGTGGAGCCGCAGCGGGCCGCGCACATCGGTGCCGAGGTGCTCTCCGCGCTGCGGGCGGCGCACGAAGCCGGCGTGCTGCACCGGGATGTGAAGCCGGCCAATGTGCTGCTGTCGAACGACGACCGGGTGGTACTGACCGACTTCGGTATCGCGCAGGTCGAGGGCAGTTCGGCACTGACCATGACCGGCGAGGTGATCGGCTCGCCCGAGTTCCTGGCGCCGGAGCGGGCGCTGGGCCGCACGCCCGGCCCGGAGTCCGACCTGTGGTCGCTCGGTGTGCTGCTGTACGCGGCGGTCGAGGGCAACTCGCCGTTCCGCCAGGACACCCCGCTCAGCACCCTGCGCGCGATCGTCGACGAGGAGCTGCCGCCGCCCTACCGGGCCGGTCCGCTGACCCCCGTCATCGAGGGGCTGCTGCGCAAGGACCCGGCCGAGCGGCTGCCTGCCGACCGGGCCGAGCAGGACCTGCGGATCATCGCAGCTGGGGGTACCCCCTCTGGGGGAGGCACTCCTCACGCGTACGGCGCGCAGGCGTCGCCGTACGCCCCGACGATCGCGGCCTTCCCGCAGCCTCAGACGCCGACGCCTCCGATGCCGTACCCGGCCGGACGGACGCAGCCCGAGGCGGGGCCGGCGACGACCGCTCCGGGCGCACCGCCGCCGGAGCGCAACCGCCGGGCAGCCGTCGTCCTGGTCGTGGGACTGGTCGTCCTCGCCCTGGCCATCGCGGGGCTGACGTACGCACTGCTGAACCGCGACAACGGCGGCAAAGGAAACAACAATGCCGACACCCCGCGGTCGGACACGGGGACTCCGTCGACCGCCACGCACAGCAACCCGGGCGGAGGCGCGAGCCCGACGCCCAGTCCGAGCGGCAGCGCCTCCACGGCGGCCCCCCAGTCCGTGAGCGTCACCCTGTCCGGCTCCAACACGGACTACTCCGGCGCCTGTCCGCCGCCCCGGAGCGACGCGCCCGCGTTCACGGCGACCTTCACGGTGGGGCGGCTGCCGGCCGAAGTCAGCTACCGGTGGGTGTCGAAGGACGGCCAGATCATGGATCCGGGATGGAAGACCCTGTCCTTCCCGGAGGGCGGCACGAAGACCAAGCAGGACAGGGCGTTCGTGACGACCTACAACAACACGGGGACCTTCCGGAACTCGATCAGTGTCGAGGTCCGCTCACCGAAGCAGACGACGTCCAACTCGGTTCCGTTCTCGGTGACCTGTGTGGCGGAGACCCCGACGGGCGGGGCCTCCCCCAGTACTTCGTCGTCGCCCTCGCAGTGATCAGGCCGCGCTGGTCAGGACGGGCAGATAGCCGCCCAGCTGGCCGGCCGCGGTCGGGTGGTACGACTCGCCGATGTTGAGCCACTCGACGCTGTGCAGCCAGGAGCTGCCGGAGCAGATCTCGTGGCCGGTGAAGGTGGTGCGGACGTCACCGAAGGTGAAGCCGTGGTCGGCGGCGGCCTTGGCGGTGGCGGTGTCCAGGTGGTCGGCCGCGTCGTTGATCGCCTTCCGCTTGGTCTCGGAGAGGCCGACGCAGGTGGTGCCGAGCTTGTAGAAGCGGGGGTAGCCGAGGACGACGACGTGGGCGTTCGGGGCCTTGGCGGTGATCGCCGAGTAGACGTTGTCCAGCTGTCCGGGGAGCGTCGAGTCGACGTACGCCTTCGCGGTGTCGATCCGGGAGAGACAGGCGCTGTCGGACTGGAGCACACACGTCGTCATGACGTCGGAGAAGCCCGCGTCGTTGCCCCCGACGCTGATGGACACGAGGCCGGTGGAGGTGCTGAGCGGGCCCAGTTGTCCGGACAGAACATCACCCGTACGGGCGCCCGAGCAGGCGGTGAAGTCGAACGTCGAGGGTGAGTGGGCGGCGGCCCAGAGGTAGGGGTAGGCCTTCGTGCTGCGCTTGCAGTCGCCGCTGGCGCTGATGTAGCTGCCCGACCCGACCCCGGAGGAATAGGAGTCGCCGAGGGCCACATAGCCGGTGGCTGCGGCCTGTTGGGACGCCTGCGCCGCCGTGGCCCCGGTGAGGGCCGTGCCGGCGGCGAGGAGGATCGAGCTCACGAAAACGGCAATTCGGGAACGTCTCATGGAACCTCCCTTTAGCAGGATCTCTGCCGTAACCGTCGTACCAATTACACGTGTCGATGGGAAGTGTCCATGTCAAGACTTTTCAACCTCTGACGGGCGCGGGCCGCTTCCGCGTCTTGACGCCTCTCCGTGCGCTGCGCGACATTGAAGCCCGGCATCCGGCGCGCTGGGGGGCAAAGTCGCCAATGCAGACGATCCGCATCAAGAGGCCCGTCAAGAGAACCTCGACAGACGGCAGATCTTCGACAGACGGCACCGAGCGGGCGCGACCAGGACCGGGGAGGGACCTGTCGCCACTGCTCGCGGGCGCCGCGACGGCCGTGGGGGGATTCGGCGCGCTGCTGGCGCTGGCCGACTCGGACTCACCCCTGCGCGGGCCGCTCACCCTGTTTTTCCTCCTCGCCGCGCCCGCGACGGCCATCGGGGCCGCGCTGCGCGGGCTGGAGCCCTTCGGCCGGACACTCGCGGCGGTCGCGGGCGCGATCGTGCTCAACATGCTGGTGGCGCAAGGGATGTTGGCCGTTCACCGCTGGTCGGTGCGCGGCGGAGTCATCGCGGTGACCGTGATCAGCTTTTTCCTACTTCTAAGTTGTGTAACGGTCAAACCAACAAAAAGGTGAGGCCTCGTTCCAGGCCTTGCCATACAGGTTCAATCGTCAATACCGTCGTACATCTCACCCGCATCGGTCCATCATCGAGCGGCCCAGGGGAGGGCTCAGGACCGCGATGGTTCCCGGCGTGGGGCGCGGTAGGGGGGTGCCGTGCTCGGTGACCGCACTTGTGACCGAGTCGTGCCGCGCGACCGGCTGCCGTTCCACGGCAGACCGGCAGCTTTGCCAGCTCGCCATCGGCGTGCACGGAGATCCCATTCGTCATGCCACAGGCGTGAAACCCCCCTTTCGAACCGGACACATAACCGGGCCGCCCAGGGGCGGGCGGTCCACCGGACGAGAGGGACCAGACTCATGAGTTCTGTTCTGCGGCCGGCGGCCACGGGCCAAGGCCCGTCACTTGCCGGCCAATACCGGCCGATCTCCTCTCACCTGGCCATCGCGCCGCCGGTGAGTGTGGTGATTCCCGCCATGAACGAGGCGGAGAATCTCCCGTACGTGTTCAAGACACTTCCGGACTGGATACACGAAGTCGTTCTGGTGGACGGCAATTCCACGGACGACACCGTCGAAGTGGCCCGCGGCCTGTGGCCGAACGTCAAGGTCGTCGAGCAGCAGGGCAAAGGCAAGGGGGATGCCCTGATCACCGGGTTCGAGGCGTGCACCGGCGACATCATCGTGATGGTCGACGCGGACGGCTCGGCCGACGGCAACGAGATCGTGTCGTACGTCTCCGCCCTGGTCTCGGGCGCGGACTTCGCCAAGGGTTCCCGCTTCGCCAACGGCGGCGGCACCGACGACATGACGTTCATCCGCAAGCTCGGCAACTGGGCGCTGTGCACCATCGTCAACCGCAAGTTCGGCGCCCGCTACACCGACCTGTGCTACGGCTACAACGCGTTCTGGCGGCACTGCCTGGACAAGATCTCCCTGGACTGCACCGGCTTCGAGATCGAGACCCTGATCAACATCCGGGTGGTCAAGGCGGGGCTCAAGGTGCAGGAGATACCGAGTCACGAGTACCTCCGCATCCACGGCGCGAGCAATCTGCGGGCCGTGCGGGACGGGTTCCGGGTGCTCAAGGTGATCCTCAAGGAGCGGTCGAACCGGCGCGAACTGCGCAGCCAGGAACACCACTCTCCGATGCTCGACTCGGTGCGGGGAGAGGTGTCTTGAGCGATCTCGACATCTCCGTCGTGATCTGCGTCTACACCGAGGACCGCTGGGAGGACATCCTCGCGGCGGTCTCCTCGGTGCGGGCGCAGTCCCGCCGCGCGCTGGAGACCCTGCTGGTCGTCGACCACAATCCGGCGCTGCTGGACCGACTGGCCAAGGAGTACAAGGAAGTCGACGAGGTCCGCGTGTTCGCCAACGCGGGCCCCCGCGGTCTGTCCGCCGGCCGCAACACCGGCATCGCGGCCGCGCGGGGCGAGGTGATCGCGTTCCTCGACGACGACGCCGTGGCCGAGCGGGAGTGGCTGCGCCGTTTCGCCGAGGGGTACGCGGATCCGCGGGTGATGGCCGTCGGCGGCCGTACGATGCCGATCTGGGCCTCGGGCCGCCGTCCGGCCTGGTTCCCGGAGGAGTTCGACTGGGTGGTGGGCTGCACGTACAAGGGGCTGCCGCCGGGCCTGGTCCGGGTGCGCAACGTCCTGGGCGGCAACGCCTCGTTCCGTCGTACGGCGTTCGACGACGCGGGGGGCTTCGCCACCGGCATCGGGCGGGACGGCGACAAGCGCCCGCTGGGCTGCGAGGAGACGGAGCTGTGCATCCGTCTGACCCGCGTCAGACCGGACGCGATCCTGCTGATCGACGACCGTGCGGTGATCCACCACCGGGTGCCCGAGGCGCGTGAGCACTTCGGGTACTTCCGCACGCGCGCCTACGCCGAGGGCCTGTCCAAGGCGCTGGTGGCGCGAAGTGTGGGTGCGGACAGGGGACTTGAGTCCGAGCGCCGGTACACCACCCGGGTGCTGCCCGCCGGTGTGGTGCGGGGTCTGCGGGACGCGGTGCTGGCCCGGCCGGGCGGTGCGGGGCGGGCGGGCGCGATCGTCGCCGGGGTGCTGACGGCGGCCGGTGGGTACGTCGTGGGGAGCGTCCGCGCCCGCAAGGGCGGTGCCACGTTCTCCGTCGTGCAGATCGGTGATGGAGGTCAGGGGGGATCTCATGGCTGATGAACCCGTGCCGGTTCTCATGTACCACTCGGTCGCGACCGCGCCGAACGACGCCACGCGCGCACTGTCGGTCGCGCCCGAGGCGTTCGCCGAGCAGATGGCGGTGATCGGCGACCTGGGACTCACCCCGGTCAACACGGCTGAACTGGCGGCGAGTTGGCGGTCGGGCCGCTCGCTGCCGCCGCGTCCGGTCCTGATCACCTTCGACGACGGCTACGAAGGCGTGCACCGGCACGCCCTCCCGGTGCTCGCCAAGCACGGCTTCGCGTCCACGCTGTTCGTCTCCACCGGCTGGATCAGGGGCGCGTACGACACCGGGGGCGGTCTCGACACGATGCTGGACTGGGAGCAGGTGCGCGAACTGGCCGCCGCGGACGTCGAGATCGGCGGGCACAGCCACACCCACCCGCAACTGGACCGGCTCGACGACGACTCGCTGCGGCACGAGCTGATCCACTGCAGGGAGATCGTCGCCGACGAACTGGGCGCCGTCCCGGCCTCCTTCGCCTACCCCTACGGCTACTCCAGCCGCCGGGTGCGCGAGGCGGTCCGGGAGACGGGGTACGCCCAGGCGCTCGCCGTCGGCAACAGCCTCGCGCGCCGCCGGCAGGGGCCGTACGCCCTGCAGCGTGTGACCGTGCGCCGCAGCACGGGCATCGAGGAGTTCGAGCGGCTGGTCGAGGGCCGCGCGATCGCCCGCACCTTCGCCAGGGACCGTGCCCTCACCAAGGGGTACGCCCTGCTCCGCAGAGCACGACAGGTCCGCCGGAAGGCCATCCGTTCCCGTGTCTGACACGACCACAACGACCGAGGCCGAGCAGGCCGCGACCGAGGCGCCCGAGCAGCCGGGGCGCCGTCTTCGGCTGCCCGGGCTGGGCAGGTCCGAGGGCGGCAGCCCGCTGTTCCGCAACGCCTACGCCCTGATGCTCAACACCGGCATCTCCGCGGTGCTGGGCCTGGGGTACTGGCTGATCGCCGCCCGCTACTACTCCGAGTCCGCGGTGGGCCAGGGTTCGGCCGCGATCGCCGCGATGAAACTGCTGGCCGGGCTGACGGCGGTGACCCTGACCGGCGCCCTGGCCCGCTTCATCCCGGTCGCCGGTCGCGCCACCGGCCGGCTCATCTTCCGTACGTACGCGGCGAGTTGTGTGGTGGTGTCGTTCGCCGCGGGGATCTTCCTGCTGACCCTCAGCAGCTGGGGGCCGTCGTACAGCTTCCTGCACGGGCCGATCAAGGGCCTCGGCTTCATCATGGCCGTGGCCTCCTGGAACCTGCTGACGCTGCAGGACGGGGTGCTGACCGGGCTGCGGAGTGCGCCGTGGGTGCCGGTCGGCAACACGGTGTTCTCAGCGGTGAAGCTGGCGCTGCTGGTCGGTCTCGCCGCCAGCATGCCGACGACCGGCGTGTTCGTCTCGTGGGTGCTGGCGATCGCCACCTCCGTGGTGCCGCTCGGCCTGCTGGTGTTCCGGCGGCTGGTCCCCCGGCACATCGAGGCCACGGCCGACCACGCGAAGCCGCCGACGCTGAAGGAGATCGGCAGGTTCCTGGCCGGCGACTACACCGGCTCGCTGTTCTCGCTCGCCGTGGTCTATCTGATCCCGGTGATCATCGCCTCGCAGGTCAGCTCCGAGGACAACGCGTACTTCTACATCACCACGACGATCGGCGGCACGGTCAACCTGCTCGCCATCAACATGGGCGCCTCACTGACCGTCGAGGGCTCGCACGACCCGGCCCGGCTGGCCTCCAACACCCGGGCGGCGCTCAGGCGGATGGCGCGGATCATGCTGCCGATCTGCGGGCTGCTGTTCATCGGCGCGCCGTGGATCCTGGGCGTCTTCGGCGCGGGCTACGCGGACGCGGCGACGCCGCTGCTGCGCTGGTTCGCGGTCGGCGCGCTGCTCAGGGTCGTCATGGAGACCTACTTCGCCGTGCTGCGCGCGCAGAGCCGCACCGCGGGACTGGCCTGGCTGCAGGGCCTGTTGTGCGTCCTGGTGCTCGGTCTGACGCTGCTGCTGCTCCCCCGCATGGGGCTGACCGGCGCGGGCGTCGCCGAGATCTCCTCGCTCGCGGTGATCGTCACCATCGCCGCGCCCAAGCTGTACCGGACCGTCCGGGCCGCACCGGCCGACGCCGTCCCCGAGGAGACGGCGCCCGACGGGGACCTCGCCGACCTGGGGGCGCGCGAGGTCGCCGTCCCGGACCAGCTCCGCAGGCGGGGCCCGGCGTGGGCGCTGGACAGCGACACCCTCGCGCTCGGCATCCACGTCGACTTCGACCACCAGGAGCGCCGCCCCGACGTCCGCCCGGGGCCCGGCACCCCACCCACCGGCACGTCCGTGGTGCCCGCCGACCACCGGCCGACCTGGGCGAAGAACCCGGAGGTCGGTCTGCCCGTGGAGGAGCGCGAGCCTGGCTCGGAGGCCTCTCTGGGACCGGCCGAGACGGAGGTGGACGCCCCGTTCGAGACCGAGTTCGAGCCCGGCTTCGACACGGGCTTCGAGAGGGGCTTCGCGAGAGGCTTCGACGCGGGCGGGAAGGTCGTACAGGAGGCGCAGGCGTCGCTCGTACCGGAAGAGGCACCCGCCCACGGGCCCGAGTCGGCGCCGCCGCTGTCCTGGCGCGAGCGGCTGCGGCCCACCCGTCCCGGAGTCGTCCTCGGCTGTCTGCTGGTGGCCGCGCTGCTGCTCTACTGGGTGCCCGCGCTGCGCCTGGGCGAGGCCGACCTAGACCGGATGGGCGGGCTCGGCCTGATCTCGGTGCTGCCACTGCCGACGCTGGTCGGGGCGGTGTTGCTGGTCTCGGTGTTCGCCTCGCTGCTCTGGCTGGGCCGGGAGCACAAGGCGCTGCTGCTCGTCACGCTGCTGGCGACCGTGGTGTCGCTGCACGCGCTGCCCGCGGTGATCGAGACCGAGCCGCGGTTCCCGACGGCCTGGCAGCACCTCGGGTTCCTCGACTACATCGACCGCACCGGGTCCGCCGTACCGGACCTGGACGCGCGCTGGAGCTGGCCGGGCTTCTTCGCGGTGGCCGCGTTCGTCACGAAGGCATGCGGAGTCACCGACCTCACCGACGTCATCCGCTGGTGGCCGCTGACCATCCAGCTCCTCTATCTGGCCCCGATGTTCCTGCTCGTACGCTCCCTGCGGGCGAGCTGGCGGGCCAAGTGGACCGGCATCTGGGTCTTCGTCCTCTGCAGCTGGGTGGGCCAGGACTACTTCTCCCCGCAGGGCTTCACCTATCTCCTCTACCTCGCCTTCGTCGCCATCCTGCTGGTCTGGTTCCGCGAGCCGCGGGTGATCTGGACGAAGAGGCGGCCGGGTGAGGCGGAGGTCGAGCCGGCGAACCGGCGCCAGAAGGCCGTCCTGCTCGGTGTGCTGATCGGCCTGTTCATGGCGAGCGTGCCCGCCCACCAGCTCACCCCGTTCGTGATGCTGGGCGTGCTCGCGGTGCTCGTCCTGGTCGGCCGGTCCGAACTGCGCGGGCTGCCCATCCTGTTCGCCGTGGTGGTGGCGGTGTGGATCGGCTTCATGGCCGAGCCGTACTGGTCCGGGCACTTCAACGAGCTGTTCGGCGGGGTCGGCGGCGTCAGCAGCAATGTCTCCACCTCGGTCTCCGGCCGCATCCAGGGCGGCGACTCGACCCACAAGCTCGTGCTGTACGCGCGCGTGCTGCTGGCCGGCGGCGTGATGGCGTTCGCCTGCTGGGGCTGGTGGCGGCGGCGCGACCACAAGTACCGGGAACGCTCGCTGCTGGTGCTGACGTTCGTCCCGTTCCTGGGCTTCGGCATGCAGTCGTACGGCGGCGAGATGGCCCTGCGTGTCTTCATGTTCGCGGTGCCGGGTGCGGCCCTGCTGGCCGGCCTCGCCCTGTTCCCGCGCACCGGAGTGACCGCCGAGGAACGCGACAAGGACCGCGTCTCCCTCGCGCCGCTGGCCGCGCTGATGGCGGGCCTGGTCCTGATGGGCGGCTTCCTGGTGGCCCGTTGGGGCAACGAGCCCTTCGAGCGGGTCCGGCCGGGCGAGGTCGCGGCCATGGACTACGTGTACGCCCACGACAAGCCGACCGTCCGCCTGCTGTGGCTGAGCAACGACACGGTCAACGACGTGACGCCGGCGATGCCGTGGGGCGCTGAGGACATGGAGCGGGTCAACTACGTGCCCACGCTGGCACCGGCCGATCCGGTACTCGTGTCGGGGCTGGTCAAGGCGCTCAAGGACGCGGGACCGAACTCGTATCTGATGGTCAACGCGGGCCAGACGACCTATCTCCAGATGGACGTGGGCTATTCGGGCACCTGGGAGCCCCGGCTCATCCAGAACCTGGACCAGCGGCCGGAGCTGAAGAAGGTCTACGTCAACGACGACGCCACCGTCTACGCCCTCCGGAAGCAGCCCGAGGGCAAGGTGCCGCAGCCGGCCCCGGGCCCGATCGGACCGCAGATCACCTGGACGCCCTGGTCGGTCGTGGGCGCCCTGGCGGCTCTCGCGCTGATCCTGATGCTGACGGCGCGCGAGGTGGTGCGGGTCGCGGTGCGGCCGGGCGTGCGGCAGCTGCGGTGGCTGCAGAGCAGCTTCTGGTTCTCGCTGCCGCTGCTGGCCGTGCTGCTGGCCTCGCTGGTGCAGCGGTTCGTGACGATGAAGTGAGAGCGCGTGTCGTGAGGTGGCTCAGCCGGTGAAGTGGCCCCACGGGCCTACCGGTTGAGCCACCTCACCTCGTAGGCCTGCATCCCGAACCGCTTCCCGTCGACCTGCGCGCTGATCGAGCGGCCGAGGGTGTTGACCACCAGGACGGTCCTGCCGGTGGCGAGGACGCGGACGTTGGGCACGTCGTCCGCGGCGACCGACACCGTCGTGTACTTCGTGCCGGGCGGGAACTCCTGGTGGAAGCGGGAGACCAGGTCGAACATGGGGAGCTTCCCGCCGCCGTCCGCGCTGTCGGTGGGCGTCCACATACAGCCCGCGCAGTCGGTGCCCTTCTCGTCCTCCGGGTTCCAGTAGAAGCCGGAGGAGGCGCCGCCCTTGACCATGGCGATCATTCCGGCGGCCTGGACGGCGACACGGCGGGTCTCGGACCAGCCCTTGCGGTCGTCGTTGCCGTCGGCGGGCTCGACGTAGTACTCGGACCACCACAGCGGCAGGTTGCCGGTCTGCTGCCGCACCCACTTGCCGACGGCGGTGAACTTGTCCGTCGCCGCGAACTCGTTCGGCAGCATCTCGTCGTCGTTGGTGTAGCTGGAGCCGTCCACGACGACGAAGTCGGCGCCCGCCTTGTTCTTGTTCCAGTAGTCGAAGGCGTCGAGGATGCGCTGGTCCATGGCGCCCCAGGGGCCCTTGAAGGTCTTGGACGCCTCGTCCGCGCGCGGGTCGACACTGTCCATGACCAGGTACGGCCCGCCGACCATGATGTCCTTGTCGACCTTCTTCAGGGCCTTGTAGACGAGGTTGTAGAGCTCGGTGTAGCCCTCGTAGTCCCAGCGGCCCTTGGCGTCGTTCCAGAAGCCCTTGAACTCGTTCCAGACGATGAAGTGGCGTACGTCCGGATAGCGCTTGGCGACGGTCGCGGCGAGCGCGGCGAAGTCCGCGTAGTGCTCGGGCCGCGGGGCCGTCTCCAGGGCGGACTGGCTCCAGTTGGTGTTGTCGACGCCGGCCTTGCCGCCCTTCATCCAGTCCGGGGAGCAGCACAGGGTGACCACCGGGGTGCCGCCGGACTTGCGGATGAAGTCGATACGGCGGTCCATCGCGCCGAAGTCGTAACGCCCCTTCACCGGCTCGGGGTTGTCCGCTCCCCAGCCCATGATCGCCTGGTCCTGCGGCATCCCCCCGGCGTCCGAGACCAGCCCCGCGACCCGCTCGGTGGCGGCGGAGCTGCCCTCGTCGGCGCTGTACTGGGTGTGCGTGAAGCCCCAGCCGACCTCGGGCCGGTCCTGGTCGGGCGGGGTCGCCGGGGTGCCGTGCACCGTGTCGCCGTTGCGCGAGGTGCCCGCGGTGCCGGCGCCGCCCCCTGGAAGCGTGTTGATCAGGGTCACGATCAGAGCCAGTGCGGCCACGCCCACTCCGAGCAGCGCGGTGAGCCGCCACCGCCGTGCCCCCGAATTCCACTCATGACGTCCCATCGAGGGCAACAGTAACCGTGGGAATGCCAGGTATGGCAGATGTTGTGAACAGACAACTCCGTAACAGGACGGAGGGGATACAGCGGGGATACGCAGGCGGTACGGGGGCGATACGGGGGCAGACATACCGGAGGCACCGGACACGCCCGACACACCCGGCGCACCGCGGAAACCGGGTGCACGCGGCGCCCTCGTGCCGGATCATGGGCGCCATGTCTGCGAACCCACACGACGCTCTGCCGATCCGGCTCAACGTCGACGACAGCGACTCGCCGTCCGACGTCGTCGACGCGCTGTTCCTCGGCCGCTTCGCGACGGGCGAGCAGCCGTACTCGCATGCGGCGAACATCGACCGCGTCCGGTCGGGGGCGACCCTCCTGCCGCCGGACGCCCGTGTGCTGCGCATGGCCCGCGACGACGACCGCAGCGCGACACTGGCGGAGGGCGAGGGCTGGACCCTGCTGATCTCCCGCTGGAACCGGGGCGCCGACGTCACGGTGACGGCGACCAGCGCCGAGCTGGCGCAGAAGGTCCTCGACCAGGCGACGGAGGGCGCGGCGGACGAGCCCGAACCCCAGCCGGAGAACGTGACGATGGGCTTCTGGTACGTCTCCCCGAGGCGCGGCCCGCACCGCACGACCCGGCAGATCTCCGCGGGCACCTGGGACGAGGTGCGGGAGAACTACACGGCGCCGGTGGCGGACGCGATGGACCGCGTGATGAAGACGACTCCGGAGGACATCGCGGGCCGCCTGCTCCTGCTGCACGGGCCGCCGGGCACCGGCAAGACCTCCGCGCTGCGCACGCTGGCCCGTTCCTGGCGGGACTGGTGCCAGGTGGACTGCGTGCTCGACCCCGAGCGCCTGTTCTCCGACGTCGGCTATCTGATGGACATCGCGATCGGTGAGGAGGACGGGACGGGCAAGGGCCGCTGGCGGCTGCTGCTCCTGGAGGACTGCGACGAACTGATCCGCGGCGAGGCGAAGCACACCGCGGGCCAGGCGCTGTCGCGGCTGCTCAACCTGACCGACGGCCTGCTCGGCCAGGGCCGCAACGTGCTGGTGGGGGTGACGACCAACGAGGACCTGGAGCGCCTGCACCCGGCCGTGGTCCGTCCGGGCCGCTGTCTGGCCCGCATCGAGGTGGGGTCGCTCACCCGCGCGGAGGCGGTGAAGTGGCTGGGCAGGGAGGCCCATGGCCGGGAGGATGCCGTGGGCCGCGAGGGCGCGACCCTGGCGGAGCTGTACGCGCTGCGCCGGGGCACCTCGCCGACGGCGCTGCCGGAGCCGCGGGACGGGGCGGACGCCGGTCTGTACCTCTAGGGGCCTCTGGGCGACCGGTGTTTTGATGGAGGTATGACCCTGTTCGTCGGAACGTCGGGATGGCAGTACAAGGACTGGCGGGAAGTGCTCTACCCGGCCGGGTGTCCGACGCGGCTGTGGCTGGAGGAGTACGCGGCCCGTTTCGCCACGGTGGAGATCAACAACGCGTTCTACCGGCTCCCGACCCGGGAGAACTTCGAGAACTGGCGGGACCGGGTGCCGCGGGACTTCGTGGTCACGGTGAAGGCGAGCCGCTATCTGACCCACATGCGGCGGCTACGGGATCCTCAGGAGCCGGTCGACCGTCTGATGAGCCACGCGGCGGGCCTCGGCGACCGCCTCGGCCCGGTGCTCCTGCAGCTCCCGCCGACGCTGAAGGCCGACGCGGGGCTGCTGGACGCGTGTCTGGCCTGCTTCCCGTCGTCGACCCGGGTCGCGGTCGAACCGCGCCATGACTCCTGGTGGACACGGGAGGTCCGGAAGGTCCTGGAGTCCCGGGGCGCGGCCCTGTGCTGGGCCGATGTCCAGGCCCACCCCACCACTGAGCTGTGGCGTACGACCGACTGGGGCTACGTCCGCTTCCACGAGGGCCGCGCCCGTCCGTGGCCGCGCTACGGCCGCCGCTCCCTGGAGACCTGGGTGGACCGGATCGCGACCACGTGGTCCGACGCCCGGGACGTGTACGCGTACTTCAACAACGACCCCGGCGGGGCGGCAGTGGAGGACGCGGTGACTTTCGGCCGGACGGCAACCAGGGCGGGGCTCACGGTGACACGCACACCGGAACTGACCGCACGACGCTGACCGGGACCTGTCCGGCGGACCGAAGCGGCTGCAGGGAACAGTGCCGGGCAGGTCCAGCGCCCCAAAAGGGGCGCGGGGAACTGCGCGACCAGCCACGACGGGCCCGCAGCCGATCGACGGAAATCGCAGCACCCACGGACCGCCCACCCTCGCAAGCCGCCCGCAGGACACCCCACGGGGATCGCAGCACCCACGGACCGCCCACCCTCGCAAGCCGCCCGCAGGCACCCCGCGGGGATCGCACACCCGAGGACTGCTCACCCCTCGTAAGCCGCCCGCAGGGCATCCCGCACCGCCGCCAGCGCGTCCGCCTCCGTGAGACCGAGCCGCCGGGCCCGCTCGACGTAAGCCTGAGCGGCCGACGCCAACTCCCGCTCCGCCGCCGAGCCCGCGGCAGCGACGAACGTGCCGTTGCGCCCCCGTGTCTCGATCACGCCGTCGCTCTCCAGCGCCCGGTACGCCTTGGCGACCGTGTTCGCCGCGAGCCCGAGCGACTCGGCCAGCCCCCGCACGGTCGGCAGCCGGTACCCCACCGGCAGCACCCCCGCGCGTGCCTGCTCGGAGATCTGCGCCCGCACCTGCTCGTACGGCGCGCCACTGTCGTCGATGTGGATCTTCAAGGTCACGCTGCCGATTCTCCCGCACCCACCGCAAAATAGGAGGCGCCCTCACACGTCCCCACGTAGCGTCCGCGCACATGACAGTTCTCGTTCGCGATCTCCGCCCCGACGACCCGGCCGACGTCGAGGGCTTCGCCCGGGTACGGCATCTCGC
Source organism: Streptomyces guryensis (assembly GCF_021261325.1). GTDB lineage: Bacteria > Actinomycetota > Actinomycetes > Streptomycetales > Streptomycetaceae > Streptomyces > Streptomyces guryensis. The sequence goes on along the minus strand of NZ_JAJSBI010000016.1, from coordinate 86,474 downwards.
TCTCCCGTACATCCTGTGGACCCCGGAAGCCATCGTCCACCGCCTCGCCCACACCCACCCCGACGCCCGTTTCAGGTCTCTGGTCGCGGAGGAGGACGGCGAGGTCGTCGGCACGGCGCAGGTGCAACTGGCGCACGACAGCCCGGAGCCGGGCCAGGGGATGCTCAACATCTATGTGCGCCCGGACCGGACCCGCCGGGGCGCCGGCGACCTGCTGGTCCGCGCGGCGGAGAAACACCTGGCCGGACACGGCGCGACGAAGCTGTTCGCCTGGGTCCTGGACGAGCCCGCCAACCGGACCTTCGCGGAACGGCGCGGCTACCGCGCCAGCCGCTCCGCCCACTTCCTCCGCCTCGATCTGACCGGCGGGACGCTCCCGCCGCTCCAGTCCCCGCCGCCGGGCGTCGAGCTGCGCTCCGCCGCCGACTTCGCGGACGACCCGCGCCCGCTGTTCGAGCTGGACGCGATGACGGTGTCGGACGAACCGAGCGACGTCGACGCCGAGCTCACCGACTACGAGGTCTGGATCGAGGAGACCTGGAAGGCCCCGCTGCTCAACCGGGAGCTGACGACGGTCGCCCTCGTCGAGGGCCGCCCGGCCGCCTTCAGCCTGGCCTGGACGGACGCCGCCACCGGCCGCTACGCCACTGCCATGACCGGCACCGCCCGCGCCCACCGCCGCCGCGGCCTGGCCAAGCTCACCAAGAACGCCTCCCTGCACGGCGCCCGCGCCGCCGGATACACGGTGGCCCTCACGGGCAACGACTCCGGAAACGAGCCCATGCTCGCGATCAACAAGTGGTTCGGATACGAGATCTGCGCATCGGAGGTGCGGTATGTCCGCGAACTCGCCTGATCAGTCAAGGCAGTTGGACGTCGTCCTGGTCAAGGCGGGCCGGACGAAGATCCGTTACGGTGCGGAGCTGCTGGACGACGACGGCACGCGCGTCGTCGTCCGCGCCCCCTGGGCGGGCGCCGGCGTCCGCGACTTCGGCTTCGTCCGCTTCGAGAAGGGCGATGTCTTCACCGAGTACTACTGGCGCGACCGCTGGTACGCGGTGAAGGAGGTCCGCGACTCCGCGGGCACCCTGAAGGGCTGGTACTGCGACATCACCCGCCCCGCCGCCCTCTCCGGCACCGAACTGGTCGTCGAGGACCTCGACCTGGACCTGTGGCACTCCGCCGACGGCAGTGACGTACGCCGACTGGACGAGGACGAGTTCGCCGAGAGCGGCCTCCCGGAGAGGGACCCGGAGGCCGCGGCCGCCGCCGTCGCCGCCCTGGACGAGCTGGAGACGCTGGCCCGCGAGGGCGGCTTCGACGCACTGCTGGCCTGAGGACTCACACCAGCGCCACCACCGCGTATCTCTCGTCCGCCACCTCCTTCCCCCACAGCAGGGTGTCCTCCGACAGCCGCTCCACCCGCACCTCAAGGGCGAGCGGTGCGAGGAGGCCGTTGAGCACGTCGGCCGGTATGCCGACCGGCGTGATCGTCCCCCACACGCCCTCGACCAGCACGAGCCGGCCTCCGGGGCGCACCAGCTCCCGCCAGTGCCGCAGAACCCGGCCGGGGTCGGGCAGCGCCCACAGCAGGTGCCGTACGAGCACCACGTCGAAGCGCTGCTCCCCCACCGGCGGCACCGTCGCGTCACCGACGAGGAACGCCGCGTCACGTCCGGCCAGCTTGGCTCTCGCGAGGTCGACCATGACGGGGGAACTGTCCACTCCGGTCACGTGGTGTCCCTGCTCGGACGCGAGGAGCGACAGACTGCCGGTGCCGCAACCGAGGTCGAGGACGTCGCTCGCCCGTTCCGGGAGCCAGGAGCGGAGCCGCTCGGCCCAGGCGCGGCGCACCCGCGGGTCGCGCAGACCGTGATCCGGTTCGTCGTCGAAGGAGGCGGCCTCCGCGTCCCAGTCCACAGCCGCCCAGCTCAGCGCGTCATTGTCATTCGTCATGCGGCCAAGAGTGACACCCGCCACTGACAGTCGATTCGTGACAGCCACCACAGACAGACCCAGACCGATGAGTCACCCTCCCGGAAAGGGTCTACCTCCGTGAAAACGCGGAACCCGGTGGAACCTGAAGGAGGCAGCCATGCGCCGCACCACTGTGCAGAAGCCCCTGAGGAAGACGGACTCCCGCAAGGTCCGCGAGGAGGCCGACGAGCGTCCCGCCGGGCGCCCGGAGGTCCGCAAGGACATCGCACGAACGTGGTGGCCGGACGGCTGACAGCAGTCGGTCCAGCCAAATACCGGTCGGTCAGTCCAGCCGCTTGCGGTAATGGATGCGGTCGTAGGGGCCGTTCACCCGCCGCTCCACGACCTCATAGCCGAACTTCGGATAGATCTTCTGGTTCTCCCACATCATGGCGTTGGTGTGGAGCCTGACCTCGGGCAGACCGAGCGCACGCGCGCGTGCGTCCACGAACCGCAGCAGCCGCCGCCCGACGCCCCTGCCGTGCGCGTCGGGGTGGACGGCGATGTTGTCGAGGTACAGATGGTCCGGGTGCTCCTCGATCACGATCAGGCCGATCACGGGGTCACCCGTCACGAACACTCTGCCCGCGGCCACGTTCGCCGCGTGGTCCGCCTCCATGGGCTGCGGCACCACTCCGATGCGCTCGATGTAGTGGTGGTAGGCGGCGTCGGTGAGGGCCTTCACGGCCGGTACGTCGGCGGCGACGGCCGCCCGGATCTCCTTGTCGGTCATGCCGCGCACGGTATTACCTGATCCCAGGCTGAGCACTCCCTTAACGCCACCATAAGGATCTCCGTCACCCGCCTCCAGCAGGCGATTTCACGGTGTCTTGGGGCTAGCTTCTGATCGCCCCCACGGGTTTCCAGCCGCGATCCCGGTGACCGTTCCGAGGAGTTCCCCATGCCCGCACGCCGCAAGGCCGTCGTCGCCGTCCTCGGCGCGACCCCGCTCGCGCTGACCGCACTCGCCGCCGCCCCGGCGGCCGCGCACGGCACGATGGGCGACCCGGTCAGCCGGGTCTCGCAGTGCTACGCGGAGGGCCCGGAGAGCCCGAAGTCGGCCGCGTGCAGGGCGGCGGTCGCGGCCGGCGGCACCCAGGCGCTCTACGACTGGAACGGCATCCGCATCGGCGACGCGAACGGGCAGCACCGGACGCTGATCCCGGACGGCAAGCTGTGCAGCGCGAACAACGAGGAGTTCAAGGGGCTCGACCTGCCCCGCGCCGACTGGCCGGCGACGAGAGTGAGCGCCGGCTCGTACACCTTCAAGTACCGCGTGACAGCACCGCACAAGGGCACCTTCAAGGTGTACGTCACCAGGGCCGGCTACGACCCGGCGCACTCGCCGGCCTGGTCCGACCTGGACCTCGACCACCCGGTGGCGACGGCCACCGACCCGATCGCCTCGGGCGGCTTCTACACCTTCTCCGGCACCCTCCCCGAGCGCTCCGGCAAGCAGCTCCTGTACGCGATCTGGCAACGCTCGGACAGCCCGGAGGCGTTCTACTCCTGCTCGGACGTCACCTTCGGCGGGCGCAGCGGCAGTGGCGGTACGACGAGCGGCTCGTCCCCGGCACCGAGTGCCTCCGCCCCCTCCGACGAGCAGATCGAGGCGGGTGCCGACAAGTCGACGGTCGAGCACCACGGTCACGGTGACGCGAGCACCTCGGCGGATCCGACGACCGCCGCTGTCGCGGCCAACGAGCCAGAGGCGGCCGGGACCTCGGAGAACCTGGCCGAGACGGGCGCCGACGACAGCGCCCCGTACCTCGCCATCGGCGGTGCGGCGGCCCTGGCCCTCGGTGCGGCAGCCCTGTTCGCCTCGGTCCGCCGCCGCGCGACCGGCGACGGCGGACGGCACGGCCGCTGACCGGCCCGAGAGCGCGGGGCCTGTCCGGCGGCTCAGGTCGGACAGGCCCCGAGAGGTGCGTCAGCTCAGTGCCGACGCACAGGTGGTGGCGGTGGCGTGCGCCGGGTCGAGGGCGCCCGCCACCTCGTGGAAGGCGATCCGGTCGGTCAGCCCGATCAGGGCGTGCTCGGAGAGGTCGAGTGAGCACAGGTTCTGCAGCAGCACGTTGTGCACGTCGGAACCGCTCAGGAACTGACTGCTGTACGGCGTGACCACCTCGTCGTACTTGGTGGCGATGACGGTGTAGTGGACGCCGGGAACGGTGTCCCCGCCCGCGTTGAGCTTGGTGAGGAAGGCGGATCCGACGATCTGGTCGGCGAGCCCGGGCGTCGAGGCGGAGATCAGGTCCGCGGCGCCGGGGAAGTACGGCAGCAGCTTGGTGAACCCGTCGAGGTCGGTGCCGTGGTTGTCGGGCGCGATGCCGACGAGGGCGTTCACCTTGGCGGCTCCGCCGAGGAACTTGAGGTAGTAGCGGGGCATCATGCCGCCCTGCGAGTGGCCGACGAGGTCGACCTTGGCGGCACCGGTCGCCGTGAGCACCTTGTCGACGTAGGCGGACAGCTGCTCTGCCGACTTGTCGATGGGGCCGAGGCCGTAGAAGACGGGGACGCCCGACAGTTGGCCGTAGTCGAAGGAGAAGACGCAGTAGCCGCGATCCTCCAGATACGGCGCGAGGGCCAGCCAGTTGTCGACGGAGTTGGCGAGGGTGCCGTGGACCAGGACGACGGGGCGGGGGTGAGCGGCGGACGGCTTGCAGGAGTAGTCGTTCCAACCGCTCGACGAGGTCGCGGTCGCGTCGGCGGCGTGGGCGGCGGTGACGGGGACGGTGGCGACCGCGGCGGTCAGCAGCAGCGCGGTCAGGGGTCTGAGCACTCGTTTCCAGGGCAGCATCGTGTGATCTCCTTGCGGCTCAAGGGAGTTGCGATGGTCTTACGCCCTGTGATCCGGATCACGAAGGATGCTGTTCACTCGTCAAGTTACGGGCGAGTAGCGCAAGTGTGAAGTTACGCGTCAGTAAAAACTTCCAGTGGTAACTGACTCACCAGTAGCCGGCGCTGAGTCATCACCAGGCGGGCCTGATGGGCCCATAGGGAGCAATGCGACCCAACTGTTCGCGCAGCGCCTGCACTTCACCCTCACCGAGCACATCGCTCCACCCCCGCACCACCTCCGCGGCCGCCTCCTCCGCGGCCCTCGTGCAGGCCCACCCTCGCTCGGTCAGCACGATCAGCCTGGCGCGCGCGTCCAGGGGATGCACACGCCGCTCGGCATAGCCCTTCCGCACGATCTCGTCGACGAGCTGACTGGCCGCCTGTTTGGTGACCCCGAGATGGGCGGCCAGGTCGGTGACGGTCGCCCCGTCGGGGGCGAGCCGCGCGAAGGCGAAGCCATGGGCGGGCCGGAGCCCTTCGAAGCCGCGCGCAACGACGCCCTCGTTGATGCGTTGCGTGAGCCCGCCCGCGACGGCGAGCAGGGCGGCGGACAGGGCCATGGCCTCGGAGTTCTGCACGAAGGCATTGAAACACCCTTGACGAATTGGTCAAGCAGCTTGACTATGGGCCGGGATGGTCAAGCTACTTGACCATCTCTCGACCTGTCTCAACCTGGAGGACACCCATGCCCGTCGTCCGCACGTCCCAAGCCGTCACCCACGAGATCCACGGCGCCCGCTTCGTCTCGTACGCCACCCCGCTCGCCGGAAGCAAGGAACTCTGCGCCTGGCGCGGCGAGATCCCCGCCGGGACCAGGGCGCCGGTCCACACCGTCAGCCGCGAGGAGATCTTCCATCTCCTCATCGGTGAACTGCTCATCACCCTCGACGGCCGCACCGACCGCATCACGGCGGGCGACACGGTCATCGTCAACCCCGGCGCGACCCTCGGCGTCGAGAACCCCACCGATCAGACGGCCATCTCCTGGGTCACCACGTCCATCGGCCTGGAGGCGGTACTGGAGGACGGCAGCCGGATCACGCCCCCGTGGGCCAACTGATCCACTGGCAGGACGAGTTACGCCGCCAGTGCCCCCGGCCGCACCGCTCCCGGTCCGAACTTCGCCCGGACCCGGTCCGCGACCTCCTCGATGCGGCGGGCCTTCTCGTCCACCGGGTCGAAGGTGAGCTGGTAGGAGGCCTGTTCGGCGGGGCCGAGGGACTCGGCGCGGAGGGTGAGGGCGCGGACGCGGGCGCGCTGGAGGCCCAGGGACTCGTACATGTCGTACGCCGTCCTGGTCAGGGCGGCCGAGTGGGCGGTGGGTTCCTTGAGGGTGCGGGTGCGGGTCGTCGCGGTGCGGTCGGCGTAGCGCGCCGTGAGGGTGAGCGTGCCGCAGACCTTGTCCAGGGCGCGCAGCCGGGCGCCCAGTTCCTCGGCGGCGGAGAGCAGCGCGCGGCGGTGCCGGTCCGGGGACAACTCGTCGCGGGTGAAGGGCCGTTCGGCGGCGAGGGAGCGGGAGACGGCGTTCGGGACGACCCGGCCGCGGTCGACGCCGTTCGCCTTCTCGTGCAGTTCGCGGGCCGCCCTCGCACCGATCAGGCGCTGGAGCGTGGAGAGGGGGGCGGCGGCGACCCGGCCGAGCGTGTCCAGGCCGTACTCGCCCAGGGTGCGGGCGGTGGCCGTGCCGACGCCGGGGAGCGCGGTGACCGGGCGGTCCGCGAGGAACTCCGCGATGCCGTCCGGATCGCCGGGGACCTCGCACGTCAGCCCGGGCCCGGCCGAACCCAGCGCCACTCGGGCCAGCATCGGACCGGGCCCGGCGCCGATCACGCAGTCGACGCCGTACAGGGCGAGGGCGCGCACCCGGATCACCGCCGCCAGCTCGACCGCGCCGCGCCCGAAGTACCGCTCGGCGCCCCGCAGATCGGCCAGCGCCGCGTCCGGCGGCAGCGCCTCCACAACCGGGGTGAACTCCTCCAGCAGCCCGAGCAGCCCCGGCAGCGCGGCCTCGGACGCCAAAGGCAGCTGGAAACGTACGCATACGATGGTCATCCCGCGCTCCCCGGGCTCTGGTGCCACAACTTCCGTACCTGCGCGGGCTCTTGACCCGCCGGTCGCAGATCGGCCCACGGGTTCATCTCGTATCCGGTGGGCAGGTGGATTCGCCTGCCGTGGGCCGAATCCCCGCCACCCTCCGGCAGCGGCTGCGCCAGCCGCTTCGCCACCTCGTCGAGGCCGCCATCGGCGCGCAGTTCGACCAGTTCGGCGAGGTTCCAGGCGGCGGCGCCCACCACGCTGAGGCTGCGCGGACCGCGCCGCTGCACCACTCCGCGCACCAGCAGCAGCCAGGAGTGGAAGACGGTGTGGGCGCAGGCATCGTGGGAGTCGTCGAAGAAGGCGAGGTCGACCAGGCCCGTGCCGTCGTCCAGGGTGGAGAAGATGACACGCTTGCCGGAGCGGATCGGCGGGGTCTGCGTCGCCGCCTTGGCGCCCGCCACCAGGACCGTCTCGCCGTGCCTCGCCTCTCGCAGCCGACGTGCGGAGACCACGCCCAACTCGTCGAGGAAGGCCCGGTGGTCGTCCATCAGGTTGCGCGAGGCGTCCATCGACAGCACCCCCAGCTCGGCGCTGAGTTTCTCCGCCTCCGACAGGTCCGGCAGCCCGGCCGGTGCCGTCTTCCGCCCACCCGCCAGCGGGAGTTGGCCCCCGCCCGCGCCCCGCGCAGCCCGGTGCAGCTCGGTCAAGTGCAGTTGCAGATCACGGCGGTTGGCGCCGAAGGAGTCCAACGCGCCTACCTGGGCAAGACGTTGGGCGAGCGGGCGGCTCGGGCGCGCCCGCTCCCAGAAATCGAGCAGCGAGGCGTACGGCTGCCCCTCCGCGATCCGCGCCGCCTCGACTTCGCTGATGCCGTACACGTCGGAGAGGGCCAGCCGCAGCCCCCACACGCCCTTGGACCCCTTGGGTCCATCGGGTCCATCGGGTCCATCGGGTCCATCGGGTCCATCGGGTCCATCGGGTCCATCGGGTCCATTAGATTCAGACACCAGTTCGATACGGTGGCCGACCGCCGACCGGTTCACGTCCAACGGCAGCACCGGCACCCCGCGCCGCCGCGCGTCCGCCAGCAACAGCCGCTTCGGATACATCCCGGGGTCGTGCGTGAGCAGCCCGGCGTAGAAGGCGGCCGGGTGGTGCGCCTTCAGCCACGCCGACTGGTACGTGGGCACGGCGAAGGCGACCGCGTGCGCCTTGCAGAAGCCGTAACTGCCGAAGGCCTCGACGATCTCCCAGGTCCGCCGAATCGTTTCCGCGTCATAGCCGTTGGCCGCCGCGTGCTGTGCGAACCACACCTTGATCCGCCCCTGCGACTCCGGGTCCGACAGCCCGCGCCGCACCCGGTCCGCCTCGCCGCGTCCGCAGCCGGTCATGATCGCGACGATGTCGATGATCTGCTCGTGGAAGACGACGACCCCGTACGTCCCCTTCAGCGGTTCCTCCAGGTCCGGGTGCGGATAGCGGATCGGCGCCCGGCCGTGCCGCGCCTCGATGAACGGCCGCACCATGTCGGCGGCGACCGGGCCGGGGCGGAAGAGGGAGATGTCGACGACGAGGTCGTGGAAGGTGGCCGGCTGCAGGCGCCCCACCAGGTCCCGCTGGCCCGGCGACTCGATCTGGAAGCAGCCCAACGTCTCGGTGGAACGGATGAGCCGGTACGTCGCCGGGTCGCCGCCCTCGACCGAGTCCAGGTCGATCCGCTCCCCCGTGGCCCGCTCCACCTCGGCGACCGCGTGGGCCATCGCCGACTGCATCCGCACCCCGAGCACGTCGAGTTTGAGCAGTCCGAGGTCCTCGACGTCGTCCTTGTCGAACTGCGACATGGGGAAGCCCTCGCCACTGGTCGGCATGACCGGCGTACGGCTCAACAGGGACGCGTCGGAGAGCAGGACCCCGCAGGGGTGCATGGCGACTCCGCGCGGGAGGGCGTCGAGTGCTTCGACCAGTTCCCAGAGCTGTCCGTATCTCGCCCCTTCCCGCTGAAGCTCCCTGAGTTCGGGCAGTTCCTCCAGTGCCGCGCGGGCGTCGCGGGCCCGGATGTGCGGGAAGGACTTGGCGATGCGGTCGATGTCGGCCGGGTCCATGGACAGGGCCGCGCCGACGTCACGGATCGCGTGGCGGACGCGGTACGTCTCCGGCATCGCGACCGTCGCGACCCGCTCCTCGCCGAACCGGCCGATGATCGCGCGGTAGACCTCCAGCCGTCGTGCGGACTCCACGTCGATGTCGATGTCGGGGAGCACGACCCGCTCCTTGGACAGGAAGCGCTCCATCAGCAGTCCGTGCTCGACCGGGTCGGCGTTCGCGATGCCGAGGAGGTGGTTGACCAGGGAACCCGCGCCGGAGCCGCGGGCGGCGACCCGGATGCCCATGTCCCGTACGTCGTCCACCACTTGGGCGACCGTCAGGAAGTAGGAGGCGAAGCCGTGGTGGGCGATGATGTCCAGCTCCTGGTGCATCCGCTCCCAGTAGGCACGCCTGCCGGAGTAGCCGTGCAGCACCATCCCGGCCACCGCCCGCGAGGCCAGTGCCCGCTGGGCGGTGCGGCGGCCGGCGCCGACGAGGTGCGGCTCGGGGAAGTGGACGGCGCCCATGCCGAGGTCGTCCTCGGGGTCGACCAGGCACTCGGCGGCCGTCGCCTGCGTCTGCTCCAGCAGGCGGTGGGCGGTGTCGCGCCGGTAGCCCGCGGCCTCGACGATCCGCTCGGCGGCATGCAGCATGTCGCCCGCGCCCTTGAGCCAGGCCTCGCCCGAGTCCAGCTCCTTCGCCGGGTCGACGGGGACCAGGCGGCGGGCCGCGTCCAGGACGTCGGCGACCGGGCCGAGGCCGGGGTCGGCGTAGCGGACGGCGTTGCTGAGCACCGGGCGGATGCGCTGTTCGGCGGCGAAGCCCACGGTGCGGGCGGCCAGGCGCAGGGAGCCGGGGCCGGTGCCCTGGCGGCCGTACCAGACCGCTTCGAGGCGCAGGGCGTCGCCGTGGATCTCGCGCCAGGGGGCGAGCAGCCTGGCCGCGCGGTCGGGGCGGCCGGCGGCGAGGGCACGGCCGACGTCGGAGGCGGGGCCGAGCAGGACGGTCAGGCCGTCGGCCCGGTTCTCGGTCCAGGGCAGCAGGGGCGGGCCCTCGGCGGAGTGCGCCGCGGTGACCAGGCGGCACAGGTCCGCCCAGCCGCGGGCGCCGTCCCGGGCGAGGAAGGTGACCCGGGGGGTCGACTCGTCGATGAAGGCACCGCCGCGTACGGGGGTGCGGCGCCGTTCCCGTCGTACGGGATCGTCCTCCCGCAGCCGGGCGGGCTGCTCCACCGCCAGTTCCGCGCCGAACAGCGGGCGGACGCCCGCCTTGGCGCAGGCCTTGGCGAAGCGGACCGTGCCGGCGAGGGTGTCGCGGTCGGTGAGGGCGAGGGCGTCCATGCCCCGCTCGGAGGCGCGCTCCGCCAGCCGCTCCGGGTGCGAGGCGCCGTAGCGCAGGGAGAACCCGGAGGCGGTGTGCAGATGTGTGAAGCCAGGCATCCGCACCTCCCGCTGTCTGAGCCGTCCCCGCTATCGAACATCTGTTCCCGACTGCCTCACCCCCACCATAGACCAAAAACCGAACGAGTGTGCGACAACCGTTCGGCCCTCCCCCACCTGCGGAAACGTCCGCCGCCCCGGACCGTGAGGACATGGCACAGAGGAGCTTTCTCGCCGAGGTGAAGGACGCGGTCACCCCGCGTGCCACACTGCTGGTCGTCGGCGTGATCGCCCTCCAGCTGCTGTTCATCGCCTCCTATGTCGGCGCGCTGCATGATCCGAAGCCCACGGACGTGCCCTTCGGAGTCGTCGCGCCCAAGGCGGCGGCCGAGCAGGCGGTGGCCCGGCTGGACAAGCTGCACGGCTCGCCCTTCGACCCACGGGTGGTGGCGGACGAAGCGACGGCGCGCGCACAGATCCTGAACCGGGACATCGACGGCGCACTGCTGATCAACCCGGCCCGCACCACCGACACGCTCCTGGTCGCCAGCGGCGGCGGCACCGTTCTCGCCAACACCCTCCAGCAGTACCTCACCCTCCTGGAGGCCTCTCAGCAGCGCACCGTCCGGACGGTGGACGTGGCCCCGGCCTCGTCCCAGGACTTCGACGGGCTGTCCTCCTTCTACGTGGTCGTGGGCTGGTGCGTCGGCGGCTATCTGTGCGCCTCGATCCTGGCGATCAGCACGGGCGCCCGGCCCGCCAACCCGCGCCGCGCGGGGATCCGGCTGGTCGTGATGGCGCTGGTGTCGATCGTCGGCGGGCTCGGCGGAGCGGTGATCGTGGGCCCGATCCTGGGCGCCCTGCCGGGGAGCGTGATGGCCCTGTGGGGGCTGGGCGCGCTGATCACCTTCGCCGTCGGGGCGGCGACGCTCGCGCTCCAGGGGATCTTCGGGATCGTCGGCATCGGTCTGGCGATCCTGCTCGTGGTGATCGCGGGCAACCCGAGCGCGGGCGGCGCCTTCCCGCTGCCGATGCTGCCGCCGTTCTGGAAGGCGATCGGGCCGGCGCTGCCGCCGGGTGCCGGGACCTGGGTGGCGCGGTCGATCGCGTACTTCGACGGCAACGACACGACCGACGCCCTGCTGGTGCTGTCGGCCTGGGCGGCGGCCGGGATCGCGATCACGCTGGTGGCGGCGGTGCTGCGCGAGAGGCGCGCGGGCGAGCCGTCGGCGGCTCATGCTCAGTAGCACCCCGTACGCGAAAGTCCCGCCCCTCGCGCGCGGGGCGGGACTTCACGCGACTTCGAGCAACTCGGCGCTACGAGCCGGTGTGCCGGTCAGCCGATCTGGGCACCCTCCGCCGACAGCGCCTCGGTGACCGGCTGGAAGAAGGTCTCGCCGCCGGAGGTGCAGTCGCCGCTGCCGCCGGAGGTGAGGCCGATCGCCGACTCGCCGTCGAAGAGCGAGCCGCCGCTGTCGCCGGGCTCGGCGCAGACGTCGGTCTGGATGAGACCGCTGACCGAGCCCTCGGAGTAGTTCACGGTGGCGTTCAGACCGGTGACCGTGCCGGTGTGCACCTGGGTGGTGGAGCCGCTGCGGGTCACCTTCTCGCCGACCGTGGCCTCGGCCGCCTTGGTGATCTTCTGGGTGGAGCCGTTGTAGAGGTCGACCTCGCTCGGGTGGTCCACGCCGGCGGTGTACTTGACCAGGCCGAAGTCATTGCCCGGGAACTGGGAGTCGGCGTTCTGGCCGACCTGGTTGCCGCTGGAGTCCGACCAGGTCTTGATGGCGTCGGTGCAGTGCCCGGCGGTGAGGAAGTACGCCTCGCCGCCCTTGGTCACGTTGAAGCCGAGCGAGCAGCGCCCGCCCGAGCCGGAGATGGCGTCGCCGCCCGCGATGAAGGGCTTGAACTCCCCCTTCGAGCGCTTGAGTTCGGCCTTGGCACCGAGCCCGTCGACGACCTTGGAGAGCTTGGCCCACTGGGCCTTGGAAACGGTCTTGTCGGCGGTGACGACGACCTTGTTGCTGACGGGGTCCGTCGCCCAGGACGTGCCCGGGATGGTGGCGTCCTTCGTCAGCGTCGTACGGGCGCCGTCGAGTTCGGCGAGGGAGTTCTCGACGACTCTGGCCTTGGCGCCGGCCGCCTCGACGGTCTTGGCCGCGGCCTGGTCGAGGACGTTCACGACGAGGCTCTTGGCCTTCGCGTCGTAATACGTTCCCGCCGCGTCGGTACCGAGGTTCCTGCCGAGGGCCGAGGCGAGCTTTCCGGCCGCCGCGGCCGACAGGGTCTCGGGCGCGGAGGTCTTCGAGGGCTCGCTGGCGTTCGCAGTCTGGAAGGTGACTCCCGCGGCTACCAGTGCGGCTATACCCGCACCTACCACGGCTGCACGCCGCCTGGGTATGCGTCGGTGCTTCAACTCACGTCCTCCTGTGGGGGGTCGGTCCGGGAGGTTGTGGGGACCTCGCGAACCGGAAGGCGTTGAACAGCGACTACTATCCCGAGGCCGACAGGGAGCACACAAGGGCGTCTTCAGGACGCGCGTAGAACGCGGTCTGCACGCCCCCGCATTTTTTGACAGTCCACGGTCACCCCGCGTCTTCGCTCTGCAAACACCACGAGCACGTGACCCGTACGCGGTGTGTGAGGTCTAGTCCTGTCTGGAATTCGACCCCTCGGGAGCGGAATCCAAGCGCGGCACGGGAGGCGGCAGTTGCTCCTGCACCGGTTGCGGCCGCGCCTCCACGGGCTGCTGCTGCGCCTGCACCGGCTGTTGCGGGACCGGCTGAGGCGCCCCGGCCGGCTGCTGTGCCCTCTCCAGGAACCTCAGCAACTCCACCGGGAACGGCAGGACGAGCGTGGAGTTCTTCTCGGCGGCGACGGCCGTCACCGTCTGCAGCAGCCGCAGTTGCAGCGCGGCCGGGGTGTCCGCCATCTGCTGCGCGGCCTCGGCGAGTTTCTTCGACGCCTGGAGTTCGGCGTCGGCGTTGATGACCCGGGCCCGGCGTTCCCGGTCGGCCTCGGCCTGCCGGGCCATCGAGCGCTTCATGGTCTCGGGCAGGGACACGTCCTTGATCTCGACGCGGTCGATGGTGACGCCCCACTCCACGGCCGGGCTGTCGATCATCAACTCCAGCCCCTGGTTGAGTTTTTCCCGACTGGACAGCAAGTCGTCCAGTTCGCTCTTGCCGATGATGGACCTGAGCGAGGTCTGCGCCATCTGCGCGACGGCGAACCTGTAGTCCTCGACCCGGACTATCGCCTCGGACGGCCCGGTCACCTTGAAGTAGACGACGGCGTCCACCCGTACCGTGACGTTGTCCCGGGTGATGCCCTCCTGCGCGGGCACCGGCATCGTCACGACCTGCATGTTGACCTTCTGGAGCCGGTCCACGAACGGCACGATCATCGTGAACCCCGGCCCGCGCACCTCGTCGCGGAGCCTGCCGAGCCGGAACACCACACCGCGTTCGTACTGCTTGACGACCCGCGCGGCCGCCATCACGTACACCACAGCGGCGGACGCGAGGGTCGCTCCCGCCGCCACCAGCTCCTCGACCATGCCGGCCCCCAGGGGACTGAGCCCTATGTGTACTTCGAAGGTAACTCCGTCACCCGAACAAGAGGGAGCCCCCGCACGCCGGTTGCCTACGGGGGCCGCTCGGAGGAAATGTCAGCCGATGCTCACGCCGTAGTGACTGAGGGCCGCGGTGACCGGCTGGAAGAAGGTCGTACCACCGGAGGTGCAGTCGCCGCTGCCGCCGGAGGTCAGACCGTACGCCACGGTGCCGCCGTAGAGCGGACCGCCGCTGTCGCCGCCTTCGGCGCAGACCGTGGTCTGGATCAGGCCGTAGACGACGTCGCCGCTGCCGTAGTTGACGGTGGCGTTCAGGGCTGTGACCCGGCCGCTGTGCGTGCCGGTGGTGGAGCCACGGCGGTAGACCGTGGTGCCGACGCTCGGGGTGGCCGCGCTGGAGATGGTCTGGCTGCCGACCGTGCTCGGGTGCGAAACCGAGGAGTTGGTGTAGCGCACCAGCGCGTAGTCGCTGCCTGGGAAGGTGTAGCCGACGTTGGTACCCAGGGTCGTGCTGTGGCCCGAGTTGGAGTACCAAGTGGAGGCGACCTGACCGCAGTGGCCGGCGGTCAGGAAGTAGTAGGTGCTCCCGCTGTGCACGTTGAAGCCGAGGGAGCAGCGGTACTGGCCGCCGTAGATGGCGTCGCCGCCGCTGATCAGCGGCTTGAACCTGCCGGACGTGTGCTTGATGGTGAGGGCGCCGGCGTTGCTTCCGGCCTGCCGCTCGATCTTGGCGATCTCGGCCTTGGAGACCGTGCTGTCGACGGTGACGACGACACGGTGGTTCTTGCTGTCGACGGCCCAGGCGGTGCCCGGGACGTCGGCCTTGAGCACCGAGGCGTCGGCGCTCTTCAGTTGGGCCGTGCTGAAGGGGGTGGCGGTGGACGCGTTCGCGCTGGGGACCGCGATCGCGGCTGCGGCCACGAGACCGGTGGTGACGGCGATCAGCCGGCTCCGTCTCGCAATGCCGCTGCGGGGGGCGGTGCGCTTGATCCTCACGTTCGTTCCTCCCAAGGGGAAGTCGGGGGCCCGCGTGGGGTCGGGGCCCGTGAGGCGCAGCCAGGGCCGTGATCGTCCGGTTTCCGGACACGCCGTGCCCCTGACAAGCGCTTGCGGGGAGTATTCGGCCGAACGGCCGGTAGACGCAAGGGCGCCTTTCGGCCGTCAAGCCCTCAACGAACCGTCAGCCCCGCCATGCCGGGTCGGGCAACCCGAGATGTGACCGCAAAGTGGTGCCCTGGTATTCCGTGCGGAACGCGCCGCGCTCCTGCAGCAGCGGCACCACGCGGTCCACGAACTCGTCGAGGCCGACCGGGGTGATCAGCGGTTGGAGGATGAAGCCGTCGGCGGCGTCCTTCCGCACGAACTCGTCGAGTTCGGCTGCGACGGCCTCGGGAGTGCCGACGAAGGACTGCCGGCCGCCCGCCTCGATCGCGGTCTGCCGGATGGGCAGCCCCTTTTCCTTGGACGGGCGCGCCTCCCCCACCCTCGGACTCCGCTCGAGCGGGGGGACCCCCGTCTCGGCGATCGCGACGGTGTCGCCGCGCCGGGTCCGCCCCTGGGTGATCGCGGAGTCCGCCACCGGGACGGTCTCGGGCAGCGGGCCGTCGGGGTCGTACGCCGACGGGTCGGCACCCCAGACCTGTTCCAGGGCACGGATCGCGTTCTGCGGGGACACCTGCTGCCGCCGGATCTCGGCGGCCTTCTCCTGCGCCTCGGCGGCGGTGTCGCCGAGGACGACGGTGACGCCGGGCATGATCTTCAGTTCGTCCGGCGTACGGCCGTACTTCTCCAGGCGGCGCTTCACATCGGCGTAGAAGGAACGCCCCGCCTCCAGCGTGCCGTGCCGGGTGAAGACGATGTCCGCCGTGGCGGCGGCGAACTCCCGTCCCTCGTCGGAGTCCCCGGCCTGGATGACGACCGGGTGCCCCTGCGGTGAGCGGGGCACGGTGAACTCGCCCGCGATGTCGAAGTGCTGTCCGCGGTGTGCGAACGGCCGGGAGACGCCGTCGGGGGTCCAGGAGTCCCACAACTTCCTTGCCAGGCCCACGAATTCGGCGGCCCGGGTGTAGCGGTCCGCCCGGTCGAGGAAGTTGCCGCGGCGGAAGTTCTCGCCGGTGGAGGCGTCGCAGGAGGTCACCACGTTCCAGGCCGCGCGACCACCGCTGAGGTGATCCAAGGTGGCCAGTCGGCGGGCGAGTTCGTAGGGCTCGTTGAAGGTCGCGTTGACGGTGGCGGCGAGGCCGAGGTGTTCGGTGACTCCGGCCAGCGCGTTCAGCACGGTGAGCGACTCGGGCCGGCCCACCGCGTCCGGGTCGTGGATACGGCCCTGGTGTTCGCGCAGCCGCAGCCCCTCGGCGAGGAAGAAGAAGTCGAACAGACCGCGTTCGGCGGTGCGGGCGAGGTGTTCCAAGGACGAGAAGTCGATCTGCGACTTCGAGCGCGGATCGGCCCATACGGTGGTGTTGTCGACGCCGGGGAAGTACGCGGCCAGGTGGCAGTGCTTCTTGAACGGCCTCCGGCCGCGGGGTTCGCTTCGTACGGTCATGACGCTCCCCCTGTCACGGCGTACCGGTTGGCGGGCCTGGCAAGACCCAGGTGCTCCCTGAGGGTGCTGCCCGGGTAGAAGGTGCGGAACAGACCGCGGTGCTGGAGCAGCGCCACCGTGCCGTTGACGAGCCGCTCCAGGTCACGGCGCGGCTCGGTGGGCGTGAGGTGGAAGCCGTCGACGACACCGTCCGCGTGCCAGCCGGCGATCAGCTCGGCGAGGTCCACGGGGCCACCCCGGTACAGCGGGCCCTGCACGGTCTGCCGGGGGCCGCCTCCTCCGTGGCCCGGCTCGGCCGCGTGCTCGCCGCCGCCGAGGTCGACGAGGAGGCTCGCGAGGACGCGCAGCGTGTCGGGGTTGCGGCCGAACTCCGAGGCCAGTTGGCGGAGCTGGTCGCGGACGGCGGCGACCTGCGCGGGGCTCGCGGCCCGTACGAGGGCCACGTCGGCGTACCGGGCGGCGGTGCGCCGGGCATGCCCCTCGGTGGCGTCGACCACGCGGACGGGGTGGCCCTGCGGGGGCCGCGGCACGATCGAGGGACCCTTCACCGAGAAGCCGCCCCCGGCGAAGTCGACGTGGTGCAGTTTGTCCCGGCCGATGAAGCGGCCGGTCGTCAGGTCCCGTGTCTCGGCGTCGTCCTCCCGGCTGTCCCACAACCTGGCGGCCACGTCGGCGACTTCGCCTGCCTCGCGCCACAGCTCGTCGGCGGGTACGGCATGCCGGCGGCCGAAGAGGCGGGCCTCGCCCTCGGTGGTGGACACCTCGATCCGCCAGCCGGCCCGGCCGCGGCTGACCCAGTCGAGGGTGGCGACGGCGGCCTGGACGTGGAAGGGCTCGGTGTGCGTGGTCGTGACGGTGGGGACCAGGCCGATGCGGGCGGTGGCGGGGGCGACGCGGGACAGGACGGCGAGCGCGTCGGGGCCGGGGCGGGCGAAGGTGTCGTCCAGGGTGACGAAGTCCAGGCCGCCGCGCTCGGCGAGCCGCGCCAGCTCGACGTGGGAGCCCGCGTCGAACACCGCCGCCTGGTCCAGAGCGGCGGCCAGGTGCAACCGCCCCCGGCCGTTCGATGAGGTCATGTGGGGGGAACCTTTCAGAGAACCTTGGAGAGAAACGCCCGTGTCCGCGTGGTGCGCAGCAGCGTCGACCTGCCGGAGCCGGAGGGGCCGAGGACGACGGTGAACTCTCCGGTGCGCACTTCCAGGTCGATGCCCTTGAGGACTTCGAGCGCGCCGAAGCTCCTGTGGACGGATCTGATGTCGGCCATGACGCTCATCGCGGGGTTCCTCGCAGTCGGTTCGGGGATGTCATGCGGCCGCCTCGGAGGCGAGTGCGGCCAGGAACCGCAGTACGGCTCGCGCGGCCGCGTCGTTCTGCCGGAACGCGGGCCCGCCGGTGCGCGGCCGGGTGAAGGCTCCGGGCGTACGTCCGTCGGTGAACGGACCGAGTGCGAACCGCCGGGGATGCGGCCGCCCGGCCCGGTCGAGGACCCGTCCGTCGCCCGGCGCCACGCGCAACAGCCCTTGCGGCGTCTCGGCGGCCCCGTCGGCGCTCAGCTCCCGCAGGAGCGCGTCCAGCGCCCGCCCGACCGTCGGTTCCGGCAGTCGTGCCTCCACCAGCGCCCGCGCCTCGACGACGGCACCCGGCACGGTCGGGCTCGTCGCCCGGAACACCCCGTCCTCGGCGGTGACGGCCATGTCGGCGCCCACGAACCTCAGCACCCCGGCCCGGGACAGCGCGAGCAGCTGCCGCAGCCGGGGCCCGGGCGGACCGGAGGCCAGATAGCTGAAGAACCCGTGCCACCAGGGCCCGATGTCCCCGAGCCGGACGAGCTGCCCGTAGACGGAGAGCAGCCCGAGGAAGACCGCCAGGTCCGGGCTGTGTTCGGCATCATGACGTCGGCTCAGGTCATGCTCGACATAGGTGCGCAGCCCGTCCTGGAACTCCTCGGACGACCCGTAGTGCACTCCGTCCAGCGGATGGTCGAGGGCGGCGAGGTCCAGCCGGTCGGCCGGATCGGGCACGGCGGACGACACCAGCGCCTGGACCTCGGCCGCGTTCCCGGCGGCGTACTTCTCCTCGAAGTCGGCCCAGGCCATGCGCGTGCGCTCGGGATGCACGGTGAACAGCCGGTGGTAGTGGGCGAACCCCAGCTCCTTCTCCACCAGCGGCCACACGTCCCGCCGGAAGTCGAACCCGCCCGCCCGGCCGAGCAGTTCCCCGACCTCGGCCGGTCCGAAGAACCGCGGCAGCGGTGGCCGTTCACCACTCCAGTCGTAGCCGATCTTGGAGTGGTACGGCACTCCGCGCCGCGATCCGACGTACAGCACCGGCTCCTGTCCCGACGGCACATAGGTGTCGCCCTCGTACCGTCCGCCCCGCCCTTCCGTGAGCAGGACCATCAGGTCGACGAAGGCCAGGCCGAACCCGCGCACCAGGACGGGTTCGCCGGCCCCCAGCGAGGACAGGTCGCTGTCGGCGGTGAAGTCGGGCGGCAGATGAACGAGCCCGTGGATCCTGGCGTACTCCGCCAACTCGTCCTGCTGTTCGTCGAGTTCGGCGTCGAGGTGACCGAGCGCGAGCACGACCAGGTCGGCGAGCAGCGGACGCGGCCGCCCCTCCAGCCACACCTGCTGGCGCCCTTCGCGCGGCCCGCCGACCCGCAGGGCGCGCCGAGGATGATGGTGGACGGTGACCGACGGGGGAAGCGCCGCCACGGCCTCCTTGTGCACCCAGCGCAGATAGGCCCCCTGCAGCTGCCGGTCCGCAAAGGTACGACCGTCGATGCCGGCCCACTCGTGCAGCGTGGGCCCCTCCCGCACCGGGCCTTCCATGGCCACCGTCTCGTCGGTGAACATGGTGACGTCCTCGGCATGGGAGTTCATCCACAGCAGCGGCGACTGCGCGGCGCGCCAGATCCGTCCGGAGCCCGGCGGATGGGGGTCGACGAGATGGATGTCGAGGCCCGGACCGGCGTACAGCTCGGGCGCGTTGGCGGCGATCCGCTCGATGAGGCCGGTCCCCCGCGGACCGGCCCCGACGATCACCAGGGAGGGCCTCATCGCGCCCGCTCCGAACCGCGGGCGTAGTGCTTCTCCACGTGGTACTGGCCGACGCCGAGCACCGAGGTGACGACGGTGTACCAGAGGGTGGCCACCATCAGCAGCGGAATGACCTGGTACGTGCGGTGGTAGATCAGCTGCGCCGAGAAGAGCAGGTCGTTCACCGCGAAGACGCTGACGGTGGAGGTGCCCTTGAGGGTGCCGATCAGCATGTTCCCGGCGGGCGGCACGATGGAGCGCATCGCCTGCGGCAGCACGATCCGCCGCCGGCGCCGCCACCGGCCGAGCACCATCACGACCGCGGTCAGCCACAGGGTGAACCACAGTCCGCGCAGCACCGAGTCCGAGGTGAAGCAGTCGGCGACGACGTCCCACTGGAACGCCTGGTTGCGCAGTGCGGAGTTGAGTGCGAGCCCCAGGAACGCCAGAACGAGGACTGCGGCGGCCCACTGGCCGAACCGGCGCTGCGGAACGATGGGAAGGGCGTCCGCGCGCTCAGGTATGTCCGGCGCGGCGGGGATCTTGGCGAGGGTGTCGGAGGACATGGGAAGGCTCCGTGACGCGTAGGTCGAACACGGTGGATGCCTTCACACGGACGCGCCGGGCTGCGCACAGCGGCAGCGCGATACGGCCGAGCCCCTCAGCAGGGCCGTCCGTCGACTGTACGGGGCCGTTTCCCCTCACTGTCAAGGCTGTCCGGCATGTGAGCCGCGCGTCTCAGGTCAGTTGACGCGGAACCGGATGCCTGTTCCACTTGGCCCATGCATCCACAGCAGTGGCTGGTCACGCGCTCCCACATCGACTTCGGTCGAGTGTGGTCCTGTTCCTGTTGAGCCGACCCCACTGCGCGCCCTGACCGGGTGCCTTTCGCGTTCTCCCGCTTCTCCTTCACACGCGCACGCACCCCTCCCCTCGCGCCTTCTTCACTCCTCCCTGCTTCCAGGAGACCGCACACGATGCGCCCGCTCACGCGCACCCGCAGAAATCTCTTTGCACCTTTCACCCTGATCACGTCGGCCACTCTGCTGCTCACGGCATGCGGCTCGGGTGCGGACGAGACATCAACGACGGCCAGGATTTCGCCACCCGAAAGGACAGCGGGCTCTCCATGGTGACGGACCAGAAGTGGGGCACGACGGGCTCGGCGATCACGAAGTCCCAGATCTCGCCTCCGGAACTGAAAAACTGACGGCACGCGCCCCGCGCCCGAAGGGGCGCGGGGCTGTGTCGATTTACGGCTCCGCCAAGTGGGCGCGAGCAACCACGACCGCCCCGCACCCGCGAACGCACCATCGCAACCCACCGCTTGGGCGCAATCAGCAGTCGCACCCGCAGTCGCAGCAATCGCACCCATCACAGCAATTGCAGCAGTCGCAGCTGCAGTCACAGCAATCGCAACAGTCGCCGCAGTCGCCGCAGTCGGTGTCGTTGCAGAAGCCTTCCTTGCGCTCACGGCTCCACGGATCCTCGTACTCGCCGCAGCACATCTGGCACGTGCAGGCGAGGCCGGCCCACACCGCGCAACCCGCCAGCAGTCCGCGCCGGTCGCGTCGCGGCGGCGGGAACGGCCCGCCGGGACCGCCGGGCGGCGCGTACGGCCCCGACAGCGACGGCGCAGACCCGTG
The DNA here is from genome assembly GCF_021261325.1 of Streptomyces guryensis. GTDB lineage: Bacteria > Actinomycetota > Actinomycetes > Streptomycetales > Streptomycetaceae > Streptomyces > Streptomyces guryensis. Next base: position 65,352 of record NZ_JAJSBI010000016.1, on the reverse strand, counting down.
CGCCGTACCGAAGGCACGGTCGACGGAGGTGCGCAGTTCGTGCACGAGCAGCCGGTGGGCGAGCCTGCTGTCGGCGAACGCCACCTCACGCAGCGCGAGCCGTATCCCGTGCAGGGCGTCGTCGGCGAGCCGCCGGGCCTCGGCGAGCGGGGTCGCGGTCGCAGTGAGCGGGTTCCAGGCACCCGACGCGGCGTCAGCCTCTCTGTCCTCCACGGCGTCCAGGAGATGCGCGAGCCGTCCGAACAGCCGCCCGGCCTCGGCGAGCGGCTCGGCGTTGCCCGGCCGTCCGGCCAGGACGGCGGTGTGCGCGAAGGCCGCCGCGGTCGCCGTCTCGGTCGGTTCGGTGACCGTCAGCACCGGCGTCCCGGGCCCGGCGAGCGCCTCGACACCGATCTGCCGGTCCACGGCGTCCACTAGCACCGCGGTGTCGAACCCGACATCGGATCCGGTACGGGCCCCCGCCGCGCTCCAGCTCGAGGCCACCCGGCGCGCGGCGAGCGCCACCGGTTTCCGCGCCAGCAGCCCGTCCCCGTCGGCAACGTGGTCCCGCACCTTGGCCGCGGCGAGGACCAGCGACACGGCGGCCGCGAGCCGCGCTCCTTCTCCCTGCGCGACGGACGCGGTACGCATCCCGCGCAGCGGACAGGGCCCGGCCGTACGCCGCCGGCCGGCCGCCTGCTCGGCCTGAGCCTCCGTCAGAACCGATATGAGCAGCCCGTCGTAGTTGGTCACCACTCTCGCGAACTGCCCGTGATCCTTGCGCAACGCGAGACACAGTCCACACAAATGCGCAACCCATTGGGACTTGAGGCTCTCACCGAGCCGATGCCGGCAGGGCCTGACGATTCCGAACACGACGATCCCCCCGTGACGCGTGCGACTTCCGATGCCGCTGATACGGCGTTGAGCTGCCGCATCGTATCGACCGCTCCGTTCACCCGTACGCACCGCTCGTCACCCGTACGCCGTGAAGAATCATATTTCACTCACAGTCAGCATCCGTGTACAGCAAGACCCTTGGGAAACGCGGGCTCTCGACGGATTCGCTCTGCACCAGTACCGTCACAAACCCCCCGTGCGGCGTCTATCCACTTGGCGCGCCAACCGCATCATGGATGACGATAGGGATGCGGAAAGCAGAAGGACCGCTGTGAGAGGAGGCGTCCATGGGATCGGTACGCAAGGCGAGTGCCTGGCTTGGCCTCGTTGACGACAACGATGACGAGCGTTACTACGACGACGACTACTCCGAAGGGACCGAGCAGCCCGGGGATGCCTGGGTCACCGACCCGCGGGTCAAGGTGGCCTCGGACGCCGCCGAGGAAAAGGACCGCCGTATCGGCACGGTGACCCCGGACAGCTTCCGGGACGCCCGCGCCATCGGTGAGCTGTTCCGCGAGGGCGTTCCGGTCATCGTGAACCTCACCGCCATGGAGGCGGGCGACGCCAAGCGCGTCGTCGACTTCGCCGCGGGGCTCATCTTCGGCCTGCGCGGTTCGATCGACCGCGTCTCCAACCGCGTGTTCCTGCTCACGCCCGCCGACACGGAAATCGTCAGCGGGGAGCCGGCGCAGCACCGTTCGGACGGTTTCTTCAACCAGAGCTGAGGCAGGGCCGCTCACCGGCCCTGCCCCCGCGCAGGGTTACCGGAAGGCGTCGAGTCCGGTGAGCGCCTTGCCCAGTACGAGCTGGTGCATCTCGACGGTGCCTTCGTACGTCAGCACCGACTCGAGGTTGGTCGCGTGCCGCATGACGGGGTATTCGAGCGAGATCCCGTTGGCGCCGAGGATCGTCCGTGACGTACGGCAGATCTCGATCGCCTCTCGTACGTTGTTGAGCTTGCCGAAGCTGACCTGCTCGGGACGCAGGCGGCCGGCGTCCATGCGCCGCCCCAGATGGTGGGCGAGCAGAATCCCCTTGTGCAGTTCGACCGCCATGTCGGCGAGCTTGGCCTGGGTGAGCTGGAACCCCCCGATGGGCCGCCCGAACTGCTCCCGTGACTTCGCGTAGTCGACGGCGGCCTCGAAGCAGCTGCGGGCCGCCCCCATGGCTCCCCAGACGATGCCGTACCGGGCGTGCGAGAGACAGCTGAGCGGACCCTTGAGGCCGAAGACCTCGGGCAGTACGGCATCGGCGGGCAACCGAACGTCGTCGAGGACGAGCTCACTCGTCACACTGGCCCGCAGGGACCACTTGTGCTTGATCTCCGGCGCGGAGAACCCGGCGCTGTCGGTGGGCACGACGAACCCGCGGATCCCGTCCTCCGTCTGGGCCCACACCACGGCGACGGCCGCCACTGACCCGTTGGTGATCCACATCTTCCGCCCGTTGAGGACCCAGTCGCCGCCGTCCCGCTTGGCGTGCGTGCGCATCGAGGCGGGGTCGGACCCGTGATCGGGCTCGGTCAGCCCGAAGCACCCGATGGCCTCACCGGCGGCCATCCGCGGCAGCCACTGCTGCTTCTGCTCCTCGCTGCCGAACCGGTGGATGGCGTACATCGCGAGGGACCCCTGCACGGAGACGAGGGACCGGATCCCGGAGTCGGCGGCCTCCAGCTCCAGACAGGCAAGCCCGTACTGCACGGCACTGGCCCCCGCACACCCGTACCCGCTGAGCGACATCCCGAGGGCCCCGATGCCGCCGAGTTCGCGGGCAAGCTCCCGGATCTGAGGCAGCTCCCCCTGCTCGTACCAGTCGGCGACGTGCGGCAGAACCCGGTCGGCGGCCCAGGCGCGCACGGTGTCCCGGACGGCGAGGTCCTCGGGTTCCAGCAGGTCGTCGATGCCGAGGGGATCGGCCGGGTCAAAGGGGGGCAGTTTCGAGGACGCAGACATAGGACCCTCCGGCACGCACGAAAAACTAGCACCGCTAGTTACGACTTTGAGGCCGACGTTACGGTGCAGTCTCCTCCACGTCCAGTACACGCGCCCTGACGAGGCGAGGGGAACCGCGCGACCAGCCACAGGGGCGCCGCAGCAAACCGACGACCGGTTACGGCAGGGTCAGGCCGATACCCGGGAGTCAGCAACTTCCCGTGGCGCCGGCACCTCCACAGGCGCCGCAGGCGACCCGCACTGCATGACCCGCGGCAACCGCAGCGCCATCACCGCCCCCAGCAGCAACAGCACTGCGCTGACCAGCAAGGTCACATGCAGCCCGTGCACGAACGAGTCCTGCGCGGCCCGCCGCAGGGCAGCCCCGAGACCCCCACCCAGCTGCGCGGCAACCTGGTACGCCTCCCCCAGCGACTGCGCCGCCGAGGCCGAGGCCGCCGAAGGAACCCCCGGAACGGACGCCAGTCCGGGCGCATACGCCGCGTTCATCACGCTCCCGAGCAGCGCGATACCGATCCCCGCCCCGAGCTGGTACGAGGTCTCGCCGATCGCGGCCGCCCCACCCGCCTGCGCCGGCGGAGCCTCGCTCAGCATCGACTCGTACGCCCCGAAGAGCGTGGTCTCCAGGCCGAAGCCCAGCAGCAGGAACACGGACACCATCAGCCCGGCGTTGTCCGTCCCGCCCATCGCGGTCAGCAGCACCACGGCCCCGGCGGTCAGGCAGAACCCGAAGCACACCATCCGGCGCGGGCCGAAGCGGCGCAGCATCCGCGCGCCCGCCAGCCCCGCCGCCATCGCCGCGAACGTCAGCGGCAGCAGTCGCAGCCCCGTCTCCAGCGGCGACAGCCCCAGCACCAGCTGCAGATACTGCGCGGCGATCAGCTCCAGGCCGACCAGCGCGAGCATCGCCAGCACGATGCAGCCGACAGCCGTACTGAACGCGGGACGGGCGAACATCCCGAGGTCCACCAGCGGATGCGCACGGCGCCGCTGTCGTCGTACGAAGAGGACCAGCAGCAGCGCGCCCACGATCAGCGGCACCACGGTGAATCCGCCCGGCTCGCCCCCGCCCAGGCGCTTCACGCCGAGCACCACGCCGAACAGGCCGGCCGCGGCCATCAGTGCGCCGACCACGTCCCAGGGGCCGTCGCCGGCGCCCCGCGACTCGGGCAGCAGCAGCCGGCCCACCGGCAGGCTGACCAGCATCAGCGGGATGTTGACGAGGAAGACCGAACCCCACCAGAAGTGCTCCAGCAGGAAGCCGCCGAGCAGCGGGCCGACCGCCGCGCCGACCGCGGCGACCGCGCTCCAGACGCCGATCGCGAGGGCCCGTTCACGCCGGTCGGGGAAGACCTGGCGGAGGATCGAGAGCGTCGCGGGCATGATCATCGCGCCGCCGACGCCGAGCAGCGCCCGGGCCAGGATCAGTACCTGCGGGTCGTGGGCGAGGGCCGCGAGGCCGGAGGCGACGCCGAAGAGGCCGTAGCCGAGCAGCAGGATCCTTCTGCGGCCGACCCGGTCGCCGAGCGTGCCGAAGAGGATCAGCATCGAGGCGCAGACGAGGGGGTAGACGTCGACGATCCAGAGCAGCTCTATCGCGCCGGGCTTGAGGTCCTCGGTGACGGCGGGGACCGCCACGTGCAGCACGGTCGCGTCGACCGCGACCAGCAGCAGGCTCGTGCAGAGGACGAAGAGGACGACCCAGCGGTTGGCGCCGGCCCCGGCCGCCCGACGGCGCAGCGCAGCGGCGGCCGTGGTCGTCCCGGACATGTACGTACCTCCCAGATGTTCCCTCGCGGTCGGCGGGCACACGGGGTGGGGACTCCCCGTGATCTCGGCCGGAGAGGAGCGGTGGTCTCCGGCCCGCGCAACGAAGGCGAGTGACTGGTCAGCGTACGCGAGTTCGTGTAAAGGTCACGTGGCGGACCTCTCAGACTTCGCACAGACCGGTGTGGCGTACGCCACTCCCCCTCCTCCCTGGCCATGCCCCGCCGGGCCCTCCGGTTCAGTCGGCCGTCGATAATCGAGCCCGTGACCGACCTTCTGACACGCGTCGCGCCGCCTCGCGGGACGGCCCCGCGGCGTGCCGCCCCTGCCCTCCTCGGGTACGTGGCCGTGCGCGCTCTGGGCCTGCTCGTGCTGGCCCTGTGGAGCGCCGCGCGCGGCAAGAGCGCGTACACGCTGCTGACGGCCCGCTGGGACGCGCTCTGGTACACGAGGGTCGCCGAGCTCGGTTACGGCTACGAGGTGCGGCTGCCGAACGGCGACGTGCACTCGAATCTGGCCTTCTTCCCGCTGCTGCCCTGGCTGGAGCGGGTCCTCGCGGCGGTGAGCCCCCTCTCTTGCGCCGACGCCGGTTTCGTCGTCAGCCTGCTCGCCTCGCTCGCGGCGGCCTGGGGGATCTTCGCGGTCGCGGAGCATGTGCACGGCCGCCGGGCAGGGGTGTGCGCGGTGCTGCTGTGGGCCGTCCTGCCCGTCGCGATCGTGCAGTCGATGGCGTACAGCGAGTCGCTGTTCACGGCGCTCGCCGCCTGGTCGCTGTACGCGGTCCTGACCGGCCGCTGGCTGACGGCGGGGACGCTGGCCGCGCTGGCGGGGCTGACCCGGCCGGTCGGGCTCGCCGTCGTCGCGGCCGTCTGGGCGGCCGGGGTCACCTCGTTCGTGCGAGAGAGGAGCACGGCGGACGCGCGCGCGGGCGAACGCGCTCCCACGCCGCCCGGAGACGGCTCCACGCAGCGTGTCGGATCATCCGGCGGAGCGCCGGACGCACCGCGCGCCCCCGCGGTCGTACGACGCGCCCTGGCCATGCTCCTGGCCCCGCTGGGTGCCGCCGGCTACGTCCTGTGGGTGGGCCACCGCACCGGCAGGGGCCCGGTGGGCTACCTCGACGTCCAGGCGGGCTGGCGCAACGGTTTCGACGGCGGCCTGGCCTTCGCCCGCTTCGTCGCCGACAAGTTCACGTCGTTCCCGTCGGCCCTCGCGGGCGCCGGGATCCTCGTCGGGGTCGGGCTGGTGGTCCGGCTGTACGTCGTCTGCGTACGGCAGCGCCAGCCGCTCCCGCTGCTGGTCTACGCGGGTGTGGTCACCGCGCTCGCGCTGTGCGCGTCGAGCTACTTCGGCTCGAAACCGCGTCTGCTGCTGCCGGCGTTCCCGCTGCTGCTGCCCCTGGCCCTGGCCCTGTCCCGGCTGCGCACGTCCCGGTCTGCACTGGTGGTGGGCGGTGTCGCGGTGGCGTCGGCCGTGTACGGAGCGTTCTGGCTGAACGGCTCCGGTCCCCCATGATCGACTCGTCTGGGCGCGGTGAGCGTGCGGTGAGCGTACGGAGAAATCCACCCCAGCATTCGGTGAACGAATTCATAAGTCCCATAAAACTGATTCCCGAAATGATCAAAGGAATTGACGGGAGCAGTCGCCGGACATTGCGGATTCCCCGGATGTAAACCGGACCCTGAGAGGAATCCCACATCACATCGTCATCACAAAGCAGCTGAAGAGACGGAGAACTTACCTCACTCGCTGTAACGTCGATTGGGTGCGTACCGAACGAAACCTCACCCGTCTGGACCGGGTGTTCGCGAGGCTGGACCGGGAGCCGGAACGACCGGCCAACATCGATGTGCCGAAGATGAGCCGGCACCGGGTCGCGTTGCTGACCGGGACCCTGGCCTTCTATCTGGCCATCGTGTGGCTCGTCGTGACCACGTCGTGGCTGGTCCGCTTCGACTGGCAGGTCATGTTCTTCCGGCCCTACCAGCAGTGGCAGGGCATCCACTGGTTCGTGGACTACTACGTCGTGCTCGGCCAGCGCGGCCCGACCGCGGTGATGGTCGCGGCCTGGCTGGGCTGGCGTTCCTGGCGGCAGCACACTCTGCGGCCGCTGCTGACGCTGGGCGCCTCCCTGCTGCTGCTGAACATCACGGTCGGCGCGGCCAAGTACGGCATGGGCCGCCTGGGCCCCCACTACGCGACCGTGATCGGCTCGAACGAGATGGGCGCGGGCGGCGATATATTCCCCAGCGGCCACACCGCCAACGCCGTCGTGACCTGGGGAATCCTGGCCTACCTGGCCTCCACCCCGCGAGCCCGCCGCTGGCTGTCCGCCATCTCCGCGGTGACCTCGCTGGGCGTCGGGATGGCCACGGTCTACCTCGGTACGCACTGGCTGAGCGACGTGCTCCTCGGCTGGGCCGCCGGCCTGCTGATCCTGCTGGCCCTCCCCTGGTGCGAGCCGACGATCGCCAGGGCCGAGGTCGCGCTGTTCGACCTGCGCGACCGCTGGCGCGCCCGCAAGGGGGCCACGGTGCCGGCCGCCCCCGTCGGCGCTCCGGTGCTGCTCAAGCCGCGTACGGCCCCGCAGGACGAGGTCGCCGCACGCGAGACGGTCACCTCCGGGGCCCGCTCGGCCCGGGCGCCCGTCCACCTGGCCCCGGGCCCGCACTCGGCCCGCTCGGAGCGCACGCCGGTCACTCCGGCCGGCAGCCGCCGCCCGCCGCACTCGGACCGCGTCCCGCGCGGCGCGACGACCACGCCGGCCCGCCCCCTGACGGGCGGCTGAGGCCACAGGGCAGCGGGGCCGGTACGCACAGCCACCCCGCGCACAGCGAAGGCCCCGGTTCCCGTTCGGGAACCGGGGCCTTCGTCACATCTCAGCCCTTCCAGGCCCGCATCACGCGGCCGTCCTCCACCTCGAAGTTCAGCCGGCCCGTGCGGTACTCCATCGTGATGATCGCCCCCGGCGGCAGCGAGCGCACCGTGGACCATCCGCGCTCCCGCGCGCGCCGCTCGGCGCCGGTCGCATCGAGGCCGACATACGCGTCCGGACTGTCCTGGGGCTCCGCCTGCGGAGTGGGAATCGGTGCCATGCCGCCACGCTAGGCCCTGTCCGGCGGCCAGGGAAGGCGGGGCGGTCCCACCCGGCCCGTATCCCCCTCCGGTCACACTTCTGTCACAGGATCACGACAGGTGTTTCGGTCCGCGCGACATCAACTGCTGCGTAACGAGTGTCACACGTACGAGCGGTTCCGTGCCTGTTCCGTAGGCCTTCCGCAGTCATTCGAACGTAATTCCCGCGTGTCGTGACCGCTCTCCGAATAGCCCGTCGGAAAGTGCCGTGAGAACTGACCCCGGACTTCTTTCCGGTCCGAATCCGAGTGGGTTCGTGAGAGCTGACACCGCGTAGGAAATGCTCGGTTTCAGCACAGGACCCCCGCACGCCCCTGTCGGAGCGCGCGACGGCGCGCGCATCATGACGTGAGCTCGCGGGCGTGCGTGGCGCGGGCTTCAGAGGGCCCGGGGCGCGACGAGCGAAGGGGCGAGCGAGCGATGGGGACCCAGACCGTGCAGTCGGCGGCGCGACCCGTGCCGACCAGTCAGGGCCGGGTGATCGTCGACTGGCTGACGACCACCGACCACAAGAAGATCGGGCACCTCTACCTGATCACCTCGTTCCTGTTCTTCCTGACCGGCGGGGTGATGGCGCTGCTGATGCGCGCCGAACTCGCCCGGCCGGGGCTGCAGATCATGGACAACAACCAGTTCAACCAGCTGTTCACCATGCACGGCACGATCATGCTGCTGCTCTTCGCGACCCCCATGTTCGCGGGCTTCGCCAACGAGCTGATGCCCCTGCAGATCGGCTCCCCCGACGTCGCCTTCCCGCGGCTGAACATGCTGTCGTACTGGTTCTTCCTGTTCGGCGGCCTGATCGTGCTCAGCTCGTTGTTCGTGCCCGGCGGTCCAGCCGCCTTCGGCTGGTTCGCCTATGCGCCGCTCAACAGCGCGGTGCGCTCACCCGGTGTCGGACCCGACCTGTGGATCATGGGGCTGGCGCTGGCCGGCTTCGGCACGATCCTCGGCGCGGTCAACTTCATCACCACCATCATCGGGATGCGCTGCCCCGGCATGACGATGTTCCGGATGCCGGTCTTCACCTGGAACACGCTCTTCACGTCGATCCTGATCCTGATGGCGTTCCCGGTACTCGCGGCCGCCCTGCTGTGTCTGGAGGCGGACCGGCGGTTCGGCGCGCAGGTCTTCGACTCGGCCAACGGCGGGGCGCTGCTGTGGCAGCACCTGTTCTGGTTCTTCGGCCATCCCGAGGTGTACATCATCGCCCTGCCGTTCTTCGGCATCATCACGGAGATCATCCCGGTCTTCAGCCGCAAGCCGATCTTCGGCTATCTCACGCTGGTCGCCGCGACGATGTCGATCACCGGGCTGTCGGTGGTGGTGTGGGCGCACCACATGTTCGTCACCGGTGCGGTGCTGCTGCCGTTCTTCTCCTTCATGACGTTCCTCATCGCCGTGCCGACCGGCGTGAAGTTCTTCAACTGGATCGGCACGATGATCAAGGGCTCACTGTCCTTCGAGACGCCGATGCTGTGGGCGTGCGGCTTCCTGGTGACGTTCCTGTTCGGCGGTCTGACCGGGGTGATCCTGGCCTCGCCGCCGCTGGACTTCCATGTCTCGGACACCTACTTCGTCGTGGCGCACTTCCACTACGTCGTGTTCGGCACGGTCGTCTTCGCGATCTTCGGCGGCTTCTACTTCTGGTGGCCCAAGTTCACCGGCAGGATGCTCGACGAGCGGCTGGGCAAGATCCATTTCTGGACGCTCTTCGTCGGCTTCCACACCACGTTCCTGGTGCAGCACTGGCTGGGCGCGGAGGGCATGCCCCGGCGGTACGCCGACTATCTGGCGGCCGACGGCTTCACGGCCCTCAACACCGTCTCGACGATCGGCGCGTTCCTGCTCGGCATGTCGACGCTGCCGTTCCTCTACAACGTCTGGAAGACGGCCAAGTACGGCGAGAAGGTCGAGACCGACGATCCCTGGGGCTACGGCCGCTCCCTGGAGTGGGCGACCTCGTGTCCGCCGCCGCGGCACAACTTCACGGTCCTGCCGAAGATCCGCTCCGAGTCCCCGGCGTTCGACCTGCACCATCCCGAGTTCGCGGCGACGCCCGAGGAGCCTCTCGGAGAAGAGCGCGGGACAGCCGGTCCCGGGCCGTCCTGATCGCCTCGGTGAGCTCGGCGGGCTCCAGGACCTCGAAGTCGAAGCCCGTCATCATCACGTGGATCACCATGACGTCCAGGCTCGCGGCCCCGGTGCGCAGCACGCAGGCACCGGGGCCGTCCGCCTCCAGCTGCCCCGCCGAGGGCGAGATGCGCTCCGTGGCCTCCTCCAGGGGTACCAGCAGCCGGACGACCGCATGTGAGGCGTACGCGCGTGTGGAGACGCCCTTCGAGACGTACGCGGCGAGGTCCTCGGCGGGCGGGGTGCGCGGCGCGAAGCGCGGGCCGTGCGGTGGCTTCGGCGTGACGCGGTCGACTCGGAACGTACGCCAGTCCTCTCGGTCGAGGTCCCAGGCGACCAGGTACCAGCGGCGCTCGGAGCACACCAGGCGGTGGGGTTCGACGGTACGGCGGGTGGGGGCGCCCTCGTGGTCGCGGTACTCGAAACGCAGGCGTTCGGAGTCCCGGCACAGGTTGGCCAGTTCGGTGAGGACGGCCGGGTCGACGGCGGAGGACTGCGGGCCGCGCAGCATCGGCACGGTGAAGGCGTTCAGGGCGCCCACGCGGCGGCGCAGCCGGCTGGGCAGCACCTGCTCCAGCTTGGCGAGGGCCCGTACGGAGGTCTCGCCGATGCCCTCGATGCCCTGCCCGGCGGCCGTGCGCAGTCCGACGGCGACCGCGACCGCCTCGTCGTCGTCGAGCAGCAGCGGCGGCAGTTCGGCGCCCGCGCCCAGCTGGTAGCCGCCGCCGGTGCCGGGGCTGGCGTTGACGGGATAGCCCAGCTCGCGCAGCCGGTCGACGTCCCGGCGGACGGTGCGCGGGGTGACACCCAGACGGTCGGCAAGGTCGGCGCCGGACCATTCGCGGTGGGCCTGGAGGAGCGAGAGCAGGCGCAGCAGTCGTGCCGAGGTCTCCAACATGGGTCCGAGTCTGCCAGCCGTTGCGGACCGCTGCTGTCCTGAAGAGCCGCTGTCCTAAAGAGGTGGGCTCACCGCGGTGACGGACACCGACAGGTCGTTGTCCCGCGTGTAGTGGGGCCCGGCCTCCACCGGGCCGTACGGCGCGTCCACGCGCACGCGTGGATAGGTGAACACGGGCTTCTTGTCGGCCACGTCGTCGAGCAGCCGCGCGATCCGCACCGCCGGTCCCGCCTCCCCCGCGGGCCGCAGCCAGAGATCCCACAGGCCCGGCTCCAGGGCGCCGTACACCACCTTGAAGCGGAACTCGGTGCGGTCGGCGAGGACTTCGGTCCGGCGCACCGGGACGGGCGCGTGCCGGCCGCGGAGCTCGGCATGGGCGTCGGGGCCGAGCCCGATGCCGTACACCCGCCCCGGCACCGTCAACACGCCCTGTCTGATGCGCAGTTCGCCCGCCTCAGCGTGCGGGGCGCGCAGCCAGCTGCGGACGGTGAGGTTGCCCTGCCGGGTCGCGTACGGGATGCGGACGGCGACGTGGCCGCCGGAGCCGCTGGGCGTCCGGGCGGCGAGGGAGCGCAGATCGGTGACCTCGGGCGCCAGGCGGCGCGGCTCACCGGCGTCCACGCGCGCGTAGGCGTCCCAGCGGCCCTCGGGGAGGGCGACGATGCTGGGCAGCGCGGCGCGCAGCCGGCCGTCCGCGGCGGGGGTCAGCGGCAGGTACACCTCGTCGTGGCTGTCGCGGCGGCGCAGCACGAGCAGGGCCGCGGCCATCTCCCCCACCGCGCGGACGTCGAAGGTCAGCCCGCCCGCGGAGTCGGCGATGCAGTCGGCGCGCAGCGGCGTGGACTGCGGAGCCACCGTCGTCATGCGGTACGGATCCCTTCTCGGCCTGTGCTTCTCGGTTAGACCCTCGGACAGGCGCTTTGGTTGCCCTTTACCCGGACCAAGCTGATGGCGCACCACGCCGGTACCGGACTACGGCTGGTAGGAGAGCTGCGGCACGTCGAAGCAGTTGCTGTTCATGTCTCCCTGGGACACCCAGCCCCTGCCGTCCTGCCAGCGGGCCACCGACAAGCAGGTCCTTCGGTCCTTCGGCGGCTCGGCCAGCCGCTCGAACGCGACGGGAAGCAGCAGGCCGCCGGCGGTGTAGTCCTCGCTGCGGTTCATGAAGGCGTCGACGCACGCGCGCGTGATGCCCGTCCGTGCACAGGACTTCGCCGCGTCCGTGAACCACAGGGCGGCCGCCCAGCCCTCCACCTGCCACTGGGAGTGCGTCTTCAGGCCCCGCGTGGCGTCCCGGAACCGCCGTACGGCCGCGTTGCCCGTGTCCTCGTAGTTGCGGCTGGAGCCGGTCGCCCAGAGGGCGTTGCGGCAGCGCGGGGAGTCCTTGTAGTCGTCGGGGACGGTGGACGTCCAGTTCTGTACGTTGGTGACCTTGGCGATGACCTTGGCGCCGACCTCGTCCATCGCCTTGCACAGCTGGGCGTTGCCGTGGGTGTCGATGGCGTCGAAGACCAGGTCGGCACCCTGTTCCTTCAGGTCGGCCGCGGCAGCGCGGAAGTTGGGCAGCGCGAAGTCGACCTGCTCGGTGACCACCTTGTAGCCCTCGGCCTTCAGGCCCTGCTCGACGAGGCGTGCGTAGGCGGCGGACGCGGCCTGGTTGTAGGAGACGACCGCGGCCGTGCGGGCGCCCTTCTCGCGCTTGAAGTAGCGGTAGACCTCCGTGCCGCCGTAGAGCTTCCCGTCCCAGCCGGGGGTGCCGTTCCTCGGGGCGAGGCTGCCGTAGATGCCGTAGAGGTGCGGCCAGGTGTCGTAGGCGGCGCCGATGGGCTGGCCGCCGATGTCGGGCACGCGCGCGTGGGAGACGCGGGAGGCGCCCGCGTAGTCGAGGGCGGTGGTGGCGACCAGGGCGACCACCTGGTCCTCGTCGATCAGCCGGTGCACGCAGGTGTTGTTGCCGACGCCGCTGCCGCCGTCGTCGCACTCCCGCACCTCGACGGGATGCCCGTCGATGCCCCCGCGCGCGTTGAGCAGGTCGAAGTACGCCTTGGCGCCGTCGCGCGGGCCGGTGAAGGCGTTGCCGCCGACCGGACTGGTGGCGCTGGTGATGATGCCGACACGGACGGGTGCGTTGCTGCTGGGCGCGGGCGCGTTCGACCGGCCGCCGTGCTCGAAGTCGCTCTCCGGCAGGCGGCTGCCGCAGGCCGTGCCCAGCAGGAGCAGCAGCGCCGCGGCGGCCGCGCCCTCAGCAGCCCGGTGCGGGCGAGTGCGACGCATCGCCGCTCAGCTGGACCAGGGCGCACAGCGTGTTGACGGACACCTTCCAGGTGCCGTTCTGCTCGACCGAGGTCCCGGACGCGTTCGGCAGGGCGGTGGCACCGTTCAGGGTCAGCGTGTACGTCACGGTCGCCCCGGCCGGCGAGGTGAACTCGATCTTCTGGACCTTCGCCTGCACCTGCCCGCCGCGCTTGTCCCCGCTGAAGGCCTTCAGGACCGGAGCCATCCGCTCCCCGTTCTCCAGGACCTTCTGCTTCTGGCTAAGGGACGTCTTGGGGTCGAAGAACGTCTGCCAGTTCCTGCTGATCTCCTGCTTGGCCGCCGCGGGGTCGGCGGGCGCGGTGGCGGGCGCGCTCGTCGTCTTCTCCACGGAGGGAGTCGGGGGTGCGCTCGCGCTGCCGCCGCCGTTGCCGTCACTGCACGCCGCGAGGACCGGGGCGAAGATGAGAACAAGGGCGGCCGCGAACGCCGTGCCCCGTCCCGCCGCCCCTGGGCCGCGCCCCCTTGTTGCCTTCCCCCGCCTGAGGTCGCTCCCGAGAACCATCTGGCTCACCACCGGGTGTCGGTCCGGGCAAGGTGCGCCCGGTGCTTTCAGGGTCAGCTTCCAAAGGGCATAGTGCAAGCCATTGGCTGACATGGACAGGCACATGCACCAACACGCGACGTGTGGGAGCCAGAAATGCGGACAGGCCGACTGCGGACCGTGCACCCCGTCCTGTGGGCCGGCTGGGCCGCGCTCGCCGCCGGTGCGGTGCTGTGCGTCGTCGGCTGGTACGGCATCTCCGGTGAGCGTTACGCCGAGCGTCAGCTGCCCTATCTCGCCTCCTGCACGGTCCCCGGCGCCGCGCTGATCATCGCCGGGTCGGTGCTGCTCACCCATGGGCGGGGCGCCCTCGCCGCCGCGCGCGTGGAGGAGCTGTACGGCCTCCTGGTCGCCGCCGAGTCCGCCGACGCCGACGAGTCCCGGCAGGCCGCCGCCCTGCCCCTCGCGGTCAGCGGTGACCTGCTGATGGTGCCCGGCGGCACGCTGTGGCATCGCGCGGACTGCCCGCTGGTCTCGGGGAAGGCGGAGGCCGTACCGGTCGACGCGAAGCTGCTGACGAGCGGCGAGCTGGGCCCGTGCCCGATCTGCGAACCCGCCGACGAGACCGACTGAAGTCCTCTCCGATGTCCTCCCTGACGTACGACCTCACCCTCGCCGGCCTCTCCGTCGGCAGCGCGGCCGCGCTCACCGGAATCGGCCTGATCGTGACGTACCGCGCGACCGGCGTGCTCAACTTCGCGCACGGTGCGATCGCGATGGTGTGCGCGTATCTGCTGCGGCAGTGCGTGGCCGAGTGGGGCTGGCCGCTGTGGCTGGGGGCGACGGTGACGCTCGTGGTGCTGGCCCCGGCGATCGGTGTGGCCCTGGAACGGTTCGTCTTCCGGCCGCTCGCCGTCCTGGGCAGCGACCCGGCACAGACGCTCGTCGCGTCCATCGGGGTCTTTGTGCTGCTGGTCGGCGGGGCGGCGCTGGTGTGGGGGCAGGGGGCCAGGGACGATGCCCCGGAACTGGTCTCGCAGGACCCCTGGGGCCAACTGGCCGTGGTGCTCGTGCTGGCCGTGGGCGTCGGGGCCGTGATCCGCTGGACGCGGTTCGGGCGGGAGCTGCGGGCCGTGGTCGACGACCGGCAGCTCGCGGTGCTCGGCGGGATCGACGCGGACCGGGTGGCGGCGGCGGGCTGGGCGTTCGGCGCGTTCACGGCGGGCCTGACGGGCGTACTGCTGGCGCCGTACGTGCGCCTGGACCCGTACGGCCTGCCGCTGCTCGTCATGGAGGTGGTGGCGGTCGCGGTGGCGGCGCGGATGCGGAGCCTGCCGGTGGCCGTCGTCGTGGCGCTGGGCATCGGGATCGCACAGAGCCAGCTGACGCGGCTGCATCCCTCCGGCTGGGGCGAGTCGTTGCTGCAGGCGGTGGGCGCGAACCTGTTCGTGGTGGCCCTGCTGGTCGCGGCCCTGGCGCTCCCGCGGATCGGCGCCCGTGACGCCCTCCCGCGCACGGCCACCGCGCGCGTGCCGACACCGCCGGGCGCGTGGATCGTGGCGGTGGTGCTGTTCCTGCTGCCGCTGGGCTTCGCGGGCTCGGACCTGCACACCTCGGTCCAGGTGCCGGCGCTGGGCGTGGTCCTGCTGTCCCTGGTGGTGGTCACCGGACGGGGCGGCCAGATCTCCCTCGGCCAGGCGGCGTACGCGGGGCTGGGCGCCCTGTTCACCGCCCTCCTGGCGGCAGGCCGTTTCCCGGGTCTGCCGCGCCTGCCCGAACTGGCCGCGCTGGCCGTGGCGGTCGTCCTGGTCGCTCCTCTGGGCCTCCTGACCGGCTGGCCGGCGATCGGCCGCCGGGGCCTCGCCCTCGCGCTGGCGACGTTCGCGGTGGGTGTCGGCGTGAGCCGGTTCGTCTTCGCGCAGCCGTACGCCACGTCCGGCCTCTCCCTGGACCGCCCGGCGGGCTTCGACGGCGACCGCGCCTACTACGTCCTCGAACTGGCCCTGCTGGCAGCCGCGTTGCTGGCCACCCGGGCGCTGCGCCGAGGCCGCACGGGCCGGGCCCTGGCCGCCATGCGGGACCACGAGTCGGGCGCCTCCGCAGCCGGCGTCCGGGTCCCCTCGCTCAAGCTGCTGGCCTTCGTCTCGGGCGCCGCCCTGGCCGCGCTCGGCGGCGGCATGCTCGGCATGGGCCTGCGGGCCTTCGACCCGGGCGCCTACGACCCCGTCCGCGGCCTGCTCTGGTTCGCCGCCGTCGTGGTGATGGGAGCCGACAGCACCCTGGGCGCCCTGGCCGCGGCCGCCCTCCTGGTAGGCCTCGACGCGGGCGCCCGGGGCGGCGTGGCAGCGGCACTGATCGGCGTACTGGCGGTACTCGTCGGCCGCTTCCCCGGCGGCCCGTACGAGGCCCTGCGGAGGGCGACGGGTCGACTGCGGCTCGGGCGGAGGGCGAGTCTGACGCCGACAGGGGCGCGGGTACGGGCGAGACTGCGCCGCGCGGAGCCACGGCCCGGCCCCCCACGAGCACAACCCGCGGCAGCCGACGGCGCTCAGCCCCCACAGGGGCCACCCGCACCCGACCACGGAAGCCGCACGGGCGGTGCGGGTGGGAACCCGAACCCGGCCGGAGGCCGGATGCACCCCCGAACACCCGCACCCGCACCCGCACCGGTCCTCACAGTCCACACCCTCCACGCCCGCTACGGCGGCTACAAAGCCCTCGACGGAGTCGACCTCACCGTCCCCCCGGGCCGGATCACCGCGATCGTCGGCCCCAACGGGGCGGGCAAGAGCACCCTGTTCCACTGCCTGGCAGGCACCCTGCACCCCACCCACGGGCAAGTGCGCCTGGGCACACGGGACATCACACGGCTCGCCGCCCACACCCGCACCCGCCTGGGAATCGCCCGCACCTTCCAACAGCTCGCCGTCTTCCCGTCGTTGACCGTGGCCGAAAACGTCCTGGTAGGTGCCGAGCAGGGCCGCCTCAACGATCCCGGCGCCTTGGAACGGGCGTTGCGCCTGCTCGCCCTCGACGGCCCCGTACGGGCCCTGCCCGCCGCAGACCTCCCCACCGGCACGCTGCGGCGCGTGGAACTGGCCAGGGCCCTCGCGGGCAGCCCCCGCGTGCTGCTGCTCGACGAGCCCGCAGCCGGCCTCGACAACACCGAGGTCGCCGCTCTGGCACGGGTGCTGAAGGCCCTGGCGGCCGACGGCACCGCCCTCCTGGTGGTGGAGCACGACCTCGACCTGGTCGCCGACCTCGCGGACGTCGTGCACGTCATGACGGCGGGCCGCATCGTCGCCTCCGGCCCACCAGGGCACGTACTCGACGCCCTCGGCACCACAGAGGCGGGCACATGACCATCTCCCTGCGCCACGCGCGCGTGCGTTACGGCCCCCTGGAGACCCTGCACGGCATCACCCTCGCCGCCCCCGGCCCGGGCCTCACCGTCCTGCTCGGGCGCAACGGATCCGGCCGTACGACCGCCCTGCGCGCGCTGGCCGGCCTCGTACCGCTGTCCGGCGGCGCGGTGGTGTGGGACGGCGTCGACGTGAGCCGGACCCCGGCCCACGAGCGGGCCCGGCGGGGGCTGTGCCTGGTGCCCGAGCGGCAGGCCGTGTTCGGGTCCCTCACCGTGCACGAGAACCTCGAACTGACGGCCGGGGACTACGGCTTCGCCCTCGATGCCTACCCACAGCTGGAGCCCCTGCTGGCGCGCCGGGCCAACACCCTTTCCGGCGGCGAGCAGCGGATGCTCGCCCTGTCCCGCGCTCTGCTGGCACGCGCGCGCGTGGTGCTCGTCGACGAGCCCGCGCAGGGCATGTCGCCCGCGGTCGCGGCCCGCACCTACGACCTGCTGGGCGCCCTCGACGCCTGCGTCCTCATCGCTGAGCAGCGGCTGCCACCCGGGCTGCGGGAGCGGACGGGGGTCCTCGTGTACGAACTGCGCCGCGGCACCGTCGTGTTCAGCGGAGAGGCGGGCGAACGGGAGCGTCGGACAGCGGCGGGCCGGCCGTCTCGACGTCCTGGTAGGGCTCCTGGGCGCGGGCCGAGCCCCCCGGGATGAGCAGCTGCGTGCCGACGTTCAGCCGCTTCGGGCGTTCGCCGACCATGTCCCTGTTGGCCCGGTACAGCGCCAGCCAGCCGCCGTCGATGCCGTAGCGGTCCGCGATCGACACCAGCGTCTCGCCGGCGTGTACGGCGTGCACACGCCCCTGGAGCCGGTAGCGCTGGGAGCAGGCCGGCCAGGTCTCCCACCCCTGGGAGGCCAGCACCTTCTCGGCGACGGAGATCTGCTCCTCGCGGGTGGCGAGATCCGCACGCGGCGCGAACTTCAGCCCGCCGAAGTACTTCCAGGTGGACTGCCGGAACTGCAGCCCGCCGTAGAAGCCGTTCCCGGTGTTGATGTCCCAGCGCCCGCTGCTCTCACAGTCCGCGATGCAGCCCCAGGGCCAGTGGTCCTTGGCGCAGGCGTAGGACAGGCGCACCGGAAGCTCTCCCGGCAGCGGCGGCGGCGGTGCCGCCTGCGCGGTGACGGGGACGAGAGCGCTGAACAGGGCGGCGGCCAGCGCGAGTGCGAGGTGCGTGCGGTGCGTGCGGTGCGTGCGGAGCATCGGGCCACGGTAAGCAGTGGGCGGCCCGCGAACGCTCCGGCGCGTCCGGTGCGCCGAAGGGCCCCACCCGGTCGGACGACCGGACGGGGCCCACTCGGTGAGGGGGAGCCGCTCAGAGGTTGAGCTGCTGCCCGGGCACGATCTGGTCGGGATCACCGCCGATGACGGCCTTGTTCACGGCGTACAGCCGCTGCCAGGTGGTCCCGTGCCGGGCGGCGATCCCGCTCAGGGTGTCGCCCTCGCGGACGGTGTAGTCGCCACGCGAGGCACCGCGCGCCGGGTGGCCCGTCGAACGTGCCGGCGCCTTCGACGGCTTCGCAGGCCGCGCCTTGACGACCGATGAGGATGTGGTGGTTCCGGAGCCGGCGGAGGCCGCGGGTGCGCTGCCGGACGCTCCGGCCCGTCCCGAACAGACCGGCCAGGCACCCCAGCCCTGGGCGTGCTGGACCTTGGTCGCCACCGTGATCTGCTGGTCCCTGGAGGCCCCGGCGGCCGTCGGCGCATAGGCCGACCCGCCGTACGCGCGCCAGGTGCCGGCGGAGAACTGGAGCCCGCCGTAGTAGCCGTTGCCGGTGTTGATGTGCCAGTTGCCGCCGCTCTCGCACTGGGCGATGCGGTCCCACACCCCGTCGTCCGCCGCCGCGGCGTTGCCGGTCGCGGCCAGCAGCCCGAGCGGAGCGAGCAGTGCCGCCCCGGCGAGGAGCGCCGTCGTACGGGTCTTGCGGACGTGGTCACGGGTGGTATCGGCACACTCGGACATGTAATTCCCTCTCGAAACACCCGGGCTCCCCCAAGGCGGGGCGCGCTCACGGCACATGGGCCGGTCGCCGCGCTCCACCCCGTCCGCCGGTGATCGCGTGGTGCTGGGTACTGCTGGCTGGTGCGGTCGGCGGACGTCCCGAGCGGTGCTCGTTGCACACGGCGGAGGAATCTAAGGAGCCTGTCGCGGCGTCAGCAACCAACTGCTTGTCATTCCAGGCCAGTTCGCCGTTACCGCAGGTATCGGCAATTTCCGGCCACCCACTTAATTCGCTGATTTCCCGATTTATCGACCATGAGTCGCGGCGGCCTGTGACCCACTTCACGCAACCAACTTCCTTGAGTTTCCAAGGGATTGACTCTGAGTGGTCGATTCCGCACCCGAGGTGACCCTGTGCGGTGGATGGTTCGATTCCGTTCGCCCTGGAGCGTGACTCCGGCCACAGATCGCCCGTTGTCTCCTTCATGAGCCCGGGACCCGCCCGGTTCACACTTCCCGAGGGGAGCCACCCGTGCCACGCATGCTCGACGTCAGCGACGAGGTACGTGCCGAGATCGGCGACGAGGAAGCCGACCGGCTGCTCGCCGGAGAGAACGCCCCCGGCAGTTACGACTGCACCTCCTGCCGCACCCCGGGCGACTCCGAACAGGAGCGCACCAGCACCGTCCTGTTCGTCGGCGAGGAGACCGCCGTCCTCGCCTTCGCCCACGCCACCTGCCTGCCCTCACAGGTCGTCCAGGTCACCGAGGAGCAGCTGCGGGGGGCCGTGCGGTCCATTTCCGGGGACACCGTGGAC
Source organism: Streptomyces guryensis (assembly GCF_021261325.1). Lineage (GTDB taxonomy): Bacteria > Actinomycetota > Actinomycetes > Streptomycetales > Streptomycetaceae > Streptomyces > Streptomyces guryensis. Next base: position 45,616 of record NZ_JAJSBI010000016.1, on the reverse strand, counting down.
CTGGACCCCGCGCAGGTCGTCCCCGAGCAGGCCGTGCTCGGCGTGACCAGCGGACTCGTCCTGCTCGCCGGGGAGTTGCACCCGGCGCTGGTCGTCGAGCCGACGGGACCCATCGTGCGGCCCGGCACGACCGGGCTCGGCGACGACTTCCTGCCACTGCTGATCGAGCAGGGGTTCATGCCGCTCATGGAGCTGACCGAGGTGCCGCCCGTGCTGCACGGCTGGTCGGTACTGCTCGCCATGGGCCGGCTGCACGCCGTACTGCAGCCCGGCACGAACGGCGGGCAGCCGGTGGCGTGGTGGCAGGCGCATCAGCCACTCCAGGTGACCGACGGCTGGCGGACCGCCGCCAACAAGCATCAGCAGGTGCTCATGTTCGCCGCGCCGGTGGGGTCCATCGGGCGTCAGCCCCGGGAGGACCTGTTGCGGGACGCGCTGGACAAGGCGGCGGCCAACGGGAAGCTGGTCGGGGTCGCCATGCCTCTCGCGGGGACGTGAGCGCCCCCAAAGAGGCAGGTCCGAACCGCATCCCTTGAAGTTCGGGGTCGTTTGGACATACGTGCACGCATACGACATTCCTCGCCGCCAGTCCTTCCACCCGATCCCCTCCGCCCGCTCGGCCCAGGACTTTTCGGGCAGTCACTCGGCCACGCCCATCTACGACGCGCTCTGGTCCGAGTACGTCAAGTCCTTCCGTACGCTGCCGGGCGACCGCAGCGGCGAGGAGAACCTGGGGTTCATCGCCTTCGGGAACATTCCGACCAGTTCGGAGCAGCACGGAGGTCACCGGCCGGGGTCGTTCAGCAGCTCGTACAGCGCCTACAGCGCCGGGGCCTACAGCGCCCGGCAGCAGTCGCAGTGGCAGCGCCTGCCCGCCGCACTGCCACCCGGCCCACGCGGTGTGCGCTGACGACATGGGGAAGGGCGGTCCCGATCGGGACCGCCCTTCCCCATGTCCGGCCTACTTCTTCTTGCCGCGCTTCTCGCGCACCCGCACCGAGATATGGATCGGCGTCCCCTCGAAGCCGAACTCCTCGCGCAGGCGGCGCTCGATGAAGCGCCGGTAACCCGCCTCGATGAACCCGGAGGCGAACAGCACGAACCGCGGGGGCCTGGTGCCGGCCTGGGTGCCGAAGAGGATGCGGGGCTGCTTGCCACCGCGGATCGGGTGCGGGTGGGCAGCGACCAGCTCGCCGAGGAAGGCGTTCAGACGGCCCGTCGGGACGCGGGTCTCCCAGCCGGCCAGCGCGGCCTCGATCGCCGGAACCAGCTTCTCCATGTGGCGGCCGGTGCGCGCGGAGACGTTCACCCGGGGCGCCCAGGCCACCTGGCCGAACTCGGTCTCGATCTCCCGCTCCAGGTAGTAGCGGCGCTCCTCGTCGAGGGTGTCCCACTTGTTGTACGCGATGACCATCGCGCGCCCGGCCTCGACGGCCATCGTCACGATCCGCTGGTCCTGCACCGAGATGGACTCGGAGGCGTCGATCAGGATGACCGCCACCTCGGCCTTCTCGACCGCGGCCGCGGTGCGCAGCGAGGCGTAGTAGTCGGCGCCCTGCTGGAGGTGGACGCGCTTGCGAATGCCCGCCGTGTCGACGAACTTCCAGACGACACCGCCGAGTTCGATCAGCTCGTCGACGGGGTCGCGGGTGGTGCCCGCGACTTCGTTGACGACGACGCGCTCCTCGTTCGCCACCTTGTTCAGGAGGGAGGACTTGCCGACGTTCGGGCGGCCGATCAGGGCGATGCGGCGCGGGCCGCCGATCGCGGTGCCGAAGGTCTGCTCGGGGGCCTCCGGCAGGACTTCCAGAACGGCGTCCAGCATGTCGCCGGTGCCGCGGCCGTGCAGGGCGGAGACCGGGTGCGGCTCGCCCAGGCCCAGCGACCACAGGTAGGCCGCGTCCGCTTCACCGCTCTGCCCGTCGACCTTGTTGGCCGCCAGCACCACCGGCTTGCCGGCCTTGCGAAGCAGCCGTACGACCGCCTCGTCGGTGTCGGTCGCGCCGACCTTGGCGTCCACGACGAACACGACGGCGTCGGCGGCCTCGATCGCGTACTCGGCCTGCGCGGCCACAGAGGCGTCGATACCGAGGACATCCTGCTCCCAGCCGCCGGTGTCGACGACCTTGAAACGGCGGCCCGACCACTCGGCCTCGTAGGTGACGCGGTCGCGGGTGACGCCGGGCTTGTCCTCCACGACGGCCTCGCGCCGGCCGATGATGCGGTTCACAAGAGTCGACTTGCCGACATTCGGGCGGCCGACGACGGCGAGCACGGGCAGAGGGCCGTGACCGGCCTCCTCGATGGCGCCCTCGACGTCCTCGAGGTCGAAGCCCTCTTCCGCGGCGAGCTCCATGAAGTCCGCGTACTCGGCGTCGCCAAGTGCTCCGTGGTCGTGCTCCTCGCCCGAGCCTTCGGAGTGGATGTGGTCGTTCATGAAGTCCGTACCTCGTCGTTCATCGTGGTGATCGGTGGAACATCCGGTTTCTCCGGCTGATCCACTACTCAGTGTCGCCTAGCGACCGGTCAGTCGCCTGGCGTTTTCCAGGTGCGCGGTGAGCTGCTTCTGGATGCGTTCGGTCGCCTCGTCGAGCGCCTTGCGCGTCCGCCGTCCGCTGCCGTCGCCCGCCTCGAAGGGGTCGCCGAAGACGACGTCGATACGGCTGCGCAGCGGAGGCAGCCCCTTTATCAACCGTCCCCGCCGCTCGGTGCTTCCCAGTACGGCGACCGGGACGACCGGTGCTCCACCGCGTACGGCGAAGTAGGCGAGGCCGGCGCGCAGCGAGGCGAAGTCGCCCTCGCCGCGGGTGCCCTCCGGGAAGATACCGAGGACTCCCCCGGCCGACAGCACGTCCAGGGCCTGCGTGATCGCCCCGCGGTCGGCGACCGAGCGGTCCACCTTCAGCTGGCCGATGCCCAGCAGGAACGGGTCGAGCGGGCCGATGAACGCTTCCTTCTTGATCAGGAAGTGCGTCGGCCGGGGCGCCACGCCCATGACCATCGGCCCGTCGATGTTGTGGGAGTGGTTGACGGCGAAGATCACCGGGCCGGTGGCGGGCACCTTCCAGGAGCCCAGCACGCGCGGCTTCCACAGCCCGTACATCAGGCCGACGCCGATCCGCCGCCCGACCTCGGCGCCCCGCTCCGAAGGCTGAGTCACTTCCCGGCCCGCTTCTCCTCGACGAGGGTGACGACGCACTCGATGACCTGCTGGAGCGTGAGATCGGTGGTGTCCACCTCGACCGCGTCGTCCGCCTTGGCGAGCGGCGAGGTCTTGCGGGAGGAGTCGGCCGCGTCGCGCTTGATCAGCGCCTCGCGGGTGGCGTGCACGTCGGCGCCCTTGAGTTCACCGCTGCGGCGGGCGGCACGCGCCTCCGGCGACGCGGTGAGGAAGATCTTCAGATCGGCGTCCGGCAGCACGGTCGTACCGATGTCACGGCCCTCGACGACGATGCCGTACTCGGCGGAGGTGGCCAGCGAGCGCTGCAGCTCGGTGATCCGGGCGCGCACCTCGGGCACCGCGCTGACCGCGCTGACCTTGGAGGACACCTCCTGGGTGCGGATCAAGGCGGCCACGTCGGTGCCGTCGACCGTGATCGTCGGATTGGCTGGGTCCGTGCCCGAGACGATCTCGGCCTTGCCGGCCACGGCGGCGATCGCGGACGCGTCGTCGATGTCGATCCCGTTGTTCACCATCCACCAGGTGATCGCCCGGTACTGGGCGCCGGTGTCCAGGTAGCTCAGACCGAGCTGCGCGGCGACGGCCTTCGACGTGCTCGACTTGCCCGTGCCGGCCGGACCGTCGATGGCGACAATCACGGGCTTGGCGACGCCGTTTTCCACGGGGGGACACCTTCCTGATGCGGTGTGGTGGGTGTAGGGGGCCGCGATCGTGCCCTGCACAAGGTTACTGGGTGCGCGTCACTCGTCCGGACGCGCAGGGCCTCGGCCTCACCGCCGCCGGTCGGCAATCTCAGCCCGTCCGGCGTTTGAGGACGAGGCCGTTCAGGCCGATGGCGGGGGCCTGGGGGCGGCAGCCCCCGGGCGGGCGCCCGGCGCTACTGCCGAATCGCCCACCCTCGCTCCCGCAACGCCGCCGTGAGAACCGGCGCCGCCTGCGGCTCCACCATCAGCTGGACCAGGCCCGCCTGCTGCCCGGTCGCGTGCTCGATGCGTACGTCCTCGACGTTGACCCCGGCCCGGCCCGCGTCGGCGAAGATGCGTGCCAGCTGGCCCGGCTGGTCGTCGATGAGGACGGCGACGACCTCGTACGCCCGCGGAGCGGACCCGTGCTTGCCGGGGACGCGGACCTGTCCGGCGTTCCCGCGCCGCAGGACGTCCTCGATGCCCAGGGCCCCCGCACCGCGCTTGGCCTCGTCCGAGGACTGCAGGGAGCGCAGCGCCTGCACCGTCTCCTCCAGGTCGGCGGCGACGTCGGAGAGCAGGTCGGCGACCGGTCCGGGGTTCGCGGACAGGATGTCGATCCACATCCGGGGGTCGGAGGCGGCGATCCGGGTCACGTCCCGGATGCCCTGACCGCACAGTCGTACGGCCGCCTCCTCGGCGTTCTCCAGGCGCGCGGCGACCATGCTGGAGACGAGGTGCGGCATGTGCGAGACCAGCGCCACGGCGCGGTCGTGGGCGTCGGCGTCCATGACGACCGGGACGGCCCGGCAGTGCGAGACCAGCTCCAGAGCGAGGTTCAGCACCTCGGTGTCGGTGTCCCGCGTCGGTGTCAGCACCCAGGGGCGGCCCTCGAAGAGGTCGCCGGTCGCCGCCAGCGGACCGGACTTCTCGCGGCCCGACATGGGGTGCGTGCCGATGTACTTCGACATCACGGACGGGTCCAGGCCCAGCGCCTCCAGCTCGCGGCGCGGGCCGCCCTTGACGCTGGCCACGTCGAGGTAGCCGCGGGCCGCGCCCCGGCGCATGGCGTCCGCCAGCACCCCGGGGACATGGGCGGGAGGCGCGGCGATGATCGCGAGGTCGACCGGCCCGGCAGGGGCCTCGTCGGTGCCGGCGCCGAGCGCGGCGGCCGTACGGGCCTGCTCGGGGTCGTGGTCGGCGAGGTGGACGACGACGCCCCGCTGGGACAGGGCGATGGCGGCGGACGTACCGATCAGCCCGGTGCCGATGACGAGCGCGGTCCTCACTGGGCGATGTCCTTGCGCAGGGCGGCCGCGGTGCCGAGGTAGACATGGGCGATGTCGCCGCGGGGCCGCTCGGACTCGATGTGCGCGAGGACGCGTACGACGCGCGGCATGGCGCCCTCGATGTCCAGCTCCTGGGCGCAGATCAGCGGTACGTCGACGATGCCGAGCTTGCGGGCGGCGGCCGCCGGGAAGTCGCTGTGCAGATCGGGCGTGGCCGTGAACCAGATGCTGATCAGGTCGTCGGCGCTCAGGGCGTTCCGTTCGAGAATGGCGGTGAGCAGGGCCCCGACCTGCTCGTCCATGTGCCCGGCCTCGTCCCGTTCCAGTTGGACGGCTCCCCGGACCGCTCGTACCGCCACGGCTCTGCTCCTCACTGATGTACGGATCGGTTTCCTCGACCGTCCAGCCTAGTCAGCCCGCGGCGGGCGGGTGCGCGACGCCCGCCCGCTGAGACGGCCGCTGAGATGCCCTGCCAATGTCACCGAATCGCCCCAATTTCGCTACTTGGGGCGGCTCGCCCCTGTGCGCCTCTTTACGTCGGGGCCGCCCGTCCGCTCTGATGGCAGGACACTCGCCTCGGGGGAGGCCGTATGAAGCGCCCCGGACCGCTGCTCACACTGCTCGCAGGACTGCTGCTCGGCCTGTTCATGCTGTCGCTCGACGCGACGACGGGGACGAGGAGCGCCTCGTCCCCGTACAAGGAGAAGTCGCCCGGCGTCACGGCGTCGCCGACTCCCTCGAAGGCCACCGCGTCACCCAGCCCGTCGCCGTCCCGCAAGGCCGCAGCCGGCGTCTACACCGGCCGTACCGACGACGACTCGTCCGCCGTGGCCGTCTCGCTGCGCGGCGGCAGAGCGATCGCGTACTTCTGCGACGGCCACAACATCGAGTCGTGGCTGAAGGGCACGGTGAAGGACGACGGCAGCCTGCACCTGACCGGTGACCACGGGGCGCAGCTGAACGGCACGCTGAAGGGCGGCAGGCAGATCCGGGGCACGGCCGAGGTCGGCGGCGGGCACTACGCCTTCACCCTCGACAGGGCGCGGAAGCCGTCCGGGATCTACCGGGCGAACAGCCAGGTCGCCGGCGCCAGGATCGTCGGCGGCTGGATCGTCCTGCCGGGCGGCAGGCAGGTCGGCATCGTCACCCGCGACGGGAAGCCCTCGGCCGCGCCGGTCATCGACCCGGGGACGGGCGCGGTGACGGTCGACGGACAGCATCTGACGGCACACCCCGTAACTCCTTGATCCTCCTGACCTGGGAGACGACCCCATGACCGTCGACCCGAACGCCGCGACCCAGAGTTTCCCGCCCTCCGGACCCGCACATCGTGCCCCCGGCCCCGCCCGCTATCTGGTCCCGGCCCTGGTCGCCGCCGCGGTGGCCGTCGGCCTCGGGGTGTACGGCAAGGTCCACGACCCCACCGGGACGGCCTTCAACCTGGCCGGTTTCAGCAGCACGGGCGCCGTGAAGTCGTGGCTGGCGTCGACGGCGTTCTTCTTCGCGCTCGTCCAGCTGGTCAGCGCGTTCATGGTGTACGGCAAGCTGCCTGGCCCGCGCTGGGCGGCGGCACTGCACCGCTGGTCGGGCCGGATCGCGTTCCTGGTGGCGGTCCCGGTCGCCGTGCACTGTCTCTACGCGCTCGGCTATCAGACGTACGGAACGCGGGTGATGTGGCACTCCGCCCTGGGTTGCTTCTTCTTCGGTGCCTTCAGTGCCAAGATGCTGCTGCTCCGCTCACAGCGGCTCCCCGGCTGGCTGCTGCCGCTCGTCGGCGGGCTGGTCTTCACCGTTCTCACCCTCATCTGGCTGACGTCCGCCCTCTGGTTCTTCCGCACGTTCGGAGTGACGACATGACCCACCGCTCGACGCGGCGCACGGTTCTCCTCGCGACGGGCGCGGTGACGCTCGCCACGGGCTGCAGCAAGTACGGCGACAACAGCGGCTCCGGGTCCTCCGCGAACGCCTCCGGCGGGCAGGAGCTGGCGAAGACCTCCGAGATCCCCGTCGGCAGCGGCAAGATCTTCAAGGACGAGAAGGTCGTGGTCACCCAGCCGAAGAAGGACGAGTTCAAGGCCTTCTCCGCGATCTGCACCCATCAGGGCTGCACGGTGAGCACCATCTCGAACGGCACCATCGACTGTCCCTGCCACGGCAGCAAGTACCGCATCGCGGACGGCTCCGTGGCCGGGGGCCCGGCGCCGAAGCCGCTGCCCGCGGAGCAGATCAAGGTGGAGGGAAATTCGATCCGGCTGGCGTGAGGGGCCGCGTACGCTCCGGGACATGCTTCCCGAGACCCTGGTGCGCGACCACACGATCTACGCCTGCGTGATGGGTTCGCGCGCCTTCGGTCTGGCGACGGACGGCAGCGACACCGACCGCCGGGGCGTGTTCGTGGCGCCCACTCCCCTGTTCTGGCGCTTCGAGAAGCCGCCCACGCATGTCGAGGGCCCGGCTCAGGAGCAGTTCAGCTGGGAGCTGGAACGCTTCTGCGAGCTGGCCCTGCGCGCCAACCCGAACATCCTGGAGTGCCTGCACTCCCCGCTCGTGGAGTACGTCGACGACACCGGCCGTGAACTCCTGGCGCTGCGCGGGGCGTTCCTCTCCCGCCGGGCCCACAAGACGTTCACGCGTTACGCCCTCGGCCAGCGCACGAAACTGGAGGCGGATGTCCGCATCCACGGCGCCCCGCGCTGGAAGCACGCCATGCACCTGCTCCGCCTCCTGATGAGCGCCCGCGACCTGCTGCGCACAGGCGCTCTCACCATCGACGTGAGCGAGCAGCGCGAGCCCCTCCTGGCCGTGAAGCGCGGCGAGGTGCCGTGGCCGGAGGTCGAGTCCTGGATGAACCGCCTGGCGACGGAGGCCGACGAGGCGTCCCGCCACAGCCCCCTCCCCGAGGAGCCGGACCGACCCCGCGTCGAGGCCTTCCTCGTCCGCGTCCGCCGCGCCTCAGCGCTCCAGCCGGATGCGTACGACGAAGTCGTGCAGGGCGTCGTACCCGGCGGGGGCGTCGGGTAGCGCCGAACTTTCCTGCGCCGCGTCCAGCACGCCGTGCAGCTGCTCGACGTCGGCCTGCACGCGCGCGTGGTCGACATCGGCGCCCCCGTGCTCCTGCTCCGCCTTCGCCGCGATCAGGTCCGGCAGATAGGCGGGGGCGTCCGACTCGCCCAGCAGCGTGGGCAGATAGGCCTGTACCTGGCCGCTGCGCATCAGGTGGATCCCGGTGAGCAGGACCCGGAAGGTGTAGAGCAGCGGCTTCAGCTCACCGGTCTTCTCGAACAGCCGCCACTGAGTGTTGGCGAACCCTCTGTAGTGGTGGGCGTGATGGCTGGTGAGCACGCCGGGCGCGAGCGCGGCCAGCTCGCCGTGCGCGTCCGTGGTGTGCACGACCAGGGGCGAGAGCAGCTGCTCCAGCACATAGCCGTTGCGGCGCAGCATCAGCCGTACGAACTTGCGCAGGTCGTGCGTGACCAGGTCCATCTCGACGCCGTCCCGGTCCCACATCCGGGACCGGGTCTCGTCCGGCTCCCGCAATCCCAGCAGGTCCGCTGTCGGCAGCAGGTGCACGCCCCGCAGGTCCACGTCGGAATCGCGGGACGGGAAGCCGTAGAGGTGCGCGCCGGAAACGGTCGCGAACAGCACCGGGTCGGGCTGTTCGGCGACCACCGGCGTCAGGTCGAGGTCCAGGGAGCCGATCACGGCTCAAGCGTCCCAGAGGGCTCCGAGCGTCAGGAGGTCGGTGCGGTATTCGATGCGGTCGGCCCACTCGGTCGGCCAGGCGTCCGCGCCCAGGTACGCGCCGGCGAAGGCGCCCGTCAGGCAGGCGATGGAGTCCGAGTCGCCCGAGGTACAGGCGGCCCGCCGCAGGGCCGTCACCGGTTCGTCGACGAAGAACAGGAAGCACAACAGGCCGGTCGCCAGGGCCTCTTCGGCTGTCCAGCCCGCGCCGGTGGCCAGGCACGGGTCGGTCTCCACCGAGACCGTGCGTACGGCGTCCTGAAGGCGGCCGAGGATCTCAAGGCACTCGTCCCAGCCGCGCGCGATGAACTGCTCGGGGGTGGCGTCACCGGCACGGGTCCACAGGTCGCCGAGCCAGGCGTGGTGGTAGCGGCTGCGGTTCTCCAGGGCGTACGACCGCAGCAGGCCGACGAGACCGGTCGGCTCGGCGCCCTGCGCGAGCAGCCGTACGGCCCGGGCGGTGAGGTCGGAGGCGGCGAGCGCCGTCGGATGCCCGTGGGTCAGGCCGGACTGCAACTGGGCGGCGCCCGCGCGCTGTTCGTCGCTCAGGCCGGGGACGAGCCCGACGGGCGCGACCCGCATGTTGGCGCCGCAGCCCTTGGAGCCGATCACGCTTGCGTGCTGCCAGGGACGGCTCTCGTCCTTCAGCAGGCTGCACGCCCGCAGGCAGGTGTTCCCCGGCGCCCGGTTGTTCTCGGGCGACTGGTACCAGTCCACGAACTCCTCGCGCAGCGGCCGCTCCAGCCGTTCGGGGGCGAGCACTCCGCGGTCCATGGCCGTGCGCAGGCCTCGCCCCACCGCCAGCGTCATCTGCGTGTCGTCCGTGACGATCGCGGGCTTCGGCAGCCGCATCTGCCGCCACGGCCCGAACTTGGCGAGGATCGACGGCACGTCGTTGAACTCGGTCGGGAAGCCGAGCGCGTCCCCGAGTGCGAGGCCGGTCAACGCCCCGGTGGCTGCTTGCTTGTCGACGATGGTGGCGGTCATGCGGGGCGTCCTTCCCGGGACGGTCGGAGGAGGGGTGGGTGCAGTGCGGTGGCCGGTCCGGCGCGATAGAGCGCGGCGGGTTTGCCCCGGCCGCCGGTCAGCCGGGCGGCGCCCGGCACGGCCTCGACGAAGCCGGGCGTGGCGAGCACCTTGCGGCGGAAGTTGGGCCGGTCGAGAGCCGTGCCCCAGACCGTCTCGTAGACGTGCTGGAGCTCGCCGAGCGTGAACTCGGGCGGACAGAAGGCGGTGGCGAGACAGGTGTACTCGAGCTTGGCGCCGACCCGTTCGTGGGCGTCGGCCAGGATCGTCTCGTGGTCGAAGGCGAGCGGCCGGGCCGAGTCGTACGGCAGCCAGCTCGCCCGCGCCGCGTCGCTGCCGGCCCGCGGTTCGGGCGCGTCGGGCAGCAGCGCGGTGAAGGCGACGGACACGACCCGCATCCGGGGGTCGCGGTCGGGTTCGCTGTACGTCCGCAGCTGCTCCAGATGCAGCCCGGTGACGTCCGCGAGGCCGGTCTCCTCGGCGAGTTCGCGCCGGGCGGCCGTCTCCGCCGACTCCCGTGGCTCCACGAAGCCGCCGGGCAGTGCCCAGTGGCCGGCGAAGGGGTCCTGGCCGCGCTCCACGAGGAGGACGTGCAGGGCGCCGTCACGGATCGTCAGGACGGCGAGGTCGACGGTGACGGCGAAGGGTTCGTAGGCGTACTTGTCGTATTCCATGCCACCGGCCTCCGACCCCGGAACTCCTTAATGGTCACATCGACTATAAACACGAGGTCTGTGCTTCCACAACCCCGAGCGCTTCCGCGGCCCAGAGAGGGGTAACCGGCACCGCATGGGCGAGATCCTCGTGGGCACGTGCTCGTGGACGGACCGGGCGCTGGTCGGCAGCGGCTGGTATCCGGCGGGGCGCGAGGACGCGGAGGGGCGGCTGAGGCACTACGCCGAGCGGTTCCCGGTCGTCGAGGTCGACTCGGCGTACTACGCACTGCCGAGCGCCCGCAACAGCCTCCTGTGGGCCGAACGGACGCCGGACGGCTTCGTCTTCGACGTGAAGGCGTTCTCGCTGCTCACCGGCCACCCGACGCGGGACTCGGTGATGCCGGACGGGCTTCCCGCCGACCACCGGGATCCGAAGGTGCTCGACGAGGTGTGGGCGCGGTTCACCGAGGGGATCGAGCCGCTGCGAGCGGCCGGGCGGCTCGGCAGCGTGTTGTTCCAGATGCCGCCGTGGTTCAGCCCCGGAAAGCGGTGCGGGGAGTTCCTGCGGGAGTGCGCCGAGCGGACCGAAGGGTGGCCGGTCTCCGTGGAGTTCCGGCATCCCGGGTGGTGGCGGCCGGAGTGGGCGCAGGCCACGCGCGCCTTACTGACCCGGTACGGCATGACCGCCGTGGCGGTGGACATGACGCAGTCGCTTCCCTTGTCCGTCCCGCCCGTCACGCCGGTCGCCGCGCCGCGGCTGTCCGTCGTCCGGTTCCACGGGCGGAGCGCGGCCTGGGGGTCGGGGAGCAAGGAGGACCGGTTCCGGTACGCCTACGGGGTCGACGAACTCACCGACTGGCTGCCCCGGTTGCGGTCGCCGGCCGGGCGGACGGAGCAGCTCCACGTGCTGTTCAACAACTGCTGCGGTGCCGCCGCGGTCCGCGCCGCCGAGACCATGAAGGGGCTGCTCGACGGCGCGGAGTGGGCTCACACGCGCGTGCGCGACGGCGCGAAGGCCGCCACCAGCGCCCCCGCCCCGGCGGCCCCCGCCGACACCCACAGCGCCGGCGCGCAGCCGTCCAGGAAGGACGCGGGTGAGCCGTAGCCGCCGTACTGCGTGAAGACCAGGGCGGCGACGGCGATGCCGAAGACACCGCCCAGTTCGCGCAGGGCGTTGTTGACGCCGGCCGCGACGCCCGCGTCGCCGAGGGGGACGGCGGAGGTCACGGCGTTGGCGACGCTCGGAAAGACCATGGAGATGCCGATGCCCGCGATGATCAGCGGTGCGACCAGCTGCCCGTAGCCCACGCCGGGTTCGACCTGCCGGGCCAGCAACGCGAGGCCCAGCGCCTGCAGGGCCAGGCCGCCGAACATGAAGGGCCTGGTACCGAAGCGGTCCGCGAGGGCGCCCGCGACCGGGGCGACCAGCAGCGGCATCGCGTTCCACACGAGGATGCGCACCCCTGCCTGGAGCGGGGAGTAGCCGAGCCCGGTCTGGAACAGCTGGGTGATCATGAAGAGGGCGCCGAGCAGGGACCCGAAGACGAGGAAGGCGGCCGCGTTGGCGACGGAGAAGCCGCGGTTGCGGAAGTGCGCGAGCGGCAGCATCGGGTAGCGGGCTCCCCCGCGCTCCCAGAGCAGGAAGGCGCCCAGGAACACGATCCCGGCGGCGAGTGCGGTCAGCACCTCGGCGCTCCCCCAGCCCGCCTGCGGCGCCCGGACCGGCGCCCAGGCGAGTCCCGTCACGCCGAAGGCGGCCAACACCAGTCCCACCAGGTCGAGTTGGGGCCGCGTGCCGTGGCTCTCGCGGAGCCTGGTCGCGGCGAGCGGCAGCATCGCGAGCCCGATGGGCACGTTCAGCCAGAAGATCCACTGCCAGGACAGGCCCTCGGTGACGGCCCCGCCGAGCACGGGCCCGGCCGCCACGCCGAGGCCGGTCACCCCTCCCCACACTCCGATGGCGACACCCCGCTTCTCGGCCGGGAACGCCTCGCTGATCAGGGTCAGCGTGAGGGGAAGCAGTACGGCGGCACCGGCACCCTGCACCATGCGCGCGCCGATGAGCTGGCCCGGGCCGCCCGCCAGCGCGGAGGCGGCCGAGCCCAGGGTGAAGACGGCGAGCCCGGCGACGTACATCCGCCGCCGCCCGAACCGGTCACCGAGCGCGGCGCCGGTCAGGGTCAGACAGGCGAAGACCAGGTTGTAGGCGTTGATCGTCCACTCCAGGTCCGACAGGCTCGCCCCGAAATCGGCCCGCAGGGCGGGCAGCGCCGTCGCGACGACCACGACGTCCAGGGAGCACAGCAGCGCGCCGAGCCCGGCGAGGACGACGGTCCACCCGCGTCGGTGCGGGACCTGCTCGGGGAGTGGTTTGCGAACGGAGACACTCAGTGTGTCGGTCATGACGGGGGTTCCTTCCATGAGCTCTTGAGGTCGCTCACGGAAGGCAGACCACCCTCACCCCGGAAAGGAATCGCGCCGCCCCAGAAAGGCCAGCAGCCGCGCGTGGGGCCCCGCATCCGGCGGTACGGCCACCGGCGCACCGAACCGCACGCCCCGGTCCCCGTCAGCGACCACGCACCGCGCCACCGGCAGCAGCTCGGCCGCCAGCGGGTCCGGTAGGGGCCGGGGCCGCCCGCAGGCCTGCGCCACGTCCCATCCGTGCACGGCGATCTCCACCGCTCCCACAGCCGCCATCACCCGCACGTCCAGCGGCAGTTCGCCCACCAGCACCGGCTCCCTCCGGCCGGCCCCCACCCAGGCGCCGAGCACTGCGCACGCGCGCGTGCGGAACGCGCACGCGAGATCTCCCCCTGGGCGCCCCGGCGACAGCCTGATCCGCCCGCCCGTCAGCCCCTCGTGCAGGGCGTCCAGCGAGTCGTCGAGGTGGCCGAGCAGCTCCCCCAGGTCCCACTCCGCGCACGGAGTGCCCCGTTCCAGACTCCCGGGCCCGACTCCGGCCACACTCCCCAGCGCGTAGGCGAGCGAACGCTCCAGCAGCTCCCCGCAGTTCACGACAGCACCCGGGGGAACCCGAAGCGGACGACCTGGTCCACGTCGATGAAGGCCGTGATGCGGGCCAGTGTGCCGCCCGCCACGGTGAGCACCTGCACCGAGTGCGCGCGCAGCACGCCGTCCACCCCGCGCACGTACATCACGACGGCGGGCTGCCCGTTCGCGCGCGTGGGCAGCATCCGGTAGCTGCCCTCTCCGTGTCCCCTGGCCCGCAGGAACCGCAGCACGTCCTTCTTCCCGTGGAACCACTCCAGGTTGGGCGGCATCTCCAGCTCGACGCCGTCCTGGAGGAGGTCGAGCAGCGCGTCCATGTCGGCGCCCTCGAAGGCGGCCATGTACCGGTCGAGCACCTCGCGGTCCGCCGCGGCCTCGGGTTCCACGACCAGGTCCTCGTCGGGGGCGACCTCGTCGAGCCGGGCACGCGCGCGTTGCAGGCTGCTCTTGACGGCCGCCGTCGAGGTCCCGAGCAGGGCCGCGACCTCGGGCGCCCGCCACGCCAGCACGTCCCGCAGGATGAGCACGGCCCGCTGGCGCGCGGGCAGGTGCTGGAGCGCGGCGACCAGCGCGAGCCGCAGACTGCCGCGGGCGGCCACGACGGTCGCCGGGTCGACGAGCGAGTCCGGCAGTGGCTGCAGCCACGGAACATCCGTCGCAGGGGCCCTCAGCGGCTCCTCAGGCGCCTCTGACGGCCCACCGAGCCCCGCGGGCAGGGGACGCCTCGCGCGGCTCTCCAGCGCCGTCAGACACGTGTTGGTGGCGATGCGGTGCAGCCAGGTCCGCAGGGACGCGCGGCCCTCGTAGCCGTCGTAGGAGCGCCAGGCCCGCAGATACGTCTCCTGCACCAGGTCCTCGGCCTCGTCGACCGAGCCCAGCATCCGGTAGCAGTGCGCGAGCAGCTCCCGCCGGTACGGGTCCGTCAGCCGGACGAACTCGTCGCGGTCCGTCGTCGTAGCAGGCATGGCCATTCCTCTCGCCGGTCACGAGTACAGACCGGCGAGGGACCGAAAACGAATCGGCCGGCCCCGGAGAGGATCCGGAACCGGCCGTTCAGACAGCTCGCAGTGCCTAGAGGTCGACTTCCTGCATCAGCATGCCCACCTCGGTGTTCGACAGCCGCCGCAGCCAGCCCGACTTCTGGTCGCCCAGGGTGATCGGGCCGAAGGCGACCCGCACCAGCTTGTCGACCGGGAAGCCGGCCTCGGCCAGCATGCGCCGCACGATGTGCTTGCGGCCCTCGTGGAGGGTCACCTCGACCAGGTAGTTCTTGCCGGTCTGCTCGACGACCCGGAAGTGGTCCGCCTTCGCGTACCCGTCCTCCAGCTGGATGCCGTCCTTGAGCTGCTTGCCCAGGTCGCGCGGGATCGGGCCCACGATGTGCGCGAGGTAGACCTTCTTCACGCCGTACCTGGGGTGGGTCAGCCGGTGCGCCAGCTCGCCGTGGTTGGTGAGCAGGATGACGCCCTCGGTCTCGGTGTCCAGCCGCCCGACGTGGAAGAGCCGCGTCTCACGGTTGGTGACGTAGTCACCGAGGCACTGCCGTCCCTCGTTGTCCTCCATCGTCGACACGACACCGGCGGGCTTGTTCAGCGAGAAGAACTGGTACGACTGCGTCGCGACGGTCAGCCCGTCGACCTTGACCTCGTCCTTCTCCGGGTCGACGCGCTTGCCCTGCTCCAGGACGATCTCGCCGTTGACCTCGACGCGGGCCTGCTCGACCAGCTCCTCGCAGGCGCGCCGGGAGCCGTAGCCCGCCCGCGCGAGCACCTTCTGCAGCCGCTCGCCCTCCTGCTCGGCGCCCGGGAAGGTCTTGGGCGGCTTCACGTCCTTCTTGCCCGCGTACCGCTCCCGGTTGCGCTCCTCGGCACGCGCCTCGTACTCGCGGGAGGTCGCGGGCACCGAACGGCCGCGCCCGGTGCCCTGGCCCTGCCTGGGACCGCCCTTGGCACCGCCTCGTGCCGAGGCGCCGCGCCCGGACTTCGGGCCGTCCTGGGTGCCGCCGGGGCCCACGTCGTAGCGCCGCTCCTCCGGGCGGGGCTTCTTCGGCCGGCCGCCCTGCTTGTCGTCGCGGTTGCCACCGGCGCCACGGGGATTACCGCGGCCCCCGCTGCTTCCGCCGCGGCCGCCGCTGTTGCCACCACGGCTCCCGCCGTTGTTTCCGCTGCTGTTCCTGCCGCTGCTGCTTCGCATCAAAGTTCCGTCTTGTCGTCTGCGTCTTCTGAATCCGGAGCGTCCGGATCGAACGACGGGACCCCTTCCAGTGTCTCGGCCTCGATCGCCTCCGCCTCCGGGAGGAAGGGCGCGAGCTCCGGGAGCTCGTCCAGACCGCGCAGGCCCATCCGCTCCAGGAAGTAGTTCGTCGTCGTGTACAGGATCGCACCTGTTTCGGGTTCCGTGCCCGCCTCCTGGACCAGACCCCGCTGCAGCAGGGTGCGCATGACCCCGTCGCAGTTGACTCCTCGTACGGCCGAGACCCGGCTGCGGCTGACCGGCTGGCGGTAGGCGACGACGGCGAGGGTCTCCAGCGCGGCCTGGGTGAGCCGGGCCTGCTGGCCGTCCAGTACGAAGCCCTCGACGGCCGCCGCGTACTCGGGCCGGGAGTAGAAGCGCCAGCCGCCGGCGATCAGCCGCAGCTCGAATCCGCGGCCCTGTACGGCGTACTCGTCGGCCAGTTCCCGCAGGGCGTCGGCGACCTGCCGCTTCGGCCGCTGGAGGATCTTCGCGAGATGTTCCTCGGTCGCGGGCTCGTCCACGACCATGAGGACGGCCTCCAGGGCTGGCTTGAGGTCGAGGTCGGCGACGGTGCGGAGCCCTGCCGGGAGGCCGGTGGTGTCCTCGCTCACGCCTTGTCCTCCTTGGGTGGCTCGGGCGGTCGGTCGAATTCGTCGGTCACCATCGGCTGGGCTTCGCCCTCCCCGCCGGTCCACCGCACGATCAGCTCGCCGAGCGCCGTCTCCTGGTCGAGCGCGACGGCCTTCTCCCGGTACAGCTCCAGCAGGGCGAGGAATCGTGCCACGACGGTGAGGGTGTCGTCGGTGTCCTCGACCAGTGCCCGGAAGCTGGCCTCGCCGAGCTCCCTGAGCCGCGCGACCACGATCCCGGCCTGTTCCTGCACGCTGACCAGCGGTGCGTGGATGTGATCCACGTACACCTGCGGCTTGGGCCTGGGCTGCATCGCCTTGACAGCGAGCTTCGCGAAGCCCTCCGCCCCGATGCTGATGACGACCTCGGGCAGCAGCTCGGCGTGGTGCGGTTCGAGGCCGACGGTACGGGGGTAGCGCCGGGCCTCCTCTTCCAGCCGCTGGTTGAAGATGTCGGCGATCTGTTTGTAGGCGCGATACTGCAGCAGCCGTGCGAACAGCAGGTCCCGCGCCTCCAGGAGGGCGAGGTCGGCCTCGTCCTCGACCTCGGCGGAGGGCAGCAGCCGGGCAGCCTTGAGGTCGAGCAGGGTGGCGGCGACGACGAGGAACTCGGTCGTCTGGTCCAGATCCCAGTCCGGCCCCATCGCCCGGATGTGCGCCATGAACTCGTCGGTCACCTTGGACAGCGCGACCTCGGTGACGTCCAGCTTGTGCTTGGAGATCAGCTGAAGGAGCAGGTCGAACGGCCCCTCGAAGTTGGAGAGCCGAACCTTGAACACCCCGTCAGCGGCGTCCTCGGCACCACCGGCCCCCGCTCCCGCCTCCGAGCCGACGCCCACTGCCACGGCGAAGGACTCCGGAGGTTCGACCTCAGGCCCGACCGAGGGCTCCAAGACTGCGGCCTGGTCCTTGGCGGCCGACTCCGAGCCCACGGCGTCCGCCCCGGGGGCCTCCGACGCGACGACGCGCGGCTCAGCAACCAACTCCGGTGTTACGGCCTCCGGTTCGGCGACCACCGCCCGGCCCACAGCCTCCTGCTCGGGACCCGACTCCGAGCCCAGGGTCTTGGGTCCGGGGGCCAGATGCGGGACGGCCGCCCCCGGCTCGGCAGCCGGCTCGGAGCCCACGGCCTCAAGCTCGGCGACCGGCGCCCCGCCCGGAACCTTCGGCGGCTGAGAGACCGTCTGAGGGACTGCGGCTCCCCGCTCGGGAGCCGCCTCGGGGGCCAGGGTCTCCGGCTCGACGACCGGCTCCGGCGCGATGGCGTCCCGCTCAGACCCACGGCCCGACTCCGACGCCACGACATCCCGCTCAGACCCACGGCCCGACTCCGGGGCCACCGCCTCCGGCACGGCCCCGGACACCGGCCCCCGGCTCACAGACTGCGGCGCAGGATGCCCAGGCGCCAAGGCGTCCCGAGCGGGCTCGGGCTCATGAACCGGGTTCAGGGACCGCCCCGGAAGCATCTCGCGCACCTCGGCCCCCGGCTCGGGCCCGAGGGCCGGCTCTGGGGCCACAGCCTCCGGTTCGGGCTCACGAACCGGCTCCGAGGCGGGCGGCTCCTCCGTGGGCGGTGTGGGCCGTTCGACCCGCGGAGCGCCCGCGCCCGGGCCCTTTCCCAGGGCGCGCCGACGGCCGGCGGGGGCGCCGGGGGCGGGAACGTCGTTCGAGGTCATGGCCCCCGCAGGCTACCGCTACCGCCCACGCAGCCGACGTACGAGGATGCTCGCGTCCCCGCGGGACTCCAGGTCGGCCAGGACCACGGCGACCGCCTCGCGGACTATCCGCCCGCGGTCGACCGCAAGGCCGTGCTCACCGCGGAGCACCAGGCGTGCGTGCTCCAGGTCCATGAGCTCCTCGGCGGACACGTACACGGTGATCTTCTCGTCGTGTCGCTCCCGGCCACTGGGCCGGCGCGAGGGCGAGGACCGGCCGCGCTTGCGGGACTGGGCATTGCCGGAGGACGCGGCAGAACCTTCCTGCACGCCCTGGCGTCGCCCGGAGCGCTCCTGGCCCGCGGCACGGCTGCGGGACTCACCGGTGTCGGCCGGCTCCGGCTCCGCGGCCACATGCTCCGGGCCCTCGCCGTCGCCGCCCTGCGCGGGCACCGACTGCGGTGCGTCCTCGGGCGACCCGGCCGCGGCCGGATCGCTCTCCCCCGCGGGCGCGGGGACACGGGCTTCGCCGTTGGCCCCCCGCCGCGGAGTGGACGGCTGGAGCGCCGTTCCCCCTGTCGTACGGAAGAGTTCGTCGGCCCCCGGCAGACTCACTCGGCGTGACACCGGGCGAGCACCTCCCTGGCGAGCTGGCGGTAGGCGGCGGCACCGACGGAGTTGGAGGCGTACGTGGTGATCGGCTCACCGGCGACCGTGGTCTCCGGGAAGCGGACCGTGCGTCCGATGACCGTGTGGTAGACGTGATCGTCGAACGCCTCGACCACACGGGCCAGGACCTCGCGGCTGTGGACCGTGCGCGAGTCGTACATCGTGGCCAGGATCCCGTCGAGTTCCAGCTCCGGGTTGAGCCGCTCCTGGACCTTCTCGATGGTCTCCGTCAGCAGTGCGACGCCACGCAGGGCGAAGAACTCGCACTCCAGGGGGACTATCACCTTGTGCGCGGCCGTCAGCGCGTTGACGGTGAGCAGGCCGAGTGAGGGCTGACAGTCGATCACGATGTAGTCGTAGTCGGCCATGAGCGGCTTCAGGGCGCGCTGGAGCGTGGACTCGCGCGCGACCTCGCTCACCAGCTGGACCTCGGCGGCGGACAGGTCGATGTTGCTGGGCAGCAGGTCCATGTTCGGGACCGCCGTCTTCAGGAGCACCTCGTCGGCCGCCATGCCCCGCTCCATGAGCAGGTTGTAGACGGTGAGGTCGAGCTCCATCGGGTTGACGCCGAGGCCCACCGACAGCGCGCCCTGCGGGTCGAAGTCCACGAGCAGCACGCGGCGTCCGTACTCCGCGAGCGCGGCACCCAGGTTGATGGTCGACGTCGTCTTGCCGACGCCGCCCTTCTGGTTGCACATCGCGATGATCTTCGCGGGGCCGTGGTCGGTCAGCGGGCCCGGGATCGGGAAGTACGGCAGCGGACGCCCGGTCGGGCCGATGCGCTCACGGCGCTGCCGGGCAGCGTCGGGTGCGAGCGTGGCCGCGTACTCGGGGTCGGGCTCGTACTCGGCGTCGGGATCGTAGAAGTGCCCTTCGGGCAGTTCGTCGTAGTCGGCGAATTGGTTGTGGGGCGCGCCACTTCCGTCGCCGGCCATGGCGTTCACGTGATGGCCATCCATGCTCTTGTGTGCTGTCCGGATCACCTGCGGACCCGGGCTCTGTCGGGCTGCGAAGGTGCGCACAGCAACGGAGCCGACAGCCTCGAACCCCGCGGGACCCTGGTCCCGTACAGGCGCTCCTGGTTGACCACCCCCGGGAGAAAATGTCGACTCATTCACAAGTCGTCTTACCTCCTTGGTGACCAGGAAACTTCTAGACAGGTCGGCGTGACACCATGCCGACGGTTGGCGACTCTATGGCGTGTCGGGCATCCGCAGCAACACAATCCGCCGGACCCGGCAGGATGTGTCGGCAATGAAACATCCCTCTGTCAAGGGCGTACGGCCGTCGCACGGCAGGTTTCGCGGGTGTGCGAATCGGTCGAAGGGTTACGTTCGAGGCGAGTTGACCTAGAGCCGCAAAGTGACCATACACACATCCGGCCGGACCTTATCGTGCAAGGTCCGGCCTGGTGTGCGCTGTTGACGACCTGTGTTGACGTATCGCCTTTTACCGAATGGTGACTTAGCGGCTCGACGACTCCCCGCTCAGCCGAGCAGGCTCTCGAGCTCCACGTGCTCCAGGCCGTGCGCCTCTGCGACCTCGCGGTAAACGACCTTGCCGTCATGGGTGTTGAGACCCCTGGCGAGCGCGCGGTCGCGGCGCAGCGCCTCCACCCAGCCGTGGTCGGCGAGTTCGACGATGTAGGGCAGCGTCGCGTTGGTGAGCGCGTAGGTGGAGGTGTTGGGCACCGCACCCGGCATGTTGGCGACGCAGTAGAAGACCGAGCCGTGGACCTGGAAGGTCGGTTCGGCGTGCGTGGTCGGACGGGAGTCCTCGAAGCAACCGCCCTGGTCGATCGCGATGTCGACAAGGACACTCCCGGGCTTCATGCGTGACACGAGCTCGTTGGTGACCAGCTTCGGGGCCTTGGCGCCCGGGATCAGGACCGCGCCGACGACGAGGTCGGCGTCCAGGACGGCCTTCTCCAGCTCGAAGGAGTTGGACATGATCGCCCGGACCTTGGTGCCGAAGACCTTGTCCGCCTCGCGCAGCTTGTTGATGTCGCGGTCGAGCAGCGTGACGTGGAAGCCCAGGCCGACCGCGATCTGCGCCGCGTTCCAGCCGGAGACGCCACCGCCGATGACGACGGCCCGCGCGGGCTGGGTGCCGGGGACACCGCCGGGGAGCACGCCACGGCCGCCGACCGAGCGCATCAGGTGGTAGGCGCCGACCTGCGGGGCGAGCCGGCCCGCGACCTCGGACATGGGGGCGAGCAGCGGGAGCGCGCGGCCCGGGAGCTCGACGGTCTCGTAGGCGATCGCCGTGGTGCCGGACTCGATGAGCGCGTCGGTGCACTCCTTGGAGGCCGCGAGGTGCAGGTAGGTGAAGAGCGTCTGGTCCTTGCGCAGCCGGTGGTACTCCTCGGCGATGGGCTCCTTGACCTTCAGCAGCAGGTCGGCGGTGGCCCACACCTCGTCGGCGGTCGGCAGGATCTGCGCACCGGCGGCGACGTACTCGCCGTCCGGGATCGACGATCCGACACCGGCGCCCTGCTCGATGACGACCTGGTGGCCGTGGCGCACGAGCTCGTGCACCCCGGCGGGGGTGATGGCCACCCGGAACTCGTTGTTCTTGACCTCGCGGGGGATGCCGACCTTCACGTCGATCACGGTCCTTGGCTCAGTGGATGTGGGGCAATACAACACATACCCAGGCATGCATGAGCACACCGGGAGGCACCGCAGGAGAAGGTGCGGCAGAGCCAGTCTAATGAAGGCGTTCTCTCTGTCTAGCCTTTCATTGCATCAATCTTCGTCGGATGCACTACGGATTTCGCAGGTGTCATCGTCCTGCTCCAAGGGATCAAGGGGTTTCGAATCCGGTTCACCCTCCTCGCGCCCCTCCCCCAGCAGCCGCTCGGCCGTGCCCCGGTGCAGCTGAGCGGAGGCGGGATCGCCGAGGCGCTCGAGCGTGTCGGCGAGCCGCAGCTGCAGCGCCGCCTGCAGCCGTACGTCCTCGGCACGCCGGGCGTACTCCACCGCCTCGTGGCAGGTGCGCAGCGACTCCTCGGGCCGTCCCGCGTACTCCTGGACGCGCGCGAGTTCGCTCAACGCCCGCGCGTGGGAGGCGATGTCGCCGTTCTTGCGGTGCCGGGCGATCGCCGTGCGCCAGCCGCGCTGTGCCTCGCCGTAGCGGCCCGCATAGGTGTGGGCCGCGGCGATACGGCCGTAGAGCCGGGCGGCGGCCGCACGCTCGCCCCGGGCCAGCCGCTCGGCGAGGGCGCGGCCGAACCAGTCGGCGGCCCGGTCGTAGTCCCCGAGCTCCAGGTGCGCACCGCCTACGGATTCCATCGCGCGACCGCTCGCGTACGGGTCATTCGCCTCACGTCCGGCGTCCAGCGCGGCCCGATAACGCACCAGCGCGTCCGTCGTGCGGCCGGTCTGGGCGTCGAGATCGCCGAGGTTCAGCAGCGCGGCGGCCTTCTCGCGGGGCAGGTCGCGCCGCTCGGCCACGTCCAGGACGAGCCGGTGGATGCCGTACAGGTCAGGAGCGGCGGCCCGGGTGCCGAAGTGCGCCACCATCGCCTTGACCAGCTGGGACATCAGACGTCGGGCGAGGGTGTCCAGCTCCCCGTCCGCGACCGCCAGCCGGGCCGCGGCCAACAGCGCGGGCCTGCGCAGCCGCAGCCAGTCCTCGGCGGCCCGCGGGCTGGGGAAGCGCAGGGAGCGCGGCATGCCGTGGAGCTTGTCCCGCGCCTCGGGGCTGTCCGTCTCGGTGATCACCCGGCACGACTGCAGCAGCCGTACCGTCCGCTCCAGCATGCGGGCGCGGGCGAGTTGCAGCTCGCCGGGGCGGTCCTGGCTCTGGGTGAGCGTCTTCAGCAGGGGGTGCACACAGCCCGGCACCTGGTACTGGGGCAACGGCGAGTCCACGGCCCGCAGCAGGCCGAGGGCGACGAACTCGTCCAGCGCGGCGTGGGCGTCGCCGACCGAGCAGCCCGCGAGCGAGGCCGCGGTGTGCGGGTCGACCAGGCCGGCCGGGGCGAGCGCGAGCAGCCGCAGCATCCGGGCGGACGGCGCGGGCAGCGAGGTGTAGACGAGCCCGAAGACCCGGCTGAGGGGAGTGCCCTCACCCTCCGTGTGCAGATGCTTGGCCAGGTCGGCGACGGCAGCCTTGGGGCGGGCGGCGAGCCAGCTGCCCGCCAGGGTCAGCGCGGCAGGGTGGCCCTGGCACTCCTCGACCAAACCCTCGGCGGCGCGGGGGTCGACGGTGATGCGGACCGAGCCGGTGTGCCGGGTGAGCAGCTCCAGGGCGGACTTGGTGTCGAGGCCGCCGAGGGTGCAGGGGCGGACGTCGGAGATGCCGGTGAGGGGACCGCTCGACACGGCCACGACCAGGCAGTCCGGCGTGTCCGGCAGCAGGGCGTCGACCTGCTCGGCGTCCGCCGCGTCGTCGAGCAGCACCAGGGCCCGGCGGTCGGCGAGGGCGGTGCGCAGGGCCTCCGCCAGGTCGTCCGCCGCGGCTCCGGCGGGGGTGGGCAGCCGCAGCGCGGCGAGCAGTTCGCGGGCGGTTTCCTCGACGGGAACGGGCGTGCCGTCGGGCTCGCTGAGCCGCGCCCGGAGCACCCCGTCGTCGTAACGGTCCGCTACCTGCCGGACCAGTTCCTCGGCGAGGGCCGTGCGCCCGGAGCCGGGCCTGCCCGCGATGAGCAGGACGCGCGCGCGTGGGGCCTTGCGGCCGGAGAGGGTGTCCAGCCCCGCCCGCTCGATGTCGGCTCGGAGTTCCTTCAACTCCCTTGTACGGCCCAGGAACCGGCTCTCGTCAGCAGCGTGCCCCGACAGCCCTGCACCGGCTGTGTTGACCGCCTGATCCGTCACGGGCACACTCCCGTCCCACCGCACGCGCAAGCCCGCCGGGACTCCGGTACCGGGCATCAACAGAGCCTAGTTCACGCTCTGCAACGATCCTGGCGGAGCGCGGCGGGCACATCCCCCGATCGGATCAGCAGATGGTCACACCGGTACGGAGAGGGCGGCGTTCAGGACTCGAAGGGACGCGCGGGCCACGGCGCCTCGGCAGGGCGCAGTGCGTCGAGCCCGTCGCCCTGCTGTGCGGCGATCAGCGAAAGGAGGCCCACGACAAGGCAGTTGTTGTGCAGCTCGCCCGCCAGGACGCCCCGTACGAGCTCCTCGACGGGCACCCGCTCGAGTTCCATGTCGGCCTCTTCGTGCTCGACCTCGAAGCGGTCGCCCTCGGCCTCGGACAGATCGCGGGCGAGGAAGATGCGCACGGCCTCGTCGCAGCCGCCGGGCGTGGTGTAGACGTCGGCCAGCACCCGCCAGTCCTCGGCCTTGACGTGCGCCTCCTCGTACAGCTCCCGCTGGGCGGCGTGCAGCGGGTTCTCGCCGGGCACGTCGAGCAGGCCGGCCGGGATCTCCCACAGCTTGTGGCGTACGGGATGGCGGTACTGGCGGATGACCACGGCCCGTCCCGCCTCGTCGAGGGCGAGGACGGCGACCGAGCCGGGGTGGACCTGGTAGTCGCGGGCGGCCACGTGTCCGTCGGGCATGACCACGTCGTCCGTGCGGACGGAGGTCTTGTTGCCCACGAAAGGGGTCTTCGTCGCCCGGATCTCCCACTCCTCGGGGATGTCCTTGATCGTCATGCCCTGTCCTTCCGCACACTTTCGAAACACACGCCAAGTGAAACCGGGGCGCTCACCTTTTGAATGCGAGCGCCCCGGCCACCGTACAACTGGTGTGTTACTTGGAATTCTTCCGCTCGACCGAGGCCTTCACCAGACCCGCGAACAGCGGGTGCGGCCGGGTCGGGCGGGAGCGCAGCTCGGGGTGCGCCTGGGTCGCCACCAGGTAAGGGTGCGTCTCGCGCGGGTACTCCACGTACTCGACGAGCTTGCCGTCGGGCGAAGTGCCGGAGAACAGGATGCCGGCCTTCTTCTCCAGCTCCGCGCGGTAGGCGTTGTTCACCTCGTAGCGGTGCCGGTGGCGCTCCTCGACGTACTCCTTGCCGTCGTAGACCTCGCGCACGATCGAGCCCTCGGCCAGCTTCGCCGGGTACATGCCCAGCCGCATCGTGCCGCCCATGTCGCCCTCGCCGGCGACGATGTCGAGCTGCTCGGCCATGGTGGAGATGACCGGGTGGCCGGTGGCGGAGTCGAACTCGGTGGAGTTGGCGTCGGTGATGCCGGCCAGGTTGCGCGCGGCCTCGATCACGATGCACTGCAGGCCCAGGCAGAGGCCGAGCAGCGGGATCTTGTGCTCGCGGGCGTACTTGATCGCGCCGACCTTGCCGAGCACACCGCGGTCGCCGAAGCCGCCCGGGATGCAGATGCCGTCGACGTCACCGAGCTGCGCCGCGGCGCCGGCCGGGGTCTTGCAGTCGTCGGACGTGACCCACTTGATCTTGACGCGGGCCTTGTTGGCGAAGCCGCCCGCGCGCAGCGCCTCGGTCACCGAGAGGTAGGCATCCGGCAGGTCGATGTACTTGCCGACCAGCGCGAGGGTGATCTCGTGGTCGGGGTTGTGGACGCGGTCGAGCAGGTCGTCCCAGGTCCGCCAGTCCACATCGCGGAACGGCAGGTCCAGCTTGCGGACCACATAGGCGTCCAGGCCCTCGCCGTGCACGGTCTTGGGGATGTCGTAGATCGAGCGGGCGTCGGGGCAGGCGACCACGGCGGCCTCGTCGACGTCGCACATCAGCGAGATCTTGCGCTTGATCGCGGTGGGGACCTCGCGGTCGCAGCGCAGGACAATGGCATCAGGCTGGATACCGATGTTCCTGAGTGCCGCAACCGAGTGCTGGGTCGGCTTCGTCTTCAGCTCGCCCGACGGGCCGATGTACGGCAGGAGGGAGATGTGGACGACGAAGACGTTGTCCCGGCCGACCTCGTGGCGGACCTGGCGGACCGTCTCCAGGAACGGCAGCGACTCGATGTCGCCGACCGTGCCGCCGACCTCCGTGATGACGACGTCGACCTCGTCGGTCGCCATGCGCCGGATACGGTGCTTGATCTCGTTGGTGATGTGCGGGATGACCTGAACGGTGTCACCGAGGTACTCGCCGCGCCGCTCCTTGGCGATCACCGTCGAGTACACCTGGCCCGTAGTGACGTTGGCACTGCCGTCCAGGTCACGGTCGAGGAAGCGCTCGTAGTGTCCGATGTCCAGGTCGGTCTCGGCGCCGTCGTTGGTGACGAACACCTCACCGTGCTGGAAGGGGTTCATCGTGCCCGGGTCGACGTTCAGGTACGGGTCGAGCTTCTGCATCACGACCCGCAGGCCCCGCGCCTTCAGGAGCATGCCCAGGCTGGAGGCGGTGAGGCCCTTGCCGAGCGAGGAGGCGACACCCCCGGTGACGAAGATGTGCTTGGTCGTCGTGGCTGTGCTGTTTCGGAAAGCAGCGGGCGGCATGGCCAAAGGGGGGCTCCCGTGGTCGCGGTCTGGGGTGCTGTGCGGCTGCCGACCGGAGATTTCCGGGGGTGCCGTCGCTGCGGTTCGGGGGTTTCGTGCCCACCGGTCCACGGGCTACCAGGGTATCAGCGCCGGAAGGAGATGGCTTCCGGCCACGCACCGCACACGAGTCACCACGGACCCGCACGGTCCTTCGCGTTTCTCACTCGTTGCTCACCCGTTCGGCGTATTCGGGTTGCCCGGAGCGGCACGCAGATCATCTACGTGCGTCGTATCCTGCTCGGACACTCGCTGCCGAGCCCGGCCGGGTACACGTCACCACCCCCGCACGTGATGACCGGAACAACGAGAGCTCGTCAGTTCGTTGAGCATCAATTGTCGTTTTGCCACACGGCCAGGACGACTGCTTTGCTTCACCGCTCAACGACGCATTACAACGACCCCTTGACCGCACTAGCGACAGCCCCCTTTCCGCGGGGGTGACGTGGCCGTTCGACTGGAGTTGCACGTGGCCGGGCGCATCGAAGACTACGCACTCATCGGAGACATGCAGACCGCCGCCTTGGTCTGCCGGGACGGCACAGTGGACTGGCTGTGCCTGCCCCGCTTCGACTCGCACGCCGTCTTCGCCGGCCTGCTGGGCACCGAGGAACACGGCTTCTGGCGGCTCGGCCCCGCGCACGCCTCCGACGCCCAGCCGCCCACGGCGGCCCGGCGCAGCTACCGCGGCGACTCGCTGATCCTGGAATCCGAGTGGGACACCCCGCGCGGCACGGTCCGAGTGACCGATTTCATGCCCCCGCGCGACGGCGCCCCCCAGCTGATCCGCATCGTCGAGGGCGTCTCGGGCCGCGTCCCGATGCGCTCGGCCCTGCGGATGCGTTTCTCGTACGGCCGGGTCGTGCCGTGGGTGCACAAGCACGACGGCCGCACGGTCGCCGTGGCCGGCCCGGACTCGGTCTGGTACGACACCGAGTGCGAGACCTACGGCAAGTCGCTGACCACCTACTCGGACTTCACGGTCGCCCCCGGTGACCGCATCGCCTTCACGATCTCCTGGCAGCCCTCGCACAAGGAGCCGCCGCCGCTGCCGGAGCCGGAGGCCTCGCTGGAGGCGACGGAGGACTTCTGGCGGGAGTGGGTGGAGCACTGCACGTACCACGGCCCGTACCGCGAGGCCGTGATCCGCTCCCTGATCACGCTGAAGGCGCTGACGTACGCCCCCACCGGCGGCATCGTCGCCGCCCCCACCACCTCCCTGCCCGAGGACATCGGCGGCGTCCGCAACTGGGACTACCGCTACACCTGGCTGCGCGACGCGGCGATCACCCTGTCCTCGCTGCTGCGCACCGGCTACCGCGAGGAGGCCCGCGCCTGGCGCGAGTGGCTGCTGCGGGCGGTCGCAGGCGACCCCGAGAACCTGCAGATCATGTACGGCATCGCGGGCGAGCGCGAGCTCGGCGAGGCCGAGCTGGACTGGCTGCCCGGCTACGAGAGCTCGGCACCGGTCCGCGTCGGCAACGGCGCGGCACACCAGCTCCAGCTCGACGTGTACGGCGAGGTCACCGAGGCCCTCCACCTGGGCCACATGACCGGCCTGGCCCGCAGCGACTACGCCTCGCTGCTCCAGCTCAAGCTGATCCGCTACCTGGAGCAGCACTGGGACGAGCCGGACGAGGGCATCTGGGAGGTGCGCGGCCCGCGCCGGCACTTCGTGCACTCCAAGGTCATGGCCTGGGTCGCCGTCGACCGCACCATCAAGCTCATCGAGTCCGGCGACGCCGACGGTCCGCTGGAGCGCTGGCGCGAGCTGCGCGACGACATCCACCGGGACGTGTGCGAGAAGGGCTACGACAAGGAGCGCAACACCTTCACGCAGTCGTACGGCTCGAAGGAGCTCGACGCGTCGTTGCTGCTGATCCCGCAGATGGGCTTCCTGCCCCCCGACGACAAGCGCGTGATCGGCACCATCGAGGCCATCCAGCGCGAGCTGTCCACGTCCGACGGATTCATCCTGCGCTACCCGACCGAGGGTGCGGACGAGGGCGTCGACGGGCTGCCCGGTGACGAGGGCGCCTTCCTCGCCTGCTCGTTCTGGATGGCGGACGACCTCGCGATGATCGGCCGCGTGGACGAGGCCCGCAAGCTGTTCGAGAAGCTGCTCTCGCTCCGCAACGACCTGGGCCTGCTCGCCGAGGAGTGGGACCCGCGCCGCCAGCGCCAGGTCGGCAACTTCCCGCAGGCCTTCAGCCATGTCCCGCTCATCGACACGGCACTGCGCCTGACGGCGTCCGGGGCGTACGGCGGCTGAACAGGACCGCCGAGCCGGGCCCGCCTACGCTGGAGCCAACAGCCCCTGCACGGAAGGGGGCGCCGCATGGCTTCCCCATCGAAGGCGGGCGCGGCCCTCGCCGCGCTGCGCGAGGATCTGGTCGGCGATGTGTTCGCCCCGGGAGACACGGGCTACGACGAGGCCCGGACCGTCTTCAACGCGATGATCGACCGGCGTCCGGCGGTGATCGCTCAGTGCGTGGACGCGGCCGACGTCGTGCGGGCCGTCCGCTTCGGCCGGGAGCTCGACCTGAAGATCGCCGTGCGCGGCGGCGGGCACAGTGTGGCGGGCATGGCGGTGAACGACGGCGGGCTGGTCGTCGACCTGCGCCAAATGCGTGCCGTGGTCGTCGACCCCGCGGCCGAGGCGGTACGGATCGCGGGCGGCGCCACCATGAGCGATCTGGACCGCGCCACCGAGCCGCACCACCTCGCCACCACCGGCGGCCGGGCCTCGACGACCGGCGTCGGCGGCTATGTCCTGGGCGGCGGCACGGGCTGGCTGGACCGCTCCTTCGGCCTCGCCGTCGACAACCTCCTCGGCGTCGAACTGGTCACCGCCGACGGCAGCCAGGTGCACGCCAGCGCCGACGAGAACCCCGAGCTGTTCTGGGCGCTGCACGGCGGCGGAGGCAACTTCGGCATCGCCACCGCGATCACCCTGGCGCTGCATGAACTCCCCCGGTTCTCGATGGCGCTGGTGCTGTACCTCCCGGAGTTCGGCCGAGACACCGTCCGCACCTTCCGCGAGATCATCACGGCCGCGCCGGTGGAGGCGTCCGGCGCCGTCCTCTACGTCACCGGCCCGCCCGAGGAGTTCGTACCGCCGCACCTGGTCGGCACGTTGATGTGCGGTGCGGTCCTGACGTACGTGGGCGGCGAGGAGGACATGCGCAAGCTGGCCGAGCCGCTGCTGGCGCTGCCGCACGAGGCGGAGATCGTCGGCGGGGTGCCGTACGCCGACTTCCAGACGATGTTCGACGACCCGCCGGACCTGCGGAACTACTGGTCGGCGGAGTATCTGACCGGTCTGCCCGACGAGCTGGTGGACGTCTACTGCGCCCGCGGGGACTCGGTGCCCGTGCCGACCGGCACCCAGCACGTGCTGTTCCCGCAGGGCGGCGCGATCGCCGACGGGCCCACCGAGTACCCGGTGCCGTACCGGGGCGCGCCATGGGCGGTGCACCCCTTCGGCATGTGGGCGGACCCCGTGGACGACGCGCGCTGCATCGAGTGGGTGCGGGGCGTCCGGGCCGACGTCCGGCCGTGGAGCACCGGCGCGACCTATCTCAACTTCATCGGCGACGAGGGCCCGGAGCGCGTGGTGGCAGGCCTGGGTGCCAAGAACACCGCACGGATGGCGGCGCTGAAGCGGCGCTACGACCCGGACAACGTGTTCCGCTTCAACCACAACGTCAAGCCGGCCTGAGCACCTCCAGCGTGCGCTCCCCCACCGGATCGCCGGCCGTCGCCGGTACGAGGGCGATCTCGTCCGGTCCGGCCTCGCCCGGCGGTCCAGTACGGCCGCGGGCCGCCTGTGCACGCTCTCCACGGCCCGTCCGCCGCGGGCCGGGGCACAACCCCGGAACCCCGGCAGAAAAGCAGGTCGGCCGACATGACCGGGACAGACATCGCGAGGCAAACCCGAGTAACCCGGCCGACGGCGGTCCAACCCCGCCCGGAGATGTCCCGGAGGCACTCGCGCGGGTAGCGTCCGGCTCATGGACAGCGGTACGGGCAGCGGTACGGGCAGCAGATTCGACACGCAGGGCGCCGGGATCACCGTGCAGCGGGCGCTGGAGCTGCCCGGACTGCGCAGCGGGCTGCCCGAGGTCCTCGCGGGCGCCGACCGGCTGCAGCGCACCGTGCGCTGGGTGCACGCGGGCGAGGTGCCGCACATCGCCTCGCTGCTGAAGGGCGGCGAGCTGCTGCTGACCACGGGCTACGGGCTCGGCACCCGGCCGGCCGAGCAGCGGGCGTTCGTGCGCACCCTGGCCGAGCGCGGCATCGCGGCTCTCGTCGTGGAGCTCGGACCGCGCTTCACCCGCCTGCCCGCCGCGCTTGTCGACACCGCACGCGCGGCCGGGTTGCCCCTGGTCCAACTGCACCGCGAGGTGCCCTTCGTGGCGGTCACGGAGGAGGTCCACACCGAGATCGTCAACGGCCACTACGCGCTGCTGCAGCGGGCCGAGGAGGTGCACCGCCGCTGCACCGAGGCCCTGCTGGGCGGTGGCGGAGTGCCGCAGGTGCTGGGCATCCTGGCCGACTTCAGCGGCAACCCGGTCTTCCTGGAGACGACGGACGGGCAGCTGCTGTACGCCGCCGGGGCCGGCCCCGAGGGCGCGGACCCGCTCCAGGTGTGGGAGGGGCTGCGCGGCCACCACAAGGACGCCCCGCCGCCCTCGGGGTCGGTGCTCGTGGACGTGCCCGGGGGCGGCCCTGGAACGGGCTCGGTCCGGGCCCGCCTGGTCCTCCTCCCCGTACGGGCCCCGCTGGCCCCGGTGCACCGCATCGCGGCCGAGCGGACGGCCGGCATCCTGGCCGTCGTCCTGATGCAGGCACGCCAGGAGGAGGAGCTGGCGGCGCGCGGTCGCGGGGACTTCCTCACCGACCTCGCCGAGGGCCGCATCGCCGCCGAGGACGCCCCCGCGCAGGCGCGCGTGCTGGGCTTCAAGCCCGGCAACAGCCCGCTGCTGCCGGTCGTGATGCGGCTGGGCGACACCCTGTCGCCGGGCGGGGGCTGGGCGGTGCTGGCCCGCGCGGTCGCGGAGGAGCTGGCCGCGGTGGGGGTTCCGGTCCTGCTGGGCGTACGGCCTGTCGAGGGCCGGGTGCCCTTGCTGCTGGGCCTGCGTGCGGAGACGGAGCGGACGGCGGTCGCGGACCGGGTCGCGGCGGCGCTGCGGGCGGGCGTGGAGCGGGCCGGGATGCACCGGCCCGGGGCGCAGCCGCCGGTGGTGGTCGTCGGGGTGGCCGGCGGCTGGGCGGCGGCGTCGGCCGGCCTCAGACACGCGGCGGAGACGGCGACGGCGGCGCAGGGCCTCTCGGACCGCCCCTGGTACGACGCCCGCCGCCTCGACATCGACCTGCTGCTGTGGCGGCTGCGCGACCACCCGGACCTGGCGGCCTTCGTGGACCGTGCGATCGGTCCGCTCCGCGACCACGACAACCGCTCCAGGCCGCCCCTGCTGCCCACTCTGGAGACGTACTTGGCACACGCGGGCCGCAAGGCGGAGACCGCCCGCGAACTCCACCTCAACCGGCAGACCCTCTACAACCGGCTCGCCCGGATCGGCGAGTTGCTCGGCACCGACCTCGACGACCCGCAGACGGTACTGGCGTTGAGCCTGGCACTGCGAGCACGCCGGCACGCCTCCTAGGACCAGCCCCTCAAACGAGCGGCCGATGCTGGGTCAACTCGTCGTAGACGCTGAGCACTTGGGCGACCGTCTCGTCCTCGGTGGGCCAGGTGGCGGCCTGCCGGACGCCCTTCTCCGTGAGCAGCTCACGACGCTCCGGGTCGCCGAGGAGACCGGTGACGGCGTCGGCGAGGGCCTCCGCGTCCCCGTACGGGACGAGCTCGGCCGCGTCGCCGACGAGTTCGGGGATGCCGCCGACCCGGGTCGCGACGAGCGGCACGCGCGCGTGGAGGGCCTCCTGGGCGAGCACGGAGCGCGATTCCCAGCTGCTGGGCAGCAGCGCGAGGTCGGCGGCGGCGAGCAGCGCCCGCACGTCGTCGCGCCGCCCGATGAGCCGGACGGGCAGTCCTTCGTCCTCGATACGGCGCTGCAGAACGGTCCGCAGCGGGCCCTCCCCCGCGATCACCACCAGCGGCACGGGGTCGAGAAGCCGCCACGCGCGCGTGGCGTCCAGCAGGGTGCCGTACCCGCGGTGCCGGTCGAGGGAGCCGACGGCCATCAGCAACGGACGGCCGGTGGCACCCAGTTCGGCCCGGATCTTGGGGCTCGGCCGGTCGGGGTCCTCCGGCTCCTCGGCCGCAGTCGGACCCGGCAGCGCCACGGCGGCCAGCCGAGCGTCCCGTGCCCCGGTCCGACGGGCCCGGTCCACGAGGTCCGAGGAGGTGCCGAGCACCACGGTGGCGGCCTTCACGACCCGCCGCTCCAGCAGCCGCAGCAGATGCGCTCGCGCCCCCTCGGCGTGCGCGCGGTCGTGCCAGGTGACCACGAGCGGGGTGCGCCGGCCGCTGAGGGCCAGCGCGGCACGGAAGGAGGCGTGCAACCCGTGCGCGTGCACCAGGTCGGCGTCCTTGCACGCGTCCCGCAGCGCGGCCACGGCTCCCGGGTCGCTGCTGCGCGGCACGTGCACGTGTTCGGCGCCGGTACCCGTGAAGTCGTAGGCGCGATCGGCCTCGACAGGAGCGCACACGGTGACCCGCACGCCCCGCGCGACCAGCCCCGCCGTCAGCGAACGCACGTGCGCGCTGCTGCCGGCGTTGCCGCCGCCCAGCACCTGCACGGTGCGCAGCGGTGACTGACCGGGCGGTGAGTGGCTGGTCACGGGGCTCACGTGGCCGGGGCTCCTGGTTCGGCGTCGGGCGGTCACGAAGAAAGTACAGAAGGATCGAGCGGAGGGGGTGTACCGCGCGGTTTCCTCCACGTACTACGCCAAGAATGCCAGGACGTACGGGTGTTCCTGCAACGCGGACGGGGCGGGAACCCACCGGAGGCGCCCCTGAACGGGGTGAGGACTCACTCACACGGGTGAGGAAGAGGCGCTTCCGGGGCGGGCTGAGGTACTGCCTGAACCCTCGACCGGGGCCGGTGCCCCCGACCGGCACGGCGAACCCGGCGGCGGGCCGGGCCCGCCCGCCAAGGCGACACCCACCGCGCAGCAGCCGGTCCCGCCCACGACTCGGCCGTACGACCGGCGTAGTCCTTCCCCCGGCGGCGCTAACCGTCCGCCCTGGCCGTAGCCAGCAGCTCCTCCGCATGCGCCCGAGCGGTCTCGGAGTCCTCCTGGCCCGCGAGCATGCGGGACAGCTCCCGCACCCGTTCCTCGCCCTCGAGCACCTTCACACCGGACCGTGTCACGGACCCGTCGTTCGTCTTCTCGACCAGCAACTGCCGGTCGGCGAAGGCGGCCACCTGCGGAAGGTGGGTCACGACCACGACCTGTGCGGTCTTCGCGAGCTTCGCCAGCCGCCGCCCGATCTCGACCGCCGCCTTGCCGCCGACACCGGCGTCCACCTCGTCGAAGAGATACGTCGGCACGGGATCCGTCCCCGCGAAGACGACCTCGACGGCGAGCATCACGCGCGAGAGCTCACCACCGGAGGCACCCTTGGCGATGGGCCGCGGCGGCGCCCCCGGATGCGGGGCCAGCAGCAGCTCGACCTCGTCGGCACCGGACGGCCCGTAGACGACCGTACGCCCGCCGACCTCCACGCCCTCCGGGTCCTCGGTCTGCCGGATGTCGAACGACACGCGCGCGTGCGGCATCGCGAGCGAGGCGAGCTCCGCTGTCACAGCGGCCGCGAACCGCTCCGCCGCCTCCGCCCGCGCATCCGTCAACGCCTGTGCCAGCCCGCCCAGTTCGGCCCGCAACGCATCCCGCTCGGCGGTCAGCTCGTCGATCCGCTCGTCGTCGCCGTCCAGCTCGGTCAGCCGCGCGGCACTCTGCTCGGCCCAGGCGAGCACCGAGTTGATGTCCTCCCCGTACTTGCGGGTCAGACCGGTGAGCGCCGCCCGCCGTTCCTCAACGGCCGCGAGCCGCAGGGGATCCGCGTCCAGGTCGTCGGCGTACCCAGCCAGCTCCCCGGCGACGTCACCCAGCAGGATCCCGATCTCCCCGATCCGGTCGGCGAGCGCGGCCAGGGCCGGGTCGTGCGACCGTACGGCGTCCAGCGCCCGCTGAGCCCCCGCGACGAGCGTGGCGGCGTCGATGCCCTCGGGATCCTCCGGATTGCCGGCCATGGCGGCATGAGCGGCCGTAGCGGCGGACGACAGGGCCTCCGCGTGCCCGAGCCGCTCGGCCTCCTCCGCCAGCTCCACGTCCTCCCCGGCCCTCGGCTCCACACCGGCGATCTCGTCGAGCCCGTACCGCAGCATGTCGGCTTCCTGGGCCCGCTCACGCGCGCGCGTGACGATCTCCTCCAGCTCCACGGAGACGGCCCGCAGCCGCCGGTACGCCTCGCCGTACTTCGCGAGCGGCCCCGCGACCGCGTCCCCGGCATACCGGTCCAGCGCCTGCCGCTGCCGGGACTGCTTCAGCAACCCCTGCTGGTCGGTCTGCCCGTGCACGGCCACCAGGTCGTCGGCGAGGTCCGCGAGCAGCCCCACGGGCACGCTGCGCCCGCCGACATGCGCCCGCGACCGCCCCTCGGCGGAAACGGTACGGCTGATCAGCAGCGCCCCGTCGTCGAGCTCGGCTCCGGCCTCCTCGGCGCGTACGACGGCCGAGGCGCCCGCGGGAACGGCGATCCGCCCCTCCACGACCGCCTTCTCGGCCCCGATCCGCACGAGCGCCGGGTCCGCCCGCCCGCCCAGCAGCAGCCCGAGGCTGGTGACCACCATGGTCTTGCCCGCACCCGTCTCACCGGTGACGGCAGTGAACCCGGGCGACAGCTCGACGACCGCGTCGT
The DNA here is from genome assembly GCF_021261325.1 of Streptomyces guryensis. Classification (GTDB taxonomy): domain Bacteria; phylum Actinomycetota; class Actinomycetes; order Streptomycetales; family Streptomycetaceae; genus Streptomyces; species Streptomyces guryensis. The sequence goes on along the minus strand of NZ_JAJSBI010000016.1, from coordinate 10,541 downwards.
CAATGACTCCGAGCGACCGTATCCGCATCTCTTCCAGCACGAACACGACCTTACGAGGTCGGGGGCAGGGAGTGCGACGGCCCCCGGGCCCCTTGTGTGAAGGTGCAGGTGACGAATGTGCATCGGCTGCGCATTATCACCCGGGCGAGTGGGGTTTCAGGGGCGCGGGGAACTGCGCGAGCAACCACAAACAACCCGCAGACGCGCAAAAACCCCTGCCCCCTGCAGAGCGCTAGTGCGGCGCCCCTCGCCACCCGGAAACGGGCAACGCGAACTTGGCCACAAGCCGGTCTGTGAACGACGCGTGGTGCAGCCGAGCCAGCCGCACCGGCACAGCCCCCCGCCGCACCTCGACCCGCGCCCCCGGCGGCAACTCCACAGTCCGCCGCCCGTCACACCACAGAACCCCGGGCGGAATATGAGGCAGCACCTCAACCGCCAGCACAGAATCCGGCGACGTGACCAAGGGCTTCGCAAACAGCGCATGCGCAGAAATCGGCACCATCAGCAGCGCCTCAACCTCAGGCCACACGACGGGCCCACCCGCCGAGAACGCATACGCGGTCGACCCCGTCGGCGTGGACAGCACAATCCCGTCGCACCCGAACCCGGTCACCGGCCGCCCGTCGATCTCCAGCACGACCTCGAGCAGCTTCTCGGCGCCGGCCTTCTGTACCGCCGCCTCGTTCAGCGCCCAGTCCGTGTGCACGATGTTCCCGTTCTGGTGAACGACGACATCGACGGTCATCCGCTCCTCGACCTCGTACGCCTTCGTCACCACCCGGTCGACGACCTTGTCGAGATCGTCCCGCTCGGCCTCGGCGAGGAACCCGACCCGCCCGAGGTTGACGCCGAGCATCGGCACCCCGGACGCCCGGGCGAACTCGGCGCCCCGCAGCAGCGTCCCGTCACCCCCGAGCACGATCAGCAGCTCGCACCCGTCGAGGCACTGCGGAGTGGCCTCCTCGACCAGCTCCACCTCTTCGGGCAGCGGCAGATCACGTGCCTCGTACGCCAGGACACGCACGCCGATGTTCTCGCGCATCAGCCCCTTGACCACGAGTTCGGCGCTGCGAATGGCCGCGGGCCGCCCGGTGTGGGCGAGCAGGAAAACAGTACGAGCTCGGTTCTGGGTCAACGCGGCCCCTCCGCCACTGCACGGTCAACGTCGGCCGGGTCCAGTTCGGGTGCCCCGGTCCGCAGCCACAGAAAGTACTCGACATTCCCGGAAGGTCCGGGCAACGGACTGGCGGTGACACCCTTCACCCCGAGCCCGAGTTCCCACGCCTTGTGGGCCACCCCCCGCACGGCCTCCGCCCGCAGCTGCGGACTCCGTACGACTCCCCCACTCCCCAGCCGTTCCTTCCCCACCTCGAACTGCGGCTTGACCATCATCACCAGGTCGGCGTCCGGCTTCACACACCGCACCAGGGCGGGCAGGACCAGCCCGAGCGGGATGAAGGACAGATCCCCCACGACAAGATCCACAGGCTCCCCATCGATCTCTTCAAGCGTCAACTCGCGTACGTTCGTACGGTCCTTGACGGTGACGCGTTCATCACTCTGAAGAGTCCAGGCAAGTTGTCCGTATCCGACGTCGACGGCTACCACATGCGCGGCGCCCGCGCGCAGCAGGACGTCCGTGAAACCGCCGGTGGAAGCGCCCGCGTCCAGCGCCCGCCGTCCTTCGACGACCAGCCCCTGCGGCACGAACACCTGCAGCGCGCCCGCAAGCTTGTGCCCGCCCCGGGACACGTACTCGGGATCGCTGTCGTCGGCCTTGACGACGATCGCCGCCGCGGTCTCCACCTGCGTGGCGGGCTTGGTCGCGACGGTCCTGCCGACGGTGACCCGCCCGGACGCGATCAGCTGGCTGGCGTGCTCGCGCGAGCGCGCGAGCTTCCGGCGGACCAGCTCCGCGTCCAGACGGCGGCGTGCGACTCCTGCCACGTTCGGTTCAGCTCCTATGGCCATACGAGGGTGAAGGCGTCCTCGCGTCGTACGACGGCGAGGGCGCCGGGGGTCCCGGGCGGGCGTCGAGCGCGGTGAGCGCGTCGCGCAGCCCCCGGTGTACATCCTCGTACACCTCGAGGTGGCCGTCGGTGGCGAGGTGGTCGGCGTCGCCGAGGCGCTCCAGCTGGGCGTCCACCTCGGCGTTGCCGGTCGGGGTGCGGGGCACGTTCAGCGGCGCGGGGGCGGCGGGGTCGTACTCGGGTTCCTGCTCGGGTTCGACTTCGACCGTTTCGTCCCCCACCGTGGCGTCGGGCACAGAGTCGCTCATGCCCAGACGCTACCCCGAACGGCTGGGGTACCGTCGATCGCGATGGCCACGATCGAGGAGTGCCGCGCCGCACTCGAAAAGCTCTCGGACAACATGCAGACCGCCGAGGGGGACGTCCGCACGGCCGCGGCCCTGGACCGCTCGGTGAGCTGCCGGATCACCGACCTCGACATCACGTTCGTCGGCAGGATGACGGGCGGCCGGATCGTGGTGCAGGACACGATCCAGGGCCCACCACGGGAGAAGGCCGAGATCAGACTGACCATGAAGGGCGACGACCTGGTGGCGATGGTCAACGGCGAGCTGAACTTCGCCAAGGCCTGGGGCTCGGGCCGGGTCAAGCTGGAGGCCGGCCTGCGCGACCTGTTCCAGCTCAGGAAGCTTCTGTAGCCACCACGCGCGCGCGTGCCTTCCGCGCCGCCGGCACCACCAGCGGCGTCCCCGTCTCCGGGTCGTCGATCACCTGGCAGCGCAGCCCGAAGACCTCCTCGACCAGATCGGACGTGACGATCTCGCCGGGCGCGCCCTCGGTGACGACCCGCCCGTCGCGCAGCGCGATGAGGTGGGTGGCGTACCGGGCGGCGTGGTTGAGGTCGTGCAGCACGGCAACCAGCGTGCGGCCCTGCTCCTCGTGCAGCTCGGCGCACAGGTCGAGGACGTCGATCTGGTGCTGGATGTCCAGGAAGGTCGTCGGCTCGTCGAGCAGCAGCAGCGGGGTCTGCTGGGCGAGCGCCATGGCGATCCATACGCGCTGCCGCTGACCGCCCGACAATTCGTCGACATGGCGATCGGCGAGTGCGGCGGTCCCGGTCTGCGCCATCGCCTCCTGTACGACCCGCTCGTCCTCGGCCGACCACTGGCGCAGGATGCCCTGGTGCGGATAACGGCCACGGCCCACCAGGTCGGCGACGGTGATGCCGTCGGGCGCGATCGACGACTGCGGCAGCAGGCCCAGCGTCCGCGCGACCTTCTTCGCCGGCATCGACTGGATCACCTGCCCGTCCAGCAGCACCCGCCCCCGGCTCGGCTTCAGCATCCGCGACAGGGCCCGCAGCAGGGTGGACTTGCCGCACGCGTTCGGGCCGACGATCACGGTGAACGAACCGTCGGGGATCTCCACCGAGAGCTGCTCGGCGATGACCCGCTGGTCGTAGGCGAGGGTGACCTTCTCGGCGGACAGGCGGTTCACGGTGCTCCTTGGGGTGTACGTGTTCTTCGGGCCGCTCGTGTCCGGCTTCGAGGGGGCGCTCATATCCGGGCCGCCCTGCGCTCGATGACCAGCAGCCACAGCAGATGGACACCGCCGAGGACGCCGGTGACCACACCCACGGGCAACTGGTCGGCGCCGAAGGCCCGCTGCGAGATCCAGTCGGCGGTGACCAGCAGGGCGGCGCCCATGCACAGGGACGACAGCAGGTTGGGGCCGGGCGAGCGGGTCAGACGGCGGGCGAGCTGCGGCGCGGTGAGCGCCACGAAGCTGACGGGCCCGGCCGCGGCGGTGGCGGTCGCGGTGAGCAGCACAGCGGCCACCATCAGCAGCGCCCGTACGCGCTCCACCCGCACCCCGAGGGTGTTCGAGACGTCGTCGCCCATCTCCATCATCCGCAGCCCGCGGGCGTTGGCTAGGACCAGCGGTACGAGTACGGCGGACAGCCCGAGCAGCGGCCAGACCTGGTCCCAGTCGCGGCCGCTGAGGGACCCGGTCATCCAGACGACCGCGCGGGCGGCGTCGGCGATGTCGGACACCGTGAGCAGATAGCTGTTGACGGCCGTGACGATCGCGGACACTCCGATACCGACCAGGACCAGCCGATAACCGTGCACGCCCCGCTTCCAGGCCAGCAGATAGATGGCCAGCCCGGTCGCCAGACCCCCCACGAGCGCACCGATGGTGACCTGGGCCGCGCTCCCGGAGAACAGCACGATCATCACGAGCGCCCCGGCCGTCGCTCCCTGCCCGAGGCCGAGCACGTCCGGACTCCCCAGCGGATTGCGGGTGACGGCCTGGAACAGCGCCCCACCGAGCCCGAGCGAGGCACCGACCAGCAGCCCGACCAGGACCCGCGGCAGCCGCAACTCGTTGACGATGAACTCCTGTCCGGCGTTTCCGTCCCCGGCCAGTGCCTTCAGTACGTCGCCGGCCGGGATCGGGAAGTCGCCGGTGCCGATCAGCAGGACACTCGCGGCGAGCGCGGCGAGCAGCAGCAGGGCGACGACGGTGACGGCCCGGACGTCCAGGCGCAGGGAGAGCCCGCCCGGCGTCCTCAGCACACGGTTGCTCTTCACAGCTGCGCCGTCCTCCGTCGCCGTACCAGAAAGATGAAGACCGGACCGCCGATGACCGCGGTGATGATGCCGACCTGGAGCTCCGAAGGACGGGCGACGACCCGGCCGATGACATCGGCACCGAGCAGCAGCGCGGGCGACAGGATCATGGCGTACGGCAGGATCCAGCGCAGGTCGGGGCCGGTGAAGGACCGCACGACGTGCGGGACCATCAAGCCGACGAAGGCGATCGGCCCGCAGGCGGCGGTCGCCGCACCGCACAGCACGACGGCGGCGAGCATCGACAGTGCCCGGGTGCGGTTCAGGTTCGCGCCGAGGGCCTTGGCGGTGTCGTCGCCCATGGCCACGGCGTTGAGCGGCCGGGCGAGCAGGAGGGCGAGGAGCGTGCCGACCGCGAGGAACGGCAGCACCTGAAGGATGGTCGAGTCGGTCGCCGAAGAGAGCGAACCGACGGTCCAGAAGCGCATCTTGTTGAGCGCCGCGTCGTCCGTGATCATCACGGCCTGCAGATAGCCGTACAGCGCGGCGCTGACGGCGGTACCGGCGAGCGCGAGCCGCACCGGGGTCGCGCCCCGGCTGCCGCCGAGGAACCAGACCAGCGCACCGACGGCGGCCGCCCCGAAAAAGGCGAACCAGACATAGCCGTTGAGGGTCGTGACACCGAAGTACGTCATGGCGGTGACGACCGCGGCCGACGCGCCCGCGTTGATGCCGAGCAGCCCGGGGTCGGCCAGCGGATTGCGGGTGAGCGCCTGCAGCACCGCCCCGGACAGGCCCAGTGCCGCGCCGGCGAGCAGCCCGAGAACGGTCCGCGACAGCCGCTCGTCGACCACGACGTCGCCGTACGTCCCCGTGTCCTGGAACAGCCCGTGCCATACCTGCTCCAGGGACAGCCCTTTCGCCCCGATCGCGATGCTCGCCAGCGCGAAGAGCACCAGGACGGCGACCGATACAACGAGCCCAAAGGCACGTATCGCCCGGCGGGTTGGGGGCGCGGGGGCGGTCTCCGCGCGCTGTTCTGGAGGACTCTCAACCAACACGTAAGTTAGGTTAGCCTACCCTTGCATCGCCTCTCGATCCCCGGTCCGGACGGCCGGGCGAACCACGGGTTCCCCGTCCGCCACCCGCCCGGTGTGTCGCCTCACAACTCCAGCCGCGCCAGCGCCTTCCCCGCATCCAGCTCGCACACGCCCTCGCCGGCCGCCGTCCAGGCCGCCGCGCACAACGCCCGCAGTCCGTCCAACGCCTCCCCGTCACCGTCCAGTTCAAGCCGCTCCACACCCGCCGTCGCCGTCCAGCCCCCGCACCGGAAGCCGTCCCCCGCCTCGACGACCTCCGGCTGTCCCGTGAGCAGCCCGCGCAGATCCGCGTCGACATAGGTCGGCCGGTGCTGCGGCGGCGCGGCGAGCAGCTGCGCGCCGTCGGTGACACCGGTCAGCACGAGCAGGGAGTCGACCTCCCCGTTGAACGCGCCCTCGATGTCCGTGTCCAGCCGGTCCCCGACGACCAACGGCCGCTCGGCGCCGGTCCGCAGGATCGTCTCCCGGTGCATGGGCGGCAGCGGCTTGCCCGCGACCTGCGGTTCGGCACCGGTCGCTATCCGCACCACCTCCACCGCGGCGCCGTTGCCCGGTGCGATCCCGCGCGCACTCGGAATCGTCAGGTCTGTGTTGGAGGCGTACCAGGCCACCCCGCGCGCGATGGCGTAACAGGCCTCCGCGAACCGCGCCCACTGCAACTCGGGCCCGCCGTACCCCTGCACGACCGCCACCGGCTCGTCCTCCGCCGACTCGACGGGCACGAGCCCCCGCTCCCGCAGCGCCACCCGCAGCCCCTCCCCGCCGATGACCAGCACACGCGCCCCGGCCGGCACCTGCTCGCTGATCAGCCGTGCGACCGCCTGCGCGGAGGTGATGACGTCATCGGCGCCGGTCGGTATCCCCAGCTCGGTCAGGTGATCCGCCACGGTGTCCGGCGTCCGCAGTGCGTTGTTGGTGACGTACGCGAGACGCATCCCGCCCGCCCGAGCCGTGGCCAGCGACTCGACCGCGTAGGAGATGGCGTTGCCCCCCGCGTACACCACCCCGTCCAGATCGAGCAGCGCCGTGTCATACGCCTCGCTCAGGGCCTGCCCACTGCCCTCGGGCCTCGTCCTGACGCTCTGGCTCATTCCACATCGCTCCTCGTTCGACGGCTTTCCCCCGATCATCCCTCACGCCACTGACACACGTACGATGCCGGGATGAACACAGCAGGTCACCCGGAAGCAACGGCGCGCCGAGGCCTGGAACTCACCCCGTTCCGAGGCCTTCGCTACGACCCCGACCGGGTCGGCAGCCTCGCCGCCGTGACGTCCCCGCCGTACGACGTCGTCGTACGCCCCGACGGCCTGCACCACCTCCAGTCCGCCGACCCGCACAACATCGTCCGCCTGATCCTGCCGCAGGCCACCATCCCCACGGCCCGCAACGAACAGGCCGCCGACACCCTGCGCCGCTGGCTCTCCGAGGGCGTCCTGACCACCGACCCCGAACCCGGCCTGTACGTCTACGAGCAGCGCGACGGCGACGGAATGCTGCAGCGCGGCATCATCGGCGCCCTGCGCATCTCGGACCCGTCGGAGGGCGTGGTCCTGCCGCACGAGGACGTCATGCCGCACGTGGTCGCCGACCGCGCGGCCCTGATGCGCGCCACCTCAGCGAACCTCGAGCCCCTGCTCCTGACCTACCGCGGCAACGGCTCGACGTCTTCGGCGATCGAGGTCGTGGAACGCGTCGCCGGGCATCCCCCGCTCCTGGCCACCACCACGGAGGACGGCTTCAGCCACCGCCTGTGGTCGGTCACCGACCCGGCCGACCTCGCCCGCATCCAGTCCGACCTGGCCCAGCACCAGGCCCTGATCGCCGACGGCCACCACCGCTGGGCGACATATCGCCGCCTCCGCACCGAGCACACCTCGCCGAGCCCCTGGGACTACGGTCTCGTCCTCCTGGTCGACACGGCCCGCTACCCGCTGCGCGTCCGCGCCATCCACCGCCTCCTGCACGGCCTGCCGGTCGCCGACGCCCTGGCCGCCCTGGACGGCCTGTTCCGCATACGGCACCTGCCCGTGCCCCTGCCGGAGGCCCTGGACGCACTGGCGGACGCCGCCTGCGCCGGCAACGCCTTCCTGCTCACCGGCGACGGAGCCTTCCACCTGATCGACCGCCCGGATCCCGACCTCCTGGCCCGTACGATCCCCGCCGAACGCCCCGCCGCCTGGCGCACCCTGGACGCCACGGTCCTGCACGCCACGCTCCTCGACCATGTCTGGCACATCCCCGAGGACGACCCGGCCCGTATCGCCTACATCCACGACACGGCCGCGACGGTCGAGAAGGCGCAACGCGACGGCGGTACGGCTGTCCTGATGCACCCGGTCCGCGAGGAGGTCGTCCGCGACCTGGCCCGCCAGGGCGTGACGATGCCCCGCAAGTCGACGTCGTTCGGCCCGAAGCCCGCGTCAGGACTGGTGCTGCGCGCGCTGGACCTCTGAGTCCCTCTGGACATGCGAAAGGGCGGGACCTCACGGTCCCGCCCTTGCTCACAGCTCAGTCCTTGTCGTCCTCGACCTCGGCCTTGGCCTCGACCTCGGCCTCCGTGGCGTCGCCCGCGTCACCTTCGTCGCCCTCGTCGAAGGCGTCGACGAACTCCACGCCGTCCAGCTCGGCAAGACGGTCCGAGGCGTCCGTGCTGCCGTCCTTGTCGGCCTCGACGGCCTTCGCGAACCACTCCCGAGCCTCGCCCTCACGACCGGCGGCGAGCAGCGCGTCGGCGTACGCGTAGCGCAGCCGCGCGGTCCACGGCTGTACGGAGCTGGAGGCCAGCTCGGGGCTCTGCAGCGTCACGATGGCGGCGTCGAGCTGCCCCATGTCGCGCCGGGCGCCGGCCGCGACGAGCCGCATCTCGACCTGCCCGGCCTTGTCCAGCTTCTGCACCTCGGGCGCCCCGGCCATGTCCAGCGCCTTTTCCGGCCGCCCCAGCCCCCGCTCGCAGTCGGCCATGACGGGCCACAGCTCCACGCTGCCGGTCATCCGCCGCGCGGCCCGGAACTCCGCAAGCGCCTCGGCGTACTTCTGGTTCGCGTACGCGGCGAACCCGCCCGCCTCGCGTACGGCGGCGACGCGTGACGCCAGCCGCAGCGCGATCTTGGAGTAGGCGTAGGCGCCCTCGGGGTCCTCGTCGATGAGCCGGGCGACCATCACCAGGTTCTTGGCGACATCCTCCGCGAGCGTCTTGGGCAGGCTCAGCAGCTCCTGCCGTACGTCCTTGTCGATCTCCTCGCCAGTGACGTCCTCGGGGATGGGCAGCCGCTTGATCGGCTCACGGTCGCGGTCCCGCTCGTCACGGAACCGACCGCCGCCACCGCCCCGGTCGTCACGCCCACGGAAGCCTCCGGGGCGGCCACCACGGTCGTCCCGACGCGGGCCCCCGCGTCCACCACGGTCATCACGGCCACGGAACCCACCGCGCTCGCCCCGGTTGTCGTCCCGACGGAAGCCCCCGCGGTCGCCTTCCCGACGCTCGCCCCGGTCATCACGACGGAAGGGGGGACGGTCACCCCGGTCATCACGACGGAAGGGAGGACGGTCACCCCGGTCATCACGACGGAAGGGGGGACGGTCACCACGCTCTCCTCGGTCGCCGCGATCGTCACGGCGGAACGAGGGGCGGTCCCCACGGTCGCCACGGTCGTCACGGCGGAACGACGGACGGTCCCCACGCTCTCCGCGGTCGCCGCGGTCGTCACGGCGGAAGGACGGACGCTCTCCGCGGTCGTCACGGCGGAACGAGGGGCGGTCCCCACGGTCGTCACGGCGGAACGACGGACGCTCTCCACGGTCCCCACGGTCATCGCGCCGGAAGCCACGGTCACGGTCGTCCCTGCGGTCGTCGCGTCGATCGTAGCCGCCACGGTCGGAACCACCGCGGTTGTCATCACGCCGGTCGTCCCGACGGAACCCGCCACGGTCCCCGCGGTCCCCACGCGCATCGCTCGGGCGGTCGTCGCGCCGGCCGTAGCCGCCACCCCGGTTGTCGTCCCGACGGAAACCACCGCGGTCGTTGTCTCGCCGCTCGCCGCCACGGTCGTCACGGCGGAAGGAGGGGCGGTCCCCACGGTCCCCGCGGTCGTCCCGACGGAAGCCACGGTCACGGTCCCGGTCGTCCCGACGCGGCCCACGGTCGCGATCGTCGCGCTGGAACGCCGGACGAGGGCCACGGTCACCCTCGCGCCGGTCATCCCGCCGGCCGTAGCCGCCACCCCGGTTGTCGTCCCGACGGAAACCGCCACGGTCCCCGCGCTCATCACGCGGGCGGTCGTCACGCGGGCGGTCGTCACGCCGGCCGTGTCCGCCACCCCGGTTGTCGTCCCGGCGGCCGTGGCCACCGCGGTCGGAACCACCGCGGTTGTCATCACGCCGGTCGTCCCGACGGAACCCGCCACGGTCCCCGCGGTCCCCACTGTCCCGTCGCCGCTGGTCGCGCTCCGGTCGGTCGTCGGGAGAGTTGGTGGACATCGGTGACTCCTGTCTTCGGTACTGCAAGCATAGTAAAAACAAAAGGACCCCTGGTCCCAGCTGAACGCTGGGACCAGGGGTCCTTCCAAAGATTGTTCGGCGGCGTCCTACTCTCCCACAGGGTCCCCCCTGCAGTACCATCGGCGCTGTAAGGCTTAGCTTCCGGGTTCGAAATGTAACCGGGCGTTTCCCTCACGCTATAACCACCGAAACCCTAATGGTTTCGAGCGAACAAGCACACTCTTCTGTTATGCATTCTGCTCAAAGCCGACAACGGTCGTTGTCTCAGAACTAACACAGTGGACGCGAGCAACTGAGGACAAGCCCTCGGCCTATTAGTACCGGTCACCTCCACACCTTGCGGTGCTTCCAGATCCGGCCTATCAACCCAGTCGTCTACTGGGAGCCTTACCCCA
>NZ_JAJSBI010000015.1 GCF_021261325.1 Streptomyces guryensis | reverse complement strand
AAACCGAACGCGGCGTAGTCACTGGAGAGCCCAGTGCATCGAAAGATGCCCGCTGGGTTCGGCGGGAGGCTGCGCGGAAAAGATCCGGAACCTCGGGACCTCGCCGCGCAGCCCACCCAGTACAACGGCCGCTGGGAGATCCCCACCTTCGAAGAGGTCCTGAAGTGGCAGGACGAGCAGACCCGTAAGCGTGGCAAGCAGGTCTGGATCTACCCCGAGACCAAGCACCCCACCTACTTCCGCAAGCTGGGCCTCGGCCTGGAGGAGCGGGTCGCCAAGCTGCTGCACAAGCACGGCAAGGACAGGCGGAACTCGCCGGTCATCCTGCAGTCCTTCGAGCCGACCAGCATCCAGCGCCTGAACAAGCTGGTCGACAACCCCCTCGTCGTGCTCCTGTCCACCGCGAACAGCCGCCCCTGGGACTTCGTCGAGACGGGCGACCCGCGCACCGTCGCCGACCTGATCACCCCGAAGGGCCTGAGGGAGATGGCCGGTTACGCGCAGGGCCTCGGCCCGACCCTCGACCTGATCATCACCAAGAAGGCGGACGGCAGCCTCGACAAGCCGACCACCCTCGTCTCCGACGCGCACAAGGTCGGGCTGATCCTGCACCCGTACACCATGCGCAACGAGAACCCGTTCCTGCCGGCGGAGTACCGCAAGGGCACGGACGTGGACGCCTACGGCGACCCCTTCGGTGCCTTCAGGACGTACTTCGCCACCGGCATCGACGGCGTCTTCACGGACAACGCCGACACCGGCGTGCTGGCCCGCCAGGACTTCGTCAACGGCTGAGCCCCCGGCCCCAGTTGGGGTGAACAGTGGGCCGCCCGGGCAACTCCGCCCCGGGCGGCCGCGTCGAACCGCATATGACGCATGACCTGGTGGCCGCTCTGCGCCCGCTGCTCACCGCCGAGGCCTCCGCCGAGGCACATGCCTCCGGTGCCGAGCCGGGCGACCTGGAACAGGCGGTCTGGCTCCGCCTCCTGGAACATCTGGAGGCGGACGGCCCGCCCCCCGACCCCCAGCGCTGGCTGCGCAGCGCCGTCCGCTTCGAGGCGCGCCGCACCCGCCGTACGACCCGCCACGAACGGCCCTACGACGTCGAGCCGGCCGACGACCTGGACCGCGCCCCCGAACAGCTGGCCCTGGCGGCCGCCCGCCGCCGGGCCCTGCGGGACGCGGTCCGCCGCCTGCCCGGCCGCTGCCCCAGCCTGATGGAGGCCCTGCTGTCCCCCAAGGACCTGACATACCGGGAAATCGCGGGGGAGTTGGGTATCTCACAGGGAAGTCTCGGCCCGGAACGTTCCAGATGCCTGGGATGTCTCCGTCGTTTGCTCTCGCCGGAGGTTGCGGCCCGCGAACCGCGGGGATAGGAGTGAGGGACAACGTGGCGATCAGGTGAGCGGGAGGCGTGCGCACATGGGCATGAGCGTGACCATCTCGGTGGCGACCGAGCAGGATGCAGAGCAGATCTTCAGGCTCCAGTACCTGTGCTTCCAGAGCGAGGCGGCGCTGTACGGCAACTACCGCATCGACCCGCTCGTCCAGAGCCTGGACTCGGTCCGCCAGGAGGTGACCGCCGACTGCGTCTACGTGGCGCGGCTCGGCGAGGAGGTCGTCGGCTCGGTCCGCGGCCGTGTGACCGAGGACGGCTCCGCCTCCATCGGCAAGCTCTGCGTCCACCCGCGCCTGCAGGGCCACGGCATCGGCGCGCGGCTGCTGCGCGCGGCCGAGTCGGCGCTGGCGGAGGAGCGCGGCGCCAAGGTGTTCCGCCTCCACACCGGTCACCGCAGCGAGGGCAACCTGCGGTTGTACCGCCGGGTGGGCTACCAGGCCGTGGGCACCTCACAGGGCAACGACGGCGTACCCATGATCGTGCTGGAGAAGCCCGCCGAGGCGTACGTGGCTACTGCGTGACGGTGCGGTTCCTGCGCAGCCAGTACAGCGCGGACAGCGGCAGCAGGACGGGGATGAAGACGTACCCCATGCCGTAGTCCGACCAGACCGTCGCGTCCGGGAAGGCCGACTTGTCGACCAGGGTCCAGGTGCCGACGATCAGCACACCCGCGAGTTCGGCGGCGCAGCACACCTGTGCCGCCTTGCGGGCGGTTTCGCCGCCGCGGACCAGTGAGTACGTGATGAAGCCGTAGACGACACCCGCGACGGCGGACAGCGAGTAGGCGAGCGGTGCCCGGTCGAACCCGGTCGCGATCTGGAACACGGACCGCGACACGGCACCGACCACCATCACGCCGTAGAACCAGACCAGCAGCATGCCCGGCCCGCTGATCAGCCGCGTCCTCGCGGGCTTCTCCTGCACCGAGGTCACCTCAGCCTCCCCAGATGTCGTAGAGCCGCACTTCGAGAACGGCCAGGACGATACCGCCGGCGGACACCGTCACCGAACCCCAACGGGTGCGCTCCGCCAAGGACATGAACCCCGCCGCAGGCACACACGCGAACGCGCCCAGCAGATACGCCACGAAGATCGTCGTGCCCTGCTCCGGCTTCTCGCCCCGCGCCAGCAGCACGATCCCGATCACCAGCTGCACCACGGCCAGCAGCGACACCACGGCCATACCGATGAAGTGCCAGTCCTTCGTCGGCTGGTCACGAGAGGCGGCCCACCCGCACCAGGCGGCGAGCAGCAGCGCGGCGACACCGGTCACCAGCGTCAGGGCATCAAGCATGGGGCGACCTTAATACGGCCCAAAAGACCTGCCGCGCCCGGCCCGGACGGTCCGACCGCGGCCGGCTCCCGTCCACGGCCGTCCATCATGTGGACAAGTGGTTCTTGGCCGCTCCGATACGTCTGCTTTACTGATCGCATGACCACGACGAGCTGCCGCATCCTTGCGACCGAGGCGACCATGACGCCCGGTGCTCGTTGTATGTGTCGAATGCGCGCCTTCTAGAGGGCCCCTGCACCACCCCTGAGCCTCGCGCCCCCGAAGCGAGCCGCCGCGGCATGTCCGTACGCCTCCGCCGTATGTGACCGAGCCGCCCGCGCATGACTTTCCCTTCCGTACCGGGGCACACCCACGCCCACGTACTCGACAGTGACGGAAACCCAGTGATCACGACTTCAGGCCTGACGAAAATCTATGGGGCCGACCGCTCACGCGGCCGAGAGGTCACCGCCCTGGACGGCGTGGACCTGCACGTCCGCGAAGGCGAGGTGTACGGCGTCATCGGCCAGTCCGGCGCCGGCAAGTCCTCGCTCATCCGCTGCGTCAACCTGCTGGAACGGCCCACCGCCGGGACGGTGACCGTCGCCGGGCAGGACCTCACCGCCCTCGCGGGGCGCGGCCCCCGCGCCGGCAAGGAGCTCCGCCAGGCGCGCAGCCGTATCGGCATGGTCTTCCAGCACTTCAACCTGCTGTCCTCGCGGACGGTCCAGGACAACGTCGAGCTGCCGCTCGAGATCCTCGGCAGGTCCGGCAAGGAGCGCTCGCGCAAGGCGTTCGAGCTGCTCGACCTCGTCGGCCTCGCCGACAAGGCCAAGGCCTACCCCGCCCAGCTCTCCGGCGGCCAGAAGCAGCGCGTCGGCATCGCCCGCGCCCTGGCCGGCGACCCCAAGGTCCTGCTGTCCGACGAGGCGACCAGCGCCCTCGACCCCGAGACCACCCGCTCCGTCCTCCAGCTGCTGCGCGACCTGAACCGGCAGCTGGGTCTGACCGTCCTGCTCATCACCCATGAGATGGACGTCGTGAAGTCGATCTGCGACTCCGCCGCTCTGATGGAGCAGGGCCGCATCGTCGAGTCCGGGACGGTGAGCGAGCTGCTCGCGACCCCCGGCTCCGAGCTGGCCTCCGCTCTCTTCCCGGTGGGCGGCGAGGCCACCGACGCCGACCGCACCGTCGTCGACGTCACCTTCCAGGGCGAGGCCGCCACCCAGCCCGTCATCTCGCAGCTCTCGCGCACCTACAACATCGACATCTCGATCCTGGGCGCCGCCATCGACACCGTCGGCGGACTCCAGGTCGGCCGGATGCGCATCGAACTGCCCGGCCGCTACGAGGACAACGTCGTGCCGATCGGCTTCCTGCGCGAACAGGGCCTGCGGATCGACGTTCTGGGCCAGGAGCCCGTACTGCTGAAGGAAGGTGCCCGGCCGTGACCTGGTCCGAGACGCAGCCGCTGCTGTCCCAGGCGTGTTGGGACACCCTCTACATGGTCGGCTGGTCCACGCTGATCGCCGTCGTCGGCGGGCTCCCGCTCGGCATCCTGCTGGTCCTCACGGACCGGGGCGGACTGCTGCAGAACGTCTTCGCCAACAGGGTCATCGGGCAGATCGTGAACGTCGCCCGCTCGATGCCGTTCATCATCCTCATGGTCGCCCTGATGACCTTCACCCGCTGGATCACGGGCACGACCATCGGCCGCGAGGCCGCGATCGTGCCGCTCGCCATCGGCGCGATCCCGTTCTTCGCGCGCCTTGTCGAGACGGCTGTCCGCGAAGTGGACGGCGGGCTCGTCGAGGCGGTGCAGTCGATGGGCGGCAACACGTGGACCGTCGTCCGCAAGGTCCTCGTCCCCGAGTCGCTGCCCTCGCTGATCTCCAGCACCACCACCACGATCGTCGCCCTCATCGGCTACTCCGCGATGGCCGGCACGGTCGGCGCCGGCGGCCTCGGCGACATCGCCATCCGCTACGGCTACCAGCGCTTCGAGACCGAACTCATGTGGATCACCGTGGCGATCCTGGCCGTCGTCATCTCGGTCATCCAGTTCGCCGGCGACTACGCGGCCCGCTCACTGCACCGGCGCGGCGGCCGCTTTGGCGCGGCGCCCAGGCTCCGCCTGCTCAAGCCCGAGGAGCCCCCGACGGCCGACGTCGGCAAGGTCGCGTAACTCCCTCACAGACTCCCCGCACCACCCATCGCGGGGTCGCTGCACCCATCAGGAAAGGCACTTTTCGTGCGTAACACCGCAAAGCTCACCACTGCCGTTCTCGCCGCCGGAGCCCTCACCTTCGGGCTCACCGCCTGCGGCTCGGGTACGGACTCGTCCGACTACAGCGGACCGCTGATCGTCGCCGCGAGCCCGACCCCGCACGCCGAGATCCTCGACTTCGTCAAGAAGAACCTGGCGACGAAGGCCGGACTCGACCTGGAGGTCAAGGAGTTCCAGGACTACATCGTCCCGAACACCGCGACCGAGGACGGCTCGGTGGACGCCAACTACTTCCAGAACCAGCCGTACCTCGACGACTTCAACAAGAAGCGCGGCACTCACATCGTGCCCGTCGTCACCGTGCACCTGGAGCCGCTCGGCCTGTACTCCCACAAGGTCAAGAAGGCCGACGCGCTGAAAAGCGGTGCGACGATCGCCGTGCCGAACGACGCCGTGAACGAGGCCCGCGCCCTCAAGCTGCTCGCCGCGGGCGGCCTGATCACGCTCAAGGACGGCGTCGGCAACGAGGCGACCCCGCAGGACATCACCAAGAACCCCGAGAACCTCAAGTTCAAGGAGGTCGAGGCGGCCCAGACCGCGCGCTCCCTGGACGACGTGGACGCCGCGGTCGTCAACGGCAACTACGCCATCTCCGCGGGCATCAAGCCCGCCAAGGAGGCCCTCCTCCTGGAGTCCGCGAAGAACAGCCCCTACGGCAACTTCCTCGCGGTGAAGAAGGGCAACGAGAAGGACCCGCGCGTGAAGAAGCTGGCCAGGCTCCTCACCTCGCCCGAGGTGAAGAAGTTCATCGAGGACAAGTACCAGGGCTCGGTCATCCCGTCCTTCTGAGCCTTCGCCCGACGGCACGTATACGGCGTATCGCCACGCACGGGGTCCACTCGCTCACCTGGAGTCGGCCCCGTGGTGCGGTTCCGTGCCGACATGCTGCATGCTGGGCAGTTCAGCAGGCCCCGAAGGTTTTCCGAAGGTTACGGAGCGGCGCATGACTAGCACCTTCCCCAACATCTCCATCAGCACGGAGCGGTTGGTGCTGCGTCCCTTCGACGAGGACGACGTGACGGGGCTCGCCGAGATGATGAACGACGAGCAGGTCGGCGCCTGGACCTCCGCACCGCACCCCTACACCGAGGCCGACGCCCGCAACTGGATCACCCGACTCGCCCCTGCCGAACGCACCGAGGGCCGCGGCATCGTCTTCGCCGTAACCGAGTTCCTCACCCAGCGTCTCGTCGGCATCGTCCACCTGCAGAACACGGACTGGCGGGTCCGCTCCAGTGAGATTGCCTATGTCGTCGCCCCCTGGGCCCGCGGTGAGGGCTACGCCTCCGAGGCGGCCCTCGCCACCGCGCAGTGGCTCTTCCACGACCGGAACTTCGAACGCCTGGAACTGCGCACCGCCGCCGACAACACCGCCTCGCAGCAGGTGGCTCAGAAGATCGGCTGCATCAGCGAGGGCGTCCTGCGCAACGCCTGGATAGCGCGCACCCGGGGCGGGGACGGGGAATGGACGGACGTCCGCACCGACGTCATCGTCTGGAGCCTGCTGCCGGAGGACCTGGCCGGAGTCAGCGAACAACTCGCCGACACCGGCG
The DNA here is from genome assembly GCF_021261325.1 of Streptomyces guryensis. Lineage (GTDB taxonomy): Bacteria > Actinomycetota > Actinomycetes > Streptomycetales > Streptomycetaceae > Streptomyces > Streptomyces guryensis. Next base: position 226,854 of record NZ_JAJSBI010000015.1, on the reverse strand, counting down.
GTTTCACGACCTTCACCGACTGGAACTGAAGCTTGGGGGCTGGAGGGCCCACACCTGACACCAGGTACCCTCACGGAGCCCGACCTGCGTAAAACCCCTGGAGACCGACGACGATGGCCGACCGTGTCACGGTGATCGGCTGGGACGGCTCGCCCCTGACCGCCGCGGCCCGCTCCGCCCTGGGCGCCGCCACGCTGGTGGCCGGTGCCGCCCACCACCTGGCGCTCCCCGAAGTGCCGCCCACCTCCGAGCGCATCCGCCTCGGCAGCGTCGCCCTCGCCGCCCGCCGCATCGCCGGCCACCGCGGCACCGCCGTCGTGCTGGCCGACGGCGACCCCGGATTCTTCGGCGTCGTACGAACCCTGCGCGCACCCGAGTTCGGTCTCGAGGTCGAGGTCGTCCCCGCCGTCTCCTCCGTGGCCGCGGCCTTCGCCCGCGCCGGGATGCCCTGGGACGACGCCCAGGTGGTCGTCGCACACCGCCGCACCCTGCGACGCGCAGTGAATGTGTGCCGCGCCCACACCAAAGTCGCCGTCCTCACCTCACCCGGCGCCGGCCCCGCCGAACTCGGCCTCCTCCTCGAAGGCGTCCACCGCACCTTCGTCATCTGCGAGGAGCTCGGCACCGAACGCGAGCAGGTCACGGTCGTGACCTCGGACAAGGCCCCCGACCACACCTGGCGCGACCCGAACGTCGTGATCGTCATCGGCGGACCCGCCGGGCCCGGGGTCTTCGGCGAGGGCGGCGGCTGGCTCGCCGGCCGCGACCCGGGGGCCGGACCGCGCGGCTGGACCCAGCCCGCCGAGGCCTACGACGGCCCGCTCGGCGAGGGTGAGACGGATCTGCTCCGCGCCGCACAACTCGCCCGGCTGGGACCACGCGTGGGGGACCTCGTGTGGGACATCGGCTGCGGCAGCGGCGCCTTCGCCACCGAGGCCGCACGTGCCGGCGCCGCCGTCATCGCCGTCGACCGCGCGCTGGACGCCTGCGCCCGCACGGAAGCCGCGGCCCGGCACTTCGGCGTCCAGCTGCAGATCGTGCAAGGCACTGCCCCGCACGTCCTGGAGAACCTCCCCGAGCCCGACGTCGTACGCGTCGGCGGCGGGGGAGCTGCCGTGGTCTCCGCGGTCGCCGACCGGCGTCCGCAGCGCATCGTCACCCACGCCGCGACCCGCGACGCGGCCGAGCTCGTCGGCCGGGACCTGACCGAGCACGGCTACCAGGTGGAGTGCGCACTCATCCAGTCCGTCGAACTCGACACCAGGGCCTGGACGGAGAAGGAGCGGAGCGTCGCCTTCCTGCTCAGCGGAGTGCTCCCGGGGCGCGCATCGTGACCCTGGCGCCGTCCCAGTGATCCTGGTTTCTGCCGTCCCGGTGATCCTGTAGTCGTACCGCTCGCGGTAGGCTGGCCGACCGTCGTACCGCACCGGGTGGACCGGCATTTCGTTCGTCAATGTCCGGAAAACACACCCCTTTTGGGGTGGGGGTGGTACGGCAGAACCGGAGGACGCGCAACGTGGCGCAGTCCACAGCGGGTCGTCGCGGATCAACCTGTCGTGACGGAGGAACGGCCGGGACAATGCCACTGAATGGCTTTGTCGCCTTTTGCGGACGGGTCGTTCGTGCCGCTGGGCAGGCACGCTCGTTCTTCACTGCGGGGGCGGTCGGTGCGCCGCTCCCGGTGGGCTGGACGTAGAAGCACTAACCGATGGGCGAGGGGTACGCATGACCGACACCGGCCAGGTCCCGGGCGAGGGGCTGCCGGAGAGCGCAGGCATGGTGGAACAGCCGGGCGTCCACGCGCACGGTGCGTACACCTACCTCTCCGAGACCACCGCCGAGGACGAAGACCTGTTGCTGCTGCCGGGTGCCCAGAGCCCGTGGGGCAACGAGGTCGCTCCTCCCGCACCCGAGCCGGTCGTCGAGACCGTCCACGAGCCGGGCCCGCACGAGACGGCGGGCCGCGACAGCGGCTCGGTCGACCTCGGCGGGGTCCGCCTCCCCAACCCGACACCCGCGCCGTCCCCGGTGACGCCACGCCGTCCGCTGCACCTCGGCCCGCCGATCCCCGATGCCTCGGCAAGCCCGGTCCGCTCCCTCGCTGACCGTGGCCCCGCAGGCGCACCGGTACGCCAGCCCGGCACGCCGGCCACCGGCCCCGAGTACTTCGAAGCCCCCCAACTCCGCGAGATGCCCCCGCAGGGCGCGGCTCCCTGGGGCGCCCAGGCGCAGGCCGCGATGCAGGCAGGGGCCCCGGCGAGCACCGAGGCACCGGCTGCGGAAACGGTTGTTCCGGCGGCCGAGCCGAGTGCGGAACCGGTGGGCGCGGCCCACGCCGTCATGGCCCACACCGCGACGGGGACCGCTCCAGCGGCACAGCACGGTGACGTCGGCATGGCGTACGGCCCGGAAGGCGGGCAGGTTCCGGTGGGTGTGTCCGCTGCGGGTGGGCCCGTCGCAGAGGGCGGGTACGTCGCTCCGGCTGCGTTCCCCGCCGCGGGCGGTGGGCACGGGGCCACGGGCGAGTTCGCCGCGGACAGCGGACAGGTGGCTCCGATGGGGGCTGCTGCCGCGGATGGCGGGCCGATCGTTCCGGCGGGAACCCCGGAAGACGTGGAGCAGGCCGCCGTAGCTTCGGCTGCTCCGGACGCCGGCCAGGACGAACTGGTCGGTTCAGCGCCGGAGGCCGTGCTGACGCCCAGCGCCGGAGGCCCCGAAACCGGGCAGCCCGACGCGGCCGTGACCGGTCCCGAGGCCGTACCGGCTCCCGGGGGCGGGCCTGCCCCCGAGGCCGTGCCGGTTCCCGGAGTGGCGCCTGTGCCGGATCCCGGCCGGCTCCCGGAGGCGTCCCATGCGCCGGAAGGGGCGCCGACGGTCGAGGACGCACCGGTCGCCGAGGGCGTGGTGCCGGAGGCTGGGCCGGTCGCCGAGGGGCATGCGTGGGAGGACGCGCCGGCCGTAGAGCCTGTTGCGTCACCGGTCGCCGAGGCCGCTACGGCAGAGGGCGCGCCGGTCGCCGAGGCGGCCGTTCCCGGGAGCGGGCAGCCCGCCGTGGCTGTGACGCCCGACGCACCGCACGTCACGGAGGCGCTGGCACCCGAGAGCGACCCGTCGCCTCAGTCGGTCGCGACGGGCGCCGGACAGTTCCCTGAGGCCGTCGCCCCCGAGGCCGGACTGTTCCCCGAGGCAGCCGTCGCGGAGACCGGACAGTTCCCCGAGGCCGTCGCACCCGAGGCCGTGCAGCCCCCCGAGGCTGCGGCACTCGATACCGAACAGGCACCTGAAGCAATCGCACCCGAGGCCGTACAGGCACCCGAGACAGCGGCGCCGGACGCCGACCGGACTGCGCACGCCGCCGTCCTGGATGCGGCCCAGCCCATCGTCATCGAGCCCGCCCACGCTGTTGCTGCCGAGTCCGCCCAGGCTGTTGCTGCCGAACCGGCCCAGGCCGTCGCCGGGGAGCCTGTCCACACCGCCGAGACGCCCGTGTACGCACCCGAGCCCGAACAGGCCATCGGAGCCGCCCCCTTCCCGGCAGCCCCGGACGCGTCGCACCCCGCGCAGCCAGTGGCACCGGCCGTAGACGCGACCGTCGCCCCCGAGCCCGCACCCCACCTCGCGGACGTGGGGCACGGTCTCCAGGACCAGAGCGGTCAGCTCGTCCAAACCACCGCCGCCCCGGACGCACCGACTCCCGCCCCGGACGCCGAAGCGCAGCCCGAGGCCGCTTTCATCGTCGCCCCGGCCGCCTCCGCCGTGCCTCCGGTGCCCTCCGCCCCGGACACCGGTCAACCGGCCGACGCGGGTTCCCCGGCGGACGACCGGTCCCGCCCTGCGCAGCCCCTGGCACCCGAGCCGGCCGCAGGCTCCGCAGAGGCCCCGACCGCACTCCCGGCCGACGAGGCCGCGGACCCCCCGGAACAGCAACCCGACGCTTCCGTCGGCCGGTTCGTCCTCGTCGAGGGTTCCGTGCCGACCACCCCGCATCTCGCCCCGACCCCGCCGCACGCCCTCGTCCTCCCCCCGGAGGAAGGGCAGGCGCCGGAGGCGATCGTCAAGGTCCCCGCCCCGCGGGAGGCCGACCCCGACCTCGTACAGCACGCGGAGGACCTGGACACCAGGGCCGCCGACCAGGAAGAAGAGAGCACGGCCGCCGTGGAAGAAGTACGACAGTCCACCGGCTCGGCCGCGCCCGCCTACGACGAGGCCGAGCGCGAGGCCGTCATGAAGGTCATGCGCGAGCGCCGCGACATCCGCAACGGCTTCCGCGGCGACCCCATCCCGCACGAGGTGCTGCTCCGCGTCCTGGAGGCCGCGCACACGGCCCCGTCCGTCGGTCACTCGCAGCCGTGGGACTTCGTCGTCATCCGCTCCGCCGACACCCGGCGCAGCATGCACGAGTTGGCGATGCGCCAGCGTGACGCGTACGCGAAGTCCCTCCCCAAGGGCCGGGCCAAGCAGTTCAAGGAACTGAAGATCGAGGCCATCCTCGACACCCCGGTCAACATCGTCGTCACCGCCGACCCGACCCGCGGCGGCCGCCACACCCTCGGCCGCCACACACAGCCCCAGATGGCGCCCTACTCCGCCGCCCTCGCCGTCGAGAACCTCTGGCTCGCCGCCCGCGCCGAAGGTCTCGGCGTCGGCTGGGTCAGCTTCTTCGACGAGCGTGAGATGGTCCGCGCGCTGGGACTGCCCGAGCACCTTGAGGTCATCGCCTACCTGTGTGTCGGGTACGTCGACGAGTTCCCGGACGAGCCCGAGCTGATGCAGGCCGGCTGGTCCAAGCGCCGCCCGCTGTCCTGGGTCGTGCACGAGGAGACGTACGGCCGTCGCGCCCTGCCCGGCGAGGAGCCGCACGACCTGCTCGCCGAGACCGTCGCCCAGATCCGCCCGCTGGACGCCAAGGCGCTCGGAGAGGCCTGGGAGCGGCAGAAGCGGATGACCAAGCCGCCGGGCTCGCTCGGCATGCTGGAGATCATCTCGGCGCAGTTGTCCGGGCTGTCCCGCCAGTGCCCGCCGCCGATCCCGGAGCCCGCGGCTGTCGCGATCTTCGCCGGCGACCACGGCGTGCACGCCCAGGGCGTCACCCCCTGGCCGCAGGAGGTGACGGCCCAGATGGTCGCCAACTTCCTCGGTGGGGGAGCGGTCTGCAACGCCTTCGCCGGCCAGGTGGGCGCCGAGGTGTGCGTGGTGGACGTCGGCGTGGCCGCCGACCTCCCGGCGACCCCCGGCCTGCTGCCGCGCAAGGTCCGCGCCGGCACGTCGGACATGACCACCGGCCCCGCGATGAGTCGCGAGGAGGCCAAGCAGGCCATCGAGGTCGGCATCGAGACCGCCCGCGACCTGGTGGCGGCCGGGAACAAGGCCCTGCTGACGGGCGAGATGGGCATCGCCAACACCACGGCGTCCGCGGCCCTGATCTCGGTCTTCACGGACACCGACCCGGCCGAGGTCACGGGCCGGGGCACCGGCATCAACGACGAGACCCTGGCCCGCAAGACCGAGGTCGTCCGCCGTGCCATCGAGGTCCACCAGCCGGACCCGGCCGACCCCATCGGCGTGCTCGCGGCGATCGGTGGCTTCGAGCATGCGGCGATGGTCGGCCTGCTGCTGGGCGGCGCCTCCCTGCGTACGCCGGTGATCCTGGACGGCGTCAGCGCCGGCGCCGCCGCCCTGGTAGCTCGCGCCATCGCCCCCGAGGTCCTCGCCGCCTGCATCGCCGGCCACCGCAGCGCCGAGCCCGGCCACGTGGCCGCCCTCAACAAGCTGGGCCTGCGCCCCCTGGTCGACCTCGACCTCCGCCTGGGCGAGGGCACGGGGGCGCTGCTGGCCCTGCCGCTGGTGCAGAGCACGGCGAGGGCCATGCACGAGGTGGCGACGTTCGACTCCGCAGGGGTGACTGAAAAGTAGGCGTCCGTGGTCCGTGGGCAGTCGTTCCGCAGGGCGGAACGGGTGGGCACGGACCACGCATCCGCACCCGGCGACGGCGCCCAGTCACTGGACCACGTGAGCCGCTACACCCTCCTGCCCTTTAAAATCCGCACGTCAGGGCCACTGCACCGCCGTAAAGAGGAGCCGCACCCTCATGGCCGAAAACCCCGCCTACCCCGTAGGCCTCCGCCTCACCGGCCGCAAAGTGGTCGTCCTCGGCGGAGGCCAGGTCGCCCAGCGCCGTCTCCCGGCCCTCATCGCAGCAGGCGCGGACATCCTCCTCGTGTCCCCCGAGGCGACCCCCTCCGTCGAGGCCATGGCCGACGCGGGTGAGATCACCTGGCACAAGCGCCCGTACGCCGAAGGCGACCTCGCTGACGCCTGGTACGCCCTGATCGCCAGCGGCGACACCGAAGCGAACACCCGGGCCTCCGCCGAAGCGGAACGCCACCGCGTGTGGTGCGTCCGCTCCGACGACGCCGACGCCGCCACCGCCTGGACCCCGGCGACCGGCCACAGCGAGGGCGTCACGGTCGCCGTCCTCACCACCGAGGCCCGCGGCCGCGACCCCCGCCACACGGCCGCCATCCGCGACGCGGTCGTCGAGGGCCTGCGCGACGGCACCCTCGTCGCCCCCCACCACCGCACCCGCACCCCCGGCGTCGCCCTCGTCGGCGGCGGCCCCGGCGACCCGGACCTCATCACCGTCCGCGGCCGCCGCCTGCTCGCCGAGGCCGACGTCGTCATCGCCGACCGCCTCGGCCCCCGCGACCTCCTCGCCGAACTCCCGCCGCACGTCGAGGTGATCGACGCCGCGAAGATCCCGTACGGCCGTTTCATGGCCCAGGAGGCCATCAACAACGCCCTGATCGAACACGCCAAGCAGGGCAAGTCGGTCGTACGCCTCAAGGGCGGCGACCCCTACGTCTTCGGCCGGGGCATGGAGGAGCTGAACGCCCTCGCCGAGGCCGGGATCCCCTGCACCGTCGTGCCAGGCATCTCCAGTTCGATCTCGGTCCCGGGCGCCGCCGGCATCCCGGTCACCCACCGGGGGGTCGCGCACGAGTTCACGGTGGTCAGCGGCCATGTCGCCCCCGACGACGAGCGCTCCCTGGTCGACTGGGCGTCCCTGGCGAAGCTCACCGGCACCCTCGTGATCCTCATGGGCGTCGACAAGATCGGGAAGATCGCCGAGACGCTCGTCGCACACGGCAAGCCGGCCGACACCCCCGTCGCCCTGGTCCAGGAGGGCACCACGGCCGCCCAGCGCCGCGTCGACGCGACCCTGGCCACGGTCGGCGAGACCGTCCGTGCGCAGCAGGTCAAGCCGCCGGCGGTCATCGTCATCGGCGCGGTCGTCGGCGTGGGACCGCAGACGTCCGCGTAACCGCGGGTAACCCAACTCGTACGCAGCCGTTGGCACCACACCCAGGACAAGGCAGTATCACCCTGTGGCCGATCTCATCACCGTCGAGGATCCCGACGACCCGCGCCTGCGTGACTACACAGGCCTGACCGACGTGGAGCTGCGCCGTAAGCGTGAACCGGCCGAGGGCCTGTTCATCGCCGAGGGCGAGAAGGTCATCCGCCGGGCGAAGGACGCCGGGTACGAGATGCGTTCGATGCTGCTGTCCGCCAAGTGGGTCGACGTCATGCGCGACGTCATCGACGAGCTCCCCGCCCCGGTGTACGCGGTCAGCCCTGACCTGGCCGAACAGGTCACCGGCTACCACGTGCACCGCGGCGCGCTCGCCTCCATGCAGCGCAAGCCGCTGCCGACGGCCGCCGACCTCCTCCGGACCACCCGCCGGGTCGTCGTCATGGAGTCGGTCAACGACCACACCAACATCGGCGCCATCTTCCGCTCGGCGGCAGCCCTGGGCATGGACGCGGTCCTGCTCTCCCCGGACTGCGCGGACCCCCTGTACCGCCGCAGCGTCAAGGTCTCGATGGGAGCGGTCTTCTCCGTTCCCTACGCCCGCCTCGACACCTGGCCCAAGAGTCTGGAGTCGGTCCGCGAGGCCGGCTTCACGCTCCTCGCGCTCACCCCCGACGAGAAGGCAAGATCCCTCGACGAGGCCGCCCCGCACACGATGGACCGCGTGGCCCTGATGCTCGGCGCCGAGGGCGACGGCCTGTCCACCCAGGCCCTGGTCGCCGCCGACGAATGGGTCCGCATCCCCATGTCCCACTGCGTCGACTCCCTCAACGTGGGCGCGGCGGCCGCGGTCGCCTTCTACGCGGTGGCCACCGGCCGCCCGCAGGGATAGTCCGGTGCCCCAGCGGGAGGCGATCGTCGCGGTCCTGCGCCGCAACGCCCGAGTACTGGCGATCCGCCGCGGCCCCACCGTCTCCCGCCCCGGTTACTGGCAGCCCCTCAGCGGCAAGGTCGAACCGGGGGAGACCCAGGAGCAGGCCCTGGTCCGCGAGGTCCACGAGGAGGTCGGCCTCACCGTCTCCCCGGGCGCCAAGGTCTGGGAGTCGGAGACCGACGACGGACTCTTCCGCCTGCACTGGTGGACGGCGGACGCGACCACCGGCGAGGTCGTCCCCGACCCCGTAGAGGTTGCCGAGACCCGCTGGGTCACGGCGGAGGAGTTCCTGGCGCTCACCCCGGTCTTCGAGGGCGACCGAGAGTTCTTCGAACGGATCCTGCCGGGACTGTGACCGGTCAGTTCACCTGGTCGCCGTCCGGCTCCACCTGCTGTTGCTGCTGCTGTCGTACGACGCCGTCGTCACCGCCCAGCCCGCGCGACGGCCCCTGGCAGCCCTGCGCCGCGGCGATGCCGAGCGCCACCAGCAACGTCACGACGACGAACACGAACAGCCGCTGCCGCAGCAACCGCGGATTGGCCGGCCGCCGCCCCGTCCCCGTGGGCCGGGGCGGCGGACGACCGGTACCGCTGCGCGGCGCGGGCCTGCTCCCGGTGGCCGGGCGGGCCGTGTTCCGCGACCCCTGCACGGGCCGGGACCCCGAACGCTGGGGCGGCGGGGGACCACCGCGAGGGGCGCCGCCCCGCGAAGGAGCAGCCCCGCCCCGTACCAGAGGGGCTCCACGTGACCCGGCGGAAGTGCCCCGCGACGGCGGAGCCCCGTGCGGACCCTGCGGGCCCGGGGGACGACGCTGTTCGCGCTGCTGCTCCGGATAGGTGTCGACGAGCCGCCCAGTGGGCCGGTCCGCCTCCCCGGAACGCGGCGCGGGCGGACGCGGGTCGGCGAGCCCCTGCGCCTCGCGGGCGGCGATCTCCTTGAGCCGCAGCGACAGTTGGAGAGTGCTGGGCCGTTCCTGCGGGTCCTTCGCGAGACAGGCACGCACGAGCGGAGCCAGCGCGTCCGGAACGCCGTGCAGCTGCGCCTCCTCATGCACCACGCGGTACAGCATCACCTCGGAACTGCCGTGCCCGAAGGGCGAGTCCCCCATCGAGGCGTACGCCAGGGTCGCCCCCAGCGAGAACACGTCCGTGGCCGGGGTGACGGCGGCACCGCGCACCTGCTCGGGCGCAAGGAAACCGGGGGAGCCGACGGCCGTACCGACATGTGTCAGCGTGGACGCCCCGGTCGCCCAGGCGATGCCGAAGTCGATGATCCGCGGTCCCTTGGGAGACAGCAGGATGTTGGACGGCTTGAGATCCCGGTGCACAACGCCCGCCTCGTGCACGGCGACGAGCCCCTCCGACAGGGCCGCTCCCACAGCCGCGACATCGGCGGCCCCCAGCGGCCCCCCGTCGGCGACCTTGTCGTGCAGCGAGGGCCCGGGCACGTACTGCGTCGCGAACCAGGGCCGTTCCGCGTCGAGATCGGCGGCGACGAGCCGAGCCGTGCACCCGCCCCTGATCCGCCGCGCGGCGGAGACCTCCCGCGCGAACCGGGACCGGAACTCCTGGTCCTCCGCCAGATCCGGCCGGATGACCTTCAGCGCGACCCGCTGCCCCTTCTTGTCGGAGCCCAGGTACACGACGCCCATCCCCCCGGCGCCGAGCCGTCTGTGAAGCCTGAACGAGCCGACGACGCGCGGGTCCTCGCGCCTCAGGCGCATCATCGCCATGTTCATCCCCGCTGCCCGGTCCGTGTGACGTGGCACAGCTTACGTTTCCACGGCCGCCCGCGCGCAGAGGCCGCGCCCTCTCGCCCAGATCGATTGTCAGTGCCGGATGCGAGACTTGAAGGGTGGTCAGGGAGCCCGTGAGCAGGCGGACTTCAGCGGGCCCCCCACCTCAACCACCCACCGGAGAAGGGGGATTGGACACGTGAAGGGTGATCGCGTGGAAATAGTCGTGGACGCGGGGGACACGACCCGCACCTACGAGGTGGTGGCGAGCAGGGCGGGCCGCCGGGTGGAGACGGCGGTGCGTCGAGGTGTCGTGGAAGTGAGCGAAGTCACGCGTAACGGCTCCGTGGTCCGCACGGCCCGCTTCATGGCGAACCGGGTGCTGGCCCTGGTCGAGCAGCCCATCCCCAGGGAGGACAGCTCGGAAAGGGCCGGGCAGACCGGGCGTCCCCTCCGGGAAGACCCTGAGACCTAGGACCTGGTCTCCACCCAGGGGAGTACTTCCCAGCTCACGGCTCATCCTCCGGGAGGCCCGGCAATCGGTACGAGGGCATGACGTGCGGCGAGCGCCGGACGCCTAGATTTGAAGTCAAGCGGCGGGTGGCAGCACTCGTCCCCCGAGGTCAGACACCCGCCGCTGCCAAACGACAACTGAGAACGGTCAGGAGAGGGACCATGGCCCTGACGGCACCGCGGACACTGATCCGCACCCAGGAGCGCACCGCACTCCGGCGCCGCACCGGCCGCCGCCACCCCCTGGTGGCGACGCTCATGGCCCTCCCCCTGGCGGCCCTGCTCTTCTTCGTCTTCGACGGCTGGGAGACAGTGGCCACACAGGCGTCGTCCGTGGGCGTGATGCTGGGGCGCTGAGCGGCGACCCCAGGCCCGGAAGAGCGGTCCGGGCGGGGACATCCACCCATGAAACCCCGTGGGGACGGGGGTGCGGCGGACGGCAAAAATGCCGGCGCAGCTGGGGAGCTGCGCCGGCATTGCTTTTCCCCCAACCACCTCCGGGGCGCACCAGGCACTTTCAGCCTGTCCGGCGTTTGAGGACGAGGCCGTTCAGACCGATCGGGGTCCGGGGCGCAGCCCCGAGGGGACGCAGTGCCCGTCCGGGTTCAGGGGCGGAGCCCCTGGCGGGGTCGAAGGGGCGGCACCCTCTGGGGAAGGGACGGGCAGGGGTGGCGGGGGCGCACCCACCAGCGGCACCCGCCGCGGGCAGCCCAGGACCCCGGCACCGCCGACTGCCATACACCCCCACCACCCCCGCCGTACTCTCGCGGGAGACCCGCCACCCCAGGGAGCCCCGTGACCACCCCCTTGCTCACCGAGCTGACCACCCGAGCCAAGGCCAAGGCCCACTCCCGCACCGACACCTGCCCCTGCGGCACAGCCACCCTCGCCGACCGCCCCGACGCCACCGTCGTCCGTCACGCCGACACCGTCGCCAAGGCCCACGCCCCGAACACCCCCCGCACCGACCTCACCCCCCGCCTCACCACCGCCACGCACCTCCCCCGCATCCTCCTGCCCCCACTCGCCCCGACCCCCGTCGACCTGCACGGCCGCCTCGTCACGTTCTGGCCATACGGCACCCCCGTGGACCCGGACACCCCCGATGCCGCTCCCTGGGAACCCGCGGCCACCCTCCTCGCCCGCCTCCACGGCACCCCCGTCCCGACCTCCCTCCCGTCCATGCGAGGCCCTGCCAAGGCCGCCCGAGCCATCGCCCGACTGAGGGCGACAGCCGCGGCCCACCCCGCCACCCCACCGGTCCTGCAGGCCTGGGCCACGCTCCCGGCCTGGGCCCGAGCCGAAGCGCCCATGCCGGACACCACCACCCTCTGTCACGGTGACCTCCACCTCGGCCAGCTCGTCCGCCACCCCGCCCCCGACGGCCCCTGGCTCCTCATCGACGTGGACGACCTCGGCACCGGCGTCCCCGCCTGGGACCTGGCCCGCCCGGCGGCCTGGTACGCCTGCGGCCTCCTCCCGCCCGACGAGTGGACCCGCTTCCTGACCGCCTACCGCACGGCCGGCGGCCCGGCCGTCCCCGCCGACGGCGACCCCTGGCCCGCCCTGGACGTCCCGGCCCGCGCCCTCACGGTGCAGACGGCCGCCCGCGCGACAGCCAAGGCAGCGGCGGAGGACCGCCCCCTGGACGAGGTTGAACTGTCCATGATCGACGCATGTGTCCGTATGGCTTCCCTGCCGCCGGAGTTGACCCCGGAATTCGCGAAGTAGGGTGCAACCGACCGCACCCTGACGGAGTCTGTCCTGGCGAAAGGCGAAGCAGGACCGACCGGCGAGGAGTTGAGCCGACCATGCAGTGTCCGAAGTGCCATGCGCCGATGCACACGTACAACCGCAACGGTGTCCAGATCGAGCAGTGCAGTGGCTGCCGGGGGATCTTTCTCGACTACGGCGAGCTGGAGTCGCTGACCCGCCTGGAGTCCCAGTGGTCCCAGCCCGCGCCGCCGCCCCCGCCCGCCCCGCAGTCGTACCCGGCCCCGCAGGCGTACCCGGCCCCGCCCGCGCCCGCCTGGGGTGCCCAGCACGGCGGCCACGGAGGTCACTACGGCGGCCACCACAGCGATCACCACCGCCACAAGAGCTTCGGTCACATGCTGTTCTCCAGCTGACGGCACACGACGAAGCCCCCGGCCGTACGAGACGGCCGGGGGCTTCGGCTGGTGCGCGATACTGGGATTGAACCAGTGACCTCTTCCGTGTCAGGGAAGCGCTCTCCCGCTGAGCTAATCGCGCAGGTCGAACTGCATGTGGTGCGTACTGCGTGCGCGATACTGGGATTGAACCAGTGACCTCTTCCGTGTCAGGGAAGCGCTCTCCCGCTGAGCTAATCGCGCGGGTATGGATCTCACCGGACGTGCTGGAAGATCCAGTGGACGATACTGGGATTGAACCAGTGACCTCTTCCGTGTCAGGGAAGCGCTCTCCCGCTGAGCTAATCGTCCTTGGAGGTGGAGACGGGATTTGAACCCGTGTAGACGGCTTTGCAGGCCGTTGCCTCGCCTCTCGGCCACTCCACCAGGAGTGCAGGGGTTCGGGAGGATCCCCTGTTTCCATCGAGCGGACGACGAGGCTCGAACTCGCGACCTCAACCTTGGCAAGGTTGCGCTCTACCAACTGAGCTACGTCCGCTTGTCGTTTCGATCCGCTCTCGCGGCCCGGCGACGAGTTGAACTCTAGCGGATTCCGGGGCCAGCACAAAAACGCGTTTGCGCAGCGTGCTGCGCTGCACCTGCTCGCGTACGTGGTCAGGGCCCCCGAAGGGACATGCCCGGGCCACCTTCACGACACCCGCCCTAGACTCGACTGCGTGCTCGACCTCCCTGCTCTCGCCCGCTTCGGTGACCGTGTGGCCACTGGACTCCTCGACGTCACCAGCGATCCCGCGGCCCTCGACTCCACCGGTTTCTGGGCCGTCGTGGCGGACTTCGAGGGCCGACTGACCTGCGCCCGCTTCGGGAACGTACGAGTGGAGCCCGTGCCCGCGCCGGTGCCGGGGGAGTGGCGGGGACCGGCCGCCGGTGACTGGACGTCCTCGCTCGACCGCGGCGCGTACACGGCAGGTGTGCGCAGGATCCGCGAGCACATCGCGGCCGGCGAGGTCTACCAGGCGAACCTCTGCCGGGTGCTCTCCGCGCCCGTCGCGCCCGACGCCGACGTGGACGCCCTGACCGCGCTGCTGGCCCGCGGCAACCCGGCACCGTATGCAGGAACGATCCGGCTGCCAGGGCACGGGGTCGAGATAGCCACGGCCTCACCCGAGCTCTTCCTGCGGCGCGGCGGGCGCGTCGTCGAGTCCGGGCCGATCAAGGGCACCGGGCGCACCGAGGCGGATCTGCTGGAGAAGGACTACGCCGAGAACGTGATGATCGTGGATCTGGTCCGCAACGACATCGGGCGTGTCTGCGCCACCGGCAGCGTGAGCGTCCCCGATCTGTGCGCCGTCGAGAAGCACCCGGGGCTCGTCCATCTCGTCTCGACGGTCCGCGGCGAGCTGAGCGCCGACGCCGGCTGGCCCGAACTGCTCGACGCGGCCTTCCCGCCCGGATCGGTCACCGGTGCGCCCAAGTCCAGCGCCCTGCGCATCATCGAGGCCCTGGAGACGGCGCCCCGCGGTCCGTACTGCGGTGGCATCGGCTGGGTCGACGCGGACCAGGGAGCCGCTGAGCTGGCCGTCGGCATCCGTACCTTCTGGATCGACCGCGCGGAGGGTGTGCTGCGCTTCGGTACGGGCGCCGGCATCACCTGGGGCTCCGACCCCGAGGCTGAGTGGCGGGAGACCGAGCTGAAGGCGGCCCGACTGCTCGCGGTAGCGTCGGGGACGTACGAGGTGAGTGGAGAGGGACTACAGACGTGAAGATCTGGCTCGACGGCGGGCTGCAGGACATCGAGTCCGCCCGCGTCTCCGTCTTCGACCACGGGCTGACCGTGGGCGACGGCATCTTCGAGACGGTGAAGGCGGCCGACGGGAAGCCGTTCGCGCTCACCCGGCACCTCGACCGGCTGACCCGCTCCGCGCGCGGCCTCGGCCTGCCCGACCCCGACCACACCGAGATCCGCCGCGCCTGCACTGCCGTCCTCGAAGCCAACCCGATGCCGCTCGGCCGGCTGCGCATCACCTACACCGGTGGCTACGGCCCACTCGGCTCCGACCGCGGCGAGCACGGCCCGACCCTCGTCGTCGCCCTGGGTGAGACCGCCCGCCGCCCCGACTCCACGGCCGTGATCACGGTGCCGTGGACGCGCAACGAACGCGGCGCCCTCACCGGCCTGAAGACGACCTCGTACGCCGAGAACGTCGTCGCCCTCGCCCGGGCACACGAACAAGGCGCGTCAGAAGCCCTGTTCGCGAACACCGTCGGGCAACTCTGCGAAGGCACCGGCTCGAACGTCTTCGTCGTCCTTGACGGCGAGATCCACACCCCACCGGTGGCCTCCGGCTGCCTCGCGGGCATCACGCGCGCGTTGGCCGTCGACTGGACCGGAGCCAAGGAGACCGACCTGCCGCTCGACGTCCTGGAGCGCGCGGACGAGGTCTTCCTCACCTCCACCCTGCGTGACGTCCAGGCCGTGCACCGCGTCGACGACCGCGAACTGCCGGGCGCACCGGGCCCGGCGACCGCCAAGGCCATGCGTGTCTTCGCCGAGCGGTCCGGGGACGACCTGGATCCGTAAGAGCCCGGGAAATTGGGCTGACGGGGACGTCCGCGAGGGGTAGAACACCCCTGATGACCACGACCCTGCGGCCGACCGAGCCGCTTCAGCGTGCCGAGGACGGGACACGTTCGCGTCGCTACCAAGTGTGCGTGAACAGCCGGCCCGTCGGCACGGTCCACCTTTGCACCCTGCCCCAGTTCGGTGACTTCATGGCCCGCATCCTCGATCTGCGCATCGAGGAGCCGGACCGCCGCCGGGGCCGGGGCACGGTGGCCGCGCTCGCCGCGGAGGAGGTGGCCCGCGGCTGGGGATGCCGGCAGATCGAGGCGCTGGTGCCCGCCGACTCCGGAGCGGCCCTGCGGCTCGTCGACGCGCTCGGTTACGTCCACCGCAACCGCGGCATGGAGAAGCAGCTCGGCGACACCGCGCCGAGCTTGCCGGCAGGCAGCCGGGATCGTCCCATGACCGAGGCCGAGTTCGAGGCGTGGCTCGCGGCTGAGACCGATGGGTACGCGCGCGTGTGGATCGAGCGGGGCGTGCCGGGGACCGAGGCGCACGAGATGTCGCGGCGCGGCCACGCCATGGTTCTGCCCCAGGGGCTCGCCACCGAGGGCATGCGGTTCAGCGTGCTCGAGCACGACCGGACCCCGGTGGGCACGCTCTGGGTGGCACTGCCCGAGGACAAGGCCTACGTCTACGACGTCGAGGCCGACGCCGCCCACCGCGGACAGGGACACGGCCGCACGCTGATGCTCCTGGCGGAGGCTCAGGCGATCGACGCCGGCCGACGCGTCCTCGGCCTCAACGTGTTCGCCGGCAACACCCCGGCCGAGCGGCTCTACGAGTCACTCGGCTACCGGACGACGGGGTACGTCCTGTACAAGCCGCTGCTCTGAGCGGATCGGGCGAGGGCCGCCGCGGTTCGGCCGCGCCCTGAAGGGGCGCGGGGAGTGTCGATGTGCGGCTCCGCCACGTGGGCGCGACCAGCCACGACGATGCGCAGACGACGGCCTATGGCCGCACCTCCCGCGGAGCGCCGAGCAGCCGGTCCACGATCTCCTCGATCCGCTCCCGCAGCCCCTCCTGGCTCTTGCCGCCGTCGAGGCGCTCACCGCCGATGACATACGTCGGGGTGCCGGTCACGCCGATCGCCTTGCCCTCGGCCTGGTCGGCATCGACGATCAGGATGTGCCGGCCGTCGATCAGGGCGGTGTCGAACTCCTCCGCGTCCAGACCGAGTTCGGCGGCCACCTCGACCAGGAAGGGTTCTCCCGTACGGTCCAACTCCTCGACCCGCGCGAGCACGGCTTCGACGTATGCCCAGCCCTTGCCCTGCTCAAGGGCCTCCTCGGCGGCCTGCGCGGCGGCGAAGGCGTGCTTGTGCTTCTCCAGCGGGAAGTGCCGCAGCCGCAGCTCCAGCCGGTCGCCGTAGCGGCCGCGCAGGGCCCGCAGATCATCGAGGGCGCTACGGCAGTCGGAGCACTGGAGTTCGCACCAGACGTCGAGGACTGGCGTGGCGCAGGGCGCGGGGGAGGAGTCGCTCATACCGTCAGTCTCCCAGCTCGGGTGTGGCCGACCCAACCGAACCCCGACCGCGGTGACCTGCGTCCGGGACCCTGATCCACTGCCTTCCGGGACCCTGATCCACTCTCTTCCGGGACCCTGATCCACTCCCTGGGGCGTGCCCGGGACCGGCACCTTCGGAGGAGCTGACCCGGAGATGTCCCTGATGTCCGCCCGGACCGTGGCCCCGCGGGGTCCGGGCGGTGCAGGATGGTAGGGACGAAGTTCCCTGCCCGATCGAGCCCTGCCTGGAGGACCGGATGATTGCCGAGACCGTCTGTTCCGCCGTGTCCGCGGCAGGCCTGGGCATCGCGGCGGTCACCGCCTACCGCAAGCGCTTCCTCGCGGCCGCCCGCATCGCCGCCTACTCGCTCGTACCCATCGGGCTGGTGATGACCGGCATCGTGCAGTGGCTGGCGGACACCGCCTTCAGCCCGACGGCCTGGGCGGGCTTCGGTGTGCTCGGCGCCGCCTGGTTGCTGTTCTCCAGCACGCGCGCGGTGGAGCGCCGTCGGGGCGGCACCCGCAAGGAGCGCAGGGAGGCCAGGGCCGCGGGGCAGCGCGAGGCGGTCGCCCCGAGCGCTTCCGCACCCTCCCTGGGGCAGGGGACCTCTCCGGCGACGCGGCCGGCGAGCGCACCCCGCACCGGGGCGGCGGACGACTTCAGCGACATCGAGGCCATCCTGAAGAAGCACGGCATATGACCCGCGCATGACGACTGAAACGACACAGTGGATCAAGGCTGTGACGTGAAGTGATCACGACCGGAACCGGACTTCACGGGATCCGGCGAACTGCCGGTCATTCCGGGCGTGTTGAGCGCGCCGGACGTGTGGATTGCGCCATCATCGCCGCGAGATGCTGGACACGGAACACGGCGATACCGCGCCGCCGAAGGACGAGCCGCGCGGATGCCTCTTCGCCCTCTCCCAGCCACCGCTGATGATCTTCCTTGCGGTGATCGGGTGTCTGCTGCTCATGGCCTCGTTGCACGACCTGCTGATGCTGTGAGCCGTACCCGTGGTCCCCGACGCCACCCGCCGGGGACCACGTCGACATCCCAGTCCGGACGGGCCCTAGCCCGCCGCCTCCTTGCGTCGGGCCCGGTAGGCGGCCACGTGCAGACGGTTTCCGCAGGTGCGGCTGTCGCAGTAGCGGCGTGAGCGGTTGCGGGAGAGATCGACGAAGGCGCGCCGGCAGTCGGGGGCCTCGCAGCGGCGCAGCCGCTCCTGCTCACCGGCCACCACGAAGAACGCGAGCGCCATCCCGCAGTCGGCCGCCAGATGGTCGGCGACCGAGGCACCCGGCGCGAAGTAGTGCACATGCCAGTCGTAGCCGTCGTGGTCCGTGAGACGTGGAGTCGTACCCGCGGCGGCGACCAACTCGTTGATCACGCCGGCGGCGGTCCGGGCGTCGGGCGCCGCGAAGACCGAGGCGAACCGCCCGCGGATCTTGCACACGGCCGACAGGTCGAACTCAGAGAGCGCCCCCACATCACTGATTTCGTGGTTTCGTACGAAATCCTCGAGAGCCGCGACGTCGGGCAGTCCGTCGGGCGTCGCGTTGTCCTCCGGCGCGGTGTTCACCAGATCCACCACGGTGTCGAGCGCGCACCGGGTGTCGTGGGTGATCAGCACGTTTCGCTCCCTGGCCTGGGGGTCGGGCGGACGCCCGCCTCATGCTGGCCGATGTTAGTGGCTTGCCGCCCACTGCGGGCGGTCCTGCCACCAGGGTGCTTTCCCCCTCCCCGTCCCACACACCGGCGTCCCCGTCCCACACACCGGCGCCGCCCCCACGACGGAATCGCGGTGACGGCGCTGATGCGTACCGTATGCAGTTGTCCTGGCCCGAGCCGTCTCCCCGAGTCGACGGCGCCGGGCGGCTTCGTGGTGCCTCGCCCTAGCTCTCCGCCAGGATGTGCGAGAGCTCCTGATCCAGATCGAAATGCCGGTGTTCCGTGCCGGGAGGCACGGCGGCGTCGGTTCGCTTCAGGAAGGACTCCAGCGCCCGCGCCGGGGCTTCCAGCAGGGCCTCGCCCTCCGGAGAGCTCAGTGCGATGCACACGACCCCCTGACCGTGGCTGCGCGACGGCCAGACGCGGACGTCGCCGGTACCGGTGGGCCGGTGGAGGCCTTCCGCGAGGAGGTCGCGGGCGAACACCCACTCGACGGTCTCCTCGGCTCCGGTGTGGAAGGTGGCGTGCACGGCGTAGGGGTCGGCCGTGTCGTACCGCAGGCCTGCGGGGACAGGCAGGGAGGACTCGCTCGACACAACGAGGCGCAGGTGCAGCTCGCAGCTGACCGTGGTGTTCATAAGCGCCAGGGCCTTTCGCTCAGTGTGCGCTCGGGGATTCGCACGTCGGCGAAATCGACATGCCACCTACGGTGCCGTTGTAAACCCCTCTGAGTGTTTTGCGTGCCTTTACGTAACTCTTCCGGCCCATGGGTCGTTCACGAGGTACGGCCATTCCGGTGACTGGTTTCCGCTCAGTAAAGTAAGGTAAAGTTTGGCCGTGTGAATACGGGGAGTAACCGGACCGAGGGAGCGCCGGGCGAGGTTGCCGTGGCATCGGGCGAGAGCAGGCCGGACGGGGCAGAGGGCGAGCAGGGGCTCGGCTCCAAGGCGCCGGCGTTCATCAAGAGGCGTCGCGCCCTGCACCTGAGCTGGCAGGTCGGGGTCTTCGTCCTCGGTCTCGCGGTCGTGGCCGCCGGCATCGTCATGCTGCCGCTGCCCGGGCCCGGCTGGGTGGTGATCTTCGGCGGCATGGCCATCTGGGCGACCGAGTTCGTATGGGCCCAGCTGGTGCTCCGCTGGACGAAACGCAAGGTCACCGAGGCGGCACAGCGAGCTCTCGATCCCAAGGTGCGGCGCCGCAACATCACGCTGACGGCGATCGGCCTGGCGATCGTGGGTGTGCTGGTCGGGATCTACCTCTGGAAGTTCGGCGTCGTGACGCCCTGGAAGATCAAGAACCAGTGATCCGCGCGAGGGTCGCCAGGGCCGGTCGGCGGGGGTTCGCACTGGTCACAGGCACTCCCTGACATGGGGTAATGTTCTTCCTGCGTCCGGGCGATTAGCTCAGTGGGAGAGCGCTTCGTTCACACCGAAGAGGTCACTGGTTCGAACCCAGTATCGCCCACCCGGATCGGCGGCCCGTCTGCAGGAGCAGACGGGCCGCCGTCGTATGAGCCCTCGAACGTGCTCCGCGCTCCGGTGGGTTTCGGCCGAGCAACATCCTTGTGCGGATGGCCAGTTGATGTTCGGTCCGTCGATCGCACCCGGCCTCACCTGCGACATCGCCCATCTGGTGGCGCGTTCTGCTGCTGATGTGCCGTCGGCTGGCCCGTGCGCCCCGCAAGAAATTCCTGTCCGAATCATTGACGCACCCCGGGGCCCTCCGTAACTTGTGGCAGCAAGCGCTTACTTGAAACGATTCATGCAGGTGGCAATGATGCCGGGGAGGGGCCCGACTGTGGGAACCAGCAGGAATGTTGAGAGGCGTACGATCCTCAAGGCCGCCGGGGCGTCAGCGGCCGCGCTGGGGCTGGCCGCGACGACGGGCTGCGGTGGCGACAGCGGCACGTCCGCCGACGGGACGGTGACGATCCGTTACTCGTGGTGGGGTGCGGACGAACGGGCCAAGAAGATCAACCAGACCATCAAGCTCTTCGAGAAGAAGTATCCGAAGATCAAGGTGAAGACGGACTTCCAGGACTACGTCTCATTCTGGGAGAAGTTCCAGACGCAGGCGGCCGGCGGAAATCCCCCGGACGTTTTCCAAAACGCCGTCACTTTCCTCCGGAAGTACGACAAGAGAAGCGTCCTGCTCGACCTCAAGCCCCAGATCGACGCGGGCACTCTGAGCCTCGACAACTTCCGTGCGGGCGTCACCAAGGTCGGCGAGGTCGACGGCAAGCAGCTCGGCGTCCCCGTCGGCTCCAACACGATGGCGCTGGTCATCGACAAGAAGGTCTTCCAGAAGGCGGGCGTCGAGCCGGCCACCGGCTGGACCTGGGACGACTACTTCAAGGCCCTCAAGACCATCCACGACAAGACCAAGGTGCCGGGCGACACGGGCTACTTCAGCATCATGTACCTGTACGACCTCTATCTGAGGCAGAACGGAAAGGCGTTCTACACCAAGGACGGACTCGGTTTCGACAAGGCCGATCTGACGGAGTGGTGGCAGGACGGCTACAGCCGCGTGAAGGCCGGCATCATCACCGACCCCAAGACCGTCGAGCAGGACCGGCCCAAGTCCTCCCTCTCCGCCGGCCACGGAGCCTCGGAATTCACCTGGGACAACTTCACCGTTCGCTACACGGCCGAGGGCAGCAGCGAGTACGGGCTTGCACCGATCCCCACCATGGACGGAAAGCACACCGGGCAGTACCTGGCCTCCCTGATGCTGAGCGCCTCCGCGCGCACCTCGCACCCCAAGGAGGTCGCCCAGTTCATCAACTTCATGGTCCACGACCCGGAGGTCGGCAAGATCATGGGCTACGACCGGGGCATCCTCGCCTCGACCCAGCAGTACGACGCGTTCAAGCCGACCGACCCGGTCAACAAGGAGATCGCGCAGTACGAGGCGGACACCGCCAGGGCCGGGGTCCTGGGCACCATCACGCCGCACCCTTCCGGCGCCGACACCATCGAGGCGGCCTTCCTGCGGATCGGCGGCGACCTGGCCCAGGGCAAGACGAAGCCCTCCGCCGCGGTGAAGCAGTTCTTCGACGAGTCGCAGGCCGCCTTCCAGGCGTAGGCGCTCCGCTGGGGGCGCGGTCTGTTGATTTCTGTCCTGCTGCGCCGTCCTGGCTGGTCGCGCAGTTCTCCGCGCCCCTTTGGGGCGCCTCCGAACCGCAGTCGCCTTTGCCGGAGACCCCGGAACCGATTGGGAAGCACCGTGACGCTCGTCAAGGAATCACCGCCCGTCACCCGAAAGGCCCGCTCCGGTGCCCCCGCCGTCAAACGGCGTGGGCGCCGGGAGAATCTCGCCGGTTATCTCTTCATGTCCCCGTGGATCGCGGGCTTCCTGCTCCTGACCGCGGGCCCCATGGTCGCCTCGCTCTACTTCGCCTTCACCGACTACAACCTCTTCAACACCCCGAAGTGGGTCGGTCTCGACAACTTCACCAAGATGTTCGACGACCCCCGGTGGCAGAAGTCGGTGGAGGTGACGGCCAAGTACGTGATCATCGGTACCCCGCTGAAGCTGCTGCTCGCGCTCGGGGTCGCCCTGCTGCTCGCACAGAGCCGCCGCGGACAGGCCTTCTACCGGGCCGCGTTCTACGCCCCCTCGCTGATCGGCGCGAGCGTCTCGGTCGCCTTCGTCTGGCGGTCGCTCTTCTCCGACCACGCCATCGTCGACCGTACGATGTCGGTCTTCGGCTTCCATGTCGGCGGCTGGGTCGGCAACCCCGACTGGATTCTCTACTGCCTCGTCGCGCTCACCGTCTGGCAGTTCGGGGCGCCCATGGTCATCTTCCTGGCCGGACTCAAGCAGGTGCCCAAGGAGCTGTACGAGGCCGCCGAGCTGGACGGCGCCGGGGCCTTCCGCAAGTTCTGGAGCATCACGCTGCCGATGATTTCCCCGGTGCTGTTCTTCAACGTCCTGCTGGAGACCATCCACTCGTTCCAGATCTTCGGCTCGGCCTATGTCGTCTCCAACACCTACTGCGGCCCGGCCGACGCCACCCTTGTCTACACCTGCTACCTCTACCAGCAGGGCTTCAAGAACGCCCAGATGGGCTTCGCCTCCGCGATGGCCTGGATGCTGCTGCTCGCCGTGGCCCTGGTGACCGCCGTCCTGTTCTGGTCGCAGAAGAAGTGGGTGCATTACGAGAACGCCACGGAGGACGCCCGATGAGCGCCACCACCCCCGCCGCCCCGAAGCCGCTCGGCGGTCTCGGCCGCAAGCGCGCCGGCTCGCTCGCCTGGCACATCGGCTCGCTGCTGGTCCTCGCGGTGGTCCTCTATCCCGTCGTCTGGGTGATCGGCGCGTCGTTCAAGCCGAGCAAGGACATCATCAACAGCCTTCAGCTGTTCCCCGCCCATCCCATCCTGGAGAACTTCAAGGGCCTGGCCGACGGCATCGCCGACGTCTCGATCTGGACCTTCTTCCAGAACTCCCTCGTCTACGCGGGCGGCGCCGTCGTCGGCATCCTGATCTCCTGCTCGCTGACGGCGTACGCCTTCGCCAAGATCAGGTTCGCGGGCCGGAACCTGCTGTTCGCGCTGATGATCGGCACGCTCCTGCTGCCATATCACGTGCTGCTGATCCCGCAGTACGTCATGTTCCAGAAGCTGGAGCTGATCAACACCTATGTGCCGCTGCTCCTGGGCAAGTACCTGGCCACGGAGGCCTTCTTCGTCTTCCTCATGGTGCAGTTCATGCGCAACCTGCCGAGGGAGCTCGACGAGGCCGCCCGGATCGACGGCTGCGGGCATCTGCGGATCTACTGGTCGATCGTGCTGCCGCTGTGCCGGCCGGCGCTCATCACCAGCGCCATCTTCACCTTCATCAACGCCTGGAACGACTTCATGGGCCCGTTGATCTACCTCAACGAACCCGGCAAGTACACCGTCTCCCTCGGCATGATGATGTTCCGCGACTCCGACGGTGTCGCCGCCAACTACGGCGGTCTCATCGCGATGTCGCTGGTGGCGCTGCTGCCCGTGCTGCTGTTCTTCCTCGCCTTCCAGCGCTATCTGATCGACGGTATGGCGACCTCCGGACTGAAGGGCTGAGGCGGTCACCATGGCCGAAGTGCGGGTGAAGGCACGCAAGGAGCCGGTGTTCGCGGAGCGGTTCGCGGTCTTCGCCGAGTGCCTGCTCACCGGGGTGTGGATCGCGGTGGCCTCGCTGGGCGTGGTGACCTTTCCGGCCGCCTTCGCCGCCGGGGCGCGGCATCTGCGCCGTCGTACCAGCCATGAGGGCGGCGGCTGGCGGGAGTTCGCCCGCGACTTCCGTACGGCCGTGCGGGGCGGGTGGGTCGCCGGGCTCGCCGGGTGGGTCGCGGCGGGCCTGGTCTGGGTGGACCTCCAGGCCGTGCGTGCCGGGCTGCCCGGGGGGCCGCTCGTCGGGGCGGTCGGCCTGTTCGCGCTCATCGGCGCCGTCGTTGCCGGGCTGCGTGCTGCGGCGGTCTGGCAGCCCGGGGCGGCCTGGCGGGCGCTGCTCGCCGAGGCCGGCCGCCGCACCGTCCTCGACCCCGCCGGATCCTTTCTCCTCGTCGGAGGAGTGGTGCTCGTGGTCTGTTCCGCCCTGTTGATCGCGCCGCTGGCGATTCCCGTCCTGGGGGCCGTCGCCGCCGCGGCCGTCGCCGTGGAGGAGCGGTACCGGCGCCGCTGACGGGCGGCGCCCTCGTACCAGGCCGACGCCCCGGCGCCGCACCTCTCTCTGTCATGCCCCTGACCAGCTGCAAGGAAAGAAACGTCCCGCACGGAAAGGAAACGCTGAACTCTCATGTCTCCCATCCCCCGCAGGTCCCTCCTCAAGGCGGCCGCCGTCGCCGGAGCCGCCGCGCAGTTCAGCTGGGCCCTAGGAGCCAAGGACGCGCAGGCCGCGCCCAGAGCCGAGGCCGCGGCTGCCGATCCCGTGACCCTGGACTGGCTGGAGGACGGCGGTCTGGGCGCCGCGCCCGGCTCCACCGTCGGCGTCCCGTGGCCGAAGGGCGCTTACCAGCCCGACCAGACCTTCGCGCTCACGGACGCGGACGGCAAGACCGTGCCCGTGCAGTCCTGGCCGATCGCGTACTGGCCGGACGGATCGCTCAAGTGGTCGGCCCACGCGGTGAGTTCGGGATCCGGCAAGCTCACCCTCGCCGCCGGTGACGCGGCCGCACCCGACAAGAAGGTCACCGTCGACAGGAGCGGCGGCACCATCGACGTCTCGACCGGCGTCATCACCGCCAAGATCGGCAAGAACGGCTCCACCCTCATCAAGTCGGTCACCCGCGGATCGACGGAGATCGCCAGGAACGGCCGGCTCGTCCTCATCCGTCAGCCGGAGATCGAGGACGAGGACCAGGGCACGGTCAGGACCGAGCGCTTCGACGGCGCGATCGGCGAGGTGACGGTCGAGCAGGACGGCCCGGTCCGAGCCGTGGTCCGCATCGACGGCAAGCACCGCAAGGGCGACCGGAGCTGGCTGCCGTTCTCCATCCGGCTGTACTTCTACGCCGGCGCCGACTCCTTCCGCATGGTGCACACCATCACCTATGACGGCACCCAGGAGCCCGGCAAGGCGAGCGGCGACTTCATCCGCGGGCTCGGGGTGCGCTTCAGCGTCCCGATGCGGGACGAGTCGTACGACCGGCACATCCGCATCGGCGGCGAGGGCACCGGTCTGCTGCGGGAGGCGGTCAAGGGCATCACCGGTCTGCGCCGCGACCCGGGCGCGGCCGTGCAGGCGGCCCAGTACGCGGGCCGGAAACTGCCCGACCCGTCCACCTGGGACCAGCGGGTGACGACCCGGCTGCAGTACATCCCTCAGTGGGGCGACTACACCCTCTCCCAGCTCTCCGCCGACGGCTTCACGCTCCGCAAGCGCACCAAGAAGGGCTACGGCTGGATCGGCGCCGGCGGCGGCAAGCGGGCCTCCGGCTTCGGCTATGTCGGCGGCGTGAGCGGCGGATTCTCCTTCGGGCTGCGGGACTTCTGGGAGAAGCACCCCGCCCAGCTCGACATCCGCGACGCCCACACCGACGAGGCCGAGGTCACCCTCTGGCTCTGGTCGCCCGAGGCCCAGCCCATGGACCTGCGCTTCTACCACGACGGCATGGGCCAGGACACGTACGCGAAGCAGCTCGAAGGCCTCAACATCACCTACGAGGACTACGAACCGAAGTTCGGCACCCCCTACGGCATCGCCCGCACCTCCGAACTCCTCTTCTGGGCCAACGAGTCGACACCCTCGCCGGACGCCCTGGCGGCGCAGGTCGAGGCCGTACGGGTGCTGCCGCAGCTCACCGCCCCGCCCAGGCAGCTCATCAAGGCCAAGGTCTTCGGCCCCGGCCTGTACTCCGAGCCCGACCGCTCCACACCGGCCAAGGCGAAGATCGAGGACCACCTCGACTTCCTCTTCACCTACTACAAGGACCAGGTGGAGCAACGCCGCTGGTACGGCTTCTGGGACTACGGCGACTTCATGCACTCCTACGACACCGTCCGCCACCAGTGGCGCTACGACGTCGGCGGCTACGCCTGGGACAACTCCGAGCTCTCGCCGGACATCTGGCTCTGGATGGCCTACATCCGCTCCGGCCGCGCGGACATCTTCCGCTTCGCCGAAGCCCTGACCCGGCACACCGGCGAGGTCGACGTCTACCACCTGGGCGACTGGGCGGGGCTCGGCACCCGGCACGGCGTCCAGCACTACGCCGACAGCGCCAAGCAGCAGCGCATCGCCAACACCACCTACCGGCGCTACTACTACTTCCTCACCGCCGACGAACGCGTCGGCGACCTCATGCACGCCAACGTCGACTCCGACGAGACCTTCCTGGTCCTGGACCCGCAGCGCAAGGTCCGCACCGACCCGTACACGCCCGACCGGCACGCCCTGTCGATCGGCTTCGGCACCGACTGGAGCGGCCTCGTGTCGGCGTGGCTGACCGAGTGGGAGCGCAAGGGCCCCAAGTGGGAGAAGGCCAAGGCGCGCGTGCTGTCGACGATGGAGGGCATCGCCGCCCAGCCCAACGGCTTCGTGCAGGGCAGCGGGCTGTACGACCTCGACACCGGCAGGTTCGCCGTCGCCTCGACGCCCGTGGTCTCCGTCTCGCACCTCTCGGCCGTCTTCGGCCTCAACGAGCTGTGCGCCGAGCTCATCGACCTCGTGGACATGCCCGAGTTCAACCAGGCGTACTTCGACTACTGCCGTTACTTCAATGCCACCAAGGCCGAGCAGAAGGCGCGTTACGGATCCGACTTCGGCACCCTGCTGCTCTTCCAGGGGCACTCGCGTCTGGATGCGTACGCCGCCGTACAGACGGGAGACGCTGCGTTGGCCAAGCGGGCGTGGACGAAGTTCTACAGCTCCGACGGGTACACGGAGGCTTCGCCCTGGAAGACGGAGGCATTGAGCGGGCCCGTGACTCTGGTCGCGGGGAGTGAAGCGGCTTGGGTCTCGTCCAATGACACGGCGCTGTATGGGCTTGCGGCCATTGAGGATCTGGCGCTGCTCGGCGACAAGATGCCGTAGCGCTCCGCCAGGGAGGCCGGGGAACTGCGCTCGTCCTGTCTGCGGGTCCGTTGTGGCTGGTCGCGCCACGCGGCGGAGCCGCAAATCGGCAGAGCCCCGCGCCCCTTTGGGGCGGTTCAGTGCATGGCGGTCAAGACGTCCCGGACTCGGCGGACGTCCCTGAGGCGGCGTTCGTATGTTGCCCCGAGTGCCAGGAGGAACAGGCCGGCGAGTGCGAAGGGTACCCAGCGGGGGAGTGCGCCGGTCATCTGGACCAGGTACGGGGCGAGTTCGTGCAGGGCGACCAGGACCAGCACCGAGCCGCCCAGGACGAGGGGTGCCTGGAGGCGGTGGCGGGCACCCAGGAGGGTGGTCAGCAGGGCCGCCGTGCCGAGCAGCAGCGGGCGCGTCCAGTGCGGGTCGTCCCAGGCCGCGGCGAGGCTCGGCAGCAGGGTGGCGGTGAGCCCGGCGCCGTACGCCGTCCACGACGACGTCTGCGGATCGCGGGACGTGCGCCAGACGCCGACACACAGCGCAGGGACGGTGACCGGGAGCGTGTACGCCTCGACCGTGCCGACGTCCCAGGCGGCCAGCCGGACCCAGCTGGCCAGCAGGAACAGGACGGCGGCCGCATACCCGACGGGACGGCGGTCGGAGCGTACGGCCGCGCCCGCGGCGATCACTCCGCACAGGGCCAGCACCAGGGCGAGCATCGGCGGGGCGGTGATCGCGAGGCCGACGGCCAGGAGCCCGGCGGCGGCTCCGGTCACTTCGACCGGCACGCGCGCGTGGCTCTCACCCAGGCGCGCGGCGAAAAGAGTCGCGACCGCCGGGACCACCAGGACCAGCAGCGCCGTGTGCTGCGGCTGCCGGCCCGCCGCCAGACCTGTCGCGCACGCCAGCGCGGTGGCGTACACGAGCGCGGCCGGAGCGGTGAGGGGCGCGAGGTGCGGGAGCAGCGAGGCAGCAGCGAACAGTGCCGTCAGGACGGACAGCACGGTGAGGGTTGCCGTCTGGGAGGCCAGCGAGAGGAAGGCGAGGGAGACCGAGCCACCGAGGGCGAGCATGCCGGCGGTCACGGGCAGGAGCCGGAAGGCCGCCGCCGCGAGGGCGGCTCCGGTCACCGTGCCCTGGAGCAACAGGGCAACGGCGTAGGGGAGTTGGAAAACCGCAGGCAGCGTCATGACGGTGGCCCAGGCGAGCAGTGCCGCGCCCGTCAGCGCCTGTGGCCGTCGGGCCTCGCCGCGGACCAGCAGGGCCAGCACGGCCGCGACGACCACCGGGCCGAGCAGCAGTTGACCGGGATACGGCGGCCACGGCATGTGGACGGCCACCGCGGCACGCGCGTCCGACGGTGCACCGGTCCACCAGCGCTCCATCCAGCCCAGCGGGCCCAGCAGCGCGACCACGAGCAGCGGCAGCGCACAGACGACGGCGACCGCCTGCACGGCGGCCGAGGCCTGGACCACGCCCCGCCGCACCGGCTCGGGCAGCGGCACCCGCATCGCCGCCAACAGCGCGACGCCGCAGGCCACGTACCCCGGTACCGCCCACCCGCCGGGCAGCGCCGCCCGCAGCACGCCACCGCCCGCCGCGACCAGGAGCAGGCCGCCCGGCACGGCGTTGCCCGTCGACACCGCCGGCTTCGGCAGCCGCCAGGCGGCGCCCAGTGCGATCGCCGCCGCAAGGGTGAGGAGCGCCGCCGCACGGGCGGCGGCGCCCGGACCGGCGGCATCCCAGGAGAGCCGGCCGGCCGTCAGTGCACCCAGGGCGCCCGTACCGTACGCGCCGACGGCGGCGAGGACGCGCACGGACCTGGCGGTCACCCGGAGCGCCACACCTGTGTCGAACCCGGCCGTCACCAGCAGCGCGGCCGCGACGCCGAACGGTCCCGCCGTGACCGAGACCGCCCAGAAGAAGAGCGGGAGTTGGGCCGCGGCCAGCGCGGCGGGCAGCGGCAGCCGCAGCCCGGCCGCACGCGGCAACAGGCCGTACACCGCCCAGACTCCCGCCAGCACCGCCGAAGCGAGGGCCGTGTACCCCGCGCCGTCCGTCCCCATGAAGGCGACCTGCCGCAACGCGTACGCGTCCAGCACCGTCAGCGCCAGCCCCAGGCCGGCCACCGACTCGGCCGTCGAACGCAGCCCGCGCTTGAGCAGCAGGAACGGCGCACCCAGCGCGGCCACCGTGACCGTGCCGAGCACGAGGGCCCGCCCCGCGATCCCCAGATGCCCCCAGCTGACCAGCGTGAACACCATCGCGGCGACGGTGAGCAGCACCCCGCCGAGCAGCAGCAGAACGTTCTGCACGCCGGGCGCGGTGGCCTCCCGGCGAGACGCCTCGACGGGCGCCCGCGGCGCTTGCTGTGCCGGGTTCAGCGGGCGCGCCGTCTGGAGCGCGGCGACCAGCCAGGCACGGCGATGGAGCAACTGGGCCCGGCGGGCGTCCAGTTGCCGGAGTTCGGCGTCGAGAAGCCGCAACTCCTCGGCCGGGGGCGGAACATGCGTCATATCTCGGAGTGTGGTCCGCGTCACGTGGCGCGGCATGAGTGCAGGTACTCAGCCAGGTACTCAGATCCCGCCACCACGTTGCTCGGATGCGGGGCGAACGCCCTGGGTCAGGGGCAGACTCGCCCCATGGACTGGACGCACTACCGCTTCCGCAGCCTCTGGGGCCTGCCCGCCTCGCCCGCCGCCGTGCACGAGGCGCTGGAGCGGGCCGAGGAGTACCCCCGCTGGTGGCCCCAGGTGCGGGAGGTCACCCGGCTCGACGACACCACCGGTGTCGTCCGGATCCGGTCGGCCCTTCCGTACGACCTGCACTTCACCGCCCGCGAGACCCGCAGCGACCCTGTCGCAGGCGTCCTGGAGATCGCCATGTCCGGGGACCTCGAGGGCTGGGCGCGCTGGACGATCACCGCGGGGGGCGCAGGCACCCTCGCCCGCTTCGAGCAGGCCGTCGAGGTGCACAAGCCGCTGCTGCGGCGGTTCGCCGTACCGGGGCGGCCGCTGTTCCGCGCCAACCACCGGCTGATGATGCGGGCGGGGCGGCGGGGGCTGATCGCGTACCTGGAAGCGGTTTGAAGGAAACCCGCGGAGACCTGTATGGTTCAGTGCGTTCCCGGGCGATTAGCTCAGTGGGAGAGCGCTTCGTTCACACCGAAGAGGTCACTGGTTCGAACCCAGTATCGCCCACCGGGAAAGGCCGGTCCGCAGCAGCGGACCGGCTTTCTTCATGTCGGCTTTCTTCATGTCGCGCCTTCTTCATGTCGGCCTTCTTCGTGCCGCCGCTTCATGCAGCCGCCGGAAGATCGGGCCGCAGCGGCCACGCCGGGTTCACGATCTCCTCCGTGCCGCTCTTCGCGAACCACGCCTGCAGGCCGCGTGCCTGGGCCGCGTGCCACGTGGTCTGCAGGGTGTGCAGCTCGGCGGGGGAGAGGCGCTCCAGCCGGGCGGCGAAACGACGCCCGAGGGCCCGTACGACGTCCAGTGCGGCCAGTGCGTCCGCGGCCGCGTCGTGCGCGCCCTCCAGCGTGACACCGTAGTGAGCGCACAGGTCCGTCAGGGTGCGGCGGCCCTTGCGGTAGCGGTCCAGATGTTTGTCGAGGACCCGCGGGTCGAGCACCCGCAGCGTCGACGACTCGAACCAGCGGTCCAGCGACGAGGCGCGATGGCGGCGCAACTCGCGGTCCAGAAGCGTCAGATCGAACGGCGCGTTCATCACCACGAGCGGACGGCCCATCGCCGCCTGCTCCGCCAGTACCTCGGCTATCTCGTACATCACCGGCGCAGGCCAGCGGCCGTTGCGCTGCAGGTGTTCGTCCGTCAGCCCGTGCACCGCCGTAGCCGCCTCCGGCACCGACACACCCGGGTTGACCAGCCAACGGGTCATCCGGGGCCGGCTTCCCGGGGCGTCCTGGACGACGACGGCGGCCGACACGATCCGGTCGGTCTCTACGTCCACGCCCGTGGTCTCCGTGTCGAAGGCGGCCAGAGGCCCTTCGTACCAGGTCGTCATGCCCACACAACTCCTCGTTCACCCATGGCAGCTGACGTCCCGTCTTCTGCCTGTTTGGTGATACCCGGGCTGTTTGCGCCGTACGCCGGAAGGACACAACAGGAGTACGGGTCTTTGCAGTTCAGAGGCACACAGCGGGGAATCACTTGGCGTGGAAGGCTGTTGGTCATGGTGATAGCGCAGCCCGAGCGGGGCGGGCTGCTGCCCGAACGTACGGGCCCCCTTCGCGGCACACTCGCCACCACCGCCTGCATGGAGACACTGCAGGTGGGTTATCTGCACGCCGTGGCCGCGGCGGCCGGCTGCTCACTGTCGCAGCCGTTTCCGGACAACGGCATCGACTGGCACGTCAGTCACGGCTCGCCCGGGCACACCGTCGACGACGAGGTGACCATCAAGGTGCAGCTGAAGTGCACGTATCAGGTCCCGCCGAACCCACCGGGCCGTTTCTTCTCCTTCACGCTCGACAACGACCATCTGCGCAAGCTCGCGCGCACACCCGTCTCGGTGCACAAGATCCTGGTCGTGATGCTCGTCCCGAGATCCCAGGACGACTGGCTGCGCGCCAGCCACGACCGGCTCGACCTGCGGCACTGCTGCTACTGGGTCAACCTGGCCGGCCAGCCGGTCACCGGGCGGACCCGGACCACCGTGCGGATACCGACCTCACGCATCTTCGACGACCGGGCGCTGTGCGAGATCATGACGCGGGTCGGGGCCGGAGGCAGACCATGACGCACCGCCCGCTGGAGGAGCCGCTGCGGCCCGTGAGGCCGCACCCGGCCGAGGCCTCCTGGCACCGTCCCCCCGAGCCCGACGAGGTCGACCCCGCCGTGCTCAGCGCTCTGCTGCACCGGCACGGCTGGGAGCGGCGCGGCGGAGCCGCCGGACGGTACGGCCGCTGGACCCCGCCCGGGCCCGGGGGCAGCGGGACGAGCCTGCTCGTGCCCGAGAGCCGCGCCTTCCCCGACAGCGACGACCTGCTCGGAGAGGCGCTCGTCGCACTGACCCGCAGTGGCACGCCCTCCGCCCGCGAGGTACTGGTCGGGCTCGCCGTGCCCAGCGACGAGATCCGCTGGTGGCGGGATGCGCCGAGCGGTCCCGCCGACTCCGCGCCCTGGGTGGTCGAGGAACAGCTGCGCGCCTCGGCCCGCCGGATGCTGCTCGCCGGAGCGCTCGCCACGCGCGCGCGTGCGGGCTATTACGGCGCCCGGCACCGCCGTGCCGCCGCCGCGCTGCTGGAGAGCGTCCTCGTCGGCTCCGCGGCCGGCGGCGGCAGGCTGACCGCCTTCGTGCCCGTCGGCACGGGACGGACGCTCGCCGTACGCCTCCACCAGGCCCTGTACGCCGCCCGTGAGGCCATCGACTACCAGCGGGCCACCGGCGGTATGGACGCCTTCGACGGCGCCGTGGAGGCGGGCGTGAGCCGTGAGCTCACCGATGCACTGATCGCCCTCGTACGCGGCACCGAGGGCGCCCGGATCGCCGTCGAGTGGGCACCGGCCGCCGGGGTGCCCGAGGACTGCGTGGCGGGGGTCGAGCCGGTGGAGTTCTCACCGGGAGACCTGCCCGTGCTGCGCGAGGCCGGGGCCCGCTATCTGCGCGCCGAGCCGTCCGTGCCCGTCCGGATCACCGGCACGGTGGTGCGGATGCGCAGGTCGGGGCCGCGCGGGGAGGGCAGCGTACGGCTGCGTGTGATCGCGGGAGCCGAGGTGCCGCACCTCCGGATCACGCTGGACGAGGAGGACTACCGCATCGCCGGGCACGCCCACCTCGTGGGGCTGCCCGTGCGGCTGCATGGGCGGCTGGAGAGCCAGGGCGGCTTCCGGCGGCTGACCGGAGCGTCCGGGGTCGCGCCGGTGCAGGTGGAGGAGGCGGAGCGGGACCGGCTCATGAAGTCTCTGCAGGAGAACCTCGACTGGTTCGAGGAGGCGTGCAGCGGGGAGGACGACGACTGAGCGCGGGCCCGCCTGCGCAAAGTGCGACCGTTTCGCGGTTGGAAGGTCGGGGTCGGTACGATCCCCTAATGCGCGCGCTCCTGGTATGGCGCCGCACCCCACCTTCAGTCAGGAGAGACCGGTGTCAGACGTCCGTGTGGTCATCCAACGCGATTCCGAGCGGGAAGAGCGCGTGGTGACGACGGGCACCACGGCCGCCGAGCTCTTCGCCGGCGAGCGCTCGATCGTCGCCGCGCGCGTGGGAGGCGAACTCAAGGACCTCGCCTACTCGCCGGCCGAGGGCGAGGTCGTGGAGCCGGTGGAGATCACCTCCGAGGACGGTCTGGGCATCCTGCGCCACTCCACCGCGCACGTCATGGCGCAGGCCGTGCAGGAGCTGTTCCCCGAGGCAAAGCTGGGCATCGGTCCGCCGGTCAAGGACGGCTTCTACTACGACTTCGACGTCGAGAAGCCGTTCACTCCCGAGGATCTCAAGGCCATCGAGAAGAAGATGCAGGAGATCCAGAAGCGCGGGCAGAGGTTCGCCCGTCGTGTGGTGACCGATGAGGCGGCCCGCGAGGAGCTGGCGAACGAGCCGTACAAGCTCGAACTGATCGGCCTCAAGGGCTCGGCCTCCTCCGACGACGGCGCGGACGTCGAGGTCGGTGCCGGCGAGCTGACGATCTACGACAACCTGGACGCCAAGACCGGTGACCTGTGCTGGAAGGACCTGTGCCGCGGTCCGCACCTGCCCTCCACCCGGAACATCCCGGCGTTCAAGCTGATGCGCAACGCGGCCGCCTACTGGCGTGGCAGCGAGAAGAACCCGATGCTCCAGCGCATCTACGGCACTGCCTGGCCGTCCAAGGACGAGCTCAGGGGCTACCTCGACTTCCTCGCCGAGGCCGAGAAGCGCGACCACCGCAAGCTGGGCTCCGAGCTCGACCTGTTCTCCATCCCGGAGCAGATCGGCTCCGGCCTCGCCGTCTTCCACCCCAAGGGCGGCATCATCCGCCGGGTCATGGAGGACTACTCGCGCCGCCGCCACGAGGAAGAGGGCTACGAGTTCGTCTACACCCCGCACGCCACGAAGGGGAAGCTCTTCGAGACGTCCGGGCACCTGGACTGGTACGCCGACGGCATGTACCCGCCCATGCAGCTCGACGAGGGCGTGGACTACTACCTCAAGCCCATGAACTGCCCGATGCACAACCTGATCTTCGACGCGCGCGGCCGCTCCTACCGCGAACTGCCGCTGCGCCTCTTCGAGTTCGGGACCGTGTACCGGTACGAGAAGTCGGGCGTCGTGCACGGCCTGACCCGTGCCCGCGGATTCACGCAGGACGACGCGCACATCTACTGCACCCGTGAGCAGATGTCGGAGGAGCTCGACAAGACGCTCACCTTCGTCCTCGGCCTGCTGCGCGACTACGGCCTGACCGACTTCTACCTGGAGCTCTCCACCAAGGACCCGGAGAAGTTCGTCGGCTCCGACGAGGTCTGGGAGGAGGCGACCGAGACCCTTCGCCAGGTCGCCGAGAAGCAGGGCCTGCCCCTGGTTCCCGACCCGGGCGGCGCCGCCTTCTACGGCCCGAAGATCTCCGTGCAGACCAAGGACGCCATCGGCCGCACCTGGCAGATGTCGACGATCCAGCTCGACTTCAACCTGCCGGAGCGCTTCGACCTGGAGTACACGGGGCCGGACGGCTCCAAGCAGCGCCCGGTCATGATCCACCGCGCGCTGTTCGGTTCCATCGAGCGATTCTTCGCGGTGCTCCTGGAGCACTACGCGGGCGCCTTCCCGGCCTGGCTGGCCCCGGTCCAGGCGGTCGGCATCCCGATCGGCGACGGGCACGTCGAGTACCTGGAGAAGTTCGCCGCGGCCGCGAGGAAGCAGGGCCTGCGGGTCGAGGTCGACTCCTCCTCCGACCGTATGCAGAAGAAGATCCGCAACGCCCAGAAGCAGAAGGTGCCCTTCATGGTCATCGCGGGCGACGAGGACATGTCGGCCGGGTCCGTCTCCTTCCGCTATCGCGACGGCTCGCAGGAGAACGGCATCCCGTTCGACGAGGCCATCGCGAAGATCGCGAAGGTCGTGGAGGACCGGGAGCAGGTCTGACCGTCCACTCCGATCGGCCGGCCTGATCCGCCGGTGTCCGAAGGCCCCCGGGAGGTTCAGCCCCCCGGGGGCCGTTCGTCGTCCTCCCGGGAGAAGACCTGCAGCAGCCAGGAGGCGAAGGTGCCGGTCACCGCACCGAGCAGCGCGAGACCGATGGCCATCATGCCGACCGCGATCAGCCGGCCCATCGGTGTCACCGGGGTGATGTCGCCGTAGCCGACAGTCGTGAGGGTCGCGCAGGTCCACCAGAGGGCGTCCCCGAACGTCCGCATCGACGCGCCCTTCGCTCCGCGTTCCTGCTGGTAGACGGCGAGGGCGCCGGCGAAGCCGAGCAGCACCGTCGCCAGCCCGGAGTACGCGATCACGCGCGCGTGCAGCGCGAGCCGGGGCTTGCCGTGCCGTCGCTGCATGGCCTCGTAGACCTTGACGATCCGAAGGGGCCGCAGCAGCGGCAGGATCAGCACCGCCGTGTCCAGCAAGTGCTTCCGCACGAACCTGCGGCCCTGCCCGCTCAGTCGCCAGAGCACCGCGTAGTTGACGGCGAACAATGCCCAGGAGGCCAGCAGCACCGCGAGGGCCATCTCCTGCACGGGGTCCGTCAGACCGGGTGCCAGGACGCGGATCGCGTACGAGGCGAGGAAGACCAGCGATGCGACGGCGAGCGGAAGCTCGGTCCGCTGCTCCCAGCGGGCTGCGCGAGTGTCATCGTCCACCGGCCCAGCTTGGCCCGGCGGCCTTTTCCCACAACCCCGCCGACACGCCGCGAACGGGCGACGCCATATGCTGCATGGCATGACGAGTGAGCCGGAGCAGCAGTTGGGAGTAGGGGTCCAGGACGCGTTCCAGCGTCTGTGGACGCCCCACCGGATGGCCTACATCCAGGGCGAGAACAAGCCGACCGGCCCCGGTGCCGGCGACGGCTGCCCCTTCTGCTCCATCCCGGCCAAGTCCGACGAGGACGGGCTGATCGTCCGGCGCGGTGAGCAGGTCTACGCCGTGCTCAACCTCTACCCGTACAACGGCGGCCACCTCATGGTCGTCCCCTACCGCCACGTCGCCGACTACACGGACCTCACGGACGCCGAGACCGTCGAGCTCGCCGCGCTCACCAAGCAGGCCATGACGGCCCTGCGCACCGCCTCCGGCGCCCATGGCTTCAACATCGGCATGAACCAGGGCACGGTCGCGGGCGCCGGCATCGCGGCCCACCTCCACCAGCACATCGTCCCGCGCTGGGGGGGCGACACGAACTTCATGCCGGTCGTCGGCCACACCAGGGTGCTGCCGCAGCTGCTGGCGGACACCCGGAAGATGCTGGCGGAGGCCTGGCCGTCGTAACCGCTACGCGTCGTACACGTCGGCCTTCTTCGGTGTCGGGTCCTGCACCGCCGTGCTGAGGAACGCCGAGCGCGTACCGAACTTCTCAGTGTCCACGCCGTTCTCCTCCAGGACCCGTATGGCCGCGGCATGCACCACCCGCAGCACCGGCGTCGCCGCCCGCAGGGCGTCGTCCGCCATGAAGCGGTGGCGCCAGGGCTGGTCGGCCCAGGCGTGCCGGAGGCCGAAGGGCTCGGGCAGCGCTATGGTGCCGCCCAGCCAGTTCAGCAGGGGCGGGTACCAGGAGACCGGGGCGCGGACGGCCAGCCGTACGACCTCGTCGGTGGTGACCAGCGGGAGGGACACCTTCCGGGTCTCCCACGGCTTGAACGACTTCTGGACCTCCTTGGTCGGCGCCTCGGGCTTGCTGGTGAACAGGGAGTTCACGGGGCCGAGCGCATGCCCGGTGACCTCGATGCGCAGCGTCTCGTGCAGCACGGTCACCGTGATCATCATGGTGATGACCAGCTGCCCGTCCCACAGGGTCCACTGCACGCCCAGATAGTGCCGGTCACCCGCGCCGAACTGCTGCTTGTTGCAGATGTCCTGTATCGCGTGGGACTTGACCTGGTACGCGTCCACGTCCGTGCCCCCGGGCCGGGCCACCTCCTTCGCGCCCTCCCCGATCGGCGTGACGATCCAGTGCCGTACGGACGGGGTCGGGAAGCCGCCGGTGTTCAGAGTGTTCCGCTCCAGCATGCGCAGCCGGTCGTGGATCGAGCGGATGACGTCCCAGCTCCGGAAGGGGTGGATCTCCCGGGTCGGGTCGGCCGACACCAGGTCCTCCGCGAGCTGCCAGCTGCCCCAGCGGGTGCCCATGCCGAGGATGCCCTTGGGGCCGGCGTAGAACACGGAGTTGGACTGCTGCTCGGCGCTGAGCTTGGCCAGCGACTGACGCAGCTGGTCCGCCTTGGTCTCGCCCGGGCTGGTCGGCACCGCCTCGGGCACCTTGGCCCCGATGCTGCTGCCCGCCAGCAGGCTGTCCCAGCGCTCGCGCAGGTCCTTCGCCGTGCGCTCGCAGATCTGCCTGGCCCAGAACCAGCCGATGACGGGCATGATCACCGAAGCCCGTGCGTACCAGGCCCAGAAGCCCGTGAACGGCATGCGGATCAGGAAGATCACGGCGAGGGCGCCCACCGCCACCAGCAGGGTGGTGGCCAGCGCGCCGGCCCGCTTGTCGTCGCGCTTGGCGATGGTGGTGCGGATCGAGAACACCAGCAGCCAGACGAGGAGGCCGGGCAGGAACAGCAGGCCGCACAGCACCATGACGATGCTCAGCAGATTGTCGCGGTCCTTGCGGATGTTGTTCGCCGCCAGGCAGTGCTCGACGACGACCGGGGGCTCGGCGCCGAAGGACTGGATGAGCGGTTTGCGGCCGGAACCCACCATGCGGTCCACGACCGCGCGCGAGAAGGCCTCACCCAGGTTGGGCCGGAAGATCCGCGCCCACTTCAGGCCGGGCTTGACGGTGG
Source organism: Streptomyces guryensis (assembly GCF_021261325.1). Classification (GTDB taxonomy): domain Bacteria; phylum Actinomycetota; class Actinomycetes; order Streptomycetales; family Streptomycetaceae; genus Streptomyces; species Streptomyces guryensis. The sequence continues at coordinate 189,023 of NZ_JAJSBI010000015.1, read as the reverse complement.
TCTGGTGCCACTCGTTGTCGGCCTTCTTGATGTCCACGACCGGGTTGTCCCGGTAGGCCGCGGAGGCCAGCGCGAACGTCGCCGTCTGGCCCTCGTTGCCCGTACGGGGCACCTGGGGGCCGAAGATGTCCCCGTAGCCGCTCTCAACGGTCATTCCCGCCCCCGATCGCCGCCGACGTCGCTTCTGCGGCTTTCCCGACTTCCTTGCTCCGCACACCTGTTGATCAGGTCGTCACGGTGTTCGCGTGAAAACTTGATCAGGTCATCAGCGTATCCGCAGCCTCCGACATTCGTCGGCGGACGGCCGAAGCCGCCCGCCGACGGAGGGGAGCGTTCCACAAAAGCGACTTGGAAGCGCCCGGCGCCAACTACGAGGCGTCGCGCGCCTCTTCGCGAATCCTCTCTGCGATCTGCGGAGGCATCGGCTCGTGCCGTGCGTAGGAGCGGTTGAAGCGCGCGGTGCCGTGCGACATGGACCGCAGGTCGATGGCGTACCGCCCGATCTCGATCTCGGGCACCTCGGCCCGTACGAGCGTCCGGTTCCCCGTGGTCTGTTCCGTGCCCAGCACCCGACCGCGCCGTCCGGACAGGTCGCTCATCACGGCGCCCACGTAGTCGTCGCCGACCAGGACGGTCACCTCGGCCACCGGTTCCAGCAGATGGATCTTCACGTCGGCCGCGGCCTCCCGCAGCGCCAGCGCGCCCGCCGTCTGGAAGGCCGCGTCCGAGGAGTCCACGGAGTGTGCCTTGCCGTCCAGCAGTGTCACCCGGACGTCGATGAGCGGATAGCCCGCCGCAACTCCCCTGGCGGCCTGGGCCCTTATGCCCTTCTCGACCGACGGGATGAACTGCCGCGGCACCGCGCCGCCGACGACCTTGTCCACGAACTCGATGCCCGAGCCGCCCGGCAGCGGCTCCACCTCGATCTCGCAGATCGCGAACTGCCCGTGCCCGCCGGACTGCTTCACGTGCCGGCCACGCCCCGCCGACCTGCCCGCGAACGTCTCCCGGAGGGAGACCCTGTGCGGGATCACGTCGACCTGGACGCCGTAGCGGCTGCGCAGGCGCTCCAGCGCGACGTCCGCGTGCGCCTCGCCCAGGCACCACAGCACCACCTGGTGGGTGTCCTGGTTCTGCTCGAGCCGCATGGTCGGATCCTCGGCGACCAGCCGGGAAAGACCCTGCGAGAGCTTGTCCTCGTCCGCCTTGCTGTGCGCCTCGATGGCGAGCGGCAGCAACGGGTCGGGCATCTGCCACGGCTCCATGAGCAGCGGATCGTCCTTGGCCGAGAGGGTGTCACCGGTCTCCGCGCGGTTCAGTTTCGCCACGCACACCAGGTCGCCCGCGATGGCGTGCGTCACCGTGCGCTGCTGTTTGCCGAAGGGGGTGGACAGCGCGCCGATGCGCTCGTCGACGTCGTGGTCCTCGTGCCCGCGGTCCGCGAGCCCGTGGCCGGACACGTGCACCGTCTCGTCGGGGCGCATCGTGCCGGAGAAGACGCGGACCAGGGAGACCCGGCCGACGTAGGGGTCGGAAGCCGTCCGCACGACCTCGGCGACCAGCGGGCCGTCCGTGTCGCAGGCCTTCACCTCGCGCGGCTTGCCGTCGATCGTGGTGACACCGGGGGTGGGGTGCTCGAACGGTGTCGGGAAGCCGCCCGTGACCAGTTCCAGCAGCTCGACGGTGCCGAGCCCCTGCCGGGCGCCGTCGGCCGCGGGGGCGGCTGCCAGGACGGGGAAGAAGACCCCGCGTGCGACGGCCCGCTCCAGGTCCTCGACGAGTGTCTTGACGTCGATCTGCTCGCCGCCCAGATAGCGGTCCATGAGGGTCTCGTCCTCGCTCTCCGAGATGATCCCCTCGATCAGCCGGTTACGGGCGTCCTCGATCTCCGGCAGCTGGTCCTCGCCCGGCTCCGACTCCTTGCGCTCGCCGGACGAGTAGTCGAAGAGCTTCTGCGACAGCAGTCCGGTCAGCCCCGTCACGGGCGCGTGCCCGTCCGGACCCTGCGGGCCGTGCAGCGGCAGGTAGAGCGGGATCACGGCGTCCGGATCGTCCCCGCCGAAGGCCTCCGCGCAGGTCCGCGTCATCTCCTCGAAGTCCGCCCGGGCGGACTCCAGGTGGGTGATCACGATCGCCCGTGGCATGCCGACGGCCGCGCACTCCTCCCACACCATGCGGGTCGAGCCGTCCACGCCGTCGGAGGCCGAGACGACGAAAAGGGCCGCGTCCGCCGCTCGCAGACCGGCCCGCAGCTCCCCGACGAAGTCCGCGTATCCGGGGGTGTCGAGAAGATTGACCTTGATGCCGTCCCATTCGACCGGCACCAGGGAGAGCTGCACCGAGCGTTGCTGCCGGTGCTCGATCTCGTCGTAGTCGGAGACGGTGCCGCCGTCCTCCACACGGCCCGCCCGGTTCACTGCCCCCGCGGTGAGTGCGAGAGCTTCCACCAGTGTCGTCTTGCCCGATCCGCTGTGGCCGACCAGCACCACATTCCGTACGGACGCGGGGTGGTCGGCCGCTGTAGCCCTGCCGGCGGCTCCGGGGTGTGCGCTTGCCTTGTCGCCCATGGCCTTGCCTCCCGTGCACGGTGAGGTCACTGTGGGCGCGGGCATGCCGGGCCGCGTGCGGTGGCGGCTCCGATGACGCCCGCGGTTCTTCGAGCTTTCCACTCCCGTCACGGTGCGTCCATACGAAGGACGCGATCGCGCCGCCCGCCCCCGGTCCGGGCCGTCCGCCCTATCTCCCCGCAGACGTCCGGGTGCCCGGCAGTCGCACACGCGCGCGCGTGGCTACGATGGGCCAGCCGGAGGCCAGCAGGGGCCGCGGCCACACCGACCGTCGGGAAGGCCATGCTGAACAAGTACGCGCGTGCATTCTTCACGCGTGTCCTCACGCCGTTCGCCGCGTTTCTCATCCGCCGGGGCGTCAGCCCCGACACGGTCACGCTCCTCGGCACGGCCGGGGTGATCGCGGGCGCGCTGGTCTTCTACCCCCGGGGTGAGTTCTTCTGGGGCACGGTCGTGATCACGCTGTTCGTGTTCTCCGACCTCGTCGACGGCAACATGGCCCGCCAGCTGGGCCGCACCAGCCGCTGGGGCGCCTTCCTGGACTCCACGCTCGACCGGGTCGCCGACGGCGCGATCTTCGGCGGTTTCGCCCTCTGGTACGCCGGGGGCGGCAATGACAACGTCCTGTGCGCCGTCTCGATCTTCTGCCTGGCCAGCGGCCAGGTGGTGTCGTACACCAAAGCCCGCGGCGAGTCGATCGGCCTGCCGGTCGCCGTCAACGGTCTCGTCGAGCGCGCGGAGCGCCTGGTCATCTCGCTGGTCGCGGCCGGATTCGCCGGGCTGCACAAGTTCGGTGTGCCCGGCATCCAGTACCTGCTGCCCGTCGCCCTGTGGATCGTCGCCGTCGGCAGTCTGGTGACGCTCATCCAGCGGGTCGTCACCGTCCGTCGCGAGTCCGCGGAGGCGGAGGCCGCGGCGGGCGCGCCGGAGAACGCCTCACAGGGCAGCGAGGCCGCGAAGTGAGCCCCCGCGATCAGCTGACGGACGCGCTGTACGGCCTCGGCTGGGGCACCGTCAAGAAACTCCCCGAGCCGGTCGCCGCACGGCTCGGCCGCACCATCGCCGACCTCGCCTGGAAGCAGCGCGGCAAGGGCGTACAGCGCCTGGAGAGCAACTACGCGCGCGTGGTGCCCGATGCGAGCCCCGCGCGCCTGGCCGAGCTCTCGCGCGCGGGCATGCGTTCGTACCTGCGCTACTGGATGGAGTCCTTCCGGCTCCCGGCGTGGAGCGCCGAGCGGATAAGGGGCGGCTTCGACCCCAAGGACGTCCACTACCTGACCGACGGGATCGCCTCCGACCAGGGCGTCATCCTGGCGCTCCCGCACATGGCCAACTGGGACCTCGCCGGTGCCTGGGTCACCACGAAGCTCGAGACGCCGTTCACCACGGTCGCCGAGCGCCTCAAGCCGGAGACCCTCTACGACCGTTTCGTCGCCTACCGCGAGGGCCTCGGCATGGAGGTCCTGCCGCACAGCGGCGGCACCGCCTTCGGCACGCTCGCCCGGCGGCTGCGCGACGGCGGCCTGGTCTGTCTGGTCGCCGAGCGCGACCTGTCGGCCTCGGGCGTCGAGGTCCAGTTCTTCGGCGAGGCCACCCGGATGCCGGCGGGCCCCGCCCTGCTCGCCCAGCAGACCGGCGCACTGCTCCTGCCGGTCACGCTCTGGTACGACGATTCTCCCGTCATGCAGGGGCGCGTGCACCCACCGGTCGAGGTACCCGAGTCAGGTAGCCGGGCCGAGAAGACGTCTGTCATGACACAGGCGCTGGCCGATGCCTTCGCCACCGGGATCGCCGACCATCCGGAGGACTGGCACATGCTCCAGCGCTTGTGGCTCAAGGACCTCGATCCCGCACGGAAACCCCCGGCTCCCGAGAAGGGCACGTCGTGAGGATCGGCATCGTCTGCCCGTACTCCTGGGACGTGCCGGGCGGCGTCCAGTTCCACATCCGTGACCTCGCCGAGTACTTCATCCGCCTGGGCCACGAGGTCTCGGTCCTGGCACCCGCCGACGACGACACGCCTCTGCCGCCGTACGTCGTCTCGGCCGGCCGCGCGGTCCCGGTGCCGTACAACGGCTCGGTGGCCCGGCTGAACTTCGGCTTCCTGAGCGCCGCCCGCGTCCGGCGCTGGCTGCACGACGGCGAGTTCGACGTCGTCCACATCCACGAGCCGACCTCGCCGTCGCTGGGCCTGCTGACCTGCTGGGCGGCCTCCGGCCCGATCGTGGCCACCTTCCACACCTCCAACCCGCGCTCGCGGGCGATGATCGCCGCCTACTCGATCCTCCAGGCGGCCCTGGAGAAGATCAGCGCCCGGATCGCGGTGAGCGAGTACGCCCGCCGCACGCTGGTGGAACACCTCGGCGGTGACGCGGTCGTCATCCCGAACGGCGTCGACGTCGACTTCTTCGCCCGGGCCGAGCCCAAGGAGGAGTGGCAGGGCGACACCATCGGATTCATCGGCCGCATCGACGAGCCCCGCAAGGGCCTGCCGGTGCTCATGAAGGCGCTGCCCAGGATCCTCGCCGAGCGCCCGCAGGCCCGGCTGCTGGTCGCCGGGCGCGGGGACGAGGAGGAGGCGGTCGAGTCGCTGCCCGCCGAACTGCGCCCCCGCGTGCAGTTCCTCGGCATGGTCAGCGACGAGGACAAGGCCCGCTTCCTGCGCAGCGTCGACCTGTACGTGGCGCCGAACACCGGCGGCGAGAGCTTCGGCATCATCCTCGTCGAGGCCATGTCCGCCGGCGCCCCGGTCCTCGCCTCCGACCTGGACGCCTTCGCCCAGGTCCTGGACCAGGGCGCGGCAGGCGAGCTGTTCGCCAACGAGGACTCCGACGCGCTGGCCGAGGCGGCTCTGCGGCTGCTGGGGGACCCGGAGCGCCGGGCCGAGCTGCGGGAGCGGGGAAGCGCTCATGTACGGCGCTTCGACTGGTCGACGGTGGGGGCGGACATCCTGTCGGTGTACGAGACGGTGACGGCGGGAGCGGCCGCGGTCGCGGCGGCGGAGGACGAGCGGGGGCCCGGCCTGCGGTCGCGCCTGGGTTTGGCACGGGACTGAGCGCCGTGGCCCGGCCGCCGGCTGATCGCAACGGCCCCTCGCCGCACCGCTAACCTTGCCGCCCGTGACCGCAACCCTCATCTGGATCCTCGTCGCCCTCCTCGCGATCGGCCTGTACCTGAGCTGGACGGCGGGCCGCCTGGACCGCCTGCACGCCCGCATCGACGCGGCACGGGCCGCGCTCGACGCCCAGCTGCTGCGCAGGGCCTCAGTGGCTCAGGAACTCGCCACCTCCGGCGTCCTCGACCCGGCCGCCTCGATCGTCCTCTACGAGGCGGCACACGCGGCCCGGCAGGTCGAGGAGGAGCAACGGGAGGTCGCCGAGAGCGAGTTGAGCCAGGCGCTGCGGGCGGTGTTCGCGGAGGCGCAGCAGGTGGAGGCGGTGCGGGAGGCACCCGGCGGCGAGGCGGCGGCCGGTGAACTGACCGAGGCCGTACGGCGGGTCCCGATGGCCCGCCGGTTCCACAACGACGCGGTCGGCGCGGCCCGCAGGCTCCGGGAACACCGCAAGGTGCGCTGGTTCCGGCTCGCCGGACACGCCCCCTTCCCGATGGCCTTCGAGATGGACGACGAGCCACCGGCGGCACTGGCCGACCGCGCGGTCTAGGGGACCACCGGCCATGAACCGCGGGGGACCGCGTCCCGGCACCGGGAGCAGGTAACCCTCCAGGTCGAGGAAGACGCGGCCTCGACGAGGAGCTGAGGGACATCCTCGCGGGCGAACGGCAGGGGGCGGGTGCCCCGGTCCCCACGCCTCGTCCGCCTCGGCCGGCCGCGACTCGTCGCGCCGGTAGCGGGAGCGCCGGCGGAAAGGAGCCACCGTCTGGCTATTGGCCCTTGCCGTGGACTGGTCCAATCACGTTTCCTCGGTGCTTGCAGAAACCCTCTTTTCACCGAGTGAGGTCAACCCGTGTCCAGCACGCTCTCCGAAAACCAGTCCCCCGAGACCGGCACCGCGCGCGTGAAGCGCGGCATGGCCGAGCAGCTCAAGGGCGGCGTGATCATGGACGTCGTCACGCCGGAGCAGGCGAAGATCGCCGAGGACGCGGGCGCCGTCGCCGTCATGGCCCTGGAGCGGGTCCCGGCCGACATCCGCAAGGACGGCGGCGTGGCCCGGATGTCCGACCCGGACATGATCGAGGGCATCATCGAGGCCGTCTCGATCCCGGTCATGGCCAAGTCCCGCATCGGCCACTTCGTCGAGGCCCAGGTGCTGCAGTCCCTCGGCGTCGACTACATCGACGAGTCCGAGGTCCTCACCCCGGCCGACGAGGTCAACCACTCCGACAAGTGGGCGTTCACCACCCCCTTCGTCTGCGGCGCCACCAACCTGGGCGAGGCCCTGCGCCGCATCGCCGAGGGCGCGGCCATGATCCGCTCCAAGGGCGAGGCCGGCACCGGCAACGTCGTCGAGGCCGTCCGCCACCTGCGCCAGATCAAGAACGAGATCGCCCGGCTGCGCGGCTTCGACAACAACGAGCTGTACGCCGCCGCCAAGGACCTGCGCGCCCCGTACGAGCTGGTCAAGGAGGTCGCCGAGCTCGGCAAGCTCCCGGTGGTGCTGTTCTCCGCCGGTGGCGTGGCCACCCCCGCCGACGCCGCGCTGATGCGCCAGCTCGGCGCCGAGGGCGTCTTCGTCGGCTCCGGCATCTTCAAGTCCGGCGACCCGGCCAAGCGCGCCGCCGCCATCGTGAAGGCCACCACCTTCTACGACGACCCCAAGATCATCGCGGACGCGTCCCGCAACCTCGGCGAGGCCATGGTCGGCATCAACTGCGACACCCTCCCCGAGGCCGAGCGCTACGCCAACCGCGGCTGGTAAGGCAGTAAGGCACTGGATCACATGAACACCCCCGTCATAGGCGTCCTGGCCCTCCAGGGCGACGTACGGGAGCACCTCATCGCCCTGGCCGCGGCCGACGCCGTGGCCAGGCCGGTCAGGCGCCCCGAGGAGCTCGCCGAGGTGGACGGCCTGGTCATTCCCGGCGGCGAGTCCACCACCATCTCCAAGCTGGCCGTCCTGTTCGGCGTGATGGAGCCCCTACGCGCGCGCGTGCGCGCCGGAATGCCCGTCTACGGCACCTGCGCCGGCATGATCATGCTCGCCGACAAGATCCTGGACCCGCGCTCGGGCCAGGAGACCATCGGCGGCATCGACATGATCGTGCGCCGCAACGCCTTCGGGCGGCAGAACGAGTCGTTCGAAGCGGCGGTCGACGTCCGGGGCGTCGCGGGCGATCCTGTAGAGGGCGTCTTCATCCGCGCTCCCTGGGTGGAGTCCGTCGGCGCCGAGACCGAGGTGCTCGCCGAGCACGACGGCCACATCGTCGCGGTCCGCCAGGGCAACGCGCTCGCCACGTCGTTCCATCCGGAACTGACCGGCGACCACCGCGTGCACGCCCTGTTCGTCGACATGGTGGGCGCGAACCGGGCGGCGGAGTCCTTGTAGGATCTCTGGGGTTCGTTGTTCGGATGGGTTACGCGAAGGAGACAGGCAGATGTCCGGCCACTCTAAATGGGCTACGACGAAGCACAAGAAGGCCGTGATCGACGCCAAGCGCGGCAAGCTCTTCGCGAAGCTGATCAAGAACATCGAAGTGGCGGCCCGGATGGGCGGCGTCGACATCGAGGGCAACCCGACCCTCTACGACGCCATCCAGAAGGCCAAGAAGCAGTCGGTCCCCAACAAGAACATCGACTCCGCGGTCAAGCGCGGCGGCGGTCTCGAGGCCGGTGGCGCCGACTACGAGACGATCATGTACGAGGGCTACGGCCCGAACGGCGTCGCGGTGCTCATCGAGTGCCTCACCGACAACCGCAACCGCGCCGCCTCAGACGTCCGTGTCGCCATGACCCGCAACGGCGGCAACATGGCCGACCCGGGCTCGGTGTCGTACCTCTTCAACCGCAAGGGCGTCGTGATCGTCCCCAAGGGCGAGCTGACCGAGGACGACGTCCTGGGTGCCGTCCTGGACGCGGGCGCCGAGGAGGTCAACGACCTGGGCGAGTCCTTCGAGGTGCTCAGCGAGGCCACCGACATGGTCGCCGTCCGCACCGCCCTTCAGGACGCCGGGATCGACTACGACTCCGCCGAGGCCAACTTCGTCCCGACCATGCAGGTCGAGCTGGACGAGGAGGGCGCCAAGAAGATCTTCAAGCTGATCGACGCGCTCGAGGACAGCGACGACGTGCAGAACGTCTTCGCCAACTTCGACGTCAGCGACGAGGTCATGGAGAAGGTCGACGCGTAACGCTGCCGCGAACGAAGCGGTTTCGGCGGGCCGGTGGGACAACACGTCCCACCGGCCCGCCGCCGTTGTCGGTGGCAGCGGCTAGCCTGGCGTGGAAGTCAAAGATCACTGAGGGGAGGGGCGCGTGCGGGTGTTGGGGGTGGACCCTGGGCTCACGCGATGCGGTGTCGGCGTGGTCGAGGGGGTCGCGGGCCGGCCGCTCACCATGGTCGGCGTCGGCGTCGTACGGACGCCCGTGGACGCCGAGTTGGGGCAGCGCCTCGTCGCCATCGAGCAGGGCATCGAACAGTGGCTGGACGAGCACCGGCCCGAAGTCGTCGCCGTGGAGCGGGTGTTCAGCCAGCACAACGTGCGGACCGTGATGGGCACCGCCCAGGCCAGCGCCGTCGCCATGCTGTGCGCCGCCCGCCGCGGCCTCCCCGTCGCCCTGCACACCCCCAGCGAGGTCAAGGCCGCGGTCACCGGCAGCGGCCGCGCGGAGAAGGCCCAGGTCGGCGCCATGGTGACCCGTCTGCTCCGGCTCGACGCACCCCCGAAACCGGCCGACGCCGCCGACGCCCTCGCGCTCGCCATCTGCCACATCTGGCGCGCCCCCGCGCAGAACCGACTGCAGCAGGCGGTCGCCCTGCACGCAGCCAACTCGACGAAAGGCCGTACGGCATGATCGCCTTCGTGAGCGGCACGGTCGCCGCACTCGCCCCCGACGCCGCCGTGGTCGAGGTCGGCGGTGTCGGCATGGCCGTGCAGTGCACCCCCAACACGCTTTCCACGCTCCGTCTGGGGCAGCCGGCCAAGCTCGCCACCTCCCTCGTCGTACGGGAGGACTCTCTGACGCTCTACGGCTTCGTGGACGACGACGAGCGCCAGGTGTTCGAACTGCTGCAGACGGCCAGCGGCGTCGGCCCGCGGCTGGCGCAGGCGATGCTGGCCGTGCACACCCCGGACGCCCTGCGCCGTGCGGTGTCCACGAGCGACGAGAAGGCCCTCGTCGCCGTCCCCGGCATCGGCAAGAAGGGCGCCCAGAAGCTCCTGCTGGAGCTCAGGGACCGGCTCGGCGAACCCATCGGCGCCCCGGCCGTCGGCACGGCGGTCACCTCCGGCTGGCGCGACCAGCTCCACGCCGCGCTGATCGGCCTCGGGTACGCCACCCGCGAGGCCGACGAGGCCGTGTCCGCCGTGGCACCGCAGGCCGAGGCGGCCGGAGGCCCGCCCCAGGTCGGTCAGCTGCTGAAGGCGGCCCTGCAGACCCTCAACCGCGCCCGCTGACCCGCCTGCGCCACCCCAGTTAGGAGATCTCAGTGAACTGGGACGACCCGACCGACGCCCCCGGCCCCGAGCGGCTGGTGGGCTCCGTCGCCGACCGCGAGGACCAGGCCGTCGAGGCGGCCCTGCGCCCCAAGGACCTGGACGAGTTCATCGGCCAGGAGAAGGTCCGCGAGCAGCTCGACCTGGTCCTGCGCGCCGCACGCGCGCGTGGCGCCACCGCCGACCACGTGCTGCTCTCCGGTGCCCCGGGCCTCGGCAAGACCACCCTGTCGATGATCATCGCGGCCGAGATGGGCGCCCCGATCCGTATCACCAGCGGCCCCGCCATCCAGCACGCCGGTGATCTGGCCGCGATCCTCTCCTCCCTCCAGGAGGGCGAGGTCCTCTTCCTCGACGAGATCCACCGCATGTCCCGGCCCGCCGAGGAGATGCTGTACATGGCCATGGAGGACTTCCGGGTCGACGTCATCGTCGGCAAGGGCCCCGGAGCCACCGCCATCCCGCTCGAACTGCCCCCGTTCACGCTGGTCGGCGCCACCACGCGCGCGGGACTGCTGCCGCCCCCGCTGCGCGACCGCTTCGGCTTCACCGCGCACATGGAGTTCTACGAGCCCGCCGAGCTGGAGCGCGTCATCCACCGCTCGGCGAACCTGCTCGACGTCGAGATCCAGGCCGACGGCGCCGCCGAGATCGCCGGCCGCTCCCGCGGCACCCCCCGTATCGCCAACCGCCTGCTGCGCCGGGTGCGCGACTACGCTCAGGTCAAGGCCGACGGATTCATCACGCGGGACATCGCGGGGGCCGCCCTCGCGGTGTACGAAGTGGACGCCCGCGGCCTCGACCGCCTCGACCGCGGTGTCCTCCAGGCCCTGCTCAAGCTGTTCGGCGGCGGCCCGGTCGGCCTGTCCACGCTCGCCGTCGCGGTGGGGGAGGAGCGTGAGACGGTGGAAGAGGTGGCCGAGCCGTTCCTCGTACGGGAGGGCCTGCTCGCCCGTACCCCGCGCGGACGCGTTGCCACGCCTGCCGCATGGGCGCATCTCGGTCTCACCCCGCCCCGCTCGACGACCGCGGGAAACGGACAACAGGACCTGTTCGGGACGTGACGGCATCGTGACGGGGTGGCATTGGCCGGGTCAGGAACCCAGGTGCCATGCTGAGCGTTGTTCCATGCGCGTGGACTCGCTTAGACTCCGCCGATGCCGCCTTTGTCGGCGGTATACATACCCCCATCCATGAGGCCGCTCTCAATCGCGGTCGTGCGAAGGAAATTCCGTCCCGTGAATATCACCATGCTCCTCCCGTTCATCGTGCTCATCGGGGCCATGTTCCTCATGACCCGCTCGGCCAAGCGCAAGCAGCAGCAGGCCGCGACGATGCGTAATGAGCTGCAGCCCGGCAGCGGCGTCCGCACGATCGGGGGCATGTACGCGACGGTCAAGGAGGTCAACGAGGACACGGTCCTCCTCGACGCCGGCCCGGGCGTCGAGCTCCTCTTCGCGAAGAACGCCATCGGTTCCGTGCTCAGCGACGACGAGTACAACCGCATCGTGCACGGCATCGAGCACGACCTGAAGTCCGACTCAGACCTGGTCCCGGACGACGCCTCCTCCCTCACCGAGACCGACGACTCCGCCGACGAAGCTGCCGCCGCCTCCGACGACAAGTCCGTCGACCTCGACAAGAAGGACGTGCCCGAGGAGCCGGCCGACGAGACTGCGGCCGCCGGGGCCAAGTCGGACGAAGAGCCGAAGAAGACCGACGGCGACTCCGAGGCGAAGTAGTCACGTCCCGGGGCGCGCGGCCGACCTCGCGCGCCCCGGGACGTGCGTATCTCGCACACGGGGATCCCGACACCATGTCATGGCCGACACCGCGCTGACCCGGTGCGGAGCGGCCCGAGAGGGAGTACGAGAAGGTGGCAGCACCTAATAAGGGCCGGAGCGCGAGCGCCCAGAGCAAGCCGGGGCGCTCGCTGGCCCTCATCCTGATCGCCATCGTGGCGCTCACCGGCGGAATGTTCGCCTCAGGAGACACCACTCCGCGTCTCGGTATCGACCTGGCCGGTGGTACGAGCATCACGCTGCGGGCGGTCGCAGAGCCGGGCCAGGAGTCCGCGATCAACAAGACCAACATGGACACCGCGGTCCAGATCATGAACAACCGCGTCAATGGTCTTGGTGTCACGGAGGCCGAGGTCCAGACCCAGGGCAGCAAGAACATCATCGTCAACATCCCCAAGGGCACGAACTCCAAGGAGGCGCGCCAGCAGGTCGGCACCACCGCCAAGCTGTACTTCCGCCCGGTGCTCACCACCGAGCTCTCCGGCGGCGCCGCGGCCAGCCCGTCGCCGAGCGCCTCCGGCAGCCCCTCGGGCAAGGCCACGGGCAAGGCCACCGAGAAGGCCACGGGCAAGTCGACCCCGTCCCCCTCCGCGACTCCTTCGGCGACCGCCACCTCGCAGGGCCGCGCCGTCACCGACGCGCTGAAGGCCGACGCGACGCCGAGCGCCAACGCCTCCTCCGGTGCGAAGACCTCCTCCTCCCCGTCCCCGAGCGCCAGCTCCTCCGGCAGCGCGGCCGCCAGCAAGCTCGAGGCGCAGTACAGCGCACTCGACTGCACGAACAAGAAGCAGCGCGCCGTCGCCGGCCGGGGCGCCAAGTCCAGCGACCCGACGATCGCCTGCGGCCAGAACTCCTCGGGCCAGTGGCAGAAGTACATTCTCGGCCCGGCCGAGGTCGACGGCACCGACGTCAAGAACGCCCAAGCCCGCTTCAACACGCAGTCCGCCGCCGGCTGGACCGTCACCATGGAGTTCACGGGCAAGGGCTCCAAGAAGTTCGGCGACATCACCGGCAAGCTGGCCAAGAACCAGTCCCCGCAGAACCAGTTCGCCATCGTCCTCGACGGCAACGTCGTCTCCGACCCGTCCGTCAACCAGGCGCTGACCGGCGGCAACGCGGAGATCACCGGCAGCTTCAGCCAGCAGGAGGCCCAGAGCCTCGCCAACATGCTGTCGTACGGCGCGCTGCCGCTGACCTTCAAGGAGGACAGCGTCACCACGGTGACCGCCGCGCTCGGCGGCGAGCAGCTGCACGCCGGTCTGATCGCCGGTGCCATCGGTCTCGCGCTGGTCGTCGTCTACCTGCTGATCTTCTACCGCGGCCTGTCGGTCATCGCCATCCCCTCGCTGCTGGTCTCGGCGATCCTCACCTACGTGCTCATGTCGCTGCTCGGCCAGGCCATCGGCTTCGCGCTCAACCTGCCGGCGGTCTGCGGTGCGATCGTCGCGATCGGTATCACGGCGGACTCGTTCATCGTGTTCTTCGAACGGATCCGGGACGAGATCCGCGAGGGCCGCTCGCTGCGCCCCGCCGTCGAGCGGGCCTGGCCGCGCGCCCGGCGCACCATCCTGGTCTCCGACTTCGTGTCGTTCCTCGCCGCCGCGGTGCTGTTCATCGTCACCGTCGGCAAGGTCCAGGGCTTCGCGTTCACGCTCGGTCTGACCACCGTGCTCGACGTGGTCGTCGTCTTCCTGTTCACCAAGCCGCTGATGACGATCCTCGCCCGCAGGAAGTTCTTCGCGAACGGCCACAAGTGGTCGGGCCTCGACCCGAAGGCACTGGGCGCCAAGCCGCCGCTGCGCCGCACCCGTCGTCCCTCCGCCCCCGTCGACCCGAAGGAGGCGTGAGATGTCGAAACTCGGCAGCCTCGGCGCCCGTCTGCACCGCGGTGAGGTCGGCTACGACTTCGTCGGCAACCGCAAGATCTGGTACGGCATCTCGATCCTGATCACCATCACGGCCGTCCTCGGTCTCGCGGTGCGCGGTCTGAACATGGGCATCGAGTTCCAGGGCGGTGCCGTCTTCACCACCCCGAAGCACATGACCGCCTCGGTGGCCACGGCCCAGGGCTATGCGCAGGACGCGTCCGGTCATGACGCGGTCGTCCAGAAGCTCGGCGACGGCAGCCTGCGCATCCAGATCGCGGGCATCGACACCGACAAGTCCGACGCGATCAAGGACAAGCTCGCCAAGGACCTGAACGTCAACTCCGAGAACCTCAACGCCGACCTGGTCGGCCCCAGCTGGGGTGACCAGATCGCCAGCAAGGCCTGGCAGGGCCTGGCGATCTTCATGGTCCTCGTGGTGATCTACCTGGCGATCGCGTTCGAGTGGCGGATGGCGGTCGCCGCGCTGGTCGCCCTGATCCACGACATCACCATCACGACCGGCATCTACGCCCTCGTCGGCTTCGAGGTCACGCCGGGCACGGTGATCGGTCTGCTCACGATTCTCGGTTACTCGCTCTACGACACGGTCGTCGTCTTCGACAGCCTCAAGGAGCAGACGAAGGACATCACCAAGCAGACCCGCTGGACGTTCAGCGACGTTGCCAACCGCTCGATCAACAGCACGCTGGTGCGGTCCATCAACACAACCGTGGTCGCGCTGCTGCCGGTCGGCGCCCTGCTGTTCATCGGTGGCGGCTTCCTCGGCGCCGGCATGCTGAACGACATCTCGCTGTCGCTGTTCGTCGGCCTCGCGGCCGGTGCGTACTCCTCGATCTTCATCGCCACGCCGCTCGTCGCCGACCTCAAGGAGCGCGAGCCGCAGATGAAGGCGCTCAGGAAGCGCGTCCTCGCCAAGCGCGCCCAGACCGCCGCGGAGGGCGGGCCGCTGGAGACCGAGGTCGTGGACGCCATGCACGACGACGAGCCCGAGGACGCCGCTCACGCGGTCGTCGGCCCGCGCAACCAGCCGGCGTCGCGCAACCGCGGCCGTGGCCGTCCCTCCGGGAAGCGCCGATGACCGACATCGAGGAGCTGCTGCTCAGCCGCATCCGTGACGTGGCCGACTATCCGGAGCCGGGCGTGATGTTCAAGGACATCACCCCGCTGCTGGCGGACCCGGCGGCCTTCACGGCGCTCACCGACGCGCTCGCCGAGATCGCCGCGAACACGGGTGCCACCAAGGTCGTCGGCCTGGAGGCCCGCGGCTTCATCCTCGGCGCCCCGGTCGCGGTCCGCGCCGGCCTCGGCTTCATCCCCGTACGCAAGGCGGGCAAGCTCCCCGGAGCCACCCTGGGCCAGACGTACGACCTGGAGTACGGCTCGGCGGAGATCGAGGTGCATGCCGAGGACCTGTTCGCCGACGACCGCATCCTGATCGTCGACGACGTCCTCGCCACGGGCGGCACCGCGGAGGCCGCGATCCAGCTGATCCGCCGCGCGGGAGCCGAGGTCGCGGGCCTCGCGATCCTGATGGAACTCGGCTTCCTGGGCGGACGCGCCCGCCTGGAGCCGGCCCTCACCGGAGCCCCGCTGGAAGCACTGCTCACCGTCTGACCCCACGGCACACATCCACCACGAACGGCCGCCCCGCCCCAGGGACGGCCGTTCGCACATACCGACCTCCGGGCGCCTTCCTCCGACGGTGCCACTTGCCCGACCGTCGGCCCCGCGCTCCACGCCCACGGAGAACTCGCGCCCCCAGGCCCACCCGAGCCCGCACAGTGCCGACGCCCCGGGCCTCGGCCGAAGACCGGCCCGTCCCCACCCCGGGCAGCGCCCGGTGCTCCACGCCAGGGGCGCCCTTCGGACGGCCACGTCCCGCGGCAAGCAACCAGCCTGCCCATCCCGCCGCAAGTTCGCGCGCCGGGTCAGCGCTCGGCGTGCCCAAACCCCCGCGGTGCGGCCGGCCTGGTCCCGCGCAGGCGGCTCGCACCCCGCGCGAGCGCTCGGCCTCCCCCCGAGGGCAAGCCCGAACCCCGGGTCCCGGGCAGGCCCCCGGCCACCCGCAGGACACCCCCGGATCACCCCGAAGCCGCCCCCTGGAATCCGGCAGCAGTCCCTCGTGTTTCTCCGGTAGACGGCCCTCACATTGGCCTGAAGGCGATCCTGCGGCCCAGGATCGCTACCATGGGGTCTCCGGAGCCTGACCGGGGGACCCGGATCGCGCACGAGGAGTCCTCTTGCCAGACGAGGCCCAGCACCTGACCGCCGCCAAGCCCGAGTCCGCCTCGGCAGCCGCGGCCAAGCCCGCGCCGAACGCGCCGCACGCGAAGAACGACACCCGCGGGCCGGTCGAGCACGCCCAGTCGGCGCCCGTCGACAAGTCGGCCGAGGAGTCGCGCCCCAAGCCCGCGCCACCCGAGCGGCCCACGCCCTCTCCCTCGGTGCGCCCGAACACGGGCCAGCCCGCCCGGTCCGGCTCCTCCAACCGCGTACGCGCCCGCCTCGCCCGTCTCGGCGTCCAGCGCTCCAATCCGTACAACCCGGTCCTGGAGCCGCTGCTGCGGATAGTGCGCAGCAACGACCCGAAGATCGAGACGGCGACGCTGCGGCAGATAGAGAAGGCCTACCAGGTCGCAGAGCGCTGGCACCGCGGCCAGAAGCGCAAGAGTGGCGACCCGTACATCACGCACCCGCTCGCCGTGACCACGATCCTCGCCGAGCTCGGCATGGACCCGGCCACCCTCATGGCCGGCCTGCTGCACGACACCGTCGAGGACACCGAGTACGGCCTCGAGCAGCTCCGCCGCGACTTCGGCGACTCCGTCGCCCTGCTCGTCGACGGCGTCACCAAGCTGGACAAGGTCAAGTTCGGCGAGGCCGCGCAGGCCGAGACCGTGCGCAAGATGGTCGTCGCCATGGCCAAGGACCCGCGCGTCCTGGTCATCAAGCTCGCCGACCGCCTGCACAACATGCGCACCATGCGCTACCTCAAGCGCGAGAAGCAGGAGAAGAAGGCGCGCGAGACGCTGGAGATCTACGCGCCGCTCGCCCACCGGCTGGGCATGAACACCATCAAGTGGGAGCTGGAGGACCTCGCCTTCGCGATCCTCTATCCCAAGATGTACGACGAGATCGTACGGCTGGTGGCCGAAAGGGCGCCGAAGCGTGACGAGTACCTGGCCATAGTGACCGACGAGGTCCAGCAGGACCTGCGGGCCGCCCGGATCAAGGCCACCGTCACCGGGCGCCCGAAGCACTACTACAGCGTCTACCAGAAGATGATCGTCCGAGGTCGCGACTTCGCGGAGATCTACGACCTGGTCGGCATCCGCGTCCTCGTCGACACGGTCCGCGACTGCTACGCCGCCCTCGGCACCGTGCACGCGCGATGGAACCCGGTCCCCGGCCGGTTCAAGGACTACATCGCGATGCCCAAGTTCAACATGTACCAGTCGCTGCACACCACGGTCATCGGCCCCAACGGCAAGCCCGTCGAGCTCCAGATCCGCACCTTCGACATGCACCGCCGCGCCGAGTACGGCATCGCCGCGCACTGGAAGTACAAGCAGGAGGCCGTGGCCGGCGCCTCCAAGGTGCGTTCGGACGCCCCCAAGGCCGGCGGCAAGGACGACCACCTCAACGACATGGCGTGGCTGCGCCAGCTCCTCGACTGGCAGAAGGAGACCGAGGACCCGGGCGAGTTCCTGGAGTCCCTGCGCTTCGACCTGTCGCGCAACGAGGTCTTCGTCTTCACCCCGAAGGGCGACGTCATAGCGCTCCCGGCGGGGGCCACGCCGGTGGACTTCGCCTACGCGGTCCACACCGAGGTCGGCCACCGCACCATAGGAGCACGGGTCAACGGCCGTCTCGTACCGCTGGAATCGACCCTCGACAACGGCGACCTGGTGGAGGTCTTCACCTCCAAGGCGGCCGGCGCGGGCCCCTCCCGCGACTGGCTCGGCTTCGTGAAGTCGCCGCGCGCCCGCAACAAGATCCGGGCGTGGTTCTCCAAGGAGCGCCGCGACGAGGCGATCGAGCAGGGCAAGGACGCCATCGTCCGCGCGATGCGCAAGCAGAACCTGCCGATCCAGCGCATCCTCACCGGAGACTCGCTCGTCACGCTCGCGCACGAGATGCGCTACCCGGACATCTCCGCGCTGTACGCGGCGATCGGCGAGGGCCATGTCTCCGCGCAGAACGTGGTGCAGAAGCTCGTCTCCGCGCTCGGCGGCGAGGAGGCGGCCACCGAGGAGATCGACGAGTCGGTCCCGCCGTCCCGCGGCCGCGGCCGCAAGCGGCGCTCCAGCGCCGACCCGGGCGTGATCGTCAAGGGCGTCGAGGACGTGTGGGTCAAGCTGGCCCGCTGTTGTACGCCCGTCCCCGGCGACGGGATCATCGGTTTCGTCACGCGCGGTAGCGGAGTATCGGTTCACCGCAGCGACTGCGTGAACGTGGAGTCACTGTCCCGGGAGCCGGAGCGCATCCTCGAGGTCGAGTGGGCGGCCACCCAGTCCTCGGTCTTCCTGGTCGCCATCCAGGTCGAGGCACTGGACCGCTCCCGGCTCCTCTCGGACGTCACCCGTGTCCTGTCCGACCAGCACGTCAACATCCTCTCCGCGGCCGTCCAGACCTCCCGCGACCGCGTGGCCACCTCCCGCTTCACCTTCGAGATGGGCGACCCGAAGCACCTCGGGCACGTCCTGAAGGCGGTGCGTGGCGTGGAGGGCGTCTACGACGTGTACCGCGTGACCTCGGCGCGCAGCAGGGCGTAGACGGCCGTACGCGAGAAGGGGCCCGCACCGCGAGGTACGGGCCCCTTCTCGACGAAGCAGACGTCAGCGAAGCAGGCGTCAGCCGCCGAACTCCTGCAGGCCCTTGAGCGCCTGGTCCAGGAGCGCCTGGCGGCCCTCCAGCTCGCGTTCGAGCTTGTCGGCCCTGGCGTTGTTGCCCTGGGCGCGAGCCTGCTCGATCTGGCCCCGCAGCTTGTCCACGGCGGCCTGGAGCTGTCCGGTCAGACCCTCGGCACGCGCGCGTGCCTCCGGGTTCGTCCGGCGCCACTCGGACTCCTCGGCCTCCTGGATGGCCCGCTCCACGGCGTGCATCCGGCCCTCGACCTTCGGGCGCGCGTCCCGCGGTACGTGGCCGATGGCCTCCCAGCGCTCGTTGACCGAGCGGAACGCGGCGCGCGCCGCCTTGAGGTCGGTGACCGGGAGGATCTTCTCGGCCTCCTCGGCCAGCTCCTCCTTCAGCTTCAGGTTCTCCGACTGCTCGGCGTCCCGCTCGGCGAAGACCGAGCTGCGGGCTGCGAAGAACACGTCCTGGGCGCCGCGGAAGCGGTTCCACAGATCGTCCTCGTGCTCGCGCTGGGCGCGCCCCGCGGCCTTCCACTCCGTCATCAGCTCGCGGTAGCGCGCGGCCGTCGGACCCCAGTCCGTCGAGCCGGACAGCGCCTCGGCCTCGGCGACCAGCCGCTCCTTGGCCTTGCGGGCATCCTCGCGCTGCGCGTCCAACGAGGCGAAGTGCGCCTTGCGGCGCTTGGAGAACGCCGACCGGGCGTGCGAGAAGCGGTGCCACAGCTCGTCGTCCGACTTGCGGTCCAGCCGCGGCAGCCCCTTCCAGGTGTCCACCAGCGAGCGCAGCCGCTCACCGGCCGCCCGCCACTGGTCGGACTGCGCCAGCTGCTCCGCCTCGACGACCAGGGCCTCCTTGGCGTGCCGCGCCTCGTCGGACTGCTTCGCGCGCTGCTGCTTGCGCTCCTCACGGCGCGCCTCGACGGTCTCGACCAGCTTGTCCAGACGGGTCCGCAGGGCGGCCAGGTCACCTACCGCGTGGTGGGCGTCGACCTGCTCACGGATGTGATCGATGGCGGCCTGCGCGTCCTTCGCGGACAGGTCGGTGGTCTTCACTCGCTTCTCGAGGAGGCCGATCTCGACAACCAGGCCCTCGTACTTGCGCTCGAAATAGGCCAGCGCCTCCTCAGGGGAGCCGGCCTGCCAGGAACCGACGACCTGCTCGCCGTCAGCCGTACGCACGTACACGGTCCCCGTCTCGTCGACGCGGCCCCACGGGTCGCTGCTCACAGCGCCTCCTCCACATGATGCCTGCGAGAGGCCTCACTGCCCCCGGGCATCGTCCACAGTTTCGTCACGGCCAACATAGGCGACCGGCGGGTTGCCTGTCCGCATCCCGCGCGACCGAAATTTCGCACTTGACGGTCAGGATTTGGTGACTGTCGCCTTGTTGATCACAACGGTCGCATTGGGTGCAGTGTTCTGCGTCGTGGGGTCGGCGGGCTGGGCGCCCGCGGCGGCGATCTTCTTGAGAACCTTCATGCCCGCCCCGGAGATCGTGCCGAACGGGGTGTAGTCGGCCGGCAGCGGACTGTCCTGGTAGACGAGGAAGAACTGGCTGCCGCCGGTGTTGCGGCCCTGCTTCGTCTGCGGGTTGTACTGGTTGGCCATGGCGATCGTACCCGCCGGGTACACCTGCCCCTTGAGGCTCTTGTCCTTGAGGTTCTCGTCCGGGATCGTGTAGCCGGGACCGCCGGTGCCGGTACCCGTCGGGTCGCCGCACTGCAGCACGTAGATGTTCTGGGGGACCAGCCGGTGGCACTTGGTGTGGTCGAAGTAGCCCTGAGCGGCGAGGAAGTTGAACGAGTTGACGGTGTGCGGCGCCGCCGACGCGTTCAGTGCGATGTCTATGTCACCGCACGTCGTGGCGAGATCCATCGTGTACTTCGCCGACTTGTCGATGGTCATCGCCGGCTCCTTCTTCCAGCTCAGCTTCTTCACCGAGCCCTTGGCCGGCTTCGCGCACGGGTCGGGTGCCTTGCTGGTCGGGGCGGCGCTCGGGGACGTCTGCGAACTCGCGTTGGCCTTGTCGTCGCCCTTGTCGCCCTTGAGCACGCCGGTCGTGTAGAGCGCCACACTGCCGATGACGACCACACCGAGCACCGACGCAATCACGGAGTTGCGCATCTTCGCCTTGCGCCGCGCGGCCGTACGCCGCTGCTGCTGCCGCAAGAACTTCTCCCGGGCGAGCTGACGCTTGCGCTGTTCCTGGGTGACCACCGGGTTCTCTCCTCATGCGTCTCGTACGTGGACCGGTACGCGTGTGTCTTGTGAGCCGACCGTCTGCGTGTGCCCCGTACCGTATATGGGTTCGCTGAGGAATCGGCAGCGCCGGTAGGCTCTGAGGTCAGCAGCAGCCGCCCGTATCGACACAACGAAGGACGATCGTGCTCATTGCCGGGTTCCCCGCCGGGGCCTGGGGGACGAACTGTTATCTCGTCGCCCCCGCCGCCGGTGAGGAGTGCGTGATCATCGACCCGGGCCATCAGGCCGCCCAGGGAGTCGAGGAAGCGCTGAGGAAGCATCGGCTCAAGCCCGTCGCGGTCGTTCTCACCCATGGCCACATCGACCATGTGGCCTCGGTCGTCCCGGTGTGCGGCGCGCACGACGTACCGGCCTGGATCCACCCCGAGGACCGCTACATGATGGCCGACCCGGAGAAGGCGCTCGGCCGTTCCATCGGCATGCCGCTGATGGGCGAGCTGACCGTGGGGGAGCCCGACGACGTCAAGGAGCTGACCGACGGCGCGCAGCTGGCGCTCGCGGGCCTGGAGTTCTCCGTCGCGCACGCGCCCGGCCATACCAAGGGGTCGGTGACCTTCCGGATGCCCGAGACCACGGAGATCCCCTCCGTGTTCTTCTCCGGGGATCTGCTCTTCGCCGGCTCCATCGGACGCACCGACCTGCCCGGCGGTGACATGGCCGAGATGCTCGACTCGCTGGGCCGCGTGTGCCTGCCGCTCGACGACTCGACCGTGGTGCTGTCCGGCCACGGCCCCCAGACGACCATCGGCCAGGAGCGCGCCACCAACCCGTATCTGCGGCAGGTGGCCGCCGCCGGCCAGGGAGCGGATGTCGACGCTCCCCGACGAGGAATGTGACGAGACTCTCCGTGAGCACCTTCAAGGCCCCCAAGGGCACCTACGACCTGATCCCGCCGGACAGCGCCAAGTTCCTGGCGGTGCGCGAGGCGATCGCCGCCCCGCTGCGCAACTCCGGTTACGGCTACATCGAGACCCCCGGCTTCGAGAGCGTCGAGCTCTTCGCGCGCGGTGTCGGGGAGTCCACCGACATCGTGACCAAGGAGATGTACGCCTTCGAGACCAAGGGCGGCGACAGTCTGGCCCTGCGCCCCGAGGGCACGGCGTCCGTGCTGCGCGCGGCACTCGAGGCCAACCTGCACAAGCTGGGCAACCTGCCGGTCAAGCTCTGGTACTCGGGCTCCTACTACCGCTACGAGCGCCCGCAGAAGGGCCGTTACAGGCACTTCTCGCAGGTCGGCGCCGAGGCGATCGGTGCGGAGGACCCGGCGCTGGACGCCGAGTTGATCATCCTGGCCGACCAGGCGTACCGCTCGCTGGGCCTGAGCAACTTCCGCGTCCTGCTGAACAGCCTGGGCGACAAGGAGTGCCGTCCCGTCTACCGGGCCGCGCTGCAGGACTTCCTGCGCGGTCTGGATCTCGACGAGGACACCCTGCGCCGCTCCGAGATCAACCCGCTGCGCGTCCTGGACGACAAGCGCGAGTCGGTCCAGAAGCAGCTGGGCGATGCGCCCCTCCTGCGTGACTACCTCTGCGACGCCTGCAAGGCGTACCACGAGGAGGTCCGCGAGCTGATCACGGCGGCGGGCGTCGCTTTCGAGGACGACCCGAAGCTGGTCCGCGGCCTGGACTACTACACCCGTACGACGTTCGAGTTCGTCCACGACGGTCTGGGTTCCCAATCCGCGGTGGGCGGCGGCGGCCGCTACGACGGCCTGTCGGAGATGATCGGCGGTCCGGCCCTCCCGTCCGTCGGTTGGGCGTTGGGCGTCGACCGCACGGTCCTCGCCCTGGAGGCGGAGGGGGTCGAACTCGAACTCCCCTCCACGACCAGCGTGTTCGCGGTGCCGCTCGGCGAGGAGGCGCGTCGGATCCTGTTCGCGAAGGTCACCGAGCTGCGCAAGCTCGGCATCGCCACCGACTTCTCCTACGGCGCCAAGGGCCTGAAGGGCGCCATGAAGAACGCCAACCGCAGCGGCGCCCGGTACACGATCGTCGCCGGGGAACGCGACCTCGCCGAGGGTGTCGTCCAGCTCAAGGACATGGAGTCCGGCGAGCAGACTGCGGTCGGGGTGAACGAGATCGTGGCGGAGCTGGAGGCCCGGCTGGGTTGAGGGGTCTGGGGGCTGCCGCCCCCAGACCCCCGCTTCGGCCTGAACGGCCTCGTCCTCGAACGCCGGAGGGCTGAAAAATCAGCCCCTCCGGCGTTCGAGGAGCGGGGGTCCGGGGGCTGGCCCCGGACGGGCTCAGTCAAGCAAACCGAACCGCATCGCGCAGGTCACCGCCGCCGTCCGGTCGTCCACCCCCAGCTTGCCGAAGATCCGCAGGAGATGGGTCTTCACCGTCGACTCGCCGATGAACAGACGCCGCCCGATCTCCGCGTTCGTACAGCCCTCCGCCACCAGCCGCAGCACCGTGGTCTCCCGCTCCGACAGCCGGGGCCGCTCCGGCCTGGTGCGCAGTCGGTCGACCAGCCGGGCCGCCACCGACGGCGCCAGCACGGTCTCGCCCCGCGCCGCGGCCCGCACAGCCTCCGCCAGTTCCACCCGCGGCATGTCCTTGAGCAGGTAGCCCGCCGCCCCGGCCTCCACGGCCCGCAGGATGTCCCGGTCCGCCTCGTACGTCGTCAGCACGATCACCCGGCAGGGCAGCCCCGCCTCGCTCATCCGCACGATCGAGTCGACGCCCCCGCCGCCCGGCATCCGCAGATCCATCAGCACGATGTCGGGCCGGAGTTCGGCCGCGAGGGCCTCCGCCCGGGGTCCGCTCGCCGCATCGGCGACGACCTCCAGGTCCGGCTCGGCGCTGAGCATCGCGCGTAGGCCCTCCCGTACGACGGGGTGGTCGTCGGCCAGGACGATGCGGATCACGAGGGGCTCCTCAGAGGAGATACGGGCAGGCTGACCGTCACCGTCGTGCCGGCGCCCCGTGTGCTGCGGATCTGCGCTGTTCCGCCGACCTCGCCGGCCCGGGCGCGCAGCCCCGCCAGACCATAGCCCTCGCAGGGGGTGCCGGCGTCGAAGCCGCAGCCGTCGTCCCGTACGGACACGGTGAGCGCGTCGTCGGAGTACGCCAGCGCGATGCCCACCGCCGCCGAACTCCCCGCATGCTTACGGGCGTTGGCCAGCGCCTCCTGGCAGGAGCGCAGGGCCACCACCTCGGGAGCGGCGGGCAGCGGGCGCACCGGGCCCTTCACCTCCAGCGTCGCCTGGTGGCGGGCGGCGAGGCGGCGCAGTGCGTCGGGGAGGGAGGTGCCGTTCAGGTCGGCGGGCGCGGCCCCGGCGACCAGGGCGCGGGCCTCGGCGAGGTTCTGCCGGGCCGTCTCGTCCATCAGCGCCAGATGGCGGCGGGCCTGCGGGACGTCGTCGTCGAGTTCGGCCTCCACGGCCTGGATCAGCATCAGCACGCTGGTGAAGCCCTGGGCGAGGGTGTCGTGGATCTCGCGGGCCATGCGCTCGCGCTCGGCCAGGGCGCCGTGTGCGGCCGAGAGCCGGGAGATCTCGTGGCGGCTGGCGTCGAGTTCGGCGATCAACTCGGCCCGTTCCATGCTCTGTTCGATGATGCGGATGGTCCAGCTGCCGATCACCAGGGAGAAGACGAGGGTGACCACGGAGAAGAGGAGGTTGCCGAACAGGTCCTCCCCGCTGGGCCGCCACAGCAGTGCCCAGCCCGCGACCGGCACCAGGTTGATCACGGTGACGGCCACCAGGGACCACCGCGTGTGCAGCGTCATGAAGCACTGCGGGATCAGCGCGAAGGCCATCAGCCGCGTCTCGCCCACCAGCACGGCCGAGGGCAGGAACAGCGCCATGGCGCCGGCGAGATAGCGCAGTGCCTGTCCCTGGTCCGGTGGGTCCTCCTGGAGCAGCGGGCGCCCCACTGCCACGTACCAGGGCACGAGGGGGACCAGCAGGGCCGCAGCGGCCACCCGGACCGGCGAGTCCGGGTGGGCCGCGTTGAGCACGAAGGCGAGGGTGGCCGCCCAAGCGACCGCGAAGTACGCGTCCCAGAGCCGGATCGTCCGGTCCCAGGCGTGCTCGCCCCGGGCCGCACCTGGACGGTTCATCCGTCGCGCCGGTTCTTCCACCGGAAGGTCAGCAGACACAGCACCAGTCCTCCGACGCACCAGGCGGCCAGCACCAGCGCCACCTTCCCGAACTCCCAGCTCCCGGCCTGCTCCAGGACCCGCGCGGAATCCGGCAGGAACACACCCCGAAGACCCTGGCACAGCCACTTCAGCGGGAACAGGGCACCGATGTTCAGCATCCAGTCCGGGATGGTGTTGATGGAGATGTACACCCCGGAGATGAACTGCAGGACCAGGAAGGGGAGTACGACCACGGAGCTGGCGCTCTTCGCCGACTTGGGCACCGAGCTGATCGCGATGCCGAGCAGCGCGCACCCGGTCAGCCCCAGGACGAAGATCCAGGCGAAGTCGAACCACCGGGACGCGTCCGACGGCAGGTCGACGCCGTACAGGGTGGTGCCGACGAGGAGGAGGATCGCCGTCTCCACCACACCGGTGAACAGAACCAGCCAGATCTTGCCCAGGAAGTACGCGGACGGAGGCATCGGAGTGCCGCGCAGCCGGCGCAGCACCTTCTCGTCCCGTTCGACCGCGATCGAGATGCCCAGCGACTGGAAGCTGGTCGACATGATCCCGGAGGCCATCATCGCCGGGACGTACAGCTGGGAGGCGGTGACGCCGGAGCCGTGGACGGCGTCGCGGAAGATCGACGCGAACAGGAAGAGGAACACGACCGGGAACGCGAACGTGAACACCACCTGGTCGCGCTGCCGGAAGAACTGCTTGATCTCCAGCGCGCCGCGCCGCAGGCCCAGCCCCCAGGCTCCCGGCAGCCGCTGGGCGGGCGCCTCGGCCCTGGTCCGTACGGCGGTCGACGTCATCGTGCGTCCTCCTGTCCGGTCAGCCGGAGGTAGACGTCCTCCAGGGTGGGGCGGGCCACCCGCAGGCCCGGGATCTCACCGTCGAAGCGGTGCATGAGGTCGGCGACCGTCCTGGTCGGGGTGTCCGTGCGCTCGGTGCGTGTGACTCCGTCGGGCTCGGTCCACTCGACGGTGGCTTCCGTGCCGTATCGCTCCCGCAGGGCGGCCGGCTCGCCCTCGGCGATGACCCGGCCCTTGGCCACGACGGCGAGCCGGTCGGCGAGCGCCTCCGCCTCCTCCAGGTAGTGCGTGGTCAGCACAATGGTCGTGCCCTCGTCGGCCAGTAGCCGGATCAGGTCCCAGAACTGCCGCCGGGCCGCCGGGTCGAATCCGGTCGTCGGTTCGTCCAGGAGCAGCAGCTCGGGGTCGCCGATCACCCCCAGGGCGACGTCGAGGCGACGGCGCTGGCCCCCCGAGAGCGCCTTGATCCGGCTGCCCGCCTTCGCCCCGAGGCCCACCAGGCCGATCACCTCCTCCGGGTCGCGCGGCCTCGGGTAGTAGCGGGCGAAGTGCCGTACGGTCTCGCGGACCGTCAACTCGGCGGGCGCCGATTCGTCCTGCCAGACGATTCCGACACGTGACCGCCACGCGCGCGTGCCGGTCGCCGGGTCCGAGCCGAGCACCGACACCTCGCCCGCGTCCCGCGTGCGGTTGCCCTGGAGGATCTCCACCGTGGTGCTTTTGCCTGCTCCGTTGGGTCCCAGCAGGCCGAACACCTCGCCACGGCGAATGCCCAGATCGATGCCGTCCACCGCGGTCACGTCCCCGTACTGCTTGCGCAGCCCCCGTACGTCCACCGCGAATTCGTTCGCGTGTGCTGTCATGCCGTTCAGCCTCGTCCGGAACCGAACGTTCCGGGGCGACCGTGCGTACTTCCTTATGTCCACCGAACGGTGGACAGTGGCCTTAGTACGGCACAATGGCCCCTGCCCGAAGAAGGTCCAACTCTCAAGCAGACGGAATCGGCGTGATGAGCAAGACCACAGTCAAAGACGTCTCCACCGAGCCCGAGCCCGCTCCGGAGCACGACTCCGCGGGACCACGCACAGTGGGCGGCAGCCGGGCGTTCGCCCTTCTGCTGATCATCACGGGCGCTGCCGGTCTGCTCGCGGCCTGGGTCATCACGATCGACAAGTTCAAGCTGCTCGAGGCCAAGGTCGAAGGAAAGACCTTCACCCCCGGCTGCAGCCTCAACCCGGTCGTCTCCTGCGGCAGCGTGATGGAGTCCAAGCAGGCCGCCGTCTTCGGTTTCCCGAACCCGATGCTGGGCCTGGTCTGCTACGGCATCGTCATCTGCGTCGGCATGAGCCTGCTGGCCCGTGCCCGCTTCCCGCGCTGGTACTGGCTCACCTTCAACTTCGGCACGCTCTTCGGTGTCGCCTTCTGCACCTGGCTGCAGTTCCAGTCGCTGTACCGCATCAACGCGCTGTGCCTGTGGTGCTCCCTGGCCTGGGTCGCGACGATCACCATGTTCTGGTACGTGACCTCGTTCAACATCCGCAACAACTTCCTGCCCGCCCCGCGCCCGCTGAAGAGCTTCTTCGGCGAGTTCACCTGGGTCCTGCCGGTGCTGCACGTCGGCATCATCGGCATGCTGGTGCTGACCCGCTGGTGGGACTTCTGGACCAGCTGAGCCCCCCGGCTACGCCGGCCCGGCTTCCCAGCGCCTGAGGGGATTGTCAGTGCCGTGAATTAGGGTTTCGGACGTGGAGCCCGACCTGTTCACCGCAGCCGCAGAAGAACGCCAGGAGAAGGACCCGACCGGCAGTCCCCTGGCGGTGCGGATGCGCCCGCGCACCCTCGACGAGGTGGTGGGCCAGCAGCACCTGCTGAAGCCCGGTTCGCCGCTGCGCCGCCTTGTCGGCGAGGGTGCGGGCGGCCCCGCCGGCCCGTCCTCGGTGATCCTCTGGGGCCCGCCCGGCACCGGCAAGACGACCCTCGCGTACGTGGTCTCCAAGGCCACCAACAAGCGTTTCGTCGAGCTCTCGGCGATCACGGCCGGCGTCAAGGAGGTCCGCGCGGTCATCGACGGCGCCCGCCGGGCCACGGGCGGCTTCGGCAAGGAGACCGTCCTCTTCCTCGACGAGATCCACCGCTTCAGCAAGGCCCAGCAGGACTCCCTCCTCCCGGCGGTCGAGAACCGCTGGGTGACGCTGATCGCGGCGACGACGGAGAACCCGTACTTCTCGGTGATCTCCCCACTCCTGTCCCGCTCCCTCCTCCTGACCCTCGAACCGCTCACCGACGACGACCTCCGGGGGCTGCTCAAGCGGGCGCTGAGCGACGAGCGCGGTCTCAAGGACGCCGTCACCCTCCCCGAGGACACCGAGGACCACCTCCTGCGCATCGCCGGCGGCGACGCCCGCCGCGCCCTGACCGCGCTGGAGGCGGCCGCAGGAGCCGCCCTCGACAAGGGCGAGCCGGAGATCTCCCTGACGACCCTGGAGGAGACGGTCGACCGGGCGGCGGTGAAGTACGACCGCGACGGCGACCAGCACTACGACGTCGCCAGCGCCCTCATCAAGTCCATCCGCGGCTCCGACGTCGACGCCGCCCTGCACTACCTGGCCCGCATGATCGAGGCGGGCGAGGACCCCCGCTTCATCGCCCGCCGGCTGATGATCTCCGCCAGCGAGGACATCGGCCTGGCCGACCCGAACGCCCTGCCGATCGCGGTCGCCGCAGCCCAGGCCGTTGCCATGATCGGCTTCCCCGAGGCCGCCCTCACCCTCAGCCACGCCACCATCGCCCTCGCCCTGGCCCCGAAGTCGAACGCCGCGACCACGGCGATCGGCGCCGCCATGGAGGACGTACGCAAGGGACTGGCGGGTCCGGTGCCCCCGCACCTGCGCGACGGGCACTACAAGGGCGCAGCCAAGCTCGGGCACGCACAGGGGTACGTGTACCCGCACGACCTGCCGGAGGGCATCGCCGAGCAGCAGTACGCCCCGGACGCCCTCAAGGACCGTGAGTACTACAGCCCGACCAGGCACGGAGCTGAGGCGCGGTACGCGGACGCGGTCGAATGGACCAGACAGCACCTCGGTCGTAAGCGGTCCTGAGCGACCTGTAGAATCCCACGGAGTGCTGTGTCCCGTGCAGTCAGAACGGGACGGTCAGCCGGAGCCCGGTCCTCGGACCGGATTCCAGGAGCGTCGCGCACCGTTCGAATGGTGTCGCGGGCAGCCCACCACCACTCGTCGCACGGCGAGACCGGTCGGTGGGCCACTCGCGTGCTGCACATATGTGCCCAGACCAGGGGAGCGGCTGCCCACCAGGCCCGGCAACGGACCCGGCGGGTTTCCCCGGCTGCGGATGCGACCTCCCTCAACTCTGACAAGCCGAACACTGAGAAATGAGAGATCGTGGCGAACCAGTCCCGCCCCAAGGTCAAGAAGTCGCGTGCCCTCGGCATCGCGCTGACCCCGAAGGCCGTCAAGTACTTCGAGGCCCGCCCCTACCCGCCGGGTGAGCACGGCCGCGGCCGCAAGCAGAACTCGGACTACAAGGTCCGTCTGCTCGAGAAGCAGCGTCTGCGCGCGCAGTACGACGTGTCCGAGCGCCAGCTCGTCCGCGCCTACGAGCGCGCCTCCAAGGTCCAGGGCAAGACCGGTGAGGCCCTGATCATCGAGCTCGAGCGCCGTCTCGACGCCCTGGTGCTGCGTTCGGGCATCGCCCGCACCATCTACCAGGCCCGTCAGATGGTCGTTCACGGCCACATCGAGGTCAACGGCCAGAAGGTCGACAAGCCCTCCTTCCGCGTCCGTCCCGACGACGTCGTGATGGTCCGCGAGCGCAGCCGCGAGAAGACCCTCTTCTCCATCGCCCGTGAGGGCGGCTTCGCCCCCGAGGGCGAGACCCCGCGCTACCTCCAGGTGAACCTCAAGGCCCTGGCGTTCCGCCTGGACCGTGAGCCGAACCGCAAGGAGATCCCGGTGATCTGCGACGAGCAGCTCGTCGTCGAGTACTACGCCCGCTGATCACCAGCAGGCGGTAGCACCACCTCAGCCCGCCGTCTCCCCGCCCTTGTGGGCGCGGGAGGCGGCGGGTTCGTGCATGTGCACGCTCGCCGTCGCATGCCGGACCGGACCCCGCGGCGACGCAGCGGCCTCCGGCGGCCGCTCCAGTGCCCGCGACACCGCCGCCTCCCGCACCAGCCGGGCCCCTTCCGCCACGCACTCCTCGTATCCCTCGTCGCCCAGCCGCTCCCGGGCCATCGCCTCGCACAGCTCGTGCGGGGCGTTGTAGTACGCCGAACCGAACAGCGGCAGACCGACCGAAGGCCACATCCGGGCCGCCGCACCCTGCAGCACCGCCGCCTCCGCCGCATCGCCCTGCACCGCCGTGACCAGGGCCAGCAGCTCGACCGCCAGCACCGAACCGAGCAGGTCGTGGAAGGAATGGGCGCCGGCGAGGCAGTCCGTCAGCAGGGCGCGAGCCCCCGCCGGGTCTCCGTCGGCCCAGGCCGCGTACGCCAGGACGTACAGCGCATACGTGCGGGTCCAGCGCTCCCCGTGGTCCTCGCACACCCGGCGGACGTCCTCGCACAGCCGCACCGCGTCCGGCAGATCGCCCTGGAACGCGCGGGCCATGGCCAGTTCGACCTGGCCCATCAGCACATTGCTGTTGAGCTCGCCGATCTCCCGGTAGCGGCCCAGCGCGGAGCACAGCAGGGCTTCCGCCCGTGCCATGTCGTCCGTGACCAGCGCCAGGCATCCGGTGCGGTGCTCCGCGTACGCCACCGCCGTCGCGTCGCCCGAGCGTTCCGCCTCCTCCCGGCACTCCTGCAGGGCCGCCAGCGCGGGCACCGCGTCGCCCTGCAGGATCGCCACATAGCCGAGCACCCACAGCGCCTTCAGCCGGGACCGCTCGTGGCCGGAGTCCAGCCGCACGACCTGCTCCAGCCAGTGCCGCCCCTCCGACAGCCGCCCGCAGCCCGCCCAGTAGAACCACAGTGAACCCGCGAGGTACTGGCCCAGATACGCCGCGTCCGGCTCGGCCAGACAGTGCTCCAGCGCGCAGCGCAGATTCGGCAGCTCCGCCTCCACGCGCGCGGCCACCTCGTTCTGGCGCGGCGAGAACCAGTCCAGCTCGCACCAGGTCGCAAGCCCCAGGTACCAGTCGCGGTGCCGCCGCCGCAGCCGGGCCGCGTCTCCCGTCGCCTCCAGCCAGTCCGCGCCGTACGCCCGGACCGTGTCCAGCATCCGGTAGCGCACACCCGCCGGCGTCTCCTCGCGGGCGACCAGCGACTGTGCGAGCAGTTCGGTGAGTACGTCGAGGACGTCCTCGGCCTCCAGGCCGTGCCCGCTGCACACGTACTCCACGGCCTCCAGCTCGAACCGCCCGGCGAACACCGACAGCCGCGACCACAGCAACCGCTCCCGGGGCGTGCACAGTTCATGGCTCCAGCCGATGGCCAGACGCAGGGTCCGATGGCGGGGCAGCGCATCGCGTCCGCCGCCGGTCAGCAGCCGGAAGCGGTCGTCGAGCCGGACCAGCAACTGCCCGGGAGACAAAGCCCGCAGCCGTCCCGCGGCCAGCTCCACGGCGAGCGGGATGCCGTCCAGGCGCCGGCACACCTCCCGTACCTCCGGCCCGTCCGCCACCGCCGGGCCCTGCTCGGCCGCCCGGCTCAGCAACAGCCCGACCGCCTCGTCCTCGCCCAGCGGCGCCAGCGGGAACACCTGCTCACCCGCCACGCCCAGCGGTCTGCGCCCCACGCCGAGCACCCGCAGCCCGGGCAGCTGCCCGAGCAACTCGCCCACCAGACCGGCGCACGCCGCCACCAGATGCTCGAACCCGTCCAGTACGAGCAGGAGTTGGCGCCCGGCGAGATGGCCGAGCAGCGTCTCGCGCGGCGGCCGTGTGGTGTGGTCGGTCAGCCCCAGCGCCTCCACGACGGCGTAGTCGACGAACTCCGGATCGCGCACCGGCGCCAGCTCCACCCGCCACACCCCGTCACGCGGCGCGCACCGTACGGCCGCCCGCGCCGCGAGCCGTGACTTGCCGACCCCGCCCGCGCCCGTCACCGTCACCAGACGGGCCGAGCCGAGTACCCGCGTCAGCCCGGCGAGTTCGGCCGAGCGCCCCACGAACGCATTGAGCTCCAGGGGGAGATTGCCGTGTACGGAGCTACCGCCGCGCTGATGATCCCGCATGGAATACGCAGCGTACTGACCCGTATTCAGTCCGTACAATCGCTTCGCGCAACTCGGCGGCGTCGCGGACGGTAATCCGGTGCGGAGCCCCGTCCCCGGCGCGATAGGCTCGGCCTACGACTTTTCGATGTTCAGGCATGTTCCAGGGAGCGGGTGCACGTGGTGTCCGGTGGAGAGGTGGCCGGGATCCTGGTGGCCGTCTTCTGGGCGATCCTGGTCTCCTTCCTCGCCGTCGCGCTGGCGAGGGTGGCCCAGACGCTCAAGGCGACCACCAAGCTCGTGGCGGACGTGACCGACCAGGCCGTCCCGCTGCTGGCCGACGCCTCGTCGGCGGTCCGCTCCGCCCAGACCCAGATCGACCGGGTCGACGCGATCGCGACGGACGTCCAGGAGGTCACGTCGAACGCGTCGGCGCTGTCGACCACCGTCGCCTCCACCTTCGGCGGCCCCCTGGTCAAGGTCGCGGCCTTCGGCTACGGCGTCCGCCGTGCCCTGGGCGCCCGCCGGGACGACGTGCCCGCCAAGGAGTCCAGGCGTACCGTGATCGTG
The DNA here is from genome assembly GCF_021261325.1 of Streptomyces guryensis. Classification (GTDB taxonomy): domain Bacteria; phylum Actinomycetota; class Actinomycetes; order Streptomycetales; family Streptomycetaceae; genus Streptomyces; species Streptomyces guryensis. The sequence continues at coordinate 156,386 of NZ_JAJSBI010000015.1, read as the reverse complement.
GGCCGGACCGTCCCGGCCGCGCGGCGGGGCAAGCGGAAGAAGGACTGAGACCAGCGATGTTCCGCCGTACGTTCTGGTTCAGCACGGGCGTCGCCGCCGGTGTGTGGGCCACCACCAAGGTCAATCGCAAGCTGAAGCAGCTGACCCCCGAGAACCTTGCCGTCTCCGCGGCCAACAAGGCGATCGAGGCCGGTCACCGGATCAAGGACCGCGCGGTCGGCTTCGCGCTGGATGTCCGGGACAACATGGCCCAGCGGGAGGAGGAGCTGGGGGAGGCCCTCGGTATCAACGCGGCCCCCGAACTCCCCGCGCCCCGGCGGTACCCCGCCATCGAGAACCGCAACAGCCCGAAGTACGTCGAGGGCTCGACGTACCAGACGTACTCGAACAACTCGTACAACCGGAATGAGGACCACTGATGGAGTCGGCCGAGATTCGCCGCCGCTGGCTGAGCTTCTTCGAGGAGCGCGGGCACACCGTCGTCCCTTCGGCGTCGCTCATCGCGGACGACCCGACTCTGCTCCTGGTCCCGGCCGGCATGGTGCCCTTCAAGCCCTACTTCCTGGGTGAGGTCAAGCCGCCCTTCCCGCGCGCCACCAGCGTGCAGAAGTGCGTGCGCACACCCGACATCGAAGAGGTCGGCAAGACCACCCGGCACGGCACCTTCTTCCAGATGTGCGGCAACTTCTCCTTCGGCGACTACTTCAAGGAAGGCGCCATCAAGCACGCCTGGGAGCTGCTCACCAGCCCCCAGGACAAGGGTGGTTACGGCCTGGAGCCGGAAAAGCTCTGGATCACCGTCTACAAGGACGACGACGAGGCCGAACGCATCTGGCACGAGGTCGTCGGCGTGCCCAAGGAGCGCATCCAGCGCCTCGGCATGAAGGACAACTACTGGTCCATGGGCGTCCCCGGCCCGTGCGGTCCCTGTTCCGAGATCAACTACGACCGCGGCCCGGAGTTCGGCGTCGAGGGCGGCCCCGCCGTCAACGACGAGCGGTACGTGGAGATCTGGAACCTCGTCTTCATGCAGTACGAGCGTGGCGAAGGCATCGGCAAGGACAACTTCGAGATCCTCGGCGAGCTCCCCAGCAAGAACATCGACACGGGCCTGGGCCTGGAGCGTCTCGCGATGATTCTGCAGGGCGTGCAGAACATGTACGAGATCGACACCTCCATGGCCGTCATCAAGAAGGCCACCGAGCTGACCGGTGTCGAGTACGGCGACGCGCACGCCTCGGACGTCTCCCTGCGCGTGGTCACCGACCACATGCGCACGTCCGTGATGCTCATCGGCGACGGCGTGACCCCGGGCAACGAGGGCCGCGGCTACGTGCTGCGCCGCATCATGCGCCGCGCCATCCGTAACATGCGCCTGCTCGGCGCCACCGGCCCGGTCGTCCTGGACCTCATCGACACCGTCATCGGCATGATGGGCCAGCAGTACCCCGAGCTGGTCACCGACCGCGAGCGCATCGAGAAGGTCGCCGTCGCCGAGGAGAACGCGTTCCTCAAGACGCTGAAGGCCGGCACCAACATCCTCGACACCGCCGTCACCGAGACCAAGGCCTCCGGCTCCGCGGTCCTGCCCGGCGACAAGGCGTTCCTGCTCCACGACACCTGGGGTTTCCCGATCGACCTCACCCTGGAGATGGCCGCCGAGCAGGGCCTCTCCGTGGACGAGGACGGCTTCCGCCGTCTGATGAAGGAGCAGCGGGAGCGCGCCAAGGCCGACGCCCAGGCCAAGAAGACCGGCCACGCCGGTGCCGGCGCCTACCGTGAGATCGCCGACAAGGTCGGTGAGACCGACTTCATCGGCTACGGCGACAGCGAGGGCGAGTCCACCATCGTCGGCATCCTCGTCGACGGTGCCTCCTCCCCGGCCGCCACCGAGGGCGACGAGGTCGAGATCGTCCTGGACCGCACGCCCTTCTACGCCGAGGGCGGCGGCCAGATCGGCGACACCGGCAAGATCAAGGTCGACACCGGCGCCGTCATCGAGATCCGCGACTGCCAGAAGCCGGTCCCGGGCGTCTACGTCCACAAGGGCGTCGTCCAGGTCGGCGAGGTCACCGTCGGCGCGAAGGCCCACGCCGCCATCGACGCCCGTCGCCGCACGGCCATCGCCCGCGCCCACTCGGCCACCCACCTCACCCACCAGGCGCTGCGTGACGCGCTCGGCCCGACGGCCGCCCAGGCCGGCTCCGAGAACCAGCCCGGCCGCTTCCGCTTCGACTTCGGTTCCCCGTCCGCCGTTCCCACGGCCGTGATGACGGACGTCGAGCAGAAGATCAACGAGGTGCTCGCCCGCGACCTCGACGTCCGCGCCGACGTCATGGGCATCGACGAGGCCAAGAAGCAGGGCGCCATCGCGGAGTTCGGCGAGAAGTACGGCGAGCGCGTCCGTGTCGTGACCATCGGCGACTTCTCCAAGGAGCTGTGCGGCGGCACGCACGTGCACAACACCTCGCAGCTGGGCCTGGTGAAGCTGCTCGGCGAGTCCTCGATCGGCTCGGGCGTCCGCCGTATCGAAGCCCTCGTCGGTGTCGACGCCTACAGCTTCCTCGCCCGTGAGCACACGGTCGTCAACCAGCTGACCGAACTGCTCAAGGGCCGCCCGGAGGAGCTGCCGGAGAAGGTCTCCTCGATGCTCGGCAAGCTGAAGGACGCCGAGAAGGAGATCGAGAAGTTCCGCGCCGAGAAGGTGCTGCAGGCCGCCGCCGGTCTCGTCGAGTCCGCCAAGGACATCCGCGGTGTCGCCGTCGTCACCGGTCAGGTCCCGGACGGCACCACCCCCGACGACCTGCGCAAGCTGGTCCTCGACGTGCGCGGCCGCATCCAGGGTGGACGGGCCGCCGTGGTCGCGCTGTTCACGGTCAACAACGGCAAGCCGCTGACGGTCATCGCCACCAACGAGGCCGCCCGCGAGCGCGGCCTCAAGGCCGGCGACCTGGTCCGCACGGCCGCCAAGACCCTCGGCGGCGGCGGTGGCGGCAAGCCGGACGTCGCCCAGGGCGGCGGCCAGAACCCGGCCGCGATCGGCGAGGCCGTGGACGCCGTCGAGCGGCTGGTCACGGACGCCGCGAAGTGACGATGCGCAGAGGCCGTCGACTCGCGATCGACGTCGGGGACGCCCGCATCGGGGTCGCCTCGTGCGACCCCGACGGGATCCTCGCCACCCCGGTGGAGACGGTCCCCGGCCGGGACATCCCGGCAGCCCACCGACGGCTCAAGCAACTCGTCGAGGAGTACGAGCCGATCGAGGTCGTCGTCGGCCTCCCCCGCTCCCTCAAGGGGGGCGAGGGCCCCGCCGCGGTAAAGGTTCGCGGCTTCGCACAGGAGCTCGCGAAGGGCATCGCCCCCGTCCCGGTCCGCCTCGTGGACGAGCGGATGACCACGGTGACGGCCAGTCAGGGACTGCGCGCCTCGGGCGTGAAGACGAAGAAGGGCCGCTCGGTCATCGACCAGGCAGCCGCTGTGATCATCCTCCAGCAGGCCCTCGAGTCCGAACGGGTGTCAGGTAAAGCACCCGGCGAAGGCGTCGAAGTGGTCATCTGATCGCGATACGGTAACGTTCCGCGCGTCTGCGCCGCTGTTCGAACAGCGGCTGCACAGCAAGAGGCGGGACGAAACCCGGCCGAAAGCCGCGTAACCGCCGCCTCGCGGCTCTAGGGGATCGATGACTGAGTATGGCCGGGGCGAAGGCTCCGAACCGTGGCATCCGGAGGACCCGTCATACGGGAACGACGGATGGGGCGGACAGCAGGCCCAGGCGGGCCCGCAGTCCCCCTACGGCGGCCAGCCACAGCACTATCCGGAGCAGCCGCCGCAGCAGCACCACGGTGACTGGGGCCACGGCGGGCAGTCCGCATACGGTCAGGCGCAGCAGCAGTACCCGCAGCAGCAGTACCAGCAACAGCAGTACCCGCAGCAGCAGTACCAGGGCTACGACCAGCAGTACTACGCAGGTCAGGGCCAGCAGTCGTACGACCAGGGCAGCTGGGGCACCGGCACGCACACGCATGTCCAGTACACGGATCCGTCGGACCCCTATGCCCAGCAGGCCGCCGCGTTCGGCGGCGACCAGCCCGACTACTACGGCACACCCGACGCGTACCCACCGCCCGAGCCGCCCGGCCGCAGGCAGGTAGAGCCCGAGCCGCCGCAGACCGACTGGGACCCCGGCCCTGACCAGGGAGAACACGCCTTCTTCGCGGACGGCGAGGACGGTGGGGACGAGGACGACGACCCACGTTCCGGCCGCAAGACCCGCGGCGGCAAGAAGCCGAAGAAGCGCCGCAGCGGATGCGCCTGTCTCGTGCTGGTCGTGATCTTCGCCGGAGGTGTCGGCGGGGTCGGTTACTTCGGCTACCACTTCTACAAGGATCGTTTCGGCCCGTCGCCCGACTACGCGGGTGCCGGAAACGGCCAGAAGATCATGGTCACCATCCCCAAGGGCGCGGGCGGCTATGTGATCGGACAGAAACTCAAGGATGCGGGAGTCGTCGAGAGCGTCGACGCGTTCGTCTCCGCGCAGCAGTCGAACCCCGACGGCAAGAAGATCCAGGACGGCGTCTACACGCTGGAGAAGCACATGTCGGCCGCGAGCGCGGTCGAACTGATGCTCAGTTCGAAGAGCCGCAGCAACCTGGTCCTCGCCGAGGGCCTGCGCAACTCACAGATCTACAAGCTGATCGACACCCGCCTCGGCGTCGCCGCGGGCACCACGGCCAAGATCGCGCAGCAGGACTACAAGAACCTCGGCCTGCCCGCCTGGGCGCTGAACCACCCCAACCTGAAGGATCCGCTGGAAGGATTCCTCTACCCCTCCAGCTACGCGGCCACGAAGGGCCAGAAGCCCGAGGCCGTCCTGAAGGACATGGTCACGCGGGCCAACGACAAGTACGAGGAGCTCGGCCTCACCAAGAAGGCGAAGAGCCTCGGCCTCGACAGCCCCTGGCAGCTGCTCACCGTGGCGAGCCTGGCGCAGGCCGAGGGCACCAGCCACGACGACTTCCGCAAGATGGCCGAGGTCGTCTACAACCGTCTCAAGCCCGGGAACCCCGAGACCTACGGGTCCCTGGAATTCGACTCCACGTACAACTACATCAAGAACCAGACCAAGATCGACCTGAGCATCGCCGAGCTGCGGAAGTACAACAACCCGTACAACACGTACTACGTCAAGGGTCTGCCGCCCGGCCCGATCGACAACCCCGGCGAGCTTGCCCTCAAGGGCGCGCTCGACCCGACGCACGACGGCTGGTACTACTTCATCTCGTTGGACGGCAAGACCAGCAAGTTCACCAAGACGCTCGCAGAGCACAACAAGCTGGTCGACGAATTCAATGCGTCGAGGAAATAAGAGTTGATGACTGCGACCCGAAGGGCGGCCGTGCTCGGCTCGCCCATCGCCCACTCCCTCTCCCCGCAGCTGCACACCGCGGGGTACCGGGCGCTCGGCCTGGACGACTGGTCGTACGACAGGTTCGAGATCGACGAGGCGGCGCTGCCCGGGTTCTTCGCGCGGCTCGGCCCCGAGTGGGCGGGGCTGTCGCTGACGATGCCGCTGAAGCGGGCGGTGATCCCGCTGCTCGACGAGATCACCGACACGGCGGCCTCGGTGGAAGCGGTCAACACCGTGGTGTTCCGGCCCGACGGGCGGAAGGTCGGCGACAACACCGACATCCCCGGCCTGGTGGCGGCGCTGCACGAGCGAGGTGTGGAGAAGGCCGAGTCCGCGGCGATCCTGGGCGCGGGCGCCACCGCTTCCTCCGCCCTGGCCGCGCTCGCCCGGATCTGCACCGGCGAGGTCACCGTGTACGTGCGCAGCGAGCGGCGCGCGGACGAGATGCGGCAGTGGGGCGAGCGGCTCGGCGTAGAGGTCCGCCCGGCCGACTGGACGGATGCGGTACGGGCCTTCGAGGCGCCGCTGGTGATCTCCACTACGCCCGCCGGCGGCACCGACTCGCTGGCCGGGCAGGTGCCCGCGCACGTCGGCACCCTCTTCGACGTGCTCTACGAACCCTGGCCGACCCCTCTCGCCGCTGCCTGGCAGCAGCGGGGCGGGCAGGTGCTCAGCGGCCTCGACCTGCTGGTGCACCAGGCGGTCTTCCAGTTCCGCCAGTTCACCGGCGACCCGCGCTCCCCGCTCGCTGCCATGCGCGAGGCCGCCCAGCTGGGGTGATCTGTCCGTTTGTCGGACTCGGATCGGACCCGTTGCCCGGACGTGGGAGGATCGGGGGTGGCGGGCCAGGGCCGCGCACCTGGTCGCGCCGTCGCCGTACGCGAGGACACGCGTACACAGGGCAATACCAGGGCGCGAGCACTGAGGAGCACCGTTGAGCAGGTTGCGCTGGCTGACCGCGGGGGAGTCCCACGGTCCCGCACTCGTGGCGACGCTGGAGGGTCTTCCCGCCGGTGTGCCGATCACCACGGAGATGGTGGCGGACCACCTGGCCCGGCGCCGGCTCGGTTATGGACGCGGTGCGCGCATGAAGTTCGAGCGCGACGAGGTCACCTTCCTGGGCGGTGTGCGGCACGGTCTCACTCTCGGCTCGCCGGTCGCGATCATGGTGGGCAACACCGAGTGGCCCAAGTGGGAGCAGGTCATGGCGGCCGACCCCATCGACCCGGAGATCCTGGCCGGGCTGGCCCGCAATGCCCCGCTGACCCGGCCGCGTCCCGGCCACGCGGATCTCGCGGGCATGCAGAAGTACGGCTTCGACGAGGCGCGGCCGATCCTGGAGCGCGCGTCGGCCCGGGAGACGGCGGCCCGGGTGGCGCTGGGCGCGGTGGCCCGGTCGTACCTGAAGGAGACGGCCGGCATCGAGATCGTCAGCCACGTCGTCGAGCTGTGCTCCGTGAAGGCCCCGCAGGGTGTCTACCCCACCCCGTCCGACGTCGAGAAGCTGGACGCCGACCCGCTGCGCTGCCTGGACGCGGACGCGTCGAAGGCGATGGTCGCCGAGGTCGACCAGGCCCACAAGGACGGCGACACCCTCGGGGGCGTGGTCGAGATCCTGGCCTACGGCGTCCCCGTGGGCCTGGGCTCGCATGTGCACTGGGACCGCAAGCTGGACGCCCGGCTGGCCGGTGCGCTCATGGGCATCCAGGCGATCAAGGGTGTGGAGCTCGGCGACGGGTTCGAGCTGGCGCGGGTGCCCGGCTCCAAGGCGCATGACGAGATCGTCAACACGCCCGAGGGCATCAAGCGCACCTCAGGCCGCTCCGGCGGCACCGAGGGCGGCCTGACCACCGGTGAGCTGCTGCGGGTGCGCGCCGCGATGAAGCCGATCGCTACGGTGCCGCGCGCTCTGCAGACCGTCGACGTGACCACCGGCGAGGCGACGCAGGCGCACCACCAGCGCTCCGACGTGTCCGCGGTGCCGGCCGCCGGCATCGTCGCCGAGGCCATGGTGGCCCTCGTCCTCGCGGACGCGGTGGCGGAGAAGTTCGGTGGCGACTCGGTGCCCGAGACCCGCCGCAATGTGCAGTCCTACCTCGACAACCTGGCCATCCGGTGAGTGCTGTGCAGGTGGTGCTGGTCGGTCCGATGGGTGTGGGCAAGTCCACCGTCGGGCGGCTGCTGGCCGAGCGGCTCGGCGTCGGCTACCGGGACACGGACGACGACATCGTGGCCGAGCAGGGCCGCACGATCGCGGAGATCTTCGTCGACGAGGGCGAGCCGGTCTTCCGGGCGATCGAGAAGGCCGCCGTGCGCCGGGCGCTGGCCGAGCACGACGGCGTCCTCGCCCTGGGCGGCGGTTCGATCCTGGACGCGGACACCCGGGCGCTGCTGGCCGGCCAGCGGGTGGTCTACCTCTCGATGGACGTCGAAGAGGCCGTCAAGCGCACCGGGCTGAACGCGGCCCGTCCGCTGCTCGCGGTCAACCCGCGCAAGCAGTGGCGCGAGCTGATGGAGGCCCGGCGGCCGCTGTACGAGGAGGTCGCCACGGCGGTCGTGGCCACCGACGGCCGTACGCCCGAAGAAGTCACCCAAGTCGCTTTGGACGCACTGGAGTTGAAAGAAGCATGAGCGAGGCAGTCACCCGGATCCAGGTCGGCGGGAGCGCGGGCAGCGAACCCTACGAGGTCCTGGTGGGGCGTCAACTGCTGGGCGAACTGGGCGGGTTGATCGGCGACAAGGCCAAGCGGGTCGCCGTCGTCCACCCCGAGGCACTCGCCGAGACCGGTGAGGCGCTCCGTGCCGACCTGGCCGGGCAGGGCTTCGAGGCCGTGGCCATCCAGGTGCCCAACGCGGAGGAGGCCAAGACCGCCGAGGTCGCCGCCTACTGCTGGAAGGCACTCGGTCAGTCCGGGTTCACCCGCACCGACGTCATCGTCGGTGTCGGCGGTGGCGCCACCACCGACCTCGCCGGGTTCGTGGCCGCCACCTGGCTGCGCGGGGTGCGCTGGATCGCGGTCCCGACGACCGTGCTGGCCATGGTGGACGCCGCGGTCGGCGGCAAGACCGGCATCAACACCGCCGAGGGCAAGAACCTCGTCGGCGCCTTCCACCCGCCCGCCGGCGTGCTGTGCGACCTGGCGGCGCTGGACTCCCTCCCGGTCAACGACTACGTCTCCGGACTCGCCGAGATCATCAAGGCCGGCTTCATCGCCGACCCGCAGATCCTGGAGCTGATCGAGGCCGATCCGCAGGCCGCGCGCACCCCGGCCGGCCCGCACACCGCCGAGCTCATCGAGCGCTCCATCAGGGTCAAGGCCGAGGTCGTCTCGTCCGACCTGAAGGAGGCGGGCCTCAGGGAGATCCTCAACTACGGGCACACCCTGGGCCATGCCATCGAGAAGAACGAGCGCTACAAGTGGCGGCACGGCGCCGCGGTCTCGGTCGGCATGCACTTCGCCGCCGAACTCGGCCGTCTCGCAGGCAGGTTGGACGACGCCACCGCCGACCGGCACCGCACGGTCCTCGAATCGGTCGGCCTCCCCCTCCACTACCGCTACGACCAGTGGCCCAAGCTGCTGGAGACGATGAAGGTCGACAAGAAGTCCCGCGGCAACCTGCTGCGCTTCATCGTCCTGGACGGCCTGGCCAAGCCGGCCGTCCTGGAAAGCCCCGATCCGGCCGTCCTGCTGGCCGCGTACGGCGAAGTGGGCGAGTAACTCCACCGGCGTGTCATCCGTCCGATCTGCCTTACGGACATGGGCACTTCGGGCCGTCCCCGGCCGTTCACCAAACGGCGGCCGGGGCAGGTACCGTTCGGTAAGGAGCGGGCCTCGGGCTCGCTGCCAGCGCCAATTGCCTGTACGAGACGGAGTGGCACCGGATGCAGCACGCAGTGGGTTCTCCGCTGCCGCCGCCCCATCAGCCGGGGCACGGACCGGCCGGAGGCTGGTCACCGGCCGCACACCAGCCGGGTCCGCACCAAGTGGGTCCGCACCAGGGCTCCGTCCCCGTGCCCCCGCCGCCCCCGGCTCCGGGCTACCCCCAGGCGCCCGCGCTGCCGACCCCGCCCGCACCGCAGCACGCCCCGGCCCCGCCGGCCCCGGACACGACCGGACACGTCCCGCTGCCACCCGGCGCCCCCGTCGCCATGCCCAGCGCGCCGCCCGCCGCGGCAGCGCCCGACCCCACCGCCACGACCCTCGCGGTGCTGCTCATCGGCCCCGCGGGCGCCGGCAAGACGAGCGTCGCCAAGTACTGGGCGGACCACCGCAGGGTCCCCACCGCCCACATCAGCCTCGACGACGTACGCGAATGGGTCCGCTCCGGCTTCGCCGACCCGCAGTCGGGGTGGAACGACCACTCGGAGGCGCAGTACCGCCTGGCCCGCCGTACCTGTGGCTTCGCCGCCCGGAACTTCCTGGCCAACGGCATCTCCTGCATCCTGGACGACGCCGTCTTCCCCGACCGCCCGGTCGTCGGCCTCGGCGGCTGGAAGCGCCACGTGGGCCCCGGCCTCCTCCCGGTCGTCCTCCTCCCCGGCCTGGAGATCGTCCTGGAGCGCAACGCGGAACGCTCCGGCAACCGCCGCCTCACCGACGAGGAGGTCGCCCGCATCCACGGCCGCATGGCCGGCTGGTACGGCTCGGGCCTCCCGATCATCGACAACTCCCAATTGGATGTCCCCCAGACGGCGAGGGTCCTGGACGACGTATTGGCGCGTTCGATCGCAAGCCCCCCGAACTGGTGAGCAGGGGAGGCCGCAGTTCAAAAGGGGCGCGGGGCTGTTTCGGTATCCGGCTCCGCCGCGTGGGCGCGACCAGCCCCCACCGACCCGCACCCGGCACACAAAAGACCTGGCACCCCCGTCCCCCAATCGGCACCCCAACCGGCACAAATCCCCCACCGCTCCTACGCTCATCTCATGTCAGAGGTGTACGCACTCCGCCGAGCAAGGCTGCGAGACCGCTGCAAGGCCGGCGGCAGCCAGTCCGCGCTGATCTCGCGGCCCGCAAATGTCCGCTACCTCGCGGGCACCGCCCCGCGGGGCGCCGTCCTGCTCCTGGGCAAGACCGACGACCTGCTGCTCTGCCCCGGACCGCCGGAGGACCGGCCCGCCGAGGGGCGACCGGACGAGACGCTCCGGGTACAGACCCTGCCCGGCACCGCGGGCGATCCCGCGGTGGCCGCCGCCGACCTCGCCGAAGGCCAGCGCGCGGACACCCTCGCCGTCGAGGAACACCACCTCACGGTGGCCCGGCACCGGGAGATCCGCTCGGTCGTCCCACGGCTGCGCCTGACCGACCTCGGCTCAGCCGTGGAGCAGCTCCGGGTCGTCAAGGACGAGGAGGAGATCTCCTGCCTCCGCATCGGCGCCGAAATCGCCGATCAGGCCCTCGGAGAACTCCTGGAGTCCATCCTCGTCGGCCGCACGGAACGCCATCTCGCCCTTGAGCTGGAGCGCCGTCTCGTGGACCACGGCGCAGACGGCCCCGCCTTCCCGACCTCCGTCGCCACCGGCCCCAATGCCGGCAGGCGCGCCCACCGGCCCACCGACCGCCGGGTGGAGGAGGGCGACTTCCTCTCCGTCTGCCTGGGCGCCGCCTACCGCGGCTACCGCTGCGAGATCGGCCGCACCTTCGTCATCGGCACGTCTCCCGCGGACTGGCAGATCGAGCTGTACGACCTCGTCTTCGCCGCCCAGCGCGCCGGACGGGAGGCGCTGGTGCCCGGCGCGGCCTGCCGCGACGTGGACCGCGCCGCACGTCAGGTGCTGGATTCCGCGGGATACGCGGAGGGGCTCCCGGCCCTGACGGGGCACGGTGTGGGGCTCGAAATCGACGAGGACCCGCAGTTGGCCCCTTCGGCCATGGGTAAACTGGACGCTTGCGTGCCGGTCACCGTCGAACCGGGGGTCCACCTCCCGGGCCGGGGCGGTGTCCGGATCGATGACACGCTCGTCGTACGCCCCGAGGCGGACGGCGGACCCGAGCTACTCACCATCACGACCAAGGAGCTGCTCGCACTCTAGCGACCCCAGGGAAGACCCTGGCGCCGCCGGCAGGTGCGTGCGCCGGGGTCGTCCACGTCAGTCCAGGAGATTCCGCAACCGTGGCTTCCACGAACGACCTCAAGAACGGCCTTGTGCTCAAGCTCGAAGGCGGCCAGCTGTGGTCCGTCGTCGAGTTCCAGCACGTCAAGCCCGGCAAGGGCCCGGCCTTCGTGCGCACCAAGCTCAAGAACGTGCTCTCCGGCAAGGTGGTCGACAAGACCTTCAACGCCGGCGTCAAGGTCGAGACGGCCACTGTCGACAAGCGCGACATGCAGTTCTCGTACATGGACGGCGAGTACTTCGTCTTCATGGACATGGAGACCTACGACCAGCTCATGGTCGACCGCAAGGCCGTCGGCGACGCCGCCAACTTCCTCATCGAGGGCTTCACGGCCACCGTCGCGCAGCACGAGGGCGAGGTGCTCTTCGTCGAGCTCCCGGCCGCCGTCGAGCTCGTCGTCCAGGAGACCGAGCCGGGCCTGCAGGGTGACCGCTCCACCGGCGGCACCAAGCCCGCCACGCTGGAGACCGGCCACCAGATCCAGGTCCCGCTCTTCATCACCACCGGTGAGAAGATCAAGGTCGACACCCGTACGAGCGACTACCTCGGCCGGGTGAACAGCTAACCGTGGCTGCCCGCAACACGGCCCGCAAGCGCGCCTTCCAGATCCTCTTCGAGGGCGACCAGCGCGGCGCCGATGTCCTGACGGTCCTCGCGGACTGGATCCGGCTCTCCCGGGACGACACCCGGCAGCCGCCGGTGAGCGAGTACACGATGCAGCTGGTCGAGGGCTACGCGAAGCACGCGCGGCGCATCGACGAGCTGATCGCGCAGTACTCGGTCGGCTGGACGCTCGACCGGATGCCGGTGGTGGACCGCAACGTCCTTCGCCTCGGCGCCTACGAGCTGATCTGGGCCGACGAGATCCCGGACGCCGTCGTGCTGGACGAGATGGTGCAGCTGGCGAAGGAGTTCTCCACGGACGAGTCGCCCGCGTTCGTCAACGGCCTGCTGGGCCGGCTCAAGGAGCTGAAGCCCTCACTGCGCCGGGACGAGGCGTAAGAAACAAGCATCGCCAGGGGGCCCGCAGCGTGACTGCTGCGGGCCCCCTGGCGTCCGGGTACCCGCGTGGCCCGCGAAGGCCGCAGAAAGCCGCCGGGGTGGCCGGAACCATGTAGTTCCGGCCACCCCGGCGGCACGTTTCTGCTGAGGGCCGTTCAGGCCGCGTCAGACCTCTTCGTGGGCGACCGCACGGCGCGCGTCCGCGTCCAGCACGCCCCAGCTGATCAGCTGCTCGGTGAGGACCGAGGGGGACTGGTCGTAGATGACGGCGAGTGTGCGCAGGTCGTCCTGGCGGATCGACAGCACCTTGCCGTTGTAGTCACCGCGCTGCGACTGGATCGTCGCCGCATAGCGCTGCAGCGGGCCCGCCTTCTCGGCCGGTACGGTCGCCAGCCGCTCCAGGTCCAGGACCAGCTTCGGCGGCGGCTCGGCGGCGCCGCCCGGGGTGGTGCCGGGCAGCAGCTCCTGCACGGGGACCCCATAGAAATCCGCCAGTTCGGCGAGGCGCTGTACGGTCACGGCACGGTCGCCGCGCTCGTACGAACCGACCACGACCGCCTTCCAGCGTCCCTGGCTCTTCTCCTCGACACCGTGGAGGGAAAGGCCCTGCTGGGTGCGGATGGCCCGGAGCTTGGCCCCGAGCTGTTTGGCGTATTCGCTGGACATATAGCTCCCCGGACACTGTCTCGACGCGACTGCAGACGTTCCGAGCCGCGCGTCTGGTAACTCACTGTGAGGTTACGCAGCGTGACTCTTCTGCGTCAAGCCGAATGGTCCACACCGACGCTTCCGTGGCAGCGGTGGCCGATTACGCCATGGGGGTGATCAGGGCCGTCGTCGGGGCCTGGTAGCGTGGATGGCGCAAATCCGACGTCCTTTAAGATCCGTCCCGTGAGGCGGAGAAGGGGGTCCGTTTCGTATGGACAAGCAGGACACATCCGGAATTCCGGCGTCCGATGCGCGGCCCGTTCTCGAAGGCCCCGACATCGCGCGGGTGTTGACCCGCATCGCCCACGAGATCGTCGAGCGCGCCAAGGGTGCCGACGACGTGGTGCTCCTCGGCATTCCGACCCGAGGGGTCTTCCTCGCCCAGCGGCTCGCCGCCAAGCTCGAGGAGATCACCGACCGGAAGATCCCGGTCGGTTCGCTCGACATCACCATGTACCGGGACGACCTGCGCATGCACCCACCGCGTGCGCTGGCCCGCACCGAGATCCCAGGTGACGGCATCGACGGCCGCCTGGTCGTCCTCGTCGACGACGTGCTCTTCTCCGGCCGCACCATCCGCGCGGCCCTCGACGCCCTGAACGACATCGGGCGCCCGCGCGCCGTGCAGCTCGCGGTCCTCGTCGACCGGGGCCACCGCGAACTGCCCATCCGCGCCGACTACGTCGGCAAGAACCTGCCCACGTCGCTGCGGGAGACGGTCAAGGTCCAGCTCGCCGAGGAGGACGGTCGCGACACCGTGCTGCTCGGTGCGAAGCAGACCTAGCAGCAGCCGCAGGGCCCGCATCGCCTCGGTGCGCCCTCGCCTGCCCGGCTGTGCTCTCTGGGGGGCACCCCCCAGGCCCCCGGATCCCGAAACCTGAACTGCCTTACGGAGCCTGACAGATGCAGCGTCATCTCATCTCGGCCGCCGACCTCACCCGCGACGACGCCGTCCTGATCCTCGACACCGCCGAGGAGATGGCCCGGGTCGCCGACCGGCCGATCAAGAAACTTCCGACCCTGCGCGGCCGTACCGTCGTGAACCTCTTCTTCGAGGACTCCACGCGCACGCGCATCTCCTTCGAAGCCGCCGAGAAGCGGCTGTCCGCGGACGTCATCAACTTCACCGCCAAGGGGTCGAGCGTCTCCAAGGGCGAGTCCCTGAAGGACACCGCCCAGACCCTTGAGGCCATGGGCGTCGACGCCGTGGTCATCCGGCACGGCGCCTCCGGAGCCCCCTACCGCCTCGCCAACTCCGGCTGGATCGACGCGGCCGTCATCAACGCCGGCGACGGCACCCACCAGCACCCCACCCAGGCCCTGCTCGACGCGTTCACCATGCGCCGCCGCCTCGTCGGCCGGGACGCCGGCCTCGGACAGGACCTGGCCGGCAAGCGCATCACGCTCGTCGGCGACGTCCTGCACAGCCGGGTCGCCCGCTCCAATGTCGACCTGCTGCACACGCTGGGCGCCGAGGTCACCCTCGTCGCACCGCCCACCCTGGTGCCGGTCGGCGTCGAACGCTGGCCCTGCGAGGTGTCGTACGACCTCGACGCCGTACTGCCCAAGTCCGACGCGGTGATGATGCTGCGCGTCCAGCGCGAGCGCATGAACGCCGCGTTCTTCCCGACCGAGCGCGAGTACTCGCGGCGCTACGGCCTGGACGGCGACCGCATGGCGCGGATGCCCGAGCACGCCATCGTGATGCACCCCGGCCCGATGGTCCGCGGCATGGAGATCACCGCCGAGGTCGCCGACTCGGACCGCTGCACGGTCGTCGAGCAGGTCGCAAACGGAGTCTCCATCCGGATGGCCGTCCTGTACCTGCTGCTCGGCGGAAACGAGCCCGCCGTCACCCACACCCGCCCCACCGGTTCCGAGGAGAAGTAAGACCCATGAGCAAGATCCTGATCCGTGGTGCGAAGGTGCTCGGCGGCGAGGCGCAGGACGTGCTGATCGACGGCCAGACGATCGCCGAGGTGGGCGTCGGTCTGAGCGACGAGGGCGCCGAGGTCGTCGAGGCGGCCGGCAAGGTGCTCCTGCCAGGGCTCGTCGACCTGCACACCCATCTGCGCGAGCCCGGGCGTGAGGACTCCGAGACCGTTCTGACCGGCACGCGCGCGGCGGCTTCCGGCGGCTACACCGCTGTCTTCGCCATGGCCAACACCTTCCCGGTCGCCGACACCGCCGGCGTGGTCGAGCAGGTCTACCGACTCGGCCAGGAGCACGGCTACTGCGACGTGCAGCCCATCGGCGCCGTCACTGTCGGCCTGGAGGGCAAGAAGCTCGCGGAGCTGGGTGCCATGCACGAGTCGGCCGCCGGGGTCACGGTCTTCTCGGACGACGGCAAGTGCGTCGACGACGCCGTGATCATGCGGCGGGCGCTGGAGTACGTGAAGGCCTTCGGCGGGGTCGTGGCCCAGCACGCGCAGGAGCCGCGGCTGACCGAGGGCGCCCAGATGAACGAGGGCGTCGTCTCCGCCGAGCTGGGTCTCGGCGGCTGGCCCGCGGTGGCCGAAGAATCGATCATCGCCCGGGATGTCCTGCTCGCCGAGCACGTCGGCTCCCGCGTCCACATCTGCCACCTGTCGACCGCCGGGTCGGTCGAGATCGTCCGCTGGGCCAAGTCCCGCGGCATCGACGTCACCGCCGAGGTCACCCCGCACCACCTGCTCCTCACCGACGAGCTGGTCCGGTCGTACAACCCGGTCTACAAGGTCAACCCGCCGCTGCGCACCGAGCGCGACGTCCTCGCCCTGCGCGAGGCGCTCGCCGACGGAACGATCGACATCGTCGCCACCGACCACGCCCCGCACCCGCACGAGGACAAGGACTGCGAGTGGGCCGCGGCCGCCATGGGGATGGTCGGCCTGGAGACCGCGTTGTCAGTGGTGCAGGAGACGATGGTGGACACCGGGCTGATCAACTGGGCCGGGGTCGCCGACCGCATGTCCGTCAAGCCCGCGCAGATCGGGCAGGCCACGGGACACGGGCGTCCCGTCTCGGCTGGTGAGCCCGCCAACCTCACGCTCGTCGACACGGAATACCGTGGGTCCGTGGACCCCGCGGGCTTCGCCTCGCGCAGCCGCAACACTCCGTACGAGGGGCGTGAGCTGCCGGGCCGTGTCACGCACACGTGGCTCCGGGGCAAGGCCACGCTCGTCGACGGGAAGCTCACGTGACACCTGTAATCCTGCTCGCAGCCGAGAAGAAGTCGGCCGAGGTCACCGACTGGGCCGCCCGTGTCGGCTGGCTCGTCGGACTCGCCCTCTTCATCGCGCTCGTCTACTGGCTGATGCGCGAGGGCTGGAAGTGGCGCGGCACGCTCCAGGGCGACCTGCCGGAGCTGCCCAGCGCGCCGGACGAGCCCGGCGAGGCGAGACTGACGATGAGCGGCCGCTACCACGGCTCCACCACCGCCGGTCAGTGGCTCGACCGCATCGTGGCGCACGGCCTCGGCACCCGCAGCCGGGTCGAGCTCACGCTGACGGACGCGGGACTGGAGGTCGTACGCCCCGGTGCCACCGACTTCTTCGTCCCGGCCGCGCAACTGCGCGAGGCCCGGCTCGACAAGGGCATCGCGGGCAAGGTCCTGACCGAGGGCGGACTGCTCGTGGTGACCTGGGCACTTGGCGAGCGGCTGATCGACTCCGGGTTCCGCTCCGACCGCGCGGCCGAGCACACCGAGTGGGTCGAGACCCTGAACCACATGATCAACAAGATGGAAGGCGCACGATGACAACCTCCACCAGGGGAGCCGCCAAGGTTCCCGCCGTACTCGTCCTGGAGGACGGCCGGACCTTCCGCGGCCGTGCCTACGGGGCCGTGGGGGTGACCTTCGGCGAGGCGGTCTTCTCGACCGGCATGACCGGCTACCAGGAGACCCTGACCGACCCCTCGTACCACCGCCAGGTCGTCGTGATGACCGCCCCGCACGTCGGCAACACCGGCGTGAACGACGAGGACCCGGAGAGCACGCGGATCTGGGTCGCCGGATACGTCGTGCGCGACCCCGCGCGCGTGCCGTCCAACTGGCGCTCCCGGCGCTCGCTCGACGACGAGCTGCGCCACCAGGGCGTCGTCGGGATCTCCGGCATCGACACGCGCGCGCTGACGCGCCATCTGCGCGAGCGCGGCGCGATGCGCGTCGGCATCTTCTCCGGCAACGCGCTGCCCGACGAGGGCACCATGCTCGCCGAGGTCCGCCAGGCCCCGGAGATGAAGGGCGCCGACCTCTCCGCGGAGGTCGCCACCAAGGAGGCGTACGTCGTCCCGGCGATCGGCGAGAAGAAGTTCACCGTGGCCGCCGTCGACCTGGGTATCAAGGGCATGACCCCGCACCGCATGGCCGAGCGCGGCATCGAGGTGCACGTGCTGCCGGCCACGGCGACCGTCGAGGACGTGTACGCCGTCAACCCCGACGGTGTCTTCTTCTCCAACGGTCCCGGTGACCCGGCCACCGCCGACCACGCCGTCTCCGTCATGCGGGGCGTGCTGGAGCGCAGGACCCCGCTGTTCGGCATCTGCTTCGGCAACCAGATCCTGGGCCGCGCGCTCGGCTTCGGCACCTACAAGCTGAAGTACGGACACCGCGGCATCAACCAGCCGGTGCAGGACCGTACGACCGGCAAGGTCGAGGTCACCGCGCACAACCACGGCTTCGCCGTCGACGCCCCCCTCGACAAGGTCTCCGACACCCCCTACGGCCGCGCCGAGGTCTCCCACGTCTGTCTCAACGACAACGTGGTGGAGGGCCTCCAACTGCTCGACCAGCCGGCCTTCAGCGTCCAGTACCACCCCGAAGCGGCAGCGGGCCCGCACGACGCCGCCTACCTGTTCGACCGCTTCACGTCTTTGATGAGCTCCGTCCCGATGGAGGGCCAGCGTGCCTAAGCGCACCGATATCCAGTCCGTCCTGGTCATCGGCTCCGGCCCGATCGTCATCGGCCAGGCCGCCGAGTTCGACTACTCCGGCACCCAGGCGTGCCGCATCCTGCGGGCCGAGGGCCTGCGGGTCATCCTCGTCAACTCCAACCCGGCGACGATCATGACCGACCCGGAGATCGCCGACGCCACGTACGTCGAGCCGATCACCCCGGAGTTCGTCGAGAAGATCATCGCCAAGGAGCGCCCGGACGCGCTCCTGCCCACCCTTGGCGGCCAGACGGCCCTCAACACGGCCATCTCGCTGCACGAGGCCGGGACGCTCGACAAGTACGGCGTCGAGCTGATCGGCGCCAACGTCGAGGCCATCAACAAGGGCGAGGACCGCGACCTCTTCAAGGACGTCGTCGAGGAGGTCCGCAAGAAGATCGGCCACGGCGAGTCCGCCCGCTCGGTCATCTGCCACTCCATGGAGGACGTCCTCGCAGGCGTCGAGACGCTCGGCGGCTACCCGGTCGTCGTCCGCCCGTCCTTCACCATGGGCGGCGCCGGCTCCGGCTTCGCGCACGACGAGGAGGAGCTGCGCCGCATCGCCGGGCAGGGCCTCACGCTCTCCCCGACCACCGAGGTGCTCCTGGAGGAGTCCATCCTCGGCTGGAAGGAGTACGAGCTGGAGCTGATGCGCGACAAGCACGACAACGTGGTGGTCGTCTGCTCCATCGAGAACTTCGACCCCATGGGCGTGCACACAGGCGACTCGATCACCGTCGCGCCCGCGATGACGCTGACCGACCGCGAGTACCAGATCCTGCGGGACATCGGCATCGCCGTCATCCGTGAGGTCGGCGTCGACACCGGCGGCTGCAACATCCAGTTCGCGGTGGACCCCGAGGACGGTCGCGTGATCGTCATCGAGATGAACCCGCGGGTCTCACGTTCGTCGGCCCTCGCCTCGAAGGCGACCGGCTTCCCGATCGCCAAGATCGCCGCGAAGCTGGCGGTCGGCTACACCCTCGACGAGATCCCGAACGACATCACGCAGGAGACCCCGGCCTCCTTCGAGCCGACGCTCGACTACGTGGTCGTGAAGGCCCCGCGGTTCGCCTTCGAGAAGTTCCCGCAGGCCGACTCCACGCTGACCACCACCATGAAGTCGGTCGGTGAGGCCATGGCCATCGGCCGCAACTTCACCGAGGCCTTCCAGAAGGCGCTGCGCTCGCTGGAGAAGAAGGGCAGCCAGTTCACGTTCGTCGGGGAGACGGGCGACAAGGACGAGCTGCTGCGGGAGGCCGTACGGCCCACCGACGGCCGTGTCAACACCGTCATGCAGGCCATCCGCGCGGGCGCCACACAGGAGGAGGTCTTCGAGTACACGAAGATCGACCCCTGGTTCGTCGACCAGCTCTTCCTCATCAAGGAGATCGCCGACGAGCTGGCCGAGGCGCCCGAGCTGACCCGCGAGCTGCTGGCCGAGGCCAAGCGGCACGGCTTCTCGGACCAGCAGATCAGCGAGATCCGGGGCCTGCGCGAGGACGTCGTGCGCGAGGTCCGGCACGCGCTGGGCGTGCGCCCGGTCTACAAGACGGTCGACACCTGCGCCGCCGAGTTCGCCGCCAGGACGCCGTACTTCTACTCCTCCTACGACGAGGAGACGGAGGTCGCGCAGCGCGAGAAGCCGGCCGTCATCATCCTGGGCTCCGGCCCCAACCGCATCGGCCAGGGCATCGAGTTCGACTACTCCTGCGTCCACGCCTCCTTCGCCCTGAGTGACGCGGGCTACGAGACGGTGATGGTCAACTGCAACCCGGAGACCGTCTCCACGGACTACGACACCTCCGACCGCCTGTACTTCGAGCCGCTGACGCTCGAAGACGTGCTGGAGATCGTCCACGCGGAGCAGCAGGCCGGTCCCGTAGCCGGTGTCGTCGTCCAGCTGGGCGGCCAGACCCCGCTGGGTCTGTCGCAGGCGCTGAAGGACAACGGCGTGCCGATCGTGGGCACCTCGCCGGAGGCCATCCACGCCGCCGAGGACCGCGGCGCGTTCGGGCGCGTGCTCGCCGAGGCCGGCCTCCCGGCCCCCAAGCACGGCACCGCCACCACCTTCGCCGAGGCCAAGGCCATCGCCGACGAGATCGGCTACCCGGTCCTCGTGAGGCCGTCGTACGTCCTCGGCGGGCGCGGCATGGAGATCGTCTACGACGAGACCCGGCTGTCGTCCTACATCGCCGAGTCGACCGAGATCAGCCCCTCCCGGCCGGTCCTCGTCGACCGCTTCCTCGACGACGCCATCGAGATCGACGTCGACGCCCTGTACGACGGCGAGGAGCTGTACCTCGGCGGCGTCATGGAGCACATCGAGGAGGCCGGCATCCACTCCGGCGACTCGGCGTGCGCCCTGCCCCCGATCACGCTGGGCGGCTTCGACATCAAGCGGCTGCGGGCCTCCACGGAGGCCATCGCCAAGGGCGTCGGCGTCCGCGGCCTGATCAACATCCAGTTCGCGATGGCCGGCGACATCCTCTACGTCCTCGAAGCCAACCCGCGCGCGTCCCGTACCGTCCCCTTCACGTCGAAGGCCACCGCGGTGCCGCTGGCGAAGGCCGCCGCCCGGATCTCCCTGGGCGCCACCATCGCCGAACTGAGGGCCGAGGGGCTGCTTCCGGCCAACGGCGACGGCGGCGAACTCCCGCTCGACGCGCCGATCTCCGTCAAGGAGGCGGTCATGCCCTGGTCGCGCTTCCGCGACATCCACGGTCGCGGCGTCGACACGGTCCTCGGCCCGGAGATGCGCTCCACCGGCGAGGTCATGGGCATCGACTCCGTCTTCGGCACGGCGTACGCCAAGTCGCAGGCGGGCGCCTACGGCCCGCTGCCCACCAAGGGCCGCGCGTTCATCTCGGTCGCCAACCGGGACAAGCGCTCGATGATCTTCCCGGCGCGCGAGCTGGTCGCCCACGGCTTCGAGCTGCTCGCCACCTCCGGCACCGCCGAGGTCCTCAAGCGCAACGGCATCAACGCCACCGTCGTGCGCAAGCAGTCCGAGGGCACCGGTCCGAACGGCGAGAAGACCATCGTCCAGCACATCCACGACGGCGAGGTCGACCTAATCGTCAACACCCCGTACGGCACCGGCGGCCGCCTCGACGGCTACGAGATCCGTACGGCGGCCGTGGCACGGTCGGTCCCGTGCCTGACGACGGTCCAGGCGCTCGCCGCGGCCGTCCAGGGCATCGACGCCCTCAACCACGGTGATGTGGGCGTCCGTTCGCTCCAGGAACACGCGGAACAGCTGACCGCGGCCCGCGACTAGCAGCCCTGAGGGGGACACCGGAAACGGTGTCCCCCTCTTCATGAGGACCCCGGTCTTCATGACGTCCTTGAGGATTACCGAGATGTACAAGCTTTTCTTCCGTCTGGTTTTCAAACGGATGGATCCGGAGCAGGCCCACCACCTGGCCTTCCGCTGGATCCGCCTCGCCGTCCGCGTCCCCGTCCTGCGCACCTTCGTCGCCGGCGCCCTCGCGCCCCGCCACAGGGAACTGCGCACGGAGGCCTTCGGGCTGCGCATGCACGGGCCCTTCGGGCTCGCCGCCGGCTTCGACAAGAACGCGGTCGCGATCGACGGCATGTCGATGCTCGGCTTCGACCACGTCGAGATCGGCACGGTGACCGGGGAGCCGCAGCCCGGCAACCCCAGGAAGCGGCTGTTCCGGCTCGTGAAGGACCGTGCGCTGATCAACCGCATGGGCTTCAACAACGAGGGCTCGCTGACCGTCGCGGCCCGCCTCGCGTCCCGTGAGCCGGTTTTCAGGACCGTCGTGGGCGTCAACATCGGCAAGACCAAGGTCGTTCCCGAGGCCGAGGCCGTCGGTGACTACGTGAAGTCGACCGAGCGGCTGGCACCCTACGCCGACTACCTGGTCGTGAACGTCTCCTCCCCGAACACCCCCGGCCTGCGCAACCTGCAGGCCACGGAGGCGCTGCGGCCGCTCCTGAGCGCCGTCCGTGAGGCCGCCGACCGCACGGTCGCCTCCCGCCGCGTCCCACTGCTCGTGAAGATCGCGCCGGACCTCGCCGACGAGGACGTCGACGCCGTGGCCGACCTGGCCGTCGAACTCGGGCTGGACGGGATCATCGCCACGAACACCACCATCGCGCGCGAAGGGCTCGGTCTGAAGTCCGAACCCTCGCTCGTGAAGGAGACCGGCGGACTGTCCGGCGCCCCCCTGAAGTCCCGCTCCCTGGAGGTGCTGCGCCGCCTCTACGCGCGCGTGGGCGACCGCATCACCCTCGTGGGCGTCGGCGGCATCGAGAACGCCGAGGACGCCTGGCAGCGCATCCTGGCCGGCGCCACGCTGGTACAGGGCTACAGCGCCTTCATCTACGAGGGCCCCTTCTGGGGCCGGGCCATCCACAAGGGCCTCGCCGCCCGCCTGCGCACCAGCCCGTACGCCACCCTCGCCGACGCCGTCGGCGCCGACGTGAGGAAGACGGCATGAGCTCTCTCGAACCCTTCGGCGCACGTCTTCGCCGTGCCATGGACGAGCGCGGGGCCCTGTGCGTGGGCATCGACCCGCACGCGTCCCTGCTGGCCGAGTGGGGCCTGAACGACGACGTCGCCGGTCTGGAGCGGTTCAGCCGCACGGTCGTCGAGGCGATGGCCGACCGGGTCGCCGTCCTGAAGCCGCAGAGTGCCTTCTTCGAGCGTTTCGGGTCGCGCGGCATCGCCGTCCTGGAGAGGTCGGTGGCGGAGGCGCGGGCGGCCGGTGCGCTGGTCGTGATGGACGCCAAGCGCGGAGACATCGGCTCGACCATGGCCGCGTACGCCGAGACCTTCCTGTGCAAGGACTCCCCGCTCTTCTCGGACGCGCTCACCGTCTCGCCCTATCTCGGCTACGGCTCGCTGTCCCCGGCCGTCGTGCTCGCCCGGGAGAGCGGCACCGGACTGTTCGTGCTGGCGCTGACCTCCAACCCGGAGGGCGGCGAGGTGCAGCACGCGGTGCGCGCGGACGGGCGGAACATCGGGGCGACGATGCTGGCGCACCTCGCCGCCGAGAACGAGGGGGAGCAGCCGCTGGGTTCCTTCGGGGCCGTCGTCGGCGCCACGCTGGGCGATCTGTCGTCGTACGACCTGGACATCAACGGGCCGCTCCTGGCGCCGGGCATCGGCGCCCAGGGCGCCACCGCGGCCGACCTTCCCGGTGTCTTCGGAGCCGCGGCGCGCAATGTCGTGCCGAACGTCAGCCGGGGGGTGCTGCGGCACGGTCCCGACGCCGGGGCGCTGCGGGCGGCCGCGGAGCGCTTCGCGGAGGAGATCAGGGCCGCGGTGGAAACCGTATGAGGCTTTCGCGACGGTCCTCGCGGGTGTTCGGGGGGCTCGCTCGAGTCCTCCGATGAGTCGTCGTCGGGTGCTTCGAGGCGCGCTTGAGTCTGAATACATCCTCAAATCCGGGGCATTATGTCCTAAATGTCCAGCCTGGCAGAGGCTGACCAGGACTTTTCCGCTGTTCTCGCTGACTCCGGCGCACTTGCCCGCTAGTCTCCGACGTGAGTCAACGGGCAAGCGTGTTGCTCGTGGCTCCCCAGGTGTGGGGCGACTAGGTTCCTCACCGGTCCGTATCCGACAGTTCGACATCCGAGGTGACGTAGGCGTGGCTCTTCCGCCCCTTACCCCTGAACAGCGCGCAGCCGCGCTCGAAAAGGCCGCCGCGGCTCGCCGGGAGCGGGCCGAGGTCAAGAATCGACTCAAGCACTCCGGCGCCTCCCTGCACGAGGTCATCAAGCAGGGCCAGGAGAACGACGTCATCGGCAAGATGAAGGTCTCCGCCCTGCTCGAGTCCCTGCCGGGCGTGGGCAAGGTCCGCGCCAAGCAGATCATGGAGCGTCTGGGTATCTCCGAGAGCCGCCGTGTGCGCGGGCTCGGTTCCAACCAGATTGCCTCCCTGGAGCGTGAGTTCGGCAGCACCGGCTCCTGAGTCCGGGTACTGCGGACCGGGAGTCCCGGGCACTCCGGGATTGCTGGAATAATCGCTGCATGGCTGCAACATTCCGGGGGACGACCCCCGAGCCCCCGGACGTACGTCCGCGGCTGACCGTGCTCTCCGGCCCCTCCGGGGTCGGCAAGAGCACGGTCGTCGCCCATATGCGCAAGGAACACCCCGAGGTGTGGCTCTCGGTGTCGGCGACGACCCGCAAGCCCCGCCCCGGCGAGAAGCACGGAGTCCACTACTTCTTCGTCACCGACGAGGAGATGGACAAGCTGATCGCCAACGGCGAGCTGCTGGAGTGGGCCGAGTTCGCCGGCAACCGCTACGGCACACCGCGTGCGGCCGTGCTGGAGCACCTTGAGGACGGCGTGCCGGTCCTCCTGGAGATCGACCTCCAGGGTGCCCGGCAGGTCCGTGAGACCATGCCGGACGGTCGGCTGGTGTTCCTGGCTCCGCCCTCCTGGGAGGAGCTCGTGCGCAGGCTCACCGGCCGGGGGACCGAGCCGCCCGAGGTGATCGAGCGCCGTCTCGACGCAGCCAAGATCGAGCTGGCGGCCGAGCCGGAGTTCGACATGACCTTGGTCAACACCTCCGTCGAGGACGTGGCTCGCGAGCTGCTAGCCTTGATGGATGTTCTGTGATCACGAGTGATGTGATCACGACCGATCTTTTCCCATCCATCGGAAGGTAGAGCGTGTCCTCTTCCATCTCCGCGCCCGAGGGCATCATCAACCCGCCGATCGACGAGCTCCTCGAGGCCACCGACTCGAAGTACAGCCTCGTGATCTACGCGGCCAAGCGTGCCCGCCAGATCAACGCGTACTACTCGCAGCTCGGCGAGGGCCTCCTCGAGTACGTCGGTCCGCTCGTCGACACCCACGTCCACGAGAAGCCGCTCTCGATCGCCCTGCGCGAGATCAACGCCGGTCTGCTGACGTCCGAGGCCATCGAGGGTCCGGCGCAGTAGTACTTTCGTATTGCAGTTGGCTTTTCCACAGGCCCGACAGCGCGACTGTCGGGCCTGTGGTGTGTGATGGAGTCGTTGATGCACTCGTACGTTGCCGAGCCGGGGAGAGACGGTGGACAAGCCCAAGGTCGTGCTGGGGGTCAGCGGTGGCATCGCCGCCTACAAGGCCTGTGAGCTGCTGCGGAGGCTGAGCGAGTCCGGCCATGACGTACGCGTGGTGCCCACCGCCTCCGCGCTGCACTTCGTCGGCGCCGCCACCTGGTCCGCCCTCTCCGCCAACCCCGTCTCGACCGAGGTCTGGGACGAGGTCCACGAGGTCCCGCACGTCCGCATCGGGCAGCACGCCGACCTGGTCGTCGTCGCCCCGGCGACCGCGGACATCCTCGCGAAGGCCGCCCACGGCCTGGCCGACGACCTGCTCACGAACACGCTTCTGACCGCCCGCTGCCCAGTCGTCTTCGCACCCGCCATGCACACCGAGATGTGGGAGCACCCGGCCACCCAGGAGAACGTGGCGACGCTGCGCCGCCGCGGCGCCGTCGTCATCGAACCGGCCGTCGGCCGTCTGACCGGCGTGGACACCGGCAAGGGTCGCCTGCCCGATCCGGCGGAGATCCATGCGATCTGTCGCCGCGTGCTGTCCCGGGGCGCCACTGAGCCCGACCTCAAGGGCCGGCACGTCGTCGTCAGCGCCGGCGGCACCCGCGAACCCCTCGACCCGGTGCGCTTCCTCGGCAACCGCTCCTCCGGCAAGCAGGGTTACGCTCTCGCCCGTACCGCCGCCGCGCGCGGCGCCCGCGTCACGCTGATCGCCGCGAACACCGGCCTGCCGGACCCGGCGGGCGTCGACGTCGTCCAGGTGGGGACGGCGGTGCAGTTGCGCGAGGCGGTGCTGAAGGCGACCCCGGACGCGGACGCCGTGGTCATGGCCGCGGCGGTCGCGGACTTCCGGCCGGAGACATACGCCACCGGAAAGATCAAGAAGAAGGACGGCCAGGACCCGGACCCCATCGTGCTGGTGCGGAATCCGGACATCCTCGCGGAGATCTCGACGGAGCGCGCCCGCCCGGGTCAGGTGATCGTCGGCTTCGCCGCCGAGACCGACGACGTCCTGGCCAACGGCCGCACCAAGCTGGAGCGCAAAGGCTGCGACCTGCTCGTGGTCAACGAGGTGGGGGAGCGCAAGACCTTCGGCTCCGAGGAGAACGAGGCAGTGGTGCTGGGCGCCGACGGCACCGAGACGCCCGTACCGCACGGTCCGAAGGAACATCTGGCCGAAACTGTCTGGGACCTGGTGGCGGAGCGCCTCGGCTGATGTTTCATTCGCTTCTCGGTCCCCTCACACCTCTGCCACAGGGGTGTGGCGCCCCCTGGTCAACGCCCCTCGGTATTGGGCAGAATGCGCGTGCCGCAGGTCACAGCACTCCCGAGAGGCGAGACAGGGAGGCGGGTGGCCGAGCACGACCGATAAACTGTTCTCGGACGGTGCCGGGCGCAGCCTCCGGGCCCGTCCGCCAATGATCAGCCAGCAGCCGCTGCAACCCCAGGGAGCGTTGTGTCCCGTCGCCTGTTCACCTCGGAGTCCGTGACCGAGGGTCACCCCGACAAGATCGCTGACCAGATCAGCGACACCATTCTCGACGCGCTTCTGCGCGAGGACCCGACCTCCCGGGTCGCCGTCGAGACGCTGATCACCACCGGCCTGGTGCACGTGGCCGGTGAAGTCACCACCAAGACCTACGCGGACATCGCGACCCTCGTCCGCGGCAAGATCCTCGAGATCGGCTACGACTCCTCGAAGAAGGGCTTCGACGGCGCCTCCTGCGGCGTCTCGGTGTCCATCGGCGCGCAGTCCCCGGACATCGCGCAGGGTGTCGACACGGCGTACGAGACCCGGGTCGAGGGCGACGAGGACGAGCTGGACCGGCAGGGCGCCGGCGACCAGGGCCTGATGTTCGGTTACGCGACCGACGAGACGCCCACCCTCATGCCGCTGCCGATCTTCCTGGCGCACCGCCTGTCGAAGCGGCTGTCCGAGGTCCGCAAGAACGGCACCATCCCCTACCTGCGCCCGGACGGCAAGACGCAGGTCACCATCGAGTACGACGGCGACAAGGCCGTCCGCCTCGACACCGTGGTCGTCTCCTCGCAGCACGCGAGTGACATCGACCTGGAGTCGCTGCTCGCCCCCGACATCCGTGAGTTCGTCGTCGAGGCGGAGCTGAAGGCGCTTTTGGACGACGGCATCAAGCTGGACACGGACAGCTACCGCCTGCTGGTCAACCCGACCGGTCGTTTCGAGATCGGCGGCCCCATGGGCGACGCCGGGCTGACCGGCCGCAAGATCATCATCGACACGTACGGCGGCATGGCGCGCCACGGCGGCGGCGCCTTCTCCGGCAAGGACCCGTCCAAGGTGGACCGCTCCGCCGCCTACGCGATGCGCTGGGTGGCGAAGAACGTCGTCGCCGCCGGCCTGGCCACCCGCTGCGAGGTCCAGGTCGCGTACGCCATCGGCAAGGCCGAGCCCGTCGGCCTGTTCGTCGAGACCTTCGGCACCGCCAAGGTCGACACCGAGAAGATCGAGAAGGCCATCGACGAGGTCTTCGACCTCCGCCCGGCCGCGATCATCCGCGACCTCGACCTGCTGCGCCCGATCTACGCCCAGACGGCCGCCTACGGCCACTTCGGCCGCGAGCTGCCCGAGTTCACCTGGGAGAAGACGGACCGCGTGGACGCGCTGCGGAAGGCGGCGGGGCTGTAGGCTCTGCGGTTCTTCGCCGAGGCCCGGCTCCTTTGCGGGTGTTTTCCAGGGGTCGTCGCAACACATGGTCGTGTTGATCAGGCCGCGAGCGGTTTGTGCAGGCGCTCGGCTGGGGTTTCCCAGCCGAGCGTTTTGCGTGGGCGCCCGTTGAGTCCGCCGGCGACGGCGTCCAGGTGGTCGCGGGTGTGGACGGCGAGGTCGGTGCCCTTGGGATGCGCGTTCCGGGCGCGACGGGCCCGCCGCCGGACCGGTGGGTTCAGCACGGCAGCCGCGATCCCCGGCCGGACCGATCTCGGGCGCGTCGGTTGTCAGTGGCGTTTGGTAAGAATGCAAGCGTGAGCAGCGAGAACGGGCGGACGGGCGGCGGGGCGGAGGGTGTGCCGCCCGAGCAGCTTGCGCTCATCAGGGAGAGCGTGCGCAAGGCCGAGGTGCCCAGGGCCAAGCCGCGGACCTGGCGTGGGGCCGCGCTGGCCAAGGAGCTGCCGGTCGCGCGGGTGCTGGTCGACAAGGGTGTGCTGCATCTCGACCGCTACTTCGACTATGCGGTGCCGGAGGAGCTCGATGCGGATGCTCAGCCCGGGGTGCGGGTGCGGGTGCGGTTCGGGGCCGGGCGGCATCGAGTGCGGGAAGGGCGGCGCGAGGGCGGCGGTCTGATCGACGGGTTTCTCGTCGAGAGGCTCGCCGAGTCGGACTACTCCGGGCCGCTTGCCGCGCTGGCCCAGGTCGTGTCGCCCGAGCGGGTGTTGAGCGAGGAGTTGCTGGGGCTGTCCCGGGCCGTCGCCGACCGTTACGCGGGGAGTCTGGCCGACGTGCTCCAGCTCGCCGTGCCGCCGCGCAGTGCGCGGGCCGAGCAGCGACCCTCGCCCGAGCCGCTGCCGCCGCCGGCGATGCCGGAGGCGGGGCCCTGGGCGCGGTACGAGCGGGGGGCCGCGTTTCTGGAATCGCTCGCGTCGGGGAGTGCGCCGCGTGCGGTGTGGAACGCGCTGCCTGGGTCCGAGTGGAGCGACGGGCTGGCGCGGGCCGTGGCGGCGACATTGGTCTCCGGGCGCGGTGCGCTCGTGGTGCTGCCCGACGGGCGGGCGGTCGCCCGGCTCGACGCCGCGCTGACCGCGTTGCTGGGGGAGGGGCGGCATGCGGTGCTCACCGCCGACGCCGGTCCCGAGAAGAGGTACCGGGAGTGGCTGGCAGTGCGGCGAGGAGCCGTCCGGGCCGTCATAGGGACCCGGGCCGCCATGTTCGCCCCGGTCCAGGATCTCGGCCTGGTCGCCATCTGGGACGACGGGGACGACAGCCACAGCGAGCAGCACGCGCCCCAGCCGCATGCGAGGGAAGTGCTGCTGCTGCGGGCCGCCCTGGACAAGTGCGGGTTTCTGCTGGGTGGTTGGAGCTGCACCGTCGAGGCGGCCCAGCTGGTCGAGAGCGGTTGGGCCGGGCCGATCGTCGCCGGGCGGGAGCAGGTGCGGGGGGCTGCGCCACTGGTGCGGACCGTGGGAGACATGGACCTCGCGAGGGACGAGGCGGCGCGGGCCGCGCGGCTGCCGACCCTCGCCTGGCAGGCCGTGCGGGAGGGGCTGCGACAGGGCCCGGTGCTCGTGCAGGTGCCCCGGCGGGGTTACGTCCCCCGCATGGCGTGCGCCAACTGCCGGGCGCCGGCGCGTTGTCGGCACTGCTCCGGGCCGTTGGAAGGACAGGAAGCGGGGGCCGCACTGCGGTGCGGGTGGTGCGGGCGGGACGAGGGCGGCTGGCACTGCCCGGAGTGCGGCGGGTTCCGGCTGCGGGCCCAGGTCGTGGGGGCGCGGCGGACCGCCGAGGAACTGGGGCGGGCGTTTCCCGCCGTTCCGGTGCGGACCTCCGGGCGTGAGCATGTGCTGGACACCGTGCCGGGTGCGCCCGCGCTGGTCGTGAGCACACCGGGGGCCGAGCCCGTCGCCGAGGGCGGTTACGCGGCGGCGCTGCTGCTGGACGGCTGGGCCATGCTGGGGCGGCCCGATCTGCGCGCTGGTGAGGACGCGCTGCGACGGTGGATTGCGGCCGCCGCGCTCGTCCGGCCGCAGAGTGCCGGCGGCACCGTGGTCGTCGTCGCCGAGCCGACCCTGCGGCCCGTGCAGGCGCTGGTGCGCTGGGATCCCGTCGGCCATGCGGTGCGGGAGCTCGCCGAGCGGGCCGAGCTGGGCTTTCCGCCGGTGTCACGGATGGCGGCCCTGTCCGGGGACGGGGAAGCGGTCGCCGAGTTCCTGCGAACGGCCGAACTGCCGCGGGAGGCCGAGGTGCTGGGCCCCGTGCCGCTGCCGGTCACGGCAGCCGGGCGGCCGCGGCGGACGGGGGCGCCTCCACCCGGGGAGCACTGGGAGCGGGCACTCGTTCGGGTCCCACCGGGGCGCGGGGCGGCGCTGGCCTCGGCACTGAAGGCTGCGCAGGCTGCACGGATGGCGAGGGGGGCCGCAGAGGCATTGGTTCGGGTGCGGATCGATCCGCCTGATATCGGGTGAGCGGGTCGGGGGGCGGCGAGGCTGCCGGAGTCGGGTTGGGGTGGTTGCTTTGCCGAGGGGGCGCTTTGGGATGTGCGTCTGTCCTCCGGGGGCCGGCCGGAGTCGGGTTGGGGTGGTTGCTTTGCCGAAAAGGCGCTCCCGGACGTGCGTCTGCCCTCCCGGGACCGGCCGGGAGGGCAGGGAGAGAGGTGGCTCAGCCGTTGCGGGGGCCGGGGAAGGCCGTGGGCCTGGCCTCGTCGCGGAGGGAAGGGCTGCCGGCCGTCGGCTGGGTCGGCATGGAGCGCGCGGCAGGGACCGTCGGCACCGTCGGGATGCCGGTGCCCACGCTGACCGTCCGGGAGGCCGCCGGTTCGGTGGCCCGCTCGGTCTCGGCGGCCGCCTGGGCCGCGGCGCGACGGGCGCCGTAACGGCGGTGGACCGCCTGCTTGGTGACCCCGAGGGCGGAACCCACCGCGTCCCACGAGAAGCCGAGGGAGCGGTCGAAATCGACCGCGGCCGTCACCAGGGTCTCGACACTGTCCCGCAGCTCCTGCGCGAGACGGACCGTCGGGGCGGGAGCGCGTCCGTACACGACGAAGCCCGTGGAGGGGCCGGAGCGGCGCGGGCGGTAGACATTGCCCAACTGCGCGGTGAGCGTGCGCAGTGCGTCCACCTGCCGGCGGACCCGCTCGATGTCCCGCACCAGCAAGTGCAGGCTGGCCCGAGCCTGGGCGTCGTGGGTTGCGTGGTCGGCCATGAACAAGCCTCTCGAACCGGCGTTGAAAAGGATCCGGGCCGCGCGATTGCGGCCCGTTGTGGTCAACTCTTTCTTGACCAACGTGTTTTTGCTTCGGGGGTCACGGTCGGGGGGCGTAGGGGCATATGCGTACGCCCCCCGTCGGACGGCTTTGCGCCTCGGGCTGCGTCCTTCAAAGGCTCCGCGGCTGCGGTGGCGGAGCGTTGCGGACGCGGGCCGCGAGCTTTCCGGGCGTGGTCATAGACTTGTGCGTTGCCACAACAGCCCCGTCCGAGAGGCCCCGCCCACCCATGAAGCTCGTCTTCGCCGGTACCCCCGAGGTCGCCGTTCCCGCTCTGGACGCTCTCATCGCCTCCGGGCGGCACGAGGTGGCCGCCGTCGTCACACGGCCGGACGCGCCGGCCGGGCGGGGGCGCAGGCTGGTCGCCTCGCCCGTGGCGCAGCGGGCGGAGGAGGCCGGGATCGAGGTGCTGAGGCCCCTCAAGCCGCGGGACCCGGAGTTCCTGGAGCGGCTGCGGGAGATCGGGCCCGACTGCTGCCCCGTCGTCGCCTACGGGGCGCTGCTGCCTCGCGTCGCGCTCGACGTCCCCGCCCACGGCTGGGTCAACCTGCATTTCTCGCTGCTGCCCGCGTGGCGGGGGGCGGCGCCGGTGCAGCACTCCATCATGGCGGGCGACGAGATCACGGGCGCCTCCACCTTCCTCATCGAGGAGGGGCTCGACTCCGGGCCCGTCTACGGCACCGTCACCGAGGCGATCCGGCACACCGACACCAGTGGCGACCTGCTGACCCGGCTCGCCTTCGCCGGTGCCGGGCTGCTCGCCGCGACCATGGACGGCATCGAGGACGGCACGCTGAAGGCCGTACCGCAGCCGAACGAGGGCATCACCCTCGCCCCGAAGATCACCGTCGAGGACGCCCAGGTCGACTGGGCCACCCCGGCGCTGCGCGTCGACCGGGTGGTGCGCGGCTGCACCCCCGCGCCCGGCGCCTGGACGACCTTCCGCGGCGAGCGGCTCAAGCTCATCCAGGTCACGCCCGCGCCGGACCGGGCCGACCTCGCACCGGCGCAGCTGTCCGTCGGCAAGAACACCGTCCACGTCGGCACCGGTTCGCATGCCGTCGAGCTCCTGTGGGTGCAGGCCCAGGGCAAGAAGCCGATGCGGGCGGCCGACTGGGCCCGCGGGGTGCGGATCGCGGACGGGGAGACGCTCGGCGGGTAGCGGGGGGACGAGCGGGACGTACCCTTGGTGCGTATCCCGACCAAACTTCCGGAGCACCTTTTTCGTGAGCGACACCTCCCGTGGGCCCGGCAAGCCCGGCAAGCCCTATCGTCGGCCCAAGAAGGACCCCGTCCGCATCCTCGCCTTCGAGGCGCTGAGGGCCGTGGACGAGCGGGACGCGTACGCCAACCTCGTGCTGCCGCCGTTGCTGCGCAAGGCGCGGGAGAAGGGCGACTTCGACGGTCGGGACGCGGCGCTCGCGACCGAGCTGGTGTACGGGACGCTGCGGCGGCAGGGGACGTACGACGCGGTCATCTCCGCCTGTGTGGACCGGCCGTTGCGCGAGATCGACCCGCCGGTGCTGGATGTGCTGAGTCTCGGGGTGCATCAGCTGCTCGGGACGCGGATCCCGACCCATGCCGCCGTGTCGGCCTCCGTCGAACTGGCCCGGGTCGTGCTCGGTGACGGGCGGGCCAAGTTCGTCAACGCCGTACTGCGCAAGGTCGCGCAGGACGATCTCGACACCTGGATCGAGCGCGTCGCACCACCCTACGACGAGGACCCCGAGGACCACCTGGCCGTGGTGCACTCGCATCCGCGCTGGGTCGTCTCCGCGCTGTGGGACTCGCTCGGCGGCGGCCGGGCCGGCATCGAGCGGCTGCTGGAGGCGGACAACGAGCGGCCCGAGGTGACCCTGGTCGCGCGGCCCGGGCGGGCCACGACCGAGGAACTGCTCCGGGAGGAGGCCGCGGTGGCGGGGCGCTGGTCGCCGTATGCCGTGCGGCTCAGCGAAGGCGGTGAGCCCGGTGCGATCGAGGCGGTCCGGGACGGCCGCGCGGGCGTGCAGGACGAAGGCAGCCAGCTCGTGGCCCTGGCGCTCGCCAACGCTCCCCTGGACGGGCCGGACGAGAAGTGGCTCGACGGGTGTGCCGGGCCCGGTGGGAAGGCGGCGCTGCTCGGTGCGCTGGCCGCCGGGCGCGGGGCGACGCTGCTCGCCTCCGAGAAGCAGCCGCACCGGGCGGGGCTGGTGGCGAAGGCCTTGCACGGCAACCCCGGGCCGTACCAGGTCATCGCCGCGGACGGCACCCGCCCGCCGTGGCGGCCCGGCTCCTTCGACCGTGTCCTGATGGACGTGCCCTGCACCGGGCTCGGCGCGCTGCGCAGGCGGCCCGAGGCGCGCTGGCGGCGCCGTCCCGAGGACCTGGACGGGTTCGGGCCGCTGCAGCGTGCCCTGCTGCGCACCGCGCTGGACGCCGTGCGGGTCGGCGGGGTCGTCGGCTACGCCACCTGCTCGCCGCACCTCGCCGAGACCAGGGCCGTCGTCGACGACCTGCTCAAGCAGCACCCCGACGCCGAGCTGATCGACGCGCGCCCCCTGCTGCCCGGAGTGCCGGACCTCGGCGACGGTCCCGACGTACAACTGTGGCCGCATCTGCACGGGACCGACGCCATGTATCTGGCGCTCATCCGCAGGACCGGCTGATCCTCGCCGCCTCCTCGGGCACCGATGAACGTCCTGGGTCTGGACCGCCGCGAACAAACGTGCCCGGACGTGGGAGGCTTGGGTCATGGCCGTGCAGATCAACCCCAGCATCCTGTCCGCCGACTTCGCCCGCCTCGCGGACGAGGCGAAGGCGGTCGAAGGAGCCGACTGGCTCCACGTCGACGTCATGGACAACCATTTCGTCCCGAACCTCACGCTCGGCGTGCCGGTCGTAGA
This sequence comes from Streptomyces guryensis, assembly GCF_021261325.1. Classification (GTDB taxonomy): domain Bacteria; phylum Actinomycetota; class Actinomycetes; order Streptomycetales; family Streptomycetaceae; genus Streptomyces; species Streptomyces guryensis. The sequence goes on along the minus strand of NZ_JAJSBI010000015.1, from coordinate 122,386 downwards.
GTCCCTGGCCCGTGCGACGGACACCCCGCTGGACTGCCATCTGATGATCGAGGCCCCCGATCGCTGGGCTCCGCAGTACGTCGAAGCGGGGGCCTCGTCCGTCACCTTCCATGTCGAGGCGGCCGCCGCGCCGGTGCGGCTCGCCCGGGAGATCCGGGCCAAGGGCGCCCGCGCCTCCATGGCCCTGAAGCCCGCCACGCCCATCGAGCCGTACGAGGACCTGCTCCCCGAGCTCGACATGCTGCTGATCATGACGGTTGAGCCGGGCTTCGGCGGGCAGGCGTTCCTCGACATCATGCTTCCGAAGATCCGCCGCACCCGCGAGCTGATCAGCAAGCACGGCCTCGAACTGTGGCTCCAGATCGACGGCGGAGTCTCGGCTTCCACCATCGAGCGCTGCGCCGAGGCCGGCGCGGACGTCTTCGTCGCGGGTTCGGCGGTGTACGGCGCAGAGGACCCGGCGCACGCGGTACGTGCACTGCGCACCCAGGCGGAGACGGTGACCGCCAGGGCGAGCTGGGCGTGCGACCACTGAGCCAAGACAACGTGAACGGCGCCCATCAGGGCGGATCAAGTGCGCCGAATCTGCAAGGATGAACGGCGAATCCAGAGTGTGAACAGCAGTGAGGAGATCGCCGTGTCGGGTATGTCGGCGGGCCGGTCAGCAGTGCGGATGGGACCCGCTGAGCTGGTGCAGGCGGCGGCCATGGCCCGCCGCTTCTACCTCGAGGGCAAGTCCAAGATCCAGATCGCGGAGGAGTTCGGCGTCAGCCGCTTCAAGGTGGCCAGGGTCCTGGAGACGGCTCTCGAACGGGATCTCGTACGCATCGAGATCCGCGTCCCGGCCGAGCTGGACGCCGAGCGCTCGGACGCGCTGCGCGCCCGCTACGGCCTCAGGCACGCCGTCGTGGTCGAGTCGCCGGCCGAGGCCGAGGAGACGCCGGACCCCGAGAACCTCGGAGAAGTGGGCGCCGACCTGCTCGGCGAGCTGGTCAACGAGGGCGATGTGCTCGGCCTGGCCTGGGGCCGCTCCACCATCCACATGGCCGCGGCCCTGGACCGGCTGCCGCCGTGCACGGTGGTGCAGCTGACGGGCGTGTACGACGCCGGGACCGCCGAGCGCGGCTCCGTCGAGGCCGTGCGCCGCGCCGCCCAGGTCTCCGGCGGCGACGCCCACCCCATCTACGCGCCGATGCTGCTGCCGGACGCGGCGACGGCGGCGGCGCTGCGCAACCAGACCGGGATCGCCCGGGCCTTCGAGTACTTCGACAAGGTCACGGTCGCCTGTGTCTCCATCGGCTCCTGGGAGCCCGGCATCTCGACGGTGCACGACATGCTCAGCGACGAGGAGCGCGCGCACTACGCCTCGCTCGGTGTCGCCGCCGAGATGTCCGCGCACCTCTTCGACGGCCAGGGCCGCCGGGTCGGCCGGGACCTCGGCGAGCGGTGCATCACGGTCAAGGCCGACCAGCTGCGCCGTATCCCCGAGGTCGTCGCGATCGCGGGCGGGGCGCGCAAGGCGTCCGCCATCGACGCGGTGCTGCGCTCCGGGCTCGTCACCAGCCTGGTGACGGACACGTCGGCCGCGGACGTCCTGATGACGGCGGGCCCGACGCCGAAGCCGGCGCTCAACAGGGCTGACCCGGACGGGATCTGACGGCATGTCAGCAGGGGGCGGCCGTGGCGGCATGGACGGCATGCTGCTGCGGTTCGTCCCCAGGGTGCTCGCGGGGTTGCTGGTCTGTCTGGCCGTACTGCTGACAGGGTGTTCCTCGTCCGGCTCGCAGTCGACTGCCTCCAGTGGCTCCGCTCCCGCCTGGGCGGAGCACATGGCCACCGTCCCGGCGGCCCGACTCCCGTCCGAGGCACGGCAGACGCTCGCGCTCATCGACAAGGGCGGCCCCTTCCCGTACGCCCGTGACGGCGTCGTCTTCGGGAACTTCGAGGGGCTGCTGCCCCGGCACGAGCGCGGTTACTACCACGAGTACACGGTCCGGACGCCGGGCTCGCGCGACCGCGGGGCCCGGCGCGTTGTCACCGGGCAGGGCGGCGAGATCTACTACACCGATGATCACTACGAATCGTTCAGGGCGGTACTGAGATGACGGAGCTCGTGGTCGACCTGGACCTCGACGGGGTCACCGACAAGGCGGGGCTGATGGACCGCTGCGCTCGTGCCCTGCGGCTGCCCGACTGGTTCGGACGCAACTGGGACGCGCTGGTCGACAGCCTCTCCGACCACACGGTCTGGCCCGAAGGCGCCGTGGAGCGGGGACTGACCGTCGTCGTACGGAACTGGCAGGGGTACGCGCAGGCGAGCCCGCAGGAGTGGGAGACCGCGCGGGAGGTGTTCGCCGAGGCGACGGACCGGACCCCGGCGCTCTCGGTGGCGCTCGCGCCGGGAGGGGCTTCCTAGGAACTGCGCTGAGCGGTCATGCCGTCCAGCAGGAGCTGGAGAATCTGCTGCAGTTCCTCGGCCAGCGACCCGGTCGCGTCCGTGTCCGACGACTGGTTGGCCCATCGGTAGAGGGCTCCGAGGTAGACGTCGCGCAGGACGTTGCCGACGCCGAGGGGGGACATCCCCGGGTTCAGCTCTCCCTCGGCCACGCCGCTCGCGACGATCTCGCCGAACACCTCCGCGACGTGCGGCTCCTCGAGTATCGGCCGGCCCGCCTTCACCCAGGCGGTGAGCATGGCGGCGGTCAGCCGGGGTTCCTCCTGGTTGATGCGGATGAGGACCGCCAGGCACTGGCGGAGCCCCGCGATCGCGCCGGCGGTGGACGCGCCGCTCTCCTCCAGGCCCGTCACGAGTGCGGCACGCCTCCTTTCTCCCCAGGCGCTGATGATGTCCTCCTTGCGCTGGAAGTAGTTGAAGAACGTCCCCCGCGCCACATCGGCCCGCTCCGCGATCTCGTCGATGGAGGTCTGGTCGTATCCCTTTTCCACGAATAGCTCGACCGCGGCCAGGTAGAGGCGCTCCCTGACCCGTTGCTTGTTGCGTTCTCGGCGGCCGACCGGCGGCGGCGTCGTTGTCGCGCGCGAGTCCATTCCGTCCCTCCTGTCCCGGCGGAATTCAGCGAGTCTTCCGTTGGAAGTTTTTTATACCATGGTGCAAGTTTGGATGCTGACCTTGCTATCGTGTGCCGGCTGCGACGCTCTCGCACAGGTCCGCGATGCTCTCCGCACCCAGCAGCCGTCCGGCGGTGATCTCCATGCCGTGCCCGCGGAGCAGACGCCGGCTGAGCTGGGTGGCCATGAGCGAGTCGAGTCCGAGTTCGCGCAACGACCGCCGCTCGTCGATGTCCGACACGGGCATTCCGAGCAGCGTGGCGCACTGCTCGACAAGGCACTCCGCGGGGTCCTTCGGGGAAACCTGCGGCTCGGGGGTGCGCGCCGTCGGCGCCGTCCGCTTCCGGTCGGCGGGCGGGGATCCGGCGGGGCGTAGCAGGCCGGAGAGGAAGCCGGTGCCCAAGGAGGGGCCCGTGACCTTCTCCAGCAGGCCGGCGAACGGTGCCACGCACTGCGTGGAGAGCGACGACACAAGTGCGGACACCTGCGTGAACGGTGTGCTCTCCGGGGCGGTGCCGGTGAGCCGACGCAGACGAATGCCCGAGAACCGCGCCAGGACGCGCCGGTCCGGCGCCATCAGGAGGACGTCAGCCAGCAGTGAGCCGTCACCGCCGTCGCGTCGTACCGTGCTCAGACTCCAGAACTCCGGCTCCAGGTCCGCGTGGAAACGGACCGAGTCGAAGGACTCGGGAACGTGGGCGGCGGCGTCGCCGGACGTGGCTCCCGGCCGGGCCGCCAGGAGGGGCAGCAGCCCTGTCTCCCAGCCGGCCCGGCCCAGCGGCCCGGCCGGCCGCACCCTGGCGACCGCCTCGCCGTCGCGCCGCCACAGATGCTCCACGGCCCTGAACGGCTCTCCGATGGTGTAGCCCTGGCGGCTCGCGAACGGCGGGAAGTCCCGCGCCCCCAGGTACTCCCGGCACCTCGCGAGCGCCTCGTCGAGGGCGTCCGCGGCCATGGGGGCGGTGTCGACCGCTCCGGCCTCGACCACACGGGCCGAAGCGCAGCGTACGGGGGCGGAACCCCGCACCGAGGCCCGCACGGCGACCGTGCGCCCGCCGGCCCGGGGGTCGTCCACGGCCACGTGCAAGGTCGTGCCCTCGGCCGCGTCCAGGGGCACCTGATCCTCGCTCAGCCGTACGTCCCGCAGTTCGAAGGAGGTGCCGGGACCGGTCTCTCCCGCCGTTTCCAGCATCGCCTCGAAAAGCACGACCGGTGGGACGTACGCGACCCCGCGGACCGCCACGCCGTCATCCCAGTCGGCGGTCGCGCCCCACGACCCGAGATCGATCCGCCGGACCCGCGAGGCGCCGGACCGGTGTGCGGCCACGGAGGTCGCCGTCTCGTGCCGGAACCGGGTGATGTCCCAGGCGTAGGTGGGCAGCGACGGCACCTGTCGCGGGCCTCCGCCATACCATCGCTGCCAGTCCACCCGCCCGCCGAGGGCGAAGAGCCGCCCGGCGGCCCGGGCCAGTTCGGTGGGCTCGTCGCATCCGCGGCGCAGCGAGGCCACCGTGGCCGCACCGGCGGGGTCGTCGCAGAGCGTGTCGTCCATGGCGCCCACCAGTACCGGATGAGGGCTGACTTCGAGGAAGACGCTTTCCGCCTCCCGGCCCAGGTCGCGCACGGTTTCGGCGAAGCGCACCGGGCGGCGCAGGTTGTCCATCCAGTAGGGAGCCGTCAGCTCCGGGCCCTCGATCTCCGAGCCGTGGACGGTGGACACCATGCCGACGGTGCCGGGTACGGGAGAAAGGCCGGCCAGCTCCCGTAAGAGGTCGTCGCGCAGGGGGTCCATCTGCGGGGAGTGCGAGGCCACGTTCACCTGTACCGGCCGGCACAGGACACCGCGTTCCTCCAGGCCGTGGCGCAGTTCGTCCAGGGAAGCGGGATCGCCCGCGAGGACGGTGGTGGTGGGGGCGTTCTCGACCGCCACGCACACCGCCTCCCCGTAGCCCTCGGTGCGCCTCCGCGCCTCTGCGGCCGGCAGTTCGACGACGAGCATGGCGCCCCGTTCCGCCGTGCGCTGCATCAGTCGGCTGCGTCGGCAGATCACCGCGGCTGCGTCGTCGAGCGACAGGGCGCCGCAGGCCTGAGCGGCCGCGACCTCCCCCATGCTGTGGCCCACGCACACATCCGGGTTCACGCCGCGGGCGCGCCAGGCGGCCGCGAGCGCCACCTGTACGGCCCACAGGGCCGGTTGGACGATGCCCACGTCGGTCGGCAGACCGGACGCGTCGGACACCAGGCGGTCCAGGACCGACCAGCCGAGCTCCTTGCGGACGGCCCGGTCGCACGCGTCCAGTGCCGTCCGGAAGGCGGGCGAGGAGCGGTACAAGTCCCGGCTCATGCCGGCCCACTGCGACCCCTGACCCGAGAAGACGAACACCGTGCGCCTGTCTCCCGACGGGTCTGCCTCGGCCGTACCGCCGTCGGACACGGGCTCGCCGGCCGCGAGAGCCCGTAGGCCCCGCGCCAGCGAGTCGTGGTCGTCGCCCACGATCCACAGGCGGTGGGGGTGGGTGTCCCGGCCTGTCGCCGCCGCGGAGCAGATGTCGCTCAGCCGGTGACGGCGCCCGGCTCCCGACGGGCCGAGGTAGGCCGCGTAACGCCCGGCCAGACGACGCAGGGAATCAGCCGTCCGCGCGCTGAGCACGAGCAGATGGGGCCCGGCGTCCGGGGTGGCGTGGCGGGGGCCGGGCGTGGGTTCGGGAACGGGGGCGCCGACGACCACATGGGCGTTGGTCCCGGACAGGCCGAAGGAACTGACGCCCAGCAGGGCGCGGGGGCCGGCCGGGTCCAGGGGCTCGTTGCGGGTGATCACGCGGACCGGGAAGTCGTCCTGCCCGAGCAGGGCGTGCGGCTCGTCAAGATGCAGCGAAGCCGGAACGACGCCGTGCCTCAGGATCAGTGCCGCCTTGATCAGCCCGGCGATACCGGCCGCGGCCTCGGTGTGACCGAGGTTGGTCTTGACCGAACCGGTGCGTACCGGACGGCGCGCCGGCCGACCCGCGCCCGCCGACTCGGCGAGCGCCCGGAGCTCCACCCCGTCCCCGACGCGCGTGCCGGTGCCGTGCGCTTCGACGTAGTCGAGGTCCGAGGGCGTTACGCCCGCACTGGCACACGCTTCGCGCACCATGTCGGCCTGGCCCTCCACCGAGGGGGTGACCAGGAATCCGCCGGCCGCGCCGTCGTTGGTGACCGCGCTGCCGAGCAGCACCGCACACACCTGGTCGCCGTCCCGCAGCGCGTCCTGCAGCCGTTTGAGGATCACCACGCCCACGCCCTCGCTGCGGACGAATCCGTCGGCACGCGCGTCACCGAACCGGCAGCGGCCGTCCGGCGAGAGCATGTCTGCCTGGGAATAGGCGATGGCGTCGTGCGGGGACAGGATGATGTTGACGCCCGCCGCGAGGCACAGGTCGCTCTCCCCGGTGAGCAGGCTCTGCCGTGCGGCATGCACCGCGACCAGCGACGAGGAGCACGCGGTGTCCAGCACCACGCTCGGCCCGCGCAGGTCGAGGGCGTGGGACAAGCGGCCGGCGGTGACGGCGCGCAGCCGGCTGCCGACCATGCTGCGGACGTCGGGGCCGTGGGTCTGGGGACGGGTCTCCGCGTGCTCGGCCGTCGCCTGCCCGACGAACACCCCTCCCCTGGTGCCTGCGAGCCGTGAGGGGGGCGTCCCGGCCGACTCCAGGGCCTCCCAGGCCACATGCAGCAGGAGCCGCTGCTGCGGATCCATGTCGCGTGCCTCCAGGGGGGAGGCGCCGAAGAACGCCGCGTCGAAGCCGAAGGGGTCGGTGAGGAAGCCGCCGTCCCGGGAAACGGTCCGGCCGGGGGTCATGGGTGCCAGGTCATGGCATTGGCCGACGTCGAAGCGGTCCTGAGGGACCGGGGTCACGGTGTCGGTGTTGGTCACGAGGACGTCCCACAGGTCGTCGACGCTCTCGACCCCCGGGAACCGGCATCCCATGCCGATGACCGCGACAGGCGACGTGCTCGACATTTCCGTACGCATGGACGACTCCAGGCTTCAAGTCGTGGGCGGGTCAGGTGATCGATCCAGCCAGGATACAAAAATACACTGGAGACCAAAATTCGCCTGTGGTTCGATCACGCCCCGAAAACTTGAACTTGCGTTCATAACTGGCTTCGTGTTTATTCTTGGCTCTCAGTTCTCGAAGTGGGCAAGGGGGAGAGACTGTGGACATCACCCAGGTCGTTCCGCTGATGGGCGACGAGGAGCTGGCCGCTTATCAGTTCCTCGTCGCCTCCGGCGGTGCCAGGCTCGAAAGGCTCGCGAGCAGTCTGGGGTGGGGTACGGGCCGGACGGAGCGAGTGCTGTCCAGCCTCAGAAGGATGAGGCTGGCGCGGTCCGCGACGGAGGGGTGCGGCGACTGGACCGCGGTGCACCCCGAGGCGGCCAAGCTGCGGTATGCCAAGCCCCTCTCGGGCGTCATCGACGCGTGGCAGGCGCAGCTGGACGGCATACGCGAACACCTCGACACCCTCTCCGGGCTGAGCGTCGACGGCACGGAGGCCGAAGGCGTCAGCCCGGTGGTCACCATGGAGGGGGAGTCCGACATCCGCGACGCGATCGGGGGCTGCGCGGCCCAGTGCGCCGAAGAGATCTTCGCCGTGCAGCCCCTGGGCCGCGGAGTCCCGGCTCCCGCGCGCACCGTGCTCTGCGAGGACTTCGGACTCGACAGGCCGGAGGTGGGTGTGCGGGTGCTGCTCCCGCATCTGTCCCGGTACGACGCGGAGGTACGGGACTGCGTCGAACAGATCACCGCGTCCGGGGGAGAGGTCCGGACCACGGCCGCGTCCTTGCCGCCGCTGATCGTCTTCGACCGCTCCGCGGCCTTCCTGCTGGACGGCGAGGACACCGACAGGGCGCACATGGTGAGGCATCGGGCCCTGGTGCAGTTCATCGTCCACATGACGGTGAGTGCCTGGGGGACCAGCGCGGCCTTCCGGCGGACGGGGGGTGGCAACCGGATCCCGGAGTCCCTGACCCAGGAGACGAAGACCGCGATCGTCAGGCTGCTCGCGGCCGGCTACAAGGACGAGGTGGTGGCCAGGCGTCTGGGTATCGGTGTGCGGACCTGCCGGAAGTACATCGCCGAGGTGTTCGGTGACCTGGGGGCGCAGAGCCGGTTCCAGGCCGGCTGGATGATGCGTGAGCACATGCTCGCGTCCGGCTCCGACAAGGCCGTGCCGGAGCATGACGTGGCCTGAGAAGGCGTGAGGAGGCGTGAGGGACAAGGCCCGAGGGGGCCGACCCGAGGGGTGGGAATCGGCCGGAAGGGCGAAGCTGGCGCCCTCGGGGGCAGGCGCCCCAGGTCTGCCGGCCCTGGTCCCCGTGCCGTTCCTCCCGGCTCAGCGGGCGAGTATCGCGGTGAGGGCTTCCGTGAGCCGGCCCTCCGGATCGCCGGCCGCCCTCCTGTCGCGCCAGGCGACGACGGCGTCGGGGCGGATCAGGGCCGCGCCGGTGGGCTCGACGCCGTAGCGCTCGCACCAGTCGTTGCCGCAGTCGACGAAGCGGTCGCCGATCCGGTGCGCGGCCAGGGTGACCCCGAGCTCGCGGCCGACCGTCTCGGCGGCGGTCACCCATTCGGGAGCGTCATGCCCCGCCAGCACCACGAAACCGCGGCCGAACAGGTCGTGGGTGGACAACTCCCGCGGGCCGTCGGTGAGTACGACGTGCGGGGCGCGTCCGCCCGGGCGGCCCGTGGCGGCCCAGGGGTCCTCCTGGAGGCTGCCGTCGTCGTCGGCCTCGGTGCGGATCGCGGGGGAGTGGCACCGGAAGCCCAGGAACTCCCTGGGCATGGGAATGGGGGCGTTCGGATCGGCCGGGTTGTAACTCGCCGGGACCCGGCCTTCGGAGATCTTCGCCAGTTCGACCTCGCGCTCGACGGTGATGCCGACCAGGGGCCGGCGCTCGGTCTCGTACGTACCCAGCAGATCCGGCCCGGCCTGTCCGGTGAGGACGAGGGAGAGCCGCCAGGACAGGTCGTAGGCGTCCTGGATGGCGAGGTTGCCGCCCTGTCCGCCGTTCGGCGGGCAGGCGTGCGCGGAGTCTCCGGCCAGGAAGACGCGGCCCTCGCGGAACCGCTCGGCCAGTTTGTGGTTGATGGGGAAGAAACGTGCGTTGACGAACCTGACGTCGATCTCGGGGTCACCGATCGCGCGGCGGACCCGCTCCAGGCAGCGCGCCTCGGTGAAGTCCTCCGGTGTCTCACCCCGGTCGGGGAAGTAGTCGACCCACAGGGTGTGCCGGTCGGAGCCGTCCAGGATGAAGCTCGATCCGCTGCCGGGCATGCCGATGACCTCTACGGCCCCCTTCTCGACGTACCGGGTCAGATCCGCCTCGAAGGTGATGACGTACATGTGGCCGATGTTGCCGCCGCCTTCGATGTCGATGCCGACCATGTCCCGGACCCGGCTCGCGTTCCCGTCGGCCGCCACCAGGTAGTCCGCCTCGACCGCGTACTCGTGGCCGGTGGACACCTCACGCAGCGTCGCGGTGACCTTCTCGTCGTCCTGGGAGAGCGAGATCAGCTCGGTGCCGGGGCGCAGCTCCGCGCCGGCTTCCTCGGCGCTGACCCGGAGGATCTCCTCCACCTGGGCCTGCGATATCCAGGCCAGCGGTGGTACCGCGGAGAGCTCCTGCGGGTCCGGCTGCCCTTCCTCGGGGTCGAGGAATCGTCGATCGGGGTCGGCCAGCGACGTGCCGTGGCTCATCCGCGGCCACTGCGTCTGGCCCAGGGCGGCGCGGATGCGCGGGGCCACTCCGGGCAGCGTGTTGAGGAGTTCCTGGGAGCGGGTGTTCAGGCCCCAGGCCTTCGGCAGGGTGGAGGCCTGGGGCCGGCGCTCCACCAGAAGCGGGCGCACACCGCGTGCGGCAAGGCTCAGAGCGGTGGTGAGCCCGGTGTAGGCGCCGCCGACGACGAGCACGGGAACGCGCTGGACTGACATGGAATTCTGCCTCCGTTGTCGCTGTGTTGGGGTGTGTTGCCGTACGGGGTATTTCCGCGCGTTGACCGGTGGAATTCAGGAAGCGCCGGGAGTGGCTTCTCGATTTAGCGCCGATGCCGTGCCGGGCGCGGAAATCGAGCATGTCCCGGGTCCAGGGCATTCCGCCCGTGGAGGATCCTTCGATGTACCGGCAGCGCGTCGTCCTGCCCCAGGCCCGCGTGGTCCCCGACGCCAACCTGGGCGCGGCTGCACCGACTCCGTAGAAACCACACTGCCGTTGTGAGAGAGCGGTTCGCCATCACCGTCGAATGCAGCAAGTTGTGGTGCAGGTTGTTGCGCATCCGAATGCCGAGGCGGTGGACGTCAATATCGCCGCGCTGCGTCGCGATGACTTCCCGTGACCGGAACCGGCGCGTTCCATGGTGGATTCACCGTCGGCATGGGCGAGATCTCGGACACGTTCGTGACGCCCGCCGCGATCGCGCCGTCGGCGGACGCCCCTCATCGCCGTCGGCGGACGCCCTCATCGCCGTCGGCGGACGCCCTCATCGCCGTCCGCGGTATCGGTCACGTGTGTCTGCCGCCGGGACCATGGCGAAGGCGGTCCCGGGAGATGGCGAAGCACCTGAGGCCGGTGCAGACTCGGCCCAGCCCTACGCGTCGACCGGGGGTGCCGGGCCGGTGCCCGGCACCCCGCGGGGTGCGTGTCGCGCTCTGCCTGCGCTCGCTCTCAGCGGCGCGGCAGCAGTGCCGCCACCCCCAGCGCGTTGGCCAGGAGCAGACAGGCCGCCAGCAGCAGGCTTTCCCGCATCCCCGGCCCGAAGTCCCCGGCGAGGAGCGCGCCGAAGACAGCGATGCTGAGCGCTCCGCCCGTCTGGCGGCTGGTGTTGAGCAGCGCCGCCGCGGTGCCGGCCCGCTCGGCGGCGACACTGTCGAGCATCAGCGTGGTCAGCGCAGGCATGGCGAGGGCCCCACCGATGCCCAGCGGGATCATCAGGGCGGCGATCACCCACGGGGGCGTACCGGTGTCGACGGCGGCCAGTCCGCCGCAGCCCGGCACACCGGTCAGCAGCAGCCCGGCGACGATCACCTTCCGCGGGCCGTAGCGGGAAACCGCGCGCGGCGAGAAGTAGTTGAAGTGCGCGGTGACCACCGCCATCGGCACGAACATCAGCCCGGCGGAGAAGGCCGACTGGCCCCGCTGCTCCTGGAAGAAGAGGCTCAGCACGAACACCCCGCCGTAGAAGGCCGCGTTGCAGGCGAAGCCGGCGACGACCGGAACGCTGACCCCGCGTTGCCGGAACAGTTCCAGCGGCAGCATCGGCGCGCTCCGCCGCGCCTCCACGGTCACGAAGACGGCCCCGGCAAGCACCGCGATCCCGGCCGCGGTCAGCACCGTACCGGTGAACCCGTGGTGGCCGCCCTCGATCACGGCGAAGGTCAGCGCGGCCAGTGTCGCGACCGCCGTCAGCTGCCCGGGCAGGTCGAAGTCGGCGGGACGCCGGGTGGAGGGTGCCGCGCGCAGCAGCGTCAGGAAACCGGCGAGCCCGGCGGGCACGTTGAGCCAGAACACGGCACGCCAGCTCCACTCCGTGGTGAGCAGTCCGCCCAGGACGGGGCCCGCGGCGATGGCCACCGCGCCGCCGACCGTCCACAGGGCGATGCCACGGGCCCGCGCGTCCGGGTCGGGGAACGCCTGCCGGATCAGCGCGAGCGAGCAGGGCACCATCACCGCCGCCGCGGCTCCCTGCACCACGCGTGCCGCCGTGAGCGCCCCGAGCGCCGGCGCCAGCCCGCAGGCCAGCGAGGCGAGGGTGAAGACCGCGAGCCCCCAGCCGTACGCGCGCCGGGCGCCGACCGAGTCGGAGAGCGCGCCGGCGGAGAGCATCAGGGCGGCGAACATCAGGGTGTAGCTGTCGGCGACCCACTGGAGCCCGGACAGCGAGCCGCCCAGGTCCTTCCCCACGGCGGGCAACGCGACATTGACGCCGGAGACGTCGAGCGTGATCACGAAGAAGCCGAGGACGGCCGCGACCAGAGCCGCGGTGGGCGAGCCCGCCGGCTCCGGCTCACCGCGGGCACCCGCATCTCCCTTGTCATTGGTGGTTGTTGCGGATTGCGTCACGCGCATCGGTCACTGCTCCTCACTGTGCTGTGTCGTCTCCGCCGCGGCATGGAAACCGAACAGGGAGCCGTATCGGGTAAGGGGGGCGTATCGGGTACGGGTGCGAAACGGACAACGGCCCAGGAAGGCAGGCATCGACATCAGCGTGCTCGGTTTCGGCGATCCCAGGCAGACCGGCCTGTACGGGGGAGCGCTGTTCCTGGCCCTGACACGGCCAGCCTGTTCGCGCGGTCTCTTGCGACACTGGAGGGATGAGTGAAGGTACGGAACTCGGCCGTTTCCTCCGTGCCCGCCGCGAGCGGATCCGCCCTCAGGACGTGGGCCTGCCCGGCGGCACCGGCAGCCGGCGGACTCCGGGGCTGCGCCGCGAGGAGCTCGCGACGCTGGCCGGGGTCAGCTTCGACTACTACACGAGACTGGAGCGCGGCCGCGAGACCCACCCCTCGCCCGCGGTCGTCTCCGCGCTCGGCGAGGCACTGCGGCTCTCGCCCGAGGCGCTGAACCGGCTGCACGAACTGGTGGCGCTCGCCGCGGGCCGGGCACCGGCGCCCTCTCCGGGCCCGGCGCGCGCCGTGCGGGAGTCGGTCCGTACCCTGCTGGAGACACTGCGTCCCTCACCGGCGTACGTCGTCAGCCGTGCCAACGACCTGCTGGCCGCCAACCGGCCCGGGCTGCGTCTCTTCCCCGGTCTCACGGACTGGCCGAAGGAACGCCGGAACCTCACGCGCTACATGTTCCTGCACCCCATGGGCCGCAGGCTCTACCGAGACTGGGAGGACATGGCGGCGCACAGCGCCGCTCACCTGAGGGCGATGGCGGGTGCCGATCCCGACATGCCGGAGCTTGCCGAGCTGGTCGGTGAACTCGTGGTCAAGAGCCCGGAGTTCGCGCGGCTGTGGGAGCGGTACGACGTCCAGGCACGGGGTGGCGGCGAGAAGCACTTCCAGCATCCCGAGGTCGGCTCGATGCGACTGGCCTTCGAGGTGATGTCGATCTTCCGCACGGACGGTCAGCGTCTCGTCACCTACCAGGCGGTGCCCGGCACCCCCGATCACGACGCGATGCTGCTGCTGGACATGGCGAGCCCCAGCCCCGAACAGGCCTCGTTCTCCGAGGAGACCGGCAGGTGGCGTCCTGGCGGGTAGCGGCATCGGTCCCGGGCGCCGTCCGCTCAACGGTCCAGCTCGATGCGGTAGGTCTCGTGCGGGGTCTGGATGCGGTTGCAGGTCAGTTCGCCGGTGGCGCCGCGGTAGGCGCCGGTGCCACCGGTGACGGCCATCCGCACGGTCTCGGCGCCCTTGGTCCACAGCGACTGCGCGGTGATCTGTCCGTCCGGCAGCTGGACCGACAGGACGCAGTTGGTGGTGATCTTCTCGCCGTGCAGCCGGGTCACCTGGCAGGAGCTGCCGTCCTCACCGATCTGCCGGCCGTGCCGCAACAGCTTGTCGGCGTAGACGAACTCGTCCCCGACGCTCAGCCCGCGGTCACCGACATCGGTGTGTACGACCCCGTCGTTCCGCACGGCCAGGTCGATGACCTTCCCGGGCGAGGCCTGCGCGGGAGAGGCGAGCACGGAGGACGTTCCCAGGGCCAGTGCCCCGGCACCGACCGCCGCGAGCAGGGCGAGCTTCTTCGTGGCGTGCTTCGTGGCGTGCTTCTCGGGGTGCTTCTCGGACATGTGTGACACTCCTCGGTCGGGCACCGCGCCGACGCGGTGCTTCGATGTCGTCAGGCGGGTTCGGTGAGGTGGGCTCGGTCCGCGGGGACCTCGTCGCCGAACCCGGCGGCGCGCCGCAGGGCACCGCTCCCGATCAGGCCGGCCACGGCCTCGATGTCCTCGTCCAGCCTGCGATCACGGCTGACGAAGGCGCTGTGCCTCCTGATGAGTTCGTGCGCCGCACGGACGGCCGGGGCCGCCCGTTCGACTCCTCGCAGGTCGATGGCCTGGGCGAGGGCGAGCAGATGGATGGCCGCCACCTCGCGCACCAGGCCGCCCACGGTGCGCGCGTCACGGGCGGCGATGGGGCCCATGCTGACGATGTCCTGGTTGTGCGCTTCCGTTGAGCGTGAGAACACCGACGCCGGCCCTGTCCGTCCGAGTGCCTCGGCGGTGACGGCCGAGGCCGCGATCTGCATCCCTTTGAACCCGTGGTGCAGCCCCGCCTCAGGATCGTCCGGGCGGCGTGCGAGGACCAGGTTCGGCGGCAGCCCCTCGTTGAACTTCTCGTCCACGACGAGCGCGAGCTGACGGTCGAGCAGATTGGCCAGCCCCGCCACCGCCGTCTTGAGACTGTCCATCGCCTGCCCGACGTGCCCCGCGTAGAAGTTCCCTCCGAGGTGGAGTCCGGATTCCTCGACGTCGAACAGGGGATTGTCGGTGGCGGAGTTGATCTCGGTGCCGAGCCACTTCTCCGTCCAGTCGAGCGTGTCCCGGACGATGCCGATGATCTGCGGTGCACAGCGCACCGAGTACTTGTCCTGGATCCGCTCGTTCAGCCGGAGGCAACCGCGCCCGGCGAGCCGCTCGCGGCGCACCAGGATGTCCTCGAAGGACGTCGCGAGCCGTGACCCCGCCAGCAGGGTACGGACGACCCTGGCGGACTCGACTTGGCCGGCGTGCGGTTTGGCCGCGTGGACGAAAGGATGCAGCGCCGACGCGTTGCCGTGCAGGGCCTCCAGGGCCATGGCGGTCGCGAGTTCGGCGACGAACGTCAGCTCCCGGGCTTCCGCGGCGGCGAGGACCGCGTACGCGGCGGTGAAGGAGGTGCCGTTGATCAGGGCGATGCCCTCCTTGGGCGCGAGCCGCAGCGGCTCGATGCCCTCGTCGCGCAGGGCGTCGGGCGCCGGACGCACGGTGCCGCGGTGCAGGACCCGCCCTTCGCCGATCAGGGCCGCGGCCAGGTAGCACAGCGGCACCAGGTCGCCGCTGGCGCCGACCGAACCGCGTTCGGGAATCAGCGGCAGAACGTCGCGGCGCAGACACTCCAGGAGTGTCGCGACCGTCTGCGGCCGGATCGCCGAGACGCCCTTGGCCAGCGCGTTGGCCCTGATGATCATGGTCGCCCGGGCGACCTCCGGCACGGCCGCCGGTCCCGTGCCGTTGAGGTGGTAGAGCACGAGATTGCGCTGGAGCTCGTGCGCCTTGTCCGGCGAGATCTGCCGGACACAGCTGTCGCCGAAGCCCGTGGTCACGCCGTAGACGGGGATCTCCCCGTCCAGCAGCGTGTCTTTGAGCCTGACGGAAGCCTCCATCGGCCCGACGGCCGCGGCAGCGAGCGTGACCCGGGTGTCGCCGTCGTCACGGCGGGCGGCCGCGCCGACCGACGACGGCGAGAGGCCGGTCCCGTCGAGTTCCAGGTGCCGGACGGTGGTCATGTGAGGCATGACTACTGCTCCTCCCTCCTGCGAGCGGAGCGTCCCTAGTAGACGCCCTCGACGAGCTTGCGGCCGTCCGCTTCGGCGAGCGGCCGGACGTTGCGCAGGGAGTCCCCGACTCCCGTGGGGCTGGGGACCCGTACGGCCAGGTCGCGTTCGAGGCTGTTGGGCACGAGGCCGTACTCGGTCAGGTGGTTCATGACCACGGCCCCCTCCGAGCCGAACTCGACCGGCCGGCCCGAGGAGGGATCGACAACCCGGTACAGGACGAACGGGGCGTACGAGTCGAAGACCACGTCGCCGGTGCCCTCCGGGTCGGGGCGCTGCACGGTGCCGCTGAGGACGGAGGTGCTGCCGTACGACCCCCTGAAGCGCGCCTTGGGGAAGAACTCCGTGGACAGGTAGTCCAGGGTGTCGGCGTCCATGTGCGCTCCGGTCCAGATCACCAGGCGGACCTTCTCCTGGATCAGCGCGCGGACCTCGGCCCGTTCGGCCAGGCGGGCCAGGAGCGGTGGCGTGGTGATCAGGAACGCGATGTCCTGCGAGCGCAGGATCAGCTCGGCCTGGTCGACGAGGTGGTCGACGTAGGCGCCGGCGGCGGCGGTGTCCCCGGCGGCCATGAGACGCTTCACCCAGCGGGGATCCAGGTCGATGGAGAACCGGATCCCGCCCCTGGCCCGGGCGATCCTCCTGGAGTACTCGCCGAGCATGTGGGGGCCGCTGGGCGCCACGGCCAGCGTGTGTCCCGTGCCGTCGTCGGGGTGGTGGGAGTCCTCCCAGGCCATGTACCGGTCGAACCAGCTCTCGAACATGACGAAGCGCTTGGGGGCACCGGTGGTGCCACCGCTCTCGTACACGGCGGTCACCTCCTCCGTCGGATCCAGGCCGCGGGGGATCAGGTCCTCGACCGGAACGTCCCGGAGTTCGTCCACCAGGTTGGGGAACCTCAGCAGATCGTCGACGCAGCGCACGTCCTCGACCGGGTCGAACCCCAGCCGGTCGCGGCGCTCCAGCCAGTAACGGGAACCCGTGGCCGGGTCGAAGTGCCAGCGCATCATGGCGCGGACGTGTGCGTCGGCCTGTTCGCGGGAGTTCATGGCAGGTCACCGTGCTTTCTCGGGTCGGGGGCGACGGGGGGAAGGTCGAAGAAGGGGGCGTGGACGCCGGCCGGGCACGTCAAACGCCGTGCGAAGAGCCGCCGTTGAGCTGGAGAATCTGTGAGGTGAGGTAGCCACCGGCCTTCGAGCACAGGTAGAAACCGAGTTCCGCCACGTCCGCCGGGGCTCCCGCGCGTCCCAGCGCGGTCTGCCGGACGAGCATGGTCTCCCGCGCGGCCGGGAGGCTGCCGCCGAAGAGGTCGGTGTCGGCTACGTATCCGGGCGCGATCGCGTTGGCGCTGATGCCGCGCGGCCCCAGGCGCGTCGCGAGGGTGTGGACGTAACTGTGGAGGGCCGCCTTCGCGGCGCCGTACCCGCCCGTCCCACCGGATCCCCGGTAGGCGGCGATCGAGCTGTACAGCACGATGCTGCCGCCGTCGGTCATCAGGGGGAGCAGGCCCTCCACGGCGACGACGGAGGTCATGACGTTCGACCGGTACGCCTCCTGCCATTCCGTCAGGGCCGGCCCGACATCGCCGTCGTCGTTGTCCCCGGGCGCCGGGACCGCGCCCGCGCAGCACAGCAGTCCGCCGAGGGGCAGTTCCGCCGCACCGGCACGGTCGCGCAGGATCCCGGCCGACTCCGCGTCGGACATGTCGAGGACGAGCGGTTCCACGTCCGCTCCCGGCACGCTCGACTCGATCTCACGCGCCGCCTGTGCGAGCCGCTTCTCCTGACGCGCGATCAGGATCACCTTGTCGTCGTTCTCGGCGAACCGCTTCGCCGTGGCCTTGCCGATGCCGGCGCTCGCGCCGGTCACCACGATCAACCTGGACAGAGTCGAACCCTCCAATGATTCGTCGTGTCGAAAGGGAGCGGGTTTTTTGGGAGGTGCCGGATCTCCGGCAGACCGATCCGATTTCCGGAACGGGATGCGGCGGACGGCTGGAGATGCGGCGGACGGCTAGAGATGCGCCAGCAGCGCATCACGGTCCGGTTTTCCGGTCGGCGTCCGTGGAATGTCAGCCACTTCCACGATCCGGGACGGCCCCGGGAAATCCCGGAGGGCCGCCCTGATGTCCGCCACGTCCACGGCGTGGCTTCGAGGGGAGAAGAAGACCACGTATCCCTCTCCGGCGATCGAGTCCTCGGGCAGCGGCAGCGCGGCGCATTCCATCCTGGGCAGGAGGGCGCTCAGCCGCTCGTCGACCCCGGCGAGATGAACCTTGACCCCGTTCACCTTGATGAGGGAACTGCTGCGTCCGATGAGCCGGAAGGCACTGGGGCCGGTGAATTCCACCAGGTCGCCCGTGGCCCACCGGTCGGGCGGCCGTGTTCCGCTCTCCGGTCGGGCCAGGCGTGGGCTGCGGACCACCAGTTCCTCCGCCCCCGCGGGCGGCGGATCCGTGTCGCGGACGAAGGACACGTCGCTGAAGGCCTGCCACTGGCCGGCGTCGCCAGCCCCGGGGAGGATCGGCCGGTGGGCGACGCCCCCGGTCTCGGTCGACCCCAGGATCTCGTGCGCCCGCAGCAGTGGGGCGGCTCGGCGGACCAGCCCCCGGGCGGCGGGTGGCGGGGCAGCCGAGCTGTGCAGGGCGACGACCGAGCGCGCGCGTTCCAGCACCGGCAGGCCGCGGCGCAGCAGGTCCCAGGCCATCGGGATGCAGACGGCCAGGACCCTCTCGCCGGGCCGGACCGGCAGGGGCGCGAACGGGTCGGTCCACGCCTGGTGGACGGGGACCTCCGCCATGTGCGGCAGCCACTGCCCGAACAGGGCGCCGAACAGGTGCCGCGGCGGGGCGTAGTTGACCACGCGGTCGACCGTGCCGACGAGACCGGTGCCGACCAGTTCCACCTCACGCTCCATCTGGCGCGGAAGCCGGAACCAGCGCTGTGCCGCTCCGGTACTGCCGGAGGTGTCGAAGTGGATCTCCCCGTGGCCCCCGGTGCGGGAGCCCGCCGTACGAGCCGTCGCGTCCGTCATGCCGCCTGGTCCTCGATGCTCTCGCGCACGTACTCGACGGTCCGGCCCAGGGTGCTGAACCAGTGGCGAACGTCGTCGCCGACGAAGTCGACCTCGATGCCGAACTCGTGCTCGACGGCGTTGACGTACTCGAGGGCCGCGAGACTGTCGAACCCCGGCAGCGCGTCGGTGAGGTCCGCGTCCGTGGCCAGTGACTTGGCGGCATCGCCGAAGCGCCTGTCGAGGACCGCCCGGACGCGCGCGCCGATCTCGGCGCGGTCGGCGGCGAGTTCGGGGGTGCCGCCGGCGGTCCGGTCCGTGGTCTGCGCCGGGGTCTGTGCTGCGGTCTGTGCCGGGGTCTGTGCCGTGGTCTGGTCAGTGGTGTGCATGTCGGAGACCTTTCTCTTGTCCGCGGTCGGCCGTTTGCCGGCCGCCGCTCGTCATCGCCCCCGAGTCCAGGTGGAAGACCCGGTCGGGCCGGGTGGGTTCGAACCGGACCATCAGGTGGGCGGTGTCGGCGTCGAGACCGAGCGCCTCCCGGATCTCCTCGGCCAGCTCGGCCCGGTACGCGTGGTCGCGGTCGGGATGGACGTGGCACACGACGGCCGCCCAACGGGCGTGCCTGCCCTGGCTCGCGTCGTCCTGGTAGGTCGTCTGTGGCATCCCGCCGGCGAAGTACGTCATGGGCTCGTCCGTGCGGAAGGAGACGACGACGTGAGCGGCGTTCGAACCGTGTGCCGCCATCCACCGGGTGAGGCGCAGCGCGGCCTTCAGCCGGGCGGAGGGGGTCAGCGGGGTGCTGTTCACTTCGACGGTCGGCACGATGCGCCTTTCACGAGAGGGTCAGCGGGGGCAGTGCCTGCCGCTCGGGCGACAGCCGCAGCTCCAGACGCCGCCCCAGGCAGTCCGCGAGCGGGCCGCCGCTCGTCGCCATCAGCGGGGTCCAGGCGAATCCGGCGTCCGGTGCGCGCACGCTGTCCAGGAACTTCGTCAGATGGCCCGCGTCCCACTGGAGGCCGAACGTGTCCGCAGCCAGCACTGCTTCGTAGGTGCTCAGCAGATCGGGGACCCGGTTGCCCTCGTTCGCGAATCCGCCGCCGCGGACCCGGTGCCGGGCGAGCGCCTCGGCGACGAGGGCGCTGTCGGCCCCGGCCGCCCGGTTCAGCGCCCTGAGCGCCTGCAGGGTGCTGCGCAGCGCGGCCCGGCCGCCGGGCACGTTGGCGTACTCGCCGGGTGCGGTCGCACAGTCCCCCACGAACCCGGCCACGTCCCGCAGGCCGGCGGCGCCGGAGGTCCCGCCCGTCCGGTGCAGGATCTCGGCGGCCGCGCACGTCGACACCATGTCCGACGCGCGGCCCTCCCAGTACCCGAATCCGCCGTCGGGGTTCTGGATGGCACCGGTGAGCCAGTCCGCGATGCGGTCGCGGGCCGGGGCGTCGTCCTCGAACGCCCCCGCCGACAGGGCCCAGAGGGTGCACCGCACCTCACTGCCCCGGCCGGGCATGTACATGATTCCGTTCTCGTTCGGCAGCACGCAGCTCTCCGTCCACCGCAGGGCGTCGTGCTCGCCGGTGTCCGAGAAGCGGCGGGCCATCAGGTGGGCGGAGGTGGTGAGCACGTCCGAGGCGAGCGCGGGAGTGCGATAGGTGAAGCCGCCCTGCTCCGTGCGGAAGGACAGCACCGTCTCGACCACACCGTCGGCGACGCCGTCGATCGGGGCCCCCAGTTCGCGCAGTGCTCCCACCCCGCAGAACGCGGCCCACACGTCCGGCACGGGGTAGCCCGGCCAACGGGTGAACGATCCGCCAGGCTCCAGCCGGTCGAGGATCCAGGCCACACAGCCCGCCGGGTCCCGCGGGGTCTCGTCGAGCCGGCTCAGGGCGCTGCTGGCCCGGAACGTGGCCCACAGGCAGTCCGTCTCGTCGCCCGCCCCGAAGGTGAACCCGCCCGCCGTGCTCTGCCGGTCCCTCAGCCAGCCCGTCAGCCGCTCGCGGTCCCACGGCAGCGGGCCCCGGCCGCCGGTGGCCGTGTGCCAGGCGGTCACCGCGTAGTAGCAGGCCCGCACGTCGCAGGCGCCGTCCTTCGCATGGGCCGGGCTCCAGGCCAGTCCGCCGTCCTCGGCCTGCAGGGCCGCCAGCCAGTCGAACAGCGCCTTCGGCGGCTGCTCGCCGTAGATCTCCACGAGGGTGCGTACGGCGTAGTAGGTGGCCCACACGTCCGATGCCTGACCGGGGGTCATCGCGAACCCCCCGTCCGGGTGGGCGGCGCTCCACACCCAGGCGGAGCTCTTGGCGCCGGCCCCGGCCCGGTCGCCGGTGCGCAGATCCGCCATGGCCTGGGTGCAGTAGTAGGTGGCCCAGGCGTCGGAGCTCATGCCGGGCGACCACGCGAACCCGCCGTCGGAGTTCTGCCGCGAGGCGAGGAAACCGGCGGCGGCCTGTGGGTCCGGCAGGTCGCCGGCGCGGTCGAGCCAGCGCAGGGTCCGCACGGCCGCGTAGGTGCACCACAGGTCGGACTCCCCGGAGACGACCCCGGAGGAGCCGTGCAGCACGTCGTACGTCATGTCGGCACCACCTCGCCGACCACGCGGAAGTTGGAGCGCTTCCAGCTCTTCTGGGAACCGCCGCTCTTCGTCGTCACCGGCAGCCGGTTGACGAAGCGGACCTCGTCCCACCGGAAGCCGAGGTGCTCGTCCGTGCGCCGCTGGATGAGGTCGTTCCTGGCGGCCTCGGCGTCCCGGTCCGTGCCCGGGTCGCGCTCCAGCAGCAGCCGGGCCCAGGTGCCGCCCTCGTCGACCTCGATCAGGTAGCCCATGACCTCGCCGCCGGCGTAGACGAGGCCTTCGAGGTCGCGGGTGCGAACCCGGCTGCCCTTGATCTCGGTTCCGTCGCCGCCCCGTCCGTGGACCGTCACCACGAGGGTGTCCTCACCGCAGGGGCAGCCGTCGCTCAGGGAGACCTCGTCGCCCATGTCGAGGCGGATCAGGGGACGGGCGTCGTTGTTGAGGGGGGTCACGACGAGCCGGCCCTCGCGTCCGGCCTGGGCCGGTGCGATGCCGTCCTCGTCCGCGATCTCGAAGTAGTTGGCCCCGCGCAGCAGATGCAGCCGGTCCCGCGCACAGCACGCGGCCAGTGTGCCGCTCTCCGTACTGCCGTAACTGGCGTCGTAGGCCCGCGCGTTCCACCAGCGTCCGGCCATGGTGCGCAGCTCGGGAGTGCTCACCTCCCCGAGCAGCATGAGGAGTTCGACGGACTCGCTCAACCGGTCCAGCAGGCCGCGCCGCTTGACGACCTGGGAGAACTCCAGCAGCACACCGGGCGCCACGAACAGCACGGTCGGCCGGAACACCTCCCACAGCCCGAGGATGCGGTCCCAGTCGGAGATGCCGGTGGTGTACGGATACGCCTTGACGTGGGGAATCCCCAGGAACTCGCAGACGCCGACCATCAGATCGGCCACGGGCACGATGTCCGAGGGCAGCAGGATCAGTGCGCGGTGATCGCCGTCCGCCAGCAGCGCGCGCCAGGTCTCGGCGACGGACACGGTGTTGGCGATCATGTCCTGCGCCGTGCGGGGCGTGGGCGTGGGAGCCCCCGTCGTCCCCGTGGTCTGGTAGTACTTCAACCCCTCGTCGACCGGTACCCGCAGATAGTCGAGCGGCCGGCTCTTGAGGTCGTCCTTCGAGGTCGCGCCCCGGTCGAGGAAGGCCGGCATCGAGAACGCGCCGAGCGAGGCGTAGGCGGGCGTCTGCTCCGCGCGGTGCCAGACACCGGCCAGCTTCGACGCGTAGAAGGCGTCGTCCGAGGGGGACGCCCGGCGGTGAGCGGCCACCTCCTGCTGTATCCGCTCCATGAAGTCGAGGTCGCTACGGGAATTGATCTTCATGTTTCACTCCTGTTCTGCCGGGGTGCGGCGGTCCGTCCGTCCAGGGCCAGTCCCCTGGCGCGCATCAGGAACTCGCCGAGAAACCCGTCGTGCGGTACGTCCGGATGGGTCCACGAGGTCGGCCTGCCCCGGTGGATGTTGGAGACCGAGGCGAGCTCCGAGGCCTCGGCGACCAGCCCTGGGTCCTCGGTGTGCAGCGCCAGCACCAGGGAGCCGTCGAGCACGTCCACGGCGGCGCGCTCGAACGGCGCGACCCACACGCAGGGGAAGGGCATCTCGTGCGACAGCAGCGGGTCCCTCGCGGAGCCCAGCTCCACCACCGCGGGCGTCACCGCCACCGGTGAGCCCTCGCCGTCGAGTCGTTCGACACGCGGCGCCAGATGCACGGTCGCCTCCGACGCCCGGTCCAGGACCGCCGCCACCAGCCGGGCGGCGGTGTCCTCGGGCATGCACGGCAGGAGGGCCTGGTCGTCCGGCGGAGGGGCCGGCGCCACGGTGCCGAGCGCGGCGGCCAGTGCGGCGGCGAACCCCGCCGGATCGTGTTCGACGAGCACACCCGTGGTCGCGGTGCACGCGGTTCCCGCGTGGTACAGCGCGCCCGTGCGGGCGAGTTCGAGTCCGGTGCGCCGGTCCGCGTCGGCGGTCACCACCAGTTTCGAGCGGCCCGGCCCCTGGAGCCGGACGTCCGCGCGGTCGCGGTACCTGTCGACGACGTCCTGGCCGCCGTACACCACGGCGCGGTCCGAGCGCTCGACGATCAGGTGGGCCGTGGCGTGGTCGCAGGGCGCCATGACCAGCTGGGTCGCCGGGACCCCGGCCTCCCGCAGGGCGCTGACCAGTCGCAGCGGGGTCAGCGGGTCGCGGTTGGAGGGGCGGACGACGACGCGGTAGCCGAGGACCAGCGCCTCCGGCCACATGGCGTGCACTCCCGGGCTGTTGCCGGCCGCCTGCACGGCGAGGACGTCTCCGGCGCGGCGCCACACGGCGCCGGCCCACGGCGCGTCCGGCACGGCGGTGCCGAGGGGCGCGCAGCCCGTGGGCCGGGCCGCGCTGGGCATCCGTACCGGATCGCGCAGGGTCGTCGTGATGAGCCGGTCGCACTCGCGTACGACGGGCAGGGGTGTGCCCGTCAGTTCCGAGACCCGCCGCTCGTGGGCCTGAAGTCCCTCTCCCAGGACCTCGTGGTTCTCGAAGACGTCGGCGGCCTTGCCGAGGATGTCCGCCATCTCCACGGCGGGCAGCGGCGCGGCGGCGCGCAGCTGGTCGATCCAGTGGGAGACGGCCAGGCCCGGCACGGCCGACAGCTGGAGTGCCGGGGTGCCCGAAGCGCCGGGCACGGTGATGCGGTTCCGCGTCCGGTAGGGTCCGGCCGGACCCAGCGCGGGTATGTCCAGCATGCTCGCTCTCCTGTTCCTTGCGGCGAGGGGCGTGCGGGTGAGGTGCGCGGCGTGCGGAGACGGCGCGTCAGGGCGCGACGGCCGTCACGGCGCGGCGCCTGCGGGCCGCGGCCGCGAGATCGTGGAGCACCTCGACGGTGGTGTCCCATCCCATGCACGAGTCGGTGATGCTCTGGCCGAACACCGGCTCACCGGGCCCGAGTTCCTGGCGCCCGGGGATCAGGAAGCCCTCCAGCATGACGCCGCGGATGTCCGTGTCGCCGCTCGCGACCTGAGCCCCGATCTCGCGGGCGACCAGGGCCTGTCGTTCGTGGTCCTTGCCGCTGTTGCCGTGGCTCGCGTCGATGACCAGGCCGGTCGGCAGCGCCGCCGCGGACAGCAGTCGGGCCGCCTCGCGGACATCCGCAGCCCGGTAGTTGGGCCGGCCCGCCGCGCCTCGCAGCACCACGTGGCAGTCGGGGTTTCCGCTCGTGCGCAGGGTCACCGGGCCGCCCTCCCGGTCGTGGCCGAGATAGGCGTGCGGGGCTGCCGCCGACCGGATGGCGTCGACGGCGACCCCCACCGAGCCGGTGCTGCCGTTCTTCATGCCCACCGGCATGGGAAGACCGGACGCCAGCTGCCGGTGCACCTGGCTCTCCACGGTCCGCGCGCCGATGGCCCCCCAGGAGATCAGGTCGGCCAGGTAGGCCGGAGCCGCCGGGCTCAGCCACTCCGTCGCGATGGGCAGGCCCACCTCGGCGATCTCCAGCATGAGCGTGCGGACGGTACGAAGCCCTCGTTCGAGATCCAGGCTGCCGTCCAGCGCCGGGTCGGCGAGCAGTCCCGTCCAGCCGACCGTCGTGCGGGGCTTCTCGACGTACACCCGCATGACCACCGCCAGGTCCTCGGCGAGTTCGCCGGCCAGTTCGCGCAGCGACTTCGCATACGCCAGTCCGGCGTTCACGTCGTGGATCGAGCACGGTCCGACCACGGCGAGCAGACGGTCGTCGTCCCCGCTCAGCACACGGCGGGCCGTGCGGCGACCGGCGCTCACCGAACGGACCGCGTCCCCCGTCAGCGGCAGAGCGCTCAGCAGTTCCTCGGGGGTGCTCGCCGAATGCGTGCGGCACTGCCCACCGATGTCCGCCGACGAGAGGGCTTCGGCCACGGAATCGGCTTCTGCTTCGGTCGGTATGTGGAGACTCTGCATCGTTCCTCAATTCGTTCTACTCAGCGCGAAATCCGTGCGTCGGCAACGAAAAGGCGGATGGGAATGGCATGTTGCGGCCGCGCCGCGGTATATCCGTCCGGCGGCCACATGAATTACCGTGCCGCAGCCCGGAGCCGGGCCGCCAGCCGTCGCGCGTGCAGCAAGTTGTTGTGCACGTAGCTGCATGGGTAATGTTCTGTCGTAAGGCAGGTTCCTGCCCGGCACGGCAGCCCCCGTACCTCCTTGGAGGAATACATGATCGCGGGGGTGTTTTGTTGTGTCTTCGTGGGAGTGACCTGCGTCATGTCGCGTGAAAAAATGGGTCCATGCGTTTTCTCGAGGCCGGCACCGGTCGCCACGTAGAGTCATCTCCGGTTTCCTACGACCTGACGTACGACGACGTCTTCATGGTCCCGAGCCGCAGTGCGGTCGGCTCGCGGCAGGGTGTGGACCTCGGCTCCCCGGACGGTACGGGCACCACGATCCCGCTGGTCGTCGCCAACATGACCGCCATCGCCGGCCGCCGCATGGCCGAGACGATGGCCCGGCGCGGTGGCCTCGTCGTCATCCCCCAGGACATTCCGATCGAGGTCGTCACCGAGGTCGTCTCCTGGGTGAAGAGCCGCCATCACGTCCTGGACACCCCGATCGTGCTGGCCCCGCACCAGACCGTCGCCGACGCACTGGCCCTGCTGCCCAAGCGCGCACACAACGCCGGCGTGGTCGTCGACGAGGACGGCCGGCCGGTCGGCGTCGTCACCGACCAGGACCTGACCGGCGTGGACCGCTTCACGCAGCTCGAGGTCGTCATGTCCCGGGATCTGCTGCTCCTGGACGCCGACATCGACCCGCGTGAGGCGTTCAACCGGCTCGACCACGCCAACCGCCGCTACGCGCCCGCCGTCGACACGGACGGCAAGCTCGCCGGCATCCTCACCCGCAAGGGCGCCCTGCGCGCCACGCTGTACACGCCCGCCGTGGACGCGCAGGGCAAGCTGCGCATCGCCGCCGCCGTCGGCATCAACGGCGATGTCGCGGGCAAGGCCAAGCAGCTGCTCGACGCGGGCGTGGACACGCTCGTCATCGACACGGCGCACGGCCACCAGGAGTCGATGATCAGCGCGATCAAGGTGGTGCGCGCCCTCGACCCGCAGGTCCCGATCGTCGCCGGCAACATCGTCGCCGCCGAGGGCGTGCGCGACCTGATCGAGGCGGGCGCGGACATCATCAAGGTCGGAGTCGGTCCCGGTGCCATGTGCACGACCCGCATGATGACCGGCGTCGGCCGGCCCCAGTTCTCCGCGGTCCTGGAGTGCGCGGCCGAGGCGAAGAAGTACGGCAAGCACGTGTGGGCCGACGGCGGTGTCCGTCACCCGCGCGACGTCGCCATGGCGCTGGCGGCCGGCGCGTCGAACGTGATGGTCGGGTCGTGGTTCGCGGGCACCTACGAGTCCCCGGGCGACCTGCAGCAGGACGCGAACGGCCGCCTCTACAAGGAGTCGTTCGGGATGGCCTCCGCGCGTGCGGTCCGCAACCGCACGTCGGACGAGTCGGCGTACGACCGCGCCCGCAAGGCCCTGTTCGAGGAGGGCATCTCCACCTCCCGCATGTTCCTCGACCCGGCCCGCCCCGGCGTCGAGGATCTGATCGACTCGATCATCGCGGGCGTCCGCTCCTCCTGCACCTACGCCGGGGCGAACTCCCTGGCGGAGTTCGCCGAGAGGGCCGTGGTCGGCATCCAGAGCGCGGCCGGCTACGCGGAGGGCCAGCCGCTGCACGCCAGCTGGATCTGAGGCAACTCCCCTCTGTACGGCCCCCGTTGGTCCCTCGGGATGTTCGGGGGCCGTTCGCGGGTCCGGAGATCACCGTCTGACGGGCCGCCGATGTGGCGCTGCTCGACCAGTACATCCCTCGCCCGGAGGCACCTCGTTCCACGCCCGGCGCTTCGCCCGGCAGCAGGCGGGGGACTGCACGTCTCCGCTCGCCCGGCTGGACGGCCGGCCCGTAGGGCACACGGCGATGCGCTGGATCGGCCCCCGGCTGATCCGGGCGCGGGCGGCGCCGGGCGCGAGTGCGTCGACGCCCGCACCTTCCTGGTGAAGGAGCTGCCGTACGCAACGTCCGGCAGCCCCCGTGCAACGAACGCCCGCCGGGATGCGATGCACGCAACGATCTTGCACGTATGCGCAAGGTTGCTGCATTTCGCCTGCGAAGGCCCGGCCCGTAGGGTCATGCCCTGTACGTGGCGTGGCAGGGACCCCGCTCGGTGGGTTCCTGCTCGCGCGGGGGTGCCGCCGGTCCCCGCCGCGCTGACCGCAGTGACGAAGGAGTCAGCGCGTGCTCGACCAAGGCGCACCCCCGCAGGACCGCACCACGAACGCCCCGCCGCCTCCGGGCCTCGGCGCGCGCCTCATGCGTCGCAAGCCGGTGGAACGCCTGGTCGCGGAGGGCGGCCAGGGTGAGGGAGGGGTCCTGCGGCGCTCCCTCGGGCTGTGGCAGCTGACCATGATCAGCATCGGCGCCACCCTCGGCACCGGCATCTTCGTGGTCCTCGGAGAGGCCGTGCCGAAGGCCGGTCCCGCCGTCACCCTGTCCTTCGTGATCGCCGGTCTGACGGCGCTCTTGTCGGCCCTCTCGTATGCCGAGCTGGCGGGCACCATCCCGGTCGCCGGGTCCTCGTACTCGTACGCATACGCAACCATGGGCGAACTGATCGCCTGGATCTGCGGGTGGTGCCTGGTCCTGGAGTACGGCGTCTCGGTCGCCGCCGTGGCCGTCGGCTGGGGCGAGTACCTCAACGAACTGCTCGACGGGACCATAGGCGTCACCATCCCGGACGCCCTCTCCGCGCCGCCCGGCGACGGCGGCGTCTTCAACCTGCCCGCGCTGATCGTGGTCCTGCTGGCCATGGCGTTCCTGCTGGGCGGTGCCCGCGAGTCCGCGCGTGCCAACACCGTCATGGTCTGTGTGAAGATCGCCGCGCTGGTGCTGTTCTGCGCCATCGGAATCCAGGGCTTCAAGTCCGGGAACTACGCGCACTTCATGCCGCTCGGCATGGCGGGCGTGAGCGCGGCCGGTGCCACGCTCTTCTTCTCCTACATCGGCTTCGACGCCGCCTCCACCGCGGGTGAAGAGGCCAAGAACGCCCAGCGGGACCTGCCGCGGGCCATCATGCTCTCGCTCGTCATCGTCACCGCGCTGTACGTCCTCGTCGCCGCCGTCGCCGTCGGCGCGAAGCCCTGGCGCCGGTTCAACGACTCGGAGGCCGCGCTCGCCCAGATCATGCGCGACGTCACCGGTCAGTCCTTCTGGGGCACCCTGCTCGCCGCCTGCGCCGTCATCGCCATCGCCAGCGTCGTGCTGACCGTGCTCTACGGCCAGACCCGCATCCTCTTCGCGATGTCCCGGGACGGGCTGGTACCCAAGGTGTTCGGCAAGGTCCACCCGAAGACCGGCGCGCCCCGCGCCAACACGGTCATCGTCTCCCTGTTCTGCGGGGTCCTCGCCGCAGCCATCCCGCTCAGCCGGCTCGCGGACGCCACCAGCATCGGCACCCTCTTCGCCTTCGCCCTGGTCAACGTCGCAGTGGTCGTGCTGCGCCGGACCCGCCCGGCCATGCCCCGCACCTTCCGCGTGCCGCTCTCCCCGGTGCTGCCCGCCCTGGGCTTCGCGTTCTGCATCTGGATGATGGGCAGCCTGTCCGCCGTCACCTGGGTGGTCTTCGGGGTCTGGATGGCGGTCGGGCTCGTGTTCTACTTCGGGTACGGCCACCGCCGCTCCCGTCTTGCCACGCGAGAAGAGCTCGCGACTCCAGAAGTACTCGCAACTCCAGAGAAGTGAACCGCCAGCAGTGCTGAACGATCTCGACGAACGCATCGTGCACGCCCTCGCCGAGGACGCCCGCCGCTCCTACGCGGACATCGGGCAGCTCGTCGGCCTGTCCGCGCCCGCCGTGAAGCGGCGCGTGGACCGGCTGCGCGCCACCGGGGCCATCACCGGCTTCACCGTACGGGTGGATCCGGGCGCCCTCGGCTGGGAGACCGAGGGGTTCGTCGAGATCTACTGCCGGCACAACACCTCGCCCGAAGTCATCCGGCGAGGCCTGGAGCGCTACCAGGAGGTCGTGGCCGCCTCCACGGTCACCGGCGACGCGGACGCGATCGTGCAGGTCTTCGCCTCCGACATGCGGCACTTCGAACGGGTCCTGGAGCGCATCGCGGGGGAGCCCTTCGTCGAGCGCACCAAGTCCGTGCTGGTGCTGTCTCCGCTGCTGCGCCGCTTCTCGTCGGGATCACCCGCATAATCACCGGACGGGATCGCCGCACGCGCCTACCATCGGTGCCATGACCTGGCGACATTGATCCACCAGCCGTGCCTCCCGAGGGCCGCCTCGGACGCCGTACCCCCGGCATCCGAACCGTCCCTGCGGGAAGGCCCCATGACACTCTCACCTGCGCGCGTGCCCGTCACCGCCGGCGTCCGCCGGCTCACGGCCACGCTGTACGGCTACGCGTTCCTCGACGACTTCGTCCTGCTCTACCCGGTGTACGCGCTGCTGTTCAGCGACACCGGTCTGTCCGTCTGGCAGATCTCCTCCCTCTTCGCCCTCTGGTCCCTCACCGGCGTGCTGCTGGAGCTGCCCTCCGGCGCCTGGGCCGACGCCGTCTCCCGGCGGCTGCTGCTCTGGCTCGGCCCGCTGCTCACCGCCGTCGGCTTCACCCTGTGGGTGCTCACCCCGTCGTACTGGGCCTTCGCCCTGGGCTTCGTCCTGTGGGGCGCGCGCGGAGCACTCGGCTCCGGTGCGCTGGAGGCGCTCGTGTACGACGAACTGGAACGGCTCGGTGAGGCCGAGCGGTACGCCGGGATCATGGGCCGGGCACGGGCCGCCGGGCATGTCGCGATCATGGCGGCCATGGCGCTCGCCGGCCCCGTGTTCGCCTGGGGCGGCTACCCCGCCGTCGGGGCGGCGAGCGTGCTGGCCTGCCTGGCGAGCGCCGCGACGGCGACCCGGTTCCCGGAGGACCGGGTGGTGCCGGAGACCGACGCCGACGGCTGGTCCACGACCCTGCGGGAGGGGCTCGCCGCGGTCCGCCGCGACCGGCCGCTGCGCGGAGCGCTTCTGCTCGTCCCGGCGGTCGGGGCCGTGTGGGAGGCGCTCGACGAGTACACGCCGCTGCTCGTGCGGGACACCGGCGTGGCGGAGGCGACGGTTCCGTATCTGCTGCTGCTGATCTGGGCGGGAGCGACCGCCGGGAGCCTGCTGGCCGGGCCTTGGGAGCGCCTGGGTACGGCAGGCCTGGCGGCGGTTCTTGCCGCATCCGCCCTCGCCATGGCCCTGGGTGCCGCGGCCCGGACCCCCGCCGCCCTGGGGCTGCTGGCCCTCGCGTTCGGTGGCTTCCAGCTGGCGACCGTGCTGGCCGACGTCCGCCTCCAGCAGCGCATCGACGACACGCGCAGGGCCACCCTGACCTCGGTCGCGGGCCTGGGCAGCGACCTCGCCACGGTCGTGGCGTGCGGCGTCTACGCGGCGATCGAGACCAGAGCCGCGCACAGCACCGCGTTCGCGCTGTTCGCGGTGCCGTATCTGGTGACGGCGATGCTGCTGGCGCTCAAGTGGCCATTGCGGTCCCGGCGGAGTGTCCCGTAGGTTGTGCGGCGTCATTACTGACGGGTAGCACTGGCGAGTAACTCCGGGGGAGAGAGTATGCGCCGGCTCATCGGCCGTCCCACCACGGTCCGCGCCCGGATCGTCGCGCTCGCGCTCGCTCCCGTGCTGGCCCTGCTGGCGCTGTGGAGCTTCGCCATGGTGTCCGTCACCGGGGAGCTGCGCGCGCTCGTCCGGGTGCAGGGGGTCTACGAGGACTTCGGCACCCCCGTCGACACGGCGATCGGGCAGATCCAGATCGAACGGCGGCTCTCGGCCGCCTACTTGGGCACGGACCGCCGTACGCCGCCCGCAGCCGACCTGTTGGAGCAGCAGCGCCGAACGGACCGGGCCGTGGACGCCATGCGCGACGCGATCCGGTCCGGGGACCGCGGCCGGCTCTCCGGGCGGCAGCGGCAGGCACTGGACGCCATGGTCACCACCGTCGGCAGGCTGGAGGGGCTGCGGGAGCGGGTGCTGTCCCGGGACATCTCCTGGGACCGGGCGGTGAGTGAGTACAGCGCGCTGGTGGAACCCGGCTTCGGTGTCGAGTCGACGCTCACCGCACTGCAGGCCGGACAGCTGGCACGGGAGGCCCAGGTGGTCGTCGAGCTGGTCCGGGTACGGGAGTTCGTGTCACGGGAGGACGCCCTCGTCGCCGGAGCGCGGGCCGCCGGGACGCTCACCCAGCCGCAGTATGACACGCTCCGGGCGGCGATCGAGGACCGGCGGATCTTCGAGCGGACATATGTGCCCGACCTGCCGGGCGACTCGCGGACCCTGTTCGAGGGGTTCCAACGCGGGCAGCTGCACCGCACGTTGGCGGGGAGCGAGGACGCGCTGCTGCGGGCGGGAGCATCGGGCGCGGGGGACGCCGTCGCGGCCGACTCCTGGCGCTCCACCACCGACCGGGCGGTCAAGCAGTACATGCGGCTGTGCACCAGGTCCGCCATGAACTCCGCCGGCCGCGGGCGGGAGTTCGCCTACCGGGAGCTGACCAGGGCCGCGGCGGTGGGTGTGGTCGGACTGGCTGCCGTAGGACTGTCGTTGTGGTTCGCGGTGCGGGGTGCCCGTCGTATCTCACGGCGGCTGGAGACGCTGCGGGACGCCGCCGATCTGCTGGCCACCCGCCAACTGCCCGATGTCATGGCGCGGTTGAGTGCGGGCCAGAACGTGGACGCGGTCACCGAGGCGCCACCGCTCGCCGACGGGGAGGCGGGTGCCGACGAGATCGGCGACGTGGGGCGGTCCTTCAATGCCGCGCGCCTCGCGGCCGTCGAGGCAGCCGTACAGCAGGCCCGTCTGCGTCGTGGGCTCTCCGCCGTGCTGCTCAACATCGCCCGCCGCAACCAGTCGCTCGTGCACCGGCAGCTGAAGCTCGTCGACACGCTGGAGCGGCGCACGGACGACCCGGACGTGCTGGAACAGCTCTTCCGCATCGACCATCTCACCACCCGTATGCGTCGCCACGCCGAGAACCTGATCGTCCTCTCCGGGTCGGCGCCCGGCCGCCGATGGCGGCGCCCGGTGCCCGTCGCCGACGTCGTCTCCTCCGCGGTCGGCGAGATCGAGGCGTACACCCGGGTCGAGGTGCCTCCGATGCCCCGGGTGGGCGTCGCGGCGGACGCCGTCGCCGACGTCGTCCACCTGATCGCCGAGCTCGTCGAGAACGCCACGGTCTTCTCCCCGCCGGACACCCGCGTGACCATGCGCACCGCACGGGCCGACGGCGGCTTCCTTCTCCGGATCGACGACCGGGGGCTCGGCTTCGATACCGAGCAGCTGGAAGAGGCCGAACGGACGCTCAGGAAGCCGGGCGACTTCGACCCGACCCGGCACGACAGGCTCGGGC
The DNA here is from genome assembly GCF_021261325.1 of Streptomyces guryensis. Taxonomy (GTDB): domain Bacteria; phylum Actinomycetota; class Actinomycetes; order Streptomycetales; family Streptomycetaceae; genus Streptomyces; species Streptomyces guryensis. The sequence goes on along the minus strand of NZ_JAJSBI010000015.1, from coordinate 89,818 downwards.
TGTACGTCGTAGGCCGCCTCGCCGCCCGGCACGGTATCGAGGTGACGTTCGACCCTTCGCCGTACGGCGGGACGACGGCGGTGGTGTCCCTGCCGGAGGGGGTGCTGGCGGAGGAGGGAGTGTCGGCGGCATCCCTGTCGTGAGCGACGAGCACTGGTACGAGGACGAGACCGGGGCGATGGTGCGGCCGTACACCGTCACACGCGGGCGGACCCGGCCTTCCGGCCGGCATCACATCGACCTGATGTCGCAGGTCACGGCTGTGTACGGCGAGGCGCTGCCGGGTGTCGACCACGCCGGCGCCGCGCTGCTCGCGCTGGTGCGGCATCGGTCTCGGCCGGTGGTCGAGCTCGCCGCGGATGCGGATCTGCCGCTGACGGTGCTGCGGGTGCTGTTGGGGGATCTGGCCCAGGCCGGGCTGGTGCGGGTTGATGCGCCGCGGCGCGTGGGGGCGGGCGGGCCCGCGGACGATCCCGGATTGCTGCGGGAGATTATTGAGCGGTTGCGGGAAATTTAGCGCTGCGTGGGGTCGTCGGTCCTCTGCCGGTGCGTCGTGGCTGGTCGCGCCCACGCGGCGGAGCCGCATATCGCCACAGCCCCGCGCTCCTACAGGCGCGCTGCGGGACCCGGCGGCTGAAGAGGCGCAACGAATCGCCGTCGAGCCGGTGGAGTACGCAACGAACCGCTCACCAGCGCGCAACGGGTTCTTCTTGCTGGGCCCGGCCCCGCGACCGTACCGTCGGAGTGGCCCCCAGAACCCCCCCGTACCGCTGAGGAACACGCATGCGTACCGCCCTGCTCCAGAGCTCCGGTCGTCCCGGGTCCGTTGCCGAGAACCTCAAGGTGCTCGACGCGGCTGCCGGGCGTGCCGCTGCCGCGGGTGCCTTGCTGCTGGCCGCGCCGGAGATGTTCCTGACCGGGTACGCGATCGGCGACGACATCGGCCACCTCGCCGAGACCGCAGACGGCGCCTGTGCGGACGCGATCGCCGACATCGCCGGACGGCACGGGCTCGCGATCGCGTACGGGTATCCGGAGCGGGACGGCGAGAGCGTCTTCAACTCCGCGCAGATGATCTCCGCCGAGGGCATTCGCCTGGCGAACTACCGCAAGACCCACCTCTTCGGCTGCTTCGAGCGCGACCACTTCACGCCGGGCGAGCAGCCGGTCGTCCAGGCCGAGCTCGGCGGGCTCACCGTCGGCCTCATGATCTGCTACGACGTCGAGTTCCCGGAGAACGTCCGCGCCCACGCCCTGGCCGGCACCGACCTCCTCGTCGTGCCGACGGCGCAGATGCACCCCTTCCAGTTCGTCGCCGAGTCCATGATCCCGGTGCGCGCCTTCGAGAACCAGATGTACGTCGCGTACGTCAACCGGATCGGCCGGGAGGGGGAGTTCGACTTCGTCGGCCTCTCCGCGCTGGCCGGTCCCGACGGGGTCGCCCGCGCCCGCGCCGGACGCGGCGAGGAGCTGGTCTTCGCCGACGCCGACCCCGCCTTCCTCGCAGCCTCCCGCGAGGCGAACCCGTATCTGGAGGACCGCCGCCCCGGCCTCTACGGGGCCCTCGTCTGAACCCCTCACCCCGTACTCGTACTTTCCGTGCAAGGAGTCCGTACCCCATGACGTCCACCGTGCCCAACGCCGTCGAGCACGCAGACGAGCAGCAGCTGCCGCCGATCACCATGTTCGGCCCGGACTTCCCGTACGCGTACGACGACTTCCTCGCGCATCCGGCGGGACTCGGCCAGATACCGGCCACCGAGCACGGCGCCGAGGTCGCCGTCATCGGCGGCGGGCTCTCCGGCATCGTGGCCGCCTACGAGCTGATGAAGATGGGCCTCAAGCCGGTCGTGTACGAGGCCGACCGGATCGGCGGGCGTCTGAGGACCGTGGGCTTCGAGGGCTGCGACCCGTCCCTCACCGCCGAGATGGGCGCGATGCGCTTTCCGCCGTCCTCGACCGCCCTCCAGCACTACATCGACCTGGCGGGACTCGAGACCCGGCCGTTCCCCAACCCCCTTGCCGAGGCGACCCCTTCGACGGTCGTCGACCTCAAGGGGGAGTCGCACTACGCCGAGACGGCCGACGACCTGCCGCAGGTCTACCGCGATGTGGCCGAGGCGTGGAACAAGTGCCTCGAAGAGGGCGCCGACTTCTCCGACATGAACCGTGCCCTGCGCGAGCGTGACGTGCCGCGCATCCGCGAGATCTGGGCGAAGCTGGTCGAGAAGCTCGACAACCAGACCTTCTACGGCTTCCTCTGCGACTCCGAGGCCTTCAGGTCCTTCCGCCACCGCGAGATCTTCGGCCAGGTCGGCTTCGGCACGGGCGGCTGGGACACCGACTTCCCCAACTCCATCCTGGAGATCCTGCGGGTCGTCTACACCGAGGCCGACGACCACCACCGCGGCATCGTCGGCGGCAGCCAGCAGCTGCCGCTGCGGCTCTGGGAGCGCGAGCCCGAGAAGATCGTCCACTGGCCGTACGGGACGTCCCTCAAGTCCCTGCACGTGGACGGCGAGCCCCGCCCGGCCGTGACCCGGCTGCACCGCACGGCGGGCAACCGGATCACCGTGACCGACGCGAACGGCGACATCCGCACCTACCGGGCGGCGGTCTTCACCGCCCAGTCCTGGATGCTGCTGTCGAAGATCGCCTGCGACGACTCGCTCTTCCCGATCGACCACTGGACCGCCATCGAGCGCACCCACTACATGGAGAGCTCGAAGCTCTTCGTTCCCGTCGACCGCCCGTTCTGGCTCGACAAGGACGAGGAGACGGGCCGGGACGTCATGTCGATGACGCTCACCGACCGGATGACGCGTGGAACCTACCTCCTCGACGACGGCCCGGACCGGCCCGCTGTCATCTGCCTCTCCTACACCTGGTGCGACGACAGCCTGAAGTGGCTGCCGCTGTCCGCGAACGAGCGGATGGAGGTCATGCTGAAGTCGCTCGGCGAGATCTACCCGAAGGTCGACATCAGGAAGCACGTCATCGGCAGCCCGGTGACCGTGTCCTGGGAGAACGAGCCCTACTTCATGGGCGCGTTCAAGGCCAACCTGCCCGGCCACTACCGCTACCAGCGGCGTCTGTTCACGCACTTCATGCAGGACCGGCTGCCCGAGGACAAGCGGGGCATCTTCCTCGCCGGCGACGACATCTCCTGGACGGCGGGCTGGGCCGAGGGCGCGATCCAGACCGCGCTCAACGCGGTCTGGGGCGTCATGCACCACTTCGGCGGCGAGACCGACGCGACCAACCCGGGGCCGGGCGACGTGTACGACGAGATCGCGCCGGTCGAGCTGCCGGAGGACTAGATCCCGGCGGCGCGCACGGCCTCGTAGACCTCGGCGGCCACGTCCTTCAGCTCCTGGGCGTCCCGCGCGCCGCCCTGGAACTCGAAGAAGAACTCGTCGAGGCCGCTCCCGGCATGTGCTGCGAGGTCCTCGACGATCTGGGCGACGCTGCCCTGGAACGGCGAGCGGTCGGCCCCGTCGTACGCCTTGGGCGTGTACCGGGGGTTCACCCGCACCACCGTCTCGATCGGCTCGGTGCGGCCGCGCTCGGCCGCCAGGTCCTGCAACTGACGCCACTGCGCCGCCAGTTGCTCGGCACCCATGGCGATCGGCATCCAGCCGTCGGCGCGGTCGACGAGCCGGGTCATCGCCTTCCTGCTGTTGGTGGGCAGCAGGATAGGGATGGGGCGGGCGGGCTTGGGTCCGACCACGGCAGAGGCGATCTTGGTGATCCGGCCGTCGCATGTCACCGGGTCCGGGCCCCACACGGCCCGGCAGACGTCGATGATCTCGTCCAGGACCCGGCCCCGCTCCTCGAACGGTGCCACGCCCGCGGCCGCGTACTCGTCGAGCGACCAGCCCGTGCCGAGGCCCGCCAGCACCCGGCCGCCGCCGGCCGCATCCAGCGTGGCGAGCGACTTGGCCAGCTGGAAGGGGTTGTGCAGCGGGGCCACCAGGATGCTGGTGCCGAGCCGGGCCCGCTCCGTCGCCGCGGTGGCCAGGGCCAGCGTCACCAGGGGGTCCGGCACGCCCCGGTACACGTCGGGCCATGGCAGGCCCTCGACGCCGTACAGACCCTGGGTCGCGGGTTCGGGGAAGAGCGCGCGCTCGTAGACCCACAGGCTCTGGTAGCCGATCTGTTCGGCGGTGCGTGCCACGTCGGGCACATCGCGTCCGATGTCGTACTGCCGCGCTTGGGGAAGGCTCAGTCCCAGCCGGATGGCCATGTGTCCGCTCCTTTGCGTCGGTTCAACAGTCAACCTAACTTGAGAGCGGCGTGAGCAACATGCGGCCTGCGAAGCCCACGGCCGTATCCAGCCGTTCGGTGAACTCAACGGCGACCTCGGGCAGTCCGCGCAGGGCCCACAGCGCCCGCGCCGCGGTCCAGGTGGCGTCCCGGGCCCGCTCCAGACTCCACGCGCCGAGCAGATGGGTGAGCGGGTCGGCGATCTGGAGGAGGTCGGGGCCGGGCATCAGGTCTTCGCGGATGTGCTCCTCCAGCGAGACGAGGAGGTCGCCGACGCGATCGAACTCGTCCTCCAGTTCGGCCGGTTCGCAGTCCAACGTACGGCAACTGTCCACGACGGCGAGCGCCAGGTCGTGGCCGATGTGCGCATTGATGCCCGCCAGCGCGAACTGAAGGGGGCGTACTCCGGGATGGCGGCGGAGCTGGAACAGGGGCCGCCAGCAGGCCGGCGGGCGCCGCTCGGCGGCGACCGCGTCGACGGCGGCGAGGTAGCGCTCCGCGAACCGTACGTCCAGCGTCACCGCCGCCCGCGCGTCCGCGAACCGATGGGCGTCGATGCTCCGGTCGACGGCCTCGGTGACGGTGAGGTAGACGCGGTTGAAGACCGCGACACCGTCCCGTTCGGGCAGGGCCGCGTCGAGGGCGCGCATCCGGGAGACGACTGCGTCTACAGAAGTGGTGAACTGTTCCAATTGCGCCATGGGGGAAGGGTCCCAGTCCTAGGCTGACGGGAGTGTCGGCGGGCCCGGCGCTTCCCCAGAACGGGGGAACGGAGTGGGGGGAGCAGCACTGTGTCAGGCTTACGCGCGCAGCGCCTGGCCGCACGCAGGGCCGAGCGCAGGCGGGCCAACCGGCGTGGCGCCATGGTGGCGGCGGCCTCCGTCGTGGTCGCCGTCGGCACCGCGACCGGCATGATGTCGGCGCTCGACGCCGGAAGTGGCTCCGAGCAGGCGAAGCCAGAGGTGACCGGTTTGCCGCGGGTCGGGCAGCTGCCGGTGCTGCCCACCGCTTCGGGCAGGGCCACCAAGTCCGCTTCCGCGACGCCGAGTTCATCCAGGCCGGCCAGTGCGTCGCCCGCCAGGACGCAGCAGAAGCAGCAGCCCGCCGCGGTGTCCGCCGCTCTCCTCTACCGGCACTCCGACTCGAAGGTGCTCGACTGGGTCCGCGCCAACCCGGGCGATCCGCGCACGCCGGTCATAGAGTCCCGTATCGCCGACCAGCCGGCCGCCGTGTGGTTCGCCGACTACACACCGGTGACCATCACCTCCCGCGTCCACGCGGTCACGTCGGACGCCGCGGCACAGGGCCGGGTGCCCGTCGTCGTGCCGTACGCGATCCCCGGCCGCGACTGCGGGGGCGCCTCCCAAGGCGGGGCACCCGACCTCGCCGCGTACGACGCCTGGATCGACAGGTTCGCGGCGGGGCTCGGCTCCGGCGAGGTCGTCGTCGTCCTGGAGCCCGACTCCATAGCCCAGTCCGACTGCCTCTCCGACCGTGCCCGCGCCGACCGCTTCGCCGCGCTGGCCCGAGCGGGCCGCGTCCTCAAGGCCGCGGACTCCGAGGCGCGGGTCTACTACGACGCCGGGCACTCCGGCTGGAACCCGGCCGCGCAGCAGGCGGCGCTGCTGAAGAAGGCGGGCGCCGGCACGGCCGCCTCCTCCGACGGGATCTTCAGCAACGTCTCCAACTTCCACACGACGTCCGACGAGATCGGCTACGACCGCCAGGTCCTCGCCGCACTCGGCGGCCCCGCCGGCCTGGGCGCCGTCATCGACACCAGCCGCAACGGCAACGGCGCCCCGGCCGACGGCGAGTGGTGCGACCCGGCGGGACGCAGGATCGGCCGGGCGCCCACGCTCAGCACCGGCGAGGCGCGCATCGACGCCTATCTGTGGGTGAAGCTGCCGGGGGAGTCGGACGGCTGCAAGGGGACGCCGGGCACGTTCAGCCCGTCGTACGCCTATGACTTGGCGTCGTCGTAGGAGGACGTGCCCTCGTCCAGGAGCGGCTGCTGGGTCTTGAGATGCGCGGGCGCGAAGGCGCGCAGGGTCTGGTAGCCAGTGATGACGACCAGGGTGCCGAGCGCGATGCCACTGAGGGAGAAGTTGTCGGTGAACTTCATCGAGACGTTGCCGACGCCGATGATGATGCCCGCCGCGAGGGGCACGAGTAGACGCGGGTCGCGGCCATCACGCAATCGCGGCCGACGGCAGCCGGCCGCAGAAGCTCACGAGGACGCGGAGCCGGCACTACTCGACCTTCGACCTGCTCACGTACACCCGGCTCGCGGCGATCGGCCGGCACGTCGGTGTGAACCTGTGGGCTTGTCAAGGGCCGGACGGGCAGGGGCTGTTCAAGGCCGTGGACTATCTGCTGCCCGCCGCGACGGAGGCTTCCCCATGGCCGCGTCCGGAGCTGGAGTTCCACCGGTTCGCGGCGAGCGACGTCGTGCGCGCGGCTGCGGACGCGGGGGACAAGGCGGCGCGGCAGGCCGTCCCGAAGCTGGAGACGTCACCCGGCGGTGACCTCTGGGAGCTGCGCCCGGCGGCCGAGCAACTGGACTCGGTAGCGGGCTGACCGGGTTCCCTCCGCAAGTCCTTCGGGCCGGGGCCTGTGGGTGTCCGTTCAGGGCGGAGGGCCCCACCCTTCCTCCCGGCACCCAGGATTTTCCATGGTGAGGTGCGTGGGCCGAGACGATGCGTCCCGCGTCGGGGAGCGAGCGGTTCAGGGCCGCGGGTCGGGAACCGCCACGCTCGGCCGGCCGGCCTCCGGGCGGCTGCGGTCGCCGGTGCGCAGCACGCCCGCGAAGGCCGCGAGGCCGCACGCCAGGACCGTCACCAGCACGAACGACACCACCAGGCTCGTCGCCTGCGCCACCCCGCCGATCAGGCTGGGCGCTATCAGACCCGAGGTGTACGTGATGGTCGCGACGCCCGCGATGGCCTGGCTCGGGTTCGGGCCGCTGCGTCCGGCCGCCGCGAAGCACAGCGGTACGACGACGGCGATGCCGAGGCCGAGCAGCGCGAACCCGCCCATCGCCACGGCCGGATGGCCCGCGACGACGATCAGCAGCCCGCCCAGGACGGCCAGTCCTCCGCTCGCCCGTACGGTGCGGACCGCGCCGAAGCGGTTGACCACCACGTCGCCCACGAGCCGGGCCACCGCCATGGTGAGCATGAAACCGGTCGTGCACGCGGCGGCCAGCCCCGCCGAGGTGCCGAGCTGGACCCGCAGGTAGACCGCCGACCAGTCGAGGCTCGCGCCCTCCGCGAACACCGCGCAGAAGCCGACGGTGCCGATCAGCAGCGCGGACTTCGGCGGCAGCGCGAACCTCGGCGGCGGCTCCTCGTCCTCGGTGGCCTGCACGTCGAGCACCCAGCGGCAGGCCGCCACACCGAGCAGGGTGAGGGTGACCGCCGCCAGCGCGAAGTGCAGGCGCGCGTCCGAACCGAGGTGCGCGGCGAGGGTGCCGGCCGCCGAGCCGATCAGTGCGCCCGCGCTCCACATGCCGTGCAGGCTCGACATGATCGACCTGCCGAGCAGCCGCTCCACCTCGACACCGAGCGCGTTCATCGCGACGTCGGCCATGCCCGCGCTCGCCCCGTACGTGAACATCGCCAGGCACAGCGTGAGCATGTTCGGCGCCAGCGACGGCAGGACGAGGGACAGCGTCCACAGCGCGATCAGGCCGCGCAACGCCGTACGGCTGCCGAAACGGTGACTGATCCTCCCGGCCAGCGGCATGGAGCAGGACGCACCGAAGGCCGTGAAGGCGAGGGCGAAGCCCAGCTCTCCCGCACTCAGCGAGGCATGGTCCTGGACCCACGGGACCCGGGTCGCGAACGAGCCGGTGACGGCGCCGTGCACGGCGAACACGGCGGCCACGGCGTACCGGGACCGCCTCACCTCGCGCAGGTCGTAGACCACGTCGCTCATTCTCGGCCCCTCCCGTTTCCCATACGTCCCCACCGGCGTCGCGTAAACTATCAGGAACCCTGCCTGATAGATAGGGGATTACTGGCCGCCCGGGCGCAGGGCTCGACCCGGCCCGGTCCCGTCGATCTGGAAGGATCCCGGCATGCCCGCATCCCCCAGCACCGCCCGGGCCATCAACGACCGGCTCGCCCTGCGGCTGCTGCAGCAGGAGGGCCCGTTGACGGCAGGCCAGTTGAAGCAGCTGACCGGCCTGTCCCGGCCGTCGGTCGCCGACCTGGTGGAGCGCCTCACCGCGTCCGGCCTGATCACCGTGGTCGGGGAGGCCGGGGAGCAGCGGCGCGGACCGAACGCGAAGCTGTACGGGATTGTCGCGGACCGCGCGCATCTCGCTGCCCTGGACGTCCGTACCGAGGGCGTCTCCGTGGTGGTCTCCGACCTGGTCGGCCGGGTGCTAGCCGAGGCATCCCTGCCGATCGGGGGCGACACGGGCACGGGCCCCGCGGTCGAGCAGGCGGTCGCGCTGGTCGAACGTGTGGCGAAGGAGGCGGGGGCCGACCGCCTCCACACCGTCGGGATCGGCGCCCCCGGCCTGATCGACCCGTCCACCGGCGAACTCCGCGACTCCTCGGGCCTGCCCGAGTGGCACCGCCGCCTGGTCGCAGCGCTTCAGGAGCGCCTCCCCGAGGCGCGCGTCAGCGTCGAGAACGAGACCAACCTCGCGGCACTGGCCGAACAGCGCGACGGCGCCGCCCAGGACCGCGACACTTTCGTCCTGCTGTGGCTCGGCCACGGCACCGGCGCGGCCGTGGTCCTCGACGGCACCCTGCGCCGCGGCGCCTCCGGCGGCACCGGGGAGATCGGCTTCCTGCCCGTACCGGGAACGGCCGCCCTGCCCTCGGCGACGGAGTGCGAGGGGGGATTCCACTCACTGGCAGGCTCGGCAGCGATCGCGGCACTGGCGGCGGAGCACGGCCTGACAGCCGGGAGAGCGACGCATGAGCCGGTTGCCGCCGGGGTGGTGCGGGGGGCGGTGGGCATGGTTTCGGGGGGTGGCGGGGTGGCGGAGGTGCCGGCTTCGGGGGGTGATGGATCGGCGGCGGCGCTCCCCGCGCGATCGCGCGCGGGTGCGAGCGTGAGGGTGCGTGGTGTCGAAGCGGGGAGGGGTGGGTCGGCCGTGGCCCGGCAGGTGCGGACGGAGGTGCGGGGCGGCGGGGCCCGGGTGGGTTGGCCTGCGTCGGACGGGCCTGCGGCGGTGAAGGGACGTGGTGGGGAGGCAGGGGTTGCTGGGCCGTCGGCGTCGGCGTCGGCGTCGGCGTCGGCGTCGGTCGGAGGGGCTGAGCGTGGCGGTGAGGGTCCGGCGGGTGCGCCGGACGGGGCTGCGATGGCAGGTGGCGGCGACGCAAGGGTGGCCGGGCCCGCCTCGGACGCAGGGGCCGAGGGCGGCGGTGCGGCCGGTGACACCGGGCGAGCGGCGTCTGCGCGCGAGGGCGTCCGCGTCCCGGATGCCGCGTCCGCCGCCCGTTTCCTCGACGCGCTGGCCGATCGGCTTGCCGTCGGTGTCGCCTCCGTGGTGGCGGTCCTCGACCCCGGCTGCCTCGTCCTCGGCGGCGAGGTCGGGCAGGCCGGCGGGGACGAACTCGCCGCCCGCGTGGCCGAACGGGTCCGCCGTATGTCCCCGCTGCCCACCGAGGTCCGGGCCGGCACCCTCGGCGGCAGTGCCGTGCTCCGCGGAGCACTTCTCACCGCGCGGGCCCGCGCTCAGGACGAGCTGTTCGCGCCGCCGCGGCGGTAGTCCGCGCGTCCCGAGCGGTACGCGCCCGGCTCCGGCACGGCGAAGGCCGCGACGTCCGTCCGCCGCCGGCCACAGCAACGCCGCCGGACACACCGGCCCCGCCCCCAGCAAGGCCATCGACCCCGCACCGCTCCCGGCCGACAACGGCTCCAAAATGCCCGGCGTGGAACACCGGATGAGGCACAGAGGCGGTCAGGTACGCCACCAGTGCGGTGATGACGAGCCGCCGCTCCAGCGCCACGACCGCCGCACACAGCACCACCGCGAGCGCCGGGTCCGCCCCCGCCGACGTCCCGCAGCAGATGCTCGTTGTACGGCGGGAGCAGCGACACCCGGCGCCGCTTCCAGAAGATGTCCGGCAGCAGCAGGACTCAGAGGCCGAGCAGTGCCTGTACACCGGCGAGCGGCCCGAGGCCCCTGCGGAGCCGGTCGCGCCGGCTCATCCGCGACGCCCGGCGAGGTACTGCTCGAACGTCCCCTTGCCGACGGCGAGTCCGGGCGCGAGGTGCCCTCCGTCACGGAACGCCCGGTACGTCTTCCCCCACAGCGGCACGTTCACCACCGCCCGCCGACGCCCGGCCGCCTTCAGATACGAGCGCGCCAGCGACTCGGACGTCCGGATCTCGGGCCCGCCCATGTCCTCCACCCGTCCCGCCGGCGCCCCGGCGGCCAGCTCGGCCAGCCGCGCCGCGGCCTCCGCCACCTCGATCGGCTGATCCCGGACACCGGCCGGCAGCAGCACGACCGGCAGCTTGGCCAGCCCCCGGAGCATCCTCACGAGCAGGTCGTGGAACTGGGTCGTGCGCAGCACGGTCCAGCCCAGCCCCGACTCCTCGATCAGCTTCTCGACGGCGAACTTGGTCCGGTAGTACGGAAACGGCACCCGGTCGACGCCGACGATCGAGATGTAGACCAGATGGCGCACCCCTGCCCGCCGCGCCGCCGCGACCAGGTTCCCAGCCGCCTTCTCGTCACCGCCGGTCTGCGTCGTCGCGCAGTGCACGACCGTGTCCACGCCCGTGACCGCCGCCTCCAGTCCGGCACCGCCCTCGCGCAGGTCGACGGCGTACGGCCGGGTGCGGCGGCTGAGCACCCGCACCTCGTGCCCGTCCGCGCGCAGCCGCTCGGTGACGAGCCGGCCGAGGGTTCCGGTGCCGCCGGTCACCAGGATCGTGGTCATGCTGTTCAGCCCCTTCCGACGCCGGGCGCTCCCTGGTGGAGCGCCCTACGTCAGCTGAGACCGAGCAGCCCGGTGGAATGTGACATGCCACCGCGACCGTGACGTGGAATGTGACATGCCACCGCGACCGTGACGTGGAATGTGGCGTGGCACCGCCACTACAACGCCCGCGCGAGCTGCCGCCGCACGAACCCGAGCTTGTCCGGGTTCACCACCACCCGCACATGGGAGATCAGTCCGTCCCGCACCTCGAACGCGACCATGCCGACCAACGCGTCGCCCGCCCACGCGGCCAGTCCGGTCTCGCCGTTGACCTCGGCCGCCGTGAACTGCAGGCCGGCCGCGAACCGCTCGGCTCCGCCCACCGTGAGCCGTGCCACCTTGTCCGGGCCCTCGACCGGCCGCCGGGCCGCGCTGACCTTGCCGCCGCCGTCGCTCGACCAGACCACGTCCGCGGTCAGCAGTTTCTCCAGCCCGGCCAGATCACCGTCCCGGGCCGCCGTGAGGAACGACGCGACGAGCTCCTCCTGCCGCTCGGGCGCCGGCTCGAAACGGGACCGGTCCTCGCCCACCCGCAGCGCCGCCCGCCGGTACAGCTGACGGCAGTTGGCCTCGCTCAGCTCCAGTACGCCGGCGATCTCGCGGTGGCCGTATCCGAACGCCTCCCGCAGTACGTACACCGCCCGCTCGGTCGGGCTGAGCCGCTCCAGCAGGATCAGCATCGCCATCGACACGGCGTCGCGCTGCTCGGCCGACTCCAGCGGGCCGAGCGTGCCGTCCGAGGTCACGACGGGCTCCGGCAGCCAGCAGCCGACGTACTGTTCGCGCCGCGCCCGCGCCGAGGTCAGACGGGTGAGGCAGAGGTTGGTCACGACCTTGGCCAGCCAGGCCGCCGGGTACTCGATGCCCGTGCGGTCCGCCCCGCTGAAACGCAGATAGGCGTCCTGTACGGCGTCCTCCGCCTCGTCGGCCGAGCCCAGCATGCGGTAGGCGAGGCCGAACAGCCGCGGGCGGTGCGTCTCGAACTCGTCGGCGATCGCGCTGCTCATGTGCACCACCCTGCCAGAGCCCGTGGACAAGGGAGTTGTGAGGCCCGGCGGTGGGCAAGGGCCGTCGTCACCACCGCCGGGCCGGTCCGCGAAGATCCCAAAAGGACTAGACCAAAGGGTCCACCCGGTGGGCCGGGTTGAGAAGTCCATCGACGGCACCTGTGAGTCAGCCCACACCGTTCGCCCGTATGGAGCTCGATCAGGCGTGGCACACTGGCCCTGTACCAGAAGCAGCGCACTCCGGGGTCGGTGAAAGTCCGAACCGGCGGTTACAGTCCGCGACCCGACCGCTTCCAGCGGCCGGTTGACCAGGTGAAATTCCTGGACCGACGGTTAAAGTCCGGATGGGAGGCAGTGCGCGGCGGGCGGGCATCGACGTATGCGCGCCGCCGTATCTGGGCTCGTCCTCGGGGCGGGTCCCGTCCGGCGTCGCCCCCGGTGTCCTCGCTCGTTCATTCTGTCGTCATCGACAGGCCCCGGAGTCCGTGCCCGAAGAGGCAGGAGGACCCGGGAAGTGTTCACCGGAATCGTCGAAGAGCTGGGCGAGATCACGGCCGTCGAAAACCTCGGCGACGCCTCCCGCTTCCGGCTGCGCGGCCCCGTCGTCACCGACGGCGCGAAGCACGGCGACTCCATCGCCGTGAACGGGGTCTGTCTCACCGTCGTCGAACACGAGGGCGACGAGTTCACCGCGGACGTCATGGCGGAGACCCTCGACCGCTCCAGCCTCGGCGCCCTCGCCGTCGGCTCCCGCGTCAACCTGGAACGCCCCATGGCCGTGGGCGCCCGCCTCGGCGGCCACATCGTCCAGGGCCATGTCGACGGCACGGGCGCGGTCCTGGAGCGCAAGCCCTCCGACCACTGGGAGATCATCAAGATCTCCCTCCCCGCGGACCTGACCCGCTACGTCGTGGAGAAGGGCTCCATCACGGTCGACGGCATCAGCCTCACCGTGGTCGACGCGGGCCCGGACTACTTCACGGTCAGCCTCATCCCCACCACCCTCGCCCTGACCACGCTCGGCATCAAGCAGCCCGGCGACCCGGTCAACCTCGAGGTCGACGTCGTCGCCAAGTACGTCGAGCGCCTGCTCGGGGCCGGTCAGGGGGCGGACCGGTGAACTGGCTGAACTCGCAGGCATTCACCCTGCTCGGCCAGCGCATCATCTGGTCGGACATGATCGGCAACATACTCGGCCTGATCACCCTGGCCCTCGGCTGGCGCCGTTCCCTGCTGACCTGGCCGGTCCAGTTCCTCTCCGGCCTCGTCCTGTTCATCGCCTTCTACGGCCACCTCGCCGGCAGCGCCGGCAAGCAGGTCGTCGTCATGGTGGTGGCGCTGTACGGCTGGTGGCAGTGGAACCGCAACAAGGGGCAGGCGGCGGACGGTCACATAGCCCCGCGCTTCGCCACCTGGCGCGAGCGCGGCGCGATGATCGCAGCCGCCGCGGTCGGCACGGTCGCCGTAGCCCTGCTCTTCAAGGCCTACCCGTCCCTGTCCTGGGACCCCTGGCCGGACGCCTACATCTTCGTCGGCACCGTCGTCGCCATGTACGCCCAGGCCCGCGGCATGACCGAGTTCTGGATCGCCTGGCTCCTCGTCGACGTCGTCGGCGTCCCCCTCAACTTCGCCAACGGCTACGCCTTCTCCGGCTTCGTCTACGTCATCTACGGCGCACTCGTCCTGTGGGGCATGCGCGACTGGTGGCTGCGCTCCCGTCAGGCGTCGCAGCCCGTCCTGGAAGGAGCGCCGGCATGACCGCCCGCCCGTCACCCACCACCACCCTGAACGAGGCGCTTCGCGCCGCCCCTTCTGTCCCGCCGATCCTGTACAGCACCGACGGCATCGAGGACTGGTCGCTCGACCCCATCGAGCAGGCCATCGCCGACATCGCGGCCGGCCGGCCGGTCGTGGTCGTCGACGACGAGGACCGCGAGAACGAGGGCGACCTCGTCATCGCCGCCGAGAAGGCCACCCCCGAGATCGTCGCCTTCATGATGAGCGAGTGCCGCGGCCTGATCTGCGCGCCCATGGAGGCCGACGAGCTGGAGCGGCTGAAGCTCCCGCAGATGGTCGACGACAACACCGAGTCGATGAAGACCGCGTTCACGGTCTCCGTGGACGCCTCCGCCGCGCACGGTGTGACCACCGGCATCTCCGCCTCCGACCGCGCCACCACCCTCCAGCTGCTGGCGAGCGGGGAGACCCAGGCCGACGACTTCGTCCGCCCCGGTCACATCTTCCCGCTGCGCGCCAGGTCCGGCGGTGTGCTCGTGCGCAACGGCCACACCGAGGCCGCCGTCGACCTCGCCCGTCTCGCGGGGCTGCGCCCGGCCGGCGCGATCGTCGAGATCGCCGGTGAGGACGGGCGGATGCTGCGCCTGCCCGAGCTGATCCCCTTCGCCCGCAAGCACGGCCTGACGATCATCTCCATCGAGGACCTGATCGACTACCGCCGGACCGCCGAGCCCACCGTCCGCCGCGAGGCCGAGACCCAACTGCCCACCGCACACGGCGAGTTCACCGCGTACGGCTACCGGTCCACCGTCGACGGCGTCGAGCACGTCGCCCTAGTCCGCGGCGAGATCGGCGACGGCGAGGACGTCCTGGTCCGTGTCCACTCCGAGTGCCTGACCGGCGACATCTTCTCCTCTCTGCGCTGCGACTGCGGCCCCCAGCTGGATGCCTCCCTGGAGCGCATCCAGGAAGAGGGCAGGGGAGTGGTGGTCTACCTGCGCGGCCACGAGGGACGCGGCATCGGCCTGCTGTCCAAGCTGCGCGCCTACGAACTCCAGGAGCGCGGCCGCGACACCCTCGACGCCAACCTGGAGCTCGGCCTGCCCGCCGACGCCCGGGACTACGGCGCGGGCGCGCAGATCCTTGAGGACCTCGGCGTCCGCAGCGTGCGCCTGATGACCAACAACCCCGACAAGACCGACGCGCTCGTCCGCCACGGCCTCAAGGTCGCCGGCCGCGAGCCGATGCCCGTGCAGGCGGGCGAGCACAACCTCCGCTACCTGCGCACCAAGCGGGACCGGATGGGACACGACCTGCCCTGGCTGGACACGGCCCCCGTGTCCACCTGCAGCAACCAGTAAGACCAGCACACCGAGGAGACACGAGAACGTGAGCGGCAAGGGCGCACCGGAACTGTCCGTACGAGGCGTCGGAGACCTGCGGGTCGCCGTCATCGCGGCGCAGTGGCACGAAAAGGTGATGGACGGCCTGGTGGACGGCGCCCTGCGCGCCCTGCACGACCTGGGGATCGACGAGCCGACCCTGCTCCGGGTCCCCGGCAGCTGGGAGCTCCCGGTGGTCGCCAAGGTCCTCGCGGGCCGCGGCTACGACGCGATCGTCGCCCTGGGTGTCGTCATCCGCGGCGGCACCCCGCACTTCGAGTACGTGTGCCAGGGCGTGTCCCAGGGCCTCACCCAGGTCTCCGTCGAGACCGGCGTCCCCGTCGGCTTCGGCGTGCTGACCTGCGACACCGAGGAGCAGGCCCTGGACCGGGCCGGCATCGAGGGCTCCAGCGAGGACAAGGGGCACGAGGCGGTGACCGCTGCGGTGGCGACGGCGGCGACCCTCCGCTCAGTATCTGAACCGTGGCACTGACGTATGCGGGGTGTGGCATAGGCTGAGCGTCACCATGTCCAATAAGACGTTCGAGGAGCTCTTCACCGAGCTCCAGCACAAGGCAGCCCACGGCGATCCCGCCACCTCCCGCACCGCGGAACTGGTCGGCAAGGGCGTCCATGCCATCGGCAAGAAGGTCGTCGAAGAGGCCGCCGAGGTCTGGATGGCCGCCGAGTACGAGGGCAAGGAAGCGGCCGCCGAGGAGATCTCGCAGCTGCTGTACCACGTCCAGGTGATGATGGTCGCCCGCGGCATCTCCCTGGACGACGTCTACGCCCACCTCTGAGCCGCACCCCGCACACACTCCCGTACGAAACGAACAAAGGAAGCCGACCTCATGCTGCGCATCGCCGTCCCCAACAAGGGTTCCCTGTCAGGCCCTGCGGCGGAGATGCTGCATGAGGCCGGCTACCAGCAGCGCCGGGAGTCCAAGGAACTGCGGATCGTCGACCCGGGCAACGAGGTCGAGTTCTTCTACCTCCGCCCCCGCGACATCGCGATCTACGTCTCCTCCGGCAAGCTCGACATCGGCATCACCGGCCGCGACCTGCTGATCGACTCCGGCGCCAGCGCCGAGGAGATCCTCCCGCTCGGCTTCGCCCGCTCCACCTTCCGCTACGCCACCAAGCCGGGCACGGCGGGCGGCGTCGAGGACCTGAACGGTATGACGGTCGCCACCTCCTACGAGGGCATCGTCGCCAAGCACCTCGCCGACAACGGCGTGGACGCCTCCGTCGTCCACCTCGACGGCGCCGTCGAGACCGCCATCGAGCTCGGCGTCGCCGAGGTCATCGCGGACGTCGTCGAGACCGGCACCTCGCTGCGCAACGCGGGCCTGGAGGTCATCGGCGAGCCGATCATGAAGTCCGAGGCCGTCGTCATCCGCCGCACCGGCGAGAACGGCGAGGAGCCCAAGGTCCAGCAGTTCCTGCGCCGCCTCCAGGGCGTGCTGGTGGCCCGGACGTACGTGATGATGGACTACGACTGCCGAGCCGAGCACCTGGAGGAGGCGGTCGCCATCACTCCCGGTCTGGAGGGGCCGACCGTCTCGCCGCTGCACAACGAGGGCTGGGTCGCCGTTCGCGCCATGGTGCCCGCCAAGGACGCCCAGCGGATCATGGACGACCTGTACGCGATCGGTGCCCGGGCCATCCTGACCACGGCCATCCACGCCTGCCGTCTCTGAGGGGCGCAGAGAGATGTCCGATCTGCCCGCTCTGCCCGTCACTTTCCGGCCGGGCCGCACCCGCGCCGTCCTGCTCACCTCCGGTGGCCTGATCTTCGTGGTGATCACGACCGTCGCGCTCCTCCTGGAGCAGCTCAACCCCGGCGAGAAGCTCAGCTTCGTCTTCACCGGAGCGGTTCTCTTCGGTGTGCTGGCGATGCTCGCCCGGGTGAAGGTCGTCGCCGACGAGACAGGCGTCACGGTGGTCAACATCGCCAGCAGGCGGCATCTGGAGTGGGCCGAGATCCTCCATGTGAACCTGCGCCCCGGCGACCCCTGGGTCTTTCTCAACCTCAGCGACGGCACCAGCCTGCCCGTGCTGGGCATCCAGCCGGGCATCGCCAAGGAGCGTGCCATCGCCGATGCGCGCACCCTGCGGGCACTCGCCGAGGCCCGCTCGACCAGGGATCTGCCGTAACGGCCCCTGTCTTGATTAATCTGTTGGCGGAGGCGTTCTCACTGCGCCTCCGCCGCTGAAGTTCCCGCCGGGCTTCAGAGACCCCTGCTACCCGAGGAGTGACTCCCTCCAGCGATGGACGGATCGTCCTGTAGTACCTGCGCCGCCACCTCACGACATACCGAGGCGGCGGCATCATGACCACCCCCCTGCTGCTCCTCGGAGCGGCCCTCCTGCTGATCCTGGCCAACGGCTTCTTCGTGGCCGCCGAGTTCGGCCTGGTCACGGTCGAGTCGACGGACGCCGAGAAGGCCGCCGCCGAAGGCGACAAACGGGCCCGAAGGGTCGCCGAGTCGCTCAGGGAGCTGTCCTTCCAGCTCTCCGGCACCCAGCTCGGCATCACCATCACCTCCCTCGTCGTCGGCATGCTCGCCGAGCCCGCGCTCGCACAGCTGCTGCACGGGCCCTTCACCGCGATCGGCATCCCCGAGGGCGCCGTCTCCGGCGTCGCGGTGGTCGTCGGCATGCTGCTGGCCTCCGCCGTGCAGATGGTGATCGGGGAGCTGGTGCCCAAGAACTGGGCGGTGTCCAAGCCGATGCAGGTCGCGCGCTTCGTCGCCGGTCCGCAGTACGCCTTCGCCCGGCTGTTCCGCCCGGTCATCGCCGCGTTGAACGCGGTCGCCAACCGCCTGGTCCGAGCCCTGGGCGTCGAGCCCGCCGAGGGGCTGGCCTCCGCCCGCACTCCCGGCGAACTGGTGTCCCTGGCCCGACATTCTGCGCAGGCCGGCGCCCTGGAACAGGACACGGCCGACCTGTTCGTACGGACGCTCTCGCTCGCCGAGCTGACCGCGCAGCACGTCATGACCCCGCGCGTGAAGGTCAGCGCCCTGCAGTCGACGGCGACCGCCGAGGACGTGGTCAACCTGACCCGCGCCACCGGCCTGTCCCGCTTCCCCGTCTACAAGGAGCGGATCGACGAAATCGTCGGCATGGTCCACCTCAAGGACGCCCTGGCGGTCCCGGTGCACGAGCGCCTGCGCACCCCCGTCGGCCGCATCGCCCGCCCGGCGCTGCTCGTCCCCGAGACCCTGCCCGTGCAGCCGCTCCTGGCCCAGCTGCGCAGCGAGCAGCCCATCGCGGTCGTCGTCGACGAGTACGGCGGCACGGCGGGCGTCGTGACGCTGGAGGACATCGTCGAGGAGATCGTCGGCGAGGTCCGTGACGAGCACGACGGGCAGGACGTGCCCGAACTCGCCGCCGCCCCGGCGGAGGACGGCAGGCCCGCCTGGGACGCCGACGGCAGCTGCCGGGTCGACATCCTGCAGCGCATAGGACTCGACGTGCCCGAGGGGCCGTACGAGACCGTCGCCGGACTGGTCGCCGACCGGCTCGGCCGTATCCCGGCCGTCGGCGACAAGGCCGAACTGCCCGGCTGGCGGCTGACCGTGCGCCGCGTCGGCCACTACCGCGCCGAGCGGGTCCGGCTGGTCCGGACCGGCCTGGTCGTGGAGGTCGCCCGATGAGCGTGCTCCAACTCCTGTTCGCCGCACTCCTCGTACTGGCCAACGGCTTCTTCGTCGGCGCCGAGTTCGCGCTCGTGTCCGTACGCCGCAGCCAGATCGAACCCCTCGGCACGGCCCGTGCCCGCCAGGTCCTCTATGGCCTGGAGCGGCTGCCGCAGATGATGGCGGCGGCCCAGTTCGGCATCACCGTCTGCTCGCTGACCCTGGGCGCGGTCGCCGAACCGACCGTCGCGCACCTGCTGGAACCGGTCTTCGAGTGGGTCCACCTCCCGGACGGGATGATTCACCCGCTGGGTTACGTCATCGCGCTCGCCGCCGTCGTCTTCTTCCACCTCGTCATCGGCGAGATGGTCCCGAAGAACCTGGCGATGGCCGCCCCGGAGAAGGCGGCCATGTGGCTCGCCCCGGGCCTGGTCGCCTTCGCCCGCGTCTGCAAGCCGATCACCGTCGCCCTCGGCGCCGTCGCGCAGGCGATCCTGCGGCTCTTCCGGGTCGAGCCGAAGGACGAGGTCGAGGCCGTCTTCACCAGTGAGCAGCTCAACCGCCTGGTGGAGGACTCCGGCCAGGCGGGTCTGCTCGACCCCGAGGAGCAGGAACGCCTGGAGGACGCCCTGGAACTGGGCTCCCGCCCGGTGACGGACGTGCTCCTGGGGCGCGAGTCCCTGGTGACGGTCCCTCCGTCGGTCACCCCGGGCCGGATCGTCGAGCTCACCGCTCGCACCGGATACTCCCGCTTCCCGATAGCCGCGGAGAACGGCGCCTTCATGGGCTACCTGCACGTGAAGGACGTACTGGACCTGGAGGACTCGGAGCGTGCGGTGCCGCAGCAGCTGTGGCGCCCGATGACGACGCTGCGATCCGAACTCCCCCTGGACGACGCCCTGACGGTGATGCGCCGCGCCGCCACCCACCTGGCCCAGGTGGCCGACGCCTCCGGAAAGGTCCTGGGCCTGGTGGCCCTGGAGGACGTACTGGAACTCCTGGTCGGTGAAGTCACGGACCCGGCCCACCGGGACATCCCGGAGGTGAAGGTCACGGAGCCAAGGGCGAGCGGGGAGCCGGAGCAGGCACTGGCCGGCTGACGCAGGGCTTCCCCGCGCCCCGGAAGGGCGCGGGGCTGTGTCTGATTTGCGGCTCCGCCGCGTGGGCGGCGACAAGCCACGACGTACCCGCAGTCGCGAGAGACCGCAGGCACCGAGCTCTTGGGCGCAGCTCACATTCCTGACGGATCCTGGGGCCCCCGCCCCGACAGCACCTCTCCGTACGCCTGCATCAGATCGGGCAGCCGCAGTGTCGACAAGTCGTCCCGCGACAGAACCCCGGGATACGTCGACAACCGCAGATCCCGATACGCGCAGCTCTTCTCATACAGCGTCCGCAGAAACCGCCCGTTCCCGAGCTCGTCGATCCACCCCTGGTCGACCACATGTCCGGCGATCGACCGCAGCTCGTCCAACGCCTCCTCGTCCCAGACGTCGCCGTTCTCGGCAGCCAGCACCTCACCGATCGAGGTGAGTTCGAGCGGCCGGTACGAGGGGAAGTCGACGCGGCTGGTGAAACGGGACGACAGGCCGGGGTTGGCGGCCAGCAGGCGGTCCATGCCCTCCGGGTAGCCGGCCAGGATGACCACCAGGTGGTCACGGTTGTCCTCGGCCCGCTTCAGCAGTACCTGCAACGCCTCGTCGCCGTACGCGTCGCCCTTGCCGTAGCCGGAGTTGGAGAGCGAGTACGCCTCGTCGACGAACAGCACACCGCCGATCGCGGAGTCGATCAGTTCGTTGGCCTTCACGGCCGTCTGGCCCAGGTACTCACCGACCAGGTCGGCCCGCTGCGCCTCCACGAGGTGGTCGCCGCCGAGCAGCCCGAGGGCGTAGAAGACGCGTCCGAGGATGCGGGCGACCGTTGTCTTGCCGGTGCCGGAGGGGCCCGAGAAGACGAAGTGCCGTTTCGGCGGCTGCACCGGTAGACCCTGGCCGGCGCGCAGCCGCGCCATGTTCAACTGGGCCGACAGCGCATTGACCTGTCGCTTCACCGGTTCCAGGCCCACCATGCGCTCCAGCTCGGCGAGCGCCTCCTCGAGCAGGACGGGGTCGGTGGGGCCGGCCGGCAGCGGAGATCCCGGTGAGCCGACGGTCTTCTCGCGCACCGCCGGGTCGATCGCCGACGGCAGCGGGCCGACCGGCGGGAGGTCGGACTCGGAGAGCCTCAGGTCCCGGCCCTCGGCGCCGAAGAGCGGGTCCAGGGTGTCGGGGCCCTCCAGGGCGTCCTGGCCGCCGGAGAGCGTGATCGCGGCGAGGTCGGTGACCTCGTCGTACCCGTCGCCCTCGGCGATCGCCGCGAGCCGGGCCGAGGTGTCCATGAAGGCGGGGTCGACGCGGTGCACGGCCCGGTACAGGGGGAGGGCGGCGGCCGAGCGGCCCGTGCCCTCGTGGGCGCGCGCCAGCCAGTAGCGCAGCTCCTTGCGCTGCGGCTGTTCGCTGCGGCAGCGCATCAGGGCGGACGACAGGAGCGGTTCGGCCTGCCCGTACATCTCCAGGCGGACCCGCGCCATGCCGCCGAACAGGCCTGCCTCGATACCGAGCAGAGCGTCGTCGATCAGCGGGTCGGTGTGGCGGACGAGCTGGTCCCAGTCCTTGACGAGGTAGGCGCGGCAGGCGTGCAGAAAGCGGACCTGCGGGTCGGTGTCCACGGGCGGCAGACCGGCGAGGGCCCGGTCCAGCTCCGGGACATGCCGGCCGTCCAGCCAGTGCGAGGCGTGTGCGAGCAGCAGATCGCGCGGGCTCTCCAGCACGGGTTGCACCCACCAGCCGAGCCAGTACCAGGAGTTGAGGGAGCGGCGGTGCCGGGCGCGCTGTTCGCCGAAGCGGTCCCGGTGCCGGAACATCCGTAACAGCGCGGTCGTCGTGTCGACGCGCAGCGCGTGCAGTCCGAGCCAGCCGTCGGCCATCCCGGGATCCATCCGGACCGCGGCCCGGAACTCCTCCTCCGCCTGCGGATAGGCGCCCATCGTGTAGGCGTCCACACCCCGCAGCCAGGCGAGGTCGGCCGGGGCCTCGGGGCCCTGCATGCCGAAATCCATCACGTCCCCCACAAACCGTGCCCCCGTCGGTTGACCGCCGGACCGCTGTCCGCCGGCCGCCTTGATCGAACCGCCGTACCGCGGACCGGAGTTGCGGTGCGCGCAGCCGTCCATCAGGTCGCACCGAGGGCATCGTACCTGCGGGGGTGTCGCCCGCCGAAGGGTGCCGCATGGGCCGTTTGGCGAGGTGGGAGCAGACGGGGCGCGCTTCGGACGGTAACGGTGGGTGAGCGAAATGTGCCGCGGGGCGTCCGGAAAACAGGGTGCGGGCAGAACGAAGCCCCCGATCACGGGGGAACAACCGGGGGCTTCGCGACTGTGGGCGGCTTCGAATGGCCGCACATTGAGAACGTAAGTCCTGTACGGCCGCCCGGTCAAGCGGAGTTGAGGCACTCCGGCAAGTTCTCCGGCGGGCGTCTTCACAAGTTCAGCACACTGCCGTTGGTCCGTCACCGTGCGTGAGTGTCTGGTCCGGTCCAGCAGTGTTCACGGGTCCCGGGAGCACCTCGTAACCCTTCTCCGACTGCCGCACCAGGAGGTCGGCGAACGGCCGCGAGGGGTCGTCGGCGAAGTGCCGCCGCTCCGCCCTGACCCATCCGGCCCAGAACTCCCGCTGTTCCTCCCTGTCCCGCTGCCGTCCACGCGTCCAGGACTCCTCGTGCGGCAACTCCATCCACAGCAGTGCCGCGAGGTACGGGCGCACGGCGCGACGGCCCGCGCCGACGCCCTCGACGAGGACCACCGGGGCGGGCGGCAGTGTGCGCGGTGGTCCGAAGCAGCGGGTGTGCCAGTCGTAGGGGGAGTAGTGGGCGCTCTCGCCGCGGCTCAGCGGTTCGATCACCTGGGCCAGCAGTCGCCCGGTCCACTCGAACAGCTCGTCGTGGCTGGCGATGTCGTCGAGGCGCAGCACGGGCGCCCCGTCCAGTGCCCGGGCCAACCGCCCGGCGAACGTGGACTTTCCGGAGCCGGCATGTCCGTCGACGCCGATCAGGCGGACCGGGCCGCAGGACGGGGGCAGACGGTGGAGCCGGGAGGCGAGGTCGTGAATGGCCGTTCCTTGGCTGGCTGGAGCGTTGGGCATATTCGACAGGAACATTCTAGTCGTGGGTGAAATCGGGGCGAATGGGCGGGTCGGAAAATAGTGCCGCTTTGAACCAGTTGTTGGCTGGCCGCGAGCCAGTGTTAATCCCGACCGGAAACTCGGCTTGCCTTCTCGAAAACCGCGTTCCGGTTGCACCCATTGCTGAGTAAGGTGCGAGGTGCACAACTGCGAGGCGTCGTACGGGGAGACAGGAGCAGATGGTCGCTGGGTTATTCGAAGGGCAGTATGTGTGGCATCCGGCGGCCGACGACCGCTTGCTCGCGAGCGTATGCGTGGACATACGCGCCGGCCGATACCGGAGCGCCCATGAAGCTCTCGCCGAGACACACGGCGACTTCGGTCTGCGCGCCCACCGCTCCCTGGTCCTCGCCTCCGAGGCCGCCGACTCCGACCTCGCCGAGCGCTGGCTTGCCGAGGAGCCGACCGCCGAGGCCGCGCTGCTGTGGGCGCGGGTGGCGGTGCTGCGGGCGCTGCGCGCGGCCGACGCGCACGACGAGCGGGCCGGGGCCCTGGAGCGGATCGCGCTGACCGCCTGCGACCGGGCGGCGGGGGCGCACCCGGCCGATCCCACGCCCTGGACGGCCCGGCTGGCCATGGCTCGGCTGCACCGGCTGACCGACCCGGCCCCGCGCGGGTTGCTGACCGCGCCGCCCGGCCCCTGGCGGCTGTTCGCGCACGTCCTGTCGCTCGACCCATGGCACCGCGAGGCCCACCACCGCTTCCTGGCCTGCTTCTTCACCCGGCACGGCGGCTCCGTGAACGCCGCCTGGGACGTCGCCGCCTTCCTCGGCCAGCGCGCACCCGCCGACTCCCCGCTGCGCCTGCTGCCCCTCGTCGCCCTCGTCGAGAGCTACAACCCGACCCAGTTGCTCGCCGGCCGGGTCTGGGAGCAGCCGCAGTGGCGCTCCACCGCCCTCGCGATCTACCAGAACTGGCTGCCCACGATGCCGGGTTACCGCTTCACCCCGGTGCTCGACCTGGCCTACCTCGCGCACGCCCTGGTCATGGGCAAGCGCGAGTTCGAGGCGCGCGCGGTCTTCGCGGCGATGGGGCCGTATGCCTCCCGTATGCCCTGGTCCGCCTTCGGAGACCCCGTTGACCAACTGTCCCGGGCCCGCCGCGCCTGCGGCCTCCCTGTCCCCCCGTAGACCCCCCGCAGAGAGAAAGGCCGCCCTGTGCCGGAACGGATATCGGACGACGACGCCGTACTTCATGAGATGGGTTACCCGAGGAAACTCACCCGTCGATTTCAGGCGTTCGACAATTTCGCCATCTCATTCACCATCATCAACATCCTCTCGGGAATCTTCTCCGGTTTCGGATTCGGGCTGAACGCCGGCGGCCCCCGCATTCTCGTCTTCGGCTGGATCGGCGTCTCCGTCATGGTGCTCTTCGTCGGGCTCGCCATGGCGGAAGTCGCCTCCGCCTATCCGACGAGCGGCGCGCTGTATTTCTCCGCCGGGAAACTCGCCAAACGGCACAAGGGCGCCTGGTCCTGGTACACGGGCTGGCTGAACTTCGTGGGTCAGATCGGCGGCACGGCCGCCACCGGCTACGCCGCCGCCACCTTCATCCAGGCCTTCATCGCCCTGCAGTGGCACTCCTACGTGCCGACCACCCACCAGACGGTGCTGATCACGGCACTGCTCATCGTGCTGCAGGGACTGGCCAACACCTACACCGTCCAACTGGTCGCGCTCCTCAACCGGATCTCCGTGTGGTGGCTGCTGATCGGCCTCGTGGTGATCGTCGGCGCCCTGATCGTCGGACCCGGCCAGCACCGGTCGGCCTCGTTCGTCACGCATTTCGCGAACAACACCGGTTTCACCAACGGGCTTTACGGCGGGATGCTCGGTCTGCTGGTCACCAGCTGGACCTTCACCGGCTTCGACGGCAGCTTCCACATGTCCGAGGAAACGGTGCGGGCCACGGTCAACGCCCCGAAGGGGATCACCCGTGCGATCGGCTACTCGGCGATCACCGGTCTGATCCTGATGCTCGCACTGGTCTACAGCATTCACGACTACGGCCATGTGGCGAGCGCGTCCGCTCCGCCCGTCCAGATTCTCATCGACGGTCTCGGCCTGACCACCGCCAAGGTGCTCCTGCTGATCGTGATCGGCGCGATGCTCTTCTGCGGTCTCGCCAATCTCACCAGCAACACCCGGCAGATCTTCGCCTTCTCCCGCGACGGCGCCATGCCCGGTTCCCGTCTGTGGCACTCGGTCTCGCCGCGCACCCGCACCCCGGTCAAGGCCGTCTGGCTCGCGGTGGCCTGCTCGCTGGCCCTCGTGCTGCCCGGCTGGTGGTCGCACACGGCGTTCACCGCCATCGTCAGCGTCAACGTCGTCGGGCTCTTCCTCGCCTACGCCGTGCCGATCCTGCTCCGGCTGAGCCTGGGCGACGAGTTCCAGGCGGGCCCCTGGCACCTGGGCCGCTGGAGCAAGCCCGTGGGCGTGATCGCCGTGGCCTGGATCCTGCTCAGCAGCGTCCTGTTCATGCTTCCGCAGGCCTCGCCGATCACCGTCGACTCCTTCAACTACGCGCCGATCGCCCTAGCCGTCGTGTTGGTCGTCGCCACCGTCTGGTGGTTCGCCACCGCCCGCCGTCGCTTCCAGGGGCCGGTCAGCTACGGGCGGCCCGACGAGGTCGCGGCGATGGACCTGATCTGAGCCTGCGGCCCGGCGCCCCGTGTGCGCCGGGCCGGACGGCCCTGCAGGTCATGCCAGTGGTCGAGACCAATATTGGTGGGCGTGGCACGGGCCGAAGTGCTGGCAGGACGTTTCCCCTGCGGCCATAGTTGGCGCACCACAGCACAGCGCTACCGCGCATTCGGACCTGCCCGACTCGGACACCTGGGGGTCGCTCCGCCATGAACAGAGCCGAACAGCCGTCCCGCAGAACCGTCCTGGCTGCCACGCTGGCCGCCGCGGTGGTGGGCCCCGCCGTCACCGCCGACGTGGCCGACGCCGAGGAGTCCGCCGTGGCCCCGTCCCTTCCCCACTCCCGGCTTCGTTCGAGCAGGGGGATCCCCGCGGTCGACTACCGAGCCTGGACCTCGTACGGGGACTGGTCGACGGGCGCCGCGCAGGGCACCCGCGCCGTCGGGGGCGCCCGCCCCGGCGTGGTGATCGCCGCCCCCGCCGGCACCACCGACTACACGGACCCGCACACCGGCACGACCGCCGCCTGGGAGTACGCGGTCTGGACGTCCCCCGTCCACAGGCTCCGCGTGCCCGCCACCGAGGTGATCGCCTCCTGGAACGCGCACACCCCGGCCGGCACCTGGCTCCAGGTCGAGCTGCACGGCACCTACTCCGACGGCACGCAGACCCCCTGGTACGTGATGGGCCGCTGGGCGGCCGGCGACCAGGACATCAAGCGGACCTCGGTGGACGACCAGAAGGACGGCAAGAGCGCCATCTGGACGGACACCTTCGCCATCGACGACGCGACGACCGGGCTGCGCCTGGTCTCGTACCGCCTACGCCTCACCCTGTACCGCAAGCCACGCAGCAAGCTCACGCCCACCGTGTGGCGGCTCGGCGCGATGGGCTCGGACATCCCCGACCGCTTCACCGTGCCCGCCTCCACGCCCGGCCTCGCCAGGGAACTGATCGTCCCGCGCTACTCGCAGGAGATCCACAAGGGCCAGTACCCCGAGTACGACAACGGCGGCGAGGCCTGGTGCAGCCCCACCTCCTCGCAGATGATCATCGAGTACTGGGGAGGCAGGCTCACCCCGGAGCAACTGGCCTGGGTGGACCCGAGCTACGCCGGCCCCCAGGTCGACCACGCGGCCCGCTTCACCTACGACTACCAGTACGAGGGCTGCGGCAACTGGCCGTTCAACGCCGCCTACGCGGCCACGTACAAGGGCCTGCAGGGCGTGGTCACCCGGCTCGGCTCGCTCACCGACCTGGAGACGCTGATCGCGGCCGGCATCCCGGCCATAACGTCCCAGTCGTTCCTCAAGGGGGAGCTGACGGGGGCGGGCTACGGCACGGCGGGGCACCTGATGACCGTCATCGGCTTCACCGCCGACGGCGATGTGATCGCGAACGACCCGTTCTCGCCGAGCGACGACGCGGTACGCCGTGTCTACAAGCGGCGCGAGTGGGAGAACATCTGGCTCAGGACCAAGCGGTACAACGCCTCCGGCAAGGTCGTCTCCGGCACCGGAGGGGTCTGCTACCTGTACTTCCCGGCGCGGCTCACACCCCGCCGGCGCAGGGCGCTCGCAGCGGTGGGCGTGCGCTGAGCCATGGGCGAGGGCCCCGGGAAACCGGGGCCTTTCCCGTGTGACCGATGTCTCCGCCGCACATGCCGCTCCAGGTGGCAAAGTGGACAGAAGCCCGGGGGAGTCCACCGCACGTCCGACCTCAGCGAGACGCCATGACCGCACACTCGGCCCGCGCCGCCCGCACCCGCACCGGCGGTCCCAAGGGCGACGGCCCGAAGATCCTCGAGCACGTCTCGGGCTGGACCCTCGTCATGGTCGTCGCGATGCTCGTCACCCAGCTCGGCCTGCTGTGATCTGACGCAAGCAAGGCCCGGCCCCGCCTGCTGCCGCTCGTCGATCCGACTCGAACGAGTGGACGTTGTTGTTCTGACATACTGCGGATGTCCCGCAACCTGCCCGAGACCAGGGTCGAAATTGAAGATCAGCGAACACAGCGACGCCACCCGACCCCGGGCGCGCGGCACCGAACGCTCGCTGGCGCGTCGAGCCGAACTCATCGCCATCGGGCGGAAGTTGTTCGCCGACACGTCGTACGACGCGCTCTCGATGGACGACATCGCGCGGCAGGCGCATGTCGCCAAGGGGCTGATCTACTACTACTTCCAGTCCAAGCGCGGCTACTACCTGGCGATCATCAACGACTCGGTCGCCGACCTGGTCACCTTCGCGGCGAGCGAGCTGGAACTGGAGCAGCTGGA
Source organism: Streptomyces guryensis (assembly GCF_021261325.1). Lineage (GTDB taxonomy): Bacteria > Actinomycetota > Actinomycetes > Streptomycetales > Streptomycetaceae > Streptomyces > Streptomyces guryensis. The sequence continues at coordinate 61,695 of NZ_JAJSBI010000015.1, read as the reverse complement.
CCGGGTCCACCGCACCATGGAGGGCTATCTGCGCTACGCCGAGCACAACCAGGCCGCCTTCCGCGCGGTCGTCAGCGGCGGTGTCGGCTTCGACGCCGAAGTGCACGCGATCCGGGACGGCGTGCGCGAGGCGATAGTGGCGACCGTCGCCGAAGGGGCGTACGGCCGTACGGACATCGCCCCGCTCGCCCGCATGGGCCTGTTCGCCTGGGTGTGCGGCGTGGAGGGTGCCACCCTCGACTGGATCGACCGCCCCCAGCTGTCCCGCGAACAGATGCGCGAAATCCTTGTGAAACAGCTCGGCGGCGCCCTGCGCGCCATCGAGGAACTGGACCCGGCCTACCCCACTCCCGCCCCGGCCCGCCGCGACGCCTGAGCGAGGGGGGCGCCTCCGCCCACCCCGACTGCCGTACTCCTGCGGCCAGTTGATCTTCTTGGTCGGCTCACCGCCCACCAAGTCGGTAGCCAGGCGCTTGGTCTTGATCACCTTCCGTGGCCGTGGGCGCCCTGCCCGCATGTCCCCGTGGCTGCCTTCGAGGACCCGTGGACCGAATGGCGGCAGCCTGGCGGAGGCGGCGGCGCCTCGTGTCACCTTCCGTCGGACATCGCATGCGGTGGGTGGCCGCGATATTCTTGAAGTAAGCGGTCGTTAACTGGTGACGGGGTGCCTGCGATCGGGCATACTCACAGCGCACAGCCGCTGGTCAGCAGCTTCCGAGACCCGGGAGAGCGAGCATCGGCCGGCCCGGAAAGACCCGGCGGAGCCGCCCCCACCCAGGGCGCACGTCGGCCGATGTGCCCGAACAGGGAGGAGAGCGTCGCCATGCCCGACCGCGCCCCGCAGCCGGTGGACCGTCAACTGCCCACGGACGAGGCCCGGGATCTGATCTCGCTCGTCCGCGACATCGCCCAGCGCGAGATCGCTCCGAAGGCGGCCGAGGAGGAGGACTCCGGACGCTTCCCTCGTGAGGTCTTCACGCTGCTGTCGGAGTCGGGACTGCTCGGGCTGCCGTACGACTCCGAGTACGGCGGGGGCGACCAGCCCTACGAGGTATATCTCCAGGTCCTCGAAGAACTCGCCGCGGCACGCCTCACCGTCGGCCTCGGCGTCAGCGTGCACACGCTCGCCTCCTACGCGCTCGCCGCCTACGGCACCAAGGAACAGCAGGTCGAGCACCTGCCCGCGATGCTGGGCGGCGGCCTGCTGGGCGCCTACTGCCTGTCCGAGCCGTCGTCCGGCTCCGATGCCGCCTCGCTTCGTACGAAGGCGGTGCGCGAAGGCGACGAGTGGGTGATCACCGGCACCAAGGCCTGGATCACGCACGGCGGGATCGCCGACTTCTACACGGTGATGGCCCGGACGGGCGAGGAGGGGCCGCGTGGCATCACCGCCTTCCTGGTCCCGGGTGATGCCGAGGGTCTGACCGGCGCCGTGCCCGAGAAGAAGATGGGGATGAAGGGCTCGCCCACCGCGCAGGTCCACTTCGACGGCGTGCGGGTGGCGGACGAGCGCCGCATCGGCGAGGAGGGCCAGGGCTTCGCGATCGCCCTGGCCGCGCTCGACTCGGGCCGGCTCGGCATCGCGGCCTGTGCGATCGGCCTCGCCCAGGGGGCGCTGGACGAGGCGGTCGCGTACGCCACCGGGCGGCAGCAGTTCGGGCGGCCCATCGCCGACTTCCAGGGGCTGCGCTTCATGCTCGCCGACATGGCGACCCAGATCGAGGCGGGCCGGGCGCTGTATCTGGCGGCGGCGCGACTGCGTGACGCGGGGCGGCCCTTCGCCAAGCAGGCGGCCATGGCCAAGCTGCACTGCACGGACACCGCGATGAAGGTCACCACCGACGCCGTGCAGGTCCTCGGCGGGTACGGCTACACCGCGGACTTCCCGGTCGAGCGCTACATGCGCGAGGCCAAGGTGCTGCAGATCGTCGAGGGCACCAACCAGATCCAGCGTATGGTCATCGCCCGTCACCTCGCGGGTCCTGAAACGCGCTGAACTGGCCTCTGGTGACCTGCGGGGCCGCCAGCCTGATCCACTCCGGGTCGTGGCGGCCCGGCAGGGTGCGGCCCCGGTCGGCCCAGGCCCGCATCAGGTCGCGGTAGATCGGCGGATCCTGCAGATGCGGCGGCACCGGCACAACCGTTCCTGCGGGGGCGGAACGAACACGCGGCGCTGACGCCCGATCACGGAATAGGTGGGGGTCATACCAGGGCAACGCGGAGGTACGCGGACAGGTCACCCATCCGCGGAATCGAGCGTGAGTTCCCGGACGTCCGGCTCCCTCTCTGGTCTCGGCCAGCTGCCTGACGTACCGTCAGCTCAGCCGTCTCCAGGGAGGTTTGGCGTGGCCGACGACCGCCCCGTACCACTCGACGAGTACCCCGTGCACCAGGTCCCGCTGTCCATGAAGCACATGGCGACCGGAGACCGGAACGCCTACGACCGCTGCATCTTCCACGTCCTCGACCACGAGGGGCGCGCGCTGCTCATCGCGGGTCTCGGGGTGTACCCCAACCTCGGTGTGATCGACGCGTACGCGACCCTGCGGACCGGGGACGACCTGCACGCGGTGCGCGCCTCGGACGCCCTCGGCGAGGACCGCATGCGGCTCGCCGTCGGTCCGCTCGGGATCGAGGTCGAGGAGCCGCTGCGGCGACTGCGGCTGACGGCGGACGACGACTTGCTGTCGTACGACCTCACCTGGACCGCCGACTTCCCCGCCCTGTGGGAACCCCACCACCTCCAGCGCCGCGGCGACCGGCTCACCCTCGAAGGGCGCCGCTTCGTCCAGGCGGGCGGGGTGGAGGGCGTGATCCGCGCCGCGGGTGAGGAGTTCCGGGTCACCGCCGACGAGTGGACCGGCACCCGCGACCGCAGCTGGGGCGTGCGGCCCGTACCGGGGGAGGAGGGCGGTCGCCTGGCGGAGGAGCACCCGACCGAGGGCTTTCACTGGCTGTGGTGCCCGGTCCGCTTCGAGGACCGCTTCCTCATGGTCGTCGTCCAGGAGGACGCCGACGGCTACCGCTCCCTGAACGACGCCACTCTCGTGCGGCTCGGCCACCGAGACCGTCAACTGGGCTGGCCCCAGACCGAGATCACCTACCGCTCGGGTACCCGCCACCCGGGCCGCGCCCTCATCCACCTCGGCGACCTGCGTAAACCGCAGGAACTGGAGGTCGAGATCCTCACTTCCTCGCCGCTCGCCATCGGCGCCGGTTACCCGCCCGCCGACGACTGGCAGCACGGCACCTGGCGGGGCCGCGGCTGGACCGACCGCCGTACGTACGACCTGACGCAGCCGCACGCCCAGGCCGCCTACGGGGTCACCGACCATGCCGCCCGCTTCCGGCTGGACGGGCGGGTCGGGTACGGCATCTTCGAGCACGGATCGTTCGGACGGCACGATCCGAGCGGGTTCACGGACTTCAACTCGGTCGCACCGTAGGTGGTATGTGACATGGCACCCACTGCGCCCCGCCCCCGCACCAGCACCCGCGACCCGGAGGACCTGGCCCGCCGCCTCACCGCCTGGCTCTCCACCCGCCTGCCCGGCGCCAGGGCGGTAGGCGTCACCGTCCCCGAGTCCAACGGCATGTCCAGCGAAACCCTGCTCTTCGACATCGAACACCCTCAACCGCCGGTGCGGGCCTGCGTGTTGAGGCTCGCGGCGGACCCGGCGGCGTACACCGTCTTCCCGGTGTACGACATGCCACGCCAGTACCGCACGATGCGCGTCGTGGCGGAGCACTCGGATCTGCCGGTGCCGAGGGTGCTGTGGCTGGAGGAGGATCCCGGCCCGCTCGGGGCGCCGTTCTTCGTGATGGAGCGCGTCGAGGGGCGCGTGCCGCCCGACGTCATGCCCTACACGTACGCGGGCAACTGGCTGCACGCGGCCGGCGACGCCGAGCGCGAGCATCTGGAGGCCGCCTCGATCGGGCTGCTGGCCCGACTGCACGACCAAGTGCCGCCCACGAAGGCCGAGTTCCTCGCCCTCCCGGGCGAGGGCGACGCCTTGCGCCGCCATGTCACCGCCCAACGCGCCTACTACGACTGGGTCGTCGACGGGCGCGAGCGCTCACCGCTCATAGAGACCGCGTTCGACCGGCTGGAGGAACTCTGGCCCAGCGCTCCGGGCACACCGGTACTCAACTGGGGCGACGCACGCATCGGGAACGTCGTCTACGACGGCTTCGACCCCGCCGCGGTCCTGGACTGGGAGATGGCGGCACTGGCCCCGCGCGAGGTCGACCTCGGCTGGACCGTCTATCTGCACCGCTTCTTCCAGGACCTGACGGTCGCCTTCGGCCAGCACGGTCTCCCGGACTTCCTGCGCCGCGACCGGGTCGAGGCCCGCTACGCCGAACTCACCGGCCACACACCGCGCGACATGGACTTCCACACCCTGTACGCCGCGCTGCGGCACGCGATCGTCATGCTGCGGATCGCCTACCGGCAGGTGCACTTCGCAGAGGCCGCCGTGCCGGCGGATCCGGACACACTGATCCTGCACCACGACAGTCTGCGGGCCATGGTGCAGGGCAGCTACTGGAGTTGAGCGAGGCGGTTCAGGCGGCCTGACGGCGCATCGCCGGTACGCGCATCGGGCGCGAACCCGGCCCGCCGACGTGCGAGAACGGCTGCGTCCGCCAGTCGAGTCCCTGGGGGAGCGTCAACAGCAGGGCCGTGTCCTGCTCCTGGGGCTCGGCCGACTCGTCCGCGGAGCGGGCCTCGGCCGCCCTGCGGCCGGTTCCGGCGCAGACCGTGAGGCCGAACGGGTTCCACGGCGAGGCGCACAGCGCGTGCTCCGGCAGGGCCTCCTCGTCCGCGAGCAGCGCGATGGGCTGCGTGCAGTCCGGGCAGATCACCCGGTACATCTCGAAGGTGTCGTACGCGTCGAGTTCGTCCTCGAAGGCGTCGGGTTCGACACCCTCCGGCTCGGGCTCGACGACCGCCTGGAGCCGCTTGGGTGCGGTACGACCAGGGCGCTTAAGACTCTGCATGGATTCTCCCCCTCGGGTGGGCCGTTCGGGCACTGCGGCCTCGACCACAGCAAGCACTTCCCGTCCCGTCTGGGCGGTAATCACGAGAGCATCACGGAGACGTCTCGGCGGCTGTGTCCTTCGTCACATGCCGCCCGCAGGTGCCCGGGGCGGACGTTTGTCCCTGAGGCGGCCCACAGGCGGCTCACGGGCAGCTCTCGGGCACATCACAAAGCGGGTATGACCTGGACGGCTCAGGTATCCGAGGAGATCAAGCGCACTGTAGGTTCTTGCGTCATGGAGGAGCTGGACCGTCAAATCGTGCAGCTGCTCGTCAAGGACGGGCGGATGAGTTACACAGACCTGGGCAAGGCCACGGGTCTGTCCACGTCGGCCGTGCACCAGCGGGTGCGCCGGCTGGAACAGCGTGGCGTCATCCGCGGCTACGCCGCGGTGGTCGACCCGGAGGCCGTCGGGCTGCCCATGACCGCGTTCATCTCGGTCAAACCGTTCGACCCCAGCGCCCCCGACGACATCGCGGACCGTCTGGCCGGGGTCCCCGAGATCGAGGCCTGCCACAGCGTCGCGGGCGAGGAGAACTACATCCTGAAGGTCCGGGTGGCCACGCCGCACGAGCTGGAGGAACTGCTGGCGCGCCTGCGCACGCTGGCGGGCGTCTCGACGCGCACGACGGTGGTCCTCTCCACGCCGTACGAGGCACGGCCGCCGCGGATCTGACCGCCCGTGGGCAGGACGGCCGGGCCAAGGCGGACCTGCGTACCGGGCGGTCCCGGTGAGGCGCGAGACTGTTCCCCATGAGTGAGCGCAGCCCCGAGCCGAAGACCGTCCTGCTCCGCCGCGGAGAGGTCCACAGCCCCGCCGATCCCTTCGCGACCGCGATGGTCGTGGAGCGCGGCCTGGTCGCCTGGGTCGGCTCGGAGGGTGCTGCGGACGCCTTCGCGGACGGTGTCGACGAGGTGGTCGACCTGGACGGCGCCCTCGTCACCCCGGCCTTCGCCGACGCCCATGTGCACACCACCTCCACCGGCCTCGCGCTCACCGGGCTCGACCTGTCCGACGCGCCCTCCCTGGAGGCGGCCCTCGCCCTGGTACGGGACTTCGCGACGGCCCGTCCGCAGGACAAGGTGCTCCTGGGGCACGGCTGGGACGCCTCCCGCTGGCCCGGCGGCCGCCCCCCGACGCGCACGGAACTGGACGAGGCCGCCGCGGGGCGCCCCCTCTATCTGTCCCGTATCGACGTCCACTCGGCGGTCGTCACCACGGCCCTGCTCGACCTGACCGCCGGTCTCGGCACGGTGGACGGCCCGCTGACCGCCGACGCCCATCACGCCGTGCGCGCCGCCGCGTTCGCAGCCGTGACGCCGGCCCAGCGCGCCGAGGCCCAGCGCACCGCGCTCGCGCACGCCGCCTCCCTCGGTATCGGCTCCGTCCACGAGTGCGCCGGACCGGAGATCTCCTCCGAGGACGACTTCACCGGTCTGCTCCGGCTCGCGGCCCAGGAGACGGGGCCGCGAGTGATCGGCTACTGGGCCGAACAGGACGTGGCGAAGGCGCGCGCACTGGGCGCGGCCGGTGCCGCTGGTGACCTCTTCGTCGACGGCGCCCTCGGCTCGCACACCGCCTGTCTGCACACGCCGTACACCGACGCCGACCACACGGGCCGCGCCTACCTGGATGCCGCCGCGGTGGCCGCACACGTCGTGGCCTGCACCGAGGCCGGCCTCCAGGCGGGCTTCCACGCGATCGGCGACGCGGCCGTGACCACCGTCGTCGACGGTGTGCGCGCCGCTGCCGAGAAGGTCGGCCTCGCCCGTGTGCGCGCCGCCCGCCACCGCGTGGAGCACGCCGAGATGCTCACACCCGAGACGATCGCGGCCTTCGCCGACCTGGGCCTGACCGCCTCCGTTCAGCCGGCCTTCGACGCGCTGTGGGGTGGCGAGGACGGTATGTACGCCCAGCGCCTGGGCGCCGGCCGGGCGCGCACCCTGAACCCGTTCGCGGCCCTGCTGCGGGCCGGCGTCCCGCTCGCGTTCGGTTCCGACAGCCCGGTCACGCCACTCGATCCGTGGGGCACGGTCCGCGCCGCCGCCTTCCACCGCACGCCCGAGCACCGCGTCTCGGTGCGCGCGGCCTTCACCGCCCACACACGTGGCGGCTGGCGGGCCATCGGGCGGGACGACGCGGGCGTCCTGGTGCCGGGCGCACCCGCCGACTACGCGGTGTGGCGCACCGACGAACTGGTGGTCCAGGCGCCCGACGACCGGGTCGCCCGCTGGTCCACCGACCCCCGCTCCGGCACCCCCGGCCTGCCCGACCTCAGCCCCGGCCGCGACCTGCCCGTCTGTCTGCGCACCGTGGTCGGCGGGCGGACGGTGTTCGTACGGCCGGGCGAGTGATCTCCCGGGGTGGCGCGGCGCCGATCGACGTCCCGAACGGCGTCGCACGACCTGCGTATCCTCCGCCCTGACCAGGGCATTGATGCAAAATGCGCAGGTCAAACGGCTGTTGACAGCCGATGGCAGGGGGCCGGTAGGTTCGGCCGAGTCCACCACCGGACGCCCGACCGGGGAACTACCGCACTCGTCGCAGCGCCACTGGGTCAGGGACGGTGTGCCGCACCGGGGCACCGCCACTGGGAGCCAGGCTCAGCGCCCGCGCCGCGACGGGGGAACGTTCCGGCCGGTCGGGGAGGTGTGACCCGGGTGGGGCCCGGGCTCAGTAGACAACGGCTCTCGGTCGACCCGCAGCCAGCGGGCCCCAGGTCGGCCCGAAGAGCGCCGGGCCCCCATCCGTAGTTTCACGAATGTGCCCGAAAACGCGTTCTTACCCCGCTCTTGTGGAATCGACACCACTATACGAACGTCCTGCCGCGTCATCCCAGGCCGTGGCCACTATGGTGGACGTCTGCGTACGGGACACGAAGGGGCAGCAGTGAACGACGGCGACGGGACCCTCGCGGCAAAAGCCCAGGGGAGGCAGTTCGGCCCGCTCGGCACGGCCTTGGTGATCATTCCGACCTACAACGAGGCGGAGAACATCAAGTCCATCGTCGGCCGGGTGCGGAAGGCGGTCCCCGAGGCGCACGTCCTCGTGGCCGACGACAACAGCCCCGACGGCACCGGCAAGCTGGCAGACGAACTGGCCGCCGAGGACGACCACGTCCAGGTGCTGCACCGCAAGGGCAAGGAGGGCCTGGGCGCCGCCTACCTCGCGGGCTTCCGCTGGGGCCTGGACAACGGCTACGGCGTCCTCGTCGAGATGGACGCCGACGGCTCCCACCAGCCCGAGGAACTGCCCCGGCTGCTCACCGCGCTCAAGAGCGCCGACCTGGTTCTCGGCTCCCGCTGGGTGCCGGGCGGACGGGTCGTGAACTGGCCCAAGAGCCGCGAGTTCATCTCCCGCGGCGGCAGCCTCTACTCACGCCTCGCCCTCGCCCTGCCGCTGCGCGACATCACCGGCGGCTACCGCGCCTTCCGCCGCGAGACCCTCGAGGGCCTCGGCCTCGACGAGGTCGCCTCCCAGGGCTACTGCTTCCAGGTCGACCTGGCCCGCCGCGCGGTCAAGGCCGGCTACCACGTCGTCGAGGTGCCCATCACCTTCGTCGAGCGCGAACTGGGCGACTCCAAGATGAGCCGCGACATCCTCGTCGAGGCCCTGTGGCGGGTCACGGTGTGGGGCGTGGGGGAGCGGGTCGGCAAGGTCACAGGCCGCTCCAAGAAGGCCTGACCCGCCATCCGCCTGCAGCGGGCCCGCACGGTAGGGCCCGCGCACGGTCTCACAGGATCGGCTGATCATTCGCTTATGCCGCGCTGAGCCGGGCCCAGGCACACTGGATGCATGACGACAGGTGCTCCGACCCCCACGTATCCCGCCCGGCCCCGGCGCTCCCGGCTGCGGACCTTCCTGCCGCTCGGAGTCGCGGCCTGGCTGGTGCTGGAGATCTGGCTGCTGACCGTGGTCGCGGGCGCCTCGAACGGGTTCACCGTGTTTCTGCTGCTGCTCGCGGGCTTCGTGCTCGGTGCCGCGGTGATCAAGAAGGCGGGCCGACGCGCCTTCCAGAACCTGAACGAGGCGCTGCAGCGCGGCGGCACCCCGCAGAGCGGGGGCGGCAACGGCCTGCTGATGCTCGGCGGGCTGCTCCTGATGATCCCCGGCCTGATCTCGGACGCGATGGGTCTGCTCCTGCTGATCCCCCCCGTCCAGAAGGCCCTGAGCCGTTTCACCGAGCGCACCCTCGACCGCAAGCTGCGCGAGGCCGGCGCGGGCAGCTTCGGTGACGCCTTCCAGCAGGCCCGTATCCACCGCCCCGACGGCAAGGTCGTCCAGGGCGAGGTCATCAGGGACGAGCCGGGCGGAGACGCCCCGCAGGGCCCAAGCCGCCGCTGACCCGCTGAGAACGCCGTAGGACACACGACTGCGGGCGCCCACGTGAATCTCCACGTGGACGCCCGCAGTCGCTTGCGTCGTTGTTGTCCGCCCGACCCCGGCAGGAACTAGGCCGACTTGCGGCTGTCCCGCGGGTGGACCGCGATGTTCATCGCGCCCGAACGGAGAACGGCCAGGCGCTCCTCGAGGACCTCTTCGAGTTCCTCGCGGGTGCGCCGTTCCATCAGCATGTCCCAGTGTGTACGCGCGGGCTTGGCCTTCTTTTCCTCAGGGCCGTCGCCGTCAACGAGGAGTGCCTGGGCCCCGCAGACCTTGCACTCCCACTCCGGCGGGATCTCCGCCTCGACCGAGAAGGGCATCTCGAACCGGTGCCCCTTCTCGCATGCGTACTCCACGGCCTGGCGCGGGGCCAGGTCGATGCCGCGGTCCGTCTCGTAGCTGGTCACCACGAGGCGCGTGCCGCGAAGAGCTCGCTCACTCATGAATCGTGCCTCCCGGGCTTGTCGCCCACAGGACAGGTGTCGCTGTCGTCGTCATCCGGTCAACGTCCGGTCGGCGGTAAAGATTCCCGTTCCGTGTCCCGTTCCGGGTCATGCGTCGCCGTCGTAGCCGCCCCTTGTTGTACCCACCAGCGCCCGGTTTGTCACATCTGCTAGCAGATGTCACTCAGCGTTTCGGCATCTTTGACGCGCAGTAACGGTACGCCTGGCAGGCCAAACGCGTACACTACAGCCCTTTCGCCGCGAGTGCTAAATCGTCTCGGGAACCGGATTGCCTGCATCCAAGATCGCCTGCCGCACCGGAACCCGTGCGAGCAGGGCAAATCCGATGACGAAGAAGGCCACGAGCGAGATGATCGCGTCGCGATAACTTCCGGTCAACTGGTAGGTGATCCCGAACAGAAGCGGTCCCAGCCAGCTCATGCCCCTGTCGCTCATCTCGTACGCCGAGAAGTACTCGGCCTCTTTGCCGGGCGGAACCAGATGCGAGAACAGGGAGCGGGACAGGGCCTGGCTGCCGCCCAGCACGAGACCGATCCCGGACGCCAGCACGAAGAACCACACCGGTGCTCCGGCCGGCAGGAAGTACCCCGCCCCCAGGGTCACGGTCCACGCCACCAGCGAGCCGAGGATCGTGCGCTTGGTTCCGTACGTCCGGGCCAGCCTTCCCATCCCCAGCGCGCCCGCCACCGCCAGCAGCTGGACCATCAGCACGGCCGTGATCAGCGTGGACTGGCTCAGGCCCAGCTCCTGGGAGCCGTACACCGACGCCTGGGAGATCACCGTCTGGATGCCGTCGTTGTAGATGAGGTAGGCGAGAAGAAAGGCGAGGGTGAGCGGTTTGCCGCGCATGTCCCGGACGGTGGACGCCAGCTGCCGCCAGCCGTGCACCGCCGGCGCCGTGTACGTCGTACGGCGGTCGCGCAGACGCTTCAGCGGTACGAGGGTGAAGGCGCCCCACCACAGGCCCGCGGAGGCCAGGCAGATGCGCACCGCCGTCGACTCGGAGACACCGAAGGAGTCGTGCCCGGTGAACAGCACCAGGTTCACGACCAGCATCGACGAGCCGGCCGCGTAGCCGAACGCCCACCCGCGCGAGGAGACCCTGTCGCGGTCCTCGGGCGGTGCGATCTGGGGCAGGTAGGAGTTGTAGACGACCATCGAGACGGCCACGGACGAGTTGGCGACGATCAGCAGGAGGCCGCCCAGCAGATAGCGGTCCCCGGACAGGAAGAACAGGCCCGTGGTGGCCGTCGCTCCCACGTAGGCGCAGGCGGCGAGCAGCGGCTTCTTCCGTCCCGTGCGGTCAGCTGCCGCGCCCACCAGCGGCATCACCAGGATCGACACGATCACGGACGCGGAGACGCAGTACGCGAAGAACGAGCCGGCGCGCACCGGGATGCCCAGCGGATGCACGAAACCGTCCGGGTCCGCCGCCGACTTGGCGACCGCCGTCAGATAGGGGCCCAGGAACACGGTGAGCACGCTCGTCGAGTAGACGGAACAGGCCCAGTCGTAGAAGTACCAGCCGCGCTGCTCGCGCCGCCTGTCGATGACGTCCGTCCGCACGGTGTCGGTGCTCACCCGTGCCCTCGCTTCCCCGCTGAAGTGCCGTGCGAAGGCTCGGGGGAGGGGCCGCCGGGAGCTCAGGCCCAGACGCCGCGTTCTTCCATGACCTTGCGCAACGTGTCGATGTGATCGGTCATGATGCCATCGACTCCCAGGTCCAGGAGCCGGTGCATGCGATCGGGCTCGTTGATGGTCCACACGTGCACCTGCAGCCCGCGCGCGTGGGCGGCGCGGACGAAGCGGTGGTCGACGACCTGGATGCCGGACTGCGCCTCGGGCACCTGAGCGGCGACCGCGGAGGCGCGCAGCGCGGCCGGGACGCCCCAGGAGCGCAGCCGCAGGTTGAGCACCCCACGTGTGCCGTACGACGTCGCCAGGCGCGGACCTGCCAGCCGCTGGGCACGCACCACGCGCGCCTCGGAGAACGAGCCGACGCAGATCCGGTCCCACGCGCGCGTGCGCTCGATCAGGTCCAGGAAGGGGTGGAGCGAGGTCTCCGCCTTGAGGTCGACGTTCCAGCGCACCTCGGGGAAGGTCTCCAGCAGCTCCTCGAAGAGGGGCACCGGCTCCTTGCCCGCCACGCGCGCGTGGCTCACGTCCTTCCACGGCAGGTCCGCTATGCGCCCCGCGCCGTCCGTCATCCGGTCCAGGGTCGAGTCGTGGAAGGCGACCAGCCTGCCGTCCGCCGTCGTGTGGACGTCGGTCTCGATGTAGCGGTAGCCCGCCTCCACCGCCCGCCGGAACTGCAGCACGGTGTTCTCCAGGCCGTCCGCTGCCCCGCCCCGGTGGGCGAAGGCGATCGGGCCGGGATGGTCGAGATAGGGGTGGCGTATCCGGGTGGTCACCGTCGCAGTATGGCCCCGGCGGGTTGCCCTTCGGCAACCACCGTGCTGCCGCCGGATGCCGGCGGGACGTCGAACACCCGCAGGAAGAGCTGGGCGAGCGGGCCGATCGACACCGCGTAGAGGACCGTGCCGATGCCGACGGTGCCGCCGAGGGTGAAGCCGGTCGCGACGACCGCCAGCTCGATCGCCGTCCGCATCAGCCGGATCGAGCGGCCGGTGCGCCGGTGCAGGCCCGTCATCAGCCCGTCCCGCGGGCCCGGCCCGAAACGGGCGGAGATGTAGAGCCCGGTGGCCACGCCGTTGAGCAGGATGCCGGCCAGCAGGAGAGGGATCCGTACGGCCAGGGAGTGCACGGCCGGGACGAGGGCGAGCGTGCCGTCCATGGTGAGGCCGACGGCGAAGACATTGGAGACCGTGCCGAGGCCCGGGCGCTGGCGCAGCGGGATCCACAGCAGCAGCACCGCCGCGCCCACGACGATCGACACGACACCGATGGTCAGGCCGGTGAGCCTGGCCAGGCCCTGGTGCAGCACCCCCCAGGGTTCGAGTCCCAGGCCCGCCTCCACGAGGAGTGCGGAACTCACGCCGTACAGCGCGAGCCCGACGTAGAGCTGGATCAACCGTCGTCCGAGACGGTTCTTCGTGGACAAGAGGTGCCCCCGTGGTCGTAGTGGACTGGTTCGTGACACCCTGAGGCTTGGGTGGAAACATCATCCATGGCCAATTCAGGGAAGGTGGACTGATTTCCATGGCGTCGTGGACCTCGGCGATGGGGGCGGCGCAGCTCGCCCGGCTGCTCAACTCCCAGCAGGACCGCCCGGCCGGCCCCGGGACGCGCCGCCCGCCCGCCTATCGTGCGCTGGCCGACGGCATCCGGCTGCTGGTGCTGGAGGGCCGCGTTCCGGTGGCCGCCCGGCTGCCCGCCGAGCGCGAGCTGGCTCTGTCCCTGTCCGTCAGCCGCACGACGGTCGCGGCGGCCTACGAGGCGCTGCGCAGCGAGGGATTCCTGGAGTCCCGGCGCGGCGCCGGCAGCTGGACCGCCGTACCGGCCGGGAACCCGCTCCCCGCGCGCGGCCTGGAACCCCTGCCGCCCGAGGCCCTGGGCTCGATGATCGACTTGGGCACCGCGGCGCTTCCCGCGCCCGAGCCGTGGCTGACCCGCGCGGTCCAGGGCGCCCTGGAGGAACTGCCCCCGTACGCCCACACCCACGGCGACTACCCGGCCGGGCTGCCCGCGCTGCGCTCGATGATCGCCGACCGGTACACCGCACGCGGGATCCCGACGATGCCCGAGCAGATCATGGTGACGACGGGAGCCATGGGCGCGATCGACGCGATCTGCCACCTCTTCGCCGGCCGGGGCGAGCGCGTCGCCGTCGAGTCGCCGTCGTACGCCAACATCCTCCAGCTGATGCGGGAGGCGGGGGCGCGGCTGGTGCCCGTGGCGATGGCCGAGGGGCTGACCGGCTGGGACCTGGACCGCTGGCGGCAGGTGCTGCGTGACGCCGCACCCCGGATCGCGTACATCGTCGCCGACTTCCACAATCCGACCGGCGCCCTCGCCGACGACGACCAGCGGCGTCAGCTCGTGGAGGCGGCCCGGTCGGCGGGGACGGTGCTGATCGCCGACGAGACGATGAGCGAGCTCTGGCTGGACGAAGGTGTCGAGATGCCGCGGCCCGTGTGTGCCTTCGACCCTGCCGGCTCCACGGTGATCACCGTCGGCTCGGCCAGCAAGGCCTTCTGGGCGGGGATGCGCATCGGCTGGGTGCGCGCGGCACCGGATGTGATCCGCAGCCTGGTCGCCGCGCGCGCGTACGCCGATCTGGGCACCCCGGTACTGGAGCAGCTCGCCGTGAACTGGCTGTTCAGCACCGGAGGTTGGGAGCAGGCCGTGGAAGTGCGGCGCGGGCAGGCCCGGGAGAACAGGGACGCGCTGGTCACCGCGGTGCGGCGGGAGCTGCCCGACTGGGAGTTCGAGGTCCCGAGGGGCGGACTGACGCTGTGGGTGCGGACCGGGGGGCTGTCGGGCTCCCGGCTCGCCGAGGTCGGGGAGCGGGTCGGGGTGCGGGTGCCGTCCGGGCCGCGCTTCGGGGTCGACGGTGCCTTCGAGGGGTATGTGCGGCTGCCGTTCACCGTGGCCGGTGCGGTCGCCGACGAGGCGGCGGTGCGGCTGGCCGCTGCGGCGCGGTTGGTGGCGAGCGGGGTGTCGGGGGGCGGGGAGTCGCCGCGGACTTTCGTGGCGTAGCTGCGGGCGGTTTCTGCCGGGGCGGGCGTCGGTCCCCAGGACCGCGGCCCCGGGCGGTGAACCTACGGCGCCTCCGCCGCCATGGCCTTCGCAGACACCGGCTCTGCCTCCACCGGCTCCTCGTCGAGAGGCACGGCCTCGACGGGTACGGCCTCGACGGGCACGGCCGCAAGAAGGGTCTTTGCCTCGGCCGGTTCCTGGTCGACCGGTGCGGTCCGCGGCGGCAGCAGCGCCAGCACCGCCCTCCGGTGCGCGTCGCTCGTCGTGTCGTCGTACGGGTCAGGAGTCGACGGCACCTGAAGCCGGTGCACCGGACCGGTGCCGAGACGGGCGTAACCGCGGCCGGGCGGGACATCGACGGCCGGAGTCGTGGGCGGAAGGGCCCCCAGGACCCCTGACAACTGCTCGGCCGTGGCGGGGCCGAGGACGACACGCGCGCGCGTGTGCTGCCGTACGTCATCGCTGAGTGCTTCGGCGTGGTCGAACTGTTCGCCCACCACGACCGTCACGTTCACCGCGCGGCCGTGCCGGAGCGGGACCTGGAGCAGGGACTGCGGGTCCTCGCGGCCGTCCGCGGCGGCGAGGTGGGTGAAGGCGCTGGGGCGGTCCAGGAGGAGCCACAGTGGACGCTTGGTGTCCTCCGGCGGCGGGTGGCCTGCCTGCCGGGCGCGGTTCGCGGCGATGAGCCGGCGCTCCGTCTCGAGGGCGGCCCACTCAAGGCTTGTCAGCGCCCCGGTCAGCCCGCACTCGACGGCCAGGACGCCGTTGCGGCCGGTCAGGCACGCGTACTCGCCGGTGCCCCCCTCGACGATCACGACGTCGCCGTGCTGGAGCGCCTGCAGTGCGAGGGAGCGCAGCAGGGTCGAGGTGCCGCTGCCGGGCTGGCCCATGATCAGGAGGTGTGGTGCGGTGGAGCGGATGCCGGTGCGCCAGACGACCGGCGGAACATCGCGTCTGTTCTCCCCGTAGGTGAGGGGAAGGGTGCGCTGGACCTGGGTGGGGTCCGTGAAGCCGAGGACCGTCTCGCCCGGCGCCGTGACGAATCGCTGGGCGGCGATGTCGGTGGGCAGCGGAGGCAGCACCGTGACCGCGAGCTCGTTGCCCTCTTCCTCCCACGCGAAGTGGTACTCGCGGCCCCGTCCCGACTTGGCGTGCAGCAACTGCTCGATCCTGGTGCGGGACTCGGCCTCGCCGTCGGTGAAGTACGCCGGGTAGCGGATGACGAGGTGGGTGACCCGGCCCGACTCGTCGAACTCGTACGCGGGAAAGGCCTTCTCCCACTCGCCGCCGTGGGCGTACAGGGGGGAGGGGTCCTCGGGGATCGAGAAGTACGGGATCAGGGCCTCGTACAGCGACTTGAGGCGCTGCACCTGGGACTCGTCGGGCCCTTCGGGTGCCGCCGGTTCGCGGTCCCGGCCGTGCAGGGCTGCCGCCGTCATCAGACCGATGACGGCGAGCAGCGGGCCATAGGGCACGAGTGCCACCACCAGCACCACCGAGGCTGCCAGGAACAGCAGCGGCCCGCGCCTGTCCTTGGGGGTGTCGGCCCACTTGTGCCGCGCGGCCGCCGCCAGTCGGCGCAGACCGCGGGTGATCGTGATCAGCGGGTGGAGGACGTCTGTGGCGCTGTCGGCCGCCGTCCGGGCCAGCTCCCGGCTCCGGGCGATCTGCATCCGGGCGATCTGCGCGTTGTCCTTGCTCAGGATGCGGGGGAGGGGGCGCCGGGCCACTGCATTCTCCTGGTGGTGCGTACGGGCGGGAGGGGTGGCGTCAGAACTTGATGCCGCCGAGGAGGCTCGCGAGGCTCTCACCGCCCGCCTTGATGCTCGGGGCGATCGCGGTGCTCGCGAGGTAGAAGCCGAACAGGGCCGAGACCAGCATGTGCGAGGCCTTCAGACCGTCCTTGCGGAAGAAGAGGAAGACGATGATGCCGAGCAGGACCACGCCGGAGATGGACAAGATCATTTTTTTCTCCTGGTTCACGGGGACAGTCACCATGAGTACTTCCAGGATCACAGCATGTATCCATACTATTAAAGGTGCAAATGGATGAATCTCGGCACATTTCCCTCAGGTGGTCGAGCCGTCTCGGGACAGCCGGGCCGGACCCCCGTGTCCTGCCTGGTATGTGGTGATCTTTACCTCCGGTGCACCGGGTCATGTGCCGCGGAAGCCAGTACCCTGGCGATTCACCTGAACGGTTGTATTGAGAGGCGGTCCGGCCGATGACTGAAGCCCCCGACCCGGAGGTCGTGGAGCTGGCGACCAAGATCTTCGATCTGGCCCGGCAGGGGCAGACCGAGGCGCTTGTGGCGTACGTCGACGCGGGCGTTCCTGCCAACCTCACCAATGACCGCGGTGACTCGCTCGTGATGCTCGCCGCCTACCACGGACACGCGGACGCGGTGCGCGCCCTGCTCGCCCGGGGCGCGGAGGGCAACCGGATCAACGACCGGGGCCAGACCCCGCTCGCCGGGGCTGTCTTCAAGGGCGAGACGGAAGTGATCAGGGCCCTCCTGGAGGGCGGTGCCGATCCGGCCGCGGGCACCCCGTCGGCCGTCGACACGGCGCGGATGTTCGGCAAGACGGAACTGCTCGAGCTGTTCGGCGCACACTGATCCGAATGTTCTGACCAGTAAAAACACAGAAAACGGGGGAGGCGGTACAGGGCCGTCGAAATTTCGGTCGCGGCAGGTCGAAGTGCCGAGTCATCATGGCGTCGTGATTCACGGACGTGATGGTCGGGCAGGTGTTGCCGCACCGCGCGGGCCGTGATGCGGTCCGCAAGGGCCAATGACGAGAGGCAGAGGAAGATGGTCAACAGCAAGCACGAGACGGCGGGCGCCCCGACGTTGTGTCACGCGGCCAGGTAATGCGTGTTCCCCGGTTGCGTCGACGCTTGATGTGAGGCTGTTTCCCATGTTCGATCCGGTCATAGCGCCCAGCGGTACGCTGCTCGGCCTGCTCCAGCGGGGCCGCGGCGACGGCACACTGCACGCGCTCACCGCCCCGCGCCCCGAGGCGCTTGCGGCGCTGAACCACTGTGTGCTGCGCGATCCCCGCCACGACTGGCAGGTGGAGAACCGCTCCCTCTACTACGCCCGTCTCTACCTCGACCTGAACGGCGAGCTGGACGAGATCGAGGCGCACCTCTTCGACGTCGAGGACGTCTTCGACACCGAGGAGTCCCGCACGGGACTGGCCCTGGCCGTCCTCGGCCACCTCGCCTCCTACGGCAGGCGGGACGCGCTCGAACTGCTGCGCAGGTACGCCGCCTCCGGCTCCAACTGGGCCTGGGCCCTCGACGAGCTGGCGCTGCGCGACGACGACGCCGGGCTAGGGGCCCTCGCCGCTCCCGTGCTGGCCCGCTTTGCCACCGACGCCGAGGGCGAGGCCGAGCTGGCCGTCGTCGTGCGGGACGCCTTCGAACCCCGGCCGTGGCGGCTGTGGGCGCAGGACCCGCGCGAATCGATCGCCACGCGTGTGCGTGCCGCTCAGGAGACCGGCTGCTTCGACCGCTGGCAGCGGCAGATGCGACCATCCGGGCCCCGTCCGGGGTGGAGCGTGCAGGCCGTGTTCGAGTGGGCCCAGCAGGGCGTCGAACGCGGCGCCGCGCTGCACGTCCCGGCCGCCCGCTGCCTCACCGCCGTCGCCGGCCCTGAGGACCGGCCCGAGATCGTCCAGGCCGCCAAGGGCGGCACCGACGGAGCCCGCTGTACCGCGCTGCGCTATCTCGCCGACAGCAATGACCCCGACGCTCTCGACCTGATCGAGGGTGCCGTGCTCACCGGCTCACCGGCCGTCGTGGAGGCCGCCGTCGACGCATTCGAACGGATGCGCAGCGTCGCCGCCGTCGACCGGGCCCGCGGCTGGGCCCACCGGCCCGACCCCCTCGGTGCCGCCGCCGGCCGTATGCTCGCCTGCCGCGGGGGGACCGAGGACAAGGACCTCGTCCTCGGTGCGTTGCGCGAAGCCGTACGGGGCGAAGGGCCGGACGCCCCGACCCTGTGGACCCTTGTCGACGGCACCGGCCGGCTCGGCATCGCCTGCGCCGCTCCCGTACTGCGCCATATCTATCGCGAAACCGCCTCCTCCCATCTCCGCGGACGGGCCGCCCGCGCCCTGGCCGCAACCGACCCCTCCTTCCCGGCGGGCTTCGCCGTCGAGTGCCTCTGGGACTGCGAGGAGACCACCCGCGAAATCGCCGCCCGGCACGCCGAGACCGGTGACGCACGGGTCGTCGAACAGCTCCGCCGGCTCGCCGCCGATCCGGCCGAGGAAGCCGAAGTGCAGACCGCGGTACGAAGCCGGATCGCACCCGACGGACCCGCCGTCTGAGACGGCCGCGCACGTGTGTCCCGCGCCGCGGCACAGCCGCCGTATGAACAACGGGTGACCCGCGGGTCAGGCGGTCATGGACACGGCCTGACCTGCTCGGGTGTGCGGGGGAACGCTCACGGGACGTTCATCGTTCGCAAAGATCCACGTTGACGCGACCACGTCCAGCACGGCGACAACACGGGTATGCGTGTCGTCATAGTGACCGAATCCTTTCCCCCCGACGTGAACGGCGTGGCCCACTGCGCCCTCCAGACCGCCAGGCACCTCGTAGATCGCGGTCACCTTCCGCTCGTCGTCGCACCGGCCAGCAACGCACTTGCCGGCCGGGCCGGGACCGGGCCCGACGCCCAGGCGCCGTGCCCCGTCGTCCGTGTCCCCTCCCTCCCGCTCCCGGGCTATCCCCAGGTCCGTGTCGCCCTGCCCAGCCGACGCCTGGCCGCGGCCGTCATCGAGCACCGGGCCGACATCGTCCACCTGGCCAGCCCCTTCGTCCTCGGCGTCCGAGGCATGGCGGTCGCCGCCCGTCTCGGCGTCCCGGCCGTGGCCGTCTACCAGACGGATCTGGCCGGATATGCCCGTACCTACATGGGCGCGGGCGAGGCCGCGGCCTGGCGGCGCATCCGCTCCGTCCACTCCGCCGCCGACCTCACCCTCGCCCCCTCCAGCGCCTCGATGCACGACCTGGAGACCCACGACGTGCCCCGGGTCAGGCTCTGGCAGCGTGGCGTGGACACCGTCCGTTTCCGCCCGCACCTGCGCGACGAGGCCCTGCGCCGCGAACTCGCCCCGAACGGCGAGCTGATCGTCGGCTACGTGGGCCGCCTCGCCCCCGAGAAGCACATCGAGCTCCTGGCCGGCGTCAGCGGCCTCGAAGGAGTGAGGGTCGTGATCGTCGGTGACGGCCCGAGCCAGCCGAGCCTCGCCGAGGCGCTGCCGGGCGCGGTCTTCCTCGGCCGCCGCACCGGTGACGAACTCGCCCGGATCTACGCCTCACTGGACGTATTCGCACACACCGGCCCCTTCGAAACCTTCTGCCAGACCGTGCAGGAGGCCATGGCGAGCGGCGTCCCCGTCGTCGCGCCCGCCGCCGGCGGCCCCCTCGACCTGGTCGCCCACGGGCGCACCGGGCTGCTGGTGCCGCCCCATGACGCGGACGCCGTACGGGACGCCGTGCGGTCCCTGGCCGCCGATCCGGAGCAGCGGATCACCTTCGGCGCCACCGCGCGCGCCACCGTCGAGGGACGCACCTGGACCGCCGTCGGCGATCAGTTGATCGGGCACTACGCGGACGTACTCGCCGCGCGGCAGAGGACGGCGGTGGCGGCATGACCTCCTTGCGGATCGTTCGACTCGCGAACTTCGTCGCTCCCTCCTCCGGGGGTCTGCGCACCGCCCTGCGCGAACTGGGCAAGGGCTTCAAGGCCGCAGGCCACGAGCCCGTGCTCGTCGTCCCCGGCGAACGCGCCGACGACCGCGACACCGAGCAGGGGCGCGTCATCACCCTGCCCGGGCCGCTGCTGCCCGGCACGGGCGGGTACCGCGTGCTCACCGACAAACGGCGCGTGGCCCGCCTCCTGGAAGAGCTGGCGCCAGACCGCCTGGAGGTCTCCGACCGTACGACCCTGCGCTGGACCGGCAAGTGGGCGCGGCGCGCCCGCATCCCCGCCGTGATGGTCTCCCACGAGACCGCCGACGGCGTCCTGCGCACCTGGGGGCTGCCCGAGGGGGCGGCCCGCCGAGCCGCCGACGCTCTGAACGTGCGTACGGCGCACACGTACGCGCGTGTGGTGTGCACCACCGAGTTCGCCGAGCGGGAGTTCGTGCGGATCGGCGCCCGCAATGTCGTACGCGCCCCGCTGGGCGTCGACCTGGTGGAGCGGCATCCCGCGCTGCGCGACCCGGGACTGCGTGCACGCTACGCGCGCGTGGACGAGTCGCTGCTCGTGACCTGCACGCGGCTGTCCGTGGAGAAACGGCCCGGCACGGCGCTGGACGCCTTGGAGGCGCTGCTGCGGCGGGGCAGGCGGGTGGTGCTGGTGGTGGCCGGGGACGGGCCGCTGCGGCCGCGGCTCGAACAGCGGGCGCGGGAGCGCGGGCTGCCGGTCACCTTCCTCGGGCACGTCTCCGACCGCGGCGCGCTCGGCTCCCTCCAGGCCTCCGCCGACGTGTGCCTGGCACCCGGGCCCGCCGAGACCTTCGGGCTCGCCGCGCTGGAGGCGATGGCCTGCGGCACACCCGTGGTGGTGAGCACGTCGTCCGCGCTGCCCGAGGTGATCGGATCAGCCGGAGCCGTGGCCGCGGACCACGGGGACGCGTTCGCGGACGCCGTCGACATGCTGCTCGAACTTCCCGAGCGGGAGCGGCGCGAGACCGCACGCGCGCGTGCGGAGTGCTTCGGGTGGAACACGGCGGTGGATGCGTTTCTCGCCGCGCACGACGCGACGGTACCGGTGCGTCGTTTTGCGCCCGGAGGCGTGGCATGAGACCGGTGCGTTTCGTCGCCCTGGGGGACTCGCTGACCGAGGGCGTGGGCGATCCCGTCGCCGACGGGTGGCGCGGCTGGGCCGCGCTGCTCGCCGGCGGGCTCGCCGAGGAGACCGTGGAGTTCACCAACCTCGCCGTCAGCGGCGCCCAGACCCGGGAGGTGCTGGAGCAGCAGACGCCGGCCGGGCTCGCGCTGCGGCCGGACGTGGTGTCCGTGGTCATCGGCGTCAACGACACCCTGCGCTGCACCTTCGACATCCACGCCGTGGCCGAACGGCTGGACAAGGTGTACGCCGCCTTCACCGAGCAGGGCGCGACCCTGCTCACGGCCTGCCTGCCCGACCCCGGCTCGATGCTCGGCCTGCCGGGTTCGCTGGCCCGTCCCCTGGCCCGGCGGCAACGAGCCGTCAACCGGGTGGTCCACGCGCTCTCGGACCGTTACGGGGCCGTCCATCTCCATGCGGCCGAGGAAGCCTGGATCACAGACCGCGCGATGTGGAGCGCGGACCGGTTGCACCCGGGCGAACAGGGGCACCGCCAGCTGGCCGTGCGCTTCCACTCGCTGTTGGTGGAAGCGGACCGTGCGGCGGGTGTCGCGCCCTCCCCGGAGCCGGAGTTCTCCGTGCCCACGAGGTCGGCGAGCTTGTTGTGGCTGGCCACGGCGGGTACGGCGTGGGTGGCACGGCGGTGCACCGACCTGCTGCCCCAGCTCCTTCGTCTTGCCGCCGACGAGATGCGGCACCGGGTGCGGGGGACGAGTGCGCGGCTGGATCTGCGGGCCGCTGCGGCGGTTTCGGCGGCTTTGGCCGCGGTTTCTGTGGTGGAGCAGCCGGACGCGGCGTAGCGCTGCGCGCAGAGGCCGGGGCACTTGAGGCCGGTTGGTCGCTGCGGGCCCGTGGTGGCTGGTCGCACAGTTCCCCGCGCCCCTAACAGCCTTGGCGTGTGCGCATCGCCGTGAAGCGGACCGGTGTTCCCGGTGCCGCCTGGGCTGCGGCCGGGAGGTCCTGTGGGCGGACGACCGCGATCACCGGGTAACCCCCGGTGGTCGGATGGTCCGCGAGGAAGACGACCGGTCTGCCGTCCGGCGGGACCTGGACCGCGCCCAGCACCATGCCCTCGCTGGGCAGTTCACCCGGTAGGGATCGCTCCAGTGCGGGTCCCTCCGTGCGCAGGCCGATGCGGTTGCTCGCGAGGGAAACGCGGTACGTGCGGGACGTGAACGTACGCAATGCCTCCGGTGTGAACCAGTCGTCGCGCGGTCCGAGCGTCACCCGTAGGACGAGTTCGGTCGGAGGCGCGGGCTGTGGAGCGACGTCCACGCGCGCGTGGAGGCGTTGCGGCGTCCCCAGGGGCAGCACAGTGCCGGCCGCGAGTGGTGCCGGACCGAGGCCGGACAGGAGGTCCGTGGAGCGACTGCCGAGCACCGGGTCGACGGCGATGCCCCCCGAGACGCCGACGTAGGAGCGCACTCCGGAGCTGACGGTGCCGATGTCCAGGAGCGCGCCCGCGGGCACCCTCACCGGAGCTCCCCAGGCGACCGGCCGGCCGTCCACCGTGACCGGGCAGGGGGCGCCTCCGACCGCGACCGTGACCGTCGAACGCGGGCGTACGGCGCACCCGTTGACCGTGGTCTCCAGGAGGGCCGCCTCGGGCGGGTTGCCGACCAGCCGGTTGACGAGCGCCGCCGCGGATCCGTCGAGCGCACCGGAGCGGGGCACGCCGAGATGCGCGTGCCCGGGACGCCCCCGGTCCTGCACGGTGGTCAGCGCTCCGGCTCGTACGACGACGAGTGCGCGGTCCGTCATGGGCACCCCACCGGGACGAAGCGCACGCGTGTGCCGGGGGACAGCAGCGCGGCCGGCACGCGCGCGTGGTCCCACAGCACGGTGTCCGTGCGCCCGATCAGCTGCCAGCCGCCCGGCGACGAGCGCGGGTACACGCCCGTGTAGGGGCCCGCCAGAGCCACCGAACCGGCCGGGACGGCCGTGCGAGGGGTGTCCCGGCGTGGGACGTCGTACCGCGGCGGCTGGCCGGTGAGATAGCCGAAACCGGGGGCGAACCCGCAGAAGGCGACGCTGAACTCGGTGGCCGCGTGGATACGGGCCACCTCCCGCTCGCCGACACCCCAGTGGGCGGCGACGTCGGCCAGGTCAGGGCCGTCGTAGCGCACCGGGATGTCCACGGCGGCCTCTTCGCGACGGGGAAGGGCAGGCACCTCGGAGGCGGTCAG
Source organism: Streptomyces guryensis (assembly GCF_021261325.1). Classification (GTDB taxonomy): domain Bacteria; phylum Actinomycetota; class Actinomycetes; order Streptomycetales; family Streptomycetaceae; genus Streptomyces; species Streptomyces guryensis. The sequence continues at coordinate 38,091 of NZ_JAJSBI010000015.1, read as the reverse complement.
TTCGGAAGCCAGACGGACCGGGTCGTCGAGGCCGTCGAGCAGCACGGTGCGGGCCGCGGGGACGATCTCGCGCACCGTGATCAGGCCGGCCGCGCGGCGGCGCAGCAACTCCGCGTGCAGGGCCTGAGCCTCCTCTCCGGAAGTCACCTCGACGAGCAGGGCACGGTCCCCGACGGGCAGCGTCCTCATGCGAAGGCCTCCACCCGGACGCCCGACTCCTGCAGGCGTTCCCGGACGCGCCGGGCCAGTTCGACGGCGCCCGGAGTGTCGCCGTGCAGACACAGCGAACGCGCGCGTACGTCCACGCGCGCACCGGAGTGCGAGGTGACCGTGCCGAGGCGGGCCAGGCCCACCGAGCGCTCCACGACCACCTCCGGGTCGGTGACCACGGCACCCTCCTGGCCGCGCGGCACAAGCGTGCCCTCCGCCGTGTACGCACGGTCCGCGAAGGCCTCCGTGACGGCCGGCAGGCCCGCCTCGGCAGCGAGTTCCAGCAGCCGAGAGCCGGGCAGTCCGAGCACGGGCAGCGAGGCGTCGGCCAGCCGTACGCCGTCCACGACCGCGCAGGCCTGCTCCGCGTCGTGCACGACGCGGTTGTAGAGCGCGCCGTGCGGCTTGACGTACGACACGCGCGTGCCTGCCGCGCGCGCGAAGACCTCCAACGCACCGATCTGGTACGCCACCTCGGCCGCGAGCTCGGCGGGCGGCACGTCCATCGCCCGCCGCCCGAACCCCGCCAGATCCCGGTAGGAGACCTGGGCGCCGATCCGGACGCCGAGCTCGGCCGCCCGCTCGCACACCCGCCGCATGGTGGCCGCGTCCCCGGCGTGGAAGCCGCAGGCCACGTTGGCGCTGGTGACGACGGACAGCAGCCGCTCGTCGTCGGTCAGCTGCCAGCGGCCGAAGCCCTCGCCGAGGTCGGCGTTCAGATCGATCGAGGTCATGGGTCCTTCGTGGTTTCTCTCAGGCCACGCGGTACTGCTCGTCGCGGGCGTCGGTCAGGAACATCTGGCCGGGTGCGTGCGTGATGGCGAAGGGAGGGAGCGAGGCCATCACCGCCGCCTGCGGGGTCACTCCGCAGGCCCAGAACACCGGGATGTCATCAGGTTCCGAGGCCACCGGGTCGCCGAAGTCGGGGCGGCCGAGGTCGTCGATGCCGAGTGCCGAAGGGTCGCCGCAGTGTACGGGGCTGCCGTGCACCGCCGGGAGCAGACTGCTCTCCCGGATCGCCGCCGCCAGGTGCTCCGGCGGCACCGGCCGCATGGACACCACCAGCGGGCCGTGCAGCCGCCCCGCCGGACGGCACTGACGACTCGTCACGTACATCGGGACGTTGCGGCCCTGCTCGACGTGGCGGATCGGTACTCCTGCCTCGGCCAGCGCCCACTCGAAGGTGAAGCTGCAGCCGATCAGGAACGACACCAGGTCCTCGCGCCAGTGCGCGCGTACGTCGGTCGGCTCGTCCGCCAACACGCCGTCCTGCCACACCCGGTAGCGCGGCAGGTCGGTGCGCAGGTCCGCGCCGTCCGCGAGGATCGTCGTGACGGAGCCGGCGTCCGTGACGTCGAGCACCGGACAGGGCTTGGGGTTGCGCTGGCAGAACAGCAGCATGTCGTATGCCCAGTCGGCGGGCACCGAGATCAGGTTGACCTGGGTGTGGCCGGCCGCGACCCCGGCGGTGGGGCCGCTGAGTCCTTCCCGGAAACGGGCCCGGGCGGCTTTCGGGCTCCACGCGTGCGCGTGCTCGTCGACGACGGTCAGCGGGCGGTCTTCCGTACGGTTCACGCGAGCTCCTTCCCCCGGGTCTCCGGCAGCCCCAGCAGCGCCAGCGCCGCGAGGCCGTAGCCGATCGCACCGAACACCAGCGCGCCGCCCACACCCCAGCTGTCGGCCAGGAAGCCGACCGCCGTGGGGAAGACGGCGCCGACGGCACGCCCGGTGTTGTACGTGAAGCCCTGCCCCGTGCCCCGTACCGCCGTCGGGTACAGCTCGCTCAGGTAGGACCCGAAGCCGCTGAAGATCGCCGACATGCAGAATCCGAGTGGGAAACCGAGCACCAGGAGCAGGGTGTTGGCGCCGTGCGGGATGTTCGCGTACGCCAGGATGCAGACGGCCGACAGCAGGGCGAACAGCCAGATGTTGCGCCGGCGGCCCAGCCGGTCGGTGAGGTAGCCGCCGGTCAGATAGCCCAGGAAGGCACCGGAGATCAGGAACGCCAGATAGCCGCCGGTGCCGACCACCGACAGGCCGCGGTCGGTCTTCAGGTATGTCGGTACCCAGGTGGCGAGCGTGTAGTAGCCGCCCTGGACGCCGGTGGAGAGCAGTCCGGCGAAGACCGTCGTGCGCAGCAGGCCGGGCTTGAAGATCGCCGTGAACGAGCCCTTCTGCGCGCTCTGTTCGCGTACCGCGGCAGCCTCCGGGGCATCGTGCACCCGGCGCCGCATCCAGATCACCAGCAGCGCGGGTAGCGCGCCCGTCCAGAACATGATGCGCCAGGCCAGATCGTCGCCGACGAACGAGAAGACCAGGGTGTACACGACCGCGGCCAGCGCCCAGCCCACGGCCCACGAACTCTGGACCGCGCCGAGGGTACGGCCCCGGTTCCTGGCGCTCGCGTACTCGGCGACGAGGATCGCGCCGACCGCCCACTCGCCGCCGAAACCGAGGCCCTGGAGAGCGCGGAAGACCAGCAGCGTCTCGAAGTTGGGTGCGAAACCGCAGGCCACGGTGAAGACCGCGTAGGTGATCACGGTGATCATCAGCGCCCTGACCCGGCCGACCCGGTCCGCCACCACACCCGCGACGGCCCCGCCGACTGCGGAGACCACGAGTGTGACGGTCGTGAACAGGCCCGTCTGACCGCTGTCCAGGCCGAAGTACGCGGCCAGCGCGACCATGCTCAGAGGCAGCGTGAAGTAGTCGTACGAGTCCAGGGCATAGCCGCCGAACGCGCCGGCGAAGGCGCGGCGGCCGCGCGGTCCGAGGGCGCGCAGCCAGCTCAACGCGCCGTCGTCGAGGGCGTTTTCATCGGTTCCGGGCTGTTTGGTCAGGGCCTGGGGTGGAGGGGTCGTGCTCATGGGCACCTCGCAGTGGGAGGACGGAGGGTGCTTCAGAAGTGAGCCGTGCCGTGCGGGAGGAGCGGTCGGCGCCCGGGGTGAACGACGGCGCCGTGTGTAGCAAGGTAGAGGATCGTTGAACGATCCTTCAATACCCATGTTGTTTCGTTCTTGTATCTGCGATTGAATTCCGGGCATGGCAGAGCAGCTGACAGGACTGGCCGACGACCGGGCTCTCCTGGGGCGCACCAGCACCGCCGAGCGCGTCTCGGACATCCTCAGGGGCCGCATCGCGGAGGGCTTCTTCCCGCCCGGCACCCGGTTGTCGGAGGACAGCATCGGGGGCGCACTCGGAGTCTCCCGCAACACCCTGCGCGAGGCCTTCCGCCTGCTCACCCATGAACGTCTGCTCGTCCACGAGCTGAATCGCGGCGTCTTCGTCCGGGTCCTGACCGTCGAGGATGTCGAGGACATCTACCGCACCCGCCGCCTCGTCGAGTGCGCCGTCGTCCGCGGGCTCGGCGAACCGCCGTACGGCCTGGACGCGCTCGCCGAGGTCGTCGGCCAGGGGCAGCGGGCGGCGCGCGAAGGTGACTGGAAAGGCGTGGGTACCGCCAACATCCACTTCCACCGGGAGCTGGTGACCCTGGCCGGCAGCGCCCGCACCGACGAACTGATGCGCAGCGTCTTCGCCGAACTGCGCCTCGCCTTCCACGTCGTGGACGACCCCAGAGCCCTGCACGAGCCGTACCTGGCCCGCAACCGGCAGATCCTGCAGGCCCTGCAGGCGCCGGACCGCCCGGAGGCCGAGAAACTGCTGGAGGTCTACCTCGACGACTCGCTCGAGCGGGTCGTCGAGGTGTACCGGCGGCGGGTCGGCGAGGAATAGCGGGACACGGGAGTACCGGCCCCACCGGTGTGAGAACCGTGACGCCTGGTCGCATCTGAGTCGTTTGGGTCGATGTCAGACCGAGGACCTAGTCTGTGCACCGTGACTTCGCCTGCATCGACGGACAGCGTTCCGCCCCAGCTCAGCGCGGGGCCGCGCCCCGCCCCGGGCCCGGCCGCCGACGAGGGGCTGGCGCGGCGCCTGCGCGCGCTCGCCTGCACCGCGCCGCTGCACGACCTCGACGCACGCAAGGCCAACCTCGCGGGCGAGTACTCGGTCTACGGCATGGCGGAGGTGGCCCTGGCCGCCATCGACCTGGTCACCCTGAACATGGACTTCGACACGGGCGCCGACCACGACCAGATAGTCGCGCGGCTCATCCCGCGCATCGCCGCCCAGGCACCACAGCGGCCGGTGGCCGAGCACGAGCGCGTGGCCCGCTGGGTCCTGGAGAACCTGATCAACGTCGGCAGTGTCGACCGCGGCTTCAGGGCCGTCTACGGCACGTTCACCACCGACGGCAGCTACGTCCGCCGTGACTACGACTTCAAACTGATCGAGGAGGTGCCGGGCCCCGGCGGCACCGTCTACCTCCGTACCACGGACGAGGCGGTCAACGTCCTGGTCGGCGCCCTGGACACGGACGTCACCAGCGCGCAGATCGCCGCCGAGGTCAAGCTGGAGGTCCTGATCAACCGGGGTCGCCTCGCCGACGCCCAGCTCGCCGCCGAACAGGCCCGCTACCGGACGGTGCAGTACTCGGAAACCCTGCGCAGAGCCCTGGACGCGACCCGGCGCAACGTCCGGGCGGTGGACTGGCTCAACTCCGTGCCCGACATGATCGCCGAAGCGTTGGACCACGTGGCAGACCGCTACCGGCACGAGAACGCGATCCTCACCAACATCCGCAAGGCCCGGGATGAGACCGAGGACCCCGAGCACAAGCGGCGTGCGGCCGAACTCGTTGACATCGTCAAGGACTGCATCCGCAGGCACACACAGCTGCAGTCCCGCCTCCTGGAGGCCGGGCCGCTGTTCCGCGCCGAACAGGACCGGCAGGCGTTCGCGACCCCCATGACATCGTCCGGGATCGACCTGTACGGGCACCTGGTCGCCCCCGTGCTGCCCTTGCCGCTGGAACAGGCGGTCCGGGTCACGGATGCCTTCTTCGCCCGCGGTACCGGACTGCGCACGCCGGTGTCCGTGCGGGTGGGCGACCTCGTCGACATACTGCTGACGCCGCCGGTGGAGCGGGAGCACCTGGGCGCGGAGATGCCCGAGCCGGATCTGATCGCCACGCCGGACGACAGCCGGTTCAGCGAGGAGCAGTTGGCCGCGGCGACGGAACTGCTGGACCTGCCAGCCGACGCGCCGCGCCGGTTGTCGGGGTTGTTGGCCGAGGCCCGGAGACAGGACCCCGATCTGCCGTACCTGGTGGCTCTGTTGGCGGTGCACGCGGCCAGTCCGGCGGTCGGTACGGCATACCGCCAGGGCGAGGAGAAGCTGTTGTTCGCCGTGGACGACGGGACGGAGTTGGCCGATCCGGAGTTCGGCGGCGCCGATCTCATCGTCGGCACGGCCCTGCTGGACGCGGCGGGGATGGCGGCGGACCGGACGGAAGCAGCATGAGTGAGCAGGAACGCGACAAGGAGCCCAAGCAGTGAGTGAGCACGTCGAGTGGAGCGAGACGGAGGCCCCGGCCCCGTCGGCGACCGCCGCCGTCACCCCCGCCGACGCCGCTGACGCGGCGCGGCTCGTCGCGTTCGGGCTGCAGCCCAAGCTGCAGCCCGCGCGGGACCAGGAGTACGCCGAGCTGCTGCGCCGCTACCGCGAGGACCCGCCGTTCGCGCGGCTGGCGGACGCCGTGGCCGCCGGGCTCGGTCTCGTGGTGCTGGAGGTTTCCCCGCGGGCGGGGATGGCCGTGACGGCGGCCGAGGACTCCGTGTTCGCCGTCCGTATGGGCGACTACGCGCGTCGTACGTCCGCCGACGGCGGCGACCGCTTCCTGCACGGCCTGGCCCATCTCGCCGTCGCCGCCATGGCGTTCCCGCGCCCCGAGGACCTGGCCGACGACGGATACATCGGACGCGTGACGGTCAACGGCGTCGACGCGTTCGTACGACAGGCCTGCCGCCGTCTGGAGGAGCGTGCCGAGGAGCACGGCGACAACACCGACCCGGCCACCGACGCGCCCGGCCTTGAGGCCGCGTGGCGGATCTGGGCGAGACGCAGCGCGGCCGGTGCCACCAAGGACGCGCGCCGGCTCGCCGGTTCGACCACCGGCATCGTCGGCAAGGCCGCCGCGTTCCTCACCGACTCCGGCTTCCTGCAGCGCACCGGCGAGGACAACGGCGGCACCTACCGGACGACTTCCCGCTACCAGCTCCAGGTGCGAGACATGGCCGGCAGTGCCGCGATGGCCGAGTTGCTGGAACTCGGCGTGGTCCCGGTGACCGACGGCACGCCGACGCTGCTGCCCGCCGAGCACACCGACGACCTGGAGCTGGCGGCCGACGCCGGGCTGCCCTTCCACGCGCCGTCGCACTCCTGAACTTCCCCGACCTGCCGAAGACTTACGAGAGTCCGCCATGTACGAGCTGTCCCGGGTCCGCCTCTACTCCATCGGCCCAGCCGGTGCGCGCTACGCCGACACCGTGCTTGACCTGCGGGGCGTCGGCGAGCCCGTGCCCGACCCCGCACCCACCCAGGCGGAGTTCTTCGAGGAGGAGCCCCTCGGCCCGCCGCGCCGCCCCGCGCCCGCCGGCGTGCTCTTCCTGGAGAACGGCGGCGGCAAGTCGGTCCTGCTGAAGCTGATCTTCTCGGTGATGCTGCCGGGCCACCGCAACACCCTCGGCGGCGCCAGCTCCGGCGTGCTGCGCAAATTCCTGCTCGCCGACGACTGCGGACACGTCGCCCTGGAGTGGCAGCACACGCTGACCGGCGAGTGCGTCGTCGTCGGCAAGGTCAGCGAGTGGCGAGGACGGCAAGTCTCCAACGATCCGCGGAAGTTCGCCGAGGCCTGGTACTCCTTCCGGCCCGGACCCGGACTGTCCCTGGACAACCTGCCCGTCGCCGAGGCCACCGCCGTACGGCCGGTCGCCGAGGGGCAGTCGGGTGCACAGGGCCGCCGCCGCACCATGAAGGGCTTCCGGGACGCCCTCACCGAGGCGGGCAAGGCGTATCCGCACCTGGAGGTGCACTGGGAGGAGATCCACGACCGTTGGATCGAGCACCTCGGCGACCTCGGCCTCGACCCCGAACTCTTCCGCTACCAGCGGGAGATGAACGCCGACGAGGGCGAGGCGGCCGGCCTCTTCGCGGTCAAGAAGGACTCCGACTTCACCGACCTGCTGCTGCGCGCCGTGACCGACACCCGGGACACCGACGGGCTCGCCGACCTGGTCAGCGGCTTCGGCAACAAGCTGGGCCGCCGGGCCGAGCTGATCGCCGAACGGGACTTCACCGCCGGGTCGGCCGACCTGCTCGGGCGGATCGTCGAGGCCGCCGAGGCCCGTGCACGCGCGCGTGACATCCACGCCGGTGCCGAACGCCGCACCCGCACCCTGGCCCGTCGGCTGTCCGCGCGGGGTGTGCGGGAGCAGGTGAGGGCCGCTGACCTCGCACAGCGAGTCACCGCCGCCGCCCACGCGGTCACGCACTCCGAGGCGGGCCGGGAGCGCAGCGCGCTGATCGCCGCCGAACTCGCCTACCGGAACGCCTCCTTGGCGCTCGCCGCCACCGAGAAGTCCGCCGCCGGGCAGAAGCGCGAGCTCGCCGACGCGCGGACCCTGCACTCCGCCTGGCAGGCCGCCGAGGCCGTGCTGCGCCACCGCGCCGCCGCCGACCGCGTCGCGCGCGTGGCCGCCGCGATCCAGGAGGCCGAGCGGGACGCGGCTCCGGCGCTCGCCGCCCGGGCCAAGGCCGCCGTGGATCTCGTACGGGCCCTGTACGCGGCCGCGGAGAGCGCCGAGCGCCTCGCCAACGAGGAGGAGGAGCGCTCCGCCGCGCTGCAGGAGGTCGGCGAGGTCGCCCACCGGGACTCGACCGCCGCCGCCACGGAGGCCCAGCGAGCCCGCAGCGAGATCGGGCACCTGCGGCAGCGCCTCACCGAAGTCGAGCAGGAGACGGCCGAGGCGGTGCGTGCGGGATGGCTCGACGACAGCGCACCCGACGCCGACCCGGCCCGTGCCGCCCTCGCGGCCAGTGACGCCGAGAAGACGGCGGTCGCCGCCTGGGACACGGCACGTGAGGCCTCGCACAGGGCCACGGAGCACGCGCGCGAGGCGGCCTCCGCCGAGTCCCGCGCCGAGCTGACGGCGGCCCGCGCGGCGGACGCGGCGACGGCGACGCGCCGGTCGTACGAGGCCGAGCACCGCATCGCGGAGTCGCTCGCCGCAGAGGAACGGCTGGCGGAGCTGCTGAGCCTGTCTGGCAAGGACACCAGGCCGGCTCTCCCGGATCCCCGGCCGTCGGTCCCGCACCCCCGTCACGAAACGGACAGCGACGAAGCGGCTCTCACCCCCGAGGAGCTGGACCGCTTCGCCGACGAGCTGCGCGAGCTGCTCGACGGCTCCGTGTCCTCCGCCGAGCGGCAGCTGTTCGAGCTGCGGACCGCGGCGGCCGACGATGCGCGGATCCTCGGCGCGCTCGGTGACGGCGGGCTGCTGCCGCCCGGCCCGGACGTACTGGCCACCGTGGAGTACCTGGGCGAGCACGGCATCCCGGCGCTGCCCGGCTGGCGCTACCTCGCCCAGGCGGTGGACCCTGCCGACCACGCACGCGTGCTCGCGGCGCGGCCGGAGCTCGTCGACGGCGTGATCATCACCGATCCCGACACACACGCCCGCGCCCGCGAGGCCCTCACCGAGGCGGCGCTGTTGCCGCGGTCCGCCGTGGCCGTCGGTACCGCCGCCGCCCTGCTCGCCCCCACCCCGAGCGCCGACTCGGGCGACAGCAACGTCTTCCTCGTACCACCGAACCCCGCCATGCACGACGAGCATGCCGCGGACGAGGAACGGCAGGCGCTGCGCGCGCGGGCGACCGAGCGGGACGAGGAGATCAGGACGCTCGCCGCGCGCCTCGGCAAGGACCGGGAGCTGGCGGCGCGACTCGCCTCCTGGCGGACCGGCTGCCCGGCTGGGCGGCTCGTCGAGCTGGCCCGGGCCGCGCACGACGCCGGAGCGTTCGCCGAGGAGGCCGAGGCCGAGCTGGCCGAGGCGCGTTCGGTGCGGGCCGAGGCCGACGAGGTCGCCGCCGAGGCCGCGCAACTGCGGGACGAGCGGCAGGAGGCGGCGCAGAAGGCCCGGCGCGCGGCCGACGCCCTCGCCGGGCTCGCCTACCGGCTGCGCGAGCGGGTCGGCTGGCAGGTCAAACTGCGCGAACTGGCCGACGACGGCGTCGAGTCGGAGGCCCGCGCCCAGGCCTGCCTGGAGCGCGCCCGCGCCGCCGACGAGGACCGCCGCGGCGCCCAGCGCGCCGCTGACGACGCCCGCCGCACCGCACGGGCACTGCGCGCCGAGCGCGCGGAGATCGCTGGCGCCCCCGACGACGTACCCGAGGACGAGGGGGCGGCCCCGAAGTCCTCGCTGCCCGCACTCCGCGAGGCCTACCGCGCCGCCTCCCAGCTCTACGAGAAGGTCGGCGTAGGCGCCGATCTGCGCGCCGAACAGGCCCGCGCGGAGAGCGACGAGAGCGCGGCCCGCGCCGAACTGGACCGCCTCAGCAACAGGGTCCGGACGCGCGCGGAGCAACTGCTGCAGTCGCCGGACGGCTCCGACGGACCGTCCCGGCAGGCGGCCGCCGCCCGGGCCGAGGAGCTGGTGCAGCTCCTGGAGACCCGGATGTCGACCGCGAGCGAGCAGCTCGGACGGCTGCGCGGCGAGGCCGAGCGGCACGCGCCCGAGGACGGCGAGGCGCACACCGAGCTGCCCGCGGAACTCGAGCCGCGCGACGCCGAGCACGCACATGCGTTGCTGCGCACGGCCACCACCGAACTGGCCTCCCGCACCGAGGCGTTGAGTCAGGCCCGTGAGGCGCACGCCGAGCTCCTCGACGCCCACCGCGCCGCCGAGGACGCGGCCGGCGGCTTCGACGAGATCGCTGCGATGCTCCGCGACCTGCTGCGCGAACACGCCCTGGACGAGGAGCAGGAGGAGCCGGAGCCGTATCCCGGCAGCCTGGAGGAGGCCCGGCAGTCCGCCGCCGAGGCCCGCCGCTCCCTGCGCGGCTGCGCAGCCGACCTGTCAGCCGCCGAGGCCGCCGTACGTGAGGCAAGTGATGTGCTCGTGCGGCATGCCAACTCCACCCGCTACGAGCAGGTCCGCACCCCGGCGCGGCAGCAGATCCGTGAGCTGCCCGCCTCCGCGCTGCCCGAGCACGCCCAGAAGTGGGCGGACGCGTTCGCGCCCCGACTGCGTGTCCTCACCGACGAGTTGGTGCAGCTGGAGCGGAACCGGGACTCGATCGTGGACCGGCTGCGCGGGCTCGTGGAGTCGGCACTGGCCACCCTGCGGTCCGCCCAGCGGCTGTCCCGGCTGCCGGAGGGGCTGGGCGAGTGGTCCGGGCAGGAGTTCCTGCGCATCCGCTTCGAGGAGCCCGACCAGGCCACGCTCACCGAGCGGCTCGGCGAGGTCATCGACGAGGCGACCCGGGCGGCCGTGAAGAAGAACTCCGACCTGCGGCGCGACGGTATGTCCCTGCTGTTGCGGGGCGTGGGCGCGGCGCTTCAGCCCAAGGGGGTCGCCGTCGAGATCCTCAAGCCGGACGCCGTGCTGCGCGCCGAGCGGGTGCCCGTCGGGCAGATGGGCGACGTGTTCTCCGGCGGCCAGCTGCTCACCGCGGCCATCGCCCTCTACTGCACGATGGCCGCGCTGCGCTCGAACGACCGGGGCCGCGACAAGCACCGGCACGCGGGCACGCTGTTCCTGGACAACCCCATCGGCCGCGCCAACGCGACCTATCTGCTGGAGCTGCAGCGGGCTGTGTCGGACGCGTTGGGTGTCCAACTCCTCTACACCACCGGCCTGTTCGACACGACGGCGCTGGCGGAGTTCCCACTGGTGATCCGGCTGCGGAACGATGCCGACCTGCGCGCCGGCCTCAAGTACATCAGCGTGGAGGAACACCTCCGCCCCGGACTGCCGCAGCAGCCCCAGGCGGAGGAGACCGCCGTGCACAGCGAGATCACGGCGACACGGATGTTCAAACGCCCGGCGTCAGCGACCCCCTAGGGGCGAGCGACCGCGTCCCGCGACTCGGATCTCTGGGGTTGGACCGCTCAGGGGCCGGATCTCTCAGGGGTGCGACAGCTGCCCCGCTCCGCCCCGCCGGCGTATCCGCGCCTGGGCCCGCTGCGCGGCCCGCGCCTGTCGCCGTGTCTTTCGCCGCTCGCGCCGCAGGGCGCGAGCGGTGCTGCTCGGGACCGACACCACGCCGTTGCGCTGGTTCCACACCTGACGGGTCACCCAGACGTCGAGTGCAGCCCATGTCGCCGCCACGGTGCTCGCCACGCTGCTGAGGACCATGGGGAACGCCAGCCATGATCCGGCCAGAGTGCACAGGAACGCCACCATCGCCTGCATCAGCGTCACGGCGATGATCAGCACCGCGCGCACCGCGGCCGTACGCACCGGATCGGGCATTCTGCGACGCGGCGCGGACTCCTCGACCCACAAGGGCCGGTAGTACGGCTGCTCCTCAGCCGTGACACGCCCAGCGGGGCCGGTCCCGGCCCTCTGCGCCGGAATGTCGTGATCCAGTGCCTCGGGGCTCTGCCGCACCGTCAGGTGCGCCGCATCGCCCGCCGTGGCCGCCTCGTTCCGCTCCACCGTGCCCATCAACGTGTCACTCCCCACCGCCGGCAGACCCCCCGTCCGTGTCCGAACACACGGCTCCCCAGTGGTTGCCCGGCTTGCGCTGTTTTACGCCGCCCGGTTGCGGGATGCGGCTCGTGTGGCCGATTCCGCCCCCGTTTCCCGAAGAGAAGGACGAACAACGCGCTCCGAAGATTCCCAGGAATCGAAAAATTCCGGCCAACTGGCCGCCCCCACCGGCCGGATCCGCACGGGTGGTGTCTGCACGAACGCGGGCGGCAATCTCCCGCAATGCCCGGACAACTCCGCATCTCGCTGAACCAGTGCGGCAGTTCAGCCTCCGGACGGGTCTTCGAGTTAACCGTGCGTCGGTAGTAGGCTCGCGCCGTTTGTTGACGCACATGTGTACCCCCGGCCGGTGGGGGTCGAGCTGGGGGAGGCCATGCGCTTTCGCGGGAAGTCGATCCGCCGGAAGATCGTGGCGCTGCTTCTCGTGCCGCTGGTGTCCCTGACCGCGATCTGGGGATTCGCCACGGTACTCACGGGACGGGCGGTCACTCAGCTGTTCCAGGCGTCGACCGCTGTCGAGGACATGGGCTATCCCATCGAGGACACCGTCCGCGTCCTCCAGCAGGAACGCCGCCAGACTCTTGTCTATCTCGCCGACCCGCGGGCTGCGGACGCGCTCGCCGCTCTCCGCAGCACCCGCCACGCCTCCGACGAGGCCATCGCCAAGGTCCGCAAGAACGCGAAAGACCCCGACGTCCGCGACGGACTGAACGCGGGCGACGACGAACGCCTCACCGCCGTACTGGACGCCTTCGACGGCGTCGACTCCCTGCGCAGCAGCACTGAGCAGGGCACGGTGACCCGCGCCGAGGCCCTCCACCTCTACAACCGTCTCGTGGACCCCTGCTACTCCTTCCTGGCGGCCCTCAACGCGGTCGACAACGTGGAGATGGACCGCCAGGCCCGCGCCCTCGTCAACATCAGCCGCGCCCGCGAACTCCTCTCCCGGGAGGACGCCCTGCTCGGCTCCTCCCTGGTGGTCGGCAAGCTCACCCGCGAGGAGATCCGCGAGGTCTCCGACCTGGCCGCACAGCGCACCCAGTTGTACGACATCAGCCTGCCGGTGCTCCCGTCGGCGGAGCGTGGACGCTACGACCGGTTCTGGAAGAACGCCGCAAGCGCCCCGCTGCGCTCGGCCGAGCAGTCCGTCATCGACTCCGGCGCCGGCACGCCCCGTTCGGTCAGTGCCAAGAGCTGGGACGCCGACGCGGACGGTGTCCTCACCGAGCTCGCCACCCTCGACGACCAGGCCGGCGACCGCCTCCAGGGCCGCGTGCAACCGGTCGCGATGAACGTCATCGTCAAGGCGGCCGTCGCCGGCGTCCTGGGCCTGGCCGCCGTGCTGGTCTCGCTCGTCGTCTCGGCGCGTATCGGCCGCACTCTCATCCGCGACCTGCGTCAGCTGCGCCTGGAGGCCCATGAGGCGTCCGGTGTACGGCTGCCGAGCGTCATGCGGCGCCTGTCCGCGGGCGAACAGGTCGACGTGGAGACCGAGGTCCCCCGCCTGGAGTACGACAGGAACGAGATCGGCGAGGTCGGCCAGGCCCTCAACACCCTGCAGCGTGCCGCCGTCGAGGCCGCCGTCAAACAGGCCGAACTGCGCGCCGGAGTCTCCGAGGTGTTCGTCAACCTCGCCCGCCGCAGCCAGGTCCTGCTCCACAAACAGCTCACCCTGCTCGACACCATGGAACGCCGGACCGAGGACACCGACGAACTCGCCGACCTGTTCCGCCTCGACCACCTGACCACCCGTATGCGACGGCACGCCGAGGGCCTCGTGATCCTCTCCGGCGCCGCCCCGTCCCGGCAGTGGCGCAAGCCCGTCCAGCTCATGGACGTCGTCCGGGCCGCCGTCGCCGAGGTCGAGGACTACGAACGCATCGAGGTCCGCCGCCTGCCGCGGATCGCCGTCACCGGTCCCGCCGTCGCCGACCTGACCCATCTCGTGGCCGAACTCCTCGAGAACGCCACGGTGTTCTCCCCGCCGCACACGGCCGTCCAGGTCCTGGGCGAGCGGGTCGCCAACGGCTTCACTCTGGAGATCCACGACCGCGGCCTCGGCATGGCGGCCGACGCCCTCCTCGACGCCAACCTCCGGCTCGCCGAGACACCGGAGTTCGAGCTGTCCGACACCGACCGGCTCGGACTGTTCGTGGTCAGTCGGCTCGCCCAGCGGCAGAACGTCCGAGTTTCCCTCCAGCCGTCTCCCTACGGCGGCACCACCGCGGTCCTCTTCGTCCCCGACGCGCTGCTGACGGACGACGTCCCGGACACCAACGGCATCGGTTTCCGCCTCGACCGGCCCCACCACTCGAAGGAGGCCGAGCTGGAGGAGCGGCACGGGAACGCGCTCTCCCGGACACCGGTGCAGCTTCCCGGTCTGCCCGCCGGGCTCCTGGACGGGCCGGTCGAACTGGAAGCACCGGTCGACCTCGACGCCATCGGGGACTTCCCCGGTGCGCTCGACGACGAGGACAGCGAACGCGGCGGACTCTTCCGCCCCCGCCGCTCCATCGCGCTCGCGGAGAACGAGACGACCGGCGCCGGTGGCGGTCAGCTCCATGGCGAGCCGGACCACCACGAACCGGCCCGCGGCGACGCCGACGCGGACATGGGTGCGCCGGTCCCGCTGCCTCGCCGCCGTACGCCCAAGCTGGTCAGCTCGCACGGACGCCCGGTCCCCGAGCAGCGGTCGTGGCGCGAGACCGCCGCCGATGAGCCGCTGACGGGTGGGGGACGACCCGAGCCGGATGCCGCCGCACCCTTGCCCTCCCTTCGCCGGGCGGAGGAGCCGCCGACCGGGCGAGGTGCGGACCGGCCCGACCAGGAATCCGCGCCACCGCTGCCCACCCGTCGGCGCGGTGCCTCACCGCTGCGCCCAGGCGCGGGCGGGGCCGACCACCCAGCTGGACGCGACGCATCCACGGCACCACAGCGCGAGGGCCGCGGCGAGAGCCCGCAGCCCCCGGTTCTTCCCATGCGAAGTGGCCCCACCGCGATTGCACCGAGCGGCCAGGGCGCCGCCGGCCCGCGCCCCGGCTCGGCACGGCAGGAGCCAGGCCCCGGCACGGGCCCGCTGCCTCGCCGCGTACGGCAGGCCAACCTGGCCCCGCAGCTGAAGCAGAGCGCCCAGCGGCGCACGGAAGACGGCCCGGAACTCGTGGAGCGGGACGCCGACGAGGTACGCAGCCGTATGGCCTCGCTCCAGCGAGGCTGGCAGCGCGGCCGCGACGAGAACGCCGCGGGCGACGACGCCCACAGCGGCACAGCACCACAACGAACGACAAAGGGGGACGGTCGATGACCGCACCGAAGGCGAGCGGCCACACCGACACAGGCAGGTCCGGGGAGCTCAACTGGCTCCTGGACGACCTGGTGGACCGCGTCGCGAGCATCCGCAAAGCCCTCGTCCTTTCCGGCGACGGCCTGCCGACGGGTGTGTCCAAGGACCTGACCCGCGAGGACAGCGAGCACCTCGCAGCCGTCGCCTCCGGATTCCACAGCCTGGCCAAGGGCGTGGGCCGGCACTTCGAGGCAGGCAACGTCCGGCAGACCGTCGTCGAGCTGGACGACGCCTTCCTCTTCGTGACGGCCGCCGGCGACGGCAGCTGCCTGGCCGTCCTCTCGGACGCCGACTCGGACGTGGGCCAGGTCGCCTACGAGATGACGCTCCTCGTCAAGCGGGTCGGCGTGCATCTGGGCGCCGCTCCGCGCACCGATCTGCCCGCAGGCGGGTAGTGGGATGTCATGAGCGCTGACGGTCAGGGAAGAAGCCACTGGTTCGACGACGAAGCCGGACCGGTCGTCCGTCCGTACGCGATGACCCGCGGCCGCACCACCAGTGCGGGCCAGCACCGCCTCGACCTGATCGCGGTGGTCGTCTCGGAGCCCCAGTCGGACGATCCGGACGCCGACGCGACGCTGTCCCCGGAACACGTGGACATCGTCGATCTGTGCCGTGACGCCCCCCAGTCGGTCGCCGAACTCGCCGCCGGACTCGATCTGCCGATCGGAGTGGTGCGTGTCCTCGTCGGTGACCTCGTCGCAGGGGAATTCGTCCATGTGACGCGGCCGGTACCCCCTGCCGAACTGCCGGACGAGAGTATTCTGCGCGACGTGATCAACGGCCTCCGGGCACTGTGAGAGGCGCGGAAGCGGGGTACTGACGTGACAGGCTGGCAGTTCTGGGTCGACCGAGGCGGCACGTTCACCGACATCGTCGCTCGGCGCCCGGACGGCCGCCTGCTGACGCACAAGCTGTTGTCGGAGAATCCGGCGCGATACTCCGACGCAGCGGTCGCCGGCGTCCGCGAACTGCTGGACGGCTCCCGGGACCCCATCGAGGCCGTCCGCATGGGGACGACGGTCGCCACCAACGCGCTCCTGGAACGCAAGGGCGAACGTACGCTGCTCGTCGTCACCCGAGGCTTCCGTGACGCGCTGCGCATCGCCTACCAGAACCGCCCGCAGATCTTCGCCCGCCGCATCGACCTCCCCGAACTGCTCCACGAGCGGGTCGTGGAGGTCGACGAGCGCATCGCCGCGGACGGAACCGTCCTTCGCGCCCCCGACCTGGACGCCCTCCTCGCCCCCCTCCAGGAGGCGTACGACGACGGCATCCGCGCCGTCGCAGTCGTCTGCATGCACAGCCATCTGCACCCCGCTCACGAGCAGGCCGTGGGGGAGCTGGCCGCCCGCATCGGATTTCCGCAGATCTCGCTGTCCAGCGAGGTCAGCCCGCTGATGAAACTCGTGCCGCGCGGGGACACCGCGGTCGTCGACGCCTACCTGTCGCCCGTGCTGCGCCGCTACGTCCAGCACGTCGCCGACGAACTCCACGGCGTACGGCTGATGTTCATGCAGTCCAACGGCGGACTTGCCGAGGCCGGGCAGTTCCGCGGCAAGGACGCCATCCTCTCCGGGCCGGCCGGAGGCATCGTCGGCATGGCCCGGATGTCTCAGCTGGCCGGCTTCGACCGCGTCATCGGTTTCGACATGGGCGGCACCTCCACCGATGTCTCGCACTTCGCGGGCGATTACGAGCGCGTCTTCACCACGCAGATCGCCGGCGTCCGGCTGCGCGCGCCCATGCTGGACATCCACACCGTCGCAGCCGGCGGCGGCTCGGTCCTCCACTTCGACGGCTCCCGCTACCGCGTAGGGCCGGACTCGGCGGGCGCGGACCCAGGACCTGCCTGCTACCGCGGCGGCGGCCCGCTCGCCGTCACCGACGCCAACGTCATGCTGGGCCGGATCCAGCCCGCCCACTTCCCCAGCGTGTTCGGCCCGGACGGCGACCAGCCTCTCGACGCGGCGCTCGTCCGCGCCCGCTTCGCCGCCCTCGCGCGCGAGATCCGCACCAGCACCGGAGACGACCGCACCCCCGAGCAGGTCGCCGAGGGATACCTGCAGATCGCCGTCGCCAACATCGCCAACGCCGTCAAGCGGATCTCCGTCCAGAAGGGCCACGACGTCACCCGCTACGCCCTCACCACCTTCGGCGGCGCGGGCGGCCAGCACGCGTGCAAGGTCGCCGAGTCGCTCGGCATCCGCTCCGTCCTCGTACCGCCCATGGCGGGCGTGCTGTCCGCGCTCGGCATCGGCCTCGCCGACACCACCGCCATGCGCGAACAGTCCGTCGAGACACCCCTGGAGCCCGCGTCCATGCCCGCCGTTCTCAAGACGGCCGACGACCTGGCGGAAGCGGCCCGCGCGGAACTCCTCGCCGAGGACATCCCCGAGGACCGCATCCAGGTCACCCGCCGCGCACAGCTGCGCTACGACGGCACGGACACCACCCTCACCGTCGAGCTGACCGAGCCCGCCACAATGCGTCACACCTTCGAAGAGCGTCATCGCGCCACGTACTCCTTCACGCTCGACCGCCCGATCGTCGTCGAAGCCCTCTCGGTCGAAGCCACCGGCATCACAGATCCCCCCGATCTCTCTGTCCTCGCCCCGTACCGAGCCGCCCGCGCAGGCTGCTCGGCCACGCCCGAGACCGTCCGGCTCCACACCGGCGGCGCCTGGCGCGACGTCCCCCTCCACCGCCGCGAGGACCTTCCTCCCGGCGAAACCGTGACCGGCCCCGCGATCATCACCGAAGCCAGTGCGACGACCGTCGTCGACGACGGCTGGCAGGCCGTGGCACGAGACGACGGGCATCTGGTCATGGAACGCTCGGCGATTACGGAGAGTTCCGAACTCGACACAAAAGCTGATCCGGTTCTCCTCGAGGTCTTCAACAACCTCTTCATGTCGATCGCCGAACAGATGGGCGCCCGCCTGGAGTCCACGGCCCAGTCCGTCAACATCAAGGAGCGGCTCGACTTCTCCTGCGCCCTCTTCGACCCGGACGGAAACCTGGTGGCCAACGCGCCGCACATCCCCGTCCACCTGGGCTCCATGGGGACAAGCGTCAAAGAGGTCGTCCGGCGCCGGCGCACCTCGATGCGGCCCGGTGACACCTATGCGGTCAACGACCCGTACCACGGCGGCACCCACCTGCCGGACGTCACGGTGATCACCCCCGTCTTCGACACGCACGGTGACCGAATCCTCTTCTACGTCGCCTCCCGCGGCCACCACGCCGAGATCGGCGGCATCGCCCCTGGCTCCATGCCCGCGAACAGCCGGACCATCGACGAGGAAGGCATCCTCTTCGACAACTGGCTGCTGGCCGAGAACGGCCGCTTCCGCGAGGAGGAGACCCTCCGCCTGCTCACCGAGGCGCCCTACCCCTCCCGCAACCCCAAGACCAACCTCGCCGACCTGCGCGCCCAGATCGCCGCCAACCAGAAGGGCGTCGACGAAGTCGCCCGCATGATCGGGGACTTCGGACTCGACGTGGTGCAGGCGTACATGAAGCACGTCCAGGACAATGCGGAGGAGGCCGTGCGACGGGTCGTCGACGCCCTGGACGACGGCGAGTACGTCTACGAGACCGACTCGGGGGCCGTCATCCGCGTACGCGTGCGCGTGGACCGCGAAAACCGCCGCGCGACCGTCGACTTCACCGGCACTTCCCCCCAACTGGCCAGCAACTTCAACGCCCCCTTCGCCGTGGTCAACGCGGCCGTCCTGTACGTGTTCCGCACCCTCGTCGCCGACGACATCCCCCTCAACGACGGTTGCCTGCGCCCTCTCGACATCGTCGTCCCGCCCGGCTCCATGCTCGCGCCCGAACCGCCGGCCGCGGTCGTCGCAGGCAACGTCGAGACCTCCCAGGCCATCACCGGCGCCCTCTACGCCGCCCTCGGCGTCCAGGCAGAAGGATCCGGGACCATGAACAACGTCACCTTCGGTAACGAACGGCACCAGTACTACGAGACCGTCGCCTCCGGCTCCGGCGCGGGCGACGGCTTCCCCGGAGCGCCCGCAGTACAGACCCACATGACCAACTCGCGGCTCACCGACCCCGAGGTCCTGGAGTGGCGGCTGCCCGTACGGCTCGACGAGTTCGCCGTCCGGTACGGCAGTGGCGGCCCCGGCCGCTGGCCCGGCGGGGACGGTGCGGTGCGCCGCATCCGCTTCCACGAGCCCATGACGGTCTCCACGCTCTCCCAGCACCGCAGGGTCCCGCCCTACGGCATGGCGGGGGGCGAGCCCGGTGCGCTGGGCGCCAACCGGGTGGAGCATGCGGACGGTACGGTCACCGCGCTCGGCGGAAGCGACTCGGCGGACGTCGGCCCCGACGACGTACTCGTCATCGAAACCCCTGGCGGCGGAGGCTACGGACCGCCGTCGTCCCACCCCCAGCAAGCAGGAGAAGAGATCGATGATCTTCGGGCGTTCTGAGCGCGGGAAGCCTCCGGTGGAGCCCGTCACGTTCAAGATCCTGGTGGCCGGCGGCTTCGGCGTGGGCAAGACCACCCTCGTCGCCGCGGTCAGCGAGATCAGGCCGCTGCGCACCGAGGAACTGCTCACCGAGGCCGGACGGCCCGTTGACGACACGAGCGGGGTGGAGGGCAAGCACACCACCACCGTGGCCATGGACTTCGGCCGTATCACCCTCCGTGAGGACCTGGTGCTGTATCTGTTCGGCACACCCGGGCAGGAGCGGTTCTGGTTCATGTGGGACGAGCTCTCCGAGGGTGCCCTCGGCGCCGTCGTGCTCGCCGACACCCGTCGCCTGGAGGACTGCTTCGCCGCCGTCGACTACTTCGAGCGACGCTCCATACCCTTCGTGGTCGGCGTCAACTGTTTTGAGGGCTCGGCCCGTTACCCTGCCGACGACGTCCGCCAGGCCCTCGACCTGGACGACGACGTACCGCTCCTGCTGTGCGACGCCCGCGACCGCGAGTCAGCCAAGGAGGTCCTCATCGGCGTGGTCCAGCACGCCATGGCGTACGCGGCCGACCGCCGTCAGACCGTCACCACCTGAACCATGTGCGCGGCCCGTACCCCCGCCGACCGGGGTACGGGCCGCAGCCGAAGGGCTCACACACGTGCGCGTGGGCCTAGTTCTCGCCGTCCTCCTCCCAGGCGAAGCTCTTCTCCACGGCCTTGCGCCAGTTGTGGTACTGGCGGTCCCGTACGGAGGCGTCCATGGAGGGCGTCCACTCGACGTCCTTCTGCCAGTGGGACTTCAGCTCGTCGAGGTCGTTCCAGACGCCGGTGGCGAGACCGGCCGCGTACGCGGCGCCGAGACAGGTGGTCTCGGAGACCTTCGGACGGACCACCGGAACGTCGAGCACATCCGCCTGGTGCTGCATGAGCAGGTTGTTCTTGGTCATGCCGCCGTCCACCTTCAGGGTGGTGATGTGCACCCCGGAGTCCTGGTACATGGCGTCCACGACCTCGCGCGTCTGCCAGCTCGTCGCTTCGAGCACCGCTCGGGCGAGGTGCGCCTTGGTGACGTAGCGGGTCAGGCCGGTGATGACACCGCGCGCGTCGGAGCGCCAGTACGGCGCGAACAGGCCGGAGAAGGCCGGCACGATGTACGCTCCGCCGTTGTCCTCGACACTGGCCGCCAGGGGCTCGATCTCATCGGCGGTACGGATGATGCCCAGCTGGTCGCGGAACCATTGCACGAGGGCACCCGTTATGGCTATCGACCCCTCCAGGCAGTAGACCGGCGCCTCACTGCCGATCTTGTAGCCCATCGTCGTCAGCAGCCCGCTCTTGGACGCCACCGGCCGGTTGCCGGTGTTGAGCAGCAGGAAGCTGCCCGTGCCGTAGGTGTTCTTCGCCGTGCCCACGTCGTAGCAGGCCTGCCCGAACACGGCCGCCTGCTGGTCGCCGAGGGCCGAGGCGACCGGCACCCCGGCCAGCTGGCCCACCGCGGTGCCGTACACCTCGGCCGACGACCTGATCTCGGGAAGGACGGCCTCGGGGATGTTCATCGCGGAGAGGATGGACGGGTCCCACTGGAGGGTTTCCAGGTTCATCAGCATGGTGCGCCCGGCGTTGGTGACGTCCGTGACGTGCTGTCCGCCGTCGGTGCCGCCCGTCAGGTTCCAGATGAGCCAGGAGTCGACGGTGCCGAAGGCGATCTCGCCGTTCTCGGCGCGGGCCCTGAGCCCGGGCACGTTGTCCAGCAGCCAGGCGGCCTTGGGGCCGGAGAAGTAGGTGGCCAGCGGCAGTCCGGTCTGCTCGCGGAAACGGTCCTGCCCGTCCGAGCCACCGAGCTGGTTGGTCAGAGCCGCGGTGCGGGTGTCCTGCCACACGATGGCGTTGTGCACGGGCTTGCCCGTCGCGCGGTCCCACAGGACCGTGGTCTCGCGCTGGTTGGTGATGCCGAGCGCGCTGAGCTGGTCGGCGCGCAGTCCGGCCTTGGCGATCGCCCCCGCGACCACCGCCTGCACCTTGGACCAGATCTCGGTGGCGTCGTGCTCCACCCAGCCGGGTTTCGGGAAGATCTGGCGGTGCTCGCGCTGGTCGACAGCGACGATCGCACCGTCCTGGTTGAACACGATGCAGCGGCTGGAGGTGGTGCCCTGGTCGATAGCGGCGACGAACTTGTCCGTCATGACGTCCTCTTCGTCGTTCCTTCAGAAGGCTGCTTTGGATTCAGAGGGCTGCTGTGAAGACGAGCCCGGAAAGCACCCCGCCGATCAGCGGTCCGACCACCGGGATCCGCGTGCCGCGGCCTTCGCCGTGTGTGTCTGTGTTGCCCATGGCGGCTCCTAGGCCCTGTCCCGGGGTGATCGACCCCGGTTCTCGGTTCAGGGTGCGTTTCCCGTGGCGACTTCAGCCGAAGGCGGAGACGCTCCCGCGCCCCGCCCGGCGTCCGTGACGAGCGTGCCGTCGCAGCCGAATCGCCCGTGGGGGAACGGGCCTGTTCTCCAGGTGGGGCCCGCGCGGCGCGTGCCTGGATACACCGTGTATGTACGGCGATGTCGACTGACACCGGAAGTGTTCACCGGCGCCCACAGAGCGTCAAGGTCGCCGACGGCAACGGTGACAGCCGCCGTTGTGTCCGAGCGAAGGAGAGACGGTCGGTCGCTTACGACGATCAGCCTAGGCCGGGTTCCGCCACCGCGCACCCGGCCTGGGCGGGCGCCGTCCCCGAGCCGCGCCGGATCTCGTGGCCCGGCAGGCCCGCCCGGCCCAGCACCCAGCTGGCCCCTTGCAGCGATTTCGCGGCCTTCTTCAGCGGCGCCAGACATGCGGCGGCCTGCCGGTGGTCCGTCACACTGCCCGGCAGGCACAGGACGGTGGCCAGGGACAACGTGACGGGGCGCCCACCGGCCGACCAGGGCGCGTCCAGCATCGAGGCGGCCAGCGGATCCAGCCACTCCGGCTCGGCGAGCACCAGGAAGTCGTCGCCGCCGATGTGGCCGACGCGGGTGCTCCCGGACGCCGCGTGTTGCAGCGCCCGCCCGACCGAGCGGATCAGCTCGTCGCCCGCTGCGAACCCGGCACCGTCGTTGACCTGCTTGAAGTGGTCCACATCCAGCCAGCTCAGGGCGAAGGGCCGGCCGTCCGCGATGCGGCGGTCCACCTCGCCGGTGATCGCGTCCGAGCCGGGCAGGCGCGTGAGCGGATTGAGCCTGGCCGCCTCCTCTACCCGGCTCTCGGCCAGTGCCCGAACGAGGTCCGCGAGCCGGACGACACCCACGCACCGCCCGGTCCGGTCCACCACCGCCACATCGTCCGACGTGCGGCCCCGGCCGCCGACGGCCACCACGTCCAGGACCTCCCAGGCGGTGGCGTCCACGCCGACCGTCCGCGGCGGATCCCCGAGCTTGGCGGCCGGCCGGTCGGCGTACAGGGCGTGTCCGTAGCGTCCCGACATCGACAGCAGGAACCGCGAGCGGTGCACCGACCGGACCGGGAGCCCGTTCACATCCACGAGCAGCACGCCCGACACCTCCGGAGACCCGGTCAGCAGGGCCCGTACCTGACCGGCCGACGCGGTGGCGGGCAGCAGCGCGGCCGGCCGCACGAACTCCCGCACGGAGGGCCCCGACTTCGGGACCGGCAGGACACCGGAGGGGCGGGGCGGAACGTATACATCCGCCGCGGGCAGCCGGGCCGGCGGTGCGAACAGCTCGCCCTGCGCCAGCTGAGCCCCTGCCGAGACCGCTGCCGCGCACTGCAGTTCCGTCTCGACGCCCTCGACGGACAGGAGCGCTCCCAACTGCTCGCAGAGCGTCCGCATCGCCCTGACGGCCGCCGGCCGCACCAGCAGCGACGCATCCAGTTTCACCAGGTCGGGCGCCATATCTGTGAGCAGTCGCAGGGGTACGTCCCCGTCCCCGACGCCGTCCGCACTGATCCGGAAGCCCTGCGCCCGCAGTGCGCGTACCGCCTCCAGCAGCGCCTGCTGCGGAACGTGAGTGTAGGGAGGCCCGATGTCGATCGTCACCTCCCACGGCAGCCGTCCCGACTCGCGCACGGCGGTGTGCAGCGGGGTGAGACCGCCGAGATCGGCCAGGGTGCCCGCGAACACGTTGACGTGCAGCGGCAGCAGAGTCTCCTTGCGAGCCGCCGCTCGGACCGCCAACACCGCCAGCCGGCCGTCGAGTTCGGGATTTCGACGGGCCTCGGCCAGGATGTCTCCGGTCTCCGGGCGGGCGAGTATCTCCAGCCCTGCGACCCCTCCGGTGGTCAGGTTGACCACTGGCTGGAAGGCGAAGCGGAGAGTATCCGTCCAGGAGTGCACGGGAGCATGATGGCTCCGTCGGCGCACGCCCAGGCCCAGTTCATGAGACGTTCACGCAGGATTCCGGGGCGATCACGCAGCGTACGAGAAAGGGCTTGCCCCCCCGCCCGGCTACCGCACCGCGATCACCGCCGACCCGTGCCCGAACAATCCCTGGTTCGCCGTTATCCCCACACGCGCCCCGGCGACCTGCCGCTCACCCGCCTCCTGTCTCAACTGCCATGTCAGTTCGCACACTTGGGCAATCGCCTGGGCGGGAACCGCCTCTCCGAAGGAGGCCAGTCCACCGCTCACGTTCACCGGTATTTGCCCGCCCAGGGCCGTCGCCCCCTCCCGAAGCAGCTTCGCGCCCTCTCCCTGCCCGCACAGCCCCAGATCCTCGTACCACTGCAGCTCCAGGGCGGTGGACAGGTCGTAGACCTCCGCGAGGGACAGATCCTCGGGACCGAGGCCCGCCTCCTCGTAGGCCGCCCGCGCGATCGACGCGCGGAACGTTTCGGAGACAGGCTCGGCCGCCACCGCGGAATCCGTCGCGATGTCCGGCAGATCCAGCACCGTGTTGGGGTAACGCGGCGTCACCGTGGACACGGCCCGGATCCGCACCGGCCGGCCTGCTCCGTGCCGGCGCGCGAACTCCATGCTCGACAGCACCAGAGCCGCGCCTCCGTCCGACGTCGCGCAGATGTCGAGCAGCCGCAGGGGATCCGCGACCACCGCGGACGCGGCGACCTCCTCGGCGGTGACCCGCTTGCGGTAGCGCGCGTTCGGATTGAGCGCCCCCAGGGCCGAGTTCTTCACCTTGACCTGTGCGAAGTCCTCCACCGTGTCGCCGCGCACGGCCATGCGACGGCGTGCGTACAGCCCGAAGTACGTGGGGTTGGTCGCCCCCAGCACGCGGAAGCGCAGCCAGTCCGGATCGTCGGGCCGGTCGCCTCCCGCCGGCCGGAAGAACCCCTTGGGTGCTGCGTCGGCACCCACCACGAGAACCACGTCCGCGAGCCCCGAAAGGATCTGCGCCCGCGCGGTGTTGACGGCCTGCGCCCCGGACGCGCACGCCGCGTACACACTCGCCACCCTGGCCCCCTGCCAGCCCAGAGCCTTCGCGAAGGTCGCACCGGCCACATAGCCCGGATAGCCGCCCCGCACGGTGTCCGCGCCGACCACCGAGCCGATGTCCCGCCACTCCAGCCCGGCGTCGGCGAGCGCCGCACGGGCCGCCGCAGCCCCGTACTCGACGAAGCTGCGCCCCCACTTGCCCCACGGGTGCATGCCCGCGCCGAGCACCGCCACCTCGCCCGTCATGCCCTCACCCCCGCCGGCCGCCAGTGCCAGGTCGTCCAGATCGTCTCCGCGTCCTCATGGAGCACCCCGGCGACGACCTCCACCTCCATGCCCACCGTCAGGTCGGCGACGGTGACCCCGGGAGCCGCCTGCCCCAGCACCACCATCCGCTCGGACTCCAGCTCCACAGCGATCAACGCATACGGCTCCCACGGAAGTTCCGGATCGGTCACATAGGGTGACGGTGGCCGGTACCGGCTGTCGGTGTACGACCAGACGCGCCCGTGCCGCGAAAGGGGCACCTCCTCCAGATCGCCGCCGGGACACCGGGGGTTGCGGCAGTGTGCGTCCTCACGCGGGAAGAAGACCGAGGAGCACGCCGCACAGCGCGTGCCGAGGAGCCTGAAGCCGTCCCCGTCGTCGGCGAACCACCCGTCGACCACAGGTGTGCGCGTACGCGACAAAACCCCTCCCCGCTGTAGAATCTGACGGAACGTCAGGAGTCTGCCACGGGCATCCGGAAATGGGCAGGGTCACGTTCGAGCCGTCCCCCGGAGCCTCGGGTATGAACTGCATCCGATCGCTTCCCGAGAGGAACACCGACCTGATAGACGCAGGAGACATGACACGTCTCTCCAGCGCAGTACGCGGACTGATCGCCGCCCTCGCCGCCCTGCTGGCCGTGACCGCCGCCTCCGCGCCCGCCCAGGCGACGACGGAGCCCAAGGCACCGAAGGACTTCGTCGCCCTGAGAACCGTGGACCCGACGATCATCCAGGAGATGCGCTACTTCACCCCGCACAACTTCGTCGGCGAGCGTATCGACGGCTACCGGCAGCCGATCTGCCTGCTCACGCGGCAGGCCGCCGAAGCGCTCCACAAGGCCCAGCTGAGGCTGCTGCGCAAGGGTTACAGCCTCAAGGTGTACGACTGCTACCGGCCGCAGCGTGCCGTGAACCACTTCGTCCGCTGGGCCGAGGACCTCCACGACCAGGCGATGAAGGGCGAGTTCTACCCGAACGTCGACAAGACCCGTCTGTTCGAGGACGGCTACATCGCCGAGAAATCCGGCCACAGCCGCGGCTCGACCATGGACCTCACCATCGTGAAGCTCCCCGCGAAACCGACCCGGCCGTACCACCCGGGAGAGCCCCTGGTGTCCTGCTACGCCCCCAAGGGCGAGCGCTTCCCCGACAACTCCGTCGACATGGGCACCGGATTCGACTGCTTCGACACCCTCGCCCACACCCTCGACCCGCGTATCCAGGGCGAACAGCGCGCCAACAGACTGCTCCTCATGAGCACCATGGAGGGCCTGGGATTTGTGAACCTCGCCGAGGAATGGTGGCACTACACGTACAAGCCCGAGCCGTACCCGGACACCTACTTCGACTTCCCGGTCTCCTGGAAGTCGCTGGCCGGCGGCCACTGAGCCGCCTGCCGAAAACGCCAATCAGTTGATCGGATACATTCCGCTTCGTGTCCGAAACTCATGCCTCCACCCCCAACTCCGCGCCCGACTCCCACTGTTCGAGCTGCGGAGCGCCCTACGGAGAGGGCGTTTCAGGCTGGCCCCGCACCTGTCCGGCCTGCCACGCGGTGGCCTACCGCAACCCCTTGCCGGTGGCCATCGCACTCCAGCCCGTGTACGACACCAAGGGAACCGCCCTGGTCGTCATCACCCGAACCGTCGCCCCCGCGCGCGGAGGCATCGCGTTGCCCGGCGGTTACATCGACGACCGCGAGGACTGGCGGCAGGCCGTCGTCCGCGAACTCAAGGAAGAGACCGGCATCGACGTGGCCGGCCGCGACGTACGACTCGTCGACGCCATGAGCTCACCCGACGGGCACCTGCTGCTGTTCGGGCTCCTCCCGGAGCGCCCGGCCGAGGGCCTTCCCCCGTCCACGGTCACCGATGAGACGGAGGGCTGGCACCTCCTGCGCAGGCCGGAGGAGCTCGCCTTCCCTCTGCACACGCTCGCCGTACGCGCGTGGTTCGAGGGCCGGTACATCTGAGTCAGCCCTCCTTCAGCCCTCGCACTCGCACCGGGTAGGGCGGCTCGCTCCTGCCTCCCTCCCCCTCCCGCTCGACCACCAGGCGCCGTCTCGTCCAACGGGCGACGTATCGCTCCAGTTCCGGCTCGTCCCATCCGTCACCCGCGTCCTGCACCACCAGTCCACCCCCGCTCCGTCCCCGGGCGGGTGCCCAGACCTCCAGCTCCAGCCCGCCGTCGTCCCCGCGCACGGGGACGACGGCCCCCGCGCGCGCGAGCACGGGAATCCGTGACAAGGGGGCGTCGAGGAGCACCTGCGCCGGCCCCTCGTACGCCTGCTCCGTCACCGTGTCGTACCAGCGCCCCCGGGGCAGCTGCACCGCCCGCCGGTCCGCGCCAGGGTCGAGCACCGGCGCCACCAGCAGGGAGTCGCCCAGCAGGAACGCGTCCTCGCAGTCGCGCAACGCCCGGTCCTCGGGCGCCGCCCACCACAGCGGCCGCACATACGGCGCTCCGGTGCGCCGGGCCAGATGCGCGAGCATCATGAAGTACGGCAGCAGCCGCCGGCGTTCGACGAGCGCCACGCGCGCGTGCTCCAGCACGTCGGCACCGAACTCCCAGGGCTCCCGGCGTCCCGCCCGCAGACTCGCGTGCGTGCGGAACAGCGGCAGGTAGGCGCCCAGTTGGAGCCAGCGAAGATACAGCTCGGGCGACGGGCTCCCGTCGAAACCGCCCACGTCCGGACCCGAATACGGCACTCCGCACAATCCCAGCCCCATGACCAGCGACAGTGAGGCCCGCAGCCCGGGCCAGCCCGTGGCCACGTCACCGGACCACGTCCCCCCGTAGCGCTGCAGGCCGGCCCAACCGGAACGCGAGAAAATGAACGGCCGTTCCTCAGGATCCAGTTCGCGCAGCCCTTCGTAGGCGGCCCTGGCCATACACAGCGCGTAGACGTTGTGCGCCTCCCGGTGGTCTCCGCCACGGCCTTCCAGCGAGTGCCTTGCCGAACGAGGCAGCGTCGACTCCCCGAAGGCGGCGAACGAAGTGGGCTCGTTCATGTCGTGCCAGAAACCCGAGAACCCCTGGGCGAGGCGTTCCTCGTACAGACCGCCCCACCACTCACGCACGCGCGCGTGCGTGAAGTCCGGGAAGACCGCCTCCCCGGGCCACACGACGCCGCGCACGAGCCGCCCCGAAGCGTCCCGCACGAAGGCGTCCACGGCGGCCCCGCCGTCGTACACCGCGTTCCCCTCAGCGGCCTTGACCGCGGGGTCGACGATCGACACCAGCCGGATCCCGTCCCGCCGCAGCTCCTCGGCCAGTACAGGCAGCTTCGGAAAGCGTTCGTGGTCGACCGTGAACACCTGGTGCTCGTCGTAGTGGTCGATGTCCAGATGGACGGCGTCGAGCGGCAGCCCACGCTCCTGGTAGCCGGAGACGATCCGTCGCACCTCCTGTTCACTGCCGAAGCCCCAGCGCGCATGGTGATGGCCCAGCGCCCACGCGGGCGGAAGCGCAGGCGCACCCGTCAACGACGCCCAGGTGAGCAGCACGCGCGCGGGGGTGCCCACGATCACCCAGCAGCGCAGCGGGCCGCCGTCCGTCCGTACTTCGCACGTCCCCGCTCGGTCGTGCCCGGAACCGGCGCCCTCCTCGCCCTCTCGCAGCGTCACCGTGCCGTCCCATGACGTGTCGTGGAACACCAGATGCGTCGCCGCGTCGGCCACCACCAGCTGCACCGGCATCGTGATGTACAGCGGATCGTCTCCGGGACCGAACGCGCGCCCCGGGTCGGTGTTCCACAGGCGGTACGTTCCTTCGCGCAGCCGCGGGCCCGATGCCCGCCCGCCGAGCCCGAAGAACCGTGCGTCCGCGGCCACCTCCGAGCGCTGCATCCAGCGTGCGGTACCGCCTCCGACCGGCTCCCACCAGCGGGGCGGCAGATCACGGCGCAGGGTCATACCTCCGGGCGTGAGCACCTCGACCGCGCCGTGCCGCGAGACGACGACCGTCACCCGCTCGGCCACGACCCGCCAGCCGCCGTCCTTGTCCGGCTCCAGGACGGCCCGGGGATCCGGCTCCGGACAGCGGCCCGCGAGCGCGTACGACGGCTCGGGAGAGGCCCCGTCCCAGCCCCAGAAGACCGCCCCGTTCACAGCGACGAAGATGCGCAACTCGGACCGGCTGAACCGGACGACGCCACCCCCCGGACCCGGCTCCACCTCCTGCACGGGTCCGGGCACCCGTGCACGCTCGGCGCCCCGCGACGGCAGCGCGGAGGCGTCGGCCCGCCTCCTCCGCCACGCCGCCTTCACGGTACGCAACCCCTGGGCCGCCCTCACCGAACCGACCACCCTTATCGAACGCACCAGGTCACGACCGTCCATGCTGCTCACCCTGCCATTGACCGCCCCGCGCGCGTGTGTCGTTCAACTGCCGTTCACCCGTGCCGGGACCACATCTTCACGACGCGGACTATGTGCGGCGCGCCCTGGTGTAGAAGTCGATCACATGGCATCGTCCGTGTCAGCCGCGTCACGCGCACACCCCGCACGTGCGCGACCGACGCATACGACGCGCACAGTCCGGGAGCCGCCCCATGTCGACCGTGAACCCCCAGCCGCTCTGGCAGCCAGATCCGGAACGCATCGCCCAGGCGCAGGTCACGAAGTTCCAGGCCTGGGCGTCCGAGCACCACGGCGCCCCGGCCGAGGGCGGCTACGCGGCACTGCACCGCTGGTCGGTCGCCGAACTGGACACGTTCTGGAAAGCCGTCACCCAGTGGTTCGACGTACGGTTTTCGACGCCCTACGCGCGCGTACTCGGCGACCGCTCGATGCCGGGAGCCCAGTGGTTCCCCGGGGCGACCCTGAACTACGCCGAGCACGCCCTGCGCGCGGCCGCCACCCGCGCGGACGAACCAGCCCTCCTGCACGTCGACGAGACACACGAGCCGCTCCCGGTGACCTGGGCCGAGCTGCGCCGCCAGGTCGGCTCCCTGGCCGCCGAACTGCGCACCCTCGGCGTACGCCCCGGAGACCGCGTCAGCGGCTACCTCCCGAACATCCCGCAGGCCGTCGTAGCTCTCCTCGCCACGGCCTCCGTGGGCGGCGTCTGGACCTCCTGCGCCCCCGACTTCGGCGCCCGCAGCGTCCTGGACCGCTTCCAGCAGGTCGAACCGGTCGTCCTCTTCACCGTCGACGGCTACCGCTACGGCGGCAAGGAGCACGACCGCCGCGACATCGTCGCCGAGCTCCGCCACGAACTGCCCACGCTGCGTGCCGTCGTCCACATCCCCCTCCTCGGCACCGAACCCCCCGAGGGCGCCCTGGAATGGTCGGCCCTGACCGGCGCGGACGTGGAGCCCGTCTTCGAGCAGGTCGCCTTCGACCACCCCCTGTGGGTGCTGTACTCCTCGGGCACGACCGGCCTGCCCAAGGCCATCGTCCAGTCCCAGGGCGGCATCCTGATCGAACACCTCAAACAGCTCGGCCTGCACTGCGACCTGGGCCCCGAGGACCGTTTCTTCTGGTACACCTCGACCGGCTGGATGATGTGGAACTTCCTCGTCTCCGGCCTCCTCACCGGAACGACGATCGTGCTCTACGACGGCAGCCCCGGCTTCCCGGACGCGGGCGCCCAATGGCGTATCGCCGAACGGACCGGAGCCACCCTCTACGGCACCTCGGCGGCCTACGTCATGGCCTGCCGCAAGGCCGGCGTCCACCCGGCGCGCGACTTCGACCTCTCCAAGGTGCAGTGCGTCGCCACCACCGGATCACCGCTGCCGCCCGACGGCTTCCGGTGGCTGCACGACGAGGTACGCCACGATCTGTGGATCGCATCCGTGAGCGGCGGGACGGACGTGTGCTCCTGCTTCGCAGGAGCCGTACCGACTCTCCCGGTCCACATCGGCGAGCTCCAGGCACCCGGCCTCGGCACCGACCTTCAGTCCTGGGACCCCACCGGCAAGCCCGTGATCGACGAGGTCGGCGAGCTCGTGGTCACCAACCCCATGCCGTCGATGCCGATCCACTTCTGGAACGACCCCGACGGCAGCCGCTACCACGACAGCTACTTCGACACCTATCCCGGTGTGTGGCGCCACGGCGACTGGATCACCGTCACCTCCCGCGGCTCCGTCGTCATCCACGGCCGCTCCGACTCGACGCTCAACCGCCAGGGCGTGCGCATGGGGTCGGCCGACATCTATGAGGCCGTCGAGCGCATCCCCGAGATCAGGGAATCTCTCGTCATCGGCGTCGAACAACCCGACGGCGGCTACTGGATGCCCCTCTTCGTGCACCTGGTCCCCGGCGCCGCCCTGGACGATGCCCTGCTGGACCGCATCAAGCGGACCATCCGCGAACAGCTCTCACCGCGCCACGTCCCCGACGAGATCATCGAGGTACCCGGCATTCCGCACACGCTCACCGGAAAGCGCATCGAGGTCCCGGTCAAGCGCCTCCTCCAGGGCACGCCACTGGAGAAGGCCGTCAACCCGGGCTCCATCGACAACCTGGATCTGTTGCACTTCTACGAGGACCTCGCCCGCAAGCGCGCCTGACAGGGGCGGCTCAACCGCCGTAGGTGGCCTCGGACTCGCCGAGCACGGCAGCGAAATCCGAGGCCAGCCGAGCCGCGTCGGCCGGTTCCAGGTCGGTCCCGGAGATCCGTACGCCCGGCGGCGACGACAACCGGAACCTGGCGCCGGCCGCGACCCACCAGCCATGGGACCGCAGCCCGTTCACCACGGCCGACTCGTCGCGCACAGGCACCCACAGGTTCATGCCGCTCGCCCCGTGCGCGTCGATCCCGCGCTGTCCGAGCTCCTGGAGCAGAGCACCGCGGCGCAGCGCGTACGTGTCCCGCGCGCGGGCGACCAACGCGCGCGTGCCGTCGTCCGACAGCAGCCCGTACACGATCTCCTGGAGCAGATGGCTGACCCAGCCCGAGGTCAGCAGCAGCCTGCCGTCGTGGCGGGCCAGGGTGGTCGCGTCGCACGCCGCCGCGGCCCACCTCAGATCCGTACCAAGGAACTTGCTGACCGTCCGCACGTGCACCCAGCGCGCCAGCCCGCCGACAGCCAGCGAGTGCAGGGGCGCACCGGCCACGGCGGACGCGTGGTCGTTCTCCACCACCAGCACGTCGGGCTCGTCCCGGAGCAGGTCCACGAGTGCGTCCCGGCGTACGGCGGAGAAACAGCCGCCGTACGGATTCTGTGCCCGCGGGCTGCACACCAGAGCCCGCGCCCCGGCCCGCAGCGCCCCACGCAGGGCATCTGGACGCACACCCTCCTCGTCCACGGCCACCGGCACGATACGCAGACCCAACGCCGTGACCAGATCCAGCAGATGGTGATATCCGGGGTCTTCCATGGCCACGGCGTCGCCGGGCCGCAACTCCACGGACAGCAGCCGCCCGATCAGATCCAGCGCTCCATGCGCGAACGTCACATGCTTGGCGGGCACGCCGTCGGCCCCGATCCAGTCGCGCACCACGTCCTCCAGCCGGGCCAGGCGGGGCGTCGAGCGATGGGCCCGGACGCCGGGGGACAGGCGGGAGGGAGGTACGAGGGCAGGAAGGAGCGCGGGATCCGGGTGCCCGCCGGACAGGTTCCGCAGTCCTTCCGGGACCCTTGGCGGCCTCCGTGACGCCACCGCCGGCGCCGCCGCCACGACGGTTCCGCCACGCCCTCGCGTGACCACGATCCCGCGCTGCCGCAGCTCCTTGTAGGCCGTCGCGACCGTCCCCGGGCTGACTCCGAGGTCGTCCGCGAGCCGCCGCACCGGTGGCAGCGCGGCCTCGGGCCCCAACGTTCCCTCCGTCACGGCCCGTTCGACGGACCCGGCAATTCCCTTGGCTGTCGTACCAGTGATCCCATATTGTGTTGCCACGTTGCTAATTATGTATCAGTACATAACTGAAAGCAAGGGGGAGCAGTGCATCCGATGCGCCGCGCAGCCGCATGGTCGAGCCGGATACCCGGGGGGCGTGACGGACGCAGAATGCTCGCCATCGCCCTCGTCGATCGTGTCGGCAGTGGTCTGTGGGCGTCCGTCTCGGTCCTGTACTTCACCTATGTCTCAGGCCTCTCCATCGCGCAGGTCGGCACACTCGCCGCAACCGCGGGGGCCATCGGCATCGCCGGTGCACCCCTGGGCGGCCGGATCGCCGACCGGTTCCCGCTCACCCGAGTCCTGCTCGCTGTCCAACTCCTGCGCGCAATGGCCTCCCTGGCACTCCTCACCACCAACGACTACGCCCTACTCCTCGCCATTTCCGCAGTGGGCAGCCTCGGAGATCGCGCGGCAAGCGTCCTCACCAGGCTCTACGCCACCCGCGTGGCCGGCCCCGACCGCGTCCGCTACCAGGCCGTCCACCGCACCATCGCCAACGCCGGCTGGGCCCTGGGTGGCCTCGCCGCCGCGGCGGCACTGGCCCTCGGCACCACCAGCGCCTATCAGTGGCTCCTTGCCGGCGACGCCCTCTCCTTCCTGGCCGCCGCCCTCCTCACCCTGCGCTGCGGCGAGCCCCCGTCCGCCTCCCGCACCGTCACCAGCTCGAAGACCCCGGCACCCGCGACCAAGCCGACACACACAACCCCCTGGCGTGACCGCGCCTACCTCGCATACGTAGCCACCGATACCGTCCTCTTCCTCGACGACGCCGTCTTCAAGGTCGGCCTGCCGCTGTGGATCGTGCACGCAGGCAACGCACCGCACGGCCTCGCCCCCCTGCTGCTGGTCCTCAACAACGTGATGGTGGTGGCCCTCCAGGTTCCCCTGGCCCGTTTCGGGACCACCACCGCGGCCGCCCGCGCGCTCCTCCTCCCGCTGTCAGCCGCCTTCGTTCTCGGCGGCATCGCCATGGCGCTCTCGGCCACCGGGAGAGCCGTCTCCGCGACCCTGCTCCTCACGGCCTCGGCCGCTGCCTTCACCTTGGCCGAGATGCTCCACGCCACCATCTCCTGGGAACTCTCCGTCGCCCTCGCCCCCGGCACCGCGCAGGGCGCCTACCTCGGCGTGCACGGTCTGGCTCAGTCCGCCCAACGCAGCGTCGGGCCACTGGCCGTTACCGCGGCCATCTCCACCGGCCCGGTCGGCTGGATGACCTTCGGCGCCATCATCAGTCTGACCTGCTTGATTCAGCACCGACTGGTCCGTGATCACCTCACCCCGACGCAATTGTCAGTGCCCGCGGTTACTGTGAGTGAGCATTGATCGACCGTGCACAGGGGGAAACATGGCGTACACCGACCACCAGACCATGCGACGCGTCCTGCACCGCGAAATCGCAGGCACCATCGGCCTGTTGACCGACGAGCACGACTTCCGTGCCATGCGGCGCTACCGCAGCTTCACCTTCGACAACCACACGCACTATCTCCAACAGGTGGAGGCCCTCCTCAAGACACGCGCCTCCCAGGGCAGTCACACCGCGGTCGCCCTCTTCGACCCGCAGGAGTACGCCGAATTCTGCGCGGACACGGGCCTCGACCCCGACGTCCAGTCGAGCCGAACACGCTTCACCGCCGAACTGGCCACAACAGGACCTGTGCTTCCCTACGAGGGCCAGCCCCTGGCCGACCTCGTCCCCGCCCTTGTCGACGAAGCCGTCCGACAGGCCACCTGGGAGTACGCGTCCACCCTCCTCGCCCGCCTCGGCGCCTGTGCCTCCTGCGGCGAGGACATCGGCCGCGCCGCCTTCACACGCGCCTCCCACCTCGTCGTACGCATCCTCGACACAGCAGGGGCAGGCAACCGGCACCTCGTCTGCAGCGTCTCGGCAACCCCCGAGACACTCCTCTCCGTCCT
Source organism: Streptomyces guryensis (assembly GCF_021261325.1). Classification (GTDB taxonomy): domain Bacteria; phylum Actinomycetota; class Actinomycetes; order Streptomycetales; family Streptomycetaceae; genus Streptomyces; species Streptomyces guryensis. Next base: position 3,062 of record NZ_JAJSBI010000015.1, on the reverse strand, counting down.
CCACGCAGACGAAGACGACCAAGGCGCCATCCAACTCGACGAGGCCGAGGCTCTCGAATTCACCACAGTCCTGGCCCTCGGCATCGCCACCCAGACCCCAGGCGGGCTCGTTATGCGCACCAGCGCCCCCGGCACCACCGACCGCGTCTACGGCTGGCGACTGCGCGGAGAAGGCCTCGAACCCCTCACAGCAGGCGAGGTGTTCGACGCTTACTGCACCGACATCGATTCCGGAGACCTGATCTCCCCGGAATCGGACGTCGACTACTGCGTACCGCCGGACCTCGGGGAGGAAGGACAGAGCCCGGGCCACCGCCACTGAAGGCAGAAGGGGCGCTCCACCCGCGGGTGGAGCGCCCCTCAAGAACACTCGGCGAAACAACAGCCGGCGGCCGCCGCTCGGCTACTCGCCGGACAGCACCGCACGAGCCGCGTTGCGCGCCTCCTCGGCGCTCTCCGCAGCCCGGGCCGCAGCAGCAGCACGCTCACACTGGGCCAGCGTGTACTTGCCAAGAGTCGTGCGCACATAGGGAATCGACGCCGCGCCCATGGAAAGGGAGGTGACACCAAGGCCGGTCAGCACACACGCGAGCAGCGGGTCGGACGCGGCCTCACCGCAGACACCACAGCTCTTGCCCTCGGCCCTCGCTGCCTCCGCGGACAGCGCCACCAGGTCGAGCAGCGCGGGCTGCCACGGATCCTGCAGACGGGACACCGCCCCCACCTGACGGTCCGCTGCGAACGTGTACTGCGCGAGGTCGTTGGTCCCCAGCGACAGAAACTCGACCTCCTGCAGGATCGACCGAGCCCGTAGCGCGGCCGAAGGAATCTCGACCATCGCTCCGAACTTCGCCTGCAGTCCCGCTTCACGGCAGGCGTCGGCGAACGCCTTGGCATCGGCACGGTCCGCCACCATCGGGGCCATGACCTCGAGGTAGACCGGCAGACCCTCGGCAGCCTTCGCGAGCGCCGTCAGCTGGGTGCGCAGCACCTCTGGGTGGTCGAGCAACGTCCGCAGGCCGCGTACGCCCAGCGCCGGATTGGGCTCGTCGCCAGGCGTGAGGAATTCCAGCGGCTTGTCCGCGCCGGCGTCCAGCACACGGACGACCACACGGCCCTCGGGGAACGCCTCGAGCACCTGCCGGTAAGCCTCGATCTGCTTCGCCTCCGAAGGGGCGTTCTTGCTGTCGTCCAAGAAGAGGAACTCGGTGCGGAACAGGCCCACACCCTCAGCCCCGGCCTCAACGGCGGCAGGTACGTCCGCGGGCCCGCCGACGTTGGCCAGCAGCGGCACCTTGTGGCCATCGGAGGTGGCGCCCGGACCGGTCGAGGCGGCGAGCGCTGCTCTGCGCTCAGCGGCCGCGGACTCCAGTTGCGCCTTCTTCTCCTCACTGGGGTTCACATGGATCTCGCCGGTGCTGCCGTCGACAGCGATCACCGTGCCCTCGGCGAGTTCACCGGCACCCGGCAGCGCCACCACAGCCGGAACACCGAGCGCCCGCGCCAGAATCGCGCTGTGGCTGGTGGGCCCGCCCTCCTCGGTGACGAAACCGAGCACCAGAGCAGGGTCCAGCAGCGCCGTGTCGGCAGGCGCAAGGTCACGTGCAATAAGAACGTATGGCTCGTCGCTGTCCGGAACACCCGGCATCGGCACCCCGAGCAGCCGGGCGACGATACGATTCCGCACGTCATCCAGGTCGGCCACACGACCGGCCAGGTACTCGCCGGCACCTGCCAGCAGAGCGCGGTACGCGGCGAACGCGTCGTACACGGCACGCTCGGCCGAACTGCCGACGGTGATACGCCGTTCGACATCCGCCATCAGCTCGGGGTCCTGCGCCATCATGGCCTGTGCCTCGAGCACCGCCTGGGCTTCGCCCCCCGCCAGATTGCCGCGCGCCATCAGGTCGGCCGCCACAGCGTCCACGGCCTGGCGGGCGCGCCCCTGTTCACGCTCCGCGTCCTCGGCCGGAATCTGCTTGGCAGGCGGCTCCAGCACCGCCGTTCCCATGTGCCGAACCTCGCCGATCGCCACACCGTGACTCACACCGACGCCTTGCAGCGTTGTCTCCATCTCACCCGTCTCCGATAGTGCGGCGGGTCCCGCCGCCGCTGTGGTTGTCCTGCTTGCCGTCATACGACGGCACTGACGTCACTTCCAGACGAAAAGACTGTCGCCCGCCTTCACGTCACCATCGTCACGAAGATCGGAGAGGGCCTCGGCAGTGGCCTCGAGCGCCACGACGGGGCACACCGCGGACTTGCCGGCGGCTTCCACGGCGGCCGGATTCCAGCGGACCACACTCTGCCCGCGCGTCACGGTGTCGCCCTTGTTCACGAGCAGCTCGAAGCCGTCACCGTTGAGCTGCACGGTGTCGATACCGAGGTGGGTGAGTACTCCATGCCCCTGCTCGTCGACAACGACAAAGGCGTGCGGGTGGAGAGAGACGATGACTCCGTCCACGGGAGCGACGGCCTCGGACGCCTCACGCACGGGGTCGATCGCCGTACCCGGGCCCACCATGGCCCCGGAGAAGACTGGATCGGGCACTGCTGCCAGGCCGATGGCGCGTCCTGCAATCGGGGACGTCACGGTGGTCATGGGAAGCCTCCCAGAGGTGGAGATCCATATGGGCCGTCACTCCCTGTACCGGACGGCGCACTGTGGAGCAGGGTATGTCATATGAACTGCCGGTTCCGCATGGAAGATACCGGATAGTGGTCTAGACCACCAGCCCTATCGATTTGCACCTGCTTCCCAGCCCCGTGTACAGTCGTACTCCTGCTTGAGGCCGAGCGACGCGACCAAGCGTCCTTGGTTCAGCATCACCCACACTTGTCAGATCCTATCTCGGGGTCACCTTCTGCATGCCTGCAGGGAGGTGGTCAGGGGGACGGAAAAACACTGATAGAGTTTGGAACACCGAAGGGAAGCGCCTGGAGGAAAGCCCGAGAGGGTGAGTACAAAGGAAGCGTCCGTTCCTTGAGAACTCAACAGCGTGCCAAAAATCAACGCCAGATATGTTGATACCCCGTTCTCGGCCGGTTTCGGTCGGGGCGAG
>NZ_JAJSBI010000014.1 GCF_021261325.1 Streptomyces guryensis | reverse complement strand
CACCGTACCGAAGACGACATCCTCACGACCCGACGCCGAGGCGACCACCCGCGCGAACATCACATGCAACACCGTCGCCGCACTCACACCCAAGCGCCGCGCCATCTCGCGTACGGCTCTGGCAGTAGCCGCGTCGAGGGGTTTACGGGCCTCGGTGATCTCCGTGCCGTCGCCACGGACGTCCATGACGCCGAAGGGCGCGGTGGGTTCGGTGACGTCGCCGAGCTGACCGGCGAAGAACGCCTCATACTCAGTCCTCGGGATGCCCAACCTGGCCTGTGCGACGAACTCCCGGAACGGCAGCGGCGGCGGCAGCTCCGCCTCACGGCCCTGCAGGAAAGCCTGGACCTCGGCGAAGAGGACGTCCACCGCCGTGTGGTCCTGGATCAGGTGATGCACCTGGACCAGCGCCACCGGCCGCTGCGAACCCGCCGTGGTGACCCGGACCAGCGGCGCTGCGGTGATGTCCATGACCGAGGCGGACGCCAACAGGCCCTCCACATCGGTGTCATACGTCAGCTCGTGGACCGGGATCTCGACGCGCTTGTGGACCACCTGGACCGGCTCGCGCAGTCCCTCCCACAGCACAGCCGTACGAAGGATGTCGTGCCGGTCCACCACCTTCTGGAGCACGGCGACGAACGCGTCCAGCCGAGCCCGGGAATCGAACCCGAGCACCATCGGCAGGACATACGCGTCCTCACCCGACGAGGCACCCATCAGGTGATGGAAGAGAATGCCCTCCTGCAACGGCGCCAGCCGATAGATGTCCGCCACATTGGCAACGCCGCCCTGTACCCGGGCCACGATCCGGTTGATCTCCTCCTGCGACAGCCCCGCCAACGGCACCATCTCCGGCGTGATCACCTCAACACCCTCGACAATCCGGTTCGCCGGGACCACCACGCCGTTGCCCGTGGTCCCGAGACCGGCCGCGAGCCCGGCCACCGTCGGCGTCACGAACAACGACCGCACCGGCACCGACAGCCCACGCTCACGAAGCCGCTCCACCAAAGACACCGCCAGCAGCGAATGCCCACCGAGCTCGAAAAAGTTGTCGTCGATGCTGACCTGCTCGACGCCGAGCACTTCCGCGAATACCTGGGACAGGACCTCCTCCTGCGGGGTACGCGGAGCACGGCCCTCCCCGGCAGCGGTGAACTCCGGTGCCGGCAGGGCCCGTCGGTCCAGCTTCCCGTTCGGCGTCAACGGCAGGGCATCCAACGGCACGATCACCGACGGAACCATGTACTCGGGCAGCACCTTCGCGACATGCGCCCGCAATGTCAGCGGGTCGGCGGTGGAGACGACGTACCCGACCAACCGCTTGTCGCCAGGGCGATCCTCGCGCACGATCACCGCGGCCTGAGCGACGTCGGGGTGCGAGGCGAGGACCGACTCGACCTCACCCAGCTCGATCCGGAAACCACGCACCTTCACCTGGTCATCCACACGACCCACGTACTCCAGCAACCCGCCCGCCGTACGACGCGCCACGTCACCGGTCCGGTACAGCCGCCCACCGACCGGCCCAAAGGGGTCAGCGACAAAACGCTCAGCCGTCAGGGCAGGACGGTTGAGATAGCCACGGGCGAGCTGGTCGCCCGCGATGTAAACCTCACCAGCAACGCCATCCGGCACCGGACGAAGCAACCCGTCCAGAACATAGACCCGGGAATTCCACACCGGACGACCGATCGGCACACTCGCGGCCCCGTCACCAAGACCCTCCAGCCGACCAGCCATCGCCTGGATCGTGGCCTCCGTCGGACCATACACATTGATCACACTCGCGTCCCAGGCCGCAGCCACCTCCCTGGCCAGCGCCCCCGGAAGTGCCTCACCACCCGACAGGAGCACCCGGATACCCCGCCCCCGCCCGTCCAACGGCATCGCAGCCAGCAGCGACGGCACGAACTGAGCCACCGTCACGCCCTGCCGCCCGATGAACGCGAGCAGCCGCTCGGGGTCGCGCGTCACCTCCGCCGACGCCACCGCCACAGCCGCCCCGCAGACCAACGGCGCCCACAACTCACCACCGGCCGCGTCAAAACTGACCGAGGTACGGGCGAGCACCACGTCCCGCGACGCCAGCCCGGCCTCTGCGGCCAGCCAGCACAACTGGTTGACGAGCCCGGCGTGGGTGACAACAACACCCTTGGGGACACCGGTGGAACCCGAGGTATAGATGGCATACACCGGATGCCGCGAAGTGAGCACCGCGATCCGGTCCGCGTCCGTCACATCGGTATCCGAACGAACCGCCAGCGCCGCAGCAGTCCCCGGCTCATCGAGCAACAGGACCGGCGCCGCCGACCCGATCCCGCTCCCACTGGTAGTCAGCACCACAATGGGAGCGGCGTCCTCCAGCATGAACGCGACCCGGTCCGCGGGATACTCCGGATCGACCGGCACATACGCGGCCCCCGACTTGAGCACCGCCAGCAACGCCACGACCAGATCCAGCGACCGTGGCAGCGCGACCGCCACGAATCGCTCCGGCCCCGCGCCCCGCTCAACCAACAACCGGGCCAAACGGTTCGCCCGCGCGTTCAGCTCGCCATACGACAACTCGACGCCTTCGAAGACCACTGCGGTGGCATCCGGAGTACGTGCGACCTCCTCCTCGAACAACGCGGGCAACGTACGGTCAGGCACCACGGCAGCGGTGTCGTTCCAGTCCATCAGGACCCGACCCAGCTCGGCGTCGTCGAGGATGCGTGCCCGGCCAACAGGCTGCTCGGGAGCTGCGAGGACCTCCTCCAGGAACCGCGCCAGCCAGCCCGCCATCCGCTCAACCGTCGACCGGTCGAACAGATCCGTCGCGAACTCGATGCCACCCCGGATACCCGCCGGCTCACCCTCATCGGTGAACACCTCGGCGAGATTGAAGGACAGGTCGAACTTCGCCACCTGCGTCCCGACCGGCGCGACTTCAACGTCCAGGCCCGGCATCACCAGATCCGACACCGGCGCGTTCTGGAACGCCAACGCCACCTGGAACAACGGATGACGGCCCATCGAGCGAACCGGATTCAACACCTCCACCAGACGCTCGAACGGCACATCCTGCGCCGCGAAGGCCCTGAGGTCGGTCTCCCGGACTCGTGCGACCAGGTCCGCGAACGACGGATCACCGGATACGTCCGCCCGCAACACCAACGTGTTCACGAAGAACCCGACCAGATCGTCCAGCGCCTCGTCCAGACGACCCGCCACCGGAGAGCCGATCGGAATGTCCGTACCCGCCCCCAGCCGGGACAACAGACCCGCCACCGCCGCCTGCACCACCATGAACACACTCGCCCCACGCTCACGCGCAAGACCCACCACACGGCGGTGCAACTCCGCCTCAAGCGCCACCTCGACAACATCACCTTGGTGGGAGGTCACGAGTGGACGCGGGCGATCGAACGGGAGCTCCAACTCCTCAGGAGCACCGGCCAGTTCACCTCGCCAGAACTCGACCTGACCCGCGTCGCCCTCGTCGCCCAACAGTTCACGCTGCCACAGGGTGTAGTCCGCGTACTGCACCGGCAGCGGCTCCCACTGCGGAACCGCACCCGCACACCGCGCCCCGTACGCCATCGCAAGGTCCCGCGCCAACGGCCCCAACGACCAACCGTCACCCGCGATGTGATGTACCACCGCGACAAACACCCACTCGTCCAAGGCCACTTGGAAGGCCCACGCGCGCACCGGAATCTCAGAGCTCAGGTCGAACGCGTACGCCGAGACGTCCGCGATGTCAGCCGAGATCCGCTCACGGTCGCTCTCCCGCACCACCAGCGCCGGCGCCGCCTCCGCCAGCGACAGGATCCGCTGGTACGGCTGACCGTCCACCTCCGCGAACACCGTCCGCAGGCTCTCGTGCCGGCCCACCACGTCGGTGAACGCCGCGTTCAACGCGGCAGCATCCAGCTCACCCCGCAGCCGTACCACCAGCGGAATGTGGTAGGTCGCGTTCGGCCCCTCCAGGCGGTTCAGGAACCACAGCCGCCGCTGGGCGAACGACACCGGCATCCGCTCGGGACGCTCCGCAGCTCGCAACACCGCACGCCCCGCATCAGCGCCCGGGAGTCGCTCCACCAACCCCGCGACCGTCGGCGCCTCGAACAACACACGTATGCCCAGCTCCACACCCAGCACCGACCGGACACGGCTGACCAGACGCGTCGCCAGCAGCGAATGCCCACCCAACTCAAAGAAGTTGTCATCGATGGACACCCGCTCAACGCCCAGAATCTCCGCGAACACCTGGCACAGGACCTCCTCCTGCGGTGTACGCGGACCACGACCCGCGCCATCAGGGGCGAACTCGACTGCGGGCAGGGCCCGTCGGTCCAGCTTTCCGTTCGGCGTCAACGGCAGCGCGTCGAGGATGAGGATGGCTGACGGAACCATGTACTCCGGGACCGCAGCGGCCACATGGGCACGCAGAACCTGCGGGTCGAGCATCACGCCGTCGGCAAGAACGACGTATCCCACGAGGCGCTCGTCGCGGACGATGACGGTGGCCTGGGTGACGTGAGGGTGTGTGGCGAGGACGGTTTCGATCTCGCCGAGTTCGATGCGGAAGCCTCGGATCTTGACCTGGTCGTCGGTACGGCCGAGGTATTCGATCTCACCGTCGGTGTTCCAGCGGACGAGGTCCCCGGTCCGGTACATGCGTGTGCCGGGTGCCCCGTAGGGGTCGGCGACGAACCGTTCCGCCGTCAAACCGGGCCGGTGGTGGTAGCCGCGGGCCAGCTGCACACCGGCGATGTACAACTCACCGGCCACACCGACCGGTACCGGGGACAGGCCGGCGTCGAGGACGTACAGCTGCGTGTTCCACACCGGCCGCCCGATCGGCACGGTCGTACCCGCCGGCGCCGAGCAATTCCACCATGACACGTCGACCGACGCCTCGGTCGGCCCGTAGAGGTTGAACAACGGGACATCCAGCACCTGCCGGAACCGGTCGACCACCTCCGGCGGCAGCGCCTCACCACTGCACACCACCCGTCGAAGCACACCGCCGCACCGCGCCGCAGCAGGCTCCTGGAGGAAGACCTGGAGCATGGACGGCACGAAGTGCACCGTCGTCACCCGCTCCTGGGCGATCAGCGACGCCAGATATTCCGGATCCCGATGCCCACCGGGCCGGGCCACGACCAACGCCGCGCCGGTCAGCAGCGGCCAGAAGAACTCCCACACCGACACGTCGAATCCCGACGGCGTCTTCTGCAACACCCGGTCGTCCCCGGCCAGCTCGAACCGGTCCTGCATCCACAACAACCGGTTCACGATGCCTCGATGCTCGACCACCACACCCTTCGGCCGACCCGTCGAACCCGACGTGTAAATCACATACGCAGGCGAACCCGGATCCACGACAACCGGCAGATCGTGTTCATCGACGACGGCCTGTGCGGTCTCGGCCAGCATCTCCTTCGTGACCACACACATCGGGGCAGCGTCATCGAGGATGTAGGCGATGCGGTCGGCCGGATAGTCCGGGTCGACAGGCACGTACGCCGCACCCGTCTTCAGCACCGCGAGCAATGCCACGACCAGATCCAGCGACCGTGGCAGCGCGACAGCCACGAATCGCTCCGGCCCCGCGCCCCGCTCAACCAACAACCGGGCCAAACGGTTCGCCCGCGCGTTCAGCTCGCCATACGACAACTCGACGCCTTCGAAGACCACTGCGGTGGCATCCGGAGTACGTGCGACCTGCTCCTCGAACAACGCGGGCAACGTACGGTCAGGCACCACGGCAGCGGTGTCGTTCCAGTCCATCAGGACCCGACCCAGCTCGGCGTCGTCGAGGATGCGTGCCCGGCCAACAGGCTGCTCGGGGGCTGCGAGGACCTCCTCCAGGAACCGCGCCAGCCAGCCCGCCATCCGCTCAACCGTCGACCGGTCGAACAGATCCGTCGCGAACTCGATGCCGCCCCGGATACCCGCCGGCTCGCCCTCCTCGGTGAACACCTCGGCGAGATTGAAGGAGAGGTCGAACTTCGCCACCTGCGTCCTGCCGGGTTCGACCGTGACGTCCAGGCCCGGCATCACCAGATCCGACACCGGCGCGTTCTGGAACGCCAACGCCACCTGGAACAACGGATGACGGCCCATCGAGCGAACCGGATTCAACACCTCCACCAGACGCTCGAACGGCACATCCTGCGCCCCGAACGCCCTGAGGTCGGTCTCCCGGACTCGTGCGACCAGTTCCGCGAACGACGGATCACCGGATACGTCCGCCCGCAACACCAACGTGTTCACGAAGAACCCGACCAGATCGTCCAGCGCCTCGTCCAGACGACCCGCCACCGGAGAGCCGATCGGAATGTCCGTACCCGCCCCCAGCCGGGACAACAGACCCGCCACCGCCGCCTGCACCACCATGAACACACTCGCCCCACGCTCACGCGCAAGACGCATCACGTTCCGGTGCACCTGGGCATCAAGCTCAAAGTCGACGACATCGCCCTGATACGACGCGAGCAGTGGACGCGGGCGATCGAACGGGAGCGCCAGCTGTTCGGGAACACTGGCGAGTTCATCTCGCCAGAACTCCACCTGGTTCGCATCACCCTCGTCACCTAGCAGCTCGCGCTGCCACAGGGTGTAGTCCGCGTACTGCACCGGCAGCGGCTCCCACTGCGGAACCGCACCCGCACACCGCGCCCCGTACGCCGCCGCGAGATCCCGCGCCAACGGGCCCAAGGACCAACCGTCACCCGCGATGTGATGCACCACCGCGGCCAACACCCACTCGTCCACGGCTACTCGGAAGGCCCACACCCGTACCGGAATCTCAGAGCTCAGGTCGAACGCGTACGCCGAGACGTCCGCGATGTCAGCCGAGATCCGCTCACGGTCGCTCTCCCGCACCACCAGCGCCGGCGCCGCCTCCGCCAGCGACAGGATCCGCTGGTACGGCTGACCGTCCACCTCGACGAACACCGTCCGCAGGCTCTCGTGCCGGCCCACCACATCCGTCAACGCCAGTTCCAGCGCCTTCAGATCCAGCTCACCCCGCAGCCGTACCACCAGCGGAATGTTGTACGTCGCGCTCGGCCCCTCCAACCGGTTCAAGAACCACAACCGCCGCTGGGCGAACGACACCGGCACCCGCTCCGGACGCTCCACCGCCCGCAACACCGCACGCCCCACACCAGCACCCGCAAGCCGCTCCACCAACCCCGCCACCGACGGAGCCTCGAACAACACACGAATGCCCAGCTCCACACCCAGCACCGACCGGACACGGCTGACCAGACGCGTCGCCAGCAGCGAATGCCCACCCAACTCAAAGAAGTTGTCATCGATGGACACCCGCTCAACGCCCAGGACCTCCGCGAACACCTGGCACAGGACCTCCTCCTGCGGCGTACGCGGACCACGACCCGCGCCATCAACGGCGAACTCGACTGCGGGCAGGGCCCGTCGGTCCAGCTTCCCGTTCGGCGTCAACGGCAACGCATCCAGCACCATCACTGCCGAGGGCACCATGTACTCCGGCACCGCCTTCGCCACATGTCCACGCAACGCCTGCGGTTCAACCACCGCACCGGCCGCGAGGACCACGTAGCCGACCAGCCGCTTGTCACCGGGCCGGTCCTCGCGCACGACCACCGCAATCTGCGCGACGTCCGGATGGGCGGCGAGGACGGACTCGATCTCGCCCAGCTCGATCCGGAAACCGCGCACCTTGACCTGGTCGTCGATGCGACCGAGGTACTCGATCTCCCCGCTCGCGTTCCACCGCACCAGGTCTCCGGTGCGGTACATGCGCGAGCCGGGCGCCCCGAAGGGGTCGGCGACGAAGCGTTCCGCGGTCAGACCCGGACGGTTGAGGTAACCCCGTGCCAGACCTTCACCGGCGATGTACAGCTCACCGGCCACGCCCACCGGCACCGGGCACAGGCCGGCGTCGAGGACGTAGGTGGAGACGTTGTCGATCGGACGGCCGATCGGCGGGGTGGTGTCGATGCCGGTGTCGGCACCGGAGTGCCAGTACGTGGTGTAGACGGTCGCTTCGGTCGGGCCGTAGATGTTCGCCACCCGGGCCCCGGGCATCGCTGCCTGGATGTCACGGACCGTGTGCGCGGCCAGGGCCTCACCGGCCAGGGCCACCGCCCGCGGACGGGCATCGCCCAGGGTGCCGGCCAGCAGATGAGAGAAGGCCGAGGGCACACCGCTGACCAGGCTCCCGGCCAGCGCACCTGGCTCGAGATCGGCCAGGGACAGCAGGTCCCGTACGACCTCGATGCTGCCGCCGGCCACCAGCGGGCCGAAGATCTCGAACACGGAAACGTCGAAGTTCAGCGACGTGGAGGCCAGCACCCGGGACAACTGCCCAAAGTCGAACCTGCGATCTGCCCACGCCAGCAGATTCACCACCGACCGGTGCTCGACCACCACGCCCTTCGGCCGCCCCGTCGAACCCGACGTGAAGATCACATACGCCGGGCACGCCGCACCCAACGAACTCAGACGCTCCCCGTCGGTCAGGTTCTCCTGGCTCAGGACGGTCAGCCGAGCCACCGTCTCGGAATCATCCAGCAGGATCCGGGTGGTGCCGGCCGGCAGCTCGACCCCGCTGTCCCCGACCGTGATCACACACATGGGGTGGGCGTCGTCGAGGATATGGGCGATCCGGTCGGCCGGGTAGTCCGGGTCGATGGGCACATACGCCGCGCCTGTCTTCAGCACTGCCAGCAGCGCGATGACCAGGTCGAGGGAACGAGGCAGAGCGACCGCGACAAACCGCTCCGGGCCCGCGCCCTGTTCGACCAACAGCCGGGCCAACCGGTTCGCCCGCTCATTCAACCCGCGATACGACAGCGACACACTCTCGAAGACCAGCGCCGTGGCATCCGGCGTCCGGGCGACCTGCCCCTCGAACAGCACCGGCAGCACTCCGCCGGGGACCTCCCGGCCCGTGTTGTTCCAGTCCTGGAGCACCTGCCTCAGTTCAGTGTCGTCGAGGATGCGTGCCCGGCTGACCGGCCGCTCCGGGGCCGCCAGCACCTGCTCCAGGAACCGGATCAGCCAGCCGGCCATCCGCTCGATCGTTGACCGGTCGAACAGGTCCGTCGCGAACTCGATTCCACCCGTGATCCCGGCCGGTTCGCCTTCGCCGGTGAACGTCTCGGTGAGGTTGAAGGACAGGTCGAACTTCGCCGCCTGCGTGCTGCCGGGTTCGACCGTGACGTTCAGGCCCGGCATCACCAGATCTGACACCGGCGCGTTCTGGAACGCCAACGCCACCTGGAACAGCGGGTGTCGGCCCATCGAGCGAACCGGATTCAACACCTCCACCAGACGCTCAAAGGGCACATCCTGCGCCCCGAACGCCCTGAGATCGGTCTCCCGAACCCGCTCCACCAGGTCCGCGAACGAGGGATCGCCTGACACATCCGCCCGCAACACCAGCGTGTTCACGAAGAACCCGACCAGGTCATCCAGCGCTTCATCCAGACGACCCGCCACCGGAGAGCCGATCGGAATGTCCGTACCCGCCCCCAGCCGGGACAACAGACCCGCCACCGCCGCCTGCACCACCATGAACACACTCGCCCCACGCTCACGCGCAAGACCCACCACGTTCCGGTGCACCGCGGCATCAAGCTCAAGCTCGACCACGCCACCCGTATGAGAGGCCACCGCTGGACGCGGGCGGTCGAACGGCAGCGCCAACTCCTCTGGGGCACCGGCGAGTTCACCCCGCCAGAACTCCACCTGCCCCGCGTCGCCCTCGTCACCCAGCAACCCACGCTGCCACAAGGTGTAGTCCGCGTACTGCACCGGCAGCGGCTCCCACTGCGGAACCGCACCCGCACACCGCGCCCCGTACGCCGCCGCGAGGTCCCGCGCCAACGGCCCCAACGACCAACCGTCACCCGCGATGTGATGCACCACCGCGACCAACACCCACTCATCCACGGCTACTCGGAAGGCACACACCCGTACCGGAATCTCGGACTCCAGGTCGAACACGTACGCCGAGGCATCCGCGACATCAGCGGCCAGCCTCTCCGCGGAGCTCTCCCGCACCACCAGCGCCGGCGCCACCTCCTCCACCGGCAGGATCCGCTGATACGGCTGACCGTCCACCTCCGCGAACACCGTCCGCAGACTCTCATGCCGGCCCACCACATCGGTGAACGCCGCGTTCAACGCGGCAACATCCAGCTCACCCCGCAGCCGTACCACCAGCGGAATGTTGTACGTCGCGCTCGGCCCCTCCAACCGGTTCAAGAACCACAACCGCCGCTGGGCAAACGACACCGGCACCCGCTCCGGACGCTCCACCGCCCGCAACACCGCACGCCCCACACCAGCACCCGCAAGCCGCTCCACCAACCCCGCCACCGACGGAGCCTCGAACAACACACGAATGCCCAGCTCCACACCCAGCACCGACCGGACACGGCTGACCAGACGCGTCGCCAGCAGCGAATGCCCACCCAACTCAAAGAAGTTGTCATCGATGCTGACCTCGTCGACACCCAGCACTTCCGCAAACAGCTCACACAGCTGCTTCTCCTGTGGGGTACGTGGTGCACGGCCGGTGCTGTCAGCGGTGAATTCGGGCGCGGGCAGAGCCCGCCGGTCCAGCTTCCCGTTCGGCGTCAACGGCAGCGCGTCAAGAACGAGAACTGCGGAGGGGACCATATAGTCCGGTACCGCCTTCGCCGCATGGGCGCGCAGGGCCTGCGGGTCGAGCGCTGCACCGGCGGTGGGGACGGCGTATCCGACGAGGCGCTTGTCGCCGGGCCGGTCCTCGCGGACGACCACCGCGGCCTGGGCGACGTCCGGGTACCCAGCGAGGACGGATTCGATCTCGCCGAGCTCGATGCGGAAGCCTCGCACCTTGACCTGGTCGTCGATGCGGCCGAGGTATTCGATCTCACCGGCCGCGTTCCACCGCACCAGGTCTCCGGTGCGGTACATGCGCGAGCCCGGCGTCCCGAAGGGGTCGGCGACGAAGCGCTCGGCAGTCAGGCCAGGCCGGTGGTGGTAGCCGCGGGCCAGCTGCACACCAGCGATGTACAACTCACCGGCCACACCGACCGGTACCGGGGACAGGCCGGCGTCCAGGACGTACAGCTGCGTGTTCCACACCGGCCGCCCGATCGGCACGCTCGTGCCGGCCGGGGTCTGGCACTGCCACCAGGAGACGTCCACCGACGCTTCCGTCGGCCCGTACAGGTTGAACAGCGGCACTTCCAGCACCTGGTGGAAGCGATCGACCACCTCCGGCGGCAGCGCCTCACCACTGCACACCACGCGCCGCAGCCCACCGCACTGCCCGGCCGCGGACTCCTGCAGGAACACCTGCAGCATCGACGGCACGAAATGCACCGTCGTGACCCGCTCCTGCACGATCAGCCGGGCCAGATAAGCCGGATCCTGGTGACCACCGGGCCGCGCCACCACCAGCCCCGCACCCGTGATCAGAGGCCAGAAGAACTCCCACACCGACACGTCGAAGCCCGACGGGGTCTTTTGCAGCACCCGGTCATCAGCCGCCAGGGCGAACCGGTCCTGCATCCACAGCAACCGGTTCACAATTCCGCGGTGTTCGATCACCACGCCCTTCGGCCGGCCCGTCGAACCCGACGTGTAAATCACATACGCCGGAGCCGACGCCTCCAGCGGAGCTAGCCGCTCCGCATCGGAAAGGTTCTCGGGGCTGAGAACGGCCTGCCGGTCCACTACCACCGGAGCGTCGAGGACGAACCGGACGGTGCCGACCGGCAGCGTGACCCCGCTGTCCTCTGCGGTGATCACGCACATCGGGGCGGTGTCCTGCAGTATGAACGCGATCCGGTCCGCGGGATAGTCCGGATCGACCGGCACATACGCGGCCCCCGACTTGAGCACCGCCAGCAGCGCGACGACCAGGTCCAGCGACCGCGGCAACGCCACCGCCACAAACCGCTCCGGACCCGCACCCTGTTCCACCAGCAGCCGCGCGAGGCGGTTCACCCGCGCGTTCAGCTCGCCATACGACAGCTCCACACCCTCGAACACCACCGCAGTCGCCTCCGGCGACCGCTCCACCTGCTCCTCGAACAACGCGGGCAACGTGCGGTCAGGAACGACGGCAGCGGTGTCGTTCCACTGCTCGAGCACCAGATGCCGCTCGGCCTCGTCCAAGGTCTCCACCCGGCCCATCAGCCGGTCAGGATCCACCCGTACTGCATCGAGCAGACGCAGCAGCCGGCGCATGATCCGTTCGACGCTCGCCTGGTCGAACAGGTCAGGGCGGTAGTCCAGCCACAGCCGGAGACGTTCTCCGGGAGCTACGACCAGCCGAAGCGGATAATGTGCGGCATCCTTGACCTCGACAGACACCACCTGCAGCCCGACGCTCGTCAAGTCGAGGGATTGCGGGTCCACAGGATAGTTTTCGAAGACGACACACGTGTCGAACAGCTCGTTCGTCCCGGCCATGCGGTGCAGTTCCGACAGGCCGAGGTGGTGGTGCTGGATCAGCTGCGCCTGGCTGTCCTGCAGGTGCTGCAGCCCGGCCAGGAGTGACTCGGAGGGCACGACCCGCATGCGTACCGGGACCGTGTTGATCAGCATGCCAATCATCGAGGCGGAGCCGGTCAGTTCGGGGGAACGGCCGGAGACCGTGGCGCCGAAGGTGACGTCGTCACGTCCGGTGAGCTGACTGAGGATGATCCCCCAGGCCCCTTGGATCGCGGTATTCAGGGTCAGGCCGCGGGTGCGTACCTGCTGGGTCAAGGCAGCAGTCTCCTCAGCCGACAATTCGACCGGGACTCGCTCAGGCACCACTGAGGCCTGGTGGGTCTCACCCTGGGCCACCAGGGTCGCCCCATCCAAGCCGGCGAGCTCCGCGCTCCACGCCTTGCGCCCGGCCTCGTCATCCTGACGCGCGAGGTAGGACAGAAAGTCGCGATACGGCGTCACATGCGGAAGAAACGATTCGTCACACCGGTTCATGTACAGAGTGAAGAACTCCCGCATGAACAGCGGCATTGACCATCCGTCGAGGATGAGGTGATGGTTGGTCAAGACCAGGCGGTGCAAGTCCGGTGAGATACGGATCAGGGTGAACCGAAGCAAGGGCGGCCGGGCCAGGTCGAAGCGGCTCACCCGGTCCTCGATCAGCAGCCGGGCCGCTTCACGTTCCGCATGTGCCCGGTCCTGTGCGCTGAGGTCGATCTCCCGCCATGGGAGCGGCACCTCGGTCGGGATCACCTGGACGGGTTCGCCGGTCTTCCTCTGGCGGAACGAGGCACGCAGGTTGGGGTGCCGCCGGAGCAGCGCCTCTGCCGCAGCCCGCAGGGTAGCCGGGTCCAGCGCGCCCTTCAGATCGAACGCCCACTGGGCCGTGTACACGTCCGTCTCTGCGAGGTCGAAAAGAGAGTGGAAGAGCAGGCCCTCCTGGAACGGCGTCAGAGGCAGAATGTCTTGAATACGCGGCCGGCCAGTCACCAGGTCCCCCACTCAGAGTCAAGTTCACTTTCAAAAGCGTCGATTTCGCTCTGGCTCAGATCCACCAGGGAAAGGTCAGACGGTGTGTGGCCGCCCGCGTCGGGGCGATGCCCGTGTGCGGCAAGCGCGTCGAGCACTCGGAACCAGGTTTCGGCCAAGTCGCGCACGGTCGCGTCTGAGAACAGTGCCTGCGGCCAGGTCCAACGGACCGTGAGGCGTGCGCCGTCGGCATGATTCTCCGTGACGGAGTTGATCTCGATCGCGTGAGTCACAGCCATCGAGGCGTCACCGCCGCCGACAAGTCCGAACTCCGGTACTGCCCCCCAGTCACCACCGTCCGGGGCCGAGGAGACGTCGAACCGGCCCAGGTAGTTGAAGCCGATCTGGGGCGTCGGCAGGGCAGCCAGCTCGGCTCCGGTCTCTGTGTTGAGATATCGCAGCAGGCCGAATTCTGTGCCGTTCGCGGAGAATTCGCGTACCTGTTCCTTGACGCACTTGAAGGCGCGGCCCAGATCCTCCCCGCCGGCCCAGATGTCCGGCCAGTCGACCTCGCCGGGGTCCAACAGCATCGGATAGAGGCTGGTGAACCACCCCACGGTTCCGGACAGGTCGACCGGCTCGGCCAGGCTCTCGCGGCCGTGCCCTTCCACATTCAGCAGCACAGCCGTGCTCTGGCCGAAATTGCGGCGCCTACGCCAGTCCGCCACCGCGAGGGCCAGTCCGGCCAGGAGCGCATCCTGAACGGTGGCGTGGAACGCCGACGGCACTGTCGTCAAGAGAGCAGCAGTCTGCGCCTCGGGCAGAGAAAGCGTGACGCTCCGAAGCGTCGACTCGGTGTCCCGAGCGGGGTCGAGCGCAACCGGCCCCAGACTCTGGTCATCGGCCTCGAGGGCCGCGGTCCAGGTGGGAAGGTTGGCCACGCGCTTCGGGTCCATGGCAAGCTGCTGCAACTGCGTCGCCCAGGTACGGAAGGGCGTACCCGTTACGCTCAGCGAGGGCGTCACACCAGTTGCGGCTGCGGCACACGCGGCCGCCAGGTCTGATACCAGGATCCGCCAGGAAACCCCGTCAACGGCCAGGTGGTGAATGACCCACAGAAGTCGGCCATGCTCAGTTGGTCCGGCATCGAACCAGGTGACCGTGAATGCGACGCCGACGTCGGGCGCCAACCGCTCTGCAGCGGCGGCGAGTTCGGTACGGGTCAGCTCGTGTACTTCTTCTTCTGACAGCCCGCAAACATCTATCCGGGAAACCCGGGCACCAGAATCGACCGCGTCGCGCTGCTGCACCTCGAGCGTCGGCGTTGCATCGGCCGCTCCGTATACGGTACGCAGCCGCAGCATGTCATGGCGCTCCACGACGGCACCCAACCCGGCTCGGACATCATCAACCGTGAGACCTGCCGGGGTCCGGACCACCATCGCCTGGTGGAAGTGGTCGATCGGTCCGTTCTTGTCGAACAGCCAACGCATCATCGGGGTGGGCGGCAGCTCGCCGATCCCTGCATCCGGGTCTTCCGAGACCTCATCGGTGAGGACCGTCACTACAGATGCCAGACCATGAACACTTCTCAGCTGGAACACATCTTTTGGCGTAATGCCCAGACCGGCCTGCTGCGCTCGGCCCACCACCTGGAGCGCCAGAATGCTGTCGCCGCCCAGCTCGAAGAAATTGTCGTCGATGCTGACCTGCTCGACGCCGAGCACTTCCGCGAATATCTGGCAGAGGATCTCTTCCTGCGGGGTGCGCGGTGCGCGGCCTTCCGCGCTCGCGGTGAACTCCGGTGCCGGCAGGGCCCGCCGATCCAGCTTCCCGTTCGGCGTCAAGGGAAGTGCGTCCAGCGGCACGATCACCGATGGGACCATGTACTCGGGTAGCACCTTCGCCACGTGCGTTCGCAGTGTCAGCGGGTCGGCGGTGGAGACGACGTATCCGACCAGGCGCTTGTCGCCGGGGCGGTCCTCCCGCACGATCACCGTGGCCTGGGTGACGGCCGGATGACCCGTCAGCACGGACTCGATCTCACCCAGCTCGATCCGGAAACCACGCACCTTCACCTGGTCATCCACACGACCGACGTACTCCAGCTGCCCCGCCGCCGCACGGCGCGCCACGTCGCCGGTCCGGTAGAGCCTGCCGCCGACCGGTCCAAAGGGGTCGGCGACAAAGCGCTCCGCAGTCAGGGCGGGGCGGTTGAGGTAACCGCGGGCGAGCTGGTCGCCCGCGATGTAGACCTCACCGGCAACGCCGTCCGGCACCGGACGGAGCAATCCGTCCAGGACATAGACCCGGGTGTTCCACACCGGACGGCCGATCGGGACGGTCGCGGCGTCGCCGCCAAGGCCGTCCAACCGTCCAGCCGTCGCCTGGATGGTGGCCTCGGTCGGACCATACAGATTGATCACGCTTGCGTCCCAGGCCGCGGCGGCTTCCCTGGCCAGCGCCGCCGGGAGTGCCTCACCGCCCGAGAGGAGCGCCCGGATGCCTCGGCCCCGCTCGTCCAGCGGCATCGCGGCCAGCAGGGACGGCACGAACTGAGCCACCGTGACGCCCTGGCGCCCGATGAACGCGAGCAGCTGCTCGGGGTCGCGGGTCGCCTCAGCCGACGCCATGGCCACGGCCGCCCCGGAGACCAACGGCGCCCACAGCTCTCCGCCGGCCGCGTCGAAGCTGACCGGGGTGCGGGCGAGCACCACATCCTGCGAGGTCAGCTCGGTCGCCGCGGCGAGCCAGCAGAGCTGATTGGTGAGGCCGGCGTGGGTGACGACGACGCCCTTGGGGGCGCCGGTGGAACCCGAGGTGTAGATGACGTACACCGGGTGCCGGGCGGTGAGCACGGCGATCCGGTCCGCGTCTGTCACATCGGTATCCGAGTGGACCGCCAGGGCCGCGGCGGTCCCCGGCTCGTCGAGCAGCAGGACGGGTGCCGCTGTCTCGATCCTGGTCCCACTGGTGGTCAGCACCAGAATGGGGGCGGCGTCCTTCAGCATGAACGCGATCCGCTCCGCAGGATAGTCCGGATCGACCGGCACATACGCGGCCCCCGACTTGAGCACCGCCAACAGCGCGACGACCAGCTCCAGCGACCGCGGCAACGCCACCGCCACAAACCGCTCCGGACCCGCACCCTGTTCCACCAGCAGCCGCGCGAGCCGGTTCACCCGCGCGTTCAGCTCGCCATACGACAGCTCCACACCCTCGAACACCACCGCAGTCGCCTCCGGCGACCGCTCCACCTGCTCCTCGAACAGAACCGGCAGCACACCATCAGGAACCGTATGGCGCGTGTCATTCCACTGCTCGAGCACCAGCCGCCGCTCGGCCTCGTCCAGGACCTCCACCCCGCTCACCGGCCGATCCGGATCCACCCGCACCGCCTCGACAAGCCGCTGGAACCGGGCCAGGTGTGCAGAGAGTTCTTCGCGCGTATACAAAGCAGGGTTGGCGTCGAAATCGACGCGCAACATGTGTGGATTGGCGTCCTGAGTGACCGTGATCGCCAGATCCCCGACCGGGCCGTTGGTCAGGGGGTGCGCCACCGCGCGTTGTCCGGCAAAGTCAAGGTCATAGTTGAATGACATGATGTTGATCGTCGGGCCGAACGTGCGCTGCCCGCCTGCACGACCAAGGTCACTGTGCAGATCCTCCTGCCGGTAGCGCTGTCGCTGCAGCAGGCCGCGAACTGAGCTGGAGACATCGGCCAATACCTCGGCGATGCCGACTCCAGGGCGCACCCGAACGGTCAAGGGCAAAATGTTGGACAGCATACTGGGGGTGTATCGCTGGACCGCAGTCGCCCGGGAAGTCACCGGCAACTCCAGCGTGACGGCATCTTGGCCTGTGAGCTTGGCGAAGTAGGCGCCGCTGAGGGCCAGCACGGCACCGGGCCAAGCCGATTGGCCAAGTCCAGCCGCGGTGCAGATGTCGGTGACGGTCTCCTTGGCCAAGCACGCCGTTTCCCGGAGGGGAACGTCAGCGGGCGCTGCGGAGCGGCCGGCGGGCAGGAGCGGCGCAGCGTCGGCAGCGGGTTGGCGGGACCAGAAAGCACGATCGTGCTCAAGCTGCGGCGAACTGCGATACTCGCGCTCCTCGTCCAGCAACCGAGTGAGCGACTTGAACCTGGTCTCTCGGCAGGGTTCGGAGCGGGTCAGCGCGGTGTAGACCTCAGCTACCCGCTGGGCCACCAGTCCACAGCTGTAGCCGTCCATCACAATGTGGTGGCAGCGCTGATACCAGAAGTACCGACGGTCTGAGATCTTGAGCAAGGCCCATGTGAACAGCGGTCCAGTGGTCAGATCGAAGGAACGCGTCATTTCGGCGCGCATCCACTGCTGCGCCTTCCCGGGAGGATCCGCTTCGCCAGCGAGGTCGAGGTAAGTCAGGGTCCAGTCGGAACCCGAGGTCACCTCCTGTCCAACCTCGCCCTTCTGTTCCACGATCTTGATCCGCAGTGCCTCAGTCTCGGCCAGCACCTGGCGAAGCGCAGCTTCGAAAACGTCCACGTCCAGGGAGCCCTCAATGTCAGCGTATTGATTGACATTGAACATGAGGCTTGCCGGTTCCAGCTTCTGAGCCACCCACACGCCCATCTGCGCAGCAAGCAGTGGCAGGGAAGCTCTCGAGGCTTCGGTCACTTCGGTTCCCATCATGTGCTTCGTCTCTCTAGCAGACATTTAGATACTGATGGGCCTCTTTCAAGCCCACCCAGCGCTGGCACCTGCAGAAAAACCCTCGCCTGACCCGCGTCGTTGATGTGGCGGGTCATACCTACCGCGCGCCATGCGCCATTACATTGCCGCCCTGCGATCACTGAAGCATCGGACGGCGAGACTCCCAGGACGCAATCGCCCTGCGCCAGAACACACCAAAGACCTTGATAGAGACAAGGCTGGCTCAGAGACCGGCTACACAAGAAGCCTCGCTGGCTGGGCTAGCTAGATGATGCAACGTCCGGGTCACCGTCTACCGCAGGGCGGCACATGCCGGGGCAGCCCACAGCCCGAGGTGGTCAGAGTCGGATGCCAGAAAGAAACGTGCTGTGTGACCGATGATGGGACGGACTACCGAAACTCATTCGACATGAGGAACGGCTACAGGGGAAGGGCTCACTCAGCAGGAGTGAGAGGCTTCATCTCAGTCCAGTTGCGCTCGACATAATCGAGGCAGCTCTGTCGAGAGTTCTCACCATGGGCGACCACCCAGCCAGCCGGCACCTCGGCAAAGCTAGGCCACAGCGAGTGCTGTCCAGCCTGGTTGCTCAGCACGACATACTTTCCGTCTTCCTGCTCAAAGGGGTTCGACATCGGGGATACCTCACAGTCATAACGCGGCTATTGGACGAAGAGAGCGCTAACGCGCCAATTTGGACCATGACTTAAGGGCATGGTTCGACACCTGTATCAGGAAGATGCACAACGCAGCATCACCCATGCCTCAGAACCTGCCCTGTCGATCCAGCATTTTCGAGTGGGCAGAGAGCGGGTATGAGTTCACGTACCTGCGTGAGGGCTCGTACAGGAAGGAGCCCTTCGCCATGAAGGCGCGAGTGAAGTCAGAGAGAATCCGACATACAAAGACACAGCAAATACACATCCCCCGTGCAGTTCGTCATGTCCGCTGGCATTCGGTCAGTCGCAGCGATCACTTGACGCATGCCATCCAAACACTTGCACTGCACCCCGTCAACCGCTTTCTCGATACAAATGTCCCACTTCATCCTTGTAAAAAAAACGCAAAACCTCTTCGATGCGTCCGGGTTTGTGACCATTACATGTATGCAGGACCCACCTATCGATCCCACTGATCGTGCCGTCACGGAGCGTGGCGAGACCGAGTGCGATTGAGGATGCGCGGTGACCCCGGCGGCAGCGAAGACCTCACCCGTCGGATACGCTCCCCCGAGGCATTACGCACCATCAATTCGCTGGTCTGGTGAGGTCTCCAGCGGAGGCCTGGTCATCCCGTCGCCTGGTGAGGGCACCGGGTAGAGGTAGCGGCCCGCCCACCGACTGCGGCGGAGCGCCGAGGCGCACACCTCAGCCCGCTACCCACAGTTAACCCCTCGGTCACCGGATCCACAGGTGCTGCGAATACTCCATCCCGCTTAAGTGCCGCTTAAGCACGGCCAATTACTCTCGATCATCCGTTAGCAACGCCACCCAACACCGGGGGAAGGCTTGGAGGCAAAGTTGGAAGCGCGGCTCGCCAGCACATTCGTGGACGTCGTACAGCAACAGGCCGACACCCACGGCGATCGGGAGGCTTTCGCCTACATCCGGGACATGAGTGACGGCCAGATCAACGACTCACTCTCGTTCCGCGAACTGGACACACAGGCGCGCATCGTGGCCGGCTGGCTCACCAAGCATGGGGCCGCATCAGGCGACCGGGTACTGCTGTGTTTCCCGCCGGGCCTGGACTTCATCGTCGGCTTCCTTGGCTGCCTCTATGCGGGCATGGTCGCCGTGCCGGCGCCCATGCCCGAAGGCTTCAGCTCATCAGAGGACCGAGTAAGCAAGATCGTCCGAGACGCCCAGACTGCCATCGCTCTCTCCGATGCGAGCGGCGCTGCGAAGCTTGAGCGCTGGCTTGCCGACCAGCTCGGGACTGCACTGCCCTGTGGTGCGGTCCGCACCATGGATTCCGCCCTCGCTGCAAGCCTGACCATGCCCGATCTGACGCCGGACACGCTGGCGTTGCTGCAGTACACCTCCGGCTCAACCAGCGACCCCAAAGGGGTCATGATCACGCACCGGAACCTACTGAGCAACATGAAGCTGATCAGTGAGTGCGCAGATGGCGGACCGCACAGTCGTTCCTTCGGCTGGCTGCCGGTCATCCACGACATGGGGCTGATCGGGCAGGTGCTGTGGATGCTCTACCTCGGCGGTTGCAGCGTGCTCACCTCGCCGACCGAGTTTCTTCGGCGCCCCTACCGCTGGCTTGAGCTCCTCAACGAGCTGAACGTCGACTTCACCGTGGCACCGAATTTTGCCTACGACCTGTGCGTGCGAACCGTCTCAGAGGAGAAGGCGCGCGGACTTGACCTGTCAGGCTGGCGGGTGACCTTCAACGGGGCCGAACCGGTACAAGCCCAGTCCCTGGCCAAGTTCGAAGAGAAATTCGGGCCGGTCGGCTTCAAACCCGAGACGTTCCTGCCGTGCTACGGCCTGGCCGAGGCGACCCTGCTGGTCACCGGGACACGTGCCGACCGCAGACCGGTGATCACAACGGTCGACGCCGAGTTGCTGGCCCGAGGAGAGTTCGTTCCTACGGATCTCGGGGCAGGGCGGCGCGAGCTCGTCGGCAGTGGAACGGTGGATCGGTCACGGGTGCGGATCGTGGACACCGAGACACGTGCGGCGGTACCGGACGGGAAGGTCGGTGAGGTCTGGGTACGCGGTGAGAGCGTGGCCCAGGGGTACTGGGGCCAGGCCGACTTGAACGCTGAGGTATTCAATCAGAGCGTCGGTGGCGAGGCAGGCTTTTTCCGCACCGGGGATCTCGGCGTGATCTACGAGGGCGAGCTTTATGTCACCGGTCGTCTCAAGGAAGTACTGATCATCCGTGGACGCAACCTCTATCCGCACGACCTCGAGCGGGCTGTCCGCGCGGTCGATCCACGGCTGGCCACCGGCGCCGGGGCGGTCCTCACGCTGGACGCGCCCGAGGGCTCGGTCGTGGTGGTCCAGGAGATCAAACCACGCGGCCTGGTCGAAGACGACTTCCGTGCATTGGCACGGCAGATTCAGCGGACCCTCGTGCGCGAGTTCAGCATCCCCCTGCCCAGCGTCGTGTTCGTCGGACCGGGCCGCGTTCGCAAGACCACCAGCGGCAAGATCCAACGCTCGTTGATGAAGCAGCTCTTCGTAGCTTCCACGTTGAAGCCCCTGCACGAGGAGCTGACCGACGCTCTCACCCATCTGAAGAACGACTGACCGAGGAAAACCGGTCAGCCGCACTTCCTGCACTCTTCCGTCCGTCATGTCAGCCAAGAGAATGGATTACGTTGTGACAACGGTGCACCGCGATAGCTCGCCTGAAGAGATCCGAGCGTGGCTTATCGAGCGGGTGGCATACTACCTTGAACTGCCGACGGAGAAAATTGACCCAGAACTCGAGCTGGCAGGATACGGGATGGACTCGGTGTACACCATGAGTATCATCGCTGAAATTGAGGACCACCTCGGTGTAAAGATCGACGAGATGGCCGCTTGGAAGTACTCCACGATCAATGCATTGGTCGAGTACGCCGAGAATCTGATCAGCGAACAAGTGCACTCCGCGCCATAACGACGGTTCGTGCATGTGGGCGGGCACGGTACCCATCAGCATCTATCGATCCGAAACGGTAGGTGTTCTGGGTCGTTGATCTGTATGTGTGAGTGAACTGGTGGGGGACGTAGGGTAGTTGAGCCGACGGGGCAGGAGGCACTTCGACTTCGGGCGGTGGCCGCCCTGGTGGCTGGTCGGACTCGCGAGGATGTCGCGGCGGTGCTCCAGGTCTCGCTCAAGGCGGTGGACAACTGCCCTGGCGTTGTGTAGTCGTGGGTACGCCGCTCGGGCAGGTCCGGGGGAGCGGCGGCAACGGGGCGGTGCGATCGGGCCTGTATCTGAGACTTCTCTCGATACGCACTACCGCGTTCGCCGCGGGGCGCGCAGGGGGGTGAGCTGCGACTTCATCGTTTCCGGCGAGTGTGAGTCCTGGGTGCGATGAGGGCCTGGGTGGCCGGCTCGGGTTGGAGGCCGAGGTCGGCGAGGTGCCTTTCCAGGCGGGTGTAGGTGTGTCGGGCGGCGTCGTGGCGTCCGGCGGCTTGGTAGAGGCGGATGGTGTGCCGGGCGAGGCGTTCGTGGTCGGGGTGGATGCTGCCCAGGTGTTCCAGCAGCACCAGGACGGTGTCCCGCTCTCGTGGCGCGGCGCTGGCGTGCTCGGTCTGGCGGGCCAGGCGTAGGGCGGCGTCGGTGGCCTTCATGGCCAGGTGTTCGCGGATCGTGTCTGCCCACAGGTAGTCGCTGCCATGGGCGAAGGGACCGCGGTAGTGGGCAAGGGCGTCGCGCACCGCAGTCAGGGCATCGTTCTCTGTGCGTTCCGTATCTGAGGTGGAGAATGCTTGTTTCAGGCTGCGACTGAAGTCCGCGAGGTCGGTTTCCACGAGCTCGGGGTGGAGTTTGTGGACTTCTCCCTGGAGCAGGATGAATTCCTGTGCGGCGAATCCGGTCGCGGCGCGCAGAGCGCGGCGTACGGCGCGGCGCAGGTTCTTGAGCGCGTTCTGGTCGCTGCCGGGGGCGAGGTGGAGTTTTTCTGCGATGTCGGAGGCGAGGAGCCCGGTTGGGTGGGCGGCAAGCAGGGCCAGGAATTCGTGGGCTTCGCTTCGCAGGTTGGTGCCGACGGGGTCTTGGTGGCCGCGGGCGTAGAGGGTGATGGGGCCGAGGACGTGGAGGCGTACCGGCTTGGTCCGCGTCGGCCGTGACACCTCGACCGCGTGCGGCCGGGCGGGTGCGTCCTCCGCCTCGGGCTCCGGCCGACCGTCGGGGTGTTCCGCATTGGAGCGCGGGGTGGGGGTGGGGAGGATCCGCAGGCGGGGGCGCTGCCCGTGGGCGGTGAGGAGGACGTCGGTAACGTCGCGTCCGGCCTCGGGTGTGAGGTGGAACAGCCGGAGCGAGCCGTGGCGTTGGCCGGTGGTGGTGCCGTCATCGTCGATGTGCCAGGAGGCAGCGCCGGGCAGCGGGGCACCCAGGGTGAGGAGGATCAGGATGTCGGCGCGGCTGCGGGCGGCCAGGGCCTGAAGCTGTCCGGTGTGGGCGGCGTCCGGCGAAGTGAGCAGGAGCAGCGTGCCAGGGCCGGTCTCCGGCGTGGCGCCGGCTCTCGTCGGCCCGCTTGACTCAGCGTCGCTGTCCTGCTCGTCGCAGGTTCGGGCGTGGGCGATCAGGTGTCGTTCGGCGGCTTGGATGGCTTCAGCGGTATCAGCGCTCTGGGCCAGGGCCGTGAACTGCGTCGGGAGCCCGGGCAGCAGAGTCTCCGCCACGTCTTCGGGGACGACTGCTGTGACGCGCGCGGGTGGTGCTTGCTGCCCGTCCTGCCCCGGTCAAAGGGGCCTCGTCCGGTCCTGGCTCCGCCTTTAACGCGCGGATGTGGGAGCCGTCGACCGCCGCCCGGGAGAAGTCGAGGGCGTTTGCGTTGCGGAGCCTGGCGAGGAGGACCTCGTGCAGTCGGGGCCACACCCCGGCCTCGGTCCACTCGGCCAGGCGACGCCAGCAGGTCATGCCGGAACCGAGGCCGAGTTCCTGCGGCAGGTGTTCCCAGGCGATTCCGGTGTGCAGCACGAACAGGATGCCCTGGAACACCAGCCGGTCAGGATGCCGCTTGCGCCCCGGATGCCGAACTCGACGCTCAACCTTCGGCAGCAGCGGCTCGATCACCGCCCACAACTCGTCATCGACTTCCTTACGGCTTCGGCCGAGCCACTCCGCACCCCCGGATCAACGGTCCCGGAGTGACCCAACCACCTCGAAGATCATTTCGTTAGGAGTTCTAAGGCTGCGGGCGAGGTCGATGGCAACTCCATGCAGACGCCCGTGTCTGTGACGGCCCGTAGTCCGGGTGGAGGGCCTCGACCTCGATTTGGTCCGCGAAAGGATGTTGTTCCCACCGCTTCTGGTCGCTGGCCGCCGCGTCGAAGGCCGCCCCTGGCGATCGGCTACTGGTGTCCTCCCTCAGGGGCGCTGCCGGATGCTCTGGCGCGCCGTCCCACGACGCGTTCGCAGTCTCCCCACCTGCTCTGCCTCCTGACTGATCGTTCCTGTGACCGCTTGTTCCTCAGAACCACAGTGGAGTGGACCGCATGCATCAGCGTGCTGCCGTCGTATTTCCCGGCCAGGGTGGCTACCTTCCCAACGCCCTGACCGCCATGGCTCACCTGGACGAGGTGGCTGAAGTGCTGGACCAGGTGGACAAGGTGGCTGCCGAGGCCGGCACCGCCTCGGCGAGCGCCCTGCTCACCGGACCGCGGCGCACCTTTGGTGGACTCCCTGGTGCGTGATCCGGAGCGGCTCCATCTGGCCATCTACGCCGGTTCGATCGCCTCCTGGCGGCTGCTCTCGGGTCGGGCAGCTCGACGAGGTCCACCCGCTGCGCCCGCCGGCCCCGGGGCAGCACCCCGTGTCCCGCGACCCGGGCGTTCTTGACCCAGTCGGACCGCGGGTACGCCTGGAGGATGTAGAGGGTGCCGTCGACGACCACCGGGGCACCGGATTGGTCCGGGGCAGGCCGCTTTGGCGGCCGGGGACCGTGAGCAGGTGCATGGGCCCGAAGGGCAGCCTCATCCGGTGGAAGAGGATGACGACCTTGTTGCGGACCTTGTGCCGGGGGAAAGGGAGCGCTACGTGGTCATGCCGGTCACCTTTCGAGGACGCGTCGCGTGATGGCCCGCACCACGGACCGCGGCATGGCCCGCATGAGGGGGAGCCTGATCCGGTACGCCAGACCGGGCACAGTGGACGTCTGCCCTGCGGCCACCGCGTCCAGCCCTGCCCGGGCCACCTGACCCGCCGTCAGCCACTTGATGTTGGACAGCGTATCGGCCGACATCCCGGCCGCCTCGTGGAAGCCGGAGCGGGTCAGGCCCGTGTGCACGGTGGTGACGTGGACTCCGTGGCGGGCGACCTCCATGGCGAGGCTCTCGCCGAGCGACGACAGGAAGGCCTTGGAGGCGGCGTACGTCGCGGAGCGCGGCTTGGGCAGGACGGCGACGAGCGACGAGACGTTCACGATGCCGCCGGCACCGCGGGCGATCATGCCCGGCAGACAGGCGCGGGACAGCCGCAGGGGGACGACCGCGTTGAGCACCGCCGTGTGCAGCTCGCGCTCGGCGGGCAGCTCCGCGAAGTAACCGGAGCCGCTCGAACCGGCGTTGTTGACCAGGAGCTCCACGGGCCGCTCGGGATCCGTGAGCCGCTCCTCGGCCATCGCGAGCTGCTTCTCGTCGGTGAGGTCGAGCTGGAGCACCTCCACGGTCACACCGTGTGCGGACTCCAGCTCGCTCGCGAGCTGCTCGAGCAGGTGACCCCGCCGCGCCACGAGGACGAGGTCGACACCCTCCTCGGCCAGGAGCCTGGCGAACGCCTCGCCGATCCCGCTCGACGCCCCGGTGACCATGGCCGAAGCGTACGGAAATCTCCGCATGACATTCCTCAAATCTCTTCGGAAATTAGACTGGAAACGTCCGGACACATTAGCCGCTGCCGCGGGTGACGAGCCAGCGAATGGAAAGCATGGGCAGCCCTGGGGGGCAGGTTTATTCCGGCTTAAGCGACGGTTCATCGGCCGATGGTGAAATTCTGCCGCACGATTGGCCAGACTTCGAAAGTCCGCCGCCTGCACCACGTCCCCGTCCTCGTCGAAATGGCTGGTGTCGTTTCCATGAGTCCCTCCGCGCAAACGCGGGAACCACAGTCCCTTACAGTCGCGGATCGGCGGGTTCGCTGTAGTTCGTAACGTGCTTGCGGGCGGCGGCCGGACGACCCTCTGGCGTCGGCATCGTCTGCGGTGGCAGACCCGGGCGACGGCCTGGTGGAGGCGACGCCGGCGCGACCACTGCAGGCCGTGACGGATCCGCTCCTGGGGTGATGGTGGACGGTCCATCAGGACCAGGAGGCGGGCGATCTCGAAGGCGGTCAGCGCGATCGGGACGAGCTGGCCGGGGCCGGTGGGGTCGCTCGGGTCCCCCTGTGTGGGGTTCTGCGTCCTGGCCGCCGCCGCGCTCGGCGGCGGCGCGTACGGCCAGAAAGGCCGCGGCCAGCTGGGAGAAGGTGATGTGCCGGTACCAACCGTGGAAGTGACGGACCTCGTAGTCGGCCATTCCGGCGGCGGACTTCGCGAGCTTGATCGCTTCCTCGACGCGCCAGCGGGCGCCGGGTACCAGAACAAGGTCCTCGACCGAGGTGTCCTCCGGTCCCCAGCCCAGGTAGTAGTCCCGTTCCTCGGGCGTCTCGGCGTGGCGCCGGGCGATCAGCCAGCGGGCCGTGCCGGATCCGACCGGGGCATCGGGGGCGGGGATCCGGCGCACCCACTACTGCCAGATGCGCGTCTCCAGCTGGGAGCGGCCGGCGGGCAGCTCGATCCAGCCGTCCTCGGCCGCGCAGCGTTCCACGAGGCGCGCGAGGTGGCGCCGGCTTGGCGACACCCACACCCGCATCCGCCATGACCGCATCGACCAATCCGGCATCGTCATCCTGCGCATGGCAGGCAGACTCCACCACATCGGGGTCGGACGAACCCACGCCCGAACCAGCGTCATCCTGCTCGTCGACGACCACCACGTCCGCATCGTCAACGCCACCACCGGCCAACTCCTGCGCGAGCTGATCATCGACCCGACCCGCGACTACCAACCCGAGCACCCCACCAACAATCGGGTAGGAGGGCCGGGTCGCCCGGCCCTCCTCCCACACCACCGGACATGCGGGCCACGCATCCGGCGGTTGATCCAGCTGATCTCAACCGTTGCCAGGTCGGCTTGAGCATGCGCAGACCAAGATCGTCCCAGTAGGCGTTGGGTAGTGCCCGCGCAAGGACGGGAGAGCCCGCGACTCGCCAGTAGCCCTTGCCGGTGCCTCCCCATTCACGGGAGAGCCGCTCATTGATGCCGAGCTTTCGCAGCATGACCTGGCGCGTCCTGGGGCGCTTCCACTCCTTCCAGCGGATCTGTCTCATCCTGCGGCGGAACCACTCGTCCAGCCCGCTGAACACCCGTGGGCTGTCCACGAGCTGGAAATAGCCCATCCAGCCAGCCGTGAAACGGTTGATCTCCGCGATGCGTTCATCCATCGCGATGCTCCACTTCCGCGAGGTCAGTTCCCGGATGCGGTCCTTCCAGCGCACCAGCGCCTTCCGGTCGATCCGGGTCTGAACCCCGCCGCCCCGGGAGTAGAAGCCGAACCCCAGCATCGTCATGCCAGAGGCTGAGACCACCTTCGACTTCTCCCGGTTGACCTTCAGTTTCAGCCGCTGCTCGACCACGGCCGTGACCGAGGCGAGCACCCTGTGGGCGGCCCGCTTGCTCCGCACGAAGACGCGAACGTCGTCGGCATAGCGCACGAACCGGTGACCGCGCCCGAACAGTTCCCGGTCCAGGTCGTCGAGCATGATGTTCGACAGGACGGGCGAGAGCGGGGAGCCCTGCGGGGTCCCCCCTGCCCCTCCGCCCACGACGCCACCCGCAACCCCCACCGCAAGAAGACCGCCTGGCAAGCCGGAGCCGTGAGAGCGATCCTCATCAACCCCCGCTACACCGGCTACGAGATCTGGAACAAACAGCGCAAGGAGGAGCACCTCTACGACATCGACGACGTCACCCTCGGCCACCGCACCCGCATGACACACAACCCGGCCGAACAGTGGGTGTGGTCCAACAACGCCGCTCACGAGGCCATCGTCACCACCCAGCTCTTCGGCACCGTCAAGCAGATCCGCCAGCAGCGCTCCCGCATGCCGCAGCGCCTCGAACGCCCCGGAGGACAGCCGCGGGGGCAACGGACGTACGCACTGCGCGGACGGGTGCGATGTGCAATGTGCGGGCGCAAGATGCAGCCCGCGACAATCCGCCACACCATCTACTACCGATGCGAGTTCAAGGAACAGGAACAGTCCCTCCACCCCGGGCTGGATCACCCCCGCACCGTCTACCTCCGGGAGGACGTGGTATGCCGGGCTCTGGACCGGTGGATCGCGAAAGCCTTCGCCCCCGACCGGCTCACCGCCACCCTCACCGCCCTCGCCCAAGCCAGCGCGGCAGCAAACGCGGCCGAAACGCCCACACCGCAGCAGACCCAGGCCCGCAAAATGGTCAAGGAGTGCGAGCGGCGTCTCGCCCGCTACCAGGCCGCCCTCGAAGCCGGCGCCGACCCCGCCGTCGTCACTCAATGGATCAACGAAGCACAGGCAGACAAGCAGGCAGCACGCAAGAAGCTCGACACGCCACCTGCCGCCACCCGAAAGAAGGAAACTCCCCTCACCGCCGACCAGATCCGGGAGATCACTGAGAAGCTCGGAGACATCGCACAACGGGTGCAGGCCGTCAACCCAGAGAAGAAGAGCCCACTCTACGAAGCCCTCGGGATCACGATCAGTTACGAACATGCAGGTAGGGCCGCGACCGTAAGGTCGAGGCCCTTGTCCGCGTATCGCTATAGCGAGTGTCCGAGGGGGGACTTGAACCCCCACGCCCGATAAAGGGCACTAGCACCTCAAGCTAGCGCGTCTGCCATTCCGCCACCCGGACCAGGTGTCTGCCGCCTGACCGGGGGTGTTCCCCGTGGCGACATGGACAACAATACCAAGGTTTCAGAGCGCCTTTCACCTGCATATCCGGGCCGTGGAGACCGGCACCGGACGGGTGGGAACGAGTCCTGAAAGGTGTCACGAGAGGTAATCGGCCCATTACGTCCGCGCACCGTACCGGCAGTCACTCCGGGCCACGTTCCTCCGCCAGCAACATCTGCAGGGCCCGCACGAGCGTGGCTGCCGTGCCCTCGTCCAGTGGGGCGAGGAAACGGCGCTCGACCTCCCGGCGCGCCTTCTCCGCCCGCCCCAGGCACTCCCGGCCTGCGGGCGTCAGCTCGACGATGTTCTTGCGCCGGTCGTGCGGACTGCGCCGGCGCTCCACCAGCCCCTGGTCCTCCAGCCGGTCGATGAGCGCCACCATCGTGGTGCGGTCGACGCCGAGCCGCCCTGCCGCTTCGACCTGGGACAACGGCACGTCACCGGACAACACGACCAGCACGGCCAGTTCATGACCGTCGACGCCGTACGGCGCGAGGGCCTCGGCGGATGCCGTGGCCAGCTTGGACTGCGCGTGCTTGAGGAGGTAGCCGAGCCGGGATTCGAGGGGTGCGGGTCTCGCGTCTGCAGCCATGGTTTCGACTGTAACCGCCACTGATCGTCAGCACTCCTGATGATTTAGTATGCTGACGAATATGACGACTGTGCGTTTCGGCATCAAGACCACCCCGATGCATGTGCCCTACGAGGACATCCGTCGCGTCTGGCTGGAGGCCGACGAAGTCCCGGAGATAGAGGACGCCTGGCTGTGGGACCACCTGCTGCCGGTCGCCGGCCCCAAGGACGGGCAGATACACGAGGGCTGGACGCTGCTCAGCGCGCTGGCCGCGCAGACCGAGCGGCTGCGGCTCGGCCTGCTGGTGACGAGCAACCGGGTCCGCCCACCGGCCGTGCTGGGCAAGATGGCGTCGACCGTGGACGTGGTCTCGGGCGGGCGGCTGGTGGTGGGGCTCGGGGTCGGGGGCACGCATCAGCCGCCGGGCGCGGGCGGGATTCCGGGCGCGAATCCGGCGGTCGCCGAGTACGAGGCGTACGGGTTGACGCTGGTGCCCCCGGCTGAAGGCATCGCGCGGCTGGCGGAGACCATCGCGATCCTGAAGCTGATGTGGACACAGGATGTCTTCGACTTCGAGGGCCGCTACTTCCGGCTCAAGGCCACACGGAACGAACCCAAGCCCGTACAGCGGCCGGGTCCCCCGCTGCTGATCGGCGGCTGGGGCACCCGGCTGCTGCGGTTGGTCGCCGAGCACGCCGACGTCTGGAACGTCCCCGGCCCGCCGCACAACAGCGTGGAGTTCGTCGCCGAACGCGCGCGAGTGCTGGAGGCACACTGCGCCGAGCTGGGGCGCGACCCCGGCGAGATCACGCGGTCCGTCCAGGTACTGGTGTCCTACGACGACCCGGCGGCGACGCGAGCCACTCTGCGCGCGCTCGTCGCCGCCGGGACGAATCACGTCGTGCTCAGCCTGCCGCGCCCCTATCCGCGAGGAGTTGCACGGTGGCTGGCCGACGAGGTGATCGCCGGGTGGCGCTCCTAGAGCGGGGCGCCACCCGGCCGCCGGTCACGGCATGAGGTGGTAGTCCGGGAAGTTCCCCGGCAGCCGCTCCCCCGCCGGGCCCTGCGTCACGGCACGCACCAGGAGCTCCCCGCCGACGAACGCGCCGCGCCAGGACGCGCCGAAGCCGCCGAACAGTTCGTCGCAGTCACCGCGGGAGCGCGGCTTGCCGTGACCGACCTTGAACGCCCGGATCTGCGGGGCCAGTCGGTCGAAGGTCGCCCTGTCGTCCGTGGAGAGGGTGGCCACCAGCGCGCCGTTGGACGCGTTCATCGCGGCCAGCAGCTCCGCTTCCGTGTCGACCAGGACGATGCTGTCGACCGGGCCGAACGGTTCCGCGTGGTGCAGGGGTGAGGACGGCGGCGGGTTGAGCAGCGTGACCGGCTGGACGTACGCCGATATGTCCTGGCCGGGGAGGAACCGGCCGTCGGTCTCGCTGCTGCGGTGCAGCGGGACCGCGCCCCTGTCGATGGCCTCGGCGACCTGGTCGCGCAGCTCCTTGGCCTTGGCCGCGTTGATGACCGGTCCGAAGTCCAGCTGCGGAAACGGGTCGTCGCTGTTCTCGACCGCCAGCGGGTGGCCGACCCTGAGCGTGCGCACCGCCGGGAGGTACGCCGCCAGGAACTCGTCGAACAGCTGCCGCTGGACGACGAAGCGCGGGTACGCCGTGCAGCGCTGCTTGCCGTAGTCGAAGAGCTTGGGGATCACCGCGGCCAGTGCGTCCCAGTCCGAGTGGTTCCAGATGCCCCAGGTGTTGAGCCCTTCCTGTTCGAGTACATGGCGCTTGCCGAGGTCGGCGACGGCCGTGGCGACCGCCGCGCCGGTGTCTCGGCCGCCGACGAAGGAGACGCAGCCGATCTCGGGCGCCCGCACCAACGCCTCCGACAGCTCGCCTCCGCTGCCGCTGACGAGGGTGGCGGGAATGCCCTCGCGGGCAGCGAGCGCACAGGCCAGGGTCAGACAGGCGACGCCGCCGTCGGTCGGGGTCTTGGCGATCACCGCGTTGCCTGCCAGTGCCTGGACCAACATCGCGTGAACGAGCACGCTCATCGGATAGTTCCAGCTCGCGATGTTGGACACCGGCCCCTCCAGCGGGGCCCGCCCGTCGACCATCGGGGCGATACCGTCGACGTACCAGCGCACGCCGTCGATCGCCCGGTCGACGTCCGCCTGGGCGAGCCGCCAGGGCTTGCCGATCTCCCACACCAGGAGCAGGGCGAGGAGTTCGCGGTGCTCGGTGAGGGCGTCGAGGGTGGCCGCGACACGGGCGCGGCGCTCGTCGAGGGGGACGTGCCGCCAGGCGCGGTGCTGGTCGAGCGAGGCGCTCACGGCCTGGTGTGCGGTGCCGCGGTCGAGGCGGGGCGGGCCGGCGATGGGGCTGCCGTCGACGGGGCTGGTGGCGGGCAGCGCCCGGCCGTCGGCCTGCCAGACGGAGTTCCAGAGGTTGAGGACCCGGTCGTCCTGGAAGGCCTCCGGGGCGACGGACAGGCAGCGCTGCCAGGCGTCGGCCCAGGACGTGCCCGCCTTGAGGGTGAGGGTTGTTGCCATCGGGGTTTCTCCGCTCTCGGTGCACAGTCGGGGGCGGGGGGTGCATGGCTCGTCGCGCGCCGGCTCGCACTGCCGTGCGCGGACGTCGTACGAAGGACGCCGTGAGACACCCGGTGGTGCGTCACGGTCGCCCCGCATCAACTATGAGCGGCCGCGCGCCGGCGTTCGAGACACGCGAGCACAAGTTTCGCCGTCTCGGTCGGGGTGTTTCCCACACTGACCCCAGCCGCCTCCAGCGCCTCTTTTTTCGCCTGTGCGGTGCCGGAGGAGCCGGACACGATCGCGCCCGCGTGCCCCATCGTCTTGCCCTCAGGGGCGGTGAAGCCGGCGATGTAGCCGACGACGGGCTTGGTGACGTACTCGCGGACGTATGCGGCAGCGCGTTCCTCGGCGTCGCCGCCGATCTCGCCGATGAGGACGATCAGTTCGGTGTCGGGGTCGCCCTGGAAGGCGGCCAGGCAGTCGATGTGGGTGGTGCCGACGACCGGGTCGCCGCCGATTCCGACACAGGTCGAGAATCCGATGTCGCGGAGTTCGTACATGAGTTGGTAGGTGAGCGTGCCGGACTTGGACACCAGGCCGATGCGGCCGGGCTTGGTGATGTCGGCCGGGATGATGCCCGCGTTGGACTGGCCGGGGGTGATCAGGCCGGGGCAGTTGGGGCCGACGACGCGCGTGCCCTGCGCTTTCGCGTGCGCGTGGAAGGCGACGGAGTCGTGGACGGGGATGCCCTCGGTGATGACGACCGCGAGGCCGATGCCGGCGTCGGCGGCCTCGACCACGGCCGCCTTGGCAAAGGCGGGTGGCACGAAGACGACGGTGGCGTCGGCGCCGGTCGCCTGTATGCCGTCGGCGACCGATCCGAAGACGGGGACGCGACGGTCGTCGAAGTCGACGGTGCGGCCCGCCTTGCGCGGGTTGACGCCGCCGACGACGTTCGTGCCGGCCGCGAGCATGCGCCGGGTGTGCTTCATGCCCTCGCCGCCGGTCATGCCCTGGACGAGGACCTTGCTCTCCTTGGTGAGGTAGATGGCCATGTCGGGCTCCTTCAGCCGCTGGTGGCGAGTCGGGCGGCACGGCAGGCGGCGCCGTCCATGGTGGTGGCCTGCTGGACCAGGGGATGCGCGCGCTCGTCGAGGATGGCTCGGCCGCGGGCCGCGTTGTTGCCGTCGAGCCGCACGACCAGAGGTCTGGTCAACTGCACGCTGTCCAGGGCCTGCACGATGCCGTCGGCGACCGCGTCACAGGCGGTGATCCCGCCGAAGACGTTGACGAAGACCGACTTCACGGCCGGGTCGGACAGGATGACGGAGAGGCCGTCCGCCATGATCTGGGCGGAGGCTCCGCCGCCGATGTCGAGGAAGTTGGCGGGGCGGGCGCCGCAGCCCGCGACGACGTCGAGGGTCGACATGACCAGGCCCGCGCCGTTGCCGATGATGCCGACCTCGCCGTCCAGCTTGACGTAGTTGAGGCCCTTGGCGGCGGCGGCCGCCTCCAGCGGGTCGTCGTGCTCCATGCCCTCAGCACCCCAACGGGCCTGCCGGAAGCGGGCGTTGTCGTCGAGGGTGACCTTGCCGTCGAGGGCGAGGATCTGCCCCTGCTCGGTCCGCACGAGCGGGTTGACCTCGACGAGGACGGCGTCCTCGCGGACCAGGACCTCCCACAGTCGCACGAGGACGTCGACGGTCTGCGCCGGCAGTCCGGCCGCCTCGGCGATCTCGCTCGCCTTCGCCGAGGTCACGCCCTCGGCCGGGTCGATGTGGACCCGGGCCACCGCCTCCGGCCGGCTTGCGGCGACCTCCTCGATCTCCATGCCGCCCTCGGCGGAGGCGATGGCGAGGAAACGGCCCGCCGCACGGTCGAGCACGTAGGAGACGTAGAACTCGCTCTCGATGTCCACGGGTTGGGCCAGCATCACCTTGCCGACCGTGTGGCCCTTGATGTCCATGCCGAGGATCTGGCGTGCGGTGAGCTCCGCGGCGGCCGGGTCCGCGGCGAGCCTCACCCCGCCCGCCTTGCCGCGCCCACCGGTCTTGACCTGCGCCTTGACTACGACACGACCGCCGAGCCTGCGGGCGATCTCGCGTGCTTCCTTGGGCGAGTCGGCGACCTCGGCCCTCGGCACCACGATGCCGTGTTCCTCGAAGAGTTGCCTTGCCTGGTGTTCGTACAGGTCCATTTCGGCTCCTGACTCAAAAGTGCCGCACGCCCCCTGGACACCACCCACCGGATGCGGGATAACAAGGTTCATACAGTATTCGTCGACTGTATGCAATGTACCGCGAGAGCAGTTCGAACCCCCTACGAAGGGACAGGACTTCGCCATGCCCGACGACACCCAGGACGTGATTTCCGGTGGTCATCTCGTTGCCAAGGCACTCAAGGCCGAGGGGGTCGACCGCATCTACACCCTGTGCGGCGGCCACATCATCGACATCTACGACGGCTGCGTCGACGAGGGCATAGAGGTCGTCGACGTCCGCCACGAGCAGGTCGCCGCCCATGCCGCCGACGGTTACGCCCGCCTCACCGGCAAACCCGGCTGCGCGGTCGTCACCGCGGGCCCGGGCACGACGGACGCCGTCACCGGTGTCGCCAACGCCTTCCGCGCGGAGTCCCCGATGCTGCTGATCGGCGGCCAGGGCGCCCTCACCCAGCACAAGATGGGGTCCCTGCAGGACCTGCCGCACGTCGACATGATGACGCCCATCACCAAGTTCGCGGCGGCCGTGCCGGACACGGCCCGCGCGGCGGACATGGTGTCCATGGCGTTCCGCGAGTGCTACCACGGCGCGCCCGGCCCCTCCTTCCTGGAGATCCCGCGCGATGTGCTGGACGCCAAGGTGCCGGTGAGCAGGGCGCGTGTGCCGAAGTCCGGGTCCTACCGCGCCTCGACGCGCTCGGCAGGTGATCCGGAGGCGATCGAGAAACTCGCCGATCTGCTCGTCCACGCCGAGAAGCCGGCCATCCTGCTCGGCAGCCAGGTGTGGACGACCCGAGGCACCGAGGCGGCGATCGACCTCGTACGGACCCTCAACATCCCCGCCTACATGAACGGGGCGGGCCGCGGCACCCTCCCACCCGGCGACCCGCACCACTTCCAGCTGTCGCGGCGGTACGCCTTCTCCCACGCCGACGTCATCGTCGTCGTCGGCACCCCCTTCGACTTCCGCATGGGCTACGGCAAGCGGCTCTCCCCGGACGCGACCGTCGTGCAGATCGACCTCGACTACCGCACCGTCGGCAAGAACCGCGACATCGACCTAGGGATCGTCGGCGACGCCGGGCTGGTCCTGAAGTCGGTGGCCGAGGCCGCCTCCGGACGCATCAACGGGGGCGCCGCGAAGCGCAAGGAGTGGCTCGACGAGCTGCGCGCGGCCGAGCAGACCGCTCTCGAGAAGCGGCTCCCCAGCCTGAGGTCGGACGCCTCACCGATCCACCCGTACCGCCTGGTCAGCGAGATCAACGACTTCCTCACCGAGGACTCCGTCTACATCGGCGACGGCGGCGACATCGTCACCTTCTCCGGGCAGGTCGTCCAGCCCAAGTCACCCGGGCACTGGATGGACCCGGGCCCGCTCGGCACCCTCGGCGTCGGCGTCCCCTTCGTGCTCGCGGCCAAGCAGGCGCGCCCCGACAAGGAGGTCGTCGCCCTCTTCGGCGACGGCGCCTTCTCCCTCACCGGCTGGGACTTCGAGACCCTCGTCCGCTACGACCTCCCCTTCGTCGGCATCGTCGGCAACAACTCCTCCATGAACCAGATCCGCTACGGCCAGGCCCAGAAGTACGGCCTGGAGCGCGAGCGGGTCGGCAACACCCTC
Organism: Streptomyces guryensis; assembly: GCF_021261325.1. Classification (GTDB taxonomy): domain Bacteria; phylum Actinomycetota; class Actinomycetes; order Streptomycetales; family Streptomycetaceae; genus Streptomyces; species Streptomyces guryensis. Next base: position 214,506 of record NZ_JAJSBI010000014.1, on the reverse strand, counting down.
GGCGACGTGCACTACGACAAGTTCGCCCAGATGCTGGGCGGTTACGGCGAAGAGGTGCGCGACCCCGCCGACATCGGCCCGGCGCTGCGGCGCGCCCGTGAGTCGGGCAAGCCGTCGCTGATCAACGTCTGGGTCGACCCGGACGCGTACGCCCCCGGAACCATGAACCAGACCATGTACAAGTGAGGTGGCCCGCATGACTGGAACGCCCTCCAAGGCCCTCGCAGGCATCCGCGTCCTCGACATGACCCACGTCCAGTCCGGGCCCTCCGCCACCCAGCTGCTCGCCTGGCTCGGGGCGGACGTGGTCAAGCTGGAGGCGCCGACCGGTGACATCACACGGGGGCAGCTGCGCGACCTCCCGGACGTCGACTCCCTCTACTTCACGATGCTCAACTGCAACAAGCGGAGCATCACCCTCAACACCAAGACCGAGCGCGGCAAGGAGATCCTCACCGAGCTGATCCGGCGCTCCGACGTCATGGTCGAGAACTTCGGACCGGGCGCGGTCGACCGTATGGGCTTCACCTGGGACCGCATCCAGGAGATCAATCCACGGATCGTCTATGCCTCCATCAAGGGGTTCGGGGACGGCCCGTACACCAACTTCAAGGCGTACGAGGTCGTCGCGCAGGCCATGGGCGGGTCGATGTCGACCACCGGTTTCGAGGACGGGCCGCCGCTGGCGACGGGGGCCCAGATCGGGGACTCCGGCACGGGCGTCCACGCCGTGGCGGGCATCCTCGCGGCGCTGTTCCAGCGCGAGCACACCGGGCGCGGTCAGCGGGTGAACGTGGCCATGCAGCACGCTGTGCTCAACCTCTGCCGGGTGAAGCTGCGCGATCAGCAGCGCCTGGCCCACGGCCCGCTCGCTGAATATCCCAACGACGACTTCGGCACGGAGGTTCCCAGGTCCGGAAACGCGTCCGGCGGCGGCCAGCCGGGCTGGGCGGTCAAGTGCGCGCCGGGCGGCCCCAACGACTATGTGTACGTCATCGTGCAGCCCGTCGGCTGGCAGCCGCTCAGCGAGCTCATCGGCCGGCCGGAGCTGGCCGAGGACCCCGAGTGGGCGACGCCCCAGGCCCGGCTGCCCAAGCTCAGCAAGATGTTCCAGCTGATCGAGGAGTGGTCCTCGACGCTTCCCAAGTGGGAGGTGCTGGAGCGGCTCAACGCCCACAACATCCCGTGCGGGCCGATCCTGTCCACCAAGGAGATCATCGAGGACGACTCGCTGATCGCCAACGAGATGGTCGTCACCGTCCCGCACCCCGAGCGCGGCGAGTTCACGACGGTGGGCAGCCCGCTCAAGCTCTCCGACTCGCCGGTGGACGTGACCAGTTCACCTCTGCTGGGCGAGCACAACGAAGAGGTCTACATCGGCGAACTCGGCCTCGGCGACGAGGAACTGCGCCTGCTCAAGTCGAACGGAGTGATCTGACGTGATGGCCGAAGACCGGGAGCTGAGGGTGCGCTCGCTCCTCGACACTGTGCGGGCCGAGGGGCGGACCGCACTCACCGCACCCGAGGGCAAGGTGATCGCCGACGCGTACGGGATCGCCGTACCCGGCGAAGAACTGGCGACCGACGTCGACGAGGCCGTCGCGTACGCGGCGCGCTTCGGCGGGCCGGTCGTGATGAAGATCGTCTCCCCGGACATCCTGCACAAGACCGATGCCGGCGGGGTGATCGTCGGTGTCGAGGGCGCGGCCGACGTCCGGGCCGCGTTCCACAAAATCATCGAGAACGCCCGCGTGTACAAGGCGTCCGCGCGCATCGAAGGCGTGCAGGTCCAGGAGCTGCTCCCACAGGGGCAGGAGGTCATCGTCGGCGCGGTGACGGACCCGACCTTCGGGAAGGTCGTCGCCTTCGGGCTCGGCGGGGTGCTGGTCGAGGTCCTCAAGGACGTGACGTTCCGGCTGGCGCCGGTGAGCGCCGACGAGGCGCTGTCCATGCTGGACTCGATCAGGTCGGCGGAGATCCTGCACGGGGTGCGCGGCCAGGCAGGCGTGGACCGGTGGGCGATCGCCGAGCAGATCCGCCGGGTCTCCCAACTGGTCGCGGACTTCCCGGAGATCGCGGAGGTCGACCTCAACCCGGTGATCGCCACCCCTGAGGGCGCGGTCGCGGCGGACATCCGCGTGATCCTCGCCGAGTCGGTGCCGAAGCCTCGACGCAGGTACACGCGCGAGGAGATCCTCACGTCCATGCGCCGCCTGATGCAGCCCTCGTCGGTCGCCGTGATCGGTGCCTCGGGCGAGCAGGGCAAGATCGGCAATTCGGTGATGCGCAACCTCATCGACGGCGGCTTCGCCGGGGAGATCCATCCGGTGAACCCCAAGGCCGATGACATTCTGGGCCGCAAGGCGTACAAGAGTGTCACGGACGTTCCCGGTGAGGTGGACGTGGCGGTCTTCGCGATCCCCGCCAAGTTCGTGGCCTCGGCCCTGGAGGAGGTGGGACGCAAGAACATCCCCAACGCCGTGCTGATCCCCTCCGGGTTCGCGGAGACCGGCGAGCACGAACTCCAGGAGGAGATCGTCGCGATCGCCGAGCGGTACGGCGTGCGCCTGCTCGGGCCGAACATCTACGGCTACTACTCGACGTGGCAGGACCTGTGCGCCACGTTCTGCACGCCGTACGACGTCAAGGGCGGCGTCGCGCTGACCTCGCAGTCCGGTGGCATCGGGATGGCCATCCTGGGTTTCGCGCGCACCACGAAGACGGGCGTGTCGGCGATCGTGGGCCTGGGCAACAAGTCGGACCTGGACGAGGACGACCTGCTGACCTGGTTCGGCGAGGACCCGCACACCGAGTGCATCGCGATGCACCTGGAGGACCTCAAGGACGGCCGCGCCTTCGTGGAGGCCGCGCGGGCGACCGTGCCGAGGAAACCGGTCGTCGTGCTGAAGGCGGGCCGTACGGCGGCGGGTGCGAGGGCCGCCGGCTCGCACACCGGGGCGCTGGCGGGCGACGACGCCGTGTACGACGACATCCTCAGGCAGGCCGGCGTCATCAGGGCGCCCGGGCTGAACGAGATGCTCGAGTACGCGCGCGCGTTGCCGGTGCTTCCGGCCCCCCAGGGCGACAACGTCGTGATCATCACCGGGGCCGGCGGCAGCGGTGTGCTGCTGTCCGACGCGGTGACCGACAACGGCCTGTCCCTGATGGAGATCCCGCCGGACCTGGACGAGTCCTTCCGGAAGTTCATCCCGCCCTTCGGGGCCGCGGGCAACCCGGTCGACATCACCGGGGGCGAGCCGCCGTCGACGTACGAGGCGACGATCCGGCTGGGCCTTCAGGACCCGCGCATCCACGCGCTCGTCCTCGGCTACTGGCACACCATCGTCACCCCCCCGATGGTCTTCGCGGAGCTCACCGCGCGCGTGGTGGCCGAGTTCCGGGAGCGCGGCGTCGAGAAGCCCGTGGTGGCCTCCCTCGCGGGCGACGTCGAGGTCGAGGAGGCCTGCCAGTACCTCTACGAGCGAGGGGTCGTGGCGTACCCGTACACGACCGAGAAGCCGGTGGCCGTGCTCGGCGCGAAGTACCGGTGGGCGCGGGCGGCGGGGCTGTTGGGGGGCGGTTCATGAGGTGAGCGGAACGCGGGGCCGGCCGACAGTGCGGTCGGCCGGCCCCCGGGACCCGTGCGCACGCGAAAGGCATTGGACAGGGGGCGCTGGCCAGAGCTTTCGATGCAAGGGGTGCTGAGCGATGACAACCACCGACCAGTCGACGTCCGTCCCCTACAGGGAGGTGACGGATCGCAACGGCCGCGTGTACCGGATCGGTGAGTCCGATACCGACGTCATGGGCCGACCACGCAAGTGGATGGTCGTCCTGCCCTGGGTGGGCATGATGGGCACCAGCTCCGCCGAGTACGCGTTCACGTCGGCGGAGGACACGCTCCACGAGGCTCATCTGTGGAGCAGCGGACACATCTTCTGGCTGATGGGCGTCTGGGTGTTCTTCCAGGCGGCCGTGGCCTTCCCCGCCGGACAACTGCGGGAGAGCGGCAGACTGCCCGCCCGTACGGCGATGATCGTCGGCGCCGTCGGCACGATGATCGGCTATGTGTCGCTCGCGTACGCGCCGAACGTGGCCGTCGCGTATTTCGGCTTCGGTATGTGCAGCGGCATCGGCGCCGGCCTCGTCTACGCGACCTGCGTCAACATGGTCGGCAAGTGGTATCCGGAGCGCAAGGGCGGCAAGACGGGCTTCGTCAACGGCGGCTTCGCCTACGGGTCCGTGCCCTTCGTCTTCCTGTTCACCTCGTACATGGACCTGAGCAACTACCGGACCGTGCTCGCCTGTGCGGGCTTCGGGCTGTGCCTGGTGGTGGCCGCGGCCGGCTGGTTCTTCAAGGACCCGCCGAAGAACTGGTGGCCCGCACACGTCGACCCGCTGAGGCCGGGCGACGACCCGAAGATCCGCCGGGCCCTGGAGAAGAACCCGCCTGCCGTCAGGCAGTACACCCCCAAGGAGGCCGCCCGTACCCCCGTCCTGTGGATGATGTGGTTCTGTCTGCTGTGCACGGCCGGCATCAACATCTTCGGCATCGCCTTCCAGGTGCCGTTCGGCAAGGACATGGGGTTCGCGGGCGGGATCGTGGCCACGGCGATGTCCCTGAAGGCCCTCGTCAACGGCACCGGGCGCGGTGTCATCGGCTGGATCTCCGACCGCTACGGCCGCCGCAGCACACTGATCGTCGTCTGCATCGTGCTCGGCACGGCGCAGTTCGGCGTACTTGTCTCCGGCCAGACGGGCAGCATGCCGTTCTTCCTGTTCTGCTCCATGGTCTCCGGTTTCGGCGGCGGGGCGGTCTTCCCGCTGTTCGCCGCCATGACGGCGGACTACTTCGGCGAGAACAACAACGCCACCAACTACGGCATGGTCTACAGCTCGAAGCTGATCTCCGGGCTCCTCGGCTCCGGCCTGGGCGCGGTCGTCGTCGGCGCATGGGACTACCACGGCGCGTTCGTGCTGGCGGGTTCCATCGGCCTGGCCTCCGCGGTACTGGCGATCTTCCTGAAATCCCCGGGCCGGCCGAAGGCCCGGCACATCGTCCCCAACCCGCACCCGCTCGGCGAGGAGATGGCCTGACATGACCGCGGACCCCATCGCAGCCGGCAGTTCGTCGGCAGACCCCGACGCCGCACACCGTCCCTACCGTGAAGTGACCGACTCGCGCGGCCGCGTCTACCGCGTCGGCGAGACCGACCGGGACATCCTCGGACACTCCCGCAAACTCATGGTGTACCTGCCATGGGTGGCCATGATGGCCATCAGCGTCTTCGAATACGCGTACGGCTCCGCGGAGGACACGCTGTCCCATGCGCACGGCTGGACGCAGTCCAACACCTTCTGGATCCTCAGCGTCTGGGTCTTCTTCCAGGCCGGCATCGCCTTCCCGGCGGGCTGGATGCGCGAGAAGGGCATCCTGACGGCCCGCAAGGCCATGTACATCGGCTCCGGGATGTGTCTGGTCGGATTCCTCGCCCTGTCGCACCTGAGCAACGTGTGGCTGGCGATCCTGGGCTTCGGTGTCATCGGCGGGCTCGGTGCCGGCCTGGTCTACGCGACCTGCATCAACATGGTCGGCAAGTGGTTCCCGGAGCGCCGCGGCGCTCGCACCGGCTTCGTCAACGGCGGCTTCGCCTACGGGTCGCTGCCGTTCATCTTCATCTTCAACTACGCCTTCGACACCGGGAACTACCACCGCGTGCTGGACCTGATCGGCTGCTACATCATGATCGTGGTGTTCGGGTGTGCGTTCTTCTTCAAGGACCCGCCGAAGAACTGGTGGCCCGCGGACATCGACCCGCTGACCTTCTCCGGGGCCCAGAAGAGCGCAGAGAGCCTCGCCAAGAACCCGCCCGCGGCGAAGCAGTACACGCCCAAGGAGGCCATCAGGACGGGCATGCTGCCCCTGATGTGGATCTCCATAGTGATGACCGCCGGTGTGTCGATCTTCGGGATCTCCTTCCAGGTCGACTACGCCAAGGACGTCGGCTTCGGACCCCTGGTGGCGGCGTCCTCCATGGGTGTCATGGCGGTCATCAACGGCATCGGCCGCGGTGTGGTGGGCTGGCTGTCCGACAAGTGGGGCCGCAAGTCGACCCTGGTGTTCGTCATCGTCGTCCTGGGGCTGGCCCAGTTCGGTGTGATCCTTGCGGGTGAGATGAAGAGCGAGTGGCTCTTCCTGTTCTTCGCCTTCCTCTCCGGGTTCGGCGGCGGCGCGTTCTACCCGATGTTCGCGGCACTCACCCCGGACTACTTCGGGGAGAACTTCAACGCCACCAACTACGGGCTGGTGTACAGCGGAAAGCTGGTCAGCGGCCTGTTCGGCGGCGGCCTCGGCTCCATGGTGGTCTCGGCCTGGGGGTACAACGGGGCGTACGCGCTGGCCGGCGGCGTCTCGATGGTCGCGGCGGCGATCGCCCTGCTGCTGCGGCAGCCGGGGCACAGCAGTTCGGATGCGCTGACTCCGCAACCGCAGCCCGCTGGTTGACGGTTGGCGGCACGCGCGCGTGAGGAGGCCCTCCCCCGGTTGCGGGAAGGGCCTCCTCAGGCTGAACGGCCCCGTCGGCAGGAGGCAGGTCAGTGCGATGAGGCAGCAGGCCGCAGAGCAGACGCCTGGTGCATCGAGCCGATGTCCTCAGCCATCGCGGCGAAGAGCTCGGCCGCATGGGCCGCGAGCATGCACTCGCCGGGTCTGCGCCCATGCCTCAAGCGCCCCTGAGGGCAGGCGGGTTGATCGCCTCTCGGCGGTGAACTCCACCGGCGTTCGAGAGCATCCAATGACAGGACGAAGAAGGTCGCGCATCTACCCGTGCCCTCCAGCACCCGCAGCACGGCAGGCCTTCCGCCGGTGAGGTCCTACGACTTGGCCCGGTCGTGGTACGACCGCCGGGTGTGCTCCGTGTGTTCCCGCATCAGCTGCGTTGCCCGCTGCTCGTCCCGGTCGGAGATCGCTGCGATCAGCTCCCGGTGCTCGATCCAGGACTGCTGCCCGCGCTGCCGGGCGATCGGTGTGTAGTACCAGCGCACCCGGCGGTCGACCTGGGCCGCGAGTTCGGCGAGGACCGCGTTGCCCGCCAGCTCCATGATCTTCGTGTGGAAGCGGGCGTTCATCGTGACCGCGCCGTCCACGTCGTCCGCGGCGACGGCCTTCTCGCCCTCCGAGCACAGTTCTTCGAGCACCGCGATGCCGGCGCTGCCCGCGTTGGCGGCGGCGAGCCGGGCCGCCTCGGCCTCCAGCAGCGTGCGCACGGTGAGGAGCTGGTCGGCCTCCTCCTCTGTGGGCTCGTGAACGAACGCGCCCTGGGCGGGCCGCAGATCGACCCACCCCTCGGTGTTCAGCCGCTGCAGCGCCTCCCGCACCGGCTGACGCGACACACCGAGGTGGCCTGCGAGTTCACTTTCGACGAGGTGCTGGCCGGGCTGCAGGGCACGCGTGGTGATGAGTTCGAGGAGCGCCTCGTAGACGCGGTCGCGGAGCGGGCCGGGCCGTTCGAGCTTGGGTACCGCGCCCTGCGGCAGTCCTGTCGACAACATCGGTCGGTCCCCCTTCTGAGCAGCGCGGAGCAACTGCATCCGAAAAGCCAGTATGGATTGTCTTTCGTCTACAGTCTACGGCGCACACTGGCCAGTGGTACCGCGGGTCGAGTGCGTCACATCGGGCCGTACCCGCAGGTCACGGGCAGTGGACCACCTGTCCGGCGTACGACAGGTTCCCGCCGAAGCCGAACAGCAGCACCGGGTCCCCGGTGGAAATGGCGCCCTGTTCGACGAGCTTGGAGAAGGCGAGCGGGATGCTCGCCGCCGAGGTGTTCCCGGACTCGGCGACATCGCGCGCGACGACCGCGTTGACGGCACCCAGTTTCAGGGCCAGCGGCTCGATGATGCGCAGGTTCGCCTGGTGCAGCACGACTCCGGCGAGGTCCTCGGGGGCGAGTCCGGCGCGCTCGCAGGCCTTGCGGGCGATGGGCGGCAGCTGGGTGGTCGCCCAGCGGTAGACGCTCTGCCCCTCCTGCGCGAACCGCGCGGGAGTGCCCTCGATCCGTACCGCGTGCCCCATTTCGGGCACGGAGCCCCACAGCACGGGCCCGATGCCGGGTTCGTCCGAGGCCTCGACGACGGCGGCCCCGGCCCCGTCGCCGACCAGCACACAGGTGGTGCGGTCGCTCCAGTCGGTCACGTCGGACATCTTGTCGGCGCCGATGACCAGCGCCCGGGTCGAGGCCCCCGCCCGGACCGCGTGGTCTGCGGTGGCCAGGGCGTGGGTGAACCCGGCGCACACGACGTTGACGTCCATCGCGGCGGGCGAGGGGATGCCGAGCCGGGCGGCGACCCGGGCGGCCATGTTGGGCGAGCGGTCGACGGCGGTGGACGTGGCGACCAGGACCAGGTCGATGTCGCCGGGCGCGAGGCCCGCCGCCGCGAGCGCCTTGGCCGCGGCGTGGGCGGCCAGCTCGTCGACCGGCTCGTCGGGCCCGGCGATGTGGCGTGTGCGGATGCCCACCCGGGACGTGATCCACTCGTCACTGGTGTCGACCAGGCCCGCCAGGTCCTCGTTGGTGAGTACCTTGGCGGGCTGGTAGTGGCCGACGGCGGCGATGCGCGAGCCGTTCATTGGGTGGTCCCCCTCGTTGCCTTGGGTAGCGGGATCCACCAGTCTGATCAGTGACTCACGGGTACGGCGGCAGCCAAGACGACAGGATTCGGGCGCCCGTGTTGTCGGCTTCTGTCAGCCCGCGGGGAGGGAAGAGGGGACGCCCGAACACCTACCGATCAGTCACCCGGTGAACAGCTTGGTCGCCTTCTGTACGAGCTCGTACAGCCCGTAGGCGAGCGGTGCCCCCACCCACAGCCAGGCGAAGGCGATCAGCGGGCGCCGGTCAGGCGGACTCTGGCTGCTGTCGTTCGACATCGACGGTCTCCTCCCTGGGGGCGGGGATGTGGTGGCGGGCGTTGACGGGCCGGACGAGTTCGTTGGCGACGAAGCCGACGACGAGCAGGCCGATCATGATGATGAAGGAGAGCTCGTACAGGGAGGCGCCGCTCTTGCCGGCCGCCTTCTGGTGGTCGGCGATCCAGTTCACGATCAGCGGTCCGAGGACGCCGGCCGTGGACCAGGCGGTGAGCAGCCGCCCGTGGATGGCGCCGACCTGGTACGTCCCGAAGAGATCCTTCAGGTAGGCCGGAACGGTCGCGAACCCGCCGCCGTAGAAGGACAGGATCACCATCGCGCACAGGACGAACAGCGGCTTCGAGGAGTCACCGAACAGGGCGATCAGCGCGTACATCACGGCACCGAAGCCCAGATAGACGCGGTAGATGTTCTTGCGCCCGAGCAGGTCGGAGGTGGACGACCAGCCGATGCGGCCCGCCATGTTGGCGGCGGACAGCAGCGCCACGAAACCGGCCGAGGCCGAGACGGAGACGGGCGTCGACGTGTTCTTGAAGAAGTCCTGGATCATCGGAGCGGCCTTCTCCAGGATGCCGATGCCCGCGGTCACGTTCATGCAGAGCACGACCCACAGACACCAGAACTGCGGAGTGCGGACGGCCGTGTTGGCGGAGACCTGCGGCCCCTGGAAGGCACTCGGGGCGCCCGCTGTGCCTTCGCGGTTCTCGCCGCGCGGCACCCGCACCAGCAGCACGCCCAGCGCCATGAAGACGGCGTACGACAGCCCGTGCACGAGGAAGGCGAGCGCGATCCCCGAGCTGTCGGTGCCGAACGACTGCAGCATCTGCGTGGACCACGGCGAGGCGATGAGCGCGCCGCCGCCGAAGCCCATGATGGCGATGCCGGTGGCCATGCCTGGCCGGTCCGGGAACCACTTGATCAGCGTGGAGACGGGCGAGATGTAGCCGATACCGAGACCGATGCCGCCGACGAAGCCGTAGCCGAGGACGATCAGCCAGTACTGCTCGGTGGCCGCGCCCAGCGCGGAGATCAGGAAGCCGGACGAGAAGCAGACCAGGGCAACGGTCATCGCCCAGCGCGGCCCGTTGCGCTCCACCAGCGTGCCGCCGAACGCGGCGGACAGGCCGAGCATGACGATGGCGAGCTGGAAGGGCAGCGCGCTCTGGGTTCCGCTGAGGCCGAGCGAGGACTCCAGCGGCGGCTTGAACACGCTCCAGGCGTAGGCCTGGCCGATGGAGAGATGGACGGAGAGAGCGGCGGGGGGAACCAGCCAGCGGCTCCAGCCGGCCGGTGCGACAGGGGGACTCATGATCCCGAACGTAAGGGAACAGCAAGGGAGTTGAGAAGGCGACGCGTCGACCGTATGCGATGAGCGGTATGCGGGACGCGCCGAACGGTCGGACCGACCGGTTTTCCGATCCTGCGCGAACCCTTGCTGGCGCCATCCCCATACTGTAGACAATATTCAGTCGACAGAGTTCGACAGGTCATCTCCGCGGTATCCCTCGACCGAACGGAGCTCCCTCGTCATGAAAGTCGCAGTCCTCGGCGCCGGTGCGATCGGCGCCTACGTCGGTGCCGCGCTCCATCGCGCCGGTGCCGATGTGCATCTCGTCGCCCGTGGACCGCACTTGGCGGCCATGAGGCAGCACGGAGTACGGGTGCTCAGCCCGCGCGGCGACTTCACCGCGTACGCCCACGCCACCGAGGACCCGGCCGAGATCGGCCCGGTCGACTTCGTCCTCCTGGGTCTGAAGGCCAACTCGTACGCGGCGTGCGGGCCGCTGATCGAGCCCCTTCTGCACGACACCACGGCGGTGATCGCCGCCCAGAACGGCATCCCCTGGTGGTACTTCCACCGGCACGGCGGCCCCCACGACGGCCACCGCGTCGAGAGCGTGGACCCGGACGGCGCGGTCAGTGCGGTGCTCGCGCCCGAACGGGCCATCGGGTGTGTCGTCTACGCGGCCACCGAACTCGAAGGACCCGGTGTCGTACGGCACTTGGAAGGCACCCGGTTCTCCGTCGGCGAGCCGGACCGCAGCGTGTCCAGGCGCTGTCTGGACTTCAGCGAGGCCATGGTCGCCGGTGGCCTGAAGTGCCCGGTCGAGCCGGACCTGCGCAACGACATCTGGCTGAAGCTGCTCGGCAACATCTCCTTCAACCCGATCAGCGCGCTGGCCCGCGCCACCATGCGGCAGATGTGTCTGCACGGCGGCACCCGCAAGGTCATCGAGACCATGATGGCCGAGACCCTGGCCGTCGCCGAGGCCCTCGGCTGCGAGGTCGGCGTCTCCATCGAACGCCGCCTCGCCGGCGCCGAACGCGTCGGCGACCACCGCACCTCCACGCTCCAGGACCTGGAGCGCGGCAAGCCGCTCGAACTCGACGTACTCCTCGCGGCCGTCGTCGAGTTGGCGGAGATCACCGGCGTGGAGGTGCCCACCCTGCGCACCGTGCACGCCATCTCGGACCTGCTCGCGCTGAGGAGCGCCGCATGAGGAGTCTCGTATGAGGAAACGCGACCGGACCCCGAAGACCTACACCCGGCTCACCCACCCGCTGCTCCGCGACTCCCGCAACGAGCCGTTCCGGCAGGCGAGCTGGGAGGAGGCCCTGGACCGCGCGGCCCGCGGCCTGGAACGCAACCGCGGCGCGTTCGGCATGTTCTCCTGCGCCCGCGCGACCAACGAGATGAACTACGTGGCGCAGAAGTTCGCGCGGGTCGTCATGGGCACCAACAACGTCGACTCCTGCAACCGCACATGTCACGCCCCGAGCGTCGCCGGCCTGAGCGCGGCCTTCGGCTCCGGCGGCGGCACCTCCTCGTACGAGGAGATCGAGCACACCGACGTCATCGTGATGTGGGGCTCCAACGCCCGCTTCGCGCACCCGATCTTCTTCCAGCACGTGCTGAGGGGGATCAGGAACGGCGCCCGGATGTACGCGGTCGACCCGCGCCGCACGTCGACCGCCGAGTGGGCGGAGAGCTGGCTCGGCCTCAACGTCGGCACCGACATCCCGATGGCGCACGCCATCGGACGCGAGATCATCCACGCGGGCCTGGCGAACGAGGCGTTCATCGAGCGGGCGACGACCGGCTTCGAGGAGTACAAGGCACTCGTCGAGCCGTGGACGCTGTCGCTCGCGGAGAAGGTCACGGGCGTCCCGGCGCGTGCAATCCGGGAGTTGGCGCACGCCTACGCCCGCGCCGAGCGCGCCCAGCTGTGCTGGACCCTCGGCATCACCGAGCACCACAACGGCACCGACAACGTCCGCGCGCTGATCAACCTCTCCCTGCTGACCGGCCAGGTCGGCCGGTACGGCGCCGGGCTGCAGCCGCTGCGCGGCCAGAACAACGTGCAGGGCGGCGGCGACATGGGCGCCATCCCCAACCGCCTCCCCGGCTTCCAGGACATCCTCGACCCCGACTCCCGGCTGAAGTTCGAGTCGGCCTGGGACACCGTCATCCAGCCGCACTACGGGCTGAACCTGACGGAGATGTTCGAGGCGATGGAGGAGGGCTCCCTGAGGGCCGTCTACTGCATCGGCGAGAACCCGGCGCAGTCGGAGGCCGACAGCGAGCAGGCCGTACGGCGCATGAAGCAGCTGGACTTCCTGGTCGTGCAGGACATCTTCCTCACCAGGACGGCCGAGCTGGCGGACGTGATCCTGCCTGCCACCGCCGGCTGGGCGGAGACCGACGGCACCACCACCAACAGCGAGCGGCGGGTCCAGCGCGTGCGCCGGGCGGTCACCCCGCCGGGCGAGGCGCGCGAGGACATCGACATCATCTGCGAACTGGCGGCACGCCTCGGCCACGACTGGAAGTACGCCGACGCCGAGACCGTATGGAACGAGCTGCGCTCGGTCTCTCCGGACCACTACGGGATGACGTACGAACGCCTGGAGGAGCACCAGGGCATCCAGTGGCCGTGCCCGAGCACCGACGAGCTCGAACCGACCTATCTGCACGGCCGGCTGTGGGAGAAGGACCCGGCCGGGCGCGGAATGCCGGCGCCCTTCGGGATCGTCCAGCACGATCCGCCCGTGGACCTCACCGACGAGGAGTACCCGATCCGGCTGACGACCGGAAGGCGGCTGGACTCCTACAACACCGGTGTGCAGAGCGGTGGTTACGCCTCCCCGCTCCGCCGGGGCGAGTACATCGAGCTGTGCCCGGAGGACGCCGAGCGGTACGGGGTCGTGGTCGGCGAGGAGGTCCAGGTGTCCTCGCGGCGGGGTTCCGTGGTCGCTCCGGTGTGGGTGGACACGGCGCTGCGGCCCGGTCTCGCCTTCATGACCATGCACTTTCCCGACGAGGTGGACACCAACCAGCTGACGATCGAGGCGAACTGCCCGATCGCGGGAACGGCGGAGTTCAAGGCGTCGGCGATCCGGATCGAGAAGCTCCCCGTCGCGACCATCGTGAGGTGACCTGGTGGATCTGCACTTCGGCGACAGCAAGCCGACGGACGACGAACGGGCCGCGGTGGACGCCCTGCTGGGCCCTCCCGAGTCCTCCTGGGAGGGCGCGGACCGTTCCGACGCCGACCTGAGGTGGGCCCGCGGCGGCCGCGAGGCCCGGGAGCGGCGCGATCTGCTGTTGCCCGGGCTGCACGCGATCAACGACCGGGTCGGCTGGATCAGCGAAGGCGCCCTCGACCACCTGTGCCGGCGGCTGACCGTACCGCCGGCGGAGGCGTACGGCGTCGCCACCTTCTACGCCATGTTCTCGGTGAAGCCGCGCCCGGCCACCGTGCTGCACGTCTGCACCGACCTCGCGTGCGCGGCGGCCGGAGCCTCCGGGCTCTGCGCCCGGATCGAGGCGCGGCTGGGCCCGGGCAGCGGGGCGAGTGTCGAGCGCAGCCCCTGCCTGGGCCTGTGCGAGCGGGCGCCGGCGGCCCTCGCGATCAAGGCGGGGGAGCCGGTGCGTACGGCCGTGTCGGCGCCGGCGACGGTCGAGGCGGCCGTACTCGCCGCGAGCGCACCCGACTCGGCGCCGGAGGAACCGCCGGCGGCGATGGCGGTCCCTCAGGCGGGACAGGACGGACTGGTCCTGCTTCGGCGGGTCGGCGTGGCGGACCCGGAGAGTCTCGACGACTACCGCGCGCACGGCGGCTACACCGCCCTGCGCCGGGCCTTCGCGCTGGGCCCCGCGGGTGTCATCCGCGAGGTCACCGACTCCGGCCTGGTCGGGCGGGGCGGCGCCGCCTTCCCCACCGGCCGCAAATGGCAGGCCACGGCGTCGCAGCCCGACCACCCCCACTACCTCGTCTGCAACGCCGACGAATCCGAGCCGGGCACCTTCAAGGACCGCGTGCTCATGGAAGGCGACCCGTACGCGCTGGTCGAGGCGATGACCATCGCCGGGTACGCGACCGGCGCGCACCAGGGCTATCTCTATCTGCGCGGCGAGTACCCGCGGGCCCTGCGCCGCCTGGAGCACGCGATCACGCAGGCACGCGCGCGTGGCTTCCTCGGCGACGACGTCCTCGGCCAGGGCTACGCCTTCGACATCGAGATCCGGCGCGGTGCGGGCGCCTACATCTGCGGCGAGGAGACGGCCCTGTTCAACTCGATCGAGGGCCACCGCGGCGAGCCGCGCTCGAAGCCGCCCTTCCCGGTGGAGAAGGGCCTGTTCGGCAAGCCCACGGTCGAGAACAACGTCGAGACGCTGGTCAACGTCCTGCCGATCCTGACCATGGGCGCCCAGGCCTACGCGGCGATCGGCACCGGGAGGTCCACCGGGCCGAAGCTGTTCTGCGTCTCGGGCAGCGTGGACCGGCCGGGCATCTACGAGCTGCCGTTCGGCGCCACGCTCGGCGAGCTGCTGGACATGGCCGGCGTACGGGACCGGCTGCGCGGGGTTCTCCTCGGCGGCGCGGCGGGCGGCTTCGTACGGCCGGACGAACGGGACATCCCGCTCACCTTCGAAGGCACCCGCGAGGCGGGCACGACGCTCGGCTCGGGCGTCGTCATGGCCTTCGACGACACCGTCCCGCTGCCGCGGCTGCTGCTGCGCATCGCCGAGTTCTTCCGCGACGAGTCGTGCGGCCAGTGCGTGCCGTGCCGGGTGGGGACCGTGCGCCAGGAGGAGGCGCTGCACCGGATCGTGGAACGCACGGGCGCGGCGGCCGCCGACGACATCGCCCTGCTCAGAGAGGTCGGCCGCGCCATGCGGGACGCCTCGATCTGCGGCCTGGGACAGACCGCGTGGAACGCAGTGGAATCCGCCATAGACCGTCTGGGGGCGTACGAATGACCGTGACACCGCTGGGGATCCCGCGCCGGCTGCTGGAGTTCACGATCGACGGGGAGCCGGTGCGCGCTCCCGAGGGCTCGACGGTCCTCGACGCCTGCCGGGCGGCCGGGAAGGACGTGCCGACCCTGTGCGAGGGCGACACGCTGCGCCCCAAGAACGCCTGCCGGGTCTGTGTGGTCGAGGTGGAGGGATCCAGGACCCTGGTCCCGGCCTGCTCCCGCAGGGCCGAACCCGGCATGGAGGTCAGGACGGACAGCGAGCGGGCCCGCCACAGCCGCAAGATCGTCCTTGAACTCCTCGCCTCCTCGGTGGACTTGTCGACGACTCCACAAGTCGCTGAATGGATCAAGGCGTACGAGGCGAAGCCGGACCGCTTCGGCCCGGACGCGGCCCGCCTCGACGAGGAACCCAAGGTCGACAACGCACTGTACGTGCGCGACTACGACAAGTGCATCCTCTGCTACAAGTGCGTGGACGCCTGCGGCGACCAGTGGCAGAACACCTTCGCGATCTCGGTCTCCGGCCGCGGCTTCGACGCCCGGATCGCCGTCGAGCACGACGCGCCGCTCACCGACTCGGCATGCGTGTACTGCGGGAACTGCGTCGAGGTGTGCCCGACGGGGGCACTGTCGTTCAGGTCGGAGTTCGACATGCGCGCGGCGGGTACCTGGGACGAGTCTGCTCAGACGGAGACGACGACGGTGTGCGCGTACTGCGGAGTGGGCTGCAGCCTCACTCTCCACGTGCAGGACAATGAAATCGTGAAGGTCACCTCACCGCACGACAACCCGGTGACCCACGGCAACCTCTGCATCAAGGGCCGCTTCGGCTACCAGCACGTACAGAACCGGGACTGAGACACGACATGGGACGAGTCACGGAACGACGCAAGGTGATCCGCATCCGCGACGGGGTGATCTCCTCCCGCCCGGACACGCTCGTCGCCGAGGAACCGCTGGAGATCCGGCTGAACGGCAAGCCGCTCGCGATCACCATGCGCACCCCGGGTGACGACTTCGCGCTGGCCGCTGGCTTCCTGGTCAGCGAGGGCGTGCTCGCCGAGCAGGACGATCTGCAGAACATCGTGTACTGCGCGGGAGCCACGGTCGACGGCTCGAACACGTACAACGTGGTGGACGTGCGGACCGCGCCGGGCGTGAAGATCCCCGACATCACCCTGGAGCGGAACGTGTACACCACCTCGTCCTGCGGCCTGTGCGGCAAGGCGAGCCTGGACGCGGTGCGTACGACGGCCCGCTGGCCGATCGCCGACACTCCCCCGGTCCGGGTAGACCCCGAACTGCTCGCGAGCCTCCCCGACCGGCTCCGGGCGGCCCAGCGGGTCTTCGACCGGACCGGGGGCCTGCACGCGGCGGCCCTGTTCACCGAGGACGGCGAGCTGCTGGACATACGGGAGGACGTGGGCCGGCACAACGCGGTCGACAAGCTGGTGGGCCGCGCCCTGCAGAACGGCGACCTGCCGCTGTCCCGCACGATCCTGCTGGTCTCCGGCCGCGCCTCCTTCGAGCTGGCGCAGAAGGCGGTCATGGCCGGGATCCCGGTCCTGGCGGCGGTCTCGGCGCCCTCGTCGCTCGCCGTCGACCTGGCGGCGGAGACGGGCCTGACCCTCGTGGGCTTCCTGCGGGGCAGCTCCATGAACGTGTACGCGGGCGAGAACCGCATCGCTCTGCGGACCGCGGCCGCCCAGGGGTGACCGGCTCTCCGCGACACGGCGGCGGGGCCCCGGCCGGCGGGGAGCGCCCCCTGCGCCGCAGGGGCCCCGCCTCAGCTGCTCCCGCCGCCCTGCGGGATCAGCCCGCCACGAACCGCACCTCGGCCGTGGTCACCACGGTCCCCAGCCGCGGGAAGTCCAGCCGCACCGACGCGTCATGCTCGGCGGCCGTGAGCGCGGCCATCGCGTCCTCGACGAAGACCAGGTCATAGCCGAGGTCTCCGGCGGCGCGGGCGGTGGACTCGACGCCGAGGTTGGTGGCGATACCGCCGAAGACGAGCGTGTTGACGCCGCGGCCGCGCAGGAGGTCGTCCAGTCCCGTGCCCTGGAAGCCTCCGATGGTCCGCTTCACCACCTCCAGGTCGCCGTCCCGGGCCAGACCGGCCACCAGCCCGCTGCCGGGCGGCTGTTCGGCGACGCCGGGGCGTTCGACCCGGACGAGGACCACGGTCGCGCCCGCCGAGCGGAACGCGGTCGCCAACTCCTCGGCGGCGGACAGGACTTCGGTGCCCTTGCGGGGCTCCAGGGGCAGCGCGACGATCCGGTCCATCAGATCGACGAGGACCAGGGCGCTGCGCGCGGGATCGAGTGCGAGGGATACGGCCATGACGGAACGTTATCCGCCGTCAGCTCTCCGTGCCGGAAATCCGGATCAACAGGCTCATGAACTGGTCGCGTTCGGCCGCCGAGAGCGGCGCGAGCAGCTCGTCGTTGGCCGTGCGCGCCGCGCGCTCGCAGCGCTTCAGCAGCCGCGCACCCTGCCCGGTGACCGACACCGCGTTCTTGCGCCGGTCCCTGGGGTCCGGTTCGCGTACGACGAGGCCCTCGCGCTGCAGGTCGTTGAGGACACCGACCAGGTCCTTGGGGTCGAGCTGCACACTGCGCCCGAGGTCGGCCTGGGCGACGGGGCCGAGGTCGCGGACGGCGGAGAGCACCACGTGGTGCCACATCTTCAGCCCCTCGGCGGCCAGCGCCTCGGTCACCAGAGCGCGTCCGCGCGCGGCGGCACGACCGAGCAGCCAGCTGGGGAGGGAGCGGATCGCGGCGAGGGGAGCTTCGGGCATGCGGCCAGCCTAGCGAAAAGCCGTTGGACTTCCCAACGAGTCTCGGACTATCGTTGGGACTCCCAACGAATCTCGTGAACCCGCCGGGATCCCCGACGACCCATGGAGGTGTGATGCGCCGCGTCCGCTACGAGTCCACCGGTGGCCCGTTGCTTCTGGAGGAGGCCCCGGTCCCCGAGCCCGGTCCCGGCGAACTCCTCGTCCGCTGCGAGGCGGTGGGCGTCACGCTCCCCGTCGTCCGCAAGGTCACCGAGGCCGCCGAGCCGATCCCGCTGGGCGGTGAGACAGCGGGCGAGGTCGTGGCCGTCGGCGACGCAGTCACCCGGTTCCGCGTCGGTGAGCGCGTGACGGGGCTGTGCTTCGGACACGGATACGCCGACTTCGCACTCCTGCACGAAGCCATGGCCTCCCCCGTCCCGGACGGTGCCTCTGCGGTCGACGCGGTCACCCTCGTCCGCAGCGGTCTCGTCGCCCTCGGCGCCCTGGAAGCCGCGCACCCCGAACCCGGCGAGACGGCGCTGGTCACGGCCGCCGCGAGCGGAGTCGGCCACCTGGCCGTGCAGTTGGCGAAGGTGCGGGGCGCGACCCGGGTGGTGGGCGCCGTGTCCGATGCAGGGAAGGCACACTTCGTGCGCTCCCTCGGCGCACACGAAGTCGTCACGTACGGCGACGACAGCTGGGGAGATCCCGTCGACTACGCGTTGGACGCCGTCGGCGGCGAACTGCTCGCCCCTGCCGTGGCCGCGCTCGCTCCGGGTGGTCGACTGGTGGCGTACAGCTCGGGCGGCGGGACGATCCAGGCGTACGACCTGCTCGTCGGCGCCAAGTCCGTGATCGGCTTCCAGATGGCGCGGATCGCCCGTGGGAAGCCGGAACTGTACGAGCGCCGGCGCCAGGAGCTGTGGCGACTGTTCACGGAGGGCGCGCTGAGGCCTGCCGTGCACGGGGAGTTCGCGCTGGAGGACGCGGCGAAGGCGCACGCGGTGATCGAGTCGAGGCGCAATCTGGGCAAGGTGGTGCTGCGCCCCTGAAATCTGCGCTTGCACACCGAAACAGGGCTTCACGGCGTCGCTGTGGTTCCGCTACACGGCCACGACCGGTGAGCAGCCCCTGTGGTGGATGGGTGGGACCGGTACCAGCAGCTCCAGGTCTGGCTGCGCGCGGAGCCCGCGAGCAGCCGCATCCAGTGCCTGATCACCGTGCGCGACGGCGCGGCGGCCCCGCAGTCGGCGTCCGTACGTACTACCAGGGCCCACAACGACGGGCAGTGGCACCATCTGGCGCTGCGGCGCGATGGGGGTACCTCCCACGCGAGCGAAGCCGAGCCTGGGGGAGGACAGTTGACGCTGTTCATCGACGGTACGGAGCTCAGCACCGCCGATGTGCCCGGTTCGGTCAGCGGCAACTCGCCGTTCGGTGTGCACATCGGGCAGCGCATGGACAGCCGGGCCTTCTTCACCGGCTCGATCGACGACGTCCATGTGTGGGACCGGGCGCTGAGCGACGAGGCACTCGCCGCCCGGGAGGTGTCCTCGAAGGGCACCGTCCTGTGGCTGCCCATGGACCATGTGAGCAACAGCCACTAACGTCCCGTGGGTGCCCGCCGACGTACGAGCACGACAGCGAACGGGAACCGGCCTCGGCCTGCTGCTGGCCCTGGTTCTCGGGGCCGTGCTGCTCACCGTCCTCCCGGACCACGGTCGACGGGAGGGCGGCGCCTGTACACCGCACACGGTCGCCTCGTGGTCGGCCGACGACCGTCTCACCGGTGAGTTCGCCCGGTACGGCGACGACGCGACCCGTACCGACGACTGGACCGGCGGTGACGGCACCCACTCGGTGCGGCTGCCGGACGGGCGGGTCCTGTGGCTGTTCTCGGACACCTATCTCGGCCAGGTGCACCGCCCGCCCAACCCGGTGGGCGAGTCGTACCCGTGGCGGGACACCGCGGCCCCGCTGGTGCGCAACTCGGCCGTGGTGATGGACGGCAGGGGCCGTCCGGAGAGCACGCTCCCCACCCCGCTCTTCCCCGATCCGGCCCAGAACCAGTGGCGCTGGCCGGTCGCGGCCCGGGTCGAGCCGCGCTCCCCCGGTTCCTCCGAGCAGGTCGTCCGGGTGCTGCTGTGGGTGCGGGCGGCCGGGCAGTCGCCGTGGATCTACGGGGTGCCCACCGCGACCGAGGTCGCCACGCTCTCCCTGCCCGGTCTGCGGGTCGAGTCGGTGGTGAAGGTGCTGGACCAGAGCCTGGTGCCCGACCCCTCGCGGCGGATCCTGTTCGGTACGACGCTGGCCGAGAAGGGCGGTTGGACGTACGTCTTCGGCGGGGACGACGGGCGGGCCGTCTCCCGGCCGGCCTCGTCGGCGTATGTGGCGCGGGTGCCCGAGGGACGGCTCGGCGACGCGGCGGCCTGGCGGTACTGGGACGGTTCGGGTTGGGGTCTGCGGCCGCGGCCGGTGAGCGGGGCGAAGGTGGGCAGCGCGTTCTCGGTGGTGCGGGTGGAAGGCACGTATGTGCTGTTCACGATGGCCGCGGGGACGGCGGGGCTGACCACCGTGACCTCGTACTGGGCGTGCTCCCCCGTCGGGCCGTGGCACGGTCCGACGAGGAACTTCAGCCCTTCGCTGCCGACGGCCGGGGTCGCCGCGTACAACCCGCAGGTGCATCCCGAGCTGAGCGGCGACGGGCGGCTGGTGCTGAGCTACGACGTCAACTGGCTGGAGACGAGCGGTGCTTCGGCGAGCATCAACGCGAACGTGACCCTGTACCGACCGCGGTTCGTGACGGTGCGGGTGGCGCGGGCACGGTGACCTCGCCGGCTTCCTCCACGGGGTCCTTCGAGCGGCGCTTGGCGATCACCGCGCAGACCATCAGCTGCATCTGGTGGAAGAGCATCAGCGGCAGCACGGCCAGCGAGGCGTGGGCGCCGAACAGCACGCTCGCCATGGGCAGTCCGGAGGCGAGGGACTTCTTGGAGCCCGCGAACTGGATGGCGATCCGGTCCCCGCGGTCGAAGCGGAGCGCCTTGGCGCCGTACCAGGTCAGGGCGAGCATCACGGCGAGCAGAACGGCCTCCACGACCAGCAGGCCGCCCAGCCGGAGCGGGCTCACCTGGTGCCAGATGCCCTGGACCATGCCCTCGCTGAACGCGGTGTAGACGACCAGCAGGATGGAGCCGCGGTCGACCAGGCCGAGGACCTTCTTGTGCCGGGCGACGAAGCCACCGATCCAGCGACGCAGCACCTGCCCGGCGAGGAACGGCACCAGCAACTGCAGCACGATCTGGACGAGCGAGTCCGCCGAGAACCCTCCGGCGCTGCTGCCCAGCACGGCGGCGGCGAGCAGCGGTGTGACGACGATGCCGACGAGCGAGGAGAAGGAGCCCGCGCAGATCGCGGCGGGCACGTTGCCGCGGGCGATCGACGTGAAGGCTATCGACGACTGGATGGTGGAGGGGACGAGGGTGAGGAAGAGCAGCCCCTGGTAGAGCGGCTGGGTGAGGAAGACCGGGACGAGGCCGCGGGCGGCCAGGCCAAGCACCGGGAAGACGACGAACGTGCAGGCCAGGACCGTGACGTGGAGCCGCCAGTGCTTGAGTCCGTCCAGTGCCTCACGGGTGGACAGCCGTGCGCCGTAGAGGAAGAAGAGGAAGGCGATCGCGGCCGTGGAGGCACCGGAGGCCACGTCGGCCGCGGCTCCGCGCGCCGGGAGGAGGGCCGCGAGGCCCACCGTTCCGAGCAGCAGCAGGATGTACGGGTCGATCGGCATCCAAGTCGGCCATTGCAGGCGTTTCACGGTGCTCCACTTGCTTGTTGCTGTCGGCGGTCCGGGATCTGCCCGGTGTCTGTCCGGGGCCGGAGGGCCCCCGCTCATCGTCCTCCCCCGACGGCCGATCGGGAATCCGTCATACCGCTCTGACTGTCATCGCGAAACGTGATGAGCAGCTACCGTTGTCCCATGTACGACCCCTCCCACCTGCGTACCTTCCTGGCGGTGGCCCAGACGTTGAGCTTCACGCAGGCCGCGCGGCGGCTGGGGCTGCGCCAGTCCACCGTCAGCCAGCACGTGCGACGCCTGGAGGACGCCACCGGGCGGCAGCTGTTCTCCCGGGACACCCACTCCGTGGAGCTGACGGAGGACGGTGAGGCGATGCTCGGGTTCGCGCGGCGGATCCTTGAGGTGCAGGAGCAGGCGTCGGCGTTCTTCACGGGTACGCGGCTGCGCGGCCGGCTGCGCTTCGGCGCCTCGGAGGACTTCGTGCTGACCCGGCTGCCGGAGATCCTGGAGGGCTTCCGCTACGACCATCCCGAGGTGGACCTGGAGCTGACGGTCGAGCTGTCGGGCACGCTGCACGAACAGCTGGCGGCCGGGAAGCTGGACCTGGTACTGGCCAAGCGGCGGCCGGAGGATCCGCGGGGCGAGCTGGTCTGGCACGACGAACTGGTGTGGATCGGCGCGGAGCGGTTGCGCCTGGACGCGGACCGGCCCGTGCCGCTGATCGTGTTCCCGCCGCCGGGCATCACCCGTGCGCTCGCCTTCGAGTCCCTGGAGCGGCAGGGCCGGCCGTGGCGCATCGCCTGCACGAGCGGCAGCCTGAGCGCCCTGATCGCGGCGGCCCGGGCCGGCCTCGGCGTCATGGCGCACTCCCGCGGCCTGATCCCGCCGGGCCTGGTCCGCCTCCCCGACCGCTTCGGCCTGCCCGAACTCGGCCGCGTCGACTTCGTCCTGGTACACGGCACCCGCCGTACCTCGGCCCAGAGCGCGGCGGACGCACTGGCGGCGACGATCCTGGCGGGCGGGGACCGGCTGCACCGGCGCTGACCGCTCCGCGGGACGTGCCGCGACATGCCGTCGTTCGACCGGGGCGCCGTCATGGCTGGTCGCGCCCGCCCGGCGGAGCCGCAGACGGATACGGCCCCGCGCCCCTTCGGGGCGCTGCCGAACCGCAGCGATATGCGCCCGACCTGCTCGGGGCCTGGTCAGCGAGCCGGGAGCGGGTAGGTGAGCTGTTTTATACGGCGCATGAAGATGGTCGTCTCCACGTGCTGGACGCCTTCCAGTTGGCCCAGCGGGCCGCTGAGGTAGGCGTACAGGCCGGCGGTGCTCTCGGCCAGCGCGGTCGCGATGATGTTGCAGGGGCCCGTCGCCGCGGAGGCGTGGGCGATCTGGGGGTGGCCGGCGAGGGCCTCGCCGACGGAGTGCAGGGCGGCCGGGGCGGCGGTGATCCACAGCATCGCGGCCACCGGGTGGCCGACCACCTCCGGGTCGCTCTCCGAGTCGACGTACACGGCCTCCGAGGCGAACAGTGCCGCGAGGCGACGCTTGACCGCGGACTCGGACAGGCCGGTGGCGCGCTGCAGTTCGGGGTAGGTCGCCCGGCCGTCCCGCTCCAGCGCGGCCAGCAGCGGCTCGTCCTCCGCGGTGAGACGGGCGGGCCCGGCCGCAGGCTCGACCCGGGGGCGCAGGGCGTCTCTCTCCTCGGCGGTCAGTGCCCCGAACTTGCTGATCCAGCCCTGCGCGCCGCCGTAGAAGCGGTGCAGCAACTGATGGGCCCGGATCTCCACCACGCTGGGGGTGCGCGGGAGTTTGCCGAGGAGCAGGTCGTCGTGGTCGCCGGAGGTGCGCGGGCGAGTCAGGCACAGGACCTCGGTGCCGCCCGAAACGAGCCCGACCCAGCTGGTGTCGGGCCGCTTCGCCAGCGCGTCCCCGATGGCCGGGGCACTGTCCGGCGCGCAGCGCACCCGCAGCATCCACTGGTCGCTGCCGAGCCGGCCCGCGTCCCGCATCACCACGATCCGCAGCCCGCCCTCGGCGCACAGCCGGCGGTAGCGGCGGGCGACGGTCTGGTCGGAGACGCCGAGCACCGCCGCAATCCGGCTGAACGGCGCCCGGCCGTCCACCTCCAGCGCCGACAGCAGGCGCAGGTCGAGCTCGTCGAAACCGGGTGACAGCCGTGGTGCGTGGGAATTCGTCTCCATACCGCCTTCTGATGTCGGATTTCGGCATCTGGACGGCTACAGCCGCCGCGATCGCCCGGTCTGCCCCATCGTACGGAGTCCTACGCATCCATCGCACAAGGAGTTGAGGACATGCGTATATGGGGGCCGCTCACGGCCGTGTGCCTGAGCACGTTCATGTTGTTGCTGGACGTGACCATCGCGGTGGTCGCGCTGCCGGACATGGCGGCTTCGCTGCACGCGTCGCTGAGCGATCTGCAGTGGGTGATGGACGGATACGCGCTGGCGCTGGCCGCACTGCTGCTGGGGACGGGAGCCGCGGCCGACGTCCTGGGCCGGCGGCGGGTGCACGTCGTGGGTGTCGTGGTGTTCGCGACCGCCTCGCTGCTGTGCGGGCTGGCGGGCGGACCGGCGATGCTGATCGCCTCGCGCGCGCTGCAGGGGCTCGGCGGGGCCGCGATGCTGGCGACCACGCTGCCGCTGCTGGCCTCCGTCTACCAGGGCAAGCGGCGGTCGGTGGCGCTCGGTGTGTGGGGCGCGGTCAGCGGGGCTGCGGCAGCGGTGGGGCCGGTGCTCGGCGGGGTGCTGACGGACGGGCCGGGCTGGCGGTGGATCTTCTACGTCAATCTGCCGGTGAGTGTGGCCGCGGTGTGGCTGACGCTGAAGGTCGTCCCGGAGTCGCACGGCTCGCGCGAACGGCGCGTCGACTGGGCGGGCACGGTGACCTTCGCGGCCTTCGCGGGCGGCCTGACGTACGGGGCGGTGCGGGCCGGGGAGCACGGCTGGGGCGAGACCGGCACCCTCGTGACGTTCGCCGCGGCGGTCGCGGCGCTGGTCTGCTTCGTCGTGGTGGAGCGGCGCGGTGCCGACCCGCTGCTGGATCCGCGGCTGTTCCTCAAGCCCGCGTTCTCCGTGGTGATGGTGGGCGCGCTCGCCTTCAACGCGGGGGCGTTCGGTCTCATGGCGTACGACTCGATATGGATGCAGTCGCTGCTCGGGATGAGCCCGGTGGGCGGCGGTGCGGTGTTCCTGTGGATGTCGCTGGCGGCGTTCGTGGTGGCGGCGGCCGGCGGGCGGCTGCTGCACGGGGTGCCGGCGCGGATCACGGTCGGCGGCGGACTGCTGCTGGTCGGCTCGGGGCAGTTCTGCATGACGGTGCTGGACGCGGGGTCGACGGCGTCCGTGCTGGCGCCGGGGATGGTGCTGGTCGGTGTCGGTACGGGGCTGGTGGCGCCGGGCATCGCGGGCGCGGCGCTGGCGGCCGTACCGCCGCAGCGGTCCGGGATGGCGGGCGGCGCGGTCAACACCTTCCGGCAGCTCGGTCTGGCCCTCGGCATCGCCGTTTACGGCACGGTGCTGACGTCGCGCATGCAAGACACGCTGCCGCGCGACGCGGCCCACGCGTTGGCGGGAGGCGCGGCCGGAGCCCTGCGCGGCGGCTTCTCGGAGCATGCGCTGCGGTCGGCGTTCGCGTCGGGGCTCAACACGGCGGCGGTGGCGGCGGGGCTGACCGCGACGGTCGCCGGAGGGCTGGTGATCGTCCTGGTCAGGACCGTGCGCCCAACCCGGACGGAAGTAACGGAATCCTCCGCTCCGACGCTGACAGAGGAGGGGACGGCACCTCTCGGACACGGCCGCTGACCCCCCTCCGGGCCGGTTGCCAGGTCGTACAGATTCGGTGGAGATTACGGGACCGAAACTTACTCAACCGTCAGTTTTCTGTCCGACCCTTCCGGATGTGAGCGCATTTTCCGGCCGTGACCAGGGTGTACCTGAGCACTGCTCGGATTCGGCCCCCCTCCCGCCCTGTCGCCGTCTGGGGTAGCTTTCACGCCCTGCGGAGTAGCACTAAATCGGGCGTTGAGGAGCGGGGAGCGGGGTTTGCGCGAGTTCACCAACCCTCCGTTGACGTTGTCGCCGCCGGTGGGCGGCCTGGCCGACGTCGTCTTCGAGCGTGCCCAGGAAGACCCGCTGCACATCAGCCTCGGCCGCAAGGACGACCAGGGGCAGTGGCGTGATGTGACGGCGGCGGAGTTCCGGGACGAGGTGCTGGCCCTCGCCAAGGGGCTGCTGGCCCGGGGCATTCGCTTCGGCGACCGCGTCGCGATCATGTCCCGTACCCGCTACGAGTGGACGCTGTTCGACTTCGCGTTGTGGACGATCGGCGCCCAGGTGGTGCCGATCTACCCCACGTCCTCGGCGGAGCAGTGTTTCTGGATGCTCTACGACGCCGAGTGCTCGGCGGCGATCGTGGAGCACGAGGACCACGCGATGACGATCGCCAGCGTGATCGACCGGCTGCCGCAGCTGCACCAGCTGTGGCAGCTCGACATCGGAGCCGTGCAGGAGCTGTACGACGCGGGTGCGTACATCGACGACGAGGTGGTTCACCGGCACCGCCAGGCGGTCACCCCCGACTCGGTCGCGACGATCATCTACACCTCGGGCACCACCGGCCGTCCGAAGGGCTGTGTCATCACGCACGCCAGCTTCATGTACGAGGCGGACACGGTCGCCCAGCACATGGAGCCGGTATTCCACTCCAAGAAGGGCGACGAGGCGGCGACACTGCTGTTCCTGCCGCTCGCGCACGTCTTCGGGCGGATGGTGGAGGTCACCGGGATCCGCCACGGGATCCGCTTCGGCCACCAGCCTCAGATGAACGCCGCCACCCTGCTGCCCGACCTGCAGGCGTTCAAGCCGACGTTCATCCTCGCGGTGCCGTACATCTTCGAGAAGGTCTTCAACGCCTCGCGCCGCAAGGCCGAGAAGGACGGCAAGGCCGGGCCGTTCGAGAAGGCCGTCGAGATCGCCGTGAAGTACGCGGACGCCGTCGAGGCGAAGGCCTGGGGCATCGGACCCGGCCCGTCGGCGGGCCTGCGTGTGCAGCACCAGTTGTTCGACAAGCTCGTCTACTCCAAGCTGCGGGCCGCGATGGGCGGCCGCATCCGCAACGCCATCTCGGGCGGCTCCGCGATGGACCGCCGGCTCGGCCTGTTCTTCGCGGGCGCGGGAGTGCAGATCTACGAGGGCTACGGCCTCACGGAGTCGACGGCGGCCGCGACCGCCAACCCGCCCGAGCGCACTCGCTACGGCACCGTCGGCCAGCCCATCCCGGGCGTCACCGTGCACATCGCGGACGACGGCGAGATCTGGCTGCACGGCCCGAACGTCTTCCAGGGCTATCTCAACAACCAGAAGGCCACCGACGAGACCCTGCACGACGGCTGGCTCGCCACCGGCGACCTGGGCGCCCTCGACGAGGACGGCTTCCTCACCATCACCGGCCGCAAGAAGGAGATCCTGGTGACCTCCGGCGGCAAGAGCGTCTCCCCCGCTCTGCTGGAGGAGCGCGTCCGCGACCATCCGCTGGTCAACCAGTGCATCGTCGTCGGCAACGACCGCCCGTACATCGCCGCCCTGGTCACCCTCGACCAGGAGGCCGTCGAGCACTGGCTGACCATGCGCGGCAAACCGCGGATGTCCCCGGCCCAGCTGGTGCGGGACGCCGACCTGGAGACGGAGGTGCGGCGCTCGGTCGTAGCCGCCAACACCCTCGTCTCACAGGCCGAGTCGATCCGCACCTTCCGGATACTGGCCCAGCCGTTCACCGAGGAACACGGTCTGCTGACCCCGTCCCTGAAGCTGAAGCGCAAGGCCATCGAGAACGCCTACGCCAACGAGGTCGAGGCGCTCTACCGGGCCTGATCTCGTTCTGACACTCCATCAACTGATGTTGATTCGGAAGAGTTTGTCCGATCCGTCCGGCTGGTTTCCGTTGTTGTCGCAGTTGGTGGTCGACAGCCACAGCTGGTCGGCGCCCGGGACCTTGGTCACGGTCCGCAGACGGCCGTACGTGCCCACGTAGTACGCGGTGGGTGTGCCGACGCTCTCGTTGTCCCCGTTGATCGGGATCCGCCACAGCCGCTCACCGCGCAGGGACGCCATGTAGACGACGTTGCGGACGATCGCGATACCGCTCGGCGAGGCCTCCGCGACGTTCCAGGTGGCCTTCGGGTTGGTCATCCCGGATGTGCCGCAGCTGCCCTCGCAGATCGGCCAGCCGTAGTTGGCGCCCGGCTTGATGAGGTTGAGTTCGTCCTTGGCACTGTTGCCGAACTCCGCTTCCCACAGGCGGCCGTTGCGGTCGAAGGCAAGGCCCTGGGGATTGCGGTGGCCGAGGCTGTAGACGTAGTTGCCGAACGGGTTGCCGGGGGCCGGCTTCCCGTCCGTCGTCATGCGCAGGATCTTGCCGTTGAGGGAGTTCTTGTCCTGCGCCAGGTCGGGCGTCTGGGCCTCGCCGGTGGACACGTACAGATAGCCGTCGGGGCCGAAGGCGAGGCGGCCGCCGTTGTGGTAGCGGTTCTTCTTGATGCCCTGGAGCAGCACCTTGTAGTCGCTGAGCGCGGTGCCGTCGTAGGTCATGCGGACCACGCGGTTGCCCTCGTCCGCGGTGTGCATGAAGTAGACGTAGTGGTTGCTCTCCCACCCGGGGTCCACGGCGACGCCCAGGAGGCCGCCCTCGCCGTTGGTGGTGACCGCGTCGGGCACCGTGCCGACCGGGGTCCTCATGCCGTCCTTCGTGACCTTCCAGACGCGGAAGTCGTCCCGCTCGGTGACCAGTGCGCTCTGCCCGTCGGGCATCCAGTGGGTGCCCCAGGGGATCGTCCAGCCCGTCGACAGCGTGGCGACGGAGCTCGGGACGCCGCCGTCGGTCGTGCAGGCCCTGGTCGTGAAGGTGACGGTGTTGCCCGGCGCGGAGGTGTTGCCGGCCGCGTCGCGGGCGACGACGTCCAGCGCGTACGGACTGTTGCAGGCGAGCCCGGTCAGCGTGGTCGAGGTACCGCTGGTGACCGTCTTGTAGACCGTGGTGTCGCTGCGCACGTCGTACGCGACGACCGCCTTGTTGTCGGTCGAGGCGCCCCAGGCCAGTCGGGCGCTGTTCGCGGTGACGTCGGAGGCGGAGAGGGTGCCCGGTCTCGTCGGCGGGGTGGTGTCGGAGCTGGGTTTGGTGGTGCAGTCGACGACCGGGCTGGCGGCGGAGGTGTTGCCGGCCCCGTCGCGGGCGATGACGGTGAGGTTGTAGGTGGTGTCGGGGGTGAGTCCCGTGAGCGTCCTGCTGCTCGAACTGCCCGGTGCTTCACTGATCTTGTTGCCGTGCTCGTAGATGTCGTACGCCGTGACGCCCACGTTGTCGGTCGAGGCGCCCCAGGAGAGGGTGAGGCCGTTCTCGCCGATGTCCGAGCAGCCGGGTTGCCCGGGACGGGTCGGGGCCTGGGTGTCGGTCGCCGCGCCGATGGTGATGCGGTCGAGGTTGGGGCCGCCGTTGGCCGTGGTCGCGGTGGCGCGGATCTTGTGGGTGCCCGCGGTCAGCGGGACGTCGAGGGCCTTGGTGGCCCAGGTGTTCCAGTCGGCGGTGGCCGGGAAGGAGACCGCGGAGGCGATCACCGTCCCGTCCACGGAGAGGTCCATCGGGCGGTCGGTGGCGGTCCCGTTGGCGTATCGCAGGGCGACCGAGGCGGTGCCCGCGGAAACCGCGCTCACCGTGAACTCCACGGAGGAACCCTTGACGTTGGTGTAGTCGACGAAGCCGGTGCCCGTGTACCCGGTGTGGTTGGTGGCCACCGTGCCCTGCGAGACGACCGCGTCCTCGGCCTGGTAGTCGGTGGCGGCGATCGCGGTGCCCTGGCTCAGCCCCGCGAGGGGCAGCGCGAGGGCCGCGGCGACGCCGTACGGCAGAACTCTCTTCATCTTCATGGGTGTTCCCCTCAGCCCGTGTAGGGGGCGAAGACCTTGAGGGAGTCGACGGGCCTGACCCTGATCAGCCGTGTCTCTCCCGGGCGCAGGGTCGCGCTGTACGTGTCGGCGACCGTGCCCTTGTGCGCACCGGACCACAGGTCGGTGACGTCGCCGGAGCCGGTGAAGCCGACCTGCGACCAGTTCACGGTGACCGTGGAGTTGCCGGACGTACCGGTGTTGAACAGCGCCACCACGTAGTCGCCGCTGTTCTCGCGTTTGCTCCAGACCTGCCTGACACCACTGTTCACAACCCGTTTCGCGGCCACCCCGTCCTGGTCGACACCGATCAGCCGGTCGTTGGTCAGCATCGCCTCGTCGACGGGGTCGAGGTGGGTGAGATCGGTGCCGAGCAGCAGCGGCGAGGCCGCCATCGCCCACAGGGTGAAGTGGGAGCGGCGCTGGTCGGCGGTGAGACCTGCCGGGTCGCCGTTGCCGACCTCCAGGGAGTCCAGGTCGTTCCAGCCGCCGGGGCCGGCGTACGGCTGCCAGGAGGCGGCGGTGTTGAAGCGGGCGGAGACATGGGCCCAGTCGGTGAGCGGATAGCCGCTGCCGTTGGAGCCCGGGCCGCAGTAGCACTCGACGTCGCCCTGGGTGCGCCAGCTGTTGGCGAGCCCCCGCCAGGTGGCGGCGTCGGCGATCGGAAGGTTGTTGGACAGCGCGAAGTTGATGGGCCGTCCGCTCGCCCGCAGCGCCTTGTCCCAGGCCCGCACGTCCGGGACGTCCTGGCCGCCCACGCCGTCGATCTTCAGGTAGTCGACTCCCCATGAGGCGAACTGCCTGGCCCAGGAGTTCACGAACTCCTGCGCACCCGGCTTGGAGTAGTCGATGTAGTACATGTTCTTGCAGTTGTAGTTCTTCTCGGTCTTCGAGGTGTCCGCGATGTCCTTCGCGTGGTACGAGGTCCCCTCGATCGGCGTGTTGCGGGTGACGGCGTTCTTCGCGATGCCGGGGGTCACGTAGAAGCCGAACTTCAGGCCCTTGGAGTGGATGTAGTCGGCGAGTGCCTTGATGCCGTCCGGGAACTTGGCCGGGTCGACGGCCCAGCGGCCGTAGTTGTCGACGGCGAAGCCCTCGGAGTCGCACTTCTGCCAGAAGTCGTCGAGGTTGACGTACACGAAGCCGTGGTCCTTCAGGCCGCTCGACACCAGCGCGTCCGCCTGTGCCTTGATCTTCGCCTCGGTCGGTGAGCGGCGCACGAAACTCCAGCTGCTCCAGCCCATGGCGGGGCGCAGGGACTGCCCGTTGTCCGACCTGGGGGTGAAGGCCGCCGGTGTGGCGTACGAGGTGCCGATCCACGCCTCGTCGATGCGCAGCCGCTGGTAGCGGGTGGTGTCGGTGGAGGCGGCCCAGGTGGTGTCGACCTCCAGGCGGACATAGCGGGCGTCGGCCGCGGTGAGGTCGATGCCCTGGATGCCGCGGCGACTTGGGAGCTGACCGGTCTTGACCGCGCTCCCCCAGCTCGTGCCGTCGTTGCTCAGGTACACCTTGTAGTCCTTGATCCGCGCCGACTGCTCGGTGTCCGAGCGGGCGTAGGCGACGGAGTCCTCACGCTGGTTGAGGCCGATGTACTGGACCTTCTTCGCGGAGCCGAGGTCGAAGGTGAGGCTGACCGGCAAGGTCCTGTTGTTGTCCCAGTAGGTGAGGAAGTCGCCATCGCCGGCGGCCGCCCCGGTATGTCCGCTCGCGGAGGCGCTCGCTATCACCTTGACGCCGGCGAGGATGCCCTGACGGCCGGCGGTGGTGACCTTGAAGACGGTGTCGTACGGGTCCCAGTCCCCGAGGCCGGTCAGCGTCAGCACGCCGCCCGACTGCGACCACGAAACCGCTTTGCCGGTACGGAGGTTGGTGACGGAGGCGATGCGGTAGCCGTTGTCACGGATGCGCAGGGCGGACGTGCTCGGCGGGGTCAGGACGTGGAGGTACTGCCGGTTCGGGTCGTCCTTGGCGATGGTCGTCACGCCGTGCGCGCCGTCGTTCCAGAAGCCGGGCTTGAGGCCGCCGTACATGTAGCCGCCGCCCTCGGTGCCGTGCAGGGACTCCCAGACGGGGTCGAGGTAGGAGGCGGCGAAGTTGTTGAAGGCAGCCTGGTTGGCCGGGAACCTGCCGTTGACCTGTGCGGTCTCGGCCATCAGAGCCTTGACCGAAGAGCCCGCGTTGGTGATCAGCCGGCCCAGGGTGAGCTTCTTGTCGACGGCGGGGTCGGAGCCGTCGTACCACCAGGCGCCGGTCGAGGGCAGTTTGAAGTCGGCCTCGGTCAGGCGGGGTTGGGCGGTGTAGAGCGCCTGGGGGTAGTCGTAGGCGGGCGTCATCCCCGTCTTCTGCTCATTGCTGATCATGTCCATGATCGGCGTGTCTTCGTTGTTGTTGCTGAGCGTGTAGTTCGGGCGCTTCTGGTAGATCTGCCGGTAGAGGTCGTGGCTCTCCCAGTAGGCGTTGTCGTTGTCGATCCAGAAGCCGCCGAGGTCGGGGTAGCGGTCCATGACCTCGAAGAAGTTGTCGTAGCTGAACTGCCCGAAACCGTCGCGGGTGGTCAGGTCGACGTTCTTGCCCTTGTAGGCGGAGTAGGCCGCCGAGTCGAGCCACTCGTGGCCGCCCTCGTCGTGCCACTGGGGATCGTCGGTCATGTAGAGGATGACTTTCATGCCCTTGGCCTTGGCGGCGGTGATCAGCTCGCCGAGGAAGTCCCTCTTGGTGGAGCAGGAGCCCGGGATCCTGGAGGGCCAGGGGCGGGCGTAGCCGAGGCGGCTGTGGAAGGTGGCGAGGACGAGGTACTGGGTGTGCAGTTTCTTCGCCTCGTTCACCCAGTAGTCCGGTGTCCAGCCGCCGCTCGTGACGTCGTTCTCCCAGGCGGCGCAGCTGGTGTGGGCGGGCGCGGTGCGCAGGCCCCAGTGCAGGAAGAGACCGCCGACGGAGTTGCGCAGGAAGTCCTGGCGGGGGTTCTCCAGGTCGAGGGGCCGTACGGTGCTCGCGCAGTTCTCGGTGGATCCACTGATGGAGATCCGCAGTGTCACGCCGGTCGCGCAGTAACCGTCCACGTCCTGGAAGCCCAGGTCGTACGGCGAGTGGGAGCCCCGCCCCGCGGTGAAGTCGGTGAAGCGGATGCCGCTCGCCGCGTTCGCGATGACCGCGGGGCGGCCGTCGTCGGCGGCGAACCTGACCGAGCTGTCGGTGAAATGGACGTTGTCGGCGTTGTGCAGGTACCAGCCGTAGGCCGGTCGGGTGCCGATGGCCTTCGGGTTGTAGTCGCCGGGGTCGTTGGCCGGCACCGAGGTGGACATGGTGCCGTTGCCGCCGGGCACGGTGATGTGGACGTTGTTGAAGGTGACGCCGTTGATCCGGTGGCCGGTCTCGCCCCACAGCGTCGGGCTGAAGGACGGGCTGTCGCCGGTCGCCGTGATGTTGTCGTACGTGATGTCGCTGATCGATCCGACGCCGGGATGGTCGCCGCATCGCTTCCGGGTGCCGATCTTCTGCATGATCGGCGAGTGGACGTTGGTCATCGTGATGTCGCGGTAGTGCACGTCCGAGATCTTCGCGCCGTCCATCGACACCATGCCGAGGCCGGACTTGTCCGCGCCCTCGATGCGGATCTTCTCGAATTGGTAGTCGGAGAAGTCTCCGCAGGTCTCGGAGCCGAACATCAGGGCGTTGCAGCACCGGGCCGACAGAGTGGAGTCGTTGACGCGGACGTGGCCGTTGGGGAGCTTGGCGCCGAGGGCGTAGTCGCTCTTGAAGACGAGTGCGTCGTCGTTGGCCCTGATGTCGGCGTTCGTCACGGTGACGTTCGTCGTGGAGATGATGTTCCAGCCGTCGCGGTCGCTCGCGGTGTCGATGGTCAGCCGGTCCGAGGTGACGTTCTTGCAGCCGTTGATCAGCGCGGCGAAGTGGCCGCCGCGGCGCAGGGTGAGTCCGTCACCGATGCGGAGTCCGTCGCAGCGCGTGAGCGAGATGATCTTGTCGGCCTCACCGGGCTTCGGGTTGCCGGTGATCATGTCGCCCATGCCGTCGATGACGCCCTCGCCCACGAACCCGATGTCGGTCAGCCGGTCGCCATAGATCATCGCGTCGCGGAAGTGGCTGTGCCCGTAGTCCTGGTAGGCGTCGTACGGGTTGGACTCGGCCTTGTCGTAGGTGTCGGCACCGGAGCCCTGGATCGTGGCGCCCTTGTCGAGCTGGAGCGTCACATGGCTCTTCATGTGGATGGTGTTCTTGGATGTGTAGGCGCCGGCGGGGAAGCGGACGATGCCGCCGCCGTCGGCCGAACTGGCCGCCGTGATGGCCTTGTTGATGGCCGGGGTGTCGTTGGTGGAGCCGTCCGCCTCGGCGCCGTAGTCACGGACGTCGTAGACGGTGGCGGTGCGTGCGGTGTGGTGCGGGGCCGCGAGCGCGGCGGGGTGGGCGAGTCCGAGGACGACGGCGATGACGAAGAACACGATCGCCGCCGCTTCTGTCCGCCGCGTGGTGGGGGGTCTCATGTGACGGCCTCTCAGACGAGTTGATAGCCGCGGAGATCGGTGAGCAGCAGGTACGTGTCCTGCAGTGACCCGGAGGTGTCGCCGAGGGAGCGGTAGATACCCCATTTCGGGCGCACCCGGTCGGCGAGGAAGGTGTCGACCCCGGCCTTCGACGCGTCGATCACGGTCGAGCCGCCGGACTTGAGGATCCAGCGGACCGAGCCCGCCGAGCCGTTGCCGACCTTGATCTGGAAGTCGACGTCGGTCCATCGGTCGTGCAGGGGGTCCAGGTCGGTGCGGCCGACGAGGATGTCGTCGACGGCGAGCTTCAGCTCGATGGTCTGCCTGCCGTTCACCCGCCGCAGGGACTGCACGACGATGGGCGAGGTGCCGTTGCCCGGCTGCTTCATCTGCATGATGTGGGTGAAGGTGGTCGTGGCCTTCAGCGAGCTCGGGATGTACATCGAGTACGTGAGCCGCCAGGTCTGGCCCTGCGTCCACTTGAGATAGCTGCTGCCGCTGGTGCGCAGGCCGGTGACCTCCTGGCGCTGGCGGTCGGTCGAGGTGTCGCGGTCGACCGTGTGCATGGTGAAGCGCCAGTTGTCGCCGGTGGCGAAGATGTGCGGATGACCGGCGGGATGCGAGTTCGCGCGGTCGTCCTCGACGGTCTCGAAGGCCCCGAGGCCGTCGCCGCTCGCGGAGGGGGCCCACTTCTGCTGCCAGGAGGCGGCGTGGGCGGCGGTGGTCGACAGGCCGACCGCAGCCCCGGCGGCGCTCCCCAGAGCCGCGCCCAGCACAACCCTTCTGGATGTGCTCATGACACTAATCACCTCGCAGTTGCTTATTCATGATCAGGAAGGCGCCCAGCCCGTGGAAGTCGTTGGTGGCGCGGGTGCGGGCGGCGTAGTACGCGTAGTCGCCGACGTTGGTGCCGACGGAGATGTCGGCGAGGTCGGTACGGCCGTCAGGGCCGGTCGAGAGCCTGGCGAGCACGCCCTGGTAGCCCCGGCGGGCGACGTCTGCGTAGTGCGGGTCGAGGTAGTGCTGCTGAGCGCCGCGGGACAGGGCGTAGGTGAACATGCTGGAGCAGGACGTCTCGGTCCAGTTGTCACTCCGGCCGCCCTTGTCGATCACCTGGAACCAGCGACCGGTCGCCGGATCCTGGTACTTCTCCAGGCCGGCCGCCAACTTCCCGAAGATGCCGAGGAGTTGGGCCCGCCGCGGATGGTCCGCTGGGATCGCGTCCAGCACGTTGACGATCGCCATGGAGTACCAGCCGACCGCACGGCACCAGTGTTCGGGGGCGAGGCCGGTCTGCGGGTCGGCCCAGCTCGCGCTCCTCGACTCGTCGTAGGCGTGCCTGAGCAGACCGTTCGCCACCTGCAGATGGCTGCCGTAGACATAGAGCTGCCTGGCCGCCTCGTCGTCGGTGTACCCCGTGTCGCCGAACTCCTTGCCGTACTCGACGAGGAACGGGTTCACCATGTAGGCGCCGTCCGACCAGAGTTGGTGGGCGCGGGCGGCGGAGTCCGCATGCCAGAAGCCGCCGTCGGCGGTGCGCGGGTAGGTGGCGAGTCGGTCGAGGATCTTCTTCGCGGCCCGGCGGTAGCGGTCCTGACCCGTCTCGTGGTGCAGGATCACCAGCAGCCGGCCGGCCTGCATGCTGTCCAGGCTGTTGAAGGACTGGTCGATGGAGCCGTCACTCTTCACGAACCGGTCGACGTAGTTCTTGATGTACGTCAGGTAGCGGGCGTCGTGAGTGCGCTTGTACGTGAGGTACTGGCCGTAGAGGTAGAGGCCGACGGGGTAGGACCAGCCGCCGATGGTGCCCGGGGTGTAGCGGGCCACGGTGGAGTCGACGACGGCCACGGACCAGTCGGGAGCGGCGCGGTGTGCGGGCGCGGACGCCAGAGCGGCGGACGGGGGCGGTGTCGCCGCCGGCAGCGTGCCGAGGCCGGCGGCGACGAGGACGACTGTCGTCAGCGCCGTCCGCAGACGTCTGGGGCTCATGTTCCTCCCTTTCGGTGGACGTACACGAGGTCGGTGCGGCCGGCGTCGCCGGCGAGTGCGGTTTCCACCACTGCCCAGCCAGGGCTTTGCCAGACGTTTTCATCCGATGTCTCCGGTGTCTCCTGCTGGGGCTGTTCCGTCCGGAGGGCGTGAAGGAGCGTCTCGTTCATGCGGCCGCACCTGCTTTTCCGAGGGGTGGGGGTTGGATAGGCCCAGACAGGCGTGAGGTGTTCACATGAGTGCACCGGGTTCATGAACTCGTCCGGTGGCGCGATCCAGAGTTGCGGGAGGGAGGGTCGGCGTCAATGGTCCGGACCGAAGACGTCGGATGCATTTCCGGACAATCCCCGGATCCCTCAACTGACTCAGCGGTCAGTTCGGACGGATTCTCCCGTCAGGAATGCATGACCGCCCGTGATCGTTGACGATGGGAGTACCACCTGACGACAACCGTAAGGATCAAGAGCTCGTGAGCAGCAAGGTCCCCCCGATCATCCTCAACAACGGCGTCGAGATGCCCCAGCTGGGCTTCGGCGTCTGGCAGGTGCCGGACGACG
Source organism: Streptomyces guryensis (assembly GCF_021261325.1). Lineage (GTDB taxonomy): Bacteria > Actinomycetota > Actinomycetes > Streptomycetales > Streptomycetaceae > Streptomyces > Streptomyces guryensis. Next base: position 177,744 of record NZ_JAJSBI010000014.1, on the reverse strand, counting down.
AGGCGGAGCGGGCGGTCGCCACCGCACTGGAGGCCGGGTACCGCAGCATCGACACAGCGGCGATCTACGGCAACGAACAGGGCACCGGCAAGGCGATCGCGGCCTCCGGCGTCCCCCGCGAGGACATCTTCCTCACCACCAAGCTCTGGAACAGCGACCAAGGGTACGACTCCACGCTGCGCGCCTTCGACGCGTCACTGGACAAGCTCGGCGTGGAGTACGTCGACCTGTACCTGATCCACTGGCCGACGCCGGAACGCGACAAGTACGTCGACACGTACAAGGCGTTCGAGAAGCTGCACGCCGACGGCCGCATCCGGGCGATCGGCGTCTCCAACTTCGAGCCCGACCACCTTCGGCGGCTGATCGCCGAGACGTCGGTCATCCCGGCGGTCGACCAGATCGAGCTGCACCCGCACCTGCAGCAGCACGCGGCCCGCGAGTACCACGCGGAGCAGGGCATCGCCACCGAGGCCTGGTCGCCGCTCGGCCAGGGCAAAGGCCTCCTGGAGGTCCCGGCGATCGTCGCCATCGCCCAGAAGCACGGCCGCACCCCGGCCCAGGTCGTGCTGCGCTGGCACCTGCAGCTCGGCAACGTCGTGATCCCCAAGTCCGTGACGCCGTCCCGGATCAAGGAGAACATCGAGGTCTTCGACTTCAGCCTGGACACCGAGGACCTCGCGGCGATCAGCGCGCTCAACGAGGACCGGCGCCTGGGCCCGGACCCGTCTGCATTCAACCTGGCCTGACGGCCGCTTCGGTACACGGGTCGGCCCCCGCCGTTCAGCGGGGGCCGACCCGTGCCCGGAGACGACGCTCGGGCCGAACTCCCGCACGGGACGCGTCAGTCGCCCCGCACATCCGCGTGGACGACCTCGAACTCCTCCAGTCCGATCACGGTCACATGCGCCTTGGCCGCACCCTCGTGCCGGGCCGACGCCTGGGGTCCGCGGGACGCGGCGAGGGCGTTGCGATCCACGAACAGGGCGCCGACCATGCCGCGCCCCCGCTCCCGGTCGACATGGAGGGACGCCCCTGCCAGCCCCGGCAGGGTCTCGAGCCTCGGGACCACCGACGCCCGGAACGTGTCCGCGAGCAGATCGGCGTCCATGGGGTCGAACTCCAGCCTGGTGATCCGCAGTCCGCCGCCCGCCTCCGGCCGCCGCACCCGGTGGAAGACCACCGCCTCGTAGTTCTCGACCGCGGTCGTCGCCGCGAACGGTTCCAGTAGCGCGCCGCGCCGCTCACGCATGACCTCGTCGCTGTTGCGCCGGGCCTCCTCGGACTCCCACCAACTCACCGCCAGCAGCTTGCCGAGCTCCCGGTCCACGAAGATGCCGGCCCCCCGGTAGCCCGGACGCTCCTCCAGCAGATCCCGCCCCTGCGAGTTCAAGGACCTGATGGCCGTGTCGACCTTCGCGGGATCCCCCGTCGCATACACCGTGCGAACGAACATGACGCCTCGCCTCCCAGAAGTCGGGCGCATATCTGGATATTCCGTCTCTCCAGTCTTCTCCCTCGGGCAAACCGCTGCAATCAGTGCCGCTTACGGCGTCGCGAGGGGGGAGTCCAGACCAAGGGGTTGACGGGAGCACGCAAAGAGGGCCACCTTGTACGGCACCCGAGTAAGGAAACTTTCCTAACAGAAGGGTCCCCCACAGTGCGCATACGAACACTGGCCCTCGCCGCGGCCTCCGGGGCCGCGCTGCTCGCCGCCGGAGTACTCCCCGCGAACGCCTCCGGTACGGCACGACCGGCGTCCATCCGGGAGGGCTCGGTCAGCGCGTCCGACCTGCTCGCCAAGGTGACGTCGTGTCAGCAGGTCTCGAACGGCAAGTACAGGACGGACGACGAGACTTCGGCCACGATCCCCGTCTGCGGCAAGAACGGCGCGGTCTTCTGGAAGGCCGACATGGACATCGACTGCGACGGACAGCGCACCTCGAAGTGCAACGAGAACACCGACCCCTGGTACCAGGACGACACGGCGTTCCATCAGTCCAACGGCAAGCCGCTCAGGGCCGATTCGCTGCCTTACGTGGTCGTGCCCAGCTCCAGCAGCATCTGGAACTACTCAGCCGCCGGCATCAAAGGCGGCGGCGTGGTCGCCGTGATCTACAACAACAAGGTCGAGTACGCCGTCGTCGGCGACACCGGCCCCACGAAGATCATCGGCGAGGCCTCGTACGCCACCGCCCAGGCCCTCGGCATCGATTCCAACCCCGAGACCGGCGGCGCCGACTCCGGCGTCACCTACATCCTCTTCAAGAACTCGCAGGTGTCCCCCATCGAGAGCCACAGCGCGGCCGTCTCGCTGGGGGATCAGCTGGCGAAGAAGTTCCTGCAGAACAACTGAGGTTCGGTGCGCACGAGCATCGGGGCACCCCAACCATCGCTTGCTGAGATCCAGTTGGGGTGCCGCCCCTCACATCGCGTGGGCAGCCGTGTGCACCGTGTGTGCCGCCAGAACGAACACGTCCGGGCGGTGATGGACGCTCGCCTTGTCGTCGGGGTCGAGGAGCTGGTCGAGGGTGGCTCGGTCGGTGGCGTCGAGGTGGTCGCCGAGGCCGTCGCGGAGGCGGGAGAGGGAGGCGGCGACATAGGCGCGGGCGCGGTCCCTGGCCGGGGCGGGCAGGTCGAGCAGGAAGGTGCGGGTGCCGGTGGGCCGCAGGCCCGCGGCGGACATCAGGGCCGGCCAGTCCTCGGTCTCGTCGACCGCGCCGGGCAGGCTCGACCGCATCTCGGCGAACCACTCCTCCTCCAGCACGTCGAGGCGGGCCTGCAGACCGGGGCGGCCGATCCCGATGTCGCGGGGCAGGAACCGCGCGGGCAGACCGCCCTCCATGATCGCCAGGGTGCCGCCGGGCGCGAGCCGCGCGGCGAACGCTGCCAGGGCTGCCCGCTGGTCGCCGATGTGGTGCAGGCTGCGGCTGGCCCACAGCAGATCGGCTGGGTAGTCCAACTCGTCGAGTACGCCGGGCAGTTCACCGGTGAGCGTGCCGAAGCGATCGCCGACCCCCAGTCGGTCGGCGCGGGCACGGGCCCGCTCCAGCAGCGGTGCCGAGCCGTCGACCGCGACGACCCGGGCCCCTGGGAACGCCTCGGCGAGCAGACAGGCGACGACACCGGGCCCGCTGCCCGCGTCGACGATCAGCCCCGGCTCGGTCTGCTTGTCGGTCAGCCAGGTCATGGCCCGCTCGTACAGGGACGTGAACAGCTCCGCCTGCGATTCCAGCAGCGGAGCCATCTCGGCCCAGTCGATGTCGGTGTGATCGTGATGGCCGTGGCCGTGCGTGCCGTGGCTGTGCTTGCCCTGGTCGTGGTTGCCGTGGTCGCGGTTTCCCTGGTCGTGATCGCCGTGCTGGTGGTGTCCGTACGCCATGGGGGTCAGCCTCTCTCCGGGTGCCGCCCAGCGTGCGCCGACGCACCGCGTGAGAGCCAGCGCTGTTGCCGTCATGGCAAAAAGAGCCGGCAAAAACCAGGTGCGCGCGGCCGATCGTGTCACCCACCATGGCCCGATGGACGACGAACTGGTGGCGAGGTTCCTCACGGACGGGTTCGTGAAGATCGAGAGGGCGTTTCCGCCACGGGTCGCCGAGGACTGCGCGCGGCTGCTGTGGAAGGAGACGGGGTACGACCCCGAGGACCCCGGCACCTGGAAGGACCCGGTGGTCCGGGTGGGCGGCATGGCCCAGGGACCGTTCGCCGCGGCCGTCAACTCCCCTGTCCTGCACGAGGCGTTCGACCTGCTGGTGGGTGAGGGCCGCTGGATGCCGCGCTACTCCCTCGGAAGCTTCCCGCTGCGGTTCCCGCACGCGGAGGAGCCGGACGACGCGGGCTGGCACATCGAGGGAAGCTATCTGCCCGACGGTGTCGAGACCCGCTGGTACCACACCAACCTGCGCTCACGCGATCGCGCCCTGCTGATGCTGTTCCTCTTCTCCGAGGTCACCGAGCAGGACGCGCCCACCCGCATCCGGGTCGGCTCACACCTCGACGTACCTCCCGTCCTGGAGCCGTACGGCGAGAAGGGCGTCTCCATGCTGAAGATCGCCCCGCAGATCGTCGAGGCCTCCGCACACCGGCCCCTCGCGTACGCCACCGGAAACCCCGGCGACGTCTACCTCTGCCACCCCTTCCTGGTCCACGCGGCCCAGCCGAACCACGGCACCCGCCCCCGCTTCATGGCGCAGCCGCCGCTGATGCCGGCCGTTCCCTACGAGCTGGAGCGGCCGGACGGGGACTACTCGGCGGTGGAGTACGCGATCCGCCGGGGTCTGGCCCGGGAGGGCTGACCTCGGCGGATCACGTCAGTGCTGAGTCGCATTCGACCGGCTGGTGCTATGTCACATTCCACTGTCCGGTGCCATGTGACATGGCACTGCCCGCTCTCCCGGCGCTACAACGGCGGGTACGCATTCTGCATCAGCTGCTGGAACTGCGCCGAGAACCAGTGCCCCGACAACGGAGCGTTGGGCAACGCCCCCGACATGTTGTTGTTGTTCCGGGGGTTGCCTGTGTACGTCGGGTCGCACATGCGGTCGAAGCCCTTGCCCTCGTCGTTCGGGATCGCGGAGCTGGACCCGTCGGACTCACCCGGAGGCTTCATCCACACATAGGCGTCGATCCCGGCCGCCGGACTGGCCTGAGGACGCTCACCGAGACCGGCCCCGGACTGGTTGCACCAGTTGCCGACGTGGATACGGCGGTCGTAGCGCCCGCCGTCGACATACGCGTCCACACTGGTCGTCGGGCCGGGACCGGCGGGCCGGGCGGTGCCGCCCCACCCGTTCCTGGACGTGTCGATCAGCATGCCGATGCCGGAGTTGAAGCCGACGGAGACCAGTTCGTTGCGGAAGGCCTGCGCGTACGACAGCTCGTCCACGTACCGGTTCCAGTCGACCCACTTGGACTGGCGCACGGACGTGCCGTTCACCGTGTCGTTGATGCTGAAGTTGTTCTCCTTCAGGGCGCTGTAGTTCGCCGTGTCGGTGATGAAGCCCTGCACGTCGTCGACGGTCGCGCCCTCGCTGGTCGCCGCCTGCTTGAGCACGTTGGCGGAGGCCGCGAAGTTGTCGTCCCAGCCGAGCCAGCCATGGTGGCCGGCATCGACGTAGTTGTAGACGTTCGGGATCGCGCCGAGCTTGGCGAGCGCGTAGCCGACGCCCTTCACGTAGTTGCCGTTGGCGAGCATGGTGTCGCACGCGGGAGTTGCGGTGGCCCGGCTGCCGGTGTTGGTGACCAGGTTGGGCAGCGAGTCGAGCTCGACGGTGGTGACGATCCGCAGCGAGCTGTACTTGCTGTCCGCGAGGATCGCCGCGATCGGGTCGATGAACTGCGTCTTGTACTTGTCGATGTCCGTCGGCCCGAGTTCGCCGTTGGAGGCGAGGGCCGAGCAGTCGCGTCCGGGAAGGTCGTAGATGACGAGCTGGACGACTTCCTCGCCGCTGCCCTTCTGCGCGAGGGCCGCGTCGAGGTGGGCGCGCAGGCCCATCCCGCCGTTGACGCCGTTGATGGCGGCGATGCGGTCGAGCCAGACGCCGGTGGGCTGGTTGGAGACCCTGCTTCCGCCCGGCTCTGCGGCGGCATGCGCGGACCACTCCGGGTTCACGTACACCTTGGCGCCGGCGTACGGGTTGTCGACGCGGCCGCTCGGGTCAGGGGTGCCGCCGCCCCCGCCGCCTCCCCCGCTGCCGTCATCGACGTTGCAGGTCACGCCGTCGAGCGTGAACGATGTGGGCAGCGCGTTGGTGCCGCTGTAGGAGCCCTGGAAGCCGAAGCTGGCCGAACCGCCGGTCGCAAGCTGGCCGTTGTAGGTCTCGTTGGCGGCGGTGACGGCCGTACCGCTCTGGGTGAGCTTGGCGTTCCAGAAGCTGGTGACCTTCTGGTTGCCTGCGTACGACCACTTCACCGCCCAACTGCTCTTGGCGGCAGTGTTGTTGGTGACAGTGACGGCGGCTGTGAAGCCGGAGCCCCAGTCGTTCTGCACCTTGTAGTCGACGGTGCAGGGGACGGAGGCCGCGGAGGCGTCGCCGGGGACGACGGCCGTCGCGGTCCCGGCGGTCCCGGCGACCAGCGCCAGGGCGGCGAGTAACGCTGTTCTGGTAGGACTCATGAGTGCGGGTTTCCTTCTCCGATGCGGGAGTTGCGGGACAGGGGACTTACGGGTTGATGGCGCGCAGGTGATCGCGCAGCCCTGTGCCGTACGACGTGGGGGTCCCGTCGTAGTTGGAGATCAGGGAGGGACCGGAGGAGCAGTCCCAGGTGTTCCAGGTCCAGCCGAGATAGGACAGGCCCCGGTCGTCGAACCACTTCATGACCTGGTCGACGAACGAGTGCGAGCAGGTGTTCTCACCGATCTCCCCGGCCACCAGCGGCACCTGGGCCGCGACCGGGGCGAGGGTGGAGTTCCAGCAGCTCTCGTTGGCGCAGGTGTTGAAGTTGTAGACGTGGTACGCGGCGACGAGATTGCCTGTCGGGTCGGTCGGTTTGTACGTCAGCCACTGGCCGAGGTCGTTCGAGTACGCCAGACCGCCGGCCATGACGACGTTCTTGGCGCCCGTGCCGCGTACCGAGTCGACGAGGTCCTGCATGCCGGCGACCTGGTAGCCGATGCCGGGGCAGGTGCCTCCGTCCTTCCAGCACTGCCAGGCCTGGGCGGTGGTGGAGGTCGCCCGGTCCGGGTACGGCTCGTTGAACAGGTCGAACACGACCGCCTGGTCGGCCTTGAAGGTGCTGGCCACGGACGACCAGAACGACGGCGAGTACTGCATGTCCGGCATCGGCTTCTGGCAGGTGGCGTGCACGTCGGAGCAGCCCGCGGAGTTGCCGGTGTACTGGCCGTAGGTCCAGTGCAGGTCGAGGATCGGTGTCATGCCGTGCGCCTCCACCTTGGCCACCAGGTCCTTGACGGCGGCTATGTAGTTGGCGCCCGAGTACTCGGGTTTGATGGTGGAAAGGCCGAGCCAGCACTCCTCGTTGAGCGGGATGCGGACGGCGTTCGCCTTCCAGTCGGCGATCGCCTTGAGCGCGGCGTCGTCGACCGGGCCGTCCCAGATGCCGCGGCCCTGCACGCACATGAACTCGCCGCCGGAACGGTTGACGCCGAGCAGCCGGCGGTTCCTGCCGTCGGCGTCCACGAGCTTGTTCCCGGAGACATGCAGGGCGGGTGCGGTACCACTGGCAGGTGGCTCGGTCGGCGGCGGGGACGGCTCCGAATCGACGTTGCACGTCGTCCCGTTGAGCTTGAACGACGTCGGTTCGGCATTGGTCCCCGACCAGGAGGCGAGGAACCCGGCGCTGACGCTCGCGCCGGTGGCCAGCGAGCCGTTGTAGCTCTCGTTGGCCGCGGTCACCGTGGCACCGGACTGGGACCACTTGGCGTTCCAGCCCTGGCTGACCTTCTGGGCGTTCGCGAAGTCGAAGCTGACACTCCAACTGCTCACGGCCGTCGTGTTGTTGGTGATCTTCACGGCACCCTGGAAGCCGCTGTCCCACTGACTGGTGACGGAGTACTCCACCGAGCAGGCGGGCGTGGCTCCCTGTGCCGTGACGACCGGTGCGACCGCAGTGCCCACCAGGGCCACGGCTGCGGCAACGGTTAAAAGACCTGAACGCGGGGGGTGTCGCATGAGCGACTCCTTGCAGTTCGGGCGCGCCGTGACGGACGCGTCGACTGATGGAATCGCTCCCACTGGTGTCCATGAAGCTAGCGCCAAGTGACGGCAAAGGACAGGGGAGTCACAGACTTTCCTGACTTTGCCTCAGCTGAACCGCGCCTAAAACCCGTCGAATCTTTTCGACTCTTCAAGCACCTTGACCACCCTCGCGCCCGTCCCCACTATGGGAGCGCTCCCACTGGTTCAAGGCTTGTTGCTCCTCCCCTCCCCCACTCTTTTCCGAGCCGCAAGGAGGAACCAGCACATGAAGCCCAGAAGGAGACACAGAGCTGCTCGGCGGTTGTGGACCGCCGTGGTGGCGGCCCTCGCTCTTCCGCTCACGATGCTCGGCACCGGCACAACCCCCGCTCATGCGGCGGTACTTCAGTGCAGCGTCGACTACAAGACGAACGACTGGGGCTCCGGCTTCACCGCGGACCTGACCCTCACCAACCGCGGCACTGACGCCATCGACGGCTGGACCCTGACGTACGCCTACAGCGGCAACCAGAAGCTCAGCAACGGCTGGAACGGCACCTGGTCCCAGTCGGGCCAGTCGGTCACCGTGAAGGACGCCGGGTACAACGCGAAGATCGCCGCGGGCGCCGCCGTCTCCACCGGCGCGCAGTTCACCTACAGCGGCACCAACACCGCCCCCACCGGCTTCGCGATCAACGGCACCACCTGTGCCGGCGCGCACCAGCCGCCGGTCACCGTGCTGACCAGCCCCACCGCGGGCGCGGTCTACACGCAGGGCGACGCGGTCCCGCTCGCGGCCACCGCCGCCGCGGCCGACAGTGCGACGATCAGCAAGGTCGAGTTCTACGACGACACGACCCTGCTGGGCACGGACACCAGCGCGCCGTTCACGCTCTCGGCCTCCGGCTTGACCGTGGGCAGTCATTCGCTGGTGGCGAAGGCCTACGACAGCCTGGGCGCGTCCGCGGAGTCGACGCCCGTCGGCATCACGGTCGCCTCGGGCCCCGCCGTGGTGGCCTCGCCGGCCCAACTGGGCGTCCAGCAGGGCAAAACGGGCACCTACGACGTGACGCTGTCGACGCAGCCGAGCGCCAATGTGACCGTGACGACGGCCCGTGCGAGCGGCGCCTCGGGCCTGTCGGTCACCGGCGGCGCGACGCTCACGTTCACGCCCTCCAACTGGAGCACCGCGCAGAAGGTGACCATCACCGCCGACGCCTCCGGCACCGGTTCCGCGTCCTTCGAGTCGACGGCGACCGGCTACACGAAGGCAGCGGTCACGGTGACCGAGCTGGCCGCGCAGAAGGCGTACGACGCCCGCTTCCTGGATCTCTACGGGAAGATCACCAACCCGGCGAACGGCTACTTCTCACCGGAGGGCATCCCCTACCACTCGGTCGAGACGCTGATCGTCGAGGCCCCGGACCAGGGCCACGAGACCACGTCGGAGGCCTACAGCTACCTGCTGTGGCTCCAGGCGATGTACGGCAAGGTCACCGGTGACTGGTCCAAGTTCAACGGCGCCTGGGCTCTCATGGAGAAGTACATGATCCCGAACCACGCCGACCAGCCGACCAACTCCTTCTACAACGCCTCGAAGCCGGCGACCTACGCTCCCGAGCTGGACACCCCGAACGAGTACCCGGCGAAGCTCGACACGTCGGTCTCGGTCGGCTCCGATCCGATCGCGGGCGAGCTGAAGAGCGCGTACGGCACGGACGACGTGTACGGCATGCACTGGCTGGAGGACGTCGACAACACGTACGGCTACGGCGACACGCCCGGCGGCACGTGCGAGGGCGGGCCGACGGCGAAGGGACCGTCGTTCATCAACACCTTCCAGCGCGGCGCGCAGGAGTCGGTGTGGGAGACGGTGCCGCAGCCGACCTGCGACGCCTTCAAGTACGGCGGTACGAACGGGTACCTGGACCTGTTCACCGGCGACTCGTCGTACGCCAAGCAGTGGAAGTACACGGACGCCCCGGACGCCGACGCGCGTGCGGTGCAGGCCGCGTACTGGGCCGACGTGTGGGCGAAGCAGCAGGGCAAGGGCAGTGACGTGTCCGCGACCGTCGGCAAGGCCGCGAAGATGGGCGACTACCTGCGCTACGCCATGTACGACAAGTACTTCAAGAAGATCGGCAACTGTGTCGGTCCGTCGACCTGCCCGGCCGGGACCGGCAAGGACGCCTCCGACTATCTGCTGTCCTGGTACTACGCCTGGGGCGGCGCCACGGACACCAACGCGGGCTGGGCCTGGCGCATCGGCTCCAGTCATGTGCACGGCGGCTACCAGAACCCCCTGGCCGCGTACGCGCTGAGCTCCTACGCCGATCTGAAGCCCAAGTCCTCGACGGGCGCCTCCGACTGGGGCACCTCGCTCACCCGGCAGCTGGAGTTCTACCGCTGGCTGCAGTCCGACGAGGGCGCCATCGCGGGCGGTGCGACCAACAGCTGGGCGGGCCGTTACGCGACCCCGCCGGCCGGTACGCCGACCTTCTACGGCATGTACTACGACTGGGAGCCCGTCTACCACGACCCGCCGTCCAACCAGTGGTTCGGCTTCCAGGCGTGGTCGATGGAGCGGGTCGCCGAGTACTACCAGCAGACGGGGAACGCGCAGGCCAAGGCGATCCTCGACAAGTGGGTCAAATGGGCGCTGTCCAAGACCACGATCAACCCGGACGGCACCTATCTGATCCCGTCGACGCTGCAGTGGTCGGGGCAGCCCGACACGTGGAACGCGTCAAGTCCCGGCTCCAACAGCGGACTTCACGTCACGGTCGCCGATTACACCAATGACGTCGGTGTGGCGGCCGCGTACGCCAAGACGCTGACGTACTACGGCGCCAAGTCCGGTGACACGGCGGCGAAGACCACGGCGAAGGCGCTGCTGGACGGGATGTGGAACAACTACCAGGACGGTCTCGGTATCGCCGTGCCGGAGACCCGGGCCGACTACAACCGCTTCGGCGACAGTGTGTACGTGCCGAGCGGGTGGAGCGGCAAGATGCCGAACGGGGACGTCATCAACTCGTCCTCGACGTTCGCCTCGTTGCGGTCGTTCTACAAGAACGACCCTGCCTGGTCGAAGATCCAGGCGTATCTGGCGGGCGGGGCGGCGCCGTCGTTCACGTATCACCGGTTCTGGGCTCAGGCGGACATCGCCCTGGCCATGGGTTCGTACGCAGAGCTTCTCGAATAGTCCCCGCGAGGCGCTCCGCGGGTAGGGCCGTGTTTTGACCGCGGGTCCGTTGTGGTTGATCGCGCAGTTCCCCGCGCCCCTGTCGGGGCGCTGCTCACCGCCCGGTTTCGCGGAACCGCCTGAAAGCTCTGCGTACGTGGGTCCCGGCACCTGACGTCGGGGCCAATCGCCGGGCGGCCCCCACCCGCACTGGGGGTCGCCCGGCACTCGCGCGTTCCCCCGACGGAAGGACCCCCACCGTGCGAAGAACCCGTATCCTCACGGCTGTGCTGGCCCTCACGGCCGGCTTGCTGGCGGGCTCCCCACCCGCGCTCGCCGCCGGCAGCACCCCGAAAGTGAAACTCGCCGCGGACACGTACACCTGGAAGAACGCCCGGATCGACGGGGGTGGTTTCGTTCCCGGGATCGTCTTCAACCGCAGTGAGAAGAACCTGGCGTACGCCCGCACCGACATCGGCGGGGCCTACCGCTGGCAGGAGTCGACGAAGACCTGGACGCCGCTGCTGGACTCGGTCGGCTGGGGCGAGTGGGGGCACACCGGTGTCGTCAGCCTGGCCTCCGACTCCGTCGATCCGAACAAGGTGTACGCGGCCGTAGGGACGTACACCAACAGCTGGGATCCCACGAACGGTGCCGTGCTGCGATCCGGCGACCGGGGCGCCAGCTGGCAGAAGGCGGACCTCCCGTTCAAGCTCGGCGGGAACATGCCCGGCCGGGGCATGGGTGAGCGGCTCGCGATCGATCCGAACAAGGACAGCGTGCTGTATCTGGGGGCGCCCAGCGGGAAGGGGCTGTGGCGGTCGACGGACTCCGGTGCGACCTGGTCGCAGGTGACCGCCTTCCCCGACGTGGGGAACTACGTGCAGGATCCGAGCGACACGAGCGGGTACGCCTCCGACAACCAGGGGATCGTCTGGGTCACCTTCGACGAGTCCACCGGTACGTCCGGTACGGCCACGAAGACCATCTACGTCGGGGTCGCCGACAAGGACAACGCGGTCTACCGCTCGACGGACGCGGGCGCGAGCTGGACGAGGCTGGCCGGGCAGCCGACGGGGTATCTGGCGCACAAGGGTGTGCTGGACGCGCAGAACGGCTATCTGTATCTCGCCTACAGCGACAAGGGCGGCCCCTACGACGGCGGCAAGGGCCGGCTGTGGCGGTACGCGACCGCGACCGGCACCTGGACCGACATCAGCCCGGTCGCCGAGGCCGACACGTCCTACGGCTTCAGCGGACTGACCGTCGACCGCCGGCACCCCGGCACGGTCATGACGACGGCCTACAGCTCCTGGTGGCCGGACACGCAGATCTTCCGCTCCACCGACAGCGGCGGCACCTGGACGAAGGCGTGGGACTACACGTCGTATCCCAACCGCTCGAACCGCTACACGATGGACGTCTCGTCGTCCCCCTGGCTGACCTTCAACGCGAACCCCTCACCCCCCGAACAGGCCCCGAAACTGGGCTGGATGACGGAGTCGCTGGAGATCGACCCGTTCAACTCGGACCGGATGATGTACGGGACCGGGGCGACGCTCTACGGCACCGAGGACCTCACCAAGTGGGACAGCGGGGGCCAGTTCACCGTCAAGCCCATGGTGCGCGGGCTGGAGGAGACGGCCGTCAACGACCTCGCCGCTCCCCCGTCGGGCGGCGCCCAGCTGTTCAGCGCCCTCGGGGACATCGGCGGCTTCCGGCACACGGACCTGACCAAGACCCCGTCGATGATGTTCACCTCGCCGACGTTCACCACGACGACCGGCCTCGACTTCGCGGAGACCAACCCCAACACGGTCGTGCGGGTCGGCAACCTGGACTCCGGACCACACATCGCGTTCTCGACGGACAACGGGTCCAACTGGTTCGCGGGGACGGACCCTTCGGGTGTGTCAGGGGGCGGAACGGTGGCCGCGGCCTCGGACGGCAGCCGGTTCGTCTGGAGCCCGGCCGGCGCCGGCGTGCAGTACACGACCGGTTTCGGCTCGTCCTGGGCCGCGTCGAGCGGCATCCCCTCCGGCGCGACCGTCGAGTCCGACCGAGTCGACCCGAAGACCTTCTACGGCTTCAAGTCCGGGACGTTCTACGTCAGTTCGGACGGCGGAGCGACCTTCACCGCGTCCTCGGCCGGCGGCCTCCCCAGCGGGGACAGCGTCCGCTTCAAGGCGTTGCCCGGTACGAAGGGTGACGTGTGGCTCGCGGGCGGCGCCTCCGACGGCGCGTACGGCCTGTGGCACTCCACCGACGGCGGGGCGAGCTTCACCAAGCTGCCGAACGTCGAGCAGGCCGACACCGTCGGCTTCGGCATGGCGGCGCCGGGGGCCTCGTACCAGACCCTCTACACCAGCGCGAAGATCGGCGGCGTGCGCGGCATCTTCCGCTCGACCGACAAGGGCGCGACCTGGACCCGCATCAACGACGACGCCCACCAGTGGGGCTGGACGGGTGCGGCGATCACGGGTGACCCGCGGGTCTACGGACGGGTGTACGTCTCGACCGACGGGCGGGGCGTCATCTACGGCGACACGTCCGACACCGGCGCAGGCGGCGACAACGGCGGCGGTGGCGGCACCGACCCGACACCGACCGGAGCCTGCACGGTGACGTACAAGATCACCAACCAGTGGTCGGGCGGCTTCCAGGCCGACGTCCAGCTCACCAACACGGGTTCGAGCGCATGGAGCAGCTGGTCACTCGGCTGGTCCTTCGCGGACGGCCAGAAGATCACCCAGCTGTGGAACGCCGACTACACCCAGTCGGGCGGGGTGGTGACGGCGAAGAACGTGAGCTGGAACGGCACGGTGGCGGCCGGTTCGTCCGTGGGCTTCGGGTTCACCGGGAGCTGGTCGGGGTCGAACGCGCAACCCACGTCGTTCAGGCTGGGCGACCAGACCTGCACGGCCGCCTGACTGGGCCGAACGGTTGCCGGGAGTGATCCCCGAGTTGCGGAGCCCAAGGGGCCACCTGAATCTGATGGAACCTGATCAAGGAAGGTCCGGTCCCCACATGCCCGTCGAAAGGACAGTGATGTCGCAGCGCACACGCAAGTCGACCCGCTCCCGCGTCGCGGCGGTCCTCGCCGCTCCCGTAATCGCCCTGACCCTCATGGCGCCCTCCGCCTCTGCGGCCCCGGCCCCCGCCAAGTGCGAGGGAACCATCCATGTCTCCCTCCTGGGCCACCAGACCTGCGTCTCGTCCAAGGGGGACAACGACGACGAACACGGCGGGCTCTCGGGCCTTCTGGGTGTCGTGACCGGCCTCCTGGGCGGTCTGCTGGGTGGTCTCCTGGGTGGCGGGAGCTGACCCGGTGAGTGAGGCGGTCGCCCGCAGTCGGCGGGCGGCCGCCTCCGTGTCAGGGGGTGTGGACCGTCGGCCTCGGTGCCGTCGCCATCCCGTCGCCGATGAAGAAGCCCGGGTGCGGCGGCTGGTTGCAGGCCGTGTTCTGACAGGCCGGGGCCGTCCGGTACTGCGTGTCGTGCAGCAGGGTCGTGATCTTCGTGCTCGTCTCGTACGGCGTGGAGTGGATGTGCAGGGCCGTGTTGTCGCTCGTCGGCCGGGCGACCTCCTCGCGCCGGTCGCCCAGGATGTCGCCCGACAGGGACGGCGTCGCCTTGGTGCCGTTGTCGGAGTGGACGCCGGAGCCGGTCAGCAGACGGGTGTCGGACGAGGTGCCGTACCTGTCGATGCGGCTGTCGTCGAGGAGCTCGCGGACCGTGTCACCGTCCCACCAGGACAGGCAGTTGATGCTGGAGGGCTTGCGGGCCCCCCGAGACGCCCCGGCCGTTGTCGCCGTCGGCGGGCGTGGACCAGATGATCCGGCCCGTCTTCGCATCCGCCATGCGGGAAGCGGGCTTTGAACCGTCCTCGTCGACCTTGAACTCCTCCAGGCCGGGGCGGGACGAGTCGAGGTCACCCACATGCATGGCCTCGCCGTGGCCGTTCCTGGTGGTCCACAGGCCGCTGCCGTCGTCGTCGACGGCCGTCGAGCCGTACACGATCTCGTCCCTGCCGTCGCCGTCGACGTCCGCCACCGACATCTGGTGGTCGCCCTGACCGTCGTACCCCTTGCCGGAGTTGGTCGAGGAGTACGGTCCACCCGGTTGCCGTACGAGTCGCCCCACGAGGACACCGTGCCGCGCGCCGGGACATGGTCGACGGTCTGCATGGCCCTGCCGATCCGGCCGTTGAACATGGTCAGGTACTCGGGCCCGGAGAGCACGTAGCCGGATGAGTTGCGGTGGTCGGCCGAGGAACCGCCGACCCCCGCGCCCGTCCCGTCGACGGTGCCGTCCGCCGTCTTCATCGCGACCTCGGCCGTGCCGTCACCGTCGTAGTCGTACACCTGGAACTGTGTGTAGTGCGCGCCGGAGCGGATGTCGCGGCCAAGGTCGCTGCGCCACAGCCGGGTGCCGTCGAGCTTGATGCCGTCGATGAAGGCGTCACCCGTGTAGCCGGACCGGGAGTTGTCCTTGGCGTTCGTCGGCTGCCATTTGAGGACGAAGTCGAGCTGACCGTCGCCGGCCAGGTCGCCGACGGAGGCGTCGTTCGCCGTGTAGGGGTACGCGGCTCCGTCCGGGGTGGTGCCGCCTGCCGGTGGGCTGATCGGCACGCCCTCGTAGCCCGTGCGGAACTGGATCGCGTGCACCGAGTCGGCCTGCTCGACGCCGTTCACGATCGCGCGGACGGTGTAGTCGGCCTGGGCGGGGGCGCCGGCCTGGAAGTAGTTGGTGGAGCCCCGGCTCGAGCGAAGTCCGAGAGTTGGGGGAGGGCGGCGGCGGCCTCGGCGGTGGTGGGGGTCAGTGCCGTGAGTCCGGCGGCGACGAGGGCTGCCGCCCCGGTCACCGCCGAGAGGAGGGCTCGGCGTCTGCGGTGCCTGTGCGGGCGCTGCACGTGACGGACCTCCGGGTGAGGACGGACGGGTTCTGTCCCCTCAGCCGCCGTCGCTCTCCGCCAAGTCTCCGTATCTTCCGGCCAGTTGGGCCACCGTGCGGGCGATGCGCTCGCGCAGTTCGGGCGGCTGCAGCACCTCGATGTCCGCGCCCAGGCGGAGGAACTCGCCGTGGGCGTGCTCGACGGACTCGATGGGGACCGCGGCGAGGGTCCAGCCGTCTTCGTCCGTACGGCTGACGCCCGCCCTCGGCAGCCGTACGCCCGGCGCGAGCCGGACCAGTGCCTCGCCGCGGTACAGCCGGTCGTGGAAGCCGCGCTGGTACGCCGTCCAGTGGGCGGCCAGGTCGAAGTCGTCCGGGCGGGTGAACTCCTCGCCAGAGGTGGCAAGTTGGAGGATCTGGTCGACGCGGAAGGTGCGCGGGCCCGGGCCCGCGACGACGTACCAGCGGCCGGCCTTCAGCACCAGCCCGTACGGCTCCAGGCGGCGCTCCACGTCGGTGGGTTCGGCCCAGCGGCGGTACAGGACGTTCAGGACCCGGCTGTTCCAGACCGCGTCGGCCACCGCCGGCAGGTACGGCGCCTCTTCGGCGTCCGCGTACCAGCCGGGGGCGTCGAGGTGGAAGCGGCCGCTGATCCGGTCGGCGTGCGCGCGCAGCTCCGGGGGCAGCGCGGCACGGACCTTGAGCTGGGCGGCGGCGAGCACCGAGCCGAGGCCCAGCTCCGCGGCCGGACCGGGGGCGCCGGCGAGGAACAGGGCCTCGGCCTCGTCGGCGGTGAGGCCGGTCAGGCGCGTGCGGTAGCCGTCGAGCAGCCGGTAGCCGCCGGCGTGGCCCGCGTCGCCGTACAGCGGGACTCCTGCCGCGCCCAGCGCCTCGACGTCCCGGTAGACCGTGCGGACCGAGACCTCCAGCTCCTCGGCGAGCTGGGCGGCGGTCATCCGGCCCCGGGTCTGGAGCAGGAGGAGGATCGAGACGAGTCGGCCGGCCTTCACTGACACAGGATGTCCGTGAAATCGGCCTAGCGTCCTGTCCATGCCCTTCACGGAGAAATTCCTGACCGTGCCACCGCCCGTCGAGGTGGCGGGACGGCGGATCAAGCGCTACCACGTCACGGCCGACCCGGCGGGCATCGCACCCGGCGTCGAGAAGGCGGCGTACGAGATCCTGCCCGAGCTGCTGCCGGAGGCGGACGGCACTGCGCCCGCGACGTTCGTCGTCGTTCACCGGGGAAACGACGACGGCGCGTACATCAACGCCTACAGCTGGGTGTGGGACAACGTCCTGCACTACGCGAACGCGGCGGCGGGGCAGCCGGTGCTCGGCTGCCCCGACAAGGACCCCACCCTCCCCCACTCTCGACTTCGCTCGAGCGGGGGGACCCCCATCATCAGGCCCGAACTGCCCTGGATCGGCTGCGTCTTCGAGCTGCCGCCGATCCAGCACGAACGGGACGCCTGGGTACGGCACATGCTCGTGCCCGAAGTCCCGGACCTGGACGCCTACCTGTCCGACTCCCTGCCCGCAGGAACCACTGGAGAACGCCCATGAGCAGCCCGCACGACTTCGACTTCTTCCACGGCGAGTGGGAGGTCGCGCACCGCCGCCGCACCGACTTCCTCGACCCGGACAGCGACTGGGTGGAGTTCCCGGGCACCAGCCGGTGCCGCCCGTTGTTCGACGGGGCCGCGAACATCGACGAGATCGACATGCCGTACCTCGGCGCGAAGGGGCTGACCCTGCGCCTGTTCGACATGGAGCGCGAGGAATGGTCGCTGAACTGGTCCTCCAGCCACAGCGGCCGGCTCTTCCCACCCGTGATCGGCCGCTTCGAAGGCGACCGCGGCGAGTTCTACGGCGACGACACCCACGACGGCAAGGACGTGCGCGCGCGGTTCGTGTGGGCGGACGTGTCCCCCGCCTCCGCCCACTGGGAGCAGGCGTTCTCCGTCGACGGCGGGGAGACGTGGGTGACCAACTGGACGATGGACTTCAGTCGGCCACCGGCTTCCTGAAGGCCCGGAGGCTGAACTCCGGGTCGGGGCGCGGCCGTTCCTGGTCGGGCAGCGCCCTGAGCCGGGCGACGAACCGTTCGGTGAGCGGGTCGCCGGGCGGCAGCCGGGTGAACCAGCCGCGCCGCAGATCGGCGGCGGTGCGGCGGGGGCTGCGGCCCTGACCGCGACCCGGGAAACAGGCCTGCCCCGCCGGGTGCAGGCGGTGCGCGGCGGCGTACGACTCCACGAGCGGGGCGGCGTCCGGGGCCGGGCGGCGCGGGCGCGGGGCGAGGACGGCGTCGATGTCGCTGCCGACGTCGTGTGCGGCGGCCTTGTCGACGGTGGTGACGTACACGCCGCCGGGCTTCAGGACGCGGGCGCACTCGGCGACGACGGCGCGGACGTCCTCGGGTTCGTCGAGCAGGTGCAGCAGCCAGACACTGGTGACGGCGTCGAACGTCCCGTCGGGGAACGGCAGCCGGCGGCTGTCGGCCAGCAGGACGGAGCCGGGCAGGCGCCGGGCGGCCATCCGGGCCATGCCGTACGTCAGGTCGGCGCCCGTCACCCGGGTGGCGGGGCGCGCGGCCGCGAGGCGCCGGGTGACGATCCCGGTGCCGCAGCCGACGTCCAGGAGCCGGCCGGTGGCCGCCGGGATCAGGCCGAGTACGGCGTCGGCGGCGGCCGCGGCCCTCGGCTCGCCGCCGCGGCTGGCGTCGTACGCGCCGGCTTCCTTGTCGTAGTCGAGCACGAGCGTCAGTGTGCCCCGTGGGCCTGCGCGAGTTCCTCGACCCTCTGTGCGAGGCCGAAGTCGAGCTCGGTGACCTTGCCGCCGGCGCTGTGCGTGTTCACCGACAGGGAGACGGTGTTGTAGCCGAGGGTGAGGTCGGAGTGGTGGTCGAGCTCGTCCTGCACCTGGGCGATGTGGATGACCATCGCGGTGGCGGCGAAGTGCGAGCCGAGCCGGTAGGAGCGGGTGAGCCGGTCGTCGTCGACCGCCCAGCCCGGCAGCTCGGCCAGTCGGTCCTCGATCTCCTTCAGCGACAGGGGTTCGACGGGCATGGGTTCGCTCCTTCCTCGGCACGGGGTGCTTCTTCAGCGTGCCACAGCAACTGACTGCGGTCCTGGTCAGAAGGGTTCCCGGGGGCGGGCCGGGGACACCTCGGGACGGGGAGGGAACGGCTGTGCTCTCACCGCTCGTGCAGGCGCTCCGCCGCCAGGTCATCCGCGATCGCCGCGATCCTGGCTCTGCCCTCGACCCGCTCGACCCACGCGTGCGGCAGGCCGACGTCTCCGTGTACGGCGCCGAGGAGGTTGCCGCAGATGGAGCCGGTCGAGTCGCTGTCGCCGGAGTGGTTGACGGACAGCAGCAGGGCCTCCTTGACGTCCGGCTCGACGAGCGCGCAATAGACGCCCATCGCGAGGGCCTGCTCGGCGACCCAGCCCGCGCCGAGGGACTGGAGCTTCTCCGCGGTGGGCAAGCCCTGCGCGGCGAGGTCGAGGGCTCCCTCCAGAGCGGCTGTCGTCTCCTCGTGGCCGGGGTGGCGGGCCAGCAGCCGCAGCGTGCGCAGCACCGCGGCCTCCAGGGAGTCACCCTCCACGACGTGCGCCACGATCGCGGCCAGCGCGCCCGCCGCGTAGTAGCCGGTGGGGTGGCCGTGGGTGATCTGGGCGCCGCGGGCCGCCATGGCGAAGGCCTCGTCGGCGGAGTTGATCAGGCCGAAGGGAGCCGAGCGCATCACCGTGCCGCAGCCCTTGGAGTCGGGGTTGACCTGGCCCGGCTTGCCGTCGAGCGCAAGCCAGGGGTCGGGGGTGTACGCCTGGGCGACCCCGGAGAGGCAGGCGTTGCCGGGTGCGCGGCGGGAGTACAGCCAGGGCTCGTCGATCAGACCGCCCGTGGGGGTTCCCTGTTCCGGGCCCGGCTTCGACTGGGTCTCCAGCCAGCGCTCGTACGCCTGGAGCAGCATGTGCGACCAGGCACCGCCGATCCCCCTCATCCGCTCCCGGGCGTGCGCCTGGATCAGGGCCTCGACCGTGAACAAGGTCATCTGCGTGTCGTCACTGACCAAACCGACCGCGCCATACGCACCGGGCACGAACCCGGTCACGCCGCGCTCCCCGTGGACGGCGCGGATACGGTCCAGGGAGTTGAACTCGATGGGATAACCGAGGGCATCCCCGATCGCCCCGCCCAGCAGACAGCCCCGCGCTCTGGCCCGGTACACCGCGGCGGTCTCCAAGGTCGGCTTCAACGGCGGCCAGGTCATAAGGTGCGCTCCTCGACTACGGTCGTACGTATGACCATTGTCGCGACGGGAACCAGCACCACGGCCACCGCCCCCACCGACAAGGGCGTCGGCCCCCTCCTGCGGTCCTGGCGCGAGCGCCGCCGGGTGAGTCAGCTGGAGCTGGCGCTGCGGGCCGACTCCTCGGCGCGGCACATCAGCTTCATCGAGACGGGCCGTTCGCGGCCGAGCGAGGAGATGGTGCTCAGGCTCGCCGAGCATCTGGACGTGCCGGTGCGCGAGCGCAACTCCCTGCTGCTGGCGGCCGGTTACGCCCCGCACTACCCCGAGACCCCGCTCGACTCGCCCGCACTGGAGGCCCTGCGCCAGGGCATGGAGCGCCTCATCCAGTGCTACGAGCCCTACCCGGCGTTCGTCGTGGACTCGGTGTACGACGTGGTCGCAGCCAACCGGGGCATGATGATGTTCCTGGACGGCGTCGGGGAGGCGCTGCTCGAACCCCCGCTGAACGCCATGCGCTTGACGCTGCACCCCGAGGGTCTCGCGCCGCGGATCCGCAACCTCCCGGAATGGCGCGGGCATCTGCTCGCCCAGATGGAACGGGAGATCGCCCTGCACCGCTCCGCGCCGCTGCGGGCGCTGTACGAGGAGGTGGCGGCCTACCCGGTGCCCGAGCCGGAGCACAGCCACGACCCCGAACCGCCGGAACCCGTCCCCTGCTTCGCGCTCCCGATGCAGATCGAGCACGAGGGCCGGACACTGTCCTTCGTCTCGTCCATCTCCACCTTCAACACGCCCATGGACGTGACGGTCGCCGAGCTGGCCATCGAGACGCTCCTTCCGGCCGACCCGGCGACGGTCAAGTACCTCCAGTCGCTGATGCCCTGACGGGGCGCGGGGCTCTGTTTGATTTACGGCTACCGCCGCGTGGGCGCGACCAGCCACGACGGCGCCGCGGACGACAACGCCCAACCGCCGGACGGCCCGCGTGGCAAACGCCTCACCACCGAACCCGTGAGACTGTCAGCGGAACATGACACACTGCTGCGCGGTTACTTCGGCCCGTAGGGGAGGCGTGGCGTGAGTGAGCGGCGTCCCGCGCCCACCGTGGGCCAGGTGGTGCTCGGCAGGCGCCTGCAGGAGCTGCGGGAGGCGGCCCGGCTCAAACGTGAGGAGGCCGCACGCGTCCTGCGGGTTGCCCCCGCGACCGTACGGCGGATGGAGATGGCCGAGGTCGCCCTGAAGATCCCGTACGTCCAGGTGCTGCTGGAGACCTACGGCGTCCCGGACGACGAGGCGGCCGCGTTCGTCGCCCTGGCGGAGGAGGCCAACCGGCCGGGCTGGTGGCAGCGCTTCCACGACGTGCTGCCGGACTGGTTCAGCCTGTACGTGAGCCTGGAGGGCGCCGCCGGCATCATCCGCTCCTACGAGCCGCACTTCGTGCCCGGGCTGCTGCAGACCGAGGACTACGCACGTGCGGTGATGGAGGCGGGCACGGTCGGCCAGACCGGTCCGGAGACCATCGACCGGCATGTGTCCCTGCGGATGGCCCGGCAGCGGCTGCTGGACCGCCCGGATCCGCCCCACCTGTGGGTGATCATGGACGAAACGGTTTTGCGGCGCCCGGTGAGCATCCGCGGCGAGGTGATGCGCGAGCAGCTGGACAAGCTGCTGGAGTTCGCCGAGCGGGACCGGGTCACGCTCCAGATCGCCGAGTTCAAGGACGGCCCGCACCCGGGAACGTACGCACCCTTCACACTGTTCCGCTTCGGCGAGCCCGAGCTGCCCGACATGGTCTTCACCGAATATCTGACCGGCGCCCTGTACCTCGACTCGCGCAAGGAGGTGTCCGCGCATCTGGAGGTCCTCGACCACATGACGGCGCGGGCCGCGTCAGCCCAGCGCACGAAGAAGATCCTGCGGGAGCACCGCGAGGACTTCTGAGCCACCCACCGCACCTGTCCGACCGGAGGAGAAGCCCCCGCATGACCGGATCCGACGCCGCACCGCAGATCGACACCAGCCGGCCGCACCCCGCCCGCGTGTACGACTGGTGGCTGGGCGGCAAGGACAACTACCCGGTGGACGAGGAGCTGGCCCGGAGGATCCTCGCCCTGGACAACACCGCGGTGCGCGGGGCACGGGCCAACAGGCGGTTCATGCACCGGGCCGTCCGCGCCGTCGCCGAGGCGGGGAGCCGCCAGTTCCTGGACATCGGCACGGGCATCCCCACCGAGCCCAATCTGCACCAGGTGGCGCAGGCTGTGGCGCCCGAGTGCAGGGTGGTGTACGCGGACAACGACCCGATCGTGCTGCGGCACGCCCAGGCGCTGCTGCGCGGCTCGGAGGAGGGCCGCACGGACTATGTGCACGCGGACGTGCGGGACGTCGACACCTTGCTGCGGCAGGCCGCCGAGTCCCTCGACTTCTCGCGGCCGGTCGCACTGTCGCTGGTCGCGCTGACCCACTATCTCGGCGACCAAGCCGACGGC
Organism: Streptomyces guryensis; assembly: GCF_021261325.1. Classification (GTDB taxonomy): domain Bacteria; phylum Actinomycetota; class Actinomycetes; order Streptomycetales; family Streptomycetaceae; genus Streptomyces; species Streptomyces guryensis. The sequence continues at coordinate 155,287 of NZ_JAJSBI010000014.1, read as the reverse complement.
GACGACGTGCACGGCCTGCTGCAGAAGTACGTCGCGGCGCTCGCCCCGGGCAGCTACCTGATCCTTTCGCAGGTCACTGCCGACCTGAACCCCGAGGCGATCGCGAAGGCGGCCGGCGCCTTCCGCGCGAGCGGCACTCCCTTCCACCCCCGCCCGATCACCGAGTTCCAGCGCTTCTTCGAGGGCCTGGAACTGCTGGGACCTGGGGTGATCCCCGTGACCGGGTGGCGCCCGGAGGCGGAGGACGTGGCGGTGCAGGCGGAGGGCGTCGTGCCCGTGTACGCGGGGGTTGCCGTCAAGCGCTGACGTCGAGTGGCATGTGACATACCACTACCCGTGGCATGTCACATAGCACCTCACCACCCACCTGTGGCATGTCACATAACACCGCACCATTCCCGCCCGTGGCATGTGACACAGCACTGTCCGCCCCGCCGTCCCCCTGCACCCGTACGGCTGCTGTGAACAGGTGCGTTCCCCTGCTCGCCCCTAGCGTCGAAACACAGGGCGAGCAGGCGAGCAAGGGAGCGACGCAGGTGGCCGACACGCGAATACCGCCCGCCGAGCCGGGAGCCGCGCTGCTCCGCGCAGGACGGTTCTTCCGGCCTGGCACGCCCGCCCCCGACCTGCACAGCATCGCGCTCACCGGCGGACGCGAGGCCGACGCCTTCTACCTACCTCTTCGGTCCCATCGACACCCTGCGCTGCCATCGACACCCTGCGCATGCCCGGAGCCGGTACATGGCCTCGTTCTCCTCCGGCGGGGTCGGGATCACATACCGGTCCTCGTACTTGGCGATCGCGGCCGCCATCGGGCACGCGCGCCGGCTGGAGGAGTCCGCGCTGCCGCAGGGCTGCAGCCTCGACTACGAGGGCGGCCCCGGCGCGGGCGGCGACGGGCCGTTCGGCCAGGACTCGGGACGCAGGCGGCTGCCGCCGGTGTCGGTGGAGAACTTCCACGCCCTGCGCGAACGCCAGACCACGGATGAGACCAAGGAGACCTGATGCCCTCGGACGCCGTGCTGTACCAGGCGGCAGCGCTCTGCCTGACCTATCCCGACGACGACTTCCGCGCCCGGCTGCCCCTGCTGCGGGAAGCGGCCCCGCAGCTGCGGGAGTTCACCGACTACGCGGCCGTCACCCCACCGCAGGAGCTGGCCGCCCACTATGTCCAGGTCTTCGACTTCAAGAACCGGCACAGCCTCTATCTGAGCTGGTGGCGGGACGGGGACACCCGGCGGCGCGGTATGTCGCTGGTCCGCTTCAAGGACGTCTACCGCGCCGCCGGCCTGGAGTTCACCGGCGAGGAGCTGCCCGACTTCCTGCCCGCGGTACTGGAGTTCGCGGCCCGCACCGGGAACACGGACCTCCTCACGGAACACCGTGCGGGCCTGGGGCTGCTCCGGGCCCGGCTCACCGCCTTCGGTACCCCGTACGCGTCCGTCCTGGATGCCGTATGCGCCACCCTGCCGATCCCCCACACGGAGGTTCGCTCATGACCACGCTCCTGTGGGGCGTCCTGCCGTACGTCGCCTTCGCACTGCTCGTCGCCGGCCTGGTCTGGCGCTACCGCTACGACAAGTACGGCTGGACCACGCGTTCGTCGCAGGTGTACGAGTCGAAGCTGCTGAACATCGCCTCCCCGGCCTTCCACTACGGCATTCTCTTCGTGCTGGCGGGCCACCTCGTGGGCCTGTTCGTCCCGAAGTCGTGGACCGACTCGATCGGCGTCGGCGAGCACACGTACCACCCGTTCTCGCTCTACGGCGGGACGGCGGCCGGCGCGCTCACCGTCGCCGGAATCCTGCTGCTCATCCACCGGCGGCGCACGCACGCGCCGATCTTCCGGGCGACGACCGTGAACGACAAGCTGATGTACGTCGTCCTGCTCGCCGCCATCGCGATGGGCATGGCCGCGAAGCTCACCCACGTCTCCGGCGACGGCTACAACTACCATACTTCCATTGCCCCTTGGGCCCGCAGCCTGTTCACGCTGCAGCCGAAGACGTACCTGATGGAGGGCGTGCCGGTGCTGTACCGGGTCCACGCGACGATCGGCATGGCGCTGATCGCCCTGGTGCCGTACACCCGCCTGGTCCACATGTTCAGCGCGCCGGTGCCGTATCTGTTCCGCCCCTACGTGGTGTACCGCAGCCGCGACCCCAGGCAGCTGGGGCCGCGGCCGGAGCGGCGGGGCTGGGAGAAGACGGGCGCCTGAGGTCTACGCCGCGCCGCCCTTCGTGTCGCGGTCCTCGTCGACGATCTCCGCGTCGACCACGCCCTCCTCGTCCTGCGGTGGTGCGGTGTCCTGCTCGGTGCCGCTGCCGGAGGCGCCCTGGCCGGTCTGGGCGTACATGGCCTGGCCCATCTTCTGGCTGACGGTGGCGAGTTTCTCCACGCCGGTGCGCAACTCGTTGGTGTCCGCGTTCCGTTCCAGGAGGCCCTTGAGTTCCGTCGTGGCCGTCTCCACCTCCGCCCTGGTGTCGGCGGGGATCCGGTCCTCGTTGTCCCGGATGAACTTCTCGGTCTGGTAGACGAGCTGTTCGGCCTGGTTGCGGGTCTCGGCGGCCTCGCGGTTCTTGCGGTCCTCCTCGGCGTACTGCTCGGCCTCCCGCATCATGCGGTCGATGTCGTCCTTGGGAAGCGCCGAGCCACCGGTCACCGTCATCTTCTGTTCGCGGCCGGTGGCGAGGTCCTTGGCCGACACATGCATGATGCCGTTGGCGTCGATGTCGAAGGCGACCTCGATCTGCGGGACCCCGCGCGGGGCCGGGGGCAGCCCCGTGAGGTCGAAGACGCCCAGCTTCTTGTTGTACGCGGCGATCTCACGCTCGCCCTGGTAGACCTGGATGCCCACCGAGGGCTGGTTGTCGGTGGCGGTCGTGAAGATCTCCGAACGCCGGGTCGGGATGGTCGTGTTGCGCTCGATCAGCTTCGTCATGATGCCGCCCTTGGTCTCGATGCCGAGGGAGAGCGGGGTGACGTCGAGCAGCAGCACGTCCTTGACGTCGCCGCGGATGACACCGGCCTGGAGGGCCGCGCCGACGGCCACGACCTCGTCGGGGTTGACGCCCTTGTGCGGGTCCTTGCCGGTGAGTTCCTTGACCAGGTCGGTGACCGCGGGCATCCGGGTCGAACCGCCGACGAGGATCACGTGGTCGACCGCGGACAGCTTGATGCCGGCGTCCTTGACCGCCTGGTGGAAGGGGGCCTTGCAACGGTCGAGGAGGTCGGCGGTGAGCTCCTGGAACTGGGCGCGGGTCATCTTCTCGTCGAGGTGCAGCGGGCCCTCGGCGGAGGCGGTGATGTAGGGGAGGTTGATCGTCGTCTCGGACGAGCTGGACAGCTCGATCTTGGCCTTCTCGGCGCCCTCGCGCAGCCGCTGCACGGCCATCTTGTCATTGCCGAGGTCGACGCCGTACTGCCCCTTGAACTTCTTGACGAGGTACTCGACGATCCGCTGGTCCCAGTCGTCGCCGCCGAGGTGGGTGTCGCCGTTGGTCGCCTTGACCTCGATGACGCCGTCGCCGATCTCCAGCAGCGACACGTCGAAGGTGCCGCCGCCGAGGTCGAAGACCAGCACGGTCTGCTCCTCACCGCGGTCCAGGCCGTAGGCGAGGGCGGCGGCCGTCGGCTCGTTGATGATCCGCAGGACCTTCAGGCCCGCGATCTCCCCGGCCTCCTTGGTCGCCTGCCGCTGGGAGTCGTCGAAGTACGCCGGTACGGTGATCACCGCGTCCGTGACGTCCTCGCCGAGGTAGGACTCCGCGTCCCGCTTCAGCTTCTGCAGCACCCGCGCGGACAGCTCCTGCGCCCGGTAGCGGGTGCCGTCCACGGAGCCCTGCTCGGGGAAGCGCCAGCTCGCGTCGCCCATGTAGCGCTTCACCGAGCGGGCGGTCCGCTCCACGTTGGTCACGGCCTGCCGTTTGGCGACCTCCCCGACGAGCACCTCCCCGTTCTTGGCGAAGGCCACGACCGACGGTGTGGTCCTGGCCCCCTCCGCATTCGCGACGACGGTGGGTTCGCCGCCCTCCAGCACGGCGACCACCGAGTTCGTGGTCCCCAGATCGATCCCGACCGCACGTGCCATCTCCGTCCCCTTCCGCCAGGGCACTCTTCACACACCAGCACAAAACTTGAGTGCGCTGTTGTCAATGCCGCGTGCTCCGGGTACCCGGAAACGACGCTGCCGCGCCCCCTGTCTCGGGGGCGCGGCACCGAAGGACACCCAGGACGTACCGGGGATGTCAGGCGAGCTTCGCCGACAGGGTGATCGTCGTGCCGGTGAGGGCCTGGCTGACCGGGCAGTTCTTCTTGGCGTCCTCGGCGGCCGCGACGAACGCGTCGTTGTCGATGCCGGGGACCGTACCCTCGACGGTCAGGTGGATGCCCGTGATGCCCTCACCCGGCTGGAAATTCACGTCCGCCGAGGTGGTGAGCTTGGTGGGCGGGGTGCCGGCGCCGGCCAGGGCGTGTGAGAGCGCCATGGAGAAGCAGCTGGAGTGGGCGGCGGCGATCAGCTCCTCGGGGCTGGTCTTTCCGTTCGCGTCCTGGGAACGCGAGGCCCAGGTGACCGGCTGCTCGGCGATGGCACCGGAGGAGTCGAAGGAGACGACACCGTTGCCCTCGAGCAGGTTGCCTTCCCAGACGGTGTGTGCGGAGCGCGTGGTTGCCACGATGAATCCCTTCGAATTCTGGCTGTTCCTGTACGACCCCATCCGATCACATTCCGGCGCACGGCACCCGGAACACCGGACTCGTTCGCGTACGGCCCCACGGGCGCGGCCGGTTTTCAGGCGGCCCGCTCCTCCTCGCCCTCGTCGGTGACCGGCACCTGAGGACCGTCCGTCTCCCGCAGCCAGCGGCGCAGTACGCGGTGGATGTGCTCGGCACCGGTCAGCTCCTCGCCGTCCTCGACCGGCGCCGAGAAGACGAGCGGGGAGAGCAGGAACGGTCTGCCCTGTGCGCCACCCAGGCCGCCGTGCGAGCCGATCTGTTCCTCGAAGGCGAGGACCTCGCCGTCGGCCGGGTCGTGGAAGGAGTTGACCATGATGTCGGCGGTGTGCGGGAAGGAGTGGGTGCGGCGCACGGCGTCGGCGGCGCCGGGCCCGAACGCCTCCAACGGCCCTGGCTTGTCGTCGAGTTGGTCGAGCGGGATCTCGGCGCCGTACGCGCCCATCACGACCCCGCCGTGCTTCTCGCTGCGGACGAGCAGGAAGCCGACGCCGGGATGGTTGGCGAGGGTGGTCAGCAGCGCGGGATGGCGAGCGTCGATCTCCTCCTTGCTCATCCGGTGCGGCACATCCGGGAAGGAGACCAGGCCGAGGTTGCCGGAGGCCAGCACGAGGGGCTCCGAGCGACGGGTGGGCCGGTGCTGCTCCTCGCCCTCCTCGACGGGCCGGCGCAGCGCCGCGCGCACGGCCGCGCGGGCCTCGGCCCCGCTGTGGGTGCGCTGTGCCCTGCGCGGCACGGGCAGCCCGCAGCCGGCCCGCACCAGGTCGCCCAGGCCGAGGCCGTAGCGGGCACGGAAGGTCTCGCCGGGGCTCTGGCCGTGGTCGGACAGGACGACGATCCGGTACGGCCGCGGGGCGTGCTCGGCGACGTTGGCTATCAGCGCGAGGGCGCGGTCGAGGCGTTCGAGGACCTTCTCCGCGTCCCGGCTCGTCGGCCCGGAGTGGTGCGCCACCTCGTCGTAGGCCACCAGGTCGGCGTAGACGGCGGTGCGTCCGGCGAGCATGTCGCCCATCACCGCGGCGACGACGACGTCCCGTTCGACGACGGTCGCGAAGGCGCGGACGAAGGGGTAGAGGCCGCCGCGTGCGACGCGCGGGCGCTGCTTCCTGACGCGGGCGCGGGTCGACTCGCCTGTCTCACGGCCGACTTCGGCGACGAAGGACATGGCGGTGCGCACCGCGTTGGCCGGGTCGGAGAAGTACGCGAAGTAGCCCGCCCTGGACCGGTTCTCCCGGCCACGGCGACGGGTGGCGATGGACAGCACCAGTGCCTGCTCGTCGGCACCGCCGCTGAAGAGGTTGCCGCGGCTCGCGCCGTCGGCGGTGAGGAGGCCGCCGTCGCCGGTGTGCTCGACGGCCCGGCGCTGGAGTTCGGCGGCGCTGGTCGGCCGGTTGCAGACCATGACCTCGCGGGTGTTCTTCTCGTACCAGCGGAACGCCGGGACGTCGTGGTTGCTGCCGTGCAGGATGCCGAGCTGGCTGGCGCCGGTCTGGCTGGACCAGTCGGTGCGCCAGGGGGTGAGCCGGTGGGTGGAGTCCAGCCACCGGGCGAGGGTGGGCATCACGCCCTTGCCGACCGCCGCGAGGAGTACGTCGTGGCCGACGCCGTCGAGTTGCAGGAAGACCGTGCCGGGGCTGGACGGGCCGGGCGGCAGGCGTCTGCGGCGGCGGTCGGCGAGGCGGTAGAGGCGACGCCGGTACGCGTCGTCGTCGCGCACGGCCAGGGCGGCGCCGGTCGCGGAGGCCACGGCGGACATCACGGCGGCCACGACCACGGCCGTCTCCGGGGCCGCCTCGGCGCTGCTGGACGGGTTGAGCCGCAGCGCCACCAGCAGCAGGGACCCGTTCAGGACGAAGACGAGCAGTCCCAGCACCAGCGCCGGGATGAGCAGCAACAGCCGTACGAGCAGCGGCCAGACCAGGGCCGACAGCACACCGAAGGCCCCGGCGCCGAACGCGGCGGTGACGGCGATGTGCGTGGCGCTCTCGCCGTCGGCGGACTGGAGGCGGAAGTCCGGCAGGATCCCGGCGAGCACGAGCATGGTGACCGTGGAGACCGCCCACACCGCGACGCTCCGCCCCGTCTGACTGGCGACCCGCCGCCAACGCACGCCACGCACGCCCAGCCCACCTCACGTCCTGGCCCGTCGTCGGTGCGGGCCTGTACTTCAGACTGTCACACGGGTCGGACAATGCGGTCCGTGGCCGGGAGCGGGGCTCAGCGCCCGTCGTATCCGGCCGTCGGCATCGACAGACGGCGGTGCACCCGGGCTTTCATCTGGGCGTCGTAGCAGGGTTCCGCGAACCCCACCGTCTCCACCCGGACCCCTCGCCGGGCGCACTCCGCGGTGAACTCCTCGACGGACGACAGCGCGCTCTCCAGCACCCGGCGGCTGGGGGCCACGAACAGATCGATCCCGGGCCGGACGCCGTCCCACAGCACACAGTGGTCGGCCCGCAGTCCCCGCACCAGCAGCTCCCGGCTGACGATGTAGCCCCGCTCGGCGGCCCAGCGGGCGCACATCGCGTGCTGGCTGCGCGAGTCCACCAGGAAGGGATCGGCGTCCAGCTCCTCCAACGGCGTCAGACTCGCGATCGCCGTGACCCGCACCGGTCCCATGGCGTCCCCCTCACCTCCGGGTTTCGGCGCCGACCCTACTCCTGCCCGTAGGCTTCGGGGAGTCGCGCGAAGGAGGCAAAGAGGTGCCGGTGGAGATCACCTGGTGGGGTCACGCGACCTGTACCGTCGCGGACTCGGGCGTACGGCTGCTCACCGACCCCCTCTTCGCCCGCCGCCTCGCCCATCTCCGCCGCCGTCGCGGCGAGCTGCCGCCCCCCGCCGCCTGGCGCGCCGACGTGGCGCTGGTGTCGCATCTGCACGCCGACCACCTGCACGTTCCGTCACTGGAGCGGCTCGCCGAGGGCACGCGTCTGCTGGTGCCCCGGGGCGCACTCCGGGCCGTGCCGGGGCTGCGCCGGCTCAGCCACCTCACGGTGAGCGAGGTGGCGCCCGGGGACCGGGTGACGGTCGGTGAGGTGGGTGTACGGGCCGTTTCCGCACGGCACGACGGGCGGCGGCTGCCGCTCGGACCGCATCGCTCCCCCGCTCTCGGCTATGTCATCGAGGGCGAGGCACGGACGTACTTCGCCGGGGACACCGGGCTGTTCGACGCGATGGCGCAGGAGGTCGGGCGGGTCGATGTGGCGTTGCTGCCGGTGGGCGGCTGGGGGCCGTACCTCGGCACGGGACATCTGGACGCCGGGCGGGCGGCCCAGGCACTGGCCCGGCTGGCGCCGCGCAGTGCGGTGCCGGTGCACTACGGCACGTACTGGCCGATCGGGATGGACGCCGTGCGCCCCCATGAATTCCACGCGCCCGGCGACGAGTTCGTGCGCCTCGCGGCGGAGCACGCGCCGGAGGTCGCGGTGCACCGGCTCGGGCACGGGGAGAGTGTGCGCCTGGAGGTCGCGCGGTGACGTGGCTTGCCGCCACGGCGGCGATCGTGCCTCCGGAGTCGACCCAGCGGGCGATCGGCTATCCGTCGCTGTTCCTGCTGGTGCTCTTCGGGGCGCTGGTGCCGGTGATTCCCACGGGGGCGCTGGTGAGTTCGGCGGCCGTGGTCGCCTTTCACCAGACGGCGCCGTTCGCGTTGGCGCTGGTGTTCGTGACGGCTTCGCTGGCCGCGTTCCTCGGGGACGCGGCGCTGTACTGGCTGGGGCGGCGCGGGATGGGGTCGAAGAACGGGTCGCGGTGGCTGGAGGCGATTCGGGCTCGGGCGCCGGAGGAGCGGCTTGCGCAGGCGCAGGGGAAGTTGGCCGAGCACGGGGTTGCCGTGCTGGTGCTGTCCCGGCTGGTGCCGGCCGGGCGTATTCCGGTGATGTTGGCTTGCCTTGTGGCCGAGTGGCCGTTGCGGCGGTTTGCACGGGGCAACTTGCCGGCGTGCCTGGCTTGGGCTGCGACGTACCAAGTGATTGGGATTCTGGGTGGTTCCCTGTTCCCGGAACCTTGGCAAGGCGTGGTGGCTGCGGTTGCGTTGACCGTGGTCATCAGCGTGGTGCCGAGTGTGTGGAAACGGGTTCGATCTGCCGGGTGACGGTGTGTTGCGGGGCGCGGGTGCGTTGTGGTTTCTCGCGCTCACGCGGCGGAGCCGCATGTCGACACAGCCCCGCGCCCCTTCAGGGCGCTACAGGACCCGGGAGGCTCCTACCGGGAGGTCCCAGAGGTCATCGCGGGCCAAGCCTGCCTTCTGCCAGGCCGTACGCACCCGTGTGAGCGGTTCGAGTACCGGTTCCGCCGACAGTACGAACGTGCCCCAGTGCATAGGGGCCATCCTTTGCGCGCCCACGTCCTGGGCTGCGCGGACCGCCTCCTCCGGGTCGCAGTGGACGTCGCTGAGCCACCAGCGGGGGTCGTAGGCGCCGATCGGAAGCAGGGCCAGGTCGATGCCCGGGTAGCGCTCGCCGATCCGCGTGAACCAGTGGCCGTATCCCGTGTCACCCGCGAAATAGACGCGTTGGCCGTCTGGGGCCGTCACCACCCAGCCGCCCCACAAGGAGTGGCAGGCGTCGGTGAGGGTGCGCTTGGACCAGTGGTGGGCGGGGACGAAGTCGAAGCGGACGCCGTTCAGTTCGGCCGCTTCCCACCAGTCGAGTTCGGTGACGTTGGTGAAGCGGCGGCGGTGGAACCAGCGGGCGAGGCCCGCCGGGACGAACACCGGGGTGGTGCGCGGGAGCCGGCGCAGGGTGGGGGCGTCCATGTGGTCGTAGTGGTTGTGGCTGATGACGACCGCGTCGATGGGCGGCAGGGACTCCCAGGGGACTCCGACCGGGGTGATGCGCGCGGGGGTGCCGAGGATGCGGCGGGACCAGACCGGGTCGGTGAGGACGGTCAGGCCGCCGATCCGGACGACCCAACTGGCGTGTCCCGCCCAGGAGACGGCGACGGTGCGGGCGTCGACACGGGGCAGCGGGGCGGGCGCGAAGGGAAGTTTGGGGATGTCGGCCAGGCCTTCGCGTCCGGGACGGATGGAGCCCTCGCGGGCGAAGCGGGCCATGGCTTTCAGGCCGGGCAGCGGGGCGGTCAGGCGGCCGTGGAAGGTACGAGGCCACACCCGGCGTTCGCCCAGCGGGCGCGGTTCGGCGAGCGGGCGGGGTTCGGCGAGCGGCGGAAGGATGGGCGCGAACCCTGGCCCGGATGCCGTCTCGTCGGCGTCCCGGGTGGTCGTACCCGTGCTCGTGGTGGTGGTCGACTCGGACTGCTGCGTCATCGAGGAGGCTCCCATCGCTGAGCGTCGTCGCGGAGATCGTCGAAGACCGACTTCACATGGCTCAACGCGCGTTGCACGTGTGGCAGTTCCAACGGCGAGGGTGATGTGAGACATTCCGCGCGTTCCTCGTCCGTACGGCCCAGCAGCGGGCCGGTGGACAGGCGGACGCGCAGGGCGCCGAGTTCGTCGCCGAAGCGGTGGCCGCCCGGTGCGGGCATGCCGAGCCGGGCAGCGAGGAAGTCCTCCAGTTCCTGTGCGTCGCCGACACCGTGCGCCGACAGCGCGGAGCGCAGGGGGCCGAGGTCGGCGTAGAGGTGGCGGCCGGCCTGCGGGGGACGGGACAGGGTGCCCGCGGCGACGAGCGCCCCGTGGACGGCGGCGGCCACGCGCGCGTGCAGGCGCACGGTGGCGGCCATGCGCGCGGTGACGGGCTCCGGCTCCCCCAGTGCGTAGGCGGCCGGGGCGGCGACGGGGCCCGCGATCCGGGCGCCCAGCGCGGTGAGCACGTCGAGCACGCGCGCGTGGAGGTCACGGCCCGTCCCGCCCGCCGGAACGCGGGCCACCGCGGCCGGCCAGCCGGGGGGCAGCAGCGCGCCGGCCAGGTCGGTGACGACGGTGACGTGGTCGGGCAGCATCTCGGCGGGGCTGAGGAGCACTGTGTCGGGCGGGGCGTGCAGGGTGTCGCGCCAGGTCTCGTCGCTGACGAGGTGCAGCCCCTCCCCCGCGGCGGCCTCGACGCACTCGTGCAGGAGTTCGGGCGGGGCGACGGTGGCGGTGGGGTCGTCGGCGACCGACAGCACGAGCAGCCGCGGGTCACCGCCCTCGCCGCGCACCCTGCGCACGGTCTCCAGGAGGGCGTAAGGATCCGGCACGCCGCCGCACTCGGCCGGCGTCGCCACATGGAAGACGGGTCTGCCCAACAGGCGTGCGTACGGCGCCCACCAGGCCGCGCAGGGCCTCGGCACCAGGACGTCGCCGCCGACCGCGGCGGTCAGCGCGAGCAGCAGGGCGGGGGCGCCGGGGCCGGCGGCCACGCGTTCCGGTGCGGCGGGCAGGCCGCGCCGCTCCCAGTAGCCGCAGGCGGCCTCCTTCAGCTCGGGTCCGCCGCCGATGGGCTCCCCGTCGGCCCGTGCGGCGGCCGCGGCGAGCACGGCGGTGAGTTCGGGTGGTACGGGCAGGCCGTCCCCCGGCAGCGGTGGGCCGTAGCGGACGGGTCCGTGGCCTTCCGGGTCCGTCCGCCGCATGCGTACCTCCGCGCAGTCCCTGTGGGTGTCCGTCGCCGTGCTCCGAGTACCCAGGGTGCCGCTGCCGCATCGGAGTGCGCACGGGTTTCACCGGTCGCCCGGCGGGTCAGCGGTCCCAGGCGGGACCCTTGGGCCACAGCCGGTAGGCGGCTGCGCTCATCGCACCGACGATCAGGAGGCCGCCGGCGACGAGGGCGGGCACGGAGTCGGAGAAGGTGCCGCCCGCACCGGCCTGCACACCGTGCTGCATGCCGTTCTGCATGCCGTGGTCCATCCCGTTCTGCATCCCCGCGCCGCCGCAGGAGTCGGCGTCCGGCTCGGTGCAGGGCCGGCCTTGGTCATGGCCGCCGCCATCGCCCACATCGCCGCCGCCGACACCACCTCCGCCTCCGCCGCCGCCGACACCACCTCCGCCTCCGCCTCCGCCCAGATCGGCGCCCCCGCCGCCACCGTTGTCACCGCGTCCGGCGCCGCCACCGCCTCCGTCGTCGCCACGCCCGCCGCCACTGCTGTCGCCGGCCACCCCACCGTCGCTCCCGGCGACACCATCGCTGCCGTCGCCGCGGTTCACGCGGGAAGCCGCGCTCCACGCCTCGCTCTTGGCGCCGGGGGCCGTCGCGCAGGTGCCGTCGACGGTCGCGGAGTGTGCCCTCCCCGCGTTGGCCTGCGGGATGGTGGCGGGCGGCGGTCCGCCGGGTGATTCGCAGGCGACCGAGACGGTGACGCTGCCGCCCGGGGAGGCGCTGCTCGGGCCGGCCTCCGCGGCCGAGTCCGCGTAAGCGGCGGAGGCGAAGCCGAGCGTGGCACCGGCCAGGGCCGCGACGGACAGGACACGGGCGGTGCGAGGCATGGGGAGGGCTCCTTCGACGGGTGTGTTCTCAGGAGCACGGAGTCGTGCCCCATAGCCCATCTCAGCCCGCCCGGCGGTCAGGCGCGCGCGGCCGGGCCCCATTCGCGCTACGGAGACCGCCGAGCGGGTGACACGGCCCGCCCCTCGCCCAGGTGTCAGGACCTCGGTCCACCGGCCCTCAGTTCAGCAGCGCGGCCAGGTCCCTCTCCAGGCCGCGCCCCCGCCGTGCGACCACCACCGCCGCCACATCGGACAGCTTGCGGTTGCCGCCCTGCGAGATGCGGCGCAGCACCCCGAACGCGGCGTCCGCGTCGCAGCCCAGCACGTGCATGACGATGCCGCAGGCCTGGTCGACGACGGGACGGGAGCGCAGGGCGGTGCCGAGCTGGTCGAGTTCGGTGAGTGCGGCGCGGTAGGAGCGGTCGCGGACCAGGCATGTCATGGCGAAGTCGCCGAGCGCCCGGGCGGGCCCGTGCGGAACGTCCTCCAGGGCGCCGGGCCGGAAGCTGTAGAGGCTGAGCGTCACCGCCAGGCCGGAACGCCGGAAGGGCAGTGTGACGCTGGAGCGCACCCCGGAGTCGAGCGCCAGGGCGCGGTAGTCGGGCCAGCGGTCCTCGCTCAGCAGGTCGGAGCAGCGGGCGGGCTCGCCGCGTTCGAGGGCTGCCGGGATGGGGCCGTCGCCGGAGCGGAGTTGCACGGCGACGAGCGGGGCGAGATCGGGATGGGTGACGGCCGCGGGCCGTTCGCTGCCGCCCTCGGCCACCATTCCGCTCGCTCCGCAGCACTCGACGGTGCAGCGCGCGGCCTCCTCGACCAGTTCCGACAGCCGCCGCCCCGGGAGAACGGGCTCGGCCGACTCCGTGTCCCAACGGCGGGTGTGATGCCCGGTGTCCGGCATGGTGCACTCCTCCTCTCCCCGCGCACCTTCCCCTTCGCCCGGTCCGAAAACGGTGGTCCCGAACGGGAGTCGCGCTACGTTCCTCGCATGACGCAGACGGACGAGTTCGGTGAAGACCTCGCGGATTTTGTACGCCGCGTCGCGGAGTTGAAGACGGCGAGATCCGTGTCGGGCCGGGATCTGCCCACGGTGCTGGACGCGGCGATCTTCGAACTCGACCATGTCGCCGACCAGTTGTGGCCCCGGTACGAGCGGCTGACGACGGCGGGCCCGCCGCGCGCCGGCGCCTCGGCGGAGCACCAGGAGCAGCATCTGCTGCGCACCGTGTTCCAGCGCCTGCCGCTCCCGGTGGCGCTGATCGACAAGGAGACGGTGGTGCGGCGGCTGAACGGCGCGGCGACCGCCTTCACCGGCGCGCGGGCCGGTTATGCGACGGGCCGCCCGCTGACCGGACTGCTCGCCCACGCCGACCGGGCCGCGTTCCGCTCCCAGGCCGCGGCGGTGGCCCGCGGCGAGGGCGACCGCAGCCTCACCGTCCACCTCCAGCAGCAGCCGTCCGTCCCGGTGCGCGCGACGCTGGCAGCCGTACGCCCGAGCGGCGAGCCGCGCACGACGGTCCTGGTGGTCCTCCAGCCCGGCGGGCCCAGCGGCCCCGCCGTGCCGGCGGACCCCCCGGCGGGGCCGGTGCCGGACCTCGCCGAGACCACCCGGCACGCGGCCGTGATGGACCTCCTGGACGCGATGACCACGGCCCTGCTGACCACGGACCGGCAGGGCGTCCCGGAGGCGGCGGCGCGGGTGCTGCACGGCAGGTTCGCCGACTGGGTGATCGTCGACGCGGGGACGGACGGACTGTCCCGCAGGGCCGTGCTGGCCCCGCCGGACGGGAACACGGTCGCGCTCGAAGCGCAGGATCCGACCGACTGCCCCCTCGTCGTCGAGACGGCCCGGACCGGGTCCCCGGCGCTGCAGATCCGTCCGCCGGACCCGGATGCCTTCGGCCGGACCGCGGCGGACGGCGGTGGCCCCGTCGGCGCCCCCGTCCTCGTACAGGCGGACGTCACCTCACTGCTGTGCGTGCCGCTGACGGACGGAGACGTCGTGCGGGGCGTGCTCACGCTGTTCCGCTGCGGGCCCCGCCTGGCGTTCTCGATGGCGGAGGCGCAGGTGGTGGACATGATGTCCCGCCATCTTGCTCTGGTTATGCGGCCTCACGCATGATCTGGTCCCGCACCCGCGTGCAGCTCCGGCTGATCAGCCGGGACACATGCATCTGGGAGATCCCGAGCTGCTCGGCGATCCGGCTCTGTGTCATGTCGCCGAAGAACCGCATGTAGAGGATGGCCCGCTCCCGCTCGGGCAGCGCGGCCAGCCGGGGCTTGACGGACTCGCGGTCCACGACGGTGTCCAGCGCGGGGTCGGGCGAGCCGAGGGCGTCGCTCAGCGAGTAGCCGTCCTCACTGCCGGGCAGTTCGGCGTCGAGCGAGAGCGCGGTGAAGCTCTCCAGCGCCTCCAGCCCCACCAGGACGTCCTCCTGGCTCATGTTGGCGTGCTCGGCGATCTCCGCGACGGTGGGCCTGCGGCCCGGGATGGTCTGCGAGAGGTCCTGGCTGGCGAACCGGACGCGGTTGCGCAGGTCCTGCACCCGGCGCGGAACGTGCAGGGTCCACATGTGGTCGCGGAAGTGCCGTTTGATCTCGCCGGTGATGGTGGGCACGGCGTAGCTTTCGAACGCGTTGCCGAGTTCGGGGTCGTACCGGTCGACGGCCTTGACCAGGCCGAGAGCCGCCACCTGCCGCAGGTCCTCGAAGCTCTCGCCGCGGCTGCGGAAGCGTCCCGCGAGGCGGTCGGCCATCGGCAGCCAGGCCTCGACCACCTGCTCGCGCAGCGTGTCGCGCTGCTGGCCCGCGGGGAGCTTGGCGAGTTTACGGAAGGCGTCGGCGGTGTCGGGGGCGTCGTCGTGCGGGTGGTGCTTCGCGCTCACTTTGGTGGGCATGGTGCGTCGCAACTCCCTTGAAGGTGCTCTGGGGTGGACGGTCACCGTGGGAGTGCGGCCGCGCGCTCGGGACAGGCGGGGCCCGGGCGGCTCTGGGGCCTTCCCACGGGCGTGCCTCCTGTCCGAAGCACTGGAACTGCGCCTGCCCCGGCCCCTGGGCGGCAAACACCCTCGCCTGCCCGGACAATGTTTTCCGGAGGCCCACCGGGTGACTCGGCCCGCAGAGGACTGCTGCCCGATCACGTCAAGGCCCGGGAGGTCGACACATGAGCACCAAGGTCTCCGACCACATTCTGCAGCGACTGCGCGAGTGGGGTGTGGACCATGTCTTCGGCTACCCAGGAGACGGCATCAACGGCCTGCTGGCCGCCTGGGGCCGCGCCGAGAACAAGCCTCGTTTCGTCCAGTCCCGGCACGAGGAGATGTCCGCGTTCGAGGCGGTCGGCTACGCCAAGTTCAGCGGCCGTCTCGGAGTGTGCGCGGCGACCTCGGGGCCCGGAGCGATCCACCTGCTCAACGGCCTCTACGACGCCAAGCTCGACCATGTGCCGGTGCTTGCGATCGTCGGCCAGACGCACCGCACGGCGATGGGCGGCTCGTACCAGCAGGAGGTCGATCTGCACACCCTGTTCAAGGACGTCGCCTCGGACTTCATCGAGACGGTGACGGTCCCCGAGCAGCTGCCCAACGTCATCGACCGCGCGATCCGCACCGCGTACGCCCGCCGCGCCCCCACCGCGATCATCGTCCCGGGGGACGTCCAGGAGCTCGACTACTCCCCGCCCACGCACGAGTTCAAGATGGTGCCCTCCAGCCTGGGCCGCTCCACCTGGACGGCGGTCCCGTCCGAGGAGTCCGTCCAGCAGGCGGCAGAGATCCTCAACTCCGGTGACAAGGTGGCGATCCTGGTCGGTCAGGGCGCCGCAGGGGCGCGCGCCGAGGTGGAGCAGATCGCCGGGCTGCTGAAGGCCGGCGTGGCCAAGGCGCTGCTCGGCAAGGACGTCCTCAGCGACGAACTCCCCTACGTCACCGGCTCGATCGGCCTGCTGGGCACGCGCCCGTCGTACGAGCTGATGCGGGACTGCGACACCCTGCTGACCATCGGTTCGTCCTTCCCGTACACGCAGTTCATGCCGGACTTCGGCAAGGCGCGCGGGGTGCAGATCGACATCGATCCGCACATGGTCGGGATGCGTTACCCGTACGAGGTGAATCTCGTGGGCGACGCGAAGGCGACCCTTCAGGCGCTGATCCCGCTGCTCAGTGAGGACCGCGGGCGCGAGTGGCACGATCAGGTGTGCGCGAACGTGACGCGCTGGCGCGAGGTGATGGGGCGGCGGGCGGAGCTGTCGGCCGATCCGATCAACCCGGAGTACGTCGTCCATGCGCTGGACGCACTGTTGCCGGCCGACGCGATCGTCAGTTCCGACTCGGGTTCGGCGGCCAACTGGTACGCACGGCACCTGACGATGAAGCCGGGGATGCGCTCCTCGCTGTCCGGCACGCTCGCGACGATGGGCTGCGGGGTGCCGTACGCGATCGGTGCGAAGTTCGCGCATCCGGACCGGCCCGCGATCGCGCTGGTCGGGGACGGTGCGATGCAGATGAACGGCATGGCGGAGCTGATCACCGCCGCCAAGTACCGGGACCTGTGGGAGGATCCGCGGCTTGTCATCGCCGTGTTCAACAACCACGATCTCAACCAGGTCACCTGGGAGATGCGGGCCATGGAGGGCGCTCCGTCCTTCCTGCCCTCGCAGGAGATCCCGGACGTGCAGTACGCGGCGTTCGCCCGTTCGCTGGGTCTGACCGGCATCCGGGTGGAGAAGCCGGAGGACGTCGAGGCGGGCTGGCGGGCCGGTCTGGAGGCGGACGGCCCCGCGGTGATCGAGTTCCTGACGGACCCCGCGGTCCCGCCGATCCCGCCGCACGCCACCTGGGAGCAGATGGAGGCGACCGCCGCCTCGATCCTGAAGGGCGACGCGGACCGCGGCTCCATGATCAAGCAGGGGCTGAAGGCGAAGGTGCAGGAGTTCCTGCCGGGGCGGGAGAAGCACTAGCCCGTACCGCGTTGACGCCTGGGGCCGGCACGAAGCGCGCGGCCCGAGCATGGGGCCGTTCCTTGTCCGACACCCCGGACTCCGCTGCTGGAAACGCCGTTGATCGGCATGTCACCAGCACATAGGTTCCGAGGATGACGAACGTACGGATCGGTGTGATGTACGACCGCGACTGGGCGCCGGAGGAACTGCCCGGGTTCGCGCGGCGGGCCGAGGCTCTCGGCGTGGACGACCTGTGGGTGGTCGAGGACCTCGGGTGGAACGGCGGGGTGTCGGCGGCGGCCGTGGCGCTGGGCGCGACCGAACGCATCCGGGTGGGCCTCGGCATCGCGCCTGCCCCGCTGCGCAGCCCGGCGCTGCTGGCGATGGAACTGGCCACGCTGGCACGGGTGTTCCCGGGGCGGCTGGTGGCCGGGATAGGCCACGGGGTGCGGGAGTGGATGGCACAGGTGGGCGTCGCGCCGCGCTCGCCGCTCGCTCTGCTGGAGGAGACGGTCACCGCGGTGCGCACCCTGCTGCGCGGGGGGCGGGTGGAGCTGGCGGGTCGTGAAGTCCGTCTGGACGGCGTCCGGTTGGTGCATCCACCGGCCGAGGTGCCGCCGGTGGTCGCGGGCGTCGTACGCCCCCGTTCGCTCGAACTGTCCGGCCGGGTCGCGGACGGCACCGTGATCACCGAGGGCCACGGCCCCGGCGATCTGGAGAACGCCCGTGCGCTGACGGCCAAGGGCGGCGCCTCGCCCGGGCACACCCTGACGGTGCTCGCCTTCGCCTCCGTCGGTGACGACGCCGACGAGGTGGCCCGCGCCCTGCACCCGCACATCGAAGGTCACGCCGCCTGGCTCGGCCGCCCGCGGGACGAGGTGTTCACCGTCGCCGGACCCGCCTCCCAGGCCGCCCAGCGGATCGGCGAACTCGCGGCAGCCGGTGCGGACACCGTCGTCCTGCGGATCGCCGGCGCCGAGCCGCTGCGGCAGCTGGAGGCCCTGCTGGAGGCGGCCGGGCCGAGGGTCAGCGCGGAGGGTGCGGGGACGGGTGGCGGCGGCGGTTCCGGCGCGCGGGCCTGAACGCGTTCGTTCCTGAAGCAACCATGCGGACCGGGCGCCGCGGGCCCTGTAGGACCGGGAGTGGCACTGTCGCGCCGAGTGGGCCGACCGGGGCGTCATCGCCCGGGTCGGCCTTCTTGACGGGTAGCAGAAGCTCCTCGTAACGGCCGAGTGCGAGCACCATGCCGAGCATGAGAAGCGGGATGATCACGGCAAGCAGTGCCATGGCCGTTTCCTCCCCGAGGATGTGCGTGGAGGGCTGGTGACGGGTTCCCGGCTTTCGGGGCGCAAACCCTGTGTCGGCCTCCGGTCCGCGGGTACGCGGTGGTCCCCCGAAGATCTGGAGGGAATCATGCAGCGAGGCAGTGACCGGCTGAGCGTCCACCGTGACGAAGAGATGAAGCACGAACTTCAGGGTCTGCTCCGGTCCGGGCACCCCACGCGGACCGAGGAATGGCACGACCCGGAGCCCACCGCCGACGACGACCCGGAGGTCGCGGGCGGTCCGATCGCACCGGGACGCTCCCGCGCGTCCCTGGCGGCGGTCCGGACGGAACTGGCCCGGCACCTGAACCGCCACGTGTTCCCCGCCGGCCCTCGCGAACTCGCCCACGCGCTGCGCCGGGCGTATGCGCCCGACGCCCTGATCGACCCGGTGGAGCGGCTGCCCCGCGCGGCGCGCTATGCCACCGTCCAGGAGCTGGCGGAGGCCCTCGCCGGGACTGGGCGGGAGCGACGGACGTAGACCGGCACGGCCGGATCCTGCGCCTTGCCGAGGTACGGGGTCCGCCGGGACGCATGGGCCCCCGGCGCAGGGGTACTGCGGGCGGCGTCACGCCGCCGACGGCCGGGAGCCGGGAACGGAGGAAGGACCCACAGTGATGGCAGTGATCGCTGATTTCGTCAGGGAGGTCATGACGCCGGGCGTGGTCGCCGTCCGCCCGGACGCGTCACTCGTCGAGGCGGCGCAGCTCATGCGGTCGCAGGGCATCGGTGACGTGCTGGTGGCCGACGGGCAGCAGGTCGTGGGGGTGCTCACCGATCGTGACATCACCGTGCGGGCGGTGGCGGACGGCGCCGATCCGCTGACGGTGAGCGCGCAGTCCGTGTGCACGGCGGATCCGGTGCTGGTCGGCCCGGACGATCCCGTCCCGGCCGCCGTGGCGCTGATGCGCGCGCACGCCGTCCGCCGGCTGCCGGTCGTGGAGGACGGGCTCCCGGTCGGGATGGTGAGCCTCGGTGATCTGGCCACGGTGCAGGACCCGGACTCGGCGCTCGCCGAGATCAGCCGTGCCGTGCCGGACGGCCGGGGCACCGTATGAGCGGGGACCAGGCCGCCGAGACCAGTGCGACCGGCGTCAAGGTCGACGTCGGTGATGTGACCACCCGGCATCTGCTGTACGGGCTGCTGCCCGGCTGGATCGTGCCCGGTCTCGCCGACCGGGTGATGCACCGGCGCAGCCGCATCGAGGACACGGCGGGCAGCAAGGAGTCGCTGATCCTCCCCCACTGCCTTGAGGGCGCGGGAGGTGCCCCCACGTCGATGATGACCGAGGTGGGCATCCCCATCGCGCTGATCTTGCGCCACGAGGTCAACCCGCTGCTCCTGACGGTGCAGTTGGGGGGCGCGGCGGTGCACGAGGCGGCCCCGCTGTGGGATGTCCGTACGGCGGTGGAGAGCGACCGTGAGATCACGCCACTGGAGCAGCACATCCACAGCTTCCTGGAGGCGCTGCCCTACGGCGCGCTGTCCGCGCTGATGTGTCTGCACGCGGACCAGGTCAAGAGCCTGCTCCGCGGCGGCCGAAGCGGCGGCGACGCCTGGCGTCCGGGGCCGCGCCGCCGCCCGCTGTCCCTCGGCTGTCTCGCGGACATCGCCGCCGCGATCGCCGCCTGTGTGGTGCTGCCGCACGGCGAGGAACTCGTGCGCTGTGTGCGCGCGGGCCGCCGCGACAAGAAGCGCGCCACGACCGACGAGGCCGACTGGCGTGCTGTGAAAGGAGTTGAACCCTCATGCGTATCGCATTCCTGACCGCACCCGAGGGCGTGGAGCAGATCGAGCTCACCGAACCGTGGCAGGCGGCGAAGGACGCCGGCCACGAGCCCGTGCTGGTGTCGACGAAGTCCGGTGAGATCCAGGCGTTCGATCACCTCGACAAGGCGGACACCTTCCCGGTGGACGAGGTCGTGGGCGAGACGTCGGCCGGCTCCTTCGGCGGGCTGGTCCTGCCGGGCGGCGTGGCCAACCCCGACTTCCTCCGCATGGACGAGAAGGCGGTCGCGTTCGTACGGGACTTCTTCGACCGGGGCCGGCCCGTCGCCGCGATCTGCCACGCCCCGTGGACGCTGGTCGAGGCGGACGTCGTACGGGGCCGTGAGCTGACCTCCTGGCCGAGCCTGCAGACCGACATCCGCAACGCGGGCGGCACCTGGGTCGACGAGCAGGTGAAGATCGACGACAACGGCGCCGGCAAGCTGGTCACCAGCCGCAAGCCGGACGACCTGAAGGCGTTCTGCGACGCCTTCCTGCATGTGTTCGCAGAGGGGGCCGGCTGATGGGCTCCCCCGCCGACCGGAAGCAGCAGCAGCGCGAGTCCTTCCACGCCGACGACCCGGCGGGCGGGCCGCTCACCACCGACCAGGGCGTCGAGGTCGACCACACCGACGACTCGCTGGCCGCAGGCGAGCGCGGTCCGACCCTGATGGAGGACTTCCACTTCCGCGAGAAGCTGACCCACTTCGACCACGAACGGATCCCGGAGCGGGTGGTGCACGCGCGGGGCGCGGGCGCGTACGGCTACTTCGAACCGTACGAGTCCTGCGCGGAGTTCACGCGCGCCGCCTTCCTGCAGGACCCCGCCGTGCAGACGCCGGTCTTCGTCCGGTTCTCGACGGTGCAGGGGCCGCGCGGCTCGGCGGACACCGTGCGGGACGTACGAGGCTTCGCTACCAAGTTCTACACGTCGGAGGGCAATTACGACCTGGTCGGGAACAACTTCCCGGTCTTCTTCATCCAGGACGGCATCAAGTTCCCCGACTTCGTGCACGCGGTGAAGCCGGAGCCGCACAACGACATCCCGACGGGCGCCTCCGCGCACGACACCCTGTGGGACTTCGTGTCGCTGCAGCCGGAGACGCTGCACGCGATCATGTGGCTGATGTCGGACCGGGCGATCCCGCGCAGCTACCGCATGATGCAGGGCTTCGGCGTGCACACCTTCCGGTTCGTGAACGCCGACGGGCGCGGCACCTTCGTGAAGTTCCACTGGAAGCCGAAGCTGGGCGTGCACTCGCTGGTGTGGGACGAGGCACAAGAGTGCCAGGGACGCGACCCGGACTTCAACCGGCGTGACCTGTGGGACGCGATCGAGGCGGGCGAGTACCCGGAGTGGGAGCTGGGCGTCCAACTCGTGCCGGAGGAGGACGAGTTCGCCTTCGACTTCGACCTGCTGGACGCGACGAAGATCATCCCGGAGGAGCAGGTGCCGGTCCGTCCGATCGGCCGGATGGTCCTCAACCGCAACCCGGAGAACTTCTTCGCGGAGACGGAGCAGGTCGCCTTCCACACCGGCAACG
Source organism: Streptomyces guryensis (assembly GCF_021261325.1). GTDB lineage: Bacteria > Actinomycetota > Actinomycetes > Streptomycetales > Streptomycetaceae > Streptomyces > Streptomyces guryensis. The sequence goes on along the minus strand of NZ_JAJSBI010000014.1, from coordinate 133,620 downwards.
TGGTCCCCGGCATCGACTTCACCAACGACCCGCTGCTCCAGGCGCGCAACTTCTCCTATCTGGACACCCAGTTGATCCGGCTCGGCGGCCCCAACTTCGCGCAGATCCCGGTCAACCGGCCGGTGGCACCCGTGCGCACCAACCAGCGCGACGGCTACCACCAGAGCGCGATCCACCGGGGCACGAACTACTTCCCGAACTCCCTCGGCGGCGGCTGCCCGGCCCACGCCGGGGTGGACGCGAACGCCTACACGCACTATGCGGAACGCGTCGACGGCGCCAAGATCCGCAAGCGCAGCGAGAGCTTCAAGGACCACTACAGCCAGCCCGCGATGTTCTTCCACAGCATGGCGGACTGGGAGAAGCAGCACATCGTGGCGGCCTTCCGGTTCGAGCTCGGCAAGGTCGACGCGATGACGGTCCGCGCCCGCACGGTCGAGCAACTGGCCAAGGTGGACGGGGGGTTGGCGAGCGAGGTGGCGCGCGGCATCGGGGTGCCGGAGCCGGACGGCGCCGAGCCGGGGACGTACAAGCTCGCCTCGCCCGCACTCAGCATCGAGTCACTGCGCGGCGACGGCTCGATCCGCACCCGGCAGATCGCGGTCCTCGTCACCGACGGCGTGGACGCCGAGCAGGTGGCCTCCGTACGGGAGGCGCTGGCGGCCGAGGGCGCGATCGTCGAGGCGCTGGCGCCGACGGACGGCACGGTCACCGGTACCGACGGTGCCTCGTACACCGTCGACCGCGCCCTGCCGACCGTCGCCTCCGTGCTGTACGACGCGGTCCTGCTGCCCGGCGGGCCGGACGGAACGCCGCCCGCGGCCACGGACCCGGACGCGCTGCGCTTCGTGCGGGACGCCTACCGGCACGGCAAGCCGGTGGGCGCGCTCGGCTCGGGCGTGGGCGTCCTGTCGGCCCTGGAACCCGACGGCCTGCGGCTGTCCACCGGGTCCGGGCACACGGTGTCCGACCGGGGCGTGGTGACGGACACGTCACCGGGCACCGCGGACACCGAGTTCGTACGGGCGTTCGTCGATGCGATGGCGGCGCACCGGCATTGGGATCGGCCGCCGGTACGCCACTGAGCAGGCGCCGTGGGTCACGTGCGGGGAGTCGCCGACTCCCCGCACGTGCGGTCCCGTGCCCCTTCTCGGGTGCGGCCCGCGGCGACCATGCGCCGCGGGTTGCGGCGCAGGAACTCGCCCTCCAGCTGGGCCATGCGATCGTTGTGGGCCCGCAGCGCGTCGGTCGAGCCGTACAGCAGCGTGTCGTGGCGCGTGCGGTGGATCGTCTCCAGCTCCTTCATGAGCTGCTGGTCGTCCAGCCGGCTGGGGTCGACTCCGGTCATGGTGGCACCCCGCTCGTCGTGTTCGTCCATGCGGTCCGGGTACCCGCCCGGTGAACGCCAGTCCCAAGCGGCATCCGGGAGAGAACCATGGATCTCGCCTTTCTGCATCCACTCTACGAACATCAGGGCCCCTGGGCCTCCGTGTACGTCGACACCTCCCGGCATACGGAGGACACGCCCCACGAGCGCCACCTGACGGCGGTGGCGCTCGCCCGCGACCTCGAACGGCAGGGGGCGGACCAGGCGACGTGCCAGGCCGTCCTCGATGCCCTGGACGAACTGCAGCACTCCTCCGAGCCGAACGGGCGTGCCCTTTTCGCCCACGCCGGCGAGATCGTGCTGGACCCTCCCCCACTGCCTGAACGGCATGGGAGGTACCCCCACCTGGCCCGGCCCCCGCAGTGAGACAGCGCCCACTGGGCGCCGCTGCCGCACACCGCGCCCCTGCTGGAGCTGGCCGGCGAGGACCCGGTCTGCGTGGTGGCGTACGTCGACCGCAAGGGCGCGGACTTCGAGCTGCGCACCTCGCTGGGCCGGCGTGAGGCGGGCACGGTCACCGGGCGGCAGTGGCCCGGACACCGCACGACCACGGCGAACTGGTCGGTGCGGCACTTCCAGCTCAAGGTGGAGAACACCTGGGAGCACAACGCGGCCGAGATCGCCGACGCGCTCGTCGTCTGCCAGGAGGAGACCCGCGCCGACCTGCTGGTTCTGGTGGGTGAGGAGCGGGAGAAGCGGGCCGTGCACGACCGGCTGCCCCGGCGGCTGCAGGACATGGCCGTCGAGGCCCCGCACGGCAGCGGCAGCAGGCTGCTCGACGAGGACGTCGAGCAGGCCCGCACGGAGCACGTACGGCAGCGGGCCGAGCGGGAGCTGGAGCGGTTCCTGGCGGCTCGCCGACCGGACACCGAAGGGCGCTCGGGGGCCGTGGAGGGCGTTCCCGCCCTGGTCGAGGCCGCCCGCGAGCACCGCATCGACGAGCTGCTGATCCGCCCCGACGGCCCCGACACCCACCGGGAGGTGTGGATCGGCGAGCACCCCGACCAGCTGGCGGTCCGCCGCACGGACCTGAAGATCCTCGGCGAACAGCGCTCCTGGCCGGCCCGCGCGGACGACGCCCTGATCCGCTCAGCGGTGACGACAGGCGCCCCGGCCCTTTCGCTGACCCCGGCGGCAGAGGCGTCCGGCGGCCAGATCCCGGCAGGAGGCCTGGGTGCACTGCTGCGCTGGACGTGACGAAATCAGCCCGTCCGGCGTGTGAGGACGAGGCCCCTTGAGGGCCGAAGCGGGGGCCGTGGGGGCAGCAGCCCCCTGGCCCCCGGCCGCCGGGCTACCGCACCCGCTCCACACGCCGCTCGTCCCACACCGGCTCGACACTCTCCCGCACACGCCCGTCACTGCCGAACACCAGATACCGGTCGAAGGACCGAGCGAACCAGCGGTCATGAGTGACCGCAAGAACCGTGCCGTCGAAGGCCTCCAGCCCCTCCTGAAGCGCTTCCGCGGACTCCAGGTCGAGGTTGTCGGTCGGCTCGTCCAGCAGCAGAGCCGTGACGCCCTCCAGCTCGAGGAGCAGGATCTGGAACCGGGCCTGCTGCCCGCCGGACAGCCGGTCGAAGGTCTGCTCCGCCTGGTTCGTGAGCTCGTAGCGCCGCAGGCGGGACATGGCGGCGCCCCGGTCCTGGGAGTGTTCCTGCCACAGGATGTCCAGCAGCCTGCGGCCCTGCAGCTCGGGGTGGGCGTGCGTCTGCGCGAAGTGCCCCGGCACGACCCGCGCCCCGAGCCTCCACTCCCCCGTGTGCGCCACCTCGTCGCCGGCCAGCAGCCGCAGGAAGTGCGACTTGCCGGAACCGTTGGAGCCGAGGACGGCGACCCGCTCGCCGTAGAAGACCTCCAGGTCGAAGGGTTTCATCAGGCCGGTCAGCTCAAGTCCCTTGCAGGTGACGGCTCTTACTCCGGTACGGCCGCCCTTGATCCGCATCCTGATGTCCTGCTCGCGCGGCGGCTCGGGCGGCGGGCCCGCCTCCTCGAACTTGCGCAGCCGGGTCTGCGCGGCCTGATAGCGGGACGCCAGTTCATGGCTGATGGAGGCCGCCTGACGGAGGTTCAGGACCAGCTTCTTCAGCTGGGCGTGCTTCTCGTCCCAGCGGCGGCGCAGCTCCTCGAAGCGGGCGAAGCGTTCGCGCCGGGCGTCGTGGTAGGTGGCGAAGCCGCCGCCGTGCACCCAGGCGTCGGCCCCGGCGGGCGAGGGCTCCACCGAGACGATCTTCTCCGCGGCGCGGGCGAGGAGTTCGCGGTCGTGGGAGACGAACAGGACCGTCTTGCGGGTCTCCTTCAGCCGCTCCTCCAGCCAGCGCTTGCCGGGCACGTCGAGGTAGTTGTCGGGCTCGTCGAGCAGCAGCACCTCGTCGGTGCCGCGCAGCAGCGCCTCCAGCACGAGCCGCTTCTGCTCACCGCCGGACAGCGTGCGCACCTGCCGGAACTGCGCCTTCTCGTAGGGCACCCCGAGCGCCGCCGTGGTGCACATGTCCCACAGCGTCTCCGCCTCGTACCCGCGCGCCTCGGCCCAGTCCGCGAGGGCCTGCGCGTACTGCAGCTGGGCCGCCTCGTCGTCGACCGTCATGATGCCGTGCTCGGCCTTGTCGACGGCCTGCGCGGCCTCGCGGATACGGGGCGGCGCCACGGACACCAGCAGGTCCCGTACGGTCGTCTCGTCCCGTACGGACCCCACGAACTGCCGCATCACGCCGAGGCCGCCACCGACGGTGACGGTGCCGCCGTGCGGTTTCAGCTCGCCGGAGATCAGCCGCAGCAGGGTCGTCTTGCCGGCGCCGTTGGGGCCGACGAGCGCCACTACGGCGCCTTCGCCCACCCGGAACGACACATCGCCGAGCAGGGCCCTCCCGTCGGGGAGGTGGTACTCGAGGTGCGCGGCTTCCAGATGTCCCATGAGGAGGCATTCTGCGGGCCACGCCCGGGGTCCGGCAAACGCTTATGGGGTTTCGTCGAGCGGGCGCCCCGCGGGTCCGCCCTCGCCCGCCGGGGCCACCACGGCGCCCGCCCACGACAGGGCCTTCCAGCCGTCGGCGGGCGAGCCCTCCAGGATCACCACGCCGGTGTTGTCCAGGGGGCGCGCGGCGGCGAAGGGGACGTCGACGTTGTCGGCGCGGGCCGCGGTCCACATGCGGATCGCCGCGCCGTGACTGACCATGGCGACTGTCCCGGCGCCGCTGTCCGCGGCCTCCGCGACGACGTCGTCGTAGCGGGCCAGCGCCTCGGCGCCGCTCTCGCCGCCCGGCATCCGCAGCTCGGTGTCCCCGGCCGCCCACGCGAAGACGGTCTTCATGTAGAGCGCGCCCTGCTCGGTGTCGCCGGGCAGCATCTCCAGGTCGCCCGCGGTGAGCTCGCGGATGCCGTCCCGGACCAGGACCTCCAGGCCGCGGGCGGCGGCCAGCGGGGCGGCGGTGAGCTGCGTACGCACCAGGGTGGAGGCGTACAGGGCCTCGATGTCCTCGTCGGCGAGCGCCGCGGGGAGGGCGGCGGCCTGCTGCTCGCCGAGTGCGGTCAACCCAGGGCCCGGGACGGCGGTGTCGAGCAGGAAATCGACGTTCGAGGGGGTCTGACCGTGGCGTATGAGGAGCAGACGCATACAGGGGCCCTCCGGGTGTCGATCAGCGCCCGCGGGACAAGAAACGGGCACTTCAGGGTACCCGTGACCGCATGAGCCCCGATGTCGACCTCACCGTCCCGAAGCCCGGCCCGCACCCGCTGCGCAACCGGCTGCTCGCGCTCGACTGCCGTCTCTTCGAGTTCGCCGCCGAGCGGAACTGGCCGGCCGCCGAGCGGGTGCTGCCCCGGCTGAGCCGGAGCGCGAACCACGGTGTGCTGTGGTTCGCGGCGGCGGCCGCCATGGCAGCGAGCCGTACCCCGCGGGCCCGCCGCGCCGCCGCGCGCGGTCTCGCCTCGCTCAGCCTGGCCTCCCTGACGATCAACACGCTCGGCAAGCGCTCGGTGCGCCGCCCCCGGCCGGTGCTGGATCCCGTGCCGCTGGTGCGGCAGCTGAAGCGGCAGCCGATCACGACCTCGTTCCCGTCCGGGCACGCCGCGTCGGCAGCCGCGTTCGCGGCCGGCGTCGCGCTGGAGTCACCGGCCTGGGGTGCGGTGGTCGCTCCCGTCGCCTGGTCCGTGGCGCTCTCCCGCGTGTACACGGGGGTGCACTTCCCGAGCGACGTGCTGGCGGGCGCGGCTCTGGGCGCGGGCGCCGCGTTCGCCGTACGGGGCCTGGTTCCGACCCGTGCGGGGGCTCTGCCGCCGGCCCGGCCCCGCGCCGAGGTCCCGGCACTGCCCGACGGCGAGGGACTGTTCCTGGTGGCCAACGTCGCCTCGGGCACCGCCGATCGCGTGCGCGCCCTGCACGACAGCCTGCCGAAGGCCGAGGTCGTCGAGTGCGAACCGGCCGATGTGCGAGCCGAGTTGGAGAAGGCGGCAGCCCATGCACGGGTGCTCGGCGTGTGCGGCGGCGACGGCACGGTCAACGCGGCCGCCGAGGTCGCCCTGCGCCACGACCTGCCGCTCGCGGTGCTGCCCGGCGGCACCCTGAACCACTTCGCCTACGACCTGGGGGTGGAGGACGTCCGCGATCTGAGCCGGGCGGTCCAGCAGGGCGAGGCGGTGCGTGTGGACGTCGGCCGGTTCGACTGCGGCACGCAGCAGGGCGTCTTCCTCAACACCTGCAGCCTGGGCGTCTATCCGGAGCTGGTGCGGGAGCGGGACCGCTGGTCGGGCCGGATCGGCGGCTGGCCGGCCGGGGTGCTCGCGGCCCTGCGCGTCCTGCGCACCGGCCGGCATCCCCTGGAGGCCGAGGTCCGCGGCCAGGCACGCCCGCTGTGGCTGCTGTTCGTCGGCAACGGCACCTACCACCGGATGGGCCTGGCGCCCGGCCGCCGGCTCGACCTCGCGGACGGGCAGCTCGACGTACGGGTGGTGCACGGCGGCCGCCGCCCCGCGCTGCGGCTGCTCGCGGCCGCGCTGGCGGGCCCGCTGACCCGCTCTCCCGCCCACGCGGCGGTCCAGGTGGGCCGCCTGCACCTGGAGGACGTCGCCCCCGGCACGCTTCTCGCCCATGACGGCGAAGTCACCGAGGCGGAGGGCGAGGTGACACTGGAGAAACTCCCCGAGGCGCTCACGGTGTACCGCCCCCTCACCAATAACTGACGTCCCGTCAGTCCATATTGCAAAACGCTGGTCTCATCATTCGACATGCGAGCGTACGGTGATGCGTACCGACAAGACGTCGAACAGGGGAGTTCAGCCATGTCGAAGCCGCAGGAGACCGCCGTCTACACGCACGGGCACCACGAGTCGGTGCTGCGCTCCCACACCTGGCGGACCGCCGCCAACTCCGCGGCCTATCTGCTCGGTTCGCTGAAGCCCCACATGAAGATCCTGGACATCGGCTGCGGCCCGGGCACGATCACCGCCGACCTGGCGGAGCTGGTCCCCGACGGGCACGTCACCGGCGTCGACCACGCGCCGGGGATCCTGGACCAGGCCCGGGCCACGGCCGCCGAACGGGGCCTGGCCAACGTCGACTTCGCGGTCGCGGACGTGCACGCCCTGGACTACCCCGACGACACCTTCTGCGTGGTCCACGCACACCAGGTGCTGCAGCACGTCGGCGACCCCGTGCGGGCGCTTCGCGAGATGGCGCGGGTGACGAAGCCGGGCGGGTTCATCGCCGTCCGCGACTCGGACTACGCGGCCATGACCTGGTATCCCGCGTCCCAGGGGATGGACGACTGGCTGGACCTGTACCGGCGGGTGGCCCGCGCCAACGGCGGCGAGCCGGACGCCGGGCGGCGGCTGAAGTCCTGGGCGCTGCGGGCGGGCCTGAGCGACATCACCGCCACCTCCGGCACCTGGACCTTCGCCACGCCGCAGGAGCGGGCCTGGTGGAGCGGGCTGTGGGCGGACCGTACGCTCGCGTCGGCCTACGCGGAGCGGGCCACGGAGGGCGGACACGCCACGACCGGGCAGCTGCGGGCCGTGTCGGACGCCTGGCGGGAGTGGGGCACGCAGGACGACGGCTGGTTCAGTGTGCTGCACGGAGAGATTCTGTGCCGAAAGGGCGCCTGAATCTCCATTTCCGGGATACCCGGTCAATAGGAGGTTCGAATTATGGTTGCTGTTCTGCTCGTACTGCTCCTGGCGCTGATTCTTTTCGGCGCTGGATTCGCACTGAAGATACTGTGGTGGGTTGCACTGGCGGTTATCGTGCTGTGGCTGCTGGGATTCCTGGTGCGCGGCACAACAGCGGCCGGAGGCAGGGGGCGCTGGTACCGCTGGTAGTCAGTCCCGGGGAAGCAACGGTGGTAGTCAGTCCCGGGGAAGCAACGGCCCGAGCGGCCCGAGGTCCAGATTCAGGTCCTCGGGCCGCAGTCCGTAGCGCTCGCGCAGTTCGGTCATGCGGTCGTCGAGCAGCATGAGCGTGAGCCCGATCCGCTCCTCCTGCTCCTCGCTGAGATCCCCTGTGTCGAAGCGGCGCAGCGCCTGGCGCTCCATGAGCTGGCGCAGCAGCTCGACCACGGTCAGCACGAGTTTGACGAGGTCACGCTCGACGGTGTCGGGTTCCAGGTCCAGCCGGTTGCGGTGTGCGGTCACGTGAGTTCCCCCCAGGGCGCGGGCACCTGTTCGTTGACAGAGCTGATCAGCGCGTTCAGGTCGATGCGGACGAGGTCGACGTCCGCGATGCGCAGCGTGATGTCGCCCGTGACGACGACGCCGCCGGCCAGCAGCCGGTCCAGCAGGTCCACGAGGGCGACCTCACGGCGTTCGACGACGGTCACGGTGCCTCCTCCACAAAGGAATACGCGGCCCAGGGGCCGGTGAGTTCGACACGCATTCCCGGTATGTCGTCCTTCGCCCGGTCCACCAGTTCCACGAATTCCTCGGAGTCGTCGCGCGGCACCAGATAGGCGGCGTTGAGCACATTCCGTCCCGGCGCTGCGGAAAGCGCGGAATTCTGCGGGGCGTGCAGCCGGGAATCCTCGGCGTACGAGGACAGCGTCGTGTGCAGCCGGGTCGCGAACGTCTCAGCCTTCTCCCACAGGTCCTCGTGCGCCCTCGCACGCATCCGCCGCTGCTGTAGATAGTCCCGGCCCGACGCGGCCTTCTCGACCAGCCGGGCCGTTTCGGCCGGCTCGGCGTCGGCGTACACCTTGACGCCCCATTCCACCCGCCCGTCCAGCCGGTCGAGGGTGCGCCGGAAACCGTCCTCGCGCGCCTCCATCATGACCCGTACGCCGCTGTCGTCCCGGAAGACCGTGCCGAGTCGCAGCGGCAGGGGCGTGGTCACGACGGTGAGCGCGTCGATCACGCCCTGGTGGAGGCGTGCGGTCTCGGTGAGCCAGTCCAGGTCCTCCAGATGGGCGTGGAGCGGGGCTTCGGCGAAGTCCCGCTCCGGCACATGGCTGACCACGGCGACGAGGCCGTGGTGGGTCAGCATTCTGGGCGGATCACCCGCCACACCCTTCAACTGGGACTGCAGTGCGGCGCCGAAGGGGTGGCAGACGGCGTAGACGTAGCGAAGTCCGGTCATGAGCCCTCCTTCTGGGCGCGGCCGGACTCCAGCTGCTCAAGCCGGGCCAGCCGCTCCCGCAACTCGGCGTTCTCCTGGGCGAGTTCGTCGCGGCGGGCGCCGGAGGACAAGGCCGGATCGGTCTCCCACCAGTCGATGCCCATCTCCTTGGCCTTGTCGACCGAGGCGACGATGAGCCGCAGCTTGATGGTGAGGAGTTCGATGTCGAGCAGGTTGACCCGGATGTCACCGGCGATGACGATGCCCTTGTCCAGCACGCGCTCGAGGATGTCGGCGAGGTTGGCGCTGCCGCCGCTGGATCCGTACGGCTCGGGCAGCCGGCCGGCCATGGTCATCGACGGCTCCCGCCGTGGGCGGGCTCGTACTCGGGTTCCTGCTCATCCTCGTACTCGTCCTCGTCTTCCTCTTCGTACTCGCCCTCGGGCTCTTCTTCTCCTTCTTCCTGACCCTCCTCGTCGTCCTCGTCCTCGTCCTCGAACTCCTCTTCCTCTCCGCTGGGTTCCTCCTCCTCGTCGTACTCCCCGTTCTCCTCCTCGGCGACCGCGTCCTCATGGCTGCGGACGACCTCGCCGTCGCTGATCTCGCCGCGCCAGCCGTCCTCCGCCTCGCCCTTGAGAGTGATGAAGCGGACGAAGTTCTTGAGGTCGAGCCGGGCTCTGCGGCCCTGGGCGCGCCAGAGGTTGCCGGTCTTCTCGAACAGGCCCTTGGGGTAGTACTCGATGACCAGCAGGACGCGGGTGAGGCTGTCGTCGAGCCGGTGGAAGGAGACGACGCCCTTGGTGGTGCCCTTGCCGCCCTCGGACGTCCAGGAGATCTTCTCGTCCGGAACCTGCTCGGTGGTCTTCGCCTTCCAGCTGCGGTTGGACCAGAAGACCTTGAGCTGCCAGTCGGACTCGGTGTCGTCGGCGCGGTTCGCGCTCTTGACGCCCTTAGCGAAGGTGCTGAAGTCCTGGTACTGGGTCCACTGGTCGTAGGCGGTGCGCTTGGGGACGCCGACGTCGACGGACTCGATGATGACCGTCGGCTTGTTGCCCGCCCCGCGCTTGCGCTTGCCCTTGCCTCCGCCGAGGTTCTTGAAGGCCTCGACGACATTGTCCTTGGCCCGGGTGGCGCCGGTCTCCAGCGCGGCGCGCAGGGGGCCCTTGCCCTCGGCGAGCTTGCGACCGCCGTCGAGGGCGAGCTTGGCGAAGCCCGGGCTGTTCCCCTCGGCGATGTCGTTCAGCTTCAGGGTGGTCTCGCCGAGTTTGCGGCCGGCCCCGGCCAGCAGGCGGGTGGCCTGGGCGGCCAGGTATTCCTGCAGTTCGGCCTTGAGCCGGTCGGCGGCCTCGCTGTGGGCCAGGTCGGTCAGTGGGCCGGTCGCCTCTTTGGCGCCGCGCGCGGCGGAGGTCGCGGATCCCAGTGTCTCGGTCATCACTCACCGCCTCCCTTCGGCAGACGGGCCCGGGCTGCGCGGGACCCGCCCCTGGCGGTGGCCGTCTTGCGGGCGGCCGTCCTCTTGGTGGCGGACTTCTTCGCCGTCGTCTGTTGGGACGCGGCCTTCTTGGCCGGCGCCTTCTTCGCCGGTGACCTCTTCGCGGCCGCCTTCTTGGCCGGGGCCTTCTTGGCGGACTTCTTCGCGGCCTTCTTGGCAGGCTTGGGCGCCGGACCCCGCTCGGCCTCGTCGACCGGAGGCTCCTCCTCACTCTCCGCCTCGTCGACCTCCTCGTCCGCCGGCTCCCCCTCCTCGGACTCCTCGCCGGCCGGCTCCTCGTCCTCGTCCTCGTAGTCGTCCGCGTAGTCGTCCCGCGAACCCTCCCCCTCGGCCTCCTCCGATTCCTCGTTCTCGTCCTCGTCCTCGTCCTCAAGGAGGTCCTTCGCCCGGCCCGTCGCGCCCGAGAGCTGGTCGCGGACCTGCGCGGTACGTCCGTGGAGGCGGTCGGCGAGGGCGTCGATCTGCCGCTCCACCATCGCGCCCGAGGCCGCCTTGCCCACGCCGCGCAGGTCCTCGCGCAGCTGGTCCCCGATCTCCTTGAACTGCGGATTGTTCTGCAGCTGCTGGGACGCCAGGTCCGCGAGCGCCCGCGGGCTCAGATGCATCCGCTTGCCCGCCACCAGGGTGCCGACGGCGAACGCCAGTTTCATCTTCTTCGTACGTCCGAGGACGTATCCGGCCCCTATCGCGAGGCCGAGTCCCACTCGGTTCATCGTGCCGTCCCGTCACCTGGGGCCGCGCCACCGCGCAGACCGATGTCCAGCCGGTCCAGAAGCTCGTCCTCCCGTCGGTCGAACTCCTCCTCGTCGATCTCGCCCGCCTCCAGCTGCTCCTCGAGCCGGCCGAGTTCCGCCCTGACGGTGGCCGGGTCGTAGTAGATCCGTTCCGCCTCGTGCAGGACCTGTTCGATCACCCATGCGCTGCCGCGCACCGGGGCGAAGGGCAACAGGACCAGCTCCTTGATCAGTCCCACGACCTCACCCCTGAGTACTGGCCGGGCCGGCGATGCTGCCCGCGTGCTCCGCGGGACCGGGCTCGACGAAGCTGTACGGCGGCAGCGGGCCGTTGACGCGCAGCTCGATGTGCGGATGGCCCTTGCGGACCTGCTCCACCTCGGCCAGGAACGACTCGGCCAATGCGCGCTCGACCAGGAAGGACAGGTTCACCAGCCAGCCGGTGGACTCGGGGCCCGCGCTCACGGCGGCCGCGACCGGTTCCAGGGCGCTCTGCACCGCGGCCGCGTCCTCGGCCTCCCGGTCCTTGACGGCGGCCACGACCATCTCGCCGAGCTGCAGCTTCTGTTCGTAGCTGCCGCCGCCCGCCTTCCGGTTGGCCTCGGTCATGGCGCGGATCTCGGCGTTCTCGGACATCACGCGGTGCAGGACGGCGTCTTCCTGGTGCGTGGCCTTGACGTTGTACTCGACCTTGCCGTCCAGGGCGCGCAGCCGCTCCTTGTAGTGGTCGGCGCGTTCGGCGAGCACGCCGGTGACCGTGTCGTCGTCCGCGGCCACGCTGCCGAACCGCATGGGCAGTACGACGCCCTCCGCGCCCGCCTCGGCGAGCACGCTCTGGTGGGCGAGCAGGTCCTTGCGCTTGGGCCGCAGCCCCTCGGGGGCGTCGCTCACGACGGCCGCCAGGTCGCCCTCCTGGAGGACACGAACCGGGCGGGGCGGGTCGCCGACTCCGCTCAGGCCCTCGGGGAGCGCGGCATGCGAACTCGCTGTGATGCCATACACGTACGTGCTCACTCCTGCTCCTCCTTCCTGCGCGAGGACGTGGTCTTGCGGGCGCGCGGCCGGGACTCGGTGTCCCGCTCACGGCCCTCACCACGTGCTTGCTGGAAAGCGTCGGAGATGGTCTCCGCCGCTCCGGAGAGCGCGCCCTTGGACTTGCCGCGGGCGCCGGACTCGGTGATCTCGCCGACGAGGTCGGGCAGGCCCGGATCCTTGCGCGGCCCTGCCTCCAGGTCGAGGCGGTTGCACGCCTCGGCGAAGCGGAGATAGGTGTCGACGCTGGCCACGACGACACGTACGTCGATCTTGAGGATCTCGATGCCGACCAGGGAGACCCGCACGAACGCGTCGATCACGAGACCCCTGTCGAGGACGAGTTCCAGAACGTCGTAAAGGCCACTGGAGCCGCCTCCGCCGCTCTGCTGTGCCGGGACAACGGTCATGCCGACCGCGCCTCCTTGTCTGGGTTGAGTTCGGGACGACGGCCTAGCGGCCGCCGGGCCTGTGTGCGTCGGCCCGTCCGCGTTCGTAGCGGCGGACGCGCCGGTAGCCGGTCAGTTGTCCCTCGGGGTCCAGATCGACCTGATAGCTCGCCATCAGGCTCATCGTGTCCGGCACGCGGGCCAGCTCCAGGACCTCGACCTCCAGGGACCAGCCGTCCTCCGTCTGCTCGAAGGACGAGACGTTCTCGGCGGCCATGCCGGTCAGCTCCGCGAGCTGCATACGCGCCTGGCGCAGCACCTCGACGGGACTCGGCCGGTTGTCCGCCGCGTTCTCCTTGTCGGAGTCCCGTGGACTCTGCGAATTTCTGGTGTCTTTTGTGTCAGCCATGGCCACCTCTGCGACCGGGTGGCCGCAATAGCGCTGGCCAAACCTTCAGGAGCCACGCAACGCGTCGAGCCTGCGCCGGGCCGGTCCCAGGGAGCGTCCACGGCTCATGACCCCGGCCCAGGGATCGGTGCGGGCCTGCTCGACGGCGTCGGCGACGGTCCAGCGGCGGGCGGTCAGCGCCGGGTCGTCCAGCTGGGCCCAGGTGAGAGGGGTGGCCACCGGGGCGCCGGGCCGCGCGCGGACGGCGAGGGGCGCGACCGCGGTCTGCGCGTAGGCGTTGCGGCCCACGTCGAGGTAGAGCCGGTCGCCGCGCTCCTTCTTGCGTACGGCGGTGGTGAGGCGGTCGGGGTGGGCCTCGGCCAGGGTGTCGGCGACGTCGCGGGCGAACTCGCGGACCGCGTCGAAGCCGTGCCGGCCGTTCAGCGGCACGACGACGTGCAGTCCGCGCGAGCCGGTGGTCATCAGTGCCGAGGGGAGCTGCAGCTCGTCGAGGAGTTCCCCGAGCAGCACGGCCGCCTCGCGCACCGCAGCGAAGTCGTCACCGGCCGGGTCCAGGTCGAAGACCATCCGGTCGGGCCGGTGGAGGTGGCCGACCCGGGACAGCCAGCGGTGCAGGGTGAGGCTGGCCTGGTCGGCCAGGTAGAGGAGGGTGGCCAAGTCGTCGCACACGGTGTGGCAGACGGTGCCGCCCTCCTTGGGCACCTCGATGCGGCTGATCCACTCCGGATAGTTGTCGGGGGTGTTCTTCTGCATGAAGCGCGGGCCGTCCAGGCCGTCCGGATGGCGTTCCAGCATCAGCGGGCGGCCGCGCAGATGGGGCAGCATGAGCGGGGCGGCGGACCGGTAGTAGTCGACGAGATCGCCCTTGGTGTACTCCTTCGCACGGCCGTCGCCGTTGCCGGGGAACAGCACCTTGTCGGCCCGGTGGACCTCCACGGTGCGGCGCCCGGCACGCACCGTGCGTACATCGCCGCTCACCGCACGACCGCCTCCTCCACCAGCAGCTTCCCGGCCGCCGCGATCGACTCGGCGTCGATGCCCGCGGCGTGCAGTTGCTGGTCCGGGGCGGCCGAGCCCGGCATCGTACGGACGGCCAGGCGCACCAGCCGCGGTACCGGCCGCCCGTCGAGGAACGCGTCCAGGACGGCGTCGCCGAGGCCGCCCTCCTCGCGGTGGTCCTCGACGGTGACCAGGCAGCCGGTGTCCTCGGCGGCGCGGCGCAGGGTGCGCCGGTCGACGGGCTTGACCGAGTAGAGGTCGATGACGCGGGCCTGGATGCCGTCCCGCTCCAGCGCGTCGGCGGCGGCCAGCGCCTCGGCCACGGTGACGCCCGCGGCGACGAGGGTCAGCCGGTCGTGCGCGGAGGAGCGCAGCACCTTGCTGCCACCGATGGGGAACTCCTCCTCGGGGCCGTAGATCACTCGGCTCTCACCGCGCGAGGTGCGCAGATACCGGATGCCCTCGCAGCCCGCCATCGCTGCGACGAGCTGCGCGGTCTGGTTGGCGTCGCACGGGTACAGCACGGTCGAGCCGTGCACCGCCCGCATCATCGCCAGGTCCTCCAGGCCCATCTGGGACGGGCCGTCCTGCCCGATGGCGACGCCCGCGTGCGAACCGACGAGGTTGATGCCGGCGCCGCTGACGGACGCCATGCGCACGAAGTCGTACGCGCGGGTCAGGAAGGCCGCGAACGTGGCGGCGTACGGCACCCAGCCGCGGGAGGCGAGGCCCACCGCGGCGGCGACCATCTGCTGCTCGGCGATGTAGCACTCGAAGTACCGGTCGGGGTGCTCCTTGGCGAAGAACTCGGCCCGGGTGGAGTCGCCGACCTCGCCGTCGAGGGCCACGATGTCGCTGCGGCCGGTGCCGAGGGCGGTGAGCGCCTGCCCGTAGGCGTCACGGGTGGCGACCCCCTTCTCGGGGGAGCCCTTCTCCCAGCGGGGCAGTTCGAAGTGCCCGGCGCGCACGGCGTGCAGCATGCGGGTGGCGGTCGGCTCGTGGACGTATACGCGGAGGTCGCGGGGGCCGCCGAGTTCGGCGATCGCCTCGTCGGCGTCCTTGAGGGGCTTGCCGTGCAGTCCCTCGCGGTCCTGGGCGGAGGCGACGCCCTTGCCCTTGAGGGTGCGGGCCAGGATCACGGTCGGCTGTCCGTTGGTCGAGACCGCCTCGCCGTACGCTCGGTCGACGGCGTCCACGTCATGTCCGTCCACCTCGATGGTGTGCCAGCCGAAGGCCTGGAAGCGGCGGGCGTAGGCGTCGAGGTCGTGCCCGTGCCGGGTCGGTCCGCGCTGTCCCAGGCGGTTCACGTCGACGATCGCGGTGAGGTTGTCCAGATGCTCGTACGCCGCGTGCTCGGCGGCCTCCCAGATCGACCCCTCGGCCAGCTCACTGTCCCCGCACAGCACCCACACCCGGTATCCGTTGCGGTCCAGCCGCTTACCGGAGAGCGCGATGCCGACGCCGACGGGCAGCCCCTGGCCGAGCGACCCGGTGGCCGTCTCGACCCACGGAAGCCTGCGCGGCGTCGGATGCCCCTCAAGACGGCTGCCCAGTTTGCGGAAGGTGAGCAGCTCGCCGTCCTCGATGGCGCCGGCGGCCTTGTAGGCGGCGTAGAGGAGGGGCGAGGCGTGCCCCTTGGACAGCACGAAGCGGTCGTTGCCGGGGTGGGCGGGCCGCTCGAAGTCATAGCGGAAGTGGTGCGCGAGCAGTACGGCCATCAGGTCCGCGGCGGACATCGAGGACGTCGGGTGCCCGGACCCCGCGGCATCGGCCGCACGCACACTGTCCACACGCAACTGCTGTGCCAACTCGACGAGTTCGTCGGTATTCATGAGTCTCCTTCCGCGGGATGTCGCTTCACTGGGCCCGGGGGTTCGCCACCGGGTTGGTTCCCGGCCGCCTCAGAGGCCGGCTGCCCCTTGGCGGGCTCACCACCGGACCGATTCCTGGCCGGCCCACCACCGGACCGATTCCTGGCGGGCTCACCGCCGGGTTGGTTCCTGGCGGGCTCACCGCCTGGCTGGTTCCTGGCGGCCTCACCGCCGAACCCGCCCTTCGCGGGCTCACCGCCCGGCTGGTTCCTCGCCAGCTCGGCAATGTGCTCCGATGGCGGAGCACTGGCCGGGGTGGTGTCGCCCGGCGTGGCCGCCCCCGGGCCCGAGCCGGTCGACGCGGTCTGACGGGGCTCCGGTCGGCCCGGGACGCGGGCCAGTTCCGGGGAGGCCGTGTCCAGGGGGACCGACCATGACCGGACGAGTCCCAACTGGACTGCCTGGCGCGGGAGTACGGAGTCCAGGAGCCAGTCCGCGGCGACGCGGACGCGGTTGCCGGGCATGGCCGCGAGGTGGTAGCCGCGGGTGACCGCTCCGGCCAGCGGGCCGGGCAGGGGGATGCCGAGCGGGTTGGCGGCTGCCTTCGTGCCGCCCAGGTCGACGACGAAGCCCAGGTCGCGGTGGCGGTAGGCGCGCCGCTCGCCGACGCCGAGGGATGCGGCGACGTTCTGCGCCACGACCTTGCCGTGCCGCCAGGCGTGCTGCGCGGTCATCGGCGTGTACGTGCCGGGGTTGTTCAGGTCCGGCACCGCGGCCGCGTCGCCGCACGCGAACACCTCGGGACGGCCCGGCACCTGGAGGTGCGGGTCGACGAGGAGCCGGCCGCGTTCCAGCGGCTGCCCGGTGGACTCGACGAGCGGATCGGGCCGTACGCCGACGCACCACACCAGCGTGCGGGTGTCCACGAACTCGCCGTCGGTCAGCAGCACCCCGTCCCGGGTGGCCTCCTTCACGGAGGTCCCCATGCGCACCTCGACGCCCCGCTGCCGCAGCACCCGGTCGGCGGTCTGCGCGAGCCGTTCGTGCATCTCGGGCAGGACGCGCGGCGCGATGTCGAGCAGCATCCAGCGCGGCCGCATGCCGTGCCGCAGCGGGTGCCTGCGGACCTGCGCGTCGGTGTACATCTGCCCGTGCGCGGCGACCTCCGTCCCGGTGTATCCGGCGCCGACCACCACGAAGGTGCACCGCGCCGCGCGGCTCTTCGGGTCGTCCTCGGTGGCGGCGAGTTCCACCTGCCGGGTGACGTGGTCGCGCAGGTACAGCGCCTCGGGCAACCCCCGGAAACCGTGCGCGTGCTCGGCCACACCCGGGATGGGCAGCAGCTTGTTGACGCTGCCGACGGCGAGCACCAGCCGGTCGTACGCCAGCGTGCCGCCCCCGCCCTCCGGGTCGGTGTAGTGCACGGACCGCCCGTCCAGGTCGACGGAGTCGGCCTCGCCGAGCACCAGCCGGACGTGCGGCAGGGTGCCGGACAGGGAGACGGACACCCGGCGGGGTTCCAGGATCCCGGCGGCGACCTGGGGCAGCAGGGGCAGATACAGGAAGTAGTCGGTCGGGTTCAGCAGGGTGATCTCGGCCTTGTGCCGTACCAGCCGGGACAGGGCTCGGGCCGTCCGGTACCCGGCGAATCCGGCACCGACGATCACGATGCGGGGTCGACTCACGTTCGCCTCCGGCGCTGTCGCGGACGTCGTGCGGAGCCTTCCGCGTCCCCCTGGCCAGGCCCCCCAAACGTCCGCCGGTTTCCACGCCCGGCGCCGGGTACCCGGAGCGGACCAGCCCCCACGCCCCAGTCCTCCGGAGGTGCTCCCCATGCCCGAGTACGGCTACTTCCTCTCGTGCGAGGAGTTCGGTCCCGCGGAACTCGTCGAACAGGCGAGGATGGCGGAGCAGGCCGGATTCCAGTCGCTGTGGATCTCGGACCACTACCACCCGTGGAACGGCACACAGGGCCAGAGCCCGTTCGTCTGGTCGGTGATCGGCGCGCTCTCGGAGGCGGTGTCGCTGCCCGTCGAAACGGCGGTCACCTGCCCCACCGTGCGCATCCACCCGGCGGTGGTCGCCCAGGCCGCGGCGACCTCGGCGGTGATGTCGAACGGCCGCTTCCGGCTCGGGGTGGGCACCGGTGAGGCCCTCAACGAGCACATCCTCGGGCACGTCTGGCCGCCCGCGAGTGTCCGCATGGAGATGCTGGAGGAGGCGATCCAGATCATGCGCCGCCTGTTCACCGGCGAGGAGGTCAGCCACCACGGCACCCACTACACGGTGGAGAACGCCCGCCTGTACACGGTCCCCGACGAACCCGTCCCGATCGACATCTCCGGATTCGGCCCGGCGGCGACACAGCTCGCCGGACGCGTGGGCGACGGCTACATCACGATGATGCCGGACGCCTCGATGGTCGAGCAGTTCCGCAAGGGCGGTGGCGGCGGCAAGCCGGTCATCGGCGGCACCAAGCTCTGCTACGGCACCGACCGCGAAGAGGCCGTACGCACGGTGCACAAGCGGTGGTTCAACCAGTTCCTGCCGGGCGAGATGGGCCAGATCCTGCCCTCGCCGAGCCATTTCGAGCAGCTGGCGCCGCTGGTCACCGAGGAGATGGTGCGCGAGAAGGCGGTGTGCGGCGACGACGTCGACGAACACGTCTCGGCCCTGCGGGCCTTCACCGACGCCGGCTTCGACCGGGTCTACGTCAACCAGATCGGCCCCGACCAGCGCGGCTTCTTCGACTTCTACCGTACGAAGGTCCTGCCGCAGCTGCAGCAGGCGTGAGGGAGCCGCGATGAAACTCCACCGCCCCGTCGTCTCCGTCTACACGGTGCCGACCGACGCTCCCGAGGCCGACGGCACGCTGGCCTGGGACTCCACGACCATGGTGATCGCCGAGGTGACGACGGGCGACGAGACCGGCACGGGCTGGACCTACGGCCCGCCGGCGGTCGGCGACTTCCTGCGCGACCACCTCGCCCCGCTCGTCGAGGGCCGCTCCGCCCTCGACATCCCCTCCGTGCACGACGCGATGTGCCGCTCCGTCCGCAACGCGGGCCGCCCCGGAATCGCCGCGGGCGCGATCTCGGCGGTGGACATCGCCCTGTGGGACCTCAAGGCCCGCCTCCTCGAACTCCCGCTGGCCCGGCTGCTCGGCGTGTGCCGCGAGCGGGTCCCGGTCTACGGCAGCGGCGGCTTCACGACGTACCACGACACCCATCTGGCCGCGCAGCTGAACGGCTGGGTGCACGGGCAGCACATCCCGCGCGTGAAGATCAAGATCGGGGAGAGCTGGGGCCGCGCGGTCCCACGCGATCTGGCCCGCGTTCACGCGGCACGCCAAGTGATCGGCTCCGAGGCCGAGTTGTACGTCGACGCGAACGGCGCGTACACCCGCAAACAGGCCGTCCGCGTCGGCCGTGCCCTCGCCGACCATGGCGTCGGCTGGTTCGAGGAGCCGGTCTCCTCCGACGACCTGACGGGTCTGCGCCTGGTCCGCGACGCCCTGGTGTGCGACGTGACGGCCGGCGAGTACGGCTACGACCTCCCCTACTTCGCCCGCATGATCGAGGCCGGGTCGGTCGACTGCCTCCAGATCGACGCGACGCGCTGCGGCGGCATCACGGAGTTCCTGCGCGCCGCCGCGCTCGCCCAGGCCCACGGCCTGGAGGTATCCACGCACTGCGCCCCGCACGCCCACGCCGCGGCGGCCGCCTCGCTGCCCAACATCCGCCACATGGAGTGGTTCCACGACCATGTGCGCATCGAGGACATGTTCTTCGACGGTGCGCTGGATCCGATGGGGGGCACGGTGCGCCCGCTGGCCGGTCTGGGCCACGGGCTGACTCTGCGGACGGACGAGGTGGAGGAGTACCGGGTCGGGTGACGGCCTGACGGCGGAGGGGTACCGGCTCGCGTGATGGCTCAACGGCGGACGAGCCGGGTCAGTTTCCGTGCGGCCAGGACGCCTGCGCCGACGGTGAGCGCCGTCCCCACCCGGCCCCGGTTCCGGGACATCCACTCCTGCGGACTGTCCGCCCGGGACTCGTCGTCGAACCGCCCGTGCGCCCCGAAGTCCCGTCCGTGCGCCCCGTCCGCCGGGGTCCACAGGTTGCCGAGTTCGCCGTGCTCACCCTCGTCCTGCTGGGCGTCGAATCCGGTGCGGGCGAGATAGCGGTCGAGCACTCCGGGAGCCACCGCGTTGGCGATCAGGGTGGCCACCGTGGAGCTTCCGACCCAGTACTCGCGCCGTCGGCCGTGGGACGCCGCGTGCACGATCGCGCGCGCCGCTACCTCTGGCTGGAACACCGGCGCCACCGGTCGGGCCCGCCCCGGCATCCGGCTCAGCACCCAGTCGAACTGCGGGGTGTTGACGGCCGGCAGCTGCACCATCGTCGTACGGACCCCGCTGCCGCTGTGCAGCAGTTCGCACCGCAGCGACTCGTTGAACCCCTGGATCGCGTGCTTGGCCCCGCAGTACGCCGACTGCAGCGGGATGCCGCGGTAGGCGAGCGCGGAGCCGACCTGCACGATCGTGCCCCGGTCGCGCGGCAGCATGTGGTGCAGCGCGGCGCGGGTGCCGAACACACAGCCCAGGTAGGTCACTTCGGTCACCCGGCGGAACTCGTCCGGGGTGACCTCGGTGAACGGCGCGAACACCCCGGCGAAGGCGTTGTTGACCCACACGTCGATGTGCCCGAACGTGTCGGCGACCTGCTGGGCCGCGTCGTCGACCGCCTTGGCGTCGGACATGTCGACGGTGACCACGAGAGCCTCGCCCCCGGCGCGCTGCACCTCGTCGGCGGCAGCGGCCAGGCCCTCACGTCCGCGGGCCAGCAGGGCGACCCGTTCGCCCCGGGCGGCGAAGGCCAGGGCCGCGGCCCGCCCCACGCCGCCACTGGCTCCGGTCACGACGACGGCTTTGCGGCCTCCCGGCACGGGCACACCCCAATGGCTTCGCATGGCGCATCACGCCCGGTGGTGCGGCTGCTCGGGGTCGGTGTCGTCCGGGCGCGGCGCCGGAGTGACCGCGCCGCCCGGTTCGCCCGCGACGGGCGCGCCCGCGGCCCCGCCCAGACCGCCGGGCGCGACCGGCGGCATCGGCGGATACGGTGCCCCGAGTCCGCTCGGCGGCGCGGCGGGTGCCCGGCCGCCGACGACGGGGTCGCCCTGACTCGCGGCGGCCTGCTCCGCCGCCCGCTCCGGCGTGGGCCGGGACGCGGCGGGGCGGGCCATGCCGCGCAGGACATAGGCGACGACTCCGAGAATCACCGCAGTGATCAGCGCGGCGGCCCAGCCGGGCAGGCCGACCGCGAGGGCCAGTCCGAGGGTGAGCGCGAGGGCCGCGCCCGCGTACAGGGCGACGGCCCCGGACACGGCGTACAGCATGGCCCTACGCCGCTGCTTGCGAGTCTGTTCGCGCAGTTCGTCGCGCACGGTCTCGCGCGCCACCTGCGCCAGCTCGTCGACCAGGTGCCTGTCCAGGTGCTCCAGATGATCCAAGCCTTCCATGGCCGCCGAGTACCCGTACGGGCGTACGGATAACGCGGTCCGTCACGGCCGGAAAGCGGTGCGTCAGCCCACGGCCCCCGGGTACCCGGCCCGCTCGCACGACCGCACGACCAAAACCCTCACAGACCCCTCTACCAGGAGTTGCAGGATGACCGAGCGCACCCATGTGGTGGAGCTGCTCAAGGCTCAGCACATCCGGATCCGAGAACTGTTCGACGAGGTGGCGAACGCCAAGGGCGAGGACCGGGCGCGGCACTTCCACGACCTCGTCCGGCTCCTCGCGGTGCACGAGACCGCCGAGGAGGAGGTCGTCCACCCCTTCGCCCGCAAGCACCTCGACGGCGGCGAGCTGGTCGTGAAGGACCGGATCGAGGAGGAGGAGAAGGCCAAGTCGGCCCTGTCCCGGCTGGACGACATGGATCCGGACTCACCCGAGTTCCTGGACCAGTTCGCGGCCCTGCGCCAGGACGTGCTCGCCCACGCCGCCAACGAGGAGCGGTACGAGTTCGCCGATTTCAACCGGGTCGCCGACCGCGGCAGGCTGGAGACCCTGGCCCGCGCCGTGCAGGCGGCCGAGGCGCTGGCGCCCACGCGTCCGCACCCGGGCACGGACACCGCCCTGAAGAACGTGGCGGTGGGCCCGGTCGCGGCCGTCGTCGACCGCACGCGTGACGTCGTACGCAAGGCGATGGGCTGATCCACGCCCCGGGGCGGCCGGGCCGAGGACGATCTCCCGAAACAATCGGAAGTGATCTCCTCGCCCGGCCGCCCCAACTAGGCTTTCCGCATGGACATTCTGGGAGCCACGCTGCGCATCTGCGTCGACGACCTGGAGACCGCGATCCCCTTCTACGAACGGCTGGCGGGCGGCGCAGCCCAGCGCTTCGAGCGCGGCGGCGTCCAGGTGGCCGCCGTCGGCTGCTTCCTGCTGATGAGCGGTCCCGCGGCCGAGCTGGACGTACTGCGCAAGATCTCCGCGACGATCGCCGTCAAGGACGTCGAGGAGACCCACCGGGTGCTCACCGGGCTCGGCGCGCACATCGTCGCGGGCCCGGTACCGACGCCGGGAGGCCGCAACCTGATCGCGATGCATCCGGACGGCATGGTGTACGAGTACGTGGACCGCAACGTGTAGGTCCCTGGGGCCTGTCGTTCGGATCAGGTCGGCTGCACAGAACGGTGCCTTGTGGCTGTGACAGGGCCTACGCCTGCGGCGGTCGCATGCGGAAGTCGTGGTGGGCCGGGAGCGGTTCGTCGGTGAGCCTCGACCACAGGCGGCCGATCGCCTCCGCTCCCTCCCGCAGATCGGCGGCCTCGAAGCCCGCACGGAAGACGTCCAGGGCCTCCTCCCGCCGCCCCTCGGCGAGCAGCAGCCCGGCCTCGATCAGCCGGAACCGGCCGCGCTCCCGGGTGGCGGGGTGCAGCCGCTCCCAGACGCCGCGTGCCTGAGCGGTGCGGCGTACGGCGAGCAGGGCCTCGATCGTCTCGCGGCCCAGCGCGGCCGTGGCCGCCGTCCACCGTTCCCCGCCGTCGCGCCGCTCGTGGCACAGGTCGTCGAAGGCGTCGGCGTACCGGTCCGCGGCGCGCTCGTGGTTGCCGCTCTCCTGGTCGGCGACGGCGAGGCAGCGCAGCAACGGCCAGAGAGAGGGGGCGAGTTCGAGGGCCCGCTCCCAGCTGCGCACCGCCTGCGCCCGGTCTCCGGCGTGCCACTGGGCCACCCCCAGGTGGTACTCGGTGAGCGGGGACGCGGGTGCGGTCTCCAGCATGTCACGCCAGTGCGGGGCGACCAGGGTCTCACCGGGCGGCCGTACCCGGCGCGGCTCGGGGAGGGCACCGGTCCGCAGCAGCTGCAGCCAGGGTTCCTGGGCCTCGCCGAGCGTGGCCTCGCCGAAGGGTGTGCCGGGCAGCTTCCAGTCGGCGCGCAGCACTTCGAGCGCACCCCAGCCGGAGCCGACGGCGAGGATCTCGCCGGGTTCGGTGTCGGCGTGCGGCTTCCAGGCGGCGTGGGCCGTGTCGACTGCGGCGCGCGGGAGTGCGGTTTCCAGGCGGGCTTCCACTTCGTCGGCCGCCTCCGGGGAGCTCAGCGGACCGTAGGCCTCCAGCCAGGAGACCTCGCTCTCCGGCTCCAGCCGTACGTGCTCCGACTGGGTGCGGGCGAGCCCGGCCTGGATCTCGCAGTAGCCGCCCGTGCCGGGTTCGGTGAGCCACTGTTGCCAGCGGCGCCCGCCGGGGCCCTTCCCCCAGACGAAGAGCTTGCGTCCGCGCAGCAGGTCGGTGGAGGTCTGCACCAGACCGTGCCCGTCCTCGTCGAGGGCGGCGATCCAGCGACGTCGTGCGTCGGTCAGGTCGTAGAAGTAGTCGGCGGCGTAGGGGAGTTGCTGAATCTCATCGCACGACGGGGCGGGCACCCGCCGCAGGTGCCGCTCGTGGCCGAAGTGCCAGGCCTCCTCGGCGGGGGCCAGCACCCGGCGCTCCTCCGGTACGGCGATGTTGGACCACCAGTAGGCCGGCACGGGCCGCTCGTGCGGGTTGCGGATGCGGACGCCGACGTACAGGAAGTCGGAGTCCTCCGGGAGCCAGAGGTCGACCTGGAAAGGCAGGTCGCGCAGGCGTTCCCACTCCCACAGCCGGAGCATCTCGCCGCCGTCGGGGGCGGGGACGCGGGCGGCGTGGAGCGGGGCGCAGGAGAGGGTGGTGTGGCCGGTGGCGCCGATGTTCCATTCGATGCCGCCGGAGTACCAGGCGCCGTTGAGGGCGAAGTTCGCGGGCTGGAACACCGGGTTGCGGTAGAGGAGTTCGCGGCCGGTCGGCTTGTGCACAAGGGAGGCGACACGGCCGCCGAGACCGGGCAGTACGGTGGCGCGCAGCCGGCCGTTCTCGATCACGAGGGCGTCGAACTCACGGGGTTCACGCGCCCGCCCGTACCCGTCCCGGACCGGCACCGGCAGCAGACTGCGCAGCGGCTCGTAACCGACCTGCCGGGCGATCTCACGCGGCAGGTCGTCCCGGTCCCGGTCCTCGATGCGGTGCACCTCATGCGGCGACCGCAGCGGGGGCAGTGGATTGTCCGGCCCCAACTCCGCGGCGGGCAACGTCAGTACCTCACGTCGGATGGTCGTCACGATCACCATGGAAGCCGCTCCCCGGTGAACCGGCCAGGGGCCCTACCGGTCAGGATTCCGCAAAGGCGGACGCGCGCCCCGAAGGGGCGCGGGGAACCGCGCGCCCGGCCACGGCGGCGAGGCGGCCAACCGACAACCCATCGCCGCCCTCACAGCGAAGCGCGCCGCATCTCTGCCGTGACCGCCCAGCGCTCGTGATCCCGCCAGTCCCCGTCGATGAAAATCATCTTCGGCGAGAACCCTTCGAGCCGAAAGCCACAGGCGCGCGCCAGCGCGATCGACGCGGCGTTCTGCGGCTGCGCGTTGATCTCCAGCCGGTGCAGCCGCATCGGTCCGAACGCGTACCCCACCACCAGGTCCAGCCCCTCGCGCATCAGCCCGCGCCCGGCGGCGTGCGCGAAGGCGCCGTAGCCGAGCGCGCCGCACTGGAAGCCGCCCTCGACGATGTTGTTGATGTTGATGTACCCGGCGATGGCCCCCTTGCCCTGCGCACCGTCCTTCTCACAGACGAGGAACCCGGCCTTGGTCGGGTCCTCGATCAGCCGGCCCGCGTACGCGGCGTACGCGCCCGCGGTGTCCGGCGGGAACAGCCAGGGGTGGTGCAGGTCCTTGCTCTCGCGGGCACGGGCGGTGAACTCGGCACCGTCCTCGTAGGTGAAGTGACGTATACCCACGCGGGGGCCTTCGGCGAGGTAACGGGATGCGGTGTGCGGCATCCCGCCACCCTACGGCGGGCTAACGCCTCCGCCTCATCACATACGCCCCGAAGAACGAGCCGATCAGCGCCGCGACGAGCAGCGCCGTCGACAGTGGCATCGTGACCTCGGGGATCAGGAGGCGGATCCTGGTGTGGCGGGTGTTCTGGAAGATGAAGATCAGGGCGAAGACGGCGAGCAACAGGACCGCGACCCGGCCGGGCGTCACGGCCGGGCCCCGCTCACCGCTGCGCGTGGCTCCCCGCTCGGAGGTCCTCGGGCTCATACCACCAGGATGCGCCCGCAGACCCCCTCACGCACGGTGAGGGCTCCCCGCAAAGCTCCTCATCCGCCCAGCACGGGCAGCTCCAGCACCCCGGTGTTCCCGGGCGCACTGACCACGGTCACCGCCTTGATCCCGCGGTTGCCGAAGTACGCGTCGTCGCTCGCGGCGATCACGAACCGCAGCCGGTGCCCCTTCTCGTACCGGTGCACGATGCCCGGCAGGGTCACGGTGAAGCTCTTGGACACGTCCGGCACCCGGACCGGCGCGACCAGCCGGTGCACCAGCGTCTTGGTGCCGTCGCGCGCGACGTCGTACAGCTTGGCGAACAGGACCAGCCGATCGGCGGCGTTGCCGGAGTTCTGCGTCCGCGCGGCCTGCGGGGAGACGACCCTGAGCGTGGCCCGGGGCGCGCCGACGACGTCGGTGGTGCGGGTGAGCGGTTCGCTGGTCCAGCCGAGGTAGGTGCCCTCGGTGTCGAACGGTGCCGGGTCCGGCAGCCCGCCGATCGCGGCCAGCGAGGTCTCCGAATGGCTCGTTGGAGTCAGCTGGTTGGCGTACGTGCGGCTGCCGGCTGCCACCTTCTTGCCGTTGTCGACGAGTTTGCCGTCCCCGGAGAGGTAGAGCTTCCGGCTGAGGGCGGGGAGCCGGCCGGTCGTGGCGTAGGTGTGGTTGGGGTCGGTGATCCAGTCACGGTAGTAGGCGAGGGCCGGTCCGGTGTCGGTGTGCTGCTTGCGGAGGTAGTGGTCGAACCAGGAGAGGATCCGCCTGCCGACGTAGCTGCTGTCCAGGTTGCCCTGGGTGAGGTTGAGTTCACCGTCCACCATGCCGCCGCTGTGCCCCCAGGACTGCCAGATCATCTTGGCGGGTGTGCCGCGGGCCTTGAGTGCCTTGTACGTGGCTGTCGCCTCGTTGAGGTTGAAGAGGCTGTCGGCCTGCCCCTGGATCAGCAGGGTGGGCGCCTCGACCCGGTTCAGGTACGACGCCGGGGAGACGCTGTTGGCGTAGGCGAGCATCGCGGCGGTGGGGCCCGCTCGGTAGCTTCCGGAGTTCAGTGTGCGGATGGTGGCGCAGGCCCGGGTGACGAAGTGCAGACAGGTCAGGGAGTTGATCCGGGACGGGTCGAGGTTCGGCTGGGTCAGCGCCTGGCCCTCGCCGAGGAGGTAGAACCCGTTGGTCCACTGCCATTTGAAGGCGCCCGGGACGGTGGCGTCGGCGTTGTTCGGGTCCAGCGCGTAGGCGAGGCTGTTCCAGGTGATCAGGGGGACCAGCGCGTCCACCCGGTGGTCCACGGCTGCCGTGGCCAGCTGGATGGCACCGCCGTACGAGCCGCCGATCATGCCGACCCGTGGGTCGCCCGCGCCGTCGAGGGTGACGAAGTCGGCCCTGGTGCCGTCGTCGGCGGCGCGGCTGCCGCCCAGGAAGTCGATCAGCCGGGAGGCGGCGGTGCCGTCGATGCCGGGGTCGTCGAGCGAGATCAGACAGCCGGAGCGGCCGAAGCCGAGGCCGGAGTAGATCAGGGACACATAGCCGCGCGAGGCGAGGGCCTTGCCGACGGCGTCGGTCGTACCGTCGGACTTGCTGCCGCCGAAGCCGTTCGTGGCGAGCACGGCCGGGGCGCGGTGGGCGCTGTCGACGCCCGCCGGACGGTACAGATCGGCGTCGACCGCGCAGCGGCGGCCACCCGCCTGGACGGTGAACTTCAGTGCCGTGACGCTGTATTGGCCAGCCGCGGACACGGGAGCGGTGAGCGCCTGGGGCACGGCGAGCGCCGCCCCCAGGGCGAGAGCGAGCGGCGCTCGCGATCTGAACACGCCTCGGGACACTGAGACCTCCACACTCAGGGCAGCCCTGCTTACCGACCAGTAAGTAACGACCGCTAGTCATGGTGTGGCAGGCGTCATGCGAGGTCAATCGCCCAGACGAGTGTTCTTGACGGATATTCAGCAAAAAGGGTGCGGTGGAGGCGGCTCAGCGAAGAGCGGGCCGGTCGAGTGTCAAGGTGCCCGCGTCGGCGTCGAGTTCGGCCGCCACGCCGAAGGGGATGGTCAGCGCCCCCGCACAGTGCCCGAAGCCGAACTCCTCGACGACGGGAACGCCAAGGCCTCCGAGCCGGTCGGCGAGGACAGCGCGCACTTCGTCGTAGGGACCGCAGTTGACCCATGACCCGAGCGCGATCCCGCTGACGCCGTCGAGCCATCCACTGCGCAGCAGCTGGGTCAGCATCCGGTCGATGCGGTACGCCCGTTCGCCGACGTCCTCGATCAGAAGCAGCCCACCGCGGACACCGTCGTGGGCGTGCGGCGTCCCCAGGTCGGAGGCGAGCATGCTCAGACATCCGCCCAGCGTGACGCCCCGGGCCCGTCCGGCGACCAGAGCGGTGCCGTCGGAGACGAGGGTGCGCACCCTCTCCGGAGCGAACAGGGTCGCTTTCAGGTGTTCCTGCGCCCGGGCGTGCTTGATGAAGTCGATCCCGGCGGCCGCCGGTCCGTGCAGGGTGACCAGGCCCAGCCGGTTGGCGAACGCCTGGTGCAGCACCGTGATGTCGCTGAAGCCCACGAACACCTTGGGCCCGGCGGCCCGCATCGCGTCCCAGTCGAGCAGGTCGACCGTCCGCTGCGCCCCGTAGCCGCCCCGCGCGCACAGCACCGCGTCCACCGACGGGTCGCACCAGGCGGCCTGCAGGTCGGCGGCCCGGTCGGCGTCCGTGCCCGCCAGGTAGTCGAACTCGCCGTGCCGGTCCAGCACATGCGGTGCCACCACCGGGTCGAGGTCCCACCCCCGCAGCAGGTCGAGCCCGGCCTGCACCCGCTCCTCCGGCACCGGCCCGCTGGGCGCGACGACGGCCACGCGCGCGCCGGGGGCAAGCCGGGACGGCCGCAGGAGCTCTCTCATTTCGTCAGCTCCAGTGTGGGGATACCGCGCGGGTTGAGCCCGAAGGCCTGGGCGTAGAGGGAGAGTTCGGACTCCAGGACACGGATCATGGTCTCCGCCCGCCGGAAGCCGTGCCCCTCCCCCTCGAAGGCGATGTAGGCGTGCGGCACCTGTCTGCCCTCCATCCGTGCCAGGAACCGTTCGCACTGGGCGGGCGGGCAGATCACGTCGTCCACGCCCTGCAGCAGCAGAAAGGGCGCGGTGATGCGGTCGGCGTGCTCCGCGGGCGACCGCTCGGCGTACCGGCCGGGGACCTCGGCGAGCGGCCCGACCAGGGTTTCCAGGTACTGCGACTCGAAGTCGTGGGTCTCCCCCGAGCCCCACCCTGCGAGGTCGAGGACGGGGTAGAGGATCGTGCCGCAGGCGTAGACGTCGGTGGCGGCCAGGGAGGCGGCCGTGGTCCAGCCGCCCGCGCTGCCGCCGCGGATGGCGAGCCGTTCGCGGTCGGCGGTGCCCTCGTCGGCGAGGGCGAGGGCGACGGCCGCGCAGTCCTCGACGTCGACCACGCCCCACTGCTCGCGCAGCCGGTTCCGGTACTCGCGCCCGTGTCCGGTCGAGCCGCCGTAGTTGACCTCGGCGACGCCGATGCCCCGGGAGGTGAAGTAGGCGATCTCCAGGTCGAGCACGAGCGGGGCCCGGCTGGTGGGGCCGCCGTGCGCCCAGACGACGTAGGGCGGCAGCGCGTCGCCGGGCGAGACACAGCGCGGGTTGTGGGGCGGGTAGATGTGCGCGTGGATGTCGCGTCCGGCGGGTCCGGTGAAGGTGCGGATCTGCGGTTCGGGGTAGTACGCGGGGTCGACCGCGTCCTCGTGCTCGGCACCGACGACGCGGGCCCGGCCGGCCCGGGTGTCGAGCTCCACCACCTCGTACGCGCTGCGCGGGCTGGCTCCGACGGTGACGACCCGCTCCCCGTGCACCGCGAGCGTGGACGCGAACTCGGTCCAGGGTCCGGCCGCGTCGACGACCTCGCCGGTCTCGGGGTCGAGGACTCCGAGCGCGGTGGCACCGCGGCCGTGCACGACGGCGACGAGTCCGCTGTCCAGCGGGGCGAACCAGCGCTGCCCGAGCTTCCACAGCGGCCCGCCGAACTCCTCCTCGCGCGGACAGAGCGGCACGCCGTCGCGGTAGAGGTTCCACCAGCCGCTGCGGTCGCTCGCGTAGAGGAGCGAGCCGTCACGGGCCCAGTCCGCCTGTGCGATCGACTCGTCCGGACCGCCGACGAGCGTGCGCGCGCCCGTCAGGGTGCCGTCCTCGGCGACCCCGGCCAGGACCAGTTCCGTGCCGTCCCACGGCATCCGCGGGTGGTCCCAGGCGAGCCAGACCGCGCTGCGCCCGTCGGGCGAGATACGCGGCCCCGTGACGAACCGGTGCCGGTCGTCCGTGAGTTCGCGTACCGCGTCCCGGTCCTGGACCGCCGAGCCGTCCAGCGGCACCGCGGCCAGGACGCGCCGCACATCAGTGGGTCCGTCGCCGGTGAACTCCTCCAGCACGCACCACACTTCGCCGCGGTCGACCCGCAACTGCGGCTCCACCCAGCGCAGTCCGCCGCCCACGAGCGACACGGGCGTGAGGGGACGCGGGTCGCCTCCGGGCTCGTAGCGGTAGAGCCGCTGGTCGGCGAAGTTCACGAACACGACGAGCGGCCGTCCGTCCACGACCGTCCCGGCCCAGGGCTGTCCGCCGTACTCGATGACGCGGCTGCGGACGTCCCACGGTGCGGGCAGCAGGGACTCCTCCCGGCCGTCGGCGCTCCGCCGCACCAGGGTGCGACGGCCGCCCTCGGCGGGCCGTGGCTCGGTCCACCACGCCTCGTCGCCGACGAAGCCGGCGTACTCGGGACGCCCGTCGTGCGCGGCGGCGAGCGCCGCGTCGATGGGCGAGGGCCAGGAACCGTACGGCAGTCTCTGCACGTTCTCCCCCAACTCGCCTAGGCCGTCCGCAGGAAGCGGTCGAGGACGCGGACGCCGAAATGCAGCGCCTCGACCGGTACCCGCTCGTCGACCCCGTGGAACATGGCCTGGTAGTCGTACCCCTCCGGAAGCCTCAGCGGTGTGAAGCCGTACCCCGTGACGCCGAGCCGTGAGAACTGCTTGGCGTCCGTGCCACCCGTCATGCAGTACGGCACCACATGCCCTTCGGGCGCGAACTCCTCGACGGCGGCACGCATCTTCGCGTACGTCGGTGAGTCCAGCGGCGCCTGGAGGGCCACCTCACGGTGGTGGAACTCCCACTCCACGTCGGGTCCGGTGAGCAGGTCAAGGGTCGTGCGGAACTCGTCCTCGCCGCCGGCCAGATACCGCCCGTCGACATACGCGACCGCTTCCCCAGGGATCACGTTGACCTTGTAGCCGGCGTCCAGCATGGTCGGGTTGGCGCTGCTGCGGACGGTCGCCTCCACCAGCGTGGCGGCCGGGCCGAGCTTGCCGAGCAGCCCGTCGATGTCGTCCGGGTCGACGTCGAGGCCGTAGAGCGCCGCGAGTTCGGTCAGAGCGGCCCACACGGTGGGGGTCGGCCGCAGCGGCCACTCGTGCTCGCCGATGCGGGTGATCGCGGCGGCGAGACGGGTGACCGCGTTCTCCCTGTTCACCTTGGAGCCGTGTCCGGCGCGTCCGCGCGCGGTGAGCCGCAGCCAGCCCGTGCCGCGCTCACCGGCCGCGATCGGATAGATCTGCCGCCCGCTGCCGTCGTGGAAGGTGAACGCCCCCGACTCGCTGACGCCCTCGGTGCACCCCTCGAAGAGTTCCGGATGCTCGTCGGCGAGGAATCCGGACCCGTCCCGGGCGCTGTCCTCCTCGTCGGCGGTGAACGCGACGACGAGGTCACGCCGGGGCCGCACCCCTTCGCGCGCCCAGCTCCGCAGCACGGCGAGGATCATCGCGTCCATGTTCTTCATGTCGACGGCGCCGCGCCCCCACACCACCCCGTCGCGGATCTCCCCGGAGAAGGGGTGCACTGTCCAGTCGTCGGCCTGGGCGGGGACGACGTCCAGATGACCGTGGAGGAGCAGCGCGTCGGCCGCCGGGTCGGTCCCCTCGATGCGCGCGACGACGTTCGTGCGCCCCTTGGTGCGCTCCAGCATCAGGGGTTCGAGACCCGCCGCGGCCAGCTGCTCGGCGGCGTACTCGGCGGCGGGCCGCTCCTGGCAGTCGCCGCCGCCGCGGTTGGTGGTGTCGATGCGGATGAGGTCGGAGGTGAACCGGACGACCTCGTCCAGCGCCTGCTGGTCAGCCATACTGCTCCTCCACGGCGGCCGAGACGATCGTGGTGACCGCCTTGAAGGTACGGATCCCCTCGTACATCGTCTCGCTGGTGTACGCCACCTTCCGCTCCCCGATGCGGCCGACTCCCGGCACGACGGTGGCGGCCATGGCGAGATGCTCCGCGTCGAATTCGAGGGCGACGGTGAACGGCCCTGCCTGGGCGGGCTGGTGGCGGACCGCCAGCTGTGCCGCCTCCTTTGCGGCGGCCCGGATGTCGGACGCGGTCCTGGCCGGAGTACGGCACACGGCCGCGTACCTCGACACATGGTCCTTGACCGCGACCTTCAGCGCCCCGGGCGCGTACCCGAGGGCGTCCTCGCAGGCCACGTCGTCGCCGGTGACGAGGACGACGGGCACCCCGTACTCGGCGACGACGTGCGCGTTGAGCAGCCCCTCACTGGCGCGTACGTCGTTCAGCCACACCCCGGTGATCGAGTTGGCGAGGTAGGTGTGGGCGAGGACGCCCTCCATCCCGGCGCCGGCGTGATAGCCCACGAAGGCGATGCCGTCCACGTCCCCGTGCTGCACGCCCTCGACCATGGAGAGGGACTTGTGCCGCCCGGTGAGCATCTCGGTGCGCTCGTCCAGCTGTTCCAGGAGCAGGTTGCGCATGGTCCAGTGGGCCTCGTTGACGAGGACCTCGTCCGCCCCGCCGTCGAAGAACCCCAGCACGGCGGCATTGACGTCCGAGGTGAACAGGGCACGGCAGCGCTCCCACGGCGGTGTCCCCGGCAGCACGTCGGCCGGCCAGGTGACCCCCGTGGCACCCTCCATGTCGGCGCTGATAAGGATCTTCATGCTGCGTCACGTTACGCGGCGAAGCGCATCGAGACCAGGAATGGCCCGGTGACGTGACGAAGCGGCCGGCCACGAGGCCCGGCCGGCCGCCTTGCCCGGTCCGGACGCCTACTCGGCCGTCTTCTCACCGCCCGCGAGGACGAACCAGCGTGCGGGCAGGTCGATGCGGGTGCCGTCCGCCAGGTACTCGGTCTGCGGCAGGCTCGTCTCGCCGGTTGCGAGGATCTCCAGGCCGGCTGCGCCTAGCAGGCTCGGCACCTCCTCGTCCTGTGCGTCGGCGGGCTTGAGGCCGTGCTGGAAGACCCGGCGCAGCTTGGGCGGCGGGCCCCCCGGATCGTCCACGGCACGGCCCAGCACCTGTCGCGAGCCCGAGGTGAGTTCGACGACGAACGCCCGTCCGCGGGCACCGACGAGCTCGGCGACGGCACGGGCCACCGCGGGGCGCGCTTCCGGTTCACTCTGATGGATGACGGCGCGCATGTACACGTTGCTGTCACCGAGGCGGGAGTGAAGCACGCGTACGGCCTCGGTGTCCGTCAGGTCGAGCTGCTGGAACTCCACGGCGTGGCCGTCCGCGGCACGGCGGGCGTGCTCGATGGCGGCGTGCGAGAGATCGACGCCGACGGCACGGGCGAACCGCGTGGCCAGGTACCGCGTCTGGGTTCCGTTGCCGCAGCCGAGGTCGACGATGGTGCGCGTGGTGTCCGCGTGCGGCAGGAGCAGCTCGCTGTGCGGCATCGCGGTCAGGGCCGGGTCGGAGTCCCAGATCGCCTCACCCGGCGCGTCGGTGGTCTCCAGCCAGTAACTCTCCCAAGCATTGCGGTAGTCCTCCGAGACGTTCATGCGAGCTCCCCACGGTCGGTGCCGTGATCGGAGTATCGCGGGTGGCGGGTACACCGCAAGTAGCAGGTGCCTTCTTTCGCGGTATGTCCGAGCCCGCGCACGCCGGGGCGCACAGGAAGAACTGTCAGAAGACGGTGTCCACGGGGCTCGTCCGGCTTCCTCTCAACGTTCCCGTCGAGGAGGCGTCAGCGGCTGCTCGAACCACACCGTCTTGCTGTGCCCGGCGACGCTGGCGCCCCATTCGCGGGCCAGGCGGCTGACCACGCGCAGGCCGCGGCCCGACTCGTCGTACGGGCCCGCGCCGAGCAGGGCAGGCAGGTCCGGTTCACCGTCCGTGACCTCGCACAGCAGCGCGTCGGTACACACCAGCCGCAGCCCGATCCGGTCGCCGGTCGCGTGCCGTACGGCGTTGGTGACGAGCTCGCTGACCAGCAGCTCCGCTGTGTCCACCGCGTCGGCGAGCCCCCAGTGCAGCAGTTGGGCGCGGACCAGTCGGCGGGCGCGCGCCACCTCTCGTGGATCGCGGGTGAGCTGCCACTCGGCGACGTCGTCGGCCAGGATGCCGTTGAGCCGAGCCATGAGCAGCGCGACGTCGTCCTTGCGTCCGCCGTGCGTGTTGAGTGCCCGGATGATGGTGTCGCAGGCGTCGTCCATCGAGGCCGCGGGGTGCGCCGCGGACTCGCACAGCGCGGCGAGGCCCTCGCCGATGTCGACGCCGCGCACCTCCACCAGTCCGTCGGTGCACAGCACCAGCCGGTCGCCTGGCCGGACCCGGACGACGGTGGTCTCGAAGGCCACGCCGCCGACGCCGATGGGCGCGCCGGTCGGCAGATCGAGCAGTTCGCTTCGGCCATCCTCGGCGCGCACCAGAACGGGCGGGATGTGCCCGGCGTTGGTCAGCTGGAGTTCGCCGCGGATCGGGTCGTACACCGCGTACAGACAGGTGGCGAGGTAGGTCTCACCGAGCCGCCTGGCCAGGTCGTCAAGGTTGCGCAGGAGTTGCGCGGGCGGCGTCTGCATGGCGGCCATGGTCTGCACGGCTGTGCGCAACTGGCCCATCATGGCGGCCGATTTGAGGCCGTGCCCCATGACGTCGCCGACCACCAGCGCGGTGCGCGAGCCGGGCAGTTTGACGGTGTCGAACCAGTCGCCGCCGACCCTGCCGAGGCGGGTGCCGGGCAGATAGCGGGTCGCTGTGTCGCAGCCGGCCATGCGGGGGGCCACCTGCGGGAGCATGCTGTCCTGCAGGGTGTCGGCGACGTTCTCCTGGTACGTGTACATGCGGGCGTTGTCGAGCACGAGGCCTGCGCGGGCCGCGAGTTCGGCACCCGTGGTGCGGTCGATGGCGTCGAACGGCTCACGGCCCGGCCGGCGCATCAGCACCATGAAGCCCAGGACGACGTTGCGGGCCTTGAGCGGCACCACCAGCATGGAGCGGCCGTTGATGAGCGGCCTGAGGTCGCGCTTCTCGAACTCCCCGGAGATCCGGTTGCCCATCTCCTCACTGATCAGCGGGATGAGGACCGGTTCGCCCGTGCTCATGCACTGGAAGAACGGCGTGTGTTCGGGGAACGCGATCGCCTCGCCGACCGGCACGGTGTCGTCCCAGCGGCCGGGCTCGTCGTTGTGCTCGACCCAGACCCGGTGCCAGACGGTGGTCACGTCAGGGACGCCGTCCGGGAAGCCCTCGCCAGCGAGGACCGCGGCACGCAGGTGGGTGCCGGCGAAGTCCGCGAAGCGGGGCACGGCGGCGCTGGTGACCTCACGGATGGTTGCGTCGAGGTCGAGCGAGGAGCCGATGCCGGTGCTGACCTCGTTCAGGAATTCCAGCCGCTCACGGACGGCCACGTACTCCAGGTCGTGCTCGGCGCCGGCGGGGACGACGATCTGCTTCGCCGCCGCCCAGGGCTGACCGTCGGAGCGGTGGCGGCCGGCGCGGCGCGGCACGCCCCAGTCGGGGGTGACGGGCACCCGGTCGCACTGGCTGAACTCCAGAACCGGGTAGCCGAGTTCGAGGACCTGGGAGATGATGCGGCCGCTGAGGCCGGGCCCCATGTTGGGCAGGATGTCGGGCAGTCGCCGGGCGAGCTCGTCGGAGGCGGGCAGTTCGGTGTGGCGGGCGAAGCCGGGCGAGATCCGCTCGTCGACCTCGTCGTCGTGGCCCCGTTCCATGCGCAGCCGTGCCGCGTCGGCGGCCAGGATGAGCAGCCGTGCGGGCTCGGCGCCGACGAGTGGGTAGGCCCACCAGAGGATGTCGAGCCGCTCTGCGCCGTACTCGCTTTCCCCGTCCGGTGCGTCGGACCACCCGTCCCCCGACCCGTTGATGCGGGCTCGCCCCGCCGCCGGATAGGCGCTGAGGCCGCCCAGCGAGGCCTCGAGGCCGGGGCTCAGTCCGTCGTCGTCCGGGTAGGCGGTGCCGTCGTCGTCCTCGGGCAGCGCGCCGGAGACGGGGAGCAGGTCGGCGACGGATCGGCCGATCGCCTCCTCCTTGACGGTGCCGAAGAGCCGGTGTGCGCCCCGGCTCCAGTGGGAGACCAGGCCGTCACGGTCCACCACGACCACGGCCAGCGGGATGCGGCCGGCCGCGGCGTACTCCGTTGCCTCGCCGTTCCCAGCTCCGCGGCTGGGAGGCGCGTCCCTCTCGGTGCCACGGTCGGTGCCATTTTCCATGGCCCAGGCCCTCTCTCCCCACGGCTCCGCAAGATCTGTGCCGCCTGCTCCACCGTACGGCTACCGCCGGTGGTGATGTGCGGCAATGCGGGAATTGGTGCGACGGGACGGCCCCCGCGCGCGGGGGCGCGCGCCGGAGCGTATGACGTCGCGTCAGTCTTCGTGCCCCAGTTGCAGGTCCCGCTCGGTCCGTCCGCCTGCTGCCACCTGGAGCACCGTGGCAACCGGCGGGTAACCGGCCGCGATGACGGTGTACTCGCCGGAGGACAGGTCGACGAACCGGAACGTTCCGTCGAGGCCGGTGGTCAGCGTGTCCACCACGTTGCCCGCCGCGTCGAGCAGCGTCACGCGCGCGTCCTCGACGGCGCGGCCGCCACTCGTCCGCACGGTGCCGCGCAGCACGGCACCGCCCGCGAGTTCGACGTCCTGGCTGGTCTCCCGGGATGCCTGGACGGTGACGGGGAGCGCGGCCGGGCGGAACCCGTGGGCACTCGCGGCGAGGGTGTACTCCCCGGCCACCAGCTCGGTGACGACATAGCGGCCCTCGTGTCCACTGCGGGTGGTGGCGACGACCTCGCCGCGCACGTCGGTGAGCGTGACGGTGGCGTCGCGCACGGGGGTGCCCTCGGCGGTGAGCACACTGCCCGCGAGGCGTCCGGCGCCGCCGAGGACGACGTCCAGGTCGACGGGGCGCTCGCCGACGGTGACGGAGACGGCCTGCGGCTGGTGGCCGCCCGCGGCGGCGATGAGGACGTACGCCCCCGTGCCGGGCGTGGACAGCGCGTACCGCCCGTCCTCGCCGCTGGCTCCCCGCCCGACCTGCTGTCCGGTCGCGTCGATGAGCGTGAGCGCGGCGCGGGGGACGACGGTGCCGTCGGGGTGCTGCACCGTGCCGCTGACGGGGGCCCCGGGTGCGTACGGCGAGCGAAGCGAGATGGGGGTCCCTCCGCCCGAAGGGTGGGGCAGGGCCTGCGGGACGGCGGCGGTCGCGGGCTCGGTTTCGGCGGCGTTGTACGACACCAGTGGTCTCTCCTTGAGGAAGAACGCGATGAGCAGGCCGAGCCCGAGCACCGGCACCAGGTAGAGGAAGATCCGGGGCATGGCGTCGGCGTACGCCCGGATGTAGTCGTCGCGCAGCGGCGCGGGCAGTGCGTGGACGAGCTGCGGGGTGAGGGACTCCGGGTCGGGAAGCTGCGCGCCCGCGTGCGGGGGGAGCCGTTGTGCGAGAGCGTGGGTGAGCCGGTCGGCGAAGAGGGTGCCGAAGACCGCGGCGCCGACGCTGCCGCCGATCTGCCGGAAGTAGTTGTTGGCGCTGGTGGCGGCGCCGAGGTCGGTGGGGCGCAC
Organism: Streptomyces guryensis; assembly: GCF_021261325.1. Taxonomy (GTDB): domain Bacteria; phylum Actinomycetota; class Actinomycetes; order Streptomycetales; family Streptomycetaceae; genus Streptomyces; species Streptomyces guryensis. Next base: position 96,361 of record NZ_JAJSBI010000014.1, on the reverse strand, counting down.
GGAGTTCTGCACGGCGAGGACCAGGACCGGCATCACCATGCCGATGCCGGCGCCGAGGACGGCCATCCAGATGCTGTAGTCCAGCCGGGGCGTGTCGACCTGGAGGCGGGAGAGCAGCCACATGCCGACGACGGCCACGGCGCTGCCGAGGACGGGGTAGATCTTGTAGCGCCCGGTGTGGCTGATGAGCTGCCCGGAGACGATCGAGGCGCCGACGATGCCGCCCATCATGGGCAGCATCAGCAGGCCCGACTCGGTGGCGGAGGCCCCGTCGACCATCTGCAGGAAGGTCGGCAGATAGCTGGCGGCGCCGAACAGGGCGACGCCGATCACCAGTCCCACCAGGCCGGTGACGTTGAAGACGGAATCCTTGAACAGCCGCAGCGGGATGAGGGGTTCGGCGGCGAAGTGCTCGGCGACGAGGAAGAGGACGGCGGCGACCGCCGCTCCCGCGCCGAGCCCGAGGATCACCCGCGAGTCCCAGGCGTACTCGGTGCCGCCCCAACTGGTCAGCAGGACGAGGCAGGTGGAAGCGGCGGCGAGCAGCAGCGCGCCCGGCACGTCGAGCCGCGCCTTGGCCAACGGCTTCGGGAGCTTCAGCACGACGGTGACCACGGCGAGGGTGACCAGGCCGAAGGGGACGTTGAAGTAGAAACACCACCTCCAGGAGAGATGGTCCGTGAAGTAGCCGCCCAGCAGGGGGCCCGCGACCGAGGCGAGACCGAAGGCGGCGCCGATCAGGCCCATGAAGCGGCCGCGCCGGCGGGGCGGCACGATGTCCGCGATGATCGCCTGGACGCCGATCATGAGCCCGCCCGCGCCGACACCCTGGACGGCGCGGAAGGCGATCAGCTGGTCCATGGACTGCGCCCGCCCCGCGAGCGCGGCGCCGATCACGAAGACGACGATGGCGAACTGGAACACACCCTTGCGGCCGAGCAGGTCGCCGAGCTTGCCGTAGACCGGGAGGCCCACGGTGGCCGTGAGGAGATAGGCGGTGATCGCCCAGGACATCCTGTCCAGGCCGTGCAGCTCGCCGACGATCTTCGGGAGCGCGGTGGCGACGATCATCTGCTCCAGGGCGGCGAGCAGCAGCGCCAGCATCAGCCCGAGGAAGACCAACCGCACCCGGCGCGGGCTCAGTTCGACCGGGGCGGCCCGTACCGCGGGGGTCTGCGGGGGCGCCGCGGCGGGTTCGCCCCGCAGTTCGCCCTGCGCCGTCGTCCCGCTCACGTACCGCTCCCCTCGCCGCGCTGCCACAGAGTTCCGCTCAAGGCGGCAACTACGGGCAGGCGCGGCGAGTTACGGCGGACCGGCGCGGCGCAAGGAGATCCACTCGATCCGGTGAGGGGCGTCAACACCCCCCGGACGACCGGGACTTACTTCTCGACCTCGGTGGCGAGCCTCTGGAGCACGGCGTCGTAGATCCGGCCGAGACCCTTGGGGGCGAAGGTCTTCTCGAAGAAGCCGCCGATACCGCCGGCGCCGTTCCAGACGGTGGTCACGACGACGCGGGACCTGCCCTCGCCGGCCGGGGTGACCCGCCAGGTGGTGACCATGGAGGAGTTGCGGTCCTTCTCGACGAGCTCGCCGTCGGTGGGCTCGCTGACCTCCAGGAGGCAGTCGCGGACCCGCTTGCTGGTGGCCTGGAGCTTCCAGTGGACGAGGGTGCCCTCGCCGTCACCGCCCTCGCGCACCTCGTACTCGCTGAAGTGCTCCGTCAACACGTTCCCGCGCGTGCCGCTGTAGTCGGCGAGGGCGTCGAACACCTTCTCCGCGTCTGCCGCGACGACCCGCTCGGTAGTGGCCTCGACCTGCGCCATCGGTTTCCTCCAGGACTTGCTTTTCTCGGGGTGGGGGCAAGCCAACCACCCCCGCCCACGGCCGCCCAAATCGGGGTGCCCCAGGACGCCCTCGGGGGCGCCCTGGGCGATCGGAAACAGGCCTTGCACGGCAATTCGAACACGTGTTTCACTCTGAGCAGCGCTACCGAGGAGGCGTCATGCGGTGGGAGAACCTCACAGTGGAGTCCGGCGGGCACAGCCGGGCGGCGGACACCGCGCTGTTCGGCGCGGACGCGGTGGTCAGCCGTACCTTCGACACCCCTGAATTCCGTGGAATCACCTTCCACGAGGTGCGGGCCCGCTCGATCATCAACCGGGTGCCGGGCGCCTCACGCATGCCCTTCGAGTGGACGGTCAATCCGTACCGCGGCTGCTCGCACGCGTGCGTGTACTGCTTCGCCCGCAAGACCCACACCTATCTGGACCTCGACCCGGGTCTCGACTTCGACTCGCAGATCGTGGTCAAGGTGAACGCCCCGGAGCTGCTGCGCCGCCAGCTCGGCTCGCGCCGCTGGCAGGGCGAGCACATCGCGATGGGCACGAACGTCGACTGCTACCAGCGCGCCGAGGGCCGCTACCGCCTGATGCCGGGCATCCTGGCCGCCCTGCGGGACCACGCCAATCCGTTCTCGATCCTGACGAAGGGCACGCTGATCCTGCGCGACCTCGATCTGCTGGTGCAGTCGGCCCAGGTGACGGACGTCGGCGTCTCGGTGTCGGTCGGCTTCACCGACCCCGAGCTGTGGCGCACGGTGGAGCCGGGCACACCCGCCCCGGAGCGCCGCCTCGACGTGGTCCGCACACTCGCCGAGCACGGCATCGGGTGCGGTGTGCTGATGGCTCCGGTGATCCCGTTCCTGAGCGACCAGCCGGCCCAACTGCGCGCCACCGTGCAGGCGATCGCGGCCTCCGGGGCCACCTCCGTCACCCCGCTGGTGCTGCATCTGCGGCCCGGCGCCCGCGAGTGGTTCATGGCCTGGCTCGGCCGCCACCACCCGTACCTGGTGCGCCGCTACGAGCGCCTGTACGCGGACGGTGCCTACGCCCCGAAGTGGTATCAGCGCCGGATCACCCGTCAGGTCCACGAGCTGGCCCAGGAGTACGGGATCGGCCCCACGCGCGCGGGGATGCCACGGCGGATCCTGCCGCCCGAGGCACCCGAGCCGGTGGTGTCCGAACCGACCCAACTCACGCTCATTTGAGAGCATACGAGCGCATCCCGCGACCCAATCGGGTCAAGTCTTGCCAGAACGAGTTCTTCCGAGGGGGCTTTCCGGGACGATGCGGCGGGAACCGTGAGACTCGCGGTTCGAAACCCTCCGTCCTGGGAGGACTTCATGAGAAAACGCGCAGCCGTGCTGTGCGGTGCCGCCGTCGTCGTGGCCGGGAGCCTCACGGCCCCCTCCGCCGGCGCGAGCACCCCACAGACCCCGCACACCTCTCCCGCCGCGAAACTCACCTGGAAGAACTGCGCCACCACGAACTATCCGACGCTCCAGTGCGCGTCGCTCGACGTGCCGCTCGACCACGAGAACCCGCACGGGCAGCAGATCACGCTGGCGCTCTCGCGCGTGAAGCACACCGCGCAGAAGAGCCAAGGCCCGCTGCTGGTCAACCCGGGCGGTCCCGGCGGCAGCGGCCTCACGCTCGCCGGATTCGTCGCGTCCTCCCTGCCCAAGGAAGTCGCGGCCCAGTACGACGTCATCGGCTTCGATCCGCGCGGGGTGGGCAAGAGCAAGCCCGCCCTCGACTGCAAGCCGGGCCACTTCAACCCGGTGCGCCCGGACTCCGTGCCTCGCACGCCCGCTCTCGAGAAGGCCAACCTGGACCGCGCCAAGTCCTTCGCCGCAGCCTGCGGCACCAAGTACGCGAGCCTGCTGCCGTACATCGACACCATTCAGGCCGCGCAGGACATGGACTCGATCCGGGCGGCCCTGGGCGCACGCCGGACCAGCTACTTCGGCTACTCGTACGGCACCTACCTCGGCGCCGTCTACGCCAGGCTCTTCCCACAGCGTGTGAAACACCTGGTCCTGGACTCGATCGTCGACCCGACCGGCGTCTGGTACGACGACAACCTCGCACAGGACCACGCCTTCGACGCCCGCCAGAAGGCCCTGATGGCCTGGATCGCCAAGTACGACTCGACGTACAAGCTGGGCACGGATCCGGCCAAGGTCGAGGCCGAGTGGTACGCGATGCGCAAGGCGCTCGCCAAGAAGCCGGCCGGCGGCAAGGTGGGGGCCTCCGAACTGGAGGACACCTTCATCCCCGGCGGCTACTACAACGGCTACTGGCCCCATCTGGCCGAGGCGTTCGCGGCATACGTGAACGACAAGAACGCCGACCCTCTGGTGGAGGCGTACGGGAACTTCGCCGCCGTCGACGCGTCCGGAGACAACGGCTACAGCGTCTACACCTCGGTGCAGTGCCGTGACGCCTCCTGGCCGCGCGACTGGAACCAGTGGCGCAAGGACAACTGGGCCGTGTACGACAAGGCTCCGTTCATGGCATGGAACAACGCCTGGTACAACGCGCCGTGCGCCTTCTGGCCGACGGACTCTCTGAAGCCGGTGCACATCGCCAACGACAAGCTGCCGCCGGTGCTGCTTTTCCAGGCGACCAACGACCCGGCCACCCCGTACGAGGGGGGCTTGACGGTCCACCGCCTGCTGGCCGGGTCGAGCTTCGTGGTCGAGCAGGGCGGCGGGAACCACGGCATCACGCTGAGCGGGAACACCTGCCTGGACAAGTACCTGGCCGCGTATCTGACGGACGGCACGGTGCCGCGCGGCGGTGGCGCGATCGACGCGGTGTGCGCGAAGACGCCCGACCCCAAACCGCTCAGCGCCAAGATGGCCACGACCCCCGCGGCCGTCGGCGGCGCGACGCTGCACGGACTGGTCGGCTTCCGCGGCTGAGCACGCGGCGAGACCGAGGTCCCGTCGGGGGCGTTGTCAGACCCATGGTCCACGATGGACGCATGAGTGAACTGACCAGGATTTCCGCCCCTGACGGGGTCTTCCCCGCCGCGCAGTACAGCCACGTCGTCATGGGCACGGGCCGTTTCGTCGCGATCGCGGGCCAGCTCGCGCTGGACGAGGACGGCAGGCCCGTCGGCGTGGGCGACCCCGGGGCCCAGGCCCGCCAGGTCTTCGAGAACCTCCACCGCTGTCTGGCCGCCGCCGGGGCGGCCTTCGACGACGTCGTCAAACTCACCTTCTTCGTCACGGACATGGCGCACCTGCCCGCGATCCGCACGGCCCGCGCCGCCCACATACCCGACGACCGGCTCCCCGCCGCCTCCGCGGTACAGGTCGCCGCACTCGTCCGCCCCGAGTTCCTGATGGAGATCGAGGCGTACGCGGTCGTGGGCGAGTGAGTGGTCCCGCCGTCCGGGAGATGGTTCTCGCCGACTGCGAGGGTGTGGCCGAGATCCGCGTCGCCGGCTGGCAGACGGCCTATCGGGGGATCATCCCGCAGTCCTACCCAGACGCGATGAGCGTGCCGCAGAACACCGAACGCCGGCGGATGCGCTTCCTTCAGAAAAGCCCGGCGTGCTGAACCTCGTCGCCGTGCAGGACGGGGAGATCATCGGCTGGCTCTGTCACGGCCCGTACCGGGACGGCGAAGTACCCACGGACGACGCCGAGTTGTACGCGATCTACGTCGCCCCGGGGCCGGTACCGCGACGGCGTCGGGCGGGCCCTCCTTCGGCAGTCCACGCGCCGCTGTACGGCCGCCGGGCATGAGCGCATGTTGCTCTGGGTCCTCAAGGAGAACCACCGCGCGCGCCGCTTCCACGAGGCCTCCGGCTTCCGTCCGGACGGAACCGAGGAGCCCTTCGAGGTGGACGCGGTCGCGGTGCCGGAGGTGCGGTACGTCAGGGACTCACGGACCTCACGGACTGACGCGGCGTCACCTCTGTCTCGGAATCCGGGCCAGCGCCCGGACCGCCGCCTCCGCCAGCGCCGGATGGGCCAGCGCCTCGTTGAGCACGGGTCTGGCGCGGGCGTCCTCCAGGTCGCCGAGGCCCTCCACACAGGCGAGGGCCACCCGGCGGTACGGGTCGTGCGGGCGCAGCCTGCGCTCCAGGGTGGTGATCAGCGCGGGCACGGACTCGGGGGCGCGCAGCTCCGCGAGGAGCCGGACCGGGTGGAGGGCGTAGGCGACGCGGAGTTCGTTGGTGGCGAGGGCGGCCGCCGCGCGGGCGGTGCGCGGGTCGTCGAGGTGGGCGAGGGCGTGGGCGGCGGAGGCGCAGCGCTGCGGATCGCGGTGGTTCAGGAACAGGATGAGGGACTCGAAGGCACGCCGGTCGCCCGCGAGCCCCAGCCGGAACGCGGCCAGCTCCCTGGCCCACAGCGGCTGCCCGGGCTCGGTGAGCACCCGCGCCAGCTCGTCGAGGTCCTCGGTGGCCACCAGACGGTCGTATGCGGCGGTCGCTCCCGACTCCGCCCGCAAACGCTCCGTGAGCGATCGCAACTCTTCGTCCATGGCACCGAGATTAGAGGGGCTGCCGATCTCTCGGGACGTACATCACAAACATGGGGACTGGCGCGCTCGTTACCCGCCGGTTAAGCTCAGACGAGCGAGTTACCCACTCGCACCTGCTTACGGCGGCCTGGTGACGCAGCCGTCGTGAGAGAAGTCGGTTCGGTACATCAGGTACCGCAGCACGACCCGGCCACGGGACAGGGCCGGTCGGTTCTCCACCGTTCGCTCCAGGCGTGTGCGCGCCCACGGCGACGGCACCGGGCGTGTGCGCTTGCAGCCCGGCAACACCCGCATTCCTCATCAGCACCCGGTGCGCCATGGTCCGGCTTCGGCCGGGTCTCCCTCGGCGCACCCGGGCGCTCTCCCAGTCGTCACCCTCATGCCTGGAGTCCCGCGATGGCCACTCCCCTGTCCCACACCCCTTCCTCCTCGCTCACGACCATTGCCGTCGTCGGCCTCGGCACCATGGGCACCGGTATCACCGAGGTCCTCGCCAAGGCCGGCCGCGAGGTCGTCGGCATCGACATCAGTGAGGCCGCGGCCGCCAAGGCCGTCGCCACCCTGGAGGCCGCCACCGCCCGCGCCGTGGAGCGGGGCCGGCTGACCGAGCAGGAGCGCGCGGACGTCCTCGCCCGCGTCCGTACCTCCACCGACCTGCGGGCGGCGGCCGACGCCGACCTCGTCATCGAGGTGGCTCCGGAGTCGTACGAGATCAAGCACCAGATCTTCCGTGCGCTCGACGACATCGTGCGCCCGGAGACGATCCTGGCGACCGGCACCAACGCCCTGTCCGTGACCCGTCTGGCCGCCGACTCGGCCCGTCCGGAGCGCGTCCTGGGCCTGCACTTCTTCAACCCGGCGCCCGCGATGAAGCTGGTCGAGATCGTCTCCTCGGTGCTGACCGCGCCGACGGCCGTCACCGCGGTCACCAACCTCGCTCTCGACCTGGGCAAGGAGCCTGTCGCGGTCGGCGACCGGCCCGGCTTCGTCGCCGACGGGCTGCTGTTCGGCTACCTCAACCAGGCCGCCGCGATGTACGAGGCGAAGTACGCCTCCCGCGAGGACATCGACGCCGCGATGCGGCTCGGCTGCGGACTCCCGATGGGTCCGCTCGCGCTGCTCGACCTGATCGGCGTCGACACGGCCCGCACGGTCCTGGAGGCCATGTACGCCGAGTCCCACGACCGGCTGCACGCCCCCGCGCCGATCCTCAAGCAGCTCAGCGAGGCGGGCCTGACCGGCCGTAAGTCGGGCCGCGGCTTCTACACGTACGAGGCCCCCGGCAGCGCCACCGTCGTGCGGGACGCGCTGACGCCGCTGGACGGCGCCGCCCTCACCCCGGGCCGCGAGGTCCGCTCCGTCGGAGTCGCGGGCTCCGGCACCATGGCCTCCGGTATCGCCGAGGTCTTCGCCAAGGCCGGCTACCAGGTCGTGCTCGCCGCCCGCAGCGAGGAGAAGGCGCAGACCGCCAAGGCCCGTATCGGCAAGTCGCTCTCACGCTCCGTCGACAAGGGCCGGATGACCGCCGAGGCGGCCGCGCAGACCCTGGACCGGATCACCGCGGCGGGCTCCTACGAGTCCTTCGCCGACGTGGACCTGGCCGTCGAGGCGGTCGCAGAGGATCTGGAGATCAAGCAGCAGCTCTTCGCGACGCTGGACAAGGTGTGCAAGCCGGGCGCGGTCCTGGCCACCACGACCTCCTCGCTGCCCGTCGTCGCCTGCGCCCGCGCCACCTCGCGCCCGCAGGACGTGATCGGCATGCACTTCTTCAACCCGGCGCCGGCGATGAAGCTGGTCGAGGTCGTCCGTACGGTGCTGACGGCCGAGGACGTCCACGCGACGGTTCGCGAGGTGTGTGGACGGATCAAGAAGCACGCGGTCGACTGTGGAGACCGTGCGGGCTTCATCGTGAACGCCCTGCTTTTCCCGTACCTCAACAACGCGATCAAGATGGTGCAGGAACACTATGCGTCTCTTGACGACATCGACGCGGCGATGAAGCTGGGCGGCGGCTACCCGATGGGCCCCTTCGAGCTCCTGGACGTCGTCGGGCTCGATGTCTCCCTGGCGATCGAGAAGGTCCTGCACCGCGAGTTCCGCGACCCGGGCCTGGCCCCGGCGCCGCTCCTGGAGCACCTGGTGGCCGCGGGCTGCCTCGGCCGCAAGACGGGCCGTGGCTTCCGCGAATATGCCCGCCGCTGAAGGCGCCGGCGACTGGTTCAGAGGCGAGACGGACTGGGGCGGGCTGCTCGGCCCCAGCGGAGGACCCCCGCCCGCACCGGGCGGGGCAACCCCCGTACATGCGCAACAAGCTGCGCACATGCAGTACGTTCGGGTCATGTCCTCGCCCGCCAAGTCCTCACGTACACCAGCTACGCCCGACGCACCGGAAAGTGCCGCAGGCAGTCGCGCGGCCGCCCAGCGGCTCAAGATGCGCCGCGAACTGGCGGCCGCGGCGATGGAGCTGTTCGCGACCAAGGGGTACGAGGCGACCACCGTCGACGAGATCGCGGCCGCGGCCGGAGTCGCGCGCCGCACCTTCTTCCGCCACTTCCGCTCCAAGGAAGAGGCGATCTTCCCCGACCACGACGACACGCTGATCCGGGCGGAGGCCGTGCTCAACGCGGCTCCCGCGCATGAGCACCCGCTCGACACGGTGTGCCGCGGCATCAAGGAAGTCATGCGGATGTACGCGGCCCGGCCGGAGATCTCGGTCGCCCGCTACAAGCTGACGCGTGAGGTGCCCACCCTGCGCGAGGCGGAGATCGCGTCGGTGGCCCGTTACGAGCGTCTCTTCACCCGCTACCTCCTCGGCCACTTCGACGAGCACGCGCACGACGACGACGCCAACGACGACCCGCTGCTGGCCGAGGTCGCCGCATCCGCCGTGGTCACCGCCCACAACCACGTCCTCAGACGCTGGCTGCGGGCCGGCGGGCAGGGCGACGTGGAGGCGCAGCTGGACCACGCCTTCGCCATCGTGCGCAAGACGTTCGGGACGGGCATCGGGGCGGGGCGCAGCACGGCGGCACCGAGGCCGACGGCCCCCGCGGCCGTCTCCACCCAGGGCGAGGTCCTGGTCACCGTCGCCCGCACCGACGCCCCGCTGGACGAGGTCATGCGAACCATCGAGCAGGCGCTCAAGGACCGCTGAGGTCTCTCCGCACCTGTGATGACGGCCACCCTTCGGGGTGGCCGTTTTGGCATGTCAGAGCCCCTTTTCCGACCCCTTTCAACCCCCGTTTCGATCGATCATCGCTCATTTGTTACGTAAAGATTTCACCTGAGGGCAATCTCTGGCACTCAGTGCCTTGCGGGGTGACACGCGGTGTCATACGTTGAAGGAGTCCGGGCGGCCGGCGTGCAGAGACCTACCGCACGTCGGCTGTCCCCTCAAGCCAATGGCTTGCGCGCCCGGACGCCTGCGTCACAGGCAACCTCCCGCGCCACAAAGCGCTGCCGAACAGCACCACCGCCGAACCGACGGCACTTCTCAAAAAACCCTCAGCAGCACCGACGTAACCCTCAGCGTCCCTCCCTCAGGACGCGTACCGCCGGAGGCAACACCGTGACCACGAAGGACATCCTGGACGCGATCCAGTCGCCGGACTCGACGCCGGCCGACTTCGCCGCCCTGCCGCTCCCCGAGTCGTACCGCGCGATCACCGTGCACAAGGACGAGACGGAGATGTTCGCGGGTCTGGAGACCCGCGACAAGGACCCGCGCAAGTCGATCCACCTCGACGAGGTCCCCCTGCCCGAGCTCGGCCCGGGCGAGGCCCTGGTGGCCGTCATGGCCTCCTCGGTCAACTACAACTCCGTGTGGACCTCGATCTTCGAGCCCCTGTCCACCTTCGGGTTCCTGGAGCGCTACGGCCGCACCAACGAGCTGGCCAAGCGCCACGACCTGCCGTACCACATCATCGGCTCCGACCTCGCGGGCGTCGTCCTGCGCACCGGCCCCGGCGTCAACGCATGGAAGCCCGGTGACGAGGTCGTCGCGCACTGTCTCTCCGTCGAACTCGAGTCGTCGGACGGCCACAACGACACGATGCTCGACCCCGAGCAGCGCATCTGGGGCTTCGAGACGAACTTCGGCGGCCTCGCCGAGGTCGCGCTCGTCAAGTCCAACCAGCTGATGCCCAAGCCGGGCCACCTCAGCTGGGAGGAGGCCGCGGCTCCCGGTCTGGTCAACTCGACCGCGTACCGGCAGCTGGTCTCCCGCAACGGCGCCGGCATGAAGCAGGGCGACAACGTCCTGATCTGGGGCGCGAGCGGCGGCCTCGGCTCGTACGCCACCCAGTTCGCACTGGCCGGTGGCGCCAACCCGATCTGCGTGGTGTCCTCGCCGCAGAAGGCGGAGATCTGCCGGGCCATGGGCGCCGAGGCGATCATCGACCGCAACGCCGAGGACTACAAGTTCTGGAAGAACGAGCACGAGCAGGACCCGCGCGAGTGGAAGCGCTTCGGCAAGCGCATCCGAGAGCTGACCGGCGGTGAGGACGTCGACATCGTCTTCGAGCACCCGGGCCGCGAGACCTTCGGCGCCTCCGTCTACGTCACCCGCAAGGGCGGCACCATCGTCACCTGTGCCTCGACCTCGGGCTACAACCACGAGTACGACAACCGCTACCTGTGGATGTCCCTGAAGCGGATCATCGGCTCGCACTTCGCCAACTACCGCGAGGCCTGGGAGGCCAACCGGCTCATCGCGAAGGGCAAGATCCACCCGACCCTGTCGAAGGTCTACTCCCTGGAGGAGACCGGCCAGGCGGCCTACGACGTGCACCGCAACCTCCACCAGGGCAAGGTCGGCGTGCTGTGCCTGGCCCCCGAGGAGGGTCTGGGCGTGCGCGACGAGGAGCTGCGCGCCAAGCACATCGACGCCATCAACCGCTTCCGCAACATCTGAGACACCCGGGGTCATAGATGACTGAGCGTCAGCCCGCCGAAGGCGCGCGGGAGAAGGACCGGCCGTGGCTCATGCGCACGTACGCCGGTCACTCCACGGCCGAGGCGTCCAACGAGCTGTACCGCCGCAACCTCGCCAAGGGCCAGACCGGCCTGTCGGTCGCGTTCGACCTGCCGACGCAGACCGGCTACGACTCCGACCACATCCTCGCCCGCGGCGAGGTCGGCCGGGTCGGCGTGCCGATCGCACACCTCGGTGACATGCGCCGGCTGTTCCAGGACATCCCCCTGGAGCAGATGAACACCTCGATGACGATCAACGCCACCGCCATGTGGCTGCTGGCGCTCTACCAGGTCGTCGCCGAGGAGCAGGGTGCGGACATCACCAAGCTCCAGGGCACGACCCAGAACGACATCGTCAAGGAGTACCTGTCCCGCGGGACGCACGTCTTCCCGCCGGGGCCGAGCCTCCGTCTGACGACGGACATGATCGCGTACACGGTCTCCCACATCCCGAAGTGGAACCCGATCAACATCTGCAGCTACCACCTGCAGGAGGCGGGCGCCACACCGGTCCAGGAGATCGCGTACGCGATGTCGACGGCGATCGCCGTGCTGGACGCGGTGCGTGACAGCGGCCAGGTGCCGCAGGAGCGCATGGGCGACGTCGTCGGCCGTATCTCCTTCTTCGTGAACGCCGGAGTCCGGTTCGTCGAGGAGATGTGCAAGATGCGCGCCTTCGGCCGCATCTGGGACCGGATCACGCGCGAGCGGTACGGCATCGAGGACCCCAAGCACCGGCGCTTCCGCTACGGCGTCCAGGTCAACTCCCTGGGCCTCACCGAGGCCCAGCCGGAGAACAACATCCAGCGGATCGTCCTGGAGATGCTGGCCGTGACGCTCTCCAAGGACGCACGCGCGCGTGCCGTGCAACTGCCCGCCTGGAACGAGGCCCTCGGCCTGCCCCGCCCCTGGGACCAGCAGTGGTCGCTGCGCATGCAGCAGGTGCTTGCGTACGAGAGCGACCTGCTGGAGTACGCGGACATCTTCGAGGGATCCCATGTCATCGAGGCGAAGGTCGCGAAGCTCGTCGAGGAGTCCTTCGCCGAGATCGACCGGATCCAGGAGATGGGCGGCGCGATGGCCGCCGTCGAGTCCGGCTATCTCAAGTCGCAGCTCGTCTCCTCGCACGCGGAGCGCCGGGCCCGTATCGAGTCCGGTCAAGAGAAGATCGTCGGCGTCAACATCTTCGAGACGACCGAGCCGAATCCATTGACTGCCGATCTCGATACAGCAATCCAGACAGTCGATCCAGCCGTCGAGGCGCGGGTCATCTCGTCACTGCAGCACTGGCGCGACACCCGCTACCAGCCGCCCTTCAACCACCCGCGCCCGTGCAAGGCGCTGGAGAAGCTGAAGGAGGCCGCCAAGGGCACCGGCAACCTCATGGAGGCCACCCTGGAGTGCGCCCGTGCGGGCGCCACGACCGGCGAGTGGGCCGGAGCCCTGCGCGAGGTCTTCGGGGAGTTCCGGGCGCCGACCGGCGTGTCGTCCGCGCCGGTGGCCGTCCCCGCCGAGGAGGGCTCGGCCATGTCCGAGGTCCGCCGCAAGGTCGACCTGACGGCGAAGGACCTGGGCGTCGGCAAGCTCCGCTTCCTGGTCGGCAAGCCCGGCCTGGACGGGCACTCCAACGGCGCCGAGCAGATCGCCGTGCGGGCCCGTGACGCCGGCTTCGAGGTGGTCTACCAGGGCATCCGCCTGACGCCCGAGCAGATCGTGGACGCGGCCCTCGCCGAGGACGTGCACGCGGTCGGCCTGTCCATCCTCTCCGGTTCGCACGCCCAGCTGGTCCCGGACGTACTGGACCGCCTCCGTGTGGCCGGTGCCACAGATATACCGGTGATCGCCGGTGGCATCATCCCCAATGGTGACGCCGAACAGCTGCGAGCCGCCGGAGTGGCCGCGGTCTTCACCCCGAAGGACTTCGACATCACCGGAATCATCGGCCGCATCGTCGACGAGATCCGGACAGCGAACAAGCTCGACCCCCTGGAGGTCCCCGCATGACCACGCCCGTCAACCGTCTGCGTCCGCGACGCTCCTGCCTCGCGGTCCCCGGAAGCAACCCCCGCTTCCTGGAGAAGGCGCAGGGCCTCCCCGCCGACCAGGTCTTCCTCGACCTGGAGGACGCATGCGCCCCGCTCGCCAAGCCCGAGGCGCGGCACACCATCGTCAAGTTCCTCAACGAGGGTGACTGGACCGGCAAGACGAGGGTCGTGCGCGTCAACGACTGGACGACCGAGTGGACGTACCGCGATGTCGTCACGGTCGTCGAGGGGGCCGGCCAGAACCTCGACTGCATCATGCTGCCGAAGGTGCAGACCGCCCAGCAGGTCGTCGCCCTCGACCTCCTGCTGACCCAGATCGAGAAGACCATGGGCTTCGAGGTCGGCAAGATCGGCATCGAGGCGCAGATCGAGAACGCCCAGGGCCTCAACAACGTCAACGAGATCGCGACGGCCTCGCAGCGCGTCGAGACGATCATCTTCGGCCCGGCCGACTTCATGGCGTCGATCAACATGAAGTCGCTGGTCGTGGGCGAGCAGCCGCCCGGCTACCCGGCGGACGCCTACCACTACATCCTGATGAAGATCCTGATGGCCGCCCGTGCCAACAACCTCCAGGCGATCGACGGCCCCTACCTCCAGATCCGCAATGTCGACGGCTACCGCGAGGTCGCCCAGCGCGCCGCCGCGCTCGGCTTCGACGGCAAGTGGGTGCTGCACCCGGGCCAGGTCGAGGCGTCCAACGAGATCTTCTCGCCCTCTCAGGAGGACTACGACCACGCCGAGCTGATCCTGGACGCGTACGAGTACTTCACGTCCGAGGCGGGCGGCAAGAAGGGCTCGGCGATGATCGGCGACGAGATGATCGACGAGGCCAGCCGCAAGATGGCGCTGGTCATCTCCGGCAAGGGCCGCGCGGCCGGCATGCAGCGCACCTCCAAGTTCGAGATCCCGGAGGCCTGAGATGCAGTTCGGACGCACCTACGAGGAGTTCGAGGTCGGGGCGACGTACAAGCACTGGCCGGGCAAGACGGTCACCGAGTACGACGACCACCTGTTCTGTCTCCTCACCATGAACCACCACCCCCTCCACATGGACACCAACTATGCGGAGAAGACGACGGACTTCGGCAAGAACGTCGTCGTCGGGAACTACATCTACTCGCTCCTGCTCGGCATGTCGGTGCCGGACATCTCCGGCAAGGCGATCGCCAACCTGGAGATCGAGTCGCTCAAGCACGTGGCGCCGACCTTCCACGGCGACACCATCTACGGCCAGACGACCGTGCTCGACAAGTGGCCGTCGAAGTCGAAGAACGACCGCGGGATCGTCTACGTCGAGACCAAGGGCTACAAGCAGGACGGCACCCTGGTCTGCGTGTTCCGCCGCAAGGTGATGGTGCCGACCGAGACATACATCAAGGAGCGCGGCGGCGAGCAGCCGGGCCGCCCGGAACTTCAGGAGGGCTGAGCCCCATGGCACGCCTCGCCCAGACCGCCGGTCTGACCGACATCCAGCAGGAGATCCTCTCCACCGTCCGCGACTTCGTGGACAAGGAGATCATCCCGGTCGCCACCGAGCTGGAGCACCGCGACGAGTACCCGCAGCAGATCGTCGACGGCCTCAAGGAACTCGGGCTGTTCGGCCTGATGATCCCCGAGGAGTACGGGGGCCTGGGCGAGTCGCTCCTCACCTACGCCCTGTGCGTCGAGGAGATCGCCCGTGGCTGGATGTCGGTGTCCGGCATCATCAACACGCACTTCATCGTGGCGTACATGCTCAAGCAGCACGGCACGCAGGAGCAGAAGGACCACTTCCTGCCTCGCATGGCGGCCGGCGACATCCGCGGCGCCTTCTCGATGTCGGAGCCGGGCCTCGGCTCGGACGTGTCCGCCATCACCTCCAAGGCGGTCAAGGACGGCGACGAGTACGTCCTCAACGGCCAGAAGATGTGGCTGACGAACGGCGGAACGTCAAGTCTGGTCGCCGTACTGGTCCGAAGTGATGAAGGACACCCCGAGGGCACCGCGCCCCACAAGTCGATGACGACCTTCCTTGTCGAGAAGGAGCCCGGCTTCGGCGAGGTCCGTCCCGGCCTCACCATCCCCGGGAAGATCGACAAGATGGGCTACAAGGGAGTCGACACCACCGAGCTGATCATGGATGGCCTGCGGATTCCGGCCAACCGTGTGCTCGGCGGGGAGACCGGCCGAGGTTTTTACCAAATGATGGACGGCGTGGAGGTCGGCCGTGTGAACGTGGCGGCGCGTGGCTGCGGCGTCGCTCAGCGTGCCTTCGAGCTCGGCGTCCAGTACGCCCAGCAGCGCCACACCTTCGGCAAGCCGATCGCCCAGCACCAGGCCATCCAGTTCAAGCTGGCCGAGATGGCTACCAAGGTCGAGGCCGCGCATGCCATGATGGTCAACGCGGCACGCAAAAAGGACTCCGGGGAACGAAACGACCTTGAGGCCGGTATGGCGAAGTACCTCGCCTCCGAGTACTGCAAGGAGGTCGTGGAGGACGCCTTCCGGATCCACGGCGGCTACGGCTTCTCCAAGGAGTACGAGATCGAGCGCCTCTACCGCGAGGCCCCGATGTTGCTGATCGGTGAAGGTACCGCCGAGATCCAAAAAATGATCATCGGTCGCAGGTTGCTCGAAGAGTATCGGTTCCAGGGTTAGATGTCCGGATACGGGGTGTTTTCTTGGAGAAGAAGATCACACCCCGTCAGCACTCTTCGGCCGCCGACTCGGCTTCCTGGCTTGCCCAGTTGTGGCCCGCGACCGGTACCATCCCGGGAAAGCCGCCGTCCCCCGTTACAGCGCGGCATCATCCGCTACGAAGGTCATCCATGCCCCACAGCCAAACCTCTGCACCTCGCGACAGCCGGGCCGGCGTACGCCTCGCGCGCGGAGCATCGCCGTGGCTTCTGCCGACCGTCGCCACCGCAGCCCTCAGCCTGGCCCGTGCGCGCCGCTCCGGCGTCGCCAAGGCCGTGGCCGTGCCCGCCACCGCGCTCGCGGCGGGCATGCTGTGGTTCTTCCGCGACCCCGAGCGCGAGATCGCCCCGGGCCGGGTCATCTCGCCCGCCGACGGTGTGGTGCAGAGCATCATGCCGTGGAAGGACGGCCGGACCCGCGTCGCGATCTTCATGAGCCCGCTCAACGTCCACGTCAACCGGGCGCCGCTCTCCGGCACGGTGACGTCGGTCGAGCACATCCCCGGCGGGTTCGTTCCGGCGTTCAACAAGGAGAGCGAGAACAACGAGCGCGTAGTCTGGCACTTCGACACCGAACTCGGCGACATCGAGATGATCCAGATCGCCGGCGCCGTGGCCCGTCGCATCGTCCCCTACATCCCGCAGGGCACGAAGGTCGAGCAGGGTGACCGCATCGGTCTGATCCGCTTCGGCTCGCGCGTCGACATCTACCTGCCCGAGGGCGTGGAGGTCGCGGTCGAGGTCGGGCAGAAGACCGTGGCTGGGGTGACTCGCATTGACCGTGATTGATCCTGATACCCAGGCGGGCTGGGTGCCCGAGGCCGACGAGGTGGACGAAGAGGAGGAGATGCCCCTCTCTCTCCGCCTCTCAATAGCGGACACCCTCACCCTCGGCAACGCCACGTGCGGCTTCATGGCGGTGTACTTCACCACCACCGGCATCCTGATCCCGCACCTCACCGGCGACCAGGAAACGGGCATGGCCCGCCACAGCGCGGCCACGGCGGTCATCCTGATGCTGTGTGCGGCGGTCTTCGACCTGTTCGACGGCCTGGTGGCGCGCAAGCTGCGCTCCTCCCCCATGGGCGCGGAGCTGGACAACCTGTCGGACCTGATCAGCTTCGGTCTGGCGCCGGCTTACTTCGTGCTCGTCTATGGCATGGTCGCGGACGACGCGCATCAGCGGGTGGCTGCGGTCGGGGCAATCGTGGTGCTCCTGGCCGTGGTGCTGCGGCTGGCCAGATTCTCGTGCGTGTCCGTCCCGAACGGCATGTTCCAGGGCATGCCATCACCGTTCGGCGCACTGACGGTCGTCTCGATCGTCCTGTTGGAGCTGCCCTTCGTGGCGACGCTCCTGGCGATCCTCGGCACGGCCTGGCTGATGGTGAGCCGGGTCGAGTACCCGAAGCCGCGGGGGCGGCTCGCGGTGGCGATGCTGTCCTGGATCGTCGTGTCGATGGGACTGCTGGCGGCCTGGGCGTTCGACGCCCCGAGCGGCCAGCTGCTCCTCCAGACGGGGTGTGCGCTCCAGCTGGTCACCGGTGCGGTGATTCCCCTGTTCGCCACGGCTCGCCGGGTGAACAACTTCCGCGACAACCGGCGTGAGGCGCGGGCGGCGCAGTTGCCGTAGCGGCGCTTGGATGACGACGAAGGGCCCCGAACCATTGGTTCGGGGCCCTTCGTGTTGCGGTGCTCGGCGCTGGTGCGGGCGCCGTCCAGGGCTGCCGCCCCCCAGACCCCCCGCTTTCGGCCTGAACGGCCTCTTCCTCAGACGCCGGACGGGCTGTGAAAAGATCAAAATCAGCCCCTCCGGCGTTTGAGGAGCGGGGGTCCGGGGGCCGGCCCCCGGTACGGGACGGGTAGGGGCGGCGGGGGCGGAAAAAGCCCGGTCTCAGGTCAGGAAGTCCCGGCCGATCTCCTCCGCCACCCGCTCCAGGATCGGTCCGGCGTCCGCGATGCACTTCGCCACGTCCGGCTCGACGGAGGTCAGCGGGTACGCCCGCCGGATCCCCGCCCGCCCCAGCGCGTCCGGCGGCAGCGCCAGCCGCCCGCACACCGCCACGACCTCCTTGTCCGCGGCGCGTGCGGCGGCGGCGACGCCTGCCGGGGCCTTGCCGTGCAGGGTCTGCTCGTCCAGGGAACCCTCGCCGGTGATCACCAGGTCCGCCCACTCCAGCGCCGGCGCGAAGCCGAGCACGTCGAGCATCACCTCGATGCCGGGGCGGAAACCGGCGCCGAGGAGCAGGGCGCCGTAGCCGATACCGCCGGCCGCGCCCGCGCCCGGGGAGGCAGCGAATTCCGCCGCCTTTCCGCCGACCGCGTCCTCCAGCACCTTCGCGTAGTGCGCGAGGGCCGTGTCCAGGGCCTCCACGTCGTCCGGGGAGGCGCCCTTCTGCGGGCCGTAGACGGCGGGTGCGCCCTTCGGGCCGGTCAGCGGGTTGTCGACGTCGCTCGCCAGGACCAGTTCGACGGAGGCGAGACGCGGGTCCAGGCCGGACAGGTCGGCGGAGGCGAGTTCGCTCAGTCCGCCGCCGCCCGGGGGAATTGGCTCCCCGTCCGCGTCACGGAACCGCGCGCCCAGTGCTGACAGCATTCCGGCGCCGCCGTCGGTGGTCGCGCTGCCGCCGACGCCGAAGACGATCGTGCGCGCGCCCGCGTCCAACGCGGCCCGCAGCAGTTCACCGGAGCCGTACGTGGACGCCGTGAGCGGGGCGAAGACGCCGGCCGGCAGTCGCTGCAGGCCACTGGCCTCCGCCATCTCCACGACCGCCGTGCCCGCACGCAGGGCGAAGGCCGCCGTCACTTCGTCGCCCAGCGGCCCCGCGACGCGCACCTCGCGCCGCTCGAAACCGGCCGCGACCGCCGCGTCCACGGTCCCGTCGCCGCCGTCGGCCACGGGCAGCGACTCCACCTGGAGCTCCGGCACGACCCGGCGCAGCCCGGCCGTGACCCGCTCGGCGACCTGCACGGCCGTCAGCGACCCCTTGAACTTGTCCGCGGCGATGAGCACGCGCTGTGTCACCTGTTTCCCCTTGCTCTCCGGGCCTCACGCACATCAAGGCCAGTCGCGCCGCTGCGACCTTAACCGGAGGACGGCCCCGGCGTCATTCCGTGACCGGAGCCTGGACGCTGCGCGAGCTGTACCGATGCGCGACCACCCGCGCACGACGATGTGCCGACGGTCGTCTGCAGCATCGTCGTGGCTGATCGCCCACGCGGCGGAGCCGCATGTCGACACAGCCCCGCGCCCCTTCACCTTCAGGGCGCAGGCGGCGCCCAAATTGGGTAAACCTTCTGCTATGACCCCTGTGGGCACTGAGCCAGAGCTCGCGGACCGCATCCTCGGGGGCTGGCTGGGCCGGATCTCGGGCAACATGCTCGGCAAGCCGGTCGAGCAGGGCGACCTGTGGACGCGGGACCGTATCGACCGCTATCTGCGGCAGGCCGCCGCCCTGCCCCTTACCGACTATCTTCCCGAGCCCGCCGACGAGAGCGACGGCTTCGAGCTGCGCCCCGAGTGGCGCCAGTGCGTGCGCGGCCGTATCCACGGCAGCTGCCGCGACGACGACGTCGACTACGCGATCCTCGGCCTGGACCTCCTGGAGACGCACGGCTTCGACTTCAGCACCGAGCAGGTCGGCGAGCTGTGGCTGCTGCGGCTGCCGTATCTGCAGACCTTCACGGCGGAGCGAGCCACGTACCGCAATCTCGCCAACGGGCTCAAACCGCCGCTGACGGCCACGTACGACAATCCGTACCAGGAGTGGATCGGCGCGCTGATCCGCGCCGACATCTACGGCTGGACATGCCCGGGGGTGCCGCGCCGCGCGGCCTCCCTGGCCCGCCGGGACGCGGTGCTGTCGCACACCGGCAACGGCGTGTACGGCGCGATGTGGGCGGCGGCGCTGATCGCTGCGGCGTTCACCGCGCCCACCGTGCGGCACGCGGTGGACCAGGCCCTCGCCGTCATCCCGGCGAGCAGCCGGCTCGCCCGTACCGTGCGGCGGGTCGTCTCCCTCCACGACACGCGGATGACCTGGGAGGGCACGCTCACCACGGTGGCCGAGGAGACCGCCGGGCTCGGCTGGATCCACACCATCCCGAACGCCGCCGTACTCACCGCGGGCCTGTTGTACGGCGACGGCGACTTCACCCGCACCATCACACTCACCGTCCGCGGCGGCCTGGACACCGACTCCAACGGAGCGACCGCCGGCTCCGTGGCCGGCGTACTGACCGGGGCGGACGCGATTCCGCCGCAGTGGAAGGAGCCGCTGGAGGACACCGTCCGCAGCGCGGTGTTCGGCTTCGACGGGGTGCGGATCAGCGAGCTGGCGGAGCGGACGGTGCAGCTCGCGGGGACGGAAACCTAGCCGACGGGCGCGACGCCACAACCGAACTCCGCGCTCGCGCTGTCGACTGTCGGCTGGGCCGTCGGCTGTTGGCTGTTGGCTGTTGGCTGTTGGCTGTTGGCTGTTGGCTGTTGGCTGTTGGCTGTTGGCTGTTGGCTGTTGGCTGTTGGCTGTTGCGATGATCGCGGTGTTCATGGCGAGAGGGCGCAGTGAGGACGAGAGGGGCCGCGCGAGCTGGTTACCCTTCGTGGATGACCTCCACGCCTGACTTCGCCACGTACCTCGCCGGTCTCCCCCGCATTCTCGCGGGGGCCGCCGCCCTCTTCCGCGATGCCGAGGGCCGGGTGCTGCTCGTCGAGCCCAACTACCGTGAGGGCTGGGCCCTGCCGGGTGGCACGATCGAGTCCGACGACGGCGAGACCCCGCGCCAGGGCGCGCGCCGCGAGACGCTGGAGGAGATCGGTCTGGACCGCGAACTGGGCCGGCTGCTCGCGGTCGACTGGGTGTACAAGCCGAGCTGGCCGCCGCTGGTGGCCTATCTGTACGACGGCGGAGTCCTCGACGAGGACGAGCTCAAGGCGATCCGCCTGCAGGAGGAGGAGCTGCTCTCCTGGCGCCTCGTCCCCCGCGAGGAACTCGACGACTACCTGCTGGGCACCCTCGGCCACCGCGTCCGGGTCGCCCTGGAGATCCTGGCGGAGGGTTCGGGCACGGCCGAGCTGGAGAACGGGCAGCGGGTGGCGTGACCGGGCGCCGGCTCACCCCTCGGGCTCACGGGGCTTGACGTCCACCTCGCGCAGCCCCTCGTCCCGCGCGACGACCCGGGCCTCGGTCCGGTGGCCGCGCTCGATGTAGTCGCGGACCACGAGTTCCACGGCGTCCTGGGGATTGTTGACCCCCGCGAGAACCATGACTTCCACGACGAGTTCGGCATCGAGCGAGACGGTGACCTTGGCCATGGCCGGAACCTAGCACCGGACAGCGCGCACGAATATCCGTTCGCCCCACCCGGTCCGCCGTCCTACCCTCGGTGCCATGAGCAAGCCCCTCGTCGCGATCCTCAGCGGTGCCGGTATCTCGACCGACTCCGGGATCCCCGACTACCGCGGCCCCAACGGGCTGTGGCGGAAGGATCCCGAGGCCGAGAAGCTCGTGACGTACGGGTACTACATGGGCGATCGGGAGATTCGACGGCGGTCCTGGCAGATGCGGCGCAAGAACCGCACGCTGAAGGCCGAGCCCAACGCCGCGCACCGGGCGGTGGCGGAGTTGGAGCGGTCCGGGGTACCCGTGCGGGTCATCACGCAGAACGTCGACGGGCTGCACCAGCTCGCCGGCATGGCCGCCCGCAAGGTGCTCGAACTGCACGGCTCCGCGCGGAGCTTCGTGTGCACCGGGTGTCATGCGCGCGGGCCGATGGAGGACGCGCTCGCCCGGGTCGAGGCCGGGGAGGACGACCCGGCGTGCCTGGAGTGCGGGGGGATTCTCAAGTCGGCGACGGTGATGTTCGGCGAGCGGCTCGACCCGGTGGTGCTCGGCGAGGCCCTCGCCATCAGCAAGGCCTGCCAGGTGTTCATCGCCGTCGGCAGCAGCCTGCAGGTGCAGCCCGCCGCCGGGCTGGTCGGTGTCGCCGCCGACAACGGCGCGCGGCTCGTCATCGTCAACGCCGACCCGACGCCGTACGACGACCGCGCCGACGAGGTGATCCACGAACCCATCGGTACCGCACTGCCCGAACTCCTGGACCGGCTGAACGCGGAGAGCCGCGACTAGGTCCGGACCGCAACGCGTCGTTCGGCAACAGCTCCTGGCTCCGTCGGGAAGTCAGCTCGCCGGGACAAGGGTGCCGAAGGAGGCCGCGGCGATCTGCTGTATGTAGCGCATCTCGGTGCCGTCGAGGTTGTCGGGGTTGAGGGAGTAGACGATCTTGCGGGAGAGGTCGCTGGTGGCGAAGACGCCGCTGGTGTAGCCGGGGCGGGAGCCGGTCTTGCCCCAGACCACCACACCGTTGGATGCCTCGACCCGCATCAGGCCCATGGTCATGCAGGCCCGTCCGGCGTCCATCTGGGTGCGGCACTGGCTGCTGTGGTAGCTCGGGACGTCCGGAACCGTGAAGAGCTCTGCCCGCTGGGCAGGTGCCAGGAGACGGCCGCGGAACAGCGCGGTCATGAAGCGGTCGAGGTCGGCGGGGGTGGAGATCATGCCGCCCTCGGCCCAGGGCCAGGGGCTCTGCTCGGTGACGTCCACCGGGTGCCTGGTACCGTCCGCGGACTTGACCATCAGGTAGCCGTGCGAATGCGGGCCGGGCAGGGTGGGGTCGTCCTCGTCGGGGACGTAGGTGTCGTGCAGCCCGAGTGGCCGGGTGATCCGGGACTGCACCTCGTGGGCGAAGGTGTGCCCGGTGATTTTCTCGATCAGCACGCCGGCGACGTAGTAGTTCATCCCGTTGTACTGCTGCGCGGTGCCTGGCGCGAACTGCATCGGCTGACCGGCCATCAGGTCGATCACCTGCTGCGGGGTGAAGCTCTTCAGACGGTTGGCGGCGAACCATTCGGGGCTGCCGTCGCCGAAGTCCGGGTTGTCGGCCGCGCGCGGCAGGCCGCTGGTGTGGTTGAGCAGCTGGCCCACCGTGACCGGCGGCAGCTCCGCCGGCAGCACGCCCGGCAGATAGTGCTGGACGGGTGTGTCCAGGTCGATCCGGTGCTCCGCAGCGAGTTGAAGCACCACGGTCGCGGTGAAGACCTTGGAGATGCTGCCGATCCGGAAGTGCCCGTTGCGCGGGACGCCCTGGCCGGTCTCCAGGTCGCCCACGCCCGAGGTGCCCGACCAGTGGCCGGCGCTGCCGGTGATCCGCAGGAGCGCGCCGGTGACGTCCGCGCTGGGCAGGCCGCCGATGGCCGCCCTGAGCTGTGCCGGGTCGAGCGCGGGCAGAGGGGTGCCGGTTGCCGCAGGTGCCGCGGCCGGGATCGCGGCGGAGGCGGGGGCGGCCACGCTCACGGCCAGGGCGGCCAGCACGGCGCCGGCGGCTGCCATGGTGGACCAACGGGTACGACGCGCGGTGGAGTTCACGGCAGGGCTCTCCCAGGGTGACGGTCGGACCGGCGGACGTCCGGCCCGGTCACGAGTCTCATGCACCCCGGCAGCCCCGTTCATCAGGAACGTCCCCGAGCAACCCCCCACCGCACCCTGACAACTGACTAGGGGTCAGGGTCCTACCTGCTCAGGGTGACCCTGCCGGAACGGCGTCCACCCGCACCACCCGCACACCCGCTTCCTCCAGCGCCGCACAGGTCGCCGCGTGCGACGCGGCGTCGGTGACGACGAGGTCCAGGTCCTCGGGGTCGCAGATCTTCACCATGCCCGTTCCGGGGAACTTGGCGCTGTCGGCGAGGAGCGCCACCTTGTCGGCGGCGGCGATCATGACACGTCTGGCGGGGACCTCGGCGACCGTGGTGTCCATCACCTGGCCGCCGGCGCGGACACCGCAGGCGCCCATGAAGAGCCAGTCGGCGTGCACCTGACGGAGGTTGTCCTCGGCCAGGAAACCGTCCAGCATGCGCGATTCGCGGATGACCATGCCGCCGAGCAGCATGAGTTCGACGTTCTCGTCCTGGACGAGCTCGTCGTACACCCCGAGGTTGTTGGTGATCACGGTGATACGGCGCCCGTGCAACCGGCGGGCCAGCCGGTGGACCGTCGTGCCCGAGTCGAGGATGACCGACTGGCCTTCCTCGATCATCATGGCGGCCTCGGCGGCAATCGCGTCCTTCTGGGGCACCTGCGCCTCGGCGGCCTCGGCGAAGGGCGCGGGATCCTCCTCGATGACCGCTCCCCCGTGGACCCGGGTGAGCAGTCCGTCCTCCTCCAGCTTGAGGAGGTCACGACGGACGGTCGCGGCACTGGCCCCCAGCCGGGCGGAGAGGTCCGTCACGGTGGCGGTGCCGCCGGATCTCAACGTCTGCAGGATGAGTTGGTGTCGTTGTTCAGCCAGCACGCAACGGACCCTACACGGCCTCGAGTTGCCGCGGCTGAGCAGCTAGAACAGCGCCGTTCCGCTCTCGAAGTCCAGCAGCCGCTGCTTGCGGTCCAGGCCGCCGCCGTAGCCCGTCAGGCTGCCGTTGGCGCCAACGACTCGGTGACAGGGGACGATGATGCCGATCGGGTTCCTGCCGTTGGCGAGGCCGACCGCGCGGGATGCCGACGGGTTGGCCAGAGCGTCGGCCAGGTCACCGTAAGAACGGGTCTCGCCGTAAGGGATCTTGCCGAGTTGGTCCCAGACCGACCGTTGAAACGGCGTTCCGTTCAGACGGAGTTCGATCGTGAACTCCTTCAGCTCGCCCGCGAAGTAGGCCTCCAGTTGCTCCTCCGTCTCGCCGAAGAGCCTGTCGTCGCGGGTCCCGAAGGTCTCCGCCGGCGGGCGGTGGCGCTGCTCGGTCATGTAGAGGCCGCAGAGGGTGCCGTCCTCGGCCACGAGGGTGAGGGGGCCGTACGGGCTGTCGATCACGGTGTGGTGCTTCACAGGGCTCATCGCGAAGGTCCTTACACGGGCAGGAAGTTGATCGGGTGGCTGTCGGTCGCCCACAGGTACTGGACCGCGTACGCCCTCCAGGGACGCCAGGCTGCCGCACGGGCGGTGAGGGCCGCCGGGGTGGAGGGCAGGCCCAGTTCCTGGGCGGCGCGGCGGATGCCGAGGTCGGTGGGGAGGAAGGCGTCGGGGTCGCCGAGGGCGCGCATGGCGATGACGTCAACGGTCCAGGGGCCGAATCCGGGGAGGGCGAGAAGCCGGGTCCGGGTTTCGGGCCAGTCACTCTCCGGGCCCAAGTGAACGGTTCCGTCGGCGAGTTGGCGTACCAGGGTGGTGAAGGTGGTGCGGCGGGTGCGGGGCATGGCCAGGCACTCGGGGTCGAGGTCGGCGAGTGCCTCGGGGGTGGGGAAGAGATGGGTGAGGCCGCCCTCGGGGTCGTCGATCGGGTCACCGTGTGCCGTGACCAGGCGGGCCGCGTGGGTGCGTGCGGCGGCCGTGGAGACCTGCTGGCCGAGGACGGCGCGTACGGCGAACTCCGCCTCGTCGACCGTGCGCGGGACGCGTCGGCCGGGGGCCTTGTCCACCAGCGGCGCGAGCAGCGGGTCCGAGCGTAGCTGGTCGTCGATCGCGACCGGGTCGGCGTCCAGGTCGAGCATCCGGCGGCAGCGGCTGATGGCGACGGGCAGGTCGCGCAGGTCACTGAGGGTGAGGCGGCAGGCGATGTGGTCGGGCTCGGGGGCCAGGGTCGCGATGCCGTGGCCGTACGGGAGACGGAGGGTGCGGCGGTAGGCGCCGTCGCGCCACTCCTCCACGCCGGGTACGGCGGTGGCGGCGAGGTGGCCGAAGAGGTTGTCGGGGTTGAGCGGGGCGCGGAAGGGGAGGCGGAGGCTGAGCGCGCCGGGAGCCGCGGGGGTGTTCTTCTTGGGCAGCCTCGCCCGCAACTCGCTCGGAGAGAGCGCGAAGACCTCGCGCACGGTGTCGTTGAAGGTGCGGATCGAGGAGAAACCGGCGGCGAAGGCGATCTCCGCCATGGGGAGGGCGGTCGTCTCGATCAACAGGCGGGCCGTTTGCGCGCGTTGGGCGCGGGCCAGGGCGAGGGGGCCGGCACCGAGTTCGGCGAGCAGCTGGCGTTCGATCTGCCGGGTGCTGTAGCCGAGGCGGGCGGCGAGGCCGGGGACGCCGTCGCGGTCGACGACGCCGTCGGCGATCAGGCGCATGGCGCGGGCCACGAGGTCGGCGCGCTGGTTCCACTCCGGGGAGCCCGGGCTGGTGTCGGGGCGACAGCGCTTGCAGGCGCGGAATCCGGCCTGCTGGCAGGCGGCGGCGCTCGGGTGGAAGGTCATGTTCTCGGGCTTGGGCGGTACGACCGGGCAGCTGGGCCGGCAATAGATGCGGGTGGTCAGAACCGCCGTGAAGAACCATCCGTCGAAGCGGGCGTCCTTGGACTGGACGGCGCGTACGCAGCGCTCTCGGTCGGTGTGCATCCCGTTCTGCATGCGTCCAGCATCGGCGATGGACGGGCCCGGGGCTGGCGAGAATCCGACATCAAGGTGGTGTGGACTGGTCCGCTCCGGATCACCTTCTCCTCTGCAGTGCAGGTGCTGGGTACGCTGCCCTCCATGGACGGTGGACGGCAGCGACCGATGTGGCCGCTGTACGCGGCGGGATTCACCACCGCCTTCGGCGCGCACGGCATCGCCGCGAACCTCGGGGGTGCCGGAAAGGGCGCGGTCACCTCGCTGCTCGTCCTGGGCGGTCTGCTCGCGCTCTACGACGGGGCGGAGGTCGTGCTGAAGCCGGTGTTCGGGACGGTGGCCGACCGGGTCGGGGCGCGGCCGGTGCTGCTCGGCGGGCTGGTGGCGTTCGCCGCCGCCTCCGCGGTGTACGTCCTCGCGGACAGCCCGGGATGGCTGTGGGCCGCGCGGCTCGGGCAGGGGGCGGCGGCGTCCGCGTTCTCGCCGGCCGCGTCGGCGCTGGTGGCCCGGCTGAATCCCGCGGCCAAGCACGGGCGGGTGTTCGGGAGTTACGGCTTCTACAAGTCCGTCGGTTACACGCTCGGGCCGCTGCTCGGCGGGGTGCTGGTGTGGGCGGGCGGGCTGCGGCTGCTGTTTGCCGTACTTGCGGTGCTCGGTGCCGTCGTCGCGGGGTGGGCGCTGGTCGCCGTACCGGTCGTGGCGCCGCTCCCCCGCGCCCGGCAGACCGTGCTGGATCTGGCGCGGCGACTGACGGACCCGGCGTTTCTCGTGCCGACGGCCGCGCTCGCGGGGGCCACCGCCGCGCTCTCGGCCGGGGTGGGTTTTCTGCCGGTGTCCGGTGCGGTGGCGGGGCTCGGGACGGTGGCGACGGGCGCCGCGGTGTCGGTGCTGGCCGCGTGCGCGGCGGTCGTACAGCCGCGTGCCGGGCGGGCGCTGGACGCGGGGCGGCTCACCGCGGGCGCCGGGCTCACCGCCGGACTGCTGCTCGCCGCGGCCGGCCTGGCCTGCGCGATGCTGCCCGGCCTGACCGGCGTCCTCCTTGCCGCCGCCCTCATCGGCACCGGCACCGGCCTGATCACCCCGCTCGGCTTCGCGACCCTGGCCTCGACGACCCCACCGGAACGGCTCGGACAGACGATGGGCGCGGCGGAACTCGGACGCGAACTGGGCGACGCCGGTGGGCCGTTGCTGGTGGCGGGGGTGGCGGCCGCAGCGACCCTGACGTACGGGTTCGGAGCGTTGGCGGTGGTGTTGGGATGCCTGGCGGTGGGCGTTGTGGCGGGGGTGCGCAGGGGGACGGCCGGGGAGCGCTGAGGCGAGGGTGCGCAGAGGGACCGCCCGGGCGCGCTGAGGCGGGAGCGGGGCCGAACCGGATCACGGGGCTGGCACACGCTGTCCCGCCGGTCGACTCGCACACGCCGTCCATTTCGGGCAGCTCCTGCCCGGTCGACCCCGGGCAGCTCCCGCGCCGTCCGCTCCGGGGAGCTCCCGCCCCGTCCGCTCCTGGCAGCTCCCACCCGGCCCACCTCGGGGGCTCCGACCTTGCCCACCCTGGGAAGCGCCACGCCCGCGTCCGGCCCGGGCAAGCACCCACGCCCACGTCCTGTTCGGGCAAGCACCCATGCCCGCGTGCGGCCCGGACTTGCGCCCACCCTCCGGTCCGGTCCATGGGAGCTCGCGTCCGCCACCGGCCTGGGGTGAGTGCACGCCATCAGCCCGAGGGCGAGTGCCCGCCATCAGCCCCAGGGCGAAGGCCCGCCATCAGCCCGGGGTGACTGCCCGCCATCGGCTCCGGGCAGACCCCCGCCTTACGTCAGCACGCTCCGCAGAAGCTGCAGCAGGTCCCCCGTCGCATCTGCCGCACCGAGTGCGGGCAGGACCCCGAGGGCCAGTACCGCCACGGCGATCGGGCGCAGGTGGGGCGGCGGGGAGATCTGCAGGGCGGCGACGCGGCGGGTGACTGCGCGGTCGGAGAAGTGCAGTGCGCAGCCGGGGCGGTGGGCGACGAGGGCGGCTCGGGCCAGGGCCTGCGCGGTGGTCCGGCGGTCGCCCACGGCCTCTGCGGCGTGTTCGTCGGCCCAGCGCTCCACCAGGTAGGCGACCGTCGTACGCACCGGCGCGAGCAGCGGGTTCGCCGCCGCGGCGAGGGTGACCGCGTGGACGAGCAGGGAGTGGCGGTGGGCGAGGTGGGCGCGCTCGTGGGCGAGCAGGACACGACGCTCGGCGGGGCGCAGCGCGGCGAGCATGGCGGAAGTGACCAGGATCCGGCCCGGGGTGCCGGGCACCGCGAACGCCTGCGCGGTCGGTGAGGCCGCGACGACGAGTTCGGTGCCGTCCGGGTAACCCTCGCACAGACGGCGCAGGGTGCGGCGGGTGGCGCGTTCGGCGCGGACCGCCCGCAGGACCCGCCAGGCGGCGACCGTGAGGAGTGCGAGGGCGGCGACGGCGACGACTTCGGGGACCGGATCGGGCAGCACCCGGCCGTCCTCACGGGCGTCGGCGACGACCGGCGGAGCCTGGCCGACGAGCGTGAGGGTCAGCAGGACCAGCGCCCAGGTGGTGGCGCCCGCGGCGAGCACGGCGGCCGCGGTCAGGGCCCGGGCCGCCGGGGCGGGCGCGAGGCGCAGGCCGACCCGCGGGCTGACGAGGGCGAGCAGCAGGGACAGCAGGAGCGGGGTGTAGACATCGATCCTCATGGCCCGCTCCGCCTCCCTCGCCCGCTGCTGCTCCCGCGCCTCCTGCCGAAGCCGGCCCCCCTCATGAACCCTCTGCCAGTGGTGCCACTGCCCCCTCACGCACCGCTCTCGCGGAGGAGTGAGCGCAGCGCGGCCTCCTCCGCGGGGCTCAGGCCCGTGACGAACTGCTGGAGGGCGGCTATCGGGTCGGGGCCGCGGTCCAGGGCGTGGTGCATGGCCTCGGCCGTCATCTGCGCCGCGTTCTTCGCCGGGCGGTAGGCGCCGCGCCGGCCGTCGGCGTCCCGCAGGACGAGACCCTTGTCGTGCAGTCTCCGCAGGATCGTGTGCACGGTGTTGTAGGCGAGGTCGCCGCCGAGGTCCGTCTGGATCTCGGCCGGGGTGAGCGCCTGGTCCGTCGCCCACAGGGTGGCGAGGACCTCGCTCTCCAGCTCGCCGGGGCTGCGCCGCTCGCCCCTGCCGCGAGGAATCGTGCCTGCCATGGCCACCACCTTACGGTGCGTAGGGTCCGCGGTCACCAAGTCGTACCCGACCCTTACCCGGCCCCGGTTTCGCGCCGACCTACAGCCTGTAGGGTGAGATCAACCCTACAACTTGTAGGGCCGGATGGGTGAACGATGACGAGGACCCCCGACACCGCTCCGACCCGCGCCACCCGGCACGGGCCGCCACCGACCGCCCGGCCGCCGTGGCGCTCTGCGGGCGAATGGTGGCTCGCGGCCGTGGCGGCCGCCTTCACACTGCTCCAACTCGTCCTGGTGCGGCCCGGAATGGGCCTGGGCTGGGACGAGGCGGTGTACGTCAGCCAGGTGAGCTCGCACGCCCCGGCGGCGTTCTTCAGCGCACCGCGCGCCCGTGGCATCACCCTTCTGGTGGCCCCCGTCGCCTCCTGGTCCTCGTCCACCGCACTGCTGCGGGTGTACTTGGCGGTCCTGTCCGGGCTCGGTCTGTACTGGGCCCTGCGAGCCTGGCGGGGACTGTTCCCGGTACGGGTGATCGCGGCCGGCGGTGCCCTGTTCGCGTCGCTGTGGATCACCCTCTTCTACGGCCCGCAGGCCATGCCCAACTACTGGGTGGCCGTGGGCGCGTCGGTCACCGTGGGCTGCTTTCTGCACGCCCGGGCCGACCGTACCCGGCGCGGCGCCCTGTGGGGCGTGGCCGCGGGCGCGGCGCTGATGGCGTGGATGCGGCCCACGGACGCGGTCTGGGTCGCGCTTCCACTGCTCGCGCTCGTCCTGTGCGTCCGCCCGCGGCGCCATCTGCGGCTGCTGCCGGCCCTGGTCGCGGGCCTCGCGGCGGGGGCGACCGAGTGGATCGTCGAGGCGTACGTCGACTACGGCGGCGTCGGCGCCCGACTGGCCGCCGGCTCCCGCATCCAGGGCGGCCTGGGCCTGCACAACGCCGTCACCGACCAGCTCCGCAGCCTCGGCGGGCGGGCGCTGTGCCGCCCGTGCACGGGAGCGATCGCAAGCGCGCCGGTGATCGCCTGGTGGTTCGTCCTGCCGCTGCTCGCAGCCGCCGGGCTGGTGCTCGCCGTGCGGGCCCGCCGTACGGCCGCCACGCTGCTGCCGCTGGCCTGTGCGGTGACCGCGGCCGTGCCCTACCTCTTCCTGATCGGCTATGCCGCACCCCGCTTCCTGCTGCCCGCGTACGCGCTGCTCGCGATCCCGGTGGCGGACGCACTGGCCCGTCTGGTCACCGCGCCGAGCGCGCGATGGCGGACAGTGGCCGTGACGCTGGTGAGCGTGGGGCTCGCGGGCCATCTGGCCGTGCAGTTCACCGTGTTGGAGCGCGCCGTGTCCCGGACCACCGCCGACCACCGGGTCTGGGGCCGTACCGCCACGGACCTGCACCGTCTCGGCGTACGCCCCCCGTGCCTGGTCACCGGGGGCAATTCCGTACCGGTCGCCTTCGCCGCGGGCTGCGCCTCCGCCCACACCGGCGGGCACGACGCCAACACCACCCCCGAGGAACTCACGCGAACCGCCCGCCGAATGCCGGTCGTTCTCCTCACGACACGCCTCGTCCAACCGCCGTCGTACGCCCGCACGTGGCAGCGGCACCGCGTGACGGACGGCTACGCGTACCTGGCTCCCGCCGCCACAGGGAAGCGCGGTCAGGGATGACCACGACCGTCGACGGGGCAGCACGCACGGGCGCCGCCAGCGAAGTCCGGTGCGGTTCGGCAGCGTCCCTCAGGGGCGCGGGGCTGGATCAATGTGCGGCTCCGCCGCGGGGCGCGACCAGCCACAACGGCGCCGCAGACGAAAGACGCCCCATCGCCGCCGTGGCCGCACTCATCCTCACCGCCGGCGCCGCCGCCCTCGCCGCCCGGCACTGGTCCGTCCTCGACTCGGGCGTCGACCGCCTGGCCGCCGCCGACCGGGGCTGGCTGCTGCTGGCAGCCCTGTTCACCCTGCTGACCTGGGCGTGCGCAACGCTCGCACAGCAGGGCGCGGTGCGGGAGCCGCTGCCCGCCGGGCGACTGCTGACGGTGCAGTTCGCGGCGTCCGCGGCGAACCACCTGCTGCCCGCCGGCCTCGGAGCGGGCGCGGTCAACCTGCGGTTCCTGATGCGCTGCGGACTGGCACCCGGCCGGGCGGCCACGGCCCTCGCGGTCAAGTCCACCGCGGGAGCCGTCGTACGGATCGCCCTGATGGCGGTGCTCGCACTGGCCTGCCCCGGCGTGCTGCGGCTGCCGTCGGTCGGCGGACCGAAGCTGCTGGCCGGCGCACTGGTGGCAGCGGCGGCCGTACCCGTGGCCGTCCTCCTCGTGCGCCGGACGCGGCTGCGGCGCGCACTGGCCTGCGCTGCGGCCGACGTACGGGCCGTGCACGAGAACCCTCGGCGCGCGGTGGCCCTGTGGGGCGGCTCGCTGGCGTTCGCGGCCCTGCACACGGGGGTGGTGATCGCCGTCGTCCACGCCCTGGACGTACCGCTGCCCGCCGGGCGAGTCGCGCTCGCCTATCTCGCCGCGAGCAGCGCCGCCGTCCTGCTGCCGACCCCGGGCGGCCTGGGCTCCCTGGACGCCGCGCTCGCCTGGGCGCTGACCACGGCCGGCGCACCGGGCTCGGCGAGTGTGTCGGCCGTGCTCGGCTACCGGTTGCTGACCGTCTGGCTGCCGCTGGTGCCGGGGCTGCTGGTGCTGGCCGGACTGGTCCGTTCGAGAGCCCTGTGACGGCCGGTCAGGATGCTTTCAGGTTTCCGGTGACAGCGTCGGCCGTATGACATCAGATACGTCCGGGACAGCTGAGGCCGCTGCGGCGTATACGCACGGCGCCGCCGCGGCGCCGGCCACCCGTCGCCGATCGCGCCCGCGTCTGAACAAGGTTCCCGAAGTCACCGTATATTTCTGGGTGATCAAGGTGTTGTGCACCACCGTCGGTGAGACGGCGGCCGACCTGCTGAACGACAAGGCCGGCCTGGGCCTGACCGGGGTGTCGGTACTGATGAGCGCGCTGCTCGCGGTGGTGCTGGTCGTCCAGTTCCGTACGAGCGCCTACCGGGCCGGCGTGTACTGGCTCGCCGTCGCCCTGATCAGCGTCGTCGGCACCCTCGTCAGCGACAACCTGACCGACGACATGGGCGTGCCGCTGGAGACCACCACCACGGTGTTCGCGATCCTGCTGGCCGTCGTGTTCGTCGCCTGGTACCGCAGCGAGCGCACCCTGTCCATCCACAGCATCGACACCACGCGCCGGGAGTCCTTCTACTGGCTCGCGGTTCTGTTCACCTTCGCCCTCGGCACGTCGGCCGGCGACCTGGTCGCCGAGCGCATGGACCTGGGCTACTGGGTCTCCGCCGTGCTGTTCGCGCTGGCGATCGCCGCGATCGCCATCGCACGCTTCGCGCTCGGCCTGGACGCAGTATGGAGCTTCTGGATCGCCTACGTCCTGACCCGCCCGCTGGGCGCCTCGGTCGGCGACTACCTCTCCCAGCCCACCGGGGACGGCGGCCTCGGCCTCGGCACCGTGGTGACGAGCGCGCTGTTCCTCACGGTGATCCTCGGCCTGGTCGTCTTCCTGGCGATCACCCGCAAGGACGTCACCGACCCCCTTCAACAAGAGGAGATTGCAACCGCATGACCCGGCAACCCCCCACACAGGCAGCGGAGTCGACGGTCCTGAGCGACCTCGACGCCGCCGCCGGCCGGCGCGATGTACTGAAGAAGCTCCCGGAGGTCACCCTGGCCTTCTGGATCATGAAGATCGCGGCGACCACCCTCGGCGAGACAGCGGGCGACCTCTTCTCGCAGACCCTCAAGCTCGGCTACTTCCTGACCACGGTCGCCCTGTTCCTGGTCTTCGTCGTGACGCTGGTCGTGCAGCTCAGGTCGCGGCGCTACAACCCGTTCTTCTACTGGACCGTCATCCTGTCGACCAGCATGGCCGGCACCACGATGTCCGACTTCATGAACCGCGACGCCAGCACCAAGTACCTTTCGGGCGGTGCCACTTCGCTGGGCTGGGGGCCGCAGGGTCTGGGCCTCGGCTATCCGGCGGGCGCCGCGATCCTGATCTCGATCCTGGTCGTCATCTTCGCCGTGTGGAAGCTGACCGGGATGACGTTCGTCATCCGGGACATCGTCAGCTTCCGCGGGGAGGCGCTGTTCTGGTCGGCGATCCTCGTCTCCAACACGCTCGGCACCTCGATGGGCGACTTCCTCTCCGACAGCTCCGGCCTCGGTTACGCCGGTGGCGCGCTGCTCGTCGGCGGGGTGCTCGCCGTGCTCGTCGCCCTGATGAAGGTGCCAGCGGTGCCGAACGTGCTGCTGTTCTGGTTCGCGTTCGTGCTGACGCGGCCGCTCGGTGCGACGGCGGGTGACTTCCTGACCAAGCCCGTCGCCAAGGGCGGCCTCGACCTCGGCACAGCGGGGTCGTCGGCCGTGCTGCTGGCCGTCCTGGTCGGGCTGATGGGATACGCCCAGGCGCGCGAGCGACGTCCCGCGGACGGCGTCAGCCGGACGGCAGTCTGACCACGAAGCGTGCACCGGGGGTGAGTTCGGGGTCGTAGGAGACCTCGCCCCCCGCGGAGCGGGCCAGGCGCCGTGCCAGCGGCAGCCCCAGGCCCGCTCCGCCGTGTCCGTCGTCCGGGTCGGCGCGGCGGCCGGGCTGGAAGAGCTGCCCGGCGAACGCGGGCGGTACGCCCGGCCCGTCGTCCGTGACACAGATCCGTACACCCCCTCCGTCCCGGTCCGCGCGCAGGATGACGCTCGACTCGGCGTACCGCAGGGCGTTGGCCAGCAACGGGCTGACGATCCGTTCGAGGAGGGCGTCCGGCACGCCCACCTCCAGCCGTCCGTCCATGCCGTCGGCGACACCGGGAACATCGATGGTGACGGTCACATGGCCGGGGGCGTCCGACTGTTCGGCGAGGCGACGCAGGGTGGGCAGGACCGGGGCGGTGCCGGGGGCGGCGGTGGTGGCGTCGTCGCGGGCGCTGGTCAGGAGGGTGTCGCAGATGGTGCGCATCGACTCGGCGGCCTCGGCGATCGTGTCGTGCACGGCCCTGGTCTCGGCCGCGGTGCGGGGGCGTGAGCGGTACCAGTCCAGCTCGGCGACGATCCGGCTGAGCGGGGTGCGCAGCTCGTGCGAGAGCTCGCCGGTCAGCTGCCGCTCGTGCCGCAGCACCGCGCGGATGCGGTCCAGGAGGGCGTCCAACGAGGCGCCCAGGCTGGCGAGTTCGGCCGGGCGGTCCGCGCTGCCGAACCGTTCCTCGGAAGCCACCGCGCTCCACTGGGTCGCCTGGTCGGTCATCGTCCCGACGGGACGCAGCGCGCGCCCCACAGCCAGCCGGGTCAGCGCGTAGGTGCAGGCGAGCATCACGGCGTCGAGGACGAACGAGCCCAGCAGCAGAGTGTCGGCCGAACTCTGGTACGGGGACAGGTCCAGGGCGGTGACGATGGTGGCCGCTTGCTGTCTCCCGCGGACAGGCTCGGAGCACAGACGGACCGGGCTCGATCCGTGACCCGAGGCGGTGACACAGCGCCGTCCGCCCTGACGGGCCAGGCCCTCGGCGACCTGGGTGAGCGGGCCGGCGGAGGGCGGCTGCTCCAGCAGACGCCGGCCGGCGTAGATCCACACGTTCGCGTCCAGGAGCTGGTCGTTGACGGTCTCCAGGACCCGCACCCGGGGGCCGCCGGTGTCGACGGTGGTGGCGACGGCGGCCGCCCGGGTCCGCAGTTCGTCGTCCGCCTGGCGCCGCAGGTGGTGGCGGACCGCCGTGTTGAAGACGACGGTGAGGATCACCATCAGGAGTGCGGCGGTGGTGAGCGCGACCAGGGAGAGTTGCCCGCGCAGGGTGCGGAGGACGAGACGGCGAGGGAGTCCGGCGCCGGGGGTGCGCGGGGCGTCCTGGGCCGGCCGGGGGCGGAGCGCGGTCATGACAGACGGTGTCCGATGCCGCGCGAGGTGCCGATCGTCACGTCGCTGCCTGCCTCACGCAGCTTGCGGCGCAGACGGGTCAGATACTGGTCGAGGGTGTTGTCGCTGACCCTTGCGCCCTCCGGCCAGCCCGCCCGGACGAGTTCGCGACGGCTCACGATCTCGCCGGGGGCCGCCATCAGGAGGGCCAGGAGCCGGAACTCCGTCGGGGTGAGGTCGACGTCGGTTCCGCGGACGGTCAGGCTGTGCCGCAGGCCGTCCAGTACGAGGTCGCCGACTGCGGGGCGGGGCGGGGGTGCGGCGCGTTTGAGTGCCGCCCGCAGCCTGGCGGCGAGCTCCACCAGATGGAAGGGCTTGGGCAGGTAGTCGTCGCCTCCGGCGGAGAAGCCGGACAGCCGGTCGGTCAGGCCCTGCCGTGCGGTCAGAAAGATGACAGGGGCCACGAACCCGTTCGCACGCAACGCCTGACACACGTCCCGCCCGTCCGCATCCGGCAGTCCGACGTCCAGTACGGCCGCCGCCACCTCGTCCCCGGCCAGCCGCAGCGCGGTCGCACCGTCGGCGGCCGGCACAGTGTCGAAGCCCTCGTCCCGCAGGCCGCGCAGCAACACGTCACGCAGGGCGTGATCGTCCTCGACGACCAGGATCTTGGGGGGCATGGTCCTCCATCGGCGGTTGTGTATCGGGCGTCGTGCACCGACGCGGTCACGCGGCGCGCGGTCGGGTGTGGGTCGGACGTGCGGGCGGTGCCCGGTCGGGGGTCGGGCGGACGTGGGGTGGGGGCAGGGGCTCATGGGGAGGGAAGGGCCGGGGGTGGTCAAGAACGCGGGCGAGCGCCGAACGCGGCCGAGCGGGGGTTGGGGCGACGGTGCCCGAAGACGGAGGCGGGCCAGGGGTGGCCGAAGACGAAGGCGGGCCGGAGCTGTCCGAAGGCGGAGACCCGCCGGAAGCCTCCGAAGGGAGGGCCGGGTGGGAAGCATCCGGCGCCGTACCCGGACCGGGCGCCTCGGGTCCACCGGGGCCCGCCGACTCCACGGGCAGCCACCGGGCCAGGCCCCACCACCACAGGCTCAGCCAGGCTGCCGCGAGCAGCCAGCCGCCGATGACGTCGCTCGCCCAGTGCACTCCGAGATACACCCGGGTCACGCCGACCGCGGCCGCCCAGATCACCGCGAGCGTGCAGGTCGTGCGGGCGAGGTCCGCGCGGGCGCGGCGGGTCACCGCCCAGCACAGCAGACCGGCGGTGAGAGCCGAGGTGGTGGCGTGACCGGAGGGGAACGCGAAGCCGGACGCGTGCGTCGCCCAGTCGGCCGGGGCCGGGCGGGCGCGCGCGAAAATTTCCATCAGCCCGGTGCGGACCAGTTGCCCGGCGACCAGCACGACCAGGGCGCCGATGGCGGCCCGAAGCCGCTCGCCCGCGGTGCGCCCCGCGATCACCCCGGCGATCACTACGAGCACGTATGGCCAGGGCCCCGTCCCTGTGGCGGTGATTCCGCGGGCGAGCGCCACCGCCTCCGGGGGCCGGTGTGCGACCCCCCACGTGTGGGCCACCGCGTCCCCTGGCAGGGGAGCGCCGTGTCGCAGGGCCAACGTGGTCGCGAGGCCGGCGAACAGCAGGGCGCAGACGACGGCCGACAGCACCGGCCATGGTCCGGCCTGGCTCACGCTCGGGCCGCGGCCGATCGGGTGGGCACTCGACTCTCCCCCGCCCGGGTAGGCGCTCGACTCTCGTCCGCTCGGGTCCGCGCGCGGCCGCCTGCCAGGGGCGCGCACCTGCGCATCCTCCACTGCCCGCGGCCGCCCTCCTTCGGCCGGTTCCCGCGCTGAACGCCGGTCTCCCCGCGCGGCCTCTCCACCGCGCCCAGCGCCTCCACCGGATCCGGCACCACGCCCGGCCCGCTCGCCACCACCAAACCCGGCAGCACCCCCATCACGCCCAGCACCACTATCAGAGCCGACAGCATCCCCATCGGCCCCGGCATCACGCCCGCCCCGCTCGCCACCACCACCGGACCCGGCACCACTACCGCCGCGCCCAGCACCCCCACCGGACCCGGCGCCCCGCTCCCCGCGCTCGCCAACACCCCCGCCAGCCCCATCAGCACCACCGGGCCCACCAGCCCCAGTCGCACCACCAGGGCCAACCTCGCCCCCGTCCCGCCCGTCCCGGTCCCCGTCCGGCCCCGTCATGAAGCCGTCACCAGTGGCCTGAGCCGAGTGTCGGCCGCGCGACCGACGAGAGGGGCGGCCCGGTCTGCCAGGAGCATGAGGGGCCAGGCGAGGGCCACTCCGAATGCCAGCCCCACGACCACGTCGTGCGGATAGTGCACGCCGATCCAGACCCGGGAGGCGGCCATCAGGACGGCGGCCACGGCAGCGATCCGGCCGAGGCGATGGTGCGCCAGCCACAGCGCGACCGCGGCGGCCCCGGCGATCACCGCATGGTTGCTGGGGAACGACCAGTCGCCCGCCCCCGGGCACGCCTCGACCGTCACGGTGTGCAGCGTCTGGCAGGGTCTGCGCTCGGCGACGGCCGACTTGACCAGCACATCGACCACGTAAGAGACCACCACGACCACAGGTGCCGCCAGTGCCCGGACCATCCGCGCCTCCCCCGCGCTGCGGGCCCGCCACCAGGCGATGAGCATCAGCACGCCGAACAATGCGAGGCCGTAGTCGGACCAGACGGCGATCACGGTGTTCACCGGGTGCGGGGTGTGGCGGGCGAGGCCGGTGATCCAGGTGTAGGCGCTGCCGTCCACCGAGGCTCCGCCGAAGGCGAGGCCGGTCACGAGGATGCCCCCTCGGAGGCACGGCGGGCACGCGCGCGCCGGGCCTCGAGAGCGATCGGGGTGAGCGAGAGGAGAACCACCAGCGCGACCAGCGGCAGCAGGTAGCGGTCGACGTTCGGCACCGAGGAGCCCAGCGCGTAGCCGCCCAGCACCAGACCGACCGTCCACACCAGACCGCCGATCACCTGCCACAGGGTGAAGACGCGCACCGGCACGTCGAGCGCACCGGCCAGCGGGTTCAGCACGGTGCGCACGACCGGCACGAAGCGGGCCAGGACCACCGCCTTGGCGTGCCCGTAGCGCGCGAGCAGTTCCTCGGCCCGCTCCGCGCCCTCGTGCAGCTTCTTCGCACGGCTGCGGGCCAGCAGCGCACGGCCGCCGCGCCGCCCGAGCCAGTACCCCGCCTGGGCACCGAGCAGCGCACCGACCACGGCGGCGACCAGCACCTGCGGAAGCGACAGGTGCACGGATCCATGGACGCCGTGGACGCTCAGCAGCCCGGCTGTGAACAGCAGGGAGTCGCCGGGCAGGAAGAAGCCGACCAACAGGCCGGTCTCCGCGAACATGACGACGGCGATGCCGAGCGCACCGAAGGCGGACAGCAGGGATCCGGCATCCAGGACGTTCACCGCCTGGGCCATGGCGAACTGGGCAGCTGCCACTGAGGCGACCCCTTTCATACTGGGACGTGGACGGAGCGGGCACGGACCCGCACCGAGCGACTACAGTCATGTAGACCGTCTACCGAACTGTAGACGAATGAGAGCCGAGGAGTGTTCCCATGCCCGACGGGCAGATTGACGAGCCGGCCCATGACCCGGTCGACGGGCGCACGGACCGGCGGCCGGCCGGCGAGCTCGAGGCGAGCGTGCTGGCCGCCCTGTGGGCCGCCGACGCACCCCTCACGCCCGGCTCCGTCCAGCTGGAGCTCGGGGGCGGCCTCGCCCGCACGACCGTGACCACGATCCTCACACGCCTGCATGCCAAGGGCGCGGTGACCCGCGCGCGCTCGGGCCGCGGGTACGCGTACGCCCCGGCCCAGGACTCCCCCGGCCTCACGGCCCGCCGTATGCACGCCGAACTCGACAAGGACGAGGACCGCGGCACCGTCCTCGCCCGCTTCGTCTCCGATCTGAGCCCCGAGGACGAACAGCTCCTGCGCACGCTTCTGGAGGGCGAACCGGCAGGCGGTGAGGACAGCGTGTGAACAGCGCCTTACGGATCTTGTTGTCGGCTGCGCCGCGTAGGCTGGTCGACTACGGTCCGGCGGCCCCTGGAGGAATTCCGTGATCTACGCCGTGTGGCTCCCGCTGCTCATGCCGTTCCTCGCCGTGCCCGTGGCCCGGCGTGGCGCCGAGCAGCTGCCGCCACGGGCGGCCGCCTGGGCGCTGACGGCTCTCGCACTGGTCCTCGCCCTCTCCAGTACGGCAGCATTGGGCACGCTCGCCCTGGCCGGTGCATTGCGCCTTCCGTTCGTCGCCCGGGCGGCACATCTCTCCCCGCGGCTGCTGGGCGGCGGCTCGCCCGCCACCGTGCCGGCCGCGACCCTTGCCGCCCTCGCGCTGACCGGTCTCGGCGCCCTGGTGCTTGACCGGACCCGCTGCCACCTGCGCGAACTGCGGACCGCACACCGGCAGTTCCACAGCGGGGCGAGCGCCGGCGATCTCTGTGTGCGGCGCGACGACCGGCCCGAGGCCTACGCCCTGCCCGGGCGGCCCGGCCGCATCGTGGTGACGACCGGAATGCTGCGCGCCCTGAGCGCCGGCGAACGCGAGGTGCTGTTCGCCCACGAGCGCGCCCATCTCACCGGCCGCCACCACGTCTTCCTCGCGGCCACCGAACTCGCCGTCGCGCTGCACCCCGCCCTGCGGGGCCTGCGCGCACCGCTCTCGTACGCCCTGGAGCGCTGGGCCGACGAGTCCGCGGCGCAGGCGACGGGCGACCGCGCGCTCACCGCCCGAGCCGTCGGCCGTGCCGCCCTCGCGGCCCGTGCGGCGGGCTCCTCCGCACGCCCCCGCCTGTCGCTGACGGCCACGGCGGGCCCCGTTCCGCGCCGCGTCACCGCCCTTCTGAACACCCCCGCGCCCGCCGCCCGCCTGCTCCCCGGCTCCCTGGCCTGTCTGCTCCTCGCCTGCGTAGCCGTATCGGCGACGGCGGCGCTGGACGCGGCCACCGATCTGCACGCGGGCATCGAGGTCGCCCAGGGCGAGCAGGGACACGCGGCCTTCGGCGACGGCGACTGACCCCGCGCAGGCTGAAGGCCACGGAGGCACAAGAGCCACGTAGGGCCCCGAAGCACCCGATCACCCCAACCCGCTTCACACCCTTTTCATGGCATGCCCCCGACAAATCTGCCACGCTACAGCGGTCGCACCACCGATCCACGCACCCCACTGCCGTCCGCAGGCGCACCCCAGCCGGCCGGGCGGCACCGAGCAGGCCGGAATCCCGGCCGCCGCAAAGGAGTTTCGCGTGAGAAAGACCCCCCACAGATCCATCGCCGTGCGCGCACTGGCAGTCGCCGCGCTGGCCGCCGTATCCCTGCCCGCCGCCCCTGCCGCAGCGGCGCCGTCCGCCGCGGCAGCCTGCACCCCGGCCCAGGTGGTCACCAACGGCGGCTTCGAGAGCGGCACTTCGCCGTGGACCCAGTCCGCGACGAGCGTCATCACCAGCCGTTCCGGCCAGACCGCCCACGGCGGCACCAGCTACGCCTGGCTGGACGGAACGGGCGGCACGCACACCGACACCCTCACCCAGAGCGTCACGATCCCCTCCGGGTGCAGCACCGCCACCCTGTCCTTCTGGCTCCACATCGACACCGCCGAGACGACCTCGTCCATCGCGTACGACAAGCTGACGGCGAAGATCGGCGGTACCACGCTGGCGACGTACTCGAACCTCGACAAGAACACCGGGTACGTGAAGAAGACGCTCGACGTGTCGGCGTTCGCGGGGCAGACCGTGAGCCTCGCCTTCTCCGGCGCCGAGGACTCCAGTCTGCAGACCAGCTTCGTCCTGGACGACATCGCCCTCGACACCTCCGGGGACAGCACCCCGCCGGCCGACTCCACGCGCACGCCCGCCGCACCCTCGTACACCGTCAGCCTCAGCAGCAACACCAGCGGCACGGTGTGGACCGGCCACGAGAGCGCGACCTTCACCAACGCCTCCTCGACCGCGCTCAGCGAGGTCTATCTGCGGCTGTGGGACAACTACCACGGCACCTGCGACGCCATGCCGATCACGGTCACCAACGTCAGCGGCGGTGCGGCGGGTTCCCTGTCCGTCGGCTGCACGGCCCTGCAGATCACCCTGCCGGCACCCCTGGCGCAGGGCCAGTCCGCCACGATCGGCTTCGACCTGGGCATCACCGTGCCGAGCGGCGCGGACCGGTTCGGCCACGACGGGGCCTTCAACAACATCGGCAACGCGCTGCCCGTCCTCGCGGTCAAGGACGGCTCCGGCTGGCACCTGGACCCGTACACGAACAACGGCGAGTCGTTCTACTCCCTGGCCGCCGACTTCAAGGTGACCCTCGACCACCCGAGCACCCTGCTGGTCCCGGCCACGGGCACCTCGACCGACACCCCCGGCTCCAGCGGCCGTACGGTCACCACCGCGACGGCATCCAAGGTGCGTGACTTCGCCTGGGCGGCGGGGCCGTTCAGCAAGATCTCCGGCACCTCGGCCGCCGGGACCGCGATCAACATCTACTCCGTCTCCGGCATCAGCTCCTCCGACGCCCAGTCGATGCTCTCCGCCGCCAAGTCCGCCGTGGACGCCCATGCGGCACGCTTCGGCGCGTACCCGTACGGCGAGTTGGACGCGGTGATCGACAACAATTACTGGTTCGGTGGCATGGAGTACCCCGGATTCGTCCTCGACCTCGTCAGCACCACCGCACTCACCCACGAGATCGGCCACCAGTGGTGGTACGGCATCGTCGGTGACGACGAGTACAACAGCCCCTGGCTGGACGAGGCGTTCACCGACTACGCCACCGACCTGGCCCTGGGCAAGACCGGCACGAGCTGCTGGAACAGCGTCTCCTGGGCCTCGTCCGCGGAGAAGATCACCAACTCCATGGCCTACTGGGACGCCCACTCGTCCCGCTACTCCACCGTCGTCTACGGCTACGGCAAGTGCGCCCTGCACGATCTGCGGCGCCTGATCGGCGACACGGCGATGACCAAGTTCCTGAAGGACTACGCCACTTCGCACTGGTACGGCGTCTCGACCACTGCCGAGTTCAAGGCCGCCGCGCAGGCCGCCACGACCACGGACCTGACCTCCTTCTGGAGCACGCACCGCATCGACGGCTGACCATCGGAGCGACAGTGCGCATCGGATAGACGACTGACGGCTCAGCGGGCCTGCGCGGCGAACGCCACGTGGGCCCGCTGGTCGTTTCACCCGCACGCTCGACGCGTGAGCGGCGGAGCCTCGGTTGGGCGCCCCCGGCGGCACCCGCGGCGGCGGGTCGAGTCGGACGGAGTCGGGGGCGGCGAGATGGGCCTTGATCAGCTCGGCCCCCTCCTCGTGCTGGTCGCCGCCCTTCTGCCGCAGATCCGCCGCGAGTTCACGCAGGACGGAACGGAGCTCGGACCGGACCGGAGCGAAGGGGGCGAAGACCAAGCCGGCGGCGGTGTCGAAGTACTGAGTGGTCCGCCCGTAGCGGATCGCGGGCGGAGTGAGGGTGTCCAACACCGGTGCGGGCAGGGCAAGTTGCTCTGCGTACATAAGCTCGGCCAGCCGGATCAGCGCCCGCCGCTGGGTGCCGGCGTCGACGGGCACGGCGCCGGCACCTGCCTCGCCCGCCAGGCCGTAGGCGTACCGCACTCCGCCGATCAGCCGGGCGACGGCCGTCACCTCGTGGCGGTGCAGCAGCTGGAGCAGTACGGCCCGTTCCTCCAGCTCACCGCCGGTGCATGCGGCCGGCCGCCCGGCCGGATGACCGTGACCTCAGAGTCACTCAGTGAGCAGACGCCACCCCTTGTCGCCCCCAGAGATCTGTCAATCTGTTTCGGGGAGGGTTCGGGGTAGTCCGAAGCGCGCCATGACGTTGGTGTTGTGGAAGCCGGTGATGGCCGTGATGTGGTCTCCGGCGGTGGTGATGACCAGCAGGGTGTAAGCGCGGTGGACACCGGCGTGAGGGTCTGCCAGGTACAAGCCGAAGGCGGGCTGGCCGTTGGCGCGGGTGGGTACCACGCGGTAGGTGCGGTCGGAGCGGAAGACGACGGCGGCGAAGAGGCGCTGGGCTGATTCGATGCCGCGGTATTCCAGCATGGCCGGGGGCATGGACAGTCTCACGTCGGTGACGAGCAGTTCAATCAGGGCGTCCAGGTCGGCGCGTTCCAGGGCGTCGGTGAACCGGGCGACGAGCCGGTGTTTGGCGGCGGTGTCGGGTTGGGGTGCAGGCCTGCGGCTGCCGGTGCTGCTGGAGTCGGCGAGGTGGGTGTCGACGGTGGCCCGCGCTCGTTTGAGGGCGCTTTGCACTGATTCCTGAGTGGCATCGAGTATCTGGGCGGCTTCGGCGGCGCGGTAGCCCAGGACGTCGCGGAGGACGAGCGCGGCGCGTTGGCGTGGGGGCAGCAGTTGCAGGGCGGTGATG
The DNA here is from genome assembly GCF_021261325.1 of Streptomyces guryensis. Lineage (GTDB taxonomy): Bacteria > Actinomycetota > Actinomycetes > Streptomycetales > Streptomycetaceae > Streptomyces > Streptomyces guryensis. The sequence continues at coordinate 52,495 of NZ_JAJSBI010000014.1, read as the reverse complement.
AAGGCCAGGGAGATGGCCTCGGTGCTCTCGTAGCGGGCCTCCGGTCCGGGGCGCTGGTCGACGAGGTGGTCGAGCAGGACGTCCGGGTAAGGCTCCAACCAGGGCGGGGCGTCGCCGGCGCCGGCGGGTTCCGGCAGGGTGGCGTCGGGCGGCGGGGCGGCGATGCGGGGGCGTCGGCTGTCGGCGCGCAACATGCTCAGGCACCGATTGGTCGCGATCTTGTAGAGCCAGGTCCGGAGCGAGGACCGCTGGCCGAAGTCGCCGAGGTTACGCCAGGCGGACACGAGGGTCTCCTGGAGTGCGTCCTCGGCGTCCTGCAGGGATCCCAGGATGCGGTAGCAGTGCACCTGCAACTCATGGGAGTGGCCCTGTACCAGGTCGCGGAACGCGTTGTGGTCGCCGGCCCGGGCCCGGGCGATCAGGTCCGTCGTGTCCATCTCCATTGGCATGCATCCTCGCTTTTCTTCTTTCCACGGGGCGCGTTCGGCTTTCTTCTTTCCACGGGGCGCGTTCGGCGCGCTTACCGATACCGACGCCGCCGGGCACGCGAATCGGGCGGCGTCCGTGCGCCCAGTTCATGGCCGGGCCGGCGTCTACTCGGTTGGAGGTGGTCCCAGTCCGGGGCGCGCCCCGGACACAGAACAGGACAACAGACCATGGCCAAGTACGTTTTCTCCTTCCGCGTGCCCTCCGACTACGCGCCCCACGCCGGGACGACGGCCGAGTGGCGGGCCTGGTTCGGCGAGCTGGGCTCGGCTTTGGTGGAAGTCGGCAACGCGGTGACCGATTACGCCTCGCTCGGCGAGGTCGGCGGCACCGGCTCCCGGATGATCGCCTACTCGGTGGTGTCCGCCGAGGACATGGACTGTGCGCTGGCGCTGGCCAAGGACTGCCCGGTGATGCGGGTCGGCGGCGGGGTCGAGGTCGGCCCCGTGATGAAAGTCGCCGGTTCGTGAGCGACGCCCTGACCTCATCGACGGCGTGCCGTCTGGACCAGTAGTAGCCGACAACATTGTCAGAGGGGTACGGAAATGGGAAAGATCGTCATCAGCTCGAATGTCACACTCGATGGCGTCGTCCAAGACCCGGACGGCGAGGAGGGCTTCGAGCGGGGCGGCTGGTTCCACCAGTACGTGGAGGCCAAGGACCTCGAGGACTGGGTCGCCCGCGAGACGCAGGAAGCGCTGGATGCCGAGGCGCTGCTGCTGGGCGCGCGGAGCAGTGAGTGGTTCGCGGACCGGATGACAACGCGCAATGAAGCGGAAGGCCGCGTGAGCCCGGAGTGGGCGGACAGGATGAGAAGCCTCCCCAAGTACATCGTGACATCGACTCCTGAAGATCCTCAGTGGAGCAACGCCACGGTCCTGGACGGCGATGTGGTGAAGGAGATCTCGGAGCTGAAGCGGAACGTGGATGGGGAGATCCTGGTCTACGGCAGCTACCAGCTCGTGCGCACACTGATAGAACACAACTTGGCTGATGAACTGCGGCTGGCAGTTTTCCCGGTCCTGCTGGGATCTGGCCTGCGTATCTTCGACGAGACCAGCGAGAAGAAGCCGCTACACCTGGTCGACACCCGAAGGTTGGGTGAGGGCCTGGTGTTCTGCACGTACGAATTCGTGCAGGGCCGACAGCTGTAGAACGTGCCGAATGGTCGCCGAAGGGGCCCGGCCCGGACGGGGTCTCAGCGGGTGCAGACGAAACGCTCGTCCTTGAACGAAGTGGCGTCGGAGCTGCTGCCACCGGGACGAATGCTCCAGACAAGGTCGTCCTGGCTCGGATCGAAGAAGTCGGCGTAGACCGACTGATTGTTGCGGTAGGAGCCCACGTTGGTGATCCCGAAGTCGTTGAGGTTCCGGCAGTAGTTGTGCCTCTGCGTCATGTAAGCGATGTCGGTGAAGTTGCGGCCCTTGTACAGGCACAGCCATCCGGCACCGCACGGCTCCGCAGCCGATGCTGTCGGGGCAAGCACCACCCCGCTGGCAGTCATGGCGAGCAGTGTGAGTAAGAGGGCTCGAAGCCGCAACTTCCGCATGGGCTCTCCTGGGTTTGACCTCGCACTTCACGAGGTGCGTGTCCGGGGACGGTTCAGAAGGATGGCAACTGGTCCTACCCAGCGAGAGTCAGGGCTAGTCGAGAATCCTGCACGGGGGTGCGGGGCAGCGGGAATCGTCGACAGTGACCGCGGAGAGGTAGGCGGCCGCGTGGCCGGCGGCGTCGTAGCAGCGCAGGTCGGCAAGGTACGTCAGGGTGGTGTCGCCGTGGTGCACGACCGCCTTCTCCATGGTGCGGACCTTCTGCTGGACGGCCTCGCCGTGCAGGTTCGCGGTGGTCAGCTCGCTGCTGGTGCCGGTCTGCGTGCAGAAGGAGGCGAAGGTATGCCCAACCACGGCGTCCTCAGCCGAGTCGCGTGGCGAACGCCTCGTACGCTCGGTCATCGAAGAGAACGAAGCGTACTTCTTCGACGTCGGTTGGCGTGTTCAGCGCCGTCTCCACGGCAATACGAGCCGCATCGTCCATCGGCCACCGATACACGCCAGTGGAGATCGCCGGGAACGCGACCGTCCGCGCACCCAACTCGTCCGCCACGCGCAGAGACTCCCGGTAACAGGAGGCGAGAAGCGAGGCATCGCCGCCGCCAACCTGCCAGACCGGGCCCACGGTGTGGATCACCCAGCGTGCGTCGAGCTCGCCCGCGGTGGTGGCGACCGCCTGGCCGGTGGGCAGGCCCTTGCCGTACTGCGAGGCGCGGAGTTTGCGGCACTCCTCGAGGATCGCGGGGCCGCCGCGGCGGTGGATGGCGCCGTCGACGCCTCCGCCGCCGAGCAGGGAGGAGTTCGCGGCGTTGACGATCGCGTCGGCGCTCTCACGGGTGATGTCGCCCTTGGCGAGCGTGATGGTGGGCGTCATGTCTGTCTCAGCCTCCTCCAGACGGCCTTCGCGGCGTTGTGCCCGGACATGCCGTGTACCCCCGGCCCCGGCGGGGTGGCCGACGAGCAGATGAAGACGGCCGGGTGGGGGGTGCTGTACGGGGAGAGGGAGAGTTTGGGGCGCAGCATGATCTGGAGACCGCAGACCGCTCCGGAGGCGATGTCGCCACCGATGTAGTTGGCGTTGCGGGCGGCCAGTTCGGGCGGTCCGGCGGTGGCGCGGGCGAGGACGCGGTCGCGGAAACCCGGGGCGAAGCGCTCCAGTTGGCGCTCCATGGCGTCCGTGAGGTCTCCGGTCCAGCCGCTGGGGACGTGGCCGTAGGCCCAGAAGACCTGCTTGCCCTCGGGTGCCCGGGTGGCGTCGACGACACCGGGCTGGACCGTGATCATGAAGGGTTTGTCGGGTGCTCTGCCCTCCCGGGAGGCCGCGCTCAGGGCGGCGCCGATCTCCGTGCTGTTCGCGCCGATCTGCACGGTGCCGGCGACGCGGGCCTCCTCGGCGGTCCACGGCACCGGGCCGTCCAGCGCGTAGTCGACCTTGAAGACTCCGGGGCCGTACTTGTAACCCTCGTAGTAGCGGCCGAAGCCCGCGATGCGCGCCAGGGCGGTGGGTGAGGTGTCGAAGACGTACGCGCGGGCGGGCGGCAGGTCGTCGAGGCGCTTGACCTCGTAGTCCGTGTGGACAAGGCCGCCCAGGTCCTTGAGGTACCCGGTGAGCGCGTCGGAGATGGACTGGGAGCCGCCGCGGGCCACCGGCCAGCCGCGGGCGTGTGCGGCCAGGGCGAAGACCAGGCCGATGGCGCCCGTGGCAAAGCCGTTCAGAGGCGCCATCACATGCGCGACGAGGCCCGCGAACAGGGTCTTCGCCCGCTCGTCCTGGAAGCGGCGGGTCAGCCATGTCGACGGGGGCAGGCCGACCAGGCCGAAGCGGGCGAGGGTCACCGGGTCACGCGGTAGCGCGGTCAGCGGCAGGGACATGAAGTCGCGGGCCAGGGTGTCCCACTTGGGAAGGAAGGGCGCGACCAGTCTGCGGTAGGCGCCCGCGTCCCGTGGGCCGAGGGAGGCGGCCGTCTCGGCGACCGAGCGGGACAGCACGGCGGCGGTGCCGTCGGTGAAGGGGTGCGCCATGGGCAGTTCGGCGTGCAGCCACTCGAGGCCGTAGCGCTCCAGGGGCATGGCGCGGAACGCCGGGGAGTTGATGCCGAGGGGGTGGGCCGCGGAGCACGGGTCGTGCCGGAAACCGGGCAGGGTGAGCTCTTCGGTACGGGCTCCTCCGCCGACGGTGTCACGGGCCTCGAAGACCGCCACGGAGAAACCGCGGCGGGCCAGTTCCACGGCGGCCGTCAGTCCGTTCGGCCCCGCACCCACCACGACAGCATCGAGCATCGACGGCACCTTCGGACCCCTTCGTCAGCCGATGGCCTCTGAGGATCAGGATATGCCGGGGCGCTGACAGTCTCCGGCGGAGGGTGGTCCACGCCGGTCAGGCCCCGGAATCGGGTTGACCAGGGGCGTGGATCGCCCTGAGCAGGCATCTGGATCAGGGCGTGCCCGACAGCAGCCCGTGCACCCGGCGGGCCGTCTCCGCATCGCGGGCGGCCGTGAACGGCAGGACGTTGTTGCCCGTGATGCGGAAGGGCTCTCCGCTGAGCGTGAGGTGGGCGCCGCCCGCCTCCTCGACCAGCAGGATTCCCGCCGCGTGGTCCCACGCGGCCTCCCAGGAGAAGGCGACGGCGTCCAACTCACCGCGGGCTATGGCGAGATACTCCAGGCCGGCCGAGCCACAGGAACGGAACGCGACACCGTCGGTCCGCAGGCCGAGCAGGGCGCGCTTCTGCTCGTCGGTCGTGTAGTCCGGGTGGGAGGTGGCCACTTGGAGGTCCCCGCCGGGGACGGGCGAACCCGCGGACAGCCGCTCGCCGTCGAGGAAGGCGCCCTGGCCCCTTACAGCTGTGGCCAGTTGGTCGTGTACGGGTGCGTAGGTCCAGGAGGCGAGCAGAACTCCGCGGTGCGCGAGGGCCACCAGCGTGCAGAATCCGGCTTCGCCGCGCACGAACTGGCGTGTCCCGTCGACCGGGTCGACTATCCAGACCGGGGCGTCCCCCTGTATCGCCTCGTATGTCACCGGGTCGGCGTGCACGGCCTCCTCGCCGACCACGACGGAACCGGGCAGGAGAGTGCCGAGGGCGTCCGTGAGGTACTGCTCGGCGAGGCGGTCGGCGTCGGTCACCAGGTCGTGCGGGCCGGCCTTCTGGTCGACCTCGTGCGCGGCGAGCCGGCGGAAGCGGGGCATGATCTCGACCGCGGCGGCCTTGCGGACCGCCGCCTCCACGTCGGCCGAGTGGCGGGCGAGAAACTCGTCGATGGTTTCCTTCTCTTCGATCATGGCTCCATGAGAGCACGCGCCACTGACAATCCCCGCCCTCCCGGTGGAGCCCCGGTGGAATCGGCGTGAACTCGGCTGCTCGATCGGCGGGCCCGGTGTGCCCGGTCAGCGGCCCGGTGTGCCCGGTCAGCGGGCCCGGTGGCTTCGGTCAGCGACCGACCGCGTACCCCTGCACGCCCCGCGGGTTCGCGGCTGCCGACAGGACGCCCGTCTCCGGAACCCGGGCCACCGCGCACAGCCGGCCTTCCGACCAGGGGTCACCGAGGGTCACGTCGTGTCCGCGGCGCCGCAGCTCCTCGACAACAGCGGGGTCCATGCGGGACTCGACCGTCACGCTTCCCGGCCGCATGCCGCGCGGGTAGAACGAGCCCGGGAAGCTGTCGTTGTGCCAGTTCGGGGCATCGATCGCACCTTGCAGGTCGAGACCCCCACGGACCTGCGCGCGCAAAGCGACGGCCAGGAAGAAGTGCAGCTGCCACTGGTCCTGCTGGTCCCCGCCGGGCGTGCCGAACGCCATGACCGGGACGCCGTCCCGCAGGGCGATGGAGGGCGTGAGGGTGGTGCGCGGCCGGCGCCCGGGCGTCAGCGAGTTCGGCAGGCCCTCCTCCAGCCAGGTCATCTGCAGCCGGGTGCCGAGCGGGAAGCCCAGCTCGGGCACGACGGGGTTGGACTGCAGCCAGCCGCCGCTGGGCGTGGCCGCGACCAGGTTGCCCCAGCGGTCGACGACGTCGAGGTGGCAGGTGTCGCCGCGGGTGGCGCCATCGGCGCGCACCTCGGGATCATTGGCACGCGCCCGTGGCTCACCCGGCACCGGGGACGTGGTCGGCTTGGCGACCGTGGGCTCTCCTGCGCCCATGGGGTCGAACCCCGGGTCCTCGGTGACGACCACGCGCGCGTGCCCGCTCAGCCGCGGGGTCCGCCCGCCGGGGCTGCCGGGACGCAGTTCGTACGAGGCCTTGTCGCCGATGAGATCGCGCCGGGCGGCGTTGTAGTCGGCGGAGAGCAGTTGCCCCAAGGGCACCTCGGCCGCGTCCCCGTACCAGGCCTCCCGGTCGGCCATGGCGAGCTTGCAGCCCTCGATCAGCCGGTGGACGTAGTCGGCGGACCCGTACTCGGGCAGCTCGGGCGGGAGCAGGGCGAGCTGCTGGAGGAAGGCCGGGCCCTGGCTCCACGGGCCGGCCTTGCACAGGGTCCAGCCGTTCCAGTCGTACGTCGCCGGGGTCTCGTAGGTCGCGGACCAGCCGGCGAGGTCGGCGGCCGTGAGGGTGCCTTTGTGCCGCTCCCCGCTGGTGTCCATGGTGGGCCGCCGGGCCTGCCGTATCAGGGCCTCGGCTATGAACCCGGAGCGCCAGACCTCCCGTGCCGCTTCGATCTGCGCGACCCGGTCCCCCGCACCGGCGACCTCGGCGAGCAGTCGCTTCCAGGTGGCGGCGAGGGCGGGGTTGCGCAGCAGCTCACCAGGGCGCGGGGCCTTGCCGCCCGGCAGGTAGAGATCCGCCGACGAGGTCCACTCCGTCTCGAACAGCCGCCGTACCGACTCGACGGTCGCGCCGACGTTCTCCACGGGCGCGTGCCCGTGCTCGGCGTACGCGACGGCGTACTTGAGGACGTCGGCGAGGGGCTTGGTGCCGTGGTCGCGCAGCAGGAGCATCCAGGCGTCGAACGCGCCGGGCACGGCGGCGGCGAGCGGCCCGGTGCCGGGGACGAGCTCCAGCCCGAGTGCCCGGTAGTGGGCGACCGTCGCTCCGGTGGGCGCGACGCCCTGCCCGCACAGCACCCGCACCTCGCCGCCCGCCGGGGCGAGCAGGATCGGTACCTCGCCGGCCGGCCCGTTGAGGTGCGGTTCGACGACGTGCAGCACGAACGCTCCCGCCACGGCCGCGTCGTACGCGTTGCCGCCGTCCTCCAGCACGGCCATCGCCGACTGCGAGGCCAGCCAGTGGGTGGAGGACACCATGCCGAAGGTGCCCTGAAGAGTGGGACGAGTGGTGAAATGCATCTCTGACCTCGTTGTCTGCGGGCATGGGCCGACCCCATCCAATCCCAGACGAAACCCGGGGAGGAAGAGCACGCGAGGCTCACCGCGCATCCGCGGGCGTCCGGAACCCGGGCTGATCGCTGCGAACCGTTTCCGGTTGCCGACCACCAAGCCCCGGGTTGCAATGAGGCTGTGGCCCGACGGCCGCAGCCGGCGGCGCAGGTGGTGTCCCACCCGCGCTCGGCCCCGCTCGAGCCGGGGAGGCAGCGATGACGTTCCCTGAGCCCGGCGCCCGCCCCGCGGGGCACACCCGGTGGAGTCGGCTCGCTTGGGTGATGGTGCCGACGCTGGTGGTGTCCGCGCTGCTCCTGGTGGGGATCGGCAGCGGCATCCTCCCTGTCTCGCTCGCGGTCACGGCACAGTCAATGGCGATCTCCGGACAGAACCTCGAGATCACCGCCGACCGGCTGGACGGCACCGGGTTCACCCAGTACGTCGCGACGGACCGGTCGAAGTCCCAGACGTACCCGGAGGCCATCGCCGGGATCGACTCTGCCGACCTGTACAACCTGTGCCAGTCGATGGTCGTCAAGCTCCCCGTCGTCGGCGAGACCACACTGCGGATCGGCGCCGGCGGGGGCGGCAAGCCCGCGCACGCGGACCATCTCGTCGTCCACACCGACGACCTCGGCGGCGACGCGGTCTTCCACAACATCGTCATCGGCCAGGATGCCTCGACCTTCAAGAACGGTTCCGACGCCCTGACGGGACTCTTCGGACAGTCTGCCGACTCCGTCCGCATCGATCACCTGCGGCAGTCGACCCGAGAGGTGAAGGCGGCGACCTTCCGGCTCACGGGCCTCCGCCTCACCGTGAGGGCCGGATCCAAGCCCTGCTAGTCGACTGCCTGCGACTGGAAGTCCCGGGCCTGCACAGCGGGCATCACTGGCGGTGATGCTGCGTTTGCGTCCGGCCCCGCCCGCCGACGTGGTGGTAATACCTGAGGTTCCTCACAAGAATCCGTTGCACGAGCCCACCCCTCCCTTCGCCTGGCCCACGCGGGTGAATGCGTCCGTCCATTGGGGTCCCCCGCTGATTCTCGGAGTCACCCGCGGGTCCCGCCGGAGTTGGCGATGCGTACCGCCCGAGACTCGGGAATTTGGGGCTTCTGGGCCCGCTGATGGGCCGGCCCGGATTGTCTGACGGGGAGAGGGATGACGAGCGACGTCGACAGTGCCACCCAGACCGCCGTGAGCACACGTCTCACGGGCCACACCCGATGGAGGCGCCTGGCCGTGGCCATGGTGCCCACCCTGCTCGTGTCCGCCTCGCTCTGCACGGCGATGGCGCGAGGCGCCCTGGCCGCGTCCTTCGGAGTGTCACCCAACTCGTTCACGGTGTCCGGCGAGAGCTTCCAGATCTCGGCCAGCACGCTCGACGGGCAGGGGTTCGTTCAGTTCGGTGTGCTGGACCGCGGAGCTCATGCCTCGTACCCGGAGGCTCTTTCCGGCATCCGGTCCGCGGACCTGTACGACCTGTGCCAGTCCGTCGTACAGGACGTGCCCGTCCTCGGGCCCGTCACCCTGCGGCTGACCTCGGGCAGTGGGGGGACTCCCGCGCACGCGGACCGGCTCGTCGCGGACAGCCACGACCTGCGGGGCGACGCGGTCTTCCACAACATCAACATCGGTCAGGACGCCGCGACCGTGCAGGGTGTGCCGGGCGTACACGGCGAGCCGGGCGGCTTCGGCGAGCAGGCCGACACCGTACGCATCGACGACCTGCGGCAGCAGACGCGTTCGGTGAGCGCGGCGACGTTCCGGCTGCCTGGGCTCCACCTGAGCGTGCAGGTCGGCTCGAACCCCTGCTTCGATGCTGATGGTGATGGTGGTGCTGATCCGTCAGACCACCACGGGTCTGACGCAGATCAGTCAGACCACCACGGATCTGATCCGGACCACGCCCCCCACCACGGTTCCGATCCGAACCACGCACACCACCACGGATCTGATCCGGACCACGCCCCCCACCACGGTTCCGATCCGAACCACGCACACCACCACGGTTCCGATCCGAACCACGCACACCACCACGGTTCCGATCCGGACCACGCACACCACCACACTTCGGGGGATCGACGTGAGTAGTGCGTGGCTGCGTCTCGGAGGCGGGAGGAAGGGAGAGGCCGACGGGCGGCGCCGGGGATGGTGGAACGCCTTCCGCGACTGGCGGCGCAGCCGCCCGTTCTGGGCCGGGGTGTGGACGCTGCTGGCCGGGGTCGAGATCCTCTCCATCCCGTTCGCGCCGTTGCCGATCATGATGCACGAAGGCATCGCCGGCGTGGCGGGGTCGCTCATGGGGATCTTCCTGGTGGTCCTCGCGCTCAGCCTGTGGCTGTCGCCCGCGCACCGGGTGTTCGCGGGCATCGCGACGCTGGTGCTCGCCGTCGCCTCCCTCGTGCTCTCCAATTTCGGCGGCTTCCTGATCGGTTTTCTGCTGGGTGTCACCGGCGGCGCGATGGCGGTGAGCTGGGTGCCATACGAGCGGCCTCCGGCCCGGCCACCGATCTGGCCGGACTGGCGTCGCGGGAACGGCTCGGGCCGCTCCGGAGGATCGGACGATCCGGACGGCCCTGGTGGTCCGGACGGGCCTGGTGGTCCGGACGGGCCTGGTGGCGCCGGTGGCTCCGGTGACCCGGGCGGTTCCGGTGAGCCGGACGGCTGGGGAGGCGGCGGAGGCCATACGGTCGGCGGCGGACAAGGCGGCGGCACCCCCCGCCCGAACGGTTTGACCTGGCGCACCAGCCGTATGCGGGCGCTCGGTGTGCTTCCGATCGGAGCTCTGCTCACGGGCGGGCTGCAACCGGCCCCGGCGCACCTTCCCCGGGTGGTGCCGAGCCGCGCCGATCCACCCAGCGTGCTCGGGACAGCCGTCGACGACAAGACTCCTCCACAGCTGACCGTCTGCTCTCTGCTCGGCGGACTGCTGGCCGGGGCGGCGCCTCCCGCGCGCGGCACCGACGGCCGCGTCCCGGGCTCAGGCACGGCAGTGGACGGCCCGCACGCGCCCCTCGGCCCTCTTGTGCCGAAGCCGCGTACCGAAGCACACGACCAGCAAAGGCCTGGACGCGGGCCGGCCTCCGTCAAGCCCGCACCCGCTCCCGTGCATTCCTCGGGAGCGGGCCTTCTCGGCTCGGTCCCGGACCTGCTCGGCCTGCACGGTTCCGACGAAGCACACGACAAACAAGACCGCGACAAACAAGACCGCGACAACGACATGGGCTCGGCTGACCGGCACGAGCGTGCCACGGCCCGGCCGACTCGCCCCGCCGGCCCACCGCAGCGCACCAGGCCCGACCACACCGCCGGAACGGGCGCATCGGACGAACAGCCGAGCCGGTCCGGCGCCGCCGACAAGGTCGACCCGCCGTCACTCCTGCGCCTGGACATCCCGCCGCTGCCCGGCGACGGGCGGATGGACGGGCCGTTGTCGCTGCTTCCCCTGCACATCGATCTGGGCGCCGGCTCCGGGCGGGACGAGCAGTCGCCCTGGTGCCTTCCGCAGCCCTTGATCTCTCTCAGGCTCGGTGTCGATGCCGCCGCGTACCGCGTGCGCACCGCCGCCCAGCCGTTCCGGGTCGTCACACCGCTGCTGGTGCTCACCGGCCTGACGTATCACGGCATCACCGAGGTGCCGACGGCGTACGGCCCCCAGGAGGTCCTGGTCTTCACCGCCTACCGGGTCGACATCGCGAACCTGCGCCAGACCGCGCCTCTCCTTGCCCCCGGGTGCGGCCGCAACCAGCCCCCGCCGCCCGCTCCGCCCTTCCACGGCCTGCCCGGTCTCCGGCTGCCCCTGCTCGACATGGGCATTCCCGGGATCGGCCGCGTGGACCCGTCCGCCCCGGGCCCCTGGTATCCCTGCCAGGGCACGTTGGAGACGGACGCCACCTCCGGTACGACGGTTGCCACCGGTCGTCCCGTGGTCCTCCTGACCAAGGTCCTCAGCGGGAACCTCCTCGGCCTGCTCCCCGTCACGTTCACCCCGAGCATGCCGCCCCCGCTGCCACCGGGGCTGACCCTTCCCATCCCGATCTTCTTCACGAACGTCACCGCGTACAACCAGTTCCTCAGTGCCGACGAACTGGACGTCCCCGGTATCCACCAGACGGCTTCCCGCTGACTCCGCCCCGGCCGGGAGCGCAGGCGATTTCGGCCTCGGAACGGACTCGTCGTCTCCGTCCTGGTCGCGACCCTCGTGCGGGCCGACGCCCGGTCCCGGCTGCCGCAGGTGTGGACGGGCGTACTCGCGGCAGTCACGCTCGCCATGAGCTTCGGCGCGATCCTCACCTTCACCGCCGCGTCCCTGTCCGCGACCGCCCAGGAAGCCTTCGGCGGCACCCTCAGTCTGATCGCGGTCGCGTTCGTCACCTCGGCTACGGCCTGCGCGACCTGCGGGAGGGTGGCGTGCTGCCCGGGAGCGCGGCGTACGCGTTCGACCTGAGCAGCAGCATCGACGCCGGCTCCTGGTACGGCACCCTGCTCCAGGGCGTGTTCGATCTGACGCCTGCCATGACCTGGCTGCAGGTCATCGGCTACGGCGGCTACCTCGCCGTGGTGATGACGCTGTTCGTGCGCGGTGTGCGGGCCACGGCGCCGAAGCAGCCCGTCCCCGACAAGGCGGCCTCCGCTCCGAAGGCCCAGGACGCCCCGCCCGCCCGGCGCCGTCCCGCCTGGGTGGTCCCGGTAGCCGTCGTCGACCCGTCGGTGCGCCCGCTGCCGCTGGAGATGAGCGTCTTCCGGGGCCAGATGCCCGTCGGCTGGGGCCAGGCCCTCACCTTCGGCGTCCTCCTCGTCCTGTCCGTCCTGATCGTCTTCGCGTTCTTCCAGCGCTGGTTCGTCCAGGGCGTGGGGAGTTCGGCCGTCAAGGGCTGAGTTGCCGGATGCGGGTCGCCTGGCGTTCTGCGGGGTCTCCCGGCAGGGACGCCGGGCGCCGCATTCCGCTGCGGGCACCCTACGAAGATTTTGCGAACTCGCGGGGACCGCATGAACCTCCTCCCACCTGCATGAAGTCCCCTTTGTCGGCCCGCGCTCCGGTCCGGTAATCCCGTGTTCACCGACCTTATCTTCCTGGGCGTTCTACGCGCGTGGTGTCATGCCCACGTTCACCCACCCCCCACGTGGACATCAACGACCAGGAGTCACGCATGCTGTGGAAGGTCATCGGGCGCGCAGGTGTCGCCCTGGCGGCCGGCACCGCCGTCGTCGCCACCGCCGTCCCCGCGAACGCCGCGAGCTACTCCGCGTTCGCCTTCTCGCAGAGCGGCAGCCAGCCGAACATCTATGACTTCATCGACTCGGCCACCACCTCCCTCGACATGACCATGTACGAGCTGGAGGACACGACGGCCGTCAACGACCTCATAGCGCTGGAGAACAAGGGCGTCACCGTGCGGGTGATCCTCGACCGCCAGCACAAGACCGCCGACAACTCGGCGTACACCGCCCTGACGAACGCGGGCGTGGGGGTGGTGTGGTCGTCGTCGAGCTTCGTCTACACCCACCAGAAGACGATCACGGTGGACGCCACCAAGTCGCTGATCCTCACGGGCAATCTCACCTCGCAGTACTACGCGACCGGCCGCGACTACGGCGTCTTCACCGACGACACGCGTGACGTCGCAGCGATCGAGAAGGTCTTCAACGCCGACTACGCCGGCACCTCGATCACCCCGACCGACGGCGACCACCTGCTCTGGTCGCCCACCGACTCCCGCAACCGCCTGTTGTCCGTGGTCAACTCCGCCACGAAGACGCTCGACGTCGAGGAACTGGAGTTCAGCGACAGCACGGTGGTCGACGCCATCGCGGCGAGAGCGAGGGCGGGCGTCACCGTGCGGGTCGTACTGGAGAGCCCGTCCAGCTACTCCAGCGAGGTGTCCGAGATCGAGGCGGCCGGCGGCAAGGTCGTCGGCTACTCCGACCCCAACGGCTTCTACATCCACGCCAAGGCCATGGTCGCCGACTACGGACTGTCCACCCAGGAGGTGGAGGCGGGCTCCATGAACATCAGCAGCAACTCCCTCTCCAACAACCGGGAGTTGGGCATCATCCTCACCGGCACCGGGGTGGCCCAGTCCGTGGCCACGACCGTCGAAACGACGTTCAACAGCGACTACGCAGGCGGCGCGGCGGCGTAGTCACGGCGCTGCCGACTGTCAGAACTCCGAGGTATCCAGTTCCAGGCCGAAGGGATCCGGCAACGGTACCGGGGTTCCGAACGGGAGCGGTCCTGCCGCCTTGGTGTAGCCGAGCCCGCCTGGTTCGGCGTAGAGGGTGAAGGACCGCTGCTGACGGTCGGCGACCAGGTAGAGCGGAGCTCCGTATTCGGCGTAGCGCTTCCGCTTGACGACGCGGTCCGTGTCTCCGTTGCCTTCCGAGGTGACCTCGACGATCAGTAGCGTTTGGTCAGGTACCAGTGCACCGGCACCCTTGGTGAGTTCTTTCGGCACAACGGCCAGATCCGGCACGTACCAGTTGCTCGTCCCCGGCAGGTCCAGATCGCCGGAGCCGGCGATGCAGCCCAGCCTGTCCAACGCCGGAACAAGCTGCCGACGGATTCGGTCCCCGATACTCTCGTGATCCCAGGACCGCACCACCTGTTCAATGACCCCCTCGACGATCTGCACCCGGTCACCCTTGATGTGCTGGATCGCATACTTGAGTGCTGTTTCGGGGTCACCCACGGCATATGTGTGCGGTTGAGTGCTCATCGGTTCTCCATCGGACATCGTGCCTGCAGCATGACCACCTTCCCCGGTCTACCGCAATCCGTCACACCCCCAGGGCTATCGCGCACGGCGATCACTCGAACCGGTGATCCCCTCCCCGCGCCACCACCAGCCCCGACTCGTACGCGAACACCACCAACTGCGCCCGGTCCCGTGCCCCCAGCTTCGTCATCGCCCGGCTGATGTGGGTCTTCGCCGTGAGCGGGCTGATGACCATGTGTGCGGCGATCTCCTCGTTCGACAGACCCCGCGCCGCCAGGGCCGTCACCTCGCGTTCGCGGCGGGTGAGGCAGTCCAGGCCGGGGGCCGTCGACCGGTCCGGGGGGCGGGAGACGAACTCGCCGATCAGGGTGCGGGTGACCGACGGTGAGAGCAGGGCCTCGCCATGGGCCACGACCTCGATGGCCTGGAGCAGATCGGCGGGTTCGGTGTCCTTGAGGAGGAAGCCGCTGGCGCCCGCCCGCAGCGCCTCGAAGACGTACGCGTCGAGGCCGTAGTTGGTGAGGATCACGACGCGCACGGCGGACAGGGCGGGGTCGGTGGCGATCCGGCGGGTCGCCTCGATGCCCGTCATCACCGGCATCTGTACGTCGATCAGTGCGATGTCCGGCTGCTGCGCGCGCACGAGCGCCAGGCCCTGTTCGCCGTCCGCCGCCTCGCCGACCACCTCAAGTCCGTCTTCGGCCTCCAGCAGCGCCCGGAATCCGGCGCGCATGAGGGCCTGGTCGTCGACGAGGGCGACCCGGATCATCCCGTCTCCCCGAGCGGCAGCAAGGCCCGCACCTCGAAGCCGCCCGCCGCGCGCGGGCCGGTGTGCAGGGTCCCGCCGAGCGCGGTCACCCTCTCGCGCATGCCCGTCAGGCCCACACCGGGTACGGGCGGGCGGTCCGGGTCGGCGGTGCCGTCGTCCTCGACCCGTATCGTCAAGGCGTCGGCTCCGTAGGCGAGTTGGACGTCGACCTTGGCCGCTCCCGCGTGCCGGGCCGCGTTGGTCAGGGCCTCCTGGACGATGCGGTACACCGCGCGGTCGACCGTCGCCGCCAGGGGCCGTTCCTCACCGGTCACCGTCAGCTCCACCGCGAGCCCCGCCGCGCAGGCCCGCTCCACCAGCAGCGCGGGCGTGCCGGTCGGCTCGTCGCCGCGCAGTACCTCCAGGGTGGCCCGCAGTTCGCGCATGGCCTCGCCGCTCGCGTCCTGGATGGCGAGCAGCGCGGGCGGTATCTCCTCACCGCGCTTGCGGGCGAGGTGCACCGCGACGCCCGCCTGGAGCTTGACGATCGAGATGCTGTGGGTGAGGGAGTCGTGCAACTCGCGGGCTATCCGCAGGCGTTCCTCGCCCGCACGGCGCAGGGCGGCCTCCTCCCTGGTGCGCTCGGCCTCCAGGGCGCGCTGTTCGGTCTGGCGCAGATACGCCTGCCAGTTGCGGTCCGCCATGCCCGCGACCACCGCGGACAGGAACCAGCCCGCGAGCAGCGCGGTTCTCTCGACGACCTGCTGGGTCGTCGGCCCGGTCGCGAAGTAAGCCGCCAGGAACACACCGCTCGTGGCGGCCGCGTACCCGCGGTGCCCGAGGCGGACCGCCGTGAGGGCAGCCGCGAACACCGGCAGCGCGGAGACCGGTCCCGGGTGGGCGTGCAGGGCGTACGCGCCGCCGCTCACCGCCGCCACGGCCGGCACCGCCCGCGGGGCGGCACGGTGGAACGCCAGGGCGGCCGAACTCACCGCGATCAGCGCGTAGTCGACGGCGGTGGTGCCCGAGTCGAAGGCGGCCGTGGTCATGACGAGGGCACCGACGACGACCGCGAGAGCCACATCGGCGAGGTACCTGCGTGAGACCGGGTGCCCGCCCATGCACGCACAGTAGACGGCGGCACGGACAACGGCGTCAGACCTGTGGACGGCTCCACGGCTACTCCTCCCGTAGTAGTGCCCGGGCCCGCCGCGCCCCGCAGTCGCAGTGCGGACTGCCTTCGCCCGTACGACGACCGCGCCCGGCCCCGAGGCGCACGCTGCTGCCCATGTCCACACTCTTCCGCTTCACCGAGCCCCTGCCGCCCGAGGCGGCCACCGGCCGCGTCGCCGAGGTGTACGAGCAGCTCGCCCGCGACTTCGGCATCGACAGGGCGGCCACCTTCGTGGTGCTGTCCTCCGCGCCCGAAATCCTCGCCCCCACCTGGGCGTTGATGCGCGAGTCACTGATCGCCGGCCCGGGCGACCGCACCGGCAAGGAGCTGGCGGCCTACGGGGTGTCGCGCGCCAACAAGTGCCCGTTCTGCGTGGACGCGCACACGGTCCTGTTGCACGCCACCGGCGACCACGCCCTCGCCGAACGTCTCGCCCGGGGCCGGCAGCCGGAGGACGAGGAGCACGCGCGCGTGCTCGCCTGGGGGCGGCACACGCGCGTGCCGGGCGCCGGGCTGATGCCGTACCCGTTCCCGCGCGAGCACGCACCCGCCTACATCGGCACCGCACTCGCCTTCCATTTCATCAACCGGATCGTGTCGGCCCTGCTGACCGAGCGGCTGCTGCCGGGCAACGCCCAGCGGCTGCGGCCGGTACGGAGCCTCGCGGGCCGCTCGCTCGCGCGGACCGTCCGCCGTAGCGCCGTGCCCGGCGCGGCTCTCGCCCTCCTGGCCGATCCGGCCCCGGGTCCGGCGTGGGCGGCGGGCACGGCCGTCGGCCCGGCCTACGCCGCACTCCGGTCGGCGACCGCGGCCGGCGCGGGCCTTCTCGACGCCGACGAGCAGGCCCTCGTACGGGAGACCTTGTGGGACTGGGACGGCTCGCACCCGCCCCTCGCGTGGGCCGGGCTCCCGGACCGCCGTGAGCACCCCGGCGCGCGGCTCGCGCTGCTGGCCGCCCTCGCGCCGTACCGCATCACGCAGGAGGACGTGACGGCCTGGCGGCGGCCGGAGCACACCGACCACTGCCTGGTCCACCTCGTCGCGCACGGCGCCTTCGCGGCAGTGGACCGCATTGAGAGCTCGTTCAGTCTGCATGCCGCCCGGGAGACGTCATGACCGCGATCGCCGACCTCCGGCAGCCGCACACCTGGGACGGCGTAGACGCCGCGCTGTTCGCGGCGGCGGCGTCAAGTCCGCCGACCGTGTCCTCGACGTCGGGTGCGGCACCGGGGCCACGACCCGGATCGCCGCCCGGCCGGCCTCGCGCGGGTACGCGGTCGGCGTCGACATCTGGGAGCCGCTGCTGCGCACGGCCCAGAAGCTGACGGCCGCGGAGAAGGTCGCGAACGCCTGGTACCAGGTGGCGGACGCGCGGGTCCACCTGTTCCCCCGGTGCGGCTACGACGTGATCGTCAGCCGGGGCGGCGTGCTGTCGTTCGCGGACCCCGCGGCGGCCTTCCGCAATCTGGCGCGGGCGCTGATGCCGGGCGGACGGCTGGTGTTGGTGTGCCCCCGGTCCCGCTCCGGCTCCGACCGCGTTCGGGCGGTCCTGGACGGCTGGGAGAACGTCGAGGTCGAGAAGTACGACAGGGTCCGGCTCGTCACCGCGGACCGGTCGCGCCGCGCGCCCGAAGTTGACTGAACAGTAACCGCGCGGGCACGGAGCGAGTTGACACTTCCGTCTCACAGGGACTCATGTGAGACTGGCGCCCCGTCCGCAGTGCGGACCCCCTCCGCACACCGTCCCCCACCGAAATGTGTGCCGTGCGCGATTTTCCTCTGCCGCTCGCTCTGACCGCGCGTCTGTCCCCGGTCGTCGTGCTGGCCGCGGCCGGCTGGGCGCTGACGTCCGGCCCCGCGGCGACGACGACCGCCGAGCACAAGGACGCGCCGAAGACCGGCAGCCAGTCGGCCTCGGCTCCCTCCACGACCGCGCAGACCAAGACGTACGCCGCCTCGCCCGCACCGTGCGGCAGCGTGGCCGGGAAGACGCTCAAGTCGCTCGTTCCGGGCGCCAAGACGGCCGGCAAGGAAATCCAGTCGACGGACGCGAAACTGCGCCGCACCTGCTCGTGGAACGCGCTCAAGGGATACGACTACCGCTGGCTCGACGTCTCCTTCGAGGTGATGAACTCGGACGAAGCGGCACAGACTGCGTACAAGCAGCACATTACGGATAAGAGTGGCGGAGGGGCCGTTCCCGGACTCGGTGACCAGGCCTACTCCGTCGTCAATCTCACCACCCAGGACAAGCAGCAGACCCGCGAGGGCATGGTGTTCGCCCAGGTGTCCAATGTGCTGGTGGTCGTCACGTACAACGGCAGCGACTTCGAGACGAAGAAGGCACCCGGCACGGACGAGATCAACAAGGGTGCGATCGAGGCGTCGAGGGACGCGGTGACAGCGCTGAAGGGCAGCCAGTAGGACCGGCTGCCCTCCAAGGGGCGGATGGCAAAGGCGAAGGCTCAGGCCTCCAGGCGGTCCTTTCCGCGCAGCAGCATCAGCACCACGTAGAGCACCATCGAGGTGCCGAGGCCGACCGCCCAGCCGTAGTCGGCGAGCGGTTCCAGCGCGGGGATGGGTCTGCCGTCGATCAGCGGCTTGAAACTGGCGCCGCCGACGGCCAGCACACCTCCGGCCACGAAGGCGACGACGGCCCTCCAGTTCCAGCCGCCCTCGTACCAGTAGCGGCCACCCGCCCGGTACAGGTCGACGAGGTCGAGCCTGCCGCGGCGCAGGATCCAGTAGTCGGCGATGAGGATGCCAGCGACCGTGCCGAGCAGACCGCCGACCAGGCCGAGCCAGGTGAAGATGTAGCCCTGCGGGTCGGAGTAGAGCTTCCACGGGAAGATCAGCACGCCGATGACGCAGGTGGCGAGGGCACCGGCCCGGAAACTGACCTTCCGGGGCGCGATGTTGGAGAAGTCGAAGGCCGGCGAGACCAGGTTGGCCGCGATGTTCACGGACAGGGTCGCCACCAGGACCGTCACCAGCGCGAACAGCAGGCCGAAGACGTTGTCCGTCTTGGCGGCGAGCTGTACCGGGTCCCAGACCGTCTCGCCGTACACGGCCTGCGACCCGGAGGTGACCAGCACGGACAGCAGCGCGAAGAGCGTCATCGTCGTGGGCAGGCCGAGCGCCTGTCCCCAGGTCTGCGCCTTCTGCGACTTCCCGTAGCGGGTGAAGTCCGGGATGTTCAGCGACAGCGTGGACCAGAAGCCGATCATGCCCATGAGAGACGGCCAGAACAGCTTCCAGAAGCCGCCGCCCCAGCCGAGCTTGGAGGGCTGGTCGAGCAGCGGGCCGAACCCGCCGGCCTTGTTGCTCATCCAGATCAGCATCACGATCGCGCCGACGATGACGAAGGGAGCCGCCCAGTTCTCGAAGCGGCGGATCGTCTCCATGCCCCGGTAGATGATGGCGACCTGGATGACCCAGAAGATCGCGAACGACAGCCACATCGTCCAGGCGTAGCCGCCGACCTTCCCCGCGTCGGACCAGCCGTTCCCGATCAGCTTGCCGGCGAGGAAGTAGATCGCCTCACCGCCGATCCAGGTCTGGATGCCGAACCAGCCGCACGCCACCAACGCCCGTACCACGGCGGGCAGGTTGGCGCCGCGGATGCCGAAGGAGGCGCGCGCGAAGACCGGGAAGGGGATGCCGTACTTCGGTCCCGCGTGCCCGGTGAGCAGCATCGGGATCAGCACGATCACATTGGCCAGGCCGATGGTGAACACCGCCTGCTTCCAGTCCATGCCGACGGCGATCAGACCGGAGGCCAGGGTCCAGGAAGCCGTGTTGTGGGCCATGCCGACCCACAGGGCGGAGAAGTTGTACGTGGTCCAGGTGCGCTTCTCGACCGGGACCGGGAGCAGGTCCTCGTTGGCGTACGGGCCGCTGGGCAGCGGGGACCCGGGGGCGATCTCCACCCGCCCGTCGGCGAGGGTGACTTGGGCTGTCGGCGGTATCGCCGTGGGAGCGGTGTCGGTCATGGGCAGGCCAATCAATGAGGGGTGGGTCCGGAAAGGCCGTGCGGGGCAAGCTCCGGCCCCCTCCCCGGGGAGGTGGGGAGGGGAGAACTGGAGTGGGGGGCTGGGGAGTTGAGCGGCAGCTGTCGGTTCAGCCGTTGACGGCCGGGATCACCTGCGATCCGTACGCGTCGATCACGGTCTCCTGGGCGTCGTGCATGTCGTAGACGGCGAACTGGTCGACGCCCAGCGCGCGCAGCGCGTTCAGCTTCTCGATGTGCTTCTCGACCGGGCCGATGACGCAGAACCGGTCGACGATCTCGTCGGGTACGAACTGGGTGTCCGGGTTGTCGGCGCGCCCGTGGTGCGAGTAGTCGTACCCCTCGCGCGCCTTGATGTAATCGGTGAGCTCTTCGGGTACGGCGGCGGAGTGCTCACCGTACTTGGAGACCAGGTCGGCCACATGGTTGCCGACCATGCCGCCGAACCAGCGGCACTGTTCGCGCGCATGAGCCAGCGCCTCGGGCGAGTCGTCCTCGGTGACGTAGGCGGGGGCGGCGACGCAGATCTTCACGGCGGAGGGGTCACGACCGGCCGCGACGGCCGCCTCCTTCACCGCCTTCACCATGTACTCGGTGAGGTAGAGGTCGGAGAGCTGCAGGATGAAACCGTCGGCCTCCTCGCCGGTCATCTTCAGGGCCTTGGGGCCGTACGCCGCCATCCATACGGGCAGTTCGGCGCCGGGCTTGATCCACGGGAACCTGATCACCGTGCCGCCGAGGTCAGCCTCCTCGCCGCGGCCCAGCGCCCGGATGACCTTCATGGCCTCGCTGATCCGGGCCAGGGTGTTGGGCTTGCGGCCCGCGACGCGCATCGCGGAGTCGCCGCGGCCGATGCCGCAGACGGTGCGGTTGCCGAACATGTCGTTGAGGGTGGCGAAGGTGGAGGCGGTGACCTCCCAGGTGCGGGTGCCCGGGTTGGTGACCATCGGCCCGACCTTCAACCTGGTGGTGTTCGACAGGATCTGACTGTAGATCACGAACGGTTCCTGCCACAGCACGGCGGAGTCGAAGGTCCAGCCGTGGGTGAAGCCGTTGCGCTCGGCGCGCTTCATCAGGCTGACGACCTTCGAGGCGGGCGGGTCGGTCTGCAGGACGAGTCCGAAGTCCATGGGCGCCACTCCTAGTTGAGGTACTGACAGGTGGAGCGCGGGGTGTAGACACCGTGTCCGGCGTGTCCGGTGTACTCCCGCTCGTTGATGACGACTTCGCCGCGCGAGAGGACCGTCTCGACCCGGCCGGTGGTGCGCTTGCCCTCGTAGGCCGAGTAGTCGACGTTCATGTGGTGCGTCTCGACGGACATGACCTGCTCGGCGTTCGGGTCGTAGATGACGATGTCCGCGTCCGCGCCCGGCGCGATCGTGCCCTTCTTCGGGTACATGCCGAACATCCGGGCCGGGGTGGCGCAGGCGATCTCGATCCAGCGGCGGCGGGAGATGTGACCCTCGACGACGGCCTGGTGGAGCAGGTCCATTCGGTTCTCGACGCCAGGGAGGCCGTTGGGGATCTTGGAGAAGTCGCCGCGGCCGAGCTCCTTCTGGCCCACGAAGCAGAAGGGGCAGTGGTCGGTGGAGACGACCTGGAGGTCGTTGGTCCTGAGACCCTGCCACAGCCTGGCCTGGTGCTCCTTGGGGCGAAGCGGCGTGCTGCACACGTACTTCGAGCCCTCGAAGTCCGGCTCGGCGAGGTTGTCGGTGGACAGGAAGAGGTACTGCGGGCAGGTCTCGCCGAAGACGGGGAGTCCCTCGTCACGCGCGCGTGCCAGCTCGGCCACGGCCTCCATGGCCGAGACGTGCACGACGTAGAGCGGCGCGCCCGCGACCTGCGCGAGCCTGATGGCGCGATGGGTGGCCTCGGCCTCCAGCAGCGCCTTGCGGACCTCTCCGTGGTAGCGGGGGTCGGTCTCGCCGCGCGCCAGGGCCTGCTCGACGAGGACGTCGATCGCGATGCCGTTCTCGGCGTGCATCATGATCAGGCCGCCGTTCTCGGCGGAGCGCTGCATGGCGCGCAGGATCTGGCCGTCGTCGGAGTAGAAGACACCCGGGTAGGCCATGAACTGCTTGAAGGAGGTGACGCCTTCCTCCACCAGCAGGTCCATCTCCTTGAGGGTGTCCTGGTTCACGTCGGAGACGATCATGTGAAAGGCGTAGTCGATCGCGCAGTTGCCCTCGGCCTTCGCATGCCAGGCGTCGAGGCCCTCGCGCAGGGAGTGGCCGACGCTCTGCACGGCGAAGTCGACGATCGTGGTCGTACCGCCCCAGGCGGCCGCCCGGGTGCCGGTCTCGAAGGTGTCGGAGGCGAAAGTGCCGCCGAACGGCAACTCCATGTGGGTGTGGGCGTCGACGCCTCCCGGGATGACGTACTTGCCGGTGGCGTCTATCGTCCGCTCGGCGGTCCAGGCCTCGGCGACGGTCGTGCCGGCGGCGGCGAGGGCGGTGATGCGGCCGTCCTCGATGAGGACGTCGGCGTGGAGTTCGTCGGATGCGGTGATGACTAGGCCACCGCGGATGACCGTACGGCTGCTCATGCTTTTCCACTCCGCTGCTTGTTCGACGAGTGCGGGTCGGTTGTGGCTGGTCGCGCCCACGCGGCGGGGCCGCATATTGACGCTGTCCCGCGCCCGTTCAGGGCGCGGGGAGTACCGCCTGGTCCTACGGCGCCGTGAGCGGGCCGTACGCGTCCGGGCGGCGGTCTCGGAAGAACTGCCAGCGGTCGCGGACCTCGCGGAGCTTGGCCAGGTCCAGGTCGCGGACGACGAGTTCGGTCTCCTTGTCGGAAGCCACCTCGCCGACGAACTGGGCCTCCGGGTCGACGAAGTACGTCGTCCCGTAGAAGTCGTTGTCGCCCAGCTCCTCCACACCGACCCGGTTGATCGCGCCGACGAAGTACTCGTTGGCGACGGCCGCCGCCGGCTGCTCCAGCTGCCAGAGGTAGGCGGACAGGCCGCGCGAGGTGGCCGACGGGTTGAAGACGATCTCGGCGCCCGCGAGCCCCAGGGCCCGCCAGCCCTCCGGGAAGTGGCGGTCGTAGCAGATGTAGACGCCGATCTTCCCGACCTTGGTGTCGAAGACCGGCCAGCCGGCGTTGCCGGGACGGAAGTAGAACTTCTCCCAGAATCCCGGCACTTGAGGGATGTGGTGCTTGCGGTACTTGCCGAGGTACGAGCCGTCCGCGTCGATCACCGCGGCCGTGTTGTAGAGGACGCCGGGCTGCGCTTCCTCGTACATGGGCAGGATCAGGACGATGCCCAGCTCCTTGGCGAGGGCCTGGAAGCGTTTGACGATCGGGCCGTCCGGGATCGCTTCCGCGTACTCGTAGAACGCCTTGTCCTGGACCTGGCAGAAGTAGGGCCCATAGAACAGCTCCTGGAAACACAGGACCTGAGCACCCTGCGCGGCCGCGTCCCGGGCCGCCTGCTCGTGTACCTGGATCATCGACTCCTTGTCGCCCGTCCACGCGGTCTGGAAGAGGGCGGCACGGATCACTCTGCTCATCGGGACCTCCGGTCGCTCGGTGTGCTGGGGCGGGCGCCGGAATTTCCGTCGTCCGCCCCAGAAGACTAGGAAGTCCGAAAACAGGCGGTGAGTTGCACGCTGTCACGTCTGCGGGCGTGTGGCGTGCCACGGTGTCACCCTCTTCCGAGCCCATGTTTCACCGCCGTTTTCCCAGGTCGTGGCATGTTTCAGCCCTGTTGCGCGTCGTGCGCGAGGAGCGCGATGTGCACCGAGGCGGCCTGCTCGAAGTCGTCGAGGTCCACGCCGAGGCGACCCTGTATGGCCTCCAGGCGGCGGTACAGGGCAGGGCGGGAGACGTGATGGAGCTGGGCCGTGCGGGACTTGTTGCGGCCGGTGGCCAGATAGGTGCGCAGCACGGACAGCAGGTCCTCGTCGGCCGCGCACAGCAGCCCGTCCAGCTCCCGCTCCGCGAACGACTGCACATACGGATCGTCCCGCAGCAGCCGGATCAGACCCCGCAGATGTACGTCCTTGAGGCGTACGACGGCCGGGAGGTCGAGGGCGGCCGAGGAGTCGGCGACGGCGTCGGCGACGTGCTGGGCCTCGCGCAGTCCGGCGGGCACGTCGTCCCAGGCGGTGCGCGGGTCGGCGGCGGCCACGACCGTCTTCGTCGACCCGGACTCCGTACGCAGCCGGGTCGCGAAGTGCGCGGTGAGGACGCCCGCGTCCTGGTCGCGGGCGAGGCTGAGCAGCACGGCGGTGGCTTCGTCGGCGAGCTCGGCGACGAGTCCGGACAGGCCCAACATGCGCAATACGCGGTCCAGTTGGGCCGGATCGCCGTGCCGCACCACCAGCGGCACAAAGGTGCGCCGGTTGACCGGCAGTCCGGCGGCACGCGCGCGTGGCAGCAGTTGCCTGGCCGGTACGACCCCGCTGACCAGGTCGGTCAGCAGGCTCTGCGCGGACTGCTCCTCCCAGGTGTGCGCCGAGGCACCGCCGAGCATGCGGTGCAGCACGAGGGCCTCGGCGGCCCGGTCGGCGAGCAGGCGTCCGGTGGCGGTGTCGCCGCGGTGGCCGCACAGCATGATCTGGCCCCAGCGCTCGCCGCGCCCGCCGAGTTCGGCGCGGATCCAGCCGTCGCCCTCGCTGCCGCCGGCCTGCCGGGCGATGCGCTCCCAGTCGCGCAGGACGTCGTCCACGGCCGGCCGCTCCCCCGCGGTGGCGAGGACGCGGTGGGCGAGGTTGGTGACGACGACCGGGCACGCGCTGTGCTGGGCGATCTCGTCGAGCAGCCGTTGCAGCGGGGCGCCCGCGGTGATGAGCCCGGTGAGCGCCGTGCGGACGGACTCCGAAAGGCTCACGGCGGCGAACTTCCGCCGTACCAGCCGGGCCTGGACCTCCTCCGTCAACTCCGCGAACGGGAACGGCCGGTGGAGGACGATCATCGGCAGCCCGCAGCGCTCGGCGGCCCTGCGCATCACGTCCGGCGGGGAGGGGAAGGCCCGCCCGAGGCCGAGCACGACGGCCGCGGCCTCGGCGCGGTGCAGGGACCGGATGTACTCGGTCTGCTTCTCCTCGTCGCCGGCGAGCAGCACACCGGTGGTGAGCACCATCTCGCCGCCGCTGAGCATGACGCCCACGTCCGGCGCCTCGGCGACGTGCACCCAGCGCACGGGCCGGTCCAGCTGGGCCGCGCCGGCCACCACCTCGGGCTCCCCGGCGAGGACCCGTTCCAGGGTCAGCACCTGGCGCACCGACAGCGCCGGTTCGAGGGTCCCGAAGGTGGTGGTCATGGCGGTCTTCCCTTGCTCAGTCCGCTACTGCGTGAGGCTCCTCAGAGCGCGTTCCAGGATCGTGGCGCCCTCCTCGGCCTCCGCGACCGTCAGGGACAGAGGCGGGGCGATGCGCAGGGCGCTGGTGCTGTGGCCGCCGCCCTTGCCGATGAGCAGCCCGTCGGCGCGGGTCGCTTCGAGGACGGCGGACGCGGCGTCCGGGTCGGCCTCGTCGGTCCCCGGTTTCACCAGCTCGATGCCGAGCATCAGGCCGCGGCCGCGCACCTCCCGTACGTGCGGGACCTGGGCGGCGACGGCCCGCAGCCGCTCGATGAGCAGCCCGCCGACGCGCCGGGCGTTGCCCTGCAGGTCGTGTTCCAGCAGGTAGGAGAGGTTGGCGAGACCGGCAGCCATGGTGATCTGGGTGCCGCCGAAGGTCGAGATGCTGTTGGAGTCCAGGCAGTTCATGATCTCGGCGCGGGCGACGACTCCGCCGATGGAGCTGCCGTTGCCGATGCCCTTGGCGAAGGTGAGCATGTCCGGCGGGCCGCTCTGGCCGTGTGCCTGCCAGCCCCAGAAGTTGTCGCCGGTGCGGCCCCAGCCGGTCTGCACCTCGTCGGCGATCCAGAGGATGCCGTGCTCGGCGAGCACGTCGCGGAAGGCCGCGTACAGGCCGTCCGGACCGGAGGTGAAGCCGCCGACGCCCTGGATGGGCTCGGCGATCAGGGCCGCGGGCGGGCGGGTGTGGCCGAGCAGGTCCCTGAGGTCGTCGACGCAGGCCGCGATGAAGTCGTCGTCGCTGAGTGAGGCGTACGGGCCGCGGGTGCGGACGCCGCCGTGGACGTAGAGCGTCTGCAGCGGTGACAGCGAGGTCGGGGACCAGCCGCGGTTGCCGGTGATGCCGACCGCGCTGAAGGAACGGCCGTGGTAGCTGTTGCGCATCGCCAGGACGGTGTTGCTCTGCCGGTAGGTGGTGGCGAGCAGCAGGGCGGTGTCGTTGGCCTCGGTGCCGGAGGTGGTGAAGAAGACGCGGGCGCCCGGGATGCCGCTCAACTGGGCGATGCGCTCGGCGAGTTCGACCATCGGGCGGTTGAGGTAGAGCGTGGACGAGTGCAGGATCCGCCCGGCCTGCTCGCTCACCGCCTTGGTGACCTCGGGCAGCGCGTGCGCGGTCATCGTGGTCAGGATGCCGCCGAAGAAGTCGAGGTACTTGTTGCCCTCGGCGTCCCAGACATGGCGGCCCTCGCCATGGGTGATCTCCAGCGGGTCCTCGTAGTAGAGGGCGAGCCAGTCGGGCAGTACGGACTTGTGGCGGGCGTAGAGGTCGGTCACGGCTGCACCAGTCCTTCGTAGGCGTCCGGTCGTCGGTCACGGTAGAACGCCCACTGCTGCCGCACTTCCTCGATCAGGTCGAAATCAAGGTCGCGGACGAGGAGTTCCTCGGTCTTGTCGCTCGCGGTGTCACCGACGAACTGGCCGCGCGGGTCGACGAAGTACGAGGTCCCGTAGAAGTCGTTGTCGCCGTACTCCTCGACGCCGACCCGGTTGATCGCGGCGACGAAGTACTCGTTGGCGACGGCCGCCGCCGGCTGCTCCAGCCGCCAGAGGTAGGAGGAGAGACCGCGGTGGGTGGCGGACGGGTTGTAGACCAACTGGGCACCGTTGAGACCGAGTTGGCGCCAGCCCTCCGGGAAGTGGCGGTCGTAGCAGATGTAGACGCCGACCTTGCCGACCGCGGTGTCGAAGACGGGCCAGCCGACGTTGCCGGGCTTGAAGTAGTACTTCTCCCAGAAGCCCTTGACCTGGGGGATGTGGTGCTTGCGGTACTTGCCGAGGAAGGTCCCGTCGGCGTCGATCACGGCGGCGGTGTTGTAGTAGAAGCCGGACTGCTCGACCTCGAAGACCGGCACGACGATCACCATGCCCGTCTCGCGGGCGAGGTCCTGCATACGACTCACGGTCGGCCCCTCGGGCACCGGCTCGGCCCAGCGGTAGTGCTCCGGCTCCTGGACCTGACAGAAGTAGGGGGCGTTGAACACTTCCTGGAACCCGATGATCTTCGCACCCCGGCGGGCCGCCTCGCGGGCGTGCTCCTCGTGTTTCGCCACCATGGACTCGGTGTCGCCGGTCCAGGTGGCCTGGACCAGAGCGGCACGTACGACGTTGGCCATGAGCTGCTCCTTCGGCGGGTCGTCAGAGCCTCTACGCCCGTAGATGAGGCCGTAGAGGGATGAACGTAAGCCTCCGGGAGAGCCTTGCCAAGAGCATCGCCGTTAACCCGCGGAGTCGATCACGTTTCACACTCCGGTGGAGGAGCGGAGGGGCCGGTGGGAGGGGGTGGACGGGGTGTGTCAGGAGATGTTGTCGGGGGATGGTGTCAGGCGGTGAACCCGGCGACCCGGAGGGCGTGCACCAGATCCCAGTGTCGCTCGTCGGAGACACCCTGCGCGGCCTCCAGCAGGAGCGGTACGAGGGCCTCCGGGTCGGGCTCGGCGCTGCGGGCCGCCTCCTCGGGGGCGCGGACGCGGACGTAGGCGTCGAGCAGCGCGCGCACCTCGCGGTGGCGCCCCTCGGCGGCCAGGGCCAGTACGGCCTGCCCGATCTCGGTGGCGGGCCGGGCGACGCCCTGCCGCAGGATCTGCTCCCCGTCGTCCCCGCGACCGGCCGCGACCAGGGCGTCCGCAGCGGCCACCAGCCTGTCGGCGGGCAGCGAGGCGGCCTCCCACAGCAGGCTCGCCCAGTCGGCGCCGAGTCCGGCGCGCTGCAGTTCGGCGGCGAGCAGCGGGAAACGGGCGGCGGGCCAGTAGGCGGCGTCGACGAGCAGGGCGTGCGCCTCGCCGCTGCGCCCCTCGGCCCGCAGCCCCACCAGCCTCTCGACGGCCCCGACGACCTCCCGCGGCCCCGCGGTGTCCAACGGCTCGGCCTCCGGCTGCCGCGGCCGCTCCGCCACCTGGGCGGCCCCGGCGAAGCGCGCTCCGCGCGGGGTGCGCCCGGTGGCTTTCGGCGTGGGCAGGACGGGCGCGCCGATCGGCGGCACGGCGGCGGGGGCGGCTTCTTCCTCCGCCATCCCGGCAAACCGGGCGCTGCCTCGACGACGCTTGCGCTGCTTGGGGGCGGGGGGTTCGGGGGCGGGCTGTGGCGCGCCCGAGGGCGTGGCGGGCGCGTCGCGCTGCTGGGCGCTCGGCGAGTCGCCGTCGTACGAGCCAGGACGCGCCGCCTCGAACGGGCCACGGTGCTGCGACTCACCGCGAGCACCGAACTGTTGGTCCACGGCACCTGCGCGCGCCCTCGCCGGACCTTGTCCCGCCCCTGCGGGGCCGTACGAGTCGTACGCCCGCACCGCACCGGAGGCAGCGGCCTCGTAGCGACCGCCCTGCTGCCCCTCTGCGCCACCGGGCCCGTAGGAGCCGCTGCGCACTCCTGCCGCACCGGAGCCGTGCGAACCTGGCCCCGGCCCAGCAGGACCTCGGTCCTGCGGTTCATACGGCCGCGCCGCACCGGGGGCAGTCGCCTCATAGGAGCCGCCCGCCTGCCCCTCGGCAACACCGGGCTCGTGGGAGCCGCTGCGCACCCCCGCCGGACCCGCACCTGAGGCAGCCGCCTGGTAAGAGCCGCCCTGCTGCCCCGCTGCGTCACCGTGGTCGTGTGAGCTGCTCCGGGCCCATGCAGGGCCGCCGGACACCGGCTGTGTGCCGCCCGGGGCGCCCGCCTCGAACAGCCCCCGTTGCCCGTCCGCGGGACCAGGGTCGTACGAGCCGCGCTGGTGCGGGAAGCCCGGGCTGTGGGCCTCGTCGCCGTCCGTGGGTGGTGTCTCGTCCGGGGTGAACTCCCTGTCGATGCGGTAGACCGCGCCTTCCGCCATGCGTGCCCGGCGGATCGCCGCCGCGCGGCCGTCCGCCGTTCGGCTGTCCAAGTCGGCCATCCGGGCGCGGAGTTCGGCGCAGCGGGCGGTGGCCCGTTCGTGGTCGTCGCGGGCCCAGGCCAGGTCGAGGCGGACGGCGTCGGCCTCC
This sequence comes from Streptomyces guryensis, assembly GCF_021261325.1. Taxonomy (GTDB): domain Bacteria; phylum Actinomycetota; class Actinomycetes; order Streptomycetales; family Streptomycetaceae; genus Streptomyces; species Streptomyces guryensis. Next base: position 23,243 of record NZ_JAJSBI010000014.1, on the reverse strand, counting down.
TGCCGGGTGGCGGCGGAGGCGAGCAGTCGGCCCAGTTCCGCCTGGCGTTCGGCGCCGTAGCGCTGCTCGCGGAGCATGACGTCGAGCCGGTCCCCGAGGGCGTCCCGGCCGCCTGGCCGGGCGTCGTGCGCGGCGAGCGCGGCGGCGTGCAGCCCGCGAGCCCGCTCCTTCTCCTGAGCCGCGGCACCCGGACCGTACCCCGCGGCGAGGTCCTGCAGCAGCGCCTCCACCACGTCCCAGGGCGGCACTTCGCGCCCCTCGAGACAGGCCCGCATCCCGTCGGGGTCACGCTGCCAGAAGACGGCGCACCAGCCGCCGCCCTGATCCAGGCGCGCCAGCAGTCCATTCAGGTAGTTCACGAACTCCCGTACCCGGCCCGGGAGTTGATCCACAGCCATCGCCCAACTCCTGCCAGACCGGAGCACTCCGGTCCGCTAGACAACACGAGCCGTGTTACAGGAGCGCTACGAGAAGTTTTCCGACGGGACGCAGAGTACGCCCCGCCTGCCGGAACGTGACGTGCGCGGGGGCACCTCTTGACGGACTCACACCGCCACCGGCGCACAGGCCCCGGCGAGCTCGTCCATCGACAGGCCGAGCGCACGGGCCAGTGCGGCGACCGTGAAGAAGGCCGGCGTCGGAGCACGGCCCGTCTCGATCTTCCGCAGGGTCTCCGCGGAGATCCCGGCGTCCGCCGCGACGTCCGCCATGCTCCGTCCGCCACGGGCCTCGCGGAGCAGTCGCCCGAGCCGCTCGCCGCGTTCGCGCTCTTCGGGGGTGAGAGGGGTGCGTACCATGCCGTCATTCTAATACCGGTATAGTAATTGGCATGGTGGAGCTGAAGACAGACACATCGATCGACGCCATGTACGAGGCGGGGCAGGTGGTCGGGCGCGCCCTGACCGCCGTACGAAAAGCCGCCGACGTGGGCGTTTCCCTGCTGGAGCTGGACGAGGTGGCGCGCGGGGTGCTGCGGGAGGCGGCCGCTGGCTCGCCCTTCCTCGGGTACCGCCCCTCCTTCGCCCCCGTCCCCTTCCCGGCCGTCATCTGCACCTCGGTGAACGACGCGATCGTGCACGGCATCCCGACCGGCTACCGGCTGCGCGACGGCGACCTGGTCTCCGTCGACTGCGGTGCCGAACTGGGCGGCTGGGTCGGCGACTCGGCGATCAGCTTCGTGGTCGGCGAGCCGCGCCCGGCGGACGTACTGCTGGTCGAGACGGCGGAGCAGGCGCTGGCCGCGGGCATCGAGGCGGCGGTGGTCGGCAACCGCATCGGCGACATCGCGCACGCGATCGGCTCGGTGTGCCGGGCGGCGGGCTACGGCATCCCGGACGGCTTCGGCGGACACGGCATCGGGCGCCGTATGCACGAGGACCCCGGGGTCCCGAACGAGGGCCGCCCGGGGCGCGGCCTCCCGCTGCGCCACGGCATGGCCCTCGCCATCGAGCCCATGCTCATCGCGGGCGGCCGGGACGACTACCACGCGGCGGCGGACGGCTGGACCCTGCGCACGAACGACGGCTCCCGCGCGGCCCACGCGGAGCACACGGTGGCGATCACGGAGGGCGGCCCGCGGATCCTCACCGCCCGGGAAGCTCTTTGAGCGAGCCGTTCACCGACCCCGCCGACGCCGAACGTGGTGCGTGCCGAATGTTCACGCAGGTGCTGCCGGCCCGGCTGGAGGAACTCGCCGACCGGCTGCCCGGCGGCCCGGACGCCGTCATCGGTGAACGCGGCAGCACCCTCTCGGGCGGCGAACGCCGACGCGTCGCCCTGGCCCGCGCCCTGCTCGCCCGCCCCGCGCTGCTCCTGCTGGACGAGCCCACCTCGCATCTCGACGCGGTCAACGAAGCCGCGCTGACCACCGTGATGCAAGACATCGCCCAGGCATGCGCCCTGTGGGTCATCGCCCACCGCCTCTCCACCGTGCAGCATGCCGACCGCATCGTCGTAGTCCATGAGGGCCGCGGGTGTCGCCGACGGCGACCACGAGGAACTGCTCGTCCACCCCCCTCCACCGCGACCTGCACCAACCAGCCAGATGCCGCGCCCCGGCGCACCGTCCACCGACCGCGGGGGCCGTCGGACGAGCGGCTGAGGAGGACATGCCGGGCGGGCGCTGGAGGTGCCCCGGGCCACCCTTCGTGCGAAGGTGTTCTACGGGCGTGCGCCAGGGTGTAACCGGCTCCCACCCGGGTTACCCGACTGCGGCACGTCGATCAGCGAGGGCGTCCCGGGCCTCGGAGGGACGCCGGATGGGAAGGCCATGACCAGCGGCTTCAGCAGCCCCGAGGGCTACGACCCCTTCGGAGAATTCCTCGCCCGCTTCTTCGGCGGCCCCCGTCCGGGGCCCCGGCAGATCGACATAGGGAGGCTGCTCAGTCAGCCCGCCCGGGAACTGGTCCGTGGGGCCGCCCAGTACGCGGCCGAGCACGGCAGCCGCGACCTGGACACCCAGCATCTGCTGCGGGCCGCGCTGGCCAGCGAGCCGACCCGGAGCCTGCTCAGCCGGGCCGGCGCGGATCCCGACTCGCTGGCCTCGGAGATCGACGAACGCTCCGGCCCCGTCCAGCACACACCGGACGAGGCACCGCCGCCCACCTCGCTCTCCCTCACCCCCGCCGTGAAGCGGGCCCTGCTCGACGCCCATGACCTGGCGCGGGCCAGCGGCGCCGGTTACATCGGCCCCGAGCACGTCCTCAGCGCCCTGGCCGCGAACCCCGACTCGGCGGCCGGGCACATCCTCCACTCGGCCCGTTTCGCGCCCACCGGCCTGCCCCCCGAGGCACCGGACACCGCGCAGACCCGTACCGAGCACACCCGCGCCACCGGCACGCCCACCCTGGACAAGTACGGCCGCGATCTCACCGAGCTGGCCCGCGAGGGCCGTATCGACCCGGTGATCGGCCGGGAGGACGAGATCGAGCAGACCATCGAGGTGCTGTCGCGGCGCGGCAAGAACAACCCGGTGCTGATCGGGGACGCGGGCGTCGGCAAGACCGCCCTCGTGGAGGGGCTCGCGCAGCGCATCGCCGACGGGGACGTGCCCGACGTACTGATCGGGCGGCGGGTGGTCGCGCTGGACCTCACCGGTGTGGTCGCGGGCACCCGCTACCGCGGTGACTTCGAGGAACGCCTCAACAACATCGTCGGCGAAATCCGCACGCACTCCGACCAGTTGATCGTCTTCATCGACGAGCTGCACACGGTCGTCGGCGCCGGCGGAGGCGGCGAGGGCGGGGCCATGGACGCCGGCAACATCCTCAAGCCGGCCCTCGCCCGCGGCGAACTCCACATCGTCGGCGCCACCACGCTAGAGGAGTTCCGCCGGATCGAGAAGGACGCGGCGCTGGCCCGCCGCTTCCAGCCGATCCTGGTGCCCGAACCCTCCGTACCGGACACGATGGAGATCCTGCGCGGCCTGCGCGACCGCTACGAGGCCCACCACCAGGTCCGCTACACCGACGAGGCCCTGGTGGCCGCCGTGGAACTGTCCGACCGCTACCTCACCGACCGCCGCCTGCCCGACAAGGCCATCGACCTCATCGACCAGGCCGGTGCGCGGGTACGGCTGCGGGCACGGACGAAGGGCACCGACGTACGGGCCCTGGAGCGCGAGGTCGAGCAGCTGACCTGCGACAAGGACCAGGCGGTCGCCGACGAGCAGTACGAGCGGGCGACCCAGCTGCGCGACCGCATCGGCGAGTTGAAGAAGCGGATCGCGGACACCGCTGGCGGCGACGAGGCCGACGAGGGGCAGCTGGAGGTGACCGCCGAGGCGATCGCCGAGGTGGTCTCCCGGCAGACGGGCATCCCCGTCGCCAGCCTCACCCAGGAGGAGAAGGAGAAGCTGCTCGGCCTGGAGGAGCACCTCCACAAGCGGGTCGTCGGGCAGGAGGAGGCCGTCGGCGTGGTCGCCGAGGCCGTCATGCGCTCCCGCGCCGGACTCGCCAGCCCCGACCGGCCGATCGGCAGCTTCCTCTTCCTCGGCCCGACCGGCGTCGGCAAGACGGAACTGGCGCGCGCCCTCGCGGAGGCCCTCTTCGGCAGCGAGGAACGCATGGTCCGCCTGGACATGAGCGAGTACCAGGAACGCCACACCGTCAGCCGCCTGGTCGGCGCCCCGCCCGGGTACGTCGGCCACGAGGAGGCCGGCCAGCTCACCGAGGTCGTGCGGCGTCACCCGTACTCGCTCCTGCTGCTCGACGAGGTGGAGAAGGCTCACCCGGACGTCTTCAACATCCTGCTCCAGGTCCTCGACGACGGCCGTCTCACCGACTCCCAGGGCCGGACCGTCGACTTCACCAACACGGTCATCGTGATGACCAGCAACCTCGGCTCCGAAGCGATCACCCGGCGCGGCGCCGGCATCGGCTTCGGGGCAGGCGGTGCCGACGCCGACGAGGAGGCCCGGCGCGAACAGATCCTGCGCCCGCTGCGCGAGCACTTCCGCCCGGAGTTCCTCAACCGGATCGACGAGATCGTCGTCTTCCGCCAGCTCACCGGCGACCAACTGCGGCAGATCACCGACCTGTTGCTGGAGAAGACCCGCCGCCTGCTGCACGCGCAGGGTGTCACGGTCGAGTTCACGGACCCCGCCGTCGACTGGCTCGCCGAACGCGGCTACCAGCCCGAGTACGGCGCCCGCCCCCTGCGCCGCACCATCCAGCGCGAGGTCGACAACCAGCTGTCCCGGCTACTGCTGGACGGCCGGGTCGGCGAGGGCGGCCGCGTCACCGTGAATGTCGAGGACGGCCGGCTGGCCTTCCAGACGGAAGACCTGCCGATCGCCCCGGAGCTGTAACGGGGCCGGGTCGCAGCGCCCCGATAGGGGCGCGGGGCCCCGCCGCGTCAGCGGCTGATGTCACAGCCGATCTACGGCTCCGCCGCGTGGGCGCGACCAGCCCCCGCGCACCAGCAGACAACTACGGCGCAGGATCCACCACCATCGCCGAGCCGCCACCCCGCCGTACCTTCTCGGCGGCCGCCAGCCACTCGCCGTTGGGCAACCGCTGCACACCGGTGGCCGCACCGATCTCCGGATTCAACTTGAACGAGTGCCCGATAGCCTCCAGCTGCGCCCGCAGACTCCCGGCACCGGTGTCGTTGTAAAGCGCCGGCTCCAGCTCCGTCTGCGCAGCGTTCCGCTGACTGGCCCGCGGCGCCGCGATCGCGTCGACCAGCGGCAGACGGCGGTCGAGGAACTCGGTGAGCGTCTGCAGCACGGTGGTGATGATCGTCGCGCCACCGGGCGAGCCCAGCGCCACCACCGGCTTGTTGTGCTTGTCGAGCACGATCGTCGGCGAGATCGAGGAGCGCGGCCGCTTGCCCGGCCCGGGCAGGTTCGGGTCGTGGACGGCCGGGTTCGCCGGGGTGAAGGAGAAGTCCGTCAGCTCGTTGTTGAGGAGGAACCCGCGGCCGGGCACGGTGATCGCGCTGCCGCCGGTCTGCTCGATGGTGAGCGTGTAGGAGACGACGTTGCCCCACTTGTCGGCCACGGTCAGGTGGGTGGTGTTCTCACCCTCGTAGGTCGTCGGGGCCGCCGTACCGCCGGAGGCGCACGCCGCCGGGTGCCGCGGATCCCCCGGCGCCACCGGGCTGGTCAGCACGGCGTCGTCCTTGATGAGGCATGCCCGAGAGTCGGCGTACTTCTGCGAGAGCAGTTGCTTCGTCGGTACGTCCTCGAAGGCGGGGTCGCCGACCCACCGCCCGCGGTCCGCGAACGCGATCCTGCTGGCCTCGATGTAGTGGTGCAGGTACTGGACCTCGCTCGCCTTCGAGAGGTCCGTCTTCTCCAGGATGTTGAGGGCTTCGCCGACGGTGGTGCCGCCGGAGGAGGAGGGCGCGATGGAGTAGACGCCGAGTCCGCGGTACGAGGTCTTCGTGGGCGCCTGGAGCTTGGCCCGGTAGGCCGCGAGGTCCTTGTCGGACAGCTTGCCGGGGCGGGCGTTCCAGCCGGAACCCGGGTCCACCGGCGGCTTGTTCACGGTGCGGACGATGTCGTCCCCGAGGTCACCGTCGTAGATCGCGCCGACGCCCTTCCTGGCCAACTCCTCGTAGGTGCGGGCGAGATCGGGGTTCTTGAAGGTGGAGCCGACCGCCGGGAGCTGCCCGCCGGGCAGGAACAGCTTGGCCGTGTCCGGGAAGTAGCGGAACCGGGTCTCGTTCGAGGCGGTCTGCGAGCGGAAGGTGTCGTCGACGGTGAAGCCGTCGCGGGCGATCCGCTCGGCGGGCTTCAGCACCGTGCCGAGTCTTCTGCTGCCCCACTCGTCGAGCGCGGTCTGCCAGGTGGCGGGCGTGCCCGGCGTGCCGACGCTGAGGCCGCTGCTGACGGCGTCGGCGAAGGCGAGCGGCTTGCCGTTCTCCACGAAGAGGTTGGAGTCGGCGGTCAGCGGCGCGGTCTCGCGGCCGTCGATCGTGTGCACCGTACGGGACTTGGCGTCGTAGTAGACGAAGTAGCCGCCGCCACCGACACCGGAGGAGTAGGGCTCGGTGACGCCGAGAGCGGCGGCGGTGGCGACGGCCGCGTCGACCGCGTTGCCGCCCTTCTTCAGGACCTCGATGCCGGCGGCGGAGGCGTCCGCGTCGACGCTTGCGACGGCGCCGCCGTAGCCGACGGCGACGGGCACCTTCTGCGGGGTCGTCGCGGCGGTCGGCGGTGCCGCCGCCCCCACCGACACCACGGCGGCCGAGACCGCCAGGACCGACAGTTTCCGTGCGACAGGACGACGCATCCGCACCTCCAGTGAGGGACCGTTCGCGCAGCTTAATCCAACGACATGTCCTCGTCAGGACCGTCTCGAACATGGGTTTGCGTTCGACCGCTAGCATGCGCGCCCATGAATGACGACGTGCGCAACATCGTCCTGGGCGTGGTCGCGGCCGGCATCAGTGCCGCGCTCGGCTGGCTGGCCCGTACGTATCTGTGGAAGCGAAAACTCCGTCGCAAGCAGGCGTTCTTCGGGCTGCCGGACCATGCCGAGTCCCTGCTGGTGGTGAACCGCGGGGCCGGCGGGCCGGAGTTGTCGGTGATGCGCTACGACGTGTTCGCGCTCCTCGAACTGGCCGCACTGATCAAGGACTGCAACGCCCACGCGCAGATCCTCCCGCACGACGCGGCCCGGCAGGGCTTCGGCGAGCGCACGGAGTTCTGCGTGGGCGGCCCGGCGTCCAACCGCCGCATGGCGGCGCACCTGTCCTCCCTGCTGCCCGGTGTGCGGGTGAACGTGGACGCCGAACCGAGCCCGGACCGGGGGGCCTTCCAGGTCGGCCCCGAGCGCTATCGCGTACAGCCCGGCAAGGAGGAGTACGCGCTCCTCGCCCGGCTCACGGTCGACCAGAGCCCGAACGCCCGGCCCGTCTTCCTCTTCTGCGGCCAGACCGCCATCACCAACCAGGCCACCACCCGCTACCTCGCCCGCAACCACGAACGCCTGGCCCGCAAGCACGGCGACAGCTCGTTCGCCCTGCTGCTGAAAATCGTCAACTCCCAGGCGTACGGCCCCGACGTGGTCGAGCTGGTCGCGGACGTGACCCGAGCCGCACAGACGGAGCTGCCGGCGTCCGCGACTCCCCGCAACTCGCACCGCGCCTCCTGAATTCATTCACATGCCAACAATCGTTACTGCCACGTAACTTACCGACGGGTTACCTCCGGTAAAGGGTCGAGGTTACCGTCTGGTCACTTTGCACTGACACGAGTGAGGAGTGACCCGTGGGAACCCATCGCAAGACCCTGCGTACCACCGCCGTGGGCGCCGTCTCCGCGACTCTGATCGCCGGTAGCACCCTCGGGCTCGCCCCGGCCGCACAGGCGGCGGACGCCGTCCGCTTCGTCGACATCACGGGCGACGGCGGCACCGTCCTCAAGGCGAACGTCCTCATGCCGGCGGGCGCCGACGGCACGCACCGCTACCCGCTGCTGGTGCTCCCCACGAGCTGGGGCCTGCCCCAGGTCGAGTACCTCGCCCAGGCCCAGAAGCTCGCCGACTCGGGCTATGTCGTGGTCAGTTACAACGTGCGGGGCTTCTGGCAGTCCGGCGGGGAGATAGAAGTGGCCGGGCCACCGGACATAGCCGACGCGTCCAAGGTCATCGACTGGGCGCTCGCCAACACCCCCGCGGACGCGAAGCACATCGGCATGGCGGGCGTCTCGTACGGCGCAGGCATCAGCCTGATCGCCGCCGCGCACGACAAGCGGATCAAGGCGGTCGCCTCCCTCAGCGGCTGGGCCGACCTGATCGACTCGATCTACTCCGGCCGCACCCAGCACGTCCAGGCCGCGGCCCTGCTGGACGGCGCGAGCCTGGTCACCGGCCGCCAGAGCCCCGAAGTCCGCCAGATCTTCGACAACTTCTACGCCTCCAACCTGTCCAAGGAACAGGACATGATCAATTGGGGGAAGAAACGTTCTGCCGCAACATACGTGGATCAACTGAACAAGAACGGCGCCGCGGTCATGATGGCCAACGCCTGGGGCGACACGATCTTCCCGCCCAACCAGTACGCGGACTTCTACGAGAAGCTGACCGGCCCGAAGAGACTGGAGTTCCGCCCCGGCGACCACGCGACCGCCGAGCTGACCGGCCTGTTCGGACTGCCCAACGACGTCTGGACGGACACCGAGCGCTGGTTCGACCACTACCTCAAGGGCGAGGACAACGGCGTCAACCGCGAGGAGCCGGTCCAGCTCAAGTCCCGCTCCACAGGCGGCTACGAGGGTTACCCGGACTGGAAGTCGGTCGCCGCGACCGAGCGGAAGATCGCCCTCGCCGGCACGACCACGATCCACACGAACGTCGACTCCGGGGCGGACGGCGGGATCGTCTTCCTCTCCAGCATCCTCGACCAGGTGGCCCAGCTGCCCCCGATGGCCTCGATCCCCCTGCTCCCCCGCCGCTGGGCCGCCGTGTGGCAGTCGGAGAAGTACGCCGCGGCCCAGCAGATCCGCGGTACGGCCGAGTTGCACACCACGGTCACCCCGACCAAGGAGAGCGGCACCCTCGTCGCCTATCTCTACGACGTGGGGCCGCTCGGCCTCGGCAAGCTGGTCAGCAACGCGCCGTACACCTTCCACGGGCGGACGCCCGGAAAGCCGTTCGGTCTCAGCCTGGATCTGTTCTCCACGGCCTACGACGTCCCGGCAGGGCACCGGCTCGCCCTGGTCGTCGACACGGTCGACCCGCTCTACATCGAGCACAACCCGTCCGGCGCTCAGCTGACCTTCTCCTCGCCGGCGAACGACCCGTCGTACGTGTCGATTCCGCTGCGCAAGCAGTGATCTCCGGCTGCCGCCGGCCGGGCTTGGCTCTGTCGGTCAGTGCTTGAGGATCTCGGACAGGAAGTCCTTGGCGCGCTCGCTGTGCGGGTCCGTGAAGAACTCCTCCGGGGCGCGGTCCTCGATGATGCGACCGTCGGGCATGAAGACGACCCGGTTGGCGGCAGAACGGGCGAAGCCCATCTCGCGGGTGACGACCACCATCGTCATGCCGTCGCGGGCCAGTTGCCGCATGACCTCGAGGACCTCGTTGATCATCTCGGGGTCGAGGGCGGAGGTGGGCTCGTCGGCCGGGAGCGCCTTGGGCTCCATGGCGAGGGCGCGGGCGACGGCCACGCTCCCCCAGTGCCTGAAGGGCCTGGGAGGTACCCCCGGCCGCTGACCGCCGGAGAGCTGCGCAGGGAACTTGGGCGCCTGGTCGGCGAGTCCGACGCGGTCGAGGAGCCGACGGGAGTGCCTGTCGGTTTCTTCCTTCCTGCGTCCGCGGACCTTGATCTGCCCGAGCGAGACGTTCTGCAGGACGGTCTCGTGGGCGAACAGGTTGAACGACTGGAAGACCATGCCGACGTCCGCACGCAGCCGCTCGAGGGCCTTGCCCTCCCCGGGCAGCGGCTGCCCGTCGAGCAGGATCGTGCCCGACTGGACGGTCTCCAGCCGGTTGATCGTCCTGCACGGCGTCGACTTTCCCGACCCGGAGGGGCCGATGACCACGACCACCTCCCCCTTGCCGACGGTGAGGTCGATGTCCTGCAGGACATGCAACTCCCCGTAGTCCTTGTTGACGTCATGCAGCTCGATCAGCGGATCGACGGCCATTCGCAGCCCTACTCACTCTCAGCTGTGTCGTGGTTGCCGCAAACTATCCGGACGAGAGTTGACTTACCGCTCGACACGCACCTTTCGGGCATAAGCCGTATTTACGTCGATCTTAGGTCGGTCACGCACGGTTCATCGCCGCGTGCTTCCCTTCACGCCTCCGCGACCTCGCCGTACAGCTGCGAGAGCTCGGGCACTCCGTTGGTGGCCCACTCGTGCCCGGAGGTCACCACGTCGAACTCGCGGCCCGAGGCGAGCCGTACGACGGGCTGGCCGTCCGGCCAGATCTCCCAGGCGGCGCCGGGCACGGTGCGCACGATGACGGTGCCCAGGTAGAGGCCGGCGTCGTTGCCGAGCCAGTGCAGCACCTCGGGGTCGTCCCGCCAGCGCGGCAGCAACTGGTCGAGCGCTTCCAACGAGGCGGCGGAATCGTCGAGTTGGACGCCCTCCTGGGACGCCTGGGAGCGGAGCAGTTCGCACTCGGAGAGGAGTTCGGCGATGCCCTCCGGGTCGGGGATGCCGTGCTTCTCATGCCGGTGGCCCAGAAAAGGGATCTTCATATCCCCAGCGTGTCATTCGCACCCGCGTGCGCACCACAGGCGCGCGGGCGGTCACTTCGGGGCGATTTCGCGCCGCGTCCGTGCATGGCGCGTTGACGGGCCCCTCACGTCTCTCTAGCTTCGCGATGCGTCTTTCGTCCCACCGGTGAGCGGGAGGAGTCGGCCGTGCGTCGACGTGTGCGGGGATTCGCGGTTGCCATCGTCTCGTTCGCCTTCCTGGCGCCGGCCGTGTCGGCTCGGGCCACTGCCGACGGCGGGGCACAACCGCAGCCGCTTGAGCAGTTCTTCGACAGCAGGGCGGTCAGCGACGACGCCCGTCCGGCTCTGGCGGACTTCGACGGCTACGGCGGCTCCCTGTCGGCACGGGACCTGACGGCCGCGGGCTGGACGCCCGGCCGCGCGCTCACCGTGCAGGGGGCCCGGCTGACCTGGCCTCGGCGGCTGCCGGGCGAGCCGGACAACGTGCTAGCCGACGGACAGGCCGTGCGCGTCGGCGGACGCGGCGACACGCTCGCCTTCCTGGTGGCGGGCACGGGCGGGGCCGACGTGGGCGGCACGGGCTCGGTCTCCTACCGGGACGGCACCCGCTCCTCGTACGTACTGACCGCTCCCGACTGGCGCGCCGGCCCGCTCGCCACGAAGGCGGTGGCACTGCCGCACATCAACACTCCCGGCGGTCAACTCGCCCAGCAGGCACGGCTGTACGTGGTGACCGTGCCGCTGGTTCGAGGGCTCCGGGTCGCCTCCGTGCAGCTGCCGCGCGCTGCCGGTCTGCATGTCTTCGCGCTCTCCGTGCGTGCGTCGGGCGGGGGTTGGACCGGCAGTTGGGCCGCAGCGACCTCCGGCGTCCGGGCCGAGGGGCCGTGGAGCGACCGGACGGTGCGGCTGGTGGTGCACACGTCGGTGGGCGGGCCGCGGGTGCGGCTGCGGTTCGACAACACGTTCGCGGCGGCGCCGGTACGGATCGGCAGCGCGACGGTGGCCGTGCAGAAGGCGGGGGCGAGGGCGCGGGACGTGCCGGTGCCGCTGTCCTTCCGGGGCGGGGCGGGGGCCGAGATCCCGGCCGGGGCTCAGGCGTTCAGCGATCCCCTCGGCTTCAAGGTGCCCTCGGACGCGAATCTGCTGGTCAGTTTCCATCTGCCCGGGCCGGTGACGGCGGCGCCCGTGCACCAGCTCGCGGTGCAGCGGTCGTACGTGAGCACCACGGGCGACCACACGGCGGACACCTCCGCGGCGGCGTACACCACACTCCTGACCAGGTGGCCGCTGCTGACCGGTGTGGACGTGAGCGGCGGGCCGGGGTCGGTGGTGCTGGTCGGGGACTCGATCACCGATGGGGACAGGTCCACGAGGGACGCGAACCGGCGGTGGCCCGACGTGCTGGCCGCACGGCTGCTGGCTCAGCATGTGGTCCCGCGCTATGGGGTGCTCAACCAGGGAATCTCCGGAAACCATGTGGTCACCGACCGGTATCCCGGCGACGGGGTCTCCACGGACATGGCAGGAGTCAGCGCCGTGCACCGGTTCGACCGCGATGTCCTCGCCCAGACCTCGGCGCGTACGGCGGTGGTCTTCGAGGGCGTGAACGATCTGCGGGGGCAGACCACGGCGCAGCAGATCATCGCGGGGCTGCGGGAGATCGCGGACCGGGGGCATGCACGGGGGCTGCGGATGCTGGCCGCCACGATCCTGCCCTGCGAGGGCGAGGTGCGGTGCACGGCGGCCGTCGACGTGGAGCGTTCCGCGGTGAACGCGTGGATCCGGGGGGCCGGGGTGTTCGACGCCGTGCTCGACTTCGACGCGGTGTTGCGGGATCCGCAGCGGTCGGCGCGGATGCGGGCCGTCTACGACAGTGGGGATCATCTGCATCCGGGGGATGCGGGGCTCGCTGCGATGGCCCGGTCCGTGGATCTGCGCGCTCTGGTGCCGTGACCACGCCCTGGGGGCTGCGCCCCCAGACCCCGCTTCGGCCCGAACGGCCTCGTCCTCAGACGCCGGACGGGCTGGAATCGCTGAGGCAGCCTTGCCCGTGCACGCCCGACGGGCAGGGGAATTAGCTGAGCCCACCCTGCCCGTACACGCCGGACGCGCTGGAATGGCTGAGCCTGCCCTGTCCGCAAACGCCCGACGCGCTGGAAATGGCTCAACCAGCCCCGTCCGTCCACGCCCGACGCGGCTGGGAGCGGCTGAGCCCGCCTTGCCCGTCCACGCCCGATGCACTGGAAGTGGCCGACCCGGCCCTGTCCGTATCCGCCCGACGGGCCGGAAAAGACTGAACCAGCCCTGCCGCCGCGCATCTGACGGGCCTGGAAGGCGGCGAGCATGCCTTGTTCGTGCATGCCCGACCGGACGGAATGCGCCGGACCAGCCTCATCCCTGCACGGTCGGCCGATCGGAAAGGGCGAGCCGATCTTGTCCCTGCGCGGCAGCGGAGGGCCGGGAACGGCCCAATGGCTCTGCCGGGCCTGCTCTACACGTCCAGGTCGACGACCACCGGTGCGTGGTCCGATGCGCCCTTGCCCTTGCGTTCCTCGCGGTCCACGTACGCGTCCGTCACCGCCTGGGCGAACGGGGCGTTGCCGTAGACCAGGTCGATGCGCATGCCCCGGTTCTTGGGGAAGCAGAGCTGGCGGTAGTCCCAGTAGGTGAAGGGGTGCTCGTACTTGAGGGGGCGGGGGACCACGTCCGAGAGGCCGGTATCGCGGAGGGAGGCCAGGGCTGCGCGCTCGGCAGGGGTGACGTGGGTGAGGCCCTCGAAGGCGGCCACGTCGTAGACGTCGTCGTCCGTCGGGGCCACGTTGTAGTCGCCGAGCACCGCGAAGGGGCGGCTGCCGCCCGCGTCGCCGGCGACTGCCGCTTTGAGGGCCTCGAACCACTGGAGCTTGTAGGCGTAGTGGGGGTGGTCCACCTCGCGGCCGTTCGGCACGTACACCGACCAGACGCGGACCGGGCCGCAGGTCGCCGAGATGGCGCGGGGCTCCGGGGCGTCGTCGTAGCCGGGGTCGCCGGGCAGGCCCTTGACCACTTCCTTGAGGCCTACGCGGGAGAGCACCGCCACCCCGTTCCACCGGCCCGTCGCGTTCACCGCCGCCTCGTAGCCGAGGTCGCGCAGTTGGTCGAACGGGAACTGCTCCTCGGCCAGCTTGGCCTCCTGGAGGCAGAGCACGTCCGTGCCGCTGCTCTCCAGCCAGGCCAGGAGCCTCGGCAGGCGGGCGGTGATCGAGTTCACGTTCCAGGTCGCGATGCGCATGCCTCACAACCTACCGGGCCGGTCTGACAACGCGGCCGGCCCGCCCGCCGTGCATCCCGTCCTCAGACCTCCGCCGAGTCTCCCGGCGTCAGCCGCAGGTGCTCCGAGCCGCCGAGGCCGCCGATCTGGCGGTCGTAGACCGGGCGGGCCAGGTCTGTGAGCAGGGCGTCGTGGATGTCGTAGGCGCGCTGCGGCTTGACCTCGCGCACGTAGTCGATGACCTCGGAGATCTTGCTCCAGGGGGCCTGCACCGGGAGCATCAGCGTCTCGACCGGGTGATCGGGGACGGTGAGGGCGTCGCCGGGATGGAAGACCTGGCCGCCGTCGACGAGGTAGCCGATGTTCGTGATGCGCGGGATGTCCGGGTGGATGACGGCGTGCAGCTCGCCGTGGACCTGGACGTCGAAGCCCGCCGCGGTGAACGTGTCGCCGTGGCCGACGGTGTGCACGCGGCCCGGGAAGGCGGCCGAGATCTGTTCCGCGACGGAGGCGAGGGTCCAGATCTCGGTGGCCGCGTCGGCCTCCATGGCCGCCCGCAGCCGGCCCTCGTCGAAGTGGTCGGGGTGCTCGTGCGTGACGAGGATCGCATCCGCGCCGATCGCGGCGTCCTGCTCGCTGAACCCGCCGGGGTCGAGGACGAGCGTGCGCCCGTCCTTCTCGAGCCGGACGCAGGCGTGCGACATCTTCGTGAGCTTCATGGGTCCCATCCTGCCCCGTTCACGGGACGCTCGGGCAGCTGAGACCGGTGCTCTCGGTGCCCGGTTGGCGATCAGTCGGCGATCGCCGGGTGATCACTCCGTGGGGGTCGTTTCCTCTCTTATGACCTGCTGGGCCACCTTGAACGCGCTGTTCGCCGCCGGCAGGCCGCAGTAGACGGCAGCCTGCAGCAGCACTTCCTTGATCTCGTCCGGGGTGAGGCCGTTGCGCAGGGCGGCGCGGGTGTGGGGGGCGAGCTCCTCCAGGTGGCCGCCCGCGACCAGGGCGCCCAGGGTCACGCAGCTGCGGGCCCGCCGGTCCAGGCCGGGGCGGTCCCAGATCTCACCCCACGCATACCGGGTGATGAGCTCCTGGAAGTCCCCCGAGAACTCGTCCGCCTGCGCCAGCGCCCGGTCGACGTGCGCGTCGCCGAGCACCTCGCGGCGCACCTTGAGGCCGGCGTCGTAGGGGTCGGGCCGTCCGTTCACCGGTGGGGGCACGAGGGCGGCCGGGGCGATCTCGGCGATCGGCGCGGGCTGGTGGGGCTGCGGGGACGGTGCGAGTACGGGCTTGACTGGGGTCGCCGGGATGGCGATCTGGCCCGTGGACGACTCGACGTAGCCGGGCTGCCAGGCGGTGGAGAAGTGGTGGACCAGCAGGTCGGTGACGGCGGCGGGCTGCTCGACCGGCACCAGGTGGGAGGCGCCGGGGACGACGGCGAGGCGCGCGTCGGGTATGCCGGCGACCAGGGTGCGGGCCTCGGCGGGGCCGGTGACCTTGTCCTCCGAGCCGACGAGGACGAGGGTGGGCACGCCGACCCGGCCGAGTTCGGGCCGTACGTCGAACGCAGCGAGGGTCTCGCAGGCGGCGATGTAGCAGCCGGGGTCCGTGGTGCGGACCATCTGCACGGCCCAGTCGGTGATCGCGGGCTGCGCGGCGGCGAACCCGCCGGTGAACCAGCGGTCGGGGGAGGTACGGGCTATGGGGTCGAGCCCGTTCGTACGCACTATCACCCCGCGCTGCCGGAACTCGTCGGCCGTGCCGAATCGGGGCGAGGCGGCGATCACCGCGAGCGAGGCGAGCCGCTCCGGGTGGCGCAGGGCCAGCTCGAGACCGATGGCACCGCCGAGCGCGCAGCCCGCGTAGCCGAAGCGCTGCACGCCGAGCCTGTCGAGCGTGGCCAGCAGTCGGGAGGCGAGTTCGCCCACCGAGCCCACCGGGTGTGCGGGCGCGCCACCGTGCCCCGGCAGATCGAAGCGGAAGACGCGCCACTGCTTCGCCAGCTCGGGCACTTGGCGGTCCCACATGTGCCATGTGGTACCCAGTGAGGGACCGAGGATCAGGACCGGGGCGTCTTCTGCCCCGTCAAAGCGGTATTGGAGGGTGTTCATCGGTGTCTCACTCACCCGCCTGACCCTCTCATCTGTCACGAGGTGTCACATCCCTGGGGTAGAGGTGGCGGGACTTGGCTCTCTCAAGACGGCACCCCACGGCTGTCAGCACCGAGTGTGGCGGCACGGCTGAGTCCCGGCGTGGCCCACCTGGCGACCTCCTGGAATCCCACCCAAACACCACACGCGGTGAACAAGATCTGTCTCCCGTCCGGTGGGAGGCTTGGTCGTCTTGATATTCGTGTGCCCGGCCCATCGCGCGGGGATGTGGTCCGCCACGCCGTTGTTGGCCGGAAGGTGAAGCACGACGAGGGGGCGTCATGGACGCCTGACACGACGAAGCACGAGACGTCGGCCGCACCCTTCTTCAGCGTTCGCCCGAGCGTGATGATCTCGGTCAGCGCCGTCGGCACACCGTGGCTGACCGAGTCGATCAGGTCGACCATCAGCTCGCGGCCACGACGCCGGTCCTCCTCGCGGTAGGCGGCGGCCCGGCGATCATCCACTGGTAGATACCCCTGCTCGCCTCGACCTCGATGTGGGCGTCGTCGGCGAAAAGCGCGGTGAGTCGGTCCTTCTGCTTTTCAGTGAGGGATCCCGTACCGCCACGGCGTGCGGGAGTTCTTCGGCTGTGGCGGTCTTGAACGCGGTGAAGCCGTCCGTCGCAACGACCTCGACCTGGTTGCGCCACGCCTCGTCGCGGTCGGCGAGCCGAGTCTTGAACGCCTGCTTGGAGCGGCCTTCAACCATGTCCTCGGCCGGCACGGCGTCGTTGGCGGTGTTCCACGCGACCCCGAGCCCCTCGGCTGGCCAGCACCTGGTCCAGGTCGTCTGCGAGGAATCGCGCCGGGTCCGGGGCCGGTGCCGTGACCTGCATCGCGACGACCGCGTCCGGTCGCACGAGCAGAGCCCCGGCATCGGACAGCCACGGTGCGCAGACCCGGTGCGCCGGCAGGCCGACGTCCGCCGCTGCGGCGAGCCACCGGTCGCCTGCGGGGCCCACCAGCAGGGTCAACCGGGACGCGACCATGTCGAGCGTGGAGACCCCGTCGGCCCACGCGTGGGGCACCCGTGAACCCGGCGACCCGTCCAGTGCCACCGCCAGGTCCACCGTGGACGGGAGTTCCGGCCGCGGGTCGATTACGGCGGCCGCATCGGCGACAGCGGACTCGGTCTCGGTGCGGTCATGGCCGGCGGTCGCGTTCCCACGGACCAGGAGCCGGACCAGGAGCCGGCGGACCTGCTTGGTGTTGCTTGCGGCCACCGCCTCAGCGGACAGCATCGTTGGCCTGCGGCCGTCCTGCACCCGCGCAGTGCCGCCACATCGGGTGCCGCGCCGCCTCCATGATCGCGCTGCGGCCCGCCCGACAGCCGCGGCATTCGCCGTCCGGTGCCCCACGACATGACACCGCCCCCGACCGGTGTATTCGGTCGGGGGCAGTGGATTACCCGCGGCCGGCCCGGTTAACGGGTGGTGCCGCACCGGTAGAGGGTCTGCGTCGCGCCGGCCTCCCCCCTACCGGGTCCGGGGGACCCGTTGGTGGCCGCCGCGGACGACTGCGTTCCGCTGTAGGCCGAGGCCGGTACCAGGGTGCAGCTGGACTTGACCCATTTGGTGATCTGGGTGGTGCTCGTCGTACCGGCGGCGCTGTTGCCGAACAGCGCGCCCATGCCTCGGGTGTCCCCGCTGACCAGTACGTACTTGAGCCTGCCCGAGTTCACCAACTGCTGGAACTGACTCGGCGTGGGGAACGGCACCCGGCCGGTGAAACCGCCCAGCGGTAGCACGTCGGCGCCCTTGGCGAGGATGTACGGGGAGGCGCCGCTCCAGCTTGTGGTGGCGAACACGTACTGCGCGGAACCGCGGTGGGCGGTCGTGTAATCCAGCATCTTCTGCTGCTGTGCGGTCAGTTGACCGCTGCTGTCGCCGAAGCCGCCCACGCCGCCACCGTGCGCCGTGCCCCTGCCGCGAGAGCCACCCCACGGCGACTGGCCCATCCGGCCGGCCGCCGGCGTCCGCTGGCCGTGGCCACCGCCCCCGCCGCCGGACGGACCGACCGAGCCCATGCCGGAGCTGCCGTACGACGGGTTGAACACCTGCACCGCCCACGCGCTGGGCGCGAACAGCACCGCCGCCAGCGACGCGGCGAGACCGGCGAGGGCGAGCCGCCCGCCGGACCGGACGCCGGTGCGGGCGAGGACGAGCAGCACCACGGCGGCCACCGCGAGCACGCCCACGGCGGGCGCCAGCCACGGCAGGAAGGTCGGGAACCCGCTGGCTATGTACGCACCCCACGCGGCCGTCGCGGCGACCGTACCGGGCAGCACCCAGGCTCGGCGGCCACCGGCCCGGTACGCGTGCCACAGCAGCGTCATACCGCCACCGGCGAGCGCCGCCAACGGCACCGCGATCACACCCATGTAGTACGTGTGGCCGCCGACGCTGCCCGCGCTGAAGACGAGGAAGTACGTGGTCAGCCAGGTGCCCCACATGACGAAGCCGATGCGGATCCGGTCCGTACGGGGCTTGCCGCGGCGCCACCACAGGCCGCAGGCGATGGCGATGGCGGCCAGCGGGTAGAGCCAGCCGGTCTGTGAGGCGAGCGACGAGCCGAACATCTTCGACCAGCCGTTCTGGTCACCGCCCCAGCCGCCGCCTCCACCGCCATGACCCTGCAGGCCGCCGTTCCCGGCGGCCGACTGCTGCCCGGCCGCCCGCTGAGCGGCACCTCCGGCCCACTGTCCGGAACCGGAAGCGGAACCGAAAGGCTGACCCGAGGCGGAGTCGGAACCGGAGGCACCGCCGAATCCGCCTTGTGTACCGCGGTGGTGAGCCCCGGAACCGCGGTGGCCCGTCCCAGCCGCTCCGGGCAGGCCGGACGCGGTCGCTCCGGACCGGCCACCGTTCTGGGTCACGCCGTACCGGCCGCCCGCGTTCCGGCCCGTGCCCGAGGCGCCTGCCGCGCCGCGCGCGCCGCCTCCGTGGCCGCCGCCCTGGGTGGCGCTGATGCTGCCGGTGGAGGCGGCGCTGATCCCCAGCGACGAGAAGCGGTTCAGGAAGTTGTAGCCCACGACCATGCTGAAAGCGGAGTTGTTCGTGGTGCCGTCCACATAGGGCCGGTCCTTGGCCGGGGTGAAGGTGATGGCGAGCATCCAGGAGCAGGAGACCGCGGCCATCACGACGGCGGACACTGCGCTGTGCGCAAGCCGCCTGCGCAACGCGATCGGCGCCGAGATCAGGTACACCAGCGCCAGCGCGGGCAGCACCGCCCACGCCTCCAGCATCTTGGACTGGAAGCCGATGCCGACCCAGACCCCCGCCATCACCAGCGGACGCAACCGGCCTGCCTCCGCAGCGCGTTGGGTGGCCTCCGCGGCCAGCAGCACGCAGAGCGTGAACAGCGGGTCCTCCACCGCGGTGCGGAACAGACCCACGGCGACCGGCGTGACCAGGAACGCCGTGCCGGCGATCAGCGCCGCGTTGACCCCGGCCCAGCGGCGGACCACCCGGTAGAGCACCAGGAGACCGGCCACTCCCTCGATTACCTGAGGAAGCGTCAGCGCCCAGGGGTGAAATCCGAAAATGCGGGCCGAAATGGCTTGCGGCCAGAGGAATCCAGGCAATTTATCCAGCGTGATGGAATTGCCCGGGTCGAAGGAACCGTAGAAGAATGCCTTCCAGCTTTCGGTCATGCTGCGCGCGGCGTTCGCGTAGAACGTGTGGTACTGGCTGTGGTCGATCCCCCACGCATAGAGCACGGCGGCGAGCACGGTGATGACCAGAAGAGCGGGCCGCGCGTACGCTGGTTGGTCCAGCGGCGATCTCCATGGCGCGCGTCGGGTCGCGCCGGTGGGGGCGGTCGGGTCGAGGACTGCTGTAGCCATGTTCGGCAGTCTTCGTCACTCGCGAGGGCCCCCTGTGCCGAAGCGGCCGTATTCAAGGAACTTCTCACCGGAACAAGGAGAAGCTTTGAAAACACCCTGGGGCTGCCTTTAATCGACACGGCCCCGTTCATCACCCCCACGAATATTTCGCCACGTAGCGTCAGATGCACAGCTGACACACAGGGAATTCATGGAAAGGTCGCGTCCGGCGCCTGCCGTCGCTCGCCGGGCCTCCGAAGGAAATGCTCCGGGCAGTTTCGAAGGTTGCGCGGGATGCATCAATCACATCTGTCGAAGCACGCCGTACGTCAACGGCTCTGCGCGCGTGCCCGCACACGGTTTTCTTACGTGCCCGAGGGCGGGCCGGGCCGGCCCGCCCCCCACTTCAGGCGCAGAATCGGCTCAGCTCGCCATGCGGCGCTCGAACGCGCGAGCCGCCTTGCGACGGCGCGGGTCGAAGGCGTCGGTCGCGCCCGCGCCGTGGTTGCCGGGGCCTGTCTGCCAGCCCTGGATCTTGCGGGCCACGCCCTTGAGGCGGGGGTGGCCGGGGCGGAGCGTGAGTTCGAAGTGGGATTCCTTGGGTGCCTTGAAGTCGCCGCCCCAGGCCACTGTGCCGTCGAGCTCGCTGAGGATGTCGCGGACGACCACCAGTTCGTTCGGACAGAAGTTGCCCGTCGAGCCGCTGGGGTAGCAGAACGGGCGGATCGCGAGGGCACTGCCAGACGAATTGTTCGATTCGTAGGACTCCGTCACGTACACGTGGGCTGTCCAGCCGTGCGCGTCCCCCGCTCTCAGGGAGTCGATCTCGGAGTGGAAGCGGCGGGCGACATGGAGGAGGATCACCGATGCGCGCCCTCCGCCAGGCGCACCTTCTGGCTGCTGCCCTCGATTCGGTGGCTGGGGGCCCGCGCGAGGACAGGCCAGCCGTTGCGGGACTTCTTGCCCTTCCAGGCGTGGGGCTCGGCGCCCTTGCCCGTGGCGGCCACAGCCGTATCCGCACCACTCACGTTGATGAGCGTCGCAGTGGCGGCGGCCGAGGAGGTGGCGCCGGAAGGACGAGGCGACGCCGGGCACGCCGAGCTTGTCGTGGGCGAACTTCAGCGGGTCCGCGTACTGCTGCTCGGAGTTGCGCCAGTCGGCCCAGAAGGTCATCAGGTCACCGGCCCAGCCGCCGACGTCGCCGCCGTTAGCGGACTTCTCGTTGTCCGGCTGGTTCGTCAGCGGGTGGGCGTTGGCTGTGGCCATCATGTGCTCGGAGCCGAGCTGGTAGCCGGTGAACGGGTCGGTGAACGATCCCTTGATGCTCATGCCGTGGTTGTCGCAGTAGTCGACGAAGCCGGAGTCGGACGACCCGATCAGGTACCACCAGCCGAGCTTGTTGGCCGTGCCCCGGTTGCCGTAGGCGTAGTGGCGGATGTACTCCATGACCAGCCGGCTGCGCTTCTGGCCGGTGCACCGTACGAGTCTGCGAGGTCGTACAGCTTCTGGATGGACGCGATGAAGTCGTCTGCCGGGCCGCCCTTGTCGTTGACCGACGACACTCCGCGGTCGAGCCCGGAGGCGACGTCGTTGTCCAGTCGAAGGTGTCGGTGCCGTTGCTGACCTTGAATTCCTTGATCTGGTTGAAGGACCAGTTCTCAGCATCCCCACCCAGAAAAACCGAGCCGCCGCAGACCCGGCCACGAGCAGAGTCGCCAACCGCGTGAGCCGGGGGCGCCCTCGCAGGCCACCTCGCCACACGGGGCTGCCCACCATGAGCACTCCGTCCGTCCGACCGGCCCGGGACGGCCGGATACCGGGACGGCCGGATACAGTGCGCGCGACGGCAGCCTGGTCGCTCAAGGAGGGGAAGCGTGACCGACACCAGCGATACCCGATCCGCCGACAGTGCGGCGCACGCGACTCAGCAGAGCCGACTGCACCGCCTGATGCGCTACCTCCCCCTGATCGCCCCCGTCCTGCTGTGGACCGTGCCCTGCTGGCTGCTGCTGCACACCGGTCAGCACTGGCCGCTGCCCGTCACGCTCGCCGGCACCGCCCTGTTCGCCCTCGGCCTGATCGGTATGCCGCTCGCGATGGTGCGCGGCCACGGCCGACGCCAGCAGGACCGGGCGGCGATCATCGGGGACACCCTGCTGGGCACCATCTGGGTTCTCTTCACCTGGTCCGTTGTGCTCGGCGTCCCGCTGCGGCTCGCCCTGACGGTGACCGGCGTCGGCGACGGCCACGACCGGGCCCGGATCGTCACCTGGGCGGTCCTCGGCGCCGCCACCGTGCTGCTCGCCTGGGGGTACGCCGAGGCCCGCCGGGTGCCACGGGTACGCCGCCTCGACGTGCAGCTTCCGCGCCTGGGTGCCGGGTTGGACGGCACCCGCGTCGTACTCATCACCGACACCCACTACGGTCCCCTCGACCGCGCCCGCTGGTCGGCGCGGGTCTGCGAGACCGTGAACACCCTGGAAGCCGACCTGGTCTGCCACACCGGAGACATCGCGGACGGCACGGCCGAACGCCGCCGCGCCCAGGCCGCCCCACTCGGCACCGTGCGGGCCACCCGGGCCCGGGTCTACGTCACCGGCAACCACGAGTACTACAGCGAGGCCCAGGGCTGGGTCGACCTCATGGACGAGCTGGGCTGGAAACCGCTGCGCAACCGCCATCTGCTGCTCGAACGCGGTGGCGACACGCTCGTGGTCGCCGGCGTGGACGACGTCACCGCCGAGTCCTCCGGCCTCGCCGGCCACCGCGCCCACCTCGCCGGAGCCCTGAACGGCGCCGATCCCGACCTGCCCGTCCTGCTCCTGGCCCACCAGCCCAAGTTCGTCGACCGGGCGGCAGCCGCCGGCATCGACCTCCAGCTCTCCGGTCACACCCACGGCGGCCAGATCTGGCCCTTCCACCACCTGGTCCGCATCGACCAGCCCGTCGTCGCGGGCCTGAGCCACCACGGCGCCCGCACGCTTCTCTACACCAGCCGCGGCACCGGCTTCTGGGGCCCGCCGTTCCGCGTCTTCGCCCCCAGCGAGATCACCCTGCTCGTGCTTCGCTCCCCGCAGCGGCCCCCCACGCCGTAGCGCTGGTCGGGCCGGCGGTTCCGCCTGGAGATGCTGCGGTGCGCCGACCACGAAGGAGGGCCGCGCCTTCCTGCAATGCCCCCTGGCGGGGTGAACGCCTGCGCCAGGGGCCCAGCCCTTGCACCGTGGAGCTTGGCCGGGCAGAGGCGACGGCGCACCGCGTCATTCCTGTCAATCCCCTGGTTTCGTAGAGACCTCTCCTATGCGGCCTGGCACCTCTGGTCGCTCTTCTTGCGTGCTGCGGTGACGGTCCGTTCGAACTCTTCCGGCGGCAGGCCGCCGGCCGCGCTG
>NZ_JAJSBI010000013.1 GCF_021261325.1 Streptomyces guryensis | reverse complement strand
ACAGCGCGGCCGGCGGCCTGCCGCCGGAAGAGTTCGAACGGACCGTCACCGCAGCACGCAAGAAGAGCGACCAGAGGTGCCAGGCCGCATAGGAGAGGTCTCTACGAAACCAGGGGATTGACAGTATGCCGGACTCCGCGCAGTCCCATGCCGCACGCTGCCAGGCCACGACGTTGTCTGCGGTGACCGTGGCCGGCACCGTCGACGGATCCTGGCAGAGCGCGGCCTCCTGACGGGAAAGCGGCTCACCGCCGGCGCTGTGCTTGAGGGCGGCCAGGTTCAGCCGCGCGGCGCCGTCGCGGGGCGCGTCTTGGGCATTGGCCTGCTCCTCGACCGCAGACAGGAGACGTTTGTCCCGCACAGGCCATCCGGCCAGGCTCCGAAGTTGCTGCACGAACAACGACGCGTCGGGCGTGCCCAGGTAGGAGGACGGGTCACGCACCGTTCCGTCCTGCATGCGCTCCTGCTCGAGACGGCGGGTGACCGCCGAGAACGCCCCTTTGGAACTGCCGGCGGCGCGCAGGATGTGCACCAGGCTGTAGAGCTGGTCGTAGTCGAGGCTTCCGACGTTGTGCGACAGGGCCTGCTGCCATGTCTTCCGGTCCACACGCGGCTCTTTGCCGGCCGACTCCTGGAGCAATACGTAGTTGTATGTGTCTTCCAGCAGGGCGGCGCGTTCCTTGTCCGGCCGCTCGGTGAACCGGCTCGTGTCCGGAGCTGCCAGCGACGTCAGGGAGCCGGGGACGGACTTGCCGAGCAGGTGCAGGCAGCGTGCCAGGGCCGCGGCCTCGTCCAGTCGCGGCCGGCCATCTGCCAGCCTGCCCAGCCAGCCAGCGGTGGCCGCCTTGTCGGCGGCGGGAAGCTTCGTGAGAGTTCCGGTGGCCGCCTCCACCTCCAGCGCCGCCCAAGTGGCACCCAGGCGTCCTTCATCGCTCTTCTCTCCGAGCGCGGGATCTTCGTACCATCCCCTGCCGGTTCGCAGTTTCTCCACGTCCTGGGTGTCACGGCGCCCCAGCACCGCAGACACTCCGGCCTCGCGCAGCGGGACAAGCCAGTACCTCCCCCACAGTGCGGACGTCTTGAGCGCATCGGAGCGCAGCGCTGTGGCCGTCGTGGCTCCCACCGTGACCTTCGGCTTCGCGCCGGTCTCTGCCAGGATGCGCAGCGCGTAGGACTGAGCTTCGGCGCTGCCGCGCTCTTCCCTCAGGAAGGGGTGGTAGTACAGGCCGTTGACCTGGCTGACGAGGCTCTGGAAGTAGGCTGGTTCCCTGCTTTCATGGTGGCTGCCCTGCGAGGTACAGGACACGGCGGGCATCAGGACGCAGGCCGCAGCGGCCGCCCACGCCGCTTTCCTCGCGACTCTCCTGGCGTGAGACATACTCGTTCTCCCCCGTAAGAGAACTCTGCCCCCGCCAAAGGGGCGGGGGCAGAGACGTTCAGGTGGTGCGCAGTGTCAAGAGCGGATCAGGCCGCGCCGGCAGTGACGCACTTCTCCGTGAACTTGATGCTGCTGGTGATCTGGGCCGAGCCGCAGGACTTGGTCGACACGTACACAGTCAGCGAGCTGGGCTTCATCTGACCGTAGGTGTCCGAGATCCACTTGTGCCCGCCGTAGTTCTTCCAGCGGACCTCGCCCTGCGACTTGCTGGTCATCTTCAGCGTCGCCTCAGGGTTCTTCGAGATCGTGAGGGAGACGCTGATGCCGTGAGCGGTCAGGATGGCCCGGTTCTGCACCCACTGGGCACTGTCGTGGGCCGTGCCCTTGTACACCTTGGTCGATGCCTTCCAGTCACAGGTGCTCACGTACGAGCCACAGTGCCAGGCGTTCACCTGCATTTTGTGGCCCGGGATGCCCCAGGTACCCGAGGACGACGTGGCGTGCGCGGGCGCAGCTGCGAACAGCAGCGCACCGGCGGCCACCGCAGCGGCCCCACCAGAGGCCAGGCGCGAGAGAGTACGCATGATTTCTCCCCGTAGAAGTGGAAATGCTTCCTTGACCATGCGCCCGGCACCGCAAACGGCACCCGCACGCACGTTCCACTGATTTCTACGTCCTGGCCACACCGGCCACCATCGCACCTTCGGGCACCCTGCCCTCCAGGGCTAATAGGAGTCCGGGCCGCAAACGCTCAGCCCTGCTTCGCGCACGCCTTCTGCTTCGTCAGCCCCGACACGATCCCGGACACATCACCGATCACGGCGTTCTTGTCCTTGATCCGCTCCGACACCGTGACCTCGGCTGCAGGGCTACGCCCGTACGACAGGACCGTCTTCACCTCGTCGTGGGTCTTCTTCTCGTTCACGACCCAGTCGACCCCCTTCACCGACGTGCATGGAGCCGATTCCGGAACGTCCGAGATGTTCCCGCACCGGAGAATGACATCTCCGTCCCCCCATACGGCAGTTCCCTTCTGGTCGGAATCGTTGCGCTCATGGCCCCCCAGCTTCTGCGGCGCCTTCCTCACCAGACTGGAGCACGCAGCACTGGCACCCCCCGGAGCTCCCGACACGTTGTAGGAACGCGAGGAGGTCCCGCACGCTGCAAGAGCGGCAGCACACACAGCGATCACAGAAACCTGTGCCAGACGCCGGCCAGAGGTCATCTCCATGAGTAATCCCTTGTCTAGGTAACGTAGTTATGGGCATGCTTCGGCGAGGGCCACACGGTAGGAGGCGGTACATGCCGCTCTCGTACGGAACGTCGGCCATGCCTATGACCGGGGTCAGTCCTCGCGGATGCTGAGCAGGTCGCCGGGCTGGCAGTTCAATTCGCGGCAGATCGCAGTGAGGGTGGAGAAGCGGATCGCCTTCGCCCGGTCGTTCTTCAGGACGGAGAGGTTGACCACCGTCACCCCGACCCTGGCCGCCAGTTCGGACAAGGTCATGCCGCGCTCGGCCAGCAGCCGGTCCAGGTGGACTTGAACCCGGTGTTCCTCTTCTGACGGCATCAGACCAACCCCTCGGTGTCGGCGCGGAGCTTCGTACCACGCCGGAACACCTCGCCCAGGGCCAGGATGAGGAAGGCGAGCAGGACGTACTCGCCGGTGAAGGTGATCGAGGAGGGGACCTGATCAGCCATGGGGGTGCCGTTCACCAGAGCCGCCGTCGTGAGCGCCGGCAGGACCGGGGAGAGGACCGCCTGCACCAGCACCGTGAGCCCTATGGCGCTCAGACGGCGGGCGTTGCTCGGCACGAAGACGTCGCCGCCGCGCAGGGTCCTGGCCATCTGAAGGAGGAGGGTCAGGACGAGGAGCAGGAGCAGGCTGCCGATGACGTCCGGCAGCGCGAGCAACAGGCGCTGACTCAGGTCGGGGTGGGCGAAGACGAGGTTGGCCTGGTGGGTGCCGGTGAGGGTCAAGCCATGGCGCGCCACCGCGTCAGGCACCCGGGTCGTGGTCTCGACCTTGACCTCGCGGGTGTCCACCGGGCCGATGAGGCCGACCACCCCGAGGACCGGGAGCAGCACCCCGAAAACGCCGGCAAGCAGAGCCGCCAAGCTCAGAGCCGCCTCCAGCAGCCGATTGTCGGTCCGGTTCCACCACGACTTCGTACCCACGGTTCCCCCTGTCGATCGCAGCACCCATATCGCTTATCGATACTATCGATAAGCGATATGGGTGCTGTCAAGCTCAGGATGCGGCGGCGACACAGGCGGGTCTCGCGGGAAGGGCGCCGACTGCGGTCGCCCCGAGGTCATCCGCCAGGCGGCCCGGAACCTCGACATGCATCCCGCGGCCCTGCATGGGTAAATCCGCCAGAACGAGGCGGAACGCCCAGACCGAGCGGGCGAACGAGATCCTCAGAGCCGGCCGACGAGACGGCCGTGAAAGGCGTAGGCAAAGAGGGCTGCTTCGGTGCGGCTGGTCACTTTGATCTTGGCCATGAGGTTGGTCAGGTGTGCTTTGACGGTACGTTCGGCTATGCCGAGTCGGCGGCTGATCTCGCGATTGTCGGCGGCGCGGCTGAGCAGGGTGAGGAGTTGGCGTTCTCGGGGGGTGAGATAGGGGATGGCGTGGGGGTCCCCTGGGGTGGGCGGAGCGGCCAGGGTGGAGCTGAAGTCCCCTTGCGATCCAGTCCTCTGGTCGTCGGTCGTGAGGTAAGTCAAAGCGGCGATCTCCCCGTTCGTCCCTGTCTGACCGCTTTAGCCGAATATCCCCTTGCTCTCGTTTGTGCTGCTTACCTTCCGGGGTTTCGGCATTGGGCGGCAGTTGTGGCGACACCGCGGTCTGATTGGCTTGGTTGATGGTGTCGCACATATGCGCTCCCGCATGGCGCATCTCCATGTCGATATGGCTGGTAATGGCCGTACGGACGGCAGTGGGTGAGGTCATCCACCCACGCCCGGAGGAGCGCCATCGTGACGCACGGTAAGTAAATGATCTGTAAGAGCTCAAGTAAAGGGAGTTGAGGCAGTCTTGAGGTTGCCTCACAGGTTGACGCCCTCCAAGACGATGCCCGATCGTCCCAAACCGCAAGGCGCTCGGCTATTGCTCCGACGCTGCTCGCAGCGAGATGGCCTGTTGGGGGGTGGCGAAACCCCTGAGGTTCCAGTGGAAAGTGCAGGGGCTCCAAGCTTGTCGAGTCCGCCCGGCCCCGCTGGCGGGCCGTGAAGGGCCCCACCTCGTCGCCCTGGTGCGGACCAGAACCCGCTTCGAACGCGGTCAGCTCGTCGAACGTCGCGAGTCCAGCGCCTGAAGGCGCCGGTGACCCTTGTCCGCTCCCACGGCACTACCTCGTACGACCCGGTGGTTAGCACGCCGCCCGGACTGAACGGTAAGCGTGCCCTCGGTGTGGTGGGATCTGGCCATCTCCACGCGTCGCTCCGGATCGGCGACGCCCGCCTGTTCGCCTTCCGGAAGGAGCCGCAGGGTCAGCACGCCGGGACCGCCAGCTCCGCCCAGACGGTCTTGCCCCAGCGCATTTCGTCGTATCCCCAGCGGTGTGACAGCGCGTCGACCAGGACCAGGCCGCGCCCCGTCTCAGCGCCGTCGGCGACCAGATCCATTCTCGGCAGGGCGTGGGATTTGTCGGTGACGCCGATCCGTACGAGATCGTCCGTGACGCGCCGGACGGACACCCGGACCAGACGGCACGAGGTGTGGCGGACCGCGTTGCCCACCAGCTCGGAGACGATCAGCGTGCCCGCTTCCGCCAACTCGGTTATGCCCCAGGTGTTCAGCGCGACCGAGACAAGGCTCCGGGCACGACGGGCCGTCTCGGGCTCACAGGGAAGGGTTTCGGTGTAGCCGGGCGGTCCGACTGCGGTGGGTCTGGCCATGACGCTCACGGGGTCGTCTCCTCGGGGCCGGGATGTCCCGCTCGCAATGAGGGGGTGCGCGAGCAGGACTCTCATCCGCTGCCGCCGAGGGGAAGCCTTGACCTGCCCGGCGACGCCAACGACCGTACGGAGAGCCGGAGTTTTGCCTCAATAAAATTGCGGGGAATTGCGCGACGTCATCCGAGGGCCCTGATCGCCGACTCGATCAAGGCGCGGGCGGCGTTGCCGTGGACGGCCATCTTCGTCAGCTCCCCGAACGCCTTGCGGTAGTCGGCGAGTTCGCGCGGTTGAACCACGTTGACCTCGGCGGTGAGGGTCTCCACGACACTGCGGGCGCCGTCATGGAGGTAGAACGCCTCCAGCGGCCACATCGTCCTTTGCGCGGTGAAGGGGATGATGCCCAGCGAGACGGAGGGCAGCGGCATCACGGTCAACAGGTGCCTGAGCTGTCCGGCCATCGTCTCGGCGTCGCCGACGCGGTAGCGCAGCACGCACTCCTCCATGAGCACGACGAACCGATGCCCGCCCTCGTACAGGAACCGGCTCCGGGCGACGCGGGCCGCGACGGCCTCGGAGACGTCGTTGGGGGTGCCTTGGAAGTCGGTGATGGCCTCCATCAGGGCCGTGGCGTATGCGGGAGTCTGGAAGAAGCCGGGCACGACGTTGGAGACGTACGCGCGCGTGACGCCGCTGTGCGCGTAGCGGTCGTTGATGTCCTCCTGCGTCTTGCGCATGCCGGTGCGGTGGCTCCTGCGCCACTCCACGTACATCGAGTCAACGGCGCGGGCCGTGGCGATCAGGTCATCGGCCTGGTCGGCGGCGGAGCAGGCAGCACACCAGGCGCGGATGTCCCCGTCGGTGGGCTGTACCTCACCTTTTTGGATGCGGGTGGTCTTCGCAGGGTGCCAGCCGCACCGGGCAGAGAGTTCCTTCCCGGTGAGGCCGGCGTCTTTGCGCAGGTGCGTCAGGCGTACGGCGAGCGCTTCACGGGCTGCCTGAGCGCTGGACGAAGGAGAGGCGGGCATGGGGTGAGGCGCGGGTCAGACGGTGTACTTCTCGTGGTCGACGGCACGCTCCCATACGGCCTCGAAGGCGTCGGAGCAGAGCTCGACCACGGCGGGGTCCTCGCTGAATTCCTTGGGCGGATCCGCCCAGTCGCCGTCCCCGGTGAAGATGTTGAACTGAACCAGGCGGTCGTCGAACAGCCAGAAGTCGGCCCCTGGAAGGGCAATGTCCACGGCCCGCCGGCGAGGCAGCCAGCGCACCAGTTCACCCGCCTCGACGTTCAGCGAGGTGGCGGCGTGCTCCCAGCGGATGTAGTCCGTCACCGGCTCGGACACGATCCGGGCCCGGCGCATCACCACGCCTCGGCCAACGGCTTCCCTCACCGTGCCCAGCCACTGGGGCCACCACCGTGCCGTCGGGTCGAGATCGACGTGGCCGGTGCGCTTGAACTGTTCGAATTCCTCGGACTCGTCGCCGACGCCGTACGTGTCGCGCATCTCCAGATGCACCGCGCTGCGGCGCGTACCGGCCAGCAGCTCAGCGAAGCTCGGCACGCCGTTCTGCGACATCACACGCCTCCCTCAGAATCGGCACCATGCGGGCGGGGATGCGGATCACCGTCTCATGGGCGGGGATGCCCACCGCGTGACCGGCGACCCACTCCGTACCGCTGACCAGTGCCTCCAGCACTTCCTCGGCCTTGATCCCCTGGAGGACCAGGTCGGCCGTCTCCTCTTCCACCCACACCGTCGGCGACCCCTCGCCGCCGGTGTTGGGGTCGATCCCGATGAACTGTAGGTCCACGATGCCCTCCCGGATCAAGCGGGTTGCGTGTTCTTGCGTGCGACGGTTCCGAAGGGTTCGGGGGCCGTCAAGGGCACGAGGCGGGTTGGAGACGACGTTGGCTTGAAGCCGCCAACTCTCCGTCGCGAAGCCGCGAGGTGCGGGACGCACCCACACGACGGCTACCGGCTCGGTCGGTGCTGCCGTTGGGGAGGCAACGTAGTCACCACTGGAGGCTGACCGTTTCGGGCCTGCTGGGCCGGGATCGAGCCCGCCATGGTCGACTGCATGCGGGCGGCCTCGGCAAGTCGGTTGCGTGCCGGGTTCCGGCCAGTGTGCTGGATGCGGGTGATCAGCACTCGGGCGGGCTGGCGCGCGGTGGTCAACTCGCGCTGGGCGGCAGCCTCCTTGAGGAGCTGGTGAGGCTGGTGGCCACGGGCTTCGGCGTCGGCGAGGACGGTGACGAGCGCCGGCCAGGCCGGGTCGGTGAGGATGCGCTCGGCCTGGTCGGGGATAGCTGCTCGTACGTCGTTCGCGAGAACGCGGCGGGCTTGATCCCTGGGCGGCCGGGCTGTGAGGTCGGCGAGCGTCGGTGCGAGTGCGCGGTCGGCGGCCGTCTGGAGGTGCTGGACGGCTTGGCGGGCGGCATCGGCCTGGTGGGCGTGGTGCTTCGCTTCGTGCCAGCGCCCGGCGACGATGGCGGCCCAGACGAGGGCCGCGACCAGGGCGGCCAGGGCGCTGCCGTCGGGGCCGGTCGCGGTGTGCACGATGTCGCGGGCTGCGCTGCGCAGGGCGTGGGCGGCGCGGTCTTCGGCACGGATCTGGGAGCGCTGGGCGCGGGCAAACGCCGTGGATGCGGCTCGGAGTTCGGTGCGCAGGTTGTCGGGTGCGTTCTGCGCGGTGGCTTGGAGCAGCTCGCCGAGGGCGGCGATGTGGGCCTGGGCATGGGTGTCGTCGGCGAAGTCGGTGTGGAGCGTGTCGAGTGCTTCCGTGGCCTGATGCCAGGGGGTACTGGGGCGGTTGCGGCGGGCGATGGGGTGCTCTGCAGGCTGGCCGGATTCGAGACGGGCCTTGATCTTGGGCAGGGAGAGGTCGGGAGCGATCTTGCCTCCAGAGTGGAAGATCTGCTCACCCTTCTCGCTAAGGTCGCCGGGGCGGCCGACGGCGTAGCCGAGGAGGTCGCCCGACGGGCCGCGCCGGGCCTTGACCTCGATGCCGTCGGCCTCCAGGTAGGCGATGAATTCCTCGGCATTGCTCACGTGCGGCATGGCGGCACGGATGCGGTCCTGGAGCCACTCGCGGCTCAGCTGTTCCCAGCCGAGGCGTTCGGCCTTGTGCATCTCGGCCTGGGTAGGCCGACGGGCACCAGTCCGATCCCCCTTCTTCAGCCGGCGCAGCCCGTAGTCCTTCTCGATCTCGCGGCAGGCGTCGCCGACGCGCAGGCCGCTGTCGTGGAGCTTGGGGCGGTGGCCGTCCTCGCGGACGGTGGTGGCGAGGATGTGAATGTGGTCGTCGGCATGGCGTACGGCGATCCAGCGACAGGCCAGGTCATCACCGGGCGGAGCGATGCCGGCCGCCTCGACGATGCGCTGGGCTATCTCGCCCCACTCGGCGTCGGAGAGGTAGCGGTCCTCGGGCGCGGCGCGCACGGGGCAGTGCCAGACGTGGTCGGTGACCTTCTGGCCGAACTCGTTGTTGCGCAGCCGCACGGGCTCGTCGAGGTAGCGGGCGAGTTCGGTGAGGGTGGCGTTCTCGTCGCGGCCGGGGTCGGGCAGGCCGAGCATCGCGAACCCGGCCACGATGTGCGGGTCGAGGTGCTCGTCGTGGCGGCCCGGTCCGTAGAGGTAGCCGAGCAGGCCGCGGGTATTGGACCCGGCGGGTTTGATGGCGGCGATCACGCGGACAGTTCCTCTTCTTCCGGCTTGGTCGGCTCGGTCTGCTCGGCTGGCTGGCGCAGGGCCTCGGCGATCAGCTCCAGCAGCTGGTGGAGTTCGGTGAGGCGTTGGCGGATGTCGGGTGGGGTGAGGTCGCTGTTGAGGGCGCGGGCGATCTGGTTGACGTTGACGCCGATCCGGTTGAGCTGGCGCAGGACCTGGGCGCGGAAGACGTGGGTGCGGCGGCGGTCCTCGGACAGGGGCAGGTTGGCGGTGAACCGGCCGGTGACGAAGGCGAGGACGATGTCGGCGGCGAAGCCTGAGTCGCCCTTGTAGCCGTGCTCGGCGGCTGCCTCCTGGAGTTGGGTGTGCTCGTCGCTGGTGAAGCGCAGGGGGCCGACGCGGGCGACGCGCTTAGTGCCGGTGAAGCGGCGGATCGTGGGCTGGACGCTCTTCGCGACAGGCTCACCGCCGACGCTCTCAGCGGTGTCGGTGGCGCGTACGGGGCGGAGGGTCTCGCGCTGGACGGTGTGGAGTGTGTCCTCGTCGGGGCCGCCCTCGGCCCCGACGTCCTGGCCTGGCGCCCCCTGGCGCTGGGCCTCCTCCGCCACCCCCGGGGCGGAGATCCCCGAAGACCGGCCTTGAGTCGGACTCGGGGTACTACTGGCTCCGCCAGGAGCACCCCGTCCGAACGCACGCCGCAGACGGTTCATCAGCGTAGGCGACTTCGCCTGGGACAGCGGCTCGTCGGGCGTTTGATCGGGGAGGGGCAGATGGTGAGTCACGGACGGTCTCCGGAAGGGGCGGGAATGGCAGGCGGGTCGCTGGGGAGGGGCTGGGCCGAATGCTGGCGGCAAGCCGCCATCCACAGGTGTGGATAAGCAGGGCGATTGAGTGAGCTGGTGACTGGCTGGCCGGGGTGACCGGACGGGTTCCGGTCACCCCGTAGGGATTCCGGTCAGCCGCTGTCCGGACCGGTCTCGGCGGCGGCTTCGATTTCGGGCCGGAGGATGGCCATCACGTCGGTTTGCCGCTCGCTACTGATCGTCAGCCCCTTGGCCTTGACGGCCTTTCGGAGCAGTGACCGGGTGAGCGTGCCGTGCTCGGCGAGGGCGATCCGGCCGGTCTCCACGAGTTCCTCAAGCGTGGCGCTGGGCGGACGGCCACCGCGCGGCCTGCTCTCCGCAATCTCGGAAGGTGGCTCCCTCGGCTGGGCGGGCACGGCGGGCGGCGGCGCGGCGGGCTGGACGGGCTCGGCGGGGGCGGTGACCGGTGGTTCCGACGTCTGGGCCGGGGCGGGATCCAGATGGCCCGCAGGCTGGTCGACGAGCTGGTGGATCTGCCGCCTCAGGACACCGAAGGCCAGCAGTGCGGCGGTCGGGGGAACCGCGGCCACCACGTAGTCGAGCAGCGGCACGGTGCCCGCACTGCCCGTGCCGTTGACCCCGGCCACGTTGAGCGCGATGGAACCGACCGACCCGGTGGCCGTAAGGGCGATCGCCCACCTGTCGGTCACCCTGCGCAGGCCGGCGCGGAGCATGAGCAATTCACCCGCGACGATGAACGCATCCAGGGTCGCCGGCCAGACCCAGCGGCGGGCGGGAGAGCTGCGCAGCCCGTGCTGGCCGGCGACCTCGGCGAGATGCGCGTAGGACAGCCAGAATCCGGCCATGGTCAGGGCCACGATGACAACTCCGGCCGCGACGAGCGCGTACCGCTCGGCGTCCTGCTTGGTCATCGACAGCCGCCCTTCGTCGGGGCGGTGCCCCCTGTCGGTAGGTGCGGGTGTGGGTGCGGAGAGGTTCAAGCGGGGTACTCCTGGGTTTTGGCGGTGTGATCCGTCTTGGCCGTTGCAAGCGCAGGTCAGGGCCGGTACGGCAGGGGGCTTGATGTGCCGTACCGGACGCAGGCTTCTCCGGGGCAGTGCGGACGGCTCGTGGAGGAGACGTAAGAGGCGTTCGTTTCTCGTCGGCTCCCACGCGGCTCCCTCTACAAGGAGGGGACCGCGCGTGAGTGACCGGTGGTGTGAGGTGTGTGCGGGCCCGCGTGAGCTTCTGACCTGCACTTCCCTCGGCGGCGTGAGCCGTGTGAGGGGCGTGTGGGCCGTTCTTCGGGGAGCGGCCCGTGAGTGCTCGCGTGAGCCGACGGTTCCGGTGCCGGAGCTCCCGTCCGCCGGTCCCCGATTCGTCAGGAGACGGCGGCCATGTGCCGGGCCCTGGCCCGATACCGCACCTGACGGTTGCCGCCGAGCTCCTGGTCCTTGGTGGCCTGCCCGGCCTCGTACAGGCCCTTCAGCACCCGCCGCGCCTTCTCCTGGTCCTTGGCGCTCGGGTCCGGCTCACCGGTCATCTGGGCTGCCAGCTCCTTGCTGGTCAGGCCGTTGGTCGCGTCGCGCAGGAGCTTGTACGGGTCGAGGGGCTCGTCGACCCTCGACGTACCGCGCTGGTGATCGTGGATCACCGTAAGCGGGCCGATCTCACCGGTCACCGTCTTGGCGTGATGGAGTTCGACCACCGTGTTGCCCGCTCCCCCGCTGAGGATCATCACGCTGCCGGCACCGGCGGTGAACCAGGTGGTGCCGTACACCCTGTCCAGGGTCGGACGTCCGCCTGGCTTGGCGTCGGCAGTGGCCTTGCGCTGGTGGTGAAGCTCCAGCAGTTCCGCGCCGGAACGGAGAAGCTGCTGCCGGGCCCGGTTGTACGCGCCGACGGCCTCGTCGTCGGTGAGCTTGCCGACGATGTCCTTGATGCTGTCGATGACGACGGTGTCCGCATCATGGTGGGCGGCAAGTTCGGCGAGGAGGTTCGGCTCGCGGTCGAGCGTGGCCGGCAGCGGTCCGGCCCAGACCACCAGGCGGTCCCGGAGGATCTCCTCGTCGACGTCGCGTACCAGGCGCCGCAGGGCGCGGGCGATCTGCGGAGGCCGGTCCATCGCGAGGTACAGCACGCGCCTGCCCTCGGTGACCGGCATACCGAGCACCAGCCTCTGGAAGCCGAGCCTGGCCATGACGAGCTGGTGCGCGATGGTGCTCTTGCCGACTCCCGGCGGGCCGACCAACATCATGCTCTCGCCGGTCGCCCACGCCGTCTGCTCGGGCGTGCCCCAGATCGGCGGGACCTGGGCGCCGTAGTCGTTGAGGAAATCCCAACCATCGACGGCAAACTGGCCGAGCCTGCCATTGCCGGATGGTCCTCGCCCGGCAGTCGTGTCCAGGGCGCTCTGCAACTGCGCGCGTATCTGGTCGGGGTCGGCGCCCTCGGAGACGCTCTGCTGCAGGGTCTGCACTGCCGCCGCCTGCAGGCGGCGCAGTTCGGCCTTCTCCCGCACGATCTCGGCGTAGTAGTCGCAGTTGGCCGGTCCCGGCGTCGCGCTGGCGAGGATGTGCAGGTAGGAGGCACCGCCGACGCGGGTGAGGGCACCGATCCGGCCGAGCTCCTCGCCGAGCGCGATGGGGTCGGTCGGCGAGCCCTCGTCACGCAGGGAGAGCACGCAGCGCCAGATGTCGGCGTGCGCCGGGCGGTAGAAGTCGGCGGCCTGCAGGATCGGGCGGGCGGCGTCAACAGCTGCCGAGCTGTACATGCAGGCGCCGAGGACGGCCTGCTCCGCCTCCAGGTGGTGGGGCGGCATGGGCAGACCAGGTCCCTCGCCGGTGTCGAACCGGGAACTCGTCTGCGGGGATGCGGTACGGGCGGGCTGGAACGTACCCTGGGGCACAGAACTTCCTCACTCGGTGCCGTACGGGATGGCAGTCCCGGCACCGGGGCAGATCGTTTATGGGCGGTCGTCTGGGAGTCGTTACGGCCTTCGGCGCTCCAACGCCGGGGGCCGCTCCCATGTCTGCGGCTGCCGCTATGCGGCCTTCGCGTACGTCGTGGTCGACATCAGGTCGGCCAGCCGCGCGGCACTGTGCGGGCTGATGGTCGTCGTGAATCCGGCGCACACGCGCGTCAGGGCTTGGGTACGGGCTGCCGCCTGGGCTTCGCGGCGGCTCGGCGTCCGCGGGGCGGCTACGGCGTCTTGGCGGGCGGACGGCAGGGGCATGAGCGAGTCCTTGCTGGCGGTGCGGGGCTGGCAGACTCCGCACCGCCGGTCGTTCGATGGGCGGTCGGTCGCGCGCCTGGCCCGAGGCGCTCCAACGCCAGGGCCGTGCGTGCCGCGTACGAAGGACTGGCAGGTCCTCCGAGGCGACCTTCAGTGTCCGGAGATTCGCCGGTTTGGGTAACCGGCGATCTGCTGCTATGTTGCTCCGCCGCCGTGCCCAGGAGTGCCCCCTGGCTCTCGCCTCATTGCCTCGCCTACAGCGGGTTCTGCTCGATGGCGATCCGATCCCAGTCGAAGACCCCACTCGGCTTGCCGGAAGCGTCTATCACCACCCCGGCGAACAGGAACCGCAGCACCGCGTTGCGCCGCTCGTCCGTCATCTCCTCGGCGTTCCAGGCAGCCTTCGCGCCAGGCCCCGTCAGTCCGTCGAGCAGCTTCATCGGCCGTACGACGAGGCGGCGCTGGGCCTTGGCGATGCGATCGGTGATCTCCTTGCGCATCCTGCGGTACTCCGCCGTGGAGATCTCCTTCGCGGTCCACATCCCGTTCAGCTCGTCGAGCTGCCGCTGGTCGGCCTCGACGGACTCCGCCGCCGTGTCTGGCATCACGGTCGACGCGAGCTGGCCGGAGACGGTGAGCCTGCCGAGCAGATCGATGGCCGCTTCCGTGACGAACTCCTCCAGCTTCACCGCGGCGATTCGCCGCACGCACTTCTTCTCACCGTTGCGGCTCCTGCGCGTACACAGGTACGACGGCACCCCGCCGATCTTCGTGCCGGACATCAGGGTGCCGCAGCGCGAGCACATGACCAGGCCGCGCAGCAGGTAGAAGCGCCGCAGCTCCAGGTTCGTCTGGTGCACGGCGGACCGGTACTCGCGCCGTGCCCGGGTCTCCTCCCACACCCCCTGGTCGATGATCGCGAGCCACTTGCCCAGCCCGACCTCCTCGCCCTGATGCATACGGATGCCGGCAACATGTCGGGAGTCGAGGAGGGCGCGGACCGTCCCCTGCGTCCACTCCTTGCCGTACACGGTCTTAATGCCGCGCTTGTGGAGGACCAGGGCGATCGCGCTCGGGCTCTGCCCCTTGAGGTAGCGGTCGAAGACCTCGCGGACGATCTCGGCCTCGTCCTCCCGGATGGTCATGCCGTCGGCCTCGTATCCGAAGCGGCGCTTGCCCGAGTGCGGAAGGCCGGTCTCGGCGCGCTCCTTCAGCGCCGACTTCAGCCGCCGCGAGGTGTCGTCTGACGATCGGCAGGCATGCGCGACCTCGATCCGCAGGATGAACCGGTCGTCGGGGTCCGAGAGATTCCGCCGGTTCGCCTCGCCGTGCAGCATGATCTGGTGCTCGTCCGAGACCTGGAGCAGTTCCTCCAGGTCCCTCGGCTGCCGCATCAGCCGGTCTGGGTGATACGCGATGACGTGCTGAAACTCACGCCGCTGGGCGCGTTCCAGGAGCTGATCCCAGCCCGGCCGCTTACGCCCCCGGCTCCAAGCCGACCGGCTGTTGTCGACGAAGACGTGGGCAGGGTCAATGGTGAGCCCCCGGCGCTCGGCGATCTCCCTGCAGATACGTTCCTGCCGATCGACGCCGGTCTGGTCGTCGTCGTCCGCCTGGGATATCCGGCAGTAGAGAGCCGCCGGCTCACCTGGGGTTATGGTCGGCTCGTGGGGCCTGGGTCGTCGCATGGGACCGATGGTATGAGCACGGAGTGGGCTCGCCGAACTTCCGCCACCCGGTGC
This sequence comes from Streptomyces guryensis, assembly GCF_021261325.1. Classification (GTDB taxonomy): domain Bacteria; phylum Actinomycetota; class Actinomycetes; order Streptomycetales; family Streptomycetaceae; genus Streptomyces; species Streptomyces guryensis. The sequence goes on along the minus strand of NZ_JAJSBI010000013.1, from coordinate 246,059 downwards.
CGTACGCGAAGGAGCTGATCTCCCTCGACGACATCTCCTCGGGCCGGTTCACCCTCGGCGTCGGCGCGGGTGGCAACGGCTTCGACGCCACCGTGCTGGGGCAGGAGCCCTGGACCCCGCGGGAGCGCGCGGAGCGGTTCGCCGAGTTCGTCCAGCTCCTGGACCGGCTGCTGACCGAGGACGGCAAGGACGGGGTGTCCTACGAAGGCGACTTCTACTCGGCGCACGAGGCGCGCAACATACCGGGTTGTGTGCAGCGCCCCCGGCTGCCATTCACGGTGGCGGCGACAGGCCCGCGCGGAATGCGGCTGGCCGCGCGGTACGGGCAGGCATGGGTGACCACGGGCGACCCCAGGCTGTACGAGAACGGCACTTCCGAACAGTCGGTTCAAGCCATTCGTGGCCAGGCCGAGAAGCTGGCCGACGCCTGCGCCGAGATCGGCCGGGACGTGACCGGGCTGGACAAGGTCCTGCTCACCGGCTTCACCCCGGACCGTGCCCGGCCTCTGGAGTCGCTCGACGCGTTCGTGGACTTCGCGGGCCGGTACCGGGAGCTGGGCTTCACGGAGATCGTGCTCCACTGGCCCGTCCCCGACTCCGACTTCGCCGCGGACGAGAAGGTCTTCGAGCAGATCGCCATGGAGGCCGCGGCACAGCTCGGCTGAGCGGGCGGGCTGTGGCGGCGCTGAGGACGGTAACCACTCACATGTGCGCACTCCCGCACGGCCGTGCAGGCATATGCGGGAGAATGGGCGGGTGACCTCAGCGACTCGACAGCCCGAGACCCCGGCCGCCGCCGTTCCGCCGCGGCTCATAGCCACCGATCTCGACGGCACTCTCCTGCGGGACGACAAGTCGGTCTCCCCGCGTACGGTCGCGGCCCTCGCCGCCGCCGAGGATGCGGGCATCGAGGTCTTCTTCGTCACCGGCCGCCCGGCCCGCTGGATGGACGTCGTCAGCGACCACGTCCACGGCCACGGCCTGGCGATCTGCGGAAACGGCGCGGCCGTGGTCGACCTGCACGGCGGCCCCGGCGCCCACCGGTTCGTGAAGGTGCGGGAGCTGGCCCGGGACAACGCGCTGGACGCCGTACGGCTGCTGCGCGACGCGGCTCCGGGCACGGTGTACGCGGTGGAGCAGACGTACGGCTTCCACCAGGAGCCGGACTATCCGAAGCTGCACATGGAGATCCCGGACAACCTCATGCCGGCCGAGGATCTGCTGGCGGCGGAGGGCCCCGGCGCCGCCGAGCCGGTGCTGAAGATCCTTGCCTACCACCCGACCCTCGACCCGGACGTTTTCCTCACCACCGCCCGTCTCGCCATCGGCGACCGGGCCAACGTCACCCGCTCGAGCCCCAGCGCCCTGCTGGAGATCAGCGGCCCCGGTGTCTCCAAGGCGAGCACGCTCGCCCTGTGCTGCGCCGAGCGCGGTATCTCGCACGAGGAGGTCGTCGCCTTCGGGGACATGCCGAACGACGTCGAGATGCTCACCTGGGCGGGCCGGTCCTACGCGATGGGCAACGCGCATCCGGACGTCATCGCCGCGGCGTCGGGCCGCACCGTCGCCAACAACGACGACGGGGTCGCGCTCGTCATCGAGCGGATGCTGACAGAGCGGCGTTAGCCGCCCGCGGTGATCCTGGTCGTCCTGGTCGTCCTGGTCGTCCTGGGCGTCCTGGTGGTCATGCGAGGGGGACGCCTCGTGCCGCCAGCCATGGCACCGGATCCACCGCGGAGCCCATCTGCGGCGTGACCCGTACCTCGAAGTGCAGATGTGGGCCGGTGGAGTTGCCGGTGGTGCCCGACTGGCCGATCCACTGCCCCGTGTCCACCCGCTCGCCCTGGTCGACGGCGACGGCGGCGAGATGGGCGTACTGCGTGTAGTAACCGCCCGGGTGCCGGATCACGATCTCGATGCCGAAGGCGCCTCCGCACGACACGCTCACCACGCGTCCCGCGCCGACCGCCCGCACCGGCGTGCCGATGGGCACCGCGAAGTCCTGCCCGGTATGCCGGTTCGCCCACCGGTCGCCGCCGCTGCCGAAACCCGCTGACAGCTCGTACGTCTCCACGGGGGCGACCCACGGCTGCGTGAAGCTCCTCTTCGGCTGGTCCAGCCGGACGGAGCCGCGGCAGCTGCCGGCCGCGACCGAAGCCTCCGCCTGCCCCTGCAACTGCCCACGTGCCTCCTCGAGTTTCCGCTCGATCGTGTCCTTCACGGCGGCGAGTTCGGTGTTCCGCTTCTCCAGCGCCTGCCACGCCGCCTTGGCCTTCTCCTCGTCGGCGGCGAACCGCGCCTCGGCCCGCCGGCTCCTGCCGACGGAGTCGGCCAGCGCCAGATTGGCCTGCGCAAGAACGTGCTGGCCGCGCATCAGTGCGTCCGGGCTGTCCGCGAGAATCAATTGCGCGGCCACCGGGAGAGCACCACCAGTGCGGTACTGGGCGCGCGCCATCCGGCCCAGGTCATCGTGCAGGCCGGCGATCTCCCTCCGTTCCCCGTCGAGCAGCGCCTGGGCCTGCTCGGCCTGCGCCCGCCGTACCTCGGCCTCCTGGCGCCCCGCTTCGTACTGCTGCGTCGCCAGTGCCGCATCCTCGTAGAGCTGCGCGACCTGGGTGCTGAGGCCGGAGCTGTCGCCGATCCCGTCTCCGTCGCCCACGCCCACGGCGTCGGCGGGCCGGGCCACCAGCAGGAGGAGCGCACACAACAAGGCCGGAGCGAGCAGCGGATGACGGCGGAATGAGCGCATGTCAGCGATCGTGACCTGCCCCATCGGGACGGGTCATGTTCAAGTCCTACGCCTGGGGGAAACAGCACCCCGGATGGCTCAGTGCGGGATGGATCGTGACAAGTCAGCCAGGCGCCTGCCGCTCCGCGCAGGCCGCCCTCCCCTACGCCGCTCCGACCAGCAGCTCCGTCTCCGTCTCCCGTTCCACCATCTCCCGCAACGGCCCCGGTACGGCGGCCAGTTCGGCGTACGTCCCGCGCTGCACCAGCCGCCCCTCGTCCAGTACGACGACCTCGTCGACCGCCTCCAGGCCGGCCAGCCGGTGTGTGATGAGCAGTGTCGTACGGCCCTCGGTGGCGGCCAGCAGGTCGGCGGTGAGGGCGTCGGCCGTCGGCAGGTCGAGGTGTTCGGCGGGCTCGTCGAGGACCAGGACGGGGAAGTCGGCGAGCAGTGCGCGGGCCAGTGCGAGCCGCTGACGCTGTCCGCCCGACAGCCGGGCCCCGTGTTCACCGACCAGCGTGTCCAGCCCGTCGGGCAGACTCTCGGCCCAGCCCAGCAGCCGGGCCCGGGCCAACGCGTCGCGCAGGTCGCCCTCGGTGGCGTCCTTCTTCGCCAGCAGCAGGTTCTCGCGTACCGAGCTGTCGAAGAGGTGCGCGTCCTGGGCGCACAGCCCGACGAGTCGTCGTACGTCGTCGCCGTCGAGCGCGTGGGCGTCCACGCCGGCCAGCGTGTACGAGCCCGTTTCCGCGTCCAGGAACCGCAGCAGCACCTGCGCCATCGTCGTCTTGCCGGATCCGGACGGCCCGACGACGGCGATGCGTCGCCCCTGATGGAGGGTCAGGTCGAGGCCGTCGAGTGCTCCCCGGTCCTGTCCTTCGTACCTGGCGGTCAGCCCCTTCAGAACGACCGGGAAGGGGGAGGCGGGGGCTTGCAGGGGCTGTTCCGGCTCCCGGACCGGCTCGGGCGCGTCCAGGACCTCGTACACGCGCTCCGCGCTTCTGCGCACCCGTTGCCGGTACTGCACGGCGAGCGGCAGCCCGAGGACCGCCTCGAAGGCGGCCAGCGGGGTCAGGACGACGACGGCCATCGCCACACCGCCCAGCCGCCCGTCGGCGACCGCCTGGGCGCCCACGAGGGCGGTGGCGGCAACCGTAAGGCCGGAGAGCAGCGCGGTGAGTCCGTCACCGAGCGCGGTGGCGTTGGCGGCTCGCGAGGCGATCCAGGTGAGCGTGCCGTCGGCTCGCCGTGCCTCGGCGGTACGAGCCGGCAGGGCGCCGGCGACGGTCAGCTCCGCGGTGCCGGTCAGCAGATCGGTCACGCGCGTCGCGAGCACTCCTCGAGCAGGGGCCAGCCTGCGTTCGGCGCGGCGGGACACAGCGCCGGTGACCAGCGGGACACCGACTCCGGCCGCCACCAGCCCGGCGGCGAGCGCGACACCGGCCTCGGGCAGCAGCCAGGTCGTGAAGCCGACGGCCGCGGCGGACACGATCGCCGCGGAACCGGCGGGCAGCAGCCAGCGCAGCCAGTAGTCCTGCAGCGCGTCCACGTCGGCGACGAGCCGCGAGAGCAGGTCGCCCCGGCGGGTGCTGCGCAGCCCGGCGGGGGCCAGTCGTTCCAGCCGCCGGTAGACGGCGACCCTGGTGTCGGCGAGCATCCGCAGCACCGCGTCGTGGGACACGAGCCGCTCGGCATAGCGGAAGACGGCCCGCCCGATGCCGAAGGCCCGTGTCGCCGTCACGGCCACCATCAGATACAGCACGGGCGGCTGCTGTGAGGCCCGCGAGATGAGCCACCCGGAGGTGGCCATGAGCCCGACGGCGCTGCCGAGCGCAAGGCTGCCGAGGAGCAGGGCGAGTGCCAGACGGCTGTGCCGGGGGCCGGACATGGCACGGACTCGGGTGAGGACGGGGCGCGGCCCCGTCGTGGGACCGGTCGTCCCGGCCTCCTCCGGAGCGGGAGGAGCGGTCTCGACCGGGCGAACCTCGGATGTCACAACACCCGCCACCACGGAAGCTGCGGGGGACACGGATCCCTCCAGCGTCGCCGTCGTACCCGCGGTCCCCTCCTTATCCGCTGTATCCGCTGTATCCAGCCGTACCACCCGGTCCGCAACCGCCAGCAGTGCCGGCCGGTGCACCACCAGCAGCACCGTCCGCCCCACCGCCAGCCGCCGTACCGCATCCACGACCGCGGCCTCGATGGCTCCGTCCAGGGCGGCCGTCGGCTCATCGAGCAGCAGCACCGGTCGGTCAGCGAGGAACGCCCGGGCCAGCGCGAGTCGCTGCCGCTGACCGGCGGACAGCCCGGCCCCGTCCTCCCCGAGCACGGTCTCGGCTCCCTGGGGCAGCGCGTCCACGAACTCCAGCGCCCCGGCTTCGCTCAACGCTTTGCGTACGGCGCTGTCGTCGGCGTCAGGCCTGGCCAGCCGTACGTTCTCAGCGAGTGTCCCGGCGAACAGACGCGGCCGCTGCGGCACCCAGGCGATCCTCGACCTCCACTGCTCAAGATCGACGTCAGCGAGATCGACTCCCCCGACCCGCACCCGTCCTTCAGCCGGCCGCACGAACCCCAGCAGGGTGTTCAGCAGCGTCGACTTGCCCGCGCCGCTCGGCCCGACGAGCGCGACGGTCTCGCCCGGCTCGACGGCGAAGGACACGTCCGACACGGCGTCCTCGGACCGGCCGAGATACCGAACCGTCACTCCCTCGAAGGCAATACCGCCCGCCGGAACGCTCCCCACTCCCGACGGCGGCACAGGAGTCTCCAGGACCGCGAAGATCTCCTCGGCCGCCGCAAGCCCCTCCGCCGCCGCGTGGTACTGCGCACCGACCTGACGCAAGGGCAGATATGCCTCGGGCGCGAGGACAAGGATGACGAGCCCGATGTACAGGTCCATCTCGCCGTGCACGAGCCGCATGCCGATCGTCACGGCGACCAGAGCCACGGACAGCGTGGAGAGCAGCTCCAGCGCGAATGACGAGATGAAGGCGATCCGCAGCGTCCGCATGGTCGCCTGCCGGTACTCGCCGGTGATGCGCTTGACCGACTCGGCCTGCGCCTTGGCGCGCCCGAACACCTTCAAGGTGGGCAGCCCTGCGACCACATCCAGGAAGTGTCCGGACAGCCGGGACAGCAGCCGCCACTGACGGTCCATGCGGGACTGCGTGGCCCAGCCGATCAGGACCATGAACACCGGGATGAGCGGCAGGGTCCCCACGATGATCGCCGCCGATACCCAGTCCTCGGTGACGATCCGGGCCAGCACCGCCACCGGCACGACCACCGCAAGTCCCAACTGCGGCAGATAACGCGAGAAGTAGTCGTCGAGGGCGTCGACTCCACGGGTGGCGAGGGCAACGAGGGACCCGGTCCGCTGTCCGCTCAGCCATCCCGGGCCCAGCTCCACGGAACGCTCCAGCAGCCGTCCCCGCAGCTCCGACTTCACCGCCGCGCTCGCCCGGTGCGCCGCGAGCTCGGTGAGCCACGAGACCAGCGCACGGCCACAGGCGACGGCCGCCAACAGCATCAGGGGAGTGCCGAGTTCACCAGCCGACATCCCGCGCTGGAAGGCACCCACCACCACCTCGGCGATCAGCATCGCCTGGGCGATGACCAGCGCCGCTCCGACCACGCCCAGACCGACGACCGCCACCAGGAAGAGGCGGGTGGCACGGGCGTAGCGGAGCAATCGCGGGTCGATCGGTTTCACGTGAAACACACCCTCTTCTCAAGGGCCATGTTTCACGTGAAACATGGCCAACTCGGAATCAGTGCACAGCGTCTGCGATGTGCTGCGTACCGATCCGCTTGCGGAACACCCAGTAGGTCCACCCCTGGTAGAGCAGGACGATCGGCGTGGCGATCCCCGCGCACCAAGTCATGATCTTCAGGGTGTAGGGGCTCGACGAGGCGTTGGTGACCGTAAGGCTCCAGTCCCCGTTGAGCGACGACGGCATGACGTTCGGGAAGAGCGACAGGAAGAGCATCGCCACGGCGGCCACGATCGTGATCCCCGACAGTGCGAACGACCAGCCCTCGCGCCCGGCCTGATTCGCCGCCAGGGCGGCGACCAGAGCCGCCACGGCCACGACGAGCGCCACCAGGCTCTTGCCGTCGCCGCTGTCGACCTGTGTCCACAGCAGGAAGACCAGTGCCAGCACAGCGGTGACGAGACCGACCACCGTCGCGAGCTTCCGCGCCCGCTCCCGGATGTCACCGACCGTCTTGAGCGCCGTGAACACGGCCCCGTGGAAGGTGAAGAGGGTCAGCGTCACCAGACCGCCGAGCAGCGCGTACGGGTTGAGCAGGTCCCAAAAGGTGCCGACGTACTCGAAATTCTTGTCGATCTTCACGCCGCGCACGATGTTGCCGAAGGCCACACCCCACAGGAATGCCGGGATCAGCGAGGTCCAGAAGATCGCGGTCTCCCAGTTGCGCTGCCAGTTCTCCTCGGGGCGCTTCGCCCGGTACTCGAAGGCGACTCCGCGCACGATCAGACAGACCAGGATCATGAGCAGCGCCAGGTAGAAACCGGAGAACAGCGTGGCGTACCAGTCGGGGAAAGCGGCGAAGGTCGCACCACCCGCCGAGAGCAGCCACACCTCGTTTCCGTCCCACACGGGCCCGATGGTGTTGATCAGTACCCGCCTCTCCGGACGGTTCCGAGCCAGCAGCTTGGTGAGGATGCCGACCCCGAAGTCGAAGCCCTCCAGGAAGAAGTAGCCGGTCCACAGGACGGCGATCAGAACGAACCAGACGTCGTGAAGTTCCATGACTCGATCTCCCTCGGCCTAGTACGAGAAGGCCATCGGCTTGTCGGCGTCACGGGTGTCGCCGCCGATCTTCGTGGGCGGGTTGAGGTCGGCCTCGGTGAGCTCAGGCGGGCCGGCCTTGACGTACTTCACGAGCAGCTTGACCTCGACGACGGCGAGGATGGCGTAGAGCGTGGTGAAGACGATCATCGAGGTGAGGACCTCGGCCTGGGAGACACCGGGGGAGACCGCGTGCCGGGTCTGCAGGACGCCGTAGACGACCCACGGCTGTCGGCCCATCTCGGTGAAGATCCAGCCCCATGAGTTGGCGATCAGCGGGAAGCCGAGGGTCCAGATCGCCACCAGCCAGTACAGCCTGCTGAGCTTGGGGCTGAGCGCCTTGTTCCTGAAGAGGACCAGATGCGGCACCTCGTCGTCGCCGACCCGCAGATGCTGCGGCAGCATGAACTTCTTGCGGGTCAGCCAGAGTCCGACCAGGCCGATGGCGAAGGACGCCATGCCGAAGCCGATCATCCAGCGGAACGCCCAGAAGGTGACGGGGATGATGGGCCGGTAGTCGCCGGGACCGTACTTCTCCTGCTCGGCCTTGTTGGTGTCGTTGATGCCGGGGACATACGAGTTGAAGTTGTCGTCGGCGAGGAACGACAGCAGGCCGGGCACCGACAGTTCGACGGAGTTGTGGCCCTTGCTGACATCGCCGTACGCGAAGATCGAGAACGGCGCGGAGTTCTGGCCGTCCCACAGCGCCTCGGCGGCAGCCATCTTCATCGGCTGCTGCTTGAACATGACCTTGCCGAGCGTGTCGCCGCTGATCGCGGTGAGCAGACCGGCGATGACGACGGTGACCAGCCCCAGCCGCAGCGAGCTCTTCATCACGGAGACGTGCTTCTTGCGGAACAGGTGGAAGGCCGCGATGCCGACCATGAACGCACCGCCGGTCAGGAAGGAGGCGGAGAGCGTGTGAAACGCCTGGGCGAGCGCGGTGTTCTGGGTGAGCACGTGCCAGAAGTCGGTGAGCTCGGCACGCCCCTTCGCTTTGTTGATCCGGTAGCCGACAGGGTGCTGCATCCAGGAGTTGGCCGCGAGGATGAAGTACGCCGACAGGATCGTGCCGATCGAGACCATCCAGATGCAGGCCAGATGAATCCTCTTGGGCAGCTTGTCCCAGCCGAAGATCCACAGACCGATGAAGGTCGACTCGAAGAAGAACGCGATCAGGGCCTCGAAGGCAAGTGGGGCGCCGAAGACGTCACCGACGAAGCGCGAGTAGTCGGACCAGTTCATGCCGAACTGGAACTCCTGCACGATGCCGGTGACCACACCCATCGCGATGTTGATCAGGAAGAGCTTGCCCCAGAACTTGGTGGCTCTGAGGTACTTCTCCTTCTCCGTGCGCACCCAGGCGGTCTGCAGGCCGGCCGTGAGGGCGGCGAGCGAGATCGTCAGGGGGACGAAGAGGAAGTGGTAGACGGTGGTGATGCCGAACTGCCAGCGCGCCAATGTCTCTGGCGCCAGAGCCAGGTTCACGTCGCCACTCCTAACCGCTTGTGAAAGCGTTCACATTCACAAGCAATTATGACGCACCTGTTTTCGCCGATCAGCAGCGGGGTCCTGTCTCCTGCGTCACGTCACCCCCTTGGCAGCGACTTCAACATATTGTTGAATTTCCTGCCGTGCAGATACGGATCTCGTGGCCCGCAGGCCACCTCACCGCGACCCTCGACGACACTCCGACCCCCCAGGCTCTCGCCAAGGCACTGCCGCTCGCCTCCACCGCCCGCACCTGGGGCGAGGAGGTCTACTTCCACACGGGCGTCTCTGTTCCACGTGAAACAACGGCTCTACAGGTCGTGGCCCCCGGAACGGTCGCTTTCTGGACCGACGGCGACGCCCTCGCACTCCCCTACGGCCCCACTCCGATCTCGCGAGGCTGGGGGTCCCCCGAACGGAGTTTGGGAGAGAGTGCCGCCTCGCGAGCCCGTGCAACGTCCTGGGCCGCCTCGACGGCGACCCCGGGCTCCTCGCCACAGTCCGCGACGGCGACCCCGTGCGGGTGGAACTCGTAGACGAGTAACGCCGGCTCAGAGCTCCTTGCGGAAGCCTTCCGCCACCTTCAGGAAGATGTCGTTCGCCTCGGTCTCCCCGACTGTCACCCGCACACCCTCGCCCGGGAACGGCCGGACCACCACACCGTGCTGCTCGCACGCCGCCGCGAACGCGACCGTGCTCTCCCCCAGCCGCAGCCACACGAAGTTGGCCTGGGTCTCGGGCACGGTCCAGCCCTGGGCGCGCAACCCGTCGACCATGCGGTTCCGCTCGCAGACCAGGGAACCGACCCGGCCGAGCAGCTCGTCCTCGGCCCGGAGCGAGGCGATGGCCGCCTCCTGCGCAAGCTGGCTCACGCCGAACGGCACCGCCGTCTTGCGCAGCGCCGCCGCCACCGGCTCATGCGCGATCGCGAAACCGACACGCAGGCCCGCGAGACCGTACGCCTTGGAGAACGTGCGCAGCACGCAGACATTCGGCCGCTCGCGGTACAGCTCCACGCCGTCCGGCACCTCGGCGTCGCGGATGAACTCGCGGTACGCCTCGTCCAGCACGACCAGTACATCGCCCGGCACCCGGTCGAGGAACCGCTCCAGCTCGGCCCGCCGTACCACCGTGCCGGTCGGGTTGTTCGGGTTGCAGACGAAGACAAGACGCGTCCGGTCGGTGATCGCGTCCGCCATCGCGTCCAGGTCGTGCACATCGCCCGGGGTCAGCGGCACCTGCACCGAGGTCGCGCCGCTGATCTGCGTGATGATCGGATACGCCTCGAAAGACCGCCAGGCATAGATGACCTCGTCACCGGGGCCACTGGTCGCCTGGATCAGCTGCTGGGCGACGCCCACCGAACCCGTACCGGTGGCCAGGTGGGAGAGCGGGACCCCGAATCGGTCCGACAGCTCGCTCATCAGACCCGTACAGGCCATGTCCGGGTAACGGTTGAAGGACGAGACCGCGGCCGTCACCGTCTCCATCACACCGGGCAGCGGCGGATACGGGTTCTCGTTGGAGGACAGCTTGTAGGCCACCGGGCCGCCGGCCGCAGCTCTCTTTCCCGGCTTGTAGGTGGGGATACCCTCCAGCTCGGCGCGCAGCTTGGGGCTCGTCTCGCTCACCGCAGTCCTCCTCATGACCACCACCGGCTTCCAATACTGCTCACCTTATGAGGATTCGGCACCGCTGCGTACAGCTCAGGGCAGACCTCATCCGTCACACGCACATCAGGGGCATCACCACCCGTAGGCAGACGAATCGTGGGGCGCGGTCACATATATCTATGCGCCGGTGGCTCACGCCCTGGCGCGCATCACCCGTGCAGGTGAGTTGAGACCTCTTCGAAACATCGGGGACTTGGCAGGCCCATGCGCGCCGACAAGTTACGTAGTCCCATTGGATCGTTCAACTGACTTTGTTTCAAAGGTAGTTGACGGTAAATGACCTTGCAGAAACGTGCCTGTCAACGCGCGCATATGCGTCCGCCCTACCCCAGTCGATGAGCCCTACTATCGGCTCGCCATGACAGCAGCAGGGAAGCACCAGGTGAGCCGCGCGGAAACCTCACGCCGAGGAAGCCGGCCGGGCCGGGCGGGCATCAGAGACGTTGCCGCCGCCGCCGGAGTCTCCATCACGACCGTCTCCGACGCCCTCAACGGCAAGGGCCGGCTCCCGGACGCCACCCGGCGCCATGTCCGCGAGGTCGCCGACCGGCTGGGTTATCGCCCGTCGGCGGCGGCCCGAACCCTCCGTACCGGCAAGTCGGGCCTCATCGGCCTGACCGTGACGACATACGGGGATGAACCTTTCACCTTCACCGAGTTCGCGTACTTCGCCGAGATGGCCCGAGCCGCCACCTCGGCGGCGCTCGCCCGCGGTTACGCCCTGGTCATCCTGCCCGCGACCTCCCGCCACGACGTGTGGTCGAACGTGGCGCTGGACGGCACGGTCGTCATCGACCCCTCCGACCAGGACCCGGTCGTCAGCGAACTGGTCCGGCAGGGTCTGCCCGTCGTCTCCGACGGGCGCCCGGCAGGCTCGCTCCCGGTCACGGCCTGGGTCGACAACGACCATGAAGCCGCCGTACTCGGCATCCTCGACCACCTGGCCGACGCCGGCGCACGCCGCATCGGACTGCTGACGGGGACATCGACCGACACGTACACCCACCTGTCAACCACGGCGTACCTGCGCTGGTGCGAACGTGTCGGACAGGACCCGGTGTACGAGTCCTACCCGGCACACGACCCGTGTGCCGGCGCCGTCGCCGCCGACCGGCTGCTTGCCCGCCCCGACCGGCCCGACGCCGTCTACGGCCTGTTCGACCCGAACGGCACCGACCTGCTCGCCGCGGCCCGCCGCTACGGCCTGCGCGTACCGGACGACCTGCTTCTGGTCTGCTGCAGCGAATCCACCGTGTACGCCAACACCGAACCGCCCATCACCACACTCTCACTGAAGCCGCGCCGCATCGGCACGGCTGTGGTGCAGCTCCTCATCGACGCGATCGAGGGGGTCGAATCGGACCAACCGGTCGAGCAGGTGATACCGACGGAGCTGATCGTGCGCACCTCGTCCCAGCGACGTCCGCCGCGTACGACGGTCAGCGCGCCGCGGTCGCCCGAAGAGGAGTAGAACAGAGGCCGTCAGCAGACGGTCGAAGCCCTGCCCAATCGGGGCGAAAGCCGCGGTGAACTGGACTCTTCCTCCGATTCACCACCCCTGGGTCATCACATGGCGCGATCGGCATTCCTATGATGGGCCCACGACACCGCTGGGCCGCTGCGACCAGGCAGTCCGATGCGGTGCAGATGCGGCGCGATGGTGGAGGGGTCTGATGACTCAGGGGGCCGGTCAGGGACCCGAGACGGAGCGAACGGCGACGTTGCGCGACTTCCGGGTGCCGGCATATGTCCACGAGACCGGTCCGTACGGCCACAGCACACACCCAGGCGACGTCGCCAGACCCGTCGAGGAGCCGGCCGACCACCCGGAGGGGTACACGCCGACACAGCGCGACCTCCCGGTCGTCAACCGCGGGGACACTCTCCAGGTGACCGTCGACCCCGCATCCCTCCCGGTCCCGCAGCAGACGGACGGCGCGGGCCCGCTGTACGTCGTCGGTGATGTGCACGGCTATCTCGACGAGTTGGTGGCCGCCCTACAGGAGCAGGGTCTCGTCGACGCCGCGGGGAACTGGTGCGCGGGCACCTCCCGACTGTGGTTCCTCGGCGACTTCACCGACCGCGGCCCGGACGGCATCGGCGTCATCGACCTCGTGATGCGCCTGTCCGCGGAGGCGGCCGCGGCAGGCGGCTACTGCAAGGCGCTCATGGGCAACCACGAGCTGCTGCTGCTGGGCGCCAAGCGGTTCGTGGACACCCCCGTCAACTCCGGGGCGGGCACTGCCACCTTCCAGGCGGCCTGGCTGCTCAACGGCGGCCAGAAGACCGACATGGACCGCCTCCAGGACCATCACCTCCAGTGGATGGCCCGCCTGGACGCCATCGAGGAGGTCGACGGCTATCTGCTCGTCCACTCCGACACCACCGCCTACCTCGACTACGGCGACTCGATCGAGGCCGTCAACGACACCGTCCGCGAAACGCTCACGCGCAACGACGCGGACGAGTGCTGGGATCTGTTCCGCAAGTTCACCAAGCGGTTCTCCTTCCGCGACGAGGGCGGTGCAGACGCCGTACGCTCCCTGCTGGATACGTACGGTGGCACGCGGATTGTTCACGGTCACAGCCCCATCCCGTATCTGCTGGGCGAGGTCGGCTCCGAGGACGGCGAGGACAGCGCAGGTCCCGTGGTCGAAGGACCGCACGTCTACGCAGAGGGCCTCGCGATCGCGATGGACGGCGGAGTGACCATGGCCGGAAAACTGCTGGTCCAGCAACTGCCCCTGGATATCTGAACGTTCACAGGGCAGGGGTCCCCCATGGAGGAGTCGCGATAAACGGCGCAGGCCAGGGCCCAATTTCTTCAAACCCCCTGTCACCGTGTGCCGTCGCCGCTCTACCATCGGCTTATCCGTAGCAGGCTCCCCTCCGTTTCTGCCCGACGGCTCGTTGGCATGCGAGCCCCAAGCCCTACGGAGCATCGGGGGATGCACATGAACAGCGTTCCGCAGCACCTGCTGAGCGAGGACCGCCAGGAGTACGAGCGGGTCCTCGATGAGGCGCTGCGCTCCGCCCCAAACCGTCCGGAACTGGCCGCTGTCGGTAAGCGGCTCAACCCCGAACAGCTGCGCACCATGGCGCTCAACGCCACCGCACTCATCACGGTGGCCGCGGCGGCCGAGTACCAGCACTACGTGAAGGTTCGCGAGGAACTGCGCCAGCCGGCGCCGTCCACCCCGCCGTCCACCCGCGAAACCGGCTCTGCGGAGCCGGGTGCGGCGGCGATGGGGCTCGCCACCACCCTCGGCGAGGCCGCCGAGCCGGCGGGCGCGGGCGCCGTCGCCGTCGCCGCCGTCCTCACCCCCGTCCTCGCCGGAACAGCTGCGGTGATCTTCCTGCTCGTCGGGTACATCATCAGGAGCCTCGAGCCTAAACAGATGTTCGGCAAGACCATGATCACCGCCGGTTGGGTGTTCGGCGCCATGACCGCGGCCGCGATCCTCGTCGCCGCTGTCGGGCTGCTGCTCACCGCCCTGCGCAACCAGCCCTCGCTCGAGTCCGGACCCTACGCCGAACTGAGCGGGGAAGTGGCTCTGGCCAGGGAAGCTTGGCGCGAAGCACTCCTGGAGCGCGGCATCATGCCGTTCCTGCGGGAGGCACTCGCCGACCCCGGCTCCGCCGTGGCGCTGCAGAGCGTCACCCCGCCGACGTCGACCGGCCGCATGCCTCACCTCGGCTACGGCCGACCGGGCTTCAGCAGCCCGGACGACGGCTCGGCCCCCGGCTCGCGTCCGAGCTTCACCAGCCCGGACTACACCAGCCCGGACTTCGGAGGCCCGGAACACCAGCCGGAGTAACCGTCGGCTTGCGCCCTCCGCACCAGATGGCCCGTCCGGCCGGCAGGGGGAGCGCAAGCCGAACGCCGGTCACCTCGACGGCTCCGCCCCACGGCGACTCACGCCGAAGAGCGGGACCGCCTTCCGCGTCGGAGGCCTTTCACCGGCATACGTCAGTCCGCGATCGGCAGGTACACCCTGTTGCCCGCGGCGGCGAACTCCTTCGACTTCTCAGCCATGCCCTGCTCGATCTCCGCCCGATTCCCGCCGTGCTCACGGCGGATGTCCTGGGAGATCTTCATCGAGGACAGCATCAGCCCCGATCGAGTTTCACCGCCCGCCAGCGGACGATGTTCCAACCCCAGGGGGTTGGCGGGTGGCTCGCTCGTCGAATTCCTCCCGTGCGGCCTGGACAGCGGCGATGTTTGCCTGTGACCAGTCGGTGATGGTCTGCAGCAGCCCACCTACCTCCTGGCCCATCTTGGTCAGTTGATACTCCACGCAGGGTGGCACGGTCGGATACACGGTGCGGGTCATCAGTCCGTCGCGCTCCAGCGCACGCAGGGTCTGTGTCAGGACCTTCGACGTCACGCCGTCCAGCCGTCGACGCAGTTCGGCGAATCGCATGGGCCGACGGTCCTCAAGTGCCACCAGCACCAGCATGGTCCACTTGCTGGCGATCAGCTCCAGCACGGAACGAGTCGGGCAGTCGCGTAGGAAGACGTCCACGCCACCGTGTTTCCTCAGATCGAAGCCGGTATCCATGAGGAACCTCGATATCAGATAAGTGCCTTCTTCCGTGGGGTCATCGCTCGGGCCGACCATGGAACGCACCACGATCCACTGACGAGGAGTTCCTGATGTCCGCCCGCATGCATGCCATCGTCCAATCCGCGTTCGGCGGTCCTGAGGTGCTGAACTACACCGAGACCGATGTGCCGGAACCCGGGCCCGGGGAGGTGCTGCTGCGGGTCGCCGGTGCCGGAGTCAACCCGGGCGACGCGGTTCTCCGGTCTGGCCGCATGCCGGAGCTGGTCACCCTGCCGTGGACGCCGGGCAACGACGTGGCCGGCGTCGTCGAGCGGGTCGGCGAGGGCGTGACACGGTTCGCGCCGGGCGACGAGGTGTACGGCATGCTGGCGGTCACCCGCCGCGGGGCGTACGCCGAATTCACTGCCGCGCCGGCCGACGCGCTGGCCTTCGCGCCCAAGAACCTCGACCTGGTCCACGCGGGGACTGTGCCTCTGGTCGCGTTCACCGCTTGGCAGGCGCTGGCCGTGCTGGCGCGGGTCCGGCCCGGCGACCGGGTACTGATCCACGCTGCGGCGGGCGGTGTCGGCCATGTTGCCGTTCAGTTGGCCAAGGAGTTGGGGGCGCACGTCATCGGTACAGCGCAGGCGGCCAACCATGACCTTGTGCGCGAACTGGGGGCCGACGAACTGATCGACTACACCACCACTGACTTCCGGACCGTGGTGGCTCCGGTGGACGTGGTTCTGGACTTGGTCGGCGGTTCCTATGGGCCGCGCTCCCTCAATGTGCTCCGGCCGGGCGGTCTGCTCATCGGGGCGTCGATCGACCCGGGGACGGACGAGCAGCAGGCCGCCACCCGTGGCTTGCGCTATGCGTGGGTCACGGCCGAACCCTCCGGGAAGTTGCTGGAGCGGGTCACCGAACGCATCGAGGCAGGTCGGCTGCGGGTTATGGTCCAAGACACCTACCCACTGGCCGAAGCCGCCGAGGCTCACCGCACGATCGAGACCAAGCGGACCACCGGAAAGATCGTCCTCGTGCCGTGACCGACTCCACTCACTCGGGCTCCTCGGCCTGCTCCACCTCGTGATCCCCGACCCCGATGGTGGTGACCAAGCGGGGTCCGCGCTTCCCGTGATGCGCTCACGTCGGCTCGGAAACGCGGACCGCTTGCACCTGGACCTCAGTCAGCGATCGGCAGATACACCCGGTTCCCCGCCTCGGCGAACTCCTTCGACTTCTGGAGCATCCCCTCAGCGACCTCATCAGGCGACGCCCCCTCAGCCGCCGCACCACCGAACCGCTCTGTGATGCTTTGGCTAATCTTCATCGAGGGCTACATCACGCCGGAGTCAGCCTATTGCGCAAGCAGGTGCCGGGGTGCTTGTCAGCCATCCATCGCAGACCCGCTAGTGTTCCCGGACTTCTAGGTAGCGAGACACAAGGAATGCACTGTGCGCGTCTTCGCCCAGCCCGTGGCCTCTGTCAACTTCCGGCACGGAGGGCTGCTGATCACTGGCCTTGCCTTGGAGGAACGAGGCGACCACAGGTTCGCACTTATACGCAACGAGGGCATGTTGGCGGTCCACGACCTGGAGGACCTCTTCAACGGAGTTGCGGCGCCGCAGATCAGCTTTCGCTCCCCCTGGTCGAGTTGGCGGCGCGGCGTGAACTCAGTGAGTCCTGATCTGAGCTTCGCTGTGTTCAGCGGCCAGCGCGCGATCTGTGCCGTGGAGCCGGATGGGGGTATCCGCTGGGAGTACGGACATGAGTGCTGGGGACATCGGGAGCACGATCACACAATCGCCGACCACGTCTGTGGCGGTCTGGAATCCGGATCGGTCCGGGTCTCGGATGACGGGACTCTCGTCTGGGGACACGTCCGTGGCTCCGAGCACGAGGAGTGGTTGGTACTCGATGCCATCACCGGCAGCGTTGTGGCCCGGACTCCTCTGGACAGCGCGGCAGCCGGCTCCGTACACATCGCCCACCCGGACGGGAAGCACGTGGGACTGAGCATCGGCTTGGGTCAGGACGGGTCGATGCTCTACTGGGCGCGATGGGAGAAAGGCGCCCTGCACAGCTGGGACATGAACGACGACGACCGCATCCTCGTCGATGTCCACCCATCGGGCACCAGGTTCCTGACCCTGGACCACAACTGCGGGGACCTCTCTGTCCACGCATTCCCTTCGGGAGCCGCAATGGCAACCGTCGACGATTCCACTATCCCCCCGCTCCAGCCCGAAGACGGAGACGAGGACTACGAGAACGAAGACCCCGCGTACTGGGACTATTACTGCGGGCACATCGACTCAACGGCGGTCATAGCCTCGACCACCGAGGCCGACGAGGAGCACGGTGAAGGCCGTCACTGGCTGCTTGACTCCGCCACGTTGGAGGTGCTGGGGCAAGTCGGCTATCCGTGTCCCATAGAAGGACCGGCCCGGCCACTTGGTGACGGAACCTGGCTCACCCACAACGCGGATTCCGGACAACTGACCCGCTGGGCCGTCTCCGCTCAGTAGCAGGTCCGAGGCGTTGCGCCGGAATGCCGTTCCCCACTCCGGCGCAACGCATCAGCAGCCGCTGTCAGTCCGCCAGCGGGAGGTAGACCCGGTTGCCCGAGGCCGCGAACTCCTTGGACTTCTGGAGCATGCCTTCCGCGACCTCCTCGGGTGACGCCCCTTCAGTCGCCGCACCACCGAACCGCTCTGTGATGCTTTGGCTAATCTTCATCGAGCAGAACTTCGGCCCGCACATCGAGCAGAAGTGGGCGGTCTTGGCCGGCTCCGCCGGGAGGGTCTCGTCGTGGAACTCCCGCGCCGTGTCCGGGTCCAGGGCGAGGTTGAACTGGTCCTCCCACCGGAACTCGAAGCGGGCGTCGGACAGCGCGTCGTCCCATTCCTGCGCACCGGGGTGCCCCTTGGCGAGGTCGGCTGCATGGGCGGCGATCTTGTAGGTGATGACGCCGGTCTTGACGTCGTCCCGGTTGGGCAGGCCCAGGTGTTCCTTGGGCGTGACGTAGCAGAGCATGGCCGTGCCCCACCAGGCGATCATTGCGGCACCGATGCCGGAGGTGATGTGGTCGTACGCCGGCGCGACGTCCGTCGTCAGCGGGCCGAGCGTATAGAACGGAGCTTCATCACAGATCTCCTGCTGAAGGTCGATGTTCTCCTTGATCTTGTGCATCGGGACATGTCCCGGGCCCTCGATCATGGTCTGTACGTTGAAACGCTTGGCGATCCGGTTGAGTTCCCCGAGCGTGCGCAACTCCGCGAACTGCGCCTCGTCGTTGGCGTCCGCGATCGACCCCGGTCGCAGACCGTCGCCCAGCGAGTACGTGACGTCGTAGGCGGCGAGGATCTCGCAGAGTTCCTCGAAGTTCTCGTACAGGAACGACTCCTTGTGGTGCGCGAGGCACCAGGCCGCCATGATCGAGCCGCCGCGCGAGACGATGCCGGTCTTCCGGTTCGCGGTGAGCGGGACGTACGGCAGACGGACGCCCGCGTGGACCGTCATGTAGTCCACACCCTGCTCGGCCTGCTCGATCACGGTGTCCTTGTAGATCTCCCAGGTGAGCTCCTCGGCGCGGCCGTCCACCTTCTCCAGGGCCTGATAGAGCGGCACCGTGCCGATGGGGACGGGGGAGTTGCGCAGCACCCATTCACGCGTGGTGTGGATGTTGCGGCCGGTGGACAGGTCCATGACCGTGTCGGCGCCCCAGCGGGTCGCCCAGGTCATCTTCTCGACCTCCTCCTCGATGGAGGACGTCACGGCGGAGTTGCCGATGTTGGCGTTGACCTTCACCAGGAACCGCTTGCCGATGATCATCGGCTCGATCTCCGGGTGATTGACGTTGGCCGGCAGTACCGCGCGGCCCGCCTCGATCTCCTCCCGGACCACCTCGGGCGAAACGTTCTCCCGGATGGCCACGTACTCCATCTCCGGCGTGATCTCTCCGCGGCGGGCATACCCGAGCTGCGTGACCGCCTTGCCGTCGCGACTGCGGCGCGGCTGACGCGGCCGGCCCGGGAAGACCGCGTCGAGGTTACGCAGACCGCCTCGTGGAGAGGTGTGCTTGATCCCGTCGTCCTCGGGACGGGCGGGACGGCCCGCGTACTCCTCGGTGTCACCGCGAGCGATGATCCAGTTCTCGCGCAGCGGGGCGAGCCCCCTGCGCACATCGGTATCGATGAGCGGATCGGTGTACGGGCCCGACGTGTCGTACAGCGTGACCGACTGCCCGTTGGTGAGGTGCACCTGACGGACCGGCACCCGCAGATCGGGGCGTGAGCCCTCGACATACGCCTTGTGCCAGCCGATGGACTTCCCGGCCTCCTGGGACTGTTCGCCCTGAATGGGCTGTTCGTCCTGGCTGGAGGCAGGCGTGCGTGCGTCCTTGTTGGTCATGAGACCTACTCCCTACGCCGGCATTACCCGGTAACAGGTTCGGCGGTCGACGCAGCGGCTTCCGTCTGTTGACGTTTCGTGGGGAACATCACTCGAATTCGGTGATGTTCCACGTGAAACATCGCTGGGACGGAGGTCAGCGCCCTCTCAGCCCGGTGCTCCGAGCTCCCGCGTGTGCAAAGGTGCCTCCACGCTAGCGTCAATTCGGGCGCGCTGAACAGAGGGCCCCCGTCGTTGTTGCGATGATCGGGCGGTGACCACGACAGATCAGCCCCCGTACCCGTCTTCGGAGCCGCCCCGCGGACACGGTTCCGGAGACGGCAGCGGCCATGGTTCGGGTGCCGGCCACAGCCACGGGTCGGGGGCCGGAGCCGGGCACGGTCACGACCCCAGTAGCGGGCACAGGCCGGGACACAGCCATGGTTCCGGAGGCGGGCATGGTCACTCGCACAGCCACGGTCCAGCGGCCCCCGTCTCCAAGCACCTGCGCAAGGTCATCGCCGCCATCCTCATCCCGTTCACCGCGGCCGTGGCAGTCGGGCTCGTGGTGCTGTGGCCCGGCGGCGCCCCGGCGCACGAGCGCACCGGCGTGGGTTTCGACCGGCAGACCCAGCAGGCGACCGTCACCAAGGTCGTGAGTGTGAGCTGCAAGTCGGTGAACGCCTCGGGCGAGACCCCGACAGGGAACACCTCCACCGCCGAGGGCTCCTCCGCCCAACAGCAGGCGAGCGGCACCTGCAAGAAGGCGACGATCCGCGTCGACACCGGCAAGGACAAGGGCCGTACGTTCACCGAGATCGTGCAGCCGGACCAGCCGCGGCAACTGAACGAGGGCGAGAAGGTCGTGGCCGCCTACGAGCCCTCCGCGCCGAAGGACCTGCAGTACTCGGTCACCGATGTGAACCGCAGGTTCCCCATGGCGCTGCTGGCCGGCATCTTCGCACTCGCCGTCGTTGTGGTGGGCCGGATGCGCGGCCTGATGGCCCTGATCGCGCTGGCCGTCAGCTTCATGGTGCTGACCTTCTTCATCCTCCCTGCGATCCTGCAGGGTTCGAATCCCCTGCTCGTGGCCGTGATCGGGGCGAGCGCCATCATGCTGATCGCGCTCTACATGTGCCACGGTCTGTCGGCCCGTACATCCGTGGCGGTGCTGGGCACGCTGCTCTCACTCGTACTGATCGGCCTACTCGGCTCCGAGTTCATCAGCTGGGCCGCACTGACCGGCAACACGGACGACAACACCGGTCTGATCCATGGCCTGTATCCGTCGATCGACATGAGCGGCCTGCTGCTCGCGGGCGTCATCATCGGTTCGCTCGGTGTCCTCGACGATGTGACGGTCACCCAGACGTCGGCAGTGTGGGAGCTGCACGAGGCGAATCCGTCGATGGGCTGGCGGGGGCTGTACCGGGCGGGCATCCGCATCGGCCGCGACCACATCGCATCCGTCGTCAACACTCTCGTCCTCGCCTATGCGGGCGCCGCGCTGCCGTTGTTGCTGCTCTTCTCCATCGCGCAGAGCGGTGTGGGGACGGTTGCCAACAGCGAACTGGTGGCGGAGGAGGTCGTACGCACACTGGTGGGCTCGATCGGCCTGGTCGCCTCGGTGCCGGTCACGACGCTGCTCGCGGCACTGGTGGTCGCGGCCGACCGTCCGGGTCCGGCGACGGTCGGTGGAACACCTGTTCCGGCGCGAACGAGGCGGGGCCGACGGCGCAAGCGGTGAGGCGAGGGCCACTCCGCAGAAGTGAACAGACGGTTCGGGCAGTTCAGACACCAGCCGAACCTGCCCATGGAGAAGCGTTACTGCGCCTTCCACAGCCCGCGCAGAAGCGTTCCGGCGACCCCGTGCCGTCCCGCCTCAGCCCGCGCTCTGCTCCTCCGCCAGGATGCGGTCCAGGGCCTCGTCGAGGTGGGCGTCGAAGTCTGCAAGGGAGCCCTCCTGCCCGAGCGGCACCAACTTGTCGGTTCGGTCGAGAAACGCGATGAGCGGCGCCGTGGACGCGCGGAACAGCGCCTGGTCACGGCCGACCTGCAGCCGGATCAGGACCTCGGCCAGGGAGTCCGGTTCGGCGGGTGAGACGCGCACATCCCCTTCCCCGCACGGCCGGCACACCCCGTCGATGAGCAGCTCACGACCGAACGCCCAGGTCACCGGCGCGTCGCCGGGCAGGTGGAAGGTCAGCCTCACGGCATAGGGATCACAGGTCTCGTAGCGCAGCTCCACCGGGATGCGGAAGGAAAGCTCCTCGGACACGAGAAAACTCATCATGACCTCTGCCTGTACGGACTCGCGCATCGCCTACCCCGTCATGTGAAGCCGACCGGCTGGGAGTGATCCCCTGACACTGGTGGAATCTTGCTGAACGTACACGACAGATCACAAGGAGTGAGTTTTCAGATACTGATAGAGAGCGCGAGTGACCCCATCAGCCGTCCGATTTCGCTCTGGAGTTGATGGGCCGCTGACATCAGCCGGTCGGTCTGATGAGAGGGGAGAGAAATGGCCATTGTTGCGGCCGTCGTACCCACAGTGATCGGAATCGCCGCGCATGCCGTCCCCAGCGCGTACTCCTGCCGCTCCGTCACCGGCTCCATCCGCCGCGTTCGTTCGAGCCGCCGGAGCAGAGTGTGGTTGTCACGCACGGTGTACGGCGTGATGGACTGCACGGGGTAACGGTCGAGGTGGTCGCGGCGGGCCTCGTCGTCCAGCTGGGAGAGCAGGCACTGACCGATCGCATGCGCGTGTGCGGTCTCACGGAAGTCCGCCCACTCCTCCACGGCCGGATTGCCCGGGGTGTCGGAGACGCACATGACCTCGATCTCGCCTTCGCGGTACACGGCGTAGTACACGGGAACGCCGATCGCGTCCCGCCAGCGTGCCAGTGCGTCGACGATCGTGCTGCGACGTTTCTGCTGGGCTCCGCTGCTGCTCAACCGCACAGCCGCGTCACCGAGGAAGAACAGGCCCTTGTCCCGGCGCAGATAGCCCTCGTGGACGAGCGTGCGCAGCAAGTGGTACGCCGTCGGGAGAGCCAGACCGGTCTCGCGGGCCAGCTGTTTGGCGGGAGCTCCGTGTTCGTGCCCGGCGACGCATTCCAGCAGGTGCATCGCGCGCTGGACGGATCCGATGAGGGTCGCGGACTGCGACGGCGCCGGAGTGGTTTCCGGGGGCGGCTGCGCCGGCGGCGCCGTCAGGCGTGACGGCGCAGGTCGTGCCGTGACGCGTTCCTGCGTCGAGGGGCCCGGCTGTTCGGGGGGCCTGATGCGGTGCCCCGGGACGGGGGTGGGGGGTACGTGGGGGTCCGTGGGTGCGGTGTCTACCGTGGCCAAGGGTCACTCCCGAAGCGCGAGGGGGCTGCCCGTGCCGTGGGGAACACGGGAGGGGTGTACGCCGCTCGCGGGGTCGCCCCCGCGTCGAATTCCGGACTCTAATGGTCAGATGCCGCCTTGAGGCGGCCCGCCCGGAAAACTTCCCTCGCGCGAGGGAACCGGTGATTCCTGTTACCGATCACCGGTGTCCCAGGGCCCTCACCAGTCGCTGCGCGACGAGGAGCTCGACGTGAACTTCCGCACGACGTAGATCAGTCCGCCGACCAGTGCCACGAAGACCAGCACCTTGAACAGCAGCCCGATGACGAAGCCGACGACGCTGGCTATCAGCCCGCCGAACACGACGAGCGCGATGACCGGCACCGCGATCCACTTCACCCACCACGGCAGTCCGCCGAAGATCTCACTCATTGCGCTCGTCCTTACCTCTCCGCCCGGCTGCAGTGCAGGGGCCCATTGATGTCCTGCACTCGATGCTAGGGCCGGCAGGGGCCCCGGCGGGGGCCTCGCACCCCTTGTCCTCCCCTGACTGATCCCCTAGGGAACCCCGAGACGTCACGTCAGCTTTCCGGCGGAGAGAACACCACGACCACCCGCAGGTCCTCGCTGATGTGGTGGAACTTGTGGGCGACACCGGCCGGCACGTACACCACACTGCCGCGCGCGACCTCGGTGGTCTCCAGACCGACGGTGATCGAGGCGCGGCCGCTCACGACGAAGTAGACCTCGTCCTGATTGTGTGGCTTCTGTGGATCATGTTCGCCGGCATTGAGCGCATACAGACCGACCGACATGTGCCGCTCACGCAGAAACTGCAGGTAGGCACCCTCGTTGGCGGCACGTTCCGCCTCCAGTTCGTCCAGCCGGAATGCCTTCATCGCCCTTGTCGCCCTCGTCCCACTGCTCGTGACCGATCTCGTCTGCCACGATCAGACACATGAAGAATTTCGTAGTCAAGACGATCGCCAACGCGGGTGCCCTGGCGGTCGCCGTATGGCTGCTCGACAAGATCACCCTGACCGGTGACAGCACGGGCAAGAAGGCAGGCACCCTGATCATCGTCGCGCTGATCTTCGGCGTGGTGAACTTCCTGGTCAAGCCGATCGTGAAGGTACTGACCTTCCCCCTGTTCATCCTGACGCTGGGCCTGATCACCCTGGTGGTCAACGCACTGATGCTGCTGCTCACCTCGTGGCTGGCCGACAAGCTCAACCTGAGTTTCCACGTCGAGGGCTTCTGGACTGCGGTCCTTGGCGGCCTGATCATCTCCATCGTGTCCTGGGCGCTCCACGTCGTCCTGCCCGACAACGACTGAGCACGCGATGAGCTATCGCGTCTGCTTCGTCTGCACCGGCAACATCTGCCGCTCCCCGATGGCGGAGTCCGTCTTCCGGGCCCGCACGGTGGAGGCGGGACTCGACGGCCTGGTCGAGGTCGACAGCGCCGGCACCGGCGGCTGGCACGAGGGCGACGGCGCCGACCCTCGCGCCGTCTCCGTCCTGGAGGAGAGCGGCTACGAGAGCAGCCACACGGCACGGCAGTTCCAGCCCTCGTGGTTCTCCCGCATCGACCTCGTCGTCGCCCTCGACGCCGGCCACCTCAAGGCCCTGCTCCGCCTCGCCCGCACCCCGGAGGAGGCGGCGAAGGTGCACCTACTTCGCTCCTACGACCCCGCAGCGGGCGACGACCTCGACGTACCGGACCCGTACTACGGGGGCATGGACGGCTTCAAGGAGTGCCTTGAGATGGTGGAGGCGGCGAGCGAGGGTCTGCTCGCCGCCGTACGCGAGCAAGTGGAGGTAGAGGCGGTATGAGCGATTCCGGTACGGGCCGGTCGGCGGGAAGTGGTGACGGCACCCGCGCGGTGCGGGCCGGGCTGCCCGAGCCGGTCAAGAACCAGCCGCACCTGCCCGGACCGGCGTTCGCCGCCCACTTCCACCTGCCGGGAGACGTCGACGGCCCGTACACCTACGGCCGCGACCAGAACCCGACCTGGAGCCTGCTGGAGCGGGCCATCGGCGAGCTGGAGGCACCGGGGCAGGAAGGCGTCGAGACGCTCACCTTCGCCTCCGGGATGGCCGCCATCTCGTCAGTGGTCTTCTCTCAACTGCACGCGGGGGACACAGTCGTTCTGCCCAGCGACGGCTACCAGGTGCTGCCCCTGGTGCGCGCACAGCTGGAGGCGTACGGCATCGAGGTGCGCACGGCGCCGACCGGCGGTGACGCCCAGCTCGACGTCCTCGACGGCGCGAAGCTGCTGTGGCTCGAGTCGCCCTCCAACCCCGGGCTCGACGTGTGCGACATCCGGCGGCTCGTCGAGGCGGCACACGCGGGTGGCACCCTCGTCGCCGTCGACAACACCCTTGCCACGCCTCTGGGGCAGCGTCCGCTGGAGCTCGGCGCGGACTTCGCCGTGGCCAGCGGCACCAAGCAGCTCACCGGGCACGGGGATGTCCTCCTCGGCTACGTCGTCGGCCGTGACGCCGAGGCCATGGCCGCCGTACGCCGCTGGCGCAAGATCGTCGGCGCGATTCCCGGGCCCATGGAGGCCTGGCTCGCGCACCGTTCGATCGCCACGCTCCAGTTGCGTGTCGACCGGCAGTGCGCGACGGCCCTCACCGTCGCCGAGGCGCTGCGGAAGCGGCCCGAGGTGGCCGGACTGCGCTACCCGGGGCTGCCCGACGACCCCTCGCACAAGATCGCCTCGCAGCAGATGCGCCGCTACGGGTGCGTGATCTCTTTCACGCTTCCCACGCGCGCACATGCCGACCGTTTTCTCGATGCCGCGCGGCTCGTGGACGACGCGACGAGCTTCGGCGGGGTGCGGTCGACGGCCGAGCGGCGCGGGCGCTGGGGCGGGGACGCCGTGCCGGAGGGCTTCATTCGCTTCTCGGTCGGTGCCGAGGACCCCGAGGACCTGGTGGCGGATGTGCTGCGCGCGCTGGACGCGTCGGCGGAATGACGGCTTCAGCGACGCTTTACGGTCACCGGGTCCATGCCCTGTGACGTGCAACGGACGGTCCGAGCCTCCCCCCTCGTGGCTCGGACCGTCCTCGGTTCCGCGCGCGAAGAACCGCGCGAACAAGGCTAGTTGACTCTGTGTCAGTGTCCAATCACAGTAGCGACAGAGACCTATCGACTTATTTATAGTTGGGCCCTGCCTGGGGGCCGGGAGAAGGGCAGGGAACTGGGGAGGAAGAACCATGGATCTGGCCTTGCTGCGCACTTTCGTGACCGTGCACCGGGCCGGCTCCTTCACCCGGGCCGCCGCCCTGCTGGGCCTGTCACAGCCGGCCGTGACCTCGCAGATCCGCACGCTGGAGCGGCAGCTGGGCCGCCCTCTGTTCCTGCGGCAGGCCCGCGGAGTGACCCCCACGAGCATCGGGGACGAACTCGCGCACAAGGCCGCTCCACATCTCGACGCTCTGGTGGAGATCACCGAGACCGGCCTCGACGACGAGTCCTCCTTACGGACCCTGCATCTCGCCGGTCCTCCTGAGTTCACCGCGGAAAGGGCACTGCCCGCCCTGACGGAGCTGACCGGCGAGGACGGCCAGGGCTTCGCACTACGCGCTTCCTTCGGGAACGCCGAGGAAACCCTGGAGGGGCTCGCCGCCGGGCATCACGATCTGGTCATCTGTACGGCCCGTCCACGTGGCGCCCTGCTCACGGCGACTCCGCTCTGCGACGAAGAGCACGTCCTGGTCGCCGCTCCCGGCCGGGCCGAGCAGACAGGCCCCGGGAGGCCACGCCGCAAGGGAGCGCCCGCACTGGAGGACGTCCCCGTGATCGAGGTGCACGAGTCGCTGCCCTTCGTCTCCCGCTACTGGGCCTCCGTCTTCGACTCCCGCCCTGCGGCGCCGGGCACCGTCATCGTTCCCGACCTGCGTGCGGTGCTGGCCTGCGCCGTGGCCGGCGCGGGGCTCGCGGTGCTGCCCCGCTATCTGTGCGGAGGCGCCCTGGAGCGCGGTGAGATCGTTGCCCTCAACGAACCCCCGGTACCTCCGCTGCGGACGTACTTCCTGGTGGTCCGTACCGGCACCCTCGCGATGCCGCACATCGCACGGGCTCACGAATGGCTGCTGCGAGCGGCGGCAGACTGGTGCTGACCAGCACGTTTCCGGCGGTCACAGGGCGGGCTCGACTGGTGACCCACCGCGATGTTTCACGTGGAACCAACCGGGCCACATTTCTCCCATGACCGTCCGACCCGTGGTCAAGCGCACCGCTCGTGCCGTTCTGCTGGACGGCGACAACCTGATCCTGATCAAGCGCACCAAGCCCGGTGTCGATCCCTACTGGGTGACTCCCGGTGGTGGGGTCGAGCCCGGGGACACGACCGTCGTCGACGCCCTGCACCGAGAGGTGCACGAGGAGCTCGGCGCCAAGATCACCGACGTGGTGCCCTGCTTCGTGGACACCGTGGAGCACATCGGTGAGGACGGCGGCGCGACCGGTGTGAAGGTGCAGCACTTCTTCGTCTGCCGGCTGGAGTCGATGGACACGTCCCTGCGGCACGGCCCCGAGGTGGACGAGCCCGCCGGCGAGTACGAGATCGTGCGGGTACCGTTCACCCGCGTGGGGATCGCCTCCGTGCATCTCGTACCGCTGTCCCTGCGGCACTACTTGGACGGGAACATCGAGGGCGTACGCGCCATGCACGCCCCTGACCTGGGCTGATACCCCGGCGCCGAATCAGTCTCCGGTGGTGACGAGCTCTTCCACCGAGTCGTGCCGTATTCGCTCCGACGGGATGCCGATGTTCCTCAGCGCGTCCACACCACTGCGGATCATTCCGGGCGGACCCGATAGATAGGCGTCGAACTCGTTCCACGGCCCGTATTCACGTATGGCGTCCGGGAGCTGGAGTTGGGCCTGCTGGTCGATGACCGCTCGGACCGAGAGCCACGGGTGGGACTGCTGGAGCCTGAGCATCGTGTCGATGTCGTAGAGGTCGTGGTCGGTGCGGGCACCGTAGAACACCTCGACAGGCCGCCGTTCGCCATGCTCGGCGACATCCTCGACCAGCGCCTTTATGGGCGCTATTCCGGTACCGCCGCCCAGGCACAGCAGCCCGCTGTCGGTGGTGTGGTCGACGGTCATCGAACCGGTCGGCGGCCCGAGTCTGATGATGTCGCCGGGGCGGGCGCGGTGAACCAGGGCGTTGGACACCCAGCCCGCGGGGACGGCCTTCACATGGAACGTCAGCAGACCGTCGGAGCGGGGTGCCGAGGCGAAGGAGTAGTGCCGCCAGATGCGCGGCCACCACGGCGTCTCCAGGCTCGTGTACTGCCCGGCGAGGAACGGGTAGGGCTGATCGGGGCGGACGGTGACGACCGCTACGTCCGGGGTCCTGAGCTCGTGCGCGACGATCTCGGCGTACCACCAGGCCGGGGAACGCAGTTCATCCGCGGCCGCTGCGTCGATCATGACCTGCGAGATCGTCGTGTACGCCCGCACCCAGGCCGCCTCCATCTCCGCGTCCCAGATACCGGCGGCGTACTTGCTCAGCGCGCCGATGAGGCACTCACCGACGGCCGGGTAGTGCTCGGCCCGGGTGCCGTACTTGCGGTGGCCACGGCCCAGGTTCTGCAGATACGCGACGAGGACGTCGGTGTTGTCGATGTGCTCGGCCGCGGTGAGCAACGCCCTGAGCAGCCGGTCGCGCTGAGTGTCCATCGCGGCCGGGAACAACGACCGCAGATCGGGGTGTCGGACGAAGAGCAGCGCGTAGAAGTACGAGGTGACCTTGTCGGCGATCGGCGCCACCTCGGTCATCGTCCGACGGATGAGGAGGGCATCGGGTGACGCGCTCTCGGCCCGGACCTGAGCGGACGGTTCGTGTGGCTGCGCTGCGGGAGCGGTGGAGCGCTGGGCGGGCACTAGCAGGTCAGCGGAGAGTGGCTGGGGGACAGAGGGGTCTGTTGCCTGGGGCCGTGCGGCTGAGGGCGGATGCGGGGGCGGTGAGGCGGAAGCAGCCGAAGCGGGTTGGACGGGCGGTGGCGACTGCCGAGCGTCCTGCGCGGTCTGGTCCCCGTCCGTGTCCGCCGAGGTCCTCCCCGTCGGACGCATCGCGGCGCGGCGGCTGCCTTCGGCGGCTTCGCGCTCGCTGTCCGGAGTCGTCGCGGGCTGCTGGCGCGGGGTGAACCAGCCGCCACCTCCGCCGCCGGAAGTGCCGTTGTCGGCCGACGCGGTGGTCGGAGCGTCCATGGTGTGCCTCGCCTCGAACATCTCTCGGTCGGTCCGCGCCCTTCCTCGGTCGGAAGGTGCCTTTTCCCCCGCAGACGGCTTGCTCCCCGTTTCATGCCGCGGCCAATGCGGCCACATTCAACCTGGATTCACGTTCTGTACGGACAAGTAAGGCGAGAGTGTGACATTAACCGCAGTGCTCTATCCGCAGCATCCCATCGGGCATGGACACCCCGGTCGCATAACCGCAAATGCGAGTCTTTGATCTCTCCGTCCCGTTAGGCTGCTTCGCCCTGTCCTCGGTCCGCACAGGATGCACACGCCTCGCGCCGCAGCGAACCGGAGTCGACCATACCGGCCCACGCTCCGATCACAAGTCCCCCCTTCCTCCACCACGAAGGGGAGAGCGGGCGAACCATCAACTCCTTCAATTACCGGGCGTCACGCACCAATTCATAGGCTTCCCACAGATCCCCGCCCATGTACGAGTGTGTCGCAAGACCGGATAGATGACCGTCCGCATTGACCGCTACCGAAATCGGCACCGCCCCGAACAGATCCCTGTCCGACAACGAGTCGCCATAGGCAACGCAGTCGGCCCGGGCCACGCCGAACTGCCCGCACAGCCGATCGGCGATCTCGACCTTGGCCGCGGCGCTGAGCACCCCAGCCGGATCAACCGGCTCGGTGAACGGCACCACGGGAAAACGGGACCCGAACGCCGCGTGCGCGCCCCACCCGATGAGCCGCTCCACGAAGAAGGAGGGCGAGAGCGATACGACGGCGCAGTAGTCGCCCACCTGCCGAATCTCCTCCCAGACCTCACGAATGCGCTCCAGCCACGGGGCGCCTTCGAACGCGGCCGACACGTGTGCCTGGGTGAGTTCCGCCCAGAGCGCGTACACCTGCGCCGCATACTCCGGCGGGCCAATGAGTCCCTCGGAGATCGCCTGATCGAGCGCTGCCGTCTCGGCTTCCAGCCCAAGCTGCCGCGAGATCTCCACGGGCGCCGACGTGCCCTGTAGCAGCGTGCCGTCGAGATCGAAAAGATGAAGTCTTGGCATGGGGCTCGAGGGTAATGGGGCCTATGGCTGCCCCCCTTGAGTGACCCCCGATTGCTACTCGCTGCTCGCCCGTGTTTCACGTGAAACACCCAACTGATGCCGGCCCCCGGTGCACTTGCCCACGACATGGCCAAAAGCTCCTGCTTCTCACCGGAAACAGGTGGACGGCGGGGGTAGCCGTCGGCCAGCCTGACCTGCGTGCCGACTCCTTCTCTCCCCCCTCTTGCCGTCCGCCGTCTGACGCTTCGCGACCTCACCGCCTGCGCCGACTTGTCCGAAGACCGGGGGTGGCCGCGCGAGGAGCACAAGTGGGGCCTCCTCCTTACCGCCGGGAAGGGATACGGCATCGACGACCCCGGCGGCGGCCTCGTCAGCGCCTGTGTCGTCACCGAGTACGGGCCGCAGGAACACCCCGCTCTCGGGGCCATCGGCATGGTGCTGGTCGCCGAACGGCATGCCCGCCGAGGCATCGGACGCCACCTGATGCGGCACATCGTCTCGGCTATGGGCACCACCCCGCTGACACTGCATGCGACCCCGTACGGTCGCCCGCTCTACGAAGAACTCGGCTTCAAGGTCACCGGCAGGGCCGAGATGATGCGCGGGCATTTCACGCCCGGCGGGTCGGAGCCCGAGGTGGTCACACGCGCGGCCACAGCCGAGGACCTCCCGGCGATCCTGGGGCTCGACGAGGAGGTGTTCGGCGCCGACCGCACGCCCCTCATCACACGGCTGCCTGCCTTCGCCGACCAGCTACGCGTCGCCGAGGAGGACGGCAGACTCATCGGGTACGCGGCCGCCTGGCCCAACATGGAGACCCATGTCGTGGGCCCGCTGATTGCCAGGGACACGGAAACGGCAAAGGCGCTCATCTCCTCTCTCGCCGCCCACACCGACCGCCCCCTGCGCACCGACATCGACGTACGGCACGAAGAGCTGCTGGCGTGGGCGAAGCAGCGGGGGCTCGCGTCCATCGCGTTCAACGCGGTCATGACGTACGGGATCCCGGAACCACCCGGCGACTGGACCAGGCGATTCGCTCCGTTGACCGTGGCTGCGGGCTGAGCACTGCCCCCTGGGGGCAGGGGTGCGTAAGGTGCAGGACATGGGAGATCTTGAAATACGGCCCGCCACGGCGGACGACGTGAGGGCGATCGTCGCGATGCTCGCCGACGATCCGTTGGGAGCCCAGCGCGAGTCACCGGACGACCTCGCTCCGTACCTGGCCGCCTTGGAACGTCTTGCGTCCGACCCGAACCAGCACCTGGTCGTCGCCGTCCGTGAGAACCGCGTCGTCGGAACGCTTCAGCTCACGATCATCCCCGGTCTGTCGCGGCGCGGTGCCATCAGATCGATCATCGAAGGCGTCCGCATCCATGCCGATGAGCGCGGCAGCGGCCTGGGCACCCAGCTCATCGAGTGGGCGATCGACGAATCTCGGCGCCAGGACTGCCAGTTGGTCCAGCTGACTTCCGACAACACCCGCACCGGTGCCCACCGCTTCTACGAACGGCTCGGCTTCACGGCCTCACACACGGGCTTCAAGCTGCAACTTTGAGGCCGCGAAAGGGGGGCCACGTTTCACGTGAAACAGCGCGCCTGCCGGGCGCTCGCTTCTAGCGGATCCCCCGCCACCCGTCCGGGTCCACCCCGCCGGGCACGGAAGCCTCCTCGTCGTACGGCTGGCGCGTGAAAACGAACGACCCGAGATCCAGATGACTCAGGGTCCCGTCCGGGCGCCGTACGGCCCTCAGAAGCTCTCCGGCGTAGTAACCCTCAAGTCCGGTCCAGGTGCCGTCGTCGTTCGCTCTGAAGCGCGAGCGGCGGCCGCTTCCCGACAGCGGCTCCAGCGAGACTCCTCCCTCTGCCGCCAGCCGCAGGGCGAATGCATGCGTTCCCCAGTACCACGGTCCAGCCAACTCCAGCACCGCCGCGTCGACGTCTGGCAGCGGACGCCACGGATCGGGCATGCGGGGCTCAGCCTCGGCGACGATGCGGATGAGCTCGGCCCCGACGGTGGAGAGCAGGGGGCCAGACGTACAGTTGGCCAGCACCACGGCCGCGACGTCGTCCTCGACGCTGATGGTGAGGTTCGCCAGAAACCCCGGCAGCGACCCGGAGTGCCCCACGAGCAGCCTGCCGCCCCGGTGCTGGATCTGCAGCCCCAGCCCGTAGGTGACTCCGTCCACGACATCCGCGGCCTCGGCCGGCGCCGCGGGAGTCCGCATCTCTCGCACGGTCTCGGCGCTGAGTACCCGGTCGTCGCCCCGGGTCAGAAAGACAGCGAAGCGCGCCAAGTCACCCGTGGTGGACCACAGTTGACCGGCGGGTGCCATCCGTCCCAGATCCTCGGCGGGTTCGGGCAGCAGAACATCGGCCCAGGGGTGCACAGCCCATCCACCTGCGTAGGGCGCCTGGGGGTGACCACTCGTACGGTCGAGGCCCAGGGGTTCGAGCACTTCACGACGAAGTACCTCTTCCCACGGTGCCCCACGCAGCTTCTCCACCAGTGCCCCCAGCAGGGTGTAGCCGGGGTTGGAGTAGTGGAAGCGGCGGCCCACCGGATGCAGGAGAGGCTGCTCTCCCAGGACGTCGGAGAGTTCGGGGCGCAGGGATCCTGGAGTGCGCTCCCACCACGGAGCAGGCGACTCCGCCGCCAACCCGCTCGTATGGGCGAGGAGATCGGCGATGGTCACCTCCCCCACACCGGTTCCCGGCAGATGCTTCTCCAGCGGGTCACCGAGATCGAGCAGGCCCTCATCACGCAACCGGAGCACCAGAACCGCGGTGAAGGTCTTGGTGATCGAACCGATGCGGTACTGCACGGTCTCGTCCGGACCATGCCCGTCCACCGAGGTCCGCGCGCCGTGCCATACGGGCCGCCCGCCCCTCACGACCGCCGCGACCAGCGACGGCGCACGTCCCTCGGCCTGGGCCTCGGCGATCCGGTGCAGCAGCGCCCGACGCGTACCGGGGAGCGGCTCTTCCTGAGATGTCGTCATGGCCCCAGTCCATCCCGCGGAACGGGCGGCCGTCGAATTCATTTGCCCCGGGACGCCGAGATCGGGGCAGATCAGGTCTGCGCCATGTCCACGAACCGCGAGTAGTGACCCTGGAAGGCGACCGTGATCGTCGCCGTCGGGCCGTTACGGTGCTTGGCCACGATCAGGTCGGCCTCGCCGGCCCGCGGCGACTCCTTCTCATAGGCGTCCTCACGGTGCAGCAGGATGACCATGTCGGCGTCCTGCTCGATGGAGCCGGACTCACGCAGGTCGGAGACCATCGGTTTTTTGTCTGTGCGCTGCTCGGGGCCACGGTTCAGCTGGGACAGCGCGATGACCGGAATCTCCAGCTCCTTGGCGAGGAGCTTGAGGTTACGGGACATGTCCGATACCTCCTGCTGGCGGTTCTCGGCACGCTTGGAGCCACCGGACTGCATCAGCTGGAGGTAGTCGATGACGACCAGTCTGATGTCATTGCGTTGCTTGAGACGGCGGCACTTGGCACGGATCTCCATCATCGACAGGTTCGGAGAGTCGTCGATGAACAGCGGCGCGGCCGAAACATCCGGCATTCGGCGGGCCAGTCGCGTCCAGTCCTCGTCGGTCATCGTGCCGGAGCGCATGTGGTGCAGGGCAACCCGGGCCTCGGCCGACAACAGACGCATCGCGATCTCGTTGCGTCCCATTTCGAGGGAGAAGATGACGCTGGGCAGGTTGTGCTTGATCGAGGCAGCCCGGGCGAAGTCCAGCGCGAGCGTGGACTTACCCATCGCGGGACGGGCAGCGATGACGATCATCTGGCCCGGGTGCAGCCCGTTGGTGAGCGAGTCGAAATCCGTGAAGCCCGTGGGTACACCGGTCATCTCGCCGCTGCGGGAGCCGATCGCCTCGATCTCGTCGAGTGCGCCCTCCATGATGTCGCCGAGCGGCAGGTAGTCCTCGCTGGTGCGCTGCTCGGTGACCGCGTAGATCTCGGCCTGGGCACGGTTGACAATCTCGTCGACGTCGTCGTCGGCCGCATATCCCATCTGAGTGATGCGGGTGCCTGCCTCGACCAGACGGCGCAGAACCGCCCGCTCGTGGACGATCTCCGCGTAGTACTCGGCGTTGGCGGCGGTCGGCACGGTCTGCACGAGGGTGTGCAGATACGATGCGCCACCGACCTTGTTGATCTCGCCGCGCTTGGTGAGTTCGGCGGCGATCGTGATGGGGTCGGCCGGCTCGCCCTTGGCGTAGACGTCGAGGATCGCCTGGAAGATCGTCTCGTGTGCGGGCTTGTAGAAGTCATGGCCCTTGAGGATTTCCACGACGTCGGCGATGGCGTCCTTGGACAGCAGCATGCCGCCGAGGACGGACTGCTCTGCATCCAGGTCCTGAGGCGGCACTCGCTCGAAGGACGTACCTCCGCCATCCCATTCTCCGCTGTCCCCTCCACGGTCGTGCTGCTCGTCGCGGCCCCGTCCCCCGTCGCCGCGTCGACGGGAAGCAGGCAGACGATCGCTTGGACCGCTGTCGGCCCACGGATCATCCAAGGGCTCGGAAATACTCACCGAGCCACCTCCTCCCGTCCGCCGCCGAGCGGACCTAGCCATGCCCTCTTTTCTACGGCACGGCACTGACAAATGAGAGGCCCAACTCCGGTTACTGCACGTCGGTTTTGGGCTGGTTTCCCTGCCGACGAACGGAGCGGGCGCCGGACCACGGTAGGCCCGCGGGCACCGTCAGCCAATCTGGTTATCCACAGGCCATGTGGACGACGGCCCGGATGCTGTGGAGAACTCCACAAAACCTGTGCACGACACGGTGGACAGCCCTGTGAACAAGCATCAACCTCCGCGACTCCTACCGCCTTGACCTGCAGTTTTCCCATCCACCGGCTGTGTAGAAGAAAAACTTCCCCACTCGGGCCAAGATCGCTTCGAACGGCGCACGAAAGACCACGCAGTAAGACGCGAAGTAAGGGTCAGTAAAGCTTTACATCTCTTACCTGTGGACGATTAGATTGGTGCTCATGACACAGGCTCCCGCGACCCCCCGGGTCACCCGGCGACAGCACGATCGAGAGATCGTCGCGCTAGCCATCCCGGCCTTCGGCGCTCTGGTCGCCGAGCCCCTCTTCGTCATGGCCGACAGCGCGATCGTCGGCCATCTGGGTACGGCACAGCTCGCCGGCCTCGGTGTCGCCTCGGCCCTCCTCACGACAGCAGTCAGCATCTTCGTTTTCCTCGCCTACGCCACCACCGCCGCAGTCGCTCGACGCGTCGGCGCCGGCGACCTCCAAGCTGCCATCCGCCAAGGCATGGACGGCATCTGGCTGGCACTTCTGCTCGGCGCCGCCGTCATCGCCGCCGTACTGCCGACGGCGCCGGGCCTTGTGGCCCTCTTCGGCGCCTCGGACAGTGCGGCCCCCTATGCGACCGCCTATCTGCGCATCTCTGCCCTCGGCATCCCGGCCATGCTCGTCGTACTCGCCGCGACTGGTGTCCTGCGCGGCCTGCAGGACACCAAGACACCACTCCGTGTAGCCATCGCCGGCTTCGTCGCCAACGGCGCCCTCAACGCGGGCCTCGTCTACGGCGCCGACCTCGGCATCTCCGGTTCCGCCTGGGGCACCGTCATCGCGCAGTGCGGCATGGCGGCCGTTTACCTCACCGTGGTTGTCCGCGGAGCCCGCAGACATGGCGCCTC
Organism: Streptomyces guryensis; assembly: GCF_021261325.1. Classification (GTDB taxonomy): domain Bacteria; phylum Actinomycetota; class Actinomycetes; order Streptomycetales; family Streptomycetaceae; genus Streptomyces; species Streptomyces guryensis. Next base: position 210,117 of record NZ_JAJSBI010000013.1, on the reverse strand, counting down.
ACTGCGTCCCGACGCAGTGGGGATACGGGCCTCCGCACAAGCGGGTGTTCCCCTCCTGGTCCGCACACTCTCACTGCGGGCGATCCTGATGATCGCCACAGCTGTTGCCGCCCGACTCGGCGACGCCGACATCGCTGCACACCAGATCATCCTGTCCCTCTGGAGCCTGCTCGCCTTTGCCCTTGACGCCATCGCGATCGCCGGTCAGGCCATCATCGGACGCTATCTCGGAGCCGAGGACACCCAGGGGGCTCGCGATGCATGCCGCCGCATGGTGCATTGGGGAGTCACAGTAGGTGTTGTGCTCGGTGTGCTGGTGGTGGCCGCCCGGCCGTTGTTCCTGCCGCTGTTCACCAGCGACAACGTGGTGAAGGACACCGCGCTGCCCGCCCTGCTCGTGGTGGCGCTCTCCCAGCCGATCTGCGGCGTCGTCTTTGTCCTGGACGGCGTCCTGATGGGAGCCGGTGACGGTCCATATCTGGCGTGGGCCATGGTGGTCACCCTCGCGGTCTTCGCCCCGTTGGCGTTGCTGGTCCCAGCCTTCGGCGGCGGCCTCATGGCGCTGTGGGCAGCAATGACGCTGATGATGGGGGTACGCATGCTGACCCTTTGGCTGCGCACCCGTTCAGGCCGCTGGCTGGTCACGGGCGCCACCCGGTGACTGTTTCACGTGAAACCGGCGTTTCACGTGAAACATGCGTGCTCCCGTACCAAACCGGAGCACGAAGAAGGGGCAACACCCCATAGGGGTGCCGCCCCTTCTCTCAGCTGTTCAAGCCAAGCGCGGCGATCAGGCCGCGACAACCTCGATGTTGACCTTGGCGGCAACCTCGGGGTGCAGACGCACAGACGTCTCGTGAGCGCCCAGCGTCTTGATCGGCGCGCCCAGCTCGATACGGCGCTTGTCGACCTCGGGGCCACCGGATGCCTTGATCGCCGAGGCGATGTCGGCCGGGGTGACGGAACCGAAGAGACGACCGGCGTCGCCGGAGCGGACGGCCAGACGGACCTTGACGCCCTCGAGCTGGGCCTTCACCTGGTTAGCCTGCTCGATGGTCTGGATCTCGTGGATCTTGCGAGCACGACGGATCTGCTCGACGTCCTTCTCGCCACCCTTGGTCCAGCGGATAGCGAACTTCCGCGGGATCAGGTAGTTGCGAGCGTAACCGTCCTTGACGTCGACGACGTCGCCCGCGGCACCGAGGCCGGAGACCTCGTGGGTGAGGATGATCTTCATGTTTCGGTCACCCTTCCCTTATCGCGCAGTGGAGGTGTAGGGCAGCAGCGCCATCTCACGGCTGTTCTTGACGGCCGTGGCGACATCACGCTGGTGCTGCGTGCAGTTGCCGGTCACGCGGCGGGCACGGATCTTGCCGCGGTCGGAAATGAACTTCCGCAGCATGTTCGTGTCCTTGTAGTCCACGTACGTGACCTTGTCCTTGCAGAAAGCGCAGACCTTCTTCTTCGGCTTGCGCACAGGCGGCTTTGCCATGGTGTTTCTCCTGTGTGATCAAGAAGTTTGGGTACGACCCGCCCTCCGGCCAAAGGCCTAGAAGGGGGGCTCGTCCGAGTAGCCGCCGCCAGCACCGCTGCCGGAGTTTCCACCCCAGCCGCCGCCACCGCCGCCCTGGTTGCCACCGGCGGGAGCGCCGGTCGCCCACGGGTCGTCGGCGGGAGCGCCGCCGCCCTGCTGGCCGCCACCGGAGTTTCCACCCCAGCCGCCGCCACCCTGGCCGCCACCGCCGCTGTATCCGCCCTGACCCTGCCCACCGCGGCCGGCGGTCTTGGTGACCTTGGCCGTGGCGTTGCGCAGGCTGGCGCCGACTTCCTCGACGTCCAGTTCGTAGACCGTGCGCTTGACGCCCTCACGGTCCTCGTAGGACCGCTGCTTCAGCCGGCCCTGCACGATGACGCGCATGCCTCGCTGGAGCGACTCGGCGACGTTCTCCGCCGCCTGACGCCAGACCGAGCAGGTCAGGAAGAGGCTTTCGCCGTCCTTCCACTCGTTCGTCTGACGGTCGAAGGTGCGGGGGGTGGACGCGACACGGAACTTCGCGACCGCCGCACCGGAGGGGGTGAAGCGCAGCTCGGGGTCATCGACAAGATTGCCGACGACCGTGATGACGGTCTCGCCTGCCATGGGGGTACCTCTCGGCGGGTTTGCTCTGGCTGCTTGGTTGCTGCTACTCGGATCCCGAGATCAACTGAGCGGGAAAGCTCAGTGGGTCTCGGGACGGAGGACCTTGGTCCGGAGGACCGACTCGTTCAGGTTCATCTGGCGGTCGAGCTCCTTGACGACCGCAGGCTCGGCCTGCAGGTCGATGACCGAGTAGATGCCCTCAGGCTTCTTCTTGATCTCGTACGAGAGACGACGACGGCCCCAGGTGTCGACCTTCTCGACCTTGCCGTTGCCCTCACGGACGACGGAGAGGAAGTTCTCGATCAGGGGGGCGACAGCGCGCTCCTCCAGATCGGGGTCGAGGATGACCATCACCTCGTAGTGACGCATGTGGAACCCACCTCCTTTGGACTCAGCGGCCACGGTCGTTCCGTGGCAGGAGGGTTGTGATGCGTACGCAACGGTATCGGCCGCCACTGACAATCGGGGTTCGGCGAGCGACATCCCCGGCCTGACTGGACGGTTCCCTGGCTCTGCCTGGGCAGACACCGGTGCAGACGGTACAGACTACCTGCATACCCGCTTCCGGTTGAAATCCGGCCGCGGGGACCGTCAATCTGTACACATCGGGTGTGTATGGCGCTACGATGCGCCGTCTTCCGCAGGAGGTGCCCTATGGCACAAGCATTGCGACCCAACACCGTCGGAGGCCTTTTCGCCACGGACGGAAAACCCCACCCCATCCAGGACACCCTGCTCGCGGTGACCCTGGTTGTTGGCGTGACGGCGTTCGTGACCGGCTTCTTCCACCACCTGCACCTGCTCAGCTCCTGGGCCGGCCTGGTGGGAATCCTCACCGGTGCGTACGGCCAGTGGATCTCGGAGACGACCCGCGAGCGCTTCGGACTCATCCTGGGTCTCGGTGCCTCGGCGGTCGGCTTCTTCCTCGGCATGGCGCACGGCGGCCTCTTCGGCGGGGTCATCGGCTGACGCCAGGGACACCGACTCTCGAACACCGGACAAAGCACCACTGAACGCCTCGGCGGCCAACAAGCCGGGGTGCAGGTTCCGTACGCCCAGTCGGGGCGCTCGCAAGGCGCAGTAGGCTTCGGCGCGAGAGCCGGAGCCCCTGTACCCATGGGGACACACCAGCCCGAGGAGCGCCCCGAATGAGCCTGACCCTGAGGACGATCAGCCGCGAGCAACATCTGGCGTACATCCAGAGCCTGCCCTCGGCGAGCCACATGCAGGTTCCGGCCTGGGCCGATGTCAAGGCGGAGTGGCGCTCCGAGAGCCTCGGCTGGTTCGACGAGCGGACCGGCGAGATGGTCGGTGCGGGCCTCGTCCTCTACCGCCAACTGCCCAAGATCAAGCGCTACTTGGCCTATCTGCCCGAAGGCCCGGTCATCAACTGGTTCGCGCCGAATCTGACCGAGTGGCTGGAACCGATGCTCGCGCACCTCAAGCAGCAGGGTGCCTTCTCTGTGAAGATGGGCCCCCCGGTGATCATCCGGCGTTGGGAGGCCGGCTCCATCAAGCAGGGCATCCAGAGCCCGGACGTGAAGCGGCTGCGCGACATCGAGGCCGACTTCATCGAGCCGCGCGCCTTCGAGGTCGCCGACAAGCTGCGCCGTATGGGCTGGCAGCAGGGCGAGGACGGCGGGGCCGGCTTCGGCGACGTACAGCCCCGCTATGTCTTCCAGGTGCCACTGGCCAACCGCTCCCTGGAAGAGGTCCACCAGAACTTCAACCAGCTGTGGCGCCGCAACATCAAGAAGGCCGAGAAGGCCGGCGTCGAGGTCGTCCAGGGCGGCTACCAGGACCTCGAGGAATGGCAGCGGCTGTACGAGATCACGGCCGTGCGCGACCACTTCCGGCCTCGCCCGCTGTCGTACTTCCAGCGCATGTGGACGGCCCTCAACACCGAGGACCCCAACCGCATGCGGCTGTACTTCGCCCGGCACAACGGCGTGAATCTGTCGGCGGCGACGATGCTGATCGTCGGCGGGCACGTCTGGTACTCCTACGGTGCCTCCGACAACATCGGCCGTGAGGTCCGGCCCTCGAACGCGATGCAGTGGCGGATGCTGCGCGACGCATACGCTCTCGGCGCGACCGTCTATGACCTGCGCGGCATCTCCGACTCGCTGGACGAGACCGACCACCTCTTCGGCCTGATCCAGTTCAAGGTGGGCACCGGCGGCCAGGCAGCCGAGTACCTCGGTGAGTGGGACTTCCCGCTCAACAAGCTGCTCCACAAGGCGCTCGACATCTACATGTCGCGCCGCTGAGCCCCAGCGGCAGCGGCCGTTTACTCCGACAAGTCCGACTGCTTCGTTCGCTTCCATATCTCTGATACACCGCAGCCACGAGAAAGGTTCCAGGTCCGGCCATGGCGCTCACGCTCTACGTCGACACCGCGCGCTGGCGGGCGCACCACAAGCACGTGCAGGAGCAGTTCCCGGGACTCGTCCCGGTCTGCAAGGGCAACGGCTACGGCTTCGGGCACGAGCGGCTGGCGGAGGAGGCCACACGGCTGGGCTCGGACATCCTCGCCGTCGGCACTACGTACGAGGCTGCGCGGATCAAGGACTTCTTCGGCGGTGACCTGCTGGTGCTGACGCCGTACCGGCGCGGCGAGGAGCCCGTCCCGCTGCCCGACCGCGTCATCCGCTCAGTGTCGTCGGTGGACGGCGTGTACGGCCTCGTAGGGGCCCGTGTGGTCATTGAGGTGATGTCCTCGATGAAGCGGCACGGCATCAGTGCCCAGGACCTGCCGCAGCTGCACGCCGCCATTGAGAACGTCCGCCTCGAGGGCTTCGCCATCCACCTGCCGCTGGACCGCACGGACGGCTCCGACGCCGTCGAGGAGGTCATCGGCTGGATGGACCACCTGCGTGCGGCCCGCCTGCCCCTGCACACGATGTTTGTCAGCCATCTCAAGGCCGACGAACTCCACCGGCTGCAGCAGCAGTTCCCGCAGACGCGCTTCCGGGCCCGCATCGGCACACGGCTGTGGCTGGGGGACCACGAGGCCACCGAGTACCGCGGCGCGGTCTTGGACGTCACGCGGGTCGCCAAGGGGGACCGCTTCGGCTACCGCCAGCAGAAGGCGGCTTCCGACGGCTTCCTGGTGGTCGTGGCGGGCGGCACGTCGCACGGGGTGGGCCTGGAGGCCCCGAAGGCGCTGCACGGCGTCATGCCGCGTGCCAAGGGCGTCGCCCGAGCCGGCCTCGCCACGGTGAACCGGAACCTTTCTCCGTTCGTCTGGGGCGGTAAACAGCGCTGGTTCGCGGAGCCGCCGCACATGCAGGTCTCCATCCTGTTCGTGCCGTCGGACGCACCGGAGCCGAAGGTCGGCGAGGAACTGGTGGCCCATCTGCGGCACACCACTACGCAGTTCGACCGCATCGTCGACCGCTGAGCGAGGCATCAGCCAACCGAAAGGCCGTACACGGCACGCCGTGTACGGCCTTTCGCGCAAGTCCGTGTGGGGCCGGCGACGGGGGTCGACACCGTCGTCGACAGTCTGTTCGCTCAGAGCGAACTATCGGTGGAAGATGCCGTTCCACTGCTGCCCCACTCCACCTGAGGCCCGTCGAATTGAGCCGCGTGGCGCGGCGGATGAGCGGCAACGCCAAGGGCGAAGACGTCCTCCGCGCCGTCCAGCACACCCCCTGAAGGATCGTCGTCACCGGCCCGGCGCACCGGGTCCCGCTCCGGCATGAGGATGTCGCGCACGATGACGGCGCACAGGTAGAGCGTTCCCAGCAGGTGCACGCCGATGGCCCAGTGGTAGCCGTCCTGCGGCAGCCCCTTATGAGCGTCCCCGCTTGTTGTGTACGCGAGATACAGCCAGATACCCAGGAAGTACGCGACCTCGCACGCCTGCCAGATCAGGAAGTCCCGCCACTTCGGGCGGGCCAGCACAGCGAGCGGAACCAGCCAGAGGACGTACTGCGGGGAGTAGACCTTGTTGGTGAGGATGAACGCCGCGACGATCAGGAAAGCGAGCTGAGCGAAGCGCGGGCGGCGCGGGGCGGTCATGGTGAGCACACCGAGGCCCACAAAACACAGCACCACCAGCGCCGTGGCCAGATTGTTGACGGTGTCGGTGCTGAGCGGGTCGGTCGAGTTCTGGGCCATGATCAACCAGAACGATCCGAAGTCCACACCCCGGTCATGGCTGAACTTGTAGAACTGCGACCAGCCGTCCCAGGCGAAGAACATCACCGGCAGGTTCACCGCGAGCCAGGCGACGACTGTTCCGGCCAGGGCCTTGCCGAAGTCCCGCCACTTGCCCGCACGCCAGCACAGCAGGAACAGCGGGCCCAGCAGGAAGACGGGATAGAGCTTGGCGGCCGTGGCCAGCCCCAGGAGGACCCCGAACGCCACTGAGCGGCCCCGGGACCACATCAGCATCGCCGCGGCCGTCAGAGCGACCGCGAGCAGGTCCCAGTTGATGGTGGCGGTCAGCGCGAAAGCCGGCGCCAGAGCGACCAGCAGCCCGTCCCAGGGACGCCGGGCGTGCGTACGGGCCACGCAGACCGCGATGACGGCCGCGCACACCATCAGCATCCCGGCGTTGACCATCCAGTACCACTGCTCCTGGTCCTGGATGCTGCCGCTGCCCGGCGTGAGCCAGGAGGCGACCTCCATGAACACGCCGGTCAGCACCGGGTACTCGAGGTACGGCATGTCGCCGGACAGCTTGTCGAAGTACGGCACAAGCCCGTCGGCGAAACCACGCCCCTGATAGAGATGCGGAATGTCCGAGTAGCACGCCTTCGTGTACTGCGAGCTGGCACCGAAGAACCAGCCGCTGTTGTAGCAGGGCGCCTTCTGCACCATCCCGAGGGCGAACATGCCGATCGCCACGAGCGCGACGACCCGCACGGGAGTCCACCATGACGTCCCGAGCAGGGCGCGCCGCCCGAGGGGGCCGCCGATCAGCTCGCTGCCGGACCGGGCGACCGCATCCTCCGTGGTCGGACGCACCGTGTGTTGCTCGTGCACGTTCGCTTGCGTCGATTCTGCGCTGGGCATGGGGCACATCCTGCCGTACATGCCTGGGAGTACGCCCAGGACCGCCCTACCCGGTGGGCGCGATGGCCGACGTTTCACGTGAAACACCGGAGGCGGGAGCCGAGCGGCGCCCTACACTCGACCGGTCCGGGATTCGCCGCGCCGGCCGGCGCGCAGTGCCGCATCCAGGGCCGCCACTATCCCGGTCGCATCCGCTTTCCGGCCGCTGGGGGGCTTTCCCCGAACTCGGTGAACCGCACGGCACCGTCGCCGCCGGGGCGCACGCGAGCCAGCATGGCTGCACCGCGATGTTGGAGCCGCCGTCTCTTCCCCGCGTGCCCACAGGCGCTGGAGGAGTTCCCCTACGGGGAGCCCCCGCACCGCGGTGCGTGATACGCCGCCCCGCATACTCGGCACCTTTCCGGGGGCTTGTAACAGTGCTCCCCGAGCCACCTCAGGCTGTCGTTCATCCTCGCCTCCTCCAAGCTGGGGCACGGCAAAGCCCGCCCCGGTACCCGGAGCGGCCTCTCGCGCACTTCTCGTACGGCCTTGTCTCAACAGGGCTGGCTGGAATAGCTGCTGTCCCTGTACTGCCCTTCCCAGTTTCACAAAGCTCGCGGTGACCTTGATCGGGCGCGATAGGAGGCGTACTTGCCCGCGTCGGCCCAGCCGCTGCCGTCCGGCGTACCGATCCAGGCGCCGATCTCGACCGAGTTCCCGATGGCCGAACCTTCGCGCTGGCCGTGCCGGTCAGGCCGACCGTGGCCGGCAGGGCCAGGGCCGCACTCACCACACCGGTGGCCTCGAGGAGACACGGAAACGGGCCGGTGTCCTCCATCGAGGAACGCCGGCCCGTCATCCGCGCGTATCACGCCCTTACGACGACCTCTCGGTCAACGGCTCACCCCGCGCCCCCGAAGAGCCCGCCGTTGCCGTTGCCTCTGTTGTTGCCCGTCCCGGATGTGTCCGTCGCCGTCGGTGATGAGGTCACGCCCCCGTCCGCGCCGCCGGTACCCGTGCCGCCGGTGTCCGTGCACTGCCAGCCGAACCTGCAGGACTCGCTCGCCGAGGGCGACGGGCTCGTCAAGGTCTCACTGGGTGTCGGACTCGGTGTCGGACTCGTAAGGCTCTGGCTGGGCGTCGGAACGGCCGTCGGGCTGGGCACGTCGTTGACGATCGTGCCAATCGGCTCCGGCGTGGGGAAGTCCTTCGGCGGATCGTTCTTCAACGCCTCGGCCATGTAGTCGTGCCAGATCTCGGCCGGGAACGAGGCACCGTGGATCTTCTTCTGACCGCCCGTTCCATACATCTCCAGGAAGGTGCGGTTCTTCTCCGACTCGTCGTCGTTGTAACGGAACATCGTGATCGACGTGGACAGCTGCGGGGTGTAGCCCACGAACCAGGCGGACTTGTTGCCATCGGTGGTACCCGTCTTGCCGGCCACCTGGCGACCGGTCAGCTGGGCGGCTGTACCCGTTCCCTTGTCGACCACGGTCTTCAGCACGTCGGTGACGTTGTCGGCGACCTTCGCGGTGAACGCTTCGTTCGGCTGATCCTTGTGCGAGAAGACCGTGCCGTCCTTGCTCGTGACCCTCGTGACGGAGAACGGCTCACGCTGTTCACCGCTGGCCGCGAAGGTGGCGTACGCACCCGCCATGCGGATCGCGCTCGGGTCGGAGATGCCGATGGAGAAGGACGGGAAGCTGGTACCGGCCAGACTGTTCTCCTTGAGGCCGGCGTCCATGGCCGCCTCCTTCACCTTGTCCAGCCCGACGTCCATGCCCAGCTGCACATAGGCGGAGTTCACCGACTCCCGCATCGCCTCACGCAAGTCGATCTGGTACTTGGGCGGACTGCCGTACGACTCATTGCCGTCGTTCGTCTGCAGCCACTCCTCGCCCTTGTCGTTCTTCCAGACCGTCTTGTCGTACTCCTCGATCTTGAGCTTGTTCTGGCCGCTGTACAGGCTCTTCGGGGAGACCTGGGTGCGTTCGTCCTGTGCCTGCTCCGGGCCCAGGCTCGGGTTCTTGACACCCCACTTCATCGCCGCGGCGAGCACGAACGGCTTGAAGGTCGAACCGACCTGGGCGCCGGTGACGTCGGCGTTGTTGGTGAAGTGCTTGGTAGCGTCCTCACCGCCGTAGATGGCCTTGATGGCGCCGGTCGTCGGGTCCACGGAAGCGCCACCGAACTGGACGTGTGTGTCCGTCTTCGGGCGTTCCTTGGGTTTGATGTTGGCCTTCTGGACGTTCTTGACCGAGGCCTCGAGCGCCTTGACCTTCTTCTTGTCGAAGGTCGTGTAGATCGAGTAGCCACCCCGCTGCAGGTCGTTGGCGGTGATGTTGGTGTTGTTGATCAAGTAGGCCTTGGCGAGGTCGACCAGGTAGCCGACCTGGCCGCCGAGCGCAGTGTTCGACCGCGGGTTCTTCACGTCGGGGAGCCTGGTGTACTTGGCCCGGGTCGCCGCGTCCAGGTGGTGGTACTCGACCATCTTGTCGAGGGTGTTCTGCATCTGGCGCAGCGCACGCTTGCTGTTGGCCTCCTGGGTGGCCGCCGGGTCAATGGAGGTGGATCCCGCGGGGTCGTAGTACGTGGCGCCCTTGAGCATCGCCGCCAGGAACGCACACTCACCCGGGTTCAGGTCGACGGAGTCCTTGTTGAAGTACGCGCGGGCAGCCGCCTGGATGCCGTACGCGTTGCGCCCGTAGTACGCGGAGTTCAGGTAGCCCTTCATGATCTCGTCCTTCGAGACCGTGGCACCCACCTTTATGGAGATGAAGATCTCCTTGAACTTACGCGTGATCGTCTGCGACTGGTCGTCGAGCCGCGCGTTCTTCACGTACTGCTGGGTGATGGTGGAGCCACCCTGCGTCGCACCGCCCCGGGCCATGTTGAACACGGCGCGGGCGATGCCCTTCGGGTCGATGCCGCTGTCGGTGTAGAAGGTCTTGTTCTCCTGCGAGACGACGGCGTACTGCATCGCCTTGGGAATCTGGGAGAGGTTGACGATCTGGCGGTTCGTCTCACCACCCGTCGCGACCATCTCGCTCTTGTCGGACCAGTAGAAGACGTTGTTCTGCGCCGTCGCGGCGTCGGCGACATTCGGGATGCTCACCATCGCGTACCCGATGCCCGCCACGGCCACCAGGCTTCCGATGAAGCCGATGAACAGGCCTGTCACCAGCTTCCACGACGGCACCCAGCGCCCCACGCCGTACTTGCCCGCCCGCGGATAGTCGATCAGACGCTTTCTGCCGGGAACGGGTGCTCGCCCTCTGCCCCGCCCGGGCCCGCTGGGGCCGCCGGGCGCGCCGCGTCGACCTCCGCGGCCGGGCTCGGCCGCTCTACGGCGGCCGCCTCCAGTTCTCTGTGCCGCGCGGCGGGCGTCGGCGCGGCCGCCGTACGACCGCTCCTCGTCAGCCGACCCCTGGCCCAGTCCGTAATCGGCCGGGGACCCGGTTGCGCCTCGCGGTGCCGCGCGGCGGCCGGAGGACGAGCCGGACTGGCCGCGTCGGGCCGCGGCACGTCCGCCTCCCTGCGGCTGCGGCGGTTTGCGACGGTGCTCGCTCATCGAACGACTACTCCTCGGGCAGGCGCACCTTTGCGCGCCTGGAAACGGCGGCTGGTTTCCGGTCCCCCCGAAGTACGGATGTGGTCGATCCCGCATTCACCCGTACTGCGCCGGGAGCCATGACACCCCCTGGTGTCACTCGGCTCCCGGTGGTTTGCATGCCGCACAGACTACGCACCGCCAAAACCCACTGAGCCCCAGACTTCACCCCAAATCAGGCAACTTGCCTCGGATGAATAAGTGATGTGATCCCGTTCACCGTCTCCCCACTTGTCCCGTCCGGAAGGCCGTTCTATCGTCGTGATGTATCGAGTCGATACATCGGTGCGAGATAACGGCGAGGAGGCGAGCGGATGAGCCGGCGTTCAGGGATCCTCGAGTTCGCCGTACTCGGTCTGCTCCGCGAGTCCCCGATGCACGGCTATGAGCTGCGCAAACGACTCAATACGTCACTGGGTGTGTTCCGTGCGTTCAGCTACGGCACCCTCTACCCCTGCCTCAAGACGCTGGTCGCCAACGGCTGGTTGATCGAAGAACCGGGACACACCCCTGAGGACGCCCTCGCGGCACCACTCGCAGGGCGTCGCGCCAAGATCGTCTACCGGTTGACGGCGGAAGGTAAGGAGCACTTCGAGGAGCTGCTCTCGCAAACGGGCCCGGACGCGTACGAGGACGAGCACTTCGCCGCCCGTTTCGCCTTCTTCGGGCAGACGTCACGCGACGTACGCATGCGCGTGCTGGAGGGACGCCGCAGCCGGCTGGAGGAGCGTCTGGAGAAGATGCGCCTCTCCTTGGCACGCACCAGAGAGCGCCTCGACGACTACACGCTTGAGCTCCAGCGCCACGGGATGGAGTCCGTGGAGCGCGAAGTGCGCTGGCTGAACGAGCTCATCGAGAGCGAGCGGGCCGGCCGGGACCTGAAGGGTCCCGCCTCCGGGGGGTCCGCTCAGCAGAACAACACCACTGGATCGCCGGGCGTCCTGCCCCGTCCCGGGGACACCCCCGGGACGGATACGCCCGGCGACACCGCCACGTGAGAGCCCAGTCAGGGCCTCACTCGTACACACAGGGAGCAACCGGAATGGGTTCGGTTCGCGTAGCCATCGTCGGTGTGGGCAACTGCGCCGCGTCGCTGGTTCAGGGAGTGGAGTACTACAAGGACGCCGACCCGGCGTCCAAGGTCCCCGGCCTGATGCACGTCCAGTTCGGCGACTACCACGTCCGTGACGTCGAGTTCGTCGCCGCCTTCGACGTCGACGCGAAGAAGGTCGGCCTCGATCTCGCGGACGCCATCGGCGCCTCCGAGAACAACACCATCAAGATCTGCGACGTGCCGAACACTGGCGTGACCGTCCAGCGCGGCCACACCCTCGACGGCCTCGGCAAGTACTACCGCGAGACCATCGAGGAGTCCGACGCCGAGCCGGTCGACGTCGTCCAGGTCCTCAAGGACAAGCAAGTCGACGTCCTCGTCTGCTACCTGCCCGTCGGCTCCGAGGACGCGGCGAAGTTCTACGCCCAGTGCGCCATCGACGCCAAGGTCGCCTTCGTCAACGCCCTCCCCGTCTTCATCGCCGGCACCAAGCAATGGGCGGACAAGTTCACCGAGGCCGGCGTCCCGATCGTCGGCGACGACATCAAATCCCAGGTCGGCGCCACCATCACGCACCGCGTCATGGCGAAGCTGTTCGAGGACCGGGGCGTCGTCCTGGACCGCACGATGCAGCTGAACGTCGGCGGCAACATGGACTTCAAGAACATGCTCGAGCGTGACCGCCTGGAGTCCAAGAAGATCTCCAAGACGCAGGCCGTCACCTCGCAGATCCCCGACCGGGACCTCGGCGAGAAGAACGTCCACATCGGCCCGTCCGACTACGTCGCCTGGCTCGACGACCGCAAGTGGGCGTACGTCCGCCTCGAGGGCCGTGCCTTCGGTGACGTCCCGCTGAACCTGGAGTACAAGCTCGAGGTCTGGGACTCCCCGAACTCCGCGGGTGTCATCATCGACGCCCTGCGCGCCGCGAAGATCGCCAAGGACCGTGGCATCGGCGGCCCGATCCTGTCGGCGTCCTCCTACTTCATGAAGTCCCCGCCGGTCCAGTACTTCGACGACGAGGCCCGCGAGAACGTCGAGAAGTTCATCAAGGGTGAAGTCGAGCGCTAGTCGCCGACACAAACTGCTCCTGCCAGGGCGTTGAGGGTCCCCGGGTCACCCGACCCGGGGACCCTCCCCGTATGTGAGGCTGTGCCCCATGGCCGTCGTCCGTGACCTGCGCACCCTCCTGCGCTTCGGGAACTTCCGGCGTCTGCTCGCCGTACGCCTGCTGTCCCAGGGCGCCGACGGCGTCTACCAGGTCGCACTCGCCGCCTACGTCGTCTTCTCGCCGGAGAAACAGACCTCGGCCACCGCGATCGCCTCCGCGATGGCGGTCCTGCTGCTTCCGTACTCTCTGGTGGGCCCCTTCGCCGGCGTCCTCCTGGACCGCTGGCGCCGCCGCCAGGTATTTCTCTACGGCAATCTGCTGCGCGCCGTGCTGGCGTCGGCGACGGCCGCCCTGATCCTCGGTCACGTCCCGGACTGGCTCTTCTACGTGTCCGCGCTCTGCGTCACCGCCGTCAACCGCTTCGTGCTCGCGGGGCTGTCCGCCACACTGCCGCGTGTCGTCGACGCCGAGCGCCTGGTGATGGCCAACTCCCTTTCCCCGACCGCCGGGACGCTCGCCGCGACCGCGGGCGGCGGTCTCGCCTTCGTCGTACGGCTGGTGGTGGCGGACTCCGATGCCGCTGTGGTGCTGCTGGGCGCCGCCCTGTACCTGTGCGCGGCGCTCGCATCACTGCGCCTGGCACCGGAACTGCTGGGGCCGGAAGCCGAGTTGGTACAGCCGAGGCTGACCACGGCACTCACCGGCACGGCCCGCGACCTGACGGCGGCTCTACGGCACCTCGCGGCACCGCAGCGCCGTGAGGCAGCCTGGGCACTCGGAACCATGACCCTCATGCGGTTCTGCTACGGCGCGCTGCTGGTCATGCTGTTGATGCTGTGCCGGTATACCTTCTCCTCGACCGCGGACGGCGGACTGCGCCTGCTGGGGTTGGCACTGGGGACCTCCGCGGCCGGCTTCTTCGCGGCGGCCGCGGTGACTCCCTGGGCTGCGGGAGGCCTCGGGCCGGGCCGCTGGATCGCCGTGTGCGCCGCGGCGGCTGCCGTCCTGGAACCCTCCCTCGGCCTTCCGTTCACCGTGGCTCCGATGCTGATCGCGACGTTCTTCCTCGGTCTGACGACCCAGGGCGCGAAGATCGCCACGGACACGATCGTGCAGTCCTCCGTCGACGACGGCTTCCGGGGCCGGATCTTCTCCGTCTACGACGTGCTCTTCAACGTTGCCTTCGTCGGAGCCGCGGCGGTGGCCGCGCTGATGCTGCCGCCGGATGGCCGTTCCATACCGCTGGTGGTCACGGTCGCTGTTGTCTACGGGGCAGTTGCTGGGGCTATGGGCCGCTTTGATCGCCAGTAAGTGTCACATCAATGGCACAGACCCCCTCCGAGTTGCAGAGATGTCAGTGAGTCCCGATAACTTACGTCCGTCTTACTCACGCCTTATACGCGCCACACACTCATGCTTGCTTCCAGGGGGACTCCCAAGTGACTTTTCCGCCGCCCCAGGGCCAGAACCCGTACGCACAGGGCCAGCAGCCCTACGGTCAGCCCCAGGGCCAGACGCCATACCCGCCCCAGGGCCCGGCGCCGTATCCGCCCCAGGGCCCGGCGCCGTATCCGCCCCAGGGCCCGGCGCCGTATCCGCCCCAGGCCGGGTACCCGCAGCAGCCAGGTCAGCCCGGGTTTCCCCCGCCGTACGCCGCGGTTCCGCCGCAGCCCAGTCGCAAGCTCGGCCCCAAAGGATCAAGAACATCGTCATTGTCGCCGTGGTGGCCTGCCTCGCCATCGGCGGATACATAGCGAGCCGGAACGACGCCGACACAGCGACGGTCGGCGACTGCATGCACCGCGGCAGCAGCGACGACAGCCACCCGGACCTCGAGGTCGTGAAGTGCGACTCGTCGCAGGCCCAGTACATCGTGCTGGCCAAGATCAGTGGCAACTACTCGGAGACCGAGGCCGACACCAAGTGCGTGGCGGCCGCGAAGGACTTCCAGTACTCGTACACCGAGAGCAGTGACAGCAACGACTTCCTGCTCTGCCTGAAGGACTACAAGAAATAGGCCGGGACGCGCGGTGGGGCGGTGTTTCACGTGAAACACCGCCCCACCGCGCGTCCCGGTCATGTTTCACGTGAAACATGACCCGTTTCACGGCCTCAGCTCTGCTCGGTCCACCATTCCTTGAGTGCCGCCACCGCCGCGTCATGCTCCATCGGCCCGTTCTCCAGCCGCAGCTCCAGCAGGAACTTGTACGCCTGACCGATGGCCGGGCCGGGGCCGACGCCGAGGATCTCCATGATCTGGTTGCCGTCGAGGTCGGGCCGGATCGCGTCCAGCTCCTCCTGCTCCTGGAGTTGAGCGATGCGCTCCTCCAGCCCGTCGTACCCCCGCGACAGCGCTGCCGCCCTGCGCTTGTTCCGCGTCGTGCAGTCCGAGCGGGTCAGCTTGTGGAGGCGGTCGAGAAGCGGGCCGGCGTCACGGACGTAGCGGCGCACCGCCGAGTCCGTCCACTCCCCAGTGCCGTAGCCATGGAAGCGCAGGTGGAGTTCGACGAGGCGTGAGACATCCTTCACCAGTTCGTTGGAGTACTTGAGCGCCGTCATGCGCTTCTTGGTCATTTTCGCGCCGACCACCTCGTGGTGGTGGAACGAGACCCGACCGTCCTGCTCGAAGCGGCGGGTGCGCGGCTTGCCGACATCGTGCAGCAGCGCGGCCAGGCGAAGAGTCAGGTCCGGGCCGTTCTCCTCCAGCGCGATCGCCTGTTCCAGGACGATCAGCGTGTGCTCGTAGACGTCCTTGTGCCGATGGTGCTCGTCGCGCTCCAGCCGCAGGGCCGGGAGCTCGGGCAACACATGGTCCGCGAGACCGGTGTCGACCAACAGCGTCAGACCCTTGCGCGGGTTCGCGGACAGGATCAGTTTGTTCAGCTCGTCCCGTACGCGCTCGGCCGAGACGATCTCGATGCGGCCGGCCATCTCCTGCATGGCCGTCACGACCTCAGGAGCCACCTCGAAGTCGAGCTGCGCGGCGAAGCGCGCGGCCCGCATCATCCGCAGCGGATCGTCGGAGAAGGACGCCTCAGGAGTGCCCGGAGTCCGCAGGATTCGCGCAGCAAGATCGCTCCGCCCGCCATGCGGGTCGATGAACTTCTTCTCCGGAAGCGCCTGGGCCATCGCGTTGACGGTGAAGTCGCGCCGTACGAGGTCTTCGTCGATGGAGTCGCCGTACGACACCTCGGGCTTGCGCGAGGTCCGGTCGTAGGCTTCCGACCTGTAGGTCGTCACCTCAATCTGGAAGCCATTCTTCTGAGCTCCGACCGTCCCGAAGGCGATGCCCACCTCCCACACGGCATCCGCCCACGGACGGACGATCTTGAGAACGTCCTCGGGGCGGGCGTCGGTCGTGAAGTCGAGGTCGTTGCCGAGCCGCCCGAGCAGCGCGTCCCGGACCGATCCGCCGACCAGGGCGAGTGAGAACCCGGCATCCTGAAAACGGCGGGCGAGGTCGTCAGCAACAGGATCCACCCGCAGCGGTTCACTCGGCACGCGATGCGGCTCCTGGCTCAGGGCACTGGGGTTGGCTTCGTTGGCATTCGGCACAACAGAAGAGGGTACGTGGCCCAGGCGACCGCAAGCGCCTCCATTACGCCTCCGCGGACACCTGCGGAGATAGAGGTACAAGCACCCCTGTTGAGGCGTACACCTCGCGCTTCTCTTTATACGCGCAGATAAAGGACAGGTCGGCCCTGCCCCCGATCTTGTGCGGCAGTCCGCGGCACTTCCCCTCGGCGCGCATCGTTACCATGCGTGGACGCACATTCCGACGACCACTGACGACGACGAGGGACGGGCGAGCGCGTGGCCGAGGCGGCAGACTTCCAGGGGACGAATCCCTCACCTGCCCGCCGGTGGCTCCGGCGCACCGCAGCACTGCTCGCGGGGGCGCCTCTACTGGCCGGCCTCCTCCAGCTGCCGTCCGCCGCTTCCGCGAACGCGGCTGGTCAGACCCCCTTGCAGGACGCCACAGGCTCGGGCTCGGTGGCCGTAGCCCTCGACTCACTCAGCCCCAGTGTCCCCACGGACGGGGACACGCTGACCGTGTCGGGCACCGTGACCAACAACGGCAAGCAGGCGGTCACCGGCGCCCACGTGGGACTGAGCGTCGGCCCCCAGCTGAACACACGCTCTGCCATCGATGACATCGCCAAGGACAGCGGCAGCGTCCAGGGGACGACCGGTTCGGAGATCGGCGGCAAGTACGTCGAGAAGTTCTCCAAGCTCACTCCGGGGGTCGCCGAGCACTTCAGTATCTCCGTGCCGGTCGACAAGCTGGACCTCGGCGACGACGGGGTCTACCAGTTCGCCGTCTCGCTGTCCGGCCAGACCTCCGCGCAGCCGTGGAACCAGGTCCTCGGCATCCAGCGGACCTACCTGCCCTGGCAGCCCGACGAGGCCGACACCAAGACGAAGACGACATTTCTGTGGCCGCTGGTCTCCACCGTCCACATGACGGCGGAGACGGGCTCGAACGAGCAGCAGACACCGGTCTTCCTCAATGACGATCTCGCCAAGGAGATCTCCCCGGGCGGCCGCCTGGACGAGATGCTGTCCCTGGGAGAGAGCCTCGACGTCACGTGGGTGATCGACCCGGACCTGCTGGCCTCGGTCGATGCGATGACCCGTACCTATCGGGTCCGTGCCGCCAACAACACCACTACTGCGGGCACGCACCAGGCGGTCGCCAAGCGGTGGCTCGCCGAGTTGCAGAAGGCGGTGGCCGACAAGGAGGTCGTCGCGCTGCCCTTCGCCGACCCGGATCTGGCCTCCCTCGCCCACAACGGCACGAGCGTGACCGGTTCGCTGAGCCACCTCAAGGAAGCCACTGACGTCGTCGCCAACACGGTGGAGCCGATCCTCCACGTGAAGCCGAGCACAGACTTCGCCTGGCCCGTGGAGGGCGCCGTCGATCCGTCGATCGTGAAGGTCGCCACCTCCGCCGGCGCCGACCAGGTCATCGCGCGCAGCGACAGCCTCCAGGAGACCGGCGGCCTCTCCTACACCCCCTCCGCAGCCCGCCCCATCGGCGGAGGCACCACGGCGGTGGTCGCGGACGCCCGCCTGTCGGAGGCATTCCAGGGCGACCTCACGACGGCGTCCGACGGCACTCTCGCCGTGCAGCAGTTCCTTGCCCAGACCCTGTCGCTCGACCTCCAGACCAACAAGCAGCGCAGCATCGTCGTCGCTCCGCAGCGCATCCCGACGACGCACCAGGCCCAGGCCATGGCCGATGCGCTGGCCGCCCTCCAGGGCGGCAACTGGTCCGAGGCCCAGAAGCTCACGGCGGCCGCCAAGGCCAAACCGGACCCGGGTGCCACGACGAAGGTGCCGTCGACGACCGCGTATCCCTCGTCGCTGCGCAAGCAGGAACTGCCGCGCTCGGCCTTCGAGGAGATCGCGACCACACAGGACGAACTCGACAACTTCAAGGTGATCCTCAGCGACGAGTCCCGCGTGGTGACCCCCTTCGGGCGCGCCATGAACCGCGGGATGTCCACGTCATGGCGCGGCCGCGCCACCACCGCGGCAAGCTTCCGCGACGACGTGGACAACCACCTCACCGATCTGACCAGCCAGGTCAAGCTGATCGACAAGTCCGACACCAAACTCTCCGGACGCAGCGCCACCATCCCCGTGACCGTCCAGAACAACCTGGTGCAGGGTGTCCAGCACCTGACGCTGCGCCTCACCTCGACGAGCCCCACCCGCCTCCAGATCGGCGGCCATGCCTACCAGGAGCAAGCTGTCACGGTCTCCGGCGGGCACAGCCAGACGGTGAAGTTCACCACGACGGCCAAGGCCAACGGCCAGGCCACGGTGGTCGCCCAGCTGTACACGGAAGACGGCCAGGAATACGGCAACGCCGTCACCTTCGACGTCAAGGTCACCGAGTTCACGGCCACCGTGATGCTGGTCATCGGCGGCGGCTTCCTGCTGCTCGTCCTCGCCGGCTTCCGCATGTACACGCAGCGCAAGCGGGCAGCCGCCCGTGAGGCCGAGGAGGGCGAGGAGGGCGGTCCCGACGAAGCGGACGAGCCCGCCGGCGGACCGAAGAACCCCGAGGGCCCCGAAGACCGTCTCAGGGAGGAGTCCGGCACCGACGCCCGGGCAGACGAGCCTGAGCAGCCGAGTGACCCGACACCGGACACCGCACCGGAAAGCACCGACCCGTCCGGCACGGGTGAGAGAGTGGACCGTTGAGGATGTCGTGGCCGGTGGGCCCGGGACGATGAGGTGGGGTAACCATGAACGCGCCGTACGACGGTGACCGCGGCCAGGCCGCGGGCAGCTCGGGCCCACCCGAGGGCCCGCCGCCCGAGCACGGCCAGGTACCGCCTCAGCCCCCCGCCGACATGTACCTCCAGGACGCCTACGACCAGGACCCCTACCGGGCACAGGATCTCTCCGCCCAGGACCCGGTCGCCGAGGCTCTCTACGACCGGGCCGCACACCCACCGCCGCCCCCCGGGACCTACCAGCCGCAGCAACCGCTGTACGCCCAGCCGCCTCAGTCCCCCCACGCCCCCGACTCTCGTGTCTGGGCCCAGACCCCGGCGCCGGAGCCGGACCGTCCGAGCCAGTACCTGCCGTACGGCGACGACCCCCACACGACCCAGTACGTGGGCGTCGACGATCTGGTCACCCGGGCCGGTGAGGAGCGCCACGAGCCGGACGCCTTCGCACACCTCTTCCGGGACCAGCAGCAGAACGGCGGATACCTGCCGTCGGATCCCCCATCGGTGCCTGGCCCGGCGGCCGCCCCGGGCACCCCGTCACCGGCCACGCAGTACCAGGCCCCGGCGGCACCCACGCCCGCGACCGACCAGACCATGAACCTCGGCACCGCGTCGGCCGCAGCACCCGCGTCCCAAGCAGTTCCTGTGGCCCCGGCGAAGAAGGGCGGGCGCGGCGGGGGTCTGCTCAAGTCGAGCGCCGTGATGGCCGCGGGCACTATGGTCTCGCGCCTCACCGGCTTCATCCGCTCCGCACTGATCGTCTCGGCCCTGGGCGTGGGTCTGCTCGGTGACACCTTCCAGGTCGCCTACCAGCTGCCCACGATGATCTACATCCTGACCGTCGGCGGCGGCCTCAACTCGGTGTTCGTGCCGCAGCTCGTGCGGGCCATGAAGGAGGACGAGGACGGTGGCGAGGCATACGCCAACCGTCTGCTCACTCTGGTCATGGTGGCGCTGGGCGCTCTCACGGTCCTCGCGGTCTTCGGCGCACCGCTCCTGATCCGCCTGCTGTCGGATTCGGTGGCCAGCGATCCGGCGGCCAACCAGGTCGGCATCACCTTCGTCCGCTACTTCCTGCCCTCGATCTTCTTCATGGGCGTCCACGTGGTGATGGGACAGATCCTCAACGCCCGCGGGAAGTTCGGCGCCATGATGTGGACGCCGGTCCTGAACAACATCGTCATCATCGTGACGCTCGGCATGTTCATGTGGGTCTACGGCACCGCGGCCGACTCCGGCATGAAGGTCACCAACATCCCGCCGGAGGGTCAGCGGCTCCTCGGCATCGGCGTTCTGCTCGGCCTCATCGTCCAGGCCCTGGCGATGATCCCGTACCTGCGCGAAACCGGGTTCCGGCTGCGGCTGCGGTTCGACTGGAGGGGCCACGGCCTCGGCAAGGCCGTAACGCTCGCCAAGTGGACCGTCCTGTTCGTCCTCGCCAACCAGGCCGGCGCGATCGTCGTCTCGCAGCTGTCCACCTCGGCCGGCAAGGCCTCGCCCGTCGACGGCACCGGCTTCGCCGCCTACGCCAACGCCCAGCTGATCTGGGGCCTGCCGCAGGCCATCATCACCGTCTCCCTGATGGCCGCCCTGCTGCCGCGCATCTCGCGTTCGGCGGCGGAGGACGACAGCGGAGCCGTGCGCGACGACATCTCGCAGGGCCTGCGCACCACGGCCGTCGCCATCGTGCCGATCGCCTTCGGTTTCCTCGCCCTCGGCATCCCGATGTGCACGCTGATCTTCGGCTCCTCCGGCATCAGCGAGGCCACCAACATGGGCTTCATGCTGATGGCGTTCGCCCTCGGCCTGATCCCGTACTCCGTCCAGTACGTCGTCCTGCGCGCGTTCTACGCCTACGAGGACACCCGGACGCCCTTCTACAACACGGTCATCGTGGCGGTGGTCAACGCGGGCGCCTCGGCGCTGTGTTACGTCGCTCTGCCGCCCCGCTGGGCCGTGGCCGGCATGGCCGCCTCGTACGGCCTCGCCTACGCGATCGGCGTCGGCGTCGCCTGGAACCGGCTGCGCAAGCGGCTGGGCGGCGACCTGGACGGCGCCCGTGTCCTGCGGACGTACGCCAGGCTCTGCATCGCCTCGGTGCCCGCTGCGGCCCTCAGCGGCGCGGCCTGCTACGAGATCGGCCACACGCTCGGCCAGGGCGTCGTCGGATCCCTCGCGGCCCTGCTGGCCGGTGGCGCGGTCCTGCTCGGGATCTTCTTCCTGGCGGCCCGCAAGATGCGTATCGAGGAGCTGAACTCGCTGGTCGGCATGGTCCGCGGGCGTCTGGGGCGCTGACTCGGGGGTACGCGCACAACCATCGTCCGCCACCGTGTGTCGTGCATAGCGGCGGACTGTGGGCACAATTGGTTTCGGCGTCGGACAGCGCGCACGGATGTTGGTCGGCGCGCATTGAATGGGGAGGCAGGAACGACGGTGGCGGAACGGAGCACGGCTGCCGTCGACGTGGCAGACAACAGCGGCGACGAACCGCTGACCGCAGAGGCGGACCAGTCCACGGCCGACGGGGTGGCCCAGAACCGGGAGCGGGACACGGAGATCGACGAGGCACAGGGGAGTGGCGGGACCGAGGGTCCTGGGAAGGCCTCACCACCCGAGCTGCACAGCGGCCACAAACTCGCCAGACGGTACCGGCTCGAAGAGTGCGTCACTCGTCTGGACGGATTCAGCAGTTGGCGTGCCGTGGACGAGAAACTTCGCCGCGCCGTCGGCGTCCACATCCTGCCCGCGGACCACTCACGGGCCCGTTCCGTGCTGGCCGCGGCCCGCTCCTCGGCGCTGCTCGGCGATCCCCGCTTCGTCCAGGTGCTGGATGCCGTCGAGGAGAACGACCTCGTCTACGTCGTCCACGAGTGGCTGCCCGACGCCGCCGAGCTGACCACGCTGCTCGCCTCCGGCCCGCTGGAGCCGCACGACGCCTACCAGATGGTCAGTCAGATCGCCTCCGCGATGGCCGCGGCGCACCGCGAGGGTCTGGCCCATCTGCGGCTGAACCCCAACGCCGTGCTGCGTACCTCCAGCGGCCAGTGGCGCATCCGTGGCCTCGCCGTGAACGCCGCGCTGCGCGGCATCAGTTCAGACACCCCGCAGCGCACCGACACGGAGTCCGTCGGCGCGCTCCTGTATGCGGGGCTCACCCAGCGTTGGCCGTACGAGAGCGACGCGTACGGTCTGTCGGGGCTGCCCAAGGACGTCGGTCTGATCGCACCCGACCAGGTGCGGGCAGGTGTCCACCGCGGTCTGTCCGAGCTGTCCATGCGGGCACTCGTCAACGACGGGGCGACCGCCTCCCGTCACGAATCCCCGTGCACGACGCCCGAGGAGCTGGTGAAGGCGATCGGCGAGATGCCCCGCATCCGCCCGCCGGAGCCCGCGTTCACCGCACCGCCGGAATACCAGCGCACCACGTACCAGCAGGGCACCTACGGCCGCCCGGCACCGCACCCCGGTGCCACGCAGCCGGTGCCGACTCCTCCGGCCCCACTGCAGAGCCGGACCGGCAAGGCTCTCAAATGGGCCGTCTCGGCTCTCCTCATCGCCGCCCTGGGTCTGGGCAGTTGGCAGCTCGCGGACGCGCTCATGGACAGCGGGAACAATTCCGACGACACGAACAAGACCCAGACGACGGACGGGGGCGACAAGAACAACGCCGCCCCCAAGCCGGTCAAGACCCTCCCGATCCAGAGGGCCCAGGAGTACGTCGCCAAGGGTGACGCCCAGCACCCCAACGACGTCGACAAGACATACGACAAGGACAGTTCCACGTACTGGCGTACCGCCAGCTTCAGGGACGGCCCGGACATGAAGCCGGCCTTCAAGCCCGGCGTCGGCATCGTCTATGACTTCGGCTCGGAGCAGGAGGTCTCCGCCGCTTCGATAGGGCTCCTGTTCAGCGGCGACCACACGACGGTCACGCTGTACGCGACGGACTCCATGAGTTCGTCGGTTCCGCTGACTTCCATGACGAAGCTGGGATCCGTTACGACCTCCGGCACATCTGCGAAGGTGACAGTCGCCAAGCCGGTGAAGAGCCGGTACGTACTGGTGTGGTTCACGGCACTGCCGTACGCGCAGGGGGACTCGTACAGCGACCCGGGCTACAAGCAGGCCGTGACGGACCTGAAGTTCACCGGCTGACAACGCACCGCATCCCAGGGGAGGGGGTCCGATGGCAGATGACACCCCATACAGCGACGCAAGCGATCAGGACCTCCTCGCCCGCCATGTAGGGGGCGACCCAGACGCCTTCGGTGAGCTTGTGCGGCGTCATCGTGACCGTCTGTGGGCGGTGGCCCTGCGGACACTGGGGGACCGCGAGGAGGCCGCTGACGCCGTTCAGGACGCCCTTGTGTCCGCCTACCGGGCCGCCCACACCTTCCGGGGGCAGTCGGCCGTCACGACGTGGCTGCACCGGATCACGGTGAACGCCTGCCTCGACCGCGCCCGCAAGGCCGCCTCGCGCAAGACCTCCCCGGTCGACGACACCGAACGGCTGGAGCAACTGCTTGAGCCGCACGAGGAGGCATCGGCTCCCGCAGAGCGCAACGATCTGCACCGGCAGCTGTTGGAGGCACTCGGCACCTTGCCTCTGGACCAGCGCGCCGCCCTCGTTCTCGTGGACATGCAGGGATACCCGGTAGCCGAAGCCGCTCGCGTGCTCGATGTCCCGACCGGCACGGTGAAGAGCCGCTGTGCCCGCGGCAGAGCCAGACTCCTGCCGCTCCTCACTCATCTGAGGCCGGAAAACGCCGGTGGCGGCAAGGAACAGAGCGAGGGGCGGAACCGGACTCAGGGGACATCCGTCCCACCGGCAGCGGGACCGCCGACTGCCGGTCCACGCGATACGAGGCCGGATACGGGGCCAAGCGATTCAGCTGCTGTGAAGGGCGGAGGTGGGCGAGCGTGACATCCACGACGGACATGGCCGGACACCCGGACGTCGCCGAGATCTCCGACCTCACCGACGGGCTCCTTCCCCCGTCCCGCACCGCCGACGTGAGACGGCATCTGGACGCGTGCGAGCTCTGCGCGGACGTCTACGCGTCACTGGAGGAGATCCGAGGGCTTCTCGGTTCGGTGCCGGGCCCGACACACATGCCCGCCGAGGTCGCAGGCCGGATCGACGCCGCTCTCGCTGCGGAGGCACTGCTGAACGCGACAGCACCCGATGTCACAGACGCCCCGGCAGCGCTCCTCGGCATCTCGCGTTCCATGGACGATGCCGGTGACAGCGCCCGTGTTTCACGTGAAACATCGGCAACGGCAGACCGCCCAGCGGGATATACCCACGCCTCCACCGGACCGGGTCGCAAGCAGCGCAAGAGGGGTGGACACCGCAGGGTCGCCATCCTGGGCACCGTCTTCACAGTCGCCGCGGTGGGCTTGGGCTCCGTACTGCTGACGTCGCTGAACGACGGGAAACCGCCCGCGTCTGCGGCCCACGGCCGGGAGTCCGCCACCCCGGACACCTTCTCGGAGGCCAAGCTGGCGGACCAGGTCACCGGTCTCCTCAAGAGCCAGGGCTCCGGCAGCGGCTCCCATACTCCGCACAGTCTCGGTGTCGAGGGTGGGACCAACCAGCCCAAGATCTTCAAGGAACCCACGGTCCCGGACTGCATCCGTAATGGCATCGGGCGCACCGATCCGGCGCTCGCCACGAAGGAAGGGACCTACAAAGGCACGGACGCCTTGCTCGTGGTCATGTCCGACGCCTCCGCCAGCACCAAGGTGACCGCATACCTCGTCGATGCGAGCTGTGTGGGTCATGCGTCCGCCGCCAAGGCGAAGGTTCTCCTGACGCACTCCTACACCCGTCCCTGAACGAACACGCTTCGTCTCCGTCCTGCGTGGTATCCCGTGCCGTGTCGCGTCCCCGTGTGCCCGGACACAGTGGGAATGCGCGCCCCTTAGGATCCGTTGGGTGGGGTGAGAGTTCTGAGAGGGGCTCCCCCGGTCCGACGACGCAGTCCAGAGACGAGGAAACAAGCCGTGAGCGACGTTCGTAACGTGATCATCATCGGCTCCGGGCCCGCCGGCTACACGGCGGCGCTCTACACCGCGCGCGCGTCGCTGAAGCCGCTCGTGTTCGAGGGCGCCGTCACCGCGGGTGGCGCTCTGATGAACACCACCGACGTGGAGAACTTCCCCGGCTTCCGGGACGGCATCATGGGCCCCGAGCTCATGGACAACATGCGCGCCCAGGCCGAGCGCTTCGGTGCCGAGCTCGTCCCGGACGACATCGTCTCCGTCGACCTGACCGGCGAGATCAAGACCGTCACCGACACTGCCGGCACCGTGCACAAGGCCAAGGCCGTCATCGTCACCACCGGCTCCCAGCACCGCAAGCTCGGACTGCCGAACGAGGACGCCCTCTCCGGTCGCGGTGTCTCCTGGTGTGCCACCTGTGACGGCTTCTTCTTCAAGGACCAGGACATCGCCGTGATCGGCGGTGGCGACACCGCGATGGAAGAAGCGACCTTCCTCTCCCGCTTCGCCAAGTCCGTGACGATCGTCCACCGCCGGGACACCCTGCGCGCCTCCAAGGCGATGCAGGAGCGCGCCTTCGCCGACCCGAAGGTGAAGTTCGTGTGGGACAGCGAGGTCGCCGAGATCCAGGGCGACCCCAAGCTCTCGGGTCTGAAGCTGCGCAACCTCAAGACCGGCGAGCTCTCGGACCTGGCGGTCACCGGCCTGTTCATCGCGATCGGCCACGACCCGCGCACCGAGCTCTTCAAGGGCCAGCTCGACCTCGACGAGGAGGGCTACCTCAAGGTTGCCGCTCCTTCCACCCGCACCAATCTCACCGGTGTCTTCGCCGCCGGTGACGTGGTCGACCACACCTACCGCCAGGCGATCACCGCCTCCGGCACCGGCTGCTCCGCCGCGCTCGATGCCGAGCGCTTCCTCGCCGCCCTTGCGGACGAGGAGCAGGCCGAGCCCGAGAAGACCTCTGTCTGACCCCCATCCGCCCCACGCACCAACCAGTTAAGGAGCCCGCCGTGGCCGGCACCCTGAAGAATGTGACCGACGACTCCTTCGAGCAGGACGTCCTCAAGAGCGACAAGCCCGTACTGGTGGACTTCTGGGCCGCCTGGTGCGGTCCGTGCCGCCAGATCGCGCCGTCTCTTGAGGCGATTGCCGCCGAGTACGGCGACAAGATCGAGATCGTCAAGCTCAACATCGATGAGAACCCGGGTACGGCCGCCAAGTACGGCGTCATGTCCATCCCGACGCTGAACGTCTACCAGGGTGGCGAGGTCGCCAAGACCATCGTCGGTGCGAAGCCGAAGGCCGCGATCGTCCGCGACCTCGAGGACTTCATCGCCGAGTAGTCGGCGCAGCCGTCGAGTCGGCGGCGGATGTTTCACGTGAAACACGAATGGGCCAACCCCGAGGGGGTGGCCCATTCGCTTGTCCGGACGCTTTTCACAGCGGCCTCAGTACCGGTTCCTTCTGTACAGCACCCAGCAACCGGTCGAGCGCCATCTCCACGTCTTCCTTCCAGGAGAGCGTCGTCCGCAACTCCAGCCTCAGACGGGGGTAGGTCGGGTGGGGGCGGACCGTCTTGAAGCCCACGGCCAGCAGATGGTCGGCCGGCAAGACACACGCCGGTTCCTTCCATCGCGCGTCACCAAAAGCCTCGATGGCTTTGAACCCCCGCCGCAGTAGATCCTTGGCGACCGTCTGGACCATGACCCGCCCGAGCCCCTGCCCCTGATAGCCCGGCATGATGAACGAGGTCATCAACTGCACCGCGTCGGGCGAGACGGGGCTCGTAGGGAAGGCCGTGGAGCGCGGAACGTAGGCCGGAGGGGCGTACAGAACGAAACCCACCGGAACGTCGTCGACGTAGACGACCCGGCCGCAGGACCCCCAGTCCAGCAGGACAGCCGAGATCCACCCTTCCTTTTCCAGGGCAGACGTACCCGCTTTCAGCGCGGCCTCACCGCTGACCGGGTCCAACTCCCAGAAGACACACGCGCGACAGCGGTTGGGAAGGTCCTGAAGGATGTCCAGCGTGAGCGGTACGAGCCGACGCCCCATGAAGGCTGTTCCTCGCTTCCTTCGCCCGCAGCGTCGCGGGCGGCTGTCAAAGCGCTCCGTTCCCTCAACAGGCCGCCGACGAAACCGCCGACCGCGCCCAGTCCGAGACCTGCGCCCACCAGTCCGGTGCGGCTCATCGTTCGCATGGCCCCTGCCTCCCTCTCAGAGGTACTGCCAGGTGGATGCGCCATACCAGAACGCATCGTATCCACGAAGCGATTCCATCGATAGCGCCTCAAAGCAAAGAGCGGGCCGTGTTCCGGTACACACCGGACACGGCCCACTCGGTCGGCCTACCGGGCGGAGCCGCCCTGTCGGCCACAGGCTGT
The DNA here is from genome assembly GCF_021261325.1 of Streptomyces guryensis. Classification (GTDB taxonomy): domain Bacteria; phylum Actinomycetota; class Actinomycetes; order Streptomycetales; family Streptomycetaceae; genus Streptomyces; species Streptomyces guryensis. Next base: position 182,560 of record NZ_JAJSBI010000013.1, on the reverse strand, counting down.
CTAGCCCTCCAGGTCCTCGGAATCGTCCTCCAGCAGGCTCTTCTGCAGGACGGGTCCCTCGCCGGGAGCGAGGCTGCTGAGGATTCGCTCGAGGTCCTCCATCGAGGCGAACTCGACGGTGATCTTGCCCTTCTTCTGCCCCAGGTCGACCTTCACCCGAGTCTCGAAGCGGTCCGAAAGACGGGTCGCGAGGTCGGTCAGTGCCGGAGAGAGCCGGGCGCCGGCCCGAGGGCCCTTGGACCGCTGAGCGGTCTGCGGCCGCGACCCCATCAGGGTCACGATCTCCTCGACCGCTCGCACGGACAACCCCTCGGCCACGATCCGGTGAGCCAGCCGGTCCTGCTCCTCGGAGTCGTCTACGGAGAGCAGCGCCCTCGCATGGCCGGCGGACAGAACCCCGGCAGCCACCCGGCGCTGGACCGCTGGCGAGAGCTTCAGCAGACGCAGCGTGTTGGAGACCTGTGGACGGGAACGACCGATCCGGTCGGCCAACTGGTCATGCGTGCAGTTGAAGTCCTTCAGAAGCTGGTCGTAGGCGGCGGCCTCTTCCAGCGGGTTCAGCTGCGCCCGATGCAGGTTCTCCAGCAGGGCATCCAGGAGAAGCTTCTCGTCGTCCGTGGCCCGCACGATCGCCGGGATCGCCTCGAGGCCGGCCTCGCGGCAGGCCCGCCAGCGCCGCTCGCCCATGATGAGCTCGTAGCGGGCCGGGCCCAGCTGCCGCACGACGACCGGCTGGAGGAGACCCACCTCCTTGATGGAGGTGACGAGTTCCTGCAGCGCGTCCTCATCGAAGACCTCACGCGGCTGGCGCGGGTTCGGCGTGATGGAGTCGAGCGGGAGCTCCGCGAAGTGGGCGCCTAGAGGAGACTCGGGCGCCTCCACGATGCCGCTCAGCGACGGCTCCTCGGTTTCATGTGAAACAGGCGGCAGCGTTGTCACCTTCGCCGCTGCCACTCCCCGCTCGGTGGTCAGCACAGGGACCGCTGACGGAGACGCAGAACCAGCGCCTCCCACAGCGGCCGGAACCGGCGTCTTCTCCGTCGGGGCAGCAGGGATCAGCGCGCCGAGACCACGGCCCAAACCCCTCCGTCGCTCGCTCACTGAATGCCCTCCACCATGCTCGGGTCGCTCTGGGCGCCGATGTGGGCATGCGGCGCGTCGTATGCCACGCCGACACCCTTCAGCGCGATTTCTCGTGCCGCCTCAAGATAGGACAGGGCGCCACTCGATCCCGGATCGTATGTCAGCACTGTCTGTCCATAGCTCGGCGCCTCGGAGATGCGGACAGAGCGGGGAATGCTCGTCCGCAACACCTCGTCGCCGAAGTGGCTGCGCACCTCGTCCGCGACCTGGGACGCCAGGCGCGTCCGACCGTCGTACATGGTGAGCAGGATCGTCGATACATGCAGCGTGGGGTTGAGGTGCCCCCGCACCAGGTCGACGTTGCGCAACAGCTGGCCCAGGCCCTCCAGCGCGTAATACTCGCACTGGATCGGGATGAGGACCTCCGCACCGGCCACCAACGCATTGACCGTCAAGAGGCCGAGCGAGGGGGGACAGTCGATCAGGATGTAGTCCAGCGGCTGCTCATAGGCCTGGATGGCTCGCTGCAGCCGGCTCTCCCGTGCCACCAGAGACACCAACTCGATCTCCGCACCGGCGAGATCGATCGTGGCGGGGGCACAGAAGAGACCCTCGACGTCCGGAACCGGCTGGACGACCTCCGCGAGGGGCTTGCTTTCGACCAGGACGTCGTAGATGGACGGGACTTCGGCGTGATGGTCGATCCCCAGCGCGGTGGATGCGTTGCCCTGAGGGTCGAGGTCGATCACCAGGACACGGCCGCCATGCAGGGCCAAGGAGGCGGCAAGGTTGACGGTGGTCGTCGTCTTGCCGACACCGCCCTTCTGGTTGGCCACCACCATGACGCGTGTCTGCTCGGGCCGTGGCAGGCCCTCGCCTGCGCGGCCCAGAGCTTCCACCGCCAGTTGGGCAGCACGACCGATCGGAGTGTCGTCCATCGGGGGCGGTGTTTCACGTGAAACATCGTCCCCCATCGACTCGGTACGGGGACCGGGGACCGGATCGGTCATCGGTCCCGCGATGTTGGCGTCGGACCGCAAGGATTCACTCTCCTCGACTTCAGGCTCGCAATGAACAGAGCCTCCCATGTCTTCGGGGTCGTGAACCAGTGAGGCCTGTTGTTCTGTGGAGAAATCCACCTCTGTGGACAACTCGGCCCCCCTCACGGGGGACCTGGTGCCGTCGGATACGGATGCCTCTCCGAGTGAACCGAGAGGCTTACGGTCGCGGGGTTCGGCAGCGGCGCGGCCGCGGCTGATGATGCCGTGGAGCAGTGAGCGACGTTTCACGTGAAACACGATGCACAGCAGCAGTGGCCGAACTGTCGCGACACTCCGACGTGCGTAGGTTTGGCAGCTTGTGTGGAGTACGTCTCGTCGTCAGGGCGCATCAGCGGCGCCGACGTACCCGCCCCGTCCGCGCGGCCTTCGCTTTCTTCGCCGCGAAGCGCACACCGCCGGGACTCTCCCCGACCTCGACCCGCACGACCGTGGACAGAGGATCCACCACACCTTCACCCACATGCAGGATGGACGTCTCCACAGCACCGAGCTTGCTCAGCGCGGTGGTCGCGCTCTTGAGCTCCTCCTCGGCGGTGTCGCCCTTGAGCGCCAGCATCTCCCCGTACGGCCGCAGCAGTGGAATGCCCCATGTGGCCAGTCGGTCAAGCGGGGCCACGGCTCGCGCCGTCACGACATGCACCGGCGCCACCTTGCCCATGACCTCCTCGGCGCGGCCACGGACGACCGTCACATGGTCCAGGCCGAGCAGCTCCACGACCTCGGTCAGAAAGGTCGTACGCCGCAGCAGAGGCTCCAGCAGCGTGATCTTCAGGTCCTCGCGGACCAGCGCGAGGGGAATACCCGGCAGACCGGCACCCGAGCCGACATCGCACACGGTCACGCCCTCGGGCACGACCTCGGAAAGCACCGCGCAGTTCAGCAGATGCCGCTCCCACAGACGAGGCACCTCACGCGGGCCGATCAGACCGCGCTGCACACCCGCCTCGGCGAGCAGCTCCGCATAGCGGACCGCGTCCGCGAAGCGATCGCCGAACACCTCACGCGCCTGCTCGGGCGCAGGGGGAAGCTCCGCTGCCTCCGTCACGGGGACCGTCCTTCCGTACCGCATCAGCGCACCGAGCGCCGAGACCACCAGAACTATCAGGCTGACAAAGCTCGGCCCCGCCTGCGCTACAGACGGGGCCGAAGGAACGTACGGACCGATCAGGCCGGAAGCACGACGACGAAGCGCTGCGGCTCCTCGCCCTCGGACTCGCTGCGCAGGCCCGCGGCCTTGACTGCGTCGTGCACGACCTTGCGCTCGAACGGCGTCATCGGCTTCATCTTCACGGGCTCGCCGGTGCTCCTGACCTCGGCGGCTGCCTTCGCACCCAGCTCGGAAAGCTCGGCACGCTTCTTGGCGCGGTACCCGCCGATGTCCAGCATCAGCCGGCTGCGGTCCCCGGTCTCCCGGTGCACTGCCAGGCGCGTGAGCTCCTGCAGCGCCTCAAGCACCTCACCGTCACGGCCGACCAGCTTCTGCAGGTCTCGGCTGCTCGCGTCGCTGATGATCGAGACAGCGGCGCGGTCGGCCTCGACGTCCATGTCGATGTCGCCGTCGAGATCGGCAATGTCCAGCAGACCCTCAAGGTAGTCCGCCGCGACCTCGCCCTCCTGCTCCAGGCGGGTAAGGGTGTCTGCACCCTCGGCAGCGGCGGAGGTGGTGCCTTCCGTCACGGGATGGGCTCCTTCTTACTTCTTGGACGGGGACTTGGGGCGCTGCGGGCCCTTGCGCTGCCCGGACTGAGCCTTGCTGCGAGTACCGCCGGCAGGCTTCGGCTCGGGCTTCGCAGCGGTGGAGGGGTTGGCGTCCTCCGGCTCATCGGACTTGCTCAGCGATGTCTTCGGCTCGGACTCGCCGGCTTCCTTCGGACCGCCGGACTGGCGCTGGGCCTTGCTCTGGCGCTTGGGCTGCTGGCGCCTGGGAACGGCGGCCGCACCAGTCGTCGGCGTACCGTCCTCGGACTGAGCGGCGGCAGCGCTCTCGCTCTTCATCACGGTGCCGTCGGTCTGGGCAGCAAGACCCGCCTTGTTCAGGGCGTTGATGAACTTGCGCTCGAACTCGTTGCGGTCACGGCCCTTGGCGACGATCGCCTTGACGATCGTCTTCTCGCTCCGCTTGCGGGTCTTGCCGTGGTGCGTGACGTGCTTGGTCAGGCGCTCCAGGTAGGCGGCCTGAGCCTTGGAACCCGGGGTCGGGTTGTTGTGGATGACGTACATCTGCTGACCCATGGTCCACACGTTGGTGGTCAGCCAGTAGACCAGAACACCGACCGGGAAGTTGATACCGAAGACGGCGAACATGACCGGGAAGACGTACATCAGCATCTTCTGCTGCTGCATGAACGGCGTCTTCACCGTGGTGTCGACGTTCTTCGTCATCAGCTGGCGCTGCGTGTAGAACTGCGACGCCGACATCAGGACGATCATGATCGCGGTGACGACTCGGACGTTGGTGATGGATGCGCCGAGCGCGTCCACCTTCGCCGAGCTGTCGGTGAACTTCGCGGCCAACGGGGCGCCGAAGATGTGCGCCTTACGCGCGCTGGCGAGCAGCGAGTCGTTGATGACACCGATCGTCGAGCCCGTCGCGATGCCGTTGAGCACGTGGTACAGAGCAAAGAAGAACGGGGACTGCGCCAGGATGGGAAGGCACGAGGAGAGCGGGTTGGTACCCGTCTCCTTGTACAGCTTCATCATCTCTTCGGACTGACGCTGCTTGTCGCTCTTGTAGCGCTCCTGGATCTTCTTCATCTCGGGCTGCAGCGTCTGCATGGCCCGAGTCGACTTGATCTGCTTCACGAAGAGCGGGATCAGGCAGATGCGGATGAGGATCACCAGGGACACGATGGACAGGCCCCAGGCCCAGCCCGTGTCGGGACCGAAGACCTTCCCGTACATCGAGTGGAACTGGACGATGACCCATGAAACGGGTGTCGTGATGAAGCTGAAGAGGCTGGCAATCGTGTCCACTAATCATGCTCCTTGGGCATGGGACGAGGTCTCTGCGGCCGGGCTCGAAGGAGAAATCTCCTCGGTGGCCGGTTCGCCGGCGGAGGGCCCGCCCTTGCGTGCACGCCAGGCGCCACGCAGCATTTCGTGCCACCGCGGACGCTTGCGCGGCGGGACATGGTCCACACCGCCCAGCGACCACGGATTGCACCGCAGGATGCGCCACGCGGTGAGCGCCGTGCCCTTGATCGCACCATGCCGGTCGATGGCCGTATAGCCGTAGTGGGAACACGACGGGTAGTACTTGCACACCGGCCCGAGCAGCGGACTGATCGTCCACTGGTACAGCTTGATCAGAGCCAGCAGCGGGTACTTCATCGCGCGCCCCCTCCCAGCAGCCGCTCGATGGCGGCGTCCAGGTCTCGGGCCAGTTGTGCATGGTCGGCGTCGCCCGCACCGGGCAGCGCTCGTACGACTACCAGGCTACCGGGAGGCAACAGGGCGACTCGGTCACGCATCAGGTGGCGCAGTCTGCGCTTGACCTTGTTGCGTACCACCGCACCGCCCACGGCTTTGCTCACGACGAAACCCGCACGCGTCGGGGGAGCGCTCTCCCCAGGCGCGTGCGGGTCCGTGGCACCGCTACGAAGATGGACGACGAGGGACGGGCGTCCGGCCCGGCGCCCTCGTCGTACCGCGGTCGCGAAGTCCTCGCGCCGCCTCAGCCGGTTCTCGGTGGGCAGCACGACGGCATGACCTGACCGGGATCAGGCGGACAGGCTGGCGCGACCCTTGCTGCGGCGGTTCGCCAGAATCGCGCGGCCGGCACGGGTACGCATCCGCAGGCGGAAGCCGTGGGTCTTGGCACGACGACGGTTGTTCGGCTGGAAGGTGCGCTTGCTCACTCGGGGGCTCCAGAAATCAATCGGTGGCGGCGGGTGCCGTCCTGGCTGTCACCGTGCGCCCACGAGTAGCTCGCAGTCACGCCCGATTGCACCGCTTCCCGATCACCTGACGCGATCTGTGCCCATCGGAGGCAGGCGGCAGCAGCCATCGACAACTCGACCTGGTTACGGTACGCGGGGCTACGCCATCCGGTCAAACCAGCGGTCACTAGGAGACACTATCCACAGCCTGGGGACAACAACTTGAACCGCACCCGTCGCCCTGACTACCGTGGCTGAACTCCGATTCGTTCCCTTGTACCTGCCCCACCCCATTTGAATCCCAACCCGTCCCACAATCACACGTTCGTGGGACCCGTGAGAGAGCGTGCCCTGTGGCTGACGTACCTGCCGATCTTGCCGCAGTGTGGCCACGCGTATTGGAACAACTTCTCGGCGAGGGCCGCGGGCAGGGCGTGGAGACGAAGGACGAGCACTGGATCCGGCGCTGCCAGCCACTCGCGCTGGTCGCCGACACCGCGCTGCTCGCCGTACCGAACGAGTTCGCAAAGGGCGTACTCGAAGGGCGCCTCGCCCCCATCGTCAGCGAAACCCTCAGCCGCGAGTGCGGACGCCCGATCCGCATCGCGATCACCGTCGACGACTCCGCGGGCGAACCCCCCGCCCCGCCTACGCCACCGGCCCGCCCCCAGCCGCGCTACGAAGAGCCCGAGCTCCCCTCCGGACAGTACGACGGCTACGGCCGCCACCGGGCCGACGACCACCGGGCCAACCGCCCCGAACAGCTCCCCGGCGACCCGGGCGACCAGCTCCCCACCGCCCGTCCGGCCTACCCCTCGGAGTACCAGCGCCCCGAGCCCGGCGCCTGGCCCCGTCCGTCGCGCGAGGAGTACGGCTGGCAACAGCAGCAGCGCCTCGGGTTCCCCGAGCGGGACCCCTACGCTTCGCCGCCACAGGACTCGTACGGCCCGCCCTCGCAGGACTACCGTCCGCAGTCGATGGAGCGCCCGCCGTACGACGCGCAGCGACCCGACTACGACCAGCCGCGCTCGGACTACGACCATCGCGACGCCCGCCCCGACTACGACCATCGCGACGCACGCCGGGAGCTGCCCGAGCAGCCGTCCGGCTCCGGGCACGTCCACCGCGGCGGCCCGGTGGGCTCCTCGCTGCCCGCCTCCAGCGGTGCGCCCGGCCCACTGGCCGCAAAGCCGGCGCCCGCCACCGGCCCCGGTGAGCCCACCGCACGCCTGAACCCGAAGTACCTCTTCGACACGTTCGTCATCGGCGCCTCGAACCGTTTCGCACACGCCGCCGCGGTCGCCGTCGCCGAGGCACCGGCAAAGGCGTACAACCCCCTGTTCATCTACGGGGAGTCAGGGCTCGGCAAGACACACCTGCTGCACGCCATCGGGCACTACGCGCGCAGCCTCTACCCGGGCACGCGCGTGCGGTATGTGAGCTCGGAGGAGTTCACCAACGAGTTCATCAACTCCATCCGCGACGGCAAGGGCGACAGCTTCCGCAAGCGCTACCGCGAGATGGACATCCTGCTCGTCGACGACATCCAGTTCCTCGCGGACAAGGAGTCGACGCAGGAGGAGTTCTTCCACACCTTCAACACGCTCCACAACGCGAACAAGCAGATCGTGCTGTCCTCCGACCGGCCGCCGAAGCAGCTGGTCACCCTGGAGGACCGGCTGCGGAACCGTTTCGAGTGGGGCCTGATCACCGACGTCCAGCCGCCCGAGCTGGAGACGCGCATCGCGATCCTCCGCAAGAAGGCGGTGCAGGAACAGCTCAACGCCCCGCCGGAGGTACTGGAGTTCATCGCCTCCCGCATCTCGCGCAACATCCGCGAGCTGGAGGGCGCGCTGATCCGCGTGACGGCCTTCGCCTCGCTCAACCGCCAGCCGGTGGACCTGGGCCTGACGGAGATCGTCCTCAAGGACCTCATCCCCGGCGGCGAGGACTCCGCCCCCGAGATCACCTCCACGGCCATCATGAGCGCGACCGCCGACTACTTCGGCCTCACCGTCGAGGACCTGTGCGGCACCTCCCGCGGCCGGGCACTGGTGACGGCCCGCCAGATCGCCATGTATCTGTGCCGGGAGCTGACGGACCTCTCCCTGCCGAAGATCGGTGCGCTGTTCGGCGGCCGGGACCACACCACGGTGATGCACGCGGACCGCAAGATCCGCAATCTGATGGCCGAGCGACGCTCCATCTACAACCAGGTGACCGAGCTGACGAACCGCATCAAGAACGGCTGACAGCCACACAGGCCCGTCCCAGACGCCTCGATACGCGTCCAGACACACGCCGAGGGCGCCCCCGGAGGAGATCCGGAGGGCGCCCTCCTTCATGTCGGCGTTGTCCGCTGTTCGATTAACTGCCGGGTTACGGCCACTCTCCACAGATTCCGGAACTTTCTTCCGTCCACATGCTGGGGACTGTGAAGTTGTCCAGATCGCGATCCACAGGACACCTGCCGAACCACCATCCAGCCAGGTCAAGTGGCTGTGGAACAGTGGATGAAGGATCTCCACAGACTGTGGACGACGAGATGATCCACAAGCTGTGCACGAAGTTGTCCACCGACAACCCACAGGCCTGCCTCAGTTGTCCCCAGCGATTGGTGGCTTCTCCACATCGCTGTCCACTGTTCGGCAACGTGACGCGCCTGATCACCGCGTCGAGTGAAAGGCGTCACACAAAGGTGCCAGGTTGGGCTGTGGGCAACGGGGGTAAAGCTGGGGACGGCGCTGGGGAGAACTCACCTCAGGCTGTGCACGGGGTGTGCAGAACTTTCCGTTCTCCACAGAACCCCAGAGTTGTCCACTGCCTCCGCCCACAGGGGCAGTGGATAAAATTTCGCCTCTGACCTGGGAAAACAGGGTTATCCACGGTTTCCACAGCCCCTACTACTACTCCCAACTAGAGAGAGCTGGGAATCCGTTTCGAAGGGGGTCCTGTGCACAACTTGCTGTCCGGGTCCCGGCTGGCCCTCGTCACGACTTGACCCCGACAGGCACCTACTGTCAGTGCGGTGCGTCAGACTGGTCCCCGGTGTCCTTCCCATCACAGGGGCCGACGACACCGCGACAGACGACGAAGCCAGGCAGGGCGAGAAGCGCCGGCAACAGCAGGAGGCGGCAACAGTGAAGATCCGGGTGGAACGCGACGTACTCGCGGAGGCAGTTGCCTGGGTGGCACGCAGCCTCCCGGCCCGTCCGCCGGCGCCTGTCCTCGCCGGCCTTCTGCTGAAGGCCGAGGACGGCGTCCTCAGCCTCTCCAGCTTCGACTACGAGGTCTCCGCGCGGGTGTCCGTGGAGGCGGAGGTCGAGGAGGAGGGCACCGTCCTGGTCTCCGGTCGGCTGCTCGCCGACATCTCCCGCGCCCTCCCCAACCGGCCCGTAGAGATTTCCACAGACGGTGTACGGGCGACCGTGGTCTGCGGTTCCTCGCGATTCACACTCCACACCCTGCCTGTGGAGGAGTACCCGGCACTGCCGCAGATGCCGAACGCGACAGGCACCGTTCCCGGTGAGGTCTTCGCTTCCGCCGCCGCGCAGGTGGCGATCGCGGCCGGTCGTGACGACACGCTCCCCGTCCTCACCGGTGTGCGCATCGAGATCGAGGGCGACACCGTCACCCTGGCCTCCACCGACCGTTACCGCTTCGCGGTCCGCGAGTTCCTGTGGAAGCCGGAGAACCCGGAGGCCTCCGCGGTCGCCCTGGTGCCCGCCAAGACGCTCCTGGACACCGCCAAGGCCCTCACGAGCGGCGACAGCGTGATCCTGGCGCTGTCCGGCTCGGGCTCGGGCGAGGGGCTGATCGGTTTCGAAGGTGCGGGCCGTCGCACCACCACCCGCCTCCTCGAGGGTGACCTCCCGAAGTACCGCACGCTGTTCCCGACGGAGTTCAACACCGTCGCCGTGATCGAGACCGCCCCCTTCGTGGAGGCCGTCAAGCGTGTGGCCCTGGTCGCCGAGCGCAACACCCCGGTCCGGCTCAGCTTCGAACAGGGCGTGCTGATCCTGGAGGCCGGCTCCAGCGACGACGCACAGGCTGTGGAAAGGGTGGACGCGCAGCTGGAGGGTGACGACATCTCGATCGCCTTCAACCCGACCTTCCTGCTGGACGGACTGAGCGCCATCGACTCCCCGGTGGCCCAGCTGTCGTTCACGACGTCCACCAAGCCCGCCCTGCTCAGCGGCAAGCCGGCGCTGGACGCGGAGGCGGACGAGGCCTACAAGTACCTGATCATGCCTGTGCGTCTCAGCGGCTGATCGCTGTCCTCAGAGAATCCGCAGGTTGGGGCATACGTTTGAGCGGGTATGCCCACAGGTGTGCGCGAGCGTCCGGGTTTAGGCTCGGACGCAGGTACGAGAGTGCCCCACACGCCACACAGCAACCTAAGGAACAACTGATGGAGCTCGGTCTCGTCGGCCTCGGCAAGATGGGCGGCAACATGCGTGAGCGGATACGCCGCGCAGGCCACACCGTCATCGGATTCGACCGCAACCCGGACCTCGCCGATGTCCACAGCCTGGAAGAGCTTGTGGGCAAGCTCAGTGGGCCCCGCGTGGTCTGGGTGATGGTCCCTGCCGGTGCGGCCACCCAGTCGACGATCGACGAGCTGGCCGAGCTCCTGGAGCCGGGGGACGTCGTCGTGGACGGCGGCAACTCCCGCTGGACGGACGACGAGAAGCACGCCGAGGAGCTGGCGGCCAAGGGCATCGGCTTCGTCGACTGCGGTGTCTCCGGCGGCGTCTGGGGCCTGGAGAACGGCTATGCGCTGATGTACGGCGGCGACGCGGAGAACGTCGCCAGGGTGCAGCCGGTCTTCGACGCCCTCAAGCCTGAGGGGACGTTCGGCTCGGTGCACGCCGGCAAGGTCGGCGCGGGCCACTTCGCGAAGATGGTCCACAACGGCATCGAGTACGCGATGATGCAGGCCTACGCCGAGGGCTGGGAGCTGCTGGAGAAGGTCGACTCGGTCACGGATGTGCGCGAGGTCTTCCGGTCCTGGCAGGAAGGCACGGTCATCCGTTCCTGGCTGCTGGACCTCGCGGTGAACGCCCTCGACGAGGACGAGCACCTGGACACGCTGAAAGGTTTTGCACAGGACTCCGGCGAGGGACGCTGGACTGTGGAAGCCGCCATCGACAACGCCGTGCCGCTGCCCGCGATCACGGCCTCCCTCTTCGCGCGGTTCGCGTCGCGTCAGGAGGACTCTCCGCAGATGAAGATGATCGCGGCGCTGCGGAACCAGTTCGGCGGGCACGCGGTCGAGAAGAAGTAGTCCACAGGGCTGTGCAACAGTCCACAACACTGGGGGAGGTCGGCGACCGACCATGCACGTCACGCACCTGTCGCTGGCCGACTTCCGGTCGTACGCCCGGGTCGAAGTTCCGCTGGACCCGGGCGTCACCGCTTTCGTCGGCCCGAACGGGCAGGGCAAGACGAACCTCGTCGAGGCCGTCGGCTATCTCGCCACCCTCGGCAGCCATCGGGTGGCCTCCGACGCGCCCCTGGTGCGCATGGGCGCCGACCGCGCGGTCATCCGGGCGCAGGTCAGGCAGGGCGAGAGGCAACAGCTGGTCGAGCTGGAGCTGAACCCCGGCAAGGCCAACCGGGCCCGTATCAACAGGTCCTCGCAGGTCAGGCCGCGTGACGTGCTGGGTATCGTGCGGACCGTCCTGTTCGCCCCGGAGGACCTTTCCCTGGTCAAGGGCGACCCTGGTGAGCGGCGTCGTTTCCTCGACGAGCTGATCACCGCCCGCTCCCCGCGCATGGCCGGCGTGCGCTCCGACTACGAGCGGGTCCTGAAGCAGCGCAACACGCTCCTGAAGTCGGCCGCGCTGGCCCGTCGGCACGGCGGCCGCTCCATGGACCTGTCCACACTCGACGTCTGGGACCAGCATCTCGCGCGCGTGGGTGCCGAGTTGCTCGCCCAGCGCCTGGACCTGATCGCGGCGATCCAGCCGCTGGCCGACAAGGCGTACGAGCAGTTGGCGCCGGGGGGCGGCCCGGTCGCCCTGGAGTACAAGCCGTCCGCCCCAGGTGAGGCCCATACGCGCGAGGATCTCCACGAGCAGTTGATGGGGGCTCTCGCCGAGGCGCGCAAGCAGGAGATCGAGCGGGGTGTCACCCTCGTGGGGCCCCATCGGGACGATCTGCTTCTCAGACTCGGTCAGCTGCCCGCCAAGGGGTATGCCTCCCACGGGGAGTCCTGGTCGTACGCGCTGGCGCTGCGCCTCGCCTCGTACGACCTGCTGCGGGCCGAGGGCAATGAGCCGGTGCTCGTCCTCGACGATGTCTTCGCCGAGCTCGACACCCGTCGCCGGGAGCGCTTGGCGGAGCTGGTCGCGCCCGGTGAGCAGGTGCTGGTGACCGCCGCGGTCGACGACGACGTACCGCACGTACTGGCAGGGACGCGGTACTCCGTGTCGGACGGGACGGTGGAGCACGCATGACGAGCGAAGAGCCCGCGCCCGAGAAGACCCCCGAGCCGTCCGGCGTCGACCTGGCGCGCGTGGCGCTGAGGGCGGCGAAGGAGCAGGCACGCGCGCGTGGGGACGCGGCGCAGCAGAAGAAGCAGGCGCGACGCGGTGGCCTGCGCTCCGGCGCTCGCGCTGACGGGCGCGACCCCATGGCGCTCGGTGCTGCGATCAACCGGCTCATCACCGAGCGCGGTTGGGAGACCCCGGCGGCGGTGGGCGGGGTGATGGGCCGCTGGCCGCAGATCGTGGGCGAGGACCTGGCCAAGCACTGTGTGCCGGAGAAGTACGACGAGGACGAGCGCGTACTGGTGGTGCGCTGCGATTCGACGGCCTGGGCGACGAATCTGCGCCTGCTGGCCCCGACGCTCGTGGCCCGTCTCAACGAGGACCTCGGGCACGGCGCGGTGAAGATGATCAAGGTCAACGGTCCCGGAGGCCCCGCCCGTCGCTATGGTCCCCTGCGTGCCCCTGGCAGCACGGGACCCGGCGACACGTATGGGTGACAGACCTCACATCGGCAGGTCGTCGGCGGTCTGGTCGTGGCGTCGGTGGCCGCCGTGCCGTACCACCGCACACGGTTGCGAGTACCGACCTGACTCCCAAGTAGCCAAGGGTTGACAGTCGGAAGCGCTGAGTGCCGCTGTGAGCCTCTTGGAGCCCTGCTCCGTATATGGGGACCCGGAAGACGCCGGTTCAGGGCGCCACATGAGGACTCAGGTACCGGCAAACCCCCATCACTGTCGGCGCTACCGGTAGACTGGAAGCCAATCCCGCCCCATTCACGGGGACCGTCCGGGAAAAGCTGAGCAACGCTGAACAAGGCTTACCAACGCAACATGCCGCAGCCGCTCCGGCAACCCGCCGACGAGCCTGGCTCGTGCTGTGCCAGAAAGGGCGCTTCGTGGCCGATTCCGGCAACCCCAACGAGAACATCCCGTCCACCGACGCCGGCGAGAACGGCGCGGTGACTTCGTCGAACGGCGAGGTCACCGCCTCGTACGACGCCAGCGCCATCACCGTCCTCGAGGGCCTGGACGCGGTCCGCAAGCGCCCCGGTATGTACATCGGCTCGACCGGTGAGCGAGGGCTGCACCACCTCGTGTACGAGGTCGTCGACAACTCCGTCGACGAGGCACTGGCCGGCCACGCTGACACCATCGACGTGACGATCCTGGCCGACGGCGGTGTCCGCGTCGTCGACAACGGCCGTGGCATCCCGGTGGGCATCGTCCCCTCCGAGGGCAAGCCGGCCCTTGAGGTCGTGCTGACCGTGCTGCACGCGGGCGGCAAGTTCGGCGGCGGCGGCTACGCGGTCTCCGGTGGTCTGCACGGCGTGGGCGTCTCGGTCGTGAACGCGCTGTCCGCGAAGGTCGCCGTCGAGGTCAGGACCGACGGTCACCGCTGGACGCAGGACTACAAGATGGGCGTCCCCACGGCGCCGCTCGTCAAGCACGAGGCCATCGAGGAGACCGGCACGTCGGTCACCTTCTGGGCCGACGCCGACATCTTCGAGACCACCGACTACTCCTTCGAGACGCTCTCGCGGCGCTTCCAGGAGATGGCGTTCCTCAACAAGGGTTTGACGATCAAACTCACTGATGAGCGCGAGTCGGCGAAGGCCACCTCCGGGGCGGACGAGGCGGGTGCCGACGAGACCGCCGAGGTCAAGCACGTCACGTACCACTACGAGGGCGGCATCGTCGACTTCGTGAAGTACCTCAACTCCCGCAAGGGAGACGTGGTGCACCCCACCGTGATCGACCTCGAGGCGGAGGACAGGGAGAAGAGCCTCTCCCTCGAAGTCGCCATGCAGTGGAACAGCGGTTACAGCGAGGGCGTGTACTCCTTCGCCAACATCATCCACACGCACGAGGGCGGTACGCACGAAGAGGGCTTCCGCGCGGCGCTCACCAACCTCATCAACAAGTACGCGCGCGACAAGAAGCTGCTGCGCGAGAAGGACGACAACCTCACGGGTGACGACATCCGCGAGGGTCTGACCGCGATCATCTCGGTGAAGCTGAGCGAGCCGCAGTTCGAGGGCCAGACCAAGACCAAGCTGGGCAACACGGAGGCGAAGACCTTCGTCCAGAAGGCGGTCTACGAGCACCTCAACGACTGGCTGGACCGCAATCCGAACGAGGCCGCGGACATCATCCGCAAGGGCATCCAGGCGGCCACCGCGCGCGTGGCGGCCCGCAAGGCCCGTGACCTCACCCGACGCAAGGGCCTGCTGGAGTCGGCGTCCCTGCCGGGCAAGCTCTCCGACTGCCAGTCGAACGACCCGACCAAGTGCGAGATCTTCATCGTCGAGGGTGACTCCGCCGGCGGCTCGGCCAAGTCCGGCCGCAACCCGCAGTACCAGGCGATCCTCCCGATCCGAGGAAAGATCCTCAACGTCGAGAAGGCGCGGATCGACAAGATCCTGCAGAACCAGGAGATCCAGGCGCTGATCTCGGCCTTCGGCACGGGCGTGCACGAGGACTTCGACATCGAGAAGCTCCGCTATCACAAGATCATTCTGATGGCGGACGCCGACGTCGACGGCCAGCACATCAGCACCCTGCTGCTGACCTTCCTGTTCCGCTTCATGCGGCCGCTGGTCGAGGCCGGGCACGTGTACCTGTCCCGTCCCCCGCTGTACAAGATCAAGTGGGGTCGGGACGACGTGGAGTACGCCTACTCGGACCGCGAGCGTGACGCGCTGATCGAGATGGGCCGTCAGCGCGGCAAGCGTGTCCGTGAGGACTCGATCCAGCGCTTCAAGGGTCTCGGCGAGATGAACGCCGAGGAGCTGCGCGTGACCACGATGGACCAGGAGCACCGGGTCCTCGGCCAGGTCACCCTGGACGACGCGGCGCAGGCCGACGACCTGTTCTCGGTCCTGATGGGCGAGGACGTGGAGGCGCGCCGCCAGTTCATCCAGCGCAACGCCAAGGACGTCCGCTTCCTCGACATCTGAGTCGGTCTCAGCTGACCGCACCAGGAAGGATCTTCACCAGCAATGGCCGACGAGAACACACCTGTCACCCCTGAAGAGGGCGGCGAACTCGCGATGCGTGTCGAGCCCGTCGGGCTCGAGACGGAGATGCAGCGCTCGTACCTCGACTACGCGATGTCCGTCATCGTCTCGCGAGCGCTGCCGGACGTCCGGGACGGCCTCAAGCCCGTCCACCGCCGCGTCCTGTACGCCATGTACGACGGCGGCTACCGCCCCGAGCGCGGCTTCTACAAGTGCGCCCGCGTCGTCGGCGACGTCATGGGCAACTACCACCCGCACGGTGACTCCTCGATCTACGACGCGCTGGTCCGCCTCGCGCAGCCGTGGTCGATGCGGATGCCGCTGGTGGACTCCAACGGCAACTTCGGCTCTCCGGGCAACGACCCGGCGGCGGCCATGCGCTACACCGAGTGCAAGATGGCACCGCTGTCGATGGAGATGGTCCGTGACATCGACGAGGAGACCGTCGACTTCACGGACAACTACGACGGCCGCTCCCAGGAGCCGACCGTCCTGCCGGCCCGCTTCCCGAACCTGCTGATCAACGGCTCGGCGGGTATCGCGGTCGGCATGGCGACGAACATCCCGCCGCACAACCTGCGCGAGGTCGCGGCCGGCGCCCAGTGGTACCTGGAGAACCCCGACGTCTCTCACGAGGAGCTGCTTGATGCGCTCATGGAGCGCATCAAGGGCCCCGACTTCCCGACCGGCGCGCTCGTCGTCGGCCGTAAGGGAATCGAAGAGGCGTACCGCACGGGCCGCGGCTCGATCACCATGCGCGCGGTCGTCGAGGTCGAGGAGATCCAGAACCGCCAGTGTCTGGTGGTCACGGAGCTGCCGTACCAGACCAACCCCGACAACCTCGCACAGAAGATCGCCGACCTGGTGAAGGACGGCAAGATCGGCGGCATCGCGGACGTACGTGACGAGACGTCCTCGCGCACCGGTCAGCGCCTGGTCATCGTGCTGAAGCGGGACGCGGTCGCCAAGGTCGTCCTGAACAACCTCTACAAGCACACGGACCTGCAGTCGAACTTCGGCGCCAACATGCTGGCGCTGGTCGACGGTGTCCCGCGCACGCTGTCCCTGGACGCGTTCATCCGCCACTGGGTGACGCACCAGATCGAGGTCATCGTCCGCCGTACGCGCTTCAGGCTGCGCAAGGCCGAGGAGCGGGCGCACATCCTGCGCGGTCTGCTGAAGGCCCTGGACGCCATCGACGAGGTCATCGCGCTGATCCGGCGCAGCGACACCGTCGACATCGCGCGCGCGGGCCTGATGGACCTCCTGGAGATCGACGAGATCCAGGCGAACGCCATCCTCGAGATGCAGCTGCGCCGGCTGGCCGCCCTGGAGCGCCGGAAGATCATCCAGGAGCACGACGAGCTCCAGGCGAAGATCACCGAGTACAACGCGATCCTGGCCTCCCCGGTCCGCCAGCGCGGCATCGTCAGCGAGGAACTCGCGGCCATCGTCGAAAAGTTCGGCGACGACCGCAAGACGATGCTGGTGCCCTTCGACGGCGACATGTCCATGGAGGACCTGATCGCCGAAGAGGACATCGTCGTCACCATCACGCGCGGTGGCTACATCAAGCGCACCAAGGCGGAGGACTACCGCTCGCAGAAGCGGGGTGGCAAGGGCGTACGCGGCACGAAGCTGAAGCAGGACGACATCGTCGACCACTTCTTCGTGTCGACCACGCACCACTGGCTGCTGTTCTTCACCAACAAGGGTCGCGTCTACCGTGCGAAGGCGTACGAGCTTCCGGACGCCGGCCGTGAGGCGCGCGGCCAGCACGTCGCGAACCTGCTCGCCTTCCAGCCGGACGAGGCGATCGCCGAGATCCTCGCGATCCGCGACTACGAGGCCGTGCCGTATCTGGTCCTCGCCACCAAGGGCGGCCTGGTCAAGAAGACGCCGCTGAAGGATTACGATTCGCCGCGTTCCGGTGGTGTGATCGCGATCAACCTCCGGGAGACGGAGGACGGTTCGGACGACGAACTGATCGGAGCCGAACTCGTTTCGGCCGATGACGATCTGCTTCTGATCAGCAAGAAGGCGCAGTCGATCAGGTTCACCGCCACGGACGAGAGCCTGCGGCCCATGGGCCGTGCCACCTCCGGTGTCAAGGGCATGAGTTTCCGTGAGGGCGATGAACTTCTGTCGATGAATGTTGTTCGACCCGGTACGTTCGTGTTCACTGCTACGGACGGTGGGTACGCGAAGCGGACTGCCGTCGACGAGTACCGCGTCCAGGGTCGCGGCGGCCTCGGTATCAAGGCCGCCAAGATCGTGGAGGACCGCGGTTCGCTGGTCGGCGCGCTGGTGGTCGAGGAGACCGACGAGATCCTCGCCATCACGCTGTCGGGCGGTGTGATTCGTACGCGAGTCAACGAGGTCAGGGAGACGGGCCGTGACACCATGGGCGTCCAACTGATCAACCTGGGCAAGCGCGATGCCGTCGTCGGTATCGCACGTAACGCCGAGGCGGGACGCGAGGCGGAGGAGGTCGACGGCGATGTGGCCGTCGACGAGACCGCCGAAGGCGCCGCGACCACCGGCACGGACGAGGGTGAGGCGCCCTCGTCCGAGTAGCACGAGGAGTGAGTCATCGTGAGCGGAGCCACGGGCGCCGGATCGGCCGCTACCCCCACGGGTACGGAATCGGACGGAGGCGGCCGTGGCTCCGCCGCGCGTGCGACAGATTCGCACACGACCCAACTGCGCAAGATCGACGCAGATGAGAGCGGGTCGCCCTCGTCCGAGACTCATGGATCCCAGGGGGGAACTGTGACGGAAGCCCGAGGCCCGAAAACCCAGCAGCACAAGGCTGGAGCGGGTCCCGCCGTACCAGGCCCCCAGCCGCAGCCCCAACAGCCTCCGGCCCAGCCCGCAGCGCCCCCGGCGGCCTCTCCGCTCCCCGGTGAGCGGCAGCCGCAGCAGCCCGCCGGGCCCTACCACCCGCCGCAGGCCTACCCGAGCCAGGCCCAGGCGCCCGCTGTGTCACCGGCCGGTACCGTACGGCGGCCGCGCACCGGAGCGCGCACCACGCCCCGTGTCCGCAAGGCACGTCTGCGCGTGGCGAAGGCCGATCCGTGGTCGGTGATGAAGGTGAGCTTCCTGCTCTCCATCGCGCTGGGCATCTGCACGATCGTCGCGTCCGCGGTGCTGTGGATGGTCATGGACGCCATGGGCGTCTTCTCGACGGTCGGCGGCACGATCTCCGAGGCCACCGGATCCAACGAGTCGAACGGCTTCGACCTGCAGTCGTTCCTGTCGCTCCCGCACGTCCTGATCTTCACGTCGATCATCGCGGTCATCGACGTCGTCCTCGCGACGGCTCTCGCGACCCTCGGCGCGTTCATCTACAACCTCTCCGCGGGCTTCGTCGGCGGCGTCGAGCTGACGCTCGCCGAGGACGAGTGACATTAACCGTGACTTTCGTTTCAAACCTCTAGGCCCGGTCCTGCCCGGTCCTGCCCGGTCCTGCCCGGTCCTGACGTCGGTGCTGCCGCCGGGCCTACCCGGTCCGGCGGTCGGCCCCACCGCCAGTCCCACCGCCAGTCCTGCAGTCGGTACGGCTGCCGGTCCTGTCGCCTGGCCTGAGACAACCGATTTTGGGACTGCCCACGTCGTGCGCTAATCTTCAGGGGTCAGCGCGCGGGACACACACCGCAGAGCGCGGCGGGGCTATAGCTCAGTTGGTTAGAGCGCATCCCTGATAAGGATGAGGCCACAGGTTCAAATCCTGTTAGCCCCACCAGCACAGAAGACCCCCAACCGGTTTCGGTTGGGGGTCTTCTGCGTGGGCGGTTCGGGTACGCAAGTTCGCCGTTACGCCGGGGATGCCGGGGCCGGTGCCTCACAGCTTGAGGGGAGTGGCCGGCTCGGAGGCGTCCGTGCCTGCCTCCGTCTCCGGGAGCGGGCTGTGGCGGCAGCTGGGGGACTTTCCGTGGGCCTCGGCGCGGATGCGCTGTTTCATCGTGGGGGGCAGGGCCCTGGCGTAGGACCAGGACCAGTGGGATGCCGTCGGCGTCGTCACCGGCGCGCTGCAGTTGCCGGTCGGCTCGGTCTGCGGTACGGCCGCGGCGGCGGTCGTCGTGATGAGTCCGAGCGTCGTGCACAGCGCGAGGAAGGCGGTGACGATGGCGTTCCACAGCTTCATGACCTGGTTCTGGGCCATGGCCCCTCACTTTCGGGTCGGGCGATTTGCGTACTTTCCTCATGATGTGTATCGGGGTCGCGAAGTGGGGGACCGACGCTCGTGGCGCGGCGATGTTCAGATGAACAACACCCGGATGGGCGCAAACGGCTGGAAGATAGGACAATGGCCAGCAAAGTCACCGTCTGTGGGGGTGTGATCACCCTCCGATCGGAGCGGTCGGCTCCGGTTCTATTGCGGTGTGCCGGAGGGGAGTTGAGGGCCCACGCAGGTCACCGATCGGTATCGGTCGGTGTGTATAGTCGGGCGCCAGAGGTCCCCTACGTCAAGGAAAGACGAGGTCGCGCGGTGAAGAAGCTTCTCCTGGTCGCACTGGCCGCCATCGGCGGGCTCCTCGTGTACCGCCAGATCCAGGCGGATCGCGCCGAGCAGGATCTGTGGACGGAGGCGACTGACTCCGTGCCCACGGGTTCGTGAGTATCGACAACGGAATCTGAACAGACCCCGGCCGTCCTTGCGGTCGGGGTTTTGTGTTGCGCGGATGAGGCGTGCCCCCGCGGGGCAGGATGGGCCACGGTCCGGTCCGTACGACGACGAGGGGTGGCGCGTGAAGGGGCGGCGTACGGAGCGGTGGCACGCGAGGGCATGGCGCGGGCGTCCGTCCGCACGCGCGCGCGTGACGGCTGTGGCAGCGCTGCTGTGCACCGTAGCTGCGGTGTCCTGGCCGGCCGCCGCTGCGGCAGCCGGAACCCCGAGCGCCAACGTCTCCTCCGCTGCCTCCTCCTACGCCTTCGCGGAGGACGCCCAGCCCGTGGGCGGAGCGAAAGGGCCCAAGGACGCCGAACGCCTCGAAGCCGGCAAGACCTACCGGAGCTCCCTCCCCAGGGATGCGAAGGTCTACTACCGCCTTGACCTCGAAGCCGCGTCCAACGCGTACGTCTCCGTCACCGCCGTCCCCCGCGCGGGCTCCACACTCTCCATCATCGACGGCATCAGCGTCTCGGTCACGGACGACGACAACCACTCCTGCTCCAACGAGCGCGCGCGTTTCGGCGCGGCCAGGAGCCCGCACCCCATCACGGCGTGGGGCGCACGAACGACCGCCCCGCCCAAGCCCGTGTGCCGGGGTGCCGGCATCTACTACGTCGTCGTCGAGCGCACCGGTACGGCGGACTCCTCGCCCGGTGCCTGGGACCTGGAGCTCACCACCACAACTGAACCGCCTCTGAAGCAGGCCGCTTCGACGAGCCCACCCACGGTCTGGAACTCCGCCTCACCCACCCCCGTCTCGGGGGCCGCCAAGCACAGACAGGGCGGCGCGGGGTTCTCGCGGGCGGCCACCGTGGGACCGGGCGTCTGGCGCGCCGACATCTCGCCAGGGCAGACCCTCTTCTACAAGGTGCCGGTCGGCTGGGGCCAACAGCCGTCCGCCACGGCCGAACTGAGCAGCGTCAGCGGCACCGGCCACGGCTACGCCGTCGACGCCCTGGCCCTCACGCTCTACAACCCCGTCCGCGCCGACGTGGAGGACGCGAACGTCGGCTACGACGGCTACGACGGCCGGCAGAAACCGGCCTCCCTCGCCGCGGTGCCGGCCGTCGACTACACCAACCGCTACGCCATCCCCGACAAAGTGAACGGAATGCGGTTCGCCGGCTCGTACTTCCTCGTGGTGCACCTTGCCGCAGGAGTGGCAGACAAGTTCGGCGACGGGCCGTTCGGTCTGACGCTGCGCGTCGGGGTCGAGGGCGCGGCGCAGGAGGGTCCCGGGTATGCCGGGCAGTCCGTGCCGGGAAACGTCTTCGAGGTCACCGCGCAGGACCGGGGGGCAGCAGGGGAGGGCGGGGCCGCACACGCCGATGCCACGATGAAGGCGGTCGCCGTGGGTGGGATCGGAGCGGGCACCGTCGTGCTCGTCGTCCTCGGGGTGTGGACGGCCACGGCCCGGCGGAGGGCACGAGCCTGGTGAGTCGTCCTGCCGCCCGATGGAGGGCGCAGGCCCGGTGAGGCATGCGGCCCGCGAGTCGGGTCGGCTGACGCCTGCTCATATGCGGGTCAGCGCCCAGAACCCCACGGCGTAGCAGGTCAGCGCGAGAAGCAGGAGCGGGATCGCCACCTTGGCGGGCGGGCCGGGACGGCGTGCGGGGCGGGCACGATGGCTGCGGCGCGTCGGCTCCCGCGAGATTGCCTGCGCGGGATGCGGAACCTGAGGGGCCTGGGCGGTGTACGAAACAGTAGAGACATCAGCGCGCTGGTACGGCGGCGGCGTCAGGGCCTGAGCCGGTTGCAGCGGTGTGTGCGGCTGAGAGGGGGGCAGTACATGCGTGGGGTCATGTGGGGCCGCGTAAGCGGAATGGTGGTGGCTGCCCTGCTGGGGGTGGGCTTGAACCTGGGGCTCGGGCGCCTGTGGAGCGGAAGTTCGGGCGGAGGACCCGGTGGCCTGTGGAGGCGGCAGATGGAAGCTGCCGGTGTCCGACATGCTGGGCGGCTGTGTCGGGACGGACGGCTCCGACTGGTGCCCGGCGCCCTGACGCGGATCCGCCAGGGGCGTGAGGCTCGTGGACGCCCTGCTGCCCGCGTCCGACGGGGACGGCAAGGGATGCTCCTCGGCTCCGACAGGCTGCTCAACTGGCCGCGACGGAGCCTTACTTGCACCGGCCCCGTCCGTATCAGCCTCCCTCTTCGACTCGACTCCCGGTGCGGCTTTGAGAGGTCCCGAGGAAATGAACCCCGGCGGGAGCGAGCCCAGTTGGTCGAAGATCTCGATCAACTCGTCGTCGGGGCCGGGTTCCGGCAGAAGCTCCCTGGCGGAGGCGAGCGCCTTGCGCGCCCCTGTGGCCGTGCGGAACCTGGCCTGGGGGTCAGGCTGCAGCAGCGTCGCGACGACCTGCCACAGCGGCTCGGGAACGCCCTTGGGCGCGCTCGGCGTACCGTGCGCCGCGAAGTACTGGATGAGCGCCTTGGCGTCCGGCTTGGCCCCCTCCAGCAGATACAGCGCGACCAGACCCACCGCGAACAGGTCGGCGGGGAAGTCCGGTTCCGCACCCATCATCTGCTCGGGCGCGAGATAACCCGGCGTCCCCACTACGAGATTGGTCTCCGTCAGACGCGGTTCACCCAGCCGCATCGCGATGCCGAAGTCGGACAACCGCAGCCGCGGGCGACCCGTGCCGGTCGCTTCCAGCAGGACATTGGCAGGCTTGATGTCGCGGTGCACCACGCCCTCCGCGTGCACCGCGGACAGCCCGGACAGGAGCTGGTCGAGCAAGGTGCACACGAAGGCCGCGGGCAGGGGACCGTAGTCCCCGACCAGATGAACCAGCGAGCCGCCGGCGACGAGATCCATGGTGAACAGGACCTTGTCGTCGTCGGCGGCCCAACTGGCGGGCGCAAGCACATGGGGATGATCGATACGCAGCGCCTGCTCGCGGACGAAGCGCAGCAGAGAGTGCGCGTCGCGCTGCTGCAGCACCTTCGCGGCCACATAGCGGCGCCGGCGGTGGTCCCAAGCACGCCAGACGGCGCCGACTCCTCCGCGTCCGATCGGGTCGACCAGTTCGTACCGGCCGGCGAAGACCTCACCCATGGCTGTGCGTTGCTCCTCCCCCTTCGGCTACCCCCCTTGCTTGCCCCTCGACGAGTGATACGACTCCCCTCAGTGCCGTTCATCGACGAGTGTGATGAGTGATACGAGCCCCCGCACCTCTCCTCGGCCGTCGGCCCGGCTGCCGAACCCCCTTCGGCGACCGGGCCACGGGCTCAGCTCTGGTGCGACTGGTAATGCGTGACCGCGTCAGAGGTGCGGCCTGCGCCATACACCCGGAGGAACTCTGCCAGCTCCGGATGACTGGGTGCGAGAGTCTCCGCGGCATCGATGATGTCCCCCGCGGCGGCCACCGAACGCAGCAGCGACTGGATCTCGCGGACCACCCGCTTGACCGTGGGCGCCCCCGAACTGCTCGTCGTGGTCGTGGTGTTGCTGAGCACCGAGCCCCCCTGCGACTTCTTGATCTCTTCCATGCGCTCCGTGGCCTCGGCCGCGCTCACGCTGCCGTCCGCGACCTGCCCCGCCAGGTCCTGCAGCAGTTGCACCCGCTGCACGACAGCCGGGTTGCCGATCTTCGCCCGCTGGCCGCTCATCAACTGCGACAGCATCGGAGCGGACAGGCCCAGCACCCCCGCGAGACGGGCCTGGTTGAGGCCCAGATCTTCTATGAGCTTACGGAAGAGCGCCCCCAACGGCTCCCCGTACCAGTTCCGCTGCAGTTCCCGCGCTCTTGCGGTCGCTTCCTGCTGTGCGGCGTCCATTGCGTCTCCCCATCGCTTCCCCAAGTACTGTGGTTCGCTGTAGCGAACCACGCCGAGCATCTTACGGAGCGTGGTCGTCCACGGGGACCCCCAATCTTTTTGCGAGATCCCCGGGGTGACCCGGTACTCTGGTCTCCGGCACCCACCGGAACGCGGTACATCCGGGGATGCTCCCTTTCCGGGGCCTTAGCTCAGTTGGTAGAGCGCTGTCTTTGCATGGCAGATGTCAGGGGTTCGACTCCCCTAGGCTCCACCCGTGAAATGCCCTCTGACCTGCGGAAACGCAGTTTCAGGGGGCATTTTTGGTGCACACACGGTGCGCACGTGTGCGCGCATCGGGCGGGATGGACGGGGGCGAAGCCCTTGATTTTCCTGGGTTCTGGGCGAGGGGGGATCCCCTGCGGATCCCCCGTTGATCCCCTGATCCGCTGTTCCCCTGAGGGACGGGTGTGCAATCGGGCCGTCGGCACCAGGTCGTGTGGGGGGCTCTCTAGGGGCGGGTCCGCTTCCGTGCACTCAGGTCTCTGGGCCCTTCTGTTGCAGGCTCAGCCGGTGCCCAGAACACTCCGTTGAGCTTCGATGCGTATGCACCGTGCAGGAAGCACATCGTCGCGCTTCCTGGAGCCTGACAGCTGCCGACGGACCATTACATACAGGTGATGTCGCCTACATCTGTAGCTCGTCGGCCGCCCGCCAGGCGCGGTCGGCGAAGCGCGTGGCCTGAGGGTGGGCGCCGTGCGAGGGGTAGGCAAGATAGGCACGCACGGTGGGTGCGCCGGTCAGTGGGACGAGGCGGACGGAGGGGTGCGTGTAGCGGCGGGCGGTGGAGACCGGTGCGGTGCCCACGCCGAGGCCGACGGCCACCTGTTCCAGCCATTCGTCGAAGTTGCGGCATTCGGCGCCGACCACTGGCCGACTGCCGTCGGGCCACATGTCAGGGAAGGTGGTGCCGCTGACGGTGTTGATGATCAGCGGCAGGTCGGCGAGTTCTGCCCAGTCGAGTTCGGTGCGTTCGGCCAGCTGCCAGCTCGCGGGGACAGCCGCGATACGGGACTCTTCGTAGAGGAGGACGCCGCGCAGTCCCTTCGGCAGGGGTGCGCCGCGTAGCAGGCCCAGATGCGCCTGGCCGGTGTCGAGTCCGGCCTGGGGAGTGTCACAGCGGATGAATTCGACTCCGACCCCGGTCTCCTCCCCGAACCGGGCGGCCAGTCGCGACAAACCCTCGGGTAGTCCCCAGCTGAACCCGATGCGCAGTTTCTCCCCTTTCTGCAGATCACTCAGTGTCGAATCGAGTTGGCGCAGCAGGGGGGTGATGGCCTTCCGCAGGGTTTCGCCTTTGTCGGTCAGCTCCGTTCTGCGGGTGCTGCGTTCAAAAAGCTGTACGCCCAGGGACTCCTCAAGAGTCCTGATGTTGCGGGTCAGGGTCGGTTGGGCCAGATGCAGGCAGTGGCTAGCGGCCGTGAAGCCTCCTTCCTCGGCAACGGCCAGGAAGTATCGCAAGTGACGCAGGTCGATGTTCATTCGTCGAGCGTATAGGTGGTTCAGCAATGTTATTTCTCCACCCCCTGCGCAGCGTCTAGTGTTCTTGGTGTAGCCGAGCGGACAGGGTGCCTGGGAAGCATGGGCCGATAGCCGACACCGCTGGTGTGTAGTTGTGTGTTCAACGGGGGTAACGTGCGGAAACGTTGGCGCGCCATCAAACGGCATAGCGCAAAAAATGGGCAAATGGAAAGCAAAAGAGCCCATGGGTGAACGGATCGTCTGACAGGTATCCGTGTCTGAAATCGCTTTCTTTGTAGCGTCTGGGGACGCCTCGTAGATCGGTTTCCGGCCGCGCCGCGCCGCGCAGCGGTGACGGTGGGTGCGGCATGGGCAATTCGATGTAATGCGATGTGTTGACCTCACGTCGCCGTTCCGTCGATGACCGCTGCCTTCGTGGGGCTTATTTGCTCAACTACTGCTGCCGCTTTTCCATCCATCATTCGAATTTATCCCGCGCCACGGCGGGCCGTCGTTGGTGGTGCTGGCCGGGTTTGCCGGGATGTCCGTTCTGCCGTAAATCCGTAAATTACTGAGAAGGATTTTGCTGTGCCGGTAATCGATACACGCAACGGTCCCCTTGAACATGTCGTCATCGGCGGTGACCCGGACCTGGCACCCCTGGTCTTCCTGCACGGCGGCCTCGGCTGCCTCGCGGCCTGGGGACGCTTCCCCGCCCGGCTGGCCGCCGCCACCGGACGCCGCGCCCTGGTCTACTCCCGCCACGGCAACGGCGGCAGCGGCCCCGACCCGCTGCCCCGTACCAGCCGCTATATGCACGAGCACGCCCAGGACGTGCTGCCCGAACTGCTCAACGCGCTGGGCATGCACCGCCCCGTCCTGATCGGCCACAGCGACGGCGCCTCCATCGCCCTGCTGTACGCCTCGGCGCACCCCGTCGAAGCCGTCGTCGGGATGGGTCCGCACATGTACTTCGAAGACCAGAACCGCATCGGCATCGAGAACGCCCGCGCCTCCTACGAGGCGGGCCCGCTCGCCAGGAAGATGGCCATGCTGCACGACGACCCCCGGGGCGTCTTCGACCGCTGGAGCGGGGTCTGGCTCTCGCCCGCCTTCCGCACCTGGTCCATCGAGAACGACCTCGATGTCACCGCGCCGGTGCTGGCGATCCAGGGGGACGCGGACGAGTACGGCTCCATGGACCAGGTCGACGCCGTCGAGCGCGCGGTCAGCGGCCCCTTCCGGCGCCTGGTCCCCGAGGGCTGCGACCACTACCCCCATCTGGTCTGCCCCGACCTCGTCACCGACACCGTCCGCGACTTCCTTGCCGGGCATCCGCAGTCCGTGGTGGCCACCCGATGACCGCGCAGGCCCCCGTACGCCTCGACGCCCTGCTGGCCCGTTCCGCGCAGGCCCACCCCGACCGCACCGCCCTGGAGGGAGCCGGTGAGAGCTGGACCTACGCCCAACTCGACCGCGCCGTGGATGCGTTGGCGGTCCGGTTGGCCGCCACCGGCGTCGCACCGGGCGACCGGGTCGGCGTCTACGCCCCCAAAACCCCGGCCACCGTCATCGCCCTGTACGCGGCGCTGCGGGCCGGCGCGGTGACCGCGCCCCTAGATATCGCCGACCCGCCGGAGCGCACCGCCCGCATGATCCGCAACGCGGGTCTGTCCCTGCTGGTGACCGCCGACCGTGCCCTGGCCGGGGCCCACCACGCGGCCACCCGCGCCCGCGACGGCGCGCCGGCCGACGAGGGCGCCCTCGACCACGGCCTCCACTGGCTGCGGGTCCTCGCCCCCGAAGACCGGCCCGGGCCGCTGCCCGCGCCCACCGACTCCGGCGGCTACATCCTCTTCACCTCCGGCAGCACCGGCTGGCCCAAGGGCGTTCTGCTCTCCCACGACAACGTTGCCCACTACGCGCTGTGGGCCGCCGGCGAGTTCGGCCTCACCCCGGACGACCGGATCGGCTCCCAGGCCGCCCTCACCTTCGACCTGACCACCTTCGACCTGTTCAGCGCCGCCGCCGCGGGGGCCTGCACGGTCCTGATGCCGGACATGCTGCGAGCCTTCCCGCGAGATGTCGTCGGCTGGCTGACCGAACAGCGCATCACCGCCTTCATGGCCGTGCCGTCGCTCTACCACAACATGCTCCAGCAGGGCGGCATCGCCGACGCCCCACCGCCCGCCCTGCGCATCGTGGCCTTCGGCGGGGAGGCGTTCGCCCCCGAACTGCTGGAGCGGTATCTACGGCTGCTGGACGGGGTGCCCTTCTACAACCTGTACGGGCCCACCGAGACCAACGCCTGCACCTACTACCGGGTGCCGGCCGACTGGACCGCCGACCAGGAACTGCCCATCGGCCGCGGGATCGGCGGCGTCCACATCGACGTGCTCGACAAGGACGGCCGGCCGACCGACGGCGAGGGCGAGATACACATCGCCGGACCCGTCGTCTTCCAGGGCTATCTGCGCGGCGGCGCACCCCACGACCCCACCGTCACCGTCACCTGTCGTGACGGCGTGGCACGTCGCGCCTACGCCAGCGGTGATATCGGCCGGATCACCCCCGACGGCCGGGTCTTTCTGCGCGGCCGGCGCGACAACCAGGTCAAGCGGCGCGGCCACCGCATCGACCTGATGGACGTGGAGAACGCCGTCCTGGAGCTGCCGCAGATCACCACCGCCGCGGTCGTCGCCAAGGACGGCCCGCACTTCGGCCAGATCTGGGCCTACGCACAGACCGAGGCCACCGAACGGGAGGTGCTGGCCGCGCTGCGCGATGTGCTGCCCAAGCGGATGCTGCCCGACCGGATCGTTCCGCTTGCCACCCTGCCCACTACCACCAGCGGGAAGGTCGACCGCCGCGCCCTGAGCGGCACCGCCGGCCACACCGCCGCCCTTGCACTCCCGGAGGAGATCACCGTATGAACAGCGTCGAAGAACTCTGCACCCTCATCGGCAGCCGTATCACCTGGGGACGCGGCGAGGACGCCAGTTCCCTGAACGCCGACACCCCGCTGCTCGAGATGGGCCTGGTCGACTCGCTGGCGATCATGGAGATCGTCGCGGCGCTCGGCAAGGAAGCCGGTATCGCCCTGCCCGACACCGAGATCGTCGCCGCCAACTTCCGTACGCCCAAGGCCCTTTGGAACGCCATCGAGAACCTCTCCGGCGAGGGCCGCAAATGAGTGCGGCGGCCGCCGCGGCGCTGCGCACCGGCGCACCGGAGACCGAGGAACTCGTCGACACCTACCGGGACCTGGCCGCACCGGTGGTGGCGCAGATCGCGGACGAGGACTTCACCGCGCAGTGGCAGGCCATGGCCGACCTCGGTGTGCTCCGGCTCGCCTCGCCGGACGCCGAGGCCCCCGGCCCGGTCACCCGCTCGCTCGCCATGATGGAGGGCATCGGTCTGGCCGGTGCCGACCCGGGGCTGTGCTATGCCCTGGCCTCACAGATCTTCGGGATGCAGTTCCCGCTGCGGGATGTCCTCGGCGCCGACGCGTGGCGCGCGGTTGCCGACGTCCAGCAGGGCCGGGTGCTGCTGTGCCACGCGCTGACCGAACGCGGCGGCGGCAGCGACCCGTTCTCCATGCAGACCCGCGCCCGGCGCGACGGAGACGGCTTTGTGGTCGACGGCGCCAAGACGTTCATCACCGCCGCCCCCGTGGCCGATCGGGCGATCGTCTTCGCCCGTACCGCCGAGGGCCGCTCGCCGTTCGCGCTGTCCGCGTTCCTCTTCCCACTCGACCTGCCGGGGATCCGGCGCGGCGAGACCTTCACCAAGACCGCGCTGCCCACCGTGCCGATGGGGGAGCTCATCTTCGAGGGCGCCCGGCTGCCCGGGAGCGCGCTGCTCGGTCAGGAGGGATCCGGACTGGCGGTGATGGCCTCCACCACCGCCTGGGAGCGCTCCGTCATCCTCGGCTACGCCCTCGGCCCGATGCAGCGCATCCTGGCCCGTACCGTCGACTGGGCCGCGGACCGCGACCACTTCGGCCGTCGTATGGGAGCGAGCCACCAGGTCGCAGGCCGAGTCGCCGACATGGCCCTGGCGCTGCACCGCTCCCGCGTTCAGCTCTACGCGATGGCCGCCCGGCTCGACGCCGGTACGCCCGCCCGGCAGCTGGCCGCCGAAGCGGCCCTCACCAAGATCTCCGTCTCCGAGGACTACGTACGGATGACCGAGCACGCCACCGCGCTGTCCGGCGTCCGCGCCTTCCTTCCCGACTTCGACCTCGCCGCCGACCTGGCCAGCCCCATGGCAGCCCTCACCTACGCCGGTCCGAACGACCTGCTGCGCGTGGGTGTCGCACGGCAACTCGGCCTGCCCGTCGAGAACTGACCGGTCGAGATCCGACCGGCCGAACGCCGACCCGAAGGACTTCGATGACGTTGCCGACCCAACTCGACGACCTCCTCAAACTCGCCGCGGAGACGGGCGAACGGCTCGCCCCGCTCGCCGCCGACACCGACGCCGGACGCGACGACGGCCACGAGACCTACCGCATCCTGCGCGAGTCCGGTCTGCTCGCCCTGCTCGTCCCCCGGGAAGCAGGCGGCGCAGGCCTCGGCTTCGGCGACTACTGGCGGGTGCTGGCCGAACTCGGTGCGCACAACGGCGCCGCCGCCCTCGGCTTCAACATGCACCATGTCGTCATCGGCGCGCTCGCCGATGCCGCGGGCACCCGGCTGCCCCCGGCTGCCGAGACGTTCCGGGCGTGGATGCTGGACGAGGTCGTGAACGGACGCAAGCTGTTCGCCTCCGCCACCTCCGAGGCCGGCCGCGGCGCCAAGCTCCGCGGAATGCAGACCCGTTACCGCCTCTCCGGCGACGGCACGCACTACATCCTGAGCGGCAAGAAGTCCTTTGTGTCGCTGGCCGGCGCCGCCGACTACTACGTCGTCGCGGCCGCCGCCGACAACGGCGCCGAGGACACCGGCGAGGCCTCGCACTTCGTCGTCGCCGCCGACGACCCCGGCGTGAGCTTCGGCAGCGTGCAGCACATGTCGGCGATGTACGGCACCAGCACCGCCCCGATGACGCTGGACGAGGTCCCGGTGCCCCGTTCCCGCCTCTACCTCGGCGTCGAGGGCATGTCTCTCTTCAAGGTCGTGCGCGAACCGCACTGGATGGTCGCCGGCTACACCGGCGCCTACCTCGGCATCGCCGAGGCCGTCTTCCGGCACACCGTCGACCATGTCACCGCCTCCGCCGCCCGCGCCGCCTCGCCCGTCGTGCAGCAGGAGCTGGGCCGGATGTCCGCCCGGCTGCGGGCCGCCCGCGCCCTGGTGCACGAGGCCGGTGACCACGTCACCGCCGAGCGCGGCAGCGTGGAGGCCAACGCCATGGTGCACGCCGCCAAGTACGTCGTCGGCGAGGTCGGCCCGCAGCTCGCCCAGGACGCGCTGAGGCTCTGCGGCTCGGCCGCCGTCAGCCGCAGCCACCCGCTGGAGCGGCTGATCCGCGAGACCCAGTTCGCCCATGTGATGCCCGCCAAACCGCAGGAGTGCCTGGAATACCTGGGCAAGGCCGCGGTCGGCGTCAACCTCCACGACGCCCGGGCCTTCGCATGGTGACCCCCGTCCAGGACGAACTTGCGGTGACCCGCGACGCCTTCCGGGCCCTGATGGGCTCCCACCCCAGTGGCGTCGCCGTCATCACCACCGCCGATGCGCAGGGCACGCCGTACGGCTTCACCTGCACCGCCCTGTGCTCGGTCTCCCTCGACCCGCCACAACTGCTGGTGTGCGCGGGCAACAACGGGAGCACCCTCCCGGTCCTCGCCGCCCGCGGGGCCTTCACCGTCAACCTCCTGCACAGTTCCGGGCGGCGCGCCGCCGAGGCGTTCGCCGGGCCGGCAGCCGAACGGTTCAGCACCATCGGCTGGCAGCCCGCGCCCGCCACCGGCCTGCCGGCGCTGACCCAGGACGCCCACGCCACCGCCGAGTGCCGTGTCACCCGGCTCACCCCGGCCGGCGATCACACCATCGTGATCGGCGAGGTGCTGCACACCCAGACGCACACCCGGGCCACCGAAGAGGCGCCGCTGCTCTACGGCATGCGCCGCTACGCCACCTGGCCGACCTGACCCGGCCGCGTTCCACCGGACGGCCCCACCCGCGGCCGTGCCGCCCCAACCACACGCCCCACGACATGTGAGGAATCCGCATGTACCGCACCCTGATGAAGTCGAAGATCCACCGTGCCACCGTCACCCAGGCCGACCTGCACTACGTCGGCTCCGTGACCGTCGACTCCGACCTCATGAAGGCATCCGACCTGATGGCCGGCGAGAAGGTCGACATCGTCGACATCGACAACGGCGCCCGGCTGTCCACGTACGTCATCGAGGGCCCGGCCGGCTCCGGCGTCATCGGCATCAACGGCGCCGCAGCCCGGCTCATCAGCCCCGGCGACCTCGTCATCCTCATCGCCTACGCCTCCATGACGGACGCCGAGGCCGCCTCCTTCGTCCCCAACGTCGTCTTCGTCGACGAGCGCAATGCCATTTCGGGCCTGGGTGGCGACCCGGCCGAGGTGCCTGAAGGGTCGGGTCTCAAGCGCGGCGACCTCGTCGCCGACTGACCGATCGCATACGCCACTTCAGGGAGATGCCATGACACTCTCCGTGGTCAGCGGCGGCACCCGCGGCATCGGACGGGCACTGAGCCTCAGGCTCGCCGCCCTCGGCCACCGCGTGATCGCCCTCTACCGCGGTGACGACGTCGCCGCACAGCAGACTGCGAAGGCCGGCGACGGCCGGATCGAGACGCTGCGCTGCGACCTCGCCCGGCCCGAGGAGATCCAGGCGGTCTGCGACGGGATCACCGGCCGGTACGGCGCACCGTCCGTGCTCGTCAACAACGCCGGTGTGAACCGCGATCGGCCGTTCATGTCGATGACCGCCGAGGACTGGAACACGGTGCTGGCAACCAACCTTTCCGGCCCCTTCCACCTCACCCGGGCCCTGGCGCCCGCGATGGTGGAGGCCGGCGGCGGCAGCATCGTCAACGTCGCCTCCACCACGGCGATCCGACCCCGTGCGAACGGCGCCAACTACTGCGCGAGCAAGGCGGGTCTGCTCCAGCTCACCAAGTGCCTGGCCCTCGAACTCGCCCCGCACATCAGGGTGAACGCCCTGCTGCCCGGATTCACCGACACCGAAGAGGTCACCGAGCGCTACCGCCTCGATGCCCCGGAGCAGCTGGCCGCAGTCCTGGACACCATCCCCGGCCGCCGGCTCGGCACGGCCGAGGACATGGCCGACGCCCTCGAATTCCTGGTGACCGCGCGCAGCGGCTATGTCACCGGACAGCAACTCATCGTCGACGGCGGCCACTTCATGGGATGACCTGCCCCCCACCACCGGTCTGCCCCCCCCACCACCGGTCTGCTCACGCCCACCGGTCTGCTCACGCCCACCGGTCTGCTCACGCCCACCGGTCCGCCTCGACGGATTCCCTCACCTCTCAGGAGAACAAGCGCATGCGCCTGACCCAGCAACAGGCCGACCACTACCACGAGCACGGATTCCTCGTGCTCGATTCCCTCCTCGACCCGCAGGAGGTGGAGACGCTTCGCGCGGCCTTCGAGCGCGATGCGAAGGTGACCGGCCCGCAGGTGGTGACCGAGGACGGCGGCACGCGGGTGCGCGCGGTCTACTCCTCGCACCAGCGGCAGCCCGAGTACGCCGGTCTGATCCGCGACCCGCGCATCCTGGAGCCCGTCCAGCAACTGCTCACCGATGACGTCTACGTCTACCAGTTCAAGATCAACGCCAAGCCGGCGTTCGGCGGCGACAAGTGGGCCTGGCACCAGGACTTCCTCGCCTGGCGGCTCGCCGACAACCTGCCCGCCCCGCGCCAGGTCAACATCGGCGTCTTCCTCGACGATGTCACCGAGTTCAACGGCCCGGTCATCTTCCTGCCCGGCTCGCACCGCAACGGACTCGTCCACAAGGGCCGCTCGGCCGCCGCCAGGTCCGAGCAGCACCTCGACCCCGACGACATCTCGCTGTCGCCGCAGCAGCTCGCCGAACTCGTCGACCGGCACGGTATGACCAGCCCCAAGGGCCCGGCCGGCTCCGTCGTGCTGTTCTCCCCGGAGATCGTGCACGGTTCGTCCCCCAACATGTCGCCGTTCGCCCGCCGGCTGCTGATCGCCACCTACAACGACACCGCCAACCTGCCGCAGCCCAAGGGCGAACCCCGCCCGGACTACGTCGTGTGCCGCGACACCGAGCCGCTGCGCCCGCTGGCTGCCCCGTTCTCCCAGACCCTGAGCACGGTGACGGCATGACACACCGCACCGGACGCGCCGTCGTCCTGGAGGAGTTCGCCGAGCCACTGCGACTGCGGGAGTTCCCGCTGCCCGCGGCCCCCGACGGGGGCATGGTCGTCGCCTGCGGATACGGCGGCGTCTGCGGCACGGATCTGCATCTGCAGCAGGGCCACCTGGACATCCCCGTCCCGCTCGTGCTCGGCCACGAAGGGCTCGGTGTCATAGAAGAGCTGGGCGCCGGAACCCACCAGGACGCCGCCGGGGCGCCGCTCGCGGTCGGCGACACGGTGATGTGGGCCTCCTCGATCGCCTGCGGCGTCTGCCCGCCCTGCCGGCTGCACCGCGAACCGACCCTGTGCGAGCGGCGCCGCACCTACGGGGTCAACCGCGCCCTCGCCCACGGCCCGGAACTCTCCGGGGCCTGGGCCGACCACATCGTGCTGCAACCCGGCACCACCGTGATCAAGGTCCCCGACGGCACCGACCCGCTCGCCGCAATGTCGCTGGCCTGCGCCGGGCCCACCGTGGCACACGCGCTGTACGAGAGGCGGCCGGTGCGGTTGGGCGAGACGGTGGTGGTGCAGGGCAGCGGCCCGGTCGGACTGGCGGCGGCCGCGTTCGCGCAGCTGGCCGGTGCCGCCAAGGTCGTCGTCATCGGCGGCCCGGCCGGCCGGCTGGACCGGGCCGCCGCCGCCGGCATCGGTGACGTCCACCTGAACATCGCCGACGCCGCCGACCCCGCGGAGGTCCTGCGCGAGGCACGCGCCGCCACCGGCGGGGACGGCGCCGAACTGGTGATCGAGTGCGCCGGGGTGCCGGCCGCCGTCGGGCAGGGCCTCACCCTGGCCCGCCGGGGTGGCAGCTACCTCATCATCGGCCAGTACACGGACGCCGGGGACACCCTGATCAATCCGCACCAGATCGTCCACCGGCAGCTCGACGTCGTCGGCTCCTGGGCCTTCACCGGCGCCCATCTCGTCGAATACGTCCGTCTGTTGCCGGCCCTCACCGGCCGGTTCGACCTGGCGAGCCTGGTGACGCCGTTCCCGCTGGAGCAGCACGCCGACGCACTGGCCGCGGTCGCCGGCGGGTCGGTGATGAAGGCAGTGCTCACGTCCTGACACTTCTCATCTCCCGATGCCCACCTCCTGACGCACCGGCCCCCGCGGTGCGCCGGTGACGGTGAAGGTGACGGCCCGACAGCAGGCCTCCGGCGTGGTCGGGCCGTCACCGCTGCCTGCTCACCCGCCTGCGTGCAGCGGCCCAGGCTGCTCACTCGGCGAGCGCCCCCAGTGCCCCGAGCGCCTCCTTCGTCGCCTGGTCGTCGGGAAGATAGGCCAGCAGGTGGTGGCCCGGTTCGTCCACGGCAGCGAGCTTGACGTACCGCAACCGCAGATCCCCGGCCACCGGGTGCCGGAAGTGGCGTACGGCGGGATGGAACGCCGAGGTCTCCCGCCGCCCGTACCAACGGACGGCGTCCGGGTCGGCCAGCAACTCCTCGGTGATCTCCGCATACCGGGAGTCCTCCGGATGCCGGGCCGCCTTCGCCCGGAACTGGCCCAGCAGACTCCGCGCCTCCGGCTCCCAACTGGCCAGCAGCGTACGGGCAGGCGGCCAGCGGAACACCAGCCACAGCAGATTGCGCTGCTTGGGCGCCAGCCGCGCCAGGTCGGTGAGCAGTGCCGAGTACCCCGAGTTCCAGGCCAGCAGGTCCCAGTGCGGGTCGAGCACCACGGCCGGGTTCGGTGCCAGCGATTCCACCAGCGACAGCAGATTCCGCGACACCCACCCCGGCGGCCGCTCGGTCGGCCCGGCGTGCTCCACGAACGACAGCACATGCGCGGTTTCATCCGCGTTCAGCCGCAGCGCCCGTGCCACGGACCGCAGCACCTGCTCCGACGTACGGACTCGTCCCTGCTCCAGCCACGCGTACCAGGAACTGCTGACCCCGGCCAGCCCGGCGACTTCCTCGCGCCGCAGCCCCGGGGTACGGCGCCGCCGTGAGCCGGGCAGCCCCACGTCAGCAGGCGCCAGCCGCTCACGGCGGGAGCGCAGGAACCCGCCCAGTTCGCGGCGCGGGCCGCCGGGTTCGCTCCCGTTCACGTCCCCGCTCCTCACTGCACCGCCGGCCCGCCCTTGGGGCATCGCACCGTGCCCAGGGTGTGAGCAAGGGTAATCGGCTACGGGGTCACCCAGGTCGGCCGCGGTGATGGGCTGGATCCGCCGGTCCGACAGCACCGGCAGGCACGACACAAGGAGCCCCATGGACACCGCCGACTCACCCCGCACCACTCCCACACCCACTCCGCCCGCCGCCACCGGCCCGGCCTGCCCGCCGATGCCCGCTGCCTCGCTGCGTCTGCTGCGCGCAGCCGGTTTCGTCAGCAACTTCGACCGCTTCTGCATCACCCCGATGCTGCTGCTCATCGGCACCCAGCTCGGTGTGCCACTGACCACGGTGATGCTCGCCGCCAGCGGCTATTTCCTTGCTTACGGCCTGATGCAGCCGGTCTGGGGCCTGGCAAGCGACCGGCTGGGCCGGGTACGGGTCATGCGGATCTCGCTGACCGGGGCCGCTGTCGCCGCACTCTGCTCGGTGATCGCACCCGGCGCGACGGTGCTGATCGTGGCCCGAGTCGCGGCCGGCGTGTTCTTCGCCGCGTCCATCGCCGCGTCCATCACCTACGTCGGGGACATGGTGCCCGCCGCGGTCCGCCAGCGCCCGCTCAGTGAGCTGATGACCGCGTTCGCGCTGGGCACCGCCGTGGCTACCGTCGTCGCCGGGGCGCTGGCGCACTACGTCAGCTGGCGGCTGGTCTTCGCCCTGCCCGGCTTGATCGCCGCCTACCTGGTCGTCGCCCTGCGTCGACTGCCGGAACCGCCGCGTGCGGCGCCCGGTGCGCTGCTCGCACCGCTCAAGGTCGTCCTGAGTTCCCGCTGGCAGTGGTACGTCATGGCCGTCGCGATGCTCGAAGGCGCCGTCCTGCTGGGCTTCTTGACGTACATCGCGCCGGCGCTCGAGGCCCAGGGCGCCTCGGCGACGCTGGCCGGTGCGGTGTCCGCGCTGTACGGCGTGGGCTCGATGGCCGCGGCGCAGATGGTCAAGCGGCTGGTCGGGCGCTGGACGCCGGTGCGGCTGATCGTGGTCGGCGGGGTGCAGATGGCGGTGGCGTTCGGTCTCGCCGCGGCCAGCCGGTCGGTACCCGCGCTGGTGGGGTGCGCTCTGCTGCTCGGCGGTGGCTGGTCGTTCATGCACTCCACGATCCAGTCCTGGGCCACCGCCCTGTCCCCAGCGGCCCGCGCCACCGGCGTCGCGATGTTCGGCGTGGCCCTCTACGTCGGCAGCGCCCTGGCCAGCGCCGTCGCCGCTGGGCCCGCGGAGCACCACGAGTACCGGGGCATGTTCCTGACAGCCGCGATCCTCGCCGTCCCGCTGACCGCGGCCGCCGCTGTGGGCCGCGCCCGCTACCGGAGCTGACCCGCCCGCGTCGTCGCTGCGCCCAGGTGCCGAAACACATCCCTACCCCCAGGTGAGGGACCGGGGCGCACGTGGGTCGGAACCCATCCTCTCGGCACCCCGCTGACCACGCCCGGCGACGGCATCGAGTCCCTGGCCTTCTCCCCCGACGGCAGGACCCTGTACGCGGGCAGTGCGCACGTCCCGCTCCAGCGGTACGCCGTCGATCCGGGACGGGCGCTCAGGCGGGTCTGCGCCCGGGCGGGCACCGGCCTGACGCGCGAAGAGTGGCGGACGTACGTGCCGGACGCGCCATATCGGCGGGCATGCGGTGTCAGCGCGGGAGCCGGGGGGTGATCTGCCGGGCCAGCGATACGAGGTGGTCGGCGCCCTTGGGCCCGGCTGTGTCCGCGAGGGTGAGCACCCAGACCTTGGAACCCGCGCGCCACACCACGTAGGCCACGTTCTGCTGCGGCTGCAGCACCTGCACGGTCTCGCGGAAGGCGCCCTGACCCAGCCCGGTGACCTCGGTGACCTTCACGTCGCGCATGCCCGCCGACGCGGGGTCGCGGACCAGGTTGCGCGAGGCGGAGACCTCGGCGTCGTAGGAGCGCGCGGACGGGTTGAGGGTCAGCAGGGCCGTCCCGTCGCCGGAGGCGTAGCTGCACGAGTCCCCAGCCGTGCCCTTGACGGGTGCGAGGCTGGGGGCTTGCTTCGGGCCGGTCAGGACCTGCCGGGCGGCGGAGTGGTCAAGGACGGCGCACAGGCGGGAAGGCGGCAGGGTCTTGGGCGAGGAAGCGACGGAGGGGGTGACGGCGGGGCCGGGCGAGACGGTCGTCACCTGACCGGCCCCGGCCGGGGAAGCTCCGGCGGCGGCCGGGGACGCGCTGCCCGAGGAGCAGGAGGCCAGCAGAGCGCACAGGAGGGCGGCGGCCGCGGGCAGGGCGGTGCGGGGGAGACGGCGGAGACGACGCGGGTGCATGGCTGGAGTTCCTCACGAAGTCGGAGGTCGAACGGGAAGGGGCCCGGCCCCGGTGAAGGTGCAGGAACACCGGGGCCGGGCCGACCTGGGGGGCGGTCAGTTCCAGATGTTGTACGAGCCGTAGTCGTTGACCCTGAGGTTGGCCTGCCAGCTGCCCCACTCGTAGTTGCCGTCCCACCAGTACCGCTCCGAGCCGTGTTCGCAGCCGGAGTGGTCGGTGCGGAAGGCGCCGACGAAGGTGCCCTTCGTCCAGCGGCGCTCCACCACCTGGATCGGCTGGGCGTACTGCCCCGGGCGGAGGTTCGTGCCGAAGTTGAACGTGGTGGAAGTGGACCCGTTGCGTCCGTAGGAGGGGGTGATGCTGGCGAGCACCTGGTTCAGATAGGGGACGGGGTTGCTGACGCTGACGCCGACCGACCACTGCCAGCCCGTGGTCTTCTGCTCCTGCCAGGAGTAGGAGCAGCCGGGTGAGTTCACGGGGCAGCGGAAGGTGGGGCCGCGCCACACCCAGTCCTGGAAGGTGTTGCCGGCCTGGGTCTGGGACCTGGCCCAGGTGGTGTCGCCCTTGCGGATGTCGTAGCCGTCCGGCTTCCAGCACCAGGTGTCCGCCGAGGCGGAGCCGGGCGAGGCCAGCAGGATGAGCGGGGCGAGACCCAGGCTCAGTACCGGCGCCAGCCAGCGGCGGGCCTTTCGCTTCTTGTTCACGGTGGGCGCTGCTTCGGGGGTCGTCGGAGCATGGGGACGCACTTGAGTGGCTCCTTGCGGGGAGAAAGGCAATGGGGGGTGAGGTCCGTGGTGCGAGCGGTGTACGACGGTCAGTGCCTGTTGACGACGATCATGTGGTACTGGTCCTGGGTCGAGAACCAGTCGCCCCACCAGTCGTCGTTCCTGCTCCAGCCCTCGCAGTTCCCGCCGCGGTAGGCCGTCAGCGAGACCTGGTCGCTGTTGGAAAACCACACGTTCGTCCAGTGGCTCGTGGAGTGCTCCCGGCCGCCCTGGAGGCACCGGTTCCACCGGTGGCCGTTGGGCTCGGTGACACTGATACGCCAGCTGGACGCGTCCACGCTGTGGTTGGAGATCGCGACGCAGGCGGTGAGGGCGGGGGAGTTGCAGGGAGGGTTGGGGACGGGGATGGCACTGGCCTCACCGGCGGCCAGGGTCAGCGACCCACCCACCATGGCGGCGACGGCCAGGGCGCCGGCGAACTTCTTGCGGAGTGAACGGGACACGCCCCGCTCCCTTCTGTCCTGTTGGTTCGGGCAGACAGAACTCTTCGGGGGCAGGGGTTGATCAGGGAGTCAGATCGAGGCGGCTAATCAATTCCCGGGCAGGTCAATCAATTCCCATCACCAGAGCAGCGTTGAATGGTCACCCTTCGTTCAGCTCACATGTGTCACCTTGATGCTTTGCGCTGCTCCCTGCTGGGCTCGTTCGGCTGCGCGCTGCGCGCTGCGCGGGAAGCGGGCAGAAGGAGTTGGGCCCCATCGCTACACCGACCTGGTCAACGCGCATCCGCGGCCGCTCTCCGACCTCAACGCAACACGGGGAATCGACCACGGTTTGGCGGTCAAAGGCGTGAAGGGCCGGATCGACACCTCCCGGGTGGGCCTGCTCGGGCAAAGCCGCGTCGGCGGCTACGTCCGACACCGAAGGCCGCCACGCGGGTCGACCTGGGAGAGCACCTCACTCCCCATGATCGCGGCCGATGGACTGGCCCGACTGCCGGTCACCCTCGCCAGGACCCCCGAACACGTCCCACCCGGCACCGTGCACCCCGCCGCCCATCCCGCACGCACCGATGCTGCGGGAGGATCACGCTGAGCCAAGCGGCCCCGTGGTACCGAAAGACATTGACGCTGCGGGCACCCGTCCGGGAGCCCCTGGGCACAGAGCGCTCACCGCGCAGATCCGCCATCTCGCACGCCACCACCATCAACCATCGAGCGAACTGCGCCGCCTGCTGTGTTTCACGTGAAACAGCCATGGGGCGGAAGACCCTCAAGTCTCCCGCCCCACACCGCAGTTCGACCCACAGCAGGTCACCGGCCGTCGTCGCGCTGCGCGGCCTCCTCCTCGGCCTCCTTGGCCTGCACCTCCGGGTCGAGCAGCGACTGACCACTGCCGTCCACCGACGACAGCCGACTCGACTCCGGAACCTCCGTCGCGGCGGGCGGCTCGACCAGCCAGTCAGGATTGGCCTGCTTGTCCCACCACTTCCAGGCAGCGAAGGCACCGCCCGTAAGAGCACCGAGCACCAGCAGCACCTTCGCAGCACGGCCGGCCCTCGCCCGCCGCTCATGCCGACGAACCAGTTTCTGAATCTCCTTCGCCGAGACCTGACCGCGCAGCGCAGCCAACGCGGCGGCACCGCGCGCAGCGGCCTCGTCCCTCACGGGCCCGGCCACGGCCACCGCCTGCTCAAGCCTCGGCCGGGAATAGTCGGCGGCCTGCCGGGCCGCCAGCCGGGTACGGACGGCAGCCTCATGGGCGGCCTGGTCGACCTTCGGCGGCACATGCGTACGGGCCAGCTCCAGACGCGGCGCGACATGGGCGTCGTACTGGACGCGGGCCTGATCGGCGGCTTGGGACACCTTCGGCGCGAGCCGTACGCGTGCCTCGTGTGCGTAGTGCGCAGCCCTGTCCTTGGCCGTGTCGGCGTAGGGCGCCACCACTTCCGCGGCGTGCAGCACGCTGTCCTTCGCCGAACCGGTCGCGGCGCGCACGCTGTCGATGCGGGTCACGGGTTCCTCCTCCTCGGTGGCGTACGGTATTTCGACTTTCCACCCTTTTACGGATCATGCCTGTCAAGAGACAACGGGGCATGTGAGGGCGGGCATCCGGGTCATGCAAACCGACTCAGGACGATCTCCCGACAAGAGATGACCAAGAGCCGATCAAGTCCAATAGAGGATGAATACGGGGCAACAGGCGCTTGTCGTCGACAATGCCACGGATCGCCGCCGAGCGCCCCCGGCCCGGACACACTCGACCGGTTTTCTGCAAACAACACCCCCCGACAAGCGCTCGTAGACGGGCGCCGGGCGACGGGCGACCCAGACCGTGCGAGGATCAGGGAGTCACAGGAAGACAACGGAAGGCAGATCGTGGCTGAGCAGCTTTACGCCACCCTGAAGACCAACAACGGCGACATCGAAGTCCGGCTCCTGCCGAACCACGCGCCCAAGACGGTCCGGAACTTTGTCGAGCTCGCCACGGGCGAGCGTGAGTGGGTCAACCCCGAAACGGGCCAGAAGACCACCGACAAGCTCTACGACGGCACGGTCTTCCACCGGGTGATCAGTGGATTCATGATCCAGGGCGGAGACCCGCTGGGCAACGGCACCGGTGGCCCCGGCTACCAGTTCGAGGACGAATTCCACCCCGACCTCTCCTTCAACAAGCCCTACCTGCTGGCCATGGCCAACGCCGGTCCGGGCACCAACGGCTCGCAGTTCTTCATCACCGTCTCTCCCACGACGTGGCTGAACCGCAAGCACACCATCTTCGGAGAGGTCACCGACGCCGCCAGCCAGAAGGTGATCGACGCCATCGCCACCGCCCAGACCAACCCCCGCACCGACCGCCCGGTCAACGACGT
The DNA here is from genome assembly GCF_021261325.1 of Streptomyces guryensis. Lineage (GTDB taxonomy): Bacteria > Actinomycetota > Actinomycetes > Streptomycetales > Streptomycetaceae > Streptomyces > Streptomyces guryensis. The sequence continues at coordinate 140,750 of NZ_JAJSBI010000013.1, read as the reverse complement.
CGTCATCGAATCCGTCGTCGTGGAAACCCGCGAGGGCTGAGACCCACGAGGACAACACCCGCAAGGTCGAGTCCCCGCACAGCAGGAACCAAACGCCCCGCCCATCCGTAAAGATGGGCGGGGCGGTGCATTTGTGCACGGCGCCCGACCGACGACCTAGGGGATCTCATGGACCAGGCGCCAGGCAGCCCACAGGGCCCGGACGACCAGGGACCCCGGCACGCCCAGAGCCCGCCCGGCTGCTACCGCCACCCCGACCGGGAGACCGGCATCCGCTGCGCCCGCTGCGAACGCCCCATCTGCCCCGAATGCATGGTCAACGCCTCCGTCGGCTTCCAATGCCCCGAATGCGCCCGCGGCGACTCCGGCACCGGACACCCCCCGGCCGCCACCCGACCCCGCACCATCGCCGGCGGCACCATCACCGCCGACCCCCGCCTGATCACCAAGCTGCTCATCGGGATCAACCTCGCCGTCTTCCTCGTCCAGATGTCCGTCGGAGACCGCTTCACCAACCGGTTCGAACTCATCGGCCAGGCCTACGTTCCCCAGCTCGGCGGCGTCGAAGGCATTGCCCAAGGCCAGTACTACCGGCTGCTGACCGCCATGTTCCTGCACGGCAGCTACATCCACATCCTGTTCAACATGCTCAGCCTGTGGTGGATCGGCGGCCCCCTGGAAGCAGCCCTCGGTCGCGCCCGCTACCTCACCCTCTACTTCGTCTCCGGACTGGCCGGCAGCGCGCTCACCTATCTTCTCGCAGCGCCCAACCAGCCCTCTCTGGGTGCCTCCGGCGCAATCTTCGGGCTCCTCGGCGCCACCGCCGTCCTCCTGCGCCGACTCAACTACGACTTGCGGCCCTTGATCGCTCTGCTGGTGATCAACCTCATCATCACCTTCAGTCCGGGCTTCAACATCGCCTGGCAGGCCCACATCGGCGGCCTCGTCGCCGGCGTGATCACCGGCTACGCCATGGTCCACGCCCCGCGCGAACACCGCGCCCTCGTCCAGTACGGCACCTGCGCCCTGGTCCTGGTGGTCGTGGTGGTCCTGACCCTGCTCAGGACGGCACAACTCACCTGACGTGCGCGGTTGTCCACAGCGGGTTGCCAATCTTGTGCATAGCGTGCGGGAACAGCTGTGCCCCCTGTCACTGACCTGCGTTTGTGCAGGTCAGGAAGGGGGCGAACAGGCTTGCGATGGTGGGTGGGATGGTCGTATCGGCGTCAATGCTCGACGGGTTATCCACAGATGGTCGTTCTTTTCCCCAGGAGCTGTGGATTTTTCTGCGGGCTGTGGATAACTCAGCGGATAGCCCTGGGCAGGGCTGTGTTCACCGAGGTGTGGCCGTTACTTCCACTGCGTGGAGACGCCGAATCCGGCGGCAATGAAGCCGAAGCCCACCACGATGTTCCAGTTGTCCAGAGCGTCGATGGGCAGTGAACCGTCGGTCACGTAGAAAACGACGATCCAGGCGAGGCCGATGAGGAACATGGCCAGCATGACGGGCGCGACCCAGGCACGGCTGTTCAGCTTGATGCTGGTCGCCTGCTTCGCGGGCGGCGGCGTGTAGTCGGCCTTCTTGCGGATACGTGACTTCGGCACGAGGGTCTCTCCTGTCGATGCGCTGCGTGGCCGCGCAGGGAACTGGGGCTGGCTCCGGAGCAGCGTACAAGGGGACTCTTAGCGCTCCCCCGGGCGTCCGTTAGCGTAGTGCTTCCGCGGCGCCGAAGGAGATAAGGGTACGTTGAGCAATTCTGCCGACTCCCCCCAGGACGGATCCAGTCCTGCCCGCGGACGCCGTCTCCGGCCGGTGCGGGTGCTCACGGTGGCCGTCTTCGCCCTCGCGGGGCTCATTTTCTTCACCAGTTTCAACACGGCCAAGGGCACCAATATCCGCACGGACACGTCCTTGCTGAAGCTTTCCGACCTCATCCAGGAGCGCAGCCGCAAGAACGGCGCGCTGGACGAGTCCAACGGCTCCCTGCGCCGTGAGGTCGAGTCCTTCGCCGAGCGTGACGACGGCAGCACCAAGGCGCAGGACGAGAAGCTCGCGGCTCTGGAGAAGGGCGCGGGTACGCAGCAGGTGAAGGGCGAGGCGATCACCGTCACGCTCAACGACGCCCCGCCGGACGCCACCGCCAAGCTTCCCGGCTATCCCGAGCCGCAGCCCGACTATCTGGTCATCCACCAGCAGGATCTGCAGGCCGTGGTGAACGCGCTGTGGCAGGGCGGCGCGAAGGGCATCAAGGTGATGGATCAGCGGCTGATCTCCACCAGTGCCGTGCGCTGTGTGGGCAACACCCTGATCCTTCAGGGGCGCGTCTACTCGCCGCCGTACAAGATCACGGCGATCGGGGATCCCGACCGGCTGAACAAGGCGCTGTCCGCGTCCCCGGCGATCCAGAACTACATGGTGTACGTGAATGTGTACGGCCTAGGCTGGAAAGTCACCCAGGACGGGACGGTGACTCTGCCGGGTTACTCGGGCACAGTGGATCTGCACTACGCCCAGCCCGTGGAGTGAACTGAGCCGTTTCGGGAGCTGCCGGTGCGCGTCGTCGTCAGGACCGTCAGTGAGCTCTGTATCACCGTAGGTAGCCTGATCGTCCTCTTCGTCGTTTATGTACTGTTCTGGACCGGTGTGCGGGCGAACGGTGCGATGGACCATCAGATCGATGTCCTGAAGGACCAGTGGGCGAAGCAGACGGCGCATCCGGCGGCGACTGTCGCGCCCGGTGCTTCCGCGGGTCCCAGGAGGCCGGCTCCGTATGTCGGGGGCCGGCCCTTCGCGATCATGTACATCCCGCGGCTTGGTTTCACGTGGAACAAGCCCGTGCTCGAGGACACCGCCGTGAGCACGCTGAAGAAGGGGCTCGGTCACTACGCGAACACCGCGCAGCTGGGGCAGGAGGGCAACTTCGCGGTCGCGGGGCACCGGCGTACGTACGGAGATCCGTTCGTGGACTTCCCGAAGCTGCGGCCCGGTGACGCGGTGGTGCTGACCGACGGGACCACCTGGTTCACGTATCGGATCGACAAAGGCCCCTACAAAACTGTGCCGACGGACGTTGAGGTGATCGATCCTGTGCCACGTAAGTCGGGGTACACGCGGGAAGGCCGTTATCTGACGCTCACCACGTGCGATCCGGAGTGGGGGCACAGTCACCGGCTGATCGTGTGGGCGCACCTGGATTCCACACAGCCTGTGGAGGCCGGGAAACCAGAGGCGCTGCGCCGTTAGTCTGGTGCGGGTACGGCGTGAGTCTGGTGCCGTGGTGGAACGGAAGGGACGGCATGTACGGCTGGATCTGGCGGCATCTGCCGGGAAACGTGTGGGTGAGGGCGCTGATCTCACTCCTGCTGGTCCTGGCCGTGATCTATGTCCTGTTCCAGTACGTCTTCCCGTGGGCCGAACCGCTGCTGCCCTTCAACGATGTGACGGTGGACAACCAGTGAGTGCGCGGATTCTCGTCGTCGACAACTACGACAGCTTCGTCTTCAACCTGGTGCAGTACCTGTACCAGCTGGGCGCCGAGTGCGAGGTGCTGCGCAACGACGAGGTGTCGACGGCGCACGCCCAGGACGGTTTCGACGGTGTGCTGCTGTCGCCCGGGCCGGGTAAGCCGGAGGAGGCGGGTGTCTGCATCGAGATGGTGCGGCACTGCGCGGCGACGGGTGTCCCGGTGTTCGGTGTCTGCCTGGGCATGCAGTCGATGCAGGTGGCGTACGGCGGTGTGGTGGATCGTGCGCCCGAGTTGCTGCACGGCAAGACCTCGCTGGTCGAGCACGGGGGCCGGGGTGTCTTCGCCGGGCTGCCCTCGCCGTTCACGGCGACGCGCTACCACTCGCTGGCCGCGGAGCCGGAGACGGTGCCGGCCGAGCTGGAGGTGACCGCGCGGACGCACGACGGGATCATCATGGGGCTGCGGCACCGTGAACTGCCGGTCGAGGGCGTGCAGTTCCACCCGGAGTCGGTGCTGACCGAGCACGGCCACCGGATGCTGGCCAACTGGCTGGTGGAGTGCGGCGACCAGGGTGCCGTGGCGAGGTCGGCGGGGCTCGCCCCGGTGGTGGGCAGGGCCACGGCGTGACCGCGCTGCGCCCCGAGCGCGAGTCCGCCGCCTCGTACGGGCAGGAGCCGTACGAGGGGTACGAGTCGTACGAGGGGTATGAGGCGTCCGGTTCGTTCGAGGCGTCCGGTGCGGCCGGTGCGTCCGGTGCGTCCGGTGCGTTCGGGGCCTCCGGGGCCTTCGATGAGTGGAACGCTGATGCGGCGGGGCAGCAGGGGCGGCACGGGGCGTATGGGGCGGTCGGGGAAGAGCCGTACGCACCGTCTGTCGAGGAGTCGTACGTACCGCCGCTCGCGGAGGAGCCGGAGTCGTATCTCCCGCCCATCGACGACGAGACGGTGGCTCTGCGGATACCGGAGCCGTCGGCGGGCGGTTCCATATCGCCCTCTGACGCCTCAACGGCCACGTCTGCCACTGGAACCACTCCGGGCGGCCGAGCGGCCCGGAGGAAGGCCGCCAAGCGCCGTCATGGGCGCCATGGGGGCGCTCGTGCGATCTCGGAGGTGTCGGAAGACACCGAGGAGGCGTCCGCCGAGGGTTCCGGGGCGCCGCTTTCGCGCGTCGAGGCTCGCCGGCAGGCACGCGCACGCAAGCCCAGTCCGGGCGTCGTCGCGAGCCGGGCGGTCGGTGAGGTGTTCATCACCACCGGCGTGCTGATGCTGCTGTTCGTCACCTACCAGCTGTGGTGGACGAACGTCCGGGCGCATGCGGCGGCGGACCAGGAGACCAGCACCCTCCAGAACGACTGGGCGAGCGGGAAGCGCGCTCCGGGCGAGTTCGAGCCGGGCCAGGGTTTCGCGATCCTCCACATCCCCGAACTGGACGTGGTCGTGCCGATCGCCCAGGGCGTCAGTAACAAGCAGGTGCTCGACAAGGGCATGGTCGGTCACTACAGCGAGGGCAGGCTGAAGACGGCGATGCCCGACGCGAAGACCGGCAACTTCGCGCTCGCGGGCCACCGCAACACGCACGGCGAGCCCTTCCGGTACATCAACAAGCTGAAGAAGGGCGACGAGGTCGTCGTCGAGACGCAGGACGAGTACTTCGTGTACAAGGTGACGTCGACACTGCCGGTGACGTCGCCGAGCAATACGAGCGTGATCGGTCCCGTGCCGCCCCAGTCGGGTTTCACGAAGCCGGGCCGGTACATCACGCTGACCACCTGTACTCCGGAGTTCACCAGCAAGTACCGGTTGATCGTCTGGGGCAAGATGGTCGAGGAACGGCCGCGCAGCAAGGGCAAGCCGGATGCGCTCGTCGAGTAGGGGCAGATTGAACGTGGCAGCGACCACCGACGACACTCAAGAGGAAACGGACGCGCCCGCGGCGCCACCGGCCCGCCGTCGCGGCACGGGCCGTATCGCGGCGGCGGTGAGCGTCTTCGGCGAACTCCTCATCACGGCGGGCCTGGTGCTGGGCCTGTTCGTCGTCTACTCGCTCTGGTGGACGAACGTCATAGCCGACCGGGCGGCGGACAAGCAGGGCGACAAGGTCCGCGACGCATGGGCCCATCCGGCCAAGGACACGGGCCCGGGTGCGCTGGACACCAAGAACGGCATCGGTTTCCTGCATGTCCCCGCCATGAAGAACGGCGAGGTCCTGGTCGAGAAGGGCACGTCGACGGAGGTCCTCAACGACGGCGTGGCGGGCTACTACACGGACCCGGTCAAGGCGGCCCTGCCGACCACGGGCAAGAAGGGCAACTTCACGCTGGCCGCCCACCGGGACGGCCACGGCGCGAAGTTCCACAACATCGACAAGCTGAAGGTCGGCGACCCGATCGTCTTCGAGACGAAGGACAAGTGGTACGTCTACAAGGTCTACGACATCCTCGACGAAACATCGAAGTACAACGTCAAGGTCATCTCGCAGATCCCGAAGGAGTCGGGGAAGAAGAAGGCCGGTCACTACATCACGCTGACGACGTGCACGCCGGTGTACACGAGCCGGTATCGGTATGTGGTGTGGGGGGAGTTGGTGCGGGTGGACAAGGTGGACAGCAAGAGGACGCTGCCGAAGGAACTGCGGTGAGTGACTGAGGTCCTGAGAGGACCTCAGTCACTTAGCATGGCGGAGGCCCGAAGCCGCAACCATCTCTTGCGGCTTCGGGCCTCTTTGCGTCACGCCGTGCCTACTCCAGGATCTTCAGCGGCTCCCCGGCACTCCATTCCTCCAGCAGCCCACGGTGTACGGCCGTGATCCCGGTCTCGGCAGCGAGGCTCAGTGCGTCAGGGGTGAAGGGGCACGTTGCCACGAAGAGTGCCACCTCTGCACTGAACAGAACTTTCGCCGACCCGATGAACTTCTGGATGTCTGGGCTGCTGATGGACTGGTAGGGCGCCCACCTCTTGCACTGGACGACAAGACGTCGGCCTCGGCCGTGAGCCCGATGACGTCGACGCCCCGATCCCCATGACCGCCCTGTACGACGACGTTGGTGCAGCCGTCGCGGATCAGAAGTTTGGCGATGTGGCGCTCGAACGTGTGCCCGTTCATGGCGTCCATCGCGGCCATCACTCCGATGGCCGGGCGGTCGTCCCGTACCCCTTCGAGCCGCTTCAGCCGGGTGTGGTGCTGGCGCAGGCGACGCTCGATGCGCTGGACTCCCGTCCGAAGGGCGACCAGCTCCTTGCGGTGCTCGCCCGAGGTTTCGATCAGGGCGTTGAACATGGGCACGACCGTCTTGCCGAGGATGTGGGTGATGCGTTGGTCGATGCGGTCGTCGAGGGAGACGACATCGCTGTGGACGGAGTTATCCACAGGCTGCGTACGCGCCAGATACTCCACATCCAGGAGGTACACACGCACCTGACGTGCGACTTCGCTGTCCCTGAGCAGCATGGCGATGTTGGGACGGCTCGGCGGGAGAAGAGGGCAAGGGACCTTGTACGTGACTGGATTCCACTGAGTTCCTTGAAGGAAGTCAGTTCTGAACCTGTCAATACGCGATAGCCGCTGGCTTTGAGCTCTTCCCGGTGATCATGCACCAGTGATGTGATGGCGGTGAGCCCTACCTCGAAGTACGCCGCCACCATCGCCGTCGTCACATGCATCCCGTCCGGCAGCAGCGACAGCGCCTTGACTCTGTCGAGTACGTCCGTGCGCTCCAGCACGCTGTCGCGCAGGCTCTTCGACTCCAGTAGTACCGATTCGTTGATCACGTTCTGCCCTTCCGCTCGTGGTGTGGCCGTACGGCCAGGGCAGAGCTCCGAGACCCCGCCCCACCCGATCAACGAGTCGGCACATATGAAGACACGATCGACGCAAGAACAAACGTTTTACGAGGCATCCCTCCTGTCCCATGCTCGGGCAGACAGATGGGCCCCTGCCGGGAAGTCCGGCAGGGGCCCATTCGTTGGGGTGCGGTGGGATCAGCCGGTCGTACCGCCGAAGATGTTGGTGCCGCCGTTGTTCCCGCCGTTGTTGCCGCCCCCGCCGATGGTCGTCAGGTTGACCGGCGTGCCCTGGTCGACCGTGCTGCCCTGGGTCGGGTCCGAGCTGACGACGAAGGCGTTGTCGTCCTGGGAGCCGCTGATGTTGCCGACCTGGAGGCCCGCCTGCTTAAGGGCGTTCTCGACGTCCTTCAGCTTCTGACCCTGGATGTTCGGCACCTGGACCTGGTTGTTCTGCTTCTGGCCGATGCTGATCTGGACCGTGGTGTTCTTCTTGACCGGGGTGCCGATCGTCGGGTTGGTCGAGATGACCTTGTTGACCTGGTTGTCGTCGGTGGTGGGTGCGTTGACGCAGTTGCCGGTGAGGCCGGCGGCCTGCAGCGCGGTCCTGGCGTCGTCACAGCTCTGGCCGGCGACGTTGGGCACGGGGACCGTCGCCGCGGTCTTGGCCACGGTCAGGGTGATCGTGGTGCCCTTCTCCTTCTCCGTGCCGCCCCTCGGGTCCTGCTTGAGTACGAGGCCCGCGGGCTGGTCGGACTCCTGGGTCTGCTGGTCGACGACGAAGCCCTTGTTCTCGAGTTGGGTCTTCGCCTGGTCGTACTGCAGGCGCGTGACGTCCGGAACGAGCACCTTCGGAGCGCCCGTCGACACCACTAGGTTGACCGCCTCCCCCTTCTTGAGGCTGGCGCCCTTGCCTGGGTCCTGCGAGCAGACGTTGCCCTTGCTCTGGGCATCGCAGGGCTGCCTCTTGACCGTCCCGACCTTGAGGCCGATGTTGTCCAGCTGACTCTTGGCGTCGCTCTCGCTCAGGCTGACGAGGTTGGGCACGTCCACCTTGTCGTTCCCGACGCCACCGTTCCCACTGAACGCATACTTCCCGATCAGGATCGCGCCCACGAGCACCAGAATGCCCGCCACGACCAGCAGGATCGTCGACGTGTTCGACTTCTTCTGGCGGCGGCGGGAGCGGTCGTCGTAGCCGTAGCCGCCGTCGTCCGGGTTCATCGGGGGCAGCATCGACGTGGCGCCGGCGTCCGTGGCGCGCAGGGCTGTGGTCGGCTGGTCGTCGGGGTAGCCGCCGTAGCCGACGGATCCCATGGCCGCGGTGGCCGCGACGGGCTGGCCGTCGAGGCAGGCCTCGATGTCGGCGCGCATCTCGTCGGCGGACTGGTAGCGGTAGTTCGGGTCCTTGACCAGGGCCCTCAGGACGATGGCGTCCATTTCGGGCGTGATCTCGGGGTCGAAGACGGAGGGAGCCTGGGCTTCCTCACGTACGTGCTGGTACGCGACCGCGACCGGGGAGTCCCCTACGAACGGGGGCCGTACGGTGAGGAGTTCGTAGAGCAGGCAGCCGGTCGAATAAAGATCAGACCGTGCGTCGACCTGCTCGCCCTTCGCCTGCTCCGGCGACAGGTACTGCGCGGTGCCGATGACGGCGGCCGTCTGGGTCATGGTCATGCCGGAGTCGCCCATGGCCCGGGCGATGCCGAAGTCCATGACTTTGACCTGGCCGTTGCGCGTCAGCATGACGTTGGCCGGCTTGATGTCGCGGTGGACGATGCCGCTGCGGTGGGCGTACTCCAGGCCCTGGAGGATGCCGATGGTCATCTCCATCGCGCGCTCGGGCAGCAGCTTGCGGCCCGAGTGGAGGAGTTCGCGGAGGGTGGAGCCGTCCACGTACTCCATCACGATGTACGGGATCGAGACCCCGTCGATGTAGTCCTCGCCCGTGTCGTAGACCGCGACGATCGCGGGATGGTTGAGCGAGGCGGCCGACTGGGCCTCCCGGCGGAACCGGGCCTGGAAGGAAGGGTCGCGTGCGAGGTCCGCGCGCAGTGTCTTCACCGCCACCTGGCGCCCGAGGCGGGTGTCATGCGCGAGGTAGACCTCCGCCATGCCACCACGACCGAGCACCTGGCCCAGTTCGTACCGGCCGCCGAGGCGACGCGGCTCTTCCATAGCTCCTACCAGCCCTCTCCGTCGGTCCCGACTCACACGTGTGTGCGGTCGGAGGCTGCCGTCCGGGCCTACCGTACCCGGCTAGCTTTGTGTGACCTGGCTAAGTGCGTCACCCGATACAGGACCGGTATCGCAACGTGCACCGATGTGAAGGGGACGTGAGCGGGGTCACTTCTTGGAGTTGATGACTGCCTCCATCACGCTCTTCGCGATCGGGGCGGCGAGGCCGCCGCCGGAGATGTCGTCACGGTTGGCGTTGTCGTCCTCGATCACCGTGGCCACGGCGACCGGCGAGCTGCCGTCGGGGAGTTTGGCGTAGGAGATGAACCAGGCGTACGGGTTCGCGCTGTTCTCCACGCCGTGCTGGGCGGTACCGGTCTTGCCGCCGACGGTGATGCCGCCGCCGATCTGGGCCTTGGTGCCGGTGCCTTCCTTGACGACCGTCTCCATCATCGACTGCAGGATCTGCGCGTTCTTCGCCGACAGGGGCTGGCTGAGCTCCTGCGGCTCGGTCTGCGCGATGGTGTCGACGCCGGACGACTGGAGCTTGTCGACCATGTACGGCTTCATCAGCTTGCCGTTGTTGGCGACCGCTGCGGCGACCATGGCCATCTGCAGCGGGGTCGCGGCGGTGTTGTACTGGCCGATCGAGGACAGCGCGGTCTGCGAGGGGTTCATGTCCTGGGAGAACACCGAGGCGCTGGAGCGGACCGGTGTGAACTGTTCGGCGTCGAAGCCGAACTTCTTCGCCTCGGCCAGCATCTTGTCGCTGCCGAGGTCGGAGCCCATCTTGCCGAACACGGTGTTGCAGGACACCCGCAGAGCGACCCGCATCGTCGCGTTCTTGCAGGGGATGTTGCCCTCGTTCTTCAGCTCGGTCGTGGTGCCCTTCATGATGTAGGGCAGCGGCGAGTTCGTGGCCTGGTCCGCGGAGGTGTACAGGCCGTTCTCCAACGCGGCCGCTGCGGTGACCACCTTGAAGGTGGAGCCGGGCGGGTAGGTCTCGCGCAGCGCCCGGTTGAGCATCGGATCGTTGGGGTTGACCTTCTTCTGGAGCTTCTGCCAGGCCGTGGTGTCGGTGCCCGTGGAGTTGCCCGCGAAGGTCGAGGGGTCGTACGACGGGTAGGAGGCGAGCGCGAGGATCTTGCCGGTCGACGGGTCTATCGCGGCGACGGCGCCCTTGCCGCCCTGCTTCTGCAGGCCGTCGTACGCGGCCTTCTGCGCGGCTGCGTTCAGGGTGGTGACGACGTTGCCGCCCTGCTTCTGCTTGCCCGTGAACATGTCGAGGGTGTTGCGGAAGAAGAGCCGGTCGTCGGTGCCGGTGAGGATGCCGTCGTCGATCGACTCGAGCTGGCTGGCGCCGAAGGCCTGGGAGGCGTATCCGGTGACGGGCGCCCACATCGCGCCGTCCTTGTACGTGCGCTTGTACTCGAGATCGTTGAGCCCGCTCTTGCTCGTCTTGGTGGAGCCGGTGATCGGGTTGCCGTCGACGATGATGTCGCCGCGCGGGGAGGAGTAGCGGGCGATGGTGACGCGGCGGTTCTTCGGGTCGGTCCTGAGGCTGTCGGCCTTGACGTACTGGAGCCAGTTGTCACGGATGAGCAGTGCGAGGACCAGCAGGCCGCAGAAGATCGCGATCCGGCGCAGGGGCTTGTTCATGACGGGCGGACCACCTGGGTCATCTCGGCGTCGGGGTTGCCGGCGGGCGCGGGCGCCGGGCGGCGGGCGGTGTCGCTGATTCTGATCAGGATGCCGATCAGGGCCCAGTTGGCGATGACGGAGGAACCGCCGTACGCCAGGAACGGCATCGTCATACCGGTCAGCGGGATGAGACCCATGACGCCGCCCGCGACGACGAAGACCTGGAGGGCGAAGGCGCCGGAGAGGCCGACGGCGAGCAGCTTGCCGAAGGGGTCACGGGCCGCGAGGGCGGTGCGGACACCGCGTTCCACGATCAGACCGTAGATCAGCAGGATCGCCATGAGGCCGGCCAGGCCCAGCTCCTCGCCGAAGGTGGCGAGGATGAAGTCGGAGTTGGCGGCGAAGCGGATGAGCTCGGAGTGGCCCTGGCCCCAGCCGGTGCCGAGGGTGCCGCCGGATCCGAAGGCCCACAGGGCCTGCTGCAACTGGTCGGAGTGGACTCCGGTTACGCCCGGGGTACGGCTGAGCACGTACTCGTGCATCGGGTTCAGCCAGGCCTGGACACGAGTCTGGACGTGCGGCTCGAAGCTCGCCACGCCCACGGCGCCGGCCGCGGACATCAGCAGACCGAAGACGATCCAGCTGGTCCGCTCGGTGGCGACGTACAGCATGATGACGAACATTCCGAAGAACAGCAGCGACGTACCGAGGTCGGTCTCGAACACCAGGATGAGGATCGAGATCATCCAGACGACGATGATCGGGCCGAGGTCGCGGCCGCGCGGCAGGTACAGGCCCATGAAGCGGCGGCTGGCGAGGGCGAGCGCGTCGCGCTTCACCATCAGGTAGCCGGCGAAGAAGATGGCCAGCACGATCTTGGCGAACTCACCCGGCTGGATGGTGAAGCTGCCGACCTTGATCCAGATCTTGGCGCCGTAGGTGAGGTCCGCGCCGAGGCCCGGGACCAGAGGGAGCAGCAGCAGGACCAGCGCGCCCGCCATGGAGATGTACGTGTACCGCTGCAGGACGCGGTGGTCCTTGAGGAAGATCAGCGCGATGACGAACAGGGCGATGCCCAGCGCGGTGTAGATCAGCTGGTTGGTCGCCTTGCCGCCAGCGACTCCGATGGACTGCAGCAGCTTCGACTGGTCGAGGCGCCAGATGGCGACGAGGCCGAGGCCGTTGAGGAGTGTGGCCAGGGGCAGCAGCAGTGGGTCGGCGTACGGGGCGAACTTCCGTACGGCGAGGTGGCCGACGCCCGCGAGCAGGCCGAGTCCGAGACCGTAGCCGAGCAACCCGGCCGGCACCTTGTCGTCGATGGCCAGGCCCACGTTGGCGTAGGCGAAGACCGGGATGACGACGGCGAACAGCAGGAGCGCGAGCTCGGTGTTGCGCCGGCTCGGTGCGCCGATCGCGCCGATCGTGGACGTATGGTGCGTCGGTGTGTTGGTAGTACTGCTCATCGTGTGACAGGGCCTCTCACGGCTTGCCTACTGCTTACCGCACAGCGAGACGACCTTCTGCTCATCCTCCGAGAGGGTGGGGCCGGGGCTGGGGGTGGGTGCGGTCGCTGATGTGGACGGGGTCGGTGAGGTCGAGGGGCTCGGTGATGCCTTGGACGTGCGGGAGGTCTTGGTGGTTCCCGTGGTGCCGCCCGCCTGGCCCGTGCCGGTCTTCGCGTTGTTCTTGCTCTCGGCCGCCTGACGCTCGGACTCCTTCTTGCACGCGGAGGCCTGCACGGAAAGCTCGTTGATCTTCGACTGGGCCTCGCTCAGGCCGCCCTCGGTGATCGTGGCCTTGACCTGCACCTGCTGGTACGGAGGCAGGTACTTGAGTTCGATCTCGGGGTGGTCCTTCTCCACCTTCGAGAGGGACACCCAGGCCAGGTCCTGGCTGATGCCCCGGTACAGCGCGACGTGCTCCTCCTTGGTGCCGACGTAGTACTGCGTCTGCGTCCAGCGCCAGCCGCCGTAGAGGCCGCCGCCGACGACGGCGAGGGCGAGCACGATGTAGAAGGATCTCTTCGCCCATGTGCGGCCTCTGCGGGGTTTGACGAAGTCGTCGTCGCTGTAGTCGCCGAAGCTGCCGGCGGGGATGTAGCCGGTGGTGTCGCCGGAGCCGGGCGGGCCGAACTCGCCGCCGCCCTGTCCGTGGCCCTGGCGGCCGAGGCCGGAGGCGCGGCCTGCCGGGGTCTCCATGAAGCCGGGGTCGTGCAGGTGGTTCTGGTTCTCCGCGACCGCGCCGACCACGACCGGGGTGTCGGAGAGCTGCCCGGCGAGGGTGTCGCCGGTGTCCAGGTCCAGTACGTCGGCGACGATGACGGTGATGTTGTCGGGGCCGCCGCCGCGCAGCGCGAGCTGGATCAGCTCCTGCACGGTCTCCTGCGGGCCCTGGTAGCTGGCGAGGGTGTCCTCGAGCGTCTGGTGGGAGACGACCCCGGACAGGCCGTCGGAGCAGATCAGGTAGCGGTCGCCGGCACGGACCTCACGGATCGAGAGATCCGGCTCGACGTGCTCTCCGCTGCCCAGCGCGCGCATCAGCAGGGAGCGCTGCGGGTGGGTGGTGGCTTCTTCTTCGGTGATGCGGCCCTCGTCGACCAGGCGCTGCACCCAGGTGTGGTCCTGGGTGATCTGCGTGAGGACGCCGTCGCGCAGCAGGTACGCGCGTGAGTCGCCGACGTGGACGAGGCCGAGGCGCTGGCCGGTCCACAGCAGGGCGGTGAGCGTGGTGCCCATGCCCTCGAGCTGGGGGTCCTCCTCGACCATGGAGCGCAGTTGGTCGTTGGCGCGCTGTACGGCGGTGCCGAGGGAGGTGAGGATGTCGGAGCCCGGCACGTCGTCGTCGAGGGCGACGATGGTGGAGATGGCCTCGGAGGAGGCGACCTCGCCGGCGGCTGCGCCGCCCATGCCGTCGGCGATCGCGAGCAGGCGCGGACCGGCGTATCCGGAGTCCTCGTTGCCCTCGCGGATCATGCCTTTGTGCGATCCGGCGGCGAAGCGCAGTGACAGACTCATGCGCACCTCGCCCGTCGGCTCCGGGTACATCCGCACGGTGCCCACCCTCCGGTCGGGAGCGCGCCGGAGCCCGTGGTGGGGGCCGCCGCTGCGTGCTCGCTCCGCTCGCTCATTGTCGTACTACTTCCGCAGCTCGATGACTGTCTTGCCGATGCGGATCGGCGCGCCCAGCGGAATCGGCGTGGGGGTCGTGAGCCGGCTCCGGTCGAGGTAGGTGCCGTTGGTGGAGCCCAGGTCCTCGACGATCCACTGGCCGTCGCGGTCCGGGTAGATCCTGGCATGGCGGCTGGAGGCGTAGTCGTCGTCCAGCACGATCGTGCTGTCGTGCGCCCGGCCCAGGGTGATGGTCTGGCCCTGGAGCGCGACGGTCGTGCCGGTGAGGGTGCCCTCGGACACGACGAGTTTGGTGGGGGCGTTGCGGCGCTGGCGGCCGCCGCCGGTCTGCTGACGCTGCTGCGGGGGCGCGGCCTGCTGGCGGGCGGCCTGCTGAGGCCGTGCGGCCTCGCGCCTGGCCCCGCGCTGGGTGACGCGCGTACCGAAGAGGTCGCTGCGGATGACCTGCACGGCCACGATCACGAACAGCCACAGTACGGCCAGGAAACCCAGCCGCATGACCGTGAGGGTCAGCTCTGACATTGCCCCCGCTTCACCCTTCGGCTTGCCGGTAAATGATGGTGGTACTGCCCACGACGATCCGCGAGCCGTCGCGGAGCGTAGCGCGGGTTGTGTGCTGCCCGTCCACCACGATGCCGTTCGTGGACCCGAGATCCTGGATCGTCGAGGGCGTTCCGGTCCGGATCTCGCAGTGCCTGCGGGACACGCCGGGGTCGTCGATCCGCACGTCGGCCTCGGTGCTGCGGCCCAGCACCAGCGTGGACCCGGAGATCTGATGGCGGGTGCCGTTGATCTCGATCCAGTGGCGGGTGCGTGAGCCGGGCTGCGGTGCGCCGACCGGGCCGCCGGCCGCGCCGGGACGCTGGCCGTAGGGCGCGGCGCCGGGGCGCGCGGCGGGTGGCGGCGCGGCAGGCATCGGGGGGGCGCCCGCGGGCGCGGCGGCCGGCGGGTAGCCGTAGCCTCCGCCGGGGCGGCCTGCGGATCCGGCCGCCGGAGCGGCGGGCCCGGGAGCCTGCTGGCTGCTGGAGGAGGCGAGCGTACGGCTGCGCACCCGGTACAGGCCGGTGTCGAGGTCGTCCGCCTTCTCCAGGTGGACCTTGATGGGTCCCATGAACGTGTAGCGCTGCTGCTTGGCGTAGTCGCGCACCATGCCGGCGAGTTCGTCGCCGAGCTGGCCGGAGTAGGGGCTGAGCCGCTCGAAGTCCGGTGTGCTCAGTTCCACGATGAAGTCGTTGGGCACGACCGTCCGGTCGCGGTTCCAGATGGTGGCGTTGTTGTCGCACTCGCGCTGGAGCGCTCCGGCGATCTCCACGGGCTGGACCTCGGACTTGAACACCTTGGCAAAGGTGCCGTTGACCAGACCTTCGAGACGCTGCTCGAACTTCTTCAGGACTCCCATGAGGCACCTCCTCCGATGTCGCTTCCGTCCAGTGTCCCGGCTGGCGGGCGCTGCCTTGCCTGGTACTGCTTACTGATCGTATCCACGCGCGGGTGAATCAGCTGGTTCCCCCTGTCGGCCCTGTCGACGGGTGTCGACGCTGGACGAAGTTCCCTCCGGAGGTTCCCTCCGAAGCAGCCCTTCGAACTCTTCCCGCGCACTCCTTCTGCCAAGGATCGTAGAGGCGGCCGCAGACCAGTGTCCCGCACCTGACTGTGGACCCTGCCCGGCTCCGGGGGAGACGGGCAGGACCGGTACGAGGTTGATACGTGAACCGGTACGTGTTGATACGGAGCGGGGGGCTTCGCGGGTCGGTCGTGTGCGCCGCCGGGTCGCGCGACGGGTCGCGTGGCGCGGCGGGGTGTGGACCGGCAGGTCGTGGGCCGGTCGGCGGCCGGAGGGCGCGTCTGTGCTGGTGGGCGGCTGCGCAGGGATAAGGGATGTGAACCCACCCCTGCCAGCGTGCTAATGTTCTGCGTGTCGGAAGGCGCCAGCCCAAAGGGCCAGGAGCCGGAGGACACACCCAATGCGCGGGTGGCGGAATAGGCAGACGCGCTGGATTCAGGTTCCAGTGCCCGCAAGGGCGTGGGGGTTCAACTCCCCCCTCGCGCACCAGAGATACCGACGATACGGGTCTCTGCCAGTGACGGAAGTCACGGCAGGGGCCCGTTTCTCGTTGTCCGGTGAATGGTCCGGCGGCTGTGAGGCATCGCACATCCTTGTCAGGACATGTGAAGGGCCCCAGCTCGTGAGCTATCTCACGGGTGGGGCCTGTCTTCGTCGTGCCGTGATGTCTGGGGGTCGGACTCGATCTACGCCGCTGGCGTCAGGTGGCCGGTCGTGGTCCAGGTTTTCGGTGCGCGGGGTCGATGTGCGGGAGGTGGATGCCGCCGACCAGATGCCGCCGACCAGGGTGTGGGGTTTGAGGGGGCACTGGGCGATGACCCAGGGTGTCCGTCGTGCGGGTGCCAGGCCTCGAAGCCCTTGTCCCGTCAACGGTTGTTCATCTTCGGAATCGAGCCGGGCACGCCGGTTGATCACGCCCAGCCGTCGAGGATTCTCAAGATCCCAGACAGAGTCGCTCAGTGCGGCGAATCGGCCTCTCGGTTTGACGGGCAGGCGGGCGCGGCCACGGTGGGGCCAAGTTCTCGCAGTGCCGATCTCGCGGCGTTGTGGCCGTACATGCCGTGCCCGCCCGCGCCCGGTGGCGTCGCCGCCGAGCACAGGTAGACGCCGGGGATGCCCGTTGCGTACGAGTTGAGGGCAGGGCGTGGGCGGAATGCGGGCCGGAGGGCTGCCTGCCGTGATGAAGGGCGTGCTGTGGTCTACGAGCGGACGGTCCGGCCCCGGCACAGCGGGCCCGAGACTCCCTCGAACTCCAGGTCGAGGCCGACGCCGTCGCGTTCGGCGTGGATGTGCAGGTGCGGCTCGGTGCTGTTGCCCGAGTTGCCGACCTCGCCGAGCACCTGCCCGGCGCGCACGGTGTCGCCCTTGGCCACGGTCACGGTGCCGGGGCGCAGATGGACCAGCTTGACGATCTCGGCGCCCGTGTCGATCCACACGTGGTTGCCGTAACGGGGCTGGTAGCGGATGAGGCCGGGTTCCTGGTCGTCGATGTGGTCGGCGGCGGAGACGACCGTTCCGTCGCAGGGGGCGTGCACGGGCTGCCCGTACACGAGATAGCTCATGTTCTTACCGCCCGCGCGGTCGCCTCGGGCGCGGTGGCGCGCCCGTGCACCGCCGGGGCCGACCTGGAGGATGTCCAGGGCACCTCGCTGTTCGGGGAAGGCGAAATGGTGGTTGAGGCCGCGCCCTCCGCCCTGCGCGATGTACCACCTGCCGCCCCGCAGGGGGAACACGAGGGGGCGGGAGACGGCCGTTCCCCAGCGGTGGCGTCGTGCCCGGACGAGCAACGCACCGAGGACACCGACCAGGACGAGGCCTACGACGGGTTCGGCGGCATTGCCACCGGAGACGGGCAGTCCGGGCAGACGCCACGCGGAGGCAAGAGCGACGAGTGCCCCGGCCTCCACGGGCCGGCGGATCCACCACGGGAGCCGAGCGGGGGTGAACCAGCCCTCCAGGGCCACGTAGCCGGCCACCACCATGAGCACCCTCCCGCACCAGACGATGCGGGAGGGTGCATCCCAGCACGCTTCGATGCGCAGGACGAGCAACAGTGCCAGGACGATCCACCCGAACGCTCCGCGTACCTCCGGCGGGATGCGCAGGCGCGGTGGCCGGTACGCCCCCGGCTGGATCAGGAGCTCGTCGAGTCGCAGGCCGTCCTGGCTGACGGCGAAGGCGAGGGCTCGGCCGGTGGTGCCCTCGATCACCAGGCCGTCGCGGCTGTCGCGTATGCCGGTGACGTCTCCGATGCGCGCGAGCGTGACGTCCACGATCTCGTCGAGCCGTGCGCGGCCCACGGCGGCGACCACGCGCGGCGCGAGATGCTCCCGGTCGGCGGCCTCGGCGGTGAGGAAGCGGTACAGGGCTTGCGCCGCGGCACCTGCCGGTCCGGGGTCCGGCCGCCCCGCCCGGCGGGGCGTCACCGATTCCCCGGTCGTGTCACGCATCGGGCGCACCGTCCTGTCCGGCCAACATGGCCACGGGGGTCATTCCGCCTGTGGGCGGCGGTGCCCAACGGCGTTGCGACAGCCGGTCCTTGACGGACCGGAAGCACCGGGCAAGCGACCGGTAGTCGTCGTCACGCAGGCAGGTGCAGTCCGCGCCGATCATCAGCAGGCCGAAGCATATGAGGCCCATGAAGGCCGCGATGCCCAGGTGCGGGCCCTCCAGGGCCACGGTGTTGGCCTTCCGGCCCCATGGGCGGGCGGCAGGATGGCGATGGCCGGCGCGAGTTCGATGAAGATCGTGAAGTGGCGGACGGCGGTGCCCACGAAGGCGTTGTTCATGAGATGCGCATAGGCCGACGACATCTCGAAGCCGGTGATCCGGCCGATGTAGTACATGGCCACGCCGTCCTGCCACATCTTCCCCGTGATCTTCCAGTAGCCGGCGGCGAAGTACAGCACCGCGGTCTGGAAGACGATGAGAACGGCGGCCAGGTTGTGCAGCACGGTGGGGACGGTCGTCTGTTCCTGCTCCCGCATCCGTGCGCGCCGCTGCTTCGCGCCGGGCGGGAAGCAGGCGCGTACCAGTTCAAGATCAACGCCAAGCGGGATCATGGGCGGCCCCGCCGAGCGGCTGCGGCTGGGGGTTCCTCCGGGCTACCGGGAGGAACCCCTTCAGCGTGTCTCAGCAGTGCAGGACGGGCGCTGTCGTCTTCTCCGTGTCGGTCGCGGCGGATGGGCCGGAGTCCTGGCTGGGACCTTGGATGAGGGTGAAGGCGGCCAGCGCGGCGATGCCGAGGATCGACACGGCCCACCAGCTCGCGACCGTGTACCCGTGGACGGCGGCATGGTTGGCGTAGCCGGCCTTGCCGAGGGACCTGGTCCGTGCTGCTGGTCGGCGCGGTGCTCCTGCTCGCCGTCTTCGTCCTGGTCGAAAGCAGGGCCGCGGTGTATTGAATATGTCATGTACTGAATCCACCCGGTCACGAGCTGTGCCGGCGGATAGGGCCGTGCGTTGGTGCGGTCGGTGAAGACATCGCGGAGGCCGGTCTAGTTACGCATCAGGTCGGCCTGTTGTGCGGTGACGAAGACGCTGGACCCGTTGTCCATGCCGTTCGCGATGTGGTCGGCGATGGGGCGGAACCGGGAGGCCTCGGTGATGGCGATGATGTAGCGCAGGATGCCGCGTGCCTGTGCGGTGCGGTCGGTGCCGCGGGTGCCGAGGTCCCTGAGGCTGCTCTCAAGGCTGAACTCGCTCAGGTCGACGGCGGTCAGCGGCTGGTTCGCGACGTGGGCGAGGGCGTCGTGGCCCTCCTTGCCGAGGAACCACTTGTCGGTGGTGGTCTCGTCCTCGTCGGGGACGTCGGAGGCGAGGTTCAGGACGAAGTTGTGCGGGGTGTCCCTGGAGGAGAACCGCATGACGCAGAAGTCGCTGAGCCGTACGGTCGTCTGCACCGTGGGCGTGTGGTTGCCGCCGCTGATCACGATGTCGGCGAAACTCCGCGGTTCCGTGCTGTCGTTGCTGAGGACGTCCACCCCGGTGTCGACCTTGGGCGGGACTCGGCCGTTGGCCGAGGTCTCGGCGAGGTTCCGCAGCTGGTCGAGCATGGTCAGATAGGCGCCCGAGCCACGGTTGATGTGCCAGCGGACCTGTGGGAGGTCGTCGTGGTTCCTGCGGGTGACGGTCGCGGCGCTGATCGGCACATGATCCGCCGTCGTCGAGGCGGAGGTCCCGGTGTTCCTGGGGGTCAGGAAGAACACCAGGATCCCGAGAAGGACGGACAGGGCGACCACGGTGAGGACGCTGGTCGGCATGGTGTGCTCCGGTTGTTCGACGCGCGGCGATGTCACGACCGACGTTCACAGCCGGGAGGTTGTCCGGCAGGCCCCTTGGCCGCCGCAAACAATTCCGGAGGATCGAGTTCCACATTAGTTCTCCGGATGTGAGGCGGCTGCTCGACGCCCTGCCCGTCTGGCTGCGCCCCTGGGTCTTTGGCCCCCTCGCTGCCGGCTCGCCCCGCGGCACTACGGGAGGAGGCCAAGGCTTCACAGCCGAGTTGTGTCGGTGGGGATGCCGAGGAGGATCCGTCCGGCCGGCGCCGCCCGGGCGCTCCAGCAACAGAAGGACCGCGTACGGGCCCGGACCGGTGACCGGTACCCCGTAGCTGACCCGTCGCACTGCCGGCCCTGAGGCGCACGGCCGGCCGTCATGGACGCACGGCGACGGTCCATCCGGGGTTGTAGGTGTCCGGCACCGGAAAACGTGGCCAGTCGCGCGCCCAGTGCGGTGGCTCCTGCTCGCGAAGGACCATCGCGCTGGGGTGCGCCGGGGGATCCGTCTCCGGAACCATGCAGCCTGCCGTGTGGGCGATGGGGATCGTCGAGGTGTTCCCGGCGAGGACACACGGCGGGTGCACCCCGTGCTCGCGCAGCACGGAGGCGATCCGGTCCCAGTCTCCGCGGGCCCGCTGCTGGATGCCCGCATGGGTGTGGACGAGATCGGCCTGGATGACCCAGTGCCCGAGGAGTGCCAGGGCGAGCACCGCGGCTGTCGGCAGCGAACGACGGGTGCGGGCCCGGTGGACGACGGCGAGGAGCCCGACAGCGGCAGGGAGCGCCAGCAGGGCGTAGGTCGGCAGCAGGAACCGTGGCGCGGCGTAGGGGACGAGGAAGAGGTACGGCGCCGCGGCGGCCACCGCCACCGCCAGCCACAGCGGGGCGGTGGACCGGCGCGCCCGGTGCTCCGCCCACAGCCCCAGGCCGACCAGCAGCGGCAGCAGAACCCACCACTCCGTCACGGGCAGCCGTACGGTGTCGCCCGTACAGGGACGGCACAGCAGCGGGCCGTCCAGCGCGGTGAGATGGGCACGCAGGGAGAAGACGGCCCGCAGGCCGCCCTGGACCTCGTCGGCCTGCGTGAGCCGGTTCCGCACCCCGCCGAACCGCACCTCGGCCTCGACGACCCAGGGCAGCGCGCCCGCCACGAGTCCGGCCGCCACGGCCGACAGGCGCGCCCTCAGCCGGCCGTGGCCGCGCAGCGCGGGCATCAGTACGGCGGCCAGGAGCAGCGGCACGGCGACGGCCACGCCGTCGTTGGGCCGCATCAGGGTCACCACCGCCAGGCCTGCCGCGACACCCGCGTACCGGGGCCGCGGCGCCAGGAAACAGCCCACCGCGGCGGTGGCACCCATCGCGGTGTAGTGGTTCGGCATCGCGGAACCGGCGTAGAACAGAGTGATCCACAGGCTGCCGTACAGTCCGGCCGCCACCCACACCGCCGCCGGGCGGTGCACGATCCGCAGCCAGGGGCGGAAGCCCAGCCAGAGCGCACCGCCGGCCAGCAGGAGCAGCCACACCCTGAGCAGCACCGTCGAGTGGCTCCAGGAGGCGATCGGAGCAAGCAGCAGGGGGACCCCGCGGGTGCGCGGGGCGCTGAACGGGGTCGCGGGACCGTACGCTCCGAAGCGGCTGGCGTACACCATCTCGTCCCAGCCGAGCGGCAGGGTGAGCGGTACGAGGACGGCCGACAGCAGACAGAACCCGGCGACCACGATCCACAGCATCCGCTGCGCCGCCGCTGTGCGATCCGCGTTCATCCGACCCGGCCCGGCTCGCGCCGGCCGCGGCGCACCGCTGCGCGGGCGAGGATGCCTGCCGTGGCGGCGAGAACCGTGGCACGGTCGCGCCAGTCGGCCGGACCGGGTGGTGGCGGAGCGGCCCGCCCGGCCGCACCGGCCCTGGCGGCCCTGCCCATCTCCGCACGCCGGCCGTCGTCCCGTATCAGTGCCGGCAGCGCGTCGGCCACGCCCAGGGTGCCGTCGCGCGGGACGGGACAGCCGTCGACACCGTGGCGGATGATCTCGCCGGGCTCGTGGGGGCAGTCGGTGCTCACCACTGGCAGGCCACAGCGCATGGCCTCCACGATAGTCATACCTAATGACTCGTGTGTGTAGATCGCCACGGCGATGGAGCCCTTGACCCACTCGGCGTCGATGGGAGTGTCCGACCCATCAGGAAGACCCGCTCCCCCAGGCCGTGTTGGGCTGTCCGGTCGGCTGTCCGGGCGCGCTCCGCGCCGTCCCCGTGGATACGCGAAGACCAGTCGGGGCAAACACTGTCCGGCGCAGAGGTTTCCGACGCCGTACGGGACGAGACCGGGGTACGGCGGCCGGGCGTCGACGCCCGTGACATCACCGAAGGTGCCGACCGCACCCTGACCCGCGGCGCCGGGATGGTCAGGAGCAGACCCGCCTGTAGGGCCGGTCCGGAACATAGGTGCGCCACTGCGCTCGAGTCAGCTCGGCGTTCCCGGCACGGGCGCAGACAAGAGATACCGCTCGGTCCGGATCCACCACGTACCGCTGGAGCGGGACGTGGTCGCCGCCCACGTACAGCATGGTGTTGTCCGGGCTGAAGGCGAGCGTGTCGATGTTCTCACCGGAGGTGGGCAGAGGAGGACCGAGCGGTTGCTGGGTTGCGGTGTCCCAGAGTTGGACGGTTCCCGCGTCGCCGCCCACGGCGAGCGTGCTGCCGTCCGGGCTGAAGGCGAGAGCCGTGACGGTCTCGGCTGAGTCGGAGGACGGATCGACGGGCGTCAGAAAGACGTTCCGCAGGATGCCTGCTCGGTGCCGGAGGTCGCCGTCCCAGATGGCCACCCGCCCTGTACTGTCGCCGGCCGCCAGGCGGGAGCCGTCGGGAGCGAAGGCGATTTCTTCGATGGCATCGTGCTGGACGAGGTCATGGACCTGGGACCGGCCCGCTCGGACGACACGGTTGTCGCTCACGAGGAGCCCGCCGTCCCGGCTGACGGCCAGATGATCGCCGCCCGGGCCGGGCAGAAGCGCCGTCCTCCGCTGTCGCGTCGTCTCCCAGGTCTCGTTGGTGAGGCCGTCGTCGTTCTGACGTGCGGTGAGGAGCGTACGACCGCCCGGTCCCAGGGCGATGGCGACCGTAGACGCCGCGGACGTCGGCGCCAGGTCCACCGTGGTCTTCGCGTGTCCGGCGGCCACGTCCCACACCGTCAGACGCTGCCGCGCCGTGTCCCAGGGGGCGGAGACTCCGTACGCGAACGTGCCTCCGTCGGGGCTGAAGGACAGCAAAGGATCAGTGATCTCCGCGGGGACCGTCGGTATGCCGGTGCGGAAGACGGGAAAGGACGGGGTCGGCAGGGTTCGCAGCAGACGGCCGTCGCGCGTGTTCCGCAGCTGGAAGACGTAGCGTTCACCGATACGTTCGGCGGTGGCGAGCGTCCTGCCGTCGGGGCTGAGCCGGACCCCGGCGAGCGGACTCTTGCGCCAGGCGCGGGTGAGCGTCGTGGTGAGGTCGAGGGTGTGGACCGTGCCCCCTTCGAGGTACCGCAGCAGGGGTCGCGAGGAGTCCCAGGCGAGACCGGAGAGAGTCTCGTTGTCCAGGGAGTGCCGGAAAACGGGGGCGCCGTGGTTGGGCAGACGCCACGCTCTGATCTCCTGGCCGCCGCCGGTCGCCAGAAACGAGCCGTCCGCGCTCACGGCGGCGGAATCGACACCCGGGTGGGCGACGTCGGCGAGCTCTCGTCCCGACGTGGTGTCCCATACCCGCACCCGGCCCCCGGCGAGAGCGAGGAGCCGGCCGCCGGTGAGGCTCAGGAAGGCGCCGTCACCACAGATGCCGCGAGCCCTCGTCCAGGCACCGGACCGGACGCTGCGCGCGGAGGTGTCCCAGACCTGCGGGGCCCGGCCGCGCGGGCAGACGGCCAGCAGCCGGTCGTCGGCCGCCGCGTGGGCGAGCTCCCCGCTGCCGGCCGACGGGGTCTGGAAGACCAGATGGCCGTCGGTGGCGGAGTAGAGCCCGGCCCGGTCGTCGTCCGGGCTCCTCATCAGGTAAGTGCGGCCACTCGCCCCGAAGCTCACGGTGTCCCTGAACGGCAATGGGCCCCCGATCCAGCGCCTCGTTCGGGTGTCCCACAGCCGCTGGATCTGCCGGGCGGTCTGGATGACGAGCACCCGGCCGCCCGGACCCGCGGCGAGTATCGCCCCGTGAGGCAGCGGCCCCGAGGCGATACGGCGGTGGGTGCCCACATCCCACCTTCGCCAGGCGGTGTTGTCGCTGGTGCTGAGCAGCGTGCGCCCGCCGGTGTCGAGGATGCGCGTCGGTTCGTCACCGGGCGCCGGGTCGGTGAAGTTGCCCAGTTCGGGCTGGGCCAGGGCACCCAGCAGGGCTCGGCGGGACTCCGGCAGCTCAGAGATGCGCCATGCGGCGACGCCGAGCAGCATCGCGGTGCGCGGGTCAGTGGTGCGCAGCGCTTCGGCGACCGCGGCCACCCGGCGGGCCGCCGTGTCGGTGGTCTGCTTCTCGCTGTCCTGACGCAGTCGCAGCGCGGTCAGGCCGACGACCAGGGCCACCGCCAGCACGGCACAGAGCGAGGCCGTGAGAGTGCGGCTCCGGCGCCGGGCCCGGGTGGCCGCCCGCTCCTCCGCCGCCCGCTGTCCCGCCGCGGCGACCAGGAAGGCCGTCTCGTCGGCGGTCAAACCGTCGTAGCCGCGGTCCTCACCCGCGAACAGTTCCTCGGCCCGCGAAAGGCGGGTGCCCCGGTAGAGCGTGCCCGGGTCGCGGTCGTGCTCCAGCCAGGTGCGGGCGGCCTCGGTCAGCTGCCGGTGGTGGCGCAGCCGCTCCCGGTCCGCGTCGATCCACTCCCGCAGCCGCGGCCAGCTGGTGATGAGCGCCTCGTGGGCGAGCTGCACTCCGTCGTCGTCGCTGGTCAGCAGCCGGGCCCTGGTCAGCCGCCCGGCCACGGCCCGCACCTCGGGGTCCTCCCAGCCGGCCATCTCCTCCCGGCTGAGCGGGCGGCGGGTGTCGGCGTTGCCCTGGCCGGGTTCGACCATCCGCAGGAGCAGGTGCCGGGCGGCATGGGTCTGCGCCGGTGAGAGTTCCCCGTACGCCTCCTCGGCGCTGGCCGCGATCGCGCCGCGCACCCCGCCGGCCGCTTCGTACGCGGCCAGGGTCAGCATGCGGCCCTTGCGCCGCCGCCAGGTCTCCAGCAGGGCGTGGGACAGCATCGGCAGCCCGCCGGGCTCGTCGAGCACGTCTTCGACGATCCGTGCGGTCAGGGTCCGCTCCACGATGAGCCCGGCCGCCTGCGCGGGACCGATCACCGCCTCGCGCAGCTCGTCGGCGGTCATGGGCCCGACCAGGAGCCCACTGGCGTGCAGCGCCTCCGCCAGCCGCGGGTGCTCCGCACACCGCGCGTAGAAGTCGGACCGTACGGCTATGAGTACGCGCAGTCGGCTTCCCGCATCGCGCGCGGCGAGCAGAAGGTCGAGGAAGCGGTCCCGTTCGGCGCGCTCGCGGCAGAGGGTGAAGACCTCCTCGAACTGATCCACCACCACCCAGCTCTCCGGATCGTCGTCCTCGGGCGTCAGCAGATGCCCGTAGGTGGTGGCGGGCCGGGCTCCGGGGGTGAGGATCCGCAGGACCGCCGTACGCCCCTGCTGCGCGATCCTCTCCCTCAGCACGGGAATCAGGCCGGCCCGCAGCAGGGAGGACTTGCCGCTGCCCGACGCCCCGAACACCACGGCGAACGGGGACCCGCACGCCAGCTCGCTCAGCTCGTCGATCAGCCGGTCCCGGCCGAAGAACAGCTCACAGTCGTCCGGCTCGAAGCGAGTGAGGCCACGGTAGGGCGGTGCGGCGTCCGCGTCCTCCTGCCGCTCCTCCCCGGACAGCGCCTCGGCCTCGGCCCACCGTGCCTCCCACGGAGCGGGATCGTCCCCGCACGCCTGGACGTACGCCTGGAGCACGGCCAACGACGGCAGCCGCTCGCCGCTCGCGGCTTTCGCCAGGGTCGTCGTCGAGAAGCCGGCCTTCTTCGCCATGGTCCGGTACGACACCCCGCCCGCCGAGCGGCGCAGCTCCCGAAGGTCGTGGGCGAGCCGCTGCACGGGACCGGCCGCCGGGTCGACCGGTAGTTCGGGACGCCCCATCGGTGAAGCCTCTTTCGCGTGCAAGAACAAAAACGCGTGCAAGAACAAAAAGCTGATCGGCAGCACAAGGTACTTTTCGTCCCCCTCGGGCGAGAACCCTTTCCGACTGTGACGTCCGACTGTGACGTCCGACTGTGACGTCCGACTGTGACGTCCGACTGTGACGTCCGACTGTGACGTCCGACTGTGACGTCCGACTGTGACGTCCGGAGGAGAAGTTGTTCGTACCAGCGGCGCCGCGTTTGTTTTCCCTGATGAGACGGGGGATGGAAACAGAACCATCGCCCCGTCGGACGTCGTCACGACGGGCCCGGTACGGAGCTCTCGTCATCGAAAGCAAACGATCCCGACGGCAGTGACCGCACTCGATGACCGCCGGATCCCGGCCCGCCACATCGGGCGATCCGGTCCGCCCGGTCCACTCGGATGTGCTGGTCCGGCAGCAGGTTCAGGGCGCTGCGAGGACCATCACATGGCCCGCCCAGCCGGTCCGGGAGGTGTTTTCCACAGGCGTGGAGTTGTCCACAGGGTCTGACGCGCCTCGGCCGCCGGCTGTACGGTCGGCACGAGTTGATGTTCGTGCGGGTGCGGGGGAGGCGGTCGGTGTGACCGGAATCGTAGAGGCAGCGGCGGAAGCGGCGGAGTCGGGCGGGCCGCGGCTCCCCCGGGTGCGGGGCTTCGCCGAGTGGCCCGCCGAGGGCTCGCCCAAGGACGAGGGCAAGGCGCTGCGCAAGCGGGTGCCGCGCAGCACGCACTCCGCGCTCGACCTCGACGGCTCCCGCCCGCACGCGGCCGACGCGGTCGAGGAGTCGCACCGCGGCCGGATCGCCGAGCTCACTCCGATACGCGCGGGCCGCATGGCGGCCACCCCCTTCGCCTTCCTGCGCGGTTCGGCCGGTCTCATGGCGTACGACCTCGCGCGCACCCCCATGACCCGGATCCGTGCGCAGATCTGCGGAGACGCGCATGCCGCCAACTTCGGTCTGTACGGCGATGCCCGCGGCGACCTGGTCATCGACCTCAACGACTTCGACGAGACCGTCCGCGGCCCCTGGGAGTGGGACCTGAAGCGGCTGGCCGCCTCCCTCGTGCTCGCGGGCCGGGAGGCCGGTGCCGACGAGGACCACTGCCGCAAGGCGGCCTACGACGCGACCGGCGCCTACCGCCGCACCATGCGGCTGCTCGCCAAACTGCCCGTGCTGGACGCGTGGAACGCCATCGCGGACGAGGAACTCGTCTCCCACGCCGACGCCCACGACCTGCTCGGCACGCTGGAGCGGGTCTCCGAGAAGGCGCGGGCCAATACGAGCGGGCGCTTCGCGGCGAAGTCGACGGAGGAGGCCGAGGACGGCGGGCGCCGCTTCGTCGAGGCGCTGCCGGTGCTGCGGCGCGTGCCGGACGCGGAGGCCGCGGCGGTGGCGGCGGCCCTCGAGCAGTATGTGACGACGCTCTCCGAGGACCGGCTCCCGCTGCTGGCCCGCCACGCGGTGCACGACGTCGCCTTCCGGGTCGTCGGCACGGGCAGTGTCGGCACCCGGTCGTACGTCGTGCTGCTCCTGGACCACCGGGGGCAGCCGCTCGTCCTCCAGGTGAAGGAGGCCCGCCCCTCGACGCTGGTGCCGCACCTGGTGACCGCGGGCTTCGAGGCGCCGGAGGTGGAGCACGAGGGCCGCCGGGTGGTTCTCGGGCAGAAGCGCATGCAGGTCGTCAGCGACATCCTGCTGGGCTGGACGACGGTGGAGGGGCGGCCCTTCCAGGTACGGCAGTTCCGCAATCGCAAGGGCAGTGTCGACCCGGCGGCGCTGGCCGCCGACCAGATAGACGACTACGGCCGTATGACCGGCGCGCTCCTGGCCCGTGCCCACTCCCACAGCGCCGACCCGCGCCTGGTCGCCGGGTACTGCGGCAAGATCGAGGAACTGGACGAGGCGATCGCCGACTTCGGCGTCGCCTACGCCGACCGCACGGAGGCCGACCACGCCGATCTGGTGGCGGCGGTGCGGTCGGGGCGGATCGCGGCGGAGACAGGGGTGTGAGGGGAGCGTCCGCAGGAGGCGGCGGCCGACGGGGTGCGTGCCCGCAGTGGCCTACGCTGGTCGGGTGACGAGCCCGGAAGCTGAGCAGGGTGGTGGTGTCGCCGGCGAGGAGCAGGCGACGCCCCAGGACGGTGCGCCGCGTCCCGAGGAGCGGCTGGAGCGGGCCGTGCGGGCCGCCGAGCAGGCGCTGATCGAGTACGAGATCGCTGTCGAGACCTTCCGCGTGGAGGTCGAGAACTTCTCCCGGCTGCACCACCAGAAGCTCGGCCCGATGTATGCCCGCCTCGACGAACTGGACGCGCAGATCGCCGAGGCACGGGCCGCCCGCACCGGCGACCCCGAGGACCACCGCAAGGCCGACGAGGCCCGGGCCCGGGTGCTGCCGATGCCCGGCGTCGAGGAGCTGTTCCACGGCTGGATGGACGGGGAGGGGCTCTTCCCGGAGGCCGTGGCGATGCTCACGGACCAGCCCGTGCGGCCCCCGCAGCGGGTGCGTCCCAGTGACGAGGCCCGCAAGCTCTACCGCGAACTGGCCCGCAAGGCCCACCCCGACCTGGCCCAGGACGACACCGAGCGGGCGCGGCGCGAGGAGTTCATCACCCGGGTCAACGCGGCCTACTCCCGCGGCGACGAGCTTCTGCTGCGGGAGCTGGCCGAGGAGTGGGCCAAGGGCCCGGCGCCCCAGGAGCGCGGTCCGAGCCGCAGCGAGGAGCTCTACGCCCGCCTCGAATGGCTCGCCCAGCGCAAGGAACTGCTCTCGCTGGTCGCCAAGGAACTGGAGGAGAGCGCGATCGGGGCGATGCTCCGGCTGGCGCCGGACGATCCCGACCGGCTCCTGGAGGAAATCGCCGAGAAGCTCCTGGCCGATGTCTCCCAGCGTGAGGCGGAGCTGGCCGAGCTGCTCGGCTAGTTCCCCCTCAGGGGGCCGGTTCCCTGCCCGGCCGCGTCGGGTAGCGTTTCAGGCATGCATTTCGGAGCTGGTGTGCCCACGGTCGAGGTCGGGGACCTCAAGGACGGCGACTTCCTGCTGGACGTCCGCGAGGCGGACGAGTGGCAGGCGGGTCACGCCGAAGGGGCACTGCACATCCCCATCAGTGATTTCGTCGCCCGCTACGGCGAGCTGACCGAGGCCGCGCCGCAGGACGGCCGCGTCAACGTGATCTGCCGCTCCGGCGGACGCTCGGCGCAGGTCGCGATGTACCTCGTGCAGCAGGGCATCGACGCCGTGAACGTCGACGGCGGCATGCAGGTGTGGGCGGCAGTGGGCCGTCCGGTGGTGACGGACGAGGGACAGCCCGGCTTCGTCCTGTAGCTCGCGGCGGCCGCGGCGGTCAGCCCAGCGGGTGTGCCGCCAGCAGGTCGCCCAGGGCCTCCTCGTGCGCCGCAGGCGGGCCCAGCTGCAGCTCCAGGTGCTTGGCCCAGGCGTGGTAGCGGTGCAGCGGGTACTCGACGTCCGCCCCGAACCCGCCGTGCAGATGCTGTGCCGTCTGCACGACCCGCCGTACGCCCTCCGACGCCCAGATCTTGGCGACGGCGACGTCACCGGAGGCGGGCAGTACGCCGGGTGCCCCCGAGGCGATCCGCCACGCGGCCTGCCACAGGGTGGCCTCCATCGCGCGCAGGTCGATGTAACGGTCGGCGGCCTGCACGGCGACGGCCTGGAAGGTGGCGACGGGGTATCCGAACTGCTCCCGTTTCCCGGTGTATTCACTGGTCATCGCGAGGACCCGTTCGCCGAGGCCCAGGGCCAGCGCGCACGTCCCTGTGGTCAGCAGTTCGCGCAGCCACTCCCAGGCGCCGTCGGCTTCGACGACGTCGCGGGCCGCGATCCGTACGGAATCCAGGCGCAGTTCGCCGAGCCGCTCGCCCGTGGTGGAGACCTGCTCGCCGAGAACGACGCCTTGGTGGATGCGGGGGACCACGGCGAGGAGGGTGCGGTCGGAGGTCGTGTCGGAGGTCGTATGGGCCGGCACGACGACGAGGTCCGCGGTGTGCGCCCACGGCACGGCGGTCTGCACCCCGTCCAGGACCCACTCGGCGCCCTCCTGCCGTGCGGTCACGGCGAGTTCGGCCGGGTCGTGGCCGGTACGGCCGTTCGCGGCGACGGTCAGCACCGCCTCGCCCCGCCCCGCGCGGGTGAGCAGCGCCGACTTCAACTCCTCGCCTCCGTATGCCTGTACGGCCGCGGCGGCCGCACTGGTCTCCAGCAGCGGCACACGCGCCAGGACCCTGGCCGACTCCCGCAGCACCAGGCAGAGCGCGATGGCGTCCAGGCCCGCCCCGCCGAACTCCGCGTCCAGCAGCAGGCTCAGCAGGTCCGCCTCCGCGAGCCTGGTCCACAGCGCGCGGTCGAAGTCCTCGGCGACGGCGCCGGGGACGAGGGAGGGGCTGGGCACCGTGTCCGGCTCGACCCCGGCGAACACACCCCGTGCCGCCTCGGCCGCCGCCTGCTGCTCCTCGGTGAAGGTGAAGTCCACGGTCCTTGTCCCTCCGGAGGGTCCGCTGATCTGACGGACCGTCAAGATAGAACAAGTTCTAGAAGAAGGGAACGGTCCGCCGACCCGGAACGCCCCGCTCTCGCTTCAGCGGTCGAAGTCCAGCTCCACCTTCTCCGTCACCGGATGCGACTGGCATGCCAGCACGTATCCCGCCTCCGTCTCCTCCGGTTCCAGCGCGAAGTTGCGGTCCATGCGCACCTCGCCGGTGACCAGGAAGGCCCGGCAGGTGCCGCACACCCCGCCCTTGCAGGCGTAGGGCGCGTCGGGCCGGTTGCGCAGGACCGTCTCCAGCAGGGACTCGCCCTCCTGCACGGGCCAGGTGCCGCCGCGGCCGTCGAGCCGGGCGGTGACCGTGCTGTGCGCGGGGGCGGCCGCGGCGGGCATGGGGGCGGCCGCCTCCACGTGGAAGATCTCCTCGTGGATGCGCGTACGCGCCACACCGAGGCCGCGCAGGGCCCGCTCGGCCCCTTGCACCAGCCCGAACGGCCCGCACAGGAACCATCCCGCCACCTGCCCCACCGGCAGCAGCGCCGGCAGCAGCCCGGTCAGCCGCTCCTGGTCGAGCCGCCCGGACGGCAGCCCCGCCTGCTGTTCCTCCCGGGACAGCACCGTCACCAGCTGCAGCCGCCCCGGATACCGGTCCTTCAGATCGGCGACCTCGTCCAGGAACATCGTCGAGGCGGCCGTACGGTCGCCGCGTATCAGACAGAACCGGGCCCCCGGCTCGCGTGCCAGCAGTGTCGAGACGATCGACAGCACCGGGGTGATGCCGCTGCCGCCGACGACGGCCGCGTACAGGCCGGGCGCGGGGTCGAGGGTGAAGCGGCCGGCCGGGGTCATCACCTCCAGCTCGTCGCCGACGTTGATCTCCTTGAGCGCGTAGGTCGAGAAGGCTCCGCCCTCGACCAGCCGCACGCCGACCCGCAGGGTGCGAGGGCCCGCGCCGTCGGGGGCCGGTGCCGGGGAGCAGATGGAGTACGTGCGCCGTATCTCCGCTCCGTCGACCAGGCGCCGCAGGGCGAGGTGCTGGCCCGGGGCGTGCCGGTATTCCTCGCGCAGCTCCTGGGGCACGGTGAGGGTGAGGGCCACGGAGTCGTCGGTGAGCCGGTCGACCGCCGCCACCCGGAGCGTGTGGAAGCGGGCCATCACAGCTCCTTGAAGTGGTCGAAGGGTTCACGGCAGGCCAGGCAGCGCCGCAGGGCCTTGCAGGCGGTGGAGGAGAAGCGGCTGAGCAGCTCCGTGTCGGTGCTGCCGCAGTGCGGGCAGGGCACCGGCTCCAGCGTGCGGGTCGGGCCCAGCGATACGGGGACCGGTCCGGACGCCTCTCGCACGCGTGGGGGCGCTATCCCGAACTCCCGCAGTTTGCGCCGCCCTTCGGCGGTGATGTCGTCGGTCGACCAGGCGGGCCGCAGCACCGTGCGGACGGTGACGTCCCGCATGCCGTGCGCGTGCAGTACGCGCTCGATGTCCAGGGACATCGCCTCGATGGCCGGGCAGCCGGTGTATGTCGGCGTCAGCTCGACCTCGACCGACTCTGCGCCGCGCACATGCACCGCGCGCAGGACGCCCAGCTCCTGGAGGGTGAGCACGGGCAGCTCGGGGTCGGGCACCGAACCGGCGATCTCGAGCAGTGCCGACTCCAGGGCGGTGGTCGTCGTCACCATGACGCCCCCGGGTGGCTGCGGTGCAGGTGCTGCATCTCGGCGAGCATCCGGCCGAAGGACTCGGTGTGCACGCCCTGGCGGCCCGCGCCGGCCGACCATGCCCCGGTGCGCGGCCCCTCCGGTACCGTCAGGGTCGCCCGGTGCAGCACGGCCCGGACGGACTCCAGCCAGGCCGTCTCCATCCCGGCCAGGTCCACGTCCAGTCCGTCCACCGGCTGGAACATCTCGCCGGTGAACCGCCACAGGGCCGTGCACGCGCGCTGCATGCGCTCGTGGCCGGTCTCCGTCCCGTCACCGAGGCGCAGGGTCCACTGCTCGGCGTGGTCGCGGTGGTAGGCGACCTCCTTGACGGCCTTTGCGGCCAGGTCTGCGAAAGGGCCGTCCGTGGCGGCAAGTCCGGCATACAGCAGGTGCTGGTAGGTGGAGAAGTAGAGCTGGCGGGCGATGGTGTGGGCGAAGTCGCCGTTCGGCTGTTCCACCAGCTGGAGGTTGCGGAAGGCGCGCTCCTCGCGCAGATATGCCAGCTCGTCCTCGTCGCCCGCCGTGGACAGCAGCACGCGGGCCTGGCCCAGCAGGTCCAGCGCGATGTTGGCGAGGGCGACCTCCTCCTCCAGGACGGGCGCGTGGCCCGCCCATTCGCCGAGCCGGTGCGAGAGCACCAGGGCGTCGTCGCCGAGGGCGAGGGCGGCGGTTGCAGAGACTGTCGTCGTCACAGGTGCTTCACCCCCTCCGGGATCTCGTAGAACGTCGGGTGCCGGTACGGCTTGTCGGCGGCCGGTTCGAAGAACGGGTCCTTCTCGTCCGGGGAGGAAGCGGTGATCGCGGACGACGGGACGACCCAGATCGAGACGCCCTCGCCGCGTCGGGTGTACAGGTCGCGGGCGTTGCGCAGGGCGAACTCCGCGTCCGGCGCGTGCAGGCTGCCGGCGTGGGTGTGCGAGAGGCCGCGGCGCGAGCGCACGAAGACCTCCCACAGGGGCCAGTCGGTGTTCGTCATGCTCGCGTCGCTCCTGTCTCGCCGGGCTTGCTCGCCCCATCGGTCCTGCTCGTGTGCCTGGCCGCGTAGGCGGCGGCCGACTCCCGTACCCAGGCGCCTTCTTCGTGGGCGCGCCTGCGCTGGGTGAGCCGCTGCTCGTTGCACGGGCCGTTGCCCTTGAGGACTTCCTTGAACTCCGTCCAGTCGATTGGGCCGAAGTCGTAGTGGCCCCGCTCCTCGTTCCACCTCAGGTCCGGGTCGGGGAGGGTGAGGCCCAGTGACTCTGCCTGCGGGACGCAGATGTCGACGAAGCGCTGGCGCAGCTCGTCGTTCGAATGCCGCTTGATCTTCCACGTCATCGACTGCGCGGAGTGCGCCGACTCGTCGTCGGGCGGACCGAACATCATCAGGGACGGCCACCACCAGCGGTTCACCGCGTCCTGCGCCATCGCGTGCTGTTCCGGGGTGCCGCGACCGAGGGCCAGCAGCAGCTCGTACCCCTGGCGCTGGTGGAAGGACTCCTCCTTGCAGATGCGGACCATCGCGCGTGCGTACGGTCCGTAGGAGCAGCGGCACAGCGGGACCTGGTTGGTGATCGCGGCGCCGTCCACCAGCCAGCCGATCGCGCCGACGTCCGCCCAGGTCAGCGTCGGGTAGTTGAAGATCGAGGAGTACTTCTGGCGGCCGGAGTGGAGCTTGTCCAGCAGCTCGTCGCGGCTGGTGCCGAGGGTCTCGGCCGCGCTGTACAGATAGAGCCCGTGTCCGGCCTCGTCCTGCACCTTGGCCATCAGGATCGCCTTGCGGCGCAGGGAGGGTGCGCGGGTGATCCAGTTGGCCTCCGGCTGCATGCCGATGATCTCGGAATGGGCGTGCTGCGCCATCTGCCGGACCAGCGTCGCGCGATAGGCGTCGGGCATCCAGTCGCGCGGCTCTATGCGCTCGTCGGCGGCCACGGCGGCGTCGAAGGCTCGCTCGTACGCACCGGTGTCGGCGGTGTCTTCCGTGGTGCCGTACGCCTGGTGCGCGGCTGCTGTCGCCATGCGGTCCCCCTCGACCTGGGCCCTGTCCGGAGCTGGCTCCCGACCGATCGTTCGGTTCGTGCGATTCCATGGTGGGACGAGCGCCGTAAGGTGTCAACCGCTGTGGATAACTTGCGGGCGTGTCCTGTGGACAAACCGGGCGACCTCTGCGTAGGCCGCGGCGGGGTCGGCCCGACAGGGGCTGTGCCGCGCGGCCGGGCCTGAGTACCGTGCCCGTGCGAGTGCGGTGGCGCGGTGCGCACAGGCGGTACGGCGCCCCGCGGCCGGGGGGCCGTAAGACGGACCGGGATCGGGAGACGGGGCGGAATGGACGTGTACGGCACAGACTCGGATGCCCGGCACGGGCCGGACGGGCCGGGCAGGCCGGGCGGCGCGCCCGTGCCGGCCGGCTCGCCCGCCCTGGACACGTCGTCCGTGCCGGACAGCCCGCCCGAGCCGGACAGCCTGCCCGAGCCGGACAGTCCGCCCGAGCCGGCCGGACCGGCCCGGACGGCCGATCCGCAGCACGACGCCCCACCGGTCGACGCCGGACTCGATCCCGGCGCTGCCGCCTTCCCGGTCGCTCCCGCTCCCGGCTCGTACGCCGCCCCCCGTACCGGTGTGGCCGCCCTCTCCCTGCGCTACCAGATCGGCGCCGCGCTGGCGCTCGCCGTAGTCGCCGTCGTCGTCTGTGTGCACGTCGGCATGGTCTTTCTGCACGTCGCGCCGTCGAACACACTGACGAAGGTGCACGGCAGGGCGATCGACGACTGGATCTACCCGGAGTTCGAGCAGAACTGGAAGCTCTTCGCGCCGGACCCGCTGCAGCAGAACATCGCCGTCCAGGTCCGCGCCGAGGTGCAGGAGAAGAACGGCGAGGTGCGGACCACCGGCTGGTACGACCTGTCCGCCCAGGACGGGCGGGCCATCGACGGCAATCTGCTGCCCAGCCACACCGAGCAGAACGAGCTGCGCCGGGCCTGGGACTTCTTCGTCGCCACGCACGACGGCAACAACCGTCCGGCGGGGCTGCGCGGTGCCCTCTCCGAGACGTATCTGCGGCGCATAGTGGTGCTCCGCCTGGGTCGCGACGACGCGGCCGGCAAGGGCGGGACCATCGATCAGGTCCAGGTCCGTTCCCGCACCACCAACGTGCCCCCGCCGAAGTGGAGCACCGAGAAGATCTCGGACAAACCCATGGACCGCGTGCTGCCCTGGTGGCCGGTCACGGCCGCCGACACCGACGGAGGCGCCCGGTGAACCGCTTCGCCCTGTCGGTCTCCTCCGCCATCGCCCGCATCACGGAATCGGCGCTCGGCCCCTACCAGAGCGCCGTGATCCGGATCGGCTTCAGCGCGACCTGGCTGCTGTTCCTGCTCCGCGAGATTCCCCATCGTGAGGAGCTGTACGGGCCCGGCAGCCCCTGGAGCTGGGACCTCGCCCAGCAGCTGATCGCTTCCAACAGTGCCTTCACGGCCCTGATGTGGTCGGATGGCCGGGGCTGGTTCGAGTTCGTGTACGCGCTCGCCGCCCTGTCGAGCTTCCTGCTGCTGCTCGGCTGGCGCACCCGCACCATGTCCGTGCTGTTCATGATCGGTGTGCTCTCGCTGCAGAACCGCAGCGTCTTCATGGGGGACGGCGGCGACAACGTCCTGCACCTGATGTCCGTGTACCTCGTGTTCACGCGCTGCGGCCAGGTCTGGTCGCTGGACGCGCGCCGGGCAGAGCGCGCGCGCCGGGCACGCGCGCGTGGACAGCTCGTTTCCGACCGGGTGGGCCCGGCTCTGTGGGCCGTCCTCGGGGTCGCGCTGGTCGCGGTGACCTTCGGCGGGCGGTTCGGCGGTGCCGACTGGACCGTGCCCGTGATCCTTTGGGGCGTCTGGCTCGCGCAGGCCCTGTGGTGGCTGGCCGGGCGCCGGGCGAAGAGCGGGGAGCCCAGGATCCTGCTGGACGTCGTCGCCAACATCGTGCACAACGGCGCCCTGTTCGTGATCATGACCGAGGCCTGTCTGATCTACGCGACGGCCGGCTGGTACAAGATCCAGGGCTCGCGCTGGCAGGACGGCACCGCGGTCTACTACCCCCTCCACCTCGACTACTTCTCGCCCTGGCCCGGGCTCGCCGACCTGCTGTCGTCCAGCGGCACGATGGTGATGCTCGTGACGTACGGGACGGTCATCGTGCAGGTCGCCTTCCCGTTCACGCTGTTCAACCGGCGGGTCAAGAACGTCCTGCTGGCGGCCATGATGACCGAGCACGCCGTGATCGCCGTCGTGCTCGGCCTGCCGTTCTTCTCGCTGGCGATGATCGCGACGGACGCGGTCTTCCTGCCGACGTCGCTGCTGCACAGGATCGGCGGCTGGGCGGCACGCGCGCGTGGCCGCGTCCTCGCCCGCGGCGGCCGTTCGACGCCGGCCGTGCCGCGCGCCCCGGAGAGCCCAGAACCCACGCAGGTGAGTTCCACGGCGTGAGCCCTGAGCACCTGCACACCCGCTCCGGCGCGTGAGCCCTGGTCTCCCGCGCACGTAGGCTGCACGCCATGACCGCCCCCACCCCCGACCCCGTGACTGCCTGGCGCCGGCTCGCCGCCGGCTGCGTGCTGCTCGACGGTTTCCACGCCCTCAAGCACGCCGTCCGCTTCGGAGCCGAGGTCCCGGTGGCGGTCACCGCCGACCGGCGGGCGGCGCTCGCCCTCGCCGACGAGCTCGCCCCCGACGTGCGGGACACGCTGGCCGAACTTCTCACCGAGGTGCCGGAGCGGGTGTACCTGAGCCTGGTGCCGCGCCCCCATCCCACCGCCGTCGCTGCCCTGGCCGTACGACCGTCCCGCGCGGCCCATCTGGAGAAGCTCGCGCACGCCCCCCGCACCGCACCCGTGGTGGTCCTCGACAACCCGCGCAACCTCGGCAACGCGGGTGCCGTGATCCGTCTGGCCGCCGGGTTCGGTGCGACCGGCGTGGTCACCACCGGCACGCTCGACCCGTGGCACCCCACGGTCGTGCGCGGCGGCGCGGGACTGCACTTCGCGACCGCCGTGGAACGGCTCGCCGTCGACGAGCTGCCCGCGGGCCCGCTGTTCGCCCTCGACCCGGAGGGCGACGACATCCGGGGCGTCAAGCTCCCTGACGACGCCGTCCTCGCGTTCGGCTCCGAGCGCAGCGGCCTGTCCGCCGTACTGCGCGCGCGTACCGACCACCTGCTGTCGCTGCCGATGCGCCCCCAGGTCTCCAGCTACAACCTCGCCACCAGTGTGGCCATGACGCTGTACCACTGGAGCGCCACAGGGGGCGCGACCAGCTCCTAGGTCCGCCTAGGCCTCCTTGCGCACCTCGACCACCCGGAACCGATTGGCGACGAACGCCCCATCACACAATGCCGAGTTGGCCGCCGGGTTGCCCCCGGACCCGTGGAAGTCCGAGAACGCGGCCGTCTGGTTGACGTACACCCCGCCCGTGAGGTTCAGAGACAGCTGCGCGGCCTCCTCCAGGCAGACCTCCTGGACCGCCTGCTCGACCTCCTCGTCGGTCGTGTAAGCGCCGACCGTCATCGCGCCCTTCTCGCGGATCGTGCGGCGCAGCAGCTCCGCCGCGTCCGCCGCCGAGTCGACCGCGACGGCGAAGGAGACCGGGCCGAAGCACTCGCTCATGTATGCGGCCTCGTCGTCCGGCTTGGCGCCGTCCAGCTTCACGATCACGGGCGTGCGCACGACCGCGTCCGGGAACTCGGGGTTGCTGATCTCCCTTGACGCCAGGGCGACTTCGCCGAGACCGGCGGCCGCCTCCAGGCGTGCCTTGACGTCCGGGTTGACGATCGCGCCGAGCAGAGCGTTCGCGCGCGCGTCGTCGCCGAGGAGGCCGTCGACCGAGCGGGCGAGGTCGGCGACCACCTCGTCGAAGGTCTTGGGGCCCTCGTCGGTGCGGATTCCGTCCCGGGGGATCAGCAGGTTCTGCGGGGTCGTGCACATCTGGCCGCTGTACAGGGAGAGCGAGAACGCCAGGTTGGAGAGCATGCCCTTGTAGTTCGCGGCCGAGTCCACGAGGACCGTGTTGACGCCGGCCTTCTCCGTGTAGACCTGCGCCTGGCGGGCGTTGGCCTCCAGCCAGTCGCCGAACGCCGTCGAGCCCGTGTAGTCGATGATCCGGATCTCCGGGCGCGTGGCCAGCGTCTTCGCGATGCCCTCGCCGGGCCGCTCGGCGGCCAGTGCCACCAGGTTCGGGTCGAAGCCGGCCTCGGCGAGGACCTGGCGCGCGACCTGCACGGTGAGCGCGAGGGGCAGCACCGCGCGCGGGTGGGGCTTCACCAGGACCGCGTTGCCGGTGGCGAGGGACGCGAACAGGCCCGGGTAGCCGTTCCACGTCGGGAAGGTGTTGCAGCCGATCAGCAGGGCGATACCGCGCGGGACCGCCGTGAACTGCTTGTTGAGCGCCAGCGGGTCGCGCTTGCCCTGGGGCTTGGTCCACTCCGCGGTGTCGGGGGTGCGGACCTGCTCCACATACGCGTACGCCACCGCCTCCAGGCCGCGGTCCTGGGCGTGCGGGCCGCCCGCCTGGAACGCCATCATGAACGCCTGGCCGGAGGTGTGCATGACCGCGTGCGCGAACTCGTGTGTCCGGTCGCTGATCCGCTTGAGGATCTCCAGGCACACCACCGCGCGCGTCTCCGCGCCGGCGTCGCGCCACGCGCGCTGGCCGGCCTTCATGGCGGGCAGCAGCTCGTCGACGTCCGCGTGCGGGTAGGTCACGCCCAGCTCGATGCCGTACGGGGAGACCTCGGCGCCCACCCAGTCGTCCGTGCCGGGCTGGCCGAGGTCGAGGCGGGTGCCCAGGAGGGCGTCGAAGGCGGCCTTGCCCGCCGCCATGTCCAGGCTGCCGTTCTCGCCGTACGCCTTGGGGTGTTCGGGGTGCGGGGACCAGTACGCGCGCGTGCGGATCGCTTCCAGCGCCTGGTCGAGGGTGGGCCGGTGCTTGGCGATCAGCTCGCGGGTGGTCAGTTCGGCGGCCATGCGGGACCAACTCCTCGTCTTGAGAACTCTTCGTCGAGCTCATGACCTGGCAGAAACATGGGCAGGAACAGCCGGTCAGAGTTAGAGTAACCGAACGATCGGTCGGGACAAGGGGGCCTGCCGCATCTGTGGAAAACGCCGTGCGGGAGGATCGCGCACATGACAGCACTCGACCTCAGCAGCCCCGTGGCCGTCGTCGGCACCGGCACCATGGGCCAGGGCATCGCCCAGGTCGCGCTGGTCGCAGGCCATCGCGTCAGGCTCTACGACGCCGCTGACGGGCGCGCCCGGGGAGCGGCCGCGGCGATCGGCGCCCGCCTCGACCGGCTCGTCGAGAAGAACCGGCTCACGGCCGCCGACCGGGATGCGGCACGCGAGCGTCTGCTGCCCGCCGAGAGCCTCTCCGACCTCGCGGACTGCTCCCTGGTCATGGAGGCCGTCCTGGAGCAGCTGGACGCCAAACAGGCCCTGTTCCGCGAGCTGGAGGACATCGTCGGCGAGGACTGTCTGCTCGCGACCAACACCTCCTCGCTGTCCGTCACCGCCATCGGCGGTGCCCTGCGCAACCCCGGCCGCTTCGTCGGCCTGCACTTCTTCAACCCCGCGCCGCTGCTCCCCCTCGTCGAGGTCGTCTCCGGGTTCGCCACCGACGTCTCGTCGGCCACGCGCGCGTACGAGATGGCGCGCGCCTGGGGCAAGAAGCCGGTCGCCTGTGCCGACACCCCCGGCTTCATCGTCAACCGCATCGCCCGGCCCTTCTACGCCGAGGCCTTCGCCGTGTACGAGGCGCAGGGCGCCGACCCCGCCACCATCGACGCGGTCCTGCGCGAGTCGGGCGGCTTCAGGATGGGCGCCTTCGAGCTGACCGACCTCATCGGGCAGGACGTCAACGAGTCCGTCACCCTCTCCGTGTGGCGGTCCTTCTTCCAGGACGTGCGCTTCACGCCCTCACTCGCCCAGCAGCGCCTGGTCGAGTCGGGCCGGCTCGGCCGCAAGAGCGGACAGGGCTGGTACGAGTACGGGGACGGCGCCGAGCCCTCCGAGCCGCACACCGCGGAGCCCGCACAGCAGCCCGCGTACGTCGTCGTCGAGGGCGACCTGGGCCCCGCCTCCGAGCTGCTCGCGCTGATCCGCGAGGCGGGCATCGCCGTGCGCGAGGAGGAAGAGGACCACGGCACCCGCCTGGTGCTGCCGAGCGGCGGCCAGCTGGCGCTCGCCGACGGCCAGACCTCGGTCGAGTTCCGCGACGTCGTCTACTTCGACCTCGCCCTCGACTACCGCCGGGCCACCCGTATCGCCCTGTCCGCCTCCCAGGACACCTCGCCGGGGACCCTCGCCGAGGCCATCGGCCTCTTCCAGGCGCTCGGCAAGGACGTCAGCGTCATCGGTGACGTCCCCGGCATGATCGTCGCCCGCACGGTCGCCCGGATCATCGACCTCGCGCACGATGCCGTCGCCAAGGGCGTGGCCACCGAGGAGGACATCGACACGGCGATGCGTCTGGGCGTCAACTACCCGCTGGGCCCCTTCGAGTGGAGCCGCAAACTCGGCCGGAACTGGGCCTACGCCCTCCTGGACGACCTGCACCTGCGCGACCCCTCCGGCCGCTACGCGCCGTCCCTGGCGCTGTACCGGCACGCGTACGCCTCCGACAAGCGGGAGGGCAGTCAGTCATGACCACCGCCAAGCGCGACACGTACACCCCGGAGACGCTGCTGTCCGTCGCCGTCCAGGTCTTCAACGAGCGCGGCTACGACGGCACCTCCATGGAGCACCTCTCCAAGGCGGCGGGCATCTCCAAGTCGTCGATCTACCACCACGTGGCCGGCAAGGAGGAGCTGCTGCGCCGGGCCGTCAGCCGGGCGCTCGACGGGCTCTTCGGGATTCTCGACGAGGAGCACGCGCGCGTGGGGCACGCCGCCGAGCGCCTCGAGTACGTCGTGCGGCGCATGGTCGAGGTGCTGATCGGCGAACTTCCGTACGTGACGCTGCTGCTGCGGGTGCGCGGCAACACGGGCACCGAGCGGTGGGCCCTGGAGCGGCGCCGCGACTTCGACCACCAGGTGGCCGAGCTGCTCAAGGCGGCGGTCGCCGACGGGGACGTGCGCGGTGACGTGGAGGTGCGGCTCGCGACCAGGCTCGTCTTCGGGATGATCAACTCGATCGTCGAGTGGTACCGGCCCGACGGACGGGGCATGAGCGAGCGCGAAGTGGGCGACGCTGTCGTGCAGTTGGTCTTCAGTGGGCTCCGCAAGGAGGCCTGAGATGCCTCGCGGGGCTCAGCCCTGCGGCTCCAGGTCTTCCTCCTCGAACACCAGCAGCGTGCGCGTGCTGAGCACCTCGGGCATCGCCTGCAGCCGGGTCAGCACCAGCTCGCGCAGCGCCTTGTTGTCCGGTGTGTGCACCAGCAGCAGCACGTCGAAATCGCCGCCCACCAGGGCGATGTGGGAGGCACCGGGCAGCTGTCTGAGCTGCTCGCGCACTGTGCGCCAGGAGTTCTGGACGATCTTCAGGGTGATGTACGCCGAGGTGCCCTGACCCGCGCGCTCGTGGTTGACGCGGGCCCCGAAGCCGCGGATGACACCGTCCTCGATGAGGCGGTTGATCCGCGCGTAGGCGTTGGCACGTGAGACATGCACCCGTTCCGCGACCGATCTTATGGATGCGCGGCCGTCCGCCTGGAGCATCTGGAGGATGTCCAGATCGATGGAGTCGAGGGGCCGCGCCGACGGCAGGGGACTCCCGCCTTCCGGCCCTTCGGCCATTTGTTCAGGTGCCATGTCCCCCCGCCTCCCTACCATGGACGTACTGCGTTCATTTCAGGTTGTGGAGAACCGTTTGTCCACAGCCTGAAGGTGCCTGTAGCCAAAATGTGCCGACGACCGAACAATCGGTAGGTGAGGCGCATCACACCCGTGGCGCGCCTGAAGCCGCTCCCACGAGGAGGTGCCGTCATGACGGTCATGGAGCAGCGGGGCGGGTATCGGCCATCGCCGCCCCCCGCCTGGCAGCCCCGCACGGACCCCGCGCCCCTGCTGCCCGACGCGGAGCCCTATCGCGTCCTCGGCACCGAGGCCGCCGCGAAGGCCGACCCGGCCCTGCTGCGCCGCCTGTACGCCGAACTGGTCCGTGGCCGCAGGTACAACGTGCAGGCGACCGCGCTCACCAAGCAGGGCCGCCTCGCCGTCTACCCCTCCAGCACCGGCCAGGAGGCCTGCCAGGTCGCCGCCGCGCTCGCCCTCAAGGAGCGCGACTGGCTCTTCCCCAGCTACCGCGACACGCTCGCCGCCGTCGCCCGCGGCCTGGACCCCGTCCAGGCGCTCACCCTCCTGCGCGGCGACTGGCACACCGGCTACGACCCGCACGAACACCGCGTGGCCCCCCTGTGCACCCCCCTCGCCACCCAGCTCCCGCACGCCGTCGGCCTCGCGCACGCCGCCCGCCTCAAGGGCGACGACGTGGTCGCGCTCGCCATGGTCGGTGACGGCGGCTCCAGCGAGGGCGACTTCCACGAGGCACTGAACTTCGCCGCCGTCTGGCGGGCCCCGGTCGT
The DNA here is from genome assembly GCF_021261325.1 of Streptomyces guryensis. Taxonomy (GTDB): domain Bacteria; phylum Actinomycetota; class Actinomycetes; order Streptomycetales; family Streptomycetaceae; genus Streptomyces; species Streptomyces guryensis. The sequence goes on along the minus strand of NZ_JAJSBI010000013.1, from coordinate 97,840 downwards.
CTTCCTCGTCCAGAACAACGGCTTCGCGATCTCCGTCCCGCTCGCCAAGCAGACCGCGGCGCCGTCGCTGGCCCACAAGGCCGTCGGCTACGGCATGCCCGGCCGCCTGGTCGACGGCAACGACGCGGCCGCCGTGCACGAGGTCCTCACCGATGCCGTGCGCAGTGCGCGCGAGGGCGGCGGCCCCACGCTGATCGAGGCGATCACCTACCGCGTCGACGCCCACACCAACGCCGACGACGCGACCCGCTACCGCGGCGACGCCGAGGTAGCGGCCTGGCGCGCGCACGACCCCATCGCGCTCCTGGAGCACGAACTGACCGAGCGCGGCCTGCTCGACGACGACGCCATCCGCGCCGCCCGCGACGCCGCCGAGACCATGGCCGCCGACCTGCGCGAACGCATGAACCAGGACCCGGTCCTCGACCCGATGGACCTGTTCGCCCACGTGTACGCCGAGCCCACCGGGCAACTGCGCGAACAGCGCGCCCAGTTGCAGGCCGAGCTGCACGCGGAACAGGAAGGCGGGCACTGATGACCACCGTCGCCCTCAAGCCGGCCACTATGGCGCAGGCGCTCACGCGCGCGCTGCGCGACGCCATGGCCGCCGACCCCACCGTGCACGTCATGGGCGAGGATGTCGGCACCCTCGGCGGGGTCTTCCGCGTCACCGACGGCCTCGCCAAGGAGTTCGGCGAGGACCGCTGCACGGACACCCCGCTCGCCGAGGCGGGCATCCTCGGCACCGCGGTGGGCATGGCGATGTACGGCCTGCGCCCGGTCGTGGAGATGCAGTTCGACGCGTTCGCCTACCCGGCGTTCGAGCAGCTGATCTCGCACGTGTCCCGGATGCGCAACCGTACCCGCGGCGCGATGCCCCTCCCGCTCACCATCCGCGTCCCCTACGGCGGCGGCATCGGCGGCGTCGAGCACCACAGCGACTCCTCCGAGGCGTACTACATGGCGACTCCGGGGCTCCATGTCGTCACGCCCGCCACCGTCGCCGACGCCTACGGACTGCTGCGCGCCGCCATCGCCTCCGACGACCCGGTCGTCTTCCTCGAACCCAAGCGCCTGTACTGGTCCAAGGACTCCTGGAACCCGGAGCACCCGATGGACGTTGAACCGATAGGCCGCGCGATGGTGCGGCGCTCCGGCGGGAGCGCCACGCTCGTCACCTACGGGCCGTCGGTGCCCGTCTGCCTCGAAGCCGCCGAGGCCGCGCGGGCCGAGGGCTGGGACCTCGAAGTCGTCGACCTGCGCTCCCTGGTGCCGTTCGACGACGAGACGGTCTGCGCCTCGGTACGGCGGACCGGGCGCGCGGTCGTCGTACACGAGTCGGGCGGGTTCGGCGGCCCGGGCGGGGAGATCGCGGCCCGTGTCACGGAGCGCTGCTTCCACCACCTGGAGGCACCGGTGCTGCGCGTGGCCGGGTTCGACATCCCCTACCCGCCGCCCATGCTGGAGCGCCACCACCTGCCCGGCGTGGACCGGATCCTGGATGCCGTGGGGCGTCTGCAGTGGGAGGCCGAGAGCTGATGGCACAGGTGTTGGAGTTCAAGCTCCCCGACCTCGGGGAGGGACTCACCGAGGCGGAGATCGTCCGCTGGCTGGTGGAGGTCGGCGACGTCGTCGCCGTCGACCAGCCGGTCGTCGAGGTCGAGACGGCCAAGGCGCTCGTCGATGTGCCCTGCCCCTACGGCGGTGTGATCACCGCCCGCTTCGGCGAGGAGGGCACCGAACTGCCCGTCGGCGCACCCCTGCTGACCGTCGCGGTGGGACCGACGGCCTCCGGAGCCGAAACCGAGGGCTCGGGCAACGTGCTGGTGGGATACGGCACTTCGGAGGCACCCGCGCGACGCCGGAGGGTACGGCCGGGACAGACGGCGCCATCCGCGCCCCGGGAGGCGAACGGAAGCTCCGGCACACGAGAGACGGCGGACGGCCCCGTCCCCGTGATCTCGCCGCTGGTGCGCAGGCTCGCCCGGCAGAACGGCCTGGATCTGAAGGAGATGACGGGCTCCGGCCCCGACGGGCTGATCCTGCGGGCGGACGTCGAGTACGCGCTGCGTGCCGCCGAGGCGCAGGGGCGGACAGCCGAGCCGACTGCCACGCCCCAGGCGCCCGCGCCGACCTCCGCCGCGGGAACCGCCCTCCGCATCCCCCTCAAGGGCATCCGCGGTGCGGTCGCCGACAAGCTCTCCCGCAGCCGCCGAGAGATACCGGACGCGACCTGCTGGGTGGACGCCGACGCGACCGAGCTCATGCGCGCGCGTGCCGCAATGAACGCCTCGGGCGGGCCGAAGATCTCCCTCGTAGCCCTGCTGGCCCGCATCTGCACGGCCGCCCTCGCCCGGTTCCCTGAGCTCAACTCCACGGTCGACATGGAGGCCAGGGAGGTCGTCCAGCTCGACCACGTACACCTCGGCTTCGCCGCGCAGACCGAGCGGGGCCTCGTCGTCCCGGTCGTACGGGACGCACACGCGCGCGACGCCGAGGCGCTCACCGCGGAGTTCGCCCGGCTGACCGAGGCGGCCCGCACGGGCAGCCTCACCCCCGGGGAACTCACCGGTTCCACCTTCACCCTGAACAACTACGGCGTCTTCGGCGTCGACGGGTCCACGCCGATCATCAACCACCCCGAGGCGGCCATGCTCGGCGTCGGCCGCATCGTCCCCAAGCCGTGGGTGCACGAAGGCGAGCTCGCTGTGCGGCAGGTCGTCCAGCTCTCGCTCACCTTCGACCACCGGGTGTGCGACGGCGGCACGGCAGGCGGCTTCCTGCGGTACGTGGCCGACTGCGTGGAACAGCCGGCCGTCCTGCTGCGCACGCTCTGACGGTGAGGACGCCCGCACGTTCCGCGTGACGCCCATACGTTCCGTGTGACGCCCGTACATTCCCTGTGATCGCGACGGCACGCATACTCGGGGGATGACCACGCACGAGCCCGCCGACGACCCCGGCGCCGCCCCGGCGTACGACGCGTACGACGCCGTCGTGCTCGCCGGGGGCGCCGCCCGGCGGCTCGGCGGCGCCGACAAGCCCGGCGTGCACGTCGGCGGCCGGGCGCTGCTCGACCGGGTGCTGACCGCATGCGCCGACGCCCGCACCACCGTCGTCGTCGCCGACTCCCGGCCCACCGCCCGGCCCGTGCGGTGGGCCCGCGAGGACCCGCCCGGCGCGGGCCCCCTCGCCGCACTCGGCGCCGGGCTGCACCACACGACGTCCGAGCAGACCGTCGTGCTCTCCGCCGACCTGCCGTTCCTCGGGGCGGCCACCGTGCTGCGGCTGCTGAGCGCGCTGCACGCGAGCCAAGCCGACGGCGTCCTGCTCACCGACGCCGACGGCCGCGACCAGCCCCTCGTCGCCGCCTACCGCACGCACGCGCTGCGCCGCGAACTGGCCGCGCTCGCCACCGAGCACGGCAGCCTCACCGGGCTGCCGCTGCGCCGGCTGACCGCCGCCCTCCATCTCACCCGCGTCCCGGACCCCGTCGCCTCCTTCGACTGCGACACCTGGGACGACATCGCCACCGCCAGGGCACGCATCAGGGAGCATGGGCACGTGTTGGATGAATGGATTTCCGCAGCCAAGGACGAGCTGGGCATCGACCTCGACGTCGACACCGGCGTCCTGCTCGACCTCGCCCGCGACGCCGCCCACGGGGTGGCCAGGCCGGCGGCACCGCTGACCACCTTCCTCGTCGGCTACGCGGCCGCCCAGGCCGGCGGAGGCCCCGAAGCCGTCGCCGAAGCCACCCGCAAGGCGGTGGCTCTCGCCCAGCGCTGGGCCGCAGAGGCCGACGCAACGGACGAGGCCGCCGCCAAGCCCGACCTCGGCCCCGACGCCCGCCCGGACGCCGGATGACCGCCCGCTCCGCCCGGACCGGCGAGGACGTCGAGGACCTCGACGTCGAGGAGGTGCTCGCCCTGGTGAAGGAACCCGACCACCGCACCCCCGGCGACTCCGCGGCCGAGCCCGCCCCGCAGGCTGCCTCCCACGCGGGGCCGCACAAGCCCGATGCCCACCACCGGGCAACCGCCTGGCCAGAGGCCCGGGCGATCGCCGCCCGCGCCGCCCGGTCCGGCGCCCGCCGGCCCCTCCTCTCCGCCCCCCTCGAAGCCTCCCTCGGCCTCACCCTCGCCGCCCCCCTCACCGCCCTCACCGACCTGCCCTCCTTCGACACCTCGGCGATGGACGGCTGGGCGGTCGCGGGACCCGGCCCCTGGGACGTACGGGACGAGGGTGTCCTGGCCGGACATGGCGAGCCCGGAGCCCTCACCGACGGCGAGGCCGTCCGTATCGCCACCGGCGCCCGCATCCCCCCGGACACCACCGCGGTGATCCGCAGCGAACACGGCCGCACCGACGACAAGGGCCGCCTGCACGCCACCCGCGACGTGCAGCACGGCCAGGACATCCGCCCCCGCGGCCAGGAGTGCCGCACCGGCGACCAGCTGCTCCCCGTCGGCGCCCTGGTGACCCCCGCCGTACTCGGCCTCGCCGCGGCCGCGGGCTACGACACCGTCACCGCCGTCCCCCGCCCCCGCGTCCAGGTCCTCGTCCTGGGCGACGAGTTGCTCACCGAGGGGCGACCGCACGACGGCCTGATCCGGGACGCCCTCGGCCCGATGCTGCCTCCCTGGCTGCGGGCCCTGGGCGCCGAAGTGACCTCCGTTCGAAGGCTCGGCGACGACGCAAAGGCCCTGCGCAAGGCCATCACCGGCTCCGAGGCCGACCTGATCGTCACCACCGGCGGCACCGCCTCCGGCCCCGTCGACCACGTCCACCCCACCCTGCGGCGCATCGGCGCCGAGCTCCTCGTGGACGGAGTGAAGGTGCGCCCCGGCCACCCGATGCTGCTGGCCCGCACCAAGGAGAACCAGCACCTCGTCGGCCTGCCCGGCAACCCCCTGGCCGCCGTCTCCGGCCTGCTCACCCTCGCCGAGCCGCTGCTGCGCACGCTCGCCGCACGCCCCGCCCCGGAGCCGTACACCCTGCCCGTCCAGGACGGTGCACACGGGCATCCGTACGACACCCGGCTCGTCCCCGTGGTGCTGCGCGGCGACAGCGCCGTGCCGCTGCACTACAACGGTCCGGCCATGCTGCGCGGCATCGCGGCGGCCGACGCCCTCGCCGTCGTACCACCGGGCGGCGCCCGGCCGGGTCAGGAGCTGGAACTCCTCGACCTGCCCTGGGCGTCCGCCGGAATCGGGGTGTGTTTCACGTGAAACTTCCGGGCCATGACGCGATCGCCCGCCAGGCGGACGAACGTCTCGTGACCCATCGCGTGAGACTGCCGAGGAAGGTGGTCGACCGGCCCATCCGCCAGGTGGCCAAACGGGTGTTACTGGCCCTGGCGGTGCTGGTCGCCACCGCCCTGATCGTCTACGCCGACCACGACGGCTACCACGACAACTCCGACAGCTCGGTCGGCCTCCTCGACGCCTTCTACTACGCGACCGTCACCCTCTCCACCACCGGATACGGCGACATCACCCCGGTCAGCGACGCCGCCCGGCTCACCAACATCTTCGTCGTCACGCCGCTGCGTGTGCTCTTCCTGATCATCCTGGTCGGCACCACGCTCGAGGTCCTCACCGAACGCACCCGGGTCGAATAGCGTCTGAACCGCTGGAGGTCCACCTTGCGCGACCACACCGTCGTCGTCGGCTTCGGGACGAAGGGCGCTCGGCGATCCAGACCGTGTGTGCGACGGGGCTGAAGAAGGAGCAGGTCGTCGTGGTCGACCCCAGTTCCAAGGTGGTCGACGCCGCGACGGCCGAGGGCTACGCGGGCGTTGTCGGAGACGCGACACGCAGCGACGTGCTGAAGCGGGCCGAGGTGCACCGAGCACGGCAGATCATCATCATCACCAGCGCCGCCGGCCGCCTGCTCGGCCTGTCCGTGCTCAGCCCGGCGGCCGGCATGGTCATGGAGGACCTCATCCAGCAGGGCAGCGGGCTCGACATGATCGAGCGGACCGTGCTGAAGGCCGAGGTGGGCGGGGCTCCGCGGGAGACCGAGGACCTGGTCGTGAGCGTCGTACGCGGGCACCGGGTGCTCGGATACGACGATCCGGCCGGTCGGGACACTGCAGTTGACGGACCGGCTGATCACCATCGTGCGGGCGTCGCCGGGCGCACAGGTCGCACCCCGCGTCCGGCCCCTGCCCCAGGAGTGATCACCTGAGGTTGCGGAGCCGCACCGTGACCGGCCCGAAGACGGCAGGGAGTAGCGTCCCCTTCATGCATGCGATCACGATTCCCGAACCTGGTGGGCCCGAGGCGCTGGTGTGGGACGAGGTCCCGGATCCGGTGGCCGGCGAGGGCGAGGTCCTGGTCGAGGTGGTGGCCGGCGCCGTCAACCGCGCCGACATCCTGCAACGGCAGGGCTTCTACGACCCGCCGCCCGGAGCGTCGCCCTACCCCGGCCTGGAGTGTTCCGGCCGGGTCGCCGCGCTCGGTCCCGGAGTCTCCGGCTGGACCGTCGGCGACGAGGTGTGCGCGCTGCTCTCGGGCGGCGGCTACGCCGAGAAGGTCGCGATCCCGGCCGGCCAGCTGCTGCCTGTCCCCAAGGGCGTCGACCTCAAGAAGGCGGCCGCGCTCCCGGAGGTGGTCTGCACGGTCTGGTCCAACGTCTTCATGATCGCCCACCTGCGCCCCGGTGAGACGCTGCTCGTGCACGGCGGCTCCAGCGGCATCGGCACCATGGCGATCCAGCTCGCCAAGGCAGTCGGCGCCAAGGTCGCCGTCACGGCCGGCACCCGGGAGAAGCTGGAGCAGTGCGCCGAGCTGGGCGCCGACATCCTGATCAACTACCGGGAGCAGGACTTCGTCGCCGAGGTCAAGAAGGCCACGGACGGCGCGGGTGCCGACGTCATCCTCGACAACATGGGCGCCAAGTACCTCGACCGCAACGTCCAGACCCTCGCCGTCAACGGCCGTCTGGCGATCATCGGCATGCAGGGCGGCATCAAGGGAGAGCTGAACATCGCCGCGCTCCTGGGCAAGCGGGCCGCCATCAGCGCGACCTCGCTGCGCGCCCGCCCGCTCACCGAGAAGGCCGCGATCGTCGCGGCCGTACGCGAGCATGTGTGGCCGCTGCTCGACGCCGGCCACGTCCGGCCCGTCGTCGACCGCGAGCTCCCGATGGACGACGCGGCGGCGGCCCACCGGGTCGTCGAGGAGAGCGGACACGTGGGCAAGGTGCTGCTGGTCGTGCCCTGAGTTCCTCTCGTGCCCCGAGTTCCTCTCGTGCCCTGGATTCCTCTCGCGCCCTGGATTCCTCTCGTGCCCTGGATCTGCGGCGTCCCCTATGCCCGCCGCATCCGCAGGCCGATGAAGGCCAGTCCCAGGCCGAGCCCGATCAGGACCAGTCCGCTGCCCAGCGGCAGGATCCGCAGGACGGGCTCGGCGGGCTGCTGGGCGGCCTGCTGCGCTGGGCGCTGCGCGGGCTGGGAGGGCACCAGGCCGGCCTCCGCGGGCGGCGAGGCCGAGGCGGCCTGCCCCGCGTCCGCCTCCCGGGAGGCGGTGCCCTCGCTCCCCTCGTCCGAGGAGTCGCCCGTGGACTCGTCCGCCGCCGTCTCCCGTCGCCCCGGCCGCTCCCGGCCCTCACCCGCCCGGCTCCCCGCACGAGACGGCTCGGGAGAGAGGGAGGAAGACGCGGAGGAAGACGCGGAGGAAGACGCGGAGGCAGCGTGAGAAGGAGCCGCGGGTGCTCCCTCAACGGGCCTGCGTCCAGGGTCGAGCGCCGATACGGGCCCATGCGTCGAGAGGGACCCATGCGTCGATACGGGCCCGTGCGTCGAAACACTCCCGTGCGTCCATACACCCCCGTACGACGCAACGGCGCCGTAGGACGACCCGCCCCCGCACGGGAACACGAGTACGCCCGTCCCCACCCCCACCACCAGTCCGGCCCCCTGCAAAGCACGCAGCCATGGAGTCACGCCCCAAGCGTCACATTGGCGGGTACTTCCGGCATTCCGGGTTCCGCCAAAAGTCCGAACCCGCTGCACAATCCGGGTAGGTCGATGGGCCACGGGCTGCCTGCGCTCCTCGAAGACGGACCCCGCCACGGCTCCCGGCTGTGCACCGAGTTCGAGGCGCGCAGCAGGACCAGGACGGCGAGGACGAGGCCGGCCGGGTGCTGTACGCGCTGACGGAGACGGGCCGGGTCGAGCGCGGGCCTGGTTCGCACGTCCCGAGCAGCGGGCCCCTCCGCCGCGCGCGGAGCCGGCGATCAAGCTGGTGTCGGCGGTCGGGGCGCCCGGTGTCGACGTCCGGGAGGTCGTCGAGGCGCAGCGCGGGCATATGGCGGCTCAGGACGGAAACTCCCGCCCTGTAGGGAAATCTCCCGCACCCCAAACGGTGGATCACTCTCCACAGGGGGCACCACGGTGATGAGATGCACACGTGCGAGAGAATGGCGACATGGAGATGCCGAGGAACGACAGGTCGCCGGAGAATCCCCAGATCCTGGTCGTGGGCCAGGACGGAATGGCGATCGGCGGTGGAGACGACGACTCCCGCGAGATTCCGGTGACGGAGCAGGTCGAGCAGCCGGCCAAGGTGATGCGGATCGGCAGCATGATCAAGCAGCTCCTGGAGGAGGTGCGCGTCGCTCCCCTGGACGAGGCGAGCCGGGCCCGGCTCAAGGAGATCCACCGCAGTTCGGTGAAGGAGCTGGAGGACGGGCTGGCGCCGGAGCTGGTCGAGGAGCTGGAGCGGCTCTCCCTGCCCTTCACGGACGAGGGCACGCCCAGCGACGCCGAACTGCGCATCGCGCAGGCCCAGTTGGTGGGCTGGCTGGAGGGCCTCTTCCACGGCATCCAGACCACGCTGTTCGCCCAGCAGATGGCCGCGCGGGCCCAGCTGGAGCAGATGCGGCGCGCGCTGCCGCCGGGCATCGGGCACGAGATGGGTGAGGAAGGCCACACGGCCGGCCGCTCGGGCGGCCCGTACCTGTAGCCCGCGGACGGCCTGTAGCGACGCAGACGCAAGGGAAAGGGCCCGGCGGCCTCGGCCGCCGGGCCCTTCGTCATACGTGCGTCCGCGAGGCCGGGGTCAGGACGGGTTGCCCGTCGAGACGTCGAGCGTGATCTTGACCTTGTCCGGGTCGACGTCCGAGCCGGCCTCGGGGGACTGGTCGATCACCGCGCCCTCGCCGTACGTGTTCTCGTCGTAGTCGTTGACCACCAGCGACCAGCCCGCGGACTTCGCGCACTCCTTGACCGACTCGATGTACTTGAACCGGAAGTCGGGCACCCGGATCTTGTTCTCGTCGGTGTACGACTCCTGCGGCTCCGTGCACTCCGTCGAGTCGATCACCTTGGTGGTGTCAGGCCCGCGCCAGTCGGCCGCGTGCGTCGTCGTCGGGGCCGCGCTGCTGCCGCCGCTGCCGCTGCCCCCGTCGCCTCCCCCGCCCCCGCCCCCGTTGAGCGCCAGGGCCGCGATCAGGCCGCCGACGGCGATGATCGAGACGACGATCGTGCCGATGACCACCGACTTGTTGTTCTTGCCGCCGCCAGGGGGCGCGGACGGCCGCTGCTGGGGCGTGAGGTTGTACGGCGGCGGGGTCTGCGGCTGCGCGTACGGGGACGGCGTCGGGTAGCCGCCCTGCTGCGGGTAGCCGTACGCCGGAGAAGGAGGAGGCGTGGGCGCGCCGTACGGGTTGGGGGTGGGCGGCTGGGGCGGCTGGTACGGCGTCTGTACGGGGCCGGGCGGGGCCGGGGGCGCCTGGCTGACCGGCGGGAACACCGCCGCGCCGACTCCGGCGCCGCTCTGGCTGCGGGAGCTCGGCACGATGCTCGGCGGGGCGGCCTGGAGGGACGCGGCCACGCGCAGGCACTCGGCACGCATCGACTCCGAGCTCGGGAAACGCTCGTTCGGGTTCTTCTTCAGTGCGCGGGCAACCAGCGCGTCCACCGCGGGAGGCAGCGCCCGGTTGATCGACGAAGGAGCCACCGGCTCCTCCTGCACATGCGCGTACGCGATCGCCAGGGGTGAGTCCGCCTCGAACGGCAGCCGCCCGGTGACCAGTTGGAACAGCATGATGCCGACCGAGTAGAGGTCGGACCGGGCGTCCACGCTCCGCCCGAGGGCCTGCTCAGGCGACAGGTACTGCGGGGTGCCGACGACCATGCCGGTCTGCGTCATCGACGTCACACCGGACTGCATGGCGCGCGCGATGCCGAAGTCCATCACCTTGACGACGCCGCGCTTGGTGACCATCACGTTGCCCGGCTTGATGTCCCGGTGGACCAGGCCCATCTCGTGGCTGATCTCCAGCGCCGCGAGAACGTCCGCTGTGATCTTCAGTGCCTTGTCGGCGGGCATCGCGCCCTGCTGCCGTACGTCCTCGTCGAGCACCGAGCCCAGCGGGCGGCCCTCGACGTACTCCATGACGATGTACGGGGTGGGCGTTCCGGAGCCCGCGGCGGAGCCGCTGTCGAATGCAGTGTCCTCGCCGGTGTCGAAGACCGAGACGATATTGGTGTGAGTGAGCTTCGCCACGGCCTGGGCCTCGCGGCGGAAGCGCTCGCGGAAGGCCTGCTCGCGGCCGAGTTCGGTGTGCAGGGTCTTGATCGCGACCTGGCGGTCCAGCACGGAGTCGTAGGCCAGGTGCACGGAGGCCATGCCGCCCTCGCCGAGCAGGTCGCGCAGTTGATAGCGGCCGCCGGCGAGCGCCCGCCCCGCGTACCGGCCCTGTGCGCCGTCCAGGCTCATGTTTCCGCTTCCCCCGTGGGCCTTGAGGCGCCGTTGACTGCCGATGATCGAAAGTGCTATTCCCGGCCAAGTCTGCCCCAGGGCAGTGACACGTCAAGCTCGGTGCCCGATCCGTGACCGTACGCGATAGAAGCGTCGCGGGAGCGTTACAGAGGCTGTACGGGCGGTACACAGAACTTGCACGCACCCACGGGATGACGGTTTGATGGCCGGTCCGTCCTGTGCCGGTTCCGGCCCCCTTCTCGGACCGGCGGCTTGCCTTGAGGCTGTAGCGTGGCCGACGGAGACCGTAACAACACCGCGCGCACCGCGGGCAGAAACGACGGCGAGGACTGATGGCACAGCAGCAGCGCGCCCAGGGCCCGTCCGACCCCGAGGCGACTGGCGGCGGTATGTCAGATGCGCCGGAAATGTGGGGGAACGGCGGATTGGTCGGGGACGGCCGGTATCGGCTGACCCGCAGACTCGGCCGGGGCGGCATGGCAGAGGTTTTCGCCGCGGAGGACGTGCGCCTCGGGCGCACCGTCGCGGTCAAGCTGCTCCGTGCCGACCTCGCCGAGGACCCGGTCTCCAAGGCCCGCTTCACGCGTGAGGCCCAGTCGGTGGCCGGCCTCAACCATCATGCGATCGTCGCCGTGTACGACTCCGGCGAGGACACGCTGCCGGGCGGCGGCTACGGCACGGGGGGCGCCCAGAGCGTCCCGTACATCGTGATGGAGATCGTCGAGGGGCGGACCATCCGCGACCTTCTGATCAACGCCGAGGCGCCGGGCCCCGAGCAGGCCCTGATCATCGTCTCCGGTGTGCTGGAGGCGCTCGCCTACTCGCACCAGCACGGCATCGTGCACCGCGACATCAAGCCGGCGAACGTGATCATCACGCACAGCGGCGCGGTGAAGGTGATGGACTTCGGCATCGCCCGTGCCCTGCACGGCGCGCAGTCGACGATGACGCAGACCGGCATGGTCATGGGCACGCCGCAGTACCTCTCCCCGGAGCAGGCGCTCGGCAAGGCCGTCGACCACCGCTCCGACCTGTACGCGACGGGCTGCCTCCTCTACGAACTCCTCGCGCTGCGGCCCCCGTTCACGGGCGAGACCCCGCTGTCCGTGGTCTACCAGCACGTCCAGGACATCCCGACGCCGCCGTCCGAGGTCTCGCGGTCCGTGCCGCCGGAGCTCGACGGCCTCGTCATGCGCTCGCTCGCCAAGGACCCGGACGACCGCTTCCAGACCGCCGAGGAGATGCGCGGCCTCGTCCAGTACGGGCTGCAGATGCTGTACGACCAGGGCGGCCACACCGGCACCTGGAACACCGGCCCGGTCGCCGTGCACGAGGGCCGGAACACCCCGGCGGCGGGCTTCGCGAGCACGACGGTACTGCCGCACCCCGGCGACTCCTCGGGTACGACGCAGATCCCGCAGCCGATCCTGCCCTCCGGCTACGGCGGCGGGGACGACGGCGGCTTCGAGGGGCACGGCAACAGGGGCAGCGGCCGCGGCAAGCTGTGGATCCTCGCCGTCCTCGCGGTGATCGCCATCGCGGCGGGTGTCGCGCTGGCGCTGCACAACAGCGGCAACGGCAGTGGCGGCGGCGGTAGCACGCACTCGCCGACCACCTCGCAGACCACCAAGGACGACACGGCCACCGAGTCCCCGACCGACCAGGCGACCGACCAGCCGACGGACACCTCCACGGACAACGGCACCGGCGCCAGCTCCGGGACCGGGAACTACACGCCTTCGTACACGCCCTCGCACAAGCCGTCCGCGACGGCCAGCAGCGAGCCGACCAGCCAGCCTTCGGACCCGGCGACGACCGAGCAGCCGACGGACAACCCGACCCCGTCGACCCCGCCGACGGACAACCCGACGGACCCGACGAACGGCGGCAGCGACAACGGCGGCACGACGGGGGTCACGTCGGGCGTCGGCGGCTGACCCGGGGCGGAAATCACCTTCACGCGCGCGTGGGGCCCAGCAGGGCTCCACGCGCGCGCTGTTTTTTCGCCCCTTCCCGTGACGTGGGTCACCGGGATAACGTGCCGTTGTTCCGGCCCCCTGCAAGGCTGTGACCAGGAGATGTTCCCGACTTTCGCGATTTACTTGGAAATCCAAGCAAAATCGCAGGTCAGGAGGGGTTTCACAGAAATGTGGAGCACTGGGTAACGTGCCTTTTGCAGGGCGCTCGCCGGGGCACCTGTCACGCCTGTCCCCGACCGGGCCGCACCCACCCTGTGCGTCCGTAGGGCTTCAGGCGAGCCGCACTGGCATCCCGGCGAACCCGGGATGCCGGACCGACGGAGGAGCACACGTGACCGTGGAGAGCACTGCCGCGCGCAAGCCGCGACGCAGCGCCGGTACCAAGAGCACGGCCGGCAAGACGACCACCGCAAGGAAATCGCCGAGCACGGACCCCCAGCTCGTACAGCTGCTGACGCCCGAGGGCGAGCGCGTGAAGAACGCCGAGTACGACGAGTACGTCGCCGGCATCACCCCCGATGAGCTCCGCGGCCTGTACCGCGACATGGTGCTCACCCGCCGCTTCGACGCCGAGGCCACCTCCCTGCAGCGCCAGGGCGAGCTGGGCCTGTGGGCCTCGCTGCTCGGCCAGGAGGCCGCCCAGATCGGCTCCGGCCGGGCCACCCGCGAGGACGACTACGTCTTCCCGACCTACCGCGAGCACGGCGTCGCCTGGTGCCGCGGGGTCGACCCGACCAACCTGCTGGGCATGTTCCGCGGCGTGAACAACGGCGGCTGGGACCCCAGCAGCAACAACTTCCACCTGTACACGATCGTCATCGGCTCCCAGACGCTGCACGCGACGGGCTACGCCATGGGCATCACCAAGGACGGCGCGGACAGCGCGGTCATCGCCTACTTCGGCGACGGTGCCTCCAGCCAGGGCGACGTGGCCGAGTCCTTCACCTTCTCCGCGGTCTACAACGCGCCCGTGGTGTTCTTCTGCCAGAACAACCAGTGGGCGATCTCCGAGCCCACCGAGAAGCAGACCCGCGTCCCGCTCTACCAGCGCGCGCAGGGCTTCGGCTTCCCCGGCGTCCGGGTCGACGGCAACGACGTGCTGGCCTGCCTCGCGGTGACGAAGTGGGCCCTGGAGCGCGCCCGCCGCGGTGAGGGCCCCACCCTCGTCGAGGCGTACACGTACCGCATGGGCGCCCACACCACCTCCGACGACCCGACGAAGTACCGGGCCGACGAGGAACGCGAGGCATGGGAGGCGAAAGACCCGATCCTGCGGCTCCGCCGGTACCTGGAGGCTTCAAACCACGCGGACGAGGGATTCTTCGCGGAACTCGAGGCCGAGAGCGAGGCGTTGGGCAAACGAGTGCGTGAGGCGGTCCGCGCTATGCCCGACCCGGACCACTTCGCCATCTTCGAGAACGTGTACGCGGACGGGCACGCGCTCGTCGACGAGGAACGAGCACAGTTCGCCGCCTACCAGGCGTCGTTCGCGGATGAGGGGGGTCACTGAGATGGCAGAGGCTGTGACATCCAAGGCTGTGACATCCAAAAGCATGGCTCTCGCCAAGGCGATCAACGAGTCGCTGCGCCGCGCCCTGGAATCCGACCCCAAGGTCCTGATCATGGGCGAGGACGTCGGCAAGCTCGGCGGTGTCTTCCGAGTGACGGACGGTCTGCAGAAGGACTTCGGCGAGAGCCGGGTCATCGACACCCCGCTCGCCGAGTCGGGCATCGTGGGCACCGCCATCGGACTCGCGCTCCGCGGCTACCGCCCGGTCGTGGAGATCCAGTTCGACGGCTTCGTCTTCCCCGCCTACGACCAGATCGTCACGCAGCTCGCGAAGATGCACGCGCGCTCGCTGGGCAAGGTCAAGCTCCCGGTCGTCGTCCGCATCCCCTACGGCGGCGGCATCGGCGCGGTGGAACACCACTCCGAGTCCCCCGAGGCGCTCTTCGCCCATGTGTCGGGCCTGAAGGTGGTCAGCCCCTCCAACGCGTCGGACGCCTACTGGATGATGCAGCAGGCCATCCAGAGCGACGACCCGGTGATCTTCTTCGAGCCGAAGCGCCGCTACTGGGACAAGGCCGAGGTCAACACCGAAGCCATCCCCGGCCCGCTGCACAAGGCCCAGGTCGTCCGTGAGGGCACCGACCTGACCCTCGTCGCCTACGGCCCGATGGTCAAGCTCTGCCAGGAGGTCGCCGCCGCGGCCGCCGAGGAGGGCAAGTCCCTGGAGGTCCTGGACCTGCGCTCGATCTCCCCGCTGGACTTCGACTCGGTCCAGGCGTCGGTGGAGAAGACGCGCCGCCTGGTCGTCGTCCACGAGGCGCCGGTGTTCCTCGGCTCGGGCGCGGAGATCGCCGCCCGCATCACGGAGCGCTGCTTCTACCACTTGGAGGCACCGGTCCTCAGGGTCGGCGGCTATCACGCCCCGTACCCGCCGGCCCGCCTGGAGGAGGAGTACCTGCCGGGCCTGGACCGGGTGCTCGACGCCGTCGACCGCGCCCTGGCGTACTGAGGAGAGGGTCGTGACGACGATGACGGAAGCGTCCGTACGCGAGTTCAAGATGCCGGACGTCGGCGAGGGCCTCACCGAGGCCGAGATCCTCAAGTGGTACGTCCAGCCCGGCGACACGGTCACCGACGGCCAGGTGGTGTGCGAGGTCGAGACCGCCAAGGCGGCCGTGGAGCTGCCCATCCCGTACGACGGGGTGGTCCGCGACCTGCACTTCCCCGAGGGCTCCACGGTGGACGTGGGCACGCCGATCATCGCGGTGGACGTGTCGGGCGGGGCCGTTGCTCCCGCCCCGGCGGAGGCCGCCGCTCCCGCTGCCGCCCCCGCTGAGGAGAAGAAGCCGGAGGGCTCCGGCCGCCAGCCGGTGCTGGTGGGCTACGGCGTTGCCGCGTCCTCCACCAAGCGCCGCCCACGCAAGGGCCCCGAAGTCTTGGTCTCCGAGGCATCGACGGCGATCCAGAAGGAACTCAACGGGCACGGGCCGGTGGCCGAGGCTCCCCCGGCGGGTACGGGCGGGACGGCGCGCCCCCTCGCCAAGCCGCCGGTGCGCAAGCTGGCCAAGGACCTGGGCGTCGACCTCACGACCGTGGTCCCGTCCGGCCCGGACGGCATCATCACGCGCGAGGACGTCCACGCGGCGGTGGCGCCCCCGGAGGCCGCCCCCGCGCCCGTGGCCGCCCCGGCCGTCTCCGCGCCCCCGGCGCCGGTCCCGGCGTACGACACGGCCCGTGAGACCCGTATCCCGGTCAAGGGCGTGCGCAGGGCGACCGCGGCGGCGATGGTGGGCTCGGCGTTCACCGCGCCGCACGTCACGGAGTTCGTGACGATCGACGTGACCCGCACGATGAAGCTGGTCGAGGAGATCAAGCGGGCTCCCGAGGAATTCGGGCTGCAGGGGCTGCGGGTCAACCCGCTCCTCCTGATCGCCAAGGCCCTCCTGGTCGCCATCAAACGCAACCCGGACATCAACGCGTCCTGGGACGAGGCGAACCAGGAGATCGTGCTCAAGCACTACGTCAACCTGGGCATCGCCGCGGCCACTCCGCGCGGTCTCATCGTCCCGAACGTCAAGGACGCCCACGCCAAGACGCTCCCGCAGCTGGCCGAGGCCCTCGGCGAGCTGGTGTCGACGGCGAGGGAGGGCAAGACGTCCCCGGCGGCCATGCAGGGCGGCACGGTGACCATCACCAACGTCGGCGTCTTCGGCGTCGACACGGGCACGCCCATCCTCAACCCCGGCGAGTCCGCGATCCTCGCGATCGGCGCGATCAAGCTCCAGCCGTGGGTCCACAAGGGCAAGGTGAAGCCACGCCAGGTCACGACGCTGGCCCTGAGCTTCGACCACCGCCTGGTCGACGGCGAGCTGGGCTCGAAGGTGCTGGCGGACGTGGCGGCGATCCTGGAGCAGCCGAAGAGGCTGATCACCTGGGCCTAGGCGCTCCGGCGTGCGCCGGCGGTTCATCGAACTGGCCACCGTTCCGGCTGATCGCGCCCGCGCGGCGGACTTCGCCGGTCCTGCCCAGCAGGCGCAGCCGTCAGGAGCCACGCACCCGCCCCGGGTGCGTGGCTCCTTCGGTCACAGCGGTCGTCGGCACAGCAGGGTGGCGATTCTCGCCTTTCTGCCCTCCTCGGGCTCCTGCACCGTCCGCGCGGTGACGACCAGCCCGGCCCGCTCCAGGAGTTCCACGAGCAGTTCCGGCGGGTGCCGATGGGACTCGTACGAGACCGGATGGCCGCCGTAGGCCGGCTTCGGCCGGACCCGTTCGCCGGTTCCCACATAACCGGCCACCATGAGCAGGCCGCCGGGCCTGAGCGTCCTGTGGAACTCGCCGTAGACGAGTGGCAGTTGCTCCGGCGGGGTGTGGTGGGTGGAGTAGTAGGCGAGGATGCCTGCGAGAGAGCCGTCCTCGATGTCCAGGGCGGTCATCGAGCCCACGGTGAAAGTCAGTTCCGGATGGGCCCGGCGGGCCAGTTCGACCATCCTGGGGGACAGGTCGACGCCGAACGCGGACAGCCCCAGTCCGGCGAGGTGCGCGGTCACGAGGCCGGGGCCGCAGCCCAGGTCGGCGACCGGTCCGCCGACGCCCTCCCGCACGGCTTCCGCGAACGCGGTCAGCAACGCGCGGGAGAGCGGATCCAGTTCGGCCGGCCGCTTGACCTGCTTCAGGTAGTCGGCGGCGACGGTGTCGTACGACTCCCGGACCGCGGTGAGGTAGGAGGGCTCGGTCACCCGGCGACTCTAGACGAGGCGAAGGGCCCCTCGCCGCCGGCGACGCCGGCGAGGGGCCCTTCGCCCGAGTGCGGCGGTCACACGGACCGCGTCGGCTCAGATCTTCGAGAACCCGTAGGTCATCAGCTTCTTCGCGTCCGACTCGCGCTGCGGGATGGACGTGGAGGACAGGACGGTGCCGATGACCGTCTTGCCGTTGCGGGTGGCGGCGAAGACGAGGCAGTAACCGGCCTCGGGGCCGGAGCCGGTCTTCACACCGATGGTGCCGCTGTAGCTGCTGAGGAGCCCGTTGGTGTTGGTCCACGGGTTCATCGTGCGGGTGCTGCCGGTCTTGGTGATGGTCTTCGCGGTGTACGACTTCGTCTTCACGACCGTGCGGAACGTGGAGTTCTTCATCGCACTGCTGGCGATCTTCGTCAGGTCGCGCGGCGTCGAGTAGTTGTTGCCATTCCCTATGCCGTCGAACGAGTCGAAGTGCGTGTTCGTCAGGCCGAGGCTCTTCGCGGCGGTGTTCATCTTGCCGATGAACGACTTCACGCGCGCGTCCCGGGTCGTACCGGAACCGTACGTGTCGGCGAGCGCGTACGCGGCGTCGCAGCCCGACGGCAGCATCAACCCGTACAGCAGCTGACGGACGGTCACCTTGTCGCCGACGATCAGGTGCGCCTGGGAGGCGTTGTTGGCGACGACGTAGTCGCTGTACGCCTTCTGGATCGTGACCTTCTTGTCCAGATTCAGGTTCGACTGTGCCAGCACGACCTTCGCGGTCATGATCTTGGTGGTGGAGCCGGTGGAGCGCTTGGTGTCCGCTGCCTTCGTGTACAGCGACTTGCCGTTCGCGTTGTTCATCACGTAGCCGCCCTTGGCGACGATCGTGGGCGCGGTGGCGGCCTGCGCGGGCGCAGCGGTGAGGGCGGCGGTCGCGAGCATGGCGCCGGCCGTCACGGTGACGGCGGCGGCTCTGCGGACACGGCTACCCGGAATGCCGGTAATCAAGTGAGTTACCCCGATTGTGTCGAATGCCCCTGGCGTGCGGCCGAGTTGAGCGTCCAGGGAAGCTGGGGCCGCACGTGTGTGACACGTAAGTAGCACAGAAGGTTGTGTGGCTGCAGAGGCGGGTTCCCGTAAGGGGTAATCCGCCGGTGCCGATCCGTCCGCATGGTGGACGTCCGACCTCATGGGTACGTGTTGTATCTATGCTGTGCGCATGAGCAGCCCGGGGACCCTGACCGCCAAGCAACCACCCGCCGCCGACCGCGTCTACACCCACGTCAAGCAGGGCGTCCTGGAGCGCCGTTACGAGGGCGGGACCCTCCTCACCGAGGGCGAGCTCGCCGAGGCCGTGGGGGTTTCCCGCACGCCGGTGCGCGAGGCGCTGCTGCGGCTGGAGGTGGAAGGGCTGATCAAGCTCTACCCGAAGAAGGGGGCCCTGGTCCTGTCCGTGTCCGCGCAGGAGATCGCGGACGTGGTGGAGACCAGGCTGCTGGTCGAGGAGCATGCGGCGCGCAAGGCCGTGCCCGCCCCCGCCGGGCTCGTCGAGCGGCTGGAGGAACTGCTGGCGAAGCAGAAGGCGCAGGCCGCCGCCGGGGACCTCGCCGGGGCCGCCGTCACCGACCGCTGCTTCCACGCCGAGATCGTCCGCAGCGGGGGCAACGAGATCCTCTCCCGGCTCTACGACCAACTCCGCGACCGCCAGCTGCGGATGGGCGTCGCCGTGCTGCACTCGCACCCCGACCGGATCGCCAAGGCCCTCGCCGAGCACGAGGAGATGCTTCAGGCGCTGCGTTCCGGGGACGTGGAGGAGGCGGTCGGGATCGTCCACCGGCACGTCAGCTGGGTCTCGCACCTGGCGCGGGGTGAGGTCCGATGAGGTCGTCGTCCGCACTGACCACGCTGCCCGGTGATCCGCCGGGCGGCCGGCGCGCGATGGCCGTCTGGGGCATCGGCGTCTCCGTCTACTTCGTCGCCGTCATCTTCCGTACGTCCCTCGGGGTCGCCGGCCTCGACGCCGCCGACCGCTTCCACGTGAACGCCTCGGCGCTGTCGACCTTCTCGATCCTGCAGCTCCTCGTCTACGCCGGCATGCAGATACCCGTCGGCCTGCTGGTGGACCGGCTCGGCACCAAGAAGGTGCTGACCATCGGGGTCGTGCTCTTCACGGCCGGTCAGCTCGGCTTCGCGTTCTCGCCCTCGTACGGCATGGCCCTCGCCTCCCGAGCGCTGCTCGGCTGCGGTGACGCGATGACGTTCATCAGCGTGCTGCGGCTGGGCACCCGCTGGTTCCCCGCGCGGCGCGGGCCGCTCGTCGCGCAGTTCGCGGGGCTGGCCGGCATGGCGGGCAACCTGGTCTCCACGCTGGTGCTGGCCCGGCTGCTGCACGGCGTGGGCTGGACGGCCGCCTTCGCGGGCAGCGCGCTCGCCGGAGTCGTCGTCCTCGTCCTGCTGGTGCTGTTCCTGAAGGACCACCCCGAGGGGTACGAGCCGGAGTCGTTCCCGCACCATGGCGCCGCGTACGTGCGGCGGCAGATCGCGGCCTCCTGGCGGGAGCCGGGGACGCGGCTCGGGCTGTGGGTGCACTTCACGACCCAGTTCCCGGCGATGGTGTTCCTGCTGCTGTGGGGGCTGCCCTTCCTGGTCCAGGCGCAGGGGCTGTCCCGGGCCACGGCCGGTGAACTCCTCACCCTGGTCGTCCTGTCGAACATGGTCGTGGGTCTCGTCTACGGCCAGATCATCGCCCGGCACCACGCGGCGCGGCTGCCGCTGGCGCTCGGCACTGTGGCGGCGACGGCGGTGGTGTGGGCGGCGACGCTGGCCTACCCGGCCGACCGGGCACCGATGTGGCTGCTGATCGTGCTGTGCACGGTGCTCGGTTCGTGCGGTCCGGCGTCGATGATCGGATTCGACTTCGCGCGGCCGGCCAACCCGGCGGAGCGGCAGGGGACGGCGTCCGGGATCACCAACATGGGCGGCTTCGTCGCGTCGATGACCACCCTGTTCGCGATCGGGGTGCTGCTGGACGCCACCGGCGACGACTACACCGTCGCGTTCTCCGCGGTTTTCGTGCTCCAGGCGCTCGGCGTCAGCCAGATCCTGCGGCTGCGGGGGCGGGTCGCCCGGCGGGAGCGGGAGCGGCTGGTGGCGAGCCGGGTGGAGACGGTGCACGTGCCCGCGTGAAGCGGGCGGTTCACCGCAGCGGACGCTCACAGCCCAGGTGTTGCTCTGTCATGGGCGTGTGACAGCGGTGTGGTGAAGCGAGGACGGACGTGACCTGGGGGACCGGCGGCCCCTCATAGTCAGCGAGCGCATCGAACGCCTCGAACGCAGTCCTCGCTCCCGAAGGGAACCTCCTGATGAACCGCCACCTGCGCAAGGCCACCCTCGTCACCGCCGCCGTCACGGCCGGCCTGCTGATGACGGCCTGTCAGAACGGTTCCACCGGCACCGGCGGCTCCTCGCAGGCATCGGCCTCCACGACGGCCGGCTCGCAGCCGCCGTCGAAGACCTCGGGGACGTCCCAGCACTCCGGCTCGGCGGCCACCTCCGCCGGAAACGCGTCGAGGTCCCAGCAGGGCGTGAACGCGAACATCACCGACGGCACGGTCAGCTACCTCGCCCCGGGCAAGTACATCGTGTCCGTGCCCGGAAAGACCGACCGGGCCTTCTTCGTCGCCAACGACACCCAGGTCCACGGCGCCGGCACGATCTGCGGCGGCTCGCACTGCACCCTGGACCAGCTGGAGACGGCCACCAGGAAGGCGGCCGTCCCCGCCGATGTGACGATCAGGAGGGGCGTCGCCACCGTCGTACGCGAACGCCACAGCGCCGGCGGCGGCAGCGGTGCGAAGGGCGTGAGCGGCACCTGGCTCGGCAACGTCGGCTATCTGGCGCCCGGCAGGTTCACCGTGTCCGACATGAAGGGCGTCGAGCAGGCGTTCTACGTCGCCGACGACACCAAGGTGTACGGCGCGGGCACCATCTGCGGCACCCCGGGCTCGACGGGGACCTCCCGCTGCACCCTGGACCAGCTGGAGGCCGCCGCGAAGAAGGGTGTCTCCGCGAAGGTCGTGATCAGCGGCGGTGTCGCCACGACGGTCGCCGAGGACCACTGACCAACGGATCCCAAGGCGCTACGACGTCACCGTGAAGTTCCGCAGGATCGCCGCCGTCAGCTCCGGGTCGCCCTCCGCCTTCACGCGGTCCGCCACCGCCTGCGGTGTCACCCGGCCGCAGGCGAGGCGGACGTACGTCTCCCAGTCGAGGGTGAGGGTGGCGGCGGGACCGAGGGCGGGAGCGGTTTCGAGGGTGCCGCGGCCCTGGATGTCGACGCGGATCGTGCGCAGGAACTCGACCGGGCCGTGCACGTCGAAGACGATCGCCGAACTGCGCGGCGCGTCCGCCTTGTCGGCCACGACCCCGGGCAGCTCCGCGAGGAGCACGTCACGGGCGATGTGCGCGCCGGGGGAGTCGAGGTTGCCGGGGCGGCCGAGAGCGGCGCGGAGGTCCTGTTCATGCGCCCACACGTTGAACGCGTGGGCGCGCATGGACTCTTCGAGGGTGAGCTCGGTGCTGAGGTGGCCGCGCACCTTGGTGCCCGGGTCGCGCGACTCGTTCCGCAGCTGGCGGTTGCGGCGGATGATCACGTACTCCAGCTCGGAGGTCATCTCCGGCGCCGTGTGGTGGCGGCGGACGTCGACCTGCATCTCCATGTAGCGCTGGTGGTCGTTGGTGACGTGGAAGAGGTCACGCGGCAGGGTGTGGATGGGGCGCGGGTCGCCGAGCATCTCGCAGTCCAGACCGATGACATGGGAGACGACGTCACGGACCGACCACCCCGGGCACGGCGTCCGCCGGTTCCACTCTCCCTCCACAAGCGGCCCCACCAGCTCGGATATCGCTTCGATCGAATGGGTCCAGGCGTCGGCGTAGGGCTGGAGGGTGGGATGCAGACTCACGGAACGGGACCCCTCGGCGGTCGGTACACGGGCGGTTGGTGGCAGCGTTGCCAGCGGGAGGTGGCTGCACTCGGCGGGTGTCTTGAAACGCTAAGTTACGCTGCTGTGAGGCACCCCGGCAGTGCTTTCGTGTGACGATCGTAGGCCTGTGTGGACGGCTCGAATGCCAGGACGGTGGTAGTGTGCGCGCCTCTCTCATCCAGATCGCCGTAGACGAGGGCGAATCGGTCGAATCGCGCCGGCGGCGGGTGAGCTCGCTGGTACGGGAGCAGGCCGGGGCCGATCTGGTCGTCCTCCCGGAGCTGTGGACGACCGGCGCCTTCGCCTACGAGGAGTTCGGCACCGAGGCCGAGCCGCTCGAGGGGCCGACGTACGAGGCGATGGCGAAGGCCGCGAGCGACGCGGGCGTGTGGCTGCACGCGGGCTCGATTCCGGAACGAGACCCTGAAGGACCGCTCTACAACACGTCTCTCGTCTTCTCCCCCTCCGGTGATCTGGTGGCCGCCTACCGCAAGATCCACCGCTTCGGCTTCGACAAGGGCGAGGCCGTGCTGATGGGCGCGGGGCGGGAACTGGTGACGGTGCGGCTGCCCGGGACGACTGTGGGCGTCGCCACCTGCTACGACCTCCGTTTCCCCGAACTCTTCCGCGGTCTCGTCGACGCCGGTGCCGAGACCCTGGTGGTCCCGGCGGGCTGGCCGGAGCGCCGCCGGGCGCACTGGACGCTGCTGGCCCAGGCGCGGGCGGTCGAGAACCAGGCGTTCGTGCTCGCCTGTGGAACGGCCGGGACGCATGCGGGAGTTCCACAGGCGGGTCACTCGATCGTGGTGGATCCGTGGGGCGAGGTCCTCGCCGAGGCGGGGGCCGTCGAGGAGGTCCTCACCGTCGACTTCGACCCGGCGAAGGTGGCGACGACCCGGGAGCAGTTCCCGGCCCTGAAGGACCGGGTCCTGGGCCTGGAGCCCCCGCACACGTTCTGAGGCCCGGCCCGAAGGCGCGAGGCGTCAGTCCTCCTCGCGTTCCTTCTCCGCCAGATGGATCACGCACACCGTCACCGCGATCAGCAGCGCCGGGTCCGCGTCGTCGCGGACGACGTCGACGCCGTACGTGTCCCGGATGTGCAGCCAGCGGCGGGAGATCACGGCCAGCAGTTCGCCGTCGTACTCGACGGCGAACTCGCGGTCGAGGATCTTGCCGCTGACGTCGAGTTCGGTGCCGTCGACCATGGTGACCCGGTAGTGGTGGCGTAGCAGGGACAGCCGTTTGCGCTTGATGCGGGCGAGGGCGGTGCCGTCCCGTTCGATCACCATGGTGTCGCGCAGGGCGAACATCTTCTGGTGGATGTCGATCAGGACCCGCCCCTGGGTGTCCTTCAGTTCGAACGTGTCCCTGAGGCGCATCGCCTTGCCGTCGACGAGGAAGACCTTGCCGCCGTGCTCGTCCTCGATCCAGTAGTCCTCGCCGAAGCCGAGGAGCCGGTCGCGTACCTGGAATCTCATGTCCCCACCTCTTCCCCGGGCGTCGGCCCGAAACGCCGCCGGTAGGCCGACGGGCTGAGCCCCGTCTCGCGCCGCACGCGCGCGCGTAGGTTGGCCGCGCTGCCCAGGCCGCTCCTCGCGGCGACGACGCCCAGCCGTTCCTCCCCGCGCTCGATGAGACGGCAGGCGAGGGCGACGCGTTCCCCGGTCAGCCAGCCCAGCGGGGTCGTGCCCAGCTGGACGCGGAAACGGCGGTGCAGGGTCGCCGGGGACACCGCCGCGCGGGCCGCCAGGTCCGCCACCGCCAGCGGCTCGCCCAGCCGCTCCTGAGCCCAGGCCAGCAGCGGTCCCAGCGACTCGTCGGGCACGTCCGGCACCGGCCGCTCCACGAACTGCCGCTGCCCGCCGTCCCGGTGCGAGGCGAAGACCAGCCGCCGGGAGACGGCGTTGGCGAACTCCACCCCGTGGTCCCGGCGCCAGATGTGCAGCCCGAGGTCGAGCGCGGCCGCGCTGCCCGACGCCGTGAGCAGATCGCCCTCGTCGACGAACAGCACGTCCGGCTCCAGCAGCACCTTCGGATGCAGCTCCCGGAACCGGTCCGCCCAGCGCCAGTGGGTGGTGGCCCGCCGTCCGTCCAGCAGCCCGGCCTCGGCGAGAGCGAAGGTCCCGGTGCAGAAGCTGACGACACGGGCGCCACGCGCGTGCGTGCGGCGGATCGCCTCCAGTACGGCCTCCGCGCGCGGGACGACGTTGTCCGGCCGCCCCGGGACGAGGAGGGTGTCCGCCCCGTCCACGGCGTCCAGCCCCGGTACGCCGGTCAGCGTGAAGAACCCGTGGTTCATCCGCACCTCACGCGCGGGCGCGCACACCGTCACCTCGTACAGCGGCCCCGCGAGCCCCAGTTCGGGCCGGGGCAGCCCGAACAGCTCGGTCGCCACGCCCACCTCGAAGGGGTTGGTGCCCTCGTCGACGATCACCGCGACCCGGTGCGGAGGGGGCTGAGAGGATCCTTGCGCCATATGCGATTCCTAGCACTCACACACCGTTCCGGCGCACCCCCACGATGGACCCATGACCACGGAACCCGTCTCCCTGTCCGCCGCCCTCGCGTCCTTCACGGACCGCTGGAGCCCGCGCATCGTCACCGCCGTCAACGACTACGACGTCCGCGTCGCCAAGGTGGAGGGCGAGCACGTCTGGCACGTCCACGACCACACCGACGAGTTCTTCCTGGTCCTGGACGGCGAACTCCGCATCGCCCTGCGCGAACCCTCCGGCGAACGCACGGTCGTCCTCCCGAAGGGCTCCGTCTTCACGGTCCCCCGCGGCACTCGCCACAAGCCCTACGCCCCGGCCCCCACGGAGATCCTCATGCTCGAACCCACCGGCACCCTCACGGTCGGCGACCGCCACGAGGAGATCCCCGGCCACGTGGACGCGACGACGGGCCACGCGCTTTCGTGACTGTCAGTGGCGGGTGGCACTCTTGAGGCATGACCGACTCCACTCCCCGACGCGTCCGCGTCCGAGCCCCCGAGCTGGTGGGCAAGGGCGGCTGGCTGAACACGGGCGACCGGCAGTACACGCTGTCCGACCTGCGTGGACGCATCGTCGTGCTCGACTTCTGGACGTTCTGCTGCATCAACTGTCTGCACGTCCTCGACGAGCTGCGGGAGCTGGAGGAGAAGCACGCGGACACCGTCGTCGTGATCGGCGTGCACTCTCCGAAGTTCGCGCACGAGGCCGAGCACGCGGCGGTGGTCGACGCCGTGGAGCGGTACGGGGTGGAGCATCCGGTGCTGGACGACCCGGAGCTCGCGACCTGGAAGCAGTACGCGGTGCGGGCCTGGCCGACGTTGGTGGTGATCGACCCCGAGGGGTATGTCGTCGCACAGCACGCGGGTGAGGGGCATGTGCACGCGATCGAGCGGCTGGTGACGGAGCTGGAGGCGGAGCACGGGGCCAAGGGGACGCTGCGCCGCGGCGACGGGCCGTACGTGGCGCCGGAGCCGGAGCCGACCACCCTGCGCTTCCCGGGCAAGGCGCTCGTCCTGCCGGGCGGCACCTTCCTGGTCAGCGACACCACCCGGCACCAGCTGGTGGAGCTGGCGGCGGACGGGGAGACGGTGGTGCGGCGCATCGGCTCCGGAGCCCGGGGGTTCGCCGACGGCACGGCGCAGACCGCGGCCTTCAACGAGCCGCAGGGCCTCGCCCTCCTCGACGGGACCGCGGTCGTCGTCGCCGACACCGTCAACCACGCCCTGCGCCGCCTCGACCTCGCGACCGGTGAGGTCACCACCCTGGCCGGCACCGGCCGCCAGTGGTGGCAGGGCTCGCCCACCTCGGGCCCGGCGCGCGAGATCGACCTCTCCTCCCCGTGGGATGTGGCCCTCTTCGCCGACAGGGTGTGGATCGCCATGGCCGGCGTCCACCAGTTGTGGGCGTACGACCCGGCTGGGGGCACCGCCCAGGCTTTCGGCTCTGGGGGAGGGACGGTCGCCGTCACGGCCGGCACCACCAACGAGGGGCTGGTCGACGGCCCGGGTCCTCAGGCCTGGTTCGCCCAGCCCTCGGGTCTCGCGGCGACCGCCGACCGGCTCTGGCTGGCCGACTCGGAGACCTCGGCCCTGCGCTGGGTGGACCTCGACGGCACGGTCCGCACCGCCGTCGGCACGGGCCTGTTCGACTTCGGTCACCGCGACGGGCCCGCCGGACAGGCCCTGTTCCAGCACCCGTTGGGCGTGACGGCCCTCCCCGACGGCTCGGTGGCCGTGAGCGACACCTACAACCACGCCCTGCGCCGCTACGACCCCTCGACCGGCCAGGTCACCACCCTCGCGACCGACCTGCGTGAACCGAGCGACGCAGTGCTGGTGGACGAGGACATCGTGGTGGTCGAGTCGGCGCGGCACAGGCTGACCCGGCTGCGTCTGCCTCAGGAGGCGGTCCGGGTGGAGTCGGTCGCCCACCGCACGCGGCGAGCCGCCACCGAAGTCGCCCAGAGGCTCCAGTTGGACGTGATCTTCCAGGCTCCCGCGGGCCAGAAACCGGACACCCGGTACGGCCCCTCGACCCGCCTGCTGGTGTCGTCGACGCCCCCCGGGCTCCTGCTGAAGGGCGAGGGTGCCGACACCGACCTCTCCCGCACCCTGGAGCTCGAACCCGGGATCACGGAAGGAGTCCTGCACGTCTCCGCGATGGCCGCGTCCTGCGACGACGGCACGGACAACCCCTACCCGGCCTGCCATGTCCATCAGCAGGACTGGGGAGTTCCGGTCCGCCTCACCGAAGGCGGGGCGGACCGGCTGCCGTTGGTACTGGCCGGGATGGACGATTCGGCCGGCTGACCGGGGTCAGCGACGGCGCGGGCGCGGCGCCAGCTTGAACAGGGCCACCCCTGCGGCCATCAGGGTCGTGGCCGTGACGAGCAGCGCCATGCTGTTCATCCACATGCCCGTGGCGGCCAGCGTGGCGCCGCCGGCGCCCGTGGTCCCGGCGCCGATCACTCTTCCGTACATGTCGTGCGTCTCCTGGAGGGTGTGCGGGGGTTGGTTCGCGGGGGGTGGGTCAATGGGGTGTCAGGTCGCCACCCACTTCTCCTCGCTGCGGCGCACCAGCCCCCACAGCGAGGTGAAGTAGACGGCATGCTGGAAGAGGTCGTAGAGCATCTCGGGGATCATCAGCGCGGCGACCACCACCGCCCTGGGCCCGGCCCGTCGTACGGAGACCGTCTTCTCGACCACGAAGAGCAGCCCGATCGCCGTCCAGAACGGGGAGAACCCGGGCCAGCCGTACAGCGTCGTACAGGTGGTCATGTAGGTCAGATAGACCAGGAAGCACAGGGCGCCGAAGCCCATCATGAACTGCTGCAGGAAGTAGCGCGCGGTCACCCGGGTCCAGCCGTAGTCGCGCAGGTTCTCCAGCGCGCCCCGCTGCCAGCGCAGCCGCTGGTGCCACAGCTTGCCCAGGGTCGGCATGACCTCGGTGGTGACGGCGCACCCGGCCGGTGACATGGCGCGGTAGCCGAGGGTCTTGACGGCCTTCGTCATCTCGTCGTCCTCGGTCAACGAGGCGAGGCTGTAGTAGCTGTTGCCGCCGCCGATGATCCCGGCGCGACGGGCGGCGCGGACCTCGCGCAGCACCCGCGCGCGGAACATCGTGCCGGTGCCGGTGAGAACCTGCGCCTTGCCGCCGGAACGTTCCAGCTCCCAGGCGTAGCGGTGGAACTCCATGCGCTGGAGCAGTCCGAGGAAGCCGCCGCCCTCCTCGCCGTAGAAGACCCCGCCGACGGCCCCGACCTTGCGGTTGAAGGTGCCCATCGCGGTCTCGTTGAACCACGGGTCGAGCACGGTGTCGGCGTCCTGCACCAGCAGCAGGTCGCGTTCCTCGAGGTGGGGCAGCACCCAGGCGATGGCCTGGTTGAGGGCACCGGCCTTCTTGTGCGTGTTGCCCTCGGTGTGGAAGACCTGCGCGCCGTGTGCGGCGGCGATCTCGGCGGTGGCGTCGGTGCAGTTGTCGCACACGACGACGATCAGGTCGGGACGTCGGGTCTGCCGCCAGAGGCCCTGGACGGCGTCGGCGATGCGGGCCTCTTCGTTGTGGGCCGGGATCAGTACCACGAGCCGCAGCGGACGGTCGAGTTCGTCGGGTGCGGCGTGGGCGCGGCGGGCCGCGTGCCGTCGTGGGTGCCGTGGTCCCGCGACGGGTGCCACGGCGGTCGTCTCCGCCGAGTGGAGCACGGGGAGCCCTCCGGGTGCGCTGATGGTTCACGCCCGGCACGTGCGACCCCCCGGGCACTACAACACTCCGGAGTCTTCACTGTTTTCACACAAGTCAACAAGACATCCCTGATCACAGAATGCTCACGGTTGTCGCTGCTTGCCCTGTGCGTCCGTCAGCAGGGGAGGTGTCCCTTACGTGACGTATCCGTTTGGCCTGCCCTGTCCGTTACACGCCGTATCCGTCGGAGTATCCATCCGTGCGGCGATGACGAACCTCCTCGTCCACCACCGGTGTGGTCGGCGGTACCACGACGCGCCGGCGCCGGGCGATGCTGCTGAAGGTGCTGACTCCGATCAGGCCGACGATCATCAGGATGATGCCGACCAGGTCGAGGTTGACCCCTTGCATGTGCCAGTCGGTCGCGAACGTGAGGATGGCTCCCACGGCGATGAGGATGATGCACCCGCCGAGGCCCATGAGTGTCGCCTCCCTGTCCGGTCGTTGCGGTAGAACCCGGGTACCCGGACGGACATCACCCATGCGCGGCGGCCCGGTTGGCTACCCCTCCAGGAACGCCACCAGCGAATTCGCCAGCAGATACGGGTCGTCCGCGCCGCACAGCTCGCGTGCGCTGTGCATCGACAGGATCGCCACGCCGATGTCGACGGTCTTGATGCCGTGCCGGGCCGCGGTGATCGGGCCGATCGTCGTGCCGCACGGCATGGAGTTGTTGGAGACGAAGGACTGGAAGGGGACGTTCGCCTTCTCGCAGGCGGCGGCGAAGACCGCGCGGCCCGAACCGTCCGTGGCGTAGCGGTTGTTGACGTTGACCTTGAGGATCGGCCCGCCGTTGACCCGGGGGTGGTGCGTCGGGTCGTGCCGCTCCGCGTAGTTGGGGTGCACCGCGTGACCGGTGTCCGACGACAGGCACACCGTGCCCGCGAAGGCTCTTGCCCGGTCCTCGAACGAGCCTCCGCGCGCGAACACCGAACGCTCCAGCACGCTGCCGAGCAGCGGCCCGTCCGCGCCCGTGTCCGACTGCGAGCCGTTCTCCTCGTGGTCGAAGGCGGCCAGCACCGGGATGTACGGCAGGTCCGCACCGCCGGAGGACACCGCCGTCAGCGCGGCCACCGCCGCATGCACGGAGAGCAGGTTGTCCATGCGCGGTCCCGCGAGCAGCTCCTTGTCGCGGCCCAGGTAGGCCGGCGGCTCCACGGAGTGCGTCATCAGGTCCCAGCCGGTGACCTCCCCCGCCGGCAGCCCCGCGGTCTCCTCCAGGAAGGCGATCAGGTCCCCGTCGCGCACATCGCCGCCCAGCCCCCAGATCGGCGTCACATGGCGCTGCTTGTCGAGCTTGAGGCCCTCCCCGGACACCGAACGGTCCAGGTGGATGGCGAGTTGGGGGACCCTCAGGAGCGGCCGGTCGACGTTCACCAGCCGCGTCGAGCCATTGCGCAGGGTCAGCCGGCCGGCCAGGCCCAGGTCGCGGTCCAGCCAGGAGTTGAGCAGCGGCCCGCCGTAGATCTCCACCGCCACCTGGCGCCAGCCGTGCGCCCCGGTGTCGGGCAGCGGCTTGACCCGCAGGTTCGGGGAGTCGGTGTGTGCGCCGACGATACGGAACGGAGTGTGGGGCACCGCGCCCTCGGGGACGTACCAGGCCACGATCGCGCCGCCGCGCAGCACATACCTGCCACCGGTCGTCCCGTCCCAGGCGTCCGTCTCCGCGACCTGCCGGAACCCCGCCTTCTCCAGCCGCTCGGCGGCGCTCGCCACCGCGTGGTACGGCGACGGGCTCGCCGTCAGGAAGGACACGAGGTCGTCGGTGTGGCCGCGGTCGAAGCGGTGGGGTTCGCTCATGGGGTTCACCTTAACGACGTACGAGGGCCCACTCCTCGTGATGGGGAGTGGGCCCTCGTGAGGGCGATGTGGAGTTCTGGCTACCCGGAAACGGAGAGGTTAGAACGCCGCCTCGTCCAGCTCCATCAGGTCCAGCTCGACGTTCTCGGCGAGCTTGCGGGCGCCGGTGACCCCCGGCAGGACGTTGGCCGCGAAGAACTTCGCCGCCGCGATCTTGCCCGTGTAGAACGCCTTGTCCTTCGCGGAGGCCGTCGGAAGCTTCTCGGCGGCGATCGCGGCACCCTTGAGCAGCAGGTATCCGACGACCACGTCACCGGAGGCCAGCAGCAGGCGGCTGGTGTTCAGGCCCACCTTGTAGATGTTCTTGACGTCCTGCTCGGTGGCCGCGAGGTCGGTCAGCATCAGGCCGACGATGGCCTCCAGCTCGACGGCGGCCTTCGCGAGGTGCTCCCGGGCGCCGGCCAGCTCCTCGCCGCCCTCGCCGAGCGCCAGGAACTTCTTGATGTCCTCGGCGAGCGAGTTCAGCGCGGCGCCCTGGTTGCGGACGATCTTCCGGAAGAAGTAGTCCTGGCCCTGGATCGCGGTGGTGCCCTCGTACAGCGTGTCGATCTTGGCGTCGCGGATGTACTGCTCGATCGGGTACTCCTGCAGGAAGCCGGAGCCGCCGAAGGTCTGCAGCGACTGGGCGAGCTGCTCGTAGCCCTTCTCGGAGCCGTAGCCCTTGACGATCGGCAGGAGCAGGTCGTTCAGGGCCTCCAGCGCCTTGATGTCCTCGCCCGCCGCCTCCTTGACCTGGATCTCGTCCTGGAGGGAGGCCGTGTAGAGCACCAGGGCGCGCATGCCCTCCGCGTACGCCTTCTGCGTCATCAGCGAGCGGCGGACGTCCGGGTGGTGCGTGATGGTGACCTTGGGCGCGGTCTTGTCCATGAAGTTCGCCAGGTCGGGGCCCTGGACGCGCTCCTTGGCGTACTCCAGCGCGTTCAGGTAGCCCGTCGACAGCGTGGAGATCGCCTTCGTGCCGACCATCATGCGGGCGAACTCGATGATGCGGAACATCTGGCGGATGCCGTCGTGCTTGTCGCCGATCAGCCAGCCCTTTGCGGGGTGCTGGTCGCCGAAGGTCATCTCGCAGGTGTTGGAGGCCTTCAGGCCCATCTTGTGCTCGACGTTCGTCGCGTACACGCCGTTGCGCTCGCCCAGCTCGCCGGTCTCGAAGTCGAAGAGGTACTTCGGGACGAGGAAGAGGGACAGGCCCTTGGTGCCGGGTCCTGCGCCCTCGGGGCGGGCGAGGACGTAGTGGAGGATGTTCTCCTCCATGTCGTGCTCACCGGACGTGATGAAGCGCTTCACGCCCTCGATGTGCCAGGAGCCGTCCTCCTGCTGGATCGCCTTGGTGCGGCCGGCGCCGACGTCCGAACCGGCGTCGGGCTCGGTGAGGACCATCGTGGAGCCCCACTGCTTCTCCACGGCGACCTTGGCGATGTGCTTCTGGACCTCGTTGCCCTCCTCGAAGAGGATGCCGGCGAACGCGGGGCCCGAGGAGTACATCCAGACGGCCGGGTTGGCGCCCAGGATCAGCTCGGCGAAGGCCCAGATCAGGGAGCGGGGCGAAGTGGTGCCGCCGATCTCCTCGGGCAGGCCGAGCCGCCAGTACTCCGAGTCCATGAAGGCCTTGTAGCTCTTCTTGAAGGACGCCGGGACCGGGGCGGTGTTCGTCTCCGGGTCGAAGACCGGCGGGTTGCGGTCGGCGTCCGCGAAGGACTCCGCCAGCTCGTTCTCCGCGAGGCGGGTCAGCTCCTCGAGGATGCTCCTGGCGGTGTCGACGTCCATCTCCTCGAACGGGCCGGTGCCGTACAGCTTGTCCCGCCCGAGGACCTCGAAGAGGTTGAACTCGATGTCGCGCAGATTCGACTTGTAGTGCCCCATGGCGACTGCTCCGTTAAAGAGATCGGCGAGGCACCGGGTGTAGCTCCTCGCGCTAGTTCACGTACCAACAAGTAGCTACGATGATGCTACCCGTCGGTAATAAGAAGCAACCCCGAATGGGTCATCTGTGACTCAGTACTCTTGCGCTCATGTACGGCTACGACCAGAACGTGGGTGCGGGTGCGCAGCAGCAGTACGCCCAGCCGCAGCAGGGCCCCGGCGGTTACGGGCAGCAGCAACCGCTGTATCCCGAGCCGTCCCCGCCGTCCCTCGCGGACGCGGTACGGGCCTTCACCACCGGCCAGCTGTCCGCGGAGGACTTCCAGCAGGTCTTCGCCACGTCGAAGGTCTACTGCCCACGCGGCGACAACCCCGGATTCCTCGCCCTGCACAACACCCAGCAGCCGGTGATCCCGATGTTCACCTCGCTCAAGGAGCTGCGCCGGTACGCGGGCAAGGAGTCCAAGTACTTCGTGATCACGGGGGCCGAGGTCATCGACCTGCTCCCGACCGGCTACGGCTTCGTCCTCGACATGGAGGGCGAGCACCGCATGGTCTTCGACGCGAAGGCCGTGGAGCAGATGGTCGAGTTCGCGATGCGCAGAATGTACGGCTGACACCTGCCTGCCGGAGCCCGGAGGGAATGCCCTCCGGGCTTTCTCTGTTACGGGTGGCAGAAAGTTCAATGCTCAACTAAACTGGCCGCACAAGGAGGTACCGACATGCCTGCAGTGACCGTCGAGAACCCGCTGACCCTGCCCCGAGTGGCTGCTCCGGCCGACGCCGTGGCGCGTCCCGTGCTCGCCGTCACGACCGCGCCGAGCGGTTTCGAGGGCGAGGGCTTCCCGGTGCGCCGGGCCTTCGCCGGGATCAACTACAAGTACCTCGACCCGTTCATCATGATGGATCAGATGGGCGAGGTGGAGTACGCGCCGGGCGAGCCCAAGGGCACCCCCTGGCACCCGCACCGCGGCTTCGAGACCGTCACGTACATCATCGACGGGATCTTCGACCACCAGGACTCCAACGGCGGTGGCGGCACCATCACCAACGGCGACACCCAGTGGATGACCGCGGGCTCGGGCCTGCTGCACATCGAGGCCCCGCCGGAGTCCCTCGTCATGTCGGGCGGCCTCTTCCACGGCCTGCAGCTGTGGGTGAACCTCCCGGCCAGGGACAAGATGATGGCTCCGCGCTACCAGGACATCCGCGGCGGAAACGTTCAGCTGCTGACGACACCGGACGGCGGCGCGCTGCTGCGGGTCATCGCCGGTGAGCTGGACGGCCACCAGGGCCCCGGCATCACGCACACGCCGATCACGATGATTCACGCGACGCTGGCACCGGGTTCGGAGATCACCCTGCCGTGGCGCGAGGACTTCAACGGCCTCGCGTACGTCCTCGCCGGCCGGGGCGCGGTCGGTGCCGAGCGCCGACCGGTCGAGATGGGCCAGACCGCCGTGTTCGGCGCGGGCTCCGCGCTGACCGTCCGCGCGGACGAGAAGCAGGACTCGCACACCCCGGACCTGGAGGTCGTGCTGCTGGGCGGGCAGCCGATCCGTGAGCCCATGGCCCACTACGGCCCCTTCGTGATGAACACCCGCGAGGAACTCCAGCAGGCGTTCGAGGACTTCCAGAAGGGCCGGCTGGGGACGATCCCGGCCGTGCACGGGATGTCCGAGGGCGGGCTGTAGTTACGTGGCAGATCGTCGGCCGGCTCGGAGCCGGCCGACGATGTCCTGCTTCGCGCCGTTGTTCAGCGTTGGAATGGCTGCCCATGAGATCGGTCCGTTCGATCCTGTGGTGAGAACCCGGCGGGTGCTGGTAACACCCGACCGGGGTTGTTTGTTACGGGGATCGTTAGGTGATCGCTTCGGAGTGTCGCAGCTGATTGCTGAAAGTGATCTGCACTGGTGGGGGGCGGTAGAAGCGGGAGTGGTGGGCGACTCGTTCGGCTGTGTCTGCGCGACGGTAGAGCTGACATATGGCCAGATGGAAGGATGCAGGCCCCCCGACAACCGCTGCTTCCCGGACCCGTTCTCCGGCTCGCCGCCTGGTGCGCTGTGATCCTGCTGTTCGCCGGGGTCGTGTACGTCGGGGTGCTGCTGTGCTCGCAGTTCCGTACGGCCGTGACGCCGGTGCTGCTCGCGCTGCTCGGGACCGCCCTGCTGGGGCCGCTGCACCGGCGGCTGGTGAGGGCCAGGGTCAACCGGTCCGTCGCCGCCGGGCTCACCTGTGTCGCGGTCGTGGCGGTGGTCGGTGGGGCCGTGTACATCGTCGTCGCCGCGCTCATCGACACCGGTGACCAGATCGTCGCCTCACTGAAGGACGCGGCCCAGGGGGTCGCCGATCATTTCGGGGCGGCGGGGACCTCGCTGGACGACCTCGCCACGAACGCCAAGGAGCTGCTCACCAAGTTCGGGGGGACGGCCGCCTCCAATGTCATCAGCGGGGTCAGCGTCGTCGGTGAGAGCATCGCCATGGCAGTCCTGGCGCTGTTCCTCGTCTTCTTCTTCTTGCGCGATGCGCACAAGGCCGCCGGTCTGATCAGGGGCCTCGCTCCGGGGGAGAGCGGCGTCACCCTTGAGGCCATGGCCCGCCGGGCCTATGAGGCCGTCGAGGGGTTCATGCGCGGCACCAGCTTCATCGCGCTCATCGATGCCGTCTGCATCACCCTGGGGCTGCTGGTGCTGGATGTGCCCGGTGCCGTCGGGCTCGGCGCGCTCGTCTTCGTCGGGGCCTTCATCCCCTACCTCGGTGCTTTCATCTCCGGTGCTGTGGCGGTGCTGGTCGCGCTCGCCGACCGTGGGTTCGTGATCGCGCTGTGGGTGCTCGGGATCGTCCTCGCCGTGCAGGTCCTGGAGGGCCATGTGCTCACGCCGATGATCCAGAGCCGGACCGTGCAGATGCACCCGGCGGTGGTGATGGTGGCCATCACGGCGGGGGCCTCCGTCGCCGGGGTCCTCGGGATGCTGCTCGCCGTGCCGCTCACCGCCGCCGCCTTCGGTGTCGTACACGAACTGCGGGCGCGGTATCAGGTACCCGAGCCGTCGGACTCGTAGAGCTCGAACCAGATGCTCTTGCCCTCGCCCTGCGGGTCCACCCCCCACGCGTCCGCGAGCAGCTCGATGAGCATCAACCCGCGCCCGGAGGAGGCCAGTTCACCGGGGCGGCGCTTGTGCGGGAGGGCGTCGCTGGTGTCCGTGACCGTGATGCGCATCCGACGGCTGCCGGGTTCGCCCCGCACCTCCGCCAGCAGCAGCGCGTCGGCGTCGGTGTGCACGAGGACGTTGGTGAGCATCTCGGAGACCAGCAGCACCGCCGAGTCGACCTGGTCCGGCGAGGGCCAGTCGTGCAGCAACTCACGCAGGTGCTGACGGGCCACCGCCACCCGCTCCGGTTCCGCCTGAGCGACGGACAGCATGGTGCGGCGCACCGTCGGCGGCACCAGCACCGTCTCGCCGCAGCCCTCCCCCGGCCGGCACAGCAGCAGTACGGCTATGTCGTCCTCGCGCCGGTCCGCGAGGGGGCCGGTGGTGTGGTGGGAGGAGGGGCCGTGGACGCCCTGGACCAGGGCGTCGGCCAGTTCCTCCAGGTCGCCCTTGTGTTCCTCCAGGATGCTGCGGATCCGCTGCCATCCGCTGTCCAGGTCGTGGCCGCCGGTCTCGATCAGACCGTCGGTGCAGATCAGCATGGTCTCGCCGGGTTCGAGGGTGATCCGGGTGGTCGGGTAGTCGGCGTCCGGGTCGATGCCCAGCGGCAGCCCGCCCGCGGTCGGACGGCCCAGCACCGTGCCGTCCGCCATCCGGATCGCCGGGTCCGGGTGCCCGGCGCGCGCGATGTCGAGGGTGCCGGTCGCCGGGTCGGCCTCGACGTACAGGCAGGTCGCGAAGCGCAGGTCCGCGAGGGCGTCCTCCTCGGGGGCACCGGGCCGGGTGGCGCCGTCCGACAGGCCGTGCAGGAAGCGGGAGGCGCGGGAGAGCACCGCGTCGGGGCGGTGGCCCTCGGAGGCGTACGCGCGCAGGGCGATACGGAGCTGGCCCATCAGTCCGGCCGCCCGCACGTCGTGGCCCTGGACGTCACCGATGACCAGGGCGATCCGGCCGTTGGGCAGCGGGATCATGTCGTACCAGTCGCCGCCGACCTGGAGGCCGCCGCCGGTGGGGACATAGCGGGCGGCCACGCTCATGCCCGGTATCTGTGGCCCCAGGGTCGGCAGCATCGAGCGCTGCAGGCCGTCCGTCAGTGCCCGTTCCGTCTCGGCGGTCCCGGCCCGGGACAGCGCCTGGGCGAGCATGCGGGCCACCGTCGTCAGCACGGACCGCTCGTCCGGATTGAAGGTGACCGGATAGGCGAAGGCCGCCATCCAGGTCCCTATCGTGCGGCCGGCCACGGTCAGCGGCAGGAACGCCCAGGAGTGGCGGCCGAAGGACGAGGCGAGCGGCCAGGTGACCGGATAGCGGGACTTGTACTCCTGGGGTGTGGAGAGATAGACGGCCCGGCCGGTGCGGATCACCTCGGCGGCCGGGTAGTCGGTGTCCAGCGACATGTGGGAGAAGGGGCCCTCGTCGCTGGGCTGGTGGCCGTGTTGGCCGATGATTCTCAGTCGGTCGCCCTGCACGCTGAACACGGCGAGCCCGTCCGGCGAGAATCCGGGCATCGACAGGCCCGCCGCGACCCGCAGCACCTCCTCCGTGGACCGCGCCTCCGCCAGCGCGCGGCCCGCGTCCAGCAGGAACGCCTCCCTGGATCGCCGCCAGTCGCCGGTGACGGCGCTGCGTCCGGCCGGCGTGCCCGGCGTCGGCTCGGTGACCTCCTGAAGGGTGCCGATCAGCTGGAACGACTTCTTCTCCCGGTCGAACGACGGCTTGGAGCGGGAGCG
Source organism: Streptomyces guryensis (assembly GCF_021261325.1). Classification (GTDB taxonomy): domain Bacteria; phylum Actinomycetota; class Actinomycetes; order Streptomycetales; family Streptomycetaceae; genus Streptomyces; species Streptomyces guryensis. The sequence continues at coordinate 60,565 of NZ_JAJSBI010000013.1, read as the reverse complement.
GACGACGCGGATCACCCGGCCGTGCTCGTCCATGATCCGGATCCGCACCTCGGCCAGCGTGCCTTCGGCGACGGCGAGCCCGACGACGGCGATGATCTCGTTCCAGTCGACCGGGTGGAGACGGGCCCGGGCCTTGGCCTCCGTGAGGGTGGTCTGCTCGGCGGGCAGCCCCAGCAGCCGGGCCGCCTCGGCGTCGACCGTGACGAGTTCGGTGGCGGTGTCCCATTGCCACAGGCCGGTCGCGAGGGCGGCGAGAACCTCCCCCACGGCGGGCAGAGGCTCACCAGTGCGCATTGCCCCACTTTATGGAGAGGTGATCGAGGAGTGCCACCGATTGCCCACTCTTAATGGTGGGGAGCCGATCTCGGGGTGCCCGGTACGCTGGGGGTGTTTCACGTGAAACACCCTGAGTGACACAGACCCCGATCCGCGAAGACTGGATGAACGACGATGCATCGGTACAGGTCCCACACCTGCGGCGAGCTCCGCTCCTCTGACGTCGGCACCGACGTCCGGCTGAGTGGCTGGCTGCACAATCGGCGCGACCTGGGCGGCATCCTCTTCATCGATCTGCGGGACCACTACGGCATCACCCAGCTCGTCGCCCGTCCGGGCACCCCGGCCTACGAGGCCCTCGACAAGCTGACCAAGGAGTCGACGGTCCGCGTCGACGGCAAGGTCGTCTCCCGGGGCACCGAGAACGTCAACCCGGACCTGCCGACCGGTGAGATCGAGGTCGAGGTCGGCGAGGTCGAGCTGCTCGGCGCGGCCGCCCCGCTCCCGTTCACGATCAACACCGAGGACGGGGTCAACGAAGAGCGGCGCCTGGAGTACCGCTTCCTGGACCTGCGCCGCGAGCGCATGCACAAGAACATCATGCTGCGGTCGTCGGTGATCGCCTCGATCCGCTCGAAGATGGTCGCCCTCGGCTTCAACGAGATGGCGACGCCGATCCTGTCGGCCACCTCCCCCGAGGGCGCCCGCGACTTCGTGGTCCCCTCCCGGCTGAACCCGGGCAAGTTCTACGCCCTTCCGCAGGCCCCGCAGCAGTTCAAGCAGCTGCTGATGATCTCCGGCTTCGACCGCTACTTCCAGATCGCGCCCTGCTTCCGCGACGAGGACGCGCGTGCGGACCGTTCGCCGGGCGAGTTCTACCAGCTCGACATCGAGATGAGCTTCGTCGAGCAGGAGGACGTCTTCCGCCCGATCGAGCAGCTGATGACGGAGCTGTTCGAGGAGTTCGGGGGCGGCCGGCACGTCACCTCGCCCTTCCCGCGGATCCCGTTCCGCGAGGCGATGCTGAAGTACGGCTCCGACAAGCCCGACCTGCGGGCCCAGCTGGAGCTCGTCGACATCACCGACATCTTCGAGGGCTCCGAGTTCAAGGCCTTCGCCGGCAAGCATGTACGTGCGCTGCCGGTGCCGGACGTCTCCGCTCAGCCCCGGAAGTTCTTCGACCAGCTCGGGGACTTCGCGGTCTCGCAGGGCGCGAGGGGCCTGGCCTGGGTGCGTGTGGCCGAGGACGGTTCGCTGTCCGGCCCGATCGCCAAGTTCCTCACCGAGGAGAACGTCGCCGAGCTGACCAAGCGTCTGTCGCTGGCCGCCGGGCACGCGGTGTTCTTCGGTGCGGGCGAGTTCGACGAGGTCTCGAAGATCATGGGCGCGGTGCGGGTCGAGGCTGCCAAGCGTGCCGGGCACTTCGAGGAGGGCGTCTTCCGGTTCTGCTGGATCGTCGACTTCCCGATGTACGAGAAGGACGAGGAGACCGGTGCGATCGACTTCTCGCACAACCCCTTCTCGATGCCGCAGGGCGGCCTGGAGGCCCTGGAGACCCAGGACCCGCTCGACATCCTCGGCTGGCAGTACGACATCGTCTGCAACGGCGTCGAGCTGTCCTCCGGAGCGATCCGGAACCACGAGCCCGAGATCATGCTGAAGGCCTTCGAGATCGCGGGCTACGACCGCGACACCGTCGAGGAGAAGTTCGCCGGCATGCTGCGCGCCTTCCGCTTCGGCGCCCCGCCGCACGGCGGCATCGCCCCCGGCGTCGACCGCATCGTCATGCTGCTGGCCGACGAGCCGAACATCCGCGAGACCATCGCCTTCCCGCTCAACGGCAACGCCCAGGACCTGATGATGGGCGCGCCGACGGAGCTGGAGGAGGCGCGGCTGAGGGAGCTGCACCTGTCGGGGCGCAAGCCGCAGCCGAAGTAGCCACAGGCGCAGCCGAAGTAGCCACAGGCGCAACACGAAGGGCTCGAAACCGGTGTCGGTTTCGAGCCCTTCCGCTTGCGCCCCCCAGGGTGAGACGCGCCCCGCTGGCGACGCCCGTTCCGTTATCTCCATCAGTGGTTCACATACGTGCGCGGTGACGCTGTTCTGGCCCATGGCCCAGACGGGCCTCGACCTGAGGATCGCCGCGCCCGGCCTGGCGCTCATCAACTCCCTCGGCAACCTGGGCGGTTTTGTCTCCCCCTTCCTGTTCGGCTGCCTCAAGGACACGACGGGCAGCACGACCGGCGGCCTCCACACCCTGTCCGCGGCCTCGCTGCTCGCGGTGGTGGGGGCGAGGTTCATCCGGGGTACGGGGCCTCCGGCACGGGCTTGGGAACCTCACCGGAGGCCCACAGGAATCCCGAGGGGGGAGCACAGAAGCCTGTCGTGTCATAGGGAGGGACATCGCAGGTGCGGGCTGCTTCGGCCCGGTGGGCCAAGGAGGAAGCCATGGGGTACGCGATCGCGCTCTCGGCACTGTTGATCGCCGGGACGGTGGCCGCGGTCGTCGCACTGCGGCGGACGCGGACGGCACCGGGCGCCACCGACCTGGACGCGGAGGCCGAGGCCAACCGCTGGCTGATCCGGCTGGGCGGCAGCCTGATGCCGCCCGGTGCAAGCAGCTGGGCGAACAACGGGACGACGGCGGGGCGGGCGCTGACCGACGCGGCGGAGTGTCATCGCACCGCCCGGTCCCTGCTGGCCGAGGCCCGTACGGCGGCGGAGTACGAGCGGGTGACGCGGACGGCGCAGGAAGGACTGCGGCACGTCGAAGCGGCCCGCGAGGCGCTGGGGCAGGCGGCGGAGCAGGCGTCAGCCGCCCCCGAACCCGCACCGCTTCAAGGATGCTTCGGCGTCGGTAGCGGACTGGCACGGACCGGGGCAGCCGAAAACAATCCCTGACGTCCGGGCAACCTCCCTGATTCCGGCGGCTACTTGAGGACATGAGCGCCTTCACCGGCGCTTCACGAACCGCACGTGTCCCACAACCGCTCGTAAGGAATCCCCGTGGCCTCTGCTTCCCACCGCCGGTCCCTCCGCAGGCGGCGCACCCTCGTCGCCTCCGCCGCCGTCGTGGCGGCCGGTGTCGGTGCCGGTGTGCTCGTGATGAACGCGAACGCCGGGACGACCACCGTCGACCTGTACCACCAGACGCTCGCCGCCAAGGACGGCTGGGCGTCCTCCGGTTCCGGTACGACCGGTGGCGCGAAGGCCGACTCCGCGCACACCTTCACCGTCTCCACGCGCGCGCAGCTGGTGAAGGCGCTGGGCTCCGTCTCTGACACCACCCCGCGGATCATCAGGATCAAGGGCACGATCGACGCGAACACCAACGACGCGGGCAAGAAGCTGACCTGCTCCGGCTACGCGTCGGGCACCGGCTACTCGCTGTCCGCGTACCTGAAGGCGTTCGACCCCTCCACCTACGGCCGCTCCAAGCTGCCCTCGGGCACACAGGAGACGGCGCGGGCAGCCGCGCAGAAGAAGCAGGCCGCGAACGTCGTCTTCAAGGTGCCCGCCAACACCAGCATCGTCGGCGTCCCCGGCACCAGGGCCGGCATCACCGGCGGCATGCTGCAGATCCAGAAGGTGGACAACGTCATCGTCCGCGACCTCACCTTCTCCGACACCGAGGACTGCTTCCCGCAGTGGGACCCGACGGACGGCTCCAGCGGCAACTGGAACTCGCAGTACGACTCGGTCACCCTGCGCGGCGCCACGCATGTCTGGGCGGACCACAACACCTTCACGGACGCCGGGCACTTCGACAGCATCGACCCGAAGTACTACGGCCGTGAGTACCAGGTCCACGACGGCGCCCTCGACATCACCAAGGGCTCCGACCTGGTGACCGTCGAGCGCAACCAGTTCACCAACCACGACAAGACGATGCTGATCGGCTCCAGCGACACCGACAGCACCGGCAAGCTGCGCGTCTCCATCCACCACAACGTGTGGAAGGGCATCGTGCAGCGCGCGCCGCTGTCCCGCCTGGGCCAGATCCACATCTACAACAACGTGTACGACACGGCGCCCCTGAACGGCTACACCCTGCAGTACAGCATCAACTCCCGCGCCAAGGCCCAGGTCGTCGCGCAGAACAACTACTGGAGGATCCCGGCCTCCCAGAAGGTCTCCAGGCTCGTCAGCGGCGACGGCACGGGCTCCATCGCGGGCAGCGGCAACCTCGTCAACGGCACCGCGACCGATCTCGTCGCCGCCTACAACGCCGCCTCGTCGAAGAAGATCAAGACGACGGTGAACTGGACGCCGACACTGACCGCGGGCCTGGAGTCGTCGGCGAAGAACCTGCTGACGGAGCTGGCGACGACGACGGGCGCCGGAGTGCTCTCCTAGCGACCAGGTGCGACCAGGTGCGGCCTAGGTGTCGTACGAGCCGTCCCAGGGCGAGGTGAAGAACAGGCGGTCCGGGTAGAGCTCGGCCCAGTCGCCCTCCTCGTCCTGGCCGGTCACCAGGCCGAACTGCACGCCGTCCACGGTGAGTCGGAACGGGCGTATCGCGATGTCCGTGTAGGACCGCCGGGGCAGGCTGCGCAACAACTTCGCCAGATGGACCCTGGCGCGGGTGAGGACCGAGTCGTCGCCGTGCGGATTGCGCTGCTGCTCGGCCCAGGTGCCGGCACACCAGATCTCCGAGTCGCGGTAGTGGCCCTCGGCGTCGAAGGTGTGGAGCACCGCGAAGAGGCGTTTTTCGTTTTCCCAGCCGTCGTCCGGACGGTACCCGCGCGGAAAGGCGTACGTGACCGTTCCCAGGAACTGGCCGTCCGCGTAGCGGCCGATGGCCTCGGCCCGGCCGTGCGGTTCGTAGGAGATCGGTATGACCTCGGGGACTGCCATGGCGCACACCCTACGTATGTGGCGTGGCAATATCCCCCAGTCGCCGATGAGGACACCATTGGGCTCGCCGAAGCTTCACGAGACGGCCGCTGATCTCCACAGAACGGAACGGACCGCACCCCGAGTCGCCGCCGGCCACGGTCGCACCCACTCAGTCCTGCTCGCCAGTCCTGTTCTCACAGCGAGGCAGGTTGTCCGTCGAGATGGTCCAGTCGCCGATGGTGACGTCCTCCCTGTGGACGAAGTCCTTGCGGGTGGAGTAGCGGGGCCGTCGGGGGTGGGGTGGATGTCGGTGAGGACGGCGTCAGTGCCGGTGCGGTGGGTCGAAGATCGCGTAGACGGGGATGCCGACCAAGGGGTAGTCGCGCGTCTTGGCGCCCCAGTCGTTCTCCGGGTGGGTGAGCTCGCCTGAAACGCAACAACAAGGGCCCGGAACCGGTCACGGGACGCTGCTGGTTCAGTCGGGTCCATGCGTGAGGTCGACTCCCAGGACCTGGGTGGTGGGCTTGGGAGTCGACGTTGTCGTATGAGGGAGGGGGTGGGAGAAGCCGCCCTGGTCAGCCCGTCGGCTTCCCGGGACTTTCGGCGTGGACGATTCCGCGGTTCTTCAGGGGCGGTTCAGCAGATTGCCGAACACGGGACCACCGCGCCCGCCGTCCAGTTGGAGCGAGTCCGACTTCCGTTGTGCGACCGGTTCCAGCAGGGACTGGATGCTGCACTCCCAGGCCTGGCACAACGCGCGCAAGAAGTATCCGGGGATGGTTCCCGACGCACGCCACCACATCTTCTGCCAGGTCCATGTTGTGTGGTCGCGAGCGTGCTCGTAGGCCATGTCACGGTGCGTGCCGTAGGGAAAGACATCCGACACCGGTGAGCCCGGATAGTTGTCGTACATGAAGATCCAGTTGTCGGGGATCTGCACCCGATATCCGGAGCGGGAGTGGTAGACCTCCGGGGGCCTGGTGTTCATGGCCAGGGAGGATCCGCCGACCATGAAGATCTTGTCGTGCTGCATGGCCCACTCGGTGATGCCGGAGGGGCGGAGCACGCCCTGTGACGTGATGGCGAAGGCCACGTCCTCGGGTAGCGAGTCGAAGGCGTGGTACAGGGTGCTGGCCAGTTCCAGTTGCAGGTGGTCGTCGAACTGCCCTGTGCTGCGCAGCTGTTGTTCCTGGGTTCGTACCCATTCCCGTACCTGGTCCTGATCCACGGACAGGGTGGCCCGATCTCGTGACGCGCGACTGGGCTGCCCGGTGAGGTATCCGGCGAAGGACGGCGACCGGTCGGCCCGGAAGCCACCGAGCGTCACGATGCCCCAGTAGTTGTGTCCGTTCTCGTAATAGAGGTCGTTGCAGAGTGTGGCCAGCCCGATGCGGGCCCCTTTCTCGTCGCGCAGTTTGGTGGCTCGTGCGACGAAGTCGTCCCGCATCTGCAGACGTCGCTTCTCCTCTCCAACGCGCCAGTCGTCGGCCACGGCAGGGTAGAGACGGTCGAAGACCTCATCCGGCTCTCCGGTGGCCAGCGAGAACGGGGCGAGAACATCGCCTTCGGGGGAAGCCGGTTCCCAGGTGTGGATGGGCACCGAGTTCTCCACGACCAGGTGCTGGACCAACTGGAAGAGCCGGTCGTCCACTGTGCCGTAGAGGAGACCCCGCAGGTCGTTGGGGTTCTTCTTGAGCTTGATGCGTACGGTCGTGCCTTCCGGGACCCAGCCCTTCACCGGCATGGGAGTCAGCAGGGGACGCTCGGAGGGGCCGTCGAAGGTGAGGCGGCGGGCGTCTTGGACCGAGTGGTCGTAGCGGCGGGTGACCAGCTCCACCTCGTCGCCGAGCAGGAAGACCGAGAAGAAGCCGATGCCGAAGCGACCGCTGGGGGTGAAGCCGCCGCCGGCCAGTCCGGGAAGGCGGTTGCGGACATCGGGAGAGCTCCAGCCGCTGTTGCCGAAGTCGAGAAGGCCATGGATGAGGGTCTCCTCGTCCATGCCGACTCCGTTGTCACGTACTTCCAGGTACCAGGAGCCATCGTTCTGGCTCAGCCGGATCTCGATACGTCCGTCGGAGAACCCGGGCTGTAGCGCCTGGCGCGCGCGTACGGCGTCCTGGGCGTTCTGGATGAGTTCGCGTACCGCGGCCTCGGGGTCGTCCCCATACAGCTGCTCGCCGCCCAGATTCCTGACCAGGGCGGGTATGTCGGAGACCTTCACCGTCGCGTCGATGGGGCGCCAGCCCTGCGCGGGGAAGTGATCGGCGAAGCGCTCCGGAGAGTCGACTCCGGCGACGGCGCGGGCCGCGAGCCGCTTCACTCCGAGGTCGTGCAGGAGGGCGTCGACGGCTTTCAACTCCTGGTCGATGCCACGCAGGTAGTCGAGGGCCAGCCACCAGGAGGGAGCGTCCTCCGGGAGAAAGGGGCGCGCCGAACTGTAGGTGACTCGGTCGCCGTTCAGGTCCGGCCGACTGACATGGGTCTGGAAGCGCCAGTGCTCGCGGGAGAGACCTTGGGGATTGCGCAGCGCGAACAATAGAGTCGGAGCACGCCTGCCGTCGATCTGGGTCACGTCGGCCAGCCGCAGGATGCAGGCCAGTTTGAGCTGGTCGATGGTCCAGTCGCGTGGCTGCCACGGCCATGAGCCCGACTCACGGCGGAACTCACCGGCGAGCCGGTCCACTGGCCACCAGTGGCTCGCCGCCAGATTGCCGATCAGCGGACCATACGCCTCCCGCAACAGGACGTCCTCCATGAGGCGGATCTCATTGCCCGTGCTCGACCGCCACGACTGGTCCACCAGCCGACGGGCCTGCTCGGCGTGTGATTCGCGGATGGCGGCGGCCCGACACGCGGCGGCGATCTCGACGGGAGGATCATCGAGTTGCTCCTGGTCCGGCCAGCATCCCTTCTGGTGGTAGTAGGCCACCGACAGAAGGTCACGCCACCGCTCCTCTCCAAGGGCCTCGGGCACGCTCGTGCCGTACGCGGCCTCGCCCATCGCGGCGTCGTGGAACACGAAGGCGCAGCCCAGCACGTAGGCCTCCGCGGGATTCAACTTCACCGCGTTGCCACACACGAGATCGGCGGTCTCCCAAAGGGCGTCCACGTGAGTGATGTCGTGGACGGTGAAGTCGGGCATGCTGCGCGCGTTCTCCTGAAGGAGCACGGCCGCCTTCTTCCGCAGCTCCACGTACGACGAACGCAGTCGCTCCCGCTGTTCGGCCTGCGGGTCGTCACCCGGCCTGGTGGCAAGGGTTTCCTGCCACAGAGACGTGCTGGTGTAGTCGTGCTCGGGCACTGGGGACGATCACCTCATAGCCGGCAGGAGGAACAAGGCGGCGATCAACCACATGGTGATCACCGAGACGAGAATGAACAGCAGCACGTAAGTTTCGTACCATCGAAGGAAGTTGCCCGGCCGTGGACGCTTCCGAAATGCCGGGCCGACGAACTCGTCGGTGATGTCGCACTCTTCGTTGCGGTAGTCGAGCCAGTTCAACGCCCCGACGACGATCAGGATGCTGGTGAAGGCGGCGACGACCGTCACGAGGGCGAGTAGCCCGATCACTCCGCCACGCGCGGTGTCCGGTGCCAGGTCCCACTTCTGGTAGCCGACGAAGAGGAGCAGGGCCGCGCTGACCAGTGCGGTCGCGAGGGTTTGGTAAAGGGTGAGGAAGCGGTGCGCGTTCTCGTTCACCGCGTGGATCTGCTGCAGGATGTACCGGTACCGCTCCAGCGCGAACTCATTGCGAACCGAAGCCGTTTCCTGCCTGGTTTCTCCCGGTGCCGCCATCGCCCCCCACCCGTCCGATTCAGCAGCATAGGTAACTCACCTTTGCCCGGCTGCGGTTTCACGAATCCTCGTGGGCCGGCAGATGTCACGGCTGCCATGCGGAGACCACATCCTGTGGCCCCCACACCAGTCCGACTCCGCCGGACGCCACCTCGGCCGTCGTACCGGACAGGGACACGACGGCCAGGGCTGCCACGTTCGAAGAGAAGCCGGGGATCTCGGCGGCGCCCTCTACCAGGGCGGCCAGGTCGCGCTGGTCGAAGGGAGAGGCGAGCCACTTCACGGAGCCCGCGAAGAAGAGGGTCCCGGCCACCGGGGCGCGGTCAGCGCCGACGAGGTCGATCTCGGGTGCGAACCGGCGGTTCCACCAGCCGCCGACGACGTCTGTGTCGGGCCAGGGGAAATCGCCGGAGGCGGCGGCCAGTTCCAGGGCCTGACGGATCAGGGGTTCGACCGCCCGGCCCCGCCAGGCGGCCCAGCGACGCTCGACAACCCGGTACGCGGCCTCGGGTCGGCCACGTCGGGACAACTCGTGTGCGGAGCGCAGGGCGGCGAGGTAGAGGCGCAGGTTGCTGTCTGCGACGTGGTAGAGGGCGGGTTTGCCGGGCTTGGTCGAGAGGGGGGTCTCCGAGGCGAGGACGCGCTTCTCGTTGGTGAGGCGGCGCAGCAGAGGGGAGAGTATCCCGGAGGGCAGCGCTCCGCTCTGACTCCCCGCCGTCGCCGCGATGTTGGCGTGCGTACGATCGCCGCTGCCGACCGCCTCAAGGACTCGGCGAGCCTGGTCCGGTGCCGGGAACTCGGCCAGCAGGGTCGCCTCCGGCACGCCGAACAGAGGCGAGGCCGGGTCGGGGCACTCGGATCTGATGAAGTCCAGCGCCGGGGTGCCGCGCGGCCAGGTACGCAGAATCCCCGGCAGACCACCGGAGACGAGGTGTGCGTCGATGGCGTCTGCCGCGTCCAGCCCCAGAGCGTTTCCCGTCTCCGCCGGATTCAGCGGACCCAGGACGAAGTTGTCCGCACGTCCGTAGAAGGGGCGGTCGTACGCCGTGAACCGTTCCATCATGTGCAGATCGCTGCCGAGCAGGAGCAGCAGTACCGGACGGCTGGACAGCAACCGGTCCCAGGCGGTCTGCAGCGCGCCGTCGAACACGGGGTCCTGTTCGGCGAGCCAGGGGAGTTCGTCGAGTACGACGATGCTGGGAGCGTCGGGTAGCAGTGCGGCGAGGGTACGGAAGACGTCGGGCCAGGTGGTGGGGGCCGTCCCGGGCACGAGTTCCGGGTCGGCGGGGAGCGAGGACTCCCGCAGCTCCAGCATGAAGTCCGCGATGCCCTCCAAAGGCGATGCCCCCTTGATCGCGGTGTAGAAGACGTATGGCCGGCCCGAGCGGTCGCAGAACTCTTGCACGAGCCGCGACTTCCCTACCTGTCGACGTCCTCTTATGGCGACCGAGGCACCGGTGCCGTCGGCAGCGACGCGATCGAGGCGTTTACGGAGGAGAGCCAGCTCGGTCTCGCGGCCTACGAAGGGAGAGCGCATCGCCGGGGTCTCCGAGTTTACGTAGATTCAATCTATGTAGATCTGTTCTACCTTATCTCTCTGCTGCTCGGTCGCGCAACGAAAAGGGCCCGGAACCGTTCGGTCCCGGGCCCTTCTGGTCTTGTGTGGTTATGCGGGCTCGCCGCCGAAGCGCTCCTTGTACGTTTCCAGGTCCTCGTCCGTCAGCTTGGCGAAGAGGACCGGCGGGACCGTGAAGGGCGTGCCCGCGGGGACGGCGGTGAGGGACTTCGCCTCGGTCGGGGAGACCCAGGTCGCGGTGTCCTCCGGGAGGGCGAAGGCCTGGCGCATGGCGGCCGACGTCGTCGGGATGAAGGGTTCCGAGATCACCGCGTAGAGGTGGATCAGGTTCATCGCGGTGCGCAGGGTGAGGGCCGCGCCGTCCTGGTTCGTCTTGATCTCCAGCCAGGGGGCCTTCTCCTCCAGGTAGGAGTTGCCGGCCGACCACAGGGCGCGCAGGGCCGCGGCCGCCTTGCGGAACTGGAGGGACTCGAGCTGCGACTCGTACTCGGCGAGGAGCTCCGCGATCTGCTCGCCCAGCTTCCGCTCCGCCTCCCCCGGCTCGCCGCCCGCCGGGACCTCCTCGCCGAAGCGCTTCTTGGAGAACGACAGCACGCGGTTGACGAAGTTGCCGAGGGTGTCGGCCAGGTCCTTGTTCACCGTGGCCGTGAAGTGCTCCCAGGTGAAGGACGAGTCGTCCGACTCGGGAGCGTTGGCGATCAGGAAGTAGCGCCAGTAGTCCGCCGGGAGGATGTCCAGGGCCTGGTCGGTGAAGACGCCTCGCTTCTGGGACGTGGAGAACTTCCCGCCGTAGTACGTCAGCCAGTTGAAGGCCTTGACGTAGTCGACCTTCTTCCACGGCTCGCGGACGCCGAGCTCGGTCGCCGGGAACATCACCGTGTGGAAGGGGACGTTGTCCTTCGCCATGAACTCCGTGTAGCGGACGTCGGTGTCGACGTCGTACCACCACGACTTCCAGTCGCGGTTCTCCGGGTCGAGGTCCGACCACTCCTTCGTCGCTCCGATGTACTCGATCGGGGCGTCGAACCAGACGTAGAAGACCTTGCCCTCCGCCGCCAGCTCCGGCCAGGTGTCGGCCGGGACCGGGACGCCCCAGTCCAGGTCGCGGGTGATCGCGCGGTCGTGCAGGCCCTCGGTCAGCCACTTGTGGGCGATGGAGGAGGCCAGCTGCGGCCAGTCCTTGTCGTGGCGGGCCACCCACTCGCGGACCTCGTTCTCCAGCTTCGACTGGAGGAGGAAGAGGTGCTTGGTCTCACGGACCTCCAGGTCCGTGGAGCCGGAGATCGCCGAGCGCGGGTTGATCAGGTCGGTCGGGTCGAGGACGCGGGTGCAGTTCTCGCACTGGTCGCCGCGGGCCTTGTCGTATCCGCAGTGGGGGCAGGTGCCCTCGACATAGCGGTCCGGCAGGAAGCGGCCGTCGGCGGGCGAGTACACCTGGCGGATCGCCCGCTCCTCGATGAAGCCGTTCTCGTTGAGGCGGCGGGCGAAGTGCTGGGTGATCTCGACGTTCTGCGGGGAGGAGCTGCGGCCGAAGTAGTCGAAGGCCAGCGCGAAGCCGTCGTAGACCGCCTTCTGGGCGTCGTGCGCCTGGGCGCAGAAGTCCGCTACGGGGATGCCCTGCTCCTTCGCCGCGAGCTCGGCGGGGGTGCCGTGCTCGTCCGTCGCGCAGATGTACAGGACGTCGTGGCCGCGCTGGCGGAGGTACCGGGAGTACACGTCCGCCGGGAGCATGGACCCCACCATGTTGCCCAGGTGCTTGATTCCGTTGATGTACGGAAGGGCGCTGGTGATGAGGTGTCGAGCCATCGGGGGCTGCTCCCAGGTCGGTGGTTCTTGCTGGTTTGCGAACCTTGAAATCGTAGCCGACATGGGTGGGCCGCCCGCTTCCCGTTTTACGGGGTGGGAAGGGGCGGCCCGGGTGATCTCGTGGGTCGGGTTACGGGCGGGGGCTTACGGGCGCCAGTCGATCAGTACGCCGTCGTAGAGCTCCGCGTCCGTGAGTTCCAGCGGGGTGGGGCCCGCGTGGAAGAAGGCCGTGTTGTCGGTCTTCAGTTTGCGGAGGTAGTCGAAGGCCTTGTTGTCGTGGTCGCCGAACGCGACGAAGGAGAAGAACACCGAGGGGTGGGTCTTCGCGGCGTCGGTGAGGGCCTGGGTGGCGGGGGTCTTCGCGTCCGGGGCGCCGTCCGTCTGGAAGACCACCAGGGCGGGGGTCTTCGCGTCGGGGGTGTTCGCGTCGTAGTGGGCCAGTACGGCTTCCACGGCTGCGTGGTAGCTGGTACGGCCCATGCGGCCGAGGCCGGCGTGGGCGTCGTCGATGGCGGTCTCGGGGGAGGCCGGGGTGAGGTCGGTGGTGCCGTCGACCTCCGTGGAGAAGAAGACGACGTGGACGGAGGCGTTCTCGCTTCCGGCGGGGTCCAGGTGCTCGGCGAGGGCGAGGGTCTGGTCGGCGAGGGCCTGGGCGGAGCCGTCCTTGTAGTACGGGCGCATGCTCGCGGAGCGGTCGAGTACGAGGTAGACCTTCGCGCGGGCGGTGGTGAGGCCGGCCTTCGCCAGGGCGGTGGCCGGTGCGAGGTTGCCTTGCGGCGCGGGTTCCGGCTGCGGCGCGGGTTCCGGCTGCGCCTCGGCAGCGGGTTCGGCTCCCTCCGGGGCCTCCGGGGCCTCCGGGGCCGCCTGGACCGCGGGTTCGGCCTCCGCCTCGGCTGCGCCTTCGGCGGGGGTGTTCCCACCCGCACCACCCGTACCACTTTCGTCGTCGCCTGCGGGTGGCCCCTGTGGGGCTTCCTCGGCGTCGGCGGCTGCGGGCTCGTCCGCCTCGGCCGGGGCGGCTGTGGGCTCGGGGGTCTGCTGCGGCTCCTCGGCCTCGGCCTTCGCGACAGGCTCGGGGGCGGCCTCCACCTCAGGCTCGGGGGCGACCTCTGCGACCGGCTCCGGTTCCTCGGCCTCCGCGACCGGCGTGGGCTCCGGCTCGGAGGCGGCCTCTGCCTCCGGCTCAGCCTTTGCGGTCGGCTCCGCAGGCTCCTCCGGTGCCGTGGTGGGCTCCGGTTCCTCGACGGCCACCGGCTCAGGGGTCTGCTCCGGCTCCTCGGGCTCGGGCTCGGCCTCCGCGACCGGCGTGGGCTCCGGCTCAGGGGTGGCCTCGATCACGGGCTCGCGCTCCGGCTCGGGGACGGCCTCCGCCTCCGGCTCAGCCTCCGCGATCGGTTCCGCGGCAGCCTCCGGCTGCGGGGCGGCCTCAGTGGCCGGTTCCGGCTGTTCTTCAGGCTTGGGGGCGGCCTCCGTGGTCACCTCGTCCAGCGGCTCCGACGGCCTCGGCACCGTGACGTTGTCGAAGGCTGCCGCTACCAGTTCGTGCTCGTCCTGGTCCTCCGTGGACGACGAACGCGGTTCCGGGACCTGCGCGGATGCCGTCGGCTGCGGCTCGGGGGAGGGGGCCGGGACCGTTGGTTCCGGAGTGTGCGAAGAGGTGAGGTCCGCACCCTCTGCTTCGGCGGCACGCCCCTTGCGTGACCTGCCGAACGCGTTCCGCAGGAGAGTGAGAATGCCCATGTGCGCAACCCTTCGCGTGAGTTGATCCCGTCAATCCCTGGCCAGGACGGACACGTAAGGTTAGCGGCCCCAGATGGCGATCTTGGGCAGGGGCAAGGCCACAGTACGGCCACATGTGTCAACCACGCGTCAACGGGGACGCCTCGTGTTCCAGCCACTCCCGGTACGCCGGTGCCCGGCCGGCCGACTCCCAGTACGCCTCCTCCAGCGCGGGCAGGGCGCCGTCCAGGTCGGTTTCCGTGCGGGCCGCCAGCAGGAGGCGTACGCCGAGGGGGTCGCCCTGGAGGCGGCGTACTGCCATGTCGGGGTGGGAGATCGCGGTCGGCTGGCAGACGGTGACGACCTCGCCGGTCGCCACCAGGGCGGCGGCCGTGTGGTAGTCGCCGTGCAGGACGTGCGGGTTGATGCCCGCCGTGCGGAACATGCGCTGGACTGCGTCCCATTCGCCGTCCACGGTCGGATCGATCATCCAGCGGTCGGTGGCCAGGTCGGAGAGGCGGACCACGGGATGCGCCGTTGCGGGGTGGTCGGCCGAGAGGTACACGAACTGCGGTTCGCGTTCGACCAGGGTGCGCAGGCGCAGGCCCTCGGGGATGCGCAAGGGGCTGCCCTCGACCTCGTGCACGAAGGCCACGTCCAGCTGGCCGTCGGCGACCATGCGCAGCAGGGCGTTCGGGGAGACGTTCATGTGCAGGGTGGGGTCCTGGCCGCGGGCGCGCAGGCGGCGGAGCCAGCCCGCCAGGGCCTTGCTCGCGGTGGAGCCGACGCGCAGTTCGGGGCCCCCGGTCGCCGCGGCCCGCGCCTCGCTGACCAGGGAGCGCATTTCGGCCACCAGCGGGCGGGCGCGGCTCAGCACCAGGCTGCCCAGGGGGGTGGGCCGGCAGCCGGTGCGGGCGCGGACGAACAGCGTGCCGCCCAGCTCCTGCTCGATACGGCGCAGCTGCGTGCTCAACGACGGCTGGGCGACGCCCAGTTGGCGGGCGGCGCGATGCAGACTGCCGGTGTCGGCTATGGCGCACAGCGCGCGGAGGTGTCTCACCTCTAGGTCCATGCCCTCGGAGCGTAAAGCGGAACCCAAGGTTTCACCAGCCTCACAAATCACTCCCGATGCATATGAATTGGGTGCCTCGACGGCTGGTGATACGTGCGTACTATCGGCGGTTGCCATCATCACAGCCGTTCCACAGGGGCCGAAACTCAGCTTCGACGACTCACCCCCCACCTAGGAGTCATCGATGCGCAAGCGCACCTCTGTATCTGTCATGCCCATATCCACCCGGGCGGTGGCCGCCGTCGGCCTCAGCCTCGCGGTCTCCGGCCTGGGTACGGCGGTTCCGGCCGCCGCGGCCCCGGCTCCCGCCCCCTACTCCGGCTACACCGGCTCGTCCGCGGAGGCCAAGGCCGACCAGGCGTTCTTCCAGGCGGTCCTCAGGTCGGTCGCCGAGAAGCGGGCCGCCCACCCGAACAGCGCCGCCGCTGTCACGGTCACCTACGACCCGTCCGGGGCGCCGACGTTCAGCGCCCAGATAGCCCGCGCCGCCCAGATCTGGAACGGCGCCGAGTCGAACGTGAAGCTCCAGGCCGGTTCGTCGGGCGCCGACTTCGGCTACCGCGAGGGCAACGACTCCCGCGGCTCGTACGCCTCGACCGACGGTCACGGCGGCGGCTATGTCTTCCTCGACTACGCGCAGAACAAGGAGTACGACTCCACCCGCGTCACCGCCCACGAGACCGGCCACGTCCTCGGCCTGCCCGACCACTACGAGGGCCCGTGCAGCGAGCTGATGTCGGGCGGCGGTCCCGGCACGTCCTGCACGAACCCCAACCCGGACGCCAACGAGCGCGCCAAGGTCGACCAGTTGTGGGCCAACGGGTTCCGGGCCGCGCTGGACAAGGCCCTCAGCGACAAGTCCCTGAGCGACAAGGCCCTGCACAAGAGCACGCGTTAGCCGCCACTCCCCACACGGTGCGGCCGCCCTCCTGCACAGGGCGGCCGCACCCCTCTGTGTCCGGGCGAGGATCAGTGCGGTGACGCGATCGCCCGCGCCGCCGCCACCTCCTGCCGCAGCGGCTCCAGCACGCTGCCCGCCGGCCCGGTGAGGTCCGTACGGACCGGGTACAGGACCTCCGTGTCCCGCAGACCCTGCGCCAACTCGCCCAGTTGCATGGCCACTTGGCGGACCTCGGCGGCGGACGGAGTGGCCGCACCGTGCCGTACCCGCACCGCCGCGGCCGTCGTGGCGTCCACGATCCGCTCCACGGCGACGACCAGCGGCCACCAGGCGGCGGCCCGGCGGCCGGTCGGCGGCGGTTCGGTCAGGGCGCGCTGGAACTCCGTACGGATGACGGACAGATCGCGGTAGAGGCGGCGTCGCATCCGGGCACGGGCGGCCGGTTCGGAGCCGTCGCCGAAGGCGGACTCGACGTACTGCGCGGTGTTCGCGACCGCGTCCGCGAGCCGGTCGCCGACCCGGGTGTGCCAGCTCTCCGGCCAGAGGAGGTAGCCGGCGACCAGCGCGATGCCGCAGCCGATGAGGGAGTCGACCAGGCGGGGCAGGAGCAGGGCCGTGCCCTGGTGGTTCAGGATGTCGGAGAGGAGGAGGATCACGGGCGTGATGGCGGCCGTCTGGTAGCCGTAGCCGCGCGGGGTGAACGCCGGGATCAGCGGGGCGAGGACCAGCATCACCGGTACGTCCCACCAGCCGCGCGGCACCGCCGCGAGCACCGCCGCCGCGATCACCAGGCCCGCCACCGTGCCCACGGCCCGCAGCAGCGCCCGCGAGAAGACCGAGCCGAAGTCGGGCTTCAGGACGAAGGTGATGGTGAGGGCGACCCAGTACGAGCGCGGCACCGGGACGATCGACACCAGGGCCTGCGCGATGCCGATGCAGAGTGCGAGGCGCAGACCGTAGCGCCAGGAGTTGGCGGAGAGGGTGACGTTGCGGGAGGCGCGGGCCACGCGGATGGACAGCCCGGCGGGGCGGCCGAGGCGGTCGTCGATGCCCCTCGGGTCCACGTCCGGTGCGGTGACGACCTCGGCGGCGTGCCGCAGCGCGTGGTCGACGGCGCGGGCTGTCTCCGACGTGGGCACGGGCAGCGCCAGCCCTATCGGTCCCGTGTAGCCGGTCTCCACGGCCTGCGCGAGATGGCGTACGGCCTCGGGGACCTCCGGCGGCAGGGCCGTGCCGCTCAGCCGGGCGGCGGGGGCGGCCTCCACGACCGGGGTGATGGCGTTCAACTGGGCGAGCAGGCGGGTGAGTTCGGGGCTGCGGCCGTGGTGGCGGGCGCGGCGGGCGAGGACGAGGTCGTATGACTGGTTCAGGGACTGGGTGACGGTGTGGCGCGCGGCGTCGTACTCCTCCGTGCCGCCTGCCGCCATCAGCGAGGCCACCGTCCGGTACGTGTCCGCGACCGCCGCCCGCTCCGGCACCCCGGACCTGAGCGGCCAGGCGAGCAGCGCGAGGAGGAGGACGAGGAGGCCGCCGCCTGACATCAGCGCCGGGGCCAGCCACCAGTCGCCGGGCAGGGGCAGTCCCGCGCCGACCACGGCGTTGAGGAGCAGCAGCAGCCCCGACACCGAGGCGACCGCCCCGATCGTCGAGATCATCCCGGAGACCAGCGCGATGCCGGTGACCGCGGCGACCGCGACCCATCCGTGCCCGAACGCCAGCGAGCCCAGGGTCACGCCGATCGCGCCGAAGAGCTGCGGGATCGCGATGTTGAGGATCCGCATGCGGTACGCGTCCGCGGTGTCGCCGATGACGCCGGACAGGGCGCCCATGGAGGCCAGCGCTCCGTAGGCGGGCCGGCCCACCGCGAGACCGATCGCCAGCGGGAGCGCCATCGCGATCGCCGCGCGCGCCATGGCGGCCCAGTTGACGGGGGCCTGCTGGGGCCGGAGGTTCCTTACCAGCCAGTCGGGAGGGGTGAGGCCGGCGGGGAACTCTCGGGGCATGCGCCCATTATGAGCACCACGGCCCGCCTCATCCGCCCTGGTGAAGCGTGACGTCCACCAGCAGCGCGCGGTGGTCGGTGTCGGTGAGGTCCAGGAAGCGGGCGGTGCTCGCCGAGAAGTCCCGGGAGACGAGTACGTGGTCGATCTGGGTGCCGAAGGTGGGGGCGGTGCGGGCGGGCCAGGTGGGGGTGCGGGTGTGGCCCGTGAGCCGGGCCGTGTCGCGTAGGCCGGTGTCGAGGATGCGGCGGAAGGCGGCGTGGTCCTGGGTGGCGTTGAAGTCGCCGGCCAGGATCATGGGCGTGCGGGCGGCGGCGGCAGCGTCCCGGAGCCGCCCGAGCTCCCGGTGCCAGAGGCCGACCTGGCCGGGCAGCGGGGGCATGGGGTGCGCCAGCTGGAGCCGGACGGCATGTCCGCGCACATCGGCGACGGCACCGGGCATGCCCATGGTCCCGGTCACGCCCGCCGTGGCCTTGAGCGGAACGCGGCTGAGGATGATCGAGCCGTGGCTGCCACCCGCCGCCACGGCCTGCCGGTAGGGGTAGTCGGCGCCGAAGTCCCGCTTCAGCCGGGCCTGGCAGGTGTACTCGCACTCCTCCACGAACACGATGTCCGGCTTGTGGCGCCGGATCTCGGGGACGAGGGAGCCGGTCCCGCGGCCGAACTCGACGTTCGAGGTCAGCACCTTGAACTCCGCAACAGGGGTGCCGCCGGGCTCGTCCGTCTTCCCGTACGGCTCGATGAACCACGCCAGCAGTCCGAGGACGACGATCGACCACACCATCGCCAGCCGCCGGCGCGCGTGCAGGGCGAGGAGCAGGGCCAGTCCGGTAGGGGCGATCAGCCAGGGCAGGAAGGCGAGCACCTGGGGGACCGGGGTGATGCCGTCGCTGTCGGCGGCCCGGCAGCCGACGACCACGCTCACCGCGGCGAGCAGCAGCCCGGCGCACCAGGCCGCGAAGCGCCGCCCGGCCCGCCGTACCGGCTCGTCCTCAGGCGCAGCGGTCCACTCGGCAGCCGCAGTGTCCAAGGCCGGGCCCTCCGCTCACGAGTGGGATGCCCGAATCATCCCCCGGCGGAGTCGATGCGCGCCAGGAAACTCTCCAGCGCCTCGTTGAACTCCTTCGGCCGCTCCAGGTTCGGCATGTGGGCCGTGCCCTCGATGACGTGGAGCGTCGAGTCGGGGAGCGTCGCGTGCATCGCCTCGGCGTCGGCGACCGGGGTGTAGGTGTCGTCGGCGCCCACGACCACCAGGGCCGGGACCGTGACGGTGGTGAGCAGCTCGCGGTAGTCCGGGCGGGCGGCGCGGGCGCGCAGCGCCGCCGCGGCGGACTCGGGGCGGGTGGCCGTCATCATGCGGTGGACATGCGCCTTGACCTCGGCGGAGGCGTACGGCGCGACCATCTTCTCCAGCACCTCGTCGGCGTAGCCGCGCATGCCCTCCCGCAGCAGGCGAGCGGCCATGGCGTGACGCACCTCGGCGCCGTCGGGTGTCTCCGGTGCCGGGAAGGTGTCGGCGAGGACCAGGCCGCTCACGCGGCCGGGGAACTGCCGGTAGAAGTCCATGACGATCTGGCCGCCCATGGAGAGACCGGCGAGCACGCACGACTCCACCCCCAGCTCGTCCAGCAGCGCCGCGAGGTCCTGCGCGAACTCCTCGAAGCGCGTGACCTCCGGAGCGGAAGGGGAGGCGCCGTAGCCGCGCAGGTCGGGGGCGATCACCCGGCGGGAGCCGGAGAACGCCTCCAGCTGCGGGTTCCACATGGTGTGGTCGAAGGGGTGGCCGTGGACGAGGACCAGCGGAAATGGCATGACCTCGACCCTAGGGCGGCCCAACTCCTCAGTGCAATAAGATCTTTGCCCTCGGTGCAATGCCGACAACGGCAACAACAGGGGGCCCAGTGGACGCGTACCGGCGGATAGCCGACCGCATAGCCGACGACATCGCCGCCGGACGGCTCCGGCCGGGCGAACGGCTGCCTCCGCAGCGGACGTTCGCCAGACGGCACGGCATCGCGGCCTCCACAGCGGAGCGGGCGTACGGCGAGCTGGTGCGGCGGGGGCTCGTGGTGGGCGAGGTCGGCCGCGGCACCTTCGTACGGGCCGCGCGGACCGGACCCGCCGGGCGGGCACTCACCGAGCCGGCGACCGCCGCCCCGGTGAACATGGAGCTCAACTACCCTTCCGCCCCCGGCCAGTCGGAGCTGCTCGCCCCCGCCCTCGCGCCGATGCTGCGCCCCGACGTCCTCACCGAGGCGCTGCGCCCGGCCCCCGCCGCCGGGACCGCGCAGGCCCGCGAGGCGGTGGCGGCCCTGCTCGCCACCCCGGGCTGGCGCCCGGCCCCCGACCGGCTGCTCTTCACCGGCAACGCCCGCCAGGCCATCGCCGCGGCCCTCGCCTCCCTCGTACGGCCGGGCGGCCGTGTGGGGGTCGAGGAGCTGACGTATCCGCTGGTCAAGGAGATCGCGGGCAGGCTGGGCATCCGGCTGGTGCCGCTGGACACGGACGCGGGCGGGCTGCGTCCGGAGTCTGTCGCGGCCGCCCACCGGGCCGCTCCCCTGTCCGCCCTGTACGTCCAGCCGACCCTGCACAACCCCACCTCGGTGACGACGGGCGAGGTGCGCCGGCGTCAACTCGCCGAGACCGTCGCCGACTTGGACATCCCTGTCGTGGAGGACCGCATCTGGTCCTTCCTCGCGGACCCGGCCGGGGCCGCCGACCCCCTCGCCGCGTACGCCCCTCACCTCACCCATGTCGTCGACGGCCTCTCCAAGCGGGTCGCGCCCGGGCTCACGGCCGGCTTTCTCGTCGTACCGGCGCATCGCGTGGAGTCGGTGGCCGCGGCCGTGCGGTCCGGGGGGTGGAGTGCCGGGCGGTTCGCGCTGGAGGCGGGGGTGCGGTGGATCGGGGACGGGACGGTGGAGCGGCTGGTGGCGGCCAAGCGGGAGGATGCGGCGCGCCGGCAGCGGCTGGTCGCCGAGCACCTGGACGGCTTTCGGGTGCGGTGCGATCCGCGGGCCTACTTCGCCTGGTGGGAGCTGCCTGCGCCGTGGCGCGCGGACACGTTCACGGCGGCGGCGGCCGTGCAGGGGGTCGCCGTCACGCCGGGGACTGCCTTCGTGGTCGACCCCAAACGCACCCCGGACGCCGTCAGGCTGGGACTCGCGTCGGCTGCTCTGCCTGATCTGGAGTGGGCCCTGCGGGTGCTTGCCGGCGTGGTGCTAAGGGCTCCGCTGTAGATCCGATTCGTCCGCGGGTGCTTCGTGGCTGGTCGCGCCCCGCCGCGGAGCCGCAGATCGACGCCGTCCCGCGCCCCTGTGGGGCGCCCTTGGTTGCCGGAAGCGTCCGGTGAGCCAGGCGGCCAGCGCGACCGTCAGGCCCAGGGCGATCAGGAGCCAGCACGCCTGGCGGAGGGTTGCCGTGAGGGCGTCGTAGACGGCGGCCGCGGCCGGCTGCTGGGTCTCGTCGGGGAGGTCGGCAAGGGTGAGATGGCGGCCGATCGTGACGGCCAGGGCGAGCAGTGCGCCGCCGAGTGCCGTACCGAGCGCGGTCGCGGTGACCGCTCGGCGGCGGCAGGCGGCGACGGCGATCCCGGTCACGGCGAAGACGACGGCCGCCACCGGCAGCCAGAAACCGGCGACTTCCAGCACGTGGAATCCCTTCCGGAGGCGGTCCAGTTCCTGGGCCGGGAGCACCGCGACCTCGGTGTGCTCGACCGGGATACGGTTCGCCAACGGGACGTGGTCCACGGCGAGTTGATGCATGACCTGGGCGGTGAGGGGGGCGAGGTCGACGGTGACGTCGCGCTCGCTCTTGTCGTGCAGGGCGCGCAGCACGGCGTCGTGGACCGCCCGGTTCCCTGAGTCCCAGGCCAGGCGGAAGGCCTCGGTACCGGTGAAGGAGTGCACCGCGTCGTGCACGAAGGGGCGCACGGTGCCCCGCAGCGGCCGTACGTCCCCCCGGTCGTCGACCTGCTCCATGATCCCGGCGCCGACGGTGTCCGCGACGGCGTCCCGCACGGCGGGGTCCCCGGCGAGCGGCGCCATCGTCGTGACGTAGCGGCTCGTGTCGGCGAGGTCGTACGCCGCCCAGGCCGCGAGCGTTCCGCACGGCGCGAGCAGACACGCGAGGGCGATCAGTGCCGCCGACAGGGCGTGCCGCAGACGCTCAGATCGCTTGGGGGCCACCTTTCCAGGCAACGGCCCGGGGGCCGGGCGCGCGAGCGGGGCGCGTCCATACGGGTGCTGTCCGGGCGCCCCGCACCGTAGGGCCTGTACGGCGGATCGGCTCGGCGTCGCGGGCCCCGGCACGCTCTCGGCCTCGCCCGAGCGGGGGCCCATGACCCCGCTCGGGCCCGCCGGAAGGCGCAGTTCCCCGCACCCGACCTGATCCGCCGGACAGGCCCTCGTGCCGGTCAGCGGATGCGGTTGCCGACGGCGTCCTCCCGCGTGTAGTAGCGGTAGAAGAACACCAGGAAGACGCCCGCGGTGACAACCACGCCCAGGGCCACGGACCGGTAGACCGACTCGCCGGTCTGGCTGTAGAGGAAGGCGACCGCGGCGCCCGCGAAGCCGGACTTCACCAGTGAGTGCAGTTCGCGCTTGAGCAGCGGCGCGAACGTCGCGACGGCGATGCACAGCACGATGAACACGGCCGCCGTGACGAAGCCGAACAGGATGTTCCAGCCGGTGATGTCGCCGCCGCCGCGCCGGTTGGACGCGGCCCAGAAGCCGTAGACGAGCCCGAGGGCCACGGGGATCCCGTACCGCCCCATGGTGTGGACGTGCTCGTCGAACAGGTCGGGTGTGCGCGTGGGCCGGGCCGCGCGGTTCAGCCTGACCCTGCCCATCATTCCGCCGGACGTGGGTGCCGCTTGAGCCATGAGAGCACTCCTCTCTCTCCTCGCCCCCGCCTACCAGAGCACACCTGGAGGCAGGGCCTGGCAAGTCGGTGGGCGGGGGCAGTTCCGGGGTGCGGTGCGCGGCCGGAGGGAGCGAGGGGCATTTTTGCGCGATCTTGACCGGGATTGGATTTCCCTTTTCCATGGTTTGGCGGGCCTGCTACCGGGCGTTCCTAGACTCCCCAAAAGCAACGCACGCGCTTGCAAACAATGGGGGACTCATGGGGGACGGATTCCACGTCGACCCGGACGTACTGCTCAAGTACGCGGCACAGGCCGAGCAACACCTCGACGACCTTCCACGGGTGGCCTCCGCGCTCGCCCACATCACCGTGCCGGGCGGTGCGTTCGGCAAGCTGCCGGACTCCGACGAGCTGCATTCCGCCTACCTGGAGCACGCCGCTGCCGCCGAACACAACGTCCGCGACCTCGTCTCCGTCCTTGCCGATGTGGCCAAGGGGCTCCGGGACGTCGGTGGCCAGTATCTGAGCAACGAGTACGACCTCGGCCAGGGGATGGACGGCATCGGCGCATGAGCGACACGGCAGCCGCATACGCCTGGACGAAGAAGGAACCCGCGCCGCTCCCGCCGCTGGAGGACGTGGAGCCCAGCCAGGAACACGGCCTGGACGCCGGCATCGACGACCTCGTCCGGGGCGTCCTGGAGGCGACCGGCATGCTCGACGAGCTGGAGAAGGTCACCGGCATGCCGGCGCAGCTGCATGAAGCGGCGCAGAGCTGGCACGGCCAGGCGAAGGCGCTCCAGTCGCTGGCCGACACCCTGCGCATGGGCGCCGCGAAGCTTCCCGCGCACTGGGAGGGGGAGGCTTCGGAGTCCTTCGGCCGCGGCATGGGCGAGTTCGTCGCCGCCATCGACGGGACCGCCGAGGACATGGGCCGGACCGCGGAGATCCTCAACAGCGCCGCCAAGGAGTGCAAGCTCGCCGAGGACACCGTCGTCGCCATCATCCGCGAGGCGATCGAGATGATCGCCATGACGGTGGCCGCGGGACTCATCACCGACCTGCTGACGGCCGGCCTGGCCACCGCCGTGGACGCGCTGGCGGTGGACGCCGAGGTCGCCGTCTACGTGGAGCGGGTGGAACAGGTCTCCTCCAAGCTCGGGACCGCCCTGCGTGACCTGATGAAGGCCGTGAAGGACATGCGGGCCGGGGAGGCGAAGTTCAAGGACGTGGTCAAGGCCGCCAAGGGTGTCCGCAAGATGTCCGGCTGGCGCGGCATGGGTGGTGAGGGCACGCACAAGGGCCTGGTGTGGGCCGCCCACCACGAAGGGATGAAGCAGCTCAAGGAGCACGTCTTCAAGCCCCTCTTCGGGGAGGTCCCCGGGCTCACCGGAGACCCGGCGGGGCCCGTCAAGGAGGCACTCCACAGCGACACCGTGAAGGAGGCCGAGGCGCGCGACCGGCAGCTCGCCCAGGAGCAGCCCTACCGGGTGAACAAGCGCAGCATCGAGGAGGACTTCGGATGACGGAACGGGACGTACGCCGTCAGGAGTACGCCGCCCGGGGCCTCCTGAGTGGTGAGCAGCTGTGCCGTGTCTTCTCCGCCGGGCTGGATCCACTGGCGCCGGAGGGCGTCCCGCGCCGCCATCGTCCGCCGCGTGCGCCGGGGAGCGGAACGGAGGACCGGAGCTTCCGCGGCCTGCGGGTGCTGCTGCTTCCCTTCCACTGGATGGCCGTGGCGGGTGCTGTGCTGACGTACCCGCTGGAGAAGCTGGAGGACTGGTTCTGGGGAGGCTTCGGCATCCGGCGGCTGGTGCGCGGCCGGGTGTGGCACGGCGGCTGGGAGAGCGACGCGGGCCGCTTTGTGATCGCGGTGCGTGCGGGTGACGGACGAGGGACCTTCCGGAACGACGGTTTCCTGCTGACGTTCACCGACCGCCGAGTGCTGCTGCTCAGCAAGCCGCTCTCGCCGGAACGCGAAACCCCCAGGCTCTACGGGGAGTACCCCCGGCAAGTGCCCTGCCTGCGCCGCGAGCCGCACCCGGCCCGCCACCGCAACCGCGTGGACCTAGCCTTCCCGGACGGCTCCTGGGTCGCGCTCGCGATCGGCAGCCGGGACCAGGTCGACGAGGTACGGCAGTACCTGGCGGCCTCCGGCCCGACGCCGGGTTTTCGGTCCTGACACCCACCTTTGCACCCGCAGCGGTTACGGTGCTGCCGTAAGTGATCGACGGGGGAGGGGGAGGGAACCATGCCCGGAACCGTGCTGTTGCTCGCCGCGTCCCCGGCGGGCAAGGGCTGCCTGGTGGACGCGGCGTCCGTGCTCCCCGTCCTCGCGGCCGTCCCGCCCGCCGTCCTGTCCGGCACGGACACCGCGAACGTCGTCGAGCTCGCCGACCCGCTGGAACCCCAGGCCGTGCTCACCCGGTTGCGGGCCGCCGCGGGGGCTCCGGGGCCGCTCACCGTCTTCGTCACCGGGCAGCTGCAGCTCGACCGCCGGCAGCGGCTGCCGCATCTGGCGCTGGCCCGTACGACGCCCGCGACGGTGCGGTACACCGGGCTGCCCTGGCACTGGATACGGGAGGAACTGCGGCTGCGGGCGGTTGGTTCCACCACCCTCTTCCTCGACCTGCACGCGGATGCCGAGGCCTGGGAGTGGCTTCGGGTGAACCCGCTCGACTGCGGGCGCAACAACGCCGTCTACGGCCGTGTCGCCCCGCCGCCCTCGTCGCGGCGGGCGGTGGCCGTGCCGGCGTACATGAAGGCCGTGGCGACGATTCTGCGCAGTGGGCTGCGGCCGCCTGCCGAGCAGTTGCATCAGCAGGCGCTGGGCCGGGTGGGCGTGGAGGGGGGTGCGGGCCTGGTGCTGGGCGCGCCCGGCGTGGGTGGTCCCGTACCTGGGGGCTTCGCCCCCGGACCCCCTCATCGGCCTGAACGGCCGCGTCCTCAAACTCCCCCGCTCTCGGCCTCGTTCGAGCGGGGGGACCCCCATGACGGGCTGGGTGATGACCCCCACTCCGCCATCTCCGCCGCCGTCCAGTCCGGTCGGCACCCCGATGCCGGCGCCCTCGCCGCCCACCACGAGCAGGCCGCCGTGCGCGCGCACGGGCCCGGGTCCGAGGAGGCGTTGCACTGGGCCGAAGTGCGGGCGGATCTGGCGATGTTCGCCGGGGATCCGGTGCGTAGCTGCCGGACCTGGCTGAGGGTGGCCGCCGCGCGGCTGGCGGCGGGGCAGGCGGCGGACGCGCCGGCCGTGGAGGCGGCCGTGGACCGGGCGCACCACCAGTGGGGGCAGGTCCGGGACCCGGCCGCGGCGCGGGAACTCGGGGCGGCGCTGGCCGAGTTGCGCTCGCGGGTGCCGGGGCGCAAACAGGGTGCCCTGGACCATGTGCAGCGGCAGCTGCGGCAGTTGCAGACCCAGGGCTGACCCGGCCCTACATCCCGGCGGTGGCGAACAGCTCCAGGTGCCCGCACTTGGGGCAGCGGTACGCCTCGATCTGCCGCCGGGGCCGGCCCAGCCGCTTGGCGCCCCCGAGGGGCCCCCGCTCCAACGCGCCCTCGATCCAGCGCGCGTACCCACGTGCGCCCTGGCCCTCGTCCTCGATGAAGCCGTCCACCAGGCCGAGGGTGCCGCAATAGGTGCACTTGTAGTTGTTCACGCGGTGAGTGTAGGAGCGCGATCACCACGTGGGACGTGCGGGCTGCGTGAGATACGTGAGCGCGCCCGACACCAGCGTCCGTACGCCCGGCGTGATCGTCGACAGGTCCGGTGCGAAGTGCGGGCTGTGGTTGCTCGGGACCGCCAGGAACTTCTCCATCAGGTCGGTGCCGGGTGCCGCGTCCCACACGTCGGCCGGGGTGGTCGTGACGAACCAGTAGGAGTACGGGATTCCACCGTGCGCCAGGTGCGGGAAGTCCTCGCTGCCCATCACGGGGCCGAAGTCCAGCACCGTCCCGGCCCCGAGCACCTCCTCGTGCACGGCGGCGATCCGGCGGTCGGTGTCGGCGTCGTTCGTGGTCACCGGGAAGGTCGCGCCCACCGTGATCTCCGGCTCCCGCGGGCAGCCGGCGGCCAGGGCCTCGCCCGCCGCGATGCGCCGGATCGCGGCGACCATCCGTGCGCGCACCTCGTCGGACTGGGTGCGCAGGTTGAGGGCGATGCGCGCCTCGGACGGGATGATGTTGTGCCGGGTGCCGCCCTCGATGCGGCCGACGGTCAGTACGGCGGACTCGCGGGCGGCGATCTCCCGGGAGACGACCGTCTGGAGACGGGTGACGAGGTAGGCGGCCGTGACGACGGGGTCGACGGTCGTCTCGGGGCGGGAGCCGTGGCCGCCGCGCCCGTGGACGACGATGTCGATGTCCGTCGACGCCGACATGATCAGGCCCGGTGAGTGGGCGTAGAAGCCGACGGGTCCGGGCGCCGCGTGCTGGCCGAGCAGGACGTCCGGTCGCGGGAAGCGCTCGTACAGGCCGTCGGCGATCATCCCCTGCGCGCCCTGGCCGGTCTCCTCGGCGGGCTGGCCCACCACCAGCAGGGTGCCGGACCAGGTGTCGCGCCCGGCGGCCAGCGCCGCGGCCGCGCCCGCCAGCCAGGTCACATGCAGGTCGTGCCCGCAGGCGTGCATCACGCCGGGTGTGGCGGAGGCGTACGGCAGGCCCGTCTCCTCGTGCACCGGCAACGCGTCCATGTCGGCGCGCAGGAGGACCGTCGGGCCCTCGCCGTTGCGCAGGACGCCTGCGACTCCGGTGCCGCCGACGCCCTCGGCGGTCTCGTAACCCGCCTTGGTGAGCCGCTCGGCCAGCTTGGCGGCCGTGCGGTGTTCCTGGAGCGACAGCTCGGGGTGGCGGTGCAGGTCCCGGTAGAAGTCCTCCAGGTCGGAGACCGGGAGATCGGCGGTGAGGTCCAGTGCGCTGCGGGCGGCGGGAGACGGCATGGGGGCAGCGTAGGCGGCGCCGGGCTCCGGGAGGACGGGGTGTCCCACATCGCGACGGCCTTGCCCACGCGATGCGGCCGCCGACGCGAAGGGGGGAGTGTGCGTCGGCGGCCGCGTTCGGGGGGCCCCGGTGAAGAGCCTGGCAGGCGGGGAGTTGATCGGCACCCCCGCTCATGGGGGCAATCAATTCCGCGGGCCCGTCGTCCGTCGGTCGGGTGCCGGTCAGGCGTACGGGTCGAAGGCGATGCCGCTCGGCTTGGCCTTGTTCAGGTGGTCGGCGAACTTGGAGTCCTGGAGCGGGAAGTTCGCGCTGCCCCAGTCGGAGGCGTTCAGCTTGTCCCGCAGGCCGGACGCC
Organism: Streptomyces guryensis; assembly: GCF_021261325.1. Taxonomy (GTDB): domain Bacteria; phylum Actinomycetota; class Actinomycetes; order Streptomycetales; family Streptomycetaceae; genus Streptomyces; species Streptomyces guryensis. The sequence goes on along the minus strand of NZ_JAJSBI010000013.1, from coordinate 32,425 downwards.
AGGTTGGACCAGCTGAGCAGGTTCTCCTGGTGCCAGGCACCGGTGTCGTTCTCCGGCGTCTCGCCCCACTTGGCGAAGCGGAAGGCGTGGGTGGACGCGCCGTCCTTGTGGTAGACGGCCTCGACGCGCTGCCCGCTCATCGGGACGTCGGCGATGGGGTGGGTGCTGAAGCCGCCGTGCGCGGAGGCCGACAGGTACGACGGGTTCGCGTCGCCGTCCTTGACCCAGACGACCATGCACTCCCAGTCGTTACGGTGGCCGATGCCCGGGGAGGCCTCGTCCTTCTCCCAGTAGCTGGCGTAGATGATTCCGCACCAGCCGTTGTTGCACTTGGACCGCGAGTAGGTGTTGGCGTGGCCGAGGTGGCCGGAGCGGCACTCGCCGGTGATCGGGCCGGTCGGCTTCAGACCGCCGTTGAGGTTGCCGCTCGGGTCGATCGCGGCGGCCGGGTAGCAGCTGTCCGTGTCGTAGTCGTAGACCGGCTCGAAGTTCTTCTCGAACGAGGTCGCGTTCTCGGGCAGGTTCTGCAGGACGCCGGCGGAGGCGCTGCCGGGCAGGGCGAGGGCGAGGGCGGCGGCGCTGCCCGCGACGGCGGCGGCTCGGGCGAGGCGGTGGGGCCTGGTGGTGCTGACTGCTGGGGGCATGGGGGGCTCCAGTCGACGGTCCACTCGTTCCGGACATGACATCCGGAACGTCGGAACGAAGACTGGCAAGTTGAGAGTTCAATTGAAGGGCTTTCCGTCAAACTCGAGACGGATTTTCACCGAACTGATCAACGTCATGCGCGGGGTGGTTGTCGGCGGAGCAGCACGTTCGGGGCGAAGGCGTACGACGGGCGAGGCGGCGGACGGGGAGGTCAGCCCGGAGACCGCGATCGCTGCGGCGAGGGCGGACGAGACGACCGCCGACAGGCCGAGATGGCGAAGGACGCTGCCGTACACGGGGTGCTGTTCTCCTCGGTTCTGAAGTCCCGATCAAGGCTCCCAGCCGGAAGGTTGATTGGCACGTAGCCGTTGTCGCGGCAATCAATTCCGGAGTCGGTTCCGGTGAAGCGGCACCCTCAATTTGTGCGGACGTCGGGTTGTCGTAACTTCGCCCACGTACGAAAGCCGTACGAAAGCCGCCAGTGGTGCAGAGGAGAGAGCGCGCCGTGGGCCGACCCGAAAGACATGTGGATCCCGAGGCCGGTCCCGTACAACGCCTCGCGCACCAACTGCGCGAGCTGCGCACGGCCGCGGGCAGCCCGTCGTACCGGGCGATGGCGCAGACCGCCCAGTTCTCCGCGACGACGCTCTCCCAGGCGGCGGCCGGCGAGCGGCTGCCGTCGCTCGCTGTCGTCCGCGGGTACGCGCGCGCGTGCGCGGCCGATCTCGGGGAGTGGGAGGCCCGCTGGAAGGAGGCCGAGGCGGAGGCGGCGGGAACGGCGCGCGAGGAGGACGAGGACGCGTCGCCGCCGTACCGGGGCCTCGCCCGCTTCGAGCCGGACGACCGCGCGCTGTTCTTCGGCCGGGACCGGCTGGTCGAGGAGCTGAACCATCTGGTGTGCGACCACCGGTTCGCGGTGCTGTTCGGTGCTTCGGGCAGCGGCAAGTCGTCGCTGTTGCGGGCCGGGCTGATACCGCGGCTCAGGGACGAGATCGCGACCCGGGGGGCGCCGGCGGTGCTGCGGGTGCTCACGCCGGGAGACCGGCCCGCGCACACCTACGGCCATCTGCTCACGCCCGCCGAGGGCGAGCCGGAGAGCTGGGTGGTGGTGGACCAGTTCGAGGAGGTCTTCACCCTGTGCCGGGACCGCGAGGAGCGGGCCCGCTTCATCGACCTGCTCCTGGCCGCCCGGGATCCGGACCGCGGGCTGAAGGTGCTCATCGCGGTACGGGCCGACTTCTACGCCCGGTGCGCCGAGCACCGCGAACTGGCGGACGCCCTGCGTGGCGCCGGGTTGCTCGTCGGCCCGATGACTGCGGACGAGCTGCGGGACGCGGTCGTCAGACCGGCGCAGGCGGCCGGGCTCCTGGTCGAACGGGAGCTGACCGCGCGGATCGTCGACGAGGTCCTCGACCAGCCCGGCGCCCTGCCCATGCTCTCCCACGCCCTGCTGGAGACCTGGCGCCGTCGCCGGGGCCGCATACTGACGCTGGCCGCGTACGAGGCGGCCGGCGAAGTGCGCGGCGCGATCGCGGCCAGCGCCGAGGAGGTGTACGGCGGGCTGTCCCCCGCGCAGTCCCGCGCCGCCCGCGCCCTGCTGCTGCGCATGGTCGAGCCGGGCCGGGGCATCCCCGACACCCGGCGTCCCCTCTCCCGCGCCGAACTGGACGAATGGGCCGACCCCGACGTCCCGCAGGTCGTCGAACGCCTCACCCGCGCCCGGCTGCTGACCGTCGACGAGGACGGCGTACACCTCGCCCACGAGGCCCTCATCACCTGCTGGCCCCGGCTGCACGGCTGGATCGAGACGGACCGCGAGCGGCTGCGGCACCACCGGAGCCTGACCGAGGCGGCCCGGGTGTGGCTGGAGCACGACCGTGACCCCGGCTCCCTGTTCCGGGGCACGCGCCTGGACCGCGTCGAGGAGCTGTTCCCGGACCACGAGCGGGATCCGGCCCTGACCGCGCTCGAACGGCGGTTTCTGGGCGCCGCCGTCGCGGCCCGTGAGGTGGAACGCCGGGCCGGGGTCCGGGCCGTGCGCCGGACCCGGGCGGTGGTGGCCACGGTGTCGGCCGTGCTGGCGGTGGCGCTCGTGGCGGGCCTCGTCGCCTGGAACCAGCGCCGGGACTACGAGCGGCAGCGCACCGACGAGGCGGCCCGCCATGTCGCACAGGTCTCCGACGCCCTGCGTACGACCGACCCGCGCACCGCCCAGCTGCTCGGCGTCGCCGCCTGGCGGGTGGCCCGGCTGCCCGAGGCCCGGCGGGCGCTGCTCGGGGCACTGGGCCAGCCGGAAGTGGACACCTTCCAGGACCCGGCGCCCGGGGACGGCCCGGCGCGCTTCCTGACGGACTCCGGCCGCACCCTGCTCAGCGTCGAGGGCCGCGTCTGGCGCACCTGGGACGTGGCCGGCCACCGGCGGACCGCCTCGGGACGGCTGCCGCAGAGCGGGCGGGTGGCGGGGGCGAGCCCGGACGGCCGGCTGCTGGCGGTCGACGGGGACGACGGCCTACGGCTGTGGGACACGAAGGCCGGCCGCTGGAGCGGCGGAGCGCTGCCCGCGTCCTCCCAGGTGGACTTCGCGGGGTCCACCTACGTCGTGAGCGGCATGGACGATCCGCGGGTGCAGGTGCGCTCGGCCGCGGACGGAAAGCTGGTCTTCGGGACGGAAGCGGCGAGCTCGGCGGTCGTCGCGCCGAGCACGGACGGCCGGCTGGTCGCGGTGTGTCCTCTCACGGGTGCTGTGCGGGTGCGGGACCTGCACACAGGGCGCACGGTGCCCGGACGCTGGGAACGGGACGGCGGGGTCTGCGGTCGGGAGCGGTCGCAGCTGACGCTCGGCGCCGGACAGCAGCTCGCCGCGGTGACCGGCAGCGGGGTGCGGGTCTGGGACGTCCGGTCGGGGAAGCAGGTGGCCGACCTGCCGGACCCGGGGGTGACGTACGCCTCCTTCAGTGCGGACGGGAGGTTCCTGGCGACCGCCGACGGGACGGAGGTCAGGGTGTGGCGGCCGGGCGTCGACGCCCCGGTGTTCCGGCACTTCCTGAACGGCCGGCACCTGTACGGCAGTCCGGCCTGGGACCCCGGGCGCCCGTTGCTGCGGTACCTGGAGGGCGGCATCGTGCACTCGCTGGACGTCGCGCGGGCCGTCACGTCCGCCTGGCGGGCGGACCCGGTGGACAAGGTGCTGCTCAGCCCCGACGGCCGTACCCTCGCCACCGCGCGCCGCACGGGCGGCGGCTACCGCGTCGAGCTGCGCGCCACCCGGGACGGAAGGCTGCTGCAGATGCTGCCGCCCCCGCCGCTCCCCGTCTCCCACGACCCCTCCCGGCCGGTGCAGGCGGAGTTCACCATGCCGCTGCTCGCGTTCGGCCCCGACGGCAGGACGCTCGCGTACGGCGTCTCCGCACCGGGCTACGAGGCGTCCCCGCAGCGCATCACCCTCTGGGACGCCGCGCCGGGCAGCACCCGGACCACCCTGGACCTGGCGACGAAGACCTCGGCCGGGGCGGTGATCACGATCGCCCTCGGCCCGGACGCCCGCACGCTCTACGCCACCCGCACCCCGGCCGTCGGCGCACTGACCGACGAGGTCTGGGACACGACGACCCACCGCAGAACGGCGGCACTCCCCGCCCTCTCCAGCAGCCACCTGGCCGTGCGCCCCGACGGCAAGCTCCTGGTCGGCGACAACCGCACGGCGGCCCTGCCCGGCGGCCAGGTCGCCGGACGGGACCTGGTCCAGGACAGCCCGATCGGGGCGCTCGCCTTCTCCCCGGACGGTTCGCGGCTGGTGGCCGGGGACCAGACGGGCCGGGTGGCGCTGTGGGACGGGAAGGTCCGGGAGCGGGGCGGGGTGCTGCGCAACGTGTTCCCCGCACCGGCCGTCGGCGACGCCTCCGACGACCTCCTCGACGACAGCTCGGAAGCGGTCAGCGCCCTCGCCGTCAGCCCCGACGGGCGCACGCTGGCGGTGGGCGGCGAGGCGGGCACGCTCCAGCTCTGGGACATCGACACCCAGCAGCCGCTCGGCGGGCCGCTGACGACACCGGGCGAGGCCGTCGACACCGTGGCGTTCAGCGCCGACAGCGGCACGCTGTACGCGGGCAGCGCGCATGTGCCGCTCCAGACGTACACGATCACGCCGTCGAAGGCGGTCGCGCGGGTGTGCGCCAGGGCGGGCGGGGCCGACCTGACCCGGGCGCAGTGGCGGACGTATGTGCCGGACGCGCCGTACCGCCGGGTGTGTTCGTGACCGACCGGGCGGGGCTCACCGGCTGGTGGGCAGTTTCCCGGTGAGAGAGCGAGCCACCCGGACCAGCTTGTCGTCCGACACGGCGGCCGGCGTTGTCGAGGTGCCTGCGGTGCTTCCGAAGGTCAGCACCGAGGTCCGGGCTCCCGAGTCCCACACGACGAAGCACAAGCTCGGCCTCACCGTCCCCCTCCCCGCCCCCCTCGGCTTCGAGCTGGACACGGCCGAATTCTGACCCCGGTTCACCAACCCGCGTGGTGATGGACCTGCTGCACCTGACCCACCGGCGCCGGGTCCGCCGCCCGCGCCGGCCCCGCGTTGGCCGCCAGTACCAGTGCCGCCACCGCGACGACGGCCGCTGCGAACCCTCGGGCGTAACGCTCGGAGATGTGTCGGAGCACGGCAACCTCTCAACAGCGTCTCAACAGGTTTGTATTAAACGCACTTAAGACGCCGTTTAACGTAGGGGTCGGCGGGGGCCAACGGCAAGAGGTTCAGGGGGAGTTGTCGTGTCGGACCGTGACGATCCGGTGACCATCGGTCGCAGAGTCCAGCAGATGCGTTCCGAACGCGGACTCACCCAACGGCAGTTGGCGGAGCCCGCCTACACCCCCGCCTACATCTCCACTCTGGAGGCCGGCCGGGTCCGCCCCTCCGACGAGGCGCTGCGGCACATCGCCGAGCGCCTCGGGATCGCCTACGACGAGCTGGTCACCGGGCGTCCGGCCCGTCTCGCCACCGACCTGCGGCTCAGGCTGACCGAGGCGCAGCGCACGCTCGCGGGCGGCGAGGCCGAGCAGGCGGCCGAGCAGTACGCCGCGCTGCTCGCCGAGGCCGAGGGCCACGAACTCGTCGACGTCCAGGCGGTCGCGCTGCTCGGGCTCGGCGAGTGCGCCCTGGACACGGGAGAGCTGGCGGCCGCCCGGCAGTACTTCGAGCGCACCGAGCACGCCCTCGCCGACGTACCGCTGCCCGCCCGCGTCCCCGCTCTGCGCGGTCGCGCCGTCTCCCACTACCTGGCCGGTGAACTCCGCTACGCCGTCTACCTGCTGGAGTCCGCCCTCGACGAGCTGAACCGCGGCGGACTGCACGACCCGGACGCGCTGCTGCTCCTCTACGCCAGCATCATCGGCCCCTACATGGACATGGGCGCCCAGGCCCGCGCCGCCCAGGCCGCCGAGTTCGCGCTCGCGCTCGCCCCGCGGTCCGGTAACCCCGCGCTGGTCGCCCGTATGCACCGCTCGGTGGCCCGCACCCTGCTAGCCGAGGGCCGTCTCGCCGAGGCCGACGCCTCCCTCGCCAAGGCCGCCGAGCTGTACCGCACCCTCCAGATCCGCACCGAACTCGCCAACTGCCACTGGATGCGCGGCTACGTTTGCGCCCAGAACGGCGAACTCGACCGCGCGGAGGCCGAGTTGAGGCAGGCCCTCGACATGCTCTGCGCGGGGCGCGCCGCCCTCTACAGCAGTCAGGTCGCCGTCGAGCTCGCCGACGTACTGCACCGGCGCGGCAAGTCCGACGAGGCCGCGGCCCTCCTGCACGACATGCTCAGCGACGCCCTCGGCCCCGAACGCGGCGCCCTGCACTCCGCCGCCGCCCACCGGCTGCTCGGCATCATCGCCGAGGACGCCGGCGACACCGAGGCCGCCGAGGAGCACTACGTCCGCGCCCTGAGCATGCTGGAGCGGGCCGGCGCGGCCGGTGACCTGGCCGACCTGTGCCGGCTGCTCGGCGATCTGCTGCGGCGTACCGGCCGGGTGGAGGCCGCACTGGACGCCTACCGCACAGGGCTCGGCCACCGTACGGCGCCGGGCACCACCACCCTGGGTCCTGCACCGGCGGCTCCGCCGGTGTGAGGGGGCTACGCAGGTGCGCGGTGCGCGGTGCGCGGTGCGCGGTGCGCGGTGCGCGGTGCACTGGCTGCCGGGTGCGGTTGTATGGCGACTGCGGGTCCGTCGTGGCTTGTCGCGCCCACGCGGCGGAGCCGCATGTCGATACAGCCCCGCGCCCCTCTAGGGCGGTTGCCCGCCGACCTGGGTGAGCGGCACCCGTACCTGGCGCCCCGAGGGCAGGACGGGCGCGGGTGGCGTTTCGCCCCTGGGGGCAGGGGTAGTCGGGCAGCGCCCCCAGATGCAGGCCCCCCGCTGCGATCGGAGGAGGCGATGGCCGTGGACGCAGTCAGGGCCGCCGACGTCATCGCCGAAGTGGTGCGCGACGCCCGGCCGCGGGAGATCCCTGCCCGGCTGTGCGCGGTGGCGGTGAAGCTGCTGCCGGTGGTGGGGGCGAGCGTCTCGCTGCGCAGCGACGGGATGCCCATCCGGCTCGGCGCGAGCAGCCCGCTGGCCGCGCATCTCGCGGAGGCCCAGGCCACCCTCGGTGACGGCCCGTGTCTGTACGCATCCCAGATCGGCACCCCCGTACTCGCCTGCGACCTGACGGCCGGCCGGGACATGCACCGCTGGCCGGTGTTCGCCCGGCAGGCGGCGGCCGTCGGCGTCGAGGCCGTGTACTCGATGCCGCTGGGTGACGACGGGGTGACCGTGGGGACGCTCGACCTCTACCGTGACTCCCCGGGTGGGCTGACCGAGGACGAGTTGCGCCGTGCCCTGCTCGTGGCCGCCGTCATGACGCTGGCCCTGACGACCCTGCCGCGGGAGGACGACGGCGGGGAGGCATGGCTGGGCGGTCTGGCCACCGAACACGACGAGGTCTACCAGGCCATCGGCATGGTCATGGCGCAACTCGGAATCGATGCCGAAGAGGCACTGGCCCGGCTGCGCGCCCGCGCCTTCGCACAGGGCCGCACCGCCCTCGACATGGCGCACGGCGTGGTCTCGCACAGGGAGAGACTCGACGGCGACTGAGGAGCCCCGGGATCGGGGCCCCAGGATCTCGCGCCCCCAGGATCGGGGCCCGAGAATCGCGACGCCTAGGATCGTGGCATGGACACACTCGGTTTCTCCCTGGCCATCCTGCTCCTGGTCTTCGGCATCGCCAGCATCGAGAACCGGATGTCCCGCGCGGACAGACGAGCTGCCCGGATCGAGCGCAAACTCGACCTGATCCTCGGCCACTTGGGGCTGACCGAGCAGGAACCGTGGTCGGACGAGGTGAACACGCTGGTGCGGGACGGCAAGAAGATCCAGGCGATCAAGGTGTACCGGGAGGCGACAGGAGCGGGCCTGAGGGAGGCCAAGGAGGCCGTGGACAAGCTCGGTTAGGACTCGGCCCCCTGTCGGGCCGAGGTCAGACGCGCAGCCGCGCCTGCTTCCTGACGTCGGCCAGCCGCTGCACCCCCACCTGTACGAAGGCCTTCGTGGCATCGGCGGACACGTCGCCCGGGCCGCCGTGGGTGAGGACGATCGTGTCGTCGCCGGCGCGGACCACGGCGACGTCGAGGGTGAGCAGGGTCTGCTGGCTGTCGGTCGACTGGGTCTGGTTGGTGACCGTGACGCGCAGCCCCTGCCGGGCGTCGCCGACGACCGGCAGTACGGCCTCGTCGACCCGGACGCCCTGGAGGGCGCCGCGGTCGTTCACCGCCGTGAATTTGGCGCATGCACCGGGCAGCGTCTTCAGCCATGCCAGCGTCCGGTCCACGACCGTGGGCTTCAACGACAGCACCTGGTACCGCAACTGCGTCTGGTCCATGGCATCGTCGAGCCCGGTCACGACCCGGGCCCCGGTGGCGTCCGCACCGAACAGGTCGTCCGTGTACAGCGCGTCGAGAAGCTTCCGGCATTCGGGCACGTCGGCGTGGGCCTTGAGCACCCCGTCCCGCCAGGTCGCGGCCCCCTGCGTCGGCGCCCACGGCGCGCCCAGGTCCCCTTGGGTCAGCAGCGCCGCCTGAGCCTGAGCCTCGGTGAGGGGCGGGGGTGCGGCGGGGGCGGTGGCGGACGGCTTCGCACCGGGCCGGGCGCTGTGCGAAGCCGCGGGCGTGTGCCGCTCCGCCCCCGAGCCCGGCTCCGGCCCCACGCCCACGATGAGCCCGCACGCGCTCACGCCGACCAGGGCCCCCGCGGACATCGCGGCGACGACGAGGACACGGGACGGGGTGCGGATCATCGGACGCCTCCTGGCCACCTCAAGACCGATCACGTCTCCAAGGGACCACCGCGCACGACGCCCCACCAGCGCGCCGGTCCGTCCGGGTTACACACCGGGGCCCCGCCTTCGGCTGGATCCGCCGGGTCAGGGCGCAAAGCGCACAGCGGTTCCCGCGCTGGGAGCGGCGGTCAGCCGCAGCCCGACCTCCACGAGGGCCCAGTGTTCTTTGCAGTGAGCCCCCGGAGCGCGCGCCGGGACATCGGCACCCCGAAAAGCCGTCGCGCTCACCCCGCCCCCGCGTTACCGTCCCCCCATGAAGCGCGCTCAGTCGTTCCTCACGACGACGCCGGAGAGTGTCCCGGCGCGCTGATCCATGGACTGGATGTCCGAAGCCCCGGGGCGGGTGCCCCGGGGCTTCGTCGTGGGTCGCTCGCCTGTACCGCGAGGAGAGAGACCATGTACGACCACCGTCGGCTCGGCCGTGAGCTGGAGTTGTTCGACACTGATCCGCTGATGGGCGCGGGGCTGCCGTACTGGCTGCCCGACGGCGCGATCGTGCGGCACGCCCTGGAGGAGTACATCCGGGAGCAGGAACGCGCGGCCGGCTACCGGCACGTCTACTCCCCCGTGCTCGGCAAGCGCGAGCTGTACGAGCTCTCGGGGCACTGGTCCCACTACAGCGACGACATGTTCCCGCCGATGGAGCTGGGCGGCGAACAGGTCGTCCTGCGGCCCAGCCTCTGCCCCCACCACGCCCTCATCTACCGGTCCCGGTCGCACAGCTACCGCGAACTGCCGCTCAGGATCGCGGAGTTGGGCGGCATGTACCGGTCCGAGCCGTCCGGGGTGCTCGGCGGGCTGACCCGCGTACGGTCCATCCAGCTCAACGACGCCCATATCTTCTGCACCCTGGAGCAGGCGGTGGAGGAGGCGCGAGGCGCACTCGAACTGATCGGCCGCGCCTACGCCGACCTCGGCATCCGCGCCTCCCGCTACCGGCTGTCCCTGCCGGGGGAGGGCGGCAAGTACGTCGCCGACCCGGCGCTCTGGAAGCGGGCCACCCGGCTGCTGGAGGAGGTGCTGGCCGGCGCCGGTGTCGAGTACGAGGCGGCGGCGGGAGAGGCCGCCTTCTACGGGCCCAAGATCGACGTGCAGGTCGTCGACTCCGCCGGCCGTGAGGCCACCCTGTCCACCGTCCAGATCGACTTCCACCAGCCCGAACGCTTCGACCTGCACTACATCGGCGCCGACGGCGCGAAGCACCGGCCGGTCATGGTCCACCGCAGCATCATCGGCAGCGTGGAGCGCGCGGTGGCGCAGATGATCGAGGAGCACGGCGGGGCCTTCCCGGCGTGGGCCGCACCCGTCCAGCTCGTCGTGCTGCCGGTGTCGGAGGCCCAGGAGGAACGGGCTTACGAGGTCGTACGGCGGGCCCTGGCACGCGGGCTGCGCGCCGATGTCGCCGGGCCCGAACAGGGCACCCTCGGCGCCCGCATCCGGGCGGCGCGCCTGGTGCCGTACCAGGCGGTGATCGGCGAGCGGGAGGCCGAGGGCGACCTGGTGGCCGTACGGCTGCGGGACGGGCGCCGTCCGGGGGCCGTACCCGTGGAACGGCTGCTGGAGCGGATCGGCGTATGCGCCGAGACCCGTGGCGCCGAACTGTGGGCGGCTGCGTAAGGTCACTGTCGTAAGCCCACATGTCGTAGCCCACACGTCGTAGAGACTCGTGTCGTAGCGAGAGGAGCCCGGCCGTGAACGGTCAGCCCATACCGGTGATCATCGACTGCGACACGGGTGTCGACGACGCCCTGGCCCTGCTGTTCGCCGTACGCCACCCGGGGATCGACCTGCGCGCGGTCACCTGCGTCGCCGGGAACACGGACGTCGACGGAGTCGTCCGCAACACCCTGACCGTGCTGGAGCAGGCCGGCGCCCCCGACATCCCGGTCGGCCGGGGCGCCGAGCGCCCGCTGATCGAGCCGGCGCGCTCGGCGCGGCATGTGCACGGTGCCGACGGCATGGGCGACCTCGGCCTGCCCGCCCCCACCCGCACCCCCGCCGACGTGGACGCGGTCACCCTGCTGCGCCGCGAGATCCTCGCCTCCCCGCGCCCGGTCACGCTCATCCCCACCGCGCCCCTGACGAACATCGCCCTGCTGCTGCGCACCCACCCCGAGGTCACCCGCAACATCGAGCGGATCGTGTTCATGGGCGGCGCGGTGGCCACCGGGAACGCCACGGCGGTCGCCGAGTTCAACGTCTGGCACGACCCGGAGGCGGCCGCCGTCCTGCTCACCGCCGGAGTGCCGATCACGATGTACGGCCTGGACGTCTTCACCCAGGTCGTCGTCCCCGGCGCCGATGTGCACCGGCTGCGCGCGAGCACCGAGCCCGGCACCCGGCTGGCCGGCGAACTCCTCGCCCACCGGCCGGCCCACCAGGGCGAGGCCCCCGAGGCCGAGGAGGCCGGCGGCCTCGGCGACGCGGGCGCGGTCTGCACGGTCGTCGACCCGGCGGGCATCACCAGCCGTCTCCTCCCGGTCGAGGTCGCCCTGGCCCCGGGCCCGACCCGCGGCCAGACCATCGTCGACCGCCGCCCCCGCCCCGGAGAGTCCGAGATCCACCAGGGCGTACGCCAACAGCCCCTGGTGGACGTGGCGTTGGAGGTCGACGTGGACCGTTTCGTGAAGCTGTACCTGGAGACGGTGGAGCGTTAGCGCTCCGCCGGGGGCGCGACGGGTCGTCTGTCGGCTGCGGTGTCGTCGTGGCCGGTCGCGCCCCGCGGCGGAGCCGCATATCGAGACAGCTCCGCGCCCTTTTGGGGCGCCGCCCACCGCTGCTCCACCCTCGCCGCCTTCCAGTACCCCACCGCCCCCACCCACACCACCACGAACAGGCCGACGATGATGTAGCCGACGTTGGCCAGGTCGAGGCCGAAGAGTTCCATCGTGGCGATGAAGAAGGCCACGGCGATGGACAGCCCGGTGATGGTGAGGTTGTAGAACACCTTGCGCACCGGGTTCGAAAAAGCCCACTGGTACGCGAAGTTCATGAAGGTGCCGTCGAGCGTGTCGAACAGGCTCATGCCGGCCGCGAAGAGCAGCGGCAGGCAGAGGATCGCGTACCAGGGCAGCCCGGCCGCGGCCCCGGAGCCCGCCATCACCATCAGCGTGACCTCGGTCGCCGTGTCGAAGCCCAGGCCGAAGAGGAAGCCGAGCGGGAACATCTGGCCGGGGCGGGAGATGGACCTGGTCAGGCGGCCGAGGATCCGGTTCATGAACCCCCGTGAGTCCAGGTGCTGTTCGAGCTCCTTCTCGTCGTACGTCCCCGCCCGCATCGCCCGGAAGACGCGCAGGATGCCGACGAGGGCGACCAGGTTCACCGCGGCGACCAGATAGAGGAACGTGGCCGAGATCGTCGTACCCATGAAGCCGAGCACCTGGTGGGTGCGGGAGTGCTCGTTCATGACCTTGTCGGCGAGCCGGGTGCCGCCCGCGATCATCGCCGCCAGCACGACCACCACGCTGGAGTGCCCCAGCGCGAACCAGAACCCCACCGATACCGGACGCTTGCCGTCCGCCATCAGCTTGCGGGTGGTGTTGTCGATGGCGGCGATGTGGTCGGCGTCGAAGGCGTGCCGCATGCCGAGCGTGTAGGCCGTGATGCCGAGGCCGAGTCCGAAGGCGTTGTTGCCGACCTCGTAGTGCCCCGGGACGACGAGGAGGAAGAGGATGCCGAAGGCGACGACGTGCAGGGCGGCGATCACCGCCATCAGGCCGGCCGTCTTGACGGTGTCCTCGCGCCGCCAGCGGAAGGAGGCGGGCTCGGTCTTCTCGGGCAGGGACGTCCCGGGCAGGGTCATGCGGTCAGCTCCAGCACCTCGTGGATCTTTTCGTGCGCTGCCGTGGCCGGTCTCCTGGCTTACGGGTCGTACGTCCGCCGCCCGCCTTCCCAGCCGCCTCGCGGCGGCCAGTGGCTGTCCCTCGCGGGACGTGGGCGACGAACTCCCCGATCACAGTGGCGAGGGCCGCGTCGGCTTGGCACCGACTTCCCGAACACCACGGCCCGCCCACCGTAGGGCCGTTGGCACTCCCCTGCATAGCTGCATACCTGCGCAGGTATTGAAGATCACATGCGGACGCCTGCGAGGATGGCCGTATGCATCTCGTCCCGGCCGACCGCGCAGACCGCCGCACGATCGACGGCCACCGGGTGTGCGAGGCCATCGAGGCCATCGGCGACGCCGAGCACGTCCGCACCTGGGCCGACCGCTTCTCCCTGCTCGCCGACCCCAAGCGGCTCGCCCTGCTGCTCGCCCTGCACCGCACCGGCCCGCTGGCCGTGTCCGACCTGGCGATCGCGACCGGCATGAACGACCCGGCCGTCTCGCAGGCGTTGCGGCTGCTCAGGGCGGCCGGGGTGGTGGCTGGCGACAAGGAGGGACGCGTGGTGCGCTACCGGGTGGTCGACGACGACGTACGGCTGCTGCTCAAGCAGTGTGTCGCGGACGGGGGTTGAGCGGCACCGCGGGTCCGGCAGCACGAACGCCCCGGAGCGGGGGTCTCCGGGGCGTTCGTATCGGGAGTGGCTATCGGGGTGTCCGCCGCGCTGTCCGGCGGGGGCGGATCACGAGCGGGCCGTACGGCGGCGCCTGGTCACGACGACGATCGCACCGCCCGCGGCCAGGAGTGCCGCCGCGCCACCGGCGATGATGCCGGAGTCGCTGCCGCCGCCGGTCTCCGCGAGGCCACCGCCGCCGGTCGGTGCGGCGGGGACGGTGGTCGACGCGGAGGCGACCGGGGTGTCGGTCTCGGACGGCGTCGGCTCGGAGGCGCTCGGGGCCGGGGCGGAGCTCTCCGCGGCCGGGGTCGAGGGCTGCCCGGATGCCGGTGTCGAGGCGGGCGGGGTGGACGGCGGCTGCGACTCGGTGCTCGTGCAGTCCTTGGTGCCGCCGTTCCAGGACGCGATCAGCTTGTCCTTGATGACCGGGTGGTCGGGGCCGGCCGGCAGGTCGCCGTGGACGAAGCCGTCCTTGGCGTCGAGCTTGCCGTCGAACTTCACGGCGCCCCGGTAGAGGTCGACCTGCGCGAAGCAGCCCGCGTCCGGCACCGCGATGTCGAGGGAGTCGGTCTGGCCCTGCTTGACCGTCACCGAGTCGAAGTCGACGAAGACCTGCTCGCCGGAGGTGGCGAAGGACGGGCCGTGGGCGAGGTAGGAGGCCAGGGAGGCCGTGCAGGTCGTGGCGTCGCCCGCCGCGCGGACCTTGATGTGGACCTTGCCGTCGTCGGTGGGCTTCAGCGTCCGGTCGTCGACCTTGACCGAGTCGTAGAAGTCGGTGCCGTCCAGGGAGAACTGGCAGCGGTCCGTCTCCGTCTTGGTGCCGGCACCGGTGCCGGGCCGGTAGCCGTCGGCGTGCTTCCAGCCGTCACCGCCGGGCGTGCCGGTGGCCCAGGCGCTCGAGGCCGCGCCGACGGTGGCGGCGCAGAGGGTGAGCGACACGGCGCCCGTCGCCAGGAGGCGGCGCGCGGTGACACGTCTGGCTATGGACATGCGGATCCCCATCTGGCGTGGGCGGTCCCGGCGCGGCGGCGCAGGGCAGCACGCCGCGCCCGGCCGTACCGGGGGTGAAATGGTCTGAGGAACACCGGGCCCATTGGTCACATGCGCCACAGTGCGATCACATCGTGGATCTCCTGGCGGAACGCTGTCAACCTGCGACAACCGACGGGTAGTTCAATCGTCTATTACAATTTCGCCACAGATGGAACAGGCGGCTCCACAACCCCGGAGCCGCCCGGCTGTCACCTTATGGTCGGGCTCGGGTTCGCGCCCTGGCCGGTCGACGACTCGCCCGGCAGGACCGGCGGCTGGGTGGTGCTGTCCACCGGCGGGGTGAGGACGATCTCCGGCTGGCCCGCGGCCGGGGGCGGCGGGGTCAGGTCCGTGGCGGGCAGCTTCGGCGGGGTCGTCTCCTGGAAGAGGACCTGGTCGAAGTTGACCAGACCGGTCTGCTCCATGACCGTGATGTGATCCAGGACCGTCGCGTTGGCCTGGTCGGCCAGCGCCCGCACCACGGTGTTCTTGGTCGTGGAGCGGATCTTCGCGATCGTGTTGAAGATCGAACCGTGCGTCACGCGCAGGATGTTGGCGAAGTCCGTGTCGAACTGCTTGCCCTGGTCGGCGGCGAGCGTGTTGACGAAGCCGACCTGCTGGGGGCTGGCCACGTTGGGAATCGTGATGTTCAGCATCGTGCTGATCTTGCGGCAGCTGGCGTCCAGCGCGGCGTGTCCGTCGATGAGGTGCTTGCTCGCGGTGATCACCGCCTTGCTCTGCCCCTTCTTCAGGCCCATCTGACCCACGGGGTACTCCCAGAGCCCGGCCGCGCGCACCTTGACCACGAAGTCCCGGTCGGCCTCCGTCAGCGGCCCCCACTGGGTCTGCGCGATGATTCTCGATCCGTCGCTGGACACCGTGTTGACTCCGAGCATCGCGGGATAGGCGAGCGCGGCCAGGGTCAGGCTCAAGGCCCCGCCCACGAAGAGAGTTCCCGTCGCATTCCGCGAAAAGCGCACCGTGCCTCCTGCCCGGTCGGGGGTCCCGCCGGTGGACGGCGGGGGGTCGACAGAGGGGAGTACGGATGAGGTTCCGGCGCGGAACCTTTTGGTTTGGTAAAAACCGGCGGGTGTGAGGCAGGTAACGGCCCGTGGGTCCCGGCTGGTTGACGGAATGTTGACCATTTCACGGGAGAGACCAGGCAAACGCCGGACCTAAATTCGCCCCATGCCCCCACAGCCCCGGAAAGCCCCGACAGCGCTTCCCGTCCTGCCCTACCGCAAGCCCACCAAGGGCCGCGACTACTGGGTCATCGACGACGTCCTGCCCGACGCGGACGCCGTACGGGAGCGCTGTCTCGCCAAGGACGACTGGGTCAAGGGATACCCCTACACCTCGGAGACCTGGCCGGGCCTGCGCACCATGCCGGGCCTGGAGCCCGCCGAACTCGCGCGCGTGGAACGCCTGGTGAAGAAGTCGACCGGCGCGAAGGAACTGTGGGTGCAGGAGGCCCCCGGCGGCGGCACCCTCAACCACAACTGCATCCAGGTGGTCGGCGAGGGCGAGAGCGAACCGCGCCCGCACACCGACTCGCGGGCGCTGTGCCGCTACGCGGCGGTGCTGTACCTCAACCCCGGTGTCGGCAAGGACTGCGGAACCGCCTTCTACCGCCAGTCCCTGCCCGGCGGCCGGCTCGGCGGCAACGTCGTGCAGGCCCCGCACAACAACCTCGTCGAGGCCCTGGGCACGCGCTTCGTCCCGGGGGACCACTTCGAGGAGGACGTGCGGGTCCCGCACAAGTACAACCGTCTGCTCCTCTACAACGCCAACCTGGTGCACAGCGCCACGGGCTACTCCGGCACGACGCTGGAGGAGAAGCGGATGACGGCGGTGTTCTTCTGGATGGCGTGAGCCCCCGGGACGTCAGAGGCGTCCCAGGCCGCCGCCTCCGAAGGAGCCGCTGGAGCCGGGCAGCCAGCGCCGGCGGTGCTGGTCCTGCCCGGTCTTGGTTCCGGACGGGTGGAGCTCGTAGGGCATGAGCCGTTCCCCGCCCTCCGTGTGCGGTACCTCGTCCGGTTCCCGCATCTCGCGCATCTCCCGGACGGCACCGCCGTCGGGGAGATGGGGCTGTTCGTCCGGGTTGGGCCGCGGCAGTTCGCGGTCCCGGACCTTCATGCCGAACTGCACGGCCCAGATCAGGGCACCAGCGATGATCAGGCCACCGACAAAGGCGGCGATCACGTTGAGTACCTCACTCGACGTGGCCGCAACAACAAACGTCGCAGTACTCATGCCCCCATTATCGCTGAAAGGGGGCGATTGCGGAGTGTTCGGTATTTTCGCAGGCCAGAGGCGCTTTCAGGGGTGGGTACAGGTGCATGCGGTGCTCGTGGTCGACCACGACCCCGGCTGGCCCCGCAGGGCTGCCGCCTTGGCGGACGCGCTGCGCACGGCGGCCCCCGGGCTGTTCGTCGCGCTGGAGCACATCGGTCCATCGGTCTCCAGCCGCCGTCCCGGGCCTCGCGGCCAAACCCGTCATCGGCCTCCTGGGGGCCGTTCCGGACCTCGCCGATGTCGGCCCGTACGAGCCCGGCGTCGCCGTGCTGGGCTTCTGCCCCCCACGACAACGGGATGACGGACCGGCTTCTGTACGTCCGCGCCGACGCCGGCGTCCGCAGCCACATCCTGCACGTGGTGACGGAGGACGGCCGGCCCACCCGCAACCAGCGCGTCCTGAGGGACCACCTGCGCGCCCGCCCCGAGGAGGCGGCCCGGTACGCCGAACTCGAACGGGCCCTCGTGGCAGCCGGCACCCCGGCCCGGGACCACTCGCGTGCGAAGACGGCCCTGGTGCAGGAGCTGACCGACCGGGCCCGCGCGGAGCGCGGCCCGCCACCGGCACCCGTGTGGGAAAAGGGGCCGAAGTGAGCCAGGGCCTGTCCGGCGGATCAGGTCGGCTACAAGGAACCGCGCCTTGTGGCCGCCCCGAGCGGGGTCTGGTGCGTGCCAGGCCCGCGACGCCGAACTGATGCGCCGGACAGACGCTGGGTCTCCCGCTGGTTACGGATCGCTCAAGCCCTGGTGTCCGTGCGGTGAGCGCCGCACCATGGGCACATGACACCGGCCCAGAGAGCCATGGACCAGCTGGCCGCGTGGCCCGACCTCAGCCCGTGCGAGGCCGGCTGCGGCACGGGCCGCGCGCTGCGCTCGGCGCGTGACGAGATCGTGCACTTCCACTCCGACCGGGACGTGGACCTGCACCTCACCACCCGGGCGATCCAGCGGCTGCACCACGACTTCGCGGAGTCGACCGCCATCCGTCTGGTGCCGGGCTCCCGCTGGGTCACCGTCCATCTCGACTGCGACACCGACGTCGACCTGCTGCTCAGCCTGGTCAGCGTCGCCCTCAAGGCCCATTCCGTCCCCCCGGAACACCCGGCGTCGGCCGTGTGCAACTTCCACCGCGTGACGGTGCTGTCTCGCGACGACGCCGACGAAGGCTGAGCGCGCGAATCCCGGCAGCACGCACCGGACGTCCGCACACCGGAAACCCTCTCCACAACTGTCACAGGCATGCCATACGCTGCTCCCAGCAGCCGCGCCCCGCGCGTCACCGCCGTAGAGCGGTCATGTCCCGGGTGCTGCGCGGCGCACTCATCTCCCCGGTCACACACCGGGTTTCCTGTGGGGGTTACAGCACTGTGCGTATGCGCAGCATCTCGACCGTGACAGCGCTTGCGGTCCTCTTCAGCTCGGCGGCGCTGAGCGTCGTCGCGGCCGGCACCGCCTCGGCGGCCACCACCGCGCATGTCACCGCGCCCGGCGGCTTCGTCGCGGACGACGCCGTGAAGCGGGTGTTCGTCGGCGACAACGCCACCGGGATCGTCGCGGCCACCGACTACTCCGGCGCCGTCCTCGGTTCGGTGAGCGGCATCACCGGCGTCAGCGACATCGCCGTCTCGGACGACGGGGCCACCGTGTACGCGGCCGCGCCCGGCTCCCACGAGATCGTGGCCATCGACGCGGCCACCCTCGACGTCAAGGCCCGCTACGCCGTCGCCACCGACTACGGCCCGCGCCATGTCGCCTTCAGCAGCGGCAAGGTGTGGTTCACCTACGGCGACCAGTGGGACGGCGACCTGGGCTCGGTCGATCCGACGGTGGATCCGGCGAGCGGCACCAACCCCGTGACGATGGCGCAGTTCCCGACCGAGGGCACCTCGCCCGGCCTGTGGGGCCAGGCGCTGCTGGACACCGACCCGCTGCGGCCGGGCGTCCTGGCCATCGGGCAGAGCGGTGTCTCCACGGACTCGATGGCCGTGGTCGACGTGTCGAGCGGCACGCCCAAGCTCACCGCCTGGTACTTCGGCGACTACACGCTGAACAGCGGCATCGGCGACATCGACCTGGCCGCCGGCACCGACGAGGTGCTGGTCAACGGCACGGACCGGGACGCGTACGCGGACGGCAAGTTCAGCAAGGCCGGCGCCTACCCGGCCGGGCAGCTCGCCGACGTCGCCCGCGACGGCCTGGTCGCCCAGGTCGCCGGCGGCAGGATCCTCACGTACCGGCCGAACGCCACCAAGGCGCTGCACACCTACGACATGGGCACGCAGCGCACGGCCGGCCTGGCCTGGGCCCCGGACACCTCCAGGCTCTTCGCGCTCGTCGGCACGGACGCGGGGAACGGCGGCTACACCCTCAAGGTGCTCACCGACCCGACGAAGAACAACCCGACCCTCACGGTCAACGCCCCGTCGACGGCGCCCCGCGCCAAGAAGCTCACCGTCACCGGCAAGCTCTCGGCGTCGTACCCGCTGCCGACCGGCGTGAGGCTCCAGGTCACCCGCACCGACCTGGACTCCCCGAACGGCAAGACGCTGCCCGCCGTCACGGTGAACGCGGACGGCACGTACTCCTTCTCCGACACCCCGCCCGCCGGCGGCACGGTCACCTACAAGGTGTCGTACGCGGGCGACGACGTTCACTCGGCGGTCAGCGCGAGCGACAAGGTCGCCGTGTCCCGCACCGCGACCACGCTGAGCCTGAACAACAACGGCAAGCTGTACTCGTACGGCGCCGACGTGACGTTCACCGCCCACCTCGGTGCGACGTACAGGAACCGCACGGTCGAGATCTGGGCCAACCCCTACGGCGGCGACAAGCCCAACAAGCTGCTGAAGACGGGCACGGTCAACTCCAGCGGCAACATCTCCGCCGTCGTCGACATGACCCGCGACACCGACGTCACCGCGGTCTTCAAGGGCGACGCCCGCTACGCACCCAAGACGGTCAAGGCCACGGGGTACGCCAGGGTGAAGGTCTCCACGGCCGTCACCAAGAACTACAAGAAGGCCGCGATCGGCTCGCAGTCGTACTACTGGTTCCACAAGAGCACCTCGCCGGTCGTCACGACGACCATGACGTACTACCCGGGCCGCAAGCAGCGCCTCGAACTCGAGGTCTACTACAACGGCAAGTGGTACGCGACCGACGGCAGCCCCCAGTACTTCTCCCTCGCCACGAACGGCAGGTCGACCGTGAACATGGGCGCCCCGGGCCGGTCCGGCGTCAAGGCCCGCGTCCGCGCGGCGTACATCAACAACTCGTCGGGCGACAACGTCAACTCGAACACGTACAGCGACTGGAAGTACCTGTACTTCTCCAACTAGTCGATCAGCGGCGCCGGGTGGGCGGCCACGCCCGTCACCCGGCGCCGAGTCCTCGGCGCAGCGGCAGCGCGGTGAGCACGACGAGGACGCCGAACGCGGTGATGGGCAGCAGCCCGGCTCGCTCCCGCCACGCACCGGACCCATACCGGACGATCCCCCCATCGCATGGGGAGCACCCCAGCGACAACACGCTGCCCGATCCTTCCGTCGATCGCGTCTGTGACGGCGCTCACCAGCAATAATCGGGACATGGCCGCACCGCATTCCACCAACCCCCGGGCCGTGGCGTGAATCTGACCGACCTGCAGAGCCGGCTCCTGACCGATGTGCTCGCCGTGGGCACTCCCTACCCGCTCGTCCTCACCGGGGACTGCGCCGTGCAGGCGCACGGACTGGTCGACCACCTCAGCCAGGTCCTGGAAGTCGCCACGGAGCATCCCGAGGACATGGAGCGGATCAGGACCGTCGTGCGGGCAGGGCTGGAGGAACGGGGCTGGCGGGTGCGGGCGTTGGAGACGGATCCGCTCTCCGCTCAGCTGATCGTCTCCGACCCGGACAGCGGCGACGAGTGCGAGGTGGACGTGCTCAAGGAGGTCATGTGGCGGCCGCCCGTGCGGACCGAGTACGGCCTGGCCCTCTCTCTCGAGGACGTCGTCGGCACCAAGGTCTGGGCCCTGGCCGATCGTGGCCTCCCGCGCGACCTGATCGACGTCCGAGCCGCCGCGGACCGCTGGACCCACCCCGAACTCGAAGAACTGGGCCGCCGCCACGCCCGGGACACCTTCGACCTCTCCGACCTCCAGACGCGTCTGACCGGCACGGACTGGCTCGGCGACAGCGAGTTCGCCGCCTGCGGGCTCGACGCGGACGCCATCACCGGACTCCGCCAGTGGGCACAGACGTGGGCGGACGACATCGCGGAACGGCTCCTGGAAGGGGAGCCGCCGGAAGACGAGTGAGCTCCCGGAAGCAGGCCGGCTACAACTCTTCTCTCAGCCGTGCCCAGGTATGGGTGTCCAGGCCGTCATGGGGGCCCATGCCAGCGACGTCGACGGGACCGTCTCCAGAGCCGCTGCCGCCTCCCACCCACCGCCACTGCTCGCCGTACCGCTCGATGAGCTCGATATGCTCACGCATCCTTGGTGACCTCGGACGCCACATGATCCAGATCGCCCCGACGCCGGCGGTGGTGCCGACATCGGCCGACACCACAGTCAGCAGGTGCCGCGGCAGCCACCGTGGCCGCGGCTCTTCTCTGGCCGGCGCCCGCTTCACCACGCCCCGCAGAAAGGTCTCCCACCGGGGCCCCGTCCATACGGCTTCTCCCCATGCCCGCATGCCCCTGCGATACCCGGCGCGCAACGCCGCACACCCCTCCGCTCAAAGGATCAATACGGGAACCATTGGATCGGTTTCGCTTGAAAGGAACCTCGAAAACTTCCGAGAACAGCCATGCCGAGACGATCGAAGCGGGCAGTCCCAGAATTGTCGTGAACCAGAATGTAGGTAATCCGGCCGACGCGTGGTCCGGGGCGATTTTCCTGACGATGACCATGATGATCGGCAGGTGGATGAGGTAAAGGCTGTATGAGGAGTTGCCGAGGCTGCGCATGGGGGCTGTGGTGAGCAGCCTCATCAGGAAGACGGGACGCCCGGTGGCGACCGCCGCCAGGAACATCGTCATGGCGGGTGCGACGGCAAGATCCACCCAGAAGTAGTGATTCACGGTCCAGGACGAACCCCTGACGGAAATGAGTGACATCACCGGCAGGGCGGAGAAGGCGGCGAGCCAATGCCAGGGAAGACGCCGGACCTTCTCTCGCGCAACGATGATCCCCGCGCCGACCAGGCCGGCGACGAATACGGGCGCGAGATCGGGGGCCAGCCAGTTGTCGCCTTCAACCGGAGATGCGTGGCCCGCCAGCAGGCCGCGCCCGACCGCCAGCAGTGTCACGCCGGTGACCAGGACCGCCGCCCCCAGCCGACGGCGCACGAAGAGCAGCAATGGGAAGAGGAGATAGAGCTCCGCCTCCACGGCGATCGACCAGAACGCGCCGTTGGGCGTGCGAGCCGTGAACGCATCCTGGAGCAGCAGGCCGTACACGACGACTGTTCTGGCGTTCGGCGGCCCGTGGTGTGAGGCACGCACCACGAAGAAGGCGACCGCCACGCTCAGTACGAGCGCTGCCCAGTAGGGCGGAAGGATCCTCCGAGCACGCCGTCGCAGAAACCGGGCGACGCCACCTTGATGCCAGCCGTTGCGTGCCGGCGAGAGGGCCAGCGAGAAACCGGACAGTACGAGAAAGAAGACGACGGCGAGACGCCCGTACATCAGCCAGCCCAGCCAGGACGGGCCCGAGTTTTCGGGAAACCCTGGAAAGCTCAGCAGCCAGCAGTGAAACAGGACTACGTACAGCGCGGCCAGACCGCGGAGCCCGTCAAGGCCCGGCACATCGGCATTCCTGCTCTCGGGACGGCTTGATTCCGATAAAATCGTTCGGCCCTTCCTCTCGGCGCCGTGCTGAACACGTAGTCACCAATGGTGATCTTTTCAATGGCCCGGGACGGCGCCACCCAGTGACTCGTACGTTGCCTGGAGCCAGGAGGTTCAGCTGCTTCTCACTGGCCGAAGGAAACCGGCAGTTCGGCCAGGCCCCGCAGCAGGGTTCCGCTCCGCCAGGTCAGCCCTGCCGGGTCCCCGGCGAATGCCATCCCCCGGCAGTCCCCTATGAGCAGCCGCAGGGCGATCGTGGCCTCCGCTCGGGCCAGCGGGGCCCCGAGGCAGTGGTGGAGGCCATGGCCGAAGCCCAGGTGGCCCTGTGGGCGGCGGGTGAGGTCGAAGCGGTCGGGGTCGGGGAAGTGGAGGGGGTCGCGGGAGGCCGCGGCAAGAGAGACCTGCACGGCGTCGCCGGCGGCGATGTGGGTGCCCGCGAGGTCCAGGGGCTCGGCGGCGAAACGGAACGCCGTCGCGTGGACGGGGGAGTTGTAGCGCAGCGACTCCTCCACGGCGGCGGAGGTCAGGGACAGGTCCGAGTGCAGCAGCGCGAGTTGGGCGGGGTGGGCGAGCAGGGCGTGCACCGTCCCCGAGATCAGGTCGACCGTCGTCTCGTGGCCCGCGACCAGGAGCAGGAAGGCCATGCCGAGGAGCTCCTCGGTGCCGAGGCCGGACCCGGCAGCGGCGAGGTCGCTCAGCAGGGTGTCGTCCGGGGCGGTGGCTTTCCGGGTGGTCAGGTGGGTGAGGCAGGCGGTCAGTTCGGCGCTAGCCGTGGCCGCCGCCTCCGGGGACGTCGGCATCACCAGTTCGTTCGACCAGGTGTGGAAGACGGCCCGGTCGGCCGCCGGGACGCCCAGCAGGTCGCAGATCACGGCGACGGGCAGCGGCAGGGCGTACCGGCTCACCAGGTCTGCGGTGCCCTGCCGGGGCAGTGCCGTGAGCAGTTCGGCCGCGACCTCCTCGATTCCCGGTCGTAGCGCGGCGATCCGGCCGGGCGTGAAGTGCCCCGACACCAGTCGGCGCAGGCGGGTGTGCTCGGGCGGGTCGCTCTGGAGCATGTTGCGGCCGACGGCGTGGCCGCCGTCGGTCTGCCAGGAGGAGGAGTACCGGATGTCGTTGCGCAGGCGGGGGTCGGTGAGCGCCGCCCGGGCCGCGTCCCGCGTCACGACCAGCCAGCACTCCCCGCTGCCGGGGACGAGGACACGGTGGACGGGGCCCTTGGTGCGCAGGGCCGCGTAGACGGGATACGGATCGGTCGCCAAGTCATGTCCGCCGGGGGCCAGTTGCTTCAGGGTGGGGGCGGTCATGGCGTTCTCTTTCCTGAGGAAAGGTGATGAGGAAAGGTGATGAGGAAAGGCGATGAGGGAAAGTGATGAGGGAAAGTGATGCCTCTCCTGAGCGGCGGTCACGCCTGCCACACCTTTGCGACCGACTCCGCGAGCGCCGTCGCCTGGGCGTGTCCCGCGCGCGCCGCGTCAGGCACGCGCGCGTTCGCCGTCATGTTCCGGCCCATCGCCCGGCGTGCGTCGCGGTCAGGGCAGAGCAGGGATACGGCGGCCCCGTCGGCGGTGAGCCCTGCTGCCTGCTGTGGCGCGCTCGGGTGGGGGCCGACCGCGTTCGGGATCGGGGCGACGGCCAGCACCCGCCGGTATCCGCGGGCCAGTTGGAGGTTGGCCGTGGAGCGGCTGCCGCCGTCCAGCCAGTGGCGGCCGTCCAGTGCGAGCGGCGGCCAGACCAGCGGGACGGCGCAGCTGGCGGCCACCGCGTCGACGAGCCCCACCTTCGCGTCCGCGTCGAAGGCCGCCACCTCCCCGGTCACGGCGTCGACCGCGGCGATCCGCAACGCCCGCGCGGGCCAGTCCGTCGCCCCGCGCAGCAACTCCCTCACGGCGTCACGCATTTCGGCCGCGGGCGGGGTGCGGGCGGCGAGGGCGGCGCGACCGAGGCGTCGTATGGAGCGCTCCGGATTCCGGGAGCTCAGGGCGGCCCGGAGGAAACGGAACGTCTGGGCGGCGGTGACGTCCAGGTCGATGCGGTCGGCGCCGGAGAGCTGGCGCTCGTACAGCTCGCGCGGGGGCTGACCGCAGGCCAGCCGGGAGCCGAAGATCGCGCCGGCCGAGGTGCCGATGACCACGTCGGCCCGGTCGAGGTCGAGACCCGCGTCCGTGAGACCGGCGAGCACACCGGTCAGCCACGCGCCTCCGACGGGGCCTCCGCCGCCCAGCACCAGTGCCGTACCGCTTCCGTTTCCACTCACGCCACACCCCCGGGACAGGAAATGGGGAGTGCTCCCCGTTTCGCTTCCCGACGATAACATCAGTAGCGGGGAGTGCTCCCCACTTCTTCGTCCGGAGGGTGATGATGACCGTCGGCGCAGGCCGTGGAACCGGCGCGCAGCGGCGCGACGCGCGGCGCAACCGCGAACTCCTGGTGGACGCGGCCCACGAGGTCTTCACCGAGCAGGGGCTGCAGGCGCCGCTGGACGTGATCGCCCGCCGGGCAGGCGTCGGCAACGCGACGCTCTACCGGCACTTCCCCACCCGGGCCGCCCTCGTCGACGCCGTCTTCCGCGACCAGCTCGGCGAGACGGTCGCCGCGGGCGAGCTGGCCCGGACGGCCCCCGACGCCTGGACCGGCCTCGACACCTACCTGCGGGCCGTCTTCCGTACCCTGGCCGCCGACCGTGGCACCAACGACCTGATGACCACCCGCATCCAGGGCATCGCGGCACTGGACGACGTGCACGCACACAACCGGGAGACGCTGGAACTGCTGCTGGCGCGCGGGCGCGAGGAGGGCGCGATCCGCGCGGACGTCACCACGGAGGACGTCCTGTTCGCCCTGGCCGCGCTGGGGCGCGCCGTCCCGGCCCTGACCGCCGCGACCGCGCCGGACACCTGGCGCCGCCCCCTCGCCCTGCTCCTCGACGGCCTGCGCCCGGCACCGACGTCCCTTCCCGGACCCACCCTCACGGCCACCCAACTCGCCGACGCGCTACGGGAACTGGGACCGCACCGTGCACCCGCGCGGGAAGTGGGGGGCGAGTGAAGGTCCGCTGCCGGGCATGTCGCTGTGGCGGCCGTCGCCCGTCGTCGGCGAGGATGCCCCGGTGAACGACCACATAACACCCCCCACAGCTGCTCCCGCCCTCGACCCGGTGCGTGCGGCAGGCATCGCCACCATGACCACGCTCGCCCTCGCCGGCCTCGGATGGGCGATGCGGGCCGTATGGCAGATCCGGCTCGCGACGGCGGGGGAGCCCGCGTCCGGGCTGCCTGACCAGGGCGAGGGGAACCACCGTCCGCTGACCTCGCTGGAGGACTCGTACCACCTCGTCAGCTCGGCGTCGGGCTTCGCCGCGGCCGTCTGCGCGATCGCGTTCCTGGTGTGGATGGGCCGTGTCCGGCACAACGGGCGCGAGCTGTCCGGCGCCAGGCCGCGCTACGCCGGGCTGTGGGTCTACCTCGGCTGGGTGGTGCCCGTCGTCAACTTCTGGTTCCCCCGCGGCATCATCGCGGACGCCTACCGGTCCAGCGCCCCCGGCGAGCCGCTGCCCCTCTCCCTGAACGTGTGGTGGGGGATGTGGCTGATCAGCATGCTCACCGGAGTCGGCCTCACCTACGCCGACTCCACCGACGAGATCATCGCCCGTGCCTACACGGACGTGTGGCAGCTCCTGGCGTCCGACGCGGCGGTCATCGCCGCGGCCGTGGCCGGTATCTTCCTCGTCCGCGCCGTCACCGCCGTACAGGAACGGCGCATGAACTGACCTGAGAACCACACCAGTCGACCCTGGCCGACGAGGCCAGGGTCAAGGTGAGCGCGTGAAGGTCGGACGGGCCGGTCGGGTCAGCTGACGCAGAGCAGCCCGAGGACGCAGATCCCCGACGGGGAGGTCGCCGTCGACGTGCTGCCCGACTGGGACGTTCCCGAAGTGCTGGTGGATCCCGAGGTGCCCGAAGAGCCACTCGACGAGCCCGAAGAGCCCGAGGTGCTCGTCGTCCCCGAACCCGTGCTGCCCGGGGACGTCGTCGAGGGGGACTGGGTCGCCGTCGTGCCGCCGGTGACGGGAGTCGTGTCGACCGAGGGGGTGTTCACGGTGACCACGGAGCCCTGCTGTGCGGGCTTCGTCGCCGGCGTCGAGTGCGCGGCGGGGGCGTACGGCTGCGTCCGCGCCGAATCGGTGTGTGACGCGGTGGCCCCGGACCGCTGCTGGGCCTTGCCGGCCGTGGCGGAGTGGTCGGTCGTGGCGTCGGGCTTGCGGTGCTTGCCCGTGCCGGCCGGCGGGAGCTGGACGTTCTGGGCGGCGGACCCGTCCTCGGAGCCCATGCTCGACAGGTCCGTCGCCGTCGACGCCTCGGCGCGGTGGCCGGAACCGCGGTCCATCGAGGCGAGCGTCATGCCGCCGCCGACGAGCGCCACGGCGGTTGCGACCACGGCCTTGCGCTGGTTCTTCTTCCAGCGGGCCCGCTGCCTGCGCCGGGCGGCCCGCCCCTCCGACAGGGGTATCGCGGCCCCCGCGCCACTGTCGACGTCACCGTATGCGTCGGTCCCCGGGGGCTCTTCCGCCTCCGGCCACATCGCCGTCGCGGCGGGCGCCGGGGCGGGGCGGCCGTGGGAGGTCACCGGTGCGATGTCGGGGGCGTAGGCACCGCAACCAGGGCACACCAGGGCGCCGTTGAGGTGCCGGCGGCATGAGGAGCAGTAGTCCATCCGCTGTCTTCCTGACCCTTCGCACGGGGAGATGCATCAAAAGATGCATGGGAGTTCGAACGGGCTGCAACGGTAACGAGGGTTTCGAAAGACCGTGTAACGCCTGTGTGCTTCTCCTGCGCGGATTCTCTGCACGTCTTGCACACCGCGGTCGAACGACCAGGTCAGCGCCGGAACTTCCACGTGATGCGCGAGTCCGTGGCACTGATCACACTCACCGGGATGTCGAGGGTGCTGCCGTCGTCCTTGCGGCCGGTGCAGGTGATGGTGGTGCCGGCGACCGCCTTCAGCCCGGCAGGGCAGGACACATGGACCTTCACACCGACCCAGGGCAGCGGGTGGTACAGGCTCTGCGTGCGCCCGGCGACGATGTTCGGCGCGAGCGCCTTGTGGCCGTCCACGACGACCGTGTCGTACCGGTCCAGCCGGGTGGTCGACTCGGTGCGGGAGATCAGACGGGTGCCGAGACCCCCGACGAGGAGCACGACGGCCGCGCCGCCGACGACGCCGACGAGGAACCTGCTGTCCGGCATGACGGGAACGTATCAGCCACGAACAGTCGGAATCGGCCGCACGGGCGCATACCGTGATCCGCATGGTGCAGCTTTCGGACGCGGTGGCGTGGTCGCGCGGCGTCGCCCGGGGCGCCGCCGTCGGTGCGCTGCTCGCGCTGTCGGCCGTCGACCTGCTGATCGCGAGCGACGTGGGCTACCCCTTGTGGCGTCCGGCCGTCGTCCTGGCGATCGGCCTGACCGCCGTACTGTGGCCGCCCGCGCGCCGCCCCGCCCGGCTCACCCCGCAGCTCCGCACCGCCGTACCCGCGGTCGTCTCCCTCCTCTATACGGCGGCTTCGTTCCTACGGCACCGGGACGCACCCTTCGGCCCCGGCGAACTCGCCGTGCTGCTGTGTCTGCTGTTCGTCGCGGTACGGCACTGCCCGCCGCGCTGGGCGGTGGCGTGCGCGGCGCTGGACGCGGGCGCCCTGCTCCTGACGCCGCTCAGGTACTTCCGGACGCTGTGGTCGGCCGACGAGGCGCAGGGCTACGTCCTGGTCGGCCTGATCCTGGCCGGCCTGGTCGGTGGCCTCGCGGCCTATCTGCGCGCGCTCGACTACCGCCGTACGGTCGCCGTGGCCGACACCCGCCGGGAGGAGCGGCTGGCCATCGCCGCCGACCTGCACGACTTCGTGGCCCACCATGTGACCGGCATCCTCGTCCAGACCCAGATGGCCCGCATGATGGCGGACACCCGGCCGCGGGAACTGGATCCCGTCCTCGCGGGCATCGAGCGTGCCGCCACGGAGGCGCTCGCCTCCATGCGCCGCACGGTCGGCGTCCTGCGCGACGCGGGCGAGGGGGCCGACCGCCGCCCGGTCGGCGACCTCGCGGGCATCGCCGAGCTGACGGACGGTTTCGCGAGCCCGGCCCAGAAGGTCACCCTGCACCGCGACCCCGCCGCCGCCGACGACCTCCCGCACGAGGTGCAGGCGGCGGCCTTCCGCGTCGTCCAGGAGGCCCTGACGAACGTACGGCGCCACGCGGCCGACGCCACGGAGGTCACCGTCGTCCTGGAACACGACGGCTCAGGGCTTTCGGTGACGGTGTCCGACGACGGCCGCGGCGGCACCCAGCTCCCCGCCGCGGCCCACGGCGGCGGCTTCGGCCTCGTGGGCCTGCGTGAACGCGTCACCGCGCTGGGCGGCGAACTCCACACAGGCCCGCGGGCGGCGGCCGGTCACGGGTGGGAGGTGCGGGCGCGGTTCCCGTGCTGAGCCCTGTTTGTCGCTGCTTTCTTGCCGTGTCTCACATTCCTCAACTCCCGTTGATCAGTCATGGGGTTAGCAGTTGATGAGGGTCGTGTCGCGGGCCTACCGTCCCGGCGCGTGTTGGTTCACTTCTTCTCTGCCGAGGGCTGGCAGTCCTGGGGGCTCGATGGCGAGCCGTTGATCCCTGAGCGGATGCCGGTGCTGTTCGACGACGACTTCCTGTTCGAGGACGAGGGCGGTCCGCGGGCGACGCGGGCGGTGAATTCCTGGCTTCGTACGCTGCCGTCGAGCGGGGCGCCGTCGCCGAATTCCTGGCGGGCGTACGCGCTGGCGGCCCGGGACTGGCTTACGCATCTGCGCCGTCACCGTGTCGCGGTGTTCGGTACGCGGCAGGAGCTGGTGGCCGCGCTCGGTACGTACGCCGATCGTCGGCTGTCAGGGCCGTTGGACGAGCGGCTGGAGTTCTCGTCATGGGAGTTGCAGGTCACGGCGCTGAGCCGGTTCTATGGCTGGGCGGAGAGTGAGGGCCTGGCCGCGGCGGTGCCGTTCACGGTGGCCACCGGCAAGCGGATGGTGCAGGGCCAGCTGATGGAGACCCGGCACAACCGGGCCCGGCTGCGGCGGCCGAAGCCGCACGTGAAGGTGCAGTACCTGGAGTCGGACTTCGCCGGTCTGTTCGTCTACGGCCTGGCTGGGCTGGGCCCGGATGGGCTGGAGGACGCGACGTTCCGCGGCCGGTTCCCGGGCCGGAACGCGGCGATGGGCGGCCTGGTGCTGGGCACCGGGATGCGGAGCCGGGAGTTCACCCACTTGCTGGTTCATGAGGTTCCGCCGCTGCCCGCTGAGCCGACCGAGGTGCCGATCCCGTGGGTGGTCCCGGAGTTGGCGGCCAAGGGGCGGAAGTTCCGCACGACGTGGATCGACTACTCCTCGCTGGCGGCGGTGCACTCCTACATCGCCCTGGACAGGGAGATGTCGCAAGGGCCGTGGCGACCGAGGAGGCCGCTGGTGGTGGAGGAGGCGGACTTCTACGGCGGCCGGGTCAACGGCCGGCGCACGCGCTGGGCGGCGCTTCGGCCGGAGGAACGGCTGCGGCTGGTCGGTCCGCAGGGCGGCTCGCTGCTGCTGGCGCTGAGCTACGACGGTCGGCCGTTTGTGGACTGGGGCACGCTGTTTCGTCGCACGGCCCGCCGGATCCGTGAGCGCTTTGAGCCGCGGTTCCCCGATGTCGCGCCGCACCGGTGCCGGCACACCTTCGCCATGGCCACCCTGGAGAAGCTAGTGGAGGGCCACTATCGGCAGGCCGCCCAGCTCACCGCGGCGACCGGAGATTCATCCGGGCTCGCGCTCTACCTGCTGAAAGCCGATCCGCTGCTGATCCTGCGGGACCTGCTGGGGCACTCCAGCGTGGTCACCACGGAGGTCTACCTCAAGCGCCTGGATGTCCACCGGATCTACCGCGCGGCCTGGGAAAGGACCCGCGCGGTCATCAATGCGGCGGCGCTCGCCGAGGCCGACGCCGAGTTCGCCGAGGAGTTCTGATGCCGGCCGAAGTCCTGCGCGATCCGCTCGCGCTGAAGCTGTCCCTGCCCGGCGAGGCGTCAACGGTCATCGTCATCGGTGACCTGCCCAACCCGCAGCTGGCGGCCGATCTGACCGAGGGCCTTGCCGCCTCGATCCATCCCCACGGTCCGCTCGCCAAGCTGACCACGGTGAAGAGCTTCACCTACACCCTGCGCCGGATGGTCCGTGAACTGGCCGACGACGGCTTCACCGGTTCGGCGGCCGAGCTGACCCGAGCCGTGCTCGGGGCGTTCTGGCTGCGCTCGCACTACCTGATCGAATACCGCACCCGCACGATCCTGCGGGCCTTCGACACCCGGCATCAGGTGCTGCCGGAACCGGTGCGGCAGATGGTGTTCGGCAAGAACTACACGCGCCCCACCCTCAACGGACCGCTTCCGCCATACGCGCCGGCTGAGTGGAACCGACTGATCGACCTCTGCAAGCAGGAGGTACGCCGCCTGGGGGAGGCACAGCGGGCGATGATCGCCCTCGCCGAGGGCGGGCAGGACCCGGCAGTCGGCGGCTGGAGCGAGGTGAACGGGGCCTGGCTGATGCTGCGGATGGGCCCGGTGACGCGGACGGAGGTCGCCGCTCACCTGGGCTTGACGCCGAGGACGTTCACCGGGCGGCACCGGGGCATCGAGCGAGCCAGGGCGGCGCTGTTCCCGTCCCACAAGGACGCGATTCCCTACATGCTGCTGCTGGCGGCCTGGACCGGCATCGTCCCGGACGGGCTGACCGGCCTGCAGGTGTCCGGGATCCGCTGGACCGGGAGGCAGGCGACGCTGCTGTCCTACACCAAGGGCCGCACGGCGGACGAGAGCTTGGTGTTGTCGCCGCGGGCGTCGCGGCTGTTGGAACAGTGGCTGCAGCACAGCGCCCTGCTGCGCGGGCATGCCCCGGCTGAGCTGGCCGAGCATGTGTGGCTGGTGACGCGGCAAGGCAGGCTGGCCCGCGCGGCCTTCGAGGAGTACATGATGCGCGGGTGGGTCAAGGCCCACGATCTGCGCGGTGATGACGGCGGTCCGTTGCGCATCGACCGCCGGCGTCTGCGGACGACGTTCATCGCGCAGCGGGGTCAGCGGCAGTGGTCCCTGCGGGCGACGGTCGATCCGAACCACTCGCCTCAGGTCGAGGGTGATCACTACCTGTCGGCCGCGACCCCGGCGCAGAAGGCGGTGGTCGAGGAGATCGCCCGGGACGCGCAGAGCGATCTGCTGCGGCGCGCGAGTACGCCGCTGGTCGTCGACGAGGCGGCCAGCGCCGCCGGGCTGCCGGAAGAAGCGGGCCGCCTCGGGCTGGCCGAGGGCGCCTTGGGCGAGCTGCTGTCAGGTGAGCGGGACGTGTTCAGCGGGGCCTGCGCCGACCACTTCGCCGGCCTGCACGGACCGAAGGGTCAGCCGTGTCCAGCCCGGCCCTGGGTCTGCTTGCTCTGCCCGCTGGCGCTGTTCGCCCCGCGTCACCTGCCGAATCTGCTGCGGCTGAAAGCCTTCTTCGCGCGGCAGTTCCGCCAGATGCCGCGCGAGCAGTTCGCCGCCGTCTTCGCTCCTTACGCCCGCCGCCTGTCGGCGGGATGGTGTCCCGCCGAGTGGTGTAGTAGCGATCTCTGCATAGCCCCTGGTCATGGGGCGGCCATCGCGCAACTCTCCGAGTAGCGAAGCTCGTTGAGTGAGAGGTGACGCGATGGCCTTGTCCCAGCATGACTTACTCCGCCTGATGGA
>NZ_JAJSBI010000012.1 GCF_021261325.1 Streptomyces guryensis | reverse complement strand
CCCAGCCGCAGCCGGGCCAGCCGGCCCACCAGCCCCCTCCGCAGGGCGCCTTCGGCCCGGCCGACCCGCAGCCCGGCTACCCGGCACAGGGCGGCCAGCCCGCACCGGCAGACCCGCGCCAGGCCCAGCCCCAGCCACAGGCCGCCGGCTACGGCTACCCGCAGCAGCCGCCCCAGGCCGCTCAGCCGCAGCCGCCCGCCCAGCCCCCGCAGCAGGCGCCGCAGCCGCAGCCGCCCGCCGGTTACGGCTACCCGCCGCAGCCCGAGCAGGCCGGTTACGGCTACCCGCAGCCCGCCCAGCAGCAGCCCGCACCGCAGCAGCAGCCTCCGGTCCAGCCCCCGCAGCAGGCTCCACAGCAGCAGGCGCCCCAGCAGCAGCAACCGGGTGCGTACGGCAACCAGGGCTGGACCGCCCCGCCCGGCCCCCAGGCCGGACCCGGCGCACCGCCGCAGCAGCAGCAAGCCGCGCCGGGGACCCCGCTCGGTTACAACGCCGCGGTGGAGCTCTCCTCCGACCGGCTGCTGCGCAACCAGCCGAAGGCCCGCAAGAACAACCAGGCCCCGTCCCGCTTCAAGCTCGGCGCCAAGAAGGAGGCGGCGGAGCGGGAGCGAAAGCTCGGTCTGATCCGCACACCGGTGATGTCCTGCTACCGGATCGCGGTGATCAGCCTCAAGGGCGGCGTCGGCAAGACCACGACGACCATGTCGCTCGGCGCCACGCTCGCCACCGAGCGCCAGGACAAGATCCTGGCGATCGACGCCAACCCGGACGCCGGCACGCTCGGCCGACGGGTCCGGCGTGAGACGGGCGCCACCATCCGTGACCTCGTCCAGGCGATCCCGCAGCTGCACAGCTACATGGACATCCGCCGCTTCACCTCGCAGGCGCCCTCGGGCCTCGAGATCATCGCCAACGACGTGGACCCGGCGGTCTCCACCACCTTCAACGACCAGGACTACCGCAGCGCGCTCGACGTCCTGGGCCGGCAGTACCCGATCATCCTCACCGACTCGGGTACCGGTCTGCTCTACAGCGCGATGCGCGGGGTCCTCGACCTCGCCGACCAGTTGATCATCATCTCCACCCCGTCGGTGGACGGTGCGAGCAGCGCCTCGACCACGCTCGACTGGCTGTCGGCGAACGGCTTCGCCGATCTCGTGCAGCGGTCGGTCACGGTGATCTCCGGTGTCCGCGAGACGGGCAAGATGATCAAGGTGGAGGACATCGTCGCGCACTTCGAGACCCGCTGCCGCGGTGTCGTCGTGATCCCCTTCGACGAACATCTCGCGGCGGGCGCCGAGGTGGACCTCGAGATGATGCGTCCCAAGACCCGCGAGGCCTACTTCGATCTCGCGGCCCTCATCGCCGAGGACTTCTCCCGCACCCAGCAGGGCTTCGGCAACCCGAACATGCAGTACCCGCAGCAGCCCCAGCAGGGGTACGCGCCGCCGCAGCAGGATCCCCAGCAGCAGCTCTACGGCCAGCCCGGCGGCGGGCCGCAGCCGGGTCAGGGCTGGGGGCAGCCCCCGCAGCAGCCGGGACCGGGCCAGGGCTGGCAGCAGCCGCCGCCCCAGGACCCGCAGCAGGGCCAGCCGCCGCAGCAGGGTGTCGTACCGCCCGGCTGGACACAACAGCAGTAAGCAGTACGGCAACAACGAAGGGCGGCCGGTGCTCCGAGGCACCGGCCGCCCTTCGGCGTAGTGGAAGGAACTTCAGGGACGGCTATTCGGCGGCCGTCACCAGTTCGCGGCAGCGCTTCACGTCCTCGGCCATCTGCTCCAGCAGGGCCTCCAGGGAGTCGAACTTCGCCTGGCCGCGGACGTAGGCCAGGAAGTCGACGGCCACGTGCAGGCCGTACAGGTCGAGGCCCACGCGGTCGATGGCGTACGCCTCCACCGTGCGCTCGGTGCCGTCGAACTGCGGGTTCGTGCCGACCGAGATCGCGGCCGGCATCGCCTCGCCCTGGACGTGCAGCCAGCCGGCGTAGACGCCGTCGGCCGGGATCGCGGTGTGCGGCAGGGTCTCGACGTTGGCGGTCGGGAAGCCCAGCTCACGGCCCCGCTGAGCGCCCCGTACGACCACGCCCTCGACGCGGTGCGGGCGGCCCAGGATCTCGGCGGCGCCCTCGACGTCCCCCTCGGCGACCAGGCGCCGGGTGAGGGTGGAGGAGAACGGCTCGCCGCCTCCGGCCTCACCGTGCACGTACAGGTCGACGACCTCGACCTCGAAGTCGTAGACCTTGCCCTGTTCGGCGAGGAACTCGACGTTGCCCGCGGCCTTGTGGCCGAAGCGGAAGTTGGGGCCCTCGACGACCGCCTTGGCGTGCAGCTTGTCGACCAGGACCTTGACGACGAAGTCGGCGGGAGAGAGCTTCGAGAACTCCGTCGTGAAGGGGAGGATCAGGACCGCGTCCACACCCAGGTCCGCCATGAGTTCGGCGCGGCGGTGGTGCGGGGCCAGCAGCGGCGGGTGGCTGCCGGGGCGGACGACCTCGCTCGGGTGCGGGTCGAAGGTGACGACCACGGAGGGGACACCCAGCTCACGGGCGCGGTCCACAGCATGCCGGATGATCAGCTGGTGACCGCGGTGGACTCCGTCGTAGGAGCCGATGGTGACGACGCTGCGCCCCCAGTCCTCGGGGATGTCCTCCAAGCCACGCCAGCGCTGCACTGTGACCGCTCCTCGAACCCGTGTCCGTGTCTACCGACCTCTTACGCAGGTCTAAGGGTGCCATGCCGGGCGCGAACGGCCCGCATCGGCCCGGCGCTCCGCGGGTAGTGCCGCGATGGGCCGTCATGTGACTGCGGCGCCGTCGAGGCTGGTCACGCCCCGCGGCGGAGCCGCATATCAATACAGCCCCGCGCCCCTGAAGCGGCGCTACCGAACCGCAGCGGACTTCGCCCCGCCTGCTTGGAGTGCAGCTCAGACCGGCACGCGGATGCCCGCCAGGTTCTCGATCATCCGGCGTGTGCTCGGGCCCACCACCGCCGACCAGGTCTGCGGGGCCTCGGTCAGCCAGCCGGCCATGCGGGCGGCGAAGCCGGGGATCTGCCGGCCCAGGTCGACCAGGCCGCGGTCGAAACGGGCCGCGCCGTCCGGGGTGCGCACGAGGAGCAGCCCGGTGCGGTGGACCAGCTCGCGCATGTCGTCGCCGGCGTGCCGGGCGACGGCGTGCAACAGGGCGTCCAGGACGGCAGGGGCCTGTTCGTGGGTCAGGAGGAAGTCGAGGAGTTCGCGGCGCAGGAGGCGGGAGGCGGGAGTGCCGGGAGCGGCGAGTACCGCGGCGAGCGCGGCCCGCACCTCCTCCGGGCCGCCGTCGAGGAGACCGGTGACCAGCGGGAAGAGCACGGCGCGGGCCTCCGGCCCCTGGTCGAGCCGCCGGTCCACGTACGCGGCCACGTCGACGGCGGTCTCGGGGCTCCGCTCCACCGCCTCCCGCACGAGCACGGCGACCCTTCGAGCCAGCGGGGGCGTGGTGACGTCGGCGAGCGTGCGCAGCGCCTGACCGGCGTCCGGCCCGCGCAGTCGCTCGCGGAAGGCGTCGAGGACCGGTTCCGGGTGCGTGGTCAGGGCGGCGACGAGGGCGCTCGCCGGGAAGTGCGGGTCGCCGGCCGCGAACTGCCCGAGCGCCTGCGGGAGATGGCGGGCACGCGTGCGTGGATCGCGTACGAGGAGCGCGAGGGCGCCGCCGTGCAGGGTGCAGTCGGCGGGGCGGGCGAGGAGGGCGAGGGCGGCGTAGCGGAGGAGTTCGCGGTCGGCGTCGGTACGGACGTGGGGCGCGGCGCGCAGGCCGTACGCCACCGCCGCCACCCGCCGCGCGGGGCGCTCGTCGTGCGCCCACCGGTCGACGGCCCGGCAGACCGTCGACGGCTCGTCCTCCGCCAGCACCGCGAGCAGCTCGTCCGCCCTGGGGTGCGCGGTCTCGACCAGCACCTCGGTCAGGTCGTCCAGGGCGAGGTGCCGGTGGGTGTGCAGCAGCGCCTGCGCCGCCTCGGCGACGGTCGCGTGCGGGGTCGCGGGGAGCGGGCGCTCGTCGGCGAACCAGCGGGTGAGGAGGGGTTGTACGGCCGTGGGGCCGTCGGCGAGGATCTGGGAGACGGCGTCCAGGAAACGGGGGCCGGTGTCCTGCGGCGGCCCGTCGGCGAGGAGCAGGTGGCGCAGCAGGTCGAGGCGTTCGGTCTGCGGGAGCGGCAGGGCGGTCCAGAAGGCGGGCGCGAAGGCGCCCGGGAGGGCGGCGGCCGAGAGGGAACGGCCGTCGGATTCCCGGGAGCCGAGGCAGTCCTGTCCCCGTGCCGCCACGAGCCGGTCGGCGAGCCGTCGCAGGACCGCCAGATACGGCATGGCGTCCGGAACCCGCAGCAGGGTCTCGGTGAGGAGGCGGGCGGGCCACCAGGAGTGCGGGTCCGCATCCAGGACGTTCGTCAACTCCTCCATTCTTACGGCGAGTTGGGCGGTCCCCTCCTGCCGGGCCAGGAGCAGCAGGGCCTCTACGACGGGGCCGATGCGGTGGTGCGGCACGGGAAGGGCGCGAGCGCCGCCGTCCGGGGTGGGGCGGTGGTGGACGAGGGTGCGGAGGGCCTCGTCGAGGTCGAGGTGCATGCCCTGAAGCCAGTCGGCGAGTTCCTCGTGGGCGAAGCGGTAGCCACTGCCGGCGGGGACGAGCAGGCCTTCGGTGAGGACGGCGGACGCCCAGCCGGCGCCGCCGCCCAGCTTCGCCGGGGCCGGGCCCCAGGGGAACACCGCTTCGAACGTCTTCCGGTCCAGCTCGCCCTCTCCGGGGCCGAGGCTGCGGCGGGCGGCCTCGTGGACCTGTCCGGAGACCCTTGCGGCGAGCCTGCGTACGGCGGTGCCGCGCAGGCCGTTCTCGGCGGCCAGCCTGACGGCGATGCGCAGGCACATCAGGTCGAGGTGGGCCGCGAAGACGTCGTTGCGGTCCACGCGGGCGTGGGGGGCGTCCTGGAGGGCGGCGCGGACCTCTGAGAGGAGGCGGAGGGTGAGGGGGTGGCGGGCGTCGGAGGGGTCCAGGGTGTGCTCGGGGATGCGGTATCGCGCGCGGGCCTTGCGGGCCTCGTCCTCCGTCAGGTCGCCGAGGCACACGCAGGGGATGCCGTCGCCCCTTCCCGTCCCGTCCCGGGGGGCTGCGCCCCCAGACCCCCCTTCGGCCCGGACGGCCTCCTCCTCAAACGCCGGACGGGCTGGAAGACGCCGCCCGGCTGAAGAGACCTGACCGGCGGAGAAAACCTCCCAGTACTCCGCCCTGCACGCCACGATCAGCCGCGTCCCCGTCTCCCGCAGCCACTCCGAGGTCCCCTCGGTCCACTCCCCCAGGCGGTGGGCCAGGGCGGGGGACATCTCCTCGGGGCCGTCCAGGAGGAGCAGCAGGGGGCGGTCCGCCGCGCGGGCGGCCTGGGCCAGGCGGTTCGGTCCGGTGTCGCCGAGGGCGGCCGCGCAGGTGGACTGCGCCGCCGCGACGATGCGGGCGGCGCGGGCCAGTGCCCGGCCCGCCGCGTCCGCGACCGAGGTGTCGTCGTCCCGCAGGTCGGCGCCACGCAGCCACAGGGTGGGAGCCGGTTCGGGACCGCGGTTGCGGCGGGCGGCGAGGGCCGCGAGTTCCGTCGTACGGCCGCTGCCCGGTGGCCCGACGAGGCCGAGGACGGTGGCCCGGCCGCGCACGAACGCATCCAAGTCCCTTGCTGTGGCCACCCGTTCGACCGGCTCGACGCCCGTTCGGCCGACGCAGCCCTCCAGCGTCCCCGGGGGGCCGTCCTGCCCCACCGAAGTGGCCGTCAGCTCCAGTACACCGGCCAGGTTGAGATCGGCTCCGTACGCGGGCACCGTAGCCGCGTTCCGGTCAAGCAGGTCGGCCAGCGGGTCGGAACAGGTCTCCTGCGGCTCGGCGGCGCCCTGAAGGGGCGCGGGGCCGTATCGATCTGCGGTTGCGCCGTGGGGCGCGACCAGCCCCAACGGCACCGCAGACGATCGACCGACCGTCGCAGCATGGCGCAGCGGGACCGCGAAGCCCACCTCACGCTGGCCGGAGTGCAGCGCTGTGCCGAGGACGGCGACGACGGCGCCGGTCTCGGCGTCCAGGACCGGTCCCCCGGCCGCCCCGCCGCCCAG
This sequence comes from Streptomyces guryensis, assembly GCF_021261325.1. Lineage (GTDB taxonomy): Bacteria > Actinomycetota > Actinomycetes > Streptomycetales > Streptomycetaceae > Streptomyces > Streptomyces guryensis. The sequence continues at coordinate 282,433 of NZ_JAJSBI010000012.1, read as the reverse complement.
CCGCAGGGCGTCCCGGCCGGTCGTGCCGATCGCCAACTCCAGGGCGTCGTCGAGGAGATGGAAGCGGTCGGTCGCCGCGTACGTCACGGAGGTCGCGCCGAGGACGCGTGCTTCGCGCCAGCAGCCGGCTGCGAGGCGTACGTACGTGCCGGTCTCGACCCGGTCCCGGACCGTGACCGGCAGCGGGTCGACGCCGAGGCCCTCGGTGCGTACGAGGGCCAGGTCCAGGTCGGGCAGCTCGGTGACCGCGTCCGCGGTCACCAGGCAGGTGCGGTCCCCGGCGGCGTGCAGGACGAGCCTGGGCAGGCCGTCGACGGCCTCGTGGCTGGTGATGACGGTGCCGTGGTGATCGGCGACGAAGCCGGTGCCCCGGGGGCGGCCGGCGAGGTCGTGGATGCGGACCAGGGCGTCGTCGAGGGCGGTCGGCTCCCCGTCAGGGGTGCGCCCGGTTCGTGTGTCCTCCGTCGGCCGGTGTCCGTCCCCGGTCCGCGGGCCCCGTCCCGCCATGTTCGAGCCTCCCCGCCGTACACCTGTGCCCTCAGTTCGACGTTAGGGGCGCGATGATCAGCGGGACAGATCACTTGGCGAACGCGCCCCCTTCCGCTCCCTCGGTTCACTCCGAGCGCCTGCCCGGACGGGTGAACAGGCGGGGGTCGGTGGATACACCCTAGGGGTGGGGGAACCGAGGGGGGACCGTGGAGCGGCGGGCACAACCCCGTGACCGCCGCTCCACGGGCGAGGTCCGCTCGGTTCAACGGCGCCCTGAAGGGGCGCGGGGCCGTATCGATCTGCGGCTCCGCCGCGGGGCGCGACCAGCCACGACGGGACCGCAGACGACCGACGGCCCGTCGCGGCACAACCTGCGGAGCGCTTGGCGCCTAGCCGAAGACGGCCAGGCTCTTCGCCTTGCCCTTCTGTTCCTCGACGAGCGCGAGGAAGGTGCCCTCGGGGTCGAAGACGGCCACCGGGCCGCCGCCCGCGTAGACGTCCGGCATCTCCAGCCGTACGCCGTTGGTGAGCAGCCGGGCCCGCTTCGCGTCGACGTCCCAGCGCGGGAACGCGGCCGTGGCCGCGTCGGCGATCGGCATCACGGCGAGCTCCTGCTGCAGCTGGTCCAGCGTCTTCGCCGAGTCCAGCTTGTAGGGGCCGACGCGGGTGCGGCGCAGGGCGGTGAGGTGGCCGCCCACTCCGAGGTCGGCGCCCAGGTCGCGGGCCAGGGCCCGGATGTAGGTGCCGGAGGAGCAGACGACGGACACGACCAGGTCCAGCACCGGGGTGCCGTTCTCGGCGACGGCGTCCCGGATGTCGTACACCGCGAAGGACGAGACGGTGACCGGGCGGGCCGGGATCTCGAACTCCTCGCCCTCCCGCGCCCGCTTGTAGGAGCGCACGCCGTCGATCTTGATGGCGCTGACCTTCGACGGCACCTGCATGATGTGGCCGGTGAGCTTGGCGATCCCGGCGTCGACGGCCTCGCGGGTGACCTTCGAGGCGTCTGCCGACCCCGTGATCTCGCCCTCCGCGTCGTCGGTCAGGGTCGTCTGCCCGAGGCGGATCGTCCCCAGGTACTCCTTCTCGGTCAGCGCGAGGTGACCGAGCAGCTTGGTGGCCTTCTCGACGCCGAGGACGAGCACGCCCGTCGCCATGGGGTCGAGGGTGCCTGCGTGCCCGACGCGTCGGGTGCGGGCGATGCCGCGCATCTTGGCGACGACGTCGTGCGAGGTGAAGCCCGACGGCTTGTCCACGATGACAAGCCCGTCGGGCGTCCGGTTCTTCTGCGTCATTCGGCGGTGTCGTCCTCGTCTTCACCCGGCTTCTTGTACGGGTCCGCTTCGCCGGCGTAGGTGGCGCCGGCCGAGACCTCGCGCACCTGCTCGTCGGACTGGCGGGCCTTGTCGAGGAGGTCCTCGATGGTCCGGGCGGTGTCCGGCAGGGCGTCCGCGACGAAGGTCAGCGTCGGCGTGAACTTCACGCCCGCCGCCGCACCGACCGCGGAGCGGAGCACGCCCTTGGCGCTCTCCAGTCCGGCGGCCGCGGCCGCCCGCTCCTCGTCGTCCCCGTACACCGTGTAGAAGACGGTCGCCTCCCGCAGGTCACCCGTGACCCGGGTGTCCGTGATGGTGACGTTCGAGCCGAGCCGCGGGTCCTTGATCCCGCGCAGCAGCTTCTGGGCCACCACCTCTCGGATGAGGTCCGCCAGCCTCTTGGCGCGCGCGTTGTCGGCCACTGGTCCGTCTCCTTAAGTGCTTACTTCTTGCTTCAGTCTTCGTCGCTGTGGAGCCTGCGTCGAACCGAGAGCAGTTCCACCTCGGGGCGCCCGGCGACCAGCCGCTCGCAGCGGTCCAGTACGTCGGAGAGGTGTCCCGTGTCCCCGGAAACCATCGCGAGCCCGATCTCGGCCCTGCGATGGAGGTTCTGGTTGCCCGTCTCCGCCACGCTCACCGCGTACTTGCGCTGGAGTTCGGCCACTATCGGACGGACGAGAGAGCGTTTCTCCTTGAGCGAGTGGACGTCGCCGAGGAGCAGGTCGAAGGACAGAGTCCCCACATACATGTGTGTCCGGATGTCCCGCCGGTTCGGGGTACGGGCGCCACGCTTCGACGCCGATACGGGAACCGTACACGCAACGGCCGGGGCCGATCGACGGAGTTTCCCAGAGGGAACTGCCGCCGACCGGCCCCGATCGCGTGCTGGGATCAGACGCGCGGCTTCTCGCGCATCTCGTACGTCGCGATGACGTCGTCGACCTTGATGTCGTTGAAGTTGCCGAGGTTGATACCGCCCTCGAACCCTTCGCGAATCTCGGTGACGTCGTCCTTGAAGCGACGCAGACCCTCGATGTTGAGGTTCTCCGCGATGACCTTGCCGTCGCGGACCAGGCGCGCCTTGGTGTTGCGCTTGACCTCGCCGGAGCGGATGAGAACACCCGCGATGTTGCCCAGCTTGGACGACTTGAAGACCTCGCGGATCTCCGCCGTACCGAGCTCGACCTCTTCGTACTCCGGCTTGAGCATGCCCTTCAGGGCCGCCTCGATCTCCTCGATCGCCTGGTAGATGACCGAGTAGTAGCGGACGTCCACGCCCTCGCGCTCGGCCATCTGCGCCGCGCGGCCTGCCGCACGGACGTTGAAGCCGATCACGATGGCGTCCGAGCCCATCGCCAGGTCGATGTCCGACTCCGTGACCGCACCGACACCGCGGTGCAGGACGCGGATGTCGACCTCTTCGCCGACGTCCAGCTGGAGCAGGGACGACTCGAGCGCCTCGACGGAACCAGAAGCGTCACCCTTGATGATGAGGTTGAGCTGCTGGACCTCGCCGGCCTTGAGCACCTTGTCCAGGTCCTCCAGCGACACGCGGCGCGTGCGCTTGGCGAACGCGGCGTTGCGCTCACGGGCGGCGCGCTTCTCGGCGATCTGACGGGCCGTACGGTCCTCGTCCACCACCAGGAAGTTGTCGCCCGCACCCGGGACGTTGGTCAGGCCGAGGACCTGGACCGGCGTCGACGGGCCGGCCTCGGCGACGTTGTTGCCGTTGTCGTCGAGCATGGCGCGGACGCGACCGTAGGCGTCGCCCACGACCATCGTGTCGCCGACCCGCAGGGTGCCTCGCTGGACGAGGACCGTCGAGACGGCACCGCGGCCGCGGTCGAGGCGGGACTCGATCGAGATGCCCTGCGCGTCCTGGTTCGGGTTGGCCCGCAGGTCGAGCGAGGCGTCCGCGGTGAGGACCACGGCCTCCAGCAGGGAGTCGATGTGCAGACCCTGCTTGGCGGAGATGTCGACGAACATCGTGTCGCCGCCGTACTCCTCGGCCACCAGCCCGTACTCGGTGAGCTGACCGCGCACCTTGGTCGGGTCGGCGCCCTCGACGTCGATCTTGTTGACCGCGACGACGATCGGGACGTCGGCCGCCTTGGCGTGGTTGAGCGCCTCGACCGTCTGCGGCATGACGCCGTCGTTGGCCGCGACGACCAGGATCGCGATGTCCGTCGACCGGGCACCACGGGCACGCATGGCGGTGAACGCCTCGTGACCCGGGGTGTCGATGAAGGTGATCGCGCGGTCCTCGTCGTTGACCTGGGTCGAGACCTGGTAGGCACCGATGTGCTGGGTGATGCCGCCGGCCTCGCCCGCGATGACGTTCGTCTTGCGGATGGCGTCGAGCAGTCGGGTCTTTCCGTGGTCGACGTGACCCATGACGGTGACGACCGGCGGACGGACCACGAGGTCCTCCTCGCCGCCCTCGTCCTCGCCGAACTCGATGTCGAAGGACTCGAGCAGCTCGCGGTCCTCCTCCTCGGGGCTGACGATCTGAACCGTGTAGTTCATCTCGCCCGCGAGGAGCTGCAGCGTCTCGTCGGAGACGGACTGCGTGGCCGTGACCATCTCGCCCAGGTTCATCATGACCGCGACGAGCGACGCCGGGTTGGCGTTGATCTTCTCCGCGAAGTCGGTGAGGGAGGCACCGCGCGACAGGCGAATGGCTTCGCCGTTGCCGCGAGGCAGCATCACACCGCCGACCGACGGGGCCTGCATGGCCTCGTACTCCTGGCGCCTCTGCCGCTTCGACTTGCGACCGCGACGCGCGGGACCGCCGGGACGGCCGAAGGCGCCCTGCGTGCCACCACGACCACCCGGACCACCGGGACGACCGCCGAAGCCGGGACGACCGCCGCCGCCCGCGCCGGCACCGGGACCACCGGGACGACCGGCGAAACCGCCGCCACCGCCACCGGGACCGCCGGGACGACCGGCGAAGCCGCCACCGCCGCCGCCACCGGGACGACCGGCGAAGCCGCCGCCGCCCGGACGACCGCCGCCACCGCCACCGGGACGACCGCCGCCGCCGGGACCGCGGCCGCCGGGGCCACCGCCGCCGGGACGCGGGCCGGCAGCAGGACGCTGCGGCATCATGCCCGGGTTGGGACGCGGGCCGCCGGGGCCTCCGCCGGGACGGGGGCCGCCGCCCTGCGGACGGGGCATGCCGCCCGGGGTCGGACGCCCGCCCGGAGCCTGCGGACGGGGACCGCCCGCCGCCCCCTGGGGACGCGGACCGCCCTGGCCTGCACCCTGCGGACGCGGAGCGCCGCCGGGAGCGCCACCCGGGCCACCGGGACGCGGCGCGCCGCCCGGACGGGGCGCCTGCGGGCGCGCCATGCCGGTGGAGCCACCGGAGGTGAAGGGGTTGTTGCCCGGACGGGGACCGGCCGGACGCGCACCGGGACGCGGGGCACCGCCACCCTGGCGCGGGGCGCCGCCGGGACGGTCACCGCGGTCACCACGGCCCTGGCCGCCCTGGCCGGGACGCTCGGGACGGGCGCCCGGACGCGGGGCCTGACCTGCCGGCCGCGGCGCGCCCGGACGCGGGCCGGAGCCGTGGCTCTGGCCCTGCGAGGCAGCCGGAGCGGCAGGAGCCGCCGGAGGTGCCGTGAACTCGGGCGTGGTCGGAGCCGGGGACGCCGGGGCGGGCCGCGGCGCGGGCTTCGGGCCCGGAGTGGGACGGGGGCCGGGAGCGGCCGGCGCGGCGGGAGCCGCGGGCTTCTCGGCGGCGGCCGGCTTGGGGGCCGGCGGGCGCGGGGCGGCCGGACGGGCTGCCTGCGCCGGAGAGGGGGCTGCCGGACGAGCCGGGGCAGCCTTGCGTGCGGGGGCGGACTTGCCGCCTCCGTTGCCCTGCTGGAGGGCGTCCGTCAGTTTACGGACGACGGGCGCTTCGATGGTCGAAGACGCCGAACGGACGAATTCACCGAGTTCTTGGAGCTTGGCCATGACGACCTTGCTCTCAACCCCGAACTCCTTGGCGAGTTCGTATACCCGGACCTTAGCCACTTCGCTCCTTTTAGGTCCGGGTTGCGTCCGGACCGTCGCTACTTCATGGGCGTACTCATCGCGTGCTCATCGAGTGCTCATCGCAATCTCGACCTACTTCCAACTCGCGGGGTACCAGGGCCGCACGGGGGTTCCGTGCGACGCGTCTTACGGTGTTGCCTGCTCGACATAGAGGCGCAACGCCTTTGTGTCGAGCGCTCCCGGGGCGCGCAACGCCCGCGTGAACGCCCGGCGGCGTACCGCCAGGTCGAGACAGACCAGGGCGGGGTGCAGGTAAGCACCCCGGCCGGGCAGCGTACCGCGATGATCGGGGACACATTCGCCCTCGACCGCCACGATGCGCAGCAGGTCCTTCTTGGCCGCTCGCTGCCTGCACCCCACACAGGTGCGCTCAGGGCATGCGCGGGCGCGCGTCCGGCCAGACACCCTTAAGTCTACCTCCCCGTGGCGACCTCACCCCTTTGGGGCAAGAATCGAACAGTTCCGCGCATACAACTGTCGTGATCTGAGCCATCCGCGGCTTGGATCTATTCCCCGCGCCGGTCTCCGCGCTGGTCTCCGCGCTGGTCTTCTCGCTGGTCCTCAGCCTGCTCGGTGTCCGGGCGGATGTCGATCCGCCAGCCGGTCAGCCGGGCCGCGAGGCGGGCGTTCTGCCCTTCCTTGCCGATCGCCAGCGACAGCTGGTAGTCCGGCACCGTCACGCGCGCGGAGCGTGCCGCGAGGTCCACGACGTCCACCTTGGAGACCCGGGCCGGTGACAGCGCGTTCGCGACCATCTCGGCCGGGTCGTCCGACCAGTCGACGATGTCGATCTTCTCGCCGTTCAGTTCACCCATCACGTTGCGCACCCGCCCGCCCATGGGGCCGATGCAGGCGCCCTTGGCGTTCAGGCCCGAACGGGTGGACCGGACCGCGATCTTGGTGCGGTGGCCGGCCTCGCGGGCGATCGCGGCGATCTCCACGGACCCGTCGGCGATCTCCGGCACCTCCAGGGCGAAGAGCTTCTTCACCAGGTTCGGGTGCGTGCGCGAGAGGGTCACGGACGGGCCACGGACGCCCTTCGCCACTCGTACGACGTACGACCGCAGCCGCATGCCGTGCGGGTACGTCTCGCCCGGCACCTGCTCCTGCACCGGCAGGATGGCCTCCAGCTTGCCGATGTCCACGAGCACGTTCTTCGGGTCGCGGCCCTGCTGGACCACACCGGTGACGATGTCGCCCTCACGCCCCGCGTACTCGCCGAGCGTCGCGTCGTCCTCGGCGTCGCGCAGCCGCTGCAGGATGACCTGCTTGGCGGTGGTGGCGGCGATACGGCCGAAGCCGGACGGGGTGTCGTCGAACTCGCGGGCCTCCTGGCCCTCCTCGAGGTCCTCGGGGTCCTCCTTCGCCCACACCGTCACGTGGCCGGTCTCCCGGTTGAGCTCCACGCGCGCGTGGCGGCGGCTTCCCTCGGTTCGGTGGTAGGCGATGAGGAGGGCCGACTCGATCGCCTCGACCAGCAGGGGGAAGGAGATCTCCTTCTCCCGTACCAAGCCCCGCAGGGCACTCATGTCGATGTCCACGGCTACGCCTCCTCTTCCTTCTCGTTCTTGTCCTTGCGATTGAACTCGACCTGCACGCGCGCCTTGTCGACGTCCGGGTAGGCGAGCCTGCGGGCGGTGGGCCTGCGGCCCTTGACTCCGGGCACTTCGAGGTCGAGGCCCTCGTCGTCGGCCTTCAGGATCCGGGCGACCAGCTCGTCACCGTCGGCCAGCTGGAACTTCACCAGCCGGCCGGTGGCGCGCACATAGTGCCGGTGTTCCTTGAGGAGGCGCTCCGCGCCCGGGGTTCCCACCTCGAGGGTGTACTCGCCCTCGCCCATCGCGTCCGTCTCGTCGAGCTTCGCCGAGAGCGCGCGGCTCACATCGGCGATCTGGTCCAGATCGGCACCGGTGTCGGAGTCGACGACCACGCGCAGCACCCGCTTGCGTCCGACGGAGTCCACTGCGATCTCTTCGAGATCCAGGCCCTGGGAGCTGACGAGCGGTTCCAGGAGCTCTCGCAGCCTCTCGCTGTGGGTGGTGCTCATCCGGGTGACTCCTCGGCCGCGTGTGCTGTTGTGGGATGGGTCGCGTGTCTGGTCAAAGGGTATCCGGTCGCAGGGTGTGTTGCCGTACACGTACGGACGTGCGGTGCCGATGAACACCGGCGGGCGTGCGCGCGGGTACCGTGATCACGGCGGGGTGGTTTCCCGCCCATGCGTTCGTACGAAGCCCCCGAGGACGTCAGCCGTGTCGTACCCCTCACCCGTGCGTGTCCCCTCGGGGCCGCGCAGAAGATCCGTGCTTGCTTCGGCTGCCGGGGCCGCCCTGTTGGTGGGCTGCTCCGGTGAAGAGTCCGAGGAGAGTGCCGGTGGCAGTCCGTCGGTCGTGGAGAAGGCGCGCACGCTCGCGGCCAGGGAGAGTGTGGGGCTGGTCGGGCGGTACGACGCCCTGATCGCCGCGCATCCCGCCGTGGCCGGGCAGCTGGGGCCACTGCGGGCGGAAGTCGTGCGGCATGCGGAGGCGTTCGGGGGGGCGGTCGGGAAGGCCTCCCCCACAGCGCCGGAGTCGGCGTCGCCCTCCGCCGCGGTACCCGCGAACGAGAAGGACGCCCTCGTCGAACTGGCCGCCGCCGAACGGGCCCTGGCCGACCGGCGTATCACGGCGCTCCTCGACGTGCCGGGTGAGCTGGCGCGGCTGCTGGCCTCGGTGGCGGCGGCCGGGGCGGCGCACGCGTATCTGCTGACGGAGGGTGCCAGGTGAGCAGGGCGAAGGAACTGAAGGCCCTGCAGGCGGCGCTGGCCGCCGAGCATGCGGCCGTGTACGGCTACGGGGTCGTCGGCGGGCGGATCCGCCCCGGACGGCGGACCGAGGCCCGGGCGGCGTACGACGCGCACCGGGCCCGGCGTGACGCGCTCACCCGAGAGGTACGGGACCTGGGAGGCGCGCCGGTGGCCGCGGCGGCGGCGTACGCGTTGCCGTTCGCGGTGCCGGACTCGGCCGCGGCCGTGCGGCTCGCCACCGAGCTGGAGGACCGGGTGGCCGGGGTCTACTCCGACCTGGTGCGGGCGACGGGGGGCGAGCGGCGCCGCGCTGCCGCCGGGGCGCTGCGGGAGGCGGCGGTGCGGGCGGTGCGCTGGAGCGGCGAGAGCGTAGCCTTCCCTGGGCTCGCCGAGCGGGCGGCCACCGCCCCGGCCTCGCCGGCACCCACGGCGTAACGCGTACTGGAAGGGAACGACTCGCGCATGGCTTTCGCACCGCCGCAGCGTCTGGTCAGGGCGCTCGGTGAGACGGCACCGGACGGCGACGACTGGCTGGAGAAGCTGCCCGAGGCTGCCCGGCAGGCCGTGGCACTACGCGAGTTGACCGTGGAACGGGTACAGGTCCCCGGCGGGCGCAGCAGCCTGGTCGTGCTGGTGCGGCGCCCCGACGGGACCCCCGCCGTGCTGAAGCTGGCCCCGCCCCGGGCCCGTCCGGAGAGCGAGCGGGCCGCGCTGGCGCACTGGGGCGGTGCGGGCACCGTACAGGTGGTCGAACCGTTCATGACGGAGGGTGTGTTGCTGCTGGAGCGGCTGCATCCGGATGTGTCGGTGCGGTCGTTGCCCGAGGCGAAGGCGCTGCTGGAGGCGGCGGGGACGTTGCGGCGGCTGTGGGTGGAGCCGCCGGGTGAGCATGTCTTCGAGACCGTGGCCGAGCGGACCGGGCGGCAGGCCGAGGCCATGCGGGCGACCGCGTCGGGCTTCGCCGAGGTGGCCGTGCTGGTCGACACCGCGTTGGCGGCCCGCGAGGGGCTGCTGGCGGATCCGCCTGAACAGCGGCTGCTGCACGGGACGTTCCGGCAGAGCAAGGTGCTGGCGGGTGAGCGGATGCCGTGGTTGGCGGTGGGGCCGGATCCGGTGGTGGGTGAGTGTGCCTTCGATCTGGCGCGGTTGGTGCGGGACCGGGTCGAGGATCTGATCGCCTCGCCGTCGGGGGCCGCGACGACCAGGCGGCGGGTGAAACGGCTTGCCGAGTCCTTGGATGTGGACCAGGGGCGGTTGCGGGGGTGGGCGTTGTTCCGGGCCGTGGAGTCCGGAGTTCGGGCGCTGCGGGTGGGGCGGGGGAAGGATGCGGAGCTGTTGCTGGAGTTTGCCGGATGGCTGGCGTAGTACCGCCGTACTCCGCTCATGCACGCACCTCCATCGGCTCTGACGTGTCCTGTGCGGACGGGCGGGTGGTCAGGCGCTCGGCGGCTGTCGCGAGGGCGAGTACGGCGATGTTCGCGGCCAGGCCCACCAGGCCGGCGTTGACGTTCCCGGCCAGGCCCTTCTGCCAGAACGTCAGCCAGACGACGACCAGTTCGCCCACGAAGAGTCCGGCGAGGACGGCCACCTTGCCCACCGGGCGGCGGGCCAGGAAGCCCAGGGCGATGGCGGGGGCCAGCTGGACGGTGCCGCTGTAGGTGAGCAGGAGGAGGTTGGCCAGCAGGTCGGGGCGGTAGATGGCGAGGAGGAGGGAGAGACCGCAGGCGGCCACCACCGTGCCGTGGTTGATCCAGAACTGCTTCCGCTCGTCCCGCACCCGGGCGATGTTGCGGGCCACCAGGGACGAGATGCCGATCAGGATGCCCGCCGCGGGCACCATCGCCGTCGCGATGGCCGCGACCACGACCAGTCCGGTCGCCCATGTCGGCAGCACCTGCTTGCTCAGCGTCAGCAGGATGCCGTTGGCCGGGGTGCCCGGCTTGAGGACGAGGACGGCGGCGAAGCCGACGATGATCGGCATCAGGAGGCAGAGTTCGTACAGGGGCATCCAGGTGTAGTTGCGGCGCAGCACCTTGGGGTCGCGGGCGGACATCACGGCCGGCCAGGCGTGCGGCAGGCACATCAGGCCGACGCCGACCATGCTGACCAGCATGCTCGTGGTGAACCAGACCTGGTCGGACGGCCCGGCGTGGATCGTCAGCATTTCGGGGTGCAGTGCGTCGATGCGGTGGAACATCGCGGTGACGCCGCCCGAGAAGTGGGCGGGGATCGCGATCAGCAGCACGGCCAGGACGACCAGCATGACTATGTCCTTGAAGTACGACGTCATCGCGACGCCGTGCAGGCCCGCCCAGAGCACGAAGGCCACGACCAGGGCACAGCCGATGATCATGCTGAGGGTGCCGGAGGCCGAGTCACCGGTGACCAGCTGGACGATCAAACCCAGCCCGGTGATCTGGAGTTGGAGGTACGGCAGCACGAACACGACGCCGAGTACGGCCGCGACCGTGCCGAGCAGCTTGCTGTCGTAGCGGTCCTCCAGGTAGTCGCCCTGGGTGAGGTAGCCGCGCTCCTTGCCCAGTGACCACAGGCGCTTGGCGAGGAAGAACAGCACCATGTAGCCGATGGGGACGTACGGGAGGGCGTAGAGGGCGGCGACTCCGCCGCTGAACGCGAGGCCGGCCATGCCGAGGAAGGTGAAGGTGGTGAACACCTCGCCGGCCTGCAGGAACCACATGCTCAGCGCGCCGAACCGGCGTCCGCCGACGGCCCATTCGGAGAGGTCGGCGGCGGGCCTGCGGCGGCCTACGAAGCCGAGGACGCCGATCAGCGCGATGCCGGTGAAGGTCATGACCAGGATCGTCGTCACTTCTCGGCCTCCTCGCGGTTCATGAGGCGCTCCGTGAGGAGCAGCGCGGGGGTGCACATCACGCACCAGACCGCACCCCAGACGAGCATCCGGGGCAGGCCGAACCACAGCCCGTCGGTGTTGACGAACGGCAGGAAGGGCATGAGGACCAGGCCCAGCGCGGGCACGGCGGGGATCAGGTGGTAGGGGCGCACGGTGCCTCCTCGGCGAGACGGTCCAGCCGGCGCACGGCGAGTTCGGCGAGCAGGGCGGCTCCGTCGGACAGCACCGCGTCGTCGAAGGCGGCGAGCGGGGAGTGGTTGGTGGGGGCGGTCTCCGGGTCGCCGGTGGCGTCTGCGCCGAGGAAGACGAAGGCACCCGGGACCCGGTCCAGGACCCGGGAGAAGTCCTCCGAGCCGGTGATCGGGTCGGCCATCGCCTGGAAGCGCTCCTCCCCGAAGGCCTCGCGGACGGTGTCGGCGAGGAAGTCGTGCTCGGCGCCGTCGTTGACCGTGACCGGGTATTCGGGGACGAAGTCGACCTCGGCGGTGAGGCCGTGGGCGGTGGCGATGTCCTGGCAGAGGCGTACGGAGACCTCCGCGATGCGTTCGGCCGCGGCCGGCGAGAAGGTGCGGACGGTCGCCTCGAAGGCCGCGTCGTCGGGGATGATGTTGCGCCGGGTGCCGGCGTGGAAGGTGCCGACGGTGACCACGACCGGGTCGAAGACGTCGAAGCGCCGGGTCACCATCGTCTGCAGCGCGGTGACCATCTCGCAGGCCGCCTGGATCGGGTCGAGGGAGTCGTGGGGGCGGGAGCCGTGGCCGCCTGCGCCGACCACGCGCACATGCAGCCCCGCCGAGGCGGCCATCAGCGGGCCGGGGCGGGAGGCGAAGACACCGGTGGGATACGACGACGAGCTGACGTGCAGTCCGTACGCCGCGTCGACCGGGCGGCCCGCCGCCTCCAGCACCCCCTCCTCGACCATGTGACCGGCCCCGTCCCAGCCCTCCTCCCCCGGCTGGAACATGAACACCACGTCCCCGGGGAGGCCTTCGCGCCGGTCCGCGAGCAGCCGGGCGGCGCCGACCAGCCCCGCGGTGTGCAGGTCGTGACCGCAGGCGTGCATCGCGCCCGCGATCCGGGAGGCGAACTCCGCGCCGGTGCGCTCGGTGACGGGCAGCGCGTCCATGTCGCCCCGCAGCAGTACGACGGGGCCGCCGGGCGCGCCGCCGCCGCGCAGGACGGCCGTCACGGAGGACAGCGAACCGCCGGTGCTGATCTCCAGCGGCAGTCCGTCCAGCGCGGCCAGCACCTTCTCCTGGGTGCGCGGCAGATGCAGTCCGATCTCCGGCTCCCGGTGCAACGCCCGGCGCAGGACGGCCAGTTCACCCTGGAGCTCACGCGCGTCGTCTCGCAGACTCATCCCTCTCCCTTCACCCGTGCACCACCTGTCGCGTGTATTGCCCACGTGGTCGGAAATGATGAGAGGGCGGTGTGGCGTCGCGCGGAAATCGGCGGAATACGCCGCTCAGGGGCCCCGAATCCGAAGGATCCGCCATGCTGACGGAAACCGACCTCGCTCTGGTCAACGCCCTCCAGGTCAGCCCCCGCGCCCCCTGGTCACTGATCGGGCGGGCGCTGGGCGTCGGCCCGGTGACGGTCGCCCGGCACTGGGACCGGCTGGTCGAGCGGCGCGCGGCGTGGCTGACCGCCTATCCGGGCCACGCCGTCGGGGGGCAGCTGGTGTTCGCCTTCGTCCAGGTCGACTGCGCGCCCGGCGAGGCCGTGCGGGTGGCGCGGAGGGCGGCTGCCGACCCGCATGCGGTGGCCGTCGACTACGTGGCCGGCCCCTGCGACCTGATGCTGCACCTGGTGACGGCCGATCTCGCGGCGGTCTCTCGGTATGTCGTGGAGCGGCTGTCGGGGCTGCCGGGTGTGCTGGCTGCGCGGACCCTGGTGGCGCCCCACCTGTACACCGAGGGCAGCCGCTGGCAGGTACGGGCGATCTCCAGCACCCAGCGCGACACGCTCACCGCCGCGCGGCCCGCACCGGGCATGGCGCCACGGTTCGGGGAACTGGACCGCGCCCTGTTGCTGGCCCTCGGGGAGAACGCCCGGGCCACGCACACGGAATTGGCCGAGCGGCTCGGCGTCGGCGCGAGCACGGTACGGCGGCATCTGAGTGCGGCTCTGGAGGGCGGGGTCATACGTCTGCGTTGTGAGATCGCCCGGTCCTGGTCGCCCGCGCCGGTGACGATGCTGTTGTGGTTGCGGGTGCCGCCGGATCAACTGGAGGGGGCGGCTCGGAGGTTGGGACGGTTTCCCGAGGTGCGGATGTGTGCCGCCGTGAGCGGCACCGCCAATCTCCTGGTGGGGGTGTGGTTGCGGTCGCCCGGCGAGGCGGTGGGGTTGGAGGGGGAGATGGTGGGGAAGTTGTCGCGGCTGGAGATTGTGGATCGGGCGGTTACTTTGCGGGCGGTGAAGCTGGGGGGCTGCCTGCTGGATGAGCGGGGGCGGATCAGCGGGCGCGTGCCGATGGATTTCTGGGCGGATGTCTAGAGCGCGCTCCCCTCGCCGTCAGGTGGTCGGAGGCGAACGGGACCACGGCGTCGAGGATGCCGATGTCGACGTGGCCGTCGATCACCGCGAGTGCGATGTGCAGGGCCATGAAGGCCGTCGCGGACCCCCGGAAGCCGGGTCGCCCTCCTGGCTCACCAAGCGCGCCGACAGCCCTGACCGCGCGTCAGCCACTGCTCCGCTCGCCCCTTGCGGGCGGCCGTACCCGAGGTGGCGAACCCGCCGTTGCGCCGGGGCGACGGTGGCGTACGAGCCCTGCGCGGGCGTCTCGTGACCGGGCCGGTGACGTCCGTGACGCGGATCTGCCAGCCGCCCGCCGGGGGGCCGCCCGCCAACGGCGGTGTCGCCGAAGAGGCTCACCAGAACTCCGCAGCCGGCCGTCTCCGCCAGCAGCACGGCGGCCATGTCGGCGACCCACGGACGAGGGTGAAGCCGCGGTCGTAGCCGATCGCGTCCATCGCCGAGCCGACCGTCGGGCCTCCGCGAGCACGGGGCTGCCCCGGGCCCGGCGGCCCGCCGTCCCGTCGACCCGCGGCCAGTTCCGAGTCGGCTCGGAAGCGGCTGCAGACCGCGTCGGCCTCGGCGAGGCGCCGGGCCACGAGCAGTCGGCAGGAGTCCAGCGGGGTGGGCGCGGTGGAGACCAGTTTGTCGCTGCTGCCGGCGCCGGCGCTCGTGCCGTTGCTCGCGGAGGTGTCGGCGTCCGCCTACATGGTGCCGATGAGGGCGAGGACTCCCGCTGTGGCCGAGAGCGCGGCGGCACCTCGTTCCCTGCTGGTCATGACCGTGCCCCTCCCATAGTGACGCTGGCACGCACTACGGTCGGGGAACGGCCTGAGAGATGTCTGTGGGCTGCCTCAAGCGGTCAGGCGGGCGATCGCCTCGTCCACCGTGAGCTCCTCGCGCTCGCCGGTCTTCCGGTCCTTGAGCTCCAGGACACCTTCGTCGGAGCGGCGGCCGGCCACCAGGATCTTCGGTACGCCGATGAGTTCGGCGTCCGTGAACTTGACGCCCGGGGAGACTCCGGCCCGGTCGTCGACCAGGACGCGCAGGCCGGCCGCCCGCAGCTTCTCGGAGACGTCGAGGGCCAGTTCGATCTGCAGGGCCTTGCCCGCGGCAACGACGTGCACATCGGCCGGGGCGACCTCGGCGGGCCAGCACAGGCCCTGCTCGTCGGCGGTCTGCTCGGCGAGGGCCGCGACCGCGCGGGAGACGCCGATGCCGTAGGAGCCCATGGTGACGCGGACCGGCTTGCCGTTCTGGCCGAGGACGTCGAGCTTCAGCGCGTCCGCGTACTTGCGGCCGAGCTGGAAGATGTGGCCGATCTCGATGGCGCGGTCCAGCTTGAGGCCGGTGCCGCACTTGGGGCACGGGTCGCCTTCCTGGACGACCACGACGTCGACGTACTGGTCGACCTCGAAGTCACGGCCCGCCACGACGTTCCTGGCATGCGTGCCCGCCTTGTTGGCGCCGGTGATCCAGGCCGTGCCGGGGGCCACGCGCGGGTCGGCGATGTACTTGACCTTCTCGCCCAGGCCCTGCGGGCCGACGTAGCCGCGGACCAGGTCGGGGCGGCCCGCGAAGTCCGCCTCGGTGACCATCTCGACGGTCCCCGGCGCGAAGTGCGCCTCGACCTTGCCCATGTCGACCTCGCGGTCACCGGGGACACCGACGGCGACGATCTCGCCGTCGACCTTCACGAGGAGGTTCTTCAGGGTGGCGGAGGCCGGGACCTCCAGGAAGGCCGCGAGGGTCTCGATGGTCGGGGTGTCGGGGGTCGGGATCTCCTCCAGCGCGGGCACGCCTGCCGCGTCCACCGGCTTGAGCTCGTAGGTGATCGCCTCGGTGTTGGCCGCGAAGTCGCAGTTCGGACAGTCCGCGAAGGTGTCCTCGCCGGCCTCGGCCGGGGCGAGGAACTCCTCCGACTTGGAGCCGCCCATCGCACCCGCGGTCGCGGCGCAGATGCGGTAGTCGAGGCCGAGGCGCTCGAAGACGCGCTGGTAGGCCTGGCGGTGCAGGGCGTAGGACTGGGCCAGGCCCTCGTCCTCGGTGTCGAAGGAGTACGAGTCCTTCATCAGGAACTCGCGGCCGCGCAGGATGCCGGCCCGCGGACGGGCCTCGTCACGGTACTTGTGCTGGATCTGGTAGAGGATCACCGGCAGGTCCTTGTAGGAGGACGCCTGGTCCTTCACCAGGAGGGTGAAGATCTCCTCGTGGGTCGGGCCGAGGAGGTAGTCGCCGCCCTTGCGGTCCTGGAGGCGGAAGAGTTCGGCGCCGTACTCGTCCCAGCGGCCGGTCGCGTCGTACGGCTCCCGCGGCAGCAGGGCGGGGAGCAGCACCTCCTGGGCGCCGATCGCGTCCATCTCCTCACGGACGATCCGCTCCACGTTGGCGAGGACCTTCTTGCCGAGGGGCAGCCACGACCAGATGCCGGCCGCCGTGCGGCGCACATAGCCGGCGCGGACGAGCAGCTTGTGGCTGAGGACCTCGGCGTCCGCCGGGTCGTCACGCAGCGTCTTCGCCATCAACTGGGACATCCGCTGGACCGGTGCGTTCGCCATGGTTCTCGTACTCCTGCTGCGTGAGGGTGATGGCAAGGAGGTTAGCCGGGGGGCCGGTGCCGGTGGAAATCCGTTAACGACGCCGCAGGGGCAGGGGGGCGCCCATCACGGCGTACGGCTTCGGGGCGCTCGGGAACAGGACCTGGCGGGCGAGGTCCTCGTAGCCGAGGGAGTGGTAGAGGCCGCGGGCCGGGCTGTCCGCGTCGATCGCCGACAGGATCGAGCGGGGCTCGGCGGCGCCGTCGGTGATGGTCGTGATCAGGGAGCGGCCGATGCCGAGGTTCTGGTGGCGGGGGTGGACATGCAGCTCGGTGATCACGAAGGAGTTGTCGAGCCAGCCGTCGTGCCCCCGCGCGCGGAGGTACGGCTCGACGACGGTGGACCACCAGTGGGTGCGGTCGTTCGGCATGCCGTAGACGAAGCCGACGAGGCGGCCTTCCACGGTGGCGCCGAATGCGCGGGCTCCGGGGTACGTCATGTGCCGCAGGACGATCTGCCGCCGTACGGCGACCTCGTCGGCGCCGAGTCCGAAGGCCACGGCCTGCACGGCGAGCGCCTCGTCGACCCGGGCGGACAGGTCGAGCGGGCCGATCACGACGTCTTCGGGATGGCGGTGTCCGTGACCGGGAAAGCGCAGCATGCCGGGGAGACTACAGGTCTCGTACGAGGGTCAGAACAGCACTGTGAACCGCGGCCGGCAGTCCGGAAGTGCGCCGCGAAGTGCGGCTAGAAGAGAACGCTCATGAAAGCGCCGACCTCCTGGAACCCCACCCTCTGGTACGCCCTTCGCGCCGGGGTGTTGAAGTCGTTGACGTAGAGGCTGACGATCGGGGCCACGTCCGCCAGCGCGTAGCGCAGGACTGCGGCCATGCCCGGGGCGGCGACCCCTCTCCCCCGGTACTCGGGGGCCACCCACACCCCCTGGATCTGGCAGGCATGGGGGGTGGCCGCGCCGATCTCCGCCTTGAAGACGACCTTGCCGTGCTCGTCGAGGCGGGCGAACGAGCGGCCGGAGCCGACGAGTTCGGCGACCCGGGCCTGGTAGAGCAACCCGCCGTCCCCCGCGAGCGGCGAGACGCCGACCTCCTCGGTGAACATGGCCACGCACGCCGGCATGATCGTCTCCATCTCGTCCTTGCGGATGCGACGGACGTACGGGTCCGGGGCGATGCCGTCGGGCATGCGGTCGGTGACCATGAGCGGCTGGTGGCCGCGGACCTCGCGGGCGGGGCCCCAGCTGGGTTCGAGCAGGCGCCAGAGCAGGGTGGTGGCCTCGACGGGGCCGACTATCGACGAGCAGCGGCGGCCGGCCCTGCGCGCGCGGTCGGCGAAGGCGCGTACGGCGCGCGGGCCGGCGCAGATCGGGACCAGGTTGGCGCCCGCGTAGCACAGGGAGGTCAGCATGCCCTCCTCGTAGAAGCCCCACATCTCGCCGCCGAGCCGCCACGGGTCGAGGCCGGCGACCTGCACCCGTGACGTCACGAAGGCGTTCGCGACCGGCTCGCGGTCGAGGACGGCGAGCGCGGCGTCCAGGTCGCTCGGTTCGAGCACCCGTGAGGTGGTCTGGGTCAACACGTGCGGGGCCTCACCCTGAGGTTCTGCTGATCTCCGCACTGTACCTGCGGAAGCTGGGCGGTGCCGCCCCGGTTGGCCTACTGTCCGTTGGCCGGTGGCCCTTGGCCGCTGTGCCGTCACTGGGGGCTGCCGCACCCCCGGACCGCCGCGGTCGGCCTGGACGGCCTCGTCCTTCAAACACCGGACGGGCTGAAGAATGCCGACCGGCGCTCGAAGAGCGCCCTCGGCGCGAAGTCCCGTCCACCGGACGTCCCGCCGGCCTGACGTTCCCCTCGGTCCGAGGTTCCAGTCAGCCCGAAGCCCTCTCGCACCGAAGGCCCCTCAGCCCGCGGTTTCCGTCGGCCGTAGCCTCTTTCGGCCCCAAGCTCCCTCAGCACGAGATCCCGCTTCGCCCGAGACCTCTTCGGCGCGAGATCCCCGACGAGACGAAGGGCCCGCCCGCGGAAATCCCGTCGGCCCGAAGCCCGTCGGCGCAAGATCCCACGCAGCCCGAAGCCCTCTCACGCCGGAGGCCGGGCCCCCTGAGGCCGAAGGGCCCGGACCGAAGCCTCTTCCAGCCCGGAACTCCCCCATCCCGAGATCCACCTCGGCCCGACGTTTCCCCGGACCGAAGGTCCCCTCAGGCCAAAAGCACCCCTCAGGCCGAGGCTTCCTCAGCCCGCCACCGAAACCGACGGCTCGCCCGAGGGGGTGCCGTCCGCTTCCATCTGTTCGGCCAGCTTCATGGCCTCTTCGATGAGGGTCTCCACGATCTTCGACTCGGGGACCGTCTTGATGACCTCGCCCTTGACGAAGATCTGGCCCTTGCCGTTGCCGGAGGCGACGCCGAGGTCGGCCTCACGGGCCTCACCGGGGCCGTTGACGACGCAGCCCATGACGGCTACCCGCAACGGGACCTCCATACCGGTCAGGCCCGCCGTGACCTCCTCGGCCAGCTTGTACACGTCGACCTGGGCCCGCCCGCAGGACGGGCAGGAGACGATCTCCAGGCCGCGCTGCCTGAGGTTCAGCGACTCCAGGATCTGGTTGCCGACCTTGACCTCCTCGACCGGCGGGGCCGAGAGGGAGACACGGATCGTGTCGCCGATGCCCTGGGAGAGCAGCGCGCCGAAGGCGACCGCCGACTTGATCGTGCCCTGGAAGGCGGGGCCGGCCTCCGTCACACCGAGGTGCAGGGGGTAGTCGCACTGGGCGGCGAGCTGCTTGTACGCCTCGATCATCACGACCGGGTCGTTGTGCTTGACCGAGATCTTGATGTCCCGGAAGTCGTGCTCCTCGAAGAGCGACGCCTCCCACAGGGCCGATTCGACCAGAGCCTCCGGAGTCGCCTTGCCGTACTTCTGGAGCAGACGCCGGTCGAGGGAACCCGCGTTGACGCCGATACGGATCGGGGTGCCGTGGTCCTTGGCGGCCCGCGCGATCTCCTTGACCTTGTCGTCGAACTGCTTGATGTTGCCCGGGTTGACGCGGACCGCGGCGCAGCCCGCCTCGATGGCCGCGAACACGTACTTCGGCTGGAAATGGATGTCCGCGATCACCGGGATCTGCGACTTGCGGGCGATCGTGGCGAGCGCGTCCGCGTCGTCCTGCGTGGGACACGCCACCCGCACGATCTGACAGCCGGACGCGGTCAGCTCCGCGATCTGCTGCAGGGTCGCACCGATGTCGGACGTACGGGTCGTGGTCATCGACTGCACGGACACGGGCGCGTCACCGCCGACCGCCACGGATCCGACCTGGATCTGCCTGCTCTGCCGACGCTCGGCAACCCTGGTCGGAACGGACGGCATGCCGAGAGAAATCGCGGTCATCTGCTGTGCAACCCCAAGTCGTGGATCAAGGTCCGGTCCCGGAACAGCGGGCTCCAGGCTTCGAGATTACGGCACGTGCGCAGGCCCGGGCACATCACCGACGTAAACCCACCCAATGGAAGGCGGCCTGGCACAGAGCGTGCCGGGCCGCCACAAACTCCACGTGACCAGTTGATTTTGGCTAGGTGATTTTCACGGGGTTGACGACGTCCGCCACCAGGACCAAAAGGGTAAAGCAGACAAAAACGCCCGCCACCACGTACGCCACCGGCATCAGCTTCGCCACGTCGAACGGGCCCGGGTCCGGCCGTCGCAGCACCCTCGCCAGGTTGCGGCGCAGGGACTCCCACAGGGCGCCCGCGATGTGCCCGCCGTCGAGCGGGAGCAGCGGCAGCATGTTGAAGAGGAACAGGGAGAGGTTGAAGCCGGCGATCAGCATCAGGGCCGTGGCCAGCTGCTGGGTCGGCGGGATGTCCAGGGTGAAGATCTCGCCGCCGACGCGGGCCGCGCCGACCACGCCCATCGGGGAGTCGGGCTGGCGGGGGGCGCCGTCGAAGGCCGCGTTCCACAGGGCGGGGATCTTGCCGGGCAGGTCGGCGATGGAGCCGACGGCCTCGCCGAGCCGGTCGCCCATCCAGGACACGGACTCGCCGAAGTCCTGGCGGACGACGCCGTTGGCGGCACTGAAGCCGAGGAAGCCGGCGGTGACGTACTTGCCCGGGACGACGTGGCCGGTGGAGTCCTTCTTCGCGACCTGGTTGGTGGCGATCTTCGCGTGCAGGGTCGTCTCCTGGCCCTTGCGGTCGACGACGATCGCCACGTCCTTGCCGGGGGTGGCGCGGATGAGGTCGGAGAGCTTGTTCCAGTCGTCGGTCCGCACCCCGTTGAAGGACACGATCTTGTCGCCGGCCTTGAGGCCCGCCGCGGCGGCCGGGGAGGCGGCGTCGGACTTCGTGCACTTGTCGCGGTTCTCGCTCTGGGCGATGACGCACTGCGAGACGGAGCTGACGGTGGTGGTCTGCTGGGTGATGCCGAAGCCCATCAGGACCGTGAGGAACAGCGCCACGGCCAGGATCAGGTTCATGAAGGGGCCCGCGAACATCACGATGACCCGCTTCCAGGGGGCGCGGGTGTAGAAGAGGCGGTTCTCGTCCCCGGGACGGAGTTCCTCGAAGGCGGCCGAGCGGGCGTCCTCGATCATGCCGCGCCAGGGCGAGGTGGAGCGCGCGGTGATCCGGCCGTCCTCGCCGGGCGGGAACATTCCGATCATGCGGATGTAGCCGCCGAGGGGGACGGCCTTGAAGCCGTACTCCGTCTCGCCCTTCTTCCGCGACCACAGGGTCGGGCCGAAGCCCACCATGTACTGCGGCACACGGATGCCGAAGAGCTTGGCGGTGGACAGATGCCCCAGCTCGTGCCACGCGATCGAGACCAGCAGACCGACCACGAAGATCACTATGCCGAGGATCATCATCAGGGATGTCATGCACGCGCCTCCGCGGCAGAAGTCGTCTGCGCCGTCAGTTCCCGGGCCCGGGCTCGTGCCCAGGTCTCCGCTTCGAGGACGTCCGGCACGGTGAGTGAAGTTCCCGTGGGCGGGGTGCCGTGTTCCTCGACCACCCTGGTCACGGTCTCCATGATCCCGTTGAACGGCAGTGCGCCACTGCGGAACGCCTCCACGCACTCCTCGTTGGCCGCATTGAACACCGCCGGGGCGGTGCCCGCGAGCGCGCCCACCTGCCGGGCCAGGTTCACCGACGGGAACGCGTCATTGTCGAGCGGGAAGAACTCCCACGTCGACGCCGTGCTCCAGTCGAAGGCAGGCGCGGCGTCCGGGACGCGCTCGGGCCAGCCCAGGCCGATGGCGATGGGCCCGCGCATGTCGGGGGGCGTCGCCTGGGCGATCGTCGATCCGTCCGTGAACTCAATCATCGAGTGGACATACGACTGGGGATGCACGACGACCTCAATGCGGTCGAAGGGAATGTCGTACAGCAAGTGTGCCTCGATGACCTCAAGGCCCTTGTTGACCAGAGTCGCCGAGTTGATCGTGATCACCGGGCCCATGGCCCAGGTGGGGTGGGCGAGGGCGTCCTGGACTGTGACGTTCGCCAGCTCGGCCTTGGTACGGCCGCGGAAGGGACCGCCGGACGCGGTGACGACGAGTTTGCGTACGTCCGCGCGCGTGCCGGCCGCCAGCGCCTGGAAGAGGGCCGCGTGCTCGGAGTCGACCGGAATGATCTGCCCCGGCTTGGCGAGCGCCTTGACCAGCGGGCCGCCGACGATGAGCGACTCCTTGTTGGCGAGCGCGAGGGTGCGGCCCGCCTCCAGGGCGGCGAGGGTCGGGGCGAGGCCGATGGAGCCGGTGATGCCGTTGAGAACGGTGTGGCAGTCGGTGCCGGCGAGCTGCGTGGCCGCCTCGGGCCCGGCGAGGATCTCCGGGAGCGGCTCCCCGGCGCCGTACTGCTCGGTGAGCGCCTCGCGCAGTGCGGGTACGGCGTCCTCACGGGCGACCGCGACGGTCCGTACCCGGAGCCGGTGAGCCTGCTCGGCGAGGAGGGCGATCCGGCCGCCGTTGGCGGAGAGTCCGGTGACCCGGAAGCGGTCGGGGTTGCGCAGCACGAGGTCGATGGCCTGGGTGCCGATCGACCCGGTGGAGCCGAGGATCACCACGTCCTTCGGGCCGGTTCCCGCCACGGGGTCGTAGACGAGATGAGGGTCGGCGAGTTGGGCTGGACTGTCGCTCATCCCTCCATTGTTGCCGAGCCGGAGCGCCGGGAGGACAGTGCGTCGCTCGGGTGGGTGGCTTGTCGCTCTCTGCGCGGGTTGAAGCGGGATCCCCCCTTGTGAAACCGGCGTGAAGATCACGCGCCGGAGGGATCCCTTCAGGGGCCGGGTGCGGTCAGCGGATGGGGCGGTGCAGGTTCTCCTTCGCCGAGGCTCCGGGGTCCGCTGCGGCGATCCACGGCCCCTCGCCCGACGGGTCGACGATGCCGTCCTCCAGCCACTCGTAGGTGCCCGACATGATGCCCTTGACCAGCTTGCGGTCGACGGCGTCGGTGTTGGTCCACAGGCGGTCGAAGAGTTCTTCGACGCGGATGCGGGACTGGCGGCAGAAGACGTCGGCGAGCTGGTAGGCCTCGCGGCCGTGCTCGCCCTGGCTGCGCAGGAGTTCGGCCCGTACGCAGGCCGCGCTCATCGCGAACAGTTCCGCGCCGATGTCGACGATACGGCCGAGGAAGCCCTGCTTGGTCTCCATCTTTCCCTGCCAGCGGGACATGGCGTAGAAGGTGGAGCGGGCCAGTTTGCGGGCGTGCCGTTCGACGTAGCGCAGGTGCGGGGAGAGGTCGACGCCGTGTTTGAACTGGCCGTAGGAGACGGGGAGTTGGCCCGGTCCCGCGACCAGTTTGGGGAGCCACTTGGCGTAGAAGACGCCCGCGTTGGCGCCCGCCTTGGCCTTGTCCTGGAGGGACTTCTCGGGGTCGATGAGGTCGCCTGCCACGGACAGGTGGGCGTCGACGGCCTCGCGCGCGATCAGCAGGTGCATGATCTCGGTCGAGCCCTCGAAGATGCGGTTGATGCGCAGGTCCCGCAGGACCTGTTCGGCCGGGACCGCCTTCTCGCCGCGGGCGGCCAGGGAGGCCGCCGTCTCGAAGCCGCGGCCGCCGCGGATCTGGACGAGTTCGTCGGCGATGAGCCAGGCCATCTCCGAGGAGAAGAGTTTGGCCAGGGCACCCTCGATGCGGATGTCGTTGCGGTCCTCGTCGGCCATCTGCGAGGAGAGGTCGAGTACGGCCTCCAGGGCGAAGGTGGTCGCCGCGATGAAGGAGATCTTCGCCCCGACCGCCTCGTGGTGGGCGATCGGCTTGCCCCACTGCTCGCGGGCCGCCGACCACTCCCGGGCGATCTTCAGGCACCACTTGCCGGCGGCGACGCAGGAGGCGGGGAGGGAGAGGCGTCCGGTGTTGAGCGTGGTCAGGGCGATCTTCAGGCCGGCGCCCTCCGGGCCGATCCGGTTGGCCGCCGGGACGCGGACCTGGTGGAACCGGGTGACGCCGTTCTCGATGCCGCGCAGGCCCATGAAGGCGTTGCGGTTCTCGACGGTGATGCCCGGCGAGTTGGTCTCCACGACGAAGGCGGTGATACCGCCCTTGTGGCCCTCGCTCTTCGGGACGCGGGCCATCACCACCAGGAGGTCGGCGACCACGCCGTTGGTGGTCCACAGCTTCACCCCGTCGAGGACGTAGTCGTCCCCGTCCGGCACCGCGCTGGTCGCGAGGCGGGCCGGGTCGGAGCCGACGTCCGGCTCGGTGAGCAGGAAGGCGCTGATGTCGGTGCGGGCGCAGCGGGGCAGGAACTGCTCCTTCTGCTCCTGCGTGCCGAACAGCTTGAGCGGCTGGGGTACGCCGATCGACTGGTGCGCCGACAGCAGTACGCCGATCGCCGGGCTGGCCGAGCCCGCCAGCGCGAGCGCCTTGTTGTAGTACACCTGGGTGAGGCCCAGGCCGCCGTACTTGGTGTCGATCTTCATGCCGAGGGCGCCGAGCTCCTTGAGCCCGTTGATCACCTCGTCGGGGATCCGGGCCTCACGCTCGATCACCGCGCCGTCGACCTTCGTCTCGCAGAAGTCGCGGAGCTTGGTGAGGAACTGCTCGCCGCGCTGCACGTTCTCGGTGGACGGGGTGGGGTGCGGGTGGATGAGGTCGAGGCGGAAGCGGCCGAGGAAGAGTTCCTTGGCGAAGCTCGGCTTGCGCCAGTCCTGTTCACGGGCCGCCTCCGCCACCTGGCGGGCCTCGCGTTCGGTGACGGTGGGGCGTCGGGAAGAGGGTGCGGGTGCTGCGGACATCAGGGCCACCTCGCCGCGAATCGGGATCTTGGTCCAGTTTGGTTACCGACGGGTGCTACCCGATCGTATGTACCCGATTCGGGGCGAGGTCACCACCCTTCGCGCAGCCGTTCAGCCGATTCAGCCGATGTCGACGGAGTTCGACCTGGTGACCGGACGGCCCGTGCCCTTGAAGACCTCGGTGCCGGACGCGATGCCGGAGACGTGTTTGTCGTTGCCGAGGAGCTTGCGCCGTACGAGTGCCTGGGTGAAACGTCCTGTCCGTCTCGCCCGCCTGCGCGACGGCGACGCGGCGGCGGCCGCGAGGGCGACCGCGGAGGTCAGGAAGGTCTTCCTCTTCTTGGACGGGCGCGGTCTGCGGTGTTGCATCGGGGGGCCCTTCCGAGGGACGGTTCGGGTACGACCTCTCAGTGGCCGCCGACGGCCGGACAGGTCGCCGCGCTCCCGGAAACGACCTCCGGCAGAAGAAAGCTGTCGAAGCGCTTCGACATCCTATGGACACCCCACCCTCGCTAGAGCTAGTGTCGAACCACCCCCACCCGCCCCTGTTCGCAATGCGCACTGTCGAAGCGCTTCACACGCTTGGAGAGCTGGATGGTCACCCTCGCCGAGGTCGCCCAGCACGCCGGAGTCTCGGCGAGCACGGTGAGCTATGTCCTCAGCGGCAAGCGGTCCATCTCCACGATCACCCGGCAGCGGGTCGAGCAGTCCATCCGCGAACTCGGCTACCACCCGAACGCGGGCGCGCGGGCCCTGGCCAGCAGCAGGTCGAACATCATCGCGCTGATGGTCCCGCTGCGCACCGACATGTACGTACCGGTGATGATGGAGATCGCCATCGCGGTCGCCACCACGGCCCGGACGCACGGGTACGACGTCCTGCTGCTGACCGGCGAGGAGGGCCCCGACGCGGTGCGCCGGGTCACCGGCAGCGGGCTCGCCGACGCGATGATCCTGATGGACGTCGAACTCGACGACGAGCGGCTGCCGTTGCTGCGCGGCACCGACCAGCCGTCGGTGCTCATCGGCCTCCCCGCCGACACGACCGGACTGACCTGTGTCGACCTCGACTTCAAGGCGACCGGCGCGCTGTGCGTGGAGCACCTCGCGATGCTCGGCCACCGCGACATCGCTGTCATAGGAGAGGCCCCCGCCGTCTACGAGCGGCACACGGGCTTCGCCGAGCGCACCCTCGACGGACTGCGGTCGCGCGCCCAGGAGCTGGGCGTACGGCTGCTGCACCGGCCGTGCGAGGGCGGGTACGACGCCATGGCCGTGACCCTCGCCCGCATTCTCGACGAGCGGCCCGGCACCACCGGCTTCGTCGTGCAGAACGAGTCGGCGGTCGAGCCGCTGCTCGCCCTGCTCCGCCAGCAGGGCCGTGCCGTGCCCGAGGACGTGTCGGTGGTCGCGGTCTGCCCGGACCAGGTCGCCATGCAGGCCTCGGTGCGGCTGACGTCCGTCGCCATCCCGGCGCAGGAGATGGGCCGGCACGCCGTGGAGCGTCTGGTCGCCAAGCTCGACGGCCGGGGTGCGGACGAAGTCGTGCTGATCGCACCGGAGTTGGCGGTGCGGGCGAGCACGGGCCCGGCACCCTCCGGTACTTCCTGATCCCGCTCTTCCGTGCGTGCCCTCCGCGGCACCCTCATGTCTTTCGGGAGCACCCTTCGTGAACCAGTCTGCCGAAAACCAGCCACAGGCCGGGGCCCAGCCCCAGGTCGGTCTCGCCCAGTCGTCACCCACCGTGGGCACCTTCCGGGAGCGGGACGGCGCGCTGGAGTGGAGCGGCCGTCAGGAGACCCTCCGCATCGAGCCGTGGGGTCCGGACGCGGTCCGGGTGCGGGCCAGGCTCGGCGGCCCGATCCTGGAGGGCCTGCCGGGCGCCCTGCTCGACATGGCGCCGGCCACCGAGAGCAGCGTCAAGATCGGTGACGGGGAAGGGCAGTTGACCGTCGGCGCCCTCACCGTGGAGGTGAGCGCCGAGGGCCTGATCCGCTTCCTGCGCACCGACGACGGCCGCGAGGTGCTGGCCGAGGAACGCGCCCACTTCTGGTGGCCGGGCTCCCGCCTCTACACCGCCGTCGGCAACGGCCACCACCGCCTGGAGCAGCGGTTCGCCGCCTACGACGACGAGAAGCTGTACGGCCTCGGCCAGCACCAGCACGGCCGCCTCGACCAGAAGGGCCTGGTCCTCGACCTGGTCCAGCGCAACGCCGAGGTCGGCATCCCGGTGCTCTCCTCCAGCCGCGGCTACACCCTGCTGTGGAACAACCCGGCGATCGGCCGCGTGGAGCTGGCACACAACGGCACCCGCTGGGTGGCCGACTCCGCCCGCCAGATCGACTACTGGATCACCGCGGGCACCCCGGCCGACGGCCAGCGCCGCTACAGCGCGGTCACCGGCCGGACACCGATGCTGCCTCAGTGGGCGGCCGGCTTCTGGCAGTGCAAGCTGCGCTACCGCACCCAGGACGAACTGCTCGCGGTGGCAAGGGAGTACAAGCGCCGGGGGCTGCCCATCTCGGCCATCGTGTGCGACTTCTTCCACTGGACGCACCTGGGCGAGTGGAAGTTCGACCCCGCCGAGTGGCCGGACCCCGCGGCGATGGTGCGCGAACTGGCGGAGCTCGGCATCAAGCTGGTGGTGAGCGTGTGGCCGTCCGTGTCGCCGCTGAGCGAGAACCACCCGGTGATGGAGCAGCGCGGCTACTTCATCGGCACCCAGTACGGCCCGATGGCGCACGCCGACTGGCCCGACAAACAGGTCGCCTCCACCGTTCAGGTCGCCTTCTACGACGCCACCAACCCGGAGGCCCGTGAGTTCGTGTGGTCGCGGGTGAAGGAGAACTACCTGGAGCCGTACGGCATCACGGCCTTCTGGCTGGACGCCTGCGAGCCGGAGCTGAAGCCGGGCTTCCAGGAGAACCTGCGCTACTGGGCGGGCCCCGGCCTGGAGGTGGGCAACAGCTACCCCGCCGAGAACTCCCGCACCTTCTACGAGGGTCTGCGCGCCGAGGGCGAGGAGGTCGTCACCCTCAACCGCTCGGCCTGGGCGGGCAGTCAGCGCTACGGCGCCGCCCTGTGGTCCGGCGACATCGGCACCGACTTCCCGACCCTGCGCCGCCAGATCGCGGCCGGCCTCAACACGGCCCTCTCGGGCATCCCCTGGTGGAACACCGACATCGGCGGCTTCCACGGGGGTGACCCGGACGACCCGGCGTACCGCGAGGTCATGGTGCGGTGGTTCCAGTTCGGGGCCCTGTCTCCCCTGATGCGGCTGCACGGGTTCCGTGACCCGGGGATGCCGCTGGGGCCGGAGATGACCGGCGGGCCGAACGAGGTGTGGTCCTACGGCGAGGAGGCCGGGGCGATCCTGGAGCGGTACCTGCGGCTGCGGGAGCGGCTGACGCCGTACGTCCTGGAGGTCATGCGGGAGGCGCATGAGGAGGGGCTGCCGGTGATGCGGCCGCTGTTCCTGGAGTTCCCGGAGGATCAGACGGCCTGGGCCGTGGATGACGCGTATCTGTTCGGGCGGGATCTGTTGGTTGCGCCGGTGCTCACGGCTGGCGCCAGCGCCCGGACTGTCCATCTTCCGGCGGGGGCCACGTGGACGGATGCGTGGACGGGAGAGACCTATGAGGGGGGTGCGGCCGTGACTGTTGACGCACCGTTGGAGCGGATTCCGTTGTTCCTGCGGGACGGGGCGCAGTTGCCTATTGCTTCGTAGGAACTGCCGCTTCAGGTCCATGGTCGACTGCTGCTTCGTCGTGGCTTGTCGCGCCCACGCGGCGGAGCCGCAAATCGATACAGCCCCGCGCCCCTGGAAGGGGCGCGGGGAACAGCACGGCCGATTGCCCCGCCTGCTCAGCTCCTGCAGACGGACTCCAGGGAACGGACCAGGGCCTTGGTGTGGAGCAGGTCCGGGTGTTTTTCGTGGTGGACCTCGATCACCGCCACTGTGAGTTCGGGGCGGCACGTCAGGGCCGTGCGCTCCGGTGTCGTGTCTGCGACTGCCTGGACCAGGTCCGTGTTGATGCGGTTGATGGTCTGGCGGACCACGTTCAGGTCGGGCTTGGTCGTCGGGGCCTGTTCGGGGTGGGCGGTCCAGCGGGCGTAGAGGGCGCGCTGGACGACCTTGTTGGCCTCGATCTGGTCGCGGAAGATGCGGCGGACCTCGTCGGGGTCGGCCCCGATCCGCTGCGCCTGTGCGGCGACGGTGTCGAGGACCACCTGCTCGCGGGCGGGGTCGTCGATAGGGCTGTCGGTGCCCCATTTGGCCGCGGCCACCAGGTCCGCGGTGGCGAGGCGTTCGGCGGCGAGGGACGCCACCGGGTGCAAGGGGGAGGACCAGGGAGAGGCGGGTGCCGCTGCCGCGGTGCCCGGTATGGCGAGCACTGCGGCAGCGGCCGCCAGCGTGGTGCGGAGGGGGGTGAGGATCTGCATGGGTCCATGAAACCTCACCCGGACCGCATCAACATCAACTGCTGCTGACGCTCTCGCTGTTGACGGTGAAGTTCAGGCCACCGGACGATGACGTGATCTCGAAGCCGAACTGCAGGTCCCCGATGGTCACGTTGCCGAACCAGCCCTTGCTGTCCTTGATCCACTTCAGGATCGGCAGAATGTCGACCGTGCCGGAGGTCGAGTTGGAGCTGCGGACGAACGAGAACACGTCGTTGGAGCCGTTGTTGCCCTTGTAGACGGTCCAGGAGTGACCGCCCAGCGTGACGTTGCCCTGCGAGGTGCCGAGCGGGCCGACGGCGCCGGTCTTGTTCATCCAGAGCATGATCTCGTACTTGTGGTTGGTGTCCCAGATGTCGTACGCCGTCTCGTACGCGCCGGACGACGGGACGGAGACGTTGTAGCTGCTGGAGAGCGAACCGAGCGAGGTGATCGACTTGTTGATCACCTTGTCGGCGTTCGGGTAGGACTTGATGCCGCCGGTGTTGGGGTGGTTGGCCCAGACGCCCCAGTTGGTGCCGGAGTTGGCCCAGATGCACTGGCTGCCGGCGCCGGAGCCCCAGATGTTGTTGTAGAGCGTGTAGCCGTTCAGGTTCGTGCTGCCGTACTGGGCGCAGGAGTTCCAGACGGCGGCGGAGGCGGGGGCGGAGGCGAGACCGACGACGGCGCCGACGGCCATCGCCGGGGCCAGCACCATTGTGGTGATCTTGCTCCGGGTGCTCTTTGCCATGGTGTCCCTTCCATGGGTGGGGGGAAGTGCGGGGGTGGTTACCACGCCCCCAGATGCAGGACGTGGTCTTCCCCGGCGACGAGGTCGAGCGGTTCGGCGCCGGAGGAAGTCCTCAGTTCGACCCGGTGGGTGCGTGTGGGGCGCAGCACCGCGGTCACTTCGGTGGGGTTCCAGGTGAGGTCGAGCTCCGCCCCGAACCGGGTGCGGATGCCGCGGAGTTCGCCCGCGGTGCAGCCCGTGGGGAGCGCCGGCAGCAGCACCAGCCGATCCGGTGTGGACTGCACGAGCATCTCGATCAGGACGGCGGGCAGGGTGTGGGCCGCGTCCGCGTTGTAGACGTTCCGGTCGGGGTAGTGCGCGCTCATCAGCGAGTCGTGGAAGAAGTCGCTCTTGAGCACCTGGCCGAGGGCGTGCGCGACCCGTTCGCCGTCGCGCAGGCGGGCGGCGACGAGGGCGTGGTGGAGGTGCCCGTGGGCCGAGTCGTTCTCGGAGCCCCGGAGTTCCAGGGCCCTGTGGGCGGCTTTGGCGAGGTCGGGGGTGTCGTAGGGGGTGATCTCGTCGAGCGGCCAGACGCCGTAGAGGTGGCTGAGGTGGCGGTGGTCGTAGGTGTCGTCGAGGCCGGGCCACGCCCATTCGGCGAGCGCGCCGTCGGCGTTGGTCCGGTGGGGCGGGAGCCGGTCGGCGAGGGCGTGCCAGTCCGCCGCCTTCTCGGGGTGGTACGCGGCGGCCGTGCGCAGGGCGTGCCGGGCGGCCGAGAGGTCCATGGCCGCGTTGATCGCGCCCCAACCGGCGTTCGCGGGGCGGTTCTCCGGTGAGTAGGAGGGCACGACGACGAGTTGGCTGTCCTCGTCGGTGCGCCGCAGGAAGTCCTCGTAGAACCGGGCGACCTCGGCGAGGGCGTGCGCGGTGCGCGGGTCCCGTTCGCCGCGGATCTCGTCGTGGTCGACGAGGGGCTTGAGCAGCCAGTCGGCTCCCGCGGTCCACAGGTGCAACGGGTACTCACGGCTGAAGTGGTACGTCAGCCCTGACTCACCGTCGGAGTGCGCCGGGGCCACGGCACCCCGGGCGCCGAAGATCTCCCGGGCGTTGTCCTGCCAGTCCGGAATCTGACGATGGATCAGTGAGGCCAGGGCTTCGGTGACTTCGGGGAGGGCCGCGCAGGCCGCCGAGGCCGTCTGGAGGTTGACGTTGGCGTCGTTGGTGAACGCTCCCGACCAGGCGGTGTCCCAGTCGCCGGTCCACAGGCCGGTCAGGCGGGGCGGGTTGAGACCGCTGGCGGAGAGCAGGTGGTAGCGGCCGGCGGCGAAGAGGCGTTCCAAAAGAGCCGGGCTGTCGGGTCTGCGGAGCAACTCCGAACCGGGCAGGGCGCGTTCGGCGCGGTCCGCGCCGAGGTCCAGGGTCACGCGCCGGTAGGCGGTGCCGTGCAGCTCGGTGTGGCGGGCGAGGAGGTGGGCGTACGGGTCGCCGTGGTCGTCGGGCAGCAGCTCTCCCAGGGACCTGGCCTCGGCGAGGACGTCCGGCTCGCCGGTGTTCCGCAGCACTCGGGTCAGCAGCAGGACGGAGTCCGCACCGGTGACGCGGAGTCCGGGGGGTGTGAGGGTCGTACGACCGCCCGTGACCGCGACAAGGGTGACTCCGGTGTAGGCGCGGTCACTGCCGGGGTGGCGGGCCCGCAGAGTGAGCAGGGCGCCCTCGGCGGTGAGGACGGCGCCGTGGCCGACGGCCAGCTGGTGGGGTGCTCCCGGGAGTCGGTGGTCGAGGGAGACGTCCAGGTCGGGGGTGGTGACCTGGTGGACGATGACGTCGTCGGCGCGGGAGACGAAGACGCGGCTGAGACGGTCCTCGGACTCCGACCGCACGACGCCGGTGGTGAAGTCGACGGAGCGGCGGTGGGCGGTGCCATCGGCGGGGGCCGTCCCTCGCAGCCGGATCTCGAAGGCGGGGTGGAAGGGCTGCACCCACTGCAAGGGGCGCCCGTCCGTGAAACGTTCGGCGGCGTCGGGCTCTCCCGCGAGCAACCGGTCCTGGAGCGCGGGGAGTCGGGCGGCGAGGCGGGGCGGACGGGCGGTTTCGGCGCCGTTGGGGCGGACCAGGGCGTGGTGGGTGACGACGATCCGCTCGTCCTGCGGGTCGCCGAACAGCAGGGTGCCGTGGCGGCCGTTGCCGCTCAGGAAGCCGTCCTCCCAGCGCGTGGCCGGTGCGGGCTCCCAGGTGCCGTGGACGGGGCCGTCGTTCATCGTTCGAGTACCACCACTCCATGGCGGCCCAGCGTCACCCGGTCCGTGCCGGCCTCGCCCGTCAGCAGGTCGCGGTGTGCGCCGGGCACCTCGACGGTCACCGACTCGCGGCCGTGGTTGAGGAGGAAGAGCAGGTCACCGCGGCGGACCGCCTCGACCCGGTCGGGCAGCCCGGCGAGGGCGGGCCGCACTCCGGCGTCGTGGGCGACACGGGCCAGGAGCTCGCGCAGGGCGTCCGGTTCCGGGAGCGTCGAGAGGTACCAGGCGCGGCCCCTGCGGAGTACGGCCGGGAGTCCGCCGAGCTCGCCGCCCTTGTAGGCGGCCTCCGTGGTGGCGTCCTCGGTCTTGTCGATCTCCTCGGACCACAACGTGCCCCGGAAACCGCCTGGTGAGCCCTCGCACTCGGCGTGCTCGCCCGCGTCGAGGGGCCACCACTCGTGCAGGGTGCGGATGCCGAACAGCTCGCGCAGCCGGGCGTCCATGCCGCCGGGGCGTACCCGGTCGTCCTCGTCGGCAATGCCGGTGAGGAACCCGGAGACGAGGGTGCCGCCCTGGCGGACGTAGGCGAGGAGGTTGTCGATCGCCGCGTCGGTGAGGGCGTAGAGCTGGGGGACGACGACCACCTTGTAGGCGGTGAGGTCGTGGTCGGGGTGGGCGAAGCCGGTGGTGAGGTGGGCCTCCCAGAGGGCGCGGTGCCAGGCCTTGAGCACGTCCGGGTAGTCGACCTCGCTGGAGAGCCGGCCGTCCTGGACGCCGGCCCACCAGGACTGCCAGTCGTGCAGGATCGCGATGTCGTTGTCGGTGTGACTGCCCGTCACCTTTTCGGACAGCACGCGGAGTTCGGCGCCGAGCTGCTTGATCTCCTGATGGACGCGGCCCTCCTCCCCCGCGTGGTCGACCATCCCGGCGTGGAACTTCTCCGCGCCCTGCCGAGACTGGCGCCACTGGAAGTAGCAGACGGCGTCGGCGCCGCGCGCGACGGCCTGGAGGGACCAGAGCCGGTTCAGACCGCGGGGCTTGGGGTGGTTCACGCCCCGCCAGTTGACCGGTCCCGCGGCCTGCTCCATGAGCATCCAGGGCCCGCGCGCCTGCGAGCGGGTCATGTCCTGGACGAGGGCGCCCTGTTGGGCGCCAAGGGGATCACGGGGGTCGGGATAGATGTCGACGGAGACGACGTCCTCCTCCTCGGCCCAGCGCCAGGCGTCCTGCCCGAACCACAGCGGCATGAAGTTGGTGGTCACGGGGAGGTGCGGGGTGGCCCGGCGGACGATGTCCCGCTCCGCGAGGTAGCACTCCAGGAGCATGTCGGAGGTGAAGCGGCGGAAGTCGAGGACCTGGGTGGGGTTCTTCATGTAGTGGGCGTGGCGAGGGGTGTGCACCTCGGCGAAGTCGCCGTAGCCCTGGCTCCAGAAGGCGGTGCCCCAGGCGGAGTTGAGAGCGTCGAGGCTGCCGTATCGCCGCTGGAGCCAGATCCTGAACCGGTCGGCGGCCCGCTCGCTCCAGTCGAAGGTGCAGTACTCGTTGTTGATGTGCCACATGGTGAGGGCAGGGTGGCCGCCGTACCGGGCGGCCAGGTCCTCGGTGATGGCGGCGGCGAACCGCCGGTAGGTGGCGCTGGAGTGCGAGAAGTGCTGGCGGCCGCCCCAGTGCTCGGTCCGGCCGTCCTGGTCGACGGGGAGGGTGTCGGGGTACAGGTGGCCCATCCAGGGCGGTGGTGAGGAGGTCGGGGTGGCGAGGACCACACCGATGCCGTTCGCGTGCATGAGGTCCATCAGCCGGTCCAGCCAGCCGAAGTTCCGCTCCCCGGGCCGGGGTTCGAGGGTCGACCAGGAGAAGACGCCGAGCGTGACGGAGTTGACGCCGGCGGCCTTCATCAGGCGGACGTCCTCCAGCCATGTGTCCTCCGGCCACTGCTCGGGGTTGTAGTCGCCGCCGTAGAGGATGCGGCCTTTCGTCGCCGTGCTCAGGTCGGGCATCAGACGGGCTCTCCGTACTGGATGCCCCGCCCGTTGGTGGCGATGTAGACCCGGCCGTACACCCGCGGGTCGGCGGCGATGGCGGCGCCGATGTAGCCCCACTGGTGCTGGTCGTCGTTGACGCGCACCCAGCTCTTCGCGCCGTCGTCGGAGCGGTACACGGCGGTGATCGCCTCCGAGGCGCCGACGTGGTAGACCGCCGGGTAGTCGGCGCCGTCGGCGGCCCTGCCGAAGGCGAGGGTGTACGAGGCCCGGCAGCTGGTGAGCTTGGTGAAGGTCGCGCCGCCGTCGGTGGACCGGTACAGGCCGTTGACCTTGGTGCTCAGCCACAGGTCGCCGGACCGGGCCGGGGCCGCGGCCAGCCGGAACTCGGCGTCACCGGAGGGCAGTCCGCTCGCGCGGCCGGTGAAGGTGAGGCCGCCGTCGGTGCTGGCGAACAGGGTTCCCGTGCCGGTGTCGTACGCGTAGAAGCGCGACGGGTCGGCCGGGTCTGCGACCGGGGTGGCGCCCGCGGGGAAGCCGGCGGCCTCCGACCAGGTCGTTCCGTTGTCCGCGGAGCGCTGGGCGGGGTTCTTGGTGCCGTTGCTGTCCCCGAAGGCCCACAGCAGCACGCTGCCGTCGCTGTTGGTGGCGATCGGGCCCGGTGCGGTCCTGGCCGCGTCGGGCTGGGCCGCGAAGGGCGCCCAGGACTTGCCGCCGTCGTTCGAGAAGGCCCCGTTGATCGTGTTTCCGAAGCCCGAGCGGACGACGTACGACGGCCTCGCGGCGGCCAGGGCGATTCCCGTCGCGTTCCAGAAGACGGGGTTGGTCGCCATGCCGCGCGAGGGCGACGCCGTGAGCCGCTCGTGGTACATCACACCGACGTCCCCGTTGCCGCTGATCAGGTGTGCCTCACCGGTCGGAGGCGAGATCAGCTGCCGTACGGAGGTCTCCTCCAGACCGCGGATCTGCGGGGCCCAGTGCCTGAGGTCCCGGGTGCCGTAGATGGTGGCGCCGGTGCCGTAGACGATGTGCTCGGAGTCGTACGGGTCCAGGGCCAGGGCCTGCATCCACCAGCCGAACTTGGGCTTGTCGGCGCCGAAGGCGAGGAACGGGGTCTCGGAGATGTCGAGGACCGCGGAGTCCTTCAGGGAGGTCCAGGTACGGCCGCCGTTCGTGGACCGGAAGACGGTGTCGATCTCCGTCCAGCGGTCGTTGGTGGAGACGACGACGGTGCCGGGGCGGCGGGCGTCGACGGACACCCCGCCGTAGCCGAAGGTGTCGGCGGTGCCGTCGCTCGCGGTCCCGCCGGGCTTCACTGGCGTGACGTCGGTCCACCTGCCCCTGGCCGTGGCCAGCTTGTGCACGCTGCCGTCGGTCTGCCCGTTGGGCCCGGGCGCGTCGGCGTAGGTGACGTACAGCTCTCGGGTGTGGCAGTCGTACGAGGCCCGGATCGGCACCTTGGCGCTCGTGCCGGAAGGCTGCGCGGGCACGGCTTCCCAGGTGGTGCCGTCCGAGGTGCGGAACAGGTTGGCGGTGGTCCCGTCGGAGTCGCCCCAGCCGGCGTAGAGGGTCCGCCCGGCGGCGACGAGCAAGGTGACACCCTGGCCGCCGCTGCTCGGGACGCCCGGGAAGCCGCTCGCGACGGACCAGGTGGCGCCCCGGTCCGTGGACTTGAGCAACCCGTCGTGTCTGGTGCCGAGCCACAGGGTGCCGCTGTCCCGGGGATCGACGAGCAGCCGCTCCCCGGCCCCCCGGCCGTCCTCGTTGCCGCCCAGCTTCACCCCCAGATCCGCACGCGTCCAGGTCGCCCCGCGGTCGTCGGACCGCAGTACGGCCCCGTTACCGGCCCAGGGCTGTGTGTAGGTGCCGACGGCGAGGTAGACGCGGCCCGGGTGGGCGGGATCGAGGGCGATCGCCTCGACGCCGAGCAGGTTCCAGTCGTCCCACCCGAGATGATCGATCAGAGGCGTCCAGCGGGCAGCACGGTCGTCCCACCGGTAAGCACCACCGATGTCGGTTCGGGAGTAGGCGAGACCCCGGACGGAGGGGTGGAAGAGAATGCCGGTGACGAACCCGGTACCGCCGATGACGGCGTTGCGCCAGCGGTAGGCGGGGGCGGCGGCTTCGCGCTCCGCGGCTTGCGCGGGCCCTGGAAGAAACGGTACGGCGGAGACCGCGGCAGCAGCTGCAACACCGCCAAGAACGGCCCGACGGGACGCGAACATGACACACCTCGTTCTGGAGACGCCTTGTTTTTGAGGGGTACGGGGCTGTATCGATGTGCGGCTCCGCCGCGTCGACGCGACCAGCCACACGAGGCCCGCACCCGCCACACAGCGGAACAGAGCCCACTCGGTGGGCCCCCGGTCACCCCTTGATCGCGCCGGTCAGCATGCCCTTCTTGAAATGCCGCTGCACGAACGGCGACAGCACGGCGACCGGCAGCAGGGCCATCACCATGACCGCCATCTGAATGGCCAGCCCCGACAACTGCCCGGTCCTGATGGCCTGTCCCAGCCCCACCGGCTGCTGCTGCCTCTGCACGAGCTGGATCATGACGTTCTGCAACGGCATCTTGTCCTGGTCGTTCAGATAGAGCGACGCGTTGAACCAGGCGCTCCAGTACCCGACGGCGTAGAACAGCGTGATCACCGCGAGGACGGCCCGCGACAGCGGCATGACGATCGTCCACAGGATCCGGAAGTCCCCGGCCCCGTCGATGCGCGCGCTGTCGATGAGTTCCGGCGAGATCTCCGTGAAGAACCCGCGCAGCACGAGGATGTTGAAGACGCTGATCGCGCTGGGAAGGATCAGCGCGAGATACGTGTCCGTCAGCCCGAGCGACTGCACGAGCAGATACGTCGGGATGAGGCCGGCGCTGAAGAACATGGTCGCCAGCAGCGTCATCAGGATCCAGCGGTGCGCGAGCGATCCGCTGCGGGACAGACCGTAGGCGCACAGGACGGACACCGTCATCGAGAACAGTGTGCCGACCAGGGTGATGAGGATGCTGATGACCGTGGCCCGGGTGACCTGGCCGCCGCTGAGCAACTCCTTGTAGGCGATGAAGGTGAGGTCCTTGGGCACGATCACCAGCCCGCCCGCCTCGTCGATCGCCTTGCGGGAGGAGAGACTGGTGACGATCACGATCCACAGTGGGAAGAGGACCGCCAGGCAGGCGAAGGTCAGGACCAGACCCTTGCTGGCGAGGCCGGCCTTCGAGGGCTCCTCCTCCCACGCCGGGCGCTCGGGGGCGGCCCACCGGAACGGCTTGCTCGCGGGTTTGTCGACGACGGTGGTCACTTCTTGTAAACCCCCTGCTCGCCCAAGAGATGGGCCACCTTGTTCGCGGCGAGGACGAGGCCGATGCTGACCACGCCCTTGATCAGACCGGCGGCGGCCGCGTAGCCGAAGTCCTGGTTGTGCACGCCGTTCCACCACACGAAGGTGTCGAGGACCTCTCCGGCGTCCGGCCCCACGGCGTCACGTTGCAGCAGGATCTGTTCGA
Organism: Streptomyces guryensis; assembly: GCF_021261325.1. Lineage (GTDB taxonomy): Bacteria > Actinomycetota > Actinomycetes > Streptomycetales > Streptomycetaceae > Streptomyces > Streptomyces guryensis. The sequence goes on along the minus strand of NZ_JAJSBI010000012.1, from coordinate 244,732 downwards.
ACCCGACGGTGAGGGCGTCACCGACGCGCAGCACGAGGAGCAGGGCCACCACCGGGCGCAGGGCGGGCAGCGTGACGTGCCACATGCGGCGCCAGCGGCCGGCGCCGTCCATCGCGGCCGCTTCGTAGAGGTCCTGGGAGACCGAGGCCAGCGCGGCGAGGAAGACGATGATCCCCCACCCGGCGTCCTTCCACACGCTCTGCGCGGTGACCAGCAAGGGGAAGGTGTGGGGGTCGGTCATGATGTCGATGCCGTTGTACCCGTGCTGGCGCAGCAGTTGGGCGAGCATGCCCGCGCCGCCGAACATCTGCTGGAAGACGGCGATGACCAGCACCCAGGAGAAGAAGTGCGGCAGGTAGAGCACGGCCTGTGCGACCGCCCGCACCCGGGGCCGGACCACGCTGTTGATGAGCAGCGCGAGCAGGATCGGGATCGGGAAGAACAGCAGCAGCTGGACGAAGAACAGCACGAACGTGTTCTGGACGGCGTTCCAGAAGGCGGAGTCCCCGAAGATCTCCTGGAAGTTCGCCAGGCCCACGAAGGGGCTGTGCAGCATGGCGACGATGCCGTTGTCGCTGACGTAGGGGTCGTAGTCCTGGAAGGCGACCACATTGCCCAGGATCGGCAGGTAGTTGAAGACCAGGACCAGCACGATGGCCGGCAACGTCATGAGGAGCAGGGTGCGGTCTCGTCTGAACCTGAGCCGGAAGCCCAGCTTGCCCGGACCGCGTCGGGCCTCCCGGGCGCCGGTGACGTCGTCGGACGCCACCGGGCTCTCCACCGTCGTGCCGGCCTCGGCGCTGGTCCGAGGCACCGTGCTGTGGGACACAGCTGTTCTCCTTGCCTCAGAGCCTGATCAGCTCGCCGCCGAGCCGTTCTCGTCGAGAAGCTTCTTGTACCAGTCGCGCAGCTTGTCACCGCCCCGCTTCTTCCAGTCGGAGACGGCCTGCTGCATGTCGCTGATCTTCTTGTGGCCGCGGACGATGTCGTCCTCCAACTGCTCGAAGTTGTCCGAAAGGTTCGTGTAGCGGTTGGGCTCGGCGACCTGCAGGCCCCAGAAGGACGACTTCCTGGTGAAGGCGCCCATCCGCTGCTCCCACTCGACCATGGCCCTGGTGACGTCCGGGAAGTCGGGGTGGGCGATGGTCGGGGCGGGGCTCGCGACCATGACGTAGGCGTTGACGACCTCGTTGTTGCCCGTGTCGTTCTTGACGGGCACACCGTTTTTGATGGTGTAGTGCGTGCCCTCGACGCCGTAGTTGGTCATCATCCACTCCTTGGTGCCGTACGGCGCCGCGGTGACGTTGGCGACGGCCAGTACGTCGCGGATGACGGACTCGGAGGCCTTCTTGTTGACGAAGGCGAAGATGCCGGCCGGGTTCGCGGCCCACAGCGTCGGGTTACCGCCGTCGTGGTTCCAGATGTCCATGCCCCAGACCTTGAAGTCGGGGTTCTGGGCGGCCTGGGATGCCTGCTGCCCGTACCAGTTGACGAGGTTGTTGTTCCAGATCAGGAACTCACCCTTGGCGAACAGGGGGGCCGGGTCGCCGATCTGGCTCTTGCCCAGCTTGAACTGGGGGTGGACGTAGCCGGCGGCCATGAGCTTGCGCGCAAACTCCAGCGCTTCCAGGTACTCCGGGGTCTCGATGCGGTAGACCAGCTTGCCGTCGACCAGGTTCCAGCCGAGCGGCTTCTCCGCGCCGCTGAACACACCGAAATTGTTGAACGCGGTCCACTTCATGTCACCGCAGGCCCACCGCTTGGCCCTGGGGTTGGTGATCTCCTTGCACAGGGCCATGAAGTCGTCGGCGGACTTCGGGACCTCGTAGCCCTCCTTGTCGAAGATGTCCCGGCGGTAAAGAGGCACGATGTTCGCGGCGCTCTCGGTGGGCTGCGGCAGGCCCCTCAGCGCGCCGCCGAAGATGGACCGCTGCCAGGCGTCGCTGGGGATCGCCGCGAGGTTCGGGTACTCCTTGGCCTTGTCCCCCGACAGGTAGGGGCCGAGATCGGCGAACTTGCCCGCGATGGCGCTGGGTATCCGGCCGGTCATGTTCCAGCCCGGGATCACCACCACATCCGGGATGTCACTGGAGGCGAGGACCGCGCCGAGCTTCTGGTCGTAGGTGTTGCCGTCCTGGTTCTGCCACTGGACGTCGACGCCGATCATGGCGTTGGCCGCGGTGTAGTAGGCGCAGCTCTGCTTCGGCGGTGAGCCCCAGAACGGCGACATGATGGTGACCTTGCCGCCCTTGCCGAGCTTCTTGGGCACCGAGGACTTCAGGGTGGCGACGTCGAGCTTGCCGGTGAAGCCCATGGCGGAGCCGTTCTTGGCCGGGATGTCCGGCGTCACCACGTTGCTGGCCACATAGGCCGGGAGGATCTTCTTCGCGTTCTTGCCCGACGTGGTGCCCCCGCCCGACCCGCTCTCCGATCCCCCGCAGGCGGCAAGCAACGGCATCCCGCCCGCAACAGCGGCCGTGGCGACGGCAGTCGATGCGAGGAAACTTCTCCGGCTGGGCCCGGACGAGGCGGAAGCGGCGTTCGGCGTCATTGCGTCAACCCTTCATGGCGCACCAGGACACCCGGCGGTGGGCCGTCGGCTGCGGTGTCTCGAGTGGAACTGGCTGAGCTGAAGCGGTCTTTCGACGGCCGCGGGCGAAACCCGTAGTCGAAGCGCTTCGATGTTGCTGTGAGGTTAAGTGAACGCCTGGGGGTGCACAAGGGTCGATTCCAAGATTCCTGCGGGCCTGCACGGACAACCTCTTCTCATGCGCCGCATGAAGTAACCGTGTCCGTCTCTTGACACCCGCCCATATGTCGAATGAGCATCGAAGCGCTTCGAAAGCGCTCCGTCGCTCCATCGCAAGGGAATCCCCACGTGACCGAACAGACGCCGCCCACGCCACCGTTCCGCGATCCGCACCTGCCGTTCGCGAAGCGCATCGACGACCTGCTGGAGCGCCTGACCCTCGACGAGAAGATCTCCTTTCTGCACCAGTACACACCCGCCGTGGACCGCCTCGGCATCGGCGCCTGGCGCACCGGCCAGGAGGCCCTGCACGGCGTGGCCTGGATGGGCCCGGCCACGGTGTTCCCGCAGGCGGTCGGCCTCGGCGCCACCTGGAACACCGATCTCGTACGACGCGTCGGCGAGGCGGTCTCCCGGGAGACCCGCGCCATGAGCGCCAAGGACGACCGCGTCGGCCTCAACGTCTGGTCCCCGACGGTGAACCTCCTGCGCCACCCCCTGTGGGGCCGCAACGAGGAGGGCTACTCCGAGGACCCGAAGCTCACCTCCGCCATCGCCACCGCCTACACCCGCGGCCTGCGCGGCGACCACCCGGCGTACTGGCGCACGGCCCCCGTGCTCAAGCACTGGCTGGCCCACAACAACGAGACGGACAGGGCGACCTCGTCGTCCTCGGTCCGGCCGCGCGTGCTGCACGAGTACGACCTGCGCGCCTTCCGCGAGACCGTCGAGGCGGGCGCGGTCGCCGGGGTGATGCCGGCGTACAACCTGGTCAACGGCCGCCCCAACCACGTCTCCCCTTACCTGCGCGAGCAGTTGCGCGCCTGGACGGACGAGGAGCTGCTGGTCTGCTCCGACGCGGCGGCGCCCTCCAACCTGGTCGACCTCGAGCACTACTTCGACACGCACGAGGAGGCGACGGCGGCCGCACTGATCGCCGGGGTGGACAGCTTCACCGACCACGGCACCGACAGTTCCAAGATCGTCGGGCGGGTCAGGAAGGCGTACGAACAGGGGCTGTTGAGCGAGGCCGACATCGAGACGGCCGTCCGGCGCCAGCTCTCCGTCCGCTTCCGCCTCGGCGAGTTCGACCCGCGCCTCGACCCCTACGCCGGGACCCAGGACTTCGACACCCCGGCCCACCGCGCCCTCGCGCAGGAGGCCGCCGAGCAGTCGGTCGTGCTCCTGAAGAACGACGGCGTGCTGCCCCTCGCCCCCGGCACCCGTGTCGCCGTGGTCGGTCTCCTGGCCGACGAGTGCAAACTCGACTGGTACAGCGGCACACTGATCCACCGCTCGACTCCTCTGGAGGGCCTGTACGAGCAGTTCGGCGCCGAGCGCGTGGAGTTCGCGGAGGGCGTGGACCGCATCCGCCTCAAGACGTCGTCCGGCGACTTCCTGCACGTTCCCGCCGTGGACGCCGACGACCAGGTGCGCGGCGCCGAGGGCGCGCTGGACCCGGCGCTGCTCACCGGCCGCACCGACCTCCCGCCCCTGACCACCGACCCGGCGGGCACCGAGCTGGCGCTGATCGACTGGGGCGGCGGCGTCCTCACGCTCCGCGCCCCCGACGGCCGTTATCTCTCGGTCGCCGACGACGGGTACGTCCGCGCCTCCGCCGACCAGCCCGGAGGCTGGATCGTCCAGGAGACGTTCCGCCTGGAACCCCACGAGCACGGGCACCTCCTCAGGCACATCGGTACGGGCCGTCATGTCTCTGTCACCGCCGACGGAGTAAAGGTTGCCGACGGGAATCCGGAAATCCTCCAGCTGATCATCGCCGAGCGCGGTGAGGAGGCGGTGCACCGGGTCGCCGAGCGGGCGGACGTGGTCGTGGTGGTGGCGGGCAACGACCCGCACATCAACGGCCGGGAGACCGAGGACCGTACGACCCTGCTCCTCCCCGACCACCAGGAACGCCTGCTGCGCGCGGCCCGCGCCGCGAACCCCCGGACGGTCCTGGCCCTGGTCTCGGCCTACCCGTACGCGGTGCGGACCTCCGACCTCCCGGCGGTCCTGTGGACCTCGCACGGCGGTCAGGCGGCCGGCGCCGCCCTGGCGAGGATCCTGTCCGGCGAGGTCTCCCCCGCCGGCCGTCTCCCCCAGACCTGGTACGAGAGCGACGGCGACCTGCCCGGCCTCCTCGACTACGACGTGATCGGCGGCCGCCAGACCTACCTCTACTTCGAGGGCACACCCCTGTTCCCGTTCGGACACGGCCTGTCGTACGCGGCCTTCTCCTACGGCGACCTGGCGACGCGGGTGGAGGGCGACACACTGCACGTCTCCTTCACCGTCACGAACACCGCGGACATCACGGCGGACGAGGTCGCCCAGCTCTACACCCGTGCCGTGGAGCCGACGGTCCCGCGCCCCCGCCGCGAACTCCTGGCGCACAGCCGCGTCACACTCGCCCCCGGCGAGCGGCGGACCCTGTCCTTCGAAGTCCCCCTGTCCGCCTTCGAGTTCTGGGACGTGGCGCGGGGCGGCCCGCGGCTGGAGGGGGGCCCGTACGACATCCTCGTCGGCGCCTCCAGCGAGGACGTGCGGCTGCGGACGACGGTCCTGCTCGACGGCGAGCCGCACGCGGCGCGTGCGGTGCTCGGGCGGGGCCTGGACGCGGCCGACTTCGACGAGCAGAGCGGTGCCGCGATCGTCGACCGGACGAGGACGGCGGGCGACGCAGTGACCCCGGAGCCGGGCCGGAGGGCCGAACTGGTCTACCGCGACTGCGACTTGGGGGACGGCGTCACGGAAGTGCGGGTCACGGTGGCTGGCGGGGGCACGGTCGAACTCTCCCTGGACGGGGGCGCGGTGCTGGCCGTACTGGAACTGAAGGACGCCACGCCCTCCCCGTACGACTACACCACCCTCGCGGCCGACATCGTCGCCGACGGCGTGCACGACGTGCACCTCGAACTGCGCGGCCCGCTGCGGCTCGCGCACGTCGGCTTCTCCGGTTGAGGGTCCGGAGGAGGCCGGCACAGTGAAGGGGCCCGGCACCGGAAGGCAGCGGTGCCGGGCCTCTTCGACCAGCTTACATGAAAATGGTTCCCATTAGCCAGAAGGGGTCACGGGAGCCCGGTGCGCTACAGCGCCAGCCCGGTCAGGACCAGCACGCGCTCGTACGTGTAGTCGTCCATCGCGAACTTCACGCCCTCGCGGCCCACACCGGACTGCTTGGCCCCGCCGTACGGCATCTGGTCGGCGCGGTAGGAGGGGACGTCACCGATGACCACGCCACCCACCTCCAGCGCGCGATGGGCCCGGAAGGCGACCTGGAGGTCGTGGGTGAACACGCCCGCCTGGAGGCCGTACTTGGAGGAGTTGACGGCGGCGAACGCCTCGGCCTCGCCGTCCACCTTCTGCACGGTGAGGACGGGCCCGAAGACCTCCTCGCAGGAGATCGTCGTGTCGGCCGGTACGTCGGTGAGGACGGTCGGCGCGTAGGAGGCGCCGTCGCGGTCGCCCCCCGTGAGCAGGGTCGCCCCGGCCTCGACGGCCTCCTTCACCCACGACTCGACGCGCTTGGCGGCGTCCTCGCTGACGAGCGGCCCGACATCGGTCTTGTCGTCGGAGGGGTCACCCGTCACCTGGGCCTCGACGGCGGCGACGATCCGCGGCAGCAGCCGGTCGTACACCGACGCGTCGGCGATGACCCGCTGCACGGAGATGCAGGACTGGCCGCCCTGGTAGTTGGAGAAGGTGGCGATCCGGGTCGCGGCCCAGTCGAGGTCGGCGTCGGAGGCGTAGTCGCCGAGGACGACCGCGGCGCCGTTGCCGCCCAGCTCCAGGGTGCAGTGCTTGCGCGGCACCGAGTCCATGATCGCGTAGCCGACCTTCTCGGAACCGGTGAAGGAGATGACCGGCAGACGCTCGTCCTGGACGAGGGCGGGCATCTTGTCGTTGGCGACCGGGAGGATGCTCCAGGAGCCGGCCGGGAGGTCCGTCTCGGCGAGCAGGTCGCCGATGATCAGGCCGGACAGCGGGGTGGCGGGCGCCGGCTTCAGGATGATCGGCACGCCGGCCGCGATCGCCGGGGCGATCTTGTGGGCGCACAGGTTGAGCGGGAAGTTGAAGGGCGCGATGCCGAGGACGACGCCCTTGGGGAAGCGGCGGGTGAGGGCGAGACGGCCCTGACCGCCGGCGTCGGTGTCGAGGCGCTGGGCCTCGCCGCCGTTGAACCGGCGGGCCTCTTCCGCCGCGAACCGGAAGACGGAGACTGCGCGGCCGACCTCGCCGCGGGCCCACTTGACCGGCTTGCCGTTCTCGGCGGAGATCAGCTGGGCGATCTCCTCGGTGCGCTCGACGAGCCTGCGGCTCACGTGGTCGAGGGCGGCGGCGCGGACGTGGGCGGGGGTTGCCGCGAAGTCCTCGATGACGGCGTGTGCGGCGGCGACGGCCTCCTCGACCTGGGCGTCGCTCGGCACGCTCACCTTGCCGACGAGGTGGCCGTCCCACGGGGAGGTGACGTCGAAGGTGTCCTCGCCCGTGGCCTGGCGGCCGGCGAGCCAGAAGGCGGTGGTGGAAGTCATGCGGGTCCCGGCCCTTCCGCGTTGGGGGTGTGCAGGTGGTTGGGTCCACGGTAGGGCGGTGGGGGTGGGGGTGTGGTTGGCCGGGGTGTAGTGGTCGGGGCGGGGTGTGCGACGGTTTGGCGTGGTGGGTGGGCGCGGCCGGGATTTCTTTTTGATCTTTTCAGCCCGTCCGGCGTTTGAGGACGAGGCCGTTCAGGCCGAAAGCGGGGGTCCGGGGGCGCAGCCCCCAGGGGACGGGAATGGGAAGGGGCGGCGGGGGCGAAGAAACCCCGGCGGTGGCTACTCCGCCGACGTCGCCTTCAGGGCCAGCCACAACTCCATCCGCACATCCGGATCGTCCAGCGACCGCCCAAGAATCTCCTCCACCCGCCGCATCCGATACCGCAACGTATGCCGGTGAACCCCCAGATCCGCAGCCGCCGCATCCCACTGCCCGTGCCGCGACAGCCACGCCCGCAAGGAGGCCACCAGATCCCCCCGCCCGGTCGCGTCATGCTCGTACAACGCCCGCAGCAAGCCGTCCGCGAACGCCTTCACCGCGTCGTCGGCCAGCAACGGCAGCACGGATCCGGCCGCCAACTGCTCGTGCCCGACGAACACCCGCCCCCGCCGCCGCGCCACCGACAACGCCTGCTCGGCCTGCTTGTACGCCGCCGCGGCCGCGATCGGCCCCACCGGCGCCGACAGCCCGACCACCAGCTCCTCCTCCTCGCCGCCGGCGGCATCCCGCGTCGCCTCCGCCCCGCCCCGCGCAGCCTCCACCGCCGCCGCGTACTCCCCGCACGCAGTGACCGCCGCGCCCCCGTCCGCGGCCAGCACGACCAGCCGCTCCCCCTCGGGGACGACCAGCACGGCCTCACCCGCCCGCACGGCCGCCGACTCCACGAACTCGGCGAGCCCGGCCGACGGATCGCCGACCGCATCGGCAAAGACCCGCGCGGCCGACTCCGCGATGATCATCCGGAAGGGGGCGTCCAGCAGGCCCCCGTACAGGTGGCCCGCCACCGCCCGCGCATGATCCGGCTCCCCCGCGAGCAGCATCCGCAGCACCGCCGCCCCGATGCGCTGTTCGGCAGCGTGCAGCGACCTCGACCGCTCCGTCGTCAGCGACAGCAGCGCGATCGCCGAGTGGACGGCGTACCGCTCCGCCGTGCCGGGCGCGGCCGCCGTCCCCACCGCCAGCGCGGCCCGCGGCCGCCGTCCCGTGCCCAGCGAGTGCAGTTCGACGCGGTCCTCGTTGTCGGGAGGGCCGACCACCGAGGACGCCGGCGCGGGCCGCTCCCGCAGCCGCTCCACGTCCGCCGTCAGCCGCTTGGCCCGCCGCCCCGCCCACTCCGGTGCGGTCGCGACGACGGCGCCCGAGGCGTCGTACAGCGCCGCCCACCCGTCGACCTGCGAGGCGAGCACGGACAGCACCCCCTCGGGGCCGCCCGTCAGCGCCTGCTTGGTCAGTTCGCGCTGTGCGGCGAAGCCTGCCGTCACCGCCCGGTACTGGTCGGCGGCGATCGCCGCGGACACGGCCTTGCTGATGGCGAGGAAGGGCGTCCGCCGCGGCACCTCCAGGAGGGGCAGCCCCTCGCCCTCCGCCGCGTCGACCAGCGCCTGCGGGATCTCCTCGTAGTTGACCCCGACGGCGAAGCCGAGCCCGACGACTCCCGCTCCCACCAGCCGCTTCACATAGCGCCGCATCGCCTCCGGATCCTCCGCGTCCAGCTTCAGCGCGGTGATCAGCAGCAGCTCCCCGCCCTCCATGTACGGCACGGGGTCGGCGAGCTCGCTGACGTGCGCCCAGCGGACCGGCACGTCGAGGCGGTCCTCGCCCGCGCGCACGGTCAGCTTGAGCGCGGAGTGGTGGACGAGCGAGGCAAGCGTCGGGGGCATGAGGCCTTCAAATCAGGTTTGCGGGGATCGGGCGAACCTTGTGATCTTTTGGCCGCCCCGTATGAACGGCCTGTGCCGATTCTGCCTCACCGTACGGTCCCCCGGCGCTGTGAAGTCCAGACCTGCCCCAGACCTAACCTCTCAGATCCACCAGCAGCGGCGGCGCGTGCTCGCCCTTCACGGTCGTCAGCGACAGCACCGCGTGCCCGGGCGGCACCCCGTGCGCCAGCTCGGACGCCGACCACCGCTCCCGCTCCACCTGGCGCACGGTCACGGCCCGTGCGGTGGGGGCCTTTCCTGTGATGACGCGCCGGAGCATGTGGACGGCCTTTCCGGCCGGGGTCTCGGCGATGATCTGCCGGTCGGTGACGTCCCGCGCCTCGGTCCACTCCTTGCCCCAGACCTCGGCGAAGTCCTGCCCGTCCCACGGGGTGAGCCCGGACAGCGCCATACGGCATCCGGTGGAGCCGAGCAGCGGCCCGCGCAGCGGTCTCGGCACGTCGTCCAGGGTCCGCAGGGTCAGTACGACACCGGCGTTCCCCGACCGCAGCCGCTGCACCCCGCGCACCGCCTCCGGGGTCACCGCCCCCGTCGCGTCGTCCAGCACCAGACAGGCGAACAGCGACCGGTCCTCCCGCACCGCCACGCTCGCCGTGAACTGCGCGAGCACCAGCCTCGCCAGCATCCGCGAGGCGTCGGCGTGCCCGCGCTCGGGCAGGTCGATCCGCACCCGAACCGGGTGGTCGAGGGCCTTCAGCGAGAACGGCTTGGACTGCCCGGAGGTGTCGAAGAAGCCCGCGAAGGCCGGCCGGTCCAGTAGTGCCACCCGGTCCGCCAGTACGGCCGCCACATCCCCAGGCTGCCCCAACTGCCGTTCCCTGGCGTCCAGTTCACGCAGCAGCGACTCGTGCCCGGAACCCTGCAGCGCGGTACGCAGTGCCTCCAGCGGCCCGGGCGCCCCGTCGAGCAGCTGCCGCAGCTCCGGCACGGCGGGGAAGCGGCCGTGGACCGCCCGGAAGGGGCCGAGCAACTGGGCGAGGACGGTCGTGGACCGACGGCTGTCGCTCCCCGGGTGCGGATCGGCGAGGTCCCCGACCAGGGCCTCGGCGAGCACGGCCGCGGCCTCGTCGGGATCACTGGTCCCGCCGTAAAGATCGAGGTCGTACACCGATTCCGGATTCCCGATCCGTACGACGACGTCGTACGCGTCGACCGGTCCGAGCTCCGCGCCCGCCGCGCCGACCACGACGACCACGGCCCGCCCGGCGAGGGCGTGCAGACAGAGCGACTCGGCGAGCGGCCGCACCACGGTGCCGGTCTTGCCGGAACCGGCCGGGCCGACGGCGAGCAGGGAGGTGCCGAGCAGATCGGGGCCGAGACCGAGGCCGGCGCCGCGGTAGGCGTACGGGTTGCGGGGGTCGTCGGCGGTCGTGCCGAGCCGTACCTGCCCGGTCATCAGATCGTGCCGGGCGAGCCGGGCCGGCAGGTCGCGTTCCCCGGAGGGGTGCAGACAGGCGGCGGCGCCGTCCTTGAGCACGGCGCCGGTGAACGCGGCGAGCGTGTGCCGACCGGTGCGCACGCCCTGCCAGGCACGCACGATCCGGGCGTGGTCCACGTCCCGCATCAGCCCGGACCGGGCCTCCGCGGCGAGCCGCTCAGCGGCGTCCACGGCGCCGGCGGCGCGGAGGGCGGGCCATTGTGCGGGATCCTCCGTCGGCGTGAGCGGCATCTCCTGGCGCTCCGGGCGCCGGAAACGCGGGGTGATGAAGCGGCGCCACACCTCGCCCCAGCGACCGAGTTTGCCCACGACGACCATGATGATCAACGCGACGAGCACCTGGTAGCCGTCGTAGAGGAAGACGGTGCCCGCCGGGCCGAGGTCACCGTTGTCGCCGCGCCAGGAGTCGGGGGTGAACAGAAAGAGCGGGACCCACCACCAGCCGCCGAGATAGCCGTTCTGGAGCAGGGACCAGATCAGCCAGCCCACCAGGAACGCGATCACAGCCCCGCTGATCAGCTGCCGCCCCGGAATGTTCTCCGGCTCCTCCTCCGGCCGCGGCCGATGCCCGAACCGCCACACGCCGGGCGGCGTCTCGGGGCGCGGCGCCCGCAGCCAGGTCAGGAACGCCGACCCGTCCGGCCGCGGCGGCACGCCGGGCGCGGCCGTGGGCCGCGGCGGTACCTCCGGCGGACCTGCCGGACGCGGCACGGGATTCGCATGCGTACCCCGTGCGTCCTGCGTCCCGTCGCTGTCCATCGCCCTCGCTCCCTGACCAGCCGTTCCGTCCACCGTCAGCGGCCAATCTAACGCCCCGGCAGGGGGAGTTCACCGCTTACGCGGCCGGACCCCGCGCGGGGCGCCATGTCCACCACGGACAAACCCGCACCCCCGACAGCGCCCACATGGAGCATGCCCACCCCCCTCTCCCGGTCCTAACCTGCGAGAAAAGAAGGCAAGAGTCCGTAAAGCCGCACACCCCAGGAGCCCCTCATGAGTGCACTTCCGCAGGAGCGCCGGATCGTCACCGCCATCCCCGGCCCGAAGTCGCAGGAACTGCAGGCCCGCCGTACCGCCGCGGTCGCGCAGGGCGTCGGCTCCGTGCTGCCCGTGTTCACCGCGCGCGCGGGCGGCGGGATCATCGAGGACGTCGACGGCAACCGGCTCATCGACTTCGGCTCCGGCATCGCGGTGACGTCCGTCGGCGCGTCCGCCGAGGCCGTCGTACGCCGGGCCTCCGCGCAGCTCGCCGACTTCACCCACACCTGCTTCATGGTCACCCCGTACGAGGGCTACGTGGAGGTCGCCGAGGCGCTCGCCGAGCTCACCCCGGGTGACCACGCCAAGAAGTCCGCGCTGTTCAACTCCGGCGCCGAGGCCGTCGAGAACGCCGTCAAGATCGCCCGTGCGTACACCAGGCGCCAGGCCGTCGTGGTCTTCGACCACGGCTACCACGGCCGTACCAACCTGACGATGGCGCTGACGGCGAAGAACATGCCGTACAAGCACGGCTTCGGGCCGTTCGCGCCCGAGGTGTACCGGGTGCCGGTCGCCTACGGCTACCGCTGGCCGACCGGCCCGGAGAACGCCGGCCCCGAGGCCGCCGCGCAGGCCATCGACCAGATCAGCAAGCAGGTCGGCCCGGACAACGTCGCCGCGATCATCATCGAGCCGGTGCTCGGCGAGGGTGGCTTCATCGAGCCCGCCAAGGGCTTCCTGCCGGCCATCCGGAAGTTCGCCTCCGACAACGGGATCGTCTTCGTCGCCGACGAGATCCAGAGCGGCTTCTGCCGTACCGGTCAGTGGTTCGCGTGTGAGGACGAGGGCATCGTGCCCGACCTGATCACCACCGCCAAGGGCATCGCGGGCGGTCTGCCGCTCGCCGCCGTCACCGGCCGCGCCGAGATCATGGACGCCGCGCACGCGGGCGGCCTGGGCGGCACCTACGGCGGCAACCCGGTCGCCTGCGCGGGCGCGCTCGGGTCGATCGAGACGATGAAGGAGCTCGACCTCAACGCGAAGGCGAAGAACATCGAGGCTGTCATGAAGGGCCGCCTCACCGCCATCGCCGAGAAGTTCGACATCATCGGCGACGTCCGCGGCCGTGGCGCCATGATCGCCATCGAGCTGGTCAAGGACCGTACGACCAAGGAGCCGAACCCGGAGGCGACCGCAGCGCTGGCCAAGGCCTGCCACCAGGAGGGCCTGCTGGTCCTGACCTGTGGCACCTACGGCAACGTCCTGCGCTTCCTGCCCCCGCTGGTCATCGGCGAGGACCTCCTGAACGAGGGTCTCGACATCATCGAGCAGGCCTTCGCGCGGATCTGAGACAAACGGAATCCCCAGCTCAGCCACAGGGTGCGCGTCCCATGCGCATCACCCGCCCCAGCCCTGACATCCGTCGCGATTCCGGTGCCGGGGCGGTCGGCGTCAGGCCGTGTGAAGAACGTGTGCGAGGTGGATGGCGGGACGCGATTCCGTCTGTCTTCCGCCCATCCCCTGCCGTAGGTTCTACCCAGATGAGAGATACACCCCGCTCACAGGGGACTGTGGGCGATTTCAGGCCGTGGCCTCCCCAGCTACGACCTGGTCGTGCCCTCGCGCACACACCCGGAGCTTCCGGCTCCGGATCTCCTCACCGATCGGACAGTCGCCCGCCCCAAACCCCCCGGGACGGGCGTCGATCCGATCTGATCGGCCGCCCCGGAACTACCCCCCCTGTTCCGGGGCGGCCGACCTCCTTTCTTCTCCTTCTCGGGCTTCCCGCCCTCCTCTTCGCGCTGATCACCTGGCAGGTCGTGTCCAACGGCCTGCTTCTGCGCGTGGACCGGCGGGTCAGCGGCGCTCTCGCCCACCCGGACCGCTTCTCGGAACTCCTCGCCGACCTGGGCGATATCGGGGTCGCCGTGCCCGTGCTCACCGTCGTCCTGGCGTACGTGGCCTGGCGGGGACGTGCGGCGGGGACGTACCGCTGGTGGCTGCCGCCGCTCGCGGCCGCGCTCCTGATGGCGCTGGTCCCCGCCCTGGTCGTGCCCCTGAAGGTGCTGATCGACCGCCCGGGCACCCCCGTCGTGCCCCCTGGCACCGGCTACTACCCGTCCGGCCACACCGCGACGGCCGCCGTCGCATACGGCTCGGCGACCCTGCTCCTGCTCCCCCGGTTCCGCGCGGTGCACACCCGCCGTGCGCTGGTCATCGCCTGCGCCGCCGTCAATCTCGCCGTCGGGTTCGGGCTGGTGCGGCGCGGCTATCACTGGCCCCTGGACGTCGTGGCCAGCTGGTGTCTGTGCGCGGTGCTGCTCGCATCTCTGTGGATCTTCCTGCTCCGCGTCGGCCGCACGGGGGGCCGACGCGAGTTCGGTGAGTCCGAGCAGTCCGTCCTTGTCCGCCGCCTGGGTGAGCAGTCTGCGTAAGCCGTCCGTGTAGACCTCTGGCCATCAGTGGCCCGTCAGGTGTCCTCCTCGCGCGCCAGGCCCGCCGCCGCCTCGTGCATCGCCAGTTCGAGGAGCGCGGGGTCGGTGAGCGTGCCCGAGCCGTCCGGCGGGACCAGCCAGCGGACGCCGCCGGTCGAGCGTCCCGGGTACGGCACCACGATCCAGGTGCCGGACCCTGCCGTACGGATGCCGGTACCGAGCCAGCGGGCCGCGGTGCCCGGCGGCACGAAGAAGCCCATGCGGGCGTCCCCGAAGTCGACCAGCACCGGGCCGGGCCGGTCGAGGAAGCGGGTGAGGACGTCGAGCGTGGGATAACCGAGCTCGCCCGGCAGGATGAGTACGTCCCAGGCCCTGCCCGCGGGCAGCAGCGCGATCCCCAGGGGACTGCGCTCCCACTCCCAGCGGCAGGCCTCGGGGTTTGGAGCAACGGACGCCAGCCACTCGACCGCCGTGTTCGCCCCAGCCATGAGGAGACCTCCTGTCTCTCCTGGACGCCGGTCGCGTCACAGGAGAGAGGGGGGTCTCCCGGCGGGCATTACGCGGGTCTTCCCGACCCGATAAAGTGATCTGGATCACAATCGCCGCAATCGCCCAGGGGCGGGGGCATCTCAGCTGTCGAAGCCGAGGCCCAGCCTGTCCATCGTGCGCAGCCAGAGGTTGCGGTGGCCGCCATGTGAATCCGCGCGCGCCAGCGACCACTTGGTGAGCGCGATGCCGGTCCAGGCGAAGGGCTCGGGCGGGAAGGGCAGGGGCTTCTTGCGGACCATTTCGAGGGAGGTGCGTTCCGTGCTCTCCTCCGCCAGCAGGTCGAGCATCACTTCCGCGCCGAAGCGGGTGGCGCCCACGCCGAGACCCGTGTAGCCCGCCGCGTAGGCGACGTTGCCGTGGTGCGCGGTGCCGAAGAACGCCGAGAAACGCGAGCAGGTGTCGATGGCTCCGCCCCACGCGTGCGTGAAGCGGACGCCCTCCAGCTGCGGGAAGCAGGTGAAGAAGTGCCGGGCGAGCTTGGCGTAGGTCTCCGGACGGTCGTCGTACTCGCGGCGCACCCGGCCGCCGTAGTGGTGGATCGCGTCGTAACCGCCCCACAGGATGCGGTTGTCCGCGGAGAGGCGGAAGTAGTGGAACTGGTTGGCGCTGTCCCCGAGGCCCTGGCGGTTCTTCCAGCCGATCGACGCCAGCTGCTCCTCGCTGAGCGGCTCGGTCATCAGCGCGTAGTCGTAGACCGGGACGGTGTACGCCCGGACGCGCTTGACCAGGTTGGGGAAGATGTTGGTGCCGAGGGCGACCTTGCGGGCGCGGACGGAGCCATAAGGAGTGCGTACGGCCATCCCGGCGCCGTACGGCTTCAGGGTGAGGGCGGGGGTGTGCTCGTAGATGCGGACGCCCAGGGCGAGGCAGGCGCGCTTGAGGCCCCAGGCGAGCTTCGCCGGGTTGAGCATGGCGACGCCACCGCGGTCCCAGAGGCCGGCCTGGAATGTCGGTGAGTCGACTTGTTCCCGTACGGCTTCCGCGTCCAGGAACTCGACACCTCCGGCCAGGCCCTCGCGCTCCATCTCCTCGTACCAGTCGCGCAGTTCCCGTGCCTGGTACGTCTCGGTCGCGACGTCGATCTCGCCGGTGCGCTCGAAGTCGCAGTCGAGGGAGTGGCGGGCGACCGCCTTCTCGATCTCGTCGAGGTTGCGGGCGCCCAGTTCCTGGAGCTTGTGGATCTCGTCGGGCCAGCGGGTCAGACCGTTGGGCAGGCCGTGGGTGAGGGAGGCGGCGCAGAAGCCGCCGTTGCGGCCCGAGGCGGCCCAGCCCGCCTCGCGGCCTTCCAGCAGGACGACATCCCGTGCGGGGTCGCGCTCCTTGGCGATGAGCGCGGTCCACAGTCCGCTGTATCCGCCGCCGACGACCAGCAGATCGCAGGTCTCGGCGCCGGTGAGCGCGGGCTCGGGGTGGGGCTTGCCGGGGTCTTCCAGCCAGTACGGGACCGGCTGTGCGTCGGAAAGAGATCTCGTCCAACGGTTCATGGCGCTCGGGGCCATGATTTCAACTCCCTACAGGGCTTCTGCGACTACGCCTTTTGCTTGTTGCGGCGATTTCCGATGATCATCGAGGAAAGGACCAACAATACGGCGACGAGGAACATGGCCGTACCGATGACATTGATCTGAACGGGCGTCCCGCGCTGTGCCGAGCCCCAGACGAACATGGGGAAGGTGACGGTCGAGCCCGCGTTGAAATTGGTGATGATGAAATCGTCGAAGGAGAGCGCGAAGGACAGCAGCGCACCCGCGGCGATTCCGGGGGCCGCGATGGGCAGGGTGACGCGCAGGAAGGTCTGCGCCGGGCCGGCGTAGAGGTCCTGCGCCGCCTGCTCCAGGCGGGGGTCCATGGACATCACGCGCGCCTTGACGGCGACGACGACGAAGCTGAGGCAGAACATGATGTGGGCGATGAGGATCGTCCAGAAGCCCAGCTGTGCGCCCAGGTTGAGGAAAAGGGTGAGCAGCGAGGCCGCCATGACGACCTCGGGCATCGCCATCGGCAGGAAGATCAGCGAGTTCACGGTGGACCGCGCGCGGAACCGGTAGCGGACCAGCGCGAAGGCGATCATCGTGCCGAGGACGGTGGCGCCGATCGTCGCCCAGAGCGCGATCTGGAGGCTGATGGACAGCGAGCCGCACATGTCGGCGACACCGCACGGATCCTTCCACGCGTCGGTGGAGAACTGCTGCCACTGGTAGTTGAAGCGCCCCTTCGGCTTGTTGAAGGAGAACACCGTGACAATGACGTTCGGAAGAAGGAGATATCCGAGTGTCAGCAGTCCCGCGATGACGACGAGATGGCGCTTGAGCCAGTTGAGGACGGACATTTAAACCAGATCCTCCGTCCCGGACTTGCGAATGTAGATGGTGACCATGAGGAGAATCGCGGCCATGAGGATGAAGGAGAGGGCCGCCGCCGTCGGATAGTCCAGGATCCGCAGGAACTGGGTCTGGATGACGTTTCCGATCATGCGGGTGTCGGTCGAGCCGAGCAGTTCGGCGTTGACGTAGTCGCCGGCCGCCGGGATGAAGGTCAGCAGCGTGCCGGAGACCACGCCCGGCATCGACAGCGGGAAGGTCACCTTGCGGAAGGTGGTCCAGGGCTTGGCGTAGAGGTCGCCGGCCGCCTCGTGCAGCCGCCCGTCGATGCGCTCCAGCGAGGTGTACAGCGGCAGGATCATGAACGGCAGGAAGTTGTACGTCAGTCCGCAGACCACCGCGAGCGGGGTGGCCAGGACGCGGTCGCCGGAGGTCCAGCCCAGCCAGTTGGTGACGTCCAGGACGTGCAGCGTGTGGAGGGTGCTCACCACCGGGCCGCTGTCCGCGAGGATCGTCTTCCAGGCGAGCGTGCGGATCAGGAAGCTGGTGAAGAACGGCGCGATCACCAGCACCATGATCAGGTTGCGCCAGCGGCCCGCACGGAAGGCGATCAGATACGCCAGCGGGTAGCCCAGCAGCAGACACAGCACCGTGGCGGCGGCCGCGTACGCGACCGAGCGCAGGAACTGCGGCCAGTACTCGGACAGCGCGTCCCAGTAGGTGGCGAAGTGCCAGGTGACCTTGTAGCCCTCCTCCAGGGAGCCCGTCTGCACGGACGTGGAGGCCTGGTAGATCATCGGCAGCGCGAAGAAGACGATCAGCCACAGGATGCCGGGCAGCAGCAGCCAGTACGGCACCAGGCGGCCCCGCTTGCGCGGGGGCTTGGTCTCGGGGGCGGGCGCCAGGGGTGGCGCCTCGGTGACGGCGGCCATCAGGCGGCGTCCTCCTCGACCTCGGCGACACCGGCGTCGATGTCCTGGGCCGCGTCGAGGCCGAAGGTGTGCGCCGGGTTCCAGTGCAGGACGACCTCGGCGCCGGGCACCAGCCGGGCGTCGCGGTCGATGTTCTGCGCGTAGACCTCGAACTCGGGGCAGACGGGGCTGTCGATGACGTACTGCGTGGAGACGCCGATGAAACTGGAGTCGGCGATCCTGCCGGTGATGCGGTTGCGGCCCTCGGCGATCTCGCCCGCTTCGTCGGCGTGGGTGAGGGAGATCTTCTCGGGGCGGACGCCGACCAGGACCTTGCCGCCGGTCGTCGTGGGAGCGCTGCAGCGCGCCTCGGGCAGGACCAGCTTGCCGCCGCCCGCCTTCAGGACGATGTCGTCGCCGTTCTTGGTGTCGACCTCGGCCTCGATCAGGTTGGAGGTGCCGAGGAAGTTGGCGACGAAGGTGGTGTCCGGGTTCTCGTAGAGGTCGGTGGGCGAGCCGAGCTGTTCGACGCGGCCCGCGTTCATCACGGCGACGGTGTCGGCCATGGTCATGGCCTCCTCCTGGTCGTGCGTGACATGGATGAAGGTGATGCCGACCTCGGTCTGGATGCGCTTGAGCTCCAGCTGCATCTGGCGGCGCAGCTTGAGGTCGAGGGCGCCGAGGGGCTCGTCCAGGAGGAGCACCTTGGGGGTGTTGATCAGCGCGCGGGCCACGGCCACGCGCTGCTGCTGGCCGCCCGACAGCTGGTGCGGCTTCTTGCGTGCCTGCTCGCCGAGCTGGACCAGTTCCAGCATCTCCTCGACCTGCTTCTTCACCGACTTGATGCCGCGTCGGCGCAGACCGAAGGCGACGTTCTCGAAGATGTCGAGGTGCGGGAAGAGGGCGTAGGACTGGAAGACCGTGTTCACCGGCCGCTTGTACGGCGGCAGATGGGTGACCTCCTGCTCGCCGAGATGGACGGTGCCGCCGCTGGGCTCCTCCAGGCCGGCGATCATGCGCAGGGTGGTGGTCTTGCCACATCCGGAGGCGCCGAGCAGGGCGAAGAAGGACCCCTGGGGCACGGTCAGGTCGAGCGGGTGTACGGCGGTGAAGGAACCGTAGGTCTTGCTGATTCCGGAGAGGCGGACGTCGCCGCTGTGTTCTGTCGTCATCTTCGTCACGCCCCTGTGAGCTTTGCGAACTTCTGCTGGTAGGCCGTCTCTTCCTTCGAGCTCAGCGAGCGGAAGGCATGGGACTTCGCCTGCATGGCCTGGTCGGGGAGGATCAGCGGGTTGTCCGCCGCCGACTTGTCGATCTTGGCAAGGTACGGCTTCACCCCCGCGACCGGGCTCACGTAGTTGATGTACGCGGCGAGTTCGGCGGCCGGCTCCGGCTCGTAGTAGTAGTCGATGAGCCGCTCGGCGTTCGTCTTGTGGCGTGCCTTGTTGGGGATCAGCATGTTGTCGGTGGACGTCATGTAGCCGCTGGCGGGGATGACGTAGCCGACATCCGGGTTGTCCGCCTGCAGCTGGACGATGTCGCCGCCCCAGGCGACACACGCGGCGAAGTCGCCCTTGGTGAGGTCGGACGTGTAGTCGTTACCCGTGAAGCGGCGGATCTGGCCCTTGTCGACGGCCTTCTGGAGGCGGGCGATCACCGCGTCGTAGTCGTCGGTGGTGAACTTCGCCGGGTCCTTGCC
The DNA here is from genome assembly GCF_021261325.1 of Streptomyces guryensis. Classification (GTDB taxonomy): domain Bacteria; phylum Actinomycetota; class Actinomycetes; order Streptomycetales; family Streptomycetaceae; genus Streptomyces; species Streptomyces guryensis. The sequence continues at coordinate 225,176 of NZ_JAJSBI010000012.1, read as the reverse complement.
CATGTCGAGCATCGTCATGCCGATGCTGTCGCGCATCTCGGTCAGGAAGCCGACGCGGCCCTTGAGCTTGGGGTTGTCGAGCAGGTCGGAGACCGACTTCACCTCGACGCCGTCGAGCGCCTTCTTGTTGTAGGCGATGACGGTCGAGATGCCCTGCCAGGGGTACGAGTAGGCACGGCCCGGGTCCCAGTCGGGGCTGCGGAACTGGTCGGACAGGTTGGCGAAGGCGTGCGGCAGGTTGGACGCGTCCAGTTTCTGGACGTAGCCGAGGCGGATCATGCGGGCGGCCAGCCAGTCGGTGAGCACGATGAGGTCGCGCCCGGTGTCCTGGCCCGCGGCGAGCTGCGGCTGGATCTTGCCGAAGAACTCGTCGTTGTCGTTGATGTCCTCGGTGTACTTGACCTGGACGCCGGTCCGCTTCGTGAACGCGTCCAGGGTCGGGCGGTGCTTGCCGCTGTCGTCCACGTCGATGTACTCGGGCCAGTTGGAGAAGTTGATCACCTTCTCCTTCGCCGAGTGGTCGTCGGCGGACACACCGCCCTGCGACTTGCCCGCTGCGGGGATGCCGCAGCCGGTCAGCGCCGCGAGGCCACCGACGGTGAGCGCGCCGCCCGCGGAGGCGCGCAACAGGGACCGCCGGGTCATCGCCGCCCTGCCGTTGCTCAGGCTGCGCCGCATCGCGGCCGCCACGGCCGGCGTCGGGCGGTCGGGCTCGTACTGCTCCATGCGCGTGGTGCCCTTTCGGAGTGTGGCCGCCGGTCGTGCGGCCGGTTCGGCTAGCGGTCCCCGAAGACGGTGCGGTGCCAGTCCTTCCTGGCCACCGCCGTGTTGTCGAACATGACGTGCTTGATCTGCGTGTACTCCTCGAAGGAGTACGCGGACATGTCCTTGCCGAAGCCGGACGCCTTGTATCCGCCGTGCGGCATCTCGCTGATGATCGGGATGTGGTCGTTGATCCACACGCAGCCCGCCTTGATCTCGCGGGTTGCGCGGTTCGCCCGGTAGACGTCGCGGCTCCAGGCGGAGGCGGCGAGGCCGTACGGGGTGTCGTTGGCGAGCCTGATTCCGTCGTCATCACCGTCGAACGGCAGCACCACCAGAACCGGCCCGAAGATCTCCGACTGGACGATCTCGCTGTCCTGGGCGGCGTCCGCGACGAGGGTGGGCCGGTAGTAGGCGCCGTTCTCCAGATCTCCCTTGGGGACCTCGCCGCCGGTCACCACGCGCGCGTAGGCGCGTGCCCGGTCGACGAAACCGGCGACGCGGTCGCGCTGGACGTGCGAGATGAGCGGGCCGAGGTCGGTGCCGGCAGCGAAGGGGTCGCCGAGCCGGACGGTCTCCATGAGGGCCGCGGTCCGCTCGACGAACGCCTCGTAGAGCGGGCGCTGCACGTACGCGCGCGTGGCGGCCGTGCAGTCCTGCCCGGTGTTGATGAGCGCGCCCGCGACCGCGCCGTTGACGGCGGCCTCCAGGTCGGCGTCGTCGAAGACGACGAAGGGGGCTTTGCCGCCGAGCTCCAGGTGCAGGCGCTTGACGGTGGCGGTGGCGATCTCGGCCACGCGCCTGCCGACGGCGGTGGACCCGGTGAAGGAGGTCATGGCCACGTCGGGATGCCCGACGAGACGCTCACCGGCCTCCCTGCCGGTCCCGGTGACGATGTTGATGACACCGTCCGGGATACCGGCGTCGGTGGCGGCCTGCGCGAACAGCAGTGAGGTGAGCGGGGTCAGCTCGGCGGGCTTCAGCACGATGGTGTTGCCCGCGGCGATCGCCGGGAGGATCTTCCAGGCGGCCATCTGGAGGGGGTAGTTCCAGGGCGCGATCGATCCGACGACACCGATGGGTTCACGGCGTACGTACGAGGTGTGGTCGCCGGAGTACTCACCGGCGGACTGCCCCTGAAGATGCCGGGCGGCGCCCGCGAAGAAGGCGGTGTTGTCGATGGTGCCGGGGACGTCGAACTCCCGCGTCAGCATCAGCGGCTTGCCGCACTGCAGGCTCTCCGCCCGGGCGAAGTCCTCGGCGCGCTCGGCGAGTACGGCGGCGAAACGGTGCAGCGCGTCGGAGCGTTCGCCGGGGGTGGTGGCGGCCCAGCCGGGGAAGGCCTCGCGCGCGGCGGCCACGGCCGCGTCGACGTCGTCGGAGCCGGCCAGTTCGTAGGTGTACACCTCCTCGCCCGTCGCCGGGTCGACGACCGCGTGCGTACGGCCGGAGGTGCCCTTCGTCAGGCGGCCCGCGATGAACTGCGCGCCCTCCGCGAAGCGGTCCTGTGCGGGGAATCGTTCCGGGGTGGCGGTGCCCGGGTTCTGCATGTCGCTCTCCTCCGCCGTCGCCCCGCGGCTCCGGGGGGCGGGTGGCGTAGCTCCAGCTCGATTTGAGTGCCGATCCTGACAGAGCTATGGCACTCCTACAAGGGATTCCGTTGTTGCCTTTCGGTTACGCAACGGAATCTGTCGACCAGGTGTCGAGTGAGCTCGGAAAAGGGGGGACGGAGTGTCAGTGGTGGCTGCGAGACTCGCATGCATGGAAAAGATCACGGGGGAGATCACGGAGGAGCCGGTGCAGGAGATCACGGGGAGGATCGACTCCCGGGAGGCGCTGGTCAGGGCCGTCCGCGCCGGAGTCCGGGTCAAGTACCTGCACTTCTGGGGTCACCGGCCGCGGACGGACGGCCTGGTGGGGCCGAGCTGTCTGAGCCAGTGGTGGCCGTCGCCGTTCGCGGTGGAGGGGTCTGCCTACGCGACCGCCGAGCACTGGATGATGGCGGCCAAGGCGCGGCTGTTCGACGACGCGGAGGCGGAGCGGCGGGTGCTGGCCGCTGAGCATCCGTCCCAGGCCAAGAAGGCGGGGCGGCTCGCGCGCGGCTTCGACGAGGAGATATGGAAGCGCGAGCGCTTCCAAATCGTGCTGGAGGGCAGCGTCCACAAGTTCGCCGCGCACCCGCAGCTGCGTCAGTTCCTGTTGAACACCGGGGACCGGGTGCTGGTCGAGGCGAGCCCCGTGGACCGGGTGTGGGGCATCGGCCTGGCGGCGGACGACGAGGCCGCCGCCGATCCGGAGCGGTGGCGGGGTCCGAATCTGCTGGGGTTCGCGTTGATGGAGGCGCGGGAGCGGTTGCGGGCGGAGTAGCGGGCCCGCCCGCGCGGGGCGGGGTGCCCCGGCGGACGGGCGGGTGGCGTCAGCCGCCGGCCACCAGCGGTGCCGCCGCGCTGGGGGCGGAGTTGTAGGACGGCTCGGTGTCCACGGTGTTCTTCTTCTCGTTCACGGCGGCCACGATGACGAAGACCATCAGGACGATCACCGCGACGCCGAGCACGATCCCGACGATGCCGGTGATGAAGCCCGCCTGGGCCTGGCCGCGGTTGGTGGCCTCGCCGCGGTCCGCCCGCTGCTTCCCCTTGACGCCGAAGACGACGGCGAGGACGCCGAGGACGAGGGAGACGATGCCGTAGACGCAGAACATGCAGCAGGACAGGATGCCCAGCACCATCGCCGCGGTGCCCATGCCGTTCTGCGGGAACGGCTGCATACCGGGCCAGCCGTAGCCCTGCGGGTAGGCCGGGTAGCCGTATCCGCCGGGGGCCGCCGGGCCCTGCGGGCCGCCCGGGCCGGTGGGCGCGATCGGTGGGGGCGGTACGGCGGACTCGGACCAGCCGCCCGGGGCAGGGGGCACACCGGGCGGGCCGTAGCCGGGTCCGGGCGGGGCGAAGCCGTCGCCCGGCAGGGACGTCACCGTGGCCTGGTCGTGCACCAGAGGCGGCTGCGCCGAGGGCTGGAGGTGTGCGGGCTGCCGGTCCTGCGGGTGGGGCTGCTGCCCGGACGCGGCAGGCTGTCCGCCCTTCTCCAGCGACGTCTTGCGCTCGGGTGGCGCCCAGGGGTCGTGGTCTGCTCCTGCGCCCCCGCGCGGCTCTGTCTGGTCCGCCACGTTCCGTGTCCCCCTCGGTCGATCGTCACGCCATCGTATAAGCCCTGCCCCGGCGGTCCCGCCGCCCGGTCGGTCAGCAGTTCCCACTCCGGCGGCACCGCCGCGTCCGGGCCCGGCCTACGATGATCCCGACCCACCGATCAGCCGATCACCCGCGTCCCGCCCGGCCGAGCCACCGCCCCGGGACGCCGCTTTGGGGAGGAACCCTTGACCGAGCACCTCGGCGCCTTCGCCGCCGCTCCGCGCGACCTGCACGCCTTCATCGCCGGACTGCCCAAGGCCGAACTGCATGTGCACCACGTCGGCTCCGCCTCCCCCCGGATCGTCGCGGAGCTCGCCGCCCGGCACCCCGACTCCAAGGTGCCCACCGACCCCGAGGCCCTGGTCGACTACTTCACCTTCACGGACTTCGCCCACTTCATCGAGGTGTACCTGTCGGTCGTCGACCTGATCCGCACCCCGGAGGACGTACGGCTGCTGACGTACGAGGTGGCCCGGGACCTGGCCCGGCAGCAGGTGCGCTACGCCGAGCTGACCATCACCCCGTGGTCCTCGACCCGGCGCAACATCGACGAGCGCGCCTTCATGGACGCCATCGAGGACGCGCGGAAGGCGGCCGAGGCCGAGTTCGGGACGGTGCTGCGCTGGTGCTTCGACATTCCCGGCGAGGCCGGTCTTGAGGCCGCCGAGGAGACCACGCGGCTCGCCACCGACGACCGGCTGCGGCCGGAGGGGCTGGTCTCGTTCGGGCTCGGCGGGCCGGAGATCGGGGTGGAGCGGCCGCAGTTCAAGCCGTACTTCGACCGGGCGATCGCGGCGGGGCTGCGCTCCGTGCCGCACGCCGGTGAGACCACCGGCCCGGAGACGGTGTGGGACGCGCTCACCCATCTGCGGGCCGAGCGCATCGGGCACGGCACGAACTCCTTCCAGGACCCGAAGCTCCTCGCGCACCTCGCCGAGCACCGGATTCCGCTGGAGGTCTGCCCGACCTCCAACATCGCCACGCGCGCGGTGCGCAGCCTCGACGAGCACCCGATCAAGGAGTTCGTGAAGGCCGGCGTCGTCATCACGATCAACTCCGACGATCCGCCGATGTTCGGCACCGATCTCAACAACGAGTACGCCGTCGCCGCGCGCCTGTTGAAGCTCGACGCACAAGGACTCGCCGACCTGGCCAAGAGCGCCGTCGACGCCTCCTTCCTCGACGAGCCCGGCAAGGCCGGGATCCGGAACGAGATCGACTCCTACACCTCGGCGTGGCTCGCCCCCTGACGTCCTCCACAAGGACGCCCTCCACAATGGGGCCATGCAGAACGTGACCGCCGTGGCCCATCGCGGCGACCCCTACCGCGTCCGCGAGAACACGATCGACTCGCTGCGTTCCGCGCTCCGACAGGGCGCGGACGCGGTCGAGATCGACGTACGGCTGACCAGGGACGGCGTCCCCGTGCTGCTGCACGACGAGACGCTGAAACGGCTGTGGGGGCACGAGCGACCCCTTCGCTCGCTGTCCGCGGCCGAGGTGCGCGGTCTCACGGACGGCGGAGTGCCGACACTCGCGGAGGCGCTGGCCGCCACCGAAGGCACCCGGCTGATGCTGGACCTGCCGGGGATGCAGGACGTTCGGGCGGCGCGCCGCATCGTGGACACCGTACGGGAGGCCGGGGCCGCCGACCGCGTCCACTACACCGCCGACGCCACCGCGATGCTCGCCGTCCGCGCCGCAGACACGTCCGCCGAGATCGCCCTGACCTGCACCAGCCTGGCACCGCCGCGCCCCGCGCTGCTCGCGGCGCTGAAGCCGCGCTGGCTCAACTACCGCTTCTCCCTGGTGGACCGGGACCTGGCCGCCCGGGTCCGCCACGACGGATATCTGCTGTCCGTCTGGACCCCGGACACCCGCCGGTCCATGCGCCGCCTCATCGCCCTCGGCGTCGACTCGATCACGACGAACCGCGTCGACGTGCTCCGCGCCCTCCGGGACGGCGGCTGACGGGCTACACCTGTGAGCGTTGGGCCACCGTCGCCGGATCGGACGGGGTGGCGCGGGTGACGTACTGCGGGACCGGGGTGTCGTCCCTGCCGGTGTCGCGGACCAGTCCGTAGCGGATCGCGCCCTGGGCGGGGCCGGTCATGATGTCCCTCTCCGCCGCGTCCCAGGTGGTCGGGAAGACGTTCAGGTTGTAGTCGGCGCCGCGTTCGTTCACGGTGAGGGTGACGCTGCCGTCCACGTAGAAGTACTCGTTCTGCCACATCTGCTGGGTGCCGGGCGGCAGGACGTCGAAGCCGGTCGCCTTGCTGCCCATGCCGGTGGCCGTGGGGTCGGTGCTGCTGACGCGGTCGTCCATGCGGCGGCCGCCGCCCGAGGCCACGTGGAAGAGCTTGCCCTTGAGGCCGGTCCAGCTCGGCGGCACCAGGCCGCCGGGCCGGTACTGCGCCTCGATCTGCCAGCGGACCAGGACATAGCCCTGGCCGGTGAGGGTCACGCCGTCGCCGCGGTGGGTCATGGTGGCGTGCGCGCCGCCGGTGCTGGTGATGCCGGACGCGGGCCGGTGCGGGAGCGCGGCGGGGCGCCTGTCCGGGGCGGGCGCCTTGTCCACGGCGTCGATGACGCTGCCGTAGAGCTCGGTCTTCTGCTTCGTCACCGAGGGGGACGGGGAGGGCGTGGGTGTGGGCGTGGCTGACGGGGGCGGCGGGCGGTGGGTGCTCGACGCCGTGGGGGCGCTGGAGGCACGCGGGGGCGGGGTGGCCGGGGTCTGTGTGACGACGTAGGCGCCGCCCGCGACGATGGTGGCGCTCGCCGTGACGGCGACGACGGGCTTGGTCAGGACGCCGAGCACCTTGGCGGACCAGCCGGCGGAGGTGCCGGCCACGGCCGTCTTGCCGCCGAAGGCCAGCGAGAGCGTGAAACCGACCGGGACCGGGACCAGCGCGATCCCGACCAGGAGCCGCTCCGCCGGTACGACCGACTCGCGTGCGTCCGAGCAGTAGGCGCAGCCCCTGAGGTGCCGGGCCAGTCGCTTGCGCCAGACCGAGTCGGGCCGCCCGTCCCAGCGGCCGGTCAGCTCCCGCAGCTCCGGGCACGCGCCGTCCAGTGCTCGCACGATCCCGCGCGAGGTCTCCAGGCGCTCCTTCATCCGCTGGACGCGTACGGCGGCGTGCTGCCGGCTGATGCCGACGGCCGCGGCCAGTTCGCGCCGGGTCAGCTCGCCCGCGACCTCCAGCCACCACAGCGACAGCAGCTGCCGGTCCTCGTCGTCCAGCCAGCGCACCGCCTCCGCGACCTCGCGCCGCTGACCCTCCAACTGGAGCCGCAGCACGGTGAGTTCCGCGAAGTCGGTGGCCTCCCGGGCGGCGCTCTCGTCCAGCTGCTGAGGGGACCTGCGGCGCGCCCGGTCCCGTATCTGCCGCATGGCGATCGCCATCAGCCAGGACCGGAAGCTGTCCGGGTCGCGGAGCGAGCCCAGGTTGCCGACGGCGCGCAGCATGGTCTCCTGGACGACGTCGTCGACGTCGGCATGACCGTTCAGGGCACGGCCGACGACGTTGTAGACGAGCGGCAGCCAGCCCGCGACCAGGTCGTCCAGCGCCTGCCGGTCACCGGCCTGTGCGGCCGCGATGGTGGAGCGCCACTGCTGCCCGGCCCTCTCGTCCACGTGCGTCCTCTCCCAGGTCATACGCCGTCCGACCGCACCTTCTCAGCCCCACCGGGGGTGGTGGCTATGTCGGAGATCACAGTGGGCGCCGGGTGCGGGCGGGGCATGGAGGGCTCCCGGGTGTGGGGGGAATGGGGGACGCGAGAGGAGACGCGGTGGAGACGAGCGGGATAACACTTTTTCGGCGAGCCCGGGCCGACGGTCGGCGCCCGCCTCCGTCGGCGGCACCGGGAGCAGGTGGTGCGGCAGCGCGGGCGGGCACCTCGCTCAAGTAGCGAGCGCCGGGGCGTTGTCCGGGACGGTGAGCGACTCCAGCTGCTTGATCCTCTTCCGTACGGCGTACAGCGGGATCACCCCGAAGACCCCGAACGACATGTCGATCACCGACCACCAGAAGGGGATCCCCCGGATCGGCCCGCAGATCAGGGCGAGCGGGATGATCCCGGCGCAGGCGATCATCGCGAACTCGACGACCCAGATGTTGCGTACGGGATCGCGGTAGGGCCCGTAGAAGGCGACGGCGATGACGAGGTGGGCGAAGGCGAGCCAGTCCGTGCCGTAGAGCAGGAAGGGGTGGTCGGCGTCGGCGGTGTCGAGTCCGTGCCGGACGCGCTCGATCCAGTCCATGAGGGCGGGGACATGGTCCGGCACGGGCAGGGACCTCAGCAGGTCCTCGGTCCAGCGCAGTTCGTGGACCAGGGGGAACGCCGTGGCGCCGCTGAGCACCAGGCAGACGACGAAGAAGACCAGCCAGGCGCGGATGCCCTTGAGCAGGGCGGCTCTGTCGCTCATGGCAGCAGCGTACGCCCGCTGTTGAACGTGTTCAAAACTGGTTTCGTTCACCTGCGTGAGGGGGTGCCGCCTCCGGCAGGGACCGCCGACTGGGCGACCGTGGGGACGGAGCCGGCCGACGGCCTGGCCGGCCGGGAGCCCGGTGCCCGGGTGGGGGTTGTGCTGGGGGTGGGACTGGCGCTGGGGGCGGGAGTGACGGGCGCCGGTGCCGTCGTCGGCGGCGGCAGCGTCGCGGGGCTGCTCGCGGGCGGCGGGGCGAGGGGGACCGCCGGGGAGGCGGGTCCGCCGGAGGCGGTCAGGTGCAGGGGCAGCACTACGAGTGCGGCAACACCGCAGGTCAGGGCCGCTCCGGCGGCCGCGCGCAGGAGACGGCGGCGGGACGCGCCGCGGCGGATCTCCTGGTACCGGCCGACGGGTGCGCCGAGGTACTCGGCAGGGGGCCGAAGGAGGACGGTGAGGGGGTCGTCGGGGTCGAAGTCCGGGCCCTCGTCAGAGTGTGTGATCAAGGCTTCTCCTCAGGTGGGCGCGGAGCAGTTCGCGGGCCGTGTGGAGGTCGGCCTTGACGGTTCCTTCCTTGCGTCCGGTCAGCACGGACACCTCCCGGATCGGCATGTCAGCGTAGTAGTGCAGCAGGATCGGGACGCGCAGTCGTTCCGGGAGGGACTGCACGAGCAGCCGTACCGAGGGGTCGGCCTGTTCGGGATGCGGGGCCACCGCGGCCTCCGTGGTCGCCCGGCGCACGGCCCTGCGTTCGCGCTCCAGCTTGCGCCAGTGGTCCCGGACGAGGTTGGCCGCGGTGACGTAGAGGAAGCCGCGCGGTTCCGCGACGGAGGTCCAGCGGGCCCAGAGCCGGGTGAACGCCTCCGAGGCGATCTCGTGGGCCGTCTCGTCGTCGTCGACCAGCCGGCGGCACCAGCCGGCGAGACGCGGATAGAGGGCGGCGAACAGCTCGGACGCGGCCTTCTCACGGGACCGTTTCAACGTTCTCCAGGGTCGTGGGGGCACTCGCAGGGGGCGCTCGTGGAGGAAGAGCCAGGGCCGACGGCGTACGTTCCGCCGGCCCGGACTCCGAGTGGCCGGGTCAGGGGCTCGCGGAGCTCAGCGCCGCGAACACGATCACGTTGTCGAGGTATCCGGCACCGGTCCGCTTGCCGCCGCAGGTGATGAGCCGCAGCTCCGGCCGGTTCACGTTCCCGTACACCTCGTCCGACGGGAAGTCGGCCTTGGCCACCGTGCGTACGTCGGTCACGGCGAACACCGCAGCCGTGCCGTTCTCCAGGCGTGTGACGATCTTCTCGCCCCGGTGCAGCTCCGCCAGGTGCCGGAAGACTCCGTCCCCGTAGGCGCCGACCGTGACATGGCCGAGGAACACCGACGGTCCTCTCCGGCCCGGCGTCGGGGAGTGCTCGTACCAGCCCGCCCGGTCGTGCGCCGCGATCGGCGGCACCTGCACGCTGCCGTCCGCGGCCAGGCCCAGCTTCATCACCGGGGTGTCGACCCCGATGGCCGGTATCCGGAGCCTGACCGGGGTCGATCGCCCCACCGCGGGCACCGACTTGGCAGCGGGCGGCACGGAGGACGACGGCGTGCGCGCGGGGGTGCCGCCCGCGGAGCTGCCGGACGTTGCGCCGGGGCCGCCGCAGGCGACGAGCAGTGCGGCCAGCGCCGCGGCGGCGAGGGCACGCCCGGAGAGCGGGCTCATGCCCCGTTCGCCTGCCGGCGGCGTACGAGGAAGACGGCGCCGCCACCCAGGACGACGGCCGCGGCGGCGCCCCCGCCGACAAGGGCACCCGTGTTCGAGGAGTCCGAAGCGGGCGGCACCACACCGGTGTTCGGCGCGCCACTCGGCACGACCGAGACCTGGCCCGAGGACGGCGCCCGGGTCGGGGCCGCGCTCGGCACGGCACTCGGGGCGGTGGAGGCGCTGGGCGTGGCGCTGGGGGCCGAGCTGGGCGCCTGGGTGGCGGTGGGGACGGGGCTCGGGGCCGTCTTCGCCCCGTCGGCGAACGCGGGCAGCGCGCCCGCCAGCACGGCGGTGCACGCAAGTGCCATGGCACTGAGGCCGGTTCGGCGCATGAATCGCTCTCCTTCATCGGTCCGCCCGGTGGTCGACCGGCGGACTGTGTCACTGATCGAGCGGAGAGACGAGGCAGCGGCGGGGCGGGTTGTAAAGAGTCGGCAAAGTCGCGCGGGCCGCGGGATCCGGCCCGTCGATCGGGGAGATTGGTGACGACCGTGTGCGCGGGTCTTGAAGGTGACTTGCGGCTGTTCTTGTCATGACGTAAGTACGTGAATCATGAACCTCTTCACCCGTGCTGCGTCTCTGCGCCGCCCGGCTCCCCCCACCGCCCCGCAACGCCCTCTCGAAGCACCGGCGTTCGCCCCCACGGCGAGCCCTCAGGATCCCGCTCTCGCGGCGCTGACCGGAGAGTGGCTGATCGACCCGGCACACAGCCGTATCGGCTTCTCCGTCCGCCATGCCCTGGTGACGACCGTGCGCGGGGCCTTCAACGAGTACCAGAGCCGGCTCTACTTCGACGGCCGCGACCCCTCTCGCTCACGGGCCGAGATCGTCCTGTCCACCGCGTCCGTCGACACCGGTGTGGAACAGCGCGACGCGCATCTGGTCGGCCGTGACTTCCTGGACGCGGCGAACCATCCGCGGATGCGCTTCGTCAGTACGACGGTGCGGCTCGTGGGCAGCGACGTCTACCGCATGGCCGGCGAGCTCACCATCAAGAACACCACCCGCCCCGTCGACCTGGAGCTGACCTACATCGGGCACGTCGTCGACGCGTTCGGGGACGAGCGGGTGGGCTTCGACGGCACGACCACGATCAACCGTTCCGAATGGGGCCTGACGTACAGCCAGAAACTGGCCGAGGGCGGCGCCATGGTGAGCGAGAAGGTGCGCCTCCAGTTCGACATCGCCGCCATCCGCACGCTGGCCGCCTGACGGGGGGCGGCACCTCGGCACCGCTGGTCGCAGAGGAGGCGCCGGGCAGCGCGTACCGGCGCCCCTTGGGCCAGGTCGGCAGCCTTGACCTCGATCATGTCGACGCCCCGCCGGATACCCGATGTATCGGTAAGTCATTTTTTGCAAAATATCCATCCAGTATTGAGCAAAGAGTCACTTCCGTCTGGTAGGGGCAGTTGATAGTTGTTCGTGCTTCAAGGGGGCGCACGATCGGGGGAAGAATTGAAAACGTTGAGTACCGCCCTTATTGCGCTGTTGGTGGTTGCGTTATTTCCGTTCGGCGCGACATACGGCTGGCATGCCGTAACCCTTAAGGTGGTCGCGTCGATGGCTATTTTCCTGCTGGTGTGCATCGCTGGGCGTAGATACGAATTAAGGAAAGTCAAGAGCACCGTCGTCGCGCGCAACTCGTATCATGCCGTTCCGGACCGGCAGGCGCGAGTGTTGCAGAATGTCGCGGGGAGAATTCAACCGCTGGACGCCTTCCAGGCCATGGTTTTTGCCCTGTCCATTGTGCAGCCAAGCGAACTCAGGCAGCGGATCGATGAGACGTATATTTCGGATCAACGAACGCTCAGACAGTCAGTGACCATCGATTTTCGCGTTCCCAGCGAATTGCGTGAGAAGCGAGAGGAGGACTTACGCAAGAAGCACAGGGGACTGGACGAGGACCAACCGCCGGATCCGTGGATCTTCGTTCCTTTCACGTTGGCACGGAAGGGGGTGTACCTTGACAACTTCAAGGTCTGCAACGGAGATGGTCAGGCACTCTCGGTCCTCTCGTATCGTGAATCCCTGCTGCTGTCGGCGAGCGCCCTACGTGTGCTGATCCACCAAGCGCTTAATATCGACAATGCGGACCAGGCCTTGCCGGAAGATGTCGCGGAAGCCGAGCGGCTTGCGCTGTCCGCGATCATTGAGCGCAATAATCCAGATGTGGAGAAAGCCGAGGGCGGCATCAAGAGTGTGACCGCCGAAGAGGCACGGATCGCACTCTGGAAGATGCAGAACATCGCTGACGCGTCCTCTCGCAACCTGCTGGTGCTGCTGGTGGAGAAACTGGCGTCGAACTACCCGCTCGTTGCCTCCATGCCTCTGTCCGCCGACGGCAGGGCGATCATTCGCTACGAGCAGACCATCATTCCGAAGCTCGATCTCGTACCCGAAAAGGTCACCAGCCGGCTGGGTGCGAGGGCCGCCGAATTGAAGCGCTGGCTCAAGGGAGCACTGAGGGTCCTCCTCGGCAGCAGGCCCGCGAGTCTTACCGTCTCCCTGGACAATGCTCACACGTGCCAGAGTTTTCACGTGCGTGTGCAAAGTCCGGAAGGCCTGTATCTCGCTCGCCAGGAGCTGAGGCGCGCCAAGGACGACGAAGGTTACCTCGAACGGCGTCAGTACAATGCGCCGACTCCTCCGCACTACAGGTTCCGCAGGCGACTCGGGCAATCGTATGCACACTTCTACGGGAGATTCTTTCCCAGTCCCAAGAATTCCGAGAGTACGCCCACGCTGGAGTTCCAGTTCTATGAGACGCCACCCGGATCTGCATTCCGGGCGGCCGTCGCGGCCGGCACCTGCTTCCTACTTGTCTGGGTCGTGGGTCTGGCCATTTCCATAAAGGGAGACCCGCATACCGATGCACCGGCCTTCCTCCTGGTCTTCCCGGGTGTCGCTGCGAGCTGGCTGGGATTCGATGCTGCCCCGCGAGGTCTTTTCGAGTCCACACTCGTGTCGCGCGTATCCCTATTCACCACGACGGTCCTGTCCATGGCTTCCAGCGGGCTCTACATGATCAACGTGTCCGGCGTTCGAATGCCCATGCATCCGAGTTTCTGGAACTTCGGCTTCCTGGGAGTCACTCGCCTCCCGTGGATAACTCTTGTCGCGATGGCGCTGATCAATGCGGCGTGGGTTTCATACAAATGGGTGATCCAGGCGGCCGCGTTTAAATATCTGGCGGGAAGGGAACAATAAAATCTGCTCCAGAGGCCTGTCACGGTAAGTGCAGATACGCAAGAAACGAGGGGGGAAGAAATGAAGGGACGATCTGTCGCCATGGAGGACGCCACAGAGGAAGAAACTGGCGACGAAGGCCAGAGGACACGCAAAGCAAGTGTGTTCCGTCGCCTGTTCGGCGACGGCGGGGAAGACAATCAGAGTGGTCGTCGAACCGGGTACTACGTGGCACCACACGGCTGGATGGCCGACGACAACAGTGTTCCCACGCCGCCGCGCGAAGAGCTTTACCGCGTGCTCACCGGTATGGCGGACTACTACGACGCAGCCATGCAGAGCCTCAAGCAGGTCGAGGTCCCGGAGGACACGGCCGATGCCGTTGCCGCAGAGGACGACACTGAGCCCACCGGAACCGCGACACCAAGCTGACGGCCTCTCACATCAGCGGCCAGGCTCGTAGGTGAGCTCTTTGACCTGGCGCACAGTGAGGGCGGTCTCGATGGAGCGGACTCCGTCGAAGGCACCGATCTTTTCGCTGGGCTCCAGCGGTGACCAGCGGACCGGCCGTGATCATGAGGCGCGCCGGGACCCGTCGCGTCAAAGGCCCGACCACCACCCCGACGAGCAGACACACCGCCGACACCGACAGCATCCGGTACGCCGCGCCGAGGGTGTCGAGGCGCTGGACCATGCCCGACGCGGCCCGAACCACGTGCATCGAGGTGATGTGCCTGACGATGATCACCGGAGGCCGCCGCCGGTCGGCGCTGACGTGCTGCTCAGCCCGTGCTGCCGGCAGCAATGACGTTCACGTAGCCCATCATTCCGTTGTCCTCGTGTCCAGTGATGTGGCAGTGAAACATCCATATCCCGGTGAAGTCCGTAAAGCGGATCCGGATCACTACTTTGCCGGCTTTTCCATTGACTGCGTGGGGAACGCTCACGGTGTCCATGTAGTCGGCGGGAGGTTGGGCAACGCCGTTCACACTGAGGACCTGGAACGGTGCGATATGGAGATGGAACGGATGATCGTGGCCACTCGTGTTGGTGAGCGTCCATTCTTCGACCGTTCCGAGTGTGGCCGGTTTCTTGAAAGTCGGCTGCTTCATGTCGAACAGCTTGCCGTTGATCCAGAAGTTGTTGCCGCCGTCGTCACTCAGGGCCACGCTTCGGGACTGGGCGATGGGTTCTTCGGACAGATCGGGTTCGGATCCGGGAAGCGGTCCGGCGATCTGGGGCGAGGTGGCCATGCCCGACGGTCCCCCAGTGGCAGCTGACCCCGCGCTCCCGCTGCCGTGTTGGACATTGACCTTCATGAGGGTGGTGTTGGGGTAGGAGTCTCCGTCGCCCTCCGGCCCGGTCTTGTGGGCGAGGGTTCTGAGCCAGGTTGATCCGGGGGCTCCGGCAGTCACCAGGACGTCGAAGCGTCCGCCGGGCGGAATCAGGAGGTGTTTCACCCGAGTCGGCGCTGCGGAGGGATTCCCGTCCTGGCCGACGACCGTGAAGCTGCCGCCGTCGAGCTGGAGGTCATAGAAGATGGCGTAACCTTCGTTGGCTATTCGCCACAACTGGGTTTCGCCGGCTTTCACGTTCAGCGTGGGTCGGTACTGCCCGTTGACCAGGCGCACCGTCGGTGATGCGGGCTCGAGTACCCCGTCCGGGTAGACGATCGAGCTGGTTCCGCTGATCTGGGCGTCCTTGAGTGCCAAGGTATGAGCGGTGATCCCGCGGTAGGCCGGCGGCAACGATGCGCGACTGTCCCCGACAATGATCGTTCCCGACAGCCCCGCCCCGATCTGGCTCTCAGTGCCATCGCAGCGAGCGTTCGCTGGAGCAGAGGACATCTGCATCCCCGGCATCGACTCGCCGTCCCTGGTGCACATTTCATGGTCGTGGTACCAGTACGTCCCGGGTGCCTGGTTTGCGGGAATGTCGAGATGGTAGGTCAGAGTCTGGCCAGGCTGAGCGGACAGCATGATGTTGTCCGCGCTTCCCCTCGGGGACAGGTGCATCCCGTGGAAGTGCAAGTTGGTCGCCGTGCCAAGTTTGTTGGTCAGTTTCAAGGTGACCCGCTGGCCAGGAACCACGTGAAGGGTCGGCCCGACGAGGCTTCCGTTGTAGGTCTCCGCGAGCACCTTCTTGCCCGAGATCATCACCTCTTTCTCAACCGTCGTCAGCCCGACCGTCAGGTCCTCAGGGGTTGCCTTGTTGAGTTCCGGCGGTTCCACCAGCGCAGCGCCGGGAACCATGCCGGCCGCCTGCTTCTGGGTAGTCGGAAGTGGCTTTCCAGTAACCGCCGAGTTCGATTTTCTGCCACCAGCCGCCGAGTTTGGGTTTGCGCCCCCGTAGCCTGCGAAGCAGGAAAACAGGAGAGTGACCCCGACGACGAGGACTCCGAGAAGGGTGATGGGCGATCGACGTACCGCCCGTAGCCTCCGTCCTTCGGCCTTCACCACGCCCGCTCCCCACCCTGCGTGCTCCACTCGTACACAAACGACCGCACGATCCGCACCCCTCCTCTGCTCCATTCCATGACGGCCCTGGAGACTTCCTGAGGAACCCTGAGGATTTGATGAGGGCGGACTGCGCGCGCCGTCCGCGGCCCGGCTGTGACGCACAGCCGCGTGCGAGCAGTGGTGGCCAGGGATGACCCGGTGCGGCTCCACGGACCTGATCCGGCCGGGCTGCGGAGCCATGCTTCGGCAGCGGCCGGGCCCCGGGCGCGTCGGGCCGGATTGCCGGCTCTCGCACTGGCGGCGACCCTGGCGGTCGGTACCGCAGCCGGGCAACGGCGGACTCGGGCGTGCGGCACCACCGGCTCACCACGCTCCCCTGCCCGGATGACGCGAGTCGCGCGATGGGCCCGGTGGGTCGGCGTCCAGGGCGGCGGCGGCAGGCGAAGGCGGCAGAGCTCACCGAAAGCTCAGGTTTCCCCTGTGATGATCGTGCGTGTCGGCAGCAGCGGCCTCCGGTCCCCCACGGGCGGAGAGTCGCGCCGCCGACACCTTCGGTCCGGAGCCGTTGGCGGTCGTGGGCCGATGAGTGGCGGTGTCTTCCGAGGAGACGTCCCCCTGGTCATCGGAGAGGCACCGCCACCCCGCCCCATGGTTCGACGTGGGCGGGGAGACCCGTCGATGGTGGAGAGGCTCGGCGGTGACGACAGGGTTCACGGGGGACGACAGGAAGCCACCGGAGCCTGTGAGCGCATTCATGTCCTCGCCGACGCCCCAGCACCTGTCGACGCCTATCCTGGCCGACATGCGCGTACTGGTGGTCGAGGACGACGATGACCTGCGGTTCGCCGTGGCCGCCGCACTGCGCGGCGGAGGGCTGGCCGTCGACGAGGCCAGGGACCTCCCCGCCGCCGACGAGGCGCTGTACATCACCGGCTACGACTGTGTCGTCTTCGACCGGATGCTGCCGTCCGGCGACTCCGCGGAGTACGTGCACCGGATGAGGGCGGACGGCAGCACCGTACCGGTCCTCTTCCTCACGGCGCGCGACTCCGTCGCCGACCGCGTCGAGGGCTTCGCCACCGGCGGCGACGACTACCTGGTCAAGCCGTTCGCCGTCCCGGAGCTGGTCGCCCGGGTGCGGAACCTGTGCCGGCGAACCACCGCGGTCCGGCCGTCGGTGGTCCGCTGTGGCGGACTGGAGGTCGACTCGGCCCGCCGCACGGTCCACCGCGACGGCGTCCTGCTGACGCTCACCGTCAAGGAGTTCGCCGTGCTGGAAGTTCTCGCCGCCCGGCCCGGCGAGGCCGTACGGCGCACCGAGCTCACAGAGCGCTGCTGGGACGAGCTGACCGAGCCGAACTCCAACGTGGTCGAGGTCCTGGTCTCCCAGCTGCGTCGCAAGCTGGGCGATCCGCCGCTGATCCACACCGTGCGCGGGATCGGGTACCGGCTGGAGCCCCCGGCATGAGACTGCGCGTGGCGGCGGGCCGGACACGCCGCCGGACGCCGCCGACGCCGACCGGCCGGATCCACCGGATGCGACGACGCATCACCCTGCTCTTCACCCTCGTGAGCGCACTCGGCCTGATCGGCATGACGGTCTTCGCGGTGCACGCTGACGGCGCGTCCTGGCGCGACCAGGTCGACTCCGACCTGCAGACGCGGACCAGCGATATCGCCGCCGGCCTCACCCCTGATGAGGACGGTGTCCTTGCATACCCGACCCCGAAGGACGGTGGGTACGACTGCCCCCCGGTGACCCTGTTCACCGCTGGTGGGGGGCACGTGTCCCGCGTGGTCTCACCGCGCCGGCCCTGCCTGGCCGTCCCCGCCGAGGCCCTGCAGGAGGCCGCTGTCGAGGCCGCCCGGGAGGAACACGGCGCCTTGAGCACCGCGACCACGCCGAAGGGCCGCCGGCTGCGCCTGTCCGCCGAGCCCGTCACCGGACCGGCCGGCACCACGGACGCCGTGGTGGTCGCGGCCGTCGACACCTCCGGGCACCTGGACAGCCACAGGCGGCTGACGCTGTTCCTCACCATCGCCTGTGCGGTCCTGGTAGCCGTTTCGGCCATGGCCGGCCGCTGGCTCGCCGGACGCGCCGTGCGGCCGGCGCTCACGGCACTCGCCCAGCAAGAGGCCTTCTTCGCCGACGCCGCCCACGACCTGCGCACCCCCGTCACCTCGATGCGGCTGCTCGCCGAGACCGGCCTGCGCGGGGAGGCGGACAGCCACGAAGTGCTGCGCCGCACACTGCGCCAGTCCACCCGGATGAGCGAGCTGGTCGACGACCTGCTCACCCGCGCCCGGCTGATGGCCGGCGCCGTCCCGCTGGAACGGGAGCCACTGCGGCTCGACCAGCTCGTCGATGCCGTCGTCGCCGACACCCCGGCGCACGGGCACCGGGTGGCCGTCCGGGCCGAAGCCGTGGTCGTCCTCGCCGACGCGGGACTGCTGCGCCGTGCCGTCGCCAACCTGCTGGGCAACGCGCTCACCCACGGCCACACTCCGGGTGAGCCCGCCGACGTCGAGATCACCGTCACCGCGGACGGCACCGTCACGGTCGACGACGCGGGCCCCGGCATACCGCCAGGCCAGGCGAAGTCCCTGTTCGAACGCTTCCACAGCGGTTCCGGTTCCAGCGGCCTCGGGCTGTCCATCGCCGCCTGGGTGGCCCACGCGCACGGCGGCTCGCTCACCGTCGTCCCCGGCGCCCGCGGCGGGTCCCGGTTCCTCCTGAGCGTGCCCGTCCGGGACCGGACGCGGCCCTGACGCGGCGTCCGTGCCCTGGTGGGGACGCCTCACCGAATCCTCAGGTTCCTCCGGGCAGACTTCCCGCGGCCCCCCGAACAGCAGGCAACGAGCAAAGGACGTGCGCCACCGGTTCTACGGGACCGGTCCGGAGGCGCGCGGAGCGGGGAATCGGTTTCCTGGCCCGGATGCGGGAACACATGGTCGGCGATGTGGTGGCCGAGCGCTTCGAACCCCTGGTGCGGCTGGGAGCCGACGGCATGGCACGGTGTGGCGGGCCCGCGACCTCGTAGGCGGGATTCCTCCCGGAGAGCATCTGCGGGGTTGGCGCACCTGAACGGGCACCGTCACGACGCCGTGATCTGGTCGCTGCTTCGGCGGTCCTGCACGACGTCGTCCACGAACCGAGCTCTCGTCAGTTCTTCGCCCCTGAGGATGATCCGGGCCATCGATGATGCCGGAAGCGTGACCAGAGCGGCGGACCGCCTGGGACTGGCGCAATCGGCGTTCTCCAGCCGGCTGAAACGGATCGAAGCCGCCGTGGGCGGGAAGCTCTTCGAGCGGGGCCGGGAAGGCGTACAGCCGACCCCGCTGGGTGTTCTGGTGCTGGAGCGGAGCCGAGTTCCGCTGCCTGCGATGCGTCAACTGCAGGAGGACGCCCTGCGGTTCGCGACCGCGGCGCGCGAGGACAGCGAACTGCACTTGGGGGCGACCCACGGTCCCTTCCTGGGCGCACTGGTCGACCGACTGGCGACAGCCCGGCCCGAGCTGGCTGGCGTCAGCTGATGTGCCGGCGTCCGCATGCCTCGGCGCGCCACGCGGACGAGTTGCTCTGCCATGCCAGAGCGGCACACGCGGGGGCGGCGGTTCCAGCCCGTCAACCCGATACTCAGGCCTACGGCCTGACCCTGGCCACCGGTTGATCCAGTACCGGCTGATACTCCAGCAGGAGTTCCCGTCGCAGGTAGTGACGGCGGCGTGCGACCGCTTGGCGTGGACGGCGCCCGCTCGACCAGCTCAGGGAGCGGTATCGCCCCCGGTGGCCACCAAGGTGAGGCGGTCGGGGACGACAAGCTGCCAGAAGCCGCCGAACCTCCGCGACTGTGAATTCGATCGCACCGGCTGTCCCACCGGTGCCGCCCCCCTTTCTCGGACCCGGCGCGCCGTGGCGGGCGGCCTCTCCCTCCTCATCCACCACGAGATCGACCGCCTCGACGACCTGCCGTGCACCGCTCGCATGCGAAACGGCGTCGATCGATCTCACCCCGGTCCGCCGACCTCGTCACGGCATGGTGGGCCCCGCTCGAACGAGACACCCGCCGCCAATTCGGTGACGCACTGCGCCACTCGTACCGCCGCGACTCACTGCCGTACGAACTCACCGGCCTCGACGTCATAGGAGAGCCCGGCCGCATCGACGCCCGGATCCGCTTCCACGCGGACCCGCCTACCCCACCCACGGCCGGCGGCCCGAGAACTTCCCGCGTGTTCACGCCAAGCCGGGAGTCCCGTCGAAGCACCGCAACAACGCCGGCGGCGACCTCTGCCTCTGGTATCCGCTCGACCCGGAAGAGCGGCGCCGGACGAGTTCTGGGACCGATCAAACGCCGCTGGAGCCGTCTGCATCCCCGCTCACAACCCCACGATCCTGTTCCACCTCTTCGCGAACTCCACCCGCTCCGTCGACGTGATGTCCCGGGCGATCACGAGCCGTTTGCGCATCTCGGCGGCCGGGAAGATCAGGGGGTTCTCGGCGAGGGCCGCGGTGTCCTTGTCCTTGGCGGCGGCGAGGACGTCCTGGGCGGCCGGGACGGGGCAGACGTAGTTCACCCAGGCGGCGAGTTCGGCGGCGACCTCGGGCGCGTAGTAGTAGTCGACGAGCCGCTCAGCGTTCCTCTTGTGGACCGCACGGTCCGGGATCATCAGGGAGTCGGCCCACAGCTCCGCGCCCTCCTCGGGCACGACGAAGCGGATGTGCGGGTTGTCGGCCTGGAGCTGGATGACGTCCCCGGAGTACGCCTGGCAGGCCAGGACGTCACCGCTGACCAGGTCCTTGGTGTAGTCGTTGCCGGTGAAGCGGCGGATCCGGCCGCCCGCGACGTACTTCTCGACCTGGTCGCAGACCTTGTGGAAGTCGGCCGCCGTCCACTTGGTGATGTCGACGCCGTTGCCCTGCATCAGCAGCGCGAACGCCTCGTCCAGGCCGGACAGCAGGGTCACCCGCCCCTTGAGGTCGTCCGCCCACAGGTCCGAGACATGGCGGATCTCGCGGCCGAGCCGGCGGCGGTCGTACGCGATGCCGGTGATGCCCGACTGCCACGGCACCGAGTACCTGCGGCCCGGGTCGAAGGCGGGCGAACGGAGCTGCGGGTCGATGTACTTGGCCACATTGGGCTGCTTGGCCCGGTCCATCTCCTGGACCCACCCCAGCCGCACGAACCGCGCGCACATCCAGTCGCTCATGACGATCAGGTCGCGGCCGGTCTGCTGGTGGTTCATCAGGGCGGGGCTGATCTTGCCGAAGAACTCGTCGTTGTCGTTGATCTCCTCGGTGTACTCGACGGAGATCCCGGTGCGCTCCTCGAAGGCGTCCAGCGTGGGCCGCCGGTTCGGGTGGGCGTCGTCGGTGTCGATGTACAGCGGCCAGTTCGCCCAGGTCAGCCGCTTGTCACTGGCGGACAGATCGGCGACGGCACGCCGGCCGGGCCGCACATACGCGGCGGGCACCCCACAGCCGGCCAGGCCGCCCAGCACCGTGCCACCACCCAGCGCGCGCAGCAGGGACCGACGGGAGGGGGCGGAGGTCTTCGGCGTGAGGGGCATTGCCGAAGCATGCCGCCCCTGCGTGTACGCCGACAATCGACGCAGCGTCGAGTACCTCCGCACCGGCCGGACACCCTGTCGATCAGCCCGGCGCGCCCGTGGCCGTCCTGACCGCCGGCGTGCGGCACCCCTGACCGTCACGGAGGAGGAACGGCGCGGCCCCGGACGGTACTTGATCCCTCCGGGGCCGCGTGTCACGTCGTAGGTGCTAGGCGTCCAGCGACGTCATCACGTGCTTGATCCGCGTGTAGTCGTCGAACCCGTACCCCGACAGGTCCTTGCCGTAGCCGGACTTCTTGAACCCGCCGTGCGGCATCTCCGCGACCAGCGGGATGTGCGTGTTGATCCACACGCAGCCGAAGTCCAGCTTCTTGGACATGCGCATCGCACGGCCGTGGTCCCTGGTCCACACCGACGAGGCGAGCGCGTACTCGACGCCGTTGGCCCACTCCACGGCCTGGTCCTCGTCCGTGAAGGACTGGACGGTGATGACGGGACCGAAGACCTCCTTCTGGATGATCTCGTCGTCCTGCTTCAGCCCGGAGACGACGGTCGGGGCGTAGAAGTAGCCCTTCTCGCCGACCTGGTGACCGCCGGCCTCGACCTTGGCGTGGGCGGGCAGCCGCTCGATGAAGCCGGTGACCTGCTTGAGCTGGTTGGGGTTGTTGAGCGGGCCGAACAGCACGTCCTCGTCGTCCGGCTGCCCGGTCTTCGTCTCGGCGGCCGCCTTGGCGAGCGCCGCCACGAACTCGTCGTGGATGCCCTCCTGGACGAGGACGCGGGTCGCCGCCGTGCAGTCCTGGCCGGCGTTGAAGAAGCCCGCGACCGAGATGTCCTCCACGGCCTTGGCGATGTCGGTGTCCTCGAAGACGACGACCGGCGCCTTGCCGCCCAGCTCCAGGTGTACCCGCTTGAGGTCCTTGGACGCCGACTCGGCGACCGACATACCGGCCCGTACCGAGCCGGTGATGGACGCCATCGCCGGGGTCGGGTGCTCGACCATCAGCCGGCCGGTGTCGCGGTCGCCGGTGATGACGTTGAAGACGCCCTCGGGCAGGATCGAGCCGATGATGTCGGCGATGAGCACCGTCGAGGCGGGGGTGGTGTCCGACGGCTTCAGGACGACCGTGTTGCCCGCCGCGATCGCCGGGGCGAACTTCCACACGGCCATCATCATCGGGTAGTTCCACGGCGCGACCTGCGCGCAGACGCCGACCGGCTCGCGGCGGACGATGGACGTCATCCCGTCCATGTACTCGCCTGCCGAGCGGCCCTCCAGCATCCGGGCGGCGCCCGCGAAGAAGCGGATCTGGTCGACCATCGGCGGGATCTCCTCGGACCGCGTGAGTCCGATCGGCTTGCCCGTGTTCTCCACCTCGGCCGCGATGAGCTCCTCGGCCCGCTCCTCGAACGCGTCGGCGATCTTCAGCAGAGCCTTCTGGCGCTCGGCGGGGGTCTTGTCGCGCCAGGCCGGGAAGGCCGCGGCCGCGGCCGCCATCGCGGCGTCCACATCCGCCTGGCCCGACAGCGGCGCGGTCGCGTACGCCTCGCCCGTCGCGGGGTTGACCACCTCGGTGGTCCGTCCGTCGGCGGCGTCCCGGAACTCACCGTTGATGTAGTTGCGCAGACGACGCAGCTCGGTGCTCACTGCCGGCCTCCTGTCAGGTCTGACCTGTTCGGGTGTCCAATGACTGAGACACCACCCTAATCCGCGTTCCCACGTTTTCAACACCCCCAGTCGTATCGAGGCTGCGAAATCCGCAGGTCTCAGTCACGCAAACAACGAATTTCATCGGTCCGCCCTTGCGGAACCGTCGAGACGTCGTGCACAGTGAGGTCGTGGCCAGTCGAAGCGCAGAGCAGAGGGACTCGTCCCGCGAGCCCAGGAACGGCACTCCCCATCTGGATGCCGTCTCCCTCGCCATCATCGAACAGCTCCAGGAGGACGGCCGCCGGCCGTACGCCGCGATCGGCAAGGCCGTGGGCCTGTCCGAGGCGGCCGTGCGCCAGCGCGTCCAGAAGCTGCTCGACCAGGGCGTGATGCAGATCGTCGCCGTCACGGACCCGCTCACCGTGGGCTTCCGCCGGCAGGCGATGGTCGGCGTCAACGTCGAGGGCGACGTGGAGAAGATCGCCGAAGCGCTGACCGCCATGTCGGAAGTCGAGTACGTGGTGATGACCGCGGGCTCGTTCGACATCCTCGCCGAGGTGGTCTGCGAGGACGACGACCACCTGCTGGACGTCATCAACAAACGCATCCGGGCGCTGCCCGGCGTGCGCTCCACCGAGAGCTTCGTCTATCTGAAGCTGAAGAAGCAGACCTACATGTGGGGAACCCGATAACCGTGAGGACCCGATAACCGTGAGCTCCAAGGACCTCAGCAAGACCGCGTACGACCACCTGTGGATGCACTTCACCCGCATGTCCTCGTACGAGAACTCCCCCGTCCCGACGATCGTGCGCGGCGAGGGCACCTACATCTACGACGACAAGGGCAAGCGCTACCTCGACGGTCTCGCGGGTCTGTTCGTGGTCCAGGCCGGTCACGGCCGCACGGAGCTCGCCGAGACCGCCTTCAAGCAGGCGCAGGAGCTGGCGTTCTTCCCGGTGTGGTCCTACGCCCACCCGAAGGCCGTGGAGCTGGCCGAGCGCCTCGCCGACGAGGCCCCGGGCGACCTGAACAAGGTCTTCTTCACCACCGGCGGCGGCGAGGCGGTCGAGACCGCCTGGAAGCTCGCCAAGCAGTACTTCAAGCTGGTCGGCAAGCCCACCAAGTACAAGGTCATCTCCCGCGCGGTCGCCTACCACGGCACCCCGCAGGGCGCCCTGTCGATCACCGGACTGCCGGGCCTGAAGGCCCCGTTCGAGCCGCTGGTCCCGGGCGCGCACAAGGTCCCGAACACCAACATCTACCGCGCCCCGCTCTTCGGCGACGACCCCGAGGCCTTCGGCCGCTGGGCCGCCGACCAGATCGAGCAGCAGATCCTCTTCGAGGGCGCGGACACGGTCGCCGCGGTCTTCCTGGAGCCGGTGCAGAACGCCGGCGGCTGCTTCCCGCCCCCGCCCGGCTACTTCCAGCGCGTGCGCGAGATCTGCGACCAGTACGACGTACTGCTCGTCTCGGACGAGGTCATCTGCGCCTTCGGCCGCCTGGGCACGACCTTCGCCTGTGACAAGTTCGGCTACGTCCCGGACATGATCACCTGCGCCAAGGGCATGACCTCGGGCTACTCCCCCATCGGCGCCTGCATCGTCTCGGACCGCCTGGCCGAGCCGTTCTACAAGGAGGACAACGTCTTCCTGCACGGCTACACCTTCGGCGGCCACCCGGTCTCGGCCGCGGTCGGCCTCGCCAACCTCGACCTGTTCGAGCGCGAGGGCCTCAACCGGCACGTGCTCGACAACGAGGGCGCCTTCCGCGCGACCCTGGAGAAGCTGCACGACCTGCCGATCGTCGGAGACGTCCGCGGCGACGGCTTCTTCTACGGCATCGAGCTGGTGAAGGACAAGGCCACCAAGGAGTCGTTCAACGACGAGGAGACCGAGCGCGTCCTGTACGGCTTCCTCTCCAAGGCCCTGTACGACAACGGCCTGTACTGCCGTGCCGACGACCGCGGCGACCCGGTCATCCAGCTCGCCCCGCCGCTGATCTCCAACCAGGAGACCTTCGACGAGATCGAGCAGATCCTGCGCGCCACCCTGACGGAGGCGTGGACGAAGCTCTAGCTTCCGGCGGTTAGACGGCTTATACGGCCCGGGGTGCACCCGTACGAGTGAGAAGGGTGCACCCCGGGCCGCGTGCTGTCCTGTGTCGGGCCCCCCGCTCCTTAGCGTGCCTGGTAACCGATCGGCCCTGTCCTCGTTCCCCCGCACGGGGGAACAAAGATCACGGGAACCACAGATCCGAACCGAGGTGTACGCCCATGGAGGCCCCGCCGGACAACGACGTGCTCTGGGCACGCTCACTGCACTTCCAGCACAGTGACGGCTCGCCCGCGCTCAGCGGCGTCTCGTTCGGGGTCCGGGAGGGCGAGATCCTCGCCGTCAGCGGCCCCCGGGGCAGCGGGAAGACGACCCTGCTGCGCTGTCTGTCCGGTCTGGTGAGCGCCCAGCGCGGCGAGGTCTGGTTCAACAGCGTGCCGGTCCACACCATGGCCCCCACGGCCCGGGAGCGGCTGCGGCGCGACCGCTTCGGCTGGATCGACCCGGCCCCCGCGCTCGTACCCGAGCTCAACGCCTGGGAGAACGCCGCCCTCCCGCTGATGCTCCGCGGCACCAGCCGCGAGCGTGCCAGGACGGCCGCCCTGGAGTGGCTCGAACGCCTTGACGTCGGCGACCTGTCCCGCCGGCGGCCGCACGAGATGAAGCAGGCCGAGCGCCAGCGCGTGTCGATCGCCCGGGCCCTCGCCCAGGGCCCCACCGTCCTCTTCGCCGACGAGCCCACGGCCCCCCTGCACCGCGCCGACCGCGCCCACGTCCTGCGCACGCTCACCACGGCGGCCCGTTCGCACGGCATCACGGTCGTGGTGGCCACCCACGACCCGGAGACCGCGGCCATCGCCGACCGCACCCTGTCGCTGCTGGACGGCAGGTGCGTGAACACGGTCCATCTGCCCCCGGTGACCGAGACGGAAGGCCGGACGGCGTGTTCGCTCTCCGT
Organism: Streptomyces guryensis; assembly: GCF_021261325.1. Taxonomy (GTDB): domain Bacteria; phylum Actinomycetota; class Actinomycetes; order Streptomycetales; family Streptomycetaceae; genus Streptomyces; species Streptomyces guryensis. Next base: position 199,182 of record NZ_JAJSBI010000012.1, on the reverse strand, counting down.
CTGACCCGCGGCGCCCACCCGGCGGTCCAGCTGCGCCGCCTCCTGGTGGCGGTGGCGTCGGCCGGCACGGGCTTCCTCCTGCTGTGCGCCCTCGGTTACGCGATGAGCCACCCGGACAACCCCGGCGGCTCGGCCCTCCGTCTCGCCTGGTGTCTGACCCCGCTGGCCGCCACCGTGCACTTCGCGGTGGCGGTGGCGCGCACCGATCCCGCCACGAAACCCCGCTCCGGCCTCTCGGCCTTCGGCCTGGGCCCGGTCCGCCTGATGGCGGTATCGGCCATGACGACGGCCCTGTCCTGCACGCTGGGCTCGCTGCTGGCCCTTCTGGTCTTCCTCGACCTCCGCGGCGACCTCACGGGCATCCCGTTCGACGGCGCGGCCTCGGTGTTCCTGGCCGCGCGCCAGCCGCTGCCCGTCCCGGCGGCCCTGACGCTGCTGGCGCTGGTCCCGGCGGTCGCTTCGGCGACGGTGGCGCTGGTCCTGCTCCCGCGGGACGCGAGGCCGGCCGCGGCACGGGCGGTGGCACGGCACTACGGCCGCTTCGGGGCCTACGGCCGGACGGTGGCACGGGAGACCTTCGGAACGTACGGCCGCTTCGGCGCACGCACGCGGGGCGCGGCGCGACCTCCTGCCGCGGCTCCTGATGCCGCACCGCCGCCCGCGGAGGTGCCCGCCCCCGCGCAGCCGACGCCGGAGCCCCCCGCGCCCGCCCCGCACCCGGTTCAGCCCCCGGCGCCGCGCAGCGCCCCCGCGGGCCTGCCCTGGGGCGTCGCCGTCCTCACCGCGGGCCTGGCCGTGCAGGCCTACGCGACCCGCGCGTCGGCCGGGCCCGCTCCCCGCCTCCCCGGTGGCCTGGCCGTCGGCACCCCCACGGTCCTCCTCGGCTGGGTCCTCACCACCCTCGGCCTCGCCGTCGCCGGCCCCGGCCTGACCCACCTCTGCGGCCGCCTCCTCCAGGCGGCGCGCCCCGGCGTCCTCCGGCTCCTGGCCGGGCGCGTCCTCATGGAGGAAGCCACCCGCATCGGCCGTCCACTGGGCATCGTCTGCGCGGTCGCCTCCGGCACGTACGCCATGGCCGCGCTGTACGACACGCACGCCCCCGTCTTCGGGCCCCTCACCACGCTCGGCACGCTCCTGGTGTCCGGCTGCACCGTCGCCACGCTGCTCACCGCCGCCGTGGAGGCCAAGCACGCCCGGGCCGACACCACGGCCGCCCTGCTGCGCCTCGGCGCCCCCGCCACGATGCTGCGCAGTGCCGCCGCCCTGCGGGCGGGCGCGCTGCTCGCCCTGTTCGGCCCGCTGACCCTGATCGTGGCGGAGCTGGCGGCCCTGCCACTGGCCCGCTGAGAACTCGTACGACCAAAGTTCCCGGGAACCGATGAGTTCCGCGCGAGCCCCCGGTCTACCCCTTCGAAGGACACACACCCGATGGGAGAGACCGCATGTACCAGCAGATGATCTTCGTGAACCTGGCCACCGCCGACGTCGACGCGTCGAAGAAGTTCTTCACGGAGCTCGGCTACACGATCAACCCGCAGTTCAGCGGCGACGACTGCACCTGTGTCGTGATCAGCGACACCATCATCGCGATGCTGCTCAGCAAGCAGCGGTACGCGGACTTCACCAAGAAGGAGATCGCGGACTCGACGAAGACCAGCGAGGTGCTGATCTGTCTGAGCGCCGAGAGCCGCGAGAAGGTCGACGAGCTGGTGAACAAGGCGGTCGCGGCCGGCGGCACCGCCAACTCCGACGTCCAGGACCACGGCTACATGTACGGCCGTTCCTTCGACGACCTCGACGGCCACAGCTGGGAGGTCGTGTGGATGGACCCGGCGGCCGTCCAGGGCTGACCGAAAGCCCCGGCGAACGGCGTGCCTAGCATGGGCCCGTGCAGACGAGCCCGGCCCATGCGGCCCACCACGACGACCGCGAGATCGAGACGCTCGAGGACTTCGACGCGACCGTCTCGGCCCGCGGCACCCTCTCCGGATACCGCGTACAGGGCGTCGATCTGACGGACCGTACAAGGGAGTTGCTCACCACCGACACCGCCGAGGCGGTCTTCCTGGGCTGCCCGATGCGGGAGGACGCGGCGGCGAAGATCCGCGCCGACGGGGCCCTGGTCTTCCCGCCCGTCCCGCATCTGCCCTTCGACCCCTACCGCGGGCACCTCTACAAGCCCGACGAGTTGTTCGCCTCGCTGGAGAAGGGGTACGAGCAGACGCCGGACGCGCTCGCCTACACCTGGTTCCAGCGCACCAAGGCCGACGGCGACATCTTCGCCTCCATGCTGCGCGCCGTCCACGACGACTCCGTCTCCGACGCCCTCGACGAACTGCTGCGCGGCGCCCGGGTGGTGGGCGTCATGGGCGGTCACGCGATGGCGCGCGGGACGGACGCGTACGCCGGGGCGGCGCGTCTCGGCCGTGAGTTGAGCCGCGCCGGGTTCACCGTGGCGACCGGCGGCGGTCCGGGCGCGATGGAGGCGGCGAACCTGGGCGCCTACGCGGCGCCGTACGACGACGACATGCTCGACGAGGCCTGCCAACTCCTCGCGAAGTCGGCCTCGTTCGTGCCCTCGGTCACCGACTGGGCGCGCGCCGCCTTCGAGGTGCGCACCCGCTGGCCGAAGGGCAACCACTCGATCGGCATCCCCACCTGGTTCTACGGCCACGAGCCGCCGAACCCCTTCGCCTCGCACATAGCCAAGTACTTCGCCAACGCCACCCGCGAGGACGGCCTGCTGGCCCGCTCCAACGCGGGTGTGGTCTTCCTGCCGGGCGCCGCCGGGACCGTGCAGGAGATCTTCGACAACGCGACGCCCAACTACTACGAGTCGCGCGGCGAGCCGACGCCCATGGTGCTGGTCGACCGCGCGCACTGGACGGAGCGCCTGCCGGCCTGGCCCCTCTTGCAGTCACTCGCCCGGGAACGGCCGATGGAGTCCCGTATCACCCTCGTTGACCGAATCGAGGAGGCTCCGGAGGCGTTGAAACGCATCGGCGGTTAATAAGAGTGCAAAGCCAACGCGCCAGGTACGCTTGCGCATTGACATTACTTATCGAACGCTTATAAACCTTTGATTCTCCTGGGGAGTGTGAGGCTTCACCTCCACTGTCGCTTCACGTCTCTCGTCACCCCCCGCAGTTGCGCATCCCGTGAAGGGCAAACGTGTCCATAACTCGCCGTACCGCACGTCGTTCCGTGCAGATCCTGGGCGTCGCCGCCGCGTCCTCCGCGCTCGCGCTGAGCGCCGCGGGCTCCGCGCTCGCCTGCAGCATCAGTGAGTTCTCCGCCGAAGCCAAGTGCGACGGCGGCAAAGGCGTCATCACCGTCACCGACAAGGACTTCTCCGGTACCAAAGCGACCGTCACCTTGTACCTGGAGGCCAACGGCGCCGACGCCAAGCAGATCGGTTCGCAGGACGTCACGGGTTCCAGTGAGGGTGTCACCATCACCTTCAACGAGGACTGGGCGCCGAAGTCCGAGTACCGCATCAACGTCACCGCGGGCAAGCGCAACGTCGGTGACACCCCGATCCTGACCACCCCGGCCGAGGGCTGCTCGAAGGGCGAGACCACGCCGCCGGCATCGCCCACGCCGACTCCGTCCGCCTCCACCCCGGCCTCGGAGTCCCCCAGCCCGACCCCGTCGGCCTCGGACAGCACCACCGCCCCGGCGACCACGTCGTCCAACGCCCCGTCCCCGGCGGCCGGTGACTCGAACCTCGCCGAGACCGGTGCGAACTCCAACACCGGCCTGATCGCCGGTATCGCGGGCGCGCTGGTCGTGGTCGGCGGCGGCGCCGTCTTCTTCGGCATGCGCCGTCGTGGGGCCAACAGCAGCCGCTGACGCCTCTCGCGGAACACCTCTGCGGCCCGTCCCCGTATCCCCGGGGGACGGGCCGCAGTCGTTCACCCGAAGGTCGCCCGCTCCAGCCAGGACTCCAGCTGCTTCCGCTCGCCGACGATCTCCAACTCCGGGCTGTCCAGGGGCAGTCGGGTGTAGAAGGCGAGGAGCAGGGAGGTGAGCGGCCCGCGCAGCGCGACGGTCGCCTTCTCGTGGCCGCGGCGCCAGCCGAAGCCCTCCTCGGTGCCCTCGATCAGCCACTCGGCATTCGCCTGTGGCGCGGCGTCGGTGGCGTGGAGGTGAATGCTCTCTCCGGCGCCGACCGGCGCCTCCTTCCCCTCCTCCTGCCCGACCCATCCCAGGATCTGCAGCCACTCGTCGATCGCGTCGACGGCGATGTCGGGGGCGACGTCGTACGGCAGCCCCGCGGCAAGCGTGGCGTCGGCGCGGTGCACGGTGATCTCGTGGGACATGCGGCGGGCCCAGAAGCCGGCGGTCTGGGGTCCCGCCCAGCCCCACACCTTCGCGTCGGGCCCGGCCTCGCGCAGCGCGCCCACGGCCAGTTCACCGGCCTCCGCCAGCCAGGCGTCGAGGGCGGCGGCGTCCCCCTGGGCCTCGGGGCCGTCACCGCGCGGCACGTCTTCGTCGGGGATGTTCTCCTGCGCCCGGGTCCGCACCAGCGTCCCCGACCAGCGCAGGACTCCGCCCATGTGCAGGACGAGCATCTCCAGGGTCCAGTCCGGGCAGGTCGGCACCTTCGCGGCCAGATCGGCGCCGCTCGTCACCACCGCCCTCAACTGCTCCACCTGATGGGCGATCTCGTCGCAGTAGCGATCATGCGTAAGTAGTGTCATCAGGCGCACCCTATGCGACGCATCCATCAGCGGCCTCCGGCCGCGGGCCCTCAGCCGAGCATCACGATTTCGGCCGGGTCGAACTCCACCCCGACCGCGTCCCCGACCTCCGGTGCCTCGCGCAGCGCCACCGCCGCCTCCAGCCGCGGCGCCTCCTCCGGCTGCACCTGCACGGCGACATGGGTGCCCTTGAAGGTGCGTGCGGCCACCGTGCAGCGCAGGCCCTCGTCGGCGGGGACGAGCCGTACACCGGCGGGCCGCACGAGCAGCGTGCGCGTTCCCTGCGGGGCGTCCTGGGGCACCGGCAGCTTGCCCCAGGGGGTGTCCGCGGCCTCCCCGCTCACCATGCCCTCCACCACGTTGTCGAAGCCGAGGAAGCGCGCCACGAACTCGTCCGCGGGACGCTGCCACACCTCCAGTGGCGTACCGGACTGGGCGATCCGCCCGTCCCGCATCACCACGACCCGGTCGGCGAGCGCGAAGGCCTCGCCCTGGTCGTGCGTCACCGCGAGGACCGTGGTCCCCAACTGCCCGAAGAGTTCCCGTAGTTCGACGACCAGGCGCTCCCGCAGCGAGCGGTCGAGCTGGCCGAGCGGCTCGTCCAGCATCAGCAGCCGGGGCCGGGGCGCGAGCGCGCGGGCCAGCGCCACGCGCTGCTGCTCACCGCCGGAGAGCGAGGCGACGGCCCGGCGTGCAGCGCCCGGCAGCCCGACCAGGTCGAGCAACTCCCGTACCCGCTCGTCCTGTTGCGGGCGCGCGGCGCCGTGCATCCGCAGCCCGAAGGCGACGTTGCCGCCCACGTCCCGCTGCGGGAACAGCTGATGGTCCTGGAACATCAGGCCCACGCCCCGCTTGTGCGCGGGCACCCCCGACTGGTCCCGCCCGTCGAGCGACACCCGCCCGCCGTTCAGGGGCTGGAGCCCCGCCACCGCCCGCAGCAGGGTCGACTTGCCGCTGCCGCTCGGCCCGAGCACGCACACGATCTCGTGTTCGGCGACATCGAGGCCGACGGCGTCGAGCACGGCCCGCCCGCCGAACCGCACGGTCGCGCCCTCAAGGCTCAGCAGCATCTAGAACTCCCCGCTCCGGTCGGTGCGCAGCCGCTCGAGGACCAGCAGCGCCACCGCGCACACCACCATCAGAATCGTCGAAAGGGCCATCGCCTGCCCGTAGTTGAGGTCGCCGGGCCGGCCGAGCAGTCGCGCCACGGCGACCGGCAGCGTCGGATTGTCCGGCCGTGCGATGAAGACGGTCGCCCCGAACTCCCCCAGCGACACCGCGAACGCGAACCCGGCCGCGACCAGCAGCGCCCGCCGCACCATCGGCAGATCGACCTCCCGCCACACCCGCCACGGCGACGCCCCGAGCACGGCCGCCGCCTCCCTGAGCCGAGCGTCCACGGCCCGCAGCACGGGCAGCATGGTCCGTACGACGAAGGGGACGCCCACCAGGGCCTGCGCGAGCGGCACCAGAATCCACGAACTCCGCAGATCCAGCGGGGGCCGGTCGAGAGCGATCAGGAAGCCGAAGCCGACGGTCACCGCGGAGACGCCCAGCGGCAGCATCAGCAGCGCGTCGAAGCCACGGACCAGCCGGCCCGCGTCCCGGCGCGCAAGCGCCGCGGCGGCCAGACCGCCGATCGCCACGGCGATGACGGTCGCGGCGAGGGCGTACTGGAGCGAGTTGCCGACGGCATGGATCGGCGGCACGAGGAAGGTTCCGCCGTCGTCGTGCGTCAGCGCCCGGTAGTAGCCGAAGCCGGAGGCACCGAGGGAGCGCTGCACCAGCACGGCCAGCGGCAGTACGAGCAGGACGGCGACGATGCCGAGGACCCCGGCCAGCAGGGCCCACTGCCCGGCCCCGCGCGGCCGCCGCGCCGTGACGTTCGCGTCCACCAGCCGCAGGGCGGTCTCCCGCCGCCGTACGGTCCAGGCGTGCACGGCGAGGATCGCGCCGACGGCGATGAACTGGACGATCGTGAGCACGGCGGCGGTCGACAGGTCGAAGATCTCCGAGGTCTGCCGGTAGATCTCGACCTCAAGGGTGGAGAAGGTCGGGCCGCCCAGGATCTGCACCACGCCGAAGGAGGTGAAGGTGAACAGGAAGACCATCAGCGCGGCGGCCGCGACGGCGGGCGCGAGAGCCGGCAGGGTCACCTTCCGCCAGGCTCTGAACGGCGACGCGCCCAGCATCCGCGCCGCCTCCTCCTGACGCGGATCGAGCTGACCCCAGAGCCCGCCCACCGTCCGCACGACGACGGCGTAGTTGAAGAAGACATGCGCCAGCAGAATGGCCCAGACGGTGGTGTCCAGCCGTACGCCCCACAGCTCGTCGAGCAGTCCCCCACGCCCCACCAGCGCCAGGAACGCCGTACCGACGACGACCGTCGGCAGCACGAAGGGGACGGTGACGACGGCCCGCAGTACCTGCTTGCCGGGGAAGTCGAGGCGCGCGAAGACATACGCGCCGGGGAGCGCGACCAGGAGCGTGAGCGCGGTGGAGGCGAGCGCCTGCCAGGTGGTGAACCACAGGACGTGCCGGATGTCGGCCTGCGTGGCGACGTCCGCGATCCGCCCGAACTGCCACTTCCCGTCGACCTTGAGCCCGCGCGCCACGATCGCGGCGACGGGCCAGGCGAAGAAGGCGGCGAAGAACGCGACGGGCACGGCCATCAGGCCGAGCCGCACCGCGCTCCCCGTCCGCCTTGCGCGGACGGCTACTTCAGTACGAGTGACGTCCACGACTTGACCCACTGGTCACGGTTGGCGGCGATCTTGTTCGGGGCCATGGTCTCGGGGTCCTTGGCCGGCTGCCCGTACTTCACGAACTCCGGCGGCACCTGGGCGCCCTCGATCACCGGGTAGACGAACATGTTGAGCGGCATGTCCTCCTGGAACTCCTTGCCGACCAGGAAGTCGATGAACGCCTTCCCGCCCTTGGAGTTCCCGGCGTTGCTGAGCAGCCCGGCGTACTCGATCTGCCGGAAGCAGGTGCCGTACGACGTCCCGATCGGCGCGGTCTTCGGCTTCGGGCTGCCGTAGATGACCTCGGCGGGCGGCGAGGAGGCGTAGGACGTGACGAGCGGCCGGTCCGCCTTGGCCTTCTTGCCTCCAGCCGACCCGGAGAACTCCTCGTTGTAGGCCTGCTCCCAGCCGTCGACGACCTTCACACCGTTCGCCTTGAGCTTCTTCCAGTAGCCCTGCCAGCCGGTGTCGCCGTACTTGGCGGCGGTGCCGAGCACGAAGCCGAGGCCGGGCGAGGAGGTGGAGGCGTTCTCGGTGACGAGGAGGTTCTTGTAGGCGGGCTTGACGAGGTCGTCGAACGACTGGGGCGGTGCCAGCTTGTGCTTGCTGAAGTACGCCTTGTCGTAGTTGACACAGATGTCACCGGAGTCGATCGGCGTGACCCGGTGCTTGGCCTGGTCGACCCGGTACCGCGCCTGGATCCGGTCCGCGCCCTTCGCCTCGTACGACTGGAACAGCCCGTTGTCGAGCGCCCGCGAGAGCAGGGTGTTGTCGACGCCGAAGAAGACGTCGCCCTGCGGGTTGTCCTTGGTGAGGATGGCCTTGTTGACGGCCTGCCCGGCGTCGCCGGTCTTGAGGACCCTGACCTTGTATCCGGACTGCTTCTCGAAGTCCGCGAGGACGTTCTTCGAGACGGCCCACGAGTCGTGGCTGACGAGGGTGACGGTCTTGGAGTCCGCCGAGCCCCCGCTGCCGGACGAGGACCCGCACGCGGACAGCGTGATCAGGCCGAGGCCGACCGCGGCGGCCACGAACGTCTTGGTGTGCACTGAATTCCTCCTGGCTGACCAGGAAGAGACGCGGCCCTGCCCGGGAGCGCCGGAGCATTCCACCGGCTCCCGGGCAGGGCGCAACAGCTCGAGTGAAGACCGAACTTCCTACCCAGAATGACCTGGGCAAGGTTCAGAGGGTCTGCGGCCCGGTTGCCGCACTCTCAGCGCTGTGGCGCTCCCCTGTCGGAATATGAAGATGTACGTACGGGCTCAGGTTACCGCTCGGTGGCCGCGAGCTGGCCGCAGGCCCCGTCGATCTCCTGACCCCGGGTGTCCCGGACGGTGACCGGCACACCATGCGCGGCGATGGCCTCGACGAAGGCCTTCTCGTCCTCGGGCCGGGACGCCGTCCACTTCGATCCGGGGGTCGGGTTCAGCGGGATGAGGTTGACGTGCACGGGCTTGCCGCGCAGCAGCCGCCCGAGCCGGTCACCGCGCCACGCTTGATCGTTGATGTCGCGAATGAGCGCGTATTCGATGCTCAGCCGCCGCCCGCTCTTCTCGACGTACTCGAACCCGGCGTCGAGGACCTCGCGCACCTTCCACCGCGTGTTGACGGGGACGAGGGTGTCGCGCAGCTCGTCGTCCGGCGCGTGCAGCGAGATGGCGAGCCGGCACTTGAAGCCCTCGTCGGCGAACCGGTGGATGGCCGGGACGAGTCCGACGGTCGAGACGGTGATGCCGCGCTGTGAGAGCCCGAGCCCGTCGGGCGCGGGGTCGGTGAGCGCCCGTACGGCCTGCACAACCCTGTTGTAGTTGGCGAGCGGCTCCCCCATCCCCATGAAGACGATGTTGGAGAGCCGCGCGGGCCCGCCCGGCACCTCGCCGTCCCGCAGCGCCCGCATCCCGTCGACGATCTGGTGCACGATCTCGGCGGTGGACAGATTCCGGTCGAGCCCGGCCTGCCCGGTGGCGCAGAAGGGACAGTTCATCCCGCACCCCGCCTGCGAGCTGATGCACATGGTCACCCGGTCCGGGTACCGCATCAGCACCGACTCGACGAGCGTCCCGTCGAACAGCTTCCACAGCGTCTTGCGCGTCGTCCCCTGGTCGGTCGACAGATGCCGTACGACCGTCATCAGCTCGGGAAGCAGCGCCTCCTGCAGCCTGCCGCGCGAACCGGCCGGGATGTCGGTCCACTCCGCCGGGTCGTGCGCGTACCGCGCGAAGTAGTGCTGCGAGAGCTGCTTGGCACGAAACGGCTTCTCCCCGATCTCGGCCACCGCTTCTTTACGCTCGGCGGGCGTGAGGTCGGCAAGGTGCCGCGGCGGCTTCTTGGCTCCGCGGGGGGCGACGAAAGTGAGTTCTCCGGGCTTAGGCATGGCTGTACCAGTGTCGCAGATCCCGCGGAGTGGCCCGCTCCACCATGAATGCGAGGGAAAGCGAGCCCTCCAGGAGGCCTGCGACGGCTACAGGGCTGCCTAGGCAGTGGTGTGCTCCAGCTTGTCCTTGAGCAGCTGCTCGTTGCGCGGCATCTCCTTGCGGACCTGGGGGCGGACGACGAGGGGCAGCAGGAGCTTGCCGAGGCCGTGTCCCTCGAAGTCGAGGTCCATGGTCACGTGGGTACGGCGGCCGTCGTCGATGGGCGTGATCTCGCCGTGGAAGTTGCCCCTGACGGGGCCGTCGATCCCACGCACGGTCCAGGAGCGCTGCGGTTCGTACTGGGTGCACTCCATGGTCATCGGAATGTCGCGGCGGCCCACGTGCCGGGTGACCCGGACCCGGGATCCGAGTCCGAAGGGGCGGTCGTCGAGCTGCTCGGTGGCGACCGCGCTCAGCTGCCACTCCGGCATGTGGGAGGGGTCGATGATGTACGCCCAGGCGTCCTCGGGACGGCAGTCCACGTCGAACTCCTCGTGGATGGTGGACATGGCGCCTCCTCTTCGGGTTCGGGAGATCCCCTCTGCGGGCTTACACCGGAATCGTCCCACTCGGCCGACGGGTGCGCCATCGTCCGGGAACGCGTGGAGCCCCCGCCCTCGGAAGGGCGGGGGCTCCACGCGTCACGGGCCGGTCAGCCGGACCCCACGAACAGCACCATCAGCAGCCACACCACAGGCGCCGTGGGCAGCAACGAGTCCAGCCGGTCCATGATGCCGCCATGACCCGGCAGCAGGGTGCCCATGTCCTTGATGCCCAGGTCACGCTTGATCATCGATTCGCCGAGGTCGCCCAGCGTGGCGCTGGCCGCGACCGCGAGGCCCAGGAGCAGGCCCTGCCACCAGGCGCCGTCGTCGATCAGGAACTGCATGCACAGCGCCCCCGCCACCATCGCGAACGCGACCGCGCCGAGCAGGCCCTCGCGGGTCTTGCCGGGACTGATGCGCGGGGCCAGCTTGTGGCTGCCGAAGCGCCAGCCGACGGCGTACGCGCCCGTGTCGCTGACCACGGTGAGGAGCAGGAAGGTCAGCACGCGCCACGGGCCGTCTTCGGCCGTCAGCATCAGCGCCACGAACGTCGCCAGGAAGGGAACGTAGAAGGCCGCGAAGACGCCCGCCGTGACGTCCTTGAGGTAGCCCTCCGGCGGCTCCGTCATGCGCCATACGAGGACGGCGAGCGCGGTGAGCGCCATGGCGACCCACGCGCCCTCGGTGCCCCGGACGTAACCGGCGACGACCATCGCTCCGCCGCCGAGCGCCAGCGGGACCAGGGGCGCCTTGATGCCCTTGCGCTCCTGGAGTCGGCTGGTCAGCTCCCACAGGCCGACCACGACGGCGACCGCGATCACACCGACGAAGACCGCCTTGACGACGAACAACGACGCGATGATCACCACGCCGAGCGCCACGCCGACCCCTATGGCCGCGCCCAGGTCGCGGCCCGCGCTCTTCTTCTGCGGGCGGGGCGCCGGCTGGGGGGCGTCGGGCATGGGCTCCGGATTCTGCTGCGCCACCGGATAGGGCGGCGACTGAAGGGGTTCGTCGCGGAACAAGGGGCCGCTCAGCCGAGCGGCCCCCCGGTCGTCATCCTGGTCACCGCCGTACGCGGGTACCTCGGGCACGATGGGCATGGGGCGAGTCTGCTGCGCCTTGGGCGCATCGTACGCCGGACCCGCCGGGGCAGCCCCCTGGACAGGTCCCTGGTCGGACGGCCCCCAGTAACCCGCCTGCGACCCGGTGTGGGGCGGCGCTCCCCAGGAAGAGTCGTTCATCAGACCTCGAGCAGCTCCGCTTCCTTGTGCTTCAGGAGCTCGTCCACCTGGGCCACGTACTTGTGGGTGGAGTCGTCGAGTTCCTTCTCCGCGCGGCGGCCCTCGTCCTCGCCGACCTCGCCGTCCTTGATCAGCTTGTCGATGGCGTCCTTGGCCTTGCGGCGCACGGAGCGGATGGAGACCCGGGCGTCCTCGGCCTTGCCCTTGGCGACCTTGATGTAGTCGCGACGACGCTCCTCGGTGAGCTCGGGGAACACCACCCGGATGATGTTGCCGTCGTTGCTCGGATTGACGCCCAGGTCGGAGTCGCGGATCGCCTGCTCGATGTTGCGCAGCGCCGTCTTGTCGAACGGGGTCACCACCGCCATGCGCGGCTCCGGCACGGAGAACGAAGCCAGCTGGTTGATCGGCGTCGGCGCGCCGTAGTAGTCGGCCACGATCTTGTTGAACATCGCCGGGTGCGCACGACCGGTGCGGATCGCGGCGAAGTCCTCCTTGGCGACCACGACGGCCTTCTCCATCTTCTCCTCGGCCTCGAGGAGGGTCTCTTCGATCACCACTTGCTCCTGCGTGTCTTGAGTAAGGCCCGGCTGCGGTTCCTTGGTGGGGCGGCGGCCGGCTGCGTCGCGTCTTCTTCCTGCACGGTTCCCGACCTGCGGGACATTGTCCATCCCCCGGTCAGGGTCCGTGGGTGTTGCTGGTCAGTCCCGGCTGTCCTGGTCACCCACAAGCGTGCCGATCTTCTCACCCTTGACGGCGCGGGCGATATTGCCCTCGGCCAGGAGCTCGAAGACGAGGATCGGGAGCTTGTTGTCGCGGCACAGCGTGACGGCGGTGGCGTCGGCGACCTTGAGGTCGCGGGTGATGACCTCGCCGTAGCCGAGGGCGTCGAACTTGACCGCGTCGGGGTTGGTCTTCGGGTCGGAGTCGTAGACCCCGTCCACGCCGTTCTTGCCCATCAGCAGCGCCTCGGCGTCGATCTCCAGGGCGCGCTGCGCGGCGGTGGTGTCGGTGGAGAAGTACGGCATGCCCATACCGGCGCCGAAGATGACCACACGGCCCTTCTGCAGGTGGCGCACGGCGCGCAGCGGGATGTACGGCTCGGCGACCTGGCCCATGGTGATGGCGGTCTGCACCCGGCTGTCGATGCCCTCCTTCTCCAGGAAGTCCTGGAGGGCGAGGCAGTTCATCACTGTGCCGAGCATGCCCATGTAGTCGGAGCGGGCCCGGTCCATGCCGCGCTGCTGGAGCTCGGCGCCGCGGAAGAAGTTGCCGCCGCCGATGACCACCGCGATCTCCGAGCCGTCCCGGACGACGGCGGCGATCTCACGAGCGATCTTGTGCACCACGTCCGGGTCCACACCCAGGCCCCCGCCACCGGAGAAGGCCTCACCGGACAGCTTCAGCAGAAACCGGCCGCGTACTTTGCCGTCGTCGCTCTTCTGGGGCTTGGTGGTGGTCATGGAGATCCCGCCTCTTTCACGTGTTGCACATACGAAGAAGGCCATTGCCGCTGGGGTGTTGGCATCCCATGCTCGGCAATGGCCTCCTCGTCAGATCTGCTGTCGTCCCTCACGCGCGTGCGTGAGGGACGGCCGGACGGCTGCACTCGACCCTATCGGGCCGGGACACCGATCGCGGCACGGACTCAGATGCCGACCTTGATACGCGTGAAGCGCTTCAGGGTGACACCGGCCTCGTCCAGAACCTTCTGGACCGACTTCTTGTTGTCGAGCGCGTACGGCTGACCGAGCAGCGTGGCGTCCTTGAAGAAGCCGTTGAGGCGACCCTCGACGATCTTCGGGAGGGCGGCCTCGGGCTTGCCCTCGGCGCGGGTGGTCTCCTCGGCGACGCGACGCTCGGACTCGACGACCTCGGCCGGCACGTCCTCCTTGGCGAGGTACTTCGGCGCGAAGGCGGCGATGTGCTGCGCGACACCCTTGGCGATCTCGGCGTTGGGCTTGTCGAGCTCGACCAGGACACCGATCTGCGGGGGCAGGTCGGGCATCGTGCGGTGCATGTACGCGAGAACGAAGCCGTCGCCGTACTGCGCGAAGCGGTCCAGGACGATCTTCTCGCCCAGGTTGGCGTTGGCCTCGTCCACGAACGCCTGGACGGTCTTGCCGGCCTCGATCTCGGAGGCGAGCAGCGCCTGGAGGTCGGCCGGGGAGGTCTTGGCGACGTGCTCGGCGATCGCGGTGGCGACGGCCTGGAACTTCTCGCCCTTGGCGACGAAGTCCGTCTCGCACTTCAGCTCGACCAGGACACCGGAGGAGTTGTCGTCAGCGATGATCGAGACCACGGCGCCGTTCTCGGCGGAGCGGCCCTCGCGCTTGGCGACGCCCTTCTGGCCCTTGATCCGGAGCGCCTCGACGGCCTTGTCGACGTTGCCCTCGGCCTCGTCCAGCGCCTTCTTGCAGTCCATCATGCCGGCGCCGGTGAGCTCACGAAGCTTCTTGACGTCGGCGGCGGTGTAGTTCGCCATGAGTCTGTGAATCTTTCTCGAAGTCTGGAAGATCGAAGATCTACGGGGTCTACGGCCCCCAATACAGCCGGGGACGGCTGACTCGCCGCTGACCTACGGGTGAACGGCGGGGGCGGATTTCACACCGCCCCCGCCGTCAACCTCTGACGCTGACGGGTCAGGCCTGCTCGGCGTCCGCGGCCGGAGCCTCGGCGGCCGGAGCCTCGGCCTCGGGGGCCTCAGCGGCCGGAGCCTCGGCCTCGGGGGCCTCAGCGGCGGGAGCCTCGGCGGGGGCCTCGGCCGGCTTCTCGGCCTCGGCGGCCGGAGCCTCGTCGGCCTTCTTCTCGCCCTCGAGCAGGTCGCGCTCCCACTCGGCGAGCGGCTCGCCGGCGGCCTTCTCGCCCTTGTCACCGGTGGCGACGCGCGAGCGGCTGATGAGGCCCTCGGCGACGGCGTCGGCGATCACACGGGTGAGCAGGGTGACGGAGCGGATCGCGTCGTCGTTGCCCGGGATCTTGTAGTCGACCTCGTCGGGGTCGCAGTTGGTGTCGAGGATGGCGACGACCGGGATGTTGAGCTTCCGGGCCTCGCCGACCGCGATGTGCTCCTTCTTGGTGTCCACGATCCAGACGGCGCTGGGCACCTTCTGCATCTCGCGGATACCGCCGAGGGTCTTCTCCAGCTTGGCCTTCTCACGCGAGAGGACCAGGAGCTCCTTCTTGGTCAGACCCGAAGCGGCGACGTCCTCGAAGTCGATCTGCTCGAGCTCCTTGAGGCGCTGCAGACGCTTGTAGACGGTGGAGAAGTTGGTGAGCATGCCGCCCAGCCAGCGCTGGTTGACGAAGGGCATGCCGACGCGGGTGGCCTGCTCGGCGATGGCCTCCTGCGCCTGCTTCTTCGTGCCGACGAACATGACCGTGCCGCCGTGGGCGACGGTCTCCTTGACGAACTCGTAGGCGCGGTCGATGTACGACAGCGACTGGAGCAGGTCGATGATGTAGATGCCGTTGCGCTCGGTGAAGATGAAGCGCTTCATCTTCGGGTTCCAGCGACGGGTCTGGTGACCGAAGTGGACGCCGCTCTCCAGCAGCTCCCGCATCGTGACGACGGCCATGGCCGTTCTCCTTGAGTTTCTCGGTTGTGCCGCGGGGGCCGGACGGCTCCCGCGCCTGACGCCCACGTGCGCCGTGCCACGAAGGACCGAGGGGCGCTGACACCGGCTTTTGATGACCAGGTGTCGGGGCGTGCGAAGTCGACCCGGTGACCCGGATCGCCAGAAGAAGTGTACGGGACCGCCGGGGCACCGGGTGACGCCGCTGTCCACAACCGGGGAGTAGTCCACAGCTCCCGGCTCGATCGGCGGCGGCGCGGCAGGGTTCTCGCATGCGAGCGAGGCGATACGTGCGGATGACATGGGTGGCGCTGCTGGGACTGATGTTGACCGTCCTGGCCCCCTGGGCCTGGGCGGACGACCCGCCGCCGGCACCGGCACCGGCACCGGGCGCACCGGTCCCTGCCGTCGGCCGCGTCTGGCCCGTGGGAACCCACCCCGCGGTCCTACGAGGCTGGGAACCTCCGGCGACGGTCTACGGACGCGGCCACCGGGGCGTGGACCTGGCAGCACCGGCCGGAACACCGGTGAGAGCGGTCGCAGCCGGCCGCGTGTCCTTCGCGGGCCGGGTGGCCGGCCGGGGCGTGATCTCCGTACAGCTGACGGACACGGACCTGCGCACGACCTACGAACCGGTGAAGGCGTCGGTACGGAAGGGCGACGAGGTGGCGCCGGGCGAGGTCGTCGGCACGGTGGAGCCGACGGGCAACCACTGCACGGTCACGTGCGTGCACTGGGGCTTGCTGAGGGGTGAGACCTACCTGGACCCACTGTCCCTGCTGCCACCGTGGCTACTGCACCAGGGCCCGTCGAGGCTGTTGCCGGTCCTGGGCGTGCCGCTGCCCTCTTGAGCCCCGTCGGAGCCTGCGAGAGCTCGCGCGGCCGCCGTGGCCTGCGGGCAGTCGTGCCGCCTCGGTGGCACCCGACCCGAAGAAACTCGGGTGGCACCCGACCCGAAGAAAGGCGGCACCCCGTCAGCGCGGGCCGGCGACCCGGCACCGACAGCAGCCCCCACCGCCCTCAGCCGCGCACCCCCCGCAAAGCCATGGCCACCGCAGCCTCGGTGATCGCCGAGGGATCCTCGGCCGCCCCCAGCTCGATCCTCCGCACAGCGGCGTCCACAACCCCCTGCAGCAACATCGCGGCCAACCGAGGCGAGGAGTGCCCCATCTCCCCCAAGGCCTCGACGATCATCGCGACAAGCCCGCCGTGCGCGGCCCTGATCTTCTCCCGCGCCCCCGCATCCAGCTCACTCGCCGAAATCGCCACAACAGCCCGATGCCGCCGGTCCCCGACCAGCACCAACTGCTGCCGCACATACGCCTCGACCTTGCCCTCGGCCGACCCCGCCCGCTCCATCGCCGCCGAGACCTCGGCGGCCCACACCGGGAAGTCGACCTCGCACAGTTCCTGGACCACAGCCGCCCGGGAGCGGAAGTACTCGTAGACGGACGACCGGGCGAGCCCCGTCCGCTCGGCGAGGGCGGGGAACGTCAGCGCCTCCGTCCCCCCCTCGGACAGCAGAGACCGGGCCGCGTCCAGCAGGGCGGCACGCTGCATCGACCGGTGTTCGGCCACGGAGGCCGCTCGAATCCTTGGCACGTCAACCACTTTACGGACGGACCACTCCCGAGGGGAGTGAGTCGGGCCGCTCAACGTCCGAAGCTCGCCAGCTTCGCCCGCAACTGCAGCACGGACTTGGTGTGGATCTGACTCACCCGGCTCTCGGTCACGCCGAGTACGTTCCCGATCTCGGCGAGCGTGAGCCCCTCGTAGTAGTACAGCGTCACGACGGTCTTCTCCCGCTCGGGCAGGGTGTTGATCGCCCGGGCCAGGAACCGCCTGAGCTCGCGGTCCTCGGCCACCTCCACGGGGTTGTCGGCGGCGGTGTCCTCCAGCGTGTCCATGAGACTGAGCCGGTCGCCGCCGTCACCCCCCACATGCAGCAGCTCTTCCAGGGCCACCACGTTGGCCAGCGACAACTGGCTGAACACCGCGTGGAGTTCATCCACGGCGATGCCCATCTCGCCGGCCACCTCGCCCTCGGACGGTGTCCGCCTCAGGCGCGCCTCCAGCGTCGCGTACGCCCGCTCCACGTTCCGTGCCTTCTGCCGCACCGATCGCGGAATCCAGTCCAGCGCTCTGAGCTCGTCGATCATCGCGCCCCGGATCCGGGTGATCGCGTACGTCTCGAACTTGATCTCCCGGTCGATGTCGAACTTCTCGATCGCGTCGATGAGTCCGAACACCCCGGAGGAGACGAAGTCGGCCTGCTCCACGTTCGGCGGCAGACCGACGCTCACCCGTCCCGCCACGTACTTCACCAGCGGCGAGTAGTGCAGGATCAGCTGCTCCCGCAGCCGCTCGTCCCCCGTGTCCTTGTACGACCGCCACAGCTCGTCGAGTGTCGAGGGAGCGGGCGGCCGCACGCTGCCACCGTCACGGGCGGCTGGGGGGATCGCCGCCCGGTCGGACCCGGAGGTGTGCTGGGGCATTCGTCGCCTTGTGCCGTTCTGCCGTGAAGTGGGGGTGCCTGGGTGAGCTGTCGGTCTGATGTCGAGATGCCGGGCTGTGCCGGAATCCACGTGAGCGTAGCGTGACTGAAGTGTCGCGGTGCGCGAAGGTCGGCGCGGATCGGATGCGCAGATACGTTCCGCAGGGCGCCCCACGGAGTCGTGGAGATTGCTGTGCGTGACCGCCGGGGAACGCCAACTGCGGGTATTTCCACAGGTGTCAGGCTTCCCCCGGACGGCCGAACACGCTCGGTCAACATCGACTGCGACCCCCGCGGACGGAGATCATCGCCTGGCGTGTCAACTTCCAGCCGTCGCCGTGTCGTTCGACGTAACCGAGTGATCGGAGTTCGTACAGTCTCGCGATCGCGTCGTCCTGCGTGGTCTGCGCGCCCCGAGCGATGTCGCCGGGCGGTGCCGTCCCGCGGCCGGGCAGTGCGGCCAGGACGCGCCGGGCGCCGGGCTCCAGAAGATCGCGGGGCAGCACGGGTCCGCGCCGCTCCGGGGCCAGCTCGCCCATGTCGCCGACCAGCTCGACGACTTCCGCGGCGTCGGTGACGAGCACGGCGTCGTCCCGCAGGAGCTCGTGCACTCCCGCGGAGAGGCCGCTGGTGGCCGGCCCGGGCACCCCCATCGTGTGGCGGCCCAGCCGCTGCGCCGCCCGTGCCGTGACCAGCGAGCCGCTGCGACGGGCGGCCTCGACGACCACGGTGCCCCTGGTGAGGGCGGCGATCACCCGGTTCCGGACGATGAATCTGCTCGGGGTCGGATGATCGCCGGGGGGCAATTCCCCGATCACCAGTCCCTGTTCCGCGATCCTGCCGAGCAACTCGGTGTGCCCCCGCGGGTAGGCCCGGTCGGCCCCGCAGGCCAGCACCGCGACGGTGGCTCCGCCGGCGCCGAGCGCGCCCCGGTGTGCGGCCCCGTCGACCCCGTAGGCACCGCCGGAGACGACCACCCAGCCGTGCTCGGCGAGCCCGGCGCCGAGCGTGCCCGCCATGTGCGCCCCGTACTCGGTGCACGCCCGAGCCCCGACCACGGCGACGGATCTGAGCGCCCACATCCGCAGACTGGGCCGCCCCCGCACCCACAGCCCCACCGGGCGCGCGTCCCCCAGGTCGTCGAGCTGCCCGGGCCACTCGCCGTTCCCGGGCGTCACGAACCGCATGCCGGCCTCCTGGGCTACGGCGAGATCCCGCTCGGGCTCGGCCTGCTCCGCGCGGTCCAGCAGCCCGGCCCACCGCTTGTCGGTGATCCCGACGAGCTGCGGCCCGCCGTCGCGCAGCCGCCGCGCCACCTCCACCGCCCCGAGCTCCCGCAGCCACCGCCCGCCGGCCTCGTCCCCCGGTTCGAGCACACGGCTGAGAAGGACCCGGGCCCGCAGTTCGCCGGCCGGGTCGTCATCGAGCCTCATGTCAGCGCCCCGATGGCCATGGGCACGCCGCGCGGCACGCCGGTACGCAGTTGCAGCGCCAGGGCGACGTCCGTCGCGTCGGGCCGGTCGTGTCCCACGAGGTCCGCGACGGTCCAGGCGACGCGCAGGACGCGGTCCAGCCCGCGGGCGGTCAGCACACCCCGCTCCAGATTCCGTTCCGCCTCGTCCATCGCCCCGGTCGCGGCGTGCCAGCGGCTGCGCAGCTCCCGCCCGGGGACTTCGCTGTTGGTCCGCCAGGGCGTGCCCGCAAGGCGTGCAGCCGCGCGCTCCCTGGCCGCCCGTACCCGGTCGGCGACCGTCGTGGTGGACTCGCCCCCGGCGCCGCGTTGGGTCAGCTGGGCGCGGGTGACCCGGTCGACCTCGACGCGCAGGTCGACCCGGTCGAGCAGCGGGCCGGACAGCCGCGCCTGGTAGCGGCGGATCGACGAGGGCGGGCACTCGCAGAGGTCGTCGGCCAGCGAGAAGCGGCCACAGGGACAGGGGTTCGCAGCGAGCACCATCAGGAATCTCGCCGGGAACCGCACGACACCCGCACTGCGCGCGATCACCACGTGCCCGGACTCCAGCGGCTGCCGCAGCGCGTCGAGGGCGTGGCTGCTGAACTCTGGCGTCTCGTCGAGGAAGAGGACCCCCCGGTGGGAGAGCGAGACGGCGCCGGGCCGCGCGACGCCAGGGCCGCCGCCCACGAGCGCCTGCATGGTGGCCGAATGGTGCGGGGCGCAGTACGGAGCGACGTCGATCAGGGGTTTGCCAGGGGGCAGCAGACCCGCCACCGAGTGCACCGCCGTGACCTCCAGCGACTCCTGCCGGCTGAGCAGCGGGAGGATCGCGGGGAGCCGCTCCGCGAGCATCGTCTTCCCGGCACCTGGCGGGCCCTCCAGGAACAGGTGGTGGCCTCCCGCCGCGGCGACCTCGACCGCCGTCCGCGCCGAGATCTGGCCCACCACGTCGGCGAGGTCATGGCCCTGGTCGTGCTGTGCGGAGCCCAGGCTGCGCATCCCCGTGGCCGCGCCCGTGCCGGGCACCCGCAGTCCGGCGAGCAGCGGATCGGGACGGCCCTGGTCGTCCGGTTCCTCGTCGGGTACGGGCTCGTCCGCCAGGACGGCGATCAGCTGGCGCAGGCTGCGCACCCCCAGGACGGACACGCCGGGCACCAGCGAGGCCTCGGCGGCCGCGCAGTCGGGCACGACCACCTGCTCGTAGCCGGCGTCCGCCGCGGCCAGCACCGCCGGCAGGATGCCCCGGACGGGCCGGACCCGGCCGTCCAGGCCCAGTTCCCCGATCATCACGATGTCGGCGAGCACCCGCGGGTCGATCCGCTCGCAGGCGCCGAGCACGGCGCAGGCGACCGCCAGGTCGAAGCCGCTGCCGCCCTTCGGCACCGATGCCGGGCTCAGCCCCACGGTCAGCTTCTTCTGCGGCCATTCGGCGCCCGAGTTGACGACCGCCGCCCTCACCCGGTCCCGACTCTCGCTCAGGCTCTTGTCCGGCAGCCCGACCAGCGTGAACGCCGCCACCCCCGGCTCCAGATCCGCCTGGACCTCCACCACCACGCCCTCGACGCCCACGAGCGCCACCGAGCACGTACGCGCGAACCCCATCAGGCCACCCCCCGCGCGTGTTCGACCACGGGTGCGCCGCGATCGGGGAGCAGGATGCCCACCAGGTCGATGCGGATGCCCCCCGGCGGGGCTCCGCCGTGTTCCTGCGCCCAGCGTTCCGCCAGACCGCGCAGACGTTCCGCCTTCGTCGGCGGGACCGCGGCCATCGGGTGCTGGAAGGTGCCCGCCCTGCGGGTCTTCACCTCGCAGACCACCAGGACGTCCCCGTCCCGGGCCACGATGTCGATCTCACCCGTCCTGCCGGAGCGCCAGTTGCGCTCCAGGACCGTCATACCGGCGTCCGCCAGCCGCCGCGCGGCCAGATCCTCGCCGTACCTGCCCATGGCACTGCGTTGTGCGTTGCGTGTACTCATGTCGGCACCACCTCCGGCGCCAACCGTCACGCATCCGGCCCGACCAAGTGGATCTTGGTGGACTACTCACCGGTTGTGGACAAACCCGTCACCCGGACGAGCGGCCGACCCTGAGCGTCAGCCGCCCGGCAGTTCGAGATCGCTCTTGTTCAGCTCCTCGATGTTCACGTCCTTGAACGTGAGTACCCGCACCTGCTTCACGAAGCGAGCCGGCCGGTACATGTCCCAGACCCAGGCGTCCGCCATCGACACCTCGAAGAACACCTCGCCCTGGACCGAGTGCACCTGCATCTCGTAGTCGTTGGTCAGGTAGAAGCGCCGCTCGGTCTCGATCACGTATTTGAACAGACCGACGACATCGCGGTACTCCCGGTAGAGCTTCAGCTCCATCTCGGTCTCGTACTTCTCGAGGTCCTCGGCGCTCATGGCAGCTTCCCCTTCACCCGTGCGATCCCACCATTGTGCGCCAGTCCCGTGAGCCCCTAGACGATTTCGGGGTCAAGGGTCACAGGCCTGGCCGGGGGACCTTCGTCGAGCAGCCTGCACAGCAGCTCGGCGAGTCTGGTCGGATACACGGTCTCATGCGCCCGGGCAAGTTCCCGACACGTCCACCAGCGTGCTCCTGCGACGCTGCGCCGCTCCAGTTCCGTGAGGCCCGTGGCCTCGGGCACCGCCGCGGACGTATCCGTCGTACGGGCCAGGTAGTACCACTCGTCCTGGTCCCAGCGGCGGCCCGCGAACGGGAAGGAACACATCCGCCGCCACAGCACCGGGCCGAGTTCGACATCGGTGATGCCGGTCTCCTCGGCGAGTTCCCGGAGCGCGGCCTCCTCGCGGCTCTCGTCGCCCTCCAGACCGCCGCCGGGCGTGAACCACCAGTCGTCGGCCGTGTCGTCCGGCTCATGGCCGTGCAGGAGAAGAATGCGGTCCTCGGGATCGAGCAGGACCACCCGGGCCACCCTGCGCAGCCCTCCCCGGTACGAGTCCTCGTACCCGCCCGCGGCCTCAGCGGGCACCCACGGGCTCCGTCCGCGCACGGGTGCGGCGCCCGCCCGTCCGCTTGGCGATCGGGCCGTACGCGCCGCCGCCGAGGACGAGGACGGCCCCGGCCACGATCAGCGTGACGATGATCCGCAGCGGGCCGGGCTGGGAGAGCACGCCGAGGGTCTGGAAGCCGGTGGGGCGCTCCAGCATGCCTTTCATGGGCCAGACGACGGCGTCCACGCGAGCCGTCACGGCCGAGCGCGCGACGGTGCCCTGGGCCGCGTCGCTGAGGTGGGCGGAGGAGTCCAGCGACCCCTGGCGCTCGTCACCGAGCAGGAACAGGCGCCCCTGGGGGACCTTCACGGTCGGGATGTTCTTGTCCTCGACGACGCTGCCCTTGAGGTAGCCCTCGTCGATCTGCTTGCCGTTGACGGTCAGCTTGCCGTTCGTGCAGCAGGAGACCGTGTCGCCGCCGACCGCGACCACGCGCTTGACCACGGATGCGTTGGTCACCCAGGACTTGTCGTTGAAGACGACGACATCGCCCCGGCGGATCTCACTGCCGTCGACGCGCTGGGCCAGGACCCGGTCGCCGGCGTCGATCGTCGGCGTCATCGAGGTGGTCGGTACGGTGTACGGCCGGTAGACCACCGCTCCCCAGCCGAATCCGCCGAGGAACAGCACAATGCCCAGTGCGATGGCCAGTCCGGACAGTCGCTCTCCGGTCCTGCTGCCCACCGGGCCCGTGCTCTTGCCGCCGCTGCGCGGGGCCGTACGCGTAGTGCTCTCGCCACCCATGGGTCCGCACCCTACCCGGCGGTACCTGCCCCGGTCAGCCCTTGACGGCCGACCGAGGTCACAGCTGCACCAGGGCTTCACCAAGCCATGGTCAGGCGGAGTTCTCCGCGCCCGCTTTGCGCGTCTCGGCCACGGCGATCCGCCTACGGCGCCACAGGGCCACCGGCACCACACCGGTGAGGGCGAGCGCGTTCGGGGCGGCCGACAGGGCGGCGGACGCCGAGGACTTGTCATTCAGTCCCGGCTGGTCGAAGGTGTCCGGGATCGGGAGGGTGTCCCAGCGGGTGATCGGCCAGGCGATGACGATGGCGCGGCCGACGACCTTGTTCACGGGAACCATGCCGTTGTGCTTGTCGCTCTGGTTGTAGCGCGAGTCGCGCGAGTTCTGCCGGTGGTCGCCCATGACCCAGATGTAGCCCTTGGGGACCTTCACCGTGAACTGGCCGCCCTGGTCGTCGACGCTGCACGGGGTGTTGCCGGCGTACACGAACGACGCGTCGTTGAGCGCTTTGCCGTTGACCCTGAGCGGGCCGGAGCCCTTGCAGGAGACGGTGTCGCCGCCGACGCCGATGACGCGCTTGATGAGGTCCTTCTCCTCGGCGGACGGCATCAGACCGATCCAGCTGAGGGCCTTCTGCAGTGGGTTCGGATTGGCCGTGGGCTCGCCCGCCAGCCAGTTGTCCGGGTCGTGGAAGACGACGACCTCGCCGCGCTCCGGCTTCGAACCGAACCAGGGGGTGAGCTTGTCGACCAGGACCCGGTCGCCCTGCTGAAGGGTGTTCTGCATCGAGTCCGAAGGGATCGAGAACGCCTGCACCAGGAACGTCTTGATCAGCAGCGCCAGCACGAGCGCGATACCGATCAGGATGGGCAGCTCCTTCCAGAAGGAGCGTTGTTTCTTGGACCTGGGGGGTGTACCGCCCGAGCCCTCTTCCTCGGTCCGGTTCCGCTCGCCCGGCGCCCTGCCGTCGTCGGTCGCCCCGGAGTCACTCCCGGAGGTCACGGCGCTGTCCGCGGCCGGGACGGCTGCGGAAACCCCTTGCGCGGGCTGTCCGCGGTGCTCCTCGCCGTCGTGTCCGGACCGTGCGCCAACCGCCACATCCCCCACGCCAACTCCTTACTCTGTGCCGCTGCCTGCCCCAGACGCGGTGCAGGCCCACCACTCCCATAACGAGCGGGAGTTCCGCAGGGCTCGGGAGCTGGACCGTTCCGTTGAAATAGTCAGGAGCAACCCTATGCGACAGCTGCGGGGACGCGGTCGTCCCCGACACGGAGTTGGAAACGGAGGAGAAAGTTTTAGGTTCCTTCAAGGAGGTCCAGTGACCGAAGGGCCATGCGATCACCATCGCCCGTCCCACCACGGAGTCCTCGGAGACCGTGCCGCCGTAAGGGGTGTTCTGGTGGGCGCGGGAGTCCGCGGAGTTGCCCCGGTGATCGCCCATCACCCACAACCGCCCCTTCGGGACAGTGATCTCGAACGGCTGCGTGGAGGGGGCGTTTCCGGGATACAGATAGCCGCCCTCGGTCAGCGGAACGCCGTTGACGGTCACCCGCCCCTGCGCGTCACAGCACTTGACATGGTCACCGCCGACGCCGATGACCCGCTTGATGAGGTCCTTCTCGTTGTCGGACGGCAGCAGGCCGATGAAGGTGAGCCCCTCCTTGACCTGCTTGACGACGACGGGGTCGTTCTTCTTGGTCGTGGTCTGCTCGTCCGCGAGCCAGCCGCCGGGGTCCTTGAAGACGACGACGTCCCCGCGCTTGGGCTTGGAGCCGAACCACGGGGTGAACTTGTCGACCAGGACCCGGTCGCCGATCCGGATCGTCTGCTCCATGGAGCCGGACGGGATCACGAACGCCTGGACGAGGAACGTCTTGAGGACCAGGGCTATGAGAACCGCGACGCCGACGAGGAGAGGTATCTCCTTGACCGCGCTGCGCCTGCGCTTTCGTTTGACCTTGCGCTG
The DNA here is from genome assembly GCF_021261325.1 of Streptomyces guryensis. Taxonomy (GTDB): domain Bacteria; phylum Actinomycetota; class Actinomycetes; order Streptomycetales; family Streptomycetaceae; genus Streptomyces; species Streptomyces guryensis. The sequence goes on along the minus strand of NZ_JAJSBI010000012.1, from coordinate 174,285 downwards.
CAGCTTGCGCCGCTCGGCGCGGGTGCGGCCGGCGCCCCCGGCCACCGGGCCGGAGGCGCGGCGGGACCCGGTGGGCAGCAGACCCTCGGCCGGGCCGTCGGCGGCACCGCGCGGTTTGCCACGGTTACCCATGCGCACCGTCCGCGGCGGGCACGCGCGCGTAGGCGCCGGGACGCTGCAGGCGGGTCCAGTGGGCGGTGGGCCAGACGATCCAGTCGGCCCGTCCGATGACGTCCGATACGGGGATCATGCCTCCGCCGGGCGAGCCCAGGTGGTCGCGGGAGTCGCTGGAGTCGCTGCGGTGGTCGCCGAGGACGAAGAGGGTGCCGTCGGGCACGACGGCGGTGAAGGGCACCGTGGACGGGCTGTCACCGGGGTAGAGGAACGTCGACTCGTCGACCGACCGGCCGTTCACCTTGATCCTCCCCTCCTTGTCACAGCAGACCACCCGGTCTCCCCCCACGCCCACGACGCGTTTGACGTAGTCGGCGTTCCCGAAGTACCCGCTGCCGTCGAACACGACGACATCGCCGCGCCGCGGCTCGGCACCGAAACGGTACGCCAACTTATTTACGAGGACCCGGTCGCCGATCCTCAATCCGTTTTCCATGGATCCGCTGGGAATTTGGAATGGTTGGACCACGAAAGTGTTCAGGAGCAGCAAAAACACCAGGCAGGCCAGCAGGATCGGAGCGGTCCAGCCACCGGGCAGCCAGTCGGTGATTCTCGACACCAACGCGAAACGCGACCGTTCCTCCGCAGCCACTGGTCCAGGGCGGGAGGAGCGGTCGCGCTCCGTCGGCTGTGCTTCGGTGTCCATCGGGGCCAGATGCTATCCGGCCCCGCTGTGGCACCTTCTTGTCGGCTCGCTCGCCTACGGCTCACGAGCGACGGCGCGAGCTCAGTTGTCGCGCTTCTCCTTGATCTTCGCGGCCTTGCCGCGCAGCTCGCGCAGGTAGTACAGCTTGGCGCGACGCACGTCACCGCGGGTGACGAGCTCGATCTTCTCGACGATCGGGGTGTGCACCGGGAAGGTGCGCTCGACGCCGACGGAGAAGGAGACCTTGCGGACCGTGAAGGTCTCGCGGACACCGGCGCCCTGGCGGCGGATCACAACGCCCTTGAACTGCTGCACACGGGAGCGGTTGCCCTCGATGACGCGGACGTGGACGTTGACGGTGTCACCCGGGCGGAAGGCCGGGACGTCGCTGCGCAGCGACGCGCTGTCGACGGAGTCGAGCAGGTGAGACATTTCGTCTGCTTTCTTCGCCCATGCCACAGGTCATAGGCGGTAACTAGGTTTCCTGGAGGATGCTGTCCGGGTCGGGGCGGGCGTCGTGTCCCCCTGTGGCAGGGGCGCACGCCGGACGACGCACAACAGCGGCCTATTCTTCCACGCCCTCTGTCCTGCGCCAAAATCGGCCGTACGGCTCCCCCTCCGGATCCGGGGCCCAGCCCAGGATGGAGAGCATCTCCCGGTCCTTCTTGTCGAAGGCCTTGGGGTCGCAACGCTCGATCAGGTCGGGCCGGTTGGCCGTCGTACGCCTCAGTGCCTCGTCGCGGCGCCAGCGGGCGATCTTGCCGTGATGGCCGCTGAGCAGCACGTCGGGGATGTCGCGGCCGCGCCACTCGGGGGGCTTGGTGTAGACGGGGCCTTCGAGGAGGTTGGCCATGGCGCCGGGTGCGAAGGAGTCGTCGCGGTGCGACTCGGCGTTGCCGAGGACGCCGGGCAGCAGGCGGGCGACGGCCTCCGTGATCACCAGGACGGCAGCCTCGCCGCCGGCGAGGACGTAGTCGCCGATGGACACCTCGTGGACCGGCATCCGGGTCGCGTACTCGTCGATCACCCGGCGGTCGATGCCCTCGTAGCGGGCGGGCGTGAAGATCAGCCACGGGCGCTCGGAGAGCTCGACGGCGAGTTCCTGGGTGAAGGGGCGGCCGCTGGGGGTGGGGACGATCAGCGCGGGTGCGTGCGAGCCCGTCTCGTACCCGTCGGCCAGCGCGGAGTCCAGGGCGTCGCCCCAGGGGTCGGTCTTCATGACCATGCCGGGGCCGCCGCCGTACGGGGTGTCGTCGACGGTGTTGTGGCGGTCGTACGTCCACGCGCGCAGGTCGTGTACATGGACGTTGAGCTGTCCACGCGCGCGTGCCTTGCCGACGAGGGAGACGTTCAGGGGCTCCAGGTACTCGGGGAAGATCGTGACGACGTCGAGGCGCATCACGACTCGTCCCGCGACGAAGCGATCTCGGCGTGGTCGTCGATCAGCCCGGGCGGCGGGTCGATGACCGCCTTCTGCTCCTCGAGGTCGATCTCCGTGACGATCTCCTCGACGAAGGGGATCAGGACCTCGCTGCCGTCCGGGCGCTCCACGATGAACAGGTCCTGGGAGGGCAGGTGCGAGATCTCGGTGATGCGCCCGACCTCGACGCCGTCCTTGGTGACCACGTCCAGGTCCATCAGCTGGTGGTCGTAGTACTCGTCCTCCTCCTCGGGGAGCACCTCCGGGTCCACCTCGGCGATCAGGAGGGTGTTGCGCAGCGCCTCGGCCGCGTTGCGGTCGCGTACGCCCTCGAAGCGCAGGAGCAGACGGCCGCTGTGGACGCGGCCCGTCTCGATGGTGAGCGGGCCCGTCGAGGCGGGATCGGTGGCCAGTACGGCGCCGGGTGCGAGCCGCAGTTCGGGCTCGTCGGTACGGACCTCGACGGTGACCTCGCCCTTGATGCCATGGGCACGGCCGATCCGTGCGACTACGAGCTGCACTTCCCAGGATCTCCTGTCGTAACGGCTGGTAACGACTACGGGCCGGGGACGGCGCAGTGGCCCTCCCCGGCCCGAGCCGGTGTTGCGTTTGGCGTCAGCGGACGTGGTCCACGTCGACGAGGTCGACGCGGACACCGCGGCCGCCGATGGCGCCCACGACGGTACGCAGAGCGCGCGCGGTGCGGCCGTTGCGGCCGATCACCTTGCCGAGGTCGTCGGGATGCACCCGGACCTCGAGGACGCGCCCACGGCGCAGGTTGCGCGAGGCGACCTGCACATCGTCAGGATTGTCGACGATGCCCTTCACGAGGTGCTCGAGAGCCTCCTCGAGCATGCTCAGGCCTCGGTCGACGCGGACTCGGCGGGAGCCTCGTCCTTCTTCTCAGCCTTCTTCTTCTGGGTGATGGCCTCACCCTTGCCCTCGTCGTCGCCACCGAGGGCGTCGAACACCGGGCGGGCAGCCTTCGGCTCGGCCACGAGCAGCGGAGCCGGGGCGGGCAGGCCCTTGAACTTCTGCCAGTCGCCGGTCAGCTTCAGGATGGCGAGAACGGGCTCGGTCGGCTGCGCGCCGACACCCAGCCAGTACTGCGCGCGCTCCGAGTCGACCTCGATGCGCGAGGGGTTCTGCACCGGGTGGTACAGACCGATCTCCTCGATCGCACGGCCGTCACGACGGGTGCGGGAGTCGGCGACGACGATGCGGTAGTGAGGCGAACGGATCTTGCCCAGACGCTTCAGCTTGATCTTGACTGCCACGGGAGTGGGTTCTCCTGGTTTTGACGTGGTTGGGCACGGCGAGATTGCCGCGTGGGGTTGCGGTACCCGAGTGCCCGATGGACGCGTCAGCCGGAGGCGAGAGGGTTCCTGTGCGGCTGTCGAGTACAGCTAGCCATTGTGCCATACCCTGCGGGTCGCTTTTGGCCGAGGGGTGGCGAGCCGCACCTGGGCATGACTGAGAGGCACCCGTCGCTGCAGGTGCCCTCGGGGTGGGTAGCGCGGCCCGGCGCACGGGGTGTCCCCCCACTCTCGACTTCGCTCGAGCGGGGGGACCCCCAGCGCCCACCCGTGCCGCCCCAAGCGGCACGACTGCCCGCAGGCTCGGCGGGTTACGGCGGCGCTCCCCGGCGCAATGCGTTCCGACCGGCAGCCACGAGATGCCGGTACCGAGCGCCGTGCGCCTACGCCGCGCCCACCACCTCGGGAATGCGGAACGGCTTCCCGCACCCCCCGCAGACGATCGGCGCCTGCGCCAGCACCGACGGGACGACCCGTACGTTACGGCCGCAGTCGCACACCGCCTTCACTCGCACCCCGCCCCCGGAGGAGCCGTGCCGCGCCGCCGGGCCGCGGAAGCTCTTCGGGGTGTCGGCGGAGGTGGCAGCCGTATGGGCCTTCAGGGCGCGCTGCAGCCGCTCGATGGTCGGGCGGTAGCGGCGCTTTGCCTCGGGGTTGAGCGTGACCAGCGAGAAGCCGCTACTGGGATGCGGTTCCTCGGGGTGGTCCAGGCCCAGCTCCTCGGCGATCGCGAGGAATCTGCGGTTGTGGTACCGGCCGGCGCGGGACGTGTCGCGCACGCCGCGCGCGGCGGCGATGCCATGGACTGCCTCATGGAGCAGTCGCTCGAAGGAGAGCTCGTGACCGCACGCGGACGACGACTCTCCGATCAGGGACTCTGGCGCGGCAAGGTCGGGCAGCTCGGGGTGGTACCGCTGGATGTCGGCCCACGCCTCTGCCAGCTCTGCGGCGAGAACAGGTGGTGTCTGTGTCGTGCTCACGTAATGACAACGAGCGGGGCCTCGAATGTGTTCCTATTCCGGGCCATCCCAAATAATTTGCACGTACCCGTCAGTTGCCGCTGATGCGTCCCGACGAGGGCGGGTGCGCTGATCTGCGGAGAAACCTCACAGCTCATCCCAAGCCGGTACGTAGCCTGCTCTACGACCCGGCGCGTAGACGATGTCCACGCGCCGGTGCGGTTGTGATCCGCAGGTGCGCAAGAGGCGTTTCGGTCGCGCTCGCGGCGGAAGGGCTCTGTATCAGTAAGCGCGCGCGACGACCGCGACGTTACCGGGCGCGTCCTCGGCGTCGGGCACCGACCCGTCGGCAGCGACCAGACACCGTACGGTCACCGCGTGCCCGGCCAGTGCGGCCTCGCCTTCCTCGCCGAGCTCCGCCCAGGGGATGCGCGCCCACCCGCCGGCTCCGACCGCCTCGACGGCTTCCCCGATCGTCGACACGTCGGCCGTACGGGACTCGCGGCGCTCGCGGGACTGGGCGAGCAGAAGCGCCTGATCCTCCTCGAGGATCGCGGGCAGGAGCCCCACGAGGGCGCCGAGCGGCATCGGCTCCTTGCCCCCGGGGATGCGGCGGGCCAGCATCGCCGTGCCGTTCTCCAGGTCACGGGGCCCGACCTCGACGCGTACCGGCACGCCCTTCAGCTCCCAGTCGACGGCGCGGCGCCCGAAAGGGGTGTCGGTGCGGTCGTCGACGTGGACACGGAGGCCCGCCGCCGTCAACCGGTCACCGATCTCGCGGACCTTGGCCAAAACCGCCTCGTCGCCCTTGATCGCGAGGACGACGACCTGGATCTGCGCCAGCCGCGGCGGGACCCTGAGCCCGTTGTCATCTCCGTGAGTCATCACCAGGGCGCCGATCATGCGGGTGGTCGAGCCCCAGGAGGTCTGCCAGACGAGTTCCTGCGTTCCCTCCCTGGACAGGTACCGGGTGTTGAAGGCCCGGGCGAAGTTCTGGCCCAGTTCGTGGCTGGTGACCATCTGGAGGGCCTTGCCGTCGCCCATCATGCTTTCGAGCGTGAGGGTGTTGACGGCGCCCGCGAAGCGCTCCTTGGCCGTCTTGCGGCCGGAGACGAAGTCCATGGCGAGGACGTTCTCGACGAAGTCCCCGTAGACGTGCCGCTGGATGTGTGCGGCGAAGTCGCGCGCCTCCTCGTAGGTGGCGTGCGCGGTGTGGCCCTCCTGCCACAGGAATTCGGTCGTACGGAGGAAGAGACGGGGCCTGAGCTCCCAACGGACCACGTTCGCCCACTGGTTGATCTTCAGAGGCAGGTCGCGGTAGCTCTGCACCCACTTCGAGAAGTAGTCGTTGACGATCATCTCGGAGGTGGGGCGGACGACCGCGGGCTCCTCCAGTTCCCTGCCGCCGCCATGGGTGACCACGGCCAGCTCCGGCGCGAAGCCCTCGACGTGGTCGGCCTCCTTGGCGAAGTACGACTGCGGGATGAGCAGCGGGAAGTACGCGTTCTGGGTGCCCGTCTCCTTGATCCGGGCGTCCATGTCGGCCTGCATCCGCTCCCACAGCCCGTACCCGTACGGTCGGATCACCATGGTGCCGCGCACCGGGCCGTTGTCGGCCAGCTCGGCCTTGGTGATCAGGTCCTGGTACCAGCGCGGGAAGTCGTCCGCGCGCGCCGTGAGAACGGGAGCCTTTGCCATGGGCGCGATGGTAGGGGCCCACGTTGCCGGGACGTGAATTCTTTTCGCCCGCATATGCAACCCACAAGCGGGGCCCCACTACCCCTGGACGAGCGGTCGAGTGCGGAGTTATCTGGCATACGGGGGGAGCGCGGGCGCACGTCACGGGGGCCATGGAATCGGGTACAGGGGCAACTCTCGTCGGATTGGGGCGCTTTACATGACACCTACGCTCGTGCGGCAGCACCCGCCCCATACGGGCGAGGCGCCCCGTGTGGACCTGTGTGCACGCGCGCGTGACTGGTCCGAGATCCAGGAGCGGATGCTGGTCCCGCTCTACGAGGCCGTCTACGAGCGACTCGAAGTGGGCCCCGGCACACGGCTGCTGGGCCTCGGCTGCGGCAGCGGGCTGGCCCTTCTGACGGCGGCCCGCAGAGGCGCGGCGGTCACCGGCGTCGACCGATCCTCCCCCGAACGACTGGCTCTCGCGCGGGAGCGGCTGCTCCCGCAGGCGTGGGCCACGCGCGCGCGTGCCGACGCCCGGATCGTCGACGGCTCACCCGAAGACATCGTGGCCGCGGGCGACGCGGAGACGCCCGCGTTCACCCTGGTGACGGCCTTCGAGCCGATCGGGTGTCTGGCGGGCGACTCGGAGGGGCTCCGCGGGCTGTTGCAGGCAGCGACCCCGCTCGTCGGGCGCGGGGCGCCCGTGGTGCTCGCCGGCTGGGGTCCGCCGGAACGCTGCACCACCTCGTCCGTGCTGCGGGTGGCCACCCGGCTGGCGGATCCGCTGCGCGGCACGGGCAGTTGGCGCCCCGCCCTCCGCGACGACCTGGAGGAGGTCGCCCAGCGGGCGTGCCTGAAGCCCGACGGCTCCGGACGGGTCGCCTGTCCGTTCGGGTACGCCGGCATGGACAGCGCGGTACGGGGCCTGCTGTCGACGGGCCTGTTCGACGCGGCGATCTCGGCGACGGACCAGGCACAGGTCGACAAGGAGCTGGCGGAGGCCCTGCACCCGTATCAGCGCCGGGACGGCACGGTGTGGATGCCGAACGTGTTCCGGTACCTGATCGCTCGTACACCCTAGGCCCCGCGCACCTCAGGAACCGTCGACCTTCGCCAGCCTCGTGATCCCCGCGATCCGGTACGCGTCCGCCTCCTCCAGGGTCTCCCGCTCCAGCAACGCCTGGGCGAGGGCGTCCAGTTGACCGCGGTGGTCGCTCAGCTTGCGGCACGCCTCCGCGTAGCACTCGTCGACGATCCGGCGCATCTCGCCGTCGATCACGTCGAGGGTCTGCGGGGCGGCCGCGAGGCCGTACGCCTGCTGGGCGTCGCTGGGGAGGGCGGACAGCCGGCCGACGCGCTCGCTCATGCCCCACCGGGCGACCATGCCGCGCGCGATGTTGGTGACCTGCTCCAGGTCGTTCTCCGCGCCGGTCGTGACGACCCCGTAGACGACCTGTTCCGCCGCCATGCCGCCGAGGGCGCCGATGATCCGGCCGCGCAGGTACTCCTCGGTGTACGCGTACTTGTCGGACTCCGGCGTGGAGAGCGTGACGCCGAGGGCCCGGCCGCGCGGGACGATGGTGATCTTGCGGACGGGGTCGGCGCCGGGCTGGAGCATGCCGAGCAGGGCGTGGCCGCTCTCGTGGTAGGCGGTGCGGCGGCGCTCCTCCTCAGGCATGACCAGGGGCCGTTCGGCGCCCAGTTGGACCTTCTCCAGGGCCTCGGAGAGGTCGGACTGCGTCACCCGCTCCTGTTTGCGCTTGACGGCGAGCAGGGCCGCCTCGTTGGCGAGGTTGGCCAGTTCGGCGCCGGTCATGCCCGGGGTCGTACGGGCCACCTGACCGAGGTCGACGTCCTTCGAGAGCGGGATCTCGCGGGTGTGGATCTGCAGGATGGCCTCGCGGCCGCCGCGGTCCGGGGGCGAGACCATGACCACCCGGTCGAAGCGGCCCGGACGGGTCAGGGCCGGGTCCAGGACGTCGGCGCGGTTGGTGGCCGCGATGACGATGACTCCCTCCGAACCCGAGAAGCCGTCCATCTCGGTCAGGATCTGGTTCAGCGTCTGTTCGCGCTCGTCGTGGCCGCCCATGCCGGAGCCGCCGCCGCGGGCCCGCCCGATGGTGTCGATCTCGTCGATGAAGATGATCGACGGGGCCACCTTGCGGGCCTCCGCGAACAGTTCACGCACCCGTGAGGCGCCGACGCCCACGATCATCTCGATGAACTCGGAGGCGGACGCCGAGAAGAACGGCACACCCGCCTCGCCGGCGACGGCGCGCGCCAGGAGGGTCTTGCCGGTGCCGGGCGGGCCCGCGAGCAGCACGCCCCGCGGCATCTTGGCGCCCATCCTGCGGTAGGCGTCCGGGTTCTTCAGGAAGTCGACGACGTCGTTGAGCTCGCCCTCGACCTCGTCGATGCCCGCCACGTCCTCGAAGGTCGTGCGCGTGGCGCCCGGCTCCAGCTCCACCGGCTTGGGCGGCGCCTTGCGGCCGAGCATCCCGCCCGCGCCGCCCAGCCCGGTGCTCATCCGCCGCGCGATGAAGACCCACACCGCGATCAGCAGCAGCATCGGGGCCAGCGAGATCAGCAGATTGGCCAGAAAGCTGCGGTGCTGGACGACCGGCGCCGCCGTGACCGTGACGTTGTGCTTGGTCAGGTCGTCCCAGATCTTGTCGCTCGCGAACGTAGGCCGCTCGGTGCTGAACTTGGTGTACTTGCCGCCACCGTCCGGGTTGCTCTGCTGCTTCTTGAGCTGGCCCTGGATCGCGTTGCCCTTGGCGTAGATCTTCTTGACGTTGCCCGCGTCGACCTGCTTGCTGAACTCGGTGTACGAGATCGTCGGCTCGTTGCCCTCGTTGAAGAACGACAGGATCAGATTCGCGATCAGGTACACGACCAGCGCGGTCAGGATCAGGCTCCACCAGCCGCCGCGCATCTTCCGCCCACCCGGCGGCCTGGGCGGCTCCTCGGGAGTGCCCTCGGAACGCCAGGGCTGGTCGGGCGACTTGCGCGGCGGGGCGGGATTGGTCATAAACGGACGTTACGACAAGGCCCCACCCCTGGCACGCGCACCGGGTGAACTCAGCCCATGAACTTCTTGAACTCGTCCGGGAGCTCGAAGTCCTGCGTCGCCTGCTGGCCCGGCACACCGAAGGCGTTGCCGCCCTGAGCGGCGGCGGCCCGGCGTGCGGCCTCCTCCTGCTCCTGCTGCTTGCGCTTCATCGGGTTGCCCGAACGCTGCTTGCCCTTGGCCTGCTTGGGCTGCTTCTTGGTACGGCCCGGACCGCCGCCCATGCCCGGAATCCCGGGCATTCCCGGCATGCCGCCGCCCTGGGCCATGCGGGACATCATCTTGCGGGCCTCGAAGAACCGCTCGACGAGGTTCTTCACCGCGCTGACCTCGACGCCGGAGCCCTTGGCGATACGGGCGCGGCGGGAGCCGTTGATGATCGTGGCGTCGGCGCGCTCGGCCGGGGTCATCGACTTGATGATGGCGGCCGTGCGGTCGACGTCCCGCTCGTCGATGTTGTTGATCTGCTCCTTGATCTGACCCATGCCGGGCATCATGCCGAGCAGCTTGGAGATGCTGCCCATCTTCCTGACCTGCTCCATCTGGGCCAGGAAGTCGTCCAGGGTGAAGTCCTGGCCCTTCTTGGAGGCGAGCTTGGAGGCCATCTTGGCGGCCTCTTCCTCGCTGAACTCCTTCCCCGCCTTCTCGAACAGGGTGGCGAGGTCACCCATGTCGAGGATGCGGGAGGCCATCCGGTCCGGGTGGAAGACGTCGAAGTCGTCCAGCTTCTCGCCGCTCGAGGCGAACATGATCGGCTTGCCGGTCACCGAGGCGATCGACAGGGCCGCACCACCGCGGGCGTCACCGTCGAGCTTGGAGAGGACCACACCGTCGAAGCCGACGCCGTCGCGGAAGGCCTCCGCCGTGTTGACGGCGTCCTGGCCGATCATCGCGTCGACGACGAAGAGGATCTCGTCCGGCGAGACCGCGTCCCGGATGTCCGCGGCCTGCTGCATCATCTCCTGGTCGATGCCGAGGCGGCCGGCGGTGTCGACGATGACGATGTCGTGGACCTTGGTCCTGGCGTGCTGGACGGAGTCCTTGGCGACCTGGACGGGGTCGCCCACGCCGTTGCCCGGTTCCGGGGCGAAGACGGCCACGCCCGCCCGCTCGGCGACGACGCTCAGCTGGGTGACCGCGTTCGGGCGCTGGAGGTCGGCGGCGACCAGGAGCGGCGAGTGGCCCTCTTCCTTGAGGTGCTTGGCGAGCTTGCCCGCGAGGGTGGTCTTACCTGCACCCTGCAGACCCGCGAGCATGATCACGGTCGGCGGCTGCTTGGCGAACCGCAGGCGGCGGGTCTGGCCGCCCAGGACGGTGACCAGCTCGTCGTTGACGATGTCCAGGACCCGCTGGGCGGGGTACCGCGTACCGGAGACCTCGGGACCGAGGGCGCGCTCCTTGACGTTCTTGATGAACGCCCGGACGACGGGCAGGGCCACGTCCGCCTCGAGGAGGGCGATGCGGATCTCGCGCGCGGTGGCGTCGATGTCCGCCTCGCTCAGACGCCCCTTGCCGCGCAGATTCTTGAAGGTCGCTGACAGGCGATCGGAGAGAGTGTCGAACACGGCGGCGTCGGTCCTCGGAGTCGGGGGCAGTATGAGCGTCTTCCAGGGTATCGGGCCGCGCAAGACAATCGTCCCCGCCCGCACCTACATCGCGGTCACCCCCGCAATGTCTCCTCCAGTTTCCGGGCCAGGGAGGCCGCCTCGTCGCCCGGCAGCGGCGCTCCCTCGGGCCCGGTCACGTAGAAGGCGTCCACGGCGTTCGCGCCCAGTGTGGAGACGTGCGCGCTGCGCACCCGGACGCTCGCGTCCTCCAGGGCCCGCCCGATCCGGAACAGCAGACCCGGGGCGTCCTGCGCCCGCACCTCGATCACAGTGGCCAGCCGGGACGCGGCCGACGCGACCGCCACCCGCGGCGGTGGCGCCACGACACCCCGGCGGCGCGGATACGCCGCGTCGCGCTCGGCGAGGCGTCCGGCGATGTCCAGGGATCCGTCCAGCGCCCGTACGAGATCGGCGCGCAGCCGGGCCGCCTGGGGCAGTGAGCCGTACTCGGCGGCCACCCGCCAGTCCAGCAGCAGGATGGAGCCCTCGACGCCGTCCGGCAGGTCCAGGGCGCGCAGCTCGGCGGTGCGCACCGTCAGGCGGTGCATGGCGAGGACACCGGCCACCGCGGGCAGCACACCCGCCTGGTCCGGTACGGCGATGAGCAGCTCGACGCCGAGCGGCTCCGGGTCGCCGGACGGCTGGTCCTCCGCCGGCGGCTCGGTCTGGGCACGCAGGGACAGCACCGGACTGCCCGTGGCGACCGCCTCGATGGCGAGCCGCTCCTGCTCGGCGGTGGGCGCGGCGGCCTCGGGCTCGTCGAGCACGTCCCCGGCGAGTACGGCGGCGACCCGCTTCACCAGGTCGGCGACGAGCGAACCGCGCCAGGACGACCAGGCGGCCGGGCCTGTGGCCAGGGCGTCCGCCTCGGTCAGCGCGTGCAGCAGCTCCAGGGTGTGCTGCGAGCCGACCGCCTCCGCGACCGAACGGACGGTGGCCGGGTCCTCCAGATCGCGGCGGGTGGCCGTCTCGACCAGCAGCAGATGGTGACGTACGAGGGTGGAGAGAACGGCCACGTCGTCGCGGTCGAAGCCGATACGGGCGGCCACGTCCTTGGCGATGATCTCGCCGGCCACCGAGTGGTCGCCGGGCCAGCCCTTGCCGATGTCGTGCAGCAGTGCGGCGACCAGGAGCAGGTCGGGCCGGTGCACGCGGCGGGTGAACTCGGAGGCCCGTACGGCCGTCTCGATCAGGTGCCGGTCGACGGTCCAGATGTGCACGGCGTTGCGCTGCGGGCGGCAGCGCACCCGCTCCCAGTCCGGCAGCAGCTGTGTGATCAGGCCCTCCGCCTCCAGCGCCTCCCAGACGTCGATGGTGGGGTGCCCGGAGCCGAGCAGGGTGACCAGCTGTTCACGGGCCTCGGCGGGCCAGGGCGTGGGCAGGGGGCGTACGGTCGCCGCCATGCGCCGTACGGCGTGCAGGGAGAGCGGGAGGCCGGCCTGTGCGGCGGCGGCCGCGGCGCGCAGCGGCAGGACGGGGTCGCGCTCGGGGCGCGCGGCCCGGGCGAGCACCACCTCGCCGTCCTGCTCGACCACGCCCTCGGCGAGCGGGGAGCGCTCGGGGACCGGCTTTCCGCCGCCCAGCATGGCGCGCAGCCGCGGCCGTACGGCGCGCGACCGCAGCACGCGCGCCACTTCGCGCCAGGTGACGTCACTGGCGTACGAGATGACCCGTGCCGCCTCGTACACCTGCCGCAGCAGCGTGTCGGCGTCCAGCAGGCCGAGCTCGGCGGCGACCTGGTCCTGCTCCTGCAGCGCGAGCCGGTCGGTCGCCCGGCCGGTGGTCAGGTGCAGGGCGTCACGGACGTCGAGGAGCCGGCGGCGGGCGTCGTCGAGGCCCTCGCGCGGGGCGTCGGCCAGCCAGGAGGCGGCGACGGCACGCAGGGCGGTGGCGTCGCGCAGACCCCCGCGGGCTTCCTTCAGGTCCGGTTCCAGCAGGTACTGCAGCTCGCCCTGGCGCTCGGCGCGTTCTGCGCACAGCTCCTGGAGTTCGGGGAGACGTTTCGGCGCCTGGTTGCGCCAGTCGGCGAGGACGGCCGTCCGCAGACCGGCCGTCAGGCCCAGGTCGCCGGCGATGTGTCGGGCGTCCAGGAGGCCGAGCTGGACTTTCAGATCCTCGCCCGCCGTCTTGCGGGCCTCGGCGGGGGTACGGACCGAGTGGTCCAGGGCGAGGCCGAGATCCCAGACGGGGTACCAGATGCGGTCGGCCAGGGCGGCGACCGCCTTGGGGTCGCCGCCGTCGTGGAGGAGGAGCAGGTCCAGGTCGCTGCGTGGGGAGAGCTCACCGCGCCCGTAGCCGCCGACGGCGACCAGGGACGCGCCGCGCAGGTCCTCGGCGCCCGCGGCGAAGAGGCCCGTCAGCCAGTCGTCGGTCAGTTCCGACAGCGCCTTACGGCGCGGCGGCCCGGACTGCGCCCCCTCGGTGAGGAGACGCAGCCGGGCCGCCGCATAGCCGCTGGGTCCCGAGTCTTCAGCTTCCTTGTGCACGTCCGTGCTCGACACCCAGCAGCTCCTGTTCTTCTTCTGTTAGAGCGCGTCCGGGCCGCGCTCGCCGGTCCGGACCCGTACGGCCGTCTCGACCGGGACGGACCAGACCTTGCCGTCACCGATCTTGCCGGTTCGGGCCGCCTTGACGATGACCTCGATCAGCTGCTCGGCGTCGTCGTCCTCGGCCAGTACCTCGATACGGATCTTGGGAACCAGGTCGACGGTGTACTCGGCACCGCGGTAGACCTCGGTGTGGCCCCGCTGACGACCGTAGCCGCTCGCCTCGGTGACCGTCAGGCCGTGGACTCCGAAGGCCTGCAGGGCCTCCTTGATCTCGTCGAGCCGGTGGGGCTTCACGACGGCGGTGATGAGCTTCATGCGTCCACCTTCTTCGACTCGGCGCCCGCCAGGGCGGAAACGGCGGTTCCGACGACGCCGCCACCGGCGCCGCTGAAGTCGTATGCGGTCTCGGCGTGCTCGGCCTGGTCGATACCGGAGATCTCCTCGTCCTCGGTGACCCGCATTCCGATGGTCTTGTCGAGGAGGAAGGCGAGGACCGCGGAGGCGATCAGGGAGTAGGCGAGGACCGCCCCGACACCGGCGCACTGCTTCCACAGCTGGGTGAAGGAGTGGTCGCCGTAGAAGACGCCCGTCGCGGTGGACTGGCCCTTGCCGGTGGCGAAGAAGCCGATGAGCAGGGAGCCGATGATGCCGCCGACCATGTGGACGCCGACGACGTCGAGGGAGTCGTCGAAGCCGAACTTGTACTTCAGGCCCACGGCCGCGGCGCAGGCGACACCGGCGATGGCGCCGACGGCGATCGCGCCGATCGGGGAGACCGCACCGCCGGACGGGGTGATCGCGACCAGACCGGCGACCGCGCCGGAGGCGGCACCCAGCGTGGTGAACGCGCCGTGCCGGATCTTCTCGTAGGCGAGCCAGGCCAGCATCGCGGCAGCGGTGGCGACCTGCGTGTTGACGAACATCAGCGCGCCGACGCCGTCGTCGTTGCCGAGCCACGAGCCGGCGTTGAAGCCGAACCAGCCGAACCACAGCAGACCGGCGCCGAGCATGACCAGCGGGAGGCTGTGCGGGCGCATCGGGTCCTTCTTGAAGCCGACGCGCTTGCCGATGACCAGGATGACGCCGAGTGCGCCGGCACCGGCGTTGATGTGGACCGCGGTACCACCGGCGAAGTCGATCACGCCGAGCTTGAAGGCCCAGCCGTCGGCGCCCCACACCCAGTGGGCGATCGGGACGTAGACGACCGTGAGCCACAGGGCGACGAACAGCGCCCAGGCCGAGAACTTGACGCGGTCCGCGAGGGCGCCGCTTATCAGGGCCGGAGTGATGATGGCGAACATCATCTGGAAGATCATGAAGACGAAGATCGGGATGGTGTAGCCGGGCCACAGCTCCGTCAGCCCGATCTTGCGGAGGCCGAACCAGTCGGAGTCCCAGCCGATGAGGCTGTTGTTCGTGCCGAAGGCGAGGGAGAAGCCGTAGAGCACCCACAGAATGGTGACGATGCCCATGCTGATGAAGCTCATCATCAGCATGTTGAGAGTGCTCTTGACGCGGACCATGCCTCCGTAGAAGAAGGCGAGGCCCGGCGTCATGATCAGTACCAGGGCGGATGCAATAAGCATGAAGCCTGTGTTCGCGGAGGACAGCTTGGGTGCCTCCGCGGCAAGCGTGATGGCGGCTGATGCCATCGGCGTCTCCTCGTCATTGGTACGGCCCCGTGCGGGCGAAGCCTGAAGCGGTCATGAGGGGTGGGCCGGTTATGCGCCATGAGATTGGCGCAGCGCGGTTTCGTTGGAAGCCCCTCGTTGTTTCGCCGCCGTGACGAAGGCGCCCTGCGTGTTACGCCTCGATGAACTGCCGGATGCCGGGCGTGCTCATCGTTATCGTGGCGCAACCTTCACCGAAGGTGAAAACCGGCCACGGGCGGCCTTCCGATGACCTGGCATGGGGGAGCCGAGTCGGGCTGTTCGGGAGGGCCGGCCGTGGCCGGGGACAGGGGTTTCAGACCGCCTCGGCGGTCTCCGGGAGTTCGACCGCGAGCTTCTCGGTGAGGTCCACGACCTCGGCGAGGTCCCCGAAATCGCGTACGGCCGTGTCGACCGTCTTTCGGATACGAGTGTTCACGCGCTCGGAGCGGACCTTCTTGGCGATGTGCATGGCCTTCTCGGCCAGCACCGTGCTCCGCTCCGGCTCACGCTGCAGCAGGTGCACCGTGGCCATGCCGATCAGGTTCAGTGCATACGAGCGCTGGTGCTCGGCGTCCCGGGAGAACAGCTCGACGGCCCGCTGCATCACCGGCTCGGCCAGGGACGCGTAGGTGGGGCTGCGGCCCGCGACGTAGGCGAGGTCACGGTAGGAGTGGGAGTTCTCGCCGTGCAGCTCGGCCTCGGAGAAGAAGCGGATCCAGTCGGGGTCCGGCTCGTCCCACTCGTCCACGTCCGCGAAGGTGTCCTCGGCCATTCGGACCGCCCGCTTGCACTTGCCGGGCTGCCCCATGTTGGCGTAGGCGCGGGCCTCCATCGCATACAGCATCGACTGGGTGCGGGGGCTGGCGCAGTCCCGGCTGCCGTACTGCGCGAGGTGGATCAGTTCCAGCGCGTCGTCGGGCCGGCCGAGGTGGATCATCTGGCGGCTCATGCTGGACAGGACATACGAGCCGAGCGGCTTGTCGCCCGCCTCCTTGGCGGCGTGCAGGGCGAGGACGAAGTACTTCTGGGCGGTCGGCTGGAGCCCGACGTCGTACGACATCCAGCCCGCGAGCTCCGCCAGCTCCCCGGCGACCTTGAACAGCTTCCGGGTGGTGGCCGCGGGCTGGGGCTCCTGGAGGAGGTCCGTCACCTCGTGCAGCTGGCCGACGACCGCCTTGCGGCGCAGGCCACCGCCGCACTGGGCGTCCCACTGCCGGAACATCACCGTCGTGGACTCCAGGAGGTCCAGCTCGGGCTTGGAGAGCCGGCCGGGCCGACGGGACGCAGCCGGCGGCTCCGGCTCCGGCTCGGGCTGCGGGGCCTGGGGCGAGGGCACCAGCCAGCGCTGCATGGGCTCGATGAGGGACGGGCCCGCGGACAGGGCCAGCGAGGTCCCGAGGAAGCCGCGCCGCGCCAGCATGAGGTCGCTGCGCGAGAACTCGCTGAGCAGGGCCACCGCCTGCGGGCCCGTCCAGGGCAGGTCGACGCCGGACACGGACGGTGACTGACGGGCGGCGCGCAGGCCGAGGTCCTCGACGGAGACCACGCAGCCGAAGCGCTCGGAGAACAGCTCGGACAGGATCCTGGGGATGGGTTCGCGGGGGTTCTCGCCGTCCAGCCAGCGGCGCACCCGGGAGGTGTCCGTGGAGATGTGATTGGCGCCCAACTGGCGTGCCCTGCGGTTGACTTGACGGGCGAGTTCGCCCTTCGACCAGCCGCTGCGCACGAACCAGGACGCGAGCAGCTCGTTGGGGCGCTTGTCCGTGCTGGTCGCGGTCGTCCCGCTTCCGCCGTTGCCGCTCACTGGAACGCCCCCATCCCTGAGACCACTTGTCGCTGAGTGCGCCAAGCCCTATCAGAATGCCGGTAAGTACAGCCGCCCGTCCGCCGGTTCTCACCCTTCGAACGGGATACCTACTTGCCTCCGGCATACCCACGAGCGCATGTGCCCCCAGGACTCGTGCACTCACAGTAATCCTACGATCACCCGTCCAGCCATGGCGATCCCGGAAACGCCACCATTCGCCACCCCTTCGAATGAACTCAGCGTCGCCTCGGCGCGATTCACTTGACATAGACCAACCGGGAGTAGGCGGAGCGATGCACTCAGGGGCGTGCGCCGCCGAGTTCACCACCCGGGGCACTTCGAGCGCCGCCCGGACCTCGCGCGGGGCCGATGCATCCGGAAACACAGGGTCACGATCCGCATCCGCGTCGTAACCACCGACGCGTGGGACCCGTTGGAGGGGGCATGGGCTTCACGATCGGCGGCATCCGGGAGATCCGCTCCGGCTCGCGTCGGCGCGGCCGCTCCTCGGAGTGCACCGCCGTCGCCGAGTTCACGGGGCTCTGGGGCTGGGACGCGGTCCCGGGAGCCCGGGCCGCGGCGGGCGACTGTTCCTGCGGCCGGGCGGACTGCAGCGCACCGGGGGCGCATCCCCTGGAGTTCGCGCCCCAGGTGCAGGCCGGCGCCACGCTCGACGAAGTGACCAAGGCGTGGGGCGAGTTCCCCGGAGCGTCGGTGATGCTCGCGGTCGGCCGGGCGTTCGACGTGATCGAGGTGGCCGAGCCCGCCGGCCGCCGCGCCCTGGTCCGCCTGGAGCGCATGGGGCTCCCCCTCGGCCCGGTCACCGCGACCCCCGAGGGCCGCGCCCAGTTCTTCGTCGCCCCCGGAGCCGCCGCCGAACTTCCCGAGCTGCTCTACCGCATGGGCTGGGACGATCCGACCTCCCTGGACCTGCGCGGCCTGGGCCTCGGCGCCCACATCACCGCGCCGCCGTCCGACCGGGGCGGCCTGGGCCCGGTCCGCTGGCTGCGCCCCCCCGCCCTGGATTCGGCCACGAAGCCACCGGCGGCACGGCTGCTGCTGGGGACGCTGGCTTATGTGGCACATCGGTCGCGGGCGTAGGCCCCGAGTCGTACCCCAGTCGTACACAGCGAAGCGCCCGTCTCCCAACTGCACCTTGGGAAACGGGCGCTTTTTCACCGTGGGTGCCTTCAAGCAGCCCGGGCGAAGACCGCGGCGGTTCGGCAGCGCCCCAAAGGCCCGCGGGACTCTTTCGATATGCGGCTCCGCCGCGCGGGCGTGACCAGCCACGACGATGCCGCAGACGAAAGACGGCACATCGCCGCCCCGCGGCGGAGCCGCACATCGGCACATCCCGCGGAGCACTCAGTCACCGATAAGCGCATCCACGAACGCCTCCGGCTCGAACGGCGCCAGATCGTCGGGGCCCTCGCCGAGACCCACCAGCTTGACGGGTACGCCCAGCTCGCGCTGGACCGCGACCACGATGCCGCCCTTCGCCGTGCCGTCGAGCTTGGTGAGCACGATGCCGGTGATGTCGACGACCTCGGCGAAGACACGGGCCTGGACGAGGCCGTTCTGCCCGGTCGTCGCGTCGAGGACGAGGAGGATCTCGTCCAGCGGGGCGTGCTTCTCGACGACGCGCTTGACCTTGCCGAGCTCGTCCATGAGCCCGGTCTTGGTGTGCAGACGCCCGGCGGTGTCGATGAGGACGACGTCGGAGCCCATCTCCTTGCCTTCCTTCACCGCGTCGAAGGCGACGGAGGCGGGGTCGCCGCCCTCCGGCCCGCGCACGGTGTGGGCGCCGACCCGCTCGCCCCAGGTCTGGAGCTGGTCCGCGGCGGCGGCACGGAAGGTGTCGGCGGCACCGAGCACGACACTGCGGCCGTCGGCGACCAGGACCCGGGCGAGCTTGCCGGTGGTGGTGGTCTTGCCGGTGCCGTTGACGCCGACGACCATCACGATGCCGGGCTTGCTGGTCTCGGGCTCCGTCCTCACCGTGCGGTCGAAGTCGGTGCCGACCAGCTTGAGGAGCTCCTCGCGCAGCAGGCCGCGCAGTTCGACGGGGGTGCGGGTGCCGAGGACCTTCACCCGCTCGCGCAGGCCCTCGACCAGCTCCTGGGTGGGGGCCACGCCGACGTCGGCGGTGAGCAGCGTGTCCTCGATCTCCTCCCAGGTCTCGTCGTCGAGGTGCTCGCGCGACAGGAGCGCGAGCAGCCCCTTGCCGAGCGCGTTCTGGGAGCGGGAGAGGCGGGCGCGCAGCCGGACCAGACGGCCGGCCGTCGGCTCGGGTACCTCGATCTCGGGGATTTCGAGGACGGGCGGCTCCTCGACGGCGACCGGGGCCGAGCCGTCCGGAAGATCCACCTCCTCTATTGTCCGGCGCGGTTCGTCGCGGGGTGTCTCGGCCTCGTCGCCGACGTGCGGCTCGGCCGGAGGGGCGGTGATGTCGGGCGCGGCGGGCGGCGGCGGGGGCAGCGACTTCTTCCGTCGGCTGCCGATGACGAGCCCGCCGAGCGCGCCGAGCACGACCACGGCGATGACTACAGCAAGGATGACGGTTTCCATAACCCGTCCAGTATCAGTCATGGAGTCCTGTGACACCCCTCTGGATGTCTGACACACCGTCAGCTAACGTCCCCCTCCACACCCGCCCGGCGAAGGGGGACCCCCCATGCCCGTCTCGGTCGTACGTTTCAACCTCGTCGAACCCGGCGCCACCCCCGCCTCGCTCCGCGCCCGCTACCAGGCCGCCCTGGAGATGGCCGGGTACGCCGACGAACACGGGATCACCACCGTCCAGACGGAGGAGCACCATGGCGTCGGCAACAACTGGCTGCCGTCGCCGTTCGCCTTCGCGGGTGCGGTCTTCGGGGCGACCCGGCGGATCGCGGTCACCGTCTCGGCGGTGATCGGCCCGCTGCACGACCCGCTGCGACTGGCCGAGGACATCGCCGTGCTGGATCTGCTGAGCGCCGGCCGGCTGGTGACCGTCGCCGGGATCGGGTACCGGCCCGAGGAGTACGCCCAGTTCGGGGTGGAGTGGAAGCGGCGCGGCAGGATCCAGGACGAGCTGCTGGAGGCGGTGCTCAAGGCCTGGACCGGGGAGGAGTTCGAGTACCGGGGCCGTACGGTACGGGTCACCCCGCGCCCCTTCACCGAGCCGCACCCCCTGCTCCTGGTGGGCGGCTCCTCGAAGGCCGCCGCCCGCCGCGCGGCCCGCCTCGGTCTCCCCTTCTTCCCCAGCGCGCATCTGCCGGAGCTGGAGGCGTACTACAAGGAGCGGCTCGTCGAGTACGGCACGGAGGGCTGGACGATGATGCCCGCCGCCGAGACCCCCTTGCTGCACCTCGCCGAGGATCCCGACCGGGCGTGGGCCGAGCACGGCGAGCACTTCCTGCACGAGGCGCGGACTTACGCCTCCTGGCAGTCCGGGGACATCCGGTCGGCGGTGAAGTCGGCGGCCACGAGCGTGGCGGAGCTGCGCGCGGAGGGCGTCTACCGGATCCTCACGCCGGACCAGTGCGTGGAGCAGGGGCAGGACAACCTCGTACTGCATCCGCTGGCCGGCGGGATGCCGGTGGACGAGGGGTGGCGGAGTCTGCGGCTGTTCGCCGAGGAGGTGCTCCCGGCGCTGGAGGGCTGATGCGGAGCGATATCCGCTGGTCCGGTCGGGTGCGCGGTTGATCCACTGGCGCCATGAGCCTGTTGGTGGAGGTCTTCGTCCGCGAGCCGGACGGCGGCATACGGATCCTCGACGTGCCGGACGACGTGTACCGGTCCGGCGGGTTCGAGTCCTGGCGTACGACGGTGTGGGGGTCGGCGTTCGTACGCTCGCTGGGGGCCCGCTTCCTGCCGGTACCGGCAGATGACGACCTCTACGTCGAGGCCGAGGAAGTGCCGCAGTTCCGGCGCGAGGTCGCCCTGCTGCGCTCCCGTCTCGACGAGCTCGCCCGTGGAACCGAGCGGCCGCGGACGGTGGAGGAGCACCGGCACCAGATCGAAACCCGGCTGCGGATCGTCGAGGAGAGCATCCGCAAAGCCCTGGAGATCGGCGGTGGCGTCCTCATCTGGTGAGACGGGAAGCCGCCGCCCCCGCCCGGGCAGTGCCGGGCGGGGGCGGCGGACGATACGGGGAGAGGGGCAGCGGGGACTTGGCCCTTCTCCCCGAGTGTGCGGGGCGGCTCAGCCCATCTCCTCCAGCGCCTTGCCCTTCGTCTCCTTCACGAACTTCAGGACGAACGGGACGGAGAGCGCCGCGAAGACCGTGTAGATCACGTAGGTCGCGGAGAGGTTCCAGTCGGACAGGGACGGGAAGCTCGCGGTGATGGCCCAGTTGGCGATCCACTGCGCGGAGGCGGCCACGCCCAGGGCGGCGGCGCGGATCTTGTTGGGGAACATCTCGCCGAGCATCACCCAGACGACCACACCCCAGGACAGGGCGAAGAAGAGGACGAAGACGTGCGCGGCGATCAGGGCGGTCCAGCCCTGCGCGGCCGGCAGCTTGCCGTCGACCAGGTGGTACGAGAAGGCCCAGGCCTCCAGCGCGAGACCGACGACCATGCCGATCGAGCCGATCAGGGCCAGCGGCTTACGGCCGACGCGGTCCACGAAGACCATGGCGATCACGGTGCCGACGATGTTGATGATCGACGTCGTGAAGGAGTAGAAGAACGAGTCCGTCGGGTCGACGCCGACCGACTGCCACAGGGTCGAGGAGTAGTAGAACGCGACGTTGATGCCGACGAACTGCTGGAAGACCGAGAGGCCGATGCCGATCCAGACGACCGGCTTGAAGAAGAAGCCGCCGCCGAGCAGATCCTTGAAGGCGGACTTGTGCTCGCTCTTCATCGCGTGCTCGATCTCGTTCACGCGGGCGTCCAGGTCGCCGTGCTCGCCCTCGACCTCGGCGAGGATCTCGCGGGCGCGCTCATGCCTGCCGACGGAGATCAGGAAGCGGGGGGACTCGGGGATGACGAAGGACAGCAGGCCGTAGAGGACGGCCGGGACCACCATCACGCCGAGCATGACCTGCCAGGCCTCCAGGCCCATCAGCTTGCCGCGCTGGTCGCCGCCGGCGCCGTTCAGCAGGGCCCAGTTGACCAGCTGTGAGATCGCGATGCCGATGACGATCGCGGCCTGCTGGAAGGAGCCGAGACGGCCGCGGTAGGCGGGCGGGGCGACCTCGGCGATATAGGCGGGGCCGATGACGGAGGCCATGCCGATGGCGAAGCCGCCGACAACGCGCCAGAGGGCGAAGTCCCACAGCGCGAAGGGCAGCGCCGAGCCGACGGCGCTGACGGTGAACAGCACGGCGGCGATCTGCATGACCCGGATACGGCCGATCCGGTCGGCGATGCGGCCGGCGGTCGCGGCACCGATGGCGCAGCCGATCAGGGCGATGGCGATGACCTGGGCCAGGCCCGCGGAGCCGATGCCGTAACGGTCCCGGATGGCCTCGACGGCGCCGTTGATCACGGAGCTGTCGTAGCCGAACAGGAAACCGCCCATCGCGGCCGCCGCCGCGATGAAGGTGACCCGCCCGAGGTGCTCGGGACGAGCCGCTCTGGCTCCTGACTTCTGTGCCTGCACTGTGCTGGTCACGTTCAACTCCTCGGGCCACCGGCAGCGCTGCCGGGTGGGGGACCCTTCCCGGTAGGTAATACCTGAAGGTAAAAGCAACGTTGCCGAGACTATGCCTTCAAGTTTCGAAGTCAAGGGGTCATGCCTGTGACTTTTTAGCGCACTCGTGACGGGAATGTGTTCAACTCTTGAAGAGATTGCTCAGTACAGCCGTAGGCTGAGGTCAGCGCAGCCGTTGACTGGTCAGCGCAGCCGCTGGCTGATGACCTTCGACACGCCGTCGCCCTGCATGGAGACGCCGTACAGCGCGTCGGCGACCTCCATGGTCCGCTTCTGGTGCGTGATCACGATCAGCTGCGAGGCTTCCTGCAGCTCCTGCATGATGCGGATCAGCCGCTGCAGATTGGTGTCGTCGAGCGCGGCCTCGACCTCGTCCATGACGTAGAACGGGCTCGGCCGCGCCTTGAAGATGGACACCAGCAGCGCGACCGCGGTCAGCGAGCGCTCACCACCCGAGAGCAACGACAGCCGCTTGACCTTCTTGCCCGGGGGGCGGGCCTCGACATCGACACCGGTGGTGAGCATGTTGTCGGGATCGGTCAGGATCAGCCGTCCCTCGCCGCCCGGGAACAGCCGGCTGAACACGCCCTCGAACTGCCGGGCCGTGTCCCGGTAGGCCTCGGTGAAGACCTGCTCGACGCGCTCGTCGACCTCCTTGACGACCTGGAGCAGGTCGGCGCGGGTCTTCTTCAGGTCTTCCAACTGCTCGCTGAGGAACTTGTGGCGTTCCTCCAGCGCGGCGAACTCCTCCAGGGCGAGCGGATTGACCTTGCCGAGCTGCTGGTACGCCCGCTCGGCGGCCTTGAGCCGCTTCTCCTGCTCGGCGCGGTGGAAGGTCCTGGGCTGGTTGCGCGGGTGCTCGGGGTCCTCGGGCAGTTCTTCGCCCTCGGCGGGCGGGGAGGGCGGTACGAGCTGGTGCGGGCCGTACTCGGAGACAAGCCCGGCCGGCTCCACGCCCAGCTCCTCCAGCGCCTTGGCCTCCAGCTGCTCGATCCGCATGCGTTTCTCGGCGCCCAGCACCTCGCCGCGGTGCACGGAGTCGGTGAGCTTGTCCAACTCGGACTTGAGATCGCGGCCGGTGTTACGGGCACCGGCCAGCTCCTGCTCGCGCCGGGCCTTGGCGGCGTCGGCCGCGGTGCGTTCCTCCTCGGCCCGGGCGAGGGAGACCTCGACGTGTGCGAGCAACTGGCGTGCACCTGAGGCGACGGCTTCCGCCACGGACGCCTCGTGCCGCAGCCGCGCCCGGCGCTGCTCGGCACGCGCGCGTGCGTCACGCTCGGCTCGGGCCGCGCGGTCGAGGGAGTCGGCGCGGCCGGCGAGTCCCTTGACGCGCTCTTCGTGCGTACGGACCTGGAGCCGGGCCTCCATCTCGGTCTGGCGGGCGTTGGCGCCGTCGGCGGCGAGACGGTCCCGTACCGAGGCGTCGGGCTCCTCCTCGACCGGCAACTCCTCGGCGACGGCGAGGCGTTCGGCGAGGACCTCGACCTCTTCGAGGGCCTTGTCCAGCGCGTCCTGCGCCCGCGCGGCAGCGGCGACGGTGCGCTCCGCCTCGCCCGCCGCGCCCCGTGCCTGGCCGGCCAGCCGTCCGAGCTGCTGGGCGACGGCCGACTTCTCGCGGTCGGCGGCACGGCGTCGCTCCCCCAGCTCCTCGACCGTCGCGGCACATTCCTTGCGCCGCTCCCCCGCCGCGTGTTGTGCGTCGGTGAGTTCCTCGCAGCGTACGGCCAGCTCTTCGAGCTCGGCGGCGGCCTCGTCGACGGAGGCCTGCACCTCCAGCAGGCTGGGTGCGCCGGCGGAACCGCCGTGCGCGAAGTGCGCCCCCAGGAGGTCGCCTTCGGCGGTTACGGCCGTGAGGTGGGGGTTCGTGTATACGACGTCTTCGGCGGCTTCGAGGGTGTCGACCACGACGATGCCGTGCAGTAGGCGGCGGATGGCAGGCATGAGGTCGGAAGGCGCGCGAACGAAATCTGCCGCGTGCGGCTGTTGGGCGTCTGCGGGTCCGTCGTGGCTGGTCGCGCCGTTCCCCGCGCCCCTGAGGCCCGCTGTCGGACCGCTTTCTTCCGGCGCCCCCGCCAACAGCAGTGACGCCCGGCCGCCGTCCTGCTTTCGCAGCAACCGGATCGCCTCCGCTGCGGCGGACGGCGAGGTCACCGCCAGGGCGTCCGCCGCCGCGCCGAAAGCCGCCGCCAGCGGGACCTCGTAGCCGGGAGTGACCGTCAGTAGTTCGGCAGCCGGACCGAGCAGCCCGGAGAGACGATCCTTCGCGCCGAGGAGCGCGCCCGTGCCGTCCTTGCGCCGCAACCCCATCGCCAGCGCTTCATGCCTGGCCTGCGTCGCGGCCCGTTTCCGTTCCGCCGCGGTGGCCGCCTCACGGGCCGTGGTCAGGGCGGCCTCGGCGTCGGCCAGCTGCAGTTTCGCCGCCGCGTGCTGCTCGCCCAGTTCCGCGTCGCCGGCGTCGAGGCCGTCGACCTCGGCCTTGAGCGCCTCGTACTCCTCCTGCGCTGCGACGGCCCGCTCCTGCGCCTCATCACGGGCCGCCGCCAGCCGGTCGATCTCCGCCTGGGCGGAGGCGGCGCGCGAACGGGCGGCGCCCACCTGCCCGTTCAGCCGGGCGAGGCCCTCTCGGCGGTCGGCGATGGCGCGGGCGACGTCCTTCAGACGCCGTTCTTCCTGCGTGAGTTCGCGCTCCAGCTCGGCGCGGTGCGCGACCGTGTCCTCCAGGGCCCGCTCGGCCGCCTCCAGGGCCGCTTCGAGCTCGGCCTCCTGCTCGCGGATCCGCGCGGCCTCGCGCTCCATGTCCTCGGGGTCGCGACCGCGCCGCTCCTCGGGCGGCGCCGACGTCGCGCTCTTCACCCGCGCGTCGGCCAGCGAGACCGTGCCGCGCACCCGTTCGGCCAGCTGCGACAGCTCGTACCAGGTCTGCTGGGCGCGCTGGAGCCGCGGAGCGAGCTGCCGCACCTCGTCCTCCAGGAGCGCCTCGCGCTGCAGCGCCTTCTTCAGCTCCTGCTCGGCGGCTTCCTTGCGTTCCTTGAGGGCGGCCTCGTCCGCGACCTCGGTCTTCAGTGCCTGCCTCAGCCGTACGAGATCGTCGGCCAGCAGCCGCAGACGCGCGTCCCGGAGATCCGCCTGGATCACGGCCGCCCGCCGGGCCACCGCGGCCTGCCGGCCCAGCGGCTTGAGCTGTCTGCGCAGCTCGTCGGTCAGGTCCTGCACGCGCGCGAGGTTGGCCTGCATCGCGTCGAGCTTGCGGAGCGCCTTCTCCTTGCGCTTGCGGTGCTTGAGGACACCGGCCGCCTCCTCGATGAAGGCCCGGCGGCCCATCGGGTCGGCGTGCAGTACGGAGTCCAGCTGGCCCTGGCCGACGATGACGTGCATCTCGCGGCCGATGCCGGAGTCGGAGAGGAGTTCCTGGATGTCCAGGAGGCGGCAGGTGTCACCGTTGATCTGGTACTCGCTGCCGCCGTTGCGGAACATGATCCGCGTGATGGTGACCTCGGCGTACTCGATGGGCAGGGCGCCGTCGGAGTTGTCGATGGTCAGGGACACCTCGGCGCGGCCCAGCGGTGGGCGCCCGGTGGTGCCGGCGAAGATGACGTCCTCCATCTTGCCGCCGCGCAGCGACTTGGCACCCTGCTCGCCCATCACCCAGCTCAGGGCGTCCACGACATTGGACTTGCCCGAGCCGTTCGGCCCCACGACACACGTGATGCCCGGTTCGAACCGGAGCGTGGTCGCCGAGGCGAACGACTTGAACCCGCGGAGGGTCAGGGCCTTGAGGTGCACGCCGCTGGACTCTACCTTCCGCCGGTATCCCACTCCATGAACCCGCGGTTTCACCCTTGAACGTGCAGGGCACACCAAACGTTAAAGAGGGTGAAAGGATGCGCGGGGAAAGAAAGAAGGGACGCCGAAGCGTCCCTTGCAAACTCTGAACTCTGACAACTTAGCGGTTGATACGGGCGGCCCAACCACTGCTGTCGTGGTGCGATGCAGTGATCAGGTGAGCGCAGGCTCCGCCTGGTGTGCGTCGATGCTCTCCATGATCCTGTCGTGAGAAGCGGCAGCCGCGAGCGCGTCGTTCTCCGCCTGGATCCGTCCGAGCTCGGATTCCAGGTCCTGGACGCGCTGCTGGAGCCGTCGCATCTCGGCGAGGAGTCGAGGGTCGGAGCCGCCGACGTAACCGAGAAGCGCCTTTGCCATGATGGATGGTCCTCCACACTGAGTGACCGACCGAAGCGGTGTGGGTCGTGAGGGAATCGCACCCGCGGTGCTTGACACTCTTGAGTTTGTGCTGCCGTTCATCCATGCCAAACAGCTAAGGTGCGCGGGGTGCTTTCAGCGTCTCACCAAAAAGTTTGACGGTCAACACGATCACGCCCTGTATTGGCGGGCAACCCGGGGGCGCGCGGCCCAGAAGCGGCGGCGCTGCGACTCCTGCGGGGCCCTCAGTGCGTGGCGATCATTCTTGGGTGCGCAGCCTGCCACGACAAGCGGTTCTTGGCAACCACCAGGCAACTTCTGCTCCGGGCACCTGCCGGTGGCATGTCCGTCCGCTTGCACCCGGGCCTCTTTACAGAATCGGCTCAGCGGATGGCGAAGCCGTCGTACCCCCCGCGAGGTGTGTCCCAGATCTCGGTGACACCGTCGACGCGGCCGGGCGTGTCGTCTCCCTGGAGCCAGCCGAGGAGTCCCTCGCAGCGCTCCCGCGGGCCCTCGGCGACCACCTGGACCCGTCCGTCGCCCAAATTGAGAGCAAAACCACTCAGGCTGCCGAGTTCGAGGGCCTTGGCCCGCGTGAACCAGCGGAAACCCACACCTTGGACGCGTCCCCGCACCCAGGCGACCAGTCGCACATCCTCGCTCATGGGTGCAACCTAACGGGCCAATGTCTCTTGGGACACTTCCTCCTCTGACGCCATGCGGTACCGTCCCCACCCAATGAATCTCATATGAAACCCACTCGATCGAGTGAGTTGGGTCACCCGCAAGATCGTATGGGACACGTTGATCGCAAGACGAGGAAGGCCAAGACATGGGACGCCACCGACGCTCCGCCGCCGGCCGCGCCGCCACGGGCCGCGCCACGGGGGTCACAGGTAGGGACGGCTCGTACACGAGCAGCTACGACCCCCAGCAGTACTCGTACAGCTATGACCCTCCGGAGGCCGGCGCGGGCGACGAGCGGCCCACCCTGGGCACCGCCCCGTATCTGCACTCCACGGAGTACTCCGAGGTCTCCGCACGGAGTGCCGCGTACCTGTTCGCGACCGAGGACGACTACACGACGGTGTTCCCGGAGCACGGGTTCGCGCCCGACAAGGGCTCCCGGCGCGGGGGGTCGCGCCGCCGGAAGAGGGCCGTGACGCCGGTGCGCACCGGTCTGCTCGGTGTCTCCGCCGCCGTCGCCATCGGTACGGTCGCGGTCGCCACGGGTGCGATGCCCGGCCTCGGCAACTACAGGCTGGGCGGCAGCGGCAGCGGCAGCTCCGACAACGTGCAGGCCGCGAGCACGCCGAGCAACTCGGCGACCGGGCAGGGCGGCACGTCCGGCAGCGCCGACGGCCGCGAACAGGGCTCTTCGACGAGCCGCGGCGCCCATCGCTCGGCCTCGCCCTCGCCGAGCCCGTCCGTCTCCTCGTCCGCGCCGACCCAGGCGCCGCCGAAGCAGCCGGAGGCCACGCCCACCAAGAAGCCGAAGACAACGCCTCCGAAGCAGGAGGCCAAGCCGCCCAAGGAGACCACCGCCCCGGTGGCTGTCTCCGCGGAGGCCGCCGCCGAGGCGGAGGTGCTCAAGCTGGTCAACGAGGAGCGGGCCAAGGTCGGCTGCAGCGCGGTCTCCGCCAACAGCACCCTCTCGGAGCTGGCCGAGAAGTTCAGCGCTGCCATGGCCGCCGACGGCTTCTTCGACCACACCGACCCCAGCGGCGCCTCACCGTGGGACCGGGCCGCGAAGCTCGGCATAACCAACCTCGGCGGCGAGAACATAGCCCGGGGCCAGGCCGACGCAGCCGCTGTGATGGACGCCTGGATGAACAGCCCCGGCCACCGGGCCAACATCCTGAACTGCGACTTCAAGACGCTGGGTGTCGGTGCGCACTTCGGGTCGGGTGGCCCCTGGTGGACGCAGGACTTCGGGTACTAGACGCGAACTCGCTAACTCCTGGTTAGTGCAACCTGTCGGTTAGCGCTATGCTCAAGTACGCTTGAGGAATGGACACCACGCAGGAGCTCACGGAGGCGGACGACCTCCCGTACAACGTGTTCGCCAAGGCCTGTCCCTCGCGCGGCACGCTGGAGCACGTCACGGGACGCTGGGGCGGCCTGACGCTCTGCGCCCTGTTCGAGGGCTCCCTGCGCTTCAACGAGCTGCGCCGCCGCGTCGACGGCGTGAGCGAGAAGATGCTGTCCCAGACCCTGCACGCGCTGGAGCGCGACGGCCTGGTACACCGCGAGGCCCAGCCGACCAACCCGCCCCGCGTGGACTACGAGCTCACTCCTCTCGGCCACGCGGTCGCCGAGCGGCTGCTGGCCCTCGTCCATCTGTTGGAGGGCCGCATGGACGACGTCCTCGCAGCTCGCGAGCGTTACGACGGGATGCGCGGCGGCCTCTGACACTTCGGGCAGAAGTAGCTGGACCGGTTCATCCAGGGCCGCCGCCGCATCGGGGTGGCGCACCTCTTGCAGGGCAGGCCCTCCCGGCCGTACGCGTCCAGCGACCGGTCGAAGTAGCCCGACTCCCCGTTGACGTTGACGTACAGGCTGTCGAAGCTGGTGCCGCCCACGGCGAGCGCCTGGTTCATCACGTCCCTTACGTGGCCGAGGAGTTCGGCGGTGCGCGGGCGGGTGAAGGTCGCGGTGGGGCGTTCGTAGTGGATGCGGGCGCGCCAGAGGGCCTCGTCCGCATAGATGTTGCCGACCCCGCTGATGGACGACTGGTCCAGCAGGGCCCGTTTGATGGTGCTGCGCTTGCGGCGCAGCGCCTGGTGGAAGGCCTCGTCGTCGAACAGCGGGTCGAGAGGGTCGCGCGCGATGTGCGCGATGACCTCGGGCAGGCCCTCGGGGGTGGAGTCGTGCAACGACAGGCCGCCGAAGGTGCGTTGGTCGACGAAGCGGAGTTCCGTTCTCAGGTCGTCGGCGAAGCGGACGCGGATCCTGAGGTGCTTCTCGTCCGGGGCTGCGTTCGGCTGGACCAGCAGCTGGCCGCTCATGCCGAGGTGCGCGAGGACCGACTGGCGGGTGTCCTCCAGGGGCAGCCACAGGTACTTGCCGCGGCGGCTGGGGACTCCGATGCGGTGGCCCTTGAGACGGTGTGCGAAGTCGTCGGCGCCCGCCACATGACGGCGTACGGCACGCGGGTGCAGCACCTCGGCGTCGGCGACGACGCGGTGGGCGACCCACCGTTCCAGGCCGCGCCGGACGACCTCGACCTCGGGCAACTCGGGCATCGGAACCCCCGTAACGGACCGGTATGAGCCGAGCGCCCGCCCCGGGGAGGGACGGGCGCTCGGGTGCGCTGTTCGTCAGAGACTCAAGGACTCTGGGAGACTTGTCGCTCTCAGAGACTCTCGTCAGGCGGAGACGGCTGACGGGCCTTCCCCGTCCTCGGCGGCCTTCTCGGCCGCTGCCTTCCTGGCGCGCTCGTCCGCCTCGGCCCGGATGGACCGCCACGCGGATTCCGCGGCCTGCTGCTCCGCCTCTTTCTTGCTGCGGCCGGTGCCGGTGCCGTACGAGACGCCTCCGACGCGGGCGGCAGCAGTGAACGTCTTCTCGTGGTCGGGGCCGGTCTCCGTGACCAGGTACTCGGGCACGCCGAGGCTCTCGGTCGCGGTGAGCTCCTGGAGGCTGGTCTTCCAGTCCAGGCCGGCTCCGAGGTTGGAGGACTTCTCGATGAGCGGGTCGAAGAGCCGGTGGACGAGCTCGCTCGCCGCATCGAGACCCTGGTCGAGATAGACCGCGCCGATCACCGCTTCGAGGGTGTCGGCGAGGATGGACGCCTTGTCCCGGCCGCCCGTGCCCTCTTCACCCCGGCCGAGCCGGATGAAGGAGCCCAGGTCGAGCCCACGGCCGACCTCCGCCAGCGCACGCGAGTTGACCACCGCGGCCCGCAACTTGGCCAGCTGGCCTTCGGGCAGGTCGGGGTGGGTGGTGTACAGCGTGTCCGTGACCACGAGGCCGAGCACGGAGTCCCCGAGGAACTCCAGCCGCTCGTTGGTCGGCAGACCGCCGTTCTCGTACGCGTACGAACGGTGGGTCAGCGCGCGCACCAGAAGGGCGGACTCGAGCTTGTACCCGAGCCGCCCTTCCAGAAGCGTGTGGGACGAGGCTGTGTTGTCCGACTTTTTCCTGGCGGTTGGGTCCGCCTTGGCGTCATCCGCCTTCTTGGCAGTGGACACGGTGCCTCTCACCAGCCGCTCAGACCTCGAGGACCTGGCGCTTGTTGTAGGTGCCGCAAGAAGGGCACGCGATGTGCTGCAGCTTGGGCTCGTGGCAGCGCTCGCACGCAACCAGGGTGGGGACCGCAGCCTTCCACTGCGACCGGCGGTGGCGCGTGTTGCTGCGCGACATCTTCCGCTTCGGAACAGCCACGGCTACTTCTCCTGCTTCTCGTCGGCGTGCGCTGATGGAAGCGCGCCGCCGCTCATCTCGTCCTTCTCGCCGTCTCCGAGTGAACCGGCGAGTCCCTGCAGTGCCGCCCAACGGATGTCGACGGCGTCATGGTGGTGGTCCGGGTCGTCCGTGAGCCGCGCTCCGCACTCGGAGCACAGGCCCAGACAGTCGTCCTGGCACACCGGCTGCATCGGCAGTGCGAGCACCACCGCATCCCGCAGCACGGGCTCGAGGTCGAACAAGCCGTCCTCGATGAAGAGCCTGTCCTCGTTTTCTGCGGATTCCCCGGCGTCGTCGGTCGGCTCCGCCTTGGGGCGGCCCCGATCGTCGGCGTCAGGGTACGAGAACATCTCCTGGAATTCCGCGTCGAGCTCCAGCTCGAGCGGCTCCAGACACCTTACGCACTCCCCCTCGGCCTGTGCACGGGCGGTGCCTGTGACAAGCACACCTTCCATGACCGACTCGAGTCGGAGTTCGAGCTCCAACGGGGCGCCTTCCGGCACTCCGATGACTCCCGCGATCCCGAGATCCCGGGGAGCGTCGATCTCGCGGGTCAGGCGCTGCAGCGCACCGGGCCGCCGCCCCAGCTCGTGTGTGTCGAACACGAGAGGCTTGCGGTGGTCGAGGCGGGCGTTCAGAGCCATTCCTGCTTTCGATCTTCCAGCTCAGGGGGACGCTGCCCCTCGGTGTCCCTGGGCAGCGCTGATCGCGGACGTACACGCGACCGAAGAGCCAGGATACTGGACCTTTCGCTGACGGCCCAATCCGGTGGCTGCTTACTGGCCGCGCCCCTGTTCGTAGGCTCTCAGCTGCTCGGGCGTGATCATGCCGGTGTCGAAGAGGCTGGTCTCGTCGAGTGCGTACGACTGGTGCGCCTGCTGCGTCTGCTGCGCCTGGCTCGGGTCGTACGCCGCCTGCTGGGCGTCGTAGCCCTGGAAGGGGGCACCTCCCGCCGGAGCGTAGCCGGAGGTGGGGGCGTACGGATCGGCCTGTTGGTAGCCGTAGGCGTCCTGCTGACCGTAGGCCTGCTGCTGGTACGCGCCGCCGTACGGGTCGGGCTGCTGCTGGTAGCCGTACGCCGGCTGCGGCTGGCCGTAGTCCTGCTGCTGGGCGGGCTGCTCGGCCGGGGGCTTCTGCTCGGCGACGGCGGCGAGGTCGGCCAGGTAGTCGGCGTCGCTGGAGTGCTGGAAGGACGTCTGGTCGTCGGCGAGGGAGCTCAGGTCGTCGGTGGCGATACGGCCGTGCAGCTTCTGGCGGCCGCGGCCGACGGCCTCCAGGGTCTTGGCGAGGACCGCCTCGAAGGCGCCGAGCTTGACGTCGACGTAGGCGTCGGCGTCCTTGCGCAGGGTCTCGGGGTCGTGGCTGCGCTCGGGGGCGTCCTCGTCCTCATAGCCCTGCTCGTCGACGCCCGGGCCGGTCCCGAGGAGCTTCTCGCGGCCGCGGCCGACGGAACCGAGGGTCTTGGTGAGGACGACCTCGAAGTTGGCGAGCTTGGAGTCGACGTAGTCGTCGGCCTCGGCACGCACCTCCTCGGCCTCCTGGCGGGCCTCGGTGAGGATGCGGTCGGCCTCGGCCCGGGAGCGGCGGGCGATCTCGGTGTCGGAGATCAGGGAGCCGCGCTCCGCGTGCGCCTGCCCGATGATCCGGTCGGCCTCCTGGCGGGCCTGTTCCACCATCTGCTCGCGGTCGCCGATCAGCTCCTGGGCCTGCGCGAGGGAGCCGGGCAGTGCCTCGCGCACCTCTTCGAGCATCGAGAGCAGGTCGGCGCGGTTGACCACGCACGAGGCCGACATGGGCATCGACCGGGCGCCGGAGACCGCGGCGACGATCTCGTCGAGCTTCTTCTGCACGTCCACCGTGTGCTCGCCACTCTCTACAGCTGTGTTGGAGACGGACGGGACGACTGTAGCCCCATCAGTCCTTGCGCAGGCGCTTGTTGAGGGCCTCCAGGACCATCGGCGGCACCAGGTGGGAGACGTCTCCGCCCCAGGTCGCGACCTCCTTGACGAGCGAGGAGGAGAGGAAGCTGTAGGTGGGGTTGGTCGGCACGAAGAGGGTCTCGACGCCCGAGAGGCCGTTGTTCATCTGGGCCATCTGCAGCTCGTAGTCGAAGTCGCTGACCGCCCGCAGGCCCTTGACGATGGCCGGGATGTCGCGTTCCTTGCAGTAGTCGACGAGGAGGCCGTGGAAGGCCTCGACGATCACGTTGCCGTACTCGGCGGTGACCCGACGGATCAGGTCGATCCGCTCGTCGATCTCGAACAGGCCCTTCTTGGACTTGTTGATCATGACCGCGACATAGACCTCGTCGTACAGACGAGAGGCACGGGAAATGATGTCGAGGTGTCCGTTGGTGATCGGGTCGAACGACCCGGGACAGACGGCGCGGCGCACTAGTGATCCCTCGCTCTCCGGTCCGGTCATCGTGCGTCTTCGCACGTAGAGGCGGCGCGACCGTACCAAAACGTTCCCTCGCCGTAGCGACGGGCCTTGACCGCGTCGAAACCCTCGGGCCACCTGAATTCGCCGCCTCTGGTGCTGCGCTCCACGGTGACGATCGCCTCCGGCGCGAGCCAGCCTCCCGAGCGGAGTGTGAGGAGAATCTCGCGAAGATCGTGATCTGTGACTCGGTACGGGGGATCGAGGAACACGAGGTCGTACGGCGGTGTCGGCGCCGGCGTCTGGATGATCTGTTCGGCTTTGCCCGCCCTCACCTCGGCGCCGGGGAGTCCGAGAGTTCTGACGTTCTCGCGGATGACGCGTGCGGCGCGGGCGTCCGCCTCGACGAGGAGGGTGTGGCCCGCGCCCCGGGACAGGGCCTCCAGGCCCACGGCGCCGGAGCCTGCGTAGAGGTCGAGGACGCGTTCGCCTTCCAGGGGGCTGCCCAGGAGGGACTGCCAGGTGGAGAAGAGACCTTCGCGGGCGCGGTCTGATGTCGGGCGGGTGCCGGTCCCTGGCGGGACTGCCAGGCGGCGTCCGCCGGCTGCGCCGGCGATCACGCGGGTCATCTCTGGTCCTTGTTCGCGGGGCGGTTACGTGTCCAGTCTGGCAGGCGGAGGTGGGGGCTGGTTCGGGTCGTGCGCGACTGCGGGCCGGTGGGGGCTGATCGCGCCCGCGCGGCGGAGCCGCATATCGACACAGCCCCGCGCCCCTGTAGGCCAGCTCCCCTCTAGCCCTTTTCCAGGTACTGCTCCCTCTCCTCGTCCAAAAGGGCATCCAGGGCCGTCCGTAGGCCTGGAAGCCCCGCCAGCTCCGGATCCGCCGCCACCACCGCCGCGGCCTCCTGCCTCGCCTCCGCGATGACCTCCTCGTCCTCGATGACCGCCAGGACCCGCAGGCTGGTGCGGGCTCCCGACTGGGCCTGGCCCAGGACGTCGCCCTCCCGGCGCTGCTCCAGGTCGATACGGGAGAGTTCGAAGCCGTCGAGGGTGGCGGCGACCGCGGTCAGGCGCTGGCGGGCTGCGCTCGCCTCGGGCATCTCGGAGACCAGGAGACAGAGGCCAGGTGCCGAGCCTCGGCCCACTCGGCCGCGCAACTGGTGGAGCTGGGAGACGCCGAAGCGGTCGGCGTCCATGATCACCATGGCGGTGGCGTTCGGGACGTTGACGCCGACCTCGATGACCGTGGTGGCCACCAGGACGTCCGTGTCCCCGGCGGCGAAGCGGCGCATGACCGCGTCCTTGTCATCGGGGTGCATACGGCCGTGCAGGACCTCGACGCGGAGGCCCTGGAGAGGGCCCTTGGCGAGCTGGTCGGCCACTTCGAGGACGGCGAGCGGGGGGCGCTTCTCGGCCTCGTCCTCGGGGGATTTCTTCTTGCCGGACTTCTTCGGGTCCTCCTCCTCGTCGCCGATGCGGGGGCAGACGACGTACGCCTGATGGCCCTTGCCGACCTCCTCGCGGACCCGCTCCCAGGCGCGGGCCAGGAAGTGGGGCTTGTCGGCGGCCGGGACGACATGGCTGGCGATCGGGGAGCGGCCGGCGGGGAGTTGGTCGAGGACCGAGGTCTCCAGGTCGCCGAAGACGGTCATGGCGACCGTGCGCGGGATGGGTGTGGCCGTCATGACGAGGAGGTGCGGGGGCTGCTTGCCCTTGCCGCGCAGGGCGTCGCGCTGCTCGACGCCGAAGCGGTGCTGTTCGTCGACGACGACCAGCCCCAGGTCGTGGAACTGGACCTTGTCCTCGATGAGCGCGTGCGTGCCGATCACGAGGCCGGCCTCGCCTGTGACCAGGTCGAGCAGGGCCTGACGGCGGGCGGCGGCGCCCATGGAACCGGTCAGCAGCACCACCTTGGTTGAGTGCTCGGCACCGCCCAGCATCCCGCCCTCGGCCAGCTCGCCCATCATCTCGACGATGGAGCGGTGGTGCTGCTGGGCGAGGACCTCGGTGGGGGCGAGCATGGCCGCCTGACCACCGGCGTCGACCGTGGCGAGCATGGCGCGGAGCGCCACCATCGTGTTGTGGGTGACCGTGAAGTTGTCGGTGACGTAGGCGTGGCTCGGATGGTCGACGCTGATGCACTGCACCGGCTTGCGTCCCACGTATTCGACCGCGCGAATCCCACGGCGGAAGGTGTTGTGCTTCGGGCGGGGCCGCACGCGGTCCGCCTTGCGGGTCAGCCGAAATGGAGGGTACTCGTCTGGCAGTGCGACGGAGACCTCGAAAGCGGCTCGCTTCGGCAGGACTCGCGCTCGGCCTCCCAGCGAGCGTACGAGCCAGGCGACATCATCTGCGAGCCGTCGTGAAGCCGAACAGAACGAGACGCTCAGGCCGTTCGCCTGGATGGTGCCATCCGTGTCCAGGAGCCCTTGCAGCAAAGCGAGACGGTCCTTGACCGAGGTGTCCTTGAACTCGTCTGGCACGAACTTGCCGTGCGATGTCTCGCCCCAGAGGTCCAGATCCCGCAGGACTTGGATCACCGGGTTCCGGGCTCCGCCGACGCGCTGTGCGAGCTGGATGGTGTGATCACAGCGGGAGCCCTTCACGGGAACGAGTCGGCATTCAGGCGCCACAGCGGATGCCACGGCATCCCGGATCTCGTCGTCGATCGTGGAGAGCCGCAGGTTGTGCCGGAACGAGCCGTCCCCGAGAAGGAGACCGAAGAGGTAGGGATCCAGTGGGAGTCCCCAGTCGCCCCCGAGGTCGACAGGTGCCGCTGCCGGGATGTACCACTTGGAAGACCCGTTTGCCTTCAACGTGTCGAGACGGATCTCTCGAGTTGTCATGATCTTGGGAACCTGCCCCCGGTGCCGGGCACAGCTCGTGCCGACAATCCAGAGGTGTTCGTCGTCGCACTCCACGGAACTTCCGTCGGAAAGGACCAAGCGCCAGACGTCTCGCTCTCCTTGCGGGAACAGTCCGTCGACCAACGCGACCTCTCCGTCGGGCACGACCACTTCGTCACCCACGCTCAAGTCCCCCATCCGACGGAAACCGGCGGGTGTGAGCACGAGCGAGTCGAGGGGCTGCGCCTTGCCCGATCCGACCTCCCCCTGCAGCAGCCGGTGCATCGGATGCTCGGTCGCCAGGTCGTCGAAGATCTCCTTGGAGACCTTCTGCTGACCCTCGGTGAGGGTGAAGGGGAGGCGGTCGTCGAATGCTGTGAGGAGGCCGTCGGGTTTGGGTTTGCGGGCTACCGCCGGGAGTTGGGCGTCGGCGTACCTGCGGCGGGCGAGGGCCACCTGGAGGACGAAGGCCTCGTCCCACTTGAGGCGGGAGCGGGCGTCCTCGACGTCGGCCTTGGTGTGCGGGCGGTGGATCTTGAGCAGGGCCTCGGGGAGGCTGATCAGGCCGCGGCCCTCGCGGAGTCCCTCCGGCAGGGGGTCGACGGCCTCCTGGGCATGGGGCAGGACCGTCTGGAGGGCCTTGCCGATCTTCCAGGACTCCAGTTTGGCCGTAGCGGGGTAGATGGGGATGAGCGCGCCGGCCCAGGTCTCGACCGTCTCGTCGCTGTCGCCCCGTAGCAACTCGTAGGCGGGGTGGGCGAGTTGCAGGCGGCGGTTGAAGACGGAGACCTTGCCCGCGAACATCGCGCGTGTGCCCGGCAGGAGTTCCTTGTGGGGCTTGTGGACGCCGTGGCCGAAGAAGACCAGCTGGAGGCGGCCGCTGCCGTCGGTGATGGTGACCTCCAGGCGCTGGCCCTTGCCGCGGGGGGCCTTGGCGGAGGCGAAGGTGTGCAGGCGGGCGTCGGCGACCATCGCGACCACGGTGACGTGCTCGTCCAGGGGGAGGTCGGCCAGGTGGGTGAGCTGGCCGCGCTCCTCGTATCTGCGCGGGTAGTGGTGCAGGAGGTCGCCGACGGTGTGCAGGCCGAGGTTCTCGGCCATCACCTTCGCGGTGGGTGGTCCGAGCACCTTCTTCAGTGGTTCTTCCAGTGCGGGCACGAGATCCATTGCACACCACGCCACTGACATTCCCGTTTACGTCTCGGGAAAGTCCTGGTCAGGCGGACTGTTCCGGCTCTAGGATGACGCGCTCCGGCCATCCCCCGCGGTCACCGCCCCACCAGGGACCGCCCGACCCCGCGCCGCCCTCAAGTCCCCCCTCCGGCGCTGCGACGATGGACTCCCAGACCTCACAGTCATCCCAGACACCTCATACGTTCCAGGTCGACCTGCGTGGCCTGGTGGACCTCCTCTCGCACCACCTCTATTCCAGCCCCAAGGTCTATCTGCGCGAACTGCTGCAGAACTCCGTGGACGCCATCACCGCCCGGCGCGCCGAGCAGCCCGACGCCCCGGCCCGGGTGCGGCTGTACCCGGAGGCCGGCTCGCTGCGTGTCGAGGACTCGGGGATCGGGCTCACCGAGGCGGACGTGCACAACCTGCTCGCGACCATCGGGCGCAGTTCCAAGCGGACCGAAGGGATCGCCGACGGCATCCAGGAGGTCCGCTCCGACTTCCTCGGGCAGTTCGGCATCGGTCTGCTGGCCTGCTTCGTGGTCGCTGAGCGGATCCGGGTCGTCAGCCGCAGCGCCCGTACGCCGGACGCGGCGCCCGTCGAGTGGACGGCGAGCGACGACGGTTCGTACACCGTGCGGACGCTGCCGCACGAGGCCCGGCCCGAACCCGGCACCACCGTGCACCTGGTGGCCCGGGCGGGGGCCGGCGAGTGGCTCACGCCGGAGCGGGTGCTCACGCTGGCGCGGGACTTCGGGTCGCTGCTGCCGTACGACGTCCGGGTCGGCGACGAGGCGGTCACCGACCTCCCGGCGCCCTGGAACCGGTCGTACCCTTCCCCCGCCAACCGGCGGGTGGCTCTGGCGCGGCACTGTCACGAGTTGTTCGGCTTCACCCCGCTGGACTCGATCGAGCTGGATGTGCCGCTGGCCGGGATCCGGGGCGTGGCGTACGTCCTGCCCTCGGCGGTCAGTCCGGCCCAGCGGGCGACGCACCGCGTGCACCTCAAGGGCATGCTGCTGACCGAGCGGGCCGAACAGCTGCTGCCGGACTGGGCGTTCTTCGTGCGGTGCGTGCTGGACACCGACAGTCTGCGGCCCACGGCCTCGCGCGAGTCGCTGTACGAGGACGAGACGCTGGCGGCCGTACGGGACGCGCTGGGGACAAGGATTCGGTCCTGGCTTACGGGGCTCGCGGCCGGAGATCCGGAACGGCTGGCGGCCTTCCTGTCCGTGCACCACCTCGGGGTGAAGTCCCTGGCGCGGCACGACACGGAGATGCTGCGCACGATGCTGCCGTGGCTGCCCTTCGAGACCACCGACGGGCAGCTTTCGCTGGAGGAGTTCGCGCAGCGGCACCCGGTGGTGCACTTCACCCGGACCGTGGAGGAGTACCGGCAGGTCGCGCCGATCGCGTCCGCGCAGGGCGTCGGGGTGATCAACGGCGGTTACACGTACGACAGTGAGCTGGTCGAGGCGCTGCCGTCGGTGC
Organism: Streptomyces guryensis; assembly: GCF_021261325.1. GTDB lineage: Bacteria > Actinomycetota > Actinomycetes > Streptomycetales > Streptomycetaceae > Streptomyces > Streptomyces guryensis. The sequence goes on along the minus strand of NZ_JAJSBI010000012.1, from coordinate 135,264 downwards.
TGCCCGGGACGGTGGTCGCGGAACTGGACGCCGACACGGTGACCGCGCATCTGGACGCGGTGGACCCGGCCGAGGAGCTGGCCCTGTCGGGCTTCCTGGCGGCCGCGCGGGCGAAACTCGATCCCCTGGGGTGCGATGTGGTCCTGCGGGCCTTCCATCCGCTCTCCGTTCCCGCGCTGCACCTGGACGACCGGGCGGCCCGCCACGAACAGGCCCGTGCCGAGGCAGAGGAGCAGGCCGACGACCTCTGGGCGGGCATCCTGGGGTCGCTCCGCGGGAGCGCCCCACGCGCACGTCTCGTGCTCAACCACCTCAGCCCGCTGATCCGGCGGATCAGTTCGCTCGGCGACCCGGAACTGATCGGCACCGCCACCGAGTCCCTGTACGGGCAGGCACTGCTGATGGCGCAGCGCCCGCTGCGGCCGGCGGACACGGCGCTGCTGAACCGGGCGTTCATCGGCCTGCTGGAATGGGCGACCCACGGGGAGGACGGCAACTGATGAGCGGGATCACGGACTTCGACTCCCTGCGCCGTGCGATGGCGGAGAACTCCGAGCGGCCGGAGGGCCCGGCGCGCAACGCGCGCGCGGAGCAGCTGCTGGCCGAGGCCGAGAAGCTGGGCATCCCGCTCGCCGTGATCGAGGCGCTCGGGCACCAGCTGAAGGTCTACAACTACAGCTCCGAGAAGGACAAGATGTTCGTCCCCTTCGCGCGTCTGCTGCGCATGTGGGACGAGCGGCCCGGGGACTTCGACGAGTACGAGACGCACTCGTTGCACTGGGTCTTCAAGTGGATGTCGTCCGGCATGCTCGACCAGCCGCACGTGCCGCTCGCCTCGATCGAGAAGTGGCTTGGCGAGATGGAGCACCGCTACCGGCTCGCCGGGCACTCCGAACGGGCCGTGCGCAGTGCCGAGTTCAGCGTGGCCGCGCACATCGGGGACATCGCGCGCGCGGATCGGGCGTACGCCGCGTGGCTGGCCGCCGACCGGGACAGCATGGCCGACTGCCACGCCTGCGAGCTGCACGGGCAGGGCTGGTGGCAGGCGGAGCGGGGACGGGACGCGGAGGCGCTGCTGCTGTGGCGGCCGGTGCTGGAGGGCGGGTTCACGTGCGCGCACGAGCCGCACTCGGTGCTCGCGTCGTCGCTGACGCCCCTGCTGCGGCTCGGCCGCACGGACGAGGCGCGGGCCCACCATCTGCGGGGCTTCCGGCTGGTACGGGGCATGGAGAGCATGCGGGGCGCGTACGCGGACCACGTCGAGTTCTGCGCGCTGACGGGCAACGAGGCACGAGGTCTGGAACTGCTCGCGGAGCGGCCGGCGTACTTCACGGACACCGGGCAGCCGCGCAGCAGGGTGGACTTCCTGAGCGTGGTGGCGCTGCTCATGGAGCGACTGGGCGAGGCGGGGCTGGGCCACCGTCAGGTCCCCGGTCCGGCCGGCCGGACCTGGACGGCGCGCGAGCTCGCCACGCACGCGCGTGCGGAGGCCCTCTCCCTGGCCGCGCGTTTCGACGAGCGCAACGGCACCTCGTACGTCACCGACCGGGCACGCGCGCGTATGGCGCAGCGCCCGCTGGTCGAGCGGCTGCCGCTCGGGGTGCGGGCGACGCGCCCGGTCTCCGCGCCCCCGGTGGCGGCGCCGGCCGCCGTGACCGCGGACGTGCCGGACCTGCCCGCCCTGCTGGCCGAGGCACGCCGGCTCTCGCACACGCTGCAACCGAACGCCATGGACGCCTGGGCGGCGGTCTCGCGCGCCGCCGAGGGCGTCGAACTGGACGCCCGCGACCGTGCGGAGATCGCCGACCACGAGGCGATGGACCGGGGCCCCGAGGGCGCCGTGCTCTTCGAGACGGCCGCCGAGCTGTACGCCGAGGCCGGCGACCCCGGTGAGGCGCTGGCGGCACGCACGCGTGCGGCGTACGTACGCGCCCTGTCGGGCCGGGTGGACGACGCGCTCGCGGCGGTCGCCGAGCCGTACGACCAGGTCCTGGCGCTGTACGCCGACGACGCCACCGGCGTGCGGCAGACGGCGTCCGTCCTGATGGGACGGGCGCGGATCCTGATGCGGCGGGTGCTGGAGGCGGGCGAGGCGGCCGAGGAAACGGTTCTCGTCGACGGGGAGAGCGCCGTACGTGAACTGCTCGCGCTGGTCGGCGGTTATACCGGGGACGACGTGCGGATCGCCGCACGGGAGGCCGAGGCTCAGGCCATGCTCGCGGAGCTGGCGGTGCGCGGCGGCGACCTGGAGACGGCCGTGGAGCTGTTCGGGCGGGCCACGGCCGGGTTCGTCGGGGCCGGGCTCCCGTGGTTCGCGGCGGAGTACGAGGCACGGCTGGCCGGGCTGGCACATCACCTGGGTGACATCTCGGGGGCGGAGCGGGCGCTGCGGGCCGCCCTGGAGCACGGCGGGGCGCATCTGGAGGCCATCGGGCGGGCCCAGTTGCACCTGCAGCTCGCCGAGGTGCTCGGTGGCCGCGGACTGTCCGTGGAGGCCGCCGAACACGCCCTGGAGGCGGCGCACTGGGCCGACGCGGCGGGCGAGGGCCCGACGCTCGGCGCCTGGGCACGGCACCAGCTCGGCGGGTTCCTGCTGCGCCAGGAGCGCTGGGCCGAGGCCGCGGAGGTGCTGGAGTCGGCGCTGCCCGACCTGAGCGACGAGACGCACGGCGACGGCGCGGTCGTCCAGACGCAGTGGTGGCTCGGCGACTGTCTGAGCGAACTCGGCGAGCATCGCGAGGCGGCCGAACGACGCCTGCAGGCCGCCGAGATCGCCCGCCACTGGCCCGAGCAGCACGACCACGCCACGCTCGCCCATCTCGCCGCCGAGTCGCTCGGAGCTGCGGGACTGCCCGGCGAGGCGGACCAGGCGTACGCGCGCGCCGGCGAGCTGTGGCGCTCGCTCGGCAACGTCCACGGCCTCGTGCGCTCCCTGCGCGCCCGGGCGTGGCTGGCGCTGGGCGCGGAGGACGGGACGGACGCGGCACGGGAGTTGATGGCGGCCGCGGTCCGGGAGTGCGAGGCGGCGCTGAGTACCGCCGGAACCGACGAGGAGGCAGGCCGGCGGCTCGTCGCCGAACTCGGGCACACCCACCGCCAGTTCGGCGACCTGCTCGCCCGTTCCGCCACGGAGGACGCCGACGACGACTCGATCCGGGCCGCGCTCGAGGACGCCCTGTCCCAGGTCACCCATGCGATCACGGTGTTCGCCTCCCTCGGCGACGCCGCCCTGGGCAGCCGCACCGGAGCCGAACTCGCCGCAGGCTGGCTGGAGTCCGACCTCGGCCGCCCCTCCCGAGCAGCGGCACACGCGCGTGCGGTCCTCGCCGCCTACGACGGCGCCGACAACACGGACGAGACGGCACAGGGACGACAGGCAGAGGCGGAGCAGCTGCTCCAGGTGACGGAGGAAGAGAAGGCCGGCTGAGGCGGGGGCGGGACTGCCAGGGCCGCAGGCCCGGGGTCGGCCAGGACCGGGGACCTGGCTCGGCCAGGACCAGGGGGTCGAGGTCGGCCAGGTTTAGGAGCCTAGGGTCCTCCGGGTCCAGCAGCCGCGGACCGACAGGGGCCAGCAGGCTCGCGCCCGCCAGAAAGCAGGAGCCTCGGACCCGCCAGGACCGGCAGCCTCGCACCCACCGGGACCAGACTCCCGCCCACCAGGAACAACAGGCTCGGCCAACCAGGACCGCCAACAGCCTCGCCCGGCAGGGCCAGGTGCCTCGCGCCCGTCACGCCCAGCAGAACCACAGAGGCCGGCAGCTCCCGCCCGACAGGCACCACGGCCCCCGCGCCTACCAGGACCGGCAGCGGAGGAAGCGCACAGATCGGGCGCTCCGGGACCGGCTGAGGCCGGAAACCCCGGCCCAGTCGCCATCCGAGACAGACGAACCACAAAGACCAGCCGTCCCAGCGCCAAGCAAAGCCCCAGACCCGAACCAGCCGCGACCAGGAACGGACGGACCGCAGAGACCGGAGGCCCCGCCGCCGACCAAGGCCAGAAGCCCGCCCGAGCCAGGGCCGAAGCGGAAGGCGGAAGGCCGTGAAGATCACGAGCCCCGGCCCCGGGAGAGGCCAGGTGTGGAGGGGGTGTGGGTGCTACTCGACGCCGATCAGTAGCAGTGCTCCCTGGCGGCCGCCGCGGTACACCACCGTGTCGACGGCCAGGTAGGACTCGCGCACGCGTGCCTCCAGGCGGTCGGCCACCGACTCCGGGGCCTCGTCGCCGAGGACGAGGGTGACCAGTTCGCCGCCGGCCTGGAGCATGCGGTCGAGGACGCCTTCGGCGGTGACGATGACGTCGGAGCCGATCACGGCCACGTCGCCGTCGATGAGGCCGAGGACGTCCCCGGCCTGGCAGATTCCGGCCATGGTCCAGGACTGGCGCTCGGCCACGGCGATCTCGGCGTAGCGGGTGGCGCCGGCCGCCGAGGTCATCGACACGACGTCCTCGTCGAAGCGGCGCTCCGATTCGTGCACGGCGAGGGCGGCGATCCCCTGGACCGCGGAGCGGGTCGGGATCAGGGCCACCCGGATGCCCTCGGCCCGTGCCTGCTCGGCCGCCGCGGCGGCGGTGTGGCGCAGGTCGGCGTCGTTGGGCAGCAGCACGACCTCGCGCGCGTGGGCCCGCCGTACGGCGTCGACGAGTTCCCCGCTCGCGGGCGGCTCCCCTGGGCGCGCGAGCACGGTGGTCGCGCCGGCCTGGCTGTACAGCCCGGCCAGTCCCTCGCCCGGCACGACGGCCACGACCGCCCGCTGGACCTGCTCCCGATGCGGTCGCTGCCCGCCGGTGGTGTGCACGTCACCGAGACCGAAGTGGGTGATCCGGATCCGGTAGGGCCGCCCGGCCTCGACGCCCGCCTCCACGGCGGCGCCCGCGTCGTCCACATGCACATGGACGTTCCACAGGCCGTCGCCGCCGACCACGACCAGCGAGTCCCCCAAGGTGTCGAGGCGGGCCCGCAGCCGCTCCACGGCGGCGTCCTCGGCCTCTAGGAGGTAGATCACCTCGAAGGCAGGGCCGCCCTCCTCCGGAAGGGAGACGCAGTCCTCGGCAACGAGGGCACCCTCGGCCGCGGCCGCATCGATGACCTGCACACGCGCGTGCCCGCCGGAGACCCCGATGGCCGCCTGTGCCTCCCCCGTGAACGTCTCCACCAGCGCCGCGAGCACCGCCACCAGCCCGCGCCCGCCGGCGTCGACCACCCCGGCCCGCCCCAGCACGGCCAGCTGCCCCGGAGTCGCGGCCAGCGCGGCGCGCGCTCCCTCGTGGGCCGCCCGTGCCACCACCGCGCAGTCGCCCTCGGCTCCTGCGGCCGCGTCCGCGGCGGCGGAGGCGACCGACAGGACCGTGCCCTCGACGGGGTGTGCCACGGCCTGGCGGGCGGAGTCGGCCGCGTGCCGCAGCGCGAGCCGGAGGCCGGAGCCGTCGGTGTGAGGCGTCTCACCGTCGCCGGCCAGCACCTGCGCCATGCCGCGCAGCAACTGGGCGAGGATCGTCCCGGAGTTGCCCTGGGCGCCTATCAGCGCCCCGTGCGCCATCGCACGCGCTGCGTCGGCGAGCGAAGGCTTCCCGGCCGCGTCGGCGCCCACCTCGTGGGCCGCGAAGACCGCCTCCACCGCCCCGACGGCGGACTCCACGGTCAGATAGAGGTTGGTGCCCGTGTCACCGTCCGCCACGGGGTAGACGTTGATCGCGTCGATCTCCTCGCGCGCGCGGCCGAGCGCCTCCAGCGCGAGGCCGCACCAGGTGCGCACCGCGAGAGCATCGAAGAATGTCTGCGGCACCTGCGCCACCTGCGCCTCCTTGAACTTCCGGACTGGACGCAGCGTAGACCCAGGGCCGGTGCCCGCCGGAAGAGGGCCGGGAAGAGCCCTGATCAGGCATGGTAGTTTCGTTGTACTGGCGCAGTCGTTGTATGCTGCTCCGGTTGCCCGATCCTGATCGGGCCATCCCCTGGCACCGCCACTCAGATCTCTGATCCTACGATCTTGATCCCGGCATGCCGGGATCCAACCGTAAGTGCATCTGAAGTCTTTGGAGTGACCCGTGGCTGCCAACTGCGACGTCTGCGGCAAGGGGCCGGGCTTCGGCAACAACATCTCGTTTTCGCACCGCCGTACGTCCCGTCGCTGGAACCCGAACATCCAGCGCGTCCGTACCGTGGTCGGCGGGACGCCGAAGCGCGTGAACGCTTGCACCTCGTGCATCAAGGCCGGCAAGGTCTCGCGCTGACGCACAGCTAAGCGCGCGGCCACTGCTGGTTCGCTGCACTGAGCCGGTCCACCTCAGGGTGGACCGGCTTTTTGCTGTACCTGACAAGGCGGCGGGCCTGACAAGCTGGTCGCATGCGCTTCGGCATCCTGGGCCCCCTGGAGGCACGCACCGACGACGGCGCCCCCGTCGACCCCGGCGGTCCCCGCCCCCGGGCCCTGTTGACCCTCCTGCTGCTCGACGCGGGCCGGTCCGTCTCCACGCATCGGCTGATCGACGGCCTGTACGGTGCCGAGCCGCCCACCAGGGCCGCCAACGCCCTCCAGTCACAGATCTCCCGTCTGCGCAGGCGTCTGGCCCCGCACGCGGAGATCGAGGCGACCTCGACCGGATACCGCATCGTCACCCCTCCCGACACGGTCGACGCCCTCCGGTTCGAGCAGCTGGCCGCGCAGGCACGCACCGTTGCCGGCGATCACCGGCTGGCCGCCGCACAACTGAGGGAGGCCCTCGCCCTGTGGCGCGGCCCCGCGCTGCCCGACCTCCCGGACGCGCACGCCGAGGCCGCCCGGCTCGACGAGATCAGGCTGGCCGCCGTACAGGACCGGATCGAGGCGGACCTGGCACTCGGCGGCGGCCCAGAACTCGTACCTGAGCTGCGGGCGCTGCTGTCGGCCCACCCGCTGAGCGAGCGGATGTACGGGCAGCTGATGCGGGCGCTGCACGCGGGCGGGCGGCCCGCCGAGGCGCTCACGGTGTACGAGGACGCCCGGCGCACCCTCGCCGACGAACTGGGCGCCGATCCCTCGCGCGAACTGTCCGCGCTGCACCTGGAGCTGCTCCAGGGCTGCGAGCCCGAGCGGCGCCGCCTCCCGGTCCAGCTCACCCGTTTCGTGGGCCGCGAGAGCGAACTCCACCGGATCGCCGACCTCTTGGCGGACGCCCGGCTGGCCACGATCACGGGCCCGGGCGGTGCGGGCAAGACCCGGCTGGCGATCGAGGCGGCGAACCGGCACACCGACGTCTGCTTCGTCGAGCTGGCCCCGCTCACCGACGGCAAACAGATCCCGTACGCCGTCCTCACGGCGCTCGGCGTGCGTGAGGGGTTCCGCACGGCCACGGCCGACAGTACGGACCGGCTGCTGGCCGCCCTGGAGGAGCGCCGGCTGCTTGTCGTGCTCGACAACTGCGAGCACCTGGTCGAGGAGGCCGCCCGGACCGCCGCGCTGCTGCTCGCCTCTTGTCCCGGCGTGCGCGTCCTCGCCACCAGCCGCGAGTCTCTCGGGATCACGGGGGAGGTCCTCGTCCCGGTGCCGCCGCTGCCGCCGGAACTCGCGGTGCGGCTCTTCGCCGACCGGGCCCGGGCCGTACGCCCCGGGTTCGAGGCCCACGCGCGCGTGCCCGGCATCTGCGCCGCCCTCGACGGGCTCCCGCTCGCCATCGAGCTGGCGGCGGCCCGGCTGCGCACCCTGACCCCGGACGAGCTGGCGGACCGCCTGGACGACCGGTTCCGCGTGCTGTCCCGGGGCGACCGCTCCAAGGCACCCCGGCACCGCACCCTGCGCGCCGTCGTGGAGTGGAGCTGGGACCTGCTGGACGAGGAGGAGCGGGAGCTCGCGCGGCGGCTGACGGTGTTCTCCGGGGGCGCGACCCTGGAGGCGGTCGAGGCGGTGTGCGCGCTGCCGTACCCCGAGGACGTCCTGGCCTCTCTGGTCGAGAAGTCGTTCCTGGAGGTGTCCGAGGGGCGCTACCGGATGCTGGAGACGATCAGGGCGTTCGCCGCCGAGGACGTGCCGGACCCGGACCACCTGAAGGACGCGCACGCCGGGTACTTCCTTCGGCTGGCCGAGCAGGCCGAGCCGTACCTCCGCGGCGGCGGCCAACTGCCCTGGCTGGCCCGGCTGGCCGCCGAGCGCGGCGACCTGGACGCGGCACTGCGCCATCTCGTCCGGGCCGACCCCGCGGACGCGCTGCGTCTGATGGGCCTCCTGTCCTGGTTCTGGCGGCTGCGCGGGCTGCACGGCGAACAGGTGCCGACGGCCCGCGAGCTGCTGGCCGCCGTGGGGGACGCGCCGCCGCCGGGCCTGGAGGAGGAGTACGTGCTGTGTGCCATCAACGCGCTCTCCGCCGATGGCGGCCATCCTGTCGGCCAGGACGGTCTCCTCGCGCGCGTGGACGCCGTCCTGAGCGCGTACGAGGGGCCGCTGCGGCTACCGTACGTCTTCGTTTTGTGGTCGCTCGCGGCCGGCCCCCGGCCGGCCACCAACGACCGGGCCCTGGCCCTGGCCGGCGGCGCCCCCTGGGTCCGGGCGCTGCTGGACGTGGGGCTCGGCTTCCAGGATCAGTTCGCGGGGCGGGCGCGGGAGGCCGAGGAGCGCTTCGCCCGTGCGCTGGCCGGGTTCCGCACCACCGGTGACCGGTGGGGCATGGCCAACTGCCTGGATCCGCTCGGGATGTTCGTCCACGCGCGCGGGGAGTCGGCCCGCGCGCTGGAGTTCCTGGACGAGGGGCTGGCGTACGTGCGGGAGCTGGCCGCGCCGGAGGAGACCGCCGATCTGCTGCGCAGCCGCGGGACCGTACTGCTGCACCAGGGGGACACGTCCGGCGCGGCGGCCCACTTCGAGCAGGCGATGGCACTCGCGCGTGGCGCCGGTCTGCCCGACAAGGTGGCGAGCGCACGGCGCGGCCTCGGCGACACGGCCCGTCTGTCCGGGGACACGGCACGCGCGCGCGTGCACTACGAAGACGCCCTGGCGGCGTGCGCGGCCAACTGGTTCAGCGTCGGCGAGACGGTACGGATCATCGTGGGACTCGGCCGTACGGCTGCCGCCGAGGGTCACACCGGGCAGGCCCGCGACTGGTTCCGGCAGGCCGCCGAACTCGCCGCCGAGGGCCCGGGCGACCTCGAACTCGCCGACTGCGCCGAGGCCTTGGCATCGGTCGCCGGGTCCCCGGAGCGGGCCGCCGTCCTGCTCGGCGCGGCGACCGGCCTGCGCGGCATGCGCGTCGAGGGCGACCCCGATGTCGTACGCACCGAGCAGGACGTACGCGCGCGGCTGTCACCCGAGGCGTACGTCAAGGCCTTCGAGCAGGGCCGGAGCCTGCGGTCAGCGGCGGTCAGCGGACGGTAGGAGGACGGTCAGCGCCGCCGTCGAAGCTCACCCCATGACGAAGACACGGAGCACGACGAACACACAGAGCCTCAGCCACCTGAACGTCCTCATCTCCGGCGCCAGCGTCGCCGGCCCGGCCCTCGCCCTCAACCTGCTCCGCCACGGCGCCCGCGTCACCGTCGTCGAGAAGGCGCCGGAACTGCGCGGCGGCGGCTTCGCGGTCGACTTCCGCGGTCACGTCCACCGAACCGTCCTCACCGCCATGGGCATCTGGGACGAGATCCACGCCCGCCAGACCCACATGGGCCGTCAGATCGTCGTCGACGCGGACGGCTCCCCGAAGGTGGACCTGCCCGCGGAGATGATGAGTGGCGACGTCGAGATCTTCCGGGGCGAGCTCGCACGGATCATGTACGAGCGCACCAGCGACCGCGTCGAGTACGTGTTCGGCGACTCGATCGCCACGCTCACCGACACGGCCGACGGTGTCGACGTCACCTTCGAGCAGGGTCCCGCCCGCCGCTTCGACCTGGTGATCGGCGCGGACGGCCTGCACTCGAACACCCGCGCCCTCGTCTTCGGCGACGAGTCCCACCACCTGCGCTTCTTCGACCACTATGTGGCGGGCTTCGAGGTCCCCAACCACCTGGGCCTGGACCGCACCGGCCGAACCTACAGCGAGCCCGGCCGCGCGATCATGATCGGCAACTACGACGGCGCCCCGGACCGGGCGGGCGCCCTGCTGGTCTTCCGGTCGGAACCGCTGTCGTACGACCGCCGGGACGTCGCAGGGCAGAAGCGGATCCTCGCCGAGCGGTTCGCGGGGACGGGCTGGGAGGGGCCGAACGTCCTCAAGGCCCTCGAACAGACCGACGACCTCTACTTCGACGCGATCGCCCAGATCCATGTCGACCGGCTCACCAAGGGGCGCGTGGCACTCCTCGGAGACGCGGGCTACGGGGCGACCATGGGCGGCATGGGGACGGGCGTGGCGATCGTCGGCTCGTACGTCCTCGCCGGTGAACTGGCGCTCGCGGGCGGGGACCACCGTACGGCGTTCGCCGCGTACGAGGCCCGGATCACCGGCTTCGCGAAGGGCTGCCAGAAGACCTCGGGCAACGCGGGCCCGTTCTTCGCGCCGCCCACCGAGCGGCGCATCCGCAGCCGGGACCGCATGTACCGGCTGCTGGCCTCCCGCCCGCTGGCCGCCTTCTTCAAGAAGATCACCGAGAAGTCGGCGACCGACATCAAGCTCCCCGACTATCCCGCGTAAGGGCCCACCCGTGGTCCACGGGCCCGATCCCCCCGCCGAGCGCGAACCCCGCGGCGATCGCCCCGGTGACGTACTCCTTGGCCGCCACTACCGCCTCCGGCACGGACTGCCCCTTCGCGAGCTGCGACGCGATCGCCGACGCGAGGGTGCAGCCCGTGCCGTGCGTGTGCCGGTTGTCGTGCCGGGGGGCGCGCAGCCAGTGCTCCTCGGAGCCGTCGGTGAGCAGATCGACGGCGTCTGCGGGCAGATGGCCGCCCTTGACGAGCACCCAGCGCGGACCGTACGACAGCACGGCCGCGGCGGCGGCGCGCAGATCCGACTCCGACTCGACGTGCACACCGGCGAGTTGGGCCACCTCGTCGAGGTTCGGCGTCGCGACGGTCGCCGCGGGCAGCAGCTTCGTCCGTACGGACTCCAGCGCGGAGGCCGCCAGCAGCGGGTCCCCGTGCTTCGAGATGCCGACCGGGTCGACGACCACGGGGGCGTCGGTCGCCGCGATCAACCCGGCGACCGTCTCGACGAGTTCGGCCGAGGCCAGCATCCCGGTCTTGACCGCCTGTACGCCGATGTCATCGACCACACTCCGGTACTGGGCCCGCACGGCCTCCACCGGGAGCTCCCAAGCCCCCTGCACGCCGCGGGAGTTCTGCGCGGTGACCGCGGTGACGACGCTCATGCCGTGCACGCCGAGCGCGAGCATCGTCTTCAGGTCGGCCTGGATCCCGGCCCCTCCGCCGGAATCGGAGCCCGCGACCGTCAGCACCCTGGGCGGGGCGCTCATGACTCGATGTTTCCGAAGTGGTCCCAGCCGCCCTTGCTGGTCCACGGCGCCCCGTCCACCGTCACCTGGGGCAGCGCCGAGGGGTTGAGGACCTCGCCGATCACCTTCCAGCGGGCGGGCAGCTTCACGTCCGGCGGGAAGGTCGCCACGATCGCGTGGTCCTCTCCCCCGGTCAGCACCCACTGCATGGGGTCGACGCCGACTGCCTGCCCGATGTCGTTCATCTGGGACGGGATGTCGATCGCACCGGAGCGGATGTCGATACGGACCTTGCTGGCCTCGGCGATGTGCCCCAGGTCGGCGATGAGTCCGTCGCTGACGTCGCACATCGCGGTCGCGCCGAGCCCCGCGGCCGCCGGGCCCGCGTGGTAAGGCGGCTCGGGTCGCCGGTGCGCCTCCACGAACGCGCGCGGCGAACGGAAGCCCCGGGAGAGCACCGCGTAACCGGCGGCGGACCAGCCCAGCCAGCCGGTCACCGCGACCAGGTCGCCGGGCTGGGCGCCGCCCCGGGTGATCGGCTCCTGGTTACGCAGATCGCCGAGCGCGGTGATCGACACCACGATCGTGTCGCCCCGTACGACATCGCCGCCGACCACGGACGCGCCCGCGACCTGGCACTCGTCGCGGATGCCGTCCATCAGCTCGCTCGGCCAGGTCACCGGGAGTTCGGCGGGCACCACCAGGCCGAGCAGCACTGCGGTCGGTACGGCACCCATGGCGGCGATGTCCGCGAGGTTCTGCGCAGCGGCCTTACGTCCGACGTCGTAGGCGGTGGACCAGTCGCGGCGGAAGTGCCGTCCCTCCAGGAGGATGTCGGTGCTGGCCACGACCCGTCGGTCGGGCGCGGCCACCACCGCGGCGTCGTCGCCGGGGCCGACCCGGACCGCCGGGGTGGTGGTGAGACGGGAGGTGAGCTCCCTGATGAGCCCGAACTCCCCGAGCTCACCAACAGTGCCCTTCATTGCCCTTGCTCCCCTTCTGTCCCTTGCCGTGCCCGGTCGCGCGTCATCAGTGTCCTCGATACGGTCGAGGTGACCGTCAGCCTCTGCCGTGCCCGCACCCCGGCGCGCAAGCCCCGGCCCCCGCGGGTCTCCCCGCGGCGAGCAACGACGCGATACCGTGGCGTTCCTTTTCCCCACATGATCCTCGTGGCCGCCCTGGAGGTTCCGTGGTACAGGCGTACATCCTGATCCAGACGGAGGTCGGCAAGGCGTCGACCGTCGCCGAGACGATCAGCAAGATCCCTGGAGTCATCCAGGCCGAGGACGTGACAGGACCTTATGACGTGATCGTGCGGGCCCAGGCCGACACCGTGGACGACCTCGGCCGCATGGTGGTCGCGAAGGTCCAGCAAGTGGACGGCATCACCCGCACCCTGACCTGCCCGGTCGTCCATCTGTAGCCCCCGTCTACCCTGGGCCGGTGAAGTTCTTCCGTCACCGGCGCCGCATCCTTGTCGGGCCGCCCGTCCTCACCCTGCTGATCACCGCCGCGGGCTGCTCATCAGCAGACGACGCCGCCCGGGCCGCGGTTCCCAGCCCGGGCACGAAGGTCGCCGAGTTGTGCCGAAACCTGGACAAGGTGCTGCCGTCCAGGGCCGACGGTCAGAGTCGCCGGGATCCCGAGCCCGCGTCCGCGCTGACCGCGGGCTGGGGGAACCCGGCGATCATACTGCGCTGCGGTGTTCCGCGGCCCGCGGAGATGAGTGATCCGGAGGCCGACGGGGTCGAGGTGGACGGCGTGGGCTGGCTGCTGCAGAAGCAGGACGACGGGTCGTTCCGCTTCACCACGACCCTGCGCAAGGTTTATGTCGAGGTGAGGATCCCGGCGGGGCGGGCCGGGGATGGCATGGCGCCACTGGTTGATCTGGCGCCTGCCATCAAGAAGGCGATACCGGCGGGTGTTGCCGACTGATCGCCGTGGGCGTACCGGTCATACGTCGACTGCGGGTCGTGTGTGGTTGCTCGCACCCACGCGGCGGTAGCCGCATGCGATACAGCCCCGCGCCCCTTCGGGGCGCTCAGCGCAGGCCCGTTGACCTGCGCAGTGCCGCCTGGATCAGCTTGTCCACCAGCTCGGGGTAGCTGACGCCGGTCGCCTGCCACATCTGGGGGTACATCGAGATCGGGGTCATGCCGGGCATCGTGTTGATCTCGTTGATCACGAACTCGCCGTCCTCGGTGAGGAAGAAGTCCGCGCGCACCAGGCCCTCGCAGGACGCGGCCTCGAAGGCGTCGACCGCGAGCCGCTGCACCTCGGCGGTCTCCTCGGGCGTCAGCGGCGCCGGCACGATACCCGGCGTCGAGTCGATGTACTTCGCCTCGAAGTCGTAGTACGCGTGCGCGTCCGGCGGCGGGATCTCGGAGGGCACGCTCGCCCGCGGACCGTCCTCGAACTCCAGCACCCCGCACTCGATCTCGCGGCCGCGCAGCGCCGCCTCCACGAGGATCTTCGGGTCGTGCCGCTGCGCCTGAGCGATCGCGTCGCCGAGGCCGGCGATGTCGTCGACCTTGGTGATGCCGATCGACGAACCCGCGCGCGCGGGCTTCACGAAGAGCGGCCAGCCGTGCTCGCCGGCGAAGTCGACGATCTTCTTGCGGGCGGCCGGCTCGTCCTGCTCCCACTCGCGCGGCCGGATCACCACGTACGGGCCGACCCTGAGCCCGAAGGAGGTGAACACCCGCTTCATGTACTCCTTGTCCTGGCCGACGGCCGAGGCGAGCACGCCCGACCCCACGTACGGGACGCCGGAGAGCTCCAGCAGGCCCTGCAGGGTGCCGTCCTCGCCGTACGGGCCGTGCAGGACGGGGAAGACGACGTCGACCTCCCCGAGCGCCTTGGGCACCGATCCGGGCTCGCTCACGACGACTTCGCGGTTGCCGGGGTCGAGGGGGAGCACCACGCCGCCCTCGCCCGACTCGGCCACGTCGTCGACCTCGGGCGTACGGCGGTCGGTGATCGCCATGCGTTCGGGCTCGTCGGCGGTGAGGGCCCAGCGGCCTTCGCGCGTGATGCCGATCGGCAGGACGTCGTACTTGGTCCGGTCGATGGCCTTGAGGACGGCGCCGGCGGTGACCACGGAGATCCCGTGTTCGGAGCTGCGTCCGCCGAACACGACGGCCACGCGCGGCTTGCGAGGCGGCTGCTCAGGGCTCTGGGGGAGGTTCTCGGTGCTCATATCGCGTTGAGAGTACCCGTTGGTAGAGCCCCGATACAGCGTCGACTCAGCAGGTTCGCTCAGCGTCGTTCGGGCTTCGCGCTGCGCGACATCAGCTCCTTGAGCGCGACCACTGGAGGCTTGCCCTCGTGCACGATGTCCACGACGGTCTCGGTGATGGGCATCTCCACGCCGTGCCGGCGGGCCAGATCCGCAACGGACTCACAGGACTTGACGCCCTCGGCGGTCTGCTTGGTGACCGCGATGGTCTCCTGCAGCGTCATGCCCTTGCCGAGGTTGGTGCCGAAGGTGTGGTTGCGCGACAGCGGCGAGGAACAGGTCGCCACCAGGTCGCCCAGGCCCGCGAGTCCGGAGAAGGTCAGCGGGTCGGCGCCCAGCGCGATGCCGAGCCGGGTGGTCTCGGCGAGACCGCGCGTGATGAGTGAGCCCTTGGCGTTGTCGCCGAGGCCCATGCCGTCCGCGATGCCGACGGCGAGGCCGATCACGTTCTTGACGGCACCGCCCAGTTCGCAGCCGACCACGTCCGTGTTCGTGTACGGCCGGAAGTACGGCGTGTGGCAGGCGGCCTGGAGCCGCTTGGCGACCGCCTCGTCGGTGCAGGCGACGACGGCGGCGGCCGGCCTCCGGGCGGCGATCTCACGCGCGAGGTTGGGCCCGGTGACGACGGCGATCCGGTCGGCGCCCACCTTGGCGACGTCCTCGATGACCTCGCTCATCCGCATGGCGGAGCCGAGTTCGACGCCCTTCATGAGGGAGACGAGGATCGTGTCGGGCGCGAGCAGCGGCGCCCATTCGGCGAGGTTGGCGCGCATCGTCTGGGACGGCAACGACAGGACCGTGAAGTCGGCGCCCGCGGCGGCCTCGGCGGGGTCGGTGGTGGCCCGCAGGTTCTCCGGAAGCTCGACACCGGCCAGGTAGTCGGGGTTGGCCCGGGTGGAGTTGATCGCGTCCACGACCTCCGGCCGGCGGCCCCAGAGGGTGACCTCGCAGCCGGCGTCGGCGAGCACCATCCCGAAGGCCGTGCCCCATGAACCGGCGCTGAAGACAGCCGCCTTGACCGACTTGCTCACTTGGCGCTCTCCTCTTCCTGACCGCTCTGCGTCTGCGTCCTGCGCCGCTGCTCGATCCGCTCACGGCGCGGGTCGTACGGCGTCTCGGGCGCCTTCTCGCCGCGGATCTCCTCCAGCTGGCGGGTGATGGCGGCCATGATGACCGCGGTCGCCTCCTTCAGGAGGTCCGGGGTCATCTCCTTGTCGTAGAAGCGCGAGAGGTCGACGGGCGGGCCGGCGAGCACGTGGTGGGTCTTGCGCGGGCGGATGTTGGGCTTCTTGGCGTACGGCGGCAGCAGTTCGTTGGCGCCCCACTGAGCGACGGGGATCACCGGGCACTTGGTGGTGAGGGCGACGCGCGCGGCACCCGTCTTGCCGGTCATGGGCCACTGTGCGGGGTCCCGGGTGATGGTGCCCTCGGGGTAGAAAGCGACGCACTCGCCGCGCTGCACCGCGTCGATCGCGGCGCGGAACGCGCTCAGCGCGTCCGTGGTCTCGCGGTAGACGGGGATCTGTCCGGTGCCGCGCATCGCGGCACCGACGAATCCCTTCTTGAAAAGGCCGCTCTTCGCCAGGAATCGCGGAACCCGTCCGGTGTTGTACTGATAGTGCGCATACGCGAAGGGGTCCGCATGGGAATTGTGGTTCACCGCGGTGATAAATCCGCCGTCGGCCGGAATGTGCTCCATTCCGCGCCAGTCCCGCTTGATCAGAACCACCAGTGGCGGTTTGCAGAGCACCGCTGCGAAGCGGTACCAGAAGCCGATTCTGCGGCGGGGCACGCGGACACCTTCCTCTAGGGCCTTCGGGGGCCGCACAAGTGTCGCCCCAGGCCGCCGGTCTGTCGAGAACACCGTACGCCCCGACGACGCGACTGCCAGATGGTCCAGGTGACGGCTGAGTGACAATGGCCGCGACAAGAGAGGGACGGAACACCGGTGCAGTGGACCTTGGTCATACCCCTGAAACCCCTGACTCGCGCCAAGAGCAGGCTCTCGGACACCGCGGCCGAAGCGCTGCGCCCCGGGCTCGCCCTCGCCTTCGCCCAGGACACCGTGGTGGCGGCCCTGGCCTGCCCGGCAGTCAGGGATGTGGCGGTCGTCACGGACGACGCCCTGGCGGGCCGCGAGCTCACCGCGCTGGGCGCGCGGATCGTCCCGGACGAGCCCCAGGGCGGCCTCAACGCGGCCCTGACGCACGGCGTGACCGCAGTACGCGCCATACGCCCCGGAAGTCCCGTTGCCGCCCTGAACGCCGATCTCCCGGCGCTGCGGCCCCTGGAATTGTCCCGGGTCCTGGACGCGGCCGAACAATTCCCCCGCGCTTTCCTCGCGGACGCGGCTGCAATCGGCACGACCTTGCTGGCCGCAACCCCCGCCCACGAATTGCTCCCGGCATTCGGCCCGGATTCCCGCGCCCGGCACCGGGCGTCCGGCGCCGCGGAGCTCACCCTCGGGGACGTGGATTCCGTACGCCAGGACGTGGACACGGGTGACGACTTGCGCGCCGCTCTGGCGCTGGGGGTGGGGCGGTACACCGCGGCCGTTTCGGCGGGTTTACTGATTCCCGGAACCTGAGGTACCGGTGCCGGTGCGGGAGGGGTGGGGCGCTGCTCGTTCAGAGGTGCCGCCCGCCCCCACCCGTGCCGCCCAAGCGGCACGACTGCCGCAGGCTGAGCGCCCGAAGGGGCGCCGGGAACTGCGCGACCAGCCACAACGCACCCGCAGTCGGCAGGACGGTCGCACCCCGGCGACGAGGCGCCGCAGGCACTACGCTGGCCGCCATGCAAGCCACCGCCTACACGTACGACGCCGCCACCCGAACCGGCAGCGTGCTGCTGGACGACGGCACCCCCGTCCCCTTCGACGCACCCGCGTTCGACGCAGGCGGCCTGCGGCTGCTCCGCCCCGGACAACGGGTCCGCATCGAGACCGACGGTGAGGGCGAGGCTCGCCGGATCACCCTGGTGACACTGCAAACCCTCTGACGGGGCCCCCGAACACGCCGCGGGCCGGACTCCGACACGGAGTCCGGCCCGGCGCGTGAGTGCCCCTGTGCCCTTACCTCTTACCTCTTGCGGGCCGTGGCCGTCTTGGCGGTGGTGGTCTTGCGAGCCGTCGACTTCTTGGCGGGGGCCTTCTTGGCCGTCGCCTTCTTCGCCGGGGCCTTCTTGGCGGTCGCCTTCTTGGCCGTCGTCTTCTTCGCCGCGGACGTCTTGGCGGCGCCCGTCGTCTTCTTGGCCGTCGTCTTCTTCGCCGCGGACGTCTTGGCGGTGGCCGTCGTCTTCTTGGCCGTCGTCTTCCGCGCCGTGGTCTTCTTCGCGGCGGCGGTCGCCTTCTTGGCGGTGGTCTTCTTCGCCGCGGCCTTCTTGACCGTTGCGGCCGCCCCACCGGTCAGGCTGCCCTTGGGCGCCTTCTTGACGGCGACCTCGCCACCGCGCGGGAGCTTCTTGGAGCCGCTCACCAGGTCCTTGAAGCCCTGGCCCGCGCGGAAGCGCGGAACGGAGGTCTTCTTGACCCGAACCCGCTCGCCCGTCTGCGGGTTGCGGGTGTAGCGGGCCGGACGGTCGACCTTCTCGAACGAGCCGAAGCCGGTGACCGAGACCCGGTCCCCGGCGACGGTCGCGCGGACGATGGCGTCCAGGACCGCGTCGACAGCCTCGGCGGCCTGCTGTCGGCCGCCCAGCTTGTCGGCAATCGCTTCTACGAGCTGCGCCTTGTTCACGTCTTCCCCTTCGGAGACATTGCCAGAACGAAAGTGTTCAAGCTTTTTCGCACGTTAGGCAGATATATACCGCAAATCAAACACGAAACGGGCTAATCACCCGTGCGCCGCAACGAACTCGGCTGCCTCGAACGCGTTCAGCGGCCCTCTTCGGGGAATCGACCCTCGTCGAGGTCCGTGGTGAACGCCTCCAGACGCCTTGCCGCGTCGGCGAGATCGTGCTTGGCCGCGGCCGTAATGACCAGCAGCTTCCGGGTCAGCGCCATCCGTACGCCCTCCGGGACTTGCAGTGCGCGCACCCTTGAGTGCGCTTCCTTCAGTTGGTCCGCGACTGCCGCATAGAGCTCGAGTTGGCCGTCGTGTTCCATGCACAGATTGTGCCATCTGGGGCGAGTTGTCGCCTGCGGGGGTCGCAACTGATGCCTCAAACGGCCTTCCGGGCTCCGGCGGAAGTCGCGCCTACAAAGCTCGGCTACCCCGGCAACAACCGTCGTAACGTGGGAAGTTGGGAAGAAGTGCGAGCGCCGTCAAGGCTGTTCGGGCCCAGACACAGCTGTACCCCCGATCGGGCTGATCGGGGGTACAACGGGGGTGTTCAGCTGGCCGAAACCCGACCTGCGGAGGGGCTCCGGATCAGACCTTGAGCGTCCGCGGCTTGTACGACGGACGCTTGGCCTCGTACGCGGCGATGTCGGCCTCGTTCTGGAGGGTGATGGAGATGTCGTCCAGCCCGTTCAGCAGCCGCCAGCGGGAGTTCTCGTCCAGCTCGAAGGAGGCCGTGATGCCCTCGGCGCGCACCTCGCGGGCCTCCAGGTCGACGGTGATCTCCGCCTGCGGGTCGTTCTCGGAGAGCTCCTGCAGCGCTTCCACGATCTTCTGGTCCAGGACCACCGTGAGCAGGCCGTTCTTCAGCGAGTTGCCACGGAAGATATCGGCGAAGCGGGAGGAGATCACGGTCTTGAAGCCGTAGTTCTGCAGCGCCCAGACGGCGTGCTCACGGGAGGAACCGGTGCCGAAGTCGGGGCCGGCGACCAGGACCGTGGCGCCCTGCCGCTCGGGGCGGTTGAGGATGAAGTTCTCGTCCTTGCGCCAGGCCTCGAACAGCCCGTCCTCGAAACCGTCCCGCGTGACCTTCTTGAGCCAGTGAGCAGGGATGATCTGGTCGGTGTCGACGTTCGAGCGGCGCAGCGGGACGGCCCGGCCGGTGTGCGTGATGAATGCTTCCATGACTCTCAGACTCCAGCGGGCGTACGGGTCTCGGCGTCGGACAGGTCGGCCGGGGAGGCCAGGTGGCCCAGGACCGCCGTCGCGGCGGCCACCTGCGGCGACACCAGGTGCGTACGACCGCCCTTGCCCTGCCGGCCCTCGAAGTTGCGGTTGGAGGTCGAGGCGGAGCGCTCACCCGGGGCCAGCTGGTCCGGGTTCATGCCGAGGCACATCGAGCAGCCTGCGTGCCGCCATTCGGCGCCGGCCTCCTTGAAGACGACGTCCAGGCCCTCGGAGACGGCCTGCAGGCCCACCCGCGCGGAGCCCGGGACGACCAGCATCCGTACGCCGTCGGCGACTTTGCGGCCCTCGACGATCGCGGCCGCGGCGCGTAGGTCCTCGATCCGGCCGTTGGTGCAAGAGCCTACGAAGACGGTGTCCACCTTGATGGAGCGCAGCGCCTGTCCGGCCTCCAACCCCATGTATTCCAGGGCCTTTTCGGCGGCGTGGCGCTCCGAAGCGTCTTCGTACGAAGCAGGGTCGGGGACGTCCGCCGAAAGCGGCGCGCCCTGGCCCGGGTTGGTGCCCCAGGTGACGAACGGCGACAGCGACGCGGCGTCGATGACGACCTCGGCGTCGAACTCGGCGTCCTCGTCCGTCCTCAGCGTCTTCCAGTACGCGACGGCGGCGTCCCAGTCCTCGCCCTCGGGGGCGTGGGCGCGGCCCTTGATGTACTCGAAGGTCGTCTCGTCGGGGGCGATCATGCCCGCGCGGGCACCGGCCTCGATCGACATGTTGCAGATGGTCATGCGGGCCTCCATCGAGAGCTTCTCGATGGCGGAGCCGCGGTACTCCAGGATGTAGCCCTGGCCGCCGCCCGTACCGATCTTGGCGATGATCGCCAGGATCAGGTCCTTGGCCGTGACGCCCTCGGGCAGTTCGCCGTCGACCGTGATCGCCATGGTCTTCGGACGGGCCAGCGGCAGCGTCTGGGTGGCCAGCACGTGCTCGACCTGCGAGGTGCCGATGCCGAACGCGAGCGCGCCGAAGGCACCGTGCGTGGAGGTGTGGGAGTCACCGCACACCACCGTCGTGCCGGGCTGGGTCAGACCCAGCTGCGGGCCCACGACGTGCACGACACCCTGCTCGACGTCACCGAGCGGGTGCAGCCGGACACCGAAATCGGCGCAGTTCTTGCGCAGCGTCTCCAGCTGGGCCCGGGAGACCGGGTCCGCGATCGGCTTGTCGATGTCGAGGGTCGGGGTGTTGTGGTCCTCGGTCGCGATGGTGAGGTCGAGACGGCGCACCGGGCGGCCGTTCTGACGCAGACCGTCGAAGGCCTGCGGGCTGGTCACCTCGTGCAGGAGGTGGAGATCGATGAAGAGGAGGTCGGGCTCGCCCTCGGCGCGCCGGACGACGTGGTCGTCCCAGACCTTCTCCGCGAGTGTCCTACCCATCGCTTTCCCTCCGGCCGGCAAACGTCCACCGGCCCAACTAGAGATCTTGAGGAGACGGCACCCGGCCCCAATTCACGGGCATCCGTCATCCGGCCCGTTCGGTCAGCGGGCCGCTGTGCATACAAGGGTTGCGCGTCTCACGAAAAAAGGAACTTGCGTTTCACAGAGTGAGACGTGAGTATCGTTTCATGGACAACAGTAGCGGCGTGGGCGTTCTGGACAAGGCAGCCCTTGTCCTCAGCGCCCTGGAGTCCGGGCCGGCCACCCTCGCGGGACTGGTGGCGGCCACCGGACTGGCACGACCGACGGCCCACAGACTGGCCGTGGCCCTGGAGCACCACCGTATGGTGGCACGCGACATGCAGGGCCGTTTCATCCTCGGCCCCCGGCTTGCAGAGCTGGCGGCGGCGGCGGGCGAGGACCGCCTCCTCGCCACGGCGGGCCCGGTGCTGACCCACCTCCGGGACGTCACGGGCGAGAGCGCCCAGCTCTACCGCCGCCAGGGCGACATGCGCATCTGCGTCGCCGCGGCGGAGCGCCTGTCCGGCCTTCGGGACACGGTCCCGGTCGGCTCGACACTCACGATGAAGGCCGGTTCCTCGGCGCAGATCCTGATGGCCTGGGAAGAGCCGGAGCGCCTGCACCGGGGCCTGCAGGGCGCCCGCTTCACGGCCACCGCACTCTCGGGCGTACGACGCCGCGGCTGGGCCCAGTCCATCGGTGAGCGCGAGCCGGGCGTCGCGTCCGTCTCCGCACCCGTACGCGGCCCGTCCAACCGCGTGGTGGCCGCCGTGTCCGTCTCCGGCCCCATCGAGCGCCTGACGCGTCACCCGGGCCGTATGCACGCCCAGGCGGTCATCGACGCCGCCGGCCGCCTCTCCGAGGCTCTGCGCCGCACCGGCTGACGGTCGCAGGCCGCACGGAACGTCAGCGAGGAGAGCCCGCCTCAACGCCGCGGCAGGCCCTCCCCGCTCCCCCGTTCCCCCCTGGTCAACCGGCCTTCTCGGCCGCCTTCTGCTCCGCCCCGCCCGTCGCCCGGTATGCGAAACGGTTCTTGGCGTACCGCCCCCGCCGCTCCAGCGGCACCTGCCCGTGCGCCCCGGCGAGCCCGAAGGCCGGCATGTCGATGTAGATCGCCTCGTACGAACCCTCGGGCACCACGTACGCCTCGTGCCACAGCCCGACATGGCCGCGCACCTTCCCCGTGCGCTCCTTGCCGTTGATGATCGACCAGGCCCGGTGATGGAACATCTCCGGCGAGTGCGCGTAGGCGTACAGCTTCTCCTTGGACTCCCAGTACTGGACGACGTAGTACGTCCGCGGCGATGCCGTCAGCATCACGCGCCCCAGCAGCCCCCGGTCATGGTTCCGCGCAAGCTCCCCAAGCATGCGGAACATCGCCAGCATGACCGGCAGCCACTGGTGCACCGCCCAGAAGTGATTGACCCGCACGCCGATGAGCAGGACCACCACATCACCTTCCGCATCCGCGGTCGTACGACCCCGTACCGGCTTCGCGAACATGGCGGCCCCCTGCGTCCTCATCGGATAGCAGAGCTATCCTTCCGGTCGACGCTTGGATAGTGACACTTCCCAAGGAGGGGCGCAAGAGATGCGGCTGGCCGAGCTCAGCGAGCGCAGTGGGGTGTCCACCGCGACGATCAAGTACTACCTGCGGGAAGGCCTGTTGGCGCCCGGCCGGCAGATCAACACGACGACCGCCGAGTACGACGAGGAGCATCTGCGCCGACTGCGGTTGGTGCGGGCGATGATCCAGGTGGGCGGGGTGCCGGTGGCCACGGTGCGCGAGGTGCTGGACCACGTCGACGACGACTCCCTGCCGCGCACGATCCGCCTCGGCGCCGCGATGTGGGCGCTGCCGCAGGTGCCGGAGCCGGACGAGGAGGACGAGTTCGTCCGGGCCGCACACCACGAGGTCAGCGCGCTGCTGGAGCAGCTCGGCTGGGAGAACGCCAAGCGGCTCTCGACCATCTCGCCCGCGTACCGCTCACTGGTGGTGTCGGTGGCCGCGTTCCGCCGGCTCGGCTACGGCTGGGGGGCGGAACTGATGGCGCCGTACGCCGAGTTGATGCACCGGACGGCCGTCCTCGACCTGGACAACATGGAGACGCACCCCTCGGAGGAGGAGCGCATCGAGTTCGCGATCCTGGGGGCGATCATCAACGAGCCGATCCTGCAGTCGCTGCACCGGCTGGCCCAGGAGGAGGAGACGGCACGGCGGTACGGCTTCGACGAGTAGCCGCCGGAGACGGCGAAGGCCCCTCGCCGAAGCGAAGGGCCTTCATGGTGTACCCCCGACCGGATTCGAACCGGCGCTACCGCCTTGAGAGGGCGGCGTGCTAGGCCGCTACACAACGGGGGCGAGGATCTAACGTTTCCGCAGATCCGAGCTGGTCTACCTGGACTCGAACCAAGACTAACTGAACCAGAATCAGTCGTGCTGCCAATTACACCATAGACCAATGTGGTTTAGACCAGTTTGTACCCCCGACCGGATTCGAACCGGCGCTACCGCCTTGAGAGGGCGGCGTGCTAGGCCGCTACACAACGGGGGCCCTAGCGATCCCGAGTTGATCGAGATCAGTACCCCCGACCGGATTCGAACCGGCGCTACTGCCTTGAGAGGGCAGCGTGCTAGGCCGCTACACAACGGGGGCTTCACGGATGACATCCGCGGTGCGGATGAGCTCCGCGAGCTGGCCTACCTGGACTCGAACCAAGACTAACTGAACCAGAATCAGTCGTGCTGCCAATTACACCATAGGCCACTGGAACGCAAGCCCCTACGGGGTTCTTGTTCTAGTTTGCTCCTCCGGTTCCCGGCCTTTCGGCCCGCTTCCCGGCGGCGCAGGAAGAACATTACCTGAAGGTGGACGGGGCTCCAAAACGGGTATCGGCGCCGAGGATCGCGGGGAGTTCGGCGAGGGAGGCGATCCGGTGCGGGCCTGCGGGTACGGCGACGAGGACGTCACCGCTGGTGTACGCGCCGTCGCGGTCGATCCAGACCGACAGCAGGCCTGCGTCGGCCGCGCCGCGTCCGTCGATCTCCGGGTGGTCGCCGACGTACGCGACCTGGTGCGGGGCCAGTTCCAGGGCGTCGCAGGCGGCCAGGAAGGCACCGGCCTCGGGCTTGGAGACACCGAGTTCGGCGGCGCAGAGGATCACCTCGAAGCGGTCGTGCACGCCGAGGGTGCGCAGCTTGCGGTCCTGGACGGTGAGGCTGGAGTTGGACAGCACCGCGTGCCGGTGGCTGGTGGCGAGGGCGTCCAGGGCGGGCAGGACGTCCGGGAAGAGGGCCCAGGCGGCCTCGTAGTAGGTCTTGTAGCGCCGGAACCAGTCGTCGGCCTCGTCGTCGGTGAGCTCCCGACCGAGGAAGAGCCGCACACGGTCCCGCCGCTGCCCCTCGAAGGAGACCTCGCCGACCGAGAACCGCGCCCAGTGGACCTCGGTGGCCACCCGCCACCGCTCCAGCGCCTCGGCCACGGCCCCGCCCTCGTCGATCAGCCCCTCGGCCACCAGATACTCCCGCATGGCCGCACGGTCCGCTCCGCTGTAGTCGAAGAGGGTGTCGTCGACGTCCCAGACCACGGCTCGGATGCTCATGATCCGACGGTAACCCCGTGGTCGGGGGCGCGTCCGGGGATCAGCGATTGCCAGGCGGGGGCGGGGGCGACGAAGAAGTCGGACCAGTCGCCGTTCTCGAAGGCGTCCCACGGCGGCCCTTCCTCCCCATGGGTCTCGGGGAAGGCGTTCTCGGCCGAGGCGTCGTAGAAGCAGCCGGTGCCGACGTCGACGCCGTAGCCGAAGAACTCGTCGTCCTTGAGCTCTGCGGGGTCCTGCTCGGGGCGCAGGGCCAACTCCCAGGTCACGGTGGGTTCGTCACGGATGACCACCCGGACCGCCGCCACGCGCGGGTGGGGGTGCTCGGCCGGGGGCTCGTCGGGGCGGGTGAGGGTGGCGACGGCCGCCTCGACCCGGTCGCGGCCGGGGTCGACGGTGACGGTGAACGGCTCGATGTCCCCGCTCCCCAGACAGACGAACGGGTCACAGGCGACCACGCGTCCGGTGGGCAGGTCGAGCGTCTCGCCGCCGGCCAGGTGGATCACGCCGGCCGTCCCGGACTGGTGGGTGAACGTGCTGCCCGGCGTGAACAGCCAGGTGCAGTCACGGGGGGACATCGGCATGACGGCGCCTTCCGGATCTCGAGTGCGAGTGAACCGGAACGCTGGTGCGCCCCACTGACAACGACGCCGAAGGGGCGGCAGCCGGGTGTCGACTGCCGCCCCTCCACGCGTGCGTGCGTTACGCCGCCAGCTTCGCCAGGGCCGCGTCGATGCGGGCCAAGGTCTTCTCCTTGCCCAGGATCTCCAGGGACTCGAACAGGGGCAGGCCGACCGTGCGGCCGGTGACGGCGACGCGGACGGGGGCCTGGGCCTTGCCGAGCTTGAGGCCGTGGGCCTCGCCGGCGGCCAGGACGGCCTCCTTCAGGGACTCGGCGGAGGTCCAGTCGGCGGACTCAAGCTTCTCGCGGGCCGTACGCAGGAGCGCGTCCGAGCCCTCCTTCATCGCCTTCGTCCAGCTCGGCTCGTCGAAGACCGGCTCGGCGAGGAACAGGAAGTCGACGTTGTCCGTGATCTCCGAGAGGACCTTCAGACGGGTCTGGGCGTGCGGGGCGACCGCCTGCCACTTGGCCTCGTCGAAGTCCTCCGGGGCCCAGGGCGCGAAGGGGGCCCGCAGCCAGGGGGCACAGCGCTGAGTGAAGTCCTTCACATCCAGCAGGCGGATGTGGTCGGCGTTGATCGCCTCGCACTTCTTCAGGTCGAAGCGCGCCGGGTTGGGGTTCACGTCCGCGATGTCGAAGGCCGCCACCATCTCCTCGACGGTGAAGATGTCCTGGTCCGCGGAGAGCGACCAGCCCAGCAGGGACAGGTAGTTGAGCAGGCCCTCCGGGAGGAAGCCGCGCTCGCGGTAGAGGTTCAGCGACGACTGAGGGTCGCGCTTCGACAGCTTCTTGTTGCCCTCGCCCATCACGTACGGCAGGTGGCCGAAGTGCGGGATCTCCTTGGCGATGCCCAGCTCCGTCAGCGCCTTGTAGAGGGCGATCTGGCGGGGGGTGGAGGAGAGCAGGTCCTCGCCGCGCAGGACGTGGGTGATCTCCATCAGGGCGTCGTCGACCGGGTTGACGAGCGTGTACAGCGGGGCGCCGTTCGCGCGCACGATGCCGTAGTCCGGGACGTTCTCGGGCGTGAAGGTCAGCTCGCCGCGGACCAGGTCCGTGAAGGTGATCGTCTCGTCGGGCATGCGGAAGCGGACGATCGGGGTGCGGCCCTGCGCCTTGTACTCCTCGACCTGGGCGTCGGTGAGGTCGCGGCAGTGGCCGTCGTAACCGGAGGGTTTGCCGGCGGCGCGGGCGGCCTCGCGGCGGGTGTCCAGCTCCTCCTGGGAGCAGTAGCAGTGGTACGCGTGGCCGGCGTCGAGGAGCTTGCGCGCGACGTCGGCGTAGATGTCCATGCGCTGCGACTGGCGGTACGGCGCGTGCGGGCCGCCGACCTCGGGGCCCTCGTCCCAGTCGAAGCCCAGCCAGCGCATCGAGTCGAGCAGCTGGTTGTACGACTCCTCGGAGTCGCGGGCGGCGTCGGTGTCCTCGATGCGGAAGACCAGAGTGCCCTGGTGGTGCCGCGCGAACGCCCAGTTGAACAGGGCGGTGCGGACCAGGCCCACATGGGGGTTACCGGTGGGCGAGGGGCAGAAACGGACGCGTACGGGGGAGCCGGGTGCGCTAGCCACGCTTGACAACCTTGTTGGTGAGAGTGCCGATGCCTTCGATGGTGACGGCGACCTCGTCGCCGACGGTGAGCGGCCCGACGCCTGCCGGGGTGCCCGTGAGGATCACGTCGCCCGGGAGCAGCGTCATGGCCTCGGAGATGTTGACGATCAGGTCCTCGATGGAGTGGATCATCTCGCTGGTGCGGCCGAGCTGGCGTTGTTCGCCGTTGACCGTGAGCTGGACTGTCAGGTCGGACGCGGTGGCGAGGTCGAGGTCCGTCTCCACCCAGGGGCCGAGCGGGCAGGAGGTGTCGAAGCCCTTGGCCCTGGCCCACTGTTTCTCGCGCTTCTGCACGTCGCGGGCGGTGACGTCATTGGCACAGGTGTAGCCGAAGATCACGTCCGCCACGCGCTCGCGCGGGACCTCGCGGCACATGCGGCCGATCACCACGGCCAGTTCGGCCTCGTGGTGCAGTTCCTCGGAGAAGGGCGGGTACTGGATCTCGTCACCGGGGCCGATCACCGAGGTGGAGGGCTTGAAGAAGGCGAACGGGGCGTCGGGCACCTCGTTGCCGAGTTCGCGCGCGTGCTCCGCGTAGTTGCGGCCGAAGGCCACGACCTTGCTGGGGAGCACCGGGGGCAGCAGCCGGACCTTGCTCAGCGGGACCTTCGTACCGGAGAGCTCGAAGTCCGCGAACGGGATGCCCTTGATGATGTCGAGGACGAGCTCGTCCGGCCTGTCGCCCTCGACCGCGCCGAAGGCGACGTTCCCGTCGATGGAGAATCTGGCGATGCGCACGGGATGCTGCGCCCCTCACTTGAGCCGGCTGGAGTCTGACGCTCCAGGCTAACGCGGGAGGGGGGCTGCGCTTCGCGTATTCGAGCCGCGAGCGGCCGCGCTGAGTGATCTACGGCCGGAGTGCGTACTACTGCGCGACGGAGGCCGTGGCGGGGACCTCCACCAGGATGGTGCGACGGGGATTGGCGGTCTGGGTGGGGAGGTCGACGGAGTGCTCCGGCTGTTGCGGCGTCTGCAGTGCGTCGGCGTCCTCGAGGTGCGCCAGCGTCGTGCGCCGCGGGTTGGCTATGTTGCGGAACATCATCGTCGTCTTCACTGTTCTACGTGACCTTGTCGTCTCCGGGCGCCCGGCCGGACCCTGGGGCCCTCTCGCGCAGGCGCGGTTGTCAAAGTGTTACGTCCTGTAAAGCGTCAGGCTAAACATGCAATTCCCTTCCCGAGACGCGAAGACCCCATGATCGGCATGTGAGTTTGCTCACGAACTGTGAGTCAAATCGGTCAATTCAGGCTCGCAATCCACCCCCACGAAACGGACATTGCCCACCTGAAGCCATCATTCCGCTCCTGATCATGGCGACTAGGACACCGTTTCCATCTAGGCGACTCGCTCATATAAGTCCGTTATGGACGAGATCACTTTCTACGTCCGGTAACCCCGCACTCACGTGCTGTCACGTGGGTCACGGCATAGTCCTCGGCCCTTGTTGGAGATCCGGCACTGTGCTGGAATTCCACGGACCGCCGCAGGATCGAGCCGGCGCACAGGGGGCGCGACGAGCGCCGCGTGGCGGCGAGAAGGGGGAACCAGCGCCGGTCACTCACGACCAACAGGGGGCGCATTCGGGGCGCCGCCTAAAAACGCCGACACCGTGTCTTTCCGTTCACGCGGAGGGGCGCCTGGTCCAGAGGTTGCGACGCTAGTGCAGGGACGTTTCAAGAGGGATGGCAGTGCTTCGGCGGAGCCGGAGCCGCACGGCGGGACTGGCCCCAATGCCGGCAGTCCCTCCCCCCAGCACGCCCAGAACCCGGGCCCGGCACCGTCCGGCGACGGCGGAGAGCGCCCCGGGCGCCCCGGCGCGTCGGCATCTTCCGGGTCCCCCGGCCCCACCACTTCGGCGGTCAAGCCGCCGGGCGGCCCGAACGGCCCGGGATCCCGCGTGGCACTGCGCAACTGGCGCATCTCCACGCGCCTGGTGTCACTGCTCGCGCTTCCCGTGGTGGCGGCCACCTCGCTGGGCGCCCTGCGCATCAGCGACAACGTGAACGAAATCCAGCAGCTCGACAACATGAAGCTGCTGACGGACATGACCAAGCAGGCCACCGAGCTGGCCGACGCGCTCCAGAAGGAGCGCGACCTGTCCTCCGGTCCGCTGGCGCACGGCTCCAAGGCCAGCGACTACACGGTCAAGGGCTACCGGGACAAGACGGACCGGGCCAAGACCAACTTCATCGACTCCGCCGAGCAGATCGACACCTCCAACAAGGACGGCTCGCTCCAGGGCGTCCGCGAGAGCCTCGTCGGCGTGGTCGGCGACCTCGAACAGCTGTCGAAGATCCGCTCCAGTGCCTACCAGGCCAAGAACAACTCGACGCAGACCGTCGAGGCCTACCACCGTCTCGTCACGCACCTGCTGACCCTCTCCCAGGACATGGCCGAGGCCACCAGCAACCCCGAGATGATCCAGCGCACCCGCGCCCTGTCCTCCTTTTCCTCCGCCAAGGAGTACGCGTCGATGCAGCGCGCCGTCCTGGCGGCGGCGCTCCCCGCGAGCAACACCACGGTCGGCGACCTCTCGGAGAACGACCGGCTGTACGCACAGTCGGCGCTGGAGAGCCAGAAGTCCGAGCTGCGCAGCTTCCGCAGCATCTACGGCACCGACAAGGCCACCGCTCTCCTCAAGCCCATCGAGGAGAACAACACGACGATCACGGCCAGCGACAAGTACGCCAGCCGTGCCCTCGCCTCCCAGAACGCCCTGGACGACCTGCCGAAGCGCTCGTACCAGGACTGGGTCGACGACAGCTCGACCAAGATCGAGCAGATGAAGAAGATCGAGCACACGCTGCTCGAGGACATGGAGCAGAAGGCCCGCGAGCTGCGCGCCGCCTCCGAGCGTGAGGCGATCATCTCCGGTGCGCTGATCCTGCTCGTGCTCGGCGTCTCCCTCGTCGGCGCCTTCGTCATCGCCCGGTCCATGATCCGCTCGCTGCGCCGCCTCCAGGAGACCGCCAACAAGGTCGCCCAGGACCGGCTGCCCGAGCTGGTCAAGCAGCTCTCGGAGTCGGACCCGCAGGACGTCGACACCTCCGTCGAGTCGGTCGGTGTGCACTCCCGGGACGAGATCGGCCAGGTGGCCGCGGCCTTCGACGACGTGCACCGCGAGGCGGTCCGCCTCGCCGCCGAGCAGGCCCTGCTGCGGGGCAACGTCAACGCGATGTTCACCAACCTCTCGCGCCGCTCCCAGGGCCTCATCCAGCGCCAGCTCTCGCTCATCTCCGAGCTGGAGTCCCGCGAGGCCGACCCGGACCAGCTGTCCTCCCTCTTCAAGCTCGACCACCTCGCGACGCGTATGCGCCGTAACGGTGAAAACCTCCTCGTCCTCGCCGGTGAAGAGCCGGGACGTCGCTGGACCCGCCCGGTCCCGCTGGTCGACGTGCTGCGCGCCGCCGCCTCCGAGGTGGAGCAGTACGAGCGCATCGAGCTGGCCGCCGTGCCGACCACCGAAGTGGCCGGCCGCGTGGTCAACGACCTCGTGCACCTCCTCGCCGAGCTACTGGAGAACGCCACCTCGTTCTCCTCGCCGCAGACCAAGGTCAAGGTCACCGGTCACGCGCTGCCCGACGGCCGCGTCCTGATCGAGATCCACGACACCGGCATCGGCCTCTCCCCCGAGGACCTCGCGGCGATCAACGAGCGGCTCGCCTCGCCGCCCACCGTGGACGTCTCCGTCTCCCGCCGCATGGGTCTGTTCGTGGTCGGCCGGCTGTCCCAGCGCCACGGCATCCGTATCCAGCTGCGCCCGTCCGACTCCGGTGGTACGACCGCCCTGGTCATGCTGCCCGTCGATGTCGCCCAGGGCGGCAAGAAGCCGCAGCCCAAGCCCGGTCAGGGCGCCGGTTCCCCCGGTGGTCCGGCCGCCGCGCAGGCCGCCGCGGGTGTGGCCGCCGCACGGCGCCAGGCCGGTGCCGGTGCGCCCGGTGGTGGCGCCCTCGGTGCCGGTGCGGCCTCCGGTGGTCTGCTCGGTGCCGGTCAGGGCCCGCGGGCCGCGCTGCCGGGTGCCGGCGACGGCCGCCCGGGTGCGCCCGGCGGAGCACGTGGCCCGCAGTCTCCGGGAGCCCCGCAGCAGGGCCGCCCGGCTCCCGCGGGCGCCGGGTTCGGCCAGGCGCCGGGTGCGCCACAGGGCCTGCAGGCCGCGGGCCTGGGTCAGGACAGCTTCGGCGGCGCTCGTGGCGCCGTACCGCCGCAGTCCTCGAACAACGCGGACGCAGGCAACGAGCAGGGCCGCGGCCGGCGTGGCCGTCAGCCGCAGCTGCCGGGCCGTGGCGGTCCGCGTGCCGAGCTGCCGGGCGGCAACCAGCAGTCCCGGCCGAGCTGGAGCGACGAGAACGCGCAGCCGCCGGTGCCGCGCGCTTCGCTCGACACCCCGCGCGGCCACGACGAGACATCCCGCATGCCGCGCATCGACTCGACGTCCGAGATGCCGGCGGTCCCGCGGTCCGAGGACCGTCAGGGCCCCGGTTCCACCTCGGAATTCGCGCGTCCCGACTTCGGCGCCCCGACGCCGGGCGACCCGCAGCACACGGGCCAGTTCGCCGCCCAGGACTTCGGCGCGCAGCAGCCGAGCACGAACGGTTCGCAGAACACGGGCCAGTTCGTCCGCTCGGACGTCTTCGGCGCTCCGTCCGGCCAGAACGGCCGCACCGGGCAGAACAGCCCGAACAACCCGAGCAACCCCGCCAACACGGGCCAGTTCTCCGTTCCGCAGGCGTACGACGGCAGCTCCACGGGCCAGTTCGCCACCCCCGGCTACGACAGCGGCGCCACCGGGCAGTTCGAGCGTCCGCAGCAGGGCGGTGACTTCGGTGCTCCGCGGCCGCCGGCCCCGCAGCGTCCGCAGCAGCGGCCCGTCCGCCAGGAGCCAGACAATGGGGGCGCCGCGCAGCGGCCCGATGAGGGGCGGCGGCCGGGAGACGGGTGGGAGCTGCCGCCGGCGCCGGGCCCGGGTGACGGCCGTACGCCGCTGTACGACACGCTGGAGACCAACTGGTTCCACGGCCAGCAGGGCGGTCAGCAGAGCAACGGCTCCGCACCGGCCCCGCAGCAGCCGCAGGCTCCGGCCGCACCGGCCGCACCCGCGGCCCCGCAGCACTCTGCTGCTTCACAGCGTCCCGCCTCCTCTTCCTGGCGCACCTCGCCGAACGACGATCTCGTCCGGCAGGCAGAACGCGTCAGGCAGCCGGCGGCGGGCGGCGTCACCACCTCCGGCCTGCCGCGCCGGGTGCCCCGGGCGAACCTCGTTCCGGGCACGGCTCAGCAGCAACAGCACCAAGCCGGTCCGCAGGTCTCGCGTGCGCCTGACGACGTACGCGGCCGGCTGACCAATCTCCGTCGGGGCATCGCGCAGGGTCGCCAGGCCGGTACCGGTACCGGTCAGACCGGCAGTTTCCCGAGCCCCACTCACCAGCAGGAGCGTTAGTTGAGCCAGATGAGCCAGGCGGCACAGAACCTCAACTGGTTGATCACCAACTTCGTGGACAACACCCCCGGTGTGTCCCACACCGTCGTCGTCTCCGCCGACGGTCTCCTTCTGGCGATGTCGGAAGGCTTCCCCCGCGACCGCGCCGATCAGCTGGCGGCCGTCGCGTCCGGACTGACCTCGCTGACGGCCGGGGCCTCCCGGATCTTCGAGGGCGGCAACGTGGCGCAGACGGTCGTCGAGATGGAGCGGGGTTTCCTCTTCCTGATGTCCGTCTCGGACGGCTCGTCCCTGGCCGTGCTCGCGCACCCCGAGTGCGACATCGGCCTGGTGGGCTACGAGATGGCGCTGCTCGTCGACCGGGCAGGTGCGGTCCTCACGCCGGATCTGCGCGCCGAACTACAGGGCAGTCTGCTCCACTGACCCGCCCAGGATCCACCCCCGTCACCACATCACCGTCCGGCCGCCACAATCCCCCCACGGCCAACAGACGGCCAGCCCGACCGACTTGCTGTCCCGCCCGGAGGATTCATGACCCCGCCCACCGCCTCTCATGATCCGTACGCGGAGCCGTACGAGGATGAGGGCGACCAGCCACTGGTACGTCCGTACGCGATGACCGGTGGCCGGACCCGGCCGCGCTACCAGCTCGCCATAGAGGCGCTGATCAGCACGACGGCCGACCCGGCAGCGCTCATGGGGCTGCTCCCGGAGCACCAGCGCATCTGCCACCTGTGCCGTGAGGTGAAGTCGGTCGCGGAGGTGTCGGCGCTCCTGTCCATGCCGCTGGGCGTGGCCCGGATCCTTGTCGCGGACCTGGCCGAGGCCGGGCTCGTCGCCATCCACCAGCCTGGTGGCGACGAGACGACCGGTGCGCCGGACGTGACCCTGCTCGAAAGGGTGCTCAGTGGACTTCGCAAGCTCTGAACCGAGCCGTGCCACCACCTCCGCCAAGATCGTGGTGGCGGGCGGATTCGGCGTGGGCAAGACCACCTTCGTGGGCGCCGTCTCGGAGATCAACCCGCTGCGTACCGAGGCCGTGATGACGTCCGCGTCCGCGGGTATCGACGACCTCACGCACACCGGGGACAAGACCACCACCACGGTGGCCATGGACTTCGGCCGTATCACCCTGGACCAGGACCTGATCCTTTACCTGTTCGGTACGCCGGGCCAGGACCGGTTCTGGTTCATGTGGGACGACCTGGTACGCGGTGCGATCGGCGCGGTGGTGCTCGTGGACACCCGGCGCCTGGCGGACTGCTTCCCCGCGGTCGACTACTTCGAGAACAGCGGCCTGCCCTTCGTCGTCGCGCTCAACGGCTTCGACGGGCACCAGCCGTACGCTCCCGAGGAGGTGCGCGAGGCGCTGCAGATCGGTCCGGACACCCCGATCATCACGACGGACGCCCGGCATCGCGGGGATGCGAAGAGTGCGCTGATCACCCTGGTCGAGCACGCTCTCATGGCACGGCTGCGGTAACACGCAAATCAGCCATGCCGTACGGCAGTTGTCGTAGACGCACCGGAGCCTGCTGTGGCCTTTGACACGGCGGGCCCCGGTGTTCATAACGTTTCGGCAGAGGAATCAGGTGGCACGGCCACTCGTCGCTGTCAACCGGTCTCGCTGCGCTCACATTGGCCCCGTCTTTTGACGGGGCTCGCTCTTTATGACCGATTTATCTGGGTCTTACATCACACGGAATCCTCGCTTTCCACTGTTTGGAAGAGCGCAGGTCGTCGTGCTGGAATGCGTGAACTGCCCAATAGTCAAAGACGTACTCAGTAGTACTGCGTACTCAAGGGCGAACTGGGCTCTGAGACACTGCGGCACAACGTTGGTGCCCGCCGCCGAGAGGTTGTTGGTCGAGTGAGGCGAAGCAAGAACGGTCCCGAGCCGTCGGCCCGGGGCAACTTCACCCCGCCGCCGCGCGGAGCGGCGCCCGCCCCTGTGCCCGGTTCGGAACCGACGGCCCCACCCGCTCCGAGCGGCGGCCGTTTCTCCCCCCGCAACTGGCGGGTGCCGACCCGGCTGAACGCGATCCTGCTCATACCCGTGATGGTCGGCCTCGTCATGGGCGGCTTCCAGGTGAAGAGCTCGATCGACACCTGGCAGGAGGCGCAGGACGCGGAGAACACCGCACGTCTGGTGCGGGCCTCCCTCACCTATGCCAACGCGGTGAACAACGAGCGCGACATCACCGCGGCACCGCTGCTCAAGGGCAAGAGCGCGACCGCCAAGGACAAGGCGACGGTCACCGCGGCCCGCAAGGCCACGGACGACGCAGCCGACGCCTTCGACGCGGCGGCGCAGAACATGCCGCAGAAGGCCGGCCTGCTGCGCCGCCTCAAGCTGTTCCGCCAGGCCGAGCCGCAGCTGGCCACCCTGCGCGCGATCGCGTACACCTCCAAGGTCCACGGAGTGCAGACCGAAGAGGGCTACGTCGCCGTCGCCCACCCCCTGATGGAGTTCGCCAACGAGCTGGGCCTGGGCACGGGCAACATCACCAGCTACGGCCGCACCGTCTACGCCATCTCGCTCACCCAGGCCGCCCTGTCCCTGGAGCGGTCGATCGGCATGCACCTGCTGATCAGCCCCGGCCCCAAGAAGGACGACCTCGCCAAGCAGCGTGTCGCCCTCTCCTCCTACGCCTACCTCGAGGGCATCGCCATCGAGGAGTACAAGGCGGGCGGAACCGAGGCGGACGCGCAGAAGCTCGTCGACCTGGAGGCGAAGGCCAAGGCCGAGGGCGCGGCCCAGGCCAAGCAGGCCGCCGCGCAGGCGGCGGCCAACAACCAGACCTACGTGCCTCCGCCGTCCGAGCCGACGGCCATGGTCACGGCCCTCTCGGCGCTGCAGACCACGGACACCAGTGCCCGTGCGCAGCTCGCCGCGACAGGCATCACCGCGGAGAACTGGTGGGGGGTCACCACCCTCCGGGCCGACGTCTACCGCAAGATCCAGGCGGACATGGCCGACAAGGCCGTGAACGAGGCCTCGAACATCGCCGACAACGCCAAGCGTGACGCCCTGATCACGGGTGCCGCTGTCATCGTCGCCCTGCTTCTCGCGTTCATCCTGGCCGGTGCCGTGGCCCGCCAGATGTCCCGCTCGATGCGCCAGCTGCGCAACGCCGCCTTCGGCATCGCCGAGCAGCGCCTGCCGATGCTGGTCGACCAGCTCTCGCGCACCGACCCGGGCCGCGTGGACACCCGCGTCCAGCCCATCCCGATCAACACCCGGGACGAGATCGGCGAGGTCGCCCGCGCCTTCGACCAGGTCCACCGCGAGGCCGTGCGACTCGCCGCCGAGCAGGCCCTGCTCCGTGGCAACATCAACGCGATCTTCACCAACCTCTCGCGCCGCAACCAGTCGCTGATCGAGGGCCAGCTGACCCTGATCACCGACCTGGAGAACAACGAGGCCGACCCGGACCAGCTGGAGAACCTCTTCCGCCTGGACCACCTCGCGACCCGTATGCGCCGCAACGGCGAGAACCTCCTGGTCCTCGCCGGCGAGGAGCCCGGCCGCCGCTGGGACCAGCCGGTCCCGCTCATCGACGTGGTGCGCGCCGCCTCCTCCGAGGTGGAGCAGTACGAGCGCATCGAGCTCTCCGGCGTCCCGGAGGCCGAGATCCACGGCCGCGCGGTCACCGACCTCGTGCACCTGCTGGCCGAGCTGCTGGAGAACGCGACGACGTTCTCCTCCCCGCAGACCAAGGTCCGCGTCACCGCGACCCGGCTGCCCGACGGCCGCATCATGATCGAGATCCACGACAAGGGCATCGGCCTCACCGCCGAGGACTTCGCGGACATCAACCACAAGCTCGCGAACCCGCCCACCGTCGACGCCGCGATATCCCAGCGCATGGGCCTCTTCGTGGTCGGCCGGCTGTCCGACCGGCACGGCATCCGCGTCCAGCTGCGCCCCTCGGGCGAGCAGGCCGGCACGACCTCGCTGGTCATGCTGCCGGACGCGATCACCCACGGCGGTGGCGGCGGCGAGCAGCAGTCGCGCGACGAGTTCACGGTCTCGCAGATCATCCCGGAGCAGAGCTACCAGGGTGAGGACTTCAACAACGGCCTGCCGATGCGCACGGCCGCGGAACTCGGCTTCGACGACAGCCGCTACTCAGAGATCCCGGACGACATACGCGAGCTGGACCCCGTCGGCCGCTCGCTGATGCGCGAGGAGCGCCGTGCGGCCCTGGAGGCCCAGGCGACGGACCAGCCGGTCCAGGAGTCCCCCGAGTCCCCCTACGCCGACGCGTTCGACCAGCCGTCCTACGACAACGGCCACGGTGGCTACCCGGAGCAGCAGCCCGGCGGCTACGACCCGCGCCCCGCGTACGACGAGCCGCAGCAGACCCCGTACGAGGAGCAGCAGCGCCCCGCGTATGACGAGCCGGCTCCGCGCCCGTCGTACGACGAGCCGTACTACGCGCCGAACGGCGGACTGCCGCAGAACGACACGTTCTCGTCGAACGGCGGCTACCCCGAGCCCTCGTATGCGGAGCCCGTCCGCGAGGAGCCCCCGGCCGCCCGCCCCTCCGCCCCGGAGTCCTTCCCGGCCTTCCAGGAGCGGCGTCACCAGGACGACTGGCCTCAGCAGGACACCTACCAGAACGGGTACTCGTCCGAGTACGCTCCGGAAACGGAATCTGCGCAGGCCGCTGACGTGAGCGAGCATGACCGCGTAGGCTTCGAGCGTCCGGGACCGGCCTCTTCCGCCGCCCACGCGCTGACCGACGCCGGACTGCCCCGCCGCGGATCGTTCGCAAACGGTGCGAACGGCACGGGCGGTGCGAGCGGTGCGAACGGCGCACGGCACGTGAACCAGGAGGCGCCGGCCCCCAAGCCGGAGAGCAACGGCAACGGCACCGGCGACTGGCGCTCGGCGAACGACGCGCGCTGGCAGCAGGCCTCCGCGCTCCGGAAGCCCAAGGCGGGCGGGGTCACCTCCTCCGGCCTGCCGCGGCGGGTGCCCAAGGCCAACCTGGTCGAGGGAGCCGCCGAGACCACCCCCCAGGGCGGCCCACAGGTCTCCCGCGCCCCGGAGGACGTCCGGGGCCGGCTGAGCAACCTGCGCCGGGGCGTCCAGCGCGGACGCAACGCGAGCAGTGAAACGAACGGTCAGGGCTTCGGTCCTGACAGCACCTACAACCAGGAGCGTTAGTGTGAGCCCGATGAGCCAGGCGGCACAGAACCTGAACTGGTTGATCACCAACTTCGTGGACAACACCCCGGGGGTGTCCCACACCGTGGTGGTCTCCGCCGATGGACTCCTTCTGGCGATGTCCGAAGGGTTTCCGCGCGACCGCGCCGACCAGCTGGCGGCCGTCGCGTCGGGTCTGACCTCGCTGACCGCCGGTGCCTCGCGCATCTTCGAGGGCGGCAGCGTGAACCAGACGGTTGTGGAGATGGAGCGGGGATTCCTCTTCATCATGTCCGTTTCCGACGGTTCCTCGCTCGCCGTGCTGGCCCACCCCGAGGCGGACATCGGCCTCATCGGGTACGAGATGGCTCTTCTGGTCGACCGTGCCGGTACGGTCCTCACACCGGATCTTCGTGCGGAGCTCCAGGGCAGCCTGCTCAACTGACAAACAGACGGTGCGTTTTGGCGTCCCGGGGCCGTAAGGTTTCGGGACGCGGCTCCACAGGCATTGGGTGCCCGGCACAGTCGGAGGAGGAGAAAGTGGCAACACCCCCAGGCGGTTCGAATTCGGGCAACTGGTCGTACGGCCCTGCCCAGGGCCAGGGCGGCGGTTCCCAGAACCCGAACCGTTACAACTTCCCCTCCACCCCGAGCCAGCGGCGTCAGCACCCGTATGCGCCCCAGGGTCCGCAGGGCCCCGGTCCCTCGCCTTACGACCAGCCGCCGGCGCCGCGCATCCAGCCCGTGCAGCCGCAGCGACGTGCTCCAGAGCCGGCCCCCGCGGGGTCGTCGAACAATCCCCTGGTGCGTCCGTACGCCATGACCGGCGGCCGGACGCGCCCGCGCTACCAGCTCGCCATCGAGGCGCTGGTGCACACCACCGCGCAGCCGCACCAGATGCAGGGCCAGCTGCCCGAGCATCAGCGGATCTGCAACCTCTGCCGCGAGATCAAGTCGGTGGCGGAAATCTCCGCCCTCCTGACGATCCCTCTCGGCGTGGCCAGGATCCTCGTCGCCGACTTGGCGGAGGCGGGACTGGTCGCCATCCATCAGCCCGGCGGCGACGAGAACGCCGGCGGCCAGCCAGACGTGACACTGCTCGAAAGGGTGCTCAGTGGACTTCGCAAGCTCTAGCGGCGGTCCTTCCCGCTCCACCACCTCAGCGAAGATCGTGGTGGCGGGTGGCTTCGGCGTGGGCAAGACCACGTTCGTCGGGGCCGTCTCGGAGATCAACCCGCTGCGTACCGAGGCCGTCATGACGTCTGCTTCGGCAGGCATCGACGACCTCACCCACACCGGGGACAAGACCACCACCACGGTGGCCATGGACTTCGGCCGTATCACCCTGGACCAGGACCTGATCCTGTACCTGTTCGGCACCCCCGGTCAGGACCGCTTCTGGTTCATGTGGGACGACCTGGTACGCGGTGCGATCGGCGCGATCGTCCTGGTTGACACCAGGCGCCTGGCCGACTGCTTCCCCGCGGTCGACTACTTCGAGAACTCGGGGCTGCCTTTTGTGATCGCCCTGAACGGGTTCGACGGGAACCAGCCGTACAACCCGGACGAGGTCCGGGAAGCTCTTCAGATTGGGCCGGATACGCCGATCATCACGACGGATGCGCGGCACCGGGCCGATGCGAAGTCTGCGCTGATCACTCTCGTGGAGCACGCGTTGATGGCTCGCTTGCGGTAAGTGGTTCTTGCGGCTACTGGGCTGCCTCGGACGGTTTGATGCCGTCTGCGGCGGCCCAGTGGCTTGTCGCGCAGTTCCTCGCGCCTCTAAAAGCCAATAGCCTGAACGCCTGAGGGCCCCCTCTCGTTGAGAGGGGGCCCTCAGGCGTTGTGCGGCGCTCAGTGCCAGCTGTGCGGGGCCCGGAAGCCGGGCTCGCGCTCCAGACGGCGCCAGCCGGCTTTTGCGCGGCCTCGGTGGGGCTGGGCCTCGTCCGACGGGGCGGCTGCGGCGCGGGCGAGGAGGACGGCCGTGATGGCGGCGACTTCCTCGGGCTCGGCGTGGCCCTTCTCGACACGAATGTCAGGGGTGTTCATAGGTCTCAGTCTCCGTGAGAGAGGTTTCCGCGAGGGTGTCGCGGAGGGTCCGCTGGGTTACTGCGGGGGGTTGCCGTGCTTGCGGGACGGCAGATCGGCGTGCTTGGTCTGCAGCATCGCCAGGGAGCGGATGAGGATCTCGCGGGTCTCGGTCGGGTCGATGACGTCGTCGACCAGGCCGCGCTCGGCCGCGTAGTAGGGGTGCATCAGCTCGGACTTGTACTCCTTGACCATGCGGGCCCGCATGGCCTCGGGGTCCTCGGCCTCTGCGATCTGTCGCCGGAAGATGACGTTGGCGGCCCCTTCGGCGCCCATCACGGCGATCTCGTTCGTCGGCCAGGCATAGGTGAGGTCCGCACCGATGGACTGGCTGTCCATGACGATGTAGGCACCTCCGTACGCCTTGCGCAGGATCAGCGAAATCCTCGGCACGGTCGCGTTGCAGTAGGCGTAGAGGAGCTTCGCGCCGTGGCGGATGATTCCGCCGTGCTCCTGGTCGACGCCCGGGAGGAACCCCGGGACGTCCAGGAAGGTGACGATCGGGATGTTAAAAGCGTCACACATCTGGACGAAACGCGCAGCTTTTTCCGATGCCTCGATGTCCAGGACGCCGGCGAGGGTCTGCGGCTGGTTGGCGACGATGCCGACGACCTGGCCGTCCAGGCGGCCCAGCGCGCAGATGATGTTGCGGGCCCAGCGCTCGTGGACCTCCAGGTACTCGCCGTCGTCGACGATCTCCTCGATCACCTTGGCCATGTCGTACGGCCGGTTGCCGTCCGCCGGGACCAGGTCGAGCAGCACGTCGCCGCGGCGGTCCACCGCGTCCGTGGACTCCACCCGCGGCGGGTTCTCCCGGTTGTTCTGCGGGAGCAGCGACAGGAGGTAGCGGACCTCGGCGATGCAGGTCTCCTCGTCGTCGTAGGCGAAGTGACAGACACCGGAGGTCTCGGCGTGGACGTCCGCGCCGCCCAGGCCGTTCTGGGTGATCTCCTCGCCCGTCACCGCCTTGACCACGTCCGGGCCGGTGATGAACATCTGCGAGGTCTCGCGGACCATGAAGACGAAGTCGGTCAGGGCCGGCGAGTACGCGGCGCCGCCGGCGCACGGGCCGAGCATCACCGAGATCTGCGGGATGACGCCGGAGGCCTTGGTGTTGCGCTGGAAGATGCCGCCGTATCCGGCGAGCGCGGAGACGCCCTCCTGGATGCGGGCGCCCGCACCGTCGTTCAGCGACACGAGCGGCGCCCCGGCCGCGATGGCCATGTCCATGATCTTGTGGATCTTGGTGGCGTGGGCCTCGCCCAGCGCGCCGCCGAAGATGCGGAAGTCATGGGCGTAGACGAAGACCGTGCGGCCCTCCACCGTGCCCCAACCGGTGATGACACCGTCCGTGTAGGGCTTCTTGGCCTC
Source organism: Streptomyces guryensis (assembly GCF_021261325.1). Taxonomy (GTDB): domain Bacteria; phylum Actinomycetota; class Actinomycetes; order Streptomycetales; family Streptomycetaceae; genus Streptomyces; species Streptomyces guryensis. The sequence continues at coordinate 94,375 of NZ_JAJSBI010000012.1, read as the reverse complement.
CAGGCCGAAGCCGACCGCGCGGTGCCGGCGCAGCTGCTCGACCTCCTGGAAGGAGCCCGGGTCGAGGAGCAGCTCGATGCGCTCCCGGCCGGTCAGCTTGCCCTTGGCGTGCTGCGCCTCGGTCGCCTTCTCGCTCGGGCCGGCCAGCGCCTGCGCACGGATCTCGTGCAGTTCGGCCACTCGCCCGCGCGCGTCCGTCGGCTCACCCGGCGCCTCATCCAAAACGGTCATGTAGTGACCTTACGAAGCCCACCCGAGAAAGCGAGCCGTCGACTCCGTACAGTCTCCGGCCCGTTTTCCTGGTGCCACTGAACAGAACCCTGGGGGCATGCAGGCTTTCCGACTGCTCAGAGGGCATCCGGCTTGTAGAGGTCAGACAAAGCCGTCAGCTGAGAGTCAGCTCACAACGGTGAGTCGCACATGACACGCCTGGGGTAATCCGGAGCGTCGTACGGCGGCCGGTGCGGAGGACTTCGACGGTGTCGTCGGCCCGCACCACCCCGCGCACCGGGTGGTTCCAGGTGATCTCGAACGGCTCACCCGTTCGGGGGGGCTCGCTCACGCAGAGGGTAGCGGTGCGGGCGTGGTGGCGTACGAGGACGCTCGCGGCCGCGGAGGCGGTCAGCGCTCCCGCCGTGCCGGGCCCCCAGAAGTTGGCGGCCGTCAGGCCGAGGGAGGGGACGCGGACGGCCTGGCAGGTGGCGCTGTTGGCGAGGATCGCCAGCCAGTGCCGGTCGGCGGCGCGGGAGGCGACCACTCGGCGGGAGGCGCCGGGCATGAGGACGTAGACGTATGCGGCGTCGACCGGGTCCGTGCCGTGGTCGAGCCAGAGGGTCTGCCACCGGCGGGTGGCCCGCTGGGTGGTGCTGGTGGTGTTGATGTCCGACCAGGCGCCGGAGCGGTCCTCGCGGAGGGTGCGCAGCGCACCGCCGGGTACGATCCAGCCGCCGTGGCCCTCCAGATGGGCCCAGCCCCTCCCCCGTACGAACTCCTGTGTCCCGGCCTCCCCCAGGTTGCGATTGTCGACGACGGTCTCGACCGGGACGCCGTCGGTACAGGTGATGCCCGCGCCGAGGCAGATCACCGCGTCCGGGACGCAGAACCACGACTTGCGGGCGTGGAGCGTCGAGCCGAGGCCCCTGAGGTGCTGGCCGACGGCCGCGTACTCGCCGTCCGTCGTGCCGCCGACCCAGCGCACGTCCGGCTTGGGCTGGCCCCATTCGCCGCCCGCCTTGTCCGCCAGGGGAAGGGTGGACACGGTGGTGCCCGGCAGGCGGTACCAGTCGACGGTCGGCCAGAACCAGTCCGTGTACTGGTCGCTGCGCCCCTTGGGCCACCAGTAGAGCATTCCGGCGCCCGTGTGCCAGCCGCGCGGGTTCTCTCCGTTGCCGTACTCGTAGTACGTGATGCGGTCGCTGCACATGGCCAGGCTCGCCGTGAAGCCCGGGCCGCGGTGGACGGCCCTGTCCATGGCCGGGAAGAGACGGTGGCCCACGGGTTCGGGGGCGGCCGGGACCGGCGCGTCGGCGACCGCGTGCAGCCGGGCCAGGTCGGCCACGTCGAGCTGACGTGCCGTCAGGATGGGTGTCACCGTGTCCCGTTCGATCCAGCCCTTGATGTACGAGTGCCAGCGGTCGCGTTCCACCGCGGTCGCCCCACCGGCCAGCAGCGCCACGGCCGCGATGATCCCCTGCCCGTGGAAGTGGTCGCTGCGCATGACGTGGCGGTCATCGCTTCTGAGGTAACCCCGGCTGATGGCACGGCCGTTGACGCCGTCCATCACCAACCCGTCGTGGATCAGCGGCGCGTAGGCGTGCTCGACGCTGTCGAGGACGAGCTGCCGGTTCGGGTCGGTCACCTCCCACGCGGATCCCGCCAGCAGCGTGAAGAGGCGGCCGAGGCCGTCGAGCATCACTTGTCCGTACGTCCCCGAGTACGCGACCCAGGTGTGCTGGACGAACGAGCCGTCCGCGTACAGGCCGTCCCCCTTGGTGACGTACGGGAAGACCGGGGAGAGCGCGTCGCGGGCCAGGGCGAGCTTGGCGTCCGCGCGGCCCAGGATGCCGCGCAGGGCGACCGAGCGGCACAGGTCGACGCGGTTGGCGCCGGTGGAGGTGCCGGAGTAGTCGGTGAGCATCGCGTCGGGGATGAAGTGGTCAACGGCGGCGCAGGCCGCTTGCCGCCGGGCCTCGGTGAGGTGGTCGTAGAGGACGGCCGTGATGTCCATCAGCAGGCGGGGGCTGCCGATCTGCCACTCCCACCAGTTGCCGTAGCGGGTGGTGGAGGGGTTGTAGACGGTGGCGGAGAGGTGGTCGAGGCCGCGCAGGACGGCCGAGAGGAGGGCAGGGTCGCCGGTCGAGCCGGTGCCCTGCTGGACGTAGGCCTGGGTCATCGTCCACACGCGGCCGTAGCTCTGGGTGATGCCGGAGGGCGGGTCGTAGGGGTAGCCGGGCCAGAGGGAGGTGGGCGTGGGGGCCATGGCGGCCTGGGCGGCGCGGGCGAGTGCGCCCGTTTCGGCCAGGCGGGAGGCGTACGGCTCGGCGGTGGGGTCGTAACCGCTACCGAGGGCGAGGTCGAGCCAGCGGCGGCGGAGGGCGTCGTAGGGGTCGGGGGCGGCTGCGCGGGCGGGGGGTGCGGCCGTGGCCAGGAGTGCCGCCGCGAGTAACACGGCTCTGCGGGTGGGTCTCATGGAGCCCCTGCGGTGTGTGGTCATGCCATGGGCATCTACCACCTCAGCGTAACCACGCCAACACTTTGCGGTTTATGTTGAAACTTGAAAGGAATAGGTCTACGGTCGATTCCGTTGAGTAGTTCAACGTTCAACTTACTGGACCCGAAGACCCAAGGAGTACGTCATGGCGAACACCGACCTGACCGCGCTGACCGGCGACTACGCGATCGACACGGCCCACTCCACCATCGGCTTCACCGTCCGGCACGCCATGGTCACCAATGTCAAGGGCAAGTTCCTCGACTTCAGCGGGTCACTGCACCTGGACGGCGGCAACCCGGCCGCGTCGACGGCCTCCATCGACGTCAAGATGGAGAGCATCGACACCGGGTCCGCCGACCGCGACGGTCACCTCAAGAGCGCGGACTTCTTCAAGACGGACGAGTTCCCGACCATGACGTTCCGCTCGACCTCCGCGGAGGCCCTCGGCGGCGAGGACTACCGCATCACCGGCGATCTGACGATCCTCGGCACCACCAAGCCGCTCACCATCGACCTCGAGTTCAACGGCGCCGCGAAGGACCCCTTCGGCAACGAGCGCGTGGGCTTCGAGGGCAAGGCGGAGATCAAGCGCTCCGAGTGGGGTCTGACGTGGAACGCGGCCCTGGAGACGGGTGGTGTGCTGATCTCCGACAAGATCAAGCTGAACTTCGACATCTCGGCGATCAAGAACGCCTGAGCCTTCACTGCATCCGCGCCTGAGCACGCCCGTCCCCTCCATCAGGGGACGGGCGCTCGGCCGAGCTCGGCCCGGTCGGTCACGGACTGCGCAGGCCCGGGGCCACTCACGCAGGACCGGTGGCGGACGCGGTCACCGTCGGCAGATCTGCTGCACGGCGTGGTCGATGCCGGCGAGTTGCGCCGCGGTGGGCACGACCGGTGCCCGGCCCTCGCGGCGGGCGTTGCGCACGGTCACGAACAGCAGGGGCGTTCCCTGCGGTGGCAGGGGCAGCTGGCAGTAGACGTTCAGGCGGGTGTGCAGGATGCGCGCCTGACCGGGCAGGAGCGCGGCGCCGGATACGGGCAGGGTCGGCAGGAAGCCGTCGTAACCCTGCCTCGTCCCCGTGAGGGTGACGGGAGCGGCGGAGGCGACGCGGAGGGTGATGCCGAGGTCCAGGGTGTAGCGCCGCGGCATCTCCACAGCGGTGATCCGGACACTCGTGGCGGCGACCGGGTCGGGCGGCGGGCGCGTGGCGACGACGTATCCGATTAGCGCGCCCAGCAGGACCGCGCAGAGCGACCCGACGACCGTCACCCGGACCCGGCGCGACAACGCCCGCCACCGCTCACCGAGCAGCGGCCGATCGTCGCCGAAGCCCTCGACGAGTTCCCGTTCGTCCCCATCGGGCGCGGTCACCACTCCCCAAGAGTAGGAGCGCGTGGGGCCGTTGGACATCGGTCGGAGCAATCTGTGCCGCCGTCGCCCGCCCGCGCGGCACCGGCAGCAGCCACCACGCCGAGGCCACCGACAGGACCGCGCCGACGGCGATGCCCTCCAGGCGGGTCGGCAGCAGGTGCTGGGCGTTCTGGCCGAAGTAGCCGAGGAGGAGGGAGAGGGCGCAGGTCATGCCCGCCGCCCAGTAGGCGTAGCGGAGCGGGCGCAGCCACAGCGCGACCGCGAGGACGGCGAACATCAGCGCCACGGCGGCGTGGCCGGTGACCCCGGCCGCCGCCACGCCCACCGCCAGCAGCGTACCTACGCAGGCCCCGGCGAGACGCTCGACCCCCTTGCGCAGCACGTCGTTCCGGCCGCGGTTGCCGCTCGCTGCGACGTACGCCGTGAGGACCACCCAGGGCCAGTGGTCGTCGAAGAGCAGGTGGCCGACGGCGAAGGCGGTGGCGATGCCGGCCGCCATCTGCAGGGCCATGCGGGTGCTCGGACGGGGGTGGAGTCGGGAGCGGCGCGGCGGCTGCTCGGGGACCGGCTCGGCGCGCCAGGGCCCGTACCGGTCCCCCAGCCCCTGCACCAGCCAGACCGAGCAGCACGCCAGCGCCCCGATCAGCGCCGACCAGAACCAGGTCACCAGCCCACTCTGCGCCTCGGGCGGCAACGTGGGGCCCGGGACGACCAGGAGGGCGATGAGCGGGAGGGTCAGCAGGGTGCCGGCCTTCGCGGCGGCCGGGCCGTAACGGCGGATCCAGATGGCCAGCGAGATGCCGACGGTGAAGACGGCGGCACCGATCGCGTAGTGGGCGGCGATCAGCCGGCCGAGGAAGATCGACGCGCCGGCCGTCACAGGCAGCACCACCAGCGCGGTGAGCCGGCGGCGGGTGTCGGCGGTGCGCTGGGTCGAGGACAGGGTGAGTGTCAGGGCGACCGCGAGGACGAGCACGTCGGTGTGCAGCCCGGCGGTGCCCTCCAGTACGAGGGCGGCGGCCCAGCAGAGCAGCATGGCGGTCATCGTCAGCACCGCTTCGTACGCGTTGCGTATAAGTTTGCCGGTCACCTGTCGGAGTTTATAGGTGTTGTCGGCATCCAGGTAGCGAGTATTAGTAAGTACTCGCGTACGATCTCTGCCACGTACGATCTCTGCCATGGAGCACCTTGCCGAAGCCAGCCGCATCCGTAGTGGTCTCGTCCGGCTCAACCGTCGGCTGCGGCAGGAGCGCGGCGACGGGTGTCTCAGCCCCAACCAGTTGTCGGTGCTGGGCCGCCTGTACCGGCACGGGCCCGCCACGCCCGGTGAGGTCGCGGCGGCCGAGCGGCAGCGGCCGCAGTCGCTGACCCGGGTCTTCGCGGAGCTGGAGGCGGAGGGGCTGATCGCGCGGGAGCCGGGCACGGCCGACCGGCGGCAGTCCGTGCTGTCGGTGACCGAGGAGGGACTGCGGAGGGTGGAGCGGGACATGGCCGAGCGGGACGCCTGGCTGTCCGGCGCGCTGGCGTCGCTGAGCCCGACGGAGCGGGGGGTCCTGGAGCTGGCGGCGGCACTGATGGAGCGGCTGGCGGACGCGGAGGTCTGACGTCTCAGAAGCCTCCGCCGAAGTCCCCGCCGCCGCCCCCGAAGTCCCCTCCGCCGCCGTCGCCGAACCCGCCGCCGAAGTCGCCGGGGTCGAAGTCAGCGCCGGAGACGTCTCCGCCGTCGTATCCGCCGCCGAAGTCCCCGTATCCGGAGCCGTAGTCGGCCGCGTACGACGGGGTCGCCATCATGCTGCCCAGCATCGTGCCGACCAGCAGGCCGGGCAGCAGGCCGCCGCCGAAGTAGCCGCCCGCCCAGGGGCCGTAGGCGGGGCCCGCGTCCCAGTAGGGGCGGCGGCCCTGATCGGTGTCGACCTCGCGGACGACGGGGTCGCGGCCGTCGGCGAGACGGGTGGCGTCGGCCGCGCAGACCGGGACCTCGCGCGGGGCGCCGCCCGGCGGCATCCAGCCGGCGTCGGTGACGGAGGGGCCGTGGCGTGGGTCGAAGAAGCAGGGCGGCCGGCGCTCGGGCAGGGGGCGGCCCTCGCGGCGGGCGGTGAGCAGGGCCAGCGAGAAGCGGCCGTCCTCCAGTGCCTGGGTGACGGCGCGGACGTCCTCGGGTTTCGTGGCGGCGGCCATGAACGACTTCGCCTGCTCGTAGGCGTCCAGCGCCCGTTCGTAGTCCGCGCGCATGGCGTCGTCGGCGCCCGCCTCCGCCGGGTGGAAGTCGAGGCGGTCCAGCTCCTCGCCGAAGGCGGTGATGTCCTCGTCGACGACGACCCGGAGCCGGTCCAGCGCGGCCCGCTGCTCCTCGGCCCTGCGGCGCCGGCCCCGTCGCACCAGCGTGTAGACGCCCGCGCCGCCCGCCACCAGCACCGCGCCCGCGGTGATCAGCGCGGTGTACGACACCCCGCCGCCGCCGGAGGAGGAGCCCCAGCTCGACGGGGCGGAGCCGCCCATGTTGGTGAGGGCGCCGTGGGTGAAGTCGGTCAGCTGGGTCTTGGCGTTCTTCTCGCCCTGGACGCTGGTGACGAGGTTCTGTACGGCGGTGCGCGGCAGGACGGAGGAGTCGGCCCTCGCGTCGAAGCGGTCACCCAGGCGGATCGCGTACAGGCCGGTGATGCCGGTGGCGGTGCGGAGGTTCTGGAAGAGGTTCGCCGTGGGGTAGCCCGCGGGGAGGACCGCGACGAAGAGCGGTTTGTCGGCGTGCTTGATCTGCTCGGCGAGGGCGTGCGCGTCGGCGGAGGACAGCTGGGCGCTCGCCGCCGGGTCGACGTAGACCGGGCTCTTGCGCAGGGCCTCGGCGACGGTCGAGACGCTAGTGGCGGCGGAGGCCGGCGGGGAGCCCGCCGACAGTACGGTCAGGGCGGCGAGCAGCAGGGCCAGGAGCAGCCCCGGGAGGCTTCGGGTCCGTACGACGGCCTTCATGGTTCGAAGCTACCCGAAGCCTCCCAAAACAGGTCATCCGTTCAGGTGAAAGTGGCGGGTGGCGTCCTCCTCAGGCGGCCCGGTAGGCCGTGATCAGCTTCTCCACGGCCGCCCCGTACCGTCCGGTGAGCGAGAGGTGATCCGCGTCGGCGAAGGGTTTCGCCACCGCCTCGGTGATGCTCGTGCCCGCCTTCTGCTGGACGATCAGCCGGGCCTTGGTGACGAGCGCGCGGCCGGTGTCGCCCGCGCCCGCCTTCTCGGCCACGGCGGCGGCCACCGCGAGGGCCTTCAGGGTCACCGCGCCGCCCTCCGGCGCCTTGGTCAGCGTGGTCAGACCCCAGCCGTACGGGAACTGCGGGTCGTACGTCGTGTCGCCGACGTTGATCGGCAGCTGGGCCTCGGACCGGGGCCAGGTGACCGGGAGTTGACCGGTGAAGGGGCGTTTGCCGTACAGCACGTCGGCCACCCCGTCGCCCTCCGTGCCCGGCAGCCAGGAGGCGACCAGGCCGTCGATCTCGCCGAGCCGGTCGCCGATCAGCTGCGGGCGCCCGGAGACGATCAGCACCGCGCACTTCATGGCCGCGCACACCTTGTCGACGGCGGCCTTGTCGGCGGCGGAGAGCTGCATGTCGTGCCCGTTGCCGACGTCACCGACGCCCTCGGCGTAGGGGGTCTCGCCGACCACGACCACGCCGACGTCGTAGCCGGCCGTGGGCGCGGAGGCGTCCTTGGAGTAGGTGACGTCTCCGTCCCTGCGCATCCCGTCGAGGATCGTCGTGCCCTGGGTGTGGGTACCGGACGCGCCCTGCCAGGTGACGGTCCAGCCGCCGGTCTGGTTGCCGAGGTCGTCGGCGTTGGACCCGGCCACGTACACCTTCTGGCCCCTCTTCAGCGGGAGCACCCCACCGCTGTTCTTCAGCAGCACCTGCGACTCGGCGGCGGCCTGCCGGGCGACGGCGCGGTGCGCGGCGGAGCCGATCTGCGGGGCGTGGGCGGTGTCGGCGTACGGGTGCTCGAAGAGCCCGAGCCGGAACTTCTGCGTGAGGATGCGCGACACGGCGTCGTCGATCCGCCGCTCGCTGATCCGCCCGGCCCGCACCTCGTCGACGAGCTGCGCGGTGAAGTCCTTGTACGAGTACGGCACCATCATCATGTCGACGCCCGCGTCGACGGACGTGCGGACGTGGGAGGAATAGTCGCCGGGGAGCTGGTCGATGGCGTTCCAGTCGCTGATGACGAATCCATCGAAGCCCATCCGCCCCTTGAGCACGCCGTTGATCATGTCGCCGCGGGCGTGCATCTTCACCGGGCCCTGTCCGTCGCCGAGGATGTCGAGCGAGGAGTACGAGGGCATGACCGTGCCGATGCCGCGTTCGACGGCCGTCCGGTACGGCGCCAGGTGGACGGCCTCCAGCTGCTGCCGGGTGACCTTGGTGACGCCCTGGTCGATGGTGTACGTGCCGGTGGTGGAGGAGCCGTACTCGGTGCCGCCGTCGCCGACTTCATGCCCATGGACCGGATGCCCCACGCCGGTCTGGCGGGCCCGATGACACTGCTGGAAACCCCCGACCACCAACCCCTCGTCTACCTGGAGGTACAGCGCGCCAGCTTCCTCGTCGAGGATCCAGACGAGGTCAGTGACTATCAACTGAAGTATGGAATGCTGCGGTCACAGGCTCTCTCCACGGGCGAGAGCGTGCGCCTCTTGCATGGATTGCTAGGAGACCGATGAGCACCGCACTTCAGTGGTTCAAGTCCAGTTACAGCAGCAACGAGGGCGGCAACTGCATCGAGGTCGCTCACGACTGGCGCAAGTCCAGCTACAGCGGCAGCCAGGGCGGCGACTGCATCGAGGTCGCCACCCAGCCCTCCGCCGTCCACATCCGCGATTCCAAGAACACCGGCCCCAACCTCACCGTGTCGCCGGGCACTTGGGCGGCCTTCGTCGGGCTCGCTCGGCAGGAGGGGCACACCACCTACGCCTCCATCGTGTAGAGGCTGTCTCCGCAGGTCACGTAGACGAGACCACCGGCCACCACCAGGGACCGGAGTTTGTCGCCCGCTTGCGCCTTCCAGCGGACCTGGCCGTTGTCCGCACTGATCGCGCACACCTGCCCCAGCCTGCTTCCGAGGTACACCTTGCCGTCGGCCACCACGGGTGAGGAACGGATGGTGCCGCCGTCAGCGGGAACACGCCATCGCGCTTCGCCGGTGGTCGCGTTCAGGGCGTACAGGTGATCGCTGCCGGTGATGTAGAGGGTGTCGCCGTGGATCGCCGGCGTGCTCTCGAAGGCGGTGCGGGCGAGGTAGGGCTGCGCCGACCAGCGCAGCTCGCCGGTGGCTGCGTCCAGTGCGTACACCTCCTGGAGATGGCCTCCGCCCAGATACAGGGTGCCGTCGTGGACCAGGGGCGCGCGGGGCACACGGGCGGAGGTCGGCCGCTGCCAGCGGACGGCGCCCGTGGCCGGGTCGAGTGCCCGGACGGTTCCCCCGTCGTCGACGACGTACAGCGTGCCGTCGGCCAGCACGGGCCCCGCGAAGTTCGCGCCGTTGCGCCGGTACTTCACCCGCCAACGGCGGCGCCCGGTCGCCGCGTCGAAGGTACGGAGGTGGCGGCTGCCGTCGACGTGGTGAACCAGGCCGTCCGCGACGACGGGCGGCGTCAGCGAGACCACGGAGGTCCGCCTGCGCCAGCGGACCCGGCCGTCGGCGGTGTCGAGGGCGAAGAACTTGTCCCCGTCGTACCTGCCCTTGCCCGCGAGGTAGACGGTGTCACCGGACACGGTGGGAGGGGCGAGGTGGCCGATTTCGGTGCTCCACCGGAAGAATCCGCCGGCCACGCTGACGGCCCGCAGGCGGCCACAGCCGACCACGTAAACGGTTCCGTCGTGGACGTAGGGCACCGAGGAGTCCGGGCCGACGAACCCCCACAGGCGCACGGTTCTGCTCCCTGTTCCCACGAGAGCCCCCAACTGGCCTGTTCCGGCGCACGGTTGCCGACACAGTACAGCGGGAGCCCTCGCCGGACGAAGGCCTCCGCACGTCCGACGGAGTTACTCCGCGGGCTCCACCCCGGCCCGGAGCAGTCCGTAGGTGTAGGCGTCCTCAAGTGCCTGCCACGACGCGGCGATCACGTTCTCCGCGACGCCGACCGTGGACCACTCGCCGGAGCCGTCCGACGTCGAGATGAGGACGCGGGTCGTGGACTGCGTGCCGTGCACGCCCTCCAGGATGCGGACCTTGTAGTCGACGAGGTCGAGCTTGGCCAGCTGGGGGTAGATCTTTTCGAGCGCCACGCGCAGGGCGCGGTCGAGGGCGTTGACCGGGCCGTTGCCCTCCGCGGTGGCGACGATGCGCTCGCCCTTGGCGTAGAGCTTGACGGTGGCCTCGTTGGCGTGGGTGCCGTCGGGGCGGTCCTCGACGATGGCACGCCAGGACTCGACCTCGAAGTACTTCAGCGGCCTGCCCTCGACCTCGCCACGCAGGAGGAGTTCGAAGGAGGCGTCGGCGGCCTCGTAGGTGTAGCCCTTGAGCTCGCGCTCCTTGACCCGCTCGACGACCCGGCCGACCAGCTCACGGTCGCCGCCGAGGTCGACCCCGAGCTCCTTGCCCTTCAGCTCGATCGAGGCGCGGCCCGCCATGTCGGACACGAGCATCCGCATGGTGTTGCCGACCAGCTCGGGGTCGATGTGCTGGTACAGGTCCGGGTCGACCTTGATCGCGGAGGCGTGCAGTCCGGCCTTGTGGGCGAAGGCCGAGACACCGACGTACGGCTGGTGCGTGGAGGGGGTGAGGTTGACGACCTCGGCGATGGCGTGCGAGATCCGGGTCATCTCGCGCAGCGCGCCCTCGGGCAGGACCTGCTTGCCGTACTTGAGTTCCAGGGCCGCGACGACCGGGAAGAGGTTGGCGTTGCCGACGCGCTCGCCGTAGCCGTTCGCCGTGCACTGGACGTGGGTGGCGCCCGCGTCGACGGCGGCGAGGGTGTTGGCGACCGCGCAGCCGGTGTCGTCCTGGGTGTGGATGCCGAGCCGGGCCCCGGTGTCGGCGAGGACCGTCGAGACGACGGCCTGGACCTGGGCGGGGAGCATGCCGCCGTTGGTGTCGCAGAGGATGACGACGGACGCGCCGGCCTCCGACGCGGCCCGTACGACGGCCTTCGCGTACTCCGGGTTGGCGCGGTAGCCGTCGAAGAAGTGCTCGCAGTCGACGAACACCCTGCGGCCCTGCTCGCGCAGGTACGAGACCGTGTCGCGGACCATTTCCAGGTTCTCGTCGAGCGTCGTCCGCAGCGCCAGCTCCACATGCCGGTCGTGGGACTTCGCGACCAGGGTGATCACCTCGGCGCCCGAGTCCAGGAGCGCCTTGACCTGCGGGTCCTCGCTCGCCTTGGCTCCGGCGCGGCGGGTGGCGCCGAAGGCGACGAGCTGGGCGTGCCTGAAGTCGATCTCCTGCCGGGCGCGGGCGAAGAACTCGGTGTCCCGCGGGTTGGCGCCGGGCCAGCCGCCCTCGATGAAGCCCACGCCGAAGTCGTCCAGGTGCCGTGCGATGGCCAGCTTGTCCGCGACGGTGAGGTTGATGCCCTCGCGCTGCGCGCCGTCGCGCAGCGTGGTGTCGAAGACGTGGAACGAATCGTCGAGCTCGCTGGTTGCGGTCATGGTGTCAAGGCTCCTGCTGTTGGATCCCGTCGGATCACGGTCGTTACCGGAATGACCGGCTCCACCGCCCTCAATGATCCCTCGCGCTTTACTCCCGGCTGAAGGTGGGCCAGAAAAGCGAAAAACCCCTCGCGGGTGCGAGAGGTCTGCGCGCGGGTCGAGGACGACGGTGTCCGCCCGTACCTGGTCGTACGTGGCGGTCACTGCGGACCGGCGCGCCTGCTGCCAATAATCATGGCGAACGAGAGCACGGAGGCAGTCTGGCACAACCCGCCCGCGCGATCACCGTCCGTCTCAGGATGCGAGCACTCTGCTGATCACCGCAGGTGTCATACGAAGATGTCGGCGGCCCGGTTGCCGTCGCCGCTGCCCGGGGACGGGCAGGCGCTCAGACGTCCGCGAGAAGCCCCTCGTCCAGGAACTCCCTTACGTGGCCGAGAACTTGCGCCCGGCCCGTCCCCCGCAGCCCGATCGCCACATGGATGGAGAAGCCGTCCAGCAACGCCCGCAGCCGGGTCGCGAAACGGTCCGGGTCGACCCGGCGGAACTCGCCCCGCGACACCCCCTCCGCGATCAGCGCCACCAGATCCCGGTGCCAGACGCCCTCGATGGCGGCCTGCCGGTCGCGGGCGGCCTCGTCCGCGGTCTGCGAGCGGTTCCAGACCTCCAGCCAGAGGGTCCAGTGCGGGTCGCGGTGGCCGTCGGGAACGTACAGGTCGACGTATGCGTCGAGCCGCTCGCGGGCCGTGCCACCGCGCGCCAGCAGCCGTCCGCGCTCGGCGCCCAGCCGGCCCTCGCTCCACTCCAGGGCCTGCAGCAGCAGCTCGTCCTTGGAGTGGAAGTAGTAGAGCAGGTGTCCGCTGCTCATGCCGACCTCACGGCCGAGCGCCGCCATGGTGAGCTTCTCCAGGCCGCGCTCGGCGATCATGTCCATGGCGGCGGCAAGGACCTGCTCGCGGGGCGGGGCCGGGGTGCGGCGGGGGGTGCTCATACGGCGGCCACGCTTACGGCTTCGGGCAGGCAGTGGGTCCCGTACGGGCCGTGGCGCTCGGCGAACCGGGTCGCCACCTCGGCCCCGCACCCCGGGCAGACCTCGTTGTCACGCGGCCCCGCGGACATCAGACGGCCCGGTCCGGTTCGTGCCCCGTCCGGACCCGGAGTGGGCGGGGTCGACGGGATGTGCCGTGAGCCGTCGGGGTTCTCCGACCCGTCGGACTCCGGGCGTTCGGGCAGCTCGGGCGGCAGACGCAGCGGCTCGCTGAGGCGGCGGCCGCAGGCCGCGCAGACCAGGACGTTCACCCGTATGTTCTACCTGACCGAGCCGCCCGGCGCGGGCCGTCACCGGACCTTCGGCTGCTGCTGGGTGATGCAGTGGATGCCGCCCCCGCCCGCGAAGATCGTCCTCGCGTCGACGAGCGTCACGGTCCGCTGCGGGAAGAGCCGGCGGAAGATCCCGGCGGCGATCTCGTCGCGCGGGTCGTCGAAGCCGCACAGCACGACACCGCCGTTGCAGAGGTAGTGGTTGATGTAGGAGTAGTCGGCCCAGTGGCCGTCGGCCTCCAGCACGGTGGGCGCCGGGACCTCGACGACCTCCAGGCTGCGGCCCCGCGCGTCCGTCTGCGCCTTCAGCAGCCCGATGACCTCCTTCGTCACCTCGTGGTCCGGGTGCGCCGGGTCCGGCTGGGAGTGCGCGACCACGGCACCGGGGCGCGCGAACGCGGCGACGATGTCGACATGGCCGAGGGTCCCGAAGCCGTGCGGAGGGTAGTCGCCGGTGAGACCGCGGGGCAGCCAGATGGCCTTGCGGGTGCCGAGCCGGGCGTGGATCTCCGCCTCGACCTGGTCCTTCGTCCAGCCCGGGTTGCGCTCGGGGCCGAGCTGCACGGTCTCCGTGAGCAGGACCGTCCCCTCGCCGTCGACATGGATCGCCCCGCCCTCGTTGACCAGCTTCGAGGCGTACGTCTTCGCGCCCGCGAGATCCGAGACGTACGCGGCGATCTTCGCGTCGTGCTCCCAGCGGGCCCAGCCCTGCGCGCCCCAGCCGTTGAACGTCCAGTCGACGGCGGCGAGTTCACTCCCGTTGGTGAGGAAGGTGGGGCCGATGTCCCGCATCCACGCGTCGTCCAGTTCACGCTCGACCGTGTCGACGTCCGGGCCCAGCAGCGCCCGCGCCTGCGCCGACTGCCCCGGTCCGCACACCACCGTCACCGGCTCGAAGCGGCGGATCGCACGGGCGACCGAGGCCCAGGCGGCACGGGAGGCGGCGAGGTCGTCCGGGTCCTCGAAGGTCGGGTTCGGCCCTGGCCAGGCCATCCAGGTGCGCTCGTGCGGGGTCCATTCGGCGGGCATGCGGAAGCCGTCGGCGGCAGCAGACATGGAGATCCTTGTCCGAGGAATCAGAGGAATCAGAGAAAGTAGAGGCGGTTGAGGGAGACGGAGTCGGCCGGCTGTGAGCGGACCGGCTCCCCGTCGAGGGTGACCAGACCCGTGCGCTGGTCGACATCCACGGCTCCGGTACGGGAGTTGAGCCGCAGGTCGGCCGGTCCGATGCCGCGGGTGCCGCGCACCGCGACCCTTCTGCGCCGGGTCGGCATGGTGTCGTTGCCCTGGTCGAGGGCGGCCTGGGCGACGAAGGCCACCGAGATCTCGGCGGGCGTCGCGCCGTGCGCCCCGAACTGCGGCCCGAGGACCAGCGGTTCGCAGGTGTCCGTCGCCGCGTTGGGGTCGCCGACCACGCCGTACGCCGGGAAGCCGGACTTGAGGACGAGCTGCGGCTTCGCTCCGAAGTACTCCGGCCGCCACAGCACGATGTCCGCGAGCTTGCCGACCTCGATGGACCCCACCTCGTGCGAGAGCCCGTGCGCGATGGCCGGGTTGATGGTCAGCTTGGCCATGTAGCGCAGGACGCGCTCGTTGTCGTGCTCGTCCGGGGCGCCGAACTCGGCCTTCATCTTCCCGGCCATGGCGAAGGTACGGCGGACGGTCTCGCCGGCCCGCCCCATGCCCTGCGCGTCGGACGAGGTGATGCCGATGGCGCCCAGGTCGTGCAGCACGTCCTCGGCGCCCATGGTCCCGGCGCGGATGCGGTCGCGGGCCATGGCGGCGTCGCCGGGCAGGTCGGTCTTCAGGTCGTGGACGGAGACGATCATGCCGTAGTGCTCGGCGACGGCGTCCCGTCCGAAGGGCAGGGTGGGGTTGGTGGAGGAGCCGATCACGTTCGGCACGCCCGCCATCTTCAGGACGTTCGGCACATGCCCGCCCCCGCACCCCTCGATGTGGAAGGCGTGGATGGTCCGGCCTTCCAGCACCCGCAGGGTGTCCTCGACCGACAGGCACTCGTTCAACCCATCGCTGTGCAGGGCGACTTGGACGTCGTGCTCCTCGGCGACACGCAACGCCGTGTCCAGGGCACGCGTGTGGGCGCCCATGTCCTCGTGCACCTTGAAGCCGCTCGCGCCGCCCTCGGCCAACGCCTCCACCAGGGGCGCGGAGTGCGAGGACGAACCGCGCCCCAGGAAGCCGATGTTGACCGGCCAGGCGTCGAAGGCGCCGAACGCGTGCCGCAGCGCCCACGGCGAGTTGACGCCGACGCCCCACACCGGCCCGAACTCCTGCCCGATGATCGTGGTCACGCCGGACGCCAGCGAGGCCTCCATGATCCGCGGCGACAGCAGATGAACGTGGGTGTCGACGGCGCCGGCGGTGGCGATCAGCCCCTCGCCGGACACGATCGAGGTACCGGTCCCGACGACGACGTCGACCCCGTCGAGCGTGTCCGGGTTCCCGGCCCGCCCGATCGAGCAGATCCGCCCCTCCCGGATGCCGATCGACACCTTCCGGATCCCCTGCACGGCATCGATCACCACCACATTGCTGATGACGACGTCACAGGTCTCCCGGACGGCTGCCGCCTTGAGGTGCAGCCCGTCGCGGGCGGTCTTGCCGAAGCCGGCCAGGAACTCGTCGCCGTACCGCTGGGAGTCGGACTCGACGCGGACGGTCAGCCCGCAGTCGCCGAGCCGGATGCGGTCGCCGGCGCGGGGCCCGTGGGTCGCGGCGTACGCACGAGGATCGATGCCCGCGTCGGGTTCGATGCTTGCGTAGGAATCGTTGCTCATCGGTCTGCTCCCAGATATCCGCAGGCGGTGGCCCTGCGCAGGGCCTCTTCCTTCGCCCCCGGCGCGTCCAGCGCCCCGTCGACGAGCCCCGCGAACCCGATCGCGACCCGCTCGCCCCCGATCGGCACCAACCCGACCTCGACGCTCTCCCCCGGCCCGAACCGCACCGACGACCCGGCCGGAACGGCGAGCCGCATCCCATAGGCCTGCTGCCGCACGAAGTCCAGGCGCGGGTTGGCCTCGAAGAAGTGGAAGTGGGAGGTGACGGAGACGGGCACGGTGGCGGTGTTGGTCACCGCAAGCCGCACGGCCGCCGCGGGCTCGGCATGCTCCGGCCCGGGCAGCAGCGCGCCCGGCGCGCGGTCCCCCAGTCCGCCCCCGCCGATCGGATCGCTGACCACCGCGAGCCGCGAACCGTCGTCGAAGACGGCCTCGACATGCACCTCGGTGACGACGTCCGCGACGCCGGGCAGCACATCGGCCGGACCGAGGACGGACCGGGCGCGGTCGATGGCCTCGGCGAGCCGGGCACCGTCGCGGGCGGCCTCGCAGACGGTGTCCGCTATGAGCGCGGTGGCCTCCGGCACATTGAGCCGGAGCCCGCGGGCCCGGCGGGCACGGGCCAGCTCGGCGGCTCCGAAGAGCAGCAGCCGGTCGCGTTCGGTGGGAGTCAGCCGCATGTCATTCCCTTCACTTTAGAGTGCCACTCTAAGCATGGGATTGATCAATAGGAAGCCTGGACGCCTCTTGACGTTCCTCACAGCGTGACTCACATTGAGTGGCGTTCTAAACGCTGCGCGAACGTGAGGGAGATCAGCCATGCCGATGGAACAGCGAGGAGTCGACACCATCCCCGACGAGGAACGCACCAGCGGGCCACACGACCTGGTGTCGATCCTGCTCGGCTCCAACCTCTGCCTGGGCGTGATCGTCTTCGGCTGGCTGCCGCCGTCGTTCGGGCTGGACTGGTGGTCGTCGGTGAGCTCGATCGTGGTCGGCACCGTGGTGGGGACGCTGCTCACGGCCCCCCTCGCCCTGATCTCCCTGCGCACGGCGACCAACCTGTCCACCTCCTCCGGCGCCCAGTTCGGCGTGCGGGGAAGGCTGGTCGGTTCGGTCGTCGGCCTCCTTCTGGCGCTCGGCTACACCGCGCTGACCGTGTGGACCGGCGGCGACGTGATGGTGAGCGTGCTGGGCCGCCTGTTCGGCCTGCCGGCGAGCGGGATGTCGTACGGGGTCGTGTACGGACTGCTCGCGGCGGCGACGGTCGCGGGCGCGGTGTACGGCTACCGGGTGCTCCTCGCGATGTCCCGGATCCTGGCGATCGGGATGACGGCGCTGCTGGCGCTCGGCGTGATCGCGTACGCGCCGCACTTCACGACCACCGCGCTGCCCGAAGCCGGCGGCTATCTGCTGGGCGGCTTCTGGCCGACGTGGTTCCTGGCGACGGTGGCCGCCGGGCTGTCCGGCCCGATCGCCTTCATCACCCTCCTCGGCGACTACACGCGCTACATCTCCCCGGCCCGCCACACCTCCCGCCGGGTCCTGCACGCGACCTGGCTCGGCCTGGTCCTCGGCCTGCTGGTCCCCCAGCTCTTCGGCACCTTCACGGCGTACGCGGCCCGGGCGGCGCTCGACTACGCCGGCCCGCTGGTGTCCGCGTCCCCCACCTGGTACCTCGTCCCGCTCCTGCTGGCGGCCTCCGCGGGCTCGGTCGGCAACGCGGGTCTGATGCTCTACTCCATGGGCCTCGACCTGGACGCCATCCTGCCGCGCGTTTCCCGTGCACGGGCCACCTGCACGGTCGCCGTGGTCGCGACGGCGTGCGTCTTCGCCGGCCACTACGCCTGGGACGCCCAGTCCGCGATGACGTCCTTCGTCCTCCTGCTGACCGCCATCGGCACCCCGTGGGCGGTCATCACCCTCATCGGCTTCGTGCGCTGCCGCGGGGTGTACGACGCGGACGCCCTACAGGTGTTCAACCGCCGCTCGCGGGGCGGGATCTACTGGTACCGGGCCGGCTGGAACCCGGCGGCGACGGTGTCCTGGGCGGTGGGCGCCGGGTTCGGCCTGCTGGGGGTGTCACTGCCGTCGTACCAGGGCCCACTGCTGCCGCTGACGGGCGGCGTGGACTGCAGCTTCGTGCTCTCGGGGCTGGTGGGCGGCGTGCTGTACGGGCTGCTGCGGCTGAGGGTGCCGTCCGAGCCCGGGTCAGCCACTCCAGCCGGTCCGGCGCTTGAGGACGAGGCCGTCCAGGCCGAAGCAGGGGGCCTGGGGGGCGCGGCCCCCCAGTAGGGCCGGCGCACCCCCCGCACAGAACCCCCGCTCAGCCCTCAGCCGAGAACATGCATCCAGCCGTGCTTGTCCTCCGCCGTGCCCCGCTGGATGTTCAGCAGCGCCTCACGGAGCCGGAGCGTGACCTCGCCCGGCTCGCCGCCCGACTGCTGCCACTCCGCGCTCGCGCGCTTCACCGTGCCGACCGGCGTGATCACGGCGGCGGTACCGCACGCGAAGACCTCCGTCAGCGTGCCGTTCTCCGCGTCGCGCTGCCACTGGTCGATGGAGACGCGGCCCTCCTCGGACTCGTAGCCGAGGTCGCGGGCGACGGTCAGGAGCGAGTCACGGGTCACGCCCTCCAGGATGGAGCCCGTCAGCGACGGCGTGACGATCACCGGCTTTTCGTTGGACGCGGCGCCGTACACGAAGTACAGGTTCATGCCGCCGAGTTCCTCGACCCACTTGTGCTCGACCGCGTCGAGGTAGCAGACCTGGTCGCAGCCCTTGGCGGCCGCCTCGGCCTGGGCGAGCAGGGAGGCCGCGTAGTTGCCGCCCGTCTTCGCGTCGCCCATGCCGCCGGGGACGGCGCGGACGCGGTCCTCGGAGAGCCAGATGGAGACCGGCTTGACGCCGCCGGGGAAGTAGGCGCCGGCCGGTGAGGCGATGACCAGGAACAGGTACTCGTTGGCGGGCTTCACGCCCAGGCCGACCTCGGTCGCGATCATGAACGGGCGGAGGTAGAGCGACTCCTCGCCGCCGTGCGCGGGCACCCACGCCTTGTCCTGCTGGACGAGGACGTCACAGGCCTCGATGAACGTCTCGACCGGAAGCTCGGGCATACCGAGGCGGTGTGCGGAACGCTGGAAGCGGCGCGCGTTCATCTCCGGGCGGAAGGTGGCCACGGAGCCGTCGGGCCGGCGGTAGGCCTTGAGGCCCTCGAAGATCTCCTGCGCGTAGTGCAGGGTCATGTTCGCCGGGTCGAGCGAGAGCGGGCCGTACGGGACGAGCTGGCCGTCGTGCCAGCCGCGGCCCTCGGTCCACTTGATCGTCACCATGTGGTCGGTGAAGTGGCGGCCGAACCCGGGGTTCTCCAGGATCGCCTCGCGCTCCGCAGCGGAGAGTGGCGAGGCCGAGGGCTTGAGCTCGATCGTGGGCGTCGTCATGAGTGGTTGTCCTTCACCGGTTGTGTGTGACGGGCCGCGCTCACGCCTGTACTGCCAGTGGCCAGTGCTAGGACGTCCGAGCATTCCCTCAATCCGCGGCTCCGCGTTCGATTATCGCAAGGCGGGGACCGTGGAAGAAACGGCGTGGAATGCGGCCCAGGGGATGATGGTGGCACCCGGCGGGGGACATGCGAAAGCCGCCGGGTGCTGATGCGACCCGGCGGCTTCTGGGGGTCCCCCCGCTCGAGCGAAGTCGAGAGTGGGGGAGGTTCGAGGAGCGGCGGGGTCAGCCGGCTACTCGTACGGCCAGCGCGTCGCCGATCTCCGACGTGCTGCGGGCGGGCTTGCCGGTGCGCTCGGCGAGGTCGGCGGAGACCGCCTCGTCGATCCGGGCGGCCTCGGCCTCGTAGCCGAGGTGACGCAGGAGCAGCGCGACGGACAGGACCGTGGCGGAGGGGTCGGCCTTGCCCTGGCCTGCGATGTCGGGCGCCGAGCCGTGCACGGGCTCGAACATCGAGGGGAACTCGCCGGACGGGTTGATGTTCCCGCTCGCGGCGACGCCGATGCCGCCGGAGACGGCCGCGGCGAGGTCGGTGATGATGTCGCCGAAGAGGTTGTCGGTGACGATCACGTCGAACCGCTCGGGCTGCGTGACCAGGTAGATGGTCGCCGCGTCCACGTGCATGTACTCGGTGGTGACCTCGGGGAACTCCGCGGCCACCTTGTTGAAGATGTTGGTCCACAGGTGACCCGCGAAGGTCAGCACGTTGTTCTTGTGGATCAGCGCGAGCTTCTTGCGCGGACGGGCCTGCGCACGGGCGAAGGCGTCACGGACGACGCGCTCCACACCGAAGGCCGTGTTCACGGAGACCTCGGTGGCGACCTCGTGCTCGGTGCCCTTGCGGATGGTGCCGCCGTTGCCGGTGTACGGGCCCTCGGTGCCCTCACGGACCACGACGAAGTCGATGCTCGGCTCACCGGCCAGCGGGGTGGCCACGCCGGGGAGCAGCTTGCTCGGCCGCAGGTTGACGTGGTGGTCGAAGGCGAAGCGGAGCTTGAGCAGGAAGCCGCGCTCCAGGACGCCGGAGGGGACGCTCGGGTCGCCGATGGCGCCCAGCAGGATCGCGTCGTGCTTCTTCAGCGCATCGAGGTCGGCGTCGGTGAGGGTCTCACCGGTGTCGTGGTAGCGCCTGGCGCCGAAGTCGTACTCCTTGGTCTCCAGCTTCACATCCTGCGGAAGGACGGCGGAGAGGACCTTCAGACCTTCGGCCACGACCTCCTGGCCGATGCCGTCACCGGGAATCACTGCGAGATTGATGCTGCGAGACATGTCGGCACCCTACTCCCCGTCCCATGGGATGACATGCCACGTCCGCCATACGGACATGCCGGCACCGGAGCGCGCCAACTGGTCGTCGCCCGTTCACCCGTATGTATGGCGGATGTTGGCGATCGCTGGGAAGTTCCCCCTTATGGGCATACCCGACTTCGGCATCCCGCCGCGGCTCGCAAGCCGGATGAGCATGGCCGAGCAGCACGAGTACCTGCGTACGAAGCTGGTCCGGCGCCGCACCCTGGTGACGGCGGGCGCGGTGGCGGCGGGCGGGCTGCTGACCGGCTGCGGCGGAGGATCGGGAGCGCGGGGCGCGAGGAGTCCGGCGCCCGCGACCCCGACCGTGCACGGCTCGGTCGTCTCCCCCTTCGGCCGGCATCTCGCGTTCGGCGCCGACCCCAAGTCGCAGATGCGGGTCTCCTGGCAGGTCCCGCTGGCCGTGCGGAAGCCGTACGTCCGCATCGGCCTCGAGCCCGACGGGCTGAGCCGGAAGATCGAGGGCGAGGTCCGCGAGCTGCACACCCCTGGCCTGACGGGCGTGCGTCCGGCGCTGGAGCAGTACCACCTCCACGCGGCCCTGGACGGCCTGCGCCCCGGCACGACGTACTACTACGGCGTGGGCCACGAGGGCTTCGATCCGGCCTCCCCGACGCACCGCTCGACGATCGGTTCCTTCCGCACCGCGCCGGCCTCCCCGGGGAGGTTCGTGTTCACGGCCTTCGGCGACCAGGGCGTCAGCCAGGCCGCCGCCGCCAACGACCACGTCATCCTGCGCCAGAACCCCGCCTTCCATCTGCACGCGGGCGACATCTGCTACGCCGACACCAACGGCCGGGGCGAGAAGTCGGACGGCTACGACCCGGCGTTCTGGGACCTGTTCCTCAAGCAGAACGAGCCGGTGGCGAGGTCGGTGCCGTGGATGGTGACGACCGGCAACCACGACATGGAGGCCTGGTACTCGCCGGAGGGCTACGGCGGCCAGCTGGCCCGCTGGTCCCTGCCGGACAGCGGCTTCGACGCGCGCACGGCGCCCGGGGTGTACGCGTTCACCTACGGCAACGTCGGCTTCGTGGCGCTGGACGCGAACGACGTCTCGTACGAGATCCCCGCCAACTTCGGCTACACCGGCGGCAGGCAGACGAAGTGGCTGGACCAGAAGCTGGCCGAACTGCGGGCGGCGAACGGCGTCGACTTCATCGTGGTCTTCTTCCACCACTGCGCCTACTCGACCTCCACGCACGCCTCAGACGGCGGAGTACGGGCGCAGTGGCTGCCACTGTTCGCCAGGCACCAGGTGGACCTGGTGATCAACGGCCACAACCACGTGTACGAACGGACGGACGCCATCAGGAACGGCGAGGTCGGCAGGCCGGTCCCCATCGGCGCGTCGACCGACCCGGCACGGGACGGGACCGTGTACGTCACCGCGGGCGGCGGCGGCCGTGATCTGTACGGCTTCCCGGCGGGCGTGAAGGAGAGCTACGAAGGGCACGTCACGCACCACGACTCCGTCGACACCTTCCGGTGGACGAGGTCGAAGGCCTCCGCGGCGGAGACCGTGGAGTGGTCGCGGGTGCGCTACCGGGGCTTCTCCCTCCTCTCGGTGGAGGCGGAGAGCGGTGCGAGGCCCACCCTGAAGGTGTCGGCACTCACCGACAGCGGCGAGCGCATCGATCACTTCGAGGTGCGGCGCGGGGCGTGAGCCCGCGCCGCACCTCATGCGGGTGCGGCTCCCGGCTTGGTTGTGATGCCCGGCTCAGTGGCCGGTCGAACCGCCGTTGTCCCTGCGGTCGAGGGCGCGCTGGAGGGCGGCTGCGGCGTTCTTGCGGTCGGACTCGCTCGTACGGGAGATGTGACGGACTCGGCGGCGTGCGGTCGTCTCGGCCATGGGAAATCGACTCCTTCGAAATCCGGGAGTGCGGAACGGGGTTACGAGACGCCGGATGGGGCGGGGAGCGGTGCCGCAGGGGTTGCCTGCACGGGGCGCGCTCACGACCGCCATTCGCTTGGTCGAGCGAGACGTTCGGCTCCTACAAAAGTAAGTGAGCGGGCCCGGTCTGTCTCCACAATTACTCGGACTTCCTACTATCTGAGACGGTGGATTGGGTCACACCGCTCTGAGCTGGGATTTCGCTTCCGGTCGGCGAAGATCAGCCCCTCCGGCGTTCGAGGACCGGGGGGCCGGCGGGCGGGCCCCGGGACCGGACGGGCAGGGGCGGCGGGGGCAGATCACCCACACGGCTGATCCTCGGCACCGCAGGCGACAACAGCCACCGGTGAAGGGAACGGTGAGGTCATGAACGACAAGGCCAAGGCACTTCTCGAGGGCGGCCCGCAGGATCTGCCCGACCGGATCGTCCCGATCGCGACGCCCGGAGCGGATCTGAAGATCGAGCTCCGGGGCGGCTACGAGCACTTCAGGCAGACCACGCGCCGCGCGGACACCCCGGAGGGGACACTCCCGGTGTACGAGTGGTGGGAGCGCACAGAACTGCCCAGCTAGCCCCGGGCCGCAGCGCCCGCTCCAGGGAGTCGACGTGCAGGCGTCGTGGAGCCCGGGCGTGCACCAGTTCCGTCTGCGCTCGTCGTTGAGGGCCTCGCCCTCCCTCAGGTGCGGCCGATCCGTCAACTCCCGCCAGCGCGCCAGCCGTTCGGGCCGCTCGCCGAGCCGCACGAGGAAGTCCCGCCGGAACGTTCCGAACCAGTCGGGAGTCCGGCCCGATGCCCGTACCGCTCACGTACACCAGCGCACTCACCCGCTCGGGATGCGCGAGCGCATGGCTCAACGCGAGCTGCGCACCCCACAGGTGACCGAGCAGCGCATCCGCTCCAGCCCGAAGTGCCGCCGCACGGCGTCGGCACCAGGGGGTCGCCGCTGCCCGACCGTGCGGCCCGCAGGCGTACGCCGCCGTCGGCCACCACGGTCGGGCTCTCGTCCTGCGTCACCGTCATGAGGGGCAGTCCGCCCCGGCGACGGGTCAGCCCATGTGCGGGTACGTGTAGTCGGTCGGCGGTACCAGCGTCTCCTTGATCGCGCGGGTCAGGGTCCAGCGCATCAGGTTCTGCGGGGCACCGGCCTTGTCGTTGGTGCCGGAGGCGCGGCCGCCGCCGAAGGGCTGCTGGCCGACGACGGCGCCGGTCGACTTGTCGTTGATGTAGAAGTTGCCGGCCGCGTAGCGGAGCTTGTCCATCGTGTACGCGGCCGCCGCACGGTCGCCCGAGATGACCGAGCCGGTCAGCGCGTAGTCGGACACCGACTCCATCTGGGTCAGCATCTCCTCGTACTTGTCGTCCTCGTAGACGTGCACGGCGAGGAACGGGCCGAAGTACTCGGTCCGGAAGACCTCGTTCTCCGGGTCGGTGCACTCGACGACGGTCGGGCGGACGAAGTAGCCGACCGAGTCGTCGTAGCTGCCGCCCGCGACGATCGTGCACGCCGGGTCCTGCTTCGCCCGGTCGATCGCGGCCTTGTTCTTGGCGAAGGAGCGCTCGTCGATGACGGCGCCGATGAAGTTGGCGAGGTCGGTGACGTCACCCATGGTCAGGTAGTCGACCTCGGCGGCGAACTCCTCCTTGAAGCCGGAGTTCCAGATGGACGCCGGGATGTAGGCGCGGGAGGTCGCGCTGCACTTCTGACCCTGGTACTCGAAGGCACCGCGGGTCAGGGCGGTCTTCAGGACGGCGCGGTCGGCGCTGGGGTGGGCGACGAGGAAGTCCTTGCCGCCGGTCTCGCCGACCAGACGCGGGTAGGTGCGGTACTTCTCGATGTTGTTGCCGACCGTCTTCCACAGGTACTGGAAGGTCTTGGTGGAGCCGGTGAAGTGGATGCCCGCGAGGTCCCGGTGCTCCAGCGCCACCTCGGAGACCTCGATGCCGTCACCGGTGACGAGGTTGATGACGCCCTTGGGCAGGCCCGCCTCCTCCAGCAGCCGCATCAGCAGGACGGCCGCGTGGGTCTGCGTCGGGGACGGCTTCCACACGACCACGTTCCCCATCAGCGCGGGAGCGGTGGGCAGATTGCCCGCGATCGCGCTGAAGTTGAACGGCGTGATCGCGTAGACGAAGCCCTCCAGCGGGCGGTGGTCGAGGCGGTTCCAGACACCCGTGGAGTTGGCCGGGGGCTGCTCGGCCAGGATCTGGCGGGCGTAGGCGACGTTGAAGCGCCAGAAGTCGATGAGTTCGCAGGGGCAGTCGATCTCGGCCTGCTGGGCGGTCTTCGACTGGCCGAGCATGGTGGACGCCGCAAGGGTCTCGCGCCACGGGCCGGACAGCAGCTCGGCCGCGCGCAGGATGATCGCGGCGCGGTCGTCGAAGGACATCGCACGCCAGGCGGGCGCGGCGGCGAGGGCCGCGTCGATGGCGTCCTGCGCGTCCTGCCGGGTGGCGTTGGCGTAGGTGCCGAGGCGCGCCTTGTGGTTGTGCGGCTGCACGACGTCGAACCGCTCGCCGCCGCCCATCCGCTTCTCGCCGCCGATCGTCATGGGCAGGTCGACCGGGTTCTCGGCCAGCTCCTTCAGCTTGGCCTCCAGCCGGGCGCGCTCGGGCGAGCCGGGGGCGTAGCCGTGCACCGGCTCGTTGACGGGGGTGGGGACCTGGGTCACAGCGTCCATGGGGTACCTCTTCCGAGTGATTCCCGGGCTTCAGCATCGAGGAGCTGAAGCGGTTGCGTATGGTGAGCAGCGGTCAGGGCTTGACCGTCACGGACTCGCTGCGGTGAGCCCGTGAGAAGCCCCCTCGGGGGCGGAGTCACGAGATCCGTAACTCCTTTCCACGGATCTGGGTCCGGCTCAGCCGGCCGCGGGCGGCGGCTGTTGGCCTCCGAGATTCCTCGGCGACCGACAACCGCGGCTCATCCAGCACATCACCCCTTGCTGATCATCGAGCGGGCGAAGAAGCGCAGGTTCGCCGGCTTCTCCGCCAGGCGCCGCATGAAGTAGCCGTACCAGTCGGTGCCGTAGGCCGTGTAGACGCGCATGCGGTGGCCCTCGGCGGCCAGTCGCAGGTGCTCGTCGCTGCGGATGCCGTACAGCATCTGGAACTCGTACTCGTCGAGTTTGCGCCCGGCCCTGCGGGCGAGTTCCTGCGCGATGGAGATGAGGCGCGGGTCGTGGGACCCGATCATCGGATACCCCTCGCCCTCCATCAGAGTCCTCAGGACCCGGACGTACGCCTTGTCGATCTCCTGCTTCTGCTGGTACGCGACCTCGGCGGGCTCCTTGTACGCGCCCTTCACCAGCCGCACCCGGCTGCCGGCCGCGGCCAGGCGGCGGGCGTCGGCCTCGGTGCGGAACAGATAGGCCTGGATGACGCAGCCGGTCTGCGGGAAGTCCTTCCGCAGCTCCTCGTGGACGGCGAACATCGAGTCGAGGGTGGTGTGGTCCTCGGCGTCGAGCGTCACCGTCGTACCGATGGCGGCGGCCGCCTCGACGACGGGCCGGACGTTGGCGAGGGCCAGCTCGTGGCCGCCGGGGAGCGCCTGGCCGAACATCGACAGCTTGACGGACATCTCGACCCGCTCGCCCAGGCCGAGGTCGCTCAGCCGGTCGATCAGCGCCAGGTAGGCGTCCCGGGCCGCGGCGGCCTGCTCCGGGGTGGTGATGTCCTCGCCGACGACGTCCATCGTCAGCTCCAGACCACGGCCGGTGAGGCCCTTGATGATCGGCACGATGTCGTCGACGGTCTCACCGGGGATGAAGCGGTCGACGACCTGCCTGGTCACCGGGGCCGCCGAGATCAGGCGTCGCATCCGGTCGCTGCGCGACGCGGCAAGAATCACGGGACCCAGCACGGGGCACCTCCACAAACCAGCAGATAGAACCACCGTGAAACCTAAGGATCCCTCCGATCCTCAGCCATCGACAGCTGTCACGCATCCGTGCCGCAGATCTCAGACAGATGTATGAAGGGGGCGCGGTTATGGGGGAGAATGCCCGAGTGACGTCCGATGCGCCGTTCAGAAACGTGGGTGACTACCAGGAGCTGGTCGACGAGATCTCCGAGCTCCTGGGGGTCCCCGCGACCCTGGAGAACCGGGATTTCGAGCTGATCGCCTTCGGTGCGTACGACAGTGAGGGCGACCTCGACGCCTCCGCCCTGGACCCGGTGCGCACCCGCTCGATCCTGACGCGGCGCTCCACCTCCGCGGTCCGTTCGTGGTTCGAGGGCTTCGGCATCACCCGGGCGACGGGCCCGGTCCGTATCCCGCCGACACCCGAGGCGGGTGTGTACCGGGGACGTATCTGCCTGCCGGTACGCCATCGGGGCGTCGTCCTCGGCTACGTCTGGCTGCTGGACTCCGACCCGGGCCCCACCGAGCGGCAGCTGACCGCGGCCATGGACGTGGCCGCCCGCATCGGCGCCCTGCTGGCGGACGAGGCGCAGCACGGCGCCGACCTCACCCGGGAGCTGCGGGCCGTGCTCACCGCCGAGCGCGGCTGGCCGCGGGACATGGCGGTGGCGGAACTGCGCACCGCGCTGGGCTCGCGTGCGGACGGCCTGCACACCGTGGTCTGCGTGACGCCCTGGCCGTCCGCCGACCCGGACGACGCGCCTTCGGTGCGTACGGTGCCGGGGGCGACGGCCTTGTGCACGGTGCCGTGGGGCGCGGCGTCCCACTCCCTCGCCCTGCTGGTCCGGCTGCGCTCGGCGGACGTCCTGACGCCGGCCACCTCGGCGGCGGGGCGGCTGCTGGAGCGGGCGCGGCTGCTGGACGGGGGCGCCACGGCGGCCTGCGGAATCGCCGCCGCGCGCACCGGGCTCGCGGAGCTGGCGACGGCCTGGCGCGAGGCGCTGGGGGCTGCGCGGGCCGCGCTGGCGGAGCCCCGGCTCGGTCCGGTCGCCGAGTGGGCGCACATCGGCCCGTTCCGCCTGCTGACCTCGCTGCCCCCCGAGGTCGCCCACGACCCTGCCGTACAGGCCCTGTTGTCCCCCACCCACCGGGAACTGGCCCGCACCGCCGAGATCTACCTCGACTGCGCGGGCCAGGCCGCCCGCACGGCTGCCGAGCTGGGCATCCACCGCCAGACCCTGTACTACCGCCTGTCCCGGGTGGAGAAGCTGACGGGCCTCGACCTGGACGACGGCGAGGACCGGCTGCTGCTGCACATGGCGCTGAAGGGAACGCGGTTGTAGGCCGGTCGGCGGATCGGTTCCCCACCCGGAATGCGCGGGACCTCCCGGGTACCGACGCTGGTGGTGCCACCCCTGGACGGAGGACACAGCATGGGCAGTCCGATCAGCGCGGCCCACACGGCCCGGATCCTGCGGCACCTCTCGCGCACCCACCCGGAAGCCCTGGACGGGCTCGTCCCGCACACACCCGCGTCTGCCGCCGCGACCGCGTCGCACCTGCGGGCGCCCACCGCCGACGGCAACGTCCCGCTCAGCGCGCCGGAGCAGCAGGCCGAGTTCTGGGGCGCCGTGCGCCGGACGGTCGGCCGGATCGCCGATGCCGCGATCGTGGCGGAGCAGATCGGCCGTGGGGGCCGTGACCTGCTGAAGTCGGTGGTCGACGACATGTGTGGCACGCCTCCGTACCGCGAGCTCCCCTGGCCCAGGCGGTGGCCGAGCCCGGGGGTGCCCCCGAACCCCGTCGATCCGGGATCCCTGGCCCCCGCCGTGCAGGTCGTGGCAGGGCTGGCCTTCCAGTCATACGCGGAACGCATCGCCGACAAGGCACTCAGCGGCGCCTTCAACGACGCGGCCGACAAGCTCCTGGCCGCCTCGCTCCGCAGCGACTAACCGAGCAGGTCCGCCACCGCCGCGACCCCCGCCACGATCGCCCGCTCCGTCACGTCCCCGAACCCCACGACGAGCTGCACCGGAGTCCCGGCCCCCGACGCCCGGCACGCGCTCATCCCGTACAGGCCCACCCCACGGCCGCGGGCCTGCGCCACCACCGTCCGCTCCCCCACACCCGACGGCAGCTGCGCCACCGCGTGGAACCCGGCCGCCAGCCCCGACAGCCGGACCGCGGGGGCGTGTTGGGCGAGTGCTTCGACGAGGGCCGTGCGGCGGGTCGCGTACGTGGTGCGCATGCGGCGCAGATGGCGGTCGTAGCGGCCGGACTCGATCAGGCGGGCGAGGGCGAGCTGGTCGAGGGCGGGTGAACCGCGGTCGGCGATGCGTTTGAGATCGGTGACCGCGGCGACGAGCGCGGGCGGGCACAGCAGCCAGCCCAGGCGCAGCGCGGGCGCGAGGGACTTGCTGACCGTGCCGATGGAGATCACCCGGTCCGCGGCCAGCCCCTGGAGCGCGCCGACCGGTTCGCGGTCGTAGCGGAACTCGGCGTCGTAGTCGTCCTCGATGACGTACCCGTCCCGGCGTGCCGCCCACTCGATCAGTGCGTGACGGCGGTCAGGTGCGAGTACGACGCCCGTGGGCCACTGGTGGGCGGGGGTGACGATCACCGCTCGGGCACCGGTGGCGTCCAACGCCCGTACGTCGACGCCGTCTTCGTCGACCGGCACCGGCACAGCCGTCAGGCCCGCCTCGTCGGCGGCGGCCCGCGCGGTGGCGGGTCCGCCCGGGTCCTCGTAGGCCACGACGCGCACCCCGTCGCGGGCCAGGGCGCGCAGGGCCAGGTGCAGGCCCTGCGCGTAGCCGGAGCAGACGACGGTGCGGGCGGGGTCGGCGGCGGCGCCGCGCACCCGCCGCAGATACCCGGCCACCACCTCGCGCAGGGCCGAACTGCCGCGCGGATCCCCGTAGTCGAACTCCGCGGTGGGCATGGTGCGGGCCGCCTCCCTGGTCGCCCACAGCCAGTCGGCGAGCGGGAAGGAGGCCAGGTCGGGGACGCCGTGGCGGAAGTCGGCGATCAAGCGGGGCCGGGCGTCGGGCGGGGCCGGCGCGGGGACGGCATCCACCTGTGCGCAGGCCGCCACGCGGGTGGCCGAGCCGACGCGGGTGACGAGGTAGCCCTCGGCCTGGAGCTGCGCGTAGCAGTCCTGGACGAGACCGCGGGACAGACCGAGGACGCGGGCGAGTTCGCGGGAGGAGGGGAGGCGTTCGCCGGCCTGCAGCCGGCCCGAGCGGATCGCGTCCCGCAGCTGCCGCTCCAGCTGGGCGCAGAGCCGGTCCCCGCTGTCCCGGTCAACGGTCAGGAGCAGCTGGGGCGACAGACCGGCCCACTGCACAGGCATGGAATTGGAGCTTAGCGGAGGGCCGCTCGGTCCGTAGCGTCGACGGTATGACGCCTACGAGGCCTTCGGCCGACTGCCCTCCGCAGACGAACACCGCACGCCCGCCGCTGCTGACCCGGCCCCTGCTGCTGCGCTTCGTGAGCCTGATCGGCGCGAGCGTCAGCTTCTTCCTGCTGCTGTCGGTGGTGCCCGCCTACGCCGCGGGGGCGGGTGGCGGGGGCGCGGCGGGTCTCGCCACCGGTTCCCTGATGCTCGCCACGGTCCTCGGCGAACTGGTCACTCCCCGGCTCGTCGCCCGGCACGGCTACCGGGCGACCCTGATGGCCGGCCTTCTCCTGCTCGGCGCCCCGGCCCTGGTGCTGACCGTCTCCGCGGACACGGCGTGGATCGTGGCGGTGTGCCTGGTGCGCGGCCTGGGCTTCGCGCTCACGATCGTGGCGGGCGGCGCCCTGACCGCGTCACTGATCCCGGCCGAGCGCCGCGGCGAGGGTCTGGCGGCGGTCGGCGTGGTGTCCGGGGTGCCGTCCCTGATCGGCCTGCCGCTGGGACTGTGGCTGGTCGGGCGGGTGGGGTACGGGCCGGTCGCCGTGGCCGGAGGCCTGGCGGCGCTGGCCACGATCGTCTCCGTCCTCGGGCTGCCGGACCGTCCGACGCGATCGGAGGCATCGCAGGCATCGGAGGCATCGCGGGGGCCGGAGGAGCCGATGGGCGTGGTCCGCGGGCTGCGCACGGGCACGCTGTTGCGACCCGTCGTCGTGTTCGCGGCCACCGCGACGGCCGCCGGAGTCCTGGTCACCTTCCTTCCGCTGGCCGTCCCTTCGGCGTCCGCCGGGGTGGTCACCCTGGCCCTGTTCGTGCAGCCCGCCGCCGCGACCGTGTCCCGCTGGGCGTCGGGCCGCTACAGCGACCGGCACGGCAGCACCCGGCTCGTCCTGCCCGGCCTGCTCCTGTCGGCGGCGGGCGTACTGGTCACCGCCGCGACGGGCAGCGCGGTCGCCGTCGTGGCGGGAACCGCCCTGTTCGGAGCCGGCTTCGGCATCGCGCAGAACACCACCCTGACACTGATGTACGCCAGGGTCTCCGCCTCCTCCTACGGCACGGTCAGCGCCCTGTGGAACCTCGCCTACGACGGCGGCATGGGCGTCGGCGCCGCGGGCTTCGGCATCCTCGCGGGGCTGACCGGCTACCCGGGGGCCTTCGCGACGACGGCGGTGCTGATGCTGGGTGCCCTGGTACCGGTCCTGCGTGATCGCCGCCACAATGACTACTGAAAACGCTTGGCACTTCGCGGACCGGGTGCTGGAGATGCGCGACGGGCGCGTCAGCCCCCGTTGACGCCGGCGACGACGTGGCGCAGGCCCTCGGTGAGCTGGGTGGCGTCCGTCGCGGTCTCGGGGCTGAAGAGCCACTGCACCATGCGCCCCTGGAGAAGGGTCTGGTAGAAGCGCCCCTCGCTGTCGACGGCCTCCTTGCCCTGCTCCTCCGCTTCGACGAGCATCCGGCGCACCTCCGGCATGCGGTCGCCCTGGAGGATCAGCTCGAAGCTCAGCATCCAGATAGCGCGCGATTCCCCCACCGCGCCGACGATGTTCCCCCACACCGCCTGGAAGCGCTCCAGGGACCCGCCGGCGTCGACTGCGCGTCCTCTCCGGTCCTGCCGGGCTCGAACCGGTGCCCCGTGGCCTCGATCACGAGTAAGGGCACATGCAGAACGCCGGACGGGCATTCTCAGCCGTCCGGCGTTCAGCGATCAGCGATCAGACAGGCTCAGGTAATTCCAGCCCGTCCGGCGTTTGAGGACGAGGCCCCTCAAGGGCCGAAAGCGGGGGCCTGGGGGCGGCAGCCCCCAGACGGCACCCTCAGACCAGGTTCACCGAGCGGGCGAACGTCGCCCCGATCTCCGCCTCAACCTCGACCAGCACCGCGGACGGCACCGTGTCGTCGACGGTCAGCACGGCCAGCGCCTCGCCGCCGGCCACGGCCCGCGAGACCTGCATACCGGCGATGTTGATACCCGCCTCGCCGAAGATGCGGCCCACCGTGCCGACGACACCGGGACGGTCCTCGTACCGCAGCACCACCATGTGGTCGGCAAGGGCGAGGTCGACGTCGTACTCACCGACGGCCACGATCTTCTGCAGGTGCTTCGGCCCGGCCAGCGTGCCGGAGACCGACACCTCCTCGCCGGTGCCGAGCGTGCCGCGCACGGTGACGACGTTGCGGTGGTCGGCCGACTCCGAGCTGGTGGTCAGCCGCACCTCGACGCCGCGCTCCTGAGCGAACAGCGGGGCGTTGACGTAGGACACCGTCTCGTCGACGACGTCCTCGAAGACACCCTTGAGGGCGGACAGCTCCAGCACCTTCACGTCGTGCTGGGTGATCTCGCCGTACACCTCGACGTCGAGGCGGACCGCGACCTCGCCCGCGAGCGCGGTGAAGATGCGGCCCAGGCGCTCGGCGAGGGGCAGGCCCGGCTTGACGTCCTCGGCGATGACACCGCCCTGCACGTTCACCGCGTCCGGCACGAGCTCACCGGCGAGGGCGAGCCGCACCGAACGGGCGACGGCGATACCGGCCTTCTCCTGCGCCTCGTCGGTGGAGGCGCCGAGGTGCGGGGTGGCGACGACCTGGTCGAACTCGAACAGCGGGGAGTCCGTGCAGGGCTCCTTCGCGTACACGTCCAGACCGGCACCGGCGACCCGGCCCTCCTTGAGGGCGGAGTACAGCGCCTCCTCGTCCACGATCCCGCCGCGCGCGGCGTTGACGATGCGCACGCTCGGCTTGACCTTGCGCAGCGCCTCGTCGCCGATCAGGCCGACGGTCTCGGGAGTCTTCGGCAGGTGCACGGTGATGAAGTCGGAGACCTCGAGCAGCTCGTCCAGCGACAGCACCTTGACGCCCATCTGGGCGGCGCGGGCGGGCTGGATGTAGGGGTCGTAGGCGACGACCTTCATGCCGAAGCCGGACATGCGCTGGGCGACCAGCGCACCGATCCGCCCGAGGCCGACGACACCGAGGGTCTTCTCGGCGAGCTCGACGCCCGTGTACTTGCTGCGCTTCCACTCGCCGTTCTTCAGCGCGGCGTTGGCCTGCGGGATGTGGCGGGCGGTGGCGACGAGGAGACCGCAGGCGAGCTCGGCGGCGGTCACGATGTTCGAGGTGGGGGCGTTGACGACCATCACGCCGGCCTTGGTGGCGGCGGAGACGTCCACGTTGTCCAGGCCGACGCCGGCTCGTGCGACGACCTTCAGCTTGTGCGCGGCGGCGATCGCCTCGGCGTCCACCTTGGTGGCGGAGCGGATCAGGATCGCGTCGACCTCTGCGATGGCGGGGAGCAGCTCGGCTCGGTCCGCTCCGTTGCAGTGCCGGATCTCGAAGTCCGGGCCAAGTGCGTCCACGGTCGCGGGCGACAGCTCTTCAGCGATGAGTACGACAGGTTTCGAGCTCACGTGAGTCCTCACAAGTCCAATGCGGACGGCCGTCCCGACGGCCGCAGGCGGTGGAGGTTTGCTAGCCGCGTGGAAGACGCACGACGCTGTGGGCCTGACGCGTATGTAGTACGGCAGTGTAGTGGCGCGGCGACGATCGTCTTACGCCTCTGCGGAAGGATCACCCGGACGTGAATCGACGGGCTGGACAACAAGGTCAGCCCCTTGGGGGTCCCCCCACGCCCTTAAGGCAGTGGGGGAGATTGAGGAGCGGGGTCCGGGGCGGAGCCCCGCGGCGGCGCCCCCGGCTGAGGGCACCGCCACGGGACACGGAGGTCACGCCTCCTCGTCCACCCAGCTCATCAGCTTGCGCAGCTGCTTGCCGGTGGTCTCCAGCAGGTGCTCGGAGTCCGCGGTCTTGTACTCGTTGTACTTCTTCAGACCGCCGTGGTACTCGGCCATCCACTCACGGGCGAAGGTGCCGTCCTGGATCTCGGCGAGGACCTTCTTCATCTCGGCCTTGGTGGCGTCGGTGATGATGCGCGGGCCGGTGACGTAGTCGCCCCACTCGGCGGTCTCGGAGATCGACCAGCGCATCTTCTCCAGGCCGCCCTCGTACATGAGGTCCACGATCAGCTTCAGCTCGTGCAGGCACTCGAAGTACGCGATCTCCGGCTGGTAGCCGGCCTCGGTCAGCGTCTCGAAACCGGCCTTGACCAGCGCGGCCGTACCACCGCAGAGAACGGCCTGCTCACCGAACAGGTCGGTCTCGGTCTCCTCGGTGAAGGTGGTCTTGATGACGCCGGCGCGGGTGCCGCCGATACCCTTGGCGTACGACAGCGCGAGCGCGAAGGCGTTGCC
The DNA here is from genome assembly GCF_021261325.1 of Streptomyces guryensis. Classification (GTDB taxonomy): domain Bacteria; phylum Actinomycetota; class Actinomycetes; order Streptomycetales; family Streptomycetaceae; genus Streptomyces; species Streptomyces guryensis. The sequence continues at coordinate 60,342 of NZ_JAJSBI010000012.1, read as the reverse complement.
GGTCGCGTCCTGCTCCACGGCGGCGATGCACGGAACGCCGCGGCCCTCCTCGTACTGACGGCGCACCAGGTGGCCCGGGCCCTTGGGGGCGACCATGCACACGTCGACGTTCGCCGGGGGCTTGATGAAGTCGAAGCGGATGTTCAGGCCGTGGCCGAAGAACAGCGCGTCGCCGTCCTTGAGGTTGTCCTTGATGGACTCCTCGTAGACCTGGGCCTGGATGGGGTCCGGCACCAGGATCATGATGACGTCGGCCTCTGCGGCGGCCTCCGACGGCGTCACCACGCGCAGGCCCTGCTCCTCGGCCTTCGCCTTGGACTTGGAGCCCTCGTGCAGACCGACACGGACGTCGACACCCGAGTCACGCAGCGACAGCGCGTGGGCGTGGCCCTGGCTGCCGTAACCGATGACCGCGACCTTGCGGCCCTGGATGATGGACAGGTCGGCGTCGGCGTCGTAGAACAGCTCGGCCACTTTGGGTTCTCTCCTTGAGTGCAGGTGTTGCGTCCCACCGTATGACGGCGGGCGGAAATGAAGTTTCGGGGTCTCGGAATACGGGCGGCCGGTGTCACCCGGCCGCCCCAATCCGTCGCTACGCCGACCGGTCGAGAGCGCGCAGCGACCGGTCCGTGATGGAGCGGGCGCCCCGGCCGATCGCGATCGTGCCGGACTGGACGAGCTCCTTGATGCCGTACGGCTCCAGCATCTTCAGCATTGCGGTCAGCTTCTCGCTGCTGCCGGTGGCCTCGATCGTGACGGCCTCCGGGGAGACGTCGACGGTCTTGGCGCGGAACAGCTGGACGATCTCGACGATCTGGGAGCGCGTCTCGTTGTCGGCGCGCACCTTCACCAGGACGAGTTCGCGCTGAACGGCCTGCGTGGGCTCCAGCTCGACGATCTTCAGCACGTTGACGAGCTTGTTGAGCTGCTTGGTCACCTGTTCGAGCGGCAGGTCCTCGACGCCCACGACGATGGTGATGCGGGAGATGTCGGGGTGCTCGGTGACGCCGACCGCGAGCGAGTCGATGTTGAAGCCGCGGCGGGAGAACAGGGCGGCGATCCGGGCCAGGATGCCCGGGGTGTTCTCCACCAGGACGGAGAGCGTGTGCTTGGACATGGTCTGTTTACGTCTCTCTGGCTCAGTCGTCTTCGTTGTCGCCGAAGTCGGGGCGGACGTCCCGGGCGGCCATGATCTCGTCGTTGGAGGTGCCTGCGGCGACCATCGGCCACACCATCGCGTCCTGATGGACGATGAAGTCGACGACGACGGGGCGGTCGTTGATGGAGTTCGCCTCTTCGATGACCTTGTCGAGGTCGGCCGGGTCCTCGCAGCGGATCGCGTAGCAGCCCATGGCCTCCGACAGCTTCACGAAGTCGGGGACGCGGGTGCCGGCGCTCGGCTGCTTGCCGTCGGCCTCGGGGCCGCTGTGCAGCACGGTGTTGGAGTAGCGCTGGTTGTAGAAGAGGGTCTGCCACTGGCGGACCATCCCGAGGGCGCCGTTGTTGATGATGGCGACCTTGATCGGGATGTTGTTCAGGGCGCAGGTGGTGAGCTCCTGATTGGTCATCTGGAAGCAGCCGTCGCCGTCGATCGCCCAGACCGTCTGGTCCGGGGCTCCGGCCTTGGCGCCCATCGCGGCCGGGACCGCGTAGCCCATCGTTCCGGCACCGCCGGAGTTCAGCCAGGTCGCGGGCTGCTCGTACTCGATGTAGTGCGCGGCCCACATCTGGTGCTGGCCGACGCCCGCGGCGAAGATCGTGCCCTCCGGTGCGAGCTGTCCGATGCGCTGGATGACCTGCTGCGGCGACAGCTGGCCGTTGTCCGGCTGCTCGTAGCCCAGCGGGTATGTCTCGCGCCAGCGGCCGAGGTCCTTCCACCAGGCGGTGTAGTCGCCCTGGTGGCCCTCGCTGTGCTCCTTCTGGACGGCCTGGATCAGGTCGGCGAGGACCTCGCGCGCGTCCCCGACGATCGGCACGTCCGCGGCGCGGTTCTTGCCGATCTCGGCCGGGTCGATGTCGGCGTGCACGATCTTGGCGTTCGGGGCGAAGCTGTCCAGCTTGCCGGTGACGCGGTCGTCGAAGCGGGCTCCGAGGGCGACGATCAGGTCGGCCTTCTGCAGCGCGGTGACGGCGGTGACCGCACCGTGCATGCCCGGCATTCCCACATGCAGCGGGTGGCTGTCGGGGAATGCGCCGAGCGCCATCAGGGTGGTGGTGACGGGCGCTCCGGTGAGCTCGGCGAGGACCTTGAGCTCGGCGGTGGCGTGTGCCTTGATGACACCGCCGCCGACGTAGAGGACAGGCCGCTTCGCGGAGGTGATCAGCTTGGCGGCCTCGCGGATCTGCTTGGCGTGCGGCTTGGTCACCGGGCGGTAGCCGGGCAGGTCCATGACCGGCGGCCAGGAGAAGGTCGTCTGCGCCTGCAGCGCGTCCTTCGCGATGTCGACCAGGACCGGGCCGGGGCGGCCGGTGGAGGCGATGTGGAAGGCCTGCGCGATCACCCGCGGGATGTCCTCGGCCTTGGTGACCAGGAAGTTGTGCTTGGTGATCGGCATGGTGATGCCGACGATGTCCGCCTCCTGGAAAGCGTCCGTACCGATCGCCTTGGACGCGACCTGCCCGGTGATCGCCACGAGCGGCACCGAGTCCATGTGCGCGTCGGCGATCGGGGTCACCAGGTTGGTGGCGCCGGGACCGGAGGTCGCCATGCAGACACCGACCTTGCCGGTGGCCTGCGCGTAACCCGTCGCCGCGTGACCGGCCCCCTGCTCGTGGCGGACCAGGACGTGGCGCACCCGGGTGGAGTCCATCATCGGGTCGTACGCGGGAAGGATCGCACCGCCGGGAATGCCGAATACGGTGTCGGCCCCGACCTCCTCGAGAGAGCGGATGAGGGACTTCGCACCCGTCACGTGCTCGGGTGCGGACTGCTGTCCTCCGGATCGGGGCCGCGGCTGCGGATGGGCCCCGGTGGCCTGCTCGGTCATCGTCAGTCTCTTCTCGATGCTGAGGGTTTTTGCGAGGTTTGTGCGGTGTTCAGGCGCTGCACGACAGGTGCCTGTGCAACAAAAAACCCCTCGTGCCATAAGGCAAGCGAGGGGAGCGCGCCGGGTGTGGTCGCTGGGAGTTCCGGGTCGGTCCGGACATCACCAGCTCAGCCGACGCGCTTTCCAAGTACGAGAATTCGGGTGCGCATGGCACAGACCCTCCCCCCGGCACGCACCACGTGTCAAGTGGGTGGGACGGGAGTCTCATTATGTGAGCGGAGGGCACTACCGCCTCCCAGGACAGCGGGCACACCACCTGTGTACACCCCGGCGCCACCGCCCGCGAACGCAGGCTCGATCGGTCCGTGCGGCACCGGATAGTGGCCGGAAGTCAGCGCCCGGCGCAGCCGGTACTCGTCCAGCGGACCGGAGAACGCCATGCCCTGGCCGTGCGTGCACCCCATCGCCCGCAGCGCCACGACCTGCTCGGGCAGGTCCACACCGTCGGCCACGGACTGCAGCCCGAGGTCGCAGGCGATCCGCAGCAGCCCACTGGTGATCTTGTGCAGCCGCGCGGACTCGACGACTCCCTCGACCAGACCGCGGTCGAGTTTCAGTACGTCGACGGGGAGTCTGCGCAGTGCCGTGATCGCCGCGTGACCGCTGCCGAAGCCGTCCAGGGCGATCCGGACGCCGAGCCTGCGCAGCGCGCCGAGACGTCGCTCCAGTTCGTCCAGGGAGACCCGGGGGTCGGTGTCGGACAGCTCGATCACCAGGGACCCGGACGGCAGCCCGTGCCGGGTCAGCAGGGCCTCGATCGAGCCGAGCGGCATCGACCGGTCGAGCAGCCGCCGGGCACTCATCGGGACCGCGACGGGCACGGTCAGCCCCGTGCCGGTGCGCTCGGCGGCCTGCTCCACGGCCTCCTCCAGCATCCAGCGGCCCAGCTCGGCCGTCCGGTCGCTGTCCTCGGCGACCCGCAGGAACTCGGCAGGGGTGAACAGCACCCCCTGCGAGGAGCGCCAGCGCGCCTGGGCCTCGACCGACGTGATCCGGCCGTCCTCCAGACAGACCACGGGCTGGTGCAGCAGGGCGAACTCGCCGTCGTGCAGTGCGGCACGCAGCCGTGTGGCCAGCTCCGCCTTGCGTACGACGTCCTGCTGCATCTGCGGGGCGTACAGCTCGACGCGGCCCTTGCCGGCCCCCTTGGCGCGGTACATGGCGAGGTCGGCGTTGCGCAGCAGTTCGCCCGCGCCGAGGCCCGGTTCGGCGAAGGCGACGCCGATGGAGGCCGCCACCCGGACATCGTTGCCGTCGATGAGGTACGGCTGCGAGAGCGTGAGCCTCAGGCGGTCGGCGAGCTCCAGGATGTGCCGTTCGCGCGCGGAGCGGTCACGGGTGCCGTCCCCCGCGATCAGGGCCGCGAACTCGTCGCCGCCGAGCCGGGAGGCGGTGTCCCCGTGCCGGACCGCGTCCTGGAGTCTGCGGGCGGCCTGGACGAGGAGCTCGTCCCCCGCCTGGTGCCCGATCGTGTCGTTGACGGCCTTGAAGCCGTCGAGGTCGATGAAGAGGACCGCCGTCCCGCGCAGGGACACCCGGTCGGCGGCCCGGCGGCCGGACAGGGCCTGCTGCACGCGCCGGGTGAACAGGGCGCGGTTGGGCAGGTCGGTGAGCGGGTCGTGCTCGGCGTTGTGCTGCAGCTGGGCCTGTAGACGCACTCTTTCGGTCACGTCCCGGCTGTTGAAGATGAGGCCGCCGTGGTGGCGGTTGACGGTGGACTCGACGTTGAGCCAGCTTCCCCCGCCGCCGGACCGGAAACGGCATTCGATGCGCGTAGTGGGTTCCTCGAGCGGGCTGGCGGCGAGGAAGCGGCGCACCTCGTGCACCACGCAGCCGAGGTCCTCCGGGTGGATGAGATTGGCCAGTTCTGTTCCCACCAGTTCCTCCGCGGGCCGTCCGTAGACCCCGGCGGCGGCCGGGGAGACGTAGCGGAGGATGCCGTTGGGTGCGGCGATCATGATGACGTCGCTGGAGCCCTGCACCAGGGAGCGGAAGTGGTTCTCCTTCTGCGCCAGTTCCTGGGTGAGGGTGATGTTGTCGAGCAGCATGATGCCCTGGCGCACCACGAGGGCGAGCACGACCGTGCCGCCGGTGAGGAGCACCACGCGGTCGACCCGGTGGCCGTTCAGGACGGTGTAGAGGATTCCGAGGGTGCACACGGCTGCGGCGAGATAGGGCGTGAGGGCGGCCAGGGAGCCGGCGATGGGCCGGGCGGCCGGATACCGGCCGTGATCACCTCCCTGTGGTGCGGCGTGATGCTGGTGCGCGCCGCCCCGCTGTCCCGGCACGTGTTCGTGCACCACGCGCGTGTGCCCGTCGAGGTCGCACCTGTCGGCCTCGGACTGCTGCCCGTGCCGGGGTGCGGCCCAGGGGGCGTACGCGAGGAGCAGGGAGCCGGCGAACCAGCCCGCGTCGAGCAACTGGCCGGAGTGGTAGCTGTTGTGCAGCAGCGGCGAGGTGAACAGGGCGTCGCACATCACCGTCAGCGCCAGCGCGCCGATGGCGGTGTTGACCGCCGTGCGGTTCACCGCGGAGCGCCTGAAGTGCAGCGCGAGCACCATGCTGACCAGGGCGATGTCCAGCAGCGGGTACGCGAGTGAGAGCGCTGTGTGCGCGACGCTCGGCCCGTCGAACTTGGCCGCCTGGGCCAGCGCGAGGCTCCAGGACAGCGTGAGCAGCGAGCCGCCGATCAGCCAGGCGTCGAGCGCGAGGCACACCCAGCCGGCCTTCGTCACCGGCCGCTTGGCGAGCACCAGGAGCCCCACGATCGCGGGCGGCGCGAAGCACAGGAAGAACAGGTCGGCATAGCTGGGAGTGGGCACCTGCTCCCCCAGGACGACCTCGTACCACCCCCAGACCGCGTTGCCAAGGGCGGCCATCGCCGAGGAGAGGGCGAACAGCAGCCAGGCGGGTCGAAAGCGGACACGGCGGCTACGGGCGTACAGGAACAGCGACACGGCGGCGGTGCCCGCCGCGGCGCTCAGTCCGAAGTCACCCATGATCAGCGAGAGTTCGTCCGAACCCCAGCCGAACGCGGAACCGACGGCGTATCCCGCGCAGACAAGGGCCAGAACGAGTTGGCGGACCAGACCGGGTCCGCGGCCGGTGGCCGGCGGACGGGGCAGCAGCGTCCCTGACGAAGGCTGTACCCGCAGCGCTCCGTCGAGGGTGGGAGCGGGAGGCAGGGGCGAACTCACCGGGCCCACCCGGTCCGCGTCGCTCCCAGGTCCCGCGGCTCCAGGTGCGCCGGGTGCGCATGTCCCCGGCGGCCGTGCCTGCGGTGGTGGTGGCTGTGACGGCAGCCGTGACTGCCGTGGTGACCGCGTCTGCGCGCGGCCGTACGCCAGAGTCGCCTCCGGCGGCCCCGTCGCGTCGGATCGCTCGCCCATAGGCCGTGCATCGCCCGTCGCCCCCCTCACAGTCTGAAATGTTCATCCAGTCTGAAATGTTCATCCCCGGCGCCGATCGGTACGCGGCGCAGCCCCTGCTCGGGACGATACACCAGTCTCGTCACTCAGGGACATAGTTCCTCTACGCTCCGTGACGACCAGCGGGAATGCGAGCACGGACCGCGTCCGCAAGGTTGCGGAGCGTACCGGAAACGGATTACGCGCCTGTTGCGCCCGTCGCGCGGGGCGTGCACGGGACGCTCAAGTCGTCGGGGTCACACGCCGGTTGCGCCTGTCGTAAGGATCACGTTGCGCAGCGGCTCCCGGTTCACGAACCGGGTCAACTGGTCCACCAGAAGTCGCTTGGCACGGGGCAGGAACGCGGACGTGGGGCCGCCGACATGGGGGCTGATCAGGACGCCGGGCGCATGCCACAGGGGGTGTTCGCGGGGCAGCGGCTCCGGGTCGGTGACGTCGAGGGCGGCGGTGATACGGCCGCTCTCCACCTCGGCGAGCAGGGCCTTGGTGTCGACCACGGGGCCGCGGGAGACGTTCACGAGGAGTGCGCCGTCCTTCATGCGCGCCAGAAATTCGGCGCCGACCAGGCCCCGGGTGGCCCCGGTGAGGGGCGTGACGAGGACGACGACATCCGCTTCCGGCAGCAGGGTGGGCAGATCGGTGAGCGGATGCACCGGACCGCGCGCCGTGGTGCGCTCAGAGCGCGCGACGCGCGCCACCCGCGCCACCTCGAACGGAACGAGCCGGTCCTCGATGGCGGACCCGATCGCCCCGTAACCGACGATGAGGACGTTCTTGTCGGCCAGCGCGGGCCGGAACCCGCCGAGCCACTCCCCGTTGCCCTGGGCGCGCACGAAGTCGGGGACGCCGCGCAGCGAGGCGAGGATCAGCGTGAGAGCGAGTTCGGCGGTGCTCGCCTCGTGCACCCCGCGCGCGTTGCACACCCGCACGCCGGGACGCAGGTGCTTCAGCCCCGGCTCCAGGGTGTCGATGCCGGCCGACAGGGTCTGCACGACCTGCACGCCGCTCAACTCGGGCAGGGGACGTACGCCCACCTCAGTGGGCTTCATGTACGGCACGACGTAGTAGACACAGTCCGCGGGGTCGGCCGGGAACTCGTCGGCGCCGTCCCAGAAACGGTAGTTGGGGCCTTCGGGAAGCCCTTCGATGGTGTCGGGCGGGATGGAAAGCCACACGTCAGCAGTCATGTCAGGAGGCTATGTCAGGGCCGCGGCAGCGCAGAGGTTAGGTTGGGGGGCCAGGAGAGGGAGGGTCACGAGCAGGTGGAGCGCAGGACGATCGGCGCGGGGGCACTCGCGGTGGGGGCCGTCGGACTCGGGTGCATGCCGATGAGCTGGGCGTACAGCGGGTCGCGGCAGCGTGGCGACGCGTCGCTCAGGGCGGTGCACCGCGCGCTGGACGCGGGCTCGACACTCCTCGACACGGCCGACATGTACGGCCCGTTCACCAACGAGCTGCTGGTGGGGCGGGCGTTGAAGGAGCGCCGCCAGGACGCTTTCGTGTCGACGAAGGTGGGGCTGCTGGTGGGCGAGCAGCACATCGTGGCCAACGGCCGCCCCGGCTATGTGAAGCGCGCCTGTGACGCGTCGCTGCGGCGCCTGCAGACGGATGTCATCGACCTCTACCAGCTGCACCGCGAGGACCCCGAGGTCCCGGTCGAGGAGACGTGGGGCGCGATGGCGGACCTCGTCCGGGCCGGGAAGGTACGGGCGTTGGGACTGTGCGCGGTCGGCGCACGAGCCGGCCGCCGGTCCGGCGGACGGCTGCACGACGCGACGATCAGGCAGCTCCGGCGCGTCCAGCAGGTGTTTCCGGTGAGCGCGGTGCAGGCCGAGCTGTCGGTGTGGTCGCCGGAGGCCCTCGAATCGCTCCTGCCGTGGTGCGAGGCGCGCGACGTCGGCTTCCTGGCCGCGATGCCACTCGGCAACGGCTTCCTGACCGGCACGCTCACCCCGGGCCAGGGCTTCGAACCGGACGACGTGCGCGCCCGCCATCCCCGTTTCACCGCGGAGATGATGGCCGCGAACCAGCCGATCGTGGCCGGTCTGCGCCGGATCGCGGCCCGGCACGGCACCGAGGTCACGCCCGCCCAGGTGGCCCTGGCCTGGGTGCTGGCGCAGGGACGGCACGTGGTCCCGGTCCCGGGCACCAAGCACGAGCGCTGGGCGACGGAGAACGCCGCGTCCGCGGCACTCCGGCTCAGCCCGCAGGACCTCGCCGAGGTGGCGCAGCTGCCGGGCGCACGGGGATCCTGGGACTGACGACAACGGTTACCGCGGAACCAAGTCACGCCCACCCGGGACCGCCTGGCCCGGGCACCGGCGCAAAGGCAGCACCTCGCCCCGGTCCCCGGCACCGAACAGGAACGCTGCGCCACGAAAACGCGGCGTCCGCGACCCTGCGACCGGTCCCCGGCGACCTCACCGAGGTGGCGCAGCTGCCGGGCGCGGGGATCCTGGGACTGAGGACAGCGGTCGTGAGGCCGGAAGCGGAGGGGTCCGGGGCGTCGGGGATTCGGTACCCGTGGACCGGGAACCTGCGAGGCGCGAGCGGTGTAAGACAAGTAGAACCTGCCGCCGGACCGCCGCCCGAAGGGACCAAGACCGTGCTACGACGAGCTGTGCCGGCCGTGCTGGCCACGACCGCACTCCTGCTGACGGCGGGCTGTTCCTCCGGGGGAGGGTCCGGAGGCGGCGGCGACAGTACGGCGCCAAGGGGTGCATCCGGGAACGCTTCCGCGTCGGAGCATGCCGCCGGACAGGCGGCGCCCGCCAAGGGTTCCGTCAAGGTGCTGCGCACGGTCACCACGGGCCTGAACACCCCCTGGGGCCTCGCCCCGCTGCCCGGCGGCGGCCTGCTGGTCTCCTCCCGGGACAAGGGGACGATCACGAAGGTCGACGAGAAGACGGGCCGGAAGACCGAGCTGGGCAAGGTTTCCGGGGTGTCCCCCGCCGGAGAGGGCGGCCTCCTCGGCATCGCGCTCTCCCCGGACTACGCCGCGGACCACATGATCTACGCGTACTTCACCTCGGCCTCGGACAACCGCATCGTCCGCCTGCTGTACGACGCGAAGAAGCCGGCCGGCGAACAGCTGGGCGCGCCGGACACCATCTTCAAGGGCATCCCCAAGGGCTACATCCACAACGGCGGCCGGATCGCCTTCGGCCCGGACAAGATGCTGTACGCGGGCACGGGCGAGAGCGGAAACCGGGGGCTGGCCCAGGACAAGAACTCCCTGGGCGGCAAGATCCTCCGCCTGACCCCGGAGGGCGACCCGGCTCCCGGCAATCCGTTCGCGGACTCCCCCGTCTACACCTACGGCCACCGCAACGTTCAGGGCCTGGCCTGGGACCCCGAACAGCGCCTGTTCGCCTCGGAGTTCGGCCAGGACACCTGGGACGAGCTGAACGCGATCAAGCCGGGCGACAACTACGGCTGGCCGGACGCCGAGGGAAAATCGTCCGACCCCAAGTACCACAACCCGATAGCCCAGTGGCACACGGACGACGCCTCCCCCAGTGGCGTCGCCTACGCCGGGGGCTCGATCTGGATGGCGGGCCTGAAGGGCCAGCGCCTGTGGCGCATACCGCTGAAGGGCACGGCGGCCTCGGCCGATCCGCAGCCCTTCCTGGAGGGCAGGTACGGCCGTCTGCGCACCGTGGTCTCGGCCGGCGGCGACAAGCTGTGGCTGACGACGAGCAACACCGACGGAACGAGGAGACCCGAAGTCCGGAGACGACCGAATACTGGAGCTGCAGGTCGGCTGAGGAATCACTCCTCGGCAGCGTCCTCCCGCCGGGGCGGCCGCACTACGACCTTCCCGGCCTCGAGGTCTATCGGCCCGCGACCGGGGTCGTTGTCGCCGACGTCCTCGCGGGTCAGTTCCAGCCTCTTCTTCTCGTCACGGGTGTGCTTGCGGCCGGGTGCGAAGAGTTCCTCGAAGACGTTGAACATCGCTTTCCCTTCAGCTGCTCCGTCATCCGGCGATCAGCCGGTCGCCGTCCCCCGGCGGGAAGAGTCCCCGTCGGTGGGCCACCGCCGCCGCCTCTCCTCTTCCTGAGACGCCGAGCTTGGCCAGAATGTTCGACACATGCACGCTCGCGGTCTTCGGGGAGATGAAGAGCTCCTCGGCTATCTGGCGGTTGGTGCGACCGGCGGCGACCAGGCGCAGGACGTCGCGTTCCCGGCCGGTGAGGCCGAGGGCTTCGGCGGCGTCGGCGGGCCTCTGGTCCGGGACGCGCTTCAGAGGAAGGCGGGCCCGCTGGGCGAGCAGGGTGACGGCGTCGCCAAGGGGACGGGCGCCGAGGTGGTCGGCCACGGCGTGGGCCAGGCGCAGCAGTTCGGTGGCGCGGTCGCGTTCGTCGTCACCGCCCGAGGTGAGGAGGGCCTCGGCCAGCCGGTGGCGGACGCGGGCGAGGTCGTAGGGGCGGTCCAGCGATTCGAAGGAGGTGACCACGTCCGACCAGGTGTCGGTGGTGTCGCGGCCCTCGGCGCGGGCGAGTTCGGCGCGGACCCACTGCTCGTGGGCGAGCCAGATGGGGGTGTCGGTGGTGGTTTTCTTGACGGCCTCGCGGAGTCGTTCGAGGGCGTCGGCGCGGCCTTGTGCCGCGGCGGGCAGGGCGCGGGCGTCGGCCTCGGCGGTGGCGGCGGCGAGGAGCAGGGGCCAGCCGTAGTCCTGGGTGCCGGGCGGGAAGCCGGGGGCCAGGACTCGGGCGAGTTCGGCGCGGGCGTCGAGGATCCGGCCCTCCGCCGCGGCGACGCCGACTGCGATGCAGGAGAGCGGCAGTGACTGCTGGGGCATGGGGTCGTGCGTGCCGAAGTGTCCACGGGCGGTGCCCAGTTGACGGGCCGCCTCGGCCACGTCGCCCCGGCCCAGTGCGACCTTCGCCAGGCACATGGCTCCCGTGCCCTGAGGTTTGGCGTTCTGCCCCCGCAGCAGTGTGTTCTCCGCGGCCTGGGCTGCCTCGTCCCAGCGGCCGAGCGCGTAGAGCGCGTCGGAGAGGTTGGCCCACACCCATGCCTCGGAGTTCAGCAGCCCGAACTTCCGGGTGTGGAGGACCCCCTCCTCGAGGATCGGGACGGCTTCACGTGAACGCCCCACCGAGTCCAGCTCCGACGGCAGGTTGATGTAGGCCCGGCCGGCGACATAGGCGATGCCGTCCGCGACCGCCCGTTCCTTGACCTCGTACATCGTCGCGAGCCCCGCTTCTACGTCACCCGCGTCGACCATCAGGCCGCCGAGCGTGAGACGGGCGTTCATCTCGGTTTCCTGGGCACCCACCATGCGCGCGTACTCCACCGCACGCTCGGCGGCGTGGAAGGCGTCCGGACCGGGTGCGCGCAGCATCGACCAACCGGCGACGGCGGCCAGCACCTCGGCGTGCACCTCCGACGGCGGCAGGCCGCGCACCAGTTCCTGGGCGGTGGCGAGTTCCTTCCAGCCGTCGCCACGCGCCTGGCTCTGCACCAGCATGGAGCGCTGCGTCCAGAACCAGGCCGCGCGCAGCGGATCGCCCTCGTCCTCCAGCAGATGCAGGGCCCGCTTGGTGATCTTCAGGGCGCGTTCGCGTTCACCGGACAGCCGGCCGGCGACCGCGGCCTCGGCCATCAGGTCGAGGTAGCGCAGGGGTGTGGTGGCCGGGTCGCAGCCGCTGGGAGGGTGGACCTCGGTGTAGTCGATGGGGCGCAGCTGGTCCCGTACGTCTTCGGGGGCGGTGTCCCACAGCTCCATCGCCCGTTCCAGGAGCCGCAGTTGCTCGCTGTAGGCGTGGCGGCAGCGGGCCTCGACGGAGGCGTCCAGGACGGCGGGGAGGGCCTTGGCCGCGCTGTGGGCGTGGTACCAGTAGCTGGCCAGGCGCATGACGCGCTGGTCGGCGGGGACGAGCGCCGGGTCGGCCTCCAGGGCCTCGGCGTAGCGGCGGTTGAGGCGGGAGCGCTCGCCGGGCAGGAGGTCGTCGCTGACGGCCTCGCGGACCAGGGAGTGGCGGAAGCGGTAGCCGTCGCCGACGGGCGTGGCGAGCAGGATGTTGGCGTTCACCGCGGCCCGCAGCGCTTCGATGAGGTCGTCCTCGGCGAGCCGGGCGACGGCGGCGAGCAGCCGGTACTCGACGGTGGAGCCGCCCTCGGCGACGATCCGGGCGACCCGCTGGGCGATCTCGGGCAGGCCCTCGACACGGACCAGGAGCAGGTCGCGGAGGGAGTCGGTGAGGCCGGTTCCGCAGCCCTCGGTGGCGCAGACGGCGAGTTCCTCGACGAAGAAGGCGTTGCCGTCGGAGCGTTCGAAGATGTCGTCGACCTGGGTGGGGTCCGGTTCCGCGGCGAGGATGCCGGCGATCTGGCGGCCCACTTCCTCCCGGTTGAAGCGGCCGAGTTCGACGCGGCGGACGGTGCGCAGCCGGTCGAGTTCCGCGAGCAGGGGGCGCAGCGGGTGGCGGCGGTGGATGTCGTCGGCGCGGTAGGTGGCGAGGACGACGAGGCGGCCGGTGCGCAGAGTGCGGAAGAGGTAGGCGAGGAGGTGGCGGGTGGAGGCGTCGGCCCAGTGAAGGTCTTCGAGGGCGACGACGACGGTCCGGTCGGCGGCGACGCGCTCCAGGACGCGGACGGTGAGTTCGAAGAGGCGGGCCATGCCTTCCTCGTCATGCCGGCCTCCGGAGGTTTCGCCCAGCTCGGGCAGGAGCCGGGTGAGCTCCTCCTCCTGCCCGGCGGCCGCGGCGGCAAGCTGGTCGGGCAGTTCACGGCGCAGGGCGCGCAGGGCGGTGGAGAAGGGGGCGAAGGGCAGTCCGTCGGCGCCTATCTCCACACAGCCGCCGAGCGCGACGACGGCACCCGCACGGCAGGCCGCGGTGGCGAACTCCTCGACCAGCCGGGTCTTGCCGACCCCGGCCTCCCCGCCGATCAACAGTGCCTGCGGGGTGCCCGCGGCGGCTTGGGCGAGGGCGTCGTTCAGGGTGTCGAGTTCTTCGGCTCGGCCGACGAACACGGGACTTACGGACCTGGTCTCCACGACGCCGAGCATCGCATGGGGGGCCGATGGCGTGGGAGCGGTTTTCGTCTGGGGGCCGCCGCCCCCAGACTCCCGCTTCGGCCCTGAACGGGCCTCGACCTCAGACACCGGACGGGCTGGAAATGTGCCGCCGCCCTCCCGGAGAGGCCCCGCGCTCACGCCGCGCGGGCGGACCGGAGCCGGCGAAGGCGTGGGCTATGGCTTTCGTCCTCGGCGGAGCGCTGTGTGGCCTCGCGGCGGGCGGCGCGGCGGCCGCGGACGACCGCGCGTGCCAGTCGCTCGTGCTCGGCCTGGCGGATCAGTTCGGCGGAGCGGAACTGGGAGATCTCGTACTCGTACATGTGGTGTCCCTTGTGAGAGGCGGTTTTCGGGCTTCGCTTGCTGCGATGCCTCAACCTTCGTCTCCAAGGGGGGTGCGCCACATCGGGAGAGTTCCGCATCTTCGGGCGCACCGGGGGCCTTAGATGCGCGTGAGGGGCCTCAGGACCTCCGTAAGGTGCTTACGGACGCCCTAAGACCCCTCAGGACCTGCGCTGATTCAGCCGGCGGACGGCAGCCCGAGCAGGATGTCGGTGTACTTGAGGACGGCCAGGAGCAGGCCGATGACGCCGAGTGCGACACCGCCCCAGGCGACCGACTTGATCCACACCGGCTGTGCCTTGCCGGGCGCGCCGAAGGCGGGCCGGGCGAGCACCACGACACCCACGACCAGCGCGAGGAGCGCAAAGAGGCCACCCCACAGGGCGCTGGTCTGCCAGGCGTCGCCGTAGACCGCCTTGACCTGCTTGGCGACGGTCGCGGACTGGGAGGTCCCCAGCTGGCCCACGAGCGTCTGGCGTGCGGCGGCCACCGTGCCGATCCAGCTGCCGGTCAGCGAGACGATGCCGAGCCCGGCGGAGACGACGGCGCCCGCACCCATGCCGACGCCGGCCGGGCCTTCCTCGTCGCTCGCACGGTCGCTCTCGACAAGGTCTGCCTCGGCGGTCGCCTCCTCGGGGGTCTTTTCGGCCGCGGTGGCGTCCACCGTCTCCTCGTCGGGCTTCACTTCGGTGGCCGCGGTCGTGCCGGCCTCGTCATCAGTCTTGGTGGTTCCCATACCTCGCACCGTACGGACGCTGTCTGAGAAGTCTCTTAATGATCGTCGCGGCGATCGCGGAGGCCTCTTCTTACTGATCTTTACTGATCGTTCTGTTCGGCACGCGCGCGTGCTTCACGCCACTCCGGGGCGAGGATCGACCACACCTCGAGGTCGTGCCGCACCCCACCATAGGGGTGCGCCTGGCGTCGTACCCCATCGCGGGTCATTCCGAGGCGCCGGGCGACGTTCAGGCTGGGTACGTTCCCCGAGGCGGCGACCCATTCGATGCGGTGGATGCCGCGCTCCTCGACCACCCAGTCGATGAGCACCCGCATCGCGCGGGTGATCAGCCCGCGGCCCGTCGCCGCGGGCTCCAGCCAGCAGCCGACCTCGGCGTTTCCGGTCTCCGCGTCGAAGTTGAGCGTGAGCACGCCGCCCACGAGCCTTCCGTCCAGCCAGATGCCGTGGTGCGAGGCGGTGTCGGCGGCGCGCATGTCGGCGTACCGCTGGAGCACCTCCCGCGCGGAGGGCACGTCGACGGCCTTGGAGCCGAACCCGATGAACTGCCCGATGAAGTCCCGCCCCCGCTCCAGGTGCGCCAGGAACTCCTCGGCGTGCCAGGGCTCCAGGGGACGAAGTTCGGCATCGTCACCCAGAGGTATCGCGTACATCCTCTTCCTGCCCCTTCGCCAGCACGTCCGCCACCTCGGCGTCCGTCGCAGCGGCCAGCCTTTCATGAGCCGCGCGGGCCTCAGGAGGTTCGATGCTGATGCGGGGCAGGCGCTGGTCGAGCCAGCGGGGCAGCCACCAGTTGGCGCCGCCGAGCATGTGCATGAGGGCCGGTACGAGCAGGGTGCGGAGCACGAAGGCGTCCAGGGCGACGGCGGAGGCGAGCGCGATGCCGAACATGGCGATCACACGGTCGCCGCTGAGGACGAAGGCGAGGAAGACGGAGATCATGATGACCGCGGCGGAGTTGATCACCCGGCTGGTCTCGGCGAGGCCGACGCGAACGGCGCGCCGGTTGTCGCCGGTCTCCAGCCACTCCTCGTACATCCGGCTGACCAGGAAGACCTGGTAGTCCATGGAGAGACCGAACAGGACGGACACCATGATCACGGGGAGGAAGGGCTCGATCGGCCCGGCCCGCCCGAGGCCCAGGAGTTCGCTCCCCCAGCCCCACTGGAAGATCGCGACGACGACACCGAAGGCTGCGGCGACCGCTGCGACGTTCATCGCTGCGGCCTTCACCGGGATGCCGATCGACCGGAAGGCGAGCAGCAGGAGCAGGCAGCCGAGGCCGATGACGACGCCGACGAACAGGGGCAGCTTGCCGACGATGACGTCCGCGAAGTCGTCGTACGAAGCCGTCACACCGCCGACGTGCAGGTCGAGCGAGGTGCCGGTCTCGGCGCGCGGCAGCACCTCGGTGCGCAGCCGGTCGACCAGGTCGCTGGTCTTCTGCGACTGGGGCGCCGACTCGGGGACGATGGTGAAGTACGCGGTGTCGCCGCCGGTGTCGTACGTCACCGGGGTCACCGACGCGACACCCTCGGTGGTGCGGATGGTGGCGTCGAGGTTGTCGAGGGCGAGTTTGTCCTCGGCCCCGTCGACGCGCGTCACCACGGTGAGCGGGCCGTTGACGCCGGGCCCGAAGCCGTCCCCGAGGAGGTCGTACGCCTGCCTGGTGGTGGACGACTTGGGGTCGTTGCCCTGGTCGGAGGTGCCCAGGTGGAGGGAGAGCGTGGGCAGCGCCAGGACGGTCATGACGACCAGCGCGACGATGCCGAGCACCTTGGGGTGGCGTTCCACGAACGCCGACCAGCGGTGGGCGAAACCGGTCGGCAGCTCCGGTTGGGGGCCGTGCTCCTCCAGATGGCGCCGCTCACGCCGGCTCAGGGCGCGCGGGCCGATGAAGGTCAGCAGGGCGGGCAGCAGGGTGACGGAGGCCGCGACCGTCAGGACGACGGTCAGACAGGCGGCGATCGCGACGCCGTTGAGGAAGCTCAGCCGCAGGATCAGCATCCCCAGCAGGGCGATGCAGACCGTGGCACCCGCGAAGACCACGGCGCGTCCCGTCGTCGCCACGGCGCCCGTGACCGCCTCGGTGACGGACAGCCCGCGTTTGAGTCCGCGCCGGTGTCTGGTCACGATGAACAGCGCGTAGTCGATGCCGACGCCGAGCCCGATCAGCATCCCGAGCATGGGCGCGAAGTCGGCGACGGTCATGGCGTGCCCGAGCAGCACGATCGCGCCGTACGCGGTCCCGACGCTCACCAGCGCGGTCGCGATGGGCAGCATCGAGGCGGCGAGCGAGCCGAAGGCGAGGAACAGCACGGCTGCGGCGACGACCACGCCGACCACCTCGGCCAGGTGTCCGCCGGCCGACTCGGTGAGCGCGACGGCACTGCCGCCCAGCTCCACCTGGAGACCATCGGCCCGGGCCGCCTCGGCCGTGTGGACCACCGCCTCGGCCTCGGGCTTCTTGATGTCCTCGGCCCGGTCGTCGAAGGTGACCGTGGCGTACGCGGTGTGCCCGTCGGCGCTGATCCGGCCCGTGCCCTGACCGTCGTAGGGACTGGCGACGGAGGCGATGCCGGGCAGGTCGGCGATCTTGTCCAGGGTCTCGGTCATCGTCTGCTCGACATCCGCGGCGCGGACGGTGCCGGACGTGGTGTGCCAGACAACGGTGTCGCTGTCGCCGCCGAACCCCGGGAAGCCCTCCTGCAGCAGTTGCATGGCCCGGCCGGACTGGGTGCCGGGAGCCTCGTAGTCGTTCGAGTACGCCGAGCCCGTGACGGCGGCGGCCGCGCTCACCCCGCCGAAGGCGAGGAGCCACAGCAGTACCGCGACGAGGCGGTGCCGAACACACCAGCGTGCAAGGGCTGCCACGAACGTGCTCCCAGGTGGATTTGTGGATCTTTGACCGGGAACAGTCGTTCACAAGATGAACAGCCCGCAAAGAACGCATGAGCAATGCGAAGACCACTCTTGCAGGGAGAAGTGATCGTTTATGCCGTTCGTGGACTTATTCACACGAGTGGGAGGCAGATCACAGGACAGTAACGGGAACTCTGTCACCTCAGTCGAACTGGTCCCCCAGCGCCATCACCATCGCCCCGATGATCAGCAGCCACAGCGCCCGTCGGGTGTGCCCCCGAAAGCCCAGCGCCGCGGCCGCCGCGCACACGAAGGCACCGGAGGCACAGGCGGTCGGCACCGGCGCCGGAGCGGAGCCGGTGCCCCGGAGCACCGACGCGGCCAGCCCCGCGAGGGTCAGCAGCGCCCCGGTCCCGGCCGCCGTCCAACGGGCCCGCCGCGCGTCCCCGCCCGGATCCGCGACGTCATGCACCTCCCCCCGAGAAACCGGGTGCGGTGCATCCGGGGCAGTTGCTAGCGTCCGTCCGTCGACCGTTCCCGGCTCCTCGCCGACGACCGAAGCGGGTGCATTGTTTGAAGGTCCGACCGAGCTCCTACGCATCTCTTTCCCCTACGAAGGACTCAAGGAGCCCGTTCACCGATGTCCGGCACCAGGACCACGAACGACGACCTGACTGACCGCGTCACCCACCCCCGCTACCCCCGCAGCAGCCGCTACGACGCCCGCTGGTGCGTCGAGAACCAGATGGGCCCGCACGCCCTGTGGCTGCTGGAGTGGCTGGCCCCCGCACTCGGCCTGGAGGAACTGCGCCCCGGCGCCCGCGTCCTCGACCTGGGCTGCGGCCGCGCCATGACCTCCGTCTTCCTCGCCAAGGAGTACGACGTCCAGGTCACCGCGGCCGACCTGTGGGTGAAGCCCGACGACAACGCCGTACGCATCGCCGAGGCGGGCGTGGGCGACAAGGTGCTGCCCGTGTACACCGAGGCGCACGACCTGCCCTTCGGCGAGGGCACCTTCGACGCGATCGTCTCCGTCGACGCGTACCAGTACTTCGGCACCAATGATCTCTATCTGCCCACGCTGACCCGGCTGTTGAAGCCGGGCGGACGGATCGGGATCGTCGTACCGGCACTTCGGCAGGAACCGGAGGGCGACGAGCCGCCGGAGCACCTGAAGGAGTACTGGGAGAAGGACCCCGGTTTCTGGGCGTTCCACACCCCCGCGTGGTGGCGCCGCCTGTGGACCCGCAGCAAGGCCGTGGAGGTCGAGACGGCCGACTGGCTCGAGGACGGCTGGCGCGACTGGCTGCTGTGGAGCGAGGTGTGCGCCGAGGAGAGCTCCAGCGAGTTCATGGCGGACATGGCGCGCTGGTCGGTGGACCTCATGCACGCCGACGTCGGGCATCTGCTCGGTTTCGCGCGGATCGTGGGACGCCGACTGTGAGTTGACATGACTCGGGGGCTGCGCCGGTACGCCGGCGCAGCCCCCGAGTCGCGTGCTCAGCCCTCGCTGACGCCCAGCTTCTGGAGGATCAGCTCCTTGACGCGGGCCGCGTCTGCCTGACCGCGGGTCGCCTTCATGACCGCACCGACCAGGGCGCCGGCCGCGGCCACCTTGCCGCCGCGGATCTTGTCGGCGATGCCCGGGTTGCCGGCGATGGCCTCGTCGACCGCCGTACCCAGCGCCGAGTCGTCGGAGACGACCTTCAGACCGCGCTTGTCGACGACCTCGTCCGGGGTGCCTTCGCCCGCGAGAACGCCTTCGATGACCTGGCGGGCCAGCTTGTCGTTCAGGTCACCGGAGTTGACCAGCGCGGTGACCCGGGCGACCTGCTCCGGCGTGATCGCCAGCTCGTCGAGCGAGGTGCCCGACTCGTTGGCGCTGCGCGCCAGTTCACCCATCCACCACTTGCGGGCGGAGGCCGCGTCGGCGCCGGCGTCGATCGTGGCGACGATCGGGTCCAGCGCACCGGCGTTGAGGATCGCCTGCATGTCGGTGGCGGAGATGCCCCAGTCGGCGAGCAGCCGGGTACGGCGGGCCAGCGGCATCTCGGGGAGCGCCGCCCGGATCTCCTCGACCCACTCGCGCGAGGGGGCCACCGGCACCAGGTCCGGCTCGGGGAAGTACCGGTAGTCCTCGGCCTCTTCCTTCACTCGGCCCGAGGTCGTCGACCCGGTGTCCTCGTGGAAGTGGCGGGTCTCCTGGATGATCGTGCCGCCGCTGTTCAACACGGCCGCGTGCCGCTGGATCTCGAAACGGGCCGCGCGCTCCACGGACCGCAGCGAGTTGACGTTCTTCGTCTCGGAGCGGGTGCCGAACTTCTCGGTGCCGTTCGGGCGCAGCGACAGGTTCACGTCGCAGCGCATCTGGCCCATCTCCATACGGGCCTCGGAGACGCCGAGCGCCCTGATGACCTCGCGCAGCTCACGGACGTACGCCCGCGCGACCTCGGGAGCGCGCGCCCCCGCGCCCTCGATCGGCTTGGTGACGATCTCGATGAGCGGGATGCCGGCGCGGTTGTAGTCGAGCAGCGAGTGCGAGGCGCCGTGGATACGGCCTGTCGCGCCGCCCACGTGGGTCGACTTGCCGGTGTCCTCCTCCATGTGGGCGCGCTCGATCTCCACACGGAAGGTCTCGCCGTCCTCCAGCTGTACGTCGAGGTAGCCGTTGAAGGCGATCGGCTCGTCGTACTGGGAGGTCTGGAAGTTCTTCGGCATGTCCGGATAGAAGTAGTTCTTCCGGGCGAAGCGGCACCACTCGGCGATCTCGCAGTTCAGCGCGAGACCGATCTTGATCGCCGACTCGATGCCGATCGCGTTGACGACCGGGAGCGCGCCGGGCAGGCCGAGGCAGGTGGGGCAGGTCTGCGTGTTGGCGTCCTGACCGAGTTCGGTCGAACAGCCGCAGAACATCTTGGTCTTGGTGCCGAGTTCGACATGGACCTCTAGGCCCATGACGGGGTCGTACGACGCCAGCGCGTCCTCGTACGACTCCAGGTCGGTCGTGGTGGTCACGGTGAAACTTCCCTCTCAGCCCAGCAGGACGTCGTCGTCGCCCAGCCGCTTCAGCTCGCGGTACAGGATGGCGAGGCCGGTGACGACGGCGACGGCGGACACGGTGGCGTCGATCAGGACCAGCGTGTCGTTCTCGGCACGGGCCTTCTTGAGCCGCTTGGCGACACCGATGGCGCCGAACGCCGTGGTGGCGATGGACAGGTACGTACCGGACTTGGACTTCTTGAAGTCCTTCGCCTTGGACAGCTTGCTCACAGCGACGGTGCCTCCTCCAGGAGCGGGTGGCCCCACTTTTCCACGAAGGCGGCCTCGACGGCAGCGCCCACCTTGTACAGCCGGTCGTCCTTCAGGGCCGGGGCGATGATCTGCAGACCGACCGGGAGGTTGTCCTCCGGGGCGAGACCGCAGGGCAGCGACATGGCCGCGTTGCCCGCGAGGTTCGTGGGGATGGTGCAGAGGTCGGCCAGGTACATCGCCATCGGGTCGTCGGCGCGCTCGCCGATCGGGAAGGCGGTGGTCGGGGTCGTCGGCGAGACGATGACGTCGACCTGCTCGAAGGCCTTCTCGAAGTCGCGCGTGATGAGCGTGCGGACCTTCTGGGCGGAGCCGTAGTAGGCGTCGTAGTAGCCGGAGCTCAGCGCGTACGTGCCGAGCATGATGCGGCGCTTCACCTCGGGGCCGAAGCCCGCCTCGCGGGTGATCGAGGTGACCTCCTCGGCGGAGTGCGAGCCGTCGTCGCCGGTACGCAGGCCGTAGCGCAGGCCGTCGAAGCGGGCGAGGTTGGAGGAGCACTCGGAGGGCGCGATCAGGTAGTACGCCGACAGCGCGAGGTCGAAGCTCGGACAGTCCAGTTCGACGATCTCGGCACCCAGTTCCTTCAGCAGCGCGACGGACTCGTCGAACCGCTGGATGACGCCGGCCTGGTAGCCCTCGCCGCGGAACTGCTTGACGACACCGACGCGCATGCCCTCGACGCTGCCGTTGCGCGCGGCCTCGACGACCGGCGGGACGGGCGCGTCGATGGAGGTGGAGTCCAGCGGGTCGTGGCCGGCGATGACCTCGTGCAGGAGCGCCGCGTCCAGGACCGTACGGGCGCAGGGCCCGCCCTGGTCGAGGGAGGAGGAGAACGCGACCATGCCGTAGCGGGAGACCGCCCCGTACGTCGGCTTCACGCCCACGGTGCCGGTGACGGCGGCCGGCTGGCGGATGGAGCCGCCGGTGTCGGTGCCGATGGCGAGGGCGGCCTGGAAGGAGGCGAGCGCGGCGGACGAGCCACCGCCGGAGCCGCCGGGGATGCGGGTGAGGTCCCACGGGTTGCCGGTCGGCCCGAAGGCGCTGTTCTCCGTCGACGACCCCATGGCGAACTCGTCCATGTTGGTCTTGCCGAGGATGACGACGTCGGCGGCCTTGAGCCTCTTGGTGAGGGTGGCGTCGTACGGCGGAATCCAGCCCTCGAGGATCTTCGAACCGACGGTCGTCGGGATGCCCTCGGTGGTGAAGATGTCCTTGAGCGCGAGAGGGACGCCGGCGAGCGGGCCGAGCTTCTCGCCCCGCTCCCGCTTCTCGTCGACGGCACGGGCCTGGGCCAGCGCACCCTCGCGGTCGACGTGCAGGAAGGCGTGCACCTTCTCGTCGACGGCCTCGATACGGGCCAGATGAGCCTCGGTGACCTGGACGGCCGTGAGCTCACCGGCGGAGATCTTCGCGGCGGTCTCGGCGGCGGTCAGTTTGATGATGTTGACGTTGTCCGTCATGGCGGTTAGTCCTCCCCCAGGATCTGCGGCACCTTGAAACGCTGCTGCTCCTGGGCCGGGGCGCCGGAGAGCGCCTGCTCGGGGGTGAGCGACGGACGGACCTCGTCCGCCCGCATGACGTTCGTCAGCGGGAGCGGGTGCGAGGTCGGCGGTACGTCTTGGTCGGCGACCTCGCTGACGCGGGCCACCGCGCCGATGATGTCGTCCAGCTGTCCCGCGAAGTGCTCGAGCTCTTCGGGCTTCAGCTCCAGACGCGCCAGCCGGGCGAGGTGGGCGACCTCCTCGCGCGTGATGCCAGGCATGCAGCGTTCCTCTGGGGTGAGTGTGTGTGGTTTGGGGCCAATCCTATGGGGCGGGGCCCCGTGCCCGTGAAACGGTTTGCCGGAGCCCTGCTCCGACTCAGCCGCGGCGGCTCTCCCAGGTCTCGCTCTTGAGGAATCGGTTGTCGTACCGCTCCTGCACTTCGAGGATGCTCTCCGGGGTGGCCGCGCCGAGGCGGATGCGCTGGAGGTGGCGGAAGTACTCGAAGCGCTCGACGCCCGGGGTGATCACGATGAGGATGTCCGCCGTGGCCCCCGGGACTGCGGCGAAGGCGTGCGGCTTGTCGGGCGGGACGATGACGAGATCGCCGCGTTCGGCGGTGACGATGTCGTCGCCGGACAGGATCTCGGCGGACCCGTCGAGCAGGTAGAACATCTCGGCCGAGTTGCGGTGGAGGTGGGGCCGCGCGCCGTCGGCGCCCTCCGCCAGGGTGACGCGCACGGTGGACAGCGCCCCTCCCGTCGCACTGCTGTCGGCCAGCAGACGGATACCGACGGGGGTGCCCCCGACCACCTCGGCCTCGGCTTCGCGGACGATCACGGAGTCGTCGGACTTCGGCACGAACAGTGACATCGCTTCCTCCCATTGTGGTGCCGTCGGATGTGGTGCCGTTTTGGTGCGGCCAGATGTGGTGCGGCCAGATGTGGTGCGGCCAGATGTGGTGCCGTCAGATGTAGTGCCGTCAGACCGCGAAGAGAAGTCCGGCGCTGATCAGGATGACGACTGCGGTGGCGAAGTGGATCCCGAAAGCCACGGCCTTGGTGCCGCCGTGACGCAGCACTATCAATGTGTCTCCGAGCGGTACGAGTGCCACGACGAGCATGAACCACGCCTCGGCGCGCGCGCCGGCGAAGGCCAGAAGGGCCAGGCCCAGCAGGCCGAAGGTGCCGTCATTCAGCCCTTTGTTCGAGAGGTAGGCCCCGGCGTCGCCGTCCGGCCGGGCGGGGACGCCGTATCCGGCGGCGGCAGGACCGGGCTGGAACAGGAACCGGTAGCCGAGGAACAGGCAGAACAGGTCGAGCAGGACAGCCAGGGTGTACGCGGTGACGGTCACGTCTTCTCTCCTCTTCGGCATTTCCTAGCAACGCTAGGCACAAGAGCGAAGCTAGCAGAGCGTCGAAAGATTGGCTAGCGCTGCTAGAATTTCTGGCATGTCGATCCAGACGCGCCGGGAGCGCGAACGAGCGGAACGGGAACGGCTGATCGTCACAGCCGCCCGTGAACTGGCCGAGGCGGAGGGCTGGGACGCGGTCACGACACGGCGCCTGGCCGCCGAGATCGAGTACAGCCAGCCCGTCCTCTACAGCCACTTCAAGGGCAAGGACGCGATCATGGCGGCGGTCGCGGTCCAGGGATGCGCGGATCTGGCCGAGGAGTTGCGTACGGCGCGTACGGCGGCCAAGGGCGTGCGGGAGGCCCTCGCGGCGGTGGGAACCGCGTACACCGCCTTCGGACGGCGGCGACCGGCCCTGTACGACGCGATGTTCACCCACGCCGTGGACCTCCCGTTCGCCACACCCGAGGCTCCGGAGCCCCTCAAGGCGGCGTTCGGCGAACTGCTGCAGGCCGTGGAACCGATCGCGAACGAGGGCGACGACCCGGGCCTCCTGACGGAGACGTACTGGGCAGGCCTGCACGGCCTGGTGACACTGATGCGCAGCGGCCGGCTACCGGAGAACGCCCATGAGGACCGACTGGCGCTGCTGATCGGTCATTTCACGGCGGGGTGAGCCGAGGCGAACGCACTGGGACTCGGCCCCGCAACCGACCGCGCCGGCCAGCACACGGACACAGCTCGGGTGGGCACACCAAACGGCCCGGCGCCGATCGAACACGGCGCGGCCCGCGCAGGCCTCCGACGGGCCGCCCACCCACGCAACCAAGGCCGCCCGGCTGAGCACACCACACGGCCCGACTGCTGGTCGGGCGTGGCGCAGTGCCGCGTCAGGGCGTCGGCCGCACCAGCCGTGCGACCGCCCCTTCCTCCCCCCGCCGTCGCCGACGGCGGGCAACCTCGCGGGCGCCGTCGCGTCTTCGCCGTCTCGCGCGGGCGGGCTACTCGTCGGTCGCCACGGCCGGCAGTGCCGCGCGAGGCCGCTGCCAGCCCCGCGAGCCGCGCGCCCGCAGCCACGCCGTCGTCTCCTCCGCCGGCATCGCGGCTGCGACCAGCCAGCCCTGTACGGCGTCGCAGCCGAGATCCCGCAGCCGTTCCCAGGTCTCGTCGTCCTCGACGCCTTCCGCGACGACCAGCAGTCCGAGGGAATGGGCGAGGTCGACCGTGCAGCGGACGATCTCCGCGTCCTCCGTGTCGACGGCGAGGCGGGCCACGAACGAGCGGTCGATCTTCAGCTCGCTCACCGGAAGCCGCCGCAGATGCACCAGGGACGAGTAACCGGTGCCGAAGTCGTCCAGCGACATCTTCACGCCGTGACCGGTCAGGCCGGCCAGCGTGTCGGCGGCACGCTGCGGGTCCTCCAGGAGGACGTGTTCCGTTATCTCCAGCTGGAGCGCTCCCGCCGGGACCCCGTGCCGGGCCAGCCGGGCGGCGACGGAGCCCGCGAAACCGGGGGTGTGGACGTCACGCGGGGAGACGTTGACCGCGACCGGCACATAGAGTCCTTGGGCCCGCCACCGGGCCACCTGCGCCAGCGCCGTGTCCAGTACGTACTCCGTGAGATGGGGCATCAGCCCCGAGGACTCGGCGATCGCTATGAACTCGTCCGGCGGCACCTTCCCGCGCTCGGGATGCACCCACCGGACCAGGGCCTCCAGGCCGGCGACCTGTCCGTCGAAGCGGACCTTGGGCTGGTAGTGCAGCTGCACCTCCCGCGCGTCCAGCGCCCGGCGCAGATCGCCCAGCAGGCCCAGCCGGTCCGGTGTGTTCGAATCCCGCTTGGACTCGTACACCTCGACGCCCGTACGGTCCCGCTTCGCCTGGTACATCGCCACGTCCGCCCGCCGCAGCAGCCCCTCGGCATCCAGCGCGTGGTCCGGGAAGACGGCGACACCCGCGCTGGCCTCCAGGACGAGGGTGAGCCCGTCGAGGTCCAGCGGGGAGCTGAGCTCGGCGACCAGGCCGCGGGCGACCCGGGTGGCGGAGGTCGTGGAGTCGGCCACCGGCAGTAAAACGGCGAACTCGTCGCCGCCGAGCCGCGCGGCCTCCGCTCCCCGTGGGAGCGCGAGACGCAGCCGGTCGGCTATCTGCAGCAGCAGCCGGTCACCGGCGAGATGCCCCAGCGTGTCATTGACCGAGCGGAAACGGTCCAGGTCGATCAGCATCAGGGCGGCGCGGGCGCCGATGCGTTCGGCGTCGTCCAGCGCGGTCCAGATGCGCTCCAGCAGCCACTGCCGGTTGGGCAGCCCGGTCAGCGGGTCGCGCAGCTGCTCCTCGGCCCGGGCGCGGGCTATCCACAGGGTGGAGTCGAGGGCGATCAGCGGGATGGCGAACAGCGGCAGCAGCACCGGCTGGGCTACGGCGACCACGCAGACCAGCGGGGCGATGCCGAGCAGCGCGACCGCGACGAGTCCCTGTCTGGCCAGTGCGGTGCGGGCGACGGTGGGCAGGCCGCCGTGGCGCGGTGCGTGCAGATACCAAAGGAGGGTGCGGGTGACCAGGAGGTACCCGACGGCGACCAGCATCACCTCGGGCGCGGTGTAGAGGGTCCAGCTGTCGGGGTTCCAGGGTTTCTCCACGGACGGCACGCGGCCGAAGGCGCCCAGCACCAGGGCTCCGGCTCCAATGCCGAGGATGTCCACCGAACCGTGCAGCACGCCCTGGCGCCAGCGGTTGCGCCGGGCTATGCCGACCAGCACGACCACGGTGAGGCTGACCATTCCGGCGGGCACCCAGCCGTACAGCATCAGGACGGCGAGGGTGAGGGCGGCGCCGGAGCCGGTGCCGCCCCACCAGCGGGAGCGGCCGAGCATGACCAGGTGGCCGACGATGATGCCGGTCAGCACGGCGAAGGACCAGCCGACCGTGCCGGCCGGGAAGAGCGCGTGGGTCCCCGTGAAACCCCGGTAGAAGCCGGCGCCGAGGACGAAGGCCGCCGCCGCGACGACCGCCGCGGGCAGCGCGGGCCAGGACAGGTGCCGGTCGTGTTCGGGATCCGGCAGTCCGGGAGGGTGGTCGGCCGTGAGGTGCGGGGCGCGCCCGTCCGTCACGGTGTACTGTCCGGTGGCGCGCCCCTCCGCGCCCGGACGCCCCGAAGGCCGCCCGGCCCACCGGCTCGCCCGCCACACGCCGGTGACCCGGCGCAGGCGCAGCCGTGAATCAGGGGCGGCGCTCTCGGTCGGTTCCATTCCCGTCCCTCTCACAGCCGGCGGTGCCCACGCCACACGGCCCGTTGCCCGACATCCGTCAACGGCACCGCGTTGGAAAACCCTTCCCCCTGCTCGTCAGGAGCAAGGGATTGCCCCAACCGCAGCTGGGCACGGCAGGTGCACACCTCAACAGTAGGCCGCAGAAGGCTTCCACGGGCAGCGGTCGTAGACGGTTGCCCGAATGCACCCCGGCCACCCGTATGCATCTGGTATGCGCCGATCGGGTGGCCTTCAACCGCTATTCCGCTGTGGGAAGCGCAACTTCGGCCGCCGCGTCCGGTCCCTGTTCCAGCAGGACGTTGAAGCCCTCTTCGTTCAGGACAGGCACTTTGACCTGCATCGCCTTGTCATATTTCGACCCGGGATTGTCACCTACGACAACGAAGGATGTCTTCTTCGAAACGGAACCGGTTACTTTCGCTCCGCGGCTCTGCAGCGCCTCCTTCGCTCCGTCGCGGGTGAAGTGTTCGAGGGTGCCGGTGACCACGACGGTCAGCCCTTCCAGCGGGCGCGGGCCCTCGTCCTCACCCGAACTCTCCTCCTCCATGCGGACGCCCGCGGCCCGCCACTTGCGGAGGATCTCCTGGTGCCACTCCTCGGCGAACCATTCCTTGAGGGACGCAGCGATGATTCCGCCGACGCCGTCCGTGTTCGCCAGCTCCTCCTCGGTGGCGTGCTCGATGCGCTCCACCGACCGGAACTCGCGGGCCAGCGCCTCGGCGGCGACCGGGCCGACATGACGGATCGACAGACCGGTGAGGATGCGCGCGAGCGGGCGCTCCTTGGCCGCGGCGATGTTCTCCAGCATGGCAACGGCGTTCTTCTTCGGCTCGCCCTGCTGGTTGGCGAAGACCGTGGCGACCTTCTCCTCGCCGGTCTTCGGGTCGCGCTTGGGCAGGCCGCTGTCCTGGTCGAGGACGTACGCCTTGATGGGCAGCAGCTGCTCGATGGTGAGGTCGAAGAGGTCGCCCTCGTCCACGAGCGGCGGGTCCTCGGGCTCCAGCGGCTTGGTGAGGGCGGCCGCGGCGACATAGCCGAAGTGCTCGATGTCCAGCGCCTTGCGGCCCGCCAGATAGAACAGCCGCTCGCGCAACTGGGCCGGGCAGGTGCGGGCGTTGGGGCAGCGCAGGTCGACGTCGCCCTCCTTCATCGGCCTCAGTGCCGTACCGCACTCGGGGCACTCGGCCGGCATCACGAACTCGCGCTCGCTGCCGTCGCGCAGGTCGACGACCGGGCCGAGGATCTCCGGGATGACGTCACCGGCCTTGCGCAGCACCACCGTGTCGCCGATGAGGACGCCCTTCAGCTTGACGACGTCCTGGTTGTGCAGGGTGGCGAACTCGACCTCGGAGCCGGCCACGGTGACCGGCTCGACCTGGGCGTACGGAGTGACCCGGCCCGTGCGGCCCACCCCCACACGGATGTTGATGAGCTTGGTGTTGACCTCCTCCGGCGCGTACTTGTACGCGATCGCCCAGCGCGGCGCGCGGGAGGTGGAACCGAGCCGTCCCTGGAGCGGGATCTCGTCCAGCTTGACGACGACTCCGTCGATCTCGTGCTCCACGGAGTGCCGGTTCTCCCCGTAGTACGCGATGAACTCCCGTACTCCGTCGAGGTCGTCGACCACCTTGTTGTGCCGGGAGGTGGGCAGGCCCCAGGTCTTGAGGAGCTCGTAGGCCTGGGAGAGGCGGGTGAGGCCCTCGAAGCCCTCCAGGGCGCCGATGCCGTGGACGACCATGTGGAGCGGGCGGGTGGCGGTGACGCGGGGGTCCTTCTGGCGCAGTGAACCGGCCGCCGCGTTGCGCGGGTTGGCGAAGGGTTTGTCGCCGGCCTCCACCAGGCGGGCGTTGAGCTCCTCGAACTTCTCCATCGGGAAGTAGACCTCGCCGCGGATCTCCACGAGGTCGGGGACGCGGTCACCGGTCAGCCTGTCCGGAATCTCCGCGATCGTACGGACATTGGGAGTGATGTCCTCGCCCGTGCGGCCGTCGCCGCGTGTCGCCGCGCGCGTGAGGCGGCCGCGCTCGTAGGTGAGGTTGACGGCGAGGCCGTCGACCTTGAGCTCGCACAGGAGGTGGTAGCCGGGCCCGCCGACGTCCTTGGCGACGCGCTCGGCCCAGGCGGCCAGCTCCTCGTCACTGAAGGCGTTGTCCAGGGAGAGCATGCGGGAGCGGTGCTCGACGGAGGTGAACTCCGTCTCGTACGCCCCCGCTACCTTCTGGGTCGGCGAGTCGGGCGTGCGCAGCTCGGAATGTTCCTCCTCCAGCGCCTCCAGGGAGCGCAGGAGCTTGTCGAACTCCGCGTCGCTGATGACCGGAGCGTCCTTCACGTAGTACCGGAAGCGGTGCTCCTCGATCTGCTCAGCGAGCTTCGCGTGCTTCTCCCGCGCCTCGGCGGGCACCGTCGTCTCCGCTTGCTTGTCGCCGGCCACCGTGTTGTCCTCCCGTTACTCTGGGTTGTCCGCGAGGGATCTCGCCGCCCTGACGCAGTGGGCGAGGGCCTTGCGTGCGTAGTCCGGGGAGGCCCCCGCGAGTCCGCACGACGGCGTGACCGTGACCGCCTCCGCGAGAAGACCCGGTTGCAGCCCCAGCCTGCGCCACAGCGTCCTGACACCCATGACGCTACCGGCAGGGTCTGACAATGGGCCGTCCGTGCCCGGCACGACACCTGCGAAGAGCCGGGTACCCGCCTCCACCGCCTCTCCGATCGTGTCCTCGTCACGCTCGGTGAGGAGTGCGAAGTCGAAGGAGACCGCCGCCGCGCCCGCCCTTCGCAGCAGGGCGAACGGGACGTCCGGTGCGCAGGAGTGGACCACGGTCGGGCCGTCGCCGTGAACCCCGACGACGTCGCGGAGGGTGGCCTCGACGAGCTGGCGGTCGACGGCGCGGTGGGTGCGGTAGCCGCTGGCGGACTTCACCTGGCCGCGGAGTACGGCGGTGAGGGAGGGTTCGTCGAGCTGGAGGACGAGGTGGGCGCCGGGGATGCGGCGGGCGATCTCGGTGAGGTGCAGCCTCAGGCCCTCGGTGAGCGAGGCGGCCAGGTCGCGGCAGGCACCGGGGTCGGAGAGGACCGCCTCACCGTTCCTCAGCTCCAGGGCGGCGGCGAGGGTCCAGGGGCCGACCGCCTGTACCTTCAGCGGGCCCTCGTAGCCCTGCGTGAACTCCTCCAGTGCGTCGAGGTCTTCGCCGAGCCAGGAGCGTGCGCGCCTGGTGTCACGGCCGGGGCGGTCGCCGATGCGCCAGCCGCTGGGCTCCACGCGCGCGTACAGCTCCACGAGCATGCCTGCGGTTCTGCCGATCATGTCGGCCCCAGGGCCGCGGGCCGGAAGCTCGGGCAGGAAGGGGAAGTCCTCGAAGGTCCCGGTGACGGTTCTGGCCGCTTCGCGGGCGTCGCCGCCGGGCATCGAGCCGATGCCGGTGGCCGGCCCGAAGGAAAGGTCTGCGTTCACACGAGAAGCCTATGGTTTCGCCCCCGCCGCCCCTACCCGTCCCGTACCTGGGGGCTGCCGCCCCCAGACCCCCGCTTTCGGCCTGAACGGCCTCGTCCTCAAACGCCGGACGGGCTGAAAAGATCAAACCCAGCCGGAAAACTCAGCCCCTCCGGCGTTTGAGGAGCGGGGGTCCGGGGGCTGGCCCCCGGGTCGGGACGGAAGCGACGGGGGCGAAAACGTCCGTCAGCGGCCCGGGCGCACCGTCAGGTCGTTGACCTCCGCGTCCCGCGGCAGGTCCACCGCCATCAGGATCGTCGTCGCGACCGACTCGGGGTCGATCCACTTCGACGCGTCGTACTCTTTGCCCTCCTGCTGGTGGACCTTGGCCTGCATCGGGCTGGCCGTGCGGCCGGGGTAGACCGAGGTGACACGGACGCCGTTGCCGTGCTCCTCGTGGCGCAGGGAGTCCGCCAGGGCCTTCAGTCCGTGTTTCGAGGCCGCGTAGGCGGACCAGTCGGCGTGGGCGTTCAGCCCCGCTCCCGAGTTGACGAAGACCACATGGCCGCGGACGGCGCGGAGTTGGGGCAGGAAGTGACGGGTCAGCTCGGCCGGGGCGATCAGGTTGACGTTGAGCTGGTGGCGCCATGACTTCGGGGTGAGCTCGCCGACCGGGCCCAGGTCGACGACGCCTGCGATGTGAAGGAGGGAGTCGACGCGGTCCGGCAGCGTCTGGTGCGAGAAGGCCCAGGACAGCCTGTCCGGGTCGGCCAGGTCGCCGACCAGCGTCCTCGCGCCGGGAAACTCCACCGCCAGTTCCTTCGCGCGGCCCGCGTCGCGCGCGTGCAGGACGAGTTCGTCCCCGCGCGCGTGGAGGCGGCGGGCGACGGCCGCGCCGATGCCGGAGCCCGCTCCGGTGATCACATGTGTAGCCATGCCTGTCATGCTCGCACCCGCCGGAGTCCGCTCGACGCCCCGCCCCGGCTCCCCGCTCGCGTCATGCGCACCTCACTCGACGCCCTGGCTCTCCTCCAGGTAGGCCAGCGCACCCACCGGCTCCTGCGCGAAGAACACCAGGTCGGTGAGGGGCCTGGGCAGGAACCCCTCGTCCTCCATGCGCCGGAACTGCTCCTTGAGGCCGTCGTAGAAGCCCGCGGTGTTGAGCAGGACCACCGGCTTGTCGGTGTGGCCGTGCTTCTTCAGTTCCAGGATCTCGGTGGCTTCGTCGAGGGTCCCGGTGCCGCCGACCATGATCACCACCGCGTCGGCCTTCTCCAGGAGCAGCTTCTTGCGCTCGGCGAGGTCACGGGCGATCACCATCTCGTCCGAGCCCGGTCGCGCCTTGGCCGCCAGGAAGCCCACGGAGACCCCGCAGAGCCGCCCTCCCGCCTCCTGCACGCCGTCGGCGACCACCTTCGTCAGGCCGACGTCCGAACCGCCCCAGACGAGCGTGTGTCCGCCCTTGCCCAGCAGTTCCGCGAACTCGCGCGCGGGGCGCGTGTAGCGGTCGTCGAGGTCGGCGGCGGAGAGGAAGACGCAGATTCGCATGCCCTCACCGTACGTGGGAAGAAAGAGGCCTCCGCGAACGCTTTCCCGGTATGGCCGAAGGACACAAGATCACCATCGAGCAAAGCGACCGGCACGTGCGCGTGGTGTACGGCGGGCAGGTCCTGGCGGAGAGCGAACGGCCCCTCGTGCTGCGGGAGACGGGCTGTCCGCCGCGGTACTACCTCCCCGCCGAGGACGTCCGGCTCGATCTGCTGACCCCCTCCGACACCCACACCTACTGCCCGTTCAAGGGCACCGCGAGCTACTGGTCGCTGCCGGACGCGGCGGACCTCGTGTGGTCCTATCCCGAGCCCAAGCCCGAGGTCGCCGAGATCAAGGACCACCTCTGCTTCTACGAAGTCGAGGTGTCGTGAGCGAGGTCTTCAGCGCGTAAGAGCGATTATTTCCCTGCCTTGGGGCAGTCTCCACAGGCATGGACAAGAAGACCATTTCGCACGACGGCACCTCCCTCGCCTATCAACGCACCGGGCAGGGGCCCACGGTCATCCTCGTCAGTGGAGCGATGTCCACGGGCGCCACCGTGGCGCCCCTCGCCGGGCCGCTCGCCGGCCGTTTCAGCGTCGTCTCCTACGACCGCCGGGGCCGCGGCGAGAGCGGCGACACCCAGCCGTACGCGGTGGCCCGCGAGGTCGAGGACCTCGCCACGCTGATCGAGGCGGTGGGCGGCGAGGCCTCGCTGTACGGCATCTCGTCGGGCGGCGCGCTCGTCCTGGAGGCGGCCGCGAGCGGGCTGCCGGTCCGGCGGGTCGCCGTGTACGAGGTGCCGTTCGCCGTCTACGCAGGCGGCGCGAAGGAACGCGCCGAGTACACCGAGCGGCTCGACGAGGCGCTCGCGAACGGCCGGCGCGGGGACGCCGTCGAGCATTTCCTCAGGCTCACCGGGCTGGCCGAGGAGATGATCCAGGGTGCCCGCAACTCCCCCATGTGGCCCGGCATGGAGGCGATCGCGCCGAGCCTGGCGTACGACAACGCCGTGATGGGAGACGGCCTGGTGCCGCGGGACCGGCTGGCCGGGATCGATGTGCCTGTGCTGTCCCTCGCGGGCAGCGCGAGCCCTGCCTGGATGCGCGAGGCCGCCCGGGCCGTGGCCGAAACGGCACCCCAGGGGACGTATCGGGTCCTGGAGGGCCAGACCCACATGGTGGATCCGAACGTCCTCGCGCCGGTGCTGGCGGAGTTCCTCTGAACAGATGATCACGGCGCGCCCCCTGCACGACGGCGGCAGGGGATCCGTCAGGCGACCGAAGTCGTCGTCCTCGCGCGCGTGGTCGTCGCGATCGTCGCCGAGCCCACCACGCGCGTGCCGTCGTACAGCACGATCGCCTGGCCGGGGGCGACGCCGCGGACCGGCTCGGTGAAGGAGACCTCCAGGGCGCCGTCGACCAGTTCGGCGGTGGCCTCGGTCTCGCCGCCGTGGGCGCGCAGCTGGGCCGTGTAGCTGCCCGCGCCGGAGGGGGCGGTGCCGCACCAGCGGGGCTTGATCGCGGTCAGGGAGGTCACGTCCAGGGCGTCGGCCGGGCCGACCGTCACCGTGTTGTTCACCGGCGAGATGTCCAGGACGTAGCGCGGCTTGCCGTCGGGTGCGGGGGTGCCGATGCGCAGGCCCTTGCGCTGGCCGATGGTGAAGCCGTACGCGCCCTCGTGGGTGCCCAGCTTGGCGCCGGACTCGTCGACGATGTCGCCCTCGGCCCTGCCCAGGCGGTTCGCCAGGAACCCCTGGGTGTCGCCGTCGGCGATGAAGCAGATGTCGTGCGAGTCGGGCTTCTTGGCGACCGCGAGGCCCCGGCGCTCGGCCTCGGCGCGGATCTCGTCCTTGGTCGTCACCGTGTCGCCGAGCGGGAAGAGCGCGTGCGCCAGCTGCTTCTCGTCCAGGACGCCCAGGACGTACGACTGGTCCTTGGCCATGTCGGAGGCGCGGTGGAGCTCGCGGGTGCCGTCCTCGTTCACGATCACCTGGGCGTAGTGGCCGGTGCAGACGGCGTCGAAGCCGAGCGCGAGGGCCTTGTCCAGCAGGGCCGCGAACTTGATCTTCTCGTTGCAGCGCAGGCAGGGGTTCGGGGTGCGGCCGGCCTCGTACTCGGCGACGAAGTCCTCGACCACGTCCTCACGGAAGCGGTCGGCGAGGTCCCAGACGTAGAACGGGATGCCGATGACGTCGGCGGCGCGGCGGGCGTCGCGGGAGTCCTCGATGGTGCAACAGCCACGTGCGCCCGTGCGGAACGACTGGGGGTTCGCGGAGAGCGCGAGGTGGACGCCGGTCACGTCATGGCCGGCTTCGGCGGCGCGGGCGGCGGCGACGGCGGAGTCCACTCCGCCGGACATGGCGGCGAGTACGCGAAGGGGGCGGGGGCGCTGCGAGGTGTCAGTCATAGCCCTTCAAGAGTACGGGGGCGCGGGAACCGGAGCCCACGAGTATCCGTTGGTGATCACATGGGGGCGAGGAGGAGTGACTCGGACCGGCGGATCGGGCGCCGTGCGCTGCTGGTGGGCGGGGCGGCGGCCGCCGTCGGCACGGCGGTGCTGGCGCGCGACGAGCTGTCGCATCTGTGGTGGCGGCTGCCGGGGGTGGAGAAACCGCGCACCCCGGGTGCGGTCGACTTCCGGGGTGCGCAGTGGGTCGCGGCCTCGTCGGCGAACTACCGGCGGGCCGACCGGCCGGACGACTACGCGATAGACCGGGTGATCATCCATGTCACCCAGGGCGGCTTCGCGAGCGCGGTCAAGGCCTTCCAGGATCCGGACCACCAGGCCGCGGCCCACTACATAGTCCGCAGGGACGGGCACGTCACCCAGATGATCCGCGAGCTGGACGTGGCGTTCCAGGCGGGCAACCGGGAGTACAACGAACGCGGTGTCGGCATCGAGCACGAGGGCTTCGTGGAGCGCAGATCGTCCTTCACGGACGCGATGTACGCATCCTCGGCGCGCCTGACCGCGGGGATCTGCGGGCGCTACGGCATACCCGTCGACCGGGAGCACGTCATCGGGCACGTGGAGGTGCCGGGGACGGACCACACCGATCCGGGGCCGTACTGGGACTGGGACCGGTACATGGGGCTCGTGCGGTCTGCGAAGACAACGAAGTCGTAAAGCCTTCCGCCGGGACGAGGTGTCCGTTGCGTCCCTCACACACTGCGCGATCTGGCCTTCCTCAACTTGGCTACTTTTCAGGGCAGTTGGGCGGGGCGGACGCTCAGGGCGCCCTCACAGCCGACGGGGCTTCTTCCTAACTTCACCCCAGTCCTCGCACAGTCCTCGGTTCAACGATCCCGCCCATGACTCACACCACAGAGCCCGGCTCGGGCACGGGCGGACACGGCGAGAACCCCCGCAAGGGCAAAGGCATGCACCGCCGCAGGTTCCTCGGCGGCATGGCCGGAGTCGGCCTCGGGGTCGTCGCGGGAGCCGGGGGCGCCTTCTCCCTGCTGACCGAGGCGGGCAGGAACAAGGCGAGCGCCGCGACCAACACCGCCACCCTGACCGTCCCGGACCTGCTGGAGGGCACCACGTCCGGCAGCACCACCACCTTCACCCTGGAGGCGAAGACCGGCACCGCGGAGGTGCTCTCCGGGGTCACCAGCGACACGATGGGCTACAACCAGTCGTTCCTCGGCCCGACCATGAAGTGGACCAGCGGCGACACCGTCCTGCTCAACATCACCAACAGCCTGGGTGAGGACACCACCGTCCACTTCCACGGCGCCCACGTCCCCGCGAAGATGGACGGCGGCCCGCAGGTCGCCTTCTCCGACGGAACCACCTGGTCCCCGACGTTCACGGTCAAGGACGACGCCAAGACGCTCTGGTACCACCCGCACGCCCTGGGCACCACGGCCAAGCAGGCCGTGCACGGACTGGCCGGCATGATCATCGTCGAGGACGACTCCACCGCGTCCTCGGACCTCCCCAGCACCTACGGCACCGACGACATCCCGCTGATCTTCCAGAGCCTCGCCGCCGACAGCTCCGGCGACCTCAAGTACAATCTGTCCGGCTATCTCAGCAGCGGGCTGAGCTTCCCGCTCCTGCTGAACGGCACCAACGTCGACGACACCACGCTCACCTTCACGGCCACCAGGACCCGCACCCGGTTCCGCGTGCTCAACGCCTCGCCGTCGGACATCATCACCATCCAGCGCAGTGACGGCGGCAACCTCGACCAGATCGCCACCGACCAGGGCTACCTCACCGCGGCCACCGAGGTGACCAGCATCCGGCTGGTGGCGGGCGCCCGCGCCGAGTTCGTGCTGGACCTGTCGGACGCCGTGACGCTCCAGGCCGTCGTCACCACCGGCTGGGTGCGCGGCGGCAGCGGCACCTACGACGTGCTCGCCATCACCGCGTCCGGCACCGACACCCCGGACAGCCTGCCGAGCTCGCTCAACACGATCGACCGGTACGACACCAGCGACTTCACCGCGCGGACCATCACGCTCGGCCAGAGTGGCACATCGATGACGATCGACGGCTCGGTCGGCACGAGCATGTCCTCCATGGCCATGATCAGCACCACGCTGGGGTCCAAGGAGATCTGGACGATCAAGAACAACACCCAGCTGGAACACTCGTTCCATCTGCACGACGTGCCGTACCAGTTGATCTCCGTCAACGGCGCGGATCCGACCGGAGTCGACCTCGGCTGGTTCGACACCTACGAGGTGGTCGGCGGCGGAACCATCAAGATCGCCATGGAGTTCACGGACTTCTCCGACGACACCTACATGTACATGCTCCACTGCCATCTGCTGCAGCACGAGGACGAGGGCATGATGGCGTCCCTCATGGTGACGGAGAGCTAGCGGCGCTTTTCAGGTGAGCCCGGCGGCTCGAGCTCGCTCGACCGCCGGGCCGATCGCCTTCGCCAGTGCCTCTACGTCGGCCTCCGTGGAGGTGTGGCCGAGGGAGAAGCGCAGGGTGCCGCGGGCCAGGTCGGGGTCGGTGCCGGTGGCCAGCAGGACGTGGCTGGGCTGGGCGACGCCCGCGGTGCAGGCGGAGCCGGTGGAGCACTCGATGCCCTGGGCGTCGAGGAGCAGCAGCAGGGAGTCGCCCTCGCAGCCGAGGAAGGTGAAGTGGGCGTTGGCCGGGAGGCGGTCCACCGGGTCGCCGCCCAGGATCGCGTCCGGTACGGCCGCACGGACCGCCTCGACGAGGCTGTCGCGCAGGGCGCCGATCTCCCGCTCGAACCACTCACGCTGCTCGGCGGCGAGGCGTCCGGCCACCGCGAAGGAGGCGACGGCGGGGACGTCGAGGGTGCCGGAGCGGACGTGGCGCTCCTGGCCGCCGCCGTGCAGGACCGGTACCGGGGTGTACTCGCGGCCGAGGACCAGGGCACCGATGCCGTACGGGCCGCCGATCTTGTGGCCGGAGACCGTCATCGCGGCGAGGCCGGAGGCCGCGAAGTCGAC
Organism: Streptomyces guryensis; assembly: GCF_021261325.1. Classification (GTDB taxonomy): domain Bacteria; phylum Actinomycetota; class Actinomycetes; order Streptomycetales; family Streptomycetaceae; genus Streptomyces; species Streptomyces guryensis. The sequence continues at coordinate 23,092 of NZ_JAJSBI010000012.1, read as the reverse complement.
CGGGACCTGTCCGAAGGCCTGGACCGCGTCGGCGTGCAGCGGGATGCCGGACTCCCCCGCCACCTCGGCGAGTTCACGGACCGGCATGACCGTGCCGATCTCATTGTTCGCCCACATCACGGTGGCCAGGGCCACGTCTTCGGGGTTGCGGGCGATCGCCTCGCGCAGCGCCTCGGGGTGGACCCGTCCGTACGGGTCGACGGGGAGGTACTCGACGGTGGCGCCCTCGTGTTCACCGAGCCAGTGGACGGCGTCGAGGACGGCGTGGTGCTCGACGGGGCTGGCGAGGACGCGGGTGCGGGCCGGGTCGGCGTCGCGGCGGGACCAGTACAGGCCCTTCACGGCGAGGTTGTCGGCCTCGGTGCCGCCGGAGGTGAGAACGACCTCGCTGGGGCGGGCGCCGAGCGCTTCCGCGAGGGTCTCGCGGGCCTCCTCGACGGTACGGCGGGCCTGCCTGCCGGAGGCGTGGAGGGAGGAGGCGTTGCCGGTGACGCTCAGCTGCGCGGTCATCGCCTCGACCGCCTCGGGGAGCATCGGCGTGGTCGCGGCGTGGTCGAGGTAAGCCATGGTGGGGCCGATTCTACGGGGCCCCTGCCGTCGGCCGTACGTCAAGGTTGGGCTCGGCGACCGGGCCCCGTCGTCCTCGGGGAGGTCTGCCGTTCGTCATGGTGTGCGCCTCGGGTCTACAGGCTCCACGAAACCGTGTTGGACATCTGCATGGCGATCACCAGGACCGCCAGGTCGGCCACCCCCAGAGCCATACCCAGGTACGCGCGACCGCGGCGGGCGGTGCCGCGCCAGAGGGCGACGGCGGCCAGGATGATGGCGACCGGGCCGAGGAAGACGTTCAGCACGAGAAGGCCGAGCAGGCCGAGGATGAAGGACGCGACGGCCATGCCGTCGGCGTCGCGGGCGGGCTTGCGGGTGATGGTGTCGGTGCGGCCGGCGGCCGGGGCGGTGAGTTGCATCGTGCTCATCTCCAGGAGACGGAAGGTCGGAAGTCGGGTCGGGCGGGCGGTGGCCCCGGCGGTCAGTTGGCCGAGGTGCGGCGGCTGTGGCGCTCGCGGGCGGCGAAGATGCCGAGCCAGACGGCGATGCCGACGGCCACGAGAGCGGTGACGGTCAGCGGCGCGTGGGCCACGGTGCCCAGGACGACGCCGAGCAGCATGAGTGCGGCGACGAGGAACAGCATGGGATTCGATCCCCCTCCGTGCGCCCGGCGAGGGCGCTTGTGGTTAAGTTTCGGTGAACGGTTGTAGTAACACTTGTTCACTGACTACAGAGTCTAGCGCGCCTCACGGCTTTTCAAATCCAGAGAACAGTTGTTAACTAGATGACATGAGTCACACTCTCGGCATCCGGCAGGCCCAGAAGCAGAAGACCCGCCAGGCGCTCCTGGACGCGGCGCTCGGTCTGCTGGAGGAGCAGAGCCTGAGCAGTCTGGGCCTGCGAGAGGTCACGCGCGCCGTGGGCGTCGCCCCGACCGCCTTCTACCGCCACTTCCGATCCATTGCGGATCTCGGCGTGGCGCTGGTCGAGGAGGCGCTGGGCAGCCTGCACCCGATGATCCGGACGACGGTGTCCACGGCCGACTCCAGCGAGGAACGCATAGCGCGCGCCATCGAGTTGATCGCCGGCCACGTGGACGGGTACCCCGCCCATGTCCGCTTCATCGCCCGGGAGCGACACGGCGGGGTCCAGCCGGTGCGGGACGCCATCCGGGACCAACTGGCCCGGTTCGCCGAGGAGGTGAAGGGCGAACTCGCCAAGGACCCGGAGTCCGAAGGCTGGAGTGACGACGACCTTCTCATGCTGGCCCATCTGTACGTGGACCAGATGCTGATCACCGCCTCGCTGTTCCTGGAGGCCCTGGAGGGCACCGAGGCGGACCGGGAGCGGGTGGCACAGGTCGCGACCCGCCAGATGAAGCTCATCAGCATCGGACGGCACCACTGGCCGGCCTGAGCCCGGGCAGCGCGAAGGGGCGGCACCCCCGTTCACCGGGGTGCCGCCCCTTGTCGTACGACGTCCGAGTTGCCGTACGGCGTCCGAGGTCAGTTCCTGGTCGCCTGTGCGGTGGGGGCGCCGCTGGGCGCGGCACCGCCACCGCCGGGACCGCCGCAGCCGCCGCCCTGGCCGCCTCCGCCGGGGCCGCCCTGACCGGCGCCAGCGGCCGCGCCGGCGCTGGGCGCGCCGCTCGGCATGCCCGAGGGGGCGCCGGACGGCCTGGCGGTGGCCTTGCCTGTGGGGGCGCCCGTAGGAGCACCCGAGGAGGCACCGCTGGGACGCCCGGAGGCGTTGCCGGTCGGCGCCTGACAGGCCTGCTGCTGCCCGGAGTTGCCGCTGTTCGAGGACGACGACGAGTCGCCCGAGCCGCAGGCCGCCAGGACCAGAGGCGAGAGCGCCAGCAGGGCCACTGCGGGGACGAGACGCACACGCTTCATGAGGAACAACTCCAAGGAAGACGAAGGAAGATGAGGGAGCCTTGAGTGCGGGAACTCAATCAACGGCGCTTAGGGCTTCCTTGGGGGCGGTCTGTCCGCGGCCTGTGATTCAGGTAAACAGGATCTATAGGTACCGCTCTGACCTGCGACTTCAGAAGCCTCCCTCGCCTGCTCCCCGGTACAGGTCCGTGACAGAAGCGGCCGCCGCGGCCAGCTCCGCCCGCACCTCGGGCGGCGAGAGGACCTCCACGTGGTCGGCGAACTGCAGCAACTGGCGCGCCTGTGCGACGACGCCGTACGAGAGCCGCGCGGTCACCCACTCACCCTCGCCGTCGCCGTCGGGAAGTCCGGCCAACTGCGAGGCGTTCAGCCGCAGGAACATGTCGAGGCGGACGCGGCGGACGCGGACCGTGACGTCGATGCCGCCTGGCCGCTCCTCCACCTGGCGGCGCAACACCTCCCAGGCATCGCCGAGTTCGACACCCGGCCGCCGCCTCACCTCCTCGTCCAGGACGTTGGCGGACCGCACCCGGTCGGCGCGGAAGAGCTGCGGTTTCCCACGGCGGTCGGCGACGAGATACCAGACACCCGCCTTCGACACGAGCCCGTACGGGTCGACGGTGTACGTCCGCGCCTCCCGCGCCCCGCTGTGCCGGTAGCGCAGCCGCAGCCGGCGGTCGGCGAACACGGCGTCCTGCAGGGTGTCCAGGTCCACCGCGGGCTGCGGACCGCCCTTCCAGCGCGTGGCGTCGACGAGGATGCGGCGTGAGGTCACCTCGGCGGCCGGGCGGTACGGCGCCGGCAGCGCGGCCATCACCTTGCGCAGCGCCGAGCCGAGCGCGGCGTCCAGGCCGAGCGCGGCGTGCGCGCCCTGGGCCGCGAGGATGAACAGGGCGCGGGACTCGTCGGCGGTCAGGCCGGTGACGTCCGTACGGAACCCGGCGAGCAGCGCGATGCCGCCGTGCCGCCCGCGCTCGGCGTAGACCGGGACGCCGGAGGCGGACAGGGCCTCGACGTCCCGGTAGATGGTCCGCACCGACACCTCCAGCCGGTCGGCGAGTTCGTGCGCGGGGACGCGGCCGCGGGTCTGCAGGAGCAGCAGGATCGAGAGCAGTCGGTCGGACTTCACGGCACCAGAATCACGCCGTTCTCAGGCCTCCGGCAAATGTTGACGGAAGTTGTCAGGTTATGCGGGGAACCTCGGCGTACCGACTCACGAAGGAGCCCGTGACCATGAACGCCATGGACCCCCGCCCCGTCTACAACCGAGCCACCGAGCAGGCGGCGGCCCTCATCAAGACGGTACGTCCCGACCAGCTGACCGGCCCGACCCCGTGCACCGAGTTCGACGTGCGCACCCTGCTCGGCCACATCGTGGGCGGCTCCCTGCGCATCGCGGTCGTCGGCGAGGGCGGCGACGGGCTCGCCGTACGCCCGTTCGCGGACGACGTGGCGGACGACGCCTGGACGACCGTGTACGACGAGGTCCGCACCCGGGTCCTCAGGGCCTGGGCGAGCGACGACCGCATGGCGGCCCCCGTACGCGTCCCCTGGGGCGAGGTCCCGGGCCGCGCGGCCCTCTCCGGCTACGTGATGGAACTGGTCACCCACACCTGGGACCTGTCCGAGTCCCTGGGCCACCCCCTCGAACTCGACCCGGACCTGGCCGAGTTCGCCCTCACCACCGCCCGCCGCGTCCTGCCCGACCCCGAGCGCGACGAGCAGACCCCCTTCGCCGACGTCCTGGCGGCCCCTGAAGGAGCCGACACCTACCGGCAGCTGGCGGCCTGGCTCGGGCGGGCTCCGCTCAGCCCGGCCTGACCGCCCACCCCGCCCTCGGCGGACAGCCACCCGCACGCCGCGGGCCGAGCGGCGCCCTCGGCCACGCGGCGAAGCCGCATGTCGGACACAACACCATGGGGTCCGACTGGGAACGCGAGGAGCAGGCATCTTCGCGTCGGCCCTTTCGACTGCCGAAAAGGCGGATCCCTATCCTTTCGACTGCCGAAAGGCGGATCCCTATGGACAGTTGGCGGCCTGCCCGGGCCGGAAGCCGCCTCCTCAAGGCTGCCTCGCCCGCCACACTGCGCCCAAGCAGCGGACCGCGGACGCGCCCCCGCCCCGCCTCTGCCGGCCGGCCCCGAAGACTCCGGCGCTCGCGGGGAGAGGGCATCCCGACCGGGGGTGAGCCGCTCCCCGGCCCCGACCCGCCCCGGCGCAACCCGCGGCGCGCCGTGCTCAGCCGAGTCTGACCCGTGCCAGCTGGCGGGACTGGGCCACCAGACGGTCGTTGCTGTCCCAGACCTCCGCGTCCTCCTCCAGGAAGCCGCCGGCCAGGTTGCGGGTGGTGATCGAGACACGCAGGGGGCCGGGGGCCGGGCGGGAGCGGACGTGGACCGTGAGCTCCACCGTGGGCACCCAGCCCTTCAGCCCGAGTTCGAAGGCGGTGGGCGGGAGTGCGTCCACCGCCAGGAGGAGGGAGAGCGGGTCGGCGTCCCGGCCGTCCGCCAGGCCGAACCAGGCGCGCATCTCACCCTTGCCGGACGGCGCGCCCACCGCCCAGCCGAGGGTGGCGGGGTCGATCTTGATCATCAGGCGGTCGGCGATCGCCGAGCTGCCGGACACGGGGGCCGGCCCGTCTTGGGGGCCGAAGCACTGGTCCAGCGGCGGGATCGCGGGCGGCTCCGCCGTCGTACGGACGTCGTCCGGCAGTGCGTCCAGGTCGCCGTAGGACGCCAGGACGCGGATGCGTTCCACCTCGCGGCCCTCCTCGTCGTACTGGAAGAGCGAGGCCTGGCCGGTCGACAGGGTGCGGCCGGTCCGTACGACGTCGGTGCGGACCACCGCCGGGCCCGGCTGGGACGCCGTCAGGTAGTGCGCCGAGATCGTGAACGGGTCGGCGTGCGGCAGGGCATCCGCGAGGGCGCGGCCCAGGACGGCCAGCAGATAGCCGCCGTTGACGGCGTTGATGATGGTCCATCCGGCGGAGAGGTCGATGTCGTACACCCCGGGGGCGCGCGGGATGAGCGCGGTGTCCCGGTCGAACTCGCTGTCGCCGATGGCGGCCCTGGTGGCCTGCGCGGAGGCTGCTTCTGACATGCCTGAACCGTACAACGAGAAACTACTAAGCGGTAGCTTTTCGGGTTACGAGCACATGACACGTTCTCGGCCGGCGCCCTCCTCCCGGGTGAGGTTCCGGCAATTTCTTGGTAAGTGTCCGCACTCGTCCTCAACCCGGAGGCCGGTCTCCCCCTCTATGGGGACATGAGCCTCACCGGGACTCCGTTCCTCTACACGCTGATCGTGCTGTTCGCGATCGCCCTGATACTGCCGCTCGCCCTGTGGACGCGCATGCGCGGCCCGCAGGCCCTGCGCGCGGCGGCCAGGATGCTGATGCTGCTGTTCGCCCAGGGGACGGCGGTCGCTCTGGTCTTCGTACTCGTCAACAACTCCAACAACCTGTACGACAACTGGGACGACCTTCTCGGCACCGGCAACCATGTGCAGCAGGCGGCCAACCTGGGCGCCGACGGTACCGGCGGAATAGCGCTGAAACGGTTGCCCAAGGTCAAGCAGGACTTCACCCCGGCCACCGGACCGGGCATGCGCGGCGTGCGCGAGACCCAGCTCAAGGGCCGTGTCTCGGGCGTGAACGCCGAGGTCTACGTGTGGCTGCCGCCGCAGTACGACGAGCCCGCCTACCGCCACCACAAGTTCCCCGTGGTGGAGCTGCTGCCCGGCTACCCGGGCTCGGCGAAGGCCTGGTTCGGGTCGATGAAGGCGACCCAGCAGCTGGCCCCGCTGATGCGGAGCGGCCAGGTCGCGCCGTTCATCCTGGTCGCCCCGCGCACCAACCTGCTGGCCGGTGTGGACACCGGCTGCGCCAACATCCCGGGCCAGGTCAACGCCGACAGCTGGCTCAGCATCGACGTACCGAAGATGGTCATGGACAACTTCCGCGCCGAGCCGGGCCCCAAGGGCTGGGCGACCGCCGGGTATTCGGCCGGTGGGCACTGCGCGGCCAAGCTCGCCATCGCGCACCCGAACCGCTACATGGCCGCGATCAGCATGTCCGGCTACAACGACCCGATCGGCGAACGCAACTCGCTCGCCGCGCAGAACCCGACGGTCAGGGCCGAGAACAACCCCTTCATGCTGCTGAAGAAGTCACCCACCCCGCCTCGGGTCGCCCTCTACGTCTCCGGCCAGCCGCACGACGGCTACGAGGCCGGCATCGGCCTCGAACAGGCAGCGAAGGCGCCGACCACCGTGCACGTCGTCTTCATCCCGAAGAGCGCGGGCGGTCACACCATGGCGCTGTGGCGGCCGCAGGTGCTCCCGTCGTTCCGCTGGCTCACGGTGGAGATGGGCCAGCACCACCTCCGGGCCACTACTCCTCCCGCACTGTCGACCGGCGGTTCCACGCACGCGGCGCTCGCCAGTGGTACTTCATCGCAAGCAGGCGCAGGACGAAGGCGGTGACGACCGCGAGCCCGCTGGTGACCGGGGTCAGGACGTCGTAGCGGAGGCACAGGACGGCCATGGTGGAGCCGACGATCGCTGGGACCGCGTACAGGTCGCGGTCCCAGCGCAGCAGTGACGGCACCTCGTTGGCCAGGACGTCCCTGAGCACTCCGCCGCCGACCGCGGTGGCGAGGCCGAGGGTCGCCGACTGGGTGAGGCCGAGCCCGTACTCGTACGCCTTGATCGTCCCGGCGACGCAGAACAGGCCGAGGCCGGCCGCGTCGAAGACGTTGACGGCGACCTGGATGCGCTCGACGTGCGGGTGCAGGAAGACGACCATCAGGGCGGCGAGGAGCGGGGTGATGAAGTAGCCCAGGTCCGTGAAGGCGGCCGGGGGCACGGCCCCGATGATCAGGTCCCGGAACAGCCCTCCGCCCAGCGCGGTGACCTCGGCGAGCACGGCGATGCCGAAGACGTCGAAGTTCTTGCGGACGCCCATCAGCGCGCCGGAGATGGCGAACACGAAGATGCCGATGACGTCGAGCGTGTGCTGGACGGAGGGGCTGAACAGTTGCTGGAGCACCCCCACATTCTTACCTGCCGAGGGGCATGCACCTTACAAAGGCAGGTCTACAACGCCGGTTTGCCTGTCGTGTAGATCCACTTCTGGAACAGGTCGTCGAGGTTCTGCCCGGAGATCTTCTCGGCGAGCTTGATGAACTCGGCGGTGTTGGCATTGCCGTAGCGGTGGATCCTCGTCCAGGTCGGCAGCAGCTTGAAGAACGCCTTGTCGCCGATGCGTTCGCGCAGCGCCTGGAGGGTCATCGCGCCGCGCTGGTAGACCGCGGAGGCGAACATGGTGTCGCGCTGCGGGTCGGCGACGGTGATCTGCCAGAAGGCGTTGTCGGCGGCGCGGGAGTTGTAGGCGGCCAGGAACGAGTCATGGGCGCTGCGGGTGCCCTGGTGCTCGGCCCACAGCCACTGGGCGTAGGTGGCGAAGCCCTCGTTGAGCCAGATGTCCTTCCAGCGCTCCACCGAGACCGAGTCGCCGAACCACTGGTGGGCCAGCTCGTGCACGATCGTCGTCTCGTTGCGGACGGCCGAGTACGCGGGCTTGCTCTGCACCTCAAGGGAGAACCCGGCCTCCGGCATGTCGTCGACGATCGCGCCGGTCTCCTCGAAGGGGTACGGCCCGAAGACCTGCTGCCAGTAGTCGGTGGCGGCGGCCGTGACGGCGTACACGTCGACGTTGTTGCTGTTGGCGAGCACCGGGTCGATGGCGACGTAGATCGGGATGCCGGCGGGGGTCTTCCCGGTCTTGACGTCGAACTTCCCGATGGTGGCGGTCGCGAGGTAGGTCGCCATGGGCTTGCTCTCGCGCCAGTGGGTGTACGTCGAGTCACCCTTGTCGTACGTCGAGACGAGCCGGCCGTTGGAGACGCCGGTCAGACCCTTGGGCGCCTTGATACGGATGTCGTACGTGGCCTTGTCGTCCGGGTGGTCGCTGGACGGGAACCAGGTGGAGGCGGCGTTGGGTTCACAGGCGACGAAGACGCCGTCGGGGGTCTTCATCCAGCCGTAGTCGGAGCCGAAGACGATCGGGCCGTTGAGGGGTTCGGGAACGCCGCCGTAGGTGACGGTGACCGTGAAGTCGTGGCCCTTGGGGAGGGCGCCGCGCGGGGTGATGTGCAGTTCGTCGCCGTCCCGGGTGAACTCGGCGCGTCTGCCGTTCACTTCGACGCTGCTGACCTCCAGCTTCTGCAGGTCCAGGTCGAAGGCGGAGAGGGTCTGGGTGGCGCGCGCGGTGAGCGTGGTACGGCCGTCGAGGCGGTCGGTGTCCGGGTTGTACGCCACGTCGAGGGCGTAGTGGCGGGCGTCGAAGCCGCCGTTGCCGAGGTTCGGGAAGTAGGGGTCGCCGATGCCTGGAGCGCCCGGAGTGGGGGCGGAGGAAGCGGCGATGACCAGGAAAGAGGCCGCCGCGGTCGCGAGGGCCCCTAAACGTGCCGAGCGGGAGAGTTTCATGAGTCGTCCCTTCGAGCGTGTGACCGATAAGTCGGACACGGACGACTCTTGACTCTCCCGCTCGGTCATGTGCATGACTTTGCCAACTTGTCATGCGCTACTTGTCGGTTGACTCCTGGCTCTCGGCCGCCGGGGTCACATCGGCCTCAGCGGTTTCGGTGGCTTCGGCTCCAGCGGTCTCGGTGGCTTCAGCGGCTTCGGTCGTTTCCGCGACCTCCGCCGCCACCGCCGCCGACGTCTCCGCCGATTCCGCGAGCACCTCGTCCGCGACCAGTTCGGCCGCCTCCTTGGCCATGGTCAGCAGGACGGTGTCCTGCGGGGCCTGGTCCTCGAAGTTCTCCGGGTGGTGGCAGGCGACCTGCTGGCCGGGCTTGAGCGCGACGAGCTTCGGCTCGGTCGTCGTGCAGATCTGCGTCGCCTTCCAGCACCGGGTGTGGAAGCGGCAGCCGCTCGGCGGGGAGATCGGCGAGGGCACGTCGCCCTTGAGCAGGATGCGCTCGCTCTTGGCGTTCTTGCGCCGCGGGTCCGGGATCGGCACCGCCGACATCAGTGCCTTGGTGTACGGGTGCATCGGCGCCCGGTACAGCGACTCGCGGTCGGCCAGCTCCACGATCTTGCCGAGGTACATCACCGCGATCCGGTCCGAGACGTGCCGGACGACGGAGAGGTCGTGCGCGATGATCACATACGTCAGACCCAGCTCCTGCTGGAGGTCGTCGAGCAGGTTGACGACCTGCGCCTGGATCGACACGTCCAGCGCGGAGACCGGCTCGTCCGCCACGACCAGCTTCGGGTTCAGGGCCAGCGCGCGGGCGATGCCGATGCGCTGGCGCTGACCGCCGGAGAACTCGTGCGGATAGCGGTTGTAGTGCTCGGGGTTGAGACCGACCACCGACAGCAGCCGCTGCACTTCCTTCTTGATGCCGCCCTCGGGCTCGACGCCCTGCAACTTGAAGGGGGCGCCGACGATCGTGCCGATGGTGTGTCGCGGGTTCAGCGAGGAGTACGGGTCCTGGAAGATCATCTGCACGTCGCGGCGCAGCGGACGCATCCCGCTCACCCCGAGGTGCGTGATGTCCTTGCCCTCGAACTCGACCTTGCCGCCGGTCGGTTCGAGCAGCCGGGTGATCAGCCGGCCCATCGTCGACTTGCCGCAGCCGGACTCGCCCACGACGCCGAGGGTTTCGCCGGCCCTTACCTCGAAGTCGATGCCGTCGACCGCGTGCACGGCCCCGACCTGCCGCTGGAGCAGGCCCTTTTTGATCGGGAAGTGCTTCTGGAGCCCGGTCACCTTCAGCAGGGTCTCGCCGGGGGCGGCGTCCTTGGTGAGGGTGGCACCGTCACTCTGCGCGGGAAGGGTCACGGCTGTGTCCTTAGGGTTCTCGCTCACAGCTTCGGCGCAATCTCTTCGGTCCAGATGCGTTCCCGCTGCTCCTGCGTCATGTGGCAGGCGGCCCAGTGCCGGCCGCCGACCTCGGTCAGCTCGGGGCGGACCGTGCGGGTGACGTCGTCCTTCGGGATGTCGGCGTACGGGCAGCGCGGGTTGAAGGCGCAGCCGGACGGGATGTTGATCAGCGAGGGCGGGGAGCCCTTGACCGGGATCAGGCGCTCCTGCTGCTCGCGGTCCAGACGCGGCATCGAGCCCAGCAGGCCCCAGGTGTAGGGGTGGCGGGGCTCGTAGAACACCTTCTCCGCCGGACCGCGCTCGACGCAGCGGCCGCCGTACATCACCAGGATGTCGTCGGCCAGCTCGGCGACGACACCCAGGTCGTGGGTGATGATGATGACCGCGGAGCCGAACTCCTTCTGCAGATCCCGGATCAGGTCGAGGATCTGCGCCTGGACGGTCACGTCCAGAGCGGTCGTCGGTTCGTCAGCGATGAGCAGTTCGGGGTTGTTGACCAGCGACATCGCGATCATCGCGCGCTGGCGCATACCGCCGGAGAACTCGTGCGGGTAGCTGTCGACTCGCTTGTCCGGCTGCGGGATGCCCACCCGGTCGAGCATCTCGACCGCGCGCCGCTTGGCCGTCTTCTTGTCGACGTCGTGGTGGATGCGGTACGCCTCCACGATCTGCTGACCGATCGTGTAGTACGGGTGCAGCGCCGACAGTGGATCCTGGAAGATCATCGCCATCTGACGGCCGCGCAGCTTGCGCACCTCGTCCGGGTCGGCGGTCAGCAGCTCGGTGCCGTCCAGCCAGATCTCGCCGGAGATCCGCGCCTTGCGCTTGCCGTACTGGCCGGCCGTGTGCAGGCCCATGATGCCGAGCGAGGTCACCGACTTGCCGGAACCCGACTCCCCCACGATGCCGAGGGTCTTGCCCTTCTCCAGCTTGAAGGAGAGCCCGTCGACGGACTTGACCAGGCCGTCGTCGGTCGGGAAGTGCACCTTCAGGTCGCGCACTTCCAGGAAGGAGTTCGGGGCCGGCGAGGCCGAGGTGGGTTCGCCCACGGCTGCTCCGGTCTTGCTCAGTTCGGTCATGCGAGCCTCACTCGGGGGTCGATCACGGCGTACAGGACGTCCACCACGAGGTTGGCGAGGAGTACCGCGAGGGAAGTGATCAGGGTGACGCCCAGGATGATGGGCAGGTCCTGGTTCCGGATGGCGTCGAGCACGGCGCGGCCGAGGCCGGGCAGGTTGAACGTGGACTCGGTCAGGATGGCACCGCCGATGAGGGCACCGAGGTCCATGCCGAGCATGGTCAGGATGGGCGTCATCGTGGAGCGCATGGCGTGCTTGCCGATGACGACCTGCTCCTTGAGGCCCTTCGCGCGGGCCGTGCGGATGTAGTCCTCGCCGAGGATCTCCAGCATGGTGGCGCGGGTGATCCGGGCATACATCGCGGCGTACAGGAACGCGAGGGTGATCCAGGGCAGGATCATGCCGCCCAGATAGCCTCCGAAGCTCTGGCTGAGAGGCACGTACTGGGCGTCGATCCATTTCAGGCCGAAGGCGAAGATCGCCAGGCTGAGCAGACCGGTGAAGTAGATGGGCAGGGAGACACCCGCCAGGGCGACGACCATCGCGCCGCGGTCCCAGAGGCTGCCCCGCTTGAGCGCGGAGAGCACACCGGCCGCGACACCGAAGACCAGCCACAGCACGGCCGCACCGAGCGCGAGACCCAGGGTCACCGGGAAGCGGTCGGTCAGGACCGGCCATACGGCCTGCTCGCTGCGGAAGGAGTAGCCGAAGCACGGCGCGGCGCAGTGGGTGACGTCGCCGCCGCCCGAGTAGGTGCGGCCGACGAAGATGCCCTTGAAGAACTCCCAGACCTGCGAGTAGATCGGGGTGTTCAGGCCCAGCTTCTCCCGCACCGCCTCGACGGAGGCAGGGTCGGCCTGCTTGCCCACGAAGCTCGCGGCGATGTCGACGCCCGCCCACTTCGGGACGAGGAAGAAGATGCCGAAGACCACCATGACGATGACCACGAGCATCACTACGGCGGCGAAGAGCCGCCTGATGAGGTAAGCGAGCACAGCTTACGGCCCGCCGCGGGACCGCGGGCCACCGGAGGTCGTCCGATGGCCCGCGACCACGCCGCGCCGGCCTTCACCTGCCTTTCGTGCCTGTACGGCGGGTGTGCCGGATTTACTTCGGGTTCTTCAGACCGAGGTTGACGAAGTCGTACGTGCCGTTGTACGTGTCCGACGTGTAGACGTTCGCCAGGTTGTTGGAGCGCCAGTTGATGAACTTCTCGAAGGTGAAGGGCAGGTAGTACGCGCCCTCCATGACCTTGTGGTTGATCTGCGTGGCGATCTTGGCCTTGCCCGCGGCGTCCAGCGTCGTCGTGTACTGGTCGAACAGCCCGTCGATCGTCTTGTCGTTGATCAGGGCGTAGTTGTTGTTACCGCTCGCCGCGATGTACTTGCTGTTCCACAGCGGCAGACCGAAGCCCTGGACCGTCGAGAAGTCCGGCCCCCAGCCCATGACGATGATGCCGTAGCCCTTCTTCTTCACGTTCGAGGGGCTGCCGATGATGCCGGGGCTCTGCGAGCCGTCGTACTGGTCGATCTGCGCGTTGATGCCGATCTTCTTCAGCGAGGCCTGCAGGGACTGCGCGGTGGCCACCTCGACCGGCTTGTTGTTGCGGACGGCGATGGTGGTGGAGAAGCCGTTCGGCTGGCCGCAGGCCTTCAGAGCCTTCTTCGCCTCGGCGACGTTGCCGTTCTTGTTGGCGCCGGCGATGCCGTACGGGTCGTACTTCTGGCCCTCGGCGCCCGGGACGGTCTGCGGGAGCATGTTGGTGCCGATGTCGCCACCGGCGATCGGGCCACCACGGGCGGTCTGCAGCGACACGTGGTCGGCACCGAGTATGACGGCCTTGCGGCACTCGATGTTGTCGAACGGCTTCACGCTCTGCGGGAAGACCGCGTAACGGATGTAGGCGGACAGCGGGTTGTCCAGGTTCGCCTTGTGCTCCTTCAGGGCGGTGGTACGGCCCTGCGGCGACATGCCGGTCTGGTTGATGTCCAGGTCGATGTCACCGTTGAGCAGACGCTGGTCCAGCTGGTTGGCGTCCGAGAACAGCTGGAGCGTGATCTTGTCCGGGTACGCCTTGCGAACCGGGTCGGAGGACTGCTTCCAGTTGGTGTTGCGCACCATCGTCAGGCTCTTGCCCGGGCTGTACGACTGGAACTTGTACGGGCCCGAGGAGAAGGGGTGCAGGCCGTACTTGGACTTGGTGTCCATGTCCTGGCGCACCGGGGAGGCCGAAGGCAGGGACAGCACCTGCTCGAAGTCCGAGTTGGCCTTGGGCAGATGGAAGACGATCGTCTTGTCGTCCGGCGTGGCGATCGCCTTGAGACCCAGCTTGTCCGCGGACGTGTCCTTGTAGGGGCCCTTGTACTCGCCCTTCGGGTCCAGGAAGTCCTTCAGGTACGTCGGACCGCCGGACAGCACGTCCTGCGCCCACACACGCTCGATGCCGTACTTGATGTCCTTGGAGGTGATCGGCTTGCCGTCCTCCCACGTGATGCCGTCACGCAGGTGGTACGTGTAGGTCTTGCCGTTGTCCGTGACCTTGGCGAGACCGGTGGCCAGGTCCGGGGTCAGCTCGGCGCCGGCCTTGCCCGGCTCCGTCTTGGCCGTGATCAGCTGGCGGCTGTAGTAGCGCGCGAAGTCCCACATGAAGCCGTAGTAGCCACGCGTGGTGTCCCACGAGTCGGCGTCCTGGGCGCCACCGAACTTCAGCGTGCCGCCCTTCTTCACCAGCGAGGCCTGGGCGACCTTGTTGTTGCCGGCGTCGAAACCGGCGGCACCGTCCTTCGATCCACTGCTGTTGCCACCGCCGCCGCACGCTGCCAAGGCCAGCATGCCTGCGACCGCGGCAGCAGCGGCCAATGCCTGCTTACGCCGCCCTGAGGTGCGTTGGGTAGTCACGATCTCGGATCCTCCGGTTTTGATGAGAGACCCCGTGTTGGTGCCACGGGACGCTTGGGGTACGGCGGTTCAGCGGGAGGCCTTCGGGTCCAGCGCGTCCCGCACGCCGTCGCCGAAGAGATTGAAGGCCAGAACGGTGATGAAGATCGCCACACCGGGGACCACCATGTACATGGGGTCCGAGTCGTAGTAGTCGATCGCGCTCGAGAGCATCTGGCCCCAGGAGGACGTGGGGGGCTTGACACCCACGCCCAGGAAGCTGAGTGCCGCCTCGGTGAGGATGTTCGTGGGGATCATCATCGTCGTGTACACGATGATCGGGGCGACGAGGTTGGGCAGCAGCTCCTTGAACAGGATGTAGTACCGCCCGGCGCCCAGCGATCGGGCGGCCTCGACGTACTCGCGCTCGCGCATCGAGAGCGTCTGTCCGCGCACCACGCGTCCGATGTAGGGCCAGCCGAAGAAGCCGATGACCAGGATCATCACGAACACGCGCACGTTGGAGCCGGTCAGCCCCAGCATGTCGTTCGGCATGACGGAGACCAGGGCGATGGTGAACAGCAGCTGCGGGAAGGCCAGCAGACCGTCCATCACACGGCTGATCACCGAGTCGACCACGCCGCCGAAGAAGCCGGCCACGATGCCCAGCACGGTGCCGAGGACCACGGCGACCATGGCGGACAGGAAGCCGACCAGGAGCGAGACGCGGGCCCCGTAGAGGACGCGGGCGAAGATGTCGCGGCCGTTGACCGGCTCGACGCCCAGCAGGTGGTCGCCGCTGATGCCGCCCAACGCCCCCTTGGGGGTGCCGAACAGCGGGTCGATCAGGTTCTCGTGGTAGACGTCCGGGTCCTGCCCGAGGAGGTTTGTGATCACCGGTGCGAGCAGGGCCAGCGCGATGAGGACGAGCACGACCACGCCGCCAGCGAGGGCGAGCTTGTCCCTCTTCAGGCGCTCCCAGGCGATCCGGCCCAGGGAGCGCCCCTGTACGGCCTTCACGCCGGCGCTGGCGACCGCTGCTTCCTCGGCCGCGCTCGGGGCCGCTTCCGCAGTCGGCTCGTGCAATGGTGCCGTCATCTGGCAGGGACCCCTCTTCGATTCAACCGGCGGTAGCCGGCCCGCACTTTGCCGCGGTGGCGGCGTGATCAGTCCGTCGTACACGGGGGCGAACCCCCCTGGAGCGGGAGTCTTCAACGCTTTGGCGATCTGTTGCCAGA
Source organism: Streptomyces guryensis (assembly GCF_021261325.1). Taxonomy (GTDB): domain Bacteria; phylum Actinomycetota; class Actinomycetes; order Streptomycetales; family Streptomycetaceae; genus Streptomyces; species Streptomyces guryensis. The sequence continues at coordinate 7,563 of NZ_JAJSBI010000012.1, read as the reverse complement.
CTTGACGGCGAAAGGATGCGTAAACGTGATGCGGGCTGGAGGGTTCCGTTATCCGGACAGCGGGTAACGGCCGCCGGACGAGGAGCATTTCGGACATTAATTGACAGACGCTGACCTTCCGGCGCCATCTACGCGCGAAGATCGACTGTCGACCTGGTATGAACCAGGCCTCCGTCTCAGTATCCGCCGTGCACCGGTGGGTAGCCGTACCCGGCCGCCGGGGCCTGGGCCGGAGCCGCCGCGTGCGCCTCGCGGTCGTAGAAGGGGCGGGCGCTCGCGCGCATCCACAGGGCGACGGGGTCGTACTCGTCCGACATCGCCACCGTCGACACCGGCAGTCCGTCCGGGACGGCGCCGATGGACTGCTGCATCATCGCCCGCACCGAGTCCACCGCGGGCGGGCTGGTGTCGTACACGTCCAGGCCGATGGCGAGGTACGGCGCCCCCAGCGCCGGCTGCACCCAGGCGCGGCGAAGCGAGCGGACGGCCGGGGTGCGGTGGGCGTTCTGCGCGAGCAGGGCGTAGAACTGCGGGATCTCGATCGCCGGTTCCGACATCCGCAGCGGGCCGGCGGCCTGGCGCTCCAGGCCGGTGGCGATACGGCGGAGGTCCAGCCAGGGGATGCCCAAGCCACCGCCCGGCGCGTGCGGGTTGAGCCAGAGGCCGAAGTGGTCGGGGTACAGGGTCCGGGCGACGTCCAGGCCGTCGACCACCTCGTACGACCTGTTCCAGCCGCTGGCCGAGAGTTCCTGGGCGGAGGTGACGCACGGGGCGTAGCCGTAGCCGCCGACCTCCATGTTTCCGTACTGGGCGTCCGGGGAGCCGGCCTGACCGTGCCACAGGAGCATCCAGACCTGGCCGGAGGCCGGGGTCGCGAGTGCGCGGAGGAGTGCCTCGTAGGCGTCGTAGCGCCCTGGCGTCACCTGGCGCAGCATGTGCTCGACGCTGCCGCTGAGGCTCGCGCTCACCTGTCGTACCGCCCCTTCGAAGTCGCCCCGCATTGTTGGACAGCTTAAGCGCCTGAGAGCTCGGGACCTGCTGTGCGTGTGGGGTGCGCTGTGGCTTGCGCGCCACGCGGCAGCCGCAAGTCGATACAGCCCCGCGCCCCCAGGTCCGTTGCCCCTCAGCGACGCCTACAAGTGATCCCTCATATAGAAAGGGCGTACCTGTTCGCGCATCCAGTTCGCCACCGGGTCGTCCGTCACGTCCAGGAGGACCAGGTTGACCGGCCACTGGGTGGGGATCCTGGTGATGGCCCGGCCCAGGGCCTCCAGGGGGAGTGCCCTGATGTCCCCTTCCCGCTGGGAGAGTTCGACGCCCACGAACATCACCGGGTCCGCCGTCTCGACGGCGGCGAGGCAGCGGCGGGCGGTGACGACCACTCCTGTTTCCGCGAACTCGGCGGAGGCCGCGGCGAGGAAGTCGATCGGGTCGTCCTGCCAGTCCGGTTCGTAGAGCTTGACGCGGCCGCCGGAGGCGGGGCCGTCCAGCGGGGTGCGGCCGACCCGGCAGAGTTCGGCGACGGCGGGCGGCGGGAGCGGGATGCCGACCACTCCGTCCGGGTTCACGGCGAGGCCGACCTGCGGGGGCAGTCCGCGGGCGAACTCGACGGCCGGGGCGATCGTGTACGACATGTGGGAGCCGACGACCTGGCGGAACTGCTCCTCGGAGCTGAAGACCGGAACGTACGCCTGGCCCTCGATCTCCAGCGTGGGCAGGTCGAGGGGGCCGCTGTTCAGGTCGCCGCCGTTCGGCAGCGGCACCCAGACGAAGCTGCGGCCGAGCACCTCGAGGATCCGGCCGCCGGCCGAGGGGATGCCGAGGGAGGCCGACAGCACCTCCTCCAGCTCGTTGCCGGGCCATCCGCCGTGCGGATGGGGGTGCGCCTGCATGGGAAAGTCCGCGGGAAGATCCGCTGGGAAGTCCATCTGTGTCCGACCGCCTGCTGAGAACCACTGCTTTGGCTGGAAAGGCTAACGTCATTCCTTTGGGATCCGTACTGATGCGTCGTCCCCGCCGGTGTCATGCCGTGTGCCCGGTACCCGACCGTCGGTGCCGTACGAGAGTACGCAGATCGAATACGTGACCTTTCCCGGGGTGCGTCGTTGATCAGATGACAGCATCAGGAGCGGGTGGGGGTACCGGTGAGCCGAAAGCTGCCGCTCGGCGAGGGCGAGACCGCCCGTATCGCCTGCGGCCGTGGCCTACTGCGGACGGGTGTGGTGGAGGAGACGGGCGAGGCCCTGTCGGCCGCTGCGCTGGCCTCACGGGTGGACTGGGCGGCCGCTCTGGTCTCTGGCATGGCCACCGATCTACTGGCGGCACACTGGAATGCCGCCGACGTAGACGTACTCGCCTCCGGTGTAGATGCCGGCGGCCGGGCGCTGCCGTCGAACGCATGGATGGCGCTTCGGCGCCTGGGCTGGACCGTAGCCTCGGCCGAGGGTGTCCGCGTCAATGACCGGATCGTGCGCATGGCCCAAGAGCACGCCGGGCGCACCCTGCGGTCCGTGAAGTGGCGGGCCGACCTCACCGCTGGAGTCATCGAAACCTGGCCCACCGAGGCAGGACGGCGTACCCCGGATGAGTGGGACGCCGTCCGCGAGGCCGTCCCCGACGGCCGACACCTGCCCTCCAGCGTGATCATGTCCCGCACGCGGCAGGTCACCGCCTTCGAGCGGCGGCACGGCCGGTTGCCCATCGACGTGTTCGAACTGGAGGCCGCCCCCGACGGCGGGCGGTCGCTGCTGCTGTCGGCGTGCGACGGGCAGCAGGCGTCGATCAAACGCTGTGACGATCCGGGCCGCGCACTGCTGCGAGTGCAGTTACCCACCCGTCCCGACCCCCACTCCTACCGGGACTGGACGTGGGTGGCCTGCCCCATCAAGCTGCCGCCAACGATCCCGCCCAGTGCGGTGTTGCACCTGCCAACCCTGCATGTCCGCCAAGGCCGGGTGCGGGCCGACCTTGCCTATACGCACGCCGTACCGAAGGCCCGACGCACCGGGCACACGATCGCTCTCGGCGTGGACTGGGGCCTGAACACCCTGCTCAGCGCGGGCGCCATCCGGATGCACGCCGATGGGAAGATCACCACTGTTGGCGTGGGCGGAATGTTCCGTGCCGCCGGAGTGCTGGCCAAGCAACACCGGCTGCGCCGCACGTCGGAACACCTGCACGCCAAAACCGACCACTACGAGCGCCTCATCAACGGAACCGACGGGCATCCCCTGACCGGCAAACACGCCGTCCTGGCCGAGGAAATCCGGCACGTCTCCAATCGTCGCTCCAACCTGAACGACGCGCTCGCCTGTTCATCCGCCCGCTGGGCCGTGGATCAGGCCATCGCTGCCGGTGCGAGCGTGATCTATGTCGAAGACCTCCGGTCAATGGAGGCACGCGGCATGGGCCGCACCCTCAACACCCGCCTGTCCCAGCAGGTGCGCGGTCAAATCGTGGACCGTATGAGACACCTGGCTGCCGAAGTCGGTATCGCCGTCGTCACCGTCCCTGCCCGCAACACCTCCCGGCACTGCCCCCAATGCCTCGTCCCGCTGCGCCATCGCAAGGCCCCCGACCGGCCCACCACGCCCGGCTGGAAATGGGCTTTGTGCCCGAATCCCCAGTGCGGCTGGCAGGGCGACCGCGACACCGGCGCCTGGCAGCGAATCGCCACCCGCGGCCTAACCCACCAGACGAAGACCGTCACCGATCGCGCGAGCGGCACCATGGTCATCCGCAGCGTCGTGGACACATTCGAAGCCAAAGCCGTGGTCACCCCGACCGCGACCAAAAACAGCCGGAAGGACCGGTCCAAGACCGGACCCACTCGGCACAGGACCACACGCCCCGCGCCCAGGCGACGCAGGGCACCCTCCCCCACCAAACCCCTCGGTCCGGCGGGCAAGCGTCCGGAGGGACACGCATCACCGGGCCGGAGGCGGCTGCCCCGTGCAGCCCACCGGCACCAGGGCGTGACGACGATCAGCACACCCTCCCCCAGACTTCGTCCAGGGGGACCCCCATCCGGCCAACACCGGCCACGAGGAGCGGCACTGGGCGCAGGATTCCACCTGCACGCCCACGCCACCCCGCCACGATGGGCACATCCCATACCAGGCATCACGCCTTGCGTGGGATCGCTTAGCTGATCTGAGACGCTAGCGGGTGGCACGGACAATGCGTCAACCCGTGAACCCGATCCTACGCAGGACGTCCGCCGCGTCCCGGTCCAGCAGCACCGCCGAGCCGACCCCCTCGGGCAGGTCGCCCTGCCCGACCGCGCGGATCAGGCGGGCCGCTGCCGTGCGGTGGCGCAGGAAGGCGTAGCGCGAGACGCCGCGGCCGCGCTCGCGCTGGCCTTCCAGGGCCGTGCCGGGTGTGACGTCGAGCAGCAGCAGGTGCAGGGTGCCGCCGCGGCGGCGGGCCTCGCGGGCCAGCCAGCCACGCACCCAGGCCTGCGTACCGCAGTCGTGCACGACGACGCCCTCTCCGCTGCGCAGGGCGCGGCGCAGTCCGGCGTAGTGGGCGAGGCGGACCAGGGGCCGGTAGACCGCGTACGGCAGGAAGCGGGGCGCGCGGGCGTCCCAGCGGTCGCGGGCGTCCTGGGAGTCGATACGGAGGCCGCGGACGGCACGCTCCATCAGCGTGGACTTGCCGCTGCCGGGCAGGCCGGTGATCACCACGAGGTCACGGGGTCCGAAGAGCAGGGCGTGCGGGCTGTGCCCCGAGCGGTCGCGCAGGTCGCGGACCACGGGTGCCGGGCAGTCGCCGCATGCGTCCCTGGCCGGGGCCGCGGGCTGCTTGGGCAGCGCGACGGCCGAGGTCGTGGCGTACACCGTGGTCCTGTTCACCGTGATCGTCCTTCCTGCGGGGTCAGGAAAGCTTCTCCCCACTGTTTGTAAAGGGAAGGTAATGCACGGTGTCTCGCGGTTCCGTTCGGTTCCGGCCACAGCCCGGTTACAAACAGGAGATGCCGAAGAGGAGGTGGCGGATGCGGCCCTGCCGGACGCGGACGAGGCGTGCAATGATGTGCGCGCCAACTGCATACCGGCCGTTTGAATCCGCGCGGGAGAGTCCCCGGCAGTACGTCTGTGTCGCTGGGGCGCCGAAGGAGCAAGTCCCTCCCTTGAATCTCTCAGGCCCCGTTACCGCGCGGGCGAGGCACATCTGAAAAGCGGGCCGCTGTGTCAGTGGTCCCACCCAAGGTGCAAGCCAGGAGCCACACTTGTGGTCATGGCGAACCTCTCAGGTTCCGATGACAGATGGGGAGGAACGACCTCGCCCGTCATGCATTCGCCCTGGGAGACGACCGTCCGATGAGCAGCACCGCACCCCGTCACACCGCGCTCGATGCCCTGCATCGCTCGCTCGGTGCGACGATGACCGACTTCGCCGGCTGGGACATGCCCCTGCGCTACGGCTCCGAGCGCGACGAGCACCTCGCCGTGCGGACGAGGGCCGGGCTCTTCGATCTCTCCCACATGGGTGAGATCACCGTGACCGGCCCGCAGGCCGCGCAGCTCCTGAACTTCGCCCTGGTCGGCAACATCGCCTCCGTCGGCGTCGGCCGCGCCCGCTACACCATGATCTGCCGGGCCGACGGCGGCATCCTGGACGACCTGATCGTCTACCGACTCGCGGAGACCGAATACCTGGTCGTCGCCAACGCCTCCAACGCCCAGGTGGTGCTGGACGCGCTGGTGGAGCGTTCGGCCGGCTTCGACGCCGAGGTGCGCGACGACCGGGACAACTACGCGCTGATCGCCGTGCAGGGCCCCGAGTCCCCCGGCATCCTGGGGTCGCTCACCGACGCCGACCTCGACGGCCTGAAGTACTACGCCGGCCTGCCCGGCACCGTCGCCGGCGTCCCCGCCCTCATCGCGCGCACCGGCTACACCGGCGAGGACGGCTTCGAGCTGTTCGTCGCCCCCGGTGACGCGGAGAAGCTGTGGCAGGCGCTGACCGATGCGGGAGCGCCCGTCGGGCTGGTGCCCTGCGGGCTGTCCTGCCGGGACACCCTGCGCCTGGAGGCGGGCATGCCGCTGTACGGGCATGAACTGTCCACCTCGCTGACGCCGTTCGACGCCGGGCTCGGCCGGGTGGTGAAGTTCGAGAAGGAGGGCGACTTCGTGGGCCGCGAGGCGCTCCGGGAGGCGGCCGACAGGGCTGCGGAGACCCCGCCGCGCGTCCTCGTCGGACTGGTCGCCGAGGGCCGCCGGGTCCCGCGCGCCGGGTACGCGGTCGTCGCGGGCGGCGAGGTGATCGGCGAGGTCACCTCCGGCGCCCCCTCCCCCACCCTGGGCAAGCCGATCGCGATGGCGTACGTCGACGCCGCGCATGCGGCGCCGGGCACCGAGGGTGTCGGCGTGGACATCCGGGGCAGTCACGAGCCGTACGAGGTCGTGGCGCTGCCGTTCTACAAGCGCCAGAAGTAGACACTGACGACACTGGGCGAGCAGGCTCCGTCCCCGGACGTGACCCCGCGCACATTTTCGCTGCTCACACGCGTTTTCAGCAGTCCCCAATTCATCAGCACTCCACCGCGTACAGGAGAATTCAGGCCATGAGCAACCCCCAGCAGCTGCGTTACAGCAAGGAGCACGAGTGGCTGTCGGGCGCCGAGGACGGCGTCTCGACGGTCGGCATCACGGAGTTCGCGGCCAACGCGCTCGGCGATGTCGTCTACGCCCAGCTTCCCGAGGTGGGCTCCGCCGTGACCGCGGGCGAGACCTGCGGCGAGCTGGAGTCGACCAAGTCGGTCAGCGACCTGTACTCCCCCGTCACCGGTGAGGTCACCGAGATCAACGAGGACGTGGTGAACGACCCGTCCCTGGTCAACTCGGCCCCCTTCGAGGGCGGTTGGCTCTTCAAGGTCCGCGTCACGGAGGAGCCGGCCGACCTGCTCTCCGCCGACGAGTACACCGCCCAGAACGCCGGCTGAGGAGCCGTAGACGCATGTCTGTACTGAACACGCCCCTGCACGAGCTCGACCCGGACATCGCCGCCGCGGTCGACGCCGAGCTGCACCGTCAGCAGTCCACCCTCGAGATGATCGCCTCGGAGAACTTCGCGCCGCTGGCCGTCATGGAGGCGCAGGGCTCGGTGCTGACCAACAAGTACGCCGAGGGCTACCCGGGCCGGCGCTACTACGGCGGCTGTGAGCACGTGGACGTCGCCGAGCAGATCGCCATCGACCGGCTCAAGGAGCTGTTCGGCGCCGAGTACGCCAACGTGCAGCCCCACTCGGGTGCCTCCGCCAACCAGGCCGCGCTGTTCGCGCTGGCCCAGCCGGGCGACACCATCCTGGGCCTGGACCTGGCGCACGGCGGCCACCTGACCCACGGGATGCGGCTGAACTTCTCCGGCAGGCAGTTCAACGTGGTCGCCTACCACGTGGACGACTCCGGTCTGGTCGACATGGCCGAGCTGGAGCAGCTGGCCAAGGAGCACCGCCCCAAGGTGATCATCGCGGGCTGGTCGGCCTACCCCAGGCAGCTGGACTTCGCCGCCTTCCGGCGGATCGCGGACGAGGTCGGCGCCTACCTGTGGGTCGACATGGCG
>NZ_JAJSBI010000011.1 GCF_021261325.1 Streptomyces guryensis | reverse complement strand
CAAACGCAAGCTCAAGAAGATCCAGTTCAGACCCCACCTGATCGACGGCTGCCTCACCGGGACCGGCCTGATCATCGAACCCTGGTGACCACGCAGCCGGACTCTACGAGTTCAACCTGAGTAACAGAACCTGTTGATCATATGACGTTCGGTGTGGATGGTCGTTGGTCTGGTCTTGGGAACACGTCAGTCGCGGCCGTGGGTCGTGTCGGATGAACTGTGGTCGCTGATCGAGCCGTTGCTGCCCAAGCCAGGTCCGAAGCTGGTCGAGGGCAGACCGCGGGTTCCGGACCGCCAGGCGTTGTGCGGGATCCTGTTCGTGCTGCACACCGGCATCCAGTGGGAGTACCTGCCCCAGGAGCTGGGTTTCGGCTCGGGCATGACCTGCTGGCGGCGCCTGGCCGCGCGGATCGAGGCCGGGTGTGGGACCAACTGCACCTGGTGCTGTTGAAGAAGCTGCGGACCGAACTGGCCCGGCTCGACAAGGAGATCGCCGGCCGTCTCACCGACGACCCCGGCTACCGCGCGATCCGGAAGATCGGCGGCATCGGCCCGGTGCTGGCTGCGGTGTTCGTCGCCGAGACGGCAACGTCACTCGGTGCCTTACCCCGAAGCAGCTCAGTTCGTGGGTCGGACTCACGCCCCGGCACCGCGAGTCGGACGTGGAGATGGTCCGGGCATCTGACCAAGCAGGGCCCGAAACTGGTGCGCTGGGCAGCCGGTGAGGCCGTCCAACGCGCTCCCGAAGGCACGCCGACGCGTGTCCATCGCGACCGCATCGAGGCCCGCCGCGGTGCTGAGGCGCGCAGCATCGCCAAGGCCGCCGTGGCCCGCAAGCTGCTTACCCGGGTCTACTACGGGCTGCGCGACGGCGAAGTCCCCTGCCTGGCCCGCCAGGACCCGGTGTGACCAGCATCCGGGTCCACGACCGACGCGAGATCGGCGGAGTGTATGGCCCTCACACCGCGGCGCGGCCGGATTCAAGATTGATCCCGTCGGCCGTGTGCCGAACCACACCATGCCGCACCGGAATTCGCACGCCCCGGGCGCGGCGGAAGGATGACCGGTGACCGGAGCGTTGCCACTCAGCATCACACCTGGTGAGGAGCACACCCCACAACATCCCGCCGCAGACGGGACCACAGCGCACCTGCCGGGCGGACTCCTCCAGCGCGGCCAACGTCCGTGCGCGATGGGGTCCGAGGCTGCGGCCCCCAGCACGGCGGTGTGGTTGGCCTGGAGCTGTTCGGCCTCGGACAGGTTCTTCGCCCCGAGCACGATCGCGCCCGCCAGTCCGAGCAGCGCATCCGCGCGGTTCCGCCACGTCGCACTGCCGCCCGCCGGACACAGCCGCCGCAGCGCGTCGGTCAACGCGGCACGGTCGGCGACCTGGTGCAACAGCACCGCCCCGGCATGCCCGATCAGGCCCTTCCCATCGGCGGCAACGGACAGCCGTCGGCTCCGCCCTGTACGCTCACTCACCAGAAAGGTGCCTTGATCTCTGTTGCAGATACGGACTAGAAACTCGCATCCTCGCAGGTCAACGGCGTCTTTTCGCTAACCCGGCATCAGATCGTCCTTCTGGCCTGAATGTCCGAGGTCAAAGCGTGACGAGGAGGGCGGTGGACCGCCAAAACTCCGAGTTCGGAACGCGGAGGGTGTCTCCTTCGGCGAGGGCGAGCTTCGGGAAGCGGCGCAACAGCGTGCTGAGCGCGGCTTCGGTTTGGGCGCGCGCTGACGCCGCACCGAGACAGAAGTGCGATCCGTGCGAGTATCCCAGGTGCGCGGGCCGACCGGGCGGGCGGCGGAAGTCGAGCCGATCCGGATCCTCGAAGACGCGCGGATCGCGATTCGCGCTGGCCAGCACCGCGCAGATGCGGTCGCCGCGCGGAATTGTCACGCCGGCGATCTCGACATCCTCGCGAGCGTAGCGCGGCAGGGTCAGCACCTGCGGTCCGTACATGCGGGTCAACTCCTCGACCGCACCGGGCATCAGTGATTCGTCGGCGCGTAGCTCGGCGAGCTGGTCGGGGTGTTGGAGGAGGATTTCGACGGAATTGGCGATGAGGTGGGCCGGGCCCTGCCCGGCCAGAACGAGATGCCAGACCAGGGTGATCAGCTCTGCGTCGGTCAGTCGGTCGTCCTGGTCTTCGGCGTCAGTGCCGAGCAGTTCGGCGAGCAGGCCGCGGGCCCCCTCCCGGCGACTGCGGGCGACCGTCTCCGTCGCGGCACGCGCGATGCCAGGGACGGCCTGCCTGAATTCGGGGCCGTAACCGACAGCGACGGCCTCGGCGTAGGTCCGCCAGGTGTCGTAGTCCTCCGGCGCTACGCCGACCAGTTCGCAGGCCACGTGGACTGCCAGCGGTCGAGCGAAGTGCGCAAGCAGGTCTACAGGTTCACCGTCGGCCTGCCCTGCGAGGTCATCGAGCAAGGACTCCACAGTGCGTTGCAGGGCAGGCCGGAACTCGGCGGTTCGGCGTGCAGTGAAGGGCGGCGAGACAAGGCGGCGGAGACGAGCATGTTTGGGGCCGTCCACCTGCTGTATGTTCTCCTGCTGCTGCAGCTCCGGTACGTCCGGACGCACGTAGCTGTTCGCGTTCATCTCGAAGCGCACGTCGGTGAGCATCGCCTTGGCGTCCTCGAATCGGGTCAACGCCCATACCGGGCCGAGGCCGGGCTTCAGCAGGCGTGCGAGGGGGCTCTGCTCCCGCGCTCGTCCGTACACAGTGAACGGGTCGGACACTACGGCCGGATCGGAGAGGTCGATTTCAGGAATGGCGCCCACAGCAGCTCCAAAATCGGATGATGAAACCAGATACTGTCCCCAAATGCCTTACGGGTTGTAGGCATGGTCGGGGCCCTTCCGGGTCTTCGATGTCTCCATCAGCCCCGGGATGGATCAGGTCGCCCCGTCGAAGCGCACCTGGATGTAGTTGTGGCCGCAGACACCGCCGATGTGCGGCGGCCGCCACTGTTGGCCTTGCTTGCCGCGCCGGAAGGTGGCCTGCTGTTCTTGCCAACGGATGATGAAGGCCTCCTTGCCGTAGCGCGGTCGTCGTGGTTCTGATCGGTGAGCTCGCCGTCTTGGACCGGCGCAATGGTGGTAGCAACGTGTATCACCACCTCTGGCGCATCAGGTTCACACGTCTCGGTGAAGTGGGTGCGATACCCCGACCACGCCCCGCTTGACGCAGTAGTGCGCGTCGGTGTCGTAGGGCAGTCAAAACGCGGCGAGGCCGGCGGCAGCATGTGCCCGTCCCACCAGCGCAACTGCTCCTTGCTGTACCAGAAGTGCTGGTGGGTCCGCACCTGCCCCAGGATCTCCACCTGCGGCAGGGCTCGCAGACGGGGCGGGCGTCGACGGTCCACGCGGCGGTAAGGATCCTCCATCCGTCGGCCATCGGCCCCTTCCTCTTGGGGCTCGCGTGCCTTGTTGACCCAGTTCTGCAACGTGACCCGTGGCTCCCGCCTGCCCTCACACCGGGCACCACAGCAGCAGCCTGAGGGAACTGCCACACCGTCACCCCAGCTGAACAGCTACGCTTTCGGGCCATCCCATCACGCGCGCTCCAAAGCCCTGTCCAGTCTGGGCAGCGTCCCGGACTCGTACAGCTCACGGCAGGTATTGCGACGTATCTTGCCGCTGGTGGTCCTCGGCAGCGCACCGCGACGTATGAGAACCACGTCCGCAGCTTCGAGCCGGTGGTCGCGCGCGACCGCCCCCCGAACGGCCTCCGACAGCTCGTCGATTCCCGCGGACCGCTGTGCCTTGCCGTCGACCTCCACCACTAGGACCAGGGACTCCTGCTCACCGGTGTCCACTACGAAGGCAGCGGCCGAGGTTGGATGCAGGAGTGGATGGCTCTGTTCCGCCGAATACTCCAGATCCTGCGGATAGCGGTCGCGGCCCTTGATAATGATCATGTCCTTCATTCGGCCGGTGACATACACCTCACCGTCCCGTACGAATCCGGTGTCACCGGTGCGGAGGAACGGGCCGGCCTCCTCCTCATCCCGGATACGTGCCCGGAAGCTCCGCTCGCTCTCCTCTCCACGGCCTATGTACCCAGCAGCCACACACGGACCGGACACCCAGATCTCGCCGAGCCGGTCCGGACCGACGGCTCGCAACGTGTGCGGGTCCACGATCCGGATCTGGGTCTCGCCGACGGGGACCCCGCAGCTCATCACCGGGACTCCGGCGCTGGTCAGCTCGCTGCCCCCAGCGGGATCGCCCGGAAGGAGGACCACACGTCCCTGTCCAAGCTCGTCGGCGTCCAGCCAGAGCTGGGCAGGTTCTGTGTCTGCTCGGCTGCCGCATGCCTTCAGGGTGTTCTCGGCCAGCCCGTAGGCCGGGGAGACGGCACGCGGGTTCAGGCCGTAGGGGGCGAACTTCCCGATGAATTCGTGCATCGTGTGCGGACGCACCGGTTCCGCCCCGCTGATCGCCGCACGCCAGCGCGAAAGATCGATGGGCTCCCGGGGACCGTCGCGCAAGCAGAGGTCGTAGGCGAAGTTCGGCGCAGACGAATGGGTGCCACCAAATCGGGACAGCGCCTCCAGCCAGCGAGCGGGACGCCGGATGAAAGCCTCCGGCTCCATCAGGTAGGCAGGGCACCCCGCCCACAGCGGCACCACCACACCGAGCATCACTCCCATGTCGTGGAACAGGGGAAGCCAGGTCACCACGGTGCCATCGTCCCCGAACGGCCACAGCGCGTCGGTCTCCGCGGTGTTGGCCCAGTAGTTGGCATGCGTGACCATGACGCCCTTGGGCGACCCGGTGGCACCAGAGGTGTACTGGAGCAATGCCACGTCGGACAGCCCCACTTCGGGCAGCCGCACGAGCGTCGCAGGCGGAGCCAGATCATCGGTCGCGATCAGATCAAGGCCGGCCAGTTGGGGCAGTTCGCCGAAGTCTGAGTACACCTGGTCGCGGACCGACCGAGTGGTGAGCACCATGGTGGTGCCAGCGTCGTCGGCAATTCCACGCAACTGCTGTACTGCCAGTCGTCGCGTCGGAACCTGCACAGGCGCTCCAGCTATCCCGGCCGCGGCGCAGGCCAGGAAGCTGCGGATGAACTCCAGGCCGGTGGGATACATCAGCACCGCGCTGCGGGCTGCGCCGGGCCGTCCGGCCAGCGCCTGCGCCCTGCCCTGCACCGCGGCGTGCAGTTCCCCGTAGGTGGTCTGCTCGCCGGGCTCCTCGCCATTGATGAGGTGAACGTACGCGACCTGGTCGGACGCTGTTTTCGCGCGGTGGGCCAGAAGAGCGGGAAGCGTCAGAGGGCTTCGTTCGGACACGGATCCAATTCTCACTGCCATCCCATCGTCGGTGGTGGACACGCTTGAAGCGTGGCTATTCAGCAGGGGTGACGGTCCGGATGACCGGAGGTACGGCCCTGGAGCGAACCCGGCCGTGCCGCTGGCTCGCCACCGTTCGGACGGGTCCGCGTCACCCGGGTTGCGATGGGCCCGCGCGGGCTCGCGGTCATCGAACCGGTGCCACCACCGCAGAAGCCGAGGCTCACCGGAGTGAGTACGGGATACTCCGTCCGGCGACTCGGACCAGAGCCGTGTCCTGGTCTCGTCTCTCCGCCGTCTTGCCTGGCTCCGTCGACTTTCACGTGCTCGCTGCGGGCCATGAGGCGTCTCCGCGCGTCACCAACGCCACTCGCGCTTGTTGAACAGGTGCTCGGCGGCGATCCCGCGGTCCTTGCACCAGAGGAGGAACTCGTCAATCTGTTGGAGTTGGTAGCTGTCGTCCGCATACGAGGTAGCCATGATGTGCCCCTGCCAGCTCTCCTCGCCCATCGCGTAAACATAGGCCTCGCCCGCCCCCAGTTCGCTGATGATGGCGCCGGCCTGGGCCGCGTTCGACCCCGACAGTTTGCGCGAATCGCTCATCTTCTTGGTCACCGGCTTGGTCAGCAGACCCTTGTAGAGCCATGTGAGCGGAGCCCCGTCGCACTCCAAGCCGAGGAACGCCATGTCCGCGGAACCCAGATGCCCGCGGATGTAGCGGTACAGGTCCGGATCGATGCCCGAGGAGTCGGCACCCACGAAGACCGACTTGCCGGCCAGTTCCACCCAGAACGTTGACTTGCCGCGGATGTCGAGGTCGGCGTGCTCGCCCAGGAACGGTGTCGCGGTGACCTTCCCGCCGGGGAAGGCGACCTCGTCGAAATCGTCGACCTCAGTCACCGGGAAGCCGAGGTGCCTGAGATACTGCGCCATCGACGGGTCAGGAAGGTTTCCCCGGGACGAGCGCGGAACCACCACCGACCCCACTCGGCCGCGCAATTGGAGCAGGGTCTCCAGGACGATGTGATCCTGATGGCCGTGGGTGATCAGGACCAGGTCGATGTTGTCCGGGAGGTCGTCGAGGGTGAAGCGGTCGCCGAACCGGTTGTCAGTGCTGATGAACGGGTCGGTGACGATCGCGGCCTCGGCCGTTTGGAACACAAGGCAGGCGTGGCCGAAATAGCGGATCCGGCCGCCTGCGTCGATGTGCCTGTCCGCCGAGAGGCTCGGGCTCGCGTCCAGCAGCTGGTCGAGGACGCTTGCCTGCCCGTCGTCGAGGTCGAGCGCGTCACGCAGCCGGGCTGCCGTCGTCGGCCTGATCCGTGCGCCGACCAGTTCCGTGAGGCCCGGATGGCGGAACGGCAGTGCCAGGTCGAGCGTGGTGGCTGACGGCAGGCGCGGAGTGCTCAGGATGAACGGCCGCTCCTCACCGTCGTCCAGGGAGAGCTGGACCGACTGCCGCTGCTCGATATAGGCGGCGCTCTGGTACACCAGCGGCTCGAGGAAGTGAAGCGAAGGCTGGTTGCTGGTGTCGTAGCAGATCTCCACGAGTCCCCTGATGGCCGAGGGGAGCCTTGGGTACAGGGGGGAGAGATCAGATCCGGTCGCGTTCTGACGGATCAGGTTCTCGGCCTCGGCGACTGCCGCGGCGAACTCCAGCATCGGAGCCCGGTCCCTCTGGATGGACGCAACCAATGCGGCGATCTCCGTCGCGCGCGACTGCGGAACGCCGACGTAGTAGCCGCCACGAAACTTCGGGTTGGTGCTCGCCGAGACGTGAACCTGTGGGGACTGCAGATACGACTCCAGCATCGGCAGCTGCACGTTCGCCAGGTTCATCGAGGCCTGCACTGGCGCCACAGTGTGCAGCCACGCGTAGAACCGATCGACCAGCGGCTCCAGGATCACGTTGGACCTGAGATACCGGGTCTCGGTGTTGTCGGCCATCTGTCTCCTCTGTCCGGCTTGGCGGGAGCCCGCCAAGCCGGCGGCGCCCATCAGGTTGTCGAGCTGAGTCGGCGGTGTGGCTAAGCGACGCCGTCCATGGCCGCGATCAGGCTTGTGGGCCGCATGTCGGTCCACGACCTCTCGACGTAGTCCAGGCACTCTTGGCGCTCGGCCGCGCCGAACACCCGCTTCCAGCCCTGCGGCACGGCCGCGAACACCGGCCACAGCGAGTGCTGGTTCTCCTCGTTCACCAGGACCAGGTACTCGCCCTCGGGGTCCTCGAACGGATTCGACATGTGTGAGTTCCTTACGTTGTAGGTGGGTTGGTTTCGGTAACTCGCAGGATCAGAAGACCCGGGGATGCTGGGTGTGGCTCGGTGGTTCCAGCCCAGTGGTGGCTTGAAAGGATTGGCCGCTCGGCATCGGGTCTTCTGCATGTCCGCCATGGTCGCCGCCCGCTGAGCCCTCATACGCGACGGCCGCACCTTCGAACTCACAGCGCCGGAGCCTCCCGTCACGCTGGGCTGACACGCTCACAGCGAGCCACCAACCCGGGCTGACAACTCCATTGGGAATCCAATCCCCTCAAGCCGCCGAGCCGTGAAGAACCACGGGCAGCGAACTCAAGCCGTGCAGGATGTCCGAGTAGATCCAGCGCTCCGGCCCGACCTGCTCAATGCTGCCGACCATCCGGCGCAGGCCGTCCAGGACCGCCTGGACCTCCATGCGTCCCAGATAGTGCCCTATGCAGAAGTGCTTGCCGAAGCCGAAGGACAGGTGCTCGTTCGGCGATCGGTTGAGATCGAACCGGTCCGGGTCCTCGAAGACCTCGGCATCCCGGTTGGCCGAGGAGATCCACACGCTGACGACATCCCCGCTCCTAATCAGCTGGCCGCCCACGGTGACGTCGCCCGTCGCGGTGCGACCGGCGTGCAGGGCGGGCACCGTCCAGCGCAGTACTTCCTCCGCCGCGGTCTCCAGTTGCGCGCCGCCGCTCTTGAGCAGGGACCAGGCGTCCGGATGTTCCAGCAGGGCCAGCAGCCCCATGCTGATCGCGTGATGCGGGGCCTCGTCGCCGCCGATCATCATGCCGTAGCAGTTGGCCATGACGTCGGCGTTGCTGAGGTACTTGCCGTCGACACGGCTGTTCGCCAGCAGGCTCACCACGTCCTCGCCCTCGCCACCGCGCCGCTCGTCGGCCAGGTCCGCGAAGTAGAGCAGAATCTCGCCCTGGGCGGTCCGGCCGTCCTCCGGGGGCGTGTCGGAGGCGTGCTTACTCCAGGACCGAGCAGTGAGATCCAGGAGGTACTTGCGGTCGGACTCCGGTACGGCGAGAAGGTCGCAGATCATCCCAAGAGGGACATCACCCCCCACGTCGCGGACGAAGTCGCAGTTCGCGTCGTCCATCGCGTTCGCCAGCAACGCGTCTACCCTGCGGCGCAGTTCCTGCCGCATCTCTTCCAACCGCCGCGGGGAGAGCGCCTTCATCATGATGCTGCGGAGCAAGTTGTGCCGCAGCCCGTCAGTGACGGCCATCATCGTCCCGCCAGCCGGGTCGCCGCCGTTGAGCAGCATCGCCAGATCGTTGCCGCGCTCCGTCGTGAAGTGACCCTTGTCCCGATAGACGGCGGTCGCGTCGGCATGCCGGGTGATCACCCAGAATCCGGGCCTGCCCTCGCGCGCCGACTGCCAATGGACGGGCCTCGTCGCGCGCAGATGGCGCCATACCTCGCTCAGGTCGCGCTCCGCGTGCAGGCGGGGGTCGGCGAGATCGATGTCATCGATCTTTTCGGGCGCCACCATGGGTCGCGCGGTCATCATGCGCTGTCTTTCTGGTCGGTGTCGGACGGCCCGGCTGATCCGGCTCCTTGTCCACGTGACAGGCCGACCGGTTCCGCGACCGCGGCCAGCGCCTCGACGGTCGGATTGTTGACGATCTCCATGGGCGAGAGCGCGAAGCCCGCCCGGCGCGCCCGCTGGATCACCGAGACGGCAAGCAGGCTGTCGCCGCCCAGTTCGAAGAAGTTGCCCGTCACACTCACGTCGGCCCGCTCGAGTACCTGGCCGAAGATCTCGCACAATGCGAGCTCGGCGGGGGTGCGGGCAGGACGCACGGTCGCGGCTTGAGCCGGGACCGGCACCGGGAGCGCGCGCCGATCAAGCTTGCCGCTTGGTGTCGTGGGAAGGGCGTTGATGATGCCGTAGGCGGCGGGCACCGTGAAGTGAGGGAGGGAGCGACTGGCGTGTTCACGCAGCTCGCCCGATGACGGTTGCTCCGAGCCAGCGGGAATCACGTAGGCGGCCAGCTGCCTGGTTCCTCGTTCGTCCTCCTGAACTGCGGCTACCGCCTGTGCGACGAGTGGGTGGTCGGCCAGCACCGCCTCCACTTCGCCGAGTTCGATCCTGAACCCCCGCAGCTTGACTTGATCGTCGACCCGGCCGTGGAAGGAGAGGCTCCCGTCACTTCGCCAGGAGGCCAGGTCGCCGGTCCGGTACATGCGGTCACCGTTGCCTGTGAACGGATCGGCGACGAAGCGTTCGGCGGAGAGTGCCGGGCGGCCCAGATAGCCGCGGGCGAGGCCACCGCCGGCAACGTAGAGATCTCCCGGCATCCCCACAGGCAGCGGCTGGAGGTGCCGGTCCAGCACGTACACGCGGGCACCCGTGACAGGCCTGCCGATCGGCGGGGTCGCCGAGCCGGACAGGGGCTCGCTCATGGTGACGCACACCGTCGCCTCTGTCGGGCCATAAGCGTTGATCATTCGGCACTGCGAAGCCCACCGGGCGACGAGATCGCCGGAGCACGCCTCACCAGCCACCAGAAGAGTCCGCAGTTCGGGCACTGCCTCGGGGACTATGCTCGCGGCGGCCACAGGCGGGAGCACCGCGTGGCTGACCCGGCTCTCGGCGAGCATCTCGACCAACGCCTCCCCAGCCAGGGCCGACCCGGATGGCGGGATGACGAGGGTGGCTCCGGCGGCGAAGGCCGCAAGCAACTCGAAGACGAACGCGTCAAAACTCGGCGAGGAAAACTGCAGTATTCGGTCGCCGACGCCGAGCGCCATCCAGTCGGCCGCGGCCGACGCCAGATCCAGCAGTCCGGAATGCGTGACGGCCACGCCTTTCGGCTGGCCCGTGGTGCCCGAGGTGTAGATGACGTAAGCCAGTTCGGTCGCCGCGTGGCCGGCCCAGGCTCCGGACGGATCCGGATTTGCGTCCGACAGGTCCCGGATGCTGGCGGCGAACTCGGCGTCGTCCAGCACCAGTTGCGGCGGCCACGATCGCGCCGGCAGACCTTCGGCAGCCTCCTCAGTGGTGCAAAGCAACGCCGGTGCGGCGTCGTCGAGCATGAAGGACAGGCGATCGAGCGGGTAGCTGTGGTCCAGCGGCAGGAATGCGGCTCCCGTCTTGGCCACAGCGAAGACGGCCGTGATCAAGGTGATGGATCGTGGCAGGGCCAACGCCACCAGTTGCCCCGGTCCTACCCCGCTGTCCATGAGTAGACGAGCGAGCCGGTTCGCGCGGCTATCCAGCTCGCGGTAAGTTATCGCCTCGCTCCCCTGGACCAGTGCGATGCGGTCCGGACTCCGTTTCACCGGCTGCTCCAGCAGCTGGCTCAAAGTAAGGGGAGGCCGACGGTCGCCGGAACCGCTCCACTCGGCCAGGATCCGGCGCAGCTCGGCGGCGTCGAGCAGCTGTGCACTCTCGACAGGTTGGCCCGGGTTCCTCTCCACCGCTTCAAGTATCCGGACCAGCAAGGCCAGCAGCCGGTCAGCGTCCTCGCGGGCGAATTCGTCGGGCCGGTGCTCCACGCTCAACTGGATCCGGTCGCCAGGCGGGCACATGGAGAAATCCAGGGTGCAGCCGATGTCTCCGGCGCCGAGATGCGACGGCAGCCGGCTCAGCGCCAATTCCCAGGCTTCGTGCACAACCGATTCGAGTGTCTCGTCGAGCTCTTTCGCCCGGGCTGACAAGGCGGCGGTCAGCTCCTGCGAAAGGTTCGCGATACTGAGATCCTCGTGTTGATCCGTCATACCAATACGTCCTCCGAGCGCGCACGAGTTTCGGCGCACAGTCGTACCCGGTCTGGTTTGGCCATGCCGATCAGCGGCGAACTAATCCGTAGCTCGATATCGACCGATGTGGTGTGGCGAGAGAACGGCAGCGATGTGCTGCCTGATCGACCCGCTCAACGCCCTGCGTAACCTCTTCATCGGATGGCAATGAACGCTGCCCACCGCCGGCAGAACACCTCAACAGTTGACCTAAATTGTCATCACGACCGCCACTTGCTTGTTCAGGTCGCCGCCACACTGCCGCCTCGACGAGGGACCATCCGACGCCTCGGCCTGCGAACCGTCGTAGTACAGCGGGATGCTCCGGCCGGATACGGCTGAGGCCTCATCGCTGACGAGGAAGCCCACCAGGTCCGCGACCTGCGATCCGTAGTGCGCCCCCGCCCACTCCCGAGTCGAACCGGAGGGGTCGGACGTGATGAGGTTCGAAGTGATGCCGAACGGGCTCAGCTCCAGGGCGAGCGTCCGGACGAGCCCCTCCAAGCCAGCCCGCAGTACTGCGTCCTCGTGCGGCCGTGCCTGACTGGAACGGTCAAAGTCGAGGACGGTGATGACCCGGCCCCAGCCATTCTTGACCAGGGAATCGATCGATGCCCGGCTGGCCAGGAAGGCCCTGCGGAGCGGACGCTCGACGATCTCTTTCCAGTTCTGGTCGAGCAGTCCTCCCGGGCCGCGGTACGACCCGGAACCTATGATGCTCAGCAGCACGGAAGGGGTACCGAGTGAAGCGCGCACTCGGGCCAGCGCGGATTCGACGGAAGCGAGATCGTCGAGGTCCGCGAAGATGGTCACGGACCGTCGGCCCGCCTCCGCGATCGCGGCCGCTGCCGCTGTACAGGACGAGCCGACCGGGACGAGCATCGCCACGTCCATTCCCGCCTCCGCAAGGCATACAGCCCCAGCGGCATCAGCGCCGACCGCCGACAAAAGTCGGCGTCGCTCATCCATTCCTCTTCCTCCATTGGCGCATGTCGACTTGAAAGAAGTTAGCAACGCCAACTAAAGCTGTACTTAAACGTACTCAGACACGGCAGCCGTAAGTCCTGATCGTTAAGAGGTCTGTGCAGGTCAGGGGGCGGCTGCGGGCACGGGAACGGCCACCGTTTTCATGAGCGGTTGTGAAGACGTTTAAGGATCAGGTGGCGACGCGGAGCTCGGCGGTGATCCGCCGGAGGCGCCGTCGGAGTCGACGGCGCAGATCTGTTCGGCCAGGGCCCGGTCGGCGACCTGCCGCGCGGTCCGCGCGTCGGCCCTGTCCTGCCACTTGTAGTAGCTGGAACGGTTCACGCCCAGCTCCTGGCACAACCGCTTCACGCCGAAGGCGTCCCGGTGGTCGTGGACGAGCTGGAAGCGGTTCAGGAGCCGTAATCTAACTACTGCCAGGTTCGGGTCAATACCTCTGTTCTGCATGGTACTTGGGGTGATGTGGCGATTCCTTATGAAGTCCTGGCGGTACTGGATGCGAGATTCGCGGTGGTGCTGCCGCATCTGGACGAGCGGCAGCGCCGCCTGTATCTGGCGTCCGAGGCCGAGGCGCTGGGGCATGGCTGGATCTCGGCAGTGGCGAGGCTGGCGGGGGTCTCGGAGTCGACCGTCACACGAGGGCGTGAGGAACTCGCGGGCGGAGCAGAGGCGTTGGGGCGGGTGCGCAGACCCGGCGGTGGGCGCAAGCCCGCCGCCGAGCGCGACCCCGGTCTGGTGGCGGCGCGCTCGAGTTGTTGATCGCGCCGCGTGAGGTGGGCGATCCGGTGTCTTCGCTGCGCTGGACCACTGCCTCGCTGCGGGATTTGTCCCGGGAGTTGACCGATGCCGGTCATCCGGTCAGCGCTCCAGTGGTCGGCAACCTGCTGCGTGCGATGGGCTTCCGTCTGCAGGGCATGGTCAAGACTCGGGCCGGCAGTCAGGTGCCCGATCGAGACGCCCAGTTCCGGCACATCAACTCCGCCGCCGAACGCTTCCTGGCGCGGGGTACTGCCGGTGGTGAGCGTGTATGCGAAGCAGAAGTAACCGGTCGGTGACTTCGCCCGGCCCGGCCGCACCTACCGCCCCAAAGGCCAGCCGATCATCGCCCCCGACCACGACTTCATCGGCCCCGGCACCCCGGTCGTCATCCCGTACGGCATCCATGACCTGGGGCGCGACAGCGGCTGGGTGAACGTGGGCACCGACCGCAACACCGCCGCCTTCGCGGTGGAGTCCCTGCGCCGCTGGTGGAAGGTCCAAGGACACGTCGACTACCCCAGTGCCGACTGCTTACTGGTCACCGCCGATTCCGGAGGGGGCAACTCGGCCGCCTCCCGCATGTTCAGGATGGGGTGGGCCGACTTCGCCGACGAGTGCGGACTGAGCATCACCGTCATGTACTTCCCGCCAGGTACTTCAAAATGGAACAAAGTGGAACGCCGGCTGTTCTCCCGGATCACCCACAGTCTGCGCGGGCAGCCGCTGACCAGCTACGAAGTGCTGCAACGATGCTCTTGTAGGTCGCCCCGGGTGTGGACTCGTACAGGGCCACGGCATCGGCCTTGAACTCGTCCAAGTAGTCCTTCATCGTCATCGGCGGTGTTCTCGCTTCCTCCGGATCAAGCAGATCCAGTATCAGCGTGTCCACCACTCAGGGGGAGGCGCCTTCCTCGGCGACCTGGGCAAGACCCGCCGGACCGAACATGCTCGCCTGCAGCACGACTACGAGCGGGCCCTCCCGCTGGTCGCCGAGATCTGCGGAGCCTCCACCGACCAACCCGACGAGGACTCCGCATGAGGATCACCGCAGCACGACGGACCGAGAACGAGAACCGCTTCCGGGCTGCCATAGACCGCCTCTTGTGCGGTGAGATCCCGCCCGGATGCCGCTGCGACATCAAGACCCTCGCCATCGAGGCCGGCGTGGACCGCACCGTTTTCTACGGCACTCGCCCCTATGTCCACCTCCGCGAAGAGTTCGAATGCCGCCTCCAAGCCCTGCAACAGGCCGGAGAGGTCACCGACCCACGAGAGGCCCAGATCGCACGCCTGAGAGCCGAGGTGACCGCGTTGAAGGAGCGACTGAACCGCTCCGCGGGCACCATCGACGAGCTCACCGACTTCCGTGCTCAGGCCCTCGCCCGCCTCGCCGCCCAGCACGAGGAGATCATCCTCCTACGCGGCGTCATCCGTGGGGCGAACCACGTGACTCAGCTCCCGCAACCCCGAACTGTCACGTTCGGATCATGTAGTTGAGTCGCTCCGCCGTGTCCGTTGTGACGCGAAGGAGAGGCACTGCGGACAGGAGAACGAACAGTCCGAAGAGCGTGATGGGTAGTAGCCCTACCGGTTGCAGCAGCCGTGCTGGGTCAGCCTTCACCCACGGCCAGTTGCCGATCCAGTTCGTGGTCACATCCAGCGTCATCACCACCACTGCGAGCAGGATGCCGCTGCGGCGCACGCGCGCCGCCAGCACGACGACCAGCGGATCGAGGAGCGCCAGGGCGTTCAGGTATACCTGGGAGACCATCGGGAAATGCGCAAAGGTATGGATGCCGTTCATCAGCACCCAGTACAGGTGCACGCAGGCCCCTTCGCCGAAGCCGATCAAGTACACCGCAAGAACCCATCGCGCCCAGCGCGGCAGACTGCTCCACTTTTCCCGCAAATGAGCCTCCCTCAGTCCAGCCTATACAGCGCCCCCAGCCGAGCCGAAGCCGGGGCAAGAACGCAGCATCGCGGAGTGACCTGCGTCACAATGCCAGCATTGAAACGCAACACCGACGATGCACAACCTCGCCAACGTCATTACCAACAATGGCCTGTGCAATGGCCACACGGAGTCAACCGCACACGGCTTATGCGGGCACACGACATTCCTACGTCACGCACCTGACCGAGGGCGGGGTGGAGGTGTGGTGTCGGCGTTCGTATGCATTGGGGCTGAGGTGGCGGCCGTTGGCGCAGTGCCGACGGCGGGTGTTGTAGCGGGTCAGCCAGGCAAATACCGTCCTTCTGCAGGTGTTGGCGTCGCCGTAGTCGTGGGCGCCCTGAAGGGTCTCGCGTTTCAGGGACGCGTGGAAGCATCATTGCCGGCATTAGCAGTGGAATGCGTCATGGGCGTCGTCCTCCGATGTGTCCGCTATTCGGCGCACGGCATTGTCCAGCTCAGCCAGGTGCTCCAGGATCGCGTTGGTTATCGAGCCGATGTCCTCGGTGGCCTGAGTCAGGTCATCGAACCTGACTGTCAGCTGTTCCGGCATTCGATCCACCGTATCTGTCGACCACTAGAGAATGCCACGGCGAGGTATCCGGAACGAGTGCCTCCAGCCGCTGCGACAGTCCATTGTTCCTGGAATTGCACATTGCTTGACCTGCGGCTTGCCTCGGGGCTTCGGTGAGGTAAGCCGACTGGGATACAGCAGGGCCCGGGGGGAGTCGGCTTCGCCCGGTTTCATGTTGGAGGTGCCGAACGCGGCCTCCGGCTCAGTGCCCGAGTCGGCAAGAATTCGCGGTGGACGGACAATTCTCCGCTGACCAGGACATGAGCTGCCATCACCTTGTCGTGCGGGGATCGGGTACGGCTCTTGGCAGCTCGGCTTGGTTGGTCCGACGGTGCTTGCCCCGTCGCATCCGGGGGCGTATCAGCCGTCGCTTCAGTGTCCGCGCCTGGAAACGACACCCCCGTCCCACGCGAAGGTGCAGGCCAGGGACCCTGTGAGCCATCCGCAGACGAGGGCGACTGTATATCGGTGCAGCAACGCATCCCGATCTACTGACAGCCTGCGCCCGGCTCCCGCGCATCCCGTCGTGTGTCCGTGCCCTGCCGTCGCCGGCTCATCCTGTGTGAGTCTTCCCTTTCTCCAGCCCGCTTCCAAGCCCTCTCTGCGCAGCCCAACCCGGGAGGAGTCAACTCTCCACGCAGGCGCGGCCGCGCCGGGGGCCGCACATCGTGCGTGTACTCGAATTCCCGGGGCGCCGGCGTTTCTGGGTGCCTGTGAATCGGTCGTGCAGGCCGCCGCCCGCGACGCCTTGCGTCGCGCCTCCGTGAATTCCCCTGAATTCCCGTCGTGAATCCACGAGAATTCCAGCATCATCAAGCCGGAATGCGGCTCCAGTCGGGGTGCAGGTCGAGCTATATTTGAATTGTTCCCGGAAAGGCCGGGAATGGAAATCCCGCCGATGGGGACCGCCCGAAAACGGATGACGGGTGGAGTGTGCCCAGAGGCTGGCCGCTTTCGAATTCGGATATGGCGGCCCTATTGCCCCGGTGAAAGGACTTTCACGATGACGAGTACCGCCACGTCTGCGCCCGCGTCCCCGCCTTCCGGCCCCGAACCGCAGCAGTCCGCCTCCACTGCGCCGAATTCCCCCACGACGCCTGCAGGGCCGCCACCCGGCCCGGGCGCCAAGGCGCGCCCGGGCGAGTTGCGGGCGAGGATCGCCCACGTGCTGGCGGCGAGTCCGGGGAGGGTCTTCACGGTCACGGAGCTGGCGCGAAGGCTGGGGCACTCGGGTGGCGCGGTCGGCAACGCCTGCGAGACGCTGGTGTGCCGGGGCGAGGCGGAGCGGTCCGGTTCCAAACCCCGTATGTACAGGGCGACTTCGGCAACGGCCAACGCGGCCCAGAACACTGCACCGCCACCGCCCGCCCCGGGCGGCACGCCCCCCCCGTGCCGAGCCAGGCCTCCCCGCAGGCGCCTGCGGCCCCACCGGCGAACGGGCGGCCGCAGCCGATCACCCGCCCGAACGGGCAGAAGTACCACCCCCGGGCGTTGGCGCAGCTGCCGGATGTGGAGGCCCTCCAGCGGCTGCGGGAGGCGCAGGTGGCGGCGTTGCTGTACGGGCCGCCGGGAACGGGGAAGACCTCGCTGATCGAGGCGGCCTTCCCCGACCTGATCACGGTGGCCGGAGACGGCGACACCACGGTCGGCGACCCGATCGGCGAATACACCCAGGACACGAACGGCGGCTACGAGTTCGTCTACGGGCCGCTGGTGACCGCCATGCAGGAAGGCCGCGCCCTCCTCCTGGACGACGCCACCCTGATCTCCCCGAAGGTGCTGGCCGCCCTGTACCCCGCGATGGACGGGCGCAGGCAGATCCAGGTCGAAGCGCACAAGGGCGAGACCATCACCGCTGCCGACGGCTTCTACGTGATCGCCGGACACAATCCCGGGGTGCACGGCGCGGTCCTCACCGAGGCCCTTTCCAGCCGGTTCAGTGTGCAGATCCAGGTGGGCTCGGACTACGACTGGGCCGCCTCCTTGAAGATCCACCGGACGGCGGTGCGGATCGCCCGCAATCTCGCCACCCTCCAACAGGCAGACGATGTCGGCTGGGCGCCCCAGCTACGGGAGTTGATCGCCTTTCAGAAGATCGCCGATTTTGTGGGTCATCCTGTCTCCCGCACACCTCATCAGAGACAGAACTTCCCTTGCGCCACCACGACCGTATCGTCAGTGGTCAACTCGCCCCTCGGACACCAACCAGCGAGACCCCTGCTCAGCAGGGGTCTTTTGCGTTTCTGGATGCCGGTTGCCCAGCGGAGTCAGGACTACGCTCGTGACCCGATCGGAGTTGCCTGCTCACGGACCGCTTCGGTCGCCCCGCGGGTGTGCCGCCGGAACGCCCACTCCATCCTCGGCTCCACTGCGAAGCGGAAGATCCGCCGGACGGGCGGCGTGCACAGCACGGTCACGACCGCGGCGGCGACGAGCGTGACGGTGAGCTCGCCGAGCGGCCGATGGATCCAGTCGGGGGAGTACC
Source organism: Streptomyces guryensis (assembly GCF_021261325.1). Taxonomy (GTDB): domain Bacteria; phylum Actinomycetota; class Actinomycetes; order Streptomycetales; family Streptomycetaceae; genus Streptomyces; species Streptomyces guryensis. The sequence goes on along the minus strand of NZ_JAJSBI010000011.1, from coordinate 295,059 downwards.
AGCCCCAGAACTTCAATCCCTGGGCGACGAAGCCGTGCAGCAGATAGCCGTAGAGCGTGCCCGCGCCCAGCGCGGTGAACCACAGGCGGCGACCCGGTACCCAGGCCAGGAAGCAGGCGACCAGGACCATCGAGCAGCCGAAGAGAGCCAGCGTCGTCACCGGGCCGTACCAGGAGGGCGCACCCAGTTCCTGGGCGCTGTCGCGGTGGAAGAACCAGCCGCCGGTCATCCGCGGCACCGCCCAGTACGAGGCGGCGAGCGCACAGACGAACACCGGCACGGCCAGTACGCGCACCTTCCAGCGGCGCACCAGCCGGAAGTGCTCCGGCCGCAGGCACAGGCCGAACACGAAGTACGGCAGGAACTGCAGCACCCGCTGCAGATCGAGGTCGTTGCCGATGGACGGGGAGACGGTCGCCAGCATCGCGACGACGAGCGCCACGGGCAGCGGCCGGCGCAGCTTCTGCCAGATCGGGGTGGTCAGCCGCCAGATGAACAGCGCCACCAGGAACCACGTCAGATAAAGGGGATCCAGGAGGGTGATCGGCCGGTCCGGGACGCCGTCGGTCCAGCGGGTGAAGAGGGTGTACGCCGTCTCGAAGAGGACATACGGAACGGCGACCCCGGTCACGAGTCGTCTGATCTTCGCCGGGCTCGCGTCGAAACCGCGGGAGAAGTAGCCGGAGATCACGATGAACGCCGGCATGTGGAAGGCGTACACGAGGTCGTAGAGCGCGGTGACGGTCCGGCTGCCGTCCCGCAGCGGCTCCCACGCATGGCCCATCGCCACCAGCACGATCGCCAGGTACTTGGCGTTGTCGAAGTAGGCGTCGCGCTGCTTCACCCGCCCTTGCTGCACACCGCTTGGGGAACCTGCGCTCTCTGGTGCGTGTCTTACTTGAGTTACGGCTGTGGTCTGGGGGTGGGACATCCCACGCGCCTGACCGGTTCCGCGCGGCGTAAACCACCCGAAGAGGTGGGCCTGCTCTCACTGCGACGGAGCAGGCGTTGGGCGCGACCGTGCAGCCCGGTAGAGGGAGGACGGGTGGAAAGCAGGACAGGGAGCTCAGAGGTCGAACTCGTGCGGCGGCAGGTCGAGGGTGAAGCACGCCTCCCGCACCACGGCCTGCTCCGTCTTGTCGAAGTCGCCGTCCGCGCCGCCGATGACGATGCCGATCTGAACGACCGCACGGGCCTCGGCGGGCTTCTTCTTCGCCTTGGCGATCTCCTGCAGCACGCTGACCTTGCCGAAGGCGAAGTCCGTCGTCAGCTTGTTCAGGTTCTCCTCGAAGCGGCGGCGCAGATCGTCGGCGGGGAAGTTCTGCAGGACCTCGTTGGTGGCGATCAACTGGGCCACACGCTGCCGCTCGGCCGGGTCGATGGTGCCGTCGGCGGCGGCGACCAGGGCGCACATCGCCATGCTGGCGTCGCGGAAGGCTCCGCTCTTCAGGTCGTTCTTCTTCGCCACGAGCTGGGTCTGCATCGTCGACGCGGATTCCTTGATGCGGTCCCACAGGGCCATGAGAACTCCATCTGTTCGGTGTCGTAAGAGATCTGCGGAGAGCTACCGAGAGCTACCGAGATCTACAGCACCGGAGAAACTAGTGGCGCGGCGGATAAGTTCCGGTCGTTCCAGGAAAGTTCACTTGCCGCGTGCCGCCCAAAAATCCGGTGCCCCGCCCGTTCCGAAGTCCCTAGACTCGCCACGCACCGTGCGTCGCCGTGACGTGCGGGACGAGTGAGGAGGACGGCCGTGCGTTACTGCACCGATGTCGTCGTCCCCTGCTCGCAGTACGAGGTGATCCTCGTGTCCCCGTCCGTCCGGTGCCGGCTGCGCGGCCGGTACCGGATGTCCGTGACGAACGTCTGACGCGGCCTGCCGTATTCACCGGCGCCTGTGGTCGGACCCGTTCGCCCGGGAATAGCGCTGCCCTTTTCCGATCATCGCCGATGATCAGCGATCACCAGAAAGGCCAACGGGCCGTGCGCACCAACCTCAACCCCCTCACCGTCGTCCGCAACCTCGGCATCCTCGCCCATGTCGACGCCGGCAAGACCACCGTCACCGAGCGGATCCTGTACGCCACCGGCACCACGCACCGGCGCGGCGAGGTCCACGACGGCACCACCGTCACCGACTTCGACCCGCAGGAGCGCGATCGCGGCATCACCATCTTCGCGGCGGCGGTGAGCTGCGCCTGGGCCGGCCACCGGATCAACCTCATCGACACGCCCGGGCACGTCGACTTCGCCGACGAGGTGGAGCGCTCGCTGCGGGTGCTCGACGGCGCGGTCGCGGTGTTCGACGCCGTCGCCGGTGTCGAGCCGCAGAGCGAGTCCGTGTGGCGGCAGGCCGATCGGCACGGTGTGCCGAGGATCGCGTTCGTCAACAAGCTGGACCGGGCGGGCGCCGACCTCGACACGGCCGTCGCGTCGATCCGTGAACGGTTGCATCCGGCGCCGCTGGTCGTGCAGTTGCCGATCGGTGCGGAGGACGGCTTCCGCGGTGTCGTCGACCTTGTCCGCATGCGGGCGCTCGTCTGGGGCGACGGGAGCGACACGGCCGTCGAGGGGCCGGTGCCGGAGGAGCTGCGTGAGGAGGCGCAGCGGCGTCGGCGGCTGTTGGAGGAGGCGGTGGCCGAACTGCACACCGGTGCGCTGGATGAGTTCTGCATGCGGGCGACAGTGTCCGCGCAGACCCTCGTCGGCGCCCTGCGCGACCTGACGCGCAGCGGCGACGGCGTGGTGGTGCTGTGTGGCTCGGCGTACCGCAACCGCGGCATGGAACCGCTGCTCGACGCCGTCGTCTCGTATCTGCCCTCGCCGCTCGACGTGCCCGCCGTACAAGGCACGTTCGACGGTACGGAGCAGAGGCGGGCAGCCGATCCGGTGGCGCCGTTCGCGGCGCTCGCCTTCAAGGTGAACGCCACCCCGACCGGGCGGCTGACGTATCTACGGGTGTATTCGGGAACGATCGAGAAGGGAGACGCCGTGTGGGACGCGGGCACGCGCCGCACCGAGCGGATCGGGCGGATCCTGCGGGTGCAGGCCGACCGGCACGCCCACATGGACCGTGCGGTCGCCGGGGACATCGTCGCCGTGGTCGGGCTGAAGTCCGCCCGCGCCGGCTCGACCCTGTGCGCCCCCGGCGCGCCGATCGTGCTCGAACCGCCGGTCGTCGCCGAGCCGGTGGTCTCCGTGGCCGTCGAGCCCCGCAGGTCCACCGACGCCGACAAGCTCGCCTCGGCACTCGCGCGGCTGGCCGAGGAGGACCCCTCGCTGGTCGTGCGGACGGACCCCGAGACCGGTCAGACGGTGCTGTCCGGGATGGGCGAACTGCACCTTGAGGTCGCGGCGGAGAAGCTCCGGCGCGCCCACGGGGTGGAGGTCAACGTCGGCCGTCCGAGGGTGAGTTACCGCGAGACGGTCGGCCGCGGGGTGTCCGGGCTGGTCTTCCGGCATGTCAAACAGGACGGCGGAGCGGGGCAGTTCGCGCATGTCGTCCTCGATGTCGACTCGCTGGAGGCCGGGTTCGAGTTCCGCTCGGCCGTCGTCGGCGGGCGGGTGCCGCAGGAGTACGTGCGAGCGGTCGAGGCCGGCTGCCGGGACGCCCTCGCCGAGGGACCGCTCGGCGGTCACCCGGTGACCGGGCTGCGCGTGACCCTCACCGATGGGGCGACCCATGTGAAGGACTCCTCGGAGACGGCCTTCCGCACGGCCGGCAAACTCGGCCTCCGGGAGGCCCTGCGGGCCTGCGCGATGGTCCTCCTGGAACCGGTCGTCGAGGTCACGGTCACCGTTCCAGAGGACGCCGTCGGCGGCGTCCTCGGAGACCTCGCCGCCCGCCGCGGCCGGGTCTCGGGCTCGACCTCGCGCGGCGGCTCGGCGGTCGTCACCGCCACCGTGCCGCTGGCCGAACTCTTCGGCTACGCAACCCGGTTGCGCAGCCGAACCCAGGGCCGCGGCACCTTCACGGCCCGTCCCACGGGCTACGCCCCGGCCCCGGCGGTCGCACCGGTCCGGTGACCGACGCGGCGGCCCCCCCATACGCGGGTGGGGCCGCCGCTCGTTCACGGATACGAGACCACTGTGGACGGTACCGTCGACGTGCCCGACGTCGGCGTGCCCGTGTCGTTGATGACGTGCTCGTACTGGCCCTGGCCACCGAGGGACACCACCAGCAGGTCGTGGAAGCGTACGCCGGGGCGGTTCGGGGCGGCGAAGCCGTTGTGCTGCACGATCGTCGGGTCGACGTTGTAGTAGCAGTAACTGCCCAGGCCCCAGCCCTCGTGCGCGGTGACGCCGTCGCCGACCTTGTAGGCGGCGTAGCCCTTCACGGCCCCGTTCTGGACCGCGGCCTGGTTCGGGGCGTCGTAGGCCTTCTCGTTCTGGAAGAAGATCGTGCGACCCCGCTGCCCGTACCACTGCACGTCGTACTTGTTGAAGTGCTCGACGAACAGGCCGGTGCACAGCACGTCGTCGCCGTTGACGACGATCCCGTAGTCGGCTCGGTTGGTGTCCCAGCCGACGCCGGTGCCGTGGTCGGCGCGCCAGACCCAGGTGTGGTCGACGATGGTGTGCCGGCTGTTGATCACCATGCTGGTGGTGGCCCTTCCGGCGCCCGCGCCGCCGATGCGGACGAACACGTCCTGCACGGTGGTGGGGTTGGTGGAGTGGTCCCGGGAGGAGCCGCGCGGGCCGATCTCCAGCAGGGTGGGGGAGTTGACCGGCCCGGCGTCGATCAGGAATCCGGCCAGGCGTACGCCGTCCACGTCGGCTACACGCAGAGCCGTGACTCCGTCGTCGGGTACCAGAGTTGCGTACCCGAGGCCCAGCACGACCGTGTTGGCGCGGTTCACCCGGATCGGCTGGTCGAGGTGGTAGATCCCCGGTGTCAGTAGTAGGTGAAGCCCCTGTTTGAGCGCCTGGTTGAGCGTGGCCGCGGAGACACCCGGCCTGGCGACGTAGAACTGGGACAGCGGGAGCGACGTGCCCCGTGGGGTGCCGTTGCCCCAGGTGACACCGCGGGCCTCGGTCCGCTTCTCCGGCAGGAACACGCGGAGGTCGGAGGTGCCGCCGACGTACAGGAAGGGTTTCTCCCGGGAGACCGGGGTGGTGGCGAGTGTGGTGTACGGCGGGTTAGGGAAGCTCTGCGCCGGGGCGCCCTCGACGCCGGAGAACACCATGTTCCAGACGCCGTTGAGCCAGCTGCCGATCGCGCTGTCCCGGGTGTACCACTGCTGCTGCGAGTACGGGCCGACCTGGCCGTCGATGCGGCTGTCGGCGATGTAGCCGCCGCTCGCCCAGCCGTAGCCCGTGGGCGAGAGGTTGAGGCCGCCGCGGACGTGCATACGGCGGAAGGGGGCCGCCTGTGCGACCGCCCACCGGTTGGTGCCGTTCGCCGGGACCAGGGCCAGGTTCTCCGCCGAACGCCAGAAGTTCTGCGTCGCGTTGCCGTTGAACCAGCCCGCGTCGACCGTGACGTCCCCGTCGATCGTAGTGTCGTCGGGGGAGAGGCCCAGGCCCATGATCGAGGTGTAGAAGCCGAGTCGGGCGTTGAGGTCGTGGTAGGTGCCGGGCTTGAACAGCAGCGCGTAGCGGCCGGTGCCGAACTGGGCCGACTCCTGCTGCCTGAACACCTCGTCGAGCCTGGCCTGGATGCCCGGGGTGGCCGGGTCGAAGACCAGGACGTTCGGGCCGAGGTCGCCGCCGCCGGGGAGGAGTCGGGGCTTCCCGCGCGACGACGGGGCGGCGGACGCGCGGGCGGACAGACCGAGCACCGCGGGGGCGGATACGGCGGCTGCGCCGAGGACGGTTCTGCGGCCTGTCGCGGGCGGGGCGGAGTCGGGCAGGCCTGAGTCGGGCAGGGGCATGGGGCGGCTCTCCTGTTCAGAAAGTGAACGAGGCGGGGTGTGGGAGCGCTCTCTCGCCGGTGAATGCTTCAACTATCCGAACTCGCGCGTCAAGGGGTACGACCGGAGTTCCACAACGGCTGCCGCACCCCTTGACGGGACCATCCCTTGAGGTTTAACTCACGTCCTAAATTAAGCCATGAGTGCAATCCCCGAAGGGACACCGGGAGCCATGCGCAGCATCCGAGCCGCGGCCGTAGGCGCCGTCACCGTGTCACTCGCCCTTGCCGCCTCGGCCTGCGGAGGCGGGTCGGCGACGGGCGGCGGGTCCAACGACTCGCCGAGAACGCTCACGTACTGGGCCTCCAACCAGGGCGCGAGCATCGCCGTGGACAAGAAGGTCCTGCAGCCCGAGCTCGACAAGTTCGAGAAGCAGTCGGGCATCAAGGTGAAGCTGGAGGTCGTCCCCTGGTCGGATCTGCTGAACCGGATCCTCACCGCCACCACCTCCGGCCAGGGCCCCGACGTCCTCAACATCGGCAACACCTGGAGCGCCTCCCTGCAGGCCACCGGCGCACTGCTGCCCTGGGACGCCGGGAACTTCGCGAAGATCGGCGGCAAGGACCGCTTCGTCGACTCCGCACTCGGCTCGACCGGAGCGACGGGCAAGGACCCGGCGGCCGTACCGCTGTACTCGATGGCCTACGCCCTCTACTACAACAAGGAGATCTTCGCCGACGCCGGCATCTCCAAGCCCCCGGCCACCTGGGACGAACTGGTGGCGGACGGCAAGAAGATCAAGGCGAAGGGCAGGTCGCCGCTGGGCGCCGAGGGGGCGAACCTCGCGGAGAACATCCACCACGTCTTCGTCTTCGCCAAGCAGCACGGCGCCGACTTCTTCACCGCCGAAGGCAGGCCCGACTTCACCAACGACGGCGTGGTCACCGCGGTCAGGCAGTACGTCGACCTGATGGCCAAGGACAAGGTCATCCCGACCGGCGACGCCGAGTACGCGCAGAACCAGTCCGTCAGCGACTTCGCCAAGGGCAGGCAGGCCATGCTGCTGTGGCAGTCCGCCGCCGCCAACCTCAAGTCCCAGGGCATGAGCGAGAGTTCGTACGGTATCGCGCCCGTGCCCGTGCAGTCCGGCACCCCCGGCACCGGCACCCAGGTCAACTCGATGGTCGCGGGCATCAACCTCGCCGTCTTCAAGAACACCCACAACCTCGACGGCGCCACGAAGTTCGTGAAGTTCATGACGAGCGACGCGGAGCAGAAGATCCTCAACACGGCGTACAGCTCGATCCCGCCGGTGCGGGCAGCCCAGTCGGATGCCGCGTTCAACAGCGCGTCCAACTCCGTGCTCAAGCAGACACTCGCGACGAGCGCCGCGGCGCTGCCTCAGGTCGCCGACGAGTCGCAGTTCGAGACGGCGGTCGGTACGGCGGTCAAGGACCTGCTCGCGGACGCTGCGGCCGGGCGGGCGGTGACCGCCGACTCGGTGAAGGCGGCGCTCGAAAAGGCCCAGCAGCAGATGCCGGCGAAGTGAGCCCGATGACGGCCACCGCCCTCAAGGAGCCTTCGGTGAGCGGGAGCCCCTCCGGGGCGGCGGCACGCGACCAGCGTGGCCGCCGCCCCGGCCGGATCCGCCGTACCGGACTGCCGTACCTGCTCCTGCTGCCCGCCCTGGTCCTCGAACTCCTGGTGCACCTCGTGCCGATGGTCATCGGCATCGTCATGAGCTTCAAGGAGCTCACGCAGTTCTACATCCGGGACTGGGGCACCGCGCCCTGGGCCGGCCTCGGCAACTACCGGGTGTCGGTGGACTTCGACGCCCCCGTCGGCGAGGCACTGCTGCACTCCTTCTTCGTCACGGTCGGCTTCACCGTGCTCTCGGTCGGCCTGTGCTGGCTGATCGGCACGGCGGCCGCGGTCCTCATGCAGGACACCTTCCGCGGCCGCGGCCTGCTGCGGGCGCTGTTCCTGGTGCCGTACGCCCTGCCGGTGTACGCGGCCGTCATCACCTGGGTGTTCATGTTCCAGCACGACAACGGCCTGGTGAACCACGTCCTGCACGACCAGCTGCACCTCACCGACCAGCCGTCCTTCTGGCTGATCGGCGACAACAGCTTCTACGCACTGCTCACCGTGTCGGTCTGGAAGGGCTGGCCGTTCGCCTTCCTGATCGTGATGGCCGGCCTGCAGAACATCCCGCGCGAGCTGTACGAGGCGGCCGCCCTGGACGGCGCCGGGATGTGGCAGCAGATCCGCCGCATCACGCTGCCGTCGCTGCGGCCCGTGAACCAGGTGCTGGTCCTGGTCCTCTTCCTGTGGACCTTCAACGACTTCAACACGCCGTACGTCCTGTTCGGCAAGGCCGCCCCCGAGGCCGCTGACCTCGTCTCGGTCCACATCTACCAGGCGTCCTTCGTCACCTGGAACTTCGGCACGGGGTCCGCGATGTCCGTACTCCTGCTGCTCTTCCTGCTGGTGGTGACGGGCGTGTATCTGGCGCTCACCTCGCGCGGACGGAGGACGGCCGATGTCTGAGGCCCAGCGGCTCAGGTCGCCCATGGCCCCGCCGAGTTCGTTCCTCTGGTCCCGGCGGATCCTCCTCACCCTGCTCACCGGCTTCGTCCTGGTGCCGGTCTACGTCATGGTCTCCAGCTCACTGAAGCCCCTCGCCGACGTCACGGGCAGGTTCCGCTGGCTGCCCAGCGGCCTGACGATCCGCCCCTACATCGACATCTGGTCGACGGTCCCGCTGGCGCACTACTTCCTGAACTCGCTGATCGTCGCGGGCACGGCGACCGTCTGCTCGGTGGTGATCGCGGTGTTCGCCGCCTACGCCGTCAGCCGCTACAGCTTCCGCGGCAAGCGAGTCTTCACGGTCACCGTCCTGTCCACCCAGATGTTCCCGGGCATCCTCTTCCTGCTCCCGCTGTTCCTCCTCTACGTCAACATCGGCAACGCCACCGGCATCGCCCTGTTCGGCTCCCGCGGCGGTCTGATCCTCACGTACCTGACCTTCTCCCTCCCGTTCTCGATCTGGATGCTGATCGGGTACTTCGACTCGGTGCCGCGCGACCTGGACGAGGCGGCGCTGGTGGACGGCTGCGGACCGCTGGGCGCGCTGCTGCGGATCGTCGTACCGGCCGCGATCCCCGGGATCGTCGCCGTCGCCGTCTACGCCTTCATGACCGCCTGGGGCGAGGTGCTCTTCGCCTCCGTCATGACCGATGACACCACCCGCACGCTCGCCGTCGGCCTCCAGGGCTACTCCACCCTCAACGACGTCTACTGGAACCAGATCATGGCCGCCTCGCTGGTCGTCAGCGTGCCCGTGGTGGCCGGCTTCCTGCTGCTGCAGCGCTATCTCGTCGCCGGGCTGACGGCAGGTGCCGTCAAGTGACCCGCTCCAGCCACTTCGAAGGGACTTCCGTGTCCGACCGCATCGACCTCGCCGCCTTCCCGCCCGACTTCCTGTGGGGCACGGCCACGGCGGCGTACCAGATCGAGGGAGCCGTCGCGGAGGACGGCCGCTCCCCGTCGATCTGGGACACCTTCTCCCACACCCTCGGCAAGGTCGCGGGCAACGACAACGGCGACGTCGCCTGCGACCACTACCACCGCTGGCGCGAGGACATCGGCCTGATGCGTCAACTGGGCACGAACGCCTACCGGTTGTCGATCGCGTGGCCGAGGGTGGTGCCGGGCGGGGACGGACCGGTCAATCCCAAGGGCCTCGCCTTCTACGACGAGCTGATCGACCGGCTGCTGGAGGCGGGCATCGTGCCCTCCGTCACCCTCTACCACTGGGACCTGCCGCAGACCCTCCAGGACCGCGGCGGCTGGCCCGAGCGGGAAACCGCGCTCGCCTTCGCCGAGTACGCCTCGGTCGTCGCCGCGCGTCTCGGTGACCGCGTGTCGCTCTGGGCCACGCTCAACGAACCGCTGTGCTCGGCCTGGATCGGCCATCTGGAAGGCCGGATGGCCCCCGGCCTCACCGACCTGACGGCCGCCGTCCGCGCCTCCTACCACCTGCTGCTGGGCCACGGCCTCGCCGTCGAGGCGATCCGCGCGGCTGCCGCGTCCGCGCAAGTCGGCCTGGTCACCAACCTCTCCACCGTGCACGCCGCCACCGACCGCGACGAGGACGTGCGGGCCGCGCGCCGACAGGACGGCCACGTCAACCGCTGGTGGCTGGACCCGGTGTACGGCCGCGGCTTCCCGGCCGACATGCGCGAGGTGTACGGCGTCGAACTCCCGGAGCGGCAGGGCGACTTGGCGGCGATGGCCGCCCCGCTCGACTGGCACGGCCTGAACTACTACATGCCGGCGACCGTCGCCGACGACCCCTCGGCCCCGGCACCCCATGTGCGTTCGGTCCGCCGCCTCGGCGTCCCGCGCACCGGCATGGACTGGGAGATCGACGCGAACGGCATCGAGGCTCTTCTGCTCCGGCTCACCGAGGAGTACGGCGCCCGCAGGCTGTACGTCACCGAGAACGGCTCGGCCTACCCGGACGTCGTACGCCCGGACGGCACGGTGGACGACCCCGAACGCCAGGACTACCTGGAACGCCACCTCGCGGCCTGCGCCTCAGCGGTTCGCAAGGGCGCCCCGCTGGCCGGCTACTTCGCCTGGTCGCTGCTCGACAACTTCGAGTGGGCGTACGGCTACGACAAGCGGTTCGGACTGGTCCACGTGGACTACCGGACGCAGGTGCGGACGATCAAGGGCAGCGGACACCGCTACGCCGAGATCGTCCGCGCCCACCGGGGCCGTACGCGCAAGGCGGCCTGAGACAGCACCGCTCCGCCGGACCCGGACCGCCTCCGGACCGCCTCCCGACCGGACCCGGACCCGGGAGCGCGGGTCCGGCACAGGCACGGTCTCCCGGCCCATGGGCATTTTGCCGAGTCGTGTACGCACGGCCAGCTGTCGCGAGCGCGCCAACGTGGCACGATAATGTGATGAGGATCACCCTATGAGGGGGTGTGTGGCATGGCCCTATCGGAAAAGGCGCCCGGCGCGGGAACGAAACCGGGACTGCGGCGCGAGATCGGCTTCGTAGGCCTCATCTGGGCCTCGGAAGGGTCGATCATCGGGTCGGGGTGGCTGTTCGGCGCCCAGGGGGCGCTGGCGGCTGCCGGCCCGGCGGCCATCATCTCCTGGGCCATCGGCGGCGTCGCCATCCTGATCCTGGCGCTGGTGCACGCCGAGCTCGGCGGGATGTACCCGGTCTCGGGCGGCACCGCCCGCTTCCCGCACTACGCCTACGGTGGCGCCGCGGGAGCCTCCTTCGGCTGGTTCTCCTGGCTGCAGGCGGCCACGGTGGCACCCATCGAGGTCCTGGCCATGATCACCTATGGCCAGCACTACTCCTGGGGGCACGGCTGGGAGAAGATCAAGGGCGGCGAGCACGTCCTCACCGGCTCCGGCATCGCCGTCGCGGTCGGACTGATGGCCGCCATCACGGCCATCAACTTCCTCAGCATCCGGCTGCTGGCCCGCACCAACAGCGCCGCGACCTGGTGGAAGGTCGGCATCCCCCTGCTGACGGTCTTCGTCTTCGCCATCGCCCAGTTCCACACCGCCAACTTCACGGCGGCCGACGGATTCAACCCCTACGGGGCGAAGGGCATCCTGTCCGCCGTCTCGACCAGCGGCATCATCTTCGCCCTGCTCGGCTTCGAGCAGGCCGACCAGCTCGCCGGTGAGAGCGCCAACCCCAAGCGGGACATCCCGCGCGCGGTGATCGGGTCGATCATCATCGGCATCATCATCTACATCCTCCTCCAGGTCGTCTTCCTCGCGGCGCTGCCCGCGTCCCAGATCGGCCATACCTGGGCTAACTCTGCCTTCAATGCCCTGAGCGGGCCATTCGCGCAGGTCGCCACGTTGATCAGTCTCGGCTGGCTGGCCACCATCCTGTATCTCGACGCCGTGATCTCCCCGGCAGGCACCGGGCTGATCTACATCACCGGTTCCTCCCGGGTCTCGTACGGCCTGAGCCGCAACGGCTATGTGCCGACCGCGTTCGAGCGGACCAACAAGCGCGGTGTCCCCTGGGTCGGCCTGATCACCGCCTTCGTGATCGGCTGCATCTGCTTCCTGCCCTTCCCGAGCTGGCGCTCCCTGGTCGGGCTGATCACCAGCGCGAGCGTGCTGATGTACGCGGGGGCGCCGCTCTCCTTCGGCGTGTTCCGCAGCCGTCTGCCCGACGCCCACCGCCCCTACCGGCTGCCCGGCGGCAGCTGGATGTCGCCGCTGGCGTTCGTCGTCGCCAACCTGCTGATCCTGTGGTCGGGCTGGACCACCGACTGGAAGCTCGGAGTCGCCATCCTCATCGGCTACGTCATCCTGGTCGCCAACAGGGTGTTCAAGATGAACCCGATCACCCCGGAGCTGGACATGCGGGCCGCGCAGTGGCTGCCGGCCTATCTGGTCGGCATGGGTCTGATCGTCTACCTGAGCGACTTCGGACCCCTGAAGCACCCGTGGTTCCCGCTGTGGTGGGACATGGTCGCCACCGCCGTCTTCAGCCTCGTCATCTACTACTGGGCGATGGCGGTCGCCCTGCCGGCCGAGAAGATCCAGTACATGATCGACCAGGTCGTCGTCCCGGAGGAGGAAGAGGTCCTCTGACCGGGCCCTCCGGCCGGCGGGGCGTAGGGCGCGTCAGCAGTCCCGGAACTCCGGCGACTGGTTCAGCACCTGCGACCGCACCGACGTGAACCGTCCGTACGTCTCGCCGTTCCGCGCTCCCGGCCGGAACGCCGCCACCCGGTGGCAGTTCTGGAAGGCCAGTTCCACGCCGAAGTGGCGTTCGAGGCTGCCTCGGATGGCGTCGCCGGCTAGGGCGCGAAGGAGCTGGCCGCGGTCCTGCTCGGAGGGCGGAGGGGTCTGGTTGTCGGTGAACTCGGCCGTGCCGCTCTTGAGTTCGGTGGCGAGGGAGGCGATCAGGTCGTAGGCGTACGGGAGGGACGTGCGGACCGTGTCCACGAAATCCTCCTCGCGGATGGCACCGGACTCGGCTTCGGCGAGGAGCTTCGGGGAGACGTCGAGAGACATGAAAGGGGGCGTCCGTTCCAAGAGTCGGTGGATGTGCTTCATGGAGGCTGGTGGTCAGGTGAGGGCCGCCGGGCCCGGTACGAACTCCGGGTCCACCTGGCCGGCCAGGTCCAGGCCCGTCGCCTCGTCCGACCATGCGCGGGCGTTGCGCAGGTGGAACTCGACGGCGTGGCGGTGGAGGGCGGGCCAGTCCCTGGGGTGGGCGTCGACGGTCTCGCGCAGGATGTTCAGGGCGTGGCGGTTGTGTGGCTCCAGGCCGTCCAACCCGTCTTCCGCCCGGCCCTGTTCGGCCGCGCGCACCCAGGGGGACTGGACCAGGTGGGTCAGGAGGTCGTCGCCCACCTGCTCCTTCAGGAACAGCAGGTCGTCCTCGCCCGTCACCTTGTTGCCGATCACGGCGACACGGATCCCGAACTCGCGGGCGTGGTCGCGGTACTGGCGGTAGACCGAGACGCCCTTGAGGGTCGGTTCCGCCACCAGGAACGTGATGTCGAACCGGGTGAACAGGCCCGACGCGAAGGCGTCCGCGCCCGCCGTCATGTCGACCACGACGTACTCACCGGGGCGGTCGACCAGGTGGTTGAGATAGAGCTCGACGCCGCCGAGCTTGGAGTGGTAGCAGGCCACCCCGAGGTCGCTCTCGTCGAACTCGCCCGTCACCATCAGCGGTACGTCGCCCACGCGCCGGACGTGGCGTGCGTGGAGTTCGTCGTCGCCGAGCGGCCGCAGCAGGCGGGAGCCGCGGCCGGGCGGGGTGGTCTTGATCATCGCCTCGCGGGAGGCGATGCGCGGGTTGGCGCCCCGCAGGTAGTCCTTGATCTCGGGCAGGTGGGCGCCCAGGGGCGGTGCGTCCAGGTGGTTCTCGTCGTGTCCCAGTGCCTCGGCCAGATGCTGGTTGATGTCGCCGTCGATGGCGAGTACCGGTGCGCCGGAGCGGGCCAGATGACGGGAGAAGAGCGCTGACAGGGTGGTCTTGCCGCTACCGCCCTTGCCGACGAACGCGACCCGCATTACCGGGCCGAGCTCGTTTTGAAAATGAATGTCATGTGCTAGGTTTTAGGCGGCTTCCGACGGTCTGTCAAATCGGGGGCGGTCGAGCGGCGTGGCGTCAGCGATCAAGAGGGTGAGCCTTAATGCATATGATGTGCAGGTGCTTGATTACTGCATCAGGGTGGCGGGCCCGGACGACCTCGACGGTGCGCGAGCCGTGATGCTCGACACCGTCCACCGTGACTTCGGCACCGGCTACGTGCCCCGTTGGCACGGCGACATCCTCGATCCGGCCGCCGCCTACCTGGCCTCCTCCCGCCACACCCTGCTGGTGGCGCTCGACCCGGTTGACGGAAACGTCGTCGCCACCGCCGCCCTCGACTCCCGTGGCCCCGCCCACCCGCCGAACCCGCGCCACCTCGCCGCGCGCTACCCGTCCGGCGCCACCGCGCAACTGCGCCGGATCTACGTCCGGCCCGAGCACCGCAGACGCGGACTCGCCCGGCGCCTCGTCGGCGAACTGCTCGGGTTCGCGGCCGCGGACGGCGGCTACCGCGCCGTCTATCTGCACACCGACCCGGCGGTCCCGGGTGCGGAGGCCTTCTGGCGGTCGCTCGGCAAGGCCGTGCACGACGAGCGCGAGGAACCCGGGGGCGGGCAGGGGATCGTTCACTTCGAGATACCGATGGGGCGATAGCCGCCGTGCGCCGTTTCCGACTGTTCCCTGCCCTTCTGCTCGCCCCGGTCCTGACCGGCTGCTTCGCATCCGAAGGCGCCGGCGGCCCCGGCGGCGGGAGTGACGCGGAGGACGGCTCCCGCTTGCGGGTCGCCCTCGCCTTCCCGCCCGCCGAGAACCTCTCTCCGTACGGCGACGACGCCACCATCCTCAGCCGCCTCGGCGTCACCGAAAGCCTCACCGCCCTGGACGCCAACGGTGCGGCGGTCCCCGTCCTCGCCGCCTCCTGGCGCCGGGAGAGCGACCGCACCTGGCTGTTCACCCTGCGCGAGGCCACCTTCCAGGACGGCACGGACGTCACCCCGTCCGCCGTCGCGGCCTCACTCACCCACGCCACCGAGGCCGAGCCCGCGCCCGCCGCCCTTTCCGGCGTCCGGCTCCGCGCGCAGGCCGCAGGCAGCACGGGCGTACGGATCACCACCGGCAGCCCCGATCCCGTACTGCCGTCGCGACTGTCCAGCCCGAGCCTCGCCGTCCTCGCTCCCAAGGCCTACGGCACCACGGGCCGCGTCGACCCGGTCGGCACCGCCACCGGTCCCTTCGAGCTCACCAAGGTCACCGGCGCCACCTCCGCCACCCTCGACCGCTTCGACGACCATTGGGGCGGCCTCGCCCGGTCCTCCGGTGTCGACGTGAGGTTCATCGCCGACGGCACCGCCCGCACGGCCGCCCTGCGCACCGGGCAGGTCGACCTCGCCGAGGCCGTCCCCGTCGCGCAGGCCGCCACCCTCGACAGGGCCACCCGCAAGGAGACGGCCACGGCACGCACCACCAGCCTGCTCCTGAACAGCGAGTCCGGTCCTTTCAAGGACCCCGAACTGCGGGCCGCCGCGCGTCGGGCCGTCGACACCTCCGCGCTCGCCGACGGCGTCTACGAGGGGCACGCCGACGCCGGAGCCGGTATCTACGGACCCGCGGTCACCTGGGCCGAGGGCAAGCGCAGGGCGCCGGTCGGGCGCGCGAAGGCCGCGGCTCCCGCGGACACGAAGCTCACCCTCGCCACGTACGACAACAGGCCCGAACTCCCCGAAGTCGCCCAGGTGTTGAAGCAGCAGCTGGAGAAGGCGGGGTTCGAGGTCGAGCTGGAGGTGCGGGAGTACTCGCGGCTGGAGAGCGACGCGCTGGACGGGAGGTTCGACGCCCTCGTGCTCGCCCGGAACACGCTCGTCGACACCGGTGACCCCGTCGCCGTCCTGGCGAGCGACTTCACCTGCGACGGCGGCTACAACCTGGCGCTGCTGTGCGACAAGGGCGTCGACCGGGCCGTGGCGAAGGCCGAACGGGCCACCGACACCGCGGAGCGGCAGGACGCGGTCATGGCGGCCGAAGCGGACATCCTCGGCACCGACGCCGTCGTCCCGCTCGTCCACCAGCGCGTCATCACCGGCGTCGCCGACTCGGTCCGCGGTGCGCTCCTCGATCCGTACGAGCGCACCCTCGTCGGCACCGGCACCGGCACCGGCACCCGGCGCTGACGCATGCGGCACCAGGTCACCGCGCTCCTGTGGCGCGCCGGACTCGCTCTCGCCCTCGTGTGCGGGGTCGGCCTGCTGCCCTGGCTCGCGCGCACCGACCCGGCGCTCACCGTGCTCAGGGCGCGTTCGGCCGAACGCGCCCCCAGCCCCGAGGCGCTGGCTGACATCCGGGCCCGACTCGGCCTGGACGAAGGTCCGTTGCGACTGCTCGGGCAGTGGTTCGGCGGGCTGTGGCGCGGGGACGCGGGGCGGTCGTGGATCTCCGGGGCCGAGGTCACGCCCGCCGTGCTCCAGGCCCTCGGTGCCTCCCTGCTGCTGATGGCCGTCGCGCTCGTGGTCGCGGTGGTGACGGCCGGGCTCGTCTGCGCGCGGACCCTGTACCGACAGGAGCGCCGGAACGGCGGTTCCTTCTCCGCGATCCTCGCCGCGCTGCCCGAGTTCCTCACCGCGTCGGTGTCGGCCACCGTCGTCGGGGTGCAGTTCGGCTGGTTGCCCGCCCTCGGCTGGTACGGGCCGCGCTGGACCGTGCTGCCCGCGCTCGCCCTCGGTCTGCCCGCCGGGGCCGTGCTCGGACGGCTCCTCGACGACCTGCTGCCCAGCGCCTTCGCCGAACCCTGGGCCCTGGCCGCCACGGCTCGCGGACTGCCCCGCCGGAGCATCGCCCGCCAGGCCGTGCGCCGCTGCCTGCCCGGACTGCTGCCCAACGCCGGGCTGTTCGTGGTCGGGCTGACCGGCGGATCCGTTGCCGTCGAGCAGATCTACGACATCCCCGGGCTCGGCCGCACGACCCTCCGGGCCGCCCTCGCTCAGGATCTCCCGGTGCTGCAGGCCGGAACGCTCGTACTCCTCCTGCTCGCCGCCGCCGCGGCAGGCGCGGCCCGGCTCACGGCCCGGCTGCTGATCGGACCCGCCCTGCGGGACGGGTCCCTGCCTTCCCTGCACCGGTCGTCGGCGCCGGTCCGCGGGATCCGGTTCCTTGTCCACGGTGGGCTGTTGCTCGTCGTCATCGGGCTGGGCCTGCCCCGCGATCCGCTCGCCCTCGACACCGGTCAGCGGCTCCGACCCCCCTCCTGGACCCACCCGTTCGGCACCGACGCGCTCGGCCGGGACATGCTCGCCCGGGTAGCCCACGGTGCTTTCGACACCCTCCTGCTCGCCCTCGCGATAGGCGCCGTCGCCCTGCTCACCGGCGTACTGCTCGGGCTGCTGCCCCGGCTGTCCGGGCCGCTCGTCGACACCGTCAACGCCGTACCGCCGGTACTCGGCGCGCTCCTCGTCGCCGCCGTCGCGGGCAGCGGACCGGCGACGCCCGCGCTGGCCGTGAGCGCCGTCGCGTGGGCGCCCCTCGCCGTGCACACCTCCGCACTGCTGCGGCAGGAACGGGCCGCCCTGCACCTCACGGCCACCCGCGGCCTGGGCGCCGGGCGCCGGCACCTGCTGCGCCACGAGCTGCTGCCCGCCGTCCTGCCGCCCGTCACCCGCCACGCCCTGCTGCGCCTGCCCGGCACCGCCCTCGCGCTCGCCTCGCTCGCCTTCCTCGGCCTGGGCGCACAGCCGCCCTCCCCGGAGTGGGGCCTGCTGCTCGCCGAGAACCAGCCCTACGCCGAACGCGCCCCGTGGGCGGTCCTCGCCCCCGCCGCCGTACTCGCCCTGCTCGGTGCGCTGGCGGTGAGCGCGGGCGGGGGAGTGCGGCGGCCGCGGCGTCGTACCACCGACGCGGTCGCTGTTGTCCCTGCCGGTCCTGCTCAACGGCCTTCGACTACAAGGGAGTTGGTCGATTCCCGGTGAGCAGGGTGGCTTCCTTTACGAGCGGTCTGCGTGGCCCTACGAGGGGTGGCGTTCGGCTGACGCCCCTCCTGCGACTGCTGATCCTCACGCAACTCGCCTTCAACATCGGCTTCTTCGCCGTGCTGCCCTTCCTGTCCGGGCACCTGGGGCAGGCGATGGGGATGGCGGGCTGGCTGGTCGGGTTCCTGCTCGGACTGCGGAGCCTTCAGTCGGCAGGGGCTGTTCGTGGTGGGCGGGGCGCCGGCCGACCGGTACGGGATCCGGCCGGTGGTGCTCGCCGGGTGTGTGCTGCGGATCGTCGGCTTCGTCTGGCTCGGCTACGCCCGGGAGACCTGGGCGGTCGTCGGCGCGGTGCTGCTGACCGGGTTCGCCGCCGCACTGTTCTCACCGGCCGTGGACTCCGAGGTCGCCCGCCAGGCCGTGGTGGTGGAGGAAGCGGGCGGGAGCCCGCGCACCCGGGTGCCGGCGCTGTTCACCGTCGCGGGACAGGCGGGGGCGTTCGTCGGTCCTTTGCCCGGCGCGCTGTTGCTGGTGGTGGACTTCCGTGCGGTGTGCCTGGCGGGCGCCGGGATCTTCGTGTTCGTGCCGGCCGGGCATGTCTGGCTGCTGCCGCAGCACATCCCGGGGCGGGTCCGTACCCGGGGACGGGGCGGGGTGCGCCCGCTGCTGCGCAACCGCCGCTTCCTGGCGCTGTGTTGTGCGTACGGGGCCTATCTGCTCGCCTACAACCAGCTCTACCTCGCCCTGCCGGCGGAGGTGGAGCGCGCGGCGGGCTCGCAGGCGCCGCTGGCCTGGCTGTTCGCGCTGTCGTCGGTGCTGGTGGTGAGTGCCCGGCTGCCCGTCACCCGGTGGGTGGGAGGCCGTCTCACGTTGCGCCGCTCCATGAGCGGCGGGTTGTGGCTGATCGCGACCGGGTTCGTCGTCGTGGCCGTCGCTCGACCCGCCGCCCTGACCGGCACGACGGGGCTGCTGCCTGCCGCGGGCTTCGTCACGCTGCTCACCCTTGGCCAGATGCTCGTCGCGCCCGTCGCCCGGGCGCGGGTTCCCGATCTCGCGGAGGACGGACGGCTCGGTCTGTGCACCGGGGCGCTGTCCTCGGTTTCGGGGCTCATCGCCTTGGTGGGGAGCTCGGCGAGTGGGGCGCTGTTCGGCATGGGGTTGCCGGGGGTTGTGCCGTGGCTGGTGCTGGGAGCCGTGCCGGCGGCCGCGGTGGGGTTGTTGCCGCGCCGGGTCGGCGCTCCGCCGTGAGCGCCGGGATGCGTCGTGGATCGTCCGCGGGTCCGCTGTGGCTGGTCGCGCAGTTCCCAGCGGCCCTTTCAGGGGCGCTGCCGGACCGACTCAGGACGTCGACGTCACCGGCGCGAGCTCCGACTCCAACTCCAGCATCTCCTCCACCTCGCCGTCCCGGACGCGAGACGTCTGTCGGAGCCACAGGACGTCGCGGCCGAAGGACCAGACCAGTGTGGTCAGGGCCAGTACGACGACCCCGAGGGACGCCACGGGCGGCAGGTAGCCGGAGGCGGCGAGGAGCAGACAGATCCCCTGCATCGCGGCGACCGTCTTGCGGGCCGTGCTCGGCGGCAGTGAGGCGTTCAGCCACGGCCAGACGTGGGCCGCGGCGACGAAGGCGTAGCGCATGCCGCCGATGAGCATGACCCACGGGCCGAGCTGCGTGGAGACGTAGACGCTGAGCACCAGGATGAGGAACGCGTCGACCTCCATGTCGAAGCGGGCGCCCAGGGGGGTGGAGGTGCCGGTGGCGCGGGCGACCTTGCCGTCCACGCCGTCCAGGATGAGGGCGACCGCCGTGAGGCCGACGAGGGCGGTGACCGGCGGGGAACTCTCGAAGGAGTCCGCGACCAGGGCCGTCACGCCGCCCACCAGCGTCGCCCGGCCGAGCGTCACGCGGTTGGCCGGGCCGAACGAACGCGGCCGGGTGCGGTGCAGTGCCCGCGAGAGCACCGCCCACATGGCGACGGCGAAGACGAGGCCGGTCAGCCAGCCCGCCGGCCCCATGCCGATCGCCGTGCCGAGCAAAGCCAGCAACAGGATCTGAACGCCCGCTCCCACAGCGGTCTCCTGCTGGACCAGCCTTGCGTCGTAAGTGTTGTTCAGGGCCACCGCACACCCTCCGGCCGAATGACAAAGTCGATCAACGCCGCGTACTGTGCGCGGCCTGTGCACATGTCGGTACGTGAACAACTTCCCGATCGTTCAGGAGGAGGCCGGATGAACCGCGTCGCACGCGCGTTCTGGCTGAGTCGTCCGGGTCTCGGCGAGATCCGGAGCCTCGACCTGCCGGAACCTGCCGAGGGCGAGGTACTGGTGCGCTCGCTCTTCTCGGGCGTCAGCCGCGGCACGGAGACGCTCGTCTTCCGCGGCGGCGTTCCGGAGAGTCAGCACGCCGCCATGCGGGCACCGTTCCAGGAGGGCGAGTTCCCCGCACCCGTGAAGTATGGCTACCTCAGTGTGGGGAGGGTCGAGGAGGGGCCCGAGGAACTGGTCGGGCGTACGGTTTTCTGTCTGTATCCGCACCAGACGCGGTATGTGGTGCCGGTCTCGGCCGTCACGGTCGTGCCCGAGGACATTCCCGCCGAACGGGCCGTCCTCGCCGGGACCGTCGAGACGGCCGTGAACGCCCTGTGGGACGCCGCGCCACTGGTCGGCGACCGGATCACGGTGGTCGGCGGCGGCATGGTCGGCTGCTCGGTGGCCGCGCTGCTGGCCCGCTTCCCGGGCGTACGGGTGCAACTCGTCGACGCCGACCCGGCCCGCGCCAAGACCGCCGAGGCCCTCGGTGTCGACTTCGCGCTGCCCGAGGACGCGCTCGGCGAACGGGACCTGGTGGTGCACGCCAGTGCCACGGAACAGGGCCTGGCCCGGGCCCTGGAACTCCTGGCCGCCGAGGGCACCGTCGTGGAACTGAGCTGGTACGGCGACCGGAAGGTGAGCCTCCCGCTCGGCGAGGCCTTCCACTCCCGGCGGCTGACGATCCGCAGCAGCCAGGTCGGCACCGTCTCCCCGGCCCGCGCCAACCGCAGCTACGCCGACCGGCTCGCCCTCGCCCTCGACCTGCTCGCAGACCCGGCGCTGGACGCGCTCATCACAGGGGAAAGCACGTTCGACGAGCTGCCGGCGGTGATGCCCCGGCTGGCCTCCGGTGAGATTCCCGCGCTGTGTCACCGTGTGAGGTACCCCGAAACTGTCTGACCTGAGAAAAGGGTGAGACTCGGCTGAACGCGGGGAAGCGAAGAGCCGTACTACACGGCATCCTCCGGCGGCCAACGGCCGGAGGACCAGACGCGCCGCACCTGGAGGGTCGTCCGTTGTTCAGTGTCACCGTCCGCGATCACATCATGATCGCCCACAGCTTCCGCGGCGAGGTCTTCGGACCCGCGCAGCGCCTGCACGGAGCGACGTTCCTGGTGGACGCCACGTTCCGGCGCGAGCAGCTGGACGACGACAACATCGTCGTCGACATCGGACTCGCCACCCAGGAACTCGGTGCCGTCGTCAGCGAGCTGAACTACAGAAACCTCGACAGCGAGCCCGACTTCGCCGGCATCAACACCTCCACGGAGTTCCTGGCCAAGGTCATCGCCGACCGGCTCGCCGAGCGGATCGAGAAGGGTGCGCTGGGTGAGGGCGCCAAGGGCATCGCGGGCATCTCGGTGACCCTGCACGAGTCGCACATCGCCTGGGCGAGTTACGAGCGTGCCCTGTGACCGACGCGACCTTGGAGAAGGTGGAGAACACCCTCGGGCAGGCGGAGCGGCCCGCACTGGGGTACGTGCCCGTGCAGAGCTCCGCCCTGAAGAACGCCGAGATCATCCCCATGTCCCTGCGCTCCGTGCACTTCCTCATGCCGGGCGGCGTCGACGACCCGGCCGCGCCGAGCGGCGGCAACGCCTATGACCGGCGGATCAGCCTGGACCTGCCCGGCTTCGGCTGGCAGGTGCACAAGCACGCCGTGGGCGGCGAGTGGCCCCGGCCGGGGGCGGCGGCCCGCGCGGAACTCGCGCGGACACTGCGGGAGTTGCCGGACGGGACGGTCGTCCTGCTGGACGGGATCGTCGCCTGCGGCGTCCCCGAGATCGTCGTACCGGAGACCGAGCGGCTGAACCTCGCCGTCCTCGTGCACCTTCCGCTCGGCGACGAGAGGGGCCTCGAGCCCGCCGTGGCCGCCGAGTTGGACGCCAAGGAGCGTGACGTGCTGCGGGCCGTGCCCGCCGTGATCGCCACCAGCGACTGGGCGGTACGCCGCCTCGTCGCCCACCACGGCCTCGCCCCCGAGCGGGTGCATGTCGCCGCCCCCGGCGCCGACATCGCGCCCCTCGCCTCCGGGACCGACGGCGTCTCGCGGCTGCTGTGCGTGGCGGCGGTGACCCCCCGCAAGGGCCAGCACCGGCTGGTGCAGGCGCTGGCCGCGGCGGCCGACCTGCCGTGGAGCTGCGTGTGTGTCGGCGGTCTCGGGCAGGACCCCGAGTACGTCGCCCATCTGCGGCTGCTGATCGAGGAGCACGGACTGGGGGAGCGCATCGAGTTGGCGGGCCCGCAGGCCGGTGCCCAGCTCGACGCCAGTTACAACGCCGCCGACCTCATGGTCCTCACCTCGTACGCGGAGACGTACGGCATGGCGGTGACGGAGGCCCTCGCGCGCGGAATCCCCGTGCTGGCCACGGATGTCGGCGGTGTCCCCGAGGCCGTCGGACGCGCGCCCGACGGCGGTGTCCCCGGCATCCTCGTGCCGCCGGAGGACCCCGCCGCCCTCGCCGCCGAACTGCGCGGCTGGTTCGGCGAGGCCGACGTACGACGCCGGCTCAAGGCCGCCGCCCGGGGCCGACGGGCCGCCCTGGACGGGTGGGCGACCACGGCCCGAAGCCTCGCCGGAGTACTGGGCCGGCTGCCGAGCGAACCCAGGAGGGCGGCATGAACAGGACTGCACAGATCGGCGGGAGGATCCCGGCGCAGCCCGCGCCGCGGAACGCCTCGGAGCCGGCCGATCGCGACGGCTGCGAACCGGCGGACTCCGTGATCCCCGGCGCCGGCCCCGCCCCGCGCCCCGGTGAGCGCGCCACCGTGCGGCTGCGGGACACCGGGGCCGAGGAGCCGCCCCGTTACGCGCCCGAGTGGCTGGAGCTGCGCGAACCCGCCGACGCCGCCGGGCGGGCCCACGAGTTGCTCGACCCGCTGCGGATCCGGCTGGCCAACCTGCCGGGCAAGGCCGGGCTGGTCATCCACGACCTGGGCTGCGGCACCGGCTCGATGGGCCGCTGGCTCGCGCCCCGCCTGGACGGCCCCCAGCACTGGATCCTGCACGACCGGGACCCCTACCTTCTGCACTTCGCGGCCGTCGCCTCCCCGCGCTCCGCCGCCGACGGCAGCCGGGTCACCGTGGAGACGCGCCGCGGCGACGTCGCCCGGCTCACCCCGGACGCCCTCGCCGGCGCCTCACTGGTGACGGCCTCCGCGCTCCTCGACGTCCTCACCCGCGAGGAGATCGACACCCTCGCCGTCGCCTGCACCGGGGCCGGCTGCCCCGCGCTGCTGACGCTCTCGGTGGCCGGCCGCGTCGAACTCACCCCGTCCGACCCGATGGACGAGGAGATCACCGACGCGTTCAACGCCCACCAGCGGCGGGGCGGCCTGCTCGGCCCGGACGCGATCACGGTGGCCTGCGAGGCGTTCTCGGAACGGGGCGCGACGGTACAGGTCAACCCCAGTCCCTGGCGCCTCGGCCCCGACGAGGCCGCGCTGACGGCCCAGTGGCTGCGCGGCTGGGTGGGCGCGGCCGTCGAGGAACGCCCCGAGCTGAAGGCCCGTGCAGAACGGTATCTGCAGGACCGCCTGGCCGCCTGCCGGGCAGGCGAACTGCACGTCGTGGTCCACCACAGCGACCTGCTGGCCCTGTCCCGGCCGACGGGCGGAGCGTCATGAGCGTGGAGACGGTACGGGCGGTCGTGGTACGACGCGAGCCGAGCGGCCGAGCGGCACGAGCCGTACGCGCGCTGCGCCGCATCCCCGACGAGGCGCGGATCGACGGTGTGACGTCGGCGGGGGTGCCGGTGGACGTCCTGGCCGGCTCCGCGACGCCGATCGGGGCGGCTGTTGGGGCGCGGGCCGGTGGCGCCGGGGCTGCGTCGGTGACGGGTGCCGGTGTTGAGGTGCGGGTCGGAGGTGCCGGGTCTGCGGCGTCCGCGGGTGCGGGTGTTGAGGCGCGGGCCGGTGGCGCCGGGGCTGAGGTGTCCGCGGGTGTGGCCGTCGACGTGCGGGCCGGCGGGGTCGTGTCGGCATCGGGTGCGGGTGTTGCGGTGCGAGCCGGGGGCGTTGGGCCCGCGGGTACCGCCGTCGTAGTCCGGGCCGGCGGGGCCGAGTCCTTGTCGCCCACCGGTGCCGCCGTCTCCCAGGCGCGTATCGGTGTGATCGTCTCCTCGGCGCGGCCGGAGGCGGGGGCGGTGCGGGGGTCCTGGTGGCGTGCCGTTCTGTCCCGGCTCAACTCCCGTGCCGCGCGTACCCATTTCGGGACTGTCGCCGGTGTCGTCATCCTCAGTGCGCTGCTGTGGCGACTCGGTACCGGGGTGCTGCTGGACGGGCTTCGGCGGATCGACCTGCCGACCTTGCTGGCGGCGCTGGTGATCGGGGTGGTCACCACCGTGCTCAGTGCGTGGCGGTGGGCGCTGGTGGCCCGGGGGCTCAGGATCCGGCTGCCGCTCGGGTCGGCCGTCGCCGACTACTACCGGGCGCTGTTCCTGAACGCCGCCCTGCCGGGCGGTGTCCTCGGCGATGTGCACCGGGCCGTGCGGCACGGGCAGAGCGCCGGTGACATGGGCCGCGGCGTGCGCTCGGTGGTCCTCGAACGGGTTGCCGGGCAGGTCGCGCTGACGGTCATCGGCGGGGCTGTGCTCCTGACGATGCCGTCCCCCGTGCTGGCGGAGACCCGGCACTTCGCGCCGCTGGTCGGGCTCGCCGCGGTGGGCGCGCTGGCCGTAGTGGTCGCGCTGCGGATGAACCGGGCGCCCTCCCGCCGCGGACGGGCGCTGCGCGCGACGCTCACCGAGGCCCGAGAGGGACTGCTGTCGCGCCGCAACTGGCCGGGTGTCGTCGTCTCGTCGGTGCTCATCCTGGCCGGCCACCTCGCGATGTTCGTGCTCGCCGCTCGGGTCGCCGGATCCGGTGCCTCCGTCGCCGCGCTGCTGCCGCTCGCGGTGCTGGCGCTGGTCGCGATGGGGCTGCCGCTGAACGTCGGCGGCTTCGGCCCCCGCGAGGGCGTCGCCGCCTGGGCGTTCGGCGCGGCCGGGCTGGGCGCGAGCAGCGGGGTGGCCGTCGCCGTGGTGTACGGGGTGCTCAGCTTTGTGGCGGCCCTGCCGGGCCTCGTCGTCCTCGTCGCCCGCTGGTACCCGGGCCTGCGGGCGGGTTCCGGAACGGCCGCGGCGGCAGCCCCGGAACCCGCACCCGGACGCGACTACCCGCGCGCGCTGCCGGCTTCCCCCGTCTCTCCGGTCTCCGTGCCGGAATCGCCCGCCGAGGTGAGGAGTGAGAAATACGCTCCGAAGGAATCCGCCAGAGCCGCGAGCAGTTGCTTCCCCTTTTCCGCGGAACCGAGCGAAGGGCGTCCGATGACGCCCGAATCGGTATAGCCGGACATACCGAGGGTGAGCAGATGACGCCGGTCGTCCGCGACGAAATCGGAGGCCTCATAACCGGGGCGAAGCAATTCCGGGTGAGCGTGCAGAAGGATGGAGGTCTCGATTTCTCCCGCGTGCATGTCGGTCAGCAGCGAGGTGGTCACCCCCGCCCGCTGCCGTGCCGCTTCCCAGTCCTCCGCGGCCGGGAACAGCGCCATTCGCTCGCCCCGGGCGGAGGACTCCTGAACGACGTTGCCCAGTACGTAGTTTCCGCCGTGCCCGTTGACCACCACCAGGGCGTCGACGCCGGAGCGGCGCAGCGACTGTGCAATGTCACATACCACCGCGTGAAGGGTCACGGAAGAGATGCTGACGGTCCCGGGCCAGGCCGCGTGCTCGTGCGAGCAGGAGATGGTCACCGGCGGGAGGAGGTGCACCGGGTACGCCGCCGCGATCTCCCGGGCCATGGCACAGGCGACGAGCGTGTCGGTCGCCAGCGGAAGGAACGGACCGTGCTGCTCGAAGCTCCCGACCGGAAGGACGGCGACCTGCGTTGAGACACCCGCCGCTCTGGTCCGTACCTCTTCCGTAGTGTCCGCCGGCACCAGCCCGTATGCCGCCGTACGCGCGCCCGATCCACTCATTTCTTCACGGCCCTTCGTCTCTGCTTAGGAATCAGATCATGACAGATAAAATCGGCGTCCTCGGCAAGAAGTCCCCACAGCGCACGGGCGTGGAACGGATTGTGAATGCCCCATTGCCCACGGTCTACGGGCAATTCCGGGCGGTGGGTTACATGGATCACGATCGCGATGACGAGCAAGTGGCCCTCGTCCATGGTGACATCGGCACGGACGGTGTCCTCACCCGGCTGCATTCCGAGTGCCTGACCGGAGACGCGTTCGGCTCCCAGCACTGCGAGTGCGGTGACCAGCTCGCCTCCGCGCTCAAGGCCGTCGTCGCCGAAGGCAGTGGCATAGTCGTCTACTTGAGGGGCCACGAGGGCCGCGGCATCGGTCTGCTCGCCAAGCTGCGCGCGATGGCGCTGCAGGCGGAGGGCCTGGACACCGTGGAGGCGAACCTGGCGCTGGGGCTGCCGGTGGACGCCCGCGACTACGGCGTCGCCGCCAAGATCCTCCAGGACCTGGGCGTGAACTCGGTGCGTCTGATGTCCAACAACCCGCGCAAGCGGGAGGCGCTGGTGCAGCACGGCATCGAGGTGGCCGAGACCGTCCCGCTGCTGATCCCGCCGTGCGAGAGCAACATCACCTATCTGCGCACCAAGCGGGAACGGCTCGACCACGTCCTGCCGCATCTGGACGCGCTGGCGCACCTGTCCTGAGCCGGATCGCACGCCACCTCGCCGACTCCGCCGGTCGGCGAGGTGATCCGGTCGCGGTCCGGGGAACGTTCAGTCCGTGACCGCCTCGTGGACCAGCCGTTTGAGGTCGGGGTAGAGCCTGAGTGACGACTTCGGCCGGACCTGCGTCATGAACTGCACGCTCAGATCACGGCTCGGGTCCACCCAGAAGGTCGTCGTCGCCACCCCGCTCCAGCCGAACGTACCCAGGCCCGAGGGTGCCTGAGTGCGTTCGGGGTCGATGACGACGGAGACGCCGAGGCCGAAGCCGACGCCGTCGTTGCCGGGCTCGTCATGGGCCGGGCGACTGCCGAAGGCGCGCAGATCGGCGCCGCCGGGCAGCTGGTTGCGGGTCATCAGGTCCACCGTCCCGGGGGCCAGTAGACGGACCCCGTCGAGCTCGCCCCTGCGGCGCAGCAGCTCCATGAAGCGGTGCACGTCGTACGCGGAGGCCACCAGGCCGCCGCTGCCGGACAGGAAGCGGGGCCGCCCGCGCAGCGGCAGCCCGGCGATCGGCTCGATGCCGCCGGCGTCGGTGTCGCCGTACAACTCGGAGAGCCTCGGGGCCTGTTCGTCCGTGACGCAGAATCCGGCGTCGGTCATGCCGAGCGGGCCGAGGACGCGCTCGGCGAAGAAGACGTCGAGCGGCTGCCCGGACACGACCTCGATCACCCTGCCGAGCACATTGGTGGCGACCGAGTAGTTCCACTGCGTGCCCGGCTCGAACTGCAGCGGCAGGCGCGCGTACGCGTCGACGGTCCCGGCCAGGTCCGAGCCCGGCAGCACGGCCGAGTCCAGGCCCGCCTCGCGGTAGAGGGCGTCGACGGGGTGGTGGTGGTAGAACGCGAAGGTCAGGCCCGCGGTGTGGGTCAACAGGTGCCGGATCAGCGGGGGTTGGGCTGCCGGGCGGGTCCGGAGACCGGCGCCTGACCCGCTCTCGTAGACCTGCGGGTCGGCGAAGGCCGGGAGGTGGCGGGCGACCGGGTCGTCGAGCGACAGCCGGCCCTCCTCCACGAGTATCAGGGCGGCGACCGTGGTGACCGGCTTGGTCATGGAGTAGATCCGCCACAGGGTGTCGGCCTCGACCGGCAGACCCGCCGCGACGTCGCGCCGGCCGTGGGTGGTGAGGTGGGCGACGCGTCCGCCGCGGGCGACGGCCACCAGGTAGCCGGGCAGGCGTCCCTCATCGACGTGGTGGGCGAAATGCTGGTCGAGGCGGTCCAGCGCCTTGGCGTCCAGCCCGGCCTCGTCCGGGTCGACCTCTTGTCGCAGCTGTGCCATCGCTCTCCTCCGAACGCGCGAAGCGCTCCGCTGTGAGTGCCGCGACAGGCCGTCAGTTGGCTGCGGCACCGTCGTGGCTGGTCGCGCCGTTCCCCGCGCCCCTTCGGGGCTGCGCTGAACGCAGCGGACTCTGCCTGTTCTGTTCTGGTCTCATCGTCGCTCAGGAAGGGGCACAAGGTCCCCCGGTTGAGCCGGATTGATCGTTTCGGCGGAACGTTCCGGCAGTGCGCGGCCCGCCACCGCCCCGGCCCCGGCCACCACGGCGAGAACCCCCAGCGCAAGCCCGTACCCATGGCCCAGCCCCGTCAGCGTCGTCGCGGTGGCCACGCCCAGCGCCGGGCCGACGTTCATCGCGGTCTGCTGCAACCCGCCCGCCACCCCGGCCGACCCGACGGCGGCCTGTCGTACGACGACATGGGTGGCCGCCACCATCACCGTGCCGAACCCGGCCCCCAGCAGCGCGAACCCCGTGCAGAGGGCGATCGTGCCCGAGGCCCGGCCCAGCACCAGGATCCCGGCGGCCAGGACGGCCATCGCCGCCACCGTCGTACGACGGGCCCCGACGCGGCGCAGCAGCACCGCGCACCCCGGCGCGGCGACGATCATCAGCGCCGCGAGCGGCAGGCTCAGCAGGGCCATGCGCAGGGGGTCGAGACCGAGCGTGTCCTGGAGCAGGAAGGTGGCGACGAAGAGCGTGCCGTTCAGGGCGGCCGACGCGGCGACCAGCACGCCGAGCGCGGAACCGACGGCCGCCGAGCCCACGACGTCCGGCGGCACCAGCGGGCTCGTGGTCCGCCGCTCATGCCGTACGAAGGCGGCACCCGCGACCGCGGCCGACACCAGGCCCGGCGCGCTCGCCGTCGTCCACCCGCCGTTCGCCAGCGCGACCAGACTGTGCACCAGGCAGGCCAGGGTCAGTGCGAGCAGGAGCGCGCCGGGCACGTCCAAGCCGGCGGGGGAGGGCTGTTGGGGGCGCGGGCCGCGCAAGGTGAGGGCGAGCAGACCGAAGACGAGTGCCGGTACGACGTTCAGGAAGAAGACCGCCCGCCAGCCCGGCCCGGCCACCAGCGCCCCGCCCAGCACCGGCCCCGCCGCGGCCGCCACCCCGATCGCGCCGGCCCGCACCGCGATCGGCATCCGGAGCCGGTCGGGCGGGAACGCGGCCCGCAGCATCCCCAGCGTGGCAGGCTGCAGCAACGCCCCGAACACACCTTGCAGGACCCGCAGCCCGATCACCCAGCCGACACCGGGTGCCAGCCCGATGGCCGCCGACGTCACGCCGAAGCCCGACATCCCGATGCCGAAGACCCGTTGATGCCCGTACCGGTCACCGAGCCGTCCGCAGAACACCAACAGGCCCGCCACCGCGATGAGATAACCGGTGCTGGTCCACTGGACCTGCGCGAAGGAGGCGCCCAGATCCCGTTGCAGGGTGGGCTGGGCGACGGTGAGGACCGTGCCGTCCAAGGCGACGATCACAGCCCCGACCACGCTGCTCGCCAGCGTAAGGGCGCGGTGCCCGCTCATGCGCCGTCCCCGAGGTGCGCGTCGAGGGCCGACCGCAGCAGCGGTGCGAAGTGGTCCGCTCCCGTGGCGAGTTGGAGGCTGCCCCAGCCCCACAGCTGGGCGATGCCGTGCAGGTTCGCCCACAGCGCGCCCGCGACGACCCGGGCGTCCGCGTCGGGCCGGGCCCGCCCGACCAGCTCCACCAGCCTCACGAACAGCGGCAGACTCGTGTCGCGCAGGCCCAAGTGCCCGCTCTCCAGCAGATCGTGACGGAACATCAACTCGTACATGCCGCGGCTGCCCACGGCGAACTCCAGATAGACCCGTCCCAGGGCGGCCAGCTGCTCGCGAGGGGGCGCCGTGCCGTCTCCGGTCGCCGCCGTCGCCCGCGCCGCCAGCTCGGCGAAGCCGCGGCGGGCGATGGCGGACAGCAGCTCCAGGTGGGTGGGGAAGTAGCGGCGAGGTGCCCCGTGGGAGACGCCCGCCCGGCGCGCGATCTCCCGCAGGGTCAGCGCCTGCGCGCCTTCGCGGGCGACCAGATCCACTCCGACGTCGACCAGCCGCTCCCGCAGCCCACTCTCCGATGCGTCCATAGACACTGTCTACCAGACCCCAGTAGACAGTGTCTATTGGGGTCTGGGTAGACAGTGTCCACCACGGCGGGAATGCGGAGATCGGTCGCACGGGTTGACCGGGTATGACTCACGACACACTGCTCGAACTGCTCTCCGACGACCGCAGCGGCGTACTGGTCACCCTCAAGCACGACGGCCGGCCCCAGCTGTCGAACGTCAGCCACCACTACTACCCGGACGAGGGCATCGTCCGGATCTCCGTCACCGACGACCGGGCCAAGACCCGCAACCTGCGCCGGGACGCGCGGGCGTCCTACCACGTGTCCACCCCGGACCGCCGCGCCTACACGGTCGTCGAGGGAACGGCCGAGCTCACGCCGGTCGCGAAGGACCCGCACGACGACACGGTGGAGGAGCTGATCCGCCTGTACCGCGACGTCCTGGGCGAGCACCCGGACTGGGACGACTACCGTGCAGCGATGGTCCGCGACCGACGCCTGGTGGTACGGCTGAGGGTGGAGCGGGCCTACGGCATTCCCAAGGTGGCCGACCGGGGCTGAGTGATGTGCCGTGATGCCCTGTCATGTCCCGTCACTGCGGCTAGGGTTGATCACTGCGGTCGACGTGGCGAACGGAAGACGGGGAGTGCACGGCATGGTGGATCCGGTTTCGCTGGGCGCCATCGGCGCGGTCCTCGGAGCCGTCGGATCAGGCATGGCGAACGAGGCCGGCAAGTGGGCCTGGGAGTCGGCCGGCGGTCTGGTCCGCCGTATCGCCGGGGGTGAGGTGACGGCACCCACCACCCCCGGCCAACTGGACGACGTGGCCCGCCTGGTGCACGAGCGCCTACAGGGTGATCCCCAACTGGCCCAGACATGGGCGCAGTTCGCCAGCCGGGTACGAGCTCCCGGCATCGCAGCAGGGCTGCAACGCCCCTGCCTGCCCACCGCCCCGCACTTTTTCACGGACCGTCAGAAAGCCCTGAAAATCCTGGACAAGGAGGCGGCGCGCAACTTCGCCGGACGCCCCCGGCTGGCGCTCCTCCACGGACCCGAAGGCATCGGCACCAGCACCCTCGCCCTCCACTGGGGCTGGCGCCAGACCGCCCGCTTCCCCGACGGCCAGCTCTACGCCGACCTGCGCGCCCACGCGCCCGAAGCGGTTCTCGGCACCCTGCTGCGCGGACTCGGCCTGCCCGACGAGGAGACACCGCCGGCCGCCGCCGACCGCGCGGAACTCCTGAGGCGCTGTCTGGCCGACCGGCGGCTGCTGCTCGTGCTCGACCACGCCCGGTCCGCCGCCCAGCTGCGGCCCTTGCTGACCTCGGCGCCCGGCGTCTTCACGATCGTCGTGGCCCGGCAGCCGCTCACCGGCCTGGACGCCCTGCGCATCCCGGTCGGCCCGCTGGCCCGGCGCGACGCCGTACGGCTGCTCACCGACCTCGTCGGCAGACCCGCGATCGACGCGGCCCGCGCCACCCTCCCCGGGGTCCTGGACCGCTGCGCCGGCTCGCCCTACGCCCTGCGCGCCGCGGCACCCCGCCTGACCACGCACACGGAGCCGCCCGCGGATCTGGAGGGTGACCCCGTCCGTGCCGCCGCCGAGGACTCCTACCGTGTGCTCACCCCCGCTGCGGCCCGTCTCTACCGGCTCGCCGCGCTGCGCGACTGGCCTCACCTCGGCCCCGCCGCGGCCGCCCGCGCCGCGGACCTCGACGAGACGGAGGCCGCCCGACACCTGGAGGAACTCGCCGAGGCCCTCCTCCTCGAACGCACCGGCTCCGGCCGCTACCGCTACCGCCCCGCCGTCCGCGCCCACGCCGAGCACACGGCCGCCGCCCTCGACGGCATCGCGGCCTGCTCGGCCGCCGTCACCCGCGTCGTCGCCGGCTACCGGGACCTGGCCGTGGGCGCGGCCCGGGCTGCACTGCCCGAGAGCTGGCGCGTGCCCACCGCCGACTCGCCCGTGTCCTTCCCGGACCGGGGCACGGCCGTCGCCACGCTGGCCTCCGAGGCGCCCGGTCTCGTCGAGGCGGTGCACGCGGCGGAGGACTTCGAGGACTGGGCCACGGTCGTCCTGCTCTGCCGGGCCCTGTGGCCGCTTCAGCTCAAGGCCGGCCACCACGACATCCTGCTGCCCGCCCTGCGCGCCGGAGCACGCATCGCCGACGAGCACTTCCCCGGTACCCGCACGGCCGGAGCGCTGCACGCCCAACTCGCCCACACTCTCACGGAGTTGCGCCGCTGGGACGAGGCCGAACCCGAAGCGCTCGCCGCCGCCCGTGACGAGCGGGCGGCCGGCCATGTGCGCGGGCACGCCTCCGCGGTCGAGTTCCTCGGACTGCTGCGGCTGCGGCAGTGGCGGTTCGAGGAGGCGTACGCATGCTTCGAGGAGGCGTACGGCATCCTCGACGGCATCGCCCCCGACGACGAGGGCGCCGCCGATCTCCCGCGCGCCCGGGCCCTGCTGGATCGCCACCGGGGGCGCGCCCTGCGCGGCCTCGGCCGCCGCGACGAGGCGGTGCAGCGCCTGGAACGCGCCCTGGGCTTCTTCCGCGACACCGGCGAGGTCTACAACACCGCCCGCGCCCTCACCGACCTCGCCGAAACCCACCTGGACGGCCACGAGCGGCACACCGCACGGCCACTGATCGACGAGGCCCTCACGGCCCTCGGCCGGGAGAACGCCGAGTACCAGGTGGCGTGGCTGCGAGTGCTGCGGGAGCGGTGCGTCACGCCGGAGTGAGCCATACGGGGTGGGCGGCTTTCCCGATGCGGACGGTCAGCTGCTGCCTGGCCGCTTCCACCGGCGAATTGCCCGCCGTGAGCCATGCGTGCAGGGCGGAGGCGTACACGGCCGGATCGGCGTCCGCGCCGGGGCCGGCGTCCATGCGTATCGGCGTGCCCGCGCGGGTGCGGAGCACGCAGGAGCCGGGGCCGGTGATGTAGGCAGCCAGCGCGCAGTGCGGATGCCGGTCGAGGACCTCTGCCGTCCAGTGGGCGGGGGAGACGAAGCGCGGATCGTTCTCGTCGCCGTACCGGAACACCACGTCGGCCAGGGCGAGTCGGTCCGTCTCGCGGGTGTCCTCGTGTACCGCCGTGTGGGCCTCGCCCTCGTCGTCCGGTGCCGGATGCGGGCCCGCGTACCGGGTGACGCGGACCTCGCCGGAGTCGAGCAGGCGGGTGAGGACCAGGAACGGGACGGTGTGCGTAGCGGGTTCGTACGGGGGGAGCGGCAGGGGTTCGAGACGGGCGGGTGCGTCCGGTTCGGGGATGCCGATGACGTCGTAGAAGAGCCTTCGCAGTCGGGGGGCGGACTCGCCGGGTGCGGAGCTGACCGACTCGGCGGGTTCAGGCGGTGGTTGGTGGCGCTCCATGAGTGCGTCCAGTTGTGGGCGCAGGGCGCGTGCCGGGTCGAGGCGGGGTGCGGTGCGGACGAAGGCGTGGACCGGGGCCTCGGGGTCCAGGCCCGCGAGGGGTGCGGCGCCGAGGAGGACCGGTGTGCCGAGTGCGGCGGCGTAGTAGGTGACCGAACCGTGGTCGCCGATCACGGCGTCGGCGGCCAGCAGCGCCTGGCGCCAGCCCTCCACGGGGTCGATCAGGGCCAGCCCGGCGCGGCGGGCACGGTCGAGCCAGGCGCGGATCTGGCCGGGGCCGTGACCGTGCCAGACATTGGGGTGCAGGACGGCCGCCAGACGGTACTCGTCGGCCGGGAACTCCGAGGTCAGACGAGGGAGGAGAGAAGGCAGTACGTCATCGCCGCCGCCGTCGCCGAAGAACGACTCGGGATTCCAGGTGGAGTTCAGGACGATCAGGCGCTGCGCCCGGCCCACCCCGAGTGCGCGGCGGAAGCGGTCGCGGTTCGGGCGGGCCGCCAGCATGCGGTCCCAGCAGGGATCCCCCGCGAGCACGGCCGTGGGCGCGGCCTCGGGGCAGACGCGGCGCAGCCGCTCGTACTGCTCGGGGTGCGAGAGGACGAGCGCGTCCGCGATCGGCTTGCCGTTCTCGTCGAGGAGCCACTCCGGCGACATTCCGAAGACCGGATCCGACCTCTTCCGACCGCTGCCGGGTGTCGGGTGTCGGGTGTCGGGTGTCGGGTGTCGGCAAAGTTTTAGTGTATCCGACACCGTGCGACAAGATGGTCAATACGCCGGAAAGTGACCGGAGTTGACCGCCGAAGCTCGCCGACACGGCCAGCGTGACCGGTGTCTCGACCGCCTGCTCCCAGGGCAGTACGGGCACCCCGGTCCCGTCCAGCAGTTCCGCGACGCCCGCCCGGAACGCCGACGAGCCCGGACAGGTGGCCAGCAACTGCACCCTGAAGTCGTCGTGGAAGAGCGGCAGGACGTCCAGCAGGCGGGTCGCCGCGGTCACGTTGTGGACGACGAGCAGCACCTTGCGGCTGCGCCCGCGGGTGGCCCACCGTGCGGCGTCGTCGCCGACCGGCACCCGTATCCACCCGGCCCCCGCCACGTCCTCGTCCGCCTCTCGCCGCCCGTTCGTGTGATCGGGCAACGATAGTCAACGCCGGTCCGCGCACCCCGGCCGCCCCTGAATCCGGCCGGAGCGCGCGGAAACCCCCATGATTACCGCAGCGCGCGCAATGCCTCAACAGCGCCTTTCGCCCGGAGGGCTGAGGAAAGCGGGCGGATGGAGACCTAGGTCCCGGGGTGCAGGGCGGACGGCCGATGGTTGGGGGATCACGGGCTGCCTAGGCTGCGAGGAAGGACGCCGCAGCTCAGGAAGAGGTCACGATGCCGATCGACGGTCGCAGCCACATCCGTATCGCCCGCCCGTCCCGGGACCTCGCGGCCGCCGAGCGGTTCTGGGCGCAGGGGCTCGGGCTGAGTGTGGTGTGGCGGGCCGAGGGCGGATTCGAACCCGGCGAGCACGACTTGCTGATGCTCGGCCGGCCGGACGCCGGATGGCATCTGGAGCTCGTCCATGAACGGGGCCGGCCCGTCGAGCCCAGGCCCACGGAGGAGGACCTCCTCGTCGTCTATCTGGACGGGCCGGTGCCCGACGACCTGGTGGCCCGGCTGGAGGCGCACGGCGGCAAGCGGGTGCCGTCGCCCAATCCCTACTGGAACCAGTGGGGCGTCACGATCGAGGATCCCGACGGCTACCGGCTGGTGCTCTGCGAGCGGGGCTGGTCGAACGCCTGATCAGGCTCCGGCTCCGACCGCGGCCCGGCTGTCAGTGGTGCGCAGTACGGTCCTTGCATGGCAGTCACTATCGATCTCACGCTTGACTGCGCGGACGCGCGACTCCTCGCCGGGTTCTGGAAGACGGCGCTCGGCTACGTCGACGAGCCGCCGCCCGCTCCCTTCGCCACGCGCGAGGAGTGGCTCGCGCAGTTCGACCTGCAGGACGACGACTCGGCGGACGACAGCGCGTGGCTCTGCGATCCCGAGGGTGCGGGCCCCCGGCTGTCCATCCTGAAGGTCCCCGAGCCCAAGACGGCGAAGAACCGGCTCCACATCGACGTCCGCGTGCCGGGAGGCGGCAGCCCCGACGAGCGGTGGGCCCGCATCCGGGCCGAGTGCGAGCGCCTGGTGAAGGCGGGCGGGAGCGTCCTGGAGGAGTTCGACGGACACCACATCACGATGGCAGACCCGGAGGGCAACGAGTTCTGCCTGGCCGCGGCCTCCGCATGACGGACCGCGTGCCGCCCTTGCCGTGCGCCGGGTCGGGGACCTAGCCTCCGCGCGTGATCAATGGTGCACACGTGGTGATCTACTCCCGCGACGCCGAGGCCGACCGCGCCTTCTTCCGCGACGTCCTCGGCTGGGCGCACGTCGACGCCGGCCACGGCTGGCTCATCTTCAAGGCGCCGCCCGCCGAGGTCGCCTTCCACCCGGCCGAGGGCGAGCCGTCGCACGAACTGATGCTGATGTGCGACGACATCGACGCGACCACTGCCGAACTCACCGAGAAGGGCGTGGAGTTCACCCGGCTCCTGGAGGAGGCACGCTGGGGCCGGGTGACCGCCTTCCGGCTGCCGGGCGGCGGCGAGGTCGGCCTGTACGAGCCGCGTCACCCACGAGCGTAGGACCGGAGGCCCGCCCGGCGTGGGCCTCCGGCAGATCCGCGACGCCCCCCACGCTGCGCTGCCGGTCGGGACGGGCCGGGGCGGCCGTGCGGCCGTGTACACGGCCGGAGTTCGAGGTCCGCCCAGGCGTCCTACGGCCTGCCGCGGGGCCGGCTGAGGGATGTACGGCACGATGAGGCCGCAGCCGTGCCGTACGACGAGTTCGGCCATGACGACCCGAGCCTGCTCCCCGGCATCCGCAGCTCCGGTCCACCGGCGACGACGAGAGCTTCCACCTCGCCCCCGCGGACGGGATGGTCTCTGTCGCCGCCCCGTACTGCTGCCGTTTACCAGGCGCTGACGGGATCTACGACCGGCAGTGGATCCACGTCGGCCCGGAGGCGATGACGGGGGTATCGCCATGCCGGCGGGGCAGAGTCCGGCGGATGCCGACCGTACGGCAGGCACCCGACCAAGCGCGGGGAAGCCGGGGCGGGAAGGGGCGCGCTGGACCGGGTGGCCGAGGCGTGGACGGTGCTGACGGCCGTCGGCTCCGTGGGGCCGGAAACGCAGGAACCCCCGGGCGCCGGAGCCGGTGTGGCATCCGGTGCCCGGGGGCGTTCGTGGGTGCGTCAGGCGGTGACCGTCTCCGGCTGTGACGCCGCCTGGGCGGTCCGCTCACCCAGGTGCTCCGTCGGGACCTCGTGGGTCTCGCGGGCCGTGAGGGCGGCTATCACCGGCGGGACGCAGAGGGCCGCGGTGAACAGGGCGACCGAGGACCAGTCGGTGCCGTCGGGGCCCGCGATCTGCGCGGCGAACGTGACCGCGAAGCCGGCCACGGCGAAGCCGATCTGGGTGCCGATCGCCATGCCGGACAGGCGCACGCGGGTGGAGAACATCTCGCCGTAGAAGGAGGGCCAGACGCCGTTCGCGGCGCTGTAGACGATGCCGAAGGCGACGATGCCCAGGACCAGCGTCAGCGGGTAGTCGCCCGTCGAGATCGCCCACAGGTAGCCGAACATGGCGAGCGCGCTGCCCGCCGCGCCGATCAGGAACACCGGGCGGCGGCCGATGCGGTCCGACAGGGAGGCCCACAGGGGGATCGCGGCGAGGGCCACGAGGTTGGCGAGGGCGCCCACCCACAGCATGGAGGAGCGGGACATGCCGACCGTGTCGCTGGTGGCGTAGGCGAGGGCCCACACCGTGAAGATCGTGGAGACCGAGGCGATGAGCGCGCCCCCGATCACCCGCAGCACATCCACCCAGTGCTCGCGCATCAGCACCGCCAGCGGCAGCTTCACGACACCCTCGGTCGCCGCCTGCTTCGCGAAGGCCGGCGTCTCCTCCAGCCTGCGGCGGATGACGTAGCCGACCACGGCGACCGCGACGCTCGCCCAGAACGGGACCCGCCAGCCCCACGACAACAGCTGGTCCTCGGGCAGCGCGGCGACCGGGATGAAGACCAGGGTGGCGATGAGCTGGCCGCCCTGCGTGCCGCTGAGGGTGAAGCTGGTGAAGAAGCCGCGCCTGTTCGGTGGCGCGTGTTCCAGGGTCATCGAGTTCGCGCTGGCCTGCTCGCCCGCCGCCGAGATGCCCTGCAGGACGCGGCAGGCGACCAGGAGGACCGGTGCGAGGCCGCCGACCTGGGCGCGGGTGGGCAGACAGCCGATGAGGAACGTCGACAGGCCCATCAGGATCAGCGTGAAGACCATGATCTTCTTACGCCCGACACGGTCACCGAAGTGGCCGAGGAAGAGCGCGC
Source organism: Streptomyces guryensis (assembly GCF_021261325.1). Lineage (GTDB taxonomy): Bacteria > Actinomycetota > Actinomycetes > Streptomycetales > Streptomycetaceae > Streptomyces > Streptomyces guryensis. The sequence continues at coordinate 257,002 of NZ_JAJSBI010000011.1, read as the reverse complement.
CGACGGGCCGGGCCGCATACGCGACACCGAACGTGGCCAGGGACAGCAGGGTCGCGGTGGCCGGGTCGGACTCGTCGAAGAAGACCTTCGGGAAGATCAGCGCGGCCGCGCTGCCGTAGATGAAGAAGTCGTAGTACTCCAGGGCGCTGCCGATCCAGGCGGCGGTGGCCGCCTTTCTCGGCTGCCCGACGGCTTCGGCGGGGACGGACACGGCTTGCTCCTTCGAGGGAACTCCAACGTAAGCGGAGTGAGCGGCGGGGGAGAAGTGCCGGATCCCTGGGGTGACGGGACGGCCGCGCCGGGTGCTACCCGGCTAATTAACCCACTGGATAGTTAGTAGTGGTTGGCTACGGATGTTGCGCCCACGTTTCCCGGGTGTCAAGGGGTGGTGTCGAAGGATCTTGCCGCCGCCGTGCGCGTGATCGGCGTGATCAGTCCGTCGCGCGGTCCGCCGTCAGGTACGCGATCACCATGTCGCCCAGCATCGTCCGGTAGTGCTCGCGCTGGGCCGGGTCGACCAGGTCGCGGCCGAACAGGGCGCCGAACGTGTGCCGGTTGGCGACCCGGAAGAAGCAGAAGGAACTGATCATCGCGTGCAGGTCGACCGCGTCGACGTCGGCCGTGAACAGACCCGACTCCTGCCCGGCGGCCAGGATGCGGCGGATCACGTCGAGCGCGGGGGAGCCGATCCTGCCCAGCTTCTCGGAGGCGGCGATGTGCTCGGCGCCGTGGATGTTCTCGATGCTGACCAGGCGGATGAAGTCGGGGTGCTGCTCGTGGTGGTCGAAGGTCAGCTCGGCCAGGCGCCGGATGGCCGCGACCGGGTCCAGGTGCTCGACGTCCAGCTTCTGCTCGGCCTCGCGGATCACGCCGTACGCCCGCTCCAGGACGGCCGTGAACAGCTGTTCCTTGCCGCCGAAGTAGTAGTAGATCATCCGCTTCGTGGTGCGGGTGCGGGCGGCGATCTCGTCGACCCGGGCGCCGTCGTAGCCCGCCCGTGCGAACTCCTGGGTCGCCACGTCGAGGATCTCGGCCTGGGTGCGGGCGGCGTCGCGGATCCGCCCGTTCGGTCGTGCCGGTTCGTCGACGCTGGTCATCGGGTTCCTCCGGGAGTGCGGCCAGTGCCGCAGATTCTAGAAGGCGGGCCGGGCTGCGTCGGCGAGCTCTTCCCACGGGGCCGGAGGGCTGATATAGCTAACGTACTAGTTCGTACATTAGCGCTCGGTTCAGGAGGCCCCGTGGCCAAGGACTCGTATCTCGTCGGACTGATCGGTTCCGGCATCGGCCCGTCGCTCAGCCCGGCGCTGCACGAGCGGGAGGCGGACCGGCAGGGTCTGCGCTATCTGTACCGGCTCATCGACATCGAGGCCCTTGGCGTGCCTCCGGAGGCGGTCGGCGAGCTGGTGCGGGCCGCGCGTGATCTCGGCTTCGACGGGCTGAACATCACGCACCCGTGCAAGCAACTCGTCATCGAGCACCTGGATGATCTTGCGCCGCAGGCCGAGGCGTTGGGGGCGGTCAACACCGTCGTCTTCGAGGACGGGCGGGCCATCGGTCATAACACGGACGTCACCGGGTTCGCCGCGTCCTTCGCGCGCGGGCTGCCGGACGCTTCGCTGGAGCGGGTGGTGCAGCTCGGTGCCGGCGGGGCGGGGGCGGCCGTTGCGCACGCCACCCTCACGCTGGGCGCCGAGCGGGTCACAGTTGTTGATGCCCTGGCCGATCGGGCCGCTGATCTTGCCGGCGGTCTGAACCGGCACTTCGGTGTCGGCCGGGCGGCCGCCGCTACTCCCGATCAGCTCGCTCGGCTGCTCGGCTCGGCCGACGGGGTCGTGCATGCGACGCCTACCGGGATGGCTGCGCACCCTGGGCTGCCGTTCCCTGCGGAGCTGCTTCATCCGGGGCTGTGGGTTGCCGAGGTTGTCTATCGGCCGTTGGAGACGGAGTTGCTGCGGGCCGCCGGGGCGGTTGGCTGCGCCACTCTGGATGGGGGTGGGATGGCTGTTTTCCAGGCTGCGGATGCGTTTCGGCTGGTCACCGGGCGTGAGCCTGACAGCGGGCGGATGCTGGCGGACTTCGCGGAGGTTGCTGCGGAGAGCTCGGTCGGTGAGGCGGTGTGACGGCTGCGGGCCGTACGTGGTTGCTCGCGCCCACGCGGCGGAAGCCGCAAAGCGAGCACAGCCCCGCGCCCCTGAAGGGGCGCTGTAGTACTCGGCAGTCAGAAGGAGCACGTCCATGCGCACGTCCATCGCCACCGTCTCCCTGAGTGGCTCCCTGACCGAGAAGCTCACCGCTGCCTCGCGGGCCGGGTTCGACGGGGTTGAGATCTTTGAGAACGACCTGCTGGCGAGTCCTCTCAGACCCGAGGAGATCCGGGCCCGCTGTGGCGGCCTCGGGCTCGGCATCGACCTCTACCAACCCATGCGGGACATCGAGGCCGTGCCCGAGGAGGAGTTCGCGCGTAACCTGCGTCGGGCCCGGCACAAGTTCGAGCTCATGCGGCGGCTTGGCGTCGACACGGTGCTCGTCTGTTCCAGTGTCTCCCCGTTGGCGGTCGACGATGATGCCCTTGCTGCCGAGCAGCTGAGTCGGCTCGCCGATCTGGCACAGGGCTTCGGAATCCGTGTCGCCTACGAGGCGCTTGCCTGGGGGCGGCACGTGAGTACGTACGACCATGCCTGGCATGTCGTCGAGACGGCCGACCATCCCGCGCTCGGCACCTGTCTCGACAGCTTTCACATTCTCTCGCGTGGCACCGATCCCAAGGGCATCGAGGACATCCCCGGCGAGAAGATCTTCTTCCTGCAGCTCGCCGACGCTCCGCTGCTCGCGATGGACGTGCTGCAGTGGAGCCGCCACTATCGCTGCTTCCCGGGACAGGGCGGCTTCGACGTCGCCGGGCTCGTGCGGCATGTGCTGCGCGCAGGGTATGCCGGGCCGCTCTCCCTGGAGGTGTTCAACGACGTCTTCCGGCAGGCGGAGGCCGGGCCGACGGCCGTGGACGCGCAGCGGTCGCTCCTGGTGCTCCAGGAGGCGGTGGGGCTGGCCGACCTGCCCGCCCCTGTCGTTCCCACGGGGGTCGCCTTCGCCGAGCTGGTCACTCCCGACGCCGAGCCGGTCAGCGAAGTACTGGGGGCCCTGGGTTTCACCCGGGCCGCGCGGCACCGCAGCAAGCCGGTCGATCTGTGGCAGGCGGGGGAGGCCCGGGTGCTCGTCAACACCGGGCCGGCCGCTCGCCGCGAGGGCACCGGACTTGCCGCGATCGGTCTGGAGTCCCCGGACCCGGCGGGCGCCGCGCGTCGGGCCGAGGCGCTGCTGGCGCCCGTACTGCCGCGCCGCCGGGCGAGCGAGGACGCCCCGCTGGACGCAGTGGCGGCCCCGGACGGCACGGAGTTGTTCTTCTGCGCGACCGGCCGACCCCAACAGCCCGACTGGCGCTGCGACTTCAAGGATGTCGAGCACGCAGGACCGGCGACCGGGGGCGTCCGGCGCATCGACCATCTCGCCCTCGTCCAGCCCTGGCACCACTTCGACGAAGCCACTCTCTTCCACCGCAGCGTGCTCGGCCTGTCCGCGCAGGAGAGCGTGGACGTCGCCGACCCGTACGGCCTGCTGCGCAGCCGTGCCGTCACGGACGCCGACGGCAGCGTCCGTATCGCCCTGACCGTCGGCGCGGCCCCCGCCGACGACACGGTCCACGCCCAGCACATCGCGCTGGCGACGGACGACGTGGTGGCCGCGGCGCGCCGCTACCGCGAGGCGGGCGGGCTGCTGCTGCCGATGCCCGCGAACTACTACGACGACCTGGCCGCCCGGTTCGAGTTCTCCGAGGGGGAGCTGGAGGCGTATCGCGAGCTCGGGATCCTCTACGACAGGGATCGGTACGGGGAGTTCCGGCACTGCTACACGAGGACCGTCGGCCGGGTCTTCTTCGAGCTCGTCCAGCGGGATGGCGGGTACCGGGGGTACGGCGCCCAGAACGCGCCCGTGCGACTGGCCGCGCAGCATGCCGCGCGGCGGCTCACTGGCGGCTGACGGTTCTGGTCACACCGGTGACGACCGTCGTGGCGAGGACCCAGCCGGTGATGATCAGGGCGTAGGCGAGGTACTGGTACCAGCCGTCCGGTGCGAACGCCTCCTCCTGGCCGAAGGAGATCACCGGGAGCAGCAGGTCGAGGGTGTAGAACACCGGATTGAAGTGCGGGGCCTCCGACGCCTTGAGCGCGTGGGGGTGGTGCAGGGCGTAGGCGGTCGAGCCGATGGCCAGGAGGGACAGCAGCCAGATCGCCGCGCGCAGGGGGCGGAAGCCGTAGCCGACGGTGGCGTCCTGGACGTAGCCCCAGAGGCGGCCGTACCAGGCGCGGGTCGAGCGCAGGCGGCGCTGCTTGGCGAGCTGGACCAGGCGGGCGGCGTGGTCGTCGCCGACTCGGCGGTAGGAGGTGGCCAACTGCTCGTAGGCGTGCGGGACATAGCCGTCGGCATCGCGTTCGAGCATGGGGAGGCGGCGCTCGGCGGGTTCGTGGGGTGTGAGAGTGGTGTACACGAGGCTGCTCAGATAGACCTCGTCGGGCACCACCTCCGGTTCCAGGAACAGGACATCCACCTGGGCGCGGCGCAGGTTGAGCCGTCCTACCAAGGGCGGACCCTTGCGCAGCCAGAGTTCGCCGATGGTGCAGCTGCTCGCCCGCAGGGCCGAGTCGTCCGGGTTCGACAAGCGGGAGTACGACAGGTCGAAGCGACCCGCGATGCGTGCGCCGCGCAGGCCGATACAGCCTGTTGCCTCAACGCGCCGCATCAGGAGGTCGCCTTCCACGACGAGGGTCTGGGCGTCCAGGACGGCGTTTCCGGGGTGGTGGAGCCGGGCGTCGTTGAGGTCGACCGATCCGGCGACGGCGGCGCCGTCCAGTCGTATCTCGCCGTGCGTGCGCAGCCCGGGGGCGCACAGGTCGTCCTCGATGGTCACATGGCTGAGCCGCAGGACCGGCCCGGTCTCCGGCACGGCGGCGAACTCGGCCCGTTCGAGGAACAGCACCCCGGAGATGTGCGACCCGCCCAGGTGCACGACTCCGGAGAACCGGCACCGGGTCAGCCGGACGCTGCCGTCCACGCGGGCTCGCGCGATCATCAGGCCGGGCAGCACGGAGTCGCGCAGGTTGAGGTAGGGGAGGTGGGCGCCGGAGAGGTCCGGGGCGTCGGCGAAGTGACAGTGGCTCAGATGGACGACGCTGTCGACCGTCGCGTGTCTCAGGTCCAGGGTGCCGGTGATCCGCGCGCCTTGGACCTTCAGCGCGGCCACTTCACCCGGCACTCGGGGGCCGTTGAGGAGCAGTGCCCGCAACACCGTTGCTCTTATGCTCCGTTCGGGCCCCCATTGCGCACCCTCCACCGTGTCCTCGTCGTCGCCCCCCTCCCGGAAGTCGACCGTCGCCCCCGTCGGAAACGCCCGCCACACCTGCTGCTCGGCCGGCGTCAGATCGTTGATCTCCACAGAGCGGGACTCTAATCCCAGAGCTCCGCGTGCCGCCGTTGGGTGTCGGTCGGTCCGTTCACGAAGAACCGCTCGTAGTACGGCCGTTCCACGTGATGGGTCTGCAGCCAGATGCGCGGGACGTGGATGGCGTCCGTGTGCGCCGGGAATATGCGGTGGGTGCGGATGACGTACTCGCAGACGTCGCGGAAGTGCGTCGCGATCGGGCGACGCGCCCTCGGGCACCCGATTCGGCGAAGGACGGCACCGCCCCGTACCCACTAAGTGATGGATACGGGGATCGGACCGTCCAGGCCGGACCGGAGGCCCTTGGACGTGAGGGACCCCGCCCCCGCATCCCCGGACCACGGACGAGATCCGTACCGGCAGGCCGCGGAGCGCACGCGGGCGACCAGCGTGCCCGACACCGTTCGGAGCACGCGGCTGAGCAACAGCAGTCCTGGAAACAGGACTCACTCCCGCTCAGTCCTCAAGGAACGGTGTTGAGCGAGTGCGGAGACGTTCTGTGGCCCAGGCCGGTCTCGATCCCGGAGGCACTACAGGGCGCCAATAAGCTTCCACAAGGCTCTACGGCCGATTGTTCCACTCGGCGATCACCGGGCGGTCGTGCTCCGTCGACAGGCGGCTGACGGTGCCCGTCGCCAGCTGGAAGAGACGGCCGTCCGCCGGAGGAAGACCCAGCCGGCGGGCCGTCAGGACCCGTAGGAAATGGGCGTGGGCCACGAGGACCACGTCGCCGTCGGGGAGCGCCCCGTCCACGCGGGACAGTACGCGGTCGGCGCGCTCCCCGGTCTGCTCGGGGGACTCGCCGGGGTGTCCGTCGGGGCCGGGCGGCACGCCGTCGGTCCACAGGTACCAGTCGGGGCGGGTGCGGTGGATCTCGGCGGTGGTGATGCCCTCGTAGCCGCCGTAGTCCCACTCGTGCAGGTCGGGCTCGACCACGGCCGCGGGGATGCCAGCGAGTTCGGCGGTGCGTATCGCGCGGCCGAGCGGGCTGGTCAGTGCGAGTGCGTAGGTCCGCTGCGAGAGGAGTGGAGCGAGCGACTTGGCCTGCTCCTCACCGTGCTGGGTGAGGGGCAGGTCGGTCCAGCTGGTGTGCTGTCCCGACACGCTCCACTCCGTCTCGCCGTGGCGGACCAGGAGAAGGTCCCCCACGACGCGCCTACTTCGACTCGACGGCGTGCCCGCCGAACTGGTTGCGCAGCGCCGAGATCATCTTCATCTGCGGCGAGTCGTCCTGTCGGGACGCGAACCGCGCGAAGAGCGAGGCGGTGATCGCCGGGAGGGGCACGGCGTTGTCGATGGCCGCCTCGACGGTCCAGCGGCCCTCGCCGGAGTCCTGCGCGAAGCCCTTCAGCTTGTCGAGGTGCTCGTCCTCGTCGAGGGCGTTGACCGCGAGATCGAGGAGCCAGGAACGGATGACCGTCCCCTCCTGCCAGGAGCGGAAGACCTCCCGGACACTGTCGACCGACTCGACCTTCTCCAGCAGCTCCCAGCCCTCGGCGTACGCCTGCATCATGGCGTACTCGATGCCGTTGTGGACCATCTTGGAGAAGTGCCCGGCGCCGACCTTGCCCGCGTGGACATAGCCGTACGGGCCGTCCGGCTTGAGCGCCTCGAAGATCGGGTGAAGTCGCTCGACGTGCTCCTTTTCGCCGCCCACCATCAGCGCGTAGCCGTTCTGCAGGCCCCACACACCGCCGGAGACACCCGCGTCGACGAAGCCGATGCCCTTGGCGCCCAGCTCCTCGGCGTGCTTCTCGTCGTCCGTCCAGCGGGAGTTGCCGCCGTCGACGACCGTGTCACCCGGGGAGAGGAGTCCGCCGAGCTCGTCGACCACGGACTGGGTGGGGGCGCCCGCCGGGACCATCACCCACACCACGCGCGGCGCTTCGAGCTTGTCGACCAGTTCGGCCAGGCTCGCCGCGTCGGAGAGGTCGGGGTTGCGGTCGTAGCCGATGACGGTGTGGCCGGCGCGGCGGATCCGCTCGCGCATGTTGCCGCCCATCTTGCCGAGCCCGATGAGTCCGATCTGCATGGTCAGTTCACTTCTTCCTGAGCGTTCTTGAGCTCGCGGTACGCGGCCACGAGGGCGGTGGTGGAGGGGTCGAGGCCGGGGACGTCCGCGCCTTGGGTGAGTGCGGGTTCGACGCGCTTGGCGAGGACCTTGCCGAGCTCGACGCCCCACTGGTCGAAGGAGTCGATGTTCCAGACTGCGCCCTGGACGAACACCTTGTGCTCGTAGAGGGCGATCAGCTGGCCGAGGACCGACGGCGTCAACTCGCGGGCCAGGATCGTCGTGGTGGGGTGGTTGCCCTGGAAGGTGCGGTGCGGCACCTGCTCCTCCGGGATCCCCTCCGCGCGCACCTCGTCGGCGGTCTTGCCGAAGGCGAGTGCCTGGCCCTGCGCGAACAGGTTGGCCATCAACAGGTCGTGCTGGGCCTTGAGTTCGTCGCCGAGCTCGGCCGCCGGACGCGCGAACCCGATCAGGTCCGCGGGGATCAGCCGGGTGCCCTGGTGGATCAGCTGGTAGTAGGCGTGCTGTCCGTTGGTGCCGGGCGTGCCCCACACCACCGGGCCGGTCTCCCAGCCCACCGCCTGGCCGTCGCGGTCCACCGACTTGCCGTTGGACTCCATGTCCAGCTGCTGCAGATACGCCGTGAACTTCGACAGGTAGTGGCTGTACGGCAGCACCGCATGGGACTCGGCGCCGAAGAAATTGCCGTACCAGATGCCCAACAGGCCGAGGATCAGCGGGGCGTTGGCCTCCGCGGGCGCGTTCTGGAAGTGCTCGTCGACGGTGTGGAAGCCGTCGAGCAGCTCCCGGAACCGGTCCGGGCCGATCGCGATCATCAGGGACAGGCCGATCGCCGAGTCGAAGGAGTAGCGACCGCCGACCCAGTCCCAGAACTCGAACATGTTGTCCGGGTCGATGCCGAACCCGGTGACCTTGCCGGCGTTCGTCGACAGCGCCACGAAGTGCCTGGCCACCGCCTTCTCCTCGCCGCCGAGCCCGGCAAGCAGCCAGGAACGGGCCGACGTGGCGTTGGTGATGGTCTCGATCGTGGTGAAGGTCTTCGACGCGACGATGAACAGCGTCTCCGCCGGGTCCAGGTCCCGCACAGCCTCGTGCAGGTCGGCGCCGTCGACGTTGGAGACGAAGCGGAACGTCAGCTCCCGTGCCGTGAAGGTGCGCAGCGCCTCGTACGCCATCGCAGGGCCCAGGTCGGAGCCGCCGATGCCGATGTTGACGACGTTCCGGATGCGCCTGCCGGTGTGGCCGGTCCAGGCGCCCGAGCGGACCCGCTCGGCGAAGTCGCTCATCTTGTCCAGGACGGCGTGGACCTGGGGCACCACGTTCTCGCCGTCGACCTCGACGACCGCGTCCCGCGGGGCGCGCAGCGCCGTGTGCAGCACGGCCCGGTCCTCGGTGACGTTGATCTTCTCGCCGCGGAACATGGCGTCGCGCAGCCCGAACACGTCGGTGGCGGCGGCCAGTTCCTGCAGGAGCGCGAGGGTCTCATCGTTGACGAGGTGCTTGGAGTAGTCGATACGCAGGTCGCCGACGCGCACGACGTACCGCTCGGCGCGGGCCGGATCCGCCGCGAACAGCTCACGCAGCCGCGGGCGTTGCAGCGAGTCGGCGCGGTGGTCCTCCAGGGCGGTCCACTCGGGGCGCCGGGTGAGCTTCGGTGAGTCAGACATGGGAGAGGTTCTCCTTGGTGGCCCGAGCGGGCCTCTGATGGATCTTGCCGGCGTCGCGGGGTCCGGCATGCGCATCTGCGGCGTTGCCGTCGGTCGCCGACGCTCCGCGTCGACTCCCTCCTCCGCCTTGCAGCCGCACGCACCGGACCCCGCTCGGGTGGGTCACGAGGCGCAGTCGCTCAGGGCCGGCCTCATCCATCAGACACCCCCTCGCCCCGCAGGGCGACGGCGTACATCTCGTCCGCGTCGAGGCGCCTGAGCTCCTCGGCGATGAGTTCGGAGGTGGTGCGGACCTTCAGCGCGAGGGTGCGCGAGGGCTGGCCCGGCAGGGTGAGCGTGGCCAGGGGGCCCTCGGGGCGGTCGATGACGACCTCGCCGTCCGCGGTCCCGAGACGGACGGCCGTGACGACCGGTCCCGCGGTGACCACACGGTCGATCTTCACGTTCAGCCGCGCCTCCAGCCAGCGCGCCAGCAGCTCGGCGGCCGGGTTGTCGGCCTCGGCCTCCACGGCCCCCGACACGATCCGGGTCCGGGCCTGGTCCAGGGCCGCCGCCAGCATCGAGCGCCACGGCGTCAGCCGGGTCCAGGCGAGGTCGGTGTCGCCGGGCGCGTAGGAGCGGGCCCGCTGCTGCAGCGTCTCGGTCGGGTTCTCGACGGCGTACAGGTCGGTGATCCTGCGCTGCGCGAGCGCGCCCAGCGGGTCCTTCGCGGGCACCTCGGGCGCGTTCACCGGCCACCACACGACGACCGGCGCGTCCGGCAGCAGGAGCGGCAGGACGACCGAGTCGGCGTGGTCGGACACCTCGCCGTAGGTGCGCAGCACGACCGTCTCGCCGGTGCCGGCGTCCGCGCCCACCCGGACCTCGGCGTCCAGCTTGGAGGCCATGCGGTCGCGCGGGGTGCGGGCGTGCCGCTTGATGACGACCAGGGTGCGCGAGGGGTGCTCGTGCGAGGCCTCCTCGGCCGCCTTGATCGCGTCGTAGGCGTTCTCCTCGTCCGTGACGATGACCATCGTCAGGACCATGCCCACGGCGGGTGTGCCGATGGCGCGGCGACCCTGCACCAGCGCCTTGTTGATCTTGCTTGCCGTGGTGTCGGTCAGGTCGATCTTCATGGCCTGCGCCAGCTCCGTCCGTCTCGTGCGAGCATCTCGTCGGCTTCCTCGGGTCCCCAGCTGCCCGAGGGGTACTGCGCGGGCTTGCCGTGCCGCGCCCAGTACTCCTCGATGGGGTCGAGGATCTTCCAGGACTCTTCCACTTCCTGGTGACGGGGGAACAGGTTGGCGTCGCCGAGCAGCACATCCAGGATGAGCCGCTCGTACGCCTCCGGGCTGGACTCCGTGAAGGACTCGCCGTACGCGAAGTCCATCGACACGTCCCGGATCTCCATCGAGGTGCCCGGCACCTTGGAGCCGAACCGGACCGTCATGCCCTCGTCGGGCTGGACGCGGATGACGATCGCGTTCTGCCCGAGCTCCTCCGTGGCGGTGGAGTCGAAGGGGGAGTGCGGCGCCCGCTTGAAGACCACCGCGATCTCGGTGACCCGGCGGCCCAGCCGCTTGCCGGTGCGCAGGTAGAAGGGGATGCCCGCCCAGCGGCGGTTGTCCACCTCCAGCTTGACGGCCGCGTAGGTGTCGGTCTTCGAGTTCGGGTCGATGCCGTCTTCCTGCAGGTAGCCGAGGACCTTCTCGCCACCCTGCCAGCCCTCCGCGTACTGCGCGAGAACGGTGTGCTCGCCCAGCTTCTCCGGCAGCCGCACCGACTTCAGCACCTTCAGCTTCTCGGTGAGCAGCGACTCGGCGTCGAAGGCGATGGGCTCCTCCATGGCGGTGAGCGCCATCAGCTGGAGCAGGTGGTTCTGGATGACGTCACGGGCGGCGCCGATGCCGTCGTAGTAGCCGGCGCGGCCGCCGATGCCGATGTCCTCCGCCATGGTGATCTGGATGTGGTCGACGTACGACCGGTTCCAGATGGGCTCGTACATCTGGTTGGCGAAGCGCAGCGCCAGGATGTTCTGGACGGTCTCCTTGCCCAGGTAGTGGTCGATGCGGAACACCTGGTCCGGCTCGAACACGTCGTGCACGATCGAGTTGAGCTCGCGGGCGCTGGCCAGGTCGCGTCCGAACGGCTTCTCGATGACCGCGCGCCGCCAGGAGCCCTCACGCCCGTTCGCCAGACCGTGCTTCTTGAGCTGCTGGACGACCTTGGGGAAGAACTTCGGCGGTACGGAGAGGTAGAAGGCGAAGTTGCCTCCGGTGCCGCGGGAGGCGTCCAGCTCGTCGACGGCCGACTTCAGCTGCTTGAACGCGGTGTCGTCGTCGAAGTCGCCCGGGATGAACCGCATGCCCTCGGCGAGCTGCTGCCAGACCTCCTCACGGAACTCGGTGCGCGCGTGCTCGCGGACCGCGTCGTGCACGACCTGCGCGAAGTCCTGGTCCTCCCAGTCCCGGCGGGCGAACCCGACCAGGGAGAAGCCCGGCGGCAGCAGGCCGCGGTTGGCGAGGTCGTACACGGCGGGCATCAGCTTCTTGCGGGACAGGTCGCCGGTGACGCCGAAGATGACGAGACCGGACGGGCCCGCGATACGGGGGAGCCGGCGGTCGCGCTCGTCGCGCAGGGGGTTGGTCCAGTCGAGGGCCGGCCCGACCGTGGTGTGCTCGGTCATTCCGTCTCAACTCCCTTGCTGTCGAGGGACTTCGTGACGGCGCCCAGCAGGTCCTGCCAGGCCGTCTCGAACTTGGCGACGCCCTCGTCCTCGAGCTGCTGCACGACCTGGTCGTAGGAGATCCCGAGGGCTTCTACGGCGGCCAGGTCGGCGCGGGCCTGCGCGTAGCCGCCGGTCACCGTGTCGCCGGTGATGTCGCCGTGGTCGGCGGTGGCGTTGAGCGTGGCCTCCGGCATGGTGTTGACGGTGCCGGGCGCGACGAGTTCGTCCACGTACAGGGTGTCCTTGTACGCGGGGTCCTTCACGCCGGTCGAGGCCCACAGGGGGCGCTGCTTGTTGGCCCTGGCACCGGCGAGGGCGGTCCAGCGCCCACCACCGAAGGTCTCTTCGTACGCCTCGTAGGCGAGGCGCGCGTTGGCGAGCGCCGCCTTGCCCTTGAGGACGGACGCCTCGGGGGAGCTGAGGCCGTCCAGCCGCTTGTCGATCTCGGAGTCGACGCGGGAGACGAAGAAGGAGGCCACGGAGTGGATGGCGGCGAGGTCGAGGCCCTTCGCCCGCGCCTTCTCCAGACCGGCGAGGTAGGCGTCCATGACCTCGCGGTAGCGCTCCAGGGAGAAGATCAGCGTGACGTTGACGCTGATGCCCAGGCCGATGACCTCGGTGATGGCCGGCAGGCCCGCTTGGGTGGCCGGGATCTTGATCATCACGTTCGGGCGGTCGACCAGCCAGGCGAGCTGCTTGGCCTCGGCGATCGTCGCCTTCGTGTCGTGGGCCAGGCGCGGGTCGACCTCGATGGAGACCCGGCCGTCCCGGCCGCCGGTCGCGTCGTACACGGGCCGCAGGATGTCGGCGGCGGCACGGACGTCGGCGGTGGTCATCATCCGTACGGCCTCTTCGACCGTGACACCGCGGACGGCGAGGTCGGCGAGCTGCTCCTCGTAGCCCTCGCCGGAGCCGATGGCGGCCCGGAAGATGGACGGGTTGGTGGTCACGCCCACCACGTTGCTGTTCTCGACGAGTTCGGCGAGGTTGCCGGACTCGATCCGCTTGCGCGAGAGGTCGTCCAGCCAGATGGAGACGCCCTCGTCGGACAGGCGTTTGAGTGCTCCCGCGGTCGCGGTTGCTTCGGTCACTTTGATCATCTTCTTTCTGGCGATCGGATCAACCGCGGGCGGCGGCCAGGGATTCCCGGGCCTTGGCGGCGACGTTCTCGGGGGTGAAGCCGAACTCGGCGAACAGGGTCCTGGCGTCGGCGGAGGCGCCGAAGTGCTCCAGGGAGACGATGCGTCCTGCGTCACCCGTGAAGCGGTACCACGTCAGACCGATCCCGGCCTCGACGGCGACCCGCGCTCGCACGGACGGGGGAAGGACGCGCTCGCGGTACTCCCGCGGCTGCTCCTCGAACCACTCCACGGACGGCATCGACACGACCCGGGTGCCGATCCCCTCGGCCTCCAGCTGCTCGCGTGCGGCGACGGCGAGCTGGACCTCGGAGCCGGTGGCGATCAGGACGACGTCCGGGGTCCGGGTCGAGGACTCCTTCAGGACGTAACCGCCCTTCGCCGCATCGGGGTTGGGGGCGTACGTCGGCACTCCCTGGCGGGTGAGCGCGAGTCCGTGCGGGGCCGGGTTGGTGGCGTGCCGCTTGAGGATCTCGCCCCAGGCGATCGCGGTCTCGCCGGCGTCGGCCGGGCGGACGACGTTCAGGCCGGGGATCGCACGCAGGGAGGCCAGGTGCTCCACCGGCTGGTGCGTGGGCCCGTCCTCACCCAGCCCGATGGAGTCGTGGGTCCAGACGTACGTCACCGGAAGCTGCATGAGCGCCGACATCCGCACCGCGTTGCGCATGTAGTCGGAGAACACCAGGAAGGTGCCGCCGTAGATGCGGGTGTTGCCGTGCAGGGCGATGCCGTTCATCTCCGCGGCCATCGAGAACTCGCGGATGCCGAAGTGGACGGTACGGCCGTAGGGGTCGGCCTCCGGGAGCGGATTGCCCTTCGGAAGGAAGGACGAGGTCTTGTCGATGGTGGTGTTGTTCGAGCCGGCCAGGTCGGCGGAGCCGCCCCACAGCTCGGGCATGATCGCACCGAGCGCCTGCAGCACCTTGCCGGAGGCGGCGCGGGTGGCCACGGACTTGCCCTCCTCGAAGACCGGCAGGGCGTCCTCCCAGCCCTCGGGCAGCTGGCCCGCGACGATCCGGTCGAACAGCTCGGCGCGCTCCGGGTGGGCGCCGCGCCACTTGTCGATCTGCTTGTCCCAGGCCGCGTGCGCCTCGGCGCCGCGGTCCAGGGCCTCGCGGGCGTGGGCGAGGACGTCGGCGTCGACCTGGAAGGACTGCTCGGGGTCGAAGCCGAGGATGCGCTTGGTGGCCGCGACCTCGTCGTCGCCGAGCGCCGAGCCGTGCGCGGCCTCCGTGTTCTGCGCGTTCGGGGCGGGCCACGCGATGATCGTGCGCATCGCGATGATGGACGGCCGCTCGGTCTCGGCCTGCGCGGCCTTCAGGGCCGCGTACAGAGCCGGTACGTCGATGTCGCCGCCGAGCGAGGGCTCGACGCGCTGCACGTGCCAGCCGTAGGCCTCGTACCGCTTGAGGACGTCCTCGGAGAACGCGGTCGCGGTGTCGCCCTCGATGGAGATGTGGTTGTCGTCGTAGAGGAAGACCAGGTTGCCGAGCCTCTGGTGACCCGCGAGCGAGGACGCCTCGGCCGAGACGCCCTCCTGCAGGTCGCCGTCGGAGACGATCGCCCAGATGGTGTGGTCGAAGGGGGAGGTGCCGTCGGGGGCCTCCGGGTCGAACAGACCGCGCTCGTAACGGGCGGCCATCGCCATGCCCACGGCGTTGGCGACGCCCTGGCCGAGCGGACCGGTGGTGGTCTCCACACCGGCGGTGTGCCCGTACTCGGGGTGACCGGGCGTCTTGGACCCATGGGTCCGGAACGCCTTCAGATCATCGAGCTCGACCTCGTATCCGGCCAGGAACAGCTGCGTGTAGAGAGTCAGCGAGGTGTGGCCGGGCGACAGAACGAAACGATCCCGGCCGGTCCACTCGGGGTCGGCGGGATCGTGACGCATCACCTTCTGAAAGATCGTGTACGCGGCCGGGGCCAGGCTCATCGCCGTGCCCGGGTGGCCGTTGCCGACCTTCTGCACGGCATCGGCCGCGAGCAGACGCGCGGTGTCGACGGCACGCCGGTCGAGTTCGGTCCATTCGAAGCTGTCCGGAGTCTGCGTACTCATCTTCAAGAAGTCCTCGATCGAAGCGGCTGCACTGCTCTGATGCGTTCAAACTTAAAAGTCTGACTTTTAGGAGGGAAGGTCGCCGTGTGTCAGCCTGTGGTGAAAGTGGGACACCGACGGCACGACCGAGGCGGCGCGAGTAGGACATGGCGGGCAGAACCATCCAAGGTGGAGACGGTGACGGCGAAGTGGACGGCATCCGAACGTTCCCTTTCCCGGTCGAACTGAGTCTGGGCGGTGTCGGCGTACGGGTCGGCCCGATGGGAGCCGACCGCACCTGGCACGCCGAGGGGTCGGCCCCACTGGAGCGTGTACACCGGATCGACTTCCACGTCGTGATGTTCTTCGACGACGGCCCCGTACGCCACATGGTCGACTTCGCGGAGTACGAGGCCTCGCCCGGCGACGTGCTGTGGATCCGCCCCGGCCAGGTCCACCGCTTCTCGAAAGCGAGCGAGTACCGCGGAACCGTCCTGGCCATGCAGCCCGGATTCCTGCCCCGCGCCACGGTGGAGGCGACCGGCCTCTACCGCTACGACCTGCCGCCCCTGCTCCACCCCGACCAGCAGCAGCTCACGGCCCTGAAGTCCGCCATCGCACAGCTTCAACGCGAGTACGAGGACACCACCACCCTGCCGCTCAGCCTGCACACGGCGGTGCTGCGGCACGCCCTCACGGCCTTCCTGCTGCGGCTGGCGCACCTGGCGGCCAGCTCGGCGGAGGCGGCCCGCCGTCAGTCGGACACCACGTTCACCCTGTTCCGGGACGCCGTGGAGAAGGACTTCGCCACCAATCACAGCGTCAGCGCCTACGCCGACGCCCTCGGTTACTCCCGCCGCACCCTCGTGCGTGCGGTCCGGGCCGCCACCGGTGAGACGCCCAAGGGCTTCATCGACAAGCGGGTGATCCTGGAGGCGAAGCGGCTGCTGGCCCATACGGACATGCCGATCGGCCGGGTGGGGGTGGCTGTCGGGTTCCCCGACGCCGCGAACTTCTCGAAGTTCTTCCAGCAGCACACGGATGTGACGCCGGCGGGGTTCCGTGCGGAGCTTCGGTGAACTACGGCTCCGCCGCGCGGGGCTGTGTGCCGTCGACGGTCTGCGGAAACGCTGTGCCTGGTCGCGCCCGCGCGGCCCAGCCGCATATCAATACAGCCCCGCGCCCCTTCAGAGGCGCGGGGAACTGGGCAAGCCGGGTCAGTGGCCGAAGTCGAACCAGTTCACGTTCACGAAGTCGGCCGGTTGGCCGCTGGTGAAGGTCAGATAGACGTCGTGGGTACCGGTCACCGAGGTGATGTTGGCCGGGACCGTCTTCCAGGACTGCCAGCCGCCCGTGTTGGCGAGGGCGAAGCTGCCGATGGGTGTGGCGGTACGGCTGTCCAGGCGTACCTCGACCAGGCCGCTCACCCCGGACGCGGCGCCGCTCGCCACACGTGCGTAGAACTGGGTGGCCGCCGTGGAGCCGAAGTCGACCCCCTTGTAGAGGGCCCAGTCGCCGTTGGCCAGGGAGCCGAGGTCCTGGCCGCCACCGGTGTCGGAGGTGCTCTCCGTGGCGGTGCCGGACTGGCTGTCGTAGGACTCGGCCTGGACGGCGCTGTAGGCGTCATGGTTGCCGGAGGGCGGGGGCGTGGTGGTGCTCCCGCTGCTCGACAGGACCTGGACGTAGTCGACCAGCATCGGGTGGCCGGACTCCGTGGCGGCGGTCGGGCCGCCGCCGAACGCGGCCGGGAAGGCGCCGCCCATCGCCACGTTCAGGATGACGAAGAAGCCGTGGTTGGTGGCGTTGGCCCAGGTCGTGGCGTCCATCTGGTTGGCCGTGACGGTCTGGTAGTTGACGCCGTCGACGTAGAAGCGGATCGCCTCGGGGGTCACCGAGCGGTCCCACTCCATGGTGTAGGTGTGGAAGGACGACTGGCAGGTCGTGTTGGGGCATGCCGTCGAGTTGCCGAGGCCCGTCGTCTCGTTGCACGGGCCGCCGGGGTCCGTACCGCAGTGCATGGTCGCCCAGACCTTGTTGATGCCCTGGACGTTCTCCATGATGTCCAGCTCGCCGACGCTCGGCCAGTTCTGGTAGTTGCCGCGGTAGGGGGCGCCCAGCATCCAGAACGCCGGCCAGTAGCCGGCGCCGGCGTCACCGGTGACGTTGGGCATCTGGATGCGCGCCTCGACGCGCAGCTTGCCGCCGGCCGGAGGCTGGAAGTCGGTGCGGTTGGTCTCGATACGGCCCGACGTCCAGTTGCCGGCGGAGTCGCGCAGCGGGGTGATACGCAGGTTGCCGTTGCCGTCGAGTGAGACGTTGTTCGTGCTGTTCGTCATCGTCTCGATCTCGCCGGTGCCCCAGTTGGCGGCACCGCCCGGGTACGAAGTCCCGGTGTCGTACTGCCAGTTGGAGGTGTTGGCGCCGGTTCCGGCCGAGCCGTTGAAGTCGTCGAGGAAGAGCTGGGTCCAGCCCGAGGGGGGTGCGGGTGCCGAGGCGTCGGCGGACTGGGTGGCGGCCGTGGCGAGCACGGCCGCCAGGCCGAGCGTGCTGAGTACGGCGAGGAGCGCGCGTCGTCGTCTGGGTATGCCGGAGGTTGCACTCACGGGGGTGCCTCCCGGGTACGGAGTGAATGAGGGGCTGCGGGTACCATTGAGAGCGCTCTCAAAGTGGGCCCAATGTGCTCTCCGTCATCAGAACCGTCAAGAGTTAAAGCAAGAAAAGTCCCTGCGGGGCAGAGAAGTTCACCCCCTGAACGGTGCAAAGGTGCTAAACCGCGCTCCCCGCCTTCCATTGCGACCACGAGAGGTTCCAGCCGTTCAGACCGTTGGCCGGATCGACGGTCTTCTCACCCGAGTTCCTGACGACGACGACGTCGCCGAGCATCGAGGAGTCGTAGAACTCGTAGCCCGCCACGGAGCTGTCGTTCGCCCCCTTCGCATCGTGCAGGCCGACGCAGCCATGGCTGGTGTTCTGGTGGCCGAACACCGAGGTGGACGCCCAGTAGTTGCCGTGCACGAAGGTGCCGGACGTGGTCAGGCGCTGGGCGTGCGGCACGTCGGAGATGTCGTACTCGTCGCCGAGCCCGACCGTCGAGGACTCCATACGGGTCTGCTTGAACCGCTCGCTGATCACCATGATTCCGGACCAGGTGGTGTGCTGGGCGTTGCCGCCGCTGACCGGATAGGTGGCGATCGTCGCGCCGTCCCGCCTGACCGTCATCTCCTTGGTGGAGAGGTCGACCGTGCTGATCTGCGCGCGGCCGATGTGGAAGGTGACGTCCTTGTGCTGCACACCGTAGACGCCGTCGGAGCCCTCGACGTCCTTCAGCCGCAGGCTCAGGGTGACCTTCGTGCCGGACGCCCAGTAGGTCTCCGGGCGGAAGTCGAGCCGGGTGTCGCCGAACCAGTGGCCGACCACCTCTACGGCGGGCTCGGCGGTGACGGTGATGGCCTTCTGGACTGCGGCCCGGTCCTTCACCGCGTGCGTGAAGTTGATCGACACGGGCATGCCCACGCCGGAGGTGGAGCCCGCCTCGGGCGTGAAGTAGCCGACGAAGGTCTCGCCGGGCGACCTGGTGGTGAAGGTCGCGGTCTGTGCCGCGGCACCCGCCGGGGTGGCCGTCACCGTGTACTTCGTTCCCGAGTACGGGTTCTTCGCCGACGTCCACCTGGTCCTCGCGTCGTTGAGAGAACCGGCCATTTCGGAGCCGTCGTTGCCGGTGACCTTCACCGACGCGAGAGTGCCGTCGGCCACGGTGACCACGACGGGGCTGGTGAACCCGGCCTTCCTGGTGCCGTCGGCGGGTGTGACCGAGACCGTGGGCCTCTTCGCCGCTGGCTGCGCGGACCCGGCGGCCCTCGCCGTCCCGTCCGCGGCGCCCGCCGAGCCGCTGCATCCGGTCAGTACGGCGGCGGCCGGTGCGACCCCGAGGGCGGCGAGCAGCCCGCGCCGGGACCACGGCCCCGGCCACTGCTCGGACCGGTTCGATATGTGCGAGGCGCCCACGGCAGGCCTTTCTGGGATGTCCACCTTTTCCGGGTGCATCCTGCGCCGCGTAGATTTGTTGATCCTTTGAATTCTCGGGTTGGTTCCTGAGATTCCTGTGAGGAGTCACCCTGAGAACGCCCGAAACCACGGTTGTCCTGGCCGCAGGGATTGTGAACAGAGTATGAGCGGCCCGACCGGGGCCTGGGAAACGGGTTGAACAGGGAACGACCGATCACCGCCGGAGGTATGACGTGACCGAAGTCCGCGAGCCGCACACCGTGGCCGTCGTCGGAGCAGGCGCGGCGGGCACGCTGACCGCCGTCCAGCTCTGCGAGACGGCGACGCGCCGCCGGACACCGCTCGGCCTCGTCCTCCTCGACCCGGCCCCGGAGGCGGGCCGCGGCACCGCGTACGCCACACGCGACCCGCGTCACCGCCTCAACGTGCCCGCGGGCGGCATGAGTTGCTACCCCGACGACCCCGGCCACTTCACCCGCTGGCTGTGCCACCACGGCGAACCGTCCGTCACCGCGGCCGACTTCGCCACCCGCTACCGTTTCGGCGCCTACCTCGCCGACACCCTCGCGCAGGCCATCGTCAGGGCTCAGGGCACGGTCACGGTACGACGGCTGCGCACCCGCGCCGAGAGC
This sequence comes from Streptomyces guryensis, assembly GCF_021261325.1. GTDB lineage: Bacteria > Actinomycetota > Actinomycetes > Streptomycetales > Streptomycetaceae > Streptomyces > Streptomyces guryensis. The sequence goes on along the minus strand of NZ_JAJSBI010000011.1, from coordinate 237,291 downwards.
TGTACCGGCACCCCCGAAGGCCGGGTGGAACTCCACCTCGCCGACGGGGGACACCTCACCGCCGACAGCGCGGTCCTGGCCACCGGCCCCGCCGCCCCGTCCGCGGCCTGGGCCCCGCCCGCCCTGCGCGCCTCGGCCCGCTTCGTCGCCGAGCCCTGGGCCACAGGCGTGCTGGACGGCCCGCTCTCCGACACCGCCGACGTCCTCCTCGTCGGCACCGGCCTGACCGCCGTCGACCTCGCCCTCACCCTCGACCGCCCCGGCCGCACGGTCCACGCCCTCTCCCGCAGCGGCCTGCTGCCGCAGCCGCACGCGCTCACCCCCGCCGGACCGATGGGCCCGCCCGAGGACCTCGACGACACCTCGCTGGGCCGCCTCCGCAGGGCCGTCTACCGTCACATCAGCCGCTCCGTGCGCACCCATGGCGACTGGCGCCCCGCCCTGGACAGCCTGCGCCCGCACACCGCCCGCCTCTGGCACAGCCTCACCCCGGAGGACCGGGCCGAGTTCCTGGCGCGCGAGGGCGCCCTGTGGAACACCCACCGCCATCGCATGGCCCCCGCCACCGCCGAGTCCGTCTCCCGGGCCCGTACGGCCCGACGGCTCACCGTCCACGCCGGCGCGGTGACGGACGCGGTCGAGCACGAGGGCCCACTCGCGGTCACCCTCTCCAACGGCCGTACCCTGCACGTCGGTTGGGTGATCGACTGCACCGGACCGGGCCGACGGTTCGACGACCCCCTGTGGCGCTCCCTGTTCGCCTCCGGGGCCGCGGTACCGGGCCCGCTCGGCATGGGCGTGGCCACCCGTGACGGGCGGCTGCTGGACGCCGAAGGCCGCGCCGCCCGCCCGCTGTTCACGCTGGGCGCCCCGCGCCGCGGCGAACTGTGGGAGACGACCGCGATCCCCGAGATCCGCGTCCAGGCGGCAGACCTGGCAGGTCAGCTGCTCGCCCCACTGACGGGGAAGGCGGCCAGGCCCCGCCTGTCCCGCCGTCCCGTCGACGGCCACGGGCTCGCCCTCTCCACCCACGCCGAGGCGGCCGCCGCCTACCGCAGCGGCCTCAACCGGGTCCTCAAGGTCCGCGCCGGCGCCGAGGACGCCTTCGGCCGAGCCGTGGCCCTCGACCCCGGGTTCGCTCTCGGCCATGCGGCTCTCGCCCTGCTCGGCCACGAGTGCGGCGCCGCCGTCGACGTACCACGCTCTCTCGCCGACGCGCAGCGCTCGGCACGCGAACAGGCCGACGAGCGGGAGCGTTCGTTCGTGGACGTCGTCACGCGCCGGGTGCACGGCGACGACGGCGACACGGCCCTCGTGCGCCACCTCGACGCGTACCCCGCCGACGCGCTCGCGCTCGCCGCCGCCGTGCCCACCATCGCCTTCTCCGGCGTCACCGACCTCGACGACGATCACGCGCTGCGGCTGGTCGAGCGGACGTCTCCCGCCTACGACGGCCACTGGTTCCACACCTCGCTGCTCGCCTTCCTCCGGCAGGAGCAGGGCCGGCTGCACGAGGCCGGTGAGCTCGCCCACCGGGCCCTCGCCCTGGAACCCGCCTCGGGGCACGCCGTGCACGCGCTCGCGCACGTCCACTACGAGTCCGGCGTGCACGAGGCGGGACGCGACTGGCTGGACGGCTGGGTGTCCGGTCAGGGCCGGGGCGCTGTCCACCGGGCCCACTTCTCCTGGCACATCGCCCTGCACGAACTCGCCCTCGACGACCCGGCGGCGGTGCGCAGGCGCTGGTTCGCGCAGCTCGCGCCGGGCCGGGTGGTGACCGGGGTGCGGGCGCTGGTCGACTCGGGGTCGTTGCTGTGGCGTGCCCGGCTGAGTGACAGCTGGCGGGGTGAGCTGCCCGCGGGGGACGTCCTGGACACGGTGGCCCTGGACGTCCTGGAACGTCCGGCCACCGCCTTCACCGCGCTGCATGCGGCCGTGGCTCTCGCCGCTGCGGGGGATCTGGCGGCGTTGCATCGGCTGCGGGACCATGCCGTCGGCGCCGATGCCGTGCAGCGAGAAGTCATCGCACCGTTGTGCGACGCGCTTGCCGCACTCGTCGAGGAGCGCTTCCACGAGGCGGCGCGCGGGCTCGACGCGCTGCTGCCGGGGTTGCGGCGGGTCGGCGGCAGTGCCGCCCAGCGGGAGGTGGTCGAGGAGACGCTGCTGTACGCCCTCGTCGCGGCGGGTCGGTGTGACGCTGCGCGCCGGCTGCTGGATGCCCGACTGGGGCGGAAGGAGGCGCCGCGGGATCGGCGGATGCGCGAGGGTCTGCCCGCGTAGGCGCATCTGCCGCAATGGGTCGTCTCTCGTCCGCGGCTGCGTCGTGGCTGGTCGCGCGGTTCCCCGCGCCCCTGAAGGGGCGCGGGAAGCCTCAGCTGTGCGTCAACTCCCGTTGGGGAGCGGGCTCTTCGCGCAAACCGAACCGGCTGTGCAGCCGCAGCAGCGGGCTCGGTGACCACCATGCATGGCGGCCCAGCAGTGTCATCGTCGCCGGGACCAGCAGCATGCGTACGATCGTCGCGTCGATCAGGACCGCGAGGGTGAGGCCCAGGCCGATCTGGAGGATGGGGGAGAAGCCGCCTGTCATGAAGGCGCCGAAGACGACGGCGAGGAGCAGGGCGGCGCAGGTGACCACGCGGCCGGAGCTGCGCAGACCGCTCACCACGGCCTCCTGGCCGTCTCCGGTCAGGCCCCGCGCCTCCCGCATCCGGGCCAGGATGAACAACTCGTAGTCCATGGCCAGTCCGAAGGCGATGGCGACGATCAGGGGCGGGGCGGTCAGGCTCAGCGCGCCGAGGCCCTCGGCGCCCAGCGCCCCGGCCAGGTGGCCGTCCTGGAAGACCCACACGACCGCACCGAGCGCAGCGCCCAGGCTGAGCAGCGTGGTCAGGATCGTGCGCAGCGGGATCAGCACCGAGCCCGTGAACGCGAACAGCAGGGCGAAGATGCCGGCCAGGACGGTCAGGGCGGCCCAGGGCGCCCGGTCGGAGAGCATCGCGCGGAAGTCGACCAGGCGGGCTGCGGGCCCGGTGACCTGGACCGGCTCGGTGCCGCGCAGCTCCCGTACCTGCTCGACCAGGTCGGTGGCCTGTGTTCCGTCGACCCTGCCGGACGGCTGCAGTTGTACGACCGTTGCGCCGCCGGGCAGGCCGCGGGAGTGCGCGGTCGGCGAGAGGGCGCGGATCCGGCCCGCGGTCGCGGAGTCCGTCCCCGGCTTCAGGACGACGGTGACCGGCGAGACCCCCGTACCCGCCGGGAAGTGCGCGTCCACCGTGTCGTACAACTGCCGTGCCTCGGTGCTCGCGGGCAACTGGGTCGCGTCGCCGATCTCGATCTTCATACCGGTGACCGGCAGCGCCAGGACGAGCAGGGCCGGGACGGCCGTGGCCAGGACGGCGACGCGGCGGCGGGCCGCGAAGCGGGCCACGCGGGCGAAGAAGCGGCCCTCCTCGCCCTCCGGCCGGGTCTTCGCCGGGGAGATCTTCCCGCCGAACCTGGCCAGCAGCGCCGGCAGCAGCGTCAGCGCGGCCAGCATGTCGATGACGACCACGGCGGCCACGGCCAGGCCCATGCTGCGAAGGAACACGCTGGGGAAGACCAGCAGACCGGTCAGGCTGACGGCCACCGTCAGCCCGGAGAACAACACCGTCCGGCCGGCCGCGGCGACCGTCCGGTGCACCGCCTGAACGACGTCCTCCGTCTGCCGGCGCTCCTCGCGGAAGCGGACCAGCATCAACAGGGCGTAGTCCACGGCGAGTCCGAGCCCCAGCATGGTGGTCACCTGGATCGCGTACACCGAGATGTCGGTGACCTGGCTGAACCCGAACAGCGCCAGGAAGGCGCCCGCGATCCCGCTCACCGCGATCACCAGCGGCAGCCCGGCCGCGCGCAGCCCGCCGAACACGACGAGCAGCAGGGCGAGTACGACGGGCAGTGAGATCAACTCGGCGTTCTTCACATCCTGTTGGGCCCGCTCGCCCAGCTGCTCGCCCAGCAACGGGCCGCCACTGACGTGGACCTCGGGCGCGTCGATCTGCTTGATGCGGTCGGTCGCCGCGTCCACCGCCTTCTTCTCGGCGGAGTCGCCGAGACCGCCCTTGAAGGTGACGGGGACGATCAGGGCGCGCCCGTCGGCGGCGGTCAGACCGCGGGTCCGGTACGGGTCCGGGACCGCGGCGACACCGGCGAGGCCGCGTACGTCGGCCACGGCCCGCTCGACCTGCTCGCGCAGTCCGGGGTCGGAGACGGCGACACCCGCGACGACGGCGGTGATCGACTCGCCCGTCGGGTCGACGCGGTCCAGGTACTGGGCGGCCCGCTCCGACTCGGTGCCCGGCACCTCGGGCACGTTGTCGGAGAGCCGCCCGAAGACGCCCGTCCCCAGCCCGAAGCCGAGCAGCAGGAAGAGCACCCACAGAAGGATGACGGTCAGCGGGCGGCGGGTCGCCGCCCGGGCAAGTGTGGAGAGCATGGTCCCTCCCGGCGGGTAGTCGGTTCTCATCGCCCCCAGGCTCGTGGTGACGGAGGGTGCGGCGGATCGCCGGAGGGAGTGGTTTCGGGGCCTCGGTCGTACGGGGGAGGCAACCGTTCGGCTCACTCCCGAGAGGGAGACGGCGGGAATCCTCAGCATCTGCACCGGAGTTGAGGGAGCACAAAAACCGCGATCTCGCAGGAGCCCGTATGTCCGAGGAACCCGCCGTCCGTGAACTCCGTCTCGTCGTCACGGCACCCGACTACGACGAGGCCCTGAGCTTCTACCGTGACGTCCTCGGCCTGCCCGAGCTGGCCGCCTTCTCGTCTCCCGACGGAAGAGTCACCATCCTCGAAGCGGGCCGCGCCACACTGGAGTTGACCGACCCGAACCACGCCGCCTTCATCGACGACGTCGAGGTGGGCCACCGCGTGGCCGGGCACATCCGGGTCGCCTTCCAGGTCGACGACTCCGACGTCGTCACGGCACGACTGGCCGCGGCGGGGGCCGAGGTTCTCGCCGGGCCGACGCGCACCCCGTGGAACTCGCTGAATTCCCGGCTACAGGCTCCGGGAGCCCTTCAACTGACCCTCTTCGAGGAACTGGACGGCTAGGAGGCGCCCGGTGCCACCAGTCCCGACTCGTAGGCGCAGATCACCGCCTGCACCCGGTCCCTGAGCCCGAGCTTGCTCAGTACGTTGCTGACATGGGTCTTGACGGTGTGCTCGCTCACGAAGAAGGTCGTGGCGATCTCGGCGTTGGACAGGCCGCGGGCCAGCAGCCGCAACGTCTCCACCTCACGGGCGGTCAGTGCGTCCAGCCGCTGCGGAGTGACCTCGGCGGCGGCCACCTCGCGGCGCCGCCGCACGATGTCCGAGACCAGCCGCCGCGTCACCGTCGGCGCGAGAAGCGAGTCGCCCGCCGCGACCACCCGTACGGCGTGCACCAGGTCGTCGCGGCGCACGTCCTTGAGGAGGAAGCCGCTGGCGCCCGCGTACAGCGCCTCGTACACGTACTCGTCCAGGTCGAACGTGGTCAGCATGACGACCTTGCAGCAGGACTGCGCACACACCCGCCGGGCCGCCTCCAGGCCGTCCATGACCGGCATCCGGATGTCCAGGAGCAGCACGTCCGGCGTGTGGCGCTGGACGGCCGCGACCGCCTGCGCGCCGTCGCCGGCCTCGGCGACCACCTCGATGTCCTGCTGCGCCTCCAGGATCATGCTGAAACCGCTGCGGACCAGTTCCTGGTCGTCGGCGACGACCACCCGGATGCTCACCCGAGGGCCGCCTGACGGTCGGCGGCGGCAGGCAGGCGTACGACGACCCGGAAGCCGCCGTCCGGTCCGGGCCCGGCCTCGGCGCTGCCCCCGCACGCGGCGGCCCGCTCCCGGATGCCGATCAGCCCGTGCCCGCCGCCGGGTGCCGCAGGGCCCCGTCCGTCGTCGGTCACCGTGAGGGTCAACAGGTCCTCCGTCCAGTCGAGTTCGACGGTCGAACAGGCAGCGTACGCATGCTTCACGGTGTTGGTCAGGGCCTCCTGCACCACGCGGTAGGCGGCGACCTCCACGTCCGCGGGCAGCAGGCGCGGGTCGCCCGTGGTGTGCAACTCGACCCGCAGGCCCGCCGATTCGCCGACCTGCCGCAGCAGCTGCGGGAGTGCCGCCACGCCCGGCTGCGGTGAAGTGCCGTTTTGTTGCTCCTCCTTGAGCACCCCGAGGATGCGCCGCAGCTGCGCCATCGCGTCCCGGCCGGTCGCCGCGATCGCGTCGAAGGAGGCCTCCGCACGCTCCGGATCACTGCGCACCACGACGGGCCCCGCCTCCGCCTGCACCACCATCAGACTCACCGCGTGGGCGAGGATGTCGTGCATGTCCCGGGCGATGAGGGCGCGTTCCTGGGCGATGGCCCTCGCGGTGTCCGCGGCGCGCTCCCGCTCCAGTCCGCGGGCCCGGTCCTCCAGCTCCGTGGTGTAGGCACGCTGGAGGCGGGCCAGCCACCCGAGCGCGTAGGCGCAGGCGATGCAGAGCAGATGGAAGGCGTACTCGAAGGGCCGGGCGTGCTCCTTGTGCTGCATGGTGACGGTGGCTCCGATCACCCAGCCCACCAGCATCAAGCGCCGCTGCCAGGCCCGGGCCCGGGCGGCCATGGTGTAGAGGACGACCAGCCCGCCGTACATCACGTCGGGCGGGGGCGCGTGGTAGACGGCCATGGCGGGCGTGGCCGCCGACACGGCCCACGCGGTCGCGAACGGCGCCCGCCTGCGCCACACCAGCGGCACCGCCGTCGCGGCACCGAGCAGCCAGCCCTGCCAGCTGAGCCGGTCGTTCCCCTGGTCGGGGAAGAGCCACTGCAGCGATACGGCGAACAGCACGAGCGCGGCGAGGGCGGCGTCGACGACGTACGGATTCGCCGTACGCAGGCGCGCGGCGGTCTGTGAGAACCAGGACTGCGGGGACATGGGCGGCTCCTCGGGGCAAGGGCCGTTCCAGTATCGCGAGGGGCCCTGGGCGGGGCCTCGCCGGTGAGAGGGATATCCGCCGGGGCGTTGGCCGTCTCGTCCGGCCTGCTTTGTCAGCGGAGCGCCTCCGCGGTCTTCACGAGGTGATCCCCGCCGAGACCGGCCAGGACACCCGCCGCGCCTACTGCGACGCAGGGACGGCCACGCAGTGGACCTCGTACGCGGGCGACCATCTCCTCGGCGCCCCGCAGGCGATCGGCGACTCGGTCAACTGGCTCACCGACCGTTTCGCGGGCAAGCCGATGCCCGGCAACCGCTGACTGCTGAGCGATCTCTACGGCTCCTTCGCGGGCCGCCACCCCAGCGCCCGCGAAATGCCGCGCGCCGCAAGCCGCACCGCGGGCACCAGCACCGGTACCTGCGCATCGGCTTGCGGCACCACCACCGACACGGCGGCGACCACCGCCCCGCCCGGCCCGCGCACCGGGGCGGCCACCGACAGTGCGTCGTCGGTGACCTGCCTGCTGCTCACCGCGACTCCCGTGCGCCGCACCTCGGCCAGCACCCGGCGCAACCGCACCGGCTCGGTGATGGTGTACGGCGTGAACGAGGCGAGCGGCCCCGCGCAGTACTTCTCCTGCGCCTCCGAACCGCAGTGCGCGAGCAGCGCCAGCCCGACCCCGGTGGCGTGCAGCGGCCAGCGCGCCCCGACCCGTATGTGCACGCCGACGGCGCTGCGACCGGAGATCCACTCGATGTAGACGACCTCCCCGCCGTCCCGCACCGCCAGCTGCACGTTCTCGTGCGTCGCCTCGTACAGGTCCTCCAGGTACGGCAGCGCGATCTGCCGCAGCGCGAGGCCGCGCGGGGCGAGGGCCGCGACCTCCCACAGCCTGAGCCCCACGTGGTAGATGCCGGAGTCGTCCCGTTCCAGGGCGCCCCAGTCGGTGAGGGCGCCCACCAGGCGGTGCGCGGTGGTGAGGGTCAGCCCGGCCCGTCGGCTGATGTCCGTCAGGGACAGCGCCGGGTGCTCGTGGTCGAACGCGGCGAGCACGGCCAGCAGCCGGTCGGGCGCGGAGCGGGCGTTCAACTGCCGGGCGTCTTCGACCACATCAGTCTCCGGCGCGGCCCAGTCCGTCCTCCGCGATCCGCAGCAGCAGCGCGTGCAGCGTCTCGCGTTCGGCCGGCTCCAGCGGCTTGAAGAGCTCGTTCGTCGCGCGCAGGCCCGCCTCGTCGGTGCCGCGCAGGAAGGCGCGGCCGTCCTCGGTGAGGACGACGATGCGGCTGCGGCGGTCGTCGGGGGAGGGGCGGCGCTCAGCGAAGCCCAGCTTCTCCAGGTCGTCGACCAGGCCGACGATCGCGCTCGGGTCGTAGCCGAGGCGGGTGCTGAGTTCGCGCTGCAGGGCGCCGTCGGAGGTGGCGAGGAAGCGCAGGACCGCGTAGTGCCGCAGGCGCAGCCCCGACTCCTGCAGGAAGGCGTTGAACAGCTGTCCGGAGCGCAGGCCCAGGCGGTACAGCAGGTAGCCCGTGTCCGCGTGCAGCCCACGCATCCATGGCTCGTCCGCGTCGATCGAGGCTGCGTTCGTGGCGTGCTGGCGGGTGATGGCGGGCTCCCTGGTCTCGGCCCCACGGGGGCGCGGCTCTCGGTGCAGATTCCAGCATGTCGCACCCGCAGGTGTTCAACAACTATTGACGTCAACAATTATTGCTCTTAGCTTCGATCTCGAAGCCGCTGTGCGGAAGCCGCACCACCCGCATCACCTCGTGAAGGGACCCACCCGTGCCCAGCATCGATCTCACCGGCAAGGTCGCCGTCGTCACCGGCAGCGGCCGGGGCCTCGGCCTCGCCTACGCGCACGCCCTGGCCGCCCACGGCGCGTCCGTGGTCGTCAACGACGTCGACGAGGCTGTGGCCGAGGCGGCCGTGAAGTCCATCACCGAGGCCGGCGGCGCCGCCGTCGCCGAGGTGGTCCCGGTCGGCACGAGCGAGGCCGCCGACCGGCTGGTCAGCCGTGCGGTCGAGGAGTTCGGACGGCTCGACATCCTGGTCACCAACGCCGGCATCCTGCGCGACAAGGTGCTGTGGAAGATGTCCGACGACGACTTCGACGCGGTGATCACCACCCATCTCAAGGGCACCTTCACCTGTGCCCGCGCCGCCGCCGTGCGGATGCGCGAGCAGGGCGAGGGCGGCACCCTGATCCTGGTCGGCTCGCCGGCCGGCCAGCGCGGCAACTTCGGGCAGACGAACTACTCCGCCGCCAAGGCCGGCATCGCCGCCTTCGCCCGCACCTGGTCGATGGAGCTGGGCCGCGCGAACATCACCGTCAACGCGATCGTCCCGGTCGCCGCGACCGCGATGACCGAGACCATCCCCGCCTTCGCCCCGTACATCGAGGCCATGAAGAACGGCGAGCCGCTCCCGGACTTCCTGCGCAAGGGCGAGGGCTTCGGCACCCCCGAGGACTGCGCGGCCCTCGTCCCGTTCCTCGCCTCCGAGGCCGCCCGCGGAATCACGGGCCAGGCCATCGGCATCGGCGGCGACAAGGTGGCACTCTGGTCGCATCCGCAGGAGGTCAAGGCGGCGTACGCAGACGGCGGCTGGACCCCGGACTCCCTGGCCGACGCCTTCCCCACCTCGGTCGGCGCCGAACTGCAGAGCGTCGGCGTCCCCGCCCCGAAGTTCCCGGAGGCCTGAGCATGACGAGCATCGACGTCGAGGAACTCGTCGCGATCGACGTCCACACCCACGCGGAGGTCTCCTCCAAGGGCCACTCCTCCCTGGACGAGGACCTGCACGACGCCTCCTCCGCCTACTTCAAGGTCGAGGGCAAGCGGAAGCCGACCCTTCAGGAGACGGCCGCCTACTACCGCGAGCGGAAGATGGCCGCCGTGATCTTCACGGTGGACGCCGAGTCCGCGACCGGCACCGCGCCGGTCCCGAACGAGGAGGTCGCGGAGGCGGCCGCCGCCAACGCCGACGTCCTGATCCCCTTCGCCTCCATCGACCCCTTCCGCGGCAAGGCGGGCGTCAAGCAGGCCCGCCGGCTGGTCGAGGAGTACGGGGTGAAGGGCTTCAAGTTCCACCCCAGCATCCAGGGCTTCTTCCCCAACGACCGCTCAGTGGCCTACGACCTGTACGAGGTGATCGAGGAGACGGGCACCATCGCCCTCTTCCACACCGGCCAGACGGGCATCGGCGCCGGAGTCCCCGGTGGGGGAGGCATCCGCCTCAAGTACTCGAACCCCCTCCATGTCGACGACGTGGCCGCCGACTTCCCGCACCTGAAGATCATCCTGGCGCACCCGTCCTTCCCCTGGCAGGACGAGGCCCTCGCCGTCGCCACACACAAGCCGGGTGTGCACATCGACCTGTCCGGCTGGTCGCCGAAGTACTTCCCCCCGCAGCTCGTGCAGTACGCGAACACGTTGCTCAAGGACAAGGTCCTCTTCGGCTCCGACTTCCCCGTCCTCACCCCCGACCGCTGGCTCCGCGACTTCGAGCAGCTGCCGATCAAGGACGAAGTGAAGCCGAAGATCCTCAAGGAGAACGCCGCCCGCCTGCTCGGGCTGACGAAGCCGTAAGGGGCCGTAGATGCGCAACGAGGGACTCGGGTCATGGCCCGCACGCCGGGCCCGCAAGACCCCGCACCGCACCGCCCTGGTCCACGGCGGCACGGCGCTCACCTACGGCGAGCTCCACAACCGCACCACCCGCCTCGCACACGCCCTGCGCGCCCGGGGCGTGCGGCGCGGCGACCGGGTCGCCTACCTCGGGCCCAACCACCCCTCCTTCCTGGAGACGCTGTTCGCCGCCGGAATGCTCGGCGCGATCTTCGTGCCGCAGAACACCCGCCTCGCCGGCCCCGAGATCGCCTACCAGCTCGCCGACTCCGGCGCGAAGGTCCTCGTCTACGGCCCCTCGCACGCCGGGCTCGTCGCCGGACTGCCGGGCAGCACGGACGTGCGGGTGTTTCTCGAAGTGGGCCCGGAATACGAGGAGTTGCTCGACGCGTCCCCGGACGAACCGATCGACGAGCCCGTCGCCGCCGACGACACCTGTCTGATCCTCTATACCTCGGGCACCACCGGCCGCCCCAAGGGCGCGATGCTCTCGCACGCCAACGTCACCTGGAACAGCGTCAACTTCCTCATCGACAAGGACCTCCACGCCGACGAACGGGCGCTGGTGTCGGCGCCGCTGTTCCACATCGCGGGCCTGACCGTGCTCACCCTGCCGGTACTGCTCAAGGGCGGCACCTGCGTCCTCGTCGAGGCCTTCGACCCGGCGGCCACCCTCGAACTGGTCGAACACCACCGGATCACCTACATGTTCGGGGTGCCGGCGATGTTCGAGCAGATCGCCCGCCAGCCGAGCTGGCCGGACGCCGACCTGTCGTCGCTGCGTATGCTCAGCTGCGGCGGCGCCCCGGTACCGACCCCGCTGATCGAGACGTACCAGGCGCGCGGGCTGACGTTCCTGCAGGGCTACGGCATGACCGAGGCCCTCGGCATCTGCTTCCTCGACGGCCCGCAGTCGGTCAGCAAGACCGGCTCGGCGGGGGTGCCGCACTTCTTCGCCGACGTCCGGGTGGTGCGGCCCGACCTCACCCCGGTCGAGCCGGGGGAGAACGGCGAGGTCGTGGTCCGCAGCCCCGCAGTGATGTCCGGCTACTGGGGGCTGCCGGAGGAGACGGCGACGGCCTTCGCGGACGGCTGGTTCCGCACCGGGGACGCGGCGCGCGTCGACGAGGACGGCTACGTCTACATCGTCGACCGCATCAAGGACATGATCATCTCCGGGGGCGAGAACATCTACCCCGCCGAGATCGAGGACCGCCTCCTCGCCCACCCCGACATCGTCGAGTGCGCCGTCATCGGCGTGCCGGACGAGAAATGGGGCGAGGTGCCGCGCGCGGTCGTCGTACCCCGCGAGGGCGCCACGATCGACGCCGACGAGATCCTCGCCTCCCTCGCCGGACAGCTCGCCAAGTACAAGATCCCGAAGTCGGTGGTCCTCGCGGACGAACTCCCGCGCACCGCCTCCGGAAAGCTCCTCAAGTCCCGCGTGCGCAAGCGCTACGGCACCAACTCCTGAGAACCCGAAGACTTCCGAGTAAGGACAGCTACATGAGCGTCACCGTCAACGGCATCGACGAACTGAAGAAGCTCGCGGGCAGCGACCTGGGCACCAGCGAATGGATCGAGGTCACCCAGGAGCGCATCAACACCTTCGCCGACGCCACCGGCGACCACCAGTGGATCCACGTGGACCCCGAGCGCGCCGCCGAGGGCCCCTTCGGCGCACCGATCGCCCACGGCTACCTCACCCTCTCCCTCTTCATCCCCCTGTTCACCGAACTCCTGGACGTCCAGGGCGTCACCACGAAGGTCAACTACGGCCTGAACAAGGTCCGGTTCCCCTCCCCGGTGAAGGTCGGCTCCCGCATCCGCCTGGTCGGAAAGCTGGCGGAGGTCGAGGAGGTGCCGGGCGGCGTGCAGATCACCGTCGACGGCACGATCGAGATCGAGGGCGGCACGAAGCCCGCGGCCGTACTGCAGAGCCTGTCGCGGTTCTACGCCTGATCGGGGCGGACCGGCATCAGGTCGAGAAGGCGCTCCGAGGCCTCCTGTGCGAGCGGTGTCAGCCGGTCGTACACCGCCCGGAACGTCTTCTCGGCCCGTTCCGCCGGCCAGTCGTCCGGCAGGTGCTTGACCGGGAGGCGCGGGTCGCGGCGGATCACCTCCAGCCACTCGGCCTGCAGTCGCAACCGCAGCGCGAGGGCGTCGTCGGCGTCCGGCAGCCGGCTCTCCCAGGCCTCCCAGCGGCGCACGAACTCCTCGTAGCGCGCGGCCAGTTCGGGCAGCTCCCAGGTCTCCTCGATCATCGCGCCGATGTCCATGCCGGCGTCGGCATGCGCACGGAAGACCTTCACATGGGCGGCGAGCCCGAGCTCGGACACCAGCTCCGCCACGTCGACCTCGCCCGGCGCGATCCACAGACCGCTGAACAGCGGCCCGAAACCGCTCCAGGTGAGCTTGGAGCGCAGATCGTGCCGCTGCCGCTGCCAGGACTCCGGCAGCGAGAAGCCGAGCAGGGTCCAGGTGCCGTCCCAGTGCCGGTTGACCGCACCGGTCTGCCAGATACGGTGCTCGCCGTCCCGCAGCACCGCCGCGGAGTGCTCCGTCAGCCCGAAGTACATCTTCCGGCCCTCGCGCTGGCGGCGCAGCAGCCCCCGCTTGACCATCCGGGTCAGCGTCGAGCGGGTCGCCTGCTCACCGACCCCGGCACGCGCGAAGACGTCGATCACGCTGCCGGAGTACACACAGACGTCCCGCCCCAGCACCTGGTCCCCCAGAAACGTCAACAGCAGGGACTGCGGCCGCAACGACTCTTCACCGGTCATGCGGCCACGGTACGACGCGAAGGATCACTTCGTGACCTGGCGGTACCGCCTCAAGGGGCGCGGGGCGGTGACTTCAGCGGCTCCGCCGCGGGGCGCGACCAACCACGACGGGGCGGCAGACGAACGACCGTCCAATAACGCTAGGCACCTGCCACATCGACGAAAACAGGGTTCGAGTAGAACCACGTGTCCGCCCACGGATCACCGTTACCCGGCTCATGCGGAACCGGCCCGTGAGGGTCGATCGAGGCGCCCAGGTACCCCGCCCCGTGGCGGTTCCCGTCACTGCCCCGCAGCCGGACGTAGAAGGACTCGTCCCCGGCGGTCAGCGGGATGCGCAGGGTGTACGTCCCCTTCCGGCCGGACACGTCCTTCGTCCGGACGACCTTGGTGTCCGGCGCCTGCCAGCCGTCCCGGTCGGTCACCGGGCCGCGCACCGCGCCCTGGATCACGTCCATGTGCGCCAACTGGGGCAGGATGCCCTGCGGGTTGGCCCGCGAGGCGGTCGTGACGGTGACGTACAGCGTGATCTTCTCGCCCTTGCGGACGCGGAGGCGCCCGCCGAGCGTGACGCCCCGGCCCGCGTCGCAGTCCCGCTTCAGACGGACGTCGAGGCCGTCGAGCAGGTGCCCGTGGTCGAGCCAGACGCGGCCCGCGCGCAGGCCCGCCATCACCGCGCGGTAGCCGTATCGGGTCACGCCGACGTGGGTACGGCTGAACTCGCCCGGCCAGAAGTCGCTGCCCGGCTGCGGAGTGTCGGTGTCGACCGGGTCGGGCAGCTTGCCGGTGTTGTCGAAGTTCTGGCCGGCCGGCCAGTCGCCGTTCTTCCAGGTGTCGAAGACCGTGCGGTGGTTGTCCGAGTTGGTGGTGATCGAGAACAGCCGGCCCTCGGCCAGCATCGAGTCCCACAGGCCGCCGACGGTCGCGGTCGCCCAGTCGAAGCCGCCGTACGTCAGATACGCGTCCGCCGGGTAGCCGGACCAGGACTGCGCCGAGGGCTTGTTCTCGTACTCGCCGCGGACCGACGTGGCGCCGCGCCAGCCGGGGATGGCCGCGCCCTGGGCGCCGGGCGCGCCCTCCATGCCGATCATGATCTCGGGGGCGGCGTCCCGCCAGTTGCGCATCTCGTGCGGGGAGTCGATGCCCAGGCGCAGGGGGTGGTTGGCGAGGACGAGGACGTCGTCGACGTAGCCCGAATCGCGCTGCTCGGCCAGCCACTTGATGGCCTTGACGGCATGGGCCTCGTTACGGGCGGTGTCGGCGCCGGTCGCGGAGCCGTCGGTGTAGCCGAGCAGCTTGCCGTCGTAGGCCAGCTCGAACCGCGTGAGCAGGTCGACCTCGTTCGGACCGGGCGCGGCGAACACGGTGCAGTGCTCTGCGGCCGGGATGTACCACTCCAGGCCCTGGAAGATCAGCTGGCGCGGGTTCTCGGCGCGGGCCCTGAGGATCTCCTTGTGCTCCAGCGCGGCGCCGTAGTAGGCGTGCCCGAAGTTGGAGTGCTCGTTGAACACCATCCAGTCCAGGCCGTACTTGGCGGCCGCCTGTGCCTGCTGGGAGAACGTGTACTTGGCGTCGTGGCTGTAGACGGAGTGGACGTGGTGGTCGCCGACGAGGTACGCGAGACGCGGGTCGTCGCCGCCGAAACGCGGGCCGGTGACGGCGGCCGCAGGGGTGGCGGCGCCGCCGAGGGCGAAGGCGGCACCGAACAGGCCGGCGCGGCGCAGGAGCCCGCGGCGGGAGACGCCCTGGGCGTCGAGGCGGGCGGGGGAGACGGACGGGTCGGCCCAGACGGGCAGCTGCTGCTCGGTCATCGTGAGTCCCTGTCGCGGGTCAGTGGTTCATGAAGGAGGTGACGGGCAGCGCCCGCGAGACGATCCGCACGTCGCCGAGGCGGCCGTGCAGAATCTGGTCGATCTTGCCCGCGTACTCGTAGCCGCCGAGCAGCCACGGCAGTCCGACGGAGGTGATGCCGACGGCGGCGGACTTCGGGTTGCGGACGACCGGGCAGCCCTCGACATACAGGGTCGTGTGCTTGCCGTCGTTGACCACCGCCAGGTGCCACCAGGTCTCCAGCGGGGTCTCCTGGCCCCAGTTGGTGGCGATGCCCTGCTGGTTGAGCGGGCGCATCGCCCACTGCGGCTCGCGGTCGTTGGACAGCGACAGGGTGGCGAGGGGCTCGTCGGGGTCGTCGCCGGTCTTGCCCGCCGCGCCGCCCGTGCCGGTGCGGCTCACGATGCCGGACCAGGCGTGGTGGTCCGGGTCCCAGTCGGCGGGCAGACGGTAGAACGCCTCGATGGTGTAACCGTCCTTGAACGTCGCCGAGTTGAGCGGGGCGCCGTCGACCGTCCTCAGGTACGCGCCCTTCAGCGGCGACTTGTAGCCCTGGAACTCCAGGCTGCCGTGGCCGGGCTGGTCGGGGTGGTGGTCCGACGACCAGTTCAGGGCGCCGCCGCCCACCGTGACCAGGGAGAGGTCGTTGCCGCGCCCGGACAGGTCACGGACGGTGCCGCTGACCGCCGTACCCTCGTCGTGGCCGTCGAATCGCCAGTACGCGACCGTGCCGGGGACGACGACCTTGGCGGCGGGACGGGCCGGGCGGGCCGGTACCGGGGCGAATCCGGCGAAACGTTTCTCGAAATCGATTCCGACCGAGAAGCGGTCCGTGTCGCCGCTCAGCTCGATCTCCTGCCGCTCCAGCTCGTTGAGGCCCTTGCCGGCCCGGCCGAGGATCCACGGGGAGACGGTCTCCACGTCGATGACGCCCCGGTCCAGGTCGAAGCGGTAGAGCCGGATCATCGCGGCGCCGCCGAAGTAGCGGTTCTGGTAGTTCGTGAGATGCAGGTGCACGTCATTGCCGGCCGCGTTCTTGCGGGTCGTGCGGCCCGCGGGCCAGTAGTGGCCGTTCAGGGTGAGGAAGATCTGGTCGTGCTCCGCGACCAGCTGGTCCCACAGCTGCTGCCCGTACGCCGACAACTGGTCGTCCCCGACGACGAGTTCGTGCGTGGTGAGGATGACCGGCGTCCTCGGGTGCCGGGCGAGGACGTCCTTCGCCCAGGCGTACCCCTTCGCCGACAGCCGCCAGTCCAACGCGAGCAC
This sequence comes from Streptomyces guryensis, assembly GCF_021261325.1. Lineage (GTDB taxonomy): Bacteria > Actinomycetota > Actinomycetes > Streptomycetales > Streptomycetaceae > Streptomyces > Streptomyces guryensis. The sequence continues at coordinate 220,857 of NZ_JAJSBI010000011.1, read as the reverse complement.
CAGCCACTCGCGCCCCGCGGCCTTGAACAGGTGGTACGTGTTGTAGCCGTCGTCGGACGCGCCGCCGAACGTCTTCCTGCCCTTGAAGCGCCGCGGCCCGAACGCGTCCAGGTACGGCGTCGATCCGCGCTGGTCGTCCGTGGACGACTTCACGTCGTGGTTGCCGGCCAGGACGCTGTAGCCGACACCCCGCCGGTCCAGCAGCCTGAACGCCTCGCCGATCGCGGCGAACTCGGCCTCGGCGCCGTTCTGGGTCAGGTCGCCGAGGTGGGACAGGAAGACGATGTTCTCGTCCTTGCCGTGCTCCAGCAGATAACGCAGCGACGCCTCCACCGGCGCCCTGTCGATGCTGGGGCCGTCGAAGAGGTACTGGGTGTCGGGCATGACGGCGAGCGTGAAGCGACGGCTGTCGGAGTCGGGCCGCCACCTGCCGGCGCTCGCCGGAGCCGCCTCGGCGACGGCCGGCAGCGCGACACCGGCGCCGGCCGCGGCGCCGACGGCGCCGAGCAGCGCGGTGGCCCTGAGGAAACTGCGTCGTCCGGCACCGGCCTGCGCGGCCTCGCCCTGGTGGTGGTCATGCGAAGTGCACACGTGTGCTCCGTGGGATGTGACATGTCACATGTGACATAGGACAGAAAGGCGGGAGGTGAGGCGGGTTCAGGCGGGGGCAGGCGAAGGGTCAGACGGGGGCTGACGGGGGCAGACAGGGGGATCAGAGCACGCGCAGCGTCCAGCTCCAGCGGTGGACACCTGGCGGGATCAGGTACGAGGGGGAGGTGTCGGGGCCGCATGACGCCGTGCCGAGCCCCCGGTGCGCCGCGTCGAGGTGCACCACGCACCCGGAGCGCGGCACCAGCTCGTCGTGGTGCGATGCGGCGGTCAGGTCCTCGGCGCGATGGCGGGTGACGGAGACCTGGCGCGGCTCGTCCAGTACGACCGCGAGGCCGGTCGCGTCCGCCGCGGACAGCGTGAAGCGCCGTACACCGTGCCGGCCGCCGCTCTCCTGCGGACGCAGATAGGGGGTGAACAACTCGTCGACGGGGACGGAGTGATGGCCGACGGGCGCGCCGACACTCCGGTCGGGATACGACTCCCACGGGCCCTGCCCGAACCACTCCAGCAGGTCCAGCCCCGGCACCGTCTCGAAGACCGAGCCGACCCGCGCCACATCGTGGAACTCCTCCGGCAGCTCGGCCTCCTCGTCGATGCGGATGCCGCCCGCGACCGGAGTGAACACCTGCCGGTGCCGTACGACGCCGACCGTGCCGGCGTACTCGGCGGCCACGGTCACCAGGCCGCCGTCCTGCCGTACCGACACGACCTTGCGGACGAGCGCGTCGAGCCCCCAGGTCCGCCAGCGCACCGCGATGCCGCCGAGTTCGTCGTTGTCGGTGGGCGCCCGCCACAGGGAGAGCGTGGGGGCGGCCGTCAGCAGCGGATGGACCAGCAGTCCCTCGCCGTCGACCTCCACGGCGCCGTCCACGGGGACCTCCCAGGACACGGAGGGCCCGCGCAGCCGCACCTGCGGCGCGCACACGTCCGTGCCGCGCGGCGCCCACGGCTGGTCCTCCGCGGTCGTCACCCGCAGCGTCAGCCAGGCCTCGCCGCCGTCCCCCGGGATGGCCAAGGGCAGCGGGACGGCGGCCGTCTCACCGGGTCGCAGAGCCGGAAGTTCGGCGGGCGCGGTCAGCGTGCGGCCGTCGGCGAGGGACAGCTCCCACCGTCCGGACAGCCACTCCAGGCCGCGGAAGTGCTGGTGGTTGCCGAGCACGATGCCCTCGTGCCTGAAGCACTCGATGCGCACCGGCGCCGCGATCTCCCGGTGCTCGTACAGCACCGGCTTGGGAGTGCGGTCCGGGAAGACGACTCCGTCGGCGATGAACGCGCCGTCATGGATCGTCTCGCCGAAGTCACCGCCGTACGCCCAGCGGTGGCCGGGCGCGGCGACACCGTTGTCATAGAGCCCGGCGCCCCCACGCCCGACAGGTCTGCCGTCGTTCACACGCTGGAGAATGCCGTGGTCCCAGAACTCCCAGATGAACCCGCCCTGAAGACCTGGCGTTGACTCGATGGCCGCCCAATGGTCCGCAAGCGTGCCGTTGCTGTTGCCCATCGCATGCGAGTACTCGCACTGGATCAGGGGTCTGGTCTGCCTGCCGGACAGGGCGTGGGCCACGCAGTCCTCCAGCGGCGCGTACATCGGGCACGCGATGTCGGAGGCGTCGTCGGTCGCCGCCCAGTCCAGCTTGGCCGCCCCCTCGTACTGGACCGGCCGCGTCGGATCGTGCCGCCGCACCCAGCCGGCCGCCGCGTCGTGGTTGGCGCCGTAGTCGGACTCGTTGCCCAGCGACCAGATGATGACCGACGGGTGGTTCTTGTCCCGCAGCACCATCCGCGAGACCCGGTCGACGAAGGCGCCCAGGTACCGCGGGTCGTCGGCGATCTCGTGGGCGTGGTCGTGCGACTCGATGTCCGCCTCGTCGACGACGTAGAAGCCGAGCTCGTCGGCGAGGTCGTAGAGCGTGGGGTCGTTCGGGTAGTGGGAGGTGCGGATCGCGTTGAAACCGAACCGCTTCAGCAGCACGAGGTCCGCGCGCATGTCCTCGTACGACACCGTGCGACCGGTCAGCGGATGGAAGTCGTGCCGGTTGACGCCCCGGATGAACACCCGCTCGCCGTTGACCAGCAGGTCCCGTCCGACGATCTCGACGTCACGGAAGCCGACGCGGTGCTGCGAGGTGTCGGCGACCGTTCCGTCCGGGCGGTGCAGGCGCACCGTGAGGCCGTACAGCTCGGGCGTCTCGGCGTTCCAGGTGCGCACCTCGGGGACGGTGGCGTTGAGGCGGGCCTCGCCGAGGAAGTCGGAGACACGGTCGTCCTCGGCGTTGACTCGGTCGAACTCCCGGTCCTGTGCCAGGAGTTGGCCGTCCAGCTCGCCGCTGACGTGCCACCCGTCGGGCAGTGCCCCGCGGGCATCCCGCACCCGGCAGTCGACGCGCAGCTCGCCGTCGTACGACGCCCGCACGGTCACGTCGGCCAGATGCAGGGGATCGGTCGCGTACAGCAGCACCGAGCGGGTGATCCCGCCGTGCCACCACTGGTCCTGGTCCTCGATGTGCGAGGCGTCCGACCACTTCACGACGGTCAGCCGTACGACCGCCCGCTCGCCGGCCCGCACCATTTCCGTGAGGTCGAACTCGGCGGCCAGATGCGAGTCCTTGGAGATGCCGACGGCCCGCCCGTCCACGTGCACGAGCAGCACGCTCTCGGCGGCGCCGACCTGGAGCACGATCCGGCGCCCGGCCCAGTCGGCGGGGACGTCCACCTCGCGCTCGTACACACCCGTCGGATCGGCGTCCGGTGAGCCGGGCGGGAAGTCGGCGAACGGCATGCGGACGTTCGTGTACTGCGGCAGGTCGTCGGCGCCGGCGGACTGCATGGTCCAGACGCCGGGGACGTACGACGAGGACCAGTCAGCGCCGACGGGCGCGTCCGGAGCAGGAAGCAACTGGAAACGCCAGTCGCCGTCCAGGGAGAGCGCTCCGGAGCGCCGGTCGACGGCGTTCATGGGGAGGCGACCCCAGGAGGTCACCTCGGGGGCCTGCCAGGGGCGGAGGGCGATCAGGGGATCGGCGGGGAGTGCGTCGGTCATGACCTGTCCGAAGTCGGTGGGGTGGGCCGGGGGAGGACACGGCCCTGCAGGCCCCAGGCGGGGTCGAGGGGGATGCCGAGCCGGTCCAGGACGGTGGGGGCGATGTCGATGAGGCGGGGTGAGTCGAGGATGGTGCCGGCGGGCCTGCCGGATTCGGCGAGGATGACGAAGACCTGCCGTTCGGCCGGCGAATCGCCGCCGTGGCCGCCGGTGTCCAGGTGGCCGTGGTCCGTGGTGACCAGCACGGTCCAGTGCTCGTCGGCGCGTGCGGGGTCCGAGCGGCGGGCCTCGATCGCTTCCAGCAGCTGCCCCAGGTGGGCGTCCTGGGCGAGGAGGGCCCGGTCGTAGGCGGGGGAGAGGGGGCCGCTGTCGTGGCCGGCCTCGTCGGTGGCGCCGAAGTACACGAACACGACGTCCGGGTCGTGCCTGGTGAGCCAGCGCAGGGCGGCGCGGGCGACGCGGCGGTCCGCGGTCCGGTAGCCGCGGAACTCGCCGTTGTAGCGCCGGCGCCGGCCGATGGCGGGGCCCAGGGTGCCGCGCCGGACCAGCTGCGGCCAGGACACGGCGGCCGCGGTGCGCAGACCGGGGCGGGCCGCGGCGGCGCGGGTCAGGAAGTCGGGGTACCGGGCGTAGTCGGCTCCGACGAAGTCGTTGCCCCTCACGCCGTGACGGTCGGGCCACACCCCGGTCAGGATGCTCGACCAGCCGGGCCCGGAGTCGGTGTAGGCCATGCCGGCCGACGGCCCGTGCTCGGCCCGGCCGTCGGCTCCGCCGTAGGGCAGCAGGCTGGTGCCGACGGCGCCCGCGGCCATCAGGCCGTGCAGGACGGGCGCGTTGGCCGGCGAGCGGGTCAGGCGGTCGTAGCGCAGGCCGTCCATGCCCACGACGAGCACCTTCCGGTGCCGCCCCTCGGCGTCGCTCACTGTCCACCTCTCTCGTCGCACGTGCTTGCTGAATCGGCCCTGTACCAAGAGCTCGGGACGGGCCGCCGGTTCTTGGCCGCGGGCCCGCTGCGGCTCGTCGCTCCCCCACTCTCGGCTTCGTTCGAGCCGGGGACCCCCATCGCGGCGCAGCCGCATGTCGGTACAGCCCCGCGCCCCTCTCGGGCGCGGACCCGCCGAGCGTCAACTGCCCTGCACCGCCCCCTCCGTCGCCCCCGCGATGAACCCGCGGGCGAAGATGCTGAACACGATGACCAGCGGAAGCGCCGCCATCAGTACACCGGCCATGACCATGCTGTAGTCGGTGGTGTGGCCGACGTTGAGCTGGGCGAGCTCCACCTGCAGCGTCACATGGCCGGGGTCGGTGAGCACGACCAGTGGCCAGATGTAGTCGTTCCAGCAGTTGACGAAGGCGTAGATGGCGAGGAACGACAGCGCGGGCCTGATCATCGGGAGGGCGATGTTCCAGTACTGGCGGAAGAACCCGGCGCCGTCGATGCGCGCGGCGTCGAGGAGTTCGTCGGGCACGCCGTTCTGGATGTACTGGTGCAGCCAGAAGATGCCGAAGGCGTTGGCCAGGGAGGGCAGGGCCAGCGCCTTGAGCATGCCCACCCAGCCGATCTTCGACATGAGGATGAACTGCGGCAGGATCGCCAGCTGCAACGGCAGCATCATGAACAGCAGCAGCGTGCCGAAGAGCAGCTTGCGCCCGGGGAAGTCGAACTTGGCGAAGGTGAAGGCCGCCAGGGAGTCGACGAACAGCACCAGGACGGTGGTGACGGTCGCGACCATCACCGTGTTGAGCATCGACCCGAAGAAATCGATGGTGTTCAGCACATGCCGGATGTTCTCCAGCAGATGGGAGCCGAACGTGAACTTCGGCGGACTCTTGTAGATGTCCTGGGTGGTGTTGGTCGCCATGACGATCGTCCACGCGAAGGGGAAGACCGAGATCAGGACGGCCGCGACGAGGATGATGTGCGCCGTCAGGCCCCTGGGGCGGCGCAGCCTCCTGCCGCCCGTGGCCGGCCGCGCGGTGTCCACTGCCGTCATGCCTTCCTCCCTCGTGTGGTGATGCGCCAGTTGACGGCGACGAGGATGATGATCAGTACGAAGAAGGCCCACACGATGGCCGCGCCATAGCCGTAGTCGTTGTTGAGGAAGGCCGACTGGTAGAAGTACAGCAGCGTGGTCAGACCCGCCTGGCCGGGGCCGCCGAGGTTGGCGTTGGCGGCGTTGCTGCCGAACAGGACCTGGGGTTCGCTGAAGCTCTGCAGACCGTTGATGGTCGAGATGATGACGGTGAACAGGATGATCGGCCGCATGATCGGGATCGTGATCTGGAAGAACGTGCGGATGGGTCCCGCGCCGTCCATCTTCGCCGCCTCGTAGATCGAGTTCGGGATCGCCTGCAGACCGGCCAGGTAGATGATCATGTTGTAGCCGGTCCACTGCCAGGTCATCAGCAGCGCGATGACCAGTTTGATCAGCCACGGGTTGCTCAGCCACGGAACCGGCGAGATGCCGACCATGCCCAGGATCGCGTTGACCAGACCGAAGTTGTTGCTGAACACCGCGCCGAAGAAGATCGCCACCGCGACGATCGAGGTGACGTTCGGGACGTACAGCGCGATGCGGTAGAAACCCTTGAAGCGGCGCACCGAGTGCAGCAGCGTCGCCAGCATCAGGGCGCCGAAGAGGGTGGGCACGGTGGACAGCACCCAGATCACCAGGGTGTTGCGGATCGACAGCCAGAAGACCGGGTCGTCCCACAGGAACCTGAACTGCTGCAGGCCAACGAACTGCATGGTGCCCATGCCGTCCCAGCGCTGGAAGGCCAGGTACAGCGAGTAGAAGACGGGGAAGAACGAGAACGCGGCGAAGATCAGGTAGAACGGCGAGATCGCCAGGTACTGCCGCCAGTACGACAGCGGCCCGCGCCGCCTGGGCCGAGCGGTGCCCGCGGGCGGTGTGCGCCGCGGGCGGAACCGGGCCGGGCCCGGCCCGCCGAGGCGCTGCACCTCGGCGGAGCCGGTGACCGGTGGGGAGGTCACCTCAGCTCACCCCCTGCCGCCGGGCGATCTGCTTGGCCTGGCTGACCGCGTCCTTCCAGGCGTCGTCGGGCTTCTTGCCCTTGGCCTCGATGTTGGTCAGTTCCGTCTTGTAGGGGGCCATGACCGCCGCGTCGGCCGGGGCCTCGTACGCGGACGGCACGGTCTTGGCGGCCGGTCCGAAGACCTCGATGATCTTCTGGCCGCCGAAGAAGGCGTCGGGGCCCGTCATGGCCGGCATGGAGTACGCGGCCGGGGCGGCCGGGAAGATGGCGGCGTCGGTGAAGCCGCGCGCGTCGTTGGCCGGGCTGAGGATCCAGCTGATGATCTTGAAGGCCTCTTCGGGGTTGCGGCACTGCCTGGGCAGGGCCAGGTAGGAGCCGCCCTGGTTGGCCGGGCCGCCCGGCATCGCGCACACCCGCCACTTGCCCTTGGTGCCCGGCGCGGCCTGCTCGATGTCCAGCGCGTGCCAGGCCGCGCCGAGCTCGGTGAGGAGGGTCTTGCCGACGGCGGCGTTCCAGGTGTTGTCGTTGATCTTGGCGTCGAGGCCCAGGGTGTAGGGGCGCACCGACGTGGTCCATGCGGCGCGGATGTGGTCCTGGTCGCCGATGAAGTGGTTGTTCTTGTCGATGAACCGCGCGGTGCCCTGGCCGACGGTCATGTCGAACATGGCGCCGATGTTGTTGACCAGGTAGGTCCCGGGGTTCTTCTTCTGCAGCTCGGTGCCGAGCTGGAAGTAGTCCTCCCAGGTCTTGACCAGGGCGGCGACCTTGGCGGGCTCGGTGTCCACGCCGGCCTTGGCGAACAGGTCCTCGCGGTAGAACAGCGCGGTGGGGCCGATGTCGATCGGGAAGCCGATCTGCTTGCCGTCCTTGGTCTGGGCGAGCTTGGTCTTCCAGTCCAGGTACTGGGACGAGATCTTCTTGAAGCCCAGGTCGTTCAGGTCGAGGAAGCGGTCGGCGTTGGGCAGGAAGGACGCGATGTCCTCGCCCTTGATGCCGGTGATGTCGGGCACGGAGGTGCCCGCCGCGATGGTGGTGGTGAGCTTCTGCTTGAAGTCGCCGCCTATGGAGGCGGAGGTCAGCTTGACCGTGCTGCTGAAGTGGGTCTTCGCCTCCGCGACCACCTTGTCGCTGAGCGCGCCGCCCCAGTACCACAAGGTGAGGTCCTTGCCGTTCTTGGTGCCGCCCGAGCCCGAACTGCCGCCGCATGCGACGGTCAGGCCGGAGGCGGCCGCGGTGAGCGCGGCGGCCTGGAGGAAGCCTCTACGAGAAAGGTCCACGGGTCACTCCTGTTGTTCCTGTTCGACGTGGAGAGGGGGTTCGAGGGGTCACTGCCGCTGTTCTCAGGCGTGTGGGCCGACGGCCGTGGGGGCGGGCGGGGTGACCGGGGCGTGCTGCACGGGTGGCCCGGGGTCGGCCGGGATCCGGTCGGCCAGGAAGCCGTACGCGCGCCGCAGTCCGGGGTCCTTCAGCGACCGCCACCAGCGGTCGACGCCGTACCAGCCGGGGGCCGCGAGCGCCCCGCCGTGGTGCCCGACGGACAGCCCGGCCGCGAGGACGGCGAACCGCAGCCGTTCCTCCAGGGGCCAGCCGCCCAGCGAGGCCGCGACGAAGCTCGCGCCGAAGACGTCGCCGGCGCCCGTCGCGTCCAGGACGTCGACGTCGAGGGCCGGGACCTCGGCGTACTCGCCGGTGATCTGGTCGGCGGCCACCGCGCCGTCGCCACCCCGCGTGACCACGGCCACCGGGACCAGCTCGGAGAGGGTGCCGAGGGCCGCGACCGCGCTGTCGGTGCGGGTGTAGGCCATCGCCTCCGTCTCGTTCGGGAGGAAGGCGTGGCACAGCTTCAGCTGGTCGAGGAGGTCGGTGGACCACTCCTGCGTGGGGTCCCAGCCGACGTCCGCGTAGATCTGCGTGCCGTTCGCGGCGGCCTTGGCGAGCCACTCGCGCGGTGCGGCCTCCAGGTGCACGAGGGCGGTGCGCGCCTCGGGCGGGTCGCCCATCAGTGTGTCCTGCGAGTACGGGGGTTCCTGGCCGTGGGTGACGAGGGCCCGGTCGTGGCCGGTGGCGAGCGAGACGGTGACGGGGGTGGGCCAGCCGTCCGCGGTGCGGGAGAGCGAGAGGTCGATGTCCTCCTGGTCGCACAGGACGTCACGGCAGTACTCGCCGTAGAAGTCGTCCCCGAAGACCGTGGCCAGCGAGGTGCGCAGACCGAACCGGGCCGCGGCCACCGCGAGGTTCGCGATGCCGCCGGGGCCGCAGCCCATCCCGCCCGTCCAGATCTCCTCGCCCGGCGTCGGCGGCTTTCCGAGCCCCGTGAGGACGAGGTCGTAGAAGAGCAGCCCGGTCAGGAGCACGTCGGGCCTGTCGTCGTCCACGCGAAACAGCCTCTCGTCAAAACTCGTCATTTTCGATGACCGGAATCGTGCGCTGATCCACGAGATTGGTCAATACCTGAGCAGAACTGAGCATGGATTTGATTGAAGATGACGAGTAGTGTTCACGCTGTGCTGGCAGAACGACGACACCAACTCATCCTGCGGGCCCTGCGCTCCGGCGGCCCCGCAGCTGTGACCGACCTCTCCGAGGAGCTGGGTGTGAGCCCCGCCACGATCAGGCGCGACCTGGTCAAGCTCGAGGAGGACGGTCTGCTCACCCGTGTCCACGGCGGCGCGGTCGCGGACGAGGGCGACCAGCCCTTCGCCGAGGTCGCCGAGGTACGCGTGTCCGAGAAGGACGCGATAGCCGCGCACGCCGCCGCGATGGTCGCCGACGGCCAGTCGGTGCTGCTCGACATCGGCACCACCGCCTTCCGGCTCGCCCGCCAGCTGCACGGCCGCCGCCTCACGGTGATCACCAGCAACCTGGTGGTCTACGAGGAGCTCGCCGACGACGAGGGCATCGAGCTGGTGCTGCTCGGCGGCATGGTCCGGCGCGAGTACCGCTCCCTGGTCGGCTTCCTCACCGAGGACAACCTGCGCCAGCTGCATGCCGACTGGCTCTTCCTCGGCACCAGTGGAGTGCGCCCGGGCGGGCAGGTGATGGATACGACGGTGGTCGAGGTGCCGGTCAAACGCGCCATGATCAGAGCGAGCGACAAGGTCGTCCTCCTCGCCGACCAGGCGAAGTTCCCGGGCACGGGTATGGCGAAGGTCTGCGGTCCGGAGAACCTTGACGTGGTGGTGACGAACGCCCCGGTCGACCCGGCGACCCGCTCCTCACTGGAGGAGGCGGGTGTCGAGGTCGTCGTGGCAGGAAAGGTACGAGAGTGAAGCTGACGATTCTGGGCGGCGGCGGATTCCGTGTGCCGCTCGTGTACGGGGCCCTGCTGGGCGACCGCGGCGAGGGCAGGGTGACCGAGGTCGTCCTGCACGATCTGGACGCGGGCCGGCTCTCCGCGGTGACCCGTGTCCTCGCGGAGCAGGCCGCACAGGTCGCGGACGCCCCCGAGGTGACCGCCACGACCGACCTGGACGAGGCCCTGCGCGGCGCCGACTTCGTGTTCTCCGCGATCCGTGTCGGCGGCCTGGAGGGCAGGGCGAACGACGAGCGCGTCGCCCTCGCGGAGGGCGTCCTCGGCCAGGAGACGGTCGGCGCGGGCGGCATCGCCTACGGCCTGCGCACGGTCCCCGTCGCCGTCGACATCGCCCAGCGGGTCGCACGCCTGGCCCCCGACGCCTGGGTCATCAACTTCACCAACCCGGCCGGCCTGGTCACCGAGGCCATGTCCCGCCATCTCGGCGACCGCGTCATCGGCATCTGCGACTCGCCCGTCGGCCTCGGCCGCCGTATCGCCCGCGTCCTCGGCGGGAACCCGAAGGAGGCGTGGATCGACTACGTCGGCCTCAACCACCTCGGCTGGGTGCGCGGCCTGCACATCGCCGGGCGGGACGAGCTGCCGCGGCTGCTCGCCGACCCCGATCTGCTCGGCTCCTTCGAGGAGGGCAAGCTCTTCGGCGTCGACTGGCTCCAGTCCCTCGGCGCGATCCCCAACGAATACCTGCACTACTACTACTTCAACCGCGAGGCCGTCCGCGCCTACCAGCAGGCCGAGAAGACCCGCGGCGCCTTCCTGCGCGACCAGCAGGCCCACTTCTACGAGGAGATGCGCGACCCCGGCGCCCGGGCCCTCGCCGCCTGGGACCGCACCCGCGCCGAGCGTGAGGCGACGTACATGGCCGAGAACCGGGAGAGCGCCGGCGCCGGTGAGCGCGACGCCGACGACCTCTCCGGTGGCTACGAGAAGGTCGCCCTCGCCCTGATGCGGGCCATCGCCCGCGACGAGCGCACCACCCTGATCCTCAACGTCCGCAACCGCGGCACCCTCTCGGTGCTCGACGCCGACGCCGTCATCGAGGTCCCGTGCCTGGTCGACGCCAACGGCGCGCACCCGGTCGCCGTCGCCCCGCTGCCCGAACACGCCACCGGCCTCGTCTGCGCGGTGAAGGCCGTCGAGCGCGAGGTGCTGGCCGCCGCAGAGTCCGGCTCCCGTACGACGGCGGTGAAGGCGTTCGCGCTGCACCCGCTGGTCGACTCCGTGAACGTGGCCCGACGGCTGGTCGAGGGCTACACGGACGTCCACCCCGGCCTTTCCTACCTGAAGTAAGCTCCCCGCGGAAAGCGCTTTCCCGCCCTCGCGCGCTCTCGCCGCCCTCTCTCTGGAGACCTCTCATGCACGACGAACGCCGCCGGATCGAGGAGCGCGCCGAGCGCCTCCACAACCAGCGCATCAAGCCCGCGATCTACGCCGCCACCGTCCCCCTGACGGTCGAGGCCTGGCAGGCGCCGGGCGAGCCGGTCCCCTTCGAGGAGGCCGCGGACGCCCCGTACGAGCCCTTCGCGATGGACACCCCGTGGGGCCCGCCCTGGGGTACGACCTGGTTCCGGATGCGCGGACAGGTGCCCGCCGAGTGGGCCGGCCGGCGCGTCGAGACGGTCATCGACCTCGGCTTCGTCGGTGACTGGCCGGGCAACCAGGCCGAGGCCCTGGTCCACCTCACCGACGGGACACCCCTGAAGGCGGTCAACCCGCTCAACCAGTACGTACCGATCGCCAACCCGGCGAAGGGCGGCGAGGAGATCGACTACCTGGTCGAGGCCGCGTCCAACCCGGACATCCTGGCCGACAACTTCTCCGCGCCCACCCAGCTGGGCGACATCCTGACGGCCGGCGACAAGCCGCTCTACACCTTCCGGCGCGCCGACCTCGCCGTCCTCGACGAGGAGGTCTTCCACCTGGACCTCGACGTCCAGGTGCTGCGCGAGCTCATGGTCCACCTCGGCGAGCACGAGCCGCGCCGCCACGAGATCCTGCACGCCCTCGACCGGGCCATGGACGCCCTCGACCTGGACGACGTCGCGGGCAGCGCCGCCGCCGTCCGCGCGGTCCTCGCGCCCGTCCTCGCCAAGCCCGCGCACGCCAGCGCCCACACCGTCTCCGGTGTCGGCCACGCGCACATCGACTCCGCCTGGCTGTGGCCCATCCGCGAGACCAAGCGCAAGACGTCCCGCACCTTCTCCAACGTCACCGCGCTCGCCGACGAGTACGACGACTTCATCTTCGCCTGCTCCCAGGCCCAGCAGTACGAGTGGGTGCGCGACAACTACCCCAAGGTCTGGGCGCGCATCCAGGAGTCCGTGAAGAAGGGCCAGTGGGCGCCGGTCGGCGGCATGTGGGTCGAGTCCGACGGCAACCTGCCGGGCGGCGAGGCCATCGCCCGCCAGCTCGTCCACGGCAAGCGGTTCTTCATCGAGCACTTCGGCATCGAGACCAAGGGCGTCTGGCTGCCCGACTCCTTCGGCTACAACGCCGCCTACCCGCAGCTCGCCAAGCTCGCCGGCAACGAGTGGTTCCTCACCCAGAAGATCTCCTGGAACCAGACGAACAAGTTCCCCCACCACACCTTCTGGTGGGAGGGCATCGACGGCACCCGCATCTTCACCCACTTCCCGCCGGTCGACACCTACAACGCCCGCTTCAGCGGTGAGGAGATGGACCGCGCGGTCCGCAACTACCAGGAGAAGGGCGGCGGTACGCGCTCCCTCGCGCCCTTCGGCTGGGGCGACGGCGGCGGCGGCCCCACCCGCGAGATCATGGAGCGGGCCCGCAGGCTCGCCGACCTGGAGGGCTCGCCCAAGGTCGTCGTGGAGCACCCCGACGACTTCTTCGCCCAGGCCCGCGCGGAATACCAGGACGCCCCGGTCTGGAACGGCGAGCTCTACCTGGAGCTGCACCGCGCCACCTACACCTCCCAGGCCCGCACCAAGCAGGGCAACCGGCGCTCCGAACACAAGCTCCGCGAGGCCGAGCTGTGGGCGACCACGGCCGCACTGCACGCGCCGGGCTACGCCTACCCGTACGAGAAGCTGGACCGCCTCTGGAAGACGGTCCTCCTCCACCAGTTCCACGACATCCTGCCGGGCTCGTCGATCGCCTGGGTGCACCGCGAGGCGGAGGCCGAATACGCCCGTGTGGCAAGGGAGTTGGAGCAGCTGACGGCGGAGGCGGTCGCCGCGCTGGGCGCCGGCTCGCGACGGGTCTTCAACACCAGCCCCTTCGACCGGGCCGACGTCGTGCGCACGGCCGAGGGCGTCCCGGCCTACGTCGAGGTGCCGGCGAGCGGCAGCGCCCCCCTCGCGGCCGCCGAGCCGCCGCACCCGGTGACGGTGGCCGGGCGCGTCCTCGACAACGGCCTGGTGCGTGTCGAGGTGGCCGAGGACGGCACCCTGGCGTCCGTACGGGACCTGCGGGCCGGCCGTGAGGTCCTCGCGGACAGCGGCAACCTGCTGCGTCTGCACACCGACCTGCCCAACTACTGGGACGCCTGGGACATCGACAAGCACTACAAGAACCGCTACACGGACCTGCTGGACGCCGACTCGGTCACGGTCGTCGAGGAGGACCCGCTGCTCGGCGCGATCCGCGTGGAGCGCAGCTTCGGTAAGGGCTCGAAGGTCACCCAGACGATCAGCCTGCGCGCCGGCAGCCCCCGTGTCGACTTCGAGACCGACATCGACTGGCACGAGGCCGAGAAGATCCTCAAGGCGGGCTTCCCGGTCGACATCCGCGCCCCGCACTCCTCCGCGGAGATCCAGTTCGGCCACATCCAGCGGCCCACGCACACCAACACCAGCTGGGAGGCGGCCCGTTTCGAGGTCTCCGGCCACCGCTGGGTGCACATCGCCGAGCCCGGGTACGGCGTCGCGGTCATCAACGACTCCACCTACGGCCACGACGTCTCCCGCACGGTCCGCGAGGACGGCGGTACGACGACCAGGGTCAGCCTGAGCCTGGTGCGCGCCCCGCGCATCCCGGACCCGGAGGCCGACCAGGGCCGCCACCACTTCGTCTACTCCCTCCTCCCCGGCGCGAGCATCGAGGACGCGGTCGCGGAGGGCTACGCCCTCAACCTCCCCCTCCGCGTGGCGGATTCGGCGGGCGCGCCGGAGCCGGTCGTCTCGGTGGACGGCGCGGGCGTGACGGTCGAGGCCGTGAAGCTCGCCGACGACGAGTCCGGCGACGTGGTCGTGCGTCTCTACGAGTCCCGCGGCGGCCGCGCCCAGGGTGTCCTGCGCACCGGCTTCCCGCTGGCCGGAGCCCAGGTCACCGACCTGCTGGAGCGCCCGCTGGAGGACGCGGACGTCGAAGCCGGCACGGTCAGGGTCTCGCTCCGCCCCTTCCAGATCCTGACACTCCGGCTGCGGAGGGGCTGACGTATGGCCGTGCAGACATGGTTCACCGATGCCAAGTTGGGGATCTTCATCCACTGGGGCATCTACGCCGTCGACGGCGTCCAGGAGTCCTGGTCGTTCTACGACGACATCGTGCCGCACGACCGGTACATGTCCCAGCTGGAGCGCTTCACGGGTAGCGAGTACGACCCGAAGGCCTGGGCGGACCTGTTCGCCCGGGCGGGCGCCAGGTACGCGGTCCTGACGAGCCGCCACCACGACGGCGTGGCCCTGTGGGACACGGAGTACGGCGACCTCAACCTCGGCAGGGACTACCTCGGCCCCTACGCCGAAGCCCTGCGCGAGAAGGACCTCAAGGTCGGCTTCTACTACTCCCACTCCGACTGGAACCACCCGGACTACGCCTCCACGCGCAAGCCGGGCCGCCCGCCGGAGCAGGAGGACAACCGCTACTCCGAGGTCGCGGCCGAGGACGAGGACCTGGACGCCTGGGAGCGGTTCATCGCGTACCGCGACGGCCAGATCCGCGAACTGGCCTCCCGCTACCGCCCCGACCTGATGTGGTTCGACGGCGAGTGGGACCGCAGCGAGGAGCAGTGGCGCATCCCCGAACTCGCCGCGCTCATCCGGTCGTACGTCCCCGACGTCGTCTTCAACGCCCGCATGCTGAGCGAGGGCGACTACGCGACGCCGGAGCAGGGCGCGCCCGTCGTGCCGCCGGAAGGCCCCTGGGAGCTGTGCCTGACGATCAATGACTCGTGGGGCTACCAGCACCAGGACCACAACCACAAGTCGCTCGCCCAGCTGATCCGCTACTTCACCGAGACCATCGGCTCAGGCGGCAACCTGCTCCTCGACGTCGGCCCCATGGAGGACGGCACCATCCCGCAGCCGCAGGTCGAACGGCTGGAAGGGCTGGGGCAGTGGATCCGCAAGCACGCGGAGGCCGTGTACGGGACGGTGCGCGGCCTCCCGGCCGGGCACCACTACGGACCCAGCACCCTCTCCACCGACCGGCGCACTCTCTACCTCACCCTGTTCGACGTCCCCCGCGCCGAGATCGGCGTCCGCGGCCTGGCGACGGCGGTCCGCAAGGTCACTGTCCTCGGCCCCGGCACTGAGCTCGGCCACCGGGTGGTGGGCGGGCTGCACGACGCGGTGGGTGTGCTGTGGATCGATCCGCCGACGGAGACGGACCTCGATCCGTACGCGACCGTGCTGGCCGTCGAGCTGGAGGGCGAGCTGGAGCTTTACCGGGGAGCGGGCCGCTTCTGACCGGCCGAGGCGGCCGGCCCTCGTGGGACCGGCCGCCGCCCGGAGGCCACTCAGCCGGTGAACCCGGCCGTGATCGAGGTGAACTGCCAGTTGTTCTGGCTGATGCCGGAGCAGTTGCTCACCACGCCGCCACCCGGGCACGGCCGGTCGCGGTTGACCGACCAGAAGGCGAGCCGGGCGATGTGGTGCGAGTTCGCCCAGTCCTTGATCTGGGTCCAGATCGCCGGAGTGGTGGTCTCCTGCTGGTCGGACAGGCCGTTCATGCCGGAGATGCCGATGTGGGAGTAGGCGGTGGCGTCGTCCCACCCGAACGTCGACTTCAGCTTGGCCTTCAGGCCCTCCGCCGCGTTCACCGTGTTGCCGTACATGTCGGAGCCGCCGCCGAAGTCGAACGGCATGATCGTGAAGACGTCGATGTTCGCGCCGAGCGACTGTGCCTGCTCGATGAGCCGGTTGCCGT
Organism: Streptomyces guryensis; assembly: GCF_021261325.1. Classification (GTDB taxonomy): domain Bacteria; phylum Actinomycetota; class Actinomycetes; order Streptomycetales; family Streptomycetaceae; genus Streptomyces; species Streptomyces guryensis. The sequence continues at coordinate 204,784 of NZ_JAJSBI010000011.1, read as the reverse complement.
AGTAGGTCGGGCCGGTGGTCGACGTGCCGAAGGTGACGATGGTCTTCAGGCCGGGGTTGTTGGCCTTGACCGTCTTCAGGGCGGTGAGGATCCTCGCCTGGACGGCCTCGTTCTCGAACTCGTCGGAGTTCTCGATGTCCATGTCGATCGCCTTGAGTGAGTAGGCGTCGATCACCTTCTGAAGGGCGCCCGCGAGTGCGCTCGCCGAGGAGCAGTTGGCACCGAGCTTGCTGCCCTGCCAGCCGCCGAACGACGGCACGATGTCACCGCCGGCGGAGCGGACGGCGTTGATCGCGGACTGGTCGGCGCCGCCGGTCAGCGGCCGGCTGCCGTCCCAGGCGGGGGTGCAGCCGCCCGAGTCGAGCACGAAGGCCATCGTGAACCACTTGATGCCGGTCGCGCTCATCACCGTCGACGGACTCGGCGGGTCGCCCCAGCCCTCGTACAGATAGGGCGCGGCCTGCTTGAAGCCGGTGCCGCCACTGCCGCCCGCGTCCGTCGTCACGCTCACGGAGTCGGACGCCCCGGAGGTGTTCCCGGCCGCGTCCCGTGCCTTGACGGTGAAGGTGTACGACGTGCTGGGCGAGAGCCCGCTGACCGTGGCGGTCGTACCGGAGACGCTGAGCACGTTGTTCGAGCCGCTGTAGACGTCGTACGCCGTGACACCCACGTTGTCCGTCGAGGCGTTCCACTTCAGCGACACGCTCGACGACGTCTTGCCGGTGGAGGCGAGCCCGGTCGGCGCGGTCGGCGCCTGGGTGTCCGACCCGCCGCCACCGCCGCCGGGGCCGTCGAGGCTGATGTCGTCGGCGTAGTAGGTGCCCTGGGCGTACCAGCCGTGGACGTAGATCGTGGCGCTGGTCTGCGAGGCGCCGGTGGTGAAGGACACGGACAACTGGCTGTACGCCGACGGAGACGTCGTCCAGGTGGACGCACCGCCGTTGACGCCGAGGTAGACGTAGGAGCCGCGCACCCAGCCCTGGAGCGAGTACGTGGTGTTCGGCTGGACGGAGACGGTCTGGCTGCACTGCGCGTCGTCGCTCGAACTCGCCGCCCCCGCAAGGGCCTTGGAGCCGCCGTGCACGGGGGAGGAGACGACCGAGCCGAGGTTGCCGGTGCAGGTCCAGGGGGAGAGGCTGCCCGACTCGAAGCCGGGATCGGTCAGGATGTTGGCCGCTTGGGCCGTGCCCGGAAGGGCGATGGCTCCGGCGAGCGCGAGAGCGGCGGAGCCGAGCAGGGCGAGAAGCCGACGTCTGTGACGTCCGAGTGTGTTGCGCACGCGATCTCCCTGGGGAATGGGGGTGTTCGGGAGTGCACAGAGATGCAGAGAACTGCGCAACACAAGTTGGTATGGACCAATCCAGCTGTCAATAGCTGACGCCGAATTGGTCCATACCGGTGGGGCCGTCGCCCTTCAGGGGCGCGGGGAACTGCGCGACAAGCCACAGACAACCCGCACCCGGCAGACGTATCTAAAGCGGCAGTACCTGAGCCGCGAAACCGACGGAGTCAACCGGCGCCGCCAGCAGTTGCGGCTCCGCCTCAACCCTCTGTTGCGGCAGCGAAACCGCCCGCAGCGGCCGCGGCCCCGACACCACCGTGTAGTCCTGCCCCAGGAACGGCGGAGCCACGTCCCCCGGGTCCTCCCCGAGAGCCAACTGCACCGCCGCCCACGGCGCGTTGACGCCGCACAGCGACAGCTGATGCAACCCGCCCGCAGGCCGCGTGTTGACGTCCATCAACACCGGCTCGTCGCCGAACATCCGGAACTGGATGTTGGACAGATAGTGCAGCCCGAACCCCTCGGCGAGCCGCCGCGCCGGCTCCAGCCACTGCTCGTTCAGCGTGAACCCGCGCCGCCGGCCGTTCTTGGTACGCCCGATCGCCAGCCGCACCCGGTTGTCCGGCCCGGTGAGGCAGTCCACCGACACCTCGGGCTGCTCCAGCCGCGGCATCACGATCCAGTCGACCGGCTCGTCCGACTGCCTGAGCGCCTCGACCACCAGATCGAGCGACACATAGGGGCTCGGGAACCCGGTGAGCTGCGTCATCGAGAAGGGCGCGCGGGTGACGATCCGGAAGCCCACCCCGCCCGCACCGGACGCCGGCTTGAAGCACGCCTTGTGCCCGCCGGCCTCCAACTCCTCCACAGCGGCGACGAGTTCGTCGGCGGACCGGACCCGCCACCACAGCGGCACCGGCACCCCGATCGCCTGCACGGCCTCGTAGGCGATGACCTTGTCCTCGAAGACGGCCACGGCCTCCGGCGGCGGCGCCAGCAGCGCCGTACCGACCGCCTTGAAGTCCGCGCGGTGCGCCACGATCGCCGACTGGTGCAGCCGCGGCACGAACACGTCGATGCCGCGCCGCTGGCACTGGTCGAGGGCGTACTCGACGTACGCGGCGGGGGACAGCCCCTCCGGCTCCAGGTCGGCGGTGTCGGCGGCGGCCAGTACGGGGGAGTCCGCGTCTCCGTGCGTCGCATGGATCTCCACGGCCCGATCGCTGGGATTTCGCCGCAGCTGATCCATGAAGAACACGTTCTCCGCGTACGTGCGGTTGAGCCAGACGCGTACGCGAGAGACCATGCAGGGCCGTCCTTTCACGGTTCGCGGGCACGGCTGAGCAGCCCGTGCCCGGGCAGGGGAGTTGGAGGGTCACCAAACCGCCCTTGAATGAAGGGAAGTTCATGGCGGTGGTGTTGGGGCGATCATACGGCTTCCCAGAGGCCTCGCGTGCAACGTACGTGTTACGGATTCAACGATCTTGCCGCCTTGTCGGTGAGCCGGGAAATGTGTTCTCGTGGTCCCGTTCGTAGTGCGCGGGCACGCGGTGTGTACGGAGGGGGCGAAAGGTGACGTCGACGGCCGGTGGAGCCGCACAGCTGCTGGCCATCAGCGACCTGCACATCGGATACGCCGAGAACCGTGCCCTGGTCGAGGCGATGCGCCCCGAGTCGGACGAGGACTGGCTGCTCGTGGCCGGCGACGTCTCGGAGAGCGTGTCCGACATCCGCTGGGCCCTGAAGACCCTTGCCGGCCGCTTCCGCAGGGTGATCTGGGCGCCGGGCAACCACGAGCTGTGGACCCATCCGAAGGACCCCGTCACCCTGCGCGGCGTCGCCCGCTACGAGCACCTCGTCGCCCTGTGCCGCGACCTCGGCGTGACGACACCCGAGGATCCCTACCCGGTGTGGGAGGGCCCCGACGGCCGGGTGGCCGTCGCACCGCTCTTCCTCCTGTACGACTACTCGTTCCTGCCGGCCGGCTGCGCCACCAAGGAACAGGGGCTGGAGTACGCGCACGGCACCGGCATCGTGTGCAACGACGAGTTCCTGCTGCACCCTGACCCCTACCCGAGCCGCGAGGCCTGGTGCCGGGCGCGGGTCGCCGAGACCGAACGCAGGCTCGCCGCGCTCCCCGCGGACCTGCCGACCGTCCTGGTCAACCACTACCCGCTGGACCGGCACCCCTGCGACGTCCTGTGGCACCCGGAGTTCGCCATGTGGTGCGGCACCGAACTGACCGCCGACTGGCACCGCCGCTTCCGCGTCGAGACCATGGTGTACGGGCACCTGCACATCCCGCGGACCACCTGGCACGAGGGTGTCCGCTTCGAGGAGGTGTCCGTCGGCTACCCCCGCGAATGGCGCAAGCGGCCGCAGCCGCCGGGGAGACTGCGCCGCGTACTGCCGAAGGAGGTCGGGGACGGGTGATCGAGGAGCTGCTGCCGGACGAGGTGGTGGCCGTGGAGGTGCTCGGCGACGACGGGAGCGAGCCCGCGCCGCTGTACGCCGAGGAGGCGGCCGTCGTCGCACGGGCTGTCCACAAGCGCCGCCGCGAGTTCGCCCTCGTACGCGCCTGCGCCCGCCGCGCCATGGAGAAGCTCGGCGTGCCGCCGCAGCCCCTCCTGCCCGGCGAACGCGGCGCACCGGGCTGGCCGCCCGGCCTGGCCGGCAGCATGACCCACTGCGACGGCTACTGCGCCGCCGCCCTGGTCCGCGCCACCGACCTGGCCTCCGTCGGCATCGACGCCGAACCCCACCGGCCGCTCCCGGAGGGCGTCCTGGACGCCGTGTCCCTGCCCGACGAGACGGCCAGGCTGCGCCGCCTGGCCGTGCGGCACCCCGAGGTCCACTGGGACCGGCTCCTGTTCAGCGCCAAGGAGTCCGTCTACAAGGCGTGGTTCCCCCTCACCGGACTGTGGCTGGAGTTCACCGAGGCCGACATCGAGGTCTCCGTCGACCTCGACGAGCGGCTGCACGGCGGCTTCCGCGCCGAACTGCTCGTCCCCGGCCCGGTGGTGGGTGGCCGTCGGCTCGGTCACTTCGAGGGTCGGTGGACCGTCCAGCGGGGGCTGGTGGCCACGGCGATCACCGTGTCGCACGCGCCTTGAACCTCATCCCTCGCGGCCGCCGGCCGTCGGCCGTCAGGGCTCCGGGCACCAGCTCTGCAGCAGCCGGAAGAACTCCTCCTCGTTCCCCGCAAGTCCCGCGGCCGAAAGCGCCTGCTCCGCCTCGGCGATCACGGAGGGCGGCACGACGGGTGGTCGCGAGGAGCCGGGCGGACCGTCGAACGCGGCTCGTACGGTGTGCAGGAGCCGCAGGTAGGCCTGTACGGCGGTGCGCTCGCGGTCGGTCAGTACGGCAGTGGGCATCGGTCGGCTCTCCCCGCGTCGGCGTCGTCGGTCGCACCCCGCACAAGGGGGCGTGACTCCAGCTTGCCGCCCGCCACTGACAATGGGGTCCGGGCACCCACCGGTTCGCCCGCTCAGCCGAGGCGAGAGGTCCTCGAAATCCCTTGCGGGAAAGCAGTTCCACCCTGGAGGACAAGGGCTTTCGGCCGCTCGCGCGGCCCCGGTTCTTGCCGGACCGGGCGGACAGCGGCCCTCATCCCGAACCCGCCGTTCTGCTTCACCGCAGGCGGGCGTGAGGCTCCACCGGCGTACCACGTGCCCGAGCGCCGGCCGGGGCGTACTCAGCCCTGCGGCCCCAGATACCCCAACGACGCCTCGATCCGTCCCGCCAGATGATCGCGCTGCACCGGCCCCCGCACCCCCGAACCCGCCAGCCACGTACGGCACTTGCTGGCCAGCAGCAGACCGAAGGACTCGGCCTCCTGCTCCTCGGCGAGGTCGAAGCGGCTGCGGGCGGCCACCTTGCGGACGGTGGCCCGCAGGTCCGCGTCGTCGCCGAGCAGACGGGCCGCGACCCGGACGCCCTCGACGTGATGGCCGCAGTGCCCGGCCTTCATGTGCCACAGCTCATGTCCGAGGATCACCAACTGGTGGTCCGGCGCCGTCCGTTCCTCGATCACCACGAGGTCCTGGTCGGTCATGTCGAGCCACAGCCCGCTCGCCGTGCCGGCCGGGAAGGCGGCCGTGCGGAAGTGGACCGGCCGACCGCGGCGCCTGCTCATCGCGTCGCAGAGCGCGCCGTACAGGTCGTCGGGCGGCGCCGGCGCGGCAAGGGTGAGTTCCGCGACCAGCTCGCCGCACAGGCGGCGCATTTGCCTTGCGATGCCCACAGCTCTCCCCAGGCTCACGACTCGGGCCGCTTGACGCTCTCCAGGAGCATGTCCAGCCACTCCGCGACCTTGTCGCGGTGCTGGTCGGTGGGCAGCTGTGCGGCCCGCCAGGCGATTCCGCGGACGCCGTGGTCCTGCAGCAGCCGCTCCAGCGGGTCGTCGGCGGCCGCTGCCGCCTTCCGCTCGGCGAGCTTGTGCAGGAGTTCCTGCTCGGTGCTCTGCAGGGCGCCGACGAGGGCCTCGGGGTCCTCGGCCGTGAGGAAGCCCGCGTGCACCCGGAAGAAGCGCTGGATGGCGTCGCAGTGTTCCATGGTGGGGCGCCGGTCACCGTTGATCAGCGCCCCCGCCTGCTGGCGCGACATGCCCGCACCGTCGGCGATCTCCTGCTGGGTGTACTTGCGTCCGTTGGGCTTGAGCCGGGTGCGGCGCAGCAGGTCCAGCCGCTGCAGAAACCGCTCCTGGACATCGGGCTCGCCCGCCGGACGGCCGCTCAGCAGGGTTCTGACCACGGGCTCGGGGACGCCCGAGGCGGCGGACAGGCGGCCGGTGTCGAAGACCTCCGTGTGTTCCACGCCGAGCCGGTCGGCGAGCGCGGTGACGCGAGCGACGACGGCCGGCAGCGCAGCGGTCGTAGCCGTGGTGCCCGGACCCTCGAAGCCATCCGTCACCGACAGATCTCCTACGTTTCGCACAGGCTTCTCACAAGCGGTTGCCGTGAACTCGACGGAGATTACCGGGTAGTTCGAACTCACATCCAGGTGTCGCCACAACTGTGGCCAATTTCAGCCGTCAACAAGCACGAAATGCCACGATAGTTGACACGACTCGATTCGGGGCCGCAGGATCAAGGCGCCGCGTGAAGGCCGCAGAGGCAAGAGGGGTGACCTCCCGATGGCGTATCAGGCAGGAGGGCAGCGTCCGGCACCGCGGCCCGTCCCCGAGAGTCTTGAGGCCCAGGCGTATCTGCAGGACTACACCGCCCTCCTGGAGGCGGTTCGCTTCCCGTCCGTCGTCCTCGACCACCGCTGGGACGTCGTTCTCTCCAACAATGCTTTCGCGTCACTTTTCCGTGAGGTGAGCCCGCATCAGACGGCGATGCCGGGCGACAACTTCCTCAGATTCGTGCTGTTCCACCCTGACGCGGGCACGGTCCTCGGCGAGCACGAGTCCAGCTGGTGCCTGCCGATGCTGGCGCACTTCGCCGCCGCGGTCGAGCGCTACGGCCACGATCACGGCCTCCAAGCCATCCGCCGTGACATCGCCCAGGACCCGATCATGGAGGCCGCCTACCGGCAGGGCCTGCCGCACTGGATCCGCGCGGTCGGCGAACAGGCCGTGGCGCACGACGGCGCCGTACGCCCCCTGACCCACCCCGATCCGCGCTGGGGCGCCACCGACTGCCGTGTGGTGGACGAGACCCCGAGGACGCTGCAGGACATGGGGTACACGAGGTTGACGCTGGTGCTGCGGGAGACCCGCCCCGCCCGCCCCAAGGCCCGCAGGTCCCGGCACACGGCGGCGCACCTGAGGGTGGTGCCGGCCCCGGAGGGCTGACCGCCGCCGGGATCGGCGCGAGGAGATCACGAGTACGAGGGGAACGCCCCGGCAGGGGACCGGCCGCAGTCCGCGAAACCGTCCCGTCCGCGCCCGCTCCGGTACGGCGGTGAAGTCCGGCCCCTTGGTGAGGGATCCGGCGAGAGGGCGGGGTCGGCGGAGGACGTCACCCGCCCGCGTGCCTTCACCACTGGTTGTGGTGATCGTGACGCAATGAGGGCACGGGGGTGCGGCTGTCGTACGTGTGGTCTCGTCGTGGAAGCCGGGGTGGGCGTGCGGGGCGTGCAGGAGGGGGATGTGTTGTCTCGGAGGAGGCCGGGAAAGGCGGGCACTCTCGAACCTTCTACGACCGAAAGCGGACCGAGGGGAATGGCCATACCCAGGCCGTGTTCGCCCTCGGCCACCGCAGAGCCCACGTGCTGCGGGCCCTGATCCGAGACCGGCGCTCCTAGGAAGTGGCCCCGCTCCGGCCGACCGGCCGGGCCGGGCGATGATCCGACCGCCACAACCAGCGCAGGGCATCAGGGAGCAGGACTCCACCGTGGTTGGGGCTGTGGCCGCCCTCGCCCAGGACGAGGTGGAAGTCGTATCCGGCTTCCGCGAGTGCGGCTGCGACACGCAAGTTGTTGGCGAGCCAGTTCGCTTCGGGCTCGTTCCAGCGCAGGTCACGATGGCCCGCCTGCAGGAAGATTCGCAGTGGCTTGCGGGGAAGGCCGGGGATCAGGTCGGGGTATGGGTTGCCGCCCGGCATCTGCGTGAAGCTGGACAGGTACCCGATGACGCGCCGGAACCTGTCCGGGCGCAGCCACGCTGCGGTGAAGGCGCAGTTGCCACCGCTGCTGCCCCCGCAGATGCCCCACCGGTCAGGGTCCTCGGCGATCGTGTACCGCTGCGTGACCTCGGGGATGATCTCGTCGAGGAGAAAACTGACGTACCGGTCGTCGAATGCGTCGTACTCGGTGTTGCGGTTCTTCGGGTCCTCGGCGTCGGGGAACACGCCGGGGTCGACGAACACCCCGATGGTGACCGGGATGTCGCCGCGCCGGACGAGGTTGTCCAGGACGATCGCGCCACGGACCTCTCCTTCGGGGTCCAGGTACCACCATCCGTCCTGGAACACCATCAGTGAGGCCGGCTGTGCGGCGTCGTACTGGGCGGGCACATGGACCCAGAACTTCCGGGACGTGCCCGGGTAGATCGCGCTGTCTGTCCAGTCGAACTCGATCGTCTCGCCGCCAGGCACTCCGGGCTGGACAGCGGAGTCGGGGCCGTGGGCGTAGCGGACGTCCGACTGGTCGACCGGAAGCGGCTGGTAGGGCACTTCGAACGTCATGCACGCCAACCTAGGAGGGATCACGAGCTGTCTCAAAGGGTTTACCGACCAGGTTTCACGACTTGACTTCGCCATCGGGAAGGCCGGTCCGGAGTGGGGGCACCGCGCCCGAGGCGCCCGGGATAACGTTTCCCCTTTGCTCCGGCGAGTGAGGCCGGACAAGTGAGAGGGGCATCGTGCAGGTACAGGTGCGGGGGCGGCGTGCCCGTCGGTGGATCACATCCGCGGTGATCGCGTTCGGGGCGCTGTTCCTGGCCATCGGGCTGATTCTTGCGGGTCAGTCGGTCTCGCTGCTGGCGGATGCGGAGCGCGCCCGGGGCACGGTGGTGTCCGTGCAGTGGCGGACCGAACACAGCAGCTCGTTCCACAAGAACCGCACGAGCGACAAGCGCATGGCATACCCGGTGGTGGCGTTCACGTCGGCGGACGGCACGCGGAGGACGTTCCAGGACTCCACCGGTGCCAATCCGCCGTCGTACGAGACGGGTGAGCAGGTCGAGGTGCTCTACCGAGCGGGTTCCCCCCAGGACGCGCGGATCAACGGGTTCGTGTCGCTGTGGCTGGGGCCGCTGGTCTTCGGTGGGCTCGGGCTGTTGGCCGCGGGGATCGGGACAGCCGTCGCGTGGGCGACGCGGAGGCGCTCCAGGGTCGCCTGATCATCGCAGGTGATGTCCACGTCAGCGGCAGGCGTGAGGATGCGGCCCGCCGTGTGCACACCATGTTCAGAATCAGTGATATGTGACATAGTACTGTCGTGAGTCAGCCACTGACCTGCGATGTCGTGATCGTCGGAGCCGGCATGACAGGTGCCGCCTGCGCTCTCTACGCCTCCCGCGCGGGCCTGGACGTCATCGTCGTGGACCGTGGCCCCGTGGCCGGCGGCACGACGGGTGCGGGGGAGGGCAACCTCCTCGTCTCCGACAAGGAGCCCGGACCGGAGCTCGACCTCGCGCTCCTCTCCAACCGTCTGTGGGGTGAACTGGCGCAGGAGTTCGGGGAGGCCATCGAGTACGAGGCCAAGGGCGGCGTCGTGGTGGCCACCTCGCCCGGCAGCCTCACCGCCCTGGAGCACTTCGCCGACGGGCAGCGTGCGGCCGGAGTCGTCGCCGAAACCGTCGCGGGCGACGCGCTGTACGCCCTCGAACCCCATCTCGCCCCCGGCCTGCCCGGCGCCGTCCACTACCCGCAGGACTCCCAGGTCATGCCCGCCCTGGCAGCCGCCCACCTCGTGCGGACCTCCGGAGCACGCCTGCTCACCGGCCGGGCGGTGACGGAGGTCCTGCGTACAACTGACGGGACAGTGAGGGGAGTTCGTACCCACAGCGGTGACATCCACACCCCGGCGGTGGTCAACGCGGCCGGCACCTGGGGCGGTGAACTCGCCACCCTCGCGGGCACCTCCCTGCCCGTCCTCCCGCGCCGCGGCTTCGTCCTGGTCACCGAAACGCTGCCGCGTATGGTCCACCACAAGGTGTACGCCGCCGACTACGTGGCCGACGTGGCCAGCGACTCCGCCGCGCTGCAGACCTCGCCGGTCGTGGAGGGCACGGCCGCGGGCCCGATCCTGATCGGCGCGAGCCGCGAACGGGTCGGCTTCGACCGGTCCGTCCCGCTGCCGGCCCTGCGGGCCCTCGCCGCGGGCGCGACCCGGCTGTTCCCCTTCCTGTCCGACGTCCGCGCCATCCGCTCGTACGCTGGCTTCCGCCCGTACATGCCCGACCACCTGCCCGCCATCGGCCCCGACCCCCGTGTCCCCGGCCTCTTCCACGCCTGCGGGCACGAGGGCGCGGGCATCGGGCTCGCCACCGGCACCGGGCATCTGATCGCCCAGGTTCTGACCGCGAAGACGCCCGGCCTGGACCTGGCCCCGTTCCGCCCCGACCGCTTTCCCGAGGAGACCCCGTGACCTCTCCGCTGGACCTGGCACAGGCCCACCCCCGCCCGGCCTTCACGGTGACACTGGACGGCCGGGAGACCGAGGCGCTGCCCGGGCAGACGGTCGCCGCCGCACTCTGGGCGGCGGGCGTCACCTCGTGGCGCACCACCCGGGGCGCGGGCCGACCGCGCGGCGTCTTCTGCGGGATCGGCGTCTGTTTCGACTGCCTCGTGACCGTCAACGACCGCCCCAATCAACGGGCTTGCCTGGTTCCCCTGCAGCCGGGCGACGCGATCCGCACCCAGGAGGGCACCGGCCACGATGACTGACCGACCCCACCTCGCCGTCATCGGCGCGGGCCCGGCGGGCCTGGCCGCGACCGTGGCCGCCGCGGCGCACGGCGTCCGCGTCACACTCCTCGACTCGGCCGCGGCGGCGGGCGGCCAGTTCTACCGTCAGCCCGCCGCCGAACTGCGCGCGCGACGACCGCAGGCGCTGCACCATGACTGGGGCACATGGGAGCGGCTGCGGGGCGGCCTCGACACACACGTGAAGGCGGGCTCGGTAAGGCACTTGACGGACCATCATGTCTGGTTCGTCGAACGGCGCGCAGACCGGTTCACCGTGCACGCCCTGCTCGGCCCCGAGCAGGAGGACCCGGTCGCCGTTCACGCCGACGCCGTGCTCCTCGCCACCGGCGGCTACGAGAAGGTGCTGCCCTTCCCCGGCTGGACCCTCCCCGGCGTCCTCACCGCGGGCGGCGCCCAGGCGATGCTCAAGGGAGCCCTCGCGGTGTCAGGGCGTACCGCCGTGGTGGCCGGCACCGGGCCGCTGCTGCTGCCGGTCGCGACCGGGCTCGCCGCGGCCGGGGTGGAAATCGCCGCGCTCGTCGAATCCGCCGATCCCAAGGCGTTCGTACGACGGTCCCGGGCGCTCGCGGCACAGCCGGGCAAGCTCGCCGAAGGGGCCGGATACGCGGCCCAGCTGCTCCGGCGCCGGGTGCGCACCTTCACCCGGCACACCGTCGTCGAGGCGCACGGAACCGAGCGGCTGGAGGCGGTGACCGTCGCCGCGCTCGACGGTGCGGGGCGGGTCCGGCCAGGCACCGGGCGCCGTATCCCCTGTGACACCCTCGCAGTCGGCCACGGCATGCTCCCGCACACCGACCTCGCCGAGACCCTGGGCTGCCGCCTCGACGGCATGAACGTGCAGGTCGACGGCGAGCAGCGCACCGACGTGCCCGGCGTCTGGGCCGCGGGCGAGACAACCGGCATCGGCGGCTCGGCCCTCGCGCTGGCCGAGGGGCACATCGCCGGACGCTCGGCCGCAGCCCGCCTCGCGGGGCACGCCCCGGACCCGCGCGAATGGGCTGCGGCCGCCAAGTCCCGTAACCGGCTGCGGGAGTTCGCCGCCGCGCTCGACTCCGTGTACGCCCCGCCCGCCCACTGGACCGAGCAGATCACCGACGACACCGTCGTGTGCCGTTGCGAGGAGGTCACCGGCTCCGCGATCCGCGAGGCCGTCACGGAGCTCGGCGCCGGCGACGTCCGCACGGTGAAACTGCTGACCCGCGCCGGCATGGGCTGGTGCCAGGGCCGGATGTGCGCGCCCGCGGTCGCCGGGCTCGCCGGGTGCCGACTCGCACCGTCCAGGCGGCCGTTCGCCCGTCCCGTACCGCTCGGCGTCCTCGCCCACGAGCACACTCACCCCACCGAGAGAGGATCCTCATGACCGACCACCGTCCCTGGCGCGGAGTCCTCGTCGCCACCGCGCTGCCGCTGAACGACGACCTCACGGTGAACCACGACAAGTACGCCGAGCACTGCGCCTGGCTCGTCGAGAACGGCTGCGACGGCGTCGTCCCCAACGGTTCGCTGGGGGAGTACCAGGTGCTCACCCCCGAGGAGCGCGCCAAGGTCGTCGAGACGGCCGTCGCCGCGATCGGCGGGCAGCGGGTGATGCCCGGGGTGGCCGCGTACGGGTCCGCGGAGTCCCGCCGCTGGGCCGAGCAGGCCCGCGACGCCGGCTGTCGCGCCGTGATGCTGCTGCCGCCCAACGCCTACCGCGCCGACGAGCGTTCGGTGCTCGCCCACTACGCGGAGGTCGCCAAGGCTGGCGTGCCGGTGGTGGCGTACAACAACCCGATCGACACCAAGGTCGACCTCGTACCGGAACTCCTCGCGAAACTGCACGGCGAGGGGTACATCCACGCCGTCAAGGAGTTCTCCGGGGACGTCCGCCGCGCCTACCGGATCGCCGAACTCGCCCCGGAGCTCGACCTGTTGATCGGCGCCGACGACGTCCTGCTGGAGCTGGCGATCGCGGGCGCCAAGGGCTGGGTGGCCGGCTACCCGAACGCCCTGCCCGCCGCGAGCGTGGAGCTCTACCACGCGGCCGTCGACGGTGACCTGACCACCGCCAACCAGCTCTACCGCCAGCTGCATCCGCTGCTGCGCTGGGACTCCCAGGTGGGGTTCGTGCAGGCCATCAAGTTGTCCATGGACATCGTCGGGCGGCACGGCGGGCCGGTCCGGCCACCCCGTATGCCGCTGCTGCCCGAACAGGAGGCGGCCGTCCGCGCCGCCACTGAGAAGGCCGTCGCCGCCGGACTCGCGTAACCCACAAGGAGGCAGGCCATGCGCAGCAGACTCGTCCTGCACGCCGTCGACTCGCACACCGAGGGCATGCCCACCCGCGTGATCACCGGCGGGATCGGCACCATCCCCGGGGCGGCGATGAACGAGCGGCGGCTGTACTTCCGCGAACACCGCGACGACATCAAGCAGTTGCTGATGAACGAGCCGCGCGGGCACTCCGCGATGAGCGGCGCCATCCTCCAGCCGCCGGCCCGGGCCGACTGCGACTGGGGTGTCGTCTACATCGAGGTGTCCGGCTATCTGCCGATGTGCGGGCACGGCACCATCGGCGTCGCGACCGTCCTCGTCGAGACCGGCATGGTCGAGGTCGTCGAACCGGTCACCACCATCCGCCTCGACACCCCGGCCGGAGTCGTGGTCGCGGAGGTGGCGGTGGAGGGCGGCGCGGCCAAGGCGGTGACGCTGAGGAACGTGCCGTCGTTCGCGGTGGGGCTCGACCGCAAGGCGACGTTGGCTGACGGGCGGTCAGTGACATATGACATGGCATACGGCGGAAACTTCTACGCCATCCTCCCCCTGGACCAGTTCGGCCTCCCCTTCGACCGCGCCCGCAAGGACGACATCCTCGCCGCGGGCCTGTCCCTGATGGACGCCATCAACGCGGAGGACGAGCCCGTCCACCCCGAAGATCCGTCCATCCGCGGCTGCCACCACGTCCACCTCTACGCGCCCGGCTCAGACGCCCGCCACTCCCGGCACGCGATGGCGATCCACCCCGGCTGGTTCGACCGCTCACCCTGCGGCACCGGCACCAGCGCACGCATGGCGCAGCTGCATGCGCGCGGCGAACTCCCCCTGCACACCGAGTTCGTCAACGAGTCCTTCATCGGCACGCGTTTCACCGGCCGTCTCCTCGGCACCACCGAGGTGGCGGGCCGCCCCGCCGTCCTGCCCAGCTTCACCGGCCGCGCCTGGATCACCGGAACCGCCCAGTACCTCCTCGACCCGGAGGACCCGTTCCCCGCGGGGTTCGTGTTGTAGGCGGCCCGATAATGTCCGGTAACCCAAGGAGGACGATCACCATGGCCCAGCAGCACCGCCCCGCCATCCCCTCGCTCGGCGGCAGGAAGCCCAACTTCCGCGAGAAGGTCGTGGACGTGCTGCGGGCCGCACTGATCTCCGGTGAACTGCGCCCCGGCCAGGTGTACTCGGCGCCGGCCCTCGCCCCCCGCCTCGGCGTCTCCGCGACCCCCGTGCGCGAGGCGATGCTCGAACTGGTGAAGGAGGGCATGGTCGAGATCGTCCCGAACAAGGGGTTCCGGGTCACCGAGGTCTCCGAGAAACAGCTCGACGAGTACACCCACATCCGGTCCCTGATCGAGATCCCGACGACAGTCGGCCTCGCGACCACCGCCGACCTCGACGACCTGAAGGCGCTCCGCCCGCTCGCCATGGAGATCGTCACCTCGGCCACACGAGGCGACCTCACCGACTACGTCGAGGCCGACCTGCACTTCCACCTCGGCCTTCTCGCCCTGGCGGGCAACGACCATCTCGTGGAAGTCGTACGGGACCTGCGGCAGCGTTCACGGCTGTACGGACTGACCGCTCTATCCGAGTCGAAGCGGCTGCAGGCCTCCGCCGAGGAGCACCTCGAACTCCTCGATGCGCTGCTCGCACGGGACGAGGAGGGCGTGCGCGAGGTGATCACCCGGCATCTCGGCCACGTCCGCGGTCTGTGGGCTGCACATTGACGGCTACCGCTCCATGGCCGGGATTCAGGCGCAGTGCATCGGCCGGTCACAGGTCCAGTACGAGCTTCTTCCCACGGCAGCGGGACACGCAGATCATCATCGTCTCCCCGCTCTGCTGTTCCTCGGCGCTGAGCACCGAGTCCCGGTGGTCCGGGGTGCCGTCGAGGACGTCGGTCTCGCAGGTGCCGCAGGTGCCCTCGGTGCAGGAGAACAGCACCTCCACGCCCGCCGCGCGCACGGCGTCCAGCACGGAGACGTCCGGCGCCACCCTCACGGTACGGCCGCTCTGTGCCAGTTCGACCTCGAACTCGCCGTTCTCACCGGCCTCCCGGGCCCTCGGCGAGAACCGCTCCACCCGCAGCCGCTCGGCCGGGCACCGCTCCTCGACCGCGTCCAGCAGCGGCCCGGGGCCGCAGCAGTACACGAGCGTGCCCTCGGGCAGGTCGTCCAGCACGGAACCGAGATCGAGGAGCCCGTTCTCGTCCTGCGGAGAGACGGTCACCCGTTCCCCGTAGCGCCCCAACTCCTCAGTGAAGGCGATGGAGTTGCGGGTACGACCGCCGTACAGCAGCGTCCACTCGGCACCCGCGGCCTCCGCGGCGGCCAGCATGGGGAGGATCGGGGTGATGCCGATCCCGCCGGCGACGAAGCGATATCGCGGCGCACTCTCCAGCCGGAAGTGGTTGCGCGGCCCGCGCACGCGCACCTTGGCGCCCTGCCTCAACTGCTCGTGCACATGGGTGGAACCACCGCGCCCGGCCGGCTCCCGCAGTACGGCGATCCGCCACACCGAACGGTCCGCGGGATCGCCGCACAGCGAGTACTGGCGCTCCAGCTCCGGCCCGAGCACGACGTCGACATGGGCGCCCGGCTCCCAGGCCGGCAGGTCCTCGCCGAGCGGGTGGCGCAGCGTGAGGGCGAGCACGCCGTCGGCCGCGGACTCCCGGCGGTCGACGACGAGTTCGGCTTCGTAGACGGTCATGACTGGCTGATCTCCCGCGGCTGGTGTCCTTCGGGGTGGCCGAGCATCCACTCCCACATCTCGATCGGGTCCTGGGCGCTGTGCTCGGCGCCGCAGTGACAGGTGCCGTGCAGGATGTCGGTGCCCGGCAGCCAGTCGATGCGGTAGATCTCGCCGGTCGAGCTGCTCACAGGACCTTCTCCACGGGCTTGTCGCCCTCCTCGACCAGCCGGGCGAGGATACGGCGGGCGGCCAGGCCGCCGGTGTCGATGTTGATGCTGAGTTCCTGGTACCCCGTCCGCTCCGTGCCGAGCGTCTTGTGCAGCAGGTTGAGCGCGACCACGTCCTGCATGACCACGGTGTGGTTGTTGCTCCGCATGAACTCGGTGACCTCGGTGTTCTCCGTCGCCCAGTCGCGCGAGACGGCCCAGAAGTCGTACACCTTGCCGTCCGACGACGGCGTGATCGCGTACGTGATCTCGGTGTGGAAGCCGTTCGGGTCGCTGCCGTCGGCCTCCGGCAGCACGCCTGCCGGCGCGATCCTGCTGTGCAGCAGATACAGGCAGGGCGCGTGGTACTCGATGTCCTGCCAGCGGGTGATCCGGCCCTGGATACCGGTGGAGTTGGCGTAGAACGGTGGGCACTCGGCGTCGTCCATGTGGCGGCTGACCCGCACGATGCCCGCGCCCTCGTCGACCTCGGTGGTGATCGGCGTCTCGGCGACCTCGGGGGTGCCGATGTAACCGCCGTGCAGATACGTCTCGTGAGAGAGATCGAGGAGGTTGTCGACCAGCAGCCCGTAGTCCGCGTCGATGGGCTCCATACCACGGACGGTGACCCAGCCGGGCGCGTCGAGATGCCGGGCCCGGGGGATGGTCTGCGCATCGGCGAGGGCCGGGTCGCCGATCCACACCCACACCAGCGAGTCCAGCTCGACCACCGGGTAGGAGGCGACGCGGGCGGTGCGCGGTATGCGCTTCTGACCGGGCACGTACACGCAGGTACCCGTCGTGTCATAGGTGAACCCGTGGTAGCCGCACACGAGTTTGTCGCCGTCCAGCCGGCTGGGCTTCTCGTGCAGCGGGAAGCGGCGGTGCACACAGCGGTCGGCGAGCGCGACCGGCGTCCCGTCCTCCTCCGTCCGGTAGAACACGAGCGGTTCACCGAGGATGGTCCGGCCGAGCAACTCCTCGCGCCCGACCTCGTGACTGTAGGCGGCGACGTACCACTGGTTCCTGGCGAAGGCGGTCATGTGAGGCATGGGGGTTCCCGTCCCTGTCGGCGGGGCGGCGTCGCCCCGCTTGCCGTGGTTGGAATCAGGGTCGTGAGGCTTGTGTCGGCTCGGCAAGGCGGCTTCTGCCAGGCGGAAGGACTTCTGTAAAGAGGCTGGTCAGAGGGCTGTTCTGTCTCACCCTCGCATTGTCGTTCCTCGGCGCCGACATCGGCACAGCTTCGGTCGGCTCGCCGTCACCGACGCCGAACCGGAGATCTCGGTACCTCAACGAGTTCGTCACCGTCCGCGAGGGCCTTGCGTGCCGATCTGCCCCACCTGCACGCCTTCACCCGGGGCCTGGACCGGGACCGGAACGGATCGCGCGCCGGACGCACGGACGAGCAGGCTTCACCCTGCTTCGGCACCGCATTCGTGGAGGCGGTGACGCCCGCCTCAGCCCAGGACGCGCATGTGCCGCCCGCCGAACCTGGGCGGGAGGCACATCCGCGTGGACGGAACGGTTACTGGGGCCAAAGTCCAGGCGATGCGGTAGGTGTGTCCGGCCCGGTGGCGGCGCACCGCGGTGGTCTCCTCGTGATCCGGGAGGCTGCCGTCGGACCTGTTCTGCGTCGTCGGCGGCATGGGCTCCCGCCGAACCCACGCCCAGCGGCGCGAACACACCGGAGGAGACCGCGGTCGTTGCCGTCGCCGCGGAGGTCATCGCGGCCCGTACGGAGCCGCCGTGCCGCCCGTCGCGTACCACCGACGGCCCCGTCCACCGCGACGGTCCCGCCGACCACGACCGCACGAGCCGGGCCTCCCCGCGGTGCGGCAACTCACCGCGTCGGCAGCGGGGACGAGACCGCACACCGTTAGCATCGGGCCCATGATCGTATGGATCAACGGCACCCACGGCGCAGGCAAGTCGACGACCAGTCCACTCGTGCAGCAACTGATCCCGGACTCACGGGTGTTCGACGCCGAGAAGGTCGGCGAGACGCTCATGGACATCACGCCGGGGCTCCCTGCGACGGACAACTTCCAGCACTGGCCGCCGTGGCGGCCGCTGGTCGTCGAGACCGCCCGCCGCGTCCTCGACTACACCGGCGGCACCCTGGTGATCCCCATGACCGTCCTGGTCGAGCAGTACTGGCGGGAGATCAGCACGGGCCTCGCCCAACACGCCGTTCCGGTACGGCACTTCGTCCTCCACGCCGACCAGGACACCCTCCGCGGACGCATCGCGGGCGACACCCTCGGCCCCAACTCCCCCTTCCGTCTCAAATACCTCGAGCCCTACGCCGAGGCGGCCCGTACCTGGCTGCACGACGAGGCGGAGGTGGTCGACACCACCCACCTCACGCCCGCCGAGGCCGCCCTGCGGATCGCGGAGGCCGTCCGGAGCCAGGTCCCTCGCTCGGGGCGTCGGCGGGCCTCTGCCGGCCATCCGAACGTTCGGAACACCGCGACGGGGTCGAGGTAGTCGCGGCAGTTGCTCACCCGGCGGTTCCTGATGGTGATCACGGAGACGAAGTGTCTCGACGGGCATGGTCACACCCCCGCCGTTGCGGCCCAGGCGTGGGCGTTGCGCTGCGCGAACTCGTGGAAGGTGGTCGCCATGCGGCCGGTGACCTTCTCGACGTCGTCGTTCCTGAACGCCGACATCCTCTCCGACCTCGGCAGCGCCCTGGCCGGCAGCCTGGGCCTGGCAGCCGGCGCCAACCTCAACCCCGAGCGCCGCTTCCCCAGCACGTGGGGCGCCTTGGTGTGCCGAAGTCCCGGCCGCTGCGGCGCACCTCGCGTACCGACGACTTTCACATGGGCGCCACCGGGCCCTTCCCTGACGTTTGGTGCTCTTGGAACACTCGCACCGCGCGCTATCCGTCATGTTCCGGCCATCCGCACCAGGATGAGAGGCACCCACCCATGCCCGAAGTCAATCGGCGCCGATTCCTGCAACTCGCGGGCGCGACGACCGCCTTCACCGCGTTGTCGAACAGCATCCAGCGCGCCGCCGCGCTGCCCGCGAACCACCGCACGGGTTCCATCGAGGACGTCGAGCACATCGTCGTCCTGATGCAGGAGAACCGTTCCTTCGACCACTACTTCGGCTCGCTCAGAGGCGTTCGCGGCTTCGGCGACCCGCGTCCGGTCGTGACCCGGCAGGACGGGAAGCCGGTCTGGTACCAGTCGGACGGCACCAAGGACATCCTCCCCTTCCACCCGGACGCGGACGACCTGGGCCTCGCCTTCATCCAGGACCTCCCGCACGGCTGGAACGACGGACATGCCGCCTTCAACGGGGGCAAGTACGACAAGTGGGTCCTCTCGAAGAGTTCCACGACGATGGCGTACCTGACCCGCGACGACATCCCGTTCCACTACGCGCTCGCCGACTCCTTCACCATCTGCGACGCGTACCACTGCTCGTTCATCGGCTCCACCGACCCGAACCGCTACTACATGTGGACCGGGTACACGGGCAACGACGGCCAGGGCGGCGGCCCCGTCCTCGGCAACGACGAGGCGGGCTACGGCTGGACCACCTACCCCGAGCGCCTGGAGAAGGCCGGCGTCTCCTGGAAGATCTACCAGGACGTAGGCGACGGACTCGACGCGAACGGTTCCTGGGGCTGGATCCAGGACGCATACCGCGGCAACTACGGCGACAACTCGCTGCTCTACTTCAAGCAGTACCAGAACGCCAAGCCCGGTGAGCCGCTCTACGACAAGGCCCGCACCGGCACCGACGCCCGTAAGGGCGAGGGCTTCTTCGACCGGCTGAAGGCCGACGTCAAGGGCGGCAAGCTGCCGCAGATCTCCTGGATCGTCGCCCCCGAGGCATTCACCGAGCACCCCAACTGGCCCGCCAACTACGGGGCCTGGTACGTCGCCCAGGTGCTGGACGCGCTCACTTCCTCGCCCGAGGTGTGGGCGAAGACGGCCCTGTTCATCACGTACGACGAGAACGACGGCTTCTTCGACCATCTGGTCCCGCCGTTCGCACCGGGCTCCGCCGCGCAGGGCAAGTCCACGGTGGACCCGGGCCTCGACCTGTTCAAGGGTGACGGCAGCCACCCCGCCGGCCCCTACGGGCTCGGTCAGCGTGTGCCGATGATCGTCGTCTCGCCCTGGAGCAAGGGCGGTTACGTCTGCTCCGAGACGATGGACCACACCTCGATCATCCGGTTCATGGAGCGTCGCTTCGGTGTGCACGAGCCGAACGTCTCTCCCTGGCGCCGGGCGATCTGCGGCGACCTGACCTCCGCGTTCGACTTCTCCCGAACCGACACCAAGCCGGTCGTCCTGCCGGGCACCGACGGCTACCGGCCGCCGGACCACAACCGCCACCCCGACTACGTGCCGACCCCGCCCGCCAACCCGGTCCTGCCCAAGCAGGAGCGCGGCCTGCGCCCGGCGCGTCCCCTCAAGTACGCCCCGCACGTGGACGGTTCGGTGGATACCGGCTCCGGGAGGTTCACGCTGACCTTCGCCTCGGGGGCGAAGGCGGGCGCCGCCTTCCTGGTGACGTCCGGCAACCGCACCGACGGCCCCTGGAGCTACACCACCGAGGCGGGCAAGACGGCCTCGGACGCCTGGAACTCGGCGTACTCGCACGGCTCGTACGACCTGGCCGTGCACGGTCCGAACGGGTTCCTGCGCGTCTTCAAGGGCCCGAACAAGACCGCAGGACCGGAGGTGACGGCCCGCCACGCCGGCGACGACATCGAGCTGACCTTCACCAACAAGGGCTCCGGCACCGTCCGCCTGAAGCTGACGGGTGGATACGGCTGCAAGCCGCGGACCTTCACGGTGCGTCCCGGCGCCACGGCGAAGCACACCGTCGACCTCGCGGCGAGCCGACGCTGGTACGACCTCACCGTGACGTCCGAGGCCGACGCCACGTTCCTGCGGCGATTCGCCGGGCATGTCGAGAACGGGCGACCGGGGGTGAGCGACCCGGCGATCATCACCGGGTGAACTGTCGCGTAAAGGCTGCTGAACAGCGGATCGCGGGGACTGGCCAGGTGCCGGTGGGCCCGGGGTAGTGTGCCCCGGTGACCACGCATTCGAACACTCCTGCAGGCTGGTTCCCGGATCCGCACGGAGCGCCCCGGACTCTCCGCTACTGGGACGGCGCCCAGTGGACCGAGCACACCAGCCCGGACCCGGCCGCTCAGCAGGCCCCGGCCGCCCAGCAGGTACCGCAGCAGGCCGCCGGGCCGGACCCGCGTGTGCAGCGTCAGGTGCAGCAGCAGGCCAGGGTCGCCGCCGGCGGCCCCGGCGGCGGCAGCCTGTTCACCGAGCCGGTCCTCGTGGTCAACCAGAAGGCCAAACTGATCGAGGTGACCAACGAGTACAAGGTCATGGATCAGAACGGCAACCAGATCGGCTCGGTGACCGAGGTCGGGCAGAGCACGCTGAAGAAGGTGGCGCGCTTCGTCTCCAGCCTCGACCAGTTCATGACGCACCGGCTGGAGATCCGTGACGCCTACGGCCAGCCGCAGTTGGTGCTGACGCGGCCCGCAAAGGTCTTCAAGTCCCGTGTGCTCGTGTCGCGTCCGGACGGTTCGCCCGTCGGCGAGATCGTCCAGCAGAACATGATCGGGAAGATCAACTTCGCGATGAACGTGGACGGCCGGCAGGTCGGTGCGATCAAGGCGGAGAACTGGCGGGCGTGGAACTTCGCGATCGTCGACCATGCGGACAACGAGGTCGCCCGGATCACGAAGACGTGGGAAGGGCTCGCCAAGACCATGTTCACCACTGCGGACAACTATGTGCTGCAGATTCACTATCAGTTGCCCGAGCCGCTGTTGAGCCTTGTCGTGGCGACGGCATTGACTGTGGATACGGCGCTCAAGCAGGACTCGCGCGGGCTGGGTTAGGGCCGCGGTCGGCGGTTGGCCGGCTGCGGGTGCGTTGTGGCTGGTCGCGTCCCCGCGGCGGAGCCGCATATCGATACAGCCCCGCACCCCTGTGGGGCGCTCCTGGCACCGCCGATCTGCCTAGAGCGGTGTCAGGTGCCCGGGCTCGGCGGACTGCCTTGGCACCAAGGCCGGTTCGGGCGTGGCCGTTTCCGGCTTGAGAGCCAGGACCGCGGCCACCGGGTGTTCCTCGTCGGTCGATGTGATCGGAGCGGGTGTCGCTCGGGTCAGGAGTACGACGCCCCGGGACGCCAGGGCCGCGCCCGCCAGGGCGAGGAGGATGCCCTCCGGGCCGCCGCGGAGGCCCTGGCCCAGGAGGGTGAGGCCGATCAGCGAGGCCGCCACCGGGTTGGAGAGTGTCACCATCGCGAGCTGGGCGCCGAGCCCGCCCCGGTACGCCGTCTGGGAGAGCAGCAGTCCACCGACCGCGAAGGCGGCCACCAGTACCGCCACCAGGACGACCTGGAGGCTCAGTGCGGAGCCCGACCGGTCGGTCGCGGCCACCGTCACGGTCTGGGTGAGTACCGACGCGACGCCCGAGGCGAACCCGGACGCCGTGGCGTGCCGCAGACCCGGCCGGGCACCCGGCCGCGACAGCAGCCCGATCAGGGCGGCCGTGGTCCCCGCCACCGTCAGTGCCTCGGTCAGGCTCAGCACCTGCTGGGGTGCCGATCCGGACGCGGTGACCAGCACGGCGGCCAGCCCGGCCAGGGTCAGCGCGGTGCCTCGCCACTCGGTCGTGCTGACCTTCCGCCCGGCGGCCCGCGCCCCCATCGGCACCGCGGCGACCAGGGTGAGCGCGCCGAGCGGCTGGACGACGGTGAGCGGGCCGTACTTGAGGGCGACGACGTGCAGCAGCGCCGCGCCGGCGTTGAGCCCGACCGACGCCCACCAGGCCCCCGTCCCCAGCAGCCGCAGCGTGCCGGTGCCGGAGCTGCGGGAGGCGAGCCGCTCCTGGGCCACCGCCGCGGCCGCGTAGGCGACGGCGGAGACCAGTGACAGGGCGACGGCGACGAGTGTGGCGGTCATCGGCCCGCTCCTACGAGGACGTGGTCGTCGGCGACGGGTGCGGTGACCGTGCGGTGCGGCGAGCGAAGCGGGATGGGGGTCCCCCCGGACGAGGTCCGGGGGCGGACGAGCGCCAGCGCGGCGCCGAGCATGGCGGTCGCGACGATCGCGTCGAGCCAGTAGTGGTTCGCGGTCCCCACGATGACCAGCAGGGTCACCAGCGGATGCAGCAGCCACAGCCAGCGCCAGCGGGACCGGGTCGCCGCGATCAGACCCACCGCGACCATCAGGGCCCAGCCGAAGTGCAGTGACGGCATCGCCGCGAACTGGTTCGAGAGGTGGTCCGAGGAGGGCGGGCCGTAGACCGACGGCCCGTACACGTGCGCCGTGTCGACCAGGCCCGTGGCCGCCAGCATCCGCGGCGGCGCCAGCGGGAACACGAAGGGCAGCACCAGGGCCGCGGAGGTGACCGTGGCGAGGACCCGGCGGGCCCACACGTAGTGCGCGGGGCGCCGCAGGTAGAGCCAGATCAGGAAGGCCACGGTGGCCGGGAAGTGGACGGTCGCGTAGTAGGTGTTCGCGAGGCGCACCAGCGTGTCGCTGTGCAGCAGTACGGACTGCACCGAGCCCTCGCCGGGCAGATGGAGCGTCCGTTCCAGGTCCCACACGTGCCGCGCGTTGTGCAGGGCTTCGCCGGTGTGGCCGGTCGCCAGTTGGCGGCCGAGCTTGTAGACGAGGAAGAGACCTGCGACGAGCAGGAGCTCACGGACGACCGGAGGCCGCGCTATCGCGTCGGTCTCTTCTTCTGCAGGCTCGGTGCGGGCATTCATCCCCCGGCCCCTTCGCTGACGTGGTGCGTGTGCTGGTACGTGGGTGAGACCCGGGCCGGAGCCCGAACTCATCGGAACGCTTACGTCCCGAAACGAAAGCGTTCCGATACGGCAGTGTACCGATACGGAGCCGTTCCGGTACACTGGCGTATCGATTGAGGTACGACACACTGGATCAGGGGAATAGATCCAGGTGGTGGAGCGGGACCAGAGGGCAAGGGAGAAGAGCAGATGACGTCGCAGGCCGCGGACGGACCGGAGACGGTCGCCGCCTCGCGCCGCTCCAAGATCACGCGCGAGCGTGAGCAGGAGTTCTTCGACGCCGTCCTCGAGCAGATCCGCGAATGCGGATACGAAGCCGTCACCATGGAGGGTGTCGCCGCCAGCACGCGCTGCAGCAAGTCCACGCTGTACCGGCAGTGGAAGACGAAGCCCCAGTTCGTGGTGGCCGCCCTGCGCTCCCGCCGCAAGGCCCGCTTCGAGGGCATCGACACCGGATCGCTCGCGGACGACCTGCGCGAGGCGGCGCGCGCCGTGGGCCGCTGGTCGCTGAACGACACCAAGCTGCTGCAGGCCCTCGGGCACGCCGTCACCCAGGACGCCGACCTCGCCAAGGCGCTGCGGGAGGCGCTCGTCGACCCGGAGATCGCCGCGCTGAAGGAGATCCTCAGGCGCGGGGTGGAGCGCGGCGAGATCACCGCCGACCATCCGGCGCTGGAGTACATCCCGGCGCAGATGTTCGGCGTCGTACGCGCCCGTCCCGTCGTGGACGGCGAGTACGCCGACCCCGACTACCTGGTCCGCTTCGTGGAGGCCGCGGTGCTGCCGGCACTGGGTCTCAGCTGAGAATCAGGCCGCCGTCCATGGGATGACTGGACGGTGACCTGCGCGCGCCGCACCGTGGGGACGGGGGCGGCGCGTACCCCCCGGCCGGGTGGGGCTCCTCTTGAGCGGAGGGGGCCCCACCCGGCCGACCGGTGTCCGGAGCGGTTCACACGTTGTGGCCGTCGCCACCACCGGTCGACACCTTGATGCCCTTGGTGATGTCGTCGATGGCCGACTGCTGCTCGGCGACGTCCACGCCGATGCGGACCACGACGATCTGCGACGGGTTCGCGGGGGAGGGGAAGGCGAGCGACTCGACATAACCGTCCGAGCCCTTGCTGGTCACCGCCTGCCAGCGGACCAGGTAGCCCTTCTGTCCGGCCACGGTGACCGCCTCGGAGTCCAGCACCTTGTGCGAGGTGATCGAGCCGTAGGTGTTGCCGCCGTAGGACTCCTCGGCGTTGGCCTTGATGTCGGCCTTCGCCACCTCCTCGGCGGTGGAGCCCGCGGTCTTGAGGACCGCGGCCGGCGCCGAGTACGCGCTGCCCTTCGTGCAGCTCTTCGAGGTGTCGCCGGGGCACTTGTAGGAGTCGTTGGACGTGATCGACGCGCCCACCGCGATCTGCTGGCCGTACCAGTCGGCCGGGATGGGCAGACTGATCCCGCTGATCGGGTCGGTCACCGAACCGCTCTCGATCTTCGGAGCCCCGGACTGTCCGGGGGCCGGCGACTGGTTCCCACCCGAACCGCCGGAGCCGCCGTTTCCGCCGCCCGGACCGCCCTGACCACCGCCGGTGCCACCCTGGCCGCCGGTGCCGCCCGGCCCCTGCTGCGAGTTGGCGTTGCCGCCCGAACCGTCGCTGCCCGCCAGCGCGTACACACCCACACCGATGCACGCGAGGACCACCACGGCCGCGCCGACGGCAATGCCCGTGTGCAGACCGCGCCGCGGAGCGGCCGGCGGCTGGGCGGGATAGGTCGGATGGTCGGGGTATGCCGCGTAGGCCGGATCGGCCGGCGGGACAGTGCCGGCCGGATCCGCCCCGGCCGTCGGCGTCTGCGCCGGAGGACCCCATACGGCGGCCGACCCCGCGGGCCGGGTCCGGTCCGTCCATGCCTTGCCGTCCCACCAGCGCTCGGTGGCGGGAGCCTCACTTGTCTGCCCGGGGTCGGGATACCACCCGGGAGGAGTCACCTGCGTCATGCCCCCACCGTATGAGGCCTCGGTGAAAGCGGGATGAGAGGATTCCGGCCTCAGGCGATCACCAGCCGTTTCGGCGCCCGTGCGCCCGGCGGCGGCAGCCGCAGCCCGTCACGGCCGGGTGTGATCGAACCGAGCACGCTCGCATGTCGCGCCCCGGTGCTCGCGGGCTCGGTGCCCGCCAGGCCGTGCGCGGTCAGGAACCCGAGCACGGCGAACGCGTACGCCTCCTTCGCGTCCGACGCCAGCCCCAGCTCGTCGGAGGCCCGCAGGGGGATCCCCGGCAGTCGCTGCCCCAGCTTCCCCATGAGCACCGGGTTGCGGACCCCGCCGCCCGAGGCGATCACCTCGGTGGCGCCCACGGTGAGCACCGCGTCCGCGACCGTCCGCGCCGTGAGCGCCGTGAGCGTGGTGACCACGTCCTCGGCCCGGAGCGTCCCGAACCCGGCCAAAGCGTCCCGCAGATAGCCGAGGTGGAACAGTTCCTTGCCCGTCGTCTTGGGCGTCGGCAGCGCGTAGTACGGCTCCTCCAGCAGCCGCCGCAGCAGTGGTTCGTGGACGGTGCCACGTGCCGCCAGCGCGCCGTCGACGTCGTAGGCCATGGTCCCGCCGCTGAACCCCCGTGCCGCCGCGTCGATGAGCGCACATGCGGGCCCGGTGTCGAAGGCCGTGCCGTCGGGGGCGGTGAGGTTGGCGATGCCGCCGAGGTTGAGGGCGACGGGGGTGCCCGGGCGGCCGCGCAGCCACAGCAGGTCGACCAGGCCGACCAAGGGTGCGCCCTGGCCGCCCGCGGCGATGTCCCGCGGCCGGAAGTCGGCCACCACCGGCAGCCCGGTCGCCTCGGCGATCCAGGCGGGCTGTCCGAGCTGCAGCGTGCCGTGCACCTTGCCGCCGTCCGCCCAGTGGTAGACGGTCTGCCCGTGCGAGGCCACCAGCTCGCCCTTTCCCCGGCACAGTTCACGGTCCGCCCGGACGGCCGCCGCGGCGAAGGCCCGCCCGATCCCCGTGTCGAGCCGGCACACCTCCGCAAGCGAGGTGGCACCCGGCGGCAGCGCGGCCGCCAGAGCCTCCCGCAGCTTCTCGTCGTAGGCCTCGCCCACCATCCCCAGCGGCTCCAGTACGAGGCTGTCGCCGTCGAGACTCAGGTCGGCCGCCGCCGCGTCGATGGCGTCACAGGATGTGCCCGACATCAGACCGATCACCCGCATCCGCTCGATCCCGCCTTCCGTTTCGGTGTCGTGTTCAGCGCGAGGAGGCTCACCGCGCACGTCGCCGCCGCGTAGTACCCGGGGATGTCGACGCTCCCCGTCCGGCTGACGGTTTCCGAGATGACGAGCCCGGCGCAGCCCGAGAACACGGCGTTCGAGAGGGCGTGGGCGAGTCCCAGGCCCGTGTAGCGCACGTTCGTGGGGAAGAGCTCCGAGAGCATCGCCGGGCCCGGCCCCGCCATCAGCCCCACCACCGCACCCGCACCGAACACCGCCAAACCCTTCACGGTGTGCGAAGTCCCGGGATCCTGAAGGACGTTGAGCAGCGGAAGGGACAGGAACACCACGAGCAGCGCCCCCGTCGCCATCACCGCCCGCCGCCCCACCCGGCCGCTGAGCAGGCCCGCGGGGACGATCGTGACCGCGAAGCCCAGATCGGCCGACGCGGAGGCGATCAGCGCCTGTTGGAGGCTCGCACCCAGCGTGCTCTGCAGATACGACGGCAGCACGACCAGGAAGGTGTACCCGGCCGCCGCCCAGCCCATGATCCTGGCCGCGCCCAGCGCAATCGCTCCGGCGACCTCGCGGCCGGGCGGGCTCACCGCCGCGGGCGCCCGCCGGAACGCGGGCGTCTCCTCCAACCGCAGCCTCAGCCACAGTGCCGCAAGCCCGAGCGGCAGCGTCAGCAGGAACGGCACCCGCCAGCCCCAGTCCCCAAGCTGCCGCTCGGTGAGCAGGGCCGCAAGCAGCGCCGCCGCCCCCGCACCGGCCAACAGCCCCAGCGCCACCGTGAACGACTGCCACGACCCGTACAGTCCACGCCGCCCGGCGGCGCGAACTCCGTCATCACCGACACCGCCCCACCGAACTCCCCGCCCGCGGACAGCCCCTGAAGAACCCTCAGGAACGTCAGCAGCCACGGAGCCAGGGCCCCGACGGCCGCATACGTGGGCAGTGCGCCGATCAGCGTCGTCGCCACCGTCATCACCACGATCACCAGGATCAATACCGGGCGCCGGCCGATCCGGTCGCCCAGCCGCCCGAACAAGGCGGCCCCCACCGGACGGAAGAAGAACGCCAGCGCGAACGACGCGTACGTCCTCACCAGCGCCTCGGCCGCGCTGCCCCCCTCCGGCGTGAAGAACCGTGCCGCGATCACGGTGGCGAAGTAGCCGTAGACACCGAACTCGTACCACTCGACGAGGTTGCCGACCGAACCCGCCACGAGAGCCCGTACCGCAGACGACCCCCGCACATCCCGGCGTTGTCCGAAAAACAGCGTCATTTCAGCGCCTTTTGACTGTCGGTTACCTTCACACGGGCAGATCACAGGCTTCCTGCGTCGTCTGTCCGCATCCGCTGTCACCCATCACGGCAACACCTACCCGGACCCCCCTCCACTTCTGCAATCGGGCGGCTACGCTCGATGTCTGTACGTCGTTCGGGCGACTTGGGGAGGTAGCGGGATGACGGAGGTCCGGCCCACGGAGGCCGCCTCGGCCTCCCTGTGGGAGCGCGACGAGGAGATCGCCGCCTTGGAGCAGGCGATCGACACGCTGTGCGCCGACCGCTCGTCCTCGGGCAGTCTGCTGGTGGTCCGGGGTGAGGCGGGACTCGGCAAGACCGCCCTGCTGGCCGAGATCCGCCGCATCGCGGAGCGGCGCAACTGCACGGTGTGGTCGGCCCGCGGCGGCGAGACCCTCAGGTCCGTCCCCTTCAACGTGGTACGCCAGTTGCTGCAGCCCGCGCTGGTGTCGCTGATGCCGGAGGAGGCCCGCGAGTACCTCGGCGACTGGTACGACATCGCCGGCCCCGCCCTCGGCATAACGGAACCGGGCGAACGCCAGGCCGACCCGCAGGGCGTCTGCGACGGCCTGGTCGCCGGGGTGCGCCGGCTGGCCCGCCGCGACTGGCCGCTGGTCCTGCTGATCGACGACGCCCACTGGGCAGACCAGGAGACGCTGCGCTGGCTCGCCGCGTTCGCCGGGCGGCTCGACGACCTCTCCGTCCTGGTCGTCGTGGCCCGCCGGCCCGGTGAGGTCAGCGGCGAGAGCGCCCGCCACCTCGAATCGATCGCCGCCGCCTCGGGCCACCCCGACGCCGACCTGAACGCCCTCACCCCGGACGCCACCGCGGGCCTCACCCGCGCCACCCTCGGTGCGCACGCCGACGCCCCGTTCTGCCGCGAGGTCTGGGCCGTCACCGGCGGCAACCCGTACGAGACCGTGGAACTCCTCGCCAGGGTCCAGGACAGCGAGCTGGAGCCGACCGAGAGCGCGGCCGCCGAACTGCGCGCCCTCAACCGCTCGGCCCGCGGCGGCGGCCTCGTCGCACGCCTCGAGGAACTCGGCATCGACGCCACCCGGTTCGCCTGGGCGGCGGCCATCCTCGGCACCGGCATCTCCGTCGACCTGGTCGCCGAGCTCGCCACCATGGAACACGACGACGCGCTGCGCTGCGCCGAACTGCTCCAGGGCGCCCGCATCCTCACCGAACCGGACCCGGCGAACGCCCAGGCCGGCGACGGCGACCTGGAGTTCGTGCACCCGCTGATCGCCACCGCCGTATACAACTCCATCCCGGACGCCCTGCGCACCGCCATGCACGGCATCGCCGCCCAGGTCGTCACGGAGTCCGGACGCGGCGCGGCCATGGCCTCCCGGCACCTCCTGCAGGTGCACCCGGACGACGACGAGGAACTCGTCGAGCAGCTGCGCGAGGCAGCCCGCGAACACCTCGCCGTGGGCGCGCCCGACGCGGCCCGCCGCTGCCTGGAACGCGCCCTGCTGGAACCGCCCCTGCCCGAGGTCCACGCGCGCGTGCTCTACGAACTCGGCTGCGCCACCCTTCTCACCGCGCCCGCCACCACCATCGACCACCTGCAGTCCGCGCTCGGCATGCCCGGCCTCGACGGTGACGAGCGCGTGGACGCCGTCTTCCGTCTCTCCCAGGCCCTCCTCCACAACGACCAGATGGAGGAGGCCGTCCGCACGGTCGAGGCGGAGGCCGCCCGGCACGAGCAGGGGCCCGCCAGGATGCGGCTGCAGGCCGTGCAGTACATGTGGGAGGGCATCTACGCCGGCGAGTCGAACTCACCGGGACGTTCCGAGCGCCTCGCCGATCTCGCCTCGACCTGCACCGGCCGCGACAACTCCGAGCGCGCCCTGCTCATGCTGCGCGGCTTCGACGCCCTGATCCACGGCGAGAACGCAGAGGAGGTCGTCGAACTGTGCGACCGCGCCCTCGTCAACGGCCGCCTCGCACCCGGACTCGGCTGGACCGACACCGAGTGGGGCATCGAACTCCTGCTGATGCTCGCCAACTCCTACACCTACACCGACCGCCTCGACCGCGCCGAGAGCCTCTACAACGAGGCCCTGCGCATCTACGAGTCGGCCGGCTGGAGCGGCGGCCACCTCGCCCTGGCCCACGCGCACGTCGGCGTCGGACACCGCAGGCGCGGCCGGCTCCGGGAAGCCGAGGCGTCCCTGCGCGAGTCGCTGCGCCTCGCCGAGCGCGTCGGCCGCGGACTGCCCCTGTACTGGTGCGTCACCTGCAACCTCGTAGAGGTCCTGCTCGCCCGTGGCCATGTCGACGAGGCCTGGGCGATCGCCGACCAGTACGACTTCGGACCGCCCTACACATCCGCCATGGTGATGCCGGACCCGCGGTCCGTGCGCGGCCGGCTGCTGCTCGCCGTCGGCAGCACCCAGGACGGCATCAACGAACTGGAGGAGGCCGGGAAGGCCGTGGCCGCACGCGGCCACCACAATCCGGTGCTCGTCCCCTGGGCCCTCGACCTCGCCCGGGCCCTCGCCTCTCAGGACCCGGTCCGAGCGGGCCGGCTCGCCGCGGACACCCGCCGGCAGGCCGAGCGGTTCGGTACGGACACCGCCATCGGGGAGGCGCTGCGGTGTGCTGCCGCGCTGGAGACCGGGCAGCGGGCTGTCCGGTTGCTGGCGCAGGCTGTGACGTATCTGGAGGCCTCGCCCTGTCAGTACGAGCATGCGGCGGCCCGTATCGAGTACGGGATCGCCGCGCGGTCTGTCGCTGAGCTGAACCGGGGGTTGGCGCTGGCTCGTTCCTGTGGGGCGGACGGGTTGGTGGCGCAGGCTCAGGAGGTGTTGGAGGGGGGCCTCGGGGTGCGCTGAAGCATCGGCCGCGGGGTGTGCTCAAGAGCTCGGGGCGCGAGGTGGTTCGGCGTCTGCGGGTTGGTTGTGGTTGATCACACCCACGCGGCCGAGCCGCATATCGACACGGCCCCGCGCCCCTACAGGCGCTTACAGCGCCAGGAGTTGGTCGGTGACCGTCGACAGGTGTTTCTGGACCTCGCGGTCGTACGTTTCCGCGTGTGCCCTTGACGGGTTCGTGCCGTCGAAGTAGCGGCCTGAGCCCAGGTCCTGAGTGGCCAGAGCCAGTACGCCCGGTGCTCCGTCCGCGACCGTGTTCCACGGCGTGACTCCGCCCTCGTGGACCATGGCTGTGTCCATGAAGGTGGCCGGGTGCAGGACGTTGACCGCGACTCCGGTGTCCGCCAGCTCCTCGGCCAGGGTGAAGGTGTGGGCCGCGAGGGCGAACTTGGCGCGGCGGTAGGCAGCGAAGCCGTCGTACCGGCGCCTGAACTCGATGTCGTCGAAGTCGAGGGCGTCCTGGCCGACCGAGCCGACGTTGACGATCCGGGAAGGCGTGTTCGCGCGCAGCACCGGGAGCAGGGCGCGGGTGAGCACGACCGGTGCCAAGTAGTTCACGGCCAGGCGCAGTTCGTGGCCGTCGGCGCTCAGTTCGCGTCCGGCGCCGGGAGCGCCCGCTCCGACGCCCGCGTTGTTGACCAGGACATCGAGGTCGGGGTGGGCGTCGGCGACGTGACCGCCCAGCTCGCGCACCTGCGCCAGTGAGGCGAGGTCGGCGACGAAGCCTTCCGCGTCGCCCTCGGTGCGCAGCTCCTCGACCAGCTGCTCCGTACGGCCGGGATCGCGGCCGTGAGCGAGGACGACGTGTCCGGAGCGGACCAGCTCGAAGGCGACGTAGCGGCCGAGGCCGGAGGTGGCGCCGGTGATCAGAATGGTGGACATGCCTCCACCGTAGGCACGCGAGGGAGGCATGTGCGAGGTGCTGCTGAAGCTACGACCAGCAGGGTCACCCTCAGACCGCGTCCTCCTCCGCCAGTACCCGCTGGGCCGCCGCGAACGCCGAGTTCGCCGCCGGGACCCCGCAGTACACGGCCGTCTGCAGCAGTACGGCGCCGATCTCCTCGGGGGTGAGCCCGTTGCGCCGGGCCGCCCGCACATGCATGGCCAACTCGTCGTAGTGCCCGTGGGCGACCAGAGCCGTCAGCGTGATCATGCTGCGTTCGCGGCGGCTGAGCGTCGGGTCGGTCCAGATCTCGCCCCAGGCATAGCGCGAGATGAAGTCCTGGAAGCGGGCGGTGAAGGGCGTCTGCCGGGCCTGCGCCCGGTCCACGTGCGAGTTGCCGAGCACCTCCCGCCGTACCTCCATCCCGCGCTTGGCACCCCCGCCGAGGTGCGTACGCAGGGCTGTCAGCACGGCCTCCGGGCACTGTGCGGGCGCCAGATGTGCGGCGTGCGGAAGCTCGACGAGCGCGGAACCCGCCACGGCGTCCGCGATCTCCCGCAGATGCGGTGGCGGAGTGGCCCTGTCCTCGCGCCCGGCGATCAGCAGTGTGCGCACGGAGATCTCCGGGAGCCGGTCGCGCAGGTCGAAGGCGGCCAGTGCGTCACAGCAGGCGGCGTACGCCTCGGGGTCGGCTTCCGCCTGGTCCCGCACCAGCTCCGGCACGGTGAAGCCGGGCGTGAACCAGCGGGCGTCGGCACTCGCCACCAGGGAGCCCAGCCCCTCGCGCCGCACCAGCTCGGCCCGCTCCTCCCACGGCTTCGCCCCGTCGAAGTGCGCCGACGAGCAGATCACGGCCAGCGACGACACCCGTTCCGGGTGGTGCAGAGCGAGGTGCAGACCGACAGCCCCGCCGAGCGACACGCCCGCGTACGCGAACCGCTCGACGCCCAGCGAGTCGGCGAGCGCGAGCACCAGGTCGGCGAGGTCACCGACGGTCGCGCCGGGACCGATCAGGCCGGGCGCGGACCCGCCGTGCCCCGGCAGGTCCCAGCGGACGACCCGGTGGGTGATGGACAGCTCGGGTGCCACCTTGTCCCACAGTGCGTACGACGTCCCGAGCGAGGGCCCGAGCAGCAGCGGGGGAGCGGAAGCGGGCCCCTCGGTACGGTGGTTGAGGAGTTTCTCGGTCAACGTCGCTCCAGGGAACGGTCGGTGAGGACTCCGGCGGAGCCGGTGTAACGGGCGGGATCGGCGAGTTCGTGGACGTTGACGTCCTTCAACTCGGGCTCGTCGGCGAGTAGTTCGGCCAGCGGGCGGCCCTCGGTGTGGGTGCGCCGGGCGAGATCCGTGAGCAGGGCCTTGGCGCGGGCGCGGCCGAGCACGGGGGCCAGCTCCGCGGACAGCCGCTCGGAGACGATCAACCCGTGGGTGAGGCCCAGGTGTTCCCGCATGGTGTCCGCGTCGACCCGCAGTCCTTCGGCCAGTTCGGCGGCGTCGCGGGCGGCACCGCCGACCACCCGCAGCAGATCCCGGAGCGGCTCCCACTCGGCGTGCCAGGCCCCGGCCGGGCGCTCGTCCTCGGCGGCCAGTGATCCGTACAGCGTGGCCGCGAGCTGCGGAGCCCGCCGGGCCGCGGCCGCGATCAGCGTGGACCGCATGGGGTTCGCCTTGTGCGGCATGGCCGAAGAGCCGCCGCCACTGCCCTCCGTGACCTCGGCGATCTCCGTACGGCCGAGGACCAGCACGTCCGCGGCCGCCTTGCCCAGCGCCCCGGCCGCGAAGGCCAGGCATCCGGCGAGATCGGCGATCGGCGTGCGCAGGGTGTGCCAGGGCAGGAGCGGTTCGCGGAGCGCGATTTCGCGGGCGTAGGCCGCCGTCAGGGCCTGCGTGTCCTGGGCGCCGTACACGGTGAAGGCCGCCAACGTCCCTGCCGCGCCGCCGAGTTGGGCGGGCAGCGAGTCGCGTACGGCGCTGATCCGGTCCCGTGCGTCGAGGACGAGCGAGCGCCAGCCGGCCGCCTTCAGCCCGAAGGTAGTCGGTACGGCGTGCTGCGTGAGCGTCCGTCCGGGCATCGCGGTGTCACGATGGTCCGATGCCAGCCTGGCGAGCGCCCGTTCGGTGCGGCCCAGGTCGGCGAGGACGAGGTCCAGGGTGCGCACGGCGACCAGCATCGTCGCCGTGTCCATGATGTCCTGGCTGGTCGCGCCCCGGTGGACGTAGGGCCCGTACTCCTCGCCGACCGCCTTCGTCAGGTCGGCGACCAGGGGGATGACCGGGTTGCCGCCGCCGCGGGCGCGCCCGGCGAGGGAACGTACGTCGAAACGGGTGGCGTCGGCCGCCTCGGTCACCGCGGCCGCCGCTTCGGCCGGAGCGAGGCCGAGGGCGGCCTGGGCCCGGGTGAGGGCGGCCTCCGCGTCGAGCAGAGCCTGCAGAAAGGCCGCGTCGCCGGTCGCTGAGGCGGCGGGGGAGTCTGCCCACCCGGGGGCGAGCAGGCCGGTGTCGTCGGCACCGACAGAAGTCACTGGAACTCCAGGAAGACCGTCTCGCCTTCGCCCTGAAGGCGGATGTCGAAACGGTATGTGCCCTTGCCGTCGTCCTTCGCGATCAGCGTGCCGCGTCGCGCCTCCGGCACCTGGGACAGCACCGGATCCGCGGCGAGCGCCGCCTCGTCACCCGGCAGATAGATCCGGGTGAACAGGTGCACCAGCAGCCCGCGCGCGAACACGCACACGCTGAGGTACGGCGCACTCCGCCCGCGCGCGCCGGGCCGCAGCGTCCGCGCGTACCAGTGGCCGTTGGCGTCCGTCTGGATGCGCCCCCAGCCGGTGAACTCCACACCGTTGCGGCCCAGATAGCCGCCGCTCGACGGGTCGCGCCGGATCGAACCGTCCACCTGCGGGATGTTGCCGTCGGGGTCGGCGCCCCACAGCTCCACGAAGGCGTCCGGCAGCGGGTTGCCCTCGCCGTCGTACACATATCCCTGGACGGTGATCGTGTCCGGGTGGCCGACCGGCGCGATGTCGCCGCCGCCGGGGAAGGGCAGGGCGTGGCCGTAGAAGGGGCCGACCGTGTGCGACGGGGTCGGGAGCACGGTCTCCGGGCGGCTTGTGTCGATCTTCGTCATGGCAGCTCAGCGCCCTTCTTCGATCCAGGTGGCGTGCGGCCCGTCGAGCACGATGTCCCAGTGGTAGCCCATCGAGAACTCCGGCACGGACAGGTTGTGGTCGTACGTGGCGACCAGCCGCTGCCGGGCCGCGTCGTCCGTCACCGACTGGATGATCGGGTCGTACGGGAACAGCGGGTCGCTCGGGAAGTACATCTGCGTCACGAGCCGCTGCGTGAACGCCGTGCCGAAGAGCGAGAAGTGGATGTGCGCCGGCCGCCAGGCGTTGAGATGCTGACGCCACGGGTACGGGCCCGGCTGCACGGTGGTGAAGTGGTAATGCCCGTCGTCGTCGGTCAGTGTGCGGCCGACGCCGGTGAAGTTCGGGTCCAGCGGGGCGTCGTGCTGTTCGCGCTGGTGGGCGTAGCGGCCCGCCGAGTTGGCCTGCCAGACCTCGACCAGCTGACCGCGGATCGGGCGTCCGTCCCGGTCCAGCAGCCGGCCGGAGACGGTGATGCGCTCACCGATCGGCTCGCCGGTGTGCTGCTTGGTGAGGTCGTTGTCGATCTCGGTGATGTCGCGCTCGCCGAAGGCGGGGGAGTGCAGCTCCACCAGCTCCGGGTCCTTCGTCACGTCGATGGTGATCGGCGGCTGCTTGGGGTGACGCAGGACGGAGGAGCGGTACGGTGCGTAGTCGCGGCGCGGCTGGTGCTCGACGGGCGCTCCGTCGGCGATCCGCTTCTCGTACGCGGCGTGCTCGGCAGCGATCTCCTGGTCGATGTCTTGCTGGGTGAGAGTCATGGCGTTCCCGGGGTTTCTGGCGGTCTCGTCGAAGTCGGGCGCTTGCCGCGCCCCGTGAGGGGCGCGGGGCTGCGCGTTCAGCGTTCGAGGACGAGGGCGAGGCCCTGGCCGACGCCGATGCAGAGGGTGGCGACGCCCGTGCCGGACCCGCGGGCCGCGAGTTGGTGGGCGACGGTGCCGGCGAGGCGGGCACCGGAGGCGCCGAGGGGGTGGCCCAGGGCGATGGCGCCGCCCCGCGGGTTGAGGATCGCGGGGTCGAACTCGGGCCACTCGGCGACGCAGCCCAGCACCTGGGCGGCGAAGGCCTCGTTCAGCTCCAGCACGGACAGGTCGGCGAAGGTCCTGCCCGCCTTGGTCAGGGCCCGGTTGACGGCCTCGACCGGGGCGAGGCCGAAGTAGTGCGGGTCGAGGGCGTTCACGCCGGTCGCGGAGATGCGGGCCAGGGGTTCGCGGCCGACCGCTTTGAGGCCCTCCTCGTCCACCAGCAGCAGCGCGGCGGCGCCGTCGTTGAGCGGCGAGGCGTTGCCCGCGGTGACCGTGCCGTCGTCCGTGCGGAAGGACGGCTTCAGCCTGGCCATCGCCGCGAGGGAGGCGTCCGGCCGTACGCACTCGTCGGCGGCGATGACGACCGGGTCGCCCTTGCGCTGCGGGACCGGCACCGGCGCCAACTCGGCCTCGAACAAGCCCTGTTGCTGCGCTGTGGCGGCCTTTTGATGGGAGGCGAGGGCGAACTCGTCCTGCTGCTCGCGGGTGATCTTGTGCTTGTCGGCGATCAGTTCCGCGGACTCACCGAGCGGGATGGTCCACTGCGGGTCCATCCGCGGGTTGACCATGCGCCAGCCCAGCGTGGTGGAGTACAGCTCGGTGTGGGCGGCGGGGAACGGCCTGTCGTTCTTGGGCAGGACGTACGGCGCCCTCGTCATCGACTCGACGCCACCCGCTACGGCGATCGAGGCGTCGCCGACGGCGATCGCGCGGCCGGCCTGGACGACCGCCTCCAACCCCGACGCGCACAGCCGGTTGACGGTCACCCCGGGCACGGAGGTCGGCAGCCCCGCGAGCAGGGCGGCCATGCGGGCGACGTTGCGGTTCTCCTCGCCCGCCCCGTTCGCGTTGCCGACGTAGACGTCCTCGATCCGGGAGGGGTCCAACTGCGGTGTCCGGGCCAGGAGTTCACGGATGGCGTGGGCGGCCAGGTCGTCCGGGCGTACCGCAGCGAGAGCGCCGTTGTAGCGGCCGATCGGGGTGCGCACCGCGTCGACGATGTACACGTCCTTCATGACTGGATCTCCTCCGGGATGCGTACCTTGGCGGCCGTCTTCGCCACGATCTCCTCGGTCGTCACACCCGGCGCGGTCTCCACCAGCACCAGGCCCTCCTCGGTGACGTCCAGGACAGCCAGGTCGGTGATGACCCGGTTCACACATGCCCTGCCGGTCAGCGGCAGCGCACACTCCTCAAGGATCTTCGGAGAGCCGTCCTTGGCCGTGTGCGTCATGACGACGATGACCGTGCGGGCCCCGTGCACCAGGTCCATCGCCCCGCCGATCCCCGTGATCAGCTTCCCGGGAATCGCCCAGTTCGCCAGATCCCCCGCGGCGGAGACCTGCATCGCACCCAGCACCGCGACGTCGATGTGCCCGCCCCGGATCATCGAGAACGACAACGCCGAGTCGAAGAAGGACGCCCCGGGCAGGACCGTGACGGTCTCCTTGCCGGCGTTGATCAGGTCCGGGTCGACGGCGTCCTCGGCCGGGTAGGGACCGGTGCCCAGGATGCCGTTCTCCGACTCCAGGACCACCTCCACCCCCGCCGGAAGATAGTTCGGGATCAGCGTCGGCAGCCCGATGCCGAGATTCACGTACTGCCCGTCCTGAAGCTCACGCGCCGCCCGCGCGGCCATCTGCTCACGACTCCAGGCCATCAGCTGCTCACCGTCCGCTGCTCGATCTTCTTGTCCGCGGCCTGCTCCGGGCTCAGTGCGACGACGCGCTGCACGAAGATGCCCGGCAGGTGCACCGCGTCCGGGTCGATCTCGCCGGGCTCGACGAGTTCCTCGACCTCGGCGATCGTCACCCGCCCGGCCATCGCGGCGAGGGGGTTGAAGTTGCGGGTGGACTTGTTGAACACCAGGTTCCCGTGCCGGTCGCCCTTCGCCGCCCGCACCAGCGCGAAGTCGGTGCGGATGCCCCGCTCCAGCACGTACTCCGTGCCGTCGAACTCGCGCACCTCCTTCGGCGGCGACGCCAGCGCCACCCCACCGGAGCCGTCGTAGCGCCAGGGCAGCCCGCCGTCCGCGACCTGCGTGCCCACCCCGGCCGGCGTGAAGAACGCCGGGATCCCGGCTCCGCCCGCCCGCAGCCGCTCCGCCAGCGTGCCCTGCGGAATCAGCTCCACCTCCAGCTCCCCGGCCAGATACTGCCGCGCGAACTCCTTGTTCGCCCCGATGTACGACCCGGTCACCCGCGCGATCCGACCCGCCGCCAGCAGTACCGCCAGCCCCGACTCCATCGCACCGCAGTTGTTGGACACCACCGACAGGCCGCCCACCCCCCGCTCGTACAACGCCCCGATCAGCACGTTCGGCACACCACTGAGCCCGAACCCGCCGACCGCCAGCGACGCGCCCTCCGGCACATCGGCCACCGCCTCCCCGGCCGTGGCGACCACCTTGTCCATCCGTGAAGCCCCATCCCGTCCGAGCGCCCGGTCCCGAATTAATCAGGGCACTGACTATTTCCGTGAAGTTTCCTTCACGCTGCCACTGTCGCGCGGCAGCGTCAAGACCCAGGGGAAGTGCAAGGTCAGCAGCGTATGCACAACTACAGACAGTGGACAGAAGGTCCGGGTATCGTTCAGTGCACCAACGATTTCGACCTCGGGAGCGCACATGGCCGCGGTGGATCTCACCACCCACCCCGGGCACCTGGCCCGGCGGCTGCAGCAGGCCCACTACCTGCTGTGGAACACGATGGTCTCGGAGGAGATCACCTCGCCGCAGTTCGCGGTCCTCAACGCGCTCGTCGCCGAGCCGGGCCTGGACCAGCGCACGGTGGGGGAGCGGGTGGGGCTGGACCGGTCGACGATCGCCGAGGTGATCAGCCGCCTGGGGCGCCGCGGGCTGCTCGACAAGGTGCGTGATCCGCAGGACGGCCGCCGTTTCCTGCTGCGCCTGACCGACGACGGTGTGCGCACGCACCGCAAGCTGACCGTGCGCACGGCGCGGATGAACCAGGTGTTCCTGGCGCCGCTGTCCGCCGAGGAACAGTCGGTGTTCTTCGATCTCATCCGGCGGGTCGCCGATGCGGCCGAGGGGCTCCGCAACCCGGCGGAACCCCTCGTGGCGCAGGGCTGAGCGCGCCGGACCTATCGCGTGGCCCTGGTCAGGACGACCCACACCTGGCCCTTCGCGAAGTCGACCGGCTTGCCGTCCTTCGTCGTGAACCGCGTGCCGTCGGTGGCCTTCACGCGCTGCCAGTGGACGTCGTAGAGCCGTCCGTCACGCAGGACCAGCGCCTTCCCGGAACCGACCGTCTCGGTGTATGGGGTGTTGCTGCCGAGCCGGTCGTGGAAGGCGGACTGGCGCACCTTCACGTACTGCACGACGACCGTCGCCGGCGCCACCCGCTTTCCACCGGCCGCCGTCGTGGGTTTCCCGTCCATCGCGACCAGGTAGCGGTGCAGGCCCGGGGACCAGGTGAAGGTGAAGCCGGCGGCGGGGTAGCGGATGGTGCGCGTGTTCTCGGGTCTGCCGCCGGAGGGTGCGGCGCCGTAGCGGAAACCGGTCGTCAGGGCCTTCGCGCCCGGTGGCGACGGCATCAGGCGGGCGGGGTGCAGGAAGAGGTTGTGCGGTGCGGGTGTGCCGGTGCCGCGGAAGTAGGCGCCGGACGCCTTTTCGGGCGGCTCCGCCTGCAGGGGCGCGCTGTTGATGAGCGGCAGCAGCTTGTGCTGCGCACCGGAGAAGGCGAGCGTCGGACGGTGGAACTGGCGCAGCAGCTCCAGGTCCGACTCGCGGGCGCTGCGCACCGGCCCGACGACCTTCGGCAACGTGCTCGCGTACACCGCCATCAGGCGGCTCAGGCCGCCCTCGACCTGTTCCGCGTACACGATGTCCGCCGATTCGAGCCCTGTCTGGGGCCGGGCCTCGGGCGCGTTGTCGATCTTCACGGCGAGTACGGGGGCGCCACGGGCCACCTGCTTCGGTTGTTTGGGGGCCGGCGTCTGCACCCGGCCGCGTCCGTCCTGCGTCGGGCCGTGCTGATCCGTGCAGCCTGCCGCCAGCGCGGCCGTTGCCGCGGCGGCCAGCAGCGCCACTGTCATCGAGGCGCGTCGCGGACGCGCCAACCGTCCCGTGCTCACCGTGGCCACCACATCCCGTTTCAGTGATTGTGCGCTTATACGTTCATAGATGGCCATACCCGTTTGGTCCTGATTGTGCGCGTGCGATACGCCCATTGGCCCTGACCCCGCTCCGGGGCCGGTTTCCGGCCTCGTCCCCGATCCCGCTTCGGGAGGCGGCGGGGCGGGTACCCGGGCGGCACCGCGGGAGCAGACACACCGATGCGACGGAGGGAGCGCCACGCGATGAAGGCTGTGACCTGGCAGGGGAAGCGGGACGTACGGGTGGAGGACATGCCCGATCCGAGGATCCAGGAGCCGACGGACGCCGTCATCCGCATCACCTCGACGGGGCTGTGCGGCTCCGATCTGCATCTGTACGAGGTGCTCACACCGTTCATGACACCGGGCGACATCCTCGGACACGAACCGATGGGCATCGTCGAGGAGGTCGGGGCCGGGGTGCCCGACCTGGCGGCGGGCGACCGGGTGGTGGTGCCGTTCCAGATCGCCTGCGGCGACTGCTGGATGTGCCTCACGGGGCTGCCCACGCAGTGCGAGACCACACAGGTGACCGGCGAGGGCATGGGCGCCGCCCTGTTCGGCTACACCCGCCTGTACGGCGCGGTGCCGGGCGCCCAGGCCGAGTATCTGCGGGTGCCGCAGGCTCAGTACGGGCCGATCAAGGTCCCGGAGGGGCCGCCCGACGACCGCTTCGTCTATCTCTCCGACGTGCTGCCCACCGCCTGGCAGGCGGTCGAGTACGCGGGGATCCCGGAGGGCGGCAGCGTGGCCGTGCTCGGTCTCGGGCCGATCGGGGACATGGCCTGTCGGGTCGCCCAAGTGCGCGGCGCGGAGCGGGTGTTCGGGGTGGACCTGGTCGGCGACCGGCTGCGCCGGGCACACGCGCGGGGCGTGGAGACGTTCGACCTGAGGAGCTTCGACAACGAGAAGGAGCTGGTCACCGCGATCCGCGACCGGACCGACGGCCGCGGCCCCGACGCCGTGATCGATGCCGTCGGCACCGAGGCCCACGGCAGCGCGGCCGCACGGCTGGCTCAGCAGGCCTCGGCCCTGCTGCCCCGCAAGCTGGCCGGCCCGCTCGCCGAACGCTTCAGCATCGACCGCCTCGCCGCCCTGCACACCGCCATCGAACTGGTCCGCCGCGGCGGCACGCTGTCCCTCGTCGGCGTCTACGGTGGCACGGCCGATCCGATGCCCCTGCTCACCATGTTCGACAAGCAGATCCAGATCCGCATGGGCCAGGCCAACGTGCGCCGCTGGAGCGACGAGATCCTCCCGTACCTGACGGACGAGGACCCGCTCGGGGTCGACGACTTCGCCACCCACCGGCTGCCGCTCACCGACGCTCCGCACGCGTACGAGATGTTCCAGCGCAAGCAGGACGGCGCGGTCAAGGTGCTGATGCAGCCCTGAGCCGTTGCGTTTCCCCAGACCACATCGGTACGACCTCGGGCCCGGCGCACGGCGCCAAGGACACGTGACGGCGATGTTCGCCGGCACTTCACTGTGACGTCCCTATAGCAGCCGTTTGCGCATCAGACAGGTGAAGGCGGCCCAGCCGGGAAGTACCGGAAGCCAGAAGGTGAGCAGGCGGTGGAGCAGCACTGCGGAGAAGGCGACTGCCGCTGGTAGTCCGGCCAGGGTGAGGGCGGTGGCAAGTGCGGTCTCGCCCGCTCCGTTCGGGCCGAGCAGCGCGCAGATCTGGCCGGCTCCCACGGTGAAGCCGAGCCCGCTGACGGCCTGTCTGCGTCCGTCCCGTTTGGACAGCTCACTGGCGCAGATCATCGGTACTGCCTGTTCGTGCTCTGTGGACGGTTCCATCGTCACGCCTTTCACCGGTGTACACCCGGACGTCGCAAGGGGATGGCGCCGCCCCGGCGGGGCGGCGGCCCGGTCAGGAGGAGTCGCGCGGGAAGCACGCGAGCAGGAGCATGGCCGTGCCCACGGACGTGGCCAGACCAGCTCCGAGCGTGAGAGCGGCCACGGCCGGAACGGACGTCAGCAGTCCCGTCCCGAACACGTGCCACAACGCGTCACGGAACGCCGTCGCCACACTGATCGCGATGCACCCGGCTACCACCGATGCCTCGGCGATGCGGCGGCGCCGGGTGCGCGGCGGCCGGGCGATGAACCCTGCGACCGCGTTGCTGATCACGCAGAACGCGAGATCGGAGGTCGCCACGACGATCAGAAACCAGACGATGAGCAGCGGATCCGTCCAGCGCTCGCCGACGGCCTGTGCGGCGGTGACGGCCACGGCAGCCAGCATGCTCAGCGTGACGAACACGGTCATCGCGCGGCGGCGTACCCCTACTGCGGCATCCGGACCGGCCCAGCGCCGCAGTACGGGAATCCGCCGGCAGACGAAGACGGCGTCGCCGAGCCAGTCGTACCGCCACCTGCCGGAGGGGCCCCGCCCACGGCGCCATCGCACGAGCAGCACCGCTGATACCGCGGTGAGTATCGAGCAGGCGACCAGCCCGCTGACGAGCACTGATGGCCACCTTCCCGCCACCACGGCCGGCGTCCTGGCGATGACCGCGGCCCACTCGGACACCACCGTGAGCCCGATCAGCGTGGTCATCGCCCCCGCCGCTCGCACCGTCTGCCGTGCCCGGTCCGCACCACCCGGCGCCCGCCAGGCGAGCAGCCGCAACGCGATCACCAAGGCGAGCATGGGCACCGTGAACTGGGCCAGTGACACCACCGCGTCATACGGGTCGTCCTGCCAGGGGCTGGCCGCCCTGACCGCCTTGTCCTGGGTCGCCAACAGCGTCAACGCCTCGAACACGCCGGCCGTGCCGAGGCTCGCCCACACCACGACTCAGGGAAGCTGCCCGTTGAGCCGTTGAGCCGTTGAGCCGTTGAGCCGTTGAGCCGTTGAGCCGTTGAGCCGTTCAGCCGTTGAGGAGCAATTGAGTCAGCCGAGGATCTCGCCCAGGTCGTAGCGCACGGGCTCCTCCAGCTGCGCGTACGTGCAGCTCTCCGGGGTCCGGTCCGGGCGCCAGCGGCGGAAGCGGGCCGTGTGCCGGAAGCGCGCCCCGTTCTCCATGTGGTCGTACGCCACCTCGGCCACCCGCTCCGGTCTCAGCGGCACCCAGGACAGGTCCTTCTTGCCCGACCAGCGGCTCGGCGCGCCCGGCAGCCGGGCCGTCTCGTGCGCCGCCTCGTCGGACCAGGCAGCCCAGGGGTGGCCCGCCGAGTCCGGCATGCGCAGCGGTTCCAGCTCCTCTACCAGTTCCGCGCGCTGCTTCATCGGGAACGCCGCCGACACGCCGACGTGCTGCAGGGCGCCCCGGTCGTCGTAGAGGCCGAGCAGCAGTGAACCCACGATCGGGCCGCTCTTGTGGAAGCGGTAGCCCGCGACGACGACGTCCGCCGTGCGCTCGTGCTTGATCTTGTACATGGCCCGCTCGTCCTGGCGGTAGCGCAGCGTGAGCGGCTTGGCGATGACGCCGTCCAGGCCCGCCCCCTCGTACTGCTCGAACCAGCTCTGCGCCACGTCGATGTCGGTCGTGGCCGGAGCGAGGTGGACCGGCGCGGTGACCTCGGCCAGCGCACGCTCCAGCAGCGCCCGCCGGTCGGTCAGCTGCACGTCGAGCAGCGGCTCGTCGGCC
Organism: Streptomyces guryensis; assembly: GCF_021261325.1. Lineage (GTDB taxonomy): Bacteria > Actinomycetota > Actinomycetes > Streptomycetales > Streptomycetaceae > Streptomyces > Streptomyces guryensis. The sequence goes on along the minus strand of NZ_JAJSBI010000011.1, from coordinate 161,015 downwards.
AGGGCCAGCAGGTCGAAGGCCACGAACGACGCAGGGGTCTTCTCGGCCAGCATCCGGACCCGGGAGTCCGCGGGGTGGATGCGTTCGGTGAGCGCGTCGAAGTCGAGCCGCCCCTCCCGTGCGATGACGATCTCACCGTCCAGTACGCACCGCTCGGGCACCCGCTCCTTCAGTGCGGTCACCAGCTCGGGAAAATACCTGGTCAGCGGCTTGCCTGTACGGCTGCCGAGCTCGACCTCGGCGCCGTCGCGGAACACGATCGCCCGGAAGCCGTCCCATTTCGCCTCGTAGTGCATGTCCGGCGGAATCCTCGCCACCGACTTGGCGAGCATCGGCTTCACGGGCGGCATCACCGGCAGATCCATGGATCCGATTCTGCTCGCATACGCCGCTTGCCGCCCGGTATGCGAGGTTCATGGGGTGCGCCTACCGTGGCCGCATGGGCGAAGCGGTGGAACTGGAAGCGGGCGGCCGCACCGTCCGCCTGTCCAGCCCGGACAAGATCTTCTTCCCGGAGCGCGGTTTCACCAAGCTGGACCTCGCCCGGTACTACATCGCGGTCGGCCCCGGCATCCTCCGCGCCCTGCGCGACCGCCCCACCACCCTGGAGCGCTATCCGGAGGGCGTGACCGGCGAGAACTTCTTCCAGAAGCGGGCGCCGAAGAACATGCCCGACTGGATCCCGACCGCCCACATCACCTTCCCCAGCGGCCGCAGCGCCGACGAGATGTGCCCCACCGAGGAGGCCGCCGTCCTGTGGGCCGCCCAGTACGGCACGCTCACCTTCCACCCCTGGCCGGTGCGCCGCGACGACGTCGACCGCCCCGACGAACTCCGCGTCGACCTCGACCCGCAGCCCGGCACCGACTTCGACGACGCCGTGCGAGCCGCCCACGAACTGCGGGCCGTCCTCGACGAGTTCGGCGGCCTGCGAGGCTTCCCCAAGACCTCCGGCGGCCGCGGCCTGCACGTCTTCGTGCCGATCGAGCCGCGCTGGACCTTCACTCAGGTCCGGCGCGCGGCCATCGCCGTGGGCCGGGAGCTGGAGCGCCGGATGCCGGACCACGTGACCATCAAGTGGTGGAAGGAGGAGCGGGGCGAGCGCATCTTCGTCGACTACAACCAGACCGCCAGGGACCGCACCATCGCCTCCGCCTACTCCGTACGGCCACGCCCGCACGCCCCGGTCTCGGCGCCCCTGGCCTGGGACGAGGTCGGGGTCGCCCACCCCCGGGACTTCGACATCGCGACCATGCCCGCGCGCTTCGCCGAACTCGGCGACGTGCACGCGGACATGGACGACCACCGCTTCTCGCTGGAGCCCCTGCTGGAACTCGCACGAAGGGACGAGCGCGACCACGGGCTGGGCGATCTGCCGTATCCGCCGGAGTATCCGAAGATGCCGGGGGAGCCGAAGCGGGTGCAGCCGAGCAGGGCGAAGAAGGGGCCACCGCCGGACGTTTCGGATGGAGGCTCCCCCGGCTGAGGCGTGGCCGTTCGCTCGGGGCCGTGTGCCAGAGCTCGGCACCGCGGATTTCGAAGATCCGAGAGCGCTCTCACAGCTCCGTCCGCCCCGGAGCTATCCTGATCGGCAACCGCCGAGCAGCAGCAGGAGCCGAAGTGACCGACACAGCGCCGCGCCCCACGCTGGAGGCCGTGGCCGCCCGGGCGGGCGTGTCCCGGGCCACCGTCTCGCGGGTGGTCAACGGCGGGGACGGGGTCAGGGAACCCTCGTCGCACGGGTCCGGCGGGCGGTGGAGGAACTCGGATACGTGCCCAACCAGGCCGCCCGCTCCCTGGTGACCAGGCGGCACGACGCCGTGGCCGTGGTCATCGCCGAGTCCGGAGACCCGTGTCTTCGCCGACCCCTTCTTCGCGCTGCAACTGAGGGGCATCAGCAAGGAGTTGACGGCCCATGACAACCAGCTCGTGCTGCTGCTCACCGAGGGCCGCGGCGACCACGCCCGCGTCGGCCGCTATCTCGCCGGGGGCCATGTCGACGGCGCGCTCGTCTTCTCCCTGCACCTCGACGACCCGCTGCCCGGCCTGATCCAGCACGCGGGTGTGCCGACGGTGTTCGGCGGGCGGCCCGGCTGGAGCGACGGCCGAAGCGGCGTGGTGTACGTCGACAGCGACAACCGGGGCGGCGCCCGCGAGGCCGTACGCCATCTCGCGGGGCTCGGCCGCACCCGGATCGCGCACATCACCGGGCCCCTCGACCAGACATCCGCGGCGGACCGGCTCGACGGCTTCCGGGACGTCATGGTCGATGCCGACCCCCGGCTCATCGTCGAGAGCGACTTCACCCCGGCGGGCGGTGAGCGGGCGATGCGGGAACTCCTCGACCGCCGCCCCGATCTGGACGCCGTGTTCGCCGCCAACGACCTCTCCGCGGTGGGCGCGCTGCGCGTGCTGCGTGAGCGTGGGCGGCGGGTGCCCGACGATGTCGCCGTGATCGGCTTCGACGACATGCTGCCCGTGGCCGAGCAGGCCGATCCGCAGCTGACGACGGTCCGTCAGGACATCGAGGAGATGGGGCGGCTGATGGCCCGGCTGCTGCTGCGCCGCCTCGGTCCCCGCAGCACCGACCAGGGCGTCGGGGGTGCACCGTCCAGCGTGGTCCTGCCGACGACACTGGTGCGACGCGCCTCGGCCTGAGCCGTATCGACATGAGCCTTCGCCGCGCACGGGCCGAGGGGGCCGGTCGCGCAGTTCGCCGCGCCCCTCAGGGGGGCGGGTACCGCGCCGGACTGCACCGGGACCGCTCAGTCGGGCGGTGCTGTCGTCAGGTCGCGGCGTGGGGCCGTGTGCCGTCGTCGGAGGCGGATGCGGAGGCGGTGGAGCGGGCGGTCTCGGCCTGCACGAGCAGGGAGAGCAGTGACGCCACCGTCAGTCCCGCCTCGGCGGGATGTCGCAGGATCTTACTGGGATCTATCCGGTAGGTGTTGGTGCGTCCCTCCCTGGTGTGGGAGAGATACCCCGCCTGTTCGAGGTCGGAAATGATCTTCTGGACGGCGCGTTCGGTGAGGCGGCAGTGCGCGGCGATATCGCGGATCCGGGCGCTGTGGTTGTCAGCGATGGCCGCCAGTACGCGCGCGTGATTGGTGACGAACGTCCATCCGGTGTGTGGCTCGGGCACTCCATCCATGTTCCAACTGTAGCGATACGACATTCACGCATTCAAAAGCACGCACTGGATTTCATGTATTTCTTGACGTGTGCGGATGGAGGGGGGAACCTTGGGAGCGGAGACAGGTGAACACACGAGGGAGAGAGGCCATGCCGGAGCCTGCGCACTCTGCGCAGCCATGCCTGGTGACGATCGACGTGGTACCGGACGGCGATCGCATGAACGTCCGGGTGTGCGGTGAACTCGACCACGGCGGCCGACCACTCGAACGCGGCCTGGACGAGGCGCTGGACAACTCGGCGAGCGGTATCGATCTGGACCTGAGCGCGGTCGGGTTCTGCGACTGCTCCGGTCTCAACCTCCTACTGGGTCTGCGGCGAAAGGCGCTCGACCAGGGCAAGACGGTCATCATCGGCGTCAGCGGCCCTCCGGTCGACCGGCTCCTGGAGCTGACCGGCGCCCGGGAGTTGTTCGTGCACCCAGGCTCCGCTGCCGGGAGCGCAGAGCCCGATGCCGTCGGTGACAGCCCGAAGGCGCCGGAGGCGGTCGATCACGAGCTGCGCAAGGAGGTCGCCGAGCTGCGACGGGCGATGCAGACCCGGCCTTCCATAGACCTGGCCCGCGGAATCCTGATGGCCTCCTTCAACCTGAGCCCCGAGGTGGCGTGGACCGTGCTCGTCACGGCCTCCCAGAACACCAACACCAAGCTGCACCGTCTGGCCCAGGACCTGGTCGGCACCGTTCAGGGAACGCCGCTGCCCGAGGATGTACAGCAACAGCTGGCGGCCGCCGTCGCGCAGGCGCGCGCGGCGGTCCCGCTGGCCTGACCGGGCGCCGGCGTCGTGACGCTCGGTCGGGTTCTGAGCCTGCCGGCGCCGGCAGGCGCCGGTGATCGTGCGCGCCCACCGGCGTCCGGCCGGGACCGCCCGGCGCCGTCATTCCCTCACGTCTGCGGGGGTGCGCTCTTGATCACCGCGAAGCGGGCGCCGTAGGGGTCGGCGAGCTTGGCGAAACGGCCCACGCCCTCGATGTCGGTGGCCGGGACGCGGACCTCGCCGCCCAGTTCCGCTGCCTTGGCGACCGTGGCGTCCGTGTCCGCGACCTCGAAGTACGGCAGCCAGTACGCGCGGTCCTCCGACGGGTCGTCGGCGAGCGGGACGATGCCGCCGAACATGGAGTCCTCGCCGCCGCCGGCGGGGTTGACGGTGGTGTACGTACCGCCCGGGAAGTCCGCCGCCGCCGTCTCCAGGCCGAGCGTCTCGTGGTAGAACCAGGCGGCAGCGGCGATGTCCGGGGTGTAGAGCTCGACCCAGGACAGGGCGCCGGCCTCGTTCGCGACGTCCACGCCCTTGGTCCGGCCGGGCTGCCAGATGCCGAACGGCACGGCCGCCTTGTCGGCGAGGACCGCCATGTGCCCCTCGCCCATCACGTCCATGGGCTGCATCAGCACGCTGCCGTGCGCCTGCTCCGCCGCCTTCGCGGTGGCCTCGGCGTTTCCGCTCTGGAAGTACACCGTCCAGGACGGCGGGCCCTGCTCGGGCGTGGTCTGCACACCGCCCGCCGCGGTCCTCCCGTCCAGCTGGAAGAAGCCGTATCCGCCGGCGTCGGGCCCCGCCGACTGGAACCGCCAGCCGAAGAGGCCGCCGTAGAAGGAGATGGCGCCGTCGATGTCGGAGGTGCTGACGTCGATCCAGTTGGGAGCGCCGTTGACGAAACGGGTGGTGAGCATCTTCGCCCTCCTCGGAAGGGTCCCGTTCTCTGCACTGCCGAGTCTTGCACCGCCCACCGACAATCGCTGCCGGAATCGTTCTCTGCGCCGCCTTCCGCGCGCCGCCGTGCGCGGCGGTGCGTCCGGGCGCCACCATCAGGGTGGCCGGGGGCCCCGCCGGGCGGCGTTGATGACGCGTTGATCGAACGTTTTTCGGCCCGCGGCACGATCTCGTCCATGCACATCGACACCATCACCTCTGCCGACTTCGCCTGGCAGTCCCAGGCCCAGGCGCTGTGCGCACAGACGGGGGCGGACTTCTTCTTCCCCGAGCCGGGCAGCTCGGTGCGCGAGGCGAAGCGCATCTGCGGCATGTGCGAGATGCGCCCCGCCTGCCTCGAGTACGCCCTGCAGAACGACGAACGCTTCGGCGTCTGGGGCGGCCTGTCGGAGAAGGAGCGCCTGCAGCTCAGGCGCACGACGCACTGACGCGGCCGGTACGCGCGTGCGTACCGGCCGCGTCATGGCCGGCGGTCGGGTGTGCCGTCAGCCTGCGGCGCGCGCCGCCATGCGCGCCTTGCGTGCCGCCAGCTTCTCGTCGAACTTCAGGGCCTCCGCGTCCAGCCCGCCCATGAACAGGCCGAGTTCGTCCTGGGCCTGCTGCCCCTCGGGGCCCAGGCCGTCGATCTCCATGATCTTCAGGAAGCGGAGGACCGGCTGCAGCACGTCGTCGTGGTGGATGCGCATGTTGTAGACCTCGCCGATGGCCATCTGCGCGGCGAACCGCTCGAAGCCGGGCATGCCGTGACCGGGCATCCGGAAGTTGACGATCACGTCGCGTACGGCCTGCATGGTGAGGTCGGGCGCGAGCTCGAAGGCCGCCTTGAGAAGGTTGCGGTAGAAGACCATGTGCAGGTTCTCGTCGGTCGCGATGCGGGCCAGCATGCGGTCGCAGACCGGGTCGCCCGACTGGTGGCCGGTGTTGCGGTGCGAGACGCGGGTGGCCAGCTCCTGGAAGGCGACGTACGCGACCGAGTGCAGCATCGAGTGGCGGTTGTCCGACTCGAAGCCCTCCGACATGTGCTGCATGCGGAACGCTTCCAGCTTGTCCGGGTCCACCGCGCGCGAGGCGAGCAGGTAGTCGCGCATCACGATGCCGTGCCGGCCCTCCTCGGCCGTCCAGCGGTGCACCCAGGTGCCCCAGGCGCCGTCCCGGCCGAACAGCGAGGCGATCTCGTGGTGGTAGCTGGGCAGGTTGTCCTCGGTGAGCAGGTTCACGACCAGCGCGATACGGCCGATCTCGGTGACCTTGGACTGCTCCTTGTCCCAGGCCTCGCCGTCCTCGAACAGGCCGGGGAAGTTGCGGCCGTCCGACCACGGCACGTACTCGTGCGGCATCCAGTCCTTGGCGACCTTCAGATGCCGGTTGAGTTCCGTCTCGACCACTTCCTCCAGTGCGTACAGCAGCTTGGCGTCGGTCCAGACGGCGGGGCTGCCGAGGTGCGGGGAAGTGATCGTCACGGGAACTCCAGAGGGACGCGTAACAAAGCGGGACAGACCGGCGAGCGGTGCCGGAACCTACGGGATCGTAGGCTACGAAACCGTAGGTTACGAAGACGTAGGTTAAGCGCCGCGTAAAGATCCCTGATCAGGACGCGTTTCCCAGGACTTCCAAGGAATGCCTGAAAGCCCCCGGACCGCAGGTCCCAGGGCTGAAAGGGTGATCGGCGCACCCGTCAGGCGTAAAGCTCCCGCAGTCGGACCGAGAGACATGTCACACAGCCCTCCAGCTTCTCGAACTCGCTGATGTCCACCACGACCGGGTCGTGACCGAGATCGGCGAGCAGTTCCGCCGACTTCGGCGCGCTCGCCGACATCAGCAGCTTGCTGCCGCCGAGCAGCACCACGTGCGAGCCCGACTCCTCGGGCACCGACAGGAAGCGCGGGAACAGCGAGGGCCGGTCCACCTTGGGGATGTTCCCGATGACCGTCCCGTCGGGCAGCGCCGTGACCGCCGACTTCAGGTGCAGCACCTTGCTCACGGGTACGGCGACGACCCGCGCCCCCAGCGGTTCGAAGGCGGCCCGCAGCTGCTGCACACCGGCCGCGTTGGTGCGGCCGCCCCGGCCGACGTAGATCGTGTCGCCGATCTTCAGCACGTCGCCGCCGTCCAGGGTGCCCGGTTCCCAGATCCAGTTCACCGAGCAGCCCAGGCGCGCCACGGCCTCCTCGACGCCGGCCGTCTCCTCCCGCCGGGACTCGGCCCCGGGCCGGGTGATCAGCGCGACGTTCTTGTACATGACGACCGTGTCCTCGACGAACACCGAGTCCGGGCAGTCGTCCTCCGGGTCCACCTCGACCGTCTCCCAGCCGTGCTCGCGCAGCGCCTCGACGTACGCCTCCCACTGCTCGACCGCGAGATCGAAGTCGACCTTCTCCCGCTCGATGTGCGTCACCAGCCCTTCGGCGAGGCGGGGGCTCGGGCGGCGGACGAGGGCCTTCTTGCTGGGCACGAGGGGACTCCGAATCGGCGGGACGGCAGACCGGGCGCCCATGACGCGACGCCCGGTCCGCCATCATGCAGCGCCGATCCACGACGGCAAAACCCTCGTTGCCAGGCTGTGCCCCTCCTGAGACGCGCGATCGGGAGCTATCCGATCGCCTCCGGCGTCGTCTCCTGCAGTTCGCCGTCCAGCAGCAGCCACCGGGTGATCCCGATCGACTCCAGGAACGGCAGGTCGTGGCTGGACACGATCAGCGCCCCCTCGTACGACTCCAGGGCCGACGTCAGCTGCCGCACGCTCGCCATGTCGAGGTTGTTGGTCGGCTCGTCGAGCATCAGCAGCTGTGGTGCGGGTTCGGCCAGCATCAGCGCGGCCAGGGCCGCCCGGAAGCGTTCGCCGCCGGACAGGGTGGCCGCCTTCTGGTCGGCGCGGGCGCCCCGGAACAGGAAGCGGGCGAGTCGCGCCCGGATCCGGTTGTTGGTGGCCCCCGGCGCGAACCTGGCGACGTTCTCGGCGACCGACAGCTCGCCGTCGAGCACGTCCAGGCGCTGCGGCAGGAAACGCAGCGGCACGTGCGCGTGCGCCTCGCCCGCCACCGGCGCCAGCTCCCCGGCGATGGTCCGCAGCAGTGTCGTCTTGCCCGCGCCGTTGCGCCCGATCAGCGCCACCCGCTCCGGGCCGCGCAGAACGAGCCCGCCGGCCACGCGCGCGCCGTACGCGAGTTCCAGGTCCATGAGGGTCAGGACGGTGCGGCCCGGCGGCACGGCGGTGTACGGCAGGTCGACGCGGATCTCGTCGTCGTCCCGCACGGCGTCCACCGCCTCGTCGAGCCGCTCCCTCGCCTCGGTGAGCCGCTCCTCGTGCATGATGCGGTGCTTGCCCGCGGACTCCTGCGCCGCGCGCTTGCGCGCCCCCATGACGATCTTCGGCTCACGCTTCTGGTCCCACATCTTCTGCCCGTACCGCTTGCGGCGGGCCAACTTGACCTGGGCGTCGACCAGTTCGCGCTTCTGCTTCCTGAGGTCGGCCTCCGCGACGCGCACCATCCGCTCGGCCGCCTCCTGCTCGGTGGTGAGGGCCTCCTCGTAGGCGGAGTAGTTGCCGCCGAACCAGGTGACCGCCCCGGAGCGCAGATCGGCGATCTGGTCGACCAGTTCCAGGAGCTCGCGGTCGTGGCTGACCACGACCATCACTCCCGACCAGGATTCCACGGCCGCGTACAGCCGCCTGCGTGCGTACAGGTCGAGGTTGTTTGTCGGCTCGTCCAGGAGCAGGACGTCCGGGCGGCGCAGCAGCAGTGCCGCCAGCCGCAGCAGCACCGACTCGCCACCCGACACCTCCCCGATGGTGCGGTCCAACTCGATGTGCCCGAGCCCCAGTTCGCCGAGCGTGGCGAGCGCGCGCTCCTCCACGTCCCAGTCGTCGCCGACCGTCTCGAAGTGCTCCTCGGCGACGTCGCCCGCCTCGATGGCGTGCAGCGCGGCCCGCTGTGAGGCGATGCCGAGCACCTCGTCGACGCTCAGCTGGGTGTCGAGCGTGACGTTCTGCGGGAGGTGGCCGACCTCCCCCGCGACGCGAACTGCACCGTCGGCCGGGGCCAGTTCACCGGAGATCAGCTTCAACAGGGTTGATTTACCCGAGCCGTTGACGCCGACGAGCCCTGTCCTGCCGGGACCGAAGGCGGCATCGAGGCCCTCGAAGACGGGGGTGCCGTCGGGCCAGGTGAACGAAAGGGACGTGCAAGTGATGGAAGTAGACATACGGGCCTCGCGGTTGCTCGGTGCGGTCAGGGGCAAACGCGTATGGAGACACCGGAGACCTACGGCGGGAGAGGAGAGCCCTGGGGCACGAAAAAGCCCTGCTCCGTCAGGACGGCTCGAACGCCGAGGTCGCACGCGGCGCACACACCTCAGGTGTGTGACACGGTGTCTCAGACCTCAGACGAGCAACGTCCTTCTCCAATCGACGGCAACAGAACCGCTGTACACCGTAGGAGCGGCTTCGAGGGCTGTCAACGGATTAACGTCATCCCCGACCGCACCGCAGCAAGGAGTCCCCGTGCCCGACGGCCCGCTCTCACTGCCCGCCCGGCTCTATCTGCTGGCCTGGGACACCCACACCAACGAGGTCACCGGCGCCACCCGCCTCCACCACCTGGTGCGGGCCGGCGCCCTCACCGAACTGGCCCAGCGAGGTCTGCTCGTCGACGAGGACGGCATCGCCACGCCCGCCGACATGGACTCCCTCACCGGGGACGCCGTCCTCGACGGGCTCCTGGAACTGGTCCGAGAGTCCCGACCGCACCGCTGGCGGACCTGGGTGACGCTGCACGCCCGCGTGACCCTCGACGCCGTACGGGAGCAACTGACGGCGGACGGGTATCTGCGGGCGCGGCGGAAGCGTGTCCTCGGGGTCTTCCCGAGCGTGCAGCACGTACTGGCGCGGGCGGACGTCGTGGAGGCGCTGCACGAGGAGGCACGGCAGGTGCTGGAGGGTCCGGCGCCGGTCGCCGAGGTCTCCGACCGGGACGCGGCCGTCGTCGCCCTCGCCGCCGCCGCGGAGCTGCCCGCCCTGGTGCCGGGCAACGACCGCAAACGCCACCACGCGCGCGTGGCGGAGCTGACCGAGCGCAGCGGGGCGGCGGCGCCCGCGCTGCGGAAGGTCGTCACCGAGGTGCACACGGCGGTGACCGCCTCCCTGACGGCGGTCGCCGTGGCGACAGGGGACTGAGCAGCCCCGCCTCCGACGGCTCACGCGGATGTCGATTCCTGCCGGCCGCCACCAGCGCGGGGCTCTGCTGGGCCTCTGCCCGGCGGACGGCGACCGGCTGGACCGTGCCCGGGCCCTCGCCGCCGTCGCGGTCGGCGTGAACATCGAGGACGCGCCGTACGAGGCCGGAGCCGGGCCGCTGCGCCCGGTCGGCGAGCCGGCCGAGAGGATCGGGTCCGCCCGCGAGGCCGCCGACGGGGAAAGGGTGCCGCTGTTCGTCAACGCCCGGATCGACACCTTCCTCAGGGACGCGGGCGGAGTGGACGTCACCCTGGAGCTGGCCACGGCCTTCCTGGCCGCGGGCGCCGACGGCATCCTCGCCCCGGGGCCGACCGCCCCGGAGACGGTCAGCACGCGCCCTGGTCCACCACGCCACACGGGAGCTACTGGAGACGGGGACGTACGGGGCGCAGGAGGACGGGCTGGACTACACCGAACTGAACAAGAGGCTACTGCCGACGCGATGAGCGCCCCAAAGGGGCGCGGGGAACTGCGCGACCAGCCGCAACGCACCCGCAGACGACACACGGCCCATCGCGCGCCCACCCGCGGAGCGCTCAGCAAGCGTCCCGGATCAGCTCCGCCAGGTCATGGTCCATATCCAGCTGGAGATGCTCCAGACCCACCGGCACCAGCGCGCTCGTGGCGTCGAGGAACCGGCGTATCTCGTGCGACCGGACGTGCACGACGGCGGTGCCCTCGGGGGCATGGAACTCCAGGACGGTGCGCTCGTAGCCGTACGGCCGCACGCGCACGTCGCCGTGGCCCTCGGGCTCGTGCAGACCGGCCGCGAGGAGGTCGCGGGCAAACGTCCAGCAGACCTCCACGCCCTCCAGGGTGGCCGGGGCCGGGAAGGTCATACGGACCGCGAACGGGTCGCTGCGGTCGTAGTGCAGCTTCGCCGGGATGCTCGGCATGCGCGGCGCGGCGGCGACGAGGCGGGCCTCCACGGGTTGTTCGATGACGGTGGACAACGCCTTGCTCCCTTGTGACGTCTGGACGGACTTCCGGGGGTGGATTGGGCCGGGCACTGCTAGAGACGCTGGAATCAGCCAATCCGTGCACACCGATTTCGAGTGACCTGCGTCACCGCGTTCATGCACAGGAGTGACGCAGTCCATTTCCCGTGCCCCGACGGGCAGTTGTGGCGAGCGCCGCCATCTGGACGGGGCCCGGGGCGTCGGCTAGCTTCGCCCGCCATGAGGCGTATGGGGAACACGCGACGAATGAGACGTACGTTTCGCACGGTGGCCGCGGGGGCGGTGTGCTCGGCGGCGCTGGCCGCCCTGACCGCCGTACCCGCACAGGCACGGGAGCCGGAGCACCGGGCGCCGCACTGGGAACTCAAGGACACCGGCGCGGCCGGCGTGCGCTTCCGGGGGCTGTCGGCCGTCAGCCGGGACACCGCCTGGGTGGCCGGAACCGGCGGCACCGTGCTGCGCACCACCGACGGCGGGGCGAGCTGGCGGAACGTCTCGCCGCCGGGCGCCGGCGACCTGCAGTTCCGGGACATCGAGGCGTTCGACGCGCGGCGGGCCGTGGTGCTGGCCATCGGCGAGGGCGAGGCATCCCGCGTGTACCGGACCGACGACGGCGGAGCGACCTGGACCGAGTCCTTCCGCAACACCGACACCAAGGCCTTCTACGACTGCCTCACCTTCTTCGACCGCCGCCACGGCCTCGCCATGAGCGACCCGGTCGACGGCAGGTTCCGCATCCTGTCGACCGGCGACGGCGGCCGCTCCTGGAAGGTGCTTCCGAGCCAGGGCATGCCGGCCGCCCTGGACGGCGAGGCGGGCTTCGCGGCGAGCGGCCAGTGTCTGGTCGCCTCCGGCCCCTCGGACGTCTGGCTGGCCACCGGCGGCGGTGCACGCGCGCGCGTGCTGCACTCCGCCGACCGCGGGCTCACCTGGACGGCCACCGACACACCCGTCCCGGCGGGCGACCCGGCGAAGGGCGTCTTCGCACTCGCCTTCCGCGACCGCACCCACGGACTCGCGGTCGGCGGCGACTACCGGCCCGACCAGTCCTCCCCGCAGGCCGCCGCCCTCACCCACGACGGCGGCCGCACCTGGCAGCCCGCCGCCACTCCGCAGCCCGCCTACCGCTCCGGAGCCGCCTGGCTCCCGCACAGCCGCACCGCGGCCCTCGCGGTCGGCCCCACCGGCACCGATCTGACCACCGACGGCGGCCGCACCTGGCGGACCGTCGACACGGGCTCGTACGACACCGTGGACTGCACGGCGGACCTGGGCTGCTGGGCGGCGGGGGAGCAGGGGAGGGTGGCTCGTCTGGAGCGGTGACCACGGGGTGAACGCGGGTACTCGGTCGCGGACTGCGAAGGGAGTGAGCGAGCATGCCCGCAGGTTCCAGCTCCAAGCGTGAGCGCCAGTACGAGCACATCAAGAAGAGCGCGCAGGACCGGGGGGAGAGCACCGGGCGCGCCAAGGAGATCGCGGCGCGGACGGTGAACAAGGAGCGCGCCCGGTCCGGCGAGTCCAAGACCGCGAGCCGCAGCTCCACCAAGGACATGTCATCCGGCAAGCGCGGTGGCCAGCGGTCCGGCCAGGGCTCCCAGGGCCCCACCCGCGACCAGCTGTACAACGAGGCCAGGCAACGTGGCATCGAGGGCCGTTCGAACATGAACAAGGGGCAGCTGCAGCGCGCGCTGAACGCGAAGAAGGGCTGAGCCGCGCGGCTCAACCGGACGTTTCCGGTACCGCTCCGGCTCCGGCGCCCTCTGCGAACTCCTCGTCCCCCGCGACAGCGAGGTCATCCGGCCGTCGCGGGGGTTCGCACGCCCGCGGGTGAGGAACTCGCCTTATCCCGATCCTCCCGATCAGAGGGTCGTAGGCTCGTCCCCATCATGACGACCGTACGCATCCCCGCGGGCCGGCCCGCGACCGAGGAACACGCCCGCGCCGTACAGGACGAACTGCGGACACGGGTGGTGCTCGACGAGCCGGGACCGCCGCCCGGCACCGGACATGTCACCGGAGTCGACGTGGCCTACGACGACGAGCGGGACGTCGTCGCGGCCGCGGCGGTCGTCCTGGACGCGGCGACCCTGGAGGTGGTCGCGGAGGCCACGGCCGTGGGCCGTATCTCCTTCCCGTACGTCCCCGGCCTGCTCGCCTTCCGTGAGATCCCCACGGTTCTCGCCGCTCTGGACGCCCTGCCGTGCCCGCCCGGCCTGGTCGTCTGCGACGGCTACGGCCTCGCCCACCCACGCCGCTTCGGCCTCGCCAGCCATCTCGGCGTCCTGACGGACCTGCCGACGATCGGCGTCGCGAAGAACCCCTTCACGTTCGCCCACGACGACCCGGCCGCCCCGCGCGGCAGCACCTCACCCCTCCTCGCGGACACCGAGGAGGTCGGCCGCGCCCTGCGCACCCGCGACGCCGTCAAGCCGGTCTTCGTGTCCGTCGGCCACCGCATGAGCCTCGACAACGCCTGCGCTCACACGCTGGCACTGACCCCGGCCTACCGTCTGCCGGAGACGACCCGCAGGGCGGACGCCCTGTGCCGAAAGGCGTTGCGGGAGGCCACCGCCCCGAGGAATCCACTGGGCGGCGACCGACAGGCAGCGGCGGACGCCTGAGACCGGGACGGCCCTGGAGCTCGCGACCGGGACCGGTGCAACCGTGGACGTGGGGTGTTCGATCCGGTCCGCCGGTGCTGGGCGGCCGGGGAGCAGGTCACGCACGAGCAGCGGACCCCGTGCCGCCTCGCGGAGCCGGCCGGCAGGGCCGCCCCGGCGCGCTCGACCGGATCGCGGACGCGCTCGGCGACCGGCCGCCGGAGCCGCTGAACGGGTGTTCTGAGTAGCCGGACTGAGTACCCGTACGGATGTGGGCGTGGTGCACCGGTCGGCAGGCTGGGCCGCATGACGACGCACCGTGCCCAGAAGCCCCTCGCCGACCCCAACCGTCCCGTCGAGCGTGCCGTGACGGCCGCGCTCATCCTCGCCGTGCTGGCGGGGCTCGGCTGGATCGCCGGGATGATCTACACGGTGGCGGGGTGGTCCTGAGGGCCTGCTCGGCGGCTCGCCGTCACGTCAGCCGGCCAGCTCGTAGACACTCTTTCCCACCAGCAACAGGCCGACCACGACACTGCCGTACACGATCGCCTGTTCCGCGTGGCCCTGCATCCAAGCGCGCAGTTCCCGTAGTCGGCGTTGGGCGGATGCCGGCTTGAAGACCACATACAGCTCCGCGCCGAGCAGAGTGGCCGTGGCGATGATGCAGTACGCGGCCAGCACCAGCCAGGTCGTGGGGTCGGAGCCGTCGGCCTCGACGACGGTCACGGCACCGGCGGCGACGAGGCCCCACGGCTGCAGAAGGATGGCGAGTCCCGCCGCCGGCCAGAGCGCGCCCCGGTCCATCCGGGAGGTGAGGAACGAGGACGACTTCCCCTTCGGCGGCGGGGTGACCGCGTCGGACGGACCGTGGTGAACGGGCCTTCGGTGTCTGCGGAGGCCGTACACGACCAGCGACACTCCGATGACGACCTTGATCACGAGGTTCGCCGTGGACGGAGGCGACCTCGGAGCCGGCGGCTGTCCGCCGGTCAGCGTCAGGACCAGAGCGATCACCGCGATGAAACACGCCATCCATCCCGCGAGGAAGGCGAGCCCCGTTCGAACGCCTCTGACGGATGCCACCACCAGGACGAACGCCATGAGGGGGAGCGGGTCGAGCGTGATGGCGAGGGCGATGAGCAGGAGGTCGAAGACCATGGGCGATCCCCTCAGGCGCCGTACGGGTCGAGCCTATGCACGGCTGTGACCCCCTGCATCTCTTGTGACCGGTGAGCCGGCGCCGCCCCCCGGTGCGCTCCTTGTGCCGCGGGGTGCCGTGGCCCGCTCGATCGCGCACTCTGGAGATCGGAAGGGAGTGGCGATGGGGACTCGCGGCTGATGCGGCGCGGGGATACGGGCGCGGACTCGCGTGCGTCACGGTGGCGTGGCCGTCTCGGGGAACTGACGGCCTGGCTGAAAGCGGTCCACGCGCGGCTGGAGACACGTTTCCCGGTCATCACAGGGCTTCTGGACCGCTTGGTGTCGGTCAACATCTTCGACTCCGCCACCCGCATCGCGGCGCAGTGCTTCCTGACCGCGGTCCCGTTGCTGTTCGTGCTGGGCGCGTACGGGCCCGAGGCGGTGCAGACCCAGGTCGTCAAATCGGTGAGCGCCGTCTTCGGCCTGACCGGGCAGTCGAAGTCCCAGGTGGAGCAGGTGTTCCAGCCCCCGGCCGACGATGCGCGCCAGGCGATCGGCGTGGTCGGCGGGCTGATGGTGCTGCTGTCGGCCACCGCGGTGAGCCGCGCGGTGCAGCGGTTGTGCAGACGGGCCTGGCTGCTGCCCCAGGGAAGAACGAAAGTCGCTCCGTGGAGGTGGCTGGCATGGATCGTCCTGTGGCTCGGGGCGCTGGTCGCACAGGGGCTGCTGCGTGACGGGTTCGGCCTGGGCGCGTGGCTGGGAATTCCGATCGTCCTCGTCGTGCAGGCGGCCATGTGGTGGTGGACCCAGCATCTTCTGCTGGGCGGAGTCGTCCGCTGGGCGCCCCTGCTGCCAGGCGCGGTGCTCACGGCGATCGCGGTCGGCTGTCTGTCCGTGACCGCACACTTCTACATGCCGAGGGCGCTCAACCGGGCACTGTCGGACTACGGTTCCGCGGGTTCCGTCTTCGTCCTGCTGTCCTGGCTGATCGTCGTCTCCGTGGCCATCGCCGTAGCGCTCAGCGTGGGCGCCGTACTGTCCCAGGAGCCGTTCCTGCGGCGCCGCCTCGGCACCCCGACCTCGCCACCCTGAGGGGGACACCTGCCGGGAAGGCGACGCGCGGGCCGCCGGTGGCACGGGGAGGCCGCCCAGGGGCCTGCGGTGGCCGCGACTCGGCTGCCTCGTGGTGCCCGGCCCTTCCGTCGGCCACTCGGGCCCGGCGCTCTTCCCGGGGCCCCCCCCGGGGTGCTCCCTCGTCCGCAGGAGGAGCCTTTGAGCAGGCGCGCCGGTCCCGGGCGCGCCTGCCCCTCAGCAGTGCCGATTCACCGGCTCGACGCCACCCGGAAGGTGATCCCCGCCCGCCGCAGCCGCTCGGTGAGGGCGTCGCCCATCGCGACCGCCGTGGTGACCTGGCCGGCCGTCTCGGGCAGGTCGTCGAAGGCGAGGGACAGCGCCGACTCGGCGAACATCTTGGCCGTCTCGTCGTAGCCGGGGTCGCCGCCCGCGACCTCCGTGAGCACCTGCCGGCCGCCGCCCCGGCCCACGAAGCGGACCCGGAACCAGCTCTTCGCGCGCTTCTCGGCGCTCGGCCCGTCGCCGGGCTTGAGCCGGCCGGACAACCAGCGCCGGGCGGGCGGCAGTTGGGCGGCGGCGAAGAGGCCGCCGACGGCCGCTATCCCGCCCACGGCGACCGGCAGGTGCCGCACCGCCGCGTAGTGCCGGTAGCGGAAGTCGGGGCCGTACCGCTCCAGGGCCTTCGCGGAGCGGCCCACGATCTGCGCGTCGATGGTCGGCAGGGGCAGTGCCCACGCACCGACCTCCTTCGCGAACCGCGGTGCACCGGTGGGGGCTCCGGCCCGCCGTCCCACCAGGCGCGGCTCGTGCCGCCTGCGGTCCCGCTCGGCGGCCAGCATCGGCCGTACCCGCGAGAACTGGTTCAGCGCCGACGCGAACGTCCCGCCGGAGAAGGTGGCGTCCGCCGTCACGAACCCGTCCACCGCCAGCGGCACCCCCTCGGGCAGCTGCCGCACGGTGAAGTACGCGCCCAGGTCATGCGGGATCGAGTCGAACCCGCAGGCGTGCACCAGCCGTGCACCGGTCTCACGCGCGCGTGCGTCGTGCCGGACGTACATGAGGTCCACGAACTCGGGCTCACCGGTCAGGTCGAGATAGTCCGTACCGCTGTCCGCGCAGGCGGCGACCAGCTCCTCGCCGTACGTCACATACGGGCCCACCGTCGTGGCCACCACGCGCGCGTGCTCGGCGAGTTCGCGCAGCGAGGCCGGATCGGCCACGTCCGCCCGCAGCACGCCGACCTTGCCGGTGCCGGGCAGCCGCTCGCGCAGCTGCTCCAGCTTCTGCTCGCTGCGGCCCGCGATCGCCCAGCGCAGGCCGTCGGGCGCATGCGCGGCGAGGTACTCCGCGGTGAGCGTCCCGACGAAGCCCGTGGCTCCGAAGAGCACGATGTCGTACGGACGGTCCGTCCTGTTCAGCCTGCTCATGGCACCCCTCGGTCCGCAGCACGCGCCGTTGTCGGTGGCCGAGGCTAGCGTGAAGGGTGCGGAGCCCGACGACGAGCCCGGAGGTAAGCGGTGACCGTGCCCAGGAACGCCCTGAAGAAGCGGGAGAAAGTGCGCGGGTTCCCCCTCCGGCCGCCGGGCGCGGCCAACCACCGGATGATCGCGCCGAAGCGGCCGGGAACCGAACTGGACGCACGCTGATCCGCTCGCCTCCTCCGGCACAACTTGGCTAAGCGCTTGCTCTCCCGGGTCTTGTGTCCGGTGGAACGTGTTCCTAACATCACTAGTGTTACAGCAGTTGTGTCACAACCCCTGGGGACTGCATGGCAGAGGCAAAGACGCCTGGACACGGCCCGCTGACCGGCGTGCGCGTGGTGGAACTGGCCGGTATCGGGCCCGGTCCGTTCGCCGCCATGCTCCTCGCCGACCTGGGCGCCGACGTCGTCCGCGTGGACCGCCCCGGCGGCGTGGGCCTCGCGATCGACACGGAGTACGACATCACCAACCGCAACAAGCGCTCGGTGATCGTCGACCTGAAGTCGGCGGACGGCCCCGCGCGGGTCCTCGACCTCGCCGCACGCGCCGACATCCTGATCGAGGGCTACCGCCCGGGGGTCGCCGAGCGCCTCGGGGTGGGCCCCGAGGCCTGCCACGCCCGCAACCCGAATCTCGTCTACGGCCGGATGACCGGCTGGGGCCAGCAGGGCCCCCTCGCGCACCGCGCCGGCCACGACATCGCGTACATCGCGCTCACCGGCACCCTCGGCATGATCGGTGACCCGGACGGTCCCCCGGCCGTCCCCGCCAACCTCCTCGGCGACTACGCGGGCGGCTCCCTCTACCTGGTCGTCGGCGTCCTCGCCGCCCTCCACCACGCGCGCGCGGGCGGCGCCGGCCAGGTCGTCGACGCCGCCATCGTCGACGGCACCTCCCACCTCGCCGCGATGATCCACGGCATGCTCGCCGCCGGCGGCTGGCAGGACCGGCGCGGCGCCAATCTCCTGGACGGCGGCTGCCCGTACTACGGCACCTACGAGACGGCCGACGGCAAGTACATGGCCGTCGGCGCTCTGGAGCCGCAGTTCTACGACGAGTTCGTACGCGTCCTCGGCATCCCGGAGCACGCCGACGCCCGCAAGGACTGGACCCGCTGGGGCGAGCTGCGCGAGGCGGTCGCGGCCCGCTTCACATCCCGCACCCGGGACGAGTGGACGGCCGTCTTCGAGGGCTCCGACGCGTGCGTGGCGCCCGTCCTGTCGCTGCGCGAGGCCCCGCACCACCCGCACCTGACCGCCCGCGGCACCTTCACCGGCCACGGCGGCATCACCCAGCCCGCCCCCGCCCCCCGTTTCTCCGCCACCCCCACGGCCGTACGCACCGGCCCCGCGCAGCCCGGCGCCGACACCACCGACGTGGCACGCGACTGGGACGTCCCCGACCTCCTGAAAGGCCTCGAATGAAACGGCGGATCTTCGCCCCCGAGCACGACGCGTTCCGCGCGACCGTGCGTGCCTTCCTGGCCAGGGAGGTGCTGCCGTACTACGAGCAGTGGGAGAAGGACGGCATCGTCTCCCGCGACGCCTGGCGGGCCGCCGGCAAGCAGGGCCTGCTCGGACTCGCCGTGCCCGAGGAGTACGGGGGCGGCGGCACCTCCGACTTCCGCTACGCCACCGTACTCGCCGAGGAGTTCACTCGTGCGGGTGCTCCCGGGCTCGCCCTCGGGCTGCACAACGACGTCATCGGCCCGTATCTCACCGGCCTCGCCACCGACGAGCAGAAGCGGCGCTGGCTGCCCGGCTTCTGCGACGGGTCGATCATCACCGCCATCGCCATGACCGAGCCGGGCGCGGGCTCCGATCTCCAGGGCATCCGTACGCACGCGGAGGACCGGGGCGACCACTGGGTGCTCAACGGCGCCAAGACGTTCATCTCCAACGGGATCCTGGCCGACCTGGTGATCGTCGTCGCGAAGACGACACCGGAGGGCGGCGCGCGCGGGCTGTCGCTGCTGGTCGTCGAGCGGGGGACGGAGGGCTTCGAGCGCGGCCGCAACCTCGACAAGATCGGCCAGAAGGCGCAGGACACGGCCGAGTTGTTCTTCACCGACGTGCGCGTGCCCAAGGAGAACCTGCTCGGCACGCTCAACGGCGCCTTCGGCCATCTGATGACCAACCTCGCGCAGGAGCGCCTCAGCATCGCCGTCGCCGCGATCGCGGCCGCCGAGTACCTGCTGGAGATCACCACGGAGTACGTCAAGGAGCGCGAGGCCTTCGGCCGGCCGCTCGCCACCAAGCAGCACATCCGCTTCGAGATGGCCGAGATGGCCACCGAGTGTGCCGTCACGCGCGCGTTCCTCGACCGTTGCGTCGAGGACCACTCGGACGGCGGGCTCGACGCCGTGCACGCCTCCATGGCCAAGTGGTGGGCGACCGAGCTGCAGAAGCGGGTCGCCGACCGCTGCCTCCAACTGCACGGCGGCTACGGCTACATGACCGAGTACCCGGTCGCCAGGGCCTTCACCGACGGCCGTATCCAGACCATCTACGGCGGAACGACCGAGATCATGAAGGAGATCATCGGCCGTTCCCTGCTGGGCTGAAGCCCTCCCGCTCGGCCACACCCCCCGGCTGACCCTCACCCCCGAAAGGCTTCCTCGTGAGCACCGAAGCGTACGTGTACGACGCGATCCGTACCCCGCGCGGCCGCGGCAAGGCGAACGGCTCCTTGCACGGCACCAAGCCCATCGACCTGGTCGTCGGACTCATCCACGAGATCCGCGACCGCTTCCCGGGCCTCGACCCGGCCGCGATCGACGACATCGTGCTCGGCGTCGTCGGCCCGGTCGGCGACCAGGGCTCCGACATCGCCCGTATCGCCGCAGTCGCCGCCGGCCTGCCGGACACGGTCGCCGGCGTACAGGAGAACCGCTTCTGTGCGTCCGGCCTGGAAGCCGTCAACATGGCTGCCGCCAAGGTCCGTTCCGGCTGGGAGGACCTGGTCCTCGCGGGCGGTGTCGAGTCCATGTCCCGGGTGCCGATGGCCTCCGACGGCGGCGCCTGGTTCAACGACCCGATGACCAACCTCGCCGTCAACTTCGTGCCCCAGGGCATCGGCGCCGACCTGATCGCCACGATCGAGGGCTTCTCGCGTCGTGACGTCGACGAGTACGCGGCGATGTCCCAGGAGCGGGCGGCGACCGCCTGGAAGGAGGGCCGCTTCGACCGCTCCGTCGTCCCGGTCAAGGACCGCAGCGGCCTGACGGTCCTCGACCACGACGAGCACCTGCGCCCGGGCACCACCGCCGACTCCCTCGCCAGGCTGAAGCCGTCCTTCGCGGACATCGGCGACCTGGGCGGCTTCGACGCGGTGGCACTGCAGAAGTACCACTGGGTCGAGAAGATCGACCACGTCCACCACGCGGGCAACTCCTCCGGCATCGTCGACGGCGCCTCGCTGGTCGCGATCGGTTCGAAGGAAGTGGGGGAGCGGTACGGGCTGCGGCCCCGCGCGCGGATCGTCGCCGCCGCCGTCTCCGGCTCCGAGCCGACCATCATGCTCACCGGCCCCGCCCCCGCCACCCGCAAGGCCCTCGCCAGGGCCGGCCTCACCATCGACGACATCGACCTCGTCGAGATCAACGAGGCCTTCGCGGCGGTCGTCCTGCGCTACGCGCGGGACATGGGCCTGTCCCTGGACAAGGTCAACGTCAACGGCGGCGCGATCGCCCTCGGCCACCCGCTCGGCGCGACCGGCGCGATGATCCTCGGCAGCCTCGTCGACGAACTGGAGCGCCAGGACAAGCGCTACGGCCTCGCGACCCTCTGCGTCGGCGGCGGCATGGGCATCGCCACGATCGTCGAGCGCATCTGAACACCCGGCGGAACCAAGAGACTTCAGAGACTTCTACGGAGACCCCCGTCATGACGCAGAGCACCACCATCCGCTGGGAACAGGACCGTACCGGCGTCGTCACCCTCGTCCTCGACGACCCGAACCAGTCCGCGAACACCATGAACCAGGCGTTCCGCGACTCCCTCGCCGTGATCACCGACCGCCTGGAGGCCGAGAAGGACTCCATCCGCGGCATCATCCTCACCTCCGCCAAGAAGACCTTCTTCGCCGGCGGCGACCTGCGCGACCTCATCCGGGTCACCCCCGAGACCGCGCAGGACCTCTTCGACGGCGGCATGGCGATCAAACGCAACCTGCGCCGCATCGAGACCCTGGGCAAGCCGGTCGTCGCCGCGATCAACGGCGCGGCCCTGGGCGGCGGTTACGAGATCGCCCTCGCCTGTCACCACCGGGTCGCCCTCGACGCCTCCGGCACGAAGATCGGCTGCCCGGAGGTCACCCTCGGCCTGCTCCCCGGCGGGGGTGGCGTGGTGCGCACCGTACGCCTGCTGGGCATCGCCGACGCGCTGCTGAAGGTGCTGCTCCAGGGCACCCAGTACAATGCGCAGCGCGCCCTGCAGAACGGCCTGGTCGACGAAGTGGCCGCCACCCAGGACGAGTTGCTCGCCAAGGCCCACGCCTTCATCGACGCCAACCCCGAGTCGCAGCAGCCCTGGGACAGGCCCGGCTACCGCATCCCGGGCGGCACCCCCGCCAACCCCAGGTTCGCGGCCAACCTGCCCGCCTTCCCGGCCAGTCTGCGCAAGCAGACGAACGGCGCGCCCTACCCGGCGCCGCGCAACATCCTCGCCGCGGCCGTCGAGGGCTCGCAGGTCGACTTCGAGACGGCGCAGGTCATCGAGGCGCGGTACTTCGTGGAGCTGGCGGCCGGCCAGACGTCCAAGAACATGATCCAGGCCTTCTTCTTCGACCTCCAGGCCGTCAACTCCGGCGCCAACCGCCCCAAGGGCATCGACTCCCGCCCGGTCCGCAAGGTGGCCGTCCTCGGCGCCGGGATGATGGGCGCGGGCATCGCCTACTCGTGCGCCCGCGCCGGCATCGACGTCGTCCTGAAGGACGTGTCGCCGGAAGCGGCGGCCAAGGGCAGGGCCTACTCCGAGAAGCTGTGCGCGAAGGCCGTCTCCCGGGGCCGTACGACGCAGGAGAAGGCGGACGCACTGCTCGCCCGCATCACGCCGACCGCCGACCCGCAGGACGTGGCGGGCTGCGACGCGGTCATCGAGGCCGTGTTCGAGAACCCGGAGCTCAAGCACAAGGTCTTCCAGGAGATCCAGCACATCGTCGAGCCGGACGCGCTGCTGTGCTCCAACACGTCCACCCTGCCGATCACCGTCCTTGCCGAAGGCGTCGAGCGCCAGGCCGACTTCATCGGACTGCACTTCTTCTCGCCCGTCGACAAGATGCCGCTCGTCGAGATCATCAAGGGCGAGCGGACGGGCGAGGAGGCGCTGGCCCGGGCCTTCGACCTGGTCCGGCAGATCAAGAAGACCCCGATCGTCGTCAACGACTCCCGCGGCTTCTTCACCTCCCGAGTCATCGGCCACTTCATCAACGAGGGCGTCGCGATGGTCGGCGAGGGCATCGAGCCCGCGTCCGTCGAGCAGGCGGCGGCCCAGGCCGGCTACCCGGCCAAGGTCCTCTCCCTGATGGACGAACTGACGCTCACCCTCCCGCGCAAGATCCGCAACGAGTCGAAGCGGGCCGTCGAGGAGGCGGGCGGCACCTGGCCGGCACACCCCGCCGAGGCCGTCATCGACCGCATGGTCGACGAGTTCGGGCGCACGGGCCGCAGCGGGGGAGCGGGCTTCTACGACTACGACGAGGCGGGCAAGCGGGTCGGCCTGTGGCCCGGGCTGCGCGAGCACTTCACCAAGCCGGGGCATGAGATCCCGTCCGAGACCGTGCCGTTCAAGGACATGCAGGAACGCATGCTCTTCTCCGAGGCGCTCGACACGGTCAAGCTCCTGGAGGAGGGGGTTCTGACGTCGGTGGCCGACGCCAACATCGGCTCCATCTTCGGGATCGGGTTCCCCGGGTGGACGGGCGGTGTGCTCCAGTACATCAACGGCTACGAGGGCGGCCTGCCGGGCTTCGTGGCACGCGCGCGTGAACTGGCGGACCGCTACGGGGAGCGGTTCGCGCCGCCTGCGCTGCTGGTGGAGAAGGCGGAGAAGGGGGAGCGGTTCACGGACGCGTGACCTCCCGTGCCCTGGGGGC
Source organism: Streptomyces guryensis (assembly GCF_021261325.1). Taxonomy (GTDB): domain Bacteria; phylum Actinomycetota; class Actinomycetes; order Streptomycetales; family Streptomycetaceae; genus Streptomyces; species Streptomyces guryensis. Next base: position 137,536 of record NZ_JAJSBI010000011.1, on the reverse strand, counting down.
TGCCGCCCCCAGACCCCCGCTTTCGGCTGAACGGCCTCGTCCTCGAACGCCGGACGGGCTGACGAGATCAAAATCAGCCCCTCCGGCGTTCGAGGAGCGGGGGTCCGGGGCCGGCTCCCGGTACGGGAGGGGTAGGCGCGGCCGGGGCGAGATCCGCCGGTGGGCTCGTACCGCTGAGCGACACGGCCCCCTTGCCTCCCGCGGCCGCGCCCCGCACGCTGACCCACGAAAGGCTCACAAGGTCGCCGCCCCCGGAGGAGCCCCCCATGGGATACCGTCCCGCCCTCGCCGTCCTGGACATCCTGCGCGGCGAGGGCGTGGACCGCGTCTTCGGCAACCCCGGAACCACCGAACTCCCCTTCCTGGCCGCCCTGGCGGAAGCCCACGACGCCCCCGAGTACGTCTTGGGAGTCCACGAGGGCTCGGTCGTCTCCATGGCCGACGGCTACGCCCGCGGCACCGGCCGTCCGGCCTTCGTCAGCCTGCACATCGCCGCCGGCCTCGCCAACGGCCTGATCGGCCTGCTCAACGCCCGCCGCTCCCGCACCCCCCTCGTGGTGACGGCAGGCCAGCAGGACCGCCGCCACCTCCAGCAGGACCCCATGCTCTCCGGCGACCTCATCGGCCTGGCGGCACCCGCGGTGAAAGCCACGTTCGACATCCAGCACGCCCACGACCTGCCACTCGCCCTGCGCCGCGCCTTCGCCCTGGCCGTACGCCCGCCCGCCGGGCCGGTTTTCCTGTCCGTCCCCATGGATGTGCTCGGCGAGGACACCGAGGTCGAAGTCCCGGCCCGTACCCCCACACCTCAGCCGGGACCGGCCCACGGGCTCGAACGCGCGGCCCACCTGCTCGGCGCCGCCGCCCGCCCCGGGATCGTCGCCGGGGACGGAGTGGGCCGCGAGGACGCCGTCGCCGCGCTCGTGAGCACGGCGGAGGCATGCGGGGCGGTCGTCCACCACCAGCCTATGGCCGACTGCCTCAACTTCCCCACCACGCACCCCCTCCACGCCGGGATGCTGCCGCCCCGCCACGACGCCATCCGCGCCGCCCTGGCCTCGTACGACACCGTGCTGATCGCCGGAGCGCACGCCTTCACACCCCACCACTACACCCCGGGGCCCGCACTGCCGCCCGGCCTCACGGTCGTCCAGCTCGACTCGGACCCGCACGAGATCGGCCGCAACTTCCCGGCCACTGCCGGACTCGTGGGCGCCCTCGCCCCCTCCCTGCACCGCCTCGCCGAGCTGCTGCCCGACCGTGTGCCCGCTCACACCGCCAAGGCCCGCGCCCTGCGCGCCGGCGAGCGGCACACCGCCGAACGCGACCGCGCCGAGTCCGCCGCCCGCGCCGCCTACTCCGCGGCCCCCCTCGCTCCCTGGGCCGCCGCCCACTCCGTGGCCAGTGGACTGCCGTCCGACGCCGTCGTCGTCGAAGAGGCCATCACCATGGGCCTGTTGCTGCGCCGTTTCGTCCGCCTCGACCGCCCCGGCAGCTACTCGCACACCGTCGGCGGCGGCCTCGGCTGGGGCATCGGCGCCGCCGTCGGCCGCGCCCTCGCCGAACCCGGCCGCCCGGTCGTGGCCGTCCTGGGCGACGGCTGCACCCTCTTCGGCCTCCAGGGACTGTGGAGCGCCGCCCGCCAGAACGTCCCCGTCCTGTTCGTGGTGATGAGCAACGGCGTCTACCGGACCCTCCAGGACACCTACGAGGCGATGGGCAACCAGGGTGTCTGCCCCGGCACGGAGCTGGGGTCACTGGACTTCACACAGGCGGCGCGCTTCTTCGGGGTCGACGCGGTGCGCGCGGACAGCGCGGACCATCTGCGGGAACTGGTCGCCGGGGCGGGCGAGCTGACGAGGCCTCTGCTGGTCGACGTACCGCTGCGGCAGTGACCACCCCCGGCAGCGGCCGGGCACGACGAGTGCCCCTTCAGTTGACGAGGCCCCTGCTGGTGGACGTACCGCTGCGGCAGTGACCACTCCCGGCAGCGTCCGGGCACCACGAGTGCCCCTTCACCGGCGACCCGGGCCGGTGGGAAAGAGAACGCTCCCGCGCCCTGCGGACCGGTCGCGTCCGCGACCACAGCTGCTCGGCCGCCTGCGAGCCGGTGCTCGTCCACGAGCGCACCCCCTGGGGGCGGCTCGCCTGGACCGTCGCCGGCGACGGCAGCCCGCCCGAGATCCCCCCGGATCGCGGTGCTCAACCCCGGCGCGACGCGTACGCAGCGCCTTGCCCTGCGCCGGCTGACCAAGCGCCCCGCCCAGCGCATCCACCCTGGGCTCCGTCCCCGGGTTTCCGCGGTTCTCCGCCGCGGCCGTCGCGCTCGTCAGCCTGGTCGCCGGCCTGCTCGCCATGAGCCACGGAGTCCCCCTCGACGTCGCCCTGCCCGCGATGCTTCCCGCCCCACTGCTCGCCGAACACCTGCCCGAGCGGCTGGACAGCCGGGCCCGCGAACACGTCCATACCGTCGGGGGCGACGATGCCTGCCGCTACCTGCAGCGCCTCGCCGCCCCGCACACCTCGCTCGTCCAGGCCGCCGTCGGCAGCGACCGCTACGAACTGCGCCGCCCGGCCGAGATCGGCCACAACCTGCTGTGGGACGCCGCCAGTCCGCCCGAGGGCGGCCGGCCGCCCGAGCACGGCAAGGAGTTCAGCCTCGCGAGGCCGCAGACCTGGACGGAGCCATCGGTGGTGACGGTGAACGACACACCCGAGTCCAGGAGCACCGGTGCCTGTTTCAGGTGTGCCGGCAGTGCTTTGCGACTTGGACGAAGCCGCGTACCAGCGGGCTGCATACCGTCCTTGGCCACGCCACGACGAGATCACTGGGCGGGCGATCATCCAGCGGGACGACGACCAGACCGGCGGGCAGCGGCTGATCGATGGGAGCGAGAGCCGATGTGCCGTTCCACAGGACCGCTTGCAGGCACTCCTGGATCGTTCGCATGACCGGCGACGCGCCGTTGTCGTTGTCTCCACTGCCGGTCCAGTACGCCGCCCACGCCGGATCGGCGCCCTCCGGCAGCCGGACCCACCGGCGGCCGGCGAGGTCGGTCGACGAGACCGAGGCGTGACCGGCGAACGGGTCATCATCACGCATGACTACGCCGACGGGTACCGAGCGCAGGACGTGCATGCTGATGCCGGTGTCGTCGAAGGGAGTTCGGGTGATTGCCACGTCGACCAGCCCGGCGCGGAGTCCGGCTGTCGGGTCGCCGAGGCCGGATTCGTGGATGCTGACATGGACGTGCGGATAGCGGGCCCGGAAGAGCGAGACCAGTCGGTCGCCGACCTGTTCGGCCGCGTCGGCCAGGGTCCCGATGGCGAGGGGTGCCGTGCCCGCCGCAGCGGCCACTCGCCTGCGGATCCGGTCGGCTCGCCCCAGCAACGCCCCCGTTTCGTCGTACAGAACCTTTCCAGCGGGTGTGAGGGTGACGCCCTTGGGGGTGCGTTCGAACAGGAGGACGCCGAGTTCGTCCTCGAGCTGCCGGATCGCGCGGCTGAGCGGAGGCTGCGTCATGTGCAGGCGGTTCGCCGCCCGGCCGATGTGGCGCTCCTCGGCGACGGTGATGAAGTACCGGAGCGAGCGAAGGTCCACCTCAAGCACGATACCCGGGCGGTATCGGACGTTCCCAAAGGGTTTTGGACAGCGCACACCGCGACGGCCGACGCTGGAAGCAGCAGAACCGACGAGGAGGAGTATTCATGGCCACCGCCCCTGCCCTCACGGTCGGGTGCTTCCCGTACGACACGACACGGGCACTGTTCGACGGAACCGTGAGCACCGACGGTATCGACGTCACGATGAAAACCGCGCCGACTCTGCCGGAGCTCTTCGACCGGCTGATCCGCGGAGACGAGTTCGACGTCGCCGAGCTCGGTCTCACGTTCTACCTGCGGCTGCTGAAGACCGGACTGCCGTTCGTGGCGTTGCCGGTCTTCCCGAACCGTGTGTTCCGTCACTCCTGTATCTACGTCAACGCCCACGGCGGGATCACAGAACCGAGCGATCTCGCGGGCAGGACCATCGGCGAGTTCGGCGTCTACGGTCAGGACTCCGGTGTGTGGGCCAAAGGGATCCTGATGGACGAGTACGGATTCAAACCCGAGGAGAGCCGTTGGGTGATCGGCGGCCTTGAACACCCCGCGCCCCCCTTCGACTTCATCCCCCATCCGCACCCGTCCGAAGTCGACGTGCGCGTCGCACCCGAGGGGAAGACGCTGAGCGCGATGCTCGACGCCGGCGAGATCGATGCGCTGTTCTCGGCGAATGTCCCGCAGTGCGTGCTCGACGGATCCCCGAACGTCACCCGGCTGTTCCCCGACTTCGAGCCGCTGGAGCGCTACTACTACCGGCGTACCGGCATCTTCCCGATCATGCACACCATCGTCATCCGGCGGGAACTGCTGCGGGACCATCCCGGACTCGCGCACGGCGTCTACCGTGCTTTTTCCCGGGCGAAGGACGCCGCTGCCGAACGCTACCGCCAAAACCGCAGGCTCTACCAGGTCCAGACCATGATTCCGTGGATGAACGCCCTGGTGGATCGCAACGCTGAAGAGTTCCCTGAGGACTGGTGGCCCTACGGCATCGCGGCCAACCACGCCGCCCTCGACACCTGCCTGCGCTATCACCACCAGCAGGGCCTGACCAGCCGGCAGTGGCGGATCGAAGACGTCTTCGCCGCGCAATCGCTCGACACGTAACGCCCTCCTTCACGAGCAGCGATCGTCACAAAGTGGGGGCCGATTCGAGGCGCCTCGGTGGTCCCAAATGACGCCGCCATAGCCAACGAGGCGCGAACCGTCTGCGCAGAGTTGCGGCGGCGCTGGGGTGGCCCGCCCCTTGCAGCCCCGCGACCCGACGACCTCGCCCGCCCGCACCGTGAAGGTCACGTCCGTCAGCCGGCCCGGCACGCTCACCCCGGACAGCAGCACCGGCGTGGCAGGTCGACGACGGCCCGGCTGCGGCGCTGCGGCTGTTCCGGGCGGTCGCCCAGCATCGCCGTGACCAGCTCCGGTACGTGGACCTGGGTGCGGCGCACACCGGCCAGGGCGACCTGACCGTCACGCAGGACCGTCACGCGGTGCGCGAAGCGCATCACCTCTGTCGGGAAATGGGTGACGTACAGGACGGCTATGCCCCGCCCGGTGAGGGTGCGCAGCACCCGTTCGGCGCGGTCGACGGCGGCGGCCGGGAGGGCCGACGTCGGCTCGTCGAGGATCAGCAGCCGGGGCCCCCGCAGCAGTGCCCGCGCGATCTCCGTCAACTGCAGGTCCGCCAGGTGGAGTTCACCGAGCTCAGTGCCGAGGGCGACGTCCAGCCCCGGTTCGGCCGGGACCGGCCGGGCTGCCCGGTCCATCGCGCCCCGGTCGAGCAAGCCGAAGCGCCGCGGGGCCCCTGCGGGAACAGGTTCTCCCGCACCGTCAGGTCGGGGAACAGGCTCAGCTCCTGGGAGACGACGGCGACGCGGGTGTCCGGGGCCGACCGCATCGTCCCCGCGTCCGCCGTCAGCACCCCCGACAGGATCCGTACCAGCGTCGACTTGCCCGCGCCGTTCTCCCCGACCAGCGCGTGCACCTCACGCGTCCGCCGCCGTGGTCTCCACCCTCCTCTGCGTGGCGGACGAGGCCGGCGGCGTCCTGACCGGGCAGACGCTCGACGTGTCAGGAGGGTCGGCCGTCCTCTGAGACGGCCTCCCCTGAGATGCCTTCCTCTGAGATGCCTTCCTCTGAGACGTCGAGTGAGGCGTCCAGCCACTGGTGCACCTCCTCCTTGAGCGACCGCTGGAAGGTCGTCAGCAGCGCCTGCACCACGATGGGCTGCATGTGCGCGGACAGCGACTTCACGTCCTCCTCCGCCCGCTCCGACACCTCTCCCCTGAACAACTGCGACAGCTCGTGCGCGGCGGCCCGTGAGTGCTCGATCAGCACCTTGCGCGCCGCGAGGATCGCCGCCTCGGACAGCGGTACGTCGAGGAGCTGCACGGCGAGCCGGAGCAGGCCGGAGTCGACGCGGTACGACTCCCCGTCGCGCCGGATCACGTTCATCGCGCACAGCCGCTCGACCTCGTCATCGGCCAGCGGCCGCCCGGCCCGGCGCCGCAGCTCCGCCGCGCTCACGGTCTCCACGGTGTCGGGTGCCCAGGACGCCACCACGGCCCGGTGCATCGCCAGATCGTGGTGGCTCAGATCCGGCGGCAGCTGCGCCATGTAGCGCTCGATCGCCGCCAGCGTCATGCCCTGGTGCTGCAGTTCCTCGATGAGCGCCAGCCGGGCCACGTGCTGCTGCCCGTAGTGGCCCACCCGGCGCGGACCGATCACCGGCGGCGGCAGCAGCCCCTTGGTGCCGTAGAACCGGACCGTGCGGACGGTGACGCCGGCCCGCGCGGCCAGTTCGTCGATGGTGAGCGTCGGCCCCGCGGTGTCGCTGCCGGTGTGCCCGTCGGTGTCGGTCGTCATGCGCAGCAGTATCGCTGTCACACCAGTACTGCGAAACCCGGTACGAGCCGCTCGTGGGGCTTGTGAGAAGTGCCGCTCTGTGATCTACGCCATCGCATGCGCACCGCCTGCTGGGGGAAGGTGCCGCGTTGGTCCGCGCCTTCCACCGAGAGCGCCGACCGAGAACGTCCGGACACCCGAGCGCGATCCGCTCGGGCGCACCAGAGAGTGGAACCACCTGTGAGCAAGGACGCCGTGGACACGGCACAGGCCGCCACCCGGACCGACGCGGCCCAGGCGCCCGCGGACGCGGGCGACGCCGGCTACAGCAAGGACCTCAAGGCCCGCCACGTCAACATGATCGCCATCGGCGGCGCGATCGGCACCGGCCTCTTCCTGGGCGCCGGCGGCCGCCTGCACAACGCGGGCCCGGCCCTCGCACTCGCCTACCTGGTCTGCGGCATCTTCGCCTTCTTCGTCGTCCGCGCCCTGGGCGAGCTGGTCCTGTACCGCCCCTCCTCCGGTTCCTTCGTGTCGTACGCGCGCGAGTTCCTCGGCGAGAAGGGTGCGTACGTCGCCGGCTGGATGTACTTCCTGAACTGGTCGACGACCGGAATCGCCGACATCACCGCGATCGCGCTCTACACGCACTACTGGAGCATGTTCACGAGCGTCCCGCAGTGGACGCTCGCGCTGATCGCGCTGGCCGTCGTGCTCGCCGTGAACCTGATCTCGGTGAAGATCTTCGGCGAGATGGAGTTCTGGTTCGCGATCATCAAGGTGGCCACGCTCGTCGGCTTCATGCTGATCGGCATCTTCCTGCTGGCCACCCGGCACGAGGTCGGCGGCCACACGCCGGGCCTGTCGGTGATCAACGACCACGGCGGGGTCTTCCCGCACGGCCTGATGCCGGTCGTCCTCGTCATGCAGGGCGTGATCTTCGCGTACGCCGCCCTGGAACTGGTCGGCGTCGCCGCGGGCGAGACCGCCGAGCCGGAGAAGGTCGTCCCGCGCGCGGTCAACTCGATCATGTGGCGGGTGGGCCTCTTCTACGTCGGCTCGGTCGTCCTGCTGGCCCTGCTGCTCCCGGGTTCGGTGTACTCGGCGGACCAGAGCCCCTTCGTCACCGTCCTGTCGAAGATCGGCATCCCGGCGGCGGGCGACGTGATGAACCTGGTGGTGCTGACGGCCGCGATGTCCTCGCTGAACTCGGGCCTGTACTCGACGGGCCGCATCCTGCGCTCGATGGCGACGGCGGGCTCGGCGCCCAGGTTCACGGCCCGTATGAACCGCAGCCAGGTCCCCTACGGCGGCATCCTGCTCACCTGCGCGGTGTGCGTGCTCGGCGTCGGCCTCAACTACCTCATGCCGAGCCAGGCCTTCGAGATCGTGCTGAACGTCGCCTCCCTGGGCATCGTCTCGACCTGGGTGATCATCATGATCTGCCACCTGGTCTTCGTCCGCCGCGCCAAGGCCGGCCTGCTCATCCGGCCGTCCTTCCGCCTCCCCGGCAGCCCGGTCACGGAGATCACCACGATCGCCTTCCTCGTCGCCGTCCTGGCCCTGATGTGGAACGACCCCGAGGTCGGCCGCAAGACCCTGCTCCTCATCCCTGTGATCGCCGCGCTGCTGGTCGGCGGCTGGTTCGCGGTACGTCGCAGGGTCGGTCGGGTGGAGGAGCGGGAGCTGAACGGGCTGACGAAGTAACCCGAGCAGGACTCCGGGGTGGATGCCGCCCCGCTTCTGGCGTCGCGCGGCCGGGCACGCGCCCCAAGGGGGCGCGGAGAGCTGCGCGACCAGCCATGTACGAACTGCGGACGCCCTGTCCGGATGGCCCACGGCGAGAGAGCCCCGCCCCACCAGCGAAGCGCCATGCCCCGGATAGGCTGCGGACTGGCCGGCGGCAAATGGTCCCGCATCGAACCGCTGATAACCGAGCGGCTCGTGAAACGGGGCGTCAAGGCCACCGTCTACGACAATGGGGAGGGCCAGAGTTGAGCCGTGACACCGACGTCCTCGTGCTGGGCGGCGCAGGCGTGGACACCATCGTGTACGTGCCGGAGCTTCCGCTGCCGTACGCCGACAGCTACATGATCGAGCGTGGTATCCGCACCCGCGCCGGACAGACCGGCGACTTCGTGGCCCTGGGGCTCGCTGCCCTCGGGCTGCGTGTCCATCACCTCGACATGCTCGGCGAGGACCCCGAGGGCGACCTGGTCCGCGCCCTGCACCGGGACCACGGCATCGCGCTCACCGCCGTCCCCCACCCCGCCGGCACCAAGCGCGCGGTCAACCTGGTCGGCCCCGACGGCAGACGCCTGTCGCTGTACGACGTGAGCCGCACACAGGGCGAGGACCACTTCCCGCAGGACACCGTACGCGCGCTCGCCGGGGCGAGCCGCCACGCGCACGTCGCCATCACCCAGCCCTGCGCCGACACCCTGCCACTCCTGCGCGAGTCGGGCGCCACCATCTCCACCGACCTGCACGACTGGGACGGCAGGAACACCTACCAGGAACCGTTCGCGTACGCGGCGGACGTCGTCTTCCTGTCCGCGACCGCTCTCACCGACCCCGAACGCACGATGCGCCGGATCGCGGACCGCGGCCGGGCCGAGGTCGTCGTCGCCACCGCCGGTGCGAAGGGCGCGTACCTCCTGGCCGACGAAGAGCTGACCCGCATCGCGCCCGTCGCGCCGCCCGCCCCGGTGGTGGACTCCAACGGCGCAGGCGACGCCTTCGCCGCCGCCTTCCTGCACGGCTGGCTGAACCGCGAAACTCCACAGCGCTGCGCCTTGTACGGCGCCATCGCCGGCGCCTATGCCTGCACGATCCCTTCTACGCAGACGGAGGCGATCAGCCGGGACGCGCTGCTCGCCCTGGCGGCGGGGACGGAGCCGCGGCCGTAGGGCAGCGGCCCCGCCGCCCCCGCCCTACTGCTCGCCGTGCCCGTGCACGTCGTTCGTCGCCTCGATCTTCTTCCACGACCTCGGCTGCGCGGGAGCCGCCGCCGTCTTCGCGATCGACGCCGAACGCGCCGCCGGTGCGGCCGGCTTCGTCGGCTGGAACAGCCACGTGTCGAACAACGAGGACAGCGACTTCCCCGACACCTGCTCGGCGTAGGCCTGGAAGTCGGCGACGGAAGCGTTCCCGTACGCGTGCGTCTGCGGCCACCCCTTCAGAATGGCGAAGAACGCGTCATCGCCGACTGCGTTCCGCAGTGCCTGAACCGCCAGCGCCCCCCGGTCGTAGACAGCGATGTCGAACTGGTTGTCCGCCCCGGGGTCACCCGGCTTGACGGTCCAGAACGCGTCATCGGCCGGGTGCGAGGCGTACACGTAGTCGGCGAGCTGCTGCGTCGTGCCCTCGCCCTCGTGCTCGGACCACAGCCACTGCGCGTACCGCGCGAAGCCCTCGTTGATCCAGATGTCCTTCCAGCCCTTCAGCGACACGCTGTCGCCGTACCACTGGTGCGCCAGCTCATGCACGACCACCGAGGTGTTGGAGCCGTTCGCGAACTGCTTCGGGCTGTAGTACACGCGGGTCTGGGTCTCCAGCGCGTACCCGGTGGTCGTGTTCGGCACGTACCCGCCGGCCGAGCTGAAGGGATACGGCCCGAAGTAGCCGCTCAGCCAGTCGACGAGCTCCCCGGTGCGCTCCACGCTCGCCCGCGCGGCCCCGTCGTTGTCGCCGAGGTCCTTGCTGTAGGCGTTGACGACCGGCACGCCGCCCTCGGAGGTGCTGGTCGTGATGTCGAACCTGCCGACCGCGAGCGTGGCCAGATATGTCGCCTGCGGCTTGTTCTCGCGCCAGTTGTAACGGGTCCAGCCGAGCTTCGAACTCGTCGACTGGAGCGTGCCGTTGGAGATGGCCTGAGTGCCGTCCGGCACGGCCACCGACACGTCGTAGGTCGCCTTGTCCAGCGGGTGGTCGTTGCTCGGGAACCACCACCAGGCCGCCTCGGGCTCGTCCGCCGCGACCGCCCCGTCCGGTGTGCGGTGCCAGGTGTTGAAGCCGTACGCGCTCTTCGTGGAAGGCACCCCGCTGTAGCGGACCACCACGGTGATCGGCGTGTCCTTGGCCAGTGGCGCCTTCGGCGTCACCACCAGCTCGTGCTGACCCGAGGTCGCGAAGGACGCCTTCGCGCCGTTGACCCGCACCTCGCTGACGTCCAGCAGGAAGTCCAGGTCGAAGCTCGACAGATCCTGCGTGGTCCTGGCCAGAATCGTCGCCGTACCGGCCAACTCGTCGGTGGCGGGCTGGTACTGGAGCCGCAGGTCGTAGTGGGAGACGTCGTATCCGCCGTTGCCGTAGTCCGGGTAGTAGGGGTCGCCGATGCCCGGTGCGCCGGGGGAGTAGCTCGCGGCCGACGCCGGGATCGCCAGCATCAGGGACGCGGCAGCGAGTGCGCCCGGCGTGATGATTCTGCGGTGCACGAAAGCTCCAAGTCGTAGGAGTACGAGGTCTGTTCGGAGCCTATTCAGTCCCTGTGTCCCCGGGCATGTCCATGGCCCCACGTGTCACACGATCGCCATTCGGCCGACATGCGCTGCTGCCCCCGCTTCCTCAGGGGCCTCGCCGGCGTCCGATTGCACTCTTCTGCACAGGAGTTGACCGATGTACCGTCCGCGCATGCCCATACGCATGCGCTTCACGACCTGGAGACCGCTCGCAGCGGCGACCGTCGCCGCCCTCGCGGCAGCGTTCCTCACCCCGGCGGCGGCTCACAGTGCCCCGCAGGAGAGCCGCCCCGTCTACTCCTACGGCAACGCCATCCGCGAGGCCGTATGGGTGGACACCGGACTCGACGGCGACGGAGACGGCAAGGCCGACCGGGTCGCCGTCGACATCGTCCGTCCCCGCGAACCCGCACAGCAGGGCCGCAGGATCCCGGTCATCATGGACGCCAGCCCCTACTACTCCTGCTGCGGCCGCGGCAACGAGAGCCAGAAGAAGACGTACGACGCGAACGGCCACGTCGTCCAGATGCCGCTCTTCTACGACAACTACTTCGTGCCCCGCGGCTACGCCTTCGTCGGCGTCGACCTCGCCGGCACCAACCGCTCCGACGGCTGCGTCGACGTGGGCGGCCGCTCCGACGTCCAGTCCGCGAAGGCCGTCGTCGACTGGCTGAACGGCAGGGCCAAGGCGTACACGACCCGCACCGGCGCCACGACCGCCAGCGCGACGTGGACCAACGGGAAGACCGGCATGATCGGCAAGAGCTGGGACGGCACGATCGCCAACGGCGTCGCCGCGACCGGTGTCAAGGGCCTCAGGACCATCGTCCCGATCAGCGCCATCTCCTCCTGGTACGACTACTACTTCGCCAAGGGCGCCCCGTTCTCCGACTCGGGCCCCGACTCGCTCTCGGACTACGTCGACAACCCCGGCGCCCGGGGCAAGTGCGCCGCCGTGCAGCAGAAGCTCGTCGACGGGGCCCCGCGCACCGGCGACTGGACGCCGTTCTGGACCGAGCGCGACTACGTCAGGAACGCGAGCAAGGTGAAGGCCAGCGTCTTCCTCACCCACGGCATGCAGGACCTCAACGTCCGCACCAAGAACTTCGGTCAGTGGTGGGACGCTCTCGCCAAGAACGGCGTCGAGCGCAAGATCTGGCTCTCCCAGACCGGCCACGTCGACCCCTTCGACTTCCGCCGCGGCGCCTGGGCCGACACCCTGCACCGCTGGTTCGACCACGAACTCCTCGGCTACGACAACGGCATCGACCGCGAGCCCATGGCCGACATCGAACGCCACCCCGACCAGTGGGTGACCTCGCAGACCTGGCCCCCGCGCGGCACCCGGACCACGACCCTGCGCCCGGACCAGGGCACTCGCGCGGGCGTCGGCACCCTCGGCCTCACCAAGGGCGACGGCACCGAGACCTTCACCGACAACCCGCAGCTGAGCGAGACCGACTGGGCCGCGAAGACCGACACGTCGACCCCCGACAAGGCCGGCTTCGTCACCAAGCCCCTCACCCACGAGCTGCGCCTGTCCGGCTCCTCCAAGGTGACCGTCACCGCGACCCCGACGACCAGGACGGCTCACCTGTCCGCCGTCCTCGTGGACCTCGGCCCCGACACCATCCGTGACTACGCCGACTCCGCCGAGGGCATCACCACCCTCACCGACCGCACCTGCTGGGGCGCGAGCACGGCGGGCGACAGCGCCTGCTTCAGGACCACCGAGGCCAAGAAGGCGAAGGTCGACTACACGGTGTTCAGCCGCGGCTGGGCCGACCTCGGCAACTACGCCTCCGACCTCAAGGGCGTCCCGCTCACCCCGGGCAAGGCGTACACCGTCACCCTGGACCTCGCGGCCACCGACCACGTCGTCCCGGCCGGCCACCGCCTCGCCCTGATCGTCGCGGGCACGGACAAGGACCTCATCGACCCACCGGCCGACAAGCCCACCCTCACCCTGGACCTGACCCACACCTCGGCCGACCTCCCGCTGGTCTCAGGCGCACCGGCATTCACCCGGGCCACCTCCGGCAAGCCACCTGCCGCACCCGCGGCAACGCCCCTGAAGGGCGTACGCGATCCGAGCGCCGCACATCGTGTACCCGGAGACGGCTGAGCGGCCAGGTAGCGCCCCTCAAAGGGCGCGGGGAACCGCGCGACCAGCCACGACGCAGCCGCAGTCGACACACAGCGCACCCCGCGGAGCGCTAGGCGGCCGGGCAAGCCAACCCGGCCGCCTCCCCCGCACACCCCCACGCCACGGTCACACCGGCCCCACCATGCCCGTAGTTGTGGACCAACACCCGCCCGTCGGGCAGCACCTCACCCTCCAACCGCACCGCATCCCGCGTGGGCCGCAGCCCGACCCGATGCTCCAGAACCCGCGCCCCCGCGATCTCGGGCCGCAAAGCGGCACACCGCCGTACGATCGCCGAGGCCACCGCCGGATCCGGCTCCAGCGACCAGGCATCCTCCTCGGCCGTACCGCCCAGCAACAGCCGTCCGGGCTGCGGAAAGAAACACGCCATTTCTCCGTCCACCCCGGTGGAGGTGAGCCAGGTGCGGATGCCCGGGTTCTCCACGACGACCAGCTGTCCGCGCACGGGCCGCACGGACGCATCCGGCACGAGCGAACGCGCCCCCAGCCCGGTGCAGTTGACGACCACCGGCGCGTCCACGTCCGCGAAGTCGGCGACCGTACGCTCCTCCACCACCCCGCCCGCCTTCACCAAGCGCTCCCGCAGCCAAGGAAGATGAGTCGACATGTCGATGAGCGGAAGCCGCGCCCACAGCCCTCTCCCGGCGTACTCCTCGGTCGTCGACGCCCGCAGCCCGGGCACCCGGGCCGCCGCCCAGGCCTCGGCCCGGTCGAGATCCGCCTCGCCCAGTACCCCTTCGACCATGCGTACGCCGGTCGACTCGGGCCGCGCCGCCAACTCCTCGTACACGTCGAGCGATTGCAGGGCCCATGCGCGCGCCCGCGCGACGGGCTCGATCCGGTACGGCCACCACAGCGCGCCCGCAACCGCCGAGGTGGTCGCCTCCACGGGATCCCGCGTCCACACCCGCACCCGAATGCCGCGTTCGGCGAGGACGAGGGCCGTGGTCAGCCCGAGGACCCCGGCGCCGACCACGATGACATCGTTGTTCCGTGCGCTCTCCACGCGGGGACGTTAGCGGAATATGTCATGCCGTGCTCAGACAGCTCCCACTCTGGGGATACTCACAGCATGTCTGCCGAGTACGCGACCTTCGGCCTGGCACCGGCGATGCGTGCCGGTGGAGTCCTCGCCAACGGTGACTACCAAGTGCACCGGGACTTCGTGGACTTCATCGTCGACGGACGCCCGCTGCTGTTCCAGCTCTCCGACCTCGACGCCGTCTCCCCGCTCGCCTCCGACATCCCACCCGCGATCTTCACCGAACAGGTCCGCGGCCTTCTGCTGGAGGCGGAGCCACCGCTTCCGGGCGGCCGCTACGTCATCTACGGCTGCCCCGAGTGCGCCGATCTGGCCTGCGGCGCGGTCACCGCGATCATCGAGCGGGAGGGCCAAGAAGGGGAGGACTACGTCTGGCGGGACTTCGCCTGGCAGACCGACGAACACGCCGACCTCGAACTCAACGGTTACCACGGCATCGGGCCCTTCCGCTTCCACGGCGCGGAGTACCGGGACGCGCTCGCCGGCCTCCTCGCCGGGGAGCCCCCGGGCACCCGCCGCCGCGTCCTCCTCATCGGCGCCCGAGTCGCCCTGCTCGCCAAGCTCGCCGCCGCCCTGCGCACCATCGGCATCGGCGCCGACATCGCCCACGACGTGGGCGGCGTCCCCGGCGACGAACTGCGCGCCTACGGCGCCGTCGCCTTCGGCCGCGCGATCACCCGGGAGGAACGCGCCGCCGTACGCCACTCCTTCGAACAGGCGGGCGTCGACGTGGTGTACGTCGAGGGCCTCGCCCCGATCGTCCCGCTCCTCGTCGCCCAGATCGAACATGCCCTGGACCGCAGTCCCGCGGAGCAGCGCCGCCTGACCCACCTGGTGGCGGCAGACGGCGAGGCGGGTGTCGAGGTCACCTCGCCCTGCCGGGTCCGCCTCACCGCGTACCGTCTCGACCGCCTCTACCGGACCCACACCCACGAGGTCTTCGACGGCGTCCTCGAACCGGGCCGCCACCGCATCGCCCTGGACGCCAGGGCGGTGAAGGGGGAGTCGTTCGTGGTGGCACGGACGGCGGGGAGCGTGCTGGTCGAGGCGATGGCGCGCTGAGGGCGGGGCGCGCGGCGGCTAAAATCGGCGCCCTGATGACTGCCACCCTCGTCGCCAAGAACCTCGCCGCCGGCCACGGCGACCGCTCCCTCTTCTCCGGGCTCGACCTCGTCGTCGCGCCCGGAGACGTGATCGGGCTGGTCGGTGCCAACGGCGCGGGCAAGTCCACCCTGCTCAGAATGCTCGCGGGGCTGCTCGCCCCGGAGCTGGGGGAGCTGCGGCTCTCCCCGCCGACCGCGACCGTCGGCCACCTCCCGCAGGAACCGGAGCGACGCCCCGGCGAGACCGTCCGGGACTTCCTGGCCCGCCGTACCGGCGTCGCCGAGGCGCAGCGCGTGATGGACGAGGCCACGCAGGCCCTGGTCGACGGCGCACCCGGCGCCGACGACGCGTACGCGACCAGCCTGGAGCGCTGGCTCGACCTGGGCGGCGCCGACCTGGAGGAGCGGTCCGAGGAGGTCGCCGACTCCCTGGGCCTCGCGGTGGACCTTGACCAGCCGATGACATCCCTGTCCGGCGGCCAGGCGGCACGCGCAGGCCTCGCCTCCCTGCTGCTCTCCCGCTATGACGTCTTCCTCCTCGACGAGCCGACCAACGACCTGGATCTGGACGGTCTGGAGCGTCTGGAGCGGTTCGTGAAGGGCTTGCGCGCCGGCACCGTCGTCGTCAGCCACGACCGCGAGTTCCTCACCCGCACCGTCACCAAGGTCCTCGAACTCGACCTGGCCCAGCAGCAGATCACGCTCTACGGCGGAGGTTACGAGGCCTATCTGGAGGAACGGGACGTCGCCCGCCGGCACGCCCGCGAGGACTACGAGGAGTACGCCGACAAGCGCTCCGCCCTCCAGGACCGGGCCCAGATGCAGCGCTCCTGGATGGACAAGGGCGTCAAGAACGCCCGCCGCAAGGCGAACAACGACAACGACAAGATCGGCCGCAAGTTCCGCAGCGAGGCCAGCGAGAAGCAGGCCGCGAAGGCCCGGCAGACCCAGCGCATGATCGAGCGGCTCGACGTGGTCGAGGAGCCCCGCAAGGAGTGGGAGCTGCGCATGGAGATCGCGTCGGCCCCGCGCTCGGGTGCCGTCGTGGCCACCCTGCGGGACGCCGAGGTGCGGCGCGGCGACTTCACTTTCGGCCCGGTCTCACTGCAGATCGACTGGGCGGACCGGGTGGCGGTGACCGGGGCGAACGGCGCCGGCAAGTCGACCCTGCTGGGCGCCCTGCTCGGCCGGATCCCCCTCGACGCGGGCCACGCGGGCCTCGGCCCCGGCGTCCTGGTCGGCGAGGTCGACCAGGCCCGCAAGCTGTTCCACGGCACCGAGGCGCTGCTCGACGCGTTCTGCGCCGCCGTACCGGACACCGAGCCGGGCGAGGTACGCACGCTGCTGGCCAAGTTCGGCCTGAGGTCCGACCATGTGCTGCGCCCGGCGGCGACCCTGTCCCCGGGCGAGCGCACGCGCGCCGCCCTGGCCTTGCTGCAGGGCAGGGGCGTCAACCTCCTCGTCCTCGACGAGCCGACCAACCACCTCGACCTGCCGGCCATCGAGCAGCTGGAGTCGGCCCTCGACGCCTACCAGGGCACCCTCCTCCTGGTCACCCACGACCGACGCATGCTGGACGCGGTCCACGTGAACCGCCGCCTGGAGGTGGCGGACGGAAAAGTCATGGAGCGCTGAGCAGGGCGGATGAATTCCGCTACGGCTCAGCGCAGCGCCCCAAAGGGGGCGCGGGGCTGTCGCCTCAGCGGCTCCGCCGCGGGGCGCGACCCGTCACGACGGTGCCACAGGTGATCAACGGCACATCGCGGCACATTCCGCCGAGCAAAGGGGAGACCATGGGCGCTGCGGCGAAGCGGCCGACGGTGCGGATCGTGCACGAGCAGGACGTCGTTGCACGGATGCGCGGGACCCAGGACCGGATCGCGGACGCGATCACCGCGTTCGCCGGCACCATGGCGTTCGTCTATCTGCACGCCCTGTGGTTCGCGGTGTGGATCGTGTGCAACGAGGGGGTCTTCGGCAAGGGGCCGGTCTGGGACCCGTACCCCTTCGGGCTGCTCACCATGATCGTCAGCCTGGAAGCGATCTTCCTGTCCACCTTCGTGATGGTGAGCCAGAACCGCCAGGCCGCCCGCGAGAACGTCCGCGCCGATCTCGACTTCGAGACCAATGTGCGCTCGGAGGTGTGGGCCGCTCACATCGGCCGTTCCCTCGGTGTGGACCCCGCGGAGGTCGAGCGGCGCGTTCAGGAACTGCTCGCGGAGAACCGCGCCCGGATGAACGGCGGCACGGCTCCGCCTCCCGGGCAGAGCTGAGCGGGTCGGACAGGCCGCGCCTCACATCCAGTCGTCCGGACCGGGGTCGCCGCCTGCCGCCACCGTCGCGAGACGGCCGGTGTAGTGCGTCCAGCCCTCCTGGTGCGCGGCACACGCCTCGGGGGACGGCAGGCCGCGGTGGACCAGGCGGAGCAGGGTGCCCTCGGCGACCGGTTCCAGGGTGATCTCGACCGTGGTGGAGCCGGGCGGCACGGACATCGCGCCGTCGACCCAGCCCCAGGTGAACACCACCCGCTTCGGCGGGTCGATCTCGACGAAACGGCCCTCCGCGACGTTGTCGCCGTTGACCCGCGTCCGGTACCCGCCACCGGGCTCGAAGCTGAAAGTGCCGTCCGCGCCCATCCAGGACAGCCACTTGTCCCGGTCGGTGAAGAAGGAGAACACCGTCTCGGGGCGGGCGGCGATCAGCCGCTCCAGGGTGACCGCATCGACGCTCACGTGTCCGTCCCTTCGCCGCGCTCCGCGCGTTCCGCAGCCTCCGACAGCTCGGCGAGCGTGTCCAGCCTGTCCGCCCACATGGACTGCAGATACGCGGCCAGCGGACCCAGGGCTTCGCGGTCGGCCCGGTAGAAGCGCTTCTTGCCGTCCTGGCGCAGCGTGACCAGACCGGCGTCCCTGAGCACCCTGAGGTGCTGGGAGACCGCTCCGAACGTGACGTCGAACCGGTCGGCGATCTCGCCCGCCGACCGCTCCTCGTCCCACACCAGGCGGAGGATCTCGCGTCGCCGGGGCTCGGCGACCACCTGTACGGCATCCATGGAGTTCATTTTAGTCGCCACTTGAATTCGGGGGAGCCCTGCAGCTACATTTTAGTAGTGGCTAAATCGAAGGACGGGTGTCCGGGCTCCATGCCCTGAGCGCCCACGGAAGGACACAGGTCATGCCCGACATCGCGATGCAACTGACCATCGAGTCCGACCCGGAGACCGTGTACACGGCGATCTCCACGGCCGAGGGGATCCAGGGCTGGTTCACCAGCACGGCCGCTGCCGGCGAGGGTGTGGGAAGCCTGCACGAGCTGGAGTTTCCGGGCGTGCCCGGGGCGTGGGGGCTGCGCGTCACCGAGGCGGAGCCCGGCAAGCGGCTGGTCCTGGCGGGCGAGAACGGCCCGTGGACCGGAACCGAGCAGGTCTACGAGATCCTGGCCCGCCCGGAGGGCGGTGTCACCCTGCGCTTCACCCATGGCGGTTTCCCCGCCGTCGACGACGCCTACCGCGACTTCACCTAAGGCTGGGCGACCAAGTTCGTGCAGCTCAAGAAGTACGCCGAGACCGGTGAGAGCGCGCCCTTCTTCACCGGGTGAGCGCAGCCGTACCGCAGCCGTATGCCGGCCGGTCCGCCAGAGAACCCCTACAGGGAGAGAACCCGTGAACGCCACCCAGCACAGCACACTGCACCCCGCCATCCGCGAGTGCGCCGAGGCCGTCGCCGTGACGGCCTCCGGCATCCGTGACGAACAGCTCCAGGACCGCACCCCCTGCGAGAAGTTCACCGTCGCCCAGCTCGTCGACCACCTGGGCGGGACCCTCCTGTCCGCCGCACGCGCCGCCCGCAAGGAGGCGCAGCCCGGCGAGGACGCCACCGCCCTGGCCATGACACCGCAGGAACTGTCCGATGCCGTGGGCCGGGCCGCGGCGGCCTGGGCGGATCCGGCGTCCTACGAAGGCACCACCGAGTTCGGCCCGGGGGAGATGCCGGCCTCGCTCGCCGCGTCGATCACCCTGAACGAACTCGCCCTGCACGGCTGGGACCTGGCACGCGCCACCGGCCGCGCGTTCGACCTCGGCCCGGACACCGCCCGGACGGCGCTCGGCGTGGTCGAGGAGCTCGCCGGGCAGGCACGTGCCAATGGCAGCTACGGCCCGCCCGTGCCGTTGCCGTCCGACGCCCCCGCCTTCGAGCGGGCACTCGCCGTCAGCGGGCGGAACCCCCGCTGGAACGGCTGAAAGCGCCGCTTCAGCGCAGGCGCGTCGCCAGCCCGGGATAGTCGACGACGCAGCCGTCCGCGTCGAACTCCAGGTCACTGCGGAACTCGCCGGACGAGAACCGGACATGGCCGCCGCCGTCGGTGCGCCCGAGATGGGTGTAGGTCTGCTGCGACGGCCGTACCACCAGGCCCGGCACCGAGACCCACGCCATCAGGAACTCCTGCTCGCCGGGTGCCCGATGGAGGTCGTGCCGCAGCACCGGCATGGTGTTGGTGAGCGGGCACAGGCCCAGATCGCAGTCGAGCGCACCCTCCACGCCGGGCATCGGTTCGCCGTCCGCGGTCCACCGCCCGGCGTCGTCGCGCCGCAGATCGAGAGTGCGGGTACTGGTCTCGGTCTCCGAGGTGACCACCAGCCGCCGGGTCACGAACCCTTCACCGGTCTCAAGCTCGTAAGAGATCCAGTACGGCTCCGGAACGGCCCCGACGGCCCGGCCACGGGCCCGCAGGGAGCCACCGGCGAACTCGACCCAGGCGGTCTCGTACCCGCGGCTCTCCAGTACTTCCCAGGTGACGGCGTGCGCAGCAACCATGGCAGCCACCCTAGGTCCAACAGGGGCGCGGGGAACTGCGCGACCAGCCACAACCGGCCCGCAGATTCCCCACGACCTGCCCCCTCAGCTCACCGCTTACCCTTCGGATCCAGCAACCCGGCCTTGCGCAGAGCATCGGCCATCGCACTGTTGGCCGGCGCCGGAGCCTGACGCGAACCGCCGCCCTGCCCGCCACGGCCGCCGCCCTGTCCACCCCGGCCGCCGCCCTGGCGCTGCTGCTGCCGCTGCTGAGGCGGACGCGCCCCCCGCTGCCGACGGTCGCCGCCGCCGTCACCCTGCGGCGCCGCTTCGTCGTCCAGCCGCAGCGTCAGCGAGATCCGCTTGCGCGGAATGTCGACGTCCAGCACCTTCACCTTGACGATGTCCCCCGGCTTCACCACATCCCGCGGGTCCTTCACGAACGTCTTGGACAGCGCGGAGACGTGCGCCAGCCCGTCCTGGTGGACACCGACGTCGATGAACGCCCCGAAGGCCGCCACATTCGTGACCACCCCCTCCAGGACCATCCCGGACGACAGGTCGGAGATCTTCTCGACGCCCTCCTTGAAGGTGGCCGTCTTGAACGCGGGCCGCGGGTCGCGCCCGGGCTTCTCCAGCTCCTTGAGGATGTCGGTCACGGTCGGCAGACCGAACGTCTCGTCCACGAACTCACCCGGTTTCAGCGAACGCAGCACACCCGTGTTGCCGATGAGCGACGCCACCTCCTGCCCGGACGTCTTCACCATGCGCCGGACGACCGGGTACGCCTCCGGGTGCACGCTGGACGCGTCCAGCGGGTCGTCGCCGCCGCGGATGCGCAGGAAGCCCGCGCACTGCTCGTACGCCTTCGGGCCGAGCCGCGCCACGCCCTTCAGCTGGGTGCGGGATTTGAACGGGCCGTTGGCGTCGCGGTGCGCCACGATGTTCTCGGCCAGACCGGAGGTGATGCCGGAGACACGGGCGAGCAGCGGTGCCGACGCCGTGTTGACGTCCACGCCCACGCCGTTCACACAGTCCTCGACCACCGTGTCCAGCGAGCGCGACAGCTTCACCTCGGACAGGTCGTGCTGGTACTGGCCGACGCCGATCGACTTGGGGTCGATCTTCACCAGCTCGGCGAGGGGGTCCTGGAGCCGGCGCGCGATGGAGACGGCGCCGCGCAGTGACACGTCCATGTCGGGCAGTTCCTGCGAGGCGAACGCGGACGCCGAGTACACGGACGCGCCCGCCTCGGAGACCATCACCTTGGTGAGGTTCAACTCGGGGTGCTTGGCGATGAGTTCACCGGCGAGCTTGTCGGTCTCGCGGGACGCCGTGCCGTTGCCGATCGCGACCAGCTCGACCGCGTGCTCCTTCGCGAGGTGGGCCAGCTTGGCGATCGCCTGATCCCACTTGTTCGCCGGGACGTGCGGGTAGATGACGTCCGTGGCCACCACCTTGCCGGTGGCGTCGATGACGGCGACCTTCACACCCGTACGGAAACCGGGGTCCAGGCCCAGGGTCGCGCGCGTGCCGGCCGGGGCGGCGAGCAGCAGGTCGCGCAGGTTCGCCGCGAACACCTGTACCGCCTCGTCCTCGGCGGCCGTGCGCAGGCGCAGCCTCAGGTCGATGCCGAGGTGCACCAGGATGCGGGTGCGCCAGGCCCAACGGACCGTGTCCTTGAGCCACTTGTCGCCGGGACGGCCGCGGTCGGCGATCTGGAACCTCCCGGCCACGATCCCCTCGTACGACGAGGGGCCGTCCGTGGGCTCCTCCGGCTCCAGGACGAGGTCGAGGACCTCCTCCTTCTCGCCGCGCAGCATGGCGAGGATGCGGTGCGAGGGCAGCTCGGTGAAGGGCTCGGCGAAGTCGAAGTAGTCGGCGAACTTGGCGCCCGCCTCCTCCTTGCCCTCCCGCACCTTGGCGGCCAGCCGCCCGCGCACCCACATGCGCTCGCGCAGCTCGCCGATCAGGTCGGCGTCCTCGGAGAACCGCTCGGTGAGGATCGCGCGGGCGCCGTCCAGTGCGGCCTGCGGGTCGGCGACACCCTTGTCGGCGTCGACGAACGCGGCGGCGGCCGCGAGGGGTTCGACGCCCGGGTCGCCGAGCAGCCCCTCGGCCAGCGGTTCGAGACCGGCCTCACGCGCGATCTGCGCCTTGGTGCGGCGCTTGGGCTTGTACGGCAGGTAGATGTCCTCGAGCCGCGCCTTGGTCTCGGCACCGCGGATCTGCGCCTCCAGCTCCGCGGTCAGCTTGCCCTGCTCGCGCACCGACTCCAGGATCGCGGTCCGCCGCTCCTCCAGCTCCCGCAGATAGCGCAGCCGTTCCTCGAGCGTGCGCAGCTGCGCGTCGTCGAGCATCTCGGTCGCTTCCTTGCGGTAGCGGGCGATGAAAGGCACCGTCGAACCGCCGTCCAGCAGTTCCACGGCAGCCTTCACCTGCCGCTCCCGTACGCCGAGCTCCTCGGCGATCCTGCCTTCGATGGTCCCGACTGCGCTGGACCCGGGTGTCGTCACGATCCCGTACCGCCTTCTCACTGAGGTTGCGCCGCAATTGTGGCAGGCGGCACCGACAGTCGGGGATCAGGGCGGCCACCGGCGAGGCGGGACGGTGGATTCAGGCCCCGTGCCCCCGCGCGGAACCGGAGGCCCCGCCGAAGAGCCGGGCCAGAGCCCGGAAGGGCAGTGTGACGACGGTGGCGATTGCGCCGCCGATCTGCCGCAGCACGTCTGCAATGGCGCGGAACACGAGATTCCCCTTTCCCTGTTTCTCGCCCGGCCGCGGCGGCCGGGCGAGGTCCGGGTACCCGGGTTTCGTCAGTGCTTGCCGATCAGATCCGCCGGGTAGGCCCCCGCGAGGAGTGCGGCCTTCGCGAAGGTGGCCCCCAGCTCCGTCAGGCGGGCGACTCCCTCCGCCCCCAGATGCGCGTACGGCGCCCGGTCCAGCCGGTCGGTCTCCGCCTCGATCTCCGCCCGTAGCGCGAGGCCCCGCTCCGTCAGCTCGCCCGCCTCCTCCAGCAGCCCGCGCTCCCGCAGCCGCCCGCAGGCCGCGTCCCAGTCCTCCTGCTTCCAGCCGCGGCTGCCGAACACCCACTTGGGTGTCATGCCCTTGCCGGTCGCGGTGTGGGTCACCACGGCCTCCAGACCGTCCAGCTCCGAGGTCATCAGGACGGCGAGATGACCGTCGCCCCGGTGCTCGCGCAGCAGTGTGGTGGCGTGGAAGTACGCCAGATGCGGCTCCTCGGGCACCGGCAGGTCGGCGTACGCGGAGTACAGCGGCCGGGCCGCGCGCGAACAGGCCTCGGCGGCCCGCAGCGCCAGCCGCGCCGCCTCGGCCATCTCCTCGGACGCCACGGTGTCCTCGCCCAGCAGCCGGCGCAGGGTCGCATCGACGGCACGCGCGCGTGCGGCCAGGATCTGCCCGGGCGCGGCGGTCTCCCACACGGCGGGTACATACCGGGCCACGAGCTCGTACTTGTAGTTGTAGAACGTCGCCGCCACCGTGCCCGGCCCGACCGGTCCCAGCGCGGCCGCCCGCGCGGCGAGGTTGACGGCTCTGGGGTGGGTGATGCCGAGAGCGCCCAGTTCCCTGCCCAGGTCGGGCGAGAAGTAGTACGTCGCGTGCAGGGAGTTGAGCGCGTTGTGGCAGCGGCGACCGGCGTGCGGATCGAGGGCGGCAGTAGTCATGACGAGCAGGTTACCGACTGGTCGGTACGGCCTCCAGTGCCCTGCGCCGGATGGCAGGAAAGGTGGGGAACTCGTCATTGCGGCCATCCTCGCTTCCACCAAGAATCGTCGCTATGCCGCAGCGAACCGTCCTGCTCGTCCTCTTCGACGGCGTTCAGAGCCTCGATGTCACCGGTCCCCTGGAGGTCTTCGCGGGCGCCGAGCTGCATACTCCGGGCACCTACCGCATCCGCACGGCCTCCCTTGGCGCAGCGCCCGTCCGCACCTCCAGCGGCCTGACCCTCGTACCGGACCAGGACCTCGCGGACGCGCCCGCCCCGCACACCCTTCTCGTGCCGGGCGGCCAGGGCACCCGCCGTCCGGCGCGTGACCCCCGGCTGGCCGACTGGCTCCGCGAGCACGGCCCGCGCGCGGAGCGCCTCGTCTCCGTCTGCACCGGAGCCATCCTCCTCGCGGAGGCCGGCCTGCTGGACGGCCGCCGCGCCACGACCCACTGGGCGTACTGCGACAAGCTCGCCCGCGACCACCCGTCCGTCGAGGTCGACCCCGACCCCATCTACGTGCGCGACGGACACGTCTTCACCTCGGCCGGCGTCACCTCGGGCATCGATCTCGCGCTCGCCCTGGTGGAAGAGGACCTGGGTCGGGAGCCGGCGCTGACCATCGCCCGCCACCTGGTCGTCTTCCTGCGCCGGCCCGGCAACCAGGCCCAGTTCAGCGCCCAGCTCGCCGCCCAGACCGCCCGGCGTGAACCGTTGCGCGAGGTCCAGCAGTGGATCACCGAGCACCCCGACGGGGACCTGGACGTCGAGTCCCTCGCCGCCCGTGCCGCCCTCTCGCCCCGCCACTTCGCCCGTGCCTTCCAGGCGGAGACCGGCATGACACCGGGCCGCTATGTCGACCGCGTGCGCCTCGAACACGCCCGCCGCCTCCTGGAGGACACGGCCGACGGCATCGAGGAGATCTCCCGCGCCAGCGGCTACGGCACTTGCGAGGCCATGCGCCGCGCCTTCGTCAGGACCCTCGGCACGGCCCCGGCGGAGTACCGCCGCCGCTTCCGCCCCGCCGTACCCACCCGCTGAAAGGAACCCGATGCAGATCGCCATCGTGCTCTTCGACCGGTTCACCGCGCTCGACGCCGTAGGGCCGTACGAGACCCTGGGGCGCCTCCCGGACGCGGAGACCGTCTTCGTCGCCGAACGGACCGGCCCCGTCCGCACCGACACCGGAAACCTCGCGATCGTCGCGGACAAGCCCCTGGCCGAGGTGGAGCACCCCGACATCGTGATCGTCCCGGGCGGCCCCGGACAGACCCCGCAGATGGAGAACGAGACCCTGCTGGACTGGCTGCGCACCGTCGACGCCACCAGCACCTGGACGACATCCGTGTGCACGGGCTCCCTGCTGCTCGCCGCGGCCGGCCTCCTTCGGGGCCGCCGCGCCACCTCCCACTGGCTGGCCCTGGACTTCCTGAAACGGTTCGGCGCCGAGCCCACGGGGGAGCGGGTGGTCCTCGACGGCAAGTACGTCACCGCGGCCGGCGTCTCCTCCGGCATCGACATGGGCCTGACCCTGCTCGGCCGGATCGCCGGCGACGAACACGCCCGGGCCGTCCAGCTGGCGACCGAGTACGACCCGCAGCCGCCCTACGACGCGGGGTCGCCCGAGAAGGCGCCCGCGCACCTCGTCGAGGAGTTCCGCTCCAAGAGCCGCTTCATCCTGACGTAGTCCAGGTGAAGCGCGGCTGCCTGCGCTCCAGGAACGCGGCGACGCCCTCCACGGTGTCGCCGCTGCCGCGCGCCTGCTCCGTCCAGTACGCGTCCCGGTCGGTGCGGCCGTTCGCGAACTCCTTCGCCGCGGCCTGGGTGAGCTGCGAACGGGAGGCCAGGATGCGGGTGAACTCAGCGACCCGCTTGGCGAGTTCGCCCTGCGGCAGCACCTCGTCCACCAGGCCGCTGCGCAGCGCCCGCTCCGCGTCGACCAACTCGCCGGAGAACAGCAGGTACTTGGCCGCAGCCGGACCCACCAGCGACACCAGCCGGCGCGTGGAGGAGGCCGGATACACGATTCCGAGCTTCGCCGGCGTCACCCCGAACAGCGCACCCTCCATGGCGAACCGCAGATCACAGGCCGCCGCCAGCTGCGACCCGCCGCCCACACAGTGCCCGCGGACCGCGGCCAGCGTCGGCTTCGGAAAGGCGGCCAGGGCCTCCTCGGCCCGCACCGCGAGCGCCTGCGCCTCCTCCGGCGACCCCTGCAGCGTGGAGATGTCGGCCCCGGCGCAGAACGTCCCGCCCTCCCCGGTGAGCACCAGCGCCCGTACGCCCGGGTCGGCCGCGAGGGTGTCGAGCAGCGGCGGCAGGGCGGCCCACATCGCGGCCGTCATGGCGTTGCGCTTCGCCGGGTGGTGAATGACGACGGTGGCGACCGAGTCGGTGACGCTGTGCAGCAGCTGGGGCTCCATGGGCCGGATGCTAGCCGCCGCGCCGGACCCGTGATCAAGGAGGGGGCACTTCAACCCGTACAACCCGAAGAGTTCGCGAAGTCGGCTGAAGGGTGACAGGACCAGTCCCACAACTGACCGTGTCATACGCCAACGGTCATAAGTGCTCGATACCTGCTGACTTGTGTTCAGTCATCCGGAGTGCCGCGGATCGTTACCAACACTCGACGTGTGGTGACAATCGAGCGCAAGGGTGGCGACCGGACGATGGACAATCATGGGCGCGGGTCCGGCCCACGCCCAGACGGCGGCGCCGACGCGCCCCGCGACCCGGGGCCCGTGGACCCGCTGCCGTACGAAGGCGTGTGGCGGTTCACCGCGCCCGCCGTCGACGCCTCGGTCCCGCAGGCGCGGCACGCCGTACGGGACCTGCTGTACCGCCAGGGGGTGCCCGTCTCCGACGATCTCGTGTACGGCCTGCTGCTGATCGTCTCGGAGCTGGTCACGAACGCCGTCCGGCACGCGGCGCTGCTGTCGCCCATGCTCGCCGTGGAGGTCGCCGTCGGCGCCGAGTGGGTGCGGGTGTCCGTGGAGGACAACCACCCCTACCGCCCGACCGCCCTGGAGACGGATCACAGCGGCGAGGGCGGCCGGGGGCTGCTCCTGGTCAGCGAGGTCGCCCGGGAGGCGGGCGGGGTGTGCGACGTCGAGCACACGTCGAGCGGCGGCAAGGTGATCTGGGCCGCCCTGCCGCTCAAACCCGTACGGGTGCTCTGACGGGGGTCACCAGCCGGCGGACGGGCCGGTCAACTCCCTGACGGCCGGGCGGGCCGCGTCCAGCACGGTCATGAACCAGGACGAGAAGGCGTCCTCGGCGTGCCGCTCCGCGAGCTCCGTCGGGGTCACGAAGGCCGTGTCGCCGACCTCCTCGGGGTCCGGCCGCAGCTGCGACTGCACCATCCCGACGAACAGGTGGTTGTACTCCTGCTCGACCAGGCCCGAGTCCGGGTCCGGGTGGTTGTAGCGGACCGTGCCCGCCTCGGCGAGCAGTGAGGGGGAGACACCCAGCTCCTCGTACGTCCGGCGGGCCGCGGCCGCGAAGGGCGCCTCGCCGGGGTAGGGGTGGCCGCAGCAGGTGTTCGACCACACGCCGGGGGAGTGGTACTTGCCCAGCGCCCGCTGCTGCAGCAGCAGCCGGCCGCGTTCGTCGAAGAGGAAGACGGAGAAGGCGCGGTGCAGCCGGCCCGGCGGCTGATGGGCGGCGAGCTTCTCCGCGGTGCCGATCGTGACGCCGTTCTCGTCGACCAGTTCCAGCAAAATCGCGTCTGCGGCGCCGTTCGACGGAGAGTGCGTCGCGGTGGCAGGTGTGATCGGCATACCCATCCTTCACATCGGTCTTCGCGCCCCAAGTCTGCCGTACGAATCCGGCACTCCCGGCACTTCGCGGCGCGCCCGCATGTCCCGCGCGCGGCGCGGGCCACGGCCGTCACCGTTGAAGGCCGGAAGAGGGGCCCGGTAGTTGATCGTGCCCGTGGCGGTCGGCGGGGAACCGTCCGGGCAGCGCTGTGAGGCTTAACGACGCAGGGGCCCGCCGGACGGCTGCATTCCGGCCAAGACGCGCTCGACCTGGCTCAATGGCACACCTTCGCCTCGTGTTCCGCGTGGCCGCCCGGTTCCAGCTGGAAGGTGCAGTGCGCCACGTCGAAGTGGTCGCCCAGGCACTCCTGGAGCTCGTGGAGCATCTTCTCGTGGCCGATCGCGCTGAGCACTTCGGAGCTCACGACCACGTGCGCGGACAGCACCGGCATCCCGGAGGTGATCGTCCAGGCGTGCAGGTCGTGGACGTCCTCGACACCGTCCAGGTCGAGGATGTGGGCGCGTACCTCCGCCATGTCGACGCCCCGGGGAGCTGCCTCCAGCAGCACGTCAAGCGTCTCGCGCAGCAGCTTGACGGTGCGTGGCACGATCATCAGGCCGATGACGAGCGAGGCGATCGGGTCGGCGGCCTGCCAGCCGGTGGTCAGGATCACCAGGGCGGAGATGATCACCGCGAGAGAGCCGAGGGCGTCCGCCGCGACCTCCAGGAACGCGGCGCGCACGTTCAGGCTCTCCTGCTGTCCGCGCACCAGCAGCGTCAGCGAGATCATGTTCGCGACCAGACCGATCGCACCGAAGACGATGGTCAGCCCGCCCGCGGTGTCGGCCGGCGTGACGAACCGCTGGATCGCCTCGTACAGGACGTAGCCGCCGACGCCGAGCAGCAGCAGACAGTTGGCGAGCGCCGCGAGGATCTCGGCACGGGCGTACCCGAAGGTGCGGTTGCCGCTCGGCGGGCGGTTGGCGAAGTGGATCGCGAACAGGGCCATGCCCAGGCCCAGCGCGTCCGTCGCCATGTGCGCGGCGTCCGCGATCAGCGCGAGCGAGTCCGCGAGCAGACCGCCGACGATCTCGACCACCATGACGGTGAGCGTGATCGACAACGCGACGCGCAGCCGCCCGCGGTACGCCGCCGCGGCCGTACCGGTGGGCGGGGCATGCGAATGCCCGTGCCCGTGATCGTGCCCAGCCCCCATGACAGCCGCCTTCCTGTGGTGCGCCCGGGATGACAGTGAACTACGGCCGGGGGGTATCGGGCAACGCGGCACTGAACACCGTTGTCATGTGCCCTGACCTGCGGAAACGATATGCAGGTCAGGGCACCCTCAGTGCGCTTGCCGTGCTGTCATCGGCCGTGGTGCAGCTGCCAGCCCCGCCACGCCGACTCGACCATCTCGGGCACCCCGCGCCGGGCGGTCCAGCCCAGTTCCTCGGCGGCCCGGGCGGCGGAGGCGACCGCGCGGGGCGCGTCCCCGGGGCGGCGGGCCTCGACGAGGGGCGGGCGGCGGTCACCGGTCGTCTCGCCGATGACGGTGATCAGCTCACGGACGGAGACGCCCTCGCCGCGTCCGATGTTCACCGTGAGGTCACCGCTTCGGCCGGCGAGCCGCCGTGCCGCCGCCAGATGCGCCTCCGCCAGGTCGGCGACATGGATGTAGTCGCGGATGCAGGTGCCGTCCGGTGTCGGATAGTCGTCGCCGAAGATCCGCGGGGCCTCGTCGCGGGTGAGCCGGTCGAAGACCATGGGGACGATGTTGAAGACGCCCGTGTCCGACAGCTCGGGTGCGGCCGCGCCCGCCACGTTGAAATAGCGCAGACAGACCGTGGAGATGCCGTGTGCCCGGCCCGCCGCCCGGACCAGCCACTCGCCGGTGAGCTTGGTCTCGCCGTACGGGTTCACCGGCGCGCACGGAGTGTCCTCGGTGATGAGGTCCACATCGGGGTTGCCGTAGACGGCCGCCGACGAGGAGAACAGGAACTTCCCGATCCCGGCCTCGGCGACCGCCTCCAGGAGCGTCGCGAGGCCGCCGATGTTCTCCCGGTAGTAGCGGGCGGGCTGTGCCACGGACTCGGCGACCTGCTTACGCGCCGCGAGGTGGACGACGCCGGTCACGCCGTACTCGGCGAACACCCGCTTCAGCAGGTCACCGTCGAGCGTCGAGCCCTCGACGAGCGGCACGTTCGCCGGCAGCCGCGCGGGGAACCCGGCCGAGAGGTCGTCCAGCGCGACGACGCGTTCCCGGGCGTCGGTCATGGCCCGCACCACATGGGCCCCGATGTATCCCGCTCCGCCTGTGATCAGCCATGTCATGGTCGTCCACCCTATGCCGACGCCACCCGGCGGTCCCCAATGTCCCGGATGCCTTGATCTGGGCAGCGCGGTTTGTCGGCGGGACCCCGGATCACCGATGATGATCGCGGCAAAGGCCAGTGGAGACGGCGTTGATCGGCCCGTGAACGGGCGGTGAACTCCGCTCTCCGGGCATCCGATAGCCTCTGCCGACATGCCGCCCGCCTGGTGCAGCCAAGGGGCGCCCCCATCGTGCACATGACCGGCGCCCGCGCGTCGGCCCCCAGGGAGTGAGTTCGGTTGTCGACCGCCATCCTCACCGGTCAGCCGGTCCCCGGATCGTCGATCGAGGGCGATCTGCGGTCCCTCGGCTTCGACGTACGGATCGCCGTCGACACCGCCGACGCCGAGACACTGCTGGCGCAGGCGCCGGGCGACCAGCGGGTCGCCGTGGTGGACGCCGGCTTCGTGGGCCACCTGCACGCACTGCGCCTCGGCCTCACCGACCCCCGCTTCCCGCTCGCCGCGATCCCCGGCGCCGTGACCGCCCAGCCGGCCGGCCGCCAGGACCTGACCCGCGCCATGGCCCGCGAGAACTCGGCCGGCGGCGGCACGGCCCCAGTGCGTGCCCCCGTGCGAACGCAGTTGAGGGTGGGGGACGTCGACAGCCTCGCCGACCGCATCGTCACCGCCCTCGACAGCGACGGCGCCGACGTGCACCGCCCGGAACTCGGCAGCCTGGTCGCCGCCGTCCCCGCCGACCCGCAGTCCCGCAACGAGGCACGGCAGGCCGTCGCGAACGTCGACGACGAAGCCGTACGTCTGAAGTCGGCCGTGAAGTCACGCGACGGCTTCTTCACCACGTTCTTCATCAGCCCCTACTCCCGCTACATCGCCCGCTGGTGTGCCCGCCGCGGCCTGACCCCGAACCAGGTCACCACCGCCTCCCTGCTCACCGCGCTGATCGCGGCGGGCTGCGCGGCCACCGGCACCCGGGTCGGCTTCGTCGCGGCGGGCGTCCTGCTGATCGCGTCCTTCGTCCTGGACTGCACCGACGGCCAGTTGGCCCGCTACTCGCTCCAGTACTCCACGCTGGGCGCCTGGTTGGACGCCACCTTCGACCGGGCCAAGGAGTACGCCTACTACGCCGGCCTCGCGCTGGGCGCGGCCCGCGGCGGCGACGACGTATGGGCCCTCGCCCTCGGCGCGATGATCCTGCAGACCTGCCGCCACGTCGTCGACTTCTCCTTCAACGAGGCCAACCACGACGCCACCGCCAACACCAGCCCCACGGCGGCCCTTTCGGACAAGCTGGACAGCGTCGGCTGGACGGTGTGGGTACGGCGGATGATCGTGCTGCCTATCGGCGAGCGCTGGGCGATGATCGCCGTCCTGACGGCGGTCACGACTCCTCGGATCACCTTCTACGTCCTGCTCATCGGCTGCGCCTTCGCCGCGACGTACACCACGGCGGGCCGGGTGCTGCGTTCGCTGACCCGCAAGGCCCAGCGCACCGATCGGGCGGCGCAGGCGCTGGCGGACCTCGCGGACAACGGACCGCTCGCCTCCTTCCTGGGCCGTGTGACCCCCCGCCAGCTCGGGGGTCCATTCCTGATCGCCCTCGCGGGCACGGTCGTTCTCGCCGTGTCCCTGTTCTCCGGTGTGACCTGGGCCCCTGTCGTCGGCGCCCTGGTGTACGCGAACACCGCAGGTCAGGCTCTGCGCCGCCCGCTGAAGGGCGCCCTCGACTGGCTGGTCCCCCCGCTCTTCCGGTTCGCCGAGTACGGCACCGTCCTGGTCCTCGCGGCCGAAGCAGACGTGAACGGGGCCCTTCCTGCGGCTTTCGGGCTGGTGGCGGCGGTCGCCTACCATCACTACGACACGGTGTACCGCATCCGCGGCAACGCCGGAGCGTCCCCGGCCTGGCTGGTGCGCGCCATCGGGGGGCACGAAGGACGGACGCTGCTCGTGACCGTCCTGGCCGCGGTGCTCACCGCCTCGCAGTTCAAGGTCGCGCTCACGGTGGTCGCCGTGGCCGTCGCCCTGGTGGTGCTCTTCGAGAGCATCCGCTTCTGGGTGTCCTCCGGGGCCCCCGCCGTACACGATGAAGGAGAACCCGCATGATCGGCCTCGTGCTGGCGGCCGGCGCCGGACGGCGTCTGCGCCCCTACACCGACAGCCTTCCCAAGGCGCTGGTGCCGGTGGGGCCCGCGGGCATAGAGGGCGAACCGACGGTCCTGGACCTGACGCTCGGCAACTTCGCCGGGATCGGTCTGACCGAGGTCGCGGTCATCGTCGGCTACCGCAAGGAGGCCGTGTACGAGCGCAAGGCGGCACTGGAGGCGAAGTACGGCCTCAAGCTCACCCTCATCGACAACGACAAGGCCGAGGAGTGGAACAACGCCTACTCCCTGTGGTGCGGACGTGACGCCCTCAAGGACGGCGTGATCCTCGCCAACGGCGACACCGTCCACCCGGTCTCCGTCGAGAGGACGCTGCTCGCCGCCCGCGGCGAGGGCAAGAAGATCATCCTTGCTCTCGACACGGTGAAGTCGCTGGCCGACGAGGAGATGAAGGTCGTCGTCGACCCCGAGCAGGGCATGACGAAGATCACCAAGCTGATGGACCCGGCCGAGGCGACCGGCGAGTACATCGGCGTCACGCTCATCGAGGGCGACGCCGCCCCCGAACTGGCCGACGCCCTGAAGGCGGTCTGGGAGACCGACCCGCAGCAGTTCTACGAGCACGGGTACCAGGAACTGGTGAACCGCGGCTTCCGGATCGACGTGGCGCCGATCGGTGACGTCAAGTGGGTCGAGATCGACAACCACGACGACCTCGCCCGGGGACGGGAGATCGCGTGCCAGTACTGACCCGGCTGATCCCCTCGCCGCTCGTCGTGGACATCCGCCCGGGTGCCCTCGACGATCTGGCGGGTGTGCTCGCCGACGAGCGCATCTCGACCTCCGGCAGGCTCGCCGTCGCCGTCAGCGGCGGTTCCGGCGCCCGGCTGCGCGAGCGGATCGCCCCGACGCTGCCCGGTGCCACCTGGTACGAGGTCGGCGGCGGCACCCTCGACGACGCGGTCCGGCTGGCCGGCGACATAAAGGCCGGCCACTACGACGCGGTCGTGGGCCTCGGCGGCGGCAAGATCATCGACTGTGCCAAGTTCGCGGCGGCGCGGGTCGGCCTGCCCCTGGTCGCCGTGCCGACGAACCTCGCGCACGACGGCCTGTGCTCCCCGGTCGCGACCCTCGACAACGATGCGGGCCGCGGCTCCTACGGTGTGCCGAACCCGATCGCGGCCGTCATCGACCTCGACGTCATCCGCCAGGCACCGGCGCGCTTCGTACGCGCGGGCATCGGCGACGCGATCTCCAACATCAACTCGATCGCGGACTGGGAGCTGTCCAACCGCGTCACCGGCGAGAAGATCGACGGTCTCGCCGCCGCCATGGCCCGCCAGGCGGGCGAGGCGGTGCTCCGCCACCCCGGCGGCATCGGGGACAACGACTTCCTCCAGGTGCTGGCCGAGGCGCTGGTCCTCACCGGTATCGCGATGTCGATCTCCGGAGACTCGCGCCCCGCCTCGGGTTCCTGCCACGAGATCAACCACGCCTTCGACCTGCTCTACCCCAAGCGGGCCGCCAGCCACGGCGAGCAGTGCGGCCTCGGCGCCGCCTTCGCGATGTACCTGCGCGGCGCGCACGAGGAGTCGGCGTACACGGCCGAGGTGCTGCGCCGGCACGGGCTTCCGGTGCTTCCGGAGGAGATCGGCTTCACGGTGGACGAGTTCGTCCGCGCCGTGGAGTTCGCCCCGGAGACCCGGCCCGGCCGCTACACGATCCTCGAACACCTCGACCTCAAAACCGACCAGATCAAGGACATCTACGCCGACTATGTCAAGGCCATCGGTAGCTGAACTCCGCCCGGTCGTCCACCCCGCAGGGGTCAAGGACCGGCGCAGCGGTGAGCACTGGATGGGGCGCCTCTACATGCGTGAGGTGTCCCTGCGGGTCGACCGCTACCTGGTGAACACCAGGGTCACGCCCAACCAGCTCACGTATCTGATGACCGTCTTCGGCGTGCTCGCGGCCCCGGCCCTGCTGGTGCCGGGGATCACGGGCGCCGTGCTCGGCGTGGTCTGCGTGCAGATGTACCTGCTGCTGGACTGCGTCGACGGCGAGATCGCGCGCTGGAAGAAGCAGTACTCGCTGAACGGTGTCTACCTGGACCGGGTCGGCGCCTACCTGACCGACGCCGCGGTCCTCGTGGGCTTCGGGCTGCGCGCCGCCGACCTGTGGGGCAGCGGCCGTATCGACTGGCTGTGGGCCTTCCTGGGTACCCTGGCCGCCCTCGGCGCCATCCTGATCAAGGCCGAGACCGACCTCGTCGGCGTCGCCCGGCACCAGGCAGGGAAGCCCCCCGTGCAGGAGGCCGCCGCCGAGATGCGCTCCTCCGGCATGGCACTGGCCCGCAAGGCCGCGTCCCTGCTGAAGTTCCACCGGCTGATCCTCGGCATCGAGGCGTCCCTGCTGATCCTGCTCCTGGCGATCGTCGACCAGATGCGCGGCGACCTGTTCTTCTCCCGGCTGGGCGTCGCCGTGCTGGCCGGCATCGCCCTGCTGCAGACCCTGCTGCACCTCGTGTCCATCCTCGCCTCCAGCAGGCTGAAGTGAGTGGCATGAGAGTCGGCGCGGTGATCATCACCATGGGCAACCGCCCCGACGAGCTCCGCGCCCTGCTCGACTCGGTCGCCAAGCAGGACGGCGACAAGGTCGAGGTGGTCGTGGTCGGCAACGGCTCGCCTGTCCCGGACGTCCCCGAGGCCGTCCGTACCATCGAGCTGCCCGAGAACCTCGGCATACCCGGCGGCCGCAATGTCGGCATCGAGGCCTTCGGCCCCAGCGGCCGCGACGTCGACATACTGATGTTCCTCGACGACGACGGACTCCTCGCCCTGCACGACACCGCCGAGCTGTGCCGCCAGGCCTTCGAGGCCGACCCGGAGCTCGGCATCATCAGCTTCCGTATCGCCGACCCCGAGACGGGGGTCACCCAGCGCCGCCACGTGCCGCGCCTGCGGGCCGCCGACCCGATGCGCTCCTCCCGGGTCACCACCTTCCTCGGCGGCGCCAACGCAGTGCGCACGAAGGTCTTCGCCGAAGTCGGCGGGCTCCCGGACGAATTCTTCTACGCCCACGAGGAAACCGACCTGGCCTGGCGGGCCCTCGACGCGGGCTGGATGATCGACTACCGGTCCGACATGGTGCTGTACCACCCGACGACCGCGCCCTCGCGGCACGCCGTCTATCACCGCATGGTCGCCCGCAACCGCGTCTGGCTGGCCCGCCGCAACCTCCCCGCCCTGCTGGTCCCGGTCTACCTCGGGGTCTGGCTGCTGCTCACCCTCGTCCGCCGCCCCTCGCGGCCCGCCCTGAAGGCGTGGTTCGGCGGGTTCCGGGAGGGCTGGACCACTTCGTGCGGGCCACGCAGGCCGATGAAGTGGCGTACGGTGTGGCGGCTGACCCGGCTGGGCCGCCCCCCGGTGATCTGACAAGCTCGTTCCTGTGGGCAATCGGCCCCACCCGGGTCCCGGGCTCCTGCCGGGCCCGCACAGGCTGCGCACCCCGAAGACGAAGGTTTCCACCAGTGAGTGAGACAACGCACGACGGCACGGTCGCCCTGAGCGCGGCCATGTCGCCCGACGAGGGTTTGCCGGCAAGCCGGCTGGCGGCCAGGTACGGCCTGACCGTAAGCGGCGCCCGGCCGTCCCTTGCCGAGTACGTCCGCCAGCTCTGGGACCGGCGTCACTTCATCCTCGCCTTCTCACGGGCGAAGCTGACGGCCCAGTACAGCCAGGCCAAGCTCGGCCAGCTCTGGCAGGTGGCGACGCCGCTGCTGAACGCGGCCGTCTACTTCTTCATCTTCGGCATGCTCCTCAAGGCGAACCGCGGCCTGCCGCGCGACATCTACATCCCGTTCCTGGTCACGGGCGTGTTCGTGTTCACCTTCACGCAGAGCTCGGTGATGGCGGGAGTACGCGCGATCTCCGGCAACCTCGGCCTGGTCCGCGCACTGCACTTCCCGCGCGCCTCGCTGCCGATCTCCTTCGCGCTGCAGCAGCTCCAGCAGCTGATGTTCTCGATGATCGTGCTGTTCGCCGTGGCGATCGGCTTCGGCAGCATCCCTGACCT
The DNA here is from genome assembly GCF_021261325.1 of Streptomyces guryensis. Lineage (GTDB taxonomy): Bacteria > Actinomycetota > Actinomycetes > Streptomycetales > Streptomycetaceae > Streptomyces > Streptomyces guryensis. The sequence continues at coordinate 101,534 of NZ_JAJSBI010000011.1, read as the reverse complement.
GTCCTGGCTGCTGATCGCCCCGGTGCTGGCCCTGCAGCTCCTGTTCAACACCGGCCTCGCGCTGATCATGGCCCGCGCCGGCGCCAGGACTCCGGACCTCGCGCAGCTCATGCCGTTCGTGATGCGTACGTGGATGTACGCGTCCGGCGTGATGTTCTCCATCCCGATCATGCTGGCCGACAAGCCGCAGTGGCTGGCCAACGTCCTGCAGTGGAACCCCGCCGCGATCTACATGGACCTGATGCGTTTCGCCCTCATCGACGGCTACGGGGCCGAGAACCTGCCCGAGCACGTCTGGGTGGTCGCGGGCGGCTGGGCCGCGCTGCTCGCCCTCGGCGGTTTCGTGTACTTCTGGAAGGCGGAGGAGAGGTACGGCCGTGGCTGAGCAGACCGACCAGCAGACCGGCGAGCGGATCCCCACCGTCATCGCCGACGAGCTCCACATCGTCTACCGCGTCCACGGCGCCAAGACCGGCAAAGGCAGCGCCACCTCCGCGCTCAGCCGCATCGTCAAACGCGGCGAGGAGCGCGGGGTGCGCAAGGTGCACGCTGTCAAGGGCGTCTCCTTCGTCGCCTACCGCGGCGAGGCCATCGGCCTCATCGGCTCCAACGGCTCCGGCAAGTCGACCCTGCTGCGTGCCATCGCCGGCCTGCTCCCGGCGGAGAAGGGCTGCGTCTACACAAACGGCCAGCCCTCACTGCTGGGCGTGAACGCGGCCCTGATGAACGACCTGACCGGCGAGCGCAACGTCATCTTGGGCGGGCTTGCCATGGGGATGACCCGCGAGCAGATCAGAGAGCGCTACGAGGGGATCGTCGACTTCTCGGGCATCAACGAGAAGGGCGACTTCATCACCCTGCCGATGCGCACCTACTCCTCCGGTATGGCGGCCCGTCTGCGTTTCTCCATCGCCGCCGCCAAGGACCACGACGTGCTGATGATCGACGAGGCGCTGGCCACCGGCGACCGCAAGTTCCAGAAGCGCTCCGAGGAACGCATCCGTGAGCTGCGCAAGGAGGCCGGCACGGTGTTTCTCGTCAGCCACAACAACAAGTCGATCCGCGACACCTGCGACCGCGTCCTGTGGCTGGAACGCGGCGAGCTGCGCCTGGACGGGCCCACCGATGAGGTCCTCAAGGAGTACGAGAAGTTCACCGGCAAGTAGTCCACCCCGGTCTGGACGCACAGGCCAGGACGGATCGCGGGGCCCCGCCGCAACCTCTGCGGCGGGGCCCCGCGTCTGTAAAGGAAACGTCAACTCGGTTTCGCTCAAGGAATCTTGACGTCAATCGGTGTGTTGTTGTGATGTGCAGGACACCCCAGGGATCCTGGCTGCGTTGTACAACGTAAGCTGTACCGGTCCCGAAACGCGGCAAGTGGGGCGATAATGCGCGACACCCTCGACCGGGACAGCCGCGCGGACGGCCGGGCGGCGTGTCCGAAATAGTATGCATTGGGTCGGCAGTGTAGAACGGGAGATGTGACGGCAATGGCTACGGAAACTCCCCAGCTGAACGCAGCATGCGCCGTCCCCGCCCCGGGCAGTCACCGGTGACGGGAACCGGCATGTCGCACGCCGTCGATCCGGAGCGCGGCACGCTCGACAAGGCCGCGGGTGAGAACTTCCCCGTGGCGCCTTTCTTCCTGCCCAGGGCCTGGCGCGCCGACCTCATGGCGGTGTACGGCTTCGCCCGCCTCGTCGACGACATCGGCGACGGCGACCTGGCGCCCGGCGGCGCCGACGCCCGGCTGCTCGGCGTGTCGCCCGAAGAGGCCGAGGACCGGCTGCTGCTCCTGGACGCCTTCGAGGCCGACCTGAACCGGGTCTTCGACTCGACCCCGAGCCACCCCCTGCTGCGCCGCCTCCAGCGCACGGTCCGCCGCTGCTCGCTCACCCCTGAGCCCTTCCTCGGCCTGATCGCCGCCAACCGCCAGGACCAGCTGGTCAGCCGCTACGAGACCTACGACGACCTGCTCGCGTACTGCGAACTGTCGGCCAACCCCGTCGGCCGCCTGGTCCTGTCCGTCACCGGCACCTCGACCCCCGAACGCATCCGGCTCTCGGACGCGATCTGCTCCGCCCTCCAGATCGTCGAACACCTGCAGGACGTCGCCGAGGACCTCGGCCGCGACCGCATCTACCTGCCCGCCGAGGACATGAAGCGCTTCCATGTTCAAGAGGCGGATCTCGCCACGTCCACCTCGGGCGCATCGTTGCGCGCACTGGTTGCATACGAAGCACAACGCGCCCGCGATCTCCTGAATGAAGGCGCCCCCCTCGTGGGTAGCGTCCACGGCAGGTTGAAGCTGCTGCTTGCGGGATTCGTGGCGGGGGGAAGGGCGGCGGTCAAGGCGATCGCCGCCGTGGAATACGACGTACTTCCCGGCCCGCCCAAGCCCGGCAAGGTCCAGCTGCTGCGCGAGGTGGGCGTGACTCTGCGAGGAGAGGGGTGATCCGGACCGTGGAGTCGGAACAACACGTGTCCGCACCGGTACTCGCCGCCTACAGCTACTGCGAGGCCGTCACCGGACAGCAGGCCCGTAACTTCGCCTACGGCATCAGGCTGCTGCCGACGCCCAAGCGCCGCGCGATGTCGGCGCTCTACGCGTTTTCCAGGCGCGTCGACGACATCGGCGACGGCGCGCTGGCCGGCGAGGTCAAGGCGGCAAGACTCAAGGACACCCGGGCGCTGCTGGCCCGGGTGCGTGAGGGATCGGTCGCCGAGGACGACATCGACCCGGTCGCCGTCGCCCTCGCCCATTCCGCCGAGACCTTCTCGATCCCGCTCGACGGCCTCGACGAGCTGATCGACGGCGTGCTGATGGACGTACGCGGCGAGACCTACGAGACCTGGGACGACCTGAAGGTCTACTGCCGCTGTGTCGCGGGAGCCATCGGGCGGCTCTCGCTCGGTGTGTTCGGTACGGAACCGGGGGCGCGCGGCGCGGATCGCGCCCCGGAGTACGCCGACACCCTGGGACTCGCGCTGCAGCTCACCAACATCCTCAGAGACGTCCGCGAGGACGCCGAGGGCGGCCGCATCTATCTGCCCTCCGACGACCTCGCGAAATTCGGGTGCTCGGCCGGGTTCAACGGCCCGACCCCACCGGAGGGCTCCGACTTCGCGGGCCTCGTGCACTTCGAAGTGCGACGGGCCCGCGCCCTTTTCGCCGAGGGCTACCGGCTGCTCCCCATGCTGGACCGGCGCAGCGGCGCCTGTGTCGCCGCCATGGCCGGGATCTACCGCCGGCTGCTCGACCGTATCGAGCGTGACCCGGAGGCCGTGCTGCGCGGCCGGGTCTCGCTGCCCGGGCGGGAGAAGGCCTACGTCGCCGTGCGCGGCCTGTCCGGCCTGGATGCCCGGCATGTGACGCGGAGGACCGTCAGGAGGCGCGCCTGATGGACAAACAGGGCCAAGGTGATGCCACCGGCGAAAAGTGGCAGGCAACCCTCCGGGCGGGGACGGCGTCCCTGACTGCGACGGTCTGCCGTGCACCGTTCAACCACGGCGTCCGGGCAGGGGAGGGTGCACGATGAGCGACGACTCCACGCGGTCCGGCGACCCGCTCGCGGATCCATCGGGGCGTTCCGCGAGGGACGCCGTCGTGGTCGGCGGCGGGCTGGCCGGCATCACCGCCGCGCTCGCGCTCGCCGACGCGGGAGTCCGTGTCACCCTGGTCGAGGGCAGGCCGAGACTGGGCGGTCTCGCCTTCTCCTTCCAGCGCGGCGACCTGACCGTCGACAACGGACAGCACGTGTACCTGCGCTGCTGCACCGCGTACCGCTGGTTCCTCGACCGCATCGAGGGGACGGCGCTGGCGCCGCTGCAGGATCGTCTCGACGTGCCCGTACTCGACGTCGACAAGCCCGAGGGGCGGCGGCTGGGCAGGCTGCGGCGCGACCCGGTGCCGGTGCCCCTGCACCTCGGGCGCAGCCTCGCCACGTATCCGCATCTCTCGCTCGCCGAGCGGGCCAGGGTGGGCCGGGCCGCGCTCGCGCTCAAGGGGCTCGACCTCGCCGATCCGGACCTGGACACCCAGGACTTCGGCAGCTGGCTGACCGCGCACGGTCAGTCGGCGCGTGCCGTCGAGGCCCTGTGGGACCTGGTCGGGGTCGCCACCCTCAACGCGGTCGCGGGCGACGCCTCGCTGGGTCTCGCCGCGATGGTGTTCAAGACCGGTCTGCTGTCGGACCCGGGCGCGGCCGACATCGGATGGGCGCACGTCCCGCTGGGTGAACTGCATGACCGGCTCGCCCGCAAGGCGCTCGACTCCGCGGGCGTCCGTACCGAGGTCCGTACACGCGTCACCTCCATCTCCACTGACGAAAACGGGCGCTGGAGCGTTCAGGTTCCCGGCGAGACCCTCGCCGCGGACGCCGTCGTGCTCGCCGTACCCCAGCGTGAGGCCCACGACCTGCTGCCTCAGGGCGCGCTCGACGCCCCGGAAAATCTTCTGGAGATCGGCACCGCACCGATCCTCAACGTCCATGTCGTCTACGACCGCAAGGTGCTGGAGAAGCCGTTCTTCGCGGCCCTCGGCACCCCCGTCCAGTGGGTCTTCGACCGTACCCATGCCTCCGGACTGCGCGAGGGCCAGTACCTCGCCCTGTCCCAGTCGGCGGCGCACGACGAGATCGACGAACCGGTCGCCGCGCTGCGCGAGCGCTATCTGCCCGAGCTGGAACGCCTGCTGCCCGGCACCCGCGGTGCAGAGGTGAAGGACTTCTTCGTGACCAGGGAGCGCACGGCGACGTTCGCCCCCACCCCCGGCGTCGGACGGCTGCGGCCCGGCGCCCGTACCAAAGCCCCCGGCCTGTACCTGGCCGGAGCGTGGACCGCCACCGGGTGGCCCGCGACCATGGAGAGTGCGGTCCGCAGTGGTGTGAGTGCGGCGGACGCCGCCCTCGCCGCCCTGGGCCGGCCCCGCCCGAGTCACCTCTTCGACTTCGAGGAGGCGGCCTGATGCTCGATCAGCATGCGGCAGGCCCCCGCACCCCCGGTACCGCAACAAGAGGAGAGACTGTGCCCACTGTGCCCCCGGCCGAGACGGCTGCCGACGCGGTGGACGTGTCCGCGCTCCTGGAGCGCGGCCGGACCCTTGCCACACCGGTACTGCGGGCGGCCGTCGACCGCCTGGCCCCTCCCATGGACACCGTTTCCGCCTACCACTTCGGCTGGATCGACGCCGAGGGCAACCCCGCGGACGGCGACGGCGGCAAGGCCGTGCGCCCCGCCCTCGCGGTCCTTTCCGCCGAGGTCACCGGCGCCGCACCCGAGGTCGGCATCCCCGGCGCCGTGGCCGTCGAACTCGTCCACAACTTCTCCCTTCTGCACGACGACCTGATGGACGGCGACGAACAGCGCCGCCACCGCGACACCGTCTGGAAGGTGCACGGCCCCGCCCAGGCGATCCTCGTCGGCGACGCCCTGTTCGCCCTCGCCAACGAGATCCTGCTGGAGCTCGGCACCGTCGAGGCCGGCCGAGCCACCCGCCGCCTGACCACCGCCACCCGCGCCCTCATCGACGGCCAGGCCCAGGACATCTCCTACGAGCACCGCGACCGCGTCAGCGTCGAGGAGTGCCTGGAGATGGAGGGCAACAAGACCGGCGCCCTGCTCGCCGCCTCCAGCTCCATCGGCGCGGTGCTCGGCGGCGCGGACGACCGCACCGCCGACACCCTGGAGAAGTACGGCTACCACCTGGGCCTCGCCTTCCAGGCGGTCGACGACCTGCTCGGCATCTGGGGCGACCCGGTCTCCACCGGCAAGCAGACCTGGAGCGACCTGCGCCAGCGCAAGAAGTCCCTGCCGGTCGTGGCCGCGCTGGCGGCCGGCGGATCCGCCTCCGAGCGGCTCGGCGAGATCCTCGCCGCCGACGCCAAGAGCAGCGACTTCGAGAACTTCTCCGAGGAGGAGTTCGCCTCTCGCGCCGCCCTCATCGAGGAGGCGGGCGGCCGCGAGTGGACGGCGCAGGAGGCGCGTCGTCAGCACAACACCGCCATCCAGGCCCTGCACGCCATCGACATGCCCGACAGGGTGCGGGACCGGTTCACGGCGCTCGCCGACTTCGTCGTCGTACGAAAGAGATGATCACTATCGGTCGAATAGCCCTCGCGTAGTCGCCGGCCGGTGTCGCGGGAACACGAGCACCGGCCGACGGCGGACCCACAGCAGCACGATGTGAACGACTGCACGAAGGGGAAGCCATGACAGCGACGACCGACGGAAGCACCGGGGCCCTGCCGCCCCGGGCAGCCTCGGCCAGCGAAACCGACAGCACGAGCCCCGTGGCGGCGGGGGTTCGCGATGCCGCCGTACGCGCCGCACAGCGCTCCACCGACTTCCTGCTGTCCCGGCAGGACGCCCAGGGCTGGTGGAAGGGCGACCTCGAGACCAACGTGACCATGGACGCCGAGGACCTGCTCCTCAGGCAGTTCCTGGGGATCCTGGACGAGGACACCGCGCACGCCGCCGGGCTGTTCATCCGCGGCGAGCAGCGCGAGGACGGCACCTGGGCCACCTTCTACGGCGGACCCGGCGAACTCTCCACCACCATCGAGGCATACGTCGCCCTGCGGCTGGCGGGCGACACGCCGGACGCCCCGCACATGGCGAAGGCGTCCGCCTGGATCCGCGAGCAGGGCGGCATCGCCGCGGCCCGTGTCTTCACCCGGATCTGGCTCGCCCTGTTCGGCTGGTGGAAGTGGGAGGACCTGCCCGAACTCCCGCCGGAGCTCATCTACTTCCCCAAGTGGGTCCCGCTCAACATCTACGACTTCGGGTGCTGGGCCCGGCAGACGATCGTGCCGCTCACGGTCGTGTCCGCGAAGCGGCCGGTACGGCCCGCACCCTTCCCGCTCGACGAACTGCACATCGACCCCGCCCTCCCGAACCCGCCCAAGCCCCTTGCCCCGGTGGCGAGTTGGGACGGTGCCTTCCAGCGCCTCGACAAGGCGCTGCACCAGCTGCGCAAGGTCGCGCCGCGCGGACTGCGCAAGGCGGCCATGAACTCCGCCGCCCGCTGGATCATCGAGCGGCAGGAGAACGACGGCTGCTGGGGTGGCATCCAGCCGCCGGCCGTGTACTCGGTGATCGCCCTGTATCTGCTGGGCTACGACCTCCAGCATCCCGTGCTGCGCGAGGGACTGGCGTCGCTGGACCGTTTCGCCGTGTGGCGCGAGGACGGGGCCCGGATGATCGAGGCCTGCCAGTCGCCCGTCTGGGACACCTGCCTCGCCACCATCGCGCTCGTCGACGCGGGCGTGCCCGCCGACCATCCGCAGCTCGTCAAGGCCGCGGACTGGATGCTCGGCGAGGAGATCGTCCGGCCCGGCGACTGGGCGGTCAAGCGGCCGGGGCTCCCGCCGGGCGGCTGGGCGTTCGAGTTCCACAACGACAACTACCCCGACATCGACGACACCGCCGAGGTCGTCCTCGCCCTGCGCCGGGTGCGGCACCACGACCCGGAACGGGTGGAGAAGGCGATCGGACGCGGGGTGCGCTGGAACCTCGGGATGCAGTCGAAGAACGGGGCGTGGGCCGCCTTCGACGTCGACAACACCAGCCCCTTCCCCAACCGGCTGCCGTTCTGCGACTTCGGCGAGGTCATCGACCCGCCGTCCGCCGACGTGACCGCCCACGTGGTGGAGATGCTGGCCGTCGAGGGCCTCTCCCACGACCCGCGCACCCGGCGGGGCATCGAGTGGCTGCTCGCCGAGCAGGAACCGGACGGCTCGTGGTTCGGACGCTGGGGCGTCAACTACGTCTACGGCACCGGATCCGTCGTACCCGCCCTCGTCGCGGCCGGCTTCCCCGCCTCGCACCCCGCGATCCGGCGGGCCGTGGCCTGGCTGGAGTCGGTGCAGAACGACGACGGCGGCTGGGGCGAGGACCTGCGCTCGTACAAGGACGTCAAGGAGTGGAGCGGCAAGGGCGCCTCGACCGCCTCGCAGACGGCGTGGGCGCTGATGGCGCTGCTGGCGGCCGGGGAGCAGGACTCCAAGGCCGTCGAACGCGGTGTCGAGTGGCTCGCGGTCACCCAGCAGGACGACGGTTCATGGGACGAGCCGTACTTCACCGGCACCGGCTTCCCCTGGGACTTCTCCATCAACTACCACCTCTACCGGCAGGTCTTCCCGCTGACCGCACTCGGCCGGTACGTCAACGGTGAGCCCTTCAGCAAGAGGCCTCTCGCCGAGGCCAAGGGGGGCTGATGAGCACCCGGCCCGCCCCGGCCCCGCTGCTGATCGCATGCGCGCTCGGCATCGAGCACCTCGCCCTGCGCGCCGGGGACCGCGGCGGGGCCGGCGGGCCCGTCACCATGCTCCGTACGGGCATGGGGCCCAAGGCGGCCGAGCGCTCCGTCACCCGGATGCTCGCGGACCCGGCCTGGCGTGCGGCGGCCGTGCTGGCCACCGGCTTCTGTGCGGGACTCGCGCCCGGCATGCACCCCGGTGACCTGGTCGTCGCCGAGGAGACCCGTGATCCGGAAGGAACCGTTCCGTGCGTGGGGACCGACCTGCTGGTCAAGGAGCTCGGACGTGCCGTGCCCGGACGCACCGTCCACACCGGCCCCGTCACCGGCTCCGATCACGTCGTACGGGGTCACGAACGGTCGGATCTGCTCGCGACCGGCGCAATCGCGGTCGACATGGAGTCCGCGGCGACGCTTCTGAGCGCCGTGCGCACCGGCGCGCGCCCGGTTGCGGCCGTGCGGGTGGTCGTGGACGCTCCTGAACATGAACTTGTTCGAATCGGCACGGTCCGCGGTGGAATATCAGCTTTCCGCGTCCTTCGTGCCGTGCTTCCAGCTTTCTTCGAATGGCACCGTTCTTTGCTGCTCCCCAGGAGGTGAGCCAGATGGCCATGCCGCTGCGTCAGTCCATCAAGGTCGCTACGTACTTGGCTGAACAGAAGCTTCGCAAGCGGGACAAGTTTCCGCTGATCGTGGAGCTGGAACCCCTCTTCGCGTGCAACCTGAAGTGCGAGGGCTGCGGCAAGATCCAGCATCCGGCGGGTGTGCTCAAGCAGCGCATGCCGGTCGCGCAGGCCGTCGGGGCGGTGCTCGAATCCGGTGCCCCCATGGTGTCCATCGCGGGCGGCGAGCCCCTGATGCACCCTCAGATCGATGAGATCGTGCGGCAGCTGGTGGCGAGGAAGAAGTACGTCTTCCTGTGCACGAACGCGATGCTGCTGCGCAAGAAGATGGACAAGTTCAAGCCCTCTCCCTATTTCGCCTTCGCCGTGCACATCGACGGGCTGCGCGAGCGGCACGACGAGTCGGTGGCCAAGGAGGGCGTGTTCGACGAGGCCGTGGAGGCGATCAAGGAGGCCAAGCGGCGCGGCTTCCGGGTCACCACCAACTCGACCTTCTTCAACACGGACACCCCGCAGACCATCATCGAGGTGCTCAACTTCCTCAACGACGACCTCAAGGTCGACGAGATGATGATCTCGCCCGCCTACGCCTACGAGAAGGCGCCCGACCAGGAGCACTTCCTGGGCGTGGAGCAGACCCGTGAGCTGTTCAAGAAGGCCTTCGCGGGCGGCAACCGCAGGAAGTGGCGGCTGAACCACTCGCCGCTGTTCCTCGACTTCCTCGAGGGCAAGGTCGACTTCCCGTGCACCGCCTGGGCGATCCCGAACTACTCGCTCTTCGGCTGGCAGCGCCCCTGCTACCTGATGAGCGACGGGTACGTGCCGACGTACCGCGAACTCATCGAGGACACCGACTGGGACAAGTACGGCCGCGGCAAGGACCCGCGCTGCGCCAACTGCATGGCGCACTGCGGCTACGAGCCCACCGCCGTCCTCGCCACCATGGGGTCCCTGAAGGAGTCCCTGCGCGCGATGCGCGAGACGGTCTCCGGAAACCGGGAGTGACGTCATGACCGCCATCTCCTTGGGCGTCCCCGAGGTGCCGGCCCGTCCGATCGCCGAGCGGCGCGTGTCGCGGCAGATCCATGTCGGGCCGGTGGCGGTCGGGGGCGGGGCCCCGGTCTCGGTGCAGTCGATGACCACGACCCGTACGTCCGACATCGGTGCGACCCTGCAGCAGATCGCGGAGCTGACCGCGTCCGGCTGTCAGATCGTGCGGGTGGCGTGTCCCACGCAGGACGACGCGGACGCGCTCGCCACGATCGCCCGCAAGTCGCAGATCCCGGTGATCGCGGACATCCACTTCCAGCCGAAGTACGTGTTCGCGGCCATCGAGGCGGGCTGCGCCGCGGTCCGCGTCAACCCGGGCAACATCAAGCAGTTCGACGACAAGGTCAAGGAGATCGCGCGGGCCGCCAAGGACCACGGCACCCCGATCCGTATCGGCGTCAACGCGGGTTCCCTCGACCGGCGTCTGCTCCAGAAGTACGGCAAGGCGACTCCGGAGGCTCTGGTCGAATCGGCTCTGTGGGAGGCGTCGCTCTTCGAGGAGCACGACTTCCGGGACATCAAGATCTCGGTCAAGCACAACGACCCGGTCGTGATGATCGAGGCGTACAAGCAGCTCGCCGCCCAGTGCGACTACCCCCTGCACCTCGGTGTGACGGAGGCCGGCCCCGCCTTCCAGGGCACGATCAAGTCGGCGGTCGCCTTCGGCGCGCTGCTCTCGCAGGGCATCGGCGACACGATCCGTGTCTCCCTCTCGGCCCCGCCGGTCGAGGAGGTCAAGGTCGGTAACCAGATCCTGGAGTCGCTGAACCTCAGGCAGCGCGGCCTGGAGATCGTCTCCTGCCCGTCCTGCGGGCGGGCCCAGGTCGATGTGTACAAGCTGGCCGAGGAGGTCACGGCGGGCCTGACCGGTATGGAGGTCCCGTTGCGGGTAGCCGTCATGGGCTGCGTCGTCAACGGCCCCGGTGAGGCCCGTGAGGCCGACCTCGGCGTCGCCTCCGGCAACGGCAAGGGCCAGATCTTCGTCAAGGGCGAGGTCATCAAGACGGTCCCCGAGTCGAAGATCGTGGAGACCCTCATCGAAGAGGCCATGAAGATCGCCGAACAGATGGAACAGGACGGCGTCGGGTCGGGGGAGCCGGCCGTCACCGTGAGTTGAACAGCACGGACCGAAGGGGGCCCGAGCGTGACCATTCTGGAGAACATCCGGGGACCACGCGACCTGAAGGCGCTGTCCGAGACGGAACTCGGTCAACTGACCGAAGAGATCAGGGAGTTCCTGGTACATGCAGTGGCGAGGACCGGCGGACACCTCGGGCCCAACCTGGGGGTGGTGGAACTCTCCATCGCGCTCCACCGGGTCTTCGAGTCGCCCGTCGACCGCATCGTCTGGGACACCGGTCATCAGAGCTACGTACACAAGATCCTGACGGGCCGTAAGGACTTCTCCAAGCTGCGTGGCAAGGGCGGCCTGTCCGGCTATCCCTCGCGCGAGGAGTCCGAGCACGACATCGTGGAGAACAGCCACGCCTCCACCGCGCTCGGCTGGGCCGACGGCCTCGCCAAGGCGCGCCAGGTACAGGGCGAGAAGGGCCATGTCGTCGCGGTGATCGGTGACGGCGCGCTCACCGGCGGCATGGCCTGGGAGGCGCTGAACAACATCGCGGCCGCCAAGGACCGGCCTCTGATCATCGTCGTCAACGACAACGAGCGCTCGTACGCGCCGACCATCGGGGGGCTCGCCAACCACCTGGCCACCCTGCGCACCACCGACTCGTACGAGAAGGTGCTTGCCTGGGGCAAGGACGTGCTGTTGCGTACGCCCGTCGTCGGCAACACCATCTATGAGTCGCTGCACGGCGCCAAGAAGGGTTTCAAGGACGCGTTCGCCCCGCAGGGCATGTTCGAGGACCTGGGCCTGAAATACGTGGGCCCGATCGACGGGCACGACATCGGGGCCGTCGAGTCGGCGCTGCGGCGCGCCAAGCGCTTCCACGGACCGGTCCTCATCCACTGCCTGACGGAGAAGGGTCGCGGCTACGAGCCCGCGATCGCCCACGAGGAGGACCACTTCCACACCGTCGGCGTGATGGACCCGCTCACCTGCGAGCCCCTCGCCCCCTCCAACGGTCCTTCCTGGACCTCGGTGTTCGGCGACGAGATCGCAGCGATCGGGGAGGAGCGGGAGGACGTCGTGGCGATCACGGCGGCCATGCTCCACCCGGTGGGGCTCGGCAAGTTCGCCGCCCGCTTCCCCGACCGGGTGTGGGACGTGGGGATTGCCGAGCAGCACGCCGCCGTGTCCGCGGCGGGTCTGGCGACCGGCGGGCTGCACCCGGTCTTCGCCGTCTACGCCACCTTCCTCAACCGCGCCTTCGACCAGCTTCTGATGGACGTGGCGCTGCACCGCTGCGGGGTGACGTTCGTGCTGGACCGGGCCGGCGTCACCGGTGTCGACGGACCCTCCCACAACGGCATGTGGGACATGTCGATCCTCCAGGTCGTGCCGGGGCTCAGAATCGCCGCGCCTCGCGACGCCGACCAGCTGCGGGCGCAGCTGCGGGAGGCCGTCGCGGTCGACGACGCGCCGACCTTGGTCCGCTTTCCGAAGGAGTCGGTCGGTCCGGAGATCCCGGCGGTCGACCGGGTGGGCGGGCTGGACGTCCTGCACCGCGGCCCGGGCGCCCCCGAGGTACTCCTGGTCTCCGTCGGCGTGATGGCACCCGTCTGCCTTCAGGCCGCAGAGCTGCTGGAGGCGCGCGGCATCGCGTGCACCGTCGTCGACCCGCGCTGGGTCAAGCCGGTCGACCCGTCGCTGCCGGGCCTCGCCGCCGAGCACCGGCTGGTGGCCGTGGTCGAGGACAACAGCCGTGCGGGCGGGGTGGGAGCCGCGGTGGCGCTGGCGCTCGGTGACGCCGACGTCGACGTCCCCGTACGGCGGTTCGGCATCCCGGAGCAGTTCCTCCCGCATGCCAAGCGCGGGGAGGTGCTGGCCGACATCGGGCTCACGCCGGTCGAGGTGGCCGGGCGGATCAGCGCGAGCCTGGCCGTCAAGGAGGCCGAGGACACCCTGGCCGTCAAGGAACAGCTGGACGGCACCCTCAAGGAGAAGGCCGAATGACCAAGGAGTTCGACCTCGGCGCACTCTTGGCCGAGCGCGGAGCCGAGCGCTACGAGCTGCACACCAGGTACCTGAACCACCAGCTCCCGCGCATGCTGCACACCATCGGCTTCGACAAGGTCTACGAGCGCGCCGAGGGCGCCCACTTCTGGGACGCGGACGGCAACGACTACCTGGACATGCTGGCAGGGTTCGGGGTGATGGGCCTGGGCCGCCACCACCCCGTCGTCCGCAAGGCGCTGCACGACGTCCTGGACGCACAGCTCGCCGACCTCACCCGCTTCGACTGCCAGCCGCTGCCCGGGCTGCTCGCGGAGAAGCTCCTCACGCACAGCCCGCACCTGGACCGCGTGTTCTTCGGCAACAGCGGTACGGAGGCGGTGGAGACCGCGCTGAAGTTCGCCCGGTACGCCACCGGGAAGCCGCGCATCCTGTACTGCGACCACGCCTTCCACGGTTTGACCACCGGATCGCTGTCGGTCAACGGCGAGGACGGCTTCCGCGACGGCTTCGCCCCGCTGCTGCCCGACACGGCCGTACCGCTCGGCGATCTCGACGCCCTGGCCCGGGAGCTGAAGAAGGGCGACGTCGCCGCCCTGATCGTCGAGCCGATCCAGGGCAAGGGCGTGCACGAGACCCCGCCCGGCTATCTGCGCGCAGCCCAGGACCTGCTGCGCAAGCACAAGGCGCTGCTCATCGCCGACGAGGTGCAGACGGGACTGGGCAGGACCGGTGACTTCTTCGCCTACCAGCATGAAGAGGGCGTCGAGCCGGACCTGGTGTGCGTGGCGAAGGCCCTGTCAGGCGGTTATGTGCCCGTCGGCGCCACCCTCGGCAAGGACTGGATCTTCAAGAAGGTCTACTCCTCGATGGACCGGGTGCTGGTCCACTCGGCGAGCTTCGGCTCCAACGCCCAGGCCATGGCGGCCGGTCTCGCCGTCCTGTCCGTCATGGAGAACGAGCAGGTCGTCGCGGGCGCGCGCGCGACCGGCGAGCAGCTGAAGTCCCGGCTCGCGGCACTGATCGACAAGTACGAGCTGCTCGCCGACGTCCGCGGCCGCGGCCTGATGATCGGCATCGAGTTCGGCAGGCCCAAGTCGCTGAAGCTGCGCAGCCGTTGGACGATGCTCCAGGCCGCGCGGAAGGGCCTGTTCGCACAGATGGTCGTCGTACCGCTGCTGCAGCGGCACCGGATCCTCACCCAGGTCTCCGGCGACCACCTGGAGGTGATCAAGCTGATCCCGCCGCTGACCATCGGGAAGCAGGACGTGGACCGGTTCGTCGACGCCTTCACCGCCGTCATGGATGACGCGCACAGCGGCGGCGGACTGATGTGGGACTTCAGCCGGACACTGGTGAAGCAGGCGGTCGCCAACCGGTAGCCGTCGCGGCGAGGCCCAGCGAGAGGTCTTTGCCTCTGAGGCAAGAAATTTGCCGCTGAGACAAGGCTCCGGCTCAATGGAGAGCATGAGCTCTCCCAAGACCGGGCCCGAGACCGGACCTGCGGCGGCGGGTGTTCCGGCCGGGCCGGAGGACATCCTGCCCGCCGTGGCACCCCAGCTGCGCGCGCTGCGCCGCCGCGGCCTCCCTCACGCTGGAGGCCGCGGCCCGCGCCGCCGCACTCTCGGCGGCACATCTCTCCCGGCTGGAGACCGGCCGGCGCCAGCCGTCGCTGCCGATGCTGCTCGCCCTCGCTCGCATCTACGGTACGACGGTGTCCGAGCTGCTCGGCGAAACGGCCGCCGACCGGGACGCCGTCGTACGCGCCGCCGACATGGAACCGACCGCCGCCGGCGGCTGGACCTACTTCCAGGCCGGCGCGCCCGGCCGCGGTATGCAGGCCCTGCGCGTCCACGTACCGCACGGCTCGCAGGGCGACATCGTGCGCGTGCACCCCGGCGAGGAGTGGCTGTACGTCCTCAAAGGGCGGCTGCGGCTGCGCCTCGGGGACACCACGCACCGGCTCGCCCCCGGCGACAGCGCCCACTTCGACTCGCTGACTCCGCACCGGATCGCCGCCGAGGACCCCGACGGCGTCGAGCTCCTGTTCGTCCACACCCTTCTGCAGAGCCCCACGGCCACGCTGTGCCTGGGCCCGATCACCGGAGAGACGCCATGAGCAACAGCAACATGGAGGAGAAGTTCCCGCGCGCCCTGTGGGTCCGTCTGATCATCTACATCGCGGTGGGGCACCTCTTCGCGGCCTTCATCTACCTGCTGTTCGAGATCGGGGCGAAGTAGCGGGACGCCTCGGTCGAAGGTGCCGGCCCGGCTCAGTCCAGCAGCCGCTCGCGCAGCAGCTCGCGGAGTTCCGGCGTGAGCCCCAGACCCTGCTCCAGGTACGTGTCGACATCGCCCCACGTCTCCTCGATCGTCTCGAAGGCCGCCGTCAGATACTCGGCCCGCGCCTCGAACAGAGGGTTGAGCAGTTCCATCACCTCGGGGGAGTAGGCCGAGGCGGAGCTGCTGCTGCGGTGCACCTTGTAGCGGCGGTGCTTGGCGTTCGACTCCAGGTAGTCCGCGACGATCGCCTCGCGCTCGACGCCCAGCGCGAGCAGTGTCACGGCTATCGACAGGCCCGCACGGTCCTTGCCCGCCGCGCAGTGCATCAGGGCGGGCACACTGTCCTCGGCGAGCGAGCGCAGTACGCGCGCGTGCTCGGCGGTGCGCTCCTTGATGATCGTGCGGTAGGAGACGACCATGCGGTTCGCCGCCTTGCCGTCGCCGAGGAGCTCGCGCAGCTGGTCGATCTCGCCGTCCCGGACCATCTTCCAGAAACCGGAGCCGTCCGCCGGGTCCGACAGCGGCAGGTTCACATTGAGCACGCCCGGCAGCTCGACGTCCGGGCCCTCCAGCTTCTGGTCCGCCGCGTTGCGGAAGTCGAAGATCGTGTTCAGCCCCAGGGAGGACAGGAACTCGGCGTCCTCCTCGGTCGCGTGCGCCAGGTGTCCGCTGCGGAACAGCACCCCGTACCGCACCCGCCGTCCGTCCACGGTCGGAAGTCCACCCACATCACGGAAATTGCGGACTCCGGCCAGCTCGGGCTCGGTCGACGGGATCTGCTGCGTCACGGGGGCTCCTCCCAGTCCGCCCGTCCGGCGCGGCTCGTCGACGGGCACCCTCCCGACGATACGACATGGATTCCTGAGGCAATGAGTTGTCCACAGGCGTTGCGACCAGGCCTGTCATGCCTTGATGATGTTGCCGATTGATCGGACCTGTTCGGAAGTGTGAGGGCTTGATGCTGGAGATCGCTGACAACGGCCGTACGTGGCTTCTCTCAGGGCCGGCCAGCAGTTACGCCGTTCACCTCACCGAGGACGACGAGCTCCTGCACCTGCACTGGGGGCCCCGTATCGCGCTGGCCGACGCCGAGGCCCTCGCCGTCCGCCCGCTGCCCGACTACCGGCCCTTCGAGGCGCCGCTCGACGGATACGAGGAGTACCCGGTCGAGGGCGGCCCCCGCTTCGTACGGCCCGCTCTGTCCGTACGCACCGACGAGCGGCGCGGCACCGAGTGGCGCTTCGAGAGGTACGAGGCGGAGGGCGACCACCTCCGGCTGGGCTTCCGGGACGGTGGGCTCGCCATCACCCTGCACTACCGGATGCGGCACGACGTCGTGGAACGCTGGGTGACCCTCGACAACGAGGGGCCCGCCCTGGAGTTGCTGCGGGCCGACTCCGCCGCCTGGACGCTGCCCGGGCGCGAGGAGTGGCGGCTGTCCCAGCTGCACGGCCGCTGGGCCGCCGAGTCCCGGCTGACCGCCTCGCTTCTCACCTACGGGGAGAAGATCATCGGCAGCCGCCGCGGCCACACCGGGCACCAGCACCTGCCCTGGGTCGCCCTCGACACCGACGCCACCGAGGAACGCGGCGAGGTCTACGGCTGCGCCCTGGGCTGGTCGGGGTCCTGGCGGATCGCGGTGGCGCAACTTCCGGACGCGCGCGTGCAGATCACCGGCGGCGCCGGTTACGACGACTCCGGGCTGCTGCGCCTGGAGCCGGGGGAGTCGTACACGTCCCCTGTCTTCGCCGGGCTGTGGAGCGACGGCGGCTTCGGCGGTGCGAGCCGCGCCTGGCACGCCTACCAGCGCGCGTACGTCATCCCGGACGCCGACCGGGACCGGCCGGTGCTGTACAACTCCTGGGAGGCCACGGAGTTCGACATCTCCGAGGAGCAGCAGGGAACCCTCGCACGGCGGGCCGCGGCGATCGGCGTCGAGCTGTTCGTGGTCGACGACGGCTGGTTCGGCAGGCGCACCAGCGACCGCGCCGGACTCGGCGACTGGACGGTCAACAGGGACCGCTTCCCCAACGGCCTCAAGCCCCTGGCGGACTATGTGCACGCCCTCGGAATGCAGTTCGGCATCTGGGTCGAGCCCGAGATGGTCAACCCGGACAGCGATCTCTACCGCGCCCACCCCGACTGGGTGCAGTTCCAGCCGGGACGAAAGCGGACGGAACTCCGCAACCAGCTCGTGCTGAACCTGGCCCGGGAGGACGTTCAGGAATACCTCTGGGAGCAGCTCGACGCGCTCCTCTCCAGTGCCCCGATCGACTACGTGAAGTGGGACTTCAACCGCTGCTTCACCGACGCGGGCTGGCCCGGCGAGGCCTACCCGCAGCGCCTCTGGGTCGATCATGTCCGTGCCCTGTACGCCCTGTTGGACCGGCTGCGGGCGGCTCACCCGCATGTCGCCCTCGAGTCCTGCTCGGGCGGCGGCGGCCGTATCGACCTCGGGATCATGAGCCGTACGGACCAGGTGTGGACCTCCGACAACACCGACCCGCTCGACCGGCTCGCCATCCAGGAGGGCTTCAGTCAGATCCACCCCGCGCGCGTGATGGCCGCTTGGGTCACCGACAGCCCGAACACCCAGCTCAACGGCCGGGTCAGCTCGCTGCGCTTCCGGTTCGTGAGCGCCATGGCGGGCGTGCTCGGGGTCGGCGGGGACCTCACCCGGTGGACCGAGGAGGAGCTCACCGAAGCCGGTGAGTGGGTGGGGCTCTACAAGGAGATCCGGCCGCTGGTGCAGCACGGGGACCTCTACCGGCTGCGGCCTCCGCGGGGCGGACTGAGTGCGGTGCAGTACGTGCGCGGGGACGAGGCGGTCGTCCTCGCCTGGCTCCAGGCGCAGAGCCACGGCGAACCCGTACCTTCCCTGCGACTTCGGGGCCTTGACCCGGCAGCCTCGTACGAATGCCGCGAAACAGGCGAAATTCATCGGGGTGCCGTATTGCTGCATCACGGACTGCGTACCGGGTTGCGCGGTGACCTGGACGCGACAGTTTTCCGCCTGCGGCGCATCTGAGCCTTCTGTCCGGATTGGCGCTTCTTCGGCCTCTTCCTTCCAACTCGCTCCGGAATAGGGGATTCTGGAATGGGGGCACGTGAGGAGCGTCATATCCGTGACGGTGCG
Organism: Streptomyces guryensis; assembly: GCF_021261325.1. GTDB lineage: Bacteria > Actinomycetota > Actinomycetes > Streptomycetales > Streptomycetaceae > Streptomyces > Streptomyces guryensis. The sequence goes on along the minus strand of NZ_JAJSBI010000011.1, from coordinate 83,106 downwards.
TGGCGCGTCATGTCCACGTAATTCGCCTACTCGACAAGGGTGTTTGGGTAAGACGATCACCCCGGAATTCACGCAGGGTTACTCGGATTTCTCTCAAGGGATCAACAGAAACGCATTCACAGGGAACCGTCACTTGTTCCTTTGCGTCTTGGTCGCTTACGTTCGCCACCAATCCGGACGGACGCCCAATCCTGCCGCCGCCCGGTGCCCGCAGAACTCACCCGTGAACGGCAGGAGCGGGGGACCCACAGGTACAACCGCCTGTTCCGGTCTCCGGAACGGCTAGGGGTAAAGCCGCGTCGCATGCGCGGCCGGGCATCTCCAGCCCGCACCCGACAGCTCACCTCGCAGGCGCCGGAGAGGAATTCGTCATGCCCGCGAAGGGTAAGCACCGCCGCCCGAAGCCCCAGCGCTTCACCCGCTCCATCGCCGTCGCCGGAACCGGTGGCGCCGCACTCGCTCTCCCGCTCATGGGGGCCACCGGCGCCCATGCCGCCACAACTCAGTCCGCCGCCCAGTCGGTTTCGGAGAAGGCCGTCCAGTCCCTTCCGGCCGCCGAGAAGAAGGCGGCCGAGAAGAGCGCCGCCGGGAATGCAGGCGTGCGAACCTATTCGGTGCGGGCCGGCGACTACCTCTCGAAGATCGCCGACGAGCAGCATGTCAGAGGGGGCTGGCACAGGCTCTACTCGGACAACCGCCGCGCCGTCGGCGACGACCCGTCGCTGATCCACCCGGGCCTGAAGCTGGCGCTCGGCCGCAAGGCCGCGACCACCACCACCGAGTCGTCTTCCTCGCCCTCCTCTTCGTCCTCCTCGAAGGTGTCCTCGTCCGCCGACAGGACGACCGCCACCAAGGCCTCCGAGTCCGCCCCCACCGGCTTCACCCTCCCGGTGACCGGCGGCACCGTCGGCACCGGCTACCACGTGCCCGGCAGCATGTGGTCCAGCGGGTACCACACCGGCGTCGACTTCGTCGTCCCCACCGGCACCTCCATCAAGTCCGTGGGCGCGGGCACCGTCGTCTCCGCGGGCTGGGGCGGCGCGTACGGCAACCAGGTCGTCGTCAGGCTCGCCGACGGCTACTACGCCCAGTACGGCCACATGTCCCAGATCTCCGTCTCGGCGGGCCAGACCGTGACCGAGGGCCAGCAGCTCGGTCTCTCCGGCGCGACCGGCAATGTGACCGGCCCGCATCTGCACTTCGAGATCCGCACCACGCCGGACTACGGCTCCGACGTGGACCCGGTCGCCTACCTCCGCTCGAAGGGCGTCGGCGTCGGCTGACATCACCTCAGAACCACCTGCCTGACACGCTGCCGAAGGCCGGACCTCCATCCCCGGGTCCGGCCTTCGGTGTGTCCGGCTGCGGTCGGGCTGCCGTGTTGCGTTCTTGTGGCAGGGGCTGCAGGGGTGTCGACAGCGAGGGCAGGGTCGGGGCACAGTGATCTCCGTACCGGTGTAAGCGCTTTCTGTGCCTTCCTCGCCCCCAAGGAGCACCTCCCGTGACGAGCACCCGTAGAGCATTCGGAGCCCTGGCCGCCGGCGCCGCGCTGGCCTCCCTCGCCCCGGTCGCCAGTGCCTCGCCCCGTGGCCGCCTCATCGCCCGCGACGACTTCCGTCACGGACTTCGCCAGTGGGTGGTCGAACTGGAGAAGGGCGGCACCGTCACCGCCTGCCGGGGGGTGCTGGAGGTGGACGTGCCCGCCGGGGCGACGGTCTGGTTCAAGCAGCGGCTCGAAGGGCCGTACGTCCTCGAGTACACGGCGACGCCCGTCTCGGAGGGGGGCGTCAACGACCGTGTGTCCGACCTCAACAACTTCTGGAACGCCACCGACGTCCGCTCCCCGGACGACCTCTTCGGCACCCGCCGCGGCGGGGCATTGGCCGAGTACGACTACCTCAGGACGTACTACGTGGGCTACGGCGCCAACACCAACACCACGACCCGGCTGCGCCGTTACGTCGGCGAGGCCGGAGTCCGCCCGCTGATCTACGACTACCCGGAGCCACTGCTCGTCGCGAACGAACCCAACCGCGTCCGCATCGTCTCCGACGGCTCGACGGTCCGCTGGTGGAACAACGGGCGGCTCGTCTTCGACTACACCGACCAGGAGCCGTACACAAGTGGGCACTTCGCCTTCCGGACCACCTGGAGCCATTTCCGGATCGCCGACTTCAGGGTCCTGCGGCTCACCCCGCAACATCGCTGACGCCTCAACGCCCCTGATCGGAGGCTTATTCCGGGCTTGGCGAACACTTTAGAAGTGGCTTATCTCACCGCGGGTCAACCCTTTCCTACGGTCGCGTAGGTCACATTCGAAGGTGAATCATGGTCGACGTGGCAGACGATTCGAAGAGTGACAGCAGAGCAGTGATCGGGTCGTACGTCGCGGTGGGGGACAGCTTCACCGAGGGCGTCGGCGACCCCGGCCCCGACGGGGCATTCGTCGGCTGGGCCGACCGGTTCGCAGTTCTTCTCGCGGACCTGAGACCCGAGGGCGACTTCGGCTACACCAACCTCGCCGTGCGCGGCAAACTGCTCGACCAGATCGTGGAGGACCAGATCCCGCAGGCCGTCGAACTGGCGCCGGACCTGGTCTCCTTCTGTGCGGGCGGCAACGACATCATCCGTCCCGGTACCGACCCCGACGAGGTCGCCGAGCGTTTCGAGCGGGCGATCGTCCGGCTCACCGAAGTCGCCGGCACGGTCCTGGTGACCACCGGCTTCGACACCCGTGGCGTCCCCGTGCTCAAGCACCTGCGCGGCAAGATCGCCACCTATAACGGTCATGTCCGGGCCATCGCCGACAGGTACGGCTGTCCCGTGCTCGACCTGTGGTCCCTGAAGACGGTTCAGGACCGCAGGGCGTGGGACGGCGACCGCCTCCATCTCTCGCCCGACGGGCACACGCGGGTGGCGCTGCGCGCCGGGCAGGTCCTCGGTCTTGAGGTACCGGCCGACCCCGACCAGCCCTGGCCGCCGCTCCCGCCGCGCGGCACCCTCGAGGTGCGACGGGACGACGTGCACTGGGCGCGCGAGTACCTGGTGCCGTGGATCGGCCGCCGACTGCGTGGCGAGTCGTCCGGGGACCACGTCACGGCGAAGGGCGCACTGTCGCCGGACGACATCAAGATGCGGATCGCTTCAGTGGTCTGAGGCCGGTCTGAGGCCCTCTCGGACTGTCTGAGTCGGGCTTGTTCGAGATGGCTTGCGCGTGCCCCTCGCTTCGGCGGGGGGGGAGAAGGTGCCTGAGTGTTCGAGCCCCCGCCGAGTGCGGGGGCTCAGCGCTCCGCAGCCGTCAACGACGCCCGCTCCAGCCCCAGTTCCCGGGCCAGCGCCTCGTCCACCCACTCCTGCGCCCGCGCCCGCGACACCGCACCGGCGTACGACGTCAGCTGCACGGCGAGCCCGTCCAGCAGGGCCGTCAGGCGCAGCGCCGCGCCGTGCGGGTCCGGGCAGCGGAACTCGCCCGCGGCCACGCCTTCCGCGATGACCTCGGCGATCGCCGCCTTCCACTGCTTGTCGAGGTCGCGCGTGACCTCCTGCAGCGCGGGCTCGCGCAGCGCCGCCGCCCAGCCCTCGATCCACAGGCGCCAGCCCTTGGCCTGTCCCGTCGGCGCGTACCAGCGCACCGCCGACCGCAGTCGCCGCAGCGCCGTCGTACGGCGGCCGAGAAGCTTGCGCAGATGCCCGAGGTCGTCCTCGGCGGCGAAGGTGAACGCGGCGGCGACCAGTTTCTCCTTGGTGGAGAAGTGGTACAGCACCAGGGCGTTGCTCACGCCGAGCGCCGAGGCCACGTCGGCGATCCTGACCGCCGCCACACCCCGCGCCTCGATCTGCCCGATGGCGGCCCGCAGCAACTCCTCGCGCCGCTCGGCCACGCTCAACCGCACTCTCGCCACGCCGTCACCCTATTCCGTCGCCGCTGGTGACGCGGGGCGAGGTCGGCACTTGGCGGGTTCGAGAGGGTGCGCGGTGCGGCCGTACACCTGCTTGTGCCCGACCGCCCAGCTCTCCCGGGCGTCCGAGATGTCAGCGCCGAGGATGGCACCGAGATGTTCGGCGCGGAGGCGGGACCTTCCTCACCGGTACCAGCCGAACCGTTCCGCGATCACCGGCAGCCGGTCCGCGGCGATGGCGTGCGCCGCCGCCCGCGGGGTCGTCCCGTCGGCCTCCGCGCGGACCAGCATCTGCTCGGTCAGGGCGCGCATCGAGCGGCGGGTGTGGGCGAACGCCTCCTCCGCGTCCGGGCCGATGTCCCCGAACAGGGTCCACCACCACCATGCGTTCGTCGCGGAGTTGACGACCACGTCCGGCAGCACGGTCACCCCGCGCGCGGTCAGCAGCTCCTCCGCCTCGGGCAGTACGGGCATGTTGGCCGCCTCGACGATCCAGCGGGCGGTGATCCGCTCCTGGTCGGTGGTGTCGATAGCGTACGAGACGGCCGCCGGCACGAGCAGCTCCGCCTCGGCCGACAGCCAGGCGTCGCCGGGCAGTTCGCGGTCACCGGGGCGCAGGGCCGCACGGTCCACGGTGCCGTACCCGTCCCGCGCGGCCAGCAGAGCCTCGACGTCCAGTCCCGCCGGGTTGGCGATCGTGCCCTTGATGTCGGCGACGGCGACCACGGTGAGCCCCGCGCGCGCGAGGAAACGCGCCGTGGCCCCGCCCATGGTGCCCAGACCCTGCACGGTGACCCGTGTTCCCGTGTACGGCACGCCCGCCCGGTCCAGGGCGGCCAGCGCCGACTCGGCGACCCCGCACCCGCCGACCAGTTCGTCCAGCCCGATGCCGTCCACCTCGATCGCGAACGCGTCCGTCAGCCGTCTCCGCGCCGCTGTCTCGTCGTCGAGCAGCGGATACACGGCCTGGACGGACGACACGAGCCCCGTCTCGGCCACCGCCCGGTCCACCAGGTCCTGGGTCAGGCCGAGGTCCTCCCCGGTGGTCCAGAAGCTCTCGACGTACGGCTTCATGGCCCGCAGGTAGCGCACCAGGAGTTCGTACGCCCCCGGGTCCCGGGGATCGCAGTCGATGCCGCCCTTGGCGCCACCCAGGGGGACGTAGCGGCCCTCGGGGTTGTAGTGCAGCGCCTCCTTCATGGTCATCCCGCGCGCGAGGCCCGCCACCTCATCGAGGGTGCAGCCCGCGCGCATGCGCAGTCCGCCGCTGGAGACGCCGCGCACCAGCCGGTCGACGACCAGGAAGCCCTGGCGACCGGTGAGGTGGTCGGTCCAGGTGACCGACATCAGGGGGGCGGTCATGCGATCTCCTCGCGGATGGTCATCAGAGGGGGGCGGCTGGGGCAAAGGTCCCCGTTTACTGAATCGTCAGTCAGTATCGGAATCGGGGCACCCCCTGTCAACGGGCGGATCGATCACCTCGGCGCCGGCTGGTGACGGGAATGGACGCCGACGGTCCGCGGTTCACCGATCGGTGGGCAATCCTTGGGCTTTCCTTGGAATGAGCCCGCACGGACCGGACGACACGGGTGTTGTCGGAGGGGCCGACCATAATGGAATGCCTCGTCCACTCCACCTGGAGGTACCGTGTCCGGTTTCCGTTCCCTGAGCTCCGGGCTCCGCGCGCTGCAGCCCGCGGGCTTCGGTGCGGATCCGAGCGGTGAGCGCCTCGCGCGCATCCGCAGATCACCGCACTTCAAGGACGGGGTCTTCCAGAATCCCGGAGGCACCGCCCGGACCCGGCCCTCCGGCTCCGCGCTGGACTTCGCGAAGGTCTTCTTCGACAAGGACGAGCGCCCCCGGCGCGCCCCCAGGGGCACGGTGCCGGTGCACCCCACGACGCTCGCCGACATCGCGAAGCCGCCGGCCACCGGACTACGGCTGACCTGGATGGGGCACTCCAGCGTCCTCGCCGAGATCGACGGGCACCGGGTGCTCTTCGACCCCGTGTGGGGCGAGCGCTGCTCCCCGTTCTCCTTCGTCGGACCCAAGCGCCTGCACCCGGCGCCGCTACCGATCGCGGCGCTCGGCCCGGTCGACGTCGTCGTCATCTCGCACGACCACTACGACCACCTGGACCTGCCCACCATCAAGGCACTGGCCGACACGGACACGCTGTTCGCGGTGCCCCTCGGCGTCGGCGCCCACCTCGAACACTGGGGTGTGTCCGCCGACCGGCTCCGCGAGCTGGACTGGCACGAGGCGACCAAGGTCGGCGGTCTCACCCTGACCGCGACCCCGGCCCGCCACTTCTGCGGCCGCGGCCTGCGCAACACCCAGCACACCCTGTGGGCCTCCTGGTCCGTCGCCGGGGACGAGCACCGCATCTTCCACAGCGGTGACACCGGTTACTTCGACGGCTTCAAGGACATCGGCGCCGAGCACGGGCCCTTCGACGCCACGATGATCCAGATCGGCGCGTACTCCGACTTCTGGCCCAAGAACCACACGGGTTCCACGCCACTGCCGGGCGCGTGGCCGGACATTCACATGAACCCGTCGCAAGGGGTCCAGAGCCACCTCGACCTGCAGCAAGGCCGGCCGGGTGGGGTCATGCTGCCGATCCATTGGGGAACATTCAACCTCTCGTTTCATCCCTGGGCCGAGCCGGGGGAGTGGACGCTGGCCGCAGCCGACGCGGTCGGGCAGGCGGTCGCCGTCCCTGTTCCAGGCCAGCCCTTCGAACCTGCTGGAGTCCTCCCCACGCGCCCCTGGTGGCGGGATGTGTCCCTGCCGCTGAACCGCAGGTGGCCTGTTCCGGAGATCATGCCGATGGCGTCACGTGACGACCTCGACCTTGTGGGCGAGGGCTGAGCGTCGAAGAGCTGAGGCGAGTGAGGGAAGCCCTTGCGGCGATGACGCAGGCCGAGCGGGAGCAGGCTCTGCGGGTTGTCGACGGGCCGCCGCGTCGGCGGAGGCGAGAAGGGGCGTCGGAGTTCCGGCCGTTGCCCTTCGCCTGCCGCACGGGCGCGAGTGTGTGAGTAACAGTGAGTGTTTTCCATCCTCAGGCTGAGCCGGCCAGATGCAGGCACAGGACGTCCCGGATGAGGTCCGTGATCCGGGTAGTCGAGCAACGGAGCTTGCGGAGGAGCCGCCAGGACTTGGGGGCGGCAACGGCTTGCTCGACGCGGGCACGGATCTTCGCATGGGATCGGTTGCTGGCCTGCTGGCCTGCTGGCCTGTAGAAAGCGTCTCCCACCGGCGGCGGTAGGGAACGTGGCCTCCGGCGAGGAACGCGAGGACGTGCTGGAGCGGATCCGCGGCTTCGAAGAGGCCGCCTAGCGGCGTGTCGGGGGTCTGCGCACCCAACTGGCCAGGGCGGAGGAGTTCGCAGCCACGCTGGCCCCGTCCGTCAGCTGACGGACGCTCGGGCGCAACCTTCCGGTGTTCTGACGTGTCCACGTAGTGTGCTGACGATACGCAGAACATTGAGGACAGCGGCGGCCGCCGCTTTAACGACCGCCGCCCTGGCGGTCGCAACCCCGGCCGCGCACGCCGCCGGAACGACGCTCGTCCTGGACGCCCAGGAGAACTACTACCTCCCCGCCGAGGGCGAGGGCCCGAACCTGGGCCTCGGCATCACCGCCTCGGGCGGGGACGCCCATGACGTCTCGGTCGCGGTCGACGCGTCGTCCCTCGCCGGGAAGGCGACGATGGTGGTCACGGGGGACTGCGTGAGCACCGGCACCCTGAAGGTGAGGTGCGAGGTGGGCCCGCTGTCGGGCAGGGAGTCGATCGACCCGTTCTTCCTGAAGCCCACCGCGGCCGCCAAGGCGGGCGACACCGGTGCCATCACCTACACCGCCACAGCCTCCGACGCGGCCGGCGTGACGGGGAAGACGGACGTCCTGGTCGGCGGGCCGAAGCTCGTCAGCCGGCCCTACCCGGCGCTGAAGGGCATCGCGCCCGGCGCCGTCTTCGAGCGGACCCCGGCCTTCGCCAACACCGGCACAGCCCCCGCCGACAAGGGCATCATGCTGCTGGTGCAGGACTCAGAAGGCGTCTCGCTCGCCCGTGACCACTCCAACTGCCACTACTCGGACGGGCCCGACGTCGGCGCCTGGTGCCGATTCGACACCCCCGTCGCGCCCGGCGCGGCCTACGAGACGGGCGCGCCGCTTCGCTACACCGCCTCCAAGGACACGATGTACGGCTACAACACCTACGTCGTGTGGCCGGTCGGCGGCACCGCGCCCGACTCCTTCGACCCGTCCGACTTCCCCGGGACCGGCGCCGGCGCGCCGCTCGGCCTGAAGTCCGTCGCCTCCGGCTCCGGATTCACCGGCTCCGGGTACGGCACCTTTGCCACCACCCAGCACGCCGACTACCAGGCGCTCGGTGACACGGTCGAGGGCAAGGTCGGCGAGACGGTGAGCATCACCGTGGGCGTGCGGAACAACGGGCCGGGCCGGATGGGCTTCCGCTGGGCGGACGCCGACAACTCCGGCACGTTCGTGGTGACCCCGCCCGCCGGCACCACCATCACCGGCGCCCCCGGTCCCGGCGAGCAGGGCGACCCCGGCCCGCTGTGGAACTGCACACCGCGCAAGGCCGGCGCGAAGAGCTACACCTGCGACATCGGCAGCACGGACTTCCGGCCGGGCGACTTGGTGACCCAGGAGTTCACGGTGCGGATCGACCGGGTCGTCCCAGGCGCGCGGGGCAGCGTGCGGGCGGTGGAGAACCCCGAGTACCCCAATCGTGACGACGACGCGGCGAACGACACCGCGGCGATCGCGGTGAAGGCCACTGGCTCGGCGACGTCCAGCCCGTCGCCCAGCGCGTCCGCGTCCCCGTCGGCCACAGCCGCCGCGAGCTCGTCCGGCTCCGGGGCGGGAACCAGCAGCGGGACGACGACCGGCGGTCGGCTCGCCGCCACGGGCGCGGACGGCGTCCTGCTGCGGGCGGGCACCGCCGTCCTGCTGGTGGCGGGCGGCGCGCTGGTGTTCCTGGCAGCGCGGAGGTCGCGGCCGCGGGGCGGCCGCTGACGCCGCCGCCCCGGCGTGGCAAAGCCCACCTGCGCTTCGTGGTGGAAAACCGCCGTCGGCGCGGTAGCCCCCGCCACCTCGGCCAACGCCTGCACGGCCATCCAGGCGGCGATGGGAACACTCTGCGTGAGATGCGTGCTGCGGCGGATCAGGCACAGGTCGAGTGGTCCGACACCGAGGGATACGTCGCTCTTCCCTGGGGTCGGATCACCCTGCGGGCCGCCTCGGGCGTGCTGGCGGTGAGGGTCGAGGCTCTCGGAGAGGAGGAACTGAGGCGGCTGCAGGACCTTGTCGCCGGGCATGTCGAGAGGTTTGGCCGACGCGACGGGATGCAGGTGAACTGGCAGGCAACCGACGCCCCCGCGCTTTCTCCCGAAGCCGCCCTCTACGACGCCCAGGTGCCGCAAGGGGATGCCGGGCCGCGCCGCGGTCACCTCAACGTGGTGGGCGTCGTGACCGTCGTCGCAATCGTTCTCGCCGTACACCTGGGGCTCGGCAGTGTCCTCCTGTCGAACTGGCGGTGGACCGGCTGGGCCAGCGGCGGCCTCCTGGCTGTGGTCCTGCTGGAGGTTGCGCTCCTGGGCGGGTTCGCCATCCGTCGCGGCCGCGCCTCGACGGGCCGCTGAGCACGGCTGTGCCGGACAGCCGCTCAAGCATCGCGCACGCACGGAGGAGATGTGAGAGGGGGTGTTGGCGAGGTGCCCGACGTCGCCGGGGCGGAGTTCTCCTCGGGTACCGGAAGCGGCTGCCGCCAAGGCGTGGACGTGTCGATCCTCGGCGCGGTTCGGCCGAGCCATTGAGCTGTGGTCTTCGCCTCCGCACGGGTTGGAAGGGACACAGCAAGGAAACGGAAGGGGGCAGCGGGCCGTAGTTCGACGCACACGACGGGTCTGCCGGACCGGATGGCCACGAAGTCCAGCCCGGTGTGGTGGCTGCGCGTGCCGATGCACCGGACCCCTGGAATCCAGACGCCGCGCTGCGGGACTCCGCGCAGGGCGCGCCACCAGTCGGGTTCGACCGTCACCCGGCACACCGCCGTCAGCGGCACGCGCACGTCGCCGCGGCGCGCGGCGGCCTTTTCCCGCCATGCCAGGTGCACGACCAAGTCATCACCGTCGGCGTACATCCGTGCCATTGCTCCGCTCCTCCTTCCCATCTTCGTCCGGGAGGCTGCTGTGTGGCGCGCCGGCGTTGTCTCCTGGCCCCCGCAGGGTTGAGGGCCGGACGCGGCCGGGTCGGATCGTCCGACGAGCAGGCCGTTCGGTCTGCGCCGCATGCTGTCGGCGGCGGTTGAACCTCGCCCGACGCCGAGACACGCCTGCACCGGCAGCCTCGGGGGCACACGGAAGCTGTGCGCCGAACGCACTGGTCAAGGGGCTCACCGCAACCGCGGCAGAGACAGCTGACGGTCCCCGGTCCAACGACATGACCAGAAACCACGTCCACGCCCGCTGTTCAAGCTTCCTCGTCGTCACCCGCGTAGCGTGCAGCGATGATGGCGGCGCGTAATTGCCCCGTTGCTCACACTTCTCTCGCCTCGTCACAGCCGGGGGTGGACCATGGGGTTAGCGAGCCAAGGAGGCCCATCATGCAATCCGGAGCCTCGGACTACGACCGCTGGCTGTACGCGCATACCCCGTCGCAGGCCGAGGGAGAGCGCGACGAGCCAGGCGAGCGCAGCACCGCGGGACAGCACCCGGACGTGCCCAGGACCGAACCATCTCAAGCGGAGGGCGAGCGGGCGGACGACGTCCCGACTCGACAGTGAACTCCCTGCCGCGGAGCCGGAGCCGGCCCGGACGCCGCGCTCGAGAGGAACCCGTAGCCCGGCGTCTGTCGGCGCCACCGCGTCGGCCGAGCGGCAGCGCCCTGCTGCAGTCAGTAGACACGCCGCATCAAGGACGGCCGACCGGGGCCAGGCCGCGGTAGAGCGTCATCCAGGCCCATGGCGTCTTCCCGCACCCAGCAGAGTGATTTCGTGAATGCCCTCGGGCGCGGGCCAACACGCCGCCCCAGGCGCTGTGCGTCACCGTCATCGTCGCCGCCGCGCGCCGACGGGCCGCCGACCAGCAGTGGAATACCGGTTCGTACGGTGCCGAGGGCGTCGGCGGGCCGGTTGGCCGGGTCGATGTACAGAGCTCCGCCGCCACCACACGCGGCGTGGCGCGGGCCTGGAGGCCGGCTCCACCCACAGCCGTGGCCGCTCAAGGGGGCGCAGGCGCACCGAGGGCGCACTCCAGCCCACATCAGGCGCGCACCGCTCAAGTCGAAGACCCGCTTTGTCGTCGGCTGCCTTCGCCAGGTTTTGTGCGCGGGTGCGGACCCGGCCGAGGTCGCCCAGTGGGCAGGAAACAGCGTGGAGGTTCTCCTTTCCCCGTACGCGAAGTGTCTCTATGACCGGCGCAGCGCTGCGTTCAGTACTGCTCGGTCTCCACGAAACCCGCGTCCGCGTTGTCGTCCGCGCCGAATGCGGCGGCAGTCGGGTCGAATCCGGGCGGGCTGTCCTTGAGGCCCAGGCCCAGGCCGGCCAGCTTCGCCTTGACCTCGTCGATCGACTTCGCACCGAAGTTGCGGATGTCCATCAGGTCGGCCTCGGAACGCGCCAGGAGTTCACCCACGGAGTGGACGCCCTCACGCTTGAGGCAGTTGTAGGACCGAACGGTGAGCTCCAGCTCCTCGATCGGCAGCGCCAGATCAGCGGCCAGGGCGGCGTCCGTCGGGGACGGGCCCATGTCGATGCCCTCGGCGTCGACGTTCAGCTCGCGGGCGAGACCGAACAGCTCGACCAGGGTCTTACCGGCGGAGGCCATGGCGTCACGGGGACGCATCGCCTGCTTGGTCTCGACGTCGACGATCAGCTTGTCGAAGTCGGTGCGCTGCTCGACACGGGTCGCCTCGACCTTGTACGTGACCTTCAGCACCGGCGAGTAGATGGAGTCGACCGGGACACGGCCGATCTCCTGGCCCACCTGCTTGTTCTGCACGGCGGAGACGTAACCGCGGCCGCGCTCGACCGTCAGCTCCATCTCCAGCTTGCCCTTGCCGTTGAGCGTGGCGAGGACCAGGTCGGGGTTGTGCACCTCGACACCGGCCGGGGGCGCGATGTCGGCGGCGGTGACCAGACCCGGACCCTGCTTACGCAGGTACATCACGACCGGCTCGTCCTGCTCACTGCTCACGACCAGCTGCTTGATGTTGAGGATCAGGTCGGTGACGTCCTCCTTGACACCCGGCACGGTGGTGAACTCGTGCAGGACGCCGTCGATACGGATGGACGTGACCGCCGCACCCGGGATCGAGGAGAGGAGCGTACGACGCAGGGAGTTGCCGAGGGTGTAGCCGAAGCCCGGCTCCAGCGGCTCGATCACGAACCGGGAGCGGAACTCGTCGACGACCTCTTCGGTCAGAGAGGGACGCTGAGCAATCAGCACGAGGTGTTGCCTCCAGTGGTTTGGCGCCTGCTATGTGACGCCGTGGACACCACGAAGGGTACGGGCGATACGGGCGATACGGTCTTCGCAGACGCCGAACGGGCCGACTTCCCAACCCGGCGAGGAGGCTTCGCGCCTCCTTCGCGCCCGCTGCCCCACGGCCGTTTCAGCATTGCCCACGTCCAAATCCCGGGCGCAGGACGGCCAAGCAGGCATGCGTGGCCACGGGGCGGGTGATGTCGTGAGCATGGCTTTGGCCGTGACGCGCGCAGTCAACCTCCCGGATGGCGTGCTGGCGGCCGAAAAGTGTGACGACCCACCAGGCCGCTTGTTCGACGTGTATGCGGGCCTGTGTGGCCGTTCGAAACGGCCGCGTGATCATGGTGGCCGTGTTTCTACGTCTCGTAGTAGCTTGAAGAGTCGAAGATGGCCTGGCCGACTAAGCGAGGGAGGTGCCAGGTGACGGGCGGTAAGGACGGCCGGGGGGAGGGCGGGCGGCGTGCGCGGGGTGAGCTGGAGAGTGAGGTGCTGGCCGCCCTGTGGGCAGCCGGCGGGCCGGTGACCGCGACCGTGGTCCAGGAGCAGGTGCCCGACGCCGCGTATACGACGCTGCTGACGATTCTGACGCGGCTGTGCGACAAGGGGTTGGTGACCCGGCAGCGGGAGGGTCGCAGCCATGTGTATGCGCCCGTGGATGATCAGGCGGGGCATGCGGCGGCGGGGATGCACTCGCTGCTGGAGGAGGGCGGGGACCGTGCGGCCGTGCTGGCGCGGTTCGTGTCGGAGTTGTCGGTGGAGGATGAGCAGTTGCTGGAACAGTTGCTGCACGGCGACTCTTCTGTCTGAGCGGTGGTGAGGCGTGTTCTGGCCGGTGCCGATGTATCTGCCGCTGCTGGTGAGCGCAGTGCTGGCGCTGGGGGCGCCGTGGGCGGGACGCCGGATGCCGCCGCGTGCGGGGGCGTGGGCGATGGTGTGCGCGGCGGTCGTGGCGGCCGGTACCTGGGTGACCGAGCTGGCGATCCTGGCGTTCACCGCTGTGGGCCAGGTGCCGCTGGTGGCGGCCCAGGGGCCGTGGTCGGTGAGTGTGCTGGCGGCGGAGGATCCGGTGAGCCGGATGGTCGCCGCGGTGTGCGCCGGGGTGGTCCTGGCGCTGATAGTGAGCCTGACCGTGGCTTCCTGGCGCAGGGGGCGTGCGCTGGTCGATGCCTGGCGGGAGTGCCGGCACATCGCGGCGGGCGGGGACCTGGCCGTGGTCGATGATCCGGTGCCGGCTGCGTTCGCCGTGCTCGGCCTGCCGGGGCGGGTGGTCGTCTCCTCCGGGATGCTGCGGCTGCTGGCCGGGCCGGAGCAAGGCGCTCTGCTGGCCCACGAACGGGCGCATCTGCGGCATCGGCATCACCTGTTTTCGCTGGTGCTGCATCTGATGGCGGCGTTGAATCCGCTGCTGCGGCCGGTGGAGCGGGCAGGGGCGTTCGCGGTGGAGCGGTGGGCGGACGAGGAGGCCGGGGCCGCGGTGGCGGACCGGCCGCTGGTCGCTCGGGCGATCGCGAGGGCAGCTCTGGCATCGAGCCGGGCCAGGCAGGCGGCACTGGCCGCGACCGGCGGCCCGGTGCCCCAGCGCGTGCAGGCGCTGCTGGCTCCGCCGGTACGTCGTCGAGGCGGTGTGATGGCGGCGTTCGCGGTCCTGATGGCGGCGTGCTGCGTGAGCCTGGCCGTCACGGCGCACGACAGGGAACGGCTGTTCGAGGCCGCGATGCACGCCCATGCCGTCGGGGCGCAGCTGCCTACGCGGTGACAGGTTCGGCGGGGAGCGAGGCCCGCTGGGGCGTGGCCGGTTTCCGGTTCACGCCTTCGGCGATCCGGGCTTGATGCAGGCGAGGAGCCCAGACCGGCGTGCAGGCGTCCGGTCGGGGGGACGTGGACCCCGTCGCGCATGGGCGCCGGTGGGCTGGGGGATCGTCTTGGTGTGAGCGGAGGCTTCCTTCCGTGGCTGGGCGTGCCGCTGCGGCACGGCCCCTGGGTTGCCGCGCTCGCGGTGCTTGCCGTCACGCCGGGCGGTCTGTGGCTGTTGGCGCTGGTGCTGGAGCGGCGCCTGATGGGTTTTCGCACCGGGTTCGTGGCGGTGCTGCTCGGTGATCCGCTGCTGGCCGTGGCGGTCGCGCTGGGAGTGTGGCGGATGGGTACGGCAGCGCCGGGCGGGCCGGCGGGGCTGTGGTGGGGGCTCTTGTGGGGCGGGCTTTGGCTGTGTTTCGGCCTGGTGCAGTGGTGGGCGGAGTTGCGGGCGGGGTTCTTCACCCGTCAGCAGGCCGTCGCTCCGACCAAGATCTGGCATCAGCTGGTGGTCTATCCGCTGCTCGGGTACTGGTTGTGGACGGCCGGCGTGGGTGGCCTGCTCGCGCCTGGAGCGCAGCTGCGCGATGCCACCGGTCGCGTGCTGATCGTGGTGTGTGTCGCAGGCTGGGCGCTGATCAACGGATACGACCGGCGCCGTCCGAAGCTGGGGCATCCGCCGTACGACTGGCGGCGGCTTCGCCCCTTCCCGCAGCCCTGGCCGGCTTCGTCCCGCAGCCTGCGCGCCTATCGGAGCGGGACCGGTGCCGACGAGCCGGTCGGCCGCCGCTGAGAGCCATCGTCTCCGCTGCTGTCAGGGGCCAGAAAGTACGGGGCGTGGCGCGGCGGCGATCGCGGTGGCCCGCTGAGGGAGGGCAGCACAGCTCGTGGCCTGTCGTGATCTCAAACGCCGTGAAGATCCGGAACAGAGTGGGGCCGAAGTGGTCTGTGGCGACCGAGCCAGTGGCGGTGCCGGTGGTGGTGTTCGGGCGCAACCAGGCCCTCGCCGACGAGCTGCGCCGGGACGGCATCGAGCACGCTTTCGGCTGGGTGGACGACATGCCCGGCCTGATGCACGCCTGCGACGTGCTGATCCAGAACGCCGGCGGACTGACCTCGCTGGAGGCGTTCGCCGCCGGGCTGCCGGTGGTCAGCTACCGCTGTATCCCCGGCCACGGCCAGACCAACGCCGCCGCCCTGGACGAGGCGGGCCTCGCGGCCTGGATCCGCGACCCCGCGGACCTCGGCCCGGTGCTCGCCGAACTCCTCCACGGCGCCCGCGGCCAGGCCCAGCGCGCGGCAGGACTCGAACTGCACCGCTCCGTTCCCGGCCCGATACCCGCCATCGCCGCCAGAACCGGGCATCAACTTCCTACGGCGTCGCCCCGCTGGGCGGTGGCCCACGGCCCTTCCTGAACTGCTCGGCCGTTCGCCGGGGGAGACGGGCGGCCTGCGGAGAGTACGGTGCCGGGCAGGCCAGGGGCACCGTGCTCGCGCAGCGGGCCGACTTGCCGGCCGCGCGCCTGGCAGGCGTCGAGGATGCGTGGCAGCGCCCGCAGGTGGTGCGCCAGGAGCCGGTGGCGGAGGTGCAGTCGGAGTCGTGGAGCAGGATGGTGCCGCCGCCGCGCAGGTCCCGCAGGACGGTGTCCTCGACGGACCGAGGGGTGGCCCGCCCGCGCCAGTCCTCGCCCCAGCAGGTCCACAGCACCGGGGGCAACTCCAGGCGGCGGCAGGCCAGATGGGCGGTGGTGCTCATCATCCCCGTACGGCGGCCGGAACAGTGCCGGTGGCCGGCCGGTGACGTCGGCCACCGCGTCGCGGGCGAGGTCGTCGTAGGTGGCTCGGGGGCCGCGCAGCAGCAGGGGGCGGTGGTGATAGCCGTGGACGGCGATCTCGTGCCCCGGCGGCGGACAAGGCTGAGCGCCGGGCCGAGGGCGAGGACGACGTAGCCGTGGGTGACGGTGGTGAGCGTGGCGACGACCGCGACGAGCAACGGCCCGCCCGCGTCGCCGAGTCCGCGGCCGAGATCGGCGGCGCCCATGGTCTGGCCGAAGCGTTCGGCGGGGGCCGTGGCGGCCAGGGCGGCGAAGCCGAGCGGGGTGATCAGAGCGGTCCCGACACCGATCAGGGCGGCGCCGAACGCCCCGGTCAGGCCCGGCGGCATCGCGCAGCCCAGTTCGACGGCGGTCACCAACAGCCCCGCCGCGATGCCGGAGCGGGCCGAAAGTCGCCCGTCGTCCAGTGCCCACATAGCGACCGCCACGCCGAGCACCGCCAGGACCACGAACAGCAGACGCAGGCCCCCGGCCCACACCAGCACCCCGCCGAGCAGCGGGCCGAGCGTGTAGCCGATCGACTTGTGGAAGCCGTAACTGCCGAACGCCCGACCGTGCTTGGCGGCCGGGTTGAGCCGGGCGACCGGTGCGGAGGCTGACGGGGAGAACGCGGAGGCTGCGGCGCCCTGGCCCAGGCGGGCGGCCCAGAGCCAGCCGGGGCTGTCCGCGAGAACGTACAGGGCGGACGCGACCGCGAAGGCGACCAGCCCGCCGAGCAGCACAGGCGGGCACCGACGCGGTCGGCGAAGGTGCGAAGACCGGCTTGAAAAGCACTTCGGCGCGGTCGTGGAGGGCGAGCGGGCCGCCGAGGCCGCCCATGGCCTCCACCGGCTGCTGAGGACGGTCGGCGCCGGGTAGCGGGCGTCGCTCACCGGACCGCCCGGCCGGATCGCGTGCCGGGCGGGAGCCGGCGCCCAGTCAGCCGAGGGTGAAGCAGGCCAGGCTGCCCAGCCCGGCGACGGTGCAGTAGACCGCGAACGGGATGAGGGTCCGGTGCTCGAAGTACCTGACCAGGTAGCGGGTGGCGAGATAGGCCGCGATGAAGGCGGCGATGCCGCCCACCAGCAGCGGGCCGCGCAGACCGTTGCCCTGCGGACCGAGCAGCGGGGGCAGCTTGAGCAGGGCCGCACCGCCGATCACCGGCGTGGCGAGCAGGAACGCAAAGCGTGCGGAGTCCTCGTGGCCCAGGCCCTTGAAGATGCCGGCGCTGATGGTGGAGCCCGAGCGGCTGATGCCCGGGAACAGGGCGAGGATCTATGCCGCGCCGATCGCGATGGCCTGCCGGAAGGTCATCCGGGTGATCCGCAGGTCCGACTGCTCCTCCGCGGACAGATGCTCCTCCCCGGGGGCGACGGTGGCCCCGGCCCGTCTGCGGCCGGTGCCGCCGCGCCGCAGCCGTTCAGTGACGAACAGCACGATGCCGTTGAGCGCCAGGAAGACCGCGGTGGGGATCGGGCGCCCGAGCGTGGTGCGGAACACCTTGTCGAGCGCCACGCCCGCGACCGCGACCGGGATACACGCGGAGATGATCAGCCAGGCGAGCCGCTGGTCCACGGTCTGGATGCGGCGTTGCGTGATCGACGTCGACAGGCCCCGGATCACCCTGACCCAGTCGCGCCAGAAGTAGGCCACCAGGGCCAGAGCGGTGGCCAGGTGGAGGCCGACCAGTTCGTTGAGGTACAGGGAGTCTTCGGCGGAGACGTCCAGGTCCTGCTTCCAGTGCCCTCCGAGCAGGGCGGGTATGAGGATGCTGTGCCCCAGGCTGGAGACCGGGAACAGTTCGGTGACGCCTTGCAGCAGGCCGACGCCCACGGCTTCGGGGTAGGTCAGGACGGACATGGATGGCCTTTGACTCGCGATGCAGGCACGGTGAGGCTTCGGGCAACGCTCGAGCGGTGCCAGCCAGACTGGAAATTACTACATCATGTAGAAGTTGCTGGGTCCGGCGAAAGGCGTTCATCTCGGTGACGGCCAAGGTTCACCGTCCGCTCGCCGACCGATAGGTCATCAACACAATCGCCGTGCCGACGGTCGTCGGCACAATCGCCTGGCCGCGCTCGCCACCTGGTCGGTGTTGCCCGCCCCGCCCATCGTCCGCGCCTCCCCGGTGTTCTCTCGGTCCGCTGTCCCTGTGCGCCGTCGAGGGCGGTCCTTGCCCTCCCCGACCCCCGCGAGGAGCAGGACCGTCACAGAGGCCGGTGTGACGGCCGCGCCCTTCCGGCCTCGTGTGACGTCCCCTCACCCCCGCCGCTTGCCTGTCGTGCGATTGACCGCGGCTTCGCCTTACGGATGCCGGCCGCGGCCGGTGAAGCTGGGCGTGGGCGTGGGCGTGGGTGAGGTGCCGCCGCCCGTGGTGCCGCCGAGCAGCCCGCCGCCGGTGCCGCCGGTGGTGGTGCCGGAGGTGCCCGTCGGGGTCGGGGAGGCGCACCCCTTCTTCGGCCCGTGACACCCTCCGGTGGTGGGGGTCGGGCTGACCGGTGTGGTCGGAGTGGCCGAGGGCGTGCTCTGGGTGGGGGAGGGGGTGGGTGACGGGGCGCCGTACTCGTCGGTGCCCTTGCCCAGTGAGGGTGCGGGCGGGAACTGCCGGACGGGCTGCCCCTGGAGTGCGGCGGTCATGTAGCCGGTCCACACCTCGGTGGGCATGTCGGCGCCGAAGACCTTGGAGTAGCCGCCGGCCCCCTGCATCGACTGCAGGCCGGCCTTCTTCGGGTCCTCCTTGAACATGCTGACGGACGTGACCAGTTGCGGGGTGTAGCCGATGAACCAGGCGGACTTGTAGTCGTCGGTCGTGCCGGTCTTGCCCGCCACCGGGCGGCCCAGGGCCTGGGCGTTGGTCCCTGTTCCGTGCTTCACGACACCCTGCAGGACATCGGTGACGGTGTCGGCGGTCGAGGAGGGCATGGCCATGGTGCCCTTGGGCTTGTCGAAACCGGGCAGCTGCTGCCCGTCGGCGACGACCTTGGTCACCGAGTACGGATCGTGCTGGACACCTTCGTCGTCGAAGGTGGCGTACGCGTCGGCCATGCGGATCGCCGAGGGGGTGGAGGTGCCGATGTAGAACCCGGGGGTGTCGTACTGCAGGCTCGTGCGCAGCAGACCTGCCTTGAGGGCTTCGCTCTCCACGTTGGAGTAGCCGACGTACTCGCCGAGCTGGACGTAGGGGGTGTTGACCGACTGCTCCATCGCCTTGCGCAGGGTGATGTAACCCCACTTCGTGGTCACGTCGTTGCGCTGGTGCAGGAGCCCCGTGGGGTCGCCCGGGTCCGGCATTTCCTGGCCCTGCTGGTTCTTGATGGTGAGGCGGTCGTCGCCGTTGAACTTGGAGTCCGGGGTGATCGGTGAGGCCGGCTGACCCGGGGAGAGAACGGCCCCGTGGTCGAGGGCGGCGGCCAGGTCTACGGGCTTGAAGGTGGAGCCGACCGGCACACCGGTGGCTTCGGCGTTGTCGGTCCAGTGGCCCTTGTCCCAGCCGGCGCCGCCGTACAGGGCGACGACCGCGCCGGTCGACGGATCGATCGATGCCGCGCCCACCTGGACGTTCTTGTCCGCGGCACGGTGCCCCGGGTCGAGGTGCTTGTGCTCCATCGCCTTGACGGACGCCGCGAGCGCCCTCACCTTCTTCTTGTCGAAGGTGGTGTAGATCTGGTAGCCGCCGTGTCCGAGTTGCTGTTCGGTGGCCGATGAATGGGCTTCGACGTACTTCTCCGCGATCTGCATCAGGTAGCCGGACTGCCCGGACATCCCCGCCGACGGCGTGTAGGGCTTGGGCGTGGGGAACCCGGCGGTGAGGTACTGCTGTTCCTGGGCCTGGCTGATCTGGTGGATGGTGACCATGCGGTCCAGTACGTACTTCCAGCGCGCCGTGGCCTGGGTCTTGGCCTGCGGGTCGGTGCCGGCGAGCATCATCACGCTCGGCTCGTTGACCGTGGCCGTGAGGAACGCGCCCTGGCTGACGGTCAGCTGGGAGGCGTGCACGTGGTAGTAGGCGTTGGCCGCGGCCTCGATGCCGTAGGCGCCACGACCGTAGTAGCAGCTGTTCAGATAGCCCTGCAGGATCTGCTGCTTGGACATCTGGTCACCGATCTTCAGCGAGATCAGGATCTCCCGCAGCTTGCGGGTGACCGACTGGTTCTGGTTGAGGTAGGTGTTCTTCACGAACTGCTGGGTGATGGTGGACCCGGACTGCACCTCACCGCCGGTGGCCATGTGGTAGACGGCGCGGAGCATGCCCTGCGTGTCGACGCCGGGGTCGGTGTAGAAGGTGGCGTTCTCCGCGGCGAGGAAGTCCCACTGCACGGCCTTCGGGATCTGGGCGAGGTCGACGTTCTGCCGGTTCATCGACCCCTGCGTGGCCATCACCGAGCCGTCCGACCAGTAGTAGGTGTTGCTCTGCTGCTGGGTGCTGGGGTTCGCGCTCGGGATCGTCGTGGTGGCGTAGGCGTACCAGAACAGGCCCAGCACGCCGCCGGAGAACAGCAGGAAGGTGCCGAGCACCTGCTTCCACGAGGGCAGCCACCGCCGCACGCCCCGCTTGCCCGCACGCGGGTAGTCGACGAGACGGCGGCGGCCGGTGGGTAGGGCGTCCGCACGTCGCGGGGCCGCCGCGCGGCGGCCCCGCCCGCCGCCGGACCGGGCGGCCCTGCGCGCCTCTGCCCGGCCGCCGCGCGGTATGCCGCCCGCACCGGACGGCCCGGTCCTCCCCGACGATCGGCGCCGGTGTTCACTCATACTCGCCACTCCTCAGCCAGGCACAGGCCCACCCACCGTGGCGAAACCGGCCGGCCCGCCGTGGTGCGGGGCGGGGGGCCTGGCCTGGGGTCGGCTAGTACCCTTGGCAACTACTACAAGTTGTAAGACTAGGTGGTGCCGGGCATGTGACGGCAAGCACCCCTGGGCAAAGTCACATGACACAGAAGAGCCACCCGTTGCCGTACTCGGACCAGGCGAAACGCGCAGGATGCTCAGCCCTTCGCCCGGCGGCGGCGCAGTACGGCACGGGCCACGAGCGCGAGAATCAGCGCGCCCAGGGCGATCGGCAGGTAGGTCGAATAGCGGTTGACCTCGGTGTAGATGGTCGTGATGTGGTCGCCGGCGGTGTGCGGGGCTGGCCGCGGTGGAGACGGCCGCCGTGGTGCTCGGCGCCTTCCGGGAGGCGGCCCACGACGAGCCCGGCCTGGTGGGGCTGGGCGAGCGGCTGGAGCGGAGCGTGGCCCGGGAGTTGGAGATGCCGCCATGCTGCTGCTCCGGTACCACGGTCATGGGGAAGGAAAATCTGTTCCCATCGGATGAGTGAGCAGCGACTTCGGCACGGTAGAAAGGACACATGCCGGAGCATGAGAACCCCGCCGGGGCGATGGACGACGTCGATGCGGTCACCAGGGCGGTGCTGACCGCCTCCCGCCTGCTGGTGGCGGTCTCCGCCCGCTCGCTCGCCGAGGTCGAGGAGCGGGTGACGCTGCCGCAGTTCCGGATGCTGGTGGTGCTGGCCACCCGGGGCGCCACCAAGCTGGTGGCGCTCGCCGATCTGCTGCAGGTGGCGCCGTCGACGGCGATGCGGATG
Source organism: Streptomyces guryensis (assembly GCF_021261325.1). Taxonomy (GTDB): domain Bacteria; phylum Actinomycetota; class Actinomycetes; order Streptomycetales; family Streptomycetaceae; genus Streptomyces; species Streptomyces guryensis. The sequence continues at coordinate 61,503 of NZ_JAJSBI010000011.1, read as the reverse complement.
GTCGACCGGCTGATCGCCGCCGGGCTTGCCGACCGGCAGACCAACCCCGATAACCGCCGCGAGACCCTGCTCCAGCTCACCGAGGAGGGGCGCCGTACCGTCGAGGACGTCACCGCCCGGCGCCGCTCCGAGATCGCCACGATCGTGGCGCGGCTGGGCCCGACGCAGCGGCTGGCGCTCATCGAGGCCCTCAGTGCCTTCAACCGAGCCGGAGGAGAGCCCCCGGCCCCCGCCCTGGACGACCCGGAGCCGCACCCGCTCGGCTGGGTCGTGGACGGAGCGATGGCACACGACGCGTGACGTTCTTCCCGGGCGGACGGCACGGGTTTCCGGGCGGCTCCTTTCCGGGTCCGGCGGATTTTGCATAATGCAAGAGTATTCTGGACTATGGGTTTGCTGGGGGACATGGGTTTCGCTGCCGGATTCCGGCAGTACGCGCCACATGAGTGTGTCCGGTCGAGGGCAGTGCGGTCGCGCCTCCTGGGTGGCGGCACCGATCGTCGCTGATCAACCAGGGAAGGATGCGGGGCGGGTGACACGGATGCGCCGAAGGCCTCGGCCCTCGTCCTCTGCTGAACTGCCTCTGATGGCGCATCTGCGCACCACGGTGTGGGGGCCCGCGGAGTTCGTCGGCTTGCCGCCCCGGTGGCTGGTCGCGGAGGGGATCCTTGCAGGGGGCCTCGCCTCCGTGGCGATCGTCGGTACGGCGCTCTACGGCGCCTGGACGGGGAGGCCCTCGCTGGCCGACGGCGAGGCGGGCCTGGTCTGCGCGGGAGCCCTTGCTCTGTACCTGTCCTTCGTGGGGGCCGGACGTGCGCCCGTCGCTGTTGCGGCGCTGCTCGGCGCATGCCTTGCGCTGCAGGCACCGCAGGTCGCCGCCGGCATGGTGCTGGCGGAACGCGAGCAGGTGCAGTCCGTGGTGGTGACCTCGGTCGAGGACGGCCGGGCGACAGACGGTGGGCGTGCCCGGTACCTCTGTTCGGTGGCGGACACCGACGGCATACCGCTCAAGGTCCGCATCTGGCGCGGTTGCGGACGGGCCACCCGGCCCGGAGACGCGCTCGCCGTCGTGTACGACCCCAAGGGCTCGGTGCCAACTCGCGGTGCGGAGACGGGGGCTGGAGTCCCGGGGCCGCTGCGCGACCTGGCCCCATGGTCGGCAGCACTCGTCGCCGGGAGCGTGGTCGCCGTCGTCCGCTCCTACCGGCTGTCGCGTCCCACGGCCTAGTGCCCGGGCCGGAGAGCGGCGCCATCCTTCGCTTGATCAGTCGGCCGAAGAACTGGGTGTCGGCGAGGCGGTGTTCATGTTCAGGTCGCGGCGAGCGGTGAGGACGGCCGCCGATGTCGGCACGAACTGCTGCTGTTGCGGGGTGGCCTGGTGGGGCAGCGTGATGTTCAGCTCGGGGGTGATCTTGCGGCACAGCTCGTCGAGTCCGGCATGCCCCACGATCAGGTGCCTGCCGGCTTCCCTCATCTCCTCCGTCGAGCCCTTCTACAGCGCCAGTTCGCCCAGCGGGTACTCCCACAGTCCTGCTGAGCGGCCCTTCACGACGAAGTCGCGGTCGGCCTCGGTGAGCGGGCCGTACTGAGTGCTGGCGACGATGCGGTTCGGGTCGCTTGACACGGTCTGCACGCCGAGCATCGCAGGGTAGGCGAGCGCGGTGAGGGTCAGGCCCAGGGCGCGGTAAAAATTGCATGCCGCCTGTGTTGTGCGTCACATGGGCGAGGTCATCCGGCTGTGGGGGAGGGTGACGGCGAGGGTGAGGATGTCGTGGCGGGGCCCGTCGGTACTCCGTCGGTCGGCAGTCCGGGGGGCACGGTGAGGGTGACCATCGGTGCCCCCGGCTGTGGCACCGGCGGGGTGGCCTGGCTGGACGGGAGCTTGGGCGGGTTCGTCTCCTGGTTGTTGACCTGGGTGAAGTTGACGAGCCCGGTGTTCTCCATCTGCGTGATGTGGTCCAGGACGACGTCGTTGGCCTGGTCGGCCAGTTGGCGTACGAGGGTGTTCTGGGTGGTGGAGCGGATCTTGGCGATGGTGTTGAAGATCGAGCCGTGGGTGACGCGCAGGGTGTTGGCGAAGTCGGAGTCGAACTGCTTGCCGGTGTCCGACTTGAACGTGTCCAGGAAGCCCTGCTGCTGTGGAGTGGGCTGGTTGGGGATGGTGATGTTCAGCTCGGGGGCGATCTTGCGGCAGCTGGCGTCGAGTGCGGCGTGCCCGATGACCAGGTGCCGGCCGGCTTCGCGCACCGCCTGGGTCGTTCCCTTCTGCATGGCCAGGTCGCCGGAGGGGCCCTCCCACAGTCCGGCGGAGCGCACGAAGACGACGAAGTTGCGGTCGGCCTCGGTGAGCGGCCCCCACTGGGTGCTGGCGATCACGCGGGACTGGTTGGTGGACGCGTTCTGGATGCCGAGCATGCTCGGGTAGGCCAGGGCGGCGAGCGTCACGCTCAGCGCGCCGCCCACGAAGACGGTTCCGATCGTGTTGCGCGAGAGGGGCATCGTGCCTCCTGGAGCGGGCGGCGGGTACGTCGGCAGGTACGGGCCGGCAACGGAAAGGAAACCCTTGCTCCAGGTAAAGATTGCACTATGCCAAGCTGCTCATGGAGTCGCTGACGCGTGGCGGACCCCCAGCCACAGGGCCTTCGACGGTGTCCCGTTGCCGTCCGTGGCGACGACCGTGTACCAGCCCGAGGGAACGAGTGACGGATCGTCGGGGATCCGGACCGTGAGTGATGTGCCGGTGCGGCGGATCACCTTCAGGGCGACGGAGCGCTGGTCGAAGTCCGTGACGTGAGTGGCCGATCCGGGTCGCATGAGCCGGACGCGGGTGATGCCGGCGGCGTCCGCCGAGCCGAGGGTGATGTCGTCCCCGCGGTGCGCCCAGGTCCTTCCGTGGAGGTCGAGACGAGGGCGTGCGCCGTGGAAGAGGTAGGGCGGGGAGTAGACCTCGACGCGCTGTTCGAAGTGTCCGGGGCGGGAGTCGTCCTGGTCGGCGAAGAGCGGGTCGGAGCCGAAGACGGCGACGCGGCCGTCGGGCAGGAGCAGGGCCTCGGTGTGGTAGTTGCGGCCGACGGCCGGATCGGCGGCCCGGATGAAGGCGTTGGCTGCGGGGTCGTAGAACTGGGCCTTGAGGATGTCGCTGGCGCCCTTGCCGCGGTAGCCGCTGCTGCCGCCGGTGGTGAAGACGGTGTCGTCCGGCATGAGCACGCTGTTGAGGTAGCGGGTGTTCTCCGGAAGGTGCGGGCCGGGCGTGAAGGTGGGGTGCGTGGCCTTGAGGTCGACGATCGCCGTGCGGGAGGTGGCCGCCCGGGACTCCCCGACGCCCCCTCCGCCGAGCACCATGACCTTCCTGTCCTGGGCGGGCGGCAACAGGACGGAGGAGGAGGTCTCCAGGATGTCCGGATCCTTCAGACCGGGGACCGGGGTAAAGGAGTTGGCCGTCAGGTCCCACAGGCCGGACTTGCGGCCCTTGTCGGCGGGTCCGTAACCGGCGTTGGAGCCGCTGTAGAAGATCTTGCCCTTGCCCGTGAGGAAGAGGGAGGGGTAGGTGGGGAAGTAGCGCGTCGGGGCCTTCGACCAGGCTCTGGTCGCCGGGTTGTAGATCTCGTTCTTGCCGGGGACGACCTGGCCGATGTCGTCGAGGCCGGAGACGGCCAGGACACGTCCGTCGGAAAGCGTCGTCAAGGTCGGATACCAGCGGGCCTCGCTCATCGAGCCGACCTTGGTGTACTTCTCGGTGACGGGGTCGAACTCGTAGACGTCCTTGATGCCCTGGAAGTCCTTCTTGTCAAGGCCGAGCTTGTTGGCGACGCCGTAGACGTTGTTGGCGTCCTTGCCCCTCAAGCCCTGGATCTCGTACTGCTCGGTGGTGTTGGTGATGCCGAGCGGGCCCTGTTCGACCGCCTCGACGAAGACGCGGGCCTGGCTCGCGGTCACCGTGGCGTTGCCGATGCTGCCGGTGGAGGTCTTCTTTGCGGCGGGTACCTGCACGGCGAACTGGGAGCGGTACTCGACGCCGGCGGGGGAGCGGAAGACGGTGCCCTTGGGGAAGGTGCGACCGCGGTCAGGGTCGTTGTTCTTGACCAGCATGGCGCCGCCGGCGCGTTTCACGTCGCCCTGGAGGACCTCGTAGCGGGCGGTGCCGCCGGCGATGAGGATCTTGCCGTCGGGGAGCTGGGTGTGGCCGCTGCAGAAGAGGTCGGCCGGGGTGTCAATCTTCTTGAAGGTGTTGGTCGCCGGGTCCCACAGGGTGCTCTTGAAGACGCCTCCGTCGAAGTGCTTGACGTTGTTTCCGCTTCCGGCGATCAGCAGCACCTTGCCGGTGTGGAGCAGGATCGCGTGGATGGAGTTGAGCTGGTACTGGCCCGGCAGCGTGGCAAGGGCCCAGTGGCCGTAGGCCGCTTTGTACTCGGGCTGGTTGATCTCGTAGTGGTGGTAGGCGTGCTGGGCGAAGCCCGCCACGGCCGGGGCGTTGAGCGCGGCGAGGGTGACGACGGCCGCGGTGGCGAACAGGGTCTTCCGGGTGGTGGGGCGGGAGGTGCGCTGGGCCATCGGGGAGTGCCTCCGCTGCGGGCCGGTCGGGCGTGGACGTACCGACCACTACCTCGCACACCCCCGGGATCCCGGGAGACACTCTCGTTTGCACTATGCAAAATAATCCGATGTGAGCAATGTGGCCGTGCCTGGCGGCCTGCGGGCGACGCAGGCCGGCCGCGGTCGCATCGGTTCCCTCCAGCCGGCCCGGCCCGGCCCAGCGGTGGTTGACCGGCAAGCCCGGGAAGAACCCGATGATCACGGCGAGCTGCATCAGTGGCCGATACGGGGCCGTGGTCTTCACCGGTCCCGGTGCGAAGAGTACGGCCTGGTAGGCCCACGCGCCTGCAGCGGCGAAGGTACGCGCCTGGCGCCGAGGTGGTAGGTCGCGGTGGTCCTCGCGTGCTCGTCCACGGTCACGTCGATCTCGTATGTGTTCTCCCAGCCGTGCCCGGCGGTGGAGGCACACGAACGAGTAGGCGCGCTGGACGTGGTCTGTGTGTATGGCCTGGGCGTGGTCTGTGTGCATGGCCCACCTCCTTGGAGCCATCCGGGCGCCAGATCCCTGTACCCAGCTTTGCATAGCGCAAAAGTTGGTGTCCGGATTCGGGCGGCCGTCGCGTGGCACATGGTCAAGGGGCCTTGTGCACCGCGCGCAGAGCGCTCTGGTGGCTGAGCCAGCCGACCGGTTTGCCGTGCTCCGAGTCGAGGACGGGCAGCCCGGTCCCGGCGGCCGACAGCAGGGCGTGCAGCGCCTGTGCCAGGGGCTGCTCGGCAGTGACCGAGGCGGGCGGCTCGGCGAGCTGTCCGACCCGGGTCGGCGCGTCCTCCGGCTGTTCCGCGAGGGCCTCGGCCACCGCCTGCGCGGTGACGACGCCGGCGTAGTCCCCGGCGCCGTCGACCACCGGAAGGGTGCCGTGTCCGGACAGGCTCAGCAGGTCGGCGGCGTCCGCGAGTGTCGCGGAGGCGGGCAGGGAAGAGGGCAGCGCTTCCATGACGGCGCCGACCTGCTGGGTGCCGATCCGGGCGCCGGGGGCGGGGCCTTCGAGGTCGATTCCCCGGCGGCGCAGCTTGAGGGTGTAGATGGTGTCGCGGGTGATCAGGCGGCTGGTGGCGGTCGCGAGCACGATCGCGAGCATCAGGGGCAGGATGATCGAGTACTCGCCGGTGAGTTCGAAGAGGATCACCACGGCGGTGATCGGCGCGCGCGCCGCGCCGGCGAAGACCGCGCCCATGCCGACCAGCGCGTACGCGCCCACCGCGCCGGCGGAGTGGGGCATCAGGTGGTGGACGCCGATGCCGTACGCCGAGCCCAGCATCGCCCCGATGAAGAGGCTGGGGGCGAACACCCCGCCGGAGCCGCCGATACCGATGGTCAGACTGGTCGCCAGCATCTTGCCCACCAGCAGCAGGAGCAGGAAGCCGACCGCGTAGCCGCTCTCGGTCGCCTTCTGGAGCACCGGGTAGCCGACCCCGTACATCTCCGGCAGGGCCAGCAGGAGCACGCCGAGTGCCAGCCCGCCGACCGCCGGGCGCAGCCATTCCGGGCCGCGCCAGAGCCAGTCGCAGGCATCCTCGATCAGGTACAGGAACCGGGAGAAGCCCACCCCGGCCACCGCGGCTACGACGCCGAGCGCGGCGAACAGGCCGTACTGGGCGAGATGGTCGACGTGGAAGCCGGGGAGATTGAGGAAGGCGTTGTCGCCGAAGGCGGCCCGCCCGATGATGCTCGCGGTGACGCTGGCCAGCACGAGGGCGCCGAAGGCTTCCGCGCTGAAGGTGCCCAGGATCAGTTCCATCGCGAAGAACACGCCGGCCAGCGGTGCGTTGAAAGTGGCGGCTATGCCGCCTGCCGCGCCGCAGGCGACCAGCAGCTTCATCCGGCCCTCGGTCACCTTCGTCGCCCGGCCCAGCGTGGATCCGAGGGCCGAGCCGATCTGCACGATCGGGCCCTCGCGGCCCACCGAGCCGCCGGAGCCGATGCACAGGGCGGAAGCGAGCGTTTTGACCACGGCGACCTTCGGTCTGATCCGGCCGCCGCGCTGCGCCACCGCCAGCATCACCTCGGGCACCCCGTGACCGCGGGCCTCCTTGGCGAACCGGTTCACCAGCGGCCCGTACAGCAGGCCGCCGATCACCGGGGCCAGCAGCACGAAGTACGGGCCGAGCCACGGCACGTGCGGATTGTCCGCGCCGGGGGAGGCCGCGTAGTCGTCGTGGCCGGAGAGGAGGCGCGTGAAGGTCTTGATGCACCAGCGGAAGGCGATCGAACCGGCTCCGGCCCCGGTCGGGGTCGACGGCAGCCCGCATTCGGCGGCGGCGGTGGATGTGGCGTTCGAGGAGGCGGCCCTGCGCGGAGCGCTCCTGCGCGCCCTGTATGTGTGGCATCCGCCGCTCCTCGGTGTGCTGGACGAGGACGCCGCGGTGCGGGAGTGCCGCCGTGTGCTGTCCGAGACGGTCGCGGGTCGCACCGCGACGCACCCGGAGGTGGAGTTGCACCACGAAGTCGTCCGCGGTCACCCCGTGCAGGTGCTGACGGAAGCCTCGGAACACGCCTTGGGGCTGGTCGTGGGAACCCGGGGGCATGGAGGGTTCACGGGCTTGCTGCTGGGCTCGGTGAGCCAGGGAGTGCTGCACCACACCCGCTGCCCCGTCATCACGGTCCCGGCGTGAGGCGGCGAACGGCCCGGGACCCTGTCCCGGACGGCCCTGGTGGCGTCGGCCGGCCCGGCACACGATGAGTGAGCGCCGCCGATAGAGGGCGGCGAACCGGCGAGATGTACGCCGAGCTCCCTGGAGTCCGTGATGGAAGCCCCAGTCAAGATCCTCCGCCCAACCCGGCCGAACCCGTCGCCGACGAAGACTTCGCCACCGTACAGGCCCGGATGATGCGCACCGGCACGGATCCGTTGGTGCCAGGCGCGGGGAAGGATGACGGGGCCGGCGGTACGTCCGGTGCCGGTCCGCGTCCTCCGGTAGGGGAACTTGCCGCCGGTGATGTCTTCACCGCACTGGACACGTCCCGGCGCGGCCTGTCGGCGGCGCAGGCACAGGACAGGCTGGAGCGGTACGGGGCCAACGAGCTGCCCCGTGCGCGGCGCCGCGCCGTGTGGCGGCAGTTGGGAGCGCAGTTCACGGACCTTTTCGCGGTGGTGCTGATCGTCGCGTCGGGGATCACCTTCCTGGCGTACGGGCTTCGGGAGCCGCGGGACGTGGGCACCCTGCAGCTGGCGGTGGCGGTGGCGGTGGCGGTGGCGGTGGCGGTGGCGGTCCTGGCGGTCGTGGTGCTGAACGCCGCCCTCGGCTTCGCCCAGGAGTACTCGGCCGAGCGCACGGCCCAGGCGCTGGAGGCGATGGTGCCCCACACCTGGTTGAACTCCTCCGGCCCGTCGGCGCCGTCGCCGCCGGTCATGGCCGGACGGGTGGAGATGTCGCTGCGCCGACCAGTGACAGCCAGTCGGTCAGCCCGGCCGGGTCGGCGCTCCCGCTCCGGAAGCCGACATGTCCGTCCGGGCGGACGGTCAGCAGACCGCGACCGGGGCTGTTCGTCAGCCGGACGACGGTGACCAGGGGGCCGGGCACTGCGTCCGGCGGCGAGTCGGCGTCGCGCTGCAGCAGCACGTGCACGCCCGGACGGGCCAGCAGTTCGTGCAGCCGCGTGGGGGTTCCTCCGACGCTGACGGTCGCGTCCGGCAGACGGTCTCCCGGGCGAGGAGCGCCACGCAGGCGCGATGTTCCCTCCACCGACAGGGGGCTGTGCCGGTAGTTCACGCGCAGTTGGGAGATGAGACGGATGGCTTCGGCGACCAGCCGTCGCCGGTCCAGGAGAGCGGGTATGGCCGGGGCTGCGCGCGGAGCGGCCACAGCGCGCAGCCATGAGGGGATCCGGCCGGTGGATGCCTCTGCCCAGAACGCCGTGTGCGTGAGGATCAGCCGGCGGTGGGCAGCCGATCTGCGCTCGCTGTCGTAGGAGTCGAGCAGTATGTCGGCGCCTGGCCCGGTCTCGGCACCTGTCCCGTCCGCGGACTCTCCCCTGGAGCGGCCTGCCGCGAAGCCGAGCTTCCAGCCGAGGTTCACCGCGTCCTGGATACCGGCGTTCATACCCTGGCCGGTGGCCGGTGAGTAGTTGTGCGCCGCGTCCCCCGCCAGGAAGAGCCGCCCTCGCCGGAACCGCCGGGCGAGGCGGCACTGCAGCGGCACCTGCGCGGACCACGCGAGACGCTCGATCCGTGCCTGCATCCCCGCCTCGTTCAGGAGGCGCTGGAGCTCGTCTCGCGGGACGGCGGGTCCGGGCCGGCCGAAGTTCTGGTCGGCCCCGCCGGTGGAGGCCCGCGTGGCCAGCAGCCGCCAGGTGGCCTGCTCTCCGAGCGGGAAGAGGAACAACAGTCCCTGGCGCCCCGCGTACACCTGAGCACCGGAAGCACCGGAAGCACCGGAGAGGCCGGACATGCCGTCGAGGTCGAGGTCGGCGAGGACCACCTCTTCGGCGTAGGGCCTGCCGTGCCACCCGATGCCGGCGCAGCCCCGCACGGTACTGGCCGGGCCGTCGCAGCCGACGACGAAGGGGCAGTGGATCTCCTCGATGCCGTTGTGCGATCGCAGTACGGCACGGGCACTGTCCCCGTCGTCGCGGGCGGTGAGCAGTTCGGTGCTCCGTTCGACCGTCACCCCGCGGTCGGCGAGCGCCCGGGTCAGCACTCTTTCGACGTCCATCTGCCGCAGGAGTGACAGGTGTGGGAAGGCGGTGTCGGGCAGTGCGAGGTCCGCGAGCCGGGTTTCGACGACGCGGGAGCCGAGATGCAGATGGGCCGTCGGGGCGGTGTCCGCCAGCTCCAGCAGGTCGTCCGTGACGCCGAGTGGGCGCAGGACTTCCAGGGTGCGCGGGTGCAGGATGAGCGCTCGGGAGGGCCGGAACGGCTCGGTACGGCGCTCGACGACCCGGATCCGCGCTCCGTGGTCATGGGCCTGCAGCGCCAGGGTGAGGCCGGTCGTGCCGGCCCCGACGACCAGGATGTCCACCGCTGTCGTCACACCCCGGCCTGAACGCGCCACCATGCTGTGGCGTCGGGCGACACAAGGCCCTCGGCCAGACCGGAGCCCGTGATCATGTCGTCGCGGTGCACCCCGGGCACAACGGCATAGCTGATCGAATCAGGCACGCTGACCAGCGCCAGAACCCGCCACAGGGAACGCGCGTAGTGTTCGGCGCGCTGCGGGTCGTCCCACTCGTACACGCCGCGGTAGCGGCCCTGCTGGTCGTGGGCCAGCCACAGCTTCGAGGTGAAACCGGGGAAGCCGACGAACAGCGGGGTGTTCAGCAGGCTCTCCCTGCGGAACAGCGTGTGCCCAGGCCCGCCGCGTACCAGCCGCAGGCGGAAGGTGACCACCAGCGTGCACGGGTCCTTCGCCAGGCCGCTGCCGAGGCGAGTCTCCCGGTACACCCGGGCCGAGGTGCCGTCGGCGAAGCGGAGCCGCATTCCCACCCGTTCGTTCGGCAGGCGGATCCGGTGCCGCGCGAGCAGCGCGAACGTGGCGAGGAAACATGAGGCAACGGCCCGCCATGCCTCGCCGGGGGCGAGCGGTCTCTGATCGCCCATGGTGGCCTCCTCCCGAGGAGCCGTAACGGGCACGGCATGATGCCGGGCTCTGCCGCCGCCCCTGCCGGCCGGAGTTACCTCGTACAACCCACCATGAGGGAATCCGCCACCTCCCGCGAAACCTGGGCGCGGCGCGGCAACCAGCGTTCGCCCCCGAGCACCCGCGGGCATGACCACTCCTCTAGTCCGGCTCCATGTAGGGGCGGCGGAAGACCGGCGCCTGACCAGTGCCCCACGGGCGTACGGCGGCCAGTGCCTGGGCGACCGCGGACTCCAACGGGCCGCTGGTATCGACCGCGACGGCCTCCGGCCACGGCGATTCCCGGGCAGCCATGGCGGTCGCGATGTCGAGGCCGGCGTCGGAGGGGCCGGGAGCGCGCATGGTCAGGCGGGCCGCTGACACGTCGCCCGGCACATGGCAGTGCAGCGCCACCAGGTCGGCGCTGGTGCGTTCGGCCATGCGCAGGGCCGCGTCACGCTGTGCCGCGTCGGACCAGGTGGCGTCCAGGACGACGGATTCACCGGAGGACAACAGGGTCGCCGCGCGGTCGAGCAGGGTGGCGTAGGTCCTGGCGGTCCACTCAGGGGTGTACAGGCCCTCGCCGTAGCCGGCCGCGGCGGACTGCTCCGCGGGGATGCCCGCCAGCTCCTTGCGAAGGCGGTCGCTGCTGAGCAGCGTCACGCCCAGCCGGTCGGCCAGGGCTCCCGAGAGAGTGGACTTCCCGCTGCCCGGCAGCCCGCCGACGAGCGTCAGGCCGACGGCGGAGGTGCGCAGGTGGCGCAGCGTCGTCGAGACCAGCCGCCGCGACGCCGTCTCCGCGCCCGGCGCGCCCTGGTGTGCCTGGATCAGGGAGACCTTGGCGCGGACGAACGCGCGGTAGGCGACGTAGTGGTGCCACAGGGAAGGGGGCGCGGGGTCGCCGGAGTACTCGCTGTACCGGGCGAGGAAGTACGCCGCGGCATCCGGTGCGCCGAGCTGTTCCAGGTCCATGGCGAGGAAGGCGGCGTCGTCGAGGCCGTCGACGTAGCGGAGGTGGTCGTCGAACTCCAGGCAGTCCAGCACGCGGGGGCCGTCGTCGAGGCAGAAGACGTCCTCGGCGAGCAGGTCGCCGTGGCCGTCGACCACCCGCCCCTGCTCGATGCGGGCGTCGAACAGCCGCTCGCGGCCGGCGAGGTAGCGGCGCGCGAGCCGCTCGACCTCCGTCACCCCGTCGGGGGCGAAGCCGTCGTCGGCCAGCTCGTGGACCTGCGCGAAGCTTGCTTCCCAGCGCGATGACAGAGCGTCCCGCGTGCCTTGTTCGTCCACGTCGCGGCTGTGGGGCGCTTCCGCGTGCCACGTGGCGAGGTGCCGGGCGACGGCCCGCAGGACATCGTCGACGGCGGCCCCTTCTCGTACCAGCCGGGAGAGGCGGCGGTCCGCGGGCATGCGGCGCATCACCACCATCGGTTCGGCTTCTGTGGCATCGGGGCTGCGGATCTCGCCCAGGCCCAGGTAGACGTCGGGGGCGAAGCGGCGGTTGAGAGCGATTTCGCGCTCGCACGCGGCCCGGCGAGCCGTCACCGTGGTGTAGTCCAGAAACCCCAGATCGACCGGCTTCTTGATCTTGTAGGCGCGGCCACCAGCGAAGAACACGATCGCGGTGTGTGTCTCGCATACCCCTGCGCGTGGCAGCGGCCGGTCGTCGTGCCAGGCACCGGACGGCGGCGCGGACGCCTCGGCCCGAGGCATCGGCCGGACCGATGTCCCGCGGAAGCCGTTCTCAGTCATGAGGAACGACGGCGACGGGGCAGCGTCCGTGATGAATGGCGGCCTGCGCCACCGGACCCAGGTGCGGCGCCAGGTCCGGACGATGCTTGCGCCGGCCGACGACCAGCAGAGCGGCGCCTTCGGCAGCCCGCACGACGGCCTTGGCGGGGCCGGCCAGACGGATGCTGTCGGCCACGTCCACCTGCGGATACTTCTCGCGCCACAGGCGCAGCACCTTGCCCAGCCGCTTCTGGGCGTCCCTCGTCATCTCCTCTGTGACGTCGTGATCCACCCCCCAGGGCACGCGTGCATGGAGCGGCACGCTCCGGCCGTGGACGGCCAGGAGAGGAGCGCCTCTGGCGGCAGCGGTGTGGAAGGCGAAGTCGAGCAGGTCGTCGGAGGATCCGTGCAGTTTCAAGGCCACGACCACGCGGCTCACGGATGCCTGGGGCGGTCCTTCCTCCTGGGCGTCGGCGCGGACCAGCACCACCGGCCGCTCGGCCCGTGCCGCGACGGGCATGCTGACGTCGCCCAGGAAGTAGCTCTCGACGGACTCCAGCCCCCGCGAACCGAGCACGAGCATCTCGGAGTCCGATGCGGCTTCGAGCAGGGCGTTCTGGGCGTCGTCGGCGACGAGGTTCCCGATGACGGACAGGCCCGGGTGGCGTGCCTGGAGCTCCGCCCGCGCGGTGTGGACGAGACGTTTCGCCCAGTAGTTCTGATCGACTTCCGAGGGGATGCTCGTCGGTTCCGGCACCAGCAGCGGCCACGCGTGCAGCAGGCGCAGGGTGAGCTTGCGTTTCTCCGCCTCGTCGGCAGCCCAGCGGGCAGCGGCAAGGCTCTCGGGTGAGCCGTCGAGGCCCACGGTGACGACTGGCTCCATGGCGGCGGTCTCCGTCTCGTAGGAAGCTGGAAACGACGGTGGATGACGGTGAACGAGTCCGATGGCGTGGATGGTCCGGACGGCGCCGACATGCCGAGTGGTGCGTTCTCTCATTCGAGGAGTACCCCAATCCCTTCCTCGGCGCATGTGGACCTGTGGAGGAGGTGCCTCGGGCGCGGAATCCGGTACAAGCGGAATCCGGTACAAGCGGAACCCGGTAGAAGCGGAACCCGGCACAGAGAGGAGACAGGGGTGGTGACGATTCCCCTGGTGGTCGGTGTCGACGGGTCGGAGGCGAGCCTGGAGGCAGTGGACTGGGCCGCCGCCGAGGCGGTCCGGCACGGGGTGCCGCTCCACCTCCTGCACGCGGTGGCCGGGGACCGCGAGGCGTCCGACGTGATCGGCGCAGCCTCGGAACGTGCCGCCAAGACTGCTCCCACAGCTCGGCTGTCGAGCGAGGTGCTCCACGAGGAGGCGGCGTCCGCCCTGGTCGTACGGGGGCGTAACGCCTTCGCGCTGGTGCTCGGGTCCAGGGGGCTCGGAGACCTCGCCGGGATGCTCCTGGGCTCGGTCGGCCTGGCCGTCGCCGCCCACGCCGACTGCCCGGTCGTCGTCGTGCGCGGCGGGGTGGAGCACCGGGCCGGCCGGTACGGGAACATCGTCGTCGGTGTGGAGGACGGGGAGGGCAGCGGTACGGCCGTGGAGTTCGCGTTCCGCGAGGCCCACGTGCGGCGCTGCCGGCTGGTGGCGGTGCACGCCTGGAGTGTCCCGGTCGGGAACCCCGGGCCTCCGGGCCTGTCCGGATACGCCCTCCAAGCCCTGCGACGCCCGCCGGCGCAGGTGCTCGCCGAGGCGCTGCGCGAGAGCGCGGAGCGGTATCAGGACGTGCCGGTGAGCAGCGAGGTGGTCGAGGGCCCGGCACGAGCGGCGCTCCTGGACGCCGCGGCCGGCGCTGATCTGCTCGTCGTGGGAGCCCGGAGGCGGCATGGGCACCTCGGTCTGCAGCTGGGGCTGGTCAACCACGCGGTGCTGCATCACGCCCCGTGCCCGATCGCGGTCGTCCCCCAGATCTGACCGGTGACGGGCGGGGTGGGCCGAGTGCCGGCCGACAGGGACCTTCGGCCCCGTGACCGAGTCCCACTGCCCTTGGAAGGTGGTGAGGAAGCCGGACGTGGCGGGGGATGCACCAGCGACAAGCTGGAGGCCAGACCATGAGCACTCAGGATTCGCCGCACGCATCCGGTCCGCACCGGCCGCACCAGGAGCAGCACCCGGCCAAGGGCGGGAACCCGCTGCGGCGTACGTCCGACCGCGTCGAAGCCTGGTGCTCGAGGTTGCTGCTCCTGCTGCTCGCCCTTGGACTGCCGCTGGCTTCGGTGACCGTGGGGCTGGCTGCCTACGACTCCACGATGCGCACCGTCCAGGCCCAGTCCGCGCAGCGGCACCAGATCACAGCGAGAGTGACCTCGGCCCCCGAGGCGGCACCGGGCAGTGTCGCGCACAACAAGCAGACTGCGCACGTGAGTTGGACCGGGAAGGGCGGCCGGCAGCGGACCGGAACCGCCCAGGTACCACTGGACAAAACCGCGGGTTCGACCGTGCGGATCTGGGTGGACCGGGAGGGAACCGTACAGGATCCACCGATGTCCGCGAGCAATGCGACAGCCACCGGCTGGCTGACGGGCGGCCTCACAGCGCTTGGCGTGTACGTCGGCTTCGTCGCCGCGCGCAAAGGTGTGCGGCTGGCGCTGAACTGCGGAAGGTACGCGCAGTGGGACGCCGAATGGGACCTGGTGGAGCCGCTGTGGTCCGCCCGGTTCCACGGGTGACAGGCCGGGGCCGGGGATGGCGTCCGGGAGGTGACGTCGATGTCCGATGCGACGACCACTGATCTGTACGAGGTCACGATGGCGATGTCGTACCTGAAGGAGGGCCTGACAGGCCCGGCGACGTTCAGTCTCTTCGTCCGTGACATGCCGCCCGACCGGGGCTTTCTCGTGGCCGCCGGCCTGGAGTCGTCGCTCGACTTCCTCTCCGGCTGCCGGATCACCGTCGAGGACGTCGACGCCTTCGCCTCCGCGCTGCACCGGCCCGCCCGCGATCTGGAACCGCTGCTCGGCATGGAGTTCACCGGTCAGGTCCGGGCGGTTCCGGAGGGGCGGATCGTCCTCGCGGGAGAGCCCCTGCTGGAGGTGACCGCCCCGCTCCCGCAGGCACAGCTGGTCGAAACGTACGTACTCGACCAGGTCAACCACCAGACGACGATCGCCTCGAAGGCCGCCCGCTGCGTCCTGGCCGCAGCCGGACACCCGGTCGTGGACTTCTCCCTGCGACGCGCCTTCTCCCTGCGACGCGCCCACGGCCCCGAAGCCGGCTACCAGGCCGCCCGGCTGAGCGCCGTGGTCGGCTTCGCGGGAACGAGTAACGTCGCCGCGGCCACCGCCGACGGGCTGACGGCCGTCGGCACGATGGCCCACTCCTACATCGAGGCGTTCGCCGCGGAGGAGGAGGCGTTCCGTGCCTTCGCCCGCTCGCAACCCGTTCCGGTGACGTTCCTGGTGGACACCTACGACACCGAGGACGACGTCCGGGCCTCGGACGCGGACCTGCGAAGCCGTGAGCCGAGCGCATCCGGACCACAGTGCTCCGTACCGGGATGAGGAGGAACGTGATGCCGCATACCGTTGAATGGAAGGTCCGCCTCTATCTCTTCGAGGAAGAGGGAACGACCAAAGCGCGTGTGGTGCTGGACACCGGAACCACGGAGCTCACCGGGCACGGTGCCGCACACCGGAACCCCGCCGACGCGGACGTGCCCGAGATCGGAGACGAACTGGCGGCGGGCAGAGCGATGCACGACCTCGGCCGGCAGCTGGTGGATTTCGCAGAGCGCGACATCGAGGGCGAGGACGCGCCCGCCACCGGGCGCAGTGCCCGGCCGGAGACCGGATGGCCGTTGCCGGATCAGACACAAGGAGGATGACCGATGACACTGCCCGTCCGTCATGGCAGGGGTGCTTTCCCGGTATGGGACCCCTTCCGCGAACTTGAGGAACTGCACACCCGCATGGACCGGCTGATGCAGTCCGCGTTCCCCGGTGGCGGTGAACCGGGAGTCGCCGGGGTGTGGGCGCCGCTGGCCGACATCGAGGACACCGAGGACGCGTATCTGGTGGAGCTGGAGCTTCCCGGCGTGGACAAGGACCAGATCACCGTCGAGGTCTCGCAGTCCGAGATCGACGTCCACGGCGAGATCAAGGAGAAGGAACGCGCCGGTGTGGTCCGGCGACAGGCCCGGCACATCGGGCAGTTCGACTACCGCACGAGTCTGCCGCCGAACTCGGACACCGAGCACATCAGCGCCGACCTGACCAACGGAGTGCTCACCGTGCGCGTTCCGAAGGCCGAGAAGGCCAAACCGCGTCGCGTCGAGATCACCGGCTGACTCGGCAACTGCGTATCGGGATCAGCGGCTGACTGCGCATCACCGTAACGGGGTCATGTGCCGTGGTGGGAAGCACGGGAGCCTTCTGTCCGGCACGCGATGTGCCCGGAGACCGAGACCACGCCGTCCACACTCCGGCACAGCCGCTCGATCACCGGGATCAGGGCCTTGGCCTCGACGGATCCGCCCAGGGCGACCTGCCCCTCGCGCACCTCGACCGTCACCTCCGAGGCAGCAGGGCCGAGTGTCCCGCGCAGTACGTCGACCGTGATTTCGTCGCGGATGGCGTCGTCGCGGCGCAGGAAGATCCTCAGCAGGTCACCGCGGCTCACGATGCCCCGCAGCCGGTCCGCCTCGTCCACCACAGGCAGTCGCTTGACGTTCTGGGCCGCCATGAGGCGAGCCGCCTCGATCACGGTCCACTCGGGACGCGCGCACACGGCAGGAGCCGACATCAGCTCCTCGGCCCGGGCACCTTGGGCCTTGGCACGCTCCCATTCCTCAAGGTGGGGGACCGGTGTCAGGCCGGACGGGTCGGCCTGGGCGGAGGACTTGCGCAGCAGGTCGGCCTCGGACACCACGCCCAGGGGGTGGTCGAGTTCGTCGACCACGGGCACGGCGGTGACGTCGTTCTCTGCGAGCAGCTTGACGATCTCCTTGAACGGCATGTCGCGCCTGGCCCGCACGACGTCCCGGGTCATGAGCTCTGCGACCGTACGGTGGTGCATGTCGCCTCTCCGTTCCCTGCGTGAGACAACCAGCGGTGCAGGTGCTGGACCTGCCCCTGAGCGGTCGTCCGGCTGTCCGGGGGCCGTCGGCTGTGTCCGGATCACCGGATGTCTCATCTCGTGCGTGGGCACGTCGTGCGTGGCACGTTGGGTTACAGCAACATTCTCAGGAAACGGTGGCGATCATGCGAGCTCAACTCGGCGACCAACTTGTGATCGAAAGCCCTTCCACCGGCGCCACCAGGCGCGATGGCGAGATTGTGGGACTCCACCACGAGGATGGCACACCGCCCTACGACGTGCGCTGGTCGGACACGGACGACGTGACGCTGGTCTTCCCGGGGCCCGACGCGCACATCCGTCACATCGAGCACGAGCACGGGCCCGGTAGCGCACACGAACCTGCCCGGCCACCCGGGGACCAGCCGGGCAGGCCGAGCAGCGCCCAGGCCCTTGCAAGCCCGCCGCGCAGGCCGCCCGATCCCGGTGACGTCGGCCGCCGCGTCGCCGCCGAACGCACGCGCCGAGGACTGACCCGTGAAGAGACGGCCCGCCGCGCCGGGATGGCACCGGCATATCTGGCGTACGTCGAAGAACGGCCGGCCAACCCGACCACCGCCAGTCTTGTTCGACTGGCTGACGCGCTGGGCACCACCATCGTCGCGCTGCGCGGCGGCGGCATGGATCTGCCGCCCGGACAGGGCGGTCAGGCGCTCCTGCATCCTCAGCTGCTGGACCTCGGCCCCGATGAATGCCGCGCCCGGTTGTCCGCGTACGGGGTGGGGCGCGTCGCGGTGTCGACATCGCAAGGCCCGGCGGTGGTTCCGGTGAACTACGAGGTCGCAGGCGATGCGATCGCGTTCCGGACCGCGCCGGACTCGGTCCCGGCGAGGGCAGTGGGGTCGGAAGTCGCCTTCGAGGTCGACCACATCGACGAGGCCATGAGCCAGGGCTGGAGCGTGCTCGTCGTCGGACCTGCGCGCGAGGTGACCGACCCTCACGAGGTGCGGGAGCTGGTCGATCGCGCCCACTCCAAGCCGTGGGCGGGGAGGGAACGCGAGATGTGGGTGTCGATCCAGCCGACCCGCATCACGGGGCGCCGTATCACTTCGGCCCAGAGGTGAGGGAGGAGCTCCTGTCTGCCCCGCCCTGAACTGCTGCAGGCTGGACCTCCCGCCTTCGGGCTTGGACCTTCCGCTTACGGGCTTGAGGGTTTGTCCCGGTTCCGCGTGAGTGGCGGACTCGGCGGTGAGGTGGGACTCGACGTCCACGACCCCCTCCACGGCGCGCACCAGGCGCACGGCGACCGAGATGAGCGAGGTGTCGCGGATGTGCCCGCGGAGGGTGACGACTCCCTCGTGCACGTTGATGTGGATGGCCGCTTGCCGTGCCGGACGGCCATGATCCTGGCCGCATGGGCCGCATGGGCCGCATGGGCCGCATGGGCCCCATGGGCCCCATGGGCCGGGTGACGTCGGGGTGGACGGTGATGGCGGGGGTGCTCATGAGCTCATCCGCCGCCACCGCGCCGGCCTTGGCGACGTCGGAGAGCCGTCGGCGCTGCTCGTAGAGGCTCGGGTCGCTCTCGCGGAACTCCTCCTTGGGCGTCGCGTCCGATCGCCACGACTGTCTGGGTCACCACATCGCCCACGACGTGCGGGGTGTCGGGCATGTCCAGGCAGCTCGTCCTGTCTCGTCAGGGCACCTCGCCCGCGCCGTGGGGCGCGTAGAGGTCGAGCAGGCGCACCCGGGCGGACCTGAGCCGGCGCGCGATCACGCCGGTGACATAGGTGCACAGCTCGTGGTCCAGCGCCGGGTCCTTGGCGCACATCTCACGGACCGCCGCCGCGTCGAACTCGTAGGCGCGCACCGGGCTGGCGGCCTCGGCCCCCATATGCCAGTGATGGGGAGGCACCAGCGAGGACCAGCCCAGCAGTCGGCCGACGCCGAGAGTCTCGATGACCGCTGCCTGCCGACCGGGCACGTGAACGTCGAGTGCGACCGTGCCCGTGTGGATGATCCAGAAACGGTCGGCTTTTCCGCCCTCGTTGAAGATGCGCTCGCCCGTCTCGAACGACACCTCGCGAGCGACTGCCATGAGCTGCTCGCGATGCTCCGGGGTCAGGGCGCCGAAAACGCCGGGCCTGGTCACCACGATGGCCTTCCCTTCTCCATGGCCTCGAAGGTGGAGGCCGGGCTTCGTGTCCGGTCGGCTTCGCATCCGGTCATGGACATCTCACCCTGTGGGCCGTGGTCTTCGTCGGCTTGAGGGCCGCGTTGGCGATGGGGTGCCTCACCGCTGTGTTCCTCCGGGCCGTAATTCCACGATCGCCGCAAACGGGCGTGGTGCAACCGGGACGGAGGTCTGCTCCCGAAGCCGATCGCCTGCACATCGCTGCGTCCGGCGCGGAAGGTGCCCAGCTCCGCAAGCCGGAGCTGAAGGTGTCGAGTGAGGTGCCGCCCGACGACGCCGCGTCCGTGTTGCTGCACGCGGGCCATGATTCCTTTGCCCTGATCACGGGTTCTCGCGGCCGTGGCGAGCTCACCGGGATGCTGCTGGGCTCGGTCAGCCTCACGGTCGCGGCCCGCGCCGTGTGCCCGGTCATCGTGGTCCGTGGCGGGGAACGGAACCGGCAGGGCTCCTTCGGCCGGATGGTGCTCGGGGTCGGCGGTTCCACCGAGGGCTCGGCCGCCGTACGGTTCGCCTTTCACGAGGCCGAGGTGCGCGGCTGCGTCCTGGATGCCGTGCGGGCCTGGCGCTCCCCTGCTCATGAGCACATGGATCAATCTCCCTCAGACTCCGTCCGGGGGACTCCCAGCTCGAAGGCGCCGCCAGTGTCCACGAGGAACGCGCCTCCACCCTCACCGAAGCACTGCGTGACGCGGTACGGGATCACCCCAGGGTCGAAGTACACCGCCGGGCGGTGGAAGGCCCCGCCCACAAGGTCCTCCAGGACGCTGCGGCCGACGCGACCTGGTGATCGTCGGCGCCCTGCGACGGCACGGCCACTTCGGCCTGCAACTCGGCAGGGTCGCCCACGCCCTGCTGCATCACGCCGAGTGCCCGGTGGCCGTCGTCCCGCAGCGAGCCTGAACTCCCGCACGTGCGGTGGCGGGAGAGGGTGAGGCCGACGGATGTCGGAGTGGACCTGGGAGTACGAAGGGTACGACCCCGCCGCCGAGCGGCTGCGCGAGTCGCTCTGCACGCTGGGCAACGGCCACTTCGCCACCCGCGGCGCGGTGCCCGAGTGCCGAGCGGGAGTCGACCGTGGCGGGGCGCCAGGCGATGAACGAGGACCTGGTGAACCTCCCGAACTGGCTGCTCCTGCGGTTCCGTCCGCGCTCCGCCGAGGGAGCGGCGGGCCGGTGGTTCTCTCCCGACGTACGGCAGCCCTTCGACCACCGGCACACCCTGGACCTGCGCCGCGCCACGCTGACGCGCACGTTCTTGTTCCGGGCCGGCGAGGCGGGCGTGCTGAGGGTGCGACAGATACGCCTGGTGCACATGGCGCGGGACATACGGCGCGTCACGCTGGGCCGTCGTCGGCGTGGAGGGCAAGGCGGGGGCAGGCGAGGACCGCCCGGCGGGTGTGGGTGCGCAGATGGTCGGGGACGGCTCGGTCCTTGATGACGGGGTAGCCCCATTCGTCGAGGTCGATCAGTTCTGGGAGCAGTTCGGCGCACAGGCCCTGGCCCGTGCAGGCGATGCGGTCGATGCGCAGGGTCCGGGCGGGGGTCATCGCCATGTCTCCGGGGGCGAGGCGGCTGGAACGAGCAGCCGGGGTGGTCGGCTGGCGGCGGGGCAGGCGCCCTGGGTGAGGTGTTGGTCGACGTCGTCGGCGAAGGTGCGCAGGGCGGAGGCGGCGAGGCGGGCGGCACCGTCGGGGTGGCGGCAGGCTCCCCTGTCCGGCAGCAGACCGATCCGCCGGTGCAGCCGGGACAACAGGTCCCGCGTCGGCCTGTCCGGCGGCCAGCGCGGTGAAGTCCTCGGCCACGGCGGGCAGCCCGAAGTGGCAGGGGCCGCACTGGCGGGCGCTGTGGGCGGCGAGGTAGGCGAGGATCCGGGCCGTCTCGGTCAGCCCGCAGCCTGAGTGGGGGAGTGCGACGAGTACGCCCGCGCCGGGTGTGGCGCCCAGCGGAGCGAGGTCGCGCCGGGTGAAAGCCGTGTGCACCTGCTTCATGGGGAGCCAGGTGCCGGCGAAACCACCGAGCAGGACTGCCTGCAGGGCTTCGGTGCGGCCTCCGGCGAGGTCGAGGAGCATGGCGAGGGGCATGCCGAGCGCGACCTCCAGGACACCCGGGGCGGCGACGCTGCCGGAGGCGGTGACGAGCGTGGTGCCGGGCTCGTCCGGGGTCCCCGCCTGCCGGAACCAGTCGGGTCCGTGGCGGGCGATGAGGGCGAGGTGGGCGAGGGTCTCGGCGTTGTGGACCAGAGTGGGGCGGCGGCCGATGCCGCGTTCGTGGGTGCGTGGCGGGCTGCCCTGAGGGCGGGCCGGGCCGCCGTTGAGCCAGCGCACCAGGGAGGTCGACTCGCTGGAGACGTAGGCGTGCGGCAGGGCGTGCAGGCGCAGCCGAACCCGGTCGAGGCGGGCGCGGCGGCGCTCCTCCACGGCGGCGGTGAGCTGGGAATACTGGATGGAGCGGGTGCGGGGCAGGCACACGTGGACGGTTTCGGCGCCGACGGCGGTCGCGGCCAGGACGGCACCGTCCAGGACGAGGTGGGGTGCGACGGCGAGCAGGAACTGGTCCTTGCGGCTGGCGGGTTCGCTCTCCATGGCGTTGACGACGACCACGGCGCGGCCACGGCGCTCCGCGACGGCACGCAGTTTCCGGGCGGTGGGGAACCCGGCGCCGCCGCGTCCGGTGAGCCCCGCAGCCTCGACGGCCTCCACCAGCGGCATGGACTCAGGGCTGCCGAGGGCCATGGCGACCGGGGCCGGCCCGTAGCGCCGGAGGTGATCGGTGAGGGTGGCCGGCCGGCCGGTGGCGTACCAGCCCGCCAGCAGTCGGGCGCCGGTGGGGGAGTCCGGCTGGGGTGTGAGGTGGTGGGGCGCGAAGGGAGCGGCGGTCGAGGAGTTCACCGTCCACCCCCGAGCAGGACCGTCGTCGCGGCGGCGCGCTGGGCCCAGCCGGGCTGCAGCGGCCCCGTGGCGAGGAACGCCGCCAGCACCACCGGTACGGCGGTCGCGGCCACGGCGGCCACCAGACGCCCCGCGGCCCGTCCAGGGCCCGCCTTCGCCAGGCGCCACCACACGGCACCGACCACCGAGGCCAGGCAGGCGGCGTAGAGCCACAGCTGGAGCGGGAGCCGGGTGTCGGTGCCGGTCCCGACGCCGTGGAAGAGGGCGAGCGGCCACGCCGCGTACGTCAGCCAGTGCACCGCCTTCCAGCGCCGCACCCCCAGCCGCAGCCGCAGTGCGCTGGTGACCAGCACCGCCAGCAGCAGATCGAGGGCAGCCGTGCCCAGCCCGAGCCAGAGCGGACGGTAGGACGCCCCGAACGGCACCAGGGACACCGCCCATCCCAGGTGCACGAACGGATCGAGCACCGCGGTCACCACGTGCACGGCGAGGAACACGAGGGTGAGCAGGGACAGGTTGCGGTGCAGCAGGCCGATCTCGAACCGGCCGATCCGGCGTGGCGCGGAGCGCCCGCCGGAGGTGATCCCGAGCACCAGGGTGGCGGTGAGCAGGATCAGGGAGAGGGTGCCGCTCGCACGGCTGGCGTACCACAGGGGGCTGCCGGTCAGAGCCAGGGTCGTCATCGCCATCCTCCCCGGGCGGGAACGTGGGAATCGGGCGGCCAGCCCCCGAGGCGTACGACCTCGCCGTCGAGGCCGACCAGCCGCACGGGCAGGGCGGTGCCGCGCAGCCAGGCCTCGGCCCGGTCGCCCAGCACGATCGCGGCGGTACTGGCGGTGTTGGCGTCCACGCAGGTGGCGGACGCGACGGTGACCGTGCGCCACACGGGCGCGGCGGGCTCACCGGTGGCCGGGTCGACGATGTGGTGCAGGGTGCGCCCGTCGCGCCGCCAGGTGCGCACCCGGATGCCGGAGGTCGCCAGTGCGCCACTGGTCACGGTGACAGCGGGGACCTGCTCCGTGACGGGCTGCGCGTGGTCGTCGGCGAGCGCGATCCGCCAGCCGCCCTCGGGCGCCGGCCCGGCCGTGGCCAGGTCGCCTCCGAGACTGACCAGGACCCCGCTTCCGGTGACGGCGGCGGCGAGCCGGGCGGCGCGGTCGGCGGTGAGAGCTTTGGCGGTGGCACCCAGGTCGAGTAGGGCGTGCGGGGGCAGGCGCAGTCGGCGAGTGCGTGGGTCAAAAAGGATGCGCTGCCAGCCGGGCACCGGACGTGCCACGGGCAGGGGGCGGGCGTCGTCGGGGCGCAGGGAGGCGAAGGTGCAGTCGTAGCCGAGCGCGATCACCGCGCTGCCCACGGTCGGGTCCACGGCGCCGTCGGTGATCCGGGCGGCACGCAGGGCGGTCTGCAGAGCCTCGGCGAAGCGCTCACTCACCGTCGTAGGGGAGCCTGCGCTCAGGTTCACGCGGGTGAGTTCGGAGTCTGGCCGGAAGCGGCTGCACGTGAGGTCGACGGCGGCCAGTTCGGCGCGCAGGACCTCTTCCGCCGCGGGCAGCGTGCTCGGGACGGTCACGAGCAGGGCGGCCGTGGTGCCCAGTGCGGGGAAGACGGTCTGCGCTGGTGACGGGGTGCGCGTGGTCATGACGCCCCCGTCGTGGTGTGCGGCTGCTGCTGGGTGGCGGCGGGCGGCTGCGCCGGGGGCTGCGGTGTCGGCTGCGTGACCGGCGCCGCGCCGCCGTCGTCCTCGTGGTCGCCCGCCTCCCCGTGTTCCCGGTCGCCCCCTCCTGTGGTCGCGACGGTGGAAGCGGCGGAGTGCTGCACGGCTGGGCCCGGCGGCGCGGAGGCGGCCGAACCGCCCGGCAACAGGTGGGTGAAGAGGCCGCCCAGGGCTGCCGCACCGGCCACG
This sequence comes from Streptomyces guryensis, assembly GCF_021261325.1. GTDB lineage: Bacteria > Actinomycetota > Actinomycetes > Streptomycetales > Streptomycetaceae > Streptomyces > Streptomyces guryensis. Next base: position 37,586 of record NZ_JAJSBI010000011.1, on the reverse strand, counting down.
GCGGTGACGGCGATCCACCGGTTCAGACGGCGGCTGCGCCGCAGGCCGTTATCGCGGGAGCGCGGGGAACCGGCGGGGGAGGGCGTGTGGTGGAAGTCGTCGGACGGGGGTGCCATGGCGGGGCTCCTGGTGAATCGGCGGCCCGAATCGGCTGCGTGCACCTCCAGGCTGTGCTGACGGCGCGGAGGAACTTGCTCACGTCTTCTTCAGAACAGGTAAAGATCTCGGTGTCCCACCGTGCGGGTCCCGTCGCCTTCAGGGCCCGGTGGTCCGATTCGGGCCGCTCTTCAACGACGCGACACCGTGTTCGTGCCCGCGTTCCGGCCACAGTGGCAGGCAGATCCAGTACGACGGTCAGCCCGCCCCCTGGGGTGTCCTCGAGGTGTGCCGTGCTGCCGTTGGAGGTGACCATCCCCAGAAGGCGTAGGCGACCTCGTGGCGCCCCGGCGGGCGGCCTCGAGCACAGGGGCGCGCCCGAGACCGATACGTCCGCCCGTGACGACAGGGACGCTGTTGGTCAGTGCTGACATGGCCGTGTCCTTCACAGATCCCTTCCGGGATCAGATGGGTTCCGATGGTTCGGATGGGGGTCAGATGCCGAAGGCGCGGCGGATGACGAAGTCGAAGGCGCGGTCCGGGAGCAGCCAGCGCAGGAACATCGTGGGGGCGGCGCCGAAGCCGACCCGGTAACGGGTGCGCGGGCGGCGGGCGCCTGCGGCCTTGACGATGGTCTTGCCGATGACGGACGGAGCGGAGGTCATCTTCGCGTCGGGCTGCGAGCTGGCGGCGAGGGTCGTGGCGACGCCTTCGGCCAGGTTGGAGTACGCGCCCTTGCTGGAGGTCTCCTTGAGCGTCTCGGCGGCGATGGCACCCCATTCGGTGCGGATCGAGCCGGGCTCGACGACCACGACGTTGATCCCGAACTGCCTGGTCTCCATGCGCAGGGCGTCGCTGAGCGCCTCGACGGCGTACTTGCTGGCGTGGTACCAGCCGCCCAGAGGCGTGACCAGCTTGCCGCCCATGCACAGCAGGCGTGGCTGGAGAGCGGCTCCAGCGGCACCTTCGCGGCGGCCGTCGACAAGGCGATGGCCGCCGTGGGACCGCAGGATCAGCAGTGACTGAGGCGGAGCGCCTGTCGTCCCGGTCCTGTCCGAGCCGGCTTGACACCGCCTGAGCCGACCAGGCGGTGGCGGGCGATCAGTCCCCGCCCGTGCTCCCTCCAAGACCGGCAGCGCAAACGCAACGGCGAGGGAGGGCCTGTGTCGCAACGCCCCTACCACCATGGAGACCTGCGGGCCGTCCTGCTGGCCGGCGCGGAACGCGTGCTGCGTGAAAAGGGATCCGCGAACCTGTCGCTGCGGCAGATCAGTCGAGACATCGGCGTCAGCCACGCCGCCTCCGCCCGGCACTTCAGCAATAAGCAGGCACGGGCCCCGGCGGGCGGCTGGCCGACGGCGGACGTGCTCACGAAGGCGGCGATCAAGACGGCCGCCGACTCCGGCGCCGAAGCCCAGGCCGAGGCGGGCTACGCGGCGCAGGGCAAGTCCGCGGAGGGAACCGGGGAGCCCGAGACGGTATCGGCGGGCTGATTTCGACGGGGGCGGCCGTGAGCCGGCCGTCATGCCAGGAGAGGATCCCGGGCATGAGGGACCAGCAGACGGTGACGGTCGGGGTCGACCTGGCGGCGAGTGCACGGCGTACCGCCGTGTGCTGTGCGGTGTGGGCAGCCGACGGTGCCCCGACGGTGGAGTTCATCGTGCCGGAAGGGGACGAGGACCTGCTGGCGCTGGTCCGGGCCGCCGACAAGACCGGCCTCGACTGCCCGATCGGCTGGCCGTCGAGCTTCGTGGCCACGGTCCTCGCCCACCATCAGGGCCTGCGTCTGCCGCCGTCGGCGCGGTTCGAGGGGCGCCCGGACGGCCGGCCCGGACTGGACGCGCTGCGTTTCCGGCTGACCGACGACCTCACCTGGAAGGCGACCTCGATGCGCCCTCCGCTGTCGGTGTCCACCGATCTGCTGGGCGTCGTGGCGCTGCGCGCGGCCCGTCTCCTGGACGCACTCGCGGCCACCGGCACTCCTGTGCCCCGGGACGGTTCGGGCCAGGTCGCCGAGGTGTACCCGGCCGCCGCGCTGCGGCGGTGGGGCATCCGCCCGGCCCGCAGCTACAAGAGTGCCACGCCCGAAGCGCGCGACGTCCGCGAGCACATCGTTCTCGCGGTCGAGGAGGGCCTGGGACTGGCCCTCTCCGAGCCCGTGCGCTCTACGTGCACCGACAGCCACGACCATCTCGACGCCCTGCTCTGCGCACTGGTCGCGAGGGCCGTCCTGGTCGGGGACACGCGGTGGCCTGAGACTGCGGAGGAGCGCGCAGCCGCCGGGCAGGAGGGCTGGATCCACCTGCCGGGCGGGGTTCTCGCGGCCCTTCGCTGACGACATCGCCGACGGGGGTGTGCGGGAGCCGCCAGCTCGGCACGTAGCCGGCCGGGCCGAACTCCACCCCCAAGGCGCCGGGGAGGACGACGGGTTCGGTGCGGACGAACCCCGACCGCATCCCCTCAGTGGCGAGCCATGGTGTGATGGCGCCGTGAGCCGCGCCGCAGAAGAGACCAACCGCCGCATGCTGCGGGCCCGGGACGCCATGGACCGCGCCTACGCGCAGCCGCTGGACGTGCCCGCCCTGGCCCGTATCGCCCATGTCTCCCCGGCGCACTTCGCCCGCACCTTCCGCGCCACGTTCGGCGAGACACCGCACCGCTATCTCCAGCGCCGCCGCGTCGAACGCGCCATGTTCCTGCTCCGGGAGACCGACCGCAGCATCACGGACGTCTGCTTCGAGGTCGGCTTCGGCAGCCCGGGCACCTTCAGCCGCACCTTCCGCGACGTCGTCGGCCGCTCACCGAGGGAGTATCGCAAACAGGCCGTCGCCCTGAACGTCCCCACCTGTTTCACGATGGCGTGGATGCGGCCGAGCGCCTGACAGTCCGCTCGTCCTTCCGCTCGTTCTTCAGCTTGTCCTTCTGCTCGTCATTCGGCCGACAGAGCAGTTTTGGATAAGTTTTCGTGGTGCCGGGCTCGTAGCGTGAGGCACATGTTCACAGCAATCACGCACTCGCAGATCTACGTTCTCGACCAGGACGAGGCCCTCGACTTCTATGTCGGCAAGCTCGGCCTGGAGGTCAACACCGACGCCGACCTCGGCTTCATGCGCTGGCTCACCATCAACGTCCCCGGCCAGCCGGACCGTGAGGTACTGCTGGAGCGGCCCGGTCCGCCGCGGCTGTCCGACGAGACCGCGGAGCAGGTCCGCGAGCTGCTGACCAAGGGCGCGACGGGCGGCTTCCTCATCTTCCGCACCGAGGACTGCCGCAAGACGTACGAGACGCTGAGGGCCAAGGGCGTCGAGTTCACCGAGGAGCCCACCGAACGGCCGTACGGAATCGACTGCGGTCTGCGCGACCCCTTCGGCAACAGCATCCGCTTCACCCAGCCGAAGGCCTAGCGCAATACGCTGAGTGACGTTCGGGGGATGACTTCTGGAGGTGTGTGAGCGTCCCGAAACCGTCCCGGCGGGCTGTCGGGTGGACAGAAAAGAGCATTCGGCGAGGGCCGGGGAGCGCGCGCTCCCCGGCCCTCGCCCTTTCTTGCTGAGCGCTTCTGACCAGCTCTGATCGATCCATTATCCAGCTGGATCACGCACTCGCTGGGTTTATCGGTCTGTCGTACGAGTCCTCATACCAGAGCGGGACGCTGTGCGTGGGACTTTGTCAACTGCCCACCGCACATGATGCGTTGCCGACTACTGTCAGTGCCCATCGGGCAACGTATGCCCGGACCGCGCAGCACGCGCCCCAGGCACCGACGGATCAGTACGACGAGGACACCGATGTCTCACCTTCGCGCACCGGCCGCACGCGCAGACCGCCGCGAGGGCGGGCGGCACGGACGGCCGGTTGCCCGTCCAGTGCCCCCGCTGCCCGAGACGCACATACGGCCCCAGCTGTTGCGGCTCGCCGTGCTGCCGCCGATCGCGGTCGCCCTGAGCGCGAGCGCGGCCGTCCTCTTCACGGTCCGCAGCACCGGAGCACGGCCCGGCCTCGCCCTGTGGGGCGTGCTCGCCGGCGCCGCCCTGGTGGCCCTCTCGGGCATCCTGATCGCCTCCGTCGCCGCCCAGCGCACCGCCAGATCCGTGAGCGAGCGCATCGGCGCCCTGCGTCGCGTCAGCGCCCGCGGCGAGGCCGACCTGCGCGCCCTCGTCGAGTCGCTGCGCCGCGGAGACACCCCGCCCCCGCGCAAGCCGCGCAGCTCTCCCGCGGACGACGCCGACGACTTCGAGCTGCTCGCTGCCGACCTGACCCGCGCGTACGACGGCGCCGTCACCGCCGTCGTCCAGGCCGCCCAGCTCTCCAGCCAGGCGGGCAGCGAACAGAAGCTGGAGGTCTTCGTCAACCTCGCCCGGCGCCTGCAGTCGCTGGTGCACCGGGAGATCTCCATCCTCGACGAGCTGGAGAACGAGATCGAGGACCCCGACCTGCTCAAGGGCCTCTTCCACGTCGACCACCTCGCCACCCGGATCCGCCGCCATGCCGAGAACCTCGCCGTCCTCGGTGGAGCCGTCTCCCGCCGGCAGTGGAGCAACCCCGTCTCCATGACCGAGGTGCTCCGCTCCGCCATCGCCGAGGTCGAGCAGTACTCCCGGGTCAAGCTGGTGCCCCCGATCGACGGCACGCTGCGCGGCCACGCCGTCGCCGACGTCATCCACCTGCTGGCCGAACTCGTCGAGAACGCCACGGTGTTCTCCGCCCCGCACACCCAGGTCCTGCTGCGTGCCAACCTGGTCACCTCGGGACTCGCCGTCGAGGTGGAGGACCGCGGCCTCGGCATGCCGGTCGGCGAGCAGAAGAAGATGAACGCCCTGCTCGCCGACCCCGACCAGGTCAACGTCGCCAGCCTGCTCGCGGACGGCCGCATCGGCCTGTTCGTCGTCTCGCAGCTCGCGCGGCGGCACGGCATCAACGTCCGCTTGCAGACCAACATCTACGGCGGAGTCCAGGCCGTGCTCGTCGTACCGCAGGGGCTGCTGGGCTCGCCCCCCGGTGTTCCCGGGGGCGCGGCGCAGCCGCACGGTGTCACGGGTGTGATGGGGGTACCCGCGCCGTCCGTACCACCGCGGTCCCAGCCGCAGGTTCCGCCCGGCCCCCACCCCGAGGCCGTCGGGCACCGCGTAGCGCCCCCGCCGTCCGCACCGCGAGGTACGCAGCCGCGGGAGGCCACACCGCCCGCCGCCGTGCCGAACGGCAGTGCACTCAACGGCGGCACGGCGGGCGGCAGCGGACCGGCACCGCTCCCCGTACGCGGCGCCCACGAGGAGCGGGCCAATCCCGCGGAGGCCGTGCCCGGCGTCCGGCCGGACGACCGGCGGCTCGTCGCGGAGAACGCGGCCACGCCGCCCACGCCCCGAACCGGCACCGTCCGCGGCACCATGGGCAAGCCCCAGCTCCCGCGCCGCCGAGCCCAGGAGCACATCGCGCCCCAGCTGCGGGACGGCCCGGCGCCGCGCCAGGAGTCCGAGTACCTCGCCGCCCACGACCCGGGCCTGATGGCCGCCTTCCAGCGCGGCATCGGCCTGGCGGAGGCACAGCAGAACCTCGAGTCGGAGCACTCGGAATACTCGGAGTCCGCGGAGTACACGGGGGCCGTACACACGTCGTCGGCGCACTGGGAACCGGACTGGCAACCGGAACACATGGCTTCGACACACGTGGAGCCGACATACGTGGAGTCGGCGCACGTGGAGTCGACACACATGGAGTCGGCGCACATGGAGTCGGCACATCCGCAGGCGCCCCGCACGGAGTCGGCACACATGGTCTCCGAGCCCATGGGGCAGGCGACGCGCTTCGAGTCGCGCCCGCTCACCGACCCGGCCCATACAGAGGCCGCCTCCATCCTTCCGAGCTCGCCCCTCGACGTTCTCCACACAGACGTCACCGCCACCAGTCCGCCGCCCTCCATTGACGTATCGCACATGGACCCGGCCCACATAGCCGAGGCGCGCCCCGCGTCCGCGCGCGGCACCGACCACCCCACCCGGCACGACGGGAGCGCACCAGCCGGATGACCAGCTCTGTCCCCACCCCCGTTTCCGCCCCCACCCCCACCGCTCCCGCGGACCTTCGTACCCCAAGGAGTCGATCCACCATGGCGAGCGATGCGCCGACCGGCCATGTATCCGATCTCGACTGGCTGATGAGCGGCCTCGTGCAGCGCGTACCCCACACGACCAGTGCGGTACTCCTCTCCTGCGACGGGCTCGTGAAGTCGGTCCACGGCCTCGACCCGGACAGCGCCGACCACATGGCCGCGCTGGCCTCCGGCCTGTACTCCCTCGGCCGCAGCGCCGGAGTCCGCTTCGGCGACGGCGGAGACGTCCGCCAGGTCGTCGTCGAACTCGACTCGACCCTGCTGTTCGTGACCACCGCCGGCTCCGGCACCTGTCTCGCCGTACTGGCCGGCCGCGAGGCCGACGCGGCCGTGCTCGGCTACGAGATGGCGATGCTGGTCAAGAGCGTCCGCCCCTACCTGGTCACCGCGCCCCGGCAGCACGCCGTCGAACCCACGGCGATGAGGCCTTGAGCGTGGCGGCGGTCGGCGACGGGCCCTGGCTCGACGACGCGGCCGGTCGCCTGGTGCGCCCTTTCACGGTCAGCAACGGACGCACCCGGCCCACCATCGCGCTCGACCTCCTGTCGCACGTGATGGCCACCGGAGCCACCCCCCTCGGCTACCTCGGCCCCGAACACGCGCAGGCGCTCGACCTGTGCCGCGCGCCCGTCTCGGTCGCCGAGGTCGCCGGCCAACTGAAGCTGCCGGCGGTGGTCACCAAGGTGCTGCTGTCCGACCTCGTCGACTGCGGGGCGCTCACCACCAAGCCCCCCGAGTTCCACCACAACCCGACTGACCGGGCCCTTCTGGAGGCAGTGCTCGATGGACTACGACGACAGCTCTGACCCCTTCCCCACCGCACTCAAGATCCTTGTGGCGGGCGGGTTCGGAGTAGGCAAGACGACCTTCGTGGGCGCGGTCAGCGAGATCGCGCCGCTCAGTACTGAGGAGCTGCTCACCACGGTCAGCGCCGCGACCGACAGTCTCGAAGGGATCGAGAACAAGGTCGAGACGACGGTGGCCATGGACTTCGGCCGGATAACACTCGACCCGGAGCATGTGCTGTATCTGTTCGGCACGCCCGGGCAGGAGCGGTTCTGGTTCATGTGGGACGAGCTCTCCGAGGGCGCGCTCGGCGCGGTCATCCTCGCCGACACCCGCCGCCTGGAGGAGTGCTTCGCGGCGGTCGACTTCTTCGAGCAGCGCGGCCTCGGCTTCATCGTCGCGATCAACGAGTTCGACGGCTCGTACCGCTACGACCCCGAGGAGGTCCGCGCCGCCATCGACCTCGACCCGGCGATCCCCGTCGTGCGCTGCGACGCCCGGATCTCCAGCTCAGGAGTGCAGACCCTGCTGACCCTCGTACGGCACCTCATCGCCCACGCCCCGGCACACGCGCCGAGCCACGGCGCCCACATGTGATCCCCGCACACCTCCACGGAGCCCGTATATGCCCTGCGTCCACAGTGACGGAGCCCGCCCATGAGGTACGACCCGGCGCGCCCGGCCGGTCGTCTGCTGCTCACCCCCGAGGACAAGGAGGCCCCCGCCCGGGCCCGGCGCCTGGGCCAACTGGGCCTCGCGGAACACCCGGACCCCGCCCTCGACGCCTACGCGGACCACCTCGCCGAGCTCACCGGGGCGCCATACGCCATGGTCAACTTCATCGACGAGAACCGGCAGTTCTTCGCGGGTCTGCACCTCTCGGACGTCGCCCGGCCCGTGGTGAAGGCCGACGGCACCACGCCGGTGCTGGGCCGTGAACTCGCCCGCGACCACGGCTTCTGCCCGCATGTGGTGGTCCGGCGCAAGGCGCTGGTCCTGGAGGACGTCTGCGACTACCCGCGGTTCGCGGGCAATCCGGTGGTCGACGAGTTCGGCATCCGCTCCTATCTGGGCGCCCCGCTGATCGACAGCACGGGGATGGTGCTCGGCACCGTGTGCGTCGTCGACGTGGAGCCACGGCCCTGGGGCAGGCCCGGCCTGGAGACCATCAAGTCGACCGCGGCCGACCTGGTCGCCCGGCTGGAGCGACGGGAGGCGGACGGGCTCCCGCTGCTGTGACGCTTGTACGGCAGCCTCTCCCGGAGCTGAGCTGGGCCAAGGCGCAGCCCGCCGCGGTTCGGCGACGCCCCCGATGGGGCGCGGGGAACGGCGTGAACAGCCACGACGGAGCCGCTGACGGCTGACGGCCCATCGCAGCCCCGCGGCGGAGCCACACATCGGCACAGCCCGCGGAGCGCTCAGTAGCCGCGCCAGACGTTGTCGAACGCCGCGTCCTCGATCGCCTTCCGCTGTCGTACGGCCTCCAGCTCCATCACCGCGTCGCCGACGGCGGCCAGTACGGTCGTGACCGCCTCACCCGAGAGGCCGTCCTGGTCCTCGGCCTGTTCCTCGTGGATCCCGGCGGCGGCAGCAAGGGCGGCGAGGACCGGTTCGCCCGATGCCCAGCGCTCCTCGGCCTGGCGGCGGGCCGCTGAGTCGACCAGCTCGGCCCGCCCGCTCCGCAGCGGAATCCGGCGCCCGCGCGGCCGGGCGGTCAGCCCCGCCCGCTCCAGGTCGTCGACGTAGGCCGAGGACAACCCGCGGCCCCTGCGCCACAGCCACTCCTCGACCGACTCGTACGGCTCGTGTCGTAGGAGGGAGGAGGCGGCCTCGTCCAACAGGCGGTCGCCCGTGGGTGACGGGGCGCTGGGGTGGATACGGTCACCGTCCAGGGCGAGCGCCAGGGCCTCGATGAGGTCGAGCACCTCGGCTCCCGCGAGTGCGAGCGACAGTTCGCCCTGGTGGACATGGCGGCTGGGCGCCGCGTCCAGGGCGACGATCGCGAGGTCCCGTGCGGTGTTCATCGGCGGCTCCATGTCAGTTGGCCGAGTGCGGGGCGAGAGCGTCGGAGCCGGCCTCAGGGGCCTGTCCGGCGGATCATGCCGGCGGGGCGGGGGCCGGCACGCCCGCCCCCGCTGCCGTAAAGGCGTGGAGGCGCCGCCCCAGCGGTGTAGTCGTCGGTTGCCGACGCTTCGCGTCGACACCCTCCGCCGCCCAGCAGCTGCACGCGCCGGACCCGCTCCGCCCGGCTGCAAGGCGACGTTACCTACAGCCGCCCTGGTCCGCCGGACAGGCCCTCAGCGGGCCGGACGTCCTCGGTCGATTCTCGCTGCTGCGGCGGCGTTGTGTGTCGTACTACGACCATGTGGTGCGGGAAGCCGATCCGCAGCACGGCGGCGGCCGCCGCCGCGGCGAGGACCACGAGAGCGGCCAGTAGCAGCGCCCGGTGGTAGCCGTGGTGCAGCAGCGGGGCGACGGCGAGCGGGCCCAGGATCTGGCCGACGGAGTATCCGGCGGTCAGCAGCGCCACCGAGCGGGGGAAGCGCAGGTGGACCCCGGTGGTCAGGGCGAGCATGCTGATGCCCAGGAACGTGCCCCCGAACAGCACCGCCGAGACGAGTGCGGCAGCCGTTCCGCCGACCAGGGCGGGCAGGGCGATGCCGAGCGCCTGCACCACCAGCGCGGTGAGCAGCAGCGAGGGCCGGGACCAGCGGCGTCCCAGCCACGCCCACAGCGCCGGGGACGGAACGGCGGCCAGTCCCACCAGCACCCAGGAGCCGTTGCCGACCCAGCCGGGGGAGCCCTGGCCGACCGCCGCGACCAGGAAGGTACCGGCGACGATGTAGCCGATGCCCTCCAGGGAGTAGCTCACGAGCAGCGCACCGAACCAGCGGTGCGTGCGAGGCGCCGTACTGTCCGACCTCTCGCGGCTCACCGGCGCAGCCGTCTCCGGCCGCAGGTTCCACGAGCCGACGGTGAGCAGCGCGGTGAGCGCGGCCGAGGCCCACCAGGCGGCCCGCCAGTCCGCGACGGACCGCAGCACCAGGAGCAGCAGGCCGGACAGCGCGATGCTGGCGCCGACGCCGCCGATGGCCCAGCCGGGCAGGTGCGCCGGGTGCCCGCGCAGGTGGTGGAGGAGGGAACTGGCCGCGACCACGAACACCAGGGCGCTCACCACCCCGGCCAGCAGCCGCAGCACGCCCCACGCCGCGGTGCTGTGGGTGAGCGGCATCGCGGCCAGTGTCGCCGTCAGCGCCAGCAGGGAACCGCGCAGGACACTACGCGATCGCACCAGGGTGGGCAGCAGGATGCCCGCGAGCGCCCCGAAGAGATAGCCGACGTAGTTGGCGGTAGCCAGGTCGGCTCCCGCACCGGCGGACAAGCCTGTCTGGGTGTGCATCAGGGGCAGGATCGGCGTGTAGACGAAGCGGCCGACTCCCATGCCCGCCGCGAGCGCTGCCGCGGCCCGGGCGACATGGGTCCAGGGAGAGGAGGGGGTGCTCATCGGCTGCCGTCGACCCGCCCCGGATCGTTGGGGTGTGACTCGAGCGGGGTGACGGCGACCGTCATCCACGGGCGCAGCGGCAGCGTGCCGAGCACCTTCTCGTGCAGCTCCTCCTCGTCGGCGGCCCGCCACACGCCGATACTGCGCAACTCGCCCACGGGGCGCCACAGTCGGGCCAGATGGCCGGTGGTGGCCAGCTCCCGCGCACAGACGGCCTCGGCGGCCCGCCGCCGGTCGACCTCGTCGTCCTGGCCGGTGCCCTCGGGGACGGTGGTGGTGATCTCGACCAGGAACTCGCGCATGATGTGCTCCGATCGTCGTAGGTGGGCCCATCGTGCGCCCGTGACCAGCACCGATGCCACGACCGGCTTCCTCGCTTCTGATAGGCGCAGCCTCCCAGCGCGCGTAGCATGGCGCGCGTGGAACTGCGCCAGCTGCGCTACTTCGTCGCGGTCGCCGAGGAACTGAACTTCGGCCGGGCCGCCGAGCGGCTGCTCATCGCGGGCCCCTCGCTCTCCCAGCAGATCAAGGCCCTCGAACGGGACCTGGGCGTCCGGCTGTTCGACCGGGACCGCCGCTCGGTCTCCCTCACCCCCGCCGGAGCCGACCTGCTCCCGCACACCCGTGCCCTGCTGGAACGGGCCGACGACCTCAAACGCCGGGCCGGCCGACTGTCCGGCTCCCAGTCGGTACGGCTCGGTTACGTCAACTGGCTTCCCCCGGACCTGACTTCACGTACGGCCGCGGTCGCCCGCGTGCATGTCGACGCCTGGGTCGCCCCCTCGCACACCCAGGCCGCCCGGGTCGCCGACGGCAGCCTGGACCTCGCCGTTTGCTGGCTGCGGGCCGAGGATCTCAAGCGGCTCGGGCTGCGGGCCCGGCTGATCGGCGCCGACCGGCTGTACGCCGTCGCCAAGGGCGGCGACACCAAAGACGTGCCGGATGTGGCGGTCCAGGACACCGACGTCCTCATCGACGACGACCTCACCTCCTGGGCCTCCTGGAACGTGTACGCCGAGGAGCTCGCGCAGGCCACCGGGGCCCGCAAGGTACGCATCTCCGACGGCGCCGTCACCGGCCCCGCCTTCTTCGACCACGTCCGCCGCTGCCGCCGCCCGATCCTCAACTCGCCCAAGGGACAGGCCACTCCGCTCCCACCCGACCTGGTCCGCCGCGAGATCGTCGCCCCGAAGGTCTACTGGACGTGGTCCCTGGTCTGGAGCGAGACCGAGGACCGCACCGGAGTCCTCGCCGCCGCCGACGCCCTGTGCAAGGACGTCGGCGACCTCGGCATCCACGCCGCGGACGCCTGGCTGCCAGCCGACGATCCATACGCGCTCCCGGGCTGACTCGGGCTGGGAGCATGCGGCTTCCAGGCAGGAGGACGCACGGTCGATGTCCACTTCCACGCCATGCGCACGCAAGCACCTGGAGCGAGGAGTCCGCGGACTCGCACCCCGCTGCCCACCGCGCCGCGCGGGCAGTCAGGAGCCCTCAGCCCGGCCGTGACTCAGTCCACGATCCACTCGACCACCTGTGTGCCGGGCTGGGCGGATCCGCGCCCCGTGCCGCTCTCCCAGGCGAGAACGGACGACCAGTCCGAGCAGGCGAACCCGCAGAAGCACAACCATGATCGAGTCGGCCTTGTCGTGAGGCGGCGTCGTAGCTGAGATTCCGGCGCCGGACGGGGAGTTGGCCGCGTATGCCGAGGGAGCAGGCATGAGGCGGGCGGGCCGGGCGTGAAGCGCAGCTGCGGCGCGGGTTAAGAAATCCTCGATGGACCGGGGGTGGCGTCGTACGGCAGATTGCTACGCGATTCCACCCCTCTCCCCGGATACGGGCGCCTTCGGCATGCCCGGGCCCGGGGTCGCACCCACAGGAGCCGTAGCGTTGAAGGCGCTGGTCAAGGAGAAGGCGGAGCCCGGGCTGTGGCTCGCGGACGTCGCGGAGCCGGCCGTCGGACCCGGCGACGTACTGATCAAGGTGCTGCGCACCGGCATCTGCGGCACCGATCTGCACATCCGGGCCTGGGACGGCTGGGCGCAGCAGGCCATCCGAACGCCGCTGGTGGTCGGGCACGAGTTCGTCGGCGAGGTCGTGGAGACCGGGCGTGATGTCGCGGACATCGCCATAGGCGACCGGGTGAGCGGCGAGGGGCACCTCGTCTGCGGGAAGTGCCGCAACTGCCTCGCCGGGCGGCGGCACCTGTGCCGGGCCACCGTCGGGCTCGGCGTCGGACGGGACGGGGCCTTCGCCGAGTACGTCGCCCTGCCCGCGTCCAATGTGTGGGTGCACCGGGTGCCGGTGGACCTCGACATCGCCGCGATCTTCGACCCGTTCGGGAACGCCGTGCACACGGCGCTCTCCTTTCCGCTGGTCGGCGAGGACGTGCTCATCACGGGGGCCGGACCGATCGGTCTGATGGCCGCCGCGGTGGCACGGCACGCGGGCGCCCGCAACGTCGTGATCACCGACGTCAGCGAGGAGCGGCTGGAGCTGGCGAGGAAGATCGGCGTGAGCCTCGCGCTGAACGTGGCGGAGTCGGAAATCGCGGACGGGCAGCGCGAGCTGGGGCTGCGCGAGGGCTTCGACATCGGCCTGGAGATGTCCGGCCGCCCCGAGGCCATGCGCGACATGATCGCCAACATGACGCACGGCGGCCGTATCGCCATGCTCGGACTGCCCGCCCAGGAGTTCCCGGTCGACTGGGCCCGCGTCGTCACCTCGATGATCACCATCAAGGGCATCTACGGCAGGGAGATGTTCGAGACCTGGTACGCCATGTCGGTGCTGCTCGAAGGCGGCCTCGACCTGTCACCCGTGATCACCGGCCGGTACGGGTACGGCGACTTCGAGGCGGCGTTCGCCGACGCGGCGAGCGGCCGCGGCGGCAAGGTCATCCTCGACTGGACCGTGTAACCCCCTTCACCCGCCAGCACTTTCAGGAGCCTCCCCATGTTCGACTCCGTGCGCGACGACCTGCGCGCCACCCTCGACGAGATCCGCGCCGCCGGCCTGCACAAGCCCGAGCGCGTCATCGGCACCCCGCAGTCCGCGACCGTGAACGTCACCGCGGGCGGCCGCCCCGGCGAGGTCCTCAACTTCTGCGCCAACAACTACCTCGGCCTCGCCGACCACCCCGAGGTCGTCGCCGCCGCGCACCAGGCCCTGGACCGCTGGGGCTACGGGATGGCGTCGGTCCGCTTCATCTGCGGCACCCAGGAGGTGCACAAGGAGCTGGAAGCGCGACTCTCCGCCTTCCTCGGCCAGGAGGACACGATCCTGTACTCCTCCTGCTTCGACGCCAACGGAGGTGTCTTCGAGACGCTGCTCGGCCCTGAGGACGCCGTCATCTCCGACGCCCTGAACCACGCGTCGATCATCGACGGCATCCGACTGTCCAAGGCCCGCCGCTTCCGCTACGCCAACCGCGATCTGGCCGACCTGGAACGGCAGTTGAAGGACGCGTCCGACGCCCGGCGCCGCCTGATCGTCACCGACGGCGTCTTCTCCATGGACGGCTATGTGGCCCCGCTGCGCGAGATCTGCGACCTCGCCGACCGCTACGACGCCATGGTCATGGTCGACGACTCACACGCCGTCGGCTTCGTCGGACCCGGCGGCCGCGGCACCCCCGAACTGCACGGCGTCATGGACCGCGTCGACATCATCACGGGCACGCTGGGCAAGGCGCTCGGCGGAGCCTCGGGCGGCTACGTCGCGGCGCGCGCCGAGATCGTCGCCCTGCTGCGCCAGCGCTCGCGGCCGTACCTCTTCTCGAACACGCTCGCCCCGGTGATCGCCGCGGCCTCCCTCAAGGTCCTCGACCTGCTGGAGTCGGCCGACGACCTGCGCATCCGGCTCGCCGAGAACACCGCGCTGTTCCGCCGCCGGATGACCGAGGAGGGCTTCGAGATCCTCCCCGGCGACCACGCCATCGCACCCGTGATGATCGGCGACGCGACCAGGGCAGGCCGCCTCGCGGAGCTGCTGCTTGAGCGGGGCGTGTACGTGATCGGCTTCTCCTACCCGGTGGTGCCGCAGGGCCAGGCCCGCATCCGCGTCCAGCTGTCCGCCGCGCACTCGACGGACGACGTCAACCGGGCCGTCGACGCCTTCGTGGCGGCGCGGGCGGAACTGGAGGCCTGATCCGGCCGTCCCGGACATATTGAGATAATCGATCCCATGATCGAAGCGCGGCGGCTCCACATCCTCCGTGCGGTGGCCGACCACCGCACGGTGACGGCGGCTGCCGCCGCGCTGTATCTCACGCCCTCCGCCGTCTCCCAGCAGCTGACGGCGCTGGAGCAGGAGACGGGCCATCGCCTGGTCGAGCGCAGCGCCAAGGGCGTACGGCTGACTCCGGCCGGCGAGATCCTGCTCAGCCACACCAACGCGGTCCTCGCCCAACTGGAGCGGGCGGAGGCCGAGCTCGCCGCATATGGGTCGGGCGCAGCCGGCACGGTCACCGTCGCGTCCTTCGCGACCGGCATCGCCCAGGTCGTGGCGCCGGCTGTGGCGCGCCTCGCCTCCTCCGCACCCGGCATCCGCATCCGCGTCCAGGACGCCGAGGGCGACGCCAGCCTGCCGATGGTCCTGGACCGCCAGGTCGACGTCGCGGTGGCGGTCGAGTACCGCGGGGCGCCGTCCGCGGACGACCCGCGCCTGACCCACGTACCGCTGTACGCCGAGCCCTTCGACGCGGTCGTCCCGGTGAGCCATCGGCTGGCCGACGCCACCGAGATCCCGCTGGCCGACCTGGCCAAGGACCCGTGGATCGGCCCGTACCCCGGCAACCCCTGCCACGAAGTGGTCGTGCTGGCCTGCGAGAGCGCCGGATTCCAGCCGCGCCTGGAGCACTCCTCGGACGACTTCCGGGCCGTCGTCGCGCTGGCCTCGGCGGACGCGGGCGTGGCCCTCGTACCGCGTTCGGCGCTCCGCGGAATGGACCTCACGGGCGTGGTCGTACGGCCGGTGGACGGGCTCGCGCCCACCCGCCGGGTCTTCGCGGCGGTACGCCGTGGAGCCGAGGAGCACCCGCTGATCCGGCCTGTGCTGGACGCGCTCGACGAGGCGGCGCGGGTGTAGGCGGAGGCGTGGGCACGGCAACCTGCCGCGAACATGCAGCGTGCGGCCACTTGCAGCGCGAAAACATCAAGCCGCCTACGCGTCCTTGATATGGGATAGCATCCCGAATATGAAACAGGGCGTTGTTGAGGCGGGGCCGGACCCCGTCGACACCCGGCTGGGCGCGCGCCTGGCCGAGCTACGGGCCGAACGAGGTTGGTCCCTGGGGGAGTTGGCGGAACGCAGCGGGGTCAGCCGCTCGACCCTCTCCCGCGCCGAGCGGGCCGAGATCAGCCCCACCGCCTCGCTCCTGAACCGTCTGTGCGGCGTGTACGGGCGGACCATGTCGCAGCTGCTCAGCGAGGTGGAGGCCGAACCCACGCTGCTGGTACCCGCCGCAGAGCAACAGGTGTGGGAGGACCGGGCCTCCGGTTTCGTACGACGTTCCGTGTCGCCGCCGCATGCCGGGCTGCGCGGCGAACTCGTCGAGGGCCGGCTGACCGCGGGCGCCGACATCGCCTACGACCGGCCCCCCGTGCGCGGCCTGGAACAGCACATCTGGGTTCTGGAAGGAGCACTGGAGGTGACGGCACAGGAGGTGGAGCACCACCTCGCCACCGGGGACTGTCTACGGTTGCGGGTGTGGGGGCCGACGAGGTTCCGGTGCGCGGGACCGGACGACGTGCGATACGTCCTGGCGGTGGTGCTGCCGTGATCGTGAACCGGCTGGACTGCGATGAACTGCACGCGCGCGTGGACGCGTTGGCCGACCTCCTGGTCGACACGGTCGACGGCGGTGCCTCCGTCGGCTTTCTCGCACCGCTCGACCGCGCGGAGGCCCTCGCCTGGTGGAGGGAGCGCGCCGCGGGCGTCGCCGCCGGGCAGCTCGCCGTGTGGGCGGCGCACGACGGGGAGCGACTGGTGGGCACCGTCAGCCTGGCCTTCCCGGACAAGCCCAACAGCCGCCACCGCGCCGAACTGGTCAAACTGATGGTGCACCGGGACGCCCGGGGGCAGGGCCTCGGCCGCACACTCCTGACCACCGCCGAGGCGGCGGCAGCCGCGGCCGGCCTCACCCTGCTGCACCTCGACACCGAGACCGACAGCCTCGCCGAGCGCCTCTACCGTGCGGCCGGCTGGACCCGGATCGGCGCGATACCGGACTACGCCGCCGCACCGGACGGCGTGCTGCGCCCGACGTCGATCTTCTTCAAGGAACTGACGCCCGTCGCGCGCGCCCGGTAGCTGCCTGCGTTCTCACCAGGTTGTCGCCCGATGGCCTCACCAGGTGATTGTCAGTGGCGGCGGCTACGGTGCGGAGCATGCCGGATGCCGAAGACGTACGCCGTATCTGCCTTGCTCTGCCGGACACGACGGAGAAGGTCGCCTGGAGCATGCCCACGTTCCGGGTGGCGGGGAAGATGTTCGCCACGCTGCCCGAGGACGAGACCTCCATCGCCGTGCGCTGCCCCAAGGAGGAGCGCGACGAACTGGTGCTGGCCGAGCCGGGCAAGTTCTGGATCGCGGACCACGAGGCGCAGTTCGCCTGGGTGAGGGCCCGCCTCGCCGCGATCGAGGACGAGGGCGAACTGCGCGACATCCTCGCCGACTCCTGGCGCCAGGCGGCCCCGCCCCGACTGCTGGACGCCTACCCGGAGTTGGGGCTTCCGGACGCGGACTGAAAACGCTTCGAGTGTTGTCAGTGGCGCGTGGCATGATCCGAAGTCGAGTGTGGGAGCCGGGGCGGAGGGGGCTTCGGCTGCCACCACGACGTCGGGGCGCGGGGCTTGTGGGGGTAGCGGCAGCGGGGAGGGGAGGCGTAGGGGGTGACCGGAAAGTCATCACAGCCATCGGACCTGGGGGCCGGGGGCGAGGCAGGTGCGGGGAGACCGCAGGGCAGCTCGGAAGGAGCGGCCGGCGGACCGCTTGACATCGTTGCCGAAGCCGAAGCCGAAGCCGAAGCCGAAGCCGAAGCCGAAGCCGAAGCCGAAGCCGAAGCGGCGGGCGGCAAAGGACGCCGACCGGGGGACATGCGACTGGTGTGGTCGCGGGACTTCGCACTCTTCTTCGTGGCCCGCGCCGTCGCCCGACTCGGCGACACCATGCTGCCCGTAGCCCTCGCTGCGGGCCTGTTGCGGCACGGGTACGGAGCGGGCGCGGTCGGCCTCGCGATGGCCGCGACCTCGGTCGCCTTCGCCGGGCTGGTGGTCTTCGGCGGGGTGATCGCCGACCGCTTCAGTACACAGAAGCTGATGATCGGTGCCGACCTCGTACGCCTCGGCACCCAGTCCCTCGCCGCGGTGCTGTTCACGCAGCCCGAGCGCCGTACCCACACCGATCGGCAGCCCGTGCCCCAACGACCCACTGCCGATCTCGGACCCCGGCACGAGCACGCGGTCGGGGTGGTGACCGAGCGGAGAGTCGTAGGAGCCGTACCCCGGCAGCCAGTCCGCGGGCACAAAGCCTTTGGCTGCGAGCACGGCGTAGTACGCCATGGGGCCGTGCCCCTTCGACAGCAGGAAGCGGTCCCGCTCCGGGTCACCCATCCGCTCCGGCCCCACCTGGAGCACCCGGTCGTACAGCACCCACAGCACGTCCAGCGTGGACGTGGCCGCGGGGCCGTGCTTCTCGTCGCCGGTCATCATCCCCATGAGCCTGGGCAGGTCGTCGTAGGCGTACGTATGCCGCTGTTCCTCGGTGATCGTCATGCGGACGATCGTGCAACCTCAATCAAGCTTCAGGTCAAGCGCTGCCACGGGCCGCTCCTCGTCAGGCCCCAGGTAAAGCCATGCGCGACCATCGACCCGAGTGCGGTATGGTTTCCATGCACGTTCGGCCGGGGGAAACCCCAGGTCAGACAGGCACCGGGACGTGGCGCAGCTTGGTAGCGCACTTGACTGGGGGTCAAGGGGTCGCAGGTTCAAATCCTGTCGTCCCGACTGGAGACAGTTGCAGGTCAGGGCCGGTTTCGGAGCATCCGAAACCGGCCCTTGATCATTCTTGGGGACCAGTTGGGGACCGGCGTCCTTGACCCAGGTCAGCGGGTCACGGCGATCGGGCTCGGCAGTGAGCGAGGTGCGCGGAGCGCGCTGAGGTGTGCGGAGCGCGCCGCCCCGGCGGTCGTGATCTTGCCTACGTCGGGGTGCGGGTAGCGCTGGGTGGTGGTCATCGCTGTCCTTTCCCTCGGACAGTGACTGGCGGCGCTTGCTGGTCGGACGAGCTTCCGTGGCCGGACCGTTCGCCCGGTGCCGGAGAGGATCTAGTGCACCCTGTCGAGTTTCCGGCGCTCGCGGCCTCCCGGTGGGGCTCGGCACTGGTCCATTCGTAGTCGGGAAGTCGGCAGGACCGCCATCTCAACCGTGGTGGTGCCCGGCAGGCCAACGCTGCTCTGCACCGGATCGTGCAGACTCGCCTGCCCTTCGACCCGCGCACCCAGGCGCTGCTCTTCGAGTCGGCAATGGCACGGCAATGGCACCCAAGGCAGCACTCTTCTGGGTGTGCATGCCGTAGAGGTGCATGCATCAGCTCAGAAGAAAACCTGCTGTGGCGAGAGTAGACATTGGCTCATCGTGGGGTTACTGTTTTCGCGTACCCAGGAAGTCGAAGTGGGCACGGCAGACATGAACTGCCGTGCGAGCAGGTCAAGAAGGACACGACCCCGAGGGGCCGTGAGTAGTACCCGCGGTATCCAGCAGTGCAATCGAGTAACCGAAGGTAAGGAGCCGAACGCCATCAGGATCGCCCGGGCGAGAAAGCAGTCCGCCCGGGTACCGCAGGCCCCGGATTGGAAGGTGGTCCCCGGTCACGCATTCGCGATCCCCGCAGCCCTGCCCTCCCAGGCGGCCCCTGCGGACGAACAAGGCCGGCGCCGTGTGCCGGTAGATGGTGTTGAAAGCTCGGGGCCCGGGTGCCAGTACGGCACCCGGGCCCCCCGGCGCGTCCGCGAAAGAAGAGGTCTATGCCCCCTGGCGATCCCCGTCCCGTCGACAATCTCGACGATGACGACTACCCCGCCTACACCATGGGCCGGGCCGCCGAGATGCTCGGCACCACCCCCGCCTTCCTCCGTGCCCTCGGCGAACATCGCCTGATCACGCCTCTGCGCTCGGAAGGCGGCCACCGCCGCTACTCTCGCTACCAGCTGCGCATCGCGGCCCGCGCCCGCGAACTCGTCGACGGGGGCACACCCATAGAGGCCGCCTGCCGCATCGTCGTTCTCGAAGACCAGCTCGAAGAAGCCCAGCGCATCAACGAGCAACTGCGCACCCAGGGCGGGGCGCAGCCGAAGACCTCAGCCTGACTCGAGCACACCGGCCGTGGGCCGAATCCTGACCGTCAGCGAACGAGGCCGCCGCTTGATCGCGGCGGTGCAGTCGAAGCAAGCACTGCCCGTGGCGCGTAGACGTCGCCGCCCTGCGGCGCGCCCGCGGCCGAGGCGTCTCCCGCCCTGGGCCGCGGTTGACACTCACGACTTCGGCTTCCGCGCTGGTTAGCGGGGGCTGGTGGAAGGACCGCGGTCGTGAGTGGTGGGCGCAGCGGGTATCCCGAGCTGCTGACGGCTGCGGAGACGGCGGCGCCGGTGGAGGCCGTCGACGTGTTCGCAGAGGAGCTGCGGCGGCGCTTCGGCGCCACGAAGGTGTCGTTCCTCATCGTCGACCTGACGGGGAAGGCAGTGGCACGGGTGTCCACAGCCGGGGAACCGCAGGAGGGGCCGGATGTGCAGCGGATCCCGCTCTACGGCAGCGTCTACGAGGTCGTGATCCGGACCCAGCGGCTGTGTCAGGAGGCGACCGACATGGGGCAGCGGGTGATCTTGCCGGTCACCAACCGCGGAGACGCCATCGGGCTGCTGGAACTGCTCCTGCCGGCCACCCCCGACCCGGACGTCCTGGCAGCGGTCGGGGAAGCCGCCCACGTGCTGGCCTACGTCGTGATCGCCAACGGGCGCTTCACCGACCTCTACACCTGGGGCAAACGCTCCCGGCCACCCACCCTGGCAGCGGAGATCTGGAATTCCACCGGCACATCATGCGTATCGGCACTGTACCCAGGGACAGGGACCCGCGAGCCCGCGCCGCCCCGGGAGCGGTTTGCGGGCCGCTGGGCCCCGGGCGGACGATGGAACGACATCAAGCTCTGCCGCGGGCCGCGGAGGGCAAGGAAAGAAACGGCACTGTGCTCTCCGGCCGGCGGCGGGGAGAAGCGGCGGTGTCATGAATCCGTTGAACGCACTGAGCGATGCCGGAGTGTCCATCTGGCTGGACGATCTGAGCCGGGAGCGGCTGATCTCCGGGAGCCTGGCCGAACTGGTCGCGCGGGACCGGGTGGTGGGGGTGACCACCAATCCGACAATCTTCGCCAAGGCGATCACGCACGGGAAGGCGTACGACGGCCAGATCCGTGACCTGACAGCCCGCGGCGTCGGGGTGGGTGAGGCGCTGCGGGCTCTGACGACGTTCGATGTGCGGTGGGCGTGCGATGTGCTGCGACCGGTCTACGACGCGACGGGCGGCGTCGACGGGCGGGTTTCGATCGAGGTCGATCCCAGGCTTGCGCACGAGACGTCGGCGACGGTCGCCGAGGCGCGGGCTCTGTGGTGGCTGGTTGACCGGCCCAACCTTTTCGTGAAGATCCCGGCGGCCCGGCAGGGTCTGGCGGCGATCGCCGAGTGCCTGGCCGAGGGGATCAGTATCAACGTCACGCTGCTGTTCTCCCTGGCCCGCTACGACGAGGTGGTGGAGGCGTTCCTGGACGGGATGGAACGCGCCCGTGCGGCGGGCCGGGAGCTGTCCGAGATCGCCTCGGTGGCCTCCTTCTTCGTTTCCCGGGTCGACTCCGAGGCGGACGTCCGGCTGGACAAGACCGGCGCAGCGAAGGCGGCCGACCTGCGCGGCCAGGTGGCTATCGCCAACGCCCGGCTCGCCTACCGGCACTACGAGCGGGTGCTCTCCTCTGCTCGCTGGAAGTCCCTGCAACAGTCGGGGGCTCGTCCGCAGCGGCTGCTGTGGGCCTCCACCTCCGTCAAGGACCCCGCCTACCCGGACACGCGCTATGTGAGCGACCTGGTGGCTCCGAACGTGGTGAACACCATGCCGGAGGCCACTTTGCGCGCGGTCGCCGACCACGGACAGGTGCCCGCCGACTCGGTGCGCGCCCACTACGACGACGCGCGCCGGGTGCTCGGCGAACTGCACGCGGTCGGTGTGGACTACGACGACCTCGTACAGTCCCTCGAGGACGACGGTGTGGCGAAGTTCGACGCCAGCTGGGAGCAGCTCGCCGGGCAACTCGCCGACCGGCTTCGCACCCGTCCTGACGCCCGTGAAGGGAGCTGACCATGGCGACCAACAGCGCGTGCGTGATTGTCGGTGCGAGTCTGGCCGGAGCCAAGGCAGCCCAGGCGCTCCGTGAGGAGGGCTTCGACGGGGCGCTGGTCCTGATCGGCGAGGAGAGTGAGCGGCCGTATGAGCGGCCCCCGCTGTCGAAGGGCTACCTGATGGGTAAGGACCCGCGGGAGCAGATCTACGTACACCCGTCCACCTGGTACGCCGAACACGACGTCGATCTGCGCCCGGGCACCGCCGCAACGGCCGTCGACCCGGCCGCGCACGAGGTGACCCTCGCGGACGGCAGCCGGGTCGGTTACGGCAGGCTGCTGCTGGCCACCGGCTCCTCCCCGCGCCGCCTGCCGGCACCGGGCGCGGACCTGGAGCGGGTGCTGTATCTACGCACGGTGGCGGACAGTGATCGGATCAAGGCTGCCTTCCAGTCGGCGTCCCGGGCGGTGGTGATCGGCGGGGGCTGGATCGGCCTGGAGACCGCGGCCGCCGCCCGCACGGCCGGTCTGGAGGTCACGGTGGTGGAGCGGGGCGAGCTGCCGCTGCTGCGCGTGCTGGGCCGCGAGGTGGCCCAGATCTTCGCGGACCTGCATCGCGACCACGGAGTGGACCTACGGTGCGGCGCGCAGGTCGCCGAGATCACCGGCAGTGGCGGCGCGGCGGACGGGGTACGGCTGACCGACGGTACCCATCTCGACGCCGACGTGGTCATCGTCGGCGTCGGCATCACCCCCAACACCGGGCTCGCCCAGCAGGCGGGCCTGGAGGTCGACGACGGTGTTCGCGTTGACGAACACCTGCGCACATCCCACCCGGACATCTACGCCGCCGGTGACGTCGCGAACGCGTTCCACCCCCTGCTCGGCAAACACATCCGCGTCGAGCACTGGGCCAACGCCCTGCACCAGCCCCACACGGCGGCCAAGGCGATGCTCGATCGCCAGGATGCGGTCTACGACCGGGTGCCCTACTTCTTCACCGACCAGTACGACCTGGGTATGGAGTACGCCGGATACGTGGAGCCGGGCGGCTACGACCAGGTCGTCTTCCGCGGTGATGCCGCCGAGCGCCGGTTCATCGCCTTCTGGCTGGCCGGCGGCAGGGTGCTGGCAGGCATGAACGTCAACATCTGGGACGTCAACGACCAGATTCAGGCACTGGTCCGCGCCAGCCGCCCGGTCGACGTCGGCCGACTCACCGATCCCGTCGTGCCCCTCGACTCCGCTCTGGAGCTTGCCTGACCGACGATCCGCTGCCAGGTCATGGCTGCTCAGGGCCGTGGCGC
Source organism: Streptomyces guryensis (assembly GCF_021261325.1). GTDB lineage: Bacteria > Actinomycetota > Actinomycetes > Streptomycetales > Streptomycetaceae > Streptomyces > Streptomyces guryensis. Next base: position 14,403 of record NZ_JAJSBI010000011.1, on the reverse strand, counting down.
GGGAACCGGTAACGCAGGAACAGGTACGACGCCCGGCGCCGCACGCTCACCGTCTCGGACCGCACCAGCTGGCCGGGCAGCAGTTCCCGGCCGTCGACCAGGCCAGGGCGGGGGCTTGCGTTACGGCGGCCAGCACCGGGGAAACGGTCCAGAACAGCTCGTCCAGCAGGCCCTCACCGACCAGATGCCCGAGCAGGCGCGGGCCGCCCTCGCAAAGCCTCGAACGCGTCGTGGACTCCTGGCGCGAGGTGCTCCCGCCAGGCATGGACCTGTCGGTGTCGTCGGATGGTAGAAGGCGTCGTCACTCATGGGCCTCCTCACGAACCTGTCCTGCGTGCCAGCTCCCCGGCCGACCAGCCGGGGCGGGCGTCGTCTCGTTCCATCGCGCCACCGTCGGCACCCGGCCGCACCCCGTGGCCCTCGGACGCCGCAGATTGCCCCTGGGACGCAGGGAACCCTGGAAGCAGGCGTGCTGTCCGGCTCATGGGAAGGAGACACCCACGCGTGGCCGACGGCACGATGGGACGCACGGCTGTTCGCGCTCGGGGTCCTCCTTGACCGCGGCCCCCTCGCCTACGGGGTCGTTTTGCCCCTTTGATGTAGCCCCTTTTCTTCCGCCGCTACCTTCTCCAGGTCCTGAAGGAGCTCCGGGTCGACGACCATGCCCGCCGCGTGGTGATGTGCGCGGGCAACGGTCGAGTCCACGCTGACCAGGCTGAGATCGACGTCGTCGCGGGCCGCCGCCTCGGCGATCATCGCTTCCATGAGGGTCCGGAAGATCCCGCCGCGAGCCCACATGCGGAACCGGTCGTAGATTGTTGACCAGGAGCCATAGCTCTGCGGCACGTCCCGCCAGGGACTGCCGGTCCGAAACCGCCACATCACCGCGTTGAAGTTTCTACGCAGGTCAGGGATCGACCAAACGCACCCATCGGGAGGTGCGGCTCGACCAACTCCCGCTCGCCATCAGTCAGGTCACCACGAGTCACGTGACCGTTCTATCGCGCTCAACGGGCCGCCCTCATAGTCAGTCCGTCGGGATCCATTGGAAGTCATCAGTGGAATCACGGGCTGGAGAGAACCAGCGCAGGTACGGGTCAGCCAGGCCGAGCAACTGATCATGATGTTGATCGGCCCTGCGTAGGCTGGCTCCGACCAGGTACCTGGAGTTGCGCTGAGCGAGGGGGCCGCGCAGAGCAGGGACGTCGAGTGCGGTGGTCGCCAGCAGGCCGGGGGCCTCTGCGAAGACCCATGCCACCGGGCGTCGGTGGGCGGCTTCTCGAAGCTGGGCGACGAAGGCATTACGAGCCTGGCCGGTGAGGTAGCTGAGCAGCGAAGCGGTGAACACGACTACCGGCTCGCTGCCTGGCAGCTCGCTGAGCATTCGAGCGGTGTCCGTGGTCGCATCGCCCGTCACCACACTCGCCGCCGCAGTAGTAGCCGCGAGGTCGATCGCACCCCGCAAAGTTGCGAGTTCTTCGACCTGCTCAGGCCAGATGAACGCCTCCAGCCAGGCTCGGGCATCGGGATCGGACAAGTCGATCGGATGTTGGTCGATGCCGAGTCGCCGGGTGATCGTCGGCGGTGTCCGGAGGATGTTCGTGCCGGACGAGCCCCGGACTTCGCAGGACACCACGGCCGAGGAGGCGGCTGCGGAAGATGCTTCGCCGTCGAGGCGATAGTCGTAGCGGTCGAACAGCAGGTTGAGTCCGGCGCTGGCGCCTACTTCGACCAGGGCAACGGGACCCGGCCAATGGCGCTGGACGTGGTCGATCCCAAGGCGCAGGGCGACGCATCGGCGGATCTCGTTGGTCTGGGTGGATCGCTGCGCCAGAAGGCGAGTCAGGTCGTCGCGATGCTGGCCGCAGAAGGCGGAGAACGCCGGCACCAGCTGATCGTCGACCGCTCGGTGCCCACCGTGGATCGGGTAGTAGGCAGCCAGGTCCGAGCCTCGGCGTGAGGCGAGAAGCGAGTTCACCGCGGCGAACAGGAGGCTGGGCCGTCGCTGCTGCTCCGGGGCGTCGAGAAGAAGAGCAAGGAGGCCGTTGTCACTTGCGACGCCTTCGCTGAGGGTCTCGTACACCGCGGAGCGGCCAGCACCTTGTGTCGCACTGAAAAACCGGAACAGTAGCCTGAGCCGTTCGGCTTCGACTGCTCGCACAGGCTGCTCATCTCGGGTCTCAGCCACAGCACGCCCCCTCGCTCTGGCGCAGGACCTACTTCGCATTCGTCGGCAGGAGCGGCTCGAACATTCCCGATCGCCACTGCTCAGTCCGCCGCGCGTCACCAGAGCGTTCTACCACCCCAGAGTGCTCCGGCGCATGCGACCGAACCGCATTGATCACGACTCCAGACAGGCCCTGGGTCACCGGATGCGGGGGCTTCGGGGGCGGTTGGGTCAGCGGTGGGGCCACGCCCGGCGGATGAGGCTACGGATGGTGGTGATCGCTGCGGCGAGCGCGATGAAGAACTCGACGCAGACGCGGCGACGTTCGGTGACCGACGGAGCTTGCCGAAGTTGTTCATCCACGAGTTCGTGCGCTCTACGACCCACCGTCCGTCGGCTTGGATCGGGGTGCGTTGGCCTCGTTTGGCAATCTTCGCGGTGATGCCGCGTGTGTAGAGATCGGCGTAGACCGGCCGGTAGTCGTAGCCCGCATCCAGGCTCAGCGCTGGTTGCTCGGGCAGTGGGCCCAGCGTCTTGGCGAGGTCGGCGTAGTGGTCGAGGCGAGCCGGTGGAAGGCGTTCTGCCAGGCGTGGGTGCGTTCGACGTGCCACCGCTGGCTCGCCTGGATTGGCGCCTTCTCGCCCTTGTGCGTGATGTGGCCGTGCAAGCCCCGCGCGGCGAGTTCGGCGCGGGTCTTGTCCGAGTCGTAGCCGGCGTCCAGGTGCACGGTATGTCCTCGGGTAGCGGTCCCAGGTCCGCCAGCCGGTCCAGGGTGGGGGCCGGCAGTGGGGAGTCGTGGCGGTTCGCTCCTGCGAGGACCCCGCCGAGTGGGATCCCATAACCGTCTGTCATGCCGGAGCGTTTCGGGCCCTGTTTGCCGCGATCGACCGGTGAACGCCTGGCCGCCTCTCCGCCGCCGGGGGACTTGGTGATGGAGCCGTCGACGGCGATCTGGTCGAGCACGAGCTCGACGATCCGGTCGTAGGACTCAAGCTCGATTTGCTTGAGGCGGGCGAAGACGCCGAGCCGGATCCACTCGTCGCGGCGGTTGCGGATGGTGGTCGCCGAGCAGGTTGTGTCGGAGATCGCCCTCGGGCAAGAGCAAATGCCATGGCCTGCTCGTGATCGCGCTGACCGACGACCGGGGCCGGCTGGTATCGGTCTCCGCGGTCAGACCCGCGCGGACCTCGGCGGTCACCGCCTGCCGTCACGACAAGCTCACGCAGAAGTTGCGGGCTGCAGGGCTCGGCGCGATCGCCGACCTGGGATTCGTCGGGCTCGACGACAGTGGCCCGGACGCCGACCTGGCGGTGATCACCGGCTGCAAGGCCGCCCGGAACCGGCCCCTCATCATGGCCAGAAGCTGTCCAACAAGGCACTGGCCGCGGTGCGCGCCCCGGTCGAGCACGGTTTCGCGCACCAGAGGAACTGGCGCGTCCTGGGCAACGTACGCACCGACCCGAAATGCGCGACCGCGCTGGTACGGGCCCTGCTGGTCCTGACGAACCGTGAAGTCGCCCGCTGACCGATGATCTTCGCGAGAGTCATACGCCCATGACCGGCCCGAGCACACCGACGCCTGTGCACCCCAGACCCATGACCTGCAACTTCACGATGCGCACGGCTCACTCGGCATCCGAGAGATCACCACGTGCCACCCTCGACAACTACCAGGCCCAGCCGCCCGCCACCGGCAAACCCCAAAACCAATGTGCTCGACCACATCCACGGGCGTCCGTTGCTCCTGGATGCGTTCGGTCGTCCTGCGCCACCTGATCGTCCGCGGCAGTAGCTGCCCGCAGGCGTACGGATGACGGGCCGTTCCGTCCGGTGCCCCGTACGCGGAGAGGGGGCGCCGAACGGAACTACGCCGTCCGGGAGGTGGGCACCGCTCAGGAGGTGAGCAGCGCGAGGTTCACCGTGTTGGCCATGGCCTGCATGCCCGCGCTGTTGGGGTGCAGATGGTCGCCGCCGTCGTAGGCGGGGAGCAGCTGCGCCGGGTTGGCCGGGTCCCGGAGCGCCGCGTCGAAGTCGATGACCGCGTCGAAGGCGCCGCTGGTGCGGATCCAGTCGTTGACCTGGGCACGGATGGCGGCCTTGGCGGTGGTCTCCGTGGAGTTCGGCAGGATGGTCCCGCCGAGGATCCGGACACCGGCCGTGTGTGCCTGGTTGATCATGGTCTGGTAGCCGGCGATGATCTGGTCGGCGGTGACGGTGGTGGTGTTGATGTCGTTGATGCCCTCCAGCAGGATGACGTCCTTCACGCCCGGCTGGGTCAGGACGTCGTGGGAGAACCGGGTGACGGCCGCGATGCCCTGCTGCGCGGACGGGCTGTCGGTGACCACCCGGTTGCCGCCGATGCCCGCATCGGCCACGCCGAGGCGCTGGCCGCCGGACTCGGCCTGCAGACGCCGGGCGAGGTAGTCGGGCCAGCGCTGGTTGGCGTTGTCGGTGGCGAGGGAGCCGTCGGTGATGGAGTCGCCGATGGCCACGACGGTTCCCTTGGCCGTGGGTGACACGACGTCGAGTCCGGCGACGTAGAACCAGTGGTTCGTGGTGGAGGTGAAGTTCGTCGCGGCCTCCTCGGCGGCGTGGTTGCCGGTGCCCGCGGCGGACAGGTAGGAGGTCTGGTGGGCGTCGTAGTGGTAGGTGGAGGCGCCGGTGTTGCCCGGGAGGTAGACGCTCACCAGCAGGTTCTGCTCCGCGGCGACCGGCATCGGTATGACGTCGCTGGTCAGTTCCTGCCCGGCGGGGATGGTCGGCGTGGCCGACCGGCCGAAGGTGACGGTGTGCGTGGTGCCCGCGACCGCGGTGGCGCCGCTGGACTGGACGGCCACCGTGACGGCCCCGACCGGGAGGGCGGTCGTGCTGCGCAGATTGGACAGCCGGATGCGCAGCCCCGCGCCGGAGGTGTTGTTGTGGACGACCATCCGGATGGTCTGCGCGTTGAAGCTCTGGCCGCCGCTGGCCATGGCCGGGCCCCAACTCGCCGAGCGCGGGCGCTCGGTCAGGCTCCACTGCTGGTTGGTCGTGTTCTTGCAGGTCCACTGGATGATCGCGTGGTCCTCCGCGGTGGAGCCGTCGGAGACGTCCAGGCACAGGCCGCTGTGGGCGGAGACTATCGCCGAACCGCTGACAGTCCAGCTCTGGTTGCCGGCGCCGGTGCAGGGCCACTGGATGATCGCGGCTCCCGGAGCCGAGGAGCCGCTCTGGACGTCCATGCACTTGCCGCTGTTGATGTTGACCAGTGAGAAGGTGCCGTCGCTGTGGTCGACCGCCTCCCACAGCTGGCCGGGGCCGCCGGAGGCGGTCTTCTGCACGACCGCCGCTGCGTTGGCCAGGGAGTCCGACAGCACGGCGGCGTTCTTGCCGCTGTTGGCCGCCGTCAGCGCGTAGACGTGGCCGCCCTGCGGCGCGCCCGCGGCCGAGGCGTCTGCCGCCGGGATGAGCGCGAGTCCGGCGGCGGCCAGGCAGGTGGCGGATGCCGTGGCCGTGAGTCTGGCGGAGAGTCTTCGGGAGGTGTGCATGTGCGGCGCTTCTTTCTGCGTGGGGACGCGCGGTTCTTCCGCGTGGGGACGTGCGCGTCTTGTTCGTGGAGACGTGCGGGTCGAGGGGGCTGGGGCGCTCAGGAGGCGACGCTCCGGAGCGTGAACTGCTGGTTGAGCCGGCTTCCACAGGGCTACTGGACCAGCGCGGCCCCGTCGGCGGAGGCCGAGTTGGCGACCCAGGAGCCGGCGAGGTGGACGGTCGCGCCGGTCATGTCGCCGAGTGCGGGAAGCCGTTGCAGGTGAGCGTGCCGGTGGGGACGTCGCTGGACGGAGGCGTGGCGCAGGTGGCGCCGTGCCGGAGCGGGTGGATGCACGACTGCCGCTGTCGGGCGCCACCTGGATGACGGCCAGGGCAACGGCGGTTGCCCACCTGTGCGCGGACGGCGTGAGAGCGGCGTCGATGTACGGCAGCTTGGGTGCGGTGGGAGCGGCGTGAACCCCCTAAGTGAGGCGGCCGGCACATGCGTTACGGCGCGCTGGGCAGCAGGTCTTCCGTTCGATACAGGGCCCCGGACGCAACGGTGAAGCCCGCTGTGGGTGACCGCCATGCCGACGAGCGCCCCTTCGGCGGGTGATCGGCTCTGACAAGGTCTTCTCCTGGCAGTTCGCAGGACAGCACACGCTGCCATGGAAGGCCTTAAACACAGCGTGTGTTCAGCGGAGTAACATCGGATGTATTAACGAGCATCAGTCGGTGGTCTGTCTAGGGTCTCGACGGAAATTGCCAGAACCCCGAGATCGCAGCTGACAGACGCGTTCGAGTTCCGGGCTAAGTGACGTGATTCATAGGATGTGTTTGGCTTGACAGGTCGAGCGGAGAGGCGACTGGGCTCGGATGCCGGCCCCCGCCGTGCCACCGAGATCCCGCGCCCTCGATGGCTGCACTGGCCGTCGGCCTCGGTGCCTCGACGTTCACTTCTGTCGCCTGGCGGCACGGCTGGAGGCGGTTGCGCTCCCGCTTCGCCGCAGTGCGCGAGTGGTCCCGTGGCAAGGCCGTCGAACGTCCGGCACGGCCTGGGACTCCACCTCCCCGGGCCGCTCTTCGCGCGGCTTGGCCCACGTCCTGGGGCAGGGCGCGGCTCGGGCGATGTGCCGGCAGCGCGGGCGGGGTCACCCCGCGACGACCGCCATCCGGTCGCTGAACTCGCCTGCTGTGGCCAGGACTTTCTGGGCGATCTCCCGTTCTGCCTCCGGAGAGACCCGGGAGGGGAGGGCAGCAACGCTCACGCGCTCGACCCGCTCGTTCCTCTTGCTGTGGGCGTGATCTGAACGTACGCTCCCACGGGCGCAAGACGTCCGATGAATCCACTTGCGTTGCACGGTATCCCCTGTGGCTCCACGCCGACACCCCAAATGCCTGGACCTCAGTCATCGGAGCTATCTGCTAGGGCCTCCTGAAGGAACGTCAAGTGATGCTGTTCCTTCGAGGCATGTTGACCGACCGAGCGCTCCCCAAGTCGGGTCGTGCTTCACAAGGAAGTGATCACGTACATGTCCGGTAACCGAAGAGCGGCAGCACTGGGCGCCTGCCTCAGCATCGCGCTGACCGCAGCGCTGTCCCTCTCGTCCCCCGCCCCTTCCGCCGAAGCTGCAACGGCGACGACCGCCTGGCAGGCAGGGGCGTTCCAGGTCGACGCCCCGAACCTGGTCCGCCGCTCGGACGTGGTACTGGGCAGACCCAACACGGCCCAGTCGCAGTTCATGCCGCTCGGCAACGGAACGCTGGGCGCTGCGGTCTGGGCGGCGGGTGGTTTCACCGCCCAGCTCAACCGCTCCGACACCTTTCCGCAGCGCAAGTCGCCGGGCTGGCTGACCATACCGGGGCTGGCCGCGCTCACCAGCGCTCCCGACTTCTCCGCCCGCCTGGACCTCTACGACGGGACGCTGATCGAGTCCGGGGGCGGCATGACCGCCACCATCTACACCCGCGCGGACAAGAACGAACTGGTCGTCGATGTCACCGGGGCCGATCCGGCCTCCGCGCAGACCGCGCAGCTGGCCCTGTGGTCGGGCCGCTCCCCACAGGCGCTGGCCTCCGGCAAGATCGCCACCCTCGGTGAGACCTGGGTGGACAACACCCAGAGCGGGGCGACCGGGGCGACCTTCGGCTCCCTCGGCGCGATCACCGCCAACGGGCAGGTCGTGAGCGCGAGCGTCGTCGACTCCAAGACCGTCAAGGTCTCTTTCACGCCCAACGCCGACGGCAGCTTCCGGGTCGTCGCCGCCGCCCCGCACTGGACCGGCGGGGACGCCCAGGCCGCCGCCACGACCCTGCTCGGCAGCGACGCGACCACCGCCTCCTCCACTCTGAAGGCGCCCCACCTGTCCTGGTGGCACTCCTTCTGGGGCCGGGTCGGTCTGATCAAGCTCTCGTCCTCCGACGGCAGCGCCGATTACATGGAGAACCTGCGCGTCCTCGACCTGTACGGCGCCGCCGCGGAGAGCCGCGACACCTACCCCGGCTCCCAGGCCGGAATCGCCGACCTGTTCTCCCCCTACCAGGACAGCCACAGGTGGGACCCGGGCGCCTGGTGGCACTGGAACACCCGCATGCAGGTCCAGGCAAACCTCTCCGCCGGTGCCTTCGACCTCAACACCCCCTACTTCCGCCTCTACCGCGACAACCTGAGCAACATCCAGGCCTGGACCAAGGCCCACATGGGCAACCGTGCCGGCATCTGCGTCCCGGAGACGATGCGCTTCAACGGCGTCGGCTACGAGAACGGAAGCAACTACGTCGCGCTGAACTGTGACTCCGGGGCCAGCCCCACCTGGAACGCCCGCACCATCAGCACCGGCGCCGAGGTCGGCCTGTGGGTCTGGCAGCAGTACAAGATGACCGGCGACCAGTCCTTCCTGTCCGCCAACTACCCGCTGATGGCAGAGGCTGCCCGCTTCCTGCTGGCCTACTCCACCACCGGCGCCGACGGCTTCCTGCACACCTTCCCCTCCAACGCGCACGAGACGCAGTGGGACGTCCACGACCCCACCACCGACATCGCCGCCATGCAGGCCCTGTTCCCGGTGACCGTCCAGGCGGCACAGACCCTCGGGCAGGACGCCGACCTCGTCACCCAGTTGAACGCCGCGATCCCCAAGATCCGCCCGTTCGCCCGCACCGACGCCTCGACGCAGTCGCAGCTGCTCACCCCATCCGACGACGCCGCAGGCAACGACGTCATCGCGCCCTCCTACGACCCGTCCGCCACCAAGCACAACAGCGAGAACATCGGCCTGGAGCCGGTGTGGCCCTACAACCTGATCGGCGATTCGGGCAGCATGTCCGGCTTGGCCAAGCGCACCTTCACCAACCGCCCGCAAAAGATGGTCAACGACTGGAGCAACGACCCGATCCAGGCCGCCCGCCTCGGAATGGGCAGCGAGGTCGCCAACACCCTCATCGGGCTCACCAAGAAGTACCAGACACTCCCCTCGGGCCTGGCGACCTTCGTGGGCAGCGAGCCGTACGGCGAGCAGCAGGGCGTGGTCGCGGCAGCGCTGAGCGAGGCGCTGGTGCAGGACTACGACGGGCTGGTACGCATCGCCCCCGCCCTGCCCTCGGGCTGGGGCGCCGACGGAACGGTGTTCATCCAGGGCGGCAGCAAGGTCTCCGTCCAGGTCCGCGGCGGAACGGTGACCACCGTCGGCATCAACGCCGGCTCCACCGGCACCATCAACGTCCGCAACCCCTGGCCCGGCCAGCAGGTCCAGGTCGTCGACGGCAACGACGAGAGCACCGTCGTGGTCGCCTCGACCACCGCCTCCCAGATCGCCGTCCCCGCCGTGAACGGCCGCTCGTACCTCGTCCAGCAGGTCTCCGACCCCGTCGGCGGACGCGCGGTGACCCCGGTGACGGGCACCCCCGCCACCCAGTCCCGCACTCTCGGCTCGGTGTCGATCGGCCTGACCGGCACCGGCAGCCTGGTCAGCGCCGCGTCCAACCGCTGCATGGACGACCCGTCCGGCAGCAACACCAACGGCACCCAGATCGACATCTGGGACTGCGGTGGGGGTACGAACCAGAAGTGGACACCCACATCCAGTAAGACCCTGACCGTCCTGGGCAAGTGCCTGGACGCCAGCGGCGCCGGAACCACACCCGGCACCAAGGTGATCATCTACACCTGCAGCGGTGCCGACAACCAGCAATGGACCTTCAAGGCTGACGGCAGCATCCAGGGCGTGCAGTCCGGCCTGTGCCTGGACGTCACCGCGGGCGCCACCGCCAACGGCACCAAGCTCCAGCTCTGGACCTGCACCGGGGCCGCCAACCAGCGCTGGAGCAAGGTCTGACCATCGCGGGGCCGGGGACTCTCCCCCGGCCCCGGCAAGTGGTCACGGAGAGCCCCGACGACGCGATCCCGCACGCTCGTAGTGCCGACCACGGGGGGCCGGACATCGCCGAGGTTCACCGAACGCGCCGCCGAGTACCGCGCGGAGGCTGCCAGGACGACGCCGCCGATGACCAGTCCCAGCACGTCGACGGCCAGTCCCCGCTTGCGCCTTGACGTCTTCTTGTTTCGCGTCCAGTCCCGTCGTGGTCTTCGGGACACCTGCGGCCGGGGTCGCCGACAGACTGGGAAGCGCCGTGCTGCCGCACGTACGCGGCACCGCCGCCCGTTACGCACTCGCCGAACCCTGGGAAGGCACCGAGATCAGTCTCTGCCCCATCGACCGCAACCCGGTCAGTCTCGGCGCGGCGACCCGTCGTGGTCAGCACCCGGACGGTCACCTCGGCCGCCACGCTGAACGTGGCGATGGCTCCCGCGGGCGGCCAGGCGATCATCCTCAAATCGAGCTGACGCGAGGGACGCGGGTTCAGTCGGCGATGGTGAAGTACTCCCGGGCGCCGCGGCTCGCGCCGTCGTCTCCGGCCGGGCGACCAGCGCGCCGACCGGCCGCCGATCCCACGCACGCGCCGCTCACGACGGCACTGCGAACGCGCCCCACCAACGCCCGGTCCTGATTTGCTTCGGTCAAGCCGCCACCTGGTGAGCGGGACGGGTGACTCGCGTGGGACAGCCGCGGGCCGGGAACCCAATCCCACCGAAACCCTTGACGGCAATCGTCGACAGCTCCACACTCTGCAACGCGAAACAACGTTACCGAACGAGTGCAAACAAATAGTCCCACGCGCCGACGAAGGCTCAGCGTGAGTGACGGCCCCCCCTGGAGATCCCGGGGTCCTCTGTACCGCACTCGTACCCAGTGGCGTCTCCGCCGCTGTCCGTAGGCACGCCAAGCCTTCCGCGGCCTCGGACCGTTCGTACCTGTTCCAAATTGCTGAACCAGCACCCTTGGAGGCGACATGAACCTCAGATCCCCGATCCGCCGAAGACTCTCAAGACGGACATCACTCCTGGCCGCCTTGTCCCTCACCGTCGCTGCCCTGGTGAACTGGTCCGCGCCGACGGCACAGGCGGCCACCGCGACCTCGATCACCGTCGACGGCAACGGCACGGGTCGGACCTTCGACGGTGTGGGCGCGATCTCCGGTGGCGGCGGCAACACCCGGCTGCTGATCGACTATCCAGAGCCGCAGCGCAGCCAGATCCTCGACTACCTGTTCAAGCCCGGCTACGGCGCCTCGCTGCAGTCCCTCAAGATCGAAATAGGCGGCGACACCAACACCACTGACGGCGCCGAGGCCAGCCACGAGCACACACAGGGCGTGGTCGACTGCAACCAGGGCTACGAGTGGTGGCTCGCGGAGCAGGCCAAAGCCCGCAACCCGAGCATCAGACTCTACGGGCTCGCCTGGGGCTCACCCGGCTGGGTCGGCAGCGGCAGCAACACCTTCTTCACCCCCAACGCGATCAGCTACCTGACGGACTGGATGGGCTGCGCCGCCCAGCACAAACTGACCATCGACTACCTCGGTGGCTGGAACGAGCGCGGCTACAACGCGACTTGGTACGAGAACCTCAAGTCCGCCCTGGTCGCCAAGGGCTACGGTGCCACCAAGCTGGTCGCGGCCGACGACAACTGGTCGGTGGCCGACGCGATGGCCGGCGATCCGACGTTCAAGAGCGCGGTGGACATCGTGGGCGTCCACTACCCCTGCGGCTACGTCAACGGCGCGGCCATCGGTAACAAGTCCGACTTCAAGAACTGCCCGAGCACCAGCAACGCCCAGAACCTCGGCAAACCGCTGTGGGCGAGTGAGAACGGGTCAGAGGATGCCGAGGCCGGCGCGGTGGCGGTCGCAAGGGCCGTCAACCGGGACTACATCGACGGCCGTATGACGGCCTATTACAACTGGCCGCTCGTCGCCGCGCTGTATCCCAACACCTACTTCGCCTTCAACGGGCTGGCCGTCGCCAACCAGCCCTGGTCGGGCCACTACAGCATCGCCAAGACGGCCTGGGTCCTCGCACACACGTCCCAGTTCGCGCAGATCGGCTGGCAGTACCAGGACTCGGCCAGCGGTTACCTGGGCGGCGCTCAGTCCAACGGCAGTTACGTGACACTGAAGTCGCCGAACCACAGTGACTACAGCACCGTCATCGAGACGGTGGACGCCACGGCCGCGCAGACCCTGACCGTTCACGTCACGGGCGGCCTGTCCACCGGCCAGGTCCACGTCTGGGGCACCAATCTCAAGTCGCCCAACGACAGCGAACACTTCGTGCACACCACCGACGTCACCCCCTCCGGCGGCAGTTACACGCTGACACTGCAACCCGGCTACGTGTACACGGTCACCACGACGACCGGGCAGAGCAAGGGAACCGCCACCTCGCCCCCGGCGGCCCCGCTGAGCCTGCCGTACTCCAACAACTTCGAGACCCCGGCGACCACCACGTCCCCGAAGTACTTCACCGACATGAACGGCGCCTTCCAGACCGCGGCCTGCGGCGCAGGGCGCACCGGAACCTGCCTCCAGCAAACGGCGCAAACCACTCCTGTCCGCTGGACCAACGAGAACTACTACGCGCCGTACACCGTCATGGGCGACGAGTCATGGGGCAACTACACCGTCACGGCGGACACGATGCTCGCGCAGTCCGGAGCGGTGGAGTTGCTGGGCCGTATCGGCATGCAAGGTCGGAACGACAACGGCCTGCAGGCGTACCACCTGCGGGTGAGCAGCACCGGCACGTGGTCGATTCTCAAGTCTGATGTCGTCAACAGCACATGGGCGTACACCACCCTCGCCAGCGGCTCTACGACGGCACTGGGCACCAACCGGTGGCACACCGTTTCACTGACGATGCAAGGGGCGACCATCAGCGCCACGCTCGACGGCACGGCTCTGGGCAGCGTCACGGACAACAGCTACACCCACGGCCGTGCCGGACTGGGCACCGCGGACTCCACCAGTAGCGTGAACGGGGGCGGATACCAGACACAGCAGTTCGACAACTTCTCCGTCACCCCGGGGAGCAACCCGATCCCCACCCGTTCCGGCGCCGTCCGCTCCGGTATCTCCGGCAAGTGCCTCGACCTCAACACAGGCAACACCACCAACGGCACCGCGGTTCAGCTCTACGACTGCAACCAGAAGCCCGGGTCACAGAACTGGACATACAATCCCGACGGCACCCTGACCATCGGCGGAAAATGCCTGGATGTCGTCAAGCAGGGCGTGACCAACGGCACCCCCGTCGACATCTGGACCTGCAACGGCGGAGACAACCAGAAGTGGACGCAGCAGGCTGACGGCAGCCTGCGCGGCATGCAGTCCGGACGCTGCCTGGACGACCCCAACAGCAGCACCGCCAACCTCACCCAGCTGGACATCTGGGCCTGCGACGGTGGCGCCAACCAGCGGTGGACGCTGCCGTAGGCGAGCAGTGCCGGTCTCAGGGGCTGGGCCGCAGAACCGCGCGCCCAGCCCCTGAGACATGACAAACGGGAAGCTGGGTGGGTCATGAACAGGTGGCGTCCCGGACGAACGTCGAGTGCCACAGCCCCGGCGCAAACTTCCCTTCCGCCTCCCTTCCGCGTCGGGGTACGGGTCTGAGGTGCTGGAAGCCCGGGGCTTGACGAGGATCAGGGCCTCGATGCCTCCTCTCGGCGCCCAGAAGCGCACGAAACCATTGGGCCCGGTCAAGGTGCGTTATGCGGTCCGTTGACGTGCGCACTTTCCGCCCTCCGCGGGCCGATGACCGTACGGTCGTGTCCGTCCAACGACCTTGTCGGTAGCGGCCTGTGTTCGTGCGCATGTTCCGGGTGCCGACGAATGGCCGGTGCCGCGGTGCCGGCGTGTGGCAGGACAGCACCGTTGAGGGGCGCGGCCGTACCAGGTGACGTACGCAGTCGTGACGACCGTGTGGAGCCGTACGGCATGCGACCAGCGTTCCGGCTGTACCCGCCTCAAGGCACCCAGAGACGCCGAAGCCAGTGACGGGCGTTTTGGGCGTGACCTGGCTTGAGCAGCGGCGTTGCCATGGGGCCGGGCGTTGCCGGCTTTCGTTTCCCTGGCAGGTACTGACCGAAGGGTGGAGCCGAGTGTTGGGTGACCGGGGTGCTCTGGATCGGGCTGGGATTACTGATCCGGTGCTGCGGGAGGCGTACCGGCTGTGCGGCCGGTTGCTGGTGACTTTCGACGGACGTCCTCATTGAGCGACTCTGTCGGGAATCTTGAGGACGGGCGTCACTTCCCTTGGCGCCACCACAGTGGCCGGGGTAAGTCGCGTGCGTCGAGGTACTGCTGGAATGCTGTGGGAGGGCGGGGCCGGTACG
>NZ_JAJSBI010000010.1 GCF_021261325.1 Streptomyces guryensis | reverse complement strand
GACTTTTCCGGCGACCAGCGGGGGCGGACGGCTCGGGCTCGGCGGACGGCTCGCGAGTCGTCGGGGGCCCGGAGATGCGTGCGGTGCCGGACTCCGGTACGGCCCCGGGGACCGCTGTCTCCGGGACAGTGGCCTTGGCGGCCGTCGCGGCCGTCGCGGCCGTCGCGGCCGTCGCGGCCGTCGCGGCCGTCGCGGCCGTCGCGGCCGTCGCGGCCGTCGCGGGCGCCGCGGCCGTCGCGGGCGCTGCCCCCAGCCGTACGGTCCCCGCGTCGTCGGCGAACTCCCGCAGCCCAGCCGTGCCCTGGGCCGCGGCCGCACCGGCCTCGGCCTGCGGTACCGGCCAGCCCTCGGCCACCGCCTCCAGCACCGCTCCGGCCTCCTTCGCGCCGGGCCGCTGCTCCGGGTCCTTCACCAGCAGCCGTGCGATCAGCGGGCCGAGCGGTCCCGCCTGCCGGGGCTCGGGCGGTTCGGAGGCGATGACCGCGGCGAGGGTGGACTCGACCGTCGTACGCCGGAACGGGGAGACCCCCTCCACCGCCGCGTACAACAGCACACCCAGCGACCACAGGTCGGAGGCGGGCCCGGCGCCCCGGCCCGACATCCGCTCGGGCGCGACGAACTCCAGGGAGCCGACGAACTCGCCGCTGACGGTCAGGGATTCCTCGCCCTGGACATGGGCGATGCCGAAGTCGGTGAGGACGACACGGCCGTGCGCGCCGAGGAGGACGTTGGCCGGCTTGACGTCCCGGTGCACGATGCCGACGGCGTGTGCCGCGTCCAGGGCACCGAGGACGGCGAGGCCGATACGGGCGGCTTCGGCAGCCTCGACCGGGCCGCGCCGGAGGACTTCGTGCAGGGACTCGCCGCGGATCAACTCCATGACGATCCAGGGGAGTCCGTCCTCCTCGACCACGACGTCATGGATGGAGACGGCGGCCGGGTGGTCGACGCGGGCGGCGGCGCGGGCCTCGCGGTGGAGGCGGTGGGCGGCCCGCCGGCGGTGCTCGTCCTCCGGGTCTCCGGGCAGCCGCGGCTGCTTGACGGCGACGTCCCGCTCCACGAGTTCGTCGTACGCCTGCCAGACGGTGCCCATCCCGCCGGAGCCGATGCGCTCGGCCAGCCGGTAGCGCCCGCCGAGCAGCCGACCTTCGCGCGTCCGTTCGCCGCCTGCACTCATGCCTCATGAGTACCGTGCGGAACGGGGAGTTGTCGACGCGGGGCCCGCGCTACGGCGTCCAGCGGCCGAAGGCGAGCGCGTCACCCCGTCGCCGCACCTCCACGACACCCGATCCGCCGAAGTGCGCCGGGATCAGCAACTCGCCCTCGTCCACGGCCTGTTCGAGCACCCGGCGGCGGCTGGTGGCCGCCTGCCCGGGGTCCAGGCAGAAGCAGCTGCTGCACTCGGGGTGCAGGATCTGGACCGGGCTGTGCAGCAAGTCACCGACGAACACGGCCCGTTCACCGCGTGAGGCGACGCGCAGGACGGACGAGCCCGGGGTGTGGCCGGGCGCGGACTCCAGAGTGAGGTGCTCGTCGATGCGGTGCTCGCCGTCCCACAGCACGGCCTGCCCGGACTTGTGCACGGGCGCGATGCTGTCCTCGTGGATCAGTCGGTCGTCCGGGCGTACGCCGCCGCCGTATCCGCCGTCCGGACCGAAGTGGTGGTCGTCGGCGGCCGGGAGGAGGTAAGTGGCATTAGGGAAGGTGGGAACCCAACTGCCCTCCACCTCATGGGTGTTCCAGCCTACGTGGTCGCCGTGGATGTGGGTGTTGACGACGACGTCGACGTCCTCCGGCCGCACTCCGGCCCGCGCCAGGCGTTCCGGGAAGTCGCCCTGCCGCTGATGGAAGAGGGCGTTGCCGGGCCGCTCGCGGCCGTTGCCCACCCCCGTGTCGACCAGGACGGTCCGGCCGCTGCTGCGGACCACCCAGGTCTGCAGCGCGACCACGGCCCGGTCGCCGCCGGGCTCCCAGTGGTCCGGGACGAGCGCCTGTCGGTTGTCCCGCCACACCTCGGGGCCGACGCCCGGAACGAGGTCCCGGGTCGGTGCGTAGGGCGCCCGCCACTCGACGACCCGGAACACCTCGACGTCGCCGATCACGAAACCCCGCACGTCACCCTGCACGTCGCTCTGCACGCCATCCAGCACATCACTCCGCATGTCACTCCGCGCGTTTTCATCAGCCATGCCAGGAACTCTAGAAGCGCTGCTGTGAGCATTCCAATGCCTGTCTGCCTCATTCGGATACGCTTGCGCCTCATGGACGTGGTGAGTGACGCGATCTCCGCCGTACGCATCGGACAGCCCTCCTCGAACCGGCTGCGGGTCGGCGGCACCTGGTGCACGCGGTTCGCGCCGTACGAGGGCGCGGGGTTCCACGTGGTCCTCGCGGGTGGCTGTTGGCTGCTGCCCGACGAGGGCGGTGAGCCGGTGACGCTGGGCGCGGGAGACGTCGTACTGCTGCCACACGGGGCGGGGCATGTGCTGGCGGACGGGCCGAGCGATACGGCGCGGGCCGTGCCGTTCGAGGAGATGAGGCGGCCGGAGGGGGCGCCGGGCGGGCGTGAGGTGGAGTTGCTGTGCGGCAAGTACCGGCTGGACCGCAGCCGCGTGCATCCGCTGTTGGCGGAGCTGCCGCAGGTCGTCCATCTGCCGAACCGGGTCGGCTCCCATCCCGAACTGCGCGCCGCCGTGGACCTGCTGGCCCGCGAGCTCGACGAGCGCCGCCCGGGTTCCTGCCTGGCGCTGCCGAGCCTGCTCGACCTGCTGCTGATCTACATGGTGCGGGCGTGGACGACGGAGGCGGACACGGCGACGGGTGCCTGGCCGGCCGTGCTCGGCGACCCGGTGACCACGGCAGCCCTCCGGGCCCTGCACTCGGACCCGGCCGCCCCGTGGACGAACGACCGCCTGGCCGCGGAGGCGGGCGTCTCCCGTGCCACGCTGGCCCGCCGGTTCACCGCACTGGTCGGCCGCCCACCGATGGCGTATCTGACCTGGTGGCGGCTGACCCGCACGGCCGCACTCCTGCGCGACACCGATGCCCCGCTGGCCTCGGTCGCCCGTACGGCGGGCTACAGCAGCCCGTACGCCCTGTCGCACGCGTTCAGCAGGGAGTTCGGGGTGACGCCGGGGAGGTACCGGGCGACGGTGCGGCGCTGACGGTGGGTCAGAGCCTGTCGAGGTCCAGGTTCGCGATCGTGGCCTGCGCCACCTCGCGTCCGCGCGCGGTGAAGTCACCCTTGCCGGGGTAGCTCACGATCAGCTTGTACAGGTCGCCGGCCGAGGACTTGTAGTAGAAGATCCGTACTTCGCGCGGGAGCGGGTGCTGGCTGTCGTCGCTCTTGTAGACGACCGTGTTCTCGGCGGACGGCTTGTTCCGGTACGTCGTCAGCCTGGTCTTGGTGTTCGGGCCGGCGGGCATGTTGAGCTCGTACGCGCCGCTCTGCTTGAACGTGCCGTCGTCGTCGTACATCTGGGCGGCGGCGGAGTCCTTGATGGCGCCGCCGGTGTCCTCGGACTTCTTCACCAGGCTCAGGGTGATCCCGATCGCACCGCTCAGGTCGCTGTACGTGACCCAGTGGCCCTTGTCGGTCTTCCGGTCGGGCACCGCCCGCTGGTAGCCGCCCGGCACCGCCAGCGTCGCGGCCACATCGTTCTCGTGGTGCGTCTTCCAGCCGTCCGGCAGCGGCCCCGCGAAGGGGTTCACGATCAGCAGGTACGCCGCCACCACCGCCGACAGGACGCCCGCGCCGGCCCCGAGCCACACCTTGCGCCCGAACCGGACCCCCCGGGTGACGATCTGCCCGGACTGCGTGGGCTGCGTGGGCGCCGCGACCGGCGGGTTCACGGTCTGTTCCAGCAGCGCCCGGACCTGCCCGGCGCCCGGACGTCTCGCCGGATCCTTCTGCAGCAGGCCCGTGATCAGCTCGGCCAGCGGTCCCGACGCCGAGGCGGGCGGTGCCGGGGTGGCGTTGAGGACCGACTGGAGCGTGGCCGGCGTGTTGCTGCGGCGGAACGGGGAGACGCCCTCCGTGGCCGCGTAGAGGACGACACCGAGGGACCAGAGGTCGGAGGCCGGCCCTGGGCGCTGGCCCAGCACCCGTTCCGGGGCGATGAACTCGGGCGAGCCGACGAAGCCGCCCGTGTCCGTCAGGCTGGTCTCGCCCTCGATCCGGGCGATGCCGAAGTCGGTCAGGACCACGCGGTCGTGCCGGCCGAGGAGGACGTTGTCGGGCTTGACGTCGCGGTGCAGGATGCCCGCGGCGTGCGCGGCCTCCAGCGCGCCCAGCACCTCCAGGCCGATCCTGGCGGCCTCGCGCGCGTCCAGCGTGCCCTCCTGCAGCGCGCTGCCGAGCGAACGGCCCTGCACCAGCTCCATCACGATCCACGGCCGGTCGTCGACGACCGCCACATCGTGGACGTTGACCACCGCCGGGTGGTCGAGACGGGCCGCGGCGCGGGCCTCGCGGCGCATCCGCTCGTAGACGTTGGCGCGTTCACGTTCGGGAAGGTGGTCCGGTACACGGGGTTCCTTGACGGCGACCTCACGGTCGACGGTCTCGTCCTTGGCGCGCCACACCGTACCCATGCCACCGTGGCCGAGCTTGGCCAGCAGCCGGTAGCGGCCCGCGACGAGACGCCCGGCGCCGGGCTCCGACTGCCGAGGTCTGGGAGGTTGCAGAACAAAACTCGTCGTGTCGTCGGACTCGTGGCCGACTCCCCCGCTGGTGCTCATGGACCATCCATATCGCGCCAGACGCTCATGCATCCAGCGTTGGCGCGTTCCGGTCACAGACCCGTGACCTGTCCCCCCGGGAATCCGCGGCCCGTCGCGTCACCGGGCCGCGAACGTGTCCACCGCGACGTCGAAGTACTCCTTCGCCTCTCGCACCTTGCCGACCGGCGCCGACACCCACACGTCGTACACCCGGCCGCCCTCCTCCCAGCACAGGTCGTACGTGTGCCGGGGGCCCTCGGCCGTGCTGAAGCCGTTCCAGGTGAACTCCCAGAGGGCGCCCGGGTGTCCGTGCTGGGTGGCCGGGACGACCCGGCCGTCGTGGTAGCCGGGGTTGGTGTCGGGGCCCTTGGCGGCGGCGCGCCGCATCACCGCGAGCGGGCCGCCCGGTTCGGGGTCGCCGGCCTTGATGCCGAGCCGGAAGGTCTCCCCCGACGACAGGTAGAAGACACGCTCGCCCTGCGGTTCACGGGTGAAGTCCTCCGGTACGGCGAGGGAGAAGCCCGCCGGGTCGTCGGCCACGCGATAGCCGGAGGGGGCGGAGGGGCGGTCCGCCGTCGCCGGGGGCGGGGAGGTGGGCGACGGGCTCGGCGTACCGGTCCTGTGCGACGGCGAACGCGACGGCGACGGCGACGCGCTCGCCGAAGTCCCGGGCGCCGAACTCGTCGGCGTACCGCCGCGCCCCTCACCGTCCCGGTTCATGAGCAGCGCCGCCGCCGACACGCCCGCCCCGGCCATCGCGGCGACCAGCAGCGCGGCCACCAGCACGCCCCGGGTGGAGTGCCTGGTCTCCACCGTGGTCGACGGCGAAGGCGGCGGCGTGGGCAGCGGCGCGGGCGGGCGGGGGACGTCCCGTTCGGTCGGGGTGTAGCCGGGGGGCAGGGCCGGGGTGCGGCCGGTGTCGCGGTAGGCGCGCAGCATCCGCTCGGCCTGCGCCGCGTCCAGCCGGCGGTCGGGATCGCGCTCCAGCAGGCCCAGCACGACGGGCAGGAGCGGTTCGGCCTGTGCGGGCGGCCGTATCTCGTCGAACACGACCGCGTGCAGGATGCCGCCGAGCGAGTCGCGCCGGAAGGGCGATTCGCCGCTCAGCACGGTGCACAGCAGCGCGCCCAGCGACCACAGGTCGGACTCGGGGCCGGTCCTCGCCCCGGACATCCGCTCCGGCGCGGTGTACTCGGGTGAGCCGACGAAGGAGCCGGTCTCGGTGAGTGTGGTGGCGCCCGCGACCTGGGCGATGCCGAAGTCGGTGAGGACGACCCGGTCCGTGCCGGACTCCAGCAGGACGTTGGCGGGCTTGATGTCGCGGTGCAGGACCCCGGCCTCGTGCGCCGTGCGCAGCGCGCTGAGCAGGCCGGCGCCGATCCGGGCGGCCTCGCCGGGGGCGATCGGCCCGCGCTGGGAGATGCGGTCGGCGAGGGAGCCGCCGTCGATCAACTCCATGACGATGTACGGGCGTTCGTCGTGCTCGACGACATCGTGGACAACGATGATGTGCGGGTGGCGCAACTGTGCGACCGCCCGCGCCTCGCGCAGGGTGCGGTCGCGCTGCCGCCTGGACTCCTCGGCGGAGAGCGTCTCGTCGAGGTCGAGGGCGAGTTCCTTGACCGCCACCTGCCTGCCGAGCAGTTCGTCGGTCGCCCGCCACACCACGCCCATGCCACCGCGCCCGAGTCTCGCCTCAAGCCGGTAACGGCCCGCTATGACACGGACGCCTTCCCCCTCGGTCCCCATGCGCCCCATCATGCCGCACCGGACGGACCTGCTCCGGGGCGGCGACCGGCCAACCCCCGTCCGGCCCAACGGCTAGGGGGAGGTGCTCTCCTGCCAGCCCTGAAGGACCCACTTGAACTGCTTGCTCGTCCTGGCCCAGTCGGCTGCGGGCGACGAGATGTAGATCGCGTACTCGGTACCGTCGCCGGACATGTACGTCTCCTCGACGGCACGGCGCGGACCGGGGAAGGGAACCCCCGCCTGGTTCGCCTGCGCGGTCCAGGTGTACTCCCAGACGGAGCCGGGGCGGTCGCGGTAGATGTTCTGCTCCAGCCGCACCCGACGGTAGTCGACGAAACGCTGCTTGAGCGTCTGCTCCAGGTTCACCTGGTGGGAGTAGGCGTCCTTGAAGTCCGGCGAGGTGTCCTTGGCGATGCGGACGAAGTGCTTGCCGTTGTCGGGTGTGTAGTCGACCTGCCTGAGCTCGCCGGGTACACCGACGACCTTCCGGGTCCAGCCCTTGGGCAGGTAGAGGCTGAAGCCCCAGGGGTCGTCATAACGCTGCCACGCGGCAGGAACGGTTCCGTTCGCACCCGGACTGGGCGTGGGCGTCGGGCTCTGCGTCGTGGACGTACCGGCTGTGCCGCTCGGCGTTCCCCTGCCCCCCGACTGGAGCGCCACGGCCGCGCCCGCGCCGACGATCGCCGCGAGGGCGACCGCGAGGACGACGGCGCGCAGACGGCGACGTTTCGGCGCGGTGCCGGTGGTCGTCCGGTGCTCCGGGCCCATCCCGGTCGGTCCGATCGACGTCGGCCCGGTCATCGGCGGGTACGGCGTGGCGGAGCCCGTCTGCGGCCCTGTGCGGGAGCCGGTGTGCGGCCCCGAACCTGTGGTTCCGGTCTCGTAGCGGGAGCCCGTGTGCTGCGTCGGCACATAGGCCTGCGCCGCGTTCGACCGCCGTCCCTCCGCCGCCTCGGCGAGCATCTGCTCGGCCTCGGCGGCGGACGGCCGGGCGTCGGGGTCCTTGTGCAGCAGCGCGGCCATGACGGGCCCGAGCGGACCGGCGTTCTGCGGATCGGCGGCGTTCTCCTCCACGACCGCCTGCATGGTGGACAGCGGTGAGGTGCGGCGGAACGGAGACCTGCCCTCCACCGCCGTGTACAGCGTGGCGCCGAGCGCCCACAGGTCGGAGGCGGGGCCCGGGTCGTGGCCGCGGACCCGCTCGGGGGCGAGGTAGTCGACGGAGCCGACGACCTCACCGGTGCGGGTGATCGTCGTATCGCCCTCGATCTGGGCGATGCCGAAGTCGGTGAGCAGGACGCGGCCGTCGTGGCCGATGAGGACGTTGCCCGGCTTCACGTCGCGGTGCAGCACTCCGGCGGCGTGGGCGGCGCGCAGCGCGCGCAGCACCCACAGTCCGATCCGCGCGGCCTCGGCGGACTCGACCCGCCCCTGCTCCTTGACCGCGTCGGCCAGCGAGTACCCCTCGACGAGCTCCATCACGATCCACGGGCGGCCGTCGTGTTCGAGCACGTCGTGCACGGTGACCACGGCGGAGTGGTTGATGCGCGCGGCGGCGCGCGCCTCCGCCCGGGTGCGCGCGAGCAGCCGCTCCTGTTCGCTCTCGGACACGTAGAGCGCGGCGGTCAACTCCTTGATCGCGACGGCCCGGTGCAGCACCTCGTCGTGTGCGCGCCACACGCGGCCCATGCCGCCGCTGCCGATCGAGTCGGCGAGCCGGTAGCGGCCCGCGACAAGCTGGCCCTGCATCTGATTCACGTTGCCCCGCAATGCTCTTGACAGGGTCAGACTAAGGACCGGCCCGTAAACAGGGAACAACGGGGGTCCCAAGGAGACCGCACTGTGACGGTTGTCGCTTCGGTGCGCAAGGCGCAACCGAACGGCCCTTCACGGGCCCTTCACAGGAGGAATCAGCCGGTCACCTGATACGTGGCCGACGCCTGCTCGTACAGCCTCGTCACCTCGTCCCGCTGCGACTCGGGTCCGCGCACCTGCACGATGTGGTACCGCCCGTCGATGAGCATCGCGAGGTTGCGCACATACAGGTCGTTCCCGCTGCCGTCGGTCCAGGTGAACTGCCCCTCTGCCATGGTCCGTGTCCCCACCGTCACGGTGCGCAGCCCGGTCGCGGTGGCCCAGCTGGAGCTGCGGTACGGCTGCAACTCGTGCTCCGTGTCCCGCTGGTACGCCATCGGGTCGCTGCCGTAGGTGACCGCGCCGTCGCGTCCCTTCACGACGATGAGCTGGAAGTCGCCGTGCGAGTACACCACCTGGTTCCAGCTGTTCTTTCCGGCCCGGGACCAGCCCTTGGCCACGGCGATCCGGAAGCCCTCCGGGTCCTTTCGCAGCGTGAAACCGTCGGCGACGACGGGGCCGGTGGTCTGGCTCTCGGTCGCACCGGCCGAATTCGAGGGGCTGTCCTCGGGCTTGGGCGAGGTCTGGTCGGGACGCGGCCGGCTACCGGCCCCCCTGTCCGACTGCTCGGGAGCGGGGCTGACCTCCCCCGCACTGCCGGTACGGTCGCTGCCCGCCGCGCCCTTGTCCCCGGCCTTCGGCATGAAGAGCAGGGCATACGCGACCGCGGCGGCCAGCAGAAGCAGGATCAGCAGAAGCAGGGTGCGGCCGAGTCTGCGTGGCGAACCCGCCTGCTCCTTGGCCCGCTTGTGCCGCCCGTGCGCACTGGTCGCGGGCAGTCCGGCGCGCCGCCTGCGCACCAGCTCGCCCCGCCGCCGTACGACGGGCAGCCGGCTGGCGTCGGCGGGCGGCGCCGCTATGACGTGCGCGCCGGCGTCGGGCTCGGGCGCGGACCGCACGAGCGACCGCAGCCAGCCCCTGAGCTCCTCGAAGTCCAGCCGCTCGGTCGGGTCCTGACGCAGCAGTGACTCCACGACCGGCCTCAGCGGCCCGCACTCCTCCGCGAAGGCGGGCGGCTCGGCACACACCATCTGCACCAGCTCGGCCGTCGACTCCTCCGGATAGGGCGCATGCCCCTGTACGGCCCTGAAGAGCAGCGCGCCGAGCGCCCACAGGTCGGTCGCGGGTCCGATGGGCGGCGCCAGCTGCCAGTTCTCGTGCACGGGCCCGGCCTGCTCCGGCGCCCACCGCTCCGTCACGGGCCCCACCACGGCCATCCGCGCCTGGCGGGCCCGCTCGGCGGCCAGCGGGGTGGCGGGACCGCGCGGCGCGGGCGGGCCGGCCACGAGGTCGTCCCAGCGGCTGGGGGGCGTGGCGCCGGGCGGGAGCGGGGCGGGAGGGTGGGAGCCGGGTGTCGGAACGCCCGTCGGGGGAGCCTTGTCGAGGCGGGGTGCCGGAACGCCGGACGCTGCCGGGGCACCTGCGCCGGGCTGCCCCGGGTGGGTGCCGCCGTTGCCGTAGGGGCCCGCGCCGGTATGCGGGCCGCCGTCGCCCGGCGGGAGCGCCGTACGACCGCCCTGACTGGCAAGGCCGGTTGCTTCACCGCCCTCGACGGCCGGTGCCCCACCGACTCCGCTGCGCGGTGCGGCCCCGTGCCAGGCGGTGGCGCTCGTGCCGTACGGGTCGGCAATCTGCCCCGGTGCCGCGGTGGTGCGGGGCGAGGCCTCGACGCCGTCGCCGGAAGTCTGGGCCTGCGCCGAGCCGTTGGCCTGCGGGGCCGGGCCGCCGTCCGGCGCGGAACGGGCACCGGGCAGCGCCGCCCGCCCGCTCTGCTGCGCCTCCTGAACCCTGGCCGCTGCCCGGGCGCCCGCCCGGTACGCGGCGATCGCCCCGGCCCGGGCGGCCCGGATGTCCCCACCGCTCTCCAGGGCCCTGGGCGCGAGCGCGCCGGACGCCCCCGCCCCGTTCGCCGTGTCCGGCCCGGCGCTCGGCAGGCCTCCGGCCGTACGCGCCCGGATGGCGGCACGCCGAGCGGCCTCGGGGTCGGCGCCCCCGGGAGCGCCTTGGGCACCCTGGAGTCCAGGGGGACTGTGGACGCTCTGCGCCCCCTGGCCGCCCGGCAGACCCGGCCCACCAGTGGAACCGCCCGCGGGTCCGAACCCGCCGTTCCCGCCGGTCTCCGGAGCCGGCACCGGGTCGTACCCGCACAGCGCCTCCTCCGCCGCCCCGACCGCGAGGCCGGTCAGCATCACCCGGCCGTCGTCGCAGACCAGCACCGTACGGGCCGTGACGTTGCGGTGCACCCAGCCATGGGCGTGCAGCACCCGCAGTGCCATGAGGACGTCGGAGGCCACCTCGGCCGCCCGATAGGGCGTGAGCGGCTTCTCGGCGAGCAGCGCCGCGAGCGGCCGCGCCGCCACCAACTCGCTGACGATCCACAGCGAACCGCCCTCGGCGAACACGTCGAAGACCTGGTCGAGCCGCGGATGGTCGGGGATCTGCGCCGCGGCCTGCGCGGCCTCGACCGCACGCCGTACCGCCGGATCGGTGGGCCGCCGCACTCCGGGGCGCGCCGCGGACCGCCCGGCCGCCCGCGCCCGCGGGTCACGGGCCGTGAAACCGTCCGGCAGCCCCTCCGCGTCGAGCACCTCCGCCTCGACGACCTCCGGCAACGGCACCTGCCTGACCAGGACTTCCTGGCCGCTGTAGGTGTCGAAGGCGCGGGTTTCGGTGAGTTCGTACTCGTCGGCGGGTGGCAGCGGCAGGCGGTAGCGGTCGGCAAGAACCCGTCCCGCATAGTCGTCCACGTTGCCTCCCCCGGCCGCCCGGTTGGTCAATTCCGTTCGCCTTGCGCCCCGTTCCGAACCCATACCTGGATGCGTACGGTCCGCAAACACTCACGATACGTGCCGGAGGCAATTCGCAATGAGGGGATGCCAGATCTCACGGCTCAAACGCGGGCCGGCTCACTTCACGACTTGGGTTCGAACGTGTTCGCGAGCGTCTTCCAGGTGTCCTTACGGAGGCCGCTGTCCCAGTCCGCGGCTTTCGCCGTGTACATCAGCGCATATCCGAGATGGCCGTTGACGACGAACCCCCGGTCGACCGTCCGGTACTCCGTCCCGCTCTCCACATAGGTGAACTCCCAGTCGGCCGTGTTCCAGCCGCGGTAGTCCACCTGCTCTATCCGGATCTTCTGGTACTGCGAGCGCGTCATATAGCGCTCCTGGTTCTTCCAGTCGGTCACCGGGTCGCCCTTGGGCGTGGACGTCCACGCGACCAGCAGCTTCTGCCCGTCGGGCCCGGTGAACCGGTCCCCGGCGGAACTCGCCGACTGGTACGCCCAGCCCTTGGGCAGCCCGATCGAGTACCCCTGGCTCCCCTTGTACGTCGTCTGCACGGCTCCGTCGCCCCCGGACGAGCCGCCCGCTCCCGCCCCGCTGCCGCCGGACGCGGTCGGACTGTTGCTGGGAGTGCTTCCGCCCTTCGACGCCGACGCGGACGAGTCGCTCCCGTCCGCACGGGTGCCGCCGCTCGTGTCCTCCTTGGTGTGAGCACTGGCGGACACGCCGGCCGCGGCCTTCCCTCCGCTGTTCTTGCCGCCGTTCGAACTCTTGCCGTGGCCCCCGCCGAGCACGATGGCCAGCACGGTCCCGACCACGGCGAGCACGACCACCACCGCGATGATCACCAGCGTCCGCTTGGGCACCACGTCGGTGAGCGGCGCCCTGGGCACGGGCCGCGGCGGCAGATCCGGCGGCGGCACGACCGGCCACCCCGAACTGCGCCCACCGGCCTGCGTATTCGCCCCTTGGGCCGCGCTCCCCCGGTCCCCGGAAACGGCGCCTGCCGGCGAGGCCGAGGCACCCGCGGAACCCGAAGCGGCCGAAGAACCCGAAGCCGCCGCCGAGCCGGCACCGGCGGAGGAGACGGAAGGCGCCTCGGCCCCCGCAGCTGCCGCCGAACCCGAGGACCGCGCCGGAGCCGACGGCGCCGAGGCCGACCGCGGAGCCGGAGGCACCGCAGGCAGCGGAGTCGTCGGAGCAAGAGGAGGGGGAGGAACGGGAGGTCCAGGAGGAGCGGGAGATGCCGACGGCGCCGAAGAACCGGCCGCGTCCGACGCCCCGCCCCCGGCCGCCCCGGCGGACTTGGTGTCACCGGACGCCGAACCCGCCGTACCGCTGCCCGACTTGCCACGGGTCGCGGCCGCCGAACCGGCCGCCGCCCCCGCCGCCACGGCGGCCTTCCGCACGGAACGCAGCGCCCCGCGCAGCTTGTCCGCCGCCTCCTCGCCCCGCTTGCCGCCTGACCCGCCCGGACTCCCCTTGCTCTTGGGCGCATCGGGCTGCACCGGCAACGGCACGACCCTCGTCGCGTCCGACGGCGGCTCCGGCTCGGCCTCCTTCGGCTCGGGCGCGTGGATCACACGGTTGAGCATCGCCCGCGCGCCCGCGTCGTCGAGCCGCTTGGCGGGATCCTTGGTCAGCAGCCCGTAGATGACGTCCTTCAGCGGCCCCGCGTTCTTGGGCTCCTCCATCGGCTCGGTCATCACCGCGGTGAGGGTGGCGATCGCGGAACCCTTGTCGTACGGCGGTACCCCCTCGACCGCCGCGTACAGCAGTCCGCCGAGCGACCACAGGTCGGCCGCGGGGCCCGGCTTGTGCCCGCGGGCCCGCTCCGGGGAGATGTAGGAGGGCGCGCCGACGAGCATGCCGGTCGACGTGATGGACGGGTCGCCCTCGACCTGGGCGATACCGAAGTCGGTCAGCACGACCCGCTCGGTGTCGGACTCCAGCAGGACGTTCGACGGCTTCACGTCACGGTGCAGGATGCCCTCGCGGTGCGCCGAGCGCAGCACGTCGAGGATCGCCAGCCCGACCTCGGCCGCGCGCCTGGGCTCCAGGAGGCCGTCCTCCCGGATGACCTCGGCGAGCGACTTGCCCTCGACGAGCTCCATCACGATCCACGGCCGGTCGTCCTCTTCGACCACGTCGAAGACCGTCACCGCGCTGTTGTTGCGGATCCGCGCGATCGCCTTGGCCTCGCGCAGCGTCCGCGTGATCAGCCGGCGTTTCTCGTCCTCGTCGATGTTCGACGGGAACCGCAGTTCCTTGACGGCGACCGTCCGGCCCAGCGTCTCGTCCTCGGCCCGCCACACCGTGCCCATGCCGCCGCGGCCGAGCACCCTCCCCAGCCGGTAACGCCCGGCGAGAAGACGCTCGCTGTTGTCCTGACGAGTGTCCTGACGGGATGTCCCCGCCCGCTCCGCCTCCGACATGCGTCCCCTCATGCAACCCGCCCTGACAGAGCCTCCATTGTCCCTCACCCGACAAGTGCCCGACGCCCAGGGTGCCTGTGGCACCGTACGAGGAGCCTGTGTACCCGGGGCCCCGCCGGACCATGCGCTGCACCACCCTGCATGATGGGCCGCTACAAGGGAGGACCTTGCGATGCCGCCGCTCCGGACGCTACTGGCCGTGCCTGTGTCGCTTGCGCTCCTCGCCCTGTCCCCGACCGCCTCCTCGGCCCCCGCGGCACCGGCCACGGACACACTCCTCCCCATGCTGGTCACCCGGGGCAGGGCTCCCGCCGCGGCCCTCCTGGCCCGCGAGCAGTCCGGCACCCGCTACGCCCAGGCCGGCCGCGGCATCGCCCGCGCCGACCACTTCCGCGCCGGCAGCATCACGAAGACCTTCGTCGCGACGGTCGTCCTGCAACTCGCGGCGGAACACCGGCTGTCCCTGTCCGACACCGTCGAGCAGCATCTGCCCGGCCTGGTGCGCGGAGCCGGCAACGACGGCCGCGCGATGACCCTGCGCGCCCTGCTCACCCACACCAGCGGCCTGAACGACTTCACCACGGAGACCGGAGGCGCCGTTCCCCTCTCCCCTCTTCAGGCCGTACGCATAGCACTCACCCACCCCCCGGCCGCCCCCGGCCGCTACTCCTACTCAAGCACCAACTACGTGCTGCTCGGCATGGTCGTCCAGCAGGTCACCGGCCGCTCGTACGCCACCGAGGCCGAGCGCCGCATCATCGCTCCGCTGGGTCTGACGGGCACCTCCTTCCCCGGCTCCCGTACCTCTCTGCCCTCCCCGCACGGCCGTGCCTACGCCACCGACGGAACCGACGTCACCGAACTCGACCCGCGGGTGGCCGGGGCCGCGGGTGAGCTGGTGACCACGCTCGCCGACCTGGACCGCTTCTACGCGGCCCTGCTGGGCGGCGAGCTCCTGCCCTCGCGCTGGCTGCGCGAGATGCGCGACACCCGTACCGCACACGGCTTGTACGGCATGGGCCTGTTTCCCGAGAAGTTGCCGTGCGGTATCACGGTGTGGGGACACAACGGACGCATCAGCGGCAGCTACGTGCGCACCGCAGCCACCATCGACGGCCGGCGTGTCCTCACCTTCCGCGTGAACACGACGGCGATCGCAGATCCCGACCTCGAACCGGCCCTGCTCGCCGCCGAGTTCTGCCCTCGCATTCCATAGAACGGCCGGGTTCCGAACGAAGATCCCGGTTCGCGCCACTCGTTCGGGTGACATCCGGAGGCCCGGCTGCCCGGCTGCCGGATGCCCGGCGTCCTACAACGGCACGATGTCCGGCGCCCCCAACCGCGCCGCGTCCGCCGTCAGATCGTCCGGCTGCCGCTGCGACTCCCGCTCGGCCTCCACCCGCTTCTCGTAGTGCTCGATCTCGCGCTCGATCTGGTCCTTGTCCCAGCCGAGCACCGGCGCCATGAGTTCGGCGGCCTCCCGCGCGCTCCGCGCCCCCCGGTCGAAGGTCTCGATGGAGATACGGGTGCGCCGGGTCAGTACGTCGTCCAGGTGCCGGGCGCCCTCGTGCGAGGCGGCGTACACGATCTCGGCGCGCAGATAGTCGTCCGCGGCGTGCAGGGGCTCCCCGAGGGAGGCGTCGGCCGCGACGAGGTCGAGGACCTCCTCCGCCATCGACCCGTACCGGTTCAGCAGATGCTCCACGCGCACGACATGAAGCCCCGTCCGCGCCGCGATCCGCGCCCGAGCGTTCCACAGCGCCCGGTAGCCCTCGGCCCCCAGCAGCGGCACGTCCTCCGTCACGCACTCGGCGACCCGCAGGTCCAGGCCGTGCACCGCCTCGTCCACCGCGTCCTTGGCCATCACCCGGTACGTCGTGTACTTGCCGCCCGCCACCACGACCAGTCCGGGCGCGGGATGCGCCACGGTGTGCTCGCGCGACAGCTTGCTGGTGGCCTCCGACTCGCCGGCCAGCAGCGGGCGCAGCCCCGCGTACACGCCCTGCACGTCGTCCCGTGTCAGCGGTACTGCAAGGACGGAGTTCACGTGCTCCAGCAGGTAGTCGATGTCCGCGCTGGACGCGGCCGGGTGTGCCTTGTCGAGGTCCCAGTCGGTGTCCGTCGTGCCGACGATCCAGTGCCGGCCCCAGGGGATGACGAACAGCACGGACTTCTCGGTGCGCAGGATCAGCCCGGACGAGGAGCTGATGCGGTCCTTCGGTACGACCAGGTGGATGCCCTTGGACGCCCGTACATGGAACTGGCCGCGCTCACCCACCATGGCCTGGGTGTCGTCGGTCCACACGCCGGTCGCGTTGACGATCTGCTTGGCGCGGATCTCGTACTCGCCGCCCGCCTCGACGTCCTGTACGCGCGCGCCGACGACCCGTTCGCCCTCCCGCAGGAAGCCCGTCACACGCGCGCGGTTGGCGACCTTCGCGCCGTAGGCCGCCGCCGTGCGCACCAGGGTGGCCACATAACGGGCGTCGTCCATCTGGGCGTCGTAGTACTGCAGGGCCCCGACCAGCGCGTCCTTCTTCAAGGCGGGCGCCACGCGCAGGGCGTGGCGGCGGGTCAGATGGCGGTGCGTGGGCAGGCCGCGGCCGTGTCCGCGGGCCATCGACATCGCGTCGTAGAGCGCGACGCCCGAGCCCGCGTACAGCCGCTCCCAGCCCTTGTGCTGCAGCGGGTACAGGAACGGCACGGGCTTCACCAGATGCGGGGCGAGCCGCTCCAGCAGCAGACCGCGTTCCTTCAGCGCCTCCCGTACGAGTGCGAAGTCGAGCATCTCCAGATAGCGCAGTCCGCCGTGGATCAGCTTGCTGGACCTGCTGGATGTGCCCGACGCCCAGTCACGCGCCTCGACCAGGCCCGTGGACAGCCCTCGTGTCACGGCGTCCAGCGCGGTGCCCGCACCGACCACGCCGCCGCCCACCACCAGTACGTCCAGCTCGCGCTCGGCCAATCCCGCCAGTGACTCGGCTCGCTGCGCCGGTCCCAGTGTCGCTGTCCTCACCGCTGCCTCCCGCTATCGGTAGCGTCGGCCGCACCCGTCGGGCGAAGCCCGGTTCCTATCCCCCCTGCCCAAATTCTGACCGGCTTGCCCGGCTTCAGCCACCAGTCACCCCCAGCCTGTGGACAACATTCCCGAGACCTGCGGAAAACACGGACAACCAATCCCGCAAATCGGTCATATTTACTCCTAGTGTGACATTGCGCTTCGCCTGTCCTGTCCACAGGACTTGCGCGCTTGCCCCGCTTCGGTTACTGGGAGGACGGCCCACGCCATGCCCGCAGATCTCGCCGTCATCGGACTCGGCCCGTTCGGCCTGCCCCTGGCCCAGGCAGCCGTCGCGGCCGGCATCCCCACACTCGGCTATCGGACCGGGCCCGAGCAGGGCTCCCTCAGCCCTGCCGAGCTGCGCCGGATGCTCTCGGGGGGCTTCCGGCACGCCACCAGCCCGGCCGAGCTCGGCCGGGTGCGAACCGCCGTCATCTGCGCGCCGACCCCGCGCGCAGCGGACGGCACGCTCGACCTCGGCCAGGTGGAGGCGGCCGCCCGCGCCCTGGCCGCTCGGCTTCGCCCGCACACCACGGTCATCCTGGAGTCGCCCGTCCCCCCGGGCACCACCGAGGAGTTCCTGTGCCCCCTCCTGGAGGAGGGCTCCGGGCTGCATGCGGGCCGCGACTTCCACCTCGCCTACTCCCCCAGCCGGGTCGACCCCGGCAACCGCGCCTTCACCCCGGCCAACATCCCCAAGGTGATCGGCGGCCTCACCCCCGCCTGCACCGAGTCCGCCGCCGCGTTCTACGGCCGCCTCACCGACAAGGTGGTACGCGCGCGCGGACTGCGCGAGGCGGAGACCGTGCAGCTCCTGGAGACCAACTTCCGGCACGTCAACATCGCGCTCGTCAACGAGATGGCCGTCCTCTGCAACCACCTCGGCGTCGACGTCTGGGACGTCATCCGCTGTGCGGAGACCAAACCGTTCGGCTTCGAGGCCTTCCGCCCCGGCCCCGGCGTCGGCGGCCACGCCGTCCCCCAGGACCTGACCGGCGACCCGGGCCGCACCCTGCGCATGGTCGAACTCGCCCAGCAGGTCAACAGCCAGATGCCCCGTTACGTCGTCCAGCGCGCCGCAGCCCTCCTCAACGAGCACGGCAAGTCGGCGCGCGGCGCACGCGTGCTGCTCCTGGGCGTCACCTACAAGCCGGACCTCGCCGACCAACAGGGCACCACCGCCCCGGAGATCGCCGTCCGCCTCATGGAACTGGGCGCCTCGATCAGCTATCACGACCCGCACGTCCCGTCCTGGAGCGTCCTGGACCGCCCGGTCCCGCGCGCGGACTCCTTCTACGAGGCCGCGGCCGAGGCCGATCTGACGATCCTGCTCCAGCAGCACCGGACGTACGACCTCCAAGGTCTTTCGGTGAAGGCGCAGTTGCTGCTGGACACGCGCGGAGCCGTTCCGACGGGGGCCGCCCACCGCCTCTGACCGCATATTTCACTGGTCGCCCTGTCACCCCCACCTGTTGCTCTCCCCCCACTTGTCGCACACGCGTGCGCACACTTTCTTCGCTTCACCATCCGCTCGTTCCATCCCGTGGGGGGATCTCTGTCATGAGCCAGTCAGCTCCAACGCCGCCGCCGCAGCCCCAGACGGTCGACGGCAACGCGGAAGCCCAGCAGCCGGACGCGGCACCGCAGCCTCCGGCGCCGGGCGTTCCGTACGCGCCCGCTCCCGTGCCCGCTCCCGTGAAGAACAACATCGGGCTCGGTCTCGCGGCCGCGTTCGGTGCCGCCGTGGTCGTCGCGGGCGTCTACGGCGTGATCATCGGCCTGACCAAGCGCGAGATCGGCTGGGCGGCGGTCGGCGTCGGCTTCCTCATCGGCCTCGCCGCGGGACGGCTCGGGGGCCGCAACCCGGTCCTGCCGGTCGCGAGCGCGGTGCTGTCCCTGGGCGCCGTCTACCTCGGCCAGCTGGTGGGCGAGGCCATGCTCATCGCGGACCAGGTGAAGGTCGGCTTCAGCGAGGTCTTCTTCCAGCACCTCAGCGTGGTCCAGGAGGCCTGGAAGGCGGACGCCGACCCGCTGACGTTCGTGTTCTTCGCGATCGCCGCGTACGTCGCGTTCACCGGCGCCAAGAAGGCGGCGGTTTGACGCTGTCGGCGCGGGGCGGGGCGGCGCGTCGGTTGTGAAGGGGGGCGCGCGGGTGCGGAGGGCTCCGGGGCTGGTGGCATGCGGGGCGCGGCG
Source organism: Streptomyces guryensis (assembly GCF_021261325.1). Lineage (GTDB taxonomy): Bacteria > Actinomycetota > Actinomycetes > Streptomycetales > Streptomycetaceae > Streptomyces > Streptomyces guryensis. The sequence goes on along the minus strand of NZ_JAJSBI010000010.1, from coordinate 300,002 downwards.
CGGGTACCTTACGGAGACAGGTGGGGTCGGTCGTAGTGGCTGCTGCGGCAGGCTCGTGGATGGATCACGGAGTGTCCGCCCCTGGTTTGCGCAGGGACGGCCGCTCACCATCACCCCCAGTAGGTGGAGCCCACCGCAGCGGTCACTGCGGCAGGCTCCTGGATGGTTCACGGAGTGTCCGCCCCTAGGTTTTGTAGGGGCGGCCGCTCACCCTCCGAAAATCCGCAAGATCCACCTCCTCCGGCACTTCACCATCCACAGACGGATCCGATCCCAGCGAGTGGGCTTGCGGTGACGTCCCATGGGCGCCCCCTTCCACGACACCACCCATTGACCCGGTAGGCGGTCCGTCGGAAATCGGGCCGGGCCCCGAGGAGCGGGGTCCGGAACCAAGTCCTTGGAAGGGGGCGCTCCAGCAACCTGGGGCGCCGACACGGACGTTATCGCCCTCGGCCCGGCTGACCAGCCCGTATTCGCCCCGAACGCAACCGCACGCCCCCGCACCACCCCACGCGCCCCGCGCAAGCCCAGGGCATACGAAGGGGGCCGGTCACCCCACCAGGTGACCGGCCCCCTTCACGCCGTAAGCCCTACCGCTTGTGCTGCGAGTCCGCCACCGTCACCTCGACGCGCTGGAACTCCTTCAGCTCGCTGTACCCGGTCGTGGCCATAGCCCGCCGCAGCGCCCCGAAGAGGTTCATCGAGCCGTCAGGAGTGTGCGACGGGCCCGTCAGCACCTCCTCGATGGTGCCGACCGTGCCGAGGTCGACCTTCTTGCCGCGCGGGAGCTCCTCGTTGACGGCCTCCATGCCCCAGTGGTTGCCCTTGCCGGGCGCGTCCGTGGCGCGCGCGAGCGGGGAGCCCATCATCACGGCGTCCGCGCCGCAGGCGATCGCCTTCGGGATGTCGCCGGACCAGCCCACGCCGCCGTCCGCGATCACGTGCACGTACCGGCCGCCCGACTCGTCCATGTAGTCACGGCGGGCCGCCGCCACGTCCGCGACCGCGGTCGCCATCGGCACCTGGATGCCCAGCACGTTGCGGGTGGTGTGCGCGGCGCCGCCGCCGAAGCCGACGAGCACGCCCGCCGCGCCCGTGCGCATCAGGTGCAGGGCTGCCGTGTACGTGGCGCAGCCGCCGACGATCACCGGGACGTCGAGCTCGTAGATGAACTGCTTCAGGTTCAGCGGCTCGTGCGAGCCGGAGACGTGCTCCGCGGAGACCGTCGTACCGCGGATGACGAAGATGTCCACGCCCGCGTCCACAACGGCCTTGGAGAACTGCGCCGTGCGCTGCGGGGAGAGCGCGGCCGCGGTGACCACGCCGGAGTCGCGCACCTCCTTCAGACGCGCGCCGATCAGCTCCTCCTTGATGGGGGCGGCGTAGATCTCCTGGAGCCGCCGCGTGGCCCGGTCCGCGTCCAGCCCGATGATCTCGTCGAGCAGCGGCTGCGGGTCCTCGTACCTCGTCCACAGGCCCTCGAGGTTCAGCACGCCGAGGCCGCCGAGCTCGCCGATGCGGATCGCGGCGGCCGGGGAGACCACGGAGTCCATGGGGGCGGCCAGGAACGGCAGCTCAAAGCGGTAGGCGTCGATCTGCCAGGCGATCGAGACCTCCTTCGGGTCCCGCGTACGGCGGCTGGGGACGACGGCGATGTCGTCGAAGGCGTACGCCCGGCGGCCGCGCTTGCCGCGCCCGATCTCGATCTCAGTCACGTCTGTGGCCTTTCCCTGATGCGTTTCAGCGTCTCCCAGTATCGCCGACGGGTACGACAAGGGCGGCCCCGGTGCTACCGGGGCCGCCCTTGAAGGAGCCTGCTGGCTGCTTGCGTGACTACTTGCGGCTGTAGTTCGGCGCCTCGACCGTCATCTGGATGTCGTGCGGGTGGCTCTCCTTGAGGCCCGCGGAGGTGATCCGCACGAAGCGGCCCTTGGTCTCCATCTCCTCGATGGTGGCGGCGCCGACATAGCCCATGGTCTGGCGCAGACCGCCGACGAGCTGGTGCAGCACGTTGGCGAGCGGGCCGCGGTAGGGCACCTGGCCCTCGATGCCCTCGGGCACGAGCTTGTCGTCGGAGGAGACCTCGCCCTGGAAGTAGCGGTCCTTCGAGTACGACTTCGCCTGGCCGCGGGACTGCATGGCACCGAGCGAGCCCATGCCGCGGTACGACTTGAACTGCTTGCCGTTGATGAAGAGCAGCTCGCCGGGCGACTCCTCGCAGCCGGCGAGCAGGCTGCCGAGCATCACCGTGTCGGCACCGGCCGCAAGGGCCTTGCCGATGTCACCGGAGTACTGCAGACCGCCGTCGCCGATCAGCGGGATGCCCGCCGGGCGGGCTGCGAGGGATGCCTCGTAGATGGCGGTGACCTGCGGTACGCCGATGCCGGCGACCACGCGGGTCGTACAGATGGAGCCGGGGCCGACGCCGACCTTGATGCCGTCGACACCGGCGTCGATGAGGGCCTGCGCGCCGTCACGGGTGGCGACGTTGCCGCCGATCACGTCGACGGAGACGCTCGACTTGATCTTCGACATCCAGCTGAGGGCGTTGCTGTTGTGGCCGTGCGAGGTGTCGACGACCAGGAAGTCCACGCCGGCGTCGGCGAGCGCCTGGGCGCGCTCCAGTGCCTCGGGGCTGGCGCCCACGGCGGCACCGACCAGCAGGCGGCCCTCGGAGTCCTTGGCGGCGTTCGGGTACTTCTCGGCCTTGACGAAGTCCTTGACCGTGATCAGGCCCTTGAGGACACCGGCCTCGTCGACCAGCGGAAGCTTCTCGATCTTGTGGCGGCGCAGCAGCTCCATCGCGTCCACACCGGAGATGCCGACCTTGCCGGTGACCAGCGGCATCGGGGTCATGACCTCGCGCACCTGGCGGCTGCGGTCGGACTCGAAGGCCATGTCACGGTTGGTGACGATGCCGAGCAGCTTGCCGGCCGGGTCGGTGACGGGGACACCGCTGATGCGGAACTTGGCGCACAGGGCGTCCGCGTCGGCGAGCGTCGCCTCCGGGTGCACCGTGATGGGGTCGGTGACCATGCCGGACTCGGACCGCTTGACCAGGTCGACCTGGTTGACCTGGTCCTCCACCGACAGGTTGCGGTGCAGCACGCCGACGCCGCCGAGGCGGGCCATCGCGATCGCCATGCGGGACTCGGTCACCTTGTCCATGGCCGCGGAGAGCAGCGGGATGTTGACCCGCACGTTGCGGGAGATGCGGGACGAGGTGTCGACCGCGTTGGGGAGCACCTCGGATGCGCCCGGCAGCAGCAGCACGTCGTCGTAGGTCAGCCCGAGTGTCGCGAATTTACCGGGCACTCCGTCGACGTTTGCAGTCATGACACCTTCCCCAAATGGCCTTGATCGGTGCGGATGTCCATGCTAACGGGAAGCACGGCTCTCGAATTCCACGGTTGCGCGTGACCCTGGGCTTCGTATGTTCGTACGGAATTGTCGAGAGACCTGTTCAAGGAAGGCACTTACGGCAGTGGGGTCACTGCTCCGCGAGTGCCCTGAGCCGGCTCAGGGCCCGGTGCTGTGCGACCCGCACCGCTCCGGGTGACATTCCCAACATCTGTCCGGTCTCCTCGGCCGTGAGGCCCACCGCGATCCGCAGCAGCAGCAGCTCTCGCTGGTTCTCCGGCAGGTTGGCCAGCAGTTTCTTGGCCCATTCGGCGTCGCTGCTGAGCAGCGCCCGCTCCTCCGGACCGAGCGAGTCGTCCGGCCGCTCCGGCATCTCGTCGGACGGGACCGCCGTCGACCCCGGGTGCCGCATCGCCGCCCGCTGCAGGTCCGCGACCTTGTGCGCGGCGATGGCGAACACGAACGCCTCGAAGGGGCGGCCGGTGTCCTTGTAGCGCGGCAGCGCGAGGAGGACGGCGACGCAGACCTCCTGCGCGAGGTCCTCCACGAAGTGCCGGGCGTCACCCGGCAGACGCGACAGACGGGTGCGGCAGTAGCGCAGCGCCAGGGGGTGGACATGGGCCAGCAGGTCGTGCGTGGCCTGCTCGTCCCCGTCCACGGCGCGATGGACGAGTGCACCGATCGCCCCTGCGGCACTCGCCGCCTCGTCGTCGCGCATCGGTCCATGGTGCCTTGCGGCCGCGCGGGCCGTGGCACCGTGTCCGATGTTGTGCACCGAAGCGTTATGAGCAGGTGCGCCGGAACTCATCCCTTGCGCCCTCCCCTTCCGCTCGACCGACTCGTCCCCGAGAGACTCCACACCTCAAGGATGCGGCATCCGCGCCGAAACGAGCATCGGGCACCCGGCGGGGCCTTTTGACAAGCGGCTCCGACGGGGTACGAGTGCCTGTCCCCGCGCACCGCGGCAGCGGCCGGCATCGCGGTGGGTACGCGCTCCCGCCCAGCCGACCGAGGCCCCCCGCGGCAGAGCCACCAGGGCCTTCGGCCGGTGCGACAAAAGGCGCGCGCGCCGGGCGGCATGAGGGCGTACCCGACCTTCCCCGGGGTCGCCCGGCCCCACCCACCTTGCGGTGGGCGGGGGTTCCCGAACCCCCGCTGCAACACACCCGACTGCCCTAGCGAACCAGGCCCCAGCGGAAGCCGAGCGCCACGGCGTGCGCCCGGTCCGAGGCGCCGAGCTTCTTGAAGAGCCGCCGGGCATGTGTCTTGACCGTGTCCTCGGAGAGGAACAGCTCGCGGCCGATCTCCGCGTTGGAGCGGCCGTGGCTCATGCCCTCCAGGACCTGGATCTCCCGCGCGGTGAGCGTGGGCGCGGCGCCCATCTCGGCGGAGCGCAGCCGGCGCGGGGCCAGCCGCCAGGTCGGGTCGGCGAGCGCCTGGGTGACGGTCGCGCGCAGCTCCGCACGCGAGGCGTCCTTGTGCAGATAGCCCCGGGCACCCGCGGCGACCGCGAGGGCCACGCCGTCAAGGTCCTCGGCGACGGTGAGCATGATGATGCGCGCACCGGGGTCTGCGGACAGCAGCCGGCGCACGGTCTCGACGCCGCCCAGTCCGGGCATGCGTACGTCCATCAGAATCAGGTCCGAACGGTCGGCGCCCCAGCGGCGGAGGACTTCCTCGCCGTTGGCCGCGGTCGTCACGCGCTCGACGCCGGGCACGGTCGCGACCGCGCGGCGGAGCGCCTCTCGGGCAAGCGGGGAGTCGTCGCAGACGAGGACGGATGTCATGGCCGTCCTCCGCAGCTGATGCACGTCACCTTGAGCCTCCAGGCTGGTACGAAATCGTCACCTGTGCGGTCGACCGTCTCGGGCGCCTGCCCGAGCACTTGTTGCTTCAACCGCCTCCGCACTCTCAACGATGGTCACTCGAAAGAGTTACGGGGCCGTGTGCCATCTTCGGCACTCTACGTGAGGGCACGGACACGGTGCAGACATGCAGGGCGGACCCTCAACGTTTCATCACAACCCATGCCCCATTTAGCCCTTTTTCTTCCCATCTACTGGTGTCTGAGGCTAGATTCGCAATGAGTCATATTTTCATTTCCTTAGATCGTAGATATACGGTCATGGGCACCGTATCCGCTCAGAACGGCTACAAGGGGTCACGTAATGGCAGATTTCTCCCGCCTTCCCGGACCGAACGCGGACCTGTGGGACTGGCAGCTCCTGGCCGCCTGCCGCGGAGTGGACAGCTCGCTCTTCTTTCATCCGGAGGGTGAGCGCGGTGCGGCCCGGAGCGCTCGCGAGAACTCGGCCAAGGAGGTCTGTATGAGGTGCCCGGTGCGCGCGCAGTGCGCGGCGCACGCGCTGGCGGTGAGAGAGCCGTACGGCGTGTGGGGCGGCCTGACCGAGGACGAGCGCGAAGAGCTGATGGGGCGGGCGCGGAACCGGCTGGTGGCAGCGGCGACCGCCGGGGACGGCGTCTCGAACAATTGAAGGAACGTTTCTGCGTTCCCGGGTCCCTGAGCTCCCGGACCCCGAGCTCCCCGAGCTCCCCGAGCTCCCCGAGCTCCCCGAGCTCCCCGATGAGAGCGGCACGCGCGCGGCGTGCCCTTCTTCACTGCCGGACGGCCGCGCGCCCGAGTTGCTCCAGGGTCGCCGCGACCGCGGGCACCTGGGCCAGATCGGGCAGCGTCAGCGCCACGATCTCCCGCCGCACCGCCGGCTCCAGCGTCAGCACGCGCGCGTGCCGCGGCCGTACCGACTCGATGGCGAGCTGCGGTAGTACGGCGACGCCGAGACCGGCGCCGACCAGGCCGACGACGGCCGGATAGTCGTCGGTGGCGAAGTCGATGCGAGGGGTGAACCCGGCGCTCTCGCACACCTCGACCAACTGCCCGCGGCAGCGGGGGCATCCGGCGATCCAGGGCTCGCGCGCCAGGTCCCCGATGGCCACGGTTCCGGCCTGCGCGAGCCGGTGCCGCTCGGGCACGAGCCCGACGAGCCGGTCGCTCAGCAGCGGTCGCACGACGAGGTCGTCCCACTCCTCGGCTTCCGCGCCCTCGTAGCGGAAGGCCAGCGCCACGTCGCAGTCGCCCTCGCGCAGCAGCTCCACGGAGGCGGGCGGTTCGGCCTCCTCCAGGGAGACCCGGGTGCCGGGGTGCGCGGCGCGCAGGGCCGCGAGGGCGGTCGGTACGAGCGTCGAGCTGCCGCTCGGGAACGAGACGAGCCGTACGCGCCCTGCTCGCAGCCCCGCGATGGCAGCGACCTCTTCCTCCGCCGCCGTGAGGCCGGACAGGATCCCCGCGGCATGCCGCACCAGCGCCTCACCGGCCTGGGTCAGCCGCATCTCGCGTCCGCCGCGGATGAGCAGCGGCGTGCCGACCGACGCTTCCAGTGCCTTCATCTGCTGGCTGACGGCGGGCTGCGTGCAGCCCAGTTCGCGCCCCGCGGCCGAGAAGGAGCCGGTGGCGGCGACGGCGCGCAGGACGCGCAGATGGCGGGCCTCGATCACCCTTCCAGGATAAGTGAGGCTTTGACAGCGCTCCGAATAATGCGTCGACGTTTTGAGAGGGCGTCACCTACCGTGCCGTCATGAAGCTTCTGTCGGTGAATCTGGGCAGTGCGAAGGCCGTGCCGTACACGGACAACCCCGAGGGGCTGACCGGTATCGACAAGCGACCGGTGGACGGACCGGTGCGGGTGGCCGCTCCCGGGCCGAAGGGCATCGGCGGGAGCGGGCTGGCGGGGGACGCGGTCTGCAAGAGACAGCACCACGGCGGGAACGACCAGGCCGTGTACGCGATGGCGCGCGAGGACCTGGACGACTGGGAGCGCGAGCTGGCGCGCCCACTGGCGAACGGCTCCTTCGGCGAGAACCTCACGACCGAGGGCCTGGACATCTCGGGCGCGCTGATCGGCGAGCGCTGGCGCATCGGCCAGGAGGTGGTCCTGGAGGTGACCTGCGGCCGGATTCCCTGCGGCACCTTCCAGGGCCATCTGGGTGAGCAGCGGTGGGTGAAGCGGTTCACGCGGAAGGGTGCGCCGGGTGCGTACCTGCGGGTGATCGAGCCGGGTGGGATACGGTCCGGCGACCCGGTCGAGATCGTGCACCGGCCGGAGCACGAGGTGACGGTGGCGCTGCAGTTCCGTGCGTCGACGACGGAGCGGGAGCTGCTGCCGCGCCTGCTGCCCGCCGGGGCGGCGCTGCATCCGGAGAGTCTGGCGGCGGCGCGGAAGTACCTGGAGACATACGGCTCCTGACATGCCCTCTGTTCGGCGTCCCGCTCGGGAGCTTCACCGGCGTCGGACCCTGTGCGGAGATCGGATTCCCGCAGTCCGGGTAACTACCCTTGGGCCATGACAACGGCTCTGATTACGGGATCGACCGCGGGCATCGGCGCCGCGTTCGCGCGGCGGCTGTCGGCCGACGGGCACAATCTGGTGCTCGTCGCCCGCGACACCAAGCGACTGCGGGAACAGGCGACCGAGCTGCACGACCGGCACGGCATCGAGGCGGAGGTGCTCACCGCGGACCTCGCCACGGACGAGGGCATCGAGGCCGTGGCCACCCGCCTGGCCGACCGCAGGAACCCCGTCGACCTGCTGGTCAACAACGCCGGCTTCGGCAACAAGGGCCGCTTTCTGGACGTGTCGATGGCCGACGAGCTGACGATGCTCAAGGTGCACTGCGAGGCGGTGCTGCGCCTCACGGCGGCGGCGACCGAGGCGATGCGCGAGCGCGGCCGCGGCGGGGTCGTCAACGTCGCGTCCGTGGCCGCCTTCGTGCCGCGCGGCACGTACGGCGCCTCCAAGGCGTGGGTCGTGCAGTTCACGCAGGGAGCGGCGAAGGACCTGGCGGGCAGTGGCGTGCGGTTGATGGCGCTGTGCCCGGGGTTCGTGCGGACCGAGTTCCACCAGCGGGCCGGGATGGGCACGGACAACATCCCCGGGTGGATGTGGCTCGACGCCGACAAGCTGGTGGCGGCGGCGCTGTCGGATCTGGCGCGGGGGAAGTCGTTGTCCATTCCGGATGCGCGGTACAAGGCGCTGATGGGGATCGTGAAAGTGACGCCCCGGGGGCTGCTGGGCGGGATCACTTCGCGGACCGGCCGGAAGTACGGGCCGCAGTAGCCTTGCGGCGCTCGACGGGCGCCGTGGAGCCCTGGTGGGAGAATGGTGCTGTCACCGAGGTTCGCCTCGCGAGGTTCGCGCCGGGCGCCTCTGTCGACCTGCTTTTCTGCTGGGGGTCCGGGGGCCCGCGGCGAAGCCGCTGATGTCACAGCCCCCGGAACAGTGCAGTGACCGGACCCCGGGGACCGGAGGCGAGACCATGACCTTCGTTCAGATCATCGACTGCAGGACCAGCCGGTTCGACGACATCAACCGGCTGATGGACACGTGGGTCGAACAGACCAAGGGGAAGCGGACGGCGACGCACGCGGTGGTCGGCAAGGACCACTCCGACGCGTCGCACTTCATCGAGATCGTGGAGTTCCCGTCGTACGAGGAGGCGATGCGGAACTCCAACCTGCCGGAGACCGACAAGATCTTCCGCGAGATGGTGGCTCTCTGTGACGAGATGCCGACGTTCACCGACCTGGACGTCGTGCGCGACGAGCAGTTGAACGCAGACACCTCGCGACGGTTCTTCGAGACCATCGCCACCGGGGGCGAGCTGCCGCCGCTCGACGATCTCGTCGCCGAGAACTACCACGACCACGATCCCGCCAACGAGCAGGACACCATGGGCATGGACGCGCTGCGGCGCGAGGTCGAGATGTGGCGGAGCGGCTTCGACTACACCTTCACCCTCGACGACCAGATCACGCAGGGCGACCGGGTGTGCAACCGGTGGACCTGGCGCGGCACCCAGAAGGCCGAGTTCATGGGGATCCCGTCGACCGGGAAGCAGGTCACCATGAGCGGCACGACCATCCACCGGTACGGCGAGCACGAGAAGATCGTCGAGGCGTGGTGGGAGTACGACCGGCTGGGGCTGATGGCGCAACTGGGTGCGCTGGAAGGGCTGGAGCAGTAGGGCAACGCGAAGGCCCGGCACCTCGGGGGTGCCGGGCCTTCGTACTGACTACTGACCGATGTCAGTGGGCGTGGCCGTGGCCGTGGCCCGCGGCGGCCGGCTCTTCCTCTTCCTTCTTCTCGACGACCAGGGTCTCGGTCGTCAGCAGGAGGGAGGCGATGGAGGCGGCGTTCTCCAGGGCGGAGCGGGTGACCTTGACCGGGTCGATGACGCCGGCCTTGACCAGGTCGCCGTACTCGCCGGTGGCGGCGTTGAAGCCCTGGCCCTTCTCGAGCTCGGCGACCTTGGAGGTGATGACGTAACCCTCCAGGCCGGCGTTCTCGGCGATCCAGCGCAGCGGCTCGACGACCGCGCGGCGGACGACGGCGACACCGGTCGCCTCGTCGCCGGTCTTGCCGAGGCCGCCCTCCAGCACCTTGGCGGCGTGGACGAGCGCGGAGCCACCACCGGAGACGATGCCCTCCTCGACCGCGGCGCGGGTCGCGGAGATGGCGTCCTCCAGACGGTGCTTCTTCTCCTTCAGCTCCACCTCGGTGGCGGCGCCGACCTTGATCACGCACACGCCGCCGGCCAGCTTCGCGAGGCGCTCCTGGAGCTTCTCGCGGTCCCAGTCGGAGTCCGTGTTCTCGATCTCGGCCTTGATCTGGGCCACGCGGCCCACGACGTCCTCGGAGTTGCCGGCGCCGTCGACGACCGTGGTGTCGTCCTTGGTGACGGTGACGCGGCGGGCGGAGCCCAGCACGTCCAGGCCGACCTGGTCGAGCTTGAGGCCGACCTCCTCGGAGATGACGGTGGCACCGGTGAGGATCGCCAGGTCCTGCAGCATCGCCTTGCGACGGTCGCCGAAGCCCGGGGCCTTCACCGCGACCGCGTTGAAGGTGCCGCGGATCTTGTTGACGACCAGGGTGGACAGGGCCTCGCCGTCCACGTCCTCGGCGATGATCAGCAGCGGCTTGGAGGAGTTGGTCTGGATGACCTTCTCCAGCAGCGGCAGCAGGTCGGCGATCGAGGAGATCTTGCCCTGGTTGATCAGGATGTACGGGTCGTCGAGGACGGCCTCCATACGCTCCTGGTCGGTGACGAAGTACGGGGACAGGTAGCCCTTGTCGAAGGCCATGCCCTCGGTGAAGTCCAGCTCCAGACCGAAGGTGTTGGACTCCTCGACGGTGATGACACCGTCCTTGCCGACCTTGTCCATCGCCTCGGCGATGAGCTCGCCGACCTGCTGGTCCTGCGCGGAGAGCGCGGCCACGGCGGCGATGTCGGACTTCTCGTCGATCGGGCGGGCCGTCGCGAGGAGGTCCTCGGAGATGGCGGCGACCGCGGCGTCGATGCCCTTCTTCAGGGCGGCCGGGGAGGCACCCGCGGCGACGTTCTTCAGGCCCTCGCGCACCAGCGCCTGGGCGAGCACGGTGGCGGTGGTGGTGCCGTCACCCGCGATGTCGTTGGTCTTGGTCGCCACCTCCTTCACCAGCTGCGCGCCGAGGTTCTCGTACGGGTCCTCGATCTCGACCTCACGGGCGATGGTGACGCCGTCGTTGGTGATGGTGGGCGCGCCGAACTTCTTGTCGATGACGACGTTGCGGCCCTTGGGGCCGATCGTCACCTTGACCGTGTCGGCCAGCTTGTTGACGCCGCGCTCGAGGGCGCGACGGGCGTCCTCGTCGAACTTCAGGATCTTCGCCATGACAGCGGGAGCCCTCTCGGATGTCTGTGGGTGTAAAAGGCACTGCGCCCCGGGCGCCCGGCTTGTTAATGGTCGCGGGGGCCAGGGGCGCAGCTCAAAGCAATCTGTGCTTCGAGGTGGATTACTTCTCGATGATCGCGAGCACGTCGCGAGCCGAGAGGACGAGGTACTCCTCGCCGTTGTACTTCACCTCGGTGCCGCCGTACTTGCTGTACAGCACGATGTCGCCGGTCTTGACGTCGAGCGGCAGGCGCTCGCCGTTCTCGAAGCGGCCCGGGCCCACGGCCAGGACGACGCCCTCCTGGGGCTTCTCCTTGGCGGTGTCCGGGATGACCAGGCCAGAGGCGGTGGTCTGCTCGGCGTCGAGCGGCTGGACCACGATGCGGTCCTCGAGCGGCTTGATGGCAACCTTGGAGCTGGTGGTCGTCACGATCCGACCTCCCCCTTCGGAGATCTCACGGGGTTAACTGTCTGAGGTGGCGACCAGGTGGATCCGTCGTCGCGGGTGCCGGACCTGCCCGTCGCTGTGTTGGCACTCTCCAGTGGTGAGTGCCAGAGCCGAGACTATGACCGCGATTAGCACTCGGTCAAGCGGACTGCTAATGCCTGCGGCGCGTCGGCCTGTTTCATCGGCCCGAACGGCCCCGTCCGTACACGCCGGACGGGCTGGGACTGCCGTCAGACGTAGTCCTCCAGGCGGCCCACCGTCAGGCCGGCCGCCTGGACCCGTTTCAGCAGCCGCACCGTCCGCACCTTCAGGGGCAGGGCCGAGCCCTCGTCCGGGTCGACCGCCACGATGTCGCCGGGGTGCAGGCGGCGGGCGCCGTGCAGGTACGTCAGCTCGCCGCCTGCCGTCATCGACGCGCGCCACAGCACCAGGGCCGAGATGCCGCAGTCGGCGGCCGCCCGGCGGGTCGTGGTGTCGTAGGCGCCGTAGGGCGGGCGGAAGAGTCGGGGACGGCTGCCGAGGCGGGATCCGAGCCTGTCCTGCTGGCCGCAGATCTCGGCGCGCTGGCCGGCGTAGGGCAGGCCGCGCAGCGAGGGGTGGTCGAGGGTGTGGTTCTGGATGCTCGCGCCGGCCGACCGGAGGCGGGCGAAGTGGCCGTACCCCGCTCCCACGACGCTGTCGGTGAGGAACATGCTGACGGGCAGCCGCAGTTCCCGGACCAGGTCGACGAAGCCGGGGTCCTTCTCGGCGCCGTCGTCGTAGGTCAGGAAGACGACCTTGTCGTGGGTCCGTACGCGGGACACGACCGGCGGGAGGCCCGAACCCGCCGTACGCGCCCGCGTGGCCCGACGCGGCTTCGGGGCGGGCCGCAGCGGGGCCGCGAGGCCCCAGCGGCGGTACGGCCGCCGGGGTGTTCCGGCGGGCCCGTGCGGCCGTACGCGCTGGGCCGCCTTCTCGCCCAGCCGTTCGATGGGGTCGACGGACTGGGCGCAGCCGGCGAGCAGCGCGCACGCCAGGGCGCCGGCCGTCAGGCCCCGGAGCCTCACAGGTAGTCCTCCAGGCGGGCCACCGCGTACCCGTCCGCCGTGACCCGGTCGAGGAAGCGGCGCATGTCGTCGACCATCGTGCCGTTCCACTCGTCTCGGCCGCGGAAGTGGGTGAGGACGATGTCGCCGGGGTGCAGGTCCCGGTCGTCCTCGCGGTACTCCCAGTGGTCGACGTAGACCTCCTCGTCCCAGATGGGCGCGTACTTGATGCCGCAGGACTTGGCGGCGCGCAGGGTGTCCTGGTTGTAGTCGCCGTACGGCGGGCGGAAGACGGTCGGACGCTTGCCGAACTGCTTCCTCATGATCGCCTGCATGCCGCAGATCTCGTGTTTCTGTTCCCGGTACGACAGCCCCGGAAGGTAGGGATGGGTGAGGGTGTGGTTGTTGAGGGTCACGCCCTCGGACTGCATCCGCCGGAAGTAGGCGTAGTCGTCCTTCACCAGGAAGTTGCTGAGGAAGGCGGTGTACGGGATCTTCAGGTCGCTCATCATCCGCAGGAACGCGGGGTCCTTCTCGGCGCCGTCGTCGATGGTCAGGAAGACGACTTTCTGCTTGGTGGGGACGGTCGTGAAGACGGGCGGGAGGTCCAGTTCCTCCTGGTCGTCCACCTCGAAGCCCCTGCGGGCCCTGATCCTCGGTTTCTCGGCGGGCGGCGGCGGAGCCGCCAGCGGGACCTTCGCCAGGTCCCAGTGGCGCGCCGCGGCCGCCCGCGCGGTGTACAGGGCGTGCAGCTTCGTGGCGTACGAGTCGAGGGCGCGGGCCGGGGGCGCCTGGAGGGGGTGCTCCTGGCCGGGGGCCGGGCGGACCGGCGGACCGCCGAACTGTGCGCAGCCCGAGGCGATGGCCGCGACGGCGAGCACGGCGATTCCACCCCGAAGCCACGTCACCCCATAGGCGCGATTTTTATCGTTTTGTACTACTGCTCGCATGGTGCCGGATCATCGCAGGCGGCCGTCCGGATCCCGGCCCGCCACGCGGCCGGAGGCGAACCATCCACCGACTGGCCGACAATGAGCCGGTGAACGACCTCGCTGACCTCCTCACCCCCGAAGGCCGCGCCCTCCTCGACGAGGTGCGCGGCACGGCCCCGGCGGACGAGCTCGCCGTCGCCACCCGGCTGCGCCGCGAACACCCCGCCGAACTGGTCTCGGCGGCGATCGGGCAGGCACGGCTGCGGCAGCGGGCGGCGGCGAAGTTCGGGGCCGAGGACGCCGGGCGGATGTTCTTCACTCCGAACGGGGTCGAGCAGTCGACGCGGGCGAGTGTGGCGTCGTATCGGGCGGAGCGGCTGAAGGCGCTCGGGGTGAGCTCCGTGGCCGACCTGTGCTGCGGGATCGGCGGCGACGCCGTCGCGCTCGCGCGGGCCGGGATCCGGGTGCTGGCCGTGGACCGGGATCCGGCGACGGCGGCCGTGGCGCGCGCGAACGCGGACGCGCTCGGGCTCGCCGGGCTGATCGAGGTGCGGGAGGCGGACGTCACGGAGGTGAGCACCGAGGGGTACGACGCCGTGTTCGTCGACCCCGCCCGGCGCGGCGGGCGCGGCCGCATCTTCGACCCGGAGGCCTACTCGCCACCCCTGTCGTGGGCGGTCGAGGCCGCCCGCAAGGCGTCCCGAGCCGCCGCGCTGAAGGTCGCGCCCGGCATTCCGCACGAGGCCGTGCCCGCCGACGCCGAGGCCGAGTGGATCTCGGACGGCGGGGATGTGAAGGAGGCCGTGCTCTGGTTCGGGACGGAGCCGGGGGCGGTCCGGGCGACGCTGCTCCCGGGGCCGCGCACACTGCTCGGCAAGGGATTGCCGGATCCCCGGGTCCGGCCCGTCGGACGGTACTTGTACGAGCCGGACGGCGCCGCCATCCGCGCCCATCTGGTCGCCGAGGTGGCCGAGCAGCTGGACGGCGGGCTGGTCGACGCGACCATCGCGTACGTCACCGCCGACGAGTTGCGGCCGACGCCGTATGCGACGTCGTACGAGATCACCGGCCAACTCCCCTTCAACGTGAAGAAGTTGAAGGCACTGCTGCGGGAACGCGGGATCGGGACGCTGACCGTGAAGAAGCGGGGGTCGGCCGTCGAGCCGGAGGAGTTGCGGAGGAAGGTGAAGCCGCGGGGAACGGGGTCGGCGACCGTGTTCCTGACCCGCGTGGCGGGGGCGCCGACCATGCTCCTCGGGCACCCCGCCTGATCAGGACGGATCGGCCGCCCGGCGCAGCAGGAACTCCCGCTCCCGTTCGTTGCGCGCGAGTTCCGCCGCCCGCACGAACTCCTCGCGTGCCTCGGCCGTACGTCCGAGCCGCGCCAGCAGGTCGCCGCGCACGCTGGGCAGCAAGTGGTAGTCCCGCAGGGTGGGTTCGGCGGCGAGGGCGTCGACGATCGCCAGCCCCTGCGCCGGGCCGTGCGCCATGGAGACGGCGACGGCGCGGTTGAGCTCGACGACCGGGGAGGGAGCCCGGACGGCGAGCAGGCCGTACAGCGTGGCGATGCTCGTCCAGTCGGTCTCCTCGTACGTGTAGGCGTGCGCGTGGCAGGCGGCGATGGCGGCCTGGAGGGCGTACGGGCCCGGGGCGCCGGTGGAGGTGGCGTCGGCGCGGTGGAGGGCCGTGATGCCGCGGGCGACGAGCATGCGGTTCCAGCGGCGGCGGTTCTGGTCCCTGAGGAGGACGGGGGCACCGTCCGGGCCGGTGCGGGCGGCGGCGCGGGAGGCCTGGAACTCCAGGAGGGAGGTCAGGGCGTGCACCTCGGGCTCCTTGGGCATCAGGGACGACAGCACGCGGGCCAGGCGCAGCGCGTCCTCGCAGAGTGCGGGGCGCAGCCAGTCGTCGCCGGCCGTGGCGGCGTAACCCTCGTTGAAGATCAGGTAGATGACGTCCAGGACGGAGCCGAGCCGGGCCTCGCGTTCGGGGCCGTAGGGCACCTCGAAGGCGATGTTCCTGGTGGCGAGGGTCTTCTTCGCGCGGACGATGCGCTGGGCGACGGTCGGTTCGGGGACCAGGAACGCGCGGGCGATCTCGGCCGTCGTCAGGCCGCCGAGCAGGCGCAGGGTGAGGGCGATGCGGGCCTCGGCGGAGAGGACCGGGTGGCAGGCGGTGAAGACCAGGCGGAGCAGGTCGTCGTCGATGTCGTCGGGGTCGGCGGGCTCCTCGGGCGGGGCCGTCGTCTCCAGGGTGCGGCCGATCTCCGCCAGCTTGCGGGCGTAGTTCTCCCGGCGCCGGATCAGGTCCACGGCGCGGTGCCGGGCGGTGGTCATGAGCCAGGCGCCCGGGTTGTCGGGCACGCCGTCGCGCGGCCACTGCTCCAGGGCGGCGACCAGGGCGTCCTGAGCGAGCTCCTCGGCGATGCCGACGTCGCGGACGAGACGGGCGACGGCGGCGATGATGCGGGGGGACTCGAGCCGGAAGACGGTATCGATGGCGTGGCGGGGGTCGGCGGTGGCGTCGCGCGGGGCGGCGGTGGCGTGCGGGGCGGTGGGCTGTGGTTCCACAGCCCACCATCGAACACCCCCGGCGCCCTCGGGCCAAGGAATGCTCAGCCCTCGGCGATCTCCCGCACCTCGCAGGTCACCGTCCAGAACTCCTCGTGCACCTTCAGGAACCGCTTGGTCCACTCCAGCGCCTCGGCCTTGTCCTTGCACTGCATGATCGCGTAGCCGCCGACGACCTCCTTGGACTCGGTGAAGGGGCCGTCGGTGACGGAGATCTGCCCGCCCTCCCAGTGCACGCGGGTGCCCTGTGCGGACGGGGTGAGCCCGGCCGTGTCGAGCATGACTCCGGCCTTGGTGATCTCTTCGATCAGCTCGCCCATGCGCTGCATCAGCTCCGGGCTGGGGCCCTCCGCGGGCGTGGCCTTCTCGTCGAGCTTCACGAGTGACAGGTAACGGGGCATGGTGACTCCTCGGTCAGTACGGGGCCGGTCCTTCCCGGCCTCTCACCGGTGCGTCGATCGGGAGAGGCCGGGATCGACAGACTCCGCGGATTTCTTCGGAGTTTTTTTCCCGGAGCCCTGACCTGCCAGGACCTGCTAGGACAGCTCCCAGCCGAACGCCGGCTTGGCGTTCGGCGCCCCGACCGTCCGCCCGCCGAACGTGAACGCCGCGTCCGTCACGATGCCCGTGGGGCGCCCCCGCAGGGACCAGACCGCGCCGTCGCCGGCGTTCTCGTGGGGCGCCGCCGCCGCGAGGTCCGCGTAGCCGTTGCCGTTGATGTCGAGGAGGCTGACCGCGCCGCCGAAGTTGTCGCTCGTCTCGACGGCCCCGGGGACGCCCTTGGTGTTCTGGGTGAAGCCCTGGGCGCCCTTGCCGGTCAGACCGCTCCGGCTGCCGTACAGGACGTCGACCATGCCGGCCCCGTCGTTGTAGCCGAGTTCCTCGCCGGGCGCGCCCACGGCCACGTCGTCGTAGCCGTCGCCGTTGATGTCACCGACCGCCACCGCGGCGCCGAACTCGTCCACGGTCTCCTTGCCGCCGGGGACGCCGTCGGTGTTCTGGCTGTACGTCTTCCAGGTGGACTGCGGCTTCAGACCGGAGGCCGAGCCGAGGGCCACGGTGATGGTGGAGTAGTTCTCGGCACCCCGGACGATGTCGCCGTAGCCGTCGTGGTTGATGTCGCCGAAGGCCACCCCGCCGTCGCCCTCGGGGGCCTTGGCGGCGGTGAAGGCGTCTCCGGAGGCGTTGGCCAGGTAGAACCGGGAGGTGGCGGCCCCCTCGCCGATGTAGTCGGTCAGCGCGAGGTCGTCGCGTCCGTCACCGTTGACGTCACCGGCGGCGGCGTCCAGGACGTCGTCGTACTGGAGGTCGGTCGCGCCGAAGGCCCTGGTGGCGGCCGGCTTGCCGGTGCGGGAGATCGGGCCGGTCCAGACGGTGGCCGTGGTGCCGTTGGGGTCGTCGTGCCCGGAGCGGCCCCCGCGGAACAGGACGAGGTCCTGCCTGCCGTCACCGTCGAAGTCACCGGCATGGGTGACCGCGGCGGGCACGGACACCCCACCGGACAGGCCGCTCGTGCCGCCCCAGACGACGACCGCGTCCCGTACCGAGGAGGCCTCCCCGACGATCAGGTCGGTGCGCCCGTCGCCGTCCAGGTCGCCCTTGGACAGCTGGATGCCGAAGTTGTCGCCCGCCTGGGGGCTGCCCGGAATGCCGCTGGTGGCACGGCTGATGACCGTGCGCCGGTCCTTGGTCAGTCCGTGCGGGCCGCCGTACATGACGACGACCTCGCCCGCCCCCTTCTGGCCGCCGGCCGTGGCGCCCGGGGCGCCGATGGCGAGATCCTTGTAGCCGTCGCCGTTGAAGTCGTCCCGGACGGTCTTCGGGGCGGCGGCCGCGGCGCTGCCCGCCAGCGCGGGGATACCCCCGAGCGCCAGCACACCGGCGATCACCGGCACGGACCAAGGTTTGTACGAACGCGAGATGGACATCTGAAATCCCCCTGGTTACGGCAGTGCAGTCACCGCAAGAGACCCCGGGTGTCACCCGATGGTTGTAGCTCCCTGCTCACTTTCAGCGCAGGGACTCCCACAGCTCGCTCGCCGCCGGTTCCTTCGCCACCACCCGGTTGGGGTCCGAGGGCGCGGTCACCACCGGCATCATCACGGTCTTCACCCGGTCCGCGGACAGGCTCTTCAGGCTCTCGCCGAGGCCGACCAGTTCGCTCAGCGAGTCCAGGCCGGTGTCGGTGGTCAGGCTGCTGGTGACCGCCTCGGCCACGGTGTACAGCTTGGCGGGGTCGGTGAACAGGTTCGTCGAGGAGATCTGTTCCAGCAGGGCCTTCACCAGCTTCTGCTGCAGGCCTATGCGGCCGAGGTCGCTGCCGTCGCCTATGCCGTGCCGGGTGCGGGCGAGGGCCAGGGCCTGCTTGCCGTTCAGGGTGTGGGTGCCGGCCTTGAGGTGCAGATGGCTGTCGTCGTCACTGATGTCCTGGTCGGTCGTCACGGTGACGCCGCCCAGCGCGTTCACCAGCTTCGCGAAGCCCGAGAAGTCGATCTCCAGGTAGTGGTCCATGCGGACGTCCGTGATCGACTCGACCGTCTTCACGGCACACACCGCGCCGCCCACCGAATAGGCGCTGTTGAACATCGCGTGGTACGCCACCGCGGTCGACCCTCCGGACTCCAGCGGGCAGGACGGACGCGTGACGAGTGTGTCGCGCGGGATGCTGACGACGGTCGCCTTCTTCCGGCCCGCGTCGATGTGCACGACCATCGCCGTGTCGGAGCGGGCGCCGGAACTGCTGCCCCCGCCGAGCGCCTTGTTCTCCTTGCCGCTGCGCGAGTCCGAGCCCAGCACCAGGATGTTCAGGGAGCCGGTGGGGAGCGGGGAGGCGGATGCCGAGGGCGTGACCACCGCCTTCGCCGGACGGTCGTCGCCGAGCGCCTGGTTGATGTCGACGCTCTTGATATTGCTGTCGAGATGCCAGTAGATCCAGCCCGCCGTACCCGCGCCCAGCACCAGCAGGCCCGCCATGGTGAGGCCGGCGATCTTCAGTGCCTTCGACCGCCGGCCCCTGGGTCTGCCCGCGTCCGCGCTGTCATCGTGTCCCGTCACGGACAGGAACGTAAGTCCGAATTATTAGGGGATTGTTAGTGAGGACGGCGTGAAACGGTTTTCTTCGGAAATTCTCACGCTCAGCCCAGCGTCACCGCCGGCACCGGATTGCTGCCGCTCCAGGACCCGTTGAACCCGAAGCTGACCGAACCGCCGTCCGGCACCGAGCCGTTGTAGGAGGCGTTCGTGCACGTCACCGCCGTACCCGACTGACTGCAGGTGGCGTTCCAGGCCTGGGTGATCCGCTGACCTGCGCCGAACGTCCAGTTGGCCTTCCATGACGACAGCGAGGCGCCCGAGCAGGCGAGCGTCACCTGGCCCGTGAACCCGCTGTCCCACTGGCTCGTCACGCTGTACGTCGCCGTGCAGGCACCGGTGGGCGGCGTGGTCGTCGTACCGCCGAGGGCCTCCGCGATCGCGTGGTACGCCGGTTTCGGCGCGTAGTTCTCGTCGTACGGCGTCGCCGCCCCGTAGCCGGGGAAGGTGCTCGGCACCCAGGAGTCGGAGTCGGCGAAGCCCCAGACGGTGACGCCCGCGCACCGGGTGACCGCCACGCAGGCGTTCAGCACCGTCTTGTAGTCGGCGGCCTGCTGGGCGAGCTTCGCGCTGTCCGCCGGGAGCGCCATGCGCACGTCCAGCTCGGTGATCGACACGTCGACGCCGAGGTCCGCGAAGCGCTGGATGTTCTGCTGCAGCGACGAGGGCACCTGACCGAGGATCAGATGCGCCTGGAGGCCGACGCCGTCGATCGGGACGCCCCGGCTCTTCAGGTCCTTCACCAGGTTGTACAGGGCGGTCGACTTCGCGTTGACGCCCTCGACGTTGTAGTCGTTGATGTACAGCTTGGCGGCCGGGTCGGCGGCGTGCGCCCAGGTCAGGGCGTTGGCGATGTAGTCGGCGCCGAGGCCGTCGTACCAGAGGGTGGGGCGGTAGGTGCCGTCCTCGTTGAAGGCTTCGTTGACCACGTCCCAGGCGGTGATCTTCCCCTTGTAGCGGCCGACCTCGGTGGAGATGTGGTTCTGGAGGAGGCTGCTGAGCTGGGCCGAGGTCCAGCTGCCGTTGGTGAGCCAGCCGGGGTTCTGGTTGTGCCAGACCAGGGTGTGGCCGCGCACCTGCTGGTTGTGGGCCTGCGCGAAGGCGACGATCTGGTCGGCCTCCGTCCAGTCGAAGCTGCCCCGGGTCGGCTCGACGGAGCCCCACTTCATGGCGTTCCCGGGGGTCAGCGAGTTGAACTGTGCCCCGGCGAGGTCGCCGTACGTGCCGGTGAGTTTGGAGCCGGTCACCGCCGTGCCGATGACCTTGCCCTTGGCGGCGGCGAGGTCGCGCAGCGGCGTGTCGGCTGCGTGCGCCACCGGCGCCGTGAACAGCAGCGCGGCGCCGGTGACGAGTGCCGCCAGGAATGAGCCTGTTCTCAGAGATGTGCTCAGAGGTGTTCTCAGAGATCTCATCGCGGATTGCCTCCGAAAGTTTCGGTCGTGCAACCGATTGGCTTCGGAGGAGTGTGGGGGCGCTCACACCACCCGTCAATACGTCAACTTCCGGCCACCCAGGACACGTACGTCACGCCGGTGGCGGCGCCGTGCTGCTGCGCACCACCAGGCTGGTCGCCAGCTCGACCCGGGTCGCCACCGGCGCCTCCTCCCGCCCCAGGTCGAGGACGAGCCTGGCCGCCGCCTCGGCCATCTCCGTCAGCGGCTGCCGTACGGAGGTGAGCGGCGGCCCCACCCAGCGCGCGACGGGCAGATCGTCGAAGCCGACCACGCTCAGGTCCTCGGGGATGCGCAGGCCCAGTTCGCGCGCGGCCTCGTACAGGCCGAGCGCCTGGAGGTCGTTGAGGGCGAAGACGGCGGTCGGCCGGTCCGGTCGGCGCAGCAGTTCCAGTCCCTGCCGGTAGCCGGCCTCGTGGTGAAAGTCGCCGGTGGCGATCAGTGCCGGGTCGACCGGGAGGCCTGCGGTCTCCAGCGCGGCCCGGTAGCCGTCGACGCGGGCGCGGCTGCACATCATCCGGGACGGTCCCGTTATGGCACCGATGCGGGTGTGGCCGAGTTCGATCAGGTGCCGGGTGGCGGCGAGACCACCCTGCCAGTTGGTCGCACCGATCGACGGCACGTCGACGCCGGGGTCGCCGGCCGGGTCCATCACCACGAACGGGATGGAGCGGCTGGTCAGCAGCGCCCGCTGGGACTCGTCGAGCCCGGACAGCACCAGGATCACGCCGTGCGGGCGGCGGGCGGCGACCTGGTCCGCCCAGGTCCGCCCGGGCGTCAGCCGCCCCGCGCTCTCGCTCAGCACCACGCTCAGCCCGGCGCCCCGGGCCACGTTCTCGACGCCCCGGATGACCTCCAGCGCCCACGCGCTCTCCAGCTCGTGGAAGACCAGGTCGATCAGGGGCGAGCGGCTCGCCTCGGCTCGTCGGCGCCGGTAGCCGTGCGCGCGCAGCAGTTCCTCGACGCGGCTGCGGGTGGCCGGGGCCACGTCCGCGCGGCCGTTGAGGACCTTCGAAACAGTCGGCGCGGACACGCCGGCCTCGCGGGCGATCTCGGCGAGCGTCGCGGTCTGTGCCGACCGGCCTGCCGCCGGGGTTGTCGTCCGCGTTTCAACGGGCTCCGGGGGTGTCATGGCGGCGATCGTATCCCTGCACGACCTCTTGACGAAGCCTCCGGACCGCCTTAGGTTCCCGGAACATTCGACCTACATAACGAAACATTCGTCGTCAGAGTCTGCCAGCATTCGTGAGAGGGCCACACCCACTCGACCAGAGCAGGAGTTTCATGACCACCGCCCCCTGGCGTGACCCCGCCCTGCCCGCCGCCGCCCGCGTCGACGACCTCCTCTCCCGGATGACCCTCGAGGAGAAGACCGCCCAGCTCTACGGCGTGTGGGTGGGCGCCGCCACGGATGGCGACGGGGTCGCGCCCCTGCAGAGCGAGATGACCGCCGACTACGACTGGGAGGAGCTGATCACCTACGGCCTGGGCCAGCTCACCCGCTCCTACGGCACCGCCCCCGTGGACCCGGCGCTGGGCGCGCAGGCACTGGCCCGCGCCCAGCGCCGTATCGCCGGGGCAGGGCGGTTCGGCATCCCGGCCGTCGCCCACGAGGAGTGCCTGGCCGGGTTCACCGCCTGGGGCGCCACCGCCTACCCCGTCCCGCTGGCCTGGGGCGCCACCTTCGATCCGCCCTTGGTCGAGGAGATGGCCCGCGCCATCGGCGCCGACCTGCGCGCGGCCGGCGTCCACCAGGGCCTCGCCCCGGTCCTGGACGTCGTACGGGATCCGCGCTGGGGCCGGGTCGAGGAGACGATCGGCGAGGACCCGTACCTGGTCGGCACGGTCGGCGCGGCCTACGTCCGTGGCCTGGAGTCCGCCGGGATCGTCGCCACGCTCAAGCACTTCGCGGGGTACGCGTCCTCGGCGGGCGCCCGCAATCTCGCGCCCGTCCGGGCCGGGATCCGGGAGTTCGCGGACGTGACCCTGCCGCCGTTCGAGCTGGCGCTGCGCGAGGGCGGTGCCCGCTCGGTCATGGCGGCGTACACCGACACGGACGGCATCCCGGCCTCCGCGGACCCGTCCCTGCTGACGGAACTCCTGCGGGAGCAGTGGGGATTCACCGGCACGGTGGTCGCCGACTACTTCGGCATCGGATTCCTTCAGACCCTGCACCGGGTGGCGGGCTCCCCCGCCGAGGCGGCGCACGCGGCGCTGACAGCCGGTATCGACGTGGAGCTGCCGACACTCAAGTGCTACGGAAAGCCCCTGCTGGAGGCGGTACGAGCGGGAGTGGTCCCGCAGGCGCTGGTCGACCGCGCGGCCCGCCGGGTGCTGCTCCAGAAGTGCGAGCTGGGCCTCCTCGACGAGGACTGGGACCCCGAGCCCGCCGCCGCGATCGACCTGGACTCGGCCGCGAACCGGGCCCTGGCCCGCCGGCTGGCCGAGGAGTCGGTGGTGCTCCTGGACAACCCGGACGGGGTCCTCCCCCTCCCGGCCGACACCCGTGTCGCGGTGGTCGGCCCGCGGGCGTCCGACGCGCTGGCGATGCTCGGCTGCTACTCCTTCCCGTCCCACGTCCTGGCGCACCACCCCGACGTGCCGACGGGCGTGGAGATCGCGACCGTCCTGGAGGCGCTGCGGGCCGAACTCCCGGACGCCAAGGTGACGTTCGCTCAGGGCTGCGACACCTCGGACCCGGATCCTTCGGGGATCGAGGAGGCGGTGGCGCGGACCTCGGAGGCGGACGTGTGCGTGGCGGTCCTCGGCGACCGGGCGGGCCTGTTCGGCCGGGGCACCTCGGGCGAGGGCTGCGATGTCACGGACCTTCAACTGCCCGGCGTACAGGGCGACTTGTTGGACGCCCTGGTCACCACCGGAGTTCCCGTGGTCCTCGTCCTGCTCACCGGCCGCCCGTACGCCCTGGGCCGCTGGCACGGCCGGCTGGCCGCGGTGGTGCAGGCGTTCTTCCCGGGGGAGGAGGGCGGCCCGGCGGTGGCGGGAGTGCTGTCGGGCCGCGTCAACCCGTCGGGCCGCCTGCCGGTGAGTGTCCCGCGGGTCCCGGGAGGCCAGCCGTGGACGTATCTCCAGCCCCCGCTGGGCCTGGCGGGCGAGGTCAGCAACCTCGACCCGACCCCGCTGTACGCCTTCGGCCACGGCCGCTCGTACACGACGTTCGCGTGGGAGTCCGAGTCCGCCGGGGCGGAGATCGGCACGAACGGCGCGTACGACGTGGCGGTCACCGTCCGCAACACGGGCGAGCGCGCGGGCGCGGAGGTCGTACAGATGTACCTGCACGACCCGGTGGCCTCGGTGACCCGCCCTGACGTACGCCTGATCGGCTACCGGCGGCTGGAGCTGGAGCCGGGAGAGGCCTCCCGGGTCACCTTTCATTTCCACACCGACCTGTCGGCATTCACCGACCGTTCAGGCCGCCGGGTGGTCGAGCCGGGCGCCCTCGAACTACGGTTGGCCGCGTCGAGCGCAGAGGTACGACACACGGCGCACCTCCAGCTCACCGGCCCGGTGCGGGTGCTCGGCACCGAGCGGCGCCTGCGCTGCGAGACGGAGGTGTCGGGGGCCGGGTGACCCCGGGCCGAGGAACCCGGGGGACGCGATGGTCAGATACGTGCGCCACGAACTGGCGTCAGGTGCGGCGAAGCTGGCCGGGACCGTGGCCGGTACGGCGGTGGCGGTCGGCACGCGGGAGGGCCGGCAGTGGTCGACCGCCGACACGCAGAACGCGGCGATCGTGGCCGTCGCCTTCCTGGTCATCGCGGCACTCGT
Organism: Streptomyces guryensis; assembly: GCF_021261325.1. Classification (GTDB taxonomy): domain Bacteria; phylum Actinomycetota; class Actinomycetes; order Streptomycetales; family Streptomycetaceae; genus Streptomyces; species Streptomyces guryensis. The sequence continues at coordinate 275,617 of NZ_JAJSBI010000010.1, read as the reverse complement.
GCGCTCCACCCGTTTCGGCCACCGCCGGGACTTCGAGTCCGCGGGCCCGTTGCCGGACCCCGGCCTTGCGTCCGGCGGCGGAGAGACCGCGGTGCGCTCGGTCTTCCTCTTCGTGCTGGCCGCCGGCCTCGTCTACGTCTGGTCCGACATCTGGGTCTTCGTTCTGCTGGTGGCGTCGGACTACCTGGCCAAGGCGGCCGTCGGCGGCCTCTGGCAACGACGGCACGGCAAGCTGCTGTGGCGGGTGTCCGACGAGGACGGGGAGCGGCAGCTGGCGTACTCGCCCCTCACCCCTCCCCCACCGACTCGAACCGCCACCGATGCACCGCCCGCATGACCAACTCGCCGTCCGGCTCGGGCAGTTCGGGCAGCTCGGCGTCGTGGGCCGCGTCCCACCAGGTGATGACGAGGACGCGGTCCTGCGGGGCCCGGAAGGTCTCCCGACGCACCGGCCGCGCCGGGAGCTCCTGCGCCCGCGCCCAGGCGAGCAGTTCCGCGCCCCGGCCCTCGGCCGACCGTGCCTCCCACATCAACGCGACCGTCACGAGTAGAGGTTCCCCTTGCTGACCTCGTGCACATGGTCGTGGTCGTGCGGGTGCCCGGGCACATGCGCCTCCGTCACCGGCAGCGAGGAGTCGGCGGACAGGTCCCAGCTCGACACTGCCCGGTCGCGGGCCACCAGCTCCGCACCGAGCGCCGCCACCATCGCCCCGTTGTCGGTGCACAACTTCGGCCGCGGCACGCGCAGTCGGATGCCGGCCGCCTCGCACCGCTCCTGCGCCAGCGCGCGCAGCCGCGAGTTGGCGGCCACACCGCCGCCGATCATCAGGTGCTCGACGCCCTCGTCCTTGCAGGCCCGTACGGCCTTGCGGGTCAGCACGTCGACGACCGCCTCCTGGAAGGAGGCCGCCACGTCACGCACCGGCACCTCCTCCCCCGCCGCCCGCTTGGCCTCGATCCAGCGGGCCACGGCCGTCTTCAGCCCGGAGAAGGAGAAGTCGTACACCGGGTCGCGCGGACCGGTCAGCCCGCGTGGGAACGCGATCGCCGACGGGTCGCCCTCACGTGCGTAACGGTCGATGACCGGGCCGCCCGGGAAGCCGAGGTTCAGCACGCGCGCGATCTTGTCGAAGGCCTCGCCCGCCGCGTCGTCGATGGTCGCGCCCAGGGGACGTACGTCCGAAGTGATGTCAGTCGACAGCAGCAGCGAGCTGTGCCCGCCGGACACCAGCAGCGCCATCGTCGGCTCGGGCAGCGGCCCGTGCTCCAACTGGTCCACGCAGATGTGCGAGGCGAGGTGGTTGACGCCGTACAGCGGCTTGCCCAACGCGTAGGCGTACGCCTTCGCGGCCGACACGCCGACCAGCAGGGCGCCGGCCAGGCCCGGACCGGCGGTGACCGCGATGGCGTCCAGGTCCCTCGCGCTGACCCCCGCCTCCTTCAGCGCGCGGTCGATCGTCGGCACCATGGCTTCCAGGTGCGCCCGGGAGGCGACCTCCGGGACGACGCCGCCGAAGCGGGCGTGCTCGTCGACACTGGACGCGACGGCGTCGGCCAGCAGGGTGGTGCCGCGGACGATTCCGACGCCGGTCTCGTCGCAGGAGGTCTCGATCCCCAGGACCAGGGGTTCGTCAGCCATGAATCTCGGTTCCTTGTTCGGAGGTTGAGCCCGCGGCGGAGCCGCTGTCGGGTTGCGTGGTCAGGCGCATCACGAGGGCGTCCACATTGCCCGGCTGGTAGTAGCCGCGCCGGAAACCGATGGCCTCGAAGCCGAAGCGCTCGTAGAGCTTCTGGGCGCGGATGTTGTCGATCCGGCACTCCAGCATCACTTCGGCGCACTCGAAGGCGGTGGCGGCCCGCAGCAGCTCGGTGAGGAGCCGCCCGCCGAGGCCGGTGCCCCACTGGCCGCGGACGACGGCGATGGTCTGGATGTCGGCGAGGTCTCCGGAGGCGGCCAGGCCCGCGTACCCGACGATCTGCCCCTCGTCGTCCTCGGCGACGACATAGCGGCGGGTCGCCTCGGGCCCGCGGGCATGGGCCAGTTCGGACCAGAACATGCCGCGGGACCAGGCGTCCTCGGGGAAGAGGTCCTTCTCCAGTCCGAGCACGCGGTCGATGTCCCACCAGCGCATCTCGCGCAGTCGAGAGGTCACGGGTTCGGTCACTTGGGGGTGACCACCTTGTAGTTCTTGGGGACCTGGGCGTCCGGGCGGCGCAGATACAGCGGCCGGGGCTCGGGCAGTTCCTCGCCCTTGGCCAGTCTCTCGGCGGCCAGACCCGCGAGCGCGGCGGCCGACACATGCTCCGGCTCGTGCGCGTTCGGGAAGGTCTCCGGGTACAGCAGCGCGCCCGCGCCGACGGCGGGCAGTCCCGCCACCCGGTCCGCGATGTCGGCGGGCCGGTCGACGGCGGGGTCGGTCAGCCGGGTGCGGGAGTCGGCGTAGGTCGCCCAGTAGACCTCCTTGCGCCGGGCGTCGGTCGCCACGACGAAGGGGCCCTTCTCGATGTCGGCCGCGTACGCCAGACCGTCGAGCGTGCACACGCCGTGCACGGGGACTCCGAGCGCGAGCCCGAAGGTGTCCGCGGTCATCAGGCCGACGCGCAGCCCGGTGTAGGGGCCGGGACCGATGCCCACGACGATGCCGGTGACGGCGTCGAGCCTGAGCCCGGCCTCGGTGAGCACGCGGTCGACGGCCGGCAGCAGCAGCTCACCGTGCCGGCGTGCGTCCACCTGGCTCGACGAGGCGATGACGTCCGTGCCGTCGTGCAGGGCGACGGTCACGGCTGGGGTTGCGGTATCCAGAGCGAGCAAGAGCACGCAAACAGCCTACGGCTCCCGGGGCCCGTCTCGGACGCCCCGTCGTCCGAGCGGAGGGCGGGCCCGCGGCGTCATGGGTCCCCGCGAGAGGTTGTCCGAGCGTGAGGGAGCGTGCGATCGCAACGCGCCGGAGCGCACTCGGCGGAGAGGAGCCGCGTGGGCGGTTCGGCAGCGCGGCTGGGGGTCCCCCACGCCCGTGGGGCGGCAAGGGCGTGCATGCCGGACGTCGCGGAGCAGGCGGGCGTCCGACACGGGCCCCCACCTCGGGCATCGCCGCCCCGGTCAGGCGTGCGCGGACTGCTACGGTCGCCGAAAAGCAGGACGTACGAGACGAATGGGGCAGGTGGGCACCGTGGCAAGGAGCAGCTCCGGATTCGTCTTCGGGCTCACCGTGGCCGCCCTGGCCGCCGTCGGCTTCCTCGGCTTCCGGGCCTCCACGACCGCCCCGGCCGGCTTCGGCAAGCCGCAGGCGAGCGCCTCACCCACGGCGGCCGTCCCGGGAGCGCCCGGGGCCCAGCGGAACCCCGGCCTGCCGCCCGCCGCGTCCGGCGCGGGGGAACGCGTCGTCTACTCGGTGGGCGCCGACCGCGTCTGGCTGGTCGACGCGCGCAACCAGGTGATGCGCAGCTTCGCGGTCGCCCCGGGCAACGTCGACCCGGCGCCCGGCGTCTACGGGGTCACGTCCCGCTCGAACTCCGCCGTCGGCACCGACGGGACCGCCATCGAGCACGTCGTGCGTTTCACCAGCGTGGACGGCGTGGCCGTCGGCTTCAGCGCCGCGGTCCGCACTTCGACGGCGGCACCCGACCCGTCGATGCGCACGGGGGGCATCCGGGAGTCCCGCAAGGACGGCGCCGCGCTGTGGGAGTTCGCGACGATCGGCGCGCAGATCGCCGTGATCCCCTGACCGGTCTCCCGGTCGCCTAGGCGGCTTCCCGTTGCCGGGCCGAGGGCCGGGACACCTCGGGGTCCGGCAGCCGCGGCGGGGTCGAGACCGCGTCCGCCGCGGCACACGACGCCAGCAGTTCGCGCATGGACACACCGGCTACGACTGCGTACGGGTTCTGCTGCTGCGCGTTGCTCTCGGTGGCCGGCATGGACGCCTCCTGAGGACCCGGGGGCGGGCATAGTTAGGTAGACCTAACTACGAACTGGATACCATGTGACCACGCACAAGACGCCGAATGCAATATCTTGCCGACGTCTTGTCGGAACGTTCACGGAATCGTGCGTCGGCCGTGCGGCCGTCAGGCGGACAGCACGCTCAGGTCCACCGTCGACCACCGCTCCCCGAGCCCGGTCACGGTCATGTGCCGCACCTCGTCCGTGGTGTCCCCGACGGCGCGGTGGATGGCGACGTGCAGCCGGTCGTCCGTCAGCTCCTCGACCTTGCCCTCGCCCCACTCCACGACGATCACCGAGTCGGACAGCGAGACGTCGAGGTCGAGGTCCTCCATCTCGTCGAGCCCGCCGCCCAGGCGGTACGCGTCGACGTGCACGAGCGGCGGACCGTCGCCCAGCGAGGGATGCACGCGGGCGATCACGAAGGTCGGCGAGGTGACCGCGCCCCGGACGCCGAGCCCTTCGCCGAGCCCGCGGGTGAGCGTCGTCTTGCCCGCGCCGAGCTCCCCGTCGAGCATCACGAGGTCGCCGGCGCGCAGCAGCTTGGCGAGGCCGCGGCCCAGGTCCCGCATCTGCTCGGGGGACGTGACGGTGATCTCCGCACAAGGCACGGAGGAGGACACGGAGGCCTCGGTCTCAGCCGGGTTGTGCGGTGCTGCTGGTGCTTCCATAGCCACCCACGGTAGCCCCTGCCGGCACGGCACCCGCACGGGTGAGCAGGTCGGCCAGCCGGTCGGTGACCACTTCCGGGTGTTCCAGCATCACCAGGTGACCGGCGTCCGGGACCAGCACCAGTTCGGCGTCCGGCAGCAGGTCTGCGATCGCCTCGCTGTGCTCGCTGGGGGTGACGAGATCGCCGATCCCGGCCAGCACCAGCACCGGGAGGTCCGCGAAGTGCACCAGCGCCTCGGTCTTGTCGTGCTCCGTGAACGCCGGGTAGAACTCGGCGACCACGTCGATCGGCGTGCCCTCGATCATCCGCTCGGCGAACCGCGCGACGGCCGGGTCCACGTCCCGCGACGCGAACGAGTACCGCTTGATGATCCCGGCGAACAGGTCGGCGGTGGCCCGCCGCCCCTTCTCCACCAGCGCCGCCTGCTGCCCCAGGGCCTTCAGCACTCCGGGGAGCACCCGGCGCACCGCGTTGACACCGGCGACCGGAAGCCCGAAGTTGACCTCACCGAGCCGCCCGGACGACGTACCGACGAAGGCGACGGCGACCACCCGGTCGCGGATCAGCTCGGGATACTGGTCGGCCAGCGCCATCACCGTCATCCCGCCCATGGAGTGTCCGACGAGCACGATCGGCCCGTCCGGCGCGGCGGCGTCGATGACGGCCTTCAGATCGCGCCCCAGCTGGTCGATGCTGACCGGCACGCCGTCCTGCACCTGCTGCACGCCCCGCCCGGACCTGCCGTGGCTGCGCTGGTCCCAGTGCACGGTCCGTACGACGCCGCGCAGGGCCGCGCGCTGGAAGTGCCAGGAGTCCTGGCTGAGGCAGTAGCCGTGGCTGAAGACGACGGTGACGGGAGCGGGCGCCTTCCGCCCGAACAGCCGCCGGCGGCGCGGGCCGAGCGCGGGCACGGCGTCGGGGTCGACGTCGTCGACCTCGTAGTACAGCTCGGTGCCGTCGTCGGCCGTCGCTCTGCCGGGCGTGCCGCGCAACGCCCCGTACGGTCCCGTCGAGTCCAGCGCGAGCCGCGCCTTCATCCTCATCCCGCGGCCGACGGTGAGCCGCTCGATGGCGACGCCGGCCGCCGCGCCCGCGGCGACCACGCCTATCGCGGCGCCCGCGATGCCGGTCGCCCTGCGCCAGTTCCCGGCCGCCCCCGTGGCGGAGACGACGGCTGCGACGGCCTCCGCACTGCTCTCGCTCACGTACTGCTCCTCTTCGCCGGATCACTACTGCTGTTCGCTGGGTCGTGTGATGCAGGTGTTGCTTGCGTTACTCGTGTTGCCTGTTCGATACCGCTGCTGATCGACTGCCCGATGTTGTTCGGCTTACGGGTGCTGCACTTCTGCCGGTCCGTGGACTGTCGGGCCTCTGTGCGGTTACCCGCTTTGTTGCTCATTCACGTAGACGCGCGGAACGCGCGTTCCGATCCGCGTGACGATCTCGTAAGCGATGGTGCCCGCGGCCTGCGCCCAGTCCTCGGCGGTGGGCTCGCCGCGGTCGCCGGGTCCGAACAGCACCGCTTCGGTACCGGCCTCGGGCTCGTCCCCGCCGAGGTCGACGACGAACTGGTCCATCGCGACCCGCCCCGCGACGGTCCGCCACTTGCCCCCGACCAGCACCGGACCGGTTCCGGAGGCATGCCGCGGAACGCCGTCGGCGTACCCGACGGGCACGAGTCCGAGGGTGGTCGCGCCGGGGGTGATGTAGTGATGCCCGTAACTGACGCCGTGACCCCCCGGAACGTGCTTCACGAGCGCGATGGACGCCGACAGTGTCATCACCGGACGCAGCCCGAAGTCGGCGGGGCCGCCCATCTCGGGGCTGGGCGAGATGCCGTAGAGGGCGATGCCGGTCCGTACGAGGTCGAAGTGGGCCTCGGGCAGGGTGAGCGTGGCGGGCGAGTTGGCGATGTGCCGGACCTCGGGGCGTACGCCCCGGCCCTCGGCGTACGCGAGCATCTCCCGGAAGCGGGTGAGCTGGAGGGCGATGGAGGGGTGCCCGGGTTCGTCGGCGCACGCGAAGTGCGACCAGAGGCCGGTGATGCGGACGGTCCCTTCGGCCTCGGCGCGCAGGGCGGCCGCGACCAGTTCGGCCCAGTCCTCCCCCGGCTGACAGCCGCCCCGCCCCAGCCCGGTGTCGGCCTTGAGCTGCACGCGCGCGGGAATGCCCGCCACCCGGGCGGCCGCGGTGACCTCCGCCAGCGCCCACATCCCGCTCACCGACACGTCGATGTCGGCCTCGATCGCCTCCCGCCAGGGCCCGCCCGGCGTCCACAGCCAGCACATGATGCGTCCGGGCAGCCCGGCGGCCCGCAGCGCGAGCGCCTCCTCGGGCGTGGCGGTCCCCAGCCATGCGGCCCCCGCCTCGACGGCGGCCCGGGCGCACGGCACGGCCCCGTGGCCGTACGCGTCGGACTTGACCACGGCCATGAGGGCAGCGCCCGGCGCGAGGGCGCGCAGGGTCCGCACATTGGCGCGCAGGGCGGCCAGGTCGATCTCGGCGCGGGCCCGCAGGGGCGCGGTCGGGGCAGGTGCTGTCTCAGTCATGGCGCCCCCAGTGTCTCAGAGGGGTCCGACACCCCCGGGGGCACCGGCCCCCCACGGGGGCGCCTACTTCCCGGGCCGGTGTCCCCACACATACACACGGTCGCCCTTCTTCAGCACGTGCCACAGCTTCCGGGCGTCGTGCAGGCGCAGATTGATGCACCCCCACGAGCCGACGGTGGTGTAAATGCTGCCGTAGACGGCGTGGAACGCCTGGCCGCCGCTGAAGAACTGGGCATAGGGCATGGGCGCGTTGTAGATCGTCGACCAGTGGTTCCTGTGCTTCCAGTAGATCCTGTGCCAGCCGGTCCGGGTGCGGTGCCCGGCCCGCCCGCTGCGCATGGGGACGGGCCCGTAGATCACCTTTCTCCCCTTCTGCACCCAGGTCAGCTGCCGGTTGAGATCGACACACGCGACGCGATACCTCCGCTCGGGGCACTTCTTGCGGGCATTCGGATGCTTCTTCGCGGAAACGAGCTGCATGGTGGCCCAGGTGGCGGCCCCGGCGAACCCGTTCGCCTTGATCTTGTGCTTCACCTGGAACTTCCGGATGGCCCGGCAGTCGGCCGCCGACTGCTTCCCGTCCACCTTCAGCTTCAGCCACTTCTCGACCGCCCGCTGATAGGGCCCGGTCCTCCTGCTGCACTTCGCCTTCGCGGCGGCGTCCTCGACCGGTGCGTGCTCGGCTCCGGTGCGCACGAACCCGGCCTCGACCTCGGACCCGGAGGCGGGAGGCACGGGGGTGGCCGAGGCGGCGCCGACGGGGAGGACGGTGACGGCGGCGAGCACGACCGCGGCACCCCGGCACCCGATATGCGCAATATGTCTACTGATCATGCAATAAGAGAAACGTGCGGGGCCGACAGGCCGGGAGCGGCGCGCGGCGAGGTCACCCTTTCCGACGAGCGCCGCCCGGGGCGACGGCTCGCACCCCCCGGCCTACCCTGAGAAACGGAGGTGGTGGAGATGCTGGCAGACACACCACTCAACGCCGTCATCCCGGCGACCGACCTCGAAAGGGCCAAGCACTTCTACGGCGACACGCTCGGCCTCAAGCTCATCGACGACCGGCAGGACACCGCGCTCTTCGAGTCCGGCGGTGCCCGGTTCATCCTCTACACGACACCGAGCGGCGGCCAGGCCGCCCACACCCTGGCCGGCTGGACCGTCGACGACCTCGACGCGGAGATGACGGAACTGCGCGGCCACGGCGTGACCTTCGAGGAGTACGACCTCCCGGGCCTGAAGACGGTGGACGGTGTGGCGGAGGGCGCGGGCATGCGCGGCGCCTGGTTCAAGGACAGCGAGGGGAACATCCTGAGCGTGGTGCAGGACCTCCGGTAGGCGCACCGCGAGGTACGGCCCACACCTGCCGAGAGGGCCGGTCAGTCCCGCACGTCCCGCCACGCCCCCGGGATCGCCTCGGCCACGTCGTGCGCCCCCGCCGGAGCCCCGTCGGCCGCGAACCGCCCGGCCAGCCCGTGCAGATACGCCGCCGCACTCCCCGCGTCCAGTGCGGAGAGCCCGGACGCCAGCAACGACCCGGCGAGCCCCGACAGCACATCCCCGCTCCCGGCGGTGGCGAGCCACGGCGTCCCGGTCGCGTTGACCCGCACGACCCCGCCCGCCGCATCGGCGACGAGCGTGGTCGACCCCTTGAGCAGCACGGTCGCGCCGTACCGCGAAGCAAGCTCGCGCGCCGAGGCCAAGCGCGCCCCCTCGACCTCCTCCCGCGCCACACCGAGCAGCGCGGCGGCCTCCCCGGCGTGCGGAGTCATCAACGTCGGCGCGGTACGGGCCCGTACGGCATCCCGGTCGGCGAGCCGCAGCCCGTCCGCGTCGACGAGCACGGGCACGTCCGCCTCCAGCACCTCGGCCACGGTCGAGGCGTCGTCCCCCGCACCGGGCCCGACCACCCACGCCTGCACCCGCCCGGCCTTCGCGGGCCCCTGATCCGATACGAGCGTCTCCGGGAACCGCGAGACCACGGCGTCCCCGGCGGGCCCGACGTACCGCACGGCTCCGGCGCCGCCCCTGAGCGCTCCGGACACGGCGAGGACGGCGGCCCCGGGATAGCGCGCGGACCCGGCCGCGATCCCCACCACGCCCCGCCGGTACTTGTCGCTCTCGGCACCCGGCACGGGCAGCAGCCGCGCCACGTCCACATGCTGCAGGGCCTCCAACTCGGCCTCAGCAGGAAGTACGTCCCCCAGCCCGATGTCCACGAGCCGCACCGACCCGGCGTACTCCCGCGCGGGATCGATCAGCAGCCCCGGCTTGTGCGTCCCGAAGGTGACGGTGAGATCGGCCCGAACGGCGGCACCGCGCACCTCTCCCGTGTCGGCGTCGACGCCACTGGGCAGATCGACGGCGACGACGGCGGCACCGGACTCGCCGACACACGCGGCCAACCGCGCGGCGTCGGGCCGGAGTCCACCCGTCCCCCCGATCCCGACGATCCCGTCGACGACAAGATCAGCCCGGAGAATCGCCTCTTCGACGGCACCGACCCCGGCGGAGGCAGCAGCCCCGGCGCCCGTCCCGCTGCCCGCGATCCGCCCTCCGGCGCGCAACAGGGCGGCAAGTCCCCCGGGGTGGACCCGCTCTGGCGCGAGCAGCACAGCCGCCACGGCCGCCCCCCGCCGGGCCAGCCGCGCGCCGGCATACAGCGCATCGCCCCCGTTGTCCCCGCTCCCGACGAGCAGCACGACCCGGCTGCCGTAGACGCGCCCGATCAGATCGGCACAGGCGGCGGCGAGCCCGGCAGCCGCCCGCTGCATCAACGCCCCCTCGGGAAGCCGCGCCATGAGCTCCCGCTCCGCTGCCCTTACCGTCTCCACGCTGTACGCAGTACGCATGGGGTCGAGTCTGCCCCGGAAGGACGCGCGCCCGCACGTGGGCCGGGTCGTCACCCTTCGGCGATCACCACCGCCGACGCCACCCCGGCGTCATGGCTCAGCGACACATGCCAGGACCGCACCCCGAGCTCCGCCGCCCGAGCCGCAACCGTCCCCTTGACCCGGAGCCTGGGCTGCCCGCTGCCCTCGACGAACACCTCGGCATCCGTCCAGAGCAGCCCGGACGGCGCACCGAGCGCCTTGGCGAGGGCCTCCTTGGCGGCGAACCGGGCGGCAAGCGAGGCAATCCCCCGCCGTTCCCCACTCGGCAGCAGCAACTCGCGCTCCAGAAACAGCCGTTCGGCCATACCCGGCGTACGCTTCAGCGCCGCCTGGAACCGATCGATCTCGGCTACGTCGATACCGACGCCGATGATGCTCATCCGGGCAGCCTATTCCTGAGGGGCCTCCGCGCCCTCGCGGAACAGGTCCTCGGCCGTCGTGATCGTCAGGGAGCGGTCACACCAGAGGGCGAGCGTATCGAGGTCAGTGCACGAGGTGATGCGCTCGCGCACATTGACCGTAACGGCGACGCCTCGTGCTTCCAACGCGGACAGGATCACCTCTGCCCTGGCTGCAGCTCTGCCTTCGGCGTACCCGGAGGCCCACTCCTCGGCGTATCCCGGCGGCCACTTCTCGATCTTGCCCCGCAGATACGCGATCTCCCAGGGAGACAGCCCCTCCCGCTTGAGGATCTCCTTGAACCTTCCGTGGAGCTCGGCCATGGCCTTCTCGGGTGAGAGCCCACTGGCCATGGCCGCCACGAGCGACATGGAAACGCCTGAGACTTCCTCTTGCAGCTCCGGGCTCAGGCTCTGCTGATCGTCTTGCAGGTCTGTCAACGCTCACGCCTGTTCAGGACTGGTACCAGGAACCTTCGGGCCCTCGTCGAACAGGTCCTCCGCGTGCTCCACCGTAAGGGCCCTGCGGATCCAGCCGTCGATGCGGTCAAGGTCTGTGCAGGTGGTGATGCGTTCACGGACATCAGCGGAGACGGAGATTTCGCGCTCCTCCAAGACAGCCAGGACCGCCTTGGCCTCGCCTCTGACCTCGCCTTCTGCCTTGCCTTCCAGGTAGGCGGTTTCGCGGACCGTCCCCCGGCCGGGGAAGTAGCTGACGAACGACATGATTCCCTTCCATTCCTCTCCGGCTGGGGTGTCCCCCAGATTGATTTCCAGGAACTCGAAGAAGTACCCGGCGGTGTCCGGATCCGTTTCCTGGAGTTCTTGGAGGGCGCTGCCGATTGCCTCCAGTATGGCGCCGCACTCGGCGCTGCGGGCGTGCGCCAGGGCTGACAGCGCGGCGAGCGCGAGGTTCTTCGCCACGCTCCTGACGTCAGTGATGACCGGCAGATTGTCCGGCCCGGCGACCAGTGGATACGTCCGCTGAGCCGTCCAACCACGCGCGCCACAGTCGAAGGGACCGGACGCCCACTTGGCCGTGGCCTTGTCCTGACAGACCACGAGGAGCAACACGGGCAGCCTGTACTTCGCCTGGAGGTAGGCGATGTAGTACCCCCAACTAGCCTCCTTGCCCGCCACTTTCTTCGACTGCGCCTCAACGGCAAGCAGGAAATCCTCGCCATCGGACGGTCCGACACGCAGCACGGTGTCCACGCGCCGCTCCAACGGCCGGGTCTCCGTCACGTCCGTCGTGACAGCGTCCACGGTCGCCTTCGCGGACAACGGGACACCCAGCACCCCGAACACGGGAGCCAGGATCTCGGGCCGCTCCTGGAAGATGCGGTGCATGCCCTCGTGAGCTGATGTGACCATGTGCGCAACCTAGGTGGATCAAGGGATGGTTTGTCCGGGCGATCGGGATGCGTTCACCCATTCGAGCGGCGGGGAAAGGTTCACGCCGCCGAGGCCAGCTCGAACCAGACGTACTTGCCCCGGTTGCCGTTCCTGGCCAGGGGCTGCCACCCCCACAGGTCGGCACAGGCGCGCACCAGAGCGAGCCCACGCCCTTCCTCCGCATCGGTGAGCTGCGCCAAATCCCTTGGGGGCCCGGGAGGTTCGGGGTCGGCGTCCCACGCCCCGATCCGCAGCACATTGGCCGACCAGCGCACGCGTAGGGCCGCGGGCCCCTTGGTGTGGCATACGGCGTCGGAGACCAGCTCGCTCGCCAGCAGCTCGGCCGTGTCCACGACGCGGATCAGGCCGTGCATGGTGAGGATCAGCCGCAGGGTTCGGCGGCAGACCGTGACGGCGCGGGGGTCGTTCGGGATGTACAGGGAGTACTCCCACGATTCGTTCGGTTCGTTTTTGAGCATGCGGCAACTCCGGTTCCGTGATGGGGATTTGGCGGTGGCATTGCCGCAGCCGTCGTGGCAGGACGGAGCGGTGCACTTCCGCAGAGTGTGCGTCGCGTCACCGACGGTAGGGCTTTCACGTAATACGGGGCAAGTCGATCGCGTAATCTGACCCGAACGAGCCGCATCGGCGGGCATGTTGAAGCAAGGAGCAGTTGATGGTCCTGAGGCGCGAACCAACTGCGCGTCAGATGCGCCTAGGAGTCGAGCTGCGCAGGCTCCGCGAGGGGGCAGGACTCACCGCCATCGAGGCTGCAGCACTGCTTGGCGTGAACCGGGTCCAGATGAGCCAGATCGAATCCGGGCTCGCGGGCGTGAGCGAACAACGACTACGCCGCCTCGCATCCCACTACGCCTGCACAGACCAGGAGTTCATCAACGCTCTGGTCGCGATGGCCACCGACCGAACGCGCGGCTGGTGGGAGGAGTACCGGGGCCTGCTGCCCACATCATTCCTGGACCTGTCCGAGCTGGAGCATCACGCCCTGTATCAACGCCACGTGGCCATCTTGCATGTGCCCGGCCTGCTACAGACGGAGGACTACGCCCGTGCCGTTTTCTCGTCCCGGCTGCCAGAACTGACCCGCGACGAACTTGAGTTGCGCATCCAGCACCGAAAGGCGCGCCAGAGGATCACCATCCCGTACGAAGCGGTGATCCATGAGGCGGCACTTCGGATCAGGGTCAGCGACCGCACCACCTCAAGGGCTCAACTCGCCCGGCTCCTTGAACTATCTGAAGCAGACCACATCACCTTGCGCGTCATCCCCTTTGACCTGGACGGCTTCGCCAGCGCCTCCAGCACGATGACGTACGTGGGCGGCCCCTTGCCGAAGCTGGACACAGTGCTCCGCGACGCGCTACACGGCTCAGCCTTCATTGACTCCGAGGCTCAGCTCAACACCTACCGAACAAGCTTCCGTAAAGTGGAGTCCGATTCACTCGAACCCGAACGATCTCGCGAAGTCATCCACAAGTTGGCGAAAGAGCTGTGAGGTATCCCATGGACAACTGGCGGAAGTCGTCCCACTCGGGCCCTGGCGACGGCAACGAGTGCGTGGAGATCGCCAACTCCCCCACCCACGCAGCCGTCCGCGACTCAAAAGCCCCGGCCAGGGCAACCCTCACCTTCCCAACCGGAGCCTTCTCCGCCTTCCTCGACTCCCTGAAGGCAGAAGCCGGCTCACTCCACCGTCACTGACTTCGCGAGGTTCCGCGGCTGATCCACCTCGTTGCCGCGAGCCGTCGCCAACTCGCACGCGAACACCTGCAACGGCACCGTGGCCACCAGCGGCTGCAACAACGTCGGTGTCGCAGGGATCCGTACGAGATGGTCGGCGTACGGCACCACCGCCTCGTCCCCCTCCTCCGCGATCACGATCGTCCGCGCACCCCGTGCCCGGATCTCCTGGATGTTGGACACGATCTTGTCGTGGAGGACGGACCGCCCCCGAGGCGACGGCACGACGACAACCACCGGCAGATCGGGCTCGATCAACGCGATCGGTCCGTGCTTCAACTCCCCCGCCGCAAACCCCTCGGCATGCATGTAGGCGAGTTCCTTCAGCTTCAGAGCCCCCTCCAGCGCCACCGGATACCCCACATGCCGCCCCAGGAACAGCACCGTGTTCTTGTCGGCGAGCGACCGCGCAAGCTCCCGTACCGGCTCCATGGTCTCCAGCACCCGCTCGACCTCACACGAGATCTGAGACAGGTCCCGGATGACGGCCCCGATCTCGTCACCCCACTTGGTGCCCCGCACCTGCCCCAGATACAGAGCGACCAGATAACAGGCCACCAACTGCGTCAAAAACGCCTTGGTCGAGGCAACGGCCACCTCCGGCCCCGCATGCGTGTACAGCACCGCATCCGATTCCCGAGGAATCGTCGACCCGTTGGTGTTGCAGATGGCCAGCACCTTGGAGCCCTGCTCCCGCGCATGCCGCAGCGCCATCAGCGTGTCCATGGTCTCGCCGGACTGCGAGATCGCGATCACGAGCGACCGCTTGCCCAGGATCGGATCCCGGTACCGGAACTCACTCGCGAGTTCCACCTCGCACGGAATCCGCGTCCAGTGCTCGATGGCGTACTTGGCGATGAGCCCGGCATGAAAAGCCGTGCCGCACGCCACGATCACGACCTTGTCGACTTCCCGCAGCTCGGCGGCGCTGATCCTGACCTCGTCCAGCGTCAGCGAACCACCCGCGTCGATGCGCCCCAGCAACGTGTCGGCGACCGCCTTGGGCTGCTCGGCGATCTCCTTGAGCATGAAGTAGTCATAGCCCCCCTTCTCCGCCGCAGAGGCGTCCCAGTCGACGTGGTACGAGCGCACGTCGGCCGGGCGGCCGTCGAACCCCGTCACCGTGACCCCGTCGCGCCGCAGCTCGACGACCTGGTCCTGCCCCAGCTCGACCGCCGACCGTGTGTGGTCGATGAACGCGGCGACATCGGAAGCCAGGAACGCCTCGCCGTCCCCCACACCCACCACGAGCGGTGAGTTCCGCCGCGCGCCGACCACCACGTCCGGCTCGTCCGCATGCACCGCGACCAGGGTGAAAGCACCCTGCAGCCGTCGGCACACCAGCCGCATCGCCTCCGCGAGATCCGCGCACGCCGAGAACTCCTCGGCGAGCAGATGCGCGACCACCTCGGTGTCCGTCTCGGAGGCGAGGTCATGGCCCCGCTCCGCCAACTCGGCCCGCAGCAGGGCGAAGTTCTCGATGATCCCGTTGTGGACGACGGCGACCCGCCCCGCGTTGTCCAGATGCGGATGCGCATTGGCATCCGTAGGCCCCCCATGCGTGGCCCACCGCGTATGCCCGATCCCCGTCGAGCCCGTCGGCAGCGGCCGTTCCACCAGCTCCTTCTCCAGGTTCACCAGCTTCCCGGCCTTCTTCACGGCCGCCAGCCCGCCATCCGCCAGAACGGCGACGCCCGCCGAGTCGTAACCCCGGTACTCCAGCCGCTTCAGTCCGGCCATCACGACATCGAGCGCCGACTGCGACCCCACGTATCCCACGATTCCGCACATGGGCGGCAGCCTAGGCGGCGGGGGCCGCCGGAACACGGCTCAGCGTGCCCGAAATCGGAAATTCCAAGGTGGAGCGGAAACCGGCCAACTTCACCTCGCCCACACCAATAGCACACGCTTCCCCACCAAATGGACGACACGGGAATCAGGCAACTGGAGACTTTCGGGCGGCTCATCGACGACCACCGAACGCCGTACGACATCCACGCCCAGCAGCACGAAGGCGAGAAGTTTGACAGCCGGTCCTGCTTCGCGGTCGGTTCGGGGGTGTCACTCCCACCGGCCCAGCCCACCCGGCGTCGGCAACATCTGCTCGCACCAGATCGTCTTCCCGGTCGTACCGTGCCGGGTGCCCCAGCGCTGGGTCAGTTGGGCGACCAGGAGCAGGCCGCGGCCGCCCTCGTCGAAGACGCGGGCCCGGCGCATGTGGGGTGCGGTGTTGCTGCCGTCCGAGACCTCGCAGACGAGGGCGCCCGCAGCGGAGCCGCTGATCGACATCGTGCGGATGAGACGGAGCTGGATCGGCGGGGTCCCGTAGCGGATGGCGTTCGTCACCAGCTCGCTGACGACGAGTTCGGTGACGAAGGACGCCTCCTCCAGCTGCCAGGCCTCCAGCTGCCGGGTGGTCAGGGTGCGGGCGCGGGCAACCTGCTCCGGGTCCGCGGGGATGTCCCACGTGACGACCTGCTCGGTGGAGAACGCACGCGTCCGGGCCAGCAGCAGGGCGACGTCGTCGGCGGGTGGACCGGTGAGCAGGCTGTCGACGACGGCACCGCAGGCGTCGTCCAGCGAGTCAGCGGAACCGGCGGCCGAGGCCAGCGCCGCGCGCAGCCGGTCCTGTCCCTGGTCGACGTCGAGGTACCGGGAGTGCACCAGGCCGTCGCTGTACAGCGCCAGCGTGCTGCCCGGGACCAGTTCCAGTTCGGTGGTCTCGAAGGGCAGTCCTCCCACGCCGAGCGGGGGGCCGGTGTGCCCGGTGACAGCCGTCACCGTACCGTCCGGAGCGATCACGAAGGGCAGCGGATGGCCGGCGTCGGCGAGCGTGCAGCGACGGGAGATGGGGTCGTAGACCGCGTAGAGACAGGTCGCCCCCAACTCTTCGGCAGCCGCATCCAGCCGTCCCGCCATTCCGCCCGGCTCCCCCACGCCCGCACCCGACTGCCCTGCTGACACGCCCGGTTCGACGGCCCCCGCACCCCCCGGCACCCCGGCCTCCGTCTCCTCCCCCGCCCCAGGAAGATGCATCACAAGGTCGTCCAGCTGTGTGAGCAGTTCGTCCGGGGGCAGGTCGACGTCGGCCAGGGTGCGTACCGCCGTGCGCAGGCGGCCCATGGTGGCGGAGGCGTGGATGCCGTGGCCGACGACGTCGCCGACCACCAGGGCGACCCGCGCCCCGGACAGCGGGATGACGTCGAGCCAGTCACCGCCGACCCCGGCCCGGGTGCTCGCGGGGAGGTAGCGGTAGGCGACCTCCACGGCCGGCTGCTCGGGCAGCCGCTGCGGCAGCAGGCTGCGCTGCAGGGTCAGCGCGGTCTCGCGCTCGCGGGTGTAGCGGCGGGCGTTGTCGATGGCGACGGCGGCCTTCAGGGCCAGCTCCTCCGCGTCGGCGACGTCCTCCTTCTCGAAGGGCTGGGAGGCGTGCCCGCGCCAGAAAGAGACGATGCCCATCAGGACGCCCTGCTCGACCAGCGGAGCGATGATCAGCGAGTTCATGCCGTAGTCGAGGAGCCTGCCCGCCTCCTCCGGGCTGCGGTCCTGCCAGCCCGTGGAAGCCCGCAGGTCGTGCACGAACAGCGCCCCCGAGCCGGTGCCCGGCCCCGCCGGCACGGGCAGCGCCGGCCGGATCACGACGCCGACGGGATCCAGCGGTACGTCGTCACGGACGCCGTCCCTGGCCACGCGCCGCAGCCGGGTGGCGCCGGCCGACGCCGGTTCCCCGCCCTGCAGGACGGACACCGCGAGGTCGACGGTGGCGAAGTCGGCGAACCGCGGCACGGCCACCCCGACCAGCTCCCGGGCCGTGCGCGCCACGTCGAGGGTGGTGCCGACGGCCATGCTCGCGTCGTACAGCAGCCTCAGCCGGCGATGGGCCTCCTGTGCCTGCCCGATGCTGTGCTGCAGGGATCCGGCCATGCTGTTGAAGGAGGTCTCCAGCTGGCCGATCTCCCGCGCGCCGGTGAGCGGCATGCGCGCGGTGAGGTCGCCCTCGGCGAGCCGGCCGGCCAGCCGGGCGGCCCGGCGCACCGGCAGGACGATCACCCGGGTGACGTAGCCGGAGTAGGCGGCGATGAGCAGCACCGACGCGCCGACGCCGACCGCCCCCGCGACGGCCGCGTGCTGGGCGTCGGCGTCGGTGGTGGCCTCCCGCGCCGCGACGGTGGCGCTCTCGGTCGTCGTATAGGTGTCGAACAGGCCCCGTATCGCGTCGACGCGGTGCTTGCCGTCCAGCGTCACCGACGGACTGGTCGCCCTCGGGTCGCCGCGCTGCGCCAGCCGGACCACGGGGATCGAATAGTCGCGGATGTAGGCCTCACCGGCCCGCATGATCCCCTGTGCCCGCTTCCGCTGGGCGGGAGAGGTGCTGATGTTCACGAGCTTCTGCGCCTGCGCGGAGAAATGCCCCTGGACGATCTTCCACGGCCCGAGGAACTCGGGCTGCCGCGCGATGACGTAGCCCCGCTGGTACGTCTCCTCGTCGATCACCAGCAGATCGACCAGCCGGGCCTGGTCCTGGGCGGCGACGGCGTGCCGCTCCGCCAGGTTGGCCTGCCGCATGTCGCTGGTCGACCAGAAGAGCACCCCGAAGCCCACCCCGACGAGTACGGCGAGCAGGGTGCCCGCGAGCGCCGTCAGGGCCACAAGACCCCGTCTCGTACCCCGGAACACAGTCCCATTTTAGAGGTTCGCGTAGGTTCGGCAGGCGCTTCACGTGACCCACCCCACCCCCCACCCCGTTCAAACTCCGTTAACAATGGACTGTGATCTCTCCGGTCTCCTCGATGCCCCGGAGCGCCCACCGGCCCAGGCCGGAGGCGACTCCCTACGTCGACCTCACCCGATCCGAGTGGAGCGCGCTGCGTGAGAAGACGCCGCTCCCCCTCACCGCCGACGAGGTCGAGAAGCTGCGTGGCCTCGGTGACGTCATCGACCTCGACGAGGTGCGGGACATCTATCTCCCGCTGTCCCGTCTCCTCAACCTCTACGTCGGGGCCACCGACGGCCTCAGAGGCGCCCTGAACACCTTCCTCGGCGAACAGGGCTCCCAGTCCGGCACGCCGTTCGTCATAGGGGTCGCCGGCTCCGTGGCCGGGGGCAAGTCAACCGTCGCCCGCCTCCTCCAGGCGCTGCTCTCCCGCTGGCCCGAGCACCCGCGCGTCGAGCGGGTCACCACCGACGGCTTCCTGCTTCCCACCAAGGAGCTCCAGGCCCGCGGCCTCATGTCGCGCAAGGGTTTCCCCGAGTCGTACGACCGCCGCGCGCTGACCCGCTTCGTCGCCGACATCAAGGCGGGCAAGGACGAGGTGACGGCCCCCGTCTACTCCCACCTCATCTACGACATCGTCCCCGACCAGAGGCTCACGGTCCGCCGCCCGGACATCCTGATCGTGGAGGGCCTGAACGTCCTGCAGCCCGCCCTCCCCGGCAAGGACGGCCGTACCCGCGTCGGTCTCGCCGACTTCTTCGACTTCAGCGTCTACATCGACGCCAGCCCCGAGGACGTCGAACGCTGGTACCTCAACCGGTTCAAGAAACTGCGTCAGACGGCCTTCCAGGACCCGCACTCGTACTTCCGCAAGTACACGCAGGTGTCCGAGGAGGAGGCCCTTGAGTACGCCCGCACCCAGTGGCGCACCATCAACAAGCCCAACCTGGTGGAGAACATCGCCCCGACCCGCGGCCGCGCCACCCTGGTCGTCCGCAAGGGCCCGGACCACAAGGTCCAGCGCCTGCGGCTGCGCAAGCTGTAGACGCGCCTGTTAAAAAGAACCATGCTGCACCTGCGCCTGATCACACCGTCCGACAAGACGGACGACGTGGTCCGCCTGATCGAGAGGACCGTCGGCACCACGCATCTCGTCGTGGTGCCGGGAGCCGCCCGCAACCCGGCCGGCGACGTCGTCATGTGCGACGTCGCGCGCGAGGCGGGCGACGAACTCATCGGCGGACTCAGGGCGTTGGAGCTCGACCGCACCGGATCCATCGCCGTCGAGAACATCGACCTGTCGCTGTCCAGGCGTGCCGACAAGGCCGAGGCGGAGGCACCCGGCGAAGGCGCGGACGCGGTCCTCTGGGAGCACCTCACCGACGCGACGCACGAGGAGTCCACTCTCTCCGTCACCTACGTCGCCTTCATCACCCTCGCCACGATGATCGCGGCCTGCGGTGTCGTCCTCGACAACGCGATCCTGATCGTGGGCGCGATGGCCGTGGGCCCGGAGTTCGGCCCCCTGGCGGGCATATGCACGGCGCTGGTGCAGCGCCATCCGCGGCTCGCCCTGCGCTCGCTGACCGCCCTGCTCGTCGGCTTCGCCGCCGCCATGCTGGTGACGGTCGGCTTCACCTTCTTCATGGACGGCGCCGGCCTGTTCACCAGGGTCCAGCTGGAAGCCGTACGCCCCAACACCAACTTCATCTACCGCCCCGACGCGTTCTCGTTCGTGGTCGCGGTACTGGCGGGAGCGGCAGGCACCCTCTCCCTCACCTCGGCGAAGTCGGGCGCCCTGGTGGGCGTGGCGATCTCGGTGACGACGGTCCCCGCCGCGGCGAACGCGGCAGTGGCCTTCGCCTACAACGAGTACCAACAGGCCTGGGGCTCCACGGAGCAACTGCTGCTGAACCTGCTCGGCATCGTTCTCGCGGGCACGCTCACGCTCCTGGCCCAGAAGTGGCTCTGGGCCAGGCAGCGTGAACGCACCGCCAAGGCGGGCGGCGTCTAGTGGCGTGATTCGCAGTCCGCGGCGACGCTGTCGCCGGGGTCGGCGAACACCACGTCCGCCGTGCCACCGTCACAGCTCACCGTGTCGACGGCGGGCGCGTCGCCGCTCACGCCGATCGTGTCGTTGCCGCTGCCGGTCGCCACGGTGTCCGAGCCCGTGCCGGCGTCGACGAGGGTGGGCAGCGAGACGCTCGTCCCGTCGAAGCTGTCGTCCAGGTCACCCAGCCCGACCGAGAGCCGGGAGGTGCCGGCGACGCTGCCGCAGTCGACGCTGGTGGCGGACAGCCGAACGCAACCGGGCCCCAGGGCGATACCCGTGGTGTCCGTCAAGATCACACGACCGCTGGTGGTGCTGGCCGTGACATGGTTCGCCGCGCCCGAACGTGCGCTGAGCAACACCATGCCGAAGAGACGGAGCGCGGTGGAACCGGGGGTCGCGGCCGCGGCCGGGGTGGCGAACGCGGGAACGGCGAGACTCACGGCCAGGGCCGGAACGGCCATTCGCTTCAGGGTTCTGCTGACTGTCTTCATGCTGTTTCTCACTTCCGTCGGGGGCACGCCACGCATGGCGGCCTCGACGTCAGTGAAACAATCAGTGACCCATTTGGCACATTATGTTACGTCCGTGGGGTGAAGCAGGCGGGTGCTAGCCAAGCGCCGACTTCACCGCGTCGGCAAGCCGCCCGGCCACCGACCGAGCCTGGTCGATGTCTGCGGCCTCGACCATCACCCGCACCAACGGCTCCGTCCCCGACGGCCGCAGCAACACCCGCCCGGTGGACCCGAGTTCCCGCTCGGCCTCGGCAACGGCAGCCGCCAGCTCCGCAGAGGTCCTCACCCGCGCCCGGTCCACGTCGGGCACATTGATGAGCACCTGCGGCAGCCGCTCCATCACCCCCGCGAGGTCCTTGAGCGTACGACCGGTCTCGGTGACCCGGGCCGCCAGCAGCAGCCCGGTCAGCGTGCCGTCACCGGTGGTCGCGTGGTCGAGGATGATCACGTGCCCGGACTGCTCGCCGCCGAGCGCGTAGCCGTGCTCCTTCATCTCCTCCAGCACATACCGGTCCCCGACCGCCGTCTGGAGGAGATGCAGCCCCTCCCGCTCCAGCGCCAGCTTGAAGCCCAGATTGGACATGACCGTCGCGACAACGGTGTCCTCGCGCAGCACGCCCCGCTCCCGCATCGCCAGCGCGAGCACGGCCAGGATCTGGTCGCCGTCGATCTCCGCACCGGTGTGGTCCACGGCGAGGCACCGGTCCGCGTCACCGTCGTGCGCGATGCCGAGCGCGGCGCCGTGCTCGACGACGGCGGCCTTCAGCAGGCCCAGATGGGTCGATCCGCAGCCGTCGTTGATGTTGAGCCCGTCCGGCTCGGCGCCGATCGTGATCACCTCGGCACCGGCCCGGGAGAACGCCTCCGGCGAGACCCGCGCCGCGGCGCCGTGCGCCTCGTCGAGGACGATCTTCAGCCCGTCGAGCCGGTTCGGGAGTACGGCGATCAGATGCGCCACGTACTGGTCGAACCCCTCGTCGTACGACCGCACCCGCCCGACACCCGCGCCGGTGGGCCGCTCCCAGGGCTCACCGTGGCGGTGGGAGTCGTAGACGGCCTCGATCCTGTCCTCCAGCTCGTCGGCCAGCTTGTGGCCGCCGCGGGCGAAGAACTTGACGCCGTTGTCGGGCATGGCGTTGTGGCTGGCGGAGAGCATGACGCCCAGGTCGGCGCCGAGCGCGCCCGTGAGATACGCCACCGCGGGAGTGGGCAGCACACCGACGCGCAGGACGTCCACACCGGCGCTGGCGAGGCCGGCGACCACGGCGGCCTCCAGGAACTCCCCGGACGCCCGCGGGTCCCGTCCGACGACCGCCTTCGCCCGGTGGCCCTCGAAGGTGCCCGCCTCGGCCAGTACGTGCGCCGCGGCCACGGAGAGGCCGAGCGCCATCTCCGCCGTCAGGTCCGCGTTGGCGACGCCGCGCACGCCGTCCGTGCCGAAGAGTCGTCCCACTTGTCCTCCTGAGGAAGCGTCAGCTGTTGCTGCAGCGTACGGGCATCCGATCACACAAGCCTTCGAGGGTCTTGTGCCGTTATACGCCCCCGACGGTGATAAACGAACGCCCCGACAGCACTGAGGCGTGCCGCCGGGGCGTACGTGAGAGCAGGCAGCGAAGCTTAACGCTTGCTGTACTGCGGGGCCTTGCGGGCCTTCTTCAGACCGGCCTTCTTGCGCTCGACCGCACGGTCGTCGCGCTTGAGGAAGCCGGCCTTCTTGAGCGGGCCGCGGTTGTTGTCGACGTCGGCCTCGTTCAGCGCACGGGCGACACCGAGACGGAGCGCACCGGCCTGACCGGAGACACCGCCACCCGAGATACGGGCGATGACGTCGTAACGGCCCTCGAGCTCGAGCACCTTGAAGGGCTCGTTGACTTCCTGCTGGTGCACCTTGTTCGGGAAGTAGTCCTCGAGGGTGCGACCGTTGATCTTCCACTTGCCGGTGCCCGGGACGATCCGGACGCGGGCGATGGCGTTCTTGCGACGGCCCAGGCCGGCGGCCGGCTGGGGCTCGCCGAAGCGGGACGCGAGGGACTCCGAGGTGTACTCACCCTCGACGGGGACCTCGGACTCGGTGGTGTAGCTGTCGATGTCGACAAGCTCGGTCTCGGTCTCTTCGACCGGCTGCTCAACGGTGGTCTCGGCCACGATGCTCCTCAGCTTCTCTTCAGTCTTAGGGGGTGGCCGGACTTACTGCGCGACCTGGGTGATCTCGAACGGCACCGGCTGCTGGGCAGCGTGCGGGTGCTGGTCGCCCGAGTAGACCTTCAGCTTGGAGAGCATCTGACGGCCCAGGGTGTTCTTGGGGAGCATGCCCTTGACGGCCTTCTCGACGGCCTTCTCGGGGTTGTTCGCGAGGAGGTCGTCGTAGCGGACCGAGCGCAGACCACCCGGGTAGCCGGAGTGGCGGTACGCCATCTTCTGGGTCCGCTTGTTGCCGGAGAGGTGCACCTTGTCGGCGTTGATGATGATGACGAAGTCACCGGTGTCGACGTGAGGGGCGTAGATCGGCTTGTGCTTGCCCCGCAGGAGGGACGCAGCGGTGGTGGCGAGACGGCCGAGGACGACGTCCTGAGCGTCAATGACGTGCCACTGGCGAGTCACATCGCCGGGCTTGGGGCTGTACGTACGCACTTCGCAGCCTTCTTCTTCAGAGATGGGTGCTGACACTTGGCATCACTGAAGCGATCGTGCAGCTGGGGACGACAAATATGCCGGGGACACTGCCCGTATGCCGCCCACTGGTAACTGCTCCAGGGAACCTAGGTAAGGGCCTCTCGCGTGAGAGCGAGCAAGCCGATACACAACGAAGAAGCAGAATACCTGCGCAGCCCCGAACGGGTCAAAACGAGGCCGCCGCCACCGGATGCGACGCCCCTTGATCCACTCCACCGGCGGGTTCGATACGACCCGGCCCACGCGCCGCGAGGCGCATGACCAGGCAATACAACCTGCACGAACACGGGGTGCACGGATGAAGTTCCGCAAGAGCATGGTCGCCTCGATCGTGACGGCCGGTGTCGCACTCACGCTGTGCACCGCCGGAACGGCGTCCGCGTCGAGCTAGTACTCAAAGCTCCCATCGACGCCTACTCGTACACGAAGCTGGGCAACCCGGACACGTACCAGCTCGTCGCCACCTGGAAGGACAAGGCCTGACCTCCGGCACGCACCGTTCGCGGTGACCGAGATGTGCCTCCCGGGCGGAAAGGTCCCTGACGGCTCCACCGGAGGCACACCGGCACCCTTCGCCTCCCGTCTAAGATGCGCCCCATGAGCTTTGGGCAGCAGGGGGGACCCCAATCCCAGTGGGACCCCTGGAAACCGCACTCCCAGCAGCCGTGGACCAGCGGCGGCGACGACGGCCAGACCCCGGACTGGGCAGCCCTCGCCGAGGCCTCGGAGACGCGCAACAAGAGGCGCCGGCTGCTGTTCATCGGCGGCGGTGTGGTCGCCACGATCGCGATCGGCACCGCCGTCGCCATGGCCGTCGTCTCGGCGAACGGCAACAACGAGGCCTCGGGCAACCCGTCCAACCTGCCCGCGAGCGCGTCCATACCGGGCAGCACCGCGACGGCCCCGTCCTTCGCGCCGACCAGCGCCCCGCCGCCGCTGGACCCGAAGGAGTTCATCGCCAGCAAGGCCAAGGACACGGCCCCGCTGAGCGCGCAGAACCTCTTCCCGCTCGCACAGCTGCCCATGGAGTCGAACGTCTACAAGAAGGGCGCCACGGCCGACACCAGGAACTGCGCCTCGGCCGCCCAGGACGCCCTCCCGAAGATCCTCACCGGCAACGGCTGCACCCGCCTGCTGCGCGTCACCTACAGCCGGGGCGGCGTCGCGGTGACGGTAGGCGTCGCCGTCTTCGACACCGAGGCACAGGCGGCCAAGGCCAGAGCCCAGTCGGACCAAGCCTCCAAGGCACACAAGAAGAGCTTCGTCACGGCGCTGGCAGGTGATGGTGTGAAGGCCTTCTGCAACTCCGCCACCTGCCTCACGACAGCCAACTCCATCGGCCGCTACGCCTACTTCACCACCGTCGGCTTCACCAACGGCAAGGACGTCACGAACCAGTCCACGACCGTCTTCAAGGCCGGCAACGACCTGCAGCTGTACACCTTCCGCCAGATCAACGCCCGCGGCCAGGCGCAGGCGTCGGCCGCGGCGAACCAGTAGCTAGCAGCACCCGGCCCCGGGCAGCGTCCGCTTGTTCCGCGCCTCCTTGCTGCGCGCGGCGAGCAGCTCGTCGGCCGGGTAGCCGACCTCCTCCAGGGTCAGCCCGTGCGGCCGTACGACATGCACGGCCGAGTCCCGTACGCCGGCGGCGAGCACCTTGCCCGGCCACTCCGGCCCCCGGTGCCCGTCCCCCACGAACAGCAGCGCCCCGATCAGCGAGCGCACCATGTTGTGGCAGAACGCGTCGGCCCGCACGGTCGCGGTGATGATCCCGTCGTCCCCGCGCACCAGGCTCAGCCGCTGCAGCGTACGAATGGTGGTCGCGCCCTCCCGCTTCTTGCAGTAGGCGGCGAAGTCGTGCTCCCCCAGCAGCCGTTCGGCGGCCTCGTTCATGGCGTCGACGTCGAGCGGCCAGTCGTGCCAGAGCACATGGTTGCGCAGCAGCGGATCGACCCCGCCCGGATTGTCGGTGACCCGGTACGCGTACCGCCGCCAGACCGCCGAGAAACGGGCGTTGAAGCCACTGGGCGCCTCCCGGAGGGCCCACACCCGCACATCCCTGGGCAGCCGCCCGGCAAGCCGCTTCAGCAGCTTGTCGTGGTGCGCGCCCCAGACCTCCCGCGGCAGATCGACATGCGCTACCTGCCCCCGCGCATGCACCCCGGCATCGGTCCGCCCCGCCACCGTCAGCTCGTACGTCGTCCCACCCGACCGCGTCACGGTCCGCAGAGCATCCTCGATCTCCCCCTGCACGGTCCGCCGCCCCCCGGCCTGCTTGGCCCACCCGGAGAACTCGCTCCCGTCGTAGGAGAGATCAAGACGCACACGCACATGACCGGGCTCTACTTCGTCACTCACACAGAGATCCTCTCAGCAACAAAAAGCGGGCCCGCTCCAAAAAGGAACGGACCCGCCAACGCCCTGCTTTCAGAGGCGCGGGGAACTGCGCGACAAGCCACAACGAACCCGCAGCCGCCGACGCACAGCCCCCGGCAGAACGCTTACGCGTCCTTGGACTCCTCGGCAGCGTCCTCGACCTCGTCGGCCTTGGTCGTGTCGACCTTGGCGTCCTCGACCGGAGCCGCAGCCTCCGCGTCCTTGGCGGCACGCTTCGTCGCCGCCTCCGCCTCACCCGTAGCCTGCTGCGCAACCGTCAGCGCCTCGACCAGCTCGATGACAGCCATGGGCGCGTTGTCGCCACGGCGGTTACCGATCTTGGTGATGCGGGTGTAGCCACCCGGACGGTTCTCGTAGCGCGGGCCGATCTCGGTGAAGAGCGTGTGGACGACGCCCTTGTCCGTGATGACCTGCAGCACCTGGCGGCGGTTGTGAAGGTCGCCCTTCTTCGCCTTGGTCACCAGACGCTCGGCGTACGGACGAAGGCGGCGGGCCTTCGCCTCGGTGGTGGTGATACGGCCGTGCTCGAAGAGCGCCTTCGCGAGGTTCGCGAGGAGCAGCTTCTCGTGCGCGGCGCTGCCGCCCAGACGGGCACCCTTGGTGGGCTTCGGCATGGTTCTTCTCCTGTGTGTCTGCCCCGGCCGTATCAGGTACCGGGGTCAGTATCCGAGCGGGCGGTCGCCCGTCGGAGATCCGGGGCGTCCCCGAAGGGGCGCCCCGGAAGGGGCGCGGGGAACTGCGCGATCAAGCACAGCGCACCCGCAGCCAGGAACCGGCAGTCGGTCCCGAACTCTCAGTCCTGCTCGGTCTCGACGAACCCGGCGTCCGCGTCGTCGTCGGCGCCGAAGGCGTCGGCGGCGGCCGTGGGGTCGAATCCGGGCGGGCTGTCCTTGAGGGCCAGGCCCATGCCGGCCAGCTTCGCCTTGACCTCGTCGATCGACTTCGCACCGAAGTTGCGGATGTCGAGGAGGTCGGCCTCGGAGCGGGCGACGAGCTCACCCACGGAGTGGATGCCCTCACGCTCGAGGCAGTTGTAGGACCGAACGGTGAGCTCCAGCTCCTCGATCGGCAGCGCCAGATCAGCGGCCAGGGCGGCGTCCGTCGGGGACGGGCCCATGTCGATGCCCTCGGCGTCGATGTTCAGCTCGCGGGCGAGACCGAACAGCTCGACCAGGGTCTTACCGGCGGAGGCCATGGCGTCACGGGGACGCATCGCCTGCTTGGTCTCGACGTCGACGATCAGCTTGTCGAAGTCGGTGCGCTGCTCGACACGGGTCGCCTCGACCTTGTACGTGACCTTCAGCACCGGCGAGTAGATGGAGTCGACCGGGACACGGCCGATCTCCTGGCCCACCTGCTTGTTCTGCACGGCGGAGACGTAACCGCGGCCGCGCTCGACCGTCAGCTCCATCTCCAGCTTGCCCTTGCCGTTGAGCGTGGCGAGGACCAGGTCGGGGTTGTGCACCTCGACACCGGCCGGGGGCGCGATGTCGGCGGCGGTGACCAGACCCGGGCCCTGCTTGCGCAGGTACATCACGACCGGCTCGTCGTGCTCCGAGGAGACGACCAGCTGCTTGATGTTGAGGATCAGGTCGGTGACGTCCTCCTTGACACCCGGCACGGTGGTGAACTCGTGCAGGACGCCGTCGATACGGATGGACGTGACCGCCGCACCCGGGATCGAGGAGAGGAGCGTACGACGCAGGGAGTTGCCGAGGGTGTAGCCGAAGCCCGGCTCCAGCGGCTCGATCACGAACCGGGAGCGGAACTCGTCGACGACCTCTTCGGTCAACGAGGGACGCTGAGCGATCAGCATGTGTGGATCAGATCCTTCATTCGTGGACGCCCGCTATTTGACGCCCGACGGAACCGCCCCCGGCAAAAGGGACGGGTACTGCAAGGGTACGGGCGATACGGCCCTTTTCACGGAGCCGTACCGCCCGAATCCTCAAGACAACCGCGCGTCAGACGCGACGACGCTTCGGCGGACGGCAGCCGTTGTGCGGGGTCGGGGTGACGTCCTGGATGGAGCCGACCTCGAGACCGGTCGCCTGAAGCGAACGGATCGCGGTCTCACGACCGGAACCCGGGCCCTTCACGAACACGTCGACCTTGCGCATGCCGTGCTCCTGAGCGCGGCGGGCAGCCGACTCGGCGGCCATCTGCGCGGCGAACGGCGTGGACTTCCGGGAGCCCTTGAAGCCGACGTGGCCGGCGGAGGCCCAGGAGATCACGTTGCCGGACGGGTCCGTGATGGAGACGATCGTGTTGTTGAACGTGCTCTTGATGTGCGCGTGGCCGTGAGCGACGTTCTTCTTTTCCTTGCGGCGCACCTTCTTGGCAGCGCCCTGACGACCCTTGGGGGGCATCTACAAACTCCTACGGGGAGGTGGTCGGTCCTACAGCGAAGACCGCTGATGAAGCGTTGTCCGCTGAGGACTACTTCTTGCCCGGCTTCTTCTTGCCGGCGATGGCGCGACGCGGACCCTTGCGGGTACGAGCGTTGGTGCTGGTGCGCTGACCGCGGACGGGCAGACCGCGACGGTGACGGAGACCCTGGTAGCAGCCGATCTCGACCTTGCGGCGGATGTCGGCCTGGATCTCGCGACGGAGGTCACCCTCGGTCTTGATGTTGTTGTCGACGTACTCGCGGATCGCGACGAGCTGCTCTTCGCTCAGGTCACGAACACGGGTGTTCGGGTCGATGCCCGTCTCCGCCAGCGTCAGCTGCGAAAGGGTCCGGCCGATGCCGAACACGTAGGTGAGGGCGACCTCCACGCGCTTTTCGCGCGGGATGTCAACACCGGAAACGCGTGCCACTTCAATGGCTCCTGGTGATCTTCGGAGGTCTTCCGCAGAACCGGTTCCCGGCCGCCGTACCAGGTACGAACCGGGTCCCCGGCCTCCGAACCGGGGGTGTCAAGCCGTGTCGGCTTGGGTCCTGCGTATGAACATATTCAGCTCGCGTCGCGCGAATCTCTGCGATATCGATGCAGAGGGTTCGGTCGATCGTGCGTCAGCCCTGGCGCTGCTTGTGGCGCGGGTTCTCGCAGATGACCATGACCCGACCGTGACGGCGGATCACCCTGCACTTGTCGCAGATCTTCTTGACGCTCGGCTTGACCTTCATGGGATTGAGGTTCTCCGGGTCAGTGCCACCACCCCGCCGAAGCGGAATGCGGGCAAGATCTACTTGTAGCGGTAGACGATCCGGCCACGCGTCAGGTCGTACGGAGACAGCTCCACCACGACCCGGTCGTCAGGGAGGATGCGGATGTAGTGCATACGCATCTTGCCGCTGATGTGTGCCAGGACCTGGTGGCCGTTCTGGAGCTCGACCTTGAACATGGCGTTCGGAAGAGACTCGACGACAGTGCCCTCGATCTCGATGGCACCTTGCTTCTTGGCCACGCTTCGCCCTTCGAATCGACTACCTTGATCGACTCCGTGCGTTTCCCTAACGGGCGCATGCGGACATGCGGGTACACGAGAGCCGACGAGTCAGTCTACGTCAGAGCACTCTGAAAGACGAATCGAGGGAGCATGCCCTGCAAGGGAGATCGCTAAGCGCCCCGAAGGGGCGCGGGGCTGCATCCATGTGCGGCTCCGCCGCGTGGGCGCGATCAGCCCCCACGAACCCGCAGACCGGATACGACCTACGCCAGCGGGTCCGGAGCTGCAGCAACGCCGTGCTCCGCCAGCTTCGCCCTGCCCCCGTCGGGAGACGTGAGCACCAGGGGGCCCTCCTCCGTCAGCGCCACCGAGTGCTCCCAGTGGGACGACCACGTACCGTCGGTCGTGATGACCGTCCAGTCGTCGGAGAGGACCTCCGTCTTCGGCGTGCCGAGGGACACCATCGGCTCGATCGCGAGGCAGAAGCCGGAGACCAGCTTCGGGCCCTTGCCGCGGCGCTTCTCGACGTAGTTCAGCAGGTGCGGGTCCATATGCATCTCGGTGCCGATGCCGTGGCCGCCGTAGTCCTCGATGATCCCGTACTTGCCGCCGCCGGGCTTCGGCTGGCGGCGGATGTACGTCTCGATGGCGCGGGAGACGTCGACGAGCCGGTTGCCCTGCTTCATCGCCGCGATGCCGGCCCACATGGACTCTTCCGTGACCCGGGAGAGCTCGATCAGCTCGGGGGCGTGGCCGGAACCGACGAAGGCGGTGTACGCGGCGTCGCCGTGCCAGCCGTCGATGATCGCGCCGCAGTCGATGGAGATGATGTCGCCGTCCTTCAGGACGACGTCGTCGGACGGGATGCCGTGGACGACGACCTCGTTGACGGAGGTGCAGATGGTCGCCGGAAAGCCGCCGTAGCCGAGGAAGTTCGGCTTGGCGTTGTGCTCGGCGAGGACCTTGCGCGCGACCTGGTCCAGGTCCTTGGTGGTGGCCCCGGGCACCGCGGCCTCACGAGTGGCCGCGTGGATGGCGGCCACGACCAGCCCCGCCTCACGCATCTTGGCGATCTGCTCGGGGGTCTTGATCTGCACCATGGATGGCCTGCGCTCTCCGTCACTCACGTCAACCGGTTACCTACACAACAGTACGGCCGTGACGCCCCGTCGGGTGCCACGGCCGTAACTGGGCTGACGGCTACTTGCCGTCGTCCTCGCGCTTCAGGGCTTCCAGCGCCCGCTGCGTGACCTCGCCCACCGGGCCGAGGGACGAGATCGTCACGACCAGGCCCTGCGACTTGTAGTAGTCGATGATCGGCTCGGTCTGCGTGTGGTAGACCTCCAGCCGCGTGCGGACGGTGTCCTCGGAGTCGTCGTCACGCTGGTACAGCTCGCCGCCGCAGACGTCGCAGACGCCTTCCTTCTTGGCGGGGCTGTACGTCACGTGGAAGACGTGCGCCGAGTCGTTGCGGCAGATGCGCCGGCCGGCGATCCGCTTGACGACCTCTTCCTCGGGGACCTCGAGGTCGAGAACCGCGTCCAGCTTGATGCCCTCGGTCTTGAGGAGCTCGTCCAGCGCCTCGGCCTGCGAGACGTTGCGCGGGAAACCGTCGAGCAGGAAGCCGTTCTCGGCGTCCGGCTGCTCCATGCGGTCCTTGGCCATCGCGATGGTGACCTCGTCGGGGACGAGGTTGCCGGCGTCCATGTAGGACTTCGCGAGCTTCCCGAGCTCCGTCTGCTGGCTGATGTTGGCGCGGAACAGGTCGCCCGTGGAGATGTGCGGAACGCGTAGCTTGTCGGCAAGGCGAGTGGCCTGCGTGCCCTTCCCTGCACCCGGCGGCCCGACGAGGACGATTCGCATCAGCGGAGGAACCCTTCGTAATTGCGCTGCTGAAGCTGGCTCTCAATCTGCTTCACCGTTTCGAGGCCGACACCCACGATGATCAGGATGCTGGTACCACCGAACGGGAAGTTCTGGCTTGCCCCGAAGCCAACCAACGCCATCGTCGGTACGAGAGCGATCAGACCCAGATACAGCGAACCCGGCCAGGTGATCCGGTTGAGTACGTAGCTCAGGTACTCAGCGGTCGGTCGGCCAGCCCGGATGCCCGGGATGAAGCCACCATACTTCTTCATGTTGTCGGCGACTTCCTCGGGGTTGAAGGAGATCGCCACGTAGAAGAACGCGAAGAAAACGATCAGCAAGAAGTACGTGGCGACATAGACCGGGTGGTCACCCTTGGTCAGGTTGCTCTGGACCCACGTCTTCCAGCCGGAATTGCCGCCCGAGAACTGGGCGATCAGGCTCGGAATGTAGAGCAGCGACGAGGCGAAGATCACGGGGATGACACCCGCCTGGTTGACCTTCAGCGGGATGTAGGTGGACGTACCACCGTACGACCGGCGTCCGATCATGCGCTTCGCGTACTGCACCGGGATCCGCCGCTGGGCCTGCTCGACGAAGACGACCAGACCGACCATCACCAGACCCACGGCGATCACCGTGCCGAACTCGATCCAGCCGCCGGCGAGCTTGCCCTGCAGCTTGATCGTCCACAGCGCGCTCGGGAAGGTCGCAGCGATCGAGATGAACATCAGGATCGACATGCCGTTGCCGATGCCGCGGTCGGTGATGAGCTCACCGAGCCACATGACGACGCCGGTACCGGCGGTCATGGTGACGACCATGGTGATGGTGGTGAAGATCGACTGGTCCGGAACGATCTGGCTGGCCACCGGGCAGCCGGAGAACAACGCACCACTGCGGGCGGTGGCGACCAGACCGGTGCCCTGGAGGATGGCCAGCGCCACCGTCAGGTACCGGGTGTACTGCGTGATCTTCGCCGTGCCGGCCTGGCCCTCCTTCTTGAGGGCTTCGAGGCGCGGGATCACCACTGTCAGCAGCTGCAGGATGATGCTCGCCGTGATGTACGGCATGATGCCGAGCGCGAAGATCGTGATCTGCAGCAGCGCGCCACCGCTGAACATGTTGATCAGGCTGAACAGGCCGCGGTTCGAGCTGGCCACATCCATGCACTGCTGGACGTTCTTGTAGTCGACGCCCGGGATCGGGATGTGCGTGCCGATCCGGTACACCACGATGATGGCGAGCGTGAAGAGCAGTTTCTTGCGCAGGTCGGGCGTCTTGAACGCCCGGGCGAACGCGGTGAGCACGGTGCCTCCTGCGACCCCCGCGCAACTGCGTCAAGGGTGACGGTCTTGAGGTTCGACGGATACAAAAAAGAACAGTGCTGGCTACCTTACCGGCGGCACGGCTCCCCTTGGAACGACCGACCGGGGATACCTCATTGTGAGGTATCCCCGGTCGGGACTTCTTACGTCATCGAGACGTCCGAAAAATTCAGACGAGCTCGGTGACCGTGCCGCCGGCAGCGGTGATCTTCTCCTTGGCGGAGCCGGAGACGGCGTCGACCGTCACCTGCAGCGCCACGGAAACCTCACCCTGGCCGAGGACCTTGACGAGGCTGTTCTTGCGAACGGCACCCTTGGCCACCAGACCCTCGACGGTGACCTCGCCACCCTCGGGGTAGAGCGCGGCCAGCTTGTCGAGGTTCACGACCTGGAACTCGGTCTTGAACGGGTTCTTGAAGCCCTTCAGCTTCGGAAGACGCATGTGGAGGGGCATCTGCCCACCCTCGAAGCGCTCCGGAACCTGGTAGCGGGCCTTCGTGCCCTTCGTACCACGACCGGCCGTCTTACCCTTCGACGCCTCACCACGACCGACACGGGTCTTTGCGGTCTTGGCGCCCGGGGCGGGACGGAGGTTGTGGATCTTGAGCGGGTTGTTCTCCGCCATGATCAGTCGACCTCCTCGACCGTCACGAGGTGGCGGACATGGCGAACCATGCCGCGGAACTCGGGGCGGTCCTCCTTGACGACCTGCGAGTTGATGCCCTTGAGACCAAGGGAGCGCAGGGTGTCACGGTGGTTCTGCTTGCTGCCGATGTACGACTTCGTCTGCGTGATCTTGAGCTGTGCCATTACGCAGCACCAGCCCCGGCACGCGCACGCAGCAGAGCCGCGGGAGCGACGTCCTCGAGCGGCAGACCACGGCGGGCCGCGATCTCCTCGGGACGCTGCAGACCCTTCAGGGCCTCCACGGTCGCGTGCACGATGTTGATCGCGTTCGACGAACCGAGCGACTTCGACAGGATGTCGTGAACGCCGGCGCACTCGAGCACGGCACGCACCGGGCCACCGGCGATAACGCCGGTACCGGGGGACGCCGGCTTGAGCAGGACGACGCCCGCCGCCTTCTCACCCGTGATCGGGTGCGGGATGGTGCCCTGGATACGGGGGACCTTGAAGAAGTGCTTCTTGGCCTCCTCAACACCCTTGGCGATGGCGGCCGGCACCTCCTTGGCCTTGCCGTAACCGACACCCACGGTGCCGTCACCGTCGCCCACCACGACCAGCGCGGTGAAGCTGAAGCGACGACCACCCTTCACAACCTTGGCGACACGGTTGATCGCGACGACACGCTCAACGTAAGCAGTCTTCTCGGCGGCGGCTGCGCCACCGTCACGACCCTTACGGTCCCGCCGCTCGCCGCCACCGGCACCGCCACCGCGGCGCTGGGGTCCAGCCATTGGATTACCTCTCTCTTTCCGCTAGCTACGAGCGGCTCAGAACTTGAGCCCGGCTTCGCGGGCGGCGTCCGCCAGGGCGGCGATGCGCCCGGCGTACTGGTTGCCACCACGGTCGAACACGACAGCCTCGACACCGGCGGCCTTGGCGCGCTCGGCGACCAGGGCACCGACCTGCTTGGCCTGCGCCGACTTGTCGCCCTCGCCACCGCGGATCGAGGTGTCCAGGGTGGACGCCGACGCCAGGGTGTGACCCTTGATGTCGTCGATCACCTGGGCCACGATGTGGCGGTTGGAGCGGGTAACGACCAGACGCGGACGCTCCGCCGTTCCGTTGATGTTCTTACGGATCCGGATGTGGCGGCGCTTGATCGCGGCGCGCTTGTAGGCGTCGCCCTTGAGGATCTTCTGTCCGTATGCCATGGCTTACTTACCCGCCTTTCCGACCTTGCGGCGGATGACTTCGCCCTCGTACTTGACGCCCTTGGCCTTGTACGGGTCGGGCTTGCGCAGCTTGCGGATGTTGGCCGCAACCTCGCCGACCTTCTGCTTGTCGATGCCCTCGACCGAGAACCGGGTGGGGGCCTCCACCTTGAAGGTGATGCCCTCGGGGGCCTCGACGGTGATCGGGTGGCTGTAGCCGAGAGCGAACTCGAGGTTCGAGCCCTTGGCCGTGACGCGGTAACCGACACCGCTGATCTCGAGCTTCTTCACGTAACCCTGGGTCACGCCGGTGATCATGTTCGCCACCAGCGTGCGGGACAGGCCGTGCAGGGCCTTGTTCTGACGCTCGTCGTTGGGGCGGGTGACGTTGAGAACGCCGTCCTCACCCTTGGCGATGTCGATCGGCGAAGCGACGGTGTGGGTCAGCGAGCCCTTGGGGCCCTTGACCGAGACCGTACGGCCGTCGATGGTGACGTCCACGCCGGCGGGAACCGTGATGGGGAGCTTGCCAATACGCGACATAGCTGTTTCCTCCGTTCCCTTCCGCTACCAGACGTAGGCGAGGACTTCCCCACCCACGCCCTTCTTGCCGGCCTGCTTGTCGGTCAGGAGACCGTGCGACGTGGAGATGATCGCCACGCCGAGGCCACCGAGGACCTTGGGCAGGTTGGTGGACTTCGCGTACACCCGGAGACCGGGCTTGGAGATCCGCTTGATGCCCGCGATGGAGCGCTCACGGTTCGGGCCGAACTTCAGCTCGAGAACGAGGTTCTTGCCGACCTCGGCGTCCTCGACCTTCCAGCCCGTGATGAAGCCCTCCTGCTGGAGGATCTCCGCGATGTGCGACTTGATCTTCGATGCCGGCATCGACACGGAGTCGTGGTATGCCGAGTTCGCGTTCCGCAGACGCGTAAGCATGTCTGCGATCGGATCAGTCATGGTCATGAATTGGCCTTCGGCCTCTCTCGCCGGGGTTTCCAGGTGCCCATCCCTCTCCTCGATCCGAGACGAGGCGGGTGCGGTGCGGTGGACCTACGGCGTAGTAAGTCGGTTGGGCGTCAGGCGCCCAACCCTCCTAGCCTAAGCCATGGAGGGGTGGGCACCTGACCGAGCCCTTTACTTACCGAGAGCTTCAGGTATCCCCAAGTAGGGGATTACCAGGAGCTCTTGGTCACGCCCGGCAGCTCGCCACGGTGAGCCATCTCACGAAGGCACACACGGCAGAGGCCGAACTTGCGGTACACGGAGTGCGGACGGCCGCAGCGCTGGCAGCGGGTGTAGCCACGCACACCGAACTTGGGCTTGCGAGCAGCCTTGGCAATCAGAGCCTTCTTCGCCATCTCGCTCACGCCTCCTTGAACGGGAAGCCGAGGTGACGAAGGAGCGCGCGGCCCTCAGCGTCGTTGGTCGCCGTGGTGACCACGGTGATGTCCATGCCCCGGGTACGGTCGATCTTGTCCTGGTCGATCTCGTGGAACATGACCTGCTCCGTGAGACCGAAGGTGTAGTTGCCACGGCCGTCGAACTGCTTGGGGGACAGACCACGGAAGTCGCGGATGCGCGGCAGCGCGAGCGACAGGGTGCGGTCCAGGAACTCCCACATGCGGTCGCCACGGAGCGTGACGTGGGCACCGATCGGCTGGCCCTCACGCAGCTTGAACTGCGCGATGGACTTGCGGGCCTTGGTGACGGCCGGCTTCTGACCGGTGATCGTGGTGAGGTCGCGGATGGCGCCCTCGATCAGCTTGGAGTCGCGGGCGGCGTCGCCCACACCCATGTTGACCACGATCTTGACGAGGCCGGGGATCTGCATGACGTTCTCGTACTTGAACTCGTCACGCAGCTTGCCCGCGATCTCCTCGCGGTACTTCGTCTTGAGACGCGGAGTGGTGGTGGTAGCCATCAGATGTCCTCACCCGTCCGCTTGGCAACGCGGATCTTGTTGCCCTCGTCGTCGAAGCGGTAACCGACACGCGTGACGACCTTGTTGCCGTCCTTCTCAACGACCAGCTGGACGTTGGAGACGTGGATCGGCGCCTCGGTCGTGACGATGCCGCCGGCCTGCGAACCGCTGGCGGTCGGACCGGCCTTGGTGTGCTTCTTGACCCGGTTGACACCCTCGACCAGGACGCGCTCGTCGCGCGGGTAAGCGGCAATGACCTTGCCCTGCTTGCCCTTGTCCTTGCCGGTGATGACCTGGACCAGGTCGCCCTTCTTGATCTTCATGCTTACAGCACCTCCGGAGCCAGCGAGATGATCTTCATGAACTTCTTCTCGCGCAGCTCACGCCCGACCGGGCCGAAGATGCGGGTGCCGCGAGGGTCGCCGTCGTTCTTCAGAATGACGGCGGCGTTCTCGTCGAAGCGGATGTACGAGCCGTCCGGACGGCGGCGCTCCTTGACGGTGCGAACGATGACCGCCTTGACGACGTCACCCTTCTTCACGTTGCCACCGGGGATCGCGTCCTTGACGGTGGCGACGATGACGTCACCGATGCCCGCGTAGCGGCGACCGGAGCCACCGAGCACACGGATGCAAAGGATCTCCTTCGCACCAGTGTTGTCGGCGACACGCAGTCGCGACTCCTGCTGGATCACGTCTATCTCCTGTTTGTCTGCCGGTTCCCGGCAGGGGCCTTGTCCCTTACGGGAGTTGGGCCCCTGCCGAGCCTGGCGGAACTGTCCTGCGGGTTTGCCCGCAGGCGTACTTTTTGGAATTCCCCTGCGGGAATTACCTACTTGGCCTTCTCGAGGATCTCGACGACGCGCCAGCGCTTCGTGGCGGACAGCGGCCGGGTCTCCGCGAGGAGGACACGGTCGCCGACACCCGCGGCGTTCTGCTCGTCGTGCGCCTTGAGCTTGTTCGTACGGCGGATGACCTTGCCGTACAGCGCGTGCTTCACGCGGTCCTCGACAGCGACGACGACGGTCTTGTCCATCTTGTCGCTGACGACGAGACCCTCACGGGTCTTGCGGGCGCCACGTGCCTCGGTCGTCTGCTCTTCAGTCACATTGCTCTCGCTCATCAGGCGTTCTCCACCGTTTCGATGCCCAGCTCACGCTCGCGCATCAGGGTGTAGATCCGCGCGATGTCCTTACGGACCGCCTTCAGACGGCCGTGGTTCTCGAGCTGACCCGTCGCCGCCTGGAAGCGGAGGTTGAACAGCTCTTCCTTGGACTCGCGGAGCTTCGCAAGAAGCTCCTCGTTGTCCAGCTCGCGCAGCTCGGACGCCTTGGTACCGGCCGACATCACGCTTCACCTGCCTCGCGCTTGACGATCCGGCACTTCATCGGCAGCTTGTGAGCGGCACGAGTGAGGGCCTCACGCGCAATCTTCTCGTTGGGGTACGACAGCTCGAACATCACGCGTCCGGGCTTGACGTTGGCGATCCACCACTCCGGCGAACCCTTACCGGAACCCATGCGGGTCTCGGCGGGCTTCTTGGTGAGGGGACGGTCCGGGTAGATGTTGATCCAGACCTTGCCACCACGCTTGATGTGACGCGTCATGGCGATACGAGCGGCCTCGATCTGACGGTTCGTCACGTACGCCGGGGTGAGCGCCTGGATGCCGTACTCGCCGAACGCAACCGTCGTGCCACCCTTGGCGGCGCCGGAGCGCCCCGGGTGGTGCTGCTTGCGGTGCTTGACCCTACGGGGGATCAGCATGTCGGTCAGGCCTCCGTTCCGGTGCTCTCAGCCGGAGCGGCGGCGGGGGCCTCGGCCTTGGGGGCCTCGGCGCCGGCAGCCTGCTGCGGCTTGCGACCGCGCCGCTCGCCACCACGGCCACCACGGGCCGGGCGGTCGGAGCCGCCGCCACCGCGAGCCGGGCGGTTACCCGCACG
Source organism: Streptomyces guryensis (assembly GCF_021261325.1). Lineage (GTDB taxonomy): Bacteria > Actinomycetota > Actinomycetes > Streptomycetales > Streptomycetaceae > Streptomyces > Streptomyces guryensis. Next base: position 237,368 of record NZ_JAJSBI010000010.1, on the reverse strand, counting down.
GGCGGCAGCGTTCTCGGCGCGGACCTCGGCGATGTTCTTGACGTCGCCCTTGTAGATCCAGACCTTCACACCGATGCGGCCGAAGGTCGTCTTGGCCTCGAAGAAGCCGTAGTCCACGTTCGCGCGGAGCGTGTGCAGGGGCACACGGCCCTCGCGGTAGAACTCCGAGCGGGACATCTCGGCGCCACCGAGGCGGCCACCGCACTGGATCTTGATGCCCTTGGCGCCGGCCTTCATCGCCGACTGCATGCTCTTACGCATGGCGCGGCGGAAGGAGACGCGGGAGGAGAGCTGCTCGGCGACGGCCTGAGCAACCAGCTGAGCGTCCGTCTCGGGGTTCTTGACCTCGAGGATGTTCAGCTGGACCTGCTTGCCCGTGAGCTTCTCGAGGTCACCGCGGATGCGGTCGGCCTCGGCGCCACGGCGGCCGATGACGATGCCCGGACGAGCGGTGTGGATGTCCACACGCACGCGGTCACGGGTGCGCTCGATCTCCACCTTCGAGATACCGGCGCGCTCCATGCCGGACGTCATCATCCGACGGATGGCGACGTCTTCCTTGACGTAGTCCTTGTACAGCTTGTCGGCGTACCAGCGGGACTTGAAGTCCGTGGTGACACCGAGCCGGAACCCATGCGGGTTAACCTTCTGGCCCATTACCGGGTTCCTTCCTTGCTGCTGACGACCACGGTGATGTGGCTGGTCCGCTTGCGGATCCGGTAGGCACGGCCCTGGGCACGCGGACGGAACCGCTTCAGGGTCGGGCCCTCGTCGACGTACGCCTCGGAGATGAAGAGGCTGTCGGCGTCGGTGTGGTCGTAGTTGTGCGCGGCGTTGGCGATGGCGCTGTCGAGCACCTTGCCGACCGGCACGGAGGCTGCCTGCGGAGCGAATCGCAGAACAGCCTGAGCCTCCGTGGCGTCCATGCCACGGATAAGGTCCACCACGCGGCGGGCCTTCATGGGCGTAACGCGGATGTACCGCGCCTGGGCCCTGGCTTCCATGGTTGTCCCTCTCAGTTACTTACGTGTCTGAATGCGATCCGCTACTAGCGGCGCTTCGACTTCCGGTCGTCCTTGACGTGGCCCCGGAAGGTGCGGGTCGGCGAGAACTCGCCGAGCTTGTGGCCGACCATCGACTCGGTGACGAACACCGGGATGTGGGTCTTGCCGTTGTGCACCGCGATCGTGTGGCCGAGCATGGCCGGGACGATCATCGAGCGACGGGACCAGGTCTTGATGACGTTCTTGGAACCGGCTTCGTTCTGAGCATCCACCTTCTTGGCGAGGTGCTCGTCGACGAAGGGCCCCTTCTTGAGACTGCGCGGCATCTAAACCCGCTCCTAGCGCTTCTTGTTCGTCTTGCGGCGGCGGACGATGTACTTGTTCGACGCCTTCTTGGGCGAACGAGTACGACCTTCCTTCTGACCCCAGGGGCTGACCGGGTGGCGACCACCGGAGGTCTTGCCCTCACCACCACCGTGCGGGTGGTCAACCGGGTTCATCGCCACACCACGAACGGTCGGGCGGACGCCCAGCCAGCGCTTGCGGCCGGCCTTGCCCCAGTTGATGTTGCTCTGCTCGGCGTTGCCGACCTCGCCGATCGTGGCGCGGCAGCGCTGGTCGACCAGGCGGACCTCACCGGACGGCATGCGGAGGTGGGCCATCGAGCCCTCCTTCGCGAGCAGCTGCACGGAGGCACCGGCGGAGCGGGCGAACTTGGCGCCGCCGCCCGGACGAAGCTCCACGGAGTGGATCGTCGTACCGACCGGGATGTTGCGCAGCGCCAGGTTGTTGCCGGGCTTGATGTCGGCGCCGGGACCGTTCTCGATCCGGTCGCCCTGCGTCAGGCCCTTCGGCGCCAGGATGTAGCGCTTCTCGCCGTCCGCGTAGTGGAGCAGCGCGATGCGCGCGGTGCGGTTGGGGTCGTACTCGATGTGCGCGACCTTCGCCGGCACGCCGTCCTTGTCGTGACGACGGAAGTCGATCACGCGGTAGGCGCGCTTGTGTCCGCCACCCTGGTGGCGAACGGTCACACGACCGGAATTGTTACGGCCGCCCTTGCTGTGCAGGGGGCGGACCAGCGACTTCTCCGGCGTGGACCGCGTGACCTCGACGAAGTCGGCGACGCTGGAGCCACGACGGCCCGGCGTAGTCGGCTTGTACTTGCGGATTCCCATTTCTCAGTCCTCGTCCGATATCGGACGATCCGACCCGCTTACGCGGTCGGACCGCCGAAGATGTCGATACGGTCGCCCTCGGCGAGGGTCACGATCGCGCGCTTGGTGGCCGCGCGCTGACCGAAACCGCTCTTGGTGCGCTTGCGCTTGCCGATCCGGTTGATCGTGTTGACCCCGGTGACCTTGACCGAGAAGACCGCCTGGACGGCCTGCTTGATCTGGGTCTTGTTGGCACTCGGGTCGACGATGAACGTGTACTTGTTCTCGTCGAGAAGCGCGTAGCTCTTCTCGGAGACGACCGGCTTCAGCAGGACGTCACGGGGGTCCGTGTACGACTTGCTCAGCGGGGTCTCGACGGTGTTCTTGCCCTCGGCGGCGTGGCGACGCGCCTTGGCGACGCGCGCGGCCTTGGCGGCCTTCGCAGCCTTGGAGGCAATGCTCGGGTGACGCGTAGCCATCAGGCCTCGCTCCCTTCGGTGTCGTTGGCCTTCGGGCCGGCGACGAAGGACTCGAGAGCGGCCTGGGTGAAGACCACGTCGTCCGAGACGATCACGTCGTACGTGTTCAGCTGGCCCGGCTCCAGGATGTGGACCTGGGGCAGGTTGCGGGCGGACAGCCACGCGGCCTCGTCGGCGCGCTCGACGACCAGGAGCAGGTTCTTGCGCTCCGAGATCTTGCCGAACAGCGTGCGAGCGGCCTTGGTGCTGGGGTTCTCGCCCTCGATCACGCCGGAGACGACGTGGATGCGGTTGTGGCGGGCCCGGTCGGTGAGGGCGTGGCGCAGGGCCGCGGCCTTCATCTTCTTCGGGGTCCGCTGCGAGTAGTCACGCGGCACGGGACCGTGCACGACGCCACCACCGGCGAACTGCGGGGCGCGGGTCGAGCCCTGACGGGCGCGGCCGGTGCCCTTCTGGCGGTACGGCTTCTTGCCGCCACCGCGAACCTCGCCACGGGTCTTGGTCTTGTGCGTGCCCTGACGGGCAGCGGCGTTCTGCGCGACGACGACCTGGTGGATCAGCGGGATGCTGACCTTCTCCACGCCGAAGATCTCCGCGGGGAGCTCGACGCTACCGGTCTTCTCGCCCGCAGGCGAAAGGATGTCAACAGTGCTCATCGGTACCTCAGGCCCCCTTGGCCGCGGTGCGGACCAGGACGAGGCCGCCGTTCGGACCGGGAACCGCGCCCTTGATGAGCAGCAGACCCTTCTCCGCGTCAACGGCGTGGACGGTCAGGTTCTGGGTGGTGACACGCTCGTTGCCCATGCGACCCGCCATGCGGAGGCCCTTGAACACACGGCCCGGGGTGGCGCAGCCACCGATGGAACCGGGAGAGCGGTGCTTGCGCTGGGTGCCGTGTCCGGCGCCGAGGCCCTTGAAGTTGTGACGCTTCATGACACCGGCGAAGCCCTTGCCCTTGCTCTTGCCGGTCACGTCGACCTTGATGCCGGCCTCGAACACCTCGGCGGTGATCTCCTGGCCGAGGGTGTACTCGCTGGCGTCAGCGGTACGGATCTCGACGAGGTGGCGGCGGGGAGTGACGTCGGCCTTGGCGAAGTGGCCCTTGAGGGGCTTGTTCACCTTGCGCGGGTCGATCTCGCCGAACGCGATCTGGACGGACTCGTAGCCGTCGGCGTCGTTCGTACGGACCTGGGTGACGACGTTGGGGCCGGCCTTGACGACGGTGACCGGAACAACGCGGTTGTTCTCGTCCCACACCTGCGTCATGCCGAGCTTCTCGCCCAGGATGCCCTTGATCTGCTTAGCCATTCTCAGATCACCGGCCCCTAGAGCTTGATCTCGATGTCGACACCGGCCGGGAGGTCGAGTCGCATCAGAGAGTCAACGGTCTTGGGCGTCGGGTCGAGGATGTCGATCAGGCGCTTGTGCGTGCGCATCTCGAAGTGCTCGCGCGAGTCCTTGTACTTGTGCGGCGACTTGATGACGCAGTACACGTTCTTCTCAGTGGGCAGCGGCACCGGGCCCGCGACCGACGCACCAGTGCGGGTCACCGTCTCGACGATCTTCTTCGCCGAGGAGTCGATGACCTCGTGGTCGTAGGCCTTGAGCCGGATGCGGATCTTCTGTCCCGCCATGGCTACTCAGTAGTCCTGTTCTCTGTAACGCTCTGGAACCCGGCGTTCCTGACTTCCGCTCTCCGACCCACGCGGTCGGGCGTGTCGCACTCCCGCTGACACAGATGTCCCTTGTCCGAACATCCCTGCCGGGAAATACACACGGCCCTTCCGGAACCGCAGACCGGGGGCGAAAGGCCCACCGGGTGCCTGGCCGGTGCCGCACTGACACTTCCCGGAAGATTCCCGTACGTCCGCCCCAGTGCTGCCTTACGGCAGTTAGGGCGACGAGTACTGTGGGACTCGCTTCCGGTCCTCCCGGCGGGAGGCGCGCAGCATCAACACTCGACCGAGCAACCCCGCTAGTCTGCCATACGGGACAGGGGCCTGGCCAATCGAGCCGGAGAGAATACCCCCAGGGTGACGCAGGTCAAACCCGCACCCTCCAAGCGCGCCGGTCGAGCCCCGGACGAGCCCTCACCCTGTTCATGTCCGTGAATAAGAATCAACCTCTTATCTATTGACGCGTTCATAGCAGGCGCTTACGTTCCCACTCGGCACCATCGGAAAGCGCTTTCCCTTGCACGGCACCCCTGGTCACGGACGAACCCGGAGGCACCACCATGCAAGTGAGACCCCTCATCGCGTGTGTCAGCCTGCTGTCCGGCGCGCTCGTCGCGCTGTCCGGCACCCCGGCTCAGGCCGCGAGCACCACGCAGTACGTGTCGCCGAGCGGCACCGCCGGCGCGGCCGGCACGCAGTCCGCCCCCACCACGCTCGCCACCGCGATCAGCCGCATCGCGTCCGGCGGCACCATCTATCTGCGCGGCGGGACCTACACCTACTCGTCGACGATCACGATCCCGGCCGGCAGCAACGGCACCTCCGGCGCCCGCACCACCCTGTCCGCCTACCCGGGCGAGACCCCGGTGCTCAACTTCTCGGCGCAGAGCGAGAGTTCGTCGAACCGCGGCCTCCAGCTGAATGCCGACTACTGGCACGTGTACGGCCTCACCGTCGAACACGCAGGCGACAACGGGATCTATGTCGGCGGCAGCAACAACGTCATCGAGCGCACGGTGACGGCGTACAACCGCGACACGGGCCTGCAGCTGGGCCGGATCTCCTCCAGCACGCCCAGCAGCCAGTGGCCGTCGAACAACCTGATCGTCAGCTCGGAGTCGCACGACAACGAGGACTCCGGCGGCGAGAACGCGGACGGCTTCGCGGCGAAGCTCACGACCGGCACCGGAAACGTGTTCCGCTACGACGTGTCCCACAACAACATCGACGACGGCTGGGACCTCTACACCAAAACCGACACGGGTGCCATCGGCCCGGTGACCATCGAGTACTCGCTCTCCTACGGCAACGGCACCCTCACCGACGGCACCCAGAACGCCAACGGCGACCGCAACGGCTACAAGCTCGGCGGCGACGACATCGCCGTCAACCATGTGGTCCGGCACAGCATCGCCTACCGCAACGGCCACCACGGCTTCACCTACAACAGCAATCCGGGCACGATGGCGATCTCGAACAACGTCGGCATCGACAACGCCGAGCGCAACTTCTCGTTCGACAAGGGGACGTCCGTGTTCCGGACGAACACCTCGTGCCGGTTCGGCGTGAGCGGCTCGAACGACAAGACCGCCGGTGACGCCGACAGCTCCAACCAGTTCTGGACGGGCACGAACGGCTCGCGCTGCGCGTCGTACTCGGGCGCACTGGGCTGGTCCTTCGCCTCGAACGGCTCCCTCGCCGTGACCTTCGGCGGCAAGGTGGTGACTCCGTGACCAGGGACTTCTGAACTCCCTGGGGCTTCCCCCACCCCGATACACCGGCTCGCCGGATGGTCCGGGGGAAGCCGCCCGGGCCACGGTGGCTGCACAGCCCGCACCCACCGGAAGGACAACTCGTGCGCATCGTCACGGCCACCGCCGTCATCCTGACCCTGGTGGCGGGAGCCGCACCGGCCGCCGTGGCCGACACCGGCACACCCGGTACGGACGGCCTGTGGCGCATGGACGGCTACGGCACCGTCCTCGCCCTCGGCCACGGCCTCTACCAGGAGTACCAGACCACCTCGGTGAGCTGCCTCAAGGGTGACTCCGCGCGGCAGACGGGCCCGGGGACGTACACGGCGGACGGCACCGTGCTGACCGTACGCCCGGGGCGCGACCGCGATCATGCCCAGCTGTCGGCGGACAGTTCCGTGGGCCACCGGCAGCTGCGGCGGATCGGGGCGCTGCCCGGGAAATGCACCCGGCCGACGCCCAAGGATCCCCGTACCGCCTTCGACGTCTTCTGGCAGTCCTTCGAGGAGAACTACCCGTTCTTCGCCGCCAAGGGCATCGACTGGCAGACCGTGCGCGACCGTTACCGACCGCGGATCCACCGGGACACGACCCGCTCGGAGCTCTCCGACGTCTTCACCCGGATGGTCGCCCCGCTCCACGACGCCCATGTCGCCGTACAGGACGGCGCCCGCGTCTTCGCCCAGGGCCGCCCCGGCACCGAGGTACCCACCAAGCAGCTGGACGCCCGGGTCAAGAAGTTCATCGTCGGGCGCGACCTCGCGAAGGCCCCCTACCGACGGGACTTCGCCGCCGGCCGCATCACCTACGCCGATCTGCCCGACGGCGGGCCCGGATATCTGCGCATCTCCGGCTTCGGCGGGTACACGGCCGCCGACAACGGCTCGTACGCCGCCGACCTGACCGAACTCGACAGGGCGCTCGACGCCGTCCTCACCGCGGAGCGCGTCCGGCGCCTGCCGGGGCTGATCATCGACCTGCGCATCAACGGCGGCGGCTCCGACAGCCTCGGCATCCACATCGCCGAGCGCCTCACCGACCGGCCCTACGTCGCCTACGCCAAGCGCGCCCGCAACGACCCCGCCGACCCGACCCGGCACACCCGCCCCGAGCCCGTACCCGTGATCCCCGCCCGGGCGCCCCGCTACACCGGCCCCGTCGCCGTCCTGACCGGCGGCTCCACGGTGAGCGCGGGCGAGACCTTCACCCAGGCCCTGATGGACCGCCCCGGCAGGACGACACGCATCGGGCAGCCCACACAGGGCGTCTTCTCGGACGTCATGGCCCGCAAGCTCCCGAACGCCATGACCGCCTGGCTCCCCAACGAGGAGTTCCTCACCCACACGGGCCACACCTTCGACGGCACAGGCATCCCACCCCAGATCACCGAGCCGGTCTTCACGAGGCAGGAGTTCGCACAGAACCGGGACTCGGCGTTCGACCGAGCGGTGAGCGGACTGAAGCGCTGAGCAGGGTGCGCGGAGTCCGCTACGGCTCGGCCGCCCCCGAGGGGCGCGGCGAACTGCGCGACCAGCCACAGCGCACCCGCAGACAAAAGGCCGACCACGGCGGCCCCGCGGGGGCGCTACGCCGTGCGCAACCGCGCAAAGGACGTATCCAGCCCCCGCTTCAACACTCGCGCCACAGGCCGCTCCACGAGCCGGTGGACCAGCCAGCTCAGCACGAGAAATCCGGCGATCACGCCGGCAACCAGCAGCCGGGGATCCATCGTGCCGCGAAGCTCCCCGATCAGCGTCGTACCGGCCACGTAGTGGATCAGGTACAGCGGATACGTCAGGCTCCCCGCCGTGACCAGCCACTTCCACCGCACGCGATCCGTCGCACCGAGCGCGATCGCGACCATGACGAGCAGGAACACGGTGTAGATCGCCATGCTCCCCCGCCAGCCGGAGACATGCTCGGTGTTGTCGATCCTCAGACCCAGCTGCCGCTGTCCCATCAGCCACGCCATCCCGAGGATCCCCCACAGCAGCAGGTCCTGGCCGAAGCGGTGCATGAGGTAGAGGCCGAGACCGGCGATGAAGAACCAGGCGCCTTCAGGGTTGGCGGCCAGCGTCAGGAGGTGGAAGTCCGCGACCGGCGCGAGCATCGCGGCCGCGCCCCACACACAGCAGAAGATCACGACCTTGCGGTACGTCAGCCCGGTGGCGACGACGACCATGAAGAGCAGATAGAAGCGCAGCTCCGACCAGAGCGTCCAGTACACGCCGTCGACGCTCGCCACACCCGAACCCGACTGCAGCATGGTGAAGTTGAGCAGGATGTCCCGCAGCCTCAGCCGGTTCCAGACCCCCGGCGCCACGACCAGCACGGCCGTGGTGAAGACGATCCCGAACCAGTACGCCGGGTACAGGCGGATCACCCGGGAGACGAAGAACTCCCGCGGGGTGCGCCCCCAGCAGGACATGCAGATCACGAAGCCGCTGATCACGAAGAAGATCTCGACGCCGATCCAGCCGTAGGCGGCGAAGTGGAAGACGGCCGGCATGGTGTCGGAGACCGGCCGGCCCCAGACGGCGTTGTCCGGCTGGTCGACGCGCCAGCTGCCGGCGTAGTGGTGCACGGCCACCATCAGGGCGGCGACGAGACGGATGCCGTCGATGGCGTACAGGCGAGGGCGCTCGCGGCGGAGCGGGGCCGGCTGACGGCGTACCTGCGCCGTCCGCAACTGCCGCGTCGGCCGGTCGACCATCGTGGACATCAACGACCATCCCTGTGTCTGCCTGTTCCGACCCCTCACGCTAGGGGGTCACCACCGCCCCGCAGTGAGCAGACAGGAACATTCGGGGCATCCGAAACGCGGAGTTGGTCCAAGCCTCGATGGGTCGTCCCGCAAGGTTCGCCGAGACTTCACCGTGCGAGCGTCGGCCCTCCCGGCGCGGGAGGGGCGCGGGGCAAGCGAAAGGGCCCGTACGACCGAAGTCGTACGGGCCCCTTCAGGAGCTCGCGCTGGAGCTACCAGGTCAGATCAGCAGACTTACTTGTTGATCTTGGTGACCTGGCCGGCGCCGACCGTCCGGCCACCCTCACGGATGGCGAACTTCAGGCCCTCTTCCATGGCGACGGGCTGGATGAGCTCCACCTTCATCTCGGTGTTGTCACCCGGCATGACCATCTCGGTGCCCTCGGGGAGGGTCACGACGCCGGTCACGTCCGTCGTACGGAAGTAGAACTGCGGACGGTAGTTGTTGAAGAACGGCGTGTGGCGGCCACCCTCGTCCTTGGACAGGATGTAGGCCTGGGCCTCGAACTCGGTGTGCGGGGTGACCGAACCGGGCTTGATGATGACCTGGCCGCGCTCGACGTCCTCGCGCTTGATGCCACGGAGGAGCAGACCGACGTTCTCACCGGCCTGGCCCTCGTCGAGCAGCTTGCGGAACATCTCGATGCCGGTGACCGTGGTGGTGGTCTTCTCCTGCTTGATGCCCACGATGTCGACGGTCTCGTTGACCTTGAGGACACCACGCTCGATACGGCCGGTGACGACCGTACCGCGACCGGTGATCGTGAAGACGTCCTCGATCGGCATCAGGAACGGCTTGTCGACGTCACGCTCGGGCTGCGGGATGTTCTCGTCGACGGCCTTCATCAGGTCGAGGACGGTCTGGCCCCACTCCTTGTCGCCCTCAAGGGCCTTGAGCGCCGAGACCTTGACGACCGGCAGGTCGTCGCCCGGGAACTCGTACTCGGAGAGCAGCTCGCGAACCTCGAGCTCGACGAGCTCCAGGATCTCCTCGTCGTCCACCATGTCGGCCTTGTTCAGGGCGACGACGATGTACGGAACGCCGACCTGGCGGGCCAGGAGCACGTGCTCCTTGGTCTGCGGCATCGGGCCGTCGGTGGCGGCGACCACGAGGATGGCACCGTCCATCTGGGCAGCACCGGTGATCATGTTCTTGATGTAGTCGGCGTGACCCGGGCAGTCGACGTGCGCGTAGTGACGCGTCTCCGTCTGGTACTCGACGTGCGCGATGGAGATCGTGATACCGCGCTGGCGCTCCTCGGGAGCCTTGTCGATCTGGTCGAACGCCGAGGCCTCGTTCAGGTCCGGGTACGCGTCGTGCAGCACCTTGGTAATGGCGGCCGTGAGGGTCGTCTTACCGTGGTCGATGTGACCGATGGTGCCGATGTTGACGTGCGGCTTAGTCCGCTCGAACTTCGCCTTCGCCACTGGGGTCCTCCTGTGGAGTGGTTCTGGTACGCCTTACTTCATCGGCGCCAGGTGATCTTTGCTGTTAGTGCCCGGGCCCCGGGACACCACTCGCAAACGGTGACGAATGCGGGTGAATGCCCCGGCAGGCTCCGGAGTCAAGCCTAAGGCGTGTGAACGCAGAGCGTTAACGCAGTGGGTTACTCGCCCTTGGCCTTCGCGATGATCTCCTCGGCGACGTTCCGCGGAACCTCGGCGTAGGAGTCGAACTGCATCGAGTAGCTCGCGCGACCCGACGTCTTGCTGCGGAGGTCTCCGACGTAGCCGAACATCTCCGAGAGGGGCACGAGGCCCTTCACGACGCGGGCACCGGCCCGCTCCTCCATGGCCTGGATCTGACCACGGCGGGAGTTGATGTCGCCGATGACCTCACCCATGTAGTCCTCGGGCGTGGTGACCTCGACGGCCATCATCGGCTCGAGCAGCACGGGGCTGGCCTTCCGCGCGGCCTCCTTGAACGCCTGCGAACCGGCGATCTTGAAGGCGAGCTCGGAGGAGTCGACCTCGTGGTAGCCACCGTCGATGAGCGTGACGCGGACGCCCGTCATCTCGTAGCCCGCGAGGATGCCGAACTGCATGGCCTCCTGCGCACCGGCGTCCACCGAAGGGATGTACTCCTTCGGGATACGGCCACCGGTGACCTTGTTCACGAACTCGTACGAGGCGTCGCCGCCCTCGATGGGCTCGATCGCGATCTGCACCTTGGCGAACTGACCGGTACCACCGGTCTGCTTCTTGTGGGTGTAGTCCACGCGCTCGACGGCCTTGCGGATCGTCTCGCGGTAGGCGACCTGCGGCTTGCCGACGTTGGCCTCGACCTTGAACTCACGGCGCATACGGTCGACCAGCACCTCGAGGTGCAGCTCGCCCATGCCACCGATGATGGTCTGGCCGGTCTCCTCGTCCGAGTGGACCTGGAAGGACGGGTCCTCCTCGGCCAGGCGCTGGATCGCGATGCCCAGCTTCTCCTGGTCGCCCTTCGACTTGGGCTCGATGGCGACCTGGATGACCGGCGCCGGGAAGTCCATGGACTCCAGGATCACCGGGGCCTTGTCGTCGCACAGCGTCTCACCGGTCGTGGTCTGCTTCAGACCCATCACGGCGACGATGTCGCCGGCGCCCACCGACTCGATCTCCTCACGCTTGTTCGCGTGCATACGGTAGATCTTGCCGATGCGCTCCTTGCGGCCCTTGACGGAGTTCAGCACGGCCGTGCCGGACTCCAGGCGGCCGGAGTACACCCGGACGAAGGTGAGCTTGCCGAGGTGCGGGTCGCTCATGATCTTGAACGCCAGCGCGGACAGCGGCTCGTCGTCGGACGGCTTGCGCTTGACGACCGTCTCCGCGTCCTTGACGTCGTGACCCTCGATGGCCTCGATGTCGACGGGAGAGGGCAGGTAGCGCACGACCGCGTCGAGCAGGGGCTGGACGCCCTTGTTCTTGAACGCGGTACCGCAGAACACCGGGGTGACCGTGGTGTCCTTGGACTTGCCGGACGCGATGGTGATACGACGGATCGCGGCGTACAGCTGCTCCACGGAAGGCTCCTCGCCCTCCAGGTACAGCTCCATGATCTCTTCGTCGTTCTCGGCGACGGCCTCGACCAGCTTGCCGCGGTACTCCTCGGCAGCCTCGGTGTGCGTGGCCGGGATGTCGACGATGTCGTACATCTCGCCCTTGGTGGCCTCGGCGGACCACACGAACGCCTTCATCGTCACGAGGTCGACGACGCCCTTGAAGTCGGCCTCGGCGCCGATCGGGAGCTGCATCACGATCGGCTGAGCGCCCAGGCGGTCAGAGATCATGTCGACGCACCGGTGGAACTCGGCACCGGTCCGGTCGAGCTTGTTGACGAAGCAGATGCGGGGGACGCCGTAGCGGTCCGCCTGACGCCACACCGTCTCGGACTGGGGCTCCACGCCGGCGACGCCGTCGAACACCGTCACGGCACCGTCGAGCACGCGCAGCGAACGCTCCACCTCGACGGTGAAGTCGACGTGGCCCGGCGTGTCGATGATGTTGATGGTGTGGTCGACGTCTTCCAGCGGCCAGTGACAGGTGGTGGCAGCAGAGGTGATCGTGATGCCACGCTCCTGCTCCTGCTCCATCCAGTCCATGGTGGCAGCGCCGTCGTGGACCTCACCGATCTTGTACGACACACCGGTGTAGAACAGGATCCGCTCGGTGGTGGTCGTCTTGCCCGCGTCGATGTGGGCCATGATCCCGATGTTGCGGACCTTGGCCAGGTCAAGTGAAGTGGTAGCCATAAGGCTTCGGTCTTCTCTCGGTCTCGATGTGGGTAGCGACTACCAGCGGTAGTGCGCGAAGGCCTTGTTGGACTCGGCCATCTTGTGCGTGTCCTCGCGCTTCTTGACGGCCGCACCGAGGCCGTTCGAAGCGTCGAGAAGCTCGTTGAGCAGACGCTCGGTCATGGTCTTCTCGCGACGGGCGCGGGAGTAACCGACCAGCCAGCGCAGGGCGAGCGTGTTCGCACGACCCGGCTTGACCTCGATCGGGACCTGGTAGGTCGCGCCACCGACACGGCGGGACTTGACCTCGAGGGTCGGCTTGATGTTCTCCAGCGCGCGCTTCAGCGTGATGACCGGGTCGTTGCCCGTCTTCTCACGCAGACCTTCCATGGCGCCGTAGACGATGCGCTCGGCGGTGGAGCGCTTGCCGTTCAGCAGCACCTTGTTGATGAGCGACGTCACCAGAGGGGAACCGTAGACCGGGTCGATGATGACCGGGCGCTTCGGGGCGGGGCCCTTACGAGGCATTTCTACTTCTCCTTCTTGGCGCCGTAGCGGGAACGGGCCTGCTTGCGGTTCTTGACACCCTGGGTGTCGAGGGAGCCACGGATGATCTTGTAGCGAACACCCGGCAGGTCCTTCACACGGCCGCCGCGCACGAGCACGATGGAGTGCTCCTGCAGGTTGTGTCCCTCACCCGGAATGTAAGCGGTGACCTCGATCCCGCTGGTCAGACGCACACGCGCGACCTTACGCAGGGCCGAGTTCGGCTTCTTCGGGGTGGTCGTGAACACACGCGTGCAGACGCCACGACGCTGAGGGGAACCCTCGAGTGCGGGCGTCTTGTTCTTCTCGACCTTGTCCTGCCGGCCCTTACGGACCAGCTGCTGGATCGTAGGCACTACTTCTCCGGTTTCTGTGTGCCGATAGGTACAGCTAACCTGAAACGTCGCCGACCCACGCGGTCGGGTGTGTCGAATCCGGCAGACTCCCGCCGCCAGGCGGAAAGGGCGCAGATTACGGTGGCCAATGACGGCTCGCTATGCGGTTGAAGGCACGCACGAGAGCCAGGGCACACCCCAGGCACAAGGTCTGAGCGTACCTACCTCATACGCTGTGGTCAAAACAAATGGGCCGCGCCCGCATCGCCATGCGAAGCCTGTCAAGACCCTACGCCGTACATGATCTTCGAATTCACGTTCCAGACACGTCGATGAGCTACGTCCCCGCAGCTCACCCGCGTCATGCGGAGGCCAGGGCCGCCGCGATGAGAATCGTGATGATCAGCGCCCATCCGGCGACCGATATCCAGCCCAGGACCAGACCGGTCATCGCCATGCCCTCGCCGCGCTCACCGCTGCGCTGCATTTCGCTGCGGGCGGAGTGACCGAGGATGACCGCGGGGATGCCGGTGAGCCCGGCGGTGAAGAACGTGAGGATCCCGCAGACCATGGAGCCGACCGCCTTGCCGTTCGCCGGCGGCGGAACCGGCAGAAAGGTCGCCGGCACGGGCGGAGCGGCCTGAGCGACCGGCACCGGGCCCTGCGGCAGATCGGCGACCAGTAGGGCCAGCTCCCCCACCGTACGGGCCGCGTACGCCCGCGCCACCCGCCGGTCGAACTCCCCCTTCTCCAGCCGCCCCTCTCCGTACCCCGCCCGGAGCACGTCCACGGCCCGCTCCCGGTCGGCGTGGGAGGCGAGCATGGACGGGGCGGAGTGCCCCTGCCAGGTCTGACCGAAGCCCTGAACCGGCGGCGAGGCCCCCTGCCACGCCTGCGGCAGGCCGCGCTGTCCCTGCTGCGGGGTCCGCTGCCAGGGCCGCGGGGGGACGTCCTGCCCCGACTGCGGGACGTCCTGCGCCCGCTGCGAGTCCCCCTGCCCCGACTGCCAGGGCTGCCACGACGGATTGGACACGAGTACCTCCCCGAACCCCCGAGTCCCTCCATGATGCGCCGAAAGAGGATTTCCGGCACAGCCCGCCGCACGGCCCGAACGCCGACGGCAACCACCGGGCCGTGTCTGCGGTCGCCGGAACGCCGAAGGGCGGTCACCCGAAACGGGGTGACCGCCCTTCAACTCAAGCTGCTCGCTTACTGGTTGTACGGACCGTAGTCGTAGTCCTCCAGCGGGACGGCCTGGCCGGAGCCGGTGCCGAACGGCGAGTAGTCGATGTCGTCGTAGCCGACGGCCGAGTACATCGCGGCCTTGGCCTCCTCGGTCGGCTCGACCCGGATGTTGCGGTAGCGGGACAGGCCCGTACCGGCCGGGATGAGCTTACCGATGATGACGTTCTCCTTGAGGCCGATGAGGCTGTCGGACTTGGCGTTGATCGCCGCATCCGTCAGGACTCGGGTCGTCTCCTGGAAGGAGGCGGCCGACAGCCAGGATTCCGTCGCCAGCGAGGCCTTGGTGATACCCATCAGCTGCGGACGACCGGAGGCCGGGTGACCGCCCTCCTGGACCACACGACGGTTCTCGGTCTCGAACTTCGAGCGCTCGACCAGCTCGCCGGGCAGCAGCTCGGCGTCGCCGGACTCGATGATCGTCACACGGCGCAGCATCTGCCGGATGATGATCTCGATGTGCTTGTCGTGGATCGACACACCCTGCGAGTTGTAGACCTTCTGGACCTCGCCGACCAGGTGGACCTGGACGGCACGCTGGCCCAGGATGCGCAGCACGTCGTGCGGGTTGGTGGCACCCACGGTGAGCTTCTGGCCCACCTCGACGTGCTCGCCCTCGCTGACCAGGAGCCGGGCACGCTTCGAGATCGGGAACGCCGTCTCGTCGCTGCCGTCGTCCGGGGTGACGACGATCTTCTTGGTCTTCTCGGTCTCCTCGATCCGGACGCGGCCGTTGGCCTCGGAGATCGGGGCGACACCCTTCGGCGTACGGGCTTCGAAGAGCTCGACGACACGGGGCAGACCCTGGGTGATGTCGTCACCGGCCACACCACCGGTGTGGAAGGTACGCATCGTCAGCTGGGTGCCGGGCTCACCGATGGACTGGGCGGCGATGATGCCGACCGCCTCACCGATGTCGACCAGCTTGCCGGTGGCCAGCGAGCGGCCGTAGCACATGGCGCAGGTGCCGACCTGGGACTCGCAGGTCAGGATCGAGCGGGTCTTGACCTCCTCGACACCGTGGTGCACCAGCTGGTCGATGAGCACGTCGCCCAGGTCCACGTTGGCCGGCGCGATCACCTTGCCGTCGATGACGACGTCCTCGGCGAGCATGCGGGCGTAGACGCTGGTCTCGACGTCGTCCGTCTTGCGCAGCACACCGTCGGCGCCGCGCGTGGCGATCTTCAGCTTCAGACCGCGCTCGGTGCCGCAGTCCTCCTCGCGGATGATGACGTCCTGCGAGACGTCCACCAGACGACGGGTCAGGTAACCCGAGTCGGCGGTACGCAGAGCGGTGTCCGCCAGACCCTTACGGGCACCGTGCGTGGAGATGAAGTACTCCAGCACGGACAGACCCTCACGGAAGGACGCCTTGATCGGACGCGGGATCGTCTCGTTCTTCGCGTTCGACACCAGACCACGCATACCGGCGATCTGACGCATCTGCATCATGTTTCCTCGGGCACCCGAGTCAACCATCATGAAGATGGGGTTCGTCTTCGGGAAGTTCGCGTTCATCGCCTCGGCGACCTCGTTGGTCGCCTTGGTCCAGATCGCGATGAGCTCCTGAGTGCGCTCTTCCTTGGTGATCAGACCGCGCTCGTACTGCTTCTGGACCTTCTCGTCCTGCGCCTCGTAGCCCTTGACGATCTCCTTCTTCGCCTCGGGAACGACGACGTCGGAGATGGCCACGGTGACACCGGAACGGGTCGCCCAGTAGAAGCCGGCCGCCTTCAGGTTGTCGAGCGTCGCCGCCACGATGACCTTGGGGTAGCGCTCGGCCAGGTCGTTGACGATCTCGGAGAGCTGCTTCTTGCCCACCGAGTAGTCGACGAACGGGTAGTCCTCGGGCAGCAGCTCGTTGAAGAGCGCGCGGCCCAGGGTGGTGCGCAGCCGGAAGGTGTCACCGGTCTGGTACTCCGGCTCGCCCTCCTCGATGGCCGGCGGGGTCCAGCCGCGCGGCGGGATGGTGCCCACCGGGAAGCGGATGTCGACCGCGGACTGCAGCGCGAGCTCACCGGCGTCGAACGCCATGATCGCCTCGGCCGTGGAGCCGAAGGACCGGCCCTCGCCCTTGGTGTCACGCAGCTCGCCGTCGGTGGTGAGGAAGAACAGACCGAGGACCATGTCCTGGGTCGGCATCGTCACCGGACGACCGTCGGCGGGCTTGAGGATGTTGTTCGAGGACAGCATCAGGATGCGGGCCTCGGCCTGCGCCTCCGCGGACAGCGGAAGGTGTACGGCCATCTGGTCGCCGTCGAAGTCCGCGTTGAACGCGGTGCAGACGAGCGGGTGGATCTGGATGGCCTTGCCCTCGACCAGCTGCGGCTCGAAGGCCTGGATGCCGAGGCGGTGCAGGGTGGGTGCACGGTTCAGCAGCACCGGGTGCTCGGCGATGACCTCTTCGAGGACGTCGTACACGACGGTGCGGCCGCGCTCCACCATGCGCTTGGCGCTCTTGATGTTCTGCGCGTGGTTCAGGTCGACCAGGCGCTTCATCACGAACGGCTTGAAGAGCTCCAGCGCCATCGCCTTCGGCAGACCGCACTGGTGCAGCTTCAGCTGCGGACCGACGACGATCACGGAACGCGCCGAGTAGTCGACACGCTTGCCGAGCAGGTTCTGACGGAAACGGCCCTGCTTGCCCTTCAGCATGTCGCTGAGGGACTTCAGGGGGCGGTTGCCGGGGCCCGTGACCGGGCGACCACGACGGCCGTTGTCGAACAGCGCGTCGACGGCCTCCTGGAGCATGCGTTTCTCGTTGTTCACGATGATCTCGGGCGCACCGAGGTCGAGAAGGCGCTTCAGGCGGTTGTTGCGGTTGATCACACGGCGGTACAGGTCGTTCAGGTCGGAGGTCGCGAAGCGGCCACCGTCCAGCTGCACCATCGGGCGGAGGTCCGGCGGGATGACCGGGACGCAGTCCAGGACCATGCCCTTGGGGCTGTTGGAGGTCTGCAGGAACGCGGACACCACCTTCAGCCGCTTCAGCGCACGGGTCTTCTTCTGGCCCTTGCCGGTGCGGATGATCTCGCGGAGACGCTCGGCCTCCTCGTCGAGGTCGAAGGACTCCAGGCGCTTCTGCAGCGCCGCGGCACCCATCGAACCGTCGAAGTACGTGCCGAAGCGGTCACGCAGCTCGCGGTAGAGGAGCTCGTCGCCCTCCAGGTCCTGGACCTTGAGGTTCTTGAACCGGGTCCACACCTCGTCGAGACGGTCGATCTCGCGCTGCGCACGGTCACGCAGCTGCTTCATCTCACGCTCGGCGCCCTCGCGCACCTTGCGGCGAACGTCGGCCTTGGCGCCCTCGGCCTCCAGCTCGGCCAGGTCGCTTTCCAGCTTCTTGGCGCGGGCCTCCAGGTCGGCGTCCCGGCGGTTCTCGACCTGCTGACGCTCCACGGAGACGTGCGCCTCCAGGGAGGGCAGGTCGCGGGTGCGGCGCTCCTCGTCGACGTACGTGATCATGTACGCCGCGAAGTAGATGACCTTCTCCAGGTCCTTCGGGGCGAGGTCGAGCAGGTAGCCCAGCCGCGACGGAACGCCCTTGAAGTACCAGATGTGAGTGACGGGAGCGGCCAGCTCGATGTGGCCCATCCGCTCACGGCGCACCTTGGCGCGAGTGACCTCGACGCCGCAGCGCTCACAGATGATGCCCTTGAAGCGGACGCGCTTGTACTTGCCGCAGTAGCACTCCCAGTCCCGGGTCGGACCGAAGATCTTCTCGCAGAAGAGTCCGTCCTTTTCGGGCTTGAGGGTGCGGTAGTTGATGGTCTCGGGCTTCTTGACCTCGCCGTGGCTCCACTGACGGATGTCGTCAGCGGTGGCCAGACCGATCCGGAGCTCATCGAAGAAGTTGACGTCGAGCACTATGCGTCAATCCCTCTCAGGGTTGTAAGTCTTGGGGTCTGAAACGGGGGTCCAGGGGCCGGCCGGAGGTTCCTCACCAGGTCCTCCGGCCGGACTCCCGTCAGACCTCTTCGACGCTGCTCGGCTCGCGCCGGGACAGGTCGATGCCGAGCTCTTCCGCAGCGCGGAAGACGTCCTCGTCGGTGTCGCGCATCTCGATGGACATGCCGTCCGAGGACAGCACCTCCACGTTGAGGCACAGGGACTGCATCTCCTTGATGAGCACCTTGAAGGACTCGGGGATGCCGGGCTCGGGGATGTTCTCGCCCTTGACGATGGCCTCGTAGACCTTCACGCGGCCGGTGACGTCGTCGGACTTGATGGTCAGCAGCTCCTGGAGGGCGTAGGCGGCGCCGTATGCCTCCAGCGCCCACACCTCCATCTCGCCGAACCGCTGGCCACCGAACTGGGCCTTACCACCCAGCGGCTGCTGGGTGATCATCGAGTACGGGCCGGTCGAACGCGCGTGCAGCTTGTCGTCGACCAGGTGGTGCAGCTTCAGGATGTACATGTAGCCGACCGAGATCGGCTCCGGGAACGGCTCACCGCTACGGCCGTCGAACAGCCGCGCCTTGCCGGACGGGAGCACCATGCGCTCGCCGTCGCGGTTCGGGATGGTGTGGTTCAGCAGGCCCGCGAGCTCGTCCTCGCGCGCACCGTCGAAGACGGGGGTCGCGACGTTCGTGCCCGGGGCGACCTGGTCGGCGCCGATGACCTGCAGGCGCTGCGCCCAGTCGTCGGCGAGACCGGAGACGTCCCAGCCGCGGCTGGCGAGCCAGCCGAGGTGGATCTCCAGCACCTGTCCCGGGTTCATTCGGGACGGCACACCCAGCGGGTTGAGGATGATGTCGACCGGAGTTCCGTCCTCGAGGAACGGCATGTCCTCGATGGGCAGGATCTTCGAGATGACACCCTTGTTGCCGTGACGGCCGGCGAGCTTGTCACCATCGGTGATCTTGCGCTTCTGCGCCACGTACACGCGCACCAGCTGGTTCACACCGGGGGGAAGCTCGTCGCCCTCCTCGCGGTCGAAGACGCGGACGCCGATGACCTTGCCGGTCTCGCCGTGCGGCACCTTCAGCGAGGTGTCACGGACCTCACGGGCCTTCTCACCGAAGATCGCGCGCAGCAGGCGCTCCTCGGGGGTCAGCTCGGTCTCACCCTTGGGGGTCACCTTGCCGACGAGGATGTCGCCGGCGATGACCTCGGCACCGATACGGATGATGCCGCGCTCGTCGAGGTCGGCGAGGACCTCCTCGGAGACGTTCGGGATATCCCGGGTGATCTCCTCGGGGCCGAGCTTGGTGTCACGGGCGTCGACCTCGTGCTCCTCGATGTGGATCGAGGAGAGGACGTCGTCCTGCACGAGGCGCTGCGACAGGATGATCGCGTCCTCGTAGTTGTGACCCTCCCACGGCATGAACGCCACAAGCAGGTTCTTGCCCAGCGCCATCTCGCCGTTCTCGGTGGCCGCGCCGTCGGCGAGGACCTGGCCCTCGATGACGCGGTCGCCCTCGTCGATGATGACCTTCTGGTTGACCGAGGTGCCCTGGTTGGACCGGGCGAACTTGGCCAGGCGGTACGTGATGTACGTGCCGTCGTCGTTGGCGGTGGTGATGTAGTCCGCGGAGACCTCCTGGACCACACCCGCCTTCTCGGCCTTGACCACGTCACCGGCGTCGACGGCGGAGCGGTACTCCATGCCGGTGCCGACGAGCGGGGCCTCGCTCTTGATGAGAGGCACGGCCTGACGCATCATGTTCGCGCCCATCAGGGCACGGTTGGCGTCGTCGTGCTCCAGGAACGGGATCATGGCGGTCGCGACCGACACCATCTGGCGCGGCGAGACGTCCATGTAGTCCACGTCGTCACCGGGGACGTAGTCGACCTCGCCGCCACGGCGGCGGACCAGGACGCGGTTCTCGGTGAAGCGCATGCCGTCGTCGAGCGTGGCGTTGGCCTGCGCGATGACGAAGCGGTCCTCTTCGTCGGCGGTCAGGTAGTCGACCTCGTCGGAGACGACACCGTCGACGACCTTGCGGTACGGCGTCTCCACGAAACCGAACGCGTTGACGCGGCCGTAGGAGGCGAGCGAACCGATCAGACCGATGTTCGGGCCTTCGGGCGTCTCGATCGGGCACATGCGGCCGTAGTGGGACGGGTGCACGTCACGGACCTCGAAGCCGGCCCGCTCACGGGAGAGACCACCCGGGCCAAGAGCCGACAGACGGCGCTTGTGGGTGAGACCCGACAGCGGGTTGTTCTGGTCCATGAACTGCGACAGCTGGCTGGTGCCGAAGAACTCCTTGATGGAGGCGACGACCGGCCGGATGTTGATCAGGGTCTGCGGCGTGATCGCCTCGACGTCCTGGGTCGTCATGCGCTCACGGACGACTCGCTCCATACGCGCCAGACCCGTACGGACCTGGTTCTGGATGAGCTCGCCGACGCTGCGCAGACGACGGTTGCCGAAGTGGTCGATGTCGTCGGTCTCGACGACGATGTTCGTACCGCTGTCGCCGACCGTCTCAGTCTCGCCCGCGTGCAGCTTCACGAGGTACTTGATCGTCGAGATGACGTCCTCGACGGTCAGGATGCCCGCGTCCAGCGGCGCCTCCGCGCCCAGCTTCTTGTTGACCTTGTAGCGGCCGACCTTGGCGAGGTCGTAACGCTTCGGGTTGAAGTACAGGTTCTCAAGAAGCGTCTGCGCGGCCTCACGCGTGGGGGGCTCGCCCGGACGCAGCTTGCGGTAGATGTCGAGCAGCGCGTCGTCCTGGCCCTGGGTGTGGTCCTTCTCCAGGGTGGCGCGCATCGACTCGTACTCGCCGAACTCCTCCAGGATCTGCTCGGTCGTCCAACCGAGAGCCTTGAGCAGAACGGTCACGGACTGCTTGCGCTTGCGGTCGATACGGACACCGACCATGTCGCGCTTGTCGATCTCCATCTCCAGCCAGGCACCCCGGGACGGGATGATCTTGGCAGAGAAGACGTCCTTGTCGGACGTCTTGTCGATGGAGGAGTCGAAGTAGACACCCGGCGAGCGGACGAGCTGCGACACCACGACACGCTCGGTGCCGTTGATGACGAAGGTGCCCTTGTGGGTCATGAGCGGGAAGTCGCCCATGAAGACCGTCTGGGACTTGATCTCGCCGGTCTCGTTGTTGGTGAACTCGGCCGTCACGAAGAGCGGGGCCGCGTACGTGAAGTCGCGGTCCTTGCACTCGTCGATGCTGTTCTTAGGGGGCTCGAAACGGTGGTCGCGGAACGTCAGCGACATCGACCCGGAGAAGTCCTCGATCGGAGAGATCTCCTCGAAGATCTCCTCCAGACCGGACTTGGTGGGGACGTCCTGACCGGACTCGAGAGCCGCCTCGACCCGACTCTGCCAGGCGGTGTTCCCGAGCAGCCAGTCAAAGCTCTCGGTCTGCAGCGCGAGCAGGTTGGGAACCTCGAGGGGCTCCTTGATCTTTGCAAAGGAGATGCGCAGCGGGGCGGTGCTGGCACCGTTGTTCGTATTCGCGGTCGAGGCAGTGCGCGAGGCGGCCAAGAGGGGGTCCTTCCGAGGGCTCGGACTCACTACGCGCGTACCGGTCCCTCTCCCACACACAGAGACAGGATTCCCTGATTCGGCCGAAAGGCCAGGTCAGGGACTTCTGATCGTCGGTGCTCAAGTGAGGGCATGCCCCTGGTGACGGGCAGGGGACAGCTAACAGGCAGCGCAAAGGGTCAGTGTAGCCACTCGGCACACTGATGTCCAGCCCCGATTTCTGAGACCCTCGTTGTCCTCAACACCTGCAGCAAGCCCACGCCCTCAATGCACGTTGATACTGCCCTCTTCGTCGCCGATCCATGCCTCGGATTCGGATCCTTGTGACGACGCGTCCTGAGAATTGCGCGCTGCGTGCGGTTCGTCAAGGCCCCCATGGCCCAAACCACATACCACCTGGGGTGCTTGGAGCCACGACGAAGATCACCATACTCCGCACACCCGCGGGTGCAAGGCAGCCACCACCGGCACCCAGGAACGCCGAAGAGCGACCACCCGGATGGATGATCGCTCTTCGGTGCGTCAGCGTTACAGCCCTCTGTGAGGAGCCGTGTCAGCTAGCAAGGGAGTCCTGCGGGACTCCGTGGGGTCACTTGACCTCGACGGAGGCGCCGGCGCCCTTGAGGGACTCGGCGGCCTTCTCGGCGGCGTCCTTGGCGACCTTCTCGAGAACGGGCTTCGGGGCGCCGTCCACGAGGTCCTTGGCCTCCTTGAGGCCCAGCGAGGTCAGCTCACGCACGACCTTGATGACCTGGATCTTCTTGTCGCCGGCGCCGGTGAGGATGACGTCGAACTCGTCCTTCTCCTCGGCAGCCTCGGCCGGGGCGGCCGGGCCGGCCGGGCCGGCGACGGCGACCGCAGCGGCGGCGGTGACGTCGAACTTCTCCTCGAACGCCTTCACGAACTCGGAGAGCTGGATGAGGGTCATCGTCTCGAACTCGGCGAGCAGTTCGTCCTGGGTGAGAGCCACGATGGCTTTCCTTCCACTAATTTCGGCTGGTGCCGGATGTACATGTCTGGCGGGCGTACGTTCGGCCCGCTGTGACCGTCGCCTCAGGCGGCGGTCAATGCGCGAGCCGAATTACTCGGCACCGCCCTGCTCGTCCTGCTTGGCGCGAAGCGCGTCCACCGTGCGGACGAGCTTCGACGGGAGCGCCTGGAAGAGCTGAGCAGTCTGCGTCTGCTTGCCCTTCATGGCGCCCGCCAGCTTGGCGAGCAGAACCTCGCGGGACTCGAGGTCCGCGAGCTTCTTGATCTCGTCGGCGGACAGCGCCTTGCCGTCAAGGACACCGCCCTTGATGACGAGGTTCGGGTTGTCCTTGGCGAAGTCACGAAGACCCTTCGCCGACGTCACCGGGTCACCGGTGATGAAGGCGACCGCCGTCGGACCGTTGAACAGGTCGTCGAGCGTGGAGATCCCGGCCTCGTTGGCCGCAATCTTGGTCAGCGTGTTCTTCACCACGGCGTACTGGGCGTCTTCACCGAGCGAACGACGCAGCGTCTTGAGCTGCGCCACGGTGAGACCCCGGTACTCGGTCAGCACGGCGGCGTTCGAGCTACGGAACTGCTCCGTGAGCTCGGCCACCGCGGCAGCCTTGTCGGGCCTTGCCATGAGCGTCGGCCTCCTTCCGGGTGATGACGACCGCTCGGAAGGGGCTGGGACAAACGAAACGCCCCGGCGCAGGCGCACGGGGCGTAGCTCGACCTGAATTCCCCAGTGGGGCGTTCCGGGAGCACTTCCACAGTCACCTGCGCGGGTCGTCCGCGGTTCAGCGGATCCTTCGGCCACCGCGCCCTCCAGGAGCGCACGGCAACGACCAGCGGTCTTTGGCTTCTTCAGGAGAGTACGGGACCGGAGGGCCGTCAAGCAAATCCGTCCGGACGGCTCAGCTCTGGGCGCCCTTCATCATCTCGGCGAGGTCGGCGGTGTCCTTGGCGGGCGGGGCCGTGACCGTCACCGGCTTGTTGATGTCGAGGAAGACGATCGTCACGTCGAGCGGCCCCTTGTCGGCCTTGCCGCGCATCCGGAACTGCTTGGTGTGGTTGTCCCCGTCGATCCACATGTCCATGGTGAACGAGTCGACGCCCAGCTTCTCGTACTGCTCCAGAGCCTTCTCGCGCTGCTCCCGTACGGTCTTGTTCTTGTCCTTGAGTGAGGCCTTGAGGTCGTCGACGGTGACCGTGCCCTCGTAGTGGGTGGTCCTCACACCGCCGACGGTCTCGGTGCCGACCTTCTTCACGTCCTTGGAGCCGGTGAGGAAGGTGGAGTTGGCGGCCGGGTTCTGGTCGGCCTGGCCGCCCCCCAGCTGATCCGTCGCCAGCCCCTTGCCGGCGCCGAGCTTGGACATGTCGAACTTGATCCAGCTCTTGCCGTTCATCTCCTTGGCCAGGGAGGCGTTCCCGCCGATGTACATGGCCTTGCCGACGAGGCGGATCTCGACCGGGCCTTGGGTGGCCTGGTCCCGGGCCGTCATCTTCATGCTCATGGCCAGCGGCTTGATGCTCATCGCCGCCTCGGCGGAGATCCGGCCGGCCCCCGGGACCTTGCCCGTCATCCGGTAGTGCAGGGACTTGATGTCCTCGCTGTTCTTCGCCGCCTTGGCGACGGCCGCCGCCGGTGTCATCGCGGGCGACTGGGCGGAGTCGCTCTTCTGACAGCCGACCGCTCCCCCGGCGAGCAGCAGGGCGGCGAGCCCGGCGCCCGTCGCTCTGCGGCGCGCTGCATCACGTACAGAAGTTCCCATTGATTCCCCCCAAGGAATGCATGGCCGATACACAGTAAGGAGGCGAGCCTAACCTCAGGAGGCTGCGCGAGTCTTCCGTATTCCCCCGGACATCGGGAGCCCCGACTGCCTCAGGAACTGCTGCCGGACCCGCTCGCGGTGTCGCTGCTGCCCGGAGTCATGCCCTGCTTCTTCAGCAGCTGCCTGAAGTCCTCGGTGTCGCTCGCCGCGGGCCTGGTGGCGGAGACCTTCACGCCGTAGTCGCTGTAGTACGCGGTCTGGGTGTACTCGCCGGCCGACATCCGGCCCTTCTCGATCTTCTTGACCAGGAGATCCTGGTCGTTGACCCAGATGTCGACGGACTCCGTGCTGACGCCGGCCTGGGTGAGCTGCTTCTTCAGGCCGGCGAGCTGGCTCGCGGTGAGGCTGGAGTTCTTGCCGGCGAGGTCGGCGATGTCCACCGTGCCCGCGTAGTGCGTGGTGTGCACGCCGCGCACCTGCTCGGTGCCGACCTTCTTGACGTCCCCGGAGGCCAGCAGGAGCTTCACCGACTGGTTGGGCGTCGTGTTCTGCATCTGGTCCTTGAGGTAGACGCCGGAGCTGCCGCCGAGGGCGGCGAGGTCGTCGTAGCCGTACCGGATCCAGTGCTTGCCGCCCGCCTGCTCGGCGAACTTCTCGCCCATCTTCGCGTAGTAGGCGTCGGGTAGATAGCGAGCCTCCATCGACGTGGTGCCGAGCCGGCGCATGGTGTCCGCCATGGTTCCGCCGGTGTACGTGATGGTCAGGTTGCCGGTGAGGCCGTCCGCCCAGCCCAGGGCTCCGTCGGCCTTCATGGACATCAGGGAGCCCGTGGTGGTCGTGGACTCGACCTTGGCGGAGTCGGCGCCGTCGGTGGACTTCTCGGCGGTGCGCAGGGCCGCTATGGGGCTGACGTGCGTCGCGCCCTTGCCGGAGGCCCCGTCGCCCTTGCCGGAGGAGCCCGAGGAGCCGCAGGCGGCCGCCCCCGACAGCGCGGTCACCGCTGCGATCGACAGGCCCACCCGGCGCACGGTCGTGCTCTTCATTGGTCCCCCACCCCTCTGCGACAGCTGTACCCGCACGCTAACCCAGGGCACTGACACACGTCCGGGAAAAGGGACGAGCCCCGCACCTCGGAAGGTTGCGGGGCTCGCGCCGGATACGCGTACGCGCGACTGCCGTCAGGATCAGACGGCGGCCGGGTCCTCCTCGACGAGGAGGTTGCGGGTGCGGTTGGAGTCGACCGGAATGCCGGGGCCGATCGTGGTGCTGATCGCGGCCTTCTTGATGTAGCGACCCTTGGCGGCGGACGGCTTCAGACGGAGGATCTCCTCCAGCGCCGCCGCGTAGTTCTCCACCAGCTTGGTGTCGTCGAAGGACACCTTGCCGATGATGAAGTGCAGGTTCGAGTGCTTGTCGACGCGGAACTCGATCTTGCCGCCCTTGATGTCGTTGACGGCCTTCGCCACGTCCGGGGTCACGGTGCCGGTCTTGGGGTTCGGCATGAGACCACGGGGACCGAGCACACGGCCGAGGCGGCCGACCTTGCCCATGAGGTCCGGGGTGGCGACGACGGCGTCGAAGTCCAGGCGGCCCTTCGAGACCTCGTCGATCAGTTCGTCGGAGCCGACGATGTCGGCGCCCGCGGCTTCCGCGGCCGCAGCACGGTCACCGGTCGCGAAGACCAGGACCCGGGCGGTCTTACCGGTGCCGTGCGGAAGGTTCACGGTGCCACGGACCATCTGGTCGGCCTTGCGCGGGTCGACACCCAGACGGAAGGCGACCTCGACGGTGCCGTCGAACTTGGTCGTGGAGGTCTCCTTGGCGAGACGGACGGCCTCGAGCGGGGCGTAGAGCTTCTCCCGGTCGATCTTGGCGTCCGCAGCGCGGAGAGACTTGCTGCGCTTGCTCACTACTGCTCCTGTGTGTGTCTGAGGAGTCGTGGTCCGGGCCGAGCAGGCCCTGCCACTTCTGCTGTCTTACGGGAGTGGGGCTCAGCCCTCGACCGTGATGCCCATGGAACGGGCGGTGCCGGCGATGATCTTCGACGCGGCGTCCAGGTCGTTGGCGTTGAGGTCGGGGAGCTTGGTCTGGGCGATCTCGCGGACCTGCGCCTCGGTGATCTTGGCGACCTTGGTCTTGTGCGGCTCGCCGGAGCCCTTCTCCACACCCGCGGCCTTGAGGATCATCTTGGCGGCCGGCGGCGTCTTGGTGACGAAGGTGAAGGAACGGTCCTCGTAGACCGTGATCTCCACCGGGATCACCCAGCCACGCTGCGACTCGGTCGCGGCGTTGTACGCCTTGCAGAACTCCATGATGTTGACGCCGTGCTGGCCCAGCGCGGGGCCGACCGGCGGAGCCGGGTTCGCCGCACCGGCGTTGATCTGGAGCTTGATGAGCCCCGTGACCTTCTTCTTCTTGGGAGGCATTACTCTCCGGGTCCTTTCGGTTGAGGCGTGCCTCCGCCCGGGTCGCGTCCCGGATGAAGGCATACCGCACAACGATAACGGGTATAGATGCGCGGCTGAAAACCGAGCAGGTCAGACCGGCTGCGAGAGCCCGCCTGACCTGCGCGGAAGTGGTGGGTCCAGAAGCCGCTAGTTCTTCTGGATCTGGTCGAAGGAGAGCTCGACCGGCGTCTCGCGGCCGAAGATCTCCACCAGGCCCTTGACCTTCTTCGAGTCGGGGTTGATCTCGTTGATGGTCGCCTGGAGCGTGGCGAACGGGCCGTCGGTGACGGTGACCGAGTCGCCGACCTCGAAGTCCAGCACCTGGACCTCGACCTTGCGCTGCGGGGCGGGCTTGCCCTCGGCCTCGGCGGCCTCGCGGGCGGCCTTCTCCTCGGCCTCCGGAGCGAGCATCTTGACGATCTCGTCCAGGGTCAGCGGGTACGGGTCGTAGGCGTTGCCCACGAAGCCGGTGACGCCGGGAGTGTTGCGGACCACACCCCAGGACTCGTTCGTCAGGTCCATGCGGACGAGGACGTAGCCCGGGAGCTTGTTCTGCTTGATGGTCTTGCGCTCACCGTTCTTGATCTGCGCGACCTCTTCCTGCGGCACCTCGGCCTGGAAGATGAAGTCCTCGACGTTCAGCGAGACGGCGCGCTGCTCCAGGTTGGTCTTCACGCGGTTCTCATAACCGGCGTAGGTGTGGATGACGTACCACTCGCCGGGCAGGGAGCGCAGCTCGTCGCGGAGGGCCTCGACCGGGTCGACCGGCTCGGACTCCTCCTCCGCGATCTCTTCCTCGGCGGTCTCGTCCGCGGCGGTCTCGTCGTCGTCGGCCTCGTCGGCGGCGGTCTCGTCCTCGTCCACGACCTGCAGGGCGGCCTCCTCGGCAGGCTCCCCCGCCTCGGCCTCGGCAGCCTCGAACTCGTCCTGCTCGTCCGCGCCCTCGACGATGTCGAGTTCGTCGTCCACGGACTCGTCCGGCTCGATGGCGTCGTCGTTCAGGTTCGTGTCAGACACGGTGGCTGCTTCTTCCTGGATACATAGGGGTGGAACATGCGAAAGGGGCGCCGGGTACCTCGGCGCCCTTCGCTCTCGGCTCAGCCGAAGACGTACTTGGCCGCGTGGTTGAGCCCATAGTCAATCACGGTCACCAGGGCGATCATGACGGCGACGAAGAAGATCACCACGGTGGTGTACGACGTCAGCTGGTTACGCGTAGGCCAGACGACCTTGCGAAGCTCTGCGACGACCTGGCGGTAGAAGAGGGCAAGCCTCTTGAACGGGCCCTTCTTGGCCCGCTTGCCGCCCTTGCGGGCCTTCTTCGTCTCCTGCGCCTCGTCCTGGGCATCAGGCGTGTCGATGGAGCCCACGGCGTCCGCCATTCGTCCTCACCTGTTCCCGGGTCGTGGCCGTGCCGCGCCCGGTCTGAGCCGCACGGCGTTGCATTGCTGTACGTACATGCGCACACATCCTGGCGAAGGTGTGTGTAGCAGGGCCGGAGGGACTTGAACCCCCAACCGCCGGTTTTGGAGACCGGTGCTCTACCAATTGAGCTACGACCCTTTGTGTGTCCCCCAACGTACCGCATCCGACCGGGTGCTCGGTGTGCACCGCCTGCGGCGCGGCTGCTGATGGCCAACGAGGTGAGAGTGTACGTGCTCCGGAGCCCATCGTCGAACAGAAAGCGCCCGTAGGGACCTTGACGGCGGAAGATCGCCGGAAAACCGATGGAAGATCACCCAGGCCACCGGCTGATTCCGGACAGGTGTTCAGTGGTCGACCCACACATGTTCAGTCTGTGAAACCCGCGTGCCGGGGTCGTTTCCAGTCTGAAACGATGGGGCCCATGAGCGCTGCAACCCCTCCCACCGAGCGCCGGGTCTCCGCCCGAGTCGGCGCGATCTCCGAGTCCGCCACCCTCGCCGTGGACGCCAAGGCCAAGGCCCTCAAGGCCGCCGGGCGTCCGGTGATCGGCTTCGGCGCCGGTGAGCCGGACTTCCCGACCCCGGACTACATCGTCGAGGCCGCCATCGAGGCCTGCAAGAACCCGAAGTACCACCGGTACACGCCGGCCGGCGGTCTGCCAGAGCTGAAGGCCGCGATCGCCGCGAAGACGCTGCGCGACTCCGGCTGGGAGCCGGACGTCTCGCAGATCCTGGTCACCAACGGCGGAAAGCAGGCCATCTACGAGGCCTTCGCCGCGATCCTCGACCCGGGCGACGAGGTCATCGTGCCCGCGCCGTACTGGACGACGTACCCGGAGTCGATCCGCCTGGCCGGCGGTGTCCCGGTGGAGGTCGTCGCGGACGAGACCACCGGTTACCGCGTCTCGGTCGAGCAGCTGGAGGCCGCCCGCACGGAGAAGACCAAGGTCGTCCTCTTCGTGTCACCGTCCAACCCGACCGGCGCGGTCTACTCCGAGGCCGACACCGAGGCGATCGGCCGCTGGGCCGTCGAGCACGGCCTGTGGGTCCTGACCGACGAGATCTACGAGCACCTGGTGTACGGCGACGCGGTCTCCGTGTCCCTGCCCGCGCTGCTGCCCGAGCTGCGCGACAAGTGCGTCGTGGTCAACGGTGTCGCGAAGACGTACGCCATGACCGGCTGGCGGGTGGGCTGGGTCATCGGCCCGAAGGACGTGGTCAAGGCCGCGACCAACCTGCAGTCGCACGCCACGTCGAACGTGTCGAACGTCGCTCAGGTCGCGGCGCTGGCCGCCGTCTCCGGCGGCCTGGACGCCGTCGCCGAGATGCGCGAGGCCTTCGACCGGCGGCGCAAGACCATCGTGCGGATGCTCAACGAGATCGACGGCGTGGTCTGCCCCGAGCCCGAGGGCGCCTTCTACGCCTACCCGTCGGTCAAGGGCCTGCTCGGCAAGGAGATCCGCGGCAAGCGCCCGCAGGACACGGTCGAGCTGGCCGCGCTGATCCTGGAGGAGGCCGAGGTCGCGGTCGTCCCGGGCGAGGCCTTCGGTACGCCGGGCTATCTGCGGCTGTCGTACGCCCTGGGTGACGAGGATCTCGTCGAGGGCGTCAGCCGGATCCAGAAGCTGCTGGCGGAGGCGCAGGACTGACGTCCGCCCTGTACAGGGGGCTGCTCCGGTTTTTCGGAGCAGCCCCCTGTTTCTTTGTGCGAGCAAGACCACGTACGGGGAATCCGCTACCGGGACGGCGGTGACGTGCGGCAGGATCCTGGAATGGAGCGTGTACGTGATGTCTCTGAGCTGCCGAAGGCCCATCTCCATCTGCACTTCACCGGGTCGATGCGGCCCGCCACCGTGCTGGAGCTGGCCGACAAGTACGGGGTACGACTGCCCGAAGCGCTGACCGAGGCGCTGACCAGCGGCGAGCCGCCGAAGCTGCGGGCCACGGACGAGCGGGGCTGGTTCCGCTTCCAGCGGCTCTACGACGCGGCGCGCTCGTGCCTCAGGGAGCCCGAGGACATCCGGCGTCTGGTGCGGGAGGCCGCCGAGGAGGATCTGAAGGACGGCTCGGGGTGGCTGGAGATCCAGGTCGACCCGACCTCCTACGCGCCCCGTCTGGGCGGTCTGATCCCGGCGCTGGAGATCATCCTCGACGCGGTGGACACGACGATGCGGGAGACCGGCCTGGGCATGCGGGTGCTGGTGGCCGCGAACCGTATGAAGCACCCCCTGGACGCGCGCACGCTGGCCCGGCTGGCCGTGCGGTACGCCGACCGGGGTGTGGTCGGCTTCGGGCTGTCCAACGACGAACGCCGGGGTATGGCAAGGGACTTCGACCGGGCTTTCGCCATCGCCCGGGAGGGCGGGCTGCTGTCGGCGCCGCACGGCGGCGAGCTGACAGGGCCTTCGTCGGTACGGGACTGTCTCGACGACCTGGACGCGAACCGGATCGGGCACGGGGTGCGGGCCGCGGAGGATCCGCGGCTGCTGAAGCGGCTCGCGGAGCGGGGTGTGACGTGCGAGGTCTGCCCCGCCTCGAACGTGGCCCTGGG
Organism: Streptomyces guryensis; assembly: GCF_021261325.1. Lineage (GTDB taxonomy): Bacteria > Actinomycetota > Actinomycetes > Streptomycetales > Streptomycetaceae > Streptomyces > Streptomyces guryensis. Next base: position 206,079 of record NZ_JAJSBI010000010.1, on the reverse strand, counting down.
TGTGTACGAGAAGCCCGAGGACGTTCCGCTGCGGAGGCTGTACGACGCCGGTGTCGCGATGGCCCTGGGCGCCGACGACCCGCTTCTGTTCGGTTCCCGGCTGGCCGCGCAGTACGACATCGCCCGCCACCACCACGGATTCACGGACGAGGAGTTGGCGGAGCTGGCCCGGCAGTCGGTGCGGGCGTCGGCGGCGCCGGAGGATGTGAAGGCGAAGCTCTTGGCGGGGGTGGACGACTGGCTGGCCTAGGGTCTGTCCGGCGGACCGGCCCTGGCACGCACTTCCGCAGGGGGCGGGGTCAGTCGGCGATGCCGGCCAGCAGGGTCCGCGCCAGCCGCTTGGCGAATTCGTCCACCGGCGGCCGCACCGCCTCTCGCGTCGCGTCGTAGGCGAATGCCCGCTGGGCACAGGCGCCCAGCAGCAGCGACGCGGCTGCGAAGGTGTCCGCGTCGAGGCTGACCCGGCCCAGTTCCTGTTCGGCCCGCAGGTACGTGTCCACACCCTGGATCGGCATGTGCGGGCCCCTTCCCATCTGCCGCATCACGTCGTCGTGCCGACGCTTGAGCTGGGTCTCGGCGTACAGGGACGCGGCGATCGGGAAGCTCTGCTCGTAGAAGAGGGCGGCCTGGCGGGCGATCTCGGTCAGGTTCTCCTCCAGCGTGCTCTGTCCGGGCTCGGCGGCCAGGTCGCGCAGCAGCGGCGTCAACTGGGGCAGCCGCTCCGTGAGGACGCGGATGAACAGCTCTTCCTTGCTCGCGAAGTACTTGTAGAGCGCGGCCTCGGAGCAGCCGGCCGCCTTGGCGATCTCCTTGGTGGTGGCGCGGGCCAGCCCGACGGTGAGCATCAGCTCGTGAGCGGCATCGAGGATGCGGACACGGGCCGGCTTCGTTTCCATGTGTCGTCCAATCGGGCTTGACGGATGGGTGAGTGCTTACTCACTCTAGTGGGAGAAAGGGTGAGTGAATACTCACCCACTGCCTACGAACATGGGAGCACCCATGAGACTCACCGTTTTCGGCGCCACCGGCGGCATAGGCCGGGAAGTCGTCCGCCAGGCCCTGGACTCGGGTCACGAGGTCACTGCGGTCGTACGGGATCCCGCGCGGCTGTCCGTGACGGGCGCGCGCCTGGAGGTGTTCCGGGACGACCTGGTCGACCTGGAGGCGGTGCGCCCCGCCGTGGCCGGCCGGGACGTGGTCCTGTCGGGGCTCGGTGCGCGCAGCCGCAAGGAGGCGGGGGTCGCGACCCGGCTCACGCGCACGGTGCTGGGCGCCATGGAGGCGGAGCAGGTGCGGCGGCTGCTCGTGGTGAGCGCGGGTCCGGTCGGTCCGCCGCCCGAGGGGGACGGGCCGCTCGACCGCACGGCGCGCGGCATCGTCTCCGCGCTGCTCAAGGACGTCTACGCCGATCTGAGCGCCATGGAGGCCGAGTTGGCAGGCAGCACCACGGACTGGACAGTCGTACGGCCGCCGCGGCTGCAGAACAAGCCGGTCACGGGCGCGTACCGGACGGTGGTCGGCGGCTTCCCGGCGAAGGGCCGCTTCATCGGGCGCGCGGATGTGGCGCACGCGATGCTGGCGATGGCCGGCGATCCGGGGACGGTGAAGCAGGGGGTGGGTGTGGCGTACTGAGGCGTTCCCGTGCGGGCCCCTACAGGCTGACGCCGACCGTCACCGGCTCGTTGACGAGTGTGATGCCGAAGGCCTCGCGGACGCCGGCGACGACCTCGCGGGCGAGTGCGAGCAGGTCCTCCGTGGTGGCCTCGCCGCGGTTGGTGAGGGCGAGGGTGTGCTTGGTGGAGATGCGGACGGGGCCGGTGCCGTAGCCCTTGGTGAAGCCCGCCTTGTCGATCAGCCAGGCCGCGGAGGTCTTGGTGTGTCCCTCGCCCGCCTGGTACGCGGGCGGCTCCACGCCGTCGCCGAGCCGTTCCTGCACGCGCGCGTGGAACGCGGCGAACTGGGCGTCGGTGAGGATGGGGTTGGTGAAGAAGGAACCGGCCGACCAGGTGTCGTGGTCCTCGGGGTCCAGGACCATGCCCTTGCCGGAGCGCAGCTTGAGGACGGTCTCGCGGGCGGCTGCGAGGGGGACGCGGTCGCCGGGCTCCACGCCGAGGGCGCGGGCCGTCTCGGCGTACTTGACGGGGCCGGAGAGGCCGTCGGCGTCCTCCAGTTCGAAGCGGACGCGCAGGACGACGTAGCGCTCGGGGTCGGCCTTGAAGCGGCTGTGGCGGTACGAGAAGGCGCAGTCGGCGTTCGGGACGGTGACGGTTTCGCGGGTATGGCGGTCGTAGGCGATCACCTCGGTGATGGTCGAGGAGACCTCCTGGCCGTACGCGCCCACGTTCTGGATGGGGGTCGCGCCGGCCGAGCCCGGGATGCCGGCCAGGCACTCGATGCCGGCGAGTCCGGCCTCGACGGTGCGGGCGACGGCGTCGGTCCACACCTCGCCGGCGGCGAGCTCCAGGCGCGTGCCGTCGAGGTCGAAGCCCTTGGTCGCGATGACGAGTGCGGTGCCGGCGAAGCCCTTGTCGCCGATGACCAGGTTCGAACCGCCGCCGATCAGCAGGAGCGGGGTGCCGGTGGCGTCGGCCTCCCGGACGGCTGCGATCACCTCGGCGTCGGTGGTGGCGGTGATCAGGCGGGCGGCGGGGCCGCCCAGCCGGAAGGTGGTCAGCGGGGCGAGGGGGGCGTCGTGTCGTTCCTGCACGGGCTCAAGGGTACGAGACGCCTGCGGCGCTGGTGCGGTGCCGGTGTGCCCGGGGGCGCTCGTGCGGCATCGGTGGGGTGTGGGTGGCGCCTGCGGTGCGGATGCCCGCGGCGCCTGGGCAGGTCCGGTGGGGGTACGCGTAGCGCCTGTGGTGCGGGCGGTGGGCGGGGCCGCGACTGCGGGTGCGCGCCTCTCATCCCCCTGGCCTGCGGGCAGTCGTGCCGCTGGGGGCGGCGCGGGTGGGCGCAGGCGGCACCCCGCCGGCACGGGTGGGCGAAACCCGCCCCGTCCCGGTTCCGGCCGCCGGACATACGCGGCGGCCCCGCCCTTTCGGACGGGGCCAGGCGTGGCTCGGGTCAGCCTGCGACCGGCTCCAGCGTCGGAGTCGGTTCGTCCGTCGGCGTCGGTGTGGTGGCCTCCGTGGCGCGCCGCCTCGGGATCATCAGTGCCGCCACCCCGGCGAGCGCCACGACCACGGACCCGGTCACCAGCGCAGGCTGCAGGCCGTCGACGAAGGTCTGCGCGGACTCGTAACCGCCCTGTGCCGAGAAGATCGACGACATGATCGCGATGCCCAGCGCACCGCCGACCTCTCGCAGCGCGTTGTTGGCGCCGGAGGCGATGCCCTGTTCCTTGGCGCGGACGCTGGACATCACCAGGTTGGCGGCCGGGGCGAAGTACAGCCCCATGCCGATGCCGCTGATGATCAGGGCGGGCAGCTGGGCGGTGTAGGAGACGCCGGGTGCCACCACGGAGGCCATCCAGCCGAGGCCGACCGCCTGGAGGAAGAGGCCGGTGGCGACCACGGGGCGGCCGCCGATGCGGTCGGAGAGGATGCCGGCGATCGGCGCGGCGAGCATCGGCATGCCGGTCCACGGCAGCATCCTCAGGCCCGCCTCGGTGGGCGAGTAGCCGAGGACGCCCTGCATGAACTGGCTGAGCAGGAAGATCGAGCCGAACATCCCGAGGAACATCAGCAGGCTCGCGGCGTTGATGCCGGAGAAGGCACGGGAGCGGAACAACCGCATCGGCAGCATGGGGTTCTTGGCTCGCAGGCTGTAGCCGACGAATGCTGTGAGCAGTGCGGTTCCGGCGAACAGGCCGGTCAGGACCAGGGTGGCGGTCCAGCCGTCGGCGGGGCCGCGGACCAGGCCGTAGACGATGCCGAAGAGGCCGCCGCTGGCGAGCAGGGTGCCGGGGACGTCGAGCGGGGCGCCGGTGCCGTGCGACTCGGCGAGACGCAGGCGGGCGAGCGGCAGCAGGGCGAGACCCAGGGGGACGTTCAGCCAGAAGATCCAGTGCCAGGAGACGTGCTCGGTGAGGCTTCCGCCGATGAGAGGTCCGGAGGCCACCGCGAGGCCGTTGACCGCGCCCCAGATCCCGTACGCCATTCCGCGCTTGGCGGCCGGCACGGCGGCGGTGAGAAGGGTGAGCGTCAGCGGCATCATGACCGCAGCGCCCACGCCCTGGACCGCGCGGGCGGCGATCAGGGAGTCGATGCCCGTCGCCATGGCCGCTGCCGCCGAGGCGCCGGTGAAGACGGTGAGACCGGCGAGGAAGAGCCGGCGGCGGCCGAACCTGTCGCCGAGCGCCGCGCCGAACATCAGGAGGACGGCGAAGGTGAGGGTGTAGGCGCTGACGGTCCATTCCAGGTCGCCCAGAGCTCCGCCGAGGTCCTTGCGGATGGAGGGCAGGGCGGTGGTGACTACGAGGTTGTCGAGGGCCGCCATGAATCCGGCGACGCTGGTGATGACGAGGGCCCAGACGGTTCCCCCGCGACGTGCGGTCTGCTGTGACATCGCTCCCCCAGAGGGTGATCAGTCGCTCGGTAGGTCTGTTCGGTTAGTTATTGATGACTAACTTTTGCGGGCATGAAAAACGGTTGCGGCGCCTTTCCCGTGGACTGCGTGGAGTCCGGGCGCTACTTCTCCAGACGGCCCTCCAGCCGCGCCTCTGGATACAGCCCTTCCCAGACCCGATGCTCGGGAGGAAAGCCCATGGCCACCAGGCAGTTGATGAGCATCCCGTACGCCATGAACGTCGTCGTCTCGCCGATGTCGGCACCCAGCGGCAGATGAACGGTGTCCCACAGCCGCATCCACCCGTTGCGCACCGCCTCGCCGAGCTCGTGGTCGCCCGCCTGTTCGGCGGCGGCCACGCTGACGTACATCTGCATCTGCATCAGCAGCCGCTCGGGCTGCTCGGCGATGACCTTGGTGTACGCGTTCGCCATGGCACGCAGGGCCTCTTCGCCCTCCAGCCCCTCGGCGGCCTCCTCGAAGGTGCGGATGGTGTCCTCCATGCACCGCTGCGCCACCACGAGGAAGAGCGCCTTCTTGCCCGGGAAGAGCCGGAAGAGATACGGCTGCGAGACACCGACCCGCTTGGCGATCGCCTCGGTCGAGGTGCCGTAGTAGCCGCCTCGGGCGAACTCCGCGGTCGCCGCTCGAATGACGCTCTCGCGCCTCTCATCTGCGCTCATCCTGGCCATGCAAGTAAGTTAGTACTCAATCACTAACTTCGTCAAGAGAGAAAGGAACCCCTCCCGGCCGCGAGACGTTGTCGCAGGCAGGGGGGCACATACGAGTAAGGGGCGCCCTCAATGGAGAACACCCCTTACCTCCAGGCCGTTGTACGCCCCTCAGGCCAGCCGTACGACCGCCCGCGACATCCCCAGCACCTTCTGCCCGGCGCTGGTCGCCGCGAGGTCCACGCGGACCGTGTTGTCGTCGAGCTTGGCGGCCACCTTGGCGCTGACCTCGATGACGGCGCCCTCGTCGTCGTTCGGGACGACGACCGGCCTGGTGAAGCGGACGCCGTACTCGACGACCGCGCCCGGGTCGCCGGTCCAGTCGGTGACCACCCGGATCGCCTCGGCCATGGTGAACATGCCGTGCGCGATGACGTCCGGCAGCCCGACCTCCTTGGCGAACCTCTCGTTCCAGTGGATGGGGTTGAAGTCCCCGGAGGCGCCGGCGTACTGAACGAGCGTGGCGCGTGTCACGGGGAAGGTCTGGGCGGGCAGTTCGGTGCCGACCTCGACCTCGTCGTATGCGATCTTCGCCGTCATCGTCTTCCTCACGCCTCCTCTGCCGCGCGCGCGACGAGCTTCGTCCACGCGGTCACGACGTGCTCGCCCGCCTCGTCGTGGACCTCGCCGCGGATGTCCAGGATGTCGTTGCCCGCCAGGGACTTGATGGCCTCGATGGTGGAGGTGACGGTGAGGCGGTCACCCGCTCGCACCGGGCGGACGTACGAGAACTTCTGGTCACCGTGGACGACTCGGCTGTAGTCCAGGCCCAGCTGCGGGTCCTGGACGACCTGGCCCGCGGCCTTGAAGGTGATCGCGAACACGAAGGTCGGCGGAGCGATGACGTCGGGGTGGCCGAGCGCCTTGGCGGCCTCCGGGTCCGTGTACGCCGGGTTGGGGTCCCCCACCGCCTCGGCGAACTCACGGATCTTCTCCCTGCCCACCTCGTAGGGCTCGGTGGGCGGGTAGCTGCGCCCCACGAAGGACTGGTCGAGCGCCATGGCTCGGCACCTCCTGTGTCTGCCTGCTGACTGCTGAGTGCTGACCTACTGGTGTCCGCGGATGCCCGCCGGACATCTGCTTCGAGCGCCCTGTGATCGACCGGAACCGGCCGGTAACCGGGGCCGAAACGACGCGAGGCCGCCCCCCGGTTGGTGGGGGCGGCCTCGTGTACGAGCCTGTTTTATCGCGTTTCGCGGTGCGCGGTGTGCGCGTTGCAACGCGGGCAGTGCTTCTTCATCTCCAGTCGGTCCGGGTTGTTACGCCGGTTCTTCTTGGTGATGTAGTTCCGCTCCTTGCACTCCACGCAGGCCAGCGTGATCTTCGGGCGGACGTCGGTGGCAGCCACGTGAGTGCTCCTTGACGAACGGATGGGACGGTTTAACGCATAAAAGAGTAGCCGATCGAAGGACCGACCCCACAATCGGCTACTGTCAGTAGCGGTGACCGGACTTGAACCGGTGACACAGCGATTATGAGCCGCTTGCTCTACCGACTGAGCTACACCGCTGTGATGCGATCCGTTCCCGCCTTGCGACGGGAACCTCACACACCAGAGCCCCAATACGGAATCGAACCGTAGACCTTCTCCTTACCATGGAGACGCTCTGCCGACTGAGCTATTGGGGCGAGCGATGAAGACATTACACGCTCGGCCGCCGTTCACCCAAATCCGTTTCGCGGCCCCCGTCCCGGCCTGTTCCACAGGCGCTCCCGGCCTCAGCCCGGGCCGGTTTCCCGGCTCTCCCACGAGCAACTGAGGCCCCTCCGACACGGCGGACCACACCGGTACGACTATTGCGCTCCTCCCCGACACGAGCGGATCGCCAGCCTAGGCTCGACTCACTCTGCGTGATCTTGCGTCCCCCTGCGCAGCCCCCTAGCCCCCTAGCCCCCTAGCCCCTAGCCCCTAGCCCCTGGAACGCGATGCCCGACAGCCAGCCGCAGCAACCCCACTCGTCCTCCTCGTCGGGCTCGTCCTCCTCATCGGGTTCCTCGGGTTCTCCGGGCTCCTCGGGACGGGCGGGCGACCCGGCCGCCCTGCTGCTGTGCGGGGCTCGGCTGACCGACGGCCGGACCGTGGACGTACGGCTGGCTGGCGGGCGCATCGAGGCGGTCGGCACGGCGGGAAGTCTGGCTGTCGGCGGAATGCGGGACTGCGGCATGCGCGTGGATCTCAGCGGCTATCTGCTGCTGCCGGCCCCGGCCGAGCCGCACGCGCACGGGGACACCGCCTTGTCCGCCGAGGGCGACGGTCCGGCCTCGTACGAGCCCCTGGACGTCCAGCGTCGGGCCACCGAGGCGGCGTTGTTGCAGCTGGGACACGGGGCGACCGCGCTGCGGGCACACGTGCGCGTGGGCGACGTCCAGGGGCTGGGAGCGCTGGGCTCCGTGCTGCAGGCGCGGCGTTCACTGCGCGGACTGACGGAACTCACGGCGGTGGCGATGCCGCGGCTGCTGACCGGCGTGGCAGGGGCGGACGGGCTGGCGATGCTGCGGGACGCCCTGAAGATGGGCGCTTCCGTGGTGGGTGGCTGTCCGGACCTGGACCCGGATCCGACCGGGTACGTGGAGGCGGTCCTGGAGGTCGCCTCCGAACACGGCTGCCCTGTCGACCTGCACACCGACGCCACCGATCCGGCCCGCCTCGCCCGCATCGTCGCGATGGCCGGCGGCCTGCGTCCCGGGGTGACGCTCGGACCGTGCGGCGGCCTCGGCCGACTGGCAGCCGAGACGGCCCGGCGCACCGCCGACCAGCTCGCGGCGGCCGGCGTAGGGGTGGTGTGTCTGCCTCAGGGCGGCTGCGGCGGCACCGACGAGCGCGACACGGCCCCGGTACGGCTGCTGCGGGCGGCCGGCGTACGGGTGGCCGCGGGCAGCGGCGCCCTGCGCGACGTGTCGAACCCGGTGGGCCGCGGGGACCCCTTGGAGGCGGCCTATCTGCTGGCCTCACGGTACGGGCTGCGGCCGGAGGACTCGTACGACGCGGTGAGCTCCTCGGCGCGGTCGGTCATGGGACTGCCTGAGGTGCGCGTGGAGGCGGGTTTCCCGGCCGAGTTGCTGGCCCTGCGGGGCGACCGGCTGGCGGGGGCGTTGTCGCTGGCGTACAGCCGCATCGTGGTGCATCGGGGGCGGGTGGTGGCGCGGACGAGCGCGGTCCGGGAGTACTGCAACTCTGCGGCGGCGGCGGAGCTCGGGTTGCCTCGGCAGGGGCGGGGGGAGTTGTCGTGAGGGGTTGAGGGCGGGGGTTGAGAATGGGGGTTGGGGTTGGGGTGCGTGTGGTGAGGCGCGAGTCGTGAGGCGCGCTTGTGGGGTGTGCGCGGTGTGGTGCTCGCGGTGCGGGGCAGTGAGTCCTCTCAATGAGCGCTAGGGGCGCGTTGGGGGGGCGCATGTAGGCGTCACGTGTAGGCGTCAGGGGCGCTTGAGCGCTCGATATGAGGGTTGTGCGCCGGGCGCTTGCGCTGGGACTGTGCGCCGCCCACTCGCGCACCGCACTTCGCCCCACCGGCATACCGACGCGGAGCCAGGCCGTCGGTTCGCACGCCGGAGACGCGTGCCACCAGAGCCTCGTCCGAGGTCCCCGGCACGGAGCGAGCGCGCAGCGCCTGCATCAGAGGCGAGCGCCGGCAGCGCATGACCGGGGCTCATGCGCCCAGCGCGCACCCTCCACCTGTGCGCTCCGGATGCGCACCCTGAGGCGTGGCTCAAGTCGTGCGGCGGACGCGGCCGTCCGGGCGTACGGTCGGAAACATGCGCATTGTCATCGCTGGTGGTCATGGTCAGATCGCGCTGCGGCTGGAGCGGCTGCTCGCTGCGCGCGGAGAAGAGGTTGCGGGGATCATCCGTCACGCCGAACAGGGCGACGACCTGCGGGAGGCGGGCGCCGAACCGGTTCTGCTGGATCTGGAGTCGGCCTCGGTCGAGGAGGTCGCGGCACATCTGCAGGGCGCCGATGCGGCGGTGTTCGCGGCGGGCGCGGGTCCGGGCAGCGGGGCGGCCCGCAAGGACACGGTGGACAAGGGGGCGGCGATCCTGTTCGCGGACGCGGCGGTTCGGGCGGGCGTACGACGACACGTGGTCGTCTCGTCGATGGGCGCCGATCCCGCGCACCAGGGGGACGACATCTTCGACGTGTACTTGCGCGCGAAGGGCGAGGCCGACGCGTACGTGCTGCGGCAGGACGCCCTGGACGCGACGATTCTGCGCCCCGGGATGCTGACGAACGACGCAGGCACGGGCCTCGTACGACTGGAGGCCCACACGGGCCGCGGCGCCGTCCCCCGCGACGACGTGGCCGCCGTACTGGCCGAGTTGGTGGAAACCCCGGCGACGGCCGGCCTGATCCTGGAACTGGTCGGCGGATCGGCGCCGGTGTCGGTCGCGGTGAAGTCGGTGGCGGGGAACTGAGGTTGCCCGGGGCGCCGTGTGCCTCTCTAGAACAGGGGCAGTTGGCCGGGGATCTCCGGGACGACATAGCCGTCCAATGATGCCTGGACCGCGCCGAGTTGTGCCTGGCTGCGTGAGCCGGGGCAGGAGACGAGTACGCCGTTCTCGCGCGCGCCGGGCGGGTCGTGACGAGCGAACCGTCCGGCGACGACGGCGATCTCGCGACGGCATTCGGGGCAGCGCCTGCGACGAGTGGACATGGGGTCAGTGTGCCCCGGGGGAAGGCGCGTTGTGCGCGGGGCGCACGCCCCGGTCTTCTCACGGACCTCGCGCGCCGTGGTGTCACCGATGGACTCCCCCGGGCGCCTGCAATCGCGAAGATTTCACCGGGCCCCTACAAAACCCAACCACGCTTGCTTAAGTCAATCAACTGACTTAACTTGAGGATGTCGCGCACACCCGATGCCCCTTGCCCACGGAGGCCCGACCCATGTCCCACGCCCTTCCCCGCCCCGCCGACGACGGGGTGGTGTCCGCAGCGCCGCGGGCCAATGCCGTCGTAGCGGTCCTGGCCTTCGGCGGGATCGTGGTCTCGCTGATGCAGACCCTGGTCATCCCGATCGTCCCGGAGCTGCCGAAGCTTCTGAACGCCCCGGCGTCCGACACCGCCTGGGCCGTCACCGCCACACTGCTCGCCGCCGCCGTGGCCGTCCCCATGATGGGCCGGCTGGGCGACATGTACGGCAAGCGCCGCATGCTCCTGGTCAGCCTGGTCCTGCTGGTCGCCGGATCGGTCACCGCCGCGCTCAGCGACTCCCTGGCCCCGATGATCGTCGGACGGGTCCTGCAGGGCATGGCGGGTGGCGTGATCCCGCTCGGCATCAGCATCATGCGGGACGAGCTGCCCGCCGAACGGCTCGGTTCGGCGACCGCGCTGATGAGCGCCTCGCTGGGCGTCGGTGCCGCGCTCGGTCTGCCCGCCGCCGCCCTCATCGCGGACCACTTCGACTGGCACGTGCTGTTCTGGAGTTCGGCCGGGATGGGTGCCGTGGCGCTTCTGCTGGTGGCGTTCGCCGTACCCGAGTCCAAGGTGCGGACGGGCGGCCGCTTCGATGTCGTCGGCGGCCTAGGCATGGCGGTCGGCCTGGTCTGCCTGCTGCTCGGCATCTCCAAGGGCGGCGACTGGGGCTGGGACAGCGGCACCACGCTCGGCTTGTTCGGGGCGGCGGTGGCGGTCCTGCTGCTGTGGGGCTGGTACGAGCTGCGTACCGAGCAGCCGCTGGTCGACCTGCGTACCACCGCCCGCCGGCAGGTACTGGTCACCAACCTCGCCTCGATAGCCCTCGGCTTCGGCATGTTCGCGATGTCCTTGGTACTTCCGCAGCTCCTGCAGTTGCCTGAGGCGACCGGCTACGGTCTGGGCAGGTCGCTGCTGACCGCAGGCCTGGTCATGGCCCCCTCCGGGCTGGTGATGATGGCGATCGCCCCCGTCTCGGCCGCCCTTTCCAAGGCCAAGGGCCCCAAGGCCAGCCTGATGCTGGGCTCTCTGATCGTGGCGGCCGGCTACGGCCTGCAGATCCTCCTGATGACCGAGGTCTGGCAGTTCGTACTGGTGTCCTGCGTCATCGGTTCCGGTATCGGCTTCACCTACGGCGCGATGCCCGCGCTCATCATGGGCGCCGTACCGCCGTCGCAGTCGGGCGCGGCCAACAGCCTCAACACCCTGATGCGGTCCATCGGTACGTCGACCGCCAGCGCCGTGGCCGGCGTCGTCCTGTCGCAGATGACCACGGACCTCGGCGGGGTCCCCCTCCCCTCGGAGAACGGCTTCAGGACCGTCCTCGCCATCGGCGGCGGCGCGGCGCTGCTGGCCTTCGCCGTCGCGTCCTTCATTCCGCGGCATCGGGCCGCCGCGGCCGGGGGCGGTTCCGCGGCCGCGGAGAAGGCTGCCGGAGGGGCGTCCGATACGTCGCCTTCCGCGGCCGGGGGCGAGAAGGGTGCGCCTGGCACGGCCGAGGAGAGGGCGCTTCGCCTGGCTGAGGAGGATGCGCCGGGCCGATCCGTCATGGCCGCGGCCGCGATCGGGGAGGGTGCGCCAGGTCTGTCGGCCGCGCGCTCCAGCGGATCCTCGGCTGTGCCCGTATCCTCATCGGCTTCCGTCGCGACCGCCGAGCCCGACGGGGCGAGCGGCTCCACCGGCGGCGGAATTCCGGTGAGCGGGCATGTCCTGGGTGCGGAGCGGGTCCCTGTGGCCGGGGCCGCCGTCACGCTCATCTCGCTCGGCGGAAAGCAGCTGAGCTGGTCGGTCTCGGAGGGCGACGGTGCGTACCGTGTCGAGGTGCCCGCCGCCGGTTCGTACGTCCTGATCATCTCCGCCGACGGTTTTCAGCCGCATGCCTCGACGCTCGTCGCCGCCGGCGTGCCGGTCTCGTACGACGTCCTGCTGAGCGGCACGAGCGGCCTCTCGGGACTGGTGCGGTCCGCGGACAGCGGGGCCCCGGTGGCCGACGCCGTGGTGATCGTGACCGATGTGCGCGGGAACGTGCTGGCCACCGGACGGACCGACACGCTGGGCGAGTTCAGGGTCACCGACCTGGTGCCGGGGACGGTCACGCTCGCCGTCAACTCCCCCAAGCACCGCCCCCTGGCCCTGCCCGTCGAGATCGGCGGCGCCGGCACCACACGCCTGGAGGTCGAGCTCCGGCCCGGCGCCCACGTCCGGGGCACGGTGCGCGGAGCGGGCGCCCCTGTGGGCGACGCCCGGGTGACCCTGGTGGACGCCGCGGGCAACGTGGTCGCCACGACGAGGACCGGCCACGACGGTGCGTACGCCTTCTCCGACCTGGACAGCGGGGCGTACACGGTCATCGCCACGGGCTATCCGCCGCAGGCAGCGACGGTGACGGTGTCGGGCGGCGGCGCGGACGACCATGACATCGAACTTGCCCACAGCGGAGACTAGTTCCGCCTGGTTCCTCCTACGGGCCGACCCGGATTCGATGCACCAGACGAGTTGGCCCGTCTCTTGCTCACCTCACAGATGGAAAACTCCATCCGGGACCGGTCCGTCGAACACCAGCAAGGCGGTCGGCCCGGGCGTTGGATGGCGTCGTCCGTGCCTGCCGCGCCAGCCGGTGGCCGAAGACAGTTGCTTCTCCCATCCCGACCGACCCTGGGAGCGACATTCAGACGTTTCATCGACGCCCCGTCCAAGTAGGCGTGAGCCACTCTGGGGCTGTTGCGCAACTCGGGACACGCAGGAGCCTCTATCGGCCCCAAAGCGCTCACCCTGATCAGCCCCGGGACCCACGCGCCGGGAATGAGACAAGCCGCCTAATTTCGATTCCACTCGAGAGGTCACCCCGAGGCACGCAAAGACCCCCTCCGCTCTACGTTTCCGCAGTTCGGAGGGGGTCTCTCTCAGCGTGGCGGCGCCAGGATTCGAACCTGGGAAGGCTGAGCCGGCAGATTTACAGTCTGCTCCCTTTGGCCGCTCGGGCACACCGCCGGGTTTGCTGCCGTTCGAACCGCTTTTCGGCGGTGCTCCCTGGCAACGACGTAAACAATACCCGATGCCGAGGGGTGCTTCGCCACCCGATTGATCTGCGCCCGGAGGACGACGGGTGGCTAGGCTTGTCCGGATGCGGCCCGGGACCACGCCGGGCTCGGCGCCGCCCCCACGTACGCCGATACACCCCCGTACGCACCCCCATCATGCACCGATACAAGGAGCCACAGGACATGGCCGACTCCAGTTTCGACATCGTCTCGAAGGTCGAGCGGCAGGAGGTCGACAACGCCCTCAACCAGGCCGCCAAGGAGATCTCGCAGCGCTACGACTTCAAGGGCGTGGGTGCCTCGATCTCGTGGTCCGGTGACAAGGTCCTTATGGAGGCGAACTCCGAGGACCGAGTCAAGGCCGTCCTCGACGTCTTCCAGTCCAAGCTGATCAAGCGCGGGATCTCACTGAAGGCGCTGGACGCGGGCGAGCCCCAGCTCTCGGGCAAGGAATACAAGATCTTCGCGTCGATCGAGGAGGGCATCTCCCAGGAGAACGCGAAGAAGGTGGCGAAGATCATCCGCGACGAGGGCCCGAAGGGCATCAAGGCGCAGGTGCAGGGCGACGAGCTGCGCGTCACCTCGAAGAGCCGTGACGATCTGCAGGCCGTGATCGCGCTCCTGAAGGGCAAGGACTTCGACTTCGCCCTGCAGTTCGTGAACTACCGGTAAGCCACTGGCTTACCAGCGCCGATTGACGGTCACTGGCCGGCCATCACCCACCGCCGGCCCACGAGGAAGGGTGGGCACCTGGCGGGTGCCCACCCTTCTCGCCTGCTGGCTGCAGTCCGAGGGCGTGCTCGGTCGTACTCAGTTGCGCGAGTTGCCGAAGAGGATGCGATAGGCGATCAGGAGGACGAGCGAGCCACCTATGGCCGCGGCCCATGTCGCGCCGTCGTAGAAGTGCTTGGTGATCGGGTGGTCCAGCCAGCGGGCCGAGATCCAGCCGCCGATGAACGCGCCCGCGATGCCGATGAGAGTCGTGCCGATGAAGCCGCCCGGGTCGCGGCCCGGCAGCAAGAACTTGGCGATGGCTCCGGCCAACAGCCCCAGGATGATCCAGCTGATGATGGTCATGCCGTGAACCTGCCCTTCCGCACTATGGATGCACTTTCCGGACAGTGAGATTTCGGTCAAGATCCGCAGTGCGCCATGTGCTTGTTGCTGCTATTGCTTGTTCCCGCTCTGTTGACGAACAGGACGCCGTGGTGGCACTCGCCGGTTGCAGTGATCAGTAGGGTGCATGACATGGCATCGGCCCGTTCTGCCTCCGAGTTGCGACGCACGCTGGGCGTCGGCGACGCCGTCGTCATCGGGCTCGGCTCGATGGTGGGGGCCGGGATCTTCGCCGCCCTGGGACCCGCGGCGCGCGCGTCCGGGTCCGGGCTGCTGCTCGGTCTCGCCGTCGCTGCCGTCGTCGCCTATTGCAACGCCATGGCGTCGGCGCGGCTGGCCGCCATGTATCCGGCCTCGGGCGGCACGTATGTGTACGGGCGCGAGCGACTTGGCCCGTTCTGGGGCTATCTCGCGGGCTGGGCGTTCATGGTCGGGAAGACCGCCTCCTGCGCGGCGATGGCGCTCACCGTGGGGGCGTACGTCTGGCCGGGACAGGCGCACGCGGTGGCGGTCGCGGCCGTGGTGGCGCTCACGGCGGTGAACTACGGCGGTGTCCAGAAGTCGGCCTGGGTGACCCGGGTGATCGTGGCGGTGGTGCTGGCTGTCCTCGCTTCCGTCGTGCTCGTGTGCCTGAGGTCCGGGGCGTCCGACGCCGGGCGTCTCAGTGTCGGTATCTCGGGGGGCGTGGGCGGGGTGCTGCAGGCCGCCGGGCTGCTGTTCTTCGCGTTTGCCGGGTACGCGCGCATCGCGACCCTCGGCGAGGAGGTACGGGATCCGGCGCGCACCATCCCGCGCGCGATCCCCTTGGCTCTGGGCATCGCGCTGGCGGTTTACGTGTGTGTGGCCGTGGCTGTCCTTTCCGTGCTCGGGGCCGGCGGTCTCGGGCAGGCGGGCGCTCCGCTGGCCGACGCGGTGCGGGCGGCCGGGGTGCCGGGGCTGGTTCCGGTGGTTCGGGTGGGTGCCGCCGTGGCCGCGCTGGGTTCGCTGCTCGCCCTGATCCTGGGCGTCTCGCGGACGACGCTGGCCATGGCCCGCGACCGGTACCTTCCCGGCGCGCTCTCGGCAGTGCATCCGCGCTTCCAGGTACCGCACCGGGCCGAACTGGCCGTGGGTGTCGTAGTCGCCGCCCTGGCCGCCACGGTGAACGTACGGGGTGCGATCGGTTTCTCCTCCTTCGGTGTACTGGCCTACTACGCCGTGGCCAACGCCTCCGCCTGGACGCTGAGTCCGGCTCCGACGGCTCGGGCGCTGCCCGCGGTGGGTCTTCTCGGGTGCGTGGTGCTGGCGTTCTCGCTGCCGGTGGTTTCGGTGGTCGCGGGCGCGGGAGTGCTGGCGGTGGGCTTGGGCGCGTATGGCGTACGGCGACGGGTGGCTGCGCGGTAGCGGGGCGGGCCGGGCCGAACTGCGGTCGGGGCGAGGGGCGCCCGGTCAAGGCTTCCGGAGACGGTGCGCATAGCGGACCGGCAGTCAGGGCGGGGCAGGGCACGTTCTTCCCGCTGTTGGCGCCTGCGGGATCTCCGCAGGCGCCAACCAGGGGGTGCGCTGCGATGTCGTACGCATGGTGTCGCGGCTGCTAGAACGCTCGCGCCGCCGTGGTGCGTATACGGAAGTCGGTCCAAGGGGCCATCTCCGGTTCCTCGTTCGTCTCCTCGTACCAGCCCGTGCCGTCCACCCAGGATCTCAGCCAGGCCATGAGGCTGGGGGCGTCGATGTACCAGGCGTGGTCGGCGTTGTCCGCATTCGGCTCGAAGAGGAGAACGGGGGCCTGCGGGCTGCGGCAGTCCACGCATGCGTACATCGCGCAGCCCCAGTGGGATATCGGCAGGACCCCTTCGGGCCAGGGCCAGTCGGGGTCCTTGCGGCCGCTGTCACGGTTGGCGAGGTACTGCACGACGGCGGCGGGCTCGCCGGCGGGCGGGCTGTCGAGGAGGGGCAACAGGCCGTACTCCGGACCGAACCCGCCGTCTCCTATGCGCAGGTAGAGGTCGGCGAGCAGAGAAGGCAGAGGGAAGCCCAGGCTGGTCTCGGCGCGGGCCAGCGTGGACGCGTCGGCGGGCTCCGGAAGTGAAGGCCAGCCCCATGGGCGGGTGTTGTGCGCCTTGACGGACACCCGTGCCAGCAACTGCTCGTTCTCGGTCATGGGTTCATGATGCAAGGCGCCACTGACAATCGGGCCGGCCTGTGGACCACCGACGGGCTGTGGAAAACCCGGTCACTCGGATGGGGTCGGGCAGGTTGCCCCGCCCTCGTCCCCCTCGGTCAGCGATTTGCGAACGGCTGGTCCGTCGGCACGATTTCACGGCCGAGCGGCAGCAGCGAGACCGGGATCAGCTTGAAGTTGGCGATGCCGAACGGGATGCCGATGATCGTGATGCACAGGGCGATGCCGGTGACGATGTGCGTGAGCGCGAGCCACCAGCCCGCGAGGACCAGCCACAGCACGTTGCCGACGCAGGAGGGCGCACCGGCGTCGCGGCGCTCGACCGTCGTGTATCCGAAGGGCCACAGGGCGTAGACCCCGATTCGGAACGCCGCGATGCCGAACGGGATGCCGATGATCGTGATGCAGAGCAGAAGGCCCGCGGCCAGGTAGCCGAGGAACAGCCAGAAGCCGCTCAGGACGAGCCAGATGACGTTCAGGATGGTTTTCACTGGGGGCGACCTGCCATCTTCTCGAGCCGAGCGATGCGCTCCGTCATCGGCGGGTGGGTCGAAAACGTCTTGGAGAGTCCCTGGCCCGGGCGGAAGGGGTTCGCGATCATCATATGGCTCGCGGTCTCGATCCGCGGCTCGGGTGGCAACGGCAGCTGCTTGGTGCCCGCTTCGAGCTTGCGCAACGCACTGGCGAGGGCGAGGGGGTCGCCGGTCAGCTGGGCGCCGGAAGCGTCGGCTTCGTATTCTCTGGAGCGGCTGATGGCCAGTTGGATGAGGGTGGCCGCGAGCGGGCCCAGGATCATGATCATCAGCATGCCGAGGAGGCCCGGGCCGTCGTCGTCGTTGGAGCGTCCGACCGGGATCAGCCAGGCGAAGTTGACCAGGAACATGATCACGGAGGCCAGGGCGCCGGCGACCGACGAGATGAGAATGTCACGGTTGTAGACGTGACTGAGCTCGTGGCCGATGACGCCGCGCAGTTCACGCTCGTCCAGGATGCGCAGGATGCCTTCCGTGCAGCACACGGCGGCGTTGCGCGGGTTGCGGCCCGTCGCGAAGGCGTTCGGAGCCTCCGTCGGGGAGATGTACAGGCGTGGCATGGGCTGGCGGGCCTGGGTGGAGAGGTCGCGGACCATGCGGTAGAGGGCGGGCGCCTCGAACTCGCTGACGGGGCGCGCGCGCATCGCGCGTAGCGCCAGCTTGTCGCTGTTCCAGTACGCGTACGCGTTCGTGCCCAGTGCGATCAGAACCGCGACGACGAGCCCCATGCGGCCGAAGAAACTGCCGATGACGATGATGAGGGCGGACAGACCTCCGAGGAGAACTGCGGTCCTTAGCCCGTTGTGCCGGCGGTGCACGGTACGCCCTCCAAGTCGTGCAGCAGGGGAACCCTTTGCTTGCTGATCTCCGGTGCCACTGGTGCCGTGGTGTCACGTCCAGTGGACCCTCCCGTACTGGTCAACGCCAGGCGAGGACCACTAGTTCCCTTGTGCGTACGGCGGCGTTCGTGGGCCGTCCGGGTGATGGCGGCCCTGGACGGCCGACATCGGCTCAGAAAAGGGCTGTGCCGGCGAAGCGCAGGACCAGCTGGGGTGCTCCGGAGAGGGCGATGCCGAGGACACCGGTGAGGCTGATCGCGGCGGTGAGGGGCGCCGGGAAACGGTGCTTGACAGGCTCTCCCTCGGGCGCGCGGAACAGCAGTGCCGTCCATTGGAGGTAGTAGAACAGGGCGATGACGACGTTGACGGCCATGACCACGGCCAGCCAGCCGAGTCCCGCGCCGACAACTGCCGAGAACACGGTGACCTTGGCGAACAGGCCGATGATGCCTGGGGGCAGTCCGGCCAGGCAGAGCAGGAAGAAGGCCAGCAGAAGGGCGGCGAGCGGGTTCCTCGCGTAGAGGCCGCGGTAGTCCGTGATGCGGTTCGCGGACCTGGTACGGCCCACCACAGCGGCCACCGCGAAGGCTCCGAGGTTCACGGCCGCGTACATGAGGGCGTAGGCGACGGTGGAGCCGATGGAGTGCTCGGCGTCGTCGGAGTAGGCGGCTGCGGCGATCGGTACGAGGAGGTAGCCGGCCTGGCCCACCGACGACCAGGCTAGGAGTCGTACCGCGCTGTACGCGCGCGTGGCTTGCTGGCGCAGTGCGCCGACGTTGCCGACGGTCATGGTGAGCGCGGCCAGGGCCGCGAGCGCGGGACCCCAGACGTCGGCGTACGACGGGAAGGCGACGACCGTGACGAGGATCAGGCCGGAGAAGCCGACCGCCTTCCCGACGACCGACAGGTAGGCGGCGATGGGCAGGGGCGCTCCCACGTAGGTGTCCGGGACCCAGAAGTGGAAGGGCACGGCGGCCGTCTTGAAGGCGAACCCGACGAGGGTGAGAACGACACCGGTCTGGGCGAGCGTGTGGAGCTGTCCGTCGACGTGCTGGATCCGGTCGGCCACCTGGGTGAGGTAGAGGGTGCTGGTGGAGGCGTACACGAAGCTGATGCCCATGAGGCTGACCGCGGTCGCGGTGACCGACGACAGGAAGAACTTCAGGGCCGCTTCGGAGGACTTCTTGTCGCCGTGCCGGATGCCGACGAGGGCGAAGGCGGGCAGGGAGGCGACCTCCAGGGCGACGATCAGGGTCGCGAGGTCGCGGGAGGCCGGCAGGAGAGCGGCGCCTGCCGCGGAGGAGAGCAGCAGGAACCAGTACTCCCCTTCCGGGAGTTGTTTGCCGGCGTCCTTCAGCGCTGTCACCGACAGGAGTGCGGCGAGGAGGGCGCCGCCGAGGACCAGGAGCTGGATGACGAGCGTGAAGCGGTCCGCGGTGTAGCTGCACGCGTGTGTGCCGTTCACGCAGAAGGTGCTGCGGTCGTCGTCCAGGAGGGGCAGCAACAGGAGCGCGGAAGCGGCGAGGCCCGCGACCGAGACCCAGCCGAGGAGTGACTTCTTGGCGTCGGCGACGAAAAGGTCGGCGACGAGGACTGCGAGTGCGACGACCGCCGTGAGGGTGGGCGGTGCGATGGCGAGCCAGTCGACGGACTGGATCACACTCGCGGCCAGCGGCTGGGCCAGGGAGCTCATCGGGTGCCTCCTGAGAGGAGCTGCTGCACGGCCGGGTCGGTCAGGCCGAGGAGGGCCTTGGGCCACAGGCCGGCGGCGACGGTGAGGACGACGAGCGGGGTCCAGGCTGCGAACTCGTACGTGTGCACGTCGGCGAGGTGCGGCGCTTCCTGCGGTACGGCGCCCATGCAGACGCGGCGCACCACGACCAGCATGTACGCGGCCGTGAGGAGGGTGCCGAACGCCGCGATCGCCATGAAGGTGAGGTAGGCGGGGCGGCTGAGGTCGCCGGCGGGCTTGAACGCGCCGAACAGAGCCAGCATCTCGCCCCAGAAACCGGCCAGACCCGGCAGACCGAGCGAGGCGACCGCGCCGAAGGCGAGCAGTCCGCCGAGGCGGGGGGCCTTGCCGTAGAGCGCGGCACCGGTTTCCTCGGCCAGGGTGTCGAGGTCGGTCGTGCCCGTGCGGTCCTTCAGCGCGCCGACCAGGAAGAAGAGAAGGCCGGTGATGAGGCCGTGGGCGATGTTCGCGAACAGGGCGCCGTTCACGCCGGTCGGGGTCATGGTCGAGATGCCGAGCAGGACGAAGCCCATGTGGCCGACGGAGGAGTAGGCGATGAGGCGCTTGAGGTCGCCCTTCGCGCCCTGCTTGGCGAGGGCCAGGCAGGCCAGGGATCCGTAGATGATCCCGACGACGGCGAAGGCGGCGAGGTAGGGCGCGAAGGTGTGGAATCCGTCCGGCGCGATCGGAAGGATGATCCGGACGAATCCGTACGTACCCATCTTCAGCAGGACGCCGGCCAGCAGGACTGAGCCGACGGTCGGGGCGGCGGTGTGGGCGTCGGGCAGCCAGCTGTGCAGAGGCCACATCGGCGTCTTGACCGCGAGGCCGATCCCGATCGCCAGAACGGCGATGACCTGCACGGATGTGGTCAGCGACCGGCCGTTGTCAGTGGCGAGTGCCACCATGTCGAATGTGCCGGCCTTGATCCCGATCAGGAGCAGGCCGAGCAGCATGACGACCGAACCGAGCAGTGTGTAGAGGATGAACCGCCAGGCGGCCTGGGTCCGGCCCTCGCCGCCCCAGCGGGCGATGAGGAAGTACATCGGGATCAGCACCATCTCGAACGCGAGGAAGAACAGCAGCAGGTCGAGAACGGCGAAGCTCGCGAGGGTGCCGGACTCGAGGACCAGCATCAGTGCGACGAAGGCCTTCGGGGTCGGGCCCGCGGCCTGCGGCGTCAGCCGCTGATGTTGCTGCTTGAAGTACGAGTAGAGCGCGCACAGGAAGGTCAGCAGCGCGGTCAGGACCAGAAGGGGGAGGGAAATGCCGTCGATGCCGAGGTGGATCCGTACGTCGAGCGCGGGGATCCAGCTGATGTCCGTCGTTGCCTGCATCTTCGACGGGTGGTCGTGGTCGAAGCCGAGCGCGAGGGCGATCACGGCGATGAGGACCACGCCGGTCACGGTCACGCCGTGGCGGAGCACGGCCTGCTCGGGTGACTTCCCTTTCAGCCCGGGCGGGGCGGGCAGGAGAGCGGCGGCGGCCCCAAGAAGCGGGCCGACGACGACGAATGCCAGAAGGAACTGCATCACGGACTCGCTGATATCGATCACGCCTGCTCACGCTCCCGTGGCGACGAGGAGGACGGCGACCGCCAGGACGACGGTGCCGGCGAGCAGCGCGCTCACATAGGTCTGCACATTGCCGGTCTGGGCGCGCCGTACGGCGGCACCGAGCAGGCGCGGTAGGGCTCCCGCACCGCGTACGTAGGTCTCGACGACCTCGCGGTCCAGGAACCGGACGAGACTCGCTCCGGCCTGGACCGGGCGGACGAAGAGGGCCGCGTACACGGCGTCGAGGTGGAAGCCGACGGCTGCATGCCGGTGCAGCGGGCCGAGCAACAGCCGTGCCGGGTCTGCCGGGTCAGGCGCATAGGCCACTCCCCCGTAGGCAGGCGCGTGGCTGGCGATGGCCTCGGCCTCGACGCGTCCGGCGTCGCCCTCGGGGTGGGCCGCGACCGCGCCGAGCGGGACGTGGGACGCGAGGGCGGTGGTGTGCCGCCAGGCCGCATAGGTGGCGATGCCGCCGACCAGGGCCACCCCCGTGCCGAGCACGGAGGTGGTGAGGGTGGGGGTGAGGTCACGGCCGTCGAACCACTCGGGCAGAGAGCGGTAGGCGAGCCCGCCGAGCGCGAGGGAGGGGACGGCGAGCACCCACAGCACCACGGTCATGGTCAGCGGCTGACGGCCGTGGTCGGGGGCCTCGACGCCCCGGCCGTGGAAGGCCAGCAGCCACAGGCGCATCGCGTACGCCGCGGTGAGTACGGCGGTGAGCAGGCCTGCGACGAGGGTGATCCAACCCGCGGCACCGGGGGCGTGCCCGGTGTGGCCGGTGGCGACGTGCTCGGCGGCGCTGAGGACCGACTCCTTGGAGAAGAAGCCGCTGAAGGGCGGGATCGCGGCGAGCGCGAGAAGCGCGACGGTCATCGTCCAGTAGGCGTCGGGGATGCGTTCGCGCAGGCCCTGCATGCGGGACATGGTGGCCAGCGAGTTGGTGCCGGCGGCGTGGATGATCACGCCGGCCGCGAGGAACAGCAGCGCCTTGAAGGCGCCGTGGGACAGGAGGTGGAAGACGGCGGCTCCGCGGTCGCCGACGGCGAGGGCGCCGGTCATGTAGCCGAGCTGGCCCATCGTCGAGTAGGCCAGGACGCGCTTGATGTCGTCCTGGGCGAGCGCGGCGAGACCGGAGCCGACCATCGTGACGGCGGCCATGACGGCGAGGACGACCATCGCGGCCCGGGACGCCTCGAAGACCGGGAGGAGACGGGCGATGAAGTAGACGCCGGCGGCCACCATCGTCGCGGCGTGGATCAGCGCTGAGACGGGTGTCGGGCCCGCCATCGCGTCGGGGAGCCAGGTGTGCAGCGGGAACTGCGCCGACTTGCCCGCCACGCCCGCCAGGAGCAGCAGGGCGATCAGAGTCGGGTGGTTGAGTCCGCCACTCGCGACTGTGTCGAGGACCTTGGTGATGCGGAAGGAGCCGGCGTCGGTGGCAAGGGCGAACAGGCCGATGAGGAAGGGGACGTCACCGAGCTTGGTCACCAGGAAGGCCTTGATGGAGGCGGCCCGGGCCTGCGGGGTCTCCCAGTAGTGGCCGACCAGGAAGTACGAGCAGATACCCATGACCTCCCAGCCGACCAGCAGCACGATCAGGTCGCCGGAGTAGACGACGAGCAGCATCGCGGAGGTGAAGAGGGAGACAAGGGCGGCGTACGAGGGGTAGCGCGGGTCGTCGCGCAGATAGCCGGTCGAGTAGATCTGCACGCAGGTGGCTACGACGCCGACCAGGATGGCGACGAGGGCGGCGAAGCCGTCGATGTGCAGGGCGAGTTCGATGGGGACCGAGCCGGTGGGCGTGAGCTCGGTGGCGGCGTCGATCGCCTGGTCGCCGCCTTGGCGCACGGCGACCAGCACGGCCAGCACGAGGGAGGCGAGGACCGGCAGAACGGCGAGCGGGCGGACGAAGCCGGGGGCCGTGCGGCCCAGGAGCAGGCCGGCGGCGGCGCCCAGGAACGGCAGGAGGGGGACGAGGAGGGCGAGGGTGGTCGTGGTCACGCGGCGGCCTCAGCCTTCCCGGTCTCTTCCGCCGCGAGGGCGTTGCTGTCGGGGCCGTCGCTCTCGTGGCCCTCGGCGCTGTCGCGGAGCTTGTCGATGTCCGAGGTGCCGCGGTTGCGGTAGACGGCGAGGACGATCGCCAGGCCGATACCGATCTCGGCGGCGGCGATGGCGATGGTGAACAGAGTCAGGGCCTGGCCGGAGTGCAGGGTGTCCCGGGCGGCCTTGCTGAGCCAGACGTCGAAGGCGACGAGGTTGAGGTTGACGGCGTTGAGCATCAGCTCGACGGACATCAGGACCAGGATCGCGTTGCGGCGGGCGAGGACGCCGTACAGGCCCGTGCAGAAGAGGAGGGCGGAGAGTACGGCGGGATAGGCGAGGTGCATCAGCGGGCGCCTTCCTGCTCGGCCGGGCTGTTTCCCTCGATCGGGTGATTACGGGAATCAGGGACGGATGGGGAACTGCCGGTCGCGGCCCGGGAGTTCACAGGGGGAGAGCTCATCTCCGCCTTTGCCTTGCGGGACAGGACGATCGCGCCGACCAGGGCGGCGAGGAGGAGGACGGAGAGTGCCTCGAAGGGGAGGACCCAGTTCTGGAAGAGACTCGCTCCGGTGACGGCGGTGGAGCCGGCGGCCGGGCCGCCCAGGTCGATCCAGGTCGTGCGGAAGGCGTCGACGACGACCCAGACCAGGGCGGCGGCCGCGGCGACAGCCACGGTGAGCGCCGCCCACCGGTTACCGGAGTCGGCGTCCGGGGAGCGGCCGATCGGGGCCCTGGTGAGCATCAGACCGAAGAGGAGGAGGACGACGACGGAACCCACATAGATGAGGACCTGCACCCAGGCGATGAACTCGGCGGTGAGCAGGAGGTATTCGATGGCGAGTCCGCCGAGGGCGACCACCAGCCACAGGGCGGCGTGCACCAGTTGCCGGGTGGAGACGGTGACGAGGGCTGCGCCGAAGGTGGCCAGGCCGACGAGGAGGAAGGCGATCTCGACGCCGGTCGGGGAGAGGAAGCCGTGGGTGCCGCCGGCGGCCGTGGTCGCGGCTGTGTGGGCTGCCGTCGCCTGAGCTGCCGTGGCGTGTGCCGCTGTCGCGGTGGCTGCGATGAGGGTCACGACGCGCCTCCCTCGGGGTCGGTCGGCCGGGCAGGCTCGACAGGTTCGGCGGGCGCGGCGGGCTCGGCCTGCGCGGCCGCGAGTTTCTCGGCCGTCTTGCGGGCTGCGGCGATCTCCTTCGGTTCCTCCGCGCCGGGGTCGAGGGCGGGCGGGGCCGGGACCGTCCACATCCACTCGCGGAGCTTGTCGCGTTCGTGGGTGAGTTCGTGGATGTCGGTCTCGGCGTATTCGAACTCCGGGGACCAGAACAGGGCGTCGAAAGGACAGACCTCGATGCAGATACCGCAGTACATGCACAGGGAGAAGTCGATGGCGAAGCGGTCGAGGACGTTGCGGCTGCGTTCGCGGCCGCCCTGCGTCGCAGCCGGCACCGTCTCCTTGTGGGAGTCGATGTAGATGCACCAGTCCGGGCACTCCCGGGCGCAGAGCATGCAGACGGTGCAGTTCTCCTCGAACAGGCCGATGACGCCGCGGGTGCGGGGCGGGAGGTCGGGCTGGACGTCCGGGTACTGCTCGGTGACGGTCTTCCGCGTCATGGTGCGGAGGGTGACCGCCAGCCCCTTGGCCAGGCCGGAACCGGGGATGCGGGAACGGGTGGGCGGGAGCGGCTCAGCCATCAGGAGATCACCACCTTGACGATGCCGGTGAGGGCGATCTGAGCGAGGGAGAGGGGAACGAGGAGGGTCCAGGAGAGTTTCTGGAGCTGGTCCTCGCGCAGGCGGGGATAGGTGACGCGGAGCCAGATCACGACGAAGGCGAGGACGGCCGTCTTCAGCAGGGTCCAGACCCAGCCGAGGCCGTCGGCGCCCCAGGGGCCGTGCCAGCCGCCCAGGAAGAGGACGGTGGTCAGACCGCACAGAACGATGATTCCGGCGTACTCGGCGAGGAGGAACAGGGCGAAACGCAGGCCGGTGTACTCGGTGTACGCGCCGAAGATGATCTCCGAGTCGGCGACGGGCATGTCGAAGGGCGGGCGCTGGAGTTCGGCGAGACCGGCGACGAAGAACACGATCGCGCCGACGATCTGCCAGGGCAGCCACCACCAGTGGAAGGCGTCCAGGATGCCGGGGAGGGAGACGGTGCCGGCCGCCATCGCGACGGAGGCGGCGGCGAGAAGCATCGGGAGTTCGTAGGCGAGGAGCTGCGCGGCGGTGCGGAGGCCGCCGAGGAGGGAGAACTTGTTGGCGGAGGCCCAACCGGCCATGAGGGAGCCGAGGACACCTACACCCATCACCGCCAGGACGAAGAAGATGCCTGCGTCCAGGACCTGACCCACGGCGCCCTCGCCGGGGCCGATGGGGATGGCGAGGAGAACCAGGAGGTACGGAAGGAGGGCGACGGCGGGGGCGAGCTGGAAGATGCGGCGGTCGGCGCCCGCCGGGACCACGTCTTCCTTCTGTGCGAACTTCACGCCGTCGGCGACGAGTTGGGCCCAGCCGTGGAAGCCGCCTGCGTACATCGGGCCGAGGCGGCCCTGCATGTGGGCCATGACCTTGTGCTCGGTCTGGCCGACGACCAAGGGGAAGGTGAGAAAGACGACGAACACGATCAGAAGTCGCAGGGTGACGTCCAGAGCGTCGGTCACTGCGGGCCTCCGGAGGGGTCTTCAGGATTCGGGGCCGGTTCTTCGACGACCGGTTCTTCGGCGACCGGTTCTTCGGCGACCGGTTCTTCGGGGGTGGCGGGGGACTTCTCGACGGGGGCCTCCTCGGAGGAGGTCGGCGCTGAGGGGGGTCCACCGGGGGTCGCCTTGGCCGGGCCGGAACCAGCGTCGGACTCGGCACCAGCACCAGCACCAGCACCAGCACCAGCACCAGCACCAGCAGACGTTTTCGGGGTGGGTTCGGTTCCTCCCGGCGCTTCCGCGACGGACTCGGCGTCTGGACTCGGCTCAGCTGTCGGCTGCCGCTCCAGCATCGAGCTCGGCTCGGCCTCCGGGGCCGATGACTTCGCGTTCTCCGGCTCGTCGAAAGCCGGGCGGGCGTGGTGCCACGGGGCGTCGGAACTGCGGGGGGTGGGAGCGGGGCGGCTGGTTGGGCCTTCTGGCGACGGGGTTCGGGGAGCCTGCGAGGCCGAGCCTTCGCTCGCGCTGCGTGTGCGCCGCGGAGTTGCCGCGCCGGAGGCACCCGGCTGGCGGTCGGCCGGGGCACCCTCCGCCGGAGTCGACGCCGCCTGGCTCGCTGACCCCTCTGCGGCCGAACGCGCACGCCGCGAAGCAGCCGGGGCATCGGCAGTCACCGCATCCGCCGACCGACCGCTCGCACCCTCTGCCTGGCTCGCCGGGCCCTCCGCGGCCGAACGCGCACGCCGCGGTGTGGTCGGGGCATCGGGCGAGGGTGGAGTCGCCGCCTGGCTCGCCGAGCCCTCCGCGGCCGAGCGCGCACGGCGGACCGGGCGGTCGCCTGCGGTGCGGGCGGGGCGGTCGGCGGAGGGGCGGCCGGCGGCTCGGGTGGGGCGGGCCGGGGCAGGGGGGAGCTGGCCCTTCAGGGGGCCCCATTCGTTGGGGTCGGGGACGCCTGGGGGGAGCATCTGGCGGCGCTTGGGCCCGCCGTGGTCGGACTCGCCGGGTTCCTTTGCGCCCGGCCAGGCCTTGGCCACGCGGGCGGCCAGGACGAAGTCCTTGCGGAGGGGGTGGCCTTCGAAGGTTTCCGGGAGGAGGAGGTGGTCAAGGGCGGGGTGGCCTTCGAAGAGGACGCCGAACATTTCGTGGGTCTCGCGTTCGTGCCAGGCCGCGCCCGCGTAGACGCCGACGGCGGAGGCCAGGGTCGGCGCCTCGTGCGGGACGGTGGTACGCAGCAGCAGACGGCGCACGGGAGACAGGGACACGACGTGGGCCGAGACGCGGAAACCCGTGCCCGGTTCGTCGACCGCACTGAGCCAGTCGAAGTAGGTGCAGCCCAGTTGGTCGCGGGCCACGGTCAGCGCTTCGAGCCAGCTCGCGGGCGGGACGTCGACCGTCAGGAGGTCGTATGCCTCCTCGGCGGTGGTCTCCGTACCGAACAGTTCGTCTGCGGGGGCGGGGAGCCAGCCGACCGTGCTCATCGGTCCTCCCCCGAGGGAGAGTCGGGAGCCGAACGAGGATCGGCAGCCGAAGGAGACCCGGGAGTAGAAGAAGAGTCGGCAGCCGAAGAAGAGTCGGGTGCCGGCGGTTTCACCAGGCCGCTCTGGAGGGCCGCCGCCGAGGGGCGGGCCGGGTCGGTTCCGTACCGCTCGCCCAGCGACTCCCGGGCGATCTTCTCCTGGAGTTTCAGGATCCCCTGGAGGAGGGCCTCGGGGCGGGGCGGGCAGCCGGGGACGTAGACGTCGACCGGGATGATCTGGTCGACGCCCTTGGTGACGGAGTAGGAGTCCCAGTACGGGCCGCCGCAGTTGCTGCAGGCGCCGAAGGAGATGACGTACTTGGGTTCCGGCATCTGCTCGTACAGGCGCTTGACGGCCGGGGCCATCTTGTCCGTGACCGTGCCGGACACGACCATCAGGTCGGCCTGGCGGGGGCCCGGCGCGAAGGGGATGACACCGAGGCGGATGAAGTCGTGGCGGGCCATCGACGCGGCGATGAACTCGATCGCGCAGCAGGCGAGGCCGAAGTTGAAGACCCACAGCGAGTACCGGCGGCCCCAGTTCAGGACCACCTTCATCGGCTCGGGAGCCAGGCGGGCGAGGGCGCCCAACCGTTTCGGCTCCGGGAGGAGTACGGGCTGACCGTTGGTGTCCGGCGTCGTCACGTCCATGCCAGGACGCCCTTCTTGTATGCGTACAGCAGTCCCACGGCCAGGAAGCCGAGGAAGATGAACATCTCGACGAGGGTGGTCGCGCCGTAGCCGGGGGCGGCGAACACCGTCGCCCAGGGGAACAGGAAGATCGAGTCCACGGCGAAGATGACGTAGAGGAAGGCGTAGACGTAGTAGCGGACCTGGGTGTGGGCCCAGCCCTCGCCGACGGGGTCGACTCCGCACTCGTACGTCAGGAGTTTCTCGGGGGTGGGGACCACGGGCCGCAGCAGTCGGCCGGCACCGAAGGCGACCGCGACGAAGAGCACGCCGACGACGGCGAGCAGTCCGACGACCGAGTACGACTGGAAGTAGCCCGCCGCGACGACGGCCGGACCGGCGACGGTCGATTCCCGCACGTCCGTACCCCTTGCTCCCTGCGACTTTGATGAACGCTGCTGTTCGACGATCTGTACGCACGGGAGTCTAGGCCCTGATAAAGAGACGGTAAGCAGCCCGTCACCGCTTGAGACGTCCTTGAGATGCGGAAAGGCCGCCGACGAGCTGCCGGGGTGGGGTTTTCCCCAGGGGACGGGGGCGGCCGACCTCATGGCGCGGGCGGGCGACGCGCGGCACGCTGGCCCATATGACCGAACGACTCTCGCGCCCGATGGGGGCCCAGGAAGGTGACGGCGACCGTCTGCCGCCAGTCCGTTTCGCCTACGACCGGCACACCTGGAAGGAGATCGCGCATCTGCTGGCGAACCTTCCGGTGGCGCTGATCGGGTTCGTCTACGTCGTGACGGTGCTGTTCACCGGCTTCTGGCTGACCGTGACGGTGATCGGGTTCCCGCTGCTGGCCGCCGGTCTGACGGGTGCGCGGCTGCTGGGCAGGATGGAGCGGGCGCGGGCCAGGAAGCTGCTCGGCGTGCGGGTGGACGAGCCGAGCAGGCTGCCCGGACGCGGCACCGGCTTCCTGCCCTGGCTGTGGATGAGGGTGAAGGACCCGGTGGGCTGGCGGACGGCGCTGTACGACTTCATCCGGTTGCCCTGGGGGATCCTGACCTTCGTCATCACGCTGACCTCGCTGTTCGTGCTGTGGCCGGTGCTGCCGTTCATCGCGCGGGGTCTGGCCAACGCCGACCGCGCGATGGTGCGGGGGCTGCTGTCGCCCTCCGACGAACTGGAGCGGCGTATCGCGGAGCTGGAGTCGGACCGGGGGGTCGTGGTCGACACGGCAAACGCCGATCTGCGGCGCATCGAGCGCGATCTGCACGACGGGGCGCAGGCCCGCCTGGTCAATCTGGCGATGGGGCTGGGCCTGGCCAAGGAGAAGCTTCTGGAGGACCCCGACTCGGCGGCGGAGATGGTCGCGGAGGCGCACGGCGAGGTGAAGCTCGCGCTGCAGGAGCTGCGGGATCTGGCCCGGGGGATCCATCCCGCCGTACTCACGGACCGGGGGCTCGATGCCGCGCTGTCCGCGGTCGCCTCACGCTGCACGGTGCCTGTGAAGGTGACGGTCGATCTGGCCTCACGGCCTGCCGCGGCCATCGAGGGCATCGCCTATTTCACCGTCTCCGAGCTGCTGCAGAACATCAGCAAGCACAGCGCGGCGAGGACCGCGTCCGTCGAGGTGTGGCGGGCGACGGACCGGCTGCTCATCCAGGTCGAGGACGACGGCCGCGGGGGCGCGCGCCTCGACGGCGGGTCGGGGATGCAGGGGCTCGCCGACCGGCTGGACGCCGTCGACGGACTGTTCGTCATCGACTCGCCGCAGGGCGGGCCGACCGTCGTCACGGCGGAGCTGCCGTGGCGCGACCGCGCTCCCGGCGAGGGGTAGGGAAAACCCCCCTTCCAAGACGCCGACGGCCTCCATGGTTCGCGGACCTGCGGCGCAGCAGGGTGGAGGTACGGCGGGACAGCCGCAGCCGGACAGGGCGAACGGGACGAGTAGAACGGACGACGCCGATGGCCACGGAGTACGGACAGGGCTACGGGCACGACAGCGGGCTCGGGTTCACCGCAGGGACGCGGCGCCGGCTGCCCGCCGGGCTGCGGGCACCCTTCGAGGGGCGCACCTGGCGCGAGTTCGGGTATGTGCTGCTGAGCCTGCCGATCGGCATCATGCTCTTCGTCTACGCCGTCACGATGGTGTCGCTCGGGGCGGGTCTGCTGGTGACGTTCCTCGGGATCCCGGTGCTGGCGGCGGGGCTGGCCGGCTGCCGGAGCTTCGGGGCGCTGGAGCGCGCGCGGGCGCGCGGGCTGCTGGGCCTGGAGGTGGGCGACCCGGAGCCGTTGCGGATGAAGAAGTCCGGCGCGATGGCCTGGATGGGGGCCGTGCTGAAGAGCGGCACGTCATGGCGGACGCTGCTGTACGCGCTGGTTCAGTTCCCGTGGTCGGTGTTCTCGTTCGTGGTCGCCGTGAACTTCTGGGCGTACGGGTGGGGACTGCTGACGTATCCGCTGTGGTTCTGGCTCTTTCCGGTGTACGGCGGTCAGGGCGGGCTTCAGCTGTACGGCGACGGCAGCCACAGCATCTACCTCGACAACCCCTTCGAGATCACCGTCACCGCGCTGGTGGGGCTGCTGTTCACGCTGGCGACGCCGTGGATCGTGCGGGCGCTGACCATGGTGGACCGGGTGATGGTGCACGGGCTGCTCGGGCCGTCACGGCTGGCGACGCGGGTGGTGGAGCTGGAGTCGGACCGGGGCGTCGTGGTGGACACGGCGGCCGCGGATCTGCGGCGGATCGAGCGGGATCTGCATGACGGGGCGCAGGCCCGGCTGGTGGCGTTGGCCATGGATCTGGGGCTGGCGAAGGAGAAGCTGGCGGAGGATCCGCGGGCGGCGGCGCGGATGGTGGACGAGGCGCACGGTGAGGTGAAGACGGCGTTGCAGGAGCTGCGGGATCTGGCGCGCGGGATTCATCCGGCGGTGCTGACGGATCGGGGGCTGGATGCGGCGTTGTCCGCTGTGGCCTCGCGGTGCACTGTGCCGGTGCAGGTGGAGGTGGATCTGGTGGAGCGGCCGGCGCCTGCCATCGAGGGGATCGCGTATTTCACCGTGTCGGAGCTGCTGCAGAACATCAGCAAGCATGCGCGGGCGACGCGGGCTGCGGTGGATGTGTGGCGGGTGGAGGGCCGACTGATGGTGCAGGTTGTGGACAACGGGGTGGGTGGGGCGGATGCCTCCGGCGGGTCCGGGCTGAAGGGGCTTGCTGAGCGGTTGGATGCGGTGGACGGGATTCTGGTGGTGGATTCTCCGGTGGGGGGGCCTACTCGGGTGACTGCGGAGTTGCCGTGGCGGGGGGAGCGGGCGCTGGGGTGAGCGCCGGGGGCCGCGGCGGACCCGCTGATGGATGCAGCTCGCCCCCGCCGCCCTTACCCGTCCCACGAACGGCCTCGTTCTCAAGCGCCGGACGGGCTGGAGTGTGCACACCCGCGCCAGAAGAATCGGCCCCCGCTGCCGATCCTCCGCCGTGGCCCGGCTCCAATGATCGACAACCCGCCACCCCAGCGGCCGAAACCCTTCGTACCGTGTGCGGATTCCCGTTGATTCCCGTTGGTCAGGGGCGGTCGGGTCCGAATGCTGGAATGCTGGACTACTGGCAGACGGAGACGGGCTGGGGGGGCCGGGAATCGTGGAGGACAGGGTGCGGGTGGTCATCGCCGAGGATTCAGTGCTGCTCAGGGAGGGGCTGACCCGGCTGTTGACCGACCGTGGGCATGACGTGGTCGCCGGGGTGGGTGACGGGGACGCACTGATCAAGACCATCACCGAGCTGGACGAGCAGGGTGAGCTGCCCGATGTCGTGGTCGCGGACGTGCGGATGCCGCCGACGCACACCGACGAAGGGGTGCGGGCCGCGGTGCAGCTGCGGAAGGCCCATCCGGGGCTCGGCGTGCTCGTGCTGTCGCAGTACGTGGAGGAGCGCTACGCCACCGAGCTGCTGGCCGGTTCCAGTCATGGCGTGGGGTACCTGCTCAAGGACCGGGTGGCCGAGGTCCGGGAGTTCGTGGACGCGGTGGTGCGGGTGGCCCGAGGGGGTACCGCGCTGGACCCGGAAGTGGTCGCGCAGCTGCTCGGGCGCAGCCGTAAGCAGGACGTGCTGGCCGGGCTCACCCCGCGGGAGCGGGAGGTGCTGGGGCTGATGGCCGAGGGGCGGACCAACTCGGCCGTCGCGCGGCAGCTGGTCGTCAGCGACGGCGCCGTCGAGAAGCACGTCAGCAACATCTTCCTGAAGCTCGGACTGTCCCAGAGTGACGGGGATCACCGGCGTGTTCTCGCGGTCCTCACCTATCTGAACTCATGACGGCTGACACTGAGTCAGTAAGCGCGCGTTCAGTCGTCGCCTTGATCCACTGTCCGGTCGGCGTCCGTCCACGCCCAGAACCGAATCAATCATGCGGAGCGTCTTCAAAGGGAGCGCCGGGGGGCGAGAAATCGTGACAAGTCAGGGCGTCAAACCGTCTCAAAACTGTGTCCATGATGCGAATGGCCACAGGAAGGCGACCCTAACGGACGTAGGGTTGATCCTGGGAAGGCCCACGGGAAGGCCGGTCCCAGACAGCCGCCTCGAGGGAGGTCCAGTTCAGTGACCAGCCAGGTCAGCAGGACAGCGGAGCAGGCAGACGGAGCCGTCGTCGGAGAGCAGCGGGGGCCGGGCGGAACAAAGGACGTACGCAGGCTGGACCGGGTGATCATCCGGTTCGCGGGGGACTCCGGTGACGGTATGCAGCTCACCGGTGACCGCTTCACCTCCGAGACCGCCTCCTTCGGGAACGATCTGTCGACGCTTCCCAACTTCCCCGCCGAGATCCGGGCCCCTGCCGGGACCCTTCCGGGTGTCTCCAGCTTCCAGCTGCACTTCGCCGACCATGACATCCTCACCCCGGGCGACGCGCCGAACGTGCTGGTCGCCATGAACCCGGCCGCGCTGAAGGCCAACATCGCGGACCTGCCGCGGGGCGCGGAGATCATCGTCAACACGGACGAGTTCACCAAACGGGCGATGCAGAAGGTCGGGTACGCCGCCTCCCCGCTGGAGGACGGCTCGCTCGACGGGTACAGCCTGCACGAGGTGCCGCTGACCACCCTCACCGTCGAGGCCCTCAAGGACTTCGACCTGTCCCGCAAGGAGGCCGAGCGCAGCAAGAACATGTTCGCGCTGGGCCTGCTGTCCTGGATGTACCACCGGCCGACCGAGGGAACCGAGAAGTTCCTGCGGACCAAGTTCGCGAAGCAGCCGCAGATCGCCGAGGCGAACCTCGCCGCCTTCCGCGCGGGCTGGAACTTCGGCGAGACGACCGAGGACTTCGCGGTCTCCTACGAGATCGCGCCGGCGACGACCGCCTTCCCGCCCGGCACCTACCGCAACATCTCCGGGAACCTGGCCCTCGCCTACGGCCTGATCGCCGCCTCCCGCCAGGCCGACCTGCCGCTGTTCCTGGGCTCGTACCCGATCACTCCGGCCTCGGACATCCTGCACGAGCTGAGCAGACACAAGAACTTCGGCGTACGGACCTTCCAGGCCGAGGACGAGATCGCCGGCATCGGCGCGGCACTGGGCGCGGCCTTCGGCGGCTCGCTGGGGGTGACGTCGACCTCCGGCCCGGGTGTGGCGCTCAAGAGCGAGACCATCGGACTCGCCGTCTCCCTGGAGCTGCCGCTTCTCGTCATCGACATCCAGCGCGGCGGGCCGTCCACCGGACTGCCGACCAAGACCGAGCAGGCCGATCTGCTGCAGGCCATGTTCGGGCGCAACGGCGAGGCACCGGTCCCGGTGATCGCCCCGTGCACGCCCGCCGACTGCTTCGAGGCGGCCATGGAGGCGGCGCGGATCGCGTTGACGTACCGCACCCCGGTGATGCTGCTCTCCGACGGCTATCTGGCCAACGGCTCGGAGCCCTGGCGCATCCCGGAACTGGACGAACTCCCGGACCTGACCGTGCAGTTCGCGCAGGGACCCAACCACACTCTGGAGGACGGCACCGAGGTCTTCTGGCCGTACAAGCGCGACCCGCAGACCCTCGCCCGCCCCTGGGCCATCCCCGGTACGCCCGGCCTCGAGCACCGCATCGGCGGCATCGAGAAGGAGGACGGGACCGGAAACATCTCGTACGCCCCCGCCAACCACGACTTCATGGTCCGCACCCGGCAGGCCAAGATCGACGGCATCGACGTGCCGGAGCTGGAGGTCGACGACCCGCACGAGGCCCGCACGCTGGTGCTCGGCTGGGGCTCGACGTACGGGCCGATCACCGCCGCGGTACGGCGGCTGCGCACGGCCGGGGAGTCCATCGCACAGGCCCATCTGCGCCATCTGAACCCCTTCCCGCGGAATCTCGGCGCGGTCTTGAAGCGTTACGACAAAGTGGTGATTCCCGAGATGAACCTCGGGCAGCTCGCCACGCTGGTCCGGGCGAAGTACCTGGTCGACGCCCACTCGTACAACCAGGTGAACGGCATGCCGTTCAAGGCCGAGCAACTCGCCACGGCTCTCAAGGAGGCCATCGATGGCTGAGACGTCCACGGAAGGCGCGGGCACGATCGAGGCGCTCACGCTCGTCCCCAAGGCCGAGGGCCGCCAGTCCATGAAGGACTTCAAGTCCGACCAGGAAGTGCGCTGGTGTCCCGGCTGCGGTGACTACGCGATCCTGGCGGCCGTCCAGGGCTTCATGCCGGAGCTGGGCCTGGCCAAGGAGAACATCGTCTTCGTCTCGGGCATCGGCTGCTCGTCCCGCTTCCCGTACTACATGAACACGTACGGCATGCACTCGATCCACGGGCGGGCGCCCGCCATCGCGACCGGGCTCGCCTCCAGCCGGCGCGACCTGTCCGTGTGGGTGGTCACCGGTGACGGCGACGCGCTGTCCATCGGCGGCAACCATCTCATCCACGCACTGCGCCGGAACGTGAACCTCAAGATCCTGCTGTTCAACAACCGGATCTACGGCCTGACCAAGGGGCAGTACTCGCCGACCTCGGAGGTCGGCAAGATCACCAAGTCGACGCCGATGGGCTCGCTGGATGCGCCCTTCAACCCGGTGTCCCTGGCGATCGGCGCGGAGGCGTCCTTCGTCGCCCGCACCATCGACTCCGACCGCAAGCACCTCACGTCGGTGCTGCGCGAGGCGGCCGCCCACCCCGGCACCGCGCTGATCGAGGTCTACCAGAACTGCAACATCTTCAACGACGGCGCCTTCGAGGCCCTGAAAGACAAGCAGCAGGCCGAGGAGGCGGTGATCCGGCTGGAACACGGGAAGCCGATCCGCTTCGGCAGCGACCTGTCCAAGGGCGTCGTCCGGGATGCGGCCACCGGTGACCTGAAGGTGGTCGACGTGACCGCGGACAACGAGTCCCGGATTCTGGTCCACGACGCCCACGCCGCGTCGCCGACCACCGCCTTCGCACTGTCCCGGCTGGCCGATCCGGACACCCTGCACAACACCCCGATCGGCGTGCTGCGGTCCGTGGACCGGCCCGTCTACGACACCCAGATGGCCGACCAGCTGGACACCGCGATCGTGCAGAACGGCAAGGGCGACCTGGCCACCCTGCTGGCCGGCGGGGACACCTGGACGGTCGTCGGCTGACCGGTACGTGCGTACCGAGGGCCCGTGTGCGGCGGTGCGGCATACGGGCCCTCGGTGTCGGACGGTCAGGGGTCGGAGTCGGATGTCAGGCGTCGATGTCAGGCGTCCGGGATGTCCTTCTTGGCGCGGATGAGGGTCTCTCGGCTGATCACGACGATGCGTTCGTAGTCGGCTCGGGCGGCGTCCTGGGGGAGGTGGGGGTCGAGGGCGGTCGTGGCTTCGGTCCCGATGACGGCGAAGTTTCCGTCACTGAGTTCGAAGAGGTCGGGGCAGGTTTCCTGGGTGTAGCTGCCTCTTTTACGAGGGGGATCGCCGAGGCGGCGCGCAATCCGGACGGACGTGAACTCGTCGTGCAACTGAGCCGTCCCCTCCTGGGGCCTGTGGCCCCGCCTGAGCGGGGTGCGGCCGTGTTCGGCCCACCCCGATGAACCCGTCGCACTTATTGATGTGCCACGGCACGCACGACTATGCGGCGCTTTCCGCACCCACTTGGGTCGTCGGGTGCACGGAGTGGCTCATTCATGCGCCGGGGGCTCGGGCACCGAGCCCACCACCCACCACTCGTCCGGATCCTCGGCCAGCTCCTCCAGCATGACGTCGACGACCGAGCCGACCTTCGCGTCCACGGACTCCGCCGGCAGACTCCTCCGGTGCTCGACCGTGCGGTCCCAGTACTCGGCGAACACGGAGTTGCGGCACAGCACCCGCAGGTGTCCGAGCAACTGGTCCCAGTCGAGCGCGCCCACCCGGTGCGCGAGGACGAGAGCGCCGAACTGCCGGTTGGCGTACATCATCTGACGGCGTTTCACTTCACTGAGGCCGTCCAGTGTGCTCGACGCGTCGGCGAGCGCGGAGTCATCGCTGGCCCGGTCCAGCTGATCGGTGGTGAGGCGGTAGTGCTGGATGAGGTTGGCCCGGTGGATCTCCTCGGTCATCAGCGCGAGCTGTTTCAGCAGCTCCAGCATCAGCTCCTCCTGGCGCCACCGACTGCCCCGGGCGAAGGACACCCGCATCAGCCCCAGCCCCGCCGCCAGTGCAGAACCGATACTTCGCGCGGCCGCGTTCCGCCGTAGAGCCATCTCGAGGAATCCCCCTGGATCAGGTGACCGTGCACCGGCCGCCGAAGCACGGACCGGCGCACAGCAGGGCGTGGCATCCCGCCTCCAGCGTGCCCGGTGCCCTCGGGCGGTGCGGAAGGCGGAGAGGGGGCGCATGGAAGGACGTACCGCTCCCGCCCGACCGCACCCTGACACTCGTGTGCCCGGCGAGCGCCCGCCGCATGCGCCCGACAGCTACCGACGGACGTGTCAGCCCTGCTCAGCCCGGGGCACCTCCGGCCGAGCGCAGCCGAGGGGGGAACTCAGTGGTGACGCTTCGCCGCGTCGTACGCGTCCCGCGCCTGCTGTACGGCGTCCATCCGCTGCTCGGTCCACACCGCCAGGGCCCGTACCTGCTGCGCCGCCTCGCGCCCGAGGTCGGTCAGGGAGTAGTCGACCCTCGGCGGGATCACCGGCTTGGCGTCGCGGTGCACCAGCCCGTCGCGCTCCAGGGTCTGGAGGGTCTGGGTGAGCATCTTCTCGCTGACACGGCCGATGGCCCGGCGCAGTTCGCTGAAGCGGTAGTCGCGCTCCAGGAGTTCGATCAGGACCAGGACGCCCCAGCGGCTGGTGAGGTGCTCCAGGACGAGGCGGTAGGGACACATCCCCTCGCCCGTGTCGTACTTGGTGACCTTGGTGACGAGGTCCGGCTCGACGGCGACTTCCGGGCTACTTACTGCCATGCCAGTACCTTACTTCAAAGTGGGTACTTTCCAAGAGTTAGCGCACCTCCTAGGGTAAGTGACATCCGCACCCCACAAGGAGATCGCAGATCATGAGCATCGTCGTCACCGGAGCCACCGGACAACTCGGCCGTCATGTCGTGGAGCAGCTGCTGGAGAAGGTCCCGGCAGAGCAGATCACCGCCGTCGTACGCGACGAGGCGAAGGGCGCCGACTTCGCCGCGCGCGGTGTGAAGCTCGCGGTCGCCGACTACAACGCGCCGGAGACCTTCGGCAGCCTCTTCGCCGCCGGCGACAAGGTGCTGCTCATCTCCGGCAACGAGTTCGACAAGGGCCGGGTCGGCCAGCACAAGGTGGTCATCGAGGCCGCGCAGGCCGCCGGCGTCGCCCTGCTCGCCTACACCAGCGCCCCCGGCAGCCTGAAGGCCGCGCTCGTCGACGACCACCGCGGCACCGAGGAGGCCCTGGTCGCCTCCGGTGTTCCGTACGTGCTGCTGCGCAACGGCTGGTACCACGAGAACTACACCGAGAACCTGGCCCCCGTGCTGGAGCACAACGCCGTCGTCGCCGCCGCCGGTGAGGGTCGGGTCTCCTCCGCCTCGCGCGCCGACTACGCGGCCGCCGCGGTCGCCGTCCTGACCGGCGAGGGGCACGAGAACCAGACGTACGAACTGGGCGGCGACGAGGCGTGGAGCTTCGCCGAGTACGCGGCCGAGCTCAGCAAGCAGACCGGCAAGGAGATCGTATACAGCCCCGTCTCGGTCGAGGCCTTCACCGGGATGCTGACCGGCGCCGGACTGCCGGGTCCGCTCGCCGCCGTCTTCGCGGGCGTGGACGCCTCCATCGAGAAGGGCGAGCTGGTCGTCTCCACCGGCGACCTGTCCCGCCTGGCCGGCCGTCCGACCACGCCGCTCGCCGACGCGATCGCGGTGGCGGTCAAGGGCTGAGGCCCCCGCTCACGACGAGCCCCCGACATCTGGGGCCCCGGACTCCCCCGCCGGGGCCGCGGGCCACCACCCCCGCCTGTCATGACCGTATGGCGATACGGGCATGACAGGCGGGGGTGCTCGGCGTTACCTTCTGCCTGGTAGGTGTGCGCGACTAGGCGAGGAGAAGGCCCGTGACCGGGAAGTCGAGGGGCGAGCGGCAGATAGGACTGCTGAACGGCTTCGCGGCATACGGGATGTGGGGGCTCGTCCCCCTGTTCTGGCCCCTGCTGAAGCCCGCCGGCGCGATCGAGATCCTCGCCCACCGGATGGCCTGGTCCCTTGTCTTCGTGGGCGCCGCGCTCGTGGTGATGCGGCGCTGGGCCTGGGCCGGCGAGCTGCTGCGGCAGCCGCGCAGGCTCGGGCTCGTCGCGGTCGCCGCGGCCGTCATCACCGTCAACTGGGGCGTGTACATCTGGTCCGTGAACAGCGGGCATGTCGTCGAGGCCTCGCTCGGGTACTTCATCAACCCGCTGGTCACCATCGCCATGGGCGTGCTGATCCTGAAGGAACGGTTGCGGCCGGTGCAGTGGGTGGCGGTCGGGACCGGCTTCGCCGCGGTGGTGGTGCTCACCGTGGGGTACGGGCAGCCGCCGTGGATCTCGCTCACGCTCGCCTTCTCGTTCGCGACGTACGGGCTGGTGAAGAAGAAGGTCGGGCTCGGCGGGATCGAGTCGCTGGCGGCGGAGACCGCGATCCAGTTCCTGCCCGCGGTGGGCTATCTGCTGTGGCTGACCTCGCGGGGCTCGTCGACGTTCGCCACGCAAGGGGTGGGACACGGGGCGTTGCTCGCCGCGACCGGCGTGGTGACGGCGCTGCCGCTGGTCTGTTTCGGGGCGGCGGCCATCCGGGTGCCGTTGTCGACGCTGGGGTTGCTGCAGTATCTGGCGCCGGTGTTCCAGTTCCTGCTCGGGGTTCTGTACTTCCATGAGGCGATGCCGGTGGAGCGGTGGGCCGGGTTCGCGCTGGTGTGGGTCGCCTTGTGCTTGCTGACGTGGGATGCGTGGCGCGGGGCGCGGCGCGGGGCGCGGCGTTTGCGGGGCGGGGTCGGCGTGCCGAAGGTCGATGCGGCGGCGTCCGCCGCAGTGGACGTCTGACTGGGGGCTCTGCCCCCAGGCCCCCGTGTCGGCCTGAACGGCCTCGTCCTCGAACGCCGGACGGGCTGGAGAATGCCGACCGGCGCTGAAAGACGCGGCCCGCGCTGGATGATGCGGAGCGGCGCCGGGAGGTGCGTGACCGGCGCCGGGAGGTGCGTGACCCGCGCTGGGAGTTGCCGACCGGCAGACATTGGTCGCCGGTGCTGCATATAAGTGGTGCATGACTCAGGTGTCCGCGCCCACGCCCCCTCCCGCGCCCTCCCCCGTTCACTGGAAGCTTGTCGTCGACGCTGCCGATCCGCATGCACAGGCCGATTTCTGGGCCGCCGCGCTGCGATATGAGGTCGAGGACAACAGTGCGTGCGTCGAGCGGCTGCTGGAGCTCGGTGCGCTGCCTGTCGCGGCCACCGTCGAGTTCCACGGCCGCCCCGCTTTCCGGGACCTGATCGCCGTACGGCATCCGGACGATCCGTATGACAGGGAGCGGGGGACGGGTCTGGGGCGGCGGCTGCTGTTCCAGCGGGTGCCGGAGGCAAAGGGCGTGAAGAACCGGCTGCATCTCGATCTGCATCCGGGCGACGGACTGCGGGACGGCGAGGTCGAG
Organism: Streptomyces guryensis; assembly: GCF_021261325.1. GTDB lineage: Bacteria > Actinomycetota > Actinomycetes > Streptomycetales > Streptomycetaceae > Streptomyces > Streptomyces guryensis. The sequence continues at coordinate 166,071 of NZ_JAJSBI010000010.1, read as the reverse complement.
CGGCTGGTGGGGCTGGGGGCGAGTGTGCTGCGGCAGGTGAAGGAGCCCGCCGGGGAGTGGGTGGTCATGGCGGACCCGGAGGGGAACGAGTTCTGCGTGCAGTAGGTCACAGGGGGCAGCCCCAGTGGGCCGGATGTTCCGTTATGCGAACCGACTGTCCTGATAACGCTCTTGACGCATGGTTGGTAAAAGATTCACCATCCGGGGATCCAATTCACTCCAAGGAATTCGGAGCCCCCACATGATTTTCTCCGTTTCCGGGCGTGCGGCGGCAGCCGTCGGCGTTTCGGTTGTCATGCTCCTGACCGGTGGTTCCATAGCCGGTGCGGCGCCCTCCCCCACGGCGGCAGCCGCGCCCGACATCTCCGTGGCGAACGTCAGGGCCCACCTCGCCCAGCTGCAGTCCATCGCCGGCGCCAACGGCGGCAACCGCGCGCACGGCAGCGCCGGTTACCAGGCCTCGCTCGACTATGTGAAGGCCAAGCTGGACGCGGCCGGATTCACCACCACCGTCCAGCAGTTCACGGCCTCCGGCCGCACCGGCTACAACCTGCTCGCCGACTGGCCGGGCGGCGACGCCGACCAGGTCGTCATGGCGGGTTCCCACCTGGACAGCGTCAGCAGGGGTCCCGGCATCAACGACAACGGCTCCGGTTCGGCGGCCGTCCTGGAGACCGCGCTCGCCGTGTCACGGACCGGCTACCACCCCACCAAGCACCTGCGTTTCGCCTGGTGGGGCGCGGAGGAGCTGGGCATCGTCGGCTCCGGCCACTACGTCGACAGCCTCTCCGCCGCGAATCGCTCGAAGATCAGCGGCTATCTGAACTTCGACATGATCGGCTCGCCGAATCCCGGCTACTTCGTCTACGACGACGACCCGGCGATCGAGAAGACGTTCAAGGACTACTTCACCGGCCTCGGCATCGCCACCGAGCCCGAGACCGAGGGCGACGGCCGCTCCGACCACGCGCCGTTCAAGGACGCCGGTGTCCCGGTGGGCGGGCTGTTCAGCGGCGCCGACTACATCAAGACGGCGGCGCAGGCGGCCAAGTGGGGCGGCACGTCGGGGAAGGCCTTCGACGCCTGCTACCACTCGTCCTGCGACACGGCGTCCAACATCGACAACACCGCCCTGGACCACAACAGCGACGCCCTCGCCCATGCGGTGTGGGAGCTGTCGAAGTAGCCGTCCCGGGTGGTCAACCCGGCGTCTGCCGACCCGCCTTGCGGGCGCGTTCCGTGAGCCGGCCCATGCGGGTGCGGGCCGACTCCAGCCGCTCGATGTCCTCGGCGGCCGGGCCGCCCTCGGCCGTGAGCTCGGTCCACAGGCCGATCAGATCGCCGCCGAGGTCCAGGCCCTGCTGCGGATCGCGCACGGCACGCCACGCGGAGGCCGCGCTCTGGATGTTGCCGTAGGCCGCCTCCGCGTCCCGGGTGCGGCGGTGGATGCGGGCGAGGTCGAGCGAGAGCCGGAAGGCACGGACCGGGTCACCCGCCAAGTAGGCGATGTACGCGGTGAGTTCGCGCAGCCGGAGCACTTCGATGTGCTCCGGCCCGAGCGCCGCCGAAGCCTTCTTGACCGTGGTCTCGGCCAGCCCGGCCGCCGCCTCTGTCCGCCCCGCCCTCACGGCCTCGTTGATCTGCGCCATCGGCTCCACGAGGAAGGCGGGGACGGTCGGCGGTTCGTCACCGAGGACGGCTTCGGCCACGGCGTCGAAGCCGCGGGCGGGGGTGGGCCTGGGGTCGGGATCGAGGGCCGGGTCCGGCGGGACCAGCAGGAGGGGACCGGTCGTCGAGCGGTCGGGGGCGGGCGCGTCCGCGGGTTCCCTGCGGGAGGTGGGTGCGGATTCCTTGCCGGGTACGGATGCGTCCTCCGGTTCTGGGCGGTGCCGCGGCACCGCGTCCATCAGCGGAGGCGGCCCGAACTCGCCGGTCGGGGCCGCCACCGTGCCGGGGGCCCGCTCCTGGGGCGGCTGGGGCAGGCCACGCAGCACAAACGTCGGGGGGGACTCCCGCGCGGGTTCCGCGGACGCCCGCAGGACGTGCGTCGGCTTGTCGCCCCGGGGCGGCTGCCCGGGCTGCCGGGCTTCAACGGCTGCCGCGGGCGCCTGCGGCTCGGCAGGCGGCGGAGGCGGTGCGGGCGGCAGTGACTGCGCGGTCATCCCTACGGGTTCCCCGGTGAAACTGCTGGCGCCGTCCGTGTCCACCTGAACGTGCAGGACGTAACCGATCCGCTCGTCGTGGACGGTGGCGTGCACGGGGTGGCCGGTGGCGAGGGCGATGCGGTGGAGGTGGTTCAGGACGGCCTGCTGGATCTCCTCGCCGGCGGCCGCGGTGACCGGCACACCACCGACCCAGGCGCCGACCGCGCCGGCTTCGGGTACGCGGACGTCGATCGGCGCTCCCGCGAAGGCCGCCGAGCCCTCGGCGCGCTTCTGTTCCCGCTTCTTCTCACGGCTGAGTCGAGCCATCGGTTCCCTCACTCGGATGCGTCGGGGAGTCTGCGGACAGCGCGTTCGGGTTCCATGGTGCTCCCTCCCGCCGTCGGGTTTCCGCTCCCCCGGCGTCAAGATCCGTTCGTGCACGTACTGTTGAGTCTCGCCGGTCGCTGCCGGTTCTCCGGTCACCATGGCGTCACAGACTCGTCCCAGGAGCTCGCCCCGTTCGCGTGGCCGCCCTGTGCCGGGAGCACCGGTGGGCATACGAGAGAACAGAGCGGGCAGGCGGACGGACGTGCAGCAGGGACCTGAGATCTGGATCCGCGGCCCGGTCACCGTACCGGAGCCGGGACCGCGGCAGCCCGCCCCGTCCACCGCCACCGCCCGGCACTACTCCTGGGTGGGTGCGCACGGCGGCGCGGGCGTGTCCACCCTGGCCGCCGTCTACGGCGGTCACGACTGCGGCCGTGCCTGGCCCGGCCCCGGGGACCCGCGGTCCGTCCTGCTCGTCGCGCGTACGCATGCGTCGGGGCTGGCGGCCGCCCTGCGCACCCTGGAGGTCTTCCGCCTCGGGGAGGCCCCGCCGGGACTCGACCTCGACGCCGTCGTGCTGGTCGCGGACGCGCCGGGGCGGCTGCCGCGGCCCCTCGACCGGCAGGTGCGGCTGGTCGAGTCGCTCATCGACGTCTACCGCGTGCCCTGGGTGTCCGACTGGCGCCTGGGTGACCTGGGCGGGACGCCGCCGCGGGAGACGCGGGCGCTGGCCCGCCTCACGCGGGCGGCTACGCGGTGATGTCCTTCGCCGTGAACCGCGCCCACGCAGCCGAGCCGAACACGGCCGCGTAGAGGGCCTGGATCTCCAGGTTCTTCACCAGGTCGTCCCAGTAGACCGGGTCGCGCATCAGGTCGGCGAAGGACAGCCAGTAGTGGGAGAAGAAGTACGGCTGTATCGCATGGAGTTGGGGTATCTGGTCGAGGATCTGGATGGTGATCAGCAGGCCGACGGTCGTCGCCATGGCCGCGATGCCGCTGCTGGTCAGGGTGGAGACGAACAGGCCGAGTGCCGCGACGCCGATGAGGGACACGGCGACGATCAGGGCGATCAGCAGGGCTCTGCCCAGGCCCTCGGTGAAGCTGATCTGTGTGCCGGAGATCGTCGTCAGTTCGCCGAGCGGGAAGAGAATCGCCCCGACGGTGAGCGCCGAGACGGCCACCACGAGGGTGGCGACCAGGCAGAAGGCCATCACGGTCGCGTACTTGGTGAGCAGCAGGCGGGTGCGCCCGGCGGGGGCGACCAGGAGGTAGCGGAGGGTGCCCGAGTTCGCCTCGCCGGCGATGGCGTCACCCGCGATGACGCCGATCGCCATCGGCAGGAAGAACGGGAGCGTCGCGGCCAGCGCGGTGAAGACCAGGAACAGGCCGTTGTTGGTGATCTGCGAGATGAACGCAGGGCCGCCACCGCCGCCCCGGCCTTCACCGACGGACGAACCGCCGCTCGTCTCGATCTTTACCGCGATCCCGACCAGGATCGGCACGCCCGCCAGCACGGCAAGCAGCGCGATGGTGCGCCAGCGGCGGAAGGTGGTGAGCAGTTCGCTGCGCAGGAGCCCGAAGGTCCACAGCAGCCGTGGAGCGCGGAGACTGCCGGCTGCTTCAGCCTGCGACATCGAATCCCTCCCCGGTCAGTGCCACGAAGGCGTCCTCCAGGGACGCCCGTTCCACGCCGAAGCCGCGGACGCGGACGCCGGCCGTGACAAGCGCGGCGTTCACCTCGGCCAGGTCGCGGTCCGGGGGCTCGGCTGTCACCCGGTCGTCGGTGACGACGACGTCGGCGGCGCCCTGCTCCTTCAGCACCCGGGCCGCGTCCCCGCTGTCGGGCGTGGTGACGACCAGCCGGCCGCGCACTCCCGCGGCCAGGTCGGCCACCGCGCCCTGGGTGATCAGGCGGCCCTGCGCCATCACCGCGGCGTGGGTGCAGACCTGTTCGATCTCGTCGAGGAGGTGGGAGGAGAGGAAGACGGTCGTGCCGTCGGAGGCCAGCTCTCTGACCAGGGAACGGATTTCACGCATCCCCTGCGGGTCGAGCCCGTTGGTCGGCTCGTCGAGCACGAGCAGCCTGCGCGGCTGGAGCAGCGCCGCCGCGAGGCCGAGGCGCTGCTTCATGCCCAGCGAGTACGCCTTCGCCTTCTTGCCGGCCGCCGCGGTCAGGCCCACCCGGTCCAGCGCGGTCGCGACGCGGGTACGGCGGGTGCGCGGATCGGCGGTCGGGTCGGCGGCGTCGTAGCGCAGCAGGTTGTCGCGGCCGGAGAGGAAACCGTACAGGGCGGGGCCCTCGATGAGGGCGCCGACGTGCGGGAGCACGGTGCGCGAGGCGCGCGGCATGGGCCGCCCGAGCACGCGCGCCGTGCCCGAGGTGGGCTCGATCAGGCCCATCAGCATGCGGATGGTGGTGGTCTTGCCCGAGCCGTTCGGACCGAGGAAGCCGAAGACGCTGCCCGCCGGGACGGTCAGATCCAGGCCGTCGACGGCGAGTTGCCCGCCGCGGTAGCGCTTGGTGAGCCCGTGGGTGGCGATGACGCTGTCACCCGGCTCGCTCTGCCCCGGCTCCGTGGCGGACTCCTCGTCCATCGGCTTCCTCGATTCGTACATGTGCTGCCTCTCGCGGCGGGAGGCTACGTAGAGTGACTACGTACGAGCGTCGCGCAAGGTTCCCGGGTGAGCGCTCGACGGCCGTGCCGCGATGGGCCGTCGATCGTCAGCGGGCCCGTCGTGGCCGGTCGCGCCCCGCGGCGGAGCCGCTGATGTGACAGCCTCGCGCCCCTTTCGGGGCGCTGCCGAACCGCTGCCTGCCTCGCCCAGGCCGCTCAACCCGCGTTCGCCGCCTTGACCAGTGCGTCCTTGGTCACCGCGCCGACGTAGACCTTGCCCTTGTCGGTGATCAGGGCGTTGATCAGGCGGGTCTTGAAGACCGTGCCCGAGCCGAACTTGCCGGAGACCTTGTCGCCGAGCGAGTCGAGGAAGCCACCGAACTGGCCGCCGGCCTTGGAGCCGGACGGGATGCCCTTGCCGCCGGTGTCGAAGGTGGCGATCGAGCTCCAGCCCTTGCCCAGGACGTTCAGCCCGTCGAGGCCCTTGCCGGGGCCCTCGTCGGACTTGCCGGGCCTGCCGGGGAACTTGCCGGCCTTGTGGTCGGCCTTCGGGCCGCCCTCGAAGTGACCCTTCGCGTGGTCGCCCTGCTTGTCCTCGGTGACCTTCGCTCCCTTGGGCGGGGTGAAGTGGAACGTCGAGGCGCTCGGCGCGGCGAAGCTGACCTGTGTGAAGCCGGCGTCGATCACTGCGGCGCCGCCGCTCGCCGGGGTCAGCGTGAACTTCAGCGGCAGCCCGGTCTTCGAGTCGACGGCCACGGTGATCTGACCGACCGTCGAACCGGACTGCTTCGGCTTGATGACCAGCCGGTACGCGTCACGGCCCGCGACCTGGGCGGTCCCCTCGACGGTCACCGAGGTGGTGTCGTCGACCGACTTCAGGGCGTCCTTGGTGAGGCCCTGGGGCGTGGCGGGGACGTCTTCCTTCCGCTGCTTCGCCGCGCCGGCGGGGCCGGTCGAGTGGTAGACCTCGTTCGACTGGCTGTCGTAGCCCCAGACGTCCTTGCCGTTGTGGATGATGCTGTATTCGGCCGCGTTCTCCAGCAGCGACAGTTTCTGCCTGTCCTGGCCGTCGGCGGCGACTCGCAGGGTGTGCGTGCCGGTGGCGAGCTCCGTGAGCTTGGAGGTCGGGTCGGCGGACGAGCCGTCGCCCGACTTGCCGGCGCCGGACGTCAGGCTGCTCTCCAGGCCGCCGAGGTTCGGCAGCCCCAGATCCGTGGTGATCTTCACCGTGCCGGACATCTGCTGCACGTCCGACTTGGCGATTTTGTCGATGAGTTGCTGTGCGCTGATCTTCGGCAGGTTCGGGTCGCCGGAGTCGGCGAGCGCCGGGACGAGCCCGATGGTCGCCGCCGCCACCCCCACCACCGCGACCGGGACGACGTACCGCGCGGCCTTGCGCCGGCCCGCGCGCAGGTCGTCGGCCTCCCCGGCGGTCGTACTGTCGTCGGATTCGTACGGTGCCATGTGTGCGCTACCTCCGTCGTCGGCGGCGGCCTGTCCAACTCGTGTGTTTCTGTTGTCCACCCCGAGCCGCCATTCTCACCCGAATCGGTGAGGAGTGGTGATTTCCGTGGTTTCCATCTCACCAAACCGGCCAGGAGGAAGCGTCAGCCCCGGGGGCCAACTCCGTGTACACCTGGGGTATGACACGAGGGGGCGGCGCCTACCCCGACCCGTAGGGGTCGTAGGGGGAAGGCGCCGCCCGGGATGAGCTCCCGTCAGTTCTGTTCGGTCGGTTCTGTTCGGTCAGTTCTGCACGAAGACGTAGTCCGCCCGGTACGGGACGCCGACGATCACGCCGGGCGTGCAGGAGCCGGCCGGGGCCACTCCGCCCACGGTGTTGAGCCGCAGGATCTCGGCGGTGCCCGCGAGCAGGCCGTGGTGCTTGCCGGACCGGGTGGCCTTGAGGTCGAGTTCGGGGATGTTGCCGTCCCCGTTCGGCGTCTTGGACAGGACGGCGCCGGTCACCGCGCTTCCGTCCGGCGCGACCCACTGCGGTGTACCGGAGTCGGGCGCGACGAACGAGTGCCGGATGCCGCCGCCGAGCAGGGCGGCGACGTCCCGCTGGGCGAAGGCGGCGCCGCCGCCTTCGGCCGGCTTGCACTCGTAGATCTGCCTGCCCTTGACCACGGACGCCTGGAAGTTGTGCAGGGCGTCACGGAAGTCGAAGTCGGCGACGGTGACCTTGTGGAGCTGGCCGCGGACGGCTCCACCGGAGAACTCGGTGGTGTGCAGGTTGGCGTAGAACGAACCGGGGTCGGACCTGAGGGCGGCCAGCAGTCCGGGGTCCTTGACCCTGACCGTGCCGGTGACGCTGTGCCGCCTGCTGTTCTTCAGCAGGTCGGTGAAGTCGACCTTGACGCCGCCGTTGCTGCCCTTGGCGCCCTGGTGGATGTGGAGCATCGTCGGTTTGCCGGTGCCGCGCCAGGTCACTGCGACGGACACCTTGTCGTCCTGCACCTTGATGAACTCGACAGCGGCGCCGTCCTTGTCGCCGACGGCCGGGCCGCCCGCCACGGGAACCTCGTTGGCCCCCCGCAGACTGGCGGCCAGAAGGGTCCCCCCGGTGCCGCCGGACACGGTCCCCGCGGCGGCGTGGGCCGGGATGACCGCGGCAGCGATCCCCCCGGCGGCGGCCACCGCGACAGCCGTCACCATCAGGCTCTTACGGCGCTTCGAGAACGTCGCGTTCTTGCCCATGATTCTGTTTTCTCCCCGCGGACCGGCCGACACGCCCTGCGTCGGCCTTCTGCGCATGACTACGGAAGCGATCTCATTCTGGACTCAGTCCAGTCCCGTGACGTGCATCACACCACTTCAGGCGCAGGTCGAGCGCGGCGCCACCGGCGGCTCAGCCGGCCCGGTGCACCACGGCGTCGCACATCTCCATCAGCGAGAGCTTCGCGTCGCACTCCGGCAGCGGGGCCAGCGCTGCTCGCGCGTCCTGCGCGTACCGCACGGTGTCCCTGCGCGCCTGCTCCAGCGCGGGATGCGCCCGCAACCCGGCGAGCGCCTCGGCGTGCCGCGCGTCGTCGCTCAGGTCGGAGTCCAGCAGCTCGCACAGGGCGATGTCCTCGGCCAGGCCCAGCCGCGCCGCCCGCTCCCGCAGCCGTAGCACCGGAAGTGTGGGGACTCCCTCGCGGAGGTCGGTCCCCGGCGTCTTCCCGGACTCGCGCGAGTCGGAGGCGATGTCCAGCACGTCGTCCGCCAGCTGGAAGGCGACCCCGAGCCGCTCCCCGTACTGCGTCAGCACGTCCACGACCGTCTCGTCGGCGCCCGACATCATCGCCCCGAAGCGGCACGACACGGCCACCAGCGAGCCCGTCTTGCCGCCGAGCACGTCCAGGTAGTGGTCGACCGGGTCCCGTCCGTCCTGCGGTCCTGCCGTCTCCAGGATCTGCCCGGTGACCAGCCGCTCGAACGCCTCGGCCTGCACCCGGACCGCCTCGGGCCCGAGGTCGGCCAGGATGTGCGAGGCGCGCGCGAACAGGAAGTCGCCGGTGAGCACCGCGACCGAGTTGCCCCAGCGGGTGTTGGCACTGTCGACGCCGCGCCGCACGGCAGCCTCGTCCATCACGTCGTCGTGGTACAGCGTCGCCAGGTGGGTCAGCTCCACCACCACGGCCGACGGCACGATCCCCGGGGCGTACGGATCGCCGAACTGGGCGGCGAGCATCACGAGCAGTGGACGGAACCGTTTCCCGCCCGCCCGCACCAGGTGCTGGGCGGCCTCCGTGATGAAGGGCACCTCACTCTTGGTGGCTTCGAGCAAACCTTCCTCGACGGCCGCCAATCCGGCCTGGACATCGGCTTCCAGAGCCTGGTCCCGCACGCTCAGCCCGAACGGCCCGACGACGGTCACGAGGGGTCTCCTGTCTGCTGGTGTCTACTGGCGGTTACACGGTTTGTCGATAGGTCGCTGACATCACTCAAGTCAGCGTATCCGGTCACCTTTCGATCACCGATGCCGCCCGCCCGTCCAGCCCGGGCGGTATCAGATCACGACCGGTATGTTTTTGATCAACCGATACGAACGGATATCTATCGACTTGTCTATCGGGGTCTCGGCCGACGCGCCTGTCGGCACGCTCCTCGGCGTGTCTCTCCGTATGCCCTCCGCGTGCCCCTCGACGCACCCCTCGGATGTCTGTCGCGATGACCCGAGGCCCGGTCGCGTCGGCCGCGGCGCCCGGGCCGGCACGTCCGCACGAGCCGGCGCCCGATCGGACGACCACCGTGACAACGACGCGCACCACACGGCAGGTTCCGTTTTCGTCCCCCAATGAGGGAAGCGAACCCCACGAACGACTGGTTGACCACCAGTTGGGGCCATTGCCCGATTTGCCGCTCTTGCGGACACCGGTGACTTGACTCACACGGCAGAGTCGAACGGCAATGCCCCCGCTCTCCCCGCTCCCCCTTTCCCGGCAAGCGAGTTGACGCTTGGCAACCGCAAAGGATCAAGTGCCTCATAAGCCTCAGACCATGGTCAACAGGCCGATCCGTGAATCCGACACTTGTTCCGGGCGTGTGCTCTCGCATACGTTCCCGGCCTGTCGGGTGGACGCCGAATCCTGCCGCCGCCCGGGCACAACCATCGACCAACTCACTCGCACGGCAGGAGCGGGGGAACCAGGTAGGCCGCCGGACCGGACATCCCCGGGCCGGCTAGGGGTGAAGCCGCGTCGCCGTTCGGCCGCGCGGCCGGGCATCTCCCCGCCCGAACCCGACAGCTCACCTCGCAGGCGACGGAGAGGAACCCGCCATGCCTGCAACAGGTCAGCACCGCCGCCCCAGAAACACCCGCCTCGCCCGCAAGCTCGCCGTCGCCGGTACGGGCGCCGCCGTGCTCGCCCTCCCGCTCGTCGGGGCGACCAACGCGTCCGCGGCCACTCCGACCGTGGCCAACGTGAAGTCGATGGGCTACACCGACAACCTCGACGGCTGGATCCGGGGCGCCCTCCAGGTCATGAAGCAGAACGGCATTCCCGGGACGTACAACGGCATTTACCGCAACATCATCCGCGAGTCCTCGGGCGACCCGGCCGCCATCAACAACTGGGACTCGAACGCGGTGGCCGGCACCCCGTCCAAGGGCCTGCTGCAGGTCATCGACCCGACGTTTCTCGCTTACCACGTGCCCGGCACGGCGCTCAATCCCTTCGATCCGATCGCGAACATCACGGCCGCCTGCAAGTACGCGGCCGCGCGGTACGGGTCGATCGACAACGTGTTCGGTGCTTACTGAGCGCTCTGCGGGATGTGCGGCGATGTGCCGTCTTTCGTCTGCGGCGTCGTCATGGCCGGTCGCGCAGTTCCCCGCGCCCCTTTGGGGCGCTGCCGAACCGCTCCGGACTTCGCCGAGGCCCCTTGGAGTGCCCCCAGTCCATGGAACTCATCGAGTTCCATGAACTCGAAGAACAGTCGCTCGAGGACGACGGCGATGCCGTCGTCCTCGTTCGACAGGGTGATCTCGTCGGCCACCGCCTTGAGTTCGGGATGGGCGTTGGCCATGGCGACGCCGTGAGCGGCCCAGTCGAACATGGGGATGTCGTTGGGCATGTCCCCGAAGGCGATCGTCTGCTCGGGACCGAGTCCCAGGTGTGCGGCGGCCAGCGCGAGGCCCGTCGCCTTGGTGATGCCGCATGGCTGGAGTTCGACGGTCCCCGGCCCCGACATGGTGACGGTGGCCAGCGAACCGACCACCGACCGCGCCGTCGCCGCCAACTCGTCGTCGGACAGGTCGGGATGGCGCAGCAGCACCTTGCTGATGGGTTCGCACCACAGGTCGTCGCGCCGGTCGACCCGTACGGCCGGCAGCGTCGGATGCGGCATCAGATAGCCCGGTTCGATGAGCGTGAGCCCCTCCACACCGTCCTGGTCGACGGCCGCGTACACCTGGCCCACCTCGGCCTCGATCTTGCCGAGGGCGGTCTCGGCCAGCTCCCGGTCCAGCGTGACGGACCACAGCAGACGGTCCGCGCCCACGTCGTACACCTGCGCGCCCTGCCCGCACACCGCGAGCCCCCTGCTGCCCAGTTGGTCGAAGAGCGGACGCACCCTGGGGGCCGGCCGGCCCGTCACGACCAGGTGGCGGGCGCCGGCCCCGGCCACCCGCGCGAGCGCGGCGAGTGACCGGTCGGAGAGCGTGTCGTCGCCTCGGAGCAGCGTGCCGTCCAGGTCGGTGGCGATGAGTGCATATGCGGTGGGTGCGGCCATGATCAGAGAATACGGACAGGACGCCCCACCGACTCATCGTGAACCGGACGACGGCAAAGTGCACCGCCGTCCCTTGTTCAACTCCCTTATCCTTATGGGCTCTTCGTCACCAGGCGAGAGCCCCGGGGCCCGGTCTGGCCGTGCGCTGCGGCCAGGTGTCCGGCCAGCCTCGGAGAGGCGAACTCGGTGCCGCACACGAAGCGCATCACCGGGCCGTACGACGCCGCGGCCGGCAGGCCCGTGAAGTACAGGCCGGGGACCGAGGAGACGTATCCCGCGCCCAGTTTGGGGGTGCCGCGGCTCACCGCCAGACTCGTGCGCAGCTCGTGGCCGAGGAAGTCCATCGCCGCGATGTCCACCCGGTATCCCGTGGCCGCGATGACGTGGTCCGCGGCCAGGTCCTCGGTGCGGCCCGCGTTGGTGCGGACCGTCAGCTTCGGGCTGCCGTCGGCGGCGTCCGCGCGCACGATCCGCTCGACCTCGCTGACCTGCACCTTCCCCTCGAAGCGGTCGCGCAGCCACCATGCGCCGAGCGGGCCGAGGACGCGGCGCACCAGGTAGTGGCGGGCCTCGGCCGGCAGGTAGCGGTAGGGGTGCGGGTAGTAGCTGAGGGCCCACAGGGACCAGGCGCGGCCGAAGGGCGACTCGGGGCGCAGCCTCGGCTGCTTCCACGGCGGTGCGCCGAAGGCGACCCTGCCGCGGCCGCGGGAGACCACCCGCACCTGTGCGCCCGCCTCCGCCGCCAGCGCCGCGGTCTCCAGCGCGGACTGTCCGGCGCCGACGACGATCAGGTCCTTGCCGGCGTAGCGCGTGAGGTCGTGCTGCTGGGAGCTGTGGGAGACCGGGCCCGTGGGGGTGGGTCCGTCCGCCGCGGCGGTGGCCAGTTCGGCCGGCAGGTACGCGAGGCCGGACAGACCGGTCGCCACCACGACCGCACGGGCGGTGAACAACTCCCCCGAGTCCAGCTTCAGTTCGAAGCCGCCGCCCTTGTGCCGGTCCACCGACACCACCCGCACCTGCTCCAGCTCGGGCACCAGCTTCTGCTGGAACCACTCGCCGTAGGCGATGAAGGTCTCGACGGGGATGATGTCCTCGTCCGTCACCAGCCGCCTGATGCCGGCGGCGTCGCAGTAGTCGGCGAGTGTGTGACCCTGCTGCGGCGCGTCCAGGCTGGAGGCGACAGGTGTCGACTTGAGGAGCATTCCGGCGGGCATGTGGTCGCGCCAGCTGACCATGGGCTCGCCGAAGACGCGGACCGGGAGGCCGCGGGCTCGGAGATGGGCGGCGGTCGACAGGCCGAAGGGCCCGGCGCCGATGACTGCAACCGGTTGAATCACGAAGTCCCTCCCCAGGACGCTCACTTCGTCACTTCGTGTGGTTCGGTTAGGGTGGCTGACCGGCCGGCTAGCCGCCCGAACTGGTGGTGCTGCCGCGGCGGTTGGTCCGCCACAGCTGATAGAGGTGCTTCGCGCCCGGCCGCACGAAGCGCGCGAGCATCGTGAGGAACGGCAGCGGGTCGTCACCCGCGAACCAGGCCAGCTCCGTCCCGCTCGCCCGCGCCGGTGCGTGCGGCGTCGTATAGCCGCTGCGGCGGTAGGCGAGCAGGGCGGGCAGGTCGATGTTCTCCACGATGTACCGGTGGCCGGCGCGCTGTTCCCCCTCCGGGACGGTGCGGCCGGTCAGGTTCAGATGCATGGCGCGGACGACGTCCACCCCCGACTCGTTCTCGAAGAGGCGGAACTGGGCGCCCATGCGTGGGTTGAAGTCGAGGAGTTTGTACTGTCCGTCGCGCCGGTCGAAGCGCAGGTCGAGGTCGATGATGCCGGTGAAGCCGATCTGTTTGATGAAACGCGCGGCGATGTCCGCGAGTTCCGGATTGTCGACGACGTACGCGTTGGCCGTCATGCCCGCGTGCGGCGGCCAGGAGCGCACCTTCACGCCGGTGAACATGGCGAGCGGGGTCGAGTCCTGGTCGAAGTAGGCGTGCACGATCCAGTCCTCGGCGTCCTCCCTCGGCAGGTACTCCTGGAGGATCACCCCGGGGTGCTCGCCCCAGTCGCGGGCGAGACCGAGCAGGCCCTCGCGGGTGGCGATCCGCGTCGTGCCGTTCACCGCCGGTCGTTTGCGCCGTACGAACGCCTCACGGTTCTTGGCCACCACCGGGAAGCGGGCCTTCTCGGCGAACGTGACGATGTCGTCGTACGACTGCGGGAACGCGGCCGCCGGGCTCGGGATGCCGTGTTCCACGCACAGTTCGTGCAGGCCCTGCTTGCTCGCGAGGCGGCGGGGCAGGTCGCGCTCGACGCGCGGGAAGAGGAAGCGGCCGGCGAGTTCGTCCTGGTGCTCGGCGATCAGGACGGCGGCCTCCTCGTCGGTGGGGACGAGGACGGCCGGGCGGCCGATGCGGCGCCCGACGCGCAGCAGGCCCTCCACCAGGTGGGCGGGGTCCTCCGTGCCCGTGGTCGGCCAGACGAAGGCTTTCCTGAGGTAGCGGGAGGAGGCGGCGGGTGTGTAACGGTCCTCCGTGATCGCGTACATCGGCACACCGAGGCGGCCCAGGCTGCGGATCGCGCCGACACCACCGTGGTGCAGCGGGTAGTCGCCGAACTTGACGATCAGTCCGGGCACATCACGGTCGGCGGCGAAAGGCACACTGCGCGTGCTGCTGGCCACGGGTCCCCCCACGCGTCCCCCCTACGGACCGGACCCACCCCGTCCGTGTCCCCCAAAGGACGCTAAGCCGGAATTGGCACGTCCGACAAGCCCAATTCGGACATTGCAAACTCTTTAGACACTGCCCAAGACGGCCGACCCGGCCGTAACGTGTGGCGCGGCCACCCAGCGGCCCTGTAACGGTTCGCGCAGGTGGCACACGACAGACGGTTCGCGACGCAGTGAGAGTGAGGCAGCACCCCATGCCCCCCTTCGATGTCCCCGAGGGCGATCCCTTCGGCCCGCACAACCTTCCGTACGGCGTCTTCTCCCCTGCCGGCTCGACGGAGCGGACCGTCGGCGTCCGGCTCGGCGACCACGTCCTCGACGCGGGCGCGGCGGCGCGCGCGCTCGGCTCGCCGTACGCCTCCCTGCTCGCGCGGCCCTCGCTGAACCCGCTGCTCGCCGCAGGGCGCACCACCTGGTCGGACGTGCGGCGCGCGCTGACGGCGTGGGTGACCGTGCCGGCGCACCAGGAGGCCGTCGGGGCCTTCCTCCATCCGCTGGCGTCGGTGACGCTCCACCTCCCGTTCGAGGTCGCGGACTACGTCGACTTCTACGCCTCCGAGAACCACGCCCGCAACGTCGGCCAGATGTTCCGCCCGGACGCCGCGGACTCGCTGACGCCGAACTGGAAGCACCTGCCGATCGGGTACCACGGGCGGTCCGGCACGGTCGTGGTGTCGGGCACGGACGTCGTACGCCCGTCCGGGCAGCGCAAGGCTCCGGCCGATCCGGCTCCCGTCTTCGGGCCGTCCGTCCGCCTGGACATCGAGGCCGAGGTCGGTTTCGTGGTGGGTGTGCCCTCGGAGCGCGGGCGGCCGGTGGCGCTCGGCGACTTCCGGGAGCACGTCTTCGGGCTGTGCCTGCTCAACGACTGGTCCGCGCGCGACATCCAGGCCTGGGAGTACGTCCCCCTCGGCCCGTTCCTCGGCAAGTCCTTCGCCACGTCGGTGTCGGCGTGGATCACCCCGCTGGACGCACTGGAGGACGCGCGCGTGGCGCCGCCGGACCGGACCCACCCGCTGCTGCCGTATCTGGACGATGCCCAGGACGAACCCGGCGGGTACGACCTGCGGATCTCCGTCGCGATCAACGGCTCCGTCGTCTCCGAGCCGCCCTTCTCCACCATGTACTGGACGGCCGCGCAACAGCTGGCCCACATGACGGTGAACGGCGCCTCGCTGCGGACCGGCGACCTGTACGGGTCGGGCACGGTGAGCGGTCCGGAGCCCTGGCAACGCGGGTCGCTGCTGGAGCTGAGCTGGAACGGGCGGGATCCGCTGGAACTTCCCGAGGGCAAGCGGACGTTCCTTCAGGACGGGGACGTGGTGACGTTGTCGGCGTGGGCGCCCGGACCGGGCGGGACCCGCGTGGGACTGGGCGAGGTGAGCGGCCGGATCACGGCAAGCGCGGTGGTGTGAGCGGAGGTTGCGGGGCGTGACGACGGCTGCACGGGTCGTGCGGACGGTCGTACGAGACGTGCGGGACGTACGAGATGTGTCGTACGGGATGGCCGTCGTCCCCTGACTCCCGCGCCGTTCGCCGTCATACTGGCGGCGGGCGCCTTGTGCGCCGAGCCGCACCACCCCACCGCGCCACCGCCCCGCCCCTTCCTCCGACCAGGATCCGGAGACCGTGGCATGACCGTCTGTCTGCTCCTGCTGAGCGTCGTCGCCCTGACGGCCGCAGTGCCGGTTCCGCGTGCGCTGGTGCGGTCGGCGTGGCCCGAGCGGGAGCCCGTGGTCGCGCTGTGGGTGTGGCAGTGCCTGGTCGCCACCGTCCTGCTGTGCTGTCTGACGGCGCTCGTGCTCGGCGCGGCCGCCGTCTTCCACACCTTCCGCGACCATGTCTTCGCGCCGGCGCCGCCGGGCGTGACCGCGGCGTACGACCTGACCGCCGCCCCGGCCTGGTCCGTGACCCTCACCCTGCTGCTGGCCTGCGGAGCCGCCTGGACGACGGCGATGCTCGCCCGCGAGCTCTTCGAGGCGCGCAGGCGCCGCGGACAGACCCGGGCGCACCTGCGCGAACGCGCCCCCGAGCTGCCCGCCGGACTGGAGGAGGCGGCGCGCGGCCCGCTGCTGGTGCTGGAGGACGAGTACCCGGACGCCTGGTGGATGCCCGGCAGCCCACCCCAGCTGGTCGTCACGACGGGCGCCCTGCACCGTCTCACCGACCATCAGCTCGACGCGGTCCTGACGCATGAACGCGATCATGCGCGGGCGCACCACGACTGGCTGCTGCACCTGTCGAGCGCGCTGGCCACCGGCTTTCCCCGGGTCCCTCTCTTCGACCACTTCTGCGAGCAGACCCACCGCCTGGTGGAGCTGGCCGCGGACGACACGGCGTCCCGCCGCTGCGGTCATCTGACCACCGCGCTCGCCCTGATCGAGCTGAACCAGCACCGCGGGGTCCTGTCCTGTGCCTCCAGTCACCGCCTCCTCGGCGAACGCGTCGACCGGCTCCTCGAGCCGCCCCCGCGTCTGGGCCGTCGGCACCGGGCGCTGACGACCACGGTGGCGGCGCTGGTGCCGTTGCTGCCGCTGCTGATCGCGTTCGCGCCGGGGCTGACGGCACTGGGGTGACCCTTGTTCTGGGGGCTGCCGCCCCCAGACCCCCGCTTCGGCCTGAACGGCCTCGTCCTCAAACGCCGGACGGGCTGAAATCGCTGAGCCGGTCTCGCCCGTGCACGCCCCGCGGACTGGATCGCTGAGCCGGTCTCGCCCGTGCACGCCCCGCGGACTGGAAGTGGCTGAGCCGGTCTCGCCCGTGCACGCCGGACGGGCTGGAAGTGGCTGAGCTGGTCCTCCCCGCATGGCGGACGGGCTGGAAGGGCGTGGCAGATCTTGCCAGGCAGCGGACGTAATGCCAGGTCAGAGCCCTACCTGACGCACCGGCAAGTGGCGCAACACTGCTGCAACACTTCATTCCCTACCAGCTCGCTATGGTTCAGACATGCCTCCCGCCGACCGCCTCCGAGACCACGCCGGACAGGGCGCGACCACCGTCGCCGCCCACCGCGCGCGGCGTCGGCTGCGGGCCGACCAGGCTCGGCAGCTCGCCGACCTGCTGCGGCACCAGCTCCTGGCCGGCGGCTTCCCGAACGGCACACTCCCGCACGAGACGACCCTCGCCACGGAGTACCGCGCCACCCGCAACACCGTCCGCCAGGCCCTGGACCTGCTCAGGGCCGAGGGCCTCGTGGAACGGCTCCCCGGAGTGGGCACCGTCGTCGTCGCCGAGAAGTACCCACACGGCCTCGACCATCTGAGGGGCCTCGCGGAAACCCTCCACGAGCACGGCCGGGTCACCAACGAGGTCCGCACCATGGGCCCCGCCCCCGCACCCGCCCCGGTCGCCGAACGCCTCCGCGTCCCCGCCGGCGACGAGGTCCTCTACATCGAACGCCTGCGCCGTCTGAACGGCCTCCCCCTCTCCCTCGACCTCACCTACATCCCGCTCGACATCGGCACCGCCCTGCTCGGCGCCGACCTGGAGAACACCGACGTCTTCCGCCTCCTGGAGACGATCACCGGCCAGCGTCTCGGGCACGCCGAGATCACCCTGGAGGCGGTCAACGCGGACACCCACTCCGCCGCCGTACTCGAAGCCCCGCGCGGCGCCGCCGTCCTCATGCTGGAACGGCTCACGCACCTCGCCGACGGCCGCCCGGTCGACCTGGAGTTCATCCGCTTCCGCGGCGACCGCATCACCATGAGCGGTCTGCTGCACCGCTCCCTCTGACCTCTTCCTGACCCGTTTCCTGGAGACAGCCATGCCCTTGGCGCCCCAGCGGGCCGACGTGCCCGTGACCATCGACGAGTCCAAGTGCATCGACGGCTGCACCCTCTGCGTGGACATGTGCCCGCTGGACTCCCTCGCCATCGACGAGAGCAACGGCAAGGCCTACATGCACGTCGACGAGTGCTGGTACTGCGGCCCGTGCGCGGCCCGCTGTCCCACCGGAGCCGTGACGGTCAACATGCCCTATCTGCTCCGGTGAGAGGCCCCGAACTCCCATGAAACGCACCGCACTTGCCGCACCCGCCGCCCTTCTCCTCCTCCCCCTGACCGCATGCGGCGGCAGCGCCGAGGCCGGTGACGGCAAGAACGTCACCATCACGGTCGGCTACCAGTCCAAGACCATCAACACCGTCACCGCGGGCACCCTCCTGCGCTCCCTCGGCTACTTCGAGAGAGACCTCAACGCCCTGCACGACGGCCACACCTACAAGGTCGACTGGCAGGACTACGCCACGGGCGCCCCCATCACCGCCCAGATGACCGCAGGGAAGATCGACATCGGCTCGATGGGCGACTTCCCGCTGCTCATCAACGCGGCCCGGGGCAAACAGCTCGGCAAGCCGACCCACCTGGTCTCCATCACCGGCTACAACCTGCGCGGCGGTCTCAACACCATCGTCACCTCCCCGGACTCGAAACTGGCCTCCCTCACCGACCTCAAGGGCAAGAAGGTCTCCACGAGCATCGGCTCCGCCGCCGACGGCACCCTCGTACGGGCCCTGCAACGCGCCGGCATCGACCCCGACAAGGGCGTCGAGAAGCTCAACCAGCAGCCCGCGGTGGGCGCTTCGGCCCTGACGGCCGGCAGCGCGGACGCCCTGTCCCAGTTCGTCGCCTGGCCCGGCCTGCTCGCCTTCCAGGGCAAGGCGAAGGCGCTGTACGACGGCGCCCAGCTGAACCTCCCCACCTTCCACGGCGTCACCGCCCGCGAGGACTTCGCGGGGCAGCGGCCCGCCGTCCTGGAAGCCTTCCTCAAGGCCCAGTCGGAGGCCACGGACTACCTGAACACCCACCCGGTCGCCGCCGCCGAGTCGGTCGCCAAGGCCACCGGCCTGCCCGCCGAGGTCGTCTACCTCTACAACGGCGCCCACGGCATCTCCACCTTCGACCCCGCCGTCAAACCGCAACTGATCTCCGCGCTGGAGAAGGACGTCTCGGTCCTGAAGTCGGCCAAGCTGACCGGCGACATCGACGTGGACTCCTTCGTCGACGACCAGTACCTCAAGAAGGCCCTCGGCGCCGAATACACCCAGCGGCTCGCCGCGACGCCCCCGGCAGCAGCGAGCGAGGTGTGGCCCAAGGGCGCCGAGCAGACGACCGCCTTCAAGACACCCGCCGAACTGCTGAGTTACGTGAAGAAGCACAAGGACGGCATCCGCGCGGCCTACGTCCCCGACGCCACCACCGGCACCCTGTGGTTCGCCGACAAGGCGGTCTGGGTGGCCGACGGCGACCAGCTCCTCCCCTTCGTCGCCCCGGCCACCGCGAAGGCCTACGTCGCCGCACACGGGGACGCCCGCGTCATCACCTACGCCGACGCGCTGGGGCAGGCGTCGTGACCGGTCAACCGCGGCCGGGGGGCAGGTTCGCGCGCCGTTACCCGCGGCGCGCGGGCCGCTTCGCCCTGCGGCTCGCCTCGCTGGCCGCCTTCCTGGGCGCCTGGCAGCTGCTGGCCGGCCTGAAGATCGACCTGTGGCTGCGCTTCTCCCAGTTCCCCACCGTCACCGACGTGGCCCGCGCCTTCGCCGACCGACTGGCCGGCCCCGACTACTGGACGGACCTCACCGACAGCGTCACCCGCATCCTCACCGGGTTCCTGCTCGCCGCCGTGCTCGGCGTCGCGACGGGCGTGCTCGTGGCTCGCTCCCGCCTCGCCGAGGACCTGCTCGGACCGGTGCTGGAGGTCATCCGCCCGATTCCCGCGATCGCCCTGGTGCCCGTCGCGATCCTGCTCTTCCCCTCCAACGAACAGGGCATCGTCTTCATCACCTGCACCGCCGCCTTCTTCCCCGTCCTCGTCTCCACCCGGCACGCGGTCCGCGCGCTGACACCCGTGTGGGAGGAAGCGGTGCTCACCATGGGCGGCAGCCGGTGGCGGATCCTCGGCTCGGTCGTCCTGCCGGGCGCGCTGCCCGGCATCTTCGGCGGCCTGTCGGTCGGCATCGGCGTCTCATGGATCTGTGTCATCTCCGCCGAGATGATCTCCGGCCAGTACGGCGTCGGCTACCGCACCTGGCAGGACTACACCGTCGTCAACTACGCGGGCGTGTTCGTCGGCATGCTCACGATCGGCGTGCTCGGCTGGGTCACGTCCACCGCCGTGGAACTCCTCGGCCGCCGCCTGACCCGCTGGCTGCCCCGCACGTCGTACGTCCCCGGCAGACAGCCTCCGCCTGCGGCGCGCGGTGCCGCCGCCCCCGCGAGCCCCACGACCATGGAGGAAGTGCCCCATGACCAGCTCGTCTGACCTGCGTTCGCCCACCCGCACCGGTGCCGGACTCACCCTGCGGAACGCCGCACTCGGACGGCCCGGCGCACCCGTGCTCGACGACGTGGACCTCGACGTCGCCCCCGGCGAGATCCTCACCCTCGTCGGCCCCTCCGGCTGCGGCAAGTCCACCCTGCTGCGCACCCTGGCCGGACTGCTCGCTCCCCTCTCCGGAGAGGCCGGCCAGGACGGACGGCCGCTGACCGGCCCCGCCGCCGACCGCGCCCTGATCTTCCAGGAGGACGCCCTCCTGCCCTGGCGCACCCTGCGCGCGAACGTCGAACTGCCCCTCGCCATCAAGGGGTTGCCGCGCGCGGAACGCAGGAGCCAGGCGGAGACCTGGCTGGAACGCGTCGGCCTCACCGAACAGTCCGGCAAGCTGCCGCACCGCGTCTCCGGCGGACAACGCGGGCGCGCCCAGCTGGCCCGCGCCCTCGCGGCAGCGCCCCGCGCCGTCCTCATGGACGAACCCTTCGGCGCCCTCGACGCCCAGACCCGCGCCGGCATGCAGGACCTGCTGGTGGAGGTGCTGCGCGGCACAGGCGCGACCGTCGTCTTCGTCACCCACGACGTCGACGAGGCGCTCTTCCTCGGCGACCGCGTGGCCCTCCTCGGCAACGGCCGGCTGACCGCCGTACGCGATGTGCCGCGCCCCCGCGACCGTACAGCGCACGACGACCCCGCGCGCGTGGCACTGCGGCGCGACGTCCTCACCTCGCTCGGTACCTGAAAGGCCCCCCCGGTGACCACCCCCTCCGTGAACACGCCCCTGGAGATCCCCGCCCTGACGGACGCCGAGGAGATCAGCTGCGACGTCCTCGTCATCGGCGGCGGCACCGCCGGCACCATGGCCGCGCTGACCGCCGCCGAGCACGGCGCGAACGTCCTCCTCCTGGAGAAGGCCCACGTCCGCCACTCCGGAGCGCTCGCCATGGGCATGGACGGCGTCAACAACGCGGTCATCCCCGGCCGCGCCGAGCCCGACGACTACGTCGCCGAGATCACCCGCGCCAACGACGGCATCGTCGACCAGTCCACCGTCCGCCAGACCGCCACCCGCGGCTACGGCATGGTGCAGCGCCTGGAGTCGTACGGCGTGAAGTTCGAGAAGGACGAGCACGGCGACTACGCGGTCCGCCAGGTGCACAGGTCGGGTTCCTACGTGCTGCCGATGCCCGAGGGCAAGGACGTCAAGAAGGTCCTGTACCGGCAGCTGCGGCGCCGCGAGATGCGGGAGCGGATCCGCATCGAGAACCGCCTGATGCCGGTGCGAGTGCTCACCGCGGAAGGGCGCGCGGTAGGGGCGGTCGGCTTCAACACACGCACCGGCGCGTTCGTCGTGGTGCGCGCGGGCGCAGTGATCCTCGCAACCGGCGCATGCGGCCGACTGGGGCTCCCGGCCTCCGGCTACCTCTACGGCACGTACGAGAACCCGACCAACGCCGGTGACGGCTACGCCATGGCCTACCACGCGGGCGCCGAACTCACCGGCATCGAGTGCTTCCAGATCAACCCGCTGATCAAGGACTACAACGGCCCCGCCTGCGCCTACGTCGCCAACCCGTTCGGCGGCTACCAGGTCAACCGGCACGGCGAACGCTTCGTCGACTCCGACTACTGGTCGGGGCAGATGATGGCCGAGTTCGCGGCGGAGGTCGCAAGCGACCGGGGACCTGTCTACCTGAAGCTGAGCCACCTTCCGGAGGAGTCGATCTCCGCGCTGGAATCGATCCTGCACTCGACGGAGCGGCCGACCAGAGGGACCTTTCACTCCGGCCGCGGCCACGACTACCGCACCCACGACGTCGAGATGCACATCTCCGAGATCGGCCTGTGCGGCGGCCATTCGGCCTCGGGCGTACGAGTGGACGACCACGCCCGTACGACCGTCCCGCGTCTGTACGCCGCCGGCGACCTGGCCTGCGTGCCGCACAACTACATGATCGGCGCGTTCGTCTTCGGCGACCTGGCGGGCGCGGACGCCTCCCAGTACACGCCGTACCAAGGCGAGTTGCCCCCCGATCAGCTCCGGGACGCGCACGAGCTGATCTACCGCCCACTGCGCAATCCGGACGGCCCGCCCCAGCCCCAGGTCGAGTACAAACTGCGCCGCTTCGTGAACGACTACGTGGCCCCGCCCAAGTCCGGTGCACGACTGTCGCTGGCCCTGGAGGCCTTCGAGCGGATGCACGACGACATCGCGGAAATGGGTGCGCGCACCCCGCACGAACTGATGCGCTGCGCCGAGGTCTCCTTCATCCGCGACTGCGCGGAAATGGCCGCCCGCGCCTCCCTGGCCCGCACGGAGTCGCGGTGGGGGCTGTACCACGACCGCATCGACCACCCCCAGCGCGACGACGCCTCCTGGTTCCACCACCTCGACCTGCACAAGTCCCCCTCCGGTTCGATGGAGTTCACGGCCCGTCCGGTGGCTCCCTATCTGGTGCCTGTCGACGAGTTCACGCCCGTGGGCGGCCCATCCAGGAGCTTGGGCGAGGTCCACGCCGAGGATGTGGCGACGGCGGGGTCTCGGGATGTGGCGCCGGTGGGGTCGGGGGCGTCGGGGGGCTCGGGGGGCTCGGGGGCTTGGGATGAGGGGGCGGGGGGCGGGGGGGCGGCGGCGTGGGGGGGGGGGGGCCTCCCCCTCCCCTCCCACCCCACCCCCGCCACCTCCTCCGCCCGCCTCCTCGAACTCGTGGCCCTCGCCGACGAGGAGCCCGAACTCGACGCCCTGCGTCCCTACTTGACCGACCCGGCACCCACCGTGCGCCGCGAGGCCGTCGCCGTGCTGACCGAGACGGTGCCGCCGGGCACCGGTCCCGCCCTCGCCGAGGCTCTGCGCGACGCCGCCACCGAGGTGCGGGCCGCGGCAGCTGCGTCCCTGCGCGAACTCGTCGAGACGCTGCCACCGGAACCCGCCCTGCGTGACGGCCTCGTCGCCGCCCTGGCCGAACCCGACCCGGTCGCCCGCGCCGCCGCCCTCGACGTCCTGCGCGCCCTGCGCCTGGGTGACGCGGCGCTGTTCGCAGGCCCCCTGACCGACTCCGTCATCTCCGTCCGCATCGAGGCCGTACGTGCCCTCGTCTCGGTCGACGCCGCCACCGAACTGGCCCGCGCGGCGACCACCGACCCGTCCCGCGAGGTCCGCGTCGCCCTCGCCAAGGCCCTGGCGACGGTGTGGGCGGGGCAGACTGAGCAGGCAGGGGACGTGGAAGGTGCGGGACCGTCCGGCGCCGGTCTCGACGTCATCCTCGCCGCCCTGGCCGACCTGACCGGCGACCCCGACGCCCTGGTGCAGGGCGCCGCATATGGGGCGCTGGGCACCACCGGCTGCCCGGCACCGCTCGCCGTACGCGCCGTGGCCGCTCTGTCCGCGTCGGCCTGGCAGGTGAGGTCGGGAGCCGCGACCGCGCTGTCCTCCGCCGAGCCGGAGGTGGCCGTCCCCGCCCTTGCGAAAGCCCTCGCGGACCAGAACGCCGACGTGCGCAAGGCAGCCGTACTGGCCCTGACCCGGCACAACGGCACCGAGGACGCCCGCGCAGCCCTCGCCACGGCCACGGCGGACTCGGACGCGGACGTCAGGGCGTACGCGGCACGCGCAATGTGATGGTGGCTTTCGCGATGCCATCCGCTGCGGGGCGGGCGCCGTTCCAGTACCGGAACGGCGCCCGGCCCTCGCCTATATCCAGTCCTCCGGCTCCGGCTCCGCGTCCATCTCGGGCCAGTCGTCGTCACCCAGGCCGTCCTCGGCCGCCGGAGCCGGACCATTCGCGGTGGCCGGACCACTCGCCGACGCCGAGCCGGGTGCGCCGCCCAGTGAGGCCAGCACCTCCAGCACACCCTCGCCGTAGGTCGCGAGCTTCTTCTCCCCGACCCCGCCGATGCCGCCGAGCTGCGTCACCGACGTCGGCCAGGCCGTGGCGATCTCCCGAAGCGTGGCGTCGTGGAAGATGACGTATGCCGGGACGCCCTGTTCCCGGGCCTGCTCGGCGCGCCAGGTGCGCAGCGCCTCGAAGGCGGGCTGCAGTTCCTCGGGCAGCTCGGCCGCCGCGGCCTTGGCCTTGCGCTCGCCCCGGCTGGAGGATCCCGAGGTCGACCGCGCGGTCGCCGGCTTCTTGGGCTCCTTGCGCAGCGGTACCTCCCGCTCGCGCCGGAGCACCGACCCGCTGGCCTCGGTCAGCA
Source organism: Streptomyces guryensis (assembly GCF_021261325.1). GTDB lineage: Bacteria > Actinomycetota > Actinomycetes > Streptomycetales > Streptomycetaceae > Streptomyces > Streptomyces guryensis. The sequence continues at coordinate 141,580 of NZ_JAJSBI010000010.1, read as the reverse complement.
CCAGCGTGCCGTACTCCCCCTCGACCGCGAGCAGCCCCTGGGCCAGCAACTGCCGTACCACACCCCGCCATTCGCCCTCTTCGAGCTCCTCGCCGATGCCGAACACGGACAGCTGGTCGTGGTCGAACTGGATCACCTTGGCCGTGCGTTTGCCGAGCAGGATGTCGACGATCTGGATGGCGCCGAACTTCTGCCCCCGCTCCCGCTGCAACCGCACCACCGTCGACAGCACCTTCTGGGCGGCGACGGTCCCGTCCCAGGTCTCCGGCGGGACAAGGCAGGTGTCGCAGTTGCCGCAGCCCGCCGGGTCGGGGTCCTGGCCGAAGTAGGCGAGCAGCTGGCCGCGCCGGCACTGGGCGGTCTCGCACAGCGCCAGCATCGAGTCCAGGTGGGCGGCGGCCCTGCGCCGGAACGCCTCGTCGCCCTCGCCCGACTGGATCAGCTTGCGCTGCTGTATGACGTCGTTGAGGCCGTACGCCATCCACGCGGTCGACGGCAGTCCGTCCCGGCCGGCGCGGCCCGTCTCCTGGTAGTAGCCCTCGACCGACTTCGGCAGGTCGAGGTGGGCGACGAACCGCACGTCCGGCTTGTCGATGCCCATTCCGAAGGCGATGGTCGCGACCACGACCAGGCCTTCCTCTCGCAGGAACCGGGACTGGTGTGCCGCGCGGGTGCCCGCGTCCAGGCCCGCGTGGTACGGGACGGCCTCGATGCCGTTGCGGCTCAGGAACTCCGCCGTGGTGTCCACCGACCTGCGTGACAGGCAGTAGACGATGCCGGCGTCCCCGGTGTGTTCCTCGCGCAGGAAGCCCAGCAGCTGTTTCTTGGGGTCGGCCTTGGGCACGATCCGGTACTGGATGTTGGGCCGGTCGAAGCTCGCCACGAAGTGCCGGGCCGTCGGCATGTGCAGCCGCTGGGTGATCTCCTGGTGCGTCGCGTGCGTGGCCGTGGCGGTGAGCGCGATCCGTGGGACGTCGGGCCAGCGCTCGCCGAGCAGGGAGAGGGCGAGATAGTCGGGGCGGAAGTCGTGGCCCCACTGGGACACGCAGTGCGCCTCGTCGATCGCGAAGACGGCGATCTTGCCGCGGGAGAGGAGGTCCAGTGTCGAGTCGAGCCGCAGCCGCTCCGGCGCGAGGTAGAGAAGGTCCAGCTCGCCGGCCAGGTACTCGGCCTCGACGACCCTGCGCTCGTCGAAGTCCTGCGTGGAGTTCATGAACCCGGCGCGCACGCCGAGTGCCCGCAGGGCGTCCACCTGGTCCTGCATCAGCGCGATGAGGGGTGAGACCACGATGCCTGTACCGGGTCTGACCAGGGCGGGGATCTGGTAGCACAGCGACTTGCCGCCGCCGGTCGGCATGAGGACCACGGCGTCGCCGCCGGCCACCACGTGCTCGATGACCGCTTCCTGCTCGCCGCGGAAGGCCTCGTAGCCGAAGACCCGGTGCAGCGTGGCCAGCGCCTCGTTCTCGGTCACCCCTGGCATCTCGCTGATCCCGCCCATCCCACCCATAGTTCCGTCCCCCGTACGTCGTCCTTCGACCACTGCCTCCACGATAGGGGTCCGCACTGACAGCCCAGGAGTTGTCCACAGGCTCGTATCGGTGACTCTCTGCGCACAGCCGTCTGTCCGAAGGCCGGCAGGTCGGCAGGCCTGCCCGTGCACGGCGGAGGGCTCCGGGTCCCGAAAGGGAGCCGGAGCCCTCCCCCCACCCGCACCGCAGGTGGATCAGCGCACGAAAACTCCTGCCTGGGCGGCCAGGTCCAGGAAGTACTGCGGCGCCACACCGAGCACCAGGGTGACCGCGACGCCGAGCCCGATCGCGGCCATCGTCAGCGGTGACGGCACGGCGACCGTCGGGCCGTCGGGTCGCGGCTCGCTGAAGAACATCAGCACGATCACACGGATGTAGAAGAAGGCAGCGACCGCGGACGAGATCACACCGACCACGACCAGCGGGGCCGCCCCGCCCTCGGCGGCCGCCTTGAACACGGCGAACTTGCCGGCGAAGCCGGAGGTCAGCGGGATACCGGCGAAGGCCAGCAGGAACACCGCGAACACGGCCGCCACCAGCGGTGAACGGCGGCCGAGCCCGGCCCACTTGGACAGATGCGTCGCCTCGCCGCCCGCGTCGCGCACCAGTGTCACCACGGCGAAGGCGCCGATGGTCACGAAGGAGTACGCGCCCAGGTAGAAGAGGACGGAGGAGACGCCGTCCTTCGACGTGGCGATGACACCCGCGAGGATGAATCCGGCGTGTGCGATCGAGGAGTACGCCAGGAGGCGCTTGATGTCGGTCTGCGTGATCGCGACGATCGCGCCGCCGAGCATGGTGACGATCGCGACGGCCCACATGACCGGCCGCCAGTCCCAGCGCAGTCCGGGCAGGACGACATAGAGCAGCCGGAGCAGCGCACCGAACGCCGCCACCTTCGTCGCCGCCGCCATGAAGCCTGTCACCGGGGTCGGTGCGCCCTGGTAGACGTCCGGCGTCCACATGTGGAACGGGATGGCGCCGACCTTGAACAGCAGGCCCATGACGATCATCGCGCCGCCGACGAGCAGCAGCGCGTCGTTGCCCATGGTGTTGGCGAGCGCCGGGTCGACGTTCGTGACCGAGCCGTCGACGACATGTGCGATCGTCGCGTACGACACGGAGCCCGCGTAGCCGTAGAGCAGGGCGATGCCGAACAGTGTGAACGCGGAGGCGAACGCTCCGAGCAGGAAGTACTTGACCGCGGCCTCCTGCGACATGAGCCGCTTGCGGCGGGCCAGGGCGCACAGCAGGTACAGCGGCAGCGAGAAGACTTCCAGGGCCACGAACAGGGTCAGCAGGTCGTTGGCGGACGGGAAGACCAGCATGCCGGCGATCGCGAAGAGCAGCAGCGGGAAGACCTCGGTGGTGGTGAACCCGGCCTTCACTGCCGCCTTTTCGCTGTCGCTGCCCGGCACGGACGCGGCCTGCGCGGCGAACGAGTCGACACGGTTGCCGTGCGTCTCCGGGTCGAGACGCCGCTCGGCGAAGGTGAACAGGCCGACCAGGCCGGACAGCAGGATCGTGCCCTGCAGGAACAGGGACGGACCGTCGACCGCGATGGCGCCCATCGCCGCGATGTGCGCCTTGGTGGTGCCGTAGCCGCCGGCCGCGAGCGCCACGACCGCCGCGAAGGCGGCGACGAGCGCGACGGCGGACACGAACACCTGGGCGTAGTAACGGGACTTGCGCGGCACGAAGGCCTCGATCAGCACTCCGACGATCGCCGCGCCCACGACGATCAGGGTGGGCGACAATTGCCCGTATTCGATCTTGGGCGCGGGGATCTTCGAAATCGGATCCGCCGCGGTCGCCGCCGTTGTCCACAGGCTGTGGACGGCTGATGCGCTCACTTGGCCACCGCCTCCACCTCAGGCTTGGGGTCCTTCTTGTGTACGTCGGACAAGGTCGACTTCACCGCCGGGTTGACGATGTCGGTGACCGGCTTGGGGTAGACGCCCAGGAAGATCAGCAACACGATCAGGGGGGCGACGACCACGAGTTCTCGGGCCCTGAGGTCCGGCATCGCGGAGACCTCCTGTTTCACCGGGCCGGTCATCGTCCGCTGGTAGAGGACGAGGGTGTAGAGCGCGGCGAGCACGATGCCGAAGGTGGCGATGATCCCGATCGCCGGATAGCGGGTGAACGTGCCGACCAGGACCAGGAACTCACTCACGAACGGTGCCAGACCGGGCAGCGACAGGGTTGCCAGGCCGCCGATCAGGAAGGTGCCGGCGAGCACCGGGGCGACCTTCTGCACACCGCCGTAGTCGGCGATGAGCCGCGAACCGCGCCGGGAGATCAGGAAGCCCGCCACCAGCATCAACGCGGCGGTGGAAATGCCGTGGTTGACCATGTACAGCGTAGCGCCGGACTGCCCCTGGCTGGTCATCGCGAAGATGCCCAGGATGATGAACCCGAAGTGCGAGATGGACGCGTACGCCACCAGCCGCTTGATGTCCCGCTGCCCGACGGCGAGCAGCGCCCCGTAGATGATGCTGATCAGGGCGAGGACGAGGATGGCGGGCGTCGCCCACTTCGAGGCTTCCGGGAACAGCTGGAGGCAGAAGCGGAGCATCGCGAAGGTGCCCACCTTGTCGACGACCGCCGTGATGAGGACGGCGACCGGGGCGGTGGACTCCTGCATGGCGTTGGGCAGCCAGGTGTGCAGCGGCCACAGCGGCGCCTTCACCGCGAAGGCGAAGAAGAAGCCGAGGAACAGCCAGCGTTCGGTGTTCGTCGCCATGTGCAGCGAGCCGTTGGCGCGGGCCTGCGCGATCTCCTGGAGGCTGAAGTTCCCGGCGACCACGTACAGGCCGATCACGGCGGCCAGCATGATCAGACCGCCGACCAGGTTGTAGAGGAGGAACTTGACGGCCGCGTAGGACCGTTGGGTCGAGGCCGCCTCCTCGCCGTGCTCGTGGGCACGGTCCCCGAAGCCGCCGATGAGGAAGTACATCGGGATGAGCATGGCTTCGAAGAAGATGTAGAAGAGGAAGACGTCGGTGGCCTCGAAGGAGATGATCACCATCGCTTCGACGCCCAGGATCAGAGCGAAGAAACCCTGTGTGGGCCGCCACCGCTTGCTTCCGGTCTCCAGCGGGTCGGCGTCGTGCCAGCCCGCGAGGATGATGAACGGCATCAGCAGGGCGGTCAGCGCGATCAGCGCCACCGCGATGCCGTCCACTCCCAGCTCGTACCTGACGCCGAAGTCCGCGATCCAGGCGTGGGATTCGGTGAGTTGGTAGCGGCCGCCGTCCGGGTCGAAGCGCACCAGGATCGTGATCGCGAGGGCGAGTGTGGCGAGCGAGACGAGCAGCGCGAGCGATTTGGCGGCGGTGCGCCGCGCGGCCGGCACGGCGGCCGTGGCGACCGCCCCGATCGCCGGGAGCACCGCCGTCGCTGTCAGCAGAGGAAAGGACATCGGTATCAGACCGCCCTCATCAGCAGGGTCGCGGCGACGAGGATCGCCGCACCGCCGAACATCGAGACCGCGTACGACCGCGCGAAGCCGTTCTGGAGCTTGCGCATGCGCCCGGACAGGCCGCCGACCGAGGCCGCCGTGCCGTTGACGACGCCGTCGACCAGGGTGTGGTCGACGTACACCAGGGAGCGTGTGAGGTGTTCGCCGCCGCGGACGAGGACGACGTGGTTGAAGTCGTCCTGCAGCAGGTCGCGCCGGGCGGCACGGGTGAGCAGCGATCCGCGGGGGGCGACGGACGGGACCGGGCGGCGGCCGTACATGGCGTACGCGATGCCGACGCCGATGAGCAGGCAGACCATCGTCCCGCCGGTGACCGTCGCCGCGCTGAGCGGGGAGTTGCCCTCGCTGTGGCCGGTGATCGGCTCCAGCCAGTGCAGGAAGCGGTCGCCGATGCTGAAGAACGCGCCGCCGAAGACCGATCCGACGGCCAGCACGATCATGGGGATCGTCATGACCTTCGGGGACTCGTGCGGGTGCGGCTCCGCGTGCTCGCCGTGGTGCTCGGCGGCGGGCTCGGCGCTCGCTGCCTCCGGGGAGCGGGTGGGCTGGTTGCGCCAGCGCTCCTCGCCGAAGAACGTCATCAGCATCACGCGGGTCATGTAGAAGGCGGTGATGGCCGCTCCCAGGAGGGCGGCGCCGCCGAGGATCCAGCCTTCGGTGCCGCCCTTTGCGAAGGCAGCCTCGATGATCTTGTCCTTGGAGAAGAAGCCGGACAGGCCGGGGAAGCCGATGATGGCGAGGTAGCCGAGGCCGAAGGTGATGAAGGTGACCGGCATGTACTTCCTGAGTCCGCCGTACTTCCTCATGTCCACCTCGTCGTTCATGCCGTGCATGACCGATCCGGCGCCGAGGAACAGCCCGGCCTTGAAGAAGCCGTGCGTCACCAGGTGCATGATCGCGAAGACGTAGCCGATGGGGCCGAGGCCCGCCGCGAGCACCATGTAGCCGATCTGCGACATGGTCGAGCCGGCCAGGGCCTTCTTGATGTCGTCCTTCGCGCAACCGACGATCGCACCGAACAGGAGCGTGACCGCACCGACCACGGTGACGGCGAGCTGGGCGTCGGGCGCGGCGTTGAAGATGGCTCCGGAGCGTACGATCAGGTACACGCCGGCGGTCACCATGGTCGCGGCGTGGATCAGGGCCGAGACCGGGGTCGGGCCCTCCATCGCGTCCCCGAGCCAGGACTGCAGCGGGACCTGGGCGGACTTGCCGCAGGCGGCGAGCAGGAGCATCAGGCCGATGGCGGTGAGCTTGCCCTCGCCGGTTTCCCCGACGTGGCTGAACACCGGCCCGAAGGCAAAGGTCCCGAACGTCGTGAACATCAGCATGATGGCGATGGACAGGCCCATGTCGCCGACGCGGTTGACCAGGAAGGCCTTCTTCGCCGCCGTCGCCGCGCTGGGCTTGTGCTGCCAGAAGCCGATCAGCAGGTAGGAGGCGAGACCGACGCCTTCCCAGCCGACGTACAGCAGCAGGTAGTTGTCGGCGAGGACGAGCAGCAGCATCGCCGCGAGGAACAGGTTCAGATAGCCGAAGAAGCGGCGGCGGCGCTCGTCGTGCTCCATGTACCCGACGGAGTACAGATGGATCAGCGAGCCGACGCCGGTGATCAGCAGGACGAACGTCATCGACAGCTGGTCGAGACGGAAGGTGACGTCCGCCTGGAAGCTCTCGACCGGGATCCACGTCCACAGGTGCTGGATCAGGATCCGGTGTTCGGCGTCCTTGCCGAGCATGTCGGCGAAGAGGACGACGCCGATGACGAAGGAGGCGCCGGCGAGGACCGTGCCGATCCACTGGCCGACGGCGTCGAGCCGCCGGCCGCCGCACAGCAGTACGGCCGCTCCGAGCAGTGGCGCCGCCACCAGCAGCGCAATCAGGTTCTCCACGATTCAGCGACCCCTCAGAGCTTCATCAGGCTGGCGTCGTCGACCGAGGCCGAGTGGCGGGAACGGAACAGGGACACGATGATCGCGAGCCCGACCACGACCTCCGCGGCGGCGACGACCATCGTGAAGAAGGCGATGATCTGGCCGTCGAGGTTGCCGTGCATCCGGGAGAAGGTGACGAACGCGAGGTTGCAGGCGTTGAGCATCAGCTCGATGCACATGAACACGACGATCGCGTTGCGCCTGATCAGTACGCCGGTGGCGCCGATCGTGAACAACAGGGCGGCGAGATACAGGTAGTTGACCGGGTTCACTTCGACGCCTCCTCGGCCCGCTTGAGGTTCGCCGGATCGATCGGGGTCCGCTCCAGGCGTTCCTCCGCGCGCTGCTCCAGCGCCCGCAGGTCGTTGAGCGCCTCGGCCGACACGTCACGGATCTGGCCGCGTTCACGCAGCGTCTTGCTGACCGTGAGCTCGGACGGGGTGCCGTCGGGCAGCAGGCCTGCGATGTCCACCGCGTTGTGCCGGGCGTACACGCCGGGCGCCGGCAGCGGCGGCATGTGCTTGCCTTCCCGGACGCGCTGTTCGGACAGCTCGCGCTGGGTCTTGGCGCGCTCGGTGCGCTCGCGGTGGGTGAGCACCATGGCGCCGACGGCGGCGGTGATCAGCAGGGCGCCGGTGATTTCGAAGGCGAAGACGTACTTGGTGAAGATGAGGGCCGCGAGGCCCTCCACGTTGCCGTTCGCGTTGGCCTCGCCCAGGCCGTTGAAGTCCTTGAGGGAGGCGTTGCCGATTCCGGCGAGCAGCAGGACGCCGAAGCCGAGCCCGCAGAGAAGGGCCAGCCAGCGCTGGCCCTTGATGGTCTCCTTCAGGGAGTCCGCGGCCGTCACGCCGACGAGCATCACCACGAACAGGAACAGCATCATGATCGCGCCGGTGTAGACGACGATCTGCACGATGCCCAGGAAGTAGGCGCCGTTGGCGAGGTAGAAGATCGCCAGGATGATCATGGTGCCGGCGAGTGAGAGCGCGCTGTGCACGGCCCTCTTCATGAAGACGGTGGCCAGGGCGCCGATCACGGCGACGGTGCCGAGGACCCAGAACTGGAAGGCCTCTCCGGTGGAGGTGGAGTAGGCGGCGAGTTGCGCGCTCATCGGCCGATCACCTTCTCCGAGGCGGGCTCGTCCTCACCGAAGGTGGAGGCGGCCTCCTGGACGACCTCGCCCTTGGAGAGTGCCACCTGGCGCTCGGTGCCTGGCGCGGCCTCGGTGACGAGCCCCCGGTAGTAGTCCTGTTCGTCCATCCCCGGGTAGATGGCGTGCGGGCTGTCGACCATGCCCTCTTCGAGGCCCGCGAGCAGCTGCTCCTTGGTGTAGATGAGGTTGGCGCGGCTGGAGTCGGCGAGTTCGAACTCGTTGGTCATCGTCAGCGCGCGCGTGGGACACGCCTCGATGCACAGGCCGCACAGGATGCAGCGGGCGTAGTTGATCTGGTACACCCGCCCGTACCGCTCGCCCGGCGAGTAGCGCTCCTCGTCCGTGTTGTCGGCGCCCTCCACGTAGATGGCGTCGGCGGGGCAGGCCCACGCGCACAGCTCGCAGCCGACGCACTTCTCCAGGCCGTCCGGATGGCGGTTGAGCTGGTGCCGTCCGTGGAACCGGGGGGCGGTGGTCTTCTGCTGCTCGGGGTACTGCTCGGTCAGCCGCTTCTTGAACATGGCCTTGAAGGTCACGCCGAAGCCTGCGACGGGGTTCATGAAACCGGGCTTGGTCTCCTTGGGTTCCTCAGCCATCGGACGCCTCCTTTCCATCCGAAGATCCGTCACTGGCAGTATCCGGCCCGCCACTGACAATCAGCTCTCGCTCGCGGCGCGGGCTGCGCCTCGGCACCGCCGGCAGCTCCTGTCCCGGCAGCGGCGGCACGGGGAATCCGCCCGCCATGGGGTCGAATCCGGCGGCCTGTTCGGCAGGCTGCTCGGCCTTCCCCGCCTTGTCGCGGAAGATGTCGGCGACGAAGGACAGAAGCAGCAGGGCGAGGACGCCGCCGCCGATGTAGAGGGCGATGTCGGCGAAGTCGTAGTTCTCGTTCCTGAGGGCCCGGACGGTCGCGACCAGCATCAGCCAGACCACGGAGACCGGGATGAGGACCTTCCACCCAAGCTTCATCAGCTGGTCGTAGCGGACCCGCGGGAGCGTGCCGCGCAGCCAGATGAAGCCGAACAGCAGCAGCTGGACCTTGATCACGAACCAGAGCAGCGGCCACCAGCCGTGGTTCGCGCCCTCCCAGAAGGTGCTGATCGGCCAGGGGGCGCGCCAGCCGCCGAGGAAGAGCGTGGTCGCCACGGCCGAGACCGTCACCATGTTCACGTACTCGGCGAGCATGAACATCGCGAACTTGATCGACGAGTACTCGGTGTTGAAGCCGCCGACCAGGTCGCCCTCGGACTCCGGCATGTCGAAGGGGGCGCGGTTGGTCTCGCCGACCATCGTGACGATGTAGAGGATGAAGGAGACCGGCAGCAGGACGATGTACCAGCGGTCGTGCTGCTGCGCGACGATCGTCGACGTCGACATCGACCCCGAGTAGAGGAACACGGAGGCGAAGGCGGCGCCCATCGCGATCTCGTACGAGATCATCTGCGCGCAGGAGCGCAGGCCGCCGAGGAGCGGATAGGTGGATCCGGAACTCCAACCCGCCAGCACGATGCCGTAGATGCCGACCGAGGCGACCGCGAGGATGAACAGCATCGCGATCGGCAGGTCGGTCAGCTGCATCGTGGTGCGGGTGCCGAAGACGGAGATCTCGTTGTCGGCCGGGCCGAAGGGGATCACCGCGATCGCCATGAAGGCCGGGATGGCCGCGACGATCGGTGCGAGGACGTAGACGACCTTGTCCGCGCGTTTGACGATGACGTCTTCCTTGAGCATCAGCTTGATGCCGTCGGCGAGCGACTGGAGCATGCCCCAGGGGCCGTGCCGGTTGGGGCCGATGCGCAGCTGCATCCAGGCGACGACCTTGCGCTCCCAGACGATGGAGAACAGCACGGTCACCATCAGGAAGGCGAAGCAGAAGACGGCCTTGACGACGACCAGCCACCAGGGGTCGTGGCCGAACATCGAGAGGTCTTCAGCGGCGAGGTACGGGCTCATGCCTCCACCTCCTCGGGGGCCTCGCCGACGAGCGTCGCCGGGCCGATGCGGACGAGAGCGCCGGGCAGCGCCCCGGTGTCGGAGGCGACGCCCCCGCCTGCGGAGTTCAGCGGGAGCCAGACCACCCGGTCGGGCATCTCCGTGATCCGCAGCGGCAGTTCGACCGCTCCGGAGGGACCGGTCACGGCGATGGTGTCGCCGTCCTTGACGCCTGCCTCGGCGGCGGTCGCGGCCGACACGCGCGCGTGAGCGGCGTGCCGGGTTCCGGCGAGCGCTTCGTCGCCCTCCTGGAGGAGTCCCTGGTCGAGCAGCAGACGGTGCCCGGCCAGTACGGCTTCCCCGGCGGCCGGCCGCGGCAGCTGGGCCGCGGTCTCCAGGGGTTCGGTGGCGCGGGGCCCGTCCCAGGGACCGAGCCGGTCGATCTCCGCGCGTACGGTGCGCAGATCCGGCAGACCCAGGTGGACGTCCATGGCGTCGGCCAGCATCTGCAGCACGCGCGCGTCGGAGGGCGCGAGGCGGCGGGCCATCTGGTCCGGCTTGAGCGCGGCCTCGAAGAAGCGCACCCGGCCCTCCCAGTTGAGGAAGGTGCCGGCCTTCTCGGCGACCGCGGCGACGGGAAGTACGACGTCGGCGCGTTCGGTGACCTCACTGGGGCGTAGCTCCAGCGACACCACGAAGCCTGCCTCCTGCAGTGCTTCACGCGCGCGTGCCGGATCCGGCAGGTCGGCGACCTCGACGCCCGCGACCAGCAGTGCCTGCAGTTCGCCCGTTGCGGCGGCCTCGACGATCTGGCTGGTGTCGCGGCCGTAGCGGTGCGGGAGTTCGGCGAGGCCCCAGGCCGCGGCGACCTCCTCACGCGCGCGTGGATCGGTGGCAGGGCGTCCGCCCGGCAGCAGCGAGGGCAGCGCGCCCGCCTCAAGGGCGCCACGCTCACCGGCCCGCCGCGGGATCCACACCAGCTGGGCGCCGGTTGCGGCGGCGGCCCGTACGGCGGCGGTGAGAGCGCCTGCCACAGCGGCCAGCCGCTCGCCGACGACGATCGCCGCGCCCTCGGCCCGCAGCGCCTCGGCCGCCTTCGCCCCGCCGTCCTCCAGTCCGACCCCGCTGGCGAGTGCGTCCAGCCACTCGGTCTCGGTGCCCGGAGCGGCGGGCAGCAGCGTGCCGCCGGCCTTCTCCAGGCCGCGCGTGGTGTGCGTGGCGAGCGAGAACACCTTCTGCCCGTGCCCCCGCCAGGCCTTGCGCAGCCGCAGGAAGACGCCGGGCGCCTCCTCCTCGGCCTCGAACCCGACCAGCAGAACGGCGGGCGCCTTCTCCAAGGAGGTGTACGTGAGGCCCGTACCGTCGAGATCACGTCCGCGTCCGGCGATCTTCGCGGCGAGGAAGTCGGCCTCCTCGGCGCCGTGCACGCGCGCGCGGAAGTCGATGTCGTTGGTGTCGAGGGCCACGCGCGCGAACTTGCTGTACGCGTAGGCGTCCTCGACGGTGAGGCGGCCGCCGGTCAGGACGCCGGTCCTGCCGCGCGAGGCGAGCAGTCCCTGAGCGGCGATCTGCAGCGCCTCCGGCCAGGAGGCCGGTTCGAGGTCACCCTCCGCGTTCCGTACGAGCGGCGTCTGGAGCCGGTCCCGCTGCTGCGCGTACCGGAACCCGAACCGCCCCTTGTCGCAGATCCATTCCTCGTTGACCTCGGGGTCGTTGGCGGCGAGCCGCCGCATGACCTTGCCGCGCCGGTGGTCGGTGCGGGTGGCGCAGCCGCCGGAGCAGTGCTCGCACACGCTCGGCGAGGACACGAGGTCGAAGGGCCGGGAGCGGAATCGGTACGCCGCCGAGGTCAGGGCGCCGACGGGGCAGATCTGGATGGTGTTGCCGGAGAAGTACGACTCGAAGGGGTCGCCCTCGCCGGTGCCGACCTGCTGCAGCGCGCCCCGCTCCAGCAGTTCGATCATCGGGTCGCCCGCGATCTGGTTGGAGAACCGGGTGCAGCGGGCGCACAGCACGCACCGCTCACGGTCGAGCAGCACCTGTGTGGAGATGGGGACGGGCTTCTCGTACGTCCGCTTCTTGCCCTCGAAGCGGGACTCGGCCTGCCCGTGGGACATGGCCTGGTTCTGCAGGGGGCACTCGCCGCCCTTGTCGCAGACCGGGCAGTCCAGCGGGTGGTTGATGAGGAGGAGCTCCATCACACCGTGCTGGGCCTTCTCGGCGACCGGCGAGGTGAGGTGGGTCTTCACGACCATGCCGTCCGTGCAGGTGATGGTGCAGGACGCCATCGGCTTGCGCTGGCCCTCGACCTCGACGATGCACTGCCGGCAGGCGCCGGCCGGGTCGAGCAGAGGGTGGTCGCAGAACCGGGGGATCTCGATGCCGAGTTGCTCGGCGGCCCGGATGACCAGGGTGCCCTTGGGCACGCTGATCTCGGCGCCGTCGATCGTCAGCGAGACGAGATCCTCCGGCGGGACCGCCGCCTCTCCCCCACCTGCGGGAGCGCTGGTGGTCACGGTCATGCGTTCACCTCCGTGCGGTCGGCCCAGGCCGTCGAATTGGCAGGGTCGAAGGGGCACCCGCGGCCCGTGATGTGCTGCTCGTACTCCTCGCGGAAGTACTTCAGCGAGGAGAAGATCGGCGAGGCGGCGCCGTCGCCGAGGGCGCAGAACGACTTGCCGTTGATGTTGTCGGCGATGTCGTTCAGCTTGTCGAGGTCGGACATGACGCCCTTGCCCGCCTCGATGTCGCGCAGCAACTGCACGAGCCAGTACGTCCCTTCGCGGCACGGCGTGCACTTGCCGCAGGACTCGTGGGCGTAGAACTCGGTCCAGCGGGTGACGGCGCGCACGACGCAGGTCGTCTCGTCGAAGCACTGCAGGGCCTTGGTGCCGAGCATGGATCCGGCGGCGCCGACTCCCTCGTAGTCGAGGGGTACGTCGAGGTGCTCGTCGGTGAACATCGGCGTCGAGGAGCCGCCCGGCGTCCAGAACTTGAGGCGGTGGCCCGGCCGCATGCCGCCGCTCATTTCGAGGAGCTGGCGCAGTGTGATGCCGAGCGGGGCCTCGTACTGGCCGGGGCTGGCGACGTGGCCGCTGAGCGAGTAGAGCGTGAAGCCGGGGGACTTCTCGCTGCCCATCGACCGGAACCATTCTTTGCCCCGATGCAGGATTGCGGGAACCGACGCGATCGACTCGACGTTGTTCACAACAGTCGGGCACGCGTAGAGGCCCGCCACCGCAGGGAAGGGGGGACGGAGCCGCGGTTGACCCCGGCGGCCTTCGAGCGAGTCGAGCAGTGCGGTCTCCTCACCGCAGATGTACGCGCCGGCGCCCGCGTGCACGGTGAGCTGGAGGTCCAGCCCGCTGCCCAGGATGTTCTCGCCGAGGTAGCCGGCCTCGTAGGCCTCGCGCACGGCCTCGTGCAACCGCCGCAGTACGGGGACTACTTCACCACGCAGATAGATGAAGGCATGCGAAGACCTGATGGCGTAACACGCGATGACGATGCCCTCGATGAGGCTGTGCGGGTTCGCGAAGAGGAGCGGGATGTCCTTGCACGTCCCGGGCTCCGATTCGTCGGCGTTGACAACTAGATAGTGTGGCTTTCCATCTCCCTGGGGAATGAACTGCCATTTCATTCCGGTCGGGAATCCCGCGCCGCCACGGCCGCGCAGCCCGGAGTCCTTGACGTACGCGATCAGGTCGTCCGGGGACATCGCGAGCGCCTTGCGGAGCCCCTCGTATCCTTCGTGCCTTCGGTAGACGTCCAGCGTCCAGGACCGGTCCTCGTCCCAGAAGGCCGACAGCACGGGTGCGAGCAGCTTCTCGGGGCTGTTGTTCCTGAGTTCGGGTGCCAAGGTCATCACTCCCCCTCCTCGGCGGCAGGCCCTGCCGGGTGGGCCGGGTCGGAGGCCGACGTGTCGTGCGGCGCATCGTGTGAGCTCAGGTGCTCGGTCGGCGACGGTTCGTGCACTGCCCTGTCCTGCGGCTCGTCCTCGTGCGGGCCGCCGTCCCGCGGATGGACCACGCGCGCGGGTGCGGTCTCTCCCCTTGCCAGGCGGAGGCCCACCAGCGACGCCGGTCCCGCACTGCCGCTCTCCTCGACGGCCCCTGGCCGCTCGTCGGGGAAGCCGGCCAGAATCCGCGCGGTCTCCTTGAAGGTGCACAGGCGCGCCCCGCGCGTGGGCTCGACGTCGCGTCCCGCGCGCAGGTCGTCGACGAGGCGCTTGGCGCTGGCCGGGGTCTGGTTGTCGAAGAACTCCCAGTTGACCATCACCACCGGCGCGAAGTCGCAGGCCGCGTTGCACTCGATGTGCTCCAGGGTGACCTTGCCGTCGCCGGTGGTCTCGCCGTTGCCGACGCCGAGGTGCTCCTGGAGCTCCTCGAAGATCGCGTCACCGCCCATCACCGCGCAGAGGGTGTTGGTGCAGACGCCCACCTGGTAGTCACCGGACGGCTTGCGCCGGTACATGGTGTAAAAGGTGGCGACCGCGGTGACCTCGGCCGTGGTCAGGTTCAGCATGTCCGCGCAGAACTGCATCCCGGTGCGCGTGACATGGCCCTCCTCCGCCTGCACGAGATGCAGCAACGGCAGGAGTGCGGACCGGGAGTCGGGGTAGCGGGCGATCAGCTCGCGCGCGTCCGCCTCGAGCCGGGCCCGGATGTCGTCCGGGTAGGCGGGCGCGGGCAGTTCGGGCATGCCCAGGCTGACGCCCCGCTCGGAAGAACTGGTGGTCACCGGTCGACGCCTCCCATCACGGGGTCGATGGACGCGACGGCGACGATGACGTCGGCGACCTGGCCGCCCTCGCACATCGCCGCCATGGCCTGCAGGTTGGTGAAGGACGGGTCCCGGAAGTGGACCCGGAAGGGGCGGGTGCCGCCGTCGGACACGGCGTGCACCCCGAGTTCGCCCTTGGGCGACTCGACGGCCGCGTACGCCTGTCCCGGCGGCACGCGGAAGCCCTCGGTGACCAGCTTGAAGTGGTGGATCAGGGCCTCCATGGAGGTGCCCATGATCTTCTTGATGTGGTCGAGGGAGTTGCCGAGCCCGTCCGGTCCCAGGGCGAGCTGGGCGGGCCAGGCGATCTTCTTGTCGGCGACCATGACCGGGCCGGGCTGCAGCCGGTCCAGGCACTGCTCGACGATCCGCAGCGACTGGCGCATCTCCTCGAGGCGGATCAGGAAGCGGCCGTAGGAGTCGCAGGTGTCGGCGGTCGGGACGTCGAAGTCGTACGTCTCGTAGTCGCAGTACGGCTGCGTCTTGCGCAGGTCGTGCGGAAGGCCGGTGGAGCGCAGGATCGGGCCGGTGGCGCCGAGGGCCATGCAGCCGGCCAGGTCGAGATAGCCGACGTCCTGCATACGGGCCTTGAAGATGGGGTTCCCGGTGGCGAGCTTGTCGTACTCCGGGAGGTTCTTCTTCATCTTCTTCACGAACTCGCGGATGTGGTCCACCGCGCCGGGCGGCAGGTCCTGCGCGAGTCCGCCGGGGCGGATGTACGCGTGGTTCATCCTGAGGCCCGTGATGAGCTCGTAGATGTCGAGAATCATTTCACGATCACGGAATCCATAGATCATGATCGTGGTGGCGCCGAGTTCCATGCCGCCGGTGGCGATGCACACCAGGTGCGAGGAGAGCCGGTTCAGCTCCATCAGGAGCACCCGGATGATCTTGGCGCGCTCGGTGATCTGGTCCTCGATGCCGAGGAGTTTCTCGACGGCGAGGCAGTAGGCGGTCTCGTTGAAGAAGGACGTCAGGTAGTCCATCCGCGTCACGAACGTGGTGCCCTGCGTCCAGGTGCGGAACTCGAGGTTCTTCTCGATGCCGGTGTGCAGGTAGCCGATGCCGCAGCGGGCCTCGGTGACCGTCTCGCCGTCGATCTCCAGGATCAGGCGGAGCACTCCGTGGGTGGAGGGGTGCTGGGGCCCCATGTTGACGACGATGCGCTCGTCGTCGGCCCGGGCCGCGGACTGGACGACCTCGTCCCAGTCGCCACCGGTGACCGTGTAGACGGTGCCTTCAGTGGTCTCGCGAGGAGAGGCTTGCGAAGTGCTCACGAGTACGACCTCCGCTGGTCCGGAGCCGGGATCTGGGCGCCCTTGTACTCGACGGGGATGCCGCCGAGGGGGTAGTCCTTGCGCTGCGGATGGCCCTGCCAGTCGTCCGGCATCATGATCCGCGTCAGGGCCGGGTGACCGTCGAAGACGATCCCGAAGAAGTCGTAGGTCTCGCGCTCGTGCCAGTCGTTGGTGGGATAGACGGAGACCAGGGACGGGATCTTCGGGTCGGCGTCCGGGGCGCTGACTTCGAGGCGGATCAGCCGGTTGTGGGTGATCGAGCGCAGGTGGTAGACGGCGTGCAGCTCGCGGCCCTTGTCGTGCGGGTAGTGGACGCCGCTGACGCCGGTACAGAGCTCGAAGCGCAGCGCGGGGTCGTCGCGCAGGGTCCGGGCGACCCGCAGCAGATGCTCCCGCTCGATGTGGAAGGTGAGTTCGCCGCGGTCGACGACCGTCTTCTCGATCGCGTTGTCCGGGAGCAGGCCCTGCTCCTCCAGCGCGCCCTCGAGTTCGTCGGCGACCTCGTCGAACCAGCCGCCGTAGGGGCGGGCCGCGGGTCCCGGGAGGCGGACCGAGCGGACCAGGCCGCCGTAGCCGGAGGTGTCGCCACCGTTGTTGGCGCCGAACATGCCGCGCTGGACGCGGATCTCCTCGCCGCCCTCGCCGCGCTGGCCGGGGAGGTTGGATGCGCCGAGGTCCTTTTCGGGGTTCACCCCGTTCGACGCTCCGTTGGTGCCGTTCGCGTCGCTCACCGCAGCAGCCCCTTCATCTCGATCGTGGGCAGGGCCTTGAGCGCCGCTTCCTCCGCCTCGCGTGCCGCTTCCTCGGCGTTCACGCCGAGCTTGGAGCTCTGGATCTTCTGGTGCAGTTTGAGGATGGCGTCCATCAGCATCTCGGGCCGTGGCGGGCAGCCGGGCAGATAGATGTCGACCGGGACGATGTGGTCGACGCCCTGGACGATCGCGTAGTTGTTGAACATGCCGCCCGAGGAGGCGCAGACCCCCATGGAGATCACCCACTTCGGGTTCGGCATCTGGTCGTAGACCTGGCGCAGCACCGGCGCCATCTTCTGGCTCACCCGGCCGGCCACGATCATCAGGTCCGCCTGGCGGGGAGAACCTCGGAAGACCTCCATGCCGAAGCGCGCCAGGTCGTAGCGGCCGGCGCCGGTGGTCATCATTTCGATGGCGCAGCAGGCGAGGCCGAACGTGGCCGGGAAGACGGACGCCTTGCGCACCCAGCCCGCGGCCTGCTCGACGGTGGTCAGCAGGAATCCGCTCGGCAGCTTTTCTTCGAGTCCCATGTTCTAAAGGCCCCTCAGTCCCATTCCAGGCCGCCGCGCCGCCATACGTACGCGTACGCGACGAAGACGGTGAGCACGAAGAGCAGCATCTCCACGAGCCCGAAGATCCCCAGGGCGTCGAACGTGACGGCCCAGGGGTAGAGGAAGACGATCTCGATGTCGAAGACGATGAAGAGCATCGCCGTCAGGTAGTACTTGATGGGGAAGCGCCCGCCGCCGGCCGGCGTGGGGGTCGGCTCGATCCCGCACTCGTAGGCCTCGAGCTTGGCCCGGTTGTACCGCTTCGGACCGATCAACGTGGCCATGACCACGGAGAAGATCGCAAAGCCTGCCCCGAGGGCTCCCAGTACGAGGATGGGCGCATACGCGTTCACCGCTCCTCGCTCCTCTCAGTCGGCACTGACTGCTGGCGATGGCACATCGGACTCACACCGACCTCATACGCCTCCCCAACCCCGCCCGTCCCGGGCGAAGATCGAGAACATGTGAAGCAGGTCACAAGCCCAACTGCCTCGCATCTTATGCCCGCCGCTCTGTGATCTGCGACACGGGGTATTACACAAGCTTTGTGATCTCCACCACCTGACGAAGGATCATGAAGTCGGATGAGCAGTGATCTTCCTACCTGAAGTGTCCGAGTGATCACCAGACGTGGCATTTTCGCTCGTCGGCGCAGCTCGCGAGGGGCGTCTCAATATCAAGAGACTTCCCTTGCATGCAAATTGGTGTTGGACGAGATGTCCTGATAGTGACCCGCGTTCACACATCAGAGGGAGGTGCGCTGTGCGGTGTGGACGCGTGCACACATTCACGAGCGGGGTCCGGTCGTGACCCGAGCGCAATCGGGTCGTGATCTTCGCGCGAGACGCACACATTGCCGTGACCGTTGCGTGACCTCCGCCACACCGTGAGAGGTGCCTGAGAGCGGGGCTTGGCCACCTGTCCCAACCAGTGGTAGGTGCGGGGCAATCCGGGCGTAATCATGAAAGACCGTGATCACGGGCCTGATGGGCCGTGCCCGCAATGTCCGTTACGGCGTCAATAAAGAGTGAGAGACCCGGAATTCGGGGCGCCGACTGAACAACTGTGGCGCAGCACACATTTCTTGAAGGTATGGAGGAGCCCCTGATACCCGTTGTTCTCATGTCCCACACCGCTCACATACGCAGCCACCGGAAGCCCCGCCGCAGCGCGACGACGAACATCGCCGTGCGCGCCGGAGTTGCCGGTGGCGTTCTCAGCATGGCGGCGGCGGGCGCGGCCTCGGCGAACGCAGCCGAGACGACGCAGACCCTGCAACTGCCCACCCTGACGGCCGATCTGGCCAACCAGGTCGCCCAGTCCGCGGCCGCCACACAGCAGGCAGCCGCGAACTACGAGCTGCAGGCCGAGCGTGACACGGCCGCCGCAAACGCCGCGAAGCAGGCCAAGGCGGACCTCGCGGAGGCGAAGAAGAAGGCCGAGGCCAGGAAGAAGGCCGAGGCCGCCCGCAAGGCCGCCGCCGAGCGGGCCGCGTCCCGCAGTGCGGAGCGGACCACCCTCGCCGCCACCACGTCGACCCTCTCGACGAGTTCGTCCACGGCCACCGGTTCGGCTGCCGCGATCGTCAACTTCCTCAAGGCTCAGGTCGGTAAGGCCTATGTGTCCGGTGCGACCGGTTCATCCGCCTATGACTGCTCGGGCCTGGTGCAGACCACCTTCAAGCAGATCGGCATCAGCCTGCCGCGGGTCTCGCAGGACCAGTCGACCGCCGGCACCCCGGTGTCTCTGAGCAACCTGCAGCCGGGCGACATCCTGTACTGGGGCAGCGCGGGCAGCGCGTACCACGTGGCGGTGTACGTCGGCGACGGCATGTTCGTCGGCGCGCAGAACCCGTCGACCGGTGTGGTCGAGAGGCCGCTCTCCTACGACCCGCCGACCGGAGCGGTGCGGGTGCTCTGACGCACTCCACAGCGCAACACGTGCGGCACGGACGCACGGAAGGGCCGCAGCCGCTCGGGGGCAGCGGCCTTTCCGTCCTTTCCGCCGGGCCTGTGCCGGACGGCCCTATCCCAGGTCGAAGGTGTTGGGCAGGCCGAGCTTGTAGCGCAGTTCGTCGGCCCGCTTCAGGGGCTCCATCTCCGGCGGCCGGTACAGCTCCCAGATCTCACACGGCTCGGCGTCCGAATTGTCCGCGTCCAGGAGGGCGTTGACCGCCCGTCGCGCGGACTCGTTGGCGCCTTCCATCGTCGCCAGGTCGACATCGGTGTGGACGTAGTCGCCGGCGAGGAAGAAGTTCGGGACCGTCGTGCGGGCCGAGGGGCGGTTGTAGAGCGTGCCCGTGGGGTGGATGAGGAGCTGCTCGCGGTTGTGCGGGGCGGGGCCGCCGAGGCCCGTCACCGCCGGGTCCATGAACCAGCCGAGGCGGTCGTCGTCCGTGAGGGTCGTCTTGCCGGAGTCGTTGAGGCCGTCTTTCAGCTGGGCCCAGAGCTCGGCGACGATCTCGTCCTTGGTGCACTCCTTGGCCGTCTTGCCGTACAGGATGCCGGGCTTGTCCCACTCCGAGATGATCGCGGACAGGCAGTCGTGGGCCTGTCCGTCGCCGTAGTCGCGCGAGAAGTCCCTCACGTCCCAGAACTGGGCCTGCCCGATGCCCGTCACCGACCACGGTGAGTCGAGGCAGTTGATGTGGCCGTGCACGACGGGGGTGGGCGTGCGCAGGTAGAACATCACGCCGGTCATCCAGTCGGTCCGCAGGGCGTCGCAGCGCGCCAGTTGCGGATCCGCCGCCCGCAGCGCCCTGCCCCACGTCCCGCGCGCGTGCTCGACGGGCATGGCGGAGACGTAGTGGTCGGCGGTGACGGTGCGCTCCTGGCTGCCGTCGCGGGCCGCGAGGCGTACGCCGGTCACCCGGCCGCCCTCGTACACGACCTCCCGGACCTGCGTCCCGAGCACGAACTCGACGCCCCGGGAGCGAAGGTGGGTCTCCCAGGGGTCGATCCATGCCTCGCTGGTGGGGGCGTTGAGGACGCGGTCGATGTCGGCGTCGCCGTCCAGGCCGCGGCCGAGCAGGCCCCAGAGGATCAGGGCCTCGATGATGACGCGGCCGACGGTGCGGGTGGAGGCCACCTCCGCGCGTGTGGCGACGAGGTTGCGGGTCTGGCCGATGCCCAGGAGGGTCCGGTACTCCTCGCTCATCTCCTCGGCGCGGATGAAGTCCCACCAGGCGGTCTTCTCCCACTGGTCCTCGCGGCGGGCGTCGCAGCTGGTGAGGTGGACGAGGAGGCGGTCGGCGAAGTAGGCGGCCTCGTGGGCGGGCAGGCGGGTGCCCAGGTCCAGGGCGGAGAGGATCTGGTCGCGGATCCAGGACGAGGTGATGTCGCCGGGTGCGGGCGGCGTGGTGACGCGGCGCAGGGGGAAGTGCAGGTCCGCGCGGCCGGAACTGCGGGCGAACAGTTCCTCGGTGGCGCCTCGCAGGTTGCCGTGGACGCCGGTCGCGTTGCCGGGGAAGGGGATGCGGCGCATCGTGTCCGGCAGGTTCCGGTAGAAGCCGGGGAAGAAGCGGAAGCCGTGCTCGCCCGGGAGCGGCCGCCGGCCGCCGGTTCCGGTGCCCGGGACGGGCATCGAGCGGGCCTTGCCGCCGAGGACGTCGTAGTACTCGTACACGGTGACGGCGTAGCCGCGTTCGGCGAGTTCGTGGGCGGCGCTGAGGCCGGAGACTCCGCCGCCGAGGACGGCTACGCGTTTGCCGGCGGAGGCCGCGTGCGCGCGTCCGGCGGGCCATAAGGCGAGCGCGCCCGCCGCTCCCCCGGCACCGGTGAGGAAGCGTCTGCGGGTGTGGCCGGTGTTCTCCTGCGGCTGCCGCGCGTGTTCTGTTGTCATGAACAACGGAGGGTAGGGAGGGGTCCCGCGCGCCGGAACCCGTTTCCCCGCCACTCACGGCATCCTCACAATCACAGGGAGACACAGACATGCCACGTGTGTTCGTGCAGGGCAGGCCCGTCGACTCGTATCCGCCGCTCGCGCCCGAGGCCCGACGCGGGAAGGTGCGGCGCGTGACCGAGGTCGGGGAAGAGGTTCTGCACCGGCCGTGCCGGGACGTGACGGAGTTCGGGCCCGATCTCGCCGCGCTCATCGACGACATGTTCCTGACGATGTACGTCGCCGAAGGGGCCGGGCTCGCTGCGAACCAGGTCGGCGTCGGCCTGCGGCTGTTCGTGTACGACTGCCCGGACGACGAAGGGGGCCGGCACGTCGGGCACGTCGTCAACCCGGTGCTCGACACCCTCGGCCCCGCCGGGCGCCGGCTGCTCGACGAGAGCGAGGGGTGTCTGTCGGTGCCGGGCGCCGTGATGGACGTACCGCGTCCGGACCGGGCGGTGGTGCGCGGATTCGACAAGGACGGCGAGCCCCTGACCATCGAGGGCACGGGCTACTTCGCACGCTGCCTGGCGCACGAGACCGACCACTGCGACGGCCAGGTCTATCTGGACCGGCTCTCCGGGCGGGAGCGGAAGGACGCGCTCCGGCAGGTGGCGGACCGGCGCGACGAGGTGTTCGCGCGCCGGGCCGCCAACGTGGAAGCCCTCAAGGGCTAGTCACGCCTTCGGGGTCACCCTGGTAGGACCGAGTCCGAGGTGGTCCCGCATGATCAGGCTTTCGGGGCCACCTTGCTCAGCCCGTTGATGATCCGGTCCATCGCGTCGCCGCCGGTCGGGTCCGTCAGGTTCGCCAGCAGCTTCAGGGTGAACTTCATCAGCATGGGGTGGGTCAGGCCGCGCTGGGCCGCGATCTTCATGACCTTCGGGTTGCCGATGAGCTTCACGAAGGCGCGGCCCAGTGTGTAGTAGCCGCCGTAGGTGTCCTTGAGGACGCGCGGGTAGCGCTGCAGGGCGAGTTCACGGCTCGCGGGCGTCGGGCGGGCGTGGGCCTGGACGATGACGTCGGCGGCGATCTGGCCGGATTCCATGGCGTAGGCGATGCCCTCGCCGTTGAAGGGGTTGACCAGGCCGCCGGCGTCGCCGACCAGGAGCAGGCCCTTGGTGTAGTGGGGCTGGCGGTTGAAGGCCATCGGGAGGGCGGCGCCGCGGATCGGCCCGGTCATGTTGTCCGGCGTGTAGCCCCAGTCCTCCGGCATGGAGGCGCACCATGCCTTGAGGACCTCGCGCCAGTCCAGTTCCTTGAAGGAGTCGGAGGTGTTCAGGACACCCAGGCCGACGTTGGACGTGCCGTCGCCCATGCCGAAGATCCAGCCGTAGCCGGGGAGCAGGCGGTCCTGCGGGCCGCGGCGGTCCCAGAGTTCCAGCCAGGACTCCAGGTAGTCGTCCTCGTGGCGGGGCGACTCGAAGTAGGTACGGACCGCGACGCCCATCGGGCGGTCCTCGCGGCGGTGCAGGCCCATCGCGAGGGAGAGACGGGTGGAGTTGCCGTCGGCGGCGACCACGAGCGGGGCGTGGAAGGTGACTTCGCGCTTCTCCTCACCGAGCTTGGCGTGGACGCCGGTGATGCGGCCCGTGCGGTCGTCGACGATCGGCGCGCCGACGTTGCAGCGCTCGAAGAGCCGGGCGCCCGCCTTCTGGGCGTTGCGGGCGAGCTGCTCGTCGAAGTCGTCGCGCTTGCGGACCAGGCCGTAGTCCGGGAAGGAGGCGAGATCCGGCCAGTCCAGCTGGAGGCGGACGCCGCCGCCGATGATGCGCAGCCCCTTGTTGCGCAGCCAGCCGGCCTCCTCGGAGATGTCGATGCCCATGGCCACGAGCTGCTTGGTGGCACGCGGCGTCAGGCCGTCGCCGCAGACCTTCTCGCGGGGGAATTCGGTCTTCTCCAGCAGGAGCACGTCGAGACCCGACTTGGCGAGGTGGTACGCCGTGGTGGAGCCGGCCGGGCCCGCGCCCACGACGATCACATCGGCGGTGTTCTCGGTGAAGGGCTCGGGCGACGGCTCGGAGTGGGGCTCGGTCACGACGGTCACGGCGGGATCTCCCCAAGTTCGACAAATCTCTGTGCCGAGCGGCACTGGACACAGGCAGTCTATTCAGCAGAATTGATCACCTGGTTGAAGGGCTGCCCTCGTGAACCGAGCTCTCCCCGTAGTACGGCTGCGTGTCCCCACCGACGAGGACGCGGTCGCCTGGCACCGGGTCTTCGACGACCCGGACGTAATGGAGTTCCACGGCGGCAGGTCCGCCGGCCTCTCCGTCTACGAGGAGCTCACCGCCCGGCAGCGCAGACACGACGCGGAGCTCGGCTTCTGTCTGTGGACCCTGGTGGGCGAGTCCGGTCAGGTCATGGGCTTCACGGGCGCCCAGCCGTGGCCGCAGGACTGGGGACCCAAGGGCGAGATCGAGATCGGGTGGCGGCTCGGGCGGGCGTTCTGGGGCGAGGGGTACGCCACCGCGGCCGCGCAGATGACGCTGGAGCGGCTCAGGGCGGCGGGCGTGCCGAGCGTGGTGGCGATGGTCAGGCCCGGGAACGAGCGGTCCATCGCGGTCACCCGGCGCCTGGGCATGGAGCAGGCGGAGAGCTTCCCGCACCCACGGCTCCAGGAGGACGCCCTCTGCTTCCGGCTCCAACTCCAAAACGGTCACGCACAGTAACCGACTGCTACAGAAAGACACTTGGCGCTTCCGGTCGGCACCCCCGTGCGGTTACCCTTCCAGTACCGCTGGGGGTGACATCTGTGCGAATAACACCCAAAACACCCGAGGTACGCGTACCAAGGCTGGTCGGACTGATGGCCATGGACGCGCGCAGGACGGCGGAGGCGACGGGCCTCTTCCTGAACGCGCCGGACCGGCCCGACTTCCACCAGACCGTGGTCGAGTACGTCGTACGGCAGTACCCGCAGCCCAATGCCGAGGTGCCGCGGGACTCCGTGATCTACGTGTGGTTCGAGTTCGGCGAGGGAGAAGGCGGCGGAGGCGTCCGCGAGCCACGCATTCCGAGGCCCCCGACCGGCGGGCTGCAGCGCGAGCTGGACGAGCCGGGCGACCCGTACATCGTCAGCTCCGCCTGAATCTCAGCCCTTGAACCCGCGGTGCAGGGCCACGACCCCGCCCGTCAGGTTCCGCCACGCCACCTTCGACCAGCCGGCCTTCTGCAGGCGCTCGGCCAGCGCGGGCTGGTCCGGCCAGGCGCGGATGGACTCGGCGAGGTAGACGTAGGCCTCGGGGTTCGAGGAGACCGCGCGGGCGACCGGCGGCAGGGCGCGCATCAGGTACTCGGTGTAGGCCGTGCGGAAGGGCGCCCAGGTCGGGTGCGAGAACTCGCAGATCACCACCCGGCCGCCGGGCTTGGTCACCCGGTACAGCTCGCGCAGGGCGGCGTCGAAGTCCTGCACGTTGCGCAGCCCGAAGGAGATCGTGACCGCGTCGAAGACGTCGTCCCTGAACGGCAGCCTCGTCGCGTCGCCCGCTGTCAGCGGCAGCCACGGGTGCTTCTTCTTGCCGACCTGGAGCATGCCGAGGGAGAAGTCGCAGGGGACGACGTACGCGCCCGTACGGGCGAAGGGCAGCGAGGACGTGGCCGTGCCCGCGGCCAGGTCCAGGATCTTCTGCGCGGGCCGGGCGTCGACCGCCCGGGCCACCTCCTTGCGCCACACCCGGTCCTGGCCGAGCGACAGCACGTCGTTCGTCAGGTCGTACCGTTCCGCCACGTCGTCGAACATCGAGGCGACTTCGTGCGGCTGCTTGTTCAGGGAAGCGCGGGTCACGTCGGCCATTGTTGCAGCACGGCCCGCGGCTCCCGCTCAGGGGAGGAGCCTGGGTCTCTTCGTCGCCGCCACGTCCTCCACGTCCTCCACGTCCTCCACCCAGCCGCACAGCACGACGAACACGGCGATCAGGAATCCAGCCGACGCCGAACGTCGACCTCGACGATCGGGGCGAACAACGTGAAGGGGGCTCCTCGTCCGATGCCGGGCATGTGCGGACGTTCGCCGAGGAGAAAGGGGTGCCCGGGTCTCGGAGTCCGGGAGCGTCCGCAAAGGCCTCTGCGGGCTAACGACGCCTGTGTACGAGGCGCCCCGCGCACACCGTCGCGACGCACGCGCCGGTGTCGTCGAACACGGCGAGGTCGGCCCGGCCGGACTCGGCCAGAGCCGGAGGCCGCGCACCGGACAGGACGAGGACGTCGTTCCGGTCGGCCGCCGCCCGCAGTCCGGGTGAGTCGGCGTACTGCGCGAGGATCGCCACGGCGCCCGACTTCAGCACGGCATGAACGCGTTCGCGCGGGCTCGGGGCGTCGGGAAGCGGGCCCTCGTGGAGGCGCCCGGGCTCCAGCACGCCCGGCCAACTCCGCACCCGCGCCTGCGGAAACCGCTCCCGCACCTGAGCCAGCGGACCCACCGCGGCGATCGAGTTCCCCTCGACCGCCACGGCGCCGCCCTCGATCGGTTCGGCGTCCCGGCCGGTGCGGACCTCGTCCGCCGCGTGAATCGTCAGCACCGGTACGTCAGTTGGAGGCCAGCAGCTTCAGCTCGGGATGCGCGGTGC
The DNA here is from genome assembly GCF_021261325.1 of Streptomyces guryensis. Taxonomy (GTDB): domain Bacteria; phylum Actinomycetota; class Actinomycetes; order Streptomycetales; family Streptomycetaceae; genus Streptomyces; species Streptomyces guryensis. The sequence continues at coordinate 115,715 of NZ_JAJSBI010000010.1, read as the reverse complement.
CGCCCGCGATCGCCGTGGACGAGATGTGCGACATCACCCGCTCGTCGACCGGGTCGTTCGCCGGGTCGTCGTGGACGACGATGTGCTCGTACGTCGTGGTCCGCTGGGCGGGCACCCGCCCGGCCTTCCTGATCAGGTCGATGATCTCGAGCCGGTTGGAGCGGTGCTTGGCGCCGGCCGAGGAGACGACGTTCTCCTCCAGCATGATCGAGCCGAGGTCGTCGGCGCCGTAGTGCAGGGACAGCTGCCCGACCTCCTTGCCGGTGGTCAGCCAGGACCCCTGGATGTGCTGGACGTTGTCCATGAACAGCCGCGCGATGGAGATCATCCGCAGGTACTCGAAGAGCGTGGCCTGGGTGCGGCCCTTCAGGTGGTTGTTCTCGGGCTGGTAGGTGTACGGGATGAAGGCGCGGAAGCCGCCCGTCCGGTCCTGTACGTCACGGATCATCCGCAGGTGCTCGATGCGCTCGGCGTTGGTCTCGCCGGTGCCCATGAGCATGGTGGACGTCGACTCGACGCCCAGGCCGTGCGCGGTCTCCATGATCTCCAGCCAGCGCTCGCCGCTCTCCTTGAGGGGCGCGATGGCCTTGCGGGGCCGCTCCGGCAGCAGTTCGGCGCCGGCGCCCGCGAAGGAGTCGAGCCCGGCGGCGTGGATCCGCGAGATCGCCTCCTCCACGCTCACCTTGGAGATCCGGGCCATGTGCTCGACCTCGCTCGCCCCCAGGCTGTGGATGACGAGCTGCGGGAACTCCTTCTTGATGGCGGCGAAGTGCGTCTCGTAGTACTCGACGCCGTAGTCCGGGTGGTGTCCGCCCTGGAACATGATCTGGGTGCCGCCGAGTTCGACGGTCTCCGCGCACCGCCGCAGGATGTCGTCCAGATCCCGCGTCCAGCCCTTCGCCGTGTCCTTGGGAGCGGCGTAGAAGGCACAGAACTTGCATGCCGTGACACACACGTTCGTGTAGTTGATGTTGCGCTCGATGATGTACGTCGCGATGTGCTCGGTACCGGCGTACTTACGGCGGCGTACGGCGTCAGCGGCAGCGCCCAGCGCGTGCAGCGGAGCGTCGCGGTAGAGGTCGAGCGCCTCTTCGGGGGTGATCCGACCACCGGCCGCGGCGCGGTCGAGGACGGCTGTGACATCAAAAGATGTGAGGTCGGCCTTCTCGGTCACCGGGGCGTCCCTTTCGTCAAGGGTTGTGGACAGACCTGCCCAGCCTACGTCAGGCCGTGTACGCCCCGACCAGCAGCCCGAGAAACGCCCCGCCGATCAGGAACGGCCCGAACGCGATGGCCGTCCTGCGTCCGGCCCGCCGCGCGACGACGAGCGCTCCCCCGTACAGCGCCCCGAGCAGGAACGCGGCGAGGGTGCCGAGCATGAGCGTCGGCCAGCCGTACCACCCCAGGGCGGCGCCCGGTCCGAGCGCCAGCTTGACGTCCCCGAAGCCCATGCCGCCCGGGTTGATGAGGAACAGCAACAGGAAGAACGCGCCCAGCGCAAGGGCTCCGTACAGTGCCGTGGTCCAGTCACCGGCGTGCTCGGGCAGCAGTGCCACCACGCCGAGCAGCACGAGGACGGCGCCCGCGAGCGGCAGCGTCAGCACGTCGGGCAGCCGCCGCACCCGGAGGTCGACGGCCGCGAGCAGCACGCCGACAGGCCCGAGCAGCAGCCAGACCCCGAGCTCGGGGCGCGTGCCGGTCGCGGCGGCGAGGGCAGCGCAGACGAGAGCGGTGGTCAGGGAGAGGGCAGGGGTGCCAGGACCGTACGACCGCTTTCCCACGCCGTCATCGCCTCTTCGCGCAGTCCCCGCCGGGGAGTTGTCGGCGCACTCCCCGCACCGGGCCGACCCGATCCAGCCGCCGATCGGATGCCCGTCGGGACACAGCTCCCGCCAGGGCTCGTCGGACGGCACGGAGAACCGGTAGGCGGCCCTCGGCAGCAGCGCTCCTGCCACGGCGCCCCAGAGGAGGGCGACGGCGATCAGCAACCCGGTAGTCATCCCCACCCAACCGTTCGGTTCCGGGCCCAGCCTCACACAGCGCCGAACAGCGAGGCGAGCCCGCGGTCGAGGGCCGGCTCCAGGGGCTCGCCGCCCGGCTCGGTGACCGTGTAGGAGCGGAGCAGGAAACGGTGGAGGGCGGCCGTCCCGAAGCGGACCGCCGCGATGCCCTGCGGGGCGTGGAGTTCCACGACGGTGTGGGACGGGCCGTGCGGGCGCAGCCGTACCGTGCCGAGACCCGCGGGGCCGCCCAGTCCCTCCTCCAGAAGGCTGCGGGCGAAGGTCCAGGTCACCTCCTCCTCGTCGAGCGAGGCCCAGGCGGGGAAGACGAAATGGACCGCCAGGGGGTCCTCGGAGAGGTAGCGGAGGGTGACGGGCACCGCCAGTTCGTCGTGGTCGGGGGCGAGCAGGTGCGCGCCGGTGGGCTGCTCCAGGGCTATGTACACGAGGGGGGCTCCCTTTTCGGGCATGTAGAGCATTTCGAGCATGTCGGTTTCCGCGGCGGCCAGTTGGGCCTGTGCAGCTCATGAGCGCCTTGGGGGCGTGGGTATTACGCCGCAACAGAAGAGAACTTTCGTGACGTGCGCCACATCGGCGATACGCCGCAACTTTGATTGAAACTTTTGCCATCTAGGCTTACAAAACCTTTCCCCGCCCTCAGTAGGCAACTGGAGCGTTCCGCCATGTCCGACGGTTCCACTGCAGTGTCCGCACCGGCTTCCGCGTCCCATGCCGCCACGGCCGCGTACGCCCGGATCTATGAGGAACAGCAGCCGCGACTCGTCGCCTACGCCCGCTCGCTCACCCGGAACGCCTGGACCGCCGAAGACCTCGTCGCCGAGGCGCACTTCCGGGTGTGGCGGCGGCTGGCCGCGGGGCACGAGATCGACAACGTGCCGGCGTATCTGATGACGACGGTGCGGCATCTCGCGATCGCCGCCGGAAGCGCGGTGCGCGAGACGCCACGGGATCCGCACGGTGAGGAGCGGGTCGAGACGGACACTCACCCGCACGCGGACGACCCCGCCGAGCGGGTGTCCTCCGTCGACCTGGTGGTGAGGGTGCTGGGGCAGTTGCCCGAGCGGTGGGTGAAGGCGCTGTGGCTGGCCGAGGCGGAGGGGCAGCCGCTGGCCGCGATCGGTCCGCAGCTCGGGACCAAGGAGGGTGCCACGGCTGTGCTGTTGCACCGGGCCCGGGAGGGTATGCGGCAGGCGTTCCTGCGGACGCAGACCGGTGCGCCCGACGATCCCGCGTGCCAGGTGTACTGGGCGCGTATGCCCGCGTATGTGCGGGGTGCGGCGACCGCGAAGCAGTCCGAGCGGCTGCTCGGGCATGTGGAGGCGTGCGACGACTGCCGGTCGCGGCTGGCCGCCCTGATGAGCGCCAACGACCGGTTGCCCGCGCTCGTCGGTCCCGCGCTGCTGGTGTTCGTGGTGGGCGGTGCGGGCAAGTTCCTGCTCGCCTTCACCGCCGGATCGGCCGGTGCGGCGACCGCGGCCGGCGGGCACGGCGGGCTGCTGCACGGAGTGCGCCAGGTGGCGGTCGGCGGTTCGAAGACGCAGGTGGCGGCTGCTGCCGGGGCGGTCGTGGCGGGCGCCGCCGCGCTCCTGCTCGTCCTCGGCCCGGCCGACGCCGGCCGGATTCCGGCGCAGCGCACACCGGTGGCCGACGCGCCCGCGGCTCAGGTCCCGGTGGCCCAGGCGCCGGCGGGGCCGCCGTCGACGGGTGCACTCACCGCCGTTCCGAAGAAGGACGGTACGTCGGCCCATGGAGCCGGCGTCCAGGGCAGCGAGCGGGCGCGCACGCACGACACCGACAGGACCACGACGGCCGCACCGAAGCACCGTGACGCCGATGAGCCCGCGCCGGCTCCGGCCGGGGACACGACCGGGGGCAGGACGGTGGACACACCGCCGCCCACCGGGCCCGCACCCACCGAGCCCGCACCCACCGAGCCCGCACCGAGCGAGCCCGCACCCACCGAGCCCGCACCGACCGAGCCCGCACCGAAGGGAACGGATCCGGCTCCCCCGGAGACCGGCGGGACGGCTCAGCAGCCGGAGGCCCCGCCCACGCCCTCCGACCCGTACCCGAACCCCCCGGCTCCAGGCGAACAGCCCCCGGCGCCTCCGGCCAAGGAGACGCCGGAACCCCCCGCCGCCCCCTCCGACGACAACTCTCCCAAGACTCCGGCGGCTCCCTCCGATCACACCCCCGAAGCCGACCCCCCGAGCGCACCCACGCCCTCGTCGCCGCCCGCATCGGAGCCCGAGGACCCGACTCCCGTGGCACCCGAGCCTGTTGAAGACCCGGCCCCCTCGGCGGACGACACCGGCACGACCCCGGTCGCACCGCCCGCCCAGGACCCGTCACCGGCCACGCCCAGCCCCACCGGCACCGGGCCCGCCGCACCACCGGTCTCCACTCCTCCCGCAGACGGCTGCGGGAACCCGCACGGCAGCGCAGGGCACGGCCCGGAGTAGACGCGAGTCCTGCGCCGAGCCCGCCTCGTCCCAGCCACCGTTCCGCGCCGGCGAAGCGCTCAGTAGAGTGCCGCGAGCGACATCGGCGGGCGGAGCACGGGGGAAAGGCAGCGGTGGGCACAGTCACGGCATACGGCACAGGCAGGCCTCCGCACCCCCTGCGCACCCACACCGCACGCGCACTCCTCGCCCTCTGCGCCCTGGCCGCCCTCTTCGCCGCCACCGCCCCGGCCAGGGCGGCCTCCGGCATCCCCGCCTCCCAGTCCGCCTACCTCGCCGACCGCCTCCGCGCCGACCCGGTCTACGTCACCGACCAGCTCCCCCGTGAGATACCCCGGTCCACGGCCCCGGACTTCGCCAGGCTGGCCGAACGCACCGGCGTCCCGACGTACGTGCTCGTCCTCCCCGTCCAGCTCACCGACAGCCGGACCCTGCTCGCCACGGTCCACGACCGGCTCGGCAGGAACGGGCTGTACGTGCTGGTCGACGATTCGTCGGTCGCCGCTGCCACGACCTACGGGGTACGTGCGCCCGCCGAGGACGCCGCCACCGTCGCGACGTACGAACTCCCCTATGACGCAGGCCCGTTGCGCAGCTTCGAGCGGTTCACCGAGGTCATCGCAGAGGGCGGCGCGAAAGCCGCGGCGCGGGCGGAGGCCGCGCGCGAGAGGTACGGCCACAGCGGCGAACAGCCCGCGAACCTGTACATCGGGCCGACGGACCGCCGCAACCAGTCCTTCCTCACGGGGTTCCTGCTCACCGTCGTACCGCTGCTGATTCTGTGGCTCATCCCGTACGTACGCCGGTGGCGGCGCCGGCTGCCGGGAGCCGCGGGGACGGCCAAGGACGCGCCCCGCGCCCGCGCGACCCGCTGGATCGCCCCCGCACTCGCCCTCACCGCCGCGGCCGCGATCGCCGTGACCGCCGCCCTCACCTTCGACCAGACCAGGTCGAGTGCGGCTCCCCCACCCCGGGCGTCCGACCTCACCGCCCGCATCGAGCGGGTCGCGGCGGGCCTGGCCCAGGACCCCGTGTACCAGGACCCGGAGAGCCCGCGGGTCCTGGACCCGACCCGGCTGAACCGACTTCACTCCCGCATCCGCACGTTCGAGGAGTCCGAGGGCGGCGGACCGGTCTTCGTCTCGCTGGTCCCGCAGACAGCTCAGGACGAGTCGGGCGGCGACGAGAGGGCGTTCGCCGCCGCGGTCCACGACAAGCTGGGCAAGGACGGGGTGTACGTCGTCGCCGACCCCGAGATCGGCTTCATCGACGTCTTCAACTACGGCCTGTGGCTGGACAGTTACAGTCTCGACCTGCCGGACTCCGTCGCGTACGGGGACCACGCGGCGGACCGGGCCGACGACCACCTCCTGGGCGCACGCCTCGACGCCGTCATGACGGTCCTCGACAAGACCAGGCGCACGGCCGATCCGGCCACCACCGGCGACGCGCACCCGGTGACGGACCCCGTCACCGGGAACGACCTCCCCCCGCTCTTCTCCACCGACTTCTGGCCGGGCCTGTTCATGGGCGCCGTCGCGGCCGCGCTGCTGCTCGGTCTGGTCTCGGCCGCGCTGGGAATCGTCCGCAGGGTGCTGCTGCGCCGCAATCCGGCCCCATGGCCCACGCGGTCGCTGCCGTCGGTGTCCCCCAGGGAGCCGTCGGAGTCGTATCTGCGGCACACGGCGCGGGTCGAACTCCGCGCGCTGGCAGCCGAGTTCGCCGCGGGGAGCGAAGTGGACCCGCGTGCCCAGGACCGCTTCGACGCGGCGCTGCTCCTGGTCGACGACGACCCCGACGCCGCCCTCCGGCGGTCCGGCCACGCGGACCCCGCGACCCTGGTCACGGTCATCGTCCTGGCCCGCGCCGCCCGCCAGGCCCTCGCAGGCGACGACAACGACCTGTTCTGCGGCGTGAACCCGCTGCACGGCCCCGCGGTGGCCCGCAAGCCCCGACTACCGGTCTGCGAGGTGTGCCGCGACGCGCCCCAGGCCCGCAAGCAGTGGCTGACCCTTCCCGCCCCGCCCGGCCAGGGGCGGCGGACGCGCGTGCCGTACGAGGAGTACGACAGCCCCTTGTGCGCCCTGCTCGGGGGGATCTCGCGGGTTGTCGACGATGTGAGGAAGTCCGCACATGTCCGCTGACGTCAGGCGCATGGCCTCTGTTCTGCTGGCGGTACTGCTGCTGGCGGTCTGCGCCACCACGGCCCGGGCGGCCACGGACGCCGCCCCGAGCCCCGGCGAACGCATCGCGAACGCCCTGCGCGCCTCCCCCGTCTACGTCGACGCGGCGTACGCCACAGCGGTACCGCGGGCGCGTCAGCGGCAACTGGCCGAGCAGATCAGGAGGACGGGCCTGCCGATCAAGGTCGTCCTCACCCCGCTCACCAAGGGCGACTCCTTCAACGGCGACGCCGACGACCTGGCAGCGGTCGTTCACGACCGCCTGGGCCTGCGCGACCTCATCCTCATCACGATGGACAACAGCTTCGCCGACTCCCTCAACGGCTACGAGTGGCCGAGCGACACCCACCAGACACGTGACGCCGTGTCCGCGGTGGGGTTCCTGGACGAGATGCGGGACGCGGGCCTGGCGGACCTGACGGCCAAGGCCGTGCAGCTGGTGGCGGAGGGCGACGGAACCAAGGTGTACGAGGAGGCGACGAAGAACCTGCGAGGAAGCACCCCGGCCTCACCCTCGCCCTCCCCCGAGCCGGGCTCGGACGAGGGAACATGGAGCGCCTGGCCGGCCGTGGCAGCCGTGACGGCGCTCGCACTGCTGGCCGCCGGCACCCTGGCCCTCGTACGACACCGCCGCACGGGGAGGTACGGCCGTGCTCCCGGCCCCTCCCCCTTCGCCCACCCCCAGGCCGTCTTCGCGGCGGCCCGCGACGCCGACGAGGCGGCCCTGCGCCGCCGGGCGGAGGCGGAGGTCCTGGCGCTGGGCAAGTCGGCCGAGGCGGCGGACGTGTCCGGCACCCCCGGCCTCCAGCACGCGCTGGACGCCTACGCCGCTGCCGGGACGGTCCTCGACGCCGCCCGCGGCCTGCCCGACCTGGCGGGCGTCCTGGCCCTGGTGGCGGAGGGCCGCGACGCCCTGGCGGGCTCCCGGTCCGCCCTCCCCCTCTGCTTCTTCAACCCCCTGCACGGCCGCGCCGTACGCCGCACGACCTGGCGCCCGCTGGGCCGCCGGGACCGGGCCCAGGTGGCGGTCTGTCCCGCATGCGCCGCGGCCGTGCGTGCGCGCAGGGCGCCGGAGGTCCTCACGGACGTGGCGGAGAGCGGGGGCCCGGTGCCGTACTTCGAGGTGCCGGCGGAGCGGAGCATGTGGGCGGCCACGGGGTACGGGTCGTTGCTGGGGGGCGGGGACGGATTGGTGGGGCGGGTGGCGCGGGGGGACTTCACCCGGAGTGCCGGCGACGGGAGCGGCTGAGACCGGGGGCCCGCCGAGACCCGTCGGCCGGGTGGGCGCGGCGTCTACAGTGGGGACGAGGAGGCCTGATGAGCAGCGGATACCACACCGGCTCGGGTACCTCGCGAGCCCTCCGCAAGGAGAACCCGCCGTGACGACCCGATGCCTCGGACATCGCGGCCTCGGCGCCGTCATCGCCCTCGCCGTCACCGCGCTCAGCGCCTGCGGCGGCTCCGGTGCCGCCCCGGGGACGGGCGCGAACGGTGCCCCGGTGGTGGGCGTCGACTATCCCCGCTCCGACACCGACTTCTGGACGTCGTACATCAAGTACACCCCTCGGTTCGCCAAGGAGCTCGGCCTGAGGCTGGAGACGACCAACTCGCAGAACGACGTCGGCAATCTCGCCGCCAACGTGCAGACGTTCATCATCCACGGGGTGAAGGGCGTGGCCATGGCACCGCAGAGCACCGGCGCGATCGGGCCCGTCCTCCGGCAGCTGGCCGCCCAGAGGATCCCCGTGGTCACCCTGGACACCCGCCCCGACACCGGCCACGTCTACATGATCGTCCGCGCCGACAACCGCGCGTACGGCGAGAAGGCCTGCCGGTTCCTCGGCACCAAGCTCGGCGGCAAGGGCAAGGTCGTCATGCTCGAAGGTGACCTCGCCTCGATCAATGCCCGGGACCGCACCGCCGGGTTCAACGGGTGCATGAAGGAGAACTACCCCAAGATCGAGGTCTTCGGCGAGGCGACCAACTGGGACGGGGCGGTCGCGGCCCGGAAGCTTCAGACGGATCTCACCGCTCACCCGGACATCAAGGGCGTCTACATGGAGGCCAGCTCCATGCTCTCCGGCACCGTGCAGGTACTCAGGCAGCAGGGCCTGCTGGTCGCTCCGCAGGACGGCAGGCACGTGTTCGTGGTCTCCAACGACGGCATCCCCAGGGAGCTCGCGGACATCGCCCAGGGCAAGATCGACGCCACGGTCTCCCAGCCCGCCGACCTCTACGCCAAGTACGCCCTCTCCTACCTGAAGGCGGCGATCGCAGGCAGGACGTTCAAGCCGGGCCGGACCGACCACGACAGCACGATCATCCAGGTCCGCGAGGGTGTGCTGGAGGACCAGCTCTCCGCCCCGCTGGTGACCGCGGGCGGCGGGACCTACGGCGGGGTTCCCAGCCTCAGGAGCGACGACACCTCCCTCTGGGGCAACAACCGCTGACCCGGCCTTCGCCTACTTGACCTTCGACATCCGAGCCGTGGGCTTCCCCTCCGCGTCACTGTCCGACACGTACTTCAGGTCGTCCCCCACCCGCGACAACCGCACCGTGTGCGCCACCGGGTTGCACCCCGCGTGATTGGACCCGGCGCCCACCGAGGTCGTGACGATCTCCTTCTTCGTCACCTTCTTCAGGGTCAGTACGTCGTTGCAGACGCCCCCGAGCTGGTCGGTCTGCCGGACTCTGCCCACCTCCTCGCCCACGCCCGCCTGATGGACGGTCACCCGGAAGGTGCCCGCGGGCAGTGCGCCGTCGAGGACGAGGCCCTGGCCCTCCCAGGTTCCGAGGTAGCCGGCGGGGACGGCACTCCCTTCGGCGGCGGTGGAGCCGTCGGTGATCGAGGCGCTCGCGGTCGCGCCCGGCTCAGGGGAGTACGCACCGCGGCTGGAACCGCCCGCGCCGTTCTCGGTGTCGCCCGGCAACAGGTCGAACACGAACACCGACCCCACCGTCACGGCCGCCAGGGCCCCCGCTACCGCCAGCGCCACCGTGCAGCTCAGCCGCCGACCGCGCCCACCGTCCCCCGGCGCGGAGGCTGCCGCCACGGATACCGTGAGCCTGCCCGGACGCCGCTCGACGGGCGGCGCGTCCCTCGGCTCGGGCACGGACACGGACACGGACGGCGTGGGCGAAGAAAGGGGAGCTGCAGGCGGAGGCGCCGAAACCGCGGCCCCGGAGACAGGCGCGGCCCCCGGCATCACCGGCGCCGGCCCGAACCCCGCCACCGCCACCTCCCGGCCGGCCGCGGCCCGCCCGGCCCCTTCCCCGCCGGCGGTCACCGCATCCCCGACCGAAGGGCTGCTGAACCCCACCGGCCCGGACGGTGCCTCGTCCCCCGCCTCCAGATTCAGCAGCTTCACGGCGCTGCGGCTCACCTGCTCCACCAGCGCTCCGGGCAGCCACCCGCCCGCCACCATCCGCGCCGCCCCCTCGGGAGCCAGCCGCCGCGCCACCTCACCGGGCGTCGGCCGCTGCCCCGGCTCCTTGACCAGGCACGCCTCCACCACGTCCCGCAGATCCCCGCTCAGCGAACCGAGTTCGGGCTCCTCGTGGACGACCTTGTAGAGCAGGGCCGCGGACGAGTCCCCGGGGAACGGCGGCTCCCCGGTCGCCGCACAGGCCAGCACCGCGCCCAGCGAGAAGACGTCGGCCGCCCCCGTGGCCCCCTGGCCGAGGATCTGCTCGGGCGACATGTAACCGGGCGAGCCGATGGACACACCGGTGGACGTCAGGGACGCCGTACCGTCCGTGGCCCGCGCGATGCCGAAGTCGATCAGCAGCGGACCGTCGAGCGTCAGCAGGACGTTGGACGGCTTCACGTCCCGGTGCACCAGACCCAGCTCGTGCACCGCCGCCAGCGCCTCCGCCAGCCCGGCACCCAGCACCCGTACCGAATGAGCCGGCAGCGGGCCGCCGTCCGCGACCGCCCCGGCCAGCGACGGACCCGCCGCGTACGCCGTGGCCACCCAGGGGACGGCCGCCGCGGGGTCCGCGTCGAGCACCGGCGCGGTCCAGGCGCCGCCCACCCGCCGCGCGGCGTCCACCTCGCGGCGGAAGCGGGCGCGGAACTCCTCGTCCAGCGCGAAGTGCGGGTGCACGATCTTGACCGCGACCGTGCGGCCCCCGGCACTGCGCCCCAGGTAGACGCGTCCCATCCCGCCGGAGCCCAGCCGGCCGAGCAGCCGGTAGGGCCCCACGACGGTGGGCTCGTCGGCTCCGAGCGGCTGCATGACGTCCACCCCTCCCCCGTATCCCCCGTAACGACGAGAAAAGGGTAGTGGCCCGTTCCCGTACCGCTACGGCTGCAGCAGATCCACCTTCACGTCCGCCGGGAAGCCGGTCGTCGGCCCGACCCGCCGGGCGAACTCGGCGACCGCGGCCAGCTGCGGCCCGCCGAAGCGGAAGTCCAGCGTCGTGAAGTACCGCTCCAGGACCCGCTCGTCGAACTCCTCCCAGCGGGCCGCCTGCTCGGCGACCTTGCCGACCTCCTCCAGGGAGAGGTTGCGGGAGGCGAGGAAGGCCTCGTGGACGCGACGGGTGATGACGGGCTCGCGCTCCAGGTAGTCCCGGCGCGCCGCCCAGACCGCGAACACGAACGGCAGTCCGGTCCACTCCTTCCACAGCGTGCCGAGGTCGTGCACCTCCAGGCCGAACCGCGGGCCGTCGAGCAGGTTCGCCCGCAGGGCCGCGTCCCCGATGAGCACGGCCGCCTCGGCCTCCTGCATCATCAGGCTGAGGTCGGGCGGGCAGGTGTAGTAGTCGGGCTGGACGCCGTAGCGCTCGGCCAGCAGCAGCTGCGCGAGGCGGACTGAGGTGCGCGAGGTCGAGCCGAGCGCGACCCGGGCGCCGTCCAGCTCGTCCAGCGGGACCTGCGAGACGATCACGCAGGACATCACCGGGCCGTCGCAGCCCACCGCGATGTCCGGGAAGGCGACCAGGTCGTCCGCGTTCTTGAGGAACTCGACCAGGGTGATGGGCCCGATGTCGAGATCTCCCTGCACCAGCTGCTCGCTGAGCTTCTCCGGGGTGTCCTTCGTCAGCTCGAAGTCGAGGAGCGTGCCCGTCCTCGCAAGCCCCCAGTACAGGGGCAGGCAGTTCAGGAACTGGATGTGGCCGACGCGCGGCCGGGTGCGAGAATTGTCCACATCGCGAGGCTAGACCCTATGAGGTACGGTGCAGCCTTCAGGGTGGTGCGGCGACGTCACCGGTGTCCCGTCAATCCCATTCCAAGCCTTCAAACGTCCGGGTGACGTGATCTTGCCCTCTATTGCTTTCGGCTGCCCGCGTGCTAGGCTCGCCGCAAGTTGCAGTTTGGTTTCCCTTGCAGTACAGAGCCTGCGGAGCATGTAACCGCAGGCTCTCGTCGTTTTCAGACGTATGCAGTTGTGCAGCACTGTTTTCACACTTGCAGGTTCTGGAGCAGGGCAACCCTTTGGGCCCAAGGAGGGCTTATGGCTACCGGAACCGTGAAGTGGTTCAACGCCGAAAAGGGCTTTGGCTTCATCGCCCAGGAGGGTGGCGGCCCGGACGTGTTCGTCCACTACTCCGCCATCAACGCGAGCGGCTTCCGCTCGCTGGAGGAGAACCAGCAGGTCTCCTTCGACGTGACCCAGGGCCCGAAGGGCCCGCAGGCGGAGAACGTCACCCCCGTCTGATTCGGTCTCGGAGCCTGGTGCTTTGATCCGGAACTGAGAGCAGTACCCAAGGAGCCCCGTGCCGCAAGGCAGCGGGGCTCCTGCCTTTCCCGGCGTCCCTTCAGACATGCTGCATGACCAGCACGAACGTCGTCCCGGGAGCCAGTGCCTCGTACGAGTGCGGCACATCCCCGCGATACGTCATGTAGTCCCCGGGCCCGAGTTCCTCGGTCTCCCCCGCCGGCCCCGCCTTCACCCTTCCGGTGCTCACGATCAGATGCTCCGTCGTGCCCGGGATGTGCGGCTCCGACTCGCGGGCGGGCCCCGGCTCCGCGCGCAGATGGTAGATGTCGCGCCGGGCGCCCGGCGGGCTCGCCGACAGCAGGGTGGCCCGGTAGTCCGCCCGTTCGGAGGCCACGGCGGGCCCCTCGCCCGCCCGGATCACCTGCACGGCAGGGGCGGGCGGCTCCACCAGCACACTGAACGGCACCCCCAGGGCCACCCCCAGCGCCCACAGCGTCTCCACGCTCGGATTTCCGCTCCCGCCCTCCAGCTGCGACAAGGTCGACTTCGCGATCCCGGCCCGCTTGGCCAGCTCGGAGAGGGACAGCCCGGCACGGGTGCGCTCGCGCCGCAGCGCGGCCGCGATCCAGTCCAGGGGAAGCCGGGGTGGCACATCGGACGTCATGTTCGCTCCATCGGTACGACCGTTCGCCTTGACGAACAGGGGCTCTCCTGTTCACTCTAGAGAACATGCGTACGGCACGGCGAACGCCCCACATGCCCCGGCCATCGACTTTCACCACGCCGAGGGACCTGATCCGCGACGCCTCCCTCGTCTGGCTCGCCAGCGGCATCGTCGGTGTCTCCTTCGGCGCCATCGCCGTGGCCGGCGGTCTGCCGGTGTGGGTGCCGGTGGTGATGTCCCTCGTGGTCTACGCGGGCTCCGCCCAGTTCAGCGCGGTCGGCGTCCTGCTGGCCGGGGGCGGCCCGATCGCCGCGGCGGCCACCGGTCTGCTCCTCAACACCCGTACGGCCGCCTTCAGCCTCGCGATCGCCGACACCCTCGGCCCGGGCCGCCTCACCCGTCTGCTCGGCGCCCACCTCGTCACCGACGAGACGGTGGCCTTCGCCCTGGCGCAGGCCGACCCGGTACGGCGGCGGAGGGCGTTCTGGGTCTCGGGGATCGGTCTGTTCGCCGTATGGAACCTGGGTGTCCTGGCCGGAGCTCTGGCCGGAGGCGCGCTGGGCGACACGGCGACCTACGGACTGGACGCGGCCTTCCCCGCGGTCCTGGTGGCCCTGATACTGCCCACCCTGCGCGCGGACCCCCGGATACGGCGGTGCGCGCTGCTCGGCGCCGCCCTGGCCCTCGCGGTGACGCCGACCGTCCCGGCGGGCGTGCCGGTGCTGCTGGCGCTGGCGGGGCTGGTCCTGCACGGCCGCAAGGAGGCCTCCGCGTGAACGCCACGGTCGCGATGATCCTGGCCCTGGCGGTCGGGACATACCTCTTCCGGCTGGCCGGTCCCGCGCTGCACGGGCGCGTGGAACTTCCGGCGCGGGTGCAGGAGCTGCTGTCGGCGGGGGCGATCGTGCTGCTGGCCGCCCTGCTGGCGACGGGCGCGCTCACGGAGAGCGGGGGCTTCGCGGGGTGGGCGCGGCCGCTGGGGGTGCTGGTCGGGGGTGGGCTGGCGTGGCGAAGGGCGCCGTTCGTGGTCGTGGTGCTGGGGGCGGCGGGGACGGCGGCGGTGCTGCGAGCCGTCGGGGTGGCCTGAGCACGGGTGGTCGAGGAGGCGGTCGATTGTCAGTGGTGGTCGCTACGGTTCTGACCATGACCGAGACCCGTGACGAGACCCGGAACGGCGACGAGACCGCGCCCGAACCCGACTTCCTCATCAGCACCCGGACGTTCTACGACGCGGTGGCCGAGGACTACGCCGCCCTGTTCGAGCGCGAGCTCGCGGACAGGCCGCTGGAGCGGGCGATCATCCAGGTGTTCGCCGAACTCGTGGGCGGCGAGGGGCCGGTGGCCGACCTGGGGTGCGGTCCCGGCCGGACGACGGCCCGGCTCGCCTCGCTCGGACTGGACGTCTTCGGCCTCGACCTGTCGGAGTCGATGCTGGCGGTCGCCCGCCGGGAGAATCCGGGGATGCGTTTCGAGCAGGGCTCGATGCTGGACCTGGACATTCCCGACGGGACGCTGGCCGGGGCGCTCTCCTGGTACTCCTCCATCCACACCCCGGTGGACGAACTGCCCGCCCTGTTCGCCGAGCTCCACCGCGTGCTCGCACCCGGCGGCCATCTCCTCGTCGGCTTCCAGGCGGGCGACAGGCACCGCCACCACGACCGCCCCTGGGGCCGCCCGGTCTCACTGACCTTCCAGCGCCGCAAGCCCGAGGACATGATCCGGCTGTTGGCGGACGCGGGCTTCACACTCCTCTCGCGGACGGTGCGGGAGCCGGAGGAAAGCCTGGACGAGACGTCGCCGCAGGCCTTCCTCATAGCCCGCAAGCCGGCAGCGGTGGCCTCCTAGAGCGTCCCGGCGATGTCCAGCGCCGCGATGTAGCCGAAGGTCATCGCGGGGCCGATGGTCGACCCCGCGCCGGCATAGCTGTGCCCCATCACGGCGGCGCTGGCGTTCCCGGCGGCGTACAGGCCGGGGATCACCGAGCCGTCCGCCCGCAGGACGCGCGCCCGCTCGTCCGTGACCAGCCCGCCCTTCGTGCCCAGGTCCCCGGGGACGATGCGGAAGGCGTGGTACGGCGGCAGCCACAGGGGTGCGAGGCAGGAGTTCGGGAGGACGGAGGGGTCCGTGTAGTAGTGGTCGTAAGCGCTGTCGCCGCGGTGGAAGTCACTGTCGGTCCCTTTCAGGGCAAGGGAGTTGAAGCGGTCGACCGTGGCGCGCAGGGCCGCGGCCGGGACGCCGACGGAGGCGGCGAGGGCGTCGAGGGTCCAGGCCTTGTGCGCCGCCCCCGAGGTGTACCAGTCGTCGGGGAAGCCGAGGGTCGGGGCGACGTCCTTGAACAGGTACCGGTTGCGGTAGTTCTGGTCGACGATCAGCCAGGCCGGGATGTCGGGGTCGGCGGGGTTGCGGTCGTACATGGTGTGGACGACGTCGCTGTAGGGGCCGGCCTCGTTGACGAAGCGGGAGCCCGCCGCGTCGATGAGGAGGCCACCGGGGAGGGTGCGTTCGGCGAGACAGAAGTAGGGCTGGCCGGGGAGCGGGATGGCCGGTCCCCACCAGGCGTCGTCCATCAGACCGAGTGCGGCGCCCAGTTGCCGCCCCGCCCGGATGCCGTCCCCCGTGTTCTCCTTCGCGCCGACCGTCCACTCCGTCCCGATGGGCTGCCGCTGGTACTGGGCGCGCATGGCACCGTTGTGCTCGAAGCCGCCGGAGCCGACGATCACGGCACGGCGGGCGCGTACGAGAGCGAGGGTGCCGTCTTTGACGACCACCGCCCCGGTGACGGCGCCGCTCTCGACGAACAGGTCGGTGAGCGGGGTGCCGAGGCGGACGGGGACGCCCGCGTCCAGCAGCCCCTTGCGCAGTCCGGCGGCCAGCGACTGCCCCATGGTCAACGGCGTCTGCCCCAGCACCGCCGCCTTCGTACCGCGCGCCAGGCACTCGGTGGCGACGGCGGCGCCCTTGGCGCTCACGGCGGCGAGGGCGAGCCACTTGTAGTCGGCGCTGAACACGACCATGCCGGAGGGGACTTGCATGTACGGCGGATTGAGATGGGCGAGTTCGGCGCCGAGGAGGTTGCCGTCGAACTGGTCGGGCTCGATGGAGCGGCCGCCCGGCAGACCGCCCGGCAGCTCCGGGTAGTAGTCGCTGTAGCCCTCCATCCACCGGAAGCGGAGCGGGCTGTTGGCCATGACGAAGGAGATCATGGCGGGGCCGTGGGCCAGGAAGGCGCTCTGCCGGGCCACGGGAACGTCCGGGCCGACGACCGCGGCGAGGTAGGCGGCGGCCTTGGCGGGGGTGTCCGGGACCCCGGCGGCGAGCAGCACGGGATTGTTGGGGATCCAGATGCCGGCACCGGAACGGGCCGCGGACCCGCCGAACGTCGGGGCCTTTTCGACCACGACGGTGGTCAGCCCCTGCTTGGCCGCCGCGAGCGCGGCGGTCATGCCGGCAGCGCCGGAGCCGATGACGACGACGTCATAGGTGCCGAGGAGAGGGAGGTCGGCGGCGGCGGCCGTGCGGGTGCCGGTGCCGGCGGCCAGGGCGAGACCGGTGGCGGCCGTGGTACCGAGTACCTGTCTCCGGGTGGGTCGTGCTGTACGTCTCGCAGGTTCCGCGCTCGTGGCCATGGCGGGTCGCTCCAACCGGACGAGGGGTGGGGTGAGGTGCGCAGGTGCGGAGGTGCGGACGTGCGGAAGTACGGGGTGGGAATGTGGCGCGGGGGTCTTGGGAAGTCAAGAGCCGCGCGCTGCCGGGTCAATCAAATCCCTTATTGCCGCCCTGCTTTCCGGGCCGGCCATTCACGCGTTTCAGGACCTGTCTTTTGACCGGACCCGGGCCGCGGCCTGGATGGCCTGGGCGTAGGGCTCGTCCTCGCGCCGGGTGACCGGGGAGAGCTCGTCGAAGGGGACGAGCGCGGCGTGGTCCGGGTTCCTGAGCTGCATCCAGGCGGTCCAGGCGTCGTGGACATCGGCCGCGGTGACTTGTTCCCCTTTGGCCCGCATGAGGACGGCGTAGAGCAGGAAGAGGCCGTCGGAGTCCTCCGCGGGCCGGGCCTGCGGCGGCAGAAGTTCGCGGATCAGACCGGCGTCCGCGCTCAGATAACTCACGTGCAGAGTATGCCGATGAACAGACCTGCGTGCAATGCCGCAAATACCCAGGGGACTTTCCTTTCGGTCTCCCCCAACTCGGTGTAGCTGGCCCACCACGGTCCGCCGGAATTCTCCGTCAGTATCTCCCATTCCTTGCTGAAGATTTGCAGCGGAAGTTGCGGTTCCACGGCATTGATGATGTCGAATTTCGCGCGGTTGAGCACGCGGTAACTGCGCAACTGGAGCCACCAGACGACGGAGATGGAGATTCCGGCGAGCGTCAGTACGAGCGCGGCCCACCACGGCACACTCTGGCCGTCGGTGGCGGTGATGCCCAGCGCGCCGATGAAAGCGGTCTGAACGGAGAGGAAGAAGGCGTTCGCGGCACCGCGCCGGGCGGAGACGCGGTCCGACATCTCGACGGCCATCTTGTAGAGGTCGAGCAGTTCCGGTGCGGGGGCGGGCACTTCCGTGCGGGCGGGATCCCCGTCGGGGGCAGCCGGTTCGGACGTCACCAACTCCTGATGCCCTGGCCCGAGTTGCATCTAACCTCGGCGGCCGTGACGCGGCACCCCTCGTTGCCTGCGGGGCGCTACCTGTCGTACAGCCCCTCCACCTCCGCCGCGAAGTCCCGCATGACCGCCTCCCGTCGCAGCTTCATCGACGGGGTCAGGTGGCCCGCCTCCTCCGTGAAGTCCTGGGGCACGATGGCGAAGCGGCGGATGGATTCCGGGCGGGAGACCAGTTTGTTGGCCTCGTCGACCGCGCGTTGCAGGATCGCCCTCAACTCGTCGTCCTCGACGAGGAGTTCCGCGGGGACGGGGTGCCGGCCGTTCATCCGGCGCCAGTGGCTGACGCCCTCCATGTCGAGGGTGATGAGTGCGGCGATGTACGGGCGGCGGTCGCCGACGACCATGCACTGGGAGATCAGGGGGTGTGAACGGAGCCAGTTCTCCAGGGGTGCCGGCGCGGTGTTCTTGCCGCCCGCCGTGATCAGGATCTCCTTCTTGCGGCCGGTGATCGTGAGGTAGCCCTCGTCGTCGAGGCGGCCGATGTCGCCGGTCGGGAACCAGCCGTCCGTGGAGGACGGGATCAGTCCGCCGCCCTGCGGGTCCCAGTAGCCGCGGAAGACCTGGCCGCCCTGGAGGAGGATCTCGCCGTCGGCCGCGATGCGGACCTTGGTGCCGGGCATGGGCCAGCCCACCGTGCCCAGGCGGGGTTTGAGGGGCGGGGTGACCGTTGCCGCGCCGGTGGACTCGGTGAGGCCGTAGCCCTCGTAGATCTCCATGCCGGCGCCCGCGTAGAAGGCGGCCAGGCGGCGGCCGAGGGGGGAGCCTCCGGAGATGATGTGGCGGATGCGGCCGCCCATGGCGTTGCGGATGCGGCGGTAGACGAGCGGGTCGTAGAAGGCGCGGGACGCCTTGAGGGCGGCGCCCGGGCCGGAGCCGGTGCCGGCGTGGCGGGCCTCCATCGCCTCGCCGTAGCGCACGGCCACGCTTGCCGCCCGGTCGAAGGCGGAGACCCGGCCGCCGACCTCCGCCTTGGCGCGGGCGTTGTTGTAGACCTTCTCCAGCATGTACGGGATGCACAGGAGGAAGGTCGGGCGGAAGGCGCCCAGATCGGCCAGGAGGTCGTCCGCCTGCAGGCTCGCGGCGTGGCCGACGCGGACCCGGGCACGGATGCAGGCGATCGCCACCATGCGGCCGAAGACGTGCGACATGGGGAGGAAGAGCAGGGTGGCCGGGTCTTCCGCCTTCGACTTGAAGATGGGGTAGAGGAGTTCGGTCGCGTTGTCGACCTCGGAGAGGAAGTTGCCGTGGGTGAGCACGCAGCCCTTGGGGCGGCCGGTGGTGCCCGAGGTGTAGATGACCGTGGCGAGCGTGTCGGGGACCAGCATCCCGCGGCGTACGGCGACTTCCTGGTCGGGGACGGGCACGCCGAGTTCGGCCAGCCGCTCCAGATGCCCCTTCTCCACGATCCACATGTGCCGCAGATCGGGCAGGCGGCTGAGTTCGGGGCCGAGGGCCGCCGCCTGCCCGGCGGTCTCCGTCACCAGGGCCACCGCGCCGGAGTCCTGGAGGATCCACCGGGTCTGGTACACGGAGGAGGTGGGGTAGATCGGGACGGTGACCAGGCCGGCGGCCCATGCGGCGAAGTCGAGGAGCGTCCACTCGTAGATCGTCCGCGCCATGACGGCGATACGGTCGCCGGCCACCAGCCCTTCCGAGATCAGGCCCTTGGCCAGGGCCAGGACCTGCTCCGCGAACTCCGCCGCCGTGGCATCCGCCCAGTCCCCGTCCTCCGTACGGCGGCTGAGGACGCGGGCGTCGGGTGCCGCCTCCGCGTTGTCGAACGGCAGGTCGGCGAGCGAGCCGTGGGTGGGCGGCGCGACCAGCGGCGGGACCGAGGCCTCACGTACTTCGCCGTCCAGCCGCCGGATCTCGGGCTCCACCAGCTGGGGCACACCGTCGTAGTCGGACGCGGACGGGTAGGGCACGGGCACGGACATGGCAGCTCCTGGGGCGTGCAGCTCGGTTCCGCTCTGCTGTTGTACGTACTGCGCGTACCGAGACGTTCACCAGCGGTGTGCGGCTTCGGGGTTACCGCGGGTTAGAACGGCGATCGTACGGGGCCGGCGTGTCGAGTTGGTGCGGGCCCTCCGGGGGTTTTGGGGTGGGGTTGTGCCGTGGTTTGTCGTCTGACGCGCCGTCGTGGCTGATCACGCTCACGCGGCGGAGCCGCGTATCGATACAGCCCCGCGCCCCTTCAGGGCGCTCCTGCACCCGCGGGGTCATAGAGCTGCTCGATCTGTGTGGCGAACTCCTCCGCTATCGCTTCTCTCTTCAGCTTCATCGACGGGGTCAGATGTCCCGCCTCCTCCGTGAAGTCGACCGGGAGGATGGTGAAGCGGCGGATGGACTCCGGGCGGGAGACCAGTTTGTTGGCCTCGTTCACCGCTCGCTGCAGGACCTGCCTCAAGTCGTCGTCGTCCAGGAGCAGTTGGGCCGGGACGGGGTACTTGCCGTGCATCCGGCGCCAGTGGCTGACGCCCTCCATGTCCAGGGTGACCAGGGCGCCGACGTAGGGCCGGGCGTCGCCGACGACCATGACCTGGGAGATCAGGGGGTGGGCGCGGAGCCAGTTCTCCAGCGGGGCCGGGGCGACGCTCTTGCCGCCCGCCGTGATCAGCAGTTCCTTCTTCCGGCCGGTGATGTAGAGGTAGCCCTCCTCGTCCAGGCGGCCGATGTCGCCGGTGGCCAGCCAGCCGTCGACGGTCGCCGGGACGATGCCGCCCGCGTTCGGGTCCCAGTAGCCGCGCAGGACGTGGTCGCCGGCCAGCAGGATCTCGCCGTCGGCGGCGATACGGACCTTCGTTCCCGGCAGGGGCCAGCCCACCGTGCCCAGGCGGGGTTTGAGGGGCGGGGTCACGGTGGAGGCGCCGGTCACCTCCGTGAGGCCGTAGCCCTCGTAGATCTCTATGCCCGCCCCGGCGTAGAACGCGGCCAGCCGGCGGCCCAGCGGGGAGCCGCCGCAGATCATGTAGCGGACCCTGCCACCCATGGCGCCCCGGATACGGCGGTAGACGAGCGGGTCGTAGAAGGTGCGGGCGGCCTTCAGCGCGGCGCTCGGGCCGGGACCCGTGCCGGCGTGGCGGGCCTCCGTCGCCTCCCCGTACCGGCGGGCCACGCCGGCCGCGCGGTCGAAGGAGGTGGCCCGGCCGCCGGTCTCGGCCTTCGCACGAGCCACGTTGAACACCTTCTCCAGCATGTACGGGATGGCGACGAGGCAGGTCGGGCGGAAGCTCGCCAGGTCGGGGAGGAGATCCTCCGACTTCAGGCTCGGCGCGTGGCCCAGCCGCACCCGGGCCCGTATGCAGGCGACCGCCACCATGCGGCCGAAGATGTGCGACATGGGCAGGAAGTGCAGGATGGACGCCTCTTCGCTGGTCCGGGACCGGAACACCGGGTAGAGGAGCTCGATGGCGTTGTCGACCTCGGCGAAGAAATTGCCGTGCGTGATCGCGCAGCCTTTGGGGCGGCCCGTCGTGCCCGAGGTGTAGACGACGGTGGCGAGCGTGTCGGGGCTCAGCATCCCGCGCCGTACGTCCACTTCCTGGTCCGGCACCTGGACGCCCCGCTCCGCCAGCCGCTCCACATGGCCCTTCTCGATGACCCAGAGGTGCCGCAGGTCCGGCACCCGGTCGAGTTCGGGGCCGAGGGCCGCCGCCTGCCCGGGGGTCTCCGTCACCAGGGCCACCGCGCCGGAGTCCTGGAGGATCCACCGGGTCTGGAAGACGGAGGATGTGGGGTAGATCGGGACGGTGACCAGGCCGGCGGCCCATGCGGCGAAGTCGAGGAGCGTCCACTCGTAGATCGTCCGCGCCATCACGGCGATACGGTCCCCCGGTGCCAGCCCCGCGGCGATCAGCCCTTTCGCCACCGCCAGCACCTCGTCGGCGAAGTCGGCCGCCGTCACGTCCGCCCACGGGCCCGACTCGGTGCGGCGGCTGAGCACCTTGTCGTCGGGCGCGATGCGCGCGTTGTCGAAGGGCAGGTCGGCGAGCGAGCCGTAGGTCACCGGCGGGACGAAGGGCGGCACGGAGACCTCGCGCACCGCCCCGTCCAGCCGCCGGATCACGGGCTCCACGAGAACCGGCGTGCCGTCGTACGTCGTGGCGTGGACGGCGGCGGGCGCGGACGGCTGCGAGGTGGACACGGGCGACTCCAGACGTTCACCAGAGCTGCCCTGCGGGGGAGTTACCGCAGGTCAAGGGGAGGTGATCGTACGGCGCGCCCGTGATGAGCCGGTGTGGGTTCCAAGGTGGTCCGGCGTCGGGGAT
The DNA here is from genome assembly GCF_021261325.1 of Streptomyces guryensis. Classification (GTDB taxonomy): domain Bacteria; phylum Actinomycetota; class Actinomycetes; order Streptomycetales; family Streptomycetaceae; genus Streptomyces; species Streptomyces guryensis. The sequence continues at coordinate 93,791 of NZ_JAJSBI010000010.1, read as the reverse complement.
GCGTCGGGGATGTGCAATCTCGTGGCCTTTCTTGCCGATAAGGCCCTACCGGACGGCATGGTGAACATTTTTCATCTTCTGACCTGCCCCCACCTGGCCTTACCTCGGGTAACCTGACTCCGGAGTAAGCAGACCAAGCAGAGCGCCCGTGGGGAGTTTTCGGAATGTCGATGCCCGTCGTCCTGCCCGGTGCCCCCGCCCTCGCGCCCCTGCTGGCCCGCGGTGCCCTGCTGTCCCCCTTCAAACGCCCGCGCCCGGACGCCGACTTCCCCCGCAGCCGGCTCGTCCTGCCCGGACTGCGCATCGACCTGGCGCGGCTGGCGGCGTACGAGCGGGTGTGCGGCTTCGCGACCGGCGACGACGCGCTGCCGGCGACCTACCCGCATGTGCTGGGCTTCCCGCTGGCCATGCGGCTGATGAGCGCCCGGGGCTTCCCGCTGCCGCTGCTCGGCCTGGTCCACACGTCGATCGAGATCACGCAGCGGCGGGCGCCCGCGGCGACCGGGGAGTACGAACTCTCCGTGCACGTGGGCGGGCTGGAGCCGCATCGGCGCGGCACCGAGGCCTCGGTGATCACGGAGATGCGGGCCGACGGCGACGTCGTATGGGAGTCGCGGAGCACGTATCTGGCGCGGCACCGGACGCAGCATTCCGGCGGGGCGACCGGGGACGACCGGGAACGGCTGCCCGCTGTCGCCGAGTGGCGGCTGGCCGCCGACGTCGGGCGGCGGTACGGCGCCGCGTCCGGCGACCGCAACCCCATCCATCTGCACCCGCTCACCGCCCGCCTCTTCGGCTTCCCCCGCGCCATCGCGCACGGCATGTGGACGGTGGCCCGCTGCCTCGCCGCGCACGGGGTGCCCGAACGCGCCCGGGTGGAGGCGCGGTTCAGGGCGCCGGTGCTGCTGCCGGGGACGGTGACGTATGCGGCGGACGGGGGCCGGTTCGAGCTGCGCGGGAGCGGGGACCGCGTCCATCTGAGCGGAAGCGTCAGCGGCCTCGGGGCGGCTGACGCCACGTCATGACTCCTGCGTGGCCGGCGGCGACCAGGGCCGTCCCTCCATGAGGTTGCCCAGGCCCGCCCAGGCGAAGTTCATGAGGGTGGCCGCGGCCTGCCGGGCCGAGGCGCCCGGGGTGGCGTTGGCCCAGGCGGCGAGGGACTCGGCGGCGCCGACCAGGGCCTCGGCGAGCCCGGCGACCTCCCGCTCGGGGAGGTTCGGATCCCGGTGCGCCTCCCTGGCCGCCACGACGATGAGCTGCGTCACGAACGCGACGATCTCCTCGCGCATCGCGGTGACCTCGGCCGCGAAGGGTTCGCGGGTACGGGCCTGAAGGTGCAGCACCGCCCAGCCGTCCGGGTTCTGCGCGGTGTGCGTGAAGAACGCCCGCAGCCCTTCCCACAGCTGGCGGTCGGCGGGCAGATCGGGCACGACACCGGTCCGGACCGCCTCGACGAGCGCCGTCGCCTCCCGGCGGATGCAGGCCGTGAACAGGTCTTCCTTCGAATTCAGGTACAGGTACACCAACGGCTTGGACACGCCCGCCAGTTCGGCGATCTCGTCCATCGACGCGGCCATGTACCCACGCTGCCCGAAGGTGCGCACGGCGGCGTCCATCATCTGCTGCTCACGGACCGCCCGCGGCATGCGCTTGGTCTTCACGGCACCCATGGGGCAAGGGTAATTGGGAGCAGGCCCCCTCAACCCCGCTAGGAAGCCTGGGGTGCCTGGCCCTGCGCGCGGCTCGCGTCGTCCGCCTCGTCCTCCTGGGCGGCGTTCGCCGCGAAGCCGGCCTTCATCCGGTCCACCCGCTCGACGACCTTCACGGAGGCGCGGTCGCGCTCCCTGCGCAGGACGACGAAGCTGATGGGGGCGGAGATCACCAGCGCCAGCAGACAGAGCCACATGAAGTTGGAGGCGCCGTAGCCGCGCGGGACGATGCCGGAGTAGACGAGGCCCCAGACGACCACGAAGCAGCCCGCGAAGATCCCGAGGCGCATCAGCGTGTAGCGGAGCATCTCAATCCACTCTTCCGTCAACGGTACGAACATTCCCAAAGGGCACCGTCCAGTGAAGCACGCCCGGGACCCGATCTTGCAGGGGGGTGTGCCAGGCCGCACGGCCTTTGTTCACCGTTCTCAGCCCAGCGGGAGCAGCATGAAGACGTCGTCGCGGTAGTCGTCCGGGGCGACGCGGATGGCGTCCGGGACCCGTCCGACCTCCTTGTAGCCGCAGGAGCCGTAGAACCGCTCCAGGCCGTTCCCGCCGCGGCAGGTGAGCCGGATCGCGTCGATGCCGTCGAAGCCGCGGGCCGCGCCCTCGGCGGCGGCGAGGAGGTCCCGGCCGTATCCCCTGCCCTGGTGACGGGGGTGCACCATCACCGTGTACAGCCATACCCAGTGCGTCATCAGCCGGTGGGTGTTGAAGCTGAAGAAGGCGGTGGCCGCGACCGCGCCGGACTCGTCCAGGCCGACCAGCAGCCGGGTCCGCCCCTCCGCCATCGCGACGAGGTGCTTCACGAGCTCCGGCCGTATCTCCTCGGCCGTGACCGGCGGTACGAAGCCGACCGAGCCGCCCGCGTTCGAGACGTCGGCCCACAGGTCGAGGATCCCGTCGCGCAGGGCGGGAGTGACGGCGGGGTCGAGAGTGAAGGTAAGGGGCACCGGACAATGGTACGCATTACGACAGCGCCCGCGCCGCCACCTCCAGATCCGAGACGAGGCCCCGGTAGGCCGCCTCCCTGTCGTCCGCCCGCAGGACGGCCGAGGGGTGCACGGTCGGCACCAGGCGCTCCCGCCTGCCGTGGATCTCCTCCTCCAGGACCGTCCCGCGCACCTGCGTGACCCGGAACGAGGAGCCCAGCAGCGCCTTCCCGGCGGTGGCCCCCAGCACCACGATCAGCTCGGGTTCGACCACCGCCAGCTCGGCGGCCGGCCACGGCCCGCACGCCGTCATCTCCCGCAGGCTCGGCGCCTTGTGGATACGGCGCTTGCGGGGCTCGGCCCGGGTGAACTTGAAGTGCTTGACGGCGTTCGTGACGTACGCGTCCGCGGGATCCAGGCGGGCCTCGGCGAGAGCCCGGTCGAGCAGCTTGCCCGCCGGGCCGACGAACGGCTTCCCCTGGCGGTCCTCCTGGTCCCCTGGCTGCTCCCCGACGAGCATCACGCGCGCGTGCGCGGCACCCGCGCCGAACACGGTCTGCGTGGCGGCGCGGTGCAGGGGGCACCCCCTGCACTCGGCCGCAGCCTTGCGCAGGGAGGAGAGCCCGCCACGTTCGGGGAGAAACGGTTCGGCGCTATAGGCGGCCTCGGGTGCCTTCGTAGCCATGCGCCCCGGGTACCCCACCTGGGGGCGCGGGACCGCGTTCCTTTTGCGGCTCCGCCGCGGGGCGCGACCAGCCCCCACGCACCCGCGGCCGAAGAACAACCTGGAACCGTCACACCCGCATCGGCTGCGGCGACTCCCGACGAGCCGCGTCAGGACCGTCGTACTCCCGAATGATCTCGTACCGGGTGTTCCGCTCCACCGGCCGGAACCCCGCGTCCCGGATCAGGTCCAGCAGATCCTCACGGGTCAGCTTGTTCGGCGTGCCGTAGTTGTCCGCGTCGTGAGTGATCTTGTACTCGACGACCGAGCCGTCCATGTCGTCCGCACCGTGCTGGAGGGCGAGCTGCGCGGTCTGGACGCCGTGCATGACCCAGAAGACCTTGACGTGCGGGACGTTGTCGAACAGCAGCCGGGAGACCGCGAAGGTCTTCAGGGCCTCCGCGCCGGTCGCCATCTGCGTCTGCGCCTGAAGGCGGTTGCGGACCTTCCCGTCCTTCATGTCCACGAAGTCGTGCTGGTACCGCAGCGGGATGAAGACCTGGAAGCCGCCGGTCTCGTCCTGGAGCTCGCGCAGGCGCAGCACGTGGTCGACGCGGTGCCGCGGCTCCTCGATGTGGCCGTACAGCATGGTGCACGGGGTCTTCAGACCCTTCTCGTGCGCCAGGCGGTGGATGCGCGACCAGTCCTCCCAGTGGGTGCGGTGGTCGACGATGTGCTGCCGGACCTCCCAGTCGAAGATCTCGGCGCCGCCGCCGGTGAGGGACTCCAGGCCCGCGTCGATCAGTTCGTCCAGGATCTCGCTCGCGCTCAGCCCGGAGATCGTCTCGAAGTGGTGGATCTCCGTCGCCGTGAACGCCTTGAGCGAGACGTTCGGCAGGGCGGCCTTCAGCTCCCGCAGCGAGCGCGGGTAGTAGCGCCACGGCAGGTTCGGGTGCAGCCCGTTGACGATGTGCAGCTCGGTGAGGTTCTCGCCCTCCATCGCCTTGGCGAGCTTCACCGCCTCCTCGATGCGCATCGTGTACGCGTCCTTCTCGCCCGGCTTGCGCTGGAAGGAGCAGTAGGCGCAGGAGGCGGTGCAGACGTTGGTCATGTTGAGGTGGCGGTTGACGTTGAAATGGACCACGTCACCGTTCTTGCGCGTGCGCACCTCGTGGGCGAGGCCGCCGAGCCACGCCAGGTCGTCCGACTCGTAGAGCGCGATGCCGTCCTCGCGGGTCAGCCGTTCACCGGCCCTGACCTTGTCCTCCAGGTCGCGCTTGAGCCCGACGTCCATGCCCACACCCTTCTCCGGCGACACCGATCTCCGACGGCACCGACGTTTTTCTCCGACGACTTCGACAACCGTACGACTAGACCTCTTCGGGCAGTTCCCCGACCCGGTTCTCCCACTTCGTGGAGAGCACGATCGTCGTACGGGTGCGGGAGACGCCCTTGGTGCCGCTGAGCCGCCGGATGATCCTCTCCAGACCGTCCACGTCGTTCGCCCGCACCTTGAGCATGTACGAGTCGTCCCCCGCGATGAACCAGCAGTCCTCGATCTCGCTGAGTTCCTTCATCCGCTGGGCCACGTCCTCGTGGTCGGCGGCGTCGGACAGCGAGATGCCGATCAGGGCGGTGACGCCGAGGCCGAGCGAGGCGGCGTCCACGGTGGCGCGGTAGCCGGTGATGACACCGGCCGCCTCCAGCCGGTTGATGCGGTCGGTGACGCTGGGTCCCGACAGGCCGACGAGGCGCCCCAGCTCCGCGTACGAGGCCCGGCCGTTCTCCCTCAGGGCCTGGATGAGCTGCCTGTCCACCGCGTCCATGCGATTCGATGCCTTCCGCTGAAGATTCCCGAGTTGATGAGAGGTACTGCGACGTGCCCCTACCGGCCGCCGCTTCCGCCGCCCAGTTCGCCGTTCCAGCGCCGGTACAGGCCGTGCTCGACGCCTGCCGCGTCCAGCACCCGCCCGGCGACGAAGTCCACCAGGTCCTGGATGTGGGTGGCACCCGCGTAGAAGGCGGGCGAGGCGGGCACCACGGTCGCGCCCGCGTCGTCGAGCGCGACGAGGTGCCGCAGGGTCTGACCGTTCAAGGGGGTCTCCCGTACGGTCACGACCAGCGGCCGGCGCTCCTTGAGCGTGACGCTCGCCGCGCGCTGGAGCAGGTCCTTGGAGAGGCCGAGGGCGACACCGGCCACGCAGGCGGTGGAGGCGGGCACGATCAGCATGCCCTTGGTCGGGTACGAGCCCGAGGACGGCCCCGCGGCCAGGTCCCCGGCCGGCCAGTACCGCACCCCGCTGATGTCCGTCTCGAAGATCCCGGGCTTGCCTTCGGCACCCCGTCCGAGCCATTCCCGCAGGTCGTCCTGCCAGTGGGCGTCCCGGAACGAGATCCCGGTCTCGTCCAGCAGCGTGAGCCGCGAGGCCCGGCTGACGACCAGGTCCACGCTCTCGCCGGCCTCCAGGAGGGCGCGCAGCACCGACGCGGCATAAGGCGTGCCGGAGGCGCCGGACACCCCTACGATCCAAGGTGTACGCGCCGTCTCTCCTGGCTTGGCTGGGTTCACAACACCGAGCCTATCCGGCGTCGCAGGGTGGGAACCGGTCGAGGGGGCTCGGGCGTTCTTCAAGCGGGGACGGGCGGACAGTGGGGGTTGCCATGTCGGACAGCGAGCTGGAGTGGTCGCGCGGGGACCGGGCGAAGGCCGCGGCCAAGCTGATGGTGGGCTGGGTCGCGCTGCTGTGGCTGCTGGAAGTGGTCGACGTGCTCAGCGGCCATGCGCTGGACGGGCTGGGCATCACACCGCGCGAACCCTCCGAGCTGCTGGATGTCGTCCCCGCCGCGTTCATCCACTTCGGCTTCGCCCATGTGGCCGCCAACAGCGTGCCGCTGCTGGTCATGGGCTTCCTCGCGGCGCTCGGTGGGATACGCCGGTTCGCCGCGCTGTGCCTGGTCGTCATCGTGGCCGACGGACTCGGGGTGTGGCTCGTCGCCCCGGCGCACACCAACACCGCGGGCGCCTCCGGTCTGATCTTCGGCCTCTTCGGCTTCCTGCTGGTCAGCGGCTTCGTGGAGCGTCGGCCGCTGGGTGTGCTGGTCGGGCTGCTGATCGGCGCGATATGGGGCGGCTCGATCCTGCTGGGCCTCTCCCCCTTGCAGTCAGGGGTCAGCTGGCAGGCCCATCTGATCGGCCTGGCGGCGGGTGTGGCGGCGGCGTTCTGGTTCCGGCGGCGGGCCGCAGAGCCCCGCGCTGTTCAGGGCTGAGGGCGGGCTTTCCGGTCGATCGGTAGGTGAGCGGTGCGAATCGTCAGCTTGCCGAGCGGGGAGTCGACGGTCAGGTCCGGGCCGTAGGCAACGGTGTCGCGGCCTCGGTAGCCGTCGGGACCCGGGTTCCACATCGTGACGGCGTGCCCCTTCAACGGGTCGAGGATCAGGTAGTTGGCGATGCCTCGGGAGGCGTACCAACGTGGCTTGATCTCGTAGACGCGGCGGACACTTTCCGGCGACACCACTTCGGCCACGAACTCGATCAGGTCTGGGGAGTACGCACCGCGGTTCTCGTCCTCCGCCTCGGCCGGGATGACCGCGATGTCCGGGCAGAACCCGTTGGCGTCGTCAAAGGGGAACGCGACATCGCTCGCCACCTCCCACACTGGCGCAAGCTGCGTTTCCAGACCCGTGGACACCCTCCGGATCGTCGTCCCGTGAAACGGCCTGACCGGGTTCATCACGATGCTGCCCTCGACAATCTCCGTCAGATAGCCGGGGGACATGTCCTCCAGCTTGCTGAGCTGCGAGTGCAGGCGGTCAAGGCCCGGAATGACAGTCACGGTGGCCTCCTGAGGTCCTGCCCTCGATGGTAGGCCGCACCGTACTTACACGGTCAGACCGCGAACCAAGAGATCCAGCAGCGCACACACGAACAGGGCAATCCCGATGAACCCGTTGACGCTGAAGAACGCCCTGTTCAGGCGGGACAGGTCGTGCGGGCGCACGATGTTGTGCTCGTACACGAAAGCACCCGCGACGATCATCAGGCCCACCCAGAAGAAGCCGCCCGCGTCCGTCACCACGGCGTACCAGACGAGCAGTGCCGTCACCACCGTGTGGCAGACCCGTGCGCCCCAGATCGCCGCCGGGATGCCGAAGCGCGCCGGGACCGACATGACACCGGTCTCGCGATCCGTCTCGACGTCCTGGCAGGCGTAGATCAGATCGAAGCCGCCGATCCAGATGCCGACGGCCAGGCCCAGGATCGTGGCGTCCCAGGACCACTCACCGCTGATCGCCAGCCAGCCGCCGACCGGGCCCATCGCCTGGGCGAGCCCGAGGATGGCCTGGGGGAAGTTCGTGAAGCGTTTCCCGTACGGGTACACCACCATCGGGATCACCGCGATGGGGGCCAGGGCGAAGCAGAGCGGGTTGAGCAGGGCCGCCGACCCGAGGAAGACGACGACCGCGATCAGCGCGCCGGTCCAGGCGTGCTTCACCGACATCGCGCCGGTGACCAGCTCCCGCTGCGCCGTCCGCGGATTCCTGGCGTCGATCTCCCGGTCGATGATCCGGTTCACCGCCATCGCGAAGGTCCGCAGGCCCACCATGCAGATGGTGACCAGGAGCAGCCGCCCCCAGTGGATGTTCCGGTCCCACTGGAACATCGCGGTGAGCGCGGCGATGTAGGCGAAGGGCAGGGCGAAGACCGAGTGCTCGATCATCACCAGGCGGAGGAACGCCTTGGTGCGTCCTGGCTGCGGGATCGCGGCGGAGGCGCTGCTCACAGGCCGTACTCCTTCCAGCGGCGGTCGACCTTCGCCGCCGTATCGGGGTCGGACAGCACCATGTCGGGCCAGCCGCCGTCACGCGTGTAGCCCTCCTCGGGCCACTTCTTCGTCGCGTCGATGCCGGCCTTGCCTCCCCAGAACTGCTGGTAGGAGGCGTGGTCGAGGTGGTCGACGGGGCCTTCGACGATGCTGAGGTCACGGGCGTAGTCCGTGTTGCCGAGCGCGCGCCACGCGACCTCGTGCAGATCGTGGACGTCGCAGTCGGAGTCCACGACCACGATCAGCTTCGTCAGGGACATCATGTGTGCCCCCCAGATCGCGTGCATCACCTTCTGGGCGTGCTTGGGGTACTTCTTGTCGATCGAGACGATCGCGCAGTTGTGGAAGCCGCCCGCCTCGGGCAGGTGGTAGTCCACGATGTCCGGCACGATGATCTTCAGGAGGGGCAGGAAGAAGCGCTCCGTCGCACGACCCAGCGGTCCGTCCTCCGTCGGAGGGCGGCCTACGACGATCGACTGAAGCAGCGGCCGCTTCCGCATCGTCACGCAGTCGATGGTGAGGGCCGGGAAGGGTTCCTGCGGGGTGTAGAAACCGGTGTGGTCGCCGAAGGGCCCCTCGGGGAGCATCTCACCGGGCTCCAGCCAGCCCTCGATGACGACCTCGGCCTGCGCCGGCACCTGCAGCGGGACCGTCTTGCAGTCGACCATCTCGATCCGCTTTCCGGCGATGAACCCGGCGAAGAGGTACTCGTCGATGTCGCCGGGGAGCGGGGCGGTGGACGCGTACGTCACGGCGGGCGGGCAGCCGAAGGCGATCGCGACCGGCAGCCGCTCGCCGCGCCGGGCCGCGACCTGGTAGTGGTTGCGGCTGTCCTTGTGGATCTGCCAGTGCATGCCGATGGTGCGCTTGTCGTGGCGTTGCAGCCGGTACAGGCCCAGGTTCCGGATGCCGCTCTCCGGGTCCTTGGTGTGGGTGAGGCCCAGGTTGAAGAAGGACCCGCCGTCCTGCGGCCAGGTGAAGAGCGCCGGCAGCTGGTCCAGGTCCACGTCGTCGCCGGTGAGGACGACCTCCTGGACGGGGGCCTCCTTCACCTTCTTCGGCGGTACGTGGGTCATCGCGCCGAGCTTGCCGAAGGCCTCGCGGACGCCGACGAAGCCGTGCGGGAGTTCGGGGCGGAGCAGGCCGCCGATCTTCTCGCTGATCTCGCCGTACGACTTCAGGCCGAGGGCCTTGAGCAGGCGCCGGTCGGTGCCGAAGACGTTCATCGCCAGGGGCATGGCGGAGCCCTTCACGTTCTCGAAGAGCAGCGCCGGGCCCCCTGACTTCTGCACCCGGTCGACGATCTCCCCGACCTCCAGATACGGGTCCACCTCGGCCTTGATGCGCTTGAGGTCGCCCTCGCGTTCCAGTGCCCTGAGCAGGGAGCGAAGATCGTCGTAAGCCATGCGTCCCAGTATCGCCGAGCCCTCCGCGGCCCCGACGCCCGCCCCGCCCGGCCGGGGGTCAGCCCCTGGCCCGTGCCGGTTCCGGCTCGTGGCCCCGCGGCCGATCGCTCACCACACCCGTGGCGAGCAGCACACCTGCGACGGCGGCAAGCGGGGTGGCCGGCACGAGGGCGGTCACGGCGCCGTGCAGTCCGTGCTGCCGCACCTCCCGTAGCGCAGCTCGTACGGCGTGAACAGCTGCCGGCGGCGTAGCCCCACAGGAACGCGGCCAGGCCGAGCAGGCCGGCACCCCGGCTCCTGAGCCTGTCCGTACCGGAGCGGAAACGTTCTTCGACGGCTGCCGACAGCCCGATCGTGGAGATTTTGGCCACCCGCTACCCTGACCCCGTCACCGGGGCCTCGAGCGTCCCGTCACCGTCTTCTGGGGGATCGCACCACCATGATCAGGTATCTGCCGTTCCTGCTGGTCCTGGCGCTGTGGATCTATGCGTTCATCGACTGTCTGAACACTCCTGAGGAGCAGGTGCGCGGGCTGCCCAAGGTGGTCTGGGTCATCGTCATCCTGCTGTTCGGGGAGGTGCTGGTCGGGCCGATCGCCTGGCTGGTCGCGGGCAGGTACCGCGGGCCCGTCCCGGCCGCCGGCTCCACGCCCGCCGAGTGGCACCGCAACCACCGCGCGCAGTTCGTCGCGCCGGACGACAATCCCGAGTTCCTGAAGTCGCTGAAGGAAGAGAACAAGAAGGACGAGGCCCTGCTCAAGGACTGGGAGGCCGATCTGCGCCGCCGTGAGGAGGAGCTGCGGCGGCGTGAGCGCGGCGAGGAGCCCCGGGCCGACTGACGCCGAGGCGGGCCGGGGGCGAGCCGCGCAGGCGTCGGTCGGCGAACTCGCTCAGCCCCCGTCCACCGGTTCCGCCCGGTCCGCGTGCTCGACCCTGATGTACCGGCTGTCGTGCTCGCCGTAGGCCTTCCTGAGGATCGGTTCCGCCTTGCCGGGATCGTCGACCCCGATGGTGACGAAGCCCCGTTCGTCCGCGGCGACCTCGCGCATCTCGAAGGTGCCGTCCCAGCGGTGCATGTCGTCGCCGATCCGCTCGGAGAGGGCGTGGACGGTCCTTCCGCTGACGTCGGTGTCGTGCAGCCGTACGGTCACGCCCCGCACGGCCGCCCCGCAGATCTCGTCGTCGAAGGCGGCGGAGGGCATGCGCCAGACGTCGGCGGACTGATGGTTCTCGTCGACCGAAACGCCCGTGTAGACGTCGGGGTACTTCTTCCGGGCCAGGTCGTCGACGTGTACGACCAGGCGCGTCAGCGGAGTGCCGTCGTCGCGGCCGGGGAGGCTGTCGACAGGGCGGGTGCCGGCACAACTCCGGTCCGCGGTGGCCGACTTGATCCGGCCGGGATCCGCCCGGAGGTCTCCGTCGCTGTGGGCGGTCTGCAGCGCCTGGGCGTACAGGCCCGCGGCCACCACCAGCGCGACGGTCGCGCCGGCCGATGCGGTCCAGGTGCGGTTGCTGCGCATGTCCCCCTCCGATCCCGTCCGTTGCCGTCAGCACTGTGACGCCGGAGGGGGCGAACAGGTTCAGACCGTCGGTTCGTCCCGCAGGACGAGGTCCAGCAGACCCGGGAAGCGGGCCTCGAACTCCGCCCGCCGCAGGCGGTTGACCCGCCGGGGCCCCTCGTCGCGCTGCTCGACCAGGCCCGCGCCCCGCAGCACCACGAAGTGATGGCTGAGCGCCGCCTTGCCGACCGGCACGTCGAAGCTGCCGCAACTGCGCGACCACTCCTGCGAGCCCGCCAGCTCCCGGACGAGGCTGATGCGTACGGGATCGGCGAGCGCGGCGAGTGCCGTCTGCACGGAGACGTCGTCGGGGTGGGTGTGCTCGGGGGCGGCCCGATGGCTGGTGCGCTGCGCCATGCGGGGCTCCTTCACGCCATACGCCGTAGCCGTGCCGAGTGTTCACACCTTGCCGAGTGTTCGATGAAAAGCATACACTCCGACTGTTCGCTTTTCATTGAACAGTCGTGGACTGAACAGTCAGGGTGGTGCGGCATGCGTGCGGTCGAGTTCCAGGAGTACGGCGGGCCCGAGGTCCTGAAGGTCGTGGAGGCGGAGATCCCCGAGCCCGGCCCGGGGCAGGTGAGCCTCGACGTGGCGTACACAGGCGTGAACTTCGCCGATCTCAAGGCGCGCGGCGAGGGCTACCGGGTGCCGCAGCTGCCCTTCGTTCCCGGGCTCGAGGCGTCGGGGCACATCCGCGCGCTCGGCGAGGGAGTCACGGGTCTGTCCGTCGGCCAGGAGGTGACGGCGCTGACGGAGGGCGGCGCCTACGCGGACGTGGTGCTGGCGAACGCCGCGACGGTCTTCCCGGTCCCGGCCGGCATCGGTCTGCGTACGGCGGCGACCCTGCCGACCGTGCTGCCGACGGCGTACGTGCTCGTCCACGCGCTGGGCCGGCTGCAGCCGGACGAGACGGTGCTCGTGCAGGGCGCTGCGGGCGGCGTCGGTACGGCGGTGGGGCAGTTGGCGAAGGCGGCGGGCGCGGGGGCCGTGTACGGCGTGGTGTCGGGCGCGGCCAAGGCGGCGTACGCACGCGAGTACGGCTACGACGAGGTGTTCGTCGGCGAGTTCACGGAGGCGGTGCGGGCCGCCACCGGCGGCCGTGGGGTCGACCTCGCGCTCGACCCGGTCGGCGGCGAGACGTTCCGGAACAGCCTGGCCTCGCTCGCGGTCTTCGGGCGCCTGGTCTCCTTCGGCAACGCGAGTTCGGCGCCGGCGTGGAACGTGGGGCAGCCGGAGCTCTACCCCACCGGAGTGTCCGTCGGCGGCTTCTCCATCCTGACGCTGGCGAAGACGGCCCCCGACGAGCTGCGCGCCCTCACCGAGCGGGCCTTCGAGAAGGCGGTGGACGGCACGGTCTCCCTGCCGGTCACCGCCGAGTTCGGACTGGAGGAGGCGGCGGAGGCGCACCGGCTGATGGGGACGCGGACCAGCACCGGGAAGCTCTTGCTGCGGGTCGCGGGCGGCTGAGGGCCTCGGCGCCACATCCTCGTCCAGCGCTGGGACGTCGTGCCGGACACGCAGGCCGAGGTGACCGGCCGGCCGGAGGACTCGCCGTACTGCCGGAGCCGCTCGTCCGCCGCTGCCGCCGCCCTTCGAGCCTCCCGGGCCACCGGCGGTGTCGGAGCTGCCCGAGCCCACGGCCCCGCTTCTTCCTCCGCCACCACCCCCGGCTGTCTCCTTGTCACCGCACGAGCGGCTGGAGGGAGACGCGGACGGGTGCCGGCCTCACGGAGGCCGAGGTGCTCTCCGACGGGGTGACCCGCGCCGCCACGGACGCCGAGACGGACGGGGCGGCGTGGGCTCCGTCGTCCGAGGAGGACACGTACGGCATGAGGCGGATGGCGGCTGTCGTGCCGACGACGGGGGCGACGGGGGCGACGGCGAACAGGACGCGGCTGCCCCGGCGCTCGCGCGGCTGACTCGGCTGACTCGGCTGCCTCCGCTGCCTGCCGGGCGAGTTGGCACCGCAGTCGGCGCCGACCACGCGCGAGGCCGCCGACACCCTGCGCAGACGTGGCGAACCCGGCCGGGTCACACCTCCGGGTTCGCCTCCAGCCACGTCAGCTGCATGTCGTCGAGCAGGGACTCCAGGGTCCGGCCGGAGGTCTTCGCGTTGATCTCCACCTGTACCGTCGCCCAGCACGTGAGGCTCATGACGAGGACGCGGAGGCCGTCCGGGCCGTACCGGTCCATGACGTCGTCGGCACAGTCCAGGGCCTCCTGGGCCACGCGTTCGGCCGGGTAGGCGCCGGCCGCCCTGCGCAGGAGGGCGATGGAGAGACGGGACACCTCCGGGGCTAGGGCGGCCAGGCGATGGTCCTCTTCTTCGTCCACCACCTCACCGTAGGGGACGGGGTCGACCTCGTACGGTTTCCATCGGGAATCCGCCTGTTCGTGAAGATCCGGCAACGGTGACCACCGGCTCCATCCGCTTGCACAGCCGTACAGTTGACGGTCCATCGGGGACGAGAGGCCCTCCACACCACCCAGCACCACGCCCGCCTCGGACACCCCGGCCTCCGACCCGACGACGAGCACCCCACACCCGGACCCGCCCGCACCGACGACCACTGCGCCGTCCACACCCCCGTACACCCCCTCCCCCACCCCGAGCCCCACCGTCGCCGCGGAGAGCCGGGTGCGCCGGCAGGGCGCCCTGCGCCTGGACGGCACGGCAGGAGTGCGGGGCCGGTTCTTCGACAGGAGTGCGGGGCTGGTTCTTCGACGACGTACCGCCCGGCCGGGCCCCGGTGGGCGACCTCGCCATCCAGGGGGCCGACCAGCTCTACGGCGCCTACGCCCTCGCCCGCTGGACCGATTCCCGGCCGCCGGCTCGCGCGGAGTGCGCCACCCTGCTCAACACCCGGCTCGGACAGCAGTCGTTGGACGTCGGGAAGGGCGACCGGGCCTGCTTCCGCACGGAGAACATGCGGGTCGGCTACGCCGAAGTGACCGGCACCCCGGACGCCGACCACATCGACCTCGCGGTGACGGTGTGGCAGCTCGCGGACTAGACATTTCCCGGCGAATTTTGACACGGTGAGGCACACCGGCCCACATTCGAACTCATGGTCGACGACTCCATGACCACACGACTCCGGACATCCGGGAGGCCTGCCGTGTCACTTGCCTTCTACGCCACCCACAGCACGTTCTCCGACCCCGACGAACTCGCCGAGCACTACGCCGACTTACCGCGCGCCCCCGGCCGACTCGCCCGTATCTCCCGCGACTTGCTCGTCCACCGACTGGAAGGCGACCTGTTCGGCCACACCCACCCGGCCGACCGCCTGCACAACGACGCCGAGACCCGCTACGTCGACGACATCCTGCGGCTCCTGGTGGCACGGAACGACGCCCCGCTGCACGTGCGGCGCGAGGTCGGCGACCGTTTCGTGGGGACCTGCCGGGACTTCTCGCTGCTGCTCTGCTCGTTCCTGCGACAGGCGGGCGTCCCGGCCCGTATCCGCTCCGGCTTCGCCGACTACTTCGGCTCCGACGGCTTCCACTGCGACCACGTGGTCACCGAGTACTGGGACGAGAAACGGGGCTGGCTGTTCGCGGACGCCCAGCTCGCCGATCCCCGCCTCACCGCCCACTGGAACGCCGGCTTCGACCCGATGGACGTCCCGCGCGACCGCTTCCTGGTGGCCGGCAAGGCGTGGCGGACCATCCGCGCGGGCGCTGCGGACCCGAGGACCTTCGGGCTGCATCCGCCGGAGCAGGGACCGTTCTGGGGCGAACGGTTCGTGGCCGGCAACATCCGCCTCGACCTCGCCATGCTGAACAAGGTCGAGACGCTGCTGTGGGACGAGTGGGGCCTGGACGAGGGGCAGCCGGGCACACCCCTCTCCGAAACCGCCCGCGAGCTCTACGACCGCGCCGCTTCGGTCGCCGACGACGAGGTCCCCTTCGACGAGGCCCGCAAGCTGTTCGCCGAGGAGGACACCCTGCGCACCCCGAGGACGGTGCTGTGCTCGGCGCCCTACAACGGCCCGAGCAAAGTCACCCTGCGCTAGGAGCAGCCCCGAAAGGGGCGCGGGGAACTGCGCGGCCGGCCACGACGGCGCCGCAGCCGACCACTGGGCGCGTACGCACACGTTGCCCGCGTGTTGCGGCCACAGCAGAGTGAGGACATGCACCCTGTGAACCCTTCGGACCCTTCGGACCCTTCGGACCCTTCGGGTCAGGCAACCGCACAGAGCTGGCTCGCCACCGCCGTCGCGGAGGCCCGCGCCGGCCTCGCGGAGGGCGGCATCCCGATCGGCGCCGCGCTCTACGGCGCCGACGGCAGCCTGCTCGGCCGCGGCCACAACCGGCGCGTCCAGGACGACGACCCCTCGATGCACGCGGAGACGGCCGCGTTCCGCGATGCGGGACGGCAGCGCTCGTATCGCGGTACGACCATGGTCACGACCCTCTCGCCGTGCTGGTACTGCTCCGGTCTGGTCCGCCAGTTCGGCATCTCGCGGGTGGTGGTCGGCGAGGCGGCCACCTTCCACGGCGGGCACGACTGGCTGGCCGAGCACGGCGTGCGGATCGTGCTGCTGGACGACGCCGAGTGCACCGGGATGATGCGCGACTTCATCAAGAACCATCCGGCACTGTGGAACGAGGACATCGGTGAGTGACCCGCGTATTCCGACCATCGATCTGCGGCCCTGGCTCGATGGCGGCGAGGACGCCCGCGCCGCCATCGCCCGCACCGTAGACGAGGCCCTGCAGACCGCCGGATTCCTGCTGGTCACCGGGCACGGGGTGGATCCGGTGCTGCGGTCCGCGATCCGGGAGGCGGCTCGTGCGTTCTTCCGGCTTCCCGCCGGCACCAAGCAGCCGTACGCGGCGAAGGTGGGGGGCCGCGGCTGGCTCGGCCCGGGCGCCGAGGCCAACGGCTACTCGGAGGGTACGCAGACCCCGCCGGACCTGAAGGAGTCGCTGACGTTCGCGACGCACGAGCCCTTCGAGGACCCCGTCGTCAACGCGGAGTGGTACGCGCCCAACGTGTGGCCACGGGAAGTGCCGGAACTCCGGGCGCTGTGCGAGCAGTACCTGGAACGGATGGGTGAGCTGGAGAAGCAGCTCCTCTCCCTGCTCGGCGAGGCGCTCGGCCTGGAACCGGACTTCTTCTCCCGGCACATGGACCATCCGACGTACGGCTTCAACATCAACTGGTACCCGGGCACCGAGGTCGTCGGGGAGCCGCAGCCGGGCCAGTTCCGGATCGGCCCGCACACCGACTTCGGTACGGTCACGATCCTGGACCGGCAGGCGGGGAAGGGCGGGCTGCAGGTCTGGACGGACGAGGGCGGCTGGCAGGACGCGCCCTTCGATCCGGCGGCCCTCACCATCAACGTCGGGGATCTGATGGCCCGTTGGACCGGTGACAGATGGCGGTCGGGGCGGCACCGGGTGCTGCCGCCGCCCGCGGACGCGCCCGCCGAGGAGCTGATGTCGCTCGTGTACTTCGGCGAGTGCACGCCGGGAACGATCGTGGAGTCGGTGCCGGCCCCGGTGGGGCGGGTGGCGTACGGGCCCGTCGACTCGCACGTCTATCTGCGGGAGAAGCTGGACTCGATCACCGTCGGCTGACCAGTTTCTCGAAGCGGGCCCGCCAGCCGGGCGCCGACGCCGCGTCGCCCCGGTACTCATGGGTGAAGCGGAGGGCCGTGCCTTCGTCGCCGTCCCGCTCCAGGTGGAAGCGGACCCGGCCGCCGTCGTCCAGCGTGTACTCGGCGACCCGGTCCACGTCCCACGCGGTGACCCGACCGCTGCCCAGGTCACGCAGGGTGACCGCGCCGCCGAGCCGGGGTTCGAGGACGTCTGCGGCGGTGAACCACTCCGCGAGCCCCTCCGGGGTGGCCACCGCGGGCCAGACGTCCTCCATGCGCCGGGGAACCCGCACCAGGAAGTGGAGCATGTGCGTGTTCCCGTGGGTCTGACTGGTGCCCTGTGCGATGGAACCGCTCATGACACCAGTGTCGGCCCTCGGTACCTCAGACGCCCGCGTACGAGTGCTTGCCGGAGACGAAGATGTTGACTCCGTAGTAGTTGAAGAGCCAGCAGCCGAAGGCGATCAGCGCCAGATAGGCGGCCTTGCGGCCCTTCCAGCCGGCGGTGGCGCGGGCGTGCAGGTAGCAGGCGTAGGCGACCCAGGTGATGAACGCCCAGGTCTCCTTCGGGTCCCAGCCCCAGTAGCGGCCCCAGGCCGACTCGGCCCAGATCGCGCCCGCGATGATCGTGAACGTCCACAGTGGGAAGACGGCCGCGTTGATGCGGTACGAGAACTTGTCCAGGGAGGACGAGGCGGGCAGGCGCTCCAGGAAGGACGTCGCGAAGCGGCCGGGGGTGCCGCCGTTCTCCAGCTTGGTCTCGTACGAGTCCTTGAAGAGGTACAGGAGCGTGCCGACGGCGCCCACGTAGAAGACCGCGCCGCACAGGATGGCGGTGGACACGTGGATGTAGAGCCAGTACGAGTGCAGGGCGGGAACCAACTGGTCACTGGCGGTGTACAAGACAGTGACGGCGATGCCGAGGTCGAGGAGGACCGTGGTGATCAGGAACAGCCCGAGCCAGCGGATGTTCTTCTTCAGCGCGAGCAGCGTGAGGTACACGCCGACGGCGACGGTGGAGAAGGTGATGTTGAACTCGTACATGTTGCCCCACGGCGCCCGCTCCACCGAGGCCGCGCGGGCGACCACACCACCGAGGTGGATGAGGAAGGCGAGCACGGTGAGCGAGATGGCGATACGCCCGTAGAGGTCGCCCTGCTCGTCCCCGCCGTGCGCGCCGGGCCCGTCGGGCACGTCCCGCGCACCGGCCGAGGCCCGTACGACGACCTTGGGCCGCTCCAGTACGGCGGTGCCGCCGGCCTTGTTCACGGTGACCACGGGTGCCTTCGCCGCCGCCTTGCCGGCGGTGAGCGCGTTGGCAGTGCGGGCGATCTTGCTGCGGCTGCCGAAAATCCATTCCGCGATGTAGGTGAAGAAGGCCAGGGTGTAGACGGCCATCGCGGAGTAGATCAGCGTGTTGCTGATGTTCGCGAGGTGTTCGTTGGTGGCCGTGGCCAACTCGGTTCCGGCGGCGAGAGTCACTTCTCAGCCCCTTCGGCAGGTACGACTTCGGTGTCGGGGGTGGTGGTGTCGTCTTGGTCTGAGGAGCCGGCGTCGGGTTCGGCGTCGGAGTGGTCGTCTGTGTCGTCATCGGGCTCGGGCGCGCCCGGCGCCCCGTCGTACAGGATCCCGGCGAGGTCGCCGAGTTCCTCGGGCACCTTGGCGGACTCGCTGCGGCCGAGGCCGGCCATCTCCACGACCGTCACGCCGTCGGCCCCCTTGACGGCCCGGACCCACACCCTGCGGCGCTGGATGAACAGGGAGCCGGCGAGGCCGAAGATGGCGACGAGTGCGCCGCCGAGTGCCCAGTCGGTGCCGGGCTGCTGGACGACCTGGAAGTTCGCCCACTCCTTGGTGGACTCGTAGGTGACCGTGCCGGCACCGTTCGGGAGCTGCATGGTCTGGCCCGGCTTCAGGTTGTCCCTGAGCTGGGCGCCCTTGGAGTCCTTGAACTCCTTCACATGCGACTTGTCGAGCTGGTACACGCTCTGCGGGATACCGGAGTCGACGCCGAGGTCGCCGTGGTACGGCGTCAGGTTCAGAACCGGGTTCTGCAGCGCGGGGAACGTGGAGGCCGTCTCGCTGCCCTTGGTGTACGTCGGCAGGAAGAAGGCCGAGATGCCCAGCTGTTCGCTGACGCCCTTGGCGTTCTTGTACCCGTCGAGGACCTTGACCACCCCGGTGGAGGTGACGTTGGAGTCGAGCGGGAGGAGCGGTACGGCGTCACGGTAGACGACCCTGCCCCTGCCGTCGCGGACCGTGATGAGGGGAGCGTAGCCGTGGGCGGTGAGGTAGACCTTGGCGTTGCCGATCTCCAGCGGCTCGTTGACCTTGACGAGGTCCTTCTTGTCCTTGCCGTAGGCGCCCTGGCTGTAGGTGAGGGCGGCCTGGTAGGTGCGCGGGGTGCCCCGGTTGGGGCCGCTCGTCTCGTAGGTGCCGGTGAACTTGTCCAGGTTGAAGCTGAACGGCACCAGGTCGTCGCTGCTGAAGAGGTTGCCGGACTTGAAGTCGTCGTACTGGCTGAGGGTGTTGGAGAAGCCGTCGCCCTCGACGACGAGCTTGTTGCCCTCGGACTTGAAGAGCTGCCCCCAGGCGAAGGCGGTCAGCAGCACGATCAGCGCGATGTGGAAGGCGAGGTTGCCGATCTCGCGCAGATAGCCCTTCTCGGCGGCGACGGCGTCACCGGCGAGGTGCGCGCGGAAGCGGCGCTTCTTGAGGAGGGCGAGGGCGGCCTCGCGGACCTGCTCGGGCTCGGTCTCGGTGCGCCAGGTGGTGTAGGCGGGCAGCCGGGTCAGGCGCTTGGGGGCGCCCGGGGGGCGGCCGCGAAGTTGGCCGATGAACTGCCAGGTGCGCGGGATGATGCAGCCGATGAGGGAGACGAACAGCAGGATGTAGATCGCGGAGAACCACACCGAGCTGTAGACGTGGAAGAGGCCGAGCTTGTCGTAGACCGGCGCCAGGAAGCTGTGCGCCTTGCGGAAGTCGGCGACCTTCGTCTCGTCGATGCCGGACTGCGGGATCAGCGAGCCGGGGATCGCGCCGAGCGAGAGGAGCAGGAGCAGCAGCAGCGCGACCCGCATGGAGGTGAGCTGCCGCCAGAACCAGCGGGCCCAGCCGATGACGCCCAGGGCGGGCAGGTTCGCCAGTTCCTCCCGGGGCGCGGTGGAGAGCTGGGAGCCGGCGGCGCCGAGGTCCGGGTCGTCGGCCCGCTCGGGGGGCGTACCGGTGGCGGTGGTCTTGCTCATCGATCAGATCCCCACAGTGAAGCCGGCGGACCAGGACTGCATGTCCTGCACGAGTTGGTCCCAGACGCCGGTGAGCAGCAGCAGACCGGTCACGATCATCATCGTGCCGCCGATCCGCATCACCCAGACATAGTGGCGCTTGACCCAGCCGAAGACGCCGAGCGCCTTGCGGAAGGCGACCGCGGCGAGCACGAACGGTACGCCGAGACCGAGGCAGTAGGCGACCGTCAGTATGGCGCCCCGGCCCGCGCTGGACTGCTGGGCGGACAGGGTCAGCACGGAGCCGAGGGTGGGGCCGATGCAGGGGGTCCAGCCGATGCCGAACAGAGCGCCGAGCAGCGGGGCGCCGACGAGCCCTGCCACGGGCCTCTTGTGGAACCGGAACTCCCGCTGGGTCATCCAGGGCATCAGGCCCATGAAGAAGACGCCCATGAGGATCATGAGCACGCCCAGCACCTTCGTGAGGACGCCCTTGTGCTCCTGGAGGGTGTACCCGAAGGAACCGAACAGGGCCCCGCCGGAGACGAAGACGGCGGTGAAGCCGAGCACGAAGAGGGAGGCCCCGGCGACCATCCGCCCGCGCCGGGCCTCGGCCAGGTCGGTGCCGGCGACCCCGGTGACGTACGACAGATAGCCGGGGACGAGCGGCAGGACGCACGGGGAGAAGAAGGAGACGAGTCCGCCGAGGATCGCGATGGGCAGGGCGAGCAGCAGGGCGCCGTTGAGCACCGTGTCGTTGACGTCCGCCGCAGCGAGCGTGGTGACTGAGGTCACGTCACTTCTCCGCGAGGACCGGGGCGATCATCTTGCGCAGCTTGTCCTCGCTGAGCGCGGCCAGCGAGCGGGCGGCGATCCTGCCCTCCCGGTCGAGGACGAGCGTGGAGGGGACCGCCTGCGGGTTGAGCGTGCCCCTCTTGAAGCGGAGCATCAGCTTGCCCGTGGGGTCGTACAGGCTCTGGTAGGTGATGCCCTGCTGCTTCTCGAAGGCGACCGCGTTCTGGGTGCTGGTGTCGCGGGTGTTGATGCCGACGAACTGGACGCCCTTGGCCTTGAGGTCCTGGTAGACCTTCTCGAAGTTGGGTGCCTCGGCACGGCAGGGGGCACACCAGGAGCCCCATACGTTCAGGACGACGACCTTGCCCTTGTAGGCGGCGACGTCGAGCTGTCCCCCGTTGACCGTCTTGCCGGACAGGTCGGGCGCCTCGGCCCGCTCCCCCTTCTTCGCGGTGGAGATGCCGTCCTTGCCCAAGACGAAGTTGGTGTCACCGCCCCCGCCGGAGGTCCCTCCGGACGAGCAGGCGGACATCAGCAGCGTGGCGACCGCGGCACCGGCGGTGGTCAGGACGGCTCGGCGACGTGCGCGGTTCGGGCGCACGGGGGCGCGGCTGGCGGCACTCATGTGAAAAGTTTCGCATGCCCGTTCCCGGGGTCGTGCGCACCCCCCTTGCGGGGAGAAACCCGCATTTCAGGCAGCCTGTCCGGTGGGCGAGGAAGAGGAGGTCGGCGTCTCCTTGAGGAACGTCTTCCAGCCGCCCACCGGCGCCCGGCCGACTTCCAGCGTCCGCAGCTTGGCGAGCACCTCCGGCTTCTGCACGTCCATCCAGTCGACGAACTGCCGGAACGAGACGAGGCGTACGTCCGCGCCCTTCTCCTTCTCCTGCGCGATGTGCTTGAACGCCTCCTCGACGGCGTCCATGTAGATGCCGCCGTTCCAGTGCTCGAAGTGGTTGCCTATGAAGAAGGGTGCGCGGTTTGTCTCGTATGCCCGCTGGAAGCCTGCTATGTAGGCCTTCGAGGCCTGGGTGCGCCACCCCGGGTAGTTGTAGGCCGGTGCCTTGGTCGAGTTGACCGACTGGTTGGCGAGCATGTTGTAGTCCATCGACAGGACCTCGAAGCTGCGCCCGGGGAACGGGATCTGCTGCAGCGGCAGGTCCCAGAGCCCGTGCTTCTTCTCGGGCCAGACCTGGCGGCCGCCGGGCGAGGAGGCGTCGTAGCGCCAGCCGAGCTTCTTGGCGGTGGGCAGCAGGTTGTTCTGGCCGAGCAGACAGGGCGTGCGGCCGCCGACGAGCTCCTTGTCGTAGTCGAAGGGCAGGGACGGCATGTCGGTCCAGCCGGTGTTGGTCCGCCACTCCTTCACAAAGGCCTTGGCCTGCGCTATCTCGCTCCTCCACTGCGCGGGCGTCCAGTTGCCGACGGTGCCGTAGCCGGAGCAGAAGTGGCCGTTGAAGTGGGTGCCTATCTCGTGCCCTTCGAGCCAGGCGCGGTTGACGTTGGTGAGGGTGGCCTTGACGTGCTCGTCGGTGAGGTAGCCGATGTCGGAGGCCCCGCGCGGGTTGTTCGGCGGGTTGTAGAGGCGCTTCTTCGACTCGGGCAGCAGATACAGCCCGGAGAGGAAGAAGGTCATGGACGCCTGGTGCTGCTTGGCGAGGTCGAGGAAGCGCGGGAAGAGCCCGTTGCCGACCTCGCCCGCCCCGTCCCAGGAGAAGATCACGAACTGCGGCGGGGTCTGCCCCGGCTCCAACGGCTCGGGCTTCGCGGGCTGGTGGGGCTGCTTGCCGGTGAAGGAGGTCGAGCCGTCGCCGATGGGGCGCGCGGGGTGCGACGGTTTGCCGGATGCACCGCCCTTGGAACCTGAACCATGGGTCGACCCGTCTGACGGCGTGAGGGTGCCGCATCCGGAGAGTCCGACGGCGGCCGCGGCGCCCGCGCCGAGCCCGAGCATTCCCCTTCGAGTGAGAGCACTCATTCCAACCCCGATCGTCATGTGCTGTGGTGGTCACCCATTCAGAGGACATGACGAAGGGGGTGGTTCCTCACGATCACGCTGATCTGGCAACAATTGTCACGAACGTGTCATGGAATCCCAAAGGGGATTCCCCATCCCCCAATGGCGCCCCATGACTTCCCCAAAGGGAGCCTCAGGCGCCGAAGGCCTTGGTCTTCCCCTTCGCCGGCTTGGCGCCCGCGAGGAGATGGACGGGGACGAGATCGCGGGCCGGCTCGCTGTAGCCGACGGCCACCAGCTTGTCGCCCTGATACGTGAAGGACGTCAGCGAGGCAAGCGTGCACTGCCGCTTGCGCGGGTCGTGCCACAGCCGCCGCTTCTCGACGTAGGACCGCACGATCCAGATCGGCAGCTGGTGACTGACGAGGACGGCCTCGTGCCCCCGCGCCTGGTCCTTGGCGGAGTCCAGCGCCTGCATCATCCGTACGACGATGTCGACGTACGGCTCGCCCCACGACGGCTTGAACGGGTTGACGAGGTGCTTCCAGTTGCCCGGCTTCCTCAGCGCGCCGTCCCCGACCCCGAAGGTCTTGCCCTGGAAGACGTTGTCGGCCTCGATGAGCCGCTCGTCGCTGGCGAGGCCGAGCCCGTGTGCCTTGGCGATCGGGGTGGCCGTCTCCTGGGCCCGCTCCAGCGGGGAGGCGCAGACGTAGGTGATGTCGCGGGGGGCGAGGTGCTCGGCGACCCGGTCGGCCATCTGCCGCCCCAGCTCGGACAGCCGGTAGCCGGGCAGCCGCCCGTACAGGACCCCGTCCGGGTTGGCGACCTCACCGTGCCGCATGACGTGGACGACGGTGATGTCGCCGTTGGTGTTCTCGCTCACGCGGTTGCCTCCGCCGCCGCTCGGGCCGCCGCCGGAAGGGCGTCGGCGATGCGCTGTACGGCCTGTTCGTCGTGGGCCGTGGACACGAACCAGGACTCGAAGGACGAGGGCGGCAGATAGACGCCCTGCGCCAGCATCGAGTGGAAGAACGCGGTGAAGCGGAAGGACTCCTGCTTCTTGGCGTCCTCGTAGTCGCGGACCTCCCGATCCGTGAAGAAGACGGAGAACATGTTGGAGGCGCGCTGCAGCCGGTGCGCGACGCCTTCCTTGCTCAGGGACTCGGTCACGAGCCCCTGAATGCTCTCCGACACGGCGTTGACCTTGTCGTACGCCGCGTCGTCGAGGAGGCGCAGCTGGGCGAGGCCCGCCGCGGTGGCGACCGGGTTCCCGGACAGGGTGCCGGCCTGGTAGACGGGCCCGGCGGGCGCGAGATGCGCCATGACGTCGGCCCGCCCGCCGAAGGCGGCGGCGGGGAAGCCACCCCCCATGACCTTCCCGAAGGTCATGAGATCCGGCGTGACCCCGTCGATCCCGAACCACCCCGCACGACTGGTCCTGAACCCGGTCATGACCTCGTCGGAGATGAACAGGGCACCGTTCTTGGAGCAGGCGTCCTTGAGCCCCTGGTTGAACCCGGGCCGGGGCGGCACGACACCCATGTTCCCGGGCGAGGCCTCGGTGATCACGCAGGCGATCTCACCGGGGTGCCGGTGGAAGGCCTCGTGCACGGCCTCCAGGTCGTTGTACGGCAGCACGATGGTGTCGCCGGCCTGGGCGCCCGTGACGCCGGGAGTGTCGGGCAGGGCGAACGTGGCGACCCCGGACCCGGCGGCGGCGAGCAGCGAGTCGACGTGACCGTGGTAACACCCGGCGAACTTGATCACCTTGGTGCGGCGGGTGAACCCGCGGGCCAGCCGGATCGCACTCATGGTGGCCTCGGTACCGCTGCTGACGAGCCGCACCTGGTCCACGGACCCGACCCGCTCGACGATCTCCTCCGCGAGCGCGACCTCGCCCTCACCGGGCGTACCGAAGGAGGTACCGCGCGAGACGGCGTCCTGAACTGCGGCGATGACCTCCGGGTGGGAGTGCCCGAGGATCATGGGCCCCCAGGAACACACCAGGTCGACGTACTCCCGCCCGTCCGCATCCGTCAGATACGGACCGGTACCGGACACCATGAACCGGGGCGTACCGCCCACGGCCCGGAACGCGCGCACCGGGGAGTTCACGCCGCCGGGCGTGACGGCCGAGGCACGGTCGAATAGGGCCTGCGAGACAGGCGCTTCGTATGAATAAGGCAGTTCGCTCATGACCTGCGACTTCTCCGACCTTCTCCGACTTCTCGGGCTCCGGTTGCCAGTGACCTCCTCAGGGTAGGCCAGGGGGCACGGGCGGCAGCGGGCGCTGCTGCTGACCCGAGAGACAGCCACCGCCCGGCACGATCTGCGAAACTGGGTCCTGGAAACTGGGACCTGACACACACAGCTCATACGGCCTGGCGTACGTATAGGTGTACGGACGGATCTACGACCGGGTGCGCGGCCAGGTGTACGACGAGGTGTACGGAGGCTTGTTCAGAGGCTGCGAAGATCCTGCGGACAGGTGTTTCAACGCACGTTTCGGCGGGCGGCCGTGGGGGAGGTCACTGACACGATGATCGGGTTGCGCGGCGGGGGCCACGCGTCCTAGAAAAGCAGTCGGGTGGAGATATGCATCGCGGTGGCGGACTGGGCGAGGGGACTGATGACCTGGGTCCTCGACGTGCCCATCGAGGAAGGCACCGACGCGAGGCGGAGGAAGCTACCGAGGCACGTCAGGGACAGGGTGCACCGAGCGAGCCCGAGCAGCTCGACCGGCGGACC
Source organism: Streptomyces guryensis (assembly GCF_021261325.1). Classification (GTDB taxonomy): domain Bacteria; phylum Actinomycetota; class Actinomycetes; order Streptomycetales; family Streptomycetaceae; genus Streptomyces; species Streptomyces guryensis. The sequence continues at coordinate 68,369 of NZ_JAJSBI010000010.1, read as the reverse complement.
GACCGCCGGGGCGACGCGCTCCGGGCGGGGAGCAGGAATGGTGGTCGGGTGGGGGTGACGTACAAGTACTTCGGCGCGCCGGACGGCGCGACCGCGGCCCGCGTCCCGATCTCGATGCGCCCCGAGGAACTCGGCGGCGACGAGCTCGGCATGAACGGCATGTTCACCAAGATCAAGCCCGAGACGATGGCGGCCATGGTCCTCACGGGCATCGAAGGCGTCCCCCTCCACAAGGTCCCGCCCCTCGAACTGGTCGTCCTGCACCCCGACTACGCCGTGGTCAAACTCCCCATGACGGTCGTCGACCCGCTGCGCGGCATAGGCGAGGAGGCGGTGGGCGCGGCGGCGTTCATCTGGTCGACGGTGCCGGACCGCGGGGGGCCGCGGGATGCGTTCAATGTGTACCAACTGCTGCACGAGTGGCAGGACTTCAGCCATCGGTTGCATGAGGCGGGGCATCAGCCTTATTGCCTTGTGTGGCCCTGAGCTGGGGTTTCGCTGGTAGCGGGCGGGGTCTTCGGGCCTCGCCCTTTTTGATCACGAGCTTGCCAGGCTGCCCTCAAGTCGGCATAGACGGGCTGCAGTTGATCGTCAGGGGGAGCGGTAGGGGCACTCCGCCTCCACCGGTGGTTCTCCCCGACTGGGAAGGACGATCTGGGAGATCCCGCTCCTAGGCGGTTGTCGCAGGTTCGAATCCTGCCGGGGCACATCATATTGCGCCGCTGACCTGGGGTTTCTCCCCCAGGAAGGCGCTCCGTTCGGCCTAGGACTCCTCGTCCGGGGCCGTATGCGTGAGCGGACAGAGTGGCGTCATGAGGTGAATGAGCCACCGCCCCGGCGTCGACGCTCCGATCCGGAGGGCAGCAGCCGCCCATGCTCCACAGCCGACGACACTTACCCGTTGCCGGCCGAGCGGGCGCCATGACGGTGTGTTCGGTGTACACGGCTGGCCGACGCGCTCTCGTCGAGTTGCTCGACCGTGTCGTAGTTGCGCCAGCCGGTGAGGCGTCCTTGCGCGTTGTACCTGGCTGACAGGCCCGGAGGATCCATGTGATCTTCGTGTTCCCGGACCAGTTTCTGGGGCAGCATGACCACTGCTGTGACGCCGTGGGGCGATGACCCGCGGAGCTGGACGCGGATGTCGTGGCGGCCGGAGAGCCGGCCGACGACGAACATGCCCATGCGCCGCGCCACCGCGACGTCGACGACCGGCGGGTTCAGGAGCCTCTCGTTGGCCTCCGCGAGGTCCTCGGTGGACATGCCGATGCCGCTGTCCTGGATCTCGACCTTCGCTCCACCGCCGGACAGCAGCAGGCACGTGACGAGCACCTCGGTGTCCGGCGAGGAGAACGTGGTCGCGTTCTCCAGCAGCTCCGCGATGAGATGAACGACGTCGTTCACCGCCCGGCCGTCGACGTCGGCAGTGACCAGTCCGCGCAGTTGCACTCGCTGGTACTGCTCGATCTCGCTGATGGCGGCCCGGAGGACGTCCACGAGCCGGACCGGAGCGCTCCAGCGGCGGCCCGCCTTCTCACCCGCGAGGACGAGGAGGTTCTCCTCATTGCGGCGCATGCGGGTGGCCAGGTGGTCGAGCTTGAAGAGGCTGGCGAGCAGGTCGGGGTCCTGTTCGCGGTTCTCCAGGTGGTCGATCAGCTTCAGCTGCCGTTCCACGAGGCTCTGGCCTCTCTGCGAGAGGTTGACGAACATCGTGTTGATGCGGCCACGCAGTTGCGCCTGTTCGGACGCCAGCCGTACGGAGTCGCGATGGACGTCGTCGAACGCGCGGGCGACACGACCGATCTCGTCGGTCGAGTCGACGGCCGTGGATTCGACCTCGATGGGCTTCAGGTGCGCGCCGCTGGACTCCCGCAGCAACCGGACCACCTCGGGCAGGCGGCGTTGTGCGATATCGAGGGTGGAGGCACGCAGGGTGTGCAGCGGGCCGACGATCGACTGGACCAGGACGTGCGTCACAGCGAGCACGAGCAGGAGGATCAACAGCTCGACGAGGGAGGCTGTGAGCAGTGAGCGTTCGGCCTGGCGCTGCTCGTGCGAGATCTCGTCCTCGGCAGATCCGACGAGGCTCTGCTCGACCCGTCGCATCAGGTCCAGCTTGCTCGTCATGGTGTCGAACCACGTGTCGGCGTCGAGGCTGGGGCGGCTGGTGCCCTGGAGGGCGAGTGTCTGCTTCTGGAGCGTGTCGGCCTTGTCGACGTCTCTTCCGGTGACGGTGTGCTCGTAGAACTGGCGCTGGGCGGCCGGCGCACTGGACAGGAACTGGTCGGTCAATGCCTGTTGCTGCCGGGCGGCAAGGGCCAGACTCTGGGCCTCGTTCGCATCGAAGTGTTCCTCGGCCAGTACGCCGCCGAGCAGTGCGCGTTGCTGAGACGCTTTCTCCGTGGCCTGGGCGAAGGTCTCGAGTGTGCCAACCCTGATGACAAGGACGTGGCCCGCGATATCCGGTGCGAGAAGGTCAAGGGCGTGCGTGAGCTGAGTGATCAAGGCTGTGTATACGTCGACCACGGTCGGCCAGCGCATCGTCGACCGGGTCACCGTGTGGCGCAGTGACGCCACCTTGGGACCGAAGGCGTCGAGCACCGCGAGCTGGGTGGCCAGGACCGAATTCGTCGTTCCGTGGACATGAGCGGTCTCCGCACGGACCTGGGCCAGCGCCGCGTCTGTCTTCGAGTGCTGTGTGTCGATTCGGCTCGTGTCGCCCGTACGGCCTGCAGCGACGTAGAGGGCGGTGAGATCGCGTTCGTCCTCGATCTTCTGCAACAGCGCCGTGCCCTTGTCGACGACACGGACGAGTTGGCGGGCGTTGTCGGCGTCCTGTGCGTTCTGTGCGGCGGATCCGACCCGCAGGCCGCCCAATACGAGCGCGGTGACGATCGGGATGACCACCACGGCCAGCAGTTGGGTACGCACGCTCCAGTTACTCGGGGTGAACCGCCTCTGGTTGCCGCCCCGTTGTCCTTGCACTTGTCCTTGCACTTGTCCTCGCACTTGTCCTCGCACCTTCTCCCCGCCCTTGAACGTGCGCGATTCAGGGCGCGTCCGCGCGTCGCGGGCGCTCCGCTCATCGCGCAGTGCGCTTGTCGTGTCGTGTCGTGTCGTGTCGTGTCGTGCTGAACGTGACGTCGATCAATGAGGGCATCGCCTCGTGCGTCCGCCGACAGGTCCTTGCGGACGCGAACTACGTGTCGGTCTCGGAACTGTTCGAGATCGCGACGATTTCGTCCTCGGCGGTCGCTGTGGCGATCCGCTCAGTACCGGGGCTCAGTCGTCCGTCGTCTGTGCCCGGCGGGGTGGGGCCTGGCATCGACGGTGAGGTTTGCCGTGTCTGTGCCGGCAGCGAGGCCGTCCTCGCCGCCACGGGCCAACCAAACGTGCAGGGCTTACTGATGACCCTCCGCACGCCGCTCGCCCGCCGAGCAGACGGTCGCGAGGGCGGACAGAATGAGGACGGTCGACGCCGCGCCGGGGTCCTCGTGACCGATGGTGCGGGCGCCGAGGTAGCTCGCGCGGCCCTTCCGGGCCTGCATGTCAGCGGTCTGCTTCAGGCCCCGTACGGCCGCGTCGGACGCCGCGCGGGTGGCGTTGGCCAGGTCGCCACCGGTATCGATGACGGCCTGGTAGGCGGTCACGGCCGGGCTGAGGGCGTCGATCATCGTCTTGTCGCCCTCGAGTGCCGCGCCGATCCGCTGGATGCCGGTGAGGGCAGCCGCCAACCCCGCACCGAGTTGTGCGGCGGAGACGTCGGGTTCGTCGCCCAGGGTTCGCGCGGCCTGCCGGAACCCGGTGCCGTACAGCGGTCCTGAGGCACCGCCGGTCTTGCTGATCAGTGCCCGGCCGACGGCGGCGAGCACCGCGCCGGGGGTTGACGGGTTGGTTTCGTCCAGCATCACCACCGCTGCCTGCAGGCCACGGCGCATGTTGATGCCGTGGTCGGCGTCACCGACAGCGGAGTCGAGGCGGGTCAGATGATCGGCGTTCTCGGTCACCGATCGGGCGGCCTCATGGATCCAGGCCCGGAACATGCTTGCGTCCATCGTCGTCCCTCTCCCTCGTACGATCTTGTACGGTCTCGTACGGTCTGGCGTCGATGGCCTCGGCCGCTCAGCGTCCCCAGCGCAGCGCGGGGGTCACGACCGGGGCATCCCACAGCTGGGTGAGCTGTGGCGTGAGCCGGCACACCGTGATCGTGCAACCGGCCATCTCCAGGCTGGTGACGTAGTTGCCGACCAGGTTGCGGGTGATCCACACGCCGTGGCCGGCGAGCCACTCGGCGACCGCGGCGTACACCACGTACAGCTCGATCAGCGGGGTGCCGCCCAGGCCGTTGACCATCACGAGCACGTCGCCCGAGAGCGGCATGTCGGCGTGGATGGCGTCCAAGGCGACACCGACGATCTCCCTGGCGGAGGTGAGCCTTCCGCGGGCGCGACCGGGCTCGCCGTGGATGCCGACGCCCAGCTCGACCTCGTCCTCGCCCAGTTGGAAACCAGGTTTGCCCGAGGCGGGGACCGTGCAGGGCGTGAGCGCCACCCCGAAGGAACGGGACCGGTCGTTGACCTCCTGTCCCAAAGCCGCCGTCGTGCCCAGATCCGCGCCGAACTCGGCAGCCGCACCGGCGATCTTCTCCACGAACACGGTCGCCCCGGTGCCCCGTCGGCCCGCCGTCCATGTGCTGTTCTCCACGGCGACGTCGTCGTTGACCACGACGCCCTCCACCCGCACGCCGTCGTCGGCGGCCAAGTCGGCGGCCATCTGGAAGTTCAGCACGTCGCCGGTGTAGTTCTTCACGATGTGCAGGACCCCGGCCCCGCTGTCAACGGCCCGCGTGGCGGCGAGGATCTGGTCCGGCACAGGAGAGGTGAACACCTCACCAGGACAGGCCGCATCGAGCATTCCGTATCCGACGAACCCGCCGTGCAGCGGTTCGTGCCCGGATCCGCCGCCAGACACCAGACCGACCTTCCCCGGGGTCGGCCCGCCCGCGCGGGCGATGTAGCGGTCGGACGGGTTGACCGTCAGCGAGGGGTGCGCGGCGGCCACACCGACGAGGGCATCGGTAAGTACCTCATCGGGCGAGTTGATGAGTTTCTTCATGGTTCAGGCGCCTTCTTCTCAGGGCAGCGAGGGCCGGCCGCACTGCTCGACGAGTCGCCATACCTCTTCAGGTGTTTCGCGGGTCAGGGCGACGGCGGCGAGGGAGGCGCAGGTGTCGTGGCGGAGTCGTCGGATGCGGGCCCGGATCTCGTCGAGCGCGGCGGGACCGACCGAGAGGCTGTCGCAGCCGAGGCCGATGAGGAGGGGGGTCACGAGGGGGTGTGCCGCGGCGTCACCGCAGACGGAGACCTGACGGTCGTGGCGGTGGGCGGCGGTGACGACGCGGGCGATGGCGTCGAGTACGGCGGGGTGTGCCGCCATGGCGGGGGTGGCGGTGGGGTCGCGCCGGTCCAGGCCCAGGATCTGGCAGGTGAGGTCGTTGCTGCCGATGGAGAAGAAGGAGGCTTCACGGGCAAGGTCGTCGGCGGCGGCGACCGCTTCGGGGAGTTCCACCATGATGCCCAGAGGTGGCACCGGTACGCCGGCTTCGGTGGCCGCTTCCTCAAGAAGGCGGCGGCAGGCGCTTAGTTCGTCGACGCTCGCGACCATGGGGATCATGATGCGCAGGTCGGTGTCGGCTCCGGCGCCGAGCAGGCTGCGGAACTGGTCGGCGAAGGCGTGCGGTTGGGCAAGCATCAGAGGGAGACCGCGGCCGATCCGCGCGCCCTGGAGGCGGGCGAGGAACGGCGGCAGTTTGTCATCGGCGAAGTCGAGCGTGCGCGCCGTGACCACCTGCCCGGCCAGAGCGCGCAGGACGGGGACGAGGGTTGCCGCGTGCTGTTCGCGGGTCGGCCAGGCGGGATGGTTGAGGAAGGGCAACTCGGTGCGGAGCAGGCCGACACCTTCGGCGCCCGTGGTCACGGCCGCGCGCGCCTCGGCCGGGGTGGCCACGTTGGCCCGCAGCACGATGCAGTGCCGGTCGAGTGTCTCGGCGGGCAGGTGCCGCTCTTCGGCGAGGGCGAGCCTGCGCGCTCGGGCGGTCTCCATGACGTGCAGGGCCCTGGTGCGCTCCTCGTCGTCAGGGTGGGCGACCGCGTTGCCGAGATCCGCGTCGAGCAGGATCTCCTGCCCGTCCGGCAGTTCGAGGAGCTGGGGATCGACGGCCAGGAGGAAGGGGATGCCCTGCGAGCGGGCGACAATGGCGGCGTGGGAGTTCGGGCCGCCGGTCACGGAGATGGCGGCTGTCACCGTCAGGCCGGGTTCCAGCAGGTCGGCGGCGCCGATCTCGTGGGCGATCAGGACAAGCGGCTGGTCGGGGGCGGGGCCGGTCTCGCCGTGGAGGTGGGCCAGGACGCGGCGGCCCACCTGCCGGACGTCCGCGGCGCGTTCGGCGAGTGTGGGGTCGTCCAGGGCGGCGATGGTTCCGGCGTAGGTGTCGATGGCCTGGCGGACGGCGACGGGTACCGGCTCGCCGTCGTTCGCCCTCTTGACGGCCTGGTCACGCAGATCCTGGTCCTGGGCGATGTAGCTGTTGACCTCCATGATGTCGGCCTGTTCGTCCTTGCCCTGTTCGCGCAGCGAGGTGGACAGGTCGAGCAGGCGGGCGGCGACGGCGTCGAAGGCGTCCGTGATCTGTTGCGTGGGATCGCCGCCGACGCGGTGGGGCAACACCGCTCTGGTGAGTGGCCGGTCGGTGCGGTGGACGACGCCGAGGGCTATGCCGGGTGCGGCGGCATACCCGGTGTAGGTGCGGCGGTCGGTCATCGGGCCCCCAGCGACTCGGCGCGGGAGCCCAGCGTCTCGGCGAGGGCGCGGAAGACCAGGGCGGTGGAGGTGGCCCCCGGGTCCTGGTGACCGATGCTGCGGGCACCGAGGTAGGAGGCACGGCCCTTACGGGCCTGCATCGGGGCGGTGGCGCGCATGCCCTCCTCGGCGGCGTCGGCGGCGGCCACGGCCGCAGCGCCCAAGTCGGCCCCGGCGTCGGCCTGTTGCCGGAAGGCGGCCAGCGCGGGGGCATAAGCGTCGATCATGGTCTTGTCGCCAGGTGCGGCCGCACCGAGCTTCTCGATGCTCGCAAGGCCGGCCGCCAGCGCGGCGGCGACCTGTGGTGCGTCGGCGGTGGTGGTGTCCAGGGCCTTGCCGATGGCACGGAAGGCTCCGCCGTAGAGCGGTCCGGAGGCGCCGCCGACGGTGGAGATGAGGGTGGTGCCGGTCTTGACCAGTACGGCCCCGACGGTGCCCGGCTCGTAGTCGGCCAGGGCCGTGACGGCGGCGGAGAAGCCGCGGTGCATGTTGGTGCCGTGGTCGGCGTCGCCGATGGCCGAGTCGAGCTGGGTGAGGTGGTCCTTGTGCTGGTCCACAGCGGCTGCGATGGCCTGCACCCACGTGCGGGCGAGGTCGGTGTCCACGGGATCTCCGTTCGGGGTCGGTACGGGGCTGATCGGCGGTGTCGGTACGGGGCTGGTCGGAAGTCGGGTGAGCCGGGGGCGGGGGAAGACGCGAGGGGTGCGGTCCGGGCGGGCGGACAGCGGGAAGGCCCCGGCCCCGGCCCTCGCGTCGCGCGTGGCCCCGCCCCCGGCTCGGTTCAGATGCCCCAGCGCAGCGCCGGGGTGTTCACGGGTGCGTCCCACAGGGACAGCATGTCGGCATCGGCCTTGCACACGGTGAGAGAAACACCCGCCATGTCCAGGCTGGTCACGTAGTTGCCGACGAGGTTGCGGGCGATGACCACGCCCTTGTCCGCCAGTGCGACGGCAACCTCGTTGAAGACCACGTACAACTCGATGAGCGGGGTGCCGCCCAGGCCGTTGACCATGACGATGGTCTCGTCACCGGCGTCGAGGGGCTGGTCACCGAGGATGGCGTCCAGGGCGGTCGCCACGATCTCCCTGGCCGGGCGAAGCTTCTCCCGGCGCCGTCCGGGTTCGCCGTGGATGCCGACGCCGACCTCCATCTCGTCCTCGGGCAGGTCGAACCCGGGCTTGCCGGAGGCGGGGGCCGTGCAGGCGGTCAGCGCCACAGCGAAGGACCGCGAAGCGGCGTTGACCCGCTTGCCCATCTCGGCGACCTGGGTAAGGCTGCCGCCCTGCTCCGCGAGGGCTCCGGCGATCTTCTCGACGAAGACGGTGGCACCGGTGCCGCGGCGCCCCGCGGTCCAGGTGGAGTTCTGGACGGCGACGTCGTCGTCGACCAGGACGGTCTCCACCGTAATGCCGTCCTCAGCGGCCAACTCGGCGGCCATCTGGAAGTTGAGCACGTCACCGGTGTAGTTCTTCACGACGAACAGCACCCCGGAGCCACCGTCCACGGCCCGGGCCGCGGCCGCCATCTGACCGGGCACGGGCGAGGTGAACACCTCACCGGCGCAGGCCGCGTCCAGCATGCCCCGTCCCACGAAGCCACCGTGCAGAGGCTCGTGCCCCGAACCGCCACCGGAGACGAGGGCGACCTTGCCCGGCTTCGTAGCCGAGGCGCGGGCGATCACCTTGTTCTCCGCGTCGACCTTCAGTGCGGGGTGGGCGGCGGCGATCCCGGACAGCGCCTCGGCCAGTACCGCTTCAGGGGCGTTGATCAGCTTCTTCATGACAGGGCTCCTTCAGCGGCGGCGACCGGCTCGGTCGTTGCCTCGGTGACGGTGGTGATGCCTCGGCGGGCGTTCAGGGCGACGTAGAGGAAACCGGCGGCGACCGCGCCGACGACATCGGCGATCAGGTAGACGGGCAGCTGGTTCCAGTGGACCGTGCCGTTGAACAACTGGCCGACCAGCATGGGCCCGACGACACGGGCGGGGTTGATCGCGGAGCTGGTGGCGGGTCCGACGACCATGATGATGGCGAACACCGCCAGGCCGATGGCGAGTCCGGCGAAGCCGCCGGCCGAGCGGCGGTCGATGGCACCGAAGACGACGAAAGCGAGGATGGCCGTGCCGACGGCTTCGGCGAAGGAGGCTTGGCCGGCACTGACCTGACCGCCGTAGGAGGCGATACCCAGACCGACCGTCACGGCCTGGTGGCCGAGCACCCCGACGATCGCCAGGGTGCCCAGGATCGCGCCGACGACCTGGGCGGCTATGTAGCCGGGAACGTCCCGCCAGGGCATCTTCTTCGTCGCGGCGAGCGCGAGGGTGATGGCCGGGTTGATCTGGCAGCCGGAGATGTGGCCGATCGCGTAGACCATCGCGATGACGACCGTGGCGAAGGCCAGCGAGATCATGCCCAGGTCGGCGAAGGTGAACGGGGCCTTGCCGTTGACGATGAGCGTTGCGGGGACCGAACCGACGCCGATGAACACCAGCATCGCGGTACCCAGCATCTCGGCCACAAGCTTCTGTGGATAGGTGTTTTCTTCCATGAAAGGCGCCCAGCGCCGAGCGGCGGCTTGGGCGTCTCACCTCCTCCGCGGGGAGCGGGCTGTGAAGGGAGATGGCCGCCAGATTGATCAGGGTCGGGGCAACCTGGCGGCCGCTCAGGGGGAAGCCGGGCGGATTGAGTCGTCCGGCTGGCAACCCGTTCATCATCGATGAACGTTGTTCCGGAAATTAAGGCCACGTTTCCGGCCTGTCAAGAGGTTCGGCAGACACTCCCGTTCCATCGACACGAAGAAGGCCCCGCGGCGGCGTGCCGAGGGGCCTGGATCAGGGGCGGACGGGGAAGCGGCGGACCGCCGTGGAATTGCACGGTCAGGTCAGGTCAGGTCAGGGTGGCGCGTGCGGCAGCCCCGCGGGGGGCGCCCAGGTCGCGGGAGAGGTTGCGGGCGGTCTCCCGGACAGCGACCGCAAGCTCCTGACGTGCTGATTCAGCCAGCAGTCGCTCGACGGGGCCGACAATGCCGAGAGCACCGACCACCCCGCCGGAGCGGTCGAAGACGGGAGAGGCGATCCCCGCGTCGCCGATGGCGGACTCCTGGTCCTCGAATGCGTAACCCGTCCTCAGGACCTCCTTCAACTGACCCGCCAGTTCCTCCGGGTCGGTGATGCTGGCGCCGGTGAGCACCGCCTGCTCACCCGCCAGCAGCCGCTCACGCTCGCCGGCCGGAAGGAAGGCCACGATGGCCTTGCCCAGGGCACACGTGCTCCACGGGATACTGGCGCCCACTTCGAGGATCTGCACAGCCCCCTCAGGCCGGAAGGCATGGTGCACCACCAGGACGTGGTCGCCAGTGAGCACGGCCACCCAGACCGCCTCATTCGTCCGGTTCGCGAGCTGGTCCGCCCAGGTCAGCGAGCGGGTCCGCAGCTCCTGGGTGTCCAGGTAGGCGTTGCCGAGCTGCACCAGGTGCGGGCCCAGCTGGTACTTCGAGCTGTCCCGGTCCTGCACCACCAGCCCTTCGACCTCCAGCGTGCGCAGCAGCGCATGCACGGTCGGCTTGGCCACGCCCAGGCGGTCGGCCAGCTCGGTCACTCCGAGCCGGGGACCGGTGGACGCGAGCTCCCGCAGAATCTGCACCGCCCGCTGCACCGCCTGAACCATCGAAAACTTCTCCCTCGTTCACTATTGATGAACAACGTTCCGACATCTACGGTACTTGTTCATGAGCGCATCTGTCGGCATCGTACTCGTGTCCCACAGCGCCGAGCTCGCCGCGGGCCTTCGCCTGCTGGTGGAGCAGATCGGCTCCGACTCCGTCCCCCTCGCCACCGCCGGAGGCACCGACGACGGCCGGATCGGCACCAGCTACGACCTCGTCCTCGACGCCATCCGCAGCGTCGACCGCGGTCAGGGCGTCGTCGTCCTGCCCGACCTCGGTAGCTCCGTCCTCACCGCCCGCACCGTCCTGGAAGACCATCCCCGCGCCGACGTGCTGATCGTCGACGCGCCCTTCGTCGAAGGAGCAGTCGCAGCCGTCGTCACCGCCGCATCCGGCGCCGACCTGAAGGCCGTCGCCGACGCCGCCAAGGAGGCCCGCCATGTCCACAAGCTCTGACTCCACGACCACCACGAGCGCCACGACCGAGTCCACGCACGAGACGGCCGTCGTCCTGCCCGCCAACCTCCACGCCCGGCCCGCAGGCCAACTCGCCCGCGCCGCAGCGGGCTTCACCAGTGCCATACAACTGGAGTACAAGGACCGGACGGTCAACCCGACCGGCGTCCTCGCCGTCATGGGCCTGGGTGCCACGGTCGGAAGCACCGTCACCGTCCGCGCCGAAGGCCACGACGCCGAAGAGGCCGTCACGGCGTTGGCCCAGATCCTCGCCACCGCCGAGTAACCCGACCGCCACCAGCGGCACGGAACCCGCCACCGCTTCCGCCATGAGAAGCAAGGACCAGTGGAGGTGGCCGAGGATGAGCGCCTCCGCCACGAGCACACCTGACGCCGATCCGGCCCCGCCCTCACGGGCCGAGCACGTCTGCGCACTGCCCCACATCCCGGAGGCCGTCTCGGCCGTACGCCGACGGGCACGCACCGTCCTCGCCCAGTGGCGCGTGCCCGCCCCGACAGCCGACGACGCCCTCCTGATGATCTCCGAGCTGACCACCAACGCGATCGTCCACGCACTGCCACCGGCAGTTTTGCGGCTGTCCATGCCAAAGGACGGCGACTGCCGCGCGCTCCGCATCGAGGTCACCGACGCGGGGCCGGTACCTCAACGACGCCCGTCGCCCGACGGCCCCCACCCCGCCGAACACAACGAAAACGGTCGCGGGACCGGCATCGTCGCGACCCTCTCCAAACGACACGGAATATCCCGCTACCCCGACAGGACCACCAGATGGGCCGTTCTCCACGCGGGGGTTTGAAACACCCGTGCCCTGCACCACCGCATGGACCTCACCTACCGTCCGCTCGCCGACGCACCGCAGTCCCAGGCCGCCCTGGCCTTGCTGGAGGACCGGACCACCGACCTGGTGGAGGAGTTCATCGGTGTGGTCCGCGGCCGCACCGTCAACAGCTCCCGCGGCAACACCGCGGCCGCGGCGGCGAACACCGCCGTGAAGAAGCCGGCCGGCCGCAAGCCCGCCCCGCAGCAGGGCGGGCAAAGGCAGGGCGGCGGCCGGAGCAAGCCGACCGCCAAGAAGGCCGCCCGGAAGCGCGGCAAGCCGCGCCGCCGCTCCTGAGCCGCACGACCCGTTCAGCCGCCCGCAGCCGTCTCCGGCACGGCGCCGGCCGCGCCGGGACCGGACGGGGTCGCGGCCGGGAGCCTGGCGCTGCCCAGCACGGCCTGGCCCACGAAGGACGGAGCCGCGGGGAAGACCTGCCGCTCGACGTGGTCGACGACGAATCCGGCCGCCCGGATCGAGTCGAGCGTCGGACGGTTGCACTCGCAGCAGACCACCAGCCGGTTCAGCCAGTTCATCCGGTCCTGGTGGCGCGCCGCCTTCGGGTCGTCCGAGCGCATGTGCTCCAGGAAGAGCAGCCGCCCGCCGGGGCGCAGCACCCGGCGAAGCTGTCGCAGCGCCCGCTGCTGGTCGCTCACCCCGCACAGCACCAGCGTCGACACGACGACGTCGAAGCTGTCGTCCTCGAAGGGCAGGTCCTCGGCGGGCGCCCGCAGCACCGTGGTGCGCGGAGCCCGCTCCTCGACGTGCCGTTCCAGCCGGCGCACCATGGCCGGCTCGGGCTCGGTGACCGTCAGCGACTCGACGCGCTCCCCGTAGAGCGCGAGGTTGGCCCCGGTGCCGCCGCCGATCTCCAGCACCCGGCCGTCGGCCTCGGCGATCACCCGCCGACGCAGGTCGTCCAGGCCCTGCCGCTCGGCCTTGGCCATCATCCGGTCGTAGGTCACCGCGAACAGTGTGCTTCTGATGCCCATGACTGCCTCGATTCACGGTCCGACGTTCTGCCTCGACGCTAGGTCCGTGCAGTGCCCGGCACATGGGGCGGATGCCTCATCTTCGGCGCCGTTGTTCCCGGTGCGGGCCGTCGTTCTCAGAGCAGACCGTTCTGCACCGCGAAGAGGCAGGCCGAGGCGCGGGTCGAGGTCCCGATCTTGGCGTAGATGTGCTCGATGTGGTTGCGCGCGGTCTTGGGCGAGATCACCAGCCGTGTGGCGATCTCCTTGCTGGAGCAGCCGCGGGCCAGCAGCCGCAGTACGTCGATCTCGCGGGTGGTCAGGCCCGCGGGCCCCGCGCCGCGCCGCGCCGTGCGGTGCCCCGCGGCCGCGAGGACCGCGGCGACCGCCTCGCCGTCCAGGCGTCCGGCGGCGACCTCGGCGTGCAGCTGCGCGGCGGCCTCCGCCGCCTGGAGCGCCGCCCGGTGGGGGCGCGGCTCGATCATCGACTGGTACGCGTCCGCGACGCCCAGGATCCGGCTCGGCCAGGAGATCGCGCCGCCCGCGAGCCCGCGCGGGTAGCCGGAGCCGTCCAGCCGTTCGCGGTACTGCACGGCGACCTCGCCCAGGGGGGCGAGCGCCGGGGACTGCCGGAGCATCCGCTCCGTCAGATAGGGCTGCAGCCGCACCCGTTCCCACTCCCCGGCGCCCAGCGGTCCCGGTTTGTCCCAGATCGCATTGGAGACGCCGAGGCGGCCCAGGCCGTGCACCAGGCCGGCCCGGCGCAGCGTCGTCACCTCGGCCGGATCCATCCGCAGCCCGAGCGCCGCCGCCTCGGCCAGCGCCGCCACGGCACGGCCATGGCCCAGCGTGTACGGGGACTTCAGATCCACGAAGTCGGCGACCGCGAGCAGCGCCGCGTCGAACTCCTCCTCGCCGAGCCGCACGCCGAGCGCGGGCTCGGCCCCGATCACCGCCTCCCAGGTACGGGCCGTGTCCAGTCCGCCCACGATCTCCTCGGGCTCCCGGCAGAACTCGGCCGCGAGTCCGGGATCGAACTGCGTCCCCGCCCGACGCCTGGCCAGCGCCGTGGCCGCGCCGGTCCCGCCGATCCGGTGCGCCACCTCGACGTACTCGGACAGCTGAGCGAGCCGGGAGGGCAGCGGCACGTCCTCGCCCTTGAGCTCTCCCGGCCAGCCGCGTCCGTCCCACTGCTCGTACGAACAGGCCACCGCCTCCTGCACGGCGTCCGGCAGACCGAGCCGCAGGGCGAGCTCGCGGGCCAGCGCCGAGTGCGAGCTGATCATCCCGTTCATATCGCGGAACCCGCCGAGCGTGAACTCCAGGCCGACTCGGAACCGGTGCAGCGGCGGATTGCCCGATCCGATCAACCGCAGCGTCGCCGCCGCACCCGCCAGACTGCGCTGCTCGTGGGCATACTTGCCTGCCTTCATCATGATGTCGTCGCCGAACCACTTCGCCTGCTCGTGCGCGTCCGAGTGGCAGCCGACGTTGACCAGCAACGCGGTGTAGTAGACGACCATCCGGGTGTCGTCGTCCAGGCCGAGCCGCTCGGCCAGTCGCAACGCGATCAGGCACTGCCGCAGCACGTGCTCCATGGGCTGGCCGAAGCCGAGGTCCACGCCCAGGGAGAGCGCGGCCACCAGCTCCGCCAGACGCACCCCCGCATCGCTCTGCGCGCGGCTCGTCACCGTCACCACGCTACGCCTGCGCGCGCCGCTGATCTCGTGCTGTGCAGGTCTTCACTTTCGTCGGACGTGGCCCGCTGCCGGCGGAGCTGGACGACGCGCCGGCGGCCGCGCGGGCCGGGCGCGGCGCACTGGTGCTGCTGACCGGGCCGGCCGGCGCCGGCAAGACCCGGCTCGCCGACGCTGCACGCGCTGCTCGCGGGGCGGGCGCCCGCGGGATCCCGCTCCCGCGATCCGGGCGGCGCCCGGCTGCGGCCGGCTGGCGAAGTACAGGAGCTGCACCGCCCCCGCCCGGCCGGGGAGCTCACCGAGACCCTGCGCTCCGTGGACACCGAGGTCCAGCGCCTGATCGATCTCTCCAACGCGCTCCTCGACCTGGAGGAGCTCGGCAGCAGCGGGCACATCACCCGGTCCCGGGTACGCCTGGCCGACCTCGTCGAGGCCGCCGTCGCCCCGCATCTGCGCACCGCCGAACGCACCGGCCGCGTCCTGACGGTCGAGACGGCCGACACGAGCGTCGAAGCCGACGCCCGCTGGCTGGTGCCCGCCATCGGCAACCTGCTCGACAACGCCCTGCGCCACGGCCGAGGGGCCGTCCACCTCACGGCCACCCTCCCCGGGAGCGGGCTGCGGCTGCGCGTCACCGACGAGGGCCCCGGCTTCCCGGACGAGTTCCTGCCCCGCGCCTTCGACCGCTTCGCCCGCGCCGAAGCCAGCCGCACCAGCGAGGGCTCCGGCCTGGGGCTCGCCTTCGTCCACGCGGTGGCCGTCGCCCACGGCGGCACCGCACGCGCCGAGAACAGCGGACACGGCAGCGCCATCACCCTCGACCTGCCCTGCTGAGCGACGCGCCGGTTCGGGGGCGCGGCGTACGGTGCAGGTATGGCGCCGCCCCTGCCTGGCCCGCTGGCCCACCTCGCCCCGTTGCTCGGCCACTACGGCTACTGGGCCGTCGGCGCCGTGGTCTTCGTGGAGGACTTCGGCGTGCCCGCCCCGGGCGAGACGATCCTGATCGCCGCGGGGATCTATGCCGGGGCCGGCCGGCTGAACATCGTGGCCGTCGCGGTGATCGCCTTCGTCGCGGCCGTCGCGGGGGACAACGTCGGCTACCTCATCGGCCGTACCGGCGGACGGGCGCTCGTCCACCGCTGGGGCCGCTACGTCCTGCTCACCCCCGAGCGCTTCCACAGGGCCGAGGAGTTCTTCACGCGCCACGGCGGCGAGATCGTCACCGTGGCCCGCTTCGTCGAGGGGCTGCGGCAGGCCAACGGCATCATCGCCGGGACGAGCGGCATGCGCTGGCGCCGCTTCCTCGCCTTCAACATGCTCGGGGCCGCGCTGTGGGTGGGCCTGTGGGCGACGCTGGCCTACGCCGCCGGCACCCACATCACCACCCTCTACGGCGAGATCACCCGCTACCAGCTCTACCTGCTCATCGCCCTCGGCGTCCTGGCCGCGGCGTTCGTCGGCCGGCGTCTGCTGCGGCGCAGACACCGGAGCCGACAGCAGAACCGACACGGGAACTGACACCGGAACCGACGCCGGAACCGACACCGTGCGACTACGACATCCGGAGTGTCGTCGTGCTGCCGTCGGTCCGGGGGACGTACGCCTGCTTCCAGGTCCAGGCGCCGTTGCCGGGCTTGTGGTGGAGTTCGACCGACGAGTTCTGCTTCCACCAGTAGTCCCAACCGGTGGCGCACGTCCCCGCGTTGACCGTCCAGATCGGCGAGCCCACCCAGTCGTCGTGCTGGTTGTAGCCCCTGACCCAGAACACCTGCGTCACGCCGGCGTCGTTGCAGACCGTGATCTGTACGGCGGAGACCGACTCCGCGCTGGCCGTCGTCGGGACGGCGAGACCGCCGAGGGCGGCTGTCGTGGCGAGTGCCACCATGGCGAACTTCCTTCTGAGGTCACGCATTTCGCTGTCACCTTTCTGTACGAGTGAGGTACGGGACAGGTACGAGTGAGGGGGTCAGCCGAGCAGGCCCCTGGACCGCAGCCAGGTCCGCGCCGTCGCGGCGGGCGACCGGCCCGCGTCGACGGAGGAGGCGAGCGCGGCCAGTTGGTCCGTGGTGAGTGCCGGGTTGAGCCGGGCCAGGGCCTTTCTCGCGGCCGGTCCCGCGTAGGGGGCCTGGATGAGCGGGAAGACGTGCTCGGGCGGGATGACGCCCACGGGGTCGGTCAGCACGACCAGCCGGTCACGGGTGATGACGGGGTCGGTGCCGCGCAGAGCCAGCACATCGGCGGTGGCCGAGGTGCCGGCGCCGGTGACGCTGACGCCGTACGCCTTCTTCAGCGACGCTGGCGTCGGGGCGTCCGGATCGCCCGAGGCGGAGCCGCCGAGGGTGAGCCGGCGGCCGGCTCCGGCGAGGTCGGCGAGGCTGTGCAGGCCGTGGCGGCGGGCGGTGGCCCGGGTGACCGCGAGGACGACGCCGTGCTCGGCCGCGGCCGGAGGCAGGGCGTCGATCCCCATCGGCAGGGCCATGCTCAGCGTCGCCGGCATGTTCCCGGGCAGGGTGCCCCCGTCCGGGAACGTGCGCAGCAGGGTGCTCTCGTACGCGGGAGCCAGACCGATCCGGCCCGCCACCACGGCCCTGGCGGTGGCCGCGGGCGACGTGTAGCTCGTGGTCGCCATCCGCACCGGCTGTCCGGCGCCGGTGAGGAGTTCGCGGTAGAGCGCCGCCGTCACCCGGCCCTCCGCCGAGGCGTCGCTGCCGATCACCGTCGGCCCCTGACGGTCCGCGTGGGCGGTGTCGGGCTCGCTCTTCGCGCCTGCCGCACAGCCGGTCAGCAGGACCAGGGAGCACACGGCGACCGCCGCGAGACGGAGCCGGAGGCGAGGGCCGGGGCGGGTTCCGGAAGTCACGGAGCACCACATGCGGTCGTCGTCCGGTCTCAGTTGCAGTGGGCGGCGCGCTCGCCGGCCGTCATCTTCGCGTCCTTGAAGTTGACGTAGCCCGAGTTGGGGTTGTCCTTGTTGAAGCCGGACGACTGGTAGTTGTTGACGTACCAGATGTAGTGGCCGTAGAAGCGCTTGCCGAAGTGGATCTCGTACCAGCCCTTGGCCTGCTGCTTGGACGTGCCGCGCTCTATCCAGCCCTTGTAGCCGGCCGGGATGTTGACCGTGTTGCTCTCGGTGTCGGTGTGCGACGCCTCCCAGCTGTGCGAGTACGTGGTGCTGACGCCGACCGTGAACACCTCGAACCACTTGTATTCCGCGCTGATCGAAATGCCGAAGGTGTTGGTGGAGCCGGTGGTGTCCGCCCAGTCGATGCGGTGCTGGTTGGTCTGGCTCGCGCAGTTGTACGCGGTGCTGCCGACCTGGTGCTTGGGGCCGGTGTACGTCCAGTAGTCCGTCGCGTGGAACTCGCACAGGTCGGCCCAGCTGCAGGCGTCCAGGAGCTCCTTGGTGGTGGGGCTGTCGGCGGCGGAGGCCTGCGGGGCCGCCATCAGCGAGGCGCCCAGGGCCAGGGCCGCGACAGCCCCGCCGGTACGGAGGACGCGCTTGGGAGAGGCGGACTTGCGGCGCGCGAATGGCATCGGTTTCCTCCAGTGAGTGGGGGGTGCTTTCCTGGTGGCCCACTCTTCGGGGCGCCGATTTGTTGATCAATGCAGGTCAGAGACGTAAACAACCCAACCGGGGACGGAAACCGGACAGCCGGCCGTCCGTCCGCACGCCGTGCACCCGCGCCGGGCCGGCGAGCGGCGGGGGGTGGCGAGGTGGTACGCGTCGGCGTCGGACTCGCGGTCGGTGTCGGTGTCGGAGTCACAGTCGCAGTCGCAGTCGCAGTCGATTCGCCGGTGCCAGGCACGTCGCACACGCGCCGGTAGGGCACACCGGGGAGGTACGTCCGCCATTCGTTTCCGGTGAGGTCACGGCCGACGCGTGCGCAGAGCAGGGTGACGACCCGGGCGGGGCCGACGGCGTACCGCTGGACGGGGACGTGCGGGCCGGCGGCGTAGACGGAGTCCCCGTGCGCGTCGAAGGCCAGTGAACGGATCGCGTCGCCGGGGGTGTTGAGGCCGGCACCCAGGGGCTGGCGGGTGGCCGTGTCCCACAGGCGCAGCGCGCCGGAGCCGTACCCCACCGCGAGGGTGCGGCCGTCGGGGCTGAAGGCGAGGGCGGTGACCCGCGCGCCGGAGCCCGGCACGACCGACTGCCGGTGGCGTTCCGTACGGCCCCGCCAGACGGTGACGCTGCCGAAGGAACCGCCGGTGGCCAGGTGCAGGCCGTCGGGGCTGAGGGCGAGGACGTCCGCCTCGCCGTCCGGACCGAGGGGTACGTCGGTGTGCAGGCCGAAGGGCAGGGCGGTGACCGGCCCGGCGAAGCCGGAGGCCAGGACGGACTCAAGGGTTCCGGCAAGGGCCTCGGGCCGATCGGTCCGCGTCCCCCGGGCGGTGTCCCACACCTCCCCGGTGCGCGAGCCGGTGGCGGACGCCCGGGTGAGCAGCAGTTTCCGGCCGCCCTGGGTGAGCGCGATCGAGCGGACGGCGGAGGACCCACGCGGCCGAACTTCCGCCTGGACTCGGCGAGTTGTCGCATTCCATACGACGATCCCGGCGCCGGACGCTTCCGCGGCCCCGACGCCGTAGCCGAAGGTCCGGCTGTCGGGGCTGAAGGCCATGAGGGGTACGGCGTCCCCGGCTTCGGTGTGTCCTGGTGCCCCGGGGGCGGGCAGTCCGGCGAGGACGCGGCCGGTCCGGGTGGAGCGCAGGCGGAAGCGGTAACTGTCGCCGTGCCGTTCGGCGGTGGCCAGCAGGCGCCCGTCCGGGCTGAGCGTCTCGTGGTCCGGCGGCCGGGCGCGCCACGGGGAGGTGGCGGGCGCCGAGAGGTCGAGGGAGTGGACGGTGGTGCCGGTCAGGTAGCGCAGAGTGGGGGCGGCGGGGTCCCAGACGAGGGCGGTGACGGGGCCGTCGGCCAGGGCGTGGCGGAACACCGGTGTTTGCGCCGCCGATACGCGCCAGACCGTGATCCCGTCCTGCCCGGCCGCCGCCAGGAACCGCCCGTCCGCGGTGAACGCCGGGTGCGTGGCGCCCGGTTCGGCGATCTCCGCGAGTTGCCGGCCCGAGCCCGTGTCCCACACGCGTATCCCGGTACCCGAGACCGCGGCGAGCCGCGCCCCGGCCCGGTCGAAGACGAGCGAGGCGGCGGAACAGTCCACCGCCGGCCGTTCCTGCCAGCCACCCGTGACGGTCCGGTGCCGGACGGTGTCCCGCACCAAGAGCACCCCGCCCCGCCCGCAGACGACCGCCAGCCGCGCATCCCCACTCGGCACCACGACACCGCCGACGGCCCGCTCCAGCACCACCGGATCATCCATGAACCCACGCAACTGCGCCGCCGGCTCCGGCCCGCCCACGACGTAACCACCGACACCGGGGCCTGCGCCGACCGCAACGTGATACCCGGCCAAGGCCCCCGCCCCCGCCGGCAGACGCCACAACCGCCGCTCGCCGTCGGATCCGGACAGGGCGAGGGTCCGGCCGTCAGGGCCGGCCGCCGTCACCGGGAGGTTCGGCAGGCGGCCGGAGGCGGTGTGGTGGTGGGTGGTGACATCCCAGGTCGACCAGTGGCCGCCGCCGGTGGCGAGCAGGGTGCGGCCGGAGTCGGTGAGGAAGACGCGGGTGGTGGCGTTCTGGTCCGGGGCTGTGAAGGTGTCGCGCTCGGGGTCGGTCAGGGCGTGGAAGAGGGCCGCGCGGCTCTCCGGGAGCGGGGCGAGGCGCCAGGCGGCGATGCTGAGCAGCGTGCGGGTGCGGGGGTCTGGCACCCGGTCCCGGACGGCCAGGGCGGCGGCCTGGCGGGCGCCGGCGAGGGTGCGCTCGGCCTCGGCCACGTCGCTCTCGTGCCAGGCGAGCTGACCGGCGACCAGGGCCCCGCCCAGCACGCAGGTGAGGGCGACGACGAGTCTTCGTATGCGGCGCTGCATACGGGCGGCCGTCCAGCGCTCCATGCGCTGGGCCACCCGGGAGGCGCACAGGAAGGCCCGCTCCCGCGCGGTGAGGTCGTCCTCGTGCCGCTCGCGGGTGAACAGCACGTCGGCCAGGGCGAGATGGACCCCTCGGTACAGGGTGCCGGGATCGCTGCCGTGCTCCTGCCAGTTGCGGGCGGCCTCGGCGAGGTGGCGGTGCATCCGCAGCCGTTCGCGGTTCTCCTCGATCCACTGCTGCAGCCGGGGCCAGCGGGTGATCAGGGCCGCGTGCGCGAGTTCCACGTTCTCCTCGTCCACGGTGATCAGCCGCGCGCGGGAGAGCCGTTCGAGGACGACGGGCACCTCGGGGTCCGGCCATTCGCGCAGATCGGCGCGTCTGACCGGGCGGGGGCTGTCGGGAGTGCCGTCACCGGGGGCGATGAGTGCCAGCAGGAGCCGCCGAGCGGTGCCGGACTGGTCGGCGGAGAGCCCGCCGTAGACCTCCTCGGCCGCCGCGGCGATCGCCCCGTGGACGCCGCCCGCCTCCTCGTACGCGGCCAGCGTCAGCACTCCGCTGCGCCGTCTGCGCCAGGTCTCCCGCAGGGCGTGCGAGAGCATCGGGAGCGCGCCGGGCTGGTCGTGGACCTCCTCGACGATGCGGGCGGTGAGTTCCCGCTCGACCCGCAGGCCCGCTGCCGTGGCCGGTCTGACCACCGCGTCCCGCAGTTCCTCCCGGGTCATCGGCCCGACCTGCAGTGTGGTGTGCCGCAGCGCCTCGGCGAGGTCCGGGTGCTCCACGCACCGGCCGTGGAAACCGGCCCCGATAGCGACGACCACGCGCAGCCGGCCGTCCGCGTCCTTGGCGGCCAGCAACTGGTCGACGAACCGCCACCGTTCGGCCCGGTCCCGGCAGAGCGTGAAGATCTCCTCGAACTGGTCGACCACGACCACGCGGTGGGGCCCGTCCGGCCCCGGTGCCAGCAGCCGGCCGTGGCCGGCGGCGGGCCGGGCGCCGGGTGTGATCAGCCGGAGCTGCGCGGCGCAGCCCGCTTCGTCCACCACCCGCTCCAGGCGGGGCATGACCCCGGCCCGCAGCAGCGAGGACTTGCCGCTGCCGGACGCGCCGAGCAGCACCACGAACCGGTGCTCCGTCATCAGCCGCACGGCGTCCTCGGCGAGCGCGTCCCGGCCGAAGAACAGCTCCTGGTCGCCCGGTTCGAACCTCGCCAGGCCCTGGTAGGGCGACTCCCCCTCCACGGCTCCGCAGGCCGCGACCTCGTCCGCCGCCGCCCTTAATCGGTCCTGCCAGACGTCCGGATCCGCCCCGCAGGCCTGCGCGTACGCGCGCACCACCGCCACCGACGGCAGCCGTTCGCCGGAGGCCGCCCGGGACAGCGCGGCCACCGAGACGCGGGCCTGGCCGGACATGGTCCGGTACGACGGGGAGCCGGTCCGGGCCCGTAAGGACCGCAGCTCATGTGCGAAGCGCTGGACCGGCCCCGCGTCGGGATCGAGCGGCCGCTCGGGACGTCCCCGCTGCCGGCTCACGGATGCTCCAGCACATGGCTTCTCACGTTCACTGGCAATCGCTTTCCCAACCGTCGGGGGACGATCACACGCCGGATCGCGAGTATGTCATGACAGCTTGAGAGTTAAATGGGGTTGAGCGGAATGGCCGATTCCAGACCCCGGCGGACCGGTCGGCAGAGCCTCGGGCAGGGCCACAGGAACCGCCGCGTCACCCCCCGGCGCCCGTCCCGCTCCCCGGCACCCCGCCGACGGTGAACCCGATCACCGCCCCGCCCCCCGCCCGCTGCACCGCGAACGGCGCCCCGCCGTGCGCCATGGCGACCTCCCGCACGATCGACAGACCGAGCCCGGAACCGGGCAGGGAACGAGCGTCGGCCGCACGGTAGAAGCGGTCGAAGATGCGGATCAGGTCACCGTCGGCGATACCGGGCCCGCGGTCGAGGATCTCCACGCGGACCGTGCCCGCACGGGCGGGCCCGGACACGGCGATCTCGATGGACCCGGTGCCGTCGCGGTCGAACTTGGCCGCGTTCTCCACCAGATTGGAGATCGCGCGCTGCAGCATCCCGGGCCGGCCGTCGGTCGTCGTGTCACCGCTCGCCCGGACCGTGATCTGCCGCCCGCTGCGCCGCCGCGCGAGCCCGGCCACGTCCTCCGCGATGTCCGCGAGGTCGACCCGCTGCAGCGGCTCGCTGTCGGACTGCCCGGCCGCCAGGTCCACCAGCTCGTTGACCAGGTCGGTCAGTTCGCGCGCCTCCTGGCCCAGGTCCGCGACCAGTTCCTCGCGGGTGGCCGGAGGCAGTTCGTCGATCCGCCGCAGCAGCGAGATGTTCGTACGGAGCGAGGTGAGCGGCGTACGGAGTTCGTGGCCCGCGTCCTGGACCAGGCGCCGCTGGTCCTCCTCGGACTGGGCGAGGCGGCCCAGCATCCGGTCGAAGGCGCGGCCGAGGCGGCCCACCTCGTCGTAGCCGGTGACGGGCACCTCGATGCCGAGCCGCCGGGTGCGGGCGACGTCCTCCGCGGCCGAGGTCAGCAGGATCAGACGGTGGGTGATGCGTCGCGCCAGCCACCAGCCGAACAGGCCCGCCGCGATCACCACCGCGCACATCAGGATCAACGTGCGCTGCTGCAGCGCCCGCAGCAGGTCCTCGGTGTCGCTGAACTCCTGAGCGACCTGCACCGCGCCACGCCCGGCGCCGAGCGAGACCGTCGCGATGCGGTAGACGTCCGTGTCGACGTCGACATCCTTGTGCTCGACCAGCTTCCCGGCCGTCCGGTCAGCCGCGATCGACCGGTCGGCGGAGACCACCGGCAGCCCGGGGCTGCCCGGGTCGACGACCTTGCCGTCCGGCCCCAGCACCTGCACATCCGTACGGGCGGGCCGCACGATGTCATGGCCCGGCGCCGAGGAGGAGAAGTCCTCCGTCGTCATCCTGTGCTGCCGCACCTCGTCCCGCAGATCCTGCACGACCTGGTCGAACACGGACTCCTGGTCCACCCGGACCAGCCGGGCCGCCGCACTGTACGACAGCACACCGACCAGCACCGTGACGGCGGCGGTGACCGCCGCGAACGAGACCGCGAACGTGGTGCGCAGGGAGACCAGCCCGGGCCGCCGTCTGGCCAGCAGCCGCCTGATCCGGCCCACTAGTCTTCCCGCAGCACGTAACCCACACCGCGCACCGTGTGGATCAGCGCCGGTGCGCCCGGCTCGTCGAGCTTGCGGCGCAGGTAGCCGACGTACACGGCGAGGTTCTTGGAACCGGGCCCGAAGTCGTAGCCCCAGATGCGGTCGTAGATGGTGGAGTGGTCGAGGACGATCCCGGCGTTGCGCACGAGCAGCTCCAGCAGCTCGAACTCGGTCCGCGTCAGCTCCAGCTCCCGCTCGCCGCGCCAGGCCCGCCTTGCCTGTACGTCCATGCGCAGTCCGGCGGCCTCGATCTGCCGGTCGGAGGCCGCGGGCAGCTCCTTCGGCACGTCGGCCGCGGCCCCGCTGTCCGGGCTGGTCCGACGCAGCAGCGCACGCAGCCGCGCGAAGACCTCCTCGACGTCGAACGGCTTGACCACGTAGTCGTCGGCGCCCGCGTCCAGGCCCGCGATACGGTCGGCGGTCTCGACGAGCGCGGTGAGCATGAGGATCGGCGTGCGGTCGCCCTCGGCACGCAGCACCCGGCAGACCTGCAACCCGTCGATGCCGGGCATCATCACGTCGAGCAGAAGCACGTCCGGCGGGGTCTTGTGGGCCTGAGCCAGCGCCTCCACACCGTCGGCGACCGCCGTGACCTGGTAGCCCTCCAGGCTCAGGGCGCGTTCCAGGGCATGACGGATGGCGCGGTCGTCTTCGGCGAGCAGCACAGTTTGGGGCACGTACCCATACTGCCAAGGCATGTGGCGGTTCAGCGGAGGACGGCGGCCGTACGATCTGCCTTTTTACCCGCCTCTCACCGTCACACGAGCAACCCGCAACACCCTCCTACCCTCTTCTCACTGAAGGGCGGGGCCTCCTGGAACACCTGACGGGCCGGGATCGTCCCCGCGACGCCGGCCCGGGACGCGTGGGTCGGCGCCTCCGGCACCCCTTGCCGGGCCCCGGGCCGCGAACTCCACGGCCACCGGAACCTGAGTATCAGCATCAATGTCAGTGCCCCGTCCTACGATCCCCACATGGCCGCCCCACGCCGTGACACCCGAGGCATCGTCGGCGCCGCGGACTTCCTCGCGCGCGTGGACTTCCGCCGCCCCGACCCCGCCGAGCCGCTGCGCCACCATGTCGAGCACTACTGGCTGATCGACTGGGACCTCGACGAGCCGTACATCTCGCACGTGGTCCCGCACCCCGCCGTCCACATCGTCTTCCAGCAGTTCGCGGACCAGGAGCCGTTCGTCGAGGTCACCGGCGTCCAGCAGGGGCTCTTCGTCCAGAAGCTGGAGGGACGCGGCCGGGTCTGCGGCATCAAGTTCCGGCCCGGCGGCTTCCGCCCCTTCGCCCCCGGGCAGGCGGTGAGCGAGTGGACGGGCCGGCGGGTCCGCTCCCCCGGGACCTTCCCGACGGCGGATCCCGCGGCCGTCCTCACCCCGGCCGACGAGGACGCCCGGATCGCCGCCCTCGACACCTTCCTGCTCTCACTCTCCTCCGGCCCCGACCCCCAGGCCGACCTCGCGATGACCCTGGTCGACCGCATCCGCACCGACAGAACGATCCGCCGCGTCGCCGACTTCGCCCGCGCCGAGGGGATGTCCGTACGACTGCTGCAGCGGCTGTTCGCCGGGTACGTCGGCGTGGGCCCGAAATGGGTCATCCTGCGCTACCGCATCCACGAGGCCCTGGAGCACGCCGAGACGGACCGCGAGGTCGACTGGGCGGCCCTGGCGGCCGATCTCGGTTACGCCGACCAGGCCCATCTGGTACGGGACTTCACGGCGACGGTCGGGGTGCCGCCGACCGCCTACGCCGCCCATCCGGCGGCTTCCCCGCCCCGCTGATCCAGCGACTTCAGCCGATTCCTGCGAGGAGCCCCAGGGCCTCGACGTGGGACGAACTCCTCTTGGTCGCGGCACAGAGCGTCGCGGCACCGCCCATGCACGCTCGGCCTCACCCGCGCCCCGGACCGCACACACCCGGCCGACAGCACCCGCCCGATCGCCGTCGGCACCGACCAGCACCGCCGCACCCTCGCGTCCGCCACGGCGGACGGCCCGTAGTCACGCGTGAGCCGCAGATCCACGCGGGCCCGGCTCACGGGCCAGGTGACCGCGCGCACGCAGGCGACAGCAGACATGCCAAGCTGCGAGCATGCTCGTCGCCCGCTCCGCCGCCCTCTTCGTCGTCGCCGCCCTCTTCGAGATCGGCGGCGCCTGGCTGGTCTGGCAGGGCGTACGGGAACACCGTGGCTGGCTGTGGATCACCGGAGGCATCCTCGCCCTCGGCGCCTACGGCTTCGTCGCCACCTTCCAGCCCGACGCCCACTTCGGCCGCATCCTCGCCGCCTACGGCGGCATCTTCGTCGCCGGCTCGATCCTGTGGGGCATGGTCGCCGACGGCTACCGCCCCGACCGCTGGGACGTGACGGGCGCCCTGGTGTGCCTGGCCGGCATGGCTCTCATCATGTGGGCGCCGAGGAACGGCGGCTGAGCCTCACCTACGCTGGACGGAGCCGTCCGCCGACCGAACACCAGGAGCACCGCATGGCACCCGCACCGTCCGCCGCCTCCCGCATCGCCGTCGTGACGGGTGCGAGCAGCGGAATCGGCGCCGCCACCGCCCGGCAGCTCGCCGCAGCCGGCTACCGGGTCGTCCTCACCGCCCGCCGCAAGGACCGTATCGAGGCGCTGGCCGAGGAGATCAACGCGGCGGGCCACTCGGCGGCGGCGTACCAGCTGGACGTGACGGACCGCGCGGCGGTCGACGAGTTCGCCTCCGCCTTCAAGACGATCGGCGTCCTGGTCAACAACGCGGGCGGCGCACTCGGCGCCGACCCGGTCGCCACCGGCGACCCGGCCGACTGGCGCGCGATGTACGAGACGAACGTCATCGGCACCCTGAACGTCACCCAGGCCCTCCTGCCCAAGCTGGTGGCGAGCGGCGACGGCACCGTGGTCATCCTCTCCTCCACCGCCGGACTCGGCACCTACGAGGGCGGTGCGGGCTATGTCGCCGCCAAGCACGGCGAGCACGTCCTCGCCGAGACCCTCCGCCTGGAGATCGTGGGCCAGCCGGTCCGCGTCATCGAGATCGCCCCCGGCATGGTCAAGACCGACGAGTTCGCCCTCACCCGCTTCGGCGGCGACCAGGAGAAGGCCACCAAGGTCTACGAGGGCGTGGCCGAACCCCTCACCGCCGACGACGTCGCGGACACCATCACCTGGGCGGTCACCCGCCCCCACCACGTCAACGTCGACCTCCTGGTCCTCCGCCCGCGCGCGCAGGCGTCGAACACGAAGGTCCACCGGGAACTGTGATGACACAGGACGCCGGACGGGAGCCCGAACAGCAGCGCCTGCGACTGGAGGCCGAGCAGCAGCGCCTGCGACTGGAGGCCGAGCAGCAGCGCCTGCAACTGGAGAAGAAACGCGAGCGCTACGTCTGGTACTACCTCGCGTACTTCCTCTTCGGCATCCACATCGTCGCCTTCGTGATGATCTACGCGGTGCTGCACGCGAAGTAGGCATAGGGTCACAGTCCGTGGACCGACACATAGCTTTCGACGCGCTGCACAACTTCCGCGACCTGGGCGGCTACACGACGCCGGACGGCCACCGCATCCGCCCCGGCCGGCTGTACCGCGCGGACTCCCCGGGCAAGCTGACCGAGGGCACACAGGACTGGGACCACTTCCTCTCCCTGGGCATCCGCACGGTCATCGACCTGCGCCACCCCTGGGAGGCCGAGGCGCGCGGGAGGATCCCGTTCCACCCCTCCTTCGCGTACCACAACCTCAGCATCGAGCACCGCGCCTACGAGCAGGCGGTCCAGGCCCCCGGCGTCGACCCCGGCCCGTACCTGGCGGAGCGCTACATGGAGGTGGCGGAGGACGGGGTGAAGGAGATCCGCCGGGCCCTGGAACTGGTGGCGGAGGCGGCGGAGTCGGCGGAACCCCTCGTCTTCCACTGCGCCTCGGGCAAGGACCGCACGGGCCAACTGGCCGCGCTGATCCTGACGTTGCTGGGCATCCCGGAAACGGCCATCATCGAGGACTACAGCCTCACCGAACTGGCCACACCCGGCATCCTGGCCAGCTGGAAGTCGAGAAACGACGGCCGCGAGCCGACCTGGCCGGGCTTCGGCCGGGCCCCGCAGACGGTGATGCGCACCTTCCTCTCCTCCATGAAGACGCGCTACGGCTCGCTGGAGGACTACATCACGCGGGAACTGTCCCTGGACGCAGCGGCGTTGGCGACAACCCTCCGCACGGCCCTCCTGGAACCCCAGCCCACGGAGTGGCCGCCTCTGACCTACCGCAGGGCCACCCCGCCCGACGCCCGCACCCTCGTCCGCCTCCGTGACTCGGCCGCCCTCTGGCAACTGGCCCGGGGAATCGACCAGTGGAAGCCGGGCGAGAAGGACGAGACCCACTTCCGCACCCGCATGGAGCAGGGCGAGGTCTGGCTGGCCCACGCGGGCCCCCACCTCGCCGGCGCCTGGGAACTCTGGTGGGACGACCCGGCAGCCTGGGGCCCCCGCCCCGCGGACGCGGGCTACATCCACCGCCTGATGACCACCCCGCACACGGCCCCACCGGGCGCCGGGCGCCGCATGCTGGCGGAGGCGGAGTCCCGCATCACCGCCACAGGCCGCCCATACGCCCGCCTGGACTGCCTGGCCTCCAACCCCCGCCTGCGCGCGTACTACGAGTCGGCGGGCTACCGGGTCGTGGGCGAACAGCTGGCAAAGGACGGCGGGTCGGGCAGCCCGTACGCGGTGACGCTGCTGGAGAAACGGCTCACATAACCCACAGGGGTGAACCGTCTCGATCACCCGCACGTCGCCCGAACTCGCGATCTAGGCTCACGCCACAACATCAACTCGACGGCTCTCGCCGGGATGCCAGTCCCGGCGAGAGCCTGACCAGCACGGAAGTAGAGGCTTCCCTGTGGCTGACCACGACACTAGCGTGCGCTCGTACGTACAACTCGATCGACGGGCAAAGACGAAACCCCCGGCCCACGAAGTGGAACTCCTGCTCAATGAGCTCCGGGAAATCCCCCGCAACGCACCCTCATTCATGGAGTCATTGGCCCTCCGAGACTCCGGGTGGCGCCTGGTCGTTGCCTACTGCCGCATCTCCAATGACAGGCACAGGCAAGATGGACACGGCATCGAAGACCAGGCAAGCCATTGCGCGCGCATCGCAGCACAGCACCGCATGATCGTCGTTCATCGCTACCTCGACAACGACAAGTCCGCGTCCAAGGTCGGCGTCAAACGTCCCGACTTCGACGCGATGCTGGACGCCCTCAAGTGCGGGACCACTCCGGCTGGATTCCCGATCGACGGGGTGGTGTGCGTCTCCGATGACCGGCTGTACCGCGACGTACATACCTATCAGCAGTTCCTCACCTGCTTCACCGCCCACCCCGCTCGGGTATACGCCGACGGGCTCGGCTCGTACGACCTCTACAGCGAAGAGGCCGCACAGCGCGGCCTTCTCAGGGCAGCCGCGGCACGCGCCGAGAGCAAGAAGCAACAGCAGCGGGCGATGCTCAACCATCGAGCCCGCGCAGAACGGGGCGAACCAGTGGCTGTACGCCGTCCGTTCGGCTGGAATGCTGACCTGCTCACACTGCATCTCGGCGAATCAGAGGTGGTTCGGCAGGGAGTTCAGAGCCTGCTGGAGGGAAAGACCCTGACCGCCGTCACCCAGGATTTCGTCACCTCCGGCTACCCGAGCACCCTCGGAAACCCCTGGCAACGCCAGACGGTCAAACAAATCCTCCGCAACCCGCGAATCTGCGGCTACCGCAAGCTGAACGGCGCGCTTGTCCTCGGCAGCGACGGAAATCCCGTAGTCGGCCAATGGGAGCCCATCGTGTCACCCGAGGAGTGGGGACTGGTCACAGAGTCGCTGGAGAGGAAACGCCATCCAGGAGGCTGGCACAGGAGCGGTGCATCCTCGGTGGGAGGCGCAACGTACCTGCTCACGGGATTGGTGCGGTGTGGGCGCCCCCTCGGCAATGGGCAACCCTGCGGGGCTTCCCTACACGGCCATCCGACCGAGGCATCGTACGAATATCGCTGTCGAGCTGCACTGGACGGAGGCTGCGGCCGGGTCAGCCGCCAGGGCCCCGCCGTGGACGAACTGATCACCCAGTACGTCCTCACCGCGCTGAACCGGCAGGGCATGTCCGGTTCATGGCCTGCGGCCCCCTGCCCGGGGCCGGACAGGTACGAGTTGGAGATCGCCAAACACCGCAAGGCAGTTCTTCAGGAACAGTGGCACACCGGGGACATCAGCGACTCCGATTACTTCTCGCAACTGCGGCATGAGGAGACGGAGATCAAACGGCTCGTGAATGAGCAGCAGACGCGAATGATCAGGCATCGCCCAGACCAGCACCAGGACACGGCCGCAAGGGTCCATTGGGACGAGCTGAGCATGGCCGACAAGCGCGAAATCCTCTTCCGCCTGCTGGATTCCGTGACCATCCTGCCAGGCACCAAGGGGTCGCATCGCTTCGACCCCTCTACGGTCATTCCGCGGTGGCGCATGCCACCCGAAGCCTCCGCGACGTAGCACCAGGGCACGAGGAGAACAGTGATCAGAGGGGCCTGGCCACGGCCAGGCCCCTCTGCCACAAGTCCGCAGCTCAGCCCTTCACGCAGACAACCTGCTTCAGCTGCGCCACAACCTCCACAAGGTCCCGCTGCTGATCGATGACCTGCTCGATCGGCTTGTAGGCGCCCGGGATCTCGTCCACGACACCGGAGTCCTTACGGCACTCCACACCCCGCGTCTGCTCCTCCAGGTCCTTCGTCGAGAAGCGGCGCTTGGCCGCGTTGCGGCTCATGCGGCGACCGGCGCCGTGCGAGGCCGAGTTGAAGGACTTCTCGTTCCCCAGACCCTTCACGATGTACGAACCCGTGCCCATGGAGCCGGGGATGATCCCGTACTCGCCAGAGCCCGCGCGAATCGCTCCCTTGCGGGTGACGAGCAGGTCCATGCCCTCGTAGCGCTCACGGCTCACGTAGTTGTGGTGACAGCTCACCTCGGGCTCGAAGGTCACCTTGGCCTTCTTGAACTCCTTGCGGATCACGTCCTTCAGGAGCGCCATCATGATCGACCGGTTGTTCCTGGCGTACTCCTGAGCCCAGTAGAGATCATGTTCATACGCCTTCATCTGCGGGGTGTCCGCGACGAAGACCGCGAGGTCACGGTCGACCAAACCCTGGTTGTGCGGGAGCTGCTGGGCCACGCCGATGTGATGCTCGGCGAGCTCCTTGCCGATATTCCGGGAACCGGAATGGAGCATGAGCCATATTGAACCGGACACATCTACACAAACTTCGCAAAAGTGATTTCCGGATCCAAGCGTACCCATCTGCTTCAGCGCCCTCTCCTCCCGGAACTTCACCGCCTCCGCAACCCCGTCGAACCTCCCCCAAAAGTCATCCCACCCGGCCGTCGCCAGCCCATGGAACCGCCCCGGCTCAACGGGACTGTCATGCATCCCCCGCCCCACCGGAATAGCCTGCTCGATCTTCGACCGAAGCCGAGAAAGATCCCCCGGCAGGTCATTGGCGGTGAGCGACGTCTTGACGGCAGACATCCCGCACCCGATGTCCACCCCCACCGCCGCAGGACACACAGCCCCCTGCATGGCGATGACGGACCCGACCGTCGCGCCCTTCCCGTAGTGCACGTCCGGCATCACGGCCAGGCCCTTGATCCACGGCAGCGTCGCGACATTGCGCAGCTGCTGCAGGGCCACGTCCTCGACCGTCGCCGGGTCGGTCCACATACGGATCGGGACCTTCGCGCCCGGCATTTCCACATATGACATATCGTCCCCATTCCCCCGAAAACATGACAGAAGTCTTAGATCGCAAAACCGGCGCCAAGGTCGTTGAAAAAGGACAACGGACCGGCGTCCACGGCAGTGCGTGCGATAGACATTGTCTCCAGGGGACGCCCCCGCGCGGCAAGCGATTAACCGGCGGGGACACTGAAGCAACGGCCACAGAGCCACCGTCGAGAGGAGCCCGACCGTGCAGCGGAAGGCGTACGTATCCGGCGTCGCCGCGCTCCTCGTGGCGCTGCTGGCAGGCTGCACAAGCGGTTCGGGCGGTGGGGGCGCGGCGGATGACGCGAACCCCGGTGGCGCCGGTACGGCGAGTGTGGTGGCCCAGCCGGGCAAGTACCGCACGCTGCCGGGGCCGTGCACAGCGGTGAGCCATGACACGCTGGACTCGCTGCTGCCCGGCATCCAGCAGATCGCCGACGCGGACCAGCAGGAGAAGGCCTACGAGGGCGAGGCCACGCTCGCTTACGACAACGACCGCAAGGCCGGCTGCCGTTGGAAGGTCGACTCGGCGACGGCGACCGACCGGCTGCTGGTCGACTTCGAGCGTGTCGTCTCCTATGACAACTCGGTGAGCGACGACACCCAGGCGCAGGAGTTGTTCGCGGGGAAGGAGACGGCGGCCGACCTGCCCGAGCCGACGAGTTCGGACAGCGGTTCCGGCTCCGCTTCCAGCCCGAGTGCCGGCTCCAGCCCGAGTGCCGGCAGCAGCGCCGACCCGAGCTCCTCGGCCTCGGCCTCCCCTTCCGGCTCCGAGTCCCCTTCCTCGTCCGCGACCCCGTCCACTCTTCAGCCCCGCACCCTCGACGACCTCGGTGACGAGGCGTTCCTGGACGACGCTCTGAGCGGCTCGGCCTCGACGGCCCGGCAGCGGACGGTGACTGTGGTGTTCCGCACGTCCAACGTCATTGTGACCATCGAGTACGAGGAGCAGCCGGCGACGGTCGGCGCGGTCCCTGACAGCAAGGAAATGCAGGACAGGGCCCGGAAACTGGCTGCGCAGCTGGCGGGCACGCTGGGCGGTTAGCGGCCGTTCGGGCGCCCCGGGCACCTCTTCGTAAAGCTGAAGAAGCGGAAGCACACAGTTTCCTCACCGCGTACGGTGGCTCCTCGGACCCGATCCGCCGACCTCAGGAACCACAGCGTCATGAGTGAAGGAACCATGCAGCGACCAGCAGAGCGAGACCAGCGGAACCAGCGGGAGAAGCGAGCGAAGCGGCCAGTCCGTCTGCTTGCGGGCGCGGTCGCAGTCCCCGTGATGGTGTTCGCCGCCGGCTGCTCCTCGGACTCCGGCTCCGGTGGCGGGGGGAGCAAGGGCGCGAGCGCCGGTGACACGGCGGCGGCGACCGCGAGTACGGCACCGACGGTGCAGGCGGCGGCTTACAAGAAGTTGCCGGACTCGTGTGGGGTGCTGTCGCAGAAGACGCTGACCTCGCTGGTACCGAAGGGCGCCAAGTCCGGCAAGGCGGGCACGTCGGGTGATACGGCGACGCGGGCGAGCTGCTCCTGGAGCAGTCTGGACAACAACGGCGTGAAGGGCTCGCAGTTCCGCTGGCTCAATGTGTCGCTGCTGCGCTTCGAGTCGGATGCCACGCGTGGTGAGGGCGATCAGTTGGCGCACGCCTACTACGAGAAGCAGGTGAAGGACGCCCAGGGGGTTCAGGGCGCGCAGAACCTGAAGTCGGAGCCGGTTGCCGGGACGGGCGCCGAGGCGACGCTGGTGCGCTACGACCTGAAGAAGAAGGAAGGCGCCTTCAAGCAGCAGACGGTGGTGACGCGCGTGGAGAACGTCGTGATCACGCTGGACTACAACGGTGCGGGCCTGGCCGGTGAGAAGACCCCGGACGCGGACGCGCTGGTGAAGGTCGCGGAGGCGGCGGCCAAGGAGGCGGTGGCCTCGGTGACGGCGGCGAACGGCGGTGGCTCGGGCGCGGGCAGTGGTGCGGGCACGGCGAAGCCCTCCCCCTCCGAGTCGGCGTCGAAGTCGGCGTCGCCGTCCGCTTCGAAGTCCGCTTCGGCCTCTCCGTCCTCCTCAGCGTCCAAGAAGAGCTGACTGTCACATCTGGGCCACGCCTGGACGTCAACTCGCAGCTCAGCACCGCTTTTTGAGGGAGCCCGGCCCTCTGGGGGGACCGGGCTCCACCCGTTCCGTTACCTCGTTCGGCGTACACATGTGCCACTCTGTTGCGCGCAACAGCACGCAATGGGAGGGGAGTACGGGTGGCCGCGCCACTGCAGCTGACTCGGATGCACCGGATTCTCATCGGCGTGGTCGTGACCGGCGCCATGATCATCGCCGGCATCGGCTTCGCCGGTTCGTATGCGGCGGTCCGTGAGTTGGCCATCAAGAAGGGTTTCGGGAACTTCGCGTATGTCTTCCCGATAGGCATCGACGCGGGTATCTGTGTCCTGCTGGCCCTGGATCTTCTCCTGACGTGGATCCGCATACCCTTCCCGCTGCTGCGTCAGACGGCGTGGCTGCTGACGGCGGCGACGATCGCGTTCAACGGTGCGGCGGCCTGGCCGGACCCGCTGGGTGTGGGTATGCACGCCGTCATCCCGGTCCTGTTCGTGGTGTCGGTCGAGGCCGCCCGCCACGCCATCGGCCGGATCGCGGACATCACGGCCGACAAGCACATGGAGGGCGTGCGCCTGACGCGCTGGCTGCTCTCCCCGATCCCGACCTTCCTGCTGTGGCGTCGGATGAAGCTGTGGGAGCTGCGCTCCTACGAGCAGGTGATCAAGCTGGAGCAGGAGCGGCTGGTCTACCGGGCCCGGTTGCATTCGCGCTTCGGCCGGGCGTGGCGGCGGAAGGCTCCGGTGGAGTCCCTGATGCCGCTGCGGCTGGCGCGGTACGGCGTTCCGCTGGCGCAGACGGCTCCGGCGGGGCTGGCGGCGGCGGGCATCGAGCCGGCACTGCTGCCTCCGGCGCCCGAGATCGCCGCACCGGTGGAGAGCCGTGCCGCGGTGCCGGCGCCGGTCGCGCGGCCGGTGGAGCGGCTCGACCGTGCTCCCGAGGCGCAGCTGCCGGAGGAGAGTCAGTGGCTGCACGCCCGGCACCCCCAGCAGGTCGAGTACCACGGCGGCTACGACCCCTCGTACGACCCGGAGCAGTACGCCCAGTGGTTCGCGGAGCAGCAGCAGGCCGAGCAGTACCAGCGGGAGCAGTACCCGCCGGAGCAGTTCCCGGAACAGCCGGTGCACGAGGAGCCGTCCCCGGAGGAGACCGGCAGCTTCCCGATCCCGGCAGGCCCGGGTCGCACTCGTGAGCTCGGGGAGGGCGGTGGCCCGCCGGAGCCGGACGAGGACGCGTACTACCAGGTCTTCCGTGAGTCGATAAAGAGCGGGAACGGGGCGCCCACCCCTCGCGGGTTCATCGCGGACGTCGAGGCGACGTACAACGTCGCGCTTCCGCAGCGCGAGGCCGAGCAGATGGTGAACCGCTTCTCCAACCGGCTCAACGCGGAGCTGGCGGAAGAGCACATCGCATAGGCACTTCGCCCTTCACAGGGCATTCGCCCTTCACGGAGCATGAGAAAGCGCCCGGTGCCGCATGGCACCGGGCGCTTTGCTCACGGCGTCACTCTCCGAGCAGGGCGCGTACCCGCTCCTGCCCGACCGCCAGCAGCAGGGTGGGCAGTCGCGGACCGGTGTCGCGGCCCACCAGCAGGTGGTACAGCAGCGCGAAGAACGTCCGCTGGGCGGTCTTGATCTCCGCGGGGAGTTCCTTGGGCGTGGCGTCCGCGGGGAATCCGGCCTGCACCTTCGGCACGCCGTACACGAGATGCGTCAGCCCGTCGAGCGACCAGTGGTCGGCGAGTCCGTCGGCCAGCAGCCGCAGGGACTGCTGGGAGGCCTCGTCGAGGGACTTGAGCAGGTCGGCGTCGGGTTCGTCGCGCACGATGGTCCGCTGGTCGGCGGGGACGTGCGTGTTGATCCAGGCCTCGGCCTTGTCGTAGCGCGGGCGGGCCTCGTCGAGCGAGCCGAGCGGGTGCGCGGGGTCCAGCTCGCTCAGGATCCGCAGCGCCTGGTCCTCGTGTCCGGCGGTGATGTCGGCGACGGACGCCAGCGTCCGGTACGGCAGCGGGCGCGAGGTCTTCGGCAGCTCACCGCCGGCGGTGCGCACCGCACGGGAGTGGGCGGCGACGTCGGCCGGGAGGGCCGAGCCGTCGGTGACCTTGCCGTCGAGCTTGTCCCACTCGTCGTAGAGGCGCTGAATCTCCTGGTCAAAGGCGATCTTGAAGGACTGGTTGGGGCGGCGCCTGGCGTACAGCCAGCGCAGGAGCTGCGGCTCCATGATCTTCAGGGCGTCGCCGGGGGTCGGCACGCCGCCGCGCGAGGACGACATCTTGGCCATGCCGCTGATGCCCACGAAGGCGTACATCGGCCCGATCGGCTGCTTGCCGCCGAAGATCCCGACGATCTGCCCGCCGACCTGGAAGCTCGACCCGGGGGAGGAGTGGTCGACGCCGCTCGGCTCGAAGATCACGCCCTCGTAGGCCCAGCGCATGGGCCAGTCGACCTTCCAGACCAGCTTGCCGCGGTTGAACTCGTTGAGCCGGACGGTCTCGGAGAAGCCGCAGGCGGTGCAGGCGTAGGTCAGCTCGGTCGTCTCGTCGTCGTACGAGGTGACCGTCGTCAGGTCCTTCTCGCAGTTGCCGCAGTAGGGCTTGTACGGGAAGTAGCCGACGGTGCCGGAGGAGCCGTCGTCCTCGCTCGCGGCGCCGGATCCCTCCTCGGCCTCCAGTTCGGCCTCGTCGACGGGCTTCTGCTGCTGCTTCTGCTTGGCCGGGGCCTTCTTGGTGCGGTACTGGTCGAGGATCGCGTCGATGTCGGCGCGGTGCGCGATCGCGTGCAGGACCTGCTCGCGGTACACGCCGGAGGTGTACTGCGCGGTCTGGCTGATGCCGTCGAACTCGACGCCCAGTTCGGCCAGCGACTCGATCATGGCGGCCTTGAAGTGCTCGGCCCAGTTGGGGTGCGCGGACCCCTTCGGGGCGGGCACGGACGTCAGGGGCTTGCCGATGTGCTCGGCCCAGGTCTCGTCGACCCCGGCGACACCGGCCGGCACCTTGCGGTAGCGGTCGTAGTCGTCCCAGGAGATGAGGTGGCGCACCTGGTGTCCGCGGCGCCGGATCTCGTCGGCGACGAGGTGCGGGGTCATGACCTCGCGGAGGTTGCCGAGGTGGATCGGGCCGGAGGGCGACAGACCGGACGCGACGACGACCGGTTTGCCGGGGGCCCGGCGCTCCGACTCCTCGATGACGTCATCCGCGAAACGGGAGACCCAGTCGGCGGTCTCGGTGCTCTGAGCCACGATCGGCACGTCCTTCTTTCTCCGGGCAGCCAGTACGGTCAATCGACTGCGCCCCCAGTCTAGGCGGCGCAGCCGCCACTTTTAGGGGCGCGGGGCTCTGCCCAGATGCGGCTCCGCCGCGGGGCACGACCGGCCCCCACCGACCCGCGGCCAAAAAAACCGCTTCACCCCCCATGGGATACTGACCACGTCTATCAATCCACGAGGAGAACGGCACCCACTCCCATGGCCCCGGTCAAGTCCCTCAGCGGCTCCGTCAACAGGCAACTCGCCGACGCCATCGCCTCCGCCCGTCCGGAAGCCGACGGAGTCGACCCGCTGCTCCGACGTAGCGACCGGGCCGACTTCCAGGCCAACGGCATCCTCGCGCTGGCCAAGAAGGCGAAGGCGAACCCGCGGGAGCTGGCGACGGAGGTCGTCTCCCACATCGTCACCGGTGAGGGGCTGATCAAGGACGTCGAGGTCTCCGGCCCCGGCTTCCTGAACATCACGATCGCGGACCGGGCGATCACCGAGACGCTCGCGGCGCGTGCCGCCGACGGCGACCGGCTCGGTGTGCCGCTGAAGGAGAACGCGGGCATCACGGTCGTCGACTACGCCCAGCCGAACGTGGCGAAGGAGATGCACGTCGGCCATCTGCGCTCGGCGGTCATCGGCGACGCGCTGCGCGGCATGCTCGACTTCACCGGCGAGCAGACGATCGGCCGGCACCACATCGGCGACTGGGGCACCCAGTTCGGCATGCTCATCCAGTACCTGTTCGAGCACCCCGGCGAGCTGGCCCCGGCCGATGACGTCGACGGCGAGCAGGCCATGTCGAACCTGAACCGGGTGTACAAGGCGTCGCGGGCGGTCTTCGACTCGGACGAGGAGTTCAAGGAGCGCGCCCGGAAGAGGGTCGTGGCCCTTCAGTCCGGCGACAAGGAGACCCTGGAACTCTGGCAGCAGTTCGTGGACGAGTCGAAGGTCTACTTCTACTCGGTCTTCGAGAAGCTGGACATGGAGATCCGCGACGAGGAGATCGTCGGCGAGTCCGCGTACAACGACGGCATGCCCGAGACCGCCCGCCTCCTGGAGGAGATGGGCGTCGCGGAGCGTTCCGAGGGTGCGCTCGTCGTCTTCTTCGA
Organism: Streptomyces guryensis; assembly: GCF_021261325.1. Lineage (GTDB taxonomy): Bacteria > Actinomycetota > Actinomycetes > Streptomycetales > Streptomycetaceae > Streptomyces > Streptomyces guryensis. Next base: position 30,495 of record NZ_JAJSBI010000010.1, on the reverse strand, counting down.
CGAGATCCGGGGCAAGGACGACAAGCCGGTCCCGCTGATCGTGCAGAAGGCCGACGGCGGCTTCGGCTACGCGGCCTCCGACCTGACCGCGATCCGCAACCGTGTCCTGGACCTGCATGCGTCGACGCTGCTGTACGTGGTGGACGTACGCCAGTCGCTGCACTTCAAGATGGTCTTCGAGACGGCTCGGCGGGCGGGCTGGCTGAAGGACGGCGTCACCGCGCACAACATGGGCTACGGCACGGTGCTGGGCGCGGACGGTAAGCCGTTCAAGACGCGTGAGGGCGAGACCGTACGGCTGGAGGACCTGCTGGACGAGGCGGTGCAGCGGGCCGCCGAGGTGGTCCGGGACAAGGCGCAGGACCTCACCGAGGACGAGATCCAGGAGCGGGCCGCGCAGGTCGGCATCGGTGCGGTGAAGTACGCGGACCTGTCGACGTCGCCGAACCGGGACTACAAGTTCGACCTGGACCAGATGGTGTCGCTGAACGGCGACACGAGCGTGTACCTGCAGTACGCGTACGCCCGTATCCAGTCGATCGTGCGCAAGGCCGGGGAGATCAAGCCGGCCGCGCACCCGGAGCTGGAACTCGCCCCGGCGGAGCGGGCGCTCGGCCTGCACCTGGACGCGTTCGGCGACACGGTCTTCGAGGCGGCCGCGGAGTACGCGCCGCACAAGCTGGCCGCGTATCTGTACCAGCTGGCGTCGCTGTACACGTCGTTCTACGACAAGTGCCCTGTGATCAAGCCGGCTCCGCCGCAGGACGTTGCGGAGAACCGTCTGCTGCTGTGCGACGTGACGGCCCGCACCCTGCACCAGGGCATGGCGCTGCTGGGGATCCGGACGCCCGAGCGGCTCTGAGGCCCGTACCGGCCCACGTACCGCGGCCCGTCCTCTCCATCGGGAGGGCGGGCCGCGGTCGTTCGGGCCAGGACGGCCGGGATGTCAGCTGCCGTTGGCGAACCGCTTGAACGCGGCCCTGGTGCCCGATCCGGCGTCGCCGTCGATCGCGCCGGTGTAGCCCCAGGAGTCCTTCAGCAGGCGCTGCAGTGCCTTGATGGTGTTGGGGCCCGGGTCGCCGTCGATCGTGTCGTTGTAGCCCCAGTACGTCTGCAGGCAGCGCTGGAACGCCTTCCAGCTGTTGGTGCCGAGCTGTCCGTCGATGCCGTCGTTGTAGCCCCAGTAGGTGTGCAGCCAGTTCTGGACGTTCTTGGCCTCCGCGGAGGTCAGGCCGAAGTTGTTCGTCGCCTTGATGGTGACGGTCCGGGCGCTGGTGGCCGACGCGGGCGCGGCGAAGCTGGTGCCCGCGGTGGCCAGGCCGCCGGCGGCGAGTCCGACCACGGCGGCGGCGCTGACGAGTGTCCTGGCCAAGGCGTTCGATCGCATTCGAGTCCCTCTCGGGTCGTGGTGTGCGGTGACGGGACGAGATTGCGGGGCGGGCGGCGAGGGCCGCCACGGTTGCCGCGGAAGTGACGTCCTAGCGGGACGTCCCACCCGCCGACCTGCGGGTACTCGGTCCGCGGCGACGGTGCGGAGGGACGGCTGTCGGCGGGTGGTGGCCGATTGCGTATGGGTGCAGGGCGCAGGTTCCGGTGCGGTCCTGTGGATGCTGGTGCAGAATGCGGCACGGGGTACGGGGGCCACTGACCACGGCCGCTGTTCATGAACGCGTGGGGGGACCACACCATGTCGCGTTGGAAAGCGCTGCCCGCAGAACTCGACCCGCGTGTACGGCAGTTACTGGTGCGCATGCGTCGGCTGAAGGACCACAGCGGGCTGAGCGTGCGCCGGCTGGCGGCGCGGACGGGGTACAGCCCGAAGTCGTGGGAGCGGTATCTGGGCGGCCGTTCGCTGCCGCCGCGGGAGGCCGTGGAGGCGCTGGCCCGGATCGGCGGCGACGACCCGACCCGTCTGCTCGCGCTGCATGAGGTCGCGGTCGAGGCCTGGGGGAACCCGCGCGGCGGAACTGCCGTACCGGAGACGGCCGTCGATGGAACCGCCCTGCCGGAGCCGGAGATCCTGTCGGCGGAGCCGGGCGGCGGGGGCACGCGGTCGTTGTCGTTGCGGGTCGCGCTCGTCGCCGGGGCGGTGGCCCTGGTGCTGGCCGTGTCGTCGGCGGTGCTGGTGGCCATGCGGCTGATGGACCACGGCGGCGGTACGGCACAGGAGAAGACGACGACGGTCACCTTGTCCGCCGGGACGTCGGCACCGTCGTACACCTGCCGTGTGAAGCAGGTCGACGGCGGCTGGTACGCGGGCAACAGCCGTACCCGGAACGCCACGGTGGGGTACGGCGACTCCGGGCCGGCGGTGGCCGAGGTGCAGTGTCTGCTGCGCCGGGCGGGCATCTCGCCGGGCGGTATCGACGGCATGTTCGGCCCGCTGACGCAGGGGGCGGTCAAGGCCTTCCAGAGGCAGGCGCGGCTGGACGTGGACGGTGTCGTCGGCCCGCACACCTGGAAGGCCCTGCGGGGATGACCCCCGAACAGGCCCGACTGGCCGCCGCGCTAAGGGAGTTGAGAGCCCGTACCGGTCTGAGCCTGGCGGCGCTCGCGGCGAAGACGGCGTTCAGCAAGTCGTCCTGGGAGCGCTATCTCAACGGCAGGACGCTGCCGCCGCGCACGGCGGTGCAGGAGCTGTGCCGGCTGGCCGGCGAGCCGGACGGCCGGTGTCTGGCGCTGTGGGAGATGGCGGAGTCTCAGTGGAGCGGGCGGGCGACGCAGGCGGTGCGGACGTCGTCGCCGGTCGCGTCCGCGGCCGCGGATCCCGTGCCCCCTCCGGATCCGGCGGAGACCTCTCAGGGCGGTGGTCACCGGGGTGCGGCAACCGTGGCGGTGATCGCGTCGGTGTGTGCCGTGGCCGTCGGCGGCGTGGCGGTCGCGCTGCTCCTGCTGCCCCGTCAAAGCGCCGAACCCCGGCCGGCCGCCGCGGCCGCTTCCACTCCCGGGCCGCACTGCCGGGCCTCGTCCTGCGAGGGCAGGAACCCGATGGCCATGTTCTGCGCCGCCACACCGGACACCCTCGCCACACGTCACACTGCCACCGGGGCCTGGCTGGAACTGCGCTACAGCAAGGTGTGCGGGACGAGTTGGGCGCGGATGTGGGGCACCCGGGTCGGCGACCGGATCGAGCTGACGGCGGACGGCCGGGTCCGCGGCGCCGAGGTCGGGAACGCCGTCGACGCGGACAACTTCGTCTACACCCCGATGACGGTGACCGGCCCCGGAACCGTCCTCCGCGTCTGCTTCCGGCCGGCGAAGGGCCGTGGGGAGGAGTGCTTCAACTCCGTTTCGCGGTGACGGTGAGGGTGACGGTGAGATCGGGCCCTGTACCACCTGGCGTCCTGTGCACGTCGTTCTATGACAAGTGTCCCGCTGAAGGCCCGAGCAGTTCTGACTCGCGCTCAGGCGGCCTCCCGGGGATCCTGCTGCTCCTCGTCCCCGGGCTCCCCGGGCTCCCCGGAGGCATTGTCAGTGGCTGCGCCTACAGTCACTGGCATGGCGACTCTCCCCAACCCGCTCCCCCGTCTGTCCGCCCTCGACCTGGGCCTCCCGCCCGGTCGGCTGGTCGACGAGACCGACGAGGGGCCCTGGCACGAACCCCTTCTCTGGGTCACGGACGAGCAGCCCGCGCCCGGCGCCTGGGACGCGCTGCAGCGCACCGCGCCGGGGGCCGGTCTGCTTCCCGTGCTCGTCGAGGTCGGCGGTGGCTTCGGGGGGCCGGACGGCTGGGAGCTGGCACCCGGCGAGATGTCGTACCCCGGGGATCACGACCCGGAGGAGGTGCTGGCGGAGTACTGGGAGGAGTGCGCGGCGGACGGCGACGAGTGGCCCGGCCCGGCCGCCGGCCGGCCCGTTGACGCCGACGCGGACCCCGAATCCGTCGCCTCCGCCGTCGTGGACTCCCTCCTCGACGGCGGCGGCCCCCTCAAGGACCCCCGCCTCGCGCTCGTCCCCGCCCGCCGCAGCGCCGACATCCCCGCGGCGATCGGCTGGACGGGCCCGGCGAACCACGAGGGCGACACCGCGCGCCTGTGCTCCGTACTCCGCTCCTGGGAGGAGCGGTTCGGCATACGGGTCGTGGCGCTCGGCTTCGACCAGCTGACGTTGTCCGTCGCCGCCCCGCCCACCACCCTCGCCGAGGCGGAGGCCGTCGCCGCCGAGCACTTCGCGTTCTGCCCGGACAACCTCCTGCAGGGCGCGGACACCACCCTGGCCGCGTACGCCGAGCACCAGCTCCTCAACCAGCCGGCCTGGCACTTCTGGTGGGACTGACGGTCCGCCGCGGCCGGTCCGGTGGTGGGCGCACCGGTCTCGGCCGCGGCGTAGGGGCTGTCTTCAGACGCCGAGAGCGTGGTGCAGGAGGAGAGCCACACCGGTGAGCAGAGCAGCGAGAACCATTTGAGACCTCCGTGTACGAAATGTGACGTTTCTTCCGTTCTCAATAACGTCACATTCCCACCCGCGTTACGGGCCTGATCCAAACAGGCCCTAGCCCCGCAGCCCCTCCCCCAGCCTCCTGAGCCCCTCCCCGATCTCCTCCGGCGTCTGCGTCACGAAGCACAGCCGCAGGGTGGAGCGTTCGGGGTCGCCCGCGTAGAAGGGTGCGCCGGGGACGTACGCCACGTCGTGCCGCACCACCTGCGGCAGCAGCGCCGTGGTGTCGTACGGCTCCGGGAGGCGGGCCCAGAGGAACATGCCGCCCTCGGGCCGGGTCCAGGTCGAGCCCTCGGGAAGCGCCCCGGGCAGCCCGGCGAGCATGGCGTCCCGGCGCTCGCGGTACACGTCCGCGACCCGCGCCACATGGGCGTCCAGGTCGTGGTCGGCCACATACCGTGCCGCCGCCAGTTGGTTGAGGGTCGGGGTGTGCAGGTCGGCGGCCTGCTTGGCGACGACACAGGCGCGCCGCAGCTCACCCGGCGCCCGCAGCCAGCCGAGCCGCAGGCCCGGCGCCATGACCTTGGAGAGGGAGCCGAGCAGCACGGTACGGTCCGCCGCTTCCTCGTACGAGGCGATCCACGGCACCCGCTCGCCCTCGAAGCGGAGTTCGCCGTAAGGGTCGTCCTCTACGATCCACAGCCCCCGGCGGGCGGCCACTGCCGCGACGGCGACCCGGCGGTCGGCGGGCATGGTGCGGCCGGTGGGGTTCTGGAACGTCGGCACGGTGTACAGCAGCTTGGGCCGCTCCCGCGACACCAGTTCCTCCAGGGCCTCGGGGTCGACCCCGTCCCCGTCTCCGGGCACGGCCACCACCCGCGCACCCGCGAACGCGAAGACCTGAAGTGCCGCCAGATAACAGGGACGCTCGACGAGGACGACGTCCCCGGGCTCCAGCAGGGCCGTCGCCAGCAGGGACAGCGCCTGCTGCGAGCCGGTGGTGACGAGGATGTCGTCGGCGTCCGTGGACAGCCCGCGGGCCGAGGTCCGCGCGGCCAGCGCGCCGCGCAGGGTCGGCTCACCCTCCGTCGTGGAGTACTGCAGGGCCTGCGCGGACGCCCCGGCGAGCACCGCACCGAAGGCCTCCGCGACCCCCTGAGCGTCGAACAGCTCCGGCGCCGGCAGCCCGCCCGCGAAGTTGACCACCTCGGGCCGGGCGGTGACGGCAAGGATGTCCCGTACCGGCGAACCGCCGATCGACCGGGCCCGCGCGGCCAGTGGCGGGACGGGGGCAAAGGCGGGTGCGACGGTCATGGCACGGCTCCTTCGGCTGCGGTGACGGCGGCTCGTGACCGCAGCCTAGGGATGTAGGTGCTGTCTACAAGCAGGTTTCCGCGATACGGACGGGCCGCTCGGCATGCCGTGGACTTCTCCCTCAGGCCTTGTTGCCGATCGCCGCGTACACGTTGATGTCCGCGTCCGTGACGTCGTTGATGTCGGCGTACCGCACCTTCTCGATGTCGTCGAGCGCCGCCAGGTAGGAGGCGTCCGGCTGCTCCGGGACGGGAGCGGCGTGGTCGGCGCGCCAGTGATGCACCGGGACCACCCCAGGTGCGGTCGGCTGCAGTGCGTTCTCGGTGAAGAAGCGCTCGACCTCCGCCCGGGAACGCAGCACGAAGGTGAAGCCGCGTTCGGTGTATGTCCGTTGGACCGCGCGGATGTTCTCGGGATTGAGGTCCTCGGTGAGATGGCTGAGCACGAGTCGGCTGCCGGACGGCAGTGCGTCGACGAGCTCGCGCACGATCGGGTAGGCCTCGTCGTCCTCGACGAAGTGCAGGAGGGCGACGAGGAAGAGCGCGACCGGCCGCCCGAAGTCGACGGTCTTCGCAGCCTGTTCGAGGATCTGCGCCGGGTTCCTGAAGTCGGCGTCGAGGTAGTCGGTACGGCCGTCGGGCCCGCTGGTGAGCAGGGCCCGCGCATGTGCCAGCACCACGGGGTCGTTGTCGACGTAGACGACCCGCGCGTCCGGGATGATCCGCTGGGCGATCTGGTGGACGTTCTCCGCGGTGGGCAGGCCGGTGCCGATGTCGAGGAACTGGCTGATGCCGTCCTGTCCGGCCAGTGTGCTCACCGCGCGGCGCAGGAAGTCGCGGTTGTGCCGTACGTCGAGGTAGCCGCGCGGGTTGGCGGCGAGCGCGGCGGCGGCGGCCGCCCGGTCCACGGGGTAGTTGTCCTTGCCGCCCAGGAAGACGTCGTAGACGCGGGCCGGGTGGGCCTTGGTGGTGTCGATCCTCCTTCTCAGCTCGGCGGGGTCCTGACTGAGGGCGTCACCGGGCATGGGCGTCTCCCTGGAGAGTCGGAGCGATCGTTCAAGAGACAAGTACCAGACGCCAACAACCTAGCCGTCGGCAGCACTTGCCGTGACCCGCACCGTGATCTCACAGGTCCCGGGCCCCCGGGCGCGTCCCGTACCGCCCCCTTGGGACGTGGCATCCCCGCAGGTCAGAGGGCATCTCCTGGGTTCGGCGTCCCGAATCGTCCGCAGACTGTGGCGCGCGGAGCCGATCACCGCTCAGGCTGGAATCCCCAGCCCGCCGCCCACGGAAGGCACGTACCACCATGCCCGCCCGACCCCCTCGCACCCGCCTCCTCGCCGCCACCGCCCTGGTCCTCGCCGTGTTCGCGCTGACGGGATGCAGGGACGGGAAGGGCCTCAAGGACGAGGGCCCGGCAACGACCCACTCCCTGCACACGAAGAGGCCGCCCGGTCGGGAACAACCGGACGGCCTCGATGCGCGGTGATCAGCGGGCGTGTGCACGGTGATCAGCCGGCGTGTGCACGGTGATCAGCCGGCGAAGGCGGGAGCCGCTTCCTTCGGGTTCGGGCCGTACTTGTTCTCACCCGGCTGGCTGTCGGAGCAGGTGAAGACCAGCAGGGTGATACCGCCGACGAGCGGGACGATCCCGAACAGGAGCCACCAGCCGGAGCGGCCGGTGTCGTGCAGACGGCGAATGCCGACGGCCAGGCTGGGCAGCAGGATCGCGACGTAGAAGACGATGGCGATGAACGGCGCCTTGATCGCGAGGCCGATGCCGAGCAGCACCGCGTAGATGATCGCCGTGAACAGCACGAACATCCAGTACTCCTTGCGGCGCGCGCGCCCGCTGAACACCGCGTACTTCTTCAGCGCCTCGATGAACCAGCTCATGTGTGTCCCCCAGGGATCGACGTTCGGACCATCCGGAACGGATCAGGCCAGGCGAGAAGGTAAGGACACTGACGAGAACTCGTCAATTCGGTGTGTATGACGCAAGGGTTGAGCGCTTTTCGGACAGATCCACCGCGAATCGGTCCCGGACCCGCCGCTGATCACGGGGAACGGCGGGCAACCCCAGGACAGGAGGCATCAGTTCACGGATCCGAGTTGCTTCCGTTGCCGAACCGAGTGCATTCCGATGCAGGTCGGTGGCCGATTCGAGGCCTGACGTATCCCCATCCGTAGCCCGAATCAGCGCAACTTTTCCGCCACTTCGGTCGCCCAGTACGTGAGGATGTTCTGCGCGCCCGCCCGCTTGATGCCGGTCAGCGTCTCCAGGATCGCCCGGTCGCGGTCGATCCAGCCCTTCTCGGCGGCGGCCTCGACCATCGAGTACTCGCCGGAGATCTGGTAGGCGGCGACCGGCACGTCGACCGCGTCGGCGACCCGCGCGAGGATGTCCAGATACGGTCCGGCCGGCTTCACCATCACCATGTCGGCGCCCTCTTCGAGGTCGAGCGCCAGCTCCCGCAGCGACTCCCGCGCATTGGCGGGATCCTGCTGATAGGTCTTCCGGTCCCCCTTCAGGGAGGAGCCGACGGCCTCCCGGAACGGCCCGTAGAACGCGGACGCGTACTTCGCCGTATAGGCGAGGATCGCGACGTCCTCCCGCCCGATCTGGTCGAGCGCGTCACGGATGACCCCGATCTGCCCGTCCATCATCCCGCTGGGTCCCAGCACATGGGCCCCCGCATCGGCCTGGACCTGCGCCATCTCGGCGTACCGCTCAAGGGTGGCGTCGTTGTCGACGCGCCCTTCCGCGTCGAGCACCCCGCAGTGCCCGTGATCGATGGTCTCGTCGAGACAGACGTCGGACATGACGAGGAGATCGTCCCCGACCTCGGCCCGCACATCACGGATCGCGACCTGCAGGATCCCGTCCGGGTCGGTCCCCGGCGTCCCGAGGGCGTCCTTCTTCTCCTCCTCGGGCACGCCGAACAGCATGATGCCGGAGATCCCGGCGGCCACCGCCTCGGCGGCCGCCTTCTTCAGGCTGTCGCGCGTGTGCTGGACGACGCCGGGCATGGCGGCGATCGGCACCGGCTCGCTGATGCCCTCGCGCACGAAGGCCGGGAGGATGAAGTCCGCCGGATGCAGCCGGGTCTCGGCGACCATGCGCCGCATGACGGGGGTGGTCCGCAGCCGCCGCGGCCGCGTGCCGGGGAAGGATCCGTACTTCGTCATGCCCCCTACGCTACGCCCGGCTCACGCGCACCTTTGCCGACGGTATGTCGGGCCTGCGCGGCCGGCCGTCACTCCCGATGCGGCCCGCAGCCCCCGGGGCCATCCTGAAGACAGCAAGGCGCAAGGACCGGGCCCCCGTCCCCTCGCCGCGCAGGCCTGTCCGCGCGAAGGAGGAGGACGACATGACCGCCACCCACCACACCCCGCACCAGACCCCGGACCGGTTCGCCCTGTCCGAGATCCACGGCCCCGTCCTCCGCCCCGGCGACGACGCCTACGTCGCCGAGGTCACCGGCTTCAATCTGTCGGCCTTCCACCATCCGGACGTCGTGGTCGGGGCGGCCGGCGTGGACGACGTCGTGACGGCGATGCGCTGGGCCGCGGCGACCGGGACCCCGGTGGCGGTCCAGGCCACCGGCCACGGCGCGAACTTCCCCATCGACGGCGGCATGCTCATCAGCACCACGCGCATGACCGACGTGACGATCGACCCCGCCGAACGCACCGCGACGGTCGCCGCCGGCGCGAGGTGGCGCCATGTCCTGGAGGCGGCCGCCCCGCACGGCCTCGCCCCGCTCAACGGGTCGTCCTCTGACGCCGGCGTCGTCGGCTACACCCTGGGCGGCGGCCTCCCCGTCCTCGGCCGGACCTACGGCTACGCGGCCGACCGGGTCCGCTCCGTCCAGGTCGTCACCCCCGACGCCACCCTGCGCACGGTGACCGCCGACACCGAACCGGACCTCTTCTGGGCCCTGCGCGGCGGCAAGGGCAACCTGGGTGTCGTGACCGAGCTGACCTTCGACCTGGTCCCCCTCGCCAGCGTCCTCGGCGGCGGCATCTACTTCCGCGGCGAACACGCGGAGACGGTCCTGCACACCTGGACCGACTGGACGACGACCCTGCCCACCGAGATGTGCAGCGCCTACACGCTCCTGCGCCTGCCGCCGATCCCGCAGATCCCCGAGCCCCTGCGCGGCGGCTTCTGGGCCCGTGTCGCCCTCGCCTGGACCGGAGACGTCGAGGAGGGCGAGAACCTCCTGGCCCCCATCCGCGAGGCCGCACCGGTCGCCATCGACACGGTGGAGGACATGCCGTACGCCGCCATGGACCGCATCTACCTGGACCCGGAGGACCCGCTGCCCGCGCGCGAGGCCTGCACCCTGCTCAGGTCCCTGCCCCCGGACGCCCGGACGGCCTTCCTGGACCGGGCGGGCCCGGCCGTCCCCGACTTCCCGCTCCTGCTGATCGAACTCCGCCACATGGGCGGCGAACTCTCCCGCCCCGCCCCCGTCGAGGACGCCATCTGCGCCCGCGACGCCAGCTACCTCCTGGAAACGGTCGGCGTCCTCCCCGACCCCGACACCGCGGCAGCCGTGGAGACAGCCACCACGGCCCTCCACGACACCATGTCCCCGTGGAGCACCGGCCACACCCTGGTCAACCTCCACGGCAGCCCGGGCGACGAGAAGGACCGGGCGCGCGCCTGGACGGACGAGGTCTACACCCGCCTGAGCAGAACGAAGTCCCACTACGACCCGGACAACCTGCTGCGCTTCGGCCACACGGTGAGCACCACTTCCGCGTAGCCTGCGGGCAGTCGTTCAGACGTGGCTGCGGGCAGTCGTGCCGCCAGGGGCCGGCGGCACGGGTGGGCGCAGCGGCACCCCGCAAGCGCGGGCGAGCGAAACCACCCCCACCCCGGCCACCGGTCACCGGTCACCGGTCACGCAACTACGTCGTCCGCCTCCGCCGAGCCCCCGGCCGCCGCTCACTGGGCCGAGTAACAGGATCCCCGGCATCCAGGGCGGCAGCCCTACGCCGCAGCCCGAAATCGGCAAGCGCCTCGGTCAGCTTGTGCACGGACGGCTCCGGAGCCATCACATCCACCCGCAGCCCATGCTCCTCGGCAGTCTTCGCGGTGGCCGGCCCGATACACGCGATCACCGTCACGTTGTGCGGCTTCCCGGCAATACCCACCAGGTTCCGCACGGTGGACGACGAAGTGAACAGCACCGCATCGAAGCCACCCCCCTTGATCGCCTCCCGCGTCTCGGCCGGCGGCGGCGAGGCCCGAACGGTCCGATAGGCCGTGACGTCGTCGACCTCCCACCCGAGCTCGATCAGCCCGGCGACAAGGGTCTCCGTGGCGATGTCCGCACGCGGCAGGAACACCCGGTCGATCGGGTCGAACACCGGGTCGTACGGCGGCCAGTCCTCGAGCAGCCCCGCAGCGGACTGCTCCCCGCTCGGCACCAGATCCGGCTTCACACCGAAGGCGACGAGCGCCTTCGCGGTCTGCTCCCCCACCGCGGCAACCTTGATCCCCGCGAACGCCCGGGCATCGAGCCCGTACTCCTCGAACTTCTCCCGGACCGCCTTCACCGCGTTGACCGAGGTGAACGCGATCCACTCGTACCGCCCGGTGACGAGCCCCTTCACGGCCCGCTCCATCTGCTGGGGCGTCCGCGGCGGCTCGACGGCGATGGTCGGCACCTCGTGCGGTACGGCCCCGTAGGACCGCAGTTGGTCGGAGAGCGACGCCGCCTGCTCCTTCGTACGCGGCACGAGAACCTTCCAGCCGAACAGCGGCTTGGACTCGAACCACGACAGCCGGTCGCGCTGGGCGGCGGCGGAACGCTCACCGACCACGGCTATCACCGGCCGCCCGCCCTCGGGCGAGGGCAGCACCTTGGCCTGCTTCAGCGTCTGGGCGATGCTCCCCAGCGTCGCCGTCCAGGTCCGCTGCCGGGTGGTCGTACCGGCGACCGTCACGGTGATCGGCGTGTCCGGCTTACGGCCGGCCGACACCAGCTCGCCCGCGGCCGCGCCCACCGAGTCGAGCGTCGTCGACACGACCACCGTCCCGTCGGAGACACCCACCTCCGTCCAGCACCGGTCCGAGGCGGTACGGGCGTCCACGAACCGGACGTCCGCGCCCTCGGCGTCGCGCAGCGGAACACCGGCGTACGCGGGCACGCCGACGGCCGCGGCGACACCGGGCACGACCTCGAAGGGCACACCCGCGGCGGCGCAGGCGAGCATCTCCTCGGCGGCGTAAGCGTCCAGGCCAGGGTCCCCGGACACCGCACGGACGACCCGCCTGCCGCCCCGCGCGGCCTCCATGACAAGATGTGCGGCATCCCGTACCGCGGGGACCCCAGCGGTTGTTGACGAGCTGTCAACAACCGCGAGCTGAGGTGTGCCCGTGCCCGGAAGCGGGTCCGACGAAGGACCCCCGTCCGTGTGCACTTCGGCGACACCTTGTCTGGCGTGCTGACGTACCACGTCGAGCACGTCGTGCTCGGCGACGAGGACGTCCGCGTTCGCCAGCGCCTCCACGGCGCGCAGAGTCAGCAGTCCCGGATCCCCGGGTCCGGCACCGAGGAAGGTGACGTGCCCGTGTTCAAGGCCGGCGGGAAGAGTGGTGGGGCTCAATGTGCTCGCTCCCCCATCAGACCGGCCGCGCCCTGGGCAAGCATCTCGGCAGCGAGTTCACGGCCGAGCGCCATTGCTTGGTCGTACGTCTCGGGCACGGGACCGGTGGTGGACAACTGCACCGTGCGGGAGCCGTCGGTGGTACCGACCACTCCCCGCAGGCGCATTTCCTTGACAATCTGCCCGTCGGCCAGCAGGTCGGCCAGCGCGCCCACAGGGGCGCTGCAGCCGGCCTCCAGGGCGGCGAGCAGTGACCGCTCGGCGGTCACGGCGACCCGTGTGAACGGGTCGTCGAGCTCTCCGAGCGCGGCGATCAGCTCCGCGTTGTCCGCGGCACACTCGATCGCCAGTGCCCCCTGGCCGGGGGCGGGCAGAACCGTGTCGACCGACAGGAAGTCGGTCACTTCATCGCTACGGCCTATCCGGTTGAGGCCGGCGGCGGCGAGGACGACGGCGTCCAGCTCACCGTCCCGTACGTACCCGATCCGGGTATCCACGTTCCCCCGTATCGGGACCGTCTCGATGTCCAGCCCGTGGCTGCGCGCGTACGCGTTCAGCTGCGCCATGCGACGCGGTGAACCCGTACCGATGCGCGCCCCGCGCGGCAGGTCGGTGAACTTCAGCGCGTCCCGGGCGACGATCACGTCGCGCGGGTCCTCGCGCAGCGGGACGGCGGCGAGCGCCAGCTCCTCGGGCTGCGCGGTGGGCAGGTCCTTGAGCGAATGAACCGCGAAGTCGACCTCACCCCGCAGCAGCGCGTCGCGCAGCGCCGTGACGAACACGCCCGTGCCGCCGATCTGCGCGAGCTGCTCGCGGGAGTTGTCACCGTACGTGGTGATCTCGACGAGCTCGACGGGCCGTCCGGTCACCTGGCTCACGGCGTCCGCCACCTGCCCGGACTGGGCCATGGCGAGTCTGCTTCGCCTCGTCCCCAGTCTCAATGCCTTGCTACTCATGCCGGCCCTCGGTTCTTGCTGTTCTCAGGTTCATCGTCCGCGCCGTCGGCCCGGGAGACGGCGGCGACCGCCTCCTGGTCGAGGTCGAACAGGGTGCGCAACGCGTCCGCGTACCCGGCGCCGCCGGGCTCGGCCGCGAGCTGCTTGACCCGTACGGTCGGCGCGTGCAGCAGCTTGTCGACGACGCGCTTGACGGTCTGTGTGATCTCGCTGCGGTGCTTGTCGTCGAGTCCGGGCAGCCGCCCCTCCAGCCGCGCGATCTCGTTCGCGACGACATCGGCGGCCATGGTCCGCAGGGCCACGACGGTGGGGGTGATGTGCGCGGCTCTGAGCGCCGCCCCGAAGGCCGCGACCTCGTCCGCGACGATCCGCCGCACCTGGTCGACGTCGGCCGCCATCGGAGCGTCCGCGGAGACCTCGGCGAGCGACTCGATGTCGACGAGCCGCACCCCGGCCAGCCGGTGCACGGCCGCGTCGATGTCGCGGGGCATCGCCAGGTCGAGAAGGAACAGGACGGGCGCGGGACGCGGAGCCTCGACGACCGGCTCGGGCTTACGGCGCTCCGGAATCCGCCCGACCGTGGCGACGGTGGCGGCAAGCGCCGTGATCAGCTCGGCATCGGCCTCGGGCGCCCGCCGGGCCCCCTCACGCCGGTCGACGGTCCCGTTGTCCACCCAGACGGCATGCTGCTCCAGGGTCGCCGCATCCATCCCGGCAACGGCAGCCTCCCCCATCACGGAGAAGCCTTGCTGCACGGCAGGCAGGTCGAGCGGACACCCTTCCTCGGGCTCCGCCACTGCGCGGGCATCGGCTTCCGCCGTGAGTCCGCGGGCATTCTTGCCGCCCAGGGCGGCACCGGGCCCAAAGACGGGCGGCACCCCGTCAGCGCCGGGTTGCGCGGCCACCGCCGGGCCGGCACCAGCGTCCGGCCGCCGATCAAGCACACGGTCCTGCACCGCCGCAGCAACCACGCCGGCCGACAGGACCAACCCCGTCGCTCCGGTACAAGACACCACAACATCGGCACGTGTCAGCTCACCCGACACTGCATCCATCGGCACCGCGCGGGCCGGCACGCCCAGCTCGTCGCCCTCGTTCAAGATCTCGGCGAGCCGCTCGGCACGCTCGTCCGTACGGTTGGCGATCACGATCTCGTCGACCCCGGCCCGCGCCAGCGTGGCAGCGGCCAGCGAGGACATCGACCCGGCCCCGATGACCAGAGCCTTCTTCCCCCGGGCCCACCCCTGAACATCCGCCCCGGACGCCAGCTCCTCCAGCCCGAAGGTGACCAGCGACTGCCCGGCCCGGTCGATCCCGGTCTCGGAGTGGGCGCGCTTGCCGACCCGCAGCGCCTGCTGGAACAGATCGTTCAGCAGCCGTCCGGCGCTGTGCAGCTCCTGCGCCTTGGCCAGCGAGTCCTTGATCTGTCCGAGGATCTGCCCTTCCCCCACGACCATGGAGTCGAGCCCGCAGGCCACCGAGAACAGATGGTGAACGGCCCGGTCCTCGTAGTGGACGTACAGATAGGGCGTGAGCTCGTCCAGCCCCACCCCGCTGTGCTGGGCGAGCAGCGTGGACAGCTCTGCGACACCGGCGTGGAACTTGTCGACGTCGGCGTACAGCTCGATGCGGTTGCAGGTCGCGAGCACCGCGGCCTCGCCGGCGGGCTCCGCGGCGACCGTGTCCTGCAGCAGCTTGATCTGGGCGTCCGCGTTCAGCGCGGCCCGCTCCAGGACGCTGACCGGGGCGCTGCGGTGACTCAGCCCGACGACGAGGAGACTCATGCCGGCATCACGGCGGGTACGTCCCCGTCGGGCCCCTGCTCGGCTGCCTCGCGGCGGGTGGCGGCGACGGGCCCCGAGCCGTCGTGCGCCGCGGCCTCGGCCTCCTCGCCGGCCTTGCGCTGCTCGTGGAAGGCGAGGATCTGCAGCTCGATGGAGAGATCCACCTTGCGTACGTCGACGCCGTCCGGGACGGACAGCACGGTCGGCGCGAAGTTCAGAATGGAGGTGACCCCGGCGGCCACGAGCCGGTCACAGACCTGCTGGGCGGCTCCGGCGGGGGTGGCGATGACGCCGATGCTCACCCCGTTGTCCTCGATGATCTTCTCCAGCTCATCGCTGTGCTGCACGGGAATCCCGGCCACGGGCTTCCCGGCCATCGCCGGATCGGCGTCTATGAGGGCCGCCACCCGGAAACCGCGGGAGGCGAACCCGCCGTAGTTGGCGAGAGCGGCGCCGAGGTTACCGATACCGACGATCACAACCGGCCAGTCCTGGGTGAGCCCCAGCTCACGCGAGATCTGATAGACGAGATACTCGACGTCGTAGCCGACACCGCGGGTCCCGTACGAACCCAGGTACGAGAAATCCTTGCGCAGCTTGGCGGAGTTGACCCCTGCGGCGGCCGCCAGTTCCTCGGACGAGACCGTGGGTACCGAGCGCTCCGACAGTCCGGTCAGCGCGCGGAGGTACAGCGGAAGCCTGGCGACGGTGGCCTCGGGAATCCCTCGGCTACGGGTCGCCGGTCGGTGAGATCGGCCAGTTGCCACGGTGCTCCTGCGGGTAGAGCGGGGCTGTAGGCGGTCACACGTACCCAGACCGCCCCGTCGACAGCAGGCTATGTCTTTGTGAACGCGTGCACAAAGATGGTGTCCGATTTGCCCGGCCAACGTGACCGGGGTCACGCGCCCCCGGCGCACTGGTGCGGAAGGGGCGCACAAGCACCACCGCTTCTCATCTCGTGGGGGCAAAACCGCACACTCTCCTCTTACGATCCCCGCCCCCGAGACCAGTCGCCGTCGATCCTAGGCGAGGTTCCGGACGACTTGGACTACTCGGTCAGCGCCTTGCGCAACCGCTGCTCGTCCACGCGCCAGAAGGTGTGCTGCCGGCCGTCGACGAGAACGACGGGAATCTGCTCCCAATACTGGTCATGGAGCTGCTGATCCAGGGAGATGTCCTTCGCCTCCCACTCCACCCCCACCTCTTCGCACACCTTCTCCACCACAAGCTGTGCGTCATCACACAGATGGCACCCCGGCTTACGAATGAGAGTGACGCTCCGACCCTGAGTGTCCTGAGGAGCCTGAGGTGCCTGCTGGGCCTTGCGTCGGAAGAGGGGACTCATGTCAGCCATTCTCGCGCGCCCGCACGGCGGCGGCACACCCGTGCAAACAGCAATGCGCGGGCGGATCGGATCAGTTCTTTAACGACACGGTCGCGGAGAGTTCACAGCCTTCCAACCTCTGGCGTCTGGAGGCACCGAACAAACTGGCTATGCTCACGGACATGGCCGCTCTCGGATGGCTCACTCCCCGTAGGCGCTCCGCCACGGCGCGGAGCGTGTTGGCAGGCGAGGCCTCGGCAGAGGCAGCGCGCAAGTCCTCGCAGGACGTCCCCCCGGAGGAACCGGAGTTCCCGGTGCTCGGCGACGACAAGGCAGCAGCCTTCTTCGACCTCGACAACACCGTGATGCAAGGTGCCGCCCTCTTCCACTTCGGGCGGGGCCTGTACAAGCGGAAGTTCTTCGAGACCCGCGACCTCGCCAAGTTCGCCTGGCAGCAGGCGTGGTTCCGGCTGGCCGGCGTCGAGGACCCGGAACACATGCAGGAGGCCCGCGACTCGGCCCTCTCCATCGTGAAGGGCCATCGCGTCGCGGAACTCCAGTCCATCGGCGAGGAGATCTACGACGAGTACATGGCCGAGCGCATCTGGCCGGGCACTCGCGCACTCGCGCAGGCCCACCTGGACGCGGGCCAGAAGGTGTGGCTGGTCACGGCGGCCCCGGTCGAGATCGCCACGGTGATCGCCCGCCGCCTCGGCCTCACCGGCGCCCTGGGCACGGTGGCCGAGTCCGTCGACGGCGTCTACACCGGCAAACTCGTCGGTGAACCCCTCCACGGCCCCGCCAAGGCGGAAGCGGTCCGCGCGCTCGCCTCCGCCGAGGGCCTCGACCTCTCCCGCTGCGCCGCGTACAGCGACTCCCACAACGACATCCCCATGCTCTCCCTGGTGGGCCACCCCTACGCGATCAACCCCGACACCAAGCTCCGCAAACACGCCCGCCACCTGGACTGGCGCCTACGCGACTACCGCACGGGCCGCAAGGCAGCCAAGGTGGGCATCCCCGCAGCAGCAGGCGTAGGCGCGGTGGCAGGCGGCACTGCAGCAGCAATCGCTCTCCACAAACGCCGCCGCTAGCACCGCCAAGCCGCCAAAGAACAACCACCGGCACGCCGCGATCCGCCCCGAGAGCAACTACGGACACGCCGCGATCCGCCCCGAGAGCAGCCCCGGACACTCCCAAGCCACCCCGAGGGCGAATCAAGGACGTACCGCGAGCAGCCCCGAGGGCGAATCAAGGACGTACCGCGAGCAGCCCCGAGGACAACCACCGGCG
The DNA here is from genome assembly GCF_021261325.1 of Streptomyces guryensis. Classification (GTDB taxonomy): domain Bacteria; phylum Actinomycetota; class Actinomycetes; order Streptomycetales; family Streptomycetaceae; genus Streptomyces; species Streptomyces guryensis. The sequence goes on along the minus strand of NZ_JAJSBI010000010.1, from coordinate 12,824 downwards.
CACCCCAAGCCGACCCACCGCGAATCACCAGCACACCGCGAGCAGCCCCGAGAACAACCACCGGCACCCCGCAAGCCGATCCGGCACCAAACACCCTGCGCCGCAAGTCAGTCCGAGGGAAGAGAACACCGGCCCGCCCCAAGCCGCTCCGCGAGCCAACACCGGCCCGCCCCAAGCCACTCCGCGAGCCAACACCCGTGAGCCGCATCCCGCTCCGCGAGCCAGTCCCGGCCGCCCCAAGCCGGTCCGCGAGCCAACACCGGCCCGCCCCAAGCCGCTCCGCGAGCCAACGCCCGTGAGCCGCATCCCGCTCCGCGAGCGAGGAACCGTGCGCCCGAGCCGGCCCGCCAGCAAATAACCCTGCCTGCAAGCAAGTCGGCCCCGAACAAGGGCGCGTTGCGGGCCGCCCCGGGGCCAAACACCGCTGCGTCGTGGGCCGGAGGCGCAGAAACCGCACCCCGCCACCGCCGAACGCCCCCCCACCCCTCCGGCGCTCGCGCCCCCTCCCCAGCCCGTCTGGCCTCGAAGCCCGACGCCGCTACCCGCTCCCCCAATCACCCACCGGACCACAGCCCCTGATCACTGACCGTAGCCTCCGAGCCCATCGGGCGCTCAAGCCCGACGCCGCCACCCCGATACCCCACCCACCCGCCGGACCACAGCCCCTGATCGCTGACCGTCGTCTCCAGCCCGTCCGGCGCTCAAGCCGACGCCGCCACCCCGATACCCCACCCACCCGCGGAGGCAGGCCCCTTGGGCTCCGGCACGTATCTTCCAGCCCGTCCGGCGTCCGAGGCCGACGCCGCCATCTCAATCCCCCGCCCACCCACGCGACCGGCCCCTGAGCGCGGGTGCGCACACTCCGGCCCGTCCGGCGTTCGAGGACGAGGCCGTTCAGGCCGAACGGGGCCCGGGGCGGAGCCCCGACGGGGTGCGGGGCCCCGACGGGGTGCGGGGCCCCGACGGGGTGCGGGGCCCAACCGGAGCGCAGGGGCGGAGCCCCACGAGGGGTGCAGGGGACGCGGTCCCCGCCGGGGTCGAAGGGGCGGCAGCCCCTGGGGACGGGACGGGTAGGGGCGGCGGGGGCGAGAAAACACCAACATCCGCACCACCTCTGATCACACCGCAACCAACCTCGCCCCGAACACGCCAATCCCCACGGACCTACCCCCACACCCCCTGTCCAGTCGCATTGGCTGCACACGGCCACAACACGCCCCGTTCCCACTCGAAACCCGACCCATTCCGATCAACAACCAGTCAGGCTAGGACACTTGATAGGCCGCCAATCGGTTACAGAAGCGACGTAATCGATGATTTGAGCAACTGGGTGTAGCAGCGCCTGCACGAAGCGTTATTCTCCTCAGACGCAAACCGGTACCCCTCCGTCGCTACGACGGGTGAAAGGTCCCGCACTGCACGTGATGGAAGCTCTGCCTCTGGGAGTCCCGTGTACCCACACGTCGGGGTTGACGCCTCGGGCCTGGCTACGCTGCGCGCAACGGTCCAAGACCTGTTGCGCGGCTTCGTCCCCACCGCGTACGCCGTCCCCGCCCTAGCCGTAACCAGCACCCCCGTCGGCCCGTGCTACGCCCTCGCCGACGGCAGCACCGCCGCCGTCGGCAGACGCAGCCGCGCCGCCGGCACCACCACCACCCGCCGCCCTGCCGCGGACAGCGACAGCGCCCGGATGATGGACCTCGTCGAACGCGCCCAGGCCGGCGAGGCCGACGCCTTCGGCCGTCTCTACGACCAGTACAGCGACACCGTGTACCGGTACATCTACTACCGCGTCGGCGGCAAAGCCACCGCCGAGGACCTCACCAGCGAGACGTTCCTGCGCGCCCTGCGCCGCATCGGCACCTTCACCTGGCAGGGCCGCGACTTCGGCGCCTGGCTGGTCACGATCGCGCGCAACCTCGTGGCCGACCACTTCAAGTCGAGCCGCTTCCGCCTCGAGGTGACCACCGGCGAGATGCTCGACGCCAACGAGGTCGAGCGCTCCCCCGAGGACTCCGTCCTGGAGTCCCTCTCCAACGCCGCCCTGCTCGACGCCGTACGACGCCTCAACCCCCAGCAGCAGGAGTGCGTCACGCTCCGCTTCCTCCAGGGCCTCTCCGTCGCCGAGACCGCCCGCGTGATGGGCAAGAACGAGGGCGCCATCAAGACCCTCCAGTACCGAGCGGTACGCACCCTGGCCCGCCTCCTCCCGGACGACGCCCGCTGACGGAACGCACCGAAGGCGCGCAACCCACGAAACCCCGGGCACCCCGGACACCCCTGAAAGCGCGGAGAGCCCGGGAGCACGGACCGCACTGAACACACCCGGCACCCACCGGGCCCGGACAGAACACACCCGGTACACGCTCAGTGATGCCCAACTAGCTGTCAGTGAAAGTCCGTTGACTTCCCGATCCGATCATCCGTCGTCCGTAACCCAAGTGCCGAGACACTCGTTGTGCGGGATGCAGGCTCCCTGTGGTCACTCCCTGGCCGTCTCCGATCACTCGATCGTGTGGATGTGGTCAGAGCGTGCAACCCTCAGGACCCCCTGGGGAGTCGACCGTCATCACGAGAGGAGGTGCCGCCAGTGATCGCGAACGTATCGGCACACCGGCGGGCGAACGCCTTCGCCCAGGCCCTGGAGGAGCAGCCGGACCAGGGCACGGCGGCCGAGCAGTCCGAAGGACCGACCCCGGCCCCGGCTGCTGCGGAACAGACCGAGCAGGGCCGTCTGTTGGCCCTCGCGGATGGTCTCGGCGAACTGCCCAGACCGAAGCTGGACCCTGAGGTCAAGGTCGTCCAACGGGCACAGCTGGTGGCCGCGTTCGAGGCCATGGTGCAGCAGGGCGCCGGGGGCGGGGCGGCGGACACCGCGCTGCCCGAGCAGCGCTCCCGCGGCGGACACCGGGCGAGCCCACTGGGCAAGCTGCGACCACGGTCACGGCTGACCAAGGGCCTGGCCGCGGGCGGGCTCAGCGTCGGCGTCGCGGCGGGCGCCTTCGGCGGAGTCGCCGCCGCCAGCTCGGACGCCCTGCCCGGCGACTCGCTCTACGGACTCAAACGCGGCATCGAGGACTTCAAGCTCAACTACCTGTCCGACGGGGACGACGAGCGCGGAGTGGCCTACCTCGATCAGGCCTCCACCCGGCTGGCCGAGGCCCGCCGCCTGATGGAGCGCGGCCGCAACGGTGGCCACCTCGACCACGAGTCCGTCGGCGAGATCCGTCGCACCCTGTCGGGCATGACGCGCGACGCGTCCGAGGGCCACCGGCTGCTGCACGAGGCGTATGAGCGCGACCCCGGGTCCCTGGGCCCCATCCAGGCCCTGTCCGCGTTCTCCCGCTCGCACCGCGAGGTCTGGGGCGCCCTCCGCCAGAGGCTCCCGGTCCAGCTCGGGGACGTCAGCAGCCAGGTGTCGTCGGTGTTCGCCGCCATAGACGAAGAGGTCGCCCCGCTGCAGTCCCTGCTGCCCCCGTCCCCGGCCCACGGGGGCGGCAACGGCAAGCACCACGGCTCGGGCGCGGCGTCCAAGGGCGCCTCCGGCTCCGGCCGGGGATCCAAAGGGTCAGGCACAGGCAGCGGCTCCTCCGGCAAGAGCCACTCCAGCAGCCCCAGCCAGTCGACCGGCTCCACCGGCGAGGGCCTGCTCGGCGGCAGCACCGGCGGCCTGCTCGACCCGCCCAAGGACAGCGGCAGCGCTTCCCCGTCCACCAGCAAGTCCCCGACCACCGAACCGGACGTGACGATCCCGCCACTCCTCCCGGGCCTGCTCCCCGGCCTCGGCATCGAAGGCGGCGAAACAAACCAGTAGTCCGCCCGTACGGCAGTGGGGGCGCCCTTCTCCCGAGGGGCGCCCCCGTCGTCGTACGAAGGGACTCACGGCTCCCAGCCCCGAAGCCGCCTCAGAAGAACACGGACCGCCGCTGCACCAGCAGCTTGGCCCCTCCTATCCGCTGCCCTCGCGCTGCTTCGCAGGCTTCCGACAGCCGCACAGGACTCCGCCCGACGGCTCCACACCCCGGAATCGGGCAGGAGGGCACCGCGTCAGAAGAACACGGACCGCCGCTGCACCAACAGCTTGTACAGCGTGTGCTGGATCTGCTCCCGCACCTGGTCCGTCAGGTTGAACATCAGCATCGGGTCCTCAGCGGCCTCCGGCGGATAGCCCTCCGTCGGAATCGGCTCGCCGAACTGAATCGTCCACTTCGTCGGCAACGGCACCGCCCCCAGCGGACCGAGCCACGGGAACGTCGGCGTCAGCGGAAAGTACGGGAACCCGAGCAGGCGGGCCAGCGTCTTCGCGTTGCCGATCATCGGGTAGATCTCCTCGGCCCCGACGATCGAGCACGGGATGATCGGGGTGCCGTGGCGCAGCGCCGTGGAGACGAAGCCCCCGCGGCCGAAGCGCTGGAGCTTGTAGCGCTCGCCGAAGGGCTTGCCGATGCCTTTGAAGCCCTCCGGCATGACCCCGACCAGCTCGCCCTGACCCAGCAGCCGTTCCGCGTCCTCCGCGCAGGCCAGGGTGTGACCGAGTTTGCGGGCCAGCTCGTTGACCACGGGCAGCATGAAGACCAGGTCCGCCGCGAGCAGCCGCAGATGGCGGCCCGCGGGGTGGTTGTCATGCACGGCGACCTGCATCATCAGGCCGTCCAGCGGAAGCGTCCCGGAGTGGTTGGCGACGATCAGCGCGCCGCCGTCCGACGGGATGTTCTCGATGCCCTTCACCTCGACCCGGAAGTACTTCTCGTACACCGGCCGCAGCAGGGACATCAGGACCTGGTCGGTCAACTCCTCGTCGTAGCCGAAGTCGTCGACCTCGTAGTCGCCGGTGAGGCGGCGGCGCAGGAAGTTCAGGCCGCTCGCGACGCGCCGCTCCAGGCCCCCGTCGTTCTGCGGCCGCTGGGGCGGCTGTTCCTCATGCGTCACAGGAACATCATCCTGCGTGCGCGCCCTGCTGGGCAGGGGCTGGACCTCTCCGACCAGCGCGGGTTCCGTGGTCTTGCGTCGGCTCCCCGCGCTCCGGCGCCGCGGCGGCCGCTGGACGGCACTTCCGCGGGACCGGTCGTCGTCGAACGGAATGACCTTGGCATCCGCCATCGTTGATGCGCTCCTCAGTTCGCGCTCTGCGTCGGGGGGTGGCCGCCGCCCAGGACGGGCAGCGCGGCGATCCGGTCGACGGCCCCTGAAAGGGCCTCCGGGGGCAGGAGTCCGGGTCCCCGGCTGCGCGCGAAGTCCGCGAACGTCTCCGCTGTCGTGTACTTCGGCTTGAATCCGAGCGTCTCGCGCATCTGGTCCGTCGCCACGACCCGCCCGTGGGTCAGCAGCCGGATCTGTTCGGGCGAGAAGTCCGTCATGCCCAGCGTACGCACCAGGGAGCCCGCCCAGGTGACGGCAGGCAGCAGCAGGGGCACGGTCGGCCGCCCCAGCCGCCGCGAGCACTGCGACAGCAGCAGGACTCCGTCGCCGGCGATGTTGAAGGTGCCGCTGTTGAGCGTGCCCCGCTCCGGCTCGTGCGAGGCGATCCGCAGGACCTCGATCACGTCGTCCTCGTGGACGAACTGAAGCCGCGGGTCGTACCCGAACACGGTCGGCAGGACCGGCAGTGCGAAGTAGGACGCGAGCGGCGTGTCGGCCGTGGGCCCCAGGATGTTCGCGAACCGCAGCACACACACGGCCACATCCGGCCGCCGCCGCGCGAAGCCCCGTACATACCCCTCGACCTCGACGGTGTCCTTGGCGAAGCCGCCGCTGGGCAGCGACTTGGGAGGGGTCGTCTCGGTGAACACCGCGGGATCGCGGGGCGCGGACCCGTACACGTTCGTGCTGGACTTCACGACGAGCCGCTTCACGGTCGGCGACTTCTGGCAGGCGCCGAGCAGCTGCATCGTGCCGATGACGTTGGTTTCCTTGATCGCGGTCCGGCTGCCACTGCCGAGCCCGGTCGCGCTCACATCCATGTGCACGACCGTGTCGGCGCCCGTCTCGGCGAGTACGCGCGCGATGGTGGGCTGCCGGATGTCGGCCTGGATGAAGTCGGCACCGCCCAGGTGGTGCTCGGGTGGGACCGCGTCCACGGCGACGACCCGGTCCACCTGCGGGTCACGCTGGATCCGTCGTACGAACCGGCCCCCAAGCCTGCGGGCCACTCCGGTCACGAGCACGACCTTGCCCAAGATCTGCGCCTTCCTTCCAGCCCATCCGGTACTCGTAGCCTGCCGCGTTCCCCGTGTGCGGCCAACCTAGCGGGTCGATGTTGCGCTGTGATGACCACCCAATGCACGAAGTGACGGCATCCACAGGCATACGAACAGACCAGGCCATGTGAAACACGTGCGTACGCACGGGCCTTGTGCGAGGTCCCGTGCGCTTCTGGGATCTTCTGTGAACTCCAAACGCATGTGACCCCCCACCGGTTGCGGTGGGGGGCCACAGAACACGCTCCTGGAGCGTCGCCTACTTCTTGTTGCGACGCTGAACGCGCGTGCGCTTGAGCAGCTTGCGGTGCTTCTTCTTGGCCATCCGCTTGCGCCGCTTCTTGATAACAGAGCCCACGACTACCCTCGCTCACTTCTCATCACTCGGTGCTGGGCGCCATGGGCCCATACGACCTACAAGGGGCCAGCCTACCCGCCCGAGCGCTGAGGTCGTAATCGAGGTGCCGGGGGAGATCCCGAAGTGCCCTGAGGATCCCCCCGGAGCGGTCGCCGTCAGGCGGTTTCCACCCCCACGTAGCTCTCGCGGAGGTACTCGTGAACCGCGTTCTCGGGGACGCGGAAGGACCGCCCCACCCTGATCGCGGGCAGATGACCGCTGTGCACCAAGCGGTACACGGTCATCTTCGACACTCGCATCACCGAGGCGACCTCCGCCACGGTAAGGAACTGAACCTCGCTCAGAGGCCTCTGCTCAGCAGCCATGACACACCTGAACCTTCCGCACTCGACGGCCACCGGCTTCCCCTTCCGGTGACTCTTCGTCGCTGCGTGCTCACTCCCCAATGTAGGGGCGGGTGATGCGAGTGGGGAAGAGGTGCACCCATCGCATGCCCATCACTGGCCTACTGTGACAGACACGCTCGATTGAGTACGTAGCGGGTAAGCGGCCGGTAGTAATCAGACCGCACAGCGTCATCAAGTGGAACGACGACGGACACGGACCCCTCAGCCTCCCCCACGAAGAGCGCGGGGTCGTCCGTATCGGCGAGCCCAATGGCCTCGAACCCCAGCTGACCTGCCCCGCAGACCCAACCGTGGTCCCCGACGACCAGCTCGGGAAGCGGCCCGCCGGCCTCGGCCGCCGCAGCCAGCGCGGTACGAACCGGGAGCGGTGAATGCGTGTGTACGCCGGTCGCACAACCGGGGCGAGCCGCGCCGGGTTCCCGCACCAGCGCGACTCCTTGTACGTAGCCAAGGTTGTACGTGCGTAGACCGAACCGGGTCGTTATGTCGACACAGTGACCATGCGCAGGTGTGAGGACGGTACATCCCGCCGCCGACAGCGCGTCCGCCAAGGCAGCGTAGAAGCCGAGCAGCCGGTGCGGGTGACCGGTACCGAGGAGCACCGGGGCGCTGCGCTCGGCGGCCGCGGCGAGACGGTCCGCGAAGGCATCCAGAGCGGTCAGAGTCCGCTCCGGATCGATCACATCATGGCCGGAGACATACTGCGGATCGGCCGAAACACCGCATTTGTCCGCCATCAGCTCGATCAAATCCCGCTGCCGCCACGTCCATTCTGGATCGAGTCCGATCAGCACGCGCGGGTCACGGGCGGCGAACAACCGATAGCTGCGCAGGCTCTCCTCCCGGGAGGTGGCCACGGGCCCGGCGAGACGGGCGGCCAGGAGATGGGCCCGCAGGGCTCCGGTGCTCAACACACCTCGATGGTGTCGGACGGGAACGGGGAGGGGCATACGAACGCGCAAACACCGCACAGTTGGCGTAACAGCTCCCGTGACACTGGTGACAGAACAGCGACACAACGGCCCACAACCGTCGTGGGGGCTCCCTGGTCTCACCATGCGTGGACGGCAACGACCAACCGTCCCAACCAAATCGACCAACACATCACCAGGGGGAACACCATGAACCTGTCCCGTCGCGCCACGACCGCCGCCGCACTCACCGTGCTGGCGCTCGGCGGCACGGTCGCCGCCACCGCTCCGGCCTCGGCGGCCACCACCACCAAGGCGGCAGCCGCCTCGTACAACGGTGCCTGCGGCACCGGCTACAAGGTCATCGACTCCACCCCGGTCGGCAACTCCGGCAAGGTGTTCCTGACCTGGAACGAGTCGACCGGCAAGAACTGCGCCGTGACCATCCGCAACACCACGGGCGCCAAAACCCACATGGAGGTCACCCTCAAGGCCATCGACAGTGGCGAGCGGACCGCCGTGGACTCCGGCCAGTACACGAGCTACGCCGGCCCCGTCTACGTCAACGCCCGTGGCTACTGCGTCGCATGGGGCGGCACCATCGGCACCGCCTCGGCCGGCGACTCGGGCCACTGCAGCTGACACGACGCCCGGGGGCGGCCCTCTGCGCCCGCCCCCGGCACCCCTACGCCAGCAACCCCCGCAGCGGAAACACAGCTCGCCGAGTAGCCAGCACAGCCTGATCCAACCGGTCCGCAGGGTCGTACCCCGCCTCCCAGGAGGGGTACGACACCGGCCACCGCCCATCAGTCATCCGCGCCGGCGCCAACTGCCGCGTCCGCGCGAACACCTCCTGCCGCCACCCCTCCGGGATCACGGCCTCCGGCGCAATCTCCCGCCCCGCCGCGATCCCCACGAGATGCGTCCACGACCGCGGCACGACCTCGACCACCGCATAACCGCCACCACCCAGCGCAACCCACTTCCCACCGGCGTACTCGTGCGCAAGCGAATGGCAGGCGACCTGCACAGCCCGCTGCGCATCCAGCGACACCGCCAGGTGCGCCAGCGGATCCTCGAAGTGCGTATCGGCCCCGTGCTGCGTCACCAGCACCTGCGGCCGGAAATCGGCGATCAGTTCCGGTACGACGGCATGGAAGGCCCGCAGCCACCCGGCGTCCCCCGTCCCGGCGGGCAGCGCCACATTGACGGCCGACCCCTCAGCGGCGTCGGCCCCCGTCTCCTCCGGCCACCCGGTCTGCGGAAACAACGTACGGGGATGCTCGTGCAGCGAGATCGTCAGCACCCGCGGGTCCTCCCAGAAGGCAGCCTGCACACCGTCTCCGTGATGCACGTCCACGTCGACGTATGCGACCCGCTCGGCGCCCAGCTCCAGCAGCCGGGCGATCGCCAGCGAGGCGTCGTTGTAGATACAGAACCCCGACGCACTCCCCGGCATCGCATGATGCAGCCCCCCGGCGAAATTCACCGCGTGCAGCGCATCCCCGCGCCACACCGCCTCCGCGGCCCCCACCGACTGCCCCGCGATCAGCGCGGACACCTCGTGCATCCCGGCGAAGGCGGGATCGTCCATCGTGCCCAGCCCGTACGCCCCGTCCGCCGCCTCCGGATCCGCCGAAGCCGCCTTCACCGCGTCGACGTAGTCCTCCCGGTGGACGAGCCGCAGGGTCGACTCCCCGGCAGGCTTCGCAGCCACCACCTCGACCTGCTTCTCGAGCCCGAAGGCATCGACAAGACGCCTGGTCAGGGCGAGCCGGACCGGATCCATCGGATGGTCCGGACCGAAGTCATAGCCCGTTACTGCCTCGTCCCACATCAGCTGTGCGCGGCCGCTCATGCCCGCCACCGTATCGGTCCGGTTGAGGAGCGAACGACCTGGCGTAGACCACGGTCACCAGCACCAACACCATCGGGACGACCATGGCCCCGCGGTAGCTCCACGCATCCCCCAGCGCACCCACCAGCGGCGAGCCGATCAGAAAGCCGACGTAGTTGAACACATTCAGCCGCGCGACGGCCGCATCCGACGCATGCGGGAACAACCGTCCGGCCGCCGCAAAGGTCTGCGGAACCAGCACACACAGCCCCAGCCCCAGCAGCGTGAACCCGAGCATCCCCACCCACGCCCCCGGCGCGAGGGCCACCACCGCGAACCCCAGCGCCGCCACCAGCGCCCCCAGCCGCACCACCGCCACGGCCCCGAAGCGCCGCACCCCGAGGTCCCCGAGCGACCGCCCCAGCAGCGTGGTCACCATGTAGACGTTGTAGGGAACGGTCGACAGCTGCTCCGAGCTCCCGAGCACGTCCTTCAGATACTTCGCGCTCCAGTTGGAGACGGTCGAGTCCCCGATGTACGCGAAGGTCATCACGAGACACAGCGGCAACAGCAGCTTGAAGACGACGGACTGCCCCTGCGCTCGGCCGTCCGCCTCTTCCGGTACGTCGACGGAGGCACCCCCGTCGACGTACCACCGACTCCCGATCAGCGTGGCCGGCAACAGCACCGCGACGACCGGCAGATACGACACCCACAGCGCCAGATGCCAGTGTGCCCCCACCCAGGCCAGCGAGGCCCCCACGATCCCGCCCAGGCTGAACGCGGCATGGAAACTGAGCATGATGCTGCGCCCGTACGCCCGCTGCAGGCTCACCCCGAGCATGTTCATCGAGGCGTCGAGCCCGCCCACCGCCAGCCCGAAGGCACCCAGCGCGATCCCCAGCTCGGCCAGGTTCTCCCCGGACCCGACGCCGAGGAGCGCCAGCAGCACCACGGGCTGCAGGCACCGCAGCAGCAGACCGGGGCGTATCCGCTTCACCAGTTGCTCGGTCGTCACACTCCCCACGCCGGCCAGGATCGGCACGGCGGCCAGGAAGAGGGGCAACAGCGCGTCGGAGACCCCGTACCGGTCCTGAATGGCCGGGATGCGGGTCACCAGAAGGGCAAAGGTGGCGCCCTGAGCGAGAAAGCTGAACGCCAAAGAGGCCCTACCGCGCCGCAGCACATCTGTCATGGCGGCGAGCGTAGGGCCCCGGGCTACCTGTGGGTAGATCAAGCCAAAGATGAATTTCCCTCAGCTTCACTTTCTCGGTCAGGCGGCGACGGCGACCGCGTTCCGAGTGGCCGCTTCCTCGGCCTCCGCCTCGGCACGGAGCATCTCCTCCATCGGCCCGGCGGCCAGCCCACCGCTGACGAGGAAGGTCAGCACCATCACGCCGGCCATGACGACCCCGCCGAGCCAGACCATGGTGTCCACCGGGACGGTGTACGCCCCTACGACCCGGGCCACACACTCGGCGAGCAGTGCCACACCCCAGACCAAGGAGAACGTCCGCTCCTTGCGCAGGAAGTCGGCCGAGGCCGCCGCCCGGCCCGACGCCAGCCGCTGCCATGCGGCTTCCTTCTTGGGGTCGCCCTTCACCAGGAAGGGCTTCATCCCGGCGGTCATCATCGGCCGGCCGAGAGCCACCGAGACCAGGATGCCGATGCCGACGGTGCTGCTGACCGCGCCGTCCTTGGCGAGCATCAGCCGCGGGTCGCCTGAGACGAAGCTCAGCAGCAGGGAGACCACGTTGACGACGAGGATCAGCCCCGCCAGGCCGTTCGTCCTGTGCTCCTTCACCACGCTCCAGACGGTCCGCACCGCGGGGACGACGCTGCTCCAGGCGAGCGCCGCGAAGGTGCCCATCCCGAAGGCGTCCTTGAAGAGGTAGTACGAACCGAGGGGGACCGCCACATCCACGATCAGCGGGCGGAGGTTGTCGAGCGCGCTGGGAGTCTGGTTGCTGCTCTGGCCCTGGGACACCGTGTTCGTCGTCATGCCCTCAGCTTCGCGTCCGGCACCCGGTCTCCAGTAGAAACGATCGTCCGGAGCTCTGCATGACAATTGTCAGCCGCCCACCGATGCCGACGTCATACGAGCAGGTCAGCCAACTCACCGAGGTCCCTGAAGAGTTGCGTTGCCCCGGCAAGCCGCCCGGCTGGCGTCATCGCGGTGAACCCGTACACATCCATCCTGGCCGCCACAGCCGCCTGCACCCCCAACGGACTGTCCTCGACGACCACACAACGCTCCGGCGTGACTCCCATCCGCTCGGCCGCGTAAAGGAACAGGTCCGGTGCCGGCTTCCCCCGCCCCACATCCCGCGAACTGAAGATCCGCCCGTCATCGAACCAGCGGTCCAGCCCGGTCTTCCGATGCCCCACCCGAATCCGCTCATGACTCCCGGAGGACGCGACACAGTACGGCACCCCGTCAGCAGCCAGCTTCTCCACCACACCGGCGGCTCCGGCAACCGGCTCCAACTCCCGCTCGAACGCCGCGAAGACACGCGCATGGAAGACGTCATCGAAGTCATCCGGAAGCTTCTGGCCGGTCCTCTCCTGGATCAGGTCGTGGATCCGGTGCATGGCAGAACCCATGTAGTCGCGAAGGGAGTCCTCGTAGGAGGTCGGGTGCCCCAACTCGGTGAGATAGGCGGCCAGGAGCCGGTTGGAGATGGGTTCGCTGTCGACGAGGACACCGTCATTGTCGAAGATCACGAGGTCATAGCGCATAACTATGAGCCTAAACGCAGAAAACCCCCGTGCCGAATGGCACGGGGGTTTTCTCAATTTTTGTTCGGCGGCGTCCTACTCTCCCACAGGGTCCCCCCTGCAGTACCATCGGCGCTGTAAGGCTTAGCTTCCGGGTTCGGAATGTAACCGGGCGTTTCCCTCACGCTATAACCACCGAAACACTATGAAACTGTCGAACTCCTGCCGCACCACGCCGTGACCGGACGCGGGGCCGTTCGTGGTTTCAGAACCAACACAGTGGACGCGAGCAACTGAGGACAAGCCCTCGGCCTATTAGTACCGGTCACCTCCACACCTTGCGGTGCTTCCAGATCCGGCCTATCAACCCAGTCGTCTACTGGGAGCCTTACCCCA
>NZ_JAJSBI010000001.1 GCF_021261325.1 Streptomyces guryensis | reverse complement strand
CCCACACCCAAGCACTTCTCCGCCTGGCCCGACAACGGATCAACGTGCTGTTCGCCATGCTCCGCGACGGCACCTTCTACGAACCCAGAACCCCACGCCTCGCTTGACGAAAGACATAGAGGCACCCCCCCCCGGCACCACCCCGCACGAAGCGCCCCCAGTCGCGGTCGCCTTCGCCGACCTGTGGGCACGCGAGCAGGACGGGATGTCCCCCACCTGGCGTGAGCGCGCAGTACGGCACTGGGAGCAGTACCTACAGGCCCATGTACAGGAAGCCGTCCATCGCCGCGACGACGTCTGGCCTGACGTGGCGGAATACTTGCAACTGCGCCACGCCAGTGGATTCATGCCACCCCTGTGGGACGCGGTCGAACGCATCTGGCGCTGCGAGGTTCCCGACGCCGTGTACGACAGCCCCGAACTGCGCACCATGCGGGACGCCGACAGCCAGAACATCAACATCGTCAACGACGTGTACTCGCTAGCCAAGGAAGAAGCCCGCGGTGATGGCCATAATCTCGTCCTCGTCCTGGAGCAGCAGGAAGCCTGCACCCGTCCAGACGCGCTGAAAACCGCCTACCGCATGATCAACAACTGGATGCAGGCGTTCCTGACGGCCGAGGCACAACTGCCGCTGCTGTACGGCACCGTCGGCCTGTCCGCTCCCGCCCGTGCCGACGTGGCCCGCTTCGCGCAAGGGATGCGAGCCGCCATCCGCGGCAACTACGACTGGTGCTCCCGCACCGCCCGCTACCACGGCCCCTTCGTTTCGTCGGACCGACCCGCCCGCAGCATCGCCGAGCCGTAGATCAATTGCGGGACAACCTTTAAGCGGGCCGATACACGGCCTGATCCGGGTCCGGTCTCACGATCAGACCGTCCTTGGCGAGCTCGCGCAGGTTGCGGCGGGCCTCTTTGCCCGCGGCATCGTCGTCCGCCGGCCGGTACCCGGCGACTTGTAGAGCCAGCACGGCACGTTCGGTGTCCCAGGTGCCTCCCAGCGCCTGGATCACCGCGGCAAGCGCCTGCTTGTGCGTCAGCGGCTTCTCGGCCATCTCACCCTCCCCTCCCGAAAACCGCCACAGCATGGCACACGGGGCAGGGCTCCTGGCGGCCGGAGCAGCTCAGAAGCGGAAACCGCACAGACCGCCTGCCGAGCCGCGCGCGCTGCTCTTGAAGCGCGCCCAGGCCCGGCCGACGGTGAGAGGCTGGTCGCCATCGTCCGTGATCCACACTGAGCCTGCGGATCCGCTGCGAACTTCGACTGCGGCGAGAGAGCCCGGGACCGACTGTCCGCAGCCGACCGTTCGCGAGGCGGCGTGTAACAGGTCCACTACTCCGCGTCCCTCCTCTGGGTGATAGCACCAGGTCGAATTTCGAAGTAGTTTCAAAGTCATGAGTGCCGAGAGTGCAGCCGTGAACTTCTCCGAGCTGGTGAACAAGAACAAGCAGACGCTAGCCCGGCTCCAGGAATCGCCGAGACTGCTCCTGCACCGCAGAGATGGCGAGGATCTGGTCCTCACCACCGCGGCGCGGGCCGAGCAGGACCAGACCGTGGTGTCAGCAGCCACCCGGATGCTGGTCGCGATGGCGCGCCGGGAGCCCGGCAGCATGGAACTGCTCCTCGACATACTGCCGGACGCCTTCCCCTGGGTCCGCTTCCTTCCCGAGTCCGATCTCCACGCCTTCGCCGTCGAACTGGTCGACACCATGCGCGCTGCCGACTCCCTCGGCAACAGCGCGTCCGTCGCCCAGTTGCTCATCGCCTGGCAGCACACCGCCGAGGTCTACTCCGACCCCGAACTGCTGGCCGCACTCACCAGGGATCACGGCGAAGACTACGGGCCGGTACCAGACCCTCGGGATGCAGCATGACCGCGGGCCGCGGTGACCGCGCCGCACCTCCGGCACCAGGGGGCCACTGGGAAGTCCGGTTCGCCGACGCGGCCGCTGCCAAGGGCTGGGAGAGCCTCGCCCAGCAGGCCCGTGAGAACACCTACCGCGCCTGGGTCACTATGCGCACCGCCCCCAGACCGGCCACCGAGACTCCCCGGCACCACCACCTCAAGGGCGGTCTGGCGCATGGCACCCACCGCGGGCAGACCTGCGAGCAGTGGCAGATCGAGGTAACCGGCGGCGGCCGCATCTGGTACCTCCTCGACACCGTCCGGGAGACCTGCTGGATCACCTTCGCCGGTACGGGGCACCCGCGAGCCACAGACCGACGCTGACCCGGGAGAGCCGGGCGGGGCGGAACAGGAAAGCGAGAATCGGCCTCCCTGTTCCGCCCTCTGGCCGCTCAGCGTGGCTGGCACACCGATTCACAGCCCCTCGTTCCCCGGATCCGGTTCGTCCTCCGGCACGGCGGTCGGGACATCCCGTGTGTCCCCGGCCTGCTCCGCGGAAGCCGCACTACCCAAGACGGCCGCAAGGCGCTGACGCATACGCGCACGACGGGCCTCATAGAACTCCGGGAACCCGGTCACGTCCTCAGGCAGGCCGGTGGCGTCGTACTCCCTCAGCCAACTCTCGCGTGAGGTATCCGAGTCGAAGTGCTTCCTGAGCCAGACGGCCGGCAGGTCGGCCTGCTTCGCGATGTTCTCGGGTCCCCTGAGCAGTTGGAGGTTCGCCGCTCTGTCTACGCGGTCCTCGACGAACGACAGGGCGTCCTCGGAGAGGCCGGCCGCCCGCAGCTTGGTCCGTGACCGCAGGAGGCTGCGCGGGAAGATGTGGTCCTCGTGGAAGTGGTCCCTGGTGTCGACGCCCGGGTACAGCATCGCGAGCATCGGGAACAGCCGCTTCGATCCGTACTTGAGATCCAACAAGTCGTGGATCTCGCTCTCGTCGAAGCGGAGCGACTTGCCCTGCCGGGCCATCTCACGTTCGACGGCCTCGGTCGGCCACCCCTGTGCGCCCTCCTTCTCCAGGGTCGTGCGCAGACCGGTGAGCAGCCGGTCCAGGCCACTGCCCCACACGCCGGACTTCATCAGTGAGCGCTGAAGCCAGCGGCGGATCGCCGCACGGTCGTCCCTGAACGCCTCCGAGGTGCGGTAGTTGTCCCCAAGGCCTCGGCCGTGGAGGTAGTAAGCCAGAGGAATGACCGCGCTGTTGGCTGTGAGGGTGACGCCGGAGAATCCGAAGTCGGCGAGCAGAGCCACCCCGAGGCGCAGCGCGCTCTCGATCTCGGTCCAGTGCTTCTCCAGATTGGTCATGGTGTCGCGGTCGAAGTTGTCCACCTTGAAGCGGATGTCGCCCTTCCCCAGCAGCACCAGGCCGGCCTTGAGGACCAGGTCCTTGCCGAAGGCGAACCCCTGCCCGATCGCGTTGAGTTCGTCGACGAGCCTGTGGATGGTCTCGCGCGCGTCGTGCTCGACCCACTGGGCGGTTGCCACCGAGAGAAGGAGGTCGGAGTAGGAGAGGACCGCCCCTCCCGAGTTGACCCGGATGAAGATGTTGAGCACCTTGTCCAACTCCTGAGCTTCCTCGAGGAAGAAGTTCACCGTCGGGGTGACGTGAACGACCTCGTGGAGTCGGGTAAGCACGTCGCCAGCGGTGGCGTTGTCCGCGACCCCGTGCTGCTGAAGCGTGCGAATGACGTCCCCGACAGTGCGCACCTCGCGCATGTCCTGAACGCGATACCACTGAGCGTCGCCGCTCTCGGTGCCGGCCTCGGCTTCCTCTTGGGTGAGGAACCGGAAGTCGTACTCGACCCCCAGGTCGTCGTCCTGACCGCGGTGCAACAAGTTCAAGTAGAGGAGCTTCTTCGGATAAGCGAGCGGGTTGTTCGCCCACATGCGCGGGAGCTTCGCTGTGAAGGACCCGCACAGGCCGATGTTGAGTGCCGTCAGTCGCTGCTGGCCGTCCAGGATCGCTGTGATGGCCCGGCTGCCCAGCGGGCCGGTCGGCGCACAGTGGGCGTTGTCGCGCTCGTGGTAGTCACGCATGAAGTCGTAGAAGGCGAAACGGCCGGAATTGCCCTCGTGGACCTGCCACATGAGGAACGAGCCGATGGGATATCCGCGCATCAGGCTGTCGTACAAGCGCGTGATCTTGTCCCGCGACCAGACGAACTCACGCTGAATCGCAGGCAACACGTACTCGCGACGATGGATCTTCTCCAACGCGCTGGCGATCGTGATGGGCGTCTGGAATGACATGGGTCCCCCCCACCCGACTCAGGCTTCACGCACACCGTAGCGTCCGAAGTCAGAGCCTTGCAGCGCGTGGTGACACTCAGGCCGCCGCCGGTTCGCAGCGGTACCCCTCGCGCACGTCGCCGTACGGACGCAGCAGCGGTTCCAGTTCGTACGCACGAGTTCGGCCATGCTGGCGCTCGCGTTCCTGGCCGTCATGGCCGCCGACGCCGCGGAAAAAGGGGCCAGCAGAAACGGTTCCTGCCTTGCGCCCCTCACCGTGGCAGAAGTTCGGCGGCTCCTGGCAACTGGCCACTCCTGCCTCGCCGTTCACCAACCCTTCATCAGTGCACGCGCACTGAGATGGTCGCACTGGCGCAGACGACGCCAAGCTGTCGTCCGTCGCTGTCACCATCAGCGGCGGCTGCACACGATCGAGGGGCGGCCCGGGAAAGAGAACACGGGCCGAATCTCAACCCTCTACACTCACCCAGACCGCCCCTGAACAGGGAAAACGTCAAATTGGTGCTGGGCAGCTCAGAGGCTTCGACCGCCCCTTAGCTCCAGGGACTTTCAGCTCTGTCTGAGGGACTTTCCGCCGCGTAACGCGGCAAGCCCCCGAAAGATCGGAAAGGGCCTCCGTCCCAGATCAGAGGCCCTTAGCGGCAGACGAGTCGGGCTGTACGCCGGGGAGAGCCCTCGCGACGCTATGACCTGTCCAATCGTGCAGGGAGGGCGCTTCCGTGGCTACCTTGGTGGCTACGCAAGGCGGCGCTCCGCCCACAAGCGCTCCGGGTCGGGGACTGCGTCGCCCTCCCCGTCCAGAGGGTCTCGATGCGCTCGAAAGTGTCCGAGTCCGACTCCATGAGCTTCAGGCAAATCTGCCTCTCGTCAGGCGGTGCGCCCAAGCGCCGTGATGCGGAAGTCCGGATACGAGACTCGCTCGTCGGGCATGATCTTGACAAGACACCCTCGGAGTCCGTGGCCTCCTCCACCACCTATTCGGTCATGTCGCACTCCACCGCCACGTCGACGGCCGTCGCGGGACGCCCCTGCGCGGCACAGGCGCGTTCCGCAGCCGTCACCTTGCACCTCTGCTCGTGCATGCGGACCGGAATCCGGATGAGCACCCTCGTCCGCGCTGGCCCACGTGAGCCGTGATCCTCAGATCACCGGGCGGCAGTCTGCTCGATTCCGCGGCGTCAGGCTCCCGCCCCACGCGATCCGCGCCGCAGCGGTACGCGAGACCGACCGCAAACTTCGGCCTCAGGAAACGGTTCCCGGGACAACAGAAGCGCCCCTCCCCCGTACCGCCAGCCCCGCGACCAGGGCGGCCCAGGCCTTCAACGCAGCCATCTTTCCGTGTACCGAGTCCCGCCGGCCGGGCGACGCCGTCCACCGCTCTGGAGGTCACGTATCCGTCGGTGTCCACATAGCCCGGAAGCAGCGCTTGCACCACACCAGCACCGAGGAACATTTTCCTCACCAATATGTGCAACCTTTTCCACATCCGGAGGGTCTGCGTCTACATGCACACGCACGTCCTGGTCATACAGACCCAACCAGGCCGACATGTATCGCAGCCGGCCCCACTCGGCCTGGTCGAGCCTCATGGGCTGCAGGATCTACACAAAGACCGACTCGGGCGCGACACCGTTCACGGCCGCCCACCTCAAGCCGGGCACAGTCGCTTCACGGCGGTTCGACCTTGCACGCCACCCACTCCGCTCACGATGAGACCTGAGAGAACGCGTTGACGATGTCAACAAGTATAAGCCTATAAAGTCAGAGTCAATTCGTGTACAGTAACGGCTGCCTCACTGTCCGTTCTGACACGATGGGCCGTGCGGCAGCAGATCAGGGGGCGCGTTCCGGTTCGGAACCGCGAGAACGCGAGCAGTAGGCAGAGGAGCGGCCAGTGAGCCACGAGCTCGTCGACGGCAGATTCCGCATCGGGCGCGTCATCGGCAGGGGCAACATGGGGGAGGTCCACCAGGCCGAGGACCTGAACGCTCCCAAGGGCTCACCCGAACGCACCGTCGCCGTGAAGACGATCCTGCGTCGCCGCACAGGAGGCCGGATCGATACCAGCGGCGACACAAAGGCCGTGGAGCGCTTCGCCCGCGAAGTGGCCATCATGCGGACACTGCGGGACCACCCCAACCTCACGCGGCTCATCGCCGGCGGCATCGCCGCGGACTGTGACGATCTGCCCTACCTGGCGATGGAGTTCCTGGACGGCGAGTCGCTGCGCGACCTCATTGAGGAGGAGTCCCAGCTCCCTATCGCCTGGGTCGCCGCCATCGGCGCCCAGATCGCCGCCGGCCTCGCCGCCGCGCACGCGAAGGGCGTGGTCCACCGGGACCTGAAGCCCGCCAACGTCATGCTCACGCGGGGCGGCACGGTCAAGGTGCTCGACTTCGGTATGGGCAGCATCGTCGACGACCCGGACCAGACCCGTCTGACCAGCACAGGCGTCAGCGTGGGCACGGCCCGCTACATGGCGCCCGAGCAGTGCCAGGCCAAGCAGGTGACGCAGGCCGCGGACCTGTACGCGCTGGGCTGCGTGCTGTACGAGATGCTGGTCGGCGTCCCCCCGTTCACGAGCGAGTCGGCGTACGAGCTCGCCGAGCGTCACGTCCATCAAGAGCCCAGCCCGGTCCGCGCGATCCGCCCCGAGGTCCCCGCTGAACTTGCCCGTCTCGTGGATCGCCTGCTGGCCAAGGACCCGGCGAACCGCCCGGCCGACGCCGTGACCGTACGAGACGCCCTGCTCCCCCTCGCCGTACCGCCGTCGGACGACACCAGCCTCGTCCCCGCCTGGAGCGATCGGGACCCGACTCTCCCCCTGCGCGAGGCCGCCCCGGCCCCGGTGACCACCCCGCCGCAGCAGCCCGTCCTGGTGACCGGCTCCGGCGCCGGCATGGACGTCTTCGGGGTCCATCAGGCGCTCATCCGCGACTACCGCTCCTTCACGGAGGGCGGCACCGTCATCCGTGACGAGCGCATCAAGGGGTACGTCGAGAAGGACCTCGACGCCAAGTCCCAGTGGCCGAACCCCTGGCTGTCGCTCAACCCGTTCTTCCAGGGCGGCGGCACGGTGGTCGAACTCGCCCAGCAGAAGGTGCTGCACCCCGAGTGCGCCCGCATCTTCCAGGCGAAGAAGACCGAGGGCGGTACCGTCTGCGACGGCCGGCCGCTGCTCCTCCACCGGCACCAGCGCGACGCCATCGACGCCGCCGCCTCGGGAGCGTCGTACGTCCTGACGACCGGCACCGGCTCCGGCAAGTCGCTCTCCTACATCGTCCCGATCGTCGACAAAGTGCTGCACGAGCGCGACGAGGAGGGCCCGAACGCTCCGAAGCGCGTGCGGGCGATCATCGTGTATCCGATGAACGCGCTCGCCAACAGCCAGCTCCGGGAGCTGGAGAAGTACCTGCGTGACGGCTACGGCGCAGGCCGTGAGCCGGTCACCTTCGCCCGCTACACGGGCCAGGAGGACGACGAGAAGCGCAAGGAGATCCGCGACAACCCGCCGGACATTCTGCTCACCAACTACGTGATGCTGGAGCTGATGCTGACCCGCCCGGCCGACCGAGCGAGCCTCATCAAGATGGCGCGGGGCCTGGAGTTCCTCGTCTTCGACGAACTGCACACCTACCGCGGCCGTCAGGGTGCCGACGTCGCGCTGCTGATACGCCGTGTCCGCGAGGCATGCCAGGCGGAGAACCTGCAGTGCATCGGCACGTCGGCCACCATGTCGACGGAGGGCACGCTGGAGGACCAGCGGCAGGTGGTCGCCGGTGTGGCGAGCACACTGTTCGGCACGACGGTCAGTCCTGAGCACGTCATCGGCGAGACCCTGGTCCGGGCGACCGGCGAGGCGCCCGCCACCGTACCGGCCGAGCGCCTCACCTCCCCCGCCCCGCGCGCCTACGACGACCTGGCACAGGACTCTCTGGCGCGCTGGATCGAGGACCGCTTCGGCCTCGTCGAGGACGACGCCACGGGCCGCCTCGTACGCCGGCCGCCGACGCAGATCGAGGTCGCGGCGCGCGAGTTGCACGAGACGTCGGGCGTCGACGAGGAGACTTGCGCGAAGGCGATCCGCGCCACCCTGGAGGCCGGCTCGCAGGCACTCAACCCGCGCAACGAACGGCCGCTGTTCGCGTTCCGCCTGCACCAGTTCCTCTCCAAGGGCGACACCGTCTACGTCACCCTGGAGGACAAGTCCTCCCGCCACCTCACCCGCTCCTACCAGCTCGAACAGCCGGGCAGCGGCGGCAAGTCGCTGATACCGCTGGCGTTCTGCCGGGAGTGCGGCCAGGAGTACCTGACGGTGTGGCGTACGGAGAAGGACGGCGAGGTCCGCTACGAGGCCCGCCGCGACACCTCGGCGACCGGCGGCCGGCAGGGCGACGGCTACCTCTACGTCGACCACGAGCGCGAGTGGCCGTCCAACGTGCAGTACGCGGTGTACGACCGCCGACTGCCCGAGTCCTGGCTGGAGTTGGACGACAAGGGCCAGGAGGTCGTCAAGCGCGCGTACCGCGACCGGGTGCCGAGGGCCGTCACCGTCGACGCGTTCGGCCGCGAGGGCCAGGGCGAGCTGAAGGCCGCGTTCATCCCCTCGCCCTTCCTGTTCTGCCTGCACTGCGGCGTGGCGTACGAGCAGACGCGCGGCCGGGACTTCGCCAAGCTGGCGACGCTGGACCAGGAGGGCCGCTCCTCCGCGACCTCGCTGGTCTCGGCGTCGATCGTCCGCTCCCTGAAGTCGGTACCGGAGGAGGCCCTCGACCCGAAGGCGCGCAAACTCCTCACCTTCGTCGACAACCGTCAGGACGCCTCCCTCCAGGCCGGCCACTTCAACGACTTCGTGCAGATCACCCAGTTGCGCGGCGCGCTGTACCGAGCGGCACTGGACACCGGCGAGGACGGCCTGCACCACGAGGAGCTGGCCTCGGCGGTGACCAACGCCCTCGCCGTCTCCCCCGCCGACTACACCGGCGAGGCCGACCTGCCGCCGTCGCTGGCACGCAACGCGGCCCGCACCCTGCGGGACGTGATCGCGTTCCGCCTCTACCTCGACCTCGAGCGCGGCTGGCGCATCACCATGCCCAACCTGGAACAGACGGGCCTGCTGGAGATCGACTACGAGGACCTGGACTGGGTCGCCGCCAAGCAGGACCGCTGGGAGGGCACGCACCAGGCGCTGCGGGACGCCGACCCGGCGCTGCGGGCCGAGATCACGAAGGCCCTGCTGGACGAGATGCGCCGCTCCCTCGCCATCGACGTGTCGTACTTCCGCGACGACACCTTCGACTCCCTCCAGCGCGCGAGCGAGGAGCGGCTGGTCGACCCTTGGGTACTGTCCGCCGCCGACAAGCCCCGGGTCGGCACCGCCTACCCGTACCCCTCCCGGCCCGGCACGGACCGTTCGAGCCTGTTCCTCTCGGCCCGCGGCAAGTTCGGCAAGTACCTGCGCCGCGCGGACCGTACCTTCCGCGACCTGGACAAGGACGATCTCCAGCTGATCATCGCCGAGCTGCTGAAGGTGCTGACCAAGGCGGGCCTGGTCAAGGAAGTGGAGGTCGCCCCGCAGCGTGCCGGGCGCTACCGCAGGTCGTCATCCGCCGTCACGACCGGCTACCGGGTGGCCGCCCAGTCGCTCGTCTGGCGCGCCGGCAAGGGCGAGTCGGGCGCGCACGACCCGCTGACCCGTACGTACCAGAGTGGCGACGGCCCGCGCATCAACACGTTCTTCCTCAAGCTGTACCGGGAGACGGCCGACGCGCTGTCGGGCCTGTACGCCCGCGAGCACACGGCCCAGGTGTCCCCGGAGGACCGCGAGGCACGTGAAAAGGCGTTCCGCAAAGCGGAGTTGAAGCTCCTGTACTGCTCCCCCACGATGGAGCTGGGCGTCGACATCTCCGAACTCAACGCGGTGATGATGCGCAACGTGCCGCCCACGCCCGCCAACTACGCCCAGCGCTCGGGCCGCGCGGGCCGCAGCGGCCAGCCCGCCCTGGTGACCACGTACTGCGCGACGGGCAACAGCCACGACCAGTACTACTTCCGCCGCTCCGAGCGGATGGTGGCGGGCGCGGTGGCCCCGCCGCGTCTGGACCTGGCCAACGAGGACCTGGTCCTCTCTCACCTCCAGGGCATCTGGATCGCCGAGGCCGGCCTGCGCCTGGGCCGGGCCATCCCCGAGGTGCTTGACGTGTCCTACCCGGACACCGGCGACCGCCCGGACCCGGCCCTGCACCTGCTGCCGGACATCCGCGACGCGGCCCACGACGACGGCGCCCAGCGGCGCACGGTGAACGCGGCACTGCGCGTCCTCGGCCCGCTGTTCCAGGAGTTCGCGGACACCACGTGGTGGCACGACGACTGGATCGACGACAAGGTGCGGACGGTAGCCGAGCGCTTCGACCGCGCCTTCGACCGCTGGCGCAGCCTGTTCCGGGCCGCTCTGGACGACCAGTACGTCCAGAACAAGCGGCGCCTGGACTACAGCCTCACCGAGGGCGACCGCAACCGCGCCAACGCCCGCCGCCGCGAGGCCGAGACACAGCTGAACCTGCTGATGAACGAGAGCGTCGACAGCAAGTCGGTCCTCTCCGACTTCAACCCCTACCGCTACCTGGCCTCCGAGGGCTTCCTGCCCGGCTACAGCTTCCCGCGCCTGCCGCTGGCCGCGTACATCCCGACGATCGGCCGCCGCCGCGGCGACGGTGACTACCTCCAGCGCCCCCGCTTCCTCGCCATCCGCGAGTTCGGTCCCGGCTCGCTGATCTACCACGAGGGCGCGCGCTACCAGGTCACCCGCATCCAGCTGCCGCCGGACTCCTCCGGTGAGCTGACCACCGGCGAGGCCCGCCGTTGCGCGAACTGCGGCTACCACCACGAGCCCAAGGAGCGCGAGGACCGCTGCGGCTTCTGCGGCGAGACGCTGGGCGCCGCGACCTACGGCCTGCTGCACCTGCACACCGTGTACACCACCCGCCGCGAGCGGATCTCCTCGGACGAGGAGGAGCGGCGCCGGGCCGGTTTCCGGCTGGAGACCTCGTACCGCTTCCACGACCACGGCATCCGCAAGGGCCGCCTCAACGCCACCATCGCCGACCCTGACGGCCAGCTGGCGCAGATCACCTACGGCGACTCGGCCACCATCCGCATCACCAACACCGGCCGGGTTCGCGCCCGTACCGACGAACCCCCGGGCTACTGGCTGGACCTGGCCGACGGCCGCTGGATGAAGGACAAGGACGCGGCCGAGGCGGTCGGCGACTTCAGCGAGCTGCCGCCGGTCGATGAGGACGGCAACGAACGGCGGCGCAAGAAGCGGGTCATCCCGTTCGTCGAGGACCGCCGCAACATCCTCGTGGTCACCCTCGACGAGGCGCTACCCGAGCCGATCGCGCTGACGCTGATGTACGCGCTGGAGCGCGGCATCGAGGCCGCCTTCGAGCTGGAGGACGCCGAGCTGTCCAGTGAGCTGCTGCCGCCGGACGACGGCCCGAGGCGCCGCATCCTCTTCATGGAGGCCGCGGAGGGCGGCGCCGGCGTGCTGCGCCGCCTCCAGGCCGAGGACGACGCCCTCGCCAAGGCGGCCCGCCGCGCGCTGGAGATCTGCCACTTCTCCGAGGACGGCAAGGACGAGGGCGGCGAGGAGCACCGCCCGGGTCGTGCCTGCGCGCGCGGTTGCTACGAGTGCCTCCTCACGTACGGCAACCAGCTCGACCACGCTCAGATCAACCGCCACACGGTGGCCGGGCTGCTGGTGCGCTTGGCGTCGGCGACGGCGGAGCGGGAGTCGCGGGGTGAGTCCCGGTCGGAGCAGTACCGGCGGCTGCTGTCCGATTCTCCCGCCGCTCCCACGGCGGTCGAGGCGGCGGCGTCCGAACTGGCCGCGCAGGGCGACTTCCTGGGCTGGGCGAAGGCACGCGGCCTGCGGCTTCCGGACGAGAAGGACGTCTTCCTGACGGACGCGAACGCGGCTCCGGACTTCGTCTACCGGCTCCCGGGCGCCAACGTCGCGGTGTTCGTCGACGGTCCCGGCACCGAGCCGAGCGCGCTGCGCGACGCCGACGCCGAGGAGCGGCTGTTCGACGCCACCTGGGACGTGGTCCGCTTCCCGCACGGCGGCGACTGGGATGCCATCGCCGCCGCCAACACCCGCTACTTCGGCTCCCCGGCCGCCAACTGACCGCCCGCTGAGCGCATCAAGAGGATTTGAAGATCACTATGGCATTCACGTACTCCGCGGGATCGCTGGTGAAGGCTCGTGGCCGCGAGTGGGTGGTACTCCCCGAGAGCCAGCCCGACCTGCTCGTCCTGCGCCCGCTCGGCGGCTCGGACGACGACATCGCGGCGGTGCTCCCGTTCGAGCCCGTCGAGGAGGCTCGCTTCGCACCGCCCGAGCCCTCCGACCTCGGCGACCAGCGGGCGGCCGGCCTGCTGCGCACGGCGCTGCGCGTCGGCTTCCGCTCGGGCGCGGGCCCGTTCCGCTCTCTGGCGGGCATCGCGGTGGAGCCGCGCGCCTACCAGCTGGTGCCGTTGCTGATGGCACTGCGCCAGAAGACGGTCCGCATGCTGATCTCGGACGACGTCGGTATCGGCAAGACGATCGAGGCGGGCCTGATCGCGAGCGAAATGCTGGCGCAGGGCGAGGCGACGGGCCTGGCGGTGCTGTGCTCCCCGGCGCTGGCGGAACAGTGGCAGCAGGAGCTGCGCAGCAAGTTCGGCATCGACGCGGAGCTGGTGCTGTCCTCGACGGTGTCGCGCCTGGAGCGGGGCCTGGACCTGGGCCAGTCCCTCTTCGACAGGTACCCGAACGTGATCGTGTCGACGGACTTCATCAAGTCCACCCGCCACCGCGACGACTTCGTCCGCCACTGCCCCGACCTGGTGATCGTCGACGAGGCTCATACGTGCGTGACGGCCGACGACACTTCGGCGAGCGCGCAGAGCCAGCTGCGCCACGAGTTGCTGCGCCGGGTGGCGCAGGACACCGAGCGCCATCTGCTACTGGTGACGGCTACCCCGCACAGCGGCAAGGAGTCGGCGTTCCGGAACCTCCTCGGGCTGGTCCGGCCCGACCTGGCCCACGTGAACCTGGAGTCTGAGACGGGCAGGAAGCAGCTCGCCCAGCACTTCGTGGCCCGCAAACGGGCGGACGTACGCCAGTACCTCACCAAGGAGGACGGCCTGGCCGACGACTCGCTCGCCGAGCGCACCGCGTTCCCCTCGGACCGCTTCTTCAAGGACGAGACGTACAAGCTGTCCCCCGAGTACCGGGCTCTGCTGGACGACGCGATCGCCTACGCGAGCGAGCGCGTCGAGCAGGCGGGCGGCCAGGGCAAGCGGGAGGCCCGTATTGCCTGGTGGTCGGCGATCGCGCTGCTGCGCTCGCTGGTGTCGTCGCCGGCGGCTGCCGCGCAGACCCTGACGACGCGTTCGGCGGCGGCGATCGCCGCGAGCGCCGAGGAGGCCGACAAGCTGGGTGCCCCCCTCAACAGCGACGCGGCGGACAGCGACGCACTGGAGGGCATGGACGTGGCACCGGGCGCGGAGACGGACGAGGGGGCCGGCACAGGGCCGGTGAAGTCTCAGCTGACCGAACTCGCGGAGCTGGCGGAGCAGTTGAAGGGCCCGGAGAAGGACCTCAAACTGAAGGCGCTCATCAAGCACCTCAAGGCGCTGCTGGCCGACGGCTACAACCCGATCGTCTTCTGCCGCTACATCCCTACGGCGAAGTACCTGGCCGAGCAGTTGGAGAACGACCCGGAGACCAAGAAGCGCGGCCCCCTGGGCGCGAAGACAGTCGTCAGGGCGGTCACCGGCGAGCTGTCGCCGCAGCAGCGCATCGAGCGGATCGAGGCGCTGGCGGCGGAGGCCGGGGAGGACGCGGCGGCCCGCCGGGTCCTGATCGCGACGGACTGCCTCTCGGAGGGCGTCAACCTCCAGCACCACTTCGACGCCGTCGTCCACTACGACCTCGCCTGGAACCCGACCCGCCACGACCAGCGCGAGGGCCGCGTCGACCGGTACGGCCAGCGCCGCGACGAGGTCCGGGTCATCACCCTCTACGGCGACGACAACGGCATCGACGGCAAGGTCCTGGAAGTGCTGATCAAGAAGCACCGCCAGATCAAGAAGGACCTCGGCATCTCGGTCTCCGTCCCCGACGAGCTGTCGACGGGCGTGACGGACGCGATCGTGGAGTGGCTGCTGATGCGGGGCCGGGAGAACGAGGACGCGCTGTTCAGCGCGGACGCCTTCAAGGTCAGCAAGGAGAAGCTGGAGAGCGACTGGAACTCGGCGGCGGAGCGCGAGCGTACGTCCCGCTCACGGTTCGCGCAGCGCTCGATCCATCCGGAGGAGGTGGCCCGCGAGGTCGCCTCGATCCGGGAGGCGCTGGGCGGCGCGGGCGAGATCCACACGTTCGTACGGGAGTCGCTGGGGGCCTTGGGAGCGGTGCTCCGGGGCGACGGCGAGGACTTCAGGGCTCAGGTGGGTGGCACTCCGGCGGGCCTGCGGGACGCGCTGGCGCCGGTGGTGGGCGCGGAGGTGATCGAGAAGGACAGGGCGATCCCGTTCCGGACCGATCCTGCCGTGGCGCGCGGTGAGGCGGCACTGGTCCGCACGGACCCGGTGGTGGGCGCTCTGGCCTCGCACGTCCTCAACGCGGCGTTGGACACCCAGGCGGAGGGAGCGCGCCCTGCCCGCCGCTGCGGCGTGATCACGACGAACGCGGTGAGTACGAGGACGACGCTGCTGCTGGTGCGCTACCGCTTCCATCTGACGCTGCCGTCACGGAGTGGCGAGCGGCAACTGGTTGCGGAGGACGCGAGGTTGCTGGCGTTCGAGGGCGCGCCGAAGAACGGGGTGTGGCTGCCGCAGGAACGCGCGGTCGACCTGCTGGACGCGACGGCGTCGGAGAACACCGACCGGCACTTCGGGGAGCGCGCGATGACCCGCATCCTCGACCAACTCTCGGATGTGAACGGCTACTTGGAGTCGTACGGCGACGAACTCGCCGCCGAGCTTGACGCGGCCCACCGCCGGGTCCGTTCGGCCTCCGGCGAGATCGTGCGAGGCCTGTCGGTCACGGCCCAGAAGCCGGCCGACATCCTCGGCGCGTACGTCTACCTGCCCGCGACCACCTCTGCCCCCGCCGCTGTCACCGCTGGAGTGTCCGCCTGATGTCCGCCACCACCCGCAACCAGGTGTTCACCGCTGTCCACACGATCGGTGGTCTGCTGCCGGCCGACATGCTGCTCCGGATCTCCGAGGGCAAGGACGTCCCCGGTTCCAAGCCGGCCGACTACGGCCTGCCATCGTCCCGTTCGGTACGGGACGAGGCCGAGCGCAGCTGGGAGTACCTCAAGCCACTGTGGCGCGATGTCCGCAAGCGCCTGCCGGAGGACCGGGAGACGGGCCTCCCGGCGAGCGACCCCACCGGGCTCGCGGAGAACGACTGGCTGACCCCGCTCTGGCGAGAACTGGGCTTCGGCCGCCTGACGCACATCGGCGCGGCGGGAATCACCGCCGACTCCGACGCGGAGAAGACGTTCCCGGTCACCCACCGCTGGCACCACGCCCTGATCCACCAGACGGCGTGGAACGCCGAGCTGGACAAGCGACCGGGCGGCCCCGGCACGGTCCCGCCGCAATCGATGCTCCAGGAGTGCCTGAACCGCACGGAGGCCCACCTGTGGGGCGTCCTGACCAACGGCCGTCAGGTGCGGCTGCTGCGCGACTCCAGCGCGCTCGCCACGGCGTCGTACGTCGAGTTCGACCTCGAAGCGATCTTCGACGGCGAGCTGTTCAGCGAGTTCGTACTGCTGTACCGGCTGCTGCACGCGTCGCGGTTCGAGGTGGCGGAGGGGGCGGCGCCGTCCTCCTGCTGGCTGGAGAAGTGGCGCACGGAGGCCATCGCCTCGGGAACGCGCGCCCTGGACCAGCTCCGCAAGGGCGTTCAGGAGGCGATCACCGCGCTGGGCACCGGCTTCCTGCGGCACCCAGAGAACACAGCGCTGCGGGAGGACGTCCGTCCGAAGGCGCTGCAGGCCGCCTTGCTGCGCATGGTGTACCGCCTGCTCTTCGTCTTCGTGGCCGAGGACCGCGACGCGCTGCTGTCGCCGAAGGCAGACCCGCAGGCACGCGAGCGCTACGAGGCGTACTTCTCGTCGGCACGGCTGCGCGCCCACGCCAGGAAACGGCGGGGTACGGCTCACGGCGACCTGTACGAGGCCCTGCGGATCGTCCTCACGGCTCTCGGCGATGAGAAGGGCCGCCCGGAGCTGGGCCTGCCCGGCCTCGGCGGCCTCTTCAACGACACGGAGGCGGACGCGCCGCTCCGCGACCTGAAGCTCTCCAACGAGGCACTGCTGACGGCCGTACGGCACCTGTCCCAGGTCCGGGACGGCAGCTCAGGCCGCTGGCGGGCCGTGGACTACCGGCACCTGGACGCGGAGGAACTGGGGTCGGTCTATGAGTCCCTGCTGGAGCTGGAGCCGAAGTACAGCGCAGCCGAGCGCACCTTCGCGCTTGTCGACGTGGCGGGCAACACCCGTAAGACGACGGGTAGTTACTACACACCGTCGTCGCTGATCGAGTGCTTGCTGAACTCCAGCCTGGACCCGGTGATAGCGGATGCGGTGAAGCGCGGCGAGGAAGCGGCCACACGTGCGGGTACAGCCGATCCGGCGGACGCGATCGTGAAAGAGCTGCTGTCCTTGACGGTCTGCGACCCGGCGTGCGGCTCTGGACACTTCCTGGTGGCAGCAGCCCGGCGCATCGCCAAGCAGGTGGCCGCTGTTCGTGAGCGCAACCCCGAGCCCACGCTGGACGCGGTCCGCCACGCCCTGCATGAGGTCGTTGCCCGGTGCATCTACGGCGTGGACCTCAACCCCATGGCCGTCGACCTGGCCAAGGTGTCGCTGTGGTTGGAGGCCCTGGAACCGGGCAAGCCGCTGAGCTTCCTCGACGCGCACGTCAAGCACGGCAACGGCCTGATCGGCGCCACGCCCAAGCTGCTCCGCGATGGCATCCCCGACGAGGCGTTCATCGCGACGGAGGGCGACGACAAGAAGCACGCGAAGGCCCTAGAGAAGATCAACCAGCAGGAGCGGGTGGGCCAGGGCAGCCTGTTCGACCTGGGAGGGGAGGCAGTGAACGTCGCCAACACCGTGTTCGCCAGCGGGTTGCGCGCGATCACCCTAACCCAGGCTGACGATCTGCCTGACGTGCGCCGCCAGGAGCAGGCATACGGGAAGTGGACCGGCTCTGCCGACTATCGACGTGCGCAACTCGTGGCTGACGCCTGGTGCGCGGCGTTCGTGTGGCTCAAGACGCCGAAGGCGCCGAGGCCAGTGACGTACGCAGTGTTCAAGGCCCTGGAGGAACCCAGCAGTAAGCAAGTGGCTGAGGAGACCAAGACCGAGATCAAGCGCCTGCGTGAGCAGTTCTCCTTCTTCCACTGGCACCTGGAGTTCCCCGAGGTGTTCTCCGTTCCAGAAGATGATCGGGGTGTGTCGCCGGACACTGGTTGGGCGGGGGGCTTCGACTGCGTCGTAGGGAACCCGCCGTGGGACAGCGTGGAACTTAAGGAGCAAGAGTTCTTCGCACAGAGCGCACCGGAGATCGCGGCCGTCTCCAATGCCAGCGCTCGGAAGAATCAGATCGCTAAGCTCCAGGATGACCCGGATACACTTTCGCTTTTCAATAATTATGCGGCGGCCAAGCGGGCCGTTTATGCGGAGAGTCATTTTCTGCGCAGGTCCGGGCGAGTTCCACTCACGGGCCAGGGAAACCTGAATAGGTACGCTGTTTTTGCGGAGACAGATCGTATCCTGATGGCGGCACGCGGACGGGTAGGCGTCATCGTTCCCACCGGGGTCGCAACGGACTCCAGGACGCAGTATTTCTTTAAGGACCTAGTTAATCAAGGCTCCATCTCCGCACTATATGACTTCGAAAACGCAGCGCCAATATTCCCTGAAGTCCACCGTTCCTTCAAATTCTGCATCCTGTCGCTCGCTGGTCGGGCCCTCCACGAGGCAGCCGCCACCTTTGCGTTCTTCCTCCACGACCCGTCGGAACTCGACGATGCCGCCAAGGCATTCACCCTGACACCTGAAGAGATCGAACTCCTCAACCCCAATACCGGCACCTGCCCGATCTTTCGGTCCCGCCGAGATGCCGAAATCACCCTCAGCGTCTACCGCAGAGTTCCCGTACTCATCAGCGAGGGCGCACAGGGTGGAAATCCATGGGGCCTAACCTTCATGCAGGGCCTGTTCAACATGTCACACGAATCTCATCTATTTCGGACGCGTGCTGAACTGGAAGCTTCCGGCTGGAGGCTCGAAGGCAACACTTATATCGAGAGAGAAAGCAATACTCTTGCCATGCCTCTCTATGAGGCGAAAATGATTCATCACTTCGATCACCGATGGGCAACCTATCAAGAGGATGGAGTCACACAGGAAATCACCCTGACCGAAAAGCAGGATCCTTCGACTGTAATCCTCCCGCGGTACTGGGTTGAGCAACGGGAGGTCGACATGAAACTCTCCTCCAAAAACTGGAAAAGGACCTGGCTGCTCGGATGGCGCGACGTTACTAATTCCACAAACGAGCGAACGGTGATCGTAACTCCTCTCCCGCGAGCAGCGGTAGGAAATACCCTGGCCCTATCGGCAGCATTCGTGCGCGATGTGCAGCTTTTTGCCGGACTCCAAGGTTGCCTGACATCCTTCATCGTGGACTTCGTCGCACGCCTCAAGATGGGCGGGGTGCACCTGAACTTCTTCATTGCCAAGCAACTTCCGATTCTCGCTCCTGAGACTCTCGCCCGACACTTGGGGTTTTTGGTTCCGCGCGTACTCGAAGGTTCCTACACGGCGTACGACATGACTGGGTATGCCAGTGATCTTGGCGATACCGGTGCCCCCTTCCGTTGGGACGACGACCGCCGCTCCGCAATCCGCGCAGAGTTGGACGCTTTCTTCTTCCACCTCTACGGGATCAATCGGGCCGATGCGAGCTACATCCTCAACACCTTCCCTATCGTTCGCCGCAAAGACGAGGCCAAGTACGGCACGTACCGCACCAAGGAACTGATCCTCGCCGAGTACGACCGCATGGCCGCCGCCGGCCTCACGCTGGAGAACCCGCTCGTCGAAGGCGAGAACTACACCTCCACCCTCATCCCGCCCCCGGGTCACGGCCCACGACACCCCGCCTGACCGCTGGCGATTGCCGCTGCATCCCGACCACCTCAACTGCTAGATGCCACTTCAGGAGCGGGCATTGGACAACGAGATACAGCTGATCAGTGACGGTGACGGACTGGCGGTCATCGGGAACGCGGCGGACGTCGAACGCTTCCTCGTCTCGGAAGGGCTGTCACCAAAGGGCCGTGAACCGAAAAGGCTCAAGTCCGTCTTCGGTACCGGGGCTGCAGCCGCGCAGGCAGGTTCGGACATTGCTGCCGGCTCCGCCCTTTGGGTGAAGTTGACCAAGGAGTCCGCGCAGCGTGTCAAGAAGTTCGGGCTGATGGACAGCAAGACGCCAGGCATCAGCCACGTGATGGTGGGGAAACCTGGCTCGATCAAGAATTGGCTTCAGACGGAGAAGGGGGCCGGCTCGTTCCTGACCAACCCGGCGCGTCTGGCTGGGGCCGCGGGGATCATGGCACAGCTTTCGATGCAGCAGACCATGGACGAGATCACCGACTATCTCGCCAAGATTGACGAGAAGGTCACCGACGTGCTCCGCGCCCAGGAGGACAAGGCGTTGGCGGGCATGGTCGGAGTGGAGCTCGTGATCGGTGAGGCGATGACCATCCGGGAGCAGGTGGGTCGGGTCTCCGAGATCACGTGGTCGAAGGTACAGAACACGTCGGAGACGATCGCGACGACCCAGGCGTACGCGCTACGTCGACTCGACGCGCTCGCGGAGAAGATGGAGCGCAAGACCAAGGTCGGTGATCTCGCGACGGCGGCCAAAGAAGCCGAGTCAAAGGCGCCAGAATGGCTCGCCGTTCTGGCTCGTTGCTTTCAACTCCAGGACGCGGTCGCAGTGCTCGAACTTGACCGCGTGCTGGACGCGGCTCCGGAGGAACTGGACCGGCATCGCATCGGGATTCGGATCGCCCGGCAGAATCGCCTGGAACTCATCTCGCGGAGTACCGAGCGTCTGCTGGACCGGATGAACGCGGCCGCAGGTGAGGCCAACGCCAAGGTGCTGCTGCACCCGACCAAGTCCCCAGCAGTCGTTCAGTCGAGCAACCATGTCGTGACTGGCATCCATGGCCTCCACGGGAGGCTCGGTATCGAGTCCGGTAGCCGGTCGTCGGAGACAAGACGATGGGCGGTAGCTGCGACTGAGGTAAGGGACAGGGCACTAGAGACTGGAGCGAAGGGCGTCGGTGCCGCCAAGAGCCTCGGCAACGAGACCCTCGACCGGGCAAGAACGACTACGGGCAGGCTCTCCAGTGGGATCGCTGAGCGAGTGCGCCGCCGGGGCGGGGGCGGCGACGGGGAAGAACGCGACGCGAAAGGCTGACCGAGGGGTCCCCTCACGCGCGCCCGCCCAGTGGCGTTCTCCCGGCCCCCAGGCGAGGCCAGCGGGAGACCACGCCGCCGTGACGATCGCCGGTACCGCTTCCCGCCGTAAGCCCTGACTCATCGCCCACCCGGAGTCGTGTCATGACATCGTTCCCCGACGAGGGAGACACCCGCAAAGTCCAAACCGCCGTCATCGGACGTGCCGGTTCCGACGTACCAGTGTTCCTCCCGTACGACCACGACGAGTTCGACACCTTCATGCGAGGCCGCTCGCGCGACGAGTTCTACTGTGGAACCCTCCTCGGTGGCTGTGGCAAGAAACTCACTCCCAAGCGGTACACCGAGAAGAAGTGCCACTTCGCCCACCGACCGCCCGTCCACTGCCGCCGCACCGCGAACGGCGAGTCAAGCGCCGACCATCTCTACATCGGCCAGGCCCTGACCCAATGGCTCGCCCAGCAGAACCACCGGAAGGCCAAGGCGTCGTACGGGACGGTCGGGGACAGGCCGGGCGGGACCGTGGACTTCCGGTTGTCCGGCGGGCGGCAGTTCGTACGCGTTCAGCTGGCGCGGCTGGGCCTCCGGCAGTGGCAGCAGGAGGCAGAAGACCTCGCCCAGGGAGCTGAAGGTGTCGAGTGGTTGTTCGGCCCGGACAGCATGCTCGCCTACGACCGGGTGAAGACTCACGGCTACGCGATTCGCATCGAGTGCCGGACCGTCGGCGCCACGCGTGAGGTGCGCGTCGGTACCCAGCTTCCCGGTGGCACCATCGAGTGGACGACCTTGTCCGAGTGCTCGATGACGCGCGAGGGCATCGTCACGCCGAGCCTGGCGCACACGCCCAAGGGCGTCATGCCGCGCCGTTCGTCCGAGGTGGCTGCCACAGCCGCCCAGGTCTTCTTCCAACTGGCCGATGACACCGTGGCCTTCACAGGGGCCATACCGCGGAACGACGTACGCCCACCAGCGGGAACAACAGGGCGGGTCTACGACGCGGACATTCAGCCCGCGGGCGCGGCAGTGCTCCAGGCCCGCATCGTCCTTCCTTCGATCACTCCGACCCCCAAGCCATCGAGGGTGTACCTCCTCGGGGACGGGGTGACGCTGACCCCCCTCGGCGCCGACGTCGGCGCCCCGGAAGACACCCCTGCCTGGCTCATCCTCGCGAGCCGGGCGCGACGCCTCGACGCCCGGGAGGCTGCCGCCTGGAACGGACTAAGGCCGGCGCTGCCCGAGTCGACGGCTACCGGCCACACTCAAACCTCACGGCCCACACCGGCGCCCGACGTACTACGACCACGCCTCAGCGACCCCGAGATGGTCGCCTCCCTCCGTCGAAACCTGGAGCGCATCGCCCGCTCCCGTGGCCGGGTTGCCTGGCCCACGCTCGTCCGGACGATAGGGAACGGCGCAGAGTCGATCACACCGGAACACCGACTCAAGCTTCTCGTGGCAATGGACTTCCCCCGAACCCAGGACAGACCCGTGCTGTCCTCACTGCTCACTACCGGCGGCGACGGACCGGCATCCTTCTTCGCCGATGTGCTCACCGCGCTGGGCTGGGCCCCGGGCACGTCCACACAGGAGGTTCATCGGATCCATCAGCAGGAGCTGGAGCGTGTGTACCAGCTCTGCGGCGCGCGCCGGGCCGAGGCATCGCCGAGCCGGAAGGCAGCGGCGGCGAAGGCCCCGCCCGCGTCTGCGGGTCATCCCCAGGGAGTGCAAGAGCCTCAGAAACCCCAACTTGGTCGGGAGCCAATCTCACCCGCGAGCCTTCCCACTCTTCAGCTCGTACTCGCACTGCGTGAGCACCTCAGGGCACGCGCTGAGAACGGTGCCGCCGACATGACCTGGCGTGAACTCTCGGAAATGACGGGGTTCGCCTTCCGGCTTCTCTCGGACGAGCGGTGCGCCAACCTCCTGTTCCGTGTGGATGAGCCACTCCAGGATGGGGGCCTCATGTACGCGGCCCTCGTCGTCGCCGAGGACGGCAACCCGCTGCCGTATTTCGCGGCGATCCTTCAGCGGCATGGCCGTCCGGTACCGGGCCTCGCGAGCGAGGTCCACTGGGCCAGGCAACTGGAGGTAGGCCGCATCCGCGACGCGTACACGGACGCCGAGCGCCGACGGAAGACCGTCGGAACCGGACCCTCCGATGCCGCATCCGCCCCTGAGGCACGATCAGGCTCCGAACTCCAGGCTCACGTTTCCGAAGTCGCTGCCATTGGCACGCTCACGGGGCTCCGCTGGAGATTCGACAGAGCCCGTCAGACCGGCGAACTCGCCGAAGCCAAGCGGGTCTGGCAGGAGGCGGGAAGGGTCTACGGTACGAAACTGACGCCTGAGAACCAGGCAAAGTACCGGAACCACCTGCGCGACATGAGCGATTGGGTCCGGGACCGCGAGAACGAGAATGTCCTGGCAGAACTTCGTCCCTTGCTCGACAACCTTGCACAGAAGGACGGAGCCGCAGCGGCCAGCACCCTCCGCGACGAACTGAACAAGGCGAAGGAACTGAAGAGGAAGTACCACGGCAAATTGCCGGAGGACGTCCAAGCAGCTCTCCGAGCCAGCGAGGAAGGACTTGACGATCTGACCGCGTCGCGGAATGAGGTGAGCGTCCCTGATCCCGAGACGGACCACGAGTCCCGGACAAGCAGGGAGAAGCTCTCCGAACTCGCGGCCATCGTCCGCGCCGCGCTGGAAGACGCCGCACACGGTGGCACCACCACAACCTGGTCCACCATCCGGCATCGTCCGGGCGTGGAACTTCCGCATCTGCACCCGGACGACCAGGGGGAGGTTCTGGTCCTCGCTGACGCGGACACCCCGATGAGCGAGCCGCTTCTCTCCGCTCTGGTAACCACGAACAATGGGGAACTGCACCCGCTGTACCGGCACGTGGCTTACTCGCTCGGCCGGGAACTGCCCGCTTCACAAGACGAGTTGCACGCCCAGTGGCAGCTTGATGTCCTGCGGCTCTACGGCCTATGGAAGCACCGCTGACTTCGTTCAGACGTCCGCCACGAACCCCACGAACCGCGCCCATTCCTCATGCCCGACGACGAAGTGAGGACGCGTCATATCCTTGGAGTCGCGTACGCAGACAGCCTGTTCGCGGAAGGCGACCTCGACGCAGCTGTCGCCCTGGCTGCCGCTGTAGCTGGACTTGAACCAGGCCAGTTCCGTCGCGCTCATAGCTCTCCTCGAAGTCGCTCCAACAGGCCCCGGGAGTCCTTGGAGTTGAGGGCCTGCGAGCGCAGTGTGTCATAGCGCTGGTAGAGGAAGCTCACCTCTTTCGGGTCGGAGATCAGACGGCCGTTCTGCTGCCCTTCCGAGTACGCAAGCCGCTGCCCCTTGGGGGTCTCCAAGAGCTGCAACGCACCGTCCAGGCACGCGTGCAACCCGGCCTCAAGCGGCACGATCTGCAGCGTCACGTTGCGCGGCGCGCTCAACTCCAGCACGCGATCGAACATGCCCCGCATCTGGTCGGCGTCCCCGAACCGGCGCCGGAAGACATGCTCCTCGACGATGAAGCTGAACGGGATGGTCGGTCGCTCGAACAGCATCCTCTGCCGCTCCATGCGCCTGGCCATGAACTCGTCCAGTTGGTCGTCCGGTGCCACCGGAACGGTCCCCTCGAACACCGCCCGCGCATACCCCTCCGACTGCAACAACCCCGGCACCAGCCTGCACTCATACGTGCACAGACTCTCCGCCACCCGCTCCAGCCGGGCCCACTGCCGAAACCACGCCGCCAGCCCCACATCCCCCCGCCCCCGCGTCACGTACTTCGACGACTTCCGCAACGCCCCGGTGTTCCCGAGGAGTTCCTCCGACCGCACCACGTACGACTCGTCGGGCATCCTCCGCCCCAGCTCCACCGACTCCACGGTGTGCTTGGAGAAGCACACCAGATCCGCGAACTCGGCCCTGCTGTATCCCGCGTGCTCACGCAGCGCCTGCTGGACGGCACCCCAGGTCCGCAGACAGTCCGAGGGGTCAGGCTCACGATCCGGCTCACCGCCGGCTGGCTCCTCGTCGCAGCCGCCCTCGGCCATGATGTCAATGCCGCCCGTCATACGCGGCCACCTCCCGCTCCGTACACGCGACTCACACGTCCGTCGCCCCGCACCCGACGGCACCCAGCGTGACGGAAAACCTCGCGTACCGTCCACAGAATGTGCCCGTACGCTGACGCACCGTACGGGCGTCACTCCTGGATCGCGCCCCCACGCACCCGCCACGGTGGCCCCATGAACGCAACCCTTCCCCAACCACCTTGCACCGTTGCCACGTTCGCCCAGCTCCTGTCCTCCACCCGCCGAGGCGCCCGCCTCGCACGCCTCCTCGCCACCACCCAGCTCCGCGCCTGGGACCTGTCACCCGACGTGACCGAGCGAGCAGAGCAGATCGTCGCCGAACTCGCCGCCAATGCGGCCCTGCACGGCCGCGTCCAGGGCCGCGACTTCCGGCTCGCCCTCACCCTCGACACCACGACCGGCCTCCTCCGCATCGCAGTCACCGATGCAAAGGGCGGGCAGCTCCCCGTCCTACCCACCGACTCGGCGACGTACGGCGAGACGGGCCGCGGTCTATTCCTGGTCAGCGCGCTGGCCGACCGCTGGGGCACCGAACCACATCCGCCGAGCGGCAAGACCGTTTGGGCCGAGGTGGGTCACCGGCCCACTTGACGAGGAATTCCTGTCCAACAGGCCTGCCAGAGTTGCCCGTTCACTGCCCCTGGTCCCCTTCTACGCGCTACGGTCCAAGCAGGCGAACGCGAGGGGTCGAGACCGTACGCCCCTCGAAGGCGGCATACGGCGACGACGGTGGAGCAGTGGCAGAGGACACGACGGCCGGGGCGGACAACCGAGGCCTCTTCGACGACTTCGGCGCCTTCCGGACCCCGACCACCGAGGACTTCACCTCCGTACTGACCCACGGTCTGGTGGCCCCAGACGCCAACGTCCTGCTGAACCTCTACCGCTACACCGAGCAGGCCCGCGGCGACCTGCTGCGCGCGCTCGGCGCCGTGGAGGACCGGTTATGGGTGCCGCACCAGGTCCTCGTGGAGTTCTGGCGGAACCGTGAGGGCACCCTCAGCGACGCACGGTCGTCCGGTGCGCAGGCCGCCGAGGACATGGCCGGTCACGCAGCCCAAGCAGAACGCACCCTGCGCACCTGGGCCAATCGCGTGGCTCTGCCGGAGGAGGAGACCGACCGCCTACGCAGCCAGCTGAACGAGGTCTTCGACGACGTGCAGGAGGCGATTGTCAAGGTCGGCGAGGGTGAGTGGCAGAACATCACCCACGACACGAGCTCCGATCCGGTCATCGCGGAACTGGAGCCCGCGCTCGCCGGCCGGGTCGGTGCCCCACTGAGTCAGCGGGACTACGACAAGGCGATCACGGAGGGCATGCGCCGTGTCGAGAAGCGACTGCCTCCGGGCTACATGGACAAGACGAAGGACGGCGTGGGAGCGGCTGCCGACTATCTCGTGTGGGAGCAGATCCTCCGGGAGGCCGGCCGCCGCCAGTGTGACGTGCTGTTCGTGACAGCGGATGTCAAGGAGGACTGGTGGCGTAAGGAGCAGGGTTTCAACCGCGGCCCCCGGCCGGAACTGACCGAGGAGCTCAGGACCCGGGGCGGCGGTCGGCTCTTCATGCTGACGCCCAAGCGGTTCCTGGAAGTCGCCTCACCGATCCTGGAGTTCGGTCTCCGGGAGGGGTCCGTCGAGGACATCGAACGCGTCGAACGGATCGGGACCGACGACGGAGCCTACGGCGGCTGGACGACCGACGCGCTCCAGGAACTCTTCGACCGGTTGACCTACGAGAACTACGGAGACAGGGTCGACGTCATCAAGTACGCCGCCGCGATGGACGGCGTCGCCGACGCCAAGAGCGTTTACGACATTTGTCACTACTCCGAGGGCCGCTCCCTCAGAGGCTTCACCAAGCCGGTCACCCGCATCACCGGCCTGCTGCGCAACCTGGGCAAGATCTCGGAGTCGGCGGTCCAGGTCCTGAAGGCCGAATACGACGCAGACCCCGGCGGCCGCGCGTCCGGGTTCTCCGTCCACCCGCTCCTCGTACCACTCGTCAACGAGCTGGGAGACGAGGACGAGTCGTGACCGCCGACCGGGCATTACACGGCGCGTAGGCGCCCGGCGAAGCCACGTCGCTACTCTCCCGTGTCATGCCTCATGCAGCAGCGCGGGAGATGCTCTCTCCGATCCTGTCGATCCACCCCTACATTCCGGCGTTCGAGCAACACGACAAGGTCATCTGTTCCATGGCCACGAGCGGCGAGTGCGACAAGAAGCTCGTCGCGGAGGTGCGCACCAAGTTCCGTGACGGCAGCGTTCATCACTGGCGGGTGTGCGGCGAGTGCCTGACCACCCATCCGTCAGCCATCGCCCACATCAAAACGAACGGCTTCCAGGAGCCCGCTGCTTCCTGACGGCGCGCCGGAGCCCCGTGGTGGCGTTTACGCCAGCCGGTAGACAGCCTGGTCCGGGTCCGGCCTCACGATCAGACCGTCGTCGGCGAGCTCGCGCAGGTTGCGGCGGGCTTCCTTGCCCGCGGCTTCGTCGTTCGCCGGCTGGTACCCCGAGACCCGTAGGGCCAGTACGGCACGCTCCGTGTCCCAGGTGCCACCCAGCGCCTGGATCACTGCGGCGAGTGCCTGCTTGTGCGTCAGCGGCTTCTCGGTCATGTCACCCTCCCCCTAAGATCGTCACAGCATGACACGCGGTGGCAGGGCTCCTGTCGGCCGGTGCGGCGGACGCGGCCACGCAGGCCCAAATCGCCCTACACCCCCTGCGACCCTCACCGTTCCGGCATCATGACGCCCATGACCGACGGCGTGGACATATGGGAAGCAGCGGCCCGGTTTGACCGGAGCACCGCTGCCAAGGACGAAGCCGGCGCGGAGCAGGAGCGCAAGCAGGTGCTGGCCCAGTTCCCCCTAGAGGACTGGCCCAAGCTGCTCCTGGAGCGTTACGCCCTTGGCCTGAACCCGTCCGGTCCGGGCATGACGTACTGCCGGCTCATGGAGTTCGGCACCCAGAGCTTGGGCAGCATCAAGGGCGGCAGCGCCGCGAAGCACATCATGTACCGCCACAACTCCGGTGAGTGGCGGCTCGCGGCGCCGCTGCGCGGGATGGAGCCCCAGGAGGCGTGGGAGCGTCTTCGGGCCGAGTTCTGCCGGGCGTTGACCGCCACGGCCGTGGGCGACTTCGCGGCTGTGGACGACCTCGAAATCCTTCGGTTCGGGCCCGCGCTGGTGACCAAGACTCTCGCCACCTACTTCCCCGAGCACTTCCTCCCCGTCTACTCCGCGGGGCACCTGCGTAAGTTCCTCGCCCTGCTGGGCGGCACGTCGGGCGCCGATTCACCGACCTGGCGAAGCAACCGGCAACTCCTCGAACTAGTCGGCTCCCGCCCGGAGTTCGCGGGCTGGACCGGGAACGAGGTGATGACCTTCCTCTACCAGGACTTCGACCCGCGTCCGCAGACGCGCACGATTTGGAAGATCGCCCCCGGCGAGCGCGCCCGCTTGTGGGAGGAGTGCCGCGACGGCGGGTTCATCTGCGTAGGGTGGGACGAGCTTCGTGACCTGGGCGAGTATCAGACCGACTCCGAGCTGAAAGAGGCTCTCGACGCGAACTGGCCCAGCGGCAGCGGTCGTAGCCTCACCACCGCGCGCAGACTTCTCGCGTTCCGGGACCTTGAGGCGGGAGACCGGGTCGTGGCCAACCGTGGGATGGATGAGGTCCTGGCCACGGGCACTGTCACCGGGGGCTATCGGTTCGACCCCGAACGGCCGGAGTTCCGGCACGTGGTCCCGGTCGACTGGGACGTCTCCCACGCGCAGAAGCTGTCAGGACCTCAGCACGGCTGGCGGTCCACGTTCGCCAAGGTCGACCCGACGCTCTTCGCCAGGCTCACCGCACACCGGGCGGCCGACTCCGTTGCGCAAGCCGCCCCGTCATCCGCCGAGCTGGCGCCCGAGGACGTCCGGGCCGTACTGGACGCGCTGGAACGCAAGGGCCAGGTGATCCTCCACGGGCCTCCCGGAACCGGCAAGACCCGGCTCGCGCTCAGTGCCGCCCTCTTCATGGCCGGCCGCGCGGACGTGATCAACACCGGCCCGGCCCAGCGTTCCGCGGCCCAGGTCGAGATGCTGGGCGGCGAGCAGGTCCATCTGGTGACCTTCCACCCTTCCTACGGCTACGAGGACTTCGTCGAGGGCTTCAAACCGGACCTGAGCGCCACGGGCCCCGGGCTCACGCTCGCCCTCACGGACGGGGTGTTCCACGCCCTGTGCGACCGGGCCTCGGCACATCCCGAGCAGACGTACCTCCTGATCATCGACGAGATCAACCGCGGTGACCTGCCCCGGATCTTCGGCGAGTTGATCACGCTCCTCGAACTCGACAAGCGCGGCCTGCCCCTCGCCCTGTCCGTCAGTGGGCGGAGCTTCTCCGTGCCGCCGAACATCCGGATCATCGGCACGATGAACACCGCCGACCGAAGCATCAGCCACCTCGACGCGGCCGTACGCCGCCGCTTCGCCTTCGTTTCCGTCGGCCCCGACCCGGACGCCGTCTCGGGCACGATCGGCCCGCTGGACCTGGCTGAGTTCTTCGAATCCCTCAACACCCGCATCACCCGGCATCTCGACGCCGATCACCAGATAGGACACGCCTACCTGCTGCGGGACGGCATGCCGATCGCCACGGAGGACGACCTCGCCGCGGCCTTCCACCACGAGGTGATCCCGCTGCTGGAGGACTACTGCCTCGGCCGCGCCGACCTGCTGCACCGCGTCCTCGGCAGCCTGGTCGACGCGGACACCGGCCGCACCGCGCTCATGTCACCCCAGGACCTCGCCGCCGCCCTGGCCGCCGAGTTCAGCGGCGGTGAGTCAGGTCTCGATGCCTGAGCGCACCGAGGTCCGCCTCGGCGAGTACCAGTCCGTTCCACTGGACATCGAACAGCTCACCTCCCGGGACATCGGGCGTCTGCACGCCCTCCAGGCCGGCGGTCACCTCACCCTGCGCCCCGACCGCTCCGGATGGCGACTCCGGGCGGATTCGAGCGTCGGAGTCCTGATCCTCGACCGCGTCCGCATCGTCATCGAGCCCAAATTCGCCATACCGGGCGAACGGCTCATGAGTTGGCTCGCCTACGCCCTGAACGCGCCGACGCCCGTTCGGACAATGTCACGACACTGGGCCACCGGCCCGGAAGGCTACGCCGATCTCGTGGCCGCGGCCTTGCTGGAGCAGTGCGAACGGTTGGTGCGCGAGGGACTGCGCCGCGACTACGTACGTCACCAGAGCGTGGAACCGGTGTTGCGGGGGCGGCTGGACTTCGCGGCCCAGGCCACCCGTCGGTATGGACAACTCGACCAGCTGCACATACGCACCTTCGACCGCGAGACCGACATCTGGGACAACCGCGTCCTGGGGACCGCGCTGAGAGTCGCACTCACCGTCACCTCCGGCTCCGACCTGGCTCGCGACCTGCACGGGATCGCCGGCGCGTTCCCGCGGGCCGCCACCCCGGACGCGGCACTGCGCGCCCTCGATCGCATCAGATACACGCGCCTGAACGCCCGCTACCGCCCCGCGCACACCTGGGCACGCCTGCTGCTGCGCGGCGGAGGCGTCACCGACCTGCTCACCGACCTGGGCAGTACAGCGGACGGCCTCCTGCTGCCCATGCCCGCGCTCTGGGAAGCCGTCGTACGACGCCTCGGCGCCGAGGCCGCCGCCCCGTGCGGTGGACACACCGTCGCCAGCCGCGGCGAGAGGGGCATCACCGTCCGCGGGGACCTCGGCAACGCCTCCACCTTCCGCCCCGACCTGCTCCTGAGCCTCCCGGCGCCTGACCGGCCCCACCGCACGCTGCTGCCGGTGGACGCCAAGTACAAGCGCTACGACCGCCACGGTGTCAGCGCCGCCGACATCCACCAACTCCTCACGTACAGCGCCGGCTATGCCCCCGCCGACGCCCCCAACGCGGTGATCGTCCATCCCCAGCCGGGCGGCCACGCTCATCGCGTCCTCCGGGTCGACGGCTCGCGGGGCAGGCTCGGCACCCTTCACGTCATCGGCGTCGACACCCATGCGCCTCCTCAACGAGCGGCCGCGTGGCTTACGGAGCGGGCCACATCGGTGTGCGGACCATTGCCGCCCTGAGAAGCGGACACGAGCAGTGATGTTCGCCGCAGCGCCGTTACCCGTTCCAGACGATGTTGCAGATGTAGACGCACTCGTGCCGGGGTACGGCGAGGAACTGGATGAAACCGCGCCCGCCGAAGATCGGGAAGTTTCTCAGCCCACCGGGTTTGTCCTCGGGTCTGCTTCCTGCCGTCTCGGCGTCGCGGCCCAGCGCGGCGAGTTCGGTGGCGATGCGTTCCACCTCTGCGACAACGCCGACGGGAAGCCCGGCGGTCAGGTACTCCTCGCTCGGGTTGTAGTCCCACTTCCAGTCGGTCACAGGCCGGCCTCGGCCTCCGCATCTGCGTGGATCTTCCTTATCTCGGTGATGGCATCCGCTGGATCCTCCACCCCTCCGCTCACCACGTCTTCCAGGTGACGCAGGCGAGCGGCTCGTGAGGGGTAGCGCTGGATCGCAACGAACACACCCCACGCGTGGACGAAGGTGCGCAGCGGCGCAAGGGACTGGGCCCGCTGGGCGCTGGTGGTCGCGTCGACGAGATCACGCACGAACGCCGGCATACGGCTCGGCGTGAGCTGTTCGACGGCGGCACGCAGGGCGTCGGGTGTCAGGGCGGGCATGGGGATGAGCGGCTCACCGGGCTGCGGCTGCGCGTGCAGTGCGGTCACGGTCGTGCTCCCGGTTCGATGGTGGGCGTCGGCTGCGTTCTAAACGGTACTCGCACCACGCCGGATCGATGGCCGGATCAGCGCGCGGGCACGAGCCGATGACACCTGGTCGCCGGTCGACTGAAGAGAACCGTGTCGACGCCCGCAACCAGTCCTACGTCAGTCCGCCGACTGCGCAGGGCGGTGATCGGTCCACCACTCCGCGTCCCTCTTCTGGGTGATGGCGCCAGGGTGAGTTTCGAAGTAGTTTCAAAGTCATGAGTGCCGAGAGTGCAGCCGTGAACTTCTCCGAGCTGGTGAACAAGAACAAGCAGACGCTTGCCCGGCTGAAGGAATCGCCGAGACTGCTCCTGCACCGCAGAGACGGCGAGGATCTGGTCCTCACACCGCGGCGCGGGCCGAGCAGGACCAGACCGTGGTGTCAGCAGCC
The DNA here is from genome assembly GCF_021261325.1 of Streptomyces guryensis. GTDB lineage: Bacteria > Actinomycetota > Actinomycetes > Streptomycetales > Streptomycetaceae > Streptomyces > Streptomyces guryensis. Next base: position 821,337 of record NZ_JAJSBI010000001.1, on the reverse strand, counting down.
ACCCGGATGCTGGTCGCGATGGCGCGCCGGGAGCCCGGCAGCATGGAACTGCTCCTCGACATACTGCCGGACGCCTTCCTCTGGGTCCGCTTCCTTCCCGAGCCCGATCTCCACGCCTTCGCCGTCGAACTGGTCGACACCATGCGCGCCGCCGACTCGCTCGGCAACAGCGCGTCCGTCGCCCAACTGCTCATCGCCTGGCAGCACACCGCCGAGGTCTACTCCGACCCCGAGTTGCTGGCCGCGCTGACCAGGGATCACGGCGAGGACTACGGCCCGGTACCGGACCCGCGGGACGTCACATGACCGCGGGCCGCGGCGACCGCGCCGCACCTCCGGCACCGGACGGCCACTGGGAAGTCCGCTTCGCCGACGCCGCCTCGGCCAAGGGCTGGGAGAGCCTCGCCCAGCAGGCCCGCGAGAACACCTACCGCGCCTGGATCACCATGCGCACCGCCCCCAGACCGGCCACCGAGACACCCCGGCACCACCGCCTCAAGGGCGGCCTGGCGCATGGCACCCACCGCGGGCAGACCTGCGAGCAGTGGCAGATCGAGGTGACCGGCGGCGGCCGCATCTGGTACCTCCTCGACACCGCCCGGGAGACTTGCTGGATCACCTTCGCAGGTACGGGGCACCCGCGAGCCACAGACCGACGCTGACCCGGGACAGTCGGGTGGGGGCGGAACAGGCCGGGGAGAATCGACCTCCTGGTTCCGCCCCCTGGCCGTTCAACGTGGCCGGTACACCGAAGCTCGTGGTGACACTCAAGCCCCTGCCGGTTCCCAGCGGTACCTCTCGCGCATTTCGCCGTACGAACGCAACAGCGGTTCCAACTCCGTGCGCACGACTTCGGCGTCAGCCGGTGGAAGGGTCAGCGACGCTCGACGCATACGGACACTCCAGGTCGCCGGGTCAGGGAAGACTGACAGCCGCGGCACCAGATCGCGCAGGACCAGCCCCTCACGGAACGCGGCCAGCCCCGACACCTTCAGGCGGCAACCCTCGGAGTAGGAGCGCTCGTTGAAGACGACCGGCTCGTCCAAGACGCGCACGGGACTCACGATCGTCGCCCGTCCGATGACCCGGCCGAGGTCACGCGTCGGATTCCTGAAGCAACCGCGCGTGGTGTAGACGAAGACCTCGTCGCCCTCCCCCAGAGCGTGCGCCGCCTTGGCCCGGCCAGCGGGAAACGCCATCCGCTGCTCGGTGACCACCCAGCTCAGTGCGGCGCGGTCTCCGATGATCAGCAGGTGCGCGGACGGCATGCGGTCACCTTAGCGGGCTTGGTCGACCGGTCCGACATCTCCAGCGCGTACACAATTTCGATTATTGGGAATCTCGCATATGCGTTGACAGTGCTAACAGGATGTCGCCATGCTAAAGGCGCCAACAAGGCACATCATCAGTCCGCGTGGCCCCTTCTCCCACGCCCCGACAACGGGAACCGACCATGACCGATCAGCCCCCTGCCTCCCTCCGCGCTCTCCTCCTCGACCGACTGCGCCACTCGGACCTCGCGCCTCAGGTGCAGGAGCTGTTGCGCGAGCTGCTTCCCGACGAACCGGCCACGAGCAGTGGAGGTCGCGCTGAACCCGTGCAGCTCCGGTCCATCACCGCGGCCGGCTGGCGCGGCGTCGGTCCGCGGACCACCCTCGAACTGCCGCCCGGACCCGGGCTGGTCGTCGTCGCGGGTCCCAACGGCTCCGGGAAGTCGAGCTTCGCCGAGGCCGCCGAGACCGCGCTGACGGGACGCAACTCCCGGTGGGACGGACGGCGGGCCACCGACTGGCAGAAGGGCTGGCGCAACCTGCACAGTCCCGATGTCACCCCCGAGGTCTGCGTCGAGTTGGCCGTCGGCGAGCGGGGCGATGCGGTCACCGTGCGGCGGACCTGGCACGGGCTCAAGGTCGACGAGGCGCGCACCAAGGTCGAGGGACCGGACGGCTCGGAGCGGAAACTGGAGGAGGTCGTCGACGCCGAGGCGCTGGACCTCGCCCGGCCGTTCCTGCCGTACAGCGAACTCGGGTCGATGATCAACGGCACGCTCGGCGGTCTGCACGACGCCTTCTTCAAGCTCCTCGGGCTCGAACTGCTCGCCGAGTTCGACGGCCGGGTCAAGGACACGGCGAGCGAGTGCGACCAGGCGATCAAGCACGCGGACGCTCTCACCACGCAGCTCCTCGACGCGCTGGGCACGCTCGACGACCCCAGGTCCCGCGAGGCCACCCAGGCGCTGTCGGGAGCCACGCGCGACCTCGGCCGGGTGCGTGCGCTGCTGGGGAGCCGTACCCCGGCCGCCGAGGCCGAGCTGGCCCGGCTGCGACAGCACGCGAGCCTCGCCGGGCCGGATCTGGCGGAGGTCGGCGGGGCTGTCGGAATGCTGCGGGAGGCCGCCGCCGCTGCCGAGGAGGCCCGGTACGGCAGTGCCGAGGAGGCGCGCCGCCTGGCCCGGCTGCTGGCGGCGGCGATCGAGCACCAGCGGCGCTCGGGGAGCGCGGACTGCCCGGTCTGCCGCGCCGAGAACCGGCTGGACCGGGCGTGGGCCGAGCAGGCGCGGACGGAGGTGGAGCGGCTCCAGACGGAGGCAGCCGACGCCGAGGCCGCCCGGCAGGAGGTGGCGGTGGCCGTGCGGGCCGTGCACGACCTCGTACAGCCGGTTCCGGTGTGGCTGCGCGGCAAGGACTCCCCGCTCATGGTGGTGTGGCAGGAGTGGGTCCAGTGCCGGGATGTCATCCACCCCCGGGAGCTGGCGGACCGCGTCGAGCGTGCCGCGGCGACCCTGGACGACGCCTGCCGGCAGGTGCGGGAAGAAGCCGTTCAGCGGCTCTCCGCGCATGACGTCGCCTGGCAGCCGTTCGCCGTACGGCTGGCGGAGTGGCTCGGTGCCGAGGAAGCAGCCGAGGTCGCGCGCGAGCGCCGCAAGCACGCGCGCAAGGCGCGGGCCTGGCTGCGGCCGATCATCGACGAGCTGCGTGACGAGCGTCTGCGGCCGTTCGCCCAGCGGTCGCAGGAGGTGTGGCAGAAGCTGTGCGAGCACAGCAGCGTCACGCTCGGATCCGTCACCCTCGCGGGCACTCCCGGTCGTGGCAAGGTCGAGCTCGACGTCTCCGTGGACGACATGTCCGCCCCCGCCTACAGCGTGATGAGCCAGGGCGAGCTGCACTCGCTCGCGCTCTCGCTCTTCCTGCCCCGTGCCACACACGCGGACAGTCCGTTCGGGTTCCTCGTCATCGACGACCCCGTGCAGTCCATGGACCCCGACAAGGTCGAGGGTCTGGCCCGGGTGCTCGACGCGTACGCCCAGGACCGGCAGGTGATCGTCTTCACCCATGACACCCGGCTCCAGCAGGCCGTCGCCCATCTCGGCATCAAGGCGACCGTCCTACGCGTGAGCCGCCAGACGGACTCCGTGGTGGGCGTGGAGACGCTCACCGACCCGGTGGAGCAGGCTCTCGCGGAGGCGCGGGCCGTCTCTCTGGACCGCGGCCTGCCGCAGGACGTGGCCGACCATGTGCTCCCCGCCATGTGCAGGGTGGCGGTGGAAGCCGCCTGTCTGGAGACGGCTCGGCGCAGGCTCCGCGATGAGAAGGGACTCGGGCTTCGGGCCGTGGAGGAGCGCGTGGAGTCCCTCGATCGCACCAAGACGTACGTGTCGCTCGCCTTGCTCGGCGACGAGCAGCAGCCTGCCCGTGCAGCCGTCGAACGGATCTGTCCCGGTGGCTGGGCGCTGATCGAGGCCTTCAACTCGGGTGCCCACACACCTCTGCCGACCGTGGACGACCGTAAGGATCTCGTCCGCCGCACCAAGGCGCTCGCGGCGGCGATCCGGAACAGTGCTGGGGCCGAGAGCACCGGGGGCGCCCGATGAGCGCGTCCCCAGAGGGCCTGGTGGCCGCCGCCGCCCGCCTCCTCCTGCCCGCCCCCGGCACCGTGACCACCCTGCCTCCCGGCCTCCGCGCCCGTGCCGCCGCGGTCCTGCTCCGCATGGCGCTCGACCAGGCCCTGGACGCCTACTGGCAGCGGGTCACTCCGTCGATGACGCGGGTCGGCAAGCACCGCATGCTGTGCCTGGAGTGGTACGCGGGCCACGACACCGCCCGTCGATGCCGCACCACCTGGTCGGCGCTGAGCGCGGCATGCCACTACCGCACGTACGAGCTGCCGCCACGTCCGGAGGAGATCCACGGGCGGCTGAAGGAGGTCACCAGCCTCCTGACGGTCCTCCGTGCCACAGGCAGCTGAGCCGAAAATCTCCCGGGATTTCCTGCGGGGCTGTCAGTGCCGGCCCGTACGCTGCAAGCAAGATCGCACCAGCTGTGCAAGGGGGAACCCATGGTCGACGACGGCCCGCAGTACCCGGAGTTCCGGCTCCGGCTGCCCAACGGCGGCCCCGAGGCCCGGGGGCGGCTGCTGACCGAGAAGGGGACGAACGGGAGTCAGAAGTTCGTCGTCCTGGCCGGTTCTCCGGGCCGGTCCGAGGTGGTGCCGTCGTTCCCCGTGCGCATGCCGTCGTCCTACCGGCTGAGGCAGCGGCTGATCGACGAAGGGGTCCTCACCGAATCGGCCAAGTGGCCCGGCCGGCTGGAGACGACGCGGGATGTCGAGTGCAACTCGCCGTCGGCCGCCGCCGAGATCCTGGTCGGTCGCAGTGCCAACGGCTGGCTGGAGTGGAAGACGGACGACGGCCATCCGCTCTCCGACTATCTCGACCAGGTGTGGTGGGGGCCCAACCGGGCCTGGCTGGTACGCGGCTCCAATGTCTCGGGCCTCGACCTCGTCCGGCGCCTGTGGCTGCCCGAGGGGTTGGTGACCCTGCGCGCACGCCACCTGCGGCAAGGTGTCGAGCAGGGCGTCAGCAAGGACCGGCTGCGCACCGCCGTCGAGGAGGACTACGCCTCCACCGCGACGTACAACCAGAAGGTGCAGTTGGTCGAGGAACTGCACATGTTCCTCTCCCGGATGAGGCCCGGCGACACCATGTGCACCATCTCGGGCGGTCGGCTGTACGTCGGCAAGATCACGGGCGACGCCGAGCAGCTCGCTTCCGAGGACGGCCGGTCGGATCTGCGCCGACCGGTGGACTGGGCGGACGACGGGCACGCGTACGAGGGCCTGCCCGAGGCGCTCCAGCAGAAGCTCTCCGCGCAGCATGACGTCGTCGACCTGACCGCGGTGAAGGATCTCATCGACGGCCTGGGGATAAGCGACGAGGACCTGATCGAGGAGGCCGAGGCCGCCGATCGGGACCCGAGCGTGGAGATCCCCGCGCTCACCGCCCGGCGTGAGCTGGAGCTGCCCGAGCCTACGGACGAGTTGGCCGAGGAGCTCCTCGTACACGAAACGGTCTGGTTGCGTGAGGTGCGTGATCTGCTGTGGGACGAACGGCAGTTGGTGCTGTGCGGCCCGCCCGGGACCGGTAAGACATATCTCGCCCTGAAGCTCGCCGAGTTCCTCGGTGGCGGGCCCGAGCAGGTCAAGCTCGTGCAGTTCCATCCGTCGTACGCGTACGAGGACTTCTTCGAGGGCTTCCGGCCGCAGGAGGATCCGCAGACCCGCGAGGTCGCCTTTCGGCTCACCGCCGGTCCGCTGCGCGAACTCGCCGATCTGGCCTCCCGTGAGGGCAACCGGCACATCCCGCACTTCCTGATCATCGACGAGATCAACCGCGCCAACCTGGCCAAGGTCTTCGGCGAGTTGTACTTCCTGCTGGAGTACCGCAACAAGTCGGTCCGGCTGACGTACTCCGGTGACGACTTCGCGCTGCCGCCCAACCTCTTCGTGATCGGCACCATGAACACCGCCGACCGGTCGATCGCCCTCGTCGATGCGGCGATGCGCCGCCGCTTCGCCTTCGTCGAACTGTCCCCGCGCACCGAGCCGACCAGCGGACTGCTGCGCCGCTGGCTCACCCGCGAGGGACGCGACGCCGAGCCGGCCGACCTGCTCGACGCGCTCAACTCCCGTATCGACGACGCCGACTTCCGCATCGGGCCCTCGTATCTGATGAAGCGGGGCGTCTATCGGGAGGGCGGCCTCGAACGGACGTGGCGGACCAAGATCCTGCCCCTGCTGGAGGAGTACCACTACGGGGAAGGCGTGGACGTCGAGAAGCGGTACGGGCTCGCCGCCCTGCGGGAGTCGTCGAGGTGACCCGTGTCGTCGAACTCGTCGAGCACGCGGCGGCCGCAGGCGTCGCCCTGTCGGACACGGTCGGGCGGGCGCTGGCGGCCGGGGACATCGTGGACGCGGCTCCTGATCCGTATGTCCCAGGGCACTGGTCCCTGCGGGCCGGCAGCAAGGTCGGCGCGGTGGCGGTCGCGGTGCCGGGAGACGACGAGCCGGTCACCGTACGCGTCACCCCCAAGGTTCCCATCGCCCGCCTCTTCTTCCTCCTCGGGTACGGCCTCGACCCGAAGGGCGGTTGGCGGGACGGGGACGTCGATGTCACCGGGCACCGCGATCTGCTGCCCGCCCTCGCCCATGCCGTTGAGCGGCAGATCGACCGCGCCCTGCGGCAGGGGCTCCTCCAGGGATATCGGGTGACCGAGGAGGCGTCCCTGGTCGTCCGGGGCCGCATCCGGGAAGCCGAGCAGATACGGCGTCGGTTCGGCGCGACGCTGCCGGTGGAGGTGGAGTACGACGAGTTCACCACCGACATCGCGGAGAACCGACTGCTGCGCGCCGCCGTCGAGCGCCTCCTGCGACTGCCCGGCGTACCCCACGACGTGCGTCGCGGGTTGCTCCACCAACGTGCCCGCCTGGCCGAGGTCACGGTGATCGTGCGGGGTCAACCGCTGCCTGCCTGGCAGCCGAGCCGGCTCAACTCGCGCTACCAGCACGCCCTGCACCTCGCCCGGGTCGTCCTGGACAACGCCTCCGTCGAGCACGCGCCCGGTGAACTGCGCCTCGACGGCTTCCTGTTCGACATGAACAAGCTCTTCGAGGACTTCGTGACGGTGGCACTGCGCGAGGCGTGCCGTGGCCTCGGGCACTCGGCGCGGCTCCAGGATCCGCATCACCTCGACGAGGCGTCCGCGATCCGCATGAAGCCCGACTTCGTGCTCTACGGGCCGCACGGCGCCCCGTGCGCCGTCGTGGACGCCAAGTACAAGGCCGAGAAGCGGGACGGTTTCCCGGACGCCGACCTCTACCAGATGCTCGCGTACTGCACCGCCCTCGGCCTGCGCGAAGGTCACCTGGTGTACGCCAAGGGCAACGCCCCACACGCGGCCCACGTGGTCCGGCACGCGGGCATCGTCATCCACCAGCACGCCCTCGACCTTGACCAGGAACCCTCCGGGCTGCTCTCGGACATGGCGAAGGTGGCCGACCGGCTGGTGAGCACACCGCGCGTATGATCGACTGCGGAGTGTCCGTTCAGGGTGGGGAGTGCGCCTCGTGCCGCAGCTCGCGTTCGCCAACAGTTTCTGGGAGAGCTACGACGTCCTGGAACGGCCCGTCAAAGCCGGTGTGCGCAAGGCGATGCAGAAGTTCCAGCAGCTCACTGTGCCCGAACTGCACGCGGACAAGGGCCTGCACCTGGAGTCTGTGGAGAACGCGCGCGACCCCCGCATCCGGACCATCCGCATCAACGACTTCTGGCGCGGCGTCGTCCTCGCCCCCGACGACGGCAGTGACGTCTTTCTGCTCGTCAACGTCGTCCCGCACGACGACGCCTACACCTGGGCCGCGAAGCGGCTGTACACCACGAACTCCGCGACCCGGGCGCTGGAGGTCCGCAACGTCGCGGCGATCGAGCAGCTGACCCCGGCCCTGGAGAAGGCCGCCGCGGCCGCCGACGCGCTGCTCTTCGCGACGTACTCGGACACGGTCCTGCGCGAACTCGGCATCGACGACCAGGTGCTCAGGGCCGTGCGGACCATCGTCGACAAGGCGCAACTGCGGGCCTTCGAGACACTGCTGCCGGAGGACCAGTGCGAGGTGCTGCAGTACCTCGCCGAGGGCTTCAGCCCCGAAGAGGTCTATCGGGACGTGATCGCCGTCCGACGGCCTGTCGACGCGGGACCCGACCCGGACGAGAGCCTGGCCGTCGTCCTCGCCAACACCACGAGCCGCATCACACTGGTCACCGGCCCGGAGGAACTCGCCGACATCCTGGAGAAACCGTTCACGGCCTGGCGGGTGTTCCTGCACCCCTCCCAGCGCCGCGTCGCCTACCGGACGTCGTACGGCGGCCCGGTGCAGGTCACCGGCGGACCGGGGACCGGCAAGACGGTCGCGGCACTGCACCGCGTCAAGCACCTGCTCAACCGCTCCCCGGACACCCGCGTGCTGCTCACCACGTTCACCAACGCCCTGGCCGCGTCGTTGCGGGAGAACCTGGCCGTCCTCCTGGACGACGACGAGTCGCTGCTCACCCGCGTCGAGGTGACCACGGTCAACGCCTACGCGCACGGCATCGTGACCCGCCTCGACGGCCGGGCGCCCTCCCCGATCGGCGACCGGGAGGAGCGGCAGGTGTGGCAGCGGGTCGTCAAGAAGCTCGGCCTGCCCTGGACGGAGCAGTTCCTGGCCCAGGAGTACCGCCACGTCGTCCTCGCCCAGGATCTGCGCACTCTGGACGACTACCGCGCGGCCTCCCGGCGCGGTCGCGGCAGCGCGCTCTCGCCGACCAGGCGGGAGCAACTGTGGCCCGCTGTCGAGCTGTTCGAGTCCATGTTGCGCGACCAGAAGACCACGACCCACCTGAAGGTGTGCGCCCGCGCGGCCGAGCTCCTGGCCTCTTCCTCACCCACGCACGACCATGTCGTCGTCGACGAGGCGCAGGACCTCCACCCGTCCCAGTGGCGCGTCCTGCGCGGTGCGGTGCCGGCCGGCAGCGACGACCTGTTCATCACCGGAGACCCGCACCAGCGGATCTACGACTCGAAGGTCTCCCTCGGTTCGCTCGGCATCTCGGTGACCGGACGCACTCACCGCCTGCGCATCAACTACCGCAGCACGGAGGAGATCCTCGCCTGGTCGACGGGCATCCTCAGCCCGGTGTCGGTCGACGACCTGGGCGGCGAGGGCAGCGACACCCTGGCGGGTTACCGGTCGCTCCTGCACGGCCGTAGACCGCACGTGGACGGGTACGGCTTGGAGCAGGCGGAGGTCGCGGCGCTGGTCGAGCGCGTCGAGGGCTGGATCGCGCAGGGCATCCGCCCGTCGGAGATCGGCGTCTGCGCCCGCTTCAACGTGCTGCTCGACAAGGCGTACGACAAGCTGGCCGCGGCCCGGGTGCCGGTGGTGCGGGTCAGAGACAATCCGGGGCCGGGCACGGACGGCGTACGGCTGGCCACCATGCACGCCATGAAGGGACTGGAGTTCCGGTGTGTCGCCGTCCTCGGAGCGACGGCGAGCGCGCTGCCCTTCGCCCGCGAAGTGACTCCGGCGTCCGTGGACGCGCTACAGCACGAGTCCGACCTGCTCCGGGAGCGGTGTCTGCTGTTCGTGGCGTGCACACGGGCGCGGGAGGCGTTGGCCGTGTCGTGGAGCGGATCGCCCAGTGCGTTCGTTCCGCAGGCGGGGTGAGGTACAGCTCTTCTATTGTGATGTGACTGCCAGTCAATCTCCTGGCGTGAGAGCCCCGTTGCCGAGGCCGTCCCGGGCCAGCGCCGACGCTTGCTTACCGAGTTCGGCCACCCTCCGCACCCGCTCCTCGAACTCCTGCAGTGCGCGGAATGCTGCCCCGTATCGACGCTGCTCAGCGATGTCCATCTGCGGGATGCGAGCACCCTTGCCGTCGAGCCGGTAGGTGCCGCTGGCGCTGGTGGAGCGACGTGTGTTCGCCGCGCTGCGCAGGAAGCCCTGGAGGTAGTCGGTGTCGAGTTGATCGCTCACCGACACCGGCTCCGGATCGCCGTACTCGACCAGCCCGGCCCGCGCGAGGTCGGCGACACTGACGGACGGCCCTTCCAAAGCACTGGCGCCGCCGCCTCCCATCAAGGTCGGCAGCAGGTCGGCCAGCAGACTCACCTGTTCGGCCAACTCCTGCCGCAGTGCCGCGTATTCGGTCGCGTAGTCGCGGTGGGACTCCTCGACGTGACGGCCGGGAGTCAGATCCACGGTGTCGTCGAGGAGTTCGATCAGGGGTACGTCCGCCGTCTGGTCGGGCCCTGGCACCAATGGGCCATCGGGATCGTTCGCCGTCAGGTCGACCATGCGCACCCTGGCGACGGCGTCATCCCCGGATTGCGGGCGCCGCAGATGCCAGAGGTGCACGGGGAGCGCGTGCGACACCGCGCTGCCCGGGGGGAGGGCGACGATGTCCGTGAGGATGCCGCGCCGCACGAGCTCCGCCCTGATACGGCGACCGGCCTTGCGGTAGGCGACCGAAGCAGGCATGACCATGAGGACGCGCCCACCCGGCGCGGTGTGTGCGTAAGCGTGTTGCAGCCAGGCGAGTTCGCCTTCGGCACGTGACGGTGTGCCGAGTTCCCACCGACGGTCGAGCAGCAGATCCTCACGACCCCAGTCCGTGGCACCGACGGGCGGATCGCAGACGACGAGATCGGCCTTGAGGTCGGGCCAGTGGTCGCCGCGCAAGGAATCTCCGGTGCGGATGTCGATGCCGGTGCGTCCTGTGAGATCGGCCCGCAGCTGCGCGAATCGAGCACTGCGGGTGTCGGCCTCCTGACCACACCGCTGGGGGCCCACCTCGGGCCCGACAGCCAACAGCAGCGTTCCGATGCCACAAGCCGGATCGAAGAGGGTCGCATCGCTGCGTACCTGGCCGGCGAAGTGCCGCACCGCGTGGACGATGCGGGGTGAGGTGACCTGGTCGGACCCGGCCCGGCGCACCGAGTCGGTGAAGCGGTCGGTAAGCGCGCTCACCAGGTCACCGGGTGATCCACTGTCGCCGAGTTGCCGCGCCAGTCGGATGGCGTCTGTCGGCAGACCTTCCGGGGCCTCGTCCTCGGCACCGGCGAACAGCTGGGCCACGTCGGCGAGCCCGCCGATCATGTCGTCACCGTAGGCCGCTCGCAGGGCCTGCCACAGCTGCACCTCCACCGAGACGTCCTGGCCCTTGCGCTGCTTGTCCAGCCACGCCTGCACCGCGGCCAGGTCGAACAACGGACTGTTCGCACCGCCGCCTGCGGGTGCGGGGAAATCCTCGTACCGGCGCCTCCAGTTGGAGACGGCGGCACGCGTGACGCCTGCAAGCCGAGCGATCTCGGAGCCGGTGACAAGCGGTCCGCCGACTGGTGGGGCGGGATGGTCTGCCATGTGCGCCACCGTACACGGACGCCATTACTCTATCAACGATTAGGGCACGTTGACATCGTACACGCATCCTTGTTGCCGCAGGGGTACACCTCATGGAGCGGCCGCAATCAGGAACCCGCCCGCCAAGGACTCAGGCAAAGGCCGCTTACGGAAGGCCAGGCACCGAAGCCGCCGATCTCCAACCCCACACCCCATGGCTACGTTCATGGCTACGTACGTAGCCGGGCCACCCCGTTTGGATCGGTACGGAGCGGGTTTTGTTCCGGCCCTCAACCAGGAAAAAAGGGGGGTTCCGAGCAGCACCCTATGGCCAAAACCCGGAGCGGCAGACGAGTCGGGCTGTACGCCGGGTATTCCTGAGCACCCTTCTGACCTGCGCTTTTGTGAGCCGTATCGGTTGTGACCTGCTAGGACGGGTTGCAGAGGCGATCGGAGGCAGTCAGAGGAAACCGCTCTGATTCGACCCGGGTTCGACCCGAGCTGCTCGGAGCCAGTCAGAGGCAATCGTCCTCTGTTTGGCCTCGAATCGGCCGAGGTCAAGGCGGTGTCGAGCGGATCTGGACTCCTCTGGCGGTCCTCCGAGTCGTTCTCGGTCGAGCCGCGATGGGGACGCCTGCCTCTGATGCGGGGCCAGGCATACGAAGGCCTCCAGGACGGCAATCCTGGAGGCTTCGCTTGGCACCGATTGGAGGTCGGTTCCGGACACCACCCGTGGTTTTAGCGGGCCCAGGTGGCGTCCACGTCCTTGCGAGACGACCCCACAGTGCCACACCACACCCACCAGGCAGACCCATCCCAACGACCCATTCACCCGAGCGAGCGACTGGGGCTTCACCGGCTGTCTCCGGCTGCGGCTGACCTGGTTCTGCTCGGAGACCTCACCGGCCGCTATGCGGCGGGAAGTTACAGCAGGCTCGGCTCCGACCGCCGGAGCGTGGTCCTGCGCGCTGACCGTCAGGGCGCGGCCGAGCACGGGCATCGAATCACCGCCGCCATCGCCTGCCACGTGGCCCGTGCCGGCGGCAGCGTCGACCAGCTCACGCAGCTCCTGCTGCACCCCGACCACGAAGGCGGACGGCACACCCGGCACATTGCGCTGCGATCCGGGCAGTCGCGCGCCCTGGACTACATCCGCCGGGTGTGGGCCAGCGCCTCGGACGCGATCAGCAGCACCAGGGCGCTGGGCTCCCGGCACGAGGCGTACGAAGTCCTCGCCGCACTGCGCGACCGGATCGAAACGACACCGTGGCGCGGGGAACGAGGACGGACAGCGCTGCGGGTCCTGAGAGCGCATCTGAACTTCGCCGAGATCGCCGGCGGCCCGCTGCACCACGCCAGTGAGCGGCAAACCGCGGAGGAAGCGGGGGTCTCCCGCACGACACTGCGGGTCGTCTACGAGACGGTCCTCCGGCCGCGTGGCTGGCTGCGGCGTCTGCGGGTGGGTCATGGCCGGGAGGGCTCCACCTGGTACCTGGGCGACGGCAAGATCCACGACCACGGTGGCCCGGCTCTGTTGTCTCGTTTCCGGTCCACTCAGTTCCCCCCCGACCCGGCACTTGAGGAGTGGACCACCCCTGAGACGGCCACGACCGCCGACATCGACTCCACCGTCCTCGGCCGTCTGATGGCCCACGACGCCTTTGCCCACCACGGCCTCGGCAGCGCTGCCCTCATGATCATCAGCGCTCTACGCGTACGCCAGGATCAGACCGTTGCCGAGCTCGTCGGTACCTCCTCGGTCTCCCGCGCCACCACCTACCGGACCCTGAAACGCCTCGCCGACCACCACCTCGTCCAGCACACCGGGCAGACCTGGGCCCTCGCGCCACGTGCTCTGGAGGGCTTCGGTATCCGCCTCCCGGACGCCGACAGCGGCCACACCGCAGCGCCGGCACAGGGCTGGGACAAGGTCGCCGAGCAACACGGCACCTGGGGCATCGCGGCCCGGCGGAAGGCCCTGCACGCGGCCGAGCGGGCGGCCTACCAGGAGGCACTGAACCGGCTTGCGGAGCACCGCAGCAGGGCTCTCGTGATCGTCCGCGACGGCCGTCAAGTCCTGGTGCCAGTGCCGCGTCCCGACGAGATCCCACCGCCGTGGCACGCCCCGGGCGGGCGGGTCATCGACCCCGTCACCGGTCGTCCGGCCGCCGACTGGCGCATCGCCACCGACGGCCGCCTGATCCTCATCACGCCCGCCGACCAGCGCAGTTACGACGAGCTGGCCGCTGCCCATGCCGAAGCCCTCAGCGAATGGGAGTCCGTCGCATGAATCCACATCCCCCGGTCACGTCCGACGCCAGCAAAGCGGTGACGCCCCAAGCCCTGCGCGAGCAGTACGAGTCCGGTGCCACGGTCGACGAACTTGTCACCGCCAGCGGCCTGTCCTACGGCACCGTCCTCAACCGGCTGCACGACGCCGGAACCGTCATGCGCACCTCCTGGCAGACACGCCGGATGCGGCAGAACCCACAAGCCCGCCAGCGACTCGCGGCCCGTCTGCGCACCCTGTACGAGCAGCACGGCGCAACGCTCACCGAACTCGCCACGGCAGCAGGAGAGACGAGGCGCGGTGCCCGGCGCCTGCTGATCGAGGCCGGCGGCACCGTGCGCACCACCCAGCAGACCCTGCGGATGCGCGCCGCAGCACGGGCCGCCGAACGGCACAAGGTCGCGCTGTCCCTGCGCGCACGGTACGAGGCCGGTGAAACGGTGCCGGACCTCGCCAGGGAGCACAGCTACTCCGTCGCCACCGTCTACCGGCTCCTGCACCAGGCAGGCACCCTCATGCGGCCCCAGCACGCCCACGGACCCGCCCACGACGCGAGGAAGCTGCCATGAGCCACCACATCCTCGTGGATATTCCCCACCCTGCCTGGCAGATCAAGAAGGCGGCCGTGCGCCATTCCGGCCACCACAGGGCAGCACGGGCACCCCCGTCGCCGGCCCGCGCACCAACCAACATCCCTTCCCCCTTCCAGGAGATCAAGCACACGTGAACGAGAACACCCGTCACAAGACCCTGGCCGCGGCCACTGAAAGCGCCTGGGACGCCTTCGTCATCGTCGTCGGCATGCTCAAGGGCGGCACCGGCAAGACCACCTCGGCCTGGTTCATCGCCCTCTACTACGCCGTCGTCCTCGGCCTGCCCACGTTGCTGCTGGACGCCGACGCGACCAGTCAGTCCGCCTACGACTGGTTCAAGGTCGCGCAGGCCGCCGGCTTCGAAATTCCCGAGAACCTGGTTGTCGAGCGGTACCCGTTCGACGACATCGCCGAGCACATCCGGGCCAAGCGCGCCGAGTTCGGCGCGATCGTGGTCGACGCCGGCGGCGGCAGCGCCCGGATCTTCCACGAGGCTGTTACCGAGGCGAACCTGCTGCTCGTGCCGGTCGCTCCCACCAAGATCGAGCGCCGCAAGCTCGTGGCCACCTTCGACGAGGCCGAGCGCGCCGCAGCCCGCAACGAGCACGGCGTCACCGCCCATGTCGTCATGGTCAAGGCCGACGACCGCACCAGCCTGCCCGGCCGGGCAAAGGACCAACTGCTCGACCCCGCCGAGGGCGAGGGCATCGGCCCGGACCGCGACGAGGCGTTCCCGCTCGCCGAGACCACCATCCACTCCTGGGTGCACTACATGGAGGCCTTCGGCGAGATCCCGACCGAGCTGAGCGAGTACGCCGAGCTGATGAAGGAGCTGACCGCGGCATGACCGAACGCATGAAGCCCCCGGCCCGCCGCACCGGTGGCCGTACCCTGGGTGGAGCAAGGAAGACGACCCCTCCGCCGCCTCCCCCGGCCGCCGAGCTCACCCACGAGCAGTACGCCGCCGAACAGGCCGCTGCCCCGGGCGAAGGCCGTCCTGCGGTCGGCGAGCCGCAGGTTCAGCCCGCTCCTTCCGCTGTTCCCAACCCCGAGGGGTCGGCACACGGCCGGGCCGAGGCGATGCCCGAAGTGGCACAGACCTCCGCCCAGCCGACTGCAGAGGCCCCGAACAGGCCCGTCCCGGAGCCGGCCGCCAGTCAGCCAGTTCGCCCGGCCGTCGCCGCCACCGAGGCGGCGCCGGAATTCGCCGGTCAGCCGATGGAGCGGCAGGTATCGCCTGCACTCCCGGCTGCCGAGCCCGCAGCACCTGCCATCCAGCCCACGCAGCCAGCCGCACCCGTTGTGCAGCACGGCACATCCGCGGCTCCCGGCGCAGCCTGGGGCGCCGAGGTAGCGCTTCGCCCTGCAGATTCCCCGAGGGCAGGCGGCAACGGGTTCCCGGTGAGGACCGATGTTCCACGGGCTCACCAGGAACAGGAGGCGCAATCACAGGCAGCGCCCAGCGAAGGAACACCGTGGGCTCAGGGATCCGGCCGTCCCAAGGACATTCCTGAGACCGCCGTCGTTCTCAACCAGCGCATCATCACGCGCGAGAGTCTCGATTCGTCGGTCCCCACAGCGCTGAAGCTGAAGAAGCGGCTCAAGCGCTTCGCGCTGGACAACGAACTCGACCACCTGCCCATCGGCGACATCGTCTCGGTCGCCCTGGACGAGTGGCTCACCACCCGCGGGTTCTGACCCGACCGCAAGGCACAGGGCGGCCACCCTCATGCAAGGGGGCGGCCGCCCCGTGCCGACTATTCCAATAGCCCCATAGGCGGATAGCTATCCGCCTATCCGGACCGACCGGAGCAGCTCGCGTGCCTGATCACTCCCCCTACGCCCGCCGACTACGTGAAATCGCCGACGCGCTCGACGCCGAGCCCCAGCAGATCGATGACGTTCTCACGCCGCACCCGGACACCCTGGACGTCATCAGGAACCGGCACACCAAACGCGGACAGTTCAACCACGCCGTCCCCGAAGTCCTCCAGCTCCAGCGCCGGATCCGCCGCTACAACGCCGACACCGGCGTACCGCACGGAGACATCGTCGCTCTCGCCCTCGACACCTGGCTCCGCGCAAAGGGCTACCCGCCGAGCCTCACCCCCACCAACACGACCGCAACATGATCGGCAGGCCGACGAACTGGGAAGGGGTTTACCTCTACTGCAGTCCCATACCGACCGGGAGGCGGAAACATTCCCCGCCGCTCGGTCGTGTTCGGCTACCCGCCGAACTCTGGTTGGCCGGGCAAACCGACGACTCAGTTGTCTCCCGGCTCAAACCCAAGCACCACGTCCGCTAAAGCGCTCCACCGCACACGCGATTCGGAACGGACATCAAACAGGCGAATCTTCAGAGACGATCAAGCGTCACATGCACCGCTGGCGACGAGGCAGGCATCCCTTTCACGCATGAACAGTAGGGCGGGAGGCCGCCTTGGGATGTCAGTGCCCCCGTATACGCTCCCCCGGTGATCATTGACCGTACCGCTCGCGTCGTCCCTCCCCGCTACCCCGACCGCGACGTACGCAGCAGGATCGGCGACGCGTTGGGTAAAGCCGACGATGCCGATCTGCTCGCTGCGTACCTGTGGGTCCAGGAAGTTTCGATCGGCCGCGAAGCCTGCACTGCGCTGCGAAGGCAGAGAGATGCCCTCCGAGAGAATCTCCAAAGACTCGGCAGCCTCAAGAGCACCTCACACTTTCGTGGGCGCACCTGGGACTTCACTCGGGCCGAACTTGACTCGATCTTCGACGCATTCATCAAGACGGTGAACGATGAACTCGACCTCATCGATGGCTCCTTGCTGCAAGCAAGCCTGGCCTTCGAGGAACTGAGTAGGCTGCCTGAAGAGGACCTATCCACACGCTACGCTCCCGGCCGCGTCGACTCTCCGCTGAACACCATCGCCGAACAGTGGGACGAGATCGCCCCCAGCACAGAACGCTTTGCGGCAATGAATGACCGGGCACTCGCAGAGGTCGAACGCCTCACAGTCGTCGACGACCGAAGGAACGTCTTCGCCCAGAGCCAGAAGAGCTACAGTCTGCGGCGCATCCAGGAGCTCGATGGCAAGGACTTCGAAATTCTCGTCGCCTGGCTCACTCAGCGCGACGGAATGAAGGTGATCCGGCAGCACGGCGGTACCGGGGACCGGGGGGCAGACGTCATCTCTCAGACGCCGGACGGCCGACGCGTGGTGGTGCAGTGCAAGCAGACCAGCAGGTCTGCCAAGCACCTGGTGACCAGTACGAACGTCCAGACGTTCAATGGAACCGCGCGCCTTGAGCACAAGGCTGACATCGCGCTGATGGTCACGAACGGCACTTTCTCCGACCCGGCGCGTGACTTCGCCAACGATCACGCGATCCACTTGATCGGTGCACCGGAACTGGAGCGCTGGGCTGCATGGGGAGACTCCCTGTACGAGGTCGTTGGCATCTCGCGGGCAAGCGCCCTTGAGGCACCAGCCTGATCGCCCTGCCCCAGGCGCGGGTCGATCGCACCCACCACGCGCCCGAGTTGGCTACCCGCGGGGCACCCGGCAGCAGTGTGGTGTTGCTGCCGGGTCGGTCTCAGCGGGCGAGTCGCCGGGTCAGTTGTTCGGCCGTGAGCTCCACTCGGCCAGCTTGAGCGTCGTATCCGAACATGCGGGTGGGCCGGTTGAGGTAGTCGGACTTTGAGGGGTACTGGAAGTAGAGAATCTGCCCGCACACCGGGGCTACGTCTCGCATCAGTGTGTCTTGGCAGGTGCCCAGGACGGTGATGCTGTGGGCGGTGGCAACTTTGGTGATCGCACTGAGCACTTCACGGCGGTGTTCTTGGCCCAGGGAGTCGCCTAGTTCGTCTAGGACGAGCACACGCCCTTGGGCGTGAGGAGCTGCCAGGAGAGCGGCGAGAACGAGGTGGATGGAGAAGAGTTTTTCCTGGGCGGTGTTGGTGACGGTGTCGTAGGCGAGCATCGGGCCGTTGGGGTTGCGTCGCCATCGCGGTGTAACGGAGCAGCGCCAGCTGTGGTCGGTGTCCGTTGGTGGGTCGATCTGGTAGTGCAGGTCGGCGCCGAAGAGACCGGCGTCGCGGTTCAATTGGTCCAGGGCCGTGGTGATGTTGTCGAGGGCTCCGGCAACGCGTTGGGTGATGACTTCCTGAGTGTGTCGGAGTTCCTCGGCGAGGGTCTCCACCGAGCGGGAGATGAAGACGTTCTCCTCAAGGCGTTCGGCACGCACCTTCTCTACGGTGGTGTAGATGTCGGCGTCGGCGGCCTCGTTGTCGGTGAGCCACTCGCTGAGCGCCTGCAGCGCGGCGTCGGCCTTCATGCCGGGGTCCGCGTCGTCGAGGCGGCTGGCGTGGGCGAGGCCGACGGTGGGATAGCCGCTGGTTCCCGCCCGAAGGGAGAGGGCGACCATGCAGCCGTCGACGGTCGCGTTGGCGGCCATGTGGAGTTGGGCCGCGGAGCGCCGTTCCCGGGGCTGTTCCCCGTGAGGCGCAGCAGGTGGAAGTGGCGCTTCGGTGAGAAGCTGCGTGTACTGCATCGGTAGCCAGTCCGCGGGCCAGTTCAGCAACGTACGGGCGGCTTCCGCGTCCAGCCCTCGGTCGGCTGCCGCAGTGTCGGCGCCGTGTCGTTCGATGACCGCCTCTTGTTCGCGGCGCTCAGCGTCACAGTTTTGGAGCGTGACGTTCGTTTCCTGGATGCGCCGCTCGAGTTCTTCGATCCGTTGCTTGCGGCCGCTGAGGGCGGCTTTGGCCATGGCCCAGGCGTCCACTGCCTCTTCGAGGAGTGCTGCGACCTGGGGAAGTGTGCTGCGCCTGTGGGTGAGTCTGTCCGTGGCTTCGCGGTGGTCTTTCAGCAGTTGCGGTAGGGCTTCGAAGGCCAGGGCCCGTTTGAGTTCAGCCTCAGTGAGAGTGATACGGCGTGCGAGGTGCGCGAGGAGGTTCTGCGCTTTCTGCTGGCTGAGCAGGGCCTCGTCGTGACGGGCGCGCAGGTGGGCGCACAAGGCAGCCCGCCCGACGGTTGGGTTGGGGAAGGATCCGACGATGTGGACGCCGAGGGCGCCGACGCTGGAGTGCGGGGGTTGTTGGGTCCATTGGGTCTGGGCGGCGAGGGCATGCAGGAAGCCGCGTGCCGGTTCTGGCGCCGAGCGGATGCCTTCCGGCCACGGGATCTCGTCGCCGGTGGGTGATGTGGCGGTTACGGTCCGTTCGGGGTCCTCTGTGATCAGGACTGCGCCGGGCAGTGCGGCCAGTGCTTTCAGGGCGATGGGCAGATCGGAATGTGCCACGCAGACGGCGTGGCGCCATGGGTGAAGGGCGGCTTCCCACCTGTCTCGGGTCTGGTCGTCGAGGTCGATCTGGTCGAGCAGGCCGACTCCGGCGATGTCCTCCTCGGCGGCCAGCGCGTTCAGGACCTCTCCGACGAGTCCTGCTTGTCCTTGCTCGGCTTTGCGGAGTTGGTCGGCGTAATGGCGGGCGTCACGTTGGGCGATGCCGCAGTTGATCTCTGCTTCTGCCGTCTGCTGGGCGAGCAGTGTCAGCTGTTCTTGGAGCGCGGCAGCGGTTTCGCCGGGGTGCGTGGCACTGAGATTCCGGGCCTCGTCTAGCGTCTTTTGGGCCTTGGTGAGTTCTTCAACAAGGTGGCGTTCCTCGGTCTGCGCGTTGGTCAAGTCGGTGAGGCATTGTTCTTTGGTCTGCTCGGCTGTTTCACGGGCCCGCTCAAGTCCGGTGAGGTTGGAGGCAGCGGTCTTCTGGGCCTCCAGATGTCCGAGAAGATCGGTCGTCGTCTTGAGGGTGGCCGCGGTCTGGGGCAGGAGAACCTCGGCACTGCGCAGGCGTGCGGTCTCGTCCAACAGGGTGCGGGCCAGGGCAGCGCGGCGGTCGGCTACGGCACTGCCGATCTTGCGGCGGAGTTCGTCTCGGGCCTCTGCCTCGCGGAGCATGGTGTCTTCCCGGGCAAGTGCCTCTTCGTGCCGTTGAAGGGCCTTGGCGTACTTGGCTCGCTTGTCCTCCAGCGCCTTGCGCTGTCCTTTGTCGTGTTCGAGCAGGCTGGAGCGGCCCGACAAGGTGATCAGGGCATCGCCGATGTGATCGGGTGAGTAGGTGCCGGCTTCGAGCTTGAGCAGGGAGGGCCGTGAGCGTACCTGCCCGCGGGATGCCACGTAGGCCAGTACCTTGGGCGATCGGCCGTAGAGCTGGTTGGCGTATTCGCTGGAGCCCACTGCCTCGACACCGAGTTGCTGGTAGAAGGCTGGTGCTGCGCGGTGACGTTCGTCGTCGGTTCCATCGGTGAGCAGGTGAACGCCGGGGTTGTGGCGTACTTGGACATGGGGTGAGTCGTTGCTGATCTGCAGCCAGACGCTGTGCGGGCGGCTGCCGTCGGACTCTGCGAAGACGCCGGCGATGTAGCCGCGGTCGGCTGCGTCGACCAGCTGGGTGGAGGCGCCGGCGATGACGGGTTCGAAGAGCAAGTTGACGGTATTGGCTGTGCCGTTGCTGGTGATCTGCCACTCGGGGTCGCCCAGGAGCAGCGCCACGGCGGCGAGGAAGCTGGTCTTGCCTGACTCGTTGGAGTCCTTGGGGCCTCGGCCGGTCACAGCGATGAAGGTGCCAGGAATCAGTGCCACCGGGTCGCTGGTGAGCCGGGCGATAGCGAAGGTCTGCACAGCGACCAGTTGCCGGCTGCCGATGATGCCGGTGGACAGCTGACTGTCGGGGCCGGTCGGGATGGTCACGGGTACTCCTGGGACGGGGAGGAGGGGCGGGCGGCTTGGCGCCGCCGTGCAATGGCGCGGGCGAGGTGGCCGTCGGGCCGGCCGGCGAGGATGAGGTCCTCCCACAGGGCGGCGATGCGGGTTTCGCTCAGGCGCTGCAGGCACGGGCCGGGGACGTAGTTTCCTTGGCCGGCGGTGTCGACCATCCCTGCCGCGGTCAAGGTGCGCAGGGCCTCGCGGATCGTGGTTTTGGTCAGGGCGCGGTTGCGGGCGAGTTCGCGCAGGGTGACGGAATGCTGGGTGGCGTTCCAGTGCGGGTGCGTATGGCGTCCCTGGGCTCGCGGCAGAGCGACGGTGTGCAGAAGGACGAGGGCGAGGACGGTTCGCTCGGCAGGGCTCAGTGTGCCGATCCCGGCTGCGGCGAGTGCTTCGGCGACCGGGTCTGGGTATCCGGTGGTCCAGTTGCCCTGGGGTGTGCGGATGAGTGTGCGGCCGATGTCGGCCAAGGCGGCCTGGACGTGGGCACGGATGTCGGGGTCGTTGAGGGCTGGCAGGTCGCGTGGGGGCAGTGGGCCTCGTGCGATTTCCAGGGCGGTGATGATGCTGCGGCTGATGTGCTCACTGCTGTGTTGAGGACTCGCGTCGGGCTGGGTGAGCTCGTGCGGCGAGGTAGCGGTATCTGGATCGTCAGCGTGTGCCTCGGGGGGATGGGGTGCGCAGTGCACGGCGTGCTGCTGGTAGGGATCGGGCAGCCGGTGGTGGCCTCTGCGGAGCGCGGCGATCGTAGGACCGGGCAGCGTGGCCACGGCGGGCCCCAGATGCAGCAAGGGGCCGACCGCCACGATGAGCCCGTGTCCGGGCAGTACGCGTTCCAGAGCGGTGGAGACGCTCTTGCAATCCGCGCCCAGGTGGGCGCAGGCGGTCTCGATCAGCTGGGCGGAAAAGGGCTGCCCGGGGTAGTGCGGCAGGGTGGGATCGGGCCACGCGGCCTTCAGGCAAAGGGCCCAGACCAGGGTGGGAATGCGGGCCAGAGCAGCTGGAGCTTGCTCCCCCAGCTGCTCGACGTCCGGGGCGCTGCCGGCGGGCCACCCCAGTCTCAGCGTCATCATGCTCTCCCCGGCGGCCCGGAGCTGCAGCACGGTCCGGCCAGCTCGCCCGGCGGCATCGGCGGTTTCCTTGAGCAGGGCACTTCGGGGGGCGGCGACTGATCCGGCGGCTCGGATAGCGGCCAGCAGGAGCGCGGAGGGGGACGGTAGGGCGCTGTCACCGGTCACGGTCGTGGCCTCCCACGTCGGTTCCGGCGTGGAGGGTGATGTCGTGGAGGTAGGTGACCTTGGCGGTGGGATCGACGCGTACTGGCACGGCGATCTCGATGTGGCAGTCGACGAGGGGGTCTGCATCGGCTGCCAGGAGGTCGACCAGCAGTCGTCCGGCTCCGGGCCAGCCTCGTGCTTCGAGTACGTCGGCGAGGGCTGTGTGCTGCTGTCCGCCGAGGAGGTCCTCCAGGAGGATTTCCTGGCGGAGGTTTTCGTGCTGGGTGGCGTCGTCCAGGGCGGCGAAGGGATCGGCGGCGTCGTCGGGTGTCGGCTGGGGCGGGGCCGGACGCGGTCGTGGCGGCCGCTGCGGGGTGTACGAGGCTGCGGTGTCGATCACGTGCTGGCCGTCGATCCACACCGGGGGCGTGTCGGCGACGAGGGACTCACCGAAGTGTCCGAGACGGTCGACGCCGGCGGTTTTGGCGAGGTGGAGGTACTCGGCGGGGGTAAGGACGTCAAGGTTCAGGCTTCC
Organism: Streptomyces guryensis; assembly: GCF_021261325.1. Lineage (GTDB taxonomy): Bacteria > Actinomycetota > Actinomycetes > Streptomycetales > Streptomycetaceae > Streptomyces > Streptomyces guryensis. The sequence goes on along the minus strand of NZ_JAJSBI010000001.1, from coordinate 798,745 downwards.
GCCGCCGTGCTCCAGGATTTTGTCGATGGCCGCGATGAGTTGCTCGCGGTAGAACTGTGCGGCTTCGATCAGCGCGGTGGCCGCGTCCTCCAGGACGAGGTCTCCGGAGAATGCCCGGGTGACAAGCTCGTTCAGATCTGTCACTTGGCGGGTGAAGTCGGTGTGGTCGTGCTGGCGCTGGGCGTTGATGAGTTCTGCGGGCGTGGCCATGATGACCTGCCGCTGCAAATCCAGTGCGAAGACAGTCAGTCCGTGCCGGCACGTTCGCAGTGCTTCCAGCACGGGGGTGGGATCTGGGTCGTCTCGTTCCAGCAGCTCGCGTGTACGGTCCAGCAGGCCGATGAGTTCGTCGACTCCCCCGTGCAGGGCGAGGCGTTCGGCGGCGATGGCGCCGGCAAGGCCCGCGGGGCGCATGACGTAGCGGTCCTGGTGCTTCTTGAGGACGTAGGGCTCCAGGAAACTCATGTCAATCATCAGCGACAGGCGCGAATCCAGGACGGCCAACGGCCAGCCCCTCCCGCTGGGTCCCAGAAACTCCCGCATCTGGTTTCGGGTCAGTCCGCTGGAGGCGGCGTGCTCGGCGAAGACAGCGACGACGTCCGCGGCCAGGCGAACCAGTTCCGGGTCCTTCACCAGTGCCTCGCGGTGCGCTGCCAACGGCGCGAAGAATGCACGCCAGTTCATCAGCCGTTGGCCGGGCGCGAGGAGAACCTGGTCCTGCTCGTCCAAGGGCAGCTGGCCGCTGCTCACCGCGTCTGCTCCTGGCTCAGGTAGGCGACCTCAGGTACGGGCAGGTGGAGGAAGGGCTCCAGCAGCTCGGGCAGGCGGGGAAGAACGGAGAGGTAAAGCGTCTCCTGCTCTCGTGACTCCCCGCTCTCGGCGACGGCGAGGGCCAGCTCGCGCAGAGGGCCTGTCACGTGCCGTGCCAGGTCCGCGGCATGTTCGGCGTCAAGGGCCTTGTCTTGCTCAGGATTCTTACGCCGCCGGTATGGGCCGTCGCGCCATAGGTCCACGTCCATTCCGACGGCGTGCACCGATGTGCCGAGCCGGCGGGACAGGTCATGGATGATGCCGATGCCGTCGGCGTCCAGATCACACCAGGCGACGATCGGCCTGGGCTGCAGCCACTGAAGGAACGTGACGAGCTGGTCGCGTGCGTAGCCAGCGCCCCAGACGCACAGCCACTTGGCGGTCAGCTCCGGCAATCTGCGACAAACCGCTCCGAAGGTGTCGGAGTTCTCGATCACCAGTACACCGCGGGCGCCACATTGGGCCTGGCCGATCACTCGGATGCCCTGAGAGGGCAGCCCGACCCAGGGCTGGGCGACCGAGGCGTCCGCGGCAACCTCGCCGATGTGCCACGACAGGGGCCCCTTCACCCGAAGATCGGTGTCTTCTTCACGCACTGCGCCCTCGAAGTCCACGCCGATGAGGTTGGCAAACCCGACTTGTTGCTGTGCCGTCCACGTCTTGGAGCCGCCCAGCGCGTGAGCGGCCAGTTGCTTCAAGGTCACTTCTTTCTCCCCCTGACCACGCAGCTTCCACCACTGCACGGCGGCCCGGACCGCAGCCTCGTAGACCGACCACGCCGCCGTCTGGACGCGACTTCCAGTTGGAACGACCAGCCCGGCCCCTTCGGGGACTGCGGCAAGAAGCTGGCGCTCCTGCGCGAGCTGCTCTACCGGTTCCATTAGCTGTAGAAGCTCACGGCGCGCGCGGCGCGGATCACGCGCACCACGCAGTTCCGCCAAGCGATCTTCCGCTTGCTCCTGCCAGGCCTGAGTCAACGTCCAGCGCACCGGGCGACCCAGGTGGAGCAATTCGTCGACCTCGCAACGCAACACCACCGCCCCGCAGCGGACCAGGTCGGCCGTCACCTCGAAGGCCTGCGCACCGAATCGCTTGACGACGGACACCCACTCGCGTCGACCGGAGTCCAGGACCCACACCAGGTGCGACGCCGACAGCCCTTCGGGCGCGCTGAACAGGGGCACCTCGCCAGCTGGAACCAAATCCACCCGCCTGACGTTCAATTTCCGCCGTCTATCACGCGGCAACCTGTCCTGTCCGTCTCGCCGTGTCGGGACTGTGACGGCACGCAGTCCCTCCGGTACTCCCTCAAGTACGACGGGCACCCGCCCGAACGACTCTCCGAAGAGCAGCCCGTCCCCGGTGCGCGCGGCGACTCCCACAGGTCTCTCTCCCCCCGGCCGTGGCCTTCGCCAGCAGCCCTGTCGCTAGGCCTCCCCGGCTCGATACGGCAGGGTGCTGGCCAACAGCGGCGTGTGCCCCATCGAGGCTATCGGTGCACTGAATACAGGACAGACCACATGAGTTGAGGCCTACATCACTTCTCGGGAATGTCATGATCACGTTGTTCGATCGGTAGTCCACGCCCATTAATCAGCCACTTGCCCCATCGAACCCGTCCACCCGAGCGCAACCACACGCCCCCACCGGGTCCACGCGGCGACGCGAAGCCAGCCGACCGCGACGGAATATAACAAATAGATAACTAGCAGGAGCACATGATTGCACCTTTCGTCCGCATTAATCCATAAATCATCGACTGGAATGAGCCTCCTGTGAGCTTCCTGCTACGCAAACCAGGGTCGAATACCAACCTGGTTTAGTTACCCTCTGTACTGGGAGGTGAGGGCATGACCGATACAGAGCTGGTAGTGGGCGAGGAACTGACGCGGCGCGAGCTGCACCGGCGTTTCGGCGGGACCCCACAGGGAGGCATCGCTCCCTCCTCTGCGTCGCGGATGGTCATGCTTTTCACCATGGACAGTTCCCCCGCCTCGGACTACACGGGGTGGGGCGACGACGGGACCTTCCACTTCATGGGGCAGGGCGCCCGTGGCAACCAGACGATGACACAGGGGAACCGCTCCCTCCTACGCCACCAAGAAGACAACCGCACGCTGCACGTGTTTCACCGGCTCCCGAATCGGCCTACCGGTGGGGCTCCGCTGTATCGCCACTTGGGACGCTTCCGCCTGGACGACGAGACGCCGTACTACTCCGCAGACGCCCCGGACGAGGACGGCACCAACCGCAACGTGATCATCTTTCGGCTTCGGCCCATCGGCGCGATCGCCGATGGAGGCCCGCAGCTCCCCAGGACACCAGCGACAACGGTGCGCATCGTCGAACTGCAGCCGACTTACCAATCCAGGCACACCTCGGAGATACGTCCGTCGCGTGCGCACACCGAAGCACAGCTGGTGGAAAGCTACGCCGCGCATCTGCGGGCATCGGGGCGCAGCCTGACCCAAGCTCAGCTGACACTGGCCGGCGAGACCACGCCCTACAGGGTGGATCTGCTCGACTCCACGGAGAACCGGTTGATCGAGGCGAAGGGGAGCGCAACCCGGGCTGCTGTCCGTGAGGCGATCGGGAAGCTGCTGGACTTCCGGCGGTTCTTCAACCCCACGCCGACCCTCGCTGTACTCCTGCCCTCGCAGCCGCGAGAGGACCTGCTCGATCTCTGCGCGTCCCTGTGCATCGAGGTCGTATGGCCACGCGAAGACGGAGGTTTCGTATCGACCCATGACTGACGGTCGGGATGACACCGCACAGGCATGCGACGCCATCCCGACCGCCCTCCCGGTCTCACAGGGTTCCTAGGCGCTGTGAGTAACCGCACCCATGTCCAGCATTGAACAGGAGCTTCTCCAGTATGTCCGATAGCGGCACCACTGCCGAAGGCAATCACGGAACCGATCCGGCGATCCTCTACATGTACAGCAGCGCGCTGCTGGCCGGAGTCCTACTGATCATCATGGGGCACACCACCCCGCTGGAGGCCTCGGGGTACGTCTCCCCCTTCCTCGTCCTTTTCGAGCAGAGGCGATAGCCATACGCGACGGCCGCTCTCCGCAGAGCGGCCGTCGCACCTGTTGCCGGGATCGGCTCACGAGGGAGTCGGCTTAAGCAGCTGACGAAATACCTCAGCATCGGCGGCCAGTTCTCTCACTGTCTGGCCTACTCAGGTCATGAGCGTGACCGCCGACGGCCAGTATGTTCAGACAGGTTCCAGCAGATCGACTACGGAGAGTCTGGTTTCGCCGTTGACGAGCTGGAGGGCGACCTCGGCCCGGGCCGCAAGGTCTAGAGGGGGGAGGTCCTCGGCGTACGCAGCGTGCACGATACGGTCCAGGCCTGCGCCTACGAGCGGCGCGGCTGTGCGAAGCGACGCCTCTAGCGCCACGCCCTGGGTGGCACCGCCGTGCAGGATGATGTTCCGGGTGCGGTACAGGCGTCGCAGCGCGATCCGAAAGGCTCCCGCGACGTCGTTCAGAACTGGTCGGGGGTCTTGGACCAGGTCGGCCATGCGCTGGGCAGCGGGATTGTCGGAGTATTTGGTGGGCGTCCGGGTGAAGTCAAGTGCCCCGGCTCCTTTGGTACGCAATGCCTCGGCTACCAGCCTGGCGCGTTCCTGATTCGTCGTGCAGGCCGCGATTGCGCGGGTGAGGTCATCTGCTTGCCGGGGCTTGTGTCGGTGTGCGAGGGCGGTGAGCTCGGCGCGGGGCCAAGAGCAGGCGATGATAGCCGCCATCCGGTCGGCTGCCACCGCTTTGCCCGAGCGCTCGTTCTCCTTGGGATCGTCCGGATGCGAAAGCAGCGATTCCACAGCGGCCCAGGCCCCGGCGACAGCCGGAGCCATCGGACCACGGTTGACCGCGGCCGCGAGCTCCAGCGCATCGTCGATCCGGCTGCGCTGGCTTGAGATTCGGTAGAGGTGTCCCTCGTTGACGAGGGTCAGGACATCCGCGCCCCGAGCCGGGGGTTCGAGCGGGACAGGCTTCGCGTGGCGTGCGACCCAGATGTACGGGAGAGGCTCTACACCGCCCCGGTCCCTGCGCAGGAACTGGGCGCGTGCGGTCATGCGCTCCACCAGCTGCCGTGCCTGCTCGGCGGCGCTGAAGGGGTCGCGGGCCTGGACCTGGTAGATGAACCCGCCTCCGGGGCGGACACCCGATGTGTCGTGCCCGTGCTCGCGCAACCAGCTCACGACCTTGCCTTTGTCCAGCCAGTTCTCAAGCGGCTCTGCCAGCTCCCGCCGGGGCACCTTCTCCAGCACCACCAGCACCTCGAACATGCTGGCCGGGGTCCTGGCGAGTTCTGCGGAGCTGTCTGCGATGTCTGCCGTGGTTGCGCGAGCCTGATAAAGATCGTTCGCCCATGCCTTCAGGTGGCTGGCGCTATATCCCAGGTCCAGGAGGTGAGAGGCGACAGTGCGGGAGTAGCGCTCCGGCTTGACGCGCTCCTCGATAGGAACATTTACGGCGGCTGCCCAGCGTTCCAGGTAGCCGGCCCGCACGTGGCCGATGATCTCCTTGAGTCGGCGGCGGGTGGGGCTCGGATCCGGCAGCGGCTTTTTCAGCAGCTCGGTGAGCTCCTTGCGCAGCTCCCTGTCGCCAAGGCCTCGATCGGGGCCGATCAAGGCGTTGAGCTCATTACGTTGCCAGTCACAGGCGGTCTGTGAGAGCACCCCGTGGGCTTGCCAGTAGCCCGCCTCCCACAGTTCTTCCAGAGCCAGCACGGATCCTATGTCCCACAGCCGACGCGCCCATGGTGTGCCTTCGTCAGTGAAGTAGTCCGCCATCCGAGCTAACACGTGCCGGGCGTAGGGCTCCGAAGTAGGGGGCGATGCCATCGCAGCACCCTAGCCGATCACCACACTGCGCCCTGCTCATCTAGCAGAGTCCGTGCTACATTGGCTGCAGACTTAAAGGGGCACTCGCCGTTCCGCGGCCACTGCCCCTTTCTTCTTTTTCTTCCAAGGCGTCTCCCCTGCGGTCCGAGGTATGTCCAGCTAGGACAGCGTCTGGGGCCGGCGGACACTGCGCAACCCCCCGAAGCTGGCTGCGCGCGGTGACTGAGCAACACGGCAGTGGTCTTTACGCCCGCGCTCCGTACTCACCCCGGCGCCCATCAGTGACTCTTGGAGCAAACCGGCACACCAAACGCGGACAGTTCAACCACGCCGTCCCCGAAGTCCTCCAGCTCCAGCGCCGGATCCGCCGCTACGGGCGTACCGCACGGAGACATCGTCGCCCTCGCCCTCGACACCTGGCTCCGCGCAAATGCTACCCGCCCGACCTCAAACCGCGAGAGACAGAAGTTTCATGACGGGCATCGCTCTTTACCTCGCTCCGGAGAACAGGGAAGGGCAAATTCTCCCGGAGTAGGTGCACCATCACTCGGACATGGCAGCGACCCCCGGTACATCACTTTCAGTAACGACTGTCGCTGCGGCACTATCGCGTAGGGAGGGAAACCTCCTCTTCCAGCGCTGTACGTCATGTCGCTCGCGGACGGAGAAACGGTGGCCGACGGTCTCCTCCAACGAGACCAGTCGGGTAAGGAGGTCCAGCCGTTCTTTGTCAGACAGTCTCCTGTTGCGCAGACGAACGATAATTTCCTTGGCTTTCGTCAGGTCTTCGCGCTCAGCCCGCTGCTTTTGCCGTGAACGGTCTGCCGGCGCCTGGTGCTCGGGTTGGGGTTGCGGCTGAATGTTGACCGTGTGAGACGGAGTGGGAGGCCTGGGCGTTGGCACCGGAGCAGGTGTCGCCATCATTCGCCGCGCGGACGCCAGGAGGTCCTTTTCTGCCTGTGAGGCTGGCGTGCCCCGCTTGAGGAGCTTTTCTGCCCGGGCGACCAGAGCGCGTGTCTGGGTAACGTCGCGGTTTCGCTGAGCCTTGCCGAGGAGGGTGAAGAGGCGTTGCCGATCACGGTCCTGTCCGTTGTGCCAGTCATGGGCCTCCGCTAGCACCGCGCTCAGCCGGCTGAGGGCTGTACCCCGACATCTACTGATCTCTTGCTCGGCCTGTGCACACAGGCTCTGGACTGAGCCTGTCAGCCCGGCATGCATGTCCAACTTGATCAGGCGGATCAGCTCCCCGATCTGCGGCGAAGCTTCGGATGCCGTTTCATCGCCTGCTCTCCTGCACACGTCCTGCAGCCGTGCGGGGTCGTGGCCCTCGGTGTTCCAGACTCGTTCCACGACGGGTGTCACGAGCCAGCCGTCATCTGCGATTTTGCAGTCTGATGGATCGATGCCCCAGGTCGTGGCTTCCCCTGCGACTTGTGTACCGATGACCATGATCCGTCGACGGCCCTCGCTCCTGAACTTCACGCGGTTGACATACCGCAGCACCTGCAGCAGGTCGTCGCTGATCTGGACTCCGGGCCCCAGGATGAGTTCACCAGTCCCGACCGCTTTCCAATCGATAGGGACGTCCTTGTTCATGTGAACGCGTAGTTTGTGGCCGTTGAGCTCGATGTCCACCACCGAGCCGACCGGTGCGTCATCAAGGCTTACGAACCGGTACCGCGGCTCCAGTCCCTGGCGGTGGAACATCCTCTGCATCGCGCTCTTGACGAAGAGGTGATCGGCGCTGCCGATACCTCCGCCCCGTGTACGCCGGGTGCAATCAGACTGCACACCCTCCGGATCGTGAAGATGGAAGAAGTGGGACGCGCGGGTAACGCATCTCCGTGTCCCCAGCTGCCGGCCGCATCCCCCCAACAAGGGGCTGCACCAGAATGTGGCCCCTTGCGTCTCCTCCTTGAAGATGTCCAGTTCGATCGGGTCCTCTGGACAGATCACCGGCTCGTCTGAGTCGGGATCACCCAGGACTGCTGTCTGAATCAACCTCGTGTCGAAAGTCATGTCCTGCCCCTTACCGAAACGCGGTACTGCAGTGTCGGCCGTCCGCATGCTCCTTGATCACGAAGGGCATGTGGCTCGTCTCCCGAGATCGTACTGACGCCCACTGACAACCTGGATCCCACCGAGGGTCACAGGGCTGGCAGGTCGCTTCCCACGAGTGCTGAGCGCCACCGGAATCGGGAGGCATTGGGCGAATTGCCCTGGCCCTCAGTTGAGCCAATCATCTGTCACTTGTCCGGCGCACACATGAGATAATGGGGACGGAGTAATTGCTTCGTTGATGCGATGAAGGCGAGTAACGGAGTGGAACCGGGCCTGCCACTACCCCTCCGACTTACGGGCCAGCCATTCCTTGAAACGGACGGACAGTGACGTGTACCCGTAGGGTGGCAGCCCGTCGCCGAATTTACGAAGCTTTTCGTAGATCTTCTTGAGGTCACCCTCGGTGGGGAATTTTCCGAATTCGACAGCCATTTCCAGAACATCCTCGACGGTGATGATCTGGAGATCGCGGTCTGCCGCGAGGGCCTGGCCGCCCTGGTCATCGATGGCGACCAGGACCTCGTGACCCTGGTCCTGGTAGTGCACTCCGTGGGCTACGACGACTGCTTCGCCGAGATCCTTCGACTCCCGCAGGGCATCTTCGAGTTGACGACCTCGCACTTCCACGAAGACCTCAACCACGCGGTCGGGTGCTGACTGGGCTTGGAGCGCCGGCAGCACCCTGACGCAGTCACTGTTCGTGAAGCGGGCCCATCTGAGCTTGATCCCCTTGTACTTCCGGTCTTTACGTGCGACTTCGTCGCAGACTTCTTGTGGCACGAGGAGCACGAGGTCGGCCTTCTGCAGGACGTCCACCAGGAGGCGCTGGAGGTTTGCGCCGACGAAGTGCACGCAGATGACCGCGTCCAGAATGCAGACCGGTTCCTGTTGCTCCAGTGAAGCGTCCTCACCGGATGCCTCTATCCGCTCCTCGGGCAAGCCCCACCCCTTCGACGCCTCCGTCTGGACTACTCTACTAGTCCTTCGCCAAGCCGCGGGCGACCAACCGCGAGAGATTAGCGCGCTTTGGACTCGGAGGGCTGGGAACTATGCCAGCTTCCCTGAGTCCGGCTTCGACCTCTTCCGGACGACGCCCTTCAAGCATAGCCAGAGCGCGGACTCCAATCATATTCCGACGGTATGCTTCGACCGCGCGCTCCAGGATACGCCGAGGAGCCCTTACCGCTTCGGCAGCCTGCTGTTCTTGCTTGTATGCCGGCCCCCAGCCATACCGCTGCGCCAGCTGGGCGCCGGTCGGCCCGCGAAGTTCCTTCTTCTGGATTTCCGTGATCAGCGACATCAATTCAAGCTGGATGAGAATCACGACGAAGCTGACTCGGAAGTGGCGGGCCAGGAGCGCTACCGTACGCTCGTTTATACTGCCCTTTTCAGACAGCCTAGCGGCGGATAGCCATGTGTTAATTCCTTCCTCCGGCGCCAAGAGGTGGCGGGCGAAGGCATCACACCGCCGCTCCCCGGGCGTTCGCCCGTCATCCAGCTCGTGCACTTGGGCACCGTCGTTCCACAGCAGGTGCCCAAGCTCGTGAGCGAAACTGAACCGCTGACGTTCTGGGACGTCGCAGGCACGCACAGCGATGAGTGTGGTCTCACGCTCTGGATCTGTGGCGGTGAATCCGTCCGTCGTCCTGGGCAGCTGCAGCACTGCTGTGTCTACGCCGGTGAGTTGCTCGATCAGCTCATCCACGTCAGCGATGGGCGCACTGCCGAGGTTGAGAGCCACCCGAACGCACTGCGCCAGTTCCTTCGCCTGCTGCTCCCGCGGCAGGCGCTCATCCGGCACGGGCAAAAAGCCATCCGGCTTGCGCTGCTGGGTGGCCGCGGGCCCTAGCTTGTCCAGACGAGCATCCAGCTCAAGCACTTCCAGGGTGTGCCGCAGGGCCTCCTCACGCTCCTCGGTCACCACGTCGTTGACCCTGGCCGCGATGCGCACTCTGCTGCGTACAGGATCTCCGCTGGTCAACAGCCGCACCGGAATGTCCAGGGCAACTGCGAGGCGATCCAGCTCAGCGAGCGTCACGTTGGCGCGGGCGCCATTTTCGATGCGTGTCAAGGTTGGCTGGGAGAGGTGAGCGCGAGCGGCGAGGTCGCGCTGGCTGAACCCAGCGCGTTCACGCTCACGGCGGATCCGCTCCCCCACAAGCTCAAGATCCACGTAGCACCTCCTTCTGAATCAATTCTACCCGTCTGATTCACGATGGCGAGTGATATGTGTATCACTCGCCACTGACAGTCCTCGCCGTGGAGCTGCCAGCACAGATGGAGGCCAGGAGCCCGGCAGGCCAGCGGACGGGTTCGCCACGTGGCATCCCACGGGTGAAGATCGGCAACGATGCCGTGTGAACCTCAGGAACCAATCGGCTGCTGCCGGACCGGCGTAAAGGGAGACTGCCCTCTTGGCCAAGGTCCCGATTCGGTGCTCGCCCTCCCACGCGACGCCACTGCAGCGTGCCCCTTCGGCAAGACCACGCCCGAGCTTGTCAGCTGCCGGTTGGAAATTCCCCGCGTACGTGCAGCGTGTTTCCCTATGGGTCAGTCACACTCAGTAGCCTCGGTGCTGGCTCGTGGATCTGGCGCATGAAGGGGTTTTGATCGTGGCACGTACCTGGCTGTCCATCCGGGTGGAGTTGGTCTCTGGGCACGGTGCGGACCTGTGGCCTCGCCCCGGCCGGGTCTTTGCCGGCGCGCCTTCGCATTCCTTCGCCCAGTTCGCCACGGCCATCGATCTCGCTTTCGGCCGCTGGGATCTGGCCCATCTGCACCTGTTCACGTTGTCCGACGGCGCCCGGGTCAGCCCCCTGGACTGGTGGGACGACGAGGCCCCGGACGGCACCGTGGACGGCCATGCGACCAAGTTGAGCAGGCTGCAGGCCGGCGAGCGGTTCGCCTATGTCTTCGACATGGGTGATGACTGGGCCCACCTGTGCACGGTGGCGGACAAGCGCATCGATCCCCTCGACGAACTCGGCGAGGTGCCCGACCTCCCGGTTCCCTACTGGGGCTGGGGCAGCCTCCCGGACCAGTACGCACGCCGCTGGGACGGGGACGACGGGGAGTCGCCGATGCCGAGGCGGCCGGCCCGCGGGCTCAGCGATCTGCCCCCGATCCTGCCGTGGTGGGGCGAGCGCCGCCGAGGTTGACCTCACGCTGCGTACTCGAAGTGGCCGCCAGCGGGGAAGGGAAGTGGCCACGGTGGGGAGCTGAAGTGGCCGCGAGCGGGGAAATGAAATCTGCTGGCCGCCGGCAGGCAATCTGACGACGAACAGCTCTCCTCGGGCACCTCGACGCGGTGAGGCTGCCAGCGGCCTCTTCATTGCCGCTTGCGTGAACAGCATCAGTCCCTGCTCTGAGTGTGCCGATCGTCTGCAGCCGAGGGCCGCCGAGCACCGGGGGTGCCGTGACCGTGTTGCCGGAAGGGGGCCTCATCCGGGTGCCGCCGGATACGTGCTTGCCGCCAAGCGACGTCGAAGGACGGCTTGTCAGGGCTGGTCCACATCAGGCGGAGGGCGCTGCAGCTGGTGAGGGGCGCCAGGATCCACCTCAGCAACGTGGTCATGGGCTTCCGGGACCGCGTGATCCCGTTCCGTTCTGAGCGGCGATGACTTCGATGGCCACAGCGTGTTCGGGTTGCCGAGCAGCCCGCATGCCGTCGGCGAGGAGGCTGAGCAGCATGCGTTTCTGCTCGTTGCGGGAGAAGGTGGTGAGGAAGTCCCGCAGAACTTCGAGCAGTTGGGCCTCGAAGGGCTCCTCATCGTCAAGGGGGTAGTTCCGCAGGCGATCGGCTGTCTGGCGCAGGACCTCGTCGCTCGGGGGATCCGGCAGTCCGGCCGCCGGCTGCGCTGCCTGCTGCAGCCACCAGGCAAAGACCCCCGCTGGGTGCGCGAGTTCGCGTACAAGGGCCCGGTTGCGTTGGCGTGTCAGGGCTTCCTGAATGCCCTGCTTCCTGCTGGCCTCAAGCAGTGCCCGGACCGCCTCATCATCGTCAGATGCGAGCGTGAGACGGCACTCGGCTCTCACCTCAAGACCGGATTCTGTGTCGATGCGGCGTGATCGCCGCAGGCTTCGCGCACATGCATCCTGGGCTGCTGGCAGGTCCCGTGGGTCCATGTGCCGTACCGCGTCCGCTGCCGCTGCCCGCAGGGCGAGGCGGACCTGGTCCGCGAGCGCATCGGGGTCGTAGGCACCGGATGGGCCGGCCTCGGGGTAAGCGGTGATGGTCGTGGTGAAGCGAATGCCTGGGCGCAGGCTCGACAAGACGGCGGGGAACTCGGTGATGCCGCGCCTGAGAGCACGCCGCCGCGATCGTGCCGATCGGTACGTCATAGGGCGGCAGCCCCCTCGTCTCCTGCATGAGGGGTGTGGTTTCGGCGCTCGTGGCGGCGAAGCATGAGTCGTTCGCGCATGGCGATGATGGCGGGTGAGTTGTAGGCGACGCCTTCCTTGCCGAGCAGGAATGCGGCCATCGGCCCGGTGACCATGTGCTCATCGACGACTCGGTCGAGAACGTGGACGACTGCGTCGTCGGCGAGATCGTGGTCGGCCACTGCTTCGGCCCACTTCTCAAGCAGCCGTTCGCAGCGATCGGCCAGGGCGGGATCAGCCAGGCAGGCGCACCAGCCGGTGACCAGTTCGTCGGCGGTCTCAGGGTGCGCCAAGGCGTCGTTCAGCAGGAGGGTGACGGTGGACGGTGCGGCCTTTGGGTCGAGGAGCGCGAGAAAGGCCCGGCATCCGGCTGGCTTCGCTTTGCCTTCGATCCAGCCGGTGATCGCCTCCCATACCTGTGGCAGCAGAAAGTCGTCCTCGGCCATGGCCCGCAGGGCCTTCTCACCGTCGGCGACGGCTTCATCCACGATGGGGCGTCCCATGATGTGGCGGAGGCATGTGAGCGCCTGACGGGGATAGATGGCGGCGAAACTGCCCTGGCAGACCACGGCCGTAACCCGTGCCGGGTCCACATCCTGCTGGGCCCAGTCCCGCAGTCTGGCGCGGGTCACGGTCCCCAAAGTGGGGTCGGCCGCGGCCGTGGCGAGCATCGACGCCGCCGCCTCGCGGCCGGCCTGGTCTCCGGACGTCGCCCAGGCCCGGGCGACGTCGAGTGGGCCGAGATCCTGTTCGTCGGTCGCGAGTTGCACGAGGAGGTCAGCGATCTGGGAGAGCCGGCTGAACCCGAGTGCACCGTGTTTGGTGAGGAGCTTCACCCAGGCCAGCAGAGGTTTCTGCACGTCGCTCAGTTGACGCCAGACATAGCCGAGAACTGCGTTGGGGTATCCAGGCTTGTGCGCGAAGGAGACCTTGCCGGAAGCGACACGCGCTTCGACTTCCTCCAGACGTGTCACCAGGTCAGGTCCGGTCAGGATCTGGCGGACGCTCTTGGAGGTCTTCTCCTTCAGCAGCAGGCGGGAAGCCGCGAGAACGTCGGGCGGCGCGAGGCCTTCGAGCGCGATGGCTGCCAGCAGCAACGCTCGGTCATCTGCGTTCTCGCGAGTGGCGGTGAACACCTTCTTGACGACGTCCCGCCAGTGTGTGGCGGCGGCACGCGCCGTCTCCACCGCATGGGGAGAGTCGTCGATTCTGCTCAGTTCCAACGCCAGGGCCGCAGCGTCGCTTGGATACATATCGACGCCCAACAGGTCGGTCAGAACGTGGCCCTGGTCGTCAGCGTTTGCCGTCAGCCAGGCCCGCTCAGCCACCGACGGGTACAGACGGGCGAGATGGGTCTGAACGATCTCCCTGCCCGACGGCGCGGCCGTGGCACGGACAACGATGCGGCCAAGCCCCGGGGTCTGACTGGCGGGCCAACCGTCCTGGCTGGCGATGACAATCAGGCGCGAGCCCTTTTTCACCAGAGCGTCGCCGTGAGCGACGATCTTCTTGGCCACGGCCACGGGGTCAGCCCACCCGTCGATCTCCTCGGAGACGTCGAGGATGTAGCCGCGGCAGCGCTTGGACGGCAAAAGCCCCTCACCTGGCTGCTCCCAGTCCGGCAGGACGTGCTCCAGGACCCACGGCGCCTCCGCCTGCTCGCCGACGTGGTCACGGCCGTAATCACTGAGCGCCTTGACCGCAGCAGCGGTCTTACCCATGCCGCGTGCTCCGGCAATCACCACGACCGGTTCCTCCTGCTTCAGGAACTCCAGCACCGCGGGAGCCGTCGTCAGAAGGTCCCCCTGCCGGTCACGCTTCGCCCAGGCACGCCTGACTGCTGCCAGCTCATCGCGGGTCACGGGGACCGTGCTCAACGTCTGACGCGTGTGGAGGTTGATGTCCCGCCCGGCCATGTACAGGACGGAGTCCGAGATATCGGCGGCGCTGAGCTGGTGAGCGGGCACGCCACCGTTTCTCTCGACGCTCGCAGCGGCAACGGTCACCTCAGCGCTCCCCCTTCCTTGAGGGAACGCCGTAGTTGATGCCTCCGTCTCCAGCATCGATGTCGCCGAGGGACTGCAGGATCTGGCTGTTCGTGTTGTTGTACGCGGCCATCGTGGACGCAGGTGAAGAGGCTTCGTCCTGGGTCGGCAGCAGCTCACGCAGTTCGTCGGCCATCTCGGGGAAGCGGTCGAGGTAGGCGGCAAACTGCCGCACCAGACGTTCCTGGATCGCTTCCCGGTCTGCTTCGGACGCCTCAGGCAGGCTTCGCTCGATCTCGTCCAGCATCTCCAGCTGACGGCTTGACCTCTCCTGGCCGTCCCTGCGCAGGAAACGCGCAATCTTCTCGCGCAGCAGCTGCCAGCCGCCGGTGAGCATCTCTGTGATGAGCACCTGCGCCCCGTGCGTGGCCAGCACCATCACGTCCAGCTCTTGGCTCATGATCCCCCGATCTTCACGCCTGGAGTAGGCCTGGGACAGCCTGCGAGACGTACCGGACCGACAGCAACCAAAGCTCGCGGAAGCGTCTGAAATCCGACTTTGCACAGTCAAACACCGCGTCATACCCAATGGCCGGATACTGCTGGCCTGTCCACCAGCAGGCCCAGGTCTCATCCAGCAAGCGTTAACCAGTTCGAAATGCATAGGCCAGCCGGGATTGCCTCACCGGGCCGCAGCAGTCGACAAGAATGGCGCAAATACAGAACAGGTTGAACTACGCCTGTATGAGCCCTTCATCCCTCTATATACCCCTGAGGATGACAGAGCTGAAGGCGCCCAAGGTGCTTCTGATGCTCCGAGAACTCCGGGTTCCCGGCGGCGCCCTGCCCACCCGCATCACCGAGGAGGATCCGGCGCCCGCGCCTTGCGGATACGCCCGAGCCCCCTGTGGCTAGATCGGCATCGCCTTGAGCGAGTGGATGTCGTGGACGGACCAGCCGCGGGCCGTGATCGCCTCGATATGCGGTTCGGCTCGTGTGCGGTGCGCGGCGAAGGCGAGCAGGTGAGTGGGGCGGGTGGCGCCCACGAAGACGAGTTGTGCCGCGCGCTGGACCGTGAGCAGGGCCTTGGAGGCGTCCTGTTGTCGGCTCAGGAGTCCGAGGACCTCGTGTACGTCGTGCTTCTTGCCGCTGCGTTCCAGGCATTCGAGGATGAGTGTGGCCGCATGAGTTTCGCCCTTGGCGCTCTGGATCGATCCCGCAACCGACGCCACCACACCCTGATCCGCATCAGCCGGCGTCTCAAGCACGGCGACTGGCTGGGCGATGTAGGGGATGTGAGCGAGGGGATCTGCGAGACGGGCGACACCCTTCAGGGGGCTCTGGGTCAGGTCGGGCAGCAGCCGCAGAAGCCGGGCGGTGAGGACCGCCCATTCGACGTGGCTGTCGAGGGGGCTCGTCAGCAGATCGTGCAGGAGCAGGCGTGCCCTGCCTCCGGCGGTGGCCGGGTCCCGGTCCAGTCGCCTCAGCGGGGGCAGGCCGCCGGAACTGGCGAGTCGGGCTACGTCACGGATTGCGTTCCACAGGAGTGTGATCGCTGCGTGGTTGTCGCCGGATTGCCGCTGGGCCTGGGCGGCGCGTGTCGTCGTGATGAGACTGCCGGTTGTCTGGACCGGCGTGCTGGTGAAGCCGGGTACGTAGCAGGAGAGGGACTGCGGAAAGGCCTTGGCGCTTCCCCGCGTGAGGCGGGCGCCCAGGACGCGGGGCGGGTTGTCCAGCAGCAACTGGCGGGGGACCGTGGCGGCTGCCATCCGTTCGAAGGCCGGTACGACCTCGGCGACGGTGTCGTCGTCGAAGACCAGGAGGGCCACGGTCCCCTCATGGCCGGCGCCGTCGATGCGTTGGCGGCGGTGGACCGTGAGATCGCTGGCGAGTGCTGCGATCTTGCTGCCGAACCGGCGGCTGACGGGCAGTTGAGCGGCCTGCGGCAGGGGGAACGACGAGGGCTGGGCGGCATCCGGTGCGTCGGCGAAGATGCGCTGGTTGACGTCACCCACGCGCTGAACGACCGCGCCCGGCGGGCCGAAGACCTTGTCGAGCAGGCGTTGCTGGAGGTCGCTGGTGTCCTGCATTTCGTCCAGGAGGACGAAGGGGAAGCGGTGGGCGGCGGCCAGCGCGAGCTGGGGGTGCTGGAAGAGGTGGTGCTCGGCGAGGGCGAACATGTCGTGGTAGCGGAAGACGCCTCGCTCGGTGAGCACTTCCTTGAGCGCGGCGAACTGTTGGCCGCTGTCGCTGGATGCTTTGAAGGGCGGGGTGCCGTCAGGTCCTGTCGCGACCAGGTCTCCGGCGTCGCAGACGTAGCGGGCCTCAGCGACGAGTGCGGGGCCGTTCGTGCGGTGCCCGAGTGCGGTGTTGAGTTTCCGGAACCGGGGATGGCGTTCGAGCAGCCGGAGGGCCTCGTCCGCATAGGCTTGGTCGTCGACGGTCTGGACTTCGATGCCCCGGGACCGTAGGGCCGGCAGGGCGAGGAAGGTGTTGGTGAAGGCCTGGATCGTGCCGATGAAGTGCGGGTACTGCAGCAGGCGGCGTCCCGCCGGTGTGGCCGTGAGGCGGTGGGTGATCTCGTCCTTGGCCGTGTTGGTGTGAGACAGGACGCAGATGCCGCGTGTGGGAGAGGCCCAGGCCTGGCCCAGGAGGGCGAGCTTGAGACCGATCAGGCTGGTCTTGCCCGAGCCGGGAGCCGCCTGAAGGTCCAGGGATTCCGCGCTCTGGATGAAGTTCCACTGTTCCTGGTGCGGCAGGTCGAGGCCGAGTTGCTGGGCAAGGGCCTCGACCTTGTCCTTGATGAAGGCGTCCGGCGCGTAGAGGTTCGTCATGGCTCAGACCTCGCTGCACAGGTACGTGAAGGCGGCTACGAGGTAGGGCGGCAGATCGTCCTCGGTCACGGAGGTGGTCTGCAGGAGCCTGGCCGCGTGGTGGGCGGCGATCGGCTTACTGCCCCGGCCCATGCGCAGCGGCTCGTAAATGTCCAGGGCCGCCTTTTCCAGGGGAACGTTGCCCTCGCGCCACTTTTTGACCTCCTCCTGCGCCAAGCGGTCCAGGTCGGCGAGTCTGTCCGCGGTGGGCCAGGTGGTCTTGGAGACGACAGCGGCACGAACGGCCTGGTGCATCAGGGTCGCCATGGTCCAGGAGGCGGCGGCCAGGTCGTACTCCAACGTCCAGTGGTCGGAGACGAAGGTGCGTACATGGCCGCTGTCCTCGGCCGTCAGCGCGGCGACGTGCTCGTCGATCTGCTGCTTGGTCATCTCCGCCGAGCACTTCAGCTTCTTGCGCATCTCCGCGGAGGTACCGGCGGGAACCAAGTCCCGGTCCCGGATGCAGGCGACGGCGACCGGTATCTGCTCGCCGTCGCGCTGGAAGATCCGGCTGTAGCGGAAGAGACCGACGCCGCCGACGTTGACGACGCTGACGCCGCATTCGCTGAAGGACCGGCCGACCGCCTGTGCGAGGGCGGGCAGGACGATGGCTTCGGCGTCGCCTTCGACGATGGCAACGCTGCGGGCGAAGAACAGGTTGGCCTTGGTCACGTCGAGGAAGCGGGTGAGGAAGGCGTAGTCGCCCTCATCGAGCTGGGTCAGGCCCGGTGCCAGGCGGAAGGTGGATCCGCGGGCGACGAGGGTGAGGTGTTCGACCGGAATGGCCGAGGCCAGGTTGGGGCTGTGGGTAGTGAGGATGACCTGGACCGGCGGCGTCTCCGCTGTGTTCGCGGTCTCGGCACGATCCCGCAGGAGGTCCATGATGCGGGTCTGGAGCTGCGGGTGGAGGTGGGCTTCGGGTTCCTCGATCAGCAGCAGGGGCGCGAAGGCGCTGTTACCGAGCAGGAGCAGTTCGGCCGCCATGAACAGGGCATTGTTGTAACCCAGACCATGCCGGGTCCACTCCCCTGTACCCGCGAACAGCGTGAGCTCCAGCCGCTCCAGCGCGCGGGCGAGCGTGGCGTCACCTGCGACGCCGATCTCGCCGCGCAGGATGTCGGAGCCGATGGAGAACTTCTGCAGGTAACCGGTGTTGATGTCGTCCCGGGCCGTCTTGACGGCCTTGTTGTCGCTGATGTGCCGTTCCGCGCGGCGCAGGATGCCGACCAGGGTGGAGGCGCTGCCGCTCTCCTCATCGAAGTCATCTTCACCTTGCTCGCGCATGGCCGGGTAACCGGCCAGGATTTGCGACAGCCGCGATCCCCGCCCGGAGCGCAGCTCCGCCTCGGCATCCCGCAACGGACGCAGGTAGGTGGCTTTCAGCAGTTCACGCGCGGCACCGTCCAGGGCCGGCCCCTGCCCATCGCGGCCGGTGCGCGTGGTCACCGCGACGCGGTGGGGCCGCAGCGGGTCCATCAACTCCGCCTTGACGGTGACGTAGAGGGCGACGTTGCCCTCATCGTCCGTGGTCAGCAACTCAAGGAAGACGGCTTGCTCCGCCGTCGTGAGGTCCTTGAACCCGCAGGTGATCTTGAAGGTGCCCGCGCGGCCGTCCGGTCCGACGTGGAAGTCGTCGCGTGTGATGCGGTAGAAGTCAGCGGCGGTCGTCAGCAGGCACAGGCGGATCGCGTCGATGATGGCCGTCTTGCCGCTGTCGTTCTCGCCGACCAGGACGTTCGTGGCGGGACCGAAGTCCAGGCTCAGGCTGGCGTCCTTGTCGCCTTCCTTCTGCGGCACCGCGCCGAAGATCCGGAAGTTCTCCGCATACAGACAGGCAAGGTACACCGACATCCCCCGAGCGATGAGGCCCGCGCCCTCGACGACACAGGCGGTTGTAACCGCCTCAAGTGCCCCACCCGCATGCGGTTCTGACGCATCATACGATTCATCGCGACACTGGTGCCTCGTTAGACGAATCCGTCCCCATGACTGGAAATGGACACGTTAGGTCGCCAACTCCAGACAGCAGTGCGCGACCGTCATTGCGGCACAGCCGGAAGGGGGAGATGGACCCTCACGACCGGTAGGTGCCACAGCAGGGCACCTCCTACGCACAAGGCGCGTCGACACCGCGCGGAGTGAGCGCGTCTACGGGTTCGTGCACACCTCCTGCGTGGGGCCCGATCAGCAGATCCTACGGACTCATCACAGCCTTGGAAAAAAACACGATCGTTTGATCGCCGACCCGCATTACCGGGGCTCGGATTTTCCGGATTCTTCCCGTGTGATGTGGTTAACGAGTTCCCCTGGCTGCACGTCGAGTCCAGCTGCAATATCCAAGAGCGTGAGCACACTGGGGCTGCGCTGGCCGTGCTCAATGTAGATGAGGCCGCGAAAGCTCATTCCACTGCGCTCTGCGAGTTCTTCCAAGCTGTAGCCCCGCTCTTCCCGGAGCCGTCGGATCTGCATACCGAGGGACAGGAGTCGGGGGTCCGGTGACGGTTCGCGTGCTGGCACACAGCGACTCGACCGGTACGACTTCCCTCAGGCCATGAACAGCTGTGCATAATCAGGCTCTGGGCTGGAAATCCTGCACGTGAGCACACACGAACAGCCCGGCGGCTACGAAAACCAATCACTCGTACGACCTGCCCGGCAAACGGATAGCCCACGGCGCGGCAGCGAGGTCGCTAGCCCACAAGCAACGAACGAGAACATATGGCCAGACCGATTTTGCCATTCGACCGATGGCACAAGTCATATCCGAAACCCGACCGGGGTGATACCCCCTGTAAGTGCGGGACCAAAAACCGCCCCCTTTACCCGTCAGCAGATCACGGACGGGGACTCCGCTGGCAGACTCGCCACGTCGATCACCTCGGAAAAGAGCGCAGAGAGTCGTTCGATACATGGCAGGAAGCCCTCGACCGCCTCGCCGAGCTGACCTCCGAGGCTGCGTCCATGATGAGAGGGAACCAAGCAGCACACAGTGCGCGAGTAGCCTTCTTCGGCGCGCAGATGATCGACCGAAAGCGGAAGAAGGAAAAGAGAGCGAATACGATCAATACGTACGAGAGTCATCTTCACAATCACATCCTGCCGTTCGCAGGCAATCGCATACCGACATCGCTACGGCGTAGCGACTCGATGGCCTTCGTGGATCATCTGCTAGAAAAACCCAACCTCAGATCCCCTCGCACAATTGTCCAGATTTTCAAAACCTGGCGCATTCTCATCCACTACATGATGGACGAAGACATTCCGCTGCCTGCAAACATCGTGTCCCGCATCGAGCTTCCCGAGATCAGCGACGGCAGTGGGGACGCCCTCACCCCCGAGCAGGTGGCCGCAGCAGCCCTCGCCATGCGGACGATCGAGCCGCGCTACGAAGTCCTGGTGTGGCTCGGCGCGTGCGCGGGACTGCGTGCCGGCGAGGCTCTGGGCCTGACACGAACGCGCATCGGCTGGCAGGAGGATCTCCTGTACGTTCAAGAGCAGCGCCAGCGCGGCAAAGCCGTACCGCTCAAAACCAAAGCCAGTTACGCGACACTGCCTGTGGATCATTTCCTGATCGAGCGGTTGGCTACCCACGTGGCTCACCTCAGCGAGCCGGAACCCGTCACTCAATCCGTCGCGCGCAAGCGTCGGGCTCGGCGGCACGTCGAGCCAATGGACGAAGACCTCATCGTGACGAACCGATACGGAAGGCCTGTTCAGAGTAGTGACTTCAACGAGAAGTGGCGACGGGTTGTTGCATGGGCCGGCCTTCCTGAAGGCACCCGTTTCCACGATCTCAAGGTGTTTTACACCACCACACTCGGCGGACCAGGCCAGCATGATCCGAAGACCGTCCAAGCGCTCTCGCGGCACGCCCGCTTCACCGAAACATGGGACACCTATGCGCGCCCACCGAGGGTGGCAGAAGGCCTGCGCGTGACCGCGTTCGGCGATGCATTCCGTTCAATGCAGCAGAGCAGCAGTTGATTGCAGCGCGGTCGCCGTCGTGCCGGACCGAAACCCAGATCTCACGCTCCTGAAGCGCACCCCCTTCTCCACCCAACTTCGATGACCTGGCCGAGTACATCCGTGAGAAGCGTCAGGCGCGGCTGCGAGACGTGCAGGGCGAAGGCACGGTTGAAGCCGCCGGGGTCGACGGCTGCCAGGAAATGCTCCAGCTCACGCACTCCCAGTCCTCTCCCCTCATGCACCCCGACGGAGCCGGTCGCCGCGTGTCACGTGACGCGAAGGCCCTCGCGGTCTTCGAGGGCGCTGATGGCGGTGGCGGTGAGGCTGTGGGTGATGTGGCCTCGCATCAGCTGGGCGGCTTCGGCGGCGCGGCCGTCCACGATGAGGGAGACGAGTTGGTGGTGTTCCTGTAGGTCCCGGGTGCGGGGTTCGTCGCCGGGCGGGAGTTCGAGGCCGAGGCGCCGGTAGCGGTCGGACTTGTCCCACAGGTCGTCCAGGAGACGGATGAGGACGTCGTTGTGCGAGGCGCGGTACAGCGCCTGGTGGAAGGCGCGGTGGGCCGTGAGTGCCTCTTCCCCCCATTGGCGGGTGACGGGGAGGAGCTTGTCGACGGCGGCCTGCATGGTGGCGATGTCGTCGTCGGTGCGTCGCTGGGCGGCGAGTTCGGCGGCGGTCGGGTCCAGGGACAGGCGGACCTCGAACAGCTGGCGGGCCTCGTTGGAGTTCATGACGGAGACCCGGACGTCGCGGTGGGTTTCGACGGTGAGGAGTCCCTCGCTGCTGAGGCGGCGGATGGCCTCGCGCAGGGGCGTGATGCTCATGTTGAGGGACTCGGCGAGGTCGTACTGGGCGAGCCGTGACCCGGCGGGAAGAGTGCCGGAGAGGATCCGATCGCGGAGTTCTGCGTAGGCGAGGTCGCTCTTGCTGAAGAACAGGTTCGGTCCTGCCATAGCCCCCTGACCATTCCTTTCCGGAGCTTCCCCACCCCTTGACATCCCGCAGCGGACCAGCTCACCCTAACAGGCGTTGCATCTTATAAGATATGAGAGAGGCTTGGCAGTGAAGATCACCAACGTCTACGAGGGCGTCGTTCCGATCAGCTCCTCGATCCGCAACGCCTGGATCGACTTCAGCTCCATGGACTGTTCGATCGTGGCGATCGAGAGCGACGTCATCCGGGACGGCAAGCCCGTGGTGGGCTACGGCTTCAACTCCAACGGCCGCTACAGCGCCGGCGAGATCCTGCGCCGCCGGGTCCTGCCCCGCCTCCTGGAGGCCGAGCCCGGCAGCCTGCTGGACGAGCAGGGCGGCCTGGACCACGCCAAGGCGTGGGACGTGATGATGAACAACGAGAAGCCCGGCGGCCACGGCGAGCGCTCGGTCGCGGTCGGTGTGGTGGACATGGCCCTGTTCGACCTGGCCTCCAAGATCGAGGGCAAGCCGCTGTACCGGTATCTGTCCGAGCGCTACGGCGACGGGCAGCCCGACGACTCCGTCTTCGTCTACGCCGCCGGCGGCTACTACGCCCCGGGCAAGACCCTCACCGACCTCCAGGACGAGATGCGCGGCTTCCTCGACCTGGGCTACGACGTCGTCAAGATGAAGATCGGCGGCGCCGACCTGGCGGAGGACCTGCGCCGTATCGAGGCCGTCATCGACGTCCTGGACGGCGACGGCTCCCGGCTGGCCGTCGACGTCAACGGCCGCTTCGACCTCAACACGGCCCTGGAGTACGGGCGGGCCATCGAGCCCTACAGGCTGTTCTGGTACGAGGAGATCGGCGACCCGCTCGACTACCACCTCAACGCCACCGTCGCCGAGCACTACACCGGCCCCATCGCCACCGGCGAGAACCTCTTCTCCCTCCAGGACGCCCGCAACCTGATCCGCTACGGCGGCCTGCGCCCCGACCGCGACACCATCCAGGTCGACCCCGCGCTCTCCTACGGTCTGGTGGAGTACCTGCGCATCCAGGACATGCTCCGTCAGCACGGCTGGTCATCGCGCCGCTGCATCCCGCACGGCGGGCACCAGTTCTCCCTGCACATCGCAGCCGCCCTCAAGCTCGGCGGCAACGAGTCCTACCCGGGCGAGTTCCAGCCCACCGGCGGCTTCGCCGACGACGCCGTCGTCGAGAAGAGCCGCGTCGGCCTGACCGACACCCCCGGCATCGGCTTCGAAAGCAAGGCCGCCTTCTACAAGGTGCTGCGCGCCCTGCACAGCTGACCGCCACCCCACCGCGGACGCGCCCGCCACCGGGCGGGCGCCGTCGGCCGACGCCGCCAGATACGGGCGCCACACACGAGAGCGGGGACGCCCGGGCCGTGTCGCGTCCCCCGAACCCCCACGGGACAGGGCTACACCCGATCGTCGTGCAAAGGAGCACCAACGATGACAAGCACCACCACCGTCGCCGGCCGCCCGCAGCGGTCACGGCTGAGCCGTCTCATACGGGAGCTGTGGTTCCAGGTCGTACTGGCCGCCGTCCTCGGCATCGCCGTCGGCATCCTCGCGCCCGGGCTGGGTGAGGATCTGAAGCCGCTCAACGACTGGTTCATCGCGCTGGTCAAGATGATCGTGATCCCGGTCGTCTTCTGCGTGGTGACCACCGGCATCGCCTCCATGGACAACCTGCGCAAGGCGGGCCGGATCGGTGTGAAGGCGATCGGCTACTTCCTGGTGCTGTCCCTGGTGTCCATGCTGATCGGGCTGGTCGTCGCCAACATCTTCCAGCCCGGCTCCGGCCTGCACGTCGACCCCTCGTCACTGAACGCCGAGGAGGTGCCCAAGGCCGCCACCGAGCACGCCACCTTCACCGGCTTCGTCTCCTCCCTCATCCCCGCCTCCCTGCTGGGCGCGATCACCGGGGACGCGATCCTGGCCGCGCTGATGGTCTCGATCGTCTTCGGTGCGGCCCTGAACATGGCCGGCGAGGAAGGGGCACCGCTGACCCGCGGCATCAAGGCGCTGTCGGACGTCGTCTTCCGCATCGTGGGCTGGGTGATGCGGCTCGCACCCTTGGGCACCTTCGGCGCCCTGGCCACCGTGGTCGCCACCTACGGCGCCGAGAGCCTCAAACAGCTCGGCTACCTCATCATCCTGTTCACCGCGACCTGCGTCGTCTACGTCCTGGTCGTCCTCGGCGCCATCATGCGGGCCTGCCGCCTGAGCCTGTTCGGCCTCATCCGCTTCCTCAAGGCCGAACTGCTCGTCGCCCTCAGCACCTGTTCCAGCGAGGCCGTACTGCCCCAGCTGGTACGCAAACTGGAGATCCTCGGCATCGGCCGGCCCGTGGTCGGCATCGTCATCCCCTCCGGGTTCTCCTTCAACCTGGACGGCTCCGCGGTCTACCTCACGATGGCCTCCCTCTTCCTGGCCCAGGCCATGGGCATCGACCTGTCCTGGCAGCAGCAGCTGATCATGGTCGGCGTCATGATGCTCACCAGCAAGGGCACCGCCGGGATCGCGGGCGGCGCGTTCATCGTCCTCGCCAGCACCGTCACCGCGGTCGGCCACATCCCGCTCGCCGCCCTCTCCCTGATCGTCGGCATCGACCGCATCCTCAACGAGGGCCGCGTCTTCATCAACGTCCTCGGCAACGCCGTCGCCGCCATCGTGATCGGCAAGTGGGAGAACGACTTCGACACCGAACAGGCCCGCAAGGTCCTGCACTCCCGCACCACCACGGCGCCGCAGGCCCAGTCGGACACCACCAAGGTCGGCGCCGACAAGTAGCCGTACCCATCGAATGCAGTCACCCCTCGACGGCGTACACGTCACCCACCGGCGGCACCCTCCAGGCCGCCGCACACCAGGACGGATGAGGACCCTTCCAGTGCGCACGCCCGGCGTCGCCTACTCGATGGCCATCCGCCTCGAAGTCCCGCGGCAGGCAACGCGGTCCTTCAGCTGACGGCCACTCTGGAGGCGCCAGGCAGTTCGGTCACCACCCTCGACGTCGTCTCATCCGACGCCGACCGTCTCGGCATCGACGTCACCATCGCCGCCACCTCCACCTGCACGCCGCGAGATCGTCGAACAGCTGCGCGACATCGGGAGCGTTCACGCTCGGCAAGGTCTCCGACCGTACGTTCCTGATGCACCTCGGCGGCATGATCGAGACAGCGTCCACCCCATCCGCAACCGTGACGACCTCTCCATGGTCTACACGCCGGGGCGTGGCCCGCGTCTGTACGGCGATCGCCGAGAACCCCCGAGGACACCCGCCGTCTCACCATCAAGCGCACCTCCGTTGCGGGTCGTGACGGACGGCTCGGCCGTGCTGGGCCACGACGACATGCCCGGGCCCGGTACTCATCGGCCGGACGGCCGCCCGGGACGTCGTCTCGGAACCCGGCCTTGTGCCGGCTGTCACCTCGCCTGCACCCGTTCGGCGGCCGCCCTCGACCGGGCGGCGGCATTGAGGAGCTCGCGCGAGGCGCCACCCGCCGACACGCCTCGCCGGCCTTGGCCCTCGCGGCTTCCCGCCGTCGGGCGATCTGTCCGCAGAGGCCAAACGGGGGAACCCGTGCAGGTGAATCACGGGAGGTCAGACTCGTCACGGTAATTGACTGGGTACGAAGGTATCTCTTAACGTACCCATATCACCGCAACGCCGTCGGCTCGACGAGGAGCACCGATGCAGCACCTGTACGAGATAGATGTCCAAGTTCCGATGCGTGACGGCGTAGCCCTGGCCGCCAACGTGTGGCATCCGGTCGAGGGCAAGGCTCCGGCGCTGCTCGTGCGCCTGCCGTACGGCAAGGACCTGTTGGGCATCAGCTTTGCCTCCATGCCCAACCTCGGGACTCTGCTGGAAGCCGGCTACGCGCTGGTGGTGCAGGACTGCCGGGGCACCCACCGCTCGGAAGGCGAGTTCGTTCCCCATCTGGCGGACCGAAACGACGGCGAGGACACCGTCGCCTGGATAGCCGACCAGCCGTGGTCGGATGGCACGGTGGGCATGTACGGGGCTTCCTACGGCGGGATGGTCCAGTGGGAAACCGCCGTGACCGGCGCCCCGGCTCTCAAGGCGATCGCGCCGACCTTCACCTCGATCGACAACTACGAGGCGCCCTGGTACTCCGCGGGCGGTGCCCTCTCACTGAGCCTGGTCACGCTGTGGAATGCCATGATGTACGCGGCCGACGCACAGCGCTCCCTGGCGGCCGGCGAGGACACCCTGTCCCAGCTGCAGGAGCTCGGTCAGGCGGTGCTGTCCCACGAGTCTCTCAACGATGTGCTGCCGACGGCGGAGGTGCCGGTCCTGGCGGCGTACGGGAAGTGGTGGGACGACTGGATGTCCCACCCCTCCCACGACGGGTACTGGGACGCCATGGAGCTCACGTCCGAGCTCAAGAACGTCACTGCCCCGGCGCTGAACATCGGCGGCTGGTACGACCTCTACATCGGGCAGACCCTGCGCACCTACACGACCGCCTGTAGGCAGGCAGGCAGTGCGCAGGCGCGTGAGGGGCAGCGGCTGATCATCGGTCCGTGGGACCACGACCCCTCCTCGACAGGCGTCTACCGCGACCGTTCCTTCGGTCCGCTGGCCAGCGCCCAGATGGTGGGCCTGGGCGACTTGCAGCTGAAGTTCTTCGACCGCTGGCTGCGGGGCGACACCACCGCTCTGGACGGCTTGGCGCCGGTGAAGATCTTCGTCATGGGCATCGACCAGTGGCGTGATGAGCAGGAGTGGCCGCTGCCCGACACGAGGTGGACCGACTTCCACCTCACGAGCGCCGGCCACGCCAACACCGCAGACGGCGACGGGGTGTTGACGACCGAGGCGCCTGCCGGCGCCGGGCACGAGACCTACCTCTACGACCCGCGCCGCCCGGTTCCCTCGGCCGGCGGGGCGTCCATGCCGACGACCCCGGGATTCTGCGGCCCGGTCGACCAGCGGACCGTCGCCGGCCGCGAAGACGTCCTGTGCTTCGCAACGCCCGTACTCGACGAGGCTGTCGAGGTCACCGGTCCGGTCAGCCTCACCCTGTTCGTCTCCTCCTCGGCGGTGGACACCGACTTCACCGCCAAGCTCGTCGACGTCTTCCCCGACGGCAAGGCGATCAACCTGTGCGACGGGATCCTGCGCGCCCGCTACCGGGGCGGCCTCGCCACGGAAGAACTCATGGAACCCGGCACGGTCTACGAGATCACCATCGACATGACCGCCACCTCGAATGTGTTCCTTCCCGGTCACCGCATCCGCGTGGACGTCTCCAGCAGCAACTTCCCCCGCTACGACCGCAACACCAACACCGGCGGCGTCATCGCCCGCGAGAGCGAGGAGCAGATGATTCCCGCGGTCAACCACATCCATCACGGGCCGAGCCACCCCAGCCGTCTGGTCCTGCCGATCATCGACCGGAAGGACCAGCAGTGAGCGCCGCCGACCGAGTCACCGAACTGAACGCGACATTCACGGCACCCTCCCTCGACGTGGCATGGCTGCTGTGCGACCGACACCCCGCCGACCGCGTCGCGATCACCGTGGTCGACAGCGACGGCAAGGCTTCCGCTCTGACCTTCGGCGATCTCGCCGCGGACTCGCACCGCTGTGCGCGGGCGCTGCAGGGGCTCGGGGTCGGTCCGGGTGACCGGGTGGCGACCCTGATGGGCAAGGGCACCGACCTGGTCACCGTCATCCTGGCGATCTGGCGGCTCGGCGCGGTCTACGTCCCGCTGTTCACCGCGTTCGCGCCCCAGGCCATCGCCCTGCGCCTGGAAGGCTCCGGTGCGCACGTCGTGGTCGTCGACCCGGACCAGCGCCACAAACTCGACCCCGGCCCCGACATGCCGGACGACCCCCGGCGCCGCGTCGTCGTCACCGGAAGCGGCGCACAGCACGGCGACGTGTCGCTGCCCGACCTCATCGCCAC
This sequence comes from Streptomyces guryensis, assembly GCF_021261325.1. Classification (GTDB taxonomy): domain Bacteria; phylum Actinomycetota; class Actinomycetes; order Streptomycetales; family Streptomycetaceae; genus Streptomyces; species Streptomyces guryensis. Next base: position 770,931 of record NZ_JAJSBI010000001.1, on the reverse strand, counting down.
CGCGTCACCGGAGCCGGTGCCCGCCGTCACCACCAGCGGGGACGGACCCCTGGTGCACATGTTCACCTCCGGCACCACCGGCAAGCCCAAGGGAGTCATCCACCCCGTCTCCTACATCGCCGGATGGCAGGTCTACCTGGAGTACGGCCTCGGTGTCACCCGGGACAGCAGCTACTGGTGCGCCGCTGACCCCGGCTGGGCTTACGGCCTGTACTCGGCAATCGTCGCCCCGATGGCCGCCGGCATCCCCAGCCTGCTGCTGTCCGGCGGATTCTCCCCGGAGACGACCTGGCGCACCCTCGTCGACCACCGGGTCACCGACTTCGCCGCCGCCCCGACCGTGTACCGGGGACTGCGCTCCTCGTCGGTGCCGGTGCCGCAGGGGCTGCGGCTGGAGCGGGCGTCCAGCGCGGGCGAGCCCCTGACCCCCGAGGTCAACGAATGGGCCGGTACGGCGCTCGGCCTGGCCGTGCACGACCACTTCGGCCAGACCGAGGTCGGCATGCCCCTGGCCAACCACCACCACAGCGAACTCGCCCGCCCCCTCAAGACCGGATCGATGGGCCGGCCGGTACCCGGCTGGAGCCTGACCGTCCTGGCCGACGAGAAGGACGAGCCCGCCGGACCGGGCGTGCTGGGCCGGGTCGCGATCGACGTCACGGCGAGCCCGCTCATGACGTTCCGCGACTACCAGATCCCCGGGCAGAGCGCTTCCAAGTTCACCCCCGACGGCCGCTACTACCTCACCGGCGACGCCGGGCGCGTCGACGCCGACGGCGACTTCTTCTTCTCCTCCCGCGACGACGACGTCATCATCATGGCCGGTTACCGGATCGGCCCGTTCGAGATCGAGAGCGTCCTGGCCCAGCACTCCGCCGTCGCCGAGTGCAGTGTCATCGGCGCACCCGACGAGGTCCGCGGCGAGGTCATCGAGGCGTACGTCGTCCTGCGCGAGGACCACGACGCCTCCCCGGACCTGGCCACCGAGCTCCAGCTGCTGGTCAAGACCCGCTACGCCGCCCACGCCTACCCGCGCACCATCCACTTCATCGACGCCCTGCCCAAGACGCCCAGCGGCAAGACCCAGCGCTACCTGCTGCGCAGCCGCCGGCGCACCGAACTCTCCAGCCGAGAGGCACAGTGACCACCGACACGGACCCCCTCCTCGTCGAGCAACGCGGCACCGTCCGGTGGCTGCTGCTCAACCGCCCCGAGCGGCGCAACGCCCTCAACGCCGCTCTCATCGAGGCCCTGGACAAGCAGATCACCAGCGCCGAGGCCGACCCCGGCACCGCGGTCATCGCCGTGGCCGGCAACGGGCCGAGTTTCTGTGCCGGCGGGGACTTCCACCAGTTCCTCCAGCTGCACGAGCGGGGCGACAACCCGGTCGACTTCCTGACCGACGTGTCGGCCTGCTTCAGCCGCATCGCGGCCAGCCCGAAACCCTGGGTCGCCGTGCTGCACGGTCACGCCGTCGCCGGCGGCCTCGAACTCGCGCTGGCCTGCGATGTCGTCGTCGCCGCCGACACCACGCTCATCGGCGACGGCCACGTCATGCGGCGGCTGGTACCGGCCGGCGGGTCAAGCGTCCGGCTTCCCGGTGCGGTTGGACGCGGACTCTCGCGCTGGCTCCTGCTCACCGGCGAACTGCTGCCCGCGACCGCCTTCGCGCACACCGGCTGGATCCGGGCGATCGTGCCCGCAGCCGACCTCGACGCCACCGCAACCCGCATCTGCCGGCAACTGGCCGACCAAAGCAGCCCGGCCCAGCACCGGCTCAAGACGCTGCTGCACCGGATCGACGGGGCCGCCCCCGAGCACGCTCTGTGCGAGGAACTGGCCACCTTCGCAGACAACTGGTCGGCGAGCTCGGTGGCCGACGCCCTGCGGGCCTTCCTCGCACCCCGGACCACGAAAGCAGACACCACGTGAACCGCTACCACGGACGCGTCGTCGCCATCACCGGCGCCGCACAAGGCCTCGGCCTCGCCATGGCGACCCGCTTCGCCGCCGAGGGCGCCACCGTCGCGCTGGCCGACGTCAACGCACAGGCCCTCACCGACGCCGCCCGGACCATCACCGACGCCCACGACGCGAAACTCCGCACCGACGTGGTGGACGTGACCGACTCCGCCCAGGTCAACGCCTGGATCACCGGCGTCACCGACGAACTCGGCCGCCTCGACGTGCTGATCAACAACGCCGGCATCATCCGCGACAACCGCGTCGAGGACATCACCGACGACGACTGGCACGCCGTCATCGACGTCAGCCTCACCGGCGGCTTCCACTGCGCCCGCGCCGCGTTCGGCACCATGAAACGCCAGGGCTACGGACGCATCGTCAGCTTCTCGTCCATGTCATGGCGCGGGAACTTCGGCCAGACCAACTACGTGGCCGCCAAGGCCGGCATCGTCGGCATCACCCGCACCCTCGCCCTCGAAGGCGCCCGCCACGGCATCACCGCCAACGCCATCGCCCCCGGCCTCATCGAGACACCCATGCTCGCCTCCATGAACGGCCCCGCACGCGACAAACTCACCAACAAGGTCCCGATGCGCCACACCGGCAGGCCCGAGGACATCGCCGAAGCCGCGGCCTTCCTCGCCAGCGAAGCCGCCGGCTACATCACCGGCATCGTCCTCGACGTCGACGGCGGCATCTCCATCGGATCCTCCATCCGGTAACCACGAACCCGGCGGAGGAACAGGTGATCACCAGCCCGTCAGCCTGCGTCGCCCGGCCCGACCACACTCGCCGGGCCGTAGTGACAATGCGAGCACGTAGTGGTCTCGATGGTCCTTGGGGCCGGGAGGTATAGATGCAGGGTGTAATCGTCACCGCTTTCGAGGGTCCTGACGCCCTGGTCGTACGAGAGCTCCCGGAGCCGGAGGTCCAAGAGGGCCAGGTCCTCATCGACGTCGAATGGGCGGGCGTGGTCTTCCCAGACCTCCTGCAGACTCGCGGGGAGTACCAGACGCGTCCCGAACTGCCGTTCATCCCCGGCTGGGAAATGTCCGGAACGGTCCGCACGGACGGTGCCGGATTCCGTGCCGGTGACCGCGTCGCAGCGCTGCCGGTCACCGGTGGCTTCGCCCAGACAGCCGCCGTCGACGCATCGATGGTCTTTCCTCTCCCGGACAACGTCGACACCCGCCGTGGCGCGGCCCTGCCCCTGAACTACCTGACCGCACATTTCGCCCTCATGCACCGGGGCGCTCTCCGCCCTGGCGAGGTCGTCCTCGTCCACGGCGCCGCGGGCGGAGTGGGCAGCGCGGCCTGCCAGCTGGCCGCGGCGTACGGCGCACGCGTCATCGCGGTCGTGTCCACCGACGAGAAGGCCGAACTGGCCAGGTCGGCAGGAGCACACGAGGTCGTACGTGTCGGCGGATTTCTCGACGAGGTCAGGACCCTCACCAACGGCCGAGGCGTCGACCTGGTGATCGACCCCGTCGGCGGCGATCGCTTCCCCGACTCGCTTCGTGCGCTACGGCACGGCGGGGGACGCCTCCTCGTCCTGGGATTCGCGGGCCGGGGCATCCCCACGGTCAAAGTGAATCGTCTGCTGCTGACCAACACCTCTGTGCTCGGAGTCGGGATGGACGAGTACTGGCGGCAGGACCCGGAAGCCGCCCGCGTCTACTGGCACGAACTGTGGCCCTTGCTGAAGTCCGGCCGACTGGACCCGCCCATCTCGTCCGTTTTCCCCCTGGAACAGGCGTCGGCCGCGCTGAAGCACCTGGACCGGCGAGAAGCCCTCGGCCGGACACTGCTGCAGGTCCGTACCTGAGGACACCTCGGAATCGTCAGGCACCGCACCCCCAGGGACTTGCCACCAAGCCTGGGTACGTCAGGCGATACGCTAGTACCCATTGGTTGGGGTGGCCTTCCGGCCCGGACGGCCACCCGCCGCTTCAGGCGGAGACGCTCATGGGAGACTGCTGCGGTGACGGCCCAAACTGACTCGCGTGACCGACGCCCACGCCGAACGGCGCGCAGACGGGTCGTCGACACACACCGGCGGGACGAACTGCTGCGCCAAACCGAGGCGATCATCCTGACCGAAGGCTTCACCGCGGTGACCATGGACGAGCTCGCCCAGCGACTGGGGTGCTCCAAGGCCACGCTGTACAGCCTCGCCTCCACGAAGGAACAGCTGGTCCTGGCGGTCACCCGCGCCTTCTTCCGGGACGCGACAGCCGAGATCGAACAGGCTGTCCAGGCCGAGCCCGACCCCAGGCAACGCATCCGCGTCTATCTCACCGGCGTCGGCACGGCCATGCGCCGGCACTCCCACGCCTTCTACGACGACATGGTCGGCTACGAACCGACCGCACAGATCTACCGCACGAACTCCGCCGCCGCTGCGCACCGGGTCCACGAACTGATCGAGGAGGGCGTGCAGGCCGGCGTCTTCCGCGCGCTCAACGGGCACTTCGCGGCCCAGGTCGTGGCCGTCACCATCGATGCGGTTCAGTCGGGGGTCCTCTTGGAGAGCACCGGCCTGACCGCCGGCGACGCCTTCTCCGAACTCGGTGACCTCCTGCTGGACGGGCTCAGTTCGGAACCGGGCGCATCCGCGCCTCCTTCCACGGCTGTGCGCTCGCCCAGGGACCAGATCTCGGCGCCCAGGTAGGGACCCGTTCCGTTCCCTGTGTCGGCCAACGACCGCGTCAACACCAAAACCAACCGGATCGCGCCAGATGCACGGACGAGCAGGCTTCACTCGCCTTCGCCAGCGCACCCTCCTCCGATAACGGCACACTCCGTCACCACCGAATGTGAGACATCGCCGTTCAGTCGACACGCCCCCGAGTGTCAGACCGGAGTGTTCTGCGGCAGATCCGCGAGCTGACCGATGTCTGGGGCTTCGAGGGGTTGTTCGGCCCAGATTGTCTTTCCGGTCTGGCCGTAGCGGCTGCCCCAGCGTGTGGTGAGCTGGGCGACCATGAAGAGGCCGCGGCCGCCTTCGTCGGTGGTGCGGGCGCGGCGCAGGCGGGGTTGGGTGTTGCTGGAGTCGGTGACTTCGCAGACGAGCACCTCGTCGCGGATGAGACGCAGGCCGATGGGTCCCCCGCCGTAGCGGACGGCATTCGTGACGAGTTCGCTGACGACGAGTTCAGTGGTGAAGGCGGTCTCTTCCAGCCCCCACGCAGCCAGCTGGCGCATGGCTGCCTCTCGGGCGTCGGCAACGATGGCGGGATCGGCGGGGAATTCCCAGGCGGCGACGGCCTCTGCCGGCAGGGCGCGGGTTCGGGCGAGGAGCAGGGCGATGTCGTCGCGGGGCGGGGGGTCGTCGGCGTCTGCCAACAGGGCGTGGCCGGTACCGTCCAGGGAGCGTTCCGGGAGGTAGTACGCGGGCAGGCGGTCGCTCAGGTGCCGGAGAGCCACATCCGGGTCTTGGCTGTCGCGTGTGGTCAGCCCGTCGGTGTACAGAGCCAGGACGCTGCCGGGTTCAAGGTCGACGGTGGTGGTCTCGAAGGGCATGGCGCCGACGCCGAGCGGGGGTCCTGGGGAGACCTTGAGCACGTGTGTGGTTCCGTCGGTCCGGAGCAGGACGGGGGGCGGGTGGCCGGCGCTGGCCAGGGTGCAGCGGCAGTCGATGGGGTCGTAGACGGCGTACAGGCAGGTGGCGCCGACGCTGTCCCGGTGTTCCGGAGCGGCCTCGGCGGAGAGCCGGGCGACGAGGCCGTCGAGACGGGTGAGCAGTTCCGTGGGCTCGAGTTCCAGGTCGGCCAGGGTTTGGACGGCGGTGCGCAGGCGGCCCATGGTGGCGGTGGCGTGCAGGCCGTGGCCGACGACGTCGCCCACGACGAAGGCGGTTCGCAGCGAGGGCAGTGGGATCACGTCGAACCAGTCGCCGCCGATCTCGGCTCCGCCGCCGGCGGGCAGGTAGAAACCTGCGGTCTGGGCCGCCGGGGTGTCGGTGGTGGCGCGCGGCAGCAGGCGCTGCTGCAGGGCCACGGCCACCCGGCGCTCGCGGGTGTAGCGGCGGGCGTTGTCCACGCTGATCGCGGCCCTGGAGGCGAGCTCAGCCAGCAAGGCCGCGTCGTCCTCGTCGAAGGGCTCGGGCCGCTCGGTACGCCACATCGCGACGTTGCCGAGCACGAGACCGCGCGCGAACATCGGAGCCCAGAGGGACGAGTGCCCGTCCTTAGGGGTGAGCAGCCGGAACGCTTCCGGGTCGTCTCTGAGTATGTTTCTCATCGTCTCCCGGTCGATGATGACGGCCTCACCGCGCTGGTAGCGCCGCAGATGGGCCCCTTCCGGTATCCGGGGAATCGCCGCTCCCGGCTGGAGGAGCGTGGCGGGGTAGGGAGCGGAGCCCGCAGCCACCGCTACCCGGCGTAGGTTCAGATATCCGCCGAGGATCTTGGGGGGCTCGTCCCCCAGCAGGACGGCCTCGGCGAGATCCACCCAGGCCAGGTCCCCGAGGGCGGGGACCAGGACGTGCGCCAAGTCCTGGGCAGTCTGGTTGACGTCGAGGGAACCGCCGATCCGGGCGGCCTGGTGGAACACCTCGAGCCGGCGGCGGGAGCGCCGCTCTTCCTCGGCGTCGGTGTACAGCACGGCCACCCCGGTCGGGTTTCCCTGGGCGTCTTCGAGACGGACGGCTGACAGGGAGACGCACTCCTGCCGCCCCGGAACCTGCGGAGAGCGCATCGGCTGCTCGTGCCCGATCAGCGGCACCCCCGTCTCCAGCACCCGGCGCAGCGCCGCGTGCGGCGGGGACATCACGTCCGCCGGCCGTCCCCCCAGCGGCAAAGCGGCGCTGGGGAACATCCCGGGCGTGATATTGGTCCGCACCAGCTTCAGATCCATGTCATGGATGCCGACCCCGATCCGGTCCTGGGCGAGCAGCGCCCGTCCGAGGGCCGAGTCCTGTTCCGACGTGGTCACAGAGCCGCTGGGAACCGCGAGAACGAAGATCTCGGTGCACGCTTCCAGCGGCAGCGCCCGGAAGTCGACCTCAACCACGCCGCCCGAACGGTGCCGCAGTACCGCCCGGCCCGCCGCAGGCATGACGACCTTGCCGTGCCCGGCCCGGCAACCCGCGGAGCCGTCCGCGAGCAGGTACCCGACCGGCTTTCCGCAGACCTCCGCTGCCGTCCGGTCCAGCATGTCGACGGCCGTCCTGGACCAGCGCAACACGACCCCCTCCTCGTCCAGCAGGGCCGTCGCCACGCCGTCCGGCAAGGACAGATCAGGGCCGACATGCTGGTAGGAGGCACTCATCTCTCGCTCCCATCGCCTGGTGAGGCTACGCCCAGTATGTGCGACTCAGGCAGGACCCTGCGAGGGCTGCACTGGGACAGCGCGCATCACGAGATGTTCAATGCCGACGGCTTCCCCCTTGAGCCTCGCCTCCGAGGCGGGTACGTTAGCTGATTATTGAGTACCGTGAAGCGTACCCGAGGAGGGGGCATGGACCCGCAGCCGACCAGAAGCGCCGAGCGTGCCGGCGCACGGGTCAATGAGTTCGTCGAGGTCGCGCAATGCGCTCAACGCCCCTCTCGCCGACGCACTCACCGCCGCACTGACCGAGGCCGAAAGGGATACCTCGACCAGCGCGGTCCTGGTCACCGGGTCGGGTCCGAGCTTCTGCGCCGGTGCGGACCTGCAGCACCTGCCGGCTCTGGCCGAGGCGGGCGCGCCGCCGGTGCCGTTCCTGCGCACCGTCTCCGACCTGACCCGCCGCCTTGAGCGCAGCGCGCATCCGGTGGTCGCGGTACTGCACGGTCAGGCCGTCGCGAGTGGTCTGGAGATCGCGCTGGCGTGCGACGCCGTCGTCACGGAGCCAGGCACGCTGATCGGCGACGGGCACATCCGCAACCATCTGGTGCCTGGCGCTGGGTCGGCAGTGCGAATGCGCCGCAAGCTGGGCGATTCGCTGGGCCGATGGCTCGCCCTCTCCGGCGAGCTGCTTCCCGCCGAGCGATTCCTCGATACCCGGTGGCTGCACGAGGTCGTCGAGCCCGGACAGGGCGCTGACGCCCGTTCTGCGCGTCGCCGAGATCTTCGCCGAGGCCGCGAATCCCGAGAAGACCGCTTTGAAGCGTCTCCAAGGTGCCGCTGCGCCACACCGGCGACCCCATGGACATCGCCGAAGCCGCCGCCACCTCTGCTCACCCGCCGCCGGCTACGTCACCGGCGTCGTCCTTGACGTCGACGGCTGGCTCGGCATCGGATCCTCCGTCCGCCGATCCCCGTCGATCCCCGCCATGTTCGGAATGCGGGCCCCCACACAACGCGCCATACGGGCTGGCTGCCAACAGTTCAGCCCCCTGTCAAAGGAGACACATGCGCCAGATCGAGATTGAGTTCGACGTTCCCGTGCCGATGCGGGACGGCACCGTGTTGCGAGCGGATGTCTACCGCCCGGCAGGTGAGGGCCTGTTTCCCGTCATCGTGCAGCGCACGCCGTATGACAAGTCGGTCTCGGTCGCGGATGTGTTGCTCGATTTCCGGCTCGCCGCGCGGAACGGGTACATCGTCGTCAACCAGGACACCCGTGGGCGGGCCGTCTCCGACGGTGAGTGGGTGCCCTGGAAGTACGAGCGGGAGGACGGGTACGACACGATCGAGTGGGCCGCGTCCCTGCCGGGCAGTAACGGCAAGGTGGGCATGGTCGGCGGGAGCTATCTCGGGTCCACCCAATGGAGCGCCGCGATCTCCGGCGCCCCGCACCTGGTTGCGATCACACCGTCCATCACGTGGGCGGACCCGGCAGACGGTCTGCTCTTCCGTGGTGGTGCGATCGAGCTGGGCGTCAACGCGCTCTGGGGTGCTGTCACCGCGCTGGGGCAGTACCCGAAGGAAGGGCTCCCGGTCGAGGAGCTGATGGGCAGGATCGGCGCGGCCATGGCTGATATCGACGATTTGGCTACCGTCGGCTACTGGGGGCTGCCGTCCGGAAACCTGCCGTTGATCGTCCGCACAGGTCAGCCCGACCTCGGAGTCACCCGCGCGCTCGCCGACCCGGCGACCCTCGCCGAGTCACGTGTCTCCGATCACTACGCCAAGCTGGAACTGCCCAGCCTGAACATCGCGGGCTGGTACGACATCTTCGGGCAGGGCAGCCTCGACAACTACATCGGCATGCGCGCTCACGGCCGCGTCGCCCGGCTCATCGTCGGTCCGTGGCACCACGCCCTTACGGTGAGTGACACCCTCGGTCCGGGCAAGGTCGGAGAGGTCAACTTCGGTCTCGCGGCAGCGGGCCCGTTCGGCAAGCCCCTAACGGATGTCCATCTCGAATGGCTGGACCACTGGCTCAAGGACGGACCCGCGACGTCGGCCCATGAGTCAGGTGTGATGATTTTCGTGATGGGTGTCAACCAGTGGCGCCTCGAAGAGGACTGGCCACTCGCTCGCGCGAGGGATACCGCCCTCTATCTGGGCGAAGACGCGACCCTGTCCTGGGAGTCGCCGACCGACGAGAACGCCGAGTCGGACTTCACCTACGATCCAGCCGACCCTGTGATCACCCGTGGCGGCAACCTCGTCATGTCGAGCGAGTTCCCCGCAGGCGCCTTCGATCAGCGCGTCACCGAAGAGCGTGACGATGTGCTCGTGTTCACCACGCCACCGCTGGAGGCCGACGTCGAGGTCACCGGGCACGTATATGCCACGCTCTTCGCGGCAACGGACGGTCCGTCCACGGACTGGGTGGTCCGCCTGTGCGACGTCGACGAGAGCGGGGTGTCCCGCAACATCGTCGACGGCATCACCCGCGTGAAGACCGACCCGTCGCGCATCGACGAGATCGAGGTCGACCTGTGGTCCACGTCGAACGTGTTCAAGGCGGGGCACCGCATCCGCGTCCAGGTGACCTCCAGCAACTTCCCGCGCTGGGACCGCAACCTCAACACCGGCGAACCGGTGACCGAAGGGACGACCGCGCGCGTCGCCCAGCAGCGCATCTTCCACGACCGCTCACGGCCGTCACACATCCGGCTCCCCATCGTCGCCGACTGACCGGTGCGAAGTGAAGGACCGGGAGGCCCGGCCTCCCGGTCCTTCATCAGTGGCGGCCACCAAGGTGGTGCGCGAACGGCCTGGTGACGGGGCCGGTCCCGAGACGCGGCCAAAGTGCGGCGCGCGATCGACGAACTCGCCTGTCGGCCGCAGGCGGGAGCCGGACCCTGCGCGGGCTACCCACACCACATGATGCTGCCGACATCCGCAATCCGTCCTCCCCCGACCTACTCGACGGCATCACGCACACGCTGGAGGACACGGAGTACCAGGTGCCGGCGGGGCGCTGCTGCAACGGCCAGAAGGCCGACCGGGTCACGTGTTCTGCAATGGCGCCTGTCCCTGCCCGAGGAGTGGGCCTCGGACACCGTTCGTCGGGCTCCTACCCGCATCCCGGCGGACGTCACGCACCACGCGAAAGTCACACGGCGGGCTGCCGGGTTCACCGAAGGACGGTGACGCGCAGGGGTGCCCGGAAGGACAGCAGATCCAGCATGGGTGATTCGGTCCCACCCTGCTCCAGCCGCACTTCCGGCAGGCGATCGGCCGCTGCCCGCAGGGCCACTGCCGCCTCTGTGCGTGCCAGGGACGCTCCCGGGCAGCGATGACGGCCGACGCCGAACGCGAGGTGGTGGCGGATGTTCGTCCGGTGCGGACGCATCCGCTCCGGGTCGGGGAAGATCTCCGGGTCGGATCCGCTGCCCTGCAGCATCAGCAGCAACTGGGCACCCGCCGGGAGGCTCACGCCGCCCACTTCCGTCGCACGCGCGGTGATCCGGCGCCAGGTGGTGACCGGCGGTTCGCGACGCAGCACCTCCTCCACCCAGGCCTCGGCCAGACCCGTCTGCCGAGCCACGCGCTGCCACAGGCCGGGCTCGGTGAGCCCGCGCTGCAGCACTGTGGCGAGGAGTTGCCCGGTGGTGGACTGGCCCGCGATGAAGACGAAGAAGCAGGCGGCCACCGCGGTCTCGGCGTCCAGCGGCTCGCCGCCCGGCAGACGGTGGCGGGCCAACGCCCCGACGAACGAGCTGGGCGGGGCAGTGCCGCCGCGCACCGTGTCGGTCAGCCACTGATGGAACTCCCCGACGGACTCCGCCAGTTCCAGTTGCCTTTCCAGTGCGGGCCTGCCCCAGAACAGCTCCAGCGACGCATCACTCCAGCGAATCAGGGTGGCAGGGGCAACCCCGTCGATGCCGAGGAGTTCCATCAGCACCCGGCAAGGCAGAACCTGGGCGAACGAGGTGAACAGCTCGCAGCGGCTGGTGGCGTCGAGCTCCGAGCGCGCTCTTTCGAGCAACTCCTCGGCGACGCGCCGGATCATCGGTACGGCTGCGGTGACGCGCTCGGCGTTGAAGAACCGGGTCACCACGCGGCGCAGTCCGGCGTGGCTGGGGGTGCCGTTGTTGGCGAGCGCGGGTGGGAGTGTGAAGCCGGCCCGGGCGAGAACCCGCAGCACGGCGACCGGCAAAGGGGTGACGGCGCGCAGGGCGTTGTCCGGATGGAACACGGCCGCATCGAGCAGTACCCGGCGCACATCGTCGTAACGGCTGACCAGCCACAGCCCGGTGGCGGCGTCGTGGTGCACCGGAGACTCGGACCGTAGGGCAGCCAGCCAGGGATACGGGTCACGGACGAAGTCGTCGCTGAACAGATCGAGCACGCCGAGCGGGTCACGGGCGCCGAGCGCCGCGGGGCAGCCCCCCAGGCCGGTGCCGACAATCGCGCTGTCGGGTACGGAGGCATGCGATGCCGGGGAAATCACGGCCGGACGCTAACACGCCGCGCACACAGCCCCCGGCGCAGTGTGCGCCTCATCACTCGACCACGCGCTGGAGTCCTGACAGCCGCACTGCGTCAACTACCGCCTCCGCTCCGGTCGTCAGCCGCGCACGATGTGGAAGGCAAGCGAGCGAGCGACATGGGCTCTCACTGCCCGGCACCACCCTCGACGAGGCGTCGCAGCGAGGGGAGCAGGGCATCAATGTTCTCGCCGGTCGGCTACGTCGTCTCACGCGGGACGATGGCGAGGATGTCGGCCGCGTCGGGTCCGCTCGGCGCAGTCGGGGGCTGAGCGCCGACCGTCGAGAGGACGCTTGAGGCGAGATTGTCGGCTGCTGCGGTGAGGTCCATCCGGATGGTGGTGAGGGCCGGTACGGCGAGCGAGCTCATGGGGAGGTCGTCGACGCCGATGAGCGCCAGGTCGTCCGGAACCACGATGTGCTGTATGCGGCAACTGGCCAGGACGGCAAGAGCTGCCAGATCGTTGAAGGCGGCGACTGCTGTGACCGGGGTGGCGCCCTGCGTCCACTCCGCGACGGCGTTCCGGGCACTGTCCCGGGAGTAGCGCATGCTGACCACCTGCGGCGCGGGCAGGCCCAGGTCGCTGCAGGCCCGGGTGGCTCCCCGCAGGCGCGGTCGGCAGAAGGGGCGCTCTCGGGGGTCGTCCAGCGCGGCGTAGCCGATGTGCCGGTGCCCGCGTGCCGCGAGGTGCTCGATCTGCAGGCGTCCGATGTCTTCCTGGCTCAGTCCGGTCAGGTGGGTGCCGTCCGGTGTGAACACGCCGTCGATCAGGGGGATTTCCGCTCGATGCAGTGACTGCGTGTCGTCGGGGGACAGGCTGCCGAACGCGACGACCACCGCCGGCTGCACGTGCTGCCACAGCTCGGCCAGCGGCGTCGTGGTCCCGGCGTGGTGCAGGTACACGCAGGTGTAACCGGCCTCGCCCAGTGATCGGCCGAGGGCCAGTTTGAACTGCTCCATGGCCTCGGCGACGGGGAAGTCCGGAACCACGCAGAGCACGACCTTGCTGCGGCCCTTGCGCAGCGCTCGGCCGGCCCCTGACGGTACGTAGCCGAGGCGCTTCGCCGTCTCCAGCACGCGACGGCGGGTCTCCGCGGAGAGGCCGTGCTCGTCCTTGCCGTTGAGCACGAAGCTCACGGTGGTCTGGGAGACCCCGGCCTCTCGCGCCACGTCCTTGCTGGTGACCCTTGGCAATGCCCCTCCCAACCTCTTGCCACGCCTTCACGCACAGGCTACGGTACGGCAACCAGCGGATCTAATACGTATTAGATCGCCGCATAGGTAGCCGTAATGGCCTGTAGGGGACGACGCCCCGCACCCGTTCTGCCCGAGCCGCCCACCCCCAGATGATCACCGTCTTCGTACGTGCCGATGGGGTGGATCCACATGAAGAGAGATCTGTCATGGACGACACGATCCCCGTCAGCACCGACACGAGCCCCGGCCGCGTCGCGTCCGCCGCCGGTCCGGTCTCATGACCACGGCACTTCCGCGCCACGCCGCTTCGACGCCCCCGAGCCTGGCTGCTCGCCCGACGGACCGGTCCTGACCCGCACCTGATGCGGCTGTCAGGCACTCGCCGTGACACCCGACCGAGCGACCTGCCGACGCCTGCTCGCAGTCCCCACACATGTGACCCACGCGTGTCCCCACGCGAGTCGTGGCCCAGCTGAGACTTCCAGGAGAAGACGCATGAACCGCAATCCATTGATCGCGCTGCTCGCCGCATCGGCGCTGGCGCTCGGCGCAACAGCATGCGGCGCCGGCAGCCAGGGAGGGAACGGATCGGCGCGCACCAGCGCGAACGAACTGCGTATCGGCCTCTCGTTCGGGCCGTCCACGCTCGACCCGGCCAAGGACGGCGGCGGAGCGCCGAACGTGATGCGTTCGCTGACCAACGAGTCCCTGTTCCACATGAACGCCGACTACACCGCGAGCCCGGCTCTGGTGAGCGACTACAAGTACGTCGGAGACGGGAACAAGGTCTTCGAGTTCACCCTGAAGAAGGGGATCCGCTTCACCGACGGAAGTCCGCTGAACGCGGCGGCGGTCAAGACCTGGCTGGACTACTTCGCGAAGCAGCCCGGGCCCTTCGCCTCCACGCTCTCTCTCGCCTCCGTCGAGACGAAGGGCGAGTACACGGTCCGGCTCAACCTCGCCACGCCGTCCGCGATCGTGCCCCTGCTCCTGTCCCAGTACGGAAACCGGGGCGCCCTCTCGAGCCCCAAGTCCGTCGCCGACCCCGCCAGCCTGGCGAAGGGCACCTACGGCGTCGGTCCCTACGTCCTGGATGCCGCCCAGTCCGTGACAGGCGACCACTACACCCTCGTGCCCAGCAAGTACTACCACGATCCGTCGGCCGTCCGTTTCAAGAAGGTGACCGTTCGGATCATCTCCAACCCCTCCTCGATGCTGCGCGCGTTCCAGTCCAAGCAGATCGACTTCGGCAACCTGGACTCCTCCACCGCGCCCGCGGCGGAGAAGGCGGGCGTGAAGGTGATGCACTGGCGCAGCGGCACCGTGGCGGTGACGCTCGCCGACCGCAACGGGACAGCCACCAAGCCGCTCGCCGACGTCCGGGTGCGACAGGCGCTGAACTACGCCGTCGACCGTGAGCCGATCACCAAGGCGATGGTCGGCGAGTACGGTCGGCCCACCTCCCAGTACCAGACCGAGTACACCGACCCGGCCCTGGACAATCGTTACCCCTACGATCCGGCGAAGGCGAAGGCGCTGCTCGCCCAGGCCGGCTTCCCGCACGGCTTCAGCATGGACGTCGTCGACCCGGGGTCCATCATCGGCAACTGGGGCGACCCGACGATGCAGACGGTCGCGAAGGACTGGGAAAAGATCGGCGTCCACGTCAAGGTCACCCCGGCGACCACTGACTTCATCCCGCAGGCGCTCTCGAAGAAGTTCGCCGCGATGCAGTGGACACCGGACACCTCCCCGACGGCGATCGCCTACTCGCTCCTGTACGCCCCCAAAGCCTCGATGAACCCCTTCGGTGCTTCGAACGCCAAGATCGACGCGCTCTACCAGCAGGGGCAGACGGAGCAGGGCGACCAGGCAGCGAACACATTCAGAGAGCTGAACAGCCTGGTCACCGAGCAGGCGTTCAACGTGCCGATCTACGAGTACCACATCCCGTGGGGCATGAACGAGCACATCACCGGAGTCAAGAAGGGCTCCTGGATGGTCTTCGGCGCCGACCTCGGATGGAAGAACTGACGATGGCCGACACGTCGGTTGACGCGATCGGAGCGCCGCTCACGCGCTCCCCTCGCGGGCGCGCCATCCGTGGACGCGGCGCCGGAAGCAGCGGGCTGACCTCGCTGCTGACCCGCCGCATGGTGACCGCGGTCCCCTTGCTGCTGGTCGTGTCGAGCTTCAACTTCCTGTTGCTGTCGCTCACCCCGGGAGACGCCGCACGGCAGATGCTCGGAACCAGTGGCACACCGGAACAGTACGAAGCGCTGCGCCGGCAGCTGGGGCTCGACCTCCCGGTCTACGAGCAGTACGGGCGCTGGCTGGGCCATGCGGTCTCGGGTGACTTCGGCAACTCGATCACCAGTGGCACCCCGGTCCTGGAATCGATCATGAGCCGGGTGCCTGTCACCATGTCACTCATCGTCGGCTCTCTGCTGGTGAGCGTCGTGGTCGGCGTCGGCCTCGGCGTGTTCAGTGCCGTTCGTGGTGGGGTGATCGGCAGGGCGGTCGACGCTCTCGCTCTCCTCGGCTGGGCACTGCCGGTCTTCTGGGTCGGCTCCGTGCTGGTCGTCGTTTTCGCCATCAAGCTCGAGTGGTTCCCCGCGCTCGGGTACGTGCCGTTCACTGAATCGCCCCAGGAGTGGGTCCGATCGCTGGTGCTGCCGGTGACCGCACTCTCCCTCGGTTCCGTCGCGGCCGTCCTGAAGCAGACCCGGGAAGCCATGCTCGACGTGCTCGGAAGCGAGTACATCAGGATGGCGGCCGCCAACGGGGTCTCCCGAAACTCACTGATCTACCGGCATGCCCTCAAGAACGCCGCCATCCCGGTCGTCACCGTCCTGGGTGTCCAGACCATCGGCCTGCTGGGCGGCGCGGTTCTCATCGAGAGCGTCTTCTCCGTGCCGGGCCTTGGTTCGCTCGTGGTCGGTTCGGCCCTGGCCCACGACATCCCGACGGTCCAGGCGGTCGCGGTGTTCTTCACCGTGGTGGTCATCATCGTCAACCTGTTGGTCGATCTCGCCTATGGGCTGCTCAACCCGAGAGTGAGCACAGCATGACTGTGACCGTGACTGTGACAGAGACGGTGGCGGATGCCGAAGTGTCGGCGTCACCCGCCGTGAACCCCCGCTTCGTGCGCCGCCTGATGCGACGGCCACTGGCTGTCGTGTGCCTGGCATACCTGGCGATCCTCGTCCTGATCGCCGTCGTCGCCCCGATGCTGATGCCACACGTCGGGACCGACAGGGCCGGCGATCTCGGAACCGCCCTGCACGGCCCGAGCGCCGCTCATCCCCTCGGCGTCGACAGCCTGGGCCGCGACGTTCTCCAGCGACTGCTGGTGGGCACCCGGGTCACACTGGTCGGCGTCGTCGAGGCGATGGCGGTCGTCCTGGCGCTGGGCATCCCCATCGGGCTCGTGGCCGGCTACGTCGGCGGCAAGATCGACCGGGCGATCACCTGGCTGGCAGATCTCGTGCTGTCGCTGCCGGCGATCATCCTGGTCATCGTCGTGCTGTCGGTCTTCCCGCAGAGCGTGACAGCCGCAATGGTTACTCTCGGTGTCCTGGCCGCGCCGGGTCTTGTACGCGTAGTACGAGCCGCGACACTGCCGGTGCGCGAACAGCTCTACGTCGCCGCCGCCCGGGTGTCCGGCATGTCGCGGACCTACATCATCACCCGGCACGTGCTGCCGCGCGTCATGGGACCCATCGTCGTGCAGGCGTCCCTGCTGGCGGCGGCTGCCCTGCTGGTGCAGACCGGGCTGGCCTTCCTCTCCCTCATCGCCGCCCCACCCGAGCCGAGCTGGGGAGGGATGGTCGCGGACGGGGTCGGCGCCCTCTTCCAGCAGCCCTGGCTGATCTGGCCGCCCGGCCTGGCGATCGCGCTGACCGTGCTGGCGTTCGGACTTCTGGGCGACGCGGTCAGAGACGCCGGCACGGAGGGCTGGTCTGCGAAGTCCGCCCTCCCGCTGGGCGACAAGCGCCGAGGCGCGCCCAAGCGGGCTTCCGCCGTCGTTCCCGCGAGCACCGACGACAGCCTGCTCTCGGTCCGCGACCTCACGGTGTCCTACGCCACCCCCACCGGCCCCATCCGTGCGATCGACGGTGTGACCTTCGACATCGCCCGTGGAGAGACCGTCGGAGTCGTGGGAGAGTCCGGTTGCGGGAAGACCACGACGGCTCTCGCCGTCATCGCGCTGCTCGGCGGCGGCGGACGGATCGACTCCGGACACGTCCTTTTCGACGGCAGGGACCTTGCGGCCCTGTCGGAGTCCGAACTCCAGGCTGTCCGCGGTTCCGAGATCGGCTACGTCTCCCAGGAACCGATGGTCGCGCTCGATCCTGCCTTCCGGATCGGCTGGCAACTCGCCGAAGCCGTCCGGATCAACACCGGAATGAGCCGTGCCAAGGCCAAGAGACGCGCCGTCGAGCTGTTGGAACAGGTGCAGCTGCCCGAACCCCATCTCGTGGCTCGACGCTACCCGCACGAGCTGTCGGGCGGCATGGCCCAGCGCGTCGTCGTCGCGCGTGCCCTCGCCGGGGAACCGAAGCTCCTGATCGCCGACGAGCCGACCACCGCCCTCGACGTCACCATCCAGGTGGAGATCCTCGATCTGATGCGCACGCTTCAGCGCGACCGGGGCATGGCGATCATGTTGGTCACCCACGACCTGGGCGTGGTCGCCGACATGTGCGACCGGGTCGTGGTGATGTACGCCGGCCAGGTCGCCGAACGCGCCGGCGTGAAAGAGCTGTTCGGCAACCCACACCACCCCTACACCCGGGCACTGCTCGCCTCGAACCCGCACAACCAGCACAGCTCGGCGGTGCTGCCCACCATCCCGGGGGCGGTCCCCATGCCGGGCTCGTGGCCGCAGGGCTGCCACTTCCAGTCGAGATGCGCACACGCCACCGACCAGTGCGGCAGCGGCAATATTCCCCTCCTCCAGATCGGTGCCCTCCACGAGGCCCGCTGCCTCTACGCCCACCAGATCGAAGGTGCATGACGTGAACGACGAGACGAACCTCCTCGAAGTCCGCGATCTGTCGGTGCACTTCCGCCGCGGCCACGGCTCACCCGTCCTGCGAGCCGTCGACCAGGTGAGCTTCTCCGTGGCCGAGCGGGAGACGCTGGGCGTCGTGGGCGAATCAGGCTCCGGCAAGACCACCATCGGCCGGGCCGTGCTGGGCCTGGTGTCGTCGGCCGACGGTCAGATCGAGTTCGCGGGCGAGGACATCACCCGGGCCGACCACAAGCGACGCCGTGCGCTCAGCCGCGACCTGCAAGTGATCTTCCAGGATCCGTACAGCTCCCTGAACCCGACCCGAACCGTCGCTCAGACGCTCGGCGAGTCGCTGCGGGCAGAGAAACTGGCCACGGACGAGGTCCGCAACCGGGTCATCACCATGCTCGAGCGCGTCGGACTCCCCGCGACCGCTGCGGACCGTTACCCGTCGAGCTTCTCCGGCGGCCAGCGGCAACGCATCGCCATCGCCCGGGCTCTGGTCGCACAACCACGGCTGGTGATCTGCGACGAGCCGGTCAGCGCCCTGGACCTCTCGGTCCAGGCCCAGGTGCTCAACCTCCTCCGGGAGCTACAGGACGAGTTCGCCCTCGGCTACCTGTTCGTGGCCCATGACCTGGACGTCGTCCGGCACCTCTCGCACCGCATCATGGTCCTGTACCGCGGACAGATCATGGAGCAGGGCCCCGCCGACACGGTCTACACCGCGCCGATGCACCCCTACACCAGGACCCTGCTCGAAGCAGCGCCCGTCCCGGACCCGGTGCGCCAGGCAGAACGCCGCCTGCGACGCGTGCGCACGGGTGACAACACCGGCCCCGTCTCCGCCGCAGGATGTCCCTTCGCCACACGCTGCCCACACGCGGCCCCGCTGTGCCGCACCGAACGGCCGGCGCTCGAACAGACCCCGGCAGGCACGACCGTCGCCTGTCACCGGTGGCGAGAACTCAGCACCGCACCGACGGAAGTGGCGGCCGCATCGACGCCTTCCGTGCGCTGAACAACGCCGTCGCCCACATCGCACGCACTCCGCCTGCCGGACCCGGACGGAGGCTCAAGGTCCCCACCGGTCTGCCCCAGCTCACGGCCCCGGCCACCGCTGGCTCACTCGTAGGGGCTTGGCGGCCGCGGCTCGCGTTCCTCGTCAGCGGCGCGTCCGCCCTGGTCGCCGGTCAGCCGGCCATGGGCATCCACTCGATCCGATAACGGAACGGAACCTTCCATGACCATGGTCACCACGCCCGCAGGGGTGTCGCTCAACTACGACACCTTCGGCGATCCCGGCCGCCCCCCGCTGCTGCTGATCCAGGGCCTCGGCGCCCACATGCTCGGATGGCACGCCGATCTGTGCCGACAACTCGCCGACGCCGGCTTCAACGTCCTCCGCTTCGACAACCGGGACGTCGGCCTGTCGCAGAAGTTCCCGCAAGGCGGCTACACCCTGGCCGACATGGCGAACGACACCGCGGGCCTCCTCACCGCGCTCGACATTCCCGCGGCGCACATAGTGGGACAGTCCATGGGTGGCATGGTCGCCCAGCAGCTCGCCCTCGACCACCCCACGCGCGTGCTGACCCTCGCCCTGATCTACACGGCGCCCAGCACGGATTTCATTGCCGGACGCGACCTGGTCGACGAGCGGACCCACCGTCCCCGGGCCCGCGATCGCGACGAGGCGATCGCCCTGTACCTGGACAACGAAGCGGTGTGCGCCTCACCCGGATACCCCCAGGACATCGCCTGGCTGCGCGAACTCGGCGGCCAGATGTACGACCGGGACTACGACCCCGACGGCATCGTGCGTCAGGTGGAGGCGCTCGACAACTCTCCCGACCGTACGCCTCACCTGCACCGCATCACCGTGCCCACCACGATCCTGCACGGCGACGGCGACCGCTTGATCGATCCCGGTGGGTCCACGGCCATGCACGAACTGATCGCGGATTCGAAGCTGACCGTCCACCGCGCAATGGGCCATGAGCTTCCCCGTCCGCTCTGGCCTCAGATCATCACCCAGATCCGGGACAACACGGCACGAGGGAGTGCGTGACATGACAGCAGTACAGATGGAAGGCCGCGTCTCCAGCGGATTCGAGGCGATCGCGGACGCCTTCGCCGACAACTTCCGGCACCGCGGCGACACGGCCGCCTCCTGCGTGGTGTACGCCGAGGGAGCGCCGGTGGTGGACATCTGGGCCGGGCAGACCGCCCGGGGCGCCTGGACACCCGGCACCCGCACCGTCGTCTTCTCCGTCAGCAAGGGCGTCACCACCGTCTGCCTGCTGATGGCCGCGGAGCGCGGCCTGATCGACCTCGACGCCCCGGTGGCCAAGTACTGGCCGGAGTTCGCCGAGAACGGCAAGGAAGCGACGACGGTACGGCAGCTACTCGCGCACCGGGCCGGGCTGGTGGCACCCGAGGCGGATGTGACGGTGGAGGACCTGCGCGCCTGGCAGCCGGTGGCGGACACGCTGGCCCGGCAGGCGCCGGCCTGGGCCCCGGGGACCGCGTACGCCTACCACGCGCTCACCTTCGGCTGGCTGGCCGGCGAGGTGCTGCGCCGGGCGACGGGACTGCGCCCCGGTCAGTGGCTGCGCGAGCACGTGGCAGATCCCCTGAACCTGACGATGACGTACGGCGCGGACCCCGCGTCAGCCGATTTCCACCCCCTGGCGGACCCACTGCCCATCACCGACCCCGAGGCCGCCGCGCTGATGGCCGCAGCTCTCGGCGCACCGATGATCGAACGCTCCATCAGCCTGGGCGGTGTCTTCGACGCCACCCGCATCACCCAGGAAGCCAACACCGAGGCGTGGCTTTCGGTAGAGATCCCGGCAGGCAATCTCGTGACGAACGCCCGCAGCCTGGCACGGCTGTACGCGGCCACGGTGGGCGAGGTCGACGGAGTCAGGTTGCTGGGCGCGGACGTCGTCCGCGACGCCCTAGTGGTGCGCTCCGAGGGCCGTCCGTTCGTCGGCCCCGACGCGGGCGGCGGCTGGGGCACCGGCTTCATGACCAGCTCCACCCACCGGCCGATGATCGGACCCGGCAGCTTCGGCCACGACGGCCTCGGCGGCTGCCTGGGCTTCGCCCACCTGGAATCAGAGATTGCCTTCGCCTACCAGACCGCACAGCCCGGTGGCCTGCCCGACGACCGGGCCAACGCGCTCTGCCGCGCGCTGAACGCCTGCCTGTGAAGCCCGACTTCGGTACACCACGTCCGAACCAGTCCACCGAAGAACCAGAGACCAGGTCATGACCACGACACTTCCTCGTCCCACCACATTGGCGCCCCCGAGCCGGTCCGCCCGAGCGGCGGACCGGGTCCTGACCCGCCTGATGCAGCTGCCGGGCACCCGACACGGCTACAAGGTCGAGCGGAACCTTCCGGTCCCCGCCCGCGACGGCGCCCTCCTGGTGACGGACCACTACGCCCCCGACACCAGCCAACCGAAGGGCACCGTCCTCCTGCGCACGCCCTACGGGCGCGGCTTTCCGCATGACCTCGAGGCGAGGGTGTACGCGGACCACGGATATCACGTCGTCGTTCAGAGCTGCCGCGGCACGTTCGGCTCCACGGGAACCTTCTACCCGATGGCGAACGAAGCCGATGACGCCCAGGACGCGGTCGCATGGTTGCGCACCCAGCCGTGGTTCGACGGGCGGCTCGCCACCTCCGGTGGGTCCTATGTGGGCTGGACCCAGTGGGCGCTGCTGATGGACCCGCCCCCTGAGCTGCGCACGTGCTTGATCGCCGTGGCACCGCACGACATGCACAACGCGGTTCACGGAGGCGGAGCGTTCCACCTGGGCGACTTCCTGCCCTGGGCGGAGATGGTCGTCCATCAGGAGAAGTTCCCCGGGCTGCGGGGCGTGACCAGGTTGCTGACCCTGAACCGGCGACTGGCCCCGGTCTACGGCGCTCTCCCGCTGGCCGATGCGGCCGACGAGGCGACCGAGCACCGCGCGCAGTGGTTCCGGGAATGGCTGACGACTCCGGACCGCGACGATCCCGTGTGGGACCGGCTCAAACTCGACGACGCCCTTCAGCGGGCGAACGTCCCGGTGCGGCTCGTCGCCGGCTGGCAGGACCTCTTCCTCGATCAGACCCTGCACCAGTACCAGGCGCTGCGTGCGCGCGGGGTCGAGGTCTCGCTCACCATCGGCCCCTGGACCCACCAGGAACTGGGCCAAAAGGGCATGGGGCGCCTGCTCCGCGCCAATCTCGAATGGCTGGAGACGCACCTTGCCGACGAAGCGCCGGCACACCCACGCTCCGCACCCCCCGTCGAGGTGTACCTCACCGGGCAGGGCGCCTGGCGACACCTGGCCGAATGGCCACCGGAGGCCGGCGAGACCGTGCGCTACCTGCAGTCGGGCGGCAAGCTCCTGGCCGACGAACCGAGCAGCGGCGCGCCGTCCACGTACGTCTACGACCCGGCGGACCCCACGCCGACCCTCGGTGGTCCACTGCTCGTCCCCGGCGGTGGCGCCAAGGACAACGCCGCTCTGGAGAGCCGCTCCGATGTGCTCACCTTCACCACTGACCCGTTGACCGCGCCGCTGGAGATCATGGGAACACCCGTCGTCGAGCTGGCGCACAGCAGGAGCAACCCGCACGCCGATGTCTTCGTGCGGCTCTGCGACGTCGACCCCAAGGGCGTGTCCCGCAACTTCGCCGAAGGACTCCTCCGCCTGGACCCCACCTCGCCCCCCGACCAGGTGCAGACCGTGCGTGTGCGGTTGGACGCCTGCGCGCACCAGGTCAAGGCCGGACACCGGATCCGCCTGCTCATAGCCGGTGGCTCCCACCCCCGATACGCACGTAACGAGGGCACCGGCGCAGCGCCCGGCACCGGAAGCGAGTTGGAGCCGTGCACGCACACCATCCACCACGACACCGGCGCGATCTCCCGCGTGCTCCTGCCGACGCCGTCCAGGTGATGACACGGTCGGCCGCGGCCAGCGCCGCGGGAAGCTCATCGAGGGTCAGTTCGGTCCAGTAGGCAGGGCTGTTCGGCTGCTGGCGCCAGGAGTCGGCCAGCATGCCGGCGTCGTAGCCGGTGTCGTCCACGAGCCGCATGGCCACACGCCGCGCCTCCTCAAAGTCGCCGGTGACGGGGATGGCGAGGCGGCCGAGCGTTCCGGCCGGAACGCCCCGGGTGCGCTCAGGAGGGCAGCGCGGTTGCGCTGGACGTCCGCGCGGGGCTTACGTCCCCGCTGCTTACCAGCGCTCATGCACCCTCCTGCCTGCCGTGATCCTGCGGCGCATCAAAACGGATGCAGCCTCCGCATATCCGGCGAGAGTAAACGGAGGCGGCATCCGGTCACGGTGGCCCGACCACGGAGTCCGGACAGTCCAGGGGGCCCACCTGTCTGGCCGCAGCGCGCGGGACAAGGGCCGTGCGGAAGTGGGCGCGCGGGGTGCCGCGCCGCTGGTCCCGACGCCTTCCGGCGTCCTGGACCGTGACCCGTGCATCACCAGCGCCCCTGACCGGATTCGGCACACAGGTCTCCAGCTTTTCGGCCCCTCCCGCGCCGAGCCCGGCCGGTCCCCGGTCCGGGACGTCAGGGGGTGAGCTGTTGGTGTCCGATGACGGAGAGCAGTTCGAGTTTGCTGTGGCTCTCCGTGCCGGGACGAGTGGTCAGCACCACCAGGGTCTGGGCGCGGTTCTCGGTGAACAGGAGCTGGGCGTCGACATCGATGCGGCCGAGTTCGGGATGGAGGAGGGTCTTGCAGTCGTCGTAGCTTTGTGCGACTTCCTGCAGTTCCCACATGCGGACGAATTCGGGGCTGTGTTCCTGGAGTTCGGCGAGGATCCGGGCGGCTCGGGGGGTGTCGCTGCCGGCTGTCAGCGCGGCCCGCAGGCGCGCTGCATGGGCGCGGCCGTGGTGTTCGTGGACCTCCTCGGGATACACCAGACGCTCGGCCGGGTCCATGAACCAGCGGTAGTAGCCGCTACTGGCCAGACCGGTGTGGCGGGTCTGGTCGCCGAGCAGCGCAATGGCCAACGGGTTCATCGCGAGGGTGTCGAGCAGGTCGGTCTGCACCAGGGCCGGGGAGTCGTCCAGGCGGTCCAGGACCCGCATCAGGGTCGGGCTGACATGCTCGGAGCGGTGGAAGCGGGCCGGGGCGTTGTGGCCGATGAGGGCGAAGAGATGGTCGCGTTCGTCCAGGGTCAGCCGCAGTGCCCGGGCGAGGGCTGCGGTGATCTGGACGGAGGGCTGCGGAGCACGCTGCTGTTCCAGCCGGGCGTAGTAGTCAGTGGACATGCCTGCTAGTTGGGCGACCTCCTCGCGGCGCAGCCCCTGTGTACGCCTGCGCGCGCCCTCGACCAGCCCGACGTCGCGGGGCCGCAGCGCCTCACGCCGGTGGCGCAGGAATTCCGCCAGTTCCTTCTTGTCCATGCGGTCCATCCTCGCTGCATCCCGCCTGGCTATCCAGAGACTGCTGATCCATGGCTACGCCCTCCCCTCCCCTCCCACCCGCGCGAAGCCGCTCACACAGCCGACGCGAGGGCGCGCGCAGCGAGACGATCCGATGATCACCTGCCCCTGTGTGACCCGCTGGGAAATTCGCCGGCTGTCGGCGGTACGCCGCAGGCCGTCGGCATGGAAGGCGGCCTGCGGCGACGGTCTCCGTCGAGGACTCCTGACGCTTTGGACGGGCCCCGGGCCTCGTCGCCCGACCCGGCCGATAGGACGAGGGTTGTCGTGTGACGGCGCTCGCGTGCTGTTGTTTCCCGTCGGAAATGACAGGTTGGTCAGCTGCCGGCGATCATGGCGAGGACGTCGTCGTAGGAGCCGGTGGCCACCGCGTCGCGGATGAACCTGGCGCGCTCGACGACAATCTCCTTCGCGTCGGGCTTCTCGCGCAGCAGGTCCAGGGCCTCGCTGAGGAAGTCGTCCAGCGGCATGGCGTGTTCGCTGTCCTGCTGGCCGAACAGGTTGGTTTGCACGCCCGGCGGAACCATCTCGATCACCTGGACGCCGGTGTCAGCGCCGGCGAGCTGGATGCGGAGGCTCTCGGAGAAGGAGTGCAGCGCGGCCTTGGTTGCACTGTAGGTCGGCGTGCTCTGATACGGGACGAACGCCAGCGCCGAGGTGACGTTCATGACGACCGCGTCGTCCTTGCCCACCAGCAGCGGCAGGAAGGCGTACGTCATCCGGATCGTGCCGAGCAGATTGGTCGCGACGTGATCCTCGGCGACCTGGAGTCCGGCCGGGTCGAGGAGGTTCTCCCGCTGCATGATGCCGGCGTTGTTGACCAGGACGTTCAGCCCCGGGTGGCTCGCCGCCACGCTCTCACGGGCCCGCGCGATCGAGTCGGGGTCCGCGACATCGAGGACGAGCGCGTCGACGCCCGGGTGCTCGGCCGTGATCTCGTCGAGGAGTTCCTTGCGCCGGCCGGCGACGATCACCTTGTTGCCGGCCTCGTGCAGACGCAGGGCCAGACCGAGGCCGATGCCCGAGGTTCCGCCGGTGATCAGGATCGTGTTGCCGGTCATCTTCATGGGGGACTTGCTCCTTCGGTACGGCGGGCCGGTGAGCGCCCGCAGCCTCGACCGTAGAGGCGCCCGCGCAGGGGCGGGAGAGGACCGCTTATCCATGGACCGGCACTCCCTGGCTGAGCCGCAGACGACGCTCCTGCCGGTCAGCGCCTCCAGAGCGGGCGTAGCGAGCCACCGGTAGGAGAACCCGGTGGCCAGGAGCACAGCCTGTGCGGTAACGGTGGGTCCGTCGTTGCACCGCAGCACCCGCGCGGACCTGGGCCGGCTCCAGCATCCGCTGGCCTCCGCGGCAGCTCTGCTCCGCGTGAACAACCAGCGCCTTCCCATCTCTCGGCACCGACAGCCCATGGCCCTGGGTCATCTGCCGGTCACCACATCGAACGCCCTGGACCGAACGCAGACGAGTCACCAGCCGCAGACTCCGATGACGCCCAGGCACTGTCGTCGTGTCACCGCGGCCCACCTGTACGACGAAACCGGCTCTGTGACGAACTCGCCGGGAAACCCCTCGACCTGGACACGGCTGCGCCGTCCAGCCTCGCGCTTTCACAGGGTGGGGTGTCCGAGGCTTGATCAAATAAGCAGAGAGTGCTTCTTTCCGTGCAGCCAACTGGACCCTAGACAAGTCCCATCGTTGCAGGTCAGGAGAACTCCCCGCTTATTTGATCAAGCATTGGACACCCAACCTCGCGAGCGCGAACGATCAGGCTCCTGACAAGCCAAGGAGCGCGTCGGCGTTGCCATGAGCGATCCGCGCCCGATCGGCGGGAGAAACCGGCAAGCTGTTGAGGAACGCCGTGGCCTCGTCATTGGGGCTGTACGGATAATCGACCGAGAAAAGGATGCGATCCGCACCGAAAGCGGTCAGGGCGGCAAGGAACGCGGATTGATCGAAGAAACCACTGGTCGTGATCCACACCTGATCCAAGATGGTCTGCGATACGTCCCGCTTCAGCCCGATTGCCTTTCCCGGTCCGAACATGGCATCGACGCGCTGGAGCATCATCGGCAGCAGCTCGCCCATATGGCCGATGATCAGCTTCAGATCCGGATTTCGGTCGAGTGCGCCCGACACGGCCAGGCGCAGAATGTGAAGCCCCGTTTCCGCATGCCAGCCGAAACCGGCATTGGACAAGATGAACGCGGTAAAGTCCGGCAGCCCCTGGAAGTAGATGTCGCGCACCGCACGTGGCGCGGGTCCGGGATGGACATAGAGGGGGGCGCC
This sequence comes from Streptomyces guryensis, assembly GCF_021261325.1. GTDB lineage: Bacteria > Actinomycetota > Actinomycetes > Streptomycetales > Streptomycetaceae > Streptomyces > Streptomyces guryensis. The sequence continues at coordinate 744,182 of NZ_JAJSBI010000001.1, read as the reverse complement.
GATGGCCTCGGCACGCGACAGGATCGGAGCGAAGCGCGGGTCGTCGAGGAACAGTCCGTCGGTGGTCCCGTTGATCGAGGCGCCGCGGAAGCCCAATCGGGTCACGCACCGTTCCAGTTCGTCCGCGGCCGCCTCGGGATCCTTCATGGGGAGGTGCGCGAACGCCGCGAACCGATCCGGTTGCCGTTCGACGGCCTGGGCCAGTCGGTCGTTATAGTCGCGCGCAAGGCTGACACCCTCCTCACCGGACAGCATCTCGGCGCCCGGGCCCACGGCCGACAGTACCTGCATGGTGATTCCGGCTTCGTCCATCGAGCCGATGCGTTCCTGCTCTGTATCGTCCAGGGCCCGGTCGAGCGCACTCGCCGGCTCGTCTGAATGAGAGGGCGCCCATCCGGCCGGCACCCATCCGGATGCAGCGACGTCCGCTGGGGAAATCCTCTGCGTCAGATCAGTGAAAAGGACATGTTCCTCTAGAGCAACGATGCGCATGATCTTGTTCTCCGTCCAATTGGAATGTGGGTGCGACACAAGGGGGCGGCGCTCGGCGGTCAGCGGCTCGGTTCGTAGGTGAGTTGCTTGACGTGCCGCAGGGTCAGGGCGGTTTCCACGGCCTGCACGCCGTCGAGGCTGCCGATCTTTTTGCTGAGGTATGTGTAGAGCTCGCTGGTGCTCGAGGTGGCGATGGTGGCGAGGAGGTTGGCCTGGCCGGTGGTGGCGCCGGCGAAGCGGACCTCGTGGTGTTCGGCCAGCTTCCGTCCGGCGGCGTCGAGTGCGGAGGGGGCGACGGTGAGCCAGAGCATCGCGCTGATGCCGTGTCCGAGGGACTCGCGGTCGTGCTGCACTTTGAAGTAGAGGATGCCCGTGGAGCGCAGACGCTCCAGGCGCCGTTTGACAGCGGACTCCGACTGGCCGGTGCTGGTCTGCAATTCACTGAAGGTTGCCCGGCCGTCGCGCCGGAGCACGGCGAGCAGCGCCTCGTCCGCTCCGTCGAGAGTGATGGGGGCGGCTACCGGTTCGCTGTACAGGGGACGCAGTGCCGCCTCCTGGTCGGGTTCGAGCGCTTGAGTCTTGTCGAGCCAGCCGAGGGGACCGCCGTAGAAGGTGTGCAGCAGGCAGTGGGCGCTGACCGACATGACCTGAGGTGTGCGTTGCAGGCGGTCGAAGAGAAGTTCGTCGCGGTCCTGTCGGCTGCGGGGTTTCATGGCACACAGCACTTCTGTGCCGCCGGAGATGAGATCGACGTGTGAGGTGTCGGGGCGCCGGGCCAGCGCGGTGGCGAGTTGTTCGGCCACGTCGGGAGTGCAGCGCAGCCGGACGATCCAGCTCTGGCGGCCCAGCAGGCTCTCGTCGGTCATGCCGACGATCCTGAGTCCGGCGGTGGTGCGCAGTTTGCGGAAGCGGCGGGCGACGGTCTGGTCGGACACTCCGAGGATTTCGGCGATGCGGCTGAACGGCGCCCGCCCGTCCACCTGGAGCGCGTGCAGCAGTTTCAGATCAAGCGCGTCGGGTGAAGGGGACTGCATTGATGGCTCCTGTTTCGAGCGGGTTTTGTTCACGTCGTGTCGTACGACAGCGCTGTGTGGCCCGGGACGGGAAGGGTCCGGTCCCGGGCCACTGTGCGGCGCCGTGCCCGTCCCCACGGACGGCGCCGGTACCGGCGCGGTGACTGTCCGCTCCTGAGCCCGTGCCGGTACGTCTGGTGTTAGCTCGGTGGAAGGCCGGCGCTCACCGAGGGGCGGTTGCCTGCGGCCCAGCTGTCGTCCGAACGTCGGCGGTGGGCTGGTCGGGTGTGCGAGGCCCTTGGACGGAGGCAGCCGGGCCCGTTGCCGGCAGGACCGACTGCTGCGGCCGGCGCAGCAGGACGAAGCCCACCACGGCCGCCAGCAGGGTCAGGACGGCCGCGACGACCAGGCAGAGCTGAAGACCGTCGATGAACGCCTGAGACACGGCGCCGAGGACACGCGGGGTGTCCGCGCCCAGGCGAAGCCTGCCGACCGCACTCAGTCCGCCGGCGTCCGCGGCCTCGGTGACGCGCCGGACCGTCGCCCCGCCCAGCCCCGCGTCGGTGAGATGTCCGGGCAGAGCGTCCACGGCCCGAGCGGACAGCAGCGCGCCCAGGACAGCGGGGCCCAGGGCGGCGCCGAGCTGACGGAAGGCGTTGTTGGCGGCAGCGGCCATACCGGCCTGGTGGAACGGCACCGAACTGACGGCGGTGGCGGTCATCGGGGTCAGCACGAACGACACGCCCAGGCCGAGCAGGGCCAGCCGCCAGGCCACTGAACCGAACGAGGTGCCGGCGTCGATCGTGGTCAGCGACAGCAGCGCGACCGCCGCAAGCAGGAGGCCGCCGGGAATCAGCACCCGAGGAGACACCCGGTGCACCAGGCGCCCCATGGGGACACCGAGGACCATCGGCACTATGCACACCATCATCAGCCGCCAGGCCGATTCGAGGGTGCTGAGCTGCTGGACCATGCCGAAGTAGAGGCTGAGGGCGAAGAAGAACCCGATGAGCCCGAGGAAGCTGATCATGGCGATCAGTGCGGTGGCGGTGAAGGAGGGGCTGCGGAACAGTGTCAGGTCCAGCATCGGGCTTGAGCTGCGCCGCTCCACCAGTATGAAAGCGACCGATGCGACAACAGCGGTGGACAGGGCGAGCATCACCTTGGTGTCGGTGAAGGAGTTGGCGCCGCCCTCGATGATGCCGTAGACCAGAGCGGTGATGGCCAGCGCGGAGGTGAGCTGGCCGGGCCAGTCCAGTCGGCGCGTGCCTGGGGCACGGGAGTCGGTGAGCAGCTTCGTCGAGACGACCAGCGCGAGCAGCGAGGCGGGGACGGGCAGCAGGTAGAGCCAGCGCCACGCGAAGTGGTCGAGGATTACGCCCGCGATGACGGGGCCGAATGCGAGGGCGGCTATCAGGGAGGTCGCCCACACGCCGATGAACTTCCCGCGCTCGCGCGGGTCGGGGACGGCGTGGCTGATCAGGGCCAGGGTCGAGGGCAGCAACGCGGCCGCGCCCAGACCGGCGAAGGCCTGTCCGGCCCAGAGGACCTCGATTGACTGGGCGCACAGTGCGATCAGGGCACCCAGACCGCTGAAGGCCAGGCCCGCCTGGAAGACCTTCTTGCGGCCGTGCACGTCACCGAAGACGCCCGCGGTGAGGATGAGCGCGGCCATGGGCAGCACGAACGCGACGCTCACCCAGGACAGCTGAGCGGTCGATGTGTTCAGCGCGCGCTGAATGGCGGGCAGGCTCGCCGAGACGGTGGTCACCGGCAGATAGGCGACGAACACGCCGATGCAGGCCATGACGAATGTGGGCACCCGCCGTTCCTGCGGCGCGTTCCCCGTGGTCGTGACGTTCACGAAAGACTCTCTCCCTTAGGTGCCAGGCGCTGTGGTCGGCTGGCTTCCGCCGCAACGTTCCGGCTTGCCGGGGAGCAGAGGCCAGCCACGAGCGCCGGATCCCGGAAATTCGACATCCGAGCCTTCGGTCCGGAGGAAGTCCGACCCTGCGAAGAAACTACGGACAACAGCACTCTCCGGCGCACTGCGAAGACGGCGCCGACCAGCGGTGCCCGACTCGGGTGAGCAGTTGCATCACCCGGTCTGCCCGGAGGTCTGACAGAGCGGCGGGTGCAGCCGTCCCGGCCGCGCTGGAATTCGGGCGCGGGGACGGCGCCGGCAAAGGCAAAGGTCGTCATGATCAGTCCTTGTGTGGGAGGGGCCATCCCGGAGGGCGTGCCAGGTCACGGCGTCAGTAGCGGGTTGAGGGCACGATGTTCGTCGACTGCCTGGGGACCCGGCCGGTGGATCGGGCCCGTGCCCAGGGTCAGGGACAGGCCCGTGCCCTGGTTGGCGTGGGCGATGATCTCCGCGGTGATGGAGATCGCCGTCTCCTCAGGCGTGCGTGCACCGAGGTCGAGACCGATCGGGGAGCGCAGCCGAGCCAGTCGGTCCTGCGCGACGCCGGCCTCGCGCAGGAGACGCAGGCGTTCGTCGTGCGTCCGGCGGGATCCCATCGCGCCCACGTAACCGACGGGCAGGTCGAGTGCCAGCTGCAGCAGGGGGATGTCGAACTTGGAGTCGTGGGTGAGGACGCAGACGGCGGTACGGGCGTCCACGTCGGTGCGTTCCAGGTAGCGGTGGGGCCAGTCGACCACGACCTCGTCCGCGTGGGGGAAGCGGGCCGCGGTGGCGAAGACGGGGCGGGCGTCGCACACGGTGACCCGGTAGCCGAGGAAGCGGCCGGCCTGGCTGAGCGCGGTGGCGAAGTCGACCGCACCGAAGATCAGCATGCGGGGGCGGGTCGCGGCCACATGGACGAGGACGGACAGCCGGTCGGGGCAGGTGTCCGCGTCCCCGCCGAACGAGACGGCCGCGGTGCGTCCCGCCCGGAGCTGGGCTGTGGCCCGGTCCGCCACCGCCTGGCCTGTCGGCCCTGCGGCCAGCGTCGCGTCGGCGGTCCAGCTGTCGCCGAGAACGCTCAGGGTGGCGCCGATGAGTGCGTCGGGGCCGTCGACGACCTGGGCCACGGCGGCGGGTCGGTCCCCGGCAACCTCGGCGAGGGCCGCGCCGAGATGCGGCCGGGTCGCAGGGTCGATGCGCTGGACGAGAACGTCGAGTTCGCCGCCGCAGGTCAGGCCGACGGCGAAGGCGTCGTCGTCGGAGTAGCCGAACCACGCGCGCTGTGGGGCGCCCCGGTCCTGTAGCACCTGTCGGCACAGTTCGTAGACGGCGCCTTCGACACAGCCGCCGGAGATGCTTCCGACGGCGTTGCCGTCCTCGTCCACCGCGACCGACGTACCGACGGGCAGGGGCGCGCTGCCGGTGACGTCGACGACTGTGGCCAGGGCGAAGGGGCGTGCCTCGCGGCACCAGCGGTGCAGTGTGTCCGCGATGTTCAGCATGAGTCCTTCTCCGTGGTTTGCCGTCGGGGCGTGGGGCGGGTCGCCGCCGCGTCGTCGGGGAGTGCATACGCGGCGGCGACCCTGGTGGGTCCGGCAGCCGGGCGGGAGACCGGTTACCGGACAGGCCGGTGGCATTGAAGACCGCGTTGGCGAACGGGGCCTGCGCCGTGCGGAACGGCCCCCGGGCAAGCCCCGGATGTGCATTTCCGGGGAGGCTGAATTTCCAGTGATCCCGTGGGTGGTGCGATGTCGGTCGCACCACCCGAGCACTCCTGCCCGGAGTGATCCTGACGGGTTGACGGCCTACATCACGTGCTCGATCCGGATGGGCAGCTGGTTCTGTCGCTGTCCGGTGGCGTGGAAGACCGCGTTCGCGACAGCGGCTGCCGCGCCGATCATCGTGACTTCGCCGAGGCCCTTCACCCCGAGGTCGTTGAGGAGCAGGTCGGGCTCGTCGATGAAGTCGAAGTCGATCTCCTGTATGTCGGCGTTGACCGCGAAGGGGTACTCCTCCAGCGTGGTGTTGAGGAATCCGCCGAAGCGCCCGTCGACCTCGCTCGACTCCCGGAGGGCCTGGCTGATGCCCCAGACCACGCCCCCGCGGACCTGACTGGCCGCGGTGACCGGACTGGCGACCCTGCCGCAGTCGGCCACGCAGAGCGCCCTGGGCACACTGATGCGCCGTGTCGTGGCCTCGATGCGGACCTCGACGAAGTGAGCGACCCAGCTGAAGGCCGTGAAGTCCGGGAAGACCGGACCCGCGGCGGAGAACAGGCCGGCCCGTGAACGGTCGAGCATCTCGGGGGGCTGGCCCGGTCCCACGGAGGTCACCTCCACCTCCGGCGACCCGCCTCCGGTGGCTCGAACCGTGGCTGCCACATCCACGGTCCCGGTGTCGCCCGTGCCGAGGTGCTTGCGCAGCTCGCCAAGTGCCTTGTGCACGGCGGGCAACGCGGTCGCGGTGCCCCACGCACCGGCGGTGAGATGCTGCGGCGCGAAGCGCGTGTCACCGACCCGTACGACGACGTCCCGCACGGGAACACCGAGGTCCTCCGCGACCAGGAGAGCGATGGCCGAGCGGATGCCCTGCCCCATCTCGTGGCCGTCAACACTGACGGTCACCCGGCCATCGGCCGCCGCGGACATACGGGCCACGGCCGGAGCGACCAGGACCGGGTGGCCGCCGACAGCGACGCCCATGCCCACGAGCGATCCGTCAGCGGCACGCATCGACCCCGGCCGAGGATCGCGTTTGTCCCATCCGAACCGCTCCGCACCCCGCGTCAGACACTGCGCCAGGTGGCGGGAGGAGAAGGGCAGACCGGTGACCGGGTCCGTGGCGGTGTCGTTGGCCAACCGCAGCTCGACGGGGTCCTGGCCGGTGGCGTAGGCCAGTGCGTCGATGGCCGACTCGAACGCGAAGCTGGCCGGGCCCTCCATCGGAGCCCTCATGAATCCCGGCGTCTGGACATCAGTTTGAACCAGGCGCTGACGTCCCCCGAAGTTGGGTACGGCGTACAGCCTCGACGTCATCTCCGTGAACATGGCGGGGTACAGGTCGTGGCGGGACGTCTGGTGCTCCGCGTCGTGGAGGGCGGCCAGGAGCCGTCCCGACGAGTCGGCGCCGAGCCGGATGCGATGACGGCTGACCGGCCGGAAGCTGCCGGTGTGGAACGTCTGCGGGCGCGGAACGACCAGCTTGACCGGACGCATCAGCCGGCGTGCGGCGAGCGCCAGTGGCCCGATGTGCGGCTGCAGTGCGTTGCGGGATCCGAAGCCGCCTCCGACGTAGGGCGAGATCACTTCGACGTCGGCCGGATCGAGGTTCAGTTGCGCGGCGACTCCGTGGCGGAGTGCGCCGGCGTTCTGGGTGCTCTCGTGCACCACGAGCCTGTCGCCCCGCCATTCCACGACCGAGCTCATCAGTTCCATCGGGACCTGGTGCTGGGCCGGGTGCACGTAGGTCTCGTCGATCTGCACCGGGCTCGCCGCGTACGCGCTCTCGGCGTCGCCCACCTTGACGTCGGGAAACCAGGGCAGGACTTCTTCCTGGAGGACGGAGGTGGCGCCTTCGTCATCGAGTCCGACGGCGAACGGCTCGGTCTCGTAGCGTGCCCGGACGAGTTCCGCCGCCTCGGTGGCGGCGACCGGGGTGTCGGCGACGACCAAGGCGATCGGCTGTCCGCGGTAGGCGACGACATCGCTGAGCAGCGGCTGCAGGCTCTGGAAGGCGAAGCCTCCGCCCATCAGGAACCCGGGGCCGCGCAGTTCGTCCTCGGTGAACCGGGTCAGGACCAGACGGACTCCGGGGACCGCCTCGGCCGCGGCGGTGTCGATGGACAGGGTGCGGCCCTTTCCGATCGTGGCCGGGGCGAACATGGCATACGCCAGGTCGTCCGGGACGCGGTCGGCGCCGTAGCGTGCGGTGCCGGTGACCTTTTCGTGGGCGTCGACGCGGCGCAGGTCTGGGTTCTTCATCGGGCGGCTCGCTTCCCGGCGGTGAGCAGTGCGTCGGTGACGGTGCGGATGCCCAGTTCGACCCGGAACGCGCCGGTGCGAGGAGGGCGGGCCTCGGCGAAGGCGACTTCCCCCGCGCGGCGGGCGGTTTCCCTTGTGAGTCGCTCGCCGATCAGTGAGCGTTCCGCTGCCGTCGCCCGCCAGGGGCGCGTGGCGACCCCTCCCAGACCGATCCGGCAGTCCGTGACCAGACCCTGGGCGTCCAGCGTCACGGCGGTGGCGGCCGAGGTGAGGGCGAAGGCGTAGGACTCCCGGTCACGGATCTTGTGGTAGGTGGAGCCGCGCCCGGCGGGTGTCGCGGGAACGCGGATCCGCAGGATCAACTCATCGGGAGCCAGGGTGTGTTCGAGCAGGGGGTTGTCCCCCGGTTCGACGTGCAGTTCGCCGAGCGGCAGCGTCCGCTCGCCTGCCGGGCCGACCACGTCGAGTTCGGCGTCGAACGCGATCAGGGCCACGGCCCAGTCGCCCGGGTAGGTGGCGATGCAGGTGTCGCTGGTGCCCAGCAGCGCGTGGGTGCGGTCGAGTCCGTCGAGAGCCGCACAGCCGCTGCCGGGATTCCTCTTGTTGCAGGGGAACTCCGCTCCGCCGCGGAAGTAGCCGCATCGCGTGCGTTGCAGCAGGTTCCCGCCGACCGTTGCCATGTTGCGCAGTTGCTGGGACGCCGCCCGCCACAAGGATTCCGACAGCGCCGGATAGTCACGGCGTACGACCGGATGGTCGGCGACCTCGGCCATTCTCGCTCCCGCACCGAACGACAGTTCGCCCTCACCCGTGCTGATCTCGGTCAGCTCGGCGAGACGGTGAATGTCGATGACGGCCGGCGGCGCCTCGATACCGAGCTTCATCAGGTCGTACAGGGTCGTGCCACCGGCCAGGATCCTGGTGCCCGGCTCGGCGGCGGCCAGGGCATCGACGGCCCCGGCGACGCTGTCGGGCACCACATAGGCGAATGAGCGCATCGTCTACACCTCGCTCTGCGCGGCCTGGTCGGCCTGGTCGGCCACCCGGCGGATCGCGGCGGTGATGCCCACATACGCGCCGCACCGGCACAGGTTGCCGCTCATGTACTCGCGGATGTCGCCGTCGGTCCCGGTGTGGCCTTCGGCCAGGCAGGCCAGGCCGGACATCACCTGCCCAGGTGTGCAGTAGCCGCACTGCAGGGCATCGCAGTCGACGAACGCCTGCTGCAACGGGTGCAGCGTGCCGTCGGGAGCCGCGACCCCCTCGATGGTCATCACATCCTGTCCCGCGACCTGGACCGCCGGCGTCAGACAGGACACGACGCGACGGCCGTCGATGTGCACCGTGCAGGCACCGCACTGCCCCTGATCGCACCCCTTCTTGGTCCCGGTCAGCACGAGACGCTCGCGCAGCACGTCGAGCAAAGACTCACGAGGATCCAGAGCGAGGCACACCTCCTCGCCGTTGACGGTGAAGGCCGTCTCCACCAGGCCGGTCGGCGGCCTCGTGGTCGTCGATGTCTTCTCCATAGGGGGCTCGCTCCTTCGTTGCGGCGGGCGGGTGAGCGCCTGCGGCCTCGACCGTAGAAGCCCCCGCGCAGGAGCAGGAGAGGAAGGTTTATCCATGGATCGGCGGTCCCTGCCTGACGGAGAGGTCCCTGAACCGCCCAGTGGATCTGGTGCCGGTTCGGCGTCCACAGGGAACTGCACGGTTCAACCGCCCCAGGGCCCAAGCCGGGGTCCCGGCAGTACTCGCCGAAAAGACAACGGAGTAGCTCCTGACCTGGCCCGTTGCCGTGGGGCCGATGGCTCGTTGGGCTGAACGAGTGATCCGGTGGCGAGAGGGGCGGGCAGATGGCAACGCGGGTGTTCTCCGATGAGGAGTTGGAGGCCCTGCGCTCGTTCCCGGCGATCGGCAAGGACGAGCTGATCCGCTACTTCACCCTCACCCCGGCGGAATAGGCGTTCCTGCGGAAGTTCCTGCGTCCCCAGACGGTTCTCGGCGCCGCGGTGCAGTTGTGCACTCTGCCGCGGCTGGGCTTCGTCCCGGACGAGATTCCCTCCCCCCCGCGGCCGTAGGGCGGTTGGCCCGGCAGCTCGGCCTGCCGGTGGAGGTGCTGCGCGGCTACGGGGTGTCGAGGGAGCAGACGCGTACGGATCATCTGCGGCAGGTGGCGAAGTACCTGGGGTGGCGGCCAGCGAAGTCGCTGGAGCTGAAGGAGCTGGACGAGTTTCTGCTGGCCCGCGCCATGGAGCACGATTCGCCGTCGTTGTTGTTCCGTCTGGGGTGTGAGTATCTGCGTTCGGCGACGGTGATCCCGCACGGCGTGGTCACGCTGCTGGAGAAGGTCGGCACTGCCCGTCAGGCCGCCGAGCGGGAGACCCACGCCCGTGTGGCCCACCTGCTGACCAGCGAGCGCGCGCAGGGCCTGGACGGGTTGCTGGTTGTCGACCCGAAGCTGAAGTCCTCGCGCCTGCACTGGATGGTCATCGGTCCAGTGCAGGCGTTGCCCAACAGCCTGGGCGGCGAGGTCGAGAAGCTGAAGTTCCTGCGCTGCCTGGACGCCGACACGCTCGACATGTCCGTGCTGCCCGCCGAGCAGCGTCGTCACCTCGCCCAGATCGGACGCCGCCTGACCGCGCAGGCACTGGTGCGGCGCGAGCCGAACCGGCGTCACCCGATCCTGCTCACCCTGCTGGCACAGTCCGCGGTCGACGTCCTCGATTCCGTCGTGCAGCTCTTCGACCAGACCCTCTCAGGCTCGGAGTCCCGGGCGAGGATCAAGCTGCGCGACGAGCTCGCCGAGCGGGCGAAGACGCCGGAGGACCGGCTCGCACTGCTGGACGAGATCCTACCCGTCCTGGCGGACGTGGGGATCGCGGACGAGGACGTCGGGAAGCTGCTGCGCGAGAAGATCGGCATGGACCGCATCCGGGCCGCGCACGCCAGCACCAGCCTGCGGCTGCCGCGGGCATCTGCGCATGCTGGACCGCTCCTACACCTACATCCGCCAGTTCCCCCAAGGTGCTGGAGGCGGTGCGGTTCGCGGGCGGAACCGAGGCGAAGCCGCTGATCGAGGCTCTTGGCATCCTGCGGGAGCTGAACGCCACTGGCGCCCGCAACGTCCCCACAGGCGCCCCGGCCTCGTTCGTGCCGGCCCGCTGGCAGGGCTACCTCGATGAGGCCGCGGCGAAGGGGGAGGGACGCCGAGGTCCTGGCGCACATCTCCCCGGCCCGCAGCTCGGTGGTCAACTACCACGGCTCCATCACCGTCGACTACGACCGCGAACTCGCCCAGCTCGACGACCAGGGACACCGGCCGCTGCGGACCGTGACCGTGGACGAGCCCGGAGCCGGGCTGCAGCAGCGGCAACGGCCCGAGCTGGCCCAAAGGGCGTGGACGGTTTCCCAGTTGTCCGTACGGTCGAAGGCGGTCCGGAGTCAGTGGCGATGACTCCGGACCGCCTTGTCTGCGCGAGGTGGGTCAGCTGCGAGTGCCCGCCTTTCGCGGGTCGCAGTCTGAGCGGGCGAGGCTGTCGGGCGGGTAGGGGCCCGGGTCGACGGGATCGTGTGCCGGTTGTACGGGCCCCGGCCGCGTCAGACGTACGCCTGGCGCGGCGTCCGCTCGCCGGTGGCGTGCTGTTCGACCAGGTGCTCCTGCTGGCGGGTGGTGAGCTTCGGCTGGTTGCCCTTGAGCTTCCCCGCCCAATAGGCCCTGCGCGCTACTTGTTGCGGCTGATGCCCGAGGACGGTCGGTGGCCTGTCCGGCCGTGACGCTGGTCGCGCAGGCCACCGCCGTTACTGGAAGTCGCAGCCCGGGTTGGGAGCGCTCACCGAGAGCGGGTCGCCGACCGGATCGACGTAGAGCGCGTCCAGTACCAGGGGCGTGGTCCCCAGGTTGCGGCCGATGTGGACATGGTTCGCTCCCGACATCTCGTCGATGAAGGCGCCGGCGGAGTAGATCCCATCCGTAGCGCAGTCGGCGTCGGAGTGGGTGAGCGTGCCCTTCTCGACGACGGCGTACAACGGACCGTCGTGGTAGTGCCACCCGGTGCTGCCGCCGGGCGCGATGGTGATCTGCTTGAGAGTGTAGGTCGTGCTCCCTACCGTGCGCTGGTAGATGGTGGTGGAGGTTATGCCCGAAGCGGGCGTGGCACTGGCGGTGCCCGGAACCAGGGCCAGGGCCAGGGCCGATACGGCGGTGAGCGTGGCGAGGTGTGTTGCACGCATAAGCGCTGACAACCTTTCAGGCAGACGGCGTCGGGGGTGACGACATGATGGAGGTCGCGTCCTCGGAGCGGTGTAGATGCGCTTGAGGAGGGTGCTGTGGGATGGGTGCGGATCCACTCGTACGCGGATTCCGGCAGGTGTGATCCGGCTGAGACGTCGTCAGGCGCCGTTTACGTTGGCCTCGGTGTGCTGGCTTTCGAGGTTGCCGTTCAGGGACCGCGCGAGTTCTGGCGTCGGATGGTTTGGACGTCATGTGGTCGTGTGGTGCTTTGTGTCAGGGGGTGGGGGTGGGGTAGAAGGCGTTGATCTCGGCCAGGACGCGGTCGGGTGCTTCGTGGACGAGGAAGTGTCCGGCGCCGGGGACGATGGCGGAGGTGGCGTGGGGGGCGGCGTCCTGGATGGGCGGCAGGAACACGTCGGCGAGGGCGGCCTGGGTGATCATGTGGACCGGGATGGTCAGCGGGGTGTCCTGGAGTTTGGTGTTGTCGGCCTCGTCCTGGGTCAGGGTCCGGTAGAGCTCGAAGCCGGCGTGCAGGACCTGGGGGCGGGAGAACACCCGGACGAACTCGGCGAGTTCGTCGTCGGAGACGTTCTCGCCGGCGGTCTTCACACTCTGGAAGAAGTGGGTGAGGAAGGTTTCGACCCGGCCGGTGACCAGTTCCTCGGCGAGCGGATTCTGCAGGAAGAAGGAGAAGTGCCAAGATACCGATGCGAGGGTGGCGAACTTCAGGTTCTTGCCGACGAGGCCGCCGTCCATGAGGAACAGGCCCGCCACCTGGTCGCGGTGCTGGGCGGCCAGTGGGTAGGCGACGTTGAGGCCGAAGTCGTGGCCGACGACGTGTACGTTCTCGTGGTGGCCGAGGTGGTTGAGCAGCTTGTGGACGTAGGTGGCCAGGACCGTCTTGGTCATGGAGGGCGGGTTTCCGGTCGAGTCGCCCATGCCCGGCAGGTCGATGGCGATGACGGTGCGGCCGGGCAGCAGCGAGGGCATGATCTGGCGGTACTCGTACCAGCTCTGCGGCCAGCCGTGCAGCAGCACCAAGACCTGCGGGCCGTCGCCGCCGATGACGTAGTGCATCTGCACGTCGTCGATGGTGGTGAAGCCGTGCCGGAAGTACTTGTTGAACTCGGCGTCGTCCTTGGTCGCCGCGTCGTAGCCGGGGCTGAGCGGCTCCTCCGACCCGACGGCTACGGCGGTGGTGAAAGCGTTCATGGCGGTGTTACGTCCTTTTAGGGGTCCTTGCAGAAAGATCGTGTTGTGGCACGGTGGAGATGTACGTAATCCCGTGTTTTCTGTGGGGTGTGACCATGGCGCGGCGGAAGCCATGGGAGGTCAGGGACGGGTTGCGGGTGGTGATCGAGCCGCTGTTGCCGAAGCATGAGCGGCGGTTCCGGTACCGGGGCGCAAGCGGATCGATGACCGCAAGACGCTCCAAGGTGTGCTGTTCGTCCTCTACACAGGTGTCCAGTGGGAGTTCCTGCCGCAGGAGTGGGGGTTCGGTTCGGGTCCTGCCTGCTGGCGGCGGCTGGCCGAGTGGCAGGAGGCCGGGGTGTGGGAGGAACTCCAGCGGGTGCTGCTGGACGGGTTGCGGGCGGCGGACCGTCTCGACTTCTCCCGCGCCACCATCGACGCCTCACACGTGCAGGCCAAACGGGGGCGACGCAGCCCGAAAGTCGGTCCGAGCCCGGTGGACCGCGGGCGGCCGGGCTCGAAGCATCACGCGCTGACCGATGCCCGCGGCACCCCGCTGCGGGTGTCGCTGACCGGCGGTCACCGCCACGATGTCACCCGGCTTCTGCCGCTGATCGACAGCCTTGGGCCGGTGCGGGGCAAGCGGGGCCCAAACCCAGGATGCTGTATGCCGACCGCGGCTACGACTACGACCTCTATCGCCGCCGACTGCGCGAGCGCGGCATCACACCGAAGATCGCTCGACGGAGCCAGCCGCACCGCTCGGGCCTGGGCAAGGTCCGCTGGGACACCGAGTCCGCCATCGCCTGGCTCCATGGCCCTCGCCGCCTGCGGATCCGGTGGGAAGCACGCGACGACATGCACGACGCCTTACTGCAACTCGCCTACTGCATGACACTCGCCCGCAAGCACCCGGCTTTTTGAAAGCACCCCTAGAAGCGATGTGGCCACGTGACATGGATGACCCGCCGGGAAATGCGCCAGCCGTCATCGGTGCGTCGCAGGTCGTCGGCGTAGACGACGCTGGCGACACCCCCGCCCTCCAGCAGGCTCAGACCTTTGGATCGGGCCCGGACCTCATCGCCCGGGCCTTCCGACACGACGATGTTCGTCGTGTGGTGGGCTTTCGCGTGCCCGGGGGCGTTCATGAAGGTCGCGATCGCGTCCAGCCCGACGACCGGGTCGCCGCCGAAGACGCTGCCGTCCCACACCGCGTCTTCGGTGAGGCATTCGCCGAGCCGGTCCAGTTCGTGCTCGTCCATGATGTGCGCCCACAGCGCCACGGCCCTGCTGATTTCGACGGTGTCTTCATGCGTGGGTTTCACGTTCGGCTCTCCATTTTGTGCGTTGCTGGATCAGGCCTTGGTGCCCGTTCAGCATGGCCAGCACCTGGTCGTAGGCACCGTTGGCCGCGGCGATGCTCTCCTTCGCCGCAGGGGCCGGGCGCGCCGGCAGTCTCGACTATGGGGGTGTATCGGCGGGGGCGGGAGAGGATCACATATCCATGGACCGACGATCCTCCCCAGCCGGCCACCATCAAGTCGCCGGACTTGAGACGGGCGAAGGCGCGTTCGCCTGGAGCGCGGAGACGGGCGTGGGCGCGGTTGTATCGCTGGTAGTGCTCCGGGAAGTTCACGGTGGCCGTGTAAGGGGTGCGGGCGGTGGCGCAGGCGCTGTAGTAAGCCGCGATAGGGGGTGGATGAGCCACGAGACGTGCTCAACCAGCTCGTACGGGACGTCGAGCATGGGCTGCCCACGGAGCACAGCCGGGTACCGGGATGCTCCGCGTCGTCCAGCGCCTGATCCAGCGTCAGCGGCGGTGCCCCGGCAGGTGCTTCCTCGCAGTCGACGGCGTGGACTACGCCTCGGCCGGGACCGCGGCCCGCCGTCCGGCTTCTGCAGGACCCAGCCCGACGTGCGGCGTTCGCTTCACGAGGCAGAGACCGCCGATCCATGGACAAACCTTCCTCTCCCGCCCCTGCGCGGACGCTCCTACGGTCGAGGCTGCGGGCGCTCACCGGCCCGCCGTACCGAAGGAGCAGGACCCTCATGAAGATGACTGGCAACACGATCCTGATCACCGGCGGAACCTCGGGCATCGGCCTCGGTCTGGCCCTGCGTCTGCACGAGGCCGGCAACAAGGTGATCGTCGCCGGCCGGCGCAAGGAACTCCTCGACGAGATCACGGCCGAGCACCCGGGCATCGACGCGCTCGTCCTCGATGTCGCGGACCCCGACTCGATCGCCCGGGCGAGTGAGACCGTGGCGGCGAGCCACCCGGGGCTGAACGTCCTCGTCAACAACGCGGGCATTCAGCTGCCGGAGAGCGTCCTCGACCCGGCCGGACTCCAGGCCGCCGAGGATCACGTCGCGACCAATCTGCTCGGCACGATCCGGATGACATACGCCTTCCTGCCCCTCCTGGTGGGCAAGGACGAGGCGGTCGTCGTGAACGTCACCTCCGCGCTGGCGTTCGTACCGCTCCCGTTCACACCGACCTACAACGCGACCAAGGCCGCGCTGCACTCCTTCTCCGAGAGCCTGCGCATCCAGCTCGCCAGTGCTGACACCGGCGTCCAGGTGATCGAGATGGTCCCGCCGGCTGTGCGCACGACCCTGATGGGCCAGCAGGACAACGAGCAGTCCATGCCGTTGGACGACTTCCTCACCGAGGTTCTCGGCCTGCTGCGTGAGAAGCCCGACGCCAAGGAACTGGTCGTGGAGCGCGCCAGGTTCCTCCGCGACGCGCAGGCCAACGGCTCCTACGACGAAGTCCTCGCCATGCTCAGCGGCAGCTGACCGACCTGTGACAGACGCGTAACAACAGCACGCGGGCGGGTCCTGTCGGGCCGCATCATGGACGAACGCGAGCTGGACCGCCTCGGGGAGCTCCTCACCGAAGACGCGGAACGGTAAGGAAGCGCCTTCGGCTCCGCCCCGGTCGTCTCAACGGAGACGACCGGCTCCGTCCTGAACGCCGAGGGGCACGCGAGCGCCCGGCTGACTCGGCGAACATCGTCGTGTCAGCCGGGCCGGCGACGAGGCCCGGGGCCGGGGCCGGGGCCGGTCAAAGCGTTGGGTCCAAAGCGGCGCAGCGCCAACAGCCGGCGAATTGCCCAGCGGGTCATGCAGGGGTAGGTGGTCATCGGGTCGTCTCGCCGCGCGCGCCCTCGCGTCGGCCAGCCAGCCATACGAGCGGCTTCGCGCGGGTGGGAGAGGAGGGCTCAGCCATGGATCGGCGGTCTCTGGATAGCCGGGCAGGATGCGGCGAGGATGGACGGCATGGACAAGAAGGAACTGGCGGAATTCCTGCGCCACCGACGTGAGATGTTGCGGCCCCGCGACGTCGGGCTGGTCGAGGGGCCGCGCAGGCGTACACGGGGGCTGCGCCGCGAGGAGGTCGCGCAGCTCGCCGGCATGTCCACCGACTACTACGCCCGGCTGGAACAGCAGCGTGCTCCGCAGCCCTCCGTCCAGATCACCGCGGCTCTCGCCCGGGCGCTGCGGCTGACCCTGGACGAATGCGACCATCTCTTCGTCCTCATCGGGCACAACGCCCCGGCCCGTTTCCTGCGTTCGGAGCATGTCAGCCCGACGCTGCTACGGGTCCTGGACCGCCTGGACGACTCCCCTGCCCTGGTAACGACCGACCTGTCCGACACCCTCGCGATGAACCCGTTGGCCATCGCGCTGCTCGGCGACCAGACCCGCCACACCGGTCTGGCCAGTAGCGGCTACTACCGCTGGTTCATGGACCCGGCCGAACGTCTGGTGTATCCCGAGGAGGTCCACGAAAGCCACGGCCGCGCCCAGGCGGCACGCCTGCGGGCCGCGCTGACAGCCGGCAGCGACACCCCCCGAGCCGCCCGGATCCTCGCCGAACTCCAGGAACGCAGCCCCGAGTTCGTCCGCATGTGGGAACTTCAGGAAGTCGCCCGCTACGGCGACTGCAAGACCCTCCTCCATCCCGAACTCGGCCGCATCGACGTCGACGCCCAGCTCCTGTACACCGAGAACCGCGCCCAGACCCTGGTGGTGCTGACCACCCGCCCCGGCACGGAGAGCCACAGCAAACTCGAACTGCTCGCCGTCATCGGACACCAACAGCTCACCCCCTGACGTCCTGGACCGAGGACCGGGCTCCGCGCTGGAGAGGCCGGACAAGGGTCCCCTGGAATGGTGCAGCCCGCACGGCTCCCGCGCTCTACGGCTGCTCAATGTGTCGGCCCCCTGCGGTGTCCGGGCTCCGCGCTCAGGCCGCCCATTTGACCGGACGCTGCCTCCGTTTTACTCTCGACCAAGTACGGAGGCAGCATCCGTTTTGATGCGGCCGCAGGAGCACGGCAGACAGGAGGGCGCATGAGCGCCGGTGCACAGCGGGAACGCAAGCCCCGCGCGGACGTCCAGCGCAACCGCGCTGCCCTCCTGGAGACCGCGCAGCGTCACTTCCTGCAGCACGGGGTCGGCACCTCCCTCGAGGCGGTGGCCAAGGAGGCGGGCGTCGGACCCGCCACCCTGTACCGGCACTTCCCCACCCGGGAAGCACTGCTGGCGGCTGTGCTACAGACGCGCTCCGAGGAGCTGGTGGCCCGCCAGGCGGACATCGATCAGCTCGGCGACCCCGCCGAGGCGCTGGAGCAGTGGCTGCGGGCGATGGAGGAGTACTTCAGCGCCTTCAGCGGGCTGCCGGACCCGCTCATGGCCGCCGCCCGGGCCCAGGAGCCGGACAACCCGCTCACCATCCCCTGCCACATCCTCATCTCCGCCACCGACCAGTACGTGCGAGCCGCGCAGCTCGCGGGGCGCGTGCGCGCGTCGGTGCGGGGGCACGACCTGTTCCTCGCGGCCTGTTCCGTTGCCTGGATCAAGGGCACCGGCACCGAGGAGGAGTCGCTCGACCGGCTCCGCACACTCATCGCGAGCGGCTACCGCCGGCAGGACACCCAGGCGTAAACCGCCAGGCACCCCGCTCCGCCCCGCAACGCCAGGCGGGCACCACCACCCATCCATCACGTCGTGCTGCCCCAGGGGCGGCACAACCTCCTAGGGAACAAATCATGAAAATTACTGTCATAGGCGCCGGTGCCATCGGCGGGAACCTCGCTGCCAAGCTCAGCACGGCCGGTCACGACGTCCAGGTGGCCGACGCCCGCGGCCCCGAGGCCGTCCGGGCGGAGGTGCTGGAGTCCGGGGCCCGCGCGGTGGACCTCTCCGACGCCGCCGTCCAGGGCCGGGACGTCATCGTCCTGTCGATCCCGTTCGGGGTGGCGGGCCAGCTGGCGGACCTGTTCGCGTCGGTGCCCGACGAGACGGTGGTCATCGACACCTCGAACTACTACCCCGGCATGCTCAGCGAGCCGATCGAGGCGGTGGACAACGGCCAGGTGGAGAGCGTGTACACCGCCGAGCTGCTCGGCCGCCCCGTGGTCAAGGCGTGGAACGCAGCCCTGGCCGGAACACAGCAGACCCGGGGCGTCCCGGCCGGAACGCCCGGCCGCCTCGCCATCCCCGTCGCCGGCGACTCCGACGAGGCGCGGCGCGTGGCCATGCAGCTCGTGGACGACACCGGCTTCGACCCCTACGACGCCGGCACACTGGCCGACTCCTGGCGCCAGCAGCCAAACAGCCCCGCCTACTGCACCGAACTGACCCTCGACGAACTGCCGGCGGCCCTGGCCGCGGCCGACCGCGCCAAGGACGCAGCCATCCGCGACAGCCTCCCGGAACGCATCGCCGCCCGCGGTGCCAATCCCACTCTCGACGACATCGTCGAGATGAACCGCGCCGCCCACCGCTGAGTCGCCCGACGCGGCACTCGTGCACGCAACGGCACGAGAGCGGCAGCAGCGGCACGCCACGAACGCACAAAGACGAACACGAAGGGCGCACCGTCCCCCCACACTGCAGCCTCGGCACCCCGCTGCCTGCGAACATCCGCAAGCCTGCAGATAGTCGCAAGAGCGCATCTCGCATCCGGCCCTCACGTCGACTGCCGCCTCGTGCGGCCTGCCGTACTGCGCTGTGCCGCAGCCGCCGTGGCGGAGACTGCGCGCCACGGAGAGGAACCGCCTTGCCCGGCACCGCATCACCCTTCACCGACATTGCACGCTCCCGCCGCTCCCCCCGGCAGTTCCTGCCCACCGCCCTGTCCCCTGCGGACATCCGCGGTGTGCTGGAAGACGCGCAGACCGCCCCCTCGAACAGCAACACCCAGCCGTGGACGGTGCACGTCGTCTCGGGTGCGGCGCGGGACGCCCTGGGCAAAGAGCTGCTCCGGGCCGAGGAGGAGGGGCGGACCTCTCCGGATTTCACCGATGGCTACGGCGAGGAGAACATCTACCTCGAGCGGTCGCATGCCCTGGGCGCGAGTGTCTACCGGGTCCGGGGTGTCGAGCGCTCGGACCGAGACGGCAGGAGGGCGGCGGTCCGCGAGAACCTGGAGTTCTACGGCGCTCCCCATGCCGCTTTCCTGTTCATGCCGGCCCTCGGTGACGGGGTACGGACGGCCGGCGACATCGGCATGTACGCGCAGAACTTCCTGCTCTCGCTGGCGGCCCGGGGGCTGGCCGGCATCCCGCAGACCGTCCTCGGCGTCTACGCCGACACCGTCCGCGAGTTCCTGGGCGTCCCCGCGGAGCTCAAGCTGCTGTTCGGGATCTCCTTCGGCATGGCCGACCCGGCGGCACCGGTGAACACGCTCCGCACGGAGCGGGTTCCGCTGCAGCGGAGCGTGGTCCTGCATGACACCCCGGGAGTCCTCGGCGGGCAGTAGTCCGCCCGCCGGAACCATCCGGCGCCGGGCCCGGGCCGCCACTCGGCCGGCCCGGGCCCGGCGCCCGCATCGGAGACATACTCCGTTTCTCACCACCTCGTCTGAGGAGTAACCATGACAAGCCGACAGATGATCCTGGGCATGCAGTTCAGCGGCGGATACGGAGCCGCCCCAGGGGCCTGGCGGCTGCCGGGTGCGAACCTGAACAGCTACACGGACATGGACCAGTTCGTGCGTTACGCGCAGGCCGCCGAGCGCGGCAAGATCCAGTTGCTGTTCATCGCGGACACCCCGGTCCTGGACGTCGACCTCGACCACCATGCCCCGCACCACATGATCGACCCGCTGCTGATCCTTACCGTCCTCGCGCGTGAGACCGAGCGGATCGGCCTGGTCACCACCGCCTCCACCACGTTCACCGAGCCCTACAATCTCGCTCGCCAGTTCAAGGCCCTGGACGTGATCAGTCACGGCCGGGCCGGCTGGAACGCGGTGACCACCTCCGACCCCGCCGCCGCGGCGAACTTCGGCGCGACGATCCCGCCGCGCGCGGAGAAGTACGAGCGTGCCCACGAGGTCATCCAGATCGTGCAGGGGCTGTGGGGCAGCTGGGAGAAGGACGCCTGGCTGCTCGACGTCGACGGCAAGCGGTTCGCCGACATGGACAAGATCCAGCCGGTCAACCTGCAGGGCAAGCACGCCGCCTCCCGTGGCCCGCTGCCCATCCCCCCGTCCGAGCAGGGCCAGCCGGTCATCTTCCAGGCAGGCGGCGGCAGTTACGGCCTGGAACTCGCGGGCCGCTACGCCAGTGGCGTCTACGCCAACCCGTACACCATCGAGGACGCCCGGGCCCAGCGCCAGGCCCTGCGGGACGCCGCCAAGCGCGCCGGACGCGACCCGGAGGAGGTGAAGATGCTCGCCGGCTTCATGCCGACCATCGCCCCCTCCCGCCAGGCCGCCCTTCAGCGGCGCCGCTTCCTGGACGAGGTCGTCGACCTGAACCAACGCGTCCGCTACCTCGGCGCCATGATCGGCCTCCCGCTCGACCCCGGCCAGCTCGACGAGCCGCTGACGGCGGACCAGCTCGCCGATGCCGTACCCAGCCCGCACGACCCGCGCTCCGCCCGCGCCCTCGAAGTGGCCCGGCAAGGCTGGACCCTGCGCGACGTGCTCGCCCACGGCGTCATCGACTACCACCCGGTGGTCGCCGGCACCGCCGCCGACGTGGCCGACCACATGCGGCAGTGGTTCGAGGCAGGTGCCTGCGACGGCTTCTCGATCGCCGTCGACAGCTACCACGACGGCTTCGACGCCTTCGTCGACCAGGTCGTCCCGATCCTGCAGGAACGCGGCCTGTTCCACGACGACTACGAAGGCTCCACACTGCGCGAGAACCTCGGCGCCCACGAGCAGTATGGCCTGGACCCGCGTCTCACGAAGCCGGCCCGGTCATGACCACCACCACGCAGCCCATTCCTCGACGCAACCTGAACGGAGATGGCTTCCGCACGTTCTGCCAGGACGACACCGGTGGCTACACCGCGTTCTGCCTGATGGTCTGCTGGGCGACAGGTGAACCGCTGACTCCTACCCCAAGCACCTGACCCACGAGGAGCGGCGCAATCTGGAGACCTTCGACGAACTGGACTTCGTCGTCTTCTCAGGCCAGAAGTGGGACCGCCTGGGCGAGAGCCGCGCGAAGAACGTCCGGGCGCACTGGCCCGACGGCCACTACACCGACGGCCTGGCCCGCCACATCGAAGACATGAAGTTCCAGTTCAGCTTCCCCCCGGACACCCGCGTCGTCGATCACCCGGTCCGGCTGGCCAAGGGCAACCTGACTGCCGTGATATCGATGCTCGTGAATCGCCGCGGTGAGGACTCATGAACGAGATCGCCGCCGTCGACCAGCAGAATGGCTCCGTTGATGAACGCCGCCTTTTCCGACGCCAAGAACAGCGCTACACCGGCGATGTCCTCCGGCGGCACTCGTGCCTCGTTAGTAGAATCCCTCACCTTGGCTGGAAATGGACACGTCAGGTCGCCAACTCCAGACAGCAGTGCGCGACCGTCATGCGGCACAGCCGGAAGGGGGAGATTGACCCTCACGACTGATAGGTGTCGGCTCCGCCCTGCAGCGCGAACTCCGCTGGTGCAGGTACGAGGCATACGCGGCGACCCCGGCCACGACCAGAGCACAGCGACGCAAATCCACGCGTCCAGATCGAAGCCCCGGCTCCCACCAGCCCCCTCCGCCGGCTCGGTGACATCACTCATCGAACCCACGGCCCAGCACCCCGCGCCGGTGCACGGGACCTCCCAGGAACTCCCAGGTAGAAGCGGGATGTGCCGAGATGCAACGAAAGGCTCTGACCTGGCCATATGGCCAGGTCAGAGCCCTAATGGCAGACGAGTCGGGCTGTACGCCGGATTTTGTCAACCGGCTGCCTCGCGGCGGCCGGGGAGACGGCCATCCATCTAGGGCCGACGTTGCCGTCGGCCTCGTGCGGTCTACCCGCGGACTCGGGCGGGCAGCCCTCGAACGTCCGCGCAGAGCCGCTTCTTACGGCGGCTCCTTTTGACCTTGCTCCGGGTGGGGTTTACCTAGCCGCCTGAGTCACCTCAGGCGCTGGTGGTCTCTTACACCACCGTTTCACCCTTACCGAGGACCGAGGTCCCCGGCGGTCTGTTTTCTGTGGCACTGTCCCGCGGGTCACCCCGGGTGGCCGTTAGCCACCACCCTGCCCTGTGGAGTCCGGACGTTCCTCGGGAAGCCCCCTGGGGGACTTCACGCGGCCGTCCGCCCGGCTCGTCTGCCGTGTCGACCATGTTAGCCGACCAGGCGCGGCTCCTTGTCTCGTCGATCAGCGGCCGACGAGCGGCTCCGGCTTTGTGGAGTAGTCGAGCCACAACTCGCCGGTCACCCTGCCCCTCGCGCCCAGCTGGCGGCCTACGGACACCGCCCACTCGCGAACGCGTCCCTCGTCGAGCAGCCCGTCCGGGCCGAGCAGGTCGTTACGCCTGGCCTGGTCGAGCCGGTAGGAAGCAGTCACCCGGTCCGGGACTCGTCCGCTGCGACCGGTGGGTATCCCCCGTTGCTGAGCCCAGGCTCGGACTGCGTGCGTCTCGGGCCCGGAGACAGCTGATCGCTGACGCCGCCTGGCCTGTGTGGCCAAACATCCGCAACTACGGGTGTTTCCAGAAGTGACCTGGGACTGGACAGCAGTGAAGATCTCGGGATTGCCGCACCCGCACTGGTAGTCGCGGACGATCTGGTCTGGGCTTTCTGGATTCCGGTACGGCTCGGAAACGGGTGACAACAGGCTGTCCGCATGCGGTGCTGTTGGTGAGAGGCGGCGCGGTGTCGGCGGGCCCGCCTTCTTCGGCTTTCGGCGCGGAGGACGCACCTCGCCCCACACCGCGGCGATGTAGGCATCAGCAGCGGCCTGATGCCGGGCGGTGCCACCAGTGAGGTACGCGTCCAGGCCGGGCACAGCCTCGGGAAAACGCATCGCGAGGGCCGAGGCCACCGCACTGGCCTGCTGGTAGGCCGTGGCCCGTTCGGGCACCGCTACGACCAGGGCGTGGGGAGAGTCCATCTCCGGCAGATCGCCGATTCTCACGTGTATGAGCAGGTCCAGGAGCCCCGCTGCGACCAGTACCCGGCTCTTGTCGTTCTCGTACTGGCGGCGGTCCCGCTGTCTGGTCGAGTGGTGGAAAGCTCCGTCGTACTCGAGGCCTACGCGGACACCGTGAGGCAGATGGAAGACGGCGTCGACCTCGACGTCCTTGTAGCGCCAGCGGGCCGGCTTGTGCTCGGGCGGAACGGTGAGACGGTGCGAGGCGAAGTCGGGCGCACCGTCCGGCAGCCGTGGATCCTGGCTCTCCGGCGGTACGAGGTCGATGAGTCCCGCGAGTTCAGCCACCAGCCGGACCTGCTCCTTCGATATCCCAGAGGTCGAGCACTTGCGGCAGCCGGTGCCCTGGACACGGTTGAGGACCGTGGCTTCCCAGCCGTGGCCATGACGGCATCGCCAAGACAGGGTCGCGTACACGCCCCGATTGCCCGCTGCGGCAGCATGCTTTTGCGACACGTTGTGCTGGCTCGTCGGCAGCCGACGCGGGTCAAGGTCCGGAGCATCCAGCTCGTCAGCGATTTCCGGGAACCAGGTGAACAGTGAGTTCGTATCGTCGATCACGTACCCCGCACACACCAGACAGCCATTCCCCTGAAGAGCCCGCTCTTTAACCACCGCCTCGAAACGATGCTCAACTGGCCACCACACTCCGGTATTTGGATCGACTGCCCACGTCCGGCAGATCCACGGCACACTCTCGTGCGAAGCGTGGGTGATGTCGCTCGTTGGTCTCTCTCCACGATACTGAGCGGCCAGCGCCGGAAGGTCCGCGAGCCGGATCAAGCGCCGGCACTCGGGGCACCCCGAACCTTTCCGGATGCGGTCCTTGGGCCAGGCCGGCCACGGCTCATGACCGAAGCCAAGGGGGCATTGCCACCGGAACGGACTGGCCTCGCCTCGCCTTTGAGTCGTCGCCAAGACATTCTCAGGACGGACGACGTTGTCTCGGTGCCACTGCGCTGCGACCTCCGGGATGTCCGCCACGGTCATTTCTCCACGCCCACCGATACGGCTGCGCCACCGACCCATGACCGTGACCTTGTGCCGATTCCAGTAAGCGACGACCTCGGCCTGCCGGGCCCGGGCCACTGCCACTTCCTTCTTGATCAGCTCACGGTGGGCCCCGTTGAAGTCGTCCCAGACGGACCGCATCTGTCGAAGCATCCGTAACCGGTCCTCACGCCCACCACTCCCGGTGTCAAGCGGTGCTGGCCGAGGTGGCCAGGCGGCGAGTGCTGACCCGTCACTCCCGGACGCGTCTGAACCTTGAGCTGCGATCACGGCGTGAGGATACGAGCGAGGTCTGACAGAGCCGCACCGATGTCCAGATCATCCGCATTTGACCAAGCCAGACACCTCGGACGATATTTTTATATCGTCCGAGGTGTCTGACTGTCCGACGCTTTTCCGCTGGTCACAGCGCTTTCGACGATTGGCGCCTCAGTCGGCGAACGTCACTCCGCACTCGCACGGCGAAATTCGACCCGGATTCGACCCGGCCTGCCGACTTCCCTTTGCCACACACGCTCTGACCTGCGCTTATGCCGGGTGGGAACGATACTCGGATGCTACGCCGGGTTCTGTCACCCAACCGCCTCGCGGCAGCCGGGGAGACGGCCATCCATCTAGGGCCGGTGTTGCCACCGGCCTCGTGCGGTCTACCCGGGGGCTCGGGCGGGCAGCCCTCGAACGTCCCCGCAGAGCGCTTTTTACGGCGCTCCTTTTGACCTTGCTCCGGGTGGGGTTTACCTAGCTGCCCAGGTCACCCTGGGCACTGGTGGTCTCTTACACCGCCGTTTCACCCTTACCGAGGACCGAGGTCCCCGGCGGTTTGTTCTCTGTGGCACTGTCCCGCGGGTCACCCCGGGTGGCCGTTAGCCACCACCCTGCCCTGTGGAGCCCGGACGTTCCTCGGGAAGCCCCTCAAGGGGACTCCACGCGGCCGTCCGCCCGGCTCGTCTGCCGTGTGGACCATGCTACCGGGCGTCCGCCCTTCGCCGGACCGGCGGCCGCCGTCGCCAGGACCGAGCCCGCCAGGATCAGGGTGAAGGCGATCGCGATGCCCAAGGTGAAGGGCTCGTTCAGGAAGAGGGCTCCCGCTGCCACCGCTATCGCCGGGTTGACGTACGTGAACACCGTCGCGCGGGTCGGACCGACCTCCTTGATCAGTTCCAGGAAGGCCACGAACGCCAGTGCCGTGCAGATCACTCCCAGGCCGATCAGGGCTGTCAGGACAGAGGCGGACGGGAGGGACGATGGCCAGGTCGCCGTCGCCGGTGCTGCGTAGACGACCGCCGCCAGTGCCAGGCACGGGGCCGTCAGCTGCAGGGTCGGGACCTCCTTCAGCCAGCGTGCCGCGATCAACGGTGCCGTCGCGTAACCCAGCACCGTCAGCATGACCTCGCCGAGGGAGCGGGCGTCGCCGCCGGTGAGGTGGGGGACCGTGAGGACTCCGACGCCCGCCAGGCCCAGCGCCAGTCCTGCCCCTCGCCGTAGCCCCAGCCTCTCCGTGTCGCCGAAGAAGCGGGCCAGCACCACACCCACGATCGGCACGCCCGCGATCAGCAGGCCCGCCGTGGAGCTCGACAGGTGCCGTTCCGCGTCCGTGAGCGTGAACCAGGGGCCGATGATCTCGATGCACGCGAAGGCCAGCATGGGCAGCCAGTGCGAACGGACGGTTCGGATCAGGCCGCCCTGCCGTATCGCGAAGGGGAGGAGGAGGGCCGCACCCAGGGCGCAGCGCGTGAAGACCACCACGGACGGGGAGAGGGGGGCGTCCACCGCCACCTTGATCATCAGGTAGGGGATGCCCCAGACGACTCCCATCAGGGAGAACAGGAACCAGCCGCGTGCAGTCATGCAGACAGAATCGGCTCGCCGGCTACCTGGCGTCTTGAACGCTGTTGCGGTACGCCGCCGGAGTCACCCCGAGCACCCGGCGGAACCAGCGGGTGAGGTGCGCCTGGTCCGCGAAGCCGACGAGCGGGGCCACCTCGGCGGGGCGCAGGCCCGTCTCCAGGAGGCGGCGGGCCAGGGTTACCCGGTGCTGGGCGAGCCAGGCGTACGGCGGTATGCCCATCGTCGTACGGAAGGCTCGCAGGAGTTGGTAGCGGGACAGGTCCAGGTCCCGCGCGAGGTCGGCCAGGGACGGGGGCTCCAGCAGTTCGTCCGCCAGGCGGTCGCGGACCACGAAAGCGATGTGGTCGGCGCCCGGTACCGCGTCCGGGGCCGCGCGGGCTGTGGAGTGGCGGCGGGCCAGGGCCGTCAGCAGCCACGGGAGGCGGGACTCCGTCTCCAACGGGTCCGGGCAGGCGCTGAGTTCCGTGTGGGCGAGGCGGAGGGCGGCGACCAGCTCGGGGTCGTCGATCAGGGGGTCGCGGAAGTGCGGCACGCCGCCGAGGGTGCCGTCGGCGAGGAGGGCGGGGTCGGCGTACAGGGCGCGGTAGGCGTAGCCGTCGGTGGTGGTCTCGGGGCCGCCGGTGTGCACCTCGCCGGGGTCGAGGACGACGATCGAGCCGGGGCCGGTGCGGACGTGGCCCCCGCGGTAGTCGATGACCTCGGAGCCGCCGACGCAGACTCCGATGGTGTACTCGGCGTGTGCGTGCGGGGCGTAGACGTGCTGCTGGAAGCGGGCGGTCAGCAGGTCGAGGGGCGGCCCGCTGCGGCCGAGGCGGGCGCGGGTCCACAGTGCCTGCTCCATGCGCCGCCCCCATTTCCGTCGTTCACAGGGTGCAACGCCGGGCGGCTCAGAGAAAGTCCGCTGTCTCCAGGTCGAAGGCGAAGGGGGCGGGGAGGGTGAGCGGTTTGCCGAGGGGGCGGGTGCACTGTTCTCGATAGTCGTCGTTCTCGGGGTCGCTGAACAGGGTGATCGAAGAGACCTCACGGTCGATGAGCAGGTAGAGGGGGATGCCGCCGCGGGCGTAGCAGCGGCGTTTGGCCTCGCGGTCGGCCCTGGGCTTGGTGGATGTCACCTCCAGCACCATGGCGACGCCCTCGCAGGGCATCCAGGAGTCGGCGCCACGGTAGAGCCGCAGCTCCCTGGGAGCGAACGCGCCGCCCGGGATCACATGGTTCTTCGGGCAGCCGCCCCCGCTCTGCAGCTTCAGCCCCTTGTTTCCTGAGAACTGCATGTCGGTCCGAGACCGCCGGTACACCTGGTTGACGATCAGCTCGATGTAGTCCTCGTGGTCCCCGTCCGGCGGCGGCGTCACAACGTTTTCTCCCTCGATCAGCTCCGCCCGGAAACCCTCCGGGGTGTCGAGGGACAGGAAGATCTCCAGCAGTCCCTCCGCCGGCGTGAGCGGCTCGTGGGCCATGGCAGTCATGTCACGCCCCTCCTTCGGTCGCTCGCCAGACTGGGACATCGGAAGATCACCTGTCCGAGAGATCGGGAACCGTTTCCTCGATCGTGGCACACGATCACCTCGGCCGTCAGGCGCCGCCCCGCCCGCTTGACCCTGCCGCGACGTCAGCCTCTGTACTGGTCCCATGCGGATCGGAGAACTCGCCGCGGTCGTCGGCGTCACCACGCGGACCGTGCGGCACTACCACCATCAGGGGCTGCTGCCGGAACCCGAGCGGCTGGCCAACGGGTATCGGGACTACACGCTGCGGCATGCCGTCGTGCTCGCGCGGATCCGGCGGCTGACCGAGCTGGGGATGGGGCTCGCGGAGGTGCGGGACGTGCTGGCGGAGGACGCCGGGAAGGACCTCGTCGAGGTGCTCACCGAACTCGACGAGGACCTGGCCCGGCAGGAGACGGCGATCCGGCAGCGGCGGACCCGACTGCGTGCGCTGCTGGAGGCGGAGGGCGGGCTGCCGGCGGAGGGGCCGGTCTCGCCTCGACTGGCCGCGCTCTTCGGTGACATGGCGAACGTGGCCGTCGGCTCCCCCATGGCGGCCAAGGACCGGGAGATGCTCGCGCTCATCGAGACGACCGCCGACCCGGAGGTCCGGGAGCGTCTGGTCGGAGTGCTGCGCGACGCCTTCGGCTCCCCGGAGGCGATCGCCCGGGCGACCGAGGTGTACTCGCTGCTTGACCGGCTGGCCGACGCCGACCCGGCCGACCCCCGCGTCGATGAGGCGGCGCACGCCCTCGCCGCCTGTCTGCCCGACGGCCTGCTCCCCGAGCCCGGGGTCGGGCAGGACGACGGCTTCCTGCGCGCCTTCTACGCCGACTTCGCCCCGGCCCAGGCGGAGGCGATCCGCCGGGCGATGCGGATCCTGACCGAGACCGAGACCGAGACCGAGGAGGGGAGATGAGAACGGCGTACGTCCTCGTCCGGCATGAGCTGCGGCTGCTCACCAGTCTGGCGATGTGGGTGGCCCGGCGCACGCACGGGGCCGACGGCGGGCGGGTGTTCGGGTATGCGCGGGGGCAGGGCGCGGTGGTGTTCGGGATCGCCTTCGTGTGTCTCGTCGAGACGCTGACGATGTCCGTGCTGCTGCGTGACTACCCCGCCGTGCATCAGGGGGTCCTCGTGCTCGACGTTTACACCATCGTGTTCGTCGTCGGGGTGCACGCGGCTTCCGTCGTACGGCCGCACGTGCTCGGCGCCGACGTGCTGCGCATCCGCCGCGCCGTGCACGTCGATCTGCGCATACCGGTCGACCGCATCGCGTCCGTGCGCCGCGAGCTGCGGACCACGCACACACGCGCCCCCGGCGAGCTCGACGTCGCGGTGGGCGCGCGGACCACCGTCACCCTCGAACTCGCCGAGCCCGTCGCCCACTTCACCTTCCTCGGCCGACGGCATGAGATCCGCCTGGTCCGCTTTCACGCCGACGACGCCGACAGCCTCGTACAGACCCTCGTACAAGTCCTCGCGCCTGCCGTCACGCAGGTGCGAAGCGCACCTTGGCCGATGCAGGATCGGCCTGGGTGAGGCGCACCCGTAGCCGCTCCCCCAGCGGCAGGTGTTCTCCCTCGACACGGCCGATGACCGCCGGGGACTCCAACTGCACGGTGCCGACGCCCGGTTGACGCTCCTCCACGTCCACCACGCATCCGTCGAACACCTCCCCCACCCGGCCCGCCAGCAGCGCCGCCTCCACGATGTCCACGCACTCCCGCTCCACCGTGCCCGCGCGTCGGCTGCCGTCGGCCATCTCGTGCGGCAGCGCGTCCAGGGCGGCCAGTACCCAGTCGGGCGGGGGCTCGCCCGCCGCGGCCGCCAGGCAGATCTCCGACGCGTACCGGTCGGCCAGTCGCCGCAACGGCGCCGTACAGTGGGCGTACGGGGCGGCCACGGCGGCGTGCGTGGTGATGGGCGGGAGGTCGCCGTCCCGGAAGACCGTGTAGCCGGCGCCGCGCAGCAGTGTCGTGCACTCCTGGAGGAAGGCCGCGTGGTGCGGGCGGTGCGGGTCGAGGGAGCGGATGAGCTGGGCGTACGAGACGTGGTGCGGCCAGTCGATGTGCAGGGCGTGCGCGGTGCGGCGGAGGCGGCCGACGGCGCCGTCGGGGGC
Source organism: Streptomyces guryensis (assembly GCF_021261325.1). Taxonomy (GTDB): domain Bacteria; phylum Actinomycetota; class Actinomycetes; order Streptomycetales; family Streptomycetaceae; genus Streptomyces; species Streptomyces guryensis. Next base: position 714,494 of record NZ_JAJSBI010000001.1, on the reverse strand, counting down.
GGCGGGCAGGGTGCGCAGGACGCCGGTGCCGGCCGAGAGCATGAGGTCGGCCGCCGCCATCCCCGTCAGCAGGGAGATCTGGGCGTTCCAGCCGTCGGCGGGGAGGGGGGCGCGGTAGCTGAGCTCGTATGCGTGGTTGTGCTCCACGACCTCCTGTTCGGGGACGTTCAGCGAGATTCCGCCCCGTTCCACTTCCAGCCGCTCCCGTGCCTCCCCGATCTCCTTGAGCAGCGCCGGCGGCTCCTCGGCCGTCTTGTCGTCGATCTGCTTCTGTACGGCGGCGTAGTCGAGCTTGGCCCTGCTGCGGACGAGGGCGCGGCGGACGTCGACGGCGAGCGTACGGGCGTCCGCGTCGAGGTCGATCGTCCAGAGGGCGGCCGGGCGGGCCTGGCCGGGCAGCAGGCTGGCGGCGCCCTCGCTGAGCAGCGCCGGGTGCAGCGGGATCCGCACGTCGGGGAAGTACAGGGTGGTCACCCGCCGGTGGGTCTCCGCGTCCAGCGCCGACCCGGGCACGACGAAGGCGGCCACGTCCGCGATGGCATACCGCACCCGGTAGCCGGTGCCCTGCCGGGAGAGGTGCATCGCCTGGTCGAGGTCGGTGGAGGTGGGCGGGTCGATGGTGAACAGGGGGATGTCCGTGGCGTCGTATGAAGGGACCGTGGGGGTCTTCGCCGCCCGCTCGGCCTCTGCCAGCGCCTCGGGCGGGTAGCTCTCGGAGATGCCGAGTTCGGTGCGCAGCGCGGTGAGGGCGGCCCGGAGGGGGGCTTCGGGGGCGCCGGTCACGCGGATGTGGCGGCGGGGCATACAGCGAGGGTAGAGCCTGAGTCTGAGTCCCGCTGATCCGAGCGGGACTCAGACCCAGGCTCTCAGCACACCGGGGCCCGTACGCTGTCCGGGAGCTCAAACAGAAGGAGATCTTCCGTGCTTGTCCTGCTGCCTCCCTCCGAAGGCAAGGCGTCCTTTGGCCGTGGCGCCCCGCTGAAGACGGAGTCGCTGTCACTGCCGGGGCTCACCCCGGCCCGTGAGGCCGTGCTCGGCGAACTGGTCGGGCTGTGCGCCGGGGACGAGGAGAAGGCGCGTGAGGTGCTCGGGCTGAGTGAGGGGCTGCGGGGCGAGGTCGCGAAGAACGCCGAGCTGCTGACCGCCGGGGCGCGGCCCGCCGGGGAGATCTACACGGGTGTGCTGTACGACGCCCTCGACCTGGCCTCCCTGGACGCCGCCGCGAAGAGGCGGGCTGCACGGTCACTGCTCGTCTTCTCCGGGCTGTGGGGCGCGGTGCGCATCAACGACCGCATCCCCTCCTACCGCTGCTCGATGGGCGTGAAGCTGCCCGGGATCGGGGCGCTGGGTGCGTACTGGCGGACGCCGATGGCGGCCGTCCTGCCCGAGGCCGCCGGGAACGGGCTGGTGCTCGACCTGCGGTCCTCCGCGTACGCGGCCGCGTGGAAGCCGAAGGGCGAGGTGGCCGGTCGTACGGCGAGCGTGCGTGTGCTGCATGCGCCCACCCGCAAGGTGGTCAGCCACTTCAACAAGGCCACGAAGGGGCGGATCGTCCGGAGCCTGCTGACGGCGGGCGCGGCACCCAAGGGCCCGGCGGAGCTGGTGGAGACGCTGCGCGAGCTCGGTTACGTGGTGGAGGTGGAGCCTCCGACGGGGGCTGGAAAAGCTTGGATGCTCGACGTGTTGGTGGACGAGATCCACTGACGGACATCGGCGCGCGTTGCAACATGTGCAATCACCGTTGTGTATGTTGTTGCGCACGGGCACGATGTCGGCATGGCCTCATCGCTCCTCGACCTTGCCCCCGTCGTGCCCGTCGTCGTCATCGAGGACGCCGCCGACGCCGTACCGCTCGCGCGGGCGCTGGTGGCGGGTGGACTGCCCGCCATCGAGGTGACCCTTCGGACGCCCGCCGCCCTGGACGCCATCCGCACGATCGCCGATGAGGTGCCGGACGCGGTCGTCGGGGCCGGGACCGTGATCACGCCGGAGCAGGTGATGGACTCGGTGGCCGCCGGGGCCCGCTTCCTGGTCAGCCCCGGCTGGACGGACGTACTGCTGGAGGCGATGAAGGCGTCCGGGGTGCCGTTCCTGCCGGGGGTGTCCACCACCTCGGAGGTGGTGGCGCTGCTGGAGCGCGGGGTGCGGGAGATGAAGTTCTTCCCGGCGCAGGCGGCGGGCGGTACGGCGTATCTGAAGTCGCTGGCGGGGCCGCTGCCGCAGGCGCGGTTCTGCCCGACCGGGGGCATCGGCCCGGCCAGCGCGCCCGACTACCTGGCGCTCCCCAACGTCGGCTGCGTGGGCGGTACTTGGATGCTCCCGGCGGACGCCCTCGCGGCCCGCGACTGGGGGCGGATCGAGTCGCTGGCCCGCGAGGCGGCGGGGCTCACCTGGGCGCTCAGCGCAGGTGGGACGTGTCGTTGAAGAGCCGTACGCTCGCGTTGCCGTCCGCGTAGTAGGCCACCGCGGACAGCGCGGCCGCCGACAGTTCCATGCGGAACACGGACTCGGGCGGGGCGCCCAGGGCCAGGCGTACGAACGTCTTGATCGGGGTGACGTGGGAGACCAGCAGGACCGTGCGGCCCGCGTACGCCGCCACCAGCTTCTCCCGGGTGGCTTCCATCCGGGTCGCGGTCGCTGCGAAGCTCTCGCCGCCGCCCGAGGGCTGGGCCTCCGGGTCGGCGAGCCAGGCGTTCAGGTCGTCGGGGTAGCGCTCGCGGACCTCGGCGAACGTCAGCCCCTCCCAGGCGCCGAAGTCGGTCTCGCGCAGTCCGTCGTCGATGCTCACCTCCAGGCCGAGGTGGGAGGCGACGATGCCGGCGGTCTCCCGGGTACGGGCGAGGGGCGAGGCGACGATCGCCTGGATGGTGCCGCGCCGGGCCAGCGCGGCCCCGGCGCGTTCGGCCTGGTCCCGGCCGACGTCGGACAGGGAGGGGTTGGTGCCACCGCTGCCCGAGAAACGCTTCTGCGGAGTCAGCGGGGTCTCACCGTGCCGCAGCAGGACGAAGGTCGCGGGTGCGCCCAGGTCGGCGGGGGCCCAGCCGGGGGTGGCGACGGCCGTGGCGGCCCGCACATCGGCGTCGGCCTTCTGGGCATCGGCGGCGGCCGGCTCAGGGGCCGCGGCCCTCGCGGCGGACGCGTCCAGCTCCGCCGTAGAAGTCGCCGGCGACCACTGTTCGCCCCGCTTCCCCGCGTCCATCGCCTCGTTCGCCAGCCGGTCCGCGTGCTTGTTCTGCTCCCGCGGGATCCACTCGTACGTCACCTGGTCCGCGGGGAACACGCGGGCCGCCACCGTCGCCAGCGGCTTCATGTCGGGGTGCTTGATCTTCCAGCGGCCCGACATCTGCTCGACGACCAGCTTGGAGTCCATGCGGACGTGGACCCTGGCGGAGGGGTCCAGTTCGTGGGCGGCGCGCAGGCCGGCCAGCAGGCCCCGGTACTCGGCGACGTTGTTGGTCGCGACGCCGATGTACTCCGCGGCCTCGACCAGGGTCTGACCCGTCGCCGCGTCGAGCACGACGGATCCGTAGCCCGCGGGTCCCGGGTTGCCCCGCGAACCGCCGTCGGCCTCGACGATGAACTCCCGCACGGCACAGGCTCCTAGAGGCCGGACTCGGCCGTACGCACCAGGATGCGACGGCAGTTCTCGCAGCGCACCACCGTGTCGGGGGCGGCCGCGCGGATGTCGTTGATGTCGGTGATCGCCAGCTCCTGGCGGCAGCCCTGGCAGGTGCGCTGGTACAGCTTGGCCGCACCGATGCCGCCCTGCTGCTCGCGCAGCTTGTCGTAGAGCCCCAGCAGGTCGGCGGGGATGGTCCCCGCGATGACCTCGCGCTCCTTCGTCACCGTCGCCACCTCGCCGTCGATCTCCTCGAAGGCGGCGTCCCGGCGCGCGGTCGCGTCGTCGATCTTCGACTGGACGGAGGAGTCGCGCTCGGTGAGCTCGGCGACCCGCTCCTGCACGGACTCGATGCGCTCCATGACCTCCAGGACGACGTCCTCGAGGTCGCTCTGCCGCTTTGCGAGAGAGACGATCTCGCGCTGGAGGTTCTCCAGGTCCTTGGGGGAGGTGACGGCACCGGAGTCCAGGCGCTTCTGGTCGCGGGCGGCGCGCTGGCGCACCTGGTCCACGTCCTGCTCGGCCTTGGTCTGCTCGCGGGCGGTGTCGCTCTCCTCGGTCTGGGCGGCCACCAGCAGGTCGCGCAGCTGGGTGAGGTCCTTGGTGAGCGACTCGATCTCGGCGTGCTCGGGCAGCGACCTTCGCCTGTGCGCAAGCTGCTGCAGCCGGACGTCGAGTGCCTGGACGTCGAGGAGTCGGATCTGGTCGGCGGGCGCGGCGTTCAGTTGGGGGCTCCTGCAGGGGTGAGAGGTGAGGCCGCGTGGGCGGTCCAGGGGTCGGTGACCGTCTTCGAGACGTGGACGCGCAGGTCCCATCCGTGGCGGTCGGAGATCTCGTCGAGCTGGGTGGCGGCCAGCTCGCACCAGGGCCATTCGGTGGCCCAGTGCGCCGCGTCGAGCAGCGCGAGGGGGCTTTGGGTGCCGGCCGCCATGAACTCGGCGGTCGGGTGGTGGCGCAGGTCCGCGGTGAGGAAGGCGTCGACACCGGCCGCGCGGACCTGGTCGAAGAGGCTGTCTCCGGAGCCGCCGCTCACGGCGACCGTGCGGACGATCGCCTCGGGATCCCCGGCTACGCGGATGCCCTGCGCGGTGGCGGGCAGCCGGGCGGCGGCCTTCTCGGCGAACTCCCGCAGCGGCAGCGGGTGGTCCAGCTCGCAGATCCGGCCGAGGCCGCGGCGGCCGGACGGATCGGCCGGGTCCGGCACCAGGGGGCGTACGACGCGGAGGTCCAGCGCGCCGGCGAGGGCGTCCGAGACTCCGGGGTCGGCCGTGTCCGCGTTGGTGTGGGCGACGTGCAGCGCGATGTCGTTCTTGATCAGCGTGTGTACGACGCGGCCCTTGAAGTGGGTCGCCGCGACCGTCGTCGTACCGCGAAGGTACAGCGGGTGGTGGGTGACCAGCAGGTCGGCGCCCAGCTTCACCGCCTCGTCGACGATCTCCTGCACGGGATCGACCGCGAACAGGACCCGGGTGACCTCCTGGCCGGGGTCGCCCACGACTGTGCCGACCGCGTCCCAGGACTCGGCCCGCTCGGCGGGCCACAGGTTCTCCAGCGCGGCGATGACTTCAGACAGGAGGGGCACGGGCAAAAGGCTACCTGGCTGATCTGTGGCGTTGAACCGATGTCCGACGTCGGGTGGAGCGGGGCCGGTGACCGGGGCTCACCCCCGGTCCCCTTCAGCACACCCGCCCCCGTTTCCTCAGGCGAATCGTTCCCCCGCCACCCTTATGTGTGAAGCAGGAGCCTCGCGGTCCCACGTGTGTGCGTGCGAAAACTAGCTTCGTCGCCGGAGGTGACCAGACCATGACGGCCTGTGCGATCGAGCCCGAGGCTGCAGCCGAGGACGGTGCCCCGCAGACGGGCTGCACCATCACCGTGGACGGTGCCTACGCCGCCCGGCTCGCGCTGGACGGCGACTCCTGGTTCCCGGAGCGCTGGACGCTGGACGGCCCCGAGCCGTACGCCGTGCCGCTGCCCGGCAACCAGCCCGAGGAGCCCGGCACCGAGGTGCAGCCGATGGGCGACGGGCGGGTCCTCATCCACCGGCGGTCGGAGGGACGGCACGTCTTCTCGCTGCTGTATCCGACCGGACCGGACACGGGCGAGCTGCTGATCGGCGCGGTCGACTGCGCGGACGAGGGCGCCGGGCTGCGGCTGCTGCCGCCCGCGCCCGGCGGCGAGAAGGCGTACGCCCTGGCCGTGGGCCGGCGCTCCAGCACGGTGTGGCTGGTGGCGGGCGGCGCCTTCGGGCCGGAGCACGTGGCGGAGATCCCGGGGCGCTGCTCGGGCGGGGTGTGGCTGGACCGCACGGGCCGGATGCTGGCCCTCGACCGGGAGACCGGCGGCCGGACCAAGGCGGTCGTGGTCGACCTGGAGCGGGCCGGTGAGGTCTCGCCGCTGCTGCAGATCGCCGAGGGCAGCGACGACCGGCTGCTGCTCGCCGACCCGGACAGCGGGCTGCTGCTGATCCGCTCCGACGCGCCCTCGCCGGGTGAGGAGCGGCTGGGCTGGGGCGTGCTGGGCAGCACGCTGCCGGTGCGCTTCCCGGAGTGCCTGCGGCTCCCCGAATGCGCCGTCACGCCCTTCGCCATCCAGCCGGGGCAGGTGCTGCTGCCGGAGAGCTGCTCCGTGGCGCTGCGCATCGACGGGCCCGTCGGCAGCTGGGTGGGCCTGTGGCGGCCGGACCGGCGGCAGGTGCATCATCTCGCCGCGCCGTACGGGTGGTTGGCGGGCGCGGGGATCTGGACCAGGGACGGGGTGCTCCAACTGCCGTACGCCACGGCCGAGGTGCCGTGCGGCGTGGCGCGGGTGGCGGCGCCCTCGGGGGAGACGGGGGAATCGGGGGATGCAGGGGGATCGGGGGGCGCGGGCCCGGAGGATCCGGTGCGGGGTGAGCCGGCACGGCCGGATCCTCCGGAGCCCGTCGCGCCGCGTCCCGTGCCCTTGCAGCAAGCGCCCTTGGGACGTCTTGTAACGAAGTAGTGCCGATGGGCGTGCCCGTCTGGATTCGCACGGAGGGTGGCCGGTTAAACTCGCCCGGCTGTTTGAAAGATCATGTTGACGGGGTGAATCCTTCCGATGAGCGACACAAGCACCATGCAGCCGCTGTCCGCCGAGGCCCGGGAAGACGCCGGTCACGGCCGGCACCGGGGTTCGGGTTCGGCCCAGGACGGTGACACGGCCCCTCGCGGCCGGCACCGCAAGCCGGCCGAGGACAGCGAAGCGGCTGCCTGAGGGCACGCAGGGAAGGGGCTCGCACACCGGCCGGTGTGCGAGCCCCTTCCGTATCTCTACGCCCGTTCTACGCCCGCTTGAGACCCAGTACTTCTGCCGCCCCGAAGGTCTCCCCCGGCGGCCTGTCCGCGTAGTGCGCAGACAGTACGGCGTCCAGCTCGTCGTAGGTGAAGGTGTCCTGTTTGCTGTCGAACCTGGCCTGCACCCGCGGCCGTTCGACGACGGCCACCATGCCGCCGTGCACGACGAGCAGCTGGCCGTTGACGCGGGCCGCGGCCGGCGAGGACAGATAGCCGACGAGCGGGGCGACATGCTCGGGGGCGAGCGGGTCGAGGCCGTCGGCCGGCAGCTCGAAGCCGGCGAAGACGTTCTCGGTCATCCGGGTGCGGGCGCGCGGGCAGATCGCGTTGGCCGTCACGCCGTACTTGGCGAGGGCGAGGGCCGTGGAGGTGGTCAGGCCGACGATGCCGCCCTTCGCGGCCGCGTAGTTGGGCTGCCCGGCCGAGCCCGCCAGGAACGCCTCCGACGAGGTGTTCACGATCCGCCCGTAGACCGGACCGCCCACCGCCTTGGAGCGCTCGCGCCAGTGTGCGGCCGCGAAGTGGGTGGTGTTGAAGTGGCCCTTGAGGTGGACCCGGATCACCGCGTCCCACTCGCCCTCGGTCATGGAGAAGACCATGCGGTCGCGCAGGATGCCCGCGTTGTTGACCAGGATGTCCAGCCGGCCGAACTCGCCGATCGCCAACTCCACGAGCCCTCGGGCCTGTTGGAAGTCGGCGACGTCCCCGGTGTGGGCGAGCGCCTTGCCGCCCGCCGCGCGGATCTCGGCGGCGACCTCTTCGGCGGGGCCCGCCGAGGCCTTCCCCGAGCCGTCCCGGCCCGGCTGACCGAAGTCGTTGACGACGACGGCGGCGCCGAGCCGGGCGAGTTCGAGCGCCTCGGCCCGGCCCAGGCCGCGACCGGCTCCGGTCACGACGGCGGACAGCCCTTCCAGCGGCCCTTGCTGTGGCAGCGACACAGGCACCCCCGTCAGATCTCGATGCACGTACGCAGCGCCGTGCCCGTCCGCATCTGGTCCAGCGCCTCGTTGATGTCGGACAACGGCACCCGGTGCGTGATCAGGCCCTCCAGCTCGACGCGGCCCGCCCGCCACAGGGCGATGGTCCGCTCGTAGGAGCGCAGGACGTCGCCGCCGCCGTACATCGACGGCAGGATCCGCTTCTCGTCGAAGAACAGCTCGAACATGTTGAGCTGCAGGAAGTCGTCCAGGGCGCCCGCGCCGACGACGACGAGCGTGCCGCCGCGCCGCGTGTTCTCGTACGCGGTCCGTGCGGTGGCCGACCTGCCGACGACCTCGAAGACGTAGTCGAAGCCCTCGCCGCCGGTGACGTTCTGCTTGGCGTCGGCCAGCTCGTCCGGCGAGACCGCCTTCGTGGCGCCGAACCTGAGGGCGGACTCGCGGCGCGAGGCGACCGGGTCGACGGCGACGATCTCGGCGGCCCCCTTGAGCCGCGCCCCCTGGATCGCGGAGATGCCGACGCCGCCGCAGCCGATGACCGCGACCGACGATCCGGCCTCCACGTCAGCCGTGTTGAGCGCGGCGCCCAGGCCGGTAGTGACCCCGCAGCCGATCAGCGCGGCGATGTCGAAGGGCACGTCGTCCGGGATCGGCACCGCGCAGCCCGCATCCACGACGACCTCCTCGGCGAAGGTGCCGGTGCCCGCGAAGCCGAATACATCGGAAGGGGTGCCGCCGGGGCGGCGGAAGTTGGGGGTGCCCGCGTTCATGAAGCCGGCCAGGCACAGCTCGGTCTGCCCGCGCTTGCAGGCCGGACAGGCGCCGCAGGCGGGCAGCCAGCAGACCACGACCCGGTCGCCCGCCTTCAGGTGGCTGACACCTTCGCCGACCTCGACGATCTCGCCCGCGCCCTCGTGCCCGGGCACGAACGGCGCCGGCTGCGGCAGCACCCCGCTCATCGCGGACAGGTCCGAGTGGCACAGCCCGGTGGCCCGCACCCGGATCCTCACCTTGCCGGGCCCGAAGCCCGTCGCCTCGACGTCCTCGAAGACCTCCAGTTTGTCCTGGCCGATCTCGTGCAGTACGGCTGCGCGCATGGTGCGGCTCCCCTCAACTGCCTGCTGGATCAAGAGTGTTCGACGAACGTGTCGGCGAGGACGGGCGCGTCGTCCCGCTCGACGGCGCTCACGGCGACCCTGACGGACTCCGGCGCCCGCCACATCCGGATGCGCAGGGTCTCCCCCGGGAACACGACGCCCGCGAACCGGGTGGCGTACGACCGCACCCGGGTCACGTCCCCGCCGAGGAGCGTGTCGACGACCGCCTTGAGCGTCATGCCGTAGGTGCACAGCCCGTGCAGGATGGGCCGCTCGAACCCGGCGGTCTTGGCGAAGTCGGGATCGGCGTGCAGCGGGTTCCAGTCGCCGGAGAGGCGGTAGAGCAGGGCCTGGTCCTCGCGGATCGGGCGCTCGACGGTGCGGTCGGGGTCGCCGGTGGGCGGGTCCAGTCGGACGGAGGGGCCTCGGTCGCCGCCCCAGCCGCCCTCTCCGCGGACGAAGATCTGGGCGTCGTTGGTCCACAGCGGGCCGTCGGCGTCGGCCACCTCGGTGCGCATGACGAGGACGGCCGCCTTGCCCTTGTCGTGCACGGCGGCGATACGGCCGGTGGCGGTCGCCGTACCCTCGACGGGGATCGGGCGGTGCAGGGTGAGGGACTGGCCGCCGTGCAGGACGCAGGCCAGGTCGACGTCGACGCCGGGCATGGACAGGCCGCTGATCACTCCGGGCGAGCCGTTGCCCGCGACGGTGGCGAAGCTCGGCAGGACGTGCAGCCGGGACTCCAGGGTGTAGCGCAGCTCGTCGGGATCGGTCGCCGGGATGCCTGCCCCGATGCCCAGGTGGTAGAGCTGGACGTCCTTGCGGTCCCAGGTGATCTCGCCGGAACGGGGTTCGGCGGCGAGGGCCTTCGCTGCGTCGATGGGCATACGGCTCCTGGTGGCTCGGATGGTTCAAGACCTCGGCGCGGCCGTCCGCACCGTCGGCCGCGACCGAGGTCGTCACGAGTGCCGATCTAGAACGCGTTCCAGTCCGGCGCCCTCTGTATAGCCCAGCGCCCGGCACTTGTGAAGGCTTCTGACGGCATGTCAGATATGGTTCGGACCCGGGCCGTGACATTTGTCCTGCCGGAGTCCGTACAAGCGCATCTGCCGGGCGGGCACTCCGTCTCCGTAGCTTCGTAGTCATGACGAAAACGACTGGGACGACGGCCGGGGCGCTCCCCGCCGTGTCCTTCACGGGGGCGGTCAAGACCTTCGGCGGCGTGCGCGCGCTGCAAGGCGTGGACCTGCGGATCCAGCCGGGCGAAACCGTGGCGCTGCTCGGCCGCAACGGCGCCGGCAAGTCGACGACGATCTCGCTGCTGCTCGGCCTGAACGAGCCCGACGAGGGCACGGTGCGGCTGTTCGGCGCGCCCCCGGAGCAGGCGGTGCGCGCCGGGCGGGTCGGCGCCATGCTGCAGGAGGGACGCGCGGTGCCCCGGGTCACCGTGCGGGAACTGGTGTCCTTCGTGGCCCGCCGCTACCCCGATCCGATGCCCGTCGCGCGTGCCCTGCGGCTGGCCGGGATCACCGAACTGGCGGAGCGCCGGGTGGACCGGCTGTCCGGCGGCCAGACGCAGCGCGTGCGGTTCGCCGTGGCGCTCGCCGGGAACCCCTCGGTGATCGTGCTGGACGAGCCGACCGCCGCCCTGGACGTGGAGGCGCGGCACGCCTTCTGGGCGTCGATGCGCTCGTACGCCCGTCTCGGCCGCACCGTGCTGTTCTCCACCCACCATCTGGAGGAGGCGGACGCCCATGCCGACCGCATCCTCGTCATCGACCGGGGCCGGATCGTCGCGGACGGCACCGGCGAGCAGCTCAAGCGGTCGGTGGGCGGCAGCCTGGTCGCCATCGACCTCGCGGGGCGGGGTACGGAGGGCCTGGAGCGGCTGCCCGGTGTGCGGTCGGTGGAGGTGCGCGGCGAGCGGGCACGGTTGCGCACCGACGACCCGGACGCGACGGTGGTCGCACTGGCGGAACTGGGCGCGATACGCGGCCTGGAGGTCGCGCCCGCCTCGCTCGACGACGCGTTCCTGGCCCTGACCGCGCGTGTGACGGAGGCGGCGTGATGCTGGACTATCTGCGGCTCGAAGTGCGCCGGACCCTGCGCGACGCGGGTTTTGTGATCGGCGGGATCGCGATGCCGGTGCTGATGTATCTGCTGTTCACCAACCTCGGCGCGGACGACGGGAGTTGGAAGACCGGCGCGATGGTCGGCATGGCGGGATACGGCGCCGTCGGCTGCGCCCTCAACACAGGAGGCGGGGTCGCCGAGGACCGGGCGATCGGCTGGCTGCGGCAGTTGCGCGTGACCCCGATGACCCCGCGCCAGGTCGTCGTCGGCCGGACGCTGACCGGCTCGGTGACGGTGCTGCCGGCCATCCTCGCGGTGCTCGCCGCGGGCGGCCTGGTCAACGGCGTACGGCTGGCTGCCTGGCAGTGGGCGGCGGTCGCGGGGCTGCTGTGGCTGGGCTCGCTGCCCTTCACCCTGCTGGGCCTGGGCAACGGCTACCGGCTGACCGGTCAGACCACCGGCGTGACGAACATGGCGTGCAACCTGGGCCTCGCGGTCCTCGGCGGCCTGTGGTTCCCGGTCACCCTCTTCCCGCACTGGCTGCGCGCCCTGTCGGCGTACACACCCACCTACCGTTTCGCCCAGCTGGGCACCTCGGCGGCGGAGGGCCGCGCCCCGGCCCTCGGCGCGATCACGGTGCTGACCCTCTGGCTGCTGGCCTTCGGTTCGTACGCTGTGCTGTCGTACCGGCGGTCCGGACGGACCGCCTGAACGGGGGAGCGGAGACATGTTCTGGATACGAGGGGTCGCCTGTCAGGTGAGCCACTGGCGGGCGGCGCGGGCCCGGTGGAGGGCGGACGTGGCGGCGTTCAGGGCCGCGCAGAAGGACGCACGCAGGACCGGGAAGCTGCCCGAGCACCCGGGCCCGCCGCCGACCGGCTTCGGGCTGCTGCCCTGGCTGCTGATGGGTATGGGAGCGTTCTCCAACGTCATCCAGGGCAAGACCGCCAACCCGTGGTTCGGTGGCCTCGGCCTGCTGGCCTTCAACTCCCTCTACATCTACGTGACGTTCCGCTGCTTCGACCGGCGCAGGCGCGAGGAGCGGTCCACCCGGGTCGCACTGCTGCTGATGGCCCTGCTGACCACCGCTCTGGCCCTCGGCTACGGGGGCAACTGGCTGATGTTCTTCCCGCTGCTCGGCCTCGCCACGGGCGCGGTCCTGCGCGGGCCGTGGCTGGGCCGGACGGGGATCCTGCTCGCCGCGTTCGCCGGTGCCGTCTCCGTGTACCGCGACGGGTCGGACGCCGTGACCATCGCCTACGGCACCTTCCTGTCGACGATGATCACCGCCGCGATCCTCTCCCTGTCCGAGGCGGTACGGGAACTGCAGGCGGCCCGCGAGAAGCTGGCGCACCAGGCGGTCGAGAAGGAACGCCTGCGCTTCTCCCGCGACCTGCACGATCTGCTCGGGCACACCCTGTCGGTGATCGTGGTGAAGTCGGAGGCGGCCCGGCGGCTGGCCCCGGGGAACCTGGACGCCGCGCTCACCCAGATCGGCGACATCGAGTCCGTCGGCCGCCAGGCACTGACGGAGATCCGCGAGGCCGTGACCGGCTACCGCGAGGGCAGCCTCGCCACCGAACTGGACCGGGCCCGCTCGGCCCTGTCCGCGGCGGCCGTCGAACCGGTGGTCCTCCGCTCGGGCGCGCCCCTCGCCCCGCAGACCGAGGCGCTGCTGGGGTGGGTGGTGCGGGAAGCGGTCACCAACGTCGTGCGGCACGCCGGCGCCACGCGCTGCGAGATCACCGTGCAGAGCACGTCCGAGCGCGTCAGCCTCACGATCGCCGACAACGGGGAGGGCCCGCCCCCCACGGCCCCCTCCCCGTCCTTGCCGGGCATCGGCGGTACCGGGCTCAAGGGACTGACGGAGCGCCTCGCGGCGGCCGGCGGCGCCTTGCGGGCCGGCCCGTCACCGCGAGGCGGTTTCACGGTCACCGCCGAGCTCCCCGTGGAGGCCGACGACGCGTCCGAACCCGCGGCGGCTACGGCGCCCAGGGCGTACTGACGACCCAGCTCACGTCGTCGGTCCAGGACGTGGCGCTGTCCCAGGTGTTGGAGCCGCCGTTGCTCGCTATGTAGACGTTGAGGTCGTAGTGGCGGAGGAACTTGGCCGGGTAGTTGTACGAGGCGAACGAGGTCCCGGTGCCGCTCTTGCCGGCCGTGGGGCAGAAGGTGGCGTCGGATCTGAACTGCGCGGTGCCGTCCATGGGTTGGCGCAGCAGCTGGAAGTCGTAGTGGCGCAGGAAGTCGCCCGGGTAGTTGCGCGACTCGAAGGAGACACAGGAGCTGCTCGCCAGGCCGCGGCGGACGATCCAGGTGGCGTCGTTCTTGTCGAGCGTCGAACTGCTGGAGGTGATCGGGGAGATGACGGCCGCGTTGTTCTGGTGGCGGATGTAGTCGCCCGTGCAGCACGAGGTCGTCGCGCGCAGGGAGATCTCCGAACCCGGGGTCAGCGAGCCGGTGGAGCCGGTCGAGCCGCCGTAGCCGACGGAGACGATGTTCGCCTGCACCGAGTTGTCGGCGGCGTCCGTCGGGATGCCGGAGGTCATGACGCCTTCGAAGAAGGACCCGATGGAGCCGTTGCTGTTGTCGCCGCCGGTGCCGAGGACGATCGCGCCCTCCTGGTGCATGGGCGAGTAGCCGCTGGTGGTGGGTTCACCGCCGGAATAGGTGGTGGTGAGGCTGCCGGATTGCGCGTTGCCGTACTTCAGCGCGAAATGGTTCTGACCGTTGTTCTTCAGCAAAGCCGTCACGAAGGGCATCGGCCCGGTGCCGGTGTTCGAGGTGTTCTTGCTGTAGCCGGAGTCCGACTGGAAGAGGCCGTTCTCCAGGTCGGCCTGCACCCAGGGGCCGCCGCCGTAGCACGGGGAGAACCAGCACTCGGTGCCGAAGTTGATGGCGTCCATGTGACCGTTGCCGGTGTCCTTGTTGTTCGTCTCGGCGTTGCCGTAGTCGAAACAGCACCTGCCGTTCACATGGGTGCCGGAGGTCACCATGTACATCCCCTCGGCCTGCCCGTTGACGGCGACGCCGGAGGTGGCGTTGTCCCGGTAGCCCATCCCGGCCGAGATCTCCAGGCCGTAGACCTGGTGCCCGCCGACGGTCACCGGCAGGGCGTCGGCGGGCGCGCCGACATCGGCCGCGCCGGCCCCGCCGGCTCCCTCGACCGTCAGGTCGTTGTGACGCGAGGACTGGTCGTAGATCTTGGTGATGATGCAGGTGGTGCCGGAACAGAAGGAGTCCTGGGCGGCCGCGTTGGCGTACCCCCCGGCGGCCAGCAGCCCGATGTTCGCGGTGGCACCGTCCGAGGCCCGCTGCACCTGGTAGAGCGAGCCGTTGTACGACGAGTAGAGCGCCCTGGCGAGGCTGTGCGCGGCGACGCAGGGGGTGCCCGCGGCGGCGTAGATGTCGCAGGGCAGCGAGCCCGCCGCCTGCGCCTGCGGCACACCGACGGCGAGCGCCAGGACCGTGACCAGCGCGGAGAGCGCGGCCAGAGTCGCGGTTCTGAGTCTGGAGAACGTCGCGGTACTGAGTCCGGAGAACAAGATGGAGCCTCCTTCACGTCCGGCATACCGAACAACGTTCGACTGAAATGGGGAAACTGTTTCAGCGATCGAAATGCCGAACAATTGCGGATGGGGGTGCAGACACAGGAATTGCAAAGGCGAACTCCCAATGCAGACGCGATTGTTGGGCCGAACCCGGAGGCCGTCAAGACTCGCGGAACGGAACAATGACAAGTCTTTGGACGAGCCTTTAATCGGACTCCGGCGCCGTCCGCGCCCTACCCTTGGATCGTGAACGAGATGCCCCGGGATCACCGGCCGTCGAAGAGCGTGCGGGTCCTGCTCGCCGAGGACCAGGGAATGATGCGGGGCGCGCTCGCCCTGCTGCTGGGTCTGGAGGAGGACCTGGAGGTCGTAGCCCAGGTCGCGGCGGGCGACGCGATCGTGGACGCCGCGCTGACCCACCGGCCCGACGTGGCCCTGCTCGACATCGAACTGCCGGGCATGAGCGGCCTGGACGCGGCGGCCGAGCTGCGCGAGCAGGTCCCGGACTGCCGGGTACTGATCCTCACCACGTTCGGGCGGCCCGGCTATCTGCGGCGCGCGATGGAGGCCGGAGCGGCCGGCTTCCTCGTGAAGGACGGTCCCGTCGAGGAGTTGGCCGCCTCGATCCGCCGGGTGCTGACCGGCGAGACCGTGATCGACCCCGCGCTCGCCGCCGCCGCACTCAGCGCCGGCCCCAGCCCGCTCACCGCCCGCGAGTGCGACGTCCTCAAGGCGTCCGTGGACGGTGCGACGGTCGCGGACATCGCCGCGAAGCTGCACCTGTCCGAGTCGACGGTCCGCAACTACCTCTCGTCCGCCATCGGCAAGACGGGCACCCGCAACCGCATGGAGGCAATGCGGGAGGCTCGTCAGCAGGGGTGGCTCTGACCGTCACCCCTGCTTCGTTCGCTCCATCTACTTCGTCACGAACACCGACTTGAAGCCCGTGCTCTTCGGCGCCAGGCACACGAACCAGTTGTCCGGGGAGCCGTCGGCGGAGCGGATGCCCTGCGGAAGGACGTTGTCGCCGTAGGAGTTCGGCGACGTAATCCTGTGCAGTTTGGTGCTCGTGCCGTCCTTCCAGGTGCACGTGACCTCCTGGGCGGTCTTGGCGACCCGGCCGATCACGAGGCGCACGGGTCCCCCGGAGGCGGGTTCCAACCGGGTCGAGCCGGCTTCCACGTCCGTGTGCTTCTGGCTGCTCCCCTCGGGAAGAGTGCTGTACATCACCACCGACCGGTTGTCCCCGTAGCTCCTGTACACGAAGTAGGCGCTCTTTCCGATCAGGTCGGAAGCGTTGCGGACGTCCCCGGGGAATTCCCCGTACTGGGTCATGACCGCCAACTGGGTCTGCGCTTCCGCCGCATTGCGCGGCGCGGCCCACACGTCGACAGAGACCTCCCAGTCCTTGCCGCCCTCGGTCCCACTGGCCAGCATCGTCCGCTGCGGCCGGTCGAGCCCCGGCGCCGCGGCCGTCGGCCGCGTGGCCACCGGCGCCCCCCGATGCCCGTCCCCGCCCCCCGGCAGCCCCGCAAGCGCCACCGTCCCCGTTGTCCCGACGATCGCCAGTGCCGCCGCCGTGGCCACCGCCCAGCGCCGGGCCCTGCGCCGCCGGCCACCGCGGATCACCGCCTGGGTGGGGGCTATACCGATCTCGACCCCGTCCGCGGCCTCGGCGAGCAGCAGGGTGATGTCGGTGTTCGTCATGTCGTGGTTCGTCTCCCGGTCCGCGCTCATCACTTACGCCCTCCCCCACTCGTCACCACGTCCGCCAGTCCCGGTATGGCGCGAAGTTTCGCGATCCCCTTGGCCGCGTTGCTCTTCACCGCGCCGACGGAACAGCCCATCGCCTCCGCTGTCTGTGACTCGGTGAGGTCCTCCCAGTACCGCAGGACCACCGCCTCCCGCTGCCGCACCGGCAGTTGGGCGAGCGCCTTCAGCAAGACACCCCGGTCGTCGGCCTGGGCGATGCGGTCACCCGCGTCGGCGACCTCGCGCACCAGTCCCGAGTCGTCCTTCGGCGCCAGGAACTCCCTCAGTTTTCTGCGGTGTTTGCGCGCGTGCGCGTTGATCATCACGCGCCGTACATACGCCTCCGGGTCGTCCGCCGAGCCGACTCGGCGCCAGGCCACGTAGACCTGCTCCAGCGTCGACTGGACCAGGTCCTCCGCGGCGTGCTGTTCCCCCGTGAGGAGAAATGCCGTGCGCAGCAGTCGCGGCCAGCGGCCGGTGACAAAGCTCTGGAACTCCTTGTCCCGAGCTTCCTTGCGATCCCCCATGGGCACCTCCTAGATGTCTAAAGGAGTCCATGGGCACCCCGGATCGTTGCCTCAGTTCCCCGACGACTTCGCCGACCGCGCGGACTTCGCGGACTTCGCGGACTTCGCGGAGAGTCCGCGTGGCAGCCACACCAGCATCAGCACCGCCCCCGCGAGCAGCACCCCGGTGCCCGTCCGGAACACCAGCGCGTACCCCTCCGTGAGCGCCCCCGGAGCACCGCTGCCCGCCGTCCGCGTCGCGGCGATCGTCGACATCACCGCGAGCCCCAGCGAACCACCCATCGTGCGCGAGGTGTTGACCAGCCCCGACACCAGTCCGGCCTCCCCCGGAGCCGCCCCCGAGGTCGCCAGCGCGGCGAGCGGGGTCGCCGTGAGACCCGCCCCCAGCATCATCAGGATCCCCGGGAACATGATCTCCGTCAGATAGTTGCCCTCGGGCGTCATCATCGACTGCCAGCCGAAGCCCACCGCCGCCAGGACCGTCCCGAGCACGGCCACGTTCCGCGCCCCGAACACCGGCAGGAAACGGGGCGCCGACTTGGACCCGAGCAGCACCGCCAGGGAGCTCGGCACCAACGCCAGCCCGGCCTCGAAGGGTGTGTAGCCGAGCACGTTCTGCGCGTACAACGTCATGAAGAACCACATGCAGAACATCGCGGACCCGTTCACGAACATCGCCGCGTTCGCCGACGACACGGCCCGCACCCGGAACAGCCCGAGCGGCATCAACGGCGCCGTCGTACGCGCCTCCACGGCGAGGAACAGCGCGATCAGCGCAAGCCCGGCGGTCAGCGGCACGACCGTGGCCGCCGCCGTCCACCCCTCCGCCTCCGTCTGCGAGATCCCGTACGCCAGCGTCCCGAGCCCCGCCGTCACCAGCAGCGCACCCGGCAGATCGAGCCGCCGCCCGTCGCCGTTGCGGCTCTCCACCAGCCACCGCATCGAGCCGGCCAGCACCAGCGCCCCGATCGGCACGTTGATCAGCAGTACCCACCGCCACGACAGCCCGTCCACGAGCGCCCCGCCGACCAGCCCACCCGCGGCTCCCCCACCGGCACCCACCGCGGTCCAGGTCGCGATCGCCCGCGCGCGGGCCGCCCCCTCCGGGACGGCAGACGTGAGGATGGTCAGGGTCGATGGCGCGAGCACCGCTGCCCCCAGCCCCTGCACGGCCCGCGCGACCAGCAGCTGATCGCCCTCCTGGGCGAGTCCGCCGCCCAGCGAGGCCGCCGTGAACAGGGCGAGCCCCACCAGGAACATCCGCTTGCGCCCGTACAGGTCCCCGGCCCGCCCGCCGAGCAGCATGAACCCGGCGAAGGCGATCGCGTACGCGTTCACCACCCACTGCAGCCCCTGCGGGCTGAGCCCCAGGTCGGCCCGCATCGACGGCAGCGCCACGTTGACGACCGACACATCGAGGACCACCAGGAACTGCCCGGCGCAGGCGAGCGCCACGACCAGCCAGGTGGGAGGGGCGCTACGGCGGGTCGAACTCCGGGTGACGTCAGCGGCTTCCAGCATGCCTGTCATGCTCTCAACCGGGCTACGCCCCTTGCATCGGGATTTCGCCGCAGGGGGTCCTCCTCCTCAGGACCTACACCGCCCGTACGAGCGTCACCACCGCCGCCCCTCCCAGCCCGATGTTGTGCGCGAGCCCGACCTGCGCGCCCGGCACCTGACGCTCGCCCGCCTCTCCCCTCAACTGCCACACCAGCTCGGCCACTTGGGCGATCCCGGTCGCCCCCAACGGATGCCCCTTGGAGATCAGCCCACCGGACGGGTTCACCACCCACCGTCCCCCGTACGTCGTCGCCCCCGACTCGACGAGCTTCCCGGACTCCCCCTCCCCGCACATCCCGAGCGCCTCGTACGTCAGCAGCTCGTTGACGGAGAAGCAGTCGTGCAGTTCCACGACGTCCACGTCACCGATCCCGAGCCCGGACCGCTCGTACACCTGCCGGGCCGCCTCCCGCGACATCGGCTGCCCCACGACGTCGATGCACGACCCGGACGCGAAGGACTCCTCCGTGTCGGTCGTCATCGCCTGCGCCACGATCTCGACCGCCTTGCCGCCCAGCTCCCGCCGCTCCACGAACCGTTCCGAGACCACCACCGCGGCCGCTGCGCCGTCCGAGGTCGGCGAGCACTGCAGCTTGGTCAGCGGCCGGTGGACCGTACGCGCGGCGAGGATGTCGTCGACCTCGTACACGTCCCGGAACTGCGCGTGGGGGTTGTGCGCCGAGTGCCGGTGGTTCTTGGCGGCGACGGCCGCGAGCTGCGCCTCGGTCGTGCCGTACCGCTCCATGTGCTCACGGGCCGCGTCGCCGAAGATCTGGGCGGTGGGCGGGGTCATCTCGAAGCCGTGACGGGCGGCCATGACGCCGTAGTGCCGCGCAACAGGGGACGTGGAGCCCCAATCATCGGCGGCTCCGCCGCGGGCCCCACTGTCGGCCCCACCCCCCAGCGCCCCCCTCTTCATCTTCTCGAAGCCCAGCGCCAGTACGCAGTCGGCGGCCCCGCCCTCCACCAGCTGCCGGGCCAGCATCAGTGCGGTCGAGCCGGTCGCGCAGTTGTTGTTGACGTTGTAGACGGGCACGCCGGTGAGACCGAGCTCATACGCGGCGCGCTGCCCGGCCGTCGAGGGCTGGAAGCAGTAGCCGACGGGAACCTGTTCCACCTCGCCGTAGGAGATCCCCGCGTCGGCCAGGGCGGCACCACCGGCCTCCCGCACCATGTCCCAGTACTGCCAGTCACGGCTCTCGGGCTTCTCGAAACGGGTCATCCCGACCCCGACGACGTAAGCCTTCATGGCGCGGTATGCCTTGTGCTGTATGCCTTCATGGCGCGCGAGACTAGAACATGTTCCACCAACCTGCCAGACCTGACGGATGATCAGATCCCCATGGCCGGGTCAAGAATTCATTAGAGACCCGAAGCAACGGAATAGTTGCCTGTGCATACGAGGTTTACCCACCACTTATCTCGCACAGCTCTTCGTCTCGTACGGCCTGGAGGCCTCACTCAATGACGCACACAACGACCGAACAGCCCGCCCGGCGGGCGAGCGGGGCCGTGGTCCCGGTGCTCGCCTTCGCGGGCATCGTCGTCGCGGTGATGCAGACCCTGCTCGTCCCGGTCATCAAGGACCTGCCGCAGCTGCTCGGCACCGCACCCAGCAACGCCACCTGGGTCCTGACCTCGACACTGCTCTCGGGTGCCGTGGCCACGCCGATCATGGGCCGCCTCGGCGACCTCTACGGCAAGCGGCGCATGCTGATCCTGAGCCTCGCCGTGATGGTGGTCGGCGCCCTGGTCAGCGCCCTCACCAGCCAACTGCTCACGATGATCGCCGGCCGTACGCTCCAGGGCTTCGCGATGGGCGCCATCCCGCTCGGCATCGGCCTGATGCGCGACATGCTGCCCCGCGAGAAGCTCGGCTCGGCGATGGCCCTGATGAGCTCCTCCATAGGCGTCGGCGGCGGCCTCGCCCTGCCGCTCGCGGCCCTGATCGCCCAGCACGCCGACTGGCACGCCCTCTTCTACGGCGCCGCGGGCCTCGGCGCCCTCTCGATCCTCCTCACCCTCCTCGTCGTACCGGAGTCCCCGATGCGCGCCGAGGGCTCCTTCGACGTCCTGGGCGCACTCGGCCTCTCCGCCGGTCTCGTCCTCTTCCTGCTGCCGATCACCAAGGGCAGCGACTGGGGCTGGACCTCCGGCACCACACTCGGCCTGTTCGCCGCGTCCGCCGTCATCCTCGTCCTGTGGGGCGTGATGGAGCTGCGCGTGAAGGCCCCGCTGGTGGACCTGCGCACCACGGCCCGCCCGGCCGTCCTCTTCACCAACCTCGCCTCGATCATGGTCGGTGTCTCCTTCTACGTCGTCTCGCTCGTCCTTCCCCAGCTGCTCCAGCTCCCGAAGGCGACCGGTTACGGCCTCGGCCAGTCGATGGTCGTCGCGGGCCTGCTGGTGGCTCCGCTGGGCCTGACGATGATGTTCACGGCGCCGGTCTACGCCCGTCTGTCCGCGAAGTACGGCCCCAAGGTCACCCTGATCCTCGGCATGCTGATCATCGCCATCGGCTACGGCGCCGGTCTCGGCCTGATGAGCGCGGCGTGGCAGAGCCTGGTCATCGCGGTGGTGCTCGGCGCGGGCATCGGTCTCGCGTACTCGTCCCTCCCCGCGCTGATCGTGGGCGCGGTCCCGGCCTCCGAGACGGGGGCGGCGAACGGCCTCAACACGCTGATGCGTTCCATCGGTACGTCCGTGTCGAGCGCCGTCATCGGCATGGTCCTGGCGAACACCGCGAACAACGTCGGCGGCGTCGAGATACCGACCATGCACGGCTTCCGCGTCTCCTTCCTGATCGCCACGGCAGCCGTCGCCGTCGGTCTGCTGATGGCCCTGTTCCTGCCGAAGCCGAACCGCGCGCCGCAGCTGCGTGCGAGCAGCGAGGAGGACGACGCCGTCGTGGAGCGGGCGGAGGAGGTGCTGCGCGGTTTCCGTGGCCGGGTGTTCGGTGCCGACGGTGTTCCGGTGGCCCGTGCGAAGGTCACCCTCATCGACCGGCGTGGCCGCCAGGCCGGGGCGGCGGTCTCCGACGAGGACGGGAGTTATGTGCTGGCCGTGCCGGCCGAGGGGGCGTATGTGCTGGCCGCACGGGCTGTGGGGCATGGGCCGCTTGCCTCGTCGGCTACGCACCCCGGGGAGGCTGCGGTGGACCTGGATCTGTCGTTGCCCGGCGAGACCGTGAGCGCATAGAACTCGGCTGGTCTGTTGTTCTGCGGTTCACTCGCCGTTGTGGCTGGTCGCGCAGTTCCCCGGGCCCCTGAAGGCTGGAAGCCGTGCCGCACCCCCTGTCGAATCCGTCGGCCGGGGGTGCGGCAGCATGGGGGCCGCAGACATACCTACGACCGGGAGGAACCCCATGGCCGCGGCACCCAAGCCGGAAATCCTGGCTGCGTTCGAGGCCGCCAAGGGGTTCATGCCCGTCGACGAGGGGCTGGCGCTCTACGCGGCCGCAGTCGAGGCGGGCGGCCTCGGACTGCCTCTGCTGGAGGTCGGCACTTACTGTGGCCGTTCCGCGATCCTCCTCGCCGACGCGGCCCGCGAGACCGGTGTCACCGCGCTGACCCTCGACCACCACCGCGGCAGCGAGGAGCAGCAGCCGGGCTGGGAGTACCACGACCCGGAGACGGTCGACCCGGAGATCGGCCTGATGGACACGCTGCCGACGTTCCGCCGCACCCTGCACCGCGCGGGGCTGGAGGAGCACGTGGTGGCGCTGGTCGGCCGCTCGCCGCAGATCGCCGCCTTCTGGAACTCGCCCCTCGGCCTGGTCTTCATCGACGGCGGCCACACCGACGAGCACGCCGGCGCCGACTACGAGGGCTGGGCCCCCCATGTGGCCGAAGGCGGCCTGCTCCTCATCCACGACGTCTTCCCGGACCCGAAGGACGAGTTCACCGGGCAGGCCCCGTACCGCGTCTACCTGCGGGCCCTGGAGTCCGGCGCGTTCACGGAGATCTCGGTGGCCGGTTCGTTGCGCGTACTGCGGCGAACGGGTGCCGGGATGCGCCCCCGCCGGCCCCGGTCCCAGCTGTAGTGGTAGCGGGCTTCGAGGATCTTCACTTCCTTGTCGCCCGCCCGGTACACGAGACGGTGTTCGTCGTCGATCCGCCGAGACCAGCAGCCGGACAACTCGCCTTTCAGCGGCTCCGGCTTGCCGATCCCTTCGAACGGGGTGCGCTGGATCTCGCGATCAACCGCGTGATCCTCCGGGCCGTTCTGCGGTCGGCGGCAAGCCGGTGCAGGAAGTCCTCCCACGCGTCCGGGTCGAAGGAAACACCCCTCACGCCTCGCCTCCGGCAAGGTCGACGAACTCGGGAGCCCTGCGGATCGGACGGACGCCCCGTAGGGTGGCAGCCGTGTCGTACGTAGGCCCGGACTTCGATCCTCCCCAGCCCCGCCGTCCCCGCCGCAGCCCCCTGACCGTGGCGGTCGCCGCGCTCGTGCCGGGCGCGTTGCTCGGGTGGCTCGTGTACGAGGCCGTGGGCGGGAGCGGGGGCGACGGCGGCGGGGCGGGACAGGCGACCGTACGGGTGTCCTCTACGGCGACGTCCAGCGCACCCGCCTCCACCTCTGCCGGCGACGACAAGAACCCGAGCAGTCCGGCGCCCACCCCCGCCTCCCCCACCTCATCGGCCCCCGCCGCCTCCGGCCCCCTCAAGGGCAAGGTCGTCGTCATCGACCCGGGCCACAACCCCGGCAACTTCCAGCACGCCACCGAGATCGCCCGCAAGGTGGACATCGGCACGAACCAGAAGGAGTGCGACACGACGGGCACGTCCACCAACTCGGGCTACACGGAAGCCCAGTTCACCCTGGACGTGTCCCACCGCCTGAAGGCCCTGCTGGAGAAGCAGGGCGCCACGGTGAAGCTGACCCACGACGGCAACTCCCCCGCCTGGGGGCCCTGCGTGGACCAGCGGGCGCAGATCGGCAACGCGGCCCACGCCGACGCAGCGATCTCCATTCACGCGGACGGCTCCGCGGCCGGCAACCGCGGCTTCCACGTCATCCTTCCCGGCTCCGTCCACGCGGGCGCCGCCGACACCCGGCCCATCGTCGCCTCCTCCGCCGACCTCGGCGAGCGCATCGCGGGCTACTTCGTCCGCGTCACGGACGAACCGCCCGCCAACTACATCGGCGACGGCCACGGCCTGGTCACACGTAAGGACCTCGGCGGTCTCAATCTGTCAACGGTTCCCAAGGTGTTCATCGAATGCGGGAACATGCGCGATAGCAAGGACGCGGCACTGCTCACCAGCGGTGCGTGGCGACAGAAGGCCGCGCAAGGAATCTCTGAGGGAATCGTGAGTTTCCTGCACGGTTCGTGATCAGCGGGCTGATCCCGGCGGACACGTCGACCGGACGGACGATAGGGTCTACCGACGACGAGACGACTTACGAAGGACCGACTGAAGTGAATATCCGCTCCCTCACACGAGGCGACGGCGTGGTGATCGGGGCAGCGGTGTTGCTGTTCATCGCGTCGTTTCTCAGCTCATTCTCCATCGACGGTGCCTCGAGCAGCGCCATCCCCAACGCCTGGGACAACCTCGGCCTGGCGATGAGCATGTACGTCGGTGGCATCATCGGCGCGGTCCTGATCGTCGTCGCCCGGGCACTCCCGCAGCCGCCCAAGGTCGCCGGACTCGAACTCGGCCCGCTCGGCGTCGCGCTGACCATCTTCGCCGCGTGGACCTCGTTCTGGACCATCCTCGACCCGCTGGGAGCGGGCGACAACTCAAGCATCAGCGCAGGCTCGGGCCTCATCCTCGGCCTCATCGCCGCCCTCCTCCTCGCCGGGGGCGCAATCGCCACTCCCCTCGTCCCCGCCCTCCAGGCCGCCCTCATCCCCGCCCCCAAGCCGCAGACTCCTCAGCCGTACGGCGCCCAGCCCCAGCCGGGCGGTTACGGCTACCCGGGAGCCCAGCAGCCGCCCTACGGCGGGCAGCCGCAGCCGGGGCAGCCCTATGGCGCCCAGTCGCAGCAGGCACAGCAGCCGTCGGCTCCGCAGCCGCCCGCCGGGGACTTCTCGCCGTTCTGGTTCGCCGTTCCGGTGCCGCGGCCGCTGTTCGCGGAGGACGGTTCGCCCACGCCGATCGCCGAACTCGCGCCGGGCACCTGGTACCTGGCCGTCGAGCAGCGCGGTCCGGCC
This sequence comes from Streptomyces guryensis, assembly GCF_021261325.1. Lineage (GTDB taxonomy): Bacteria > Actinomycetota > Actinomycetes > Streptomycetales > Streptomycetaceae > Streptomyces > Streptomyces guryensis. The sequence continues at coordinate 689,903 of NZ_JAJSBI010000001.1, read as the reverse complement.
CTGGTCGCCCAGACGCAGGACGGCCGTCGCGGCGTGCTGCAGGACACCTCCGGGATCCAGCGCGGCTGACCCCGCCCACCGAAGCCGTACACGGCCCCTCGCCCTTCCGGGTGGGGGGCCGTTGTCGTACAGTCGCAGCCCGCAGCTTCGTAACTGACTGACCGTCAGATATCTGGGCATCTGTGGAGGCGTCATGCGACTCGGTCTCGCCCTCGGCTACTGGGGCCGCGGCCCCTCCCCCGATCACGTATCGCTCGCGCAGGAGGCCGAGCGGCTCGGGTACGACTCCGTGTGGACCGCCGAGTCGTGGGGGTCGGATGTGTTCACCCCGCTGACCTGGATCGCGGCTCGGACGTCAACCATCAAGCTGGGTACGGCAGTTGCGCAGATGGCCGCCCGGTCGCCGACCACCACCGCCATGCACGCCCTCACTCTCGACCACCTCTCCGGCGGACGCATGCTGCTCGGGCTGGGTCTGTCGGGGCCGCAGGTGGTGGAGGGGTGGTACGGGCGGCCGTTCCCGAAGTCGCCGCTGACCGCGACGCGGGAGTACGTCGATGTCGTACGGCAGGTGCTGCGGCGGGAGGCGCCGGTCGTGCTCGACGGGCGGTTCCACTCCCATCCGTACGGCGGCGCGGACGGCACCGGCCTCGGGAAGCCCCTGAAGTCCATCACGCACCCCCTCCGTCCCGGGCTTCCCATCCTTCTCGGCGCCGAGGGCCCGAAGAACGTCGCGCAGACGGCCCGTATCGCCGACGGCTGGCTTCCCCTGTACTGGTCGCCCACGCGGCCCGACGTCTACGGACCGGCGCTCCAACAACTTCCCCCGGGCTTCCTCGTCGCCCCCATGACCCGCGTCCAGGTCTGCGACGACGTGGCCGGAGGCCTGTTGCCCGTGAAGGCCATGCTCGGGTTCTACATCGGCGGCATGGGGCACGCGGCCCGCAACTTCCACGCCGATCTGATGGCGAGGATGGGGTACGAGGAGGAGGCCCGGCGGATTCAGGAGCTGTTTCTGGCCGGGCGGCGCGAGGAGGCCGTGCGCGCCGTTCCCGATGCCTTCGCGGACGAGATCTCCCTCGTCGGGCCGCGTGAACGGATCGCCGAGCGGCTGGAGTCGTGGCGGAAGGGACCGGTGACGGATCTGCTGGCCCTCTCGCCCGACCGGGAGTCGCTGCGGGTGCTGGCGGAGCTGAACTCCTAGCTCAGTACGCCTGCAGCTCCACCAGCGTGCCGTCCGGTGTCCTCAGGTGGGCGGAGCGCAGGCCCGGCCCCCACTCCGGGCGGTCCTGGGGCTCGGCGAGGACCGTCGCTCCGTGGTCGGTGAGGCGACGCGTCGCGTCGTCCACGTCGTCGACGCGCAGGACGAGCATCGCGGTGTCCTGCGCGGACGCGGGCGACGGCAGGTCGCCGGTGCCGATGACCCGGGCGATGGTCCTGCGCCCGTAGAGCACGAGTACGGCTTGGCCGTCCACGTCCCAGTTGGCGTAGCCGGCGGCGGGCAGTACCTTGACCGGCTCGATGCCGAGCAGGTCGCGCAGCGCTTCGGTCCAGAAGTGGGCCGCGGTGTCGAAGTCATCGATGAGCAGCCTGGGGTACAAGGCATCCACGTCGCACGAGCGTACCCCTGTGCCCGGTGACGACCGCGGCAATGTGGCCGTGCAGCCGTTCGGGTTTGTTCGAGGGCGCGGCGGCAATCCGGAGAGTATGTCTCGATACAGCAGCGGCAATCGGGCCGGCGCGGTCGTAGCGATCGTCGCCGACATCATGGCCCTCATACTGGGCCTGTGGATCCTGATGTACCTGTTGGACGCCAACCGTGCCAACGACCTGGTGCAGTTCGTCCACAACGCGGCCAACTGGCTGGCCGGCTGGTCGCGTGACCTGTTCACCTTCGACAAGGCCTGGGCCCGCGTGATCGCAGGCTACGGCCTGGCAGCCGTGGTCTACCTGTTCGTCGGCCACGCGATCGCCGGACGGATGTCGCGCAACTAGGCGCTCCGCTGGTGGTGCCACGATCTGCTGTCGATCGTCTGCGGCGCGATCGTGGCTGGTCGCGCCCCGCGGCGGAGCCGCAGACCGACGCGGCCCCGCACCCCGTCAGGGCGCTACCGGACCGCAGCGGACTTCGCCCGACCTGCTGAGCCGCTGAGGCCTCAGGCGCAGCAGTCCGGGTCCAGTCCCCTCGGCAGTTGCCCCCCGCCGAACACCGTGCACGTCGCTTCGTCGCCGCCGAGCGCGGCGACCGCGAGGAGGAGGGAGCCGGCCGTCCAGGTGGTCAGTTCCCGGGGCCAGATCGCCTGGTCCTCGAAGACGTAGCCCGTCCAGTACAGGCCGGTTTCCGCGTCCCGCAGGTGCTGGATCGACTGGAGGATGTCCAGCGCGCGGTCCGACTCGCCCATCGCCCAGAGGGTGAGGGCGAGTTCGGCCGATTCACCGCCGGTGACCCACGGGTTGGGGACGACGCAGCGCACCCCGAGTCCGGGGACGACGAAGCGCTCCCAGCCCTCCTCGATACGGGACTTGGCCTCCGCACCGGTCAACGCGCCGCCCAGCACCGGGTAGTACCAGTCCATCGAGTAGCGGTCCTTGTCGAGGAACCGCTCGGGGTGGCGACGGATCGCGTGCCGGAGGGCGCCGACCGCCAGCTCCCAGTCCGGCTGCGGCTCTTCGCGCTGTTCGGCGACGGCGAGCGCGCAGCGCAGTGCGTGGTGGATGGAGGAGGAGCCGGTCAGCAGGGCGTCGGTGGTGAAGCTGCCGTCCTCCTCGCCCTTCCAGCCGATCTGGCCCCCGGGCTGCTGGAGCCGCAGCACGTACTCGATGGCCGCGTAGACGGCCGGCCACATGCGGTCCAGGAATGTGTCGTCGCCCGTGGACAGGTAGTGGTGCCACACGCCCACCGCGATGTACGCGACGAAGTTCGTCTCGCGCCCGCGGTCGGTGATGTCGTCGGCGTCCCCGTCGGCGTAGGCCGCGTACCAGGAGCCGTCCTTGTTCTGGTGCCGTGCGAGCCACTCGTACGCCCGCTCGGCGGCCTCGTGCTCGCCCGCCGCGTCCAGCGCCATCGCGGCCTCGGTGTGGTCCCAGGGGTCCAGGTGGTGTCCCCGGAACCACGGGATCGCGCCGTCCTCCCGCTGTACGGCGAGGATGCCGCGGACGGTCGCGGCAGCCTGCTCTGCGGTGAGGACCCCGGGTAGGACGAGGTGTTCTGTCCGGGGAGTGGTCACCGGGCGTCCACCGACGGCAGGTGGGGCTTGGTCGCGTAGGCCACGAAGCTCTTGCCGATCAGGGGGTTGAGGGCCTGTTCGGCGACCCTGGTCGCCAGCGGCTTCTTCATGATGTCCCAGACCAGCAGCTTGTGGTACGCCTTCACCGGCAGCGCCTTGTCGTTGTCGACGCCGAACGCGCACTTCAGCCACCAGTAGGGGGAGTGGAGTGCGTGCGCGTGGTGGGTGCCGTAGGGCTTGAGACCGGCTTCCCGGATCTTCGCGAGCAGCTCGTCCGCCTTGTAGATGCGGATGTGGCCGCCCTCGACCTCGTGGTAGGCGTCGGACAGCGCCCAGCAGACCTTCTCGGGGCCGTAGCGCGGGACGGTGATGGCGATGCGGCCGCCGGGCCTCAACACCCGTACCATCTCGGCGAGTACGCCCTTGTCGTCGGGGATGTGCTCCATGACCTCGGAGATGATCACGACGTCGAAGGACTCGTCGGGGAAGGGCAGTGCCAGGGCGTCGCCCTCCATCGCCGTCGCGGTGGCGCCCGCCGGGGCCTCGCCGGCCTCCTTCATCGCGGCGAACCACTTCGCGACCTCGCGGATCTCCTCGCCGTTCTGGTCGAGCGCCACGACCTGGGCGCCGCGCCGGTAGCACTCGAACGCGTGCCGGCCGGCCCCGCATCCGAGGTCCAGGACGCGGTCGCCCGGCGCGAGCGGGAACCGGGAGAAGTCGACGGTCAGCACGTGGCCCTGCTTTCGGGGTGGGGGGCGGCTAGTTCTTCTACGGCTGCATCTACGGCGGCATCCACGGCTTCGTCCACGGCCGTCGGCTTGTCGGCCGCCCTCCGTTCCGGGACCGGGGAGCCGGTGATGGCCTCCCGATACCTGGCCACGGTTCCCTCGGCGGCCCGCGCCCAGGTGAAGTGCCGCAGCACCCGCTCACGGCCGGCGCGGCCCAGCCGCACCCGCAGCTCCGGGTCACCCAGCAGACGGCTCAGCCCCGCCGCCAACGCGCCCGGGTCACCAGGCGGCACCGCCAGACACGTCTCGCCGTCCCGCCCTGCGACCTCCGGGATCGCCCCGCCGGTCGTCGCGACCAGCGGCGTGCCCGTGGCCATCGCCTCGGCCGCCGGGAGAGAGAAGCCCTCGTACAGGGAGGGCACGCAGGCGACCTCCGCCGAGCGGACCAGGTCGACGAGTTCGGCGTCGGAGATGCCCTTCACGAACTCGACGGCGCCTTCGAGGCCGTAGCGCTCCATGGCCTGGGCGACGGGGCCCTCGGTGGGCCGCTTGCCGACGACGACGAGGTGGGCGGCCGGGTGCTCGGTGCGGACCTTCGCCAGTGCCTCGACGAGGAACACCAGGCCCTTGAGCGGGACGTCCGCGCTGGACGTCGTCACGATCCGGCCGGGCACCGCGGGCACGGACGGGTCCGGCGAGAAGAGGTCGGTGTCGGCGCCGATGTGGACCACGTGGATACGGTCGTCCCGTACGCCGAGGTGGTCGACGATCTCGGCGCGCGAGGTGCCCGAGACGGTGAGGACCGAGGGCAGGCGGCGCGCGACGCGCTTCTGCATGCGGGTGAAGGCGTACCAGCGCCGTTTGCCCCACCGCTGCTGCCAGTTCTCGGCGGCGTCCAGCTCCAACTGCCGGTCGACGGTGATGGGGTGGTGGATGGTGGTCACCAGAGGGGCACCCACATCTCCCAGCAACCCGTATCCCAGGGTCTGGTTGTCGTGTACGACGTCGAACTCGCCGCGCCGGGCGCGGAGATGACGACGAGCCCTCAACGAGAACGTCAGCGGCTCCGGGAAGCCGCCGGTCCACATGGTCGCGACCTCCAGCGCGTCGATCCAGTCGCGGTACTCGTCGCGCTGGGGGGTGCGGAAGGGGTCCGGCGAGCGGTAGAGGTCGAGGCTCGGCAGCTCGGTCAGGCTCAGGCGGTCCGCGTACTCCGCGCCCTCGTCGAGGACGGGGTAGGGCTGGGAGCCGATGACCTCGACGCGGTGGCCGAGGCGGGCCAGCTCGCGCGAGAGATGGCGGACGTAGACGCCCTGTCCGCCGCAGAACGGGTTCCCTTTATAGGTGAGGAGCGCGATGTGGAGCGGTCGCTCGCCGTCGGTGGCGGGGTCCTCCTGGGGACCCGCCTGACTGGCCTCAGCGGTCACTCTGGGCCCCCTTCTGCATGCACTGTCCCGCGAGATTACGCCGGGACGCTAATCTAGAACAAGTTTCAGACTTGATCGTCCAGGAGGCTCTGAATCTACCGGCAGGTAGGGGCGCGGTGAGCAGTGGATCAGGTGATTCGCGCCACGGCGGACGCCCTGCCAAACTCGGTGCGATCACCAGCCCTCACCGACTGTCACGGACGGATCCATGCCTGCGCAAGCGAAGGTGGCCAAGGTGGAAGCAAGTACCTCGCAGCCGGCCTCCCCGCCCCTCACGGAGCGGCAGGAGGCGCGTCGTCGGCGCATCCTGCACGCGAGCGCGCAGCTGGCCAGCCGGGGCGGTTTCGACGCGGTGCAGATGCGGGAGGTCGCCGAGTCCTCACAGGTGGCCCTCGGCACCCTCTACCGCTACTTCCCGTCCAAGATCCATCTGCTGGTCGCCACCATGCAGGACCAGCTGGAGCACATGCACGGCACGCTGCGGAAGAAGCCGCCGCAGGGCGAGACGGCGGCCGAGCGGGTCGCCGAGACGCTGATGCGGGCCTTCCGCGCGCTGCAGCGCGAGCCGCACCTCGCCGACGCCATGGTCCGCGCGCTGACGTTCGCCGACCGGAGCGTCTCGCCCGAGGTGGACCAGGTCTCCCGTCAGACCACCGTGATCATCCTGGACGCGATGGGCCTGGAGAACCCGACCCCCGAGCAGCTTTCCGCGGTCCGTGTCATCGAGCACACCTGGCACTCGGCGCTGATCACCTGGCTCTCGGGCCGCGCCTCCATCGCCCAGGTCAAGATCGACATCGAGACGGTGTGCCGGCTGATCGACCTGACGGATCCGACGGCGACCGGAAAGCCGTCCTAGCCGCGCACCCGGGGACCCCGTCCCGGCCGATCGCGGCCGGTCCGTCCGGGCTCCGCCCGACAGCCGGGCCGTCCGCCCCTTGCTCCCGCAGCCGCCGCGCCTCCTCCTCGGGGGCCGCCCGGGAAGCCGCTCCTCGGCCCCCACGCCTTCCGCGCCTGCTTGACGGGCATGCGCTTGACGGGCATGCGAAAGACCTACGAGACGGGTTCCCTTCGCCGGTATTACCCGGATCAGGTGGTGGGGGTCGCCGTCCGGCCCGACTGCTGCCGTCCGGCCTCTCAGCCCGACCGTCGACGTCGGCCTCAGCGGATGCTGATGCGTCTCGCCAAAGTCGGCTACTCCGGTCGGACTCCCTCACTCGTCCCGTAGGCCAATACCAGGATAGAACGCCCATGGGAAGATAGAACACCCTGAAAGGGAGATTTTTTCGGTCTGGTGCCGGTCCTACTCCTCCGGCGGAAACACCGGTTCCCCGCTCCCCAGCAGCGTGATCACGATCGCCTCCACCGGGCAGTTCTCCGCCGCCTGCAGGATGCGTTCGTCGGCGTCGGTCTCCGGCTCGACGGGGTGGGACTGCATGGCCGAGTCGAGGCGGAAGGCACCCGTCGCGCGGTGGACGCACTGGGCGGAGCCGATGCAGACGGAGCGATCGACCTCGACCTGCCAGCGGTCGCCCGCCCCCACGCTCGAACACGCTCGCGCGGGATGTACCCCCATCCGCTCAGCCCTCCCAGCCGGCCGGAAGATGGATCATCTTGTGTTCGAGGTACTCGCCGTATCCCTCGGGACCGAACTCCCGCCCCAGGCCCGAGTTCTTGTAGCCGCCGAAGGGGCCGAGCATGTCGAGGCTGAAGGTGTTCACCGAGTACGTGCCGGTACGGACCTGCCGCGCCACCTCGATGCCGTGCTCGACGTCCGCCGTCCACACGCTGCCGCTCAGCCCGTAGTCCGAGTCGTTCGCGATCTTCAGGGCCTCGGACTCGTCGCCGTACGGGAGCAGACAGATCACCGGGCCGAAGATCTCCTCCCGCGCTATCCGCATCGAGTTGTCGACGTCGCCGAAGAGGGTCGGCTCGACATACCAGCCGCGGTCCAGGCCCGGTGGGCGGCCGCCGCCGGTGAGGATCTTGGCGCCCTCCTCCTGGCCGATACGGATGTAGTCGAGGTTGCGCTGCTGCTGGCGCCTGGCGACGAGGGGGCCGACCTGGGTCGCCGGGTCCAGCGGGTCGCCGACGACCAGGGCGCCCGCCGCCGCCGCGAAAGCCTCCGCGAACTCGTCGTAGCGCGAGCGCGGCAGAAGGATGCGGGTCTGGGCGACGCACGCCTGGCCGTTGTTCATCCAGGCCGCCGGCACGACGCCCGCGACGGTGGTCGCCACGTCCGCGTCCGGCAGGACGACCGCCGCCGACTTGCCGCCCAACTCCAGTGTCACGCGGGTGAGATTGCGGGAGGCGACCTCCATCACGCGCCTGCCCGCCGCCACCGATCCGGTGAAGGCGACCTTGTCGATCCCCGGGTGCCCGACCAGGTACTCACTGACCTCGCGGTCCGCGGGGAGGATCGACAGCACGCCCTCCGGCAGCCCGGCCTCTCGGGTGATGTCGGCCAGGATGTACGCGTCCAGCGGCGACTCGGGCGATGGCTTGAGGACCACCGTGCAGCCGGTGAGCAGCGCGGGAGCCAGCTTGGCGGCGGCCACGAACTGCGGGACGTTCCAAGGGACCACGGCCGCCACGACCCCGACCGGCTCACGGCGCACCAGGATCTTCCCCAGCACGCCGTCGCGCCGCTCCTCGTGCGGGAAGTTCCGCGCGACCGTGATCGCCGCGTCCCACACCATCATCGCGCCGAGCGCCTGCGCGAGGACGCTCCAGGAGTACGGCGACCCGTTCTCGCAGGAGATCATGCGGGCGATCTCCTCGTGGCGTACGGCGATCGCGTCCTTGATGCGGGTGACGACCTCGATGCGTTCGTCGAGGGTCATCCGCGGCCAGGGCCCCTCGTCGAAGGCGCGGCGCGCGACGGCGACGGCCCGGTCGACGTCCTCGCGCGAGGCGTGCGGCACCCGACCGATGACCTCCTCCGTGTGCGGCGAGATCACCTCGATGACGTCCTTGCCGAGGGGATCGGTCAACTCCCCGCCGATGAACAGCTGTCCGTGTTCCACGAGCTCGGTCATGGCCGACTGCCTCCCCGGAGCGCCTGTCTCTGACGGTTCATCAGATACGGCACTGATACCAGTTCCCCCCGGAGGAGTCCACAGCGCGAGCCGCCGACGGCGCCCCGGGACAGGTGACTTGGGCTCCCATCGAAACGCGTTCTAGTTATAGTGGCCGCTACGTGGCCGGTTCGCGGTGATTGGGGAGCCCATGGCGCAGGTGTACGACCACGGCGGAGGCGTCCGGTCGATCCAGGTCCCCATCCCCGACAACCCCCTCGGCCATACGCTGGTCTACGTCGTGGACACCGACCGCGGGCCGGTACTGGTCGACACGGGGTGGGACGACCCCGCCTCCTGGGGCACGCTCGCCGAGGGGCTGACGGCCTGCGGTACGGCCGTGGGCGAGGTGCACGGCGTCGTCATCACCCACCACCACCCCGACCACCACGGCCTCTCCGGCAGGGTGCGCGAGGCGTCCGGCGCCTGGATCGCCATGCATGCCGCGGACACCGCGATCGTGCGGCGCACCCGTGACACCCGGCCGGGGCGCTGGTTCGCGTACATGACGGCCAAGCTGATCGCCGCGGGCGCCCCCGAGGAACACGTGGCGCCGTTGCGCGACGCGGCCCCCCGCACCACCCTGCCGGGCTTCTCCCCCGCCCTGCCGGACCGGGAGATCGTCCCCGGCGAGCTCCTCGGCCTCCCGGGCCGCTGGCTGCGCGCCATCTGGACGCCGGGACACACCCCCGGCCATGTCTGCCTGCACCTGGAGGAGGAGCACCCGGCCCAACTGCCGGGTCACGGGCGGCTGTTCTCCGGAGACCACCTGCTCCCCGAGATCACCCCGCACATCGGCCTGTACGAGGACCCCGACGACACCACGGTCACCGACCCGCTCGGCGACTATCTCGACTCCCTCGAACGCGTCGGCCGGCTCACCCCCGCCGAGGTGCTCCCCGCGCACCAGCACGTCTTCGCCGACGCGCCCGCCCGCGTACGGGAGTTGCTCGCCCACCACGAGGAGCGGCTCACCGGCCTCCGGTCCCTCCTGGTCGAACCGCTCACTCCCTGGCAGGTCGCCGAGCGCATGGAGTGGAACCGCCCCTGGGCTCAGATCCCGTACGGATCAAGGAACATCGCGGTCTCGGAGGCCGAGGCGCATCTGCGGCGGCTGGTGAAGCTGGGGCGGGCGGAGGCGGTGGCGGGGAGCGATCCGGTGACGTACGTGGCGGTGTGAAGCGGTCGCGGCCGGTGATCCGCCGCCGGTACCGCAAGTACTTCGGCGCACGGCCGGGGGCCCATCGAGGACACCTTCCGTCGCGTCGACGGCCGATGGCTGCGCACCTCCCGGGTACTTCACCTCTCGTTCGGCGGCCCGACCCAGGTCGACGTGGACGCGGCGGCCGTCGCAGGGGGGCGCGCCCCTACGCGATCGTACGGATCAACTCCTCTGCCTTGCCGAGGAGTTCGACCTCCCGTCGGCTCATCGTCGGATTGGCCGCGCGTCGGCGCCGGGCCTGCGTCAGGCCGTCGTCGGTGAGGGCAGAGGGGTCGGCGAGGAGAGCGGTGAGTATCGCGCGGGCGCTGTCGGCGAGCGGTGCGCCGCCGACGGCGACCTGCGCCAGGATCATGGCGGAGACCCCCCAGTCCAGGCCCGGGAGCCCCTCCTCCGTGTTGGTCCAGTCGATCACGTACGGGCCCTCGGGCGTCAGCATCACGTTGTCCGGGTGCAGGTCGAGGTGGAGCACGCGGCAGTCGGCGGCGGAATCGCGGGCCGGGACGGCGTGCAGGCGGCGCAGGAGATCGGCGAGGATCGCGCCGGCCTCGTCGGCGCCGAGCGAACCGGCCAGGCGCGCCTCGAGCATCGTCGGCCCGGACAGCCGCTCCATCACCAGCTCGGTCGGCGTGGAGTCGCAGAGCCGTACGCGGGGCACGGGGTAGCCGTGCGCGCGGACATGCTCCATCACGGTCCCCTCGGCGAGCGCGTCCCCCCACCCCTCGCGGTTGCGCCGCAGCACCCACGTCTCATCGATCTCGTACACGTCGTTGACCCGGCCCCTGCCGAGCAGTCTCCTCGCCATGGCTCGAAGCTACCGCCGCCATGCCTCACAGGCGGCTCTCAGCGTGTTCCTACGGGCCGGTACAGTGGCCGGGTCGTCATCACGCCGTACGGGGGGAAGCCGGCGCAATTCCGGCGCTGACCCTCCCCAGTGCCTTAAGGGCCTGGGAGGTACCCCCACCCGTAAACCGCTCCTCCAAGGGCGGTCAGCCGGACTGCCCCGCACGCTTGTGACCGGCTCACGTGCGTCGGCACCCGCCGGCGCGCGGCACCGTCGAGGCATACGGAGCCGAGCCGCCCGGGGTGTCCCGTGCTGCCCGCTCCCGCAGGGAGAGGCACCCGCCGATCATGAATGTCGTCCGCCGCAGCGCCGCGGCACTGGCCGCCGCCACCGCCGTACTGGGTGCCGCCGTCCCCGCCGTCGCCGCGTCCCCCTCCCCGTCGATACCCGACGGCCTGTACGGCACCTCCGACCCGAAGTACGACGGCGTCTGGCGCCAGTCGCTGGCGCTGCTCGCGCAGGACACCGTGGGTGTGAAGCCGGCGGCGACGGCGGTGGACTGGCTGGCGGGACAGCAGTGTGCGGACGGGGCCTTCGCGCCGTTCCGCGCGGACCCGGCGAAGGCCTGTGACACGAAGGTCATGGTCGACACGAACAGTACGGGCGCCGCCGTCCAGGCCCTCGCCGCGCTCGGCGGACACCGGAGCGCCACCGGGAAGGCGGCCTCCTGGCTGAAGTCCGTGCAGAACAAGGACGGCGGCTGGGGCTACGCCCCGGGCGGAGCCAGCGACGCGAACTCGACCTCCGTCGTCATCGGCGCGCTGACCGCCGTGGGTGAGAAGCCGGACCAGGTCGTGAAGGACGGCAGGTCTCCCTACGACGCCCTGCTGAAACTCGCCCTCCCCTGTGCCGGGAACGGCTCGGGCGCCTTCGCCTTCCAGCCGGACAAGAAGGGCAAGTCGGCCGCCAACGCGGACGCGAGTGCGGCGGCGGTGGTGGGCGCACTCGGCAAGGGGCTGGCCGGGGACTCCCCCAAACCCACCGGCGCCGCTCCGACCTGCAAGAAGGCCACCGACCCCGAGCAGGCGGCGCAGAACGGTGCCGCGTACCTCGTCAAAGCCCTCGCCAAGGACAAGCACCTGACGTCGGCGCTCCCCGGCGCCGAACCCCAGCCCGACTACGGCAACACGGCCGACGCGGTGCTCGCCCTCGCGACCGCCGGCCACGGCGACCAGGCCGCCGACGCCATGCGCTGGCTGGAGACCAACTCCGGGGCCTGGGCCCGGCAGGCCGGACCGGCCGCGTACGCACAGCTGATCCTCGCCGCGCACGCGGAGACCTTCGACTACAACGACTTCGGCGGCCAGGACCTGGTCACGCTCCTCAACGCGACCGGTCCGAAGCCTGCCGCCCTCCCGACGTCAGGGGCCTACCCCAGCGAGGCCCCGAAAAGCGCGGCGGACCACGCCGCGGCGAAGGACTCCGGGCTCGGCGTCTGGTGGATCGTCGGTGTGGGGCTGGTCGCGGGCATCGGCATCGGGTTCCTGCTCGGCGGCCGCAACAAGAGGCGGCGACAGTCGTGACACGCCGCTGGGCAGCGCTCCTCCTCGCCGCGCTGTTCCTGACCCTGGCGGGCAGCGGCCAGGCGCAGGCCGCCGGTTACCGCTACTGGTCCTTCTGGGACCAGGACGCCGGTCACTGGACGTACGCCACCCAGGGCCCCGCCACCGCCCGCCCCTCCGACGGCGCCGTCCAGGGCTTCCGCTTCTCGGTGAGCGAGGACTCGGGCGACTCGGCCAAGCCGCGCGGGCCCGTGTCGTTCCCGGTGATCTGCGCGCGGACGCCGGCACGGGAGGGCAGGAAGCGCGTGGCGCTCGTCCTCGACTTCGGCACGGCGGCGGACGCCCCGTCCGGTGAGACACCGCCGGCCCGTCGTACGGTCTGCGCGCAGGTGTCCACCGACGGCACGACGGCAGACGCACTGGCGTCGGTGGCGAAACCGCTGCGGTACGACACGAACGCGCTGTTGTGTGCGATCGGGGGGTATCCGCGGCAGGGGTGCGGGGAGCAGGTCGCAAGCGGCAGGAAGCCGACCGCTGCCGCGCGGAAGGGGGACAGGACGGGCGGCCCGTCGGTCGGGCTGTTCGTCGGGGCGGGCGCCGTCGCGCTGCTGGCCGCAGCAGCCGTGTGGCAGGCACGGCGACGCAGGCATGCGTAGCCGCGCAACTCCTCCACCGCAGCCTGCGGGCAGTCGTGCCGCCGGGGCCCCCGCCCCAAGGAGAGGCGGCACCCGGCCGGCGCCGGTGAGCGATCCCACCCACCCCCACCGCCCCGCACAACTCCACCCCGGCGCCTGGTGGCTCTGGTCCCTGGGCCTGGGCACCGCAGCAACCCGTACCACCAACCCCCTCCTCCTCTCCCTCCTCATCGCGGCGTCCGCCTACGTCGTGGCCACCTGCCGCTCCCGAACCCCCGGTTCGCACTCCTACTCCGCCTTCCTCAAACTCGCCCTCGCCGTCCTCCTCATCCGTCTCGTCTTCGCGGTGGCGCTCGGCTCCCCCGTCCCCGGCACCCACGTGCTCGTCACCCTGCCGGAACTCCCGCTCCCCCACTGGGCGCAGGGCATCCGCCTGGGCGGCCGGGTCACCGCCGAGTCACTCCTCTTCGCCTTCTACGACGGCCTGAAGCTGGCCGCGCTCCTCGTCTGCGTGGGCGCGGCGAACGCCCTCGCCAACCCGTCCCGTCTCCTCAAGTCCCTGCCCGGTGCGCTCTACGAGACGGGAGTCGCGGTGGTCGTGGCCCTCACCTTCGCCCCGAACCTCATCGCCGACGTCCAGCGTCTGCGCGCCGCCCGCCGTCTGCGAGGCCGCCCGGACAGCGGCATCCGCGGCCTGCTGCAGGTCGGACTGCCGGTCCTGGAGGGCGCGTTGGAGCGTTCGGTCGCCCTCGCCGCCGCGATGGACGCCCGCGGCTACGGCCGCACCGCCGAGGTCCCACCCGCCGTCCGCCGCACCACCGCCGCCCTCACCCTCGGCGGCCTGCTCGGCGTCTGCGCGGGAACGTACGGACTGCTCACCGCCGAAGGCGGCACCTACGGCCTGCCCCTGCTGCTCGCCGGGGTCGCCGCGGCCCTGGCCGGTCTGCGGCTGGGCGGCCGGCGCAGCCTGCGCACGCGTTACCGCCCGGACCGGTGGGACGCCCGCGCCTGGCTGGTCGCGGGTTCCGGTGCCGCGGTCGCCGCGCTGCTCACCGTCGCCGCCGACGCCGACCCGGCGGCCCTGCTCCCCGGTGTCGTCCCGCTCGTCGCCCCCACGCTCCCCCTGTGGCCGGCGGCGGCCGTACTCCTCGCCCTGCTGCCCGCTCTCCTCGCCCCGAAGGAGCCGTCGTGATCCGCTTCGAGGATGTCTCCGTGACGTACGAGGGGGCGGCCGAACCAACCGTTCGGGGCGTGGACTTCGAGGTCCCGGAAGGCGAACTGGTACTCCTGGTCGGCCCGTCAGGGGTCGGGAAATCGACGATCCTCGGCGCGGTCAGCGGTCTCGTCCCGCACTTCACGGGCGGCACCCTGCGGGGCCGTGTGACGGTGGCGGGCCGCGACACCCGTACCCACAAGCCACGCGAACTCGCGGACGTGGTGGGCACGGTGGGGCAGGACCCGCTCTCCCACTTCGTGACGGACACCGTCGAGGACGAACTGGCCTACGGAATGGAGTCGTTGGGCCTCGCACCCGACGTGATGCGCCGCCGCGTCGAGGAGACCCTCGACCTCCTCGGCCTGGCCGACCTCCGCAACCGCCCCATCGCCACCCTCTCCGGCGGCCAGCAGCAACGCGTCGCCATCGGCTCGGTCCTCACCCCGCACCCCAGGGTCCTGGTCCTCGACGAACCGACCTCGGCCCTCGACCCGGCCGCCGCGGAAGAGGTCCTGGCCGTCCTCCAACGCCTGGTCCACGACCTGGGCACCACGGTCCTCCTGGCAGAACACCGCCTGGAACGAGTCATCCAGTACGCAGACCAGGTCGCCGTCCTCCCCGCTCCAGGAGCCCCCCTGCAACTCGGTCCCCCGGCCGACATGATGGCCGTGTCCCCGGTGTGCCCGCCGGTTGTGGAACTGGGCCGCCTGGCGGGCTGGTCACCACTCCCGCTGACGGTGCGGGACGCACGGCGCCGGGCGGCCGGGCTGCGCGAACAGCTGGCGCAGCCTGCGGGCAGTCGTGCCGCTCAGCCCCGTGGCCTGCGGGCACCCGTGCCGCCCAGGGCGGCTCCCGACCCGAAGAGAGGCGGCACCCCGCAAGCGCGGGCCGGCGACAGCGCCCCTGCCTCAGCCCGCACCCGCCGGTGGCTGCCCCTCCTCCGCAAGAACACAGCTCCGCCCGTCACGGAACCCCCGACTCCCGCACTCACCGCGGAAGTCCACGCCGTCTCCGTCCGCCGAGCCCGAATCCAAGCCCTACGCCACATCGACCTGACCATCACCCCCGGCGAAACCCTCGCCCTCATGGGCCGCAACGGCGCAGGCAAGTCCACCCTCCTCAACACCCTCGTGGGCCTGATCGAACCCACCGGGGGTTCAGTGAGCATCGGCGGCCGGACCCCCCACCGCACCCCACCCCCCACCCTCATCCGCCATGTAGGCCTCGTCCCCCAGGAACCCCGAGACCTCCTCCACGCCGACACGGTCGCCGCCGAATGCACGGCCGCCGACCGCGACGCCCACGCCACCCCCGGCACCTGCAGGGCCCTCCTCTCGGACCTCCTCCCCGATACCACCGGCCTCACCGCCGACATCCACCCCCGCGACCTCTCCGAGGGCCAACGCCTCACCCTCGCCCTCGCAGTCGTCCTCACCGCCCGCCCACCCCTGCTCCTCCTCGACGAACCGACCCGCGGCCTGGACTACGCGGCCAAGACCCGCCTCGTCACCCTGCTGCGCGACCTGGCAGCCGACGGACACGCGATCGTCCTGGCCACCCACGACGTCGAACTGGCCGCCGAACTCGCCCACCGGGTGGTCCTGCTCGCCGACGGCGAGGTGATCGCCGACGGACCGACGGCCGAGGTCGTCGTCTCCTCCCCGTCCTTCGCCCCGCAGATCACCAAGATCCTGGCCCCACAGCAGTGGCTCACGGTCGCGCAGGTACGGGCGGCCCTGGCATGACGCCACAAGCCCGCCCCATCCGCCTCGGCCCCCGCTCCGTCGCCGCCCTCGCCCTCGTCGGCGCCGTGGGGGTGGCCGCTTTCGGCTGGCCCTTCCTCGCCCCGCCCACCTCACAGCTCGGTGCCCATGCCCAGGACGCCCCCTGGCTCTTCGCCGGCCTGCTGGTGCTGCTGGTCGCCGTCGTGGCCGCGACCATCGCGGAGTCCGGGCTAGGCCCGAAGGCGGTCGCGATGCTCGGTGTGCTCGCGGCGACCGGCGCGGCCCTGCGCCCGCTCGGTGCCGGGACCGCGGGCATCGAGCCGATGTTCTTCCTGATGGTGCTGAGCGGACGCGTGCTCGGCCCGGGCTTCGGCTTCACCCTCGGTTCGCTCACCATGTTCGCGTCCGCGCTGCTCACGGGCGGGGTGGGCCCGTGGATGCCGTTCCAGATGCTGGCGATGGGCTGGTTCACGATGGGGGCCGGGCTGCTCCCGGGCCCGGACCGCCTGCGCGGCCGCGGCGAACTCGCCCTCCTCGCCGCCTACGGCTTCCTGGCCGCCTTCGCCTACGGCACGATCATGAACCTGGCCGGCTGGCCCTTCATGGGCGCGCTCGCCTCGGGCATCGCCTTCGACCCGCAGGCCGCGGTCCCCGCCAACCTGGCCCGTTTCCTCGCGTACTGCGCGGCCACCTCGCTGGGCTGGGACCTGGGCCGGGCCGTCGTCACCGTCGTACTGACACTCACGCTCGGCCCGGCGGTGCTCAGGGCACTACGCAGAGCCACCCGCCGGGCGGCGTTCGAGACCGCGGTCACTTTCGACCCCCACTGAGCGGTGAACCACCCCACATGACCCACATCACCCACTAACTTCCCTAGTAGTGCATTTCGGACGCCATGTCCACGCCATAACCGCCTCTGACCTGCACTTTGAGAGCCAGGTCACACGGTACTCGCCGCCCTCACATACGACCACAACTAGCAAATAGGGTCATTGCGGACCCCCTCCGAGCCTGCTTCTCTGGATGACGTCGCACGGCGCCGACGTGCCCTCAGGGCCTCGGCGCCGACGCATGTCCCCCGGGCCTCCCGGGACGCCCGGCACCCCCGGGACCGCGTGCGACCCCCTGTCCCCGAAGGAAAAGGTTCCTCGTGTTCGTCTCCCGCATCGCCCGCCGTATCGCGTCCCCGAAGAAGGCCCTCGCCTCCGCCGCCGTGGCCGCCGCCACCGCCGGCATGGTGCTGACCGCGGCACCCGCTCACGCCGCGACCGCCGACTCGGCCGCCAGTGCTCAGGCGATCGCGCACAAGATGATCCCGAGCGCGGCGCAGTACAACGCCTTCAGCAAGATCGTCGAGCGCGAGAGCGGCTGGAACATCACGGCCACCAACTCCTCCTCCGGCGCCTACGGCCTGGTCCAGGCCCTCCCGGGCTCGAAGATGGCCAGCGCCGGCTCGGACTGGAAGACCAACCCCAGGACCCAGATCAAGTGGGGCCTGGACTACATGAACTCCCGCTACGGCAGCCCGACCGGCGCCTGGGCGTTCTGGCAGGCCAACGGCTGGTACTGAGCCACCGCGCCCGGCTCACCGCCGAGCCCGTACGCCGTCGAAGAACCGCACCACCTGCGGGGCCGACGCGGCGAAGGAGCCGAAGTGGTCCACGGCTCCCTGATCGACCACCCGCACCCTCGTTCCCTGACCGGCGAGGGTGCGGCCGCATGTCCGGGCGTTGCCGACGGGCACGTCGGTGTCGTCGTCACCGGCGTACAGCCGCACCGGCACGTCCGGCCTCCACTCGCAGGTGTGGTCGGCGGCGCGCATGGCGTCCAGCAGCGGGCCCGAGGGATGCTTCAGACGCTCCACGAAGGCGGGCGTGAGCAGGTCCTTCACCGTGGGGGCCAGCTCCTTGACCACGTCGTCCTCCTCGTGGTCACCGTCGTAGAGGCCCTCGACCCGGCTCGCGTACGGGGCGCGGAAGGCCTCCGCCGGGTCCTTGTAGAGAGGGTGGAGGCGGTTCTGCGCGACCAGCCAGTACGAGATGTAGAGCACCCCGCTGGTGTCGTTGACCCGGCCGTCGAACAGCGCGGGGATCTCCTGGCCCGCCAGGTCGTAGGGACCGCTGACCGGTGCGAGGGCCTTCAGCCGGAAGTGCCCGTCGGCGCCCTGCTCCAGCGCCCTGCCGAGGGCCATCGCGACCTGGCCGCCCTGTGAGAACCCCGTCGCGTAGACGTCACCGGTGAGCGGACGGCCGAACCGGTCCGCCGCGGTGCGGGCCGCACGCAGCATGTCGACGGAGGCGGTGACGGAGGAGCGGGTGTCCATGTACGGGTGCGGGCCCGGCCCCTCCCCCAGACCCAGGTAGTCGGGCGCGGCGACCGCACGCCCGGCGCCCGCGTTCAGGTAGGACGGGATGCGGCCGTAGTCCTCGCTCGCGGACGGTGCGTAACTGCGCTTGACCATCGTGCCGTGGGTGTCGGAGACGAGGTCGAGACGGTGGGCGCCGCCCTTGGGGAGGGTGAGGAGGCCGGTCGCGGTCGTGGGTTTCCCGTACGGGTCCACCGTCCGGTACGTCAGCCGGTACGCCCGTACGCCGTACCGCACGGGGCCGGCGGCGACGCCCCTGTCGGCCACGAACTTCCTGACCTGCCCGGCGTCGCGGTCGGCGACCGGGGTGACGGAGACCAGGTCTCCGCGTCCCGTCCGGTGGTGCGTCTGCTCGGCGGCGGTGGCCACGGGCGCGGCGGCGAGCCCCGCGAGCAACAGGGCGGCCGCTGCGGCGAGAGCCCTCCGCGTCCGCCAACTGGCCGGCGTTCCAAAGGATTTGCGCGTCTCATCACTCATGTCACTCATGTCCTCGACGCTACGGACACGCATCTCATGTCGGCATCCGAGTGACCCCCGCGTCCGTGGTGGACTTGAGTGCACCC
Organism: Streptomyces guryensis; assembly: GCF_021261325.1. GTDB lineage: Bacteria > Actinomycetota > Actinomycetes > Streptomycetales > Streptomycetaceae > Streptomyces > Streptomyces guryensis. The sequence continues at coordinate 671,376 of NZ_JAJSBI010000001.1, read as the reverse complement.
TGTCCGTCCGGCCACCCGGAGAGTCGATGAGCGTGAACGAGAGCGACCAGGAGGCGCGCGGACTGCGCCTGGTGTTCGTGCTGTTGGGGCTGACGGTGGTCAGCGGACTGATCGACGCGGTGAGTTATCTGGGGCTCGGGCACGTCTTCACGGCCAACATGACCGGCAACGTGGTCGTGCTGGGGTTCGCCGCGGCCGGGGCGCCCGGGTTCTCCGTACCGCACACCGCGACCTCGCTGGTCTGCTTCCTGCTCGGCGCGGTGGCCGGTGGGCGGCTCACGCGCCTGCTGGGCGGTGGTCCGCGGCGCACCTGGGCGCGGCTCACGCTCGCCGCCGAGGCGGTGCTGGTGGGTACGGCCGCCGCGACGGCCTTCGCCGCCCCGCACGCCACCGCCACCCGTTACGCCGTGATCGGGCTCACGGCCGTCGCGATGGGCCTGCGCAACGCGACGGTCCGCAAGCTCGACGTCCCCGGTCTCACGACGACGACCGTCCTGACGATGACACTGACGGGCCTGGCCGCCGACTCCCGGGCGGGCGGAGGCTCCGGCCGCCGTTCACCACGCCGTTCGGCGGCGGTCGTCGCGATGGCCGCCGGCGCCTGCGTCGGCGCCTGGCTGGTCCTCCACCACGGCCTGGGCATTCCACTGCTGGTCGCGGCGGTGACAGCGGCAGTGCTGGCAGTGCTGGCCTCAGGGCGGGACTGACCCCCTGCCGCCGACTTCCCCTCCGACCTCGCCGCGCCCCTGCGACGCAGCCGGGACGACGGCCTCGATCAACCGGACCCGATCGGCCGGGGAAGCCGGGCGGCTGCGCGGGCCGGGCGGGCAGGCCGGGGGCGCGGGACGGGCGGGCAGGCCGGGGGCGCCGGGCAGGCAGGGCAGACCGCCAGGCGGACGGGGAGGGCAGGTCGGCCGGGGAGGCCCGGGAGGCCGGAAGGCTGGAAGGCCGGAAGCCCGGGCGGGCAGGCCCGGGCGGGCAGGCCCGGGCGGGCAGGCCAGGCCGCGAGGCAGGCCGGGCGCGCGGGCCAGGCCAGGCGGGCCAGGCACGCGGGTTAGGCGCACGGGCCAAGCCCGCGAGGCAGGTCGGGCCGCCAGGGACACCAGGCCGCCGGGCGGGCCAGGCCAGGCGGACCGTGCGCACAGGCCAAGCCAGGCGGGCAGACCGGGCCAGGCCGCGGGGCAGGCCAGGCCGATAAGGCCAGACAGGCGGGCCGGGCAGGCAGACAGGGTCAGGGGCGAGGGCAGGTGGCCGGGATCCGGTGGTCAGGGCGGCCGTCCTTCGCCAGGATCGAGTGGTCGTGGGCGACCGCGCGGTATAGCCGCATACCGGAGTCGCCCCCGACGTCCTCGGCGGTCCACACCCGCCCACCGTGCCGCACGGAACGCCCGGAGAAGACGTCGAGCCCGTGCTCGGCCTCCGGCCCGTCCACGCGCGCGGCGGTGGCGGACACGTACACACCCTGACCGGTGGAGATCGCCACCGACGAGTCGAAGACCGAGATCCCCACCCCGGACCGCACGGCGATGTTGCGGGAGTGCAGGACGTCCGGCGCGGAGACCCAGAAGAACTCGCGGTATCCCTCATGCGCGAAGTACACCGGCGAACTCCACGGCCGCCCGTCCGCGTCGGCGGTGGCGAGCACCATGTACAGGTTCGTGTCGACGACCGCGCGCACGATGTCACCGGGATTCACCGGCGGATCCTCCGGTACGACAGGGAGAAGTCCCGCTGGTAGCCCTCCGAGCCGTCCCGCCACATCTCCCAGACACCACGGATGCTGTCGCCGTCCTCGCCGACCTGCGCGGTGAACCGCTGCCGGAAGTCCAGGGGCGAGAAGTCCGGGGTCTCCCGCAGCAACTGCCAGGCCCCCTCGGCGAAGGTCATCGCATACAGCCGTACGACGCCCCGCGCGTCGTAGTAGTGCTGTGTGTAGCCGCCCGTCTCCGGGTCGACGGCGACGACCGCCATGCTGTCGGGTGCCGGGTTCGGCGCCTCCGTCCGCTGGACCAGGAACTGTCCGTCCAGCGTCCACTCGAACACGCTGCGCCCCGGAGGCACCTCCAGCCCGGGGAACTCTGCCTCCACCACCCACTCCCCGACCAGGACGTCCAGCCGCTTCAAGGCTTCCTGCCGTTCCGTCGCGTCCACCGCGAACACCTCCCTCTCACAGGGACAGACGATGCCCGCGAGTGAAACTCATCGGTCCGCGAGGCGCAGCGTCGCCGCGCGCAGGCCGGTCTCCCCGGAACTCCGCGTCCGATTGCCCACCGCCCCACCCACCGGCTCCTGCGGCGCCCCGACCTCGAACCCCATGCTCCGCAGGAACCCGAGCCCCGGCTCCCAGCCGCCCGGACAGGTGGCGGCAACCGTCCGCATCCCCCGCCCGGCCACCTCCGCGACGAGGCGACGAGCGGCACCCGTACCGATTCCCTCACGCCGCACCTCCGGGTCGACGAGGAACATCCCCACCGAGCAGGACTCGGCATCGGGATACCGGTCCACGACATCGACCAGCCCGACGACGCCCTCACCCCGGCACATCACCAGCAACCGCTTCTGGTCGAAGTCGGCGCCCTCGGGGAGCGCGTAGTACAGGCTCTGTACGTCCGCCGGGAGCGCCGGGCCTCCGGTCGCGGCGGCGAAGTAGTCCTCGCAGGACGCGAACAGAGCCGCCACCTGCGGCTCGTCCTCGGGCCGCATCTCCCGCACCGTCACGGGGCTGCCGCCCACGACCTCGATCGCATCCATGGTTCCACCGCCTCACATCGCGCACTCGAACCACACCGTCTTACCACCGTCGACCGCAGGACCCACGCCCCATTTGTCGACCACGGCGTCGAGCAGCAGGAGCCCGCGCCCGCCCTCCGCCTCCGGCGACAACCCCTCCGGAACGCACGGAGGCTGAGGACACCCGTCCGCCACCTCCACCCTCGTCACAGCAGCGACCAGGGCGGCAACCGCGTCGAGTGCGCGCCCCTCGGCTCCCTCGCGTGGCGCAAGTCGTCATACAGCGGCGACCAGGGCGGCAGTTGCCTCGAAGTCGCGGAGTCCCCCTGCCCCACCATCGCCATCCGCGACTCCAAGAACCCCGCCGGGCCGGTACTGACCCTCCGGCCCGACGCGTTCCGCCACTTCGTCTCCTGGGCCGGCGCTACGCCGGAGGTCTGACCGCACCGCCTGTCTTCGCCGCCCGGTGGGCTCTCCACTCCTTGCGGAAGAAGTACCCCCGCAGGACCGCGATCGCCAGGAACAGCAGCCCGAAGCCGCCCCGGCCCCAGCCCCCTACCTGCACGAAGTAGTAGAGGGCCAGGCCGGCGAAGGACAGGCAGATGGCGATGATGACGGGTTCGCGGAGATAGAAGGGCAGGACGCGGAGGATTACGTTGATCAGCATTGGGTAAGTTGACCAGTTCGCGTCAATCCGCGCTACCTGCTTACGCCTACAGGCGCTGAATGATCGTGCCCGTGGCCAGCCCGCCCCCCGCGCACATGGTGATGAGCGCGAACTCCTTGTCCGTCCGCTCCAGTTCATGGAGCGCCGTGGTGATCAACCGCGCTCCCGTCGCCCCCACGGGATGTCCGAGCGCGATCGCGCCCCCGTTGACGTTGACCTTCTCCAGGTCCTGCTCGAAGACCTGCGCCCAGCTCAACACCACCGAGGCGAAGGCCTCGTTGATCTCGACGAGGTCGATGTCCTTGAGGGACATGCCCGCCTTGCCGAGCACAGCGCGCGTCGCGTCGATCGGGCCGTCGAGGTGGAAGTGCGGGTCGGCGCCCACCAGCGCCTGTGCCACGATCCGCGCCCGCGGCCTCAGCTTCAGGGCGCGGGCCATCCGTTTCGACGCCCACATGATCGCCGCGGCGCCGTCGCTGATCTGCGAGGAGTTGCCCGCCGTATGGACGGCCGTCGGCATGACCGGCTTCAGGCCCGCCAGGCCCTCCATGGTCGTGTCGCGCAGGCCCTCGTCCCGGTCGACGAGCCGCCACATGCCCTGTCCGGCGCGCTGCTCCTGCTCGGTGGTCGGGACCTGGACCGCGAACGTCTCCCTCTTGAAGCGCTCCTCGGCCCAGGCCGCGGCGGCCCGCTCCTGCGAGATCAGGCCCAGGGAGTCGACGTTCTCGCGCGTCAGGCCACGGTGGCGCGCGATCCGTTCCGCCGCCTCGAACTGGTTCGGCAGGTCCACGTTCCACTCGTCGGGGAACGGCTTTCCGGGGCCGTGCTTCGAACCCGACCCCAGCGGCACCCGCGACATCGCCTCGACGCCGCACGAGATTCCGACGTCGATCACGCCCGCGGCGACCATGTTGGCCACCATGTGCGAGGCCTGCTGCGAGGAACCGCACTGGCAGTCGACCGTCGTCGCCGCCGTCTCGTACGGCAGGCCCATGGTCAGCCAGGCCGTGCGGGCGGGGTTCATGGACTGTTCGCCGGCGTGCGTCACCGTGCCGCCGACGATCTGCTCGACCGCGTCGGCGGGCATGCCGGTGCGGCCGAGGAGTTCACGGTAGGTCTCGCCCAGGAGGTAGGCGGGGTGGAGGTTGGCGAGCGCGCCGCCGCGCTTGCCGATGGGGGTGCGTACGGCTTCTACGATCACGGGTTCCGCGGCCATGGTGGGGGATCCTCTCCTCCGGTACCCGCGCGGCGCGGGGGCGTCCCGGCCGGCCCCGCCACGCTGAACTAGTACGTGTTCTAGTTCTGCCAGCAGTCTGCTGACAGCGCGTCCGTAACCGCAAGGGTCGTGCACGCAATTGGGTTCGCCATACCCCTTGCCTCTTGTAGAACCCGTTACTACCTTCACCGCAATCCTGATTCCTGATGGACCGTCAGAAGCCTGGCCACCCAAGCCGGAGTCGCCCATGCACTGTCCAGCCCTCCCCGACGGGTTCGACTTCACCGACCCCGACCTGCTGCACCACCGTGTGCCCCTGCCGGAGTTCGCCGAGCTGCGGCGGGCCGAACCGGTCCGCTGGATCCCGCAGCCGGGCAACGTCGCCGGCTTCCAGGACGAGGGGTACTGGGCCGTCACCCGGCACGCGGACGTCAAGTACGTCTCCACCCACCCCGAGCTGTTCTCGTCGTACCTCAACACGGCGATCATCCGCTTCAACGAGCACATCGAGCGCGACGCCATCGACGCGCAGCGGCTGATCCTGCTCAACATGGATCCGCCGGAGCACACCCGGGTCCGCCAGATCGTGCAGCGTGTCTTCACGCCGCGCGCGATACGGGCGCTGGAGGACCGGCTGCGTGAGCGCGCCCACGCCATCGCGCGGAGCGCCCGCGCGCATCCCGGGCCCTTCGACTTCGTGACCGACGTCGCCTGCGAACTGCCCCTGCAGGCGATCGCCGAGCTGATCGGCATCCCGCAGGACGACCGGGCCAAGATCTTCGACTGGTCCAACAAGATGATCTCGTACGACGACCCGGAGTACGCGATCACCGAGGAGGTCGGCGCCGAGTCGGCCACCGAGCTGATCGCCTACGCCATGAACATGGCCGCCGACCGCAAGCAGTGCCCCGCCAAGGACATCGTGACGACGCTGGTGGCGGCCGAGGACGAGGGCAACCTCAACTCCGACGAGTTCGGCTTCTTCGTGCTGATGCTGGCCGTCGCGGGCAACGAGACGACCCGTAACGCCATCACCCACGGGATGCACGCCTTCCTGACCCATCCCGAGCAGTGGGAGCTGTACAAGCGGGAGCGCCCGGAGACGGCGGCCGAGGAGATCGTGCGGTGGGCGACGCCGGTCAACTCCTTCCAGCGGACGGCCACTCAGGACACCGAACTGGGCGGAAAGTTGATCAAGAAGGGGGATCGGGTCGGGATCTTCTACGCGTCCGCCAACCACGACCCGGAGGTCTTCACCGACCCCGACGCCTTCGACGTCCTGCGCGATCCCAACCCCCACCTCGGCTTCGGCGGCGGAGGCCCGCACTACTGCCTGGGCAAGTCCCTGGCGGTCCTGGAGATCGACCTGATCTTCAACGCGGTCGCCGACGCCCTGCCGGGCCTCACCCTGGCCGGCAACCCGTCCCGGCTGCGCTCCGCGTGGATCAACGGCGTGAAGCACCTTCAGGTGGAGGCCCGTTGACCGTCTCCGGCCGACGCTGATCTCGGGCCGGCGGCATCCCGGCGCCGCCGGCCCGTCAGTGCCCGGGTGACCGCCCGCGGGCCCGACACCAGGTACTGCAGGCCGAAGCCCGCCCCGACCACGGTCGCACCGCCGACCACGTCCAGGACCCAGTGGTTTCCGGTCGCGATGATCGAGGACACCGTGCACAGCGGATGCAGCAGTCCCAGGGGCTTCATCCACCACCTGGGCGCCATGACCACGATCACGGTGCCGCACCACAGCGCCCAGCCGAAGTGCAGTGACGGCATGGCCGCGTACTGGTTCGTGAACTCGGTCAGCGTGCCGTAGTTCGGCCTGGAGAAGTCCTGGACGCCGTTCAGCGTGTCGATGAAGCCGAGGCCCGGCATCAGGCGCGGCGGCGCCAGCGGATACAGCCAGAAGCCGAGCAGGGCGAACCCGGTGGCCAGGCCGAGCACCGAGCGCGCCCAGCGGTAGTCCACGGGACGCCGGACGTAGAGCACGGCGAGGATGGTGAGCGGGACGCCGAAGTGGAACGACAGGTAGTAGTAGTCGAGGAAGCCGCGCAGCCAGTCCACCTGCACCACGGCGTGGTTGACCCGGTGCTCGAAGTCGACGGACAGCCACTGCTCGATCCGGTGGATCTGGTGTCCGTGGCGTTCCGCGGTGGCCCGGTCGGCGGTCACCCCGAGCCGGATCTCCTGGTAGGCGGCGTAGGTGACGCGGATCAGGAGGAGTTCGAGGAACAGGTTCGGGCGGGTGAGGACCCGGCGCAGGAACGGGCCGGAGGCCACGTGCCCGAAGCGGGCCGGGGCCGGGGCGGCGTACTCGGTCGGGACCGGGGACCGGTAGTACGGCGAGGTACGCGACAGGAACGGTACGGCGGTGGCCGCTGCGAGGGCGGCGATCAGTACCAGGTCGTCGCGCAGTGTGTACAGCTGCGGCATGTTCGGCAGCATCATCTTCGCCGGCAGTGTCATCACCAGGACCACGGCGACCGGCCACACATACCGGTCGGAGGTCCGCCTGCCGACCCGTCCGACGACCGCGAGCAGCACCCACAGCAGCTGGTGCTGCCAGGCGGTCGGCGACACGGCGATCGCCGCGCAGCCGGTGACGGCGACCGCGAGGAGCAGCTGCCCGTCGCGCGCGTAGCGCACGGCGCGGCGCACACCGGCGACGGCGACCGCCGTGCCCAGCGCGAAGAAGAGGACGATCTCCAGGGGGCCCGCCGGGCCGAGCCGGAGCAGTGCGCCGTGCAGGGACTGGTTGGCGAGGTCGTCGGCCCTGCCGCCGAGACCGGCGCCCGCCATGTGGTGCACCCAGTAGGCGGACGAGTCGTGCGGCATCGCGGCCCACGCGAGCCCCGTGCAGGCGGCGAACGTGACGCAGGCGGCGGCCGCGGAGCGACGGCGGCCGGTGAACCACAGCAGCGGGGCGAAGAGCAGCACGGTCGGCTGGAGGGCGGCGGCGAGACCGATCAGCAGACCGCCGGCGCGCTCGCCGCGGACGACGAAGCAGCCGACCAGGACCAGCAGCACCGGGATGACGCTGGTCTGCCCGAGCAACAGCGTGTTGCGTACCGGCAGCGACAGCATCAGCAGGCTGATCGCGAGCGGCGCGGCGAACAGAGAGGTCCGCCGGCTCACCGGCTGCGGCAGCGCACGGGCCACGATCAGGCCGAGTGCGACCACCAGCAGCAGCGTGCCGAAGGTCCAGCCCCAGCCGAGGGCCTGCTCGGCCGCCCGGGTCAGGGGCTTGAGAACCAGTCCGCCGAACGGTGTGCCGGTGAACCGCGTCGAGTCGTACAGCGAGCCCTTCACGTACAGGAGGCCGTTCGGGCGGACCCAGGTCTCCAGATCCGCCAGCCGTTCACCCCTGGGTGTACCGAGGACGACGGCCATCTGGCGTACGGCGAGCACGACGGCGAGCAGCCACAGGCCGAGGCGGATCACACGCAGGCGCCGGGGAGCCCCTCCGACGGCTGTCGCTCCGAAGGCTTCTGCCGGTCGCCCGCTGGGCTCCACGTTCGCCACGCCTGGTCGGCCTCCCGCCCCTTCTCTCCTCTTGGCACCCTGCGCGCGCCCGATTTGTCGGAATGACCATAGTGCGCCCGATGCGGGATCGCCTCCGGAACCGCCGTGGGCCCACACCGTTCGAAACCCCGTCCACGGCAGCGCGGGGACTCAGGGGAGTGGCCTGTTTCCTGCGGCGAGGTCGGGCCGGGCCCGCCGGCCGGGCCGGCCGCCGGCACACCGTTCCTGACCGCCGTCGGCCAGGAGTTCCCGCACCCCTCGTCGATCTCCGGCGACCATGTACCGCGGCAGGCGTCCGCGGACACCCCGTTCCAGCAGGTGGTCCACGAGGACCACCTGCGCAAGGTGGCCGGGATCCCGGCGTGGCTGCTGACGGTCGGCGGCACCTTCGCGCTCGCCGTCACGGCCGTGACGGTGTTCGCCGTACGGCGCTCCCGGCGTCCGGTGTCGCCTCCGCCGCCGGTGCACGCGCCTCCACCGATCAGCTGAACCCGGGCGTCATGATCTCCCTGAGGGGGCGCCGGCCCGCGGCTATATTCATTAGGATAGCTAGTTAGAAGCGCTAACCAGTCACACGGAAGGCACAGGTGAATGAGCGAGTCGCAGGTCTGGGACGACGTGGACGACTACTTCACCGCGCACCTCGCGCAGAACGACGACGCCCTCGAAGCGGCCCTCCGCGACAGCGACGCCGCCGAGCTCCCACCGATCGCGGTCACCCCGCTCCAGGGCAGGTTCCTGCAGCTCCTCGCCCAGATCCAGGGCGCCCGCAGCATCCTGGAGATCGGCACCCTCGGCGGCTACAGCACGATCTGGATGGCCCGCGCACTGCCCGAGGACGGCCGCCTGATCTCGCTCGAGTACAGCGCCAAGCACGCCGAGGTCGCCTCCCGCAACATCGCGCGCGCGGGCCTCGACCGGATCGTCCAGGTGCGGGTCGGCCCCGCCCTGGAGTCGCTGCCGAAGCTGGCCGACGAGAACCCGCCCCCCTTCGACCTGGTCTTCATCGACGCCGACAAGGTCAACAACCCGAACTACGTGGAGTGGGCCCTCCGGCTCACCAGCGCGGGCAGCCTGATCGTCGTGGACAACGTGGTACGCGGCGGCCGGGTCGCCGACGCGGACAGCAAGGCGCCCGACGTGCTGGGCAGCCGCGCCGCCGTCGAACTGATCGGCTCGCACCCGCGGTTGAGCGGCACGGCGATCCAGACGGTGGGCGGCAAGGGCCACGACGGCTTCGCGCTGGCACGCGTGCTGGCGTAGCCCTCACGCCCTGGGGTGTTACTCAGAACTCGTGGTAGAAGCCGACGTTGACGCTGCGTGGGGCGGTGCGGTCCTGGACGACGATCTCGCCGCTGCCGCCTCTGGGCAGCGACACGGTCCCGCCGTAGACGAGCGGCTGCGCGTACTCCCCGACGATCAGCCGGACCTCGGAGGAGGGGTCGGCCTGTGAGCCGCGCAGCCAGGTCACCTGCCAGGTCCCCTCGGGGCCGCACAGGAACTCCAGGTGGACGCGGGAGATGAACAGCCAGTCGTCGGGCGTCGCGAGACGGCACACGGTCGTGTCCCGCCCCACCCGCAGCACGGCGCCGGTCTCACTGGGTGCGTCGGCCATGAGCATGCCGGCCGTGGCCCCCTCTTCCGCCCCGGAGACGGTGGCCATGGTCAGTTCGAGCACGCGCTGCTCCTCGTTGAAGTGTCCTTACACAGCCGCCGCATGATAAATCGCCCGGGCATGCCGCGTCCGGCACAATGGAGTCATGACCGAGCGAAAGCCACCAGGTGTGCCGTTCGAGTCCTGGGTCGACAAACAGATCCGTGACGCCGAGAGACGCGGCGAATTCACCCAACTACCCGGCGCGGGCAAGCCGTTGCCCGCGGGAACCGACACCTCGTACGACGAACTGTGGTGGATCAAGCAGAAGATGGCCCGCGAGGGCCTTTCCGTGCTGCCGCCCACACTGGCCCTGCGCAAGGAGGCGGAGGACGCGCTGGCGGCGGCCTATGCGGCGCCCTCGGAGCGGATCGCGCGGAAGATCGTCACCGATGTCAACGTCAAGATCCGCGACATGATGTTCAAGCCGCCGCCCGGCCCTCCGCTCGGGATGAAGCCGTACGACGTCGAGGAGGTCGCACGGGAGTGGCGGGAGCGCCGGACGACGGCGAGGGACGCCGAGCGGGATACGGGTACTTCGAACGGGTCACCCGTGTAGGAGTCGTTCCGCCAGGTTTCGGTAGTCCCGCAGGGCCAGCCTGAGTTGTTCGGTGTCCTCGCCGTCCTGCCAGGACATGCGCAGGGTGCGGCGGCGCCGGGTCAGGGCCTCGGTGAACCGCCCGGCGATCTCCTCGACCACGTGGTCGGCCTCCTCCACGGAGCCCCGGGGGCCGTCCACGAACCCGGATACCGCCTGGCGAAGACGGAGCTCCAGCTTGTCGCACTCGTCGTGCGGGAGGAGACGGCCGGTGGTGGCGGTGGCGGCGGTGCTGCCGGTGGGCCGGCCGGGAGCCGTGCCCTCGTGGTCCGTCCCGTGGTCCGACTCCTCCGTCACCTCGTGCGGGGTGGGCGCCACCGTGGTGCGGTTCGTCCTGTCTTCGGCCTCGGTACCTTCGGCGGCGGGGCCGGTCGTCGCGTCCGTCATGTCGCTCAACTCCCCTTTGCGTGACGTCGGTTGAGGGCCCAGGGCAGGTGGCCGCCGCTCTCGTGCTTGTGGGCCCTGGTGCGGGTGGTGGCGGGCGCCGGAGCCTTGCCGGTGCCGCGGGGCGGGGTGGTCAGGTCCTCGAAGAGGGCCCGGGCCTCGACCATGGCCTCGCGCATCTCCTCCGTGTCGGCCCGGTCGCCGTCCTGCCCGCTCGCGCCCACGCGTGCGACACGGTGGACGTGGCGATAGCCGTGGACGTGGTCGGCGTGGTGGACGGAGAGGGCGGCGAGCTGTTCCTCGTAGTGGCTGTCGTCGGGGAAGCCACGGAGGGCGGCGAGCTCCGCGAGCAGCCGGTCCGCCTCGGTGACCGCTTCCCGCGGCGCGTCGACGAAGCGCTCCTGTGCGGCCGTCCAGCGGGCCGTGAACTCCTCGCGCCGGCCCGGCTCCAGCGGCTGCTCGCGCAGCGATCCGTGCCGCTGCACGCGTTCCGTGAGCTCGCGCTCGGCTGCCTTGGCGTCCCCGTCGTGCCGGGCGAGCGTCCGGTCGTACTCGGGCCCGAAGCGCCGCTTCAGGTCCCGGCCGCCGTGCGGGCCCCGGGCACGCAGGGTGAGGGCGGCCGCGACAACGACGACGGCCGCCACGATCACGATCAGAGCGATGATCATGCCTGTGGACATGGGTGCCTTCCGGTGTGTCGGCCCCGTGGGCCGGTTCCTCGTCCGGGTTGCCCGGAACCCACCCCTCAAACGGCGGCGACGGGCCCCAGGGCCACCTCACGGCGGCGGCCACCTGAGCCGCCGAGCGGCGCCGGGCCCGGGGCGGAGCCTGTGGCACCCCGACCGGAAACCGCGCGACGCCCAGGCCCTGTCGGGCGGATCAGCACGGCGTCAGCGTGCCCGAGCAGCAGACCGCGCGCCCCGCCCACCGCGTGCGGGTGGGAACGGCTCCGCCGAAGGTGGAGCCGGAGGCCGAGCCGCAAGGCACCCCGCGCGAACCCGCTGCGCATTCGTGCGAGCGGGGTGTCGATTCCGCGGTGGCCCGATCGACGCAGGGGTACAGAGGTCCGCAGGCGCACTGAGGAGGTTGTCATGGGTGAGGTCATCGCACGGCTGGCCATGTCGCTCGACGGATACATCGCGGGACCGGAGTCGGGGCGCGAGCACCCGCTCGGGATCGGCGGGGAACGGCTGCACTCGTGGGTGTACGGGCTGCGGACGTTCCGGCAGATGCAGGGGATGACGGGCGGGGACACCGGACCGGACGACGACCTGATCGCCGAGCACGTCGTCCGGCCCGGCGCGGTCGTGATGGGCCACGGCATGTACATCACCGGGGAGATCCCGTGGGGCGACGAGCCGCCCTTCCACGCGCCCGTGTACGTCGTCACCCACCATGCCCGCGAGTCACTGGTGAAGAAGGGCGGCACCACCTTCCACTTCGTCACGGACGGCCCGGGGCGGGCGCTGGAGCTGGCCAGGGAGGCGGCGGGCGACAAGGACGTGTCGCTGGCGGGCGGCGCGGACCTGGTGCAGCAGTTCATCCGGGCGGGATGGCTGGACGAGCTGCTCCTGCACGTCGTGCCGGTCCTCGCCTGCGGCGGCCGCCGGCTCTTCGACGACCTGGGCGACCAGCACATCGAGTGGGAGAAGACGCAGGTCCTGGACTCGCCGGGGGTGACCCATATTCGGTTGCGCGCCCCCCACGCCGTCATCGCAGAATGAGCTGGTGACCTGGACGATCGCCCCGGAACCCGTCGGCTCCCCCGCCGCCGCGGCCCTTTGGCGGGCGTACTACACGGAGGTCAGCGACCGCTACTACCTCCTGCACGAGGGACGGCGGACCGATCCGGCCGAGCTGGAGCGCGAGATCGCCGCCCACCCAGGCGCCGAACTCGCCCCGCCGACGGGCCGGTTGCTGGTCGCCCGGTACGGCGGCGAGCCCGCCGGGTCGGCGGGTGTACGGCTGCTGGACGCCACGACCGCCGAGCTCACCCGGGTGTTCGTGCACGAGGCGATGCGCGGCAAGGGGGGTGCCGCGCTCCTGGTGGGCGCCGCCGAGGAGGCCGCCCGGGCCCTCGGCGCGGGGCAGTTGATCCTCGACACCCGAAGCGACCTCGCGGAGGCCCGCTCCCTGTACGCACGGCTCGGCTACACGGAGACCGAGCCGCACAACGACGACAAGTACGCCGAGCACTGGTTCCGCAAGGACCTCGACGGGGCTCGGCGTACGAGCCTCAGCTGACCCCTGCCTCCGACTCGTTGTGCGGCTGCTCGCGGTCCGAGCCGCACATCTCGTCGTTCAACTCCTTGACCAGCCGGTTCAGATCGGTCGGCCGGTCCGGACCCCACCAGTCGCCGAGGAGTTCCGCGAAGGACTCCTCGCGGGCCTGCGCGAGCCGTTCGGCCACTTCGAGGCCCTGGCCGGTGAGGACGAGGTCGAGGCCCTCCCGGGTGGCCAGCCGCCGCTCCTCGACCTGCCGGGCGGCGGCCATGACGACCTGGAGCGGCACCGCGCTGCGCTCGGCGAGCACGGCCGGCTCGGCCCAGCCGTGCTTCCTGATCCGCAGCAGCAGCCAGCTCGCCGCGGGCAGCAGGTCGTAGCCCGCCCGTTCGGTGATCTTCTGGTAGATCTCGCGCCGGCCCTCCCGCGTGCCCAGTACGGACAGCGCGCGGCACACCTCGTCGTACGAGGACCGCTCGACCGGATTGCTGGCCAGGGTCTCCGTGACGTCGGGCGCGGTGACGGAGCCGCGCAGCTTGTCCTCCTTGAGGAACCAGGCCAGTACGAAGCCGAGGACGGCGACGGGGGCGGCGTACAGGAAGACGTCGGTGATGGACGAGGCGTACGCGTGCAGGGCGGGCCCGCGCAGGGCGGGCGGCAGGGAGCCGATGCCGCGCGGATCGGACTTGAGGGCGCCCGCGGAGACGCCCGCGGGCAGCCGGACGCCCCGGAAGGCGTCCGTCAGCTTGTCGCCGAGGCGGCTCGCGAAGACCGTGCCGAAGATCGCCACGCCGAAGGAGGCCCCGATCGAGCGGAAGAAGGTCGCGCCGGAGGTGGCGACGCCGAGGTCCTCGTACGAGACGGCGTTCTGCACGATGAGGACCAGTACCTGCATGACCAGGCCGAGTCCGAGGCCGAAGACGAAGAAGTCCACGCTCATCGCGGCGGTGGAGCTGTTCTCGTCGAGCTGGTGGAGGAGGAGCAGGCCGACGGCGGTGACACCCGTGCCCGCGATCGGGAACACCTTCCAGCGGCCGGTGCGGCTGACGATCTGGCCGGAGGCCGTGGACGACAGCAGCATGCCGAACACCATCGGCAGCATGTGCACGCCGGACATGGTCGGCGTCACGCCCTGGACGACCTGGAGGAAGGTCGGCAGATAGGTCATCGCGCCGAACATGGCGAAGCCGACGATGAAGCTGATGACCGCGGAGAGGGCGAAGGTGCGGATGCGGAACAGCTTGAGCGGCAGGACGGGTTCGGCGGCCCTCCGCTCCACGGCCACGAACGCGACGGCCAGCCCTACGCCCAGGAGGATCATCCCGGCGATCTGTGTCGAGCCCCAGCCCCAGGTCGTGCCGCCGAGGGAGGCGACCAGGATCAGACAGGTCGCGACCGCGGCGATGAGGAACGTGCCGAGGTAGTCGATGACGTGCCGCGCGGTCCTGCGCGGGATGCGCAGGGCGGTCGCGATCACGGCGAGCGCGACGACGCCGACGGGAAGGTTGACGTAGAAGACCCAGCGCCAGCTGAGGTGTTGGGTGAACAGCCCGCCGAGCAGGGGCCCCAGCACACTCGTCGCACCGAAGACGGCACCGAACAACCCCTGGTAGCGGCCGCGTTCACGAGGCGCGACGACATCTCCGACGATCGCCATCGACAGCACAATCAACCCGCCGCCGCCCAGGCCCTGCACCGCCCGGAACGCGATCAGCTGGGGCATGTTCTGCGCCATTCCGCACAGCGCCGAACCGACGAGGAAAATCACGATCGCGATCTGGAACAGGCGCTTGCGCCCGTACTGGTCACCGAGCTTGCCCCACAGCGGGGTCGCGGCGGTCGAGGCCAGCAGATACGCGGTGACCACCCAGGACAGGTGCTCCAGGCCGCCGAGGTCGCTGACGATGGTGGGCAGCGCGGTCGACACGATGGTCTGGTCGAGGGCGGCGAGCAGCATCCCGAGGAGCAGCGCACCGATCGACACGAGAACGTTCCCGGACACATGTTCCTGGGCGGCGCTGCCCCGCTGCGGGGGCTTCGCGGATGCCTGTGCGTCTCGCACATTCCCCGTCATACCGTGCGCATCCCGCGCCATGAAGACCTCCCGCGGCTCTCGTTACACGTCCATGGTGATCGGTGTGACCGGTTATGGCCTGTTGAGTCCTGGTGGAAGCCGATATTCCGGGGGCTACGGGCGCAGCGTGGAGATGATCTGGATAACCTCTGAAGTTCGCGAGGGGAGCGTGAAGGGAGGGACGAACGCGTGACAGACCCGAAAGGTCACCAGTGCCCGGAGTGTGGAGCGCCCAGAGGGGCGGACAACACCCCGTCCTGCGGCTGCACTCAGCGGGCGTCCGACGCCCTGCGCGACGCCCGTACGGCCGAGCAGGCCGCCGCGGAGGACTTCGACCCGCTGCGGATACGGCCGTATGTCGAGCTGGAGGGTGCGGGGAGTGCGCCCGCCGCACCTCCCGCGGTGCCGGCGGTCGAGGCGACGATGCGGTTGCGGTCGGTGGGTCCCGAGGTGCCGGGCGCCGACGCTCCGCGCCTGTTCGAGGGCGCGGGCGCGGAGTGCGCCGAGGACCCGTACGACGAGGACGACTCGGCGGGCAGGGCGCGCCGCAGACGCCGCACCGTGCTGCTCGGGGCCGGCGGCGCGGTCGTCGCGGTGATGACGGCAGCCGGGATGGCGAGCGGGCTGTTCTCCTACGAGGCGCCCACGCGGGACACCGCACTGCCGGACGACGTACGGGCGAGTGTGCCGGACGTGTCGCCGAGTTCGGAGTCCGCGTCGCCGCCCGCGCCCGCCACGTCAGTGCGGCCCGCACGGCCGGCACCGGTGGTCAGCGCTCGCCCGTCGCTCTCACCGTCCCCGTCGGCGACGAGTGCCTCGCCGAGCCCGTCGCGGTCGCCCGAGCCGAGCCGGCCCGTGCCGACGGTCACCGCGAGCGGCAGCATCGGGGCGACCGCCGGCCGCGACACGACACCCCCCGTGCTGCGCCGCGGCTCCGAGGGCCCCGAGGTCGTCGAACTCGAACTGCGCCTGACCCAGCTCGGCCTCTACACGAGAGAGCCGGGCGGCCACTACGACGAGGGCGTCGAGGACGCCGTCAGCAGATACCAGTGGGCACGGGGGATCCAGGGGGACGAGTTGGGGGTGTACGGGGCGCAGACGCGTGCGCGGCTGGAGTCGGAGACGTCGCAGCCGTGAGACCCGCGCGGCTCCGGCCGGGGGCTGCCGCCCCCAGACCCCCGCTTCGCCCTGAACGGCCTCGTCCTCAGACGCCGGACGGGCTGAACAGCCCAGCCCGGCCGGCCTGCGGGCATTCGTGCCGCCCAGGGCGGCTCCCGGCCCGAAGAGAGGCGGCACCCCGCAAGCGCCGGACTGCGCACCCCACCCCCGACGGCACCCCCGGCGCAGATCAGCCCACGTACAGCCGAATCCCGCCATCCGCCACGCCTTCGACCCGCACACGGGTCAAATCCCGCACCACCACATCCGGCTCATACAAGTCCGCCCGCGCCCCGATCCCCACAACCCGCATCCCCGCAGCCCGCCCCGCCTCAATCCCCGCGGCGGAATCCTCGAACACAACGCATTCAGCCGGCTCGACACCCAGCTCGGCCGCCCCCTTCAGAAACCCCTCGGGATCCGGCTTACTGGCACCCACACACTCCGCGGTCACCCGCACCTCGGGAAGCGCCAGCCCCGCCGCCCCCATCCGCGCCGTCGCAAGAGCCAGATCGGCCGAGGTCACCAGAGCATGCGGCAGCCCCCGCAGCGAGGCGAGGAACTCGGGAGCGCCGGGGATCGCGACGACGCCGTCCACGTCCGCGGTCTCCTCCGCGAGCATCCGCGCATTGTCGGCGAGGTTCTGCTCCACCGGCCGGTCCGGCAGCAGCAACGCCATGGAGGCATGACCCTGGCGCCCGTGCACCACCTTCATGACCTCGTCGGCGTCCAGGCCGTGCCGTTCGGACCAGCGCCGCCAGATGCGCTCGACGACGGCGTCGGAATTCACGAGGGTGCCGTCCATGTCCAGCAGGAGGGCGCGGGCGGTGAGGACGGTGGGCACGGTGGTGACCGTCATCGGCAGCTCCAGGGCGCGAGGGAGGAAACAAGGCGGCCCCGCCCGCCGGTCAGGGAAAACGGGCGGGAGCCACTTTGTTTCTATACGGTACAAAACCCGTCCGGCGTCCGCCAGTGCCCCCGGAAACAGTTCACCTGGCGTTCAGCTCACCCGACGTCCGGCCCGCCCGGCGTTCAGCCCACCCGGCACCCGGCCCACCTCGCATCCGGCTCACCCGACGTCCGGCCCGCCCGGCGTTCAGCCCACCCGGCACCCGGCCCACCTCGCATCCGGCTCACCCGGCGACGGCCTCCCACAGGCTCCACACGCCGAGCGCCAGCATCAGCAGCGCCGCGATCTTGGTGATGAGGGCCAGCGGCACCCGCTTCATCAGCGCCTTTCCGCCGACGATCCCGAGCCCGGCCACCGCCCACAGCGCCAGCACCGCCCCGAGGCCGACGGAGAGCGGGTCGTCGTAACGGGCCGCGAGGTTCGCCGTCATGATCTGGGTCAGGTCCCCGAACTCGGCGATCAGGATGAGCATGAACCCGGCGCCCGCGACCTTCCAGAAGGACTGGTTCTCGGGCTGCCGGACCTCCTCCTCGTCCTCGCCCTTCTTCAACAGCAGCACCGCGGCGCCGCCCAGGAAGAGGACACCCGTCAGCGCGTGGACGATCTGCTGGGGAAGCAGGGTGAGCACGCTTCCGGCCGCCACGGCCAGCGCGACATGCAGCGCGAACGCCGCGGCCACACCGGCGAAGACGTACGAGGCGCGGTAGCGGGTGCCCAGCACCAGCCCGGCGAGCGCGGTCTTGTCCGGAAGTTCGGCAAGGAAGACGACGCCGAAGACAAGCGCCATGACGGTGAAGCTGATCAAGGTTCCTCAATCGGTCGGGGCCGCCCCACCGAGAGTGCTGTGACTGCGCTACGACACCTCGGCACGGCAGCACACAGCGGAAGACACAGATGTGC
The DNA here is from genome assembly GCF_021261325.1 of Streptomyces guryensis. Taxonomy (GTDB): domain Bacteria; phylum Actinomycetota; class Actinomycetes; order Streptomycetales; family Streptomycetaceae; genus Streptomyces; species Streptomyces guryensis. The sequence continues at coordinate 653,343 of NZ_JAJSBI010000001.1, read as the reverse complement.
ACTGCTTTGCCGAAGGTCTCGCTGGCCGACCCCCGTGACCGAGGCCTGCCTCCGGGCGCCGGCTCAGAGGAGCTGAGCAGTATGTCGACGGTCCGGCGAAGAGCTACTCCCCTTCTGCGCCGTCCATCGTACGCGATCGCATGCGAGTGGTCCGCCGACGAAAGTTCGGCAACAAACCTTGTCATGTCATGTACGTGACATTAACTTCTTACCGAACACACACCTCCAGGCAATACGGCGCCGCGAGCATTCCCTTGCTCGCACCCCAACACCCCCGCACCCCAAGGGAGTTCACATGCCGAAGTTCTACGCGCGTCGACGGCTCAGCATACTCGCGGCTCTTACCGGACTCATAGCCTCCGTCGGGCTTCTGAACAGCCCGACCGCGTCCGCCGCGCTCCCCACCCCGGTCAGCGCCGCCACCGCCCGCACCTACCTCGCCTCGCTCACCGTGGCGGCCGAGGACCGCACCGGCTACCTGCGGTCCCTGTTCCCGACGTGGGACACCATCAGCGGCACCTGCAACACCCGTGAGTGGATCCTCAAGCGGGACGGCTCGAACGTCGCCACCAACTCCGCCTGCACCGCCACCAGCGGCAGCTGGTACTCGGTCTACGACGGCGCCACGTGGACCGCCGCCTCCGACGTCGACATCGACCACCTTGTGCCGCTCGCCGAGGCCTGGGACTCCGGCGCCAGTCAGTGGACCACCTCCGAGCGCGAAGGCTTCGCCAACGACGTCACCCGCCCGCAGCTCCTCGCCGTCACGGACAACGTCAACCAGTCCAAGGGCGACAAGGACCCGGCCGAGTGGATGCCGCCGCTCAGCTCCTACGCGTGCACCTACGTCCGCGCCTGGGTCCAGGTGAAGTACTACTACGACCTCTCCGTCGACTCGGCGGAGAAGAGCAAGCTCAGCTCGGTCCTCAGCGGCTGCTGATCTCGCGGATGATCCGGCGGATTCTGTAGAGGAACCTCCCCGTCGGCCCACCTCGTTCCGTACCGTACGGGGCGACGGAGGAGGGCATGACGTGGCCGAACTGCGCCTGGGTCCACTGCTGAGGTATGCCGACGGCTCGTCCGCGACCGTCTGGGTCGAGGCGAGCCGTCCGTGCACCGCCGAGGTGCGCTGCGCGGACGGCGCCCACGGCGAGGCCCGCACCTTCCAGGTCGCGGGCCACCACTACGCCCTCGTGCCGGTCACCGGGCTGACGCCGGGCACGACCACGCCGTACGACGTCCTCCTCGACGGCACGCGTGTATGGCCGCCGCCCGAGGCCCCCGGCGCCTCGCGGAGGTTCCCGCCGTCCGTCATCCGCACCTCGCCCGAGGGTGACGGGGTCCGGGTCGCCTTCGGCTCCTGCCGCTGGGCCGCCCCGCCCGCAGGTAAGCACGACCCCGCGGGCCCGGACGCCCTGGACACCCTTGCCGCGCGCATCGCGGCCGACCCGGACGGCGAACGGCCCGACGTACTGCTGCTGTTGGGCGACCAGGTGTACGCCGACGAGACCTCCGAGGCGACCCGTCGCTGGCTGGCCGCCCGGCGCGATCCGAGCGAGCCGCCGGGCAACGAGGTCGCGGACTACGAGGAGTACACCCGCCTCTACCACGAATCGTGGCTCGACCCCGAGGTGCGCTGGCTGCTGTCCACCGTACCGAGCTGCATGATCTTCGACGACCACGACGTCATCGACGACTGGAACACCTCCGCCGCCTGGCTGGCGGACATGCGGGCGACCCCCTGGTGGCGGGAGCGGTTGCTGAGCGGTCTGATGTCGTACTGGGTGCACCAGCACCTGGGGAACCTCTCCCCGGCCGAGCTGGCGGCCGACCCGCTGTACACGGCCGTATGCGAACTCCCCGACGGCACGGACGAGTTGCGCGCCTTCGCCTGCAGGGCCGACACCGATCCGGCCTCCGTGCGCTGGAGCTATCGGCGCGACTTCGGCCGCGTACGCCTGCTGATGGTGGACACCCGGGCGGCCCGCGTCCTGGACGAGGACAACCGCGCGATGCTCGACGCGGGAGAGGCCGAGTGGCTGCGGGAGCAGGCTCTGACCGGACGGGGGTCGTACGACCACCTTCTCATCGGCACCTCCCTGCCCTGGCTGCTGCCGCATCTGGTGCACGACGCCGAGGCGTGGAACGCGGCCCTGTGCCGGGGCGAGCGCGGGGCGCGCTGGGCGCGGTTCGGGGAGGATCTGCGGCGGCGGGCGGACCTGGAGCACTGGGCGGCCTTTCCGGCCTCCTTCGCCGCGCTGGCCGAGCTGATCGCTCAGGCCGGTTCGGGGCCGCAGGCACCGGCGACGGTGCTCGTCCTGTCGGGAGACGTGCACCATGCGTATGTGGCCGAGCCGACGGCCTGGCCCTCCCCTGCCCCGGACGCCCGCGTGCTGCAGCTGACCTGCTCCCCCGTCCACAACTCCGTCCCGCTCTCCATCCGTCTCGGCTTCCGCTTCGGCTGGAGTGCGGCGGCCCGGGCCCTCGGCCGGCGGTTCGCCCGGCACGGGCGGTGCGAGCAACCGCCGGTCAACTGGCGTAAAAAGGGCGGCCCTTGGTTCGGCAACCAGCTGATGACGCTGACCCTGCGGGGCCGCTCGGCGCGGCTGCGGCTGGAGCAGGCGCAGCCGAACAGCGTGCTGAAGACCGTGGAGGAGTCCACGCTCACCCCCATATGAAGCGGCCCATGCATATGAAGCGGCGCATGGGCGACCCATGAGTGCCAAACGGGGTGCCTGGGCCTCGGGTTGGTCCGTGTGCCTGATGGGATTCGGTCATGCTTTCGGACGCGGGCGCGGTGACCGGGGCCCTGCCACGTGCGGCTGCGGGCGAAACGGAACCGGAAGCGGAACCGAATCGATGGCTTGATGTTGAACTTGCAAGCATCGATTAGGCAGACCTAACGTGAATTACTCACTCGGCTCGTCCCCAGACCGGTCCGTCCCGGATCGGCCCGACCGAAGGAGAACCCCCACATGTCCGCTCGCCTCAACAACGCACAGCCGTACGCCCTCGGGCTGTTCCGCATCGTCGTCGGCCTGCTCTTCGCCTGCCACGGCGCCGCCTCGCTCTTCGGCGTCCTCGGCGGCGTGGCCGGAACCAACGGCGGCACCGTGGAGACCGGCGCCTGGCCGTTCTGGTACGCGGCCGCCATCCAGCTGGTCGGCGGCATCCTCGTGCTGCTCGGCCTCGCCACGCGCGCATCCGCCTTCATAGCCTCGGGCTCGATGGCGTACGCCTACTTCAAGGTGCACCAGCCGAACGCCCTGTGGCCGATGGAGAACGGCGGCGAAGCCGCGGCGATGTTCAGCTGGGCCCTTCTGCTGCTGGTCTTCACCGGCTCCGGCGCCTTCGGCCTGGACCGGCTGTTCACCAAGCGCGCCACGGCGCAGGACGAGGCCGCGACGGAGCAGCGGCCGGTTGCCGCCTGATCGCGTGCGCTGAACCGGCGCCCTGATCGACCGGCGGCCACGTGAACGTGCTGTGCCGGTCACACGCGCCCCCCATGAATCTCCCGTCACAGCCCACGCGTACGCTGTATGGCTGTTATGGCCGCCCTTGCCGCTCCCTCGCGACGTTCGCGGCACGGTACGGCCCACGGGGGAGTCACGGGGAGTTCGCGGTGCTGGAGAGTATGGGGTCGCTGACCGGCAGCCCTTGGATCTACGCCATGGTGGCGCTGTCGGTCCTGCTTGACGTGTTCGTGCCGGTCCTGCCGAGCGGGGTGCTGGTGATCACGGCCGCCACGGCGGCCGCCGCGGGCTCGGCGACCGGGCAGGTGCCGCACGCGGTCCCCGACATCCTGTCCCTGACGCTCTGCGCCGCCACGGCCTCCGTCCTCGGCGACCTGGTGGCCTACCGGCTGGCCTGGCGTGGCGGCGAACGTCTGGACCGCGCGATCGCCCGCTCACGCCGGCTGACCACCGCGCAGGAACGTCTCGGCGCCGCCCTGGCCCGCGGCGGCGGGGGGCTGGTCATCCTCGCCCGGTTCGCCCCGGCCGGCCGCTCGGTCGTCTCCCTCGGCGCGGGCGCCGCCCACCGCCGCGCCCGCGACTTCCTCCCCTGGTCCGCCCTGGCGGGCCTGACCTGGGCGACGTACAGCGTGGCCCTCGGCTACTACGGCGGCCAGTGGCTGGGCACGACATGGCTGGCCACGGGAGTATCGGTACTGGCACTGTTCGGCGCGGGAGCGGGAGCGGCATACGTGATGCGCCGCCCGACGAAGGCGTCGTAGGTCCGGGCAGGTCGGCCGAAATCCGCTGCCGGGCCCGGCAGCGCCCCTTCAGGGCGCGGGACTGTGTCGATTTGCGGCTCCGCCGCGCGGGCGGGACCAGCCAGGACGAACCCGCAGACGACCAACGACCCGACACACCCCCCGCGGCGAAGCCGCAACCCGAGGGCGCTAGGCGGACGCCTTCTGCCCCCGCACCTCAAGCCCGGCCAACAACTCCGCCGTGGCCTCGGCAACCGCCTCGACGGCGCGGTCGAAAACCTCCCGGTTGTGTGCGGCCGGCGCCCGAAAGCCGGACACCTTCCGCACGAACTGCAGGGCCGCGGCCCTGATCTCTTCCTCCGTCGCCTCTTCGGGCAACACGGGCGGGCGAAGTGTCTTGATGCTCCGGCACATGAGACAAGTCTCGCCCAACTCCGGGCCGACTGCGATGATCCTTCGCGAGGCGGCCACCACCACGGGGCCGACCGACGGAAGGACAAAAGAGTCATGGCGAACGACGCACTCACGGTGGCCGTCCTGGGCCCGGGCGGCATCGGCGGCCTCCTCGCGGGGCTCCTGTCCCGCGCCGGCCACCGCGTGATCTGCCTGGCGGGCGAGACCACCGCCGCGACCCTGCGCACGGACGGAATCCACGTCCGCAGCGGCCTGTTCGGCGACTTCAGGGCCCGTGTCGACGCGGACACCGCGCTACGGGAACCGGTCGACGCGTGCCTGGTCGCGGTCAAGCACACCTCCCTGGACGCCGCCCTCGACCGCGTCCCGCCCACGGCCCTCGGCGACGCCCTCCTCGTGCCGTTCCTGAACGGCGTCGAACACCCGGCAGCCCTGCGCGCCCGCTACCGTCCCGGCCTGGTCGCCCCTGCCGTCATCCGCGCCGAGTCGACCCGGGTCGCGGCGGGAGCGATCGAGCACGGCAGCCCCTTCGCCGAGATCGACCTGACCGGCGAGGGAGTGGACCGCGACCGGCTCGACTCCCTCGCCCGCGCGCTCGACACCGCAGGTCCGGCAACCCGCGTGCTCGACGACGAGACGGCCGCCCTCTGGGCGAAGATGTCGTTCCTGGCGCCGTTCGCTCTCCTCACCACCAGGTACGGCCTTCCCCTGGGTGACGTACGCACCGGGCATCGCGACGAGCTGACGGCCCTGGTGGAGGAGACGGCCGCGGTCAGCCGCGCGAGCGGAGGCCCGGCGGATCCGGCCCAGGCACTTGCCCGGTACGACGCCTTCCCACCGCGGACGAAGTCCTCGATGCAGCGCGACGCGGAGGCGGGCCGCCCGCTCGAACTGGACGCGATCGGCGGGGCGTTGCTGCGCGCGGCCGAGCGGCACGGGGTGAGCGTGCCGGTGACGGCGCGGGTGGTCCGGGAGTTGGCGGCCGCCGGGCACTGACGCCGTGCGGCAAGGGAGGGCGGAACGGGTCCCGTCAGGGGGGCTGCCGTATGGAGTGCAGGTCCACCCGCCAGTCGTTGGACGTGATCGGGTGCCCCTTCGGGTACTCCAGGTCGACCCGCCCGAGCAGGGTGAACCCGGCCCGTCGGCAGACCGAGTTCGACGGGCCGTTGCTCTCCTTCGGAAAGGCGTGCAGATACCGGTGCGCGCCGGTGTCCCGCGCGGCCTCCGCAACGGCCCGCGCCGCCCGCACGGCCAGCCCCCGCCCCTGGAACTCGGGCAGCACACCCCACCCCGCCTCCCACACCGTGCCGCCCCGCCACTCACGGTCCCAGAACCCGGCCGAGCCCACGGTCTCCCCGCTGCCCGCCAGCACGACCCGGTACATCTGGCCGGGCGTCACCTCCAGATACCGCCGATGCCGGTCGGCGAGCTTCTCCTCACTCTCGGGGCCGCCCAAGTGCACCGTCATCTCGGGGCTGTTGGCCCGCCGCAACAGCCACAAGTCACCCTCGCTCCAGGGCTCCAGCCGCACCTTCTCCATGTCCGCGAAGTCCATGCCGCCAACCATAGGAGCCGGGTCTGACAACGCCGCGGCTTCACCGGTGCGGCTACCCGTCCGGGGCGGCCCGGGGCGGTCAACAGGACCAGCCCCGGACCAAGGACGGCAAGTCCGCACCAGGAGACGGTCGGCAGGCGTTGGCCGAGGACGGTGACGCCCAGGACCGCCGCAACTGCGGGCTCTGCAAGGGTGAGCGACGTGGCCACCGACGCCGGGGTGTGGCGCAGCCCGTACCCGAAGAGCCGGTAGGCCAGGAAGACCGTGAACAGGGCGAGATACACCGCCACCGCCGCACCGCGGCCGGTGGCGACCAGCGGATGTCCACGGAGAGGAGAAGCGGCAGCACCAGAACCCCGGCCGTGCCGAACAGCACCCCCATCACCGCGTCGGACGGATGCCCACGGCTGATGAGCCTGCCGCAGATCAACGAGTAGGCGGCGTACGACAGCCCGGCGCATACGGCGAGCACGACGCCCGTCAGGTCCGTCGGCGCGGCACGTCCGGTGATTTCGCGACCCGGCACCAGAAGGGTGCAGCCCAGCACGGCCGCCGCCGTGGCACTGGTCCAGCGGGCGGTCGGGCGGGCCACTCCGGTGATCCAGGACAGCAGCCCGGCGAAGACCGGTGCGCTGCCCAACGCGATCACCGTGGCCACCGCCACCCCGGTCCGGGCCACCGCCGGATAGAAGGCCACCGGATAGCCGGCCACCGCCGGAGCGCCGAGGACGAGCAGCCAGCGCTCGGCGCGCGTGCAGGCGGCGGGCAGCGAGGCGGCGCCGCGCGAGGTGAGGAACAGGAGGATGCCGCCCACGGTGGGACCGGCGCAGCCGATGGCCGCCGCCGGTGCACCGGTGGGCGCCAGGGAACCGGCGGTCCCGCTCGTCCCCCACAGAACGGCTGAGATGAGGATGGGGGCGGGGCCGCCGAGGAGACCGGTACGGGACGGGCGCCGGCCGGGAGTGGCCGGGCGCGCGGGAGTCAGAGGGGTCGTGCGGTTCGGCACAGCCGTGATCCTCCGTCGTCGAATGCGTCTGGGAATCGATCCGAAACGGGCGCACGACACAAGCCCCTGACCGCCCTGCGGGCGCCGGGGCCGGGAATCAAACCATCAGTGTCCGCGCCCGGTCAGGCGCAGAGCGGCGGCAGAACGACGTGCTATCAGGCGTTCACCCCGCGATGGTATGTGCCCGGCACCACCCGTCCGCATGAACCCCGGGAAGGAACTCGCATCCCAAATTCGAACAGGCGTAGCATTGCATCGTGGCTACGACCTACGACTTTCCGAGTGACCTCCTCGCCGGTCAGGAGGAGCTGCATCAGGTCCGGGCGGAGCTGTCGGCCCTGCTCAAGCGGCTGCCCTGGTCGGTCCAGCCGCTGGACGGCTTCAGCGACACGGGCGGCTGGCGCAAGGTGGAGCGCCCCGCCTCCCCGGGCTGGACGGCCGACGAACAGGCCGAGGTGGAGAAGCTCCGTCAACGCGAGCACGAACTCGCCGTGTTCGTCAGCACCCACCGCTTCTGGGCGGAGATCACAACCGGAGACCGAGTGGCCGCCCGCACCAGCCTGAAGCACGCACACGAGGCATGAAACGAAGGCATGGAACCACCCGGCACAAGAAGACCCCGGCCATGATCGGCCGGGGTCTTCTTCCTGTGTGGGCGCGGACGGTTTCGAACCGCCGACATCCTGCTTGTAAGGCAGGCGCTCTACCCCTGAGCTACGCACCCGAGACGAGTCGACAGCCTACCTTGCCCGAGGCAGTGCCCCGCAAACCCGTATCCGTGGCCGGCCCGTGCGGGGGTTAGCCCCACCCTGCATCCGGGAGCGGCCCGGATCCCCCCGTGGCCTCCCGCTCCGTACGGTCGAAGCACCTTCATCATCCGTCCAGGGGGAGATCGTCATGGCCCGCGTCCGTACCCGTCCCATCGTCGCACGCGCCGTCCTCGCCGTCGGGGTCGTCGTGGTTCTCGTCGGGGGTGTCGCCGGCTGCGGGGCTTCCGCGGGGGACGACAAGGATCCCGATCACCGGTCGTTCGCGTTGACGGGGCACACGCTCACCGTCGACTCCGACGACTCGGCGCTGGAGATCGTCGCCGTGGACGGGAATCCGGCGGGGAAGGTCGAGGTCACGCGGTGGTTCCAGGGACGTGTCGCCATCGGGAAGGGCCCGAAGGTGAGCTGGACGATGGCGGACGACCGGCTGACGCTGCGGATGAAGTGCTTCGGTGTCGTCGCCGACTGCTCGGCCAAGCACCGGATCGAGGTGCCGCGCGGGGTCACCGTGAAGGTCGAGGACGGGGACGGGAGCGTGCGGGCGCGGGGGTTCAAGGACGCGCTGAGTATTCGTACGAGGGACGGGTCGGTGCATGTCACGGACTCCAGCGGGCCGCTGGAGCTGCACACCGGCGACGGGTCCGTGCGGGCCGCCGTCTCCTCGCGGCGGGTGCGCGCCGAGTCGGGTGACGGTTCCGTGGATCTCGAACTCGGTGCCGTGCCGGACCTGGTGGACTCCCGCAGTGACGACGGCTCGGTCACCATCGCGCTGCCCAAGGCGACGTACCGGGTGACCGCCACGACCGGGGACGGCTCGGTGCATGTGTCCGTGCCCCGGTCGGACTCCAGCTCGCATGTGGTGTCCGCGCGCAGCGGTGACGGCAAAGTCACCGTCGGGACCGCGAACTAACCGGCCCGTGTGTTCGTCCTTAACCGGTGGGAGAATGAAACGAGGCACCGGCCAGGACGGATGACAGCACGGGAGAGGGATGTGACGGCGACACCTTCGAAGCCGTACTCGCCGTCGGTGCCGGGTGCACACCGTCAGGCGATGAGGGATGTCTTCACCCTCGTCGCCCTGCCCCTCGTCGCCGCTCTCGCGCTGCCCGCCGCGTTCGCGGGCGGGGGCACCCGGCGCTGGTTCGGCGGGCGGGCCGAGAGCCAGCGGGCCGAGGCGCAGGCCGCGAAGGACGCCGCGGCCGCCGCGTTCTACGAGCTGGACACGGCGCAGCGCGATCTGCGGATCTCGATCGAGACGATCACGGCCGTCGACGGCACTCCTGCCGCCCGGCGGGCCGTGTCCGACTTCGAGGCGCTGGGGCGGCGGATCGACGAGGCCAGCCATCGCTATATCGAGGCCGTCGACGCGCACGACCTCGACCGGGACGATCTGGAGGCGTCGGCCGCGGCCCACGCGCGTACCGAGCTGACCAAGGCCAAGGACGATCTGGCGAACGTCAAGCGGGAGCTGGATCGTTTCGGTGACAGCCTCGGGCCGCTGCTCGGCAAGGCGGAGACCCAACTGGCCCGGCTGGCCCCGGCGGTGGAGCGGGCGAGGCAGGGGCTGCTCGCCGCTTCGAACGCGCTGGATGCCGTCCGGGAGACGAAGCTCAGGGCGGACGATCTCGCCGCCCGGCTCGCCGCCCTCGGTCCCGAGCTGACCAAGCTCAACCAGGGTGCGGGGCAGCACGGGGTGCCGCAGACCCTGGAGCGGGCCGAGCGGGTGGCACGGGAGGCCGAGGCGATCCGGGTGGAGGCCGGGCGGCTGCCCGAGAAGGCGGCCGAGATCGACCACCGCCTCGTGTCGCTGCGCACGCGCGCGCAGGCGCTCACTACCCGTGCCGGGCAGGTCGATCCGGTACTGAGCGAGCTGCGGCGGCGGTTCGTGGCGGCCTGCTGGCAGGACCTGCAGCACGTACCGGAGCAGGCCGCTGAGAACGTGCGCCAGGCCGAGCTGAAGCTGAAGGAGGCGCAGGCCGCGCGGGATGCCCAGCGCTGGCCGGACGCGACCTCGCTGCTGTCGACGGTCCGGGCGCTGCTGAACACGACGGATGAGTCCGTCTCGGCGGCCCGGGACCGGCTGCAGCGGCTGAACGCCGTGCAGAAGGACCCTCAGCAGGAGATCGACCGCACGCGGTTCGCGATCCGGGACGCCCAGCGGCTGGCGATGACGGGCCGGACGACGCCGGATCCGCGTCACGCCCGCCCGCTGGACGACTCGGTGGCCCGGCTGGAGCGCGCGATCGCCTCCCTGGAGGGCCGCAACCCCGACTACTGGCACTTCCTCACGGAGACGGAGGCGGTGCGCGAGACGGTGGCCCGGGTGGTCTCGCAGATCCGGGAGGAGCGCGGGGGCGGCCATTGAGCCGCCGCCGGAGCGCGGGTATGCACCAGCTCGCCCCGCCGCCGTACGACGGGCAGCCGGCTGGCGTCGGCGGGCGGCGCCGCTGTGACACCGGGTTATGCCCTTCAGCGGCATCGCCTGCCGCTTGCCGGGCGGCGTGGCTGTGCAGCCGGCCGGCCATGTCGTGGCGCTGTCCCGGTCACGCCCGGAAACCGGCCCCATGACTTGGGTCACACTCGTTGCTCCGCACCGCCGCTAACCTGGTCGCATGCCTCGTTATGAGTACCGCTGCAGGACTTGCGGCGACACGTTTGAGCTGAGCCGGCCGATGGCTCAGTCCTCCGATCCGGCGATGTGCCCTGCCGGGCATGGGGACACGGTGAAGCTCTTGTCGACGGTGGCGGTGGGCGGGACCGCGTCCGCCCCTGCCGCGGCACCGCGGGGCGGTGGCGGCGGGGGCGGGTGTTGTGGTGGAGGGTGTTGCGGCTAGGTGGGCCGGTGCGTGGTTGTCCGCGGGTGCATGGGGGTTGTTCGCGCCCACGCGGCGGAGCCGCAAACTGATACAGCCCCGCGCCTCTAGAGCGGCGCTCCTGCTCGCGTCGCCTTCAGGAACTCCCGGAGGATTCGCTCGCCTGCCAGCACGCCCCGCTCCGGGAGCGCCGTGATCGTCGGTGCCGTCCACTCGGCGTCGGCCAACTCGCCGTGGCCCGGGCGCCAGCTGCGGTCGGCGGCGAGCAGGAGGTCGGCGTCCAGGAGCGAGTCGCCCGCGGCCAGCGTCAGATCCGCGCCCGTGCGCCGGGCGACCTCGTGCATCGCGGCGCTCTTGGTCAGCGGCTTCGGGACGGCGTAGATCTTGCGGCCCTGCAGCGACACCGTCCAGCCGCGGTTCTCCGCCCACACCGCGAGCTCCTTGACCCACTCCTCGGGCAGCAGCTCCCGCTCGACGACGAGATAGGCGAAGAGGTCCTCGGCGACCCGGTGCTTGCGCACCCACTCCGGGTCCGCCGTGGCCAGCAGATGCTCCCGCACCTCGTCCAGCGGAGCGCACTGCTCGGCCAGCAGTGCCGTCACCTGCGCGTGCCAGTCGAGGTCGGAGACGCCGTCCACCATCAGATGGCCGCCGTTGGCGCAGATCGCGTACTTCGGCGCGGGGCCCGGCAGGTTGATGCGCTGGTACTGCTTGCGTGTCCGGGTCGTCGTCGGTACGAAGACCGCCGCGTCGCCCAGGTCGGTCAGCAGGCCGGCCGCGGTTTCCGTCATGAAGGAGAGCGGTCTGCTCTCGTGCACCTCGACACAGAGCAGCCGGGGCGCCCGTGCGTCCGGCATGGTCAGCGCGAGGGCCGCGGAGGAGTAGATGAGCGTACGGTCGAGGTCGCTCGCCACCAGCACCGGCATCAGAGCGCCACCGCCTTGCCGTCGGCGCCCGTGGCGCCCCGCGTGTACTTGGGGTGGATCAATCCCACACAGGTGTACGGCAGTTCGGCCACCTCTTCCACCGGTACTCCTCTCTGCTCGGCGAGCAGTCGTACGTGGTCCAGGTCGGCGCCCGCTCCGGCCCGCGCCAGGATCTTCCACGGCACCCGGCGCAGCAGCACGCGCGTGGTCTCGCCGACGCCGGGCTTGACCAGGTTCACGTCGTGGATGCCGTACTCCTCGCTGATGCGCTCTACGGCCGCCCAGCCCTCCCAGGTCGGCTCGCGGTCGCCGGACAGCAGCTCCTTGACCTGTGTGGTGACGGCGTCCGCGACCTCCGGGAAGCGGGCGGCGACGGCGTCCAGGAAGTCCACCGAGACATCCGTGCCGGCGAGTTCGCGGTAGAACTTGGCGCCGTGGAAGTCGTGCGGGCCGACCAGGTCCGCGCGCAGCACGGTCCGTGAGATCAGGCCCGAGACGGTCGAGTTGAGGCAGGCCGAGGGTATGAGGAAGTCCTCCCGGGTGCCGTACGTCCGCACGCAGGAGCCCGGGTCGGCCAGCACCGCGATCTCCGGGTCGAAGCCGGTGATGCCGTCGGACGCCTCGAACTCCTTGATGGCGTCGGCGAGTTCGCGGGTGATGGCGCCCTTGCCGGTCCAGCCGTCCACGAAGACGACGTCGGAAGGGTCGTGGTGGGCGGCCAGCCAGCGCAGCGCGTTGGCGTCGATGCCGCGGCCGCGGACGATCGAGACGGCGTAGTGCGGCAGGTCGAGGCCGTGCCGGTACTGCGCCCAGCGGCGCATGAGCACGCCGACCGGAGTGCCCGCGCGGGCCAGCGACACCAGCACCGGCCGCGGCGACCGCTCGGCCAGCACGATCTCCGTCACCGCGCCGACCGCCAGGGCGAGACGCGCCGCGGACTCACCGAGCGCCGCGTGGAACAGCTCCTGGTACTGCTCGCTCGGCTGGTACTCCACCGGCAGCGACTCCGCGTAGTGCGCGCCGCCGCTCTGGATGGCCTCCTCCCGCTCCTCGGTCGGCGCCTCCAGCGTCACGTCCGAGAGGTCCTGCAGCAGCCAGCCGACCTCCTCGGGCGGATACGAGGAGAAGGCGGGGCCGCGGAGGGGCTCGGGCAGCATGGCGGGCCTTTCGGGAACGTACAGGGGCTCTGGCACGTAGGAGGGCACGACCGCCAGCAGAACATGCGGGGCATGGGCGGCCAGCTGGGCCAACAGGCCGTCCGGTGCGTGCAGTTCGGGGGTGTCGGCGGCCGAGTCGACCACGGCGACCACCGCGTCGAAGCCGCCGCCGGCGACGTTGTAGGCGTAGCGCTGACCGGGGCCGTCGGCCGGGTCGTCGTGGGCGGGGAAGACGATGCGGCTGCGTATCGCGTAACCGGGGTCGTCGACCGCGAGGACGGGTGAGCGGGTGGTCGTGGAGTACCGCACCTCGGCGTCGGCGAGCTGCTCCAGCTCGCGGGCGAGCCTGAGGGGGGTGTACATCAGCTCCTCGAAGCCGAGGACGAGTACGCGGTGCGCGTTGGTGGGGAGTGCCTCTGCGAGGCGGGCTGCCATCGCGGGCAGGGCGTTTTCGAGGCGGGTGCGGTGGCTTGGCGTGAAGCCGTGACGCCCCCCGTCGGGGAGGCCGCGGGGCCAGAACAGTTCGACGCGGGTGACGTGGCCGTTTTCGGGTCGCGTCTGCCGGGTGCGATTGTCTTCCGGGTGCAGGTCGTGTGGGGCTGGTCGCGCAGTTCCCCGCGCCCCTGGGGGGGTGCTGCCCAAGTCGGCTTCAACGGCACCGCCCTTGTTCGGGGGCTCGGGGAACTGCGCGACCGGCCACGACGAACCCGCAGCCGACGAACCACCCGCCGCGGCACTCTCCGCCTCGTACCGCGCCACCAGCTCCTGCCCCCTCTCCAACACGCCGTGAGGCAACCGCACCGTCCCGGAAGCGGCCGCGACGAGGTCGACCGCCGCACCGATCTCCCGCGCAAAACCCTCCAGCCGCCCCAGATCCGCCGCCGACCGCATGTCGACCAGGGCCACGACGACGTACCGCCGCCGCGGATACCGCGCGTGAAGGTCCCGGATGGTGTTCAGCACCGTATTGCCCGTGGAGAACTCGTCGTCGACCAGCACCAGCGGCCCGTCCCCCACCAGCAGCGCGGGATCCTCCGGCAGCAACAGGTGGGACGTGGCATGCGAGTGCGACTCCTCGAAGCCGCCTGCCGGGGCGACGGAGGCGACCGGACGACGCGTGGAGTGCAGGTACGGGGCGAGCCCCACACCGTCGGCGACCGAGTGGCCGAGCCCCGTCGCCGTCTCCGCGTAGCCGAGCACGACCGCCCGGGCGGCCTCCTCGTCACCCAGGAGCTCCCGCACCCGGCGGCCGAGTGCGAACCCGTACTCGTACACCACGGACGGCGACTGCGGCACGTGCTTGCCCAGCACGTTGGAGACCAGTAGATGCGCCCGCTTGGGATTGCGGCGCAGAGCCAGTCCCAGCAGGCCGGTCAGCTTGTCGTCGCCCACGAGTTCGACACCGAGCCGCTCGGCGACCCAGGTGCCGGACCAGACCGGGTTGTTCACTGCGTTGATCACTTGCCCCTTGATGGCTAGACAGTGCGGCTCAGCCGGGAATGCCCGCGGCGAGCAGGTCCACGAAGCTGACGTCCTCGCGGGCGACGCCGAACACCTCGGCCCGCAGCATGGTCCGCTCGGCCCATGCGCGGTGCGGCTTCACCTCGTTCATCTTGTTGGTGTACGCCGACCTCAGTACACCCCCGCCGCCCCGCTCGGGCCGCAGGATGTCCGCGGCGTCGCCGAACTCTTCGTGACTGACCACGGACAGCGCGTGCACGGGCAGTACGTGGGAGGGGTGGATGCAGGTCTTGCCCAGCAGGCCGTTGGCCTGGTCCAGGGAGATCTCCCGCAGCAGCCCGTCCATGGCGTGCTCAATCAGTTTCTCGCGCAGCTCGACGGCCTGCCCTTCGAGGAAGGGGCTGGTCCGCAGCATCGGCTTGAACATGCGCTCCGGGACCCGGAAGTACTCCCACACCGGCCCGGTCACCGTGAACCCGGTGCCGTCGGCCCGCCCCAGCAGGTTCACCACGTCGGAGATCACGGAGGCGACGACATGGACGTCGTACGCCGTCATGTCGGGGGCCCGGCGCAGACCGTACGAGGAGCAGAAGTCGGTCACGCCCAGGCGCAGCGCGAGCACGCGGTCGCGGTACTTGTCGACGGCGCGGGCGATGCCCTCCAGGGTCTCCACCCGCGACTCGCGGTAGAGCAGCTCGGGCGACTCCAGCACCGGCATGGCGAACAGCCGGTGCCCGCTCGCGGCCTCGGCGCTCGCCAGGGCCTCCAGGAAGGGGATCCCGCGCTCCTCGGTGAACTTGGGCATCACGAACCCCGACAGCAGCCGGACGCTCGCCCCGAGCCGCTGAACGAGATCGGGGATCTGCTCGGGCGTACGGACCCGGACGAACAGCAGCGGGAGCTCGGCTGCGTGCCGCCCGTCCAGCTCGGCGAACTGGCGGACGAGGTTCTCCTCCCCCGCCACCACGTCCGCGTCGTCGATCGAGTCCTCCAGGCACAGCACCATCGAGACCACACCCAGTCCGGCCTGCTTGACGACGTCGTCGGCGAGCCGCGGTCTCGTGGCCGGACTGTAGAGCGTGGCGCCCAGGGCCGCGGAGAGCACCCGGGCCGGGGAGTCCGTGCCGAACTCGCACGGCTCCTGATGGAAGAGGCGCTGCCGCACCTCCGGGGCGATGTGCCCGAAATGACGCATAGAACTCCCCCGTGACGCCAGGTAAGGCTGTGGATTCGATGACAGGTGGCCGGTAATAGTACGTAGAGAGTCGTGCCAAAGGTTCCCGTGGGGCATGAATTTCTGGTAACTCGGCCATGTCGACGGCGATTCCACAAGCCGTCGACACGGTCGCGGGTCTCCCACCCCGCGTTGTCGTGATCAGGACCGAGAGGGCAGGATGACCGCATGACGCACGCGATGCTGAAGGGGTCGAACGTCCCGCTCGAGGCCGCCACGGTGCGCGCCGTGCTGCGCTGGACGCCCGGGCAGGGGGTCCCGGACGTCGACGCCTCTGCGCTGCTCCTCGGCCCGGACGGTCGTGTGCGCTCCGACGAGGACTTCGTCTTCTACAACCAGCCCCGGCATCCGTCCGGGAAGGCCAGGTGGCTCGGCAAGAAGCGGGTCGCCGACGGCCTCACCGACACGATCCAGACAGACCTGGCCGGAGTCGAGGCCGACGTCAGCCGGATTCTTCTGGTCGCTTCGGCGGACGACGTCACCTTCGACCGCGTACAGGGTCTGCGCATCCTGCTGTACGACGCGGCGAGCGCGGCCGACGAGCCGCTGATCCTCTTCGACATCAAGCCCGAGACGGGCCAGGAGACCGCCCTGATCTGCGGCGAGTTGTACCGCCGTGACAAGGCCTGGAAGTTCCGCGCGCTGGGCGAGGGCTACTCGGACGGCTTGAAGGGCCTGGCCACGGAGTTCGGCATCTCGGTGGACGAGTCGGAGGCCACTGTGGAACCCGCCCCCGAGATCTCCCAGCCCCTCCCCCCGGAGCAGCCCACCGCCGTCCCCACCCAGCCGATCTACGGCTACCCCCAGCAGCCCCCCACCACCCAGCCCGCCTACGGCTACCCCCAGCCCGCAGCAGCCTCCACCGGCTACGGCTACCCGCCTCCGGTGACGGTCCCGGCCCCGAACCCGGACTTCCGGCTCCCGCCGCAGGGGCCGCAGTTCATCGGGCGCTAAGGAGCGCCCCCAAGGGGCGGGGGGAGCTGCGCGACAAGCCACAGCAAACCCGCAGCCGCCGACGAACAGGGCCACCCGAGCTCTCCGGGCACCGGCCGAGAACCAGCGTCAGCGCTCCACCGCGGACTTGTAGCCCCGCCCCCACTGCAACCCCCACCCGTACAACCGATCCAACTCCGCCTGAAACCCGTAGACGAACTTCACCTCACGCCGCACCACCAGCTCCCCCTTCACGTTCTCGATCATCACCACCGCACACGACCGGGCCTGCGGATGCCGCTCGTCGAGGTGGATCTCGATCCGGGGCCCGTTGCTCGGATACAGCGTGACGATCGCGTGCGTACGGTCGAACGCCGGCGTCTGGTCGTAGATGTACACGAAGACCAGCAGCCGCTTGATCTCGTCCCGGTGGTCGAGGTTGACGTACATCGTCTCGCCGGACGCCGACCCGAACCGGTCGTCGCCGCTGAGCTTGACGTACGGCGGCGCATTGACGTCCCCGAGGTAGTTGCCGAGCGGCTGCACCACGCCCTTCGTGCCGTCCTGGAGCTCGTACAGGCACGCCAGGTCGAGGTCGACGTTGACCATGCTCTGGCCGTGCCCCATGACCTCCGCGGGCTTGAGCGCCTTGAAGGGGTGACGGAACAGGGACTCCCGCTGCGAGCCTCCGATGTCGGACGTCCGCATCCGCCAGCTCAGGTTGACGCGCAGATGCCCGGTGGCCGCCCCCTGCTTGGTGAGGGAGACCTGGTGGTGCCGTTTGGTCAGCTCGATGGAGTTGGTGGCCGCGCTGCCCGAGTCGAAGTCGTCCGCGCGTCCACGCCGGAGTCCGTCGAAGAAGCCCATTCCCGCCCCCAGATTCACCCGGGTCCTGCCGGACCCGGCTCCACTTGAAAAACCGGCGGGGCGGCCGGAGACCGGCCGCCCCGCACAGAGCGTTCCCTCGGAGCCTGTGTCATATCCCAGGCCGGGCGCGCCTCACACCCCGGACGGGATCTCAGCCTTCTCGTCCGAGCCCGCCGCTTTTCCCTCGGCTGCCGCGAGCGCCTTGTTGCGGCGCACCGAGGACCAGAAGGACCAGGCGATCAGGACGACACCGACGAGGCCGGTGATGACCTCGTTGATCTGGTACTGGATGGTGACCATGAGGATCACGGCCAGCGCGCCGATCGCGTAGTGCGCGCCGTGCTCCAGGTAGACGTAGTCGTCGAGAGTGCCCTGGCGGACCAGGTACACGGTCAGCGAACGGACGTACATGGCGCCGATACCGAGGCCCAGCGCCATCAGCACGATGTCGTTGGTGATGGCGAAGGCGCCGATCACACCGTCGAAGGAGAAGGACGCGTCGAGGACCTCGAGGTAGAGGAACATGAAGAACGCGGCCTGGCCCGCGAGGACGACCGGCGAGCGCTTCTTGCCGGTGCGCGCGGCCTCTTCCTCCTCCTCGTGCTCCCGCTCCTCCTCTTCCTCGAGCTTGTCCTCGAAGTAGCCGGAGAGTCCGCCGACGACCATGTACGTGATCAGACCGGCGATGCCGGAGATCAGCACCGTCTGCGCCTTGTCGACGTGCGCGCCGCCGTGCTGGTGGGCGTGGGTGGCGAAGGTGAACGAGGTGATCAGCAGGACGACCAGGGCGATGCAGACCGACAGCATGTCGACCTTGCCGAGCTTGGCCAGCGGGCGCTCGATCCAGCGCAGCCACTGGATGTCCCGGTCCTCGAAGATGAAGTCGAGGAAGATCATCAGCAGGAACATGCCACCGAAGGCGGCGATCGACGGGTGGGCGTCGGTGACCAGCTGCTGGTAGCGGTCCTTGTTGTTGAGGGCGAGGTCGACGGCCTGGATGGGGCCCATCTTGGCGCTGATCGCGACGATGACGACCGGGAAGACCAGCCGCATGCCGAAGACCGCGATGAGGACGCCGACGGTGAGGAAGATCTTCTGCCAGAAGGCGTTCATCTTCTTCAGGATTCCGGCGTTGACCACAGCGTTGTCGAACGACAGCGAGATCTCGAGGATGGAGAGGATCGCCACGATGCCGAGGGCCTCCCACCCCCCGTAGAGGACGGCGACGGCCAGGCCGACCGCGGTAATCGCGAACGACCAGCCGAAGGTTTTCAGAAGCACTGGCTACCCAATCCGTATCGGTACGGGTCTCTCCCCCGCGCCGTACTCGCCTTTACGAAACGTTGACTCCAAAGTCTAGAGCGATGCCCCGGAGCCCCGACGCGTACCCCTGTCCCACCGCCCGGAACTTCCATTCGCCCTGGTAGCGGTAGAGCTCACCGAAGATCATCGCGGTTTCGGTGGAGGCGTCCTCGCTGAGGTCGTAGCGCGCGAGCTCCTGGCCGTCGGCCTGGTTGACGACGCGGATGAAGGCGTTGCTCACCTGTCCGAAGGTCTGGGCGCGCTCGTCGGCCATGTGGATCGAGACCGGAAAGACGATCTTGTCGCAGTGGGCCGGCACCTGGCCGAGGTCGACCAGGATCGACTCGTCGTCGCCCTCGCCCTCACCGGTGAGGTTGTCGCCGGTGTGCTCCACCGAGCCCTCCGGGCTCTTGAGCTGGTTGTAGAAGACGAAGTACTCGTCGCCCAGGACCCGGTTGCCGGCGCCGCACAGCAGGGCGCTGGCGTCCAGGTCGAACGGGGCTCCGGTGGTGGAGCGCGCGTCCCAGCCCAGCCCGATCATCACCTGGGTCAGGTTGGGTGCGGCCTTGGACAGGGAGACATTGCCCCCCTTGGCGAGCGTGACGCCCATGATGCTGGTCCTCCCCGAGATGGTGCTTCTTTGGTTGTCCTGCGCGTCCGGCGCCGCACGCAAACGGTGCGGCGCCGGACGATGTGAGACCCGGTGACGGATCTCAGACGTTCACGCCGAAGTCCTGCGCGATGCCGCGCAGGCCCGAGGCGTACCCCTGACCGATGGCGCGGAACTTCCACTCCGCGCCGTTGCGGTACAGCTCGCCGAAGACCATGGCGGTCTCCGTCGAGGCGTCCTCGGAGAGGTCGTAGCGGGCGATCTCGGCCTCGCCCGCCTGGTTCACCACGCGGATGAACGCGTTGCGCACCTGGCCGAACGACTGCTGGCGGTTCTCGGCGTCGTAGATCGAGACCGGGAACACGATCTTCTCGACCTCGGCCGGGACGGCCGCGAGGTTGATCTTGATCTGCTCGTCGTCGCCCTCGCCCTCACCGGTGATGTTGTCCCCGGTGTGCTCGACCGAGCCGTCCGGGCTCTTGAGGTTGTTGAAGAAGACGAAGTTGGCGTCACTGCCGACCTTGCCCGACGCGTTCAGCAGCAGCGCGCTGGCGTCCAGGTCGAAGTCGGTACCGGTCGTGGTGCGGACGTCCCACCCCAGACCGACGATGACCGCGGTCAGGCCCGGGGCCTCCTTGGTCAGCGATACGTTGCCGCCCTTGCTGAGGCTGACTCCCACGAGTCCTCCATTGGTGTCCAGGGGCGGGGAGCCCCGCCGTGCGTCTGATACCGGATCAACGATTCGATCCTAGTGAGGGGTTCCCGCCGCACGCATGGCTTGGAGCCGAAGAATCACAGGGTGTCGAGCGCCTTCACGTACTCGCTCAGGTCGCGGGCGTCCGGCAACGCGTTGACGACGGTCCAGCGCACGACACCCTCCTTGTCGATGACGAAGGTGCCGCGTACCGCGCAGCCCTTGTCCTCGGCGAAGACGCCGTAGGCGCGCGAGACCTCGCCGTGCGGCCAGAAGTCGCTCAGCAGCGGGTACTCCAGGCCCTCCTGCTCGGCGAAGACGCGCAGGGTGTGGATGGAGTCGTTGGAGACGGCGAGCACCTGGGTGTCGCGGTCGGAGAACTGCGGCAGGTTGTCCCGCACCTCGCACAGCTCACCGGTGCACACTCCGGTGAAGGCGAAGGGGTAGAAGAGCAGGACGACGTTCTTTGGGTTCTCGCCGCCCCGGAACTCGGAGAGCTTCACGGTGGCGCCGTGGTTGTCCTTGAGCTCGAAGTCGGGGGCCTTGTCGCCGACCTGGATCGCCATCGGGATACGTCCCTTTCGGTGGGGCTGTTCGGGTGGCACCCACCCTACGCAGCGGCCACGGAAAGCCGACGGACGGGCTGAGCGTACTCAGCCCGTCCCCGGTGGTCTTCTACTTCTTGGACTTGGCTGCCTTGGGCGTCACCAGCCGACTGCCGCTCCAGTCCTTGCCCACGCTGACGCTCTTGGAGGCGGACAGCCCCGCCGTCGTCGCGGCTTCGGAGATGTCGCTCGGCTCCACGTAGCCGTCGCGGCCGGTCTTCGGCGTCAGCAGCAGGATCGAGCCGCCCTCCTCGATGTACGTGGTGGCATCCACCAGCACATCGGTCAGGTCGCCGTCGTCGTCGCGGAACCAGAGCACCACGGCATCGGCGACGTCGTCGTAGTCCTCGTCCACAAGGTCGCTGCCGATGACCTGCTCAATGGCCTCGCGGAGTTCCTGGTCTACGTCGTCGTCGTAGCCGATCTCCTGGACCACCTGCTCGGGCTGGAACCCCAGCCTCACGGCAGGGCTCGTCTCCGCGTGGTCCGCGGTCGCGCTCACGGGGTGCCTCCTGATCATGAATTGGAAAGTGTTCAGCCACGCGCGTGCGCGAAGCATTGGCCGTAGTCCACACGGGCGGGGCGGATCGCGCAAGTACCCGGCCGTTCAGACCGCCGAAACGGTGACGATCCTGGCCGTGTCACCCCAACTCCAGGCACGCAACCGCCGCCACAAGTGACCTACACCACACCTTTCTGCCCCCTTTGTGGCATTGGGAACCAGGTGGAGCTGACGCAGGTCTCGGTTACCTCTCAGTAGAGATGACGTTTGCTTTCCCGAGGTACACGATGGGGAACGGTGCAGGCGTACCGAAAAGCAGCTCAATGCAGCCCTCTGACAGGTAAGGAACAGCGTGGCTTCCGGATCCGATCGCAATCCGATCATCATTGGCGGCCTTCCGAGTCAGGTTCCTGACTTCGATCCCGAGGAGACCCAGGAGTGGCTCGACTCCCTGGACGCCGCCGTCGACGAGCGCGGCCGTGAGCGGGCCCGCTACCTGATGCTGCGGCTGATCGAGCGGGCTCGCGAGAAGCGCGTGGCCGTGCCCGAGATGCGCAGCACGGACTACGTCAACACGATCCCCACCAAGAGTGAGCCGTTCTTCCCCGGCAACGAGGAGATCGAGCGCAAGGTCCTGAACGCCACCCGCTGGAACGCGGCGGTCATGGTCTCGCGCGCCCAGCGCCCCGGCATCGGCGTCGGCGGCCACATCGCCACCTTCGCCTCCTCCGCGTCGCTCTACGACGTCGGCTTCAACCACTTCTTCCGCGGCAAGGACGAGGGCGACGGCGGCGACCAGGTCTTCTTCCAGGGCCACGCCTCTCCGGGCATCTACGCGCGCGCGTTCCTGCTCGACCGCCTCAGCGAGGAGAACCTCGACGGTTTCCGGCAGGAGAAGTCGAAGGCCCCGCACGGGCTGTCCTCGTACCCGCACCCCCGCTCGATGCCGGACTTCTGGGAGTTCCCGACCGTGTCGATGGGCCTCGGCCCGATCGGCGCGATCTTCCAGGCCCGGATGAACCGCTACATGCACGCGCGCGGGATCGCCGACACGAGCAAGTCCCAGGTGTGGGCGTTCCTCGGCGACGGCGAGATGGACGAGCCGGAGTCGCTCGGCCAGCTGACCATCGCCGCCCGTGAGGGCCTGGACAACCTGACCTTCGTGGTCAACTGCAACCTGCAGCGCCTGGACGGCCCGGTGCGCGGCAACGGCAAGGTCATCCAGGAGCTGGAGTCGGTCTTCCGCGGCGCCGGCTGGAACGTGATCAAGCTCATCTGGGACCGCTCCTGGGACCCGCTGCTCGCCCAGGACCGCGACGGCATCCTCGTCAACAAGATGAACACGACGCCGGACGGCCAGTTCCAGACCTACGCCACCGAGTCCGGCGCGTACATCCGCGAGAACTTCTTCGGCGACGACCAGCGGCTGCGCGCGATGGTCGAGGGCATGACCGACGACCAGATCCTGCACCTGGGCCGCGGCGGTCACGACCACAGGAAGATCTTCGCGGCGTTCTCGGCGGCCAAGGCGCACAAGGGCCAGCCGACGGTGATCCTGGCCAAGACGATCAAGGGCTGGACGCTGGGCCCGAACTTCGAGGGCCGCAACGCCACGCACCAGATGAAGAAGCTGACGGTCGACGACCTCAAGCGCTTCCGCGACCGGCTGCACCTGCCGATCTCCGACAAGGACCTGGAGAGCGGGGTTCCGCCGTACTACCACCCGGGCCGGAACTCGGAAGAGATCCAGTACATGCACGACCATCGCAAGCAGTGCGGTGGGTACGTCCCGACCCGCGTCGTGCGCTCCAAGCCGCTCGCGCTGCCGGACGACAAGACGTACGCGACGGTGAAGAAGGGCTCGGGTCAGCAGTCGATCGCGACCACGATGGCCTTCGTCCGTCTCCTCAAGGACCTCATGCGGGACAAGGAGATCGGCAAGCGGTTCGTACTGATCGCGCCGGACGAGTACCGCACGTTCGGTATGGACTCCTTCTTCCCGAGTGCGAAGATCTACAACCCGCTGGGGCAGCAGTACGAGGCCGTGGACCGCGACCTGCTGCTCGCCTACAAGGAGTCGCCGACCGGCCAGATGCTGCACGACGGCATCTCGGAGGCGGGCTGCACGGCCTCGCTGATCGCGGCGGGCTCGGCGTACGCCACACACGGCGAGCCGCTGATCCCGGTCTACGTCTTCTACTCGATGTTCGGTTTCCAGCGCACCGGCGACCAGTTCTGGCAGATGTCCGACCAGCTGGCGCGCGGTTTCGTCCTGGGTGCGACCGCCGGCCGTACGACGCTGACCGGTGAGGGTCTGCAGCACGCGGACGGCCACTCGCAGCTGCTCGCCTCGACCAACCCGGGCTGTGTCGCCTACGACCCGGCGTACTCGTACGAGATCGCGTACATCGTGCAGGACGGTCTGCGGCGGATGTACGGCGGCGACGCGGAGCACCCGCACGGCGAGGACGTCTTCTACTACCTCACCGTCTACAACGAGCCCATCCAGCACCCGGCCGAGCCTGCGAACGTGGACGTCGAGGGCATCCTCAAGGGCATCCACCGGCTCTCCGAGGGCCCTTCGGGGTCGATCCCGGCGCAGATCATGGCGTCCGGTGTGGCCGTGCCGTGGGCCGTCCAGGCGCAGAAGATCCTCGCCGAGGAGTGGAACGTCAAGGCCGACGTCTGGTCGGCGACCTCCTGGAACGAGCTGCGGCGCGAGGCCGTGGACGTCGAGCGGCACAACCTGCTGCACCCCGAGGAGGAGCAGCGGGTGCCGTACGTGACGCAGAAGCTGTCGAGTGCGCAGGGGCCCTTCGTGGCCGTGTCCGACTGGATGCGGGCGGTTCCGGACCAGATCGCGCGGTGGGTGCCGGGGTCTTACCAGTCCCTGGGTGCGGATGGGTTCGGCTTCGCCGACACCCGGGGGGCGGCTCGGCGGTTCTTCCACATCGATGCGGAGTCGATCGTGGTGGCGGTACTGACGGAGCTGGCCAAGGAGGGGAAAGTCGATCGGTCGGTGCTCAAGCAGGCCATTGACCGGTATCAGCTTCTGGATGTCGCGGCGGCGGATCCGGGGGCGGCCGGCGGGGACGCATAACGCCGAGGCCGGTTTGAGGGCGGCGGGACCAGATGGTCTCGCCGCCCTTACTCGTTCTTTACGATGCGGGCATGAAGCATCAAACGGCGCAGGGGCGTTGGGAGCAGTACTCCCAGCGGCCCCTGCTGGCGCTCGCGGTGGGTTTTGCCGTCGCGTATGCCGTGCCGATCGTGGACCACTCCGCGGGGCACTCGCTGACCTCCGCGTGCACGGTGGTGGAGTGGGTGGTCTGGGGGGCGTTCGCCACGGACTATCTGGTGCGGGTGGGGCTCGCCCCGCGGCGCAAGGAGTTCGTACGGACGCACTGGATAGACCTCTGCGCCGTCGTGCTGCCGATGCTTCAGCCGTTGCGGCTGCTGCGGATGGTGTCGACGCTGATACTCGTCGGGCGGCGGGCGCGGATGGCCCCGCAGATCCAGCTGACGACGTATGTCGCGGGCGCCGTCGTCGGGTTGCTGATGTTCGGGTCGCTGGCCGTGCTGTCCGTGGAGCGGGAGTCGCCGAACGGGAACATCCGGACGCTGGGTGACGCGGTGTGGTGGTCGTTCACCACGATGACGACCGTGGGGTACGGGGATCATGCGCCGACCACGGGGCTGGGGCGGATGATCGCCGTCGGGCTGATGCTGGCCGGTATAGCCCTGCTGGGTGTGGTCACCGCGAACATCGCCACGTGGTTCATCGCACGGTTCGAGAAGGACGATGTGGAGGAGCGGCGGCAGACGGAGGCGATCGAGGCGCTTACGGAGGAGGTACGGGCGCTTCGGGCCGAGGTCGCGGCGTTGCGGGAGCCGTCGGGTACGCCGTGAACGGGAGGCGCCGCGGGTTCGCTTGCCCGCGCGTGCGGGGGGCTGCTCTCTTTGGGAGGGGCGCCGCCCGTGGCGGCACGACTGCCCGCGGGCGAGCCCCCGGCCGATCCGCCGGGGGCCCTTCCCTCACGCGCCCCGGGTCACAGAAGACCGTTGCCCGGGGTTGCCGCTCCGGCGAGCCACACGATCGCCAGGAGCGTGTCGATGGCGCCCAGTACGAAGGCGACCAAGGCCGGGACCGAGCGGCTGCCCGCCCAGGTGCGACCCATTGCCAGCCAACCGCAGACGATCGCCAGGGGGCCGAGGATGATCCCCAGCACGAAGAATCCGGCGACCGCGCAGATGGTTCCGATGATTCCGAGCGTTGCGCGATCCGGCCCGGTCCGTGACCACGTGCGGCCACGTGAGCGGGGGTACCTGCGCGTTCCGTGTCCGAAGCCCGCCATCATCAACTCCCTGAACCCCGGGGTCTGTTCGGGGTTCAACGAGCGGGTACCCACCGTGCGCTTCCTAATCCTCGGGCTGCCGGCGCGCTGACCCCCTCCGGCAGCGCGCCGCAGCACCGATCACCCTCCACGCCGTACGAACGTGCCCTAGGAACATGCCGTGTGGAGGGCTTGACCACTGTGGCCTGCGGCTCGCATGGGACGCGAGGAATCTTTAGCTTCTTCACCCTGATAGGCGAAGTCCGTTGAAAACCCGTCAGGTTCGCCGGGTGTCCCCCGCGTCAGATGTGGGCCGCGCCCGCTCCCGCCTCCGCGTTCTCGCCGCGCTTGGTGAGCAGGGCGACGAAGACGGCCACGACCGCGACTCCGCAGGCGACCAGGGACGCCAGGCTCATGCCGGAGATGAACGTGTCGTGCGCGACGCCCGCGATCTTCGCGGCGATCGCCTCCGGGGTTCCCTTGGCGACCGGGGCCACACCGACCTGGACGGCCTCGGAGGCCTGGCCCAGCTGGGTGGGGGTGAGCGGCGGGAGCCCGGCGTCCTTCCAGTTGGCCGGGAGGTCGCTGTCGACCTTGGACGCCATCACGGCGCCGAGGACGGCCGTACCGAGGCTGCCGCCGATCTGCATCGCCGCCTGCTGGAGGCCGCCGGCGACGCCGGAGAGCTCCATGGGCGCGTTGCCGACGATGACCTCCGTGGCGCCGACCATGACCGGCGCGAGGCCGAGGCCGAGGAGGGCGAACCAGAGGGACATTTCGGCGCTGCCCGTGTCCGCCTTCAGCGTCGACATGCCGTACATGGCGATCGCGGTGGCCGCCATGCCGCCGGCCAGCGGGATGCGCGGGCCCAGCTTGGTGATCAGCGCGCCCGCGAGCGGGGAGCCGACGATCATCATGCCGGTGAGCGGCAGCAGATGCTCGCCGGCCTTGATCGGGCTCATGCCGTGCACGTTCTGGAGGTAGAACGTCACGAAGAACAGGCCGCCCATGAAGGCGATGGCCATCAGGACCATCAGCACGACACCCGCCGACAGCGGGACCGAGCGGAACAGGGTCAGCGGGATCAGCGGCTCCTTGACCTTCGTCTCCCAGAAGGAGAAGAGGACGAAGCCGACGATCGAGACGGCTATGAACGTCCAGGTCCTGCCGTCGCCCCAGCCCCAGGCCGGGGCCTTGATCAGGGCCCAGACCAGGCAGAACATCGCGCCGGAGAGCAGGGCGATGCCGAGGAGGTCGAAGGAGCGCGGGGCGTTCTCGGCGCGGTGGTCGCGCAGGATCAGCAGGCCCAGGAGCAGGGCTGTCACGCCGACCGGCACGTTGATGAAGAACACCGACTGCCAGTTGACGTGCTCGACCAGGACGCCGCCGAGGATCGGGCCGCCGGCGGTGGAGGCGCCGATGACCATGCCCCAGATACCGATGGCCATGTTGAGCTTCTCGGCCGGGAAGGTCGCCCGCAGCAGGCCGAGCGCGGCCGGCATCAGCAGCGCGCCGAACAGTCCCTGGAAGACCCGGAAGGTGACGACCGCGGCGATGCTGTTGGACAGGCCGATGGCACCCGAGGCGGCGGCGAAGCCGGTCACGCCGATCAGGAAGGTCTGGCGGTGCCCGAAGCGGTCGCCCAGCTTTCCGGCGGTGATCAGGGAGACCGCGAGGGCGAGGAAGTACCCGTTGGTGATCCACTGGACGTCGGCGAAGCTCGCCTTGAGGTCCTTCTGGATGGCCGGGTTGGCGATGGCCACGATGGTGCCGTCGAGGGCCACCATCATGACCCCGACGGCGACGGTGATGAGGGTGAACCACGGGTGGCCGCGCAGCCCGGCGGCCTGCGGCGCGTCCGACGGGGCTGCCGGTGCCCTGTCCCCCGGCCCCGTCGTGTCGATGGTGGTCTGACTAGTCATGTGTTCGAGGCTAGTGACAGCCGCTGACAATTGACAAACCAATTCACAAGTCAGTAACTGACGCATATGGAAACACTCCGCGCACGCAAGAAGCAGCGCACGCGGGACGCGCTGCTGCGGACCGCCGTCGAACTGTTCACCACCCGCGGGTACGAGGAGAC
Source organism: Streptomyces guryensis (assembly GCF_021261325.1). Classification (GTDB taxonomy): domain Bacteria; phylum Actinomycetota; class Actinomycetes; order Streptomycetales; family Streptomycetaceae; genus Streptomyces; species Streptomyces guryensis. The sequence continues at coordinate 625,864 of NZ_JAJSBI010000001.1, read as the reverse complement.
GACCGTCGACGAGATCGCCGAGGCCGTCGACGTCTCGCAGCGCACCTTCTTCCGCTACTTCGCCGGCAAGGAGGAGGCCGCGCTCGCCCTGCAGGAGCTGGCGGTGCTTCGGTTCGTCGAAGCCGTGCGCGAACGGCCGGCGGACGAGGCGCCGGTGCAGGCCCTGCGCCAGGCGGTCCTGGAGGGCTGGGACACGCTCCACGAGGTGATCGAGGCCGTCGTACCGGTCGAGCTTTATCTGCGGATGCACAGGGTGATCGAGTCGACGCCCGTGCTGCTCGCCGCACATCTGCGACGCAACGAGGAGACCGAGGACACCATCGCGCGCGTCCTCGCCGAGCGCGAGGGCCTGGACGTGGACGCCGATCCCCGGCCGCGCCTGGCCGTGGCCGTGTTCGGCGGGGTGATGCGGGTGACGGAACGGCAGTGGTCCACCGGTGAGGACTTCAGCGTCGAGGCGATGCGCGCGTTGACGATTTCGTACCTCGAACAGGTGGGCCCGGCACTCACAGAGAGATGGCGAACACGCTGAGGCAGATCGGGCGGGACATTGAGAGACACTGAGGTCATCGCCACGTTTATCGAAACGTGATACCCGTCACTCAGCTCACGCGAGACCCTCTCGTTCTCCTAGTGTGTCCTCCCAGTGACTTCCTTCGACACTTCCCCGCAACTGAACGTCTGGCGCGCGCTGCTCGCACTGGCCGTCGTGTTCGTGATGCTGGCGACCACCGGATGGACGGCCCTGCGCAGCCATCGCGCGGTGACTCCGCTGCAGGCCTCGCTCTCCTCCTGGGAGCACGGCCGCTTCCACGGGCACCACCTGCCGGACGCCGACGCGTCCCCCGCGCACCTCGCCCGCTTCTTCGCCTCGCTCACCGCTCAGGAGCGCAGCCACCTCGCGCACCGCTACCCCCTCGCGGTCGGCAACATGAACGGTGCTCCCGTCGCGCTGCGCTACCGCGCCAACCGTGTCGCGCTCAGCGAGCAGCGCAAGGTCGAGCTCGGACGCATGCACGACAGCCGGCTCTCGCCCGTCGGACAGCGGGACGCCGGCCGCCGTATGCACCGCTACGACTCGCTGCTGAACAAGGGCCGGCAGATCCTCGCCTTCGATCCCGAGGGCTCGGGGCGGGTAGCGGAGGTGATCGGAGACCTGCAGCGGGCCGAACGCGTGTCGGTCGTCGTCCCCGGCGTCGACACCAACCTGCTCACCTTCCAGAAGACCAACCGCCCGTACTCGGCAGCCCTCGGCATGGCCCAGTCGCTGTACGCGGCGGAGCATGCGGCGAGCCCGACGACGCGTACGGCCGTGATCGCCTGGGCCGACTACACGGCGCCCGCCGGGCTCGGCATCGACTCGGCGACGGCGATGCGCGCGGCGGAGGGCTCGCTGCGGCTGAACGCGATGCTGCGCGGGCTGCCCGGCAAGGCGCCGGTCTCGCTGTTCTGCCACAGCTACGGCTCCGTGGTGTGCGGCATCGCCGCTCCCGGACTGCCGCGCCGGGTGGCCGACATAGCGGTGGCCGCCAGCCCCGGCATGCGCGTGTCGAACGCCTCCCACCTGCGCACCACCGCTCAGGTGTGGGCGATGCGGGACGCCACCGACTGGGTCCAGGACGTGCCGTACCTGGAGCTCGGCGGGCTGGGCCACGGGGCCGACCCGGTGTCGGCCGCGTTCGGGGCACGGGTGCTGTCCGCGCAGGGCGCGAAGGGGCATGCCGGCTATTTCGAGCCGGGCACGCAGAGCGTGCTGAACTTCGCGGAGATCGGCGTTGGCGCGTACCAGTCGGTGCGCTGCGCACGCGAGGAGAGCGGGTGCCGGGAGGGTTTGTCCGGCACGACCGCGGCCGGACGCGCGTAGAGGCGCAGAAACCGCGGTATGCGCGGGGTGGAGACGAAGGACCGGGTCATGCATACGATGAGCCGCATGGGTGACGTACTGGCCGGATTTCATGCCGCCTGGGAGTTCGAGTCCGACTCCGTGCTCATCCGTTACGAACGGGGGATTCGAACACCCAAGCTCTTCCAGGCGCTGGGGGAACGTCGTGTGCCGCTGGAGGCGATCTCCGGGGTGACGCTGTCCCCCGGGAAGCGCGGCACCGTCGTCCTGCGGGCCGAGGTGCGGCCCGGGGCCGATCCGCTGCTGGAGGCGGCGGCGGGACAGCTCAAGGAAGGGTGCGATCCGTACCGGCTGGTGCTGCCTGCCGAGCGGGACGCTCTCGCCGAGTACTACGCCGACGAGCTGCGGGCGCTGCTGACCGCGGACGGGGAGCCCGCCGAGCGGTTTCTGGTGGCCGCGCCCGAGGCGCCCCGGCAGTTCAAGGCGTATGACGCGAAGGCGTCCTTCGACGGGAAGACCGTGCACTTCCGGTGGTTCTGGACGGGGGCGTCCTCCGCCAAGTGGAAGGCCGGGGACCAGAGTTTTCCGGTCGGTGAACTGAGCGGGGTGGAGTGGCGGTCGCCGGAGGTGCTCGAGGGGCATCTGCGGTTGGTACGGCGTAGTGCTGCACAGGCTGAGCAGGTTGACCAGGATCCGGCGGCTGTGGTGTTCGGGTTGGGGTACGGACCCGTACATGAGTCGTTGCCGTTTGCGGCGGCTGTGCTGGCCGCGGTGCGGGAGGCCGGGCCGGCGGCTGTGGTGTCGGCCGGTGCGCCTAGGCGCGATCCGGCCGACATTGCCGAGCGCATTCGTCACCTGGGGGAGTTGCATCAGGCGGGGCTGGTGACGGATGAGGAGTTCTCCGTCAAGAAGGCGGAGTTGCTGGCGGAGCTCTAGCGTCTGCCGAGTGCGGTTCGTTGGCTTCCGCGGGTTCGTCGTGGCTGGTCGCGCCCCGCGGCGGAGCCGCAAATCGACACAGCCCCGCGCCCCTTGAAAGCCGTCCCGCGCCACCTTGAAAGCCGTCCCGCCCGGACCCGCTTGGAAACTGCTCCGCGCGCCCCCTTGAAAGGGGTTACTCCCTTGAAAGGGGTTACTCCCTGCCTGCAGATGCGAAGGTCATGTCCGGGTAACGCGTCCCCGCCACCTTCGACGCGATCGGTTCCAGCGCAGCCAGCTCTTCGTCCGTCAGGACGATGGCCGTTGCCGCTGCGTTCTCCTCCACCCTCCTGCGCTTCGTCGTGCCAGGAATCTGGGCGACCGCCAGCCCGTGCACATCCGCCCGCTGCTGGACCCAGGCGAGGGCGATCTGGGCCGGGGAGGCGTGGTGGGCCTCCGCCACGGTGCGGATGGGGTCGAGGAGGGCCGCGTTGGTGGCCGCGTTGTCGCCCTGGAAGCGGGGCATCGAGCGGCGGACGTCGCCGTCGGTCAGGTCCTTGTCCGCGTTGGAGAAGGAGCCGGCGAGGAAGCCGCGGCCGAGCGGGGAGTACGGGACCAGGGCCACGCCCAGTTCGCGGGCGGCCGGCACCACGTTGGCCTCGATGTCCCGGCTGAACAGGGACCACTCCGACTGCACGGCGGCGATCGGGTGCACGGCCTGCGCGGCGCGCAGTTCGTCGGCGGTGACCTCGCTGAGGCCGAGGTGCTTGACCTTGCCCTCGCGGACCAGCTCGGCCATGGCGCCGACGGTCTCCTCGATCGGCACGTTCACATCGCGCCGGTGCATGTAGTAGAGGTCGATGACGTCGACGTCCAGGCGGCGCAGGCTGCCCTCGACGGCCTGGCGGACATACGGGGCGTCGCCTCGGATGACCCGCTTGGTGCGGTCGCCCGCCGGGACGCGTACGCCGAACTTGGTCGCGATGACGACCTCGTCCCGGTGCGCCCTGAAGAACGGCGAAAGGAAGCGCTCGTTGTCGCCGTCGCCGTAGCCCTCCGCCGTGTCGTACAGCGTGACGCCCAGCTCCAGTGCCCGCTCCAGGGTGGCCCGCGACTCCTCCGCGTCGGTGGGGCCGTACGCCCAGCTCATGCCCATGCAGCCGAGGCCCTGTACGCCGACCTCGGGGCCGTCGGCGCCGAGTCGTACCGTCGGGATCCTGCTGTCCGTCATCGCACCTTCTCCGCGTAGAAGCTGATCTTCCGGTCGAGCACCGCGAGGGTGTCCTGGAGCTCCGCCATCCGGGACAGCACGTCCCGGCGGGTCTGCTCGAGCAGTTCGAAACGCTCGCCGAACGTGTGGTCGCCCTCGCGCACCAGTTCCGCGTACCGCACCATGTCGGCGACCGGCATACCGGTCAGCCGGAGCTTGCCGACGAGGTCCAGCCAGTCGAGGTCACGGTTGCTGTAGCGGCGCTGGCCCGTGTGCGAGCGGTCCACGTGCGGCATCAGCCCGATGCGCTCGTACCAGCGCAGGGTGTGCGCGGTGAGGCCGGTGAACGCGACGACCTCGCTGATCGTGTAGCTGTCCTGGCCTTCGGGGCGCCGATGGGGGTGGGGCGGGGCACCGCAACTGTCGGTCCTGGTGGGCGTGGTCTCCATCACCGTCATGACCTCAACGCTATGACCTTCGAGTGCACTCCAAGCAAGCGGAACCCGTAAGAAACAAGCACGGCGGAAATCGGCGGGACATCGGGCTGTGGCGGTGGCTAGCGTGCGGGGCATGAGTCTTGTACGCCGGGCCGTGCCCGAGGACGCGCGGGAAGTGCTGCGGCTGCGCCAGGTGATGATCGATTCGATACCGGGGGCGGATCCTGCCACGGACTGGCACCAGGAGTCACTGCCGGGGCTGCGGGAGAGGCTGGGCGAGGCGGAGGGGAACTTCGCCGCGTTCGTCGTGGACCATCCGGAGCGGCCGGGGGCGCTGGCCGCGCTGGTGGCCGGGACCGTCGACTACCGGATCGGGAAGGCGGGCGATCCGCTCGGGAGGGTCGGCTACGTCTTCAGCGTGGCGACCGACCCGGACGCGCGGCGCCGCGGATACGCGCGCGCGTGCATGGACGTACTGCTGGACTGGTTCCGGGAGCGCGGTGCCGCACGGGTGCACCTCACCGCCTCCCCGGAGGCTGAGCCGCTCTATGTCTCCCTCGGCTTCAGGACCAAGCCCAGGCCCGACCCCCTGCTGGAGCTCATGCTGTGAGCGCTTAGGCTCGACGGCATGTCGCTGAAGAGCCTTGCGCTGATCGAAAACTGGCCGGTTCCCACCGCCGCGGCGGGTGTGGTGCGGGGCGACGGCACGGTCCTCGGCACCCATGGCCCGGCAGACCACCGCTTTCCCCTCGCCTCGGTCACCAAGCCGCTCGCCGCGTACGCCGCCCTCGTCGCGTACGAGGAGGGGGCGATCGAGCTCGACGAGCCGGCCGGTCCGCCCGGCTCGACGGTCCGCCATCTGCTGGCCCACACCTCGGGGCTCGCGTTCGACGAGCACCGGGTGACCGCACCGCCCGGGGAGCGGCGGCTGTACTCCAACGCCGGGTTCGAGCAGCTCGGCGACCACATCGCCAAGGCGACGGACATCCCGTTCGGCGAGTATCTGCGGCAGGCGGTGCTGGAGCCGCTGGGGATGACCGGCACATCCCTGGAGGGCTCCCCCGCGAAGGACGGTGTGTCGACGGTGGAGGACCTGCTGCGGTTCGCCGCCGAGGTGCAGGCGCCGCGGTTGCTGGATCCGCGGACGGTGGCACAGACGATGACGGTCCAGTACCCGGGTACGAAGGGTGTCCTGCCCGGCTACGGGCACCAGAACCCGAACGACTGGGGCCTGGGCTTCGAGATCCGCGACTCCAAGTCGCCGCACTGGACGGGCTCTTCGTCCTCCGCGCGCACCTTCGGGCACTTCGGACAGTCGGGTACGTTCCTGTGGATCGACCCGGATGCGGGAGTGGCGGGCGTGGCCTTGACCGACCGGGCCTTCGGGCCCTGGGCGGTCGAGGTGTGGCCGGTGTTCACGGATGCGGTGCTCTCGGAGTTGCGGGGCTGAGGCCGGTGGGGGCACCGCCGGGTCCGTTTCGCCCCCGCCGCCCCTACCCGTCCCGTCCCTGGGGGCTGCCGCCCCCAGACCCCCGCTTCGGCCTGAACGGCCTCGTCCTCAAACGCCGGACGGGCTGGAAGACTCAGGCGCCGGACGGGCTGAAGGACTCAGGCGCCGGACGGGCTGGAAGATCCCGCCATCTCCCAGATCAGCAGCTCCGCCCGCGTCGCCCCGACCGCCTCCAGATCCTTGGCGTCGATGATGCGAGCCGCGTCGCCCGGCCCCAGCTCCTCGCCGTCCAGGCGCACTTCACCGCGTACGACATGGACGTAGACGTGGTGTCCGTCCGGGACCGCCGTGCGCTCCCCCGCACCCAGGCGCCGTACGTGGAGCATCGCGCCCGCCTCCGGGACCGCGTACGGCGTCGAGTCGGCGATGCCGTGGACGATCTCGTACGCGGGGTCGCCGCCGGGCTCGCGGGGAGCCAGCCACATCTGGACGAAGGTCACGGGGGTCGGGCCGTCGTTGCGCTCCACATGCCGTACGCCCGCGGCCGAGCTGAGCCGCTGGACGTCGCCGGGCCGGACCGTCGTCTCGTGGCCGAAGGAGTCACGGTGGGTCAGCTCACCCTCGACCACCCACGTCACGATCTCGGTGTGGCTGTGCGGGTGTTCGCCGAAGCCGGCGCCGGGGGCGAGACGCTCCTCGTTGCAGGCGATCACCGCGCCGAAGCGGAGGTTGTCGGGGTCGTAGTGCGGCCCGAAGGAGAAGGCGTGCCACGACTCGATGCCGGCTGCCGGGTCGCCCCCTGGGTAGCGCTCCGCAGCGCGCCGTACGTCCATCACGCACTCCACGGTAGACCTCGGTCTGCACCCGGCGACGCACGCTCCCGTCCGGATAAGGCAGTCTTGTCCCCGTGCCCGAACCCGAAACGAGCAAGCCCGAAGCCGCCGCGCCCGGCGTCCACCAGCATGCAGCGACCCTGAAGCGTCTGGAGAAGTCCTCCGGCTCTCTCGCCCAGCAGGCCATCGCGCGCATGGACGAGACGCTGCCGTGGTACCGGGCGATGCCCCCGGAGAACCGTTCCTGGATCGGGTTGGTCGCCCAGGCCGGTATCGCCGCCTTCACCGAGTGGTTCCGGCACCCCGATGCCCCGCAGGCCATCTCGACGGATGTGTTCGGGACCGCGCCCCGCGAGCTGACCAGGGCGATCACGCTGCGGCAGACCGTGGAGATGGTGCGCACCACCATCGAGGTCATGGAGTCCGCCATCGACGAGGTGGCGGCGCCCGGTGACGAGAACGTGCTGCGCGAGGCGCTGCTCGTGTACGCCCGGGAGATCGCCTTCGCCACCGCCCAGGTGTACGCCCAGGCCGCCGAGGCACGCGGTGCCTGGGATGCCCGGCTGGAGTCACTGGTCGTCAACGCCGTGCTCAGCGGCGAGGCCGACGAGGGCGCCGTCAGCAGGGCCGCCGCCCTGGGTTGGAACGCGCCCGAGCATGTGTGTGTCGTCCTCGGTACCGCCCCCGACGGGGACTCAGAGTTGACGGTGGAGGCGATTCGGCGGGCCGCCCGGCACGCCAAGCTGCAGGTGCTCACCGGGGTGCTCGGGGACCGGCTCGTCGTCATCGCCGGCGGCAGCGACAACCCCATCGCGGTGGCCAAGTCGCTGATCGGGCCGTACGCGGCCGGGCCCGTGGTGGCCGGGCCCGTGGTGTCCGATCTGCTCGCCGCGACCCGGTCCGCGCAGGCCGCGGCCGCCGGGCTGAAGGCGTGTTCCGCCTGGCAGGACGCCCCGCGGCCGGTGCTGGCGGACGATCTGCTTCCGGAGCGCGCGATCGCCGGGGACCCGAGCGCGCGCGAGCAGCTGGTGGAGGAGATCTACAGACCGCTGGAGGAGGCCGGCTCGGCACTTCTGGAGACGCTCTCCGTCTATCTCGAGCAGGCGAGCAGTCTGGAGGGGGCGGCCCGGATGCTCTTCGTTCACCCGAACACCGTGCGCTACCGGCTCCGACGTGTGACTGACGTCACCGGTTGGTCGCCTTCCGATGTACGCTCCGCGTTCACGCTGCGGATCGCGCTGATCCTGGGGCGTCTGGCCGACGGGGATCTCCCCGCCTAGTCTTTTGTCGGGGGTCCACAAAACCCCCTCGTGTTCTTCGTCCCTGTCCCCACGGGCGGCCGTGGCCGTCCACAAGAGAGAGTGTGAGAGTGCTCGTACTCGTCGCTCCCGGCCAGGGCGCCCAGACGCCCGGCTTCCTGACTCCCTGGCTCGAACTGCCCGGTGCCGCCGACCGCGTCGCCGCCTGGTCGGACGCCATCGGGCTGGACCTTGCCCATTACGGCACGAAGGCCGACGCGGAGGAGATCCGCGACACCGCCGTGGCCCAGCCGCTGCTCGTCGCCGCCGGCATCCTGTCCGCCTCGGCACTCGGTGCCGTCACGCCGGGCGCCGTCGCGGGCCACAGCGTGGGCGAGATCACCGCCGCCGCCTTCGCGGGCATCCTCGACGACGCCGCCGCGCTCACCCTCGTACGCAAGCGGGGTCTGGCCATGGCCGACGCCGCCGCGATCACCGAGACCGGGATGTCGGCGCTGCTCGGCGGCGACCCCGAGGTGTCGGTCGCGCACCTGGAGAAGCTGGGTCTGACCCCGGCGAACGTGAACGGCGCGGGCCAGATCGTCGCCGCGGGCACGCTGGAGCAGCTCGCCGTGCTGAACGAGGACAAGCCCGAGGGCGTCCGCAAGGTCGTCCCGCTGAAGGTCGCCGGCGCCTTCCACACGCACCACATGGCGCCCGCCGTCGACGCGCTGGCCAAGGCCGCCGCCGAACTGACCCCCGCCGACCCGAAGTTCACGTACGTGTCCAACAAGGACGGGCAGACGGTCGCGACCGGCGCCGAGGTGCTGGAGCGGCTGGTCGGCCAGGTCGCCAACCCGGTCCGCTGGGACCTGTGCATGGAGACCTTCAAGGAGCTCGGCGCGACGGCCGTCATCGAGGTGTGCCCCGGCGGCACGCTGGTCGGCCTCGCCAAGCGCGCGCTGCCGGGCGTGAGGACGCTCGCGCTCAAGACCCCCGACGACCTCGACGCGGCCCGCGAGCTCATCACTGAGCACGCCAACGCCTGACATCAAGGAGCCGTACGAACATGTCGAAGATCAAGCCCAGCAAGGGCGCCCCGTACGCGCGCATCCTCGGTGTGGGCGGCTACCGCCCGACCCGGGTCGTGCCGAACGAGGTGATCCTCGAGACGATCGACTCGTCGGACGAGTGGATCCGTTCGCGCTCCGGCATCGAGACCCGGCACTGGGCCTCCGACGAGGAGACCGTCGCCGCGATGTCGATCGAGGCGTCCGGCAAGGCGATCGCCGACGCGGGGATCTCCGCGGAGCAGATCGGCGGCGTGATCGTCTCGACCGTCTCGCACTTCAAGCAGACCCCCGCCGTGGCGACGGAGATCGCCGACAAGCTCGGCACGAACAAGGCCGCCGCGTTCGACATCTCGGCGGGCTGCGCCGGCTTCGGCTACGGCCTCACCCTCGCCAAGGGCATGATCGTCGAGGGCTCCGCGGAGTACGTCCTCGTCATCGGCGTGGAGCGGCTGTCCGACCTCACCGACCTGGAGGACCGCGCGACGGCCTTCCTGTTCGGCGACGGCGCGGGCGCGGTCGTGGTCGGCCCCGCACAGGAGCCGGCGATCGGCCCGACCGTATGGGGCTCGGAGGGCGACAAGTCCGAGACGATCAAGCAGACCGTGGCGTGGAACGAGTACGACAGCTCCACGGACAAGTTCCCTGCGATCACACAGGAGGGCCAGGCGGTGTTCCGCTGGGCCGTGTTCGAGATGGCGAAGGTCGCCCAGCAGGCGCTGGACGCGGCCGGAATCACCCCGGACGACCTGGACGTCTTCATTCCTCACCAGGCCAACGAGCGGATCATCGACTCGATGGTGAAGACGCTGAAACTGCCGGAGCACGTCACGGTCGCGCGTGACGTACGCACCACCGGCAACACCTCGGCCGCCTCGATTCCGCTCGCCATGGAGCGGCTTCTGGCGACCGGTGAGGCGAAGAGCGGCGACACCGCGCTCGTCATCGGCTTCGGGGCGGGTCTCGTGTACGCCGCGACGGTCGTTACCCTCCCCTAGGCACTCCGTGCCGGATCATCATCGGATCCGGTGCGGAAAGCACTGCAACACCTGCCGCTGACGCGGCGGGCGCCACACCCTCTGGATTACTACGAAGGAGCGCCTGATATGGCCGCCACTCAGGAAGAGATCGTCGCCGGTCTCGCCGACATCGTGAACGAGATCGCCGGCATCCCGGTTGAGGACGTCCAGCTGGACAAGTCCTTCACCGACGACCTGGACGTCGACTCGCTGTCCATGGTCGAGGTCGTCGTCGCCGCCGAAGAGCGCTTCGACGTCAAGATCCCGGACGAGGATGTCAAGAACCTCAAGACGGTCGGCGACGCGACCAACTACATCCTCAAGCACCAGGCCTGAGCCTTTTAGGCCCGGCTGTATTGCCCCGCCACCCGGCGGTGGCGCCGCTGAATCCCGATCCGTTGGAGAAAGAATTCCCGTGAGCCCGACCAATCACACCGTGGTCGTCACCGGTATCGGCGCAACCACACCGCTGGGTGGCGACGCAGCCTCTACCTGGGAGGGTCTGATCGCCGGCAAGTCCGGCGTGAAGCCCCTGGAGCAGGAGTGGGCCGCCGAGCAGGCGGTCCGTATCGCCGCCCCGGTCGCCGTGGAGCCCTCCGAGGTCATCCCCCGGCCGCAGGCCCGCCGCCTGGACCGCTCGGCGCAGTTCGCGCTGATCGCGGCCAAGGAGGCCTGGGCGGACGCCGGTTTCACCGACAAGGCGGGTGCCGATGCGAGCATCGACCCGGAGCGTCTCGGTGCCGTCATCGCCTCCGGGATCGGTGGTGTGACGACTCTGCTCGACCAGTACGACGTGCTCAAGGAGAAGGGCGTCCGCCGCGTCTCCCCGCACACCGTCCCCATGCTGATGCCGAACAGCCCGTCCGCCAACGTGGGTCTCCTCGTGGGCGCCCGTGCGGGCGTGCACACCCCGGTCTCCGCCTGCGCGTCGGGCGCCGAGGCCATCGGCTACGCCATCGAGATGATCCGCACCGGCCGCGCCGACGTCGTCGTCGCGGGTGGCACGGAGGCGGCCATCCACCCCCTTCCCATCGCCGCGTTCGGCAACATGATGGCGATGTCCAAGAACAACGACGACCCGCAGGGCGCCTCGCGGCCCTACGACGTCGCGCGGGACGGCTTCGTCCTCGGTGAGGGCGCCGGCGTCCTCGTCCTGGAGTCCGCCGAGCACGCCGCCAAGCGCGGTGCCCGCGTGTACGCGGAGGCCGTCGGGCAGGGCGTCTCCTCCGACGCGCACGACATCGTGCAGCCCGAGCCCGAGGGCCGCGGCATCTCGCACGCCCTGCAGAACCTGCTGGACCGCAGCGACCTGGACCCGGCGGAGATCGTGCACGTCAACGCGCACGCCACCTCGACGCCGGCCGGTGACGTGGCCGAGCTGAAGGCACTGCGGAAGGTGTTCGGCGACGACGCCGACCACATGGCGGTCTCGGCCACCAAGTCGATGACCGGACATCTGCTGGGTGGTGCGGGCGGTGTCGAGTCCGTCGCGACGATCCTTGCGCTGTACCACCGGGTCGCTCCGCCGACCATCAATGTCGAGAACCTCGACCCCGAGGCGGAGGCGGCGGCGGACATCGTCCGTGGCGAGGCCCGGAAGCTTCCTGTCGAGGGACGGATTGCCGCTCTGAACGACTCGTTCGGGTTTGGTGGGCACAACGTGGTGCTGGCGTTCCGTACGGTCTGAGTATTGCCGTGAACGGCGTGTGGCCCGCACCCCGGGTTCAGGGGCGGGCCACACGCCGTTCGTTTGTCTGCGGGCCGGTGGGGGTCGATCGCGCCCACGCGGCGGAGCCGCGTATCGACACAGCCTCGCGCCCCTGAAGACAAAAGCCGTTCACACCACCTGGTGCAGCCAGCGCACCGGAGCGCCCTCACCCGCGTACCGGAAGGGCTCCAACTCGTCGTCCCACGGCTTTCCGAGCAGCTTGGCGATCTCGGCCTCCAGTTCCGTCTCGCCCTGCTGGGAGCGGGCCAGGGCGGCGCGGAGGCGGTCCTCGGGGATGAGGATGTCGCCGTGGATGCCGGTGACGGCGTGGAAGATGCCGAGGTCGGGGGTGCAGCTGTAGCGCTCGCCCTCCGCGGTGGGGCAGGGCTCCGCGGTGACCTCGAAGCGCAGCAGTTGCCAGCCGCGCAGCGCCGACGCCAGCTTGGACGCCGTGCCCACCTCGCCCTGCCAGGAGAACTCCGAGCGCCAGGTGCCGGGGGCGGCGGGCTGCCGGATCCAGTCGAGGTTGACGCGTGTGCCGAGCACCCCGGCGACGGCCCACTCGACGTGCGGGCACAGCGCGCGCGGCGCGGAGTGCACGTACAGAACCCCACGTGTCGTCACCGGGACCTCCGGGCAGAGCAGGACAATCTGGCGAACTGGCGGTCGGCCGTGGCGGTCGGCCACGTTGATGGCGAGGCTACCGTGCGACGGCGCAAGGAGTGTGACGTACCGTCGGTCCCGATGCGCTGAAACGTCCGCCATTCACCCGGCAGGACGCTTGTACGGGTGTGATCCGTTGCATGATGCGTGGATCGGGAACTCTCGCGCGTTGTCATGGGGTGACACATCCGTACGTAGCGGGACTGACCGAGGGGATCACCGGCGTATGCGGAAGCCAAGCCACCGTTCACGGACCGTTCTCGCCGCCGTGGCGGCGACCGTCCTGGGCGTCGCCGGCTGCGACGCCGTCGGTGGCAACTCCGCCGGACCGACGGGCACCAAGGCGCACAGCGCGAAGCCGACTCCGGCGTGGGACGTGAGCCCCCGTTCGATCGCGGCGGTCGGCGACTCCATCACCCGCGGCTTCGACGCCTGTACGGTCCTGTCGGACTGCCCCGAGGTGTCCTGGGCGACCGGCAGCAGCGCCAAGGTCGACAGCCTCGCCGTACGGCTGCTGGGGAAGGCGCAGGCCGCCGAGCGCAGCTGGAACTACGCGGTGACCGGGGCGCGGATGGCGGACCTGCCGGGCCAGCTGGCGCAGGCGGTGACGCGCAGGCCGCAGTTGGTGACGGTGATGGCGGGGGCGAACGACGCCTGCCGGGCCAGCACCGCCGCCATGACCTCGGTGGAGAGCTTCCGCGCCGACTTCGAGGACGCGCTGGGCATTCTGCGCAAGTCGCTGCCGAAGACGCAGGTGTACGTGGCGAGCGTGCCGAACCTGAAGCGGCTGTGGTCCGAGGGTCGCACCAACCCGCTGGGCAAGCAGGTGTGGAAGCTCGGCATCTGCCCCTCGATGCTGGCCGACGCGGACGCGCTGGACTCGGCGGCGACGCTGCGGCGGGACACCGTGCAGAAGCGGGTGGAGGCGTACAACAAGGTGCTGGAGGAGGTCTGCGCCAAGGACCGGCGGTGCCGGTTCGACGGCGGCGCGGTGTACGACTACCGGTTCGGCACGTCGCAGTTGAGCCAGTGGGACTGGTTCCATCCCAGTGTGAACGGGCAGGCGCGGCTGGCGGAGATCGCCTACCGGAAGGTCACGGCCGACAAGGCATGAGCCGGCCTCAGGGAGGTGTCCTAAAGTTCCGCACATGAACGAACTCTTCGGCACACTTTCCGACGGCACCCCGGTGCACCGCTGGACCTTGGAGCGAGCGGGCGTACGGGTCCGGATCCTGTCGTACGGCGGGATCGTGCAGTCGCTGGAGATCCCGGACCGGGACGGGCGGGCCGGGAACGTGGTGCTGGGGTTCGCGGAGCTGGACGGTTATCTCGCGCACCCGGAGCCGTATTTCGGCGCGCTCGTCGGCCGGTACGCCAACCGGATCGCGGGCGGCCGCTTCCCGCTGGACGGGGTGACGTACGCGCTTGAGCAGAACACACCGCCCAACTCCCTGCACGGCGGTGAGCGCGGCTTCGACAAGCGGGTGTGGGACGTTACGCCCCTCGAAGCAGAGGCGCACGGGGTGCGTCTGAGCCGGGTCGGTGCGCATGGTGAGGAGGGCTTCCCGGGCCGGCTGGAGGTCTCGGCGACGTACACGCTCGACGAGTCCGGCGCGCTGCGTATCGCCTACGAGGCGGTGACGGACGCGCCGACCGTGCTGAACCTGACGAACCACAGCTACTTCACCCTCGGCGGATCGGGCAGCACGGGCGGCCACGAACTGCGGCTCGCCGCCTCCCGCTACACCCCGGTCGACGCCGATCTGATCCCGACCGGCGAGCTCGCCGACGTGACGGGCACGCGCTTCGACTTCCGTCAGGCGCGCAAGGTCGGCGCCGGATACGACCACAACTTCGTGCTCGACGGCGGGGTGACCGAGACCCCTCGTGAGGTCGCCGAACTGCACGACCCCGCATCCGGCCGGGTCCTGACCGTGGCCACCACCGAGCCCGGCCTCCAGATCTACACCGCGGACCACCTGTCCGCCCCCTTCGCTCCCGGCGACGGCATCGCCCTGGAGACCCAGCACTTCCCCGACTCCCCGAACCACCCGGGCTTCCCGAGCACGGTGCTGCGGCCGGGCGGGGTGTTCCGGTCGGAGACGGTGTACGGGTTCGCCACCCGCTAGGCGGGGCTGGCGAAGTCCGCTGCGGTCGGCCGCGCCCCAAAGGGGCGCGGGGCTGTATTCGATGTGCGGCTACCACCGCGCGGGCGCGACCAGCCACCACGCACCGGCAGACGACGGACGCCCCAGCACGGCCGAACCCGCGGAGCGCGTTGCCCCGGCCCGGGGGTCAGGTCCCGGGCCGGGGCTGTTCGTGGGGAGACTTGTCCCGGATCAGACGTTAATCGTCGCGGTGAGGCGGCGGTCGGTGATCGAGCGGCTCACCTGGATCTCGTACGAACCCTTCACAAATGACCACGAGTTCGTCGCCTCGTCCCAGACCTCGAAGGCGCGGCGGGGGATCTCGACGACTGCTTCCCTCGTCTCGCCGGGGGCCGCCTCGACGCCCGCGAAGCCGGCCAGCCGGCGTGCCGGGCGGTCGGGGCCGGGCTCGGTCGGCGCCAGGTAGAGCTGCACGACCTCCCGGCCCGCCCGCTCACCGGAGTTGCGGAGGCGGATCGTGGCGGTGGTGCCGTCGACCTCGACGGACTCGTAGGTCCACTCGGTGTAGCCGAGGCCGTGGCCGAAGGGGTACGAGGGGGTGCGCCCCTGCTTCTCCCAGGCCCGGTAGCCGATGAAGACGTCCTCGGTGTACGGGAGTTCGCCGCCTTCGGGGACGACCTGGGTGACCGGGGCGTCGGACAGGGAGCCCCAGGTGGTGGGCAGACGGCCGCCCGGCTCGTACGCGCCGGTCAGCACGTCCGCGAGGGCCGCGCCGCCCTCCTGGCCGGGGAACCAGCTGAGCAGGACCGCGGCGACCTCGTGCCGCCACGGGAGCTCGACGGGGGAGCCGGAGTTGACGACCACGACGGTGTTCGGGTTGGCGGCGGCGACGGCGCGGACCAGTTCGTCCTGGCGGCCGGGGAGGGTGAGGTCCTTGCGGTCGTAGCCCTCGGACTCCACGCGGTCGGTGGTGGCGACCACGACGACGGCGGTGTCGGCGGCGCGGGCGGCCTCGACGGCCTCGGCGATCAGCTCGTCGGCGTCGCGCTGCGGCTCCAGATGGGCGAGGGCGAAGGCGACGACCTCGAAGGGGAACCCCTCGGGGAGCGCGTAGGTGTGGGTGAGGGAGACCTCCACCGGTTCGCCCGCGGTCAGTTCGGCGGTGGCGCGGGGCACCGGGGCGCCGAAGAACGCCTCGAAGGGGTCGCTGTCGTCGGCGGGGCCCTGGAGGTCGTCGTAGTGCGTCGTGCCGTCGACGGTGAGGGTGAAGTGGCCGGTGCCCTTGGCGCCGAAGGTGTGGAGGCCGGTCTCGCGCGGGGTGAAGGTGCCGGTCAGCTCGACGGTGTGGAGGCGGTCGTGGGTGACGCCCTCGGGGAGGTCCGACCCCATCCACTGGATCTGGCCGTTGGGCGCCGAACCCGTGCCGATGACCTGGCCTTCGGCGTCCCGGCACACGGCCCGCAGTGCGAAGCCCTTGTCGGCGACGGCGAGTTCGGTGTTGGGGTCGGCGCCGACGGCGTAGCTGAGCGTGCCCTCGGGAAGGGCGGCGGTGAGGCCGTCGAGCGGGGAGACGATCCGGGCCGGGAAGACCGTCGCCGACCCCCCGCCGAGGACCCGGGCGTCGCGGGCTGCGGCGCCGGTCAACGCCACCGTGCCCGGTTTGAGGGGCAGGGCCTGGTTGTCGTTCTTCACGAGGACGAAGGCGCGGCGGGCGATCTCGCGGGCCAGTGCGATGCCGTCGACGGTCCCGGGCAGCTCGGTGACGGCGGGATCGGCGCTCTCCAGGGCGCCGACGCGGGCCGCGAGCCGCAGGACGTTGCGTACGGCCCCGTCGACGACCGCCTCCTCGACCTTGCCGTCCCGTACGGCCTGGGCGAGGGCTTCGCCGTACACGGTCTGCGGGCCGGGCATGGCGACGTCGAGGCCGCCCTCGATGGCGCCGGCCGTCGACCGGGCCGCCATCCAGTCGGAGACGTTGTACCCGTCGAAGCCCCACTCCCCTCTCAGGACCTCGTTCACCAGATACCGGTGCTCGGTCATCGTCGTGCCGTTGACCGTGTTGTAGGCGGTCATGATGCCCCAGGGGTGGGCGTTCTCCACGATGAACTCGAAGGGGGCCAGGTAGAGCTCGCGCAGGGCGCGCGCGGAGACCAGGTTGTCGACGGTGAAGCGGTCGGTCTCGGCGTCGTTGGCGACGAAGTGCTTGACGGTGGTGCCGACGCCGCCGGACTGCACGCCCCGCACGTACCCCGCGCCGATCAGCCCGGTCAGACACGGGTCCTCGCTGTAGGCCTCGAAGTGCCGTCCGCCGAGCGGGGAGCGATGCAGATTGACGGTCGGCGCGAGCAGCACGTGCACGCCTTTGCGGCGGGCCTCCTGGGCGAGCAGCGTGCCGGCGCGGCGGGCGAGTTCCGGGTCCCAGGTGGCGGCGAGGGCGGTCGGGGAGGGCAGGGCGACGGAGGGGTCGTCGGCGGTCCAGCGCACGCCCCGGACGCCGATCGGCCCGTCGGACATGACGATCGACTCCAGGCCGATCTCCGGCAGGGCGGGCAGGGACCACATGTCCTGGCCGGACAGCAGCCGGGCCTTGGCGTCCAGATCCAGCTTGCCGAGCGCGGCGTCGACGGCGGCCTCGCGCGCCCGGTCGGCCGGAGAGGTTCCAGGGGTTCCCGCCATCGGGTGCCTCCTCATCAAGTCATGCTGCCAACTTCATTCAGGTCGCCCTGGGCCTCATCGTGCATCCATTACCTGTAACGCGGTAGGTTTCGTTATGATTTCGTAATATTGACTCTACGGGGATGCCGTACGGTGACGCCATGAACGCCAGGGTCAGGAGCGAGGAACGGCGCGCGGAGATCGTGCGGGCGGCGCTGGAGGTGATCGCCGAGCGCGGGTACCGGGGCGCGAGCCTGGCCGCGGTCGCGGAGCGCGTCGGGCTCACCCAGCAGGGGCTGCTGCACTACTTCCCGACCAAGGACGCGCTGCTGGTCGCCGTGCTGAAGGACCGGGACCAGTGGGACGCCGTACCGGCCACGCAGTGGCGGGTGGATCTGCTGGCCTCGATGGTCGAGTACAACGCCATGCGGCCGGGCATCATCCAGACCTTCTCCGCGCTGCTGGGGGAGAGCGTGACGGAGGGGCATCCGGCGCGGGGGTACTTCACCGGGCGGTACCGGCAGGTGCGGGAGAGCATGGCGGCGGTGCTGCGGGCCGAGTACGGGGAGCGGTTGCCGAACGGGCTCACCCCGGAGCGGACCGCCCCCCTGCTCGTCGCGGTGATGGACGGTCTGCAGTACCAGTGGCTGCTGGACCCTGAGTCGGTGGACATGCCGGGGGCGTTTCGGGACTTCCTGGCGCTGCTGGGAGAGGGCGCCTGAACTCCCCTGCTACTGGCGCCAGATGACGGCGAGAGTCTTGCTCACCGCGCACAGGGCGGCGAAGGCGACCGCCCAGGCCATGGCTCCGGCGGCGAACAGCGCGGCCACACCGGCCCCGAACCAGAGCAGTTCGAAGCCGACGCGGACCGCGCCGCGTGTCTTGTACGACGCCTTCTGGGAGCCGAACAGCGCCCACAGCACGATCAGGACGGCCGGGGCGCCGAGGCCGAGCAGCCAGCCGAGCGCAGTCGCCACGTCCCGGGTGAAGCCCCAGTACGACACGGCCGCGAGCGCGCCGAGTTCGATGAGGAACAGGACGCCGAGGTTCACTGCTCTGACCGCCTTCATGACGGCAGTATCACCCGGAAGGGATCACTCCGGCGCGGGTACGGCGGCGACGACCTCGATCTCGATCTGCGCCTCGGGCCGGAACAGTCGCGAGGCCTCGAAGGTCATGCTTGTCGGCGGCGTCCCGGTGAGGAACTCCCGCCGTACGGCGCCGTACTCCTGCAGCCCGGCGATGTCGGTCAGGTACGAGCGGATGTTGACGACGTCGGCCAGGGTCGCGCCGTGGGCGCGGAGCAGGGCGTCGAGTCCCTCGAAGATGCCGCGCGTCTGCTCGGCGAGGGTGGCGCCCTCGGCGATCTGGCCGGAGACGAACAACAGGGCGCTGCCGTCGGCGTGTTCGACGCGAGCGACCTGGGAGTAGTAGGGGCTGGCGGGCTGTGGGGCGCCGGCCGGGTTGTCGAGGGTGACCTTCACGTCGCTCCTTCAGGAGGTTCGGATGCCGGCGGCCTCGTGGGAGAGGTCCGCGTCCGCGAGGGCGGGGTCGGCGGCGGTCCGGCGGTAGTGGTCCAACGCGGCTTCCATGGCGGGCAGTTCGGCCGCCTTCGTCGCCAGGGCCAGGTCCTTGACAGGCGCGTCGATGACGGTGGCCGACTCCCCGGCTCTGGCCGCGAGTTCCCGTACGGCGTCCGGACCGACGGTCGGCATCTCGATCCAGTGAGTGCCGGGGCGCAGTGCGGGCACGATCTCGCCGGCGACCGCGTCGAGCGCGGCCGGGTCGGCGACCGTCGTGATCACCACGTCGGCCTCCCGAACGGCGTGGGCGGGGGGCGCGGCGAGCACGGCGCCCTCGGCGACCAGCGGTGCGGCCTTGGCGGCGGTGCGGTTCCAGACGGTCAACGGGTGCCCGGCGGCGAGGAGTCGGCGGGCCATGGGGGCACCCATGTGGCCCAGGCCCAGGAATGCGATCCGATCCATCTGCGCTGTCTGATCCATCTGCGGCATGCCGTCGACGCTAGGCCCGCCACCCGCGATGCGACAAGCGAATGTCTAGCATGGCTCCCATGCCGAAACAGCATCCCGCAGCAGGCGTTCCGGTACCGGACCTCTCCACCGTCTGGCTGCGGGTGTTCCTCGTGGTCGCCCGGCACGGATCGTTCACCGTGGCCGCGCGGGCGCTCGGGTGGACGCAGTCGGCGGTGTCGCGGCAGATCTCCTCGCTGGAGGCGGCGCTGGGCGGAGCCCCGCTCTTCGACCGGCTGCCCCGCGGCGTACGGCTCACGGAGGCCGGCCGGCTGCTCGTCCCGCACGCGGAGACGGTCGCCGAGACCCTGCACGGCGCCGCGCGCGAACTGGCGGCGCTGCGTGAAGTGGCCGGCGGACGGCTGCGGTTCGGGGCGTTCGCGACGGCCGACGCGGCGCTGGTGCCACACGCGCTGGCCGCGTTCCGGGCCCGCCACCCCCGGGTCCGGCTCTCCCGCGAGGAGGGCCTCACGCCCGGCCTCCTGGACCGGCTGGCCGCGGGCCACCTGGACCTGGCGGTCGTGTCGACGACCGGCGGTGCGCCCTTGGAGTCGTACGAACTCCACCATCTCCTCGACGAGTCGCTGTACGTCGCCGTGCCCGCCGACCACCCGCTGGCCGGTCACGAGGGCCCGGTACGGCTCGGTCAACTCGCCGGCGCCGACTGGATCTCCGGCAGCTCCCGCCCCGAGGGCACCCTCCTGGACGCCGCCCTGCGCCAGGGCTTCCGCCCGCGCGTAACGCATGTCGTGGGCGAGTGGACCGCCAAGCAGGGGTACGTCGCCGCAGGACTCGGAGTCACCCTGGTCCCCGCTCTGGCCGCCGAGTCCGTACGCCCGGACATCGTGCTGCTGTCGGTCCTGGACGAGGGGGCTCCTGCCCGGGCGGTCTACGCGGCGACGGCACGGGGGCGGGCACTGACGCCGGCTGCGGAGGCGTTCGTGGGGGCGCTGCGGGAGGCGGTGGCTCGTATCCCGGGGTAGGCGGGTGTACTCCGGTGCCCACCTGACACACCCGCACCATGGCGTAGACCACTTCCGTCGGGCGATACTGCGGCCGTCCGCACCACGCTCCCCCGCGACGGCGACGGAAGGACCTGAACTCCCTTGAATTCCCTACGTGTTCGGATCGGTGTACTCGGACTGGCGCTGCTGGCCGGGTTCACGGCCCCCACCGCGGCGGCCGCCGCCGGGACCGTCCCCTCCCCCACCGTGGAGGAGCAGCGGCTCGACAAGGCCGTACCGCAGGAGATCCTCGAACGGTCCGGATTCGACGACGTGGCCCCGGCGCTCACCCGCGCGCTGGACGGGGCCCGTTCCTATGCGCAGGCCCGTCGCATCGTCGTACACGAGGGGTCGGCGCTGTGGCGGCGGGCCGTGGACCGGGCGCAGGGGCACGGGCCGGCGGGCGGGGACCTGGCCCGGGACGACGACCGGCCGCTGTACTGGGCCCGGCTCGGCATGACGCGCGAAGTCCGCACCTGGGAGCCGGAGTTCGAGCTGAGCGACCGGCAACGCGCGACGCTGGTCGATGCCTTGGAGCGCACCTCGCGCGGGCAGGCCGACGTCCGCTACCCGCAACGCGGCAAGGGCTTGCGGCGGGTGCTCGTCACCGGCTTCGATCCGTTCACGCTGGACCGGGACATCCGGATCTCCAATCCCTCCGGGGCGACCGCGCTCGCACTCGACGGCACGGTGATCGAGACGGCGGACGGACCGGCGCGGGTCGAGACGGTCGTGTTCCCGGTGCGCTGGCAGGACTTCGCTGACGGAACGGTGGAGCGGACGCTGCGGCCGTACCTGAGGAAGGTGGATCTCTTCACGACGGTGAGCCAGGGGCGGGTCGGGCGGTTCGACGTGGAGCGGACCAACGGGGCCTGGCGGGGCGGGTTCCCCGACAACGACAACATCAGCCGGACGGAGACCGTCCCGGTCACCGATCCCGCCTCACAGCCCCAGTGGACGACGACGACCCTGCCGTACAAGGAGATCGTGGCCGCGCACACGGGACGATTCCCGGTGTACGACCACACCGAGGTGACCGAGATACCGGCGGGCGGCACGGACGCGGTGGTACGGCCGGACGGGCCGACTCCCGGGTCGACCGCGCGGGCCGGCGGCGGGGGCGACTACCTCTCCAACGAGATCGCGTACCGGGCGACGCTGCTGCGCGACCGTCTCGGGCTGCACGACACCCTGCCCGGCGGCCATGTGCACACGCCGGTGCTGCAGTTCGGCCCCGGCAACACCGACCCGGCCACCGGGACGGTCACGGACCCGCAGTTCCTGCAGAACCGGCAGGACATCATCACTCAGGTACGGGCGATCCTGACCGTGGCGGTCAGCGCCACGAGCGCTGGGTGACGTCTTCCGGTTCGGGGTCGTCGGCGGTGTCGTCGTCACCCTCCTCGGTCTCCTCGCCCAGCAGCTCCCGCGCCAGCAGTGTCGCGCCCGCGACCGCGCCCGGCATCAGGAACACCGCGACGAACGGGACCAGGAAGGCCAGGCCGAGTGGGGTGCCGAAGCCCCAGACCAGGGTCTTGCGGGAGCGCAGCAGGGTGAGGCGGGCGCGCAGTTCGACGCCGCGGCGCTGGAGGGCCACCGCGGTGAGCTCCTCCGTGAGGAAGAAACCGGTGACGAAGAAACCGATCACCGGGACGACCGTCTGGCCGACGAGCGGGATGAAGCCGAGGGCGAAGAGCAGGACGCCCCACAGCAGTGCGCGGACGACGATACGGAGGCTGTCGCGGGCCGAGATCCACAGTTCGCGCCAGAGGGGGAGGCCGGACGCGGGGGCCGTGCCGTTCGGGTCGACGTCACGGTCGACCTTCTCGGAGAGGTTCTCGTAGAAGGGCTGGCCTATGAGGAGCGTCACGGCTGTGAAGGTGAGGACGGCGAGGAGGAGGGCCAGGGCGAAGAGCACCGCGGTGAGGAAGCCCCGGAAGAGCGCGGGCCACGGGCTCGACCAGTTGTCTGCGAAGGGGGTTGCCCAGGTGACGGCGTCTTCGCCCCAGAGGGCCAGGCCGACCAGGGCGGCCATGTAGAGGACCAGGGTCATCAGGCCCGGCAGCAGGCCGAAGCCGTATTGCTTGCCGTGTGCGGCCACCCATCGTTGGCCCTTCAGAAGGTATGTGAAGCCCGCCCCTAGATCGCGCATGTGGGGAATTTTACGGGGAGGGGTGGGAGGCTTGTCCTGGCTGCGGTCTGCGGGTTGTTTGCGGCTTGTCGCGCCCACGCGGCGGAGCCGCATATCGATACAGCCCCGCGCCCCTTGGACCGGCGCTGCAGCTCACGGTGTTGAGACTGCGACCAGCACTCCAGGCTCCGCCGTCGGTGACACCGCCGCGCTCACGCGTACCGCCGCCGCCCGCGCCACCCGCCCCGCCCGGGACGCCGTAGCCAGCAACAGGGGCTGGAATCGCTCGAAGCCGGACACCAGCAGTTCCTCCCCCGCGACCAGCACCGGACGTGCCACCTTTGAAGTTGCCGCTGCCGCCTCGGCGAGGTCGGCCAGTGGGGGCAGGGTGGCTCGGACGACGCCTGCTCCGGCGGCCGTGGCGCGTTCCGCGAGGGCGACCTGGAGGGGCATCAGCGGGGCGAGGGCTGCGGTCAGCGCGTCGGCGACGCGGCGGAGTTCGGGGGAGGAGTCGCGCAGGACGTCTGCTGCCGCTCGGAGTACCGGTGTCACCGCGAGAAGTGCTCCCGCGGCCACGCCCGCCGCCGCGGGCAGCAGCGGGGACGTCGCCTCGACCAGGTCGCCGAGGGCGTCCGCGAACTCCTCCACCGCCGGCTCGACCGCGTCCAGCACCGGCAGGAGGCTGTCGCCGATCGCCGTCAGCAGGGCCTGCGCCGGTTCGCTCACCGGGTGCACGGCGAGCGGCGCCCCGCTCGTGCCCAGCCGGGTCAGGGTGCCGACGATCCGGTAGAACGCCTCCTGCGCCTGCGGGGACGCGCTCGCCTCGGCCAGTTCCGCGGTGGTCTCGCGGAGCACGCGCAGCACCTCGGCGCCCGAGCCGTCCCGTGGGTCGAAGGTGTTCATCGCGATCCGGGTGATGTTCTGGGCCGTGTCCAGGAGCTGTCCGGTGATGTCGGTGGTGTTGCGTGCCATGCGCAGCACGTCGTCCCTGCTGGGGAGCGAAGGGATCGTTGCCATGGGCTCTCCTCGGCTGGAGCCTGCGGACCGGCGGTCGCCCTCAGCATGCCCCCATGCGGTGGACCCCGTCGCCCCCTTGGGCCCACCCGGTGATGCGCCATCCGGGGCATCCGTGACATGAACCACCTCTTGTTGGGGTTGAGTCGAACAGGTACATCCCGCCGTACCGATCTCAGGAAGCCCCGGAGGAGGTACGCGTACAGCGGCCGAGCTTGAGGAGAACGGATGACGCAGCAGATCCACGGCACCGTCGCGGACGGCTTCGAGACGGTGCGTGAGGAGTTCGCCGCGTTCGTGGCGGGGGAACTGGCCGACTACGAGGGCCAGTTGTGCGCGTATGTGCACGGCCGGAAGGTCGTCGACCTGTGGGCCGGGGACGGCAACGACGCCGAGTCCCTCTACGGTGTGTTCTCGTCGACCAAGGGCGCCGCCCATCTGGTGGTCGCGCTCCTCGTGCAGGACGGCACGCTCGAGCTGGACCGCAAGGTGACGTACTACTGGCCGGAGTTCGGGACCGAGGGCAAGGCGGCGCTGACGCTGCGGGACCTGGTCACCCATCGCGCCGGGCTGATCGGGCTCGACGCCGGGTTCAGCGAGGACGAGCTGGCCGACGACCGGGCGATCGCCGAACGGCTCGCCGACCAGCGGCCGTTCTGGCGCCCGGGCACGGCCTTCGGCTACCACGCGCTCGTCATCGGCGCGCTGGCCGGAGAGGTGGTCCGACGGGCCACGGGCCACACCCTTCAGGAGATCTACGAGGAGCGGGTGCGGGCGCCGTACGGGCTGGACTTCTACCTGGGGCTGCCCGAGGCTCTGGAGCCCCGCTTCCGGTCCGTGCGGCCGATGGCCCCGACGGCGAAGCAGCAGGCCGTGCTGGACGCGGCGCCGAGAGGGCCGCACACGCTCGCCTCGATCGCGTCCAACACCCATGTGGCCGAGCCGGGGGACCTGGTCGGCCACGCCAACTCCCGTACCGTGCGGGCCAAGGGTCCGGCGTCGGCGGGCGGTGTGGCCGCGGCGCGCGGGCTCGCCGGGATGTACGCGGCGGCGATCAGCGAGGTGGCGGGGCGGCCGCCGCTGCTGAAGCCGGACACCGTCGCCGAGGTCGGGCAGGTCCACTCGGTCGGGTACGACCTGGTGGCCCGCGGCCACCGCGCGTTCGGCCTCGGTTTCCAGGCGACCGGCGAGGCCTGGTACCTGTTCCTGGGCGCCGGGGCGTTCGGGCACGCAGGGGCGGGCGGCTCGCAGGCGTTCGCGGATCCGCGCAGCGGGCTGGCCTACGGCTACACCCGGCGGCGCATTGCCTTCCCGGGCGGGGCGGCGCCGGAGAACGAGCGGCTGGTGAGGGCGGCACACACGGCGGCGCTGGCTTCCTGATCCCCGTACAGCCGTCCGTTCGCCGTACAACAGAGGCCGCACCCCACGTCCAAGGGTGCGGCCTCCGTCGTAGCAACGAGTCCGTCAGATCAGCGTCACGGTGATGTTGCCGCGAGTTGCCTTCGAGTACGGGCAGACCTGGTGGGCCTTCTCCAGGAGGGCCTTGGCGGTTGCCGCGTCGACGCCCGGGATCCGGGCCGAGATCTCGACGATGATGCCGAAGCCGTCGTCGTTCTTGCCGATGCCGACCTTCGCGGTGACCGTCGAGCCGGTGAGGTCGGCCTTCTCCTGCCGGGCGACCACGCCCAGCGCGCCCTGGAAGCAGGCGCTGTAGCCGGCCGCGAACAGCTGCTCCGGGTTGGTGCCGGCGCCGCTGCCGCCCATCTCCTTGGGCGGGTTGACGATGACGTCGAGCTTGCCGTCGTCGGTGGCGACCCGGCCGTCGCGACCGTTCTCGGCGGTGGCGACGGCGGTGTACAGGACGTCGGTCTGCTGGATGGACATGCGGTTGTCTTCCTCCTCGGTCCGCCGCGACTCGCGCCCACGGTCGACGACGGTTTCGGAAAGAAGTTACCGCATACCGGAAACGGCGAGGAAGGCCTACAGCTTTACGATCATCTTTCCGGTGTTGTCGCCGCGCAGGACCCCGAGGAACGCCTCCAGGTTGTTCTCGATGCCCTCGACGACCGTCTCGCGGTACTTCAGCTGCCCTGAGGCGACCCAGGGGCCGACCTCGCGGACGAACTCGGGCTGCAGGTCGTAGTGGTCGCCGACCAGTACGCCCTCGACGCGGAGCCGGTTCTGCAGGATCTTGACCATGTTGCGCGGGCCGGGGGTCGGCTCGGTCGAGTTGTACTGCGAGATCATGCCGCAGATCACGGCCCGGCCCTTGAGGTTGAGTGCGCCGATCGCGGCCTCCAGGTGCTCGCCGCCGACGTTGTCGAAGTAGACGTCGATGCCGTCCGGGGCGGCCGCCTTCAGCTGCTCCCAGACCGGGCCGTTCTTGTAGTTGAACGCGGCGTCGAAGCCGTACTCCTCGACGAGGAGCTTGACCTTGTCGTCGGAGCCGGCGGAGCCGATGACCCGGGAGGCACCCTTGAGCTTGGCGATCTGGCCGACCTGGCTGCCGACGGCACCCGCGGCGCCGGACACGAAGACCGCGTCGCCCTCCTTGAAGGCACCGACCCGCAGCAGGCCGGAGTACGCCGTGAGGCCGGTCATACCGAGGACGCCGAGGTACGTGCTCAGCGGCGCGGCCTCCGGGTCGACCTTGACGGCGGTCTTCGCGTCCACGACCGCGTACTCGCGCCAGCCGAGGAAGTGCAGCAGGTGATCGCCGACGGCGATGCCCTCGGCGTTGGACTCGACGACCTCGCCGACCGCGCCGCCCTGCATGACCTTGCCGAGCTCGAAGGGCGCGACGTACGACTTCGCGTCGCTCATGCGGCCACGCATGTACGGGTCGACCGAGAGGTACTTGTTGCGGACCAGCACCTGGCCCTCACCCGGTGTCGCGACCTCCGTCTCGACCAGGGCGAAGTCCTCAGGCTTCGGCCAGCCGACGGGGCGGCTGAGCAGGTGCCATTCGCGGTTGATCATGACGAGAGCCTTTCGAGCGTGCGGGAAATACTTCAGTACATGAAACAACAATGCTCCTGAATATTTCAGGCTGTCAAGTAATGAGGGTACGCTGAGCCCATGGCCACTCCACCGAACACCCGTCGTCCCGATGAACTGACCCTTGAGGTCGTCGGACTCATCGGTGACATCGTGGCCCGCTATCACGAGGACTACGAGGACGCCGCCGCCGAGCACTCGCTGACCGGCGCCCAGGCCCGGCTGCTGAGTCTGCTCTCCCTGGAACCGCTGCCCATGCGCAAGCTGGCCCAGAAACTGAAGTGCGAGCCGTCCAACGTGACCGGCATCGTCGACCGCCTGGAGTCCCGTGGCCTGGTGGAACGCCGCCCCGACCCGGCCGACCGGCGCGTGAAGCTGGCCGCGGCGACGCAGGAGGGCCGGCGGGTGGCCAAGGACCTGCGCGAGTCCCTGCGCTTCGCGCGCGAACCGCTGGCGGGGCTCGGCAGGGAGGAACGGCTGGCACTGAGGGGCTTGCTGCGGCGGATGCTGCGGCAGACCGAGGACTGAGGCCGGCACCACCCGACATGCGAGAGGTCCGGCGCACGGGATGCGTGCGCCGGACCTCTTCGAACAGGGAGCCTTCCGGGCTCAGCTCCTGCTACGGGTTCGTCATGTCTTCTTGCGGGCCGTCATGACGCGCTGGACCAGGATGAACGCGCACAGCAGCACGCCGGTGGCGATCTTCGTCCACCAGGAGCTGAGCGTGCCCTCGAACTGGATGATGCTCTTGATCAGGCCCAGCACCAGCACTCCGAACAGAGTGCCCACCACATAGCCGGAACCGCCCGTCAGCAGCGTGCCGCCGATGACGACCGCGGCGATCGCGTCGAGTTCCATGCCGGTCGCGTGCAGCGGGTCACCGGACTGGATGTAGAGGGTGAACAGCAGACCGGCGAGCGCCGAGCAGAAGCCGCTCACCGTGTACACGGCGATCTTGGTGCCGCCCTGCGGGAGACCCATCAGCAGGGCCGACTGCTCGTTGCCGCCGATGGCGTACACGCGCCGCCCGAAGCGGGTGTAGTGCAGGACGTAGAACGCCACGGCGAGGACGACCAGCGAGACGACCGCGCCGACCGACAGGAACCCCATCCCCAGCGACACCTGCGCCTCGGCCATGCTGCTGACCGCGGAGTCGCTGATGGAGATCGACTCCTTGCTGATGACCAGGCACAGGCCGCGGAAGAGGAAGAGGCCGGCGAGGGTCACGATGAAGGGCTGGATCTCGAAGTTGTGGATCACATAGCCCATCAGGAAGCCGCCGAATGCCCCGACCGCCAGCACGATGGGGATCACCACCAGTAGGGGCAGCCCCTCGCGCTCCACCAGCCAGGCCGTCAGCATCGTGGTGAAGCCGATCACCGAGCCGACGGACAGGTCGATACCGCCGGACAGGATGACGAAGGTGACACCGACCGCGGCCACCAGCAGATAGCTGTTGTCGATGAACAGGTTCAGGAAGACCTGCGGTTCGTCGAACCCGTAGTACTGGTACCGACCCAGGCCCACCCCGTACATCACGAGGAAGAGCAGGGCCGTCGCCGCGACGGGCAGACGTCGGTCGCCGAGCAGACGCTGGGCCTTGGACGGAGTACGGCTGCCCACGGCCGTGGGGCTCTGGGTGGTCGCGCTCATCACGACACCTCCATCTTCGGAGCGGCGTCGGTCGACGCGGCGGTGTCCGTCTCGGCCACGGCCGGCTTGGCGCCGCCCTTCGCGCCGAACCGGGCGCCGAACTTGGCACCGAAGACCTTGGCGCGGAACTTCGGGGACTGGAGCAGGCAGACGACGATGACGACGGCGGCCTTGAAGACCAGGTTGGTCTGGGTCGGCACACCGATGGTGTAGATCGTGGTCGTCAGGGTCTGGATGACGAGGGCGCCGACCACCGTGCCGCCGATGGAGAACCGGCCGCCCAGCAGCGAGGTGCCGCCGATCACCACCGCGAGGATCGCGTCGAGTTCGATCCACAGACCGGCGTTGTTGCCATCCGCCGCCGAGGTGTTGGAGCTGATCATCAGGCCCGCGACGGCGGCGCACAGCGCGCAGAACACGTACACCATGATCTTGATGCGCCGGGACCTGATGCCCACGAGGCGGCTGGCCTCGGCGTTGCCGCCGACCGCCTCGATCAGCAGCCCGAGCGCCGTGCGGCGGGTCAGCGCCACGGTGACGGCCACGACCACGGCCACCACGAAGATGGAGAACGGCAGCGTCAGCCAGTAGCCGCCGCCGATCAGTTTGTACGGGTCGCTGTTGATAGTGATGATCTGGCCGTTGGTGATCAGCTGGGCGACACCGCGTCCGGCGACCATGATGATCAGCGTGGCGATGATCGGCTGGATGCCCATTCTGGCGACCAGGAAGCCGTTCCACAGGCCGCAGACGACCGCGGCCAGCAGGCCCAGGCCCATGGCGAGCAGCACCCCGGACAGGGCGTTCTGGTCGGCCTGGTGGCTGATGTACGAGCAGGCGAGTGCTCCGGTGATGGCGACCACGGCACCGACCGAGAGGTCGATGCCACCGGTGGCGATGACCACGGTCATGCCGACCGCCACCAGGATGAGGGGCGATCCGAACAGCACGATCGAGACGAGGCTGCCGTAGAGGTGGCCGCCCGTCATCTTGACCGAGAAGAAGTCAGGGGTGAAGGGCACGTTGACGAGCAGCAGGAAGACAAGGACCGCGACCGGCCAGAACAGGTGGTGGTGTGTCAGTGCTCGCCATCGGGAGTTGGTACTCACTGGTGTTCTCCGCTCGCGATGGTCTCCATGATGCGGCTGCTGGTGATCTCCGGCCCGTTGGCGAGCTGCGCCACCAGCCGGCGGTCGCGCAGCACTCCGATGGTGTGACTGAGCCGGAGTACCTCCTCCAGCTCGGCCGCGATGTACAGCACGGACATGCCCTCCTCGGAGAGCGAGACCACGAGTTTCTGGATCTCCGCCTTGGCGCCGACGTCGATGCCGCGCGTCGGCTCGTCCAGGATCAGCAGCTTGGGCTGGGTGATCAGCCAGCGGGCCAGCAGCACCTTCTGCTGGTTGCCGCCGCTGAGCTGGCCGACCCTGGCCTCGGGGTTGGCGGGCCGGATGTCCAGCGCCTTGATGTACTTGGCGACGAGTTCGTCGCGCTGGGCGACCGGGATGGGCCGCGTCCAGCCGCGCGCGGCCTGCAGGGCCAGGATGATGTTCTCCCGCACCGTCAGATCGGGCACCAGCCCCTCGGCCTTGCGGTTCTCGGAGCAGAAGGCGACGCCGGCGCCGATCGCGGCGTTCGGCGCGCTCATCGAGAGCTGCTTGCCGCCGATGGTCACCTTGCCGCTGTCCGGCTGGTCGGCGCCGAAGAGCAGCCGGGCGAGTTCGGTCCGGCCCGATCCCAGCAGACCGGCGAGTCCGAGCACCTCGCCCTTCTTGATCTCCAGGTCGAAGGGGGCGATGCCGCCGGTCCGGCCGAGGCCCTCCGCCGTCAGCAGCGTCTCGCCGACGTCGGAGTGCAGCTGCTGGTCGTGCAGCTCCTCCAGCTGGTCCAGGGCCTTGCCGATCATCAGCTGGATCAGCCCGACCTGGTCGAGGTCGGCGACCATGTGCTCGCCGACCAGCGTGCCGTTGCGCAGCACGGTCATCCGGTCGCAGATCTCGTAGATCTGGTCGAGGAAGTGCGAGACGAACAGGATGGCGACGCCCTCGTCCTTGAGCCGCCGCATCAGGCGGAACAGCTCCTGGACCTCGTCGCGGTCGAGGCTGGAGGTCGGCTCGTCCAGGACCAGCACCTTGGTGCCCGATCCCTGGCCGTCGCTGTCGCCGGTGCCCACCGACCGCACGATCGCGACCAGTTGCTGCACGGCCAGCGGGTACGAGGA
Source organism: Streptomyces guryensis (assembly GCF_021261325.1). Classification (GTDB taxonomy): domain Bacteria; phylum Actinomycetota; class Actinomycetes; order Streptomycetales; family Streptomycetaceae; genus Streptomyces; species Streptomyces guryensis. The sequence continues at coordinate 595,665 of NZ_JAJSBI010000001.1, read as the reverse complement.
CAGGGGCGCGGTGACGTCGATGTCGAGGCCGAGCCGGTCCACCAGCTCCGCCGCCTCCTTGCGCATCCGCTTCCACTGGATACGGCCCATGCGGGTGGGCTCGCGGCCGATGAAGATGTTCTCCGCCACCGACAGGTTGGGGCAGAGGTTCACCTCCTGGTAGACGGTGCTGATGCCGGCCTGCTGCGCCTGCAGCGGGCTGCCGAACAGCACGGATCTGCCGTCCAGGGTGATGGTGCCGCCGTCCAGGGAGTAGACCCCCGTCAGCACCTTGATCAGGGTGGACTTCCCCGCGCCGTTCTCGCCCATCAGGGCGTGGATCTCGCCGGGGAAGAGCCGGAAGTCGACGTCCGACAGAGCCCGTACCCCCGGGAACTCTTTGACTATGCCCGTCATTTGCAGCACGGGCCGCGGCTCTGCCATGGCAGCGCTCCTTGTGGGATTGGTTCACTCCCGCAGGGAGCCCCGTCAAACCGATGGCTCGGTCGGCCGGGAGCTCCCTGCCGGTGGGTGCGGTGGGTCAGTACTTCCGGGTCGGGAGCGCGGCCTTGGCCTGGTCCTGCGTGTAGTCGCTCTCCTTGGTCTTGATCCAGCGCTCGACCTTCTGGCCGTCGTGGACCTTCTTCACGACCTCCATCAGCTGGGGGCCGAGCAGCGGGTTGCACTCGACGATGCCGTTGATCTTGCCCTGGGACATGGCGACGAAGCCGTCGTGGACGCCGTCGACCGAGACGATCAGGATGTCCTTGCCGGGCTTCTTGCCGGCCGCCTCGATCGACTGGATGGCGCCGATGGCCATGTCGTCGTTGTGCGCGAAGAGCACGTTGATGTCCGAGTGGGACTGCAGGAAGGCCGCCATGACCTGCTTGCCGCCGGCCCGGGTGAAGTCACCGCTCTGGCTGACGACGATCTTCCAGTCGGACTTGTGCTCCGCGTCCATGATCTCCTTGAAGCCCTTGCCGCGCTCGATCGCGGGAGCGGCGCCGGTGGTGCCCTCCAGCTGGGCGATCTTCACCGGGCCCTTGAGGCCGGCCTTCGCGAGGACCTTCTCCAGCATCCGGGCGGCGCGCCGGCCCTCGTCGGTGAAGTCGGAACCGACCAGCGTGACGTACAGAGAGCTGTCGGAGGTCTCCACCGAGCGGTCGGTGAGGACCACCGGGATCTTCGCGGCCTTGGCCTCCTTGAGCACCGCGTCCCAGCCGGTGACGACCACCGGCGAGAAGGCGATGACATCCACCTTCTGCGCGATGTAGCCGCGGATCGCGGAGATCTGGTTCTCCTGCTTCTGCTGGGCGTCGGAGAACTTGAGGTTGATGCCCGCCTCCTTGGCCGCGGACTTCACCGAGGTGGTGTTGGCGGCGCGCCAGCCGCTCTCCGCGCCGACCTGGGAGAAGCCGAGCGAGAGCGCCTTGCTGCCGCCGCCGGAGCCGGAGCCGCTGCCGTCCTTCTTGGCGCAGGCGGCCAGTCCACCCGCGGCCGCCACGCTGACCGCCGCGGTGAGGAAGTTCCTTCTGTTGAGCATGTTCTTCTCCTTTGAAGAGCCGGCCCGGGGATGGACCTGCTGGCACTCGATGGGACCGGCCGTACTACGTCCAGCCTGTCGATCATTGTTCGGTATTTCGGCCACACGAAACCGCGTGTGTGGTTGGTCAGTACGTCAGAGAGGTTCGCCCTCCCATTGGACGGCGTGCGGGAAAGTACTGGTCCTGACGACGAGTTGGGGTTCGATGGCGACCCTGCGGGCGGTGGCGGGTGGCCGCCCCTCGATCAGCTCCAGGAGTATCTCGATGCCGCGCCTTCCCACCGTCGAGAAGTCCTGCCGGACGGTGGTGAGGGGAGGAGCGAAGAACTCCGACTCCGGGATGTCGTCGAAGCCCACCACCGCCACGTCCTGGGGAGTGCGAACCCCGGCCTCCCGCAGCGCCCGCAACACCCCCAGCGCCATCTGGTCGTTGGCGACGAAGACCGCGGTCAGCCCTCGGCCCACCCAGCCGGCCAGTTCCTGGCCGGCGCGGTACCCCGACAGCGGACTCCAGTCCCCGCGCAGCAGCATGGGCGGCTCCACCCCCGCCGCTTCGAGGGTCGCCTTCCAGCCGGCCGCCCGGTCGGCCGCCTCCTGCCAGTCCTCGGGCCCGGCGAGGTGCCAGACGTTGCGGTGACCGGCGGCCAGCAGGTGGCCGGTGGCCAGCCGGGCTCCGAGGTGCTGGTCCACGCTGACGCTGGGAATCTCCACGCCCGGCCCGCTGCCCATGACCACCACCGGGAACGGACAGCGCAGTTCGGCCAGTGCGGCCACCGCGGACCGCTGCGGGGCGATCGCGACCACTCCTTCCACCCCGCCCTCACTGAGGTGGTCCAGGGCCTCGGACAGCGTCTCCATGCTCAGCTTGCGCAAAGTGACCGTCGAGACGAGATACCCCTCGGCCCGCGCCGCCTCCTCCAGCGCGAACAAGGTGCTGGCCGGTCCGTGGAGGGTGGTGTCGGAGGCCACCACCCCCAGCGTCCGGGTGCGCCGGGTCACCAGGGCCCGTGCGGAGGAGTTGCGGCGGTAGCCCGTCTCCTCGATCACACGCAGCACCCTGACCCGTGTCTCGTCCCGCACGTTGGGGTGGTCTCCCAGCACGCGGGACACCGTCTGGTGGGACACGCCTGCCAGGCGTGCCACGTCGGCCATGGTGGGCGGCCGAAGCTGCGCGTGAGTCACGGCCGCACCTCCGTGGTGCTCGCCTGCCGGCAAAGCCTGCGTTGTGGGCCGACGGTCCCGCCCCGGCGGCTTCACACAGGTCTCCGGGAAGGCCCAACAGGCCCAACAAGTCCAACAGGCCCAACAGCACCGGCGGGATCGACTGGTCGGGACACTGCGGGCACGACGCTCATATCTCCCACGCTGACGTTGGACGCTGGCTGGTGAATGCGGAGGTAATTGTGAGCGCTAACAAATCACGGCGGTCAAGAGGGATGCCGGAGGAAGGCCGTTACGGTTGAATAACGCGACCGGAAGGGTCCGGCCGGGCGGCCGCTCGGGCAGTACCTCAACAGCGGTCACATCAGGGGAAGTTGGCAGCGACCGGCCGTGTTACGTACACCACCACAGGAAGCGCGTACACGTCTTCGACGGCGATGGCGACGGCTGCGGGGACGGGTCGGAGGCCGTCGGATCGGCGGTCGAGCCCGAGGCGGGCGGGGGCGTCGAGCCGGAGGAGCCGGGAACGGCTGCCGACCGGGTCGCCTTGCCTGGGGTCGGGGACGCGTCACCCTTGCCGTCGGCGGACTTGGACGCCGACGGCGAGGCGGAGGCGTCCGGGGAGGCCGAGGACGTCTCGCCGGAGGCGTCCTCCCCGTGACCCAGGGTCCCCGCGGACTCGCTCGGCTCCGCCGTCGAGCGGTCGCCCCCGGACGGCCCTCCCCCGGCCGCGGACCGGTCGGCGGACGAGGAGAACCCCGGTGCGTCCGTGCCGAGTTCGGCCAGGCTCAGACCACCCGCCGCCAGGACGAAACCCGCGGCGATGAGCAGCGTGCGCTTGCGGCGTCGGCGGTGGAGCGCGGCCTTGCGGTCGCGACGACTCGTGTCCGTCGCACCGTCCGCGGTGCCGGGACCCCGTCGGCCACCCCGGCCCCGCTCGCGGCGGCGCGCGGCGCGACCGTGCGGCTCGCCGCTCTCGCCTTCGCGACCGTCGTCGCCGGGGTGGGCGGTATGGCCGTCGGGAGCCGCCGGGGCATCATGATCGACGGGAGCGTCGGCGTGACCGTACGGCTCCGGCTCGTAGCCATCCCAGTACGCGGGCAGCTGCTCGACGCGCGTCCCGCACCCCGGACAGGCGAGGGCGCCGTTGAGGTGCCGTTGGCACGGGTGGCAGTAGTCCATGACGTGGGAAGATTAAGTTCCCGGAGGGTCACGTTCCCAGGCATGGCCGTGAAGGTTGTGTGGGAAACCGCCATATCGACGCGACCGCCGGAGTGAACTGGCGCACACCGGGGAGGGGCGACATACGCAAGAGGCGTCGAAACTGGCGAAACCGTTACCTGTTCCACCCATTGACACCCCGCTCACGCCATCCTTACTGTCTGCCCAGCATTTCGAACATGATCCGAAATCTCGAACATCCGAAGGGTAGCTTCCGTGCGCATCACCGGAATCAGCACGCACGTGGTCGGCACGCCGTGGCGCAACCTGACCTACGTCCTGGTGCACACCGACGAAGGCATCACGGGTGTCGGCGAGACCCGCATGCTGGGCCACACCGACGCGCTTATCGGATACCTGAGAGAGGCCGAGCAGAACCACATTCTCGGCTCCGACCCGTTCGCCGTCGAGGACCTGACCCGCCGCATGAAGTACGGCGACTACGGCCGCGCCGGCGAGATCGTGATGTCCGGCATCGCCGTCGTCGAGATGGCCTGCTGGGACATCAAGGGCAAGGCCCTCGGGGTGCCCGTCTGGCAGCTGCTGGGCGGCAAGGTGACCGACAAGGTCAAGGCGTACGCCAACGGCTGGTACACCACCGAGCGGACGCCTGAGGCGTACCACAAGGCCGCGCAGGGGGTCATGGAGCGCGGGTACAGGGCGCTCAAGATCGACCCCTTCGGGACCGGGCACTTCGAGCTGGACCACGAGCAGACCCTCTACGCCGTCTCCCTCATCGAGGCCGTGCGGGACGCCATCGGGCCCGACGCCGAGCTGATGCTGGAGATGCACGGCCGATTCTCCCCCGCCACCGCCGTCCGGCTCGCCCACGAGCTGGCTCCGTTCAAGCCCGCCTGGCTGGAGGAGCCCTGCCCGCCGGAGAACCTCAAGGCGCTGGAGAAGGTTGCCGCCAAGGTCGACATCCCGGTCGCCACCGGTGAGCGGATTCACGATCGCATCGAGTTCCGCGAGCTGTTCGAGAGCCAGGCCGTCGACATCATCCAGCCCGACGTCGGCCACATCGGTGGCATCTGGGAGACGCGGAAGCTCGCCGCGACCGCCGAGACCCACTACATGCTGGTCGCCCCGCACAATGTGGGCGGCCCGGTGCTGACCGCCGCCTCCCTCCAGGTCGGCTTCACCTCCCCCAACTTCAAGATCCTTGAGCACTTCAACGACTTCGCCGACGCGGAGATCAAGAAGGTGGTCAAGGGCGCGCCGCAGGTCGTGGACGGCTACTTCCACCTGTCGGACGCTCCCGGTCTCGGTGTCGAGCTGGACGTCGACGCGGCCGCCGAGTTCCCGCAGCAGCAGGCCCGGTTCGACCTGTGGGCAGAGGGCTGGGAGCAGCGCAAGCCGAAGGGCAGCAAGTGACCGGCGCGGTCGTCATCGAGGCACCGGGCGAGCACCGGCTGGCCTCGCACGAACCGCGGCAGCCCGAGGCCGGTGAGGCGCTGGTCCGCGTCCACACGGTGGGCATTTGCGGCAGCGACCGCGAGGTGTACCAGGGCAACCGCCCCGAGGGGTACGTCCGTTACCCGATCACGCCGGGCCACGAGTGGTCCGGGACGGTGGAGGCCGTCGGGGCCGGGGTGCCTGCGGCTCTGGTGGGCCGCAAGGTCGTCGGCGAGGGCTTCCGCAACTGCCAGGTCTGCGACCGGTGCCATGTGGGCGAGACCACGCTGTGCACCTCCGGGTACGAGGAGACCGGGTTCACCCAGCCGGGTGCGATGGCCACCACGCTCACCCTGCCGGCCCGGCTGCTGCACGTCCTGGCGGACGACGCGGACCTCACGGCGGCGGCCCTGCTGGAGCCCGCCGCCTGTATCGCGGCCGCCGCGATCAAGGCGAACGCACTGCCGGGCGAGCGGGTCGCGGTGGTCGGCACGGGGACGCTCGGGATGTTCGCCGTGCAGTTCCTGAAGGCCGGATCGCCGGCGGAACTGCTGGTCGTGGGTACGCGGCCGGACCGGGCGGAGCTTTCGCGAACTTTCGGCGCCACCGACTTCCGTACGAAGGACCAGGAGCTCCCCGACGACTTCGACGTCGTCATCGAGACCGCCGGGTCCCGGTCCGCCGCGCGCACCGCCACGTCCCTGCTCAGGCGCGGCGGGCGCCTGGTCCTGACCGGTATCCCGGCGCCGGGCGCCGAGGGACTCGACCCGACCGACCTGGTCGTACGGCAGCTGGAGGTGCACACCGTCTTCGGGGCGGCTCCGGATGCCTGGGCGCACGCGGTGCGGGTGTTCGGGGCCGGTCTGCTCGATCCGCTGCCGCTGGTCACGCACGAGCTGGCGCTGGACGAGTTCCCGCAGGCCATCGAGCTCGTCGGGTCCGGTGACCCGAAGGTGGGCAAGGTGCTGCTCCGCCCCTAGACGTACGCCGGTACGGGGGCGACCTGACGGCCTCCGTACCGGTGTACACCAAGCCCCCATGACTTGAGCCGCGAACCTCGTCCGATATATCGAACACAAAGGACAGCTTGTGACGACCGACGCTTCCGCTACGGCAGCCCGTCGACCCGGCGAGCAGGCGCTCGCCGCCCTCGGCCTGGGCGCGCCCGACCTCTCCCCCGCCGACGCCTCGCCCCACGCTTTCCCGGGCGGCGGCCGCTGGCGCACCGAGATCCCCTCGTGCGAGGGTCCCGAAGCGCTTGCCGTCGTCCTGAAGGAAGCCTCGCGGCTCGATGTGCCGATCCACCGGATCAGCCAGGGCAGCGGCGTGTGGATGCTGACCGACGCCGAGATCACCGAGATGGTCGAGGCGACCGGCGAACGTGACATCGAGCTCTGCCTGTTCACGGGTCCGCGCGGCACGTGGGACATCGGCGGTTCCACGCGCACCGACTCACGGGGGGCCGGTCTGCGCGCCCGCGGCCACGACGCGGTCGCCGGCTGCGTCGAGGACGCCGTCCGCGCGACGGAGCTGGGCGTCAAGTGCCTCCTCGTCGCCGACGAGGGTGTGCTGTGGACGCTGCACCGGGCACGGGAGACCGGGATCATCCCGGCCGACACCACGCTGAAGGTGTCCGCGCTGATCGGGCCGGTCAACCCGGCCTCCTACGCGGTCTACGAGCGGCTGGGCGCCGACTCGCTCAACGTGCCCAGCGACCTGACGCTCGACCACCTCACGGAGATCCGGCGGGTCTCCGCCGCCCCCATGGACATGTACATCGAGGCACCCGACGACCTCGGCGGCTACATCCGGATGTACGAGGTCGCCGAGCTGATCCGGCGCGGCGCACCGCTGTATCTGAAGTTCGGTCTGTCCAAGAGCCCCGGCATCTACCCGTACGGACACCACATGCGGGACCTGACGCTGGCCACCGCCAGGGAACGGGTGCGGCGCGGCCGACTGGCCCTGGACCTTCTGGCGCGGCACGGAGCCGACGGCGACATGGCCCCCCTCGGTTCACGGCTGCCCGGGACGCTCAAGCGGTTCGACACCGCCGCATAACGTTCCGGACAATCCCCTTCACAAAAGAAGACGTAGCCAAACACAATCCCACACATCCCTCGGTCTCCCGCACCGCTTCGGAGCGCCTTCGCACCGCAAGGCCGAGTACTGCCCCACCCACATCAAGGATGATGATCATGCGCAATCGCAGAGCTGCACTCGCCGCCATAGCCGGAGCGGCCTCCCTCGCCCTCACCCTGTCCGCCTGCGGCCAGAGCGGCACGGGCGGCAGCAAGGAGAAGACGGGCAGCGCCAAGGGTGGCACCATCGGAATCGCGATGCCCACCAAGTCCTCCGAGCGCTGGATCGCCGACGGCAAGAACGTCGTCAAGGACCTTCAGGCCAAGGGCTACAAGACCAAGCTGGTCTACGGCGAGGACGACCCCGACCAGCAGGTCTCGCAGATCGAGAACCTGATCACGCAGGGCGTCAAGGGCCTGATCGTCGCGGCCATCGACAACAAGTCGCTCAACAACGTGCTGCAGCAGGCCGCGGACGCCAAGATCCCGGTGATCGCCTACGACCGTCTGATCCTCGGCACGAAGAACGTCGACTACTACGCGTCCTTCGACAACGAGAAGGTCGGTCAGCTGCAGGCCAACTACATCGTCCAGAAGCTGGGCCTGGACAAGGGCAAGGGCCCGTTCAACATCGAGCTGTTCGCCGGCTCCAACGACGACAACAACACGAAGTACTTCTTCAACGGCGCGATGAGCGTCCTGCAGCCGTACATCGACAAGAAGAAGCTCGTCGTCAAGTCCGGCCAGACCAAGCTCACCCAGGTCACCACCCTGCGCTGGGACGGCGCGACCGCCCAGAAGCGCATGGAGGACATCCTCACCTCCACGTACAGCAGCGCCAAGGTGGACGCGGTCCTGTCCCCCTACGACGGCATCTCCATCGGCATCCTCGCCGCCCTGAAGTCGGACGGTTACGGCTCCAGCAGCAAGCCGCTGCCCGTCATCACCGGCCAGGACGCCGAACTCGCCTCGGTGAAGTCGATCATCGCGGGCCAGCAGACGCAGACCGTGTACAAGGACACCCGCAAGCTCGCCGATGTCGCCGCCGGTATGGTCGACGACGTCCTCAATGGCAAGAAGCCGCAGGTCAACGACACCAAGACCTACGACAACGGCACCAAGGTCGTCCCCGCGATGCTGCTGCAGCCGGTGAGCGTCGACGAGACCAACTACACCAAGGAACTGGTCGACACCGGCTACTACACGGCGGGCGAGCTCAAGTAGTCCCCCCAGTCGGTGGAGTCGGTGAACAGACCGGCCATTCCTACGGATTGAAAGGGCACACCATGGCGGGACCCGTCCTGGAAATGCGCTCGATCGTCAAGACCTTTCCCGGGGTCAAAGCGCTGTCGGACGTCACGCTGACGGTTCGTCAGGGCGAGGTCCACGCCATCTGCGGTGAGAACGGCGCCGGGAAGTCCACCTTGATGAAGGTGCTCTCCGGCGTCCATCCGCACGGCACCTACGAGGGCGACATCCTCTTCGAGGGTGAGACCTGCGAGTTCAAGGACATCCGGGCGAGCGAGCAGCGCGGCATCGTGATCATCCATCAGGAGCTGGCACTGGTGCCGTTCCTGTCGATCGCGGAGAACATCTTCCTCGGCAACGAACACGCCTCGGGCGGGTTCATCAACTGGAACGAGACGCTCAAGCACGCCACGAAGCTGCTGCGCCGGGTCGGTCTGACCGACCACCCGGAGACCCGGATCGCCGACATCGGCGTGGGCAAGCAGCAACTGGTGGAGATCGCCAAGGCGCTGTCCAAGAAGGTGAAGCTGCTGATCCTCGACGAGCCGACCGCGGCTCTCAACGACGAGGACAGCGGCAAACTCCTGGACCTCATCCTGGAGTTGAAGAACCAGGGCATCACCTCGATCATCATCTCCCACAAGCTGAACGAGATCCGGCGGGTCGCCGACTCGGTGACGATCATCCGCGACGGCAAGTCCATCGAGACCCTCGACGTAAAGTCGAAGGAGACCACCGAGGACCGGATCATCTCCGGCATGGTCGGCCGCGACCTCGACCACCGCTTTCCCGAACGCACGGTGTACGAGGGCGAGTTGGAGGCGGCACCCGCGCTGGAGATCCGCAACTGGACCGTGCACCACCCGATCGACCAGCAGCGCAAGGTGGTCGACGACGTGTCGATCAACGTGCGGCGCGGGGAGATCGTCGGCATCGCGGGTCTGATGGGCGCGGGCCGCACGGAACTGGCCATGAGCGTCTTCGGGCGCAGCTACGGCCGGCACGCGGGCGGCACGGTCCTCAAGGACGGCAAGGAGATCCGTACGAGGACCGTCGCGGAGGCGGTCGAGCACGGCATCGCGTACGTCACCGAGGACCGCAAGCACTACGGCCTCAACCTCATCGACAACATCAACCGGAACATCTCGCTGACCGCCCTGGACAAGGTCGCCAAGCGTGGCGTGGTCGACGAGCACGAGGAGCGGAAGGTCTCCGAGCGCTTCCGCAAGTCCATGAACATCAAGGCCCCGACCGTCTTCGAGACGGTGGGCCGGCTGTCCGGCGGCAACCAGCAGAAGGTCGTCCTCAGCAAGTGGATCTTCGCGGGTCCCGAGGTGCTGATCCTGGACGAGCCCACCCGCGGTATCGACGTGGGCGCCAAGTACGAGATCTACACGGTCATCGACCAGCTGGCCGCCGAGGGCAAGGCGGTCGTCTTCATCTCCTCCGAGCTTCCGGAGCTGCTCGGTATGTGCGACCGCATCTACACCATGGCCGCCGGGCGGCTCACGGGTGAGGTCCCGCGGGCCGAGGCCACGCAGGAAGTGCTGATGCGCCAGATGACGAAGGACAAAGAGGTAACCCGATGAGCACGGATGTGACGGACAAGGTCCCGGCCTCGGCGCCGCCCGGCAAGAGCGGAGGCTCGGCGGCCGGCGGCAACCTGCTGCAGCTGATACTCGGCGGCCTGCGCCGCAACATGCGCCAGTACGGCATGCTGATCGCGCTCGGCCTGATCGTGGTCCTCTTCCAGGTGTGGACGGGCGGCGACCTGCTGCTGCCGCGCAACGTCTCCAACCTGGTGCTGCAGAACAGCTACATCCTGATCCTCGCGATCGGCATGATGCTGGTGATCATCGCGGGTCACATCGACCTGTCGGTCGGCTCGTTGACGGCGTTCGTGGGCGCCTTCGCGGCCGTGCTGACGGTGCAGCACGGTGTGGCCTGGCCGGTCGCGCTGGTGCTGTGCCTGCTGGTGGGCGCGCTGGCCGGTTCGGTGCAGGGCTTCCTGATCGCGTATCTCGGCATACCGTCGTTCATCGTGACCCTCGCGGGCATGCTGCTCTTCCGCGGTCTGACGGAGATCTTCCTGCAGGGCCAGACCCTCGGCCCGTTCCCGAACGGACTGCAGAAGCTCGGCAACGGCTTCCTGCCCGAGGTCGGCCCGAACACCAACTACCACAACCTCACGCTGCTGCTCGGCTTCGTGCTGCTGGCCTTCGTGGTCTACCAGGAGGTCCGCGACCGCAAGCGCGAGCAGGAGTTCTCGCTGGACGTGCTGCCGCGCAACGCGTTCCTGCTGAAGCTGGTCGCGATCGCCGCCGCGGTCCTCGCGGTCACGATGCTGCTCGCCAGCTATCAGGGCGCCCCGATCATCCTGATCGTCCTCGGTGTGCTGGTGGTCGGCTACGGCTACGTCATGCGCAACGCGGTCTTCGGCCGTCACATCTACGCGATCGGCGGCAACCTGCCGGCGGCGAAGCTGTCCGGCGTCAAGGACAAGAAGGTCACCTTCCTTGTCTTCCTGAACATGGGCGTGCTCGCGGCGTTGGCGGGTCTGGTGGTCGCCGCCCGTCTGAACGCGGCATCTCCGAAGGCGGGCCTCAACTTCGAACTCGAGGCGATCGCCTCGTCGTTCATCGGTGGCGCGTCCATGAGCGGCGGTGTGGGTACCGTCCTCGGCGCGATCATCGGTGGTCTCGTCCTCGGCGTGCTGAACAACGGCATGAACCTCCTCAGCGTCGGCACGGACTGGCAGCAGGTCATCAAGGGCCTCGCCCTGCTGGCCGCGGTCGGGTTCGACGTGTGGAACAAGCGCAAGTCAGGTTCGTAAACCGGAATGACCGGATCGGGCCCCGTCGTAAGGCGGGGCCCTTCCCATGGGAGGAAGAGGCAGGACCAGTGAAATCGCTCTTCGGCAAGCTCGCCGACGGCACGAAGGTCCACCGCTGGTCGCTGGAGAACGGCGGCACCCGGCTGAAGGTCCTGAACTGGGGCGGTGTCGTCCAGGGTCTGGAGATCCCGGACCGGCACGGCCACTACACCAACGTCGCCCTGGGCTTCGACAACATCGACGACTACGTCGCCAAGACCCCGTACTTCGGCGCCCTGATCGGCCGCTACGGCAACCGCATAGCCAAGGGCCAGTTCACCCTGGACGGCAAGAGCTACCAGCTGTCCGTGAACGACGGCGTCAACAGCCTGCACGGCGGCAAGCAGGGCTTCGACAAGCACATCTGGGACGTCGAGCCGTTCGCCAAGGGCTCCGACGTCGGCCTGGTGCTGCACTACACCAGCATCGACGGCGAGATGGGATACCCCGGCACGCTCAAGGCGAAGGTGACGTACACGCTCACCAGGCACGGCGACTGGATCATCGACTACGAGGCCACCACCGACAAGGCCACGGTCGTCAACCTCACCAGCCACGTCTACTGGAACCTGGCCGGCGAGGGCAGCGGCACCGTCGAGGACCACGAGCTCACGATCGCCGCCGGCCGCTACACGCCGACCGACACGGGCCTGATCCCCACAGGTGAACTGGCGAAGGTCTCCGGCACCCCCTTCGACTTCCGCAAGACGAAGACGATCGGCCGCGACATCCGCGACGGCCATGTCCAGCAGGTGCAGGCCAAGGGCTACGACCACAACTGGGTCCTGGACAAGGGCATCACCTCCAAGCCCGAGCACGTCGCCACCCTGCGCGAGCCGCGCTCCGGCCGCACCCTGAAGATCGCCACCGACCAGCCGGGCCTGCAGTTCTACTCCGGCAACTTCCTCGACGGCACCCTGACCGGCACGGGCGGCAGGACCTACCGCCAGGGTGACGCGCTGTGCCTGGAGACCCAGCACTTCCCAGACGCGCCGAACCACCCGAACTTCCCGTCGACGGTGCTGCGGCCGGGGCAGACGTATCGCACCAGGACGGTGCACACGTTCGGAGCGTGAGCGCTCCACTCGGTAGGTCGTGGGGAGCTGCGGGCCGGTTGTGGCTGGTCGCGCGGTTCCCCGCGCCCCTTTCAGGGGCGCGACCGGCGCCGTGACGCGGGAAGTGAGGTGTCGGTTCCCGAAGTCACACCCCTTTCACATGCGTTGAACAACGTCACCCCTGACCCCGTATCCATGGGTGGCCCGTGCTCCCCCGCGCGGGCCACCCAAACGCGACGGGCCCGGTCGCTCCTGCCGGGCCCGCCCCATACGGAGGTTCCATGGCCGACAACGTCACCTCGCTGTTTGGCAGCACCGCCGCACACAGCCCGTCGATGGCGGCGCTGACGCGGCAGGGCGGCGACGGGACCGGCCCCGTGGACTTCTGCGTTCCGTGCAATCCGTACTTCCCCACCCCGGCGATGTTCGACGAGATGTCGGCCCGGCTGCGCGACATCGTCACGTACTACCCGAGCAGCGCCGACACGATCACCTCGGAGCTGTGCAACCTGCTCCAGCTGCCGCCGCAGTGCGTGGCGATGGGCAACGGCTCGACCGAACTGATCACCTGGATCGACCACCTGATGGTCCGCGAGTCCCTCGCCATCCCCGTCCCCACCTTCGGCCGCTGGACCGACCAGCCGATGGAGACCGGCAAGCGGGTCGACATGTTCCCGCTGCAGGAGTCCAGCGGCTTCGCCCTGGACCTCGCCAAGTACGCCGAGTTCATCCGGGCCCGCGGCACCCGGGTCGCCGTCGTCTGCAACCCGAACAACCCCGACGGCGGCTTTCTGCACAAGCAGGCGCTCGTGCAGTTCATGGACGCGATGGCCGACCTGGACCTGGTCGTCATCGACGAGTCGTTCCTCGAGTTCGCGGACGCCGAGGCCGAACCGTCCGTCGTGCAGGAGGCGATGATCCGCCCGAACGTCATCGTGCTGCGCAGCCTCGGCAAGAACTTCGGTCTGCACGGCATACGCTTCGGCTACCTGGTCGCCAATCCGGCCCTGGCCGGCCGTGTCCGCTCCATGCTCCCCAAGTGGAACCTCAACTCCTTCGCCGAGTACGTGGTGTTCATGCTCAGGGAGCACGGCGCCGAGTACGCGCAGAGCCTCCACCAGGTGCGCCGCGACCGCCTGGACATGGCCAGCCAGCTCTCCGCACTCCCCGGCCTCACGGTCTACCCCTCTCAGGGCAACTTCATCTTCGTACGCCTCCCCGTCGGCGCCGAAGGCACCGTGGTCCGCGACCGGATGCTCACCGAGCACCGGATCCTGGTCCGCGAGTGCGGCAACAAGATCGGTTCGTCCAGCCGCTTCCTGCGACTCGTGGTGCGCCCCCAGGTGGATGTGCGTCGCCTGGTGTCCGGCCTGGAACAGGTGCTCTACGGGACCAGGAGGGGAGCCGCCGTACCCGAGCTGGGCACCGGGACCAGCTACAGCTCGGGTACGGCGGCCGTGGACCGACTGGTCAGCGCCACCAACGGGGCGGGCATGCCACTTGCTGCGATGGCCTCCGGAGGTTCGGTCGCGGGGGCCGGGATGCCGATGCCCATGCCGATGCAGATACCCGCGGCAGCTCAGGCCCCGATGCCGGCGGCGGCGCAGGTGGCCCCGCAGCCGGTGGGCTTCCCTGCCCAGATCCCGATGCAACCGGCACCGGTCCCCATGCAACCGGCACCGGTCCCGATGCAGCAGCCGTTGCCGGCGCCGGTACCGGCCCCCATGCCCACCCCGGTACCCGCTCCGGCCCCCGGTCCCACCCCACCGGGCGTCCCGGCCCGCGGCGGCCTCACGGCGGCCCAGGTACGGGGTACCACCGGCCCGGTCGCCCCGGGCCTCACCCCGGCCCCGGCGACAGGCTGGCCCAACGCCCAGAGCTGGCCGAACGCCGCCGGGATGGGCCAAGCGGGCTGATCGTCGTAGGGGTGCGGTGCGTGGCGGAGTGCGACACCCCATCGCGGCACGTCAGTAGGCGACGGGCCACCCCGTACTCCAGTTCAGCAAGTTGATGCCCAACTTGGGCGTGCCGTTGTCGTTGCCGTCGTAGTAGTGGTAGACGATCAGGTCGCCGTCGGTGTCGTTCATGATGGACTGGCCGCCGGGCCCGATGACGCTGCCGTGCGACTCCAGCACCGGCGTCCCGCCGTTGCTCATCATCGCGACACCGCTCTTGTCGTAGTACGGCCCGGTGACGCTGGTGGCACGCCCGACCTTCACCTTGTACGTCGAGCTGGTGCCCTGGCAGCAGACGTCGTACGACGCGAAGAGGTAGTAGTAGCCGTTCCGCTTCACGAGGTACGGCGCTTCGACCGCCTTGGTCCCGGTGGGGCGGGAGGCGATCGAGTACCGGTTGGTGTTGGAACTGAGCTGCTTCCCCGTGGCCGGGTTGATCTGGATCATCTTGATGCCCGTCCACCAACTCCCGAACGACAGCCACCACTTGCCGTCGCTGTCGACGAACAGGTTCGGGTCGATGGCGTTGTAGTCGCTGGATGAACCGGACGTGTAGACGACGCCCTGGTCGGTCCAGCTGCCCGGCTGCCCGGTCGTGGAGGTGGCAAGACCGATGGCCGAGGTGTTCGAACCGAACTTCGAGACGGCGTAGTACAGCAGGTACTTGCCGCCCTGGTACGAGATGTCGGGGGCCCAGGCCTCCGGCACGGAGGAGTAGTTGCTCCACCAGCTCGGCTTGCTGGAAAAGGCGTCGCCGCCCGCGCTGAAGGCGATCCGGTCACTGGACTTTTTGTTGGCGAGCCCACCGCCGGTGGCGTAGAGCAGGTACTGCCCGGACGAGGTACGGATCATCGTCGGGTCGTGGACGACGGTGGAACCGGTGACAGTGCCGGGGTTGGGGTACGCCGACGCCATGCCCGGGACGAGGGCGAGCAGGACGGCGGCGGGGATGGCGAGGAGTGCGGTTCTGCGGGATGTGCGGCTCACGCGGACCCTCCTTGCAGTGGGGGGAGTTGTTCGGCATGTCGGTAGCCGATCAGAGCTTCGGACGGGACCGTAGAATCGAACAACTTGCGCGTCAATGGCCCGCGCCTAGGCTGTCATCGGTGCAGTAGATCTTCGGCGGAGATGCCGGACATACGGGGGCGACATGGACCTCTTCTTCACCGTCACCAGTGACCCGACGGTGCAGTCGTTGCGCGAGCTGCTGGACCGGCTCCAGTCACGGACGGCCGAAACTGGGTGGACCTTCGTCGCGGCCCGCGCCGACGCAAGTACGGGGTTCCGGATCGGCTCGCCTGCCAGGTCGGCGGTTCTGCTGGCCGAGGAAATGGCGGACTGGTTCAGCCAGGCCGGTCTGTCCTGGGCCGCCGTCATCGCCGTCCGGGCGCCTGACGGCACTCGGTTCTCCATCACCCCCGCAAGCTCCGCCGAACTCGCCGAACTCAGGCGCCGCGTGGCCCAGTTGGTGCAGCAGAGGCCGTACGGCGATCCCTCCGAGACAGACCACGCCGAGGGCGTAGTCACCCCGGACAACGTGCACGTCACCGACGAACGCTATGGCGGCACGAAGTACCACACCCCTCCCGGACCCGTCCTCGACCCCGACGACGACTGGTCGCGCGAAGACATCCCCGCGACCGACGATCAGGCGTAGCCCCGTGGGAGACATCGCCAAAGGCGTGCTCGGGGGCGGATGGGCGCTGGTCGTCGGGTGGATCCTGCCCACCGCGCTCAACCTGGCGGTGTTCCTGTTCACCGTCGCACCCAGTCTCCACCGGCCGCCCTTCCTGGAACGGCTGTTGCCGACGGGTCAAGCCGCGCTGCCCCTCCTCGTCGCCGCCATCCTGCTCGGCCTGGTCCTCAACGCCCTGCAGACGCCGCTCTACCGGTTTCTGGAGGGGTACGCTCTGTGGCCGACCGCAGCGTACGAGCGGGGTTGCCGCAAACAACGCGCGCGGCGCCGGCGCACGGCGGACCGGCTTGCGCTTGCAGCGTCCGCCTCCCCCATCAGACGAGCCCTGCTCAGCGAGAAGTTGAGCCGCTATCCGGCGGACGACACCCAGGTGGCCCCCACTCGCCTGGGCAACGCCATCCGCCGGTTCGAGGAATACGGGTACGACCGATACCGCCTCGACACTCAGGTCCTGTGGAACGAGTTGACGAGTGCCGCCCCCGACTGGACCCGCCGCCAGATCGACACCGCTCGCACCAACGTCGACTTCTTCGTGGCACTTCTGTACGGCCATCTGGCCGTGGCCGTCACCGCGTTCGCCGCTCTGGCCGCATCCGATGCCGACCACATGGTGCTCATCGCAACCGGTGTGAGCCTGAGCGCGCTGATCCCGCTGTGGTACCACGCGTCGGTGGCCGCCACCGACGAGTGGGCGGCCGCGGTACGGGCCATGGTCAACCTCGGCCGCAAGCCGCTCGCCGAGGCGCTGGGACTCGTCCTGCCGAAGGATCTGCATGACGAGCGCACCATGTGGCACCTGGTGACCCGCATGTCCCGAAGGCCGTACGCCCCGGCAGCCCGCGACGCCTTCGCGCCTTATCGCGCGGGCCCTACCGACCCTCCGACGCCCACCGCCTGACGTTCCGCCGCACCGCCGGCCACTCTCGCAGGTCGACCTCGGCGCGGACGGTCTTGCCAGGTGGCGGCTCGCGGTCCAGCACCTCCCACCGGTCGGCGAGTTCGTCTACGAGAAGAAGTCCGCGGCCGGTCTCTTCGAGGAGGTTCGAGGGCGGCGGTGTGCGCGGGTGCCGTTCGGCGCGGGTGTCGGTGACCTCGATACGGACGCTGCCCGTGACGAGCGAGAGCCGAAGCTCGAAGTCCCGGCCTGGGACACGACCGTGGGTGACGGCGTTGGCGGCGAGCTCCGCGACGATCAGCGCGACGGTGTCGGAGGCGTCACTGCCGTGCGGGATGCCCCAGGCGTCCAGCTGGTTCACGGCGAGGTGCCGGGCGAGGCGGGCGGCACGCGGGGTGGCGGTCAGGCACTGGGCGAACGCACGTACGGTGGCTGAGGGTTGGGAGGTGGGGAGGCCTGTCATGGGCCCAATGTGGCGGGACTGGAGGGCAGTTCACCAGGTCCGGGGCGCGTACGCTGCGGGAGCGTACGCGGTGACGGACTGGACAGTACATGTGACCGACCGTAACCATGGGCGCGGGAGGTGATCGACAGTGGTCGATGGTGCGGTGGGGACGGGTGGCGAACCTGAGCCTTCGGACAGCCTGCGGACGTTCGGCGCGTTCTTCCAGGCGCTGCGGGAGCACGCGGGACTGAGCCGCGAGGAGTTCGCCGATCTGGTGCGGTTCTCCAAGCACACGGTGGCGTCGGTGGAGTTGGGGCGCCGGATGCCGGACATGGTCCTCGTGGAGCGGGCGGAGGAGGTCACCGGGAACACGGGAGCGTTGCGGAAGGCGTTTCCGAAACTGGTTCGGCAGCCGGGGTTGGCCTCATGGTTTCGGCGGTGGGCACTCCTGGAGACGTCCGCAATCACTCTGTGCACATACGAATGCCGCATGATCCCTGGGCTGTTGCAGACGAAGGCCTACGTGCAGGCACTGTCCGCCGACCAGTTGCCGCTACTGGACGACGAGCAGATCGAGGAACGGTGGGCCGCACGCGAGGAGCGACAGCGACTGCTGCGGGAGCGGTCGAGCACCCCGTTTAGCTTCATCCTCGAAGAGCATCTGTTCCTACGGCGCACGGGCGGGGCGGAGGTCACGCGCGAACTCATCGATCACGTACTGGAGGTCACCGAGCTACGGAACGTCGAGATCCAGATCATGCCCCTGGTGCGGGAGTCGCACGCCGGCCTGCAAGGCCCCATGAGGCTGCTGGAGAACCCCGACAACAAATGGCTCGGCTACTGCGAGGGGCAGGAGAGCGGGCAGTTGATCTCCGACCCGAAAGTGGTCAGCGTGCTCCAGAGCCGGTATGCCAGGATGCGTTCACAGGCTCTCACCATTCAGGACTCCTTGAGCCTGTTGCAGGGGATGCGAGGAGACTTATGAGCACGTCCGAACTGGCCTGGTTCAAAAGCAGCTACAGCAGCGCATCCGGCGACGACTGCGTCGAGGTCGCCCTGGCCTGGCACAAGTCCAGCTACAGCAGCGGCGGATCCGGCGACTGCGTAGAGGTAGCCACCTGCCCCACCACCATCCACATCCGCGACTCCAAGAACAAGCAGGGCCCCCAACTCGCCCTCACCTCCCCCGCCTGGGAAGACTTCCTCACGTACGTCACGCGCTGAGCAGGCCCGTGGGGGCCGAAGGCTCCACCGGAAACCCCCACGGGCCGTTCACCTCAGGACGCCGGGCACTCCTTCCACGCCATGTGGTACGTGGTGCTGATGTTCCCGTCGGTCGAGTCCATGGTCATGAAGCTGACCTTGCCCGGGTTCGCCGTCCCCGCGTTCACTCTCAGCTCGGTGTTGATGTTGAAGTTGCGGAGAACTCCACAGGGCGCCCAGACCAGTTGGGCCACGTCCGTGCTGTCGGTGGCCTGCCAGTCGTCGTTGTACGTGCCGTTGAACGGGTGGGTCTTGGGCACCGTGTTCGAGGAGCCCTGGAAGTAGTACGAGGCCTTCTGCGTGGCGGTCGCCCCCGGCTGGAGCGAGAGGAAGCCCCGGTAGTCGGCGCTGGCGATGGCGTAGGTGAAGCCCTGGGGGACGTGCACGATCAGGTTGAGCTGGCAGTTCTTGCGGAAGGCCGTGGGGTCGGAGTTGCCGCCGGCCTGGGCCAGGTACTGGCTGTAGGTGACCGTGAAGGCCGTGTTGTCCGGCGAGACGGCGACGGCCGCCGTGCCCTGTGGGCAGCCGGAGCCGTTCACCGTCGCCACGTCGATGACGATCTTGTCCGGGGGCGGATTGTCGACGACGGGGGACGAGGCCGGCGCGGGCAGTGCTGCGGTGAGCAGAGCGGCTACGGCGCCGCCCAGAAGGAGTCCACCAGGCATGGTCTCTCCGGTTCTGTGAGTGGGGGGTGGCACACCCCGGCCGCCCTGGAACCCTTTGGAGAAACCGTGGGGATCCTGTGAAGGCGTGAGGCGATCCGCATCGTAGGGAGGCGCACACGAGCCAGTCAGGGCGAACTCAAGCCATTCACAGGTGGGGATTTCACACGACAGAACGCCGCCCACCGGCCGGTGGGCGGCGTTCTGTCGTGTCGTGTCACTTCCTGAGGTAACGCCAGCCGAAATAGAGCATTCCCGACACTCCCACGACGGCACCGGCGACGCACAGCGCTGTCGCCCAGGCGGCCAGGTCCTGGGTGATCCACAGCAGGCTCACCACGGCCAGCGCCACCGCGAACAGGAATCGCTCGCCGTGGCCGAGGTCGCGGCCGGTCAGTCCCCGGTGGCCGTGCACTTGTACGTCACACCCTTCATTTTGATATCCCGCCACCCGACCCTCGCAATATTCGGAGTATTCGGAGTAACGGATGCGAAGTCACCGCCGCCGCCACCGCCGCCGCTCTTCTTGCGGCAGTAATAGCCGAGCGCGTCGAGCTTCTGGAGGTCGCTCTTCCTCTGATACTCGTTGTACGCCTTGATCATGGCCGCCCGCTTTGCCGCGGGTGTCTGCTCCTTGGCCTTGGTGTACAGATAGCACCCGATACTGGCGCCGATCCCTACCCACGAAGCGCCCTTGGCCAGCGCCTTGGTCAGGCCCGCGGCGCCGCTGCCGATGCCGATGACTGCGCAGATCTCGTCCGCTCCGGCACGGGTCTGCAGGTCCGTTCCCGCCGGAGCCGCGGATGCCGTGTTCGCGCCGATACCGCCCACCACACCGGTCATGGCGCAGGCGAGTACGACGGAGATTCCTTTACTTCGCACGTTCACGAAGCATTCCCCCATTATTTGAATTGCTGCTTGGTCAGAGCGAATATGACGCTATCAGCGAGATGATCTACGCACAATGGTGCGAGCGGCACTGCTTACGGGTTCTCCCAGGCCTTTACGGGTTCTCCCAGGCCGCCGGCTCCGCAGCCAGTTCCCGTACCGGCTCGGGCAGGGCGTCCGCCGCGATGTCGGCGATGGTGACGCCCTCCAGGATGCGGCGGACGTTGGCGCGCAGCGCGATCCACAGCGGCAGCAGCGGCTGCGCGGACCCCGTGTACTCCAGGCCCGTGGGCCGCTCGCCGCGCACCGACACGATCGGGCCGTCGACCGCCCGGATCACATCCGCGACGGTGATCCCCGCGGCCTCACGGGCCAGCCGGTAGCCGCCGCCTCCCCCGCGCCGGCTGTCCACGATGCCGCCGCGGCGCAGATCGCCGAGGATCCCCTCCAGGAACTTGTGGGGGATCTCCTGCGTGGCGGCGATGGCCTCCGCCTTCACGGGCCCGTCGCCCTGCCGGACCGCAAGTTCAAGAACCGCCCGTACCGCGTAATCCGCCCGTGCCGAGATCCTCATACGACCATTGTGCTGGGTGCGGCCGTACACAATGACCTCGCACAATGACCTCACACGCGCCGCCGACCGGCCGGCCCGACGGGAGGCTCCCTTGGGGCTCAGCAGACGTACCTTCAACGCCCTCGCCGGCACCACGGCCCTCGGTCTGGCGCTGGGCGGCAGCGGGGCCTTGACCTGCGCCTACGCCGCCCAGACCGTCCCCACGGGCCCGCCGCCCGGCACGCCGGGCGCGGACGGGCGGGGGCACACGATCGGCTTCGACCACTACTCGCTCGTCGTCGACGGCAGACGGCTGGTCGTCTGGTCGGGCGAGATGCATCCCTTCCGGCTGCCGAGCCCGTCCCTGTGGCGCGACGTCCTGCAGAAGATGCGCGCCCACGGCTACAACACGGTGAGCATCTATGTGTCGTGGAACTACCACTCCCCCGCCCCGGGGCACTACGACTTCACCGGCATCCGGGATCTGGACCTGTTCCTGCGGATGGCGAGCGAGACCGGCCTGTACGTCATCCTCCGCCCCGGCCCCTACATCAACGCCGAGATCGACGGCGGCGGCTTCCCCGGCTGGCTGACGGCCACCGAGGGCCGGGCCCGGACCGCGGACCCCGCCTATCTGTCGCATGTCGACGAGTGGCTGACCCGGGTGAACGCCATCGTCGCCCGCCACCTGTACACCAAGGGCGGCGGGACGGTCCTGCTGTACCAGATCGAGAACGAGTACGACGCCTACGTCACCGACCCGGCCGGCCGCGACTACATGGCCCATCTGTACCGGAAGGTCCGGGCCGACGGCATCGACGTACCGCTCTTCCACAACGACAAGGGCAGGAACGGGTACTGGGTCCCCGGCTCCTTCGACACGGGCGGCGAGACGGGCCGCTGGCTGTACGGCTTCGACGGCTATCCGTCGCCGACCCTGGCGCCGCCCGACTGGGGGCACTTCGGGGCCGGCGGGGTCAAGGGCGGCGCGACCGCCAGCCCCCGAACCCCGGGCTTCGTACCGGAGTTCGGGGGCGGCTGGTTCGATCCGTGGGGCGGCGCCTGGTTCGACGGCAAGGGGTACGCGGAGTCGCGGCGGCTGCGGGACGCGGCGTACGAGCGGCGCTTCTACCTCACCAACCTCGCCAACGGCATCACCCTGCACAGCGTCTACATGACCTTCGGCGGCACCTCGTGGGGCTGGCTGCCCGCGCCGGTCGTCTACACGTCGTACGACTACGGGGCGGCCATCGACGAGGGCCGGCAGCCGACAGCCAAGCTGATCCCCATGCACCAGCTCGGGCATCTGCTGCGGCACATCCCCGACTTCGCCAAGCTGGACCGCGCGCCGGACGTCGAGGCGAACGCCGCGGCGGACGGGCTGAAGGCGTACCACCTGACCAACCCCGACACCGGCGCCCATGTGTACGTCCTGCGCAACGACGGCGACGTACCGGTCGCCTCCGGACTTCCGCTGCACGGCGCCGGACTCCCCGTCCCCGTGGCCGTCCCGGCGCAGGACGCGCGGCTGCTGGCCGCCGGGATCAGGCTGGGGCGGCGGAAGCTGCGCTACTCCAACGCCCAGCCCATGCTGGCCCTCACCGCCGGACGCCAGGAGATCGCCGTGCTCACCGGCCGGTCGGGAGAGGAGACCGTGACCGCACTGGAGTGCGCGAGCGAGCCGACGGTCACCGTGCTGGAAGGGGAGGCCGAGCAGTCGTACGCGGACGGCCTGTTGCGGGTCGAAGCCCAACTGGACGGCATGACACGGGTGTTGGTGAGCGGCGGCGGAACCTCCACCCCCCTCCTGCTGCTCCTCGCCGACGACGAGACCTCCGTGCGGCTGTGGCCGCACGACACCCCGTCCGGCCCGGTCCTCGTGTACGGGCCCGCCCTGCTGCGGACCGCCGCCGTCGACGGACCGTCGGTCGGGCTGACCGGGGACACCATCGAAGCCGCGGACCTGGAGGTGTGGGGACCGCGCGGCATCCATGAACTCACCTGGAACGAAAGGGAGTTGAAGGCCCACGCGACCTCCTCCGGCAGCCTGCGCGCCGCGCAGCCGCTGGCCGGTGCCGGGGCGGTCGCACTCCCCGCACTGACCAACGGCTGGCTGCGGAAGACGGAGAACCCCGAGTCGGCGCCCGCCTTCGACGACTCCTCCTGGACACCCGCCGAAAAGACCACCACCCACAGCACCACACCCGTCCCGGCCGGACAGCCGGTCCTCTTCGCCGACGACTACTCCTTCCACTACGGCGACGTCTGGTACCGCGGACGCTTCACCGACGCGACCGGCGCCGAGTCCGTTTCGCTGGCCTACAGCACCGGCACGCAGGGGCTGCTGATGGCGTGGCTGGACGGGCGGCCGCTGGGCACGCACCGGATGCCCGTACCGGACAACAAGACGGTACGGAAAGGGAGTTGGGCGGACACGGCGGTCTTCTCCGTGCCGGAGGAGCTGCGCACGGACGAGCCGCATGTGCTGTCGGTCCTCGTCCGCCGTATGCAGCACGACCAGGACGGCAAGACGCAGGACACGCACAAGGTGGCGCGCGGGCTGACGGCGGTCACCTTCACGGGGGCCGCTCCGCAGGTGAGCTGGCGGTTGCAGGGCGAGGCGGCGCCCGATCCCGTGCGCGGGCCGCAGAACAACGGCGGGCTGTACGGGGAGCGCAACGGCTGGCATCTGCCGGGGTACGGCGACGGAGGCTGGGAGGCGGTGCAGCTGCCGCGGGCGGACCGGCGGCAGGGGGTGACCTGGTACCGGACCTCCTTCCGGCTCGCGGTCGACGCCGGTACCGACGCCTCCGTGGGGCTCGTGCTCGACGACGACCCGGCCCGCGCGTACCGCGTCCAGATCTTCCTGAACGGCTGGAACATGGGCCAGTACATCAACGACGTGGGCCCCCAGCACACCTTCGTGCTCCCGAACGGGATTCTGCACACACGTGGCGCCAACACACTCGCCTTGGCCGTCCTGTCCGACGGGACCACACCGTCGGGGCCGTCGGACGTACGGCTGACGCTGCTGGGCGCGGCGGCCGGAGGGGTACCGGTGGCACCGGTGGCCTCCCCCGGCCGGTCGACGTGAGGCCCTAGGCCAGCCTGATCACGTTCCAGGACAGCGGTTCCAGTACGGCGGTGAGGGTGCCGTCCCGCAGCGCGGTGCCCTCGACCGGGTGCGGGGCCACCCGCTCGGGGTCGTCGAGAGTGTTGCGGGCGTCCGGGTCGGCGTCGGCGAGGGCGCTGTGCTCGACGACCTCCGTCAGGTCCAGGCCGTTCAGGGCGGCTTCGAGGGGCAGTGCCTCGGTGCGGCTGCGGTTGACGGCGAAGACGGTGACGGTGCCGTCCTCCGCGCGCACGGCGGTGGCGTGCAGGAGGTCGGTCTCGCCGTACTTCTTCGTCTCGTACGTCGGCGAGTCGACCCGGACGTCGAGGACCTGGCCGCGGCCGTACTTCGAGGCCTGGGCGAAGGGGAAGAAGGTCGTCTGGCGCCAGGCCGGACCGCCGGGCTCGGTCATGATCGGGGCGATCACGTTGACCAGCTGGGCGAGGCAGGCGACGGTGACACGGTCCGCGTGCCGCAGCAGCGCGATGAGGAGCGACCCGAAGACGACGGCGTCCATGACGCTGTAGTTGTCCTCCAGAAGACGCGGGGCCTCCGCCCAGTCCCGCGCACCGGAGTTCTCGATCTCGTGCCACTCCGAGATGTACCAGACGTTCCACTCGTCGAAGGAGAGGTTGATCTTCTTCTTCGACTTCAGCTTCGCACCGATGTGGTCGGCGGTGGCGACCACGTTCTCGATGAAGGACTCCATGTCGACGGCGGAGGCCAGGAAGGAGTCGACGTCACCGTCCTCGGGCTGGTAGTAGGCGTGCAGGGAGATGTAGTCGACGAGGTCGTACGTCTCCTCCAGGACCGTGGCCTCCCAGGCGGCGAAGGTCGGCATGGACTGGCTGGAGGAGCCGCAGGCGACGAGTTCGACGCCCGGGTCGATCTGGCGCATCGCGCGGGCGGTCTCGGCGGCGGTCCGGCCGTACTCCTGGGCGGTCTTGTGGCCGGTCTGCCAGGGGCCGTCCATCTCGTTGCCGAGGCACCAGAGGTTGATGCCGAAGGGGTCCTTGTCGCCGTGCGCGGCACGGAGGTCGGACAGGGCCGTGCCGGCGGGGTGGTTGGCGTACTCCTGGAGTTCGAGGGCCTCGGCGACGCCCCGGGTGCCGAGGTTGAGGGCCATCATGGGCTCGGCCTGGGGGCCGATCTTCTTCAGGAAGGCGATGTACTCGGAGAGGCCGAAGCGGTTGGTCTCGGTGGAGCGCCAGGCGAGGTCGAGGCGGCGGGGGCGGTCCTCGGCGGGGCCGACCGAGTCCTCCCACTTGTAGCCCGAGACGAAGTTGCCGCCGGGGTAGCGGATGGCGGTGACGCCGAGTTCTCGGACGAGGTCCAGGACGTCGGTGCGGAGGCCGGCCTCGTCTGCCGTGGGGTGCCCTGGCTCGAAGATGCCGGTGTAGACGCAACGGCCGAGGTGTTCTACGAACGATCCGAAGAGACGGGGGTTGACTTCGCCGACGGTGAAGGCGGGATCGAGTGTGAAGCGGGCGGTGCTCATGGGCGCCTTTCGGGGTGGGTGGTTCCTGGTGCGTTGGCGGCTGCGGGTTCGTGGGGGTTGCTCGCGCCCACGCGGCGGAGCCGCAAATGGACACAGTCCCGCGCCCCTAAAAGCTAAAAAGCCGCTGGCCAGCCGTCTCGTGTCCAGCTGAGGCGGTTGAGGCCCAACTTGGGGGTGCCGTTGTCGTCCGCGTCGTAGTAGTGGTACGCCAGCCAGTCCTTGCCGTGGTCACGAAAGACCGATTCTCCGCCTGGGCCGATGTAGCGACCGTGGCTCGCCAGCAGCAGGTCGCCGCCGCCTTCCAGCATCGGCTTGCCCGTGCTGTCGGTGTACGGGCCCGTCACCTTCGTCGAACGGCCCGCTCTGATCTTGTACGTGGAGTTCACGCCCTGGCAGCAGGCGTCGTACGACGCGAAGAGGTAGTAGTAGTGGCCGTGGCGGACGACGTACGCGCCCTCGACGGCGTACGGAGCATCGGGGCGGGTCGCCAGGTGCTCGACCGTGGCTCCCTCGACCGCCTTGCCCGTCCTGGGGTTCAGTTCGACCATGCGGATGCCGGTCCAGTAGGAGCCGAAGGCCATCCAGAGTCCGCCGTCGGCCCGGACGATCGCCGGGTCGATGGCGTTCCAGGTGTCCGTGGTCTCGGAGGTGAACGCCTTGCCGTGGTCGGTCCAGGTGCCGGGGAGGCCGGACGGGGAGGTGGCGACGCCGATCGCGGAGTGGTTGGTGCCCCAGGAGGAGACTGCGTAGTACAGCCAGTAGCGGCCGTCGCGGCGGGAGATGTCCGGGGCCCAGGGGTCGCCGGTGTTGTTGTACTCGTACCACCAGCTCGGGGGCTCGGCGAAGGCGTTGCCCGCGTCGTCCCAGTGGCGCATGTCCTTCGAGAGGCGCGCGCCGATCACGCCCCCGGTCGAATAGGCCACGTACTCCCCGGACTTGAGGTGGATGACGGTCGGGTCGTGGATGATCTGCTGTCCGGTCACGGGGAGCGGGTCGGGGTAGCTCTCCGCTGCCTGTGCCGTGGTGGGCAGGACGGCCAGGAGGACCGCCACCAGGGCCGTCAGCGCTCTGTGTGCTCTCACTGTCCGGCCAATCCCGTGTGTGCGACGCCCGCCACGATCTGGCGCTGGAAGAAGACGAACACGACGATCAGCGGCAGGCCCGCCATGAGGCCGCCGGCCATGAGCTGGGCCCACTGGATGCCGTAGGAGTTCATGACGGTCGCGATGCCGTTCGGCATGGTCATCAGGTCGGGGTTGTTGGTCACCATGTAGGGCCAGAGGAAGTTGTTCCAGGACGCGATGAAGGTGAAGATGCCCACCGCCGCGAGTGAGGGGCGGGCGAGCGGGACGACGATGGTGAGGAAGACCCGCCAGCGGCCGGCGCCGTCGATGAACGCGGCCTCCTCCAGTTCGCGCGGGACGCCCTGGAAGAACTTGTAGAGGATGTAGACCATGGCGGCGGGCGCGCACTGGGGGAGGATCATGCCCCAGTAGGTGTCGACCATCCCCATCTGCTGGACCGTGGTGAAGAGGGGCACGCCGAGGACGGCGGGCGAGACCATCAGGCCGGACATCACCATGCCCATGAGGACGCTCTTGCCGCGGAACTCGGTGCGGGCGAAGCCGTATCCGGCGAGGGCGCTGACGACCAGCACGACGGTCGTCACACAGACCGAGACGACCAGCGAGTTCACGAACCAGTTGGTGAGGTTGCCGGTGGACCAGAGGGCCTTCCACGCCTGGGCCGTCCACACCTTCGGCAGCCAGTGCGGCGGGATCTCGGCGGCCTCGGCCTCGGACTTGAGCGAGGTGAACAGGGCCGCCGCGATCGGCGCCACGAACACGGCGGAGACGGCGACACCGAGCAGGGTGAGGACGATCTGGCTGGGGGTCCAGGGCCTGCGGGACCTGGGGCGTACGGAGCGTGCGGTGCTTGCGGTCGTCCCGACGGTGGTCATCGGCCGCCCTCCTCACGGTTGCGCAGCAGCCACATCCGCGCCAGGGCGACGACTGCGATGATCACGAAGAAGATGATGGACATCGCGGAGGCGTAGCCCACCCGGTAGCTGGTGAAGCCCTGTTCGAGGGTGTACTGGACGAAGGAGCGGGTGCTGAGCTCCGGGCCGGGGCCGAAGTCCATCATCACGACGGCCTGGTCGAAGAGCTGGAGCGAGGCCAGGACCTGGAGTGCGACGACGAGGCCCGTGATGTTGCGGAGCATCGGCAGGGTGATGTGGACCATGCGGTGCCAGGCGTTCGCGCCGTCGAGCTTGGCGGCCTCGTAGAGGTGGTCCGGGATGCCCTGGAGCGCGGCGAGGTAGAGCAGGAAGCTGAAGCCGACCGTCCACCACAGGGTCTCGATGACGATGGCGAGCATGGCGTACGACTTGTCGGTCAGCCAGGGCGTGTCGATCCCGAAGGTGTGGTTGAACATGCCGATGCCCTGGGTGAAAAGCCACTGGAAGAGGTTGCCCGCGACGGTCGACGGCAGCAGGAACGGCACGAAGAAGCACAGCCGCCACAGCCATTTGCCGCGCTCGATGTGGTGCGCGAGCATCGCGAGCAGGAAGGCGAGGACCGTGATGCAGGGCACGACGAGCAGCGTGAAGTACGCGCTGTGACCGAGCGCGTCCCACATCAGCTGGTCGTGCAGGGCCTCGCGGTAGTTGTCGAGGCCGATGAAGCTCGCGCCCTCGCCGGAGATGTTGGCGTCGGTGAGGCTGAGGTAGACGCCGCGCAGCAGCGGCCAGATCACGAACAGCACGAAGAGCGCCAGGAACGGGGCGACGAACCAGCCCCCGTGCTGGAAGCCCTGCTTACGGCGTACGGTCGCGGTCGCGGCGGCGGTTCTGGCGCGCGCCGGCGCGAGGACGGTCTGAGCACTGGTCGTCATGCGACCGCACCTCCCTGCGCGGCGGTCCTGCCGTCCATCGGGTTCTTCGAGGCGAGAAGCTTGGCGAGCTCTTTCTTCATGCGCTGTGCGACGGCGGCAGGCCCCGCGGAGCCCATCGTGGAGGAGACGACCATCGGGCCGAGGTCCTGGGCGAGGACGCCGGTGGAGCCCGCGAACCACACCTTCGGCTCGGTGGCCTGGTGGTTCATGGCGCTGACGTACTCGTTCTGCGGGGTGAGCGTCTTGTACGCCTCGGTGGAGAGCGTCGGCCGGTAGGCGGGGATGTGGCCGCCGGCCGCCCACTGCAGGGCGTGCGTGACGACGTATGCGGCCAGTTCGTGGGCGGCCTCGTTGGTGGCGCCGCCGCGGCCCGACTGGTGCGGCAGGACGAAGGAGTGCGACTCGGCGTGGGTGGCCTGCCTGCCGAAGACGGGCGGCAGCGGGGTCGCGCCGTAGTCCAGCTTGGCTCCGGAGAAGACCGGCACGGACCAGTTGCCCTCCCAGGTGAAGGGGGCGCCGTTGATGAACTGTTCGCCGGTCGGGGCGCCCGGGATGACGTAGCCGTCGGTGACGTGCTTGCGGAAGAACTCCAGGACCTGGGTGGCCTTGTCGGCGTCGAAGAGGACCTGGGTGCGGGCGTCGTCGAACCACTGGCCGCCGAGCTGGGTGTAGAAGGCGACGAAGAACCACCACTGGAAGTTCTGGTCGTTGGTCCACAGACCGATGGTCTGCAGCCCCTTCTTCTGGACTTTTCTGGCCTTCTTGAGGACGTCGAACCACTCGTCGGTGGAGGTGACCGGGATCATCAGGCCGTCGTCGCCGAGCAGGCCCGCCTTCTTCAGCACGTCCCTGCGGTAGAAGCAGAGCTGGACGTGGATGTCGAGTGGGAGGGCGTAGAGCCTGCCGTCGATGACACCGCGGTTCCACAGGGCGGGGTTGTAGTCCTGCTGCCGTACGCCGTACTTGGCGAGCAGTTCGATGTCCCACGGGTCGAGGAGGCGGCCGGGCGAGAAGCCGGCGACGCGGCCCATGTGCATGACGCCGAGTTCGGGGGCGCGGTTGCCGGCGGCGGCCATGGCGAGCTTGGTGTAGAAGGGGTTGCCCCACTGGAGCGTGGAGTCCTTGACGGCGATGCCGGGGTGCTCTTTGCGGAAGGCGTCCAGCATCGCGATCATGTTGGCGCCGTCGCCGCCGCTGAAGAGGTTCCAGTAGCGCACCCGGGTGTCCGCGCCGGCGGCCAGTGCGTCCGCGCCGGTGCCGAGTGCGGCGAAGCCGAAGCTGCCCGCGACCGCGAGACCGCCTGCCGTGGCCAGAAGTCGTCTGCGGTTCAGTTCGGGTCGTTCCATGCCCTGCCCCCTGCCGTCACTGCTTGAGATCTTGAGATGTCGCCTGTGGGTCCCTTGCTCGCCTGTTCGGTATTTCGAAATGCGCTCGTAACTTCGAACGGGACCGTAGATAGGAAGCGCTTGCTAGTCAATGGGTTGGACAGGACTTTCCGGCCGGCGAGACCGTTCGCAGTTGAACGACGGCGTAGTCTCGGACGGCCTGTTGTGTGGCAGTGAGCGGCGGCGTCGGACAGGGGGAGCGATGGACAGCGCGGGCGCGCGGAGGAAGGCGGCCCGGATCTCGGCCTGGCTGGGACGCTCACGGAGGGTGTCCGGGATGCGGAGGCTGACGGACCGCCTCGGCGCGGCGATACGGGCCAGACCTCGCCCGCCGGCCGATGTGCGGGAGCTGTGCCGGGCGCTGTGCCAGGAGATGAGCGTGCTGCGCGGCGGGCGGGCGGTGGAGCTGCGCTTCGAACGGTTCCCCGACGAGATCGAAGTGACCGGGCTGTGGGTGGAGTTCTCGGACTTCGACCTGGTGATCGTCGAGGAGCGGGCCGAGGCGGTGCAGCAACTGGTCATCCTCGGCCATGAGTTGTGGCATCTGCACGCCGGGCACAGCCATCACCATGTGGCGGGGGCGGCGCTGGCCGACCGGCGCAGGTGGAACGCCTTCAAGGACGCGGCGTTGTCGGTTGCCGCGCGCGACGGCTCGCGCATGACCGACGAGGCGGAGGCCGACGACTTCGGGCACCGGCTCGCGGCCGCGTTCCGGCCGCTGCTGTCGGGGCGGGACGCCGACGCACCGCTCGGCCGCATCCAGCGGTCCCTGGGCTACCGCGGGCGCGGAGGAACGGGTCGGTGACCGCGGCCCTCGTCCCACTGGCCTGGTCCCCCGCGGGTTTCGTCAACGAGTTCTACCCGTCCTTCTGGTGGATCCCGGCCGGTGTCCTGACCGCCGCGCTGGCGATCAAGCTGCCGACCATCGTCCGCCTCTGGAGCGACCCGCTGCTGCGCGCCGTCGGCGGCGTACTCCTCATCGCCTGCGCGGTGTTCGTGTTCGTGGCGCCGTCGACGATCGCCCGGGTCAACCGGGTCACGGGGGTACCGAACATCTCGGCGCCGTGGGTGTACTCACTGCTGACGGCGTTCTGCGGCTCGTGCCTGCTGCTGATCATCGCGTGGCGCAACGGCCTGTCGGACCGCTCGGCGTCGACCGTGCGGGCCGTGCGGTGGGTGGTGGCCGGCTCCCTCGGGGTGATCGCCACACTGTGGGTGCTGTTCGCGCTGGCGGACGCCCCGGTGGAACGGCTCCGTGACCTGGACACGTACTACGCCGACACCCCGTACATGCGCGAGATGATCCTGCTGTATCTGCTCGCGCAGGCGGTGGCCACGGTGATCACCTCGGGCCTGATCTGGAACTGGGTGCGCACCGACGGGCTCGACGCGTGGCTGCGCTGGGGCCTGAAGTTCCTCGGCGTCGGCTACGCGGCCCAACTCTCCTTCTACGCGGTCAAGTTGCCCGCGGTGGCGGCTCGCTGGACGGGCCATGACCTGGACTGGCTGAGCACCGCCGTGGCACCCCCGCTGGCCTGCCTCTCCGCCCTCCTGATCGCGGTCGGCTTCATCCTGCCGCACGCGGGCCAGTACCTGGCCGAGCAGTGGCGGGTCCGCCTGGCCCACCACCGGCTCCGGCCCCTGTACCTGCTGATGCGCACGGTCAACGGCAGCGGCGTCTCCTTCGTCCTGCGCGCGACGCCGGAGCTGCGGCTGATCCGCCGGGAGACCTTCATCCGCGACGCCCTCCTCCCCCTGGCCCGCCACATCGACGAGCCCGGTCGCCGACGCACGTACGAGACGGCGCTCACCCTCGGCCACGACCCGGCCCGGGCCAAGTCCCTCGCCGCCGCGCTGGCCATCCAGGACGCCGTCGAGACCCGCCGCCGTTCGCCGGAGCCGGACGACCACCACGACCCGGACACGACGGACCTGCTCCGCGAGATCGCAGCCATCTCCCACGCCCTGCGCCGCCCGGAGGACCTGGAGGCGGTACGGGCACGGACGGGGCCAGCCGGTGCGCGGGATCAGCGAGGGATCCGGCGGTAGGGGCTGATCAATTGGGTGAGCGGGGGCGGGGAGGACCGGGCGGCGGCCCAGGCGCGGGCCGAACAGTCGGCGGAGCAGGACGGGGGCCGGGCAAACGGCCAAACCGCCGGGAGACGGGGCGGCGGTCGGCCCAGGTGTGGGCCAAGCCGGTGGAGACGGGCGCCGGCAGGGCAAGCGGTGGCCGAGCAGCGGCAGGGCAAGTGGTGGCCGAGCAGCGGCAGGGCAAGTGGTGGCCGAGCGGCGGTCAGGCGACCGGTCCGGCGTGAAACGGGACGGACAGCGCGGAGCCGCCCCGCCCGCCGTCCTGGCCTGTCCGCCGCCCTGGCCTGTCCGCCGCCCTGGCCTGTCCGCCGCCCTTGGCCCGTCCGCCGTCCCGGCCCGTCCGCCGCCTCCGTCAGCCCGCGAACGCCGGCTGAGGCAGGCCCTTCCCCGCTCCCGGGACCACCAACAGGGAACCTGCCACCGGGTGGGGTGCCGTGAGCCCCACCCGGGCCGTGGTGATGTACAGGTCCGTGAGATCGGGGCCGCCGAAGGCGCAGGCGGTCACGCGGGGCGTGGGGAGTTCGATCACTCTGTCCAGTTCGCCGTCGGGTGTGTAGCGGCGTACCGCCGCGCCGTCCCACAGGGCCACCCACACGCAGCCGTCGGCGTCCACCGTCAGCCCGTCGGGGTAGCCGGCGCCGTCCTCGATCTGCGCGAACCGGCGGCGGTCCACGGCCCGGCCGTCCTCGTGGTGGAAGACGTCGACCTGCCGCGTCGGCGAGTCGACGTAGTACATCAGGCTGCCGTCGGGGCTCCAGCCGGTGCCGTTGCTCACGGCCACGTCGTCGAGGACGAGCTCGACCGAGCCGTCACCGGTGAGACGGGACAGCGTGCCGCCGCCCGCCGCCTCGTCGTAGCGCATGGTGCCCGCCCAGAGGGAGCCGTCCGGGGCGACGGCGGCGTCGTTGGCGCGGCGGCCGGGGACGACCTCGTGGTGCAGCCAGCGGAAGGTGCCGTCGGGGTCGACGAGGCCGACTCCGTCCCTGAGGTTCAGGACCAGCCCGCCGCCGGCCCTCGGCTTCGCCGCGCCCACGTGCTGGTCGGTGACGCGGGCCGTGCGACGGCCGGTCACCGGGTCGTACGTGTACACACGTGCGCCCAGGATGTCGATCCAGATCAGCCGGCCGGCCGCCGCGTCCCAGGTCGGGCCCTCGCCCAGGGTGGCCTCGGCACGCACCGCCACCTCGTACGCCGTCATACGACGGTCCGGTGGCCGAGGCGCTCCGACAGCTCGACGGCACCCTTGGCGGCGAGCTGCTCCAGCTCGACGCGGCGCTCGTCGCTCCAGCGGATCATGGGGACGGAGATGGAGAGGGCCGCGACGACCTGCCCGGTGCGGTCCCGTACGGGCGCGGCGACGCAGCTGACGTCCGGGTTGGACTCACGGTTCTCGACCGCCATCCCGCGCTGACGGATCTGCGTCAGGGCCTCGCGCAGGGCGGACGGCTCGGTGATGCTGTTGGGAGTCATCCCGACGAGCTCGGCGTCGTCCGGGATCCGCGAGGTGAGCTCCGGCTCGGGAAGGGAGGCCAGCAGCATCTTCC
Source organism: Streptomyces guryensis (assembly GCF_021261325.1). Taxonomy (GTDB): domain Bacteria; phylum Actinomycetota; class Actinomycetes; order Streptomycetales; family Streptomycetaceae; genus Streptomyces; species Streptomyces guryensis. Next base: position 562,228 of record NZ_JAJSBI010000001.1, on the reverse strand, counting down.
CGACAGACGTGCAGTGGGCGGGCAGCCGACGACCGGCCGCCGACACCATACGCACCGCGTGGGTGGAGTCCACCTTGGCGATGTAGATGACGTCGGTACCCTCGAGGATCGCCACGTGCACCGTCTCGTCGCAGGTCTCGGCGACGGACCGGGCCACCTGCTGTCCCTCGGCCGCGAGGTCCAGCTGCTCGGCGTACCGGCTCCCGAGCTGGTACGGACGTACACCGAGCCGGTAGCGTCCCGGCTGCCCGGGCACCTGGACGATGTACGACCGGGCGGCGAGCGTGGTGACCAGTTCGTGCACGGTGGTGCGCGGCAGCTGCAGCTTGCGCACTATGTCGGGGGCGGAGAGCGTCCCGTCCCCGTCGAGGAAGAGCTCAAGAATGTCGAGAGCCCGAGTCACGGCAGGTACAAGGCGTCCCACGACCGGCCCCCTCCCTTGTTATCTGAGGTTGTTGAGGTATTTACCCTAGGCGCCTGTTCGAAATTTCAACAGACGATCGGCATGACGAACACAGGCTACGCATACGCGTTTGCCCGGGCAATGGTTCTGACCGAATGATCGGAGTGCGCGTGGACGTGCTGGTGACCGGAGGCAGTGGGTTCGTCGGTTGTCATCTCGTGGAACGGCTGCTGGAACGGGGGTATCGCGTACGCACGACCGTCCGCAGCGCCGCGAACACCGCGAAGGTGGCGCCCCTGAAGGCGTTGCAGGACCGCTTCCCCGGCCGGCTGGAGCTGTTCGAGGCCGATCTTCTCGTCGAGGGGGCCTTCGACGAGGCGATGAAGGGGTGCGAGGTCGTGTTCCATGTCGCCTCGCCCTTCTTCATGCCGGAGAAGATCAAGGACGGACAGCGGGACATGGTCGAGCCCGCCCTCACCGGTACGCGCAATGTGATCGGGAGCATCGAGCGGACGGCCGGCGTGCGCAGGCTCGTCCTCACCTCCACCGTCGGCGCGATATTCGGCGACTACGCGGACGTACGCCACATGGAGGGGCAGGTCCTCACCGAGGCGTACTTCAACACCACCAGTACCGTCGAGAACAACCCGTACCACTACGCCAAGACCGTGGCGGAGCAGGCCGCCCGGGATGCCGAGCAGGGGCAGTCGCGCTGGCGCATGGTCGCCGTCAATCCGGGGCTGGTGCTCGGGCCCTCCCTCACCCCCGCCTCCGAGTCCGGCAGCCTCTTCCTCCTCGAAGAGCTCTTCAAGGGCTACTTCTTCTACGGCGCCCCCGACTTCAGCTTCACCACGGCCGATGTGCGGGACGTGGCCGACGCGCACATCGCCGCGGCCGAGAAACCGGACGCCCAGGGGCGTTACATCGTCGCGGCGGAGCGGATGACGTCCTTCCATGAGATGGCGCGGATCATTCGGGGGCGGTATCCCAGGGATCTGCGGCTGCCGCGAAACCGCCTTCCGCACTGGCCCGTTCGCGTCCTGGGTCCCGCCTTCGGGCTCACCCAGGACTACATCCGCAAGCATCTCGGCATCCGGTTCAAGGTCGACAACAGCCGTAGTGTCCGGGAGTTGGGCATCTCCTACCGGCCGATCGAGGAGACCGTTCTGGATCATTACGAGGCTTGGCGCGCGCAGCGGTCCTAGCGACGCCGATCCGGCCATCCGCTTCGTGCAGGCAGGCAGGCAGGCAGGCGGGCAGGCGGGGCCAGTGCTGCTTCCTCTTGGCATCACCCCCTCGCGAGCGAGGCAGATTCCTACGGCTCGCGCCGTGGGGTTTTCTGCTCCGTCGCCGACAGCCCGCCCGGAGTCCTCCGTTGGGGTCGCTGTGGTCGGCGTGGCTCCGTCGGGCAGGGGGCGCGACCGGACGACGTCCAAGCCTTGCCCGCCAACTGCCGTTCAGCGCCGCCCCGCCTCCCCCAGCACCCCCCTCAACCGCTGTGCCCTGAGCACCAGTTCCAGCTCGAAGCGGCGGTCCGGGTCGTCGATCTCGTCGCCCCACAGCTCGCGGATCTGGCGGAGGCGGTAGCGGACGGTCTGGGGGTGGACGCCCAGCCGGGCGGCCACCTCCGGTGCCCCGCCTCGTGTCTCCAGCCACGCCAGTAACGTTTCAGCAAGCCGACGCCCGTGCGTCGGGCCGCAGTGGGTGAGGGGAGCCAGGCAGCGCAGGGCCAGGTCGTCGATCAGTTCCTCGGGCTGGAGCAGGACCAGCGCCTCCGTGTGCTCCGTGCAGTACAGGACGTCCCCGGCGGGCAGCAGCCCCCGTTCCATCAGGTGTACGGCCGCCTCGGCCCAGCGCAGTGACTTCGCCGCGTCGGCCAGGGGTACGGGCGGCCCGATCGCCCCGGACCAGCCGGTCAGCGCCCGGTGCAGCAGTTCGGGGCGGCCGGCCGCGTCCGGCTCGGGGACGACCATGCGGGGCTGCTCGTACTCCATGTCGAGCAGCACGCCCTGCCCCACGGCGGGTGCGACCGCCTCGCGGGCCGGGCGGAGCAGGACGCCGACCGCGACCTTGCGCGGCAGCGTCCAGCCGACCCGGGCGGCCCGTTCGGTCAGCGCGTCGGCCGGGTCGCCCCGGTGGTGCTCGGCGAGGAGCAGTTCCATCAGCCGCCGCTGGAGCCTCAGCCGCTCCCCGGCCTGCCGCGCCGCCGCCTCCGCGTAGCCGCGCACCGACTGGTCGACCAGGCCGTCCAGGTACTCGTAACCCGCGTCGACGAGTTCGTACATCGCGGGCGGCGGGATCTCGACCCGCTGGCCGATCTCGGCGAAACAGCGCCAGGCCAGGCGTACGCCCATCCGGTAGATCGCCTGGAGGGAGTCGAGCGATCGGCCGTGCAGGCCCTCGCCCCGGCCGAACTCCTGGAAGACGCCCGGCGGCACCGTCGGGCGGCCCTCGGACTGCTCCAGATGCTGAACGAAGACCTCGATGGCCCGACGGATGCCGACCAGGGCCATCGGTTCGCCCGACTCGTCGAGGACGACGGGCAGGTGCGGGTACTCGCGGCGGATCTCCCGCAGGATCTCCTCGGCGAGCGCGGGCGCCTCGGCCATGGCGAGCGCGGCGAACCGGCGGACCTGGAGACGGGGCACGTCGTGCCAGGCCGAGCGGGCGGTGACGGCCGGTGAGTGAGCGGGCGTCACAGGTCAACTCCCTTGCCCGGCTTGCTCGTATGTGATCAAGGGGGTGTTGGGCTGGGCGGGCGTCGCGTCGAGCAGCGCGACGATGCCGAGCGCGGCGCCCACGGCGAGCGCGGCGGCGGCCACGACGGTGAGCACGGCTGCGAGCAGTCTGGACATCGCAGGGTCAGCCTCTCTGTCCGGAGGTTGTCCCACCCCGGTGCCCCACCCCTGCCTGTCGGCCCCAGTTTCGACAAGCATTGACACCCCGTCAAGAGCAGCCTACGGTTCCCGGCCCAAGGCCCTGTCTTCTCGCCAGTCCGGCGTCGCGGGCCAGAGCGGCCCCAACTCCGTCATCCCTCCCCCTGGAGTGTCCGGATGCGCCGTACCGCCTCCCCCCTTTCGCTGATTCTGCTGGGACTCGGCACGTTTCTGCTGGTCCTGGCGCCGATGCTGGCCTGGTACGTCGAGCCGCGGGCCGCCGTGAACCCGGTCGACATCGACACCACAGCCGTCTACAGAGGCACCGGAAGCTACTTCGACACCGACCAGATCCAGACCGTCCACGACAAGCGGATCACGGTCACCCAGCAGGTGCGCGGCAACGTCGCGGACAGTGAGAAGAGCGGGCGGGCGGTGTGGGACGTGACGACGACGGTCGACACGGACAAGTCGCTGCCGGCCGCCGATCCGCACGACGCGCTGGAGTTCTTCCTCAACCGCTGGGTGACGAACCGCCACACCAACCAGCCGGTGCACTGCTGCAAGGAGAACCCGTACTTCGAGGGCGACGCCTATCTGAAGTTCCCCTTCGACGTGGCTCGAAAGTCGTACCAGTGGTGGGACAACTCGCTGGGTTCGACCGTCACTTTGCATTACTCCGGCACCAAGAAGGTCCAGGGGTACCAGGGTTACCGCTTCACCGGCACCGTCTCGCCGTCGAAGATCGGGACGCGGCTGGTCCCCGGCAGCATCGTCGGCCAGAAGAACAAACCGCAGGTCCTGGCCGAGGAGTGGTACTCCAACCACGGCATCGAGCTGGTCGTCGACCAGCGCACCGGCCGGGTGCTCTACGCCCAGGTCGGCCCGCGCCGCACCCTGCGGGCGCCGGGCGCCGAGAAGGACGCGGTGGTGCTGCTCGACAGCCGGAAACTGGCCTTCACCACCGCCACGCAGAAGGACCAGGTGAAGCTGGCCAAAAAGGAGAGCGGTCAGCTGCTCATGGTGGGGCAGACCTTGCCGATTACCGCCGCTGTGGCCGGATTCGTACTGGCGGTGGTGGGTGGGGTTTTGGTGGCACGAGGACGGAAGCGTCCTGGTTCGCCGGAGATGTCACGGACTTCACAGGCTTAGCTCACGATGTGACATGACGTCAGTTCTAATAAGCCGGAAATTTGTCACCCCGGTGAGTAGCCGTGGCGAACGGCTGGGCGAAAACTGTCCAACCCCACCCAAGCACAACGTGTCCACACCCCCCGCCCATGAAGAGCTCAGTCCCCCCACAGCAAGTCCGGAAAGCCACTGCTGAGTTCCGCACCCTGAGACGAGTTGGAGCACCCATGCCCCAGCACGTGCCATCCTCGCTGCGCGCCCCGCACTCCGGGGCTCCGCAGCACCCTTCGGCGCTCCCCCCACATCCGCGCCGAATCGTTTTCCTCGCCCACCGGGATCTGGACAATCCGGCGGCCGGCGGCTCGGAGCTGCTGGTCGACCGGCTCGCCGAGGGGCTCACCGGCCTCGGCCACCAGGTGACCCTGATCTGCGGCGGTCCCGCGGCCTTCCGGGACTACCGGGTCGTGTCGGCCGGCGGCGAGTTCGCCCACTACCTGCGTGCCCGCTCCGCCTTCGCCCGCCAGGTCGGCGAGACCGATCTGCTGGTCGAGGTCTGCAACGGCATGCCGTACCTCGCACCTCTCTGGCACCACGGCCCCACCCTGTGCCTGGTCAACCACGTCCACTCCGACCTGTGGAAGATGCGGTTCGGCGGACCCCTCACGCCGGCCGCGCGGATCGGCCGAAGACTTGAGCAGTGGGCGCTGACCGGGGCGCAGCACCGGAGCCTGCTGGTCGCGGTCTCGCCCTCGACCGCGCATGCCCTGCGGGGCATCGGCGTCGAGAGAGACCGGATCCGTGTCGTGCACAACGGCGTGGAGGAGCCCGGTCCCCGTGCCGACCGGTCGGCCGAGCCGCTCTTCGTGGCCGTCGGCAGACTCGTCGAGTACAAGCGGATCGATCTGCTGCTGAGGCTTTGGGAGCGGGTGCGTCCCGTGTCCGGGGGTCGGCTGGTGATCGTCGGTGACGGGCCCGAGCGGGGGCGGCTGGAGCAGCTTGCCGGGCCTGGCGTGGAGTTCGTGGGTCATGTCTCCGAGGCGGAGAAGCACCGGCTGCTGTGTGCGGCTTGGCTGTTGCTGCATCCCTCTGCGGTGGAGGGGTGGGGGCTGGTCGTCACCGAGGCTGCGGCTCGGGAGACGCCGACGATCGCCTTCGATGTGCCGGGGCTGCGGGATTCCGTCGTGGACGGGGAGACCGGTGTGCTGGCGCACGGGGAGTCCTCGTTCGCCGCCGCTTGGTGCACGCTTGCCCTGTCCGGGCACCGCCGTGAGCTCATGGGCAAGGCTGCACGTGATCGCGCTGCGCGCTATCGCTGGCACCGTACGGTCAGACAGTTTCGGGCGGTGGCCTCCGAGGCGGTGAGGGGCGCCTCCGGCGGGGGTGAGCCGAATGCGCCGCGTCGGTGAGGTCGTATCTCGGCTGCCGGCCGTTCGTGGCTGGTCGCGCCCACGCGGCGGTAGCCGCAGATTCAGCAGAGCCCCGCGCCCCTATGGGGGCGCTGCAGCACCCCCCAGGTTCAAGGACCCCTCCTTTCAGCGCTCCCTTGCCCTCTTCCGGGCCTTTCGGCATGAGCAGGATGATCCGGAGAGCTGCTACGAACTGCTGGCCCGGGATGCGGCCGATCAGGTCGAGGCCTACGACGGGTCCGTCAACGGCCGCACCGTCGTGGACGTCGGCGGCGGGGGCGGTTACTTCACGGAGGAGTTCCGCAGACGTGGCGCCAATGCCTACCTCTTCGAGCCGGACGTACAGGAACTCGGCGAGAAGCCCCCTGAAGGGGCCGTGATCGCGGACGGGTATCTGCTCCCCTTGTCCGACGGGGTCGCGGACGTGACCTTCTCCTCCAACGTGCTGGAGCATGTCGCCGATCCGGAGACATTCCTGAGTGAACTCGCCCGCGTGACGCGGCCCGGTGGGCTGATCTATGTGTCGTTCACCAACTGGCTGTCCCCGTGGGGCGGTCACGAGTGGGCGCCCTGGCACTACCTCGGTGCCGAGCGGGCCCGCGCCCGCTACCGGCGGCGTACCGGAAAGCCCGCCAAGCACACCCTCGGCGAGAACCTCTTCGCCGTGCACATCGGCGCCACCCTGCGGCAGGTGCGCGCCCGCGACGACGTCACGGTCGTCTCGGCGCGCTCCCGCTACTGGCCGTTCCTCGCGGAGACCGTCGTGAAAGCGCCGGGGATACGCGAGGTGGCCACCTGGAACCTTCTCCTCATCCTCCGGCGGTGTCCCCCATGACGACCACGGTCCAGGCCCCTCCTCCGGCAGCCGTCCACACCACCGCGGCCACCTCCGGCCCGCCGGAGGGCCCGCGGTCGCGGCGCTGGCTGGTGGGGTTCTGGGCCGTGATGCTGGTGCTGTTCCTGGTGGTGCACCCGGGCCGGCAGACCTTCGACACCAAGCTGGGTGTGACGGTCGACCCGGGTGCGTTCTTCTCCGGCCTGGGGCAGCTGTGGCACGACCAGGGCAGCTTCGGGGGCATCCAGGACCAGTACGCCGGCTACCTGTGGCCGATGCTGCCGTTCTACTGGCTGTGCCACGCGATCAGCCTCCCCGTGTGGCTCGCGGAGCGGCTGTGGCTGTCGCTGATCGTGTCCGTCGCCTTCTGGGGCGCGCTGCGGCTGGCCGAGCGGTTGCGGGTGGGGAGCGGTGGGTCGCGGCTGCTCGCGGGGGTCGCGTACGCGCTGTGGCCCGTGTTCACCATCGTCGTCGGATCGACGTCGGCCGCTGCGCTGCCCGGTGCCTTTCTGCCCTGGGTGCTGCTGCCGCTGACGAACGAGCGGTACAGCGCCCGCATCGCCGCCCTGCGCTCGGCGCTCATCGTCCCCTTCATGGGCGGTGTCAACGGCGCCTCCACGCTGGCCTCGCTGCTGCCGGTCGGGTTGTACCTCCTCTCCCGCCCGCCCGGCCCACGGCAGCGCAAGCTGATCGCCTGGTGGGCGCCGGCGGTGATCGTGGCGACCGCCTGGTGGTGGATACCGCTGGTCATGCTCGGTGTGTACGGCGAGAACTTCCTTCCGTACGTGGAGACTTCGCAGACCACGACCGCCACCGTGTCCGCTACGGAGGCACTGCGCGGCGCCGGTAACTGGGTCGCCTATCTGCACTTCGGGCAGGCCTGGCTGCCGGCCGGGTGGACCGTCGCCGCCTCGGTCGTCGTCATCGTGTGTTCGACGCTCGCCGCCGGGCTCGGTCTCGCGGGGCTCGCGAGACGGGACATGCCGGAGCGGCGGTGGCTGGTGCTGACCGTGATCTCCACGGTTCTGGTGCTGCTCGCCGGGTACGGCGGCGCGTTCGGCGCGCCCTTCCACGGGGTCGTTCAGGACTGGCTGAACGGCGGGCTCGTCCCCTTCCGGAACATCTACAAGTTCCAGACGGGGCTGGCTCTGGCGTTGGTGCTGGGGCTCGCGCATGTGGTGGGGATCGCGGCCGAGTCGCGCGGTGCCCGGCCGGTGCGCGGGCGCCGGTTCGCCCCGCTGGTCGCCGCGGTGCTCATCGTCCCGGGTCTGATGTGGCCGTATCTCAACGGCTCGATCCTCAACCCGGGGTCCTTCCAGGAGCTTCCCCAGTACTGGAAGACCACGGCGAGTTGGCTGGAGAAGTACTCCCCGGACTCCCGCGCCCTCGTCGTCCCGGCCACCTCGCACGGCATCTACGCCTGGGGCTCGCCCATCGACCAGCCCCTCGATGTTCTGGCCAAGTCCCGCTGGGCACAACGGGATTACGTCCCCTTCGGCACCCCCGGCAACCGGCGCGCGATGGACGCGGTGGAGGACGCCCTGGCCTCCGGGAGTGACGTCCCGGGGCTCGCCGACTACCTGAGCCGAGCGGGCGTGTACTACGTCGTCGTACGCAACGACCTCGACCCCGACCAGATCGGCTCCGTGCCGACCACGACGGTCAAGCGGACCCTGGAGCAGTCGGGGTACGTCCGGGTGACGGGCTTCGGGCCGGTCATGACCGGCCAGACGATCGCCCACGACGCCCCGCTGCAGGTCGAGGGGTTGTATCCGCGGCAGCGGGCGGTCGAGATCTACGAGCCCTCGGGCGACGGCGTACCGCGACCGGGGCAGGCGCATCTGCTGCCCGTCTCCGACACCGCCGTCGTCTCCGGCGGCCCCGAGGCCCTGCTGCCGCTCGCCTCCGAGCTGCGCGGCCGGGCGACCGTGCTGACCGGCGACAACCATCCCGGGCTGGGCTCGCCGCCGCTCCAGGTGGTCGGCGACGGGCTGCGCCGCGCGGACACCCGGTTCGGGCTGGTCAGCGGCAACACCTCGTACACGTACACCGGTTCCGAGCGGAACGCGCCGGACGCCGTGCAGGACGCGGGGAAGAACCCGCACCAGATCCTGCCGACCAAGGGGATCGACCACCAGACGGTGGCCCAGCTGCGCGGCGCCCGCTCGGTGACGGCGTCCTCCAGCGGCAACTGGCTCTTCCACCTCCCGCAGTACGACCCGGTGAACGCCTTCGACGGCAACCCGGACACGGCCTGGGCGGAGGGCGCACCCGGCTCGCCCGACGGGCAGTGGCTGCGGATCGGCTTCACCGACAAGTACGACATGCCGCCCTCGTTCAAGGTGACCCCGCTGCCGCAGGAGAGCGTGCGCTCGGCGGCGACGAAGGTACGGGTGGAGACGGAGAACGGGACCAGGACCAGCTTCCTGCGTCCGGACGGCCAGACGCAGACCGTCAAGGCACCGGCGGGCGCCACGAGTTGGATGAAGCTGACGATCGTCGAGTCGGTGGAGCGTCGCTCGGGTCTGACGGGTGCGGGCTTCTCCGAGATCGCCCTCCCCCACGTCCAGGTGACCCGTCTGCTGCGGTTGCCCACGGACGCGGACGGCTCCGACGCCGCCGCCACCCTCATCTCCCTGCACCGCACGCCCGACCCCACCGGCCTCTCCGCGACCGGCACCGAGGACGGGCTGCACCGGCGCTTCACCACCGGCACGGCAGGGACGTACGAGGTGAAGGCGGGCGCGGTGCCGGTGAGCGGCGCCGCACTCGACAAGCTGCTGTACGAGGTCGCCCCCGACCAGCAGAACCGCATCGTCGCCACCGCCGACTCCACGGCGGCCCTCGGTGCGGGGCTGTCGGCGCGCAACCTCACCGACGGCGATCTGACGACGGCGTGGATCGCGGGCGACCGGCCGACGATCCATCTGAGCTGGAGCGGCAAACAGCCGGTGGGGGAGATCGTGCTGGCTCCCGCGGGCGGTCTGTCGACCCGTCCCACCCAGGTGGACATCAGCTCCCCCGACGGCGCGACCATCGCCGGCGTCGACGAGAACGGCGTGGTCCGCTTCGACCCGATCACCACCGACCGCCTGGACATCACGGTCACCGAGACCGCGCCGCTGACCCTGCACAACCCGGTCGCCGACGAGGACCTGCAACTGCCGGTGGGCCTGACCGAGGCATACATCCCGGCGCTCGACCAGTACCGCACCCCGCAGCCGAGCAGCAGCCGTACCTTCTCGCTGCCGTGCGGGCAGGGACCGGACGTGGCGGTGGACGGCAAGCTGTACCAGACCAGCGCGAAGGGGACGGTACGGGACCTGACGGAGCGCCGGACGATCGACGTGACGCTCTGCCAACAAGGACGCCGTGACGGCGAGTTGGAGCTGACCGCCGGTACGCACCGCGTCGAGGCGGGGGACGCCGGCCCTCTCACCCTCACCGATGTGACCCTGACCCGCGGCACGGTCACCGAACCCGCCGCCGCGGAGCGCCAGTTGACGATACGGGACTGGCTGGGCGACCGCCGCGAGGTGACGGTCGGCTCCGGGGCGGCCATGTACCTGACGACGTACGAGAACTACAACGCCGGCTGGACGGCCACCCTCGGCGGCAGGGAACTGGCCCCGGTCCGCCTCGACGGCTGGCAGCAGGGCTGGCGGATCCCGGCCGGGGCGGGCGGCACGGTCAAGCTGTCGTACGAGCCCGCGACGACCTACGAGGGCGGGCTGATCGGCGGCGCGGCGGGCCTCGCGGTGCTGGTCGGGCTGGTCGTCTGGCGCCGCCGCGCGCCGAACCCCGACCTCCCGCAGCCGGTACCGCCGCTCCCCGGGCTGTGGCTCGGCACAGTGGCCCTGACGGTGGTGGGTGTGCTGATCGCCGGATGGTTCGCGCTACTGGTGCCCGCGCTGGCGCTGCTGGCGTATCGCCGGCACGCGCTGCTCGTGCCGCTCGCGTTCGTCGCCCTCGCGGGGGCGGGCGTCGCGGCGGCCACGGGGGCCGGGGAGCCCGTGGGTGCGGGGCAGGGCACCTTCGGCCATGTGGCCCAACTGCTCGCGCTGATCGGGCTGTTCGCGGGCGTGGTGAGCGTGCGGGAGCCCGACGAGGGGCCGGGGTCGACGGCGGTGCTGCCGCCGGTACCCGGCTCTGCGGCACCGACCCGGCCACTCCCGCAACGGCGCCGGGGCGCGACCGCACCGCCCCCGCCCCCCGACGCCGGGCCGACCGTCTCGGCACGCGGCCCCGGGGGGCCCGATCCCGACCCGCCGACCGCGCGGATCCAGTTCCGCAAACCGACGTTCCGGCCGACATCGCCGCCCGAGCGGCCACGACAGCCGCCACAGCCGCCACAGCCGGAAGCAGACAGGGGGAGGGACGAACCCACGTGACCGCACTCGAACACCCCGCCCGCGCCGACGACCCGCCGGCCCGCATCCCCTTCCCCGTCGTCGACGAGGTCGCCCGCCACTGCCTCCAGGAAGAAGAACCGGAGACGGTCCACATCGAGGTCCACCTACCGGGCCACCTGGACCGCGACCGCCTCCGCGCGGCCTTCACTGAGGCCCTGCGCCGCCACCCCCGCATCCTGATGCGCGAGGCCTCCGGCCCCTGGTACCGACGCCGCTACGAGTGGGAACTGACGGCAGAACCGGACACGGAGGTGGTGACCTTCCCGCCGACGGGACCCTCCGCGCTGCGTGACGCCCGCACCCGAGCCCTGACCACGGCTCCACCACTGACCTTGTCACCACCGATACGGCTGGAGGTGGTGGAGGACGCGGGACCGGCCGAAGGCAGCGAGGCGGCTGATGCAGTGGGGATGAGGAGCCGGCTCGACGAAGTCCGGCGCGGTTCGGAAGCACCGCAAAGGGGCGCGGGGCTGTACCGATCAGCGGCTCCGCCGCGGTACGGGACCAGCCACGATGGTGCCGCAGACAATCGAAAATCGACCCCGGCCCCCGGCACCGGACAAGGCACCGTCCTGTTCCTCACCATCAACCACACCGCACTCGACGGCCCCGCCTGCCTCCGAGTCCTGGCAACGGCCGCAGAGATCTACGGTGGTCGAGACAATTCCCCCGCCGCACCCCCCGTCCGCACACCCGACACCCCCCAAGGCCCAACCGACACCCCGTCAAATTGGTCCCCACCCGCCAGGGTGGCCCCCGGCACCCCCGAACCCTCCCCCGGCAACGGCCTCCTCGTCACCGAGCTCCCCCTCCCCCACCGCCCCAAGGGCTCTCCCTACACGGTCAACGACCAGCTCATGGTCACCACGGCCCTCACCATCACCCACTGGAACAGAGAACACGGCGCACCCTCCCGCCCTCTCCGCATCACCATGCCCGTGGACGACCGCCCCCGGGACGCCACCATGCCGATGGGCAACGGCACCCGCCTGGTCGAAGTCCCCTTCTCCCCACAGGAGTTGGACGTCCACAACCCCACCGACATGCCCGCCCTCCTCCATCGCACAGCAACCCGTACACGAGCCCTGAAATCCCTCCCCCGCCCCCAACTCGGCCACGGCGCGGCCCTCCTCACCGCCCCCGTCACCCCCGTAGCCTGGCGCGCCGCCCTCACCCGCGGCCTGCGCAGAGCCGCCGCACCCTGGACGTCGACGACACTCCTCAGCAACATCGGCCGCATCCCGTACCCCCTGGACTTCGGCGAGGAGGCGGGCCGCGCGCACGCGGTCTGGTTCTCGGCGCCCGCCCGTATGCCCCGCGGCCTCACCGTCACCACCGCCTCCACCGCGGGCCGCCTCCATCTCGCCCTGCGCTGGTCCCGCGCCCTGCTCAGCCACGGCGACGGCGCCCACCTCCGCGACCTGTTCGAGCACTACCTGCACTCCACGGAGGTGACCCCGTGAACGGGACCACCGCCCCCGTGCACCATCCCGACCTGCGCGACTTCTACGAGGACCCCGACGTCCCGGTCGCCTCCGGCACCCCCCGCAGCCTCCGCCAGGCCCGCATCCTGGCCGCCGCCCTCGGCCCGGCCACCGGCACACCCCGCACCATCCTCGACATCGGCTGCGGCGACGGCACCGCGGCCGCCACCGCGGCCCCGCTCCTGACCGGCCACCGCATCATCGGCGTCGACTGGTCCCAGGACGCCCTGAAACGGGCCCGCACCCACCTCTCGTACGCCATTCGCGGCGAACTCACCGACGGCGGGCTCCCGTTCAAGGCGGCCTCCGCCGACGCCGTGCTGTTCAGCGAGGTGATCGAGCACCTGGTCGACCCGGACGCCGCCCTCGACGAGATCCGCCGCGTCCTGCGCCCGGGCGGCCACCTGATGCTCTCCACCCCGAACCTGGCCGCCTGGTACAACCGCGCCCTGCTGCTGGCCGGCGTACAGCCCGTCTTCTCCGAGGTCAGTCTGCGGGCGATCCACGGACGGCCGGGCACGGAGGTCGTGGGACATCTGCGGCTCTACACCGCCCGCGCGCTACGGGAGTTCGTCGCCGCGTCCGGCTTCGAGGTCGTGGAAGTCAAAGGCGCCCCCTTCCACGGCGTACCCCGCCCCCTGCGCCCCCTCGACCGGCTGGCCTGCCGCAGACCCTCGCTCGCCTCGATCCTTCTCCTGCACGCGCGCAAGACAAAGACGTAGAGGGGGCACGTCATGTGGTGGGGAGTGGCCGCGGCCCTGCTGGCGAACACCTTGTACAGCCTCGGTTTCGTCCTGGAGAAACGGGCGCTCACCTCGCTCCCGGAGGTGACGATCCGCAACCCCGCGCGGCTGCTCAGACTGGTGCTGGGCAGCCCGCTGTGGATCGGCGGTTCCCTCGCCCTCGCCTCCGGTTTCGGCGCCCAGCTCGTGGTGTACCGGACGCTGCCGATCGCCGCCGCCCAGGGCATCTTCGTCTCCGGTCTGGTGCTCCTCGTCCTGCTCTCCGCCCGGCTGCTGGGCGAGGAGACGAGCGGACGGGAACGGTATGCGCTCGGCGCGATCCTCGCCGCGCTGCTGATGGTCGTGCTCTCCCTCAAGGAAGGCTCGGACACGGTCAGCCACAGCGCCCCGTACCAGCTGATCCTGCTCGTGTGCGTGCCGTCGCTGGCAGGCGGTGTCTGGCTGTACGGCGCCGCGGAGCGACGCACCCGCCACCGCCACCGCGCACCGACGACGGGCGTGGAGTACGGAGTGGCCGTCGGCCTGCTGTACGGGGTCAGCTCGCTCGGCATCAAGGGCGTGTCGAGCTACCTGACGTCAAGTGGGCTGGGTGGTGCGGTGGCCGGCCTGCTCAAGTCGCCCTATCCCTACCTCCTCCTGTTCACCGGCGCGTTCGGTCTGGTGATGTCGCAGGCCGCGCTTCAGCGCTGCCGGGCCTCGCTGATCGTGCCGGTGTGCACGACGGTGACCTGCCTCTACACGGCCGTACTCGGCACCCTCTCGTTCGGCGAGGCCCTCCCGCACGACCCGCTGCGGCTCGCCCTGCGCCTGGCGGGCACCGTCCTCGCCGTCTCCGTCCTGCTGGCCATGCCCAAGCACGACCAGCCGGCACCCCAGGCTCCGCCCCAACCCCCCATCGCGACCAAGGAGTTGACCCCTCCATGAACCCCGACGACCCGCTGCTGCGGATCCTGGCGTGCCCGCTCGACAAGGGCCCGCTGCACCTCGTCAAGCCGGACGGACCGACGGCCCCCGAGGCCCTGTACAACCCGCGCCTGCACCGCCGTTACCCGATCGTCGACGGCATCCCGCAGCTGCTGCCGTCGTCCGGGGAGCAGGTCTCGGACGACGAGCACGAGGCGTTGCTCAAGCGGATGGCCCAGCGCCCGTGACCCCGCCCCGCACCCTGGCCGCCCGGCTGGCCCCCCTCCTGCCCACTCGTCTGGTCGCCGCCGCCGCCCGGGCGGTCTACCCGCGCTTCGAGCCCGAGCTGGCCCGGCTGGCCGACCTGTGCCCGCCCGGCTGCGGCACCGCCGTGGACGTCGGCGGCTGGTACGGCCCCTGGACCCGGCGCCTGGCCACCCGCGCCCGTCAGGTGGTGACCATCGAACCGGTCCCCCACCTGGCCCGCCTGCTCACCTCCGCCGCCCCGCCGAACGTCCGCGTCGTCCAGGCCGCCGCCTCCGACCGCCCCGGCACCGCCCGCCTGTGGCTCCCGGCGGACGACGCGGGCGACCGGGGCGTGTCCTCGCTGGTCCGCCGCGACATCCACGCCCGGGCCCTGCACGTCCCCTGCGTCACGCTCGACGAGCTCCGCCTGCGGGACGTCGGCTTCATCAAGATCGACGTGGACGGCAACGAGCTGGCGGTACTACGCGGTGCGACGGCCCTGCTGGCCCGGGACCGCCCGGCCCTCTTCGTCGAACTGGAGTCCCGGATCCAGCCGATCGCGCCGGTCATCACCTACCTCTCCCTGCTTCGCTACGAGGGCTGGGTGCTTCCCGGATCGAGCTGGGTGCCGCTGGCGAAGTTCCCCTTGGAGGCCCATCAGGAGAGCACCTCGCACGTCGTAGCCCAGGGCCTGCTGGGCCGCATCCTGCCTTTCCGCAAGCACCCGCGCTACGTCAACTCGGTCCTCTTCCTCCCGGACGGCCGCCGACCGGGCACCGACGCGATGGGACACCATGGTTCCCATGCCGTCCGCCGAGCGCCCCGCTAGCCGCCCCTTCACCCCCCGCGACTTCCAGCTGGTCCTGCTGCGCCGCATGGCCGACCACAACCCGGACCTGGTGGAGGACGCCCGCCACGAACTGGGCGTATCCATCGCCGACATGAGGGAGGCCAACAAGCGCTGGCAGGCGATGCTGCATTCGCCACGAGCACGCGCGGCGGCCTCCCGCTACCGCTCGATCCTCGGCACTCCCGAGTCGGTCGTCACCCGCAAGATCGGCGACCTGGACTGCGAGGCCTGGCTCTGGCCCCTCCCCCTCTGGCCGGACCTCCGCTTCGAGGTGCTCCTCGCCCCGAACGGCGCCGTCTGGAACGAATGGCTGGTCCGCGCCCCGGACACCCCCGGCCCGACCCTGCGCACCCTCGACGACCTCACCCCCTGGTCCTGCACCGTCGACGAGGCGGCCCGAGCCTTCGCCCCCGCCCGGCCGCTGGAGGGCACGGCACCCACGCGGTGGGGGCTGGCGTTCACGGCACCGGACGGGGAGGGGGTGCGGCGGGATGTGGCCGCGGAGTTCACGTGGGGGTTGTTGCAGCAGGTGGCGGTCAGCTGAGCAGTTCCGTCCCGTCGCGGGTGTGCCCTGGTGGGGGTCTTGATCTCTGGGCGGGCCGATCCAGCCGGGCGTCACCGCGCACTGAACGTGCCGTAGTCAGGCTTCATGAGTGTGCTCGAAGCTCGCAGTGGACGGCCTTACCACCGGAAGGCGTGGGGATGACCCTCCATCCAGGGGCGAGCGCGTCGAGGAGGAGCATGCCGCGGCCGTTCTCGCTCTCCGCGTTCGGCTGGCAGCGCACAGGCCTGCGCGGGGACGAGTCTGACACGATCACGGCTACGACGTCGTGCGTGGGGCGTTGGACCGTCAACCGGCAGCAGCCGGGATCGTCCGCGCTCTGTCCGGCCGCGTGCTGCACGCTGTTCGTCACCAGTTCGGACACGACCTGTACGGCGTCTTCCACGAACTCGTGAAGTCCCCAGCACTCCAAGGTGGTTCTGATGCTCATCCTGGCCAGCCGGACGGTGGACGGCACCAAGGTAAGGGTCTGTGTGTAGTACGCGGTACGCGCGGCATCCCGCATCGTCACTGGCATACTCGGCGCAATCACGATCACGCGTGTTCCCTCTGTTCGGCTACTGCGTACGGCCCGACGCACGTGACGGATTCCGCCCCTGATTCCGTGGTCACCATGGCTTCCCCTGCTTCAACTGCCGCGACAATGCCAGTCGCTGTTCTTCCGGGGGAGGATGTAGACGCGGACAGGTGAGGCCATGCCGACGTCCGCTGTGCGCGCGGGCGGCGCGGGCGGCCACAGATGCGGGGCCCGGCGACACCTGGCCCGTTGCAGGACGCCCGCCCATTCCCGTGCTGAGGGAGATCGCACGGGCTGACACGCATCCGGCCTTTGAGTCGTCGGGGTGTGAACCCGCTGACCGGGCATGCGTGGCCCGAACAGGAGAGCTCTCACGGCTTCAACAATCTGCAACAGAGGGCTCACATCAGCTCCTTCGCAGTGGGCCGAGCCCCGATCAACTTGCATATTCAAGCTGAGGCGAGAGTAGCCTCAACCACTTGGATATACAAGCTGGCGTCGGAGGTCGACAGGACGGAGGCGAGAGTTCGCCGTCAGGGCACGTCGATGACGTACTGGAAGAGGTGGCGGTCGCACGGCACGCGCGAGTCCAGCACCTCGACCACTCGACCGTCCCCCACCTGCGCCTTGCGCAGCACTCGGGCCAGCGGAACGCCGGGCGCGATGCGCAGCGCCCCGGCCTCCTCCGGAGTCGGCATGCGGATTTCCAGGTCTTCGACGAAGCGCACGATCCGCTGCCCCACCGGCCCAGCCGGATCCTCGATCAAGGCGCTCACGCCACCGGTAATGCGCCGAGGCTCTTCGACCGGAGTGCCGGCGAACAGCTCCTCCGGGTAGTACCCGTCGGCGAACTGCATGGGTTCGTCGTCGATGAAGAACGCCCGGCGCCGGACGATCACCGAAGCGCCTTCGGACACGCCGAATCGCTCAGCCACCTCCACCGGAGCAGCAACCCTCTCCACTGAGAGGATCCGCTGCTGCGCCCGCAGCCCCTGCGCCGCCGCCTCTGCAGTGAAGTTGCTTACGCCGGTCGAGAGCCGCTCACGGAAGTTCGCGCCGGTGGTCTGCAAGCGCACTCTGGGCTACTGACGCACGAAAACGCCTCTGCCCTGCTCGCTGATCAGCAGTCCATCCGCCTTGAGCAGGGCCAACGCCTTGCGCACGGTGACCCGGGTTGTGCCGTACAGGTCCTTGAGCTCGTTCTCCGACTTCAGCTTCTCGCCGGGAGCCAGCTTCGCCGTCGCGATGGCGGCCCGCAGATCGTCCGCGATCCGGCGGTACGGGGGAAGGTCTCGGTCCGGCATGTACGTCACCTCGGGCTCTGGGTCCCGGCAAGATTAGGTGAAGGACCAGCCACTCCACCGCCCGACCCGAACGGCGACTGCGGGGCCCTCGGGAGGCGAGTCCTTGTACTGCTCGTACTTGCCGCACAGCGACTCCACCGCGCGGCGCCACTCCTGCCCGTCCTCCAGCACTTCGCCAGACCCATCGGCGCGAGCCCACCACAGCGTCGACCAGTCCTTGTCGTAATGGTCCACCAGCACGGTCACCGACGGGTTCTCCCGAATGTTGCTCAACCGCCGTAGATCCCACGTGCTCTTGGGCTTGTGGTCGACCGCGAAATAGAGGACGTCACCCAGGACGGCGAAGGTAATGGGGACCGCATGGGGCACCCCGTGGACGTCGGCTGTCGCCAACCTGGCGACGGGCGATGCGGCAAAGCGTTCCCGGGCGACGAGCGGCGAAAGCTTCATGTGTCCCACCGTATCGAGGCTCTGGCAGCGGAGAAGCCTGCCGTACGACCCGAGGGCACGCGGCAGCGCGGACATCGCGGGCCCGGCTGGAAATGTGAGTTCACCTCCCTTGTAAAGAGTTTGTTGCAAAGAGTCTGTTGCAACGAACCCTTTGTAAGGGTTACTTTTGTGCGCATGAACGAGCCCCAGGACCCACAGGTCCGCAGTCTCGACGCCCGCTCCCTGCGCGGGCTGGCACACCCCCTGCGCATGCAGTTGCTGGACGCCCTGCGTTTCGGCGGTCCGGCTACCGCGTCCCAACTCGGCGAAAAACTCGGCGAGTCGAGCGGTGCCACCAGCTACCACCTGCGACAGCTCGCGGCCCACGGCTTCATCGAGGACGCCCCTGAGCGCGGCAAGGGGCGGGAGCGGTGGTGGAAGGCGGTCCACAAGGGCCTGCGCTTCGACGACGCGCTGCTCACGGATGCCAACCCGGACGTACGCGGAGCCGCCGACATGTACCTCCACGAGGTCGCGACCGCCCAGACCCGGGAGCTGTCGACCTGGCTCGGCAACCGCCAGGACTGGCCGGAGGATTGGAACCGAACCTGGGACATGAGCAGCGCGACACTGCGGCTGACGCCCGAACTCACCCGGGAACTCGTCGAGAAGATGCACGCGCTCGTCGACACCTACCGCGACCGCGCCGCCGACGAGGACGACGAAGCCACCGCCCAGGTGCGGATCCACACGCACGCGTTCCCCCTGACCACGGAATGAGAGGCCGCAGCCCGATGCACCCCGAGACCCACCTCGCCCTGCACCACGCCCGCGCCGCCGAACTCCGTGCCGAAGCCGACGCGTACCGTCTCACCGCCGCGGCCCGGCACCGCCGGGACCTCCGTACCCGCATCGGCTGGACCCTCGTGGAGGTTGGACTGCGGCTGGCGGCCGCGCCCAAGACTGCGGCTGCTGTTCTCTAGTCGTTCCGTCCGGGGAGGCTCGCCGGGATCGGTCAGGCTGCGCACACGGACAGCCCTAGCGACCGGCCTCCGCCAGGATCGCCTCCACCACCGCGGACACCGACCCGGGATGCAGGAAGAGAAACAGGTTCGGCTCGACCAGCTCCAGCTCCATCAGCCGCGGCTCCCCGTCCGCCCCGTCGACGAGGTCCACGCGCGCGTACAGCAGCTCGGGCGCATCCGGTACGGCGGCCAACGCCCGTTCGGCGACTGCGAGTTCGGCCGGGGTCGGGGTCCATGGGACCAGGTCCGGGTGGGCCACCTTGGTGGCGTCGTACGCCGTGCCGGGTGCCAGTACGGCGCCCTTCCGGCCGGCGTGCAGGAAGCGGCCGCCGAAGAACTGCAGGGCCCGCTCGCCGCTGACGTCGATGCCGGACAGATACGGCTGGACCATCGCGGTCAGCCCCTCCTCGTGCATGCGCGCGAGGTGCCGTACGGCTGTGTCGTGGTCGTCCGGTGTGTAGCGGGCGGCGTACCGGGCGCCCGCGCCCGAGGTCGGCTTGATGACGTACTCGTGGTCGTCGGGGAGGTCGGGGGCGTCTCCCGGTGCGAGGTACCGGGTGGGGACGGTGGGTACTCCCGCCTCCGCCAGTTCCCCGAGGTACCGCTTGTCAGTGTTCCAGCGCACGACCACGGGCGGATTGGCGAGCCTGGTGACCGCACCGCACTTCTCCGCCCACGCCACGAACTCGTCCGCCCGCCAGCTGTAGTCCCAGGTCGACCGGATGACGACGAGGTCGAAGCCGCCCCAGTCGGTGCCGGGGTCGTCCCACGGGACGGCGACGGCCTCGGCCCCGGCGTCCCGCAGCGCGCGCACCAGCACGGGGAGGTCGCGGTCCTTGCTGGGCTCCGGTCCGGGATCGTAGGTGGCGAGAGCGACACGGACCACGGCGGCCTCCAGTCTCGTAGGCAGAAGTTCTTACGGCGGTGGATCGCTTCGCAGGCTAACCGGCACGCCTGCAACCAAAGCAACCGGATTGACCTTCACCTTGGTGAAGCCCCAGCATCGGTGGAAAGGAACGCGAGGCTGTGTCGTAGCGGACGTGGTGCGGGAGGCCTCCTGATCGTCGTCGGCGGGGCGGCTGGTGTAGGAACGAGGGTGTCGTTCCTGCCCTCACGGATGGAGTGCATCGCGTGTCTCCTCTCTTTCCCGCCCTGCAGAGCCCGAGCGAGCAGGTGGCTCTGCGCTTCGGCGACCGGTCCCTGACGTACGCCGAGCTCGCGTCCGCGACCGGTGCCCTGGCGGCCCGGCTCCCGCACGGCGGACGGGTCGCGATCTGGGCCACGTCGGCGCTGGAGACCGCGGTGGCCGTGGTGGCGGTGCTGCGGGCCGGGTCGGCCGCCGTACCGCTCAATCCGAAGTCGGGCGAGAAGGAGCTCGGGCACATCCTGTCCGACAGTGCGCCGTCGGTGATACTGGCGGCTCCCGGTGATGAACTGCCTTCCCGTGTACGGGATTTGGAGTGCGTCGATGTCGACGTGACCGGCACCGGAGGCACCGCCCTCGCCCTCCTGACCGACGACGAGGCCCCCGCCCTGATCGTCTACACCTCCGGCACCACCGGGCCGCCGAAGGGCGCCGTCCTCCCCCGCCGGGCGATCGCCACCACGCTGGACGCGCTCGCCGACGCCTGGCAGTGGACCGGCGACGACGTACTCGTGCACGGGCTGCCGCTGTTCCATGTGCACGGGCTGGTGCTGGGCATCCTGGGCCCGCTGAGGCGCGGCGGCTCCGTGCGCCACCTGGGGCGGTTCAGCACGGAGGGCGTGGCGCGCGAGCTGAACGACGGCGCGACCATGCTGTTCGGGGTGCCGACGATGTACCACCGGATCGCCCAAGCACTCCCCGATGAAGCGGAGTTGGCGAAGGCCCTCGGCCGGGCGCGGCTGCTGGTCTCGGGTTCCGCCGCGCTCCCGGTCCACGACCACGAGCGCATCGCGGCGGCGACCGGGCGGCAGGTCATCGAGCGGTACGGCATGACCGAGACTCTGATGAACACCAGCGTCCGGGCGGACGGCGAGCCGCGCGCGGGCACGGTGGGCGTGCCGCTGCCGGGTGTCGAGCTGCGGCTGGTGGAGGAGGACGGGTCGACGATCACGTCGTACGACGGAGAGACCGTCGGTGAGATCCAGGTGCGCGGCCCGAACCTGTTCACCGAGTACCTGAACCGGCCCGACGCCACGGCCGCCGCGTTCACCACCGACAGGTTCTTCCGCACGGGCGACATGGCCGTCCGCGAGCCCGACGGGTACGTCCGCATCGTCGGCCGCAAGGCCACCGACCTGATCAAGAGCGGGGGTTACAAGATCGGGGCCGGTGAGATCGAGAACGCGCTGCTGGAGCATGCGGGGGTGCGGGAGGCGGCGGTCACCGGGGAGCCGGACGCGGATCTGGGCGAGCGGATCGTGGCGTGGGTGGTGCCGGCTGATCCTCAAGCACCCCCGGGTGCCGAGGAGTTGGCGGACCATGTGGCGGGCCGCCTCGCCCCCCACAAGCGTCCGCGCGTGGTCCACTACCTGGAGAGCCTCCCCCGCAACGACATGGGGAAGATCATGAAGCGGGCGCTGCACCGTGCCTGAGCCCCGCCTCTCCGCCCGCGAGATCCTCACGCTGGTCACCGACGCCTCGACCTTCGCCGAACTCCCGTACCCGGCAGGGGAGTCCAGGCCCGACGGCCCTCTTGCCTGGCAGGGTTACGACGCCTCGCGCGCCCGTGCGGCCGAGCGGACCGGCGAGACGGAGTCGGTCGTGTGCGGCACCGCCCGGGTCGCGGGCACCCAGGCCGTGCTGATCGCCTTCGAGTTCGGCTTCCTCGGCGGCTCGCTCGGTGAGCGGACCGGCGACCGCCTGGAGGCCGCCCACGGCCATGCCCGTGCACACCGGCTCCCTGTCGTGCCGCTGGTCGCCACGGGCGGCAGCCGTATGCAGGAAGGCATGCTCGCCCTGACCCAACTCCAGCGCGTGGCCCGCCAGTCGGCCCTCACCCGGGAGGCCGGACTGCCCCAGATCGCCGTCCTGAGGGACCCGACAACCGGCGGCGGCTGGGCCACCCTCGGCGCGGGCGCCGACGTGATCCTCGCCCTGCCCGGCGCCCAGGTCGGCTTCGCGGGCTCCCGGGTCCGGCCCCAGGACGCGGACCCGACGGCGTACACGGCGGAGGCCCAGGTGACGGCGGGGGCGGCGGACGCGGTGGTGCCCTTGACGGAACTGCGGGAGACGCTGGGACTGTGGCTCCGCTTGCTTTCCGCGCCCCGAGGCGCGGGGCTGCACCATATGCGGCTCCGCCGCGGGGGCGCGACCAGCCACAACACCACCGCAGACGCCATACGCCCCAACGCGCCACTACCTGCAGCGCCGCTCCCCTCCGCCCTCGGCGCCCAGGAGCTGCCCACCACCGGCTGGGACGCAGTCCAACAAGCGCGCTCCCCTCGACGCCCCCGCGCCCACGCCTACTTGGACGCCTACTTCACCCACCGCGCAGCGATCCACGGCGACCGCTGCGGCGGCACCGACACCGAGGGCATCCTCTGCGGCTTCGGCACCGCCCAAGGCCGCACCGTCGCCTACGCCGCCCAGACCGGCACCCCCACCCGCCCGGCGGGCTACCGCACCGCCACCCGGCTGATCCGGCTCGCGGACCGGCTCGGCATCCCGGTGCTGACCCTGGTGGACACGCCGGGCGCGGCCAACGACGCGGAGGCGGAGCGGCAGGGTGCGGGCGCCGCGATCGCGGAGCTGTTCGGCGCGGTGGCGGCCGCCCGCGTTCCGGTCACCACGCTGGTGATAGGCGAGGGCGGCTCCGGCGGCGCACTGGCGCTGGCCGCGCCCGGCAGCACCTGGGCCACGCCGGACAGCTACTTCTCGGTGATCGCCCCGGAGCTCGCGGCCGCGATCCTCAAGCGGCCGGCAGAGGAGGTCGAGGCCACGGCCGGCCAGCTGCGCATCCGGCCGCAGGACCTGGTGGAGCTGGGGGTGATCCGGGGCGTCGTGGGGTGCTGACCGGAAGCCCGGCCCCGCAGAACCCGGGACATCGCCAAGCACCGTCCGCAACAATGGAGTTCGGCGAGGTCACACAGCACACGGGGGAGCGAGCGGCGCCATGGACGGGTTGATGGAGTTCAGGACCGAGGACGGTGCCAGGGTTGTCGTGGAGGGCGTGGAGAGCGAGTCCGGCGCCCGGCTCGTCTCCCGCGGCGGCGGTCCGGTCCTGGCCGCGCGGACCTTCGAGGGCGCCCTGGACGGGGTGCGGGCGGCGGCCGAGTCGGCGCTCAGGGTGTTCCGGGACGGCTCGCTCAGGCCCGACACCGTGGAGCTCGAGTTCGGGGTGAAGCTCAGCGCGGAGACGGGCGCGATCATCGCGAAGGGCGCGGCGGAGGGGCATCTGGTGGTGAAGCTCAGCTGGTCACCGGAGCGGTCCCGGCCCGCTCCGGAACCGCCGCAGGCTGCTCCCGCGGACGCCGGCCGGTCATGAGCGCAGCCGCCTGGCACGCCCGTGTCGAGTGCGGGAACGAGGTCGGCGCGGGGTTCCTCGTCTCCGCCCGGCGGGTGCTGACGTGTGCCCACGTCGTCCGGCAGAGCGGCTCGGCGGACGTCACCGTGTCGTTCCCGCAGCGCGGGGAGCTGGGCGCGCTGTCCGCCACCGTTGCCGTGCACGGCGGCTGGGAGGGCGCCGCGGCCGACCCCGGTGACCTGGCCGTACTGGAGCTGGACCGCGAAGTGCCGCTGGTCCCGGCCGTGTTCGCCCCGCCGGGGGCCGAGCACGGCGTTCCCTCGCCGCTGCTGGAGGCCTACGGCTTCCCGGTCGGGTACGACGAGGGCACGCTCGCCCAGTACCGGGCCGTGTCGAGCACGCTGATCGCCGGTGAGTGGGTGCAACTGGAGGCCGCCACGGCGCACGGGCAGCCGCTCGCCGCCGGGTTCAGCGGGGCGGCGGTGACCCTGGGGGACGGCCGGGTGGTCGGCATGGTCTCGGCGATCGCGGGCGCGAGGGACGTCCGGGTGGGCCGGATGCTGCCCACCCAGGTGATGGCGCGCTACTGGCCCGAGCTCGGCGAACTGGTCCCCACCCCCGAGCACCGGCCGGACGCCATGAAGCGGCTGTACACGCTGGTGCGGCGGGCGGTCGCCGAAGGCGCGGACTGCGACCCGGACCGGCTGTACGTCGATGCCGTGGGCCCCTTCGGGCCGCCGCTGCCCGAGGGCGGGTTCGGCTCGCTGTGGGACGCGACCGGGTATGTGCAGTGGGAGGTGCCCGACCCCGAGGCGGCGACCCGGCTCGCCGGCCGCCTCGCGGAGCTGCTCGACGCGCCGGACACCGTCGCCGCCGCGTCCGTCTGGTCTCCGATCCTCGTCGAGATCGACCACAGCGGCGCGGGCGCCGACCAGGTCACCGTGGAGGTCTCCGCCTACCGGGGCGGACAGCGGCGGCGCGTGGGTTCGCACCGGCTGCCGCGCACCGCCGTGCGGGCCTACGTCCAGGAGCGCATCGACGAGGCGTTCGCCCAGCTCGCCCCGGACGCGGACGAGCTGGTCACGTTCGTGCTGCCCCGCGAGTGGCTCAACGAGCCGGTGGCGCAGTGGGAGTGCGGTGCCGACGACTCCACCCCGCTGGGCTGCGCCTATCCCCTCGTCGTGGTGGACCGGGCCCGGTACCGCAGCGGTGGTCTGCGCCACCGGCTGGCGAAGAAGTGGCAGAAGCTGGACGCCTGTCCGGGGGCGCGTCTGCACCGCGTCGAGTGCGGCACCCCGGAGCATCCGCCGAGTCTGCGCAAGCGGCTGCGGGACGACGACGCCGAGCTGGCAGGTTTCGCCTTCCCGCCCGCCACCGCCCGGCGCCACTTCGAGATCGGCCTCAACACCCCCGTCCCGGTGCTGCTGTGGCCGCGGACGGGCTGCGCAGACTCCCGGCACGACGCCCCGTGCACCGGTGCCGCGTTCCTCGACGAGCTCGCCGCCTCCGTCGCCGGCATCCCGCCCGCCGAACTCCCCTCTCACATAAGGGAGTTGCGTGAGACCGCGGAGGCGGACGAGGACCCGGAGCAGCACTGGGCGAAGGACGTCCAGCTCCTCTGGGACGATCCGCGCTGTTTCCCCGAGCCCGCCGCCAGCCTCCACTCCCCCGTCGCCTGAGCCGCCCGCCGCACCCCCACGGAGAGAGATCCCATGCCCCTGTGGCCCGTCTACACCGGCACCAACGAGCCGCACGACGGCATCACCGAGCTGCCGCCGCCCCCGCCCTGGCGGGCCTTCGACGGCGGACCGGTGCTCGGCCTGCCGGAGGCGGGCGACGACGACGCGGCCACCTCCCCGGACCGCGCACACCGCGCCGAGACGTACCGGCCCACGGAGCAGACCGTCCAGCTGGTCAACGCGGCCCTGTATCTGCGCCGCCCGCTCCTGGTCACCGGACCGCCCGGCACAGGCAAGTCCTCGCTGGTCTACGCGGTCGCCCGCGAGCTGGGCCTGGGCCCGGTGCTGCGCTGGAACATCACCAGCCGCAGCACCCTGCACGACGCCCTCTACCAGTACGACCCGCTCTCCCGCCTGTACGCGGCCCGGCACACCACGGCCCCGGAGACCGGCATCGAGGACCATCTGCGCCTGGGCCCGCTGGGCACCGCCCTCCTCCCCTACGCCCGCCCCCGCGCCCTGCTCATCGACGAGATCGACAAGAGCGACCTGGACCTGCCGAACGACCTGCTGAACGTGCTGGAGGAGGGTCAGTACGAGATCCCGGAGCTGGTCCGCACCGCCCGCCGCGCCCCCGAGGCGGAGGTGATGGTCGACGGCACCGACGAGCGGGTCGCCGTCCGGCGCGGCCGGGTCCGCTGCAAGGCGTTCCCCTTCGTCGTGCTCACCAGCAACGGCGAGCGCGAGTTCCCTCCCGCCTTCCTGCGCCGCTGCGTCACCCTGCGACTGCGCCAGCCCGACGGCAGCCGGCTCGCCGACATCGTCCGCGCCCACTTCGACGAGGAGCCCGACGCGGGCGCGCAGCGCCTGATCGGCCGGTTCCTGTCCCGGGTGGGCGGCGGCGACCTGGCCACCGACCAGCTTCTGAACGCGATCTACCTGGCCCGTTCCTCCGACCTGCCCGCCGAGAACCTCGACGAGCTGGCGGAGCAGCTCATGCCCTATCTCGGCGAGGCCCCGCACAGCGATGCCTTCTGAGCCCTCCGGCGCCCCTGAGCCCCTCGCCCGCCTGGCCGACGTACTGACCCAGGCGGCCGAGGGCACCCGCCCGACCCCGCTCGAACTCGCCGAACTCCTCTGGCTGGCCGCCCACATGGAGCCTGCCGACGAGTCTGCCCCGCCCCCGGCCCCGGAGCCTCCCGCACCGGACACCGGCCCCACAGACACCGCCGAGCCCCCGCCCCCGCCACGCCCGCACCACCACGACCCGGCCCCCACCCCGCCGTCTCAGCCCCGCCGTGTCCCCCTGCACCTACCCGGCCCCGGACCGGCGACGAAGCCGCACGCCACCCTGCTGGCCCCCGCACCGCCGATGCTGCGCCACCCCCTGGCCCTGCAGCGCTCCCTGCGGCCCCTCAAGCGCCGTATCGACGCCCCCGTACGCCTCGAACTGGACGAGCGGGCCACCGCCGACCGCATCGCCCGCCTGGGCGCGGCCCCCGAGTGGTGGCTGCCTGTCATGCGCCCCGCCCAGGAACGCTGGCTGCGCCTGAACCTGGTCTACGACGACGGGCCCACGATGCCGGTCTGGCGCCCTCTGGTCCACGAACTGCACACGGCACTCGCCCAGTCCGGCATCTTCCGCACGGTCGGCCTTCACCACGCCGGCCCCGACGGCACGGTCCACCGGCACGGCGGCGACGCCCCCGCCGACGGCCGCACGGTCACCCTTCTGGTCAGCGACTGCATGGGTCCGCAGTGGCGGGAGGGCCCCGCCGGCAGCCTCTGGTACGGCGTGCTGCGCCGCTGGGCCCGGCGGATGCCGCTGGCCGTCGTACAGCCGCTGCCCGAGCACCTCTGGGCGGACACCGCCCTGCCGACGGTGCCCGGCCGGCTGTCCGCCCCGTACCCGGCGGCCCCCACCACCGCGCTCGCTTTCACGCCGTACGACACGACGGTCCAGCACGAGGGGGACGGCGCCATCGCCCTCCCCGTGCTGGAACCGGGCCCGGAGTGGCTGGCGAACTGGGCGGCGCTGATCGCCACACCGGGAGGCACGGAACACCCCGCCTCGGCCGCCCTCCTCACCGGCCCCCTCCCGGCCGACGCCGACGACCGCACCGACGTCGCCCGGCTCTCCGCCGAGGAACTGGTCCTCCGGTTCCGGGCGACCGCTTCCGCCGAGGCCGTCCGGCTGGCCGGTCACCTGGCCCTCGGCCGGCCCGACCTGTCGGTCATGCGACTGGTCCACGCGACCCTCGAACCACGGCCGCGCCCCCAGCACCTCGCCGAGGTGATCCTGAGCGGCATGCTCACGACGGTCCCCGGCCCGCCCGGTTCGTACGCCTTCCGCCCCGGCGTACGCGACCTGCTGCTGCGCGGACTGCCCCGCAGGGCCCGGGCGGGGACCTCCGAACTCCTCGCCCGGATAGGCAAGTTGATCGACGATCGGGCCGGGTCGGCACCCGGGGAGTTCCAGGCCACGGCACCCGCGGTG
Organism: Streptomyces guryensis; assembly: GCF_021261325.1. Lineage (GTDB taxonomy): Bacteria > Actinomycetota > Actinomycetes > Streptomycetales > Streptomycetaceae > Streptomyces > Streptomyces guryensis. Next base: position 534,478 of record NZ_JAJSBI010000001.1, on the reverse strand, counting down.
GACGGCACACCGAGGGCGGTGGACGCCGAGGCGTTCGCGACGGTGAGTCCGGACAGTGCGCGGCAGCTGACCGGGGAGGGCGGCCGGACGCCGTCCTCGGTTCCGGGGCGCCTGGGCACCCGCTACCGGGTGGTTCGGCGGCTCGGGCCGACCAGGTCCCTGTGGCAGGCACAGGACACCGAGGAGAACCGCACGGTGGTGCTGCGCCTGCACGAACCGATCACGGATCCCGCCCGAAGTGCGGCATTCCTGCGGGACGCACGGCTGCTGCGGGACCTGAACCAGCGGAACGTGGTCACCGTCCACGACTTCGGCATCGAGGACGGCGTCCCGTACGTCGTCATGGAGCACTTGGACGGCCTCGCCCTGAACAGCCTGGCGGCACCGAACGGCTACCGTCTGCCGGCGCCGCTGACCGTGTCGCTGGGGTGGCAACTCGCACAGGCCCTCGGCGCGCTCCACGAGGCCGGTTTCGCCCACATCGGGCTCGACATGACCAAGGTGCTCCTGCTGCCCGACGGTACGGCCAAGCTCACGTTGCTCCCACTGGAGCGGACGACGGAACAGGACGAGTACTCGGCGGATCTGCGGACGCTCGGGCAGTTGCTGTTCCATCTGGCGTCGGGCCATCCGCGCGGGGACGGCACGCCGGTCGCACCCGATCACCTCACAGGCCTGCCGGTCCAGCTGCGCACGCATTTCGCGTCGGCGCTCGACGCGCTCCTTTCCGGCGAGCTCGACAACCAGCGAGGCGGCCTCGGGCGCCTCCAGCACCCGACGCTCCTGTCCCCCCTGGCGACGGCCCACGCCCGCCTCCACTACGCGCTCCTCGGTCCACCCGCCGTCGACCGGGGCGAAGGCCGCCCCCTGGCCATCGGCTCCCCGCAGGAACAGGCGATGCTGTGCATGCTCCTCCTCCACCACGGCCGGAGGGTGACCCGCGCCGAGCTGACCGAGGGCATCTGGGGCCCCAAGGCCCCCGAGCGCGCCGACGCGCTCCTGGGCACCTACGCCTCCAGGCTGCGCAACGCCGTGGGTCCCGGGGTCCTGGCCACCCTGTCCGACGGGTACGCCGTGCACACCAGCACCGACATCGTGGACGTGATCCACTGCCAGCAACTGGTGGCCGAGGCGGAAAAGGACCGTGCGCTGGGTCGCGTCGAACTCGCCCACAGGTGGGTGAACGAAGCCCTGGGCCTCTGGCACGGCGAGACCGCCCTGGACGGCGTCCCCGGCCCCGCCGCGGCCGCGGCCCGCACCCGCCTGCTCCAGCTCCGCCTGGGCCTGTACCGCACCCGCGCCGAACTCGACCTGGACGTGGGCGAGTTCGAGATGGCCGCGACCAGTCTCGAGCGGCTGGTCGGCGAGTACCCGTCCCGCGAGGACTTCCGCCGCCTGTACCTGATCGCCCTGAAGGGCCAGGGCCGTATCGAGGAAGCCCTGGAGGTGTACGAGGAGTACCGGCTCTCCGGCGGCACGAACCCCGAACTCCGCCTGCTGGGGCGGGAACTGCGCGAGGAGTTCGGCGAGACCCCCGAGGACGAGCCGGAGCCGGAGTACGAGCCGGGCCCGGACCAGAACACCGGCTTCGGCCTGTTCGCTCCGGACGAGACGCCGGAGGGGAGCTTCCGGCCGGAGGACCTGCCTTCGCTGCTGTACCTCGACGAGGAGTCGGCGTCCCCTTCCAGCCATCTGGACGTGGAGTCCGCCGAGGCCTCGCCCGCCTACGGAGGCTTCGCCCGCTACGACCTGGCCGACGGTCCCCAGGACCGGGAGTCCCTCCCCGCGCTGGGTCGTGCGGTGATGCGGCTGATCACGGCGAGCGGGCTGGAGGAGACGCGGTACAGGCAGCGCGAGGGCGAGAAGGGCTACGCCGTGTCCCTGGATTCCGGTGCGGCACGGCCTCTTCTCGTTGCCACGATGGTCCGGTTGGCGGACCGGCTCGTCGAACTGGGCGGCACCAGGCTGCAGATCGCCTTCCGCGCCACCGGGGACGAAGAACCCGACGAGGCGGCGGCCCGGCATCTCCTGGACACGTCCGGGGCGCGCGGCATCATCGCCGTGTCGGCCGCCCTCCGTGCCGAGCTGGGCGAGGCCGACGGCTCGACGCCCGCGCTGCGACCGCTCACCTTGGACCCGGCGGCCGGCTGGTACCTCCTCATCCACCTGCCGCGCACGGCCTACGACGGCACCCCTCCCCCGTCGCCCGCACTGGGCCCGTATCCCCTGACCGCCACCCGGCCCCTGCCCGCGCCCCACGGCAGGACGCGGAACGTCGTCTTCGCCCTCCCCGGCGGCGAGTTCAGCCTCGCCCGCACTCCGGAGGCCCACAGCTACTACGAGGTCGACCTCACCATCCACCACACCGGCCACCAGGTATCCCTGCCGAGCCACGGGGGCGGCGCCTTCGCCGCCTTCATCGAACTGTCCTGGCACGTCGACGACCCGGTCGCCTTCGTCCGCGGCGCGATGACCGGCATCCCCGAACGTCTGCTCGCCCACGTCACCGAGGAAGCACGCCGCATCACCCGCCGACACCCGCTCGCACGCGCCGGGGCGGCCCAGAGCGCGGTGCGCGACGCACTGCGCCACTGGCCGGTGCCGGGTCTGGCGGTGGCGTGCTCGATTCGGCTGACGGCGCCGGGGGACGCGCCAGGGACCGCGCGGTGACGCACATAAACCGCAGAACCACCATTCGGCCGCACCCCGACCGGCCCCCCACAAAAGGCGCCACCCGCCTCCGGCACCGCACGATGCAAGTGGGACCCGCCGCCCGGCGGCCCCGCAACGGTCTGCGTTTCTCTGGAGGACCCTGCATGACCGCAAGTCTGGAGCAGTTGCGGCGCTGCCATTTCGCCGTAGATCTGGGGGCGGCCCGGACCCGCGTCTATGTCAGGGGGGCCGGGCTGGTCGTCGACCAGCCGTCGGTCGCCGCCGTGAACACCCGGAGCGGTGCCCTCATCGCCGTGGGTGACTTCGCCGAGCGGATGAGGGGCCGCACACCGGCCCACATCCGCGTCGTGCGCCCGGTGTCAGGCGGCACCGTCGTCGACATCGAGATGGCGCAGCGCATGCTCCGGGGCCTGCTCGGCGACAGGCTGCGCCGCGCCCTGCGCCGCAAGCCGTTCCTGCGCGCCGCGGCCTGCACCCCGCACGAGGCCGACCCGCTGGCCCGGCGGGCGGCCGTCGAGACGCTGGTGGGGCTCGGCGCACGGCGTGTGGAGCTCGTCGACACGCTCATCGCCGCCGCCGTGGGGTGCGGGCTGCCCGTGCAGCAGCCCGAGGCCACCATGATCATGGCCTGCGGGACCGCGACCACCCAGGTGGCCGTGCTCTCGCTCGGCTCGACCGTGAGTTCCGAACGCATTCCCGTCGGCGGCGAGGCCGTCGACCACGCGATCGTCCAGCATCTGCGCCACCAGCACGAGTTGATGCTCCCCAGCCAGTCCGTACGCCCCCTGCACGTCGCACTCTCCGGCATAGGACTCACCGCCCAGGGGCCGACGTCCACGGAGATCCGGGGGCGGGACGTCGTCACCGGTCTCGTCCGTTCGGTGCAGGTCGACACCGCCGCCGTGCGCGAGGCGATCGAGACCCCGCTGACCGCCGTGGTCGACGTCATCGGCCGGGTACTGCGGGAGTGCCCGCCCGATCTGGTCGCCGACCTCGTCGACCGGGGGATCATGCTGGTGGGCGGCAGCGCGCTGCTGCCGGGGCTGGACGAGATGGTGCGGCAGGCCACCGGCATGCCGGTGCACATCGCGGAACGGCCCGACGTGTGTGCCGTACAAGGCCTGGGCTACATGCTGGAGGGCAGGATCGAGCCACTGGCGCTCGGCCCGATCGTCATCTGAGCCCTGCCGCCGGTCAGCGGGTGAACCAGCAGCGGACCGTGGTCCCGCCGGGCCCGGTGTGCATCCGGACGAGGTCCGCGACGAGGTTGACCATGAGGAGCCCGCGGCCGCCGTACTGGTCGCGGGCGACGGGCCGGCGGCCGGCCAGCGGGTCCGTGAGGTGGCCCTTGTCGCGCACCTCGCACACCACGTACCCGTCCTCGGCCCACACGCCGAGCGCACCCGAACCGCCGCCGTGCACCACGCTGTTGGTGACCAGTTCGGCGGTGGCCAGCGCGAGGTCCCCGCCCCGGGTGGACGGCAGGCCGAAGCGCAGGGCCTCGTCCACGGCGAGGTGCCGGGCCTCGGAGAGGGTGTCCGCGTCGAAGCGGAAGGACAGGAAGGACGGGACGTCCGGTCCGGGTGGCAGCGGTTCGTTGTAGCGGGCGACGACCTCCGCGGGGGCGTAGGCCCCGCTGTCCTCCTGCCGCCCGGAGCCGGCCCGGACGAGGGTGGGGTGGGTGGCCCAGGCGTCGGCGATGACCTGCGGGTCGAGGCTCCGGATGTCGTACGGGCACAGGATGGTCGCGCTGCGGCCCCGGAAGGCCGCGTTGATCAGCGCCTCGTGCTGGACGCAGGCCGGGTACTCGGCGGGCGTACGGCCGGCCCAGATCGGTTCGCCGATGATGCTCACGCGCAGACCGGGCCGCTGGGCGTCGGCGAAGGCGCGCAGCACCGCGGGGATGATCCGGCCGGGGTTGCGCCCGGCCTCCCGCATGTCCAGGAACCGCACGGCGCCGGCCTCGTCGCCCAGCGCGTCCCGGATCAGCCGGAGGCGCTCCCCGGGCACGGCCACGGCGACGGGTTCACCGGCCGCGAGAGCCTCACGGACGAAGGGGACGGTGCCCGCGAGGTACTCGTCCTCGTCGCCGTAGAGAAGAGCGGGGTGCACGAAGGGGGAAGCGAGGTGCGCGCCGTCGGCGGGGATCACTGGGGACCGCTCCCGTCGTGCGCGCATGCTCACCACCGCCTCCTCCGCCCCACCGGCTCCCTGTATGTCAGGGCGCGTACCCCGGCGGACGGCTGTCACTCCCCCGGGATCCGGGGGAGTTCCGCGTGCGGGATCAGTACGGCAGGATCCGCCCCGAGGGTGTCCTGCGGTCGATGGTGGTGTCGCGGGGCGTAGCGGGCCTGCGGATGACACGGACGCGGGTCTGACGGTTCATGGCGACCTCCTCGGACCTGCTGGCTGACGTGAACCAGCCTGGTCCGCGCGCCACTTCGGCACATCGTGCCCACGGAGGCACCTGTCATGCCTCCGCAGCACGACCCGGGGCGGATTCGCTACTTCCCGGGGAGGAGAACGACCCTTAGAAACCCATTAGCCCCCTATGTGCGGGCCGGTTTGAACCAGTCGGGGTCGGCCCAGCGCTCGCGTCCCGACAGGTCCGGGCGGTAGCCGGGGTCCCGTTCCCTGCGCAGCCGGACGCTCCAGTGGAGTACCGCCTCGGGGGGTACGGGGCGCGTGCGCCGGCCCACGAGGATCCACGCCGTGCCGTTGTGGTGGACGGGGGCGTCGGCGAAGGCCTCGGTCACCGCGGTGGCCGCGGTGTAGGCGCCGGGCCGGAAGTCCAGGTCGTCGCAGACACCGTCGGTGATCCACTTGAGGGGGATCGTGGAGAGCAGGGGCGCGTCGGGGGCGTGGTCGAAGGTGCCGCCGACGTCACAGTGCACCCCGGCGAACCACACCTCCTCCGCCGTGCTGGTGTCCGTGTCGGGGCCGGGGCTGCGCGGCTTGACGAGGAACTCCCGGTACGGGCGCCGCCTCTCGTCGAGGGACACGGCGTGCCGGATGCGGGCGGCGTTGGGCAGGGAGTGGGTGTACGGCCAGCGCAGGTTCCCCAGACGGAGGAGGCCCGCCGCCTTCACGGTGTCCCAGACGCCCAGGTAGGCGACCGGGAGGGCGTGGTGCGAGACCTGCCGGGGGTCGTTGCCCTTCACCTGCGGCCACAGCGGCTCGTTCTCGGTGCGCAGGCAGAAGGCGTGCGAGAAACGGGCGACCTCCTGCTCGCTCTCGTCGATGTTCTGGTTGAAGGCGTACTTCGCCACGGCGTACGGAACCAGGTTCTCCGCACCGGGCCGCATCAGCCCCGGCTTGTTGAGCATGCCCACCAGCGCGCGTGCCGTGTAGGCACCGCGGCTGAACCCGAAGACGTACACCGCGTCCCCCGGCTGCCAGTGCTGCATGAGGTAGGTGTACGCCTCGGTGAGGTTGGCCCTCAGCCCGGTCCCGAAGGCGAGGCCGCCGAGCCGGGAGAGCCGCCGGCCCAGCGGCCCTCGCGCGGTGGCCGAGGACATGGTGCCGACCCCGGGGTCGTAGTAGAGCAGCTGCCTGGACGGGTCGTCCGTCTCCAGCATCTCGTAGAACCTGACCACGTTCGTGGGGTTGCGGGCGCCGACCTGGTTGCCCGAGCCGTCCAGGCAGACGACGATCCTGCGTGGCATGACCACGGCCCGCCTAACCGGCCCGGCGGCTGCCGGCGCGGGAACGCGGCCGGGCGGACGCGGTGCGCGCCCCGGGCGTGATCTGCTGCTGGAACGCCTCCAGCGCCATCGGGCTGTCCGCCGGGAGTACGGCCATGACGCGGCGCCGCTGCGCCTTGGCCAGGACGTCGCCGGCCGGTGTGCCGTGCCGGGCATGGACGATGCGCACGCGTCCGTCGCCGGAGCCGCGGGCGGCCACCGGGGCGACCGCGGCGTGGGTGCCGTCGGGCAGGGTCACCCACAGGTTGAAGTCGTCGTACCGGACGTAGTCGGCGCCCTTGATCGGCCAGGGGTAGTGGTGCTCCCCGGCCGCCCTGGGCAGGATCCCCTGATGGTTGCCGCGGGTCAGCGGCACGCACGCGTTGAACAGCGAGTCGGTCCAGGCGGCGACGCCCTCGGCGTCCGCGATCGGGGTCTCCAGCAGCTTGCGGGCCCGCTTGTAGCCGAGGGCTTCGAGGGCGGGAAGGGTCTGGGGGAAGGCGGCGACGAGGTCGGCGGCCTCCTGCCGCAGCCGGTCGACCTTCGCGGGGTCGGCGCAGAACTGCATGCTCCACTCGATGCCGACCCGGGCCCGGAACATCCGCCAGCCGGCGTCCGTCTTCACCCAGAGACTGCCGCCGTGGTGCATCTCGTAAGGCCCCGGCCCGTACGGCCGCTCGGTCTTCCCCAGCTCCTGGAGGATCTTGTTCACGGCCGTCTTCGCGGCACGGAACTCCGCGGACTCGACGCGTACCTGGTGCTTGACGAGCTGTATCTCCCAGGGGTGGTCCTCCCGTTCCGTCTTGCCGAAGGTGAGGGAGGGAGGGGTCTTCGTCGCCGTCGCGGATCGGTCGTCGGCCATGGCGGGGCCTCCTTCTGTCGACCTGTCGACATCTCTCTCCTCATCGTCCTCCCGAGGCCCAGTTCTCGCTCTGCGTAACACCTGGACCGTTCAACGACATAACAGCTGACCTTTCAACGATCGCTTTTGGGCCGATAAACGATCACTGAGAGACACGGGTGCGCCCGTCGGGTGGTGGAGTCACCCGCCCACCTCCCCGAGACGCTTCGGCGTCTCGACGCGCTTGCCGAAGAGCAGGGCCTGGCCCGCTCGGCCCCCGGGAGCCGGCGGCCAGGACGGCCCTGCCCGAGCACACCGTGCGCACCCTGCTCAAGGGCGGCACCGCTCCGGCGGACAAGGTCAACGACCGTGTCTGCGCCCGCCTCAGGCCCCTCGCGGACGCCCATCTGGCGCGTACCGGCGGCCGTGTGTCGGATCTCGCCGGCGACATCCGCGAACGCCTGGGCGTCTCCGACCACTGGGCGCGCCAGGTGTGCGCGGGCAGGAAGGTGCCCAGCGTCGAGTTCCTGCACGGCCTGGTGGAGTTCTTCGGCGTCGAGGGCGGCGAGGCGTTCTTCACCGCACCGGCCGCCGACGCCCTCGACCGCGTACTCCTGCCCGTCCTGCGGGGGTTGGAGGGACCGGACGGACAGCGGGATCCGATACGGGCCCTGCCCGTCGCGTCCTGCGCGCCGCCGCCCGCCCGGTCGGCGCCGCCTGGGACCTGGCCGTGGGGCAGGACGCGTTCCACCCCGGCGCCAGGGACACACCGCCGACCGCCCTGGAACGCTTCCTCGCCCGCTTCGTCGACCGCGCGGTCGCCACCGGGGCCCGCAACCCCCGGGCCCTCGGTGCCCTCCTCGACGTCATGAGCCTGGAGAAACCCGCCACCCGCCTGTCCTCGCCCGACATGCTGATCCCCATGTTCTTCGGCCCCCGGAAACCACACCTGCAGGGCCAACCCCTGACCGAGCCGGAACTCAAAACGGCCGCCCCCTACTGACCGACCGGCTCCCGCCGTCCGCGGCGCACACTGGAACCATGCGCATACGCACACCCCCGGGCGCCGTCCGGTGGCTCCGTGCCGCACGGACGCCCATCCGCCACCACCATCCTGCCCCCGCCCGCCCCTCGCACCGGGCCCAGTTGCTCGCCCTCGTGGCCGTCCTGGACGAGGCGGTGGCCGCCCAGACACCGGCCGACGCGGCGGTGGCCGCCTGCGGCGAACCGGGTCCCGTCTCCCGCGGGACGGCACGCTTGTGCAGCCGCCAGAGCAGCACCCTGCACCGTCTGCGCACCCGCCTGCAGGACCTCGAACTCACCGACCCGGACCTGCTGCGGGCGCAGGCCCACGCGGCACGACTCATCGCCTACGACCTCTGGATGCTGCGCCAGTCGCTCGACCTGGCCTTCCCGCTCCGCCCCGACCCCCGCACCGAGGCCACCCGCCTGCGCCTCAACGGCCTGGGCCGGCACGCCGACGACCTGCGCCGCCTGCGCGACGGGCTGCGCGAGGAGACGGGCTGAGGAACGCCTACCCGAGGACGGTCGAAGTGGCCGAGGGAGGATCGGTCGGCCGGGGCGAGGTCGCCTCACCGGAGTCGGCCTGGAGAACGAGAACGACCGCTATGACCGCCATGGTCACGGCTGTCAGCGTGACCAGCCACCACATCCTGATCGGTTTCGCGTGCCCGGCCATGGCGCCCTCCTCGGTCGGGAGCCTACGCGCCGAACCGACACCGAGGCCCCGTTCTTCACAGCACACCGACAAGCACAACACCGCACCGGCGCCCCAGCGGTACCGAGCACCACATGGCTGCCCGGGCCGCCGACCGGCCCGGCACTCAGCCTGAGTGGGGAAGGCTCGCTGTCAGCCGTTCGACCGCTGCCGTCACAAGTCGTTCGCGCTCGGCCTCCGAGAGCACATCCGGGAGAGTGAGCTGTTCAACGATCAGCCAGTTGAGCGTCAGGTACAGCAGTTGGACGGCGGTGGCGTCGCCGGGCAGGGCTGATTCCTCGTGGTAGGCCACATTGGCTTCGAGGTCGGCACGCACTTGTTCGGTCAGCACCGCGCGGAGTCGCGGCCGCCGGGTGGCCTCCAGGCGCAGTTCGAGAAGCGCGAGATAGCCGGTGCGGAAGTCGCTGATCCGGCCGACGAGTTCGCGCATCAGGACCGCGTAGGTCTCCCGGTCTCGCGTGCCCGCCCGCTGCCGGGCGATGGTTGCCTCGTCGGGCTGGAGCCGCTCGTAGACACGGGCGCCGGCCTGGGGGAGCAGGTCGTCGCGGTTGGTGAAGTAGTTGGAGGCCGTACCGGCGGGCACACCGGCCTCGGTGTCCACCGCCCGAAACGTCAGACCCGGCCGCCGGAGCGGGCTTCAGGCCAGGCCGTTGACCAGCCCCGTGAACAGGGAGGGCAGGCGTACTGCGGTGGGGACGATCAGGTGGGTGAGTCGGGGGTGGGCGCGGAGGCGTACCAGGGTGTCGGTGAGCAGACGGTGGCGGCGGGAGGCGCGGCGCCAGGCCTGTTCGTAGTCCAGGGGTCGGTCACCTCGGATGCAGCGGACGAGCTGGGCGGCACCGGCCACGGCGAGCGAGATGCCTTCGCCGGTGAGCGCGTCGATGTATCCGGCGGCATCGCCCACCAGCAGGACTCGGCCGGCCACCCGGCCGCGGACCCGTTGCCGCAGTGGTCCCGCGCCGCGGACGGCTGAGGAGGCGTGCGCGGGCAGGCGGCCGGCCAGGGACGGAAAGCCGGCGAGCTGCACGTCGAACGGTGCCCGCTCGCCGGTCAGGATGGCCACGCCGAGCAACTCGGGCCCCAGCGGGGTGACGTAGGCCTCGGCTCGCCCGGACCAGTGGACCTCGACGTGGTCGGTCCAGGGCGCGATGGCGAAGTGTCTGCGCAGCCCGTAACGGGACGGGCGCGGGTCGGGCAGGTCCAGGCCGAGGTGTCGGCGGACGGGCGAATGCAGGCCGTCGGCGGCAGCGAGATATCGGGCTGTGAACCCGGCCGCGGTGACGCTGCCGGTGTCCTGACGGACCGTCACCGGATCGACCTTGACCGGATGTACCGGGACGCCCAGCTCCGCCGCCCGACGGGCGAGCGCCGCGTGCAGGTCCGTACGCCGCACCCCCAGGCCGGGGCCGCGGCGGAAGCCCGCCTCGGCGTGTTGCCGGGCGTCGTCCTCGGCGTCGAGGTACCGGATGCCGCGCAGAGGGTGCCCGGGCGGGGCGATGCCCAGTTCGGCTAGGGCCCGCACCGCGCCCGGCATCAGCCCTTCGCCGCAGGCCTTGTCGACCGGCGTCGGCCGGGGCTCGGCCACGGCCACGTCGAGTCCGGCGCGGGCGGCGTGGATCGCGGTGGCGAGACCGGCCGGCCCGCCGCCGACGATCAGCAGGTCGAGCATGGCGGAGTCGCGGGGGCCGGGGGCGGGGCGGACGGGGCCAGTGCCGCGTTCTCGCAGCGGAGCCGGACGGTCAGGAGGGGCAGGTTGAGCAGAGTGAAGCCGGTCGCGGTCAGCCACGCCCCGTGGACCAGCGGCAGGGCGAGTCCCTCCACGACCACAGCGAGGTAGTTGGGGTGGCGCAGCAGCCGGTAGGGACCGGCGCTGACCAGCGGCAGGCCGGGCACGACGATGACGCGGGTGTTCCAGCGCGGTCCGAGGGTGCTGATGCACCACCAGCGCAGCGCCTGCGCCCCGAGCGTGAGGGCCAGCATCGGCCAGCCGAGCAGCGGCTGGAAGGGTCGCGGGGCGAGCCAGGTCTCGGCGAGGCAGCCGGCCAGCAGACCGGTGTGCAGGGCGACCATCACCGGATAGTGGCCGTCCCCGTACGCCACGCCGCCGCGCGCGCGGCTCCAGGCGGCGTTGCGGCGCGCGACGACGAGCTCGGCGAGCCGCTCGGCGGCCACCAGCAGGATCAGCACGGTGTAGCCGGTCATCCGTCACCTACCAACGCAGGAGTACGAGTTCGGAACTGAAGCCCGGCCCGAGCGCCAGCAGCAGGCCGGGGGTGCCGGCCGGGGGCGGACGCAGGGCCAGGGTGTCGCGCAGGATGTGCAGCACGGAGGCGGAGGAGAGGTTGCCGACCTCGGCGAGGGAGCGCCAGGTCAGTTCCAGCGAGTCGGGTCCGAGGCCGAGTGTCTCCTGGAGCGCCTCCAGCACCTTGGGGCCGCCGGGATGACAGACCCAGCCGGTGATGTCGTCCGGCTTCAGGTCGTGTGCGGCCAGGAAGGACCGCACCTCTTCGCCCAGGTGGAGCCGGACCAGTTCCGGCAGTTCGGCGCGGAGCACGATCGTGAATCCCCTGTCGCCGATGTCCCAGCCGAGGGCGTCCTCGGTGCCCGGGTACAGGCGGCTGCGGGTGGCCATCACCTGAGGTCCGGCGTACTCCTGGACGCGGGGATGGCCCCGGCCGACAGCGACCAGCGCGGCGGCGCCGTCGCCGAAGAGCGCACCGGCCACCGTGTTCTGCGCGGAGGTGTCATCGCGCTGCAGGGTGAGGGAGCACAGCTCGACCGAGAGCAGCACCGCGACCTGGTCCGGGTGGCCCTCCAGGTAGTCGTGCACCCTGGCCAGCCCGGCGGCGCCGGCCGCGCAGCCCAGGCCGAAGACCGGCACGCGCTTGACGTCCGGGCGAAACCCCAGGCGCCCGGCCAGCCGGGCCTCCAGTGACGGGGCCGCGATCCCGGTGACCGAGGTGGCGAAGACGAGGTCCACCTCCTGCGGGACGAGCCCGGCCTGGTCCAGGGCGGCTCGCAGTGCCTCCTCTCCGAGCCGCAGGCCCTCCTCGATGAACAGGTCGTTGGCCTGGCCGAAGCCGTCCAGCAGGGCGTACCGCTCCAGCGGCAGGGCGAGGTGACGGGTGCGGACACAGGCTGTGGCGTGCAGCCGGTCCAGCACACCACGGTCCCGCTTCGGGGCACCGGCTCCGGGAAGGCGCATCAGCGCGAGCGCATCGGTGATCTCGCGCTGGGGGTAGCGGTGAGCCGGCAGCACTCCATGGACGGCGGCGATACGCGTCATTCAGCAAGAATAGGGATGATCGACAAAAATGCTGATAAGCCACACATAGACGGCATTTCGCTAGTGTGGGAGCTGTGGGAGCAAGCCGACCGCGCCTAGCATTCGGGGCGTGCACAGCGTCGAGACGTCGCCGATCCCGGCCCCCGCTGGGCCTCGCCGCCGCGGAACCGCACGCGCGATCGACCTCCTGAAGGCTGCCCACCCCGCGCCCTCGGCGGCCGTGACCGCGGTGGTCACCGCGCTGGCCGCCGCATCCGGGCGGGGCGGCGCCGGTACGGCACTGATCGCGGCGGCGGTGCTCACCGGCCAGCTGTCAGTGGGCTGGAGCAACGATCTGATCGACGTCGACCGGGACGTGGCCGCCACGCGTGGCGACAAGCCCCTGGCGACCGGAGCGGCCTCGGTGCGGGCGGTGACGATCGCGGCGGGCTGCGCCCTCGTAGCCTGTGTGCCGCTCTCCCTCGCGAACGGATGGCTGGCGGGCGGCGCCCACCTGATCGGCGTGGCCGCGGCCTGGGGCTACAACCTCGGCGTCAAGAGCACCGTCTGGTCGTGGCTGCCGTATGCGGTCGCCTTCGGGCTGCTGCCCGCGTTCGTCACCCTCTCCCTGCCGGGCGGCCCATGGCCGCACTGGTGGGCGCCGGTCGGCGCCGCGCTGCTGGGGGTGGGCGCCCACGCCGCGAACGTCCTGCCGGACATCGACGACGACCTCGCGGTGAACATCCGCGGCCTGCCCCAACGCCTGGGCCTCCGCGGCGCGCGGACGCTGGCGGCGTCGGCGCTCGCCGCCGGCTCTGCCGTGCTGGTCCTGGGCCCGGCGGGCCCCGTCGGCATCCCCGGACGAGCCGGGCTCGCCGCGACCTGCGCGCTCTCGCTCACCGTCGCCCTGTGGCCGACCGGGCGGAGCCGGGCCGCCTTCATCGCCTGTCTGGGTCTGGCCGCCTCCGACGTCGCCCTCCTGCTCCTCCGCGGCGCACGCCTCGCGTGACGGGACATCACGTCGATCGCGCGTCGATGGGCGCCGGGGCTGCCCCCCTTTCACGGGAACGCGTGCGCAGGCGGAGGGCCAGGAGCAGCCCTGCGGCAGCGGTGAGCGTCGCGGCCGCCTCGGCGACAGCGGAGGCGGTCTTCTCCGGATACCAGACGGGTTCGTACATGTTGGGCAGCGGCCCGACCGTGCCGACGTCGACGGAGTGGTACAGCAGCACCGCGGCGAGGCCGGCCGCGGCCACCAGCAGCGCGTAAGCCCACACGAGGGGCCGCCTGCCGAAGAGGACCAGCAACACGGCCGCCAGTGCCGCGGCACCTGCCTCGATACGGAACAGGTCGCCCTGGCTGATCGTCCTGGCGACCGGGTCGTAGGTCGCGGCGAGGTCGGCATGCACGTAGGCGTCCACCGCCAGACCGGCGGCGGTGATCAGGCGAAGCGCCCACAGGCAGGCGCTCAGGGCGAGTACCCGCCGCGTACGGGACGGTTCGCGTGGTCCGGATCCGATGACTTTCATGGGGCGCCTCCTCAGTCCGCCGCCCCCCATCAAGGGGTACGAGTCAGGACATCTGCAAGTTCATCCGCACCGCGCACTCTCTGAGTCGACCTCGCTCACCGGGGCCGGAGCTCGACGAGGAGTCGGCCGGAGCTGGTGACGACGTCCATGCGGGCGATGTCACGCACGCCGAGCGCGGACGATCCCGGGACACTGACCGCGGTTTCGTAGCCGGACGTCCAGGTGGCCGCCGTCTCGGTGTGGCCGTCGCGGGCGTGCACCACCAGTCGACAGACGGCAGGGGGCAGCCCTGACAGGCGAAGCCGGATCGACGTACCCGTCACGGCCGGGGCGAGTGCGGCGGACGCGGTCACATGTGTGGTCGGGTCGGTGACGGAGACCGTGACCGCCGACGGGACTGCCGCCGGTTGACTGCTCTGCGTGCTCAGATAGACGCCGAAACCCGTGACGGCGGCCGCGACCGCGAGTGCGCCGGCGATCAGGAGCCTGCGCACCCTTGCACGCCGTACGGAGCGGGACACGGCCTGAGCCGTGCCGACCGGCTCGGGCGCCGCGGCCGGGACATTCGTTGTCGGACCGGTCTGCGCCAGCTGCCCCGGCTCCTCGAAGGGCACCTGCTCCATCAGCCCGACCAGCGGCGCCAGCTCCATCAGCTGGGCGTGGCACTGCGCACAGCGGGCCACGTGCCGCTCCACCGTCGAGCACTCCTCCGACTCGAGCACTCCCAGCAGGTAGGCACCAAGAGCCAGGCTCTCGCGACACGCCATCGCGCCCTCACCCCACCTCCGCCCCCCTTGCCGAACGAACAGGCGCATGCATGCGGAAGGTCGCTATAACCCGATATACGCGCATCGAGTGCTCCAGGTTCATCCGACGCTCCACTCGGCAACGAAATGCCTCAAAGGTGGCAAAGATTACAAAGATGCCAAAGACGACAGCGACAAAAGTGAATCAAAACCGTGTACCAGACGTATCGAACTACGGACCGAACTACAGACCCGCCCCGCGTCGGACCCGTGGACCAGCCCTGCTTCATGCGTCGCGGCAGGATGCCCCAGCGGAAAGAGGAACCGTCATGAACCGCGCTGCCACCATCACCGCGGCCGCGACCGCCGTCGCGGCCTTCGCTGTCGGATGCGGAAGCTCCGGCACCACCAGCTCATCGTCTCCACCCACCAGCGCATCGCCCCCGTCCAGCAGCTCGGCGCCCGCCACCGGCGGAGTCGGCACACTGCAGGCACACACCTCCTCCCTGGGCCGGATCCTCGTCGACGGAACCGGCCGGACCCTGTACCTGTTCCAGGCCGACAGCGGCACCACCTCGCACTGCTACGACAGCTGCGCCCAGGCATGGCCACCCGACACCACCACCGGGCACCCGAGCGCCAACGGCCTGAACTCCACCATGGTCGGCACCACCTCCCGGAAGGACCACACCACCCAGGTCACCTACAACGGCCACCCCCTCTACCGCTTCTCCCAGGACGCCAAGCCTGGCGACACCACCGGCCAGGGCAGCACGGCCTTCGGAGGCACCTGGTACGTGGTCAGCCCGAGCGGCGCCGCGATCACCAGCCCCGCGCCCAGCCCCTCCTCAAGCGGGTCGGGAAGCAGCAACGGCTACTGACCGCCGCAAAGCCGACCGCGACGCCCTCGGCGTAGGCCGAGGGCGTACGACCCTTCCCTGTCGCGAGCGCCGGGCCGGAGTTCCGGAACTCCCCTGCTCGCGAGGGGTCCGTCTGCCGCTGATGACAAGGTCACTTCGCCCCGCGCCGTGGGCGGCATCCCTTTGGCACGAAGAACGGGCGCGTCCTGCGGGACCGTCGCTCGGGGCGATCCCTGCGGAGGCTGTGGCCGACCGAGGAAGCCGCGGGCCTCTCTCCACCTGAGCTCGCGTCGAGGAGCGGGTCCGTCGGCACCCCAAGACGATCGCCGTATGGCACGCCCCGAGCCGCCACACACTGCCGACTCGGCGGAGAACGCCGCCACACAGCAAAGCCGGGCAGAAACACGGCTCACGCGGACCCGACGTCGTACCCTTCGGCCGGTTCCGTTCTGGAGCCCGACCACCGGCCTCGACCACTCCAGCGCGCCGACACCGTGATCGTCCCCGGCTGGGCCCACGTCGACGTGGCCCCGCCCGCCGAACTGGGAAAGCGTGAGCGCCGCCGACAGGCTTCGGCGGCGCTCGCAGCCGATCGTTGGTTTCCGCGTTCTGTCGAGCCGTGCGACTCAGCTGCGGGGCCCCGCGCCGTGCAGGAGTGTCTCGATGACGAGCGTGGCCAGTGCGTCCGGGTCCTGCGCGGCGGGACCCTGCTCTGCGCCGGGCCTGTTGATGGCCTCGCTGAGGAGGGCGTAGTACACCTGTCGCGTCCACGCCAGGTCTGCGTCCGTGGCGATCAACCCCTCGCGCTGCGCCCGGTTCATGAGGTTGACCGTGTGGCCGTCGATCTCGTCCCAGAGGGAGGCTGCGGCGGGGGTGTGGGCGGTGGCGTGACTGAGGGTGAAGCGCCAGGTGTTCTTGACCCGGAGGACGTTCGCCGTCACTCGATGCAGCGCCACGAGTGCGGGAGCGGCTTGCGGCCGGGCTTCCTCGATGGCATCGATGAGCTGCTCCTTCGCGGAGACGGCGAGGGCCTCCAGCAGCGCCTGTCGGTTCGCGAACCGACGGTGAACAGTGATCCTGGTCAGCCCTGCCGCTTCGGCGACCTGCTCCATGGAGGCGCCGGCGTCCTGGGCGAAGACCCGCTCGGCCGCCTCGAGAATCGCGCGCACGCTGCGCTCGGCGTCTGCCCGCAGTGCTCGGCCCATGCCTGTCTCCTGTCTTGTTCACTACCCGGTCCCCTGTAGAGGATACGTGAATGCTACCGGTACATAGTTAATTGATTCTTTAGTGTTGCCACTAGCCAAGAAACTGATACATTGGTGAAACCGATTGAGGATCGCTCGCCACCGGCACCGCGATCACTCACTCACCGCAAGGACGACATCAACCCATGACCAAGGAGCCCACAATGGCCACGACACGACCGGTAGCCCTCGTGACGGGCGCGTCCTCCGGCATCGGAAAGGCGGCCGCCCTCGCGCTGGCGGCGGCGGGCCACGAGGTGGTCGGCACCAGCCGCAACACCGCGCACGTCACCCCGCTCAAGGGCGTGACCTTCCTCGACCTCGACGTCACCAGCGACACTTCGGTCACCGCTGCGGTCGGAGAGGTGATCGACCGGTTCGGACGCATCGACGTCCTGGTCAACAACGCCGGCATCGGCTCGGCGGGCGCCGCCGAGGAGTCCTCCGCCGCGCAGGCGCAGGGCCTCTTCGACATCAACGTCCTCGGCGTCATCCGCATGACCAACGCCGTCCTGCCCCACATGCGCGCCCAGCGCAGCGGACGCGTCATCAACATCTCGTCCATCGTCGGGTTCATGCCGCAGCCCTACATGGCCGTCTACGCCGCTTCCAAGCACGCCGTCGAGGGCTACTCCGAGTCCGTCGACCATGAGGTCCGCGAGCACGGCGTGCGGGTCCTGCTCATCGAACCCGCCTGGACCAGCACCGCGTTCGACGCCGCCAGCGTCCGCCCCGACCGGCCCCTGGACGTCTACGCCCACCAACGGCACGTCTTCGAGGAGTACATGGCCCAGGCGGTCAGGGACGGCGACGACCCTTCCGTCGTCGCCAAGGAGATCGTCGCCGCCGCGACCGACGCCAAGCCCAAGCTGCGCTACACCGCAGGCGCCATCACCGGACGCGTCCGCACGATGCGCCGCATGGTCCCCTCCCGCATGTTCGACCAGCAGCTGCGCAGGCTCAACCGCCTGCCCGCCGCCTGACCTTCCTGGTGGACACAGCGACAACGCCCCCCTGATGACCGACAGCAATACCGGCCGCGCCTACCTCGCGCCTCAGGCGAAGTGAATCACCGTTCAGGTGGCCGACTCCCGGGTCGCCAGAAGAAGACCGGCCTGGAAGAGATGCCGCCCGACCGCACCACGGTCCTTCTGGCCACCGGTCCCGGCGAAGACGGATTGCTGGAACCCGACCACGCTGTCTGGCTCAAGAAATAACGGCCTCCATCTGGAACATCCCCTCAATCCGCCAGGGCCTGTCCGGTGTCCACGCCCCGCCGATCGGCCAGTTCCTGGCCCACGCGAACGGTTGCGGCCCCGCGTCCGGGAATATATAAACGATCTTGTATCGTGATACACTTCACCTGATATACTCCAGCGGAAGGAGGCCACCATGAGTCGCACGGTCATCGATCTCGACGACGAGGCGCTGGAGGAAGCAGCCAAAGAACTCGGCACCTCTACCAAACGCGACACCATCAACACCGCACTGCGGGAAGTCACGGCCCGCTACCGGCGTCTGCGGGCACTCGACGAAGCCCGCGAACTGGTGACTGAGGGCGCTCTGGACATCGACCTGCTGCTGGACAAGCGCGCATACCGCCCCACGAGCGCGGGCGCGGCACCCGACGACCACGCCGCCGGAGCACACGAGTGACCGTCGCCGACTACCTCATCGACACCTCCGCCCTCGCCCGCGTCCTGCTACGCCAGAACACCACCCAATGGGACGACAGGATCGCCGCCGGCCTCGTCGCGATCTGCGACCTCACCGAACTGGAAGTCCTCTTCTCGGCACGTTCCGTCACGGACCGCACCCGCTTGAAAGCAGCCCTCGACGCCCACTACGCCTGGTGCCCCATGCCCGACGGCGTCTACCGCCGCTCCCGCATCATCCAGGAACAACTGACCGCCAAGGGAGAACACCGCAGCGCGGGCCCCGTCGACCTCCTGGTGGCCGCAGCCGCGGAAGAAGCAGGGCTCACCCTCCTCCACTACGACCGCGACTTCGACAGCATCGCCCGCACAACAGGGCAGCCGGTCCGCACGATCGACCTCAGGCAGTAGAACTCACGCGGTACCGACGGGCAACGAGCTACTGACCGGCCCGCCGCCTGGCGGTCAGTCCGCGATGGCCCGGACCGTCTCCCGACACCCAGGGGGCACCGGACGGCACCACTCTTGGATCCTCGCGTCCAGCCAGCGTCCAGAATTCGACGTCCAGTCGCTCGCGCAGCCCACCCACGACGCCCTCCTCCAGCCGCGGGCTGATACGTCTGCGCAGGTCAAAGCGACCTCAACTAACGCCGATGGCAACGGAGTTGAACTCACGAACAGCGGATACAGCCCCGCGGGCCAACGTCCTGAATCCGTACCCCTGATGAGACGTTTCCGTTCGCCGGTTGATCACAAACCCGATACTCACAAGTTCGTCGGCGACCCGTTGCGCGCGGACCACTTTTGCTCGCGGCGCCAGGACTCGATCTGCTCGATCACCCATGCCGGTGTCGCGTTCGGACTCCGGTGCGGACTCGACGGCCGGTCCTGCAATCCCGCATCACCGTGCAGCCGCCGGCGATTGACCCACTTGCCCGCGCATGCGCGGCAGATGCCCATCTCAGCGGCGACGTGGGCGATGGGACGTGTCTGGCACCGCTTCACGAGCCGCCCACGGCCCTCGACGCTCAGGGGCGCATTCCGTGGGGCACTCGTCGCCCTCTCGAAGTCAGACGACGGCAGGCGCGACACCTACTCGTGCGCGCCTGCCGCATTGCGGCCTTTCAGCCCCGCGGTGCGACGCGGATACGGTTCCCGTCAGGATCGGCTGCGAGGAAGGTCAGCCCGAACCCCGCGTCATGAGGCTCGCGCAGGATCGTGACCCCCTTGGAATTCCACTGCTCAAAGGTCGCGTTGAGCTCGTCGGGTCCACCGTCAATGGCCAGGCAAACCTCACTGGTGCGCGGGACGTCCGGTGACAGATCCTCGAACTGGCCAGACCACAGACCGAGGTCAGCGCCCGGCCCGAGGTCGAAGGTGATGTATCCCGAAGTCTCGAACGAGGGGCTCATGCCGAGGAGGCCGCCGTAGAAACGAGCTGCGGCGGGAGCGTCGTTCACGTAGACGATGGACACGACGGATCTGGTCATGGTCATTCCTTTTCGCAGGTCGTAGGTCGTAGGTCATAGGTACGCACCCACCAGCCTGAACGGGATATGCGCCGCATCGTGTCGCAATTCCTGAAAAAATTGGGGGGTGACCCCAGACCGCTTCTTCACGCTGATGCTGCTCCTCGAATCGAGGGATGCGGTGACCACACAGGAACTCGCCTCAGCGCTCGGGGTGTCCCTTCGAACCATCACCCGGGACCTGAACTGGCTTCGCGACGCCGGTCTGCCGGTGACCGCACACCGGGGCCGCCTCGGAGGCGTGACCATGCTGCCCGGGTCCGGGCTCGACCTCACGCGACTCACACCGGGCGAGCGTGATCATCTGTCGCTCACCGGGCTGGATGAGAGGCAACGTGCGGAGCTCGACGCATCGGCCGAAAGCCGGCGCGCGCTCTCCAAGATCGCCGCTGCACAGCCACGTCGAGTTCATGACCTCCTGCCGCTCACCGACGTAGTGCACGTGGACAGCCGTCCCTGGCGTCAGGCACGAGCTTCCGGCACGACTCCGGCTTCGCTGATCGGTGTAGTGCGGCGAGGTCGCCGGCTACGGATCGAGTACGACAGCCCACGCGAGTCATGCCCACGCGACCTGGTCGTGGATCCCTACGGGCTGTTCGCCAAGGCCGGCATCTGGTACCTCGTTGCCGACTGCGCCCGAGTGCCACGGATGTACCGACTCGAACGGATCACGACGTGGAAAGAAGTCGACCAGCCACGACGGATCCGTCAGAGCCAGACCCTGGCCACCGTCGCTGCCGCGCTCATCGATCAGTGGGAACACAACCACGCGATAGAGGTCAGCGCCACCATCGACCAGACCCAGATCGAGCGAGCGCAACGGATCTTCGGCCCACGACTCGTCCGGGACGACCATGAAGAATCCGCCACCGGCCACAAGGTGACGATCCGCTTCCTGCATCTGGAGGACGTGCGAGCACTACTGCCGTTCGGGAGCGCCATCACTGTGCACGGTCCCGCCGAAGCCAGGGCTCACCTCCGCGACCTCGCCACCAATCTTGCCCACCACTATGCGCCGTCACCAACGTCCTGACCCGCAACAGGTGTTCTTGGGCGCTACCTTGGCGGCGATGCCAAGCAGGCGTCACAGCGGCGCGAGCCTCGCTGGTCACGGGAGCACGAGCGCAGTACGTGGTGGTCGACAACGGCGCCTGGCAGCGGTACTACTCGCACTGGGCCGCCCACCGGGTGGTCGACGATCTGCTGCCCGGTCCGGTCGCGGCGACACGCTGCTTCCGCGCCAACCGGGAGATCGACGAATGGCTCGACGACGTGTGGTGCGAGGGCGCCGCACTCGTCGACCACGACCGCCGAATCCTGCTCAGTACACCGAGCCCTGCTCCGTCGCCTGCCTGCGCCTGCCTGACGGAAGCGTTCGCGCCTGGGGCAGCGACTGGGAACCCATCGAGCACCTCGCCGCCGGCCCCGGCCTGCTCGACCTGATCGTCGCGTCGCCAGCCACCCCTGTACTCACCGACATGCCGCAGGCGGCGTCCATTTCGACCCTCAGGCGCGCACCGTCTCGCTCTGGGCCGTGCACAATGCGGCGGCATCCGCTGCTCGGCCACATGCTCTGCTGGAAGGGCGTGACGGGTAGCCACCCCTGGACGGCTGCTCGTCGACAGGGAACTCCGCAACCAGGTCGGGCCGCCCGGGGCGGTAACTCCAGTCCGCAGGACGGGGATGGCAGCAGCCTACAATTAACTGTCCATGGAAGATAATTCTACGGAAGTTGAGTGATGGCCGACGCCGACCTGAAGCTGCTGTACCGGGAGCTGGTCTCGCTGGAAATCGAGCTGTGGGACGGTATCGAGGGGCGACTGAAGGCCGAGTACGACCTGCCGCTGACCTCGTTCGAGGTGCTGCACCTGCTGCATCAGCGGCCCGGGCGGCGGATCCAGGACATCGCGGAGAAGTTCTCGATCACGGTGGGCGGCACGAGCAAGGTGGTCGATCGCCTTGAGGCGGCGGGCCTGTGTGAGCGGCGGGCCAATCCGAACGACCGCCGTTCCTCGATCGTCGAACTGACGCCAGAAGGGCGGAAGCTGGTGGACGGGGCGCTGAAGGTCTTCGAGGAGGAGCTGGAACTGCGTATCGGGTCGGTGATTCCCGAGCAGTCCGTACGCGAGGTGACCGCGGTCCTCAGCACACTGCGAGCAGCCGGCCGCGCCCTGGACGCGGAGCGGAAGGCCGCCGCGCAGACGCCGGTGTCGGCCATGCGGGTGCCCAAGGAGCCCGGCCGACCGGCATCGTGAGCCCCGACGGCTCGGCAGTGCCCGTGGGTTGACCAGCCGGAGCCTGATGCACTCAGCCCCCGGCCCCGGTCCGTCAGCCCACAGTTCAGTCGGCGATACCGGCGAAGGCGACGACTTTGTCGATGCGGCCCCGGACGAGGAGGTTGCCGGGGCCACCGTTGCGTGCGGCGTACTCCTCGGTGCGGTCGTCGCCCATGTACCGGGCACCCAGAAGACCACCCCAGCGCCGCATGCCCTCCGGCTCCTCGGAGATCGCCGCGCGGGCCTGGAGGAGGACGAACGCGTACGGGGGCCGGTCCTCGTCGACACAGAGTGCGAACCGTCCGTCGCGGGCGAGGTTGCGGCCCTTGACCCCGGTCTTCTCGGTGGTGAACACGATGTCGTCGCCGTCGAGGAGGAACCAGACCGGTGTCACGTGAGGGCTGCCGTCGGCGCGGCTGGTCGACAGCTTGCCGGTGCGGGTTCCGTAGTTGACGAACGCCCGCCACTGCTGCTCCGTCATCTTCCGCATGCGGGTGCCTTTCGTGTGCGTACAGATCGACTCGTGGGTGCCCGGGGCCGAGTCGACCCCGGGCCCCCCAGACCCCTCGCCCTAGACCTAGACCTAGACCTAGCCCCAGAAAGCGTCTTCGGCGGCCGGGTCGGCGGAGAAGAGCCACATCTCGGCGATCTTGCCGTTCTCGATGCGCAGGAGGTCGACGCCGTCCATGCTCATCGACGCGTCGTCGCGGCGGCCGGTGAAGTGGATGGTGGCGGTGACCAGGTCCCCGTTGCCCATGACGGTGTGGATCTTGTCGATGGCGAAGGTGCCCTGGCTGGTCTCCATCATGCTGCCGAGCATCTGGAAGACGGCGCCCTGGCCCTTGTGCTCGCCGGAGAACTGGTTGGCTCCGGGCTGGTGCCAGACGATGCCGGTGTCGAGGAGTTCGCCGAGAGCGGCCATGTCTCCGGTCTGGACGGCCTGTAAGTAGGTGCGGGCGACGTCGATGTTCGTGCTGGTCATGTCGGTTGCTCCTTGGGTTCTTGTACGGGGTGGTGGCTGTCGGGCGAAGTCGAGGCGGTCGGCGAGGAATCAGGGTGGTCGGGCCGCCGTATACGTGGCCGAGGACCTTTTGGCTGACGGCGCTGGTGCCGGACATCCAAGGCCTCCCGGTCGGGGAACTGTGCTGACGCGAGCCCTGCGGGTGGCCCCGGCAGGGGAAAAGACGTAAGGAGAAGGGCTCTCATCCGTGCTGCGGGACAGACCGTCCGGCGGGTGTCGTGCGGTGGCCCGCGCGGCCGGTCGGGGGGCGGGCAATCAAAGCCCCGGATCGGTCGCCCACCCAGCAAACCATTTAGATTCCATAGAATCAACTTCCAAGGATTATTATTCCATGTGATGCAGGTGGCGTCCGACAGCAGAGAGGAAGCCGTCATGGAACCGGTCGAGATCGAGGCGAAGACCCTGATCCAGAAGTCGAAGACCCCGTCGAACGACTACGTGATCAACCCCTACACCGGCTGCGTTCTGGGCTGTTCGTACTGCTTCGCGTCCTTCGCGGGACGGCAGTTCGGCCGGTCGGTCAAGGAGTGGGGCAACTACCTGTACGTAAAGAAGAACGCCGTCGAACTGGCCCACGAAGAGTTGGCCATGATGCCCGAGCACAAGCGCCACGGCACGATGCTGCTCAGCTCCGTCACCGACCCCTACCAGGGCCACGAGACGAAGTACCGGCTCACCCGCGGCATTCTGCGCGAGCTCGACGCCGTCGCCTACCCGGGTCTGATCCGCATCCTGACCAAGTCGCCGGTCGTCACCCGCGACATCGACCTGCTCACCAGCCTGCCCCGGGCGGAGGTCGGCATGACCGTGACCACTGCGGACGACAAGGTCAGCCGCTGGCTGGAGGTCCGCGCCCCGCTCGCCTCCCGCCGTCTGCGCACGCTCACGGAACTACGCGAGGCCGGCATCCCCACCTTCGCCTTCGTCGGCCCGCTCCTGCCCCACTTCGCCGCCCGGCCGGAGCTGCTGGACCACCTCTTCGGGCAGCTCGTCGAGGCCGGCATCACCGAGGTGTTCATGGAACACATCAACCTCAAGCGGTACATCCGCGAGCGCATGGACCAGGTCCTCGCCGACGAACCCGACGAGGTGCGCGAGGCGTACGTACAGGCCCGTACCAAGGAACACCGCGAACAGCTCGACGCGATCGTGGCCGGCCTGCTGGCCAAGCACGGGCTGCGGCTGCGCTTCGACGAGGTCGTCCATCACGACGACAACGACGCCCTGCGGCAGAGGCTGGCCGGCCCGGCGTGAGCGCGTCGCACTGGCGGCAGTGTCACGCGTCGCACTGGCGGCAGTGTCAGCTGACGGCGTCGGGCTCGGGGTCAGGGTCGGGGACCGCCTGAGCCCAGGCGCCCATGGCGTTGAGGACATCGCGCAACCCCTCGCCGAGGGGGGTGAGCCGGTATTCGACGCGTGGAGGGATCTCCGCGTAGGCGGTGCGGATGACGATGCCGTGGGTCTCGAACTGGCGCAGCCTGCTGGTCAGCGTGTGCGGGCTGATGCCGGGCAGGGCCTCGCGCAGCTCGGTGAAGCGGTGCGGGCCGCGCAGGAGCTCGCGCACGATCAAGGTGGCCTGTGGCCCAGCAGAATGGCGGCCAGGATCTCCGGGGCGCAGCCCGCGAATCCCGGGGAGCCGTGGTGTTCGGCGGTCCAGTAGCGGACGTGTCCCAACTCCTCGGCGGTCTGTGCCAGTTCGACCGAGGCCCGCAGCGAGTCGGCGGGTGAGAGACCCGCGCCGACGGGCGACTGGTCCAGCACCGACAAGCGCGGGGCCGGGCCGCCCCGCTCATCGCCCGCCCGGGCAGTTAACAGGAAGAACCCGGACAGGTCCGGCAGTTGAACGGCCCGGCCCCTTTCAGGGACGACACCGGACCGGGGTTCACGTCGTGGACGGATGCAACCGCGCGTAATACGCGAACGCCGGGCCGACGAAGCGGCTCACGCGGAGGCCCGCGGCGCCTGCATGGCCGATGAGGTGGGCCGGGCGTACCTGGTGGCGGTCGAAGAACTCGCCGACCACGAGGCGGCCGCCGGGCTTGAGGACCCGGCGCAGTTGACTCAGCGTCAGCACCGGGTCTGGGATCTCGCCCAGCGCGGTTACCAGGTATGCGGCATCGAACGTGCCATCGGCGAAGGGGAGTTGATGGGCGTCGGCCAACGTCGGGACGATGTTGGCGATGTGCCGCTCCTTCGCCCGGCACATCACGTGATCGAGCATCTCCTGCTGGACGTCGACGATGTCCAGCTGCTCCACCTGCGGTGCGACGTGCAGGGACTGCAACCCCGTACCGGGCCCGATCTCGAGCACCCGTTCGCTGCGCCGTGCCTCCAGCACCCCGTCGAGGCGGCGCAGGGTCAGGAACGGCAGGGGCAGGTCCAGCAGCCGGTGCTGGGAGTACGGATAAGGGGCGGAGTCGGACATCCACCAGGCACCGACCGCGGCGGCGCCCAGCCCGGCCGCTGCCCACTTGAGATTCCTGCCTGGCCTGACCTGTGCCGATGGCGTGATCGCGGACACTGTTCTCCTTGCCGGGATGCGTGGATCGGGCGGCGTCCTTACCTTGACGCCTCCCGATCCACGATGCCCGGGCGGCCGGGCACGCACCTCAACGCAGGCTTCCGACTCCGTGGTGGTACCAGGACCACCACGGAGTCGGGTACTCACGTGGGAGACCCGGCGCCCCGCGCCGAGCAGACTCGGTTGTCCACCCGTCGAGCAGGCAGCAAAGGACCGAGACTGTGGACACCTTGCGGAATGAGGAGCTTCCCGGCACGGGTGGCGACATGCCGATCCGGCTCCGGGACGCCTCCTGGTCGGTACGGCTCAGCTGGTCCTCCCTGGAACGCTCCGCTCTGGAGGTGTACGTCGGCGACCGTCTCGTGGACGTGGTGGTACCCACGACCCTCGTCTCCGGCGCCCTGCGTGGCGCCTGCTCCACCACGGACGGCCGGGGCCGGGTCACCCTGGCCTGGGGCATGTTCGACGCCGAGCGGGACGATCTGCCCCAAGTGACCTTCCGCCGCAGGCGGATACGGGGGAGGGTGGGCTTCGGCGGCGAGACCTTCACGGTCGGCGACCGGTTCTGGATCAGCGCCGCGGACGGGCGTTTCACCGAGGTCACAGTCACCTGCCGGGCCGGCGGGGACGGTTCGGAGCCAGACGTGGAGCGCCGTGTGGTGCGGGTGCTGCGGCACCGGCGTATAGGAGCGCGATAGGCACGCCTCCCACACTCGGACGGCATGACGACTCAACGGCCCGGCAGAGGCGCCCGCATCCTGGGAATCGGTGCGTATCGGCCACGGCGGATCGTCGGCAACGACGAGCTGGTGGCCCGGGCCGGCCGGTCCGACGCCCGGATCCGGCGCCGTACTGGCATCGTCGAACGCCGTTACGCGGAGCCCGGCGAGGGTGTGACGGACATGGCGGTCGAGGCGGCACGCAAGGCGCTCGCCGACGCCGGTATCGCCCCCTACCGGGTGGACACGGTACTGCTGACGAGCATGTCCAACGTCCGCCAGAGCCTCCGGGGGCGCCCTGGAGGTGGCGCCCCGCCTCGGCACCGGATCGGGCGCCATCGACCTCAACGCGGCATGCGCCGGCTTCTGTTACGGGCCAGGCGTGGTCGACGCCCTGGTCCGCAGCAATGCGGCCGCTCATGTGCTGCTCGTCGGCTCCGACAAGATGAGCGACATCGTCGACCCCAACGACGCCGCCGCCGCGTTCCTCTTCGCCGACGGAGCCGGGGCCGCGGTCGTCGGGCCGGGCCCGGAGGACGGCATCAGCCCCACCGTATGGGGGTCGGACGGCGGCCAGCGGCATCTCATCGCGCATTCGGCGACCGGGGTGGAGCATCGCGACAACCCGGAGCTGCCCTGGCCGACGATGGGGATGGCAGGGCCGGAGGTGTTCCGCTGGGCCGTCGGGGAGATCCCCGAGATCGCCGAGCGGGCCCTGGCCGCGGCCGGGGTCCGGCCGGCCGACCTGTCGGCGTTCGTCCCGCACCAGGCCAGTCTGCGGATCACCGACGCACTGGCCGCCCGGCTCGCCCTGCCGTCGCACGTCACCGGGGCACGGGACGTGACCCACGCGGGCAACACCTCGGCGGCATCGGTGCCCCTGGCCCTCGACCGGCTGCGGGAGACCGGTGACGTACCCCGGGGCGGCCGTGCGCTGCTCGTCGGGTTCGGCGTGGGACTGCCCTGGGCGGGCCAGGTCGTACAACTCCCGTGACTGCCCAGCCTGTTGCAACAACGTCCCAAAGCCGCCGAGCCCTACAGAGGTCGACCCCATGGACATCCCGCTCCTGTGTCTGCGGACGGTCCGCGGGCGGTGCACCTGTTCGTCAGCGGCACCCCCGTCGTACCACGCACCCTGCCGGAGCGCAGAGCGACGGGAATCCAGGACGACGGTCTGTTCCTCGAGCGCGTCAAGGAGTTCGCCGGGTACCGGCACGAGGCGTTCGAGGAGCCCGAAATGCTGCGGATGCCCTCGCTGCGGGCAGACGTCCACATGCACGAGACCTACCGGCGTCAGGTGAGCAAGCCGATACCGGTGCCGGTCACCGCGGTCCGCGGCGGGGACGATGCGCTCACGTCCCTGGAGGACATCGAGAGCCGGCAGGACGTCACGGACAGCGGTTTCGAGGCCGTGGAGCTGCCCGGCGCGCACATGTATCTGGCCGAATCCCCCCGGCCGCTGCCGGAGTTGATGGCCGCGCGGTGCGCCGGGGGTGAGTCGCTCTCACTCCGCGATCCCGAGGAAGCGCAGCACGGCCAGCACCCGGCGGTGGTCCGCGTCCGCGTTGGGCAGGTCGAGTTTGGCCAGGATGTTGTTGATGTGCTTGGCGACCGTGCTCTCGCTCACCACCAGTTGCTGCGCGATGCCCAGGTTGGAGCGGCCGCTGGCCATCAGCTCCAGCACCTCGCGCTCCCGCGACGTCAGACGCTCCAGCGGGTCGCTGCGGCGGCGCAGCAGGAGCTGCGAGACGACCTGCGGATCGAGGGCCGTACCTCCCGAGGCGACCCGGCGCAGCGCCTCGACGAACTCCTCCACGTCGGCGACGCGCTGCTTGAGCAGATAGCCGAGCCCGGCCGTCTCCTTGGCCAGCAGATCGGCGGCGTACTGCTCCTCGACGTACTGCGACAGCAGCAGCACCGAGGTCCCGGGCCACCGCTCCCGGATGACGAGCGCACAGCGCACCCCCTCCGAGCTGTGGGAGGGCGGCATCCGCACATCCGTGACGGCGATGTCGGGGCGATGCTGCTCGACGGCGGCGAGCAGGCCCGGCTCGTCGCCGGCCTCGGCGACCACGTCGAAGCCGCCCATCTCCAGCACCTTGACCAGGCCGACGCGCAGCAGTACGGAGTCCTCGGCGATCACCGCCCGCACGGCAACTCCGCCGTCACGGTCGTCGGTCCCCCGGCGGGGCTGCTGACGCGGAAGGTGCCGTCGACCGAGCCGACCCGCTTGGCCAGCCCGCTCAGCCCCGTCCCTGCGCAGGCGTCGGCACCGCCCAGCCCGTCGTCGGTGACGTGCACCCGCAACACCTTCCCGACCCGTCGGACGGTCACCGCGACCCGCGTCGCACGGGCATGCTTGGTCACGTTGGTCAGCGCCTCGGAGATCACGAAGTAGGCGACCGACTCCGCGGCCGGCGCGACCCGCTCGTCGAGATCCACCCGCAGGCGGACCGGCAACGGCACCCGGGCGGCCAACCCGGACAACGCCGCGTCCAACCCGCGGTCTTCGAGGACCGCCGGGTGCAACCCGCGCACCAGGTCGTTGAGTTCGGCGATCGCCTCCTTCGCCTCTAGATGAGCCTCCGCGAGCACCTCGCGGGCCCCGCCCGACAGGTCCGGGCGGGTGGCCATCGCCAGGCCCAGGTTGACCGCGAGGGAGACCAGCCGCTGCTGGGTGCCGTCGTGCAGGTCACGCTCGATGCGGCGGCGCTCGGCATCGACCGCCTCGATCAGGTCGGTGCGGCTCCCGGCCAGGTAGTCGACCCGTTCCTGGAGCCGCTGCGCCCGGCTGGGCCCGAGCAGCACCAACGCGGGACGCGACTCCAACCGGGCCACCGCCCCGGCCGTCCAGGGCACGACGCACAGCAGGGCCAGACCGCCCACCGTGTAGCACGGTAGCTGCGTCGCGTAGCCGAACCAGTCCTGGCGGACCCTCACCGGCAGCGCCCACACCCAACCGCCGGCGGTCGCGCCCGCCAGGCCCGCGATCGCCACCACCAGCACCGACAGCTCCAGCGCGGCCAGCAACGGGCCCAGCAGCAGGTGGTATCCGAGCCGGCGCCAGGGACGCGTCGCCGAGAGCCGGCGGGCGGCCGACGCCCACGACCACCGCTGCGGCACGGGCGCCGGCCGAGGGATGTCCACGCGGAGCAGCGCCCGGTGGCGGAACCGCTGAACGGCCGTCAGCACCGGGACACCGAGCAGGATCAGGGCGGCCGACACGGGGAGCACCAGAGCCCAGTTCCCCGTCTCGGTGAAGGTCACCACGCCCCAGGCCCACACGGGCACCAGAGCCAGGTGCGGCAGGACACCGGCGGCCAGGAAGCCGACGTCCCGCCGCACCCGAAGCGCCGAGCGCCTCAGCCCGGCTGGAATCGTCATGGCTCGACCCTAGGACAGCCCGACGGGGGCCTGCCATGAGGCCTGTACCCGGATCCATGGTGAAACCAGTGCCACCCCCGCGACGGACCCGCCGAGCAGGCCGACACGCCCCACGCCGAGAACAGCGGGGTCGGTGGGCTCGGTTCATTGGTGAAGTCGCTCTCGGGGCCGCCGGAGCCGGGGTCGAGGCAGGGCGGGCCGGGGCCGGGTCCGCCGATCCAGCCGGCGTCGGCCTGCTGAGAACAGTCCACCCCTGCGAAGCCGGCCATCCCGCCCCTCAGCGCGCCAGCACAGAGCCCGACGCTGACACCGAGCCCAACGCCCCCAACTCACAGCGCCCCGCCAGCCAAACCTGCTACCACCGTGGGCGGCAATGGCGAGTACATCGTCGGCACCGACATCCAGCCGGGCACATACCGCACCGCCGGCCCGGCCGACAGCTCGCTGCCCAGCTGCTAGTGGGAGTGCGACAAGGACACCAAACACGAATTCAGCTCGATCATCGCCGACGGCAACCCGAACGGCTCAGCCGTCGTCTCCGTCCGGCCCACCGACAAGCTCCTCGTGACTCAGGACTGCAAGGACTGGGTGAAGATCGGCTGAGACTCTGGGCTCCTTGGTGAGACAGGTGTGACGAGCACGGGACAGCGTGCGCCGGACAGGACACCGGCGCACGTTCCCGTGGGAACGGAGCCAGCCGCCGGCCACAGAGCCGCCCGCCGACGACGACAAGCCCAGCGACGGCGACGAGCCTGGCGGCAACGACGACGGCCTCTGTATCAGCGTCCTGCCGATCCTCGATCTCTGCCTTCCCGGCAACGCGCCGTAGCGGCAGGAATCTTCATCCCGCGCCTACCCAAGAGACTCCACAAGGGGGCCTGTTGCCGGGCACCCTGCAACGTGTTCGGCCATCGGAGTGGGGTGATTTCACTTCGGCCGAGCATTGGCCGAGCTAATGATCTTGAGGGATGCAAAGAGGCCCCTGCTGAAGCAGAGGCCTTGCCGTTTGTGCTGGTCAGATCGTTTCTGCACGCGTAGGTGATGGTGGGGCGGGTGGGACTCGAACCCACGGCCGACGGATTATGAGTCCGCTGCTCTAACCGGCTGAGCTACCGCCCCATAGCGGCGTGTCGCGTACATGTGTGCGCGCCGTCTGCCGCAGCATAGCCGCTCATACGATCTCCTGCTTCGGATGGTCGACTTCGCACGCCCATGGAGACTGCACCGCCGCCTGCGCGGTTCCCGCCCACATGAAAAAGGACCCCAAGGGGGTCCTCTTCTTGTGCTCCCCCGACTGGACTCGAACCAGTAACCTGCCGGTTAACAGCCGGCTGCTCTGCCAATTGAGCTACGGAGGACCGAGCTCCCCCGACTGGACTCGAACCAGTAACCTGCCGGTTAACAGCCGGCTGCTCTGCCAATTGAGCTACGGAGGAATGCCTCGTTGCATCGAACGTAGCTACCTGGGTATTCGCCAGGGGGCGGGCGCTCGCTGCGACACATACATTAGCGCAAGCAGGGGGGTGCTCCGCCAATCGGTACTCCCCAGGGACGGAAGGGTGGCTCCGCCATGCGCTACAAGCTCACGTTCGTCGTCGGACTGGCTCTGGGTTACGTCCTGGGCACGCGTGCCGGTCGCGAGCGCTACGAGCAGCTGAAGAAGTCCGCACGTCAGGTCTCGCAGAACCCGGCCGTCCGCAACACCGCGGAGTCGGCTGCCCAGCAGGGCCGCGAGTTCGCCGGCAAGGCGTACCACGTGGTGAGCGACAAGGTCGGCGACCACGTCCCCGACTCGGTGGCCCAGCGGGTCCGGTCCCTGCGGGAGCGAAACACCGACGGTGCGGCAGGGGACGACTGGGGCACCAGCAACACCTAGCTCCACCTCACCTGCCCCGACGCGCCCGTGCCCGGCGCAGCGCACACGCCTCTGCTGCGCCTGACCCATAGAATTTTCGCCATGGGGATAGTCGCCGGGTTGGACAGTGCACCCGATTTCACTCGCATCGTCGTCTGCGACACGGACACGGGCGCCGTACTCAGGCAGGGCTATGCCCCGCATCCGGTGGACGGCGACCGGCCCGCCGACGTCGACCCGCAGGCCTGGCTGCTGTCCCTGGGTGAAGCGGCCGGCGGCGGACTCCTCGAAGGCGTGCAGGCCATCGGCGTGTCGGCGCAGCAGAACGCGGTCGTGCCGCTGGACGCGCAGGGCGGCACAGTGCGCCCCGCGATGGTCGGCGGCGACAAGCGTGCGCAGGTCGCGGCGGCCGATCTGATCGACGCGCTCGGCGGGCGGGAGGCGTGGGCGCAGGCGGTGGGGTGTGTGCCGCAGGCCGCGCAGCCGGTGACCAAGTTGCGCTGGCTGGCGAAGAACGAGCCCGACGCCGCCCTGCGCACCGCGATGCTGATGCAGGCACACGACTGGCTGGTGTGGCAGCTGCTGGGGCGGCCGGTCAGACGGACCACCGACCGGGGCGGCGCCTCCGGCACCGGGTACTGGTCGGCGGCGACCGGCAACTACCGTGCCGATCTCGTCGAGCTGGCGCTCGGCCACCAGGCGATGCTGCCCGAGGTGATCGGACCCGCGGACGCCGCCGGTACGACCCCCGAGGGGCTGCTGATCTCCGCCGGGACCGGGGAGACCATGTCCGCCGCCTTCGGGCTGGGCATCGGGCTCGGTGACGCGGTGGTGTCGCTCGGCGCGTCCGGGTCCGTCATGGCCGTACACCGCGAGGCCCTGGTGGACAGCACCGGGATGATCACCTCCCTCGCCGACGCGACGGGCATGCATCTGCCGGTCGTGACCACGCTGAACGCCGTGCGGACCCTGCGCGGGACCGCGGAGCTGCTCGGGCTGCCCGATCTGGAGAGCCTGTCCGAGCTGGCGACGAAGTCGACGCCGGGCGCCCACGGGCTCGTACTCCTGCCGTATCTGGAGGGTGAGCGGACGCCGAACCTGCCGCACACGGCGGGGTCGATCGCCGGACTGCGGCGGGAGTCGATGAAGGGCGAGCACCTGGCGCGGGCGGCGTTCGAGGGGATGCTGTGCGGGCTCGCGGACGCGCTGGACGTGCTGCGCGGCCGGGGTGTCGAGGTGCGGCGGGTCTTCCTGCTGGGGGCGGCGGCCGAACTGCCCGCCGTCCAGGCGGCGGCCCCCATGCTCTTCGGAGCGCAGGTCGTGGTGCCGCAGCCGGCGGACTACGCGGCGATCGGCGCCGCCCGGCAGGCCGCCTGGGCGCTCGGGGTTTCGCAGGGCACACTCGACCGGCGCAACCCGCCGATGTGGCAGGGCGCGACCGGGCAGGTGCTGGAGCCCGGCGACGAGCTGGCGGTGGGACAGGCGGTCAGGCAGCAGTTCGTTTCCGTCCGGGAGCAGACACACCCCGGCGCTTTCCGCCCATAAGGCGGTAAGGAGCACTGCTGTCGGCTTAATCGGTTGAGGTAACACGGGTGGAGTGTCCGACGATAGGAGCCTGGGGCATCAAGCCCGCCCCGCCGCCGACTCCGAGAGACGTAGCGTGCTCATACGACTTCTGCGGACCTACCTCAGGCCCTACAAGAAACCCATAGCCGTGCTGGTGCTGCTGCAGTTCCTGCAGACCTGCGCCACCCTCTACCTGCCCACCCTGAACGCGCACATCATCGACAACGGCGTCGTGAAGGGTGACACCGGCTACATCCTCTCCTTCGGCGCCCTGATGATCGGCATCTCGCTGGTGCAGGTCGTGTGCAACATGGGTGCCGTGTACTACGGCGCCCGGACCGCCGCGGCGCTCGGCCGGGATCTCCGGGCGTCCGTGTTCGACCGGGTGCAGTCCTTCTCGGCGCGGGAGGTCGGGCAGTTCGGGGCGCCCTCGCTGATCACCCGTACGACCAACGACGTACAGCAGGTCCAGATGCTGGCCCTGATGACGTTCACGCTGATGGTGTCGGCGCCGATCATGTGCGTGGGCGGCATCGTGCTGGCGCTCGGCCTGGACGTGCCCCTGTCCGGGGTGCTGGTCGCCGTGGTCCCGACGCTGGGCATCTGCGTGACGCTGATCGTACGGCGGCTGCGACCGCTGTTCCGGGCCATGCAGGTGCGCCTGGACACGGTGAACCGGGTGCTGCGGGAGCAGATCACCGGCAACCGTGTGATCCGGGCCTTCGTGCGGGACGACTACGAGAAGGATCGTTTCCGCAAGGCGAACACCGACCTCACCGAGATGCAGCTGGCCACCGGCAACATGCTGGCGCTGATGTTCCCGATCGTGATGACGGTGGTGAACCTGTCGTCGATCGCGGTGGTGTGGTTCGGCGCGCACCGCATCGCCAGCGGGGGGATGGCGATCGGCGACCTGACCGCGTTCCTCGCCTATCTGATGCAGATCGTGATGTCCGTGATGATGGCCACCTTCATGTTCATGATGGTGCCGCGCGCGGAGGTGTGTGCCGAGCGGATCGAGGAGGTCCTCGGGACCTCGTCGAGCGTGGTGCCTCCCGTCGCGCCGGTCACGGAGCTGCGCCGGCACGGACATCTGGAGATCCGGAGCGCGGGGTTCCGCTATCCGGGCGCCGAGGAGCCCGTGCTCAAGGGCATCGACATGGTGGCGCGGCCCGGCGAGGTGACGGCCGTCATCGGCTCGACCGGCAGCGGCAAGTCCACGCTGCTCGGGCTGGTCCCGCGGCTGTTCGACGCGACCAACGGCGAGGTGCTCGTGGACGGCACGGACGTCGCGACCCTCGACCCGAAGCTGCTCGCCAGAACGGTCGGGCTGGTCCCTCAGAAGCCGTACCTGTTCGCGGGGACGGTGGCGACCAACCTGCGCTACGGCAACCCGGACGCCACCGACGAGGAGCTGTGGCACGCGCTGGAGGTGGCGCAGGCCAAGGACTTCGTCGAGGGGCTGGAGAACGGCCTCCACTCCCCCATCGCACAGGGCGGTACCAACGTCTCCGGCGGCCAGCGGCAGCGGCTCGCCATCGCACGGACGCTGGTGCAGCGCCCCGAGATCTACCTCTTCGACGACTCCTTCTCCGCCCTCGACTACGCGACCGACGCGGCGCTGCGGGCGGCGCTGGCCGAGGAGACCGCGGAGGCGACCGTCGTGATCGTCGCCCAGCGGGTGGCGACCATCCGGGACGCGGACCGGATCGTCGTACTCGACGAAGGACGTGTCGTCGGGACCGGCCGCCATCACGAGCTGATGGCGGACAACGAGACCTATCGGGAGATCGTGCTCTCCCAGCTGACGGAAGCGGAGGCTGCCTGATGGCCGGGCCAATGGCGCGGATGATGGGGCAGGGCGGGGGCCCCGACAGCCGTTCGATGGACTTCAAGGTGTCGGGCAGGCGCCTGATCGCCCAGTTCAAGCCCGAGCGGCTGACCATCTGCGTACTGCTGTTCTGCGTGGTGGTGAGCGTCGGTCTGAACGTGGTCGGGCCGAAGATCCTCGGCAAGGCCACCGACCTGGTCTTCGCCGGCATCATCGGGCGGCAGATGCCGTCCGGGGCCACGAAGGACGAGGTCCTCGCGTCCATGCGGGAGCGGGGGCAGGGCCAGATCGCCGACATGCTCCGCAGCACCGACTTCACCCCGGGCAAGGGCATCGACTTCGCCGCGGTGGGCGACGTCCTGCTGCTCGCACTGGGCACGTTCCTCGTCGCCGGCATGCTGATGGCGGTGGCGACCCGCATGGTCAACCGCGCCGTCAACCGGACCATGTACCGGCTGCGCGAGGACGTGCAGGCGAAGCTGTCGCGGCTGCCGCTGTCGTACTTCGACAAGCGGCAGCGCGGTGAGGTGCTGTCCCGGGCGACCAACGACATCGACAACATCGGGCAGACGCTGCAGCAGTCGATGGGCCAGCTCATCAACTCAGTGCTGACCATCATCGGTGTGCTGGCGATGATGTTCTGGGTGTCCTGGCTCCTCGCACTGGTCGCGCTGGTCACCGTGCCGCTGTCGTTCGTCGTCGCCACCCGCATCGGGAAGCGGTCGCAGCCGCACTTCGTGCAGCAGTGGCGCTCCACCGGCAAGCTGAACGCCCACGTCGAGGAGATGTACACCGGCCACACGCTGGTGAAGGTGTTCGGGCGGCAGGAGGAGTCGGCGAAGCAGTTCGCCGAGCAGAACGACGCGTTGTACGAGGCCGGGTTCAAGGCGCAGTTCAACAGCGGGGTCATGCAGCCGCTGATGATGTTCGTGTCGAACCTCAACTACGTGCTGGTGGCAGTGGTCGGCGGTCTGCGGGTCGCGTCCGGCGCGCTGTCCATCGGTGATGTGCAGGCCTTCATCCAGTACTCGCGGCAGTTCTCGATGCCGCTGACGCAGGTCGCCTCGATGGCGAACCTGGTGCAGTCGGGTGTCGCCTCGGCCGAGCGGATCTTCGAACTCCTGGACGCGGAGGAGCAGGAGGCCGATCCGGTGCGCGGCGAGCTGCCCGAGGAGCTGCGGGGCCGGGTGGAGCTGGAGAGCATCTCCTTCCGGTACGACCCCGAGAAGCCGCTGATCGAGGACCTGTCGCTGAAGGCCGAGCCCGGGCACACGGTCGCGATCGTCGGACCGACGGGAGCGGGAAAGACCACGCTGGTCAATCTGCTCATGCGGTTCTACGAGGTCTCCGGCGGGCGTATCACGCTCGACGGCGTCGACATCGCGACCATGTCCCGGGACGAACTCCGGTCCGGGATCGGCATGGTGCTGCAGGACACCTGGCTGTTCGGCGGCACGATCGCGGAGAACATCGCGTACGGTGCCGCCCGCGACGTCACGCGCGGTGAGATCGAGGAGGCGGCGCGGGCCGCGCACGCCGACCG
Organism: Streptomyces guryensis; assembly: GCF_021261325.1. Lineage (GTDB taxonomy): Bacteria > Actinomycetota > Actinomycetes > Streptomycetales > Streptomycetaceae > Streptomyces > Streptomyces guryensis. The sequence goes on along the minus strand of NZ_JAJSBI010000001.1, from coordinate 498,002 downwards.
GTTCGTGCGGACGCTGCCCGACGGGTACGACACCGTGATCGACGACGAGGGCACGGGCGTCAGCGCCGGTGAGAAGCAGCTCATCACGATCGCGCGGGCGTTCCTGTCCGACCCGACGATCCTGGTGCTCGACGAGGCGACCTCGTCGGTGGACACCCGGACCGAGGTGCTGATCCAGAAGGCGATGGCGAAGCTGGCGCACGGGCGTACGTCGTTCGTGATCGCGCACCGGCTGTCGACCATCCGGGACGCGGACACGATCCTGGTGATGGAGAACGGGGCGATCGTGGAGCAGGGGGCTCATACGGAGCTGCTTGCCGCGGACGGGGCCTATGCGCGGTTGTACAAGGCGCAGTTCGCGCAGGCGGTGGCTGAGGTCGACTGAGCTGTTGCCCGGCGTCGGGGCTGGGCCGGGTGGGTGCTCTTGCCCGCGCTTGCGGGGTGCCGCTCTCTTTGGGACGGGCGGCGCCCCAAGCGGCACGAATGCCCGCAGGCCACGGCAGGCGGCGTCAGTCCAGATAGCCCCTCAGCTGGTCCGCGAAGGCGTGGTCCCGCAGCTTGTTCAGGGTCTTCGACTCGATCTGGCGGATGCGTTCCCGCGTCACGCCGAAGATGCGGCCTATCTCCTCCAACGTACGGGGGCGGCCGTCCGCCAGGCCGTAGCGGAGCTGGACCACCTTGCGTTCGCGCTCGCCGAGCGTGGACAGGACCGCCTCCAGATGTTCCCTGAGCAGCAGGAACGCCGCCGACTCCACCGGCGAGGCGGCGTCGCCGTCCTCGATGAGGTCCCCGAGGGCCACGTCGTCCTCCTCGCCCACCGGGGCGTGCAGGGAAACGGGTTCCTGGGCCAGGCGGAGGACCTCGCTGACCCGCTCGGGGGGCAGGTCGAGGTGGTCGGCCACTTCTTCCGGGGTGGGCTCGTAGCCGCGTTCCTGCAGCATGCGCCGCTGCACGCGGACGACCCGGTTGATCAGCTCGACGACGTGGACCGGGACCCGGATGGTCCGGGCCTGGTCGGCGAGGGCCCGGGACATGGCCTGGCGGATCCACCAGGTGGCGTAGGTCGAGAACTTGTAGCCGCGGGCGTAGTCGAACTTCTCAACTGCCCTGATCAGGCCCAGGTTTCCCTCCTGGACCAGGTCGAGCATGGTCAGCCCGCGGCCGACGTACCGCTTGGCCACGGACACCACGAGCCGCAGGTTCGCCTCAATGAGGCGGCGCTTGGCCATCCGGCCCATGACGACGAGACGGTCCAGGTCGAGGGCGAGCTGGCTGTCCAGGTCGGGCGCGCTGCTGAGCCGCTCCTCGGCGAACAGTCCGGCCTCGACACGGCGCGCGAGTTCGACCTCCTCGGCCGCGGTCAGCAGGGGGATACGGCCGATCTCGCGCAGGTACTGGCGGAACAGGTCCGAGGACGGGCCGCTGGTGTCGGCGGCGGCACGGGCCCGCGGCGGTGCCACCGGCTCGGGGTCCTCGGCGGCCTCCAGCGCCTCCGCGGGCGGTTCGGCCGGCTCGGGCGGGCTCTCGGGCTCCGCCTCGGGGTGGTGCGCGACACGGGTCTGCGGGGGGACCGCGACGAGAACGTCGGGCGCGGCGTCCGGCGCAGTGCTGTCATCGCCGATGGCGGTACTGCTGTCGGTCTGGGCGAGGGTCTGGGTCTGCACGGGGGCGACCTCCAGGATGATCGCTGCTGAGGTGTGCGGCAGCGCTGCTTCGGGAGCGGAGTCGACGGCCTCGCCGCTGTCCGTCCCGTACGCGTTGAGCGGAACCGCGGGGTTGTGCGACCCGTGTGGGACGGATCGGCCGCGCTCCGAGGACTCAGGCACCGGACCCAGTGTGGAGTACGACACATCGCCGCCACGAGGGGCGTGCGGTGACTTTTTGCAATCGTGCCGTGACCGGGTGGTTACCGCGCCGTACGAATGTGCTCAGAGAGCAGCGGGGCCCTGCACCTTGAGTGCCTGGTCGTACTGCTGGAGTACCCAGAGTTCGTTCTTCACCGCGGCCAACTGAGCCGGGTCGCCGCCTGCTTCCAAGCGCCTGACGGTGATCTGGATCTGCTGGACCCTGCGCTCCACGGCCCGGCGGCGGACGGTCACCAGCTGTTCGCCCGCGTAGTTCTCGTCGACCGTGCGGCGCATGATCGCCTCGACGGCCAGTTCCGTGACCATCGCGCGGACCGTGTCGTCCGGGGCGACCGCGCGGACGCGGACCAGGTAGTCCTGTGGGTCCTGGACGCCGTACTCCGCGCCGCCCGCCTCCATGATCGCCTGGCGTACGGCGGCGTAGGGCGCGGCGGTGAACTCGTCGACGCCGTATGCGTCGAAGGCCGGGGAGACCAAATCGGGGCGCTGGAGGGCGAGTTTGAGGAGTTCGCGCTCCGTGGCATAGACGGGGTTGCGGAGGTTGAGCGCCGGGCCGGACGGGCCGGAGGAGCGGGGCGCGGCCTCGTACGACTGGGGGCCGCGCGCCGGGGCCGGGCCCTTGCCGCCACGGTCGCGGGCCCAACGGGCCAGCTGGGCCACCCGCTTGACCACGAACTGGGTGTCGAGGATGCCGAGCATGCCGGCGAGCTGGACGGCGACCTCGTGCTGGGCGCCGCTGTTCTTGATGCGGGCGACGATGGGGGCCGCCTCGTCCAGGGCGGCGGCCCGGCCGGCGGGGGTGTCGAGGTCGTAGCGGACGACGATCTGGCGGAGCGCGAACTCGAAGAGCGGGGTGCGGGGTTCGACGAGGTCGGAGACCGCCTCGTCGCCCTTCGCCAGGCGCAGTTCGCAGGGGTCCATGCCGTCGGGGGCGATGGCGATGTACGTCTCTGCGGCGAACTTCTGGTCGTCCTCGAAGGCGCGCAGGGCCGCCTTCTGGCCGGCCGCGTCGCCGTCGAAGGTGAAGATGACACGTGCGCTGCCGTTGTCCATCAGCAGCCGGCGGAGGATCTTGATGTGGTCGCCGCCGAAGGCCGTGCCGCAGGTCGCGATCGCGGTCGTGACGCCGGCCAGGTGGCAGGCCATCACGTCGGTGTAGCCCTCGACCACCACCGCGCGGCTGGCCTTGGCGATGTCCTTCTTCGCCAGGTCGATGCCGTACAGCACCTGGGACTTCTTGTAGATCGCGGTGTCGGGGGTGTTGAGGTACTTGGGGCCGTTGTCCGCCTCGTAGAGCTTCCTCGCGCCGAAGCCGACGACCTCGCCGCCGATGTCGCGGATCGGCCACATCAGGCGGCCGCGGAAGCGGTCGATGGGGCCGCGGCGGCCCTCCTGGGAGAGGCCGGAGAGGAGGAGTTCCTTGTCGGTGAAGCCCTTGCCGCGGAGGTAGCGGGTGAGGTGGTCCCAGCCCTGGGGGCTGTAGCCGACGGAGAAGTGCTCGGCGGCCAACTGGTCGAAGCCGCGCTCGGCGAGGAACTTGCGGCCGGTGTCGGCCTCCGGGCCGGTCGCGAGCTGTTCGGCGTACCACTGCGCGGCGATCTTGTGGGCCTCGACCAGGCGGATGCGCTCGCCGCGCTGGTGGGCGGGGTTGTAGCCGCCCTCCTCGTAGCGCAGGGTGATGCCGGCCTGACCGGCCAGGCGCTCGACCGCCTCGGAGAAGGAGAGGTGGTCGACCTTCATCACGAACGTGATGGTGTCGCCGCCCTCCTGGCAGCCGAAGCAGTGGAAGAGTCCCTTGCTCGGGCTGACCTGGAAGGACGGCGACTTCTCGTCGTGGAACGGGCACAGGCCCTTGAGGTTGCCCCCGCCCGCGTTGCGCAGCTGGAGGTACTCGGACACCACGGCGTCGATCGGGACCGCGTCCCGTACCGCCTTCACGTCCTCGTCGTTGATCCGTCCTGCCACGTGGTGATTCTACGGGGCAGAACTGACACTCCTGGGGCGCCTCCACGTTCGGCCGGGGGTCCGGCCCGCCGCGCAGCGGCAATCGGATACAGCGCCCCCGGGAATTGCGTCACGGGGACGGACTGACACCTAAGAGACGAGGCGTTCGAGCGGAACGTGCGGGTCCGCCAGTGCCTCCGTATTCACCTGTGCCTTCGAGCGGATCAGTTTCTGGATGGGGTCTGTGACGTCCCACACGTTCACGTTCATCCCGGCCAGCACCCGGCCCTCCTTGATCCAGAAGGCGATGAACTCGCGCTTGCCCGCGTCCCCTCGGATCACCACTTCGTCGTAGGAGCCCGCGGGCGCCCAGCCGGAGTACTCCATACCGAGGTCGTACTGGTCGGAGAAGAAATAGGGCACACGGTCGTAGGTGACGTCCCGTCCGAGCATCGCCCGCGCCGCCGCCGGGCCGCCGTTGAGGGCGTTGGCCCAGTGCTCGACGCGGAGGTGGGTGCCGAAGAGGGCGTGCGGGAACGAGGCCACGTCGCCGGCCGCGTAGATGTCGGGGTCGGAGGTGCGCAGGTGCTCGTCGACCACGACGCCGGCGCCGTGTGCGCGGTCGGCGATCTCCAGGCCGGCGGCCTCCGCGAGGCCGATGCGGGGGGCCGCGCCGATCGCCGCGAGGACGTCGTGGGCGGGGTGCTCCTCGCCGTCGTCGGTGCGGGCCGCGAGGACCATGCCGTCCTGGCCGACGATCTCCGTCAGCTTCGCCCCGAAGTGGAAGCGGACGCCGTGCTCGCGGTGCAGCTCGGCGAAGAGGCCGCCGAGCTCGGGACCGAGGACCCCGTGCAGCGGGGTCTGTCCGGGTTCGACGACGGTGACCTCGGCGCCGTACTCGCGGGCCGCCGCCGCGACCTCCAGACCGATCCAGCCGGCGCCGGCGATCACGATGTGGCCGTTGTCCCGGCCGAGGGCGGTCAGCACGTGCTTGAGCCGCTCGGCGTGGGCGAGACGGCGCAGGTGGTGGACGCCGGCCAGGTCGGTCCCCGGGATGTCGAGGCGGCGCGGCTCCGCGCCCGTCGCCAGCAGGAGCTTGTCGTAACGGACGAGCGTGCCGTCCGCGCCGAAGCGGACCGTCTTCGCCGTACGGTCGACGGCGTCGACGGTCTCGCCGAGGTGCAGCTCGATGTCGTGCTGCGCATACCAGGCCGGCTCGTGGACGAAGACGCTGTCGCGCTCCTCCTTGCCGAGCAGATAGCCCTTGGAGAGGGGAGGGCGCTCGTAAGGGTGGTCGCGTTCGTCGCAGATCAGTATCACGCGGCCGGTGAAGCCCTCCGCTCGGAGCGTCTCGGCCGCTTTCGCGCCGGCGAGACCGCCTCCGACGATGACGAATGTCTGATCCGCGTCGACCACTTGATGCCTCCTACGGGGTGTCTGAGGGGTGTCGCCTCAGAAAACACAGCGGGTGCCGCCACATGCGAGCGTCCCGCACGGAGCGTGATGCGGGAAGAGGGGGTGGCCCGATCAGGCCACGGAGGGTCACATTCGGACTCGTTCGGCGTCACCCGCGTCCCGTCAGTCTCACAGATGCCCTGTCAGGCGCGCATGAAGCGAACGGGCCGAGGCGTCGGTGAGCGAGGCGATCTGGTCGACGATCACCCGCTTGCGGGAACGGTCGTCGCCTGCCTGGTCGAACAGGGCACGGAACTGGGGGTCCAGGCCGGCCGGGGCGCGGGCGGTGAGCGCCTCGGCCAGCTCGGCGACCACGATCCGCTGGTCGGCCCTCAGCAGCTCCTGTTCGGCACGCTGCATGACGTACCGGTCCGCGACGGCCTTGAGGACCGCGCATTCCAGCCGCGTCTCGTGCGGTACGACGAGTTCGGCGTCGTAGCGGGTGAGGCGGCCGGTGCCGTACGCCGCGCGGGTGGCGGTCTCGGCGGCGAGGCAGAAGCGGCCGATGAGCTGGCTGGTGGCGTCCTTGAGGCGGCCCTGGGCGACCGCCGAGCCGTCGTAGCCGTGCGGCCACCACTCCTGGTCCTGGAGGCGGTCCAGGGCGGCGGCGAGTTCGGCCGGGTCGGTGTCCACGGGAACGTAGCGTCCGACGGCGACGGCGAAGACCGCCTGGCGTTCGGGCTCGGCGTGCAGGCAGTTGGGGTCGATATGGCCCGCGTGCAGGCCGTCCTCGACGTCGTGCACCGAGTACGCCACGTCGTCGGACCAGTCCATGACCTGGGCCTCGAAGGTGGTGCTGGTGCCCGGGGCGTCCTTGCGGACCCAGTCGAAGACGGGGCGGTCGTCCTCGTAGACGCCGAACTTGGGGGAGCCCGGGTCGGTGGGGTGGGCGCCTCGGGGCCAGGGGTATTTGGTGGCGGCGTCCAGGGCCGCCCGGGTGAGGTTGAGGCCCACGGAGCCCTCCGGGGTGAAGCGTTTGGGCTCGATGCGGGTGAGGAGTCTCAGGGACTGGGCGTTGCCCTCGAAGCCGCCGCAGTCCTCGGCGAATTCGTTCAGGGCCTGTTCGCCGTTGTGGCCGAAGGGGGGGTGTCCCAGGTCGTGGGAGAGGCAGGCGGCTTCCACGAGGTCGGGGTCGCAGCCGAGGGCCGCGCCCAGTTCGCGGCCCACCTGGGCGCACTCCAAGGAGTGGGTCAGGCGGGTCCGGGGGCTTGCGTCCCAGGCGGTGGCGCCGCGCTCGCCGGGCGTGACGACCTGGGTCTTGCCGGCGAGTCTTCTGAGCGCGGCGGAGTGCAGTACGCGGGCGCGGTCGCGTTGGAAGGCTGTGCGGCCGGGGCGTTTGTCGGGTTCGGGGGCCCAGCGTTCTGTTGACTGCGCGTCGTACGACATGTCTCGACAGTAAGCGGAGGTAGTGACAATTGGGGTGTGCCCACTCGTCTGCCGGGTCGTGATGTCTTGCGGGTGCGGGCTCATTGTGGCTTGCCGCGCAGTTCCCCGCGCCCCCGAGGACCTGCCGCCACCCTGCGTTCTAAGCCGACGCCAGTGCCGGTTCCGTCGTCGTCGCCGGGGTTGCCAGCGCCTGGTCGTAGCGGTGGAGGACCAGGCTCGCCATCGCGGGGTGTGTGCCCAGCGGGGCCGAGGCGATCCAGGGTGCCGCCTCCGCGGACTCGGTGGCGAAGCGGCCCGGGGCTGTGAAGTACGAAGCCACCGCCACCCGGTGTCGGCCTCTTGCCGCCAGGGCGCGGATCGCGTCCGGGACCGTCGGGGCGGCCGTGGTCGCGTAGGCCGGGACCACGGGAACTCCCAGGCGCTCCGCCAGCAGCTGGGCCGTGCGGTTGGTGTCGATCTTCGACTCCGGGTCGCGGGAGCCGGCCGCGGCGAGGACGACCGCGCTCTCACGGCGGGTCGCCTCGTCCAGGGGGGTCTGCCAGCCGGCCTCGGCCAGGCGGGCGTGCAGGGTCTCCACCAGGAGGGGGTGCGGGCCGAGGGCGCCGGCCACGCGCGCGTGTACCTGCGACTCGGCGGCCATCTCGGGGATGTCCCGCTTGATGTGGTAGCCGCGGCCGAGGAGGAGGGGGACGAGAACGGCTTCCTGGGTGCCGAGGCCGGCCAGCGTGTCGGGGAGCAGAGGGTCGTTCAGCTCGATGTGGCCCAGGTGGACGGGCAGACCGGGGCGCTGCTCGCGGACGCGGTCCAGGAGCGTACTGACGGTGCTCAGGGCGCGCGGGTCGCGGCTGCCGTGCGCGACGACGACGAGCGCAGGGGGGCCGGGGCGCCGTCTGCCGTTGAGGGAGACGAGGCTGAGCTGGCCGGCGAGCTGGCTGCTGATCCGGTTCATGAGGTGCGCCGTACTGTCGAGGTGGGCTGCCTGGGCCGCACCGGGCTTGGTCGTGGACTCGTCGCGAGGAGGGTTCGACGGCGTCATGGACCGATGGTGACGGCCGGAGGTTGCCGTCCCGTTGCACGGGAATGACAGCCGTTTTCCGGCGGTTCACGGTGGGGTGCAGGGGGCCTGTGAGCTGATCTGACCTGCGGTTTCACCTCTCGTAGTGAACCTGGTCACGTATCGTGTGCCGAACCGCGGGGCCTGACAGGACGTCTCTGACTGTCGAAAAGCAGGCCGGAGAAGGGGGACCGATGCGCAGACCACGTCTGCCACGCACGCGTGCCGGGCAGCGAAGGCTCGTGCAGGCCGTGATGGCCGGGTGTGTGCTGGCGCTGCTGCCGGCGACCTGGTTGTACGTCGCGACGGGTGACCGGCTGCGGACGACCGCCGACGCGCCCCGCACCGAGGTCGCCGTCGTGTTCGGCGCCGGCCTCTGGAACGGCGAGCCGTCCCCTTACCTCGCGAACCGCCTGAAGGCAGCGGCCGAGCTGTACCGCACGGGCCGTGTCAGGGTCGTCCTCGTCACCGGCGACAACAGCCGCAAGGACTACGACGAGCCCGACGCCATGCGCACGTATCTGAAGAAGCACGGTGTCCCGGACGGGCGGATCGTCAGCGACTACGCGGGCTTCGACACCTGGGACTCCTGCGTCCGGGCCAAGAAGATCTTCGGCGTCGACCGGGCCGTGCTCATCAGCCAGGGCTTCCACATCCGGCGGGCGGTCGCCCTGTGCGAGGCGGCGGGTGTGACGTCGTACGGCGTCGGGGTCGACGCCAAGCACGACGTGACCTGGTACTACGGCGGCACCCGCGAGATCTTCGCGGCCGGCAAGGCGGCCCTGGACGCCGTGTTCCACCCGGACCCCCGGTTCCTCGGACCGAAGGAGACGGGGGTGGCGAAGGCGCTGGCCGATGCCCGGTGAAGGGCGCCTCACCGCCGCTCCCGGACGGCCGGGAGGTCGCCGTGCCGCCCGTGTAACAAGGAGCCGTCCCGCACGTAACACGGCCGAAGCACGCTGAGTGGCATGCAGATCTCCCCGACGCCCACGCACTGCCCGTACTGCGCCCTGCAGTGCGGGATGAACCTGACGCCCGCGCCGGACGGCACGGTCGAGGTGAGCGAGCGCGCGGACTTCCCGGTGAACCGGGGTGCGCTGTGCGGCAAGGGCCGTACGGCGCCGGCGGTGCTCTCGTCCCGGGTGCGCCTGACCTCCCCGTTGGTGCGTTCCGAGGGCGCATTGGTGCCCGCCACCTGGGACGAGGCGCTCGACCGGATCGCCGGGGGACTGCGCCGGACGCGTACGGAACACGGCCCGGACGCGGTCGGTGTCTTCGGCGGCGGCGGCCTCACGAACGAGAAGGCGTACACGCTCGGCAAGTTCGCGCGCGTGGTGCTCGGCACCTCGCAGATCGACTACAACGGGCGGTTCTGCATGTCGTCGGCCGCGGCGGCCGGCATGAAGGCGTTCGGGCTGGACCGGGGGCTCCCCTTCCCGCTGGAGGACATCCCCAGGACGGGCTGCGTGATCCTGGTCGGATCGAACCTCGCGGAGACCATGCCACCGTCGCTCCGGTTCTTCAACGAGCTGAAGGAGAACGGCGGCACGCTGATCGTCATCGACCCGCGCCGCACGAAGACCGCCGAACAGGCCGACCTGCATCTGGCACCGAGGCCCGGCACGGATCTCGCCCTGGCGCTCGGTCTGCTGCACCTGGTGGTGGCCGAGGGACGGGTCGACGAGGCGTACGTGCAGGAGCGCACGGCCGGCTGGGAGGACGCCCGGGCGGCGGCGATGGCGCACTGGCCGGAGTACGTGGAACGGATCACAGGGGTGTCCGTTCCCCAACTGCGGGAGACCGTACGGCTGTTCTGCGAGCCGGAGAACGCGATGGTGCTGACCGCGCGCGGCCCCGAGCAGCAGTCCAAGGGCACGGACACGGTCGGCGCGTGGATCAACCTGTGCCTGGCGACCGGTCGCGCGGGCCGCCCGCTGTCCGGGTACGGCTGCCTGACCGGGCAGGGCAACGGGCAGGGCGGACGTGAGCACGGTCAGAAGGCCGACCAGCTGCCCGGCTACCGCAAGCTGGACGACCCGGCGGCGCGGCGGCACGTGGCCGAGGTGTGGGGCGTGGACCCGGACTCGCTTCCCGGGCCGGGCCGCAGTGCGTACGAGCTGCTGGACGCCCTGGGCACGGACATCAAGTCCCTGCTGCTGATGGGGTCGAATCCGGTGGTGTCGGCGCCGCGTGCCGCGCACATCGAGGAGCGCGTCAAGTCGCTGGACTTCCTGGCGGTCTGCGATGTCGTCCTCTCGGAGACGGCGGCGCTGGCGGACGTCGTGCTCCCCGTCACCCAGTGGGCGGAGGAGACCGGCACGACGACCAGCCTGGAGGGCAGGGTGCTGCTGCGGCGGCGCGCGATCACGGCTCCCGAAGGTGTCCGCAGCGACCTCGACGTCCTGCACGAACTGGCCGACCGGCTCGGCGTGGAGAAGGGCTTCCCGACCGACCCGGAGGAGGTCTTCGAGGAGCTGCGCAGGGCCAGCGCGGGCGGGCCGGCCGACTACTCGGGGATCACCTACCGCAGGCTGGCCGAGGAGAACGGGGTGTTCTGGCCGTGTCCGGCGGGCCCGCCGGACGGCGAGGACACCTCGCTGGACGCGCCCGGCGACGACGGCTCCGCGGCCCGGGACATCCCGGCGGACGCCCACCCCGGCACCCCCCGCCTCTTCCTCGACCGTTTCGCCACCCCGGACGGCCGGGCCCGCTTCGTCCCCGTCTCGCACCGGGCGTCCGCCGAGGAGCCCGACGAGGAGTACCCGGTGCTGCTGACGACCGGCCGGGTCGTCGCCCAGTACCAGTCCGGCGCCCAGACCCGCCGTGTGGACGAGCTGAACGCGGCGGCGCCGGGGCCGTTCGTGGAGCTGCACCCCCGGCTGGCGGCGCGGCTCGGGGCGGCGGAGGGCGACCCGGTGGCGGTGGTGTCCCGCCGGGGACGGGCCGTCGCACCGGCCCGCATCACCACCTCGATCCGCCCGGACACGGTCTTCATGCCCTTCCACTGGCCGGGCGAGGGCCGCGTCAACACCCTCACCAACCCTGCCCTCGACCCGACTTCACGCATGCCGGAGTTCAAGGCGTGTGCGGTGCGGTTGGAGACGGTGACGTCGTAGCCGCCGGGGGCGGGCTCACCTGACCCGCCAGTCCCCGCTCTCGATCAGCTTGCCGCGGGAGCGCAGGCGGGCGGCGACGGCAGGGGCCGCCACATACACCCAGGCGCGTACGGCCGTGTGGTCACGGGCCGCCGTGTCCCCGCCGTCGCGGATCACCTCCCGCTCGACGCGCTCGTAGAGGTTGCGCGGGGCACCGGGCGCGTACTCCTCCAGCCGGTCGAGGGCGACGAGCAACTCCTCGTACTCCTGCGGCAGTGCGGTCACGAGCTCGCCGTGCACCACCCCGCCGCGCTCCTCGACGGCGTACGGATAGCCGGGTCCGTCGTACAGGACCGCGCCGTTCAGCCGCGCCGGCTCCTCCGCCCCTGTGCGACCGCGCAGGAACAGATCGTGATTGATCTCGCCGGGGAGGAGGGTGCCGTAGACGAAAAACGGGAGTCTCACAAAAACGATTCTCTCTCCTCACACACCTCTCCCATACCTCCCAGTACGCGCTATGGACCTCCTGTGTCATGGCCCCTTAAATCTTCGTCAACACCTGCGCCGCCCACCGCCCCCACGCGCCCTCTGGCGCCTTCTCGAGGAGATCGATGAGCCGGATACGTATCGACGTCCGAGGTTCCCGTCGTCTCGCCGCTCTCGGCGTGGCCGCCACCACCGCCGGTCTGCTGGCCGCGGCCCTCTCCCCCGCCGCCGTCGCCGATGAACAACCGAGCAGGACCGGCGCGATCGCGAACGCGGCGTCGGCACTTCTGGCACACGCCGCGAGTCTCGGGCTCACCTCCGACGAGGGCACTAAGGTGCGGGACGTGATCGTCGACAGGGACGGCACGCAGCATGTGCGCTACGACCGGACGTACCGTCAACTTCCGGTGCTGGGTGGCGACTTCGTGGTCCATCTGGCCTCGGACGGCAAGTACCGCAGCGCGGACCGGGCGACGCGGAGCAAGATATCCCTCGCCTCGATCGTCCCCTCCATATCGGGCCCGAAGGCCGCCGACCTCGCGGCGAACGCCCTGCGCGCGGTCAACCTCGGCCAGACGCTGAAGAAGCTGACGGCCAGGCCGGAGCTGGTCGTCGACGCCCTGCACGGAACGCCGAAGCTGGCGTGGCGGACGAAGGTCGCGGCCAAGGACTCCCTGGGCAACCCGGTCTCCCGCACCGTCCTCACGGACGCCAGGACCGGCTCGCAGATCGACGCCTGGGACGACATCGAGACGGCCACGGGCGACGGCAAGTCGCTGTACAGCGGCACGGTTCCGCTGGAGACGACCCAGTCGGGATCGACGTACCAGCTCAAGGACGCGACGCGCGGCGGCACGTACACGGGTGACGCGGCGAACCAGACGGACCTGTGCTTCCTCACCAGCATCTGCGTCAGCCGCGCCCCGTCCACGGTGTTCACGGACACGGACAACCACTGGGGGACGGGGACGGACGCCGACCGCGCCTCCGCCGCCGTGGACGCCCAGTACGGCACGAACATGACCTGGGACTTCTACAAGAACACGTTCGGCCGCAACGGCATCGCGAACGACGGCAAGGGCTCGTACAACCGCGTCCACTACGGCAACAAGTACAACAACGCCTTCTGGGACGACAGTTGCTTCTGCATGACGTACGGCGACGGTGACGGCACGAGCCTCGGCCCGCTGGTCGGGCTGGACGTGGCCGGCCACGAGATGACGCACGGCGTCACCTCCAAGACGGCGGCCCTGACCTACTCGGGCGAGTCCGGCGGTCTGAACGAGGCGACGTCCGACATCCTCGGCACGCTGGTGGAGTGGTACGCCAACAACACGTCGGACCCCGGTGACTACCTGATCGGCGAGAAGATCGTACGGCCGGGATTCGGCCAGGCCGCCCTGCGCTACATGGACAAGCCCTCCAAGGACGGCAAGTCGGCCGACTACTGGAGCTCGTCGGTGGGCAATCTCGACGTCCACTACTCCTCGGGCGTCGCCAACCACTTCGCCTACCTCCTGGCGGAGGGCAGCGGCGCGAAGACCATCAACGGCGTCAGCTACGACTCCCCGACGTACAACGGCAAAACGGTGACGGGCATCGGCCGCGACAAGCTCGGCCAGATCTGGTACCGGGCGCTTACGGTCTACATGACGTCCTCGACGAACTACGCGGGGGCGCGTGCGGCGACGCTCAGCGCGGCCAAGGACCTCTACGGCGCCGGGAGTACGGAGTACGACGCGGTGGCGGCGGCCTGGAGCGCGGTCAACGTCAACTGATCGACGGTGCGGTGAACGCGCGGGCGGCCGCCTCGTTGATCGACCGGGGCGGCCGTCCGGCCGTTCTCGTCACCAGGGCCAGTACTCGAAGCCGTTGCCCTCGTACCAGTCCAGGCGGGTCTTGCCGCAGATGCCGCCGTGGATGTCGAGGAAGTCGTCGTATACGGCCTTGACTCATGCCCCGTAGGGTCGCCGCTCCCGCGCCTCCCGCAACCCCCTCCCCCACCACACCAGCTGGTCCAGCATCACCTTCGCCGCCGCCTCCGGGCCCGACGGATCCTTGAGCCGTCCCTCGTCGAAGGACGCCCCCGCGTTGTGGAAGGACACCGTGTCGCGGAGGGTGACCGCGTGGAGTTCGGCAAAGACCTGGCGGAGGTGTTCGACCGCGCGCAGGCCGCCCGAGAGGCCGCCGTATGAGGCGAGGGCGACGGGCTTGGCCTGCCATTCGGTGAAGTGCCAGTCGATGAGGTTCTTGAGGCCGGCCGGGTAGGAGTGGTTGTACTCGGGGGTGAGGACGACGAAGGCGTCCGCGGCCGCGAGTTTCGGGGTGACCGAGGAGCGTGCCGCCATCGCTGCGGAGGTCGGGGCGAAGGTCGTGGGAAGGTTCGCGTCGGCCACGTCGAGGACCGCGGGGAGCAGGTCGTCGCGGTCGCGCATACGGCCCAGGAGCCAGTCGGCGACGACGGGGCCGAAGCGGCCGTGGCGGTTGCTCCCGACGACAAGGGTCACAGCGAGAGGGGCCTCGACATCGTCCGCATTGAGGGGTGCGTCTTTGATCTGCATGCGGCCCAGCCTCGTACCTCAACCTTTCTTGAGGTCAAGAGCAACCCTCCTTGTCAGCGGCGTGCGCGCCGCGATCAGCGGGGTCACCCGTTCACACGCGCTCCCCTGCGCCCTTCGGGTGCTGTTCCGCACAACCCCTGCCCCACGCCGGTGACCTGCTGAAAGTCCACCCGAGCGACCGCGTCGCGCACGGATCTGACACCCATTCACCGCATTTCTGACAGACCTTCAGGAAGCGCGCTCGCGCGGCTGCCACTTACCTCGGAAGGGCAGGGGACACCGAAGAGAGCTCGGAGGAACACCGATGCGACGTACCGCCCGTCTGCTGACCGGTACCGCACTCGCCGTGGCAGCCGCGGGCTTCGTGGCCGCGCCCGCGTACGCCGACGACGAGGGGGACGGCGGCCTGGAGGTTTTCCCCTCCCAGGCGGTGCCGGGCACCCAGATCACGGTGAACACCGCGGAGTGCGGCACGGACGGCGCGGCGGCGGGCGACGCCGGAGCGGTGGGGGCCGGTGTCTTCACCCTGGCGCCGAGCGCGCACGACGGCGAGGCGGTCGGGCAGTTCCGGGTACCGCCGAGCGCCCAGCCGGGGACGTACGAGATCGTCGCGAAGTGCGCCGAAAGCAACCGGCAGGTCAAGGGCGACCTGGTGGTGACCATGACCGCGCCCCGCGGGCAGGAGCCCCGCGGCAGTGTGAAGACGGGGGTCGGCGGCGCCCTGGGCCCCGATCCCGTGCAGACCGCGGCCGGCGTGACGGCTCTCGCCGTCGCCGCCGCGGGCGGTACCTGGCTCCTGCATCGCCGGGCGAGAGGCGACGGGATCTGACGGACACCCTCCGCTGTCCGTCCACCGGTACCGCATGTCCCTCCCCCTCCGGGTCCGACGCCCCTCGCGGCCCGGAGGGGGCCGGGTTCACCCGTACGAGTCAGGCAGGAGGCTCGCGTGCGCAGAGTCAGCAACGGGGCGATAGGGACCGTCACCGTGGTCGCCCTGTGCTCCGGCGCGTGGCTGCTCGGCAGCGGCGCCGGGACGCACGCCCCGCCGCAGCCGTCCGCCGCGCAGGCGGCCCGCAGTGGCCAGGGTGGCGAACCGCGCGGCGCGCCCGCGCTGCCCCCCTCCCCGCCCGACCGCATCCGCATCCCGTCGATCCATGTGGACGCCCCCCTCATGGGCCTCGCCCTCACCCCGTCCGGCAGCCTCGACGTACCGCCGGCCGCGAAGCGGAACCTCGCCGGCTGGTACGAGGCCGGCACCACCCCCGGGGAGAAGGGGACCGCCGTCGTCGCGGGCCATGTCGACAATGCGGACGGCCCCGCCGTCTTCTATGACCTCGGTGCGCTGAAGAAGGGCAGCCGCATCGAGGTGGACCGGCGGGACGGGAGCACCGCGCTCTTCTCGGTGGACGCGGTCGAGGTGTACGACGACGCGCACTTCCCGGACGAGAAGGTGTACGGCGCCGCGGACCGGCCCGAGCTGCGGGTGATCACCTGCGGCGGGGGGTATTCGCGGTCGACCGGCTACGAGGGGAACGTGGTCGTGTTCGCGCATCTCACCGCGAGCCGCTGACGACAGCCGGCCGAGGACGGCTGTACGGAGCCGCTGAGCACCGCCTGCGCGATGGTCAGCGCACACTCCAGCGACTCCGTGTGCGTGGTGTCCACCTCGACGTCGTACACCACGCCCCGGTGGACCAGCTCCGCCTGCTGCTCCGCCATCCCCCGCACCCGGTCGCCCCGCGCGATCTCCCGGCCCGCGGCGACCGCAGCCTCGCAGCGGACACCGGCCCACAGGACGCCCAGGCCGGTCAGGACCTTCCGCCACCCCTCCTGGGATTCCGCGCCGCCGAGGAACACGTCGTCGATGACGACCGGGACGCCCGCGCGGGCGGTCGCCGCGACGCCCTCCATCCACGCCGTCTGAAGCGTCCGGAACTCCGGCCCGACGCTCACCCCGCCGTCCGGAGCGACGAGCGAGGCCCGCAGGGAGGCGGGCATCGAATCGACCAGTGTGTCGATCGCGAACGCCAGCCACGGCTGCGGCAGCACCGCCTGCAGACACCGCACGATCCCCGACTTGCCGGAGCTGGAACCGCCGTTGAGCACGATCACCTGGGTCGCCATCGGGTCACCGTAGCGTCAGGCCACCCACTGCTCGTACGCCATTTTCGCCACCAGCGCGAACACCACCGTCAGCAGCACGACCCGTACGAAACCGCTGCCCTTCTTCAGTGCGGTGTGCGCGCCGAGGGTGCCGCCCGCCAGATTGAACACGGCCATCAGGGCCGCCAGTTGCCACAGCACCGTGGCCTGCCAGGCGAACATCGCGAGGGCGCCCGCGTTGGTGCAGCAGTTGACGATCTTCGCGGTGGCGGAGGCGGTGACCAGGTCGAGGTGGAGGACGGCGGTGAGCGCGAGGACGAGGAACGTGCCGGTGCCGGGGCCGATCAGACCGTCGTAGAAGCCGATGCCCAGGCCCGCGAGGCCGATCGCGGCGAGGATCTGGCGGCGCGAGGCCGGGCCGGTCGCGGGGGCCGTGCCGAAGGCGGGGCGCAGGATGACGAAGGCGGCGACCGCGAGCAGCACCACCATGATCACCGGCTTGAGGACCTCCGCGCTCATCCCGGCCGCGAAGAAGGCACCGGTGGAGGAGCCGACGAGGGCCGCCAGCCCGATCCGTACAGCCAGTCGGACGTCGACGGGCGCCTTGCGGGCGTAGGTCACCGCGGCGCCCGAGGTGCCGACGATGGCCACCGCCTTGTTGGTGCCGAGGGCGTGCGCGGCGGAGGTGCCGGGCGGCAGGCCGAGCAGCAGAACGGGGAGCAGGAGCAGGCCCCCGCCTCCGACCACGGCGTCGATCCAGCCGGCCGCGAGCGCCGCGAGACACAGGACGACGACGGTGGTCAGCGATATGTCGGGCATGATCGCGACCCTAGGGACGGGATACATGCAGCGTCCATCGACCTGAGCGACTTCTGAGCTTCGGCCCCCGGGACGTGGCCCGCGCCCCTCTCCTCACAGCGCGCGCCCGGCCCGTCCTCCGAACCCTCACACCCTCGCCGGGCTGGTGCTGAGGGCAGCGTTCCTCGCGGGAAACAGATGTGATGCTGCCGGGTAACACCGGCATCGCACGCTCCTAGGCATGACCTCGAATACGCGTGTGGTGGTGATCGGCGCCGGGCTCGCGGGCGTCCGTCTCGCCCGGCGGCTCGGTGAGCTCGGCACGCCCGTGACGCTGATCGGCGAGGAGGAGCACCGCCCGTACAACAGGGTGCTTCTCGCCGAAGTGCTGGCCGGGCGGTACAGCCCCGAGGTGATCGCGCTGCCGGCGCCCGCGGAGCTGACCCGCGCCCGGGTCACCGGCATCGACCGCGCCGAGCGGACCGTCGAGTGCGCGGACGGCTCGAAGATCGCATACGACACGCTGGTCCTGGCCACCGGCTCCAACCCGGTGCTCCCGCCGCTGCGCGGACTGTTCACCCCGGACCACGTGCTGCCCGAGGGCGTGCACGCGTTCCGGACCATGGACGACTGCCTGGGGCTGTCGAAGGCCGTGCGGCCGGGGGTGAAGGCGGTCGTCATCGGCGGCGGGCTCCTCGGGGTCTCCGCGGCCCGCGCGCTCGCCCGGCGCGGCGCCCAGGTCGTCCTCGCCCAGCAGGGCGAGCGGCTCATGGAGCGCCAACTCGACCCGAGCGCCTCGAAGCTCGTGCAGCGGCACCTCAAGGACCTCGGCGTCGAGATCCACACCGAGTGCCGGGTGCGCGACGTGCGCTGCGTGGGCGGCGCGGTCCGCTCGGTCGAGATGCACGACGGGTACGCCCTCGACGCGGACCTGGTGGTGCTGTCCTGCGGGGTGCACCCTCGCGTGGGCCTCGCGCAGATCGCCGGTCTCGAGGTGCGCAAGGGGATCGTCGTCGACGACGAGCTCCGCACCTCCGACCCGCACATCCGGGCGATCGGCGACTGCGTCCAGCACGACGGCGAGGTCTACGGTCTCGCCGCCCCGGCGCTCGAACAGGCGGAAGTCCTGGCCGAGTTGCTGTCCGGCCGCACGAGCGCTCGCTACAGCGGCACCCGTGCGCTGACCCGGCTCACGCTCACCGGGCACGACGCTCCCCTGGGAAGTTTCGACCTCGCCGCGTTCGGCGAGACGGAGGCGCGGCCCGGCGACGACGTCGTCCAGCTGGCCGACGCCACCCGTGGCACCTACCGCAAGGTCGTCGTCCGCGACGACCGCCTGGTCGGCGGGGTCCTCGTCGGCGAACTCGGCACCGTCGGCGCGCTCGCGCGCGCCTGGGAGGGGGCAGAGCCGCTCCCCGCCAACGGCGCCCCACTGCTCCACCTGCTCACCAACGATGGAGGCTCCTGATGTCCACCGGCACCCCCACGATCGTGCTCGTCGGCCACGGCATGGTCGGCCAGCGCTTCCTCGAAGCGCTCGCCGAGCGCGGCCTGACCGCCACGCACCGCGTGGTCGTGCTGTGCGAGGAGCCGCGTCCCGCATACGACCGCGTCGCGCTGACCTCGTACTTCTCGGGCAGGACGCCCGAGGATCTCTCCATGACCGACATGGAGTTCATCAACGACCACGGCATCGAGCTGTACGTCGGCGACCCGGCCGAGACGGTCGACCGCGAGGCGAAGAAGGTCACGGCGAGGTCCGGCAAGGTCTTCGAGTACGAGACCCTCGTCCTGGCCACCGGCTCCTTCCCCTTCGTGCCGCCGGTCCCGAACAAGGACGCCGAGGGCTGCTTCGTCTACCGCACGATCGAGGACCTTCTCGCGATCGAGGAGTACGCGAAGACCCGCACCACCGGTGCGGTGGTCGGCGGTGGTCTGCTGGGCCTTGAGGCCGCGGGTGCGCTGAAGGGCCTCGGTCTCACCTCCCACATCGTGGAGTTCGCGCCGCGTCTGATGCCCGTCCAGGTCGACGACGGCGGCGGCGCGGCCCTCCTTCGCACCATCGAGGAGATGGGCCTGACCGTCCACACGGGCGTCGGCACGCAGGAGATCGTGGTCGGCGAGGACGGAGCCGTCACCGGCATGAAGCTCTCCGACGGCTCCGAACTCGCCACCGACCTGGTGGTGTTCAGCGCCGGCGTCCGCCCTCGCGACCAGCTGGCCCGCGACTGCGGCCTCACCGTCGGCGAGCGCGGCGGCATCACGGTCGACGAGCAGTGCCGTACGGTCTCCGACCCGCACGTCTTCGCGATCGGCGAGTGCGCGCTGGCCTCCGACGGCCGGGTGTACGGCCTGGTCGCCCCGGGTTACGAGCAGGCCGAGACGGCCGCCGCGACCATCGCCCAGGACGAGACTGAGCAGTTGACGTTCACCGGCGCCGACCTCTCCACCAAGCTGAAGCTGCTCGGCGTGGACGTGGCGTCATTCGGTGACGCGCACGGCGCCACCGAGGACTGCCTGGACGTCGTCTACTCCGACTCGCGCGCGGGCCTGTACAAGAAGCTGGTCATCGGCAGGGACGGCACGCTGCTCGGCGGCATCCTGGTCGGCGACGCGGAGGCGTACGGCACGCTGAAGGCCTTCACCGGCTCCGTCCCGCCGGTCTCGCCCGAGTCGCTGGTGCTGCCCGCCGGCGCCGGCGAGTCCGTCCAGCTCGGCCCGACCGCGCTGCCGGACGACGCGATCATCTGTTCCTGCAACAACGTCCGCAAGGGCACGATCCGCGCCGCGGTCACCGACCACCAGTGCACGACCGTGCCCGAGGTGAAGAAGTGCACCAAGGCCGGTACGACCTGCGGCAGCTGCGTCAAGGTGCTGGGCCAGCTGGTCACGGCCGAGCTGGAGGCGTCCGGCGTCGAGGTCGACAAGGGCCTGTGCGGCTGCTTCTCGCAGACCCGCGAGGAGCTCTACGAGATCGTCCTCGCCCTGCGCATCAACACCTACCAGGACCTGCTGGACCGCTACGGCCGCGACGAGGCCAAGGGCGGCGACGGCTGCGAGATCTGCAAGCCCGCGGTCGGCTCGATCATCGCCTCCCTCGCCCCGACGATCGGCGTGAGCGGCTACGTCCTGGACGGCGAGCAGGCGGCCCTTCAGGACAGCAACGACCACTTCCTCGCCAACCTGCAGAAGAACGGCTCGTACTCGGTCGTCCCGCGCATCCCCGGCGGTGAGGTCACCCCCGAGGGCCTGATCGTGATCGGCGAGATCGCCCGCGACTTCGGCCTCTACACGAAGATCACCGGTGGCCAGCGGATCGACATGTTCGGCGCCCGGGTCGAGCAACTCCCCCTGATCTGGGCCCGGTTGGTGGACGCCGGCTTCGAGTCCGGCCACGCCTACGGAAAGGCCCTGCGCACCGTCAAGTCCTGCGTGGGCCAGACCTGGTGCCGCTACGGCGTCCAGGACTCCGTCCGCATGGCCATCGACCTGGAGCTGCGCTACCGGGGCCTGAGGTCACCGCACAAGCTCAAGTCGGCGGTCTCCGGCTGCGCCCGCGAGTGCGCCGAGGCCCAGTCGAAGGACTTCGGCGTCATCGCCACCTCCAACGGCTGGAACCTGTACGTCGGCGGCAACGGCGGCGCCACCCCGCGCCACGCGGACCTCCTCGCGCAGGACCTCTCCGACGCCGAACTGGTCCGCCTGATCGACCGGTTCCTGATGTTCTACATCCGCACCGCCGACCGCCTGGAGCGCACCTCGACCTGGCTGGAGCGCATCCCCGGCGGCCTGGACCACGTACGCGACGTGGTGGTGGAGGACTCCCTCGGCATCTGCGAGGAGCTGGAGTCCCTGATGGCGGACCACGTGGCGAACTACGCCGACGAGTGGGCGACCACCATCAACAACCCGGAGAAGCTCGCCCGGTTCGTGTCCTTCGTGAACGCCCCCGACACCCCCGACCCGGTCGTCGGCTTCGTCCCGGAGCGCGACCAGATCAAGCCCGACCTGCCGCTGCTGACCATCGGCCACCGTCCCCTGGAAGGGAGCGCCCAGCGATGACCCTGGCACCCGAAACGACCGACCTGAAGGTCCAACTCGAGCTCAAGGACGGCTGGTTCACGGTCTGCGACCTGAACGCCCTGCTGCCGGGCCGCGGGGTTGCGGCCCTGCTGCCGGACGGCCGTCAGGTGGCCCTGTTCCGCGACCGCTCGGGTGAGCTGTACGCCATCGACAACCGCGATCCCTTCGGCGGCGCGGCGGTCCTCTCCCGCGGCCTGACCGGCACCCACCAAAGCCGCCCGTTCGTCGCCTCGCCGCTGCTCAAGCAGCGCTTCGACCTGGAGACCGGGCAGTGCCTGGACGACGAGTCGGTACGGGTGGCGACGTACGAGGTACGCGCAAGCTGAACCTGGTTTCCGGGTGCCCCTCCCATCGGAGGGGCACTCTGCTTTTCGCCCCCTCGCCCGACACCCTGAAGCTGGAGCGTGGAAGCGCTTTCCACGAACAATCCGGCAGGCGAGAAGGGCAGTTCAGCAAGCGAAGCTCGACATGTTCAGCGAGATCCAGGACCCCAGACCGTGGGCGACCGGGGACCACGAGCACCGGCGGATCAACGAGGCGGTCGAACAGGCCGTTCTCGCCGACGAGCTGGGGTACGGCTGCTGGTGGCAGGTGGAGCACCACGGGGCAAGAGGAGTTCAGCCTCAGCTCGGCGCCGGAGCTGCTGCTGGTGGCGCTGTCGCAGCGTACGTCCCGCATACGGCTCGGACGCACGGCGGTGCCGGCACCGGCCGGGATCGACCGCCCGAGGCGGGTCGCGGAACGCGCAGCCTGGCTGGACCAGTTGAGCGGCGGCCGGGTGGAGCTGGGCCCGACCCGTTCGACGGCGCCAGAGTGGCGCATGTTCGGCGTGGACCCGGCGGGCGCCCGGGCCAGACCCAGCGGGCCTTCGAGGAGGTCCCCAGGCTGTGGAGGGGCGGCGGCGACCAGCCACTCGTTCCGGGCCCGCTGCAGGATCCGCACCCTCCCCTCTGGCAGGCGGCTTCCGGTCCGGCGTCCTTCGAGGAGGCGGGCCGGCGCGGGGTGGGCGTCCTGGGGCACCACGCTGCGGGAGCCGCTGACCCGGGTGTCCCGGCTGGTGGAGCTGTACCGGGAGGCGGTGGCGGACCGCGCGGAGCGGGTGCGGGCCGCCCTCCCCCTCGGCCGCATCTCGGCGACGGAGGAAGTGGCCGACGCCGTCCTCTACCTGGCCTCGGACGCCGCGGCGTCGGTGGTGGGCACGGACCTGGTGGTGGACAGCGGGGCGACGGCCTGAGGAACCGGTGGACGGGTGACCACCGTCGCCCCGGGATCGGCGGGATCGGCGGGATCGCCGGGATCGCCGGGATCACTGGATCGGCTCGTCAGGGGGCGGGAGCTGGATGGTGAGTTCCCGGTCGACGGCGTCGACGCCGTCGACCGCTTCCAGCGCGGGGATCCGGTCCTCCGCGACGGTGCCGGAGAGCGTGCCGAGGATCGGCTGCTCGCCCGTGACCGTGAGACCGGCCCGGCGCAGGGCCTCGACGACCTCCGCGAACCGGTCGGGGTCGACCGCGAGGACGACCCCGACCGGGGCGGAGTGGGACGACTCGGTCACGGGGCCTGGAGGAGGCCCGCGCCGACGTCCTTGGTGGACTGCATCAGCGGGTAGGCACCGGCCTGCAGGGCGTTCCACAGCTCCATGGCGGAGGCGTCGGGGTTCGCCTGGGCGAGCAGCGCCAGGACACCCGCCACGTGCGGGGTGGCCATGCTGGTACCGCTCATCTCCTGCTGCCCGCCGCCGGGCTTGGCCGAGAACACCTGCCAGCCGGGTGCGGCGATGTCGACCTCGCCGCCCCGCCCGTTGATGGCGCCGTTGGAGAAGAACGGCGTCCTGATCGCCTTGTCCACCGCGCCCACCGCGAGGATGGAGGGACAGTTGGCCGGCCGGCCGACGGGCCTGACGTCCGTGGGCCGGTGGCTTTCGTTGCCCGCGGCGGCGACGATCACCGTCCCGCGTTCCAGCGCGCGCTGGGCCAGCTTCTCGTACGTCTGCGGGAAGAGCTCACCCGGCTGGACCGGCGCGCCCAGCGACATGGAGATCACCTTCGCGCCGTGGGCCACAGCCCAGGCCAGGCCCGCCAGGATCTGGCCGTCGGTGCCGGAGCCCTGGTTGTTGAGCACCTTGCCCGCGAGGATCCGGGCCTCGCAGGCCACGCCGTACCGGGGCCCCTGCTGGGGGTGGGCCGGGCCGGCCGCGGTGCCGATGCAGTGCGTGCCGTGGCCGTGGCCGTCCTTGACGGGCTCGCCGGGGACGAACGAGGCCGTCGCCTCGATGCGGCCGGCGAAGTCCGGATGGTCGGTGTCCACGCCGGTGTCGAGCACGGCGATCTTCACGTCGCGTCCGGTCAGCTGGGACAGCTGGGCCCGGATCGCCTGCAGGCCCCAGGTGCAGCTCTGCTCGTCCCAGGCCGGGCCCTGGGCGGCGGCCATCTCGGCCCTGGAGTGGCGACCGACCACGTCCTCGTCACTGCGGTACGCGGGGTAGAACTCGGTCGGCGCCTGCGTCGGGGCGGTGACCGGGAAGGCGTACACCTTGCGCTCCGGCTCCGCCGCGATGATCGACGACTCCCTCTCCGCCGTGGTCACCAGCGCATGACGCTGCTCGGGCCGTACCTCGACGACGGCCGCGCCGAGTTCCTCGAAGTGCACCGAGACGTCAGGGCGCTCAAGGAGTTCGGCGACGTTCTCGACGTCGGTTCCTCGGACACGTTCGACGGACGCGATGTCTGCGGAGGAACGCAGTGCGTTCAACCCGCTCTCCTGGTTGCTCGGGTCGAGCAACACCACGTACCGGCCGGTGTACTCCGCTCCCTGGCCTTCGAATCGGGGGTGGGGCCGATCGGGGTGCTCGCCGAAGGCGCGCCTGTCCATGGGTCCGTTCGCCATTGAATTTCCCGCTTTCTGTGCGCTGCTCCCCCCGTTCGTGGACACACGTCGGGACACGGAGAGTCAGCGCCGGACAACGGGGGCGCGGATCGGTCGCGTGGATCGACGCGTACTACCGTGACCTGTAAGGATTCCCTTGGCCAGGCCGTCGGCATCGCCCCCTGGGGTCCACCGTCGCATCGAGCACGGGGGCCCGCAACACGACAGTTCTCAGGCCGTGCCCGGTCACACCTTCAACGCGTCGTACGTCACCCCGGTGAGCCGCTCGGATGCGGCCCAAAGCCGTTCCCCCGCCGCGTCGTTGAGCGTCCACGGCGCCCGCCAGGACGGGGCGGGCGCCCCGCGCCACATCATCAACGACGGTCCGGTGAAGGAGTCCGGCCGCACATCCGGCGCCGTGGCCGCGTACAGGACGGGCAGCGCGCCGGCCTCGGCCGACTGCGCGAAGACCCGGTTGCCGAGCTCCACCACCCGCCCGACGAGCCGGCGTCCCTCCATCCGGGGTGCGGTGCCCTGCAGGTTGGTGGCCGCGTACCCGGGGTGGGCCGCTGCCGCCACCACGTCCGCGCCGTGCGCCGCGAGCCTGCGCGCGAGCTCGTGGACGAAGAGCAGATTGGCGGTCTTGGACCGGGCGTAGGCGATCCAACGCCGGTACCGGCGCTCGCTGTTGAGGTCGTCGATGTCGATGTTGGCCACCGCGTGCATCCCGCTGGAGACGCTCACGACACGGGCGCCGGGAGTGGCGAGCAGCGTGGGCATCAGCAGGCCGGTGAGCGCGAAGTGGCCGAGGTGATTGACCCCGAACTGCGTCTCGAACCCGTCCGCCGTCGTGCCGTACGGCAGGGCCATCACCCCGGCGTTGTCGACCAGCAGGTCGAGATAGTCGTAGCGGTACGACGCGGCGAACTCCCGTACGGATTCCAGGTCCCCGAGATCCAGCCGCGCGAACTCCGCGATCGCACCCGGCACTTCGGCCACGATCCGGTCCGCCGCCGCGTTTCCCCGCACCTCGCTCCGGCACGCGAGCACCACGCGCGCGCCCTTGCGCGCCAGCTCCCGCGCGACGACGTAGCCGAGCCCGCTGTTGGACCCGGTGACCACGGCGATACGCCCGCTCTGGTCGGGGACGGCCTTCTCGTTCCAGCCGGACATGTACGGGCTCCCTCCGCGAGCGGATCAATCTCCCAGCGTAGGGCCCGCACCCGGGGCACAGCGAGATACAACTTTTTCCGCCGGGCACTCATCTAACAGAACGCCCACATCCACCCATTCGCCCGACGGAGGCGGATATGCCATGTTTCTTCACACTCAACGACTGTCCCGACGCGGGGTAGCCGCCCTCCTGTCCGCCGGCGTCCTCGGGCTCGCGGGCGCGGGAGCGGCATGGAGCGCGACGACGGCTACGGCGGCGCCCGGACTGCGTACCTGCGCCGTGAGCGACCTCTACGTCTCCATGGGGCGCAAGGAGGGCGCGGCGGGCTCGGTGTACTGGCCGATCCGGTTCACCAACACCAGCACGACCGACTGTGTCCTGCGCGGTTATCCGGGCGTCCGCGCCCTGGACACGGCGCACCGGCAGATCGGTCCGGCCGCCACGCACAGCGGCCGGCCCTACGCCACCGTCGTGCTCGCCCCCGCCCACTCCGTCTCCGCGGTCATC
Source organism: Streptomyces guryensis (assembly GCF_021261325.1). Classification (GTDB taxonomy): domain Bacteria; phylum Actinomycetota; class Actinomycetes; order Streptomycetales; family Streptomycetaceae; genus Streptomyces; species Streptomyces guryensis. The sequence goes on along the minus strand of NZ_JAJSBI010000001.1, from coordinate 472,626 downwards.
CGTACGACCAACGGCCCGGTCGGCGGGCCCTGCCTGCGCACCGGCACCTACCTGCGGGTCTATCCGCCGGCCTCGTTCAAGGCGGTCCTCGTCCCGGCTTCCTGGACGATCTGCTCCCACCTGTTCCAGGTCGGGCCGGTGAACACTCAGGGCGCCCTCTGAGCAGCCCGGAGGGGCGGCACCTCCGCACAGGTGCCGCCCCTCCTCTGGTGATCCGGAGCCGCCGCCCATCGGTGTTGAGGGTCGGGGACAGGCGGCGGCTCCGGGGCTTTTGTGGCGCCTACCGGTGGTCGCTGCCCGCGGACTGGGTGGCCGCGCGCCCCGCCTCCAGGCGGGCCACCGGGATCCGGAACGGCGAGCAGGAGACGTAGTCGAGACCCACCTCGTGGAAGAAGTGGACCGACTCGGGGTCACCGCCGTGCTCGCCGCAGACGCCGAGCTTCAGGTCGGGACGCGTCTCGCGGCCCGCCTTCACCGCGGCGCTGACCAGCGAGCCCACGCCGTCCTTGTCGATCGTCTCGAAGGGCGACACCCCGAAGATGCCCTTCTCCAGGTAGGCGGTGAAGAACGAGGCCTCCACGTCGTCCCGGGAGAAGCCCCACACCGTCTGGGTGAGGTCGTTGGTGCCGAAGGAGAAGAACTCCGCCGCCTCCGCGATCTGACCGGCCGTGAGGGCGGCGCGCGGAAGCTCGATCATCGTGCCGATGGCCAGCTTGAGCTGTGTGCCCGTGGCCGCCTCGACCTCGGCGATGACCTGGTCGGCCTCCTCGCGGACGATCTCCAGCTCCTGGACCGTGCCGACGAGCGGGATCATGATCTCGGCGCGCGGGTCGCCCTTGGCGTTCTTGCGCTCGGCCGCCGCCTCGGCGATCGCCCGTACCTGCATGGTGAACAGGCCCGGGATGACCAGGCCGAGACGCACACCGCGCAGGCCCAGCATCGGGTTCTGCTCGTGCAGGCGGTGGACCGCCTGCAGCAGCCGCAGCTCGTTCTCGTGCGGGTCCTTGCGGGACTCGGCGAGGGCGACACGTACCGACAGCTCGGTGATGTCCGGCAGGAACTCGTGCAGCGGCGGGTCCAGGAGGCGGACCGTCACCGGCAGACCGTCCATCGCCGAGAACAGCTCGACGAAGTCCTGCTTCTGCAGCGGGAGCAGCTCCTTCAGGGACTCCTCGCGCTCGGCGTCCGTGTCGGCCAGGATCAGCCTCTCCACCAGCTCACGGCGGTCGCCGAGGAACATGTGCTCCGTACGGCACAGGCCGATGCCCTGCGCGCCGAAGCGACGGGCGCGGTTCGCGTCCTCGGCGTTGTCCGCGTTGGCGCGCACCCGCAGCCGGCGCTTGCGGTCGGCGAACGCCATGATCCGGTGCACGGCCTCGACGAGTTCGTCGGCGTCGTTGGCGCCGGCGTGCATCCGGCCCTCGAAGTACTCGACGACCGGAGAGGGGACCACCGGGACCTCGCCCAGGTAGACCTTGCCGCTGGAGCCGTCGATGGAGATGATGTCGCCCTCCTCCACGACATGCCCGCCGGGCACGGTCATCCGCCGCCGCTTGGTGTCGACCTCCAGCTCCTCGGCACCGCAGACACAGGTCTTGCCCATGCCGCGCGCGACGACGGCCGCGTGGGACGTCTTGCCGCCACGCGAGGTCAGGATGCCCTCGGCCGCGATCATGCCGTCGAGGTCGTCGGGGTTGGTCTCGCGGCGGACGAGGATGACCTTCTCACCGGAGCGCGACCACTTCACCGCGGTGTACGAGTCGAAGACGGCCTTGCCGACCGCCGCGCCCGGCGAGGCCGCGATGCCCCGGCCGACCTTCTCCACCTTCGCGTCCTCGTCGAAGCGCGGGAACATCAGCTGAGCGAGCTGGGCGCCGTTCACGCGCTGCAGGGCCTCGGTCTCGTCGATGAGCCCCTGGTCCACGAGCTGCGTGGCGATGCGGAAGGCCGCACCCGCCGTGCGCTTGCCGACGCGGGTCTGCAGCATCCACAGCTGGCCGCGCTCGATGGTGAACTCGATGTCGCAGAGATCCTTGTAGTGGTTCTCCAGGGTCTCCATGATCTGCATCAGCTGGTCGTACGACTTCTTGTCGATCTGCTCCAGCTCCGCGAGCGGGACCGTGTTGCGGATGCCCGCGACCACGTCCTCGCCCTGCGCGTTCTGCAGGTAGTCGCCGTAGACGCCCTGGTGGCCGGAGGCGGGGTCGCGGGTGAAGGCGACACCGGTACCCGAGTCCGGGCCCAGGTTGCCGAAGACCATCGAACAGACGTTGACGGCCGTGCCCAGGTCGTGCGGGATGCGCTCCTGGCGGCGGTAGAGCTTGGCGCGGTCGCCGTTCCAGGAGTCGAAGACCGCCTTGATGGCGAGGTCCATCTGCTCGCGCGGGTCCTGCGGGAAGTCCCGGCCGGCCTCGGTCTTGACGATCTTCTTGAACTTGGTGACCAGCTTCTTGAGGTCGGCCGCCTCCAGTTCGGTGTCGACCGTGACCTTCTTGGCCGCCTTCGCCGCCTCCAGCGCCTCCTCGAAGAGGTCGCCCTCGACGCCGAGGACCGTCTTGCCAAACATCTGGATGAGGCGGCGGTAGGAGTCCCAGGCGAACCGCTCGTCGCCTGCCTGCTCGGCGAGGCCCTTCACGGACCTGTCGGAGAGCCCGATGTTGAGGACGGTGTCCATCATTCCGGGCATCGAGAACTTGGCGCCGGAACGGACCGAGACGAGCAGCGGGTTGTCGGCCTGGCCGAGCTTCTTGCCCATCTTGTCTTCCAGGGCCACGAGGTGCGCACTCACCTCGTCACGCAGTGCCGCCGGCTCCTCACCGCTGTCGAGGTAGACCTTGCAGGCTTCGGTCGTGATGGTGAAGCCGGGGGGAACGGGGAGTCCCAGGTTGGTCATCTCGGCGAGGTTCGCGCCCTTGCCACCCAGGAGGTCCTTGAGGTCCTTGTTTCCCTCGGTGAAGTCGTAAACGAGCTTCGCTACGTGGGGTTCTTTGTTTTCCGACACGGTCTCGACTCCCTCGAGGACGCGGTGGCTGCCCTGACGGCGAGGAACATACCCAGATCAAAGGCGTCTGGGTACGTCTACTCGCGTGTCATGCGCTCGTAACCAGCCGTCCGCCAGCGGATCGAAAGTCAAAGCTTGGCAAGCGGTGACGGGTGGATGTTTTCATTTCTTGAACGCAAGGCTGTGCATGAGTACGGAATTCCGCTCAGATGAGCGGGCAGACTGCACGTTTGATTTCGATCGATGAACGATCAAGGGGTGGCACCCAGTGCCACCCCTTGGAGAAGTGCAGTCGGTCAAGATCCGCTCATCTGAGCGTAACCCTTATCAAGGGTGGCAAGAATCACGCTCCCACAGAGGACCGGATTTCACCATGCGGACGCGTTCTGGGACGGAAACCGGGAGAGAACACCGACGTCACACGCCCATCGCCAGCAGCCGTTCCTCCGCCCGCTCCGGCGCGTACAGGTACTCCACGACCAGCGCACCGGCTCCCACCAGCCCGGCTCGCTCCCCGAGCCGCGAGGTGACGACGTCCAGGTGGGCCGTGGAGCGGGGCAGCGCCCGCTGGTACAGCAGCTCCCGTACGCCGGTGAGGAACGCGGTTCCGGCCAGATCTCCCGCGATCATCAGAACCCCGGGGTTGAGCAGCGTGACGACGGTCGCCAGAACGTCCCCGACCCGGCGCCCCGCCTCCCGCGCGAGCCCGACCGCCTCCGGGTGCCCGGCGGCCAGCAGGTCCCGCACATCCGATCCGGACGCGGCCGGCACCCCGGACTCCGCGAGCCGCCGCGCCACGGCGCCACCACTCGCGACGGCGGCCAGACAGCCGTAGGAGCCGCACCGGCACAGCGCCTCCGCGCCCACCCGGATGTGCCCGATGTCGCCGGCGCCCCCGTCGATGCCGCGGTAGACCGAGCCGTCGACGACGACCCCCGCGCCGATACCGGTCGAGACCTTGACCAGCACGAACGCCGAGCAGTCGGGGTATCCCGTGCACTGTTCGCCGTACGCCATGAGGTTCGCGTCGTTGTCCACCAGCACGGGCACCGGCCCGGCGCCCGTGTGCTCGGTGAAGGCTCCGGCGAGGCGGCCTCTTATGTCGTAGCCGTCCCAGCCCGGCATCATCGGCGGCTGCACGACCCGCCCGGTCTCGCTGTCGACGGGCCCCGGTACCGCCAGTCCGATCCCGCAGACCGATTCCGCCCGGCGCCCGGCCTTCTCCAGCAACTCCGCGAACCAGTGCCCGAGTTCACCGAGTACGGCGTCCGGGCCGTCCTCGACGACGAGCGTGCCGGCGTGCTCGGCGAGCATCTCGCCGGTCAGGGTGAGGACGGCGGCGCGGGCGTGGCGGGTGTCGAGGTCGGCGGCGAGGACCACCGCGTGCTCGTCGTCGAACTCCAGGGTGATGGAGGGGCGGCCGCCGAGGGGCGAGTCGACCGGGCCGCCGGCGCCCTCGCGCAGCCAGCCCGCACGGAAGAGCCGGTCGAGGCGCTGGCCGACGGTGGCGCGGGACAGTCCGGTGGCCTGCTGGAGCGCGCCGCGCGTGGTCGCACGCCCGCTTCGTACCAGTTCGAGCAGATCTCCGGCGCTGGCCTGGCTCCGTCCGGTCATGCGCACCCCCTTGTGTTTCTCAAGCTTGCATTACATCCTGGGTTTTGCGTGTTAAATAGACGTAACTCTACGGTAGCCGCGACCGAACCGGTCGAGCGCACGTCTTTCGGGGAGCCCCGAGTGGATCGCACCGCCCAACTCACCAGCCGTGCCGCACAGCACCCCATTGCATACGATCCGCCCCCCGTGCCGGGTTCGCTGCACGTCAGGGCCGCCCGGGTGCTGGAGGACAACTGGACGGGAGCGTCCACGGTCCCCTCGCGCAGCCTGTATCCCCACCAGTGGTCCTGGGACTCGGCCTTCGTCGCGATCGGCCTCAGGCACCTGTCGCCGTTACGGGCGCAGACGGAGCTGGAGACGCTGCTGGCGGCCCAGTGGGAGGACGGGCGCGTCCCGCACATCGTCTTCAACCCCTCCGTACCGCTCGACGCGTACTTCCCGAGCCCGGACTTCTGGCGCTCCTCGACCGCGGGGCGTGCTGCGGGCGCCCCGCGCACCGTACAGACCTCCGGCATCGTGCAGCCACCGGTGCACGCGCTCGCCGTCTGGCTGGTGCACTGCGCCGACCCCGGGCTGTCCCGTGCGCGCGGCTTCCTCACCCGGATGTATCCCAAGCTGGCCGCCTGGCACCGCTATCTGCTGCACCGGCGGGACCTCGGCGGGGGCGGCCTGGCGTCCGTCGTGCACCCCTGGGAACAGGGCATGGACAACAGCCCCTGCTGGGACGCGCCGCTCGCCCGCGTCACCCCCGCCCCGGCCCGCTCCTTCCGGCGCGCCGACCTCGACCACGGGGCCGCCGAGGACCGGCCGACGGATCTGGACTACGGGCGGTACGTGCGGCTGGCGACGGACTACCGGGATCGCGGTTACGCCGACGCGCCCGGGGACTTCGCCGTCGAGGACCCCGCCTTCAACGCCCTGCTGATCGCCTCCGAGCACGCCCTGGCCCGGATCGCGCACGAGCTGGGCGCGACGGGCACGGCCCGCCACGCGCGCGCGGAGCGGCTGACGAGCGCGCTGCTCGACCGGCTGTGGGACCCGGCGGAGGGGATGTTCTTCTGCCGGGACGTGCGCGTCGGGCAGCTGATCCCGGAGCGGAGCGTCTCGGGCCTCGTCCCCCTCCTTCTTCCCACGCTCCCGCGCGAGACGGCCGCCGCCCTCGTCCGCACGGCCGGCGGCCCGCACTTCGGCCTCGGCGGCACGACCCGCCTGGCCCCCTCCTACGACCTCCTCGGCGAGGCCTTCGACCCGCACCGCTACTGGCGGGGCCCGGCCTGGTTCAACATGAGCTGGCTGCTGGAGCGCGGGCTGCGCACGCACGGCGAGCAGTCGCGGGCCGACGCGCTGCGGGAGGCCGTCCTGGACATCGCCGGCACGTCCGGGTTCGCGGAGTACGTGGACCCGTTCACCGGCGAGGCGTGCGGCGCGACCGGGTTCAGCTGGACCGCCGCCCTGGCGCTGGATCTGCTCCATGAGCGCCCCGGGCACGGCGTGTCCCGTACGGGCATCGGCACGTTCGACAGAAGTGACTTCGGCAGCACCGGCCGCGAGGCAAGTGGCTGCGACGGAAGTGACCTCGACAGGAGCGACAAGGAAGTCAGGGGAGGCGACCGGGCATGACGGACCGGCATCATCTGCTCGTGCACGGCGGAACGTTCGCGGCCGTCGGCGACGGCGGGGACATCAGCGGCGTGCGGGGGTCGGGCTCCCCGGACGGGTTGTTCGTTCGGGACGCCCGGCATCTGAGCCGCTGGCAGCTGACGGTCGACGGCGCGGTGCCGGAGGCTCTCACACCCGTCGCCGACGGGGACACGGCGCGCTGTGTCCTCGTCCCGCGCGGCGGACGCCAGGAGCCGCCCGCGTACACGATCTTCCGCGAGCAGGCCGTCGGCGACAGCGCGTTCGTCGAGTCCCTGCGGGTCACCAGCAACCGCCCGGTGCCGACGACGATCCGCCTCGCCCTCACCGCGGACGCCGACTTCACCGACCAGTTCGAGCTGCGCTCCGACCACCGCACCTACACCAAGATCGGCGCCACCCGTTCCCGCCAGATCCTCGACGACGGCGTCGAGTTCACCTACCAGCGCCGTGAATGGCGTTCCGGTACGACGGTGACGGCCGAGCCCGCCCCGGACGGCGTCGAGGAGACGGGCACGGGCGCCCGGCGCCTCGTCTGGACGCTCGAACTGGAGCCGCACGGCACGGCCGAACTGGCGCTGCGGGTGGCGGCCCATCCGCACGGAGCGGTGCGGCCCCCGCGTGTCCCCGACTCGCCTGCCGCCGCCGGCGCCCGACTCCTCGCCCTGGAAGGCGAGTTCGCGGAGGGTGTGCCCTTCCCGACCGGCTGGCCCGAGCTGGCGGCGGCCTGTGCCCGCGGACTCGCGGACCTGGCCTCGCTCCAGGTCACCGCGACCGGCCCGGACGGCGAGGAACTGCACGTACCGGCCGCCGGGGCCCCCTGGTTCCTGACGCTGCTGGGCCGCGACGCACTGCTCACCTCCCTCTTCGCCCTCCCCTTCCGCCCGCAGCTCGCCGCCGCCACGCTGCCCGCCCTCGCCGCCACCCAGGCGACCGAGACCGGCGCGGACTCGGTGTCCCAGCCCGGCAAGATCGTGCACGAGGTACGGCACGGGGAGCTGGCGCACTTCGGGCAGGTGCCGTTCGGGCGTTACTACGGCTCCGTGGATGCCACACCGCTGTTCCTCGTACTGCTGGGTGCGTACGTCGAGCAGACCGGGGACCTGGCGCTCGCCCGCCGCCTCGAACCCCACGCCCGCGCCGCGATCGGCTGGATGCTGGATCACGGCGGGCTCACCTCCCGCGGCTACCTGGTCTACCGGGCCGACCAGGGCGGCCTCGCCAACCAGAACTGGAAGGACTCCCCCGGCGCGATCTGCTCCGCCGACGGAGCACGGGCGAGCGGGGCCGTGATGGCGGCCGGCGCCCAGGGCTACGCCTACGACGCACTGCGCCGGACGGCCTGGGTCGCGCGCACCGTCTGGGCGGACGAGGTGTACGCGGCGCTGCTGGAGCAGGCGGCCGGTGATCTGCGGGATCGTTTCCAGCGGGACTTCTGGATGGCGGACCGGTCCTTCCCGGCGCTGGCCCTGGACGGCGAGGGCAGGCAGGTGGACGCGTTGGCGTCGGACGCCGGACATCTGCTGTGGTCCGGCCTGCTGGACAAGGAGTACGGGGAGTCGGTGGGCCGGCGGTTGCTGGAGCCCGACTTCTTCTCCGGGTGGGGTGTGCGCACGGTGGCCGCGGGCCAGGCGGCGTATCACCCGCTGTCGTACCACCGGGGTTCGGTGTGGCCGCACGACAACGCGCTGATCGCGCTCGGGCTGGCTCGGTACGGGCTGCATGACGAGGCTCGGGAGGTGGCGCGTGGGCTGGTGGACGCGGCGACGGCAGCCGGGCATCGACTTCCGGAAGTCATTGCCGGGTACGGGCGGGACACTCATGCGGAGCCTGTGCCGTATCCGCATGCGTGTGTGCGGGAGTCTCGGTCTGCGGCGGCGCCGCTGGCGCTGCTCACTGCCGTGGGGGGCGCGTAAGGGCTCGGTTCGGTCGGTTGTGTGGCAGGTGCGGGTCCGAGGGGGATGATCGCGCCCACGCGGCGGAGCCGCACATCGACACAGCCCCCGCGCCCCTGAAGACAAAAGCCGTGACCGCGCGCCGTTGACCAGGCATTTGCCCGGTGTTTGCCTCACGCCCCTGAACAGGGGTGTGCGGCAGCCCGTACGGAATGGCGGCGGGCCGAGCGGGTCCTGAAACCGATCCGCGTTGCCTCCCCAGCGTGGCCCGCCGCCTTGTCACGGGCCATGCGCGGAAGGACCTTCGGGTGCAGCCGGACACCGTCGAGAACGTCACAGAGGGCACAACACCCGAGGTCGAGCCGGAAGCATCGGAGCAGGCGGCGCCTGCCCGCGTCACGCTGCGCGCGCGGCTCGCCGCGCGGCGGGAACGGCACCCCGCAGCCGTACGCAACATCCGGTGGACGATCACGGGCCTCGCCGCCGTGCTCGTCCTCGGCGCGCTCCTGCTGCCGAACCGGATGACCGCGCTGCACACCGACCGGTTCCTGCGCATACCGGTGGAGGCGATCATCGGGGCCGCCGTCGCGCTCGCGCTGCCGCGCAGGCCGCGGCTGGTGGTGGCGGTGCTGTCCGGGGTGGCGCTGGGCGCGATGACGATCGTGAACTTCCTGGACATGGGGTTCAACGAGTATCTCGGCCGGCCCTTCAACCTCGTCCTCGACTGGGAGTTGCTCCCCGACGCGCAGTCGTACATCCAGGACTCGATGGGCAGGGCCGTGGCGATCGGTGCCACGGTCGGTGCCGTCGTCCTGGTCCTCCTCGCGCTGAGCCTGATGGCGCTCGCGATGGTCCGGCTCAGCAATCTGCTGGCGCTCCACAAGCAGGTGGCGACGAGGGCGACCCTGGGCGCCACGACGGTCTGGGTGCTGTGTTCGGCGCTCGGCCTGCAGATCATGGGCGTACCGATCGCCTCCGACCGCACCGCCGGGGCGGTGGCGATCCAGGCGGCCCGGGTGCGGGACACCCTGCGGGACGAGGCGGAGTTCCAGAAGGTCGCCAAGGTCGACGCGTTCGGGAACACACCGCCCGGCCAGCTGGTGCCGGACCTGCGCGGCAAGGACATGATCTTCACGTTCATCGAGAGCTACGGCCGCAGCGCGATCGAGGACCCGGTGGAGGCGCCCGGTGTCGACGCGACGCTCGACGCCCGCACCAAGGCGCTCGCGAAGGCGGGCTTCCACGCCAGGAGCGGCTGGCTGACCTCGGCGACCTACGGCGGCAGCAGCTGGCTCGGTCACTCCACCACCATGTCGGGCCTGTGGATCAGCAACCAGCAGCGCTACCGCACGCTCATGGCCAGCGACCACATGAGCCTCACCGAGGCGTTCAAGAAGACGGGCGACTGGGACACGGTCGGCATCATGCCGGGCGTCCAGAAGAGCTGGCCGGAGTCGAAGTTCTACGGCCTCGACTCCTACCGCAACGCTTTCCAGATGGGCTACAAGGGCCCGAAGTTCAGCTGGTCGACGATGCCGGACCAGTACGCGCTCCAGCAGTTCCAGAACCTGGAGCACAGCAGGAAGCGCAGCAAACCGCTGATGTCGCTGGTCATCCTGACCTCCAGCCACCAGCCGTGGGCGCCGATCCCCAAGATGGTCCCCTGGGACGACCTCGGTGACGGCTCGGTCTTCAACGCCATCCACAAGGCCGGCAACAAGCCGTCGGACATCATCGCCAGCTCGCCCAGGTCCCAGGCGGAGTACGGCAAGTCGGTCCAGTACTCGGTGACCGCCCTCACGCAGTGGCTGGAGCGCTACGGCAACGACAACACCGTTCTGGTCTTCCTCGGCGACCACCAGCCCATCGCCCGCGTCAGCGGCAACCACGCCAGCCGTGACGTGCCGATCTCGATCGTCGCCAAGGACCCCAAGGTCCTCGACAAGATCGACAGCTGGGGCTGGTCGGACGGCCTGCGCCCGGCGCACAACGCCCCGGTGTGGAAGATGAGCGCGTTCCGCGACAGGTTCCTGACGGCATACGGCTCGACCCCGCACCCGAAGAAGGACTGAGGAGGCGGGGAGTCTCAGCCGCCGGACGTGTCCAGCTCCGCGTCCTCGCCGATCCCCGCGCAGTCGTACGGGTCCTTCAGCCAGCCGTCCGGCAGGACCACCCGGTTGTTGCCGGAGGTGCGGCCGCGGGGGCCGTCGGCGCCGGTGGGCCAGGGCTGGTCGAGGTCCAACTCGTCGAGCCCGGCGCGGAGTTCGGCCAGGGAGGACGTGATCGCAAGGCGCTTGCGCATCTCGCTGCCGACCGCGAAGCCCTTCAGATACCAGGCGACGTGCTTGCGGAAGTCCACGACGCCCTTGGACTCGCCCGCCCGTCTCCCACCACCACCCTCATCAGTGGCCCTCCGGGCCGCCCCTCCATTTTCGATCCACTCGCCGAGAAGCGTGGCGTGGCGGACCATGACGTCGGCGACCTCACGCAGGGAGGGACGCGCGATGTCCTCCGTGCGCCCCTCGAAGGCCGCCACCAGGTCCGCGAACAGCCAGGGCCGGCCCAGGCAGCCACGGCCGACGACCACCCCGTCGCACCCCGTCTCGCGCACCATCCGCAGCGCGTCCTCGGCCGACCAGATGTCGCCGTTGCCGAGGACGGGGATCTCCGGCACGTGCTCCTTGAGGCGCGCGATGGCGTCCCAGTCCGCCGTGCCGCCGTAGTGCTGGGCGGCGGTGCGGCCGTGCAGGGCGATGGCCGTCACGCCCTCCTCGACGGCGATGCGGCCGGCGTCGAGGTAGGTGATGTGGTCGGCGTCGATGCCCTTGCGCATCTTCATGGTGACCGGGAGGTCGCCCGCGCCGGAGACCGCCTCGCGCAGGATGGCGCGGAGCAGGTTGCGCTTGTAGGGGAGGGCCGAGCCGCCGCCCTTGCGCGTCACCTTCGGGACCGGGCAGCCGAAGTTCAGGTCGATGTGGTCGGCGAGGTCCTCCTCCGCGATCATACGGACGGCCTTGCCGACGGTCGCCGGGTCGACGCCGTACAACTGGATGGAGCGCGGCTTCTCACTCGCGTCGAAGTGGATCAGCTGCATGGTCTTCTCGTTGCGCTCGACCAGCGCCCGGGTCGTGATCATCTCGCTCACGAACAGGCCCTTGCCGCCGCTGAACTCCCTGCACAGGGTGCGGAAGGGCGCGTTGGTGATCCCGGCCATCGGGGCCAGGACGACGGGCGGCTCGACGGTGTGCGGGCCGATCTGCAAGGGGGACACGGGCGTGGGCATTGGCCCATTGTCGCGCATCGGCAGTGATCATGTAGCTGCCATTAGTTAGCAGCACTATTAGTTAGACGCACTATCGAAGTCGGCGTAGAGTGAAGCGCATGCCCGAGCTCAGCCCTCGTCGACGTCTCCTCGTCCTGGCTATCTGCTGTATGAGCCTGCTGATCGTGAGCCTCGACGTCACCGCCCTGAACGTGGCCCTGCCGTCGATGCAGCGGGAGCTGCACGCGAGCACGGCCGGCCTGCAGTGGACCATCGACGCGTACACACTGGTCCTGGCCTCGCTGCTGATGCTCGCCGGCTCCACGGCCGACCGCATCGGCCGCAAGCGCATCTTCATGGCGGGCCTGATCGTCTTCACGGCCGGCTCGCTGCTGTGCTCCCTGGCCCCGAACCTCGACTCGCTCATCGCCTTCCGCATGATCCAGGCGGTCGGCGGCTCGATGCTCAACCCGGTCGCCATGTCGATCATCACCAACACCTTCACGGCCCCGGCCGAGCGCGCCCGGGCTATCGGCGTCTGGGGAGGCGTGGTCGGCATCTCCATGGCCGCGGGGCCGCTGGCCGGCGGGCTGCTGGTGGAGTCGGTCGGCTGGCGCTCGATCTTCTGGGTCAACCTGCCGGTGGGTCTCGCGGCCCTGCTGCTCACCCTCCGCTACGTCCCCGAGTCCCGCGCCCCCAAGGCCCGCCGCCCCGACCCGGTCGGCCAGCTCCTGGTGATCGCCCTGTTCGGCTCCCTGACGTACGCGATCATCGAGGCCCCGAACTCCGGCGCGGCCTTCGTGCTCCCCTTCGTCGCGGTCGCAGTGGCCGCACTGGCGGGCCTGCTCTGGTACGAGCCCCGTCGCACCGAACCCCTGATCGACCTGCGGTTCTTCCGTTCGGTGCCGTTCAGTGGGGCGACGGTGATCGCGATCAGCGCGTTCGCCGCCCTCGGCGGGTTCCTGTTCCTGTCGACGCTGTATCTGCAGAACGTGCGCGGGTACGACGCCCTGCACGCGGGGCTGTGGATGCTGCCGATGGCGGTGCCGACGTTCCTGTGCGCGCCCCTGTCCGGGCGGCTGGTGGGGAGCAGGGGGCCGCGGCTGCCGCTCCTCGTCGCCGGCACCGCGATCACGGCGAGCGCGGTGCTGTTCGCCGGGTTCGAGGCCGAGACGTCGAACGTCACGCTGTTCGTCGCGTACCTGCTGTTCGGAATCGGGTTCGGGTTCGTGAACGCGCCGATCACCAACACGGCGGTGTCGGGCATGCCGCGCAGTCAGGCGGGCGTTGCCGCCGCGGTCGCCTCCACGAGCCGGCAACTCGGGCAGACGCTGGGGGTCGCGGTCGTGGGGGCGGTGTTGGCTTCCGGGGTCGGAGCGTCGTCGTACAAGGACGTGTTCGTCTCGGCCTCCGTGCCGGGGTGGTGGATTCTCACCGGGTGTGGGGTGGCGGTGCTGGTTCTTGGGGCGCTGACCAGTGGGAGGTGGGCTCGGGGGACTGCCGAGCGGACGGCTGAGCAGTTGGACGACTCTGCGGAGGTGCGCCAAGCCGCGGGCGTTCGTGCGTAGCTTGGCGGGTGCGGTGGGTGGGGGCTGGTCGCGCCCACGCGGCGGAGCCGCAGACCGACACAGCCCCGCGGCCCTTCGAAGCCGCCGCACTCAGGCCGGTTGAGAAGCGCCCTTCTCGAGCGCAATTTCGTGCAGCCTCTCCATGCGCCCCCTCGACTCTTCGTCCGCCGGGACATACGTCACCATGCGCGACCCCAACTCCGGGCCCAGCCAGAGTTCGGACTGGTCCACGACCACTCGGCCCACCAGGCGGTTGAGGAACTCCTTGCGTTTGCTGTGGGCGACGACGACCTCGTGGCGCTCCCAGGCCTCGCAGAAGTCCGGGTACTCGCGCAGCCGTTTGAGGAGCATCTTCCAGGCGGGCTCGGTGAGATGGCCGGCCATGGCGGCACGGAGGCGGGCGGCCATCAGGCGGCGGGTGTCCTCCAGGTGCACGATCGAGTTGCGCCAGTCGTCGTTGGTGTAGGACAGCAGGATGCAGTTGCGGTCCTCGGGCGGTACCGCCTCCAGGTCGCACAGCAGCAGGCCGAGCGTGCGGTTGTGGGCGAGGATGTCGTACCGGCTGTTCTGGATGCTCGCGGGGTACGGCTCCAGTTGCTCCAGCATGGCCCGCAGGGCGGGCGTCACCGACGGGCAGGTCAGAGCCGGTGTCGGGTCCACCGCGCCGGACAGCTGGAACAGGTGGGCGCGCTCTGTGGCGTCGAGCATCAGGCTGCGGGCCAGGGCATCGAGGACCTGGACGGAGACCTGGATGTCACGGCCCTGTTCGAGCCAGGTGTACCAGGTGACGCCGACAGCGGAGAGCTGGGCGACCTCCTCACGGCGCAGACCGGGCGTGCGGCGCCGGCGGCCGCGCGGCAGCCCCACCTCCTCCGGGGTGATGCGCTCGCGGCGGCTGCGCAGGAAAGCCGCCAGCTCAAGGCGCCGTACCTCGGCGCCCGTGCCGTGCGAGGGTCGGGTCGCCGTCTCCTGGGTCGTCACTTGAGCCATCGTCGCCATGCCTCCAGCCTGCCGCGCTCCGGACCCTGTTTCCAGGTGGTTCTTCTACCAGGATAAGGAGACTCTGGTACCAGCCTGGGAGCGGGCGCAGGCTCGAAGGCGTGACCGAAACCATCGCTCCACGCACCGTCCGACCGCCGGCCGCGCCACCCTCGCTCGGCGGCCTCGGACTCTTCACCGTGCTGCTGGCAGCGGCACTTCCTCTCATCGACTTCTTCATCGTCAACGTCGCTCTGCCGACCATCGGCAGGGATCTGCACGCGAGTGAGGCCGTTCTCGAACTCGTCGTCGCGGGGTACGGGCTCGCGTACGCCGTCCTGCTCGTCCTCGGCGGACGGCTGGGCGACCTGTTCGGGCGTCGGCGGCTCTTCCTCGGCGGGGTGGCGGCCTTCGGGCTGACCTCGCTGGCCTGCGGCCTCGCGCCCAGCGCCTGGGCCCTGGTCGCGGCGCGGGTCGCGCAGGGCGCCGCGTCCGCCGCGATGCTGCCTCAGGTCCTCGCCACCATCCAGGCGGCGACCTCGGGACAGCGGCGGGCGAAGGCCATGGGCCTGTACGGCGCCACGGCCGGGCTGTCCATGGTGGCCGGGCAGATCCTCGGCGGGGTCCTGGTCGCCGCCGACATAGCCGGCACCGGCTGGCGCTCGGTGTTCCTGGTGAACGTGCCCGTGGTGATCGCCGGCCTGGTCCTCGCCGCCCGTGCCGTCCCGGAGACCCGCTCCCAGCATCCGGAGCCGGTGGACGGCCCCGGCACCGTCCTGCTCACCGCCACCCTCCTCGCGCTGCTGGCCCCGCTCACCGAGGGCCGTTCGGCGGGCTGGCCGCTGTGGACATGGCTGTCGCTGGCGGCGTTCCCGTTCGTCGCGGCGGCGTTCTACGCGGTGGAGCGGCGGGCGGACCGCCGGGGCCGTACGCCGCTGGTCCCGCCCAGTCTGTTCGCGCTCACCTCGCTGCGCCGGGGACTGGTCATGATCGTGCCGTTCGGTGTCGGCTTCAGCGGCTTCATGTTCGTCATCGCGGTGGCGTTGCAGCGGGGTGCGGGGCTGGGGCCGGTCCCGGCGGGGCTGGCGCTCGCGCCCATGGCCGTCGTCTTCTTCTTCGTCTCGCTCGCCGGGCCACGGCTGGTCGCGCGGTACGGCACCCGGGTGGTGACCGCCGGTGCGGTGATCCAGGGGGCGGGCGTCGGCCTGATGGCGCTGGCCGCCTGGCGGTCCTGGCCGGACCTCGGCTTCGTCGAACTGCTCCCCGGAGCGGCCCTCGCCGGCGCCGGCCAGGCGCTCCAACTCCCCATCGTCTTCCGGGTCGTGCTGTCCGAGGTGGAGCCCGCGAGGGCCGGTGTCGGCAGCGGCGTGATGATGACGACCCAGCAGTCGTCCCTGGCCCTCGGGGTGGCGGCCCTCGGCACCCTCTTCCTGTCCCTGGTCCCGGGGATGGGCATGCGGGACGCCCTGGTCACCACGCTGCTGACCCAGCTGGGCTGTGTGGCCCTGACCGGCCTGCTGAGCCTGCGCCTGCCGCGCACCATCGGCTGACGACCGCGCGCGATCCTGTGTGGAATCGGCTACGGCTTGGTCAACTCGCCGTGCGGAAGTCCCTGTTGATGTTGGTCTTGCTGCACACTCCTGTGCCGGAGGCGAGACATCATGCTGGAGATCAACACGAGCAAGGTGAGCCGCTGGGACCAGCACGGGCGCGAGCACGTCGTCCGAGTGCAGCGCAAGGGCGCGCAGCGCATGATCAGATGTGACACGTGCGGCTGGCGCAAGGGTGCGCAGTTCCTGCCCTGGCTGAAGGCGGAGGAGCATCTCGCGGAGGAGCACCAGGCGACGGTGGATCCGTCGGGGGCGTCGGACGCGTGAGGCTCCCGGGACCGGCGGCCCGATGACTTTCCGCCGCCCCGGAAGTCGTACTCAGGACGACCGCCCCGACCGGAAGGCCGACCGATGAGCACTCTCCACGACACCCTGCGCCGGCACGTCGACGACGGAACCGTTCCGGGCGCCGTCGCCCTGGTGGCCCGCGGCGACGACGTCGAGGTGGTGACCGTCGGCTCGGTGGACACCGACGGCACCGCCCCGATGGCCCGGGACTCCCTCTTCCGTATCGCCTCCATCACCAAGCCGATCACGGCGGCGGCGGTCCTGATGCTGGTCGAGGACGGGCTGCTCGGGCTGGGTTCACCGGTGGAGGAGTGGCTGCCGGAGCTGGCGAAGCCGCAGGTGGTACGCACCCCTGACGCCCCCGTGGACGACGTGGTCCCGGCGGCCCGCCCGATCACGGTCGAGGACCTGCTCAGCTCCCGCACCGGCTGGGGCTTCCCTGCCGACTTCTCGCTCCCGGCCGTGCAGTCCCTGTTCACGGTGCAGAAGGACGGCAGGAACCTCCAGGACTGGCCGGACCACGACACCTGGCTGCGCCTCCTCGCGCAGGTGCCGATGCTCCACCATCCTGGCGAGGCCTGGCTCTACGGCACCTCGTCCGATCTGCAGGGCATCCTGATCGCCCGGGCGTCGGGCCGTACCTTCCCCGGCTTCCTCGCGGAACGGATCTTCGAACCGCTGGGCATGCGGGACACCGCGTTCGAGGTCCCGTCGTCGAAACGGCACCGCTTCACGTCGTCCTACTCCCCGGCCGCGGACGGCACCCTGCACCTCGCGGACACCCCGGACGGCGTCTGGAGCAGCGTCCCGCGCTTCCACTCCGGCGGCGGGGGCCTCGCCTCCACGGCCGACGACTGGCTCGCCTTCGCCCGTCTGCTCCTGAACGCCGGCACCGGCCCCGACGGCCACCGGCTCCTCTCCCCCACCTCGGTCAGCCGGATGACGACCAACCACCTCACGGCCGAGCAGCGGGACGCCGTCCCCCTCTTCCTGGAGGGCCAGGGCTGGGGCTACGGCGGCCAGGTCGACGTCACCCCGTCCGACCCGTGGAACGTCCCCGGCCGCTACGGCTGGGTCGGCGGCACCGGCACGACGGCCCACATCACCCCCACCACGGGAACAGTGGCCATCCTGCTCACCCAGGTCGCCATGGCTAACCCCACCCCGACGCGGGTGATGCGGGACTTCTGGGCGGTGGCGGGCCGCTGAAGGGGACCCGCTGGAGCTCGACGCGATCCAGGAGCGCCCCGTAAGGCGCGCGGGGAACTGCGCGACCAGCCACAGCGAACCCGCAGGCGATCGACGACCGGTCAGGGCAGGGCGTATCCCGCGGCTCCTAGCGCCGCAGCCCCCGCACCAGCAGATCCACCACCGCCTCGAACTCCCCCTCCGCCCCCGGCCGTTCCCACTCCTTGGCGTAACCCGGGTCGTGGAAGCGCCCGGTGGCGTGGAAGAGTGCGCGGGCGGCGGTTTCCGGGTCCGCGACGGCGAAGGTGCCCGCTTCGGCGCCCGCCCGCACGATCTCGGTCAACTGGCCGGCCAGCTCGGCGACATGGGCGCTGACCACCTCGCCCGTCTCGCCGGCCAGGACCGAGTACGTGGCGAACAGTTCGGGGTCCCCGCCCGCCTTGCGGCGCTTGGCCGCGAAGAGCGCCGCGAGCCACTCGCGCACCCGGGCCTCCGGGTCCCGCTCAGCGTCCGCGGCGATGCCGGCCAGCACCAGAGTCGTACGGTCCAGCCAGCGCTTCGTCACCGCCTCCCGCAGCGCCGCCTTCGTACGGAAGTGGCGGTAGACGCTGCCGTGGCTGACGCCGAGCGCGCGGGCCACGTCGACCACGGTGGCCTTGGCCGGGCCGTGGCGGCGCAGCACCTCCTCGGTCGCTTCGAGGATGCGCTCGGCGGTCAGGGTCTCGCTGGTCGCAGGCATGCCTAGACGGTACCCGGCACCGTGATCAGCGCTCGCTGTCGAGCATGGCCATCTGGGCGGGTGCGTACCGCTCGCCGGCTGCCGCGTCCGCCGGTACTGCGGCCTCGATGGCGGCGAGGTCGGCCGCGTCCAGGGTCACGTCCACCGCGCCCAGCGCCTCGCCGAGCCGCTCACGGGTGCGGGCGCCGACCAGCGGCACGATGTCCTCACCCCGCGACAGCACCCAGGCGATGGCGATCTGCGCGACGGACACGCCCTTCTGCTCGGCGATCTTGCGCAGCGACTCGACCAGGGTGAGGTTGTGCTGGAGGTTGTCGCCCTGGAAGCGGGGCGAGTGGGCACGGAAGTCGGTCGCCGCGTACTCCTTGCCGGCCGTGACATGGCCGGAGATCAGCCCGCGGGAGAGCACGCCGTACGCGGTGACCGCGATGCCCAGTTCGCGCAGGGTGGGCAGGATCTCCTGCTCGGGGCCGCGCGAGATGAGTGCGTACTCGATCTGGAGGTCGGCGATCGGGGCGGTGGCGGCGGCCCGGCGGATGGTGTCCGCGCCGACCTCGCTGAGGCCGATGTGGCGGACGTACCCCTTCTCCACCAGTTCCGCGATCGCGCCGACGGTCTCCTCGATCGGCACGTCCGGGTCGAGCCGGGCGGGACGGTAGACGTCGATGTGGTCGACGCCGAGGCGCTGGAGGGAGTACGCGGCGGAGGTCTTCACGGCGGCCGGGCTGCCGTCGAAGCCGTACCACTCGCCGTCCGGGCCGCGCTGGGCGCCGAACTTCACGCTGAGCAGCGCGTTCTCCCGCAGGGCGGCCGGGGCGGTGCGCAGGGCCTCACTGATCAGCAGCTCGTTGTGGCCCATGCCGTAGAAGTCGCCGGTGTCGAGCAGGGTCACGCCGGCTTCCAGGGCCGCGTGGATGGTGGCGATGGACTCGGCGCGGTCCGCCTCGCCGTACATGCCGGACATGCCCATGCAGCCGAGGCCGAGGGCGGAGACCTGGGGGCCGGTGGTTCCGAGGGATCGGGTTCGCATCGTCATGCCCCCACTCTGACATGACAGGTGACAGATTTCAATATCTGTCACCTGTCATCTGTCATTGGGCTGCCATCCGTCACTGGGCTGTCAGCCGCCACTGGGCCGCCATCCGTCATTGGACTGTCAGCCGTCATTGGGCTGCTCTATCGCGGGGCGCTCAGCGCGAGCTTCGCGCCGAGCGCCACGAACGACCCGGCGAACCCCCGCCGCAGCCACGCCATCACCCGCGGCCGCGAGATGACATGACCCCGGACCGACGCGGCGAGGACCCCGTACCCGGCGAAGACGACGAACGTCGCCAGCATGAACACGCCGCTCAGCCCCAGCATCCGCGGCAGCGCACGCGGTTCGGCCGGGTCCACGAACTGCGGCAGGAACGCGAAGAAGAGATCGTCAGCTTCGGGTTGAGGATGTTGATGAGCACACCCCGGAGGATCACCCGGCCCGCCGAACTCGGGGCGTCCTCCTCCACCACGATCGCCTCCTTGTCCCGCACCATCGCCCACGCCATGAAGAGGAGGTAGACGACACCGGCGTACTTGAGGATCTGGAAGGCGTCCGCGCTCGCGTCGAGCAGCGCGGCGAGTCCGGTGACGGTGGCCAGCACATGCGGCACGATCCCGAGCGTGCAGGCGAAGGCCGCGACGACGCTCGCGCGACGGCCGCGGGACAGACCGGCGGCGAGGGTGTAGACGACACCGGTGCCGGGCGTGGCCACCACGACAAGGGTGCTGAGGAGAAAGGCGAGGCTCATGGGGCCAGCCTGGTAACGCAACGGCCCCCGATACAGGGCCAATTCTAGGCCTGTATCGGGGGCCACCACGGATCTTGTTCCAGCCCGTCCGGCATTTGAGGACGGGGCCCCTTGAGGGCCGAAGCGGGGGTCCGGGGGCGGCAGCCCCCAGGAACCTAGGCGCCGACGAGCCGCCCGGCCAGGTAGCCCTCGATCTGGTCCAGCGACACGCGTTCCTGCTTCATGGAGTCACGCTCACGCACCGTCACCGCGTTGTCGTCCAGCGTGTCGAAGTCGACCGTCACGCAGTACGGCGTACCGATCTCGTCCTGGCGACGGTAACGGCGGCCGATGGCGCCCGCGTCGTCGAAGTCGATGTTCCAGTTCTGGCGCAGCGCCTGGGCGAGGCCCTTGGCCTTCGGGGACAGCTCGGGGTTGCGGGACAGCGGCAGCACCGCGACCTTCACCGGCGCCAGGCGGTGGTCGAGGCGCAGCACCGTGCGCTTCTCCATCTTGCCCTTGGCGTTGGGGGCCTCGTCCTCGACGTAGGCGTCGAGGAGGAAGGCGAGCAGCGCACGGCCGACACCGGCCGCGGGCTCGATGACGAACGGCGTCCAGCGCTCGCCGGCCTCCTGGTCGAAGTAGGAGAGGTCCTGGCCGGAGGCCTTGGAGTGCGAGGAGAGGTCGTAGTCGGTGCGGTTGGCCACGCCCTCCAGCTCACCCCACTCGTTGCCGCCGAACTGGAAGCGGTACTCGATGTCGGCGGTGCGCTTGGAGTAGTGGGAGAGCTTCTCCGCCGGGTGCTCGTACCAGCGCATGTTCTCCTCACGGAGACCCAGGCCCGTGTACCAGTTCCAGCGCTGCTCCATCCAGTACTCCTGCCACTTCTCGTCCTCGCCCGGCTTGACGAAGAACTCCATCTCCATCTGCTCGAACTCGCGGGTGCGGAAGATGAAGTTGCCGGGCGTGATCTCGTTGCGGAAGGACTTGCCCATCTGCGCGATGCCGAACGGCGGCTTGCGGCGCGAGGTGGTCTGCACCTGGGCGAAGTTGGTGAAGATGCCCTGCGCGGTCTCCGGGCGCAGGTACGCGACGGAGCCGGAGTCCTGCGTCGGGCCGAGGTGCGTCGACAGCAGACCCGAGAACTGCTTGGGCTCGGTGAACTGGCCCTTGTTACCGCAGTTCGGGCAGTTCACGTCCGCCAGGCCGTTCTCCGGGAGGCGCTTGTGCTTGGCCTCGTAGGCCTCCTCCAGGTGGTCCGCGCGGAACCGCTTGTGGCAGGAGGTGCACTCGGTGAGCGGGTCCGTGAAAGTGGCGACGTGGCCGGAGGCGACCCAGACCTCGGGGGCCAGGATCACGGACGAGTCGATGCCGACGACGTCCTCGCGCGACGTCACCATGTAGCGCCACCACTGGCGCTTGATGTTCTCCTTGAACTCGACACCCAGCGGCCCGTAGTCCCAGGCGGCGCGCTGGCCGCCGTAGATCTCACTGCAAGGGAATACGAAGCCACGGCGCTTGCTCAGGCTGACGATGGTGTCGATCTTGTCGGCGGCCACGGTGCTCTCTTCATTACGACGACGGGCGACGAAGCGAGACGCTTCAGAGCGAATGCT
The DNA here is from genome assembly GCF_021261325.1 of Streptomyces guryensis. GTDB lineage: Bacteria > Actinomycetota > Actinomycetes > Streptomycetales > Streptomycetaceae > Streptomyces > Streptomyces guryensis. The sequence continues at coordinate 451,463 of NZ_JAJSBI010000001.1, read as the reverse complement.
TCAGGGTACCGGCGAGGGCTCCCCCTCAATCAAATCGGTCTGCCCTCAGATGTTTGTTGACAACGGTTTCCATCTTTGTTGAAAATGACTGTCATGAACGTACGACGACGCCTCATATCCACCGCGGCCACGGCCGCGGTCACCGCCCTCGGCCTCACCACCCTCTCCGCCTGCGCCGGCGAGAGCGCAGCCGCGGGCAACACGGACAAGTTCGACGTCGTCGCGTCGTTCTATCCGCTGGAGTTCCTCGCCGAGCAGATCGGCGGCAGCCATGTGCACGTCACCAACCTGACCCAGCCCGGCCAGGAGCCGCACGACCTGGAGATCAGCGCCCGGCAGACCGCGCAGCTCCAGGAGTCCGACGCGGTGCTCTACCTCAAGAACCTCCAGCCCGCCGTCGACGACGCGGTGACCCAGTCCGAGGTCAGGACGAAGATCGACGCCGCCTCCCTCACCTCGCTGGAGAAGCACGGCAACGAGGTCGGCGGCCACGCGGCCTCCCACGACACCTCCAAGAACGAGGAGCCGGCCGGCCTCGACCCCCACATCTGGCTCGACCCGGTGAGGTACGCCCAGGTCGCCGAGGGGGTCGGCGCGGCCTTCGAGAAGGCCGACCCGGACCACGCGGCCGACTACAAGAAGAACACCGCGGCCCTGGTCAAGAAGCTCGACGCGCTCAACACCCGGTTCAAGGACGGCCTTTCGGGCTCGAAGTCCAAGGTGTTCGTCACCACACACGCCGCGTTCGGCTACCTCGCCGAGCGCTACGGCCTGACCGAGGAGGCCATCAACGGCCTCGACCCCGAGTCCGAGCCGAGCGCGGCCCGGGTGAAGGACCTTGAGAAGATGGCGAAGGCCGACGGCGTCACGACCGTGTTCTACGAGACGCTCGTCAGCGACAAGACCGCGAAGACCATCGCCGCCGACGCCGGACTGAAGACGGACGTCCTCGACCCGCTCGAGGGCATCACGTCGAAGTCCCGCGGCAAGGACTACTTCTCGGTCCAGGAGGCCAACCTCAAGGCGCTGCAGACGGCCCTGGGATCCAAATGACGTTTACGGAGGACGACATGGGCGTGGGCGCACTGGGTGATCCCGGCATCGAGCCCGTCATAGCGATGCGCGGGGTCCGCGCCGATCTGGGCTCGCGCCCCGTCCTGCGCGGAATCGACCTCACCGTGGCACACGGCGAGGTCGTCGCGCTGCTCGGCGCCAACGGCTCCGGCAAGTCGACCGCGATCCGCACGCTCATCGGCCAGGTGCCGGTGAGCGCCGGTGAGATCGCGCTGTTCGGCACGGAGCGCAGGCGGTTCCGCGACTGGGCTCGGGTGGGGTACGTCCCGCAGCGCACGACCGCCGCGGGCGGAGTCCCCGCCACCGTCACCGAGATCGTCTCGTCCGGGCGGCTGTCCCGCGCCCGCTTCGGTGTGCTGCGCAAGGCGGACCACGCGGCCGTACGCCGGGCCCTGGAGCTGGTCGGCATGGCCGACAGGGCCAAGGACTCGGTGAACGCCCTCTCCGGCGGCCAGCACCAGCGCGTGCTGATCGCCCGCGCGCTCGCCGCCGAACCCGAACTGCTGATCATGGACGAGCCGATGGCGGGCGTGGACCTGGCCAGCCAGGAGGTGCTCGCGCAGACGCTGCGCGAGCAGGTCGCGGCCGGTACGACCGTGCTGCTCGTCCTGCACGAACTCGGGCCGCTGGAGCCCCTGATCGACCGCGCGGTGGTGCTCCGCGACGGCTGCGTCCTGCACGACGGCCCACCCCCGCGGGCCGTCGGCCAGCACGCCCTGCCCGGCCACGACCACGTACACCCCCACGAGCACACGCCCGTGCGCACAGGCCTGCTGAGCTGAGGGACCGGTAATGGACTTTCTCGACTTCGCCTTCATGCAGCGGGCCCTGCTCGCCGCCGTCCTCGTCGGCATCACCGCCCCGGCGATCGGCATCTACCTCGTGCAGCGCCGCCAGGCCCTGATGGGCGACGGCATCGGCCATGTGGCGATGACCGGCGTCGGCCTCGGCTTCCTGCTCTCCGCCTCCCCGGTCTGGATGGCGACCCTCACCTCCGTGCTCGGCGCGGTCCTGATGGAGCTGATCCGCTGGTACGGCCGCACCCGCGGCGACATCGCCCTCGCGATGCTCTTCTACGGCGGTATGGCCGGCGGCGTGATGTTCATCAACCTCGCGCCCGGCGGCTCCAACGCCAACCTGACCTCGTACCTCTTCGGCTCGCTGTCGACCGTCTCGCAGTCGGACGTGACGGCGATCTGCCTGCTCGCGGGCTTCGTGGTGCTGGTCACCCTCGGTCTGCGCCGGCAGCTCTTCGCGGTCAGCCAGGACGAGGAGTTCGCGCGGGTGACGGGCCTTCCGGTGCGCGCCCTGAACCTCCTCACCGCCGTCACGGCGGCGGTGACGGTGACGGTCGCGATGCGGGTGGTGGGCCTGCTGCTGGTGAGCGCCCTGATGGTGGTGCCGGTGGCGGCGGCACAGCAGTTGAGCCGCAGCTTCGCGGCGACCTTCGCGATCGCGGTGGCGATCGGGGTCTCCGTGACCATCGGCGGCACGGTCACGTCCTACTACCAGGACGTGCCGCCCGGCGCGACGATCGTGCTGCTGACCATCGCGACCTTCATGGCGCTGACCGCGCTGGCGGCCCCGCTGGCCCGCCGCCGCGCCCGCGCCGCAGCGTCCGGACAGCCCGCCGGCGACCCCGCGGAGTGCGCGATTCCGGCCACCCGGGAGGCCACGGACAAGGTCGGCGTCTGACCGCGCACGGGCCGGGCTGGCACAATGGCCCGGCAAGCGCAGACGTAGGAGGAGGCAACCGGTGACGACCGCTGGACCGCCCGTGAAGGGCCGCGCCACCCGGCAGCGTGCCGCTGTGGCGGCGGCGCTCGACGAGGTCGACGAGTTCCGCAGCGCGCAGGAACTCCACGACATGCTCAAGCACAAGGGCGACTCGGTCGGCCTGACCACGGTCTACCGCACCCTCCAGAACCTCGCCGACGCCGGCGAGGTCGACGTCCTGCGCACCTCCGACGGCGAGTCGGTGTACCGCCGCTGCTCCACCGGGGAACACCACCACCACCTGGTCTGCCGTGTGTGCGGCAAGGCGGTGGAGGTGGAGGGACCGGCAGTGGAGAAGTGGGCGGAGGCGATCGCCGCCGAGCACGGCTACGTCAACGTGGCGCACACCGTGGAGATCTTCGGCACCTGTGCCGACTGCGCCTCCGCCGGGAACTGAAGCTCAGACGCGGGTCAGGTTGCGGTCGAGGATCTCCCGCAGCCGGTCCGCGTCCCCGGGGTTCCGCAGGCCGCGCTTGGGCAGGACCGTGAAGCAGGTGGCGTTCTTGTCGTCGCTGAAGGTGAAGAAGGCGTCCTTGGTCTCCCGATAGCGGGGCTGCGCGGCCCAGTTGACCGACGTCGTGCTGTTGTCGGTCGTCATCGTCAGCCCGCCGTCCGTCACCGTCGCGCGGTACGTGCCGTTGCGAGCGGCGATCTTGACGACCGTACGGGCCTGCAACTGCGGCATGAAGAGCAGGAGTCCTGCGAACAGCGGCAGCCAGATCAGCAGAAACCAGTTGACGTGTCCCCCGGCGAGCGCACCCGCGATCTCGATGACGAGGGCTACGGCTATGAAGCCGACCGACCACCTCTGTATCTTCCCCGCCCGGCTGAACCGCTTGCGCTCCCGCAGTGCCCCCGAGAAATCCCCCGCGACCGGCTGATACACCAGCTCGACCACGCCCTGTCCGGCGTCCCGCCCCATGTCCATGACCATGAGGCGGGATAGTACAGGCGCTTTTCGGCCGCCCGGTGATCAGCTTCGGCCGAAGCAGCGCTCCGGTTCGTCAAGGTCGTAGAACTTGCTGCCCTTCGCGATCGGGTGGCAGCCGGCCCTGAAAGCCGTCTCCCGCTCGTTGTAGAGCATGCGGACCAGGTAGTGGTCGCCCTTCTGGAAGACGTCCCACTGGATGTTCGCGCCCAGGGGAGAGACGTCAGCGCCGCGCCACGGGTTGTCGGCGTAGGTGTACGGGGTGTCCGGTGCGGCCGGCTCGGTGCTGCCCGGCAGGCCCATCAGGGCGGCCAGCGGGATGATCTCCCGGGATGTTCGTGAACCCCCGGCGGCTACGAGGTGGCCGGACCGCCCCGCATGTCCCGCTCCATGGCGAGCAGTTGCTCGTTCGGAACGGCGCCGCCGAAGCGGCGGTCGCGCGAGGCGAACTCCATGCAGGCCCGCCACAGGTCGCGCCGGTCGAAGTCCGGCCACAGCACGTCCTGGAAGACCATCTCGGCGTACGCGCTCTGCCAGAGCAGGTAGTTGGAGGTGCGCTGCTCTCCGCTCGGCCGCAGGAACAGGTCCACGTCCGGCATGTCCGGGTAGTAGAGGTACTTGGCGAGGGTCTTCTCGGTGACCTTGGAGGGGTCGAGACGCCCCGCCTTCACGTCCTCCGCCAGGGCCTTCGCGGCGTCGGCGATCTCCGCGCGCCCGCCGTAGTTCATGCAGAAGTACAGCGTGAGCCTGTCGTTGTCCTTGGTCTGCTCCTGCGCGACCTGGAGCTCCTTGGCGACGGACTTCCACAGCTTGGGCATACGGCCCACCCAGCGCACCCGGATGCCCAGTTCGTCGAGGGTGTCGCGGGTCTTGCGGATGAAGTCGCGGTTGAAGTTCATGAGGAAGCGGACCTCGTCGGGCGAGCGCTTCCAGTTCTCGGTGGAGAAGGCGTACAGGGAGATGTTGCCCACGCCCATCTCGACGGCGCCCTGCAGCACGTCCAGGACGCGCTCGGCGCCGACCTTGTGGCCTTCCGTCCGCGGCAGGCCCCGCTCCTTCGCCCACCGCCCGTTCCCGTCCATGACGATCGCCACATGGTTCGGGACCAGCTCGCCCGGCAGCTTCGGCGCGCGGGCGCCGGACGGGTGCGGTTCCGGTGCCTTGTACTCGCGGCGCTGGCGTCCCAGGATCCCGCGTACGACCATGTGCTTCTCGTCTCCTCTACGGCTTACTTCTCTACGTAACGCAGCGAGCGCAGCCCGCGTTCCAGATGCCAGTGCAGATACGCGGACACCAGCCCGCTCCCCTCCCTGACATGCCGCGGCTCGCACGCGTCCGCGGTCTCCCAGTCTCCCGTAAGCAGTGCGCCCAGGAGTTCCAGGGTCTGCGGCGAGGGTACGACGCTGCCGGGCACCCGGCAGTCGACGCAGACGGCTCCGCCGGAGGCGACCGAGAAGAACCGGTTCGGCCCGGGCATGCCGCACTTCGCGCAGTCCCCGAAGGTGGGGGCGTAGCCGTTGACGGCGAGGGAGCGCAGCAGGAAGGCGTCGAGGACGAGGTGCGGGGCGTGCTCGCCGCGGGCGAGGGTGCGCAGGGCGCCCACGAGCAGCAGGTACTGCTGCACCGCCGGCTCGCCCTCGTGGTCGGTGAACCGCTCGGCGGTCTCCAGCATGGCGGTCCCCGCGGTGTAGCGGGCGTAGTCGGCGACGATCCCGCCGCCGTACGGCGCGATGGTCTCGCTCTGCGTGCACAGCGGCAGGCTGCGCCCGACCAGCTCACTGCCGCGCGCGAAGAACTGCACGTCGACGTGCGAGAAGGGTTCGAGCCGGGCACCGAACTTGGACTTGGTACGGCGGACACCACGAGCCACGGCGCGCACGCGACCGTGACCACGGGTGAGCAAGGTGATGATGCGGTCCGCTTCCCCGAGCTTCTGGGTGCGCAGCACGATGCCGTCGTCCCGGAAAAGACTCATCGCCGCCCCCCGCGGGGCTGCGGCCGGTCTTCGTCAGGGAACAGACTCATGCGGTCCATTCTCGCGTACCGCCGGACTCAGCGGGCACGGTCGGGGTGGCTGATGGTGTCCCAGGGGGCCAGGTTCCACGGGCTGGACCGGTTCGCCGGGTCCAGCAGGGCGCGCAGGTGTGCGTCGGCGGCGGACTGCGGGGCGGGGAAGGCCGCGTCCTGGGTGCCGCGCAGCCCGTCCCGCCACACGGTCCGCCCCAGCAGGTAGTGGTCGGCGTACTCCTGCCAGGAGGCGTACGTCCCCACGACCGCCGGCACGATGTTCTTCAGCGCGGTCCAGGCCTCGGCCTCGTTGATCATCCCGCACCCGAAGCCGAGCCGGGCGATGTCCGCGTACAGGGCGGCGTCCCAGGCGAGCGGCGAGACGCCGAGGAGCTGCTGGGCACGCGCGCGGTAGCCACCGCGCGACAACCCGTCCAGCCGGTCGGTCAGCTCGGCGCGCGAGGTGATCTCCCACTGCTCGGCCAGCCAGTTGCGGGCGCTGTCGTCGTCGATCCGCGTGAACGGGTACAGGGTGGTCCGCGAGGTGCCGCGGTCCCGGCTGACCGGCGCGCTCAGCGACACCATCCACAGCTGGTGTGCCGTGAGCGGGTCGGGGTACCGCCGCTGGGCCCGCGGCCTCCGCCATCTCCGTATGCGCGACAGACTCATGCGCCCGCACCTTACTCAAGGCACTTCACCCCGGCTGCGGGCGTTGGCGTAGGCGGTCGCCGCGCTGAGCCGCTCGGCCTGGGTGGCCCCGCGCACGGCACCGGGATCGGCGTCCCACTCCCGGCCACCGCCGTACGGTCTCAGTTGCACGTACGGCCCTTCGTGCCCCATGACGATTCCCACCTTTCCAGTACGCGTGTCCACGACATGAGCGCCGACGGGCGGTTTCATTTCCTCTCCTTAACGGCCGTAACGAACACGACTCATAATTGCGGGCACCGTGTTCGTTGCGCCTACAGCGTGCTCCCCTTTCCTTTTGAGTTTCACGCTTTTCGTCTCCGGCGTGGGCCGTTCCGCCTACACTCGGCAGGAGTCTGTGCTCCACAAGTGCTGGCCAGGGAGAGGTGGTTGGGTCATGGCCAACGCTTCGCGCACGGCACGGCACGCAAGCCGAAAATTCGAGCAGGCCATTCGAAAGCCTCAGCCCGATATCGCGATGCGGATTGACCAGACCCTGTAAACCGACGATATTTTCGAGCGACTCACGGAGTTCGCGGAGGTCCGTCGGTCGCCTATGCGGAGAAAGCAGTTACAGCAGCGGCGAGGGCCGGCTCACTCCGCGACCCGCCGCAGCCGGCGGCGCACGCCCCCCTGCTCCGGCTCGGGCTCATGCTCCGGCCCTGTCGCCGCCCACAGCTCGTTGAACAGGCTGACGCGGTCCTCGACGTGCTCGTGTTTCATCCTCAGCATCGTCATGTCCGGCCGGACGTGATTGTCCGGCCGGGTCTCGTAGCTCAGCTCCCCGTCGAAGAGGATGAAGTCCATCACCGTGCCGCCCGGATCCAGCTGCGACTGAACACCTATACGCGCGTCGATGCCGTACCTGCGCTGCCGCGCGCAGAGTTGTTCCAGGGCCTCGGTGACCTCCTCCGGCTCGTCCACGAGGAACAGCCGCCGGACCTCCACCCCCCGGGTCTTGATGGCCTTCTCCTGCGCGCTGAGATACCGCTTCGCGGGCTCACTGGCCCAGAAGTCCCGGTCGACGGTCGTACTCGTGGCGTACAGGGTCTTCTTGACGCACAGGGCGAGGTCGATCAGCCACTCGTGGTTCTCGAACGAGGAGTCCGCTCTGCCGCTGATGAGGTCCTCCATCAGCTCGGCGAGACGTTTCAGCTCCTCCTCGGCGAAGCTCTTGACGATCCCCGGCGCCTCGTCGCCGACCTGGGTGTACGCCTTGACCAGCCGGGTCACTTCCTCGGAGCGCAGCACGGAACCGTCCACCTTGCTGAACAGCTCCGTCGCCTCGTTGATCTTGGCGAAGCTCTGGTCGACCGCCGTGCGCATCTCCGCGTGGTGGTTGGCCAGGCTCTGCTTCATGTCGTCGATGTGCCGGCGCTGGCTCTCCTCGACCACCTCCAGGCGCTCCCCGAAGTCCACGAGGTACTGGACGATCAGCGTGGCGCTGCCGAGGACGATGGACGCCACCCACTGCCAGATGTTGTTGTCGTCCCCGTTCAGGATGGTGGTCAGCAGGAAGGCGCCGCCCGCCGCCGACGCTGTGATCAGGATCTTCCAGAACAGCTTGGGTATGCCCTGCCGCTGCGGCCCCGCTCCGTTGCCCCCGGGCCCTAACGACGCTCCGCTCATGTCTCTCCCCCGTCGGGTATGTGGTTGGTGCCGCCCCTCAGCTCGTGCTCAGTGCCTGGTGCAGGAGCGGTATGGCCTGGACGGCCAGTTGGTCCCGGATGCGCTGGACCAGGTTCTGCCACTGGCGCGTGAACCCCGGTTCCCGTTCCAGCACTTCCCACAGGTGGACCAGCGAGCGGTCCACCTGCGCGTGCGGCATCCACAGATGCAGCAGATGGTCGACGGCCGGGCGCAGCGCCTGGACCGCGGCGCGACCGTCCGCCGCCGCGAGCCGACTGCTGTCCAGCATGTGCACCACCGTCGTCAAAAGCCAGTCGTGCAGCGCGAGATCCTCGCACAGGCCCGCGGCCGCGGAGACCGGTGTGTCCTCCGGCAGCCGCAGCTCCACGGTCCGCAGCCCGTCCTCGGCCAGCGTGAACCGCGTCAGTTCCGCCCGCTCGCCCGCCGGGATCCGACGGGCTGTCCAACGCAGGTGTGTGCGACGGGACTTGAAGGGAACCTTGCGATCGAGGAGCGGGTGGCGCAGCAGCCGCGTCAGCAGGGACTCGGCGATGGTCCCCAGGTCGAGTTCACCGCGCCCGGCGCCGCGCAACACGCCCTCCGCGGTGGCCTGTTCGGGCAGTTTGCCGAACGGCTCGACCACTCCGGGCCGTACCAGATAGTGCCCCCAGGGGCGGCGCGTGTCGGGGCCCGCGGCCGGTGCGCTGAAGTACGCGGTCGACTGCAGCAGACGGCCCTCGGTGAGCGCCACGCGGGTGGCCACCGTCCCGACGGCCCGGACCTTGGCGCCGTTGGAGGTGGGCAGCCGGCAGTCCACTCCGGTCAGCACCTCCGGGGAGAGGGCGTACAGGTTGGGCCGCTCGGAGACCCGGACGTGTTCGTCGGCGCGCAGCCTGAGCAGCTGGGCGGCGGCCCGGCCGTCCAGCGCCTGGAAGGACGGCAGCAGACAGGTACGCACCTCACCACAGGCGAGGACCGGGCGGGCGGGCTGTCCGGGGGCCGTCGTCATGTCAGGGCCCCTCGGGGGCGGTGGCGTTGACCGGCTCCTCGTAGAAGACGTACGTGGCGCGCTGGGCGACCGCCGCCGGGACCGCGAGCCCCTCCCGGGCCGAGCGCTCCGCGACCTGCCGCAGCGCACCGGAGTCGACTTCCGTCTGGTCGAGGATGAGCCGCACGGCGTCCTCGACGGCCAGGAAACGGTTCGGCATCAGGGTGCAGGTGCGGTAGGCGCTGAAGGCCGCGGCCCGCGGGTTGAGCTGGAGCAGGGGCGGCAGCCGGTCCCAGTCGGTCGGGAAGTCCTCGCCGGTCCAGGGGCGCGGGACGAGCACCGGCTCACCGAGGTGTCGTAACAGTCCGAGCCGGGCCAGCTGCCATACGGCGGCCAGGAAGGGGCAGGACCACAGCCGGCGGCCGTCCTTCTCCGACCACAACTCGACGTCCATGAAGACGGAGTGGTTGCGGGCCGCGGTCTCCTGGGGCGGCTGCCAGCCCCTGACCTCGCCCAGGGCGGCGCGCTTCGTGCTGGGTGTGCGCTGCCCGTTGGCGAGCCAGCCGGTCTGGCTGACGGACGGGCGGGAGCCGTAGCTGCCGGGCGGCGGCGACTCGACCAGGCGGTGCCTGACGGACTCGGCGAGCTCGATCCGGTCGGCGACCGCGCAACCCGATTCGCGGGCCAGGTAGTCGATGACCAGGCCTGCCTCCTCGGCCTCCTTCAGCACCAGCGGGACCAGCTCGGCGGGGGTGGAGAAGCGTGTGAAGTAGTCGTCGATCAGGAAGCAGGTGCTGATGCGGGGGCGCTTGCCGCCGGTGCGGCGGGCGGCGGAGGCGCGGGCGGCGTCCACCCACAGCCGCACCTCGGCGAAGTGTTCGCGCAGCCGCTCGGGGCCCGCCTCGAAGTCCTCCATGTAGAGGTGGCCCAGCTCCAGGGAGAGGTGGGCCAGTGGCACGGACTGGGTGCGGAGCTCCGCTGTGGTCTCCCGGAAGACGGCCTCGGTCACGCCTGCTCCCAGTACTTGTCGTCGGTGAGCCGGGCCGCCAGCCCGCTCAGCGCGCGCCAGGTCTCCATGTTGGCGATCTGGCTGTCGAGCACGTCCTCGTCGGTGATCAGCTGCTCCCGCCACTGCAGGACCGGTTCGAGGGGGATGGAGCCGAGGACCTGGCTGTAGCCGATGCCGTGGTTGGAGGCGAGCTGCTTGAGGTCGCTGTCGGTCTTGCGCATCCACGCCGACTGGGTGGGGGAGACCTGCGACCACAGCGGCGACTCGGGATCGGGTACGGCGGCCCGGACGAAGCGGATGGCGCCGCGCAGCGCCTCCTCCTCGTGGCCGCGGTCGACGCCGCCGGCGACGATGCCGCGCTCGCCGAAGACCAGGCTCGCGGCGGCCGCCACATGCTGGCGGGTCCAGCGGTGGAAGACCAGCCAGCGGGCGGTGATCTCCCGCATCTCGGTCTGTGCGGTGGCCTCCAGGACCATGTCGACGGCGTAGGAGCGGCCGGCGCTGAGGTCCACGACGACCAGGTCGAACTCGTAGTAGAGCTTCATCAGCAGGTCGACGCAGAGCCGGACGTGGTCGCCGGTGGTGGCGAACTCGCCGCCGCTGACGTCGCCGGGCATCAGCACCAGACGGCCGCAGCCGGGCGGCGGGTCACGCAGCACCTGGTGCTCGGTCCTGGCCCAGATGTCGATGCGCTCCGGTTCGCCGACCTCCCCTATGAGGTACGAGTGCAGGCCGCGGTCCTCGGCGGCCTCGCGGGCGTCCGCCACGTCGAAGACGGCCGAGGCGGTGGGCGAGCCGAAGTCGAAGTCGAGGTAGCAGACGTCGTCCCCGGCCAGCGCCCGGTGGTAGGCGAGGTTGGCGCTGGTGACGGAGCGGCCTGTGCCCCCCTTGTCGGAGGCGGCGAAGATCAGCACGCTGTCACCGTCCCTGGGCCGCGGCTTCGCGAGCCCGGTTGAGCGAGTCGAGCTGTCCCAGCACGTCGAGCGCCAACGCGTAGGCCGTGCCCGGCTGTTGGTCGAGGAGGGTGCGGGCGCGGCGCAGCTTGACCTCGATGTTCCTCAGTTGCATTCCGTGCCGGCCGTCGTCGGTGGGCGCGGGTTCCATCTGTTCGTTGCCCAGGAGGTGCGCGGACTCGCTGAGCAACGCCCCGGCCAGTTCGAAGAGTTCGGGGCTGCGGACCGGGGGCTGCCGGTACATCTGGTGGACCTGGACCATCACCTCGGCGACGCGCTCGGTGATGTTCCACGACACCGGCACCCGGCGTGTGACGATCTCCGCCTCGGGATAGGCGGCGTGGACGTAGTCCCACAGGCCGGTGCCCTCGCCCTCCCGGATACGGCGGCGCCACATGTGGTCGAAGACGTCCTCGGCGAGTTTGAGCAGCCGGTCGTGCGAGTCGAGGTTGCGGGAGAGCGCGCGCAGCTGGATGGTCCGCTTCAGCAGCTGCGCGGAGAAGTCGTGCAGGGACCACGTCATCGGCGGGCCGAGCCGCTCGCTGCCCTGCAACGGCAGTTTGACGCCCGCGTTGTGCAGTTCGAAGACCGTGCGGTCGTCGCGGGTCATACGGCTGGTGATACGGCCTCGCTCGGCGAGGCGCTCCATGACGGTGACGGTGCGGGCCAGGTCGTCGTCGGTGGCCCGGCGCCGCATCAGGTCGTGGACGAGGATGGCGGCGACGGAGAGGGAGAAGTACTCGGACTCCAGTTCCTGTCCCGTCGTACGCCAGGGAATGTCCTCCAGCGGCCAGCGCTCGGGGTCGAAGCGGGCGATGCCGGACCAGTACTGCTGGGTCAGCTCCCAGCGCAGCCGGAGCGCCTCCGCGAGCTTCTGCTGTTCGGTGTTGAGCAGGCCCAGGGTGAGGGTGCGGTCGGAGAACAGGTCCTGGATGCCGTCGAGGGCGACCACCGTGAAGTAGAGGTACGGCACGGGGTCGGCGGCGCCCTTGGGCTGCGGCCCGATGGGTTCGTCGGTCTCGACCTCGGGGGCGTCCTTGACCAGGCTCCACGACCAGCCGCACTCGAAGAACTGGTTCTCGTCCTTGAGGCCTGCCTGGACGTCGATACCGAGGGAGAGGCTCTCCACGATCGCGGCGCGCAGCGCACGGAAGCGGCTCTGGTACATGCTCAGCACCTGCCGCGGCGACAGCCGTCCCTGACCGAGGAGTTCGACCAGGTTGCGGCCCTGGGCGGAATCGGCGTCGAAGGCGTTGACGGTGAAGGAGCGCAGCAGGCTCACCATGGCGGCGGTGAGCCGGTTGCTGGTGGCCGAACGCAGTTCGGCGATCGTCTCCTGGATGTCGCTGCGTCTGGTCCTGGTCTCGTAGACCTTGAGGAAGCCGAGCGTGGCCAGGCAGAGGGTGATCGACATGGAGAAGGAGTCGACCACGCCGAGCTGGCGCTGTTCCTCGGTGGGCTCCCCCTGGCCCTTGTCCTGGGATCCGAAGTAGTAGCCCCCGGCGAAGGTGGGCCTCTTGTCCTCGCCGGTGTGGTTGCGCATGAACTCGGAGGCGGCCTTGACGAGATTGGCCGGGAGGTCGAGCCGCCCGCCGGCCTTCCTCAGTGCCTGCTGGACGTCCTCCTGCGTGGTGTCCGGGTCGTCGAGCCGGAACGCGGGGATCTCCGTGGCCGGGTACAGCAGGCAGAGCAGCCGCTCGGCGTCGGCGACGCTGCTCTGTCCGCCCCACTCGCCCCAGGCCCACTGCTCCCGCTCGAACGAGTGGCGGGCGATGGCCTGCCAGATGTCCAGCAAATGCTGGCGTGGCTTGATCTGCATCCCATGCCCCTCACACAGGCCGCACTGCCGTCACTTGAGGAATATCCCTTTTCTGTTGTGAAGATTTTTGCCGTGGACAACCGCTGATCGGACAACCACTGGTCAAACGGCCGGAATGCCTGCGTCCGTATTCCGTCGCCAACCGTAGGCCAGGATCATTCCCGAATACCCGTCGCGCACACCTGCCGCAGACTTGAGCCGCTGCACCTCGAAGTCACCCACGAATGGTCCGAGGCTGTCGCGCACCTCGAACTCTCCCACGTCACAGGCCGGGAAGAACTCTTCTCCGGCGTGATAACCCTTCGAATGTTCCATGAAGGCGGCGGCGAAGGGGGCACCGGGGGCCAGGGCGCCCATGAAGCGCTCGACTCCCAGGCAGAACTCCTGGTGGGAGGTGGTCATCGACTCGGCGACGAAGAACATGGTCCCGACGGACCAGCGCCCGCCGAAGCGCTCCAGCCCGAAGATGTTGCCCTGCTCGACCTTGACGACCTTGCGGAACCGCTCGCGGGGGTCCAAGTGGCGGGTGCTGTACGCCTCGTGCTCGCACAGGGCGTTCCAGAACGGGTCCCAGTTCTCGTCGTAGCCGCTGTTCCCGTCGTGGCCGTCGGCCTGACTCGCGAGGTACTCCACGTTCGCGGAGGAGTGCTCGAAGAGGGTGATCTCGTCGCACCAGGGCAGCATGGAGAGCGCGGGATAGAGATTCGCTCCGGCGCCCACGTCGATGCCGTAAACCGGCCCGACGCCCTGCTTCCGGAAATGACCGCCGAAATGATCCCGGATGATATGCAGGATCTCCGCGTCCTCTGCCTGTAAGACGCGGTAGTTGTGCCGAACGTAGGCGATCGGGTCGAATGAGTCCCAGGGTGCGTCCGCATTCTTCACCTGGGCATCCCCCGACGAGCTCAAGGTCATTTACCTACGGTACCAACACCGGCGGCCCTCCGGATCCCCCTGAGGTCAATGTCCCGAGAATTACGTCATGTCCCCGGCAGCCGGGCGGGGCGCACTGGGGGCGCACCGGGGCGAATGCATTTCCGCGGCCTGATCCGGCCTTGAACGGCCGGATTGTCCCGCTCAAGATGGTCGCAACTCTGCCGAACACACCTGAAAGGCAGACAGCAGGCGTCTCACCCGTACCACCCGTACGGGTGTCAACGTACCCTTGACTCCCAACCCGCAGGGGGCGGTATGACGGCTCTTCCAGAGAAACGTTTTCCTTCCACGGCCGACCGCACCGACCGCACCGATCGACGACTGGCGATGAGGGGTGTCGTCGAGGCCGACCTGCCCGAACTCCACCGCGTCGACCAGGAGGCCTTCCCCGAGGAGCCGTACCACTACTTCGAGCTGCGCCAGAGTTACGACATCCACGGCGACCGCATCCTCGTCCTCGACGACGGCCAGAAGCTGCACGGTTACGTCCTCTTCGTCACCACCTCGGACGGCTATGTGAACTGGGTCAAGAGCCTCGCCGTCACCCCCGAACTGCGCGGGCGCGGGCTGGGCCGGCGGCTGATGCTCGAGGTGCTGCGCCGGCTGCGCGCCGAGGGCGTCCACCAGGTCCGTCTGACGGTGGAACCGACGAACGCCACCGCGATCACGTTGTATCAGTCACTGGGCTTCTCTTTCGAGGGAGGTGTGCGCAAGGGCTACTTCGGGCCCGGCGAGGACCGGTTCATCATGGCGTTGGGGCTGTGAGTCGAGGGAATCAGGGGGGCAGGGGGATCAAGGAGACACCAGCCCCGCCTCGTAGGCCATGATCACCAGCTGGACCCGGTCCCGCGCGTCCAGCTTGGTGAACAGGCGGGTGAGGTACGTCTTCGCCGTGGCCACGCTGATGCACAGTTCGGCGGCTATCTCGGCGTTGGACAGACCGCTGCCGACCAGGGTGAGGACCTCGCGTTCGCGGTCCGTGATGGACTTCAACTCCCGTCTTTTGAAGGCCGGTTCGGGGCGGGACGCGAAGTCCTGGATCAGACGGCGGGTCACACTCGGTGCGATCAGCGCATCGCCGGCCGCCACCACCCGTACCGCGCCGATGATGTCGTCCAGCGCCATGTCCTTGACCAGGAAGCCCGCCGCACCGGCGCGCAGCGCCCCGTACACATAGGCGTCGTCGTCGAAGGTGGTCAGGACGACCACCCGCACCCCGGTCTGCGTCTCCGTGATCCGTCGCGTGGCCTCGATGCCGTCCATTCCCGGCATGCGGATGTCCATCACCACCACGTCGGGGGCGAGTTCGCCGGCCAGCCGTACCGCGTCCTTTCCGGTCGCCGCCTCGCCGACGACCTCCACGTCCTCGATGTCGGCCATGACCATGCCCAGTGCGGTGCGGATGAGTTCCTGGTCGTCGACGAGGAGGACCCGGATCGTCGGGACGGCGGTCATCGGACGGCCACCGGGAGCGGCAGGCGGGCCGTCACGCGGAAGCCGCCCTCGGGGCGCGGTGCCGCCGTGAACTCGCCGTGCAGCAGGGCCACTCGCTCGCGCATTCCGGCCAGGCCGAAGCCGGTGTCGGTCGAGCTGCCCCGCCCCAGGCCGTCGTCGGTGATCTCCAGGGCGAGTTCGTCCTCGTCGCGGTAGTCGAGGGTGACCCGGCACGCGCGCGTGCCCGCGTGCCGTACGACGTTCGTCACCGACTCCTGGACGATCCGGAACGCGGACAGGTCGATGTCCGGCGGGAGCTGGCGTGTCTCACCGAGCCGCAGCACCTCCACCCGCACCCCCGCAGCCGTCGTCGTGGCCGCCAGCCGGTCGACGTCCGCCAGGCCCGCCGGGGCGAGGTCCGGGTCCCGCCCCTCGTCCGCCGCCCGCAGCGCGACCAGCATGCGCCGCAGGCCCGCCAGGGTCTCGCGGCCCTCGTGCTCGACGGCCCGCATCGCCGCGAGGGCCTCCTCGGGGCGAGTGGCCGCCACCCGGGACGCGGCACCTGCCTGGAGGGCGATGATGCCGATGCTGTGGGCGATGGTGTCGTGCATCTCGCGGGCTATGCGCAGGCGTTCGGCCGTGACCGCCTGGGTCGCGTGCTCGGCGCTGAGCCGTTCGGCGTGCACCCGGGACTGGTGGGCCGAGTTGCCGAGCAGCCAGACGATGACGGTGACGAGGGCGACGGCCAGTTCGGCGGAGGTGCCGACGGCCCAGTCGCGCAGCATCCGTACGGAGATGTAGACGATCAGGGTGCTGACCGCCAGGGCCAGGGCGATGAGCGCGGTGCGGCGAGCATGGCCGGCCGCGACGAAGTACAGCACCACCATGGTCGTGAGGTACTGCGCCATCGGAAGTTCCCCGACGCCGAGCGTGCTCGTTTCGAAGAGCCCGGCGAAGATCGTCAGTGTGACCGCGAGCAGCGGCCTGCGGTGCAGCAGCCTGCCGCCTTGGACCGCCATGACGGTCGACAGCGCCAGGAACGTCAGGCCGTCCCAGCGGTACAGCTGGGCGGCCGGCCACTGCGCCGGCTCCATCTCGCCGGGCAGACGGAAGGTCGTCAGGAGCGTGAACAGTGTGCTCGCGCACCACACGAGCCCCGTCCACGCGCCCGGCGGCAGGCGTTTGAGCAGGGGCTGCGGAGGCGCGGTGGCGGGCATGCCGTGATCGTAGGCGCGGGTGCACGGCGCGGTCATCGGCCCGTGGACGTACAACCACGGTCGACAGCCGGGCCGTACGAGTGTCAGCCCCCGCCCGATGCTCCGCACCCTCCCCTCGCGTCACCGTGGTCCGCATGATCGAAGTCGAGCAGCTCACCAAGCGGTACGGCCCCACGACCGCCGTACGCGAACTGTCCTTCACCGTCCGTCCCGGCCATGTCACGGGCTTCCTCGGCCCGAACGGCGCCGGGAAGACCACGACCCTGCGGATGCTGCTCGGGCTCGTCGAGCCGAGTGGCGGTACCGCCATGGTCAGCGGCCACTCCTTCCGCCGCCATCCGCGCGGGCTGCGGCACGTCGGAGCTCTGCTGGACGCCCATGACGTGCACGGCGGGCGCAGTGCGCGGGCGCATCTGCACGCGCTGGCCCGCAGCAACCGCATCCCGAGGGCGCGGGTGGACGAGGTGCTCGCCGAGGTGGGCCTCACGGAGGCCGCCGCCCGGCGCCGGGTCGGCTCCTTCTCGCTGGGCATGAAGCAGCGGCTCGGCATCGCTGCCGCGCTGCTCGGGGATCCGCCGGTGCTGATGTTCGACGAGCCGCTCAACGGGCTCGATCCCGAAGGGGTGTTGTGGGTGCGCGGGCTGTTCCGGAGGCTGGCGCACGAGGGGCGCACCGTCTTCGTGTCCAGTCATCTCATGTCGGAGATGGAGAACACCGCCGACGAGTTGGTCGTCATCGGTCGCGGGCAGCTCATCGCCGCGGAGAGCCTCACGGAGTTCGCCGCGCGCGGTACCGCGCCGACGGTGACGGTGCGCTCGCCGCACGCGGGCGCCCTGGCCGTCGTACTGGAGTCGGAGGGCGCGGTGGTCGCGCCGTACGACGAGGAGACGCTGAAGGTGGACGGGGTGAGCGCCGTCCGGGTCGGTGAGCTGGCGCACGAACACCGCTTTCCGGTCTGGGAGTTGGCTACGCAGACGGCCTCTCTGGAGACGGCCTTCATGGAACTGACCGCCGACAGCGTCGAGTACGCGGCTGGAGAGACCCGATGACCACCCTCGCCCTGCCGGCCGCCCGCTTCTCGGACCTGCTCGCCGCCGAGTGGATCAAGCTCCGTTCCCTGCGCTCCACTTACTGGGCCTTCGGCTCCGGCGCCCTGGCCGTCATCGGCTTCAACACGAACGCGGCCCGCGCCGACCACGTCAACTACCCGCACTACGGCGGGCCGATCCGCGATGACTTCGTGTACTGGGCGCTGCGGGACGCCTTCACCCAGGGATCCGCCATGATCCTCGTGCTGGTGTGCGCGAGCATCGGCGCGATCACGATCGTCGGCGAGTACGCGACGGGCCTGGTCCGTACGACGTTCACCGCCGTGCCGGACCGACGTGCCGTGATGGCGGCCAAGGTGGTCGTACTGACGGCTGTCATGACGGTCTTCGGCGCGCTCCTCGCGGCCGCCTCCTACGCCTCCTCGCAGGCCATCCTCGACGGGCGGGGCCTGGGCGTGCCGATCAGCCATCCGGGCGCCTGGCGGGTGGTCGTGGCCTCGGCCCTGCTCGCCCCGGTGTGTGCACTGGTCGGCATGGGTCTGGGCGCGGTGATCCGGCACAGCGCCACGACGATGGTCCTGACGACGTTCGTCCTGCTGCTCCTGCCGTCCTTCGTCACGGACCGCTACCACTGGACGGCGTCGGTCCGCCACGCCTTTCCGTTCAACGCCTGGGCGCGGATCGTGGACGTGGGTTACGGGAAATCCCACATGCTGGTCCCGAAGTATCCGGCCACCGTCGGGGGCGGGTGGGTCGTGTTCGCGGTGTGGGCGGCGGTGGCGGCCGTCGTGGCGGTGGTGGTCGTGGACCGGCGGGACGTATGAGAATCCCTGCGCCCGGGCGGGGGTAAACCCCCGTGCCGACAAGGCTGTTGACCGGATGGGATGCGCCGACGGCATCCGGGAGTCTCGTGTTCATGAAGGAGATCACGAAAAGCGCGGCCCTGATCGCCGCCGCCGCGGGCATCGTCTTCGGTGTCGTCACGCCCCTCACCGCGTCCGCCGCCGAGGAGCCGCTCACCTGGACCAGGTGCGCGGGCAGCGGCCTCGACCCCCGTCAGCAGTGCGCGACCCTCGAAGTGCCCATGGACTACGCCCACCCCGGCGGTCCGACGATCGACATCGCCGTCTCCCGCATCCCCGCCGAGAAACCGTCCGCCCGCCGGGGCGCCCTGCTGCTGATCGCCGGCGGGCCGGGCGGCACCAGCCTGAACGACCCCTCGGGGAAGGGGCAGAAGCTGCCGCAGGCCGTCCGGGACGCTTACGACCTGATCGGGTTCGCGCCGCGCGGCAACGCGCCCTCCACGTCCCTCAGTTGCGGCCTCGACCATGCCGACCTCGCCCTGTCGAAGCTGCGCCCCTGGCCCGCCCCGGACGGGTCCGTCACCGAGAACATGACCACCGCCCGACGGGTGGCCGCCGCCTGCGCGTCGGGCGGCGGCGAGCTGATGCGCCACATCACCACCAAGGACAACGCCCGCGACATCGACCGCATCCGCGCCGCGCTCGGCGAGCGCAGACTGTCCGCGTGGGGCGTCTCGTACGGCACCTATGTCGGAGCCGCGTACAGCGAGATGTTCCCGCAGCGCACCGACCGTATCGTCCTGGACAGCAACGACAACCCCGACCCGGTCCGGGCGGAGCGGGCCTGGGTCGCCGCGTACGAGGTGGGCGTCGAGGACAACTTCCCCGAGTTCGCCGAGTGGGCGTCCGCGCCCGGCCACCCGTACCGCCTGGCCGACACGGCCGCCGAGGTCCGTCCGCTCTTCCTCCGTCTCGCCGCCCGCCTGGACCACGAGCCGATCCCCTGGCCCGGCGCCAACCCGGAGGAACTGAACGGCAACGTACTGCGCCAGACGATGCTGGACAGCCTCGACGACCCCGACGAGTACCCGACCCTGGCCAAGCTGATCACGGCTGCCCTGAAGGGCACCGCGCTGCCCGCGCCGGCAACCCCGCCGGACGCGGCCATGCAGAACCTCGTCGCAGTGAGCGCCGCCACCATCTGCAACGACGCCGCATGGCCGCGCGATGCCGCCACGTACCGGAAGGGGGTCGCCGAGAGCCGCGCCAGGTACCCGCTGACCGCGGGCATGCCGAGGAACGCCCTGGTGTGCGCCGCCTGGCCGTGGCGGCCGAAGGAGCCCCCGGTACGGATCACCGACCGGGGCCCGTCCGACGTCCTGCTCGTCCAGAACGAGCGCGACGTCGCGACCCCCCTGAGCGGCGCCCTCAAACTCCGCGAGGCCCTCGGCCGGCGCGCCGTGATGGTCACCAACGACGCCACCGGACACGAGGCCTACCTCGCCAACGGCACCAGGTGCGGCGACGCGACGGTCTCCCGGTTCCTGGCGACGGGGAAGCGGCCGCGGCAGGACGTCCACTGCCGCTGACCGCACCCGCGGCCTACCGCAGCTCCGGACGCCCGGTCCGCCCCTTCTGATCGCCGTCCTGAACCTTCCTCGCCAGCTGACGGACGCCGTAGACGGCCGGTGGCAACAGCACCAGCCAGTACCAGGAGCCGGTGAGGACGGCCAGGACGAGTCCGATCACCCCGGCCGCCGGAAGCACCGCACCCGCCAGGGCGGCCGCCCTGCCCGCCATGCCGTACGCCGGAGCGGCGGGCTCGGGGGCGGCCGGTGACCCGGTGGAGAGGGCGCCCTCCCAGTCCGGGGCGGGCAGGTCGGCGAAGAGGTCCCGCAGATCCGACTGCGAGACGGCCCGGTACGCCACGTCGATGCGGGCCTCGAACTCGTCCCGCGTCAGCCGCTCCGCCGCCATGTGCTCACTGAGAGCCGCGACGGCACGCTCCCGCTCGGCCGTGCCGACGCGTATGTCCGCAGCTCTCTCCAACGGTTGCGTCCTCTCATCGGTCCCACGGCCGGGCAACGGGTCTGTCTACTGCGTCTGGCGTACGCAGGACCTCCCATACTGACGCGCCAGCGCGTGGAACGCCTCCTTCGGCTCCCAGTGCCAGCCGGAACGGGGGTCGTCGGGGTGGTCCTTGATGGTCTTGGTGATGCTGTAGCTCGCCATGTCGAGGTCGTAGCGCGGGTTGTCAGTGCGGTGCGGGGCGTCCGGGGTGACGAACTCGAAGGCCATCGCCGCGTACAGGCCCATCGACTCGAAGACGGCCAGCAGGTCGGTCAGGTAGGCGGCCTGGGTGTGTTCGCTGCGGACGAGACGGCCCTTGATCTCCTGCGGGTCCTTGTCGTAGTCGACGACGTTCCAGCCCATGCCGCCCGCCTCCGGTGCGCCGACGTAGGTGCAGGTCCCGAACTCGGTGATGGCGAGGGGTTTCCCCCAGCACAGGTACTTCCTCAACTCCCTTACGTAGTCGGTAGGTTGACGGAAGTACGAGTAGTAGTCGATGCCCACGACGTCGAAGAGGTCCCAGTCCACCTTGTCGTCCTGGGCGGCGGCATAACTGAGATTGCCGTGGAAGACGGACCGGCCGACCGCCGCCGCCTTCGCCGTGAAGCCGTCGAGGCGGCGCTGCATCCTCACGGGGTCGAAGGTGCCGTTCAGCATGTTCTGTACGCGTTCCAGGACCGTCTCCCCCGGCACTATCCCGGGCACGAACAGCCAGAACTCGCAGCCCACGCTGAAGTCGACGCTCGCCCCCCGCCGCCGCAGCCGCTCCGCGAACCGGCCGCACTCCGCCAGGTGCTCCAGGGTGTCCGGCTGCGATGCGTCCGCGAGCGTCGGCTGGAGCCATACGTGCAACCCGCGCTCGACGGCCTCGGCGGCCGTGGCGGTGAGCCGTTCGACGCCGTCGCCGGTGACATCGACGGTGTCGGCGTGCAGCCGGTCGCGGATGGCGCGGATGTCCCGGCGCATCCGGGCCGCGCTCCATGCGGTCCCCGGCGTCTCGCCCTCGCCGACGGTGTAGACGACGCCGCGGTGCCGCAGCCCACGACCGGTCGCTGCCGCCGGGCGGGACGGCAGCACCGCCGCCGACACACCGAGGGCCGCCGCCCCCGCCAGAAACCGCGCCCGACTGATCCCCTTCGTCTTCTCCATACCCCTCACTGTGGCGAGGCCGCGCCCGCCCCGCCGTCCGCCGATGGTCTACGGTCCGGCAACCAAGGGATGACGTACGGCGTCGATCACTGAAGCGACCGATGCCCGTACCGAGCGAAGGAGACCAAGATCTTAGGCCGACGCACCCTGCTGACCGCAGGCACCGCCACCGCAGCCGCGCTCCTCACGAGCGCACCCGCCCTCGCCGCCGGCAGAAAGGTCACCGACCGCCTGCACGAGCTGGAACAGCAGCACGGCGCCCGCCTGGGCGTGTTCGCGCACAACGTCCATACGAAGCAGACCGTCGACCACCGCGCCGACGAGCTCTTCCCGGTCTGCTCGCTCTTCAAGACCCTGGCCGCCGCGGCCGTCCTGCGCGACCTGGACCGGCACGGCGAGGTCCTCGCCCGGCGCATCCACTACACGGAGGCCGACCTCGTCGACGGCTCGGACAGGACCAGGGAGCACCTGGCCGAGGGCATGACGGTCGCCGAACTCGCCGACGTGGCCATCCGCTACAGCGACAACACGGCCGGCAACCTGCTGCTGCGCGAGCTGGGCGGCCCCACCGCGATCACCCGGTTCGCCCGCTCGATCGGCGACCCGGTGACCCGCCTCGACCGCTGGGAGACCGACCTCAACTCGGCGGAACCGTGGCGGATCACCGACACGACGACCCCGCGTGCGATCGGACGCTCGTACGCCCGCCTGGTCCTCGGCGACGCCCTCGACCGCCGGGACCGCGGACTCCTCGCCCACTGGCTGCTGTCCAACACCACCAGCGGCAACCGACTCCGCGCGGGGCTGCCCAGCACATGGACGGTCGCCGACAAGACCGGCGCGGGGTTCTACGGCGCGAACAACGACGTGGGCATCGCGTGGACGCCCGATGGCACGCCGATCGTGCTGGCCGTGCAGGTGACGAAGCCCGAACGGGACGCTGCGTGGGATCACGCGTTGATCGCGGAGACCGCGGCGGTTCTGGCGGGGGCCCTCGGCTGAGCGCTCGGCGGGATCTGCCGTCGTTCGTCAGCAGCTTCGTCGTGGCTGGTCGCGTGGTTCCCCGCGCCCCTTCAGGGCGCATCCGTTCCGCTCAGAACCGCCGCACGTACCGCTTCTGCCACGGAGTCTCCACCGCGTGGCGGTCGTAGCCTCGCCGTACGAAGGCCACCGCCTCCTTTGGCGGTACGCCGTCCAGAACCGCCAGGCAGGCCAGTGCCGTGCCGGTCCGGCCGCGGCCACCTCCGCAGGCGATCTCGACGCGCTCGTCCGCCGTCCGCGCCCAGGCGGCGGTCAGCGCGGCGCGGGCGGCCGGGCGGTCGGCGGGGAGGCGGAAGTCGGGCCAGCGGATCCAGGTGAACTCCCATGGCACGGGCGGTGGTTGGCGGCCGAGGAGGTAGAGGGCGTACGAGGGGGTGGGCGCGCCCGGAGGCAGAGGGTGTCGCAGCCCGCGGCCGCGGACCAGTCGGCCCGACGGCAGTCGCAGCACACCGGGGTCCGTGGGATGCCAGGTGTCCGTCATCGGGTCAGCGTACGTGCCTCGATGCCGCGTAAGTGGTGTGTCATCGCCCGCTGGGCGCCCTCGGCGTCCCCGGCCCGCAGGGCCGTCACTATCCCGGTGGCGGCGGACCGACACCTCGGACGCCGGGTCTCCGGTCCAGCCACGGGCGCCCGCGACCCTGCGGAACGCGGAACACGGTCCAGAAGGCACCAGCGGCGGGGACACGAGCGCGTTGCCGACGACATCAGCTCGGCCCGGAGGGCAGCGGGGCGCCGGGGCCGAGCCTTCGGTCGAGGATCAGCTGCACGACCTCGTGCCGGTCCGGCTCTGAACCGCCGTCTGCCGGTACGGCAGATCCTGCGGGACCCGCTGGACGTGCACGAGCGGGGGACAAAGCCCCAACGCGAGGACCGCGTACGGGAGTTGATGTCCCTGGTCGGCCTTCCCCGAGCCCTTGCCGACGCCCTGCCCCGGCCAGCTGTCAGGCGGCCAGCGCCAACGGGTCGCGATCGCACGGGCGCTGGCCCTGGACCCCGGTCTGGTGGTGGCGGACGAACCGACGAGCGCCCTGGACGTGTCCGTACGCGCCCAGATCCTCAACCTCCTCCTGGACCTGAAGGAACGCCTGAACCTGGCCCTGGTCTTCGTCTCGCACGACATCCGGACGGTACGGCGGATGAGCGACCGTGTCGTCACCATGTACCTCGGCCGGATCGTCGAGGAGTCCCCGGCGGCAGACGTCACGGACCGCGCCCGGCACCCCTGCACCCGCGCCCTGTTCTCGGCGACCCCCGGCCTTCTGAACCCCGTCGCCCCCATCCCCCTCACCGGCCCGGTCCCCTCGGCGACGCGCCCGCCGAGCGGCTGCCCGTTCCGCACGCGGTGCTGGAAGGCGGACGAGGTGTGCGCGGCGAAGACGCCGGACTTTTCGGCCGCGTCCTGCGCGGGACACCGGTTCCGCTGTCACCATCCTGTGGAGGAGAACCAGTCGACCCAGGACCTGGTACGCCAGAACCACCCCACGGAGCCCTCATGACCGTCCCCACCCCGCTCACCGGTGTCGTCCCGCCCGTCTGCACGCCCCTGACACCGGATCGCGAGGTGGACGTCCCCTCCCTGCTCAGGCTGGTCGACCATCTGGTGGGGGGCGGGGTGCGCGGGCTGTTCGTGCTGGGCTCGTCGTCGGAGGCGGCGTTTCTGCGGGACGGGCAGCGCAGGCTGGTGGTGGAGTCGGTGGTGGCCCATATGGCCGGTCAACTGCCCGTCCTGGCCGGGGCGATCGACATGACCACGCCGAGAGTGCTGGATCATGTGGCGGCGGTGACTGCCGCGGGGGCGGATGCGGTGGTGGTGACGGCGCCGTTCTACGCGGGCACGCACCCGGCGGAGATCGCACGCCACTACCGCGTGATCGCTGCCGCGTCGCCGGTACCGGTGATCGCGTACGACATCCCGGCCGCCGTGCACACGAAACTGCCCGCAGACGTCGTCCTCGGCCTGGCCGCCGACGGGGTGCTCGCGGGGCTCAAGGACTCGAGCGGCGATCTGGCCGCCTTCCGCGAGGTCGTCAGCGGGGCGCGCAACCGGTCCGACATCACCGGCTTCAGTGTCCTCACCGGCTCGGAACTGGTCATCGACGCGGCACTCGCGATGGGCGCGGACGGGGCGGTGCCCGGGCTCGCCAATGTCGATCCTCACGGGTACGTCCGCCTCGACGGGCTGTGCCGCTCGGGGGACTGGGACCGGGCGCGGGCCGAACAGGAGCGGTTGTGTGCGCTGTTCGGGATGGTGCGGGTCGGGGACTCGGGGCGGATGGGCGGCAGTTCCTCGGCCCTCGGGGCGTTCAAGGCGGCGCTGCATCTCCGGGGCGTGATCGACTGTCCGGTGACGGCGGAGCCGCAGGTGCCGTTGTCGCCGGAGGAGGTGGAGCGGGTGGGCAAGCACCTGGCGACGGCGGGCCTGCTGTAGCGGTTTTCCGCCCCCACCGCCCCTACCCATTCCCGTCCTTCCCGGCCTTGCCGCTGGTGTGCGGGCGGTAGGGCCAGACGTTGTCGGTCAGGACCCCCTCGATGCGGTTGGTGCCCGATGTGGCGAAGAAGGCTGCGATCACCTGCTGAGCCCGACATGCGCTCGGTTCTCGCGGCTCCTACCGTGGATGAGTAAACGGCCGGCGTGTGAGCGGTTCCCGTGGGCAACGGGATGGCGCGTGTCGGCTCCGCACATCACCGGAAGGCGGACCGGACATGGCCACACGGTCAGACACTCCCGTTCTCGACACACTGGCGGCCATGACGGTCGACTCGATCGAGCGCTGCGGCCTGGACGAGAGAACGTTCATCCTCACCCGCCTGGCCGCGCTCGCGGCCATGGACGCACCGGCGATCTCCTATCTCGCGCAGGTCGACCCTGCCATCAAGGCCGACCTGACGGCCGAGCAGCTGCAGGACGTTCTCGTTGCCATCGCCCCGGTTGTCGGCACAGCACGCGTGATGTCGGCCGCAACTCACATCACCCAGGCACTGGGCATCACCATCGCACTGGCCGAGGCCGAGGCCGAGACAATGGCTGAGACGGAAGCCCGGAGCCGGAACAAGCCCTGAGCAAGCTCTCTCGACCGGGGCCGGGCGTGCTCGGGGTACCGCGGAGCAGCACCTGAGGATGGGTGCTGCCCCGCAATCCTCCCTTCACCGTCCTCGGCCTCGCCCCGACGCTGTTCGTCGTCGGCACCGGAGCGGCCGTCCTGCACCGTCTTCCGGGACTGAGAGCGGCAGCCGGGGGCACCAGTGCGCCGACCCCTCGTACACCTGTCCCTGCTGGGGCTGTTCTTCGCCATCCCGCTGTACCTCCCTCTCCGCGTCCTCGCTGGGACGGCTGTGGGGGCCGCGCCGTGCGGGTGGTTGCTGGTGACCGGCACAGAATCTGGGCTCGGCGCCTCCGCGCCGCCGGACGGTCTGAAGGCGGCGATCAAGAGCCGTCCTCGGCAGTCCGACGCCGACACTCCGGCCGGAGCGACCGGAACGACGCGCTGAATGCCGAGGGAGTCGCCGATGTCCAGAGCCAGGACCGGCCCGAGCACGGCCCGCGGGGCGCGCCGCGCCGAGCGCCGGGGCCACGCGGACTACACGGGCGGCGTCTACGGATCCATGCTCGCGGCCTCCGTGGTGATCGGCGCCGGCTCCCTGGGCTCCTTCCCCCGCACCGAGCTGGTACTGCTGCTGTTGCTCACCGGCGTGGTGTTCTGGATCGCGCACGTGCATGCCCAGCTGTTCGGGGCACGTCTGGCACAACGGCCGCCGGACCGCCGGGCCGTGCTGAACGTGTGCCGCGACGAGTGGCCGATCGTCAAGGCCGCCGTCCCGCCGGCTGCCGCGGTGGCCGTCAGCCCGCTCCTGGGCCTGGATGTGCGAGGTGCCCTCTGGCTGGCTCTCTCGATCGCCGTGGCCGGCCAGGTGGGCTGGTCCGTGGCTGCGGCGCGCCGCGCCGGTGCTTCGAGGCGGCTCATGGCCACCACCGCGTCGGTCAACCTGTTGCTCGGCCTGCTGATCATCTCCTTCAAGATCGTTCTGAAGCATTGACCCGTGGCGGTTCTCCGGGGCGCCCTGACCGCTGATCGAGAGGGCTTGAAAACCGCTACCCCAGCTCGGACACCCGCACTCGGCGGAACTCGATCGTCTCGTACGGCCCCGACACCCCCGTCTCGTACAGCAGCCCCACCGTGCCCCCGTCCACCTGCACCAGGTCGGAGTACCCCGCCCGCTCCGCCGACACCGTCAGCGCCTTCGTGAACGTCTCCCCTCCGTCCTCACTCCGCCAGATCGCCATCGCCCGCCGAGCGGTCGGCACCGACGGGCCCGAGAACAGCAACGGGGCCTTGCGGCCGATGAGTTGGAGGACACTGCCCTGCACCACCGGCACGTCGTTCAGCGTCCGCTGCACGGCGTACGGGCGGTCGAGGGACTCACCCCCGTCACCGGAGTACGTGTCGAGCCGGTTGCCGGCACTCGTACCGTTCTGATCCCGGGCGCTGAAGTAGAGCCTGCCGTCGGGGAGTTGGGCTGCGGACGACTCGTTCGCGTTGTCCACGCCGTCGTAGGAGGAGTCCACGAAGCCCAGCCGCCAGCTCCGCCCCCCGTCGTCGCTGTAGATGGCGTGCGCGCCGTAGTACCTGGCCTCCTGGCCCGTGTCGGGCGAACCGGGGGGCGGGGCCGCGGAGTGGTTGGCGGGGACGACCAGACGGCCGGCGTGCGGGCCGCGGGTCAGCGCGACAGCGTGGCCCGGCCCGGTCGCGTACCAGCGCCAGCCCGCCGGCTTCAGCTCGTCCGTGATGTCCCGCGGCGGCGTGAAGTTCCGACCGTCGTCCCGGCTGCGCTGCACGAACACCCGTCGGCTCTGCTGAGGCGTGACCTCGCCGCGCATTATCTGCGCCTCGGTGACGGTCCCGCTGTTGTAGGAGGTCAGCAGGACGATCGCGCCGGTGCGCGGGTCGACGACGGGCGCCGGGTTGCCCCGGGTGTTCCCGTTCCCGGCGGCCACCACGTGCAGCGGGCCCCAGGTGCAGCCGCCGTCGCCGGAGCGCCTGAGGACGACGTCGATGTTCCCGGTGTCCCCGGCACCGTTGTGCCGACCCTCGGCGAAGGCCAGCACCGTGCCGCGGCCGGTCCTGACCGTCGCCGGGACGCGGTAGGTGTCGTAGCCGCCCTCGCCCGAGACGTACGGGACGGAGGACGTGCAGCCGGTGGCGGCGTGGGCCGGTGCGAGGGCCGTGAGCGGGGTGAGGAACACGGTGGCTGCGAGGAGCGTGCGGCTCAGGAAAGTCACCGTCAGATGGTTCCCGGGGTGACCAGTCCCGACTCGTAGGCCACGATGACCAACTGCGCCCGGTCCCGCGCCCCCAGCTTCCCCATGATCCGGCTGACGTGGGTCTTCGCCGTCAGCGGGCTCAGCCCCAACGCCTCGCCGATCTCGGTGTTGTTGAGCCCGCGCGCCAGCAGGGTCAGCACCTCCCGCTCCCGGTCGGAGAGGCAGTCCGGTCCGCCCGTCACGGGCGCCGACGGGCCGCGCAGGAACCGCTCGATCAGCCGTGCCGTCGGTCCCGGTGAGAGCAGTGCGTCGCCCGCGGCCACCGTACGGATGGCATCCAGGAGTTCGGCCGGCCGGGTGTCCTTCACGAGGAAGCCGGAGGCCCCCGCCCGCAGCGCCTCCACGATGTTCTCGTCGGTGTCGTAGGTGGTGAGGACCAGGACCCGCACCCCCGCCAGGTCCTCGTCGGCGGCGATCAGCCGGGTCGCCTCGATGCCGTCCAGGTCCGGCATGCGGATGTCCATCACCACCATGTCGGCCCGCACGCTGCGGGCCAGCGCCACGGCCTCGCGGCCGGTGCCCGCCTGCCCGACGACCTCCATGTCCCGCGCCGACTCGACGAGCATGGCGAACGCGGCCCGTACGAGAGTCTGGTCGTCGGCCAGCAGTACGCGGATGGTCATCCGTTCCCTTCCCCCGTGGTCGTCAGCGGCAGTACGGCCGTGACCTCGAAACCGCCCTCCGTCCGCGGCCCGGCGTCGAGTGTGCCACCCGCGCTGCGGGCCCGCTCCCGCATGCCGACCAGCCCGAAGCCGGGCGCCGTGCCGGGAGTGGGGCCGGTGCCGTCGTCGGTGACGGACAGGTGCAGGGCGCCCTCGTCGGCGTACAGGTCGACGCGTACGGCCGGTTCGGGGCCGGCGTGCCGTACCGCGTTGGTCAGCGCCTCCTGCACTATGCGGTAGGCGGCGGCGCCGACGGCGGGCGGGGCCTGCCGTACCCGTACCGTCTGCTCGACGCGTGCGCCCGCGAGCCGGGCCGTCTCCACCAGGTCGGGCAGGCCGTCGAGGCCGGGGAGCGGGCCGCGGCCGTCGGCGGAGTCGTTCTCGCGGAGCACCTCCAGCGTGGTCCGCACCTCTCCGCGTGCCGTGCGGCACGTCTGAGCGATGTCGTCCAGAGCCTTCGCCACCGTCTCCCTGTCCAGGCGTTCGGGGTCGGCGGCCAGGACGTGCGCGGCCACCGACGTCTGCACGCCGATGAGGGTGATGGTGTGGGCGAGCAGGTCGTGCAGGTCGCGGGCGATGCGCAGGCGCTCCTCGGCGACCCGGCGGCGGGCCTCCTCCTCCCGGGTGCGTTCGGCGCGCTCGGCGCGTTCGACGATCGCGGCGACGTACTGGCGGTAGAAGCGGACGTCGACACCGCAGAACAGCGTGGCGATCACCCAGCCGGAGACGCGGAGGAGTTCGATGCCCTGGCGGTAGTCGACGGCGAACATCGCGGTCACGGTGACGCCGAGGACGGCGACGGCGGTCAGCACGGTCCGCAGCGGGCGGCCGGTGACGGCGACCGTGTACAGCGCGACACAGGTGGCGGGCACGGGCGCGCCGTGGTTGTTGTCCAGCGCGTGGTACGGCGCGACGAGCGCCACCACCGCCGCCAGCACGAGCAGCGGGTGGCGGCGGCGCCAGACGATCGGCACGTACGCGGCGAGCAGCAGCGTCCAGCCGAGCGCGTCGGGGCGGTCGTGCGGGGCGGTGAACAGCGCCAGGGACACCCCCGCCGCGGCCAGGACCACGGCGAGGATCGCGTCGTTGCGGGTGCCGTGCGGGGCGGTGCGGGGGTCGCGGTTGACCACCGCCATGATCCGCTCGCCCCGGCGGGATCCCGTCACTGTCGTCTGCTGCACGGGGTTCAGCCTCACACCCGCTCCGGCTGCCGTTCCACCCGCCCCGGCTCCGGCGCCCGCGACAGCCGCCCCGGCCACCACACCCGGCGCTTCAGCAGCACGCTCGCCGTCGTCACCAGGTACGTCCGTACGAGGAAGGTGTCCAGCAGCACGCCCACCGCGATCACGAACCCCAGCTCGGCCAACGGCACCAGCGGCAGCGTGCCGAGCACGGCGAAGGTCGCCGCGAGTACGACACCCGCGGAGGCGATGACCCCGCCGGTGGTGCGCAGCGCGGTGAGCGCCGCCGTCTCGGGCTCGGCGCCCGCGACGGACTCCTCGCGCATGCGGTGCATGAGGAAGATGCCGTAGTCGACGCCGAGGGCCACCAGGAAGACGAAGGACAACAGCCCCAGCCCCGAGTCCGTGCCCGCGAAGCCCAGCACCGGCCCGAACACCAGCCCGCCGATCCCGAGCGCCGCGCCCCACACCGCGACCACCGCGACGAGCAGCATCAGCGGCGCGATCAGGCTCCGCAGCAGGCCCACGAGGATCACGAACACGGCGGCGAGGACCAGCGGCACGACCACGTCGCGGTCCCTCGCCTGACTGTCGGTCAGGTCGAGCTGCTGGGCGCTGGGCCCGCCGACGTAGCTGCCATAGGTGTCGTCGAGCCCCGCGCGCAGGGCCTCGATGGTGCGGGTCTCCCCCTTCGACTCGGGGGCCGCGGTGGCGTAGACGGAGATCTCCGTCCAGCCGGAGCCGGTGCGGCCGGTCGTCGCCTGGGCGACCCCGTCGGTCGAGCGGGCCTTGGCCAGGACGGCATCGGCCCTGGTGGTGGGAGCGATGACGGTGATCGGCTGGCTGCTGCGCCCGGGGTAGGCGCGGGCCAGGGTCTGGGCGGCGGCGATCGACTCGGGCCGCCGGGTGAAGGAGTCCTCCTGCTTGAGGGTGCCGGGGAGGTTCAGGGTGCCCAGGGCGAGCGCGCCGAGGAGCACGGCGCCTGCGGCGAGTACGAGGATCGGACGGCGCGTGGCCGAGCTGCCCATCGCCGCGAACAGCGACCGTCGTGTCTTCGGCTCGCTCCCGAACGCCGGGATCAGCGGCCAGAAGGCCCGGCGCCCGAGGAGGACCAGCAGGGCGGGCAGCAAGGTGATCATCGCGGCGAGTGCGGCGAGTACACCCACCATGCCGACCGGGCCCATGCCACGACTGCTGTTGAGGTCGGCGGCGAGCAGGCACAGCAGCCCGGCCGCGACGGTGCCGGAGGAGGCGATGATCGCAGGGCCGCAGCCGCGCAGGGCGGCGCGCATGGCCTCGTACGGTCGCTCGTGGCGTCCTAGCTCCTCGCGGTAGCGGGAGATGAGCAGCAACGCGTAGTCCGTGCCCGCACCGAGGACGAGGACCGTCATCACCCCGCCGCTCTGGCCGGTGACGGTGACGCCGAAGGCCTCGTGCAGGCCGTACGCGGCGGCCATCGCCATGCCCGCGGCGACCCCGGCGACGGCGAGCGGCACCAGCCACAGGAAGGGACTGCGGTAGATCAGGATCAGCAGGGCGGTGACGACGCCGAGGGTGGCGTAGAGCAGGGTGCCGTCGATGGAGCCGAACACCTTGCCCATGTCGGTGTTCAGGGCGCCGGGTCCGCCGACCTGCACGCTGAGCCCCGCGCCCCCGTTCGCGAGGTCGCGCACGCCGTCGACGAAGGCGTCCCGTGCCTTGTCGTCCTGGCCCGGCCCGGTGCTGGAGACCGGATACATGAGGGTGGTGCCGTCGCGGGACGGGACCGCCTTCGGAGTGCCGGTGAGCCTGTAGGCGGTCCCGATCTCGGCGACCTGCGCATCCGCCTTCTCCCGGTCGGCGGCGGTGAGGCCGCCGTCGCGGTGGTAGACGAGCACCAGGTCGGTGGTCTGACCGCCCGGCAACTCGTCCTGGACACGGGCCACCCGGGTGGAGTCGGCGCTGTCGGGCAGGTAGTCCACGGACCGGTTCTGCTGGATGTCGGAGAACTTCCCGGCGAACGGTCCGGCGAGCACGAGCGCGGCCAGCCACAGTCCGAGCACCACCCAGGGCACGGCACGCCGTCCCCGTGTTCCTGTCCTTGCGGCCCCCATGGACGGGCCTCCCTCCGCTCGGGATGTCTGGGTCGCTTCCAGACTCCCGGCGCTCGGGGCACGGTTCGTCGGGCGTGAGGGCGAGTTCAGGGGTACTGCCGGGGGTGGCACGGTCGCGGGATTACTCCCCGGGGAGTACTGCGGGCTCCACCGGCACGCGCAGCGGTCCGCACGACGCCGGGGCCTGAGTACAGGTACTCAGGACCGGCCCCGCCTTCCAGGGAAAGCTTGTGCCCATGACCGATCCCGTCCCTCGACCCCTCGGCCTCCCGCACTTCCGCGGTGCCAATGTGCCGCCGCCACGGGCCGGACGCCAGTGGCTGCCCATCGCCGGGGACATCGCCCTGGCCGTCGGGCTGCTTGTCCTCGATGCCATCGGTGCCGTGGTGGCCGTCCTGATCGGCATCGACTACAGCGGCTGGCAGCCGTTCGATCCCGGCGCGGACAACTCCGGCATCCACCTCACCCCCGACTGGCAGTACGTGGGCATCGCCGGCGGCGTCATGCTGCTGACCGCCGCTCTGCTCCACCGGCTAGGCGCCGTCGTCAGCACCTGTCTGCAGGTGCTGGCCGGCATCGCCGTACTGCTCGTCGCCGTGAGCGGCGCACAGCTCGACGAGGGCCGCGGTGCCCGGGCCGATTCGTCCGTATCCGGACACACGGCCGCATCGCGCCGGTGATCCACCACAGCCGTGCGGCTCAGCACCCGTAGCGGCCGCCGAGGTCAGGCCGACGGCCACCGCCTCAGCCGCCACAAGTCCGGGTCTACGACGGCGTACGCGCCGCCGCCAGCAGCCTCGTCACGTCGTCCGAGCAGATGGTCAGCGCCGCGCCCACCGTGGACAGGACGTCGCGCTCGGCCGGGGTGTACGGGCCGTCGGCGAGAGCGATGCGGGCGCCCTGCAGCAGGATCGACTCGCGGCCGACCGCGGCGAGATGCGGGGCCAGCGGGTCCAGGGCCTCGTGCAGCTCTATGGCGAGTCCGGCGCCGCAGGACTGGCCGTAGACCCGGCCGGTGTCCGCGGCCAGCGCCTCGACGAGCGCGTTCAGCTGGTCCTCGGTGCAGTCGTCGAAGCCGGCCGCGCGGACCGTGCCGGCGGCGGCCTCCAGGGCCGTACGGGAACAGGTGCCGCCCGCGGCCAGCACCGCGAGCGCCACGGTGTGGACGGCGTCGCGGAGCATCGCCGAGAAGCGGGTGGTGGTGGGGTGGTCGAGGACGTCGGTGCCGAAGTGGCGGCGGCAGGCGGCGCATTCGACGACCGGCGCGGTCTCGCCGCGGGGCAGCACGGGCACCCCGAGGAGGATGAAGCGACGGTGGCCGGTCAGGCGCTGGTAGTTGCGGTCGCCCCCGCAGCCCGGGCAGAAGAACTCGCCGTCTCCGACGGGTGTCCACGCGGTGCGGGTCCCCAGAAGGCGCGCAGGCCTGGCGGCTCGGCCGTTTCGTCCCCGTACTGGCAGCACGTCGCACCTCCTTCACACCGCGGCATCATCGTCGCGGTGCCCGTGATGTTAGCCACATCGGTGAGGCGTAGTCAGCACCCTGGACGAGACCTTTCCGTGACCTCCACGAACAGATGGCCGATAAGCATCGGGGCCTTGACCGCCGTATACGGCGGTCAAGGCCCCGAAACGCCCGGTCAGACGGGTGAGGACCTGGCGTCAAAGGTGCCGCCTGCCGCGCGGCGTCTGGCACGCACATCTGCCGCGTTGTCGTCAGTCGCCGACGCTCCGCGTCGACTCCCCCTTGCAGCTGCACGCACCGGACGCCGCGCGGCCCGCCCTTCGGGCGGACGACATCACCTTTGACGCCAGGTCCTAGCGGGCGGCTCGGTTGACCGCCGAGACAACCGCCTTCAGCGACGCACGCGTCGTGTTCGCGTCGATGCCGATTCCCCACAGGACCTTGTCGTCGATCGCGCATTCGATGTAGGAGGCGGCCTGCGCGGAGGCGCCCTCGCTCATCGTGTGCTCCTGGTAGTCCAGCAGGCGGGCGTCGATGCCGATGGACTGCAGGGCGTCGAAGAAGGCGGAGATCGGACCGTTGCCGGAGCCGGCCAGGACCGTGTCGACGCCGTCGACCGTCGCCTCGACCCGCAGCGTGTCCACGCCGTCGGTGTCGGTCGTCGACTGGCCGTTCTTGACCTGAACACGGCCCCACGGGTTCTCGGGGTTCGGCAGGTACTCGTCCTGGAAGACCGCCCAGATGTCGCCGCCGGTGACCTCGCCGCCCTCGGCGTCCGTCTTCGCCTGGATGAGCTTGGAGAACTCGATCTGCATCCGGCGGGGCAGGTCCAGCTTGTGGTCGTTCTTCAGGACGTACGCGATACCGCCCTTGCCGGACTGCGAGTTGACGCGGATGACGGCCTCGTAGGAGCGGCCGACGTCCTTCGGGTCGATCGGCAGGTACGGGACCGCCCACTCGATGTCGTCGACGGTGACCCCGCGAGCCGCCGCGTCGGCCTCCATCGCGTCGAAGCCCTTCTTGATGGCGTCCTGGTGGGAGCCGGAGAAGGACGTGTAGACCAGGTCGCCCACGTACGGGTGGCGCGGGTGGACCTCCATCTGGTTGCAGTACTCCCACACACGGCGGATCTCGTCGATGTCGGAGAAGTCGATCTGCGGGTCGACGCCCTGCGAGAAGAGGTTCATGCCCAGGGTGACCAGGTCGACGTTGCCGGTGCGCTCGCCCTGGCCGAACAGACAGCCCTCGACGCGGTCGGCGCCGGCCATCAGGGCCAGCTCGGCGGCGGCGACGGCGGTGCCGCGGTCGTTGTGCGGGTGGATCGACAGGCAGACGTGCTCGCGGCGGGACAGGTTGCGGCCCATCCACTCGAAGCGGTCGGCGTGGGTCGAGGGGGTCGAACGCTCCACGGTGGCGGGCAGGTTGAGGATGATCTCGCGGCCCGGGCCGGGCTGCCAGACGTCCATGACCGCCTCGCAGACCTCCAGAGCGAAGTCCAGCTCGGTGTCGGTGAAGATCTCGGGGCTGTACTGGTAGCCGAACTCCGTCTCCGGGCCCAGCAGCTTCTCGGCGTACTCCATGACCAGGCGCGTGCCGTCGACGGCGATCTGCTTGATCTGGTCCTTGGAGCCGCGGAACACGACCCGGCGGAAGACCGGCGCGGTGGCGTTGTACAGGTGGACGTTGGCGCGCTTGGCACCCCTCAGCGACTCGACGGTCCGCTCGATCAGGTCCTCGCGAGCCTGGGTCAGCACGGAGATCGTGACGTCCTCGGGGATGACCCCGGGCTCCTCGATGATCGAGCGTACGAAGTCGAAGTCCGTCTGGCCCGACGCCGGGAAACCGACCTCGATCTCCTTGTAGCCCATCTTGACCAGCTGGTCGAACATCCGGCGCTTGCGCTCGGGCGACATCGGGTCGATCAGGGACTGGTTGCCGTCACGCAGGTCGGTCGACAGCCAACGGGGGGCCTGGGTGATCCGCTTCTCGGGCCAGGTGCGGTCGGGGATGTCGACCTGCTCGTACCGGCCGTACTTGTGGATCGGCATGGTGCTGGGCTGCTGGCGGTTCGCCATGATGACTCGGGCTCCTCAGGGTGTCCGGAAGGACGGCCGACGACGCAACGCCAAGCTCCGCGGGGAGGGAGTCGACCTGGACTACAGGCCCTCGCCGCGGCAGCTAAGGAGAAGCAGCCCGAAACGCATGATGCGAAGCATGCTAGCCGAGCCTCTTCGGATGCGGGGCGCCGTATCAGTATGCGGGACCCGCAAGATAAAAGGGACAAAAAGTGCGCTATACCACTTCGTCACGGAGCGTGTGGTTCCCTGTCCGTATATTTCACCAATCATGGTTGCGGGTAGTGACACCGGCATAACTCAGTGCAAGGGTGCCGGGCATGACGACCAACGGGGGCTTCGAGCCCGTCTTCTGCACCGTCGTACCGCCACACGTCCTCGACAAGCTGGCCCGGCACGACGACCCCGCACTCTCCGGTCCCGCCCGGCGCACCCTGATGCGCGACAGCGAGCTGCGCGGCCGCCGCCGCGTGACGACCGAGTTCGGCCTCGCGGCCGCGCCGACGACGAAGGCACCGTCGGACCAGCCGCTGCGCACCGTCTACGACGCCGGGCACAAGACCGACCTGCCCGGCCGGAAGGTGCGAGCCGAGGGTGCCGACCCGGTCAAGGACGCCACGGTCAACCGCGCCTACGCGGGCCTCGGCGCCACCTTCGACCTCTACCTCAAGGCGTACCAGCGCCACTCGATCGACGGCGACGGCCTGCCCCTGGACGCCAGCGTCCACTACGACGAGAAGTACAACAACGCCTTCTGGAACGGCGAGCAGATGGTGTTCGGCGACGGCGACGGCGAGATCTTCCTCGACTTCACCATCCCGATCGACGTCATCGGCCACGAGCTGACCCACGGCGTCACCCAGCACACCGCGAACCTCACGTACTACGGCCAGCCGGGCGCCCTCAACGAGTCGATGTCCGACGTCTTCGGCTCGCTCATCAAGCAGTACACGCTCGGCCAGACCGCCGCCGAGGCCGACTGGCTGATCGGCGCGGGCCTGCTGGCCCCGAGCGTGACGGGCAAGGCGCTGCGCTCCATGAAGGAACCGGGCACCGCCTACGACGACGACGTGCTCGGCAAGGACCCGCAGCCCGGGACCATGGACGACTACGTCCGCACCGGCCGCGACAACGGCGGCGTCCACATCAACTCCGGTATCCCGAACCACGCGTTCTACCTGGTCGCCTCGGCGCTCGGCGGCCACGCCTGGGAGAAGGCCGGGCAGATCTGGTACGACGTCCTGACCGGCGGTGAGCTGTCCTCGCAGGCGCTGTTCAACGACTTCGCGAAGCTCACGGTCGCCGCGGCGAAGGCCCGCTTCAACGAGGGCGAGGAACTTCAGGCCGTACAGAAGGCGTGGGAACAGGTCGGGGTGCGGATCCTGTGACTCCGTACTAGACAGGGCCCCATGCGTATTCAGGTGAGGCGTACGGGTGGGTTCGCGGGTATCGAGCGCCATGCCGAGGTGGACACCTCGGGCCGGCCCGACGCCCAGGAGTGGCACGCCCTGGCCGAGCGCGCTCTCGCGTCCGGCCGGGGCACGCCTCCCGTCGGGGTGCCGGACGGCTTCAGCTACGAGATCACGGTGGACGGGAAGACGGTGTACGCGGCCGATCCCCGGCTCACGGACGAGCAGCGCGAACTGATCAGCCGGGTACTGAAGGAAGGGGCGTAACCGGCAGTTCATTCCTGGGCGTTGACTTCCGTTACCGCCGGTAAGGATGATCCCGCCCATGGCTTCTGATGCAGGCAACCCGATACCCCGCTTCCCGGCCGGCTTCCTGTGGGGCGTGTCGACCTCGGCCCACCAGATCGAGGGCGCTGCCGACGAACGCGAGCCGTCCGCGTGGGACGCCTTCACGGCCGAGCCGGGGCGGGTGAAGGACGGCTCGACCGCGGCGGTGGCCTGCGACCACTACCACCGTTACCGCGAGGACGTGGCGCTCCTGGCCGACCTCGGCGTGGACGCGTACCGCTTCTCCATCTCCTGGCCGCGGGTCCGCTCCACGGGCGGCCTCGACTTCTACGACCGTCTCGTCGACGAGCTGTGCGCGGCGGGCGTACGACCGGCACCGACCCTCTTCCACTGGGACCTCCCACTGGGAATGGACTGGCTGGAGCGGGACACGGCCTCGCGTTTCGCGGAGTACGTGTCGGTGGTGGCCGAGCGGCTCGGCGACCGCGTACAGAAGTGGATCACCATCAACGAGCCCGCGGAGCACACGTTGTTGGGGCATGCCCTCGGTGCTCACGCGCCCGGCAGGCAACTCCTCTTCGACGCGCTGCCGGTGGCCCACCACCAGCTGCTGGCCCACGGTCTGGCCGTACGGGCCCTGCGCGCGTCCGGCGCCACCGACATCGGGATCGCCAACTCGCACGGGCCGACCTGGCCGGCGTCCGAGGAGAGCGCGGACCTGGAGGCGGCGGGCTTCTACGACCTGCTGCTCAACCGCCTGTTCGCCGACCCGTTGCTGCTCGGCCGGTACCCGGAGGGCATCGGCGAGCTGATGCCGGGCGACGTCGAGTCCGACCTGAAGGTCATCGCGGAACCGCTCGACTGGTACGGCGTCAACTACTACGCGCCGACCCGGGTGGGCGCCCCGCAGGGCGAGGACATCGAGTTCGGCGGGCTGACCATCCCGGCGGAACTCCCCTTCTCGGTACGGCAGATCGAGGGCGTCCCGGTGACGGACTTCGGCTGGCCCGTGGTCCCCGAGGGTCTGACGGAACTGCTGACCGGCTTCCGCGAGCGCTACGGCGACCGCCTCCCGCCCGTCGTCATCACCGAGAACGGCTGCTCGTATCCGGGCCTCGACGACCAGGACCGGATCGCCTACCTCGACGGCCACCTCCGGGCCCTGCACAAGGCCGTCGAGGCGGGTGTGGACGTGCGCGGGTACTTCGTGTGGTCACTGCTGGACAACTTCGAGTGGGCGGAGGGGTACGAGCGCCGGTTCGGGCTGGTGCACGTCGACTTCGAGACACAGAAGAGGACGCCGAAGGCCTCGTACGCCTGGTTCCGGGACGTGCTGCGGGCGCAGAGATGACCGCCACCCGGCCCACGGAGGCGCTCGCCGAGCCCGTCGAACGGGTCGGCCGCGGCTGGACGGCCGCCCTCTCGCTCGCCAACGGGGCCATCTGGGTGGGCTGGTACGGCCCCCTGCAGATCCTGCTGGCCTCCCAGGCGAGGGACTTCGCACCGGGCTCCGGCATGTCCAAGGAGACGATGCTGGCGTGGGTGACGGGGGCCGGGGCGTTGGTGTCCCTGGTCGCCAACCCGCTCTTCGGCGCCCTCTCGGACCGGACGACGTCCCGCCGCGGCCGCCGTACGCCATGGATCGTGGCCGGGGCGGCGGGCGGCGCGCTGTCGTTGCTGCTGCTCGCCGGCGCGGGCGGCGTGTGGACCATGGCGGCCGGCTGGTGCCTGGTCCAGCTGACGCTGAACGCGGCGTTCGCGGCGGTGACGGCGGCGGTGCCGGACCGGGTGCCGCGGCTCCAACGGGGCTCGGTGGGCGGCTGGCTGGGGGCCGCGCAGATCCTCGGCGTGGTCGGCGGGACGGGGCTCGCGACGGTGGCCGGGGGCGTCGGGGCCGGATATGCGGCATGCGCGGTGTTCACGGTGGTGGGCGTGCTGCCGTACGTCGTGCGCTACGAGGACCTGCGGCTGGCGGCGGCGGACCGCCCGGCGTGGCAGTGGCGGCCCTTCGTCAC
Source organism: Streptomyces guryensis (assembly GCF_021261325.1). GTDB lineage: Bacteria > Actinomycetota > Actinomycetes > Streptomycetales > Streptomycetaceae > Streptomyces > Streptomyces guryensis. The sequence goes on along the minus strand of NZ_JAJSBI010000001.1, from coordinate 412,389 downwards.
CGGGTTCTGGCTCAGTCCACGCCGCTACCCGGACCTGGGCTGGGCCTGGCTGACCCGGTTCCTGATCAACCTCAGCAACGCCCTGGTGCTGCTCTACCTGCTCTATTACCTGCGGGACCGCCTCCACTACGGCGACCCCGAGCAGGGCGTGCTGATCCTTACGGCCGTGAACGGGGTGACACTGCTCGCCACGGTCGTCGTGGGCGGGGTGTGGTCGGACCGGGTGGGGCGGCGCAAGCCGTTCGTGATCTGGTCCGGGCTGCTGATGGCGGTGGCCACGGCGGCGCTGGCGGGCTGGCAGACCTGGCCGGGCGCGGTCGTCGCGGCGGCGGTGCTCGGGGTCGGCTTCGGCGTCTTCACCTCGGTCGACTTCGCGCTGATGACGGACGTACTGCCGAAGGCGCTGGACCGCGGCAAGGACCTGGGCGTGATCAACGTGGCCAACGCCCTGCCCCAGGTCGCGGCGCCCGCCCTCGCCGCACCGATCGTGACGTATCTCGGCGGCTACCGGGTGCTGTACCTGGTGGCGGCGGTGATCGGGCTGGCGGGAGCGGTGCTGGTGGGGCGGATCAGGGGGGTGGACTGAACCTCGCCCCCTGAAAAATCAGCCCCTCCGGCGTTTGAGGAGCGGGGGTCCCGGGGCCGGGCCCCCGGGTCGGCAGAGGCAGGGGCGGCGGGGGCGAAAAAGGTCAGAACCCCAGCTTGCGCAGCTGTCGCGGGTCCCGCTGCCAGTCCTTCGCGACCTTGACGTGGAGGTCCAGGAACACCGGAGTACCGAGCAGCGCCTCGATCTGCTTCCGGCTCTTGATACCGACCTGCTTCAGCCGCTGCCCCTTCGGCCCGATGATGATCCCCTTCTGGCTCGGCCGCTCGATGTACACGAACGCATGGATGTCGAGAAGCGGCTTCTCCGCAGGCCGCCCCTCACGCGGCAGCATCTCCTCCACCACCACCGCGATCGAGTGCGGCAGCTCGTCGCGGACGCCCTCCAGTGCCGCCTCCCGGATCAGCTCCGCGATCATGACCTGCTCGGGCTCATCGGTGAGATCGCCCTCGGGGTACAGCGCCGGCCCCTCCGGCAGGAGCGGGACGATCAGATCGGCCAGCAGGTCCACCTGCTTGCCGGCGACCGCCGACACCGGCACGATCTCCGCCCACTCGAAGCCCAGCTCCTTGCCGAGCTGGTCGATGGCGATGAGCTGCTCCGCAAGGGTCTTGCTGTCCACGAGGTCGGTCTTCGTGACGATCGCGATCTTCGGCGTCTTCTTGATCGACGCCAGTTCCTTCGCGATGAAGCGGTCACCGGGGCCGAGCTTCTCGTTCGCCGGCAGGCAGAAGCCGATCACGTCGACCTCGGCCCAGGTGGTGCGCACGATGTCGTTCAGCCGCTCGCCCAGCAGCGTGCGCGGCTTGTGCAGCCCAGGGGTGTCGACCAGGATCAGCTGGGCGTCCTCCCGGTGCACGATCCCCCGTACCGTGTGCCGCGTCGTCTGCGGCTGGTCGGCGGTGATCGCCACCTTCTGGCCGACCAGAGCGTTCGTAAGGGTGGACTTGCCCGCGTTGGGGCGGCCCACGAAGCAGGCGAAGCCGGCGCGGTGGGAAGCCTCCGACGATTCAGACGGCTTGGATGACTGGCTGCGAACGCTCATGGCGCCCATTCTCCCTGATCCACAGAGCCCCGCCGCACAACCGAACGACCGCCGCCCACGCTGTGAGATCCAGGAAACACCGACGCAACGAAACATCACGGAAACACACCCGTGCACAACCGGAAACGCACGGCAGTGACCCTCTGACGAGCCCCCACACCGTTGGAGACAACCGTGCCCCTCGCCGCCGCACACGCCGCGCAGATCAACGCGGGCGACACCGCCTGGCTGCTCGCCGCGACCGCCCTCGTCCTGCTGATGACACCGGGCCTGGCCCTGTTCTACGGCGGCATGGTCCGCACGAAGAGCGTCCTCAACATGCTGATGATGAGCTTCGTGTCGATCGCCCTGGTCACGGTGGTGTGGCTGGCGTGCGGCTACTCCCTCGCGTTCGGCGACGACATCGGCGGCGGGCTCATCGGCGGGCTGAAGCACGCCGGCATGGCGGGCCTCGGCCCGGACAGCGTGCAGGGCACCGTGCCCACCCTCCTCTTCGCCACGTTCCAGCTCACCTTCGCGATCATCACGGCCGCGCTCATCAGCGGCGCGATCGCGGACCGGGTGAAGTTCGGCGCCTGGCTGGTCTTCGTCCCCGTCTGGGCGCTGCTCGTATACGTTCCCGTCACCCACTGGGTGTGGGGCCCCGGCGGCTGGATCGCGCACCGCCTCGGCGCCCTCGACTTCGCGGGCGGACTCCCGGTGGAAATCACCTCCGGCGCCTCGGGCCTGGCCCTCTGCCTGGTCCTCGGCCCGCGGCTCGGCTTCAAGAAGGACGCGATGCGTCCGCACAACCTGCCCATGGTGATGCTGGGCGCGGGCCTCCTCTGGTTCGGCTGGTTCGGCTTCAACGCGGGATCCGCCCTCGGCGCCAACGGTCTCGCCGCGGCCGCCTTCCTCAACACCCTCGCCGCCGGCTGCACCGGTCTGCTCGGCTGGCTCTTCGTCGAGCAGAAGCGCGACGGCCACCCGACGACGCTGGGCGCCGCGTCCGGCGCGGTCGCCGGTCTGGTCGCGATCACCCCCTCCTGCGGCTCGGTCTCCCTCCTCGGCGCCCTGGTCGTCGGCCTCGCCGCCGGCGTCGTCTGCTCGTACGCCGTGAGCTGGAAGTTCAAGCTCAACTACGACGACTCGCTCGACGTCGTAGGGGTCCACCTGGTCGGCGGCATCATCGGCACCCTGCTCATCGGCGTCTTCGCGGAGAAGGCCATGACCGGCTCCACCGAGGGTCTTCTCTACGGCGGCGGGCTCGCCCAGCTCGGCAAGCAGCTGGTGGCCGTGGTCGTCGTGGCGGCATACGCCTTCCTCGTCACGTACGGCATCGGCAAGCTGCTCGACAAGGCGATGGGCTTCCGCGCGAGCGAGGAGCAGGAGCACAAGGGCCTGGACCTTACGGTGCACGCCGAGACCGCATACGATCACGGCGTCCTGGGCCACGGCGCCCCGGTCTCGTCCTCCGTCCTCTCCCCCACGCAGAAGGTCAAGAACCACGCATGAAGCTCATCACCGCGATCGTCAAGCCGTACCGCCTCGACGAGGTGAAGACGGCCCTCCAGGAGCTCGGCGTGCACGGTCTGACCGTGACCGAGGCCAGCGGGTACGGCAGGCAGCGCGGCCACACCGAGGTGTACCGCGGCGCCGAGTACCAGGTCGACCTCGTCCCCAAGGTCCGTATCGAGGTCGTCGTCGGGGACGCGGACTCGGACGCCGTGATCGACGCGATCGTCAAAGCCGCGCAGACGGGGAAGATCGGGGACGGGAAGGTGTGGGCGCTGCCCGTCGAGACGGTCGTACGGGTACGGACGGGAGAGCGCGGCCCCGACGCGCTCTGATCACGAGTACGGCTCCCCCGGCCACCCCCACGAGCAGGATCACCGCCACCAGCCACGGCAGCGCGAAGAACGACGTGCTCGCCGACTCCCGCGTGTCCTGCGCGCTCGCCGTCAACGTGACGTCGCCCCAGTCGAGTTGGGGCGCGCCGTGCCAGGGTTCGGTGAGGTGGACGCGCTGGCCGGGCAGCAGCTCGGAGGGAGCGCGGGACAGGTCGCGGGCCAGGAGCGTACGGCCGAACAGGCCCTCCGCGCGCAGTTCCACCTTCGGGTCGAGGGTGACGTTGCCGGTGTTGTGCAGGGTGTACGAGATCGTCGCGGTGCTGTCGCCGAGGCCGGGAACGAGCGGCTGGTGGTGGACGACGTGGACGTTCTCCACGGCGATGGCGGGGAGGGTCGGGCCGCCGACCCGTAGATACACCCGGGCGCCCACGGCGCGCTGCACCCCGAGCGCGATCGAGCCGTCTCCCTTGTCGATCCGCTCGTCGAGGGCCACGAGCGCGCCCGGGTGGTCGCCCGGTTCGGCGCCCTCGGGCACGCGGAGTGTGAAGGGGACGGTGACCTTGCCGTGCGCCGGGACGGTCACGCGTGACCTCGCGGGCTTCGCCCAGGCGCCGACGCCCCGCTGCTTCTCCTGCACCGTCCTGACGGCGAAACCTCCGTCGCGGGGGGTGTTGTAGGCGTCGGCGGCGTAGAGGCGGAAAGTCAGTGGCTGGGCGGTCTTGTTGGCGACGACCACCTCGTCCTCGATCATCGTGCCCGGGTCGGCGGAGAGGTAGAAGTACGGGCGGGCGGCGACCTTCGAGGAGGCCGGGTAGACGGACCAGCTGCCGTTGTCGGCGGCGTGCGCGGGTGCGGGCGCGGCGAAGAGGGCCAGGAACAGGCCCAGGAGGAGGACGTACGGCTTGCGCATCGGTGCGGACCCCCACGTGGATGAGATGGCCGGGCGGGTGCGGACGCCCGTACGGTCAGCTGAGCGTGAGGGTGAGCACGCCCGCGTACGACCCGGGAGGGGTGAACGCCGGTACGTCCAGCGAGAGCCCGGCGTCCGCCGTGAACTCGCCGCCGGTCAGCGTGCCGTTGGGGGTGGAAGCCAGGGTCGCGCCCGAGCTGCCCACCGTGCCCGCCGAACCGGCCCTGCAGGTGCTCGGGCTGCCCGCCTTGGTGGCGCAGGCAGGGGTCCAGCTCAGCTTCCCGGCGTCGATCTTGGCGCCGGGACCGGTGAAGTCGGTGACCTTGCCGGTCAGGGACCAGCCCGCGGGTCCGCCGCGGAAGTCCTTGACGGTGACGGTGTTCAGCGCGCCCGTGGAGGCCCCGCCCTTGCCGAAGTCGACCGCCGACAGGGCGACTGAGTCCCCGGCCTGGGACATGGACAGCGTGCCCGCCTTCACCGTTGTCGTGACCTTCTGACTGCCGTCGGGAACAGGAGTGGTGTCCTTCACGACGTAGGCCGCGGGCCCGGCCCCTTTGCCGGCGCTCCACTCGCTTCCCTCGTACGCCACGACCCCCGTCGTCGTCTTGTCGTTGACGACGAGGGAGCCGCTGAAGGAGCCGTCGGTGCCCGCGGTGGCCGTCGCCGTGTCCGCGGTCTGGGTGTCGCCGGAGCGTCCGGCGAGGGTGACGGTCGCGCCAGGCGTGAAGTTGCTGCCGGTGACGGTGACGCCGGCACCGGCGTTGCCCGAGGCCGAACCCAGGGAGATGGCACGGTTGTTGGCGGGGGTGGCGTCCGTCGCCGTGATGGTCTCGGAGACCGGGGCGGGCGGATTCGTCACCGTGCACGGGGTGTCCAGCTCCAGGATGTAGCTGGTGTGGATGTTGTAGTCGCCGGGCGAGAGCGTGATCGATCCGGCGGCGGTGACCTTGAAGGTGCCGGTCATGGAGAACGACGGGAAGGCGCCGTTGCCCGGCACCGGGTCGTTCTTCTTGGGCCCGGCGACCGTCACGTCCCCCGTCTGCGCACCGCCGAGGGCGACCTTGCCGGTGGGCGTCATGATGTCGGCCGGCAGGGCGATGGCGGTGGGGTTGCTGGCGGCGGGCTTGACGACGGTGTAGGTGACGGTGACGGTGTCGCCGACCTTCGGGCTGGTGTTGTCCACCTCGATGGTGGCGGTCGTCGTACCGTCGATCGGCGGGATGCCCGCGACCGCGGGCGGGATGCAGTGCGTGGCGAAGTCCACGTTGGTGGCGGCTCCGGCCGGACAGGCCAGCGCACCACCCGCGGTGACCGCGAGCACGGTCCCGCCGAGCAGCGACGCCCAGCGGCGTCTTCGGGTTGTCGAACCCATGGGTGTGCCCCCTTCTTTTCTGCGCTCACTGGGGGCATTGATGTGTGCATTGCGTGAGAAGTCAATGGAGAAGCCGAAATGAACTGATGGACCGTCAGTTTCTGTGCGTCTGCCAGGAACTGACGGTCCATCGATCGTGGCTCAGTCGAACACGAACGGTCCCGGCGACTGCGCGGCGGTCGCGGTGCAGGTGATGGTGATACCGAAGACGGTCATCTGCAGCGAGCCGCCGTACGCCTCCAGGCTGTCGCCGGAGGCGACGGTGCCGGAGAGCGGGCCGACGGTGACGGGGTCGCCGGCGGCCATCGCCGGGTTCTTGGTGCCGGTGAAGGCGGTGGTACCGCCGCTCGCCTTCACCATGGTCAGCGTGGAGGAGATCGAGTCCGCCGACAGGGCGATGGGGGCGGTGATGGCGGACGACGTGAGGGTCAACGTGGCCGACGTGCCGTCCTGGGTGGCCGTGAGGGTGGCCGCTCCGCCGCCGAAGCTTCCACAGTCGGCGGTGATCGTCGCCGACTGCGGAGTGACGGCGAGGGCGCTGGGCGCGAATGCGAGCGAGGCGGCCGCGAGGGCCCCCACCGCAACTGCCGCACCTGTACTTATCCGTTTGGCTCTCATGGGGATCCGGCTCCCTTCCCGAAGCTGGGAACTGCCATGTGGGGATGGATGGGAGAGGTCCGGACGGACAGCCGGCCGGCGCGGTGCGGGGCGCCGGGTGGGGGGTGAATCTGACGGTCCGTCGGAACTACCGGTTCCATTGATGCCCGTGAGGTGAAGAAACGGCAAGGGTGAATTCAGGACGACTCTGAAGCGGCCGGTTTTCAGCCTGCCGTGAGGGTGGTCCGTACCGTTCCGTCCGGCCCGGCGACGAGCACCGGCGTCCCCGCCCCGCCCAGATCCCGCACGGCGGCCCGGTCCTGAGCCGAGGCCGACTCGGCGTCCGTCACCACGGCCGCCGCTTCCAGGGACTTCGCCCCGGACGCCACCGCCATGGCCACCGCCGTCTGCAGCGCACTCAGCTTCAGCGAGACCAGGTCGACCGTCCCGGCGACATAGGTACGGCCCGTCTCGTCCCGTACGGCAGCCCCCTCGGGCACACCGTTGCGGGCCCGCGCGGAACGGGCCAGGGTGACGATCTTGCGGTCCTCGGGGTCGAGCGCGTTGCTGTCGGTCATGGGCCGAGCATACGTGTGCTCAGGAACGGTCGAGGCGGAGGCGTTCGGCCCGTGGCAGACCCGCCACCACCAGGTCGTACGAGTCCTCGACGAGCTCCCTGACCAGCCGGTCCGGAAGGCCGCCGTCGACCGTGACGGTGTTCCAGTGGCGCTTGTTCATGTGGTAGCCGGGGATGATCAGCCCCTCGTGCTCGGTGCGGAGCCGGACCGCGTCCTCCGGGTCGCACTTGAGGTTGACCGTGAGGGGACGGGAGTCCAGCCAGCTCAGGGCGAACATCTTGCCCAGCACCTTGAAGACCGAGATGTCCGGGGCGAAGGGGAAGTCCTCCACCGCCGCGTTGAAGGACAGGCACAAGCCACGCAGTTCCTCGGGCTTCACTCCTCCTTCGCCTCCCCCTCCGGCGGATCCGCCGGATCCACGGGCTCCACGAGCACGGTCACGATCTTGTTCCGGCGGCCGGCCGCGGCCTCCGCGGTCAGCCGGAGTTCGCGCCCGTCGGGCACCTCCACGACGGCCGACGCCCCGGCGATGGGCACCCGGCCCAGAGCCTTCGCGAGCAGACCGCCGACGGTCTCCACGTCCTCGTCGTCGTACTCGTCGAGCCCGTACAGCTCGCCGAGGTCGGTGATGTCCAGGCGGGCGGTGACCCGGTACCGGTCCTCGCCGAGGTCCTCGACCGGCGGCAGCTCACGGTCGTACTCGTCGGTGATCTCGCCGACGATCTCCTCGAGGATGTCCTCGATGGTGACGATGCCGGCCGTGCCGCCGTACTCGTCGATGACGACGGCGACGTGATTACGGTCCTGCTGCATCTCGCGCAGCAGATCCCCGGCGTTCTTGGTGTCGGGCACGAACGCCGCGGGCCGCATGGCCGTCGACACCAGCTCGCTCTCGGCGTCCCGGCTGATGTGCGTCTTGCGGGCCAGGTCCTTCAGATACACGATCCCGACGATGTCGTCCTCGCTCTCCCCGGCGACCGGGATGCGCGAGAAACCCGAGCGCAGCGCGAGGGTCAGCGCCTGACGGATCGTCTTGTACCGCTCGATGACGACCAGGTCGGTCCGCGGGACCATGACCTCCCGGACGAGGGTGTCGCCGAGCTCGAAGACCGAGTGCACCATGCGGCGCTCCTCGTCCTCGATCAGCGACTCCGCCTCGGCGAGGTCGACCAGCGCCCGCAGCTCCGCCTCGGACGCGAACGGGCCGCGGCGGAAGCCCTTGCCGGGGGTCAGCGCGTTACCGATGAGGATGAGCAGGGGCGGGATGGGCCCCATGATCCGCGCCAGCGGAAGCAGCACGTACGCCGCCGCCGTCGCCGTGTTGAGCGGATGCTGGCGGCCGATGGTGCGCGGGGAGACACCGACGGCGACGTACGACACGAGGACCATCACGCCGATCGCGACCAGCAGGGCGCGCGTGGTGCCGGCGAACTCCTGCAGACACGCGTACGTCACCAGGGCCGCGGCCGCCATCTCGCAGGCGACGCGGACCAGCAGCGCCACGTTGAGGTAGCGGGTCGGGTCGGCGGCGACCTGCGCGAGCTTCGCGCTGCCGCGCCGGCCGGATCGTACGGCCTCCTCGGCGCGGAAGCTGGAGACGCGCGCGAGGCCCGCCTCCGCGCAGGCGGCGAGCCATGCCACGACGACCAGGGCGATGGCGCCCGCGACGATCTGGGGACTCATGAGACGGTCGGGGCCGGGGACGGACCGGTCAGGCCCTTCTCCGCGCGCCAGCCGTCCACGATGGCCGCCTGCAGACCGAACATCTCGGCCTTCTCGTCGGGCTCCTCGTGGTCGTACCCGAGGAGATGCAGCACCCCGTGGACGGTGAGCAGCTGGAGCTCCTCGTCCATGGAGTGCTGGGTGTGCGCTTCCTCGCCCTGCTTCTTGGCGACCTCGGGGCAGAGCACGATGTCGCCGAGGAGGCCCTGCGGGGGCTCGTCGTCGTCCTTCGACGGCGGACGCAGCTCGTCCATCGGGAAGGACATGACGTCCGTCGGCCCCGGCAGGTCCATCCACTGGATGTGCAGCTGCTCCATGGCGTCGGCGTCCACGACGATCACCGAGAGCTCGGAGAGCGGGTGGATGCGCATCCGCGCGAGTGCGTAGCGGGCGATGTCGAGGATCGCCTGCTCGTCGACCTCGGTTCCGGACTCGTTGTTGACGTCGATCGACATGGTGCCGCTGCTTCTACTTCCCCTTGTGCCCGGACTGCCTGCCCCGGCCGCCCTTGTGGGTGCCGTTCTCGGTGCCGTGCTCGCTGTCGTACTTCTCGTACGCGTCGACGATACGGCCGACCAGCTTGTGCCGTACGACATCGTGGGACGTGAGGCGCGAGAAGTGCACGTCGTCGAGGCCCTCGAGGATGTCCTGCACCTGCCGCAGACCCGACTTGGTGCCGCTCGGCAGGTCGACCTGCGTCACGTCACCCGTGACGACGACCTTGGAGTCGAAGCCGAGGCGGGTGAGGAACATCTTCATCTGCTCGGCGCTCGTGTTCTGGGCCTCGTCGAGAATGATGAAGGCGTCGTTGAGGGTGTTGTGCGTCAGCAGGTAGTCCTGGGTGACGTAGAGGGAGTCCTCGGCGGCCACCTGGATGCAGACGGTGTCCTCCCGGCCCGCGGGCTCGATGCTGTCGATGAAGCGCATCGGGCGTCCGCCGCCACCGGCCGCGTGGTACTTCTCCGCCTTGCGAGCGAGGCGGAAGGGCTCGATGCCTTCGGGGAGGCGGATGTCGATGATGTGGACGTCGCGGCGGTGGTGCACATCACGGTCCTTTGCAAAACCGGGCTTGCGGCCCTCGGCCATGCGGCGCCGGGTATACGCGACGCCCCCCAGCGACTGAACCAAGGAGACGACGTCGTCGCGGAGCAGGATCGACGCTGTTGAGAACTGAATTCGGCAGGTACGGTCCTTCTGCGTGACTGGCCCCCCGTCAGTGTCGAGCAACCCCTGCAACACAGCGAGGCGGACCTCGGCTGAGTTGTACAGGTAGTCGTCCGGCACGAACTTGGAGTATGACTTGCTGCCGAGCAGGTCCAAGGTCCGCAGCGCCTGCTTGAGCGGGTGCGTCAGCAAGCCTCCCTCAACGTCGCGGGGCGTCGGCATCCGGTTGATGAGGTAGTCGTAGCCGCCACGCGACCGCACGCTGACACCGGGCACTGCCGTCTCCAGCGCCGAGATCAGCTCCGGATCGGCCGTGGTGAATGAAGGAGTACGGCGCCCCGAGACGCAACCGTCGCCGAGTAGCAGCCCCAGCGCGTACGGGTCCAACGGAACCTCGCGTTCGGGAAAGCAGACCGGCGCCGTCAGCATCGGCAGCTCGTACCGGCGATAGTGCGCCGCCCGCAGATTGCCGATCATCTCCTGGGTCTCCAGGACCCGCCACGGCTTGTCACGGCGCTTGTCGTCGCGCGTCCTGACGGTCCACAGATGCTCGCCGCAGGCCAGGGTCCAGGAGCCGTCCTGGGCCGTGACGCGGTAGATGTCCCTCTCACCTTGTGGATACACGCCGAGGACCGGCGTCGGCTCACCATTCGAACCAATAACCAGGTCACCGACCTGAAGGTCGCCGATCGGGCGCCAGCCGTCGGGCGTTAGGACATTCGTGAAGAGCGGCTGGCTTCTGCCCCTCATGTACGCCAGCGGCGCCACCTCAATAGTCCCCGCCGCCATCAGCCGAGGAATCGAGTCCGGGTCGAGCATGTCGTGCAGCGCGTCGTACAGCGGGCGCAGGTACGGGTCGATCTTCTCGTAGAGCGTGCCCGGCAGGAAGCCCAGCCGCTCCCCCGCCTCGACCGCGGGCCGGGTCAGGATGATGCGGTTGACCTGCTTGGACTGGAGGGCCTGCACGGCCTTGGCCATGGCGAGGTAGGTCTTTCCCGTACCCGCCGGGCCGATGCCGAAGACGATCGTGTGCTTGTCGATCGCGTCGACGTACCGCTTCTGGTTGAGGGTCTTGGGGCGGATCGTGCGGCCGCGCGAGGAGAGGATGTTCTGGGTGAGGACCTCGGCCGGGGTCTCCTGGCCTTCACCCTCGCCGTTCTCACTTGCTCTGAGCATGGCAATCGAGCGTTCCACTGCGTCCTCCGTCATCGGTTGCCCGGTGCGGAGCACCAGCATCATCTCGTCGAACAGGCGCTGGATGAGGGCGACTTCCGCGGGGGCGCCGACCGCGCTGATCTCGTTGCCCCGGACGTGTATGTCGGCCGCCGGGAAGGCTTTCTCGATCACGCGCAGAAGGGAGTCGCCGGACCCCAGAACGGTCACCATGGGGTGCTGGGCGGGGACGGTGAACTGTGCTCTCGCCTGCCCCTGCGCGGGGGTATGAGCTGTGGGTGTCTGAGTCATGGGCCGGCTCTGTAGGCCTTGCTCGTCCTCCTCGAAACGGCACGCCAGCCACGTGGGCTGCTTGGCGGTTTCAAGGGTACGCCGGGGGGCTGACAACGCCGTAGGCCTTTTCGGCTGGCACTGTTTCACACTCCTGGCGGTGCTCAGGCCGACCGGAACCCGATCGTCGGGACGGCCCTGCGCAGCGGCCACGGCCTCGCGGCCTCCCCCTGCGGGATCAGGCGCTCCAGGAACGCGTACCGCCGGAGAGCCGCCGGGTCCTGCCCCGCCACCGACTGCACCTTCCGCCACCAGGCCGCGATCTCCGACCACCCCGGGGCCGACAGTGATCCCCCGAACTCCTGGACGGACAGGGCGGCCGTCAGCCCCGCGAAGGCCAGCCGGTCCGCCAGCGGCCAGTTGGCGAGCGTGCCGGTGACGAAGCCCGCGACGAAGACATCGCCCGCGCCGGTCGGGTCCAGGGCCTCCACGGCGATGGCGGGGACCTCGGCCGTCTCTCCGGTGCGCCGGTCGACGGCGTACGCGCCCTCCGCACCGAGGGTGACCACCGCGAGCGGAACGTGTTCGGTGAGGGCGTGGGCGGCGGCGCGCGGGGTCGCGGCGCCGGTGTACCGCATCGCCTCCTCCGCGTTGGGCAGGAAGGCCTCGCAGTGTTCGAGGTCGGTGAGGCCCGCCAGGTCCCAGGCGCCGGTGTCGTCCCAGCCGACGTCGGCGAAGATGCGGGTGCCGCTGCTCGCGGCCTGGGCGACCCAGGGGGCGCGCTTGCCGGGGGTGAGGGAGGCGACGGCGGCACGCGCGCTGGGCGGGCAGTCGGGGGCGCCCCCTTGGTTGAACACGGTCTCGGGGGGCGGCTCGTGGCCGTGGGAGACCATCGTGCGCTCACCCTCGTACGCCATCGAGACGGTGACCGAGGAGTGCCAGCCGGGAACCGTGCGCGAGGTGGAGAGGTCGATGCCCTCGCCCTGCTCCAGGGCGTCCCAGCAGTACTCCCCGTAGTGGTCGTCGCCGAAGGCCGCCGCGAGGGAGGTCTTCAGGCCGAGGCGGGCCAATGCGGTGGCCATGTTGGCGACGCCGCCGGGGCTCGACCCCATCCCGCGTGCCCAGGACTCGGTCCCGCGCACCGGGGCGGAGTCGAGCCCGGTGAAGATGATGTCGAGGAAGACGGGACCGGTGAGGTACACGTCCCAGGGGGGATCGTCCGGTGTGCGCAGTACGGCCAGGGGGTCGACCTGGGCCTGGCACTCCGGTCCCGCTGTGATGGGTGATGGTCCCTTTCCGTTGGACGCGCTCACGGTGCACTCCCTGGCATGGTGCGGATCAGGCCAGTGTGCACCACCCCACCGCCGACACGCCGGTCAGGCGCTTGGAGCCCGTCCGGCGTTTGAGGACGAGGCCGTCCAGGCCGAAAGCGTGGGTCCGGGGGCGCAGCCCTCAGGGACGGGAAGGGTGAGGGCGGCGGGGGCGCTACCAGCGGGGCACCGCGGGCGTCACCCACCCCGGCTCGGCGACCCGCATGGCCGCCGCGTCGTCGCGCTCGCGCAGCGACCCGTCGTCGTCCAGCCACCGCTGATGCAGAAAGCCCAGCTTGGCCCGGTCGAGCTCGACACCGAGCCCCGGCGCGTCGGAGACGGCGACCTTCCCGCCGTCGAACGTCAGCCGTGCGCTGAGCACGTCCTCCGACTGCCAGGGGTAGTGCGAGTCGCAGGCGTGGTGCAGGTTCGGCACGGTGGCCGCGACATGCGTCATCGCCGCCAGGCTGATCCCGAGGTGGGTGTTGGAGTGCATGGACACCCCGACACCGAATGTGCGGCAGATCGCGGCCAGTTGCTGCGTGTTGCGCAGCCCGCCCCAGTAGTGGTGGTCCGACAGCACCACCTGGACGGCGTCCCGCGTGAACGCCTCCTTGATCTCGGCGAAGGTCGTCACGCACATGTTGGTGGCGAGCGGCACTCCGGTGGCGGCGGAGACCTCGGCCATGGCGGGGGTGCCGAGCGCCGGGTCCTCCAGGTATTCGAGGACGTCCCCGACCTCCTGGGCCACCTTCAGCGAGGTCTCCACGGACCAGGCGCCGTTGGGGTCCAGCCGGAGCGGATGGCCGGGAAACGCCTGAGCGAGGGCCCGTACGGCGGCGATCTCCTCGTCCGGCGGGAAGACACCGCCCTTGAGCTTGAACGAGGTGAACCCGTACCGCTCCTTGAACAGCCGGGCCTGCTCCACGACCCCTGGCGGGTCGAGGGCGGCACCCCAGTCGTCCTTCTCGCAGGCCACGCCGTCGGGGTGGTCGGCCCACCGGTAGAACAGGTAGGCGCTGTACTCGACCGCGTCGCGCACCTTGCCGCCGAGCAGGGCGTGCACGGGCAGGCCGAGCGCCTTGCCGAGGGCGTCGAGGCAGGCGACCTCGAAGCCGGAGACGACGGACAGCCGCAGTTTGTCGGCGGTCTGGACGCCGCGCAGCCCGCCGACGTCGACCTGGTTCTCGACCCGCGAGGAGTCCACGGAGACCTCGTCGGCGATCGCGAAGAGGCCGTTCAGATCGCTGACCTGACGGCCCTTCAGCTTTTCGGCGAATGGGCGGGCGAGTTCCAGGTACTTGGTGTCGCCGTAGGTCTCGCCGACACCCGTGATCCCGTCGGCCGTCACCACCTCCACGATCAGTCGCGGGGTGTACGGCTGGTGCACGCCCTGCGTGTTCAGCAGGGGCGGGTCGGCGACCAGGATCGGCGTCAGCCGTACGTCGGTGATGGTGAGGTTCACAGCGCGGCTCCTACGAGGTCGAGTCCGGTGGTGAGCAGGGCTTCGAGGTCGGCCAGGTCGGTGGTCGAGGGGTCGGTGAGCGGGGCGCGCACGGGGCCGACGGGGCGGCCGCGCAGCCGGGCCGCCGCCTTGACCAGCGACACGGCGTATCCCGGTACACGGTCGCGGAGCTCGACGAGCGGGACGTAGAAGTCGCGCAGCAGCCGCTCCACGGTCTTGCCGTCGCCGTCGCGGAGGGCCGCGAAGAAGGTGTTGGCGATCTCGGGGGCGAAGGCGTGCACGGCGGAGGAGTAGGCGGGGATGCCGACGGTGGCGTAGGCGCGGGCCTGGATCTCGGCGGTGGACGCGCCGTTGAAGAAGAGGAAGCCCTCGGGTGCGGCGAGGGTCAGTCGCTGGAGGCGGTCGAGGTCGCTGTGGCCGTCCTTGAGGCCGATGACGTTCGGGATGGCCGCGATGCGCCTCAAGGAGGCTGCCGTATAGGCGACCTGGCCGCGCTGATAGGCGATGAGCGGCAGCCGGGTGCGGGCGGCGATCTGCTCCAGTTGTGCGACGAGCCCGTCCTGCGGGGCGGCGACCAGGTAGTGCGGCAGGACGAGGAGCGCGTCGGCGCCGGCCTCCTCGGCGATGCGGGCGAACCGGGCGGCCTGCGCCCAGCCGTACCCGATCCCGGCGACGACGGGCAGGCGCCCGCCCGCCTCCTCGACGGCGATGGTGACGACCTGGCGGTACTCGTCCTCGTCCAGCGAGAAGAACTCGCCGGTGCCGCAGGCGGGGAAGACGGCGCCGGGGGCGGTGGCGATCTGTGCCGCGACATGGGCGCGGCAGCCCTCCGGGTCGAGCGAGCCGTCCTCGTGGAAGGACGTCAGCGGGAAGGAGAGCACTCCTCTTTCCATCCCGTCGCGCAGTCTCCGCGCAGCCGCCTCCGCCTCACCCGTCACGATGTCTCCCCATATAGATGTCATCCATGTATGAAGACAGAGCCTAGATACGCGAACAGCAGCAGTCAACGGCCCGCAGGGGCCGACTAACATCGCCCCATGTCGGAGACAGGTGGTGGCGTACGCGAGGTGAAGTCCGCCGCGCGGACGGTGGAACTGCTGGAACTGCTCGCCGCGCGCGGTGACCGCCCGGCACGACTGCAGGAGCTGGCGGACGAGCTGGGCGTGCCGCGCAGTTCGATGTACGCGCTGCTGCAGACCCTGATCGGCCGGGGCTGGGTGCGTACGGACATCACCGGTTCGCTGTACGGCATCGGCATCCACGCCCTGCTCACCGGCACCGGCTACCTCGACTCCGACCCGCGCGTGCGCGCCGTGCGGCCGTATCTCGACGAGGCGTCCGAGGCGCTCGGCGAGACGATCCACATGGGGCGGCTCGACGGGCGGGACGTGGCGTATCTGGCGACGCGGGAGTCGCACGAATACCTGCGGACCATCAGCCGCGTCGGCCGCCGACTGCCCGCCCACGCGGGCGCGCTGGGCAAGGCGCTGCTGGCCGAGCGGGGTGCCGAGGAGCTGCCCGAGGGGCCGTATGAGGCGCTCACCCCGAACACGCACACCAGCCGGGAGTCGCTGTCGGCGGATCTCGCGCGAGTCCGCACCCGCGGCCACTCCGTCGACCGCGAGGAGGGCGTGGCCGGAATCGTCGGTTTCGGCTTCGCGCTGCGCTACGACGTCCCCGCGCAGGACGCGATCAGCTGCTCGGTCCCGGTGGCCCGGCTGACGCCGGAGCACGAGGAGCGGATCGTGGCGGTGATGCGGGAGATCCGCGTGAAGATCGAGGCCACGGCACCGGGTGCGGGCAGCTCGGCACACTGGCGCTAGCGCGCCCGCCCACGCCGGTTGGGGTCCTCGTCTACCCGGCCTCTCCCACCCCAAACGCAACGTGTGCCACATCACACCCCCCGAGCTTCTTTCCCGAACCGCGTGCTTGATACAAATTCTTCGCGCGTTCCTGTCCGTCGACGGTCGTCGCCCACCCCTTCTTGAGCCGCTTCTTTCGCATGCCCTGGGAACGCCCGTGTTCGCCCCTCGCACCACCCCCTGGCCCCTCGTCGCCCTTTTCACGGCCGGGTACCTCGCTCCGTATCTGCTGCCGACGACCGTCGGACGGCTCGACTCGGGGCTTCCTCTCTCCGCCACCGCGGCGGGCGCCATCGGCAGTGCGCTGCTGCTGAGTTCGGCCGCGGCCGGCTTCCTGCTCGCCTCCCGCGTCGACCGGGTCGGCCCCCGCACCCTGGCCCGCATCGGTCTCGTGCTCGCGGTCCTCGGCTACGGCGGAGCCGCCCTCACCAGCGCGGTCCCCGCGGTCGTCCTGGGCGCCCTCGTAGGCGGTTTCGGATCCGGTACGGCGACGACGGTCGCGGCCACCGGAATCGCCGCGCAGCCGGACCCCCACCGGACGACCACACTGGGCCTGCTCGGTGTCTCCGCTCTCGCGGGCGCCCTGTATCTGGCGATCCCCCACCTGGGCGCGGGCCACGGACAGCCCCTCGCCGCGATCGCGCTCACCTCGCTCGCCGTGTGGCCGCTCACCGGCCGGCTCCCGGTTCGTACGGCGGTCGCGCACAGCCCGCTCGACGGCACCCGGCTGCCCCGTCCGCGTTCCGGGCTGGTCCTCGCCCTCGTCATGTTCTGCTGGTCGCTCGCGCAGAACGCGCTGTGGGGTGTCAGCGGCCGTATCGGTCTGGCCCAGGCGCACCTCGCGGAGGCCACCGTCGGCGCCGTCTTCGCGGTGGCGCTCGGCGCGGGACTGCTGGGGGTCGTCGGTGCGGGAGCGGTCGGCCCCCGGTTCGGCCGCGCACTGCCCATCGGGGCGGGAACGGTGCTGATCTCCGGCTGCATCGTGCTCAGCGCGTCCGCGGCCGACCTGACGACCTTCGCGAGCGGGGAGATCGCCTGGAACGTGCTCTACCCGATCGTCCTGTCGTACGTGATCGGGCTGGCGGCTTCCCTGGATCCGCGCGGGCGTTGGGCGGTACTCGTCGGGTCGGCCTCGTCGCTGGGAACGGCGGCGGGACCGCTGACCGGGAGCCTGCTGGCGGCGCAGGCGGGGTTCCCGGTCATGGGTGCGGTCCTGGCCGTGGGGCTGCTGGTGATCGCCGTACCGATGACCGCGGTCGCGGGTATTTCAGCCCGTCCGGCGTTCGAGGACGAGGCCGTTCAGGCCGAAGCGGGGGTCTGGGGGCGGCAGCCCCCAGCGACGCCCGCAACACCCGCACCGGACTTCACCACGGCCGCCTAGAACTCGTACGCCTCCACCTCGGAGAGGTACCTGGCCCGCCGCTCCTCGTCGTCCTCCAGGAAGGACGCGAGGAAGGAGTTGCGGGCCAGTTCGCGCAGGCGGTCCTGCGACAACCCCAGAGTCCTGTGCACGGCACCGAAGTTGTCGCCGGCGTAGCCGCCGAAGTAGGCGGGGTCGTCGGAGTTGACCGTGCAGAGCAGGCCGGCGTCGAGCATGGCGGGCAGCGGGTGGTCGGCGAGGGTGTCGACCGTGCGCAGGCGGACGTTGGAGAGGGGGCAGAGGGTGAGCGGGACGCGGTCGCGGACCAGGCGGGCGACCAGTTGCTCGTCCTCCATGCAGCGCAGGCCGTGGTCGACGCGCTCGACGCCGAGGACGTCCAGGGCCTCGGTGATGTACTCCGGCGGGCCCTCCTCGCCCGCGTGCGCCACCCGGCGCAGACCGAGCGCGGCGGCGGCCTCGTACACCTCGCGGAACTTCACCGGCGGGTGTCCGACCTCGGCGGAGTCGAGGCCGACACCGGTGATCCGGTCCAGGTACGGCTTCGCGGCCTCCAGTGTCCGCATCGCCGACTCGGCGGACTCGTCGCGCAGGAAGCAGAGGATGAGCCGGGTGGAGACACCGTGGGCGGACTCGCTGCTCCCCAGCGCCCGCCACAGCCCTTCCACGACCGTGCCCATGTCCACGCCCCGCGCGAGGTGCGCCTGCGGGTCGAAGAAGATCTCCGCGTGCCGTACGCCCTGCGCGGCGGCGCGGGCCAGGTAGGCGTTGGCGAGGTCCTCGAAGTCCCGCTCGGTGCGCAGGACGGCCATGAGCTCGTAGTACAGGTTCAGGAAGGACTGCAGATCCTCGAACTCGTACGCCTTGCGGAGCTCGTCCGTGTCGGCGTACGGCAGCTCGACGCCGTTGCGAGCGGCCAGCTCGAAGGCCAGCTCGGGCTCCAGGGTGCCTTCGATGTGCAGGTGCAGTTCAGCTTTGGGGAGGGGCATCGAAGCATCGTACGGGCGCCTTACCGGCGTTTCGGAACCGGCACCCGTAGAAGATCGTGTGCGACCGTCAGCTCGCCCTCGAAGCCCGCCGCCCGTGCCTGCCGCTCGAACTCTCCCCCAGACTCCGTCCGGGAGGTGCCCCCAGGCTCGGTGTAGCGCTGGCTGAAGTGCGTGAGCACGAGGTGCCGTACGCCCGCCTCGCGCGCGACCGTCGCCGCCTGGCCCGCGGTCAGATGGCCGTGCTCGACCGCGAGGTCGGTGTCCTCGTCGAGGAACGTCGACTCGATGACGAGCATGTCGCAGCCCTCGGCGAGTGCGTGCACCCCGTCGCACAGCCGGGTGTCCATGACGAACGCGAACCGCTGGCCCCGGCGCACCTCGCTGACCTCCGCCAGGGACACCCCGTCGAGGGCGCCCTCCCGCTGGATACGGCCGACGTCCGGGCCCTTGATGCCGTGCGCGGCGAGGTGGTCGGGGAGCATACGGCGGCCGTCGGGTTCGGTCAGCCGGTAGCCGTAGGACTCCACGGGGTGCGAGAGCCTGCGGGCTTCCAGGGTGTACGAGGCGGTGACGGCCAGGGGGCCGTCCGTGTCGACCGGGGCCTCGGTGAGGCCGACCGTCTCGCGGTAGGCGGTGGCGTAGCGCAGCCGGTCGAAGAAGCGCTGTCCGGAGCGCGGGTAGTGCGCGGTGATCTCGTGCGGGACCCTGTCGAGGTTGATGCGCTGGATGACGCCCGCGAGGCCCAGCGAGTGGTCGCCGTGGAAGTGCGTGACGCAGATCCGGTTCAGGTCGTGCGCGGCGGCCCCGGCACGCAGCATCTGCCGCTGCGTGCCCTCGCCGGGGTCGAAGAGGATGCCCTCGCCGTCCCAGCGCAGCAGGTAGCCGTTGTGGTTGCGGTGCCGGGTCGGGACCTGGCTGGCGGTGCCGAGAACCACCAGTTCACGTACGGACACGGCCCGTTATCCGGGGGGCCACTGCAGGCCGCGCCCGCCGAGGACGTGCGCATGGGCGTGCCAGACGGTCTGGCCGGCGCCGGCGCCCGTGTTGAAGACGACGCGGTAGCTCTCCAGTTTCTCCTCGTC
This sequence comes from Streptomyces guryensis, assembly GCF_021261325.1. GTDB lineage: Bacteria > Actinomycetota > Actinomycetes > Streptomycetales > Streptomycetaceae > Streptomyces > Streptomyces guryensis. The sequence continues at coordinate 393,039 of NZ_JAJSBI010000001.1, read as the reverse complement.
GGCGACCGACTGGGCCTCGCGCAGGACGTCCGCGGCGAGCACCGGTTCGGCGGCGGCGAGCTCGGCCGCGTTCTTGTAGTGCGCCTTGGGGATCACCAGGACATGAGTGGGCGCCTGGGGGTTGATGTCCCGGAAGGCGACGGTGGTCTCCGTTTCACGGACGATCGTCGCCGGGACATGCCCCGCGACGATCTTGCAGAACAGGCAGTCGTCCTGCGGCTCCCCAGCCATGTGGTCTCCTCCAGCCGGTTGATCGATCACTCTGATCGAGTACGAAGGCATCGTATCGAGGGAGTCAGTCCAGGCTCGGCGGTGTCTTGGCGGGGGTCTGAGCCAGCGCGGCCAGCGCGATGCGCACCGCCTCGTCCAGTTGGACGTCCCGTCCCGCCGCGTAGTCCTGCGGCCGCTGGACCACCTCCACGTCCGGGTCCACACCGCGGTTCTCCACGTCCCAGCCGTAACCCTCCAGCCAGAAGGCGTACTTGGGCTGGGTGACGAGCGTGCCGTCGACCAGGCGGTAGCGGCTGTCGATGCCTATGACGCCGCCCCAGGTCCGGGTGCCGACGACCGGTCCGATGCCGAGTGCCTTGATGGCCGCGTTGACGATGTCGCCGTCGGAGCCGGAGAACTCGTTGGCGACGGCGACGACGGGACCGCGCGGCGCGTCCTGCGGATAGCTGTACGGCCGCATTCCGCGCGGCACGGCCCAGCCGACGATCCGCCGGGCCAGCTTCTCGATGACCAGCTGCGAGGTGTGGCCGCCGCGGTTGTACCGGACGTCGACGACGAGTCCCTCGCGGGCGACCTCGACGCGCAGGTCGCGGTGGATCTGGGCCCAGCCCGGCGCCTGCATGTCGGGAACGTGCAGATAGCCGATCCGCCCGCCGGACCTCTCGTGGACGTAGGCCCGCCGGTCCGCGACCCACGCGTGGTACCGCAGCGGCTCCTCGTCCGCGACCGGCACGACCACCGCATGCCGTACCTCGCCCCCGCCGGACGGCGAGATCGTCAGCTCGACCGGCTTGCCCGCCGTACCGACGAGCAGCGGGCCGGGCCCGGTCACCGGGTCCACCGGCTGCCCGCCCACCGCGACGATCGCGTCCCCGGCCCGCACCGCGACGCCGGGCGCGGCCAGCGGGGAGCGGGCGTCGGGGTCGGAGGTCTCGGTCGGCAGGATGCGGTCGATGCGCCAACTGCCGTCCTCGTGGCGGGAGATGTCGGCCCCGAGGAGCCCTTGCCGGGGCCCGTTGCCGTATCCGCCGCGCGGCGTCACGTAGGCGTGCGAGGTGCCGAGCTCGCCGTGCACCTCCCACAGCAGGTCGACGAGGTCGTCATGGGTGGCGACGCGGTCCAGGACCGGCCGGTAGCGGTCGAGCACGCCGGTCCAGTCGACCCCGCTCATGTCCGGCCGCCAGAAGTGGTCCCGCATGATGCGGCCGGTCTCCTCGTACATCTGCCGCCACTCGGCCGAGGGATCGACGGTCTGCCGGATCCGGGTCAGATCGACGGTGATGTTGGTGTCGCTGTCGTCGTCGCCGGCCGCGCGCCGGTCGCTTGGTACGACCTTCAGCCGTCCGTCGGTCCACAACAGGACGCGCTTGCCGTCGCCGCTGACCCGGAAGTGGTCCGCGTCGGCGGCGAGGTGCTCCAGGCGCTGCTGGGCGAGGTCGTAGCGCTCCAGCTCGGTCTTGGGGTCGGGATCGTCGGGCGTGGCCCGGGACACCCCGAGGACGCCCTGCACCGGGTGGCGCAGCCACAGCACGCCGTCCTTCGCGGCCCGCAGGTGGGAGTAGCGGGCGGCCTCCACCGGGAACGGCACGATGCGCTCGGCGAGGCCTTCGAGGTCGACACGGGTGGCCGGGGTGCCCTCGCTGTCGGGGGTCTCGTCCTTGTCGGGGGCGTCGAAGGGGCGGCCGTGGCGCTGCGGGCCGAACGGGGATGGCGTGGTCGCCGCGAGGGTGATCAGGTGCGGGCGGTCGCCGACCACGAAGGCGAGGTCGAAGACGTGCTCGTCGTAGACCGGGTCGAAGGAGCGGTTGGACAGGAAGGCCAGGTGCTTGCCGTCGAGGGTGAAGGCGGGCGCGTAGTCCCGGAAGCGCAGCGGAGTCGCCTCGGTGACCGTCAGGTCCGTGGTGTTGGCGATGCGGAGCTGGCGCAGCGGGCGCGGGCCGGGGTGGGACCAGGCGAGCCAGGACGAGTCGGGCGAGAAGACCAGGCCGGTGGCGTCGCCGTCCTCGCCGCGGTCGAGTTCGCGGACCTCGCCGGTCTCCCGCTCGACGAGCAGCACGCGTCCGTCGTGCGCGGCGACCGCGGCCCGGCTGCCGTCGGGTGCCATGGCGAGCCCGAGGACGCGGCCGAGCTGTCCGGCGGCGAGGCGGCGCGGGGTGGCGCCGGGCGCCAGACCGGTGGCGGGCGCGAACTCCAGGGCGTCCTCGCCCTCCGCGTCCGTCACCCACACCACCCATTCCTCGCCCGCGGCGCGGAACGTGCGCGGCAGCCGGGCCCGAACGCCGGGTTCGGCGGCGAGCGCGCGGGTGGGGCCGGAGCGGTGGGTGACCCAGTGGACGGCTCCGCGCACGGCGACCGCGCTGCCCCGCGCGGTGTGGTCGGGGGCGGCCGAGCCGAACCAGCGGGAGGCGTTCACGGCGAACGGCTGCCGGTCGGCGCGCTGTCCGCCGAGCCGGATGTCGAGGCGGCGGGGCCCGGCGCCGTCGAGGTCGTCGAGGATCCACAGTTCACCGGCCGAGGAGTGGACGACACGGGTGCCGTCGCCGGCGGCGTGCCGGGCGTAGAAGCCGTCCAGAGGGGTGTGCCGGCGCAGGTCGGAGCCGTCGGCCAGGGACGAGTACAGCGCCCCGACACCCTCGTGGTCGGACAGGAAGGCGATGCGCTCCCCCGCCCACACCGGGAACTCCAGGTTCCCGTGGAGCTCTTCATGCAGCCGTACGAATTCGCCGTGCCCGTCCCGGTCGATCCAGAGCTTGCCCGCCGTACCCCCGCGGTACCGCTTCCACCAGGCGGCCTCGCGCCCCATGGGTGCGGACAGCAGGACGGTGCCCGGCCCGTGGGCGACATGCCCGACGAGGCCGTACGGCAGGACGGTGGACGGTCCGCCGTCGAGCGGGACGGCGTGCGCCCAGCTGCGGCGCAGGTTGGCCTGGCCCTGCGTGGTGATCGCGAGGACCTGTCCGTCCGGGGTCCAGCCGCGCACCTGGGTGCGCCAACTGCCCCAGTGGGTCAGCCGCTTGGAGGGCCCGCCGGCGACCGGGGCGATGTGCACCTCGGGGGCGCCGTCGCGGGTGGAGGTCCAGGCGACGGTCGTTCCGTCGGGCGAGATGCGGGGCAGGGTGACCGGTGTGTTGTCCGCGCTGACCCGCCAGGCGCGTCCGCCGTCGACGGGGGCGAGCCACACGTCGTCCTCGGCGGTGAAGGCCACCAACTCACCGTGCACATGCGGGAATCGGAGATACGCGGAGGATGCGGGGGATGCCTTCGATGTGGACTGAGTCACCCGATCACCTTAGGCATGGGCGGTACCGGCAGCCAGAGCTTTCGATCACTTGCCCTCGACGGGCCAGCACTTCGGATCGCCCTTGCACCAGATGGTCCTGGTGACCGTCACGGTGACGGTGGCGCCGGGCCGCTGTCCGTTGCCGCCCGAGGGGTTGTTGAGGATGGGCGACGGCTTCGCGTTGCAGTTGCCCAGTCCCGTCACATGGAACCACTGCTTGCCGCCCACCTTGGCGGTGAGGTCGCCGCGCACGCAGGCGCCGTCCACGGCACGCGTGACCTTGCCGGTGACGGTGATCTCCCGGCCGTCCTTGGTCTGCCCCTGGCAGTCGACGTCGGCGACGGTGGTCTCACTTGCCGAAGGCGCCGTCCGGCCGGCCGTGGAGACCTTGTTGTTCCCGTAGTTGGCGGTGCAGCTGAGCCACTGCACGTCGACGTGCTGCCGCTTCAGTTCCCTGGTCGCGGTCTGGTCGGTCGTGTACGCCACGGACGCCGAGTTCAGCCCGCCCGGGTCACAGGCCACGGCGCCGCCGACGCCCATGACGGCAAGTCCCATCGCGGCCGCCACCCGCCGTCCCCGCGGCCGCCGCCAAATCCGCCTCAATGCCCCCATGGACGGCAGCCTGCCACCGAGTGCCGTCCGGCGGTAGAGCGCATACAGTCACGAAAGCGCCCGTGCGCCCTGCGGTGTCAGCCGCGCAGCAGCAGCCACTCCTGCAACTCCACCAGGTTCCCCTCGGGGTCCTTGAGATGGGCCGCACGCATACGGTCCGTCATGGGGGACGGGCCGCGCAGCAGGACCGCGCCCCGGGCGGCGATCTCCTCGCAGTAGGTGTCGAGGTCGTCGACGCGCAGGACCACCAGGGAGCGGTGCCCCGTTGCCGTGCCGCCCAGTTCGTTCAGGACCTCGGCCATCATCGACCGGTCCTGGAGCGCGATGCCCGCCGAACCGGTGGCCGGGCTGAACTTCTCGTACGGCCCGGCGGTCGCGCCCGACTGCGGCTTGAGGCCGAGGACCTCGGCGTAGAAGCGGTAACAGGCCGCGAAGTCGCTGACGAGGAGCCGTACTTGGGCGAGTTCCATGTGTTCCCCGTGATCGGTTCAGGACCAGCGGCCGGTGCGGCCCAGCAGCAGGGCGGCCGCCGCGGTGCCCGCGGTCGATGTACGCAGCACGCTACGCCCGAGCCGGTACGCCTTCGCGCCCGCCTCCTCGAAGAGCGCCAACTCCTGTTCGGATACGCCCCCTTCCGGGCCCACGACCAGCACGATCTCACCCTCGGTGGGAAGTTCGGCAGTCGCCAGCGGCTCGCTGCCGTAGTCGCGGTCCTCGTGCAGTACGGCGGCGAAGTCCGCTTTGGCGAGAAGTGCGGCAACCTGCTTGCTCGTCGCCGCGTCCGCGACCTCGGGGAAGCGCAGCCGGCGGGACTGCTTGCCGGCCTCGCGGGCGGTGGCCCGCCATTTCGCCAGGGCCTTCAGGCCCCTGTCCCCCTTCCACTGGGTGATGCAGCGGGCCGCCGACCACGGCACGATCGCGTCGACGCCGGTCTCGGTCATCGTCTCGACGGCCAGCTCACCGCGGTCGCCCTTGGGCAGGGCCTGGACGACGGTGATACGGGGGCTGGGCTCGGGCTCGACCGGGAACTCGACGGGCTCGACGAACAGGCGGTCCTTGCCCTCCGTCCGCACGACCACACCGGCGGCACCGCGGCCCAGCCCGTCCGTCAGCACCACGTCCTCGCCGGGCTGCAGCCGCCGTACGGACACCGCGTGGCGTCCCTCGGGGCCGTCCAGTTCGACGATCGAGCCGGGCCCCACGGCCGCCAGCGACTCGACGACGAACACAGGCGCGGTCATCGCAGATCCCCCTTGCCCGACAACGCTGTCCTGGCCATGTCGATCTCGGCGGCGAGGACCTCCACCAGCTGCCCGGCCGGGAGTTCGCGCGCCAAGCGGTGCCCCTGCCCCGCCCACAGCGCCATGCCCTGAGCGTCGCCGGACGCGGCGGCCTTCTTGCGCAGCGGCGAGGTGAGGTGGTGGACCTCCGGGTAGGCGGCGGGGGCGTACGGGCCGTGCTCGCGCAGGAAGCGGTTGACCAGCCCGCGGGCCGGGCGGCCGGAGAACGCGCGGGTCAGCTCCGTCCGCACGAACAGTGGGTTGGTGAGCGCCTGCTTGTGGACGGCGTTCGCGCCGGACTCCGGTGTGGCGAGGAAGGCCGTCCCGAGCTGGGCCGCGCTCGCGCCGGCCGCGAGCGCCGCAGCGATCTGGCCGCCGCGCATGATGCCGCCGGCGGCGATGATCGGGAGGCCCACTGTCTCGCGGACCTGGGCGATCAGCGAGAGCAGCCCGATGCCGGTGCCGTCCGCCTCCGGGTTGTCCCGGTGCGTGCCCTGGTGGCCGCCGGCCTCCACACCCTGCGCGATCACCGCGTCGGCGCCGGCCAACTGCACGGCGAGGGCCTCCTCGGGGGTGGTGGCGGTGACCAGAGTGAAGGTGCCGGCCCGGCGCAGGGAGTCGAGGATCTCGCGGCTCGGGACACCGAAGTGGAAGGAGACCACCGGCACCGGGTTGTCGAGCAGGACGGCGAGCTTGGAGTCGTAGGCGTCGTCGCGTCCGCTGTCCGGATCTCCGAGCTCGGTCTCGTACCAGCCGGCCTCCCCGGCCAGCTGGTGGGCGTAGATCTCCACCGCACCGGGGTCGGCGTGCTCGGGCTGCGGCATGAAGAGGTTCACGCCGAAGGGGCGGCCCGTGAGGCTCCGCAGCTGCTTGATCTCCTGGTACATGCCCTCGGCCGTCTTGTACCCGGCGGCGAGGAAGCCGAGCCCGCCGGCCTCGCACACGGCGGCCGCCAGATGCGGCACGGAGACACCGCCCGCCATGGGGGCCTGCACGATCGGATGAGGGAAGAGATCGGTCAGTGCGGAGGACATGACGGCATGTTGTCACGTCCTCCGAACAAGTCCGAATCGGGCCTTTCCCTTGGCACATGCCTGCGCTTTCAGCGCTTTTCAGCCCGTCCGGCGTTGGAGGACGAGGCCGTTCAGGCCGAAAGCGGGGGTCTGGGGGCGCAGCCCCCAGCACCACGGTCAGCGCCCGTTGAACGCATCCTTCAACCGCGAGAACAGCCCTTGCTGCCCGGGCTGGAACTGCCCTGTCGGCCGCTCCTCACCCCGCAGCTTGGCCAGCTCCCGCAGGAGCCGCTCCTGCTCGGGATCCAGCTTCGTCGGGGTCTGGACCTCGACATGGACGATGAGGTCGCCGCGACCGCCACCGCGCAGGTGCGTGACACCCCGGCCGTGCAGCGGGATCGACTGGCCGGACTGCGTGCCGGGCCGGATGTCGACCTCCTCCATGCCGTCCAGCGTCTCCAGCGGCACCTTGGTGCCGAGGGAGGCGGCCGTCATCGGGATGGTGACCGTGCAGTGCAGGTCGTCGCCGCGCCGCTGGAACGTGGAGTGCGGCAGCTCGTGGATCTCGACGTACAGGTCACCGGCGGGACCGCCGCCGGGGCCGACCTCGCCCTCGCCCGCGAGCTGGATACGCGTGCCGTTGTCGACACCGGCCGGGATCTTGACCGTGAGCGTACGGCGGGACCGCACGCGGCCGTCGCCCGCGCACTCCGGGCACGGCGTCGGGACGACCGTGCCGAAGCCCTGGCACTGCGGGCAGGGACGCGAGGTCATGACCTGGCCCAGGAAGGACCGCGTCACCTGCGACACCTCACCGCGCCCACGGCACATGTCACACGTCTGGGCGGAGGTACCGGGCGCCGCGCCTTCCCCGTTGCAGGTCGAGCAGACGATCGCCGTGTCGACCTGGATGTCCTTCGTCGTGCCGAAGGCCGCCTCGTCGAGCTCGATCTCCAGCCGGATCATCGCGTCCTGGCCGCGCCGGGTGCGCGACCGCGGTCCGCGCTGCGACGCCGTACCGAAGAACGCGTCCATGATGTCCGAGAAGTTCCCGAAACCTCCCGCGCCGAAGCCGCCCGCGCCACCGCCGCCGGCCTGCGAGAGCGGATCGCCGCCGAGGTCGTAGACCTGCTTCTTCTGCGGGTCCGACAGCACCTCGTAAGCGGCGTTGATCTCCTTGAACCGCTCCTGGGTCTTCGGATCCGGGTTGACGTCCGGGTGCAGCTCGCGCGCGAGCCGCCGGAAGGCCTTCTTGATCTCTTCCTGCGACGCGTCGCGGCGCACGCCGAGAACGGCGTAGTAGTCCGTGGCCACTTACGACTCCGCCAGGATCTGTCCGACGTACCGTGCCACTGCGCGTACCGCTCCCATCGTTCCCGGGTAATCCATGCGGGTCGGTCCGACCACGCCGAGCTTGGCGACTGCCTCGCCGCCCGAACCGTAGCCGACCGACACCACGGAAGTGGAGTTGAGTCCCTCATAGGCGTTCTCGTGCCCGATGCGCACCGTCATGCCCGAATCCCCCGCCTCGCCAAGCAGTTTGAGGAGCACGACCTGCTCCTCCAGCGCCTCCAGGACGGGGCGGATGGTGAGGGGGAAGTCATGTCCGAAGCGGGTCAGATTGGCGGTGCCGCCGATCATCAACCGTTCCTCGTTCTCCTCGACCAGTGTCTCCAGAAGTGTGGAGAGCACTGTCGAAACCGTACCCCGGTCCTCGGCGTCGAAGCCTTCGGGCAGGTCTTCCACGAGCCGGGGGACGTCGGAGAACCGGCGCCCCGCGACCCGGCTGTTGAGCCGCGCCCGCAGATCCGCGAGCGAGGCCTCCCCGAACGGCGCCGGGCAGTCGACCATGCGCTGCTCGACCCGGCCGGTGTCGGTGATCAGCACGAGCATCACGCGCGCGGGGGCGAGCGAGAGCAGTTCCACGTGCCGCACGGTCGAGCGGGTCAGGGACGGGTACTGCACGACGGCGACCTGCCGGGTGAGCTGGGCGAGCAGCCGAACCGTCCGCGCCACCACGTCGTCGAGATCCACGGCGCCGTCCAGGAAGTTCTGGATCGCGCGCCGCTCGGGCGCTGACATCGGTTTGACGCCCGCGAGCTTGTCGACGAACAACCGGTAGCCCTTGTCCGTGGGGATCCGCCCGGCGCTGGTGTGCGGCTGGGCGATGAACCCCTCGTCCTCCAGGGCCGCCATGTCGTTGCGGACCGTCGCCGGGGACACACCGAGGTTGTGCCGCTCGGTCAGGGCCTTCGACCCGACCGGCTCCTCGGTGCCGACGTAGTCCTGGACGATGGCGCGCAGCACCTGGAGCCGTCGTTCGCTCAGCATCGCGCACACCTCCAGAATTCGTCCCCTAGGCGCTTCGCCTGGCACTCTGTCCGCCCGAGTGCCAGCCGTTACCGGCCAGTGTACGGCGGTGGGGTACACCCGGGGCAAGGTCGGCCCCTGTTGAACGGGGCGTACCGCTAGCGTCGCCGTATGACGATGACTTGGGAAGAGCTGGGGTGGGAGCGGCTGGCGGCCGGGGTCGGGCGGTGCCGTCTTCCGGGCTGGGACTGCACGACGGGGCTGGTCGTCGGGGAGGGCACGGCGCTCTTGATCGACGCGGGGTCGAGCCTCGCGGAGGGCGCACGGTTGCGTACCGAGGCGCAGCAGCTCGCCGGTCATCGTGTGACTCATCTCGCGCTCACGCATCCCCATTTCGACCATGTCCTCGGGGTGGCGGCGTTCGCGGGCACGGAGGTCTACGGCGCGGTGGGCATCGACACGGTGCTGGACGGCCGGCACGCGCGCGAGGAACTGCGGGCGGACGCGGTGGGCAACGGGCTGGACGCGTGCCTGGCCGAGGAGGCGGTGGACGCCCTGGTCGGGCCCCGGCACCACGTCTCCGGCGAGTGGACCCTCGACCTGGGCGGCGGCCGGCAGGTGCTGCTGGCGAACGTCGGTCCGGGCCACTCGGCCCACGATCTCGCGGTGCTGGTACCGGGCTCCCCCGAGGTCGTCTTCTGCGGCGACCTGGTGGAGGAGTCCGGCGAACCGCAGTCCGGCCCGGACGCCGTACCGTCGCACTGGCCGGCCGCCCTCGACCGGCTCCTCGACCTGGGCGGGGAGGACGCGCTGTACGTGCCCGGTCACGGAGCGGTGGTGGACGCGGACTTCGTGCGGAGACAGCGGGACGAGCTGACGGCACGTTTCGGCGTGTCGTAGCCGCCGCCCGACGGCTTCTCCTATCGTCACTCGAATGCGCCAGTACTCTGCCGATCTGACCCCGCCGTGGAAGAAGCCCAAGCCCGTTCCGGAGGTCGCGGCCGAGCCCGGTCTGGTGGTCGAGGAACCCGGCACCGGTTTCTGCGGCGCGGTGATCCGCTGCGAGGCGGGCACGGTGACCCTGGAGGACCGCTTCGGCAAGCACCGGGTGTTCCCGCTGGAGCCGCGGGGGTTTCTGCTGGAGGGGCGGGTGGTGACGCTCGTACGACCGTCCGGTGCGGCTCCTGTACGGCCCACTCGTACCGCTTCCGGCTCGGTGGCCGTCCCTGGCGCACGCGCGCGTGTGGCTCGCGCCGGGCGGATCTATGTGGAGGGGCGGCACGACGCCGAGCTGGTCGAGAAGGTCTGGGGCGACGACCTGCGCATCGAGGGCGTGGTCGTGGAGTACCTGGAGGGTGTGGACGACCTGCCGGCGATCGTGGCCGAGTTCGCGCCGGGGCCGGATGCGCGGCTGGGGGTGCTGGTGGACCACCTGGTGCCGGGGTCGAAGGAGTGGCGGATCGCGGAGGCGGTGACGAGTGAGCACGCGCTGGTGGTGGGGCACCCGTACATCGACATCTGGGAGGCCGTGAAGCCGTCGTCGCTGGGGATCGCGGGGTGGCCGCGGGTGCCGCGCGGGCAGGACTGGAAGACGGGGGTGTGCCGGGCGCTGGGGTGGCCGTCGGAGAACACCGGGGCGGTCTGGCAGGCGATCCTGAAGCGGGTGGGGTCCTACAAGGACCTGGAGCCGGAGCTGCTGGGGCGGGTGGAGGAGCTGATCGACTTCGTCACGGTCGGTGGTGGGGCTTGACGCCCTTGTAGGTGCCGAACTCGGTGGTATCCAGTTGGATGTCCAGCATCCTCAGCGGCACCGGATCGCCGAACTTGGTCACCCGCTGCACCTGGTAGTCGGCTTCCTCACCCGTGCCAGTCGGCTCGGTGAGCAGTACACAGTGCCCCATGATCGGATCGACGAGCAGACAGACGGGGACGCCGCCCGCTGCATAGATCGAACGCTTGACGACGTAATCACGCTCGATGCTCGTCTTGGACACGACCTCGACGACCATGCTGATGACCTTGGACGGCATCAGCTGCCCCTCACGCGGTCCAACGCCTCGCTCCACCAGTACGAGGTCCGGCAGCGGCTCGCTGGTCTCTTGCAGAATGGCGACGGCCACCGTCTGGAGCCTCCGCCAGTCCCGGCGCGGGAACTGATCGAGAACCGCTTCGACGATGTCGACATGCACCAGGTCTGGCGCCGCCATCATCACGATTTCCCCCCGGAGGAGCTCGGCCTTGTATCCCTCGGGAACCTCAAGGTTCTCGAAGAACTCCACGACATCGGTGGTCATTGGTCGGTCGTCCACAGCGGTCACTCCGCAGCCCTCCGGTTTCTGCCACCGTGCAACTACGGCGACAGCGTACGAACCAGGTTAGGGACCGAACCGACGTTCCGCACCGATTCACCCGCCAGGGTGATCAGTCGACCAAGTCCCTGACCACCGCGTCCGCCAGCAACCGCCCCCGCAACGTCAGCACCGCCCGCCCCTCCTCATACGGCCCGCCCTCCAGCAGCCCCTCCCCCAGCGCCCGCCGAGAAGCCGCCAGCCCCTCCTCCCGCAGGAGCGAAAGCGGCACCCCCTCCCGCAGCCGCAGCTCCAGCAGGATCCGCTCCACCCGCCGGTCCTCCTCCGACAGCAGCTCACGTCCGGCCCCCGGCGCCCGCCCCTCCGCCAGCGCCGCCGCGTACGCCCCCGGGTGCTTCACGTTCCACCACCGCACCCCGCCCACGTGCGAGTGCGCGCCCGGCCCCGCACCCCACCAGTCGGCGCCCCGCCAGTACAGCTCGTTGTGCAGACAGCGGGCCGCCTCCGAGGTGGCCCAGTTGGAGACCTCGTACCAGTCGAAGCCCGCCCCTGACATCACCTCGTCCGCGATCAGATAGCGGTCCGCGTGGACGTCGTCGTCCGTCATCGGGACCTCGCCCCGACGGATCCGACGCGCCAGCTGCGTGCCCTCCTCGACGATGAGCGCGTACGCCGACACGTGGTCGGGCCCGGCCCCCAGCGCCGCCTCCAGCGAGGCCCGCCAGTCGTCGTCCGACTCCCCCGGGGTGCCGTAGATCAGGTCCAGGTTCACGTGCTCGAAGCCGGCCGCTCGGGCCTCCGCGACGCACGCTTCCGGGCGGCCCGGCGTGTGGGTCCGGTCCAGCACGCGCAGCACGTGCTGTTTCGCGCTCTGCATGCCGAAGGAGACGCGGTTGAAGCCGCCCTCCCGGAGCGTGGCCAGGTACGCCGGGTCCACCGACTCCGGGTTCGCCTCCGTCGTGACCTCCGCGTCCGCCGCCAGACCGAACTCGTCGCGGATCGCGCCCAGCATCCGTACGAGATCACCGGCGGCCAGCAGGGTCGGCGTACCGCCGCCCACGAAGACCGTGCGGACCGGGCGCGGGTCGTCGCCCAGCACCTTCCTCGCCAGGCGGATCTCGTCGATCAGGGTGTCCGCGTAGTTGTCGCGGGAGGCGAGGACACCGCCCGTGCCGCGGAGCTCGGTGGCGGTGTAGGTGTTGAAATCGCAGTAGCCGCAGCGGGTCGCGCAGTACGGGACGTGGAGATAGAAGCCGAGGGGGCGGGTGGCCGACCCGGCGAGTGCGGATGCGGGGAGTGCGCCGTCGGCGGGGACCGGCTCGCCGTCGGGGAGTGCGGAAGGCATGCCCTCCATTGTCCAGCACCGCCGCGACTGCTCACTCCGCCTGGAGCACCAGCAGCGCCAGGTCGTCCTCCGGCGGGCGCCCGCCGAACTCGTGCACCAGCCTGCGGATGCGTTCCGCGATCAGCTCGGCGCTCAGCCCGGCGCAGCCGGCGAGGGCCGTCGAGAGGCCGTCGGCGTCGTCGAACATGTCGGAGCCGGAGCGGCGCTCCGTGACGCCGTCCGTGACGCACAGAAGGCTGTCGCCTGGGCGCAGTTCGAAGGTCTCACTGGTGTACGTCTCGTCCTCTATGACGCCGAGGAGGGTCTGCGGGCGGGCGGCCGTGCGGACGGTTCCGTCGGGGCCGAGGACCAGCGGGAGCGGGTGGCCGGCGGAGGCGAGGGTGCAGCGGACGCCGCCGTCGAAGGGGGTCAGCTCACCGTAGAGGAGGGAGAGGAAGCGGGTCTGCGGGCCGTCGCCGGGGGCGGCCGGGCGTACCAGGGCCCGGGCGGCGGCGTCCGCGGCCTCCGTCGCGTCGTCCAGGAGGAGGCGGTTGAGCCGGTCGAGGACGTCGGCGACGCGGTAGCCCTCACGTGCGAGCAGGCGCAGCCACGGGCGGGCCAGGCCGATGACCACGGCGGCCTCGGGGCCCTTGCCCTGGACGTCGCCGACGGCGAAGCACCAGCGGCCGTCGCCGGCCGGGAAGAGGTCGTAGAAGTCGCCGCTGGGGCCGCCCTTGTCGCACGGCTCGTAGACGAGGGCGCTGCGTACGCCCGGGATCTCGGCGACGCCGGCGGGCAGCAGGCCGCGCTGCAGGACCTGGCTGATGGTGGCCTGGCGGGCGTACTGGCGGGCCGCGCCGATGGCGAGCGCCACCCGGCGGCTGAGGTCCTCGACGAGCCCGGTGACCTCGTCGGGGAAGCGCAGCAGCCCGGCGCGGCCGATGACGAGCGTGCCGAGCGGCCGGCCGCCCGCGATCAGGCGGTAGGCGAGCGCCGCGCCGTGCTCCTCGCGCACGTCGAGCGCCTCGCCGGGCCAGGGGTAGGAGACCGGCCCGGACCTGCCCCACTCCCGGTTCCTCCCCCACTCCCGGCCTCCCTCGGGCGGGACCCCCATGGCCGGAGCGGCGCCCGTCGTCTCGGGCAGGTGCGGCGGGTCCTTCTCCAGGGCGCGGCGCAGTTCCTCGATGCGGTTCTCGCTGCAGTGCCAGACGCGGGCCAGCCGGGGCCCGGCGCCCCCGGTGCCGTCGGCCCAGCCCCCGCGGCCCGTGGCCTCGTCCTCCAGCCACACCGCGCACCAGTCGGCGAGCCGCGGCACGATCAGTTGCCCGGCGAGCGCGGCGACCAGGTTCTCGTCGAGTTGCCCGGCCAGCAGATCGGAGGCCTCGGCGAGGAAGGACAGGGCACCGCGGTGCAGCCAGTCCCGGTCGCGCTCGGCGCGCTGGGGGTCGGGCGCGAGTATCTCGGCGGCGCGCAGCCCGCGCTCCAGCGCCTGCCGGCCTGCGTGCGCCTCCGGCTCGCCCACGGCCGGGCTCCGCTCGGCGGGCAGCCGCGCCCACACCGTCTTGGCGCCCCTGCGGAAGGTGACGCCCCAGGACTCGGCGAGCGTGGCGACCAGACGCAGCCCGCGGCCGTACTCCGGTGTCCCGTACGGCACTTCGGCCGTCTCGTACGGTGCTTCGGCGTCCGAGTCGCGGGGCGGCCGGGAGGGATGGTGGTCGGAGACCTCCACGACGAGCGCACCGGCCGCCTGCTCCAGGCGGCACTCCACCTCGACCTCGGTGCCCGCGTGCACGACGGCGTTGGTGACGAGTTCGCTGACGACGAGCACGGCGTCGTCGGCCAGCCGGTCGGTGAGGTGTTCGGCGCCGGGGACCCGGGCCTCGGCCCAGTCGGTGAGCGCGGTGCGTACGAGGGCGCGGGCGGAACCCGGCGCGAGGGGGCTGCCCGGCAGCGTCGTGTACGTCTGCGCACACGGGTCCGCCCTCCCGTGCTCGGTCGCGTGCCGGTGAGCAGGCGCATCGCAAGCGCAGGAAGCGGTCTCCCGTTGCGTCGGAATGGCCCGCATGGACAGCTCCCCGAACGGTTCGGACGAATTCGCCTCAGTCGATGCCGACAGAGTGACAGACTGACCCCGCCCATAAGCGCCGAGTTACTGAAGTGGGCCGCCATGAGTGAGAACAGTGCTACGCGTGTGCTCGAAGACGGTCAAAAACCGGAACAACTCCGAGCATCGGAGCTGCGTCCGCTGCTCGCCGCGATGACCGCCGCGCGGGACGGTGACTTCACGAAGGTTCCGGAGACAGGCCACGGGATCGTGGCCGAGTTGACGGCCGTGTTCAACCAGATCATGGACCGCAACACGCACTTCAACGGAGAAGTGCAGCGCGTGAAGCGGGAGTTGGTACGGCACGGGCGGCTCGACGAACGGGTGACGGCGAGCCCGGGGCAGGGCGCCTGGACCTCCCGGGTCAACGATGTGAACCAGCTCCTTGACGCCCTGGTGGCCCCGGCGGCGAACGCGACGCGGGTGCTCGACGCGGTGGCCGGCGGCGATCTGACCCAGCGGGTCGACCTGCACGACGGCAACCGGCAGCTGCGCGGTGATCTGCGGCGGCTGGGCCGCGCCGTGAACAAGATGGTCGACCAGCTGTCGCTGTTCACCGGCGAGGTCACCCGGGTCGCGCGCGAGGTCGGCACCGAGGGGCGGCTCGGCGGGCGGGCCAAGGTGACGGGGCTCTCGGGCAGTTGGCGGGACGTGACCGAGGCCGTCAACACGATGGCGTCCCGGCTGACCGCCCAGGTGCGGGACATCGCCCTGGTGACGACCGCGGTGGCCCGCGGTGACCTGACCCGTACGGTCACGGTCGAGGCGACCGGTGAGCTGCTCGAACTGAAACTGACCGTGAACACGATGGTCGACCAGCTGTCCGCCTTCGCCGACGAGGTCACCCGCGTGGCCCGCGAGGTCGGTACCGAGGGTCAGCTGGGCGGGCGGGCCCAGGTGCGGGGCGTCAGCGGGGTCTGGAAGGACCTGACCGACAACGTCAACTTCATGGCCTCGAACCTGACTTCACAGGTCCGCAACATCGCACAGGTGACCACCGCCGTCGCCAACGGCGACCTGAGCCAGAAGATCACGGTCGACGCGCAGGGCGAGATCCTCGAACTGAAGTCGACCATCAACACCATGGTGGACCAGCTCTCCGCCTTCGCCGACGAGGTGACGAGGGTCGCCCGCGAGGTCGGCACCGAGGGAAACCTCGGCGGTCGCGCCCAGGTCCGGGGCGTCTCGGGCGTCTGGAAGGACCTCACCGACAACGTCAACTTCATGGCGGACAACCTGACTTCGCAGGTCCGCAACATCGCCCTCGTCTCGACCGCGGTGGCCCAGGGCGACCTCGGCAAGAAGATCACGGTCGAGGCGAAGGGCGAGATCCTGGAGCTGAAGTCCACGATCAACACGATGGTGGACCAGCTGTCCGCCTTCGCCGACGAGGTCACCCGCGTGGCCCGCGAGGTCGGCACCGAGGGAAACCTCGGCGGCCAGGCGCAGGTGCGGGGCGTCAGCGGAGTCTGGAAGGACCTGACCGACAACGTCAACTTCATGGCGCTGAACCTGACTTCGCAGGTCCGCAACATCGCACAGGTGACGACCGCCGTCGCCAACGGCGACCTCTCCAAGAAGATCACCGTAGACGCACGCGGCGAGATCCTGGAACTGAAGGACACCGTCAACACGATGGTGGAGCAGCTGCGCGCCTTCGCCGACGAGGTGACGAGGGTGGCCCGCGAGGTCGGCACCGACGGCCGGCTGGGCGGTCGCGCCCAGGTGCTCGGGGTGTCCGGTGTGTGGCGGGACCTGACCGACAACGTCAACTACATGGCGGACAACCTCACTTCGCAGGTGCGGAACATCGCACAGGTGACGACCGCCGTCGCCAACGGCGACCTCTCCAAGAAGATCGACGTCGACGCACGCGGCGAGATCCTGGAGCTGAAGACCGCCATCAACACGATGGTCGACACGCTCTCCTCGTTCTCCTCCGAGGTCACCCGCGTGGCCCGTGAGGTCGGCTCCGAGGGTCAGCTCGGCGGCCAGGCCAGGGTCGAGGGCGTGTACGGCACCTGGAAGCGCCTGACGACGAACGTGAACGAGCTGGCGTCGAACCTGACCACCCAGGTCCGTGCGATCGCCGAGGTCGCCTCCGCGGTGGCCCAGGGCGACATGTCCCGCTCCATCACCGTGGAGACCCAGGGCGAGGTCGCCGAGCTGAAGGACAACATCAACCTGATGGTGTCCAACCTCCGCGAGACCACCCGCGCGAAGGACTGGCTGGAGTCCAACCTGGCCCGGCTGGCCGCGCTGATGCAGGGCCACCGCGACCTGATGGAGGTCGCCGACCTGCTGCTGCGCGAGCTGACGCCGTTGGTGAACGCCCAGTACGGCGCGTTCTTCCTGGCCGACCCGGAGGAGGAGGGCGCCGCGCTGCGCACCACCGTTCCCACGAAGGGGCTCGCGTTCATCGCCGGGTACGGCTCGGCGCAGGGCGCGACCGTCGAGACCGGCGGGCTCCCGGTGCACGGCCTGGTCCAGCAGGCGGCCCGCGAGAAGAAGCGGATCCTCGTCGAGGAGGCCCCGCCGGACTACATCAAGATCAACAGCGGGCTCGGTGAGGCGGCCCCCACGAGCGTGGTCATCATCCCGATCCTCTTCGAGGACAAGCTCCTCGGCGTGATCGAGCTGGCGTCCTTCTCCCGCTTCTCCGACGTCCATCTCGCCTTCTTCGACCAGTTCGTCAACACCATCGCCGTCGCGATCAACACGATCATCGCCAACTCCCGCACGGAGTCCCTGCTCGGCGAGTCCCAGCGCCTGGCCATGCAGCTCCAGGAGCGCTCGGACGAACTCCAGAAACAGCAGGCCGAGTTGCAGCGGTCCAACGCCGAACTGGAGGAGAAGGCAGCCCTGTTGGCCACCAGCTCCCAGTACAAGTCGGAGTTCCTGGCGAACATGTCGCACGAGCTGCGCACGCCCCTGAACTCCCTGCTGATCCTCGCGAGGCTGCTCTCCGACAACCCGGACGGCCATCTCTCCGACCAGGAAGTGCAGTTCGCGACGACCATCCACCGCTCCGGCTCCGACCTCCTCCAGCTGATCAACGACATCCTGGACCTGTCGAAGATCGAGGCGGGCCGCATGGACGTACGCCCGAAGAAGCTGCCGCTCATCAAGCTCCTGGACTACGTCCACGCCACCTTCCGCCCGCTCACCCTCGACCGGGGCCTCGCCTTCGAGGTGGCGGTCGGCGAGGACGTGCCGCGTGAGATGTACTCGGACGAGCAGCGGCTCCAGCAGATCCTGCGCAACCTGCTCTCCAACGCCATCAAGTTCACCGCGGCGGGCCGGGTCGAGCTGCGGGTGAACCGGATCAAGGACCCCGAGCGCCTCCATGTCCGCGACAGCGACGACGTGATCGCCTTCGCCGTCACGGACACCGGCATCGGCATCGCGGCCGAGAAACTCCCGGTGATCTTCGAGGCGTTCCAGCAGGCCGACGGCACCACCAACCGCAAGTACGGCGGCACGGGCCTGGGCCTGTCCATCAGCCGGGAGATCGCGGGCCTTCTCGGCGGCCGTATCGTCGCCACCAGCGAGCCCGGCAAGGGGTCCACCTTCACGCTGTACGTCCCCGTCGTCAGCCCCGGGCACCCCGCCACCGTCCCCGAGGAGCATGCCCTGCCGATGCCGGAGCAGCTGTCCACCGAGCCGTTCACCGCCACGCACGACGTGGACGACTCCTGGCCGGCCCCCACCAAACTGGAGGCGTGGAAGACGGGCCGGGCGGGCCAGGTACTGCCCGGGCGGCGGGTGTTGATCGTCGACGACGACATCCGCAACGTCTTCGCCCTCACCCATGTCCTCGGCCGCGTCGGCATGCCGGTCCTGTATGCGGAGAACGGCCGCGAGGGCATCGAGACGCTGGAGCGCAACCCGGACGTCGAACTCGTCCTGATGGACATCATGATGCCGGAGATGGACGGTTACGAGACCATCGCCGCCATCCGCCGCGCCCCCCGCTGGACCGGTCTGCCGATCGTCGCCCTGACCGCCAAGGCGATGCCCGGAGACCGCGAGAAGTCCATCGGCCGGGGTGCGAACGACTACGTACCGAAGCCGGTGGACGTCGACCAGCTGCTGACGGTCGTCTGCGCACTGCTGGATCCGGAGGGCGCAGACGACACCACCGACACCACTGCCCCGCAGCCGGGCACGACCGAGGAAGCGGCGGCAGGGCCGAACACCGAATGAGGCACACTCACCATGAGCGCTGAGGCAACGACCAACGAGCGCGCCAGCATCCTCCTCGTGGACGACATGGAGGACAACCTGATCGCGCTGGAGGCCGTCCTGGGGTCCCTCAACGAACCGCTGGTACGCGCACGTTCGGGCGAGGAGGCGATGAAAGCACTGCTGCGCCGGCACTTCGCCCTCGTCCTGCTCGACGTCCGCATGCCCGGCATGGACGGATTCGAGACGGCCGCCAACATCAAGCGGCTCGACCAGACCAAGGACGTCCCGATCATCTTCCTGACCGGCGCGGAGGACGACTCCGGCTACGCCTTCCGCGGCTACGCCACCGGAGCCGCGGACTACCTGACCAAGCCCTTCGACCCCTGGGTCCTGAGGGCAAAGGTCAGCGTCTTCCTGGACCTCCACCGCAAGAACCGACAACTGGAACGAATACTGGCCCAGGAGCAGTCGGACTACGGCGAGGTGGGCACCGGACTGGCCGAACTGGAAAGGCAGCTGGACGCGGAGGAGCCCCCGGACCTGGCAGCACTGCGTGTGCAGGTCCGGGAGCTCCGGGAACTCGTAGCCAGGGGCCGCGCCTTCTAGCTCTTGTCTTTCAGGGGCGCGGTGGCTGTATCGATTTGCGGCTCCGCCGCGTGGGCGCGACCAGCCGCGACGACGATTCAGTCGCCGACGGTCCCCGGCCACCCCCTACGCTTCGCGCGTCCCCGCGTACATCTCATCAATGAGGTGCTTGTACTCCCGCTCGACAACAGGCCGCTTCAGCTTCAAGCTGGGCGTGATCTCACCGTGCTCCACATCGAGATCCCGCGGCAACAACCGGAACTTCTTCACGGTCTGCCACCGCTGAAGCCCTGCGTTGAGCTCCTTGACGTACCCCTCGATCAGCGCAACGGTGGTCGGCGCAGCCACGACCTCGGCGTACGACTTGCCCTCCAGCCCGTTCTCCTTGGCCCAGTCGAGAATGGACGGCTCGTCCAGCGCGATGAGCGCGGTGCAGAAGTTCCGGTCGGCCCCGTGCACCAGGATGTTGGAGACGTACGGGCACACCGCCTTGAACTGCCCCTCGACCTCCGCGGGCGCGATGTACTTGCCGCCGGACGTCTTGATGAGGTCCTTCTTGCGGTCGGTGATGCGCAGATACCCGTCGGGCGACAGCTCACCGATGTCACCGGTGTGGAACCAGCCGTCCGACTCCAGCACCTCGGCGGTCTTCTCGGGCAGCCCGTGGTAGCCCTCCATGATGCCCGGGCCGCGCAGCAGGATCTCCCCGTCGTCCGCGATCCGCACCTCCGTGCCGGGCAGCGGCTTGCCGACCGTGCCGGTGCGGTAGGCCTCGCCGGGGTTCACGAAGGAGGCGGCGGAGGACTCGGTGAGGCCGTAGCCCTCCAGGATGTGGATGCCGGCGCCGGCGAAGAAGTAGCCGATCTCCGGCGCGAGGGCCGCCGACCCGGAGACACAGGCCCGCAGGTTCCCGCCGAAGGCCTCGCGGATCTTGGCGAAGACCAGCGCGTCGGCGACCTTGTGCTTGGCGCCGAGCGAGAACGGGACGGACGCCGTGCCGGTGCGCCGGAAGTTGTCCTGCGCGGTCTTGGCGTACTCGCGGGCGACCTCGGCCGCCCACTGGAAGATCTTGTACTTGGCGCCGCCGCCGGCCTTCGCCTTGGCCGCGACCCCGTTGTAGACCTTCTCGAAGATGCGCGGGACGGCCGCCATGTACGTCGGCTGCACGACCGGCAGATTCTCGATGATCTTGTCGACGCGGCCGTCGACTGCGGTGACGTGACCGACCTCGATCTGGCCCGAGGTGAGCACCTTGCCGAAGACGTGCGCGAGCGGCAGCCACAGGTACTGCACGTCGTCGGTGCTGATCAGGCCGGTCGCGGCGATCGCCTTGGCCATGTACGACCAGTTGTCGTGCGGCAGGCGCACGCCCTTGGGACGGCCGGTCGTGCCCGAGGTGTAGATCAGGGTCGCGAGCTGATCGGACGTGATCGCACCGACCCGCTCCTTGATCAGGTCGGGGTCCTTCTCGAGGCGGGCGGCGCCCCGCGCCTCCAGCTCGCTGAGGGTGAGGACCCAGTCGCCGGTCTCGACTCCTGCGGGGTCGATCACGACGACATGCGTGAGGTCGGGCAGCTCGCCGCGCTTCTCGACCGCCTTGGCGAGCTGTGCCGCGTCCTCCGCGATCAGCACCCGGCTCTCCGAGTCGGAGAGGATGAACGCCGACTCGTCGGCGTTCGTCTGCGGGTAGACCGTGGTCGTGGCCGCTCCGGCGCACAGGATGCCGAGGTCGGCGAGGATCCACTCGACCCGGGTGGAGGCGGCCAGCGCGACGCGCTGCTCGGGCTGCACGCCCAGTTCGATCAGACCGGCCGCGATCGCGTAGACCCGCTCCGCGGCCTGCGCCCAGCTGAGCGCCTTCCAGTCGTCGGGGCCCCCACCGGAGGCGGGCGCCACCGGATAGCGGTAGGCCTCCGCGTCCGGTGTGGCCACGACGCGTTCCAGGAAGAGGGTCGCCACGCTCGGCGGACGGTTCTCGATCAGTGTCTGTGTGTCGCTCACGACATCCTCCGGGGCCCGCGGCAGCGCGGCTGGCTCAAGTGCGGCGGTATTGACTGCGGCTGTATCCACTCGCGAACCGTTGTTTAACTCGCGAGTAACTATCGAGCAGAGATCAGGGTAGAGCCCGACCGGCCGGTTCGTAAGGGGCGGCGGCCTGTCGCTTCCTACAGAGAGCAACGCTACGCACGCGTAGGGGCTCGCCGCGGTTTCGTACGACGAGCCCCTGTTGTGTCCGGATTGGTTCCGTAACCCGTTGTTACCCGCGGTTACTTCTTGCCCTTGCCCGACCCCGCGCTGTCATCGCTGGAGAGCACGGCGATGAACGCCTCCTGAGGAACCTCCACGGAACCCACCATCTTCATCCGCTTCTTGCCCTCCTTCTGCTTCTCCAGCAGCTTGCGCTTACGGGAGATGTCGCCGCCGTAGCACTTGGCGAGGACGTCCTTGCGGATGGCACGGATGGTCTCGCGGGCGATCACCCGGGAGCCGATGGCGGCCTGGATGGGCACCTCGAAGGCCTGCCGCGGGATGAGCTCGCGCAGCTTGGCGACGAGCCGCACACCGTAGGCGTAGGCCGCGTCCTTGTGGGTGATCGCGGAGAAGGCGTCGACCTTGTCTCCGTGCAGCAGGATGTCGACCTTGACCAGGCTGGAGGTCTGCTCGCCGGTGGGCTCGTAGTCCAGCGAGGCGTAGCCGCGCGTCTTCGACTTCAGCTGGTCGAAGAAGTCGAAGACGATCTCCGCGAGAGGGAGCGTGTAGCGGATCTCGACGCGGTCCTCGGACAGGTAGTCCATACCGAGCAGGGTGCCGCGCCGGGTCTGGCACAGCTCCATGATCGAGCCGATGAACTCCGACGGCGCGAGGATCGTGGCGCGCACGACCGGCTCGTACACGTCGTTGATCTTGCCCTCGGGGAACTCGCTGGGGTTGGTGACCGTGTGCTCGGTCCCGTCCTCCATGATCACGCGGTAGACCACGTTGGGCGCGGTCGCGATCAGGTCGAGCCCGAACTCCCGCTCCAGCCGCTCACGGATCACGTCCAGGTGCAGCAGGCCCAGGAAGCCGACGCGGAAACCGAAGCCGAGGGCGGCGGAGGTCTCCGGCTCGTAGACGAGCGCCGCGTCGTTCAGCTGGAGCTTGTCGAGGGCGTCGCGCAGCTCGGGGTAGTCGGAGCCGTCCAGCGGATACAGCCCGGAGAAGACCATGGGCTTCGGGTCCTTGTATCCACCGAGGGCCTCGGTCGCGCCGTTGTGCAGGCTGGTGATCGTGTCACCGACCTTGGACTGGCGGACGTCCTTCACGCCTGTGATGAGGTAGCCCACCTCGCCGACGCCGAGACCGTCGGCGGGGAGCATCTCCGGCGAGTTGGTCCCGATCTCCAGCAGCTCGTGCGTGGCGTTGGTGGACATCATCCGGATGCGCTCGCGCTTGTTGAGCTGCCCGTCGATGACTCGTACGTACGTCACGACGCCGCGGTAGGAGTCGTAGACGGAGTCGAAGATCATCGCGCGGGCGGGGGCGTCCGCGACGCCGACCGGCGCCGGGATCTCCTTGACCACCTTGTCGAGCAGCGCGTCGACGCCGAGACCGGTCTTGGCGGACACCCGCAGCACGTCGTCAGGGTCGCAGCCGACGAGGTTCGCGAGCTCCTCGGCGAACTTCTCGGGCTGCGCGGCCGGCAGGTCGATCTTGTTCAGTACGGGGATGATCGTGAGGTCGTTCTCCATCGCCAGGTACAGGTTGGCGAGGGTCTGGGCCTCGATGCCCTGGGCGGCGTCGACCAGGAGGACGGTTCCCTCGCAGGCGGCGAGCGACCGCGAGACCTCGTAGGTGAAGTCGACGTGCCCCGGCGTGTCGATCATGTTGAGGATGTGCGTGTTGCCGGGCTCGTGGGTCGGAGCCCAGGGCAGCCGCACCGCCTGGGACTTGATCGTGATGCCACGCTCGCGCTCGATGTCCATCCGGTCGAGGTACTGAGCACGCATCTGCCGCTGCTCGACCACACCGGTCAGCTGGAGCATCCGGTCGGCGAGCGTGGACTTGCCGTGGTCGATGTGCGCGATGATGCAGAAATTGCGGATCAGAGCCGGGGCGGTACGGCTCGGCTCGGGCACATTGTTAGGGGTCGCGGGCACGCAGGGTCCTGTCTCTTGAGGCGCCTTGTGCCTCGGGTCGGATCGATACGTAGGCTCCATGGTCCCACGGGTGGCGACCGGAGACCGTTTTGGGCCGTCCGGGCGGCCACTGGTACTCTGGGTGGCTGTGTCTCATGCCCTCTCAGCGCGAGGCACAACTCCCAAGAAATCACCCGGTACGGGACCCGGTATCTCCTGCACGGAGTGCTCCTGGCCCTGTACCTGAACCTGAAAAGGCTCAATCAGTGGCGAACATCAAGTCCCAGATCAAGCGGATCAAGACCAACGAGAAGGCCCGGCTGCGCAACAAGGCCGTCAAGTCCTCCCTGAAGACCGCGATCCGCAAGGCCCGCGAGGCCGCTGCCGCGGGTGACGCCGAGAAGGCCACCGAGTACCAGCGCGCTGCTGCGCGTGCGCTCGACAAGGCCGTCTCGAAGGGTGTCATCCACAAGAACCAGGCCGCCAACAAGAAGTCGGCGCTTGCTTCCAAGGTCACCGCCGTCAAGGGCTGAACCTCTTACTGATCTGACCGGTCCCACGGGACCGAACCGCCGGAAGGACCCAGAGCGGGCCCTCTCTCATCCGCTCCTGACCGGCACCAGAGGATCCGCGCGCGGCCTGCGTTCGCCACGCGGGCGCGGATCCGACAGCTTGAGCCGAAGGCCCCGGCACCCAGCCCTTCCCCAGGGCGGGTGCCGGGGCCTTCGGCGCTGGTCAGCCCGTACGGCGTCGGCCCCCTACGCCCGCCCCCGGGACCGCGCGGCACGGGCGATCACCACGACCGCCTTCTCCAACGCGTACTCAGGATCGTCCCCGCCGCCCTTGACGCCCGCGTCCGCCTCCGCGACCGCCCTGAGGGCCACCGCCACCCCGTCCGGCGTCCACCCCCGCATCTGCTGCCGCACCCGGTCGATCTTCCACGGCGGCATCCCCAGCTCACGCGCCAGGTCGGCCGGCCGCCCGCCACGCGCGGACGACAGCTTTCCGATCGCCCGCACGCCCTGCGCCAGCGCACTGGTGATCATCACCGGTGCCACTCCGGTGGCCAGGGACCATCTGAGCGCCTCCAGGGCCTCGGCCGCCCGCCCCTCCACGGCCCGGTCGGCGACCGTGAAGCTCGACGCCTCGGCCCGCCCGGTGTAGTACCGCCCGACGACGGCCTCGTCGATGGTCCCTTCGACGTCCGCGACCAGCTGGGAGACAGCGGACGCCAGCTCCCGCAGATCGCTGCCGAGGGCGTCGACGAGTGCCTGGCAGGCCTCGGGCGTGGCAGACCTCCCAGCCGCCCTGAACTCCCCGCGCACGAAGGCCAGCCGATCCGCCGGCTTGGTCATCTTCGGACAGGCCACCTCCCGCGCCCCGACCTTGCGCGCGGCGTCGAGTAGCGCCTTGCCCTTGGCCGCGCCCGCATGCACCAGCACAAGGGTGATCTCCTCGGCGGGCGCCGAGAGATAGGCCTTCACGTCCTTGACGGTGTCGGCGGAGAGATCCTGGGCATTGCGTACGACCACGACCTTGCGCTCGGCGAAGAGCGAGGGGCTGGTCAGCTCGGCGAGCGTGCCGGGCTGCAGCTGGTCCGGTGTCAGGTCACGTACGTCCGTGTCGGCGTCGGCGGCCCTGGCGGCGGCCACCACCTCCTGCACGGCACGGTCGAGCAGGAGGTCCTCCTGGCCCACGGCAAGCGTCACCGGGGCGAGAGGGTCGTCTTCAGCAGTCTTCCTGGCCATCGCGACAAGCATGGCACGGGGCACTGACAATGCGATCCGAGCGTCGCACGGACGCAGCCTGCGGGCAGTCGTGCCGCTCGGGGCCGCACCCGTCCCAAAGAGAGCGGCACCCGCGGGCGAGCGAAACCCCCGCTACGGTTCCTCCCGCCACCCTTCCCACTCCCCCGCGAACTCGTCCAGCTCGCCGGGATCCAGCCGCCCGTCCTCGTCCCGCAGCACGACCAGCCACTGGGCGTCCTCAGCGTCGTCCTCACCGGCCAGCGCGTCCCGTACGAGCCGCGGCTCCTCGGACACCCCGAACCGCTTCCCCAGCGCCTCGGCCACCTCCTCCGCCGCATCGCGGTCGGGCAGCACCAGCACATGTCTCACATCACTCACGGCAGCCATTGTCCGGCACCGGCGGGAGAGCCCCGCAGGTCACCCTTTGCGCACGGTCCGCACGTCAAGCCCTGCGCACGGTCCGTACGTCAAGCCTTGCGCATGATCTGTACGTCAAGATCGATCCGGATGCTCGGCCCCACCACCGCGATCCCCCGCGCCAGCATGGTCTGCCAGCTCACCGTGAAGTCGTCCCGGTGCAGTTCCGTCGTGGCCCGGCAGGCCGCCCGTACCTCGCCCTCCATGCCGTTGCCGAGCCCGAGGTACTCGGTGTCGAGCGTGACCGTACGCGTCACACCGTGCAGCGACAGGGCACCGACGACCGCCCACCGGCTGCCGCCCTTGTGCACGAACCGCTCGCTGTAGAACTCCAGCGTCGGAAAGCGCACCACGTCCAGGAAGTCCCCGGACCGCAGATGATCGTCCCGCATCCGGACGTTCGTGTCGATGGACGCCGCGTCGATCACCACATGCATCGCCGACTGTTCCACCGGCTCGTTGATCCGGACGGCCCCCGCGAAGGAGTTGAACCGGCCGTGGATCCGGGCCAGCCCGATGTGCCGCGCGGTGAACCCGATCGAGGAATGCGTGGGCTCGATCTCCCAGTCGCCCGCCGGCGGCAGCTCCGGCGGCCTCGCGACCTGAAGCGTCACATCCCCCAGCGAGGCGAGCGCGTTCTCCCCGATGGTCGCGCTCGCCCGGTAGGGCGTGTATCCCTCGGCGGACACCGCGAGCCGGTACTCTCCCGCGGGCACCGTGGTCACGAACGACCCGTAGGGATCCGTCTCCCCGCCGACCACCTTGCGCCCCATGGTGTCGCTTACCGCGAACTCCGCGTGTCTCACCGGCTCGTTGACCGGATCCAGCACCCGACAGCTCAGCACCCCGGCACTCGGCGGGGTCTGCACCGCCGCCAGGGGACCCGTCCGTTGCACCCTGTTCGTTCGGTTTCCCAGCCAGCGGCCGAACATCCACGCCACCCCTGTACGCCTCGACATCTCCTGTTGCCGAAGAGACATTCGATCACCGATGCGGCTTTCGAGGCAACACGGAGTGTCTACGCACGAGTAGCAACGACTGGTCCCCTCTCGACCCATGTGACGCCATGTGACATCAATCCGTCACCCCCAGGGGATTTCGCACAGTCGGCACACAGCCGAGGTCGATCCCGAACCTCTCCCGGTACGCCCCGAGCACGTCCTCGTCCGTGCCCAACTCCCGCTCCTCCCGCGCCCCGTCGGCAGCTGTCTCCTTGAACGTGCGCCCGCTGAGCGTGATCCTCCCTCCGTCCTCCGTCACCCTTGAACACACCAGCGACTGCACGAAGTGCGACGCCGGCGAGGTGCTGTGCCACCACGCCCCGGCCACGAAGTCGCCGAGCTCACGGGGCCGCACCTCCAGCCGGTACTGCGGCCTGCCGCCCACGACGACGTCCAGGTCCGGCCCCGCCTCGACGATCCGGAAGCTGCCACCGGGATCCTCCTGCTCACCCCGCTCCGCGAACGCCAGCGGGTAGTGGCTGTGCGCCCCGAAGCCCACGTCCGCCAGCCACTCGCTCCCGTCCGACGCCCGCACCCGCAGCGCGAGATGGTCGTACGGGATCCCGAGTCGCCCCTCGTCCCCGTGCACCCGCGCCGCGAGCAGCGTGACGTCGAACCCCAGCGCGCCGAGCAGGGCCCCGAACGCCCCGTTGAGTTCGTAGCAGAACCCGCCCCGCCGCGCCCCCACCAGCTTGTCCAGCAGCCGCTTCTCCTCCAGCACGATCTTCTCTCCGAGGTGGATCGACAGGTTCTCGAAGGGCACCGTCCGCAGATGCCGCAGGTGCAGCTCGCGCAGCACGTCGGCGGTGGCGCCGAGGGCCCGCGCCGGACGCTCGGCTCCCAGGCGGCGGAGGTAGGCATCGACCTGTGCTGAGTTCATGCCCTCAGTCTCGCGCCACCCCCAGCTCCCTGCCCTCCCCCGTGACCGCGAGGGCCCCGTCCCGGTCCGTCCGCAGCACCACCGCGCCCTCGGCCCGCAGCGCCGCGACCGTGCTGGGGGCGGGGTGGCCGTACATGTTGTGCTCCCCACAACTGATCAACGCGATCCGCGGCGCCACCCTGCGCAGCAGCTCCGGATCCTGGTACGCCGAACCGTGATGGGCCACCTTGAGCACGTCCACACCGCCCAGCAGCGCACCCTGCTGCGATCTCAACAGCGCTTGCTGGGCCGGGGGTTCGAGATCCCCGAGCAGCAGCAGCCGCAGCCCACCCGACCTGACGAGCAGGGCGACGCTGGCGTCGTTCGGCCCGTCCGGATCGGGTGCCGGGCGGGGCGGGGGCCACAGCACCTGCCAGGACAGCGAACCAGTCCGGCGCTGCTCCCCCGCCACCGCCCGGGTGAGCGGGATGTGCCGTGCCACCGCCTCCTTCCGTACGAACCGCACCTGGTCCGCGGGCTGTTCGAAGCCCGTCGTCTCGATCGCGCCCACCTCACGTCCGCGCAGCACACCGGGCAACCCGGCCACATGGTCGGCATGGAAGTGGGTGAGCACGATCAGGGGGATCCTGGTGATGCCGAGCGTCCGCAGGCAGCGGTCGACGAGCTTCGGATCGGGCCCGGCGTCCACCACCACACCGCTGCCGTTCCCCGCCGCGAGGACCGTTGCGTCGCCCTGCCCCACATCGCACATGGCGAACCGCCACCCCGGCGGCGGCCACCCGGTGATCACCCTGGTCAACGGTGGCGGCTGCACGACGAGGAGCACGAGCAGCACCAGGCAGGCACCGCACCACCACGGATGTCTCAGCAGCCTTCGGCCGATCAGCAGCACGGCCACCGTGACCAGGGCGAGCAGCCACGCCCCGCCCCAACCACCTGGCCAGTCCACTCCTCCGCCGGGCAGGGCGGCGCCCGTCCGGGCGATGTCCGCGATCCAGCCCGCGGGCCAACTCGCGCACCAGGCCAGCACCTTGGCTACAGGCATCAGCACCGGCGCCGTCGCCAGTGCCGCGAAGCCCAGCACCGTGGCCGGCGCCACCGCGATCTCCGCGAGCAGGTTGCACGGCACCGCCACCAGACTCACCCGCGCCGACAGCACCGCGACGACGGGCGCGCACAGCGCCTGCGCCGCGGCCGCCGCGGCCAGCCCCTCGGCCAGCCTCGGCGGGACCCGGCGCCTGCGCAGCGCCTCGCTCCAGCGGGGCGAGAGCGTGAGCAGGGCGCCGGTGGCCAGCACGGAGAGCAGGAAGCCGTAACTCCTGGCCAGCCAAGGGTCGTACAGCACGAGGAGCAGTACCGCCGTGGCCAGCGCCGGGATCAGTGACCTGCGGCGTCCGGTAGCGAGGGCCAGCAGTACGACGGCCCCGCAGGCCGCGGCCCGCAGCACACTCGGATCCGGTCTGCACACGACCACGAACCCGAGGGTGAGCGCCCCTCCGAGCAGCGCGGTCGTCCGCAGCGGGATGCCCAGCCGGGGCGCGAGCCCGCGGCGCTCCACGAGTTGTGCCGTGCCGGGTGGTCCGATGAGCAGGGCGAGGATGATCGTGAGGTTGCTCCCGGACACGGCGAGCGTGTGCGCGAGGTCGGTGTCCTTGAATGCCTCGTCCAGCTCCGGGGTGATCCGCGAGGTGTCCCCGACGACCAGCCCGGGGAGCAGGGCCCTGGCGTCCGCCGGCAACCCGTCGGTCGCCTCCCGCAGACCGGCCCGCAACCGCCCCGCGAACCGCTGCACCCCCGACGGCCCGCCCACCACCTCCGGTACCGACTTCCCCCGTACCCGCAGCACGGCCGCGATCCGGTCTCCGCCGACCGCGGGGGGTGCGAACCGCGCGACGACCCGCACCCGCGTGGAGGGCAACAGCGTGAACCAGGGCGACCGTGGCCCGTCGGCGGAGGTCTCCCCTCCGGCACCACGTGCGCCCGCGTCGACGATCACCAACACGGGTGTCCGTGTCACCGCGGCCGTGCCGTCGGCCTCCACCACCCGCCGCACGTCCCCCTCGATCAGAAGGGAGGCCGGAGCGGCATGATCCCCGCTGATGCGGGGCCGGGTGAGCCGTGGGTCGGAGGTGACCTCGACCTCGGCGGTCACGGTGGCGTACCGGCGCGCCAGCTCCGGTACGGGACCGCGCCGGACGTCGGCACCGTGCAGCCCCGCAGACACGGCGGCCGCGGCGACGCAGAGCAGCAGGGCGGCGACAGAGACCCGTGGCCACGCCCCACGCGCCGGTGGACCGCCCGCCCGCGAAGCCCGGCCCGCGGGCACAGGCACCGGTGTCGACTGCCCGGCGACCGGCCCGCCGGTGCTTCCGCCGCCCGCTGCCCGTCCGCGCACGAGCAGCAGCACACCGGCCGCGACCAGGCACACCACCGCCGTGCTCGTGACCCACACCGCCGCCGCGTCCAGCATCACCGCCGCCGTCGCCCAGGCCGCGAGCGCGGGCGGCACGAGGCGCAGGTCCGTCGGCCCTTCCTGTCGGGGGTGGGCGGCTCCGAGCCGTCCGGAAGAAGCGGCGTGGACGGCCGCGCGCCGGGCCTGGAGATCGGGAGCGCGCCTCATGGCCGTACGAGATTCCGGAGATCGGCGAAGCGGCGGGCGCCGATGCCGTTGACCTCGCGCAACTCGTCCACAGAGCGGAAACCACCGTGCTGGGCGCGGTAGTCGACGATGTGCTGGGCCAGCACGGGGCCGACGCCCGGCAGGGTGTCGAGCTGGTCCACGGTGGCGGTGTTGAGGGGGACCGGAGCCGCGGGTGCGGCGCCCGCCGCCGAACCGACCGGGCCGCCGGCGGCCGGGCCGGACGCCGGGGCGGCGGGGCCGCCGACGATCACCTGCTCCCCGTCCACGAGGAGCCGGGCCCGGTTCAGCCCGTCGGTGCTGGTGCCGGGACGCAGCCCACCGGCCGCGCGCAAGGCGTCGGCGACGCGTGAACCGGCGGGCAGACGATGGATCCCGGGTTCGCGGACCTTGCCGCTGACGTCGACGACGATCTCGGACCCGGCCGTGCCTGCGGCCTGCGGCACCCCGGGCGATGCGCCCGGCCCTGGCGCCCCGCTCGCCCTCCGTTCACCGAACGGAGCCGCCGCCCGCACCACCTCGGGCGCCCGCACGGACTGTGTCCGCCCGGCCCAGAAGTGCTGAACGGCGAACACCGCGGCAACGACGAGCAGTGCCGTGAGCGCGACCACACTCCGCCGCTCCAGCCCACAGCGCGCCTGCAACCACAGCGGCATGCGCTCCCGCAGCGCAAGCCCGGCCCGCGTCTGCCAGGTCTCGCCGGCCCGGTGACCGTCCGGGCTGTCGGGCGTTCCCCCGCCGGGTGGAAGACCGCGTTCGTCGTTCTCCTCGACGGCCGGGGCCGGCGGGCCTGCCCCCGACTCCCGCCATTCCCCCGCCCGTTCGGGAAACAGGACCTCCGCACGACGACGGAGTTCCTCCGACGAAGCATGCCGACGCCGCTGCCGGACCCCGCTCCGGGCCATGGGGCGACGATGCCGGATCCGGCCGTCGGATGCGGGGCCGCGCCCCGGGCCACTGGCCGCGGTCGCCGTGCGTGAACGTGATCGAAGTGCCATGCCACGACGATGAGGCACCGCGCCACCATCGCGATGATCTTGCTCAATTCCCGGGGATTACCCACCAGTTGTGGATAACTTCGCCCCTCACACGGGTGAAAGGGCAGGCGCGTGTCACCGCGGTGAGACCACGACCCCCAGCAGCCCGGGCCCGGTGTGCGCCCCGATCACCGCCCCCACCTCGCTCACATGCAGGTCGGCAAGCCCCGGCACCCGCGCCCGCAACCGGTCCGCGAGGGCCGACGCCCGCTCGGGGGCGGCGAGATGGTGGACGGCGATGTCGACCTGGGCGCTGCCGGCGCGGTCGGCCACGATCTCCTCGAGGCGGGCGATCGCCCTCGACGCCGTACGGACCTTCTCCAGGAGTTCGATACGGCCGCCGTCCAGCTGCAGCAGCGGCTTCACGGCGAGCGCGGAGCCCAGCAGCGCCTGCGCGGCGCCGATCCGGCCACCGCGGCGCAGATAGTCGAGGGTGTCGACGTAGAAGTAGGCGGACGTGCCGGAGGCCCGCTTCTCGGCGGCCGTGACGGCCTCGTCCATCGTCCCGCCCGCCTCCGCGGCCTCCGCGGCGGCGAGCGTGCAGAACCCGAGCGCCATCGCCACCGCGCCGGTGTCCACCACCCGCACAGGTACCGGCGCCTCACGCGCAGCCAAGGCCGCCGCGTCGTAGGTGCCGGACAGTTCGGCGGAGAGGTGGAGGGAGACGATGCCGGTGGCGCCGGACTCGGCGACCTTGCGGTAGGTCTCGGCGAAGAGCTGGGGGCTGGGCCGCGAGGTGGTGACGGGGCGCCGCTTCTGGAGTGCCTGGGCCAGTGAGCGCGTCGAGATCTCGGTGCCCTCGTCCAGTGCCTGGTCGCCGAGGACCACGGTCAGGGGCACCGCTGTGATGCCGTGGCGCTCCATCGTCCGCGGCGGCAGGTAGGCCGTTGAATCGGTGACGATCGCGACATGGCGGGACATGAGCTGGAGGTTACCTGCCGTAGCGGCCGGACGGCAGCCCGGCCCCTCTCACCTGGTCTGCCCTTGACCCGATCAAGTAGTGCTCTCGGGGCGGGGTTTCTTCTGCCAGGGGTAGGCGGGGCGCCGTCCCGGCGGGGTGATGGCGGGCCGCGCCGGCTCCTCGGTGGTCCGGGACCGGGAGCCTTCGGGCCAGGTCTGCCGGGATGCCTCGGCGTCGGGTGCCTCTGGCCACGGCGGAGGGGTGGACGCGGGTTCGGCTGTCGTCCAGTGCCGCAGGGCGCCCGCCTCGACGTCTATCTGCGCGCTCAGCGAGTCCAGGTCGTCGTCGGCGAAGCGGCGCGCCCGGTCGCGGGCCGCCCAGCGCAGTGCGTCCGCCGACTCGACGATGCGCTCGGTGCGCTCCCGCAGGGCGGGCAGCCGCTCGGCGAGCGTTGCGCGGTCCGGCTCGGCCTCCAGGCGCTTGAGATCGCCGTCCAGTTCGTGCCCGTGCGCGCTGAGGCGCTCGAAGAGGCCGAGGGACTCCTTGAGGGACTCGTCCTCGGCCACGCCCGCGTGCAGCGCGTCCTGCGTGGCACGCATCGACGTGCGCAGCTTCAGGCGGAGTTGGGCCAGTTCGCCGGCCGCTCCGGGCTGGGCGAAGGACTTGGCCCGCAGGGTGTGGTCCTCGACCGTGCGGCGGGCCTGGGTGATCGTGTGGTCCACGCGGCGCTTGGCGGCGCCGACGACCTTCACCGTGGCGTAGGTGCCGAGTACCAGGAAGAGCACGAAGAGCAGGGCGAACACTGCGATCACTCCTTCCACCGCTCCTCCTCCGACCGGTCGCGACACACCCCGTGTCGCTCTTCCACGGTAAACGAGACGGGCAGGCCCGGAGTTCCAGAAGAACCCCGAACCTGCCCGTAGGGGACTACCCCGAGACGCTCGCGTCGGCCGGTGGGCGACTACGCCGGAACGATGTTCACCAGCTTCGGCGCCCGCACGATCACCTTCCGGATTCCCGCGCCGTCCAGCGCCGCGACGACCTTCTCGTCGGCCAGCGCGACCTTCTCCAGCTCCTCCTCGGAGATGGCCGGCGAGACCTCCAGCCGCGCCTTGACCTTGCCCTTGATCTGCACCACGCAGGTCACGGACTCGTCGACCACGTACGCCGGGTCGGCGACGGGCAGGTCCTGGTGGACCACCGAGTCGGTGTGGCCCAGCTTGCGCCACAGCTCCTCGGCGATGTGCGGGGCCAGCGGGGCGACCAGCAGCACCAGGGCCTCGGCGACGGAGCGCGGCAGCGCACCGCCCGCCTTGGTCAGGTGGTTGTTCAGCTCGGTGACCTTGGCGATGGCGGTGTTGAAGCGCAGGCCCTCCAGGTCCTGGCGCACACCGTCGATCGCCTTGTGCAGGGCGCGCAGCGTCTCCTCGTCGATGTCGGCGTCCTCGACGTCGACGACGGTGACCTCGCCGGTCGCCTCGTCGACGACGTTGCGCCACAGCCGCTGCAGCAGCCGGAACTGGCCCACCACCGCGCGCGTGTCCCACGGCCGGGACACGTCCAGCGGGCCCATCGCCATCTCGTACAGACGCAGGGTGTCGGCACCGTACTCGGCGGCGATCTCGTCCGGAGTGACCGCGTTCTTCAGGGACTTGCCCATCTTGCCCAGCAGCCGGGAGACCTTCTCGCCCTGGTGGTAGTAGGCGCCGTCGCGCTCCTCCACCTCGGCGGCCGGCACCGCGATGCCACGGCTGTCCCGGTACACGTACGCCTGGATCATGCCCTGGTTGAACAACTTGTGGAACGGCTCCGCGGAGGAGACGTGCCCCAGGTCGAACAGGACCTTGGACCAGAAGCGCGCGTACAGCAGGTGCAGCACGGCGTGCTCGGCGCCGCCGACGTACAGGTCGACACCGCCGTGCGGCTGGCCCTCGCGCGGGCCCATCCAGTACTGCTCGATCTCGGGGTCGACCAGCTTCTCGCCGTTGTGCGGGTCCAGGTAGCGCAGCTCGTACCAGCAGGAACCGGCCCAGTTGGGCATGGTGTTGGTCTCGCGGCGGTACCGCTTCGGGCCGTCACCCAGGTCCAGCGTGACGTTGACCCAGTCCTCGTTGCGGGACAGCGGGGTCTCCGGGGACGTGTTCGCGTCGTCCGGGTCGAAGGTGCGCGGCGAGTAGTCCTCGACCTCCGGCAGCTCCAGCGGCAGCATCGACTCGGGCAGCGAGTGGGCGATGCCGTCCTCGTCGTAGACGATCGGGAAGGGCTCGCCCCAGTAGCGCTGGCGGCTGAACAGCCAGTCGCGCAGGCGGAAGTTGACGGTGCCCTCGCCGATGCCCTTGCGCGCCAGCCATTCGGTGATGCGCGCCTTGGCCTCGACGACGCCCAGGCCGTCCAGGGAGATGTCGCCGTGGGACGAGTTGATGATCTTCGCGTCGTACGCCGAGAAGGCGTTCTCCCACGTCGAGGTGTCGGTGCCCCGGTCGTCGGTCGGCTCGACGATGCAGGGGATCGGCAGCTCGAAGGCGCGCGCGAACTCGAAGTCGCGCTGGTCGCCGCAGGGTACGGCCATGATCGCGCCGGTGCCGTAGCCCATCAGGACGTAGTCGGCGATGAAGACGGGGACCTGCTCGCCGTTGACCGGGTTGGTCGCGTACGCGCCGATGAAGACACCGGTCTTGTCCTTGGCCTCGGCCTGCCGCTCGACGTCGGACTTCGAGGCGGCCTGCGCGCGGTAGTCGGCGACGGCTTCGGCCGGGGTCGCGTGACCGCCGGTCCACACCTCGTGCGTGCCCTGCGGCCAGGCGGCCGGCGTGAACTTCTCGACCAGCGGGTGCTCGGGGGCCAGCACCATGTAGGACGCGCCGAACAGGGTGTCCGGGCGCGTGGTGAAGACCGTGATGCGCTCGCCGTCGATCGGGAAGTCGACGCGGGCGCCCTCGGAGCGGCCGATCCAGTTGCGCTGCTGCAGCTTGATGGCCTCGGGCCAGTCCAGCGCGTCCAGGTCGTCCAGCAGCCGGTCGGCGTACGCGGTGATCCGCATGTTCCACTGGCGCAGCTTGGCCTTGAAGACCGGGAAGTTGCCGCGCTCGGAGCGGCCGTCGGCGGTGACCTCCTCGTTGGCCAGTACGGTGCCCAGGCCGGGGCACCAGTTGACCGGCGCGTCGGAGGCGTACGCCAGGCGGAACTCGCTCAGGACGTCGGCACGCTCCGTGGCGCTCAGCTCGTGCCACGCGCGCGTGCGTCCCGGTACGGCGCGCTCACCGGTCTCGAACTGGGCGATCAGCTCGGAGATCGGGCGGGCCTTGTCCGCCTCGTCGTCGTACCAGGAGTTGAAGATCTGCAGGAAGATCCACTGGGTCCACTTGTAGTAGTCCGGGTCGATCGTGGCGAACGACCGGCGCTTGTCGTGGCCCAGGCCCAGCCGGCGCAGCTGGGCCTTCATGTTCTCGATGTTGGCCTCGGTGGACACACGCGGGTGCGTGCCGGTCTGCACGGCGTACTGCTCGGCGGGCAGGCCGAAGGCGTCGAAGCCCAGGGTGTGCAGGACGTTGTGGCCGGTCATGCGCTGGAAGCGCGCGAAGACGTCGGTCGCGATGTACCCCAGGGGGTGACCGACGTGCAGGCCCGCGCCCGAGGGGTACGGGAACATGTCCATGATGAACTTCTTGGGCCGGGCGACGACCTCGGGGTCACCGGCCAGGTCACCCTTGGGGTTCGGCGCCGCATAGGTGCCCTCGGCGTCCCAGAAGTCCTGCCAGCGTGCTTCGATCTCGGCCGCGACGGCGGCCGTGTAGCGGTGCGGCGCTGCCGCCTCGGCGGCGGCAGCGGGGTTCGTCTCGCTCATGATCCTTAAGCTCCATCGATCGTCTCTGCCAGCAGCGGTGTCGTTCGAGAAACGAAAAATCCCCTCGCACAGGAGGGGACGCCGCGCCGATTCCGACCATCCGATTCGCCCGGTGGTCGGGACTGATCAGCGCGGCCCGCTAAGCAGAAGGCGTACAGCACGCATGGCGTTAGGGTACCGCAGCGCTTGAGCACGATGCGACGCGCTTCCGTATGGCTCCTTGGCACCACTGTCATCACCCGACAAAAGCTGGACCAAGGTCAAAAGTTACTTCGCGTAACACCCACTACCGGGACATCGCAACGAGCGCGTTGTCCTTTGATAACAACGCAATAACTCAAACCTCGTACCGATCGGTATGGAGCCACTTAGAGTTCGGCAGCGGGACCGCCTTCCCGAACTGCTTCGGAGTTGCCCCCATGAACCCTCGTCGTAGTAACACCTCGCTCCCCAAGCCGGGCCGGTCGGCCTATGGGGTGGCGTCGGCTGTCGTACTGCTGCTCATACCCGTCGTCGTGCTCCTCGGAGGCGGCTGGCTGCAACAGTTCCTGAACTTCGGTGCGGGCGTCCTCTCGCTCGTCTGCCTCACCTGCTCGGTGATCTGGGGACTGGTGGCCCAGGACCGGCTCATCATGAACACACGCCAGCGGATCGTGGCCCAGGGCATCCACCGGGTGACGGCCGTCGGCTCGATCGCGTTCCTGCTGGTGCACATCACCGTCAAGCTGGCGCTGGACCACACGGTGCTGATCGCCGCGCTGATCCCCTTCAGCCTCGGCGTCAAGGGCAGCGCGGGACTCATCGGACTCGGCTCGCTGGCCGGACTCCTCATGATCTTCGTGGGCATCACCGGCGCCCTGCGCAACCAGTTCGCCACTCCGGCGCCGGTCGCGGCGCGCTGGCGCGCCATGCACGCCCTGGCCTACCCGGCCTGGTGCGCGGCGCTGGTCCACGGCCTGTTCGCGGGCCGCGCGGCGAAGCCGTTCTTCATGATCTCCTACGAGCTGTGCCTGGTCGCGGTGGCCGGCGCGCTCGCCCTGCGGGCCGCCCCCCGGCCGTTCAAGCGCAGGGTCGCCGACCGGCTCGCCGAGCTCCTGGGCAACGAGCCGGGCTCGGCCCGCGCCGAGGAGCTCGAAGCGAGCCGCGCACGGGTCGGCGAGACCTCCTCCGCGCTGCCGGGCTACGAGAACGCGCGGGCGCCGAAGCAGTCCCCCGCCGACACGATGACGACCCCCGCTGCGCCCTACTACGACGCCCCCGCCGCCCGCACCATGACCCCGGAGCCCACGGGCGGCTTCGCGGCCGCCTACCGCGCCGTCACGCCCCAGCAGCGCGGCCAGCAGTCCTACGGGGCCGACCAGACCGCCCGCATGGACCTGCCCATGGACATGCAGCCCACGGAGTCGATCCCGCGCATGGACGGCGGCGGCAGCACCTCGGGCAGCTGGCCGGTCCCCATGCCCCCGCCGGTCGGCGAGGCGCCCCCGTCGGCGTACGACCCGATGCAGGACACCGGATACAACATCCCGGCCTATGGCAATTCGGGCGCCGGCGGATACGGCGGAAGTGACATGTACGACACCGGTGAGACGAACACCCTCTATGGCACGTACAACCCGAACGACACGTACAACAGCGGTCCCGCCAATGAACCATCCCCCGGTGCCTCCTTCGACGCACCGGGTTCGGGCGAACCTTGGAACACGCCTTCCGGAGGCTATAGGTGAACGAGGCCCTGCCCGACGTCCCAGAAGTCCGCGTGGTCGGACTTCCGCAGCTCACGTCTGGCTTCGACCTTGTCGAAAGACTCGATCTGCCCATGCACCTCAAGGTGCACGGGCCGCTCGAACCGCTCGGTGGCGAGCAGCTCGCGAAGCTCGCCGAGAACATCAATCTGAAGGGCCGCGGCGGCGCGGGCTTCCCCTTCCACAAGAAGCTGCGCTCGGTCGCCGAAGCGGCGATCAAGCGCGGCGTACGGCCGGTCGTCGTCGTCAACGGAAGCGAGGACGAGCCGGCCTGCCGCAAGGACACGGTGCTGATCAACCGTGCCCCGCACCTCATCCTGGACGGCGCTCTGCTGGTCGCGGAGGCGCTGGGTGCCCGCACGCTCGTGGTGGGGGTCACCCGTGAGTCGACACAGCGCTCGATGGAGGCCGCGCTCGCCGAACGCGGCCTGAGCAACGGCCGCCGATCGGTTCTACGCGCGCGCGTGCAGCGCAACCCCGTCCGCATGGTGACCGGAGCGGCGGCCTCGCTGATCCGGTCCATCGACGGCGGCCCGGCGATCCCGCCCGGCCGCAAGGTCAGCGCCTCCCAGAACGGCGTCGGTGGCGCACCCACGCTCCTGTCGAACGCCGAGACCTTCGCCCAGCTGGCGATCGCGGCCCGCATCGGCCCGGAGCGCTACGGCAACACCGGTCTGTACGACGAGCCGGGCACCGTCATGCTGACCGTCTCCGGCGCGGTCGCCCGCCCCATGGTGATCGAGGTCCCCACGGGCGTCCCGCTGCGCTACGTCCTCCAGCTCGCCGGCGCCCCGCCGGTGCCCCAGGGCGTGCTGACGGGCGGCTACCACGGCAAGTGGATCGACGCGGCGACGGTTAACGAGGCGATCGTCTCCCGCAACTCCCTGGACGCGGTGGGCGGTTCGCTCGGTGCCGGCGCGATCCTGCCGATCAGTCAGGAGACCTGCCCGCTGGGCGAGTCGCTGCGCGTGGCGCAGTGGCTCGCCGAGGAGAGCGCGGGCCAGTGCGGTCCCTGCTACCTCGGCCTGCCGGCCGCCGCGCGCGGCATGGCCGACATCCTGGGCGGCGGCGGCCCGGCCGCCCTGGAGGCCCTCAAGCAGGTCGCCAAGAACGTGAAGCGGCGCGGCGCGTGCTCGCACCCGGACGGCTCCGCGATGTTCCTGGAGTCGACCATCAAGGCGTTCACCGACGACCTGGCGGCACACGTCCTCGGAAACGGCTGCGGGCGGCCCGTGGAGGGCGTTCTGCCGCTCTTCGAGGGCGGCCAGATGCCAACGGGCATCGCGGGTGGCGGGGAGCCCGTGGAGAACGGCCCCAGCCGTCAGAAGATCTACGTCGACTGGACCCTGTGCCGCGGCCACGGCCTCTGCGCGGACATCCTCCCGGAGGTGTTCGAACTCGGCGCCGACGGCTTCCCGACCGTCGCCCAAGCGCAGGTGCCGCGCTACGCGGAGGCCAAGGCCGTGCGCGCGGTGCGCCGTTGCCCGGCGCTCGCCCTGCGCATCGAGGAGGAGACGCCCCGGGACCGGGCGCCGTCCCGCAATCTGCCGGTGCTCTCCCAGGGCCGCGGGCGGCGCGCACTGGGCCGCTGAGCCGACGTCAGGAGGGTGCCGCCCGTACCGGGGCGGCCCCTTTCAGCACAACAGCCCCCGAAAACGCAAAGATCCCGCCGGATCGAAACGATCCGGCGGGATCTTGATTGTGGAGCTAAGGAGAATTGAACTCCTGACCTCCTGCATGCCATGCAGGCGCTCTACCAACTGAGCTATAGCCCCTTGCTTGGTCCTCCGGGGTTTCCCCCGGCGGCGACGCCAACATTACACGGTCCACCGGGTGGAACACCAAATCGTTTCCGTCGGCTCCGGACCGGCCGACGGCGTCAAGCGGTGACGAAGGAGTAGAACCGTTTGAGGGTGCAGTGTTCCTCCAGAAGTCGGCCGTAGATCGGCTCGCCCTCCAGCTCGCGGTACGTCTCGATCGGGTCGCCCTTTATGATCAGCGCCCGCGCGCACTCCTCGCACCAGTACTGGTAGTCGGGGTTGACCGGCTCCATGTCGCGGACGATCGGCGTACCGCTGCCGCACCAGTCGCACTTTCGCCTGTGTGCACCCATCGATCAGCTCCAGCTGTGGCCGCAGGCCGTGCACACGTAGGAGATTCCGCCGTTGTCGCCGAGGACTTGGGCGACATGGACGGAACCGCAGGAAGGGCAGCTCAGACGGGTGACCGTGTCCCGTGTCGACGCCGCTTCGAGGAGGTGGCCGACCTCCTCGAGGATGCTCGCAGGCATCACTGCTCCCTCCCGTCGGGCCGCGCCCCCTTCCGGCCGTTTGATTCTGCCACGGCCGGACCAATACGGTCAGCGACGCCTCAGTACCAGTCCGGACACGGCGCCTTCGCAGAGGTATACGCCTCCTGGGCCGAAGTGACTCAAGTCGGTGCCGGAACATGAAAAAACCCGCCCCCACTGGGGACGGGATCTTCATCGACCGATCTGTGGAGCTAAGGAGAATTGAACTCCTGACCTCCTGCATGCCATGCAGGCGCTCTACCAACTGAGCTATAGCCCCTCGCGTACCCCCCGCTTGGCGGGGCGAACGAGTAGAACTCTAGCCTGCGACCTGCCGGAAAGTGAAATCCGGGTGAGCGACCGCCGGGACGTCAGTCGTCGTCGCCGAGCACCGGCTCCGGAAGCGTGCCGGCGTTGTGCTCCAGCAGGCGCCAGCCGCGGGCGCCCTCGCCCAGGACGGACCAGCAGCAGTTGGAGAGACCGCCCAGGCTCTCCCAGTGGCGGGTCTCCAGGCCCAGGAGGCGCCCGATGGTGGTACGGATCGTCCCGCCGTGGCTGACCACGACGAGCGTGCCTTCGTCGGGGAGCTTCTCGGCGTGCCGCAGCACGACGGGGGCCGCACGCTCGGCCACCTCGGTCTCCAGCTCGCCGCCGCCGCGGCGGACCGGCTCACCGCGCTTCCACGCGGCGTACTCCTCACCGTGGCGCTCGATGATCTCCTCGTGCGTCAGCCCCTGCCAGGCGCCCGCGTAGGTCTCGCGCAGGCCCTCGTCATGGGTGACGTCCAGGCCGGTGAGTACGGCGAGCTCGGCCGCGGTGTTCGCGGCGCGCTGGAGGTCGGAGGCGACGATCGCGTCGGGCTTGAGGGAGACGAGCAGCCGGGCGGCGCGGCGGGCCTGGGCGAGGCCCGCCTCGGTGAGCGCGACGTCCGTGGAGCCCTGGAAGCGGCGCTCCACGTTCCAGGAGGTCTGGCCGTGGCGCCAAAGGATGACGCGGCGGCCGCGGCCGGGCCGCCCGGCGTACACCTCGCCGGTGGCGCTCATCACCACTCACCGCCCAGGTCGGACGCCTCCTCGGCGGCCCGCAGCTTGGCGTGCTCCTCAGCCTTGCCACGGGTGGCCTTCGCGTCGGCGGGCAGCTCCAGCTCGGGGCAGTCCTTCCACAGCCGCTCCAGGGCGTAGAAGACACGCTCCTCGCTGTGCTGGACGTGGACGACGATGTCGACGTAGTCGAGCAGGACCCAGCGGGCCTCGCGGTCGCCCTCGCGGCGCACCGGCTTGGCGCCGAGCTCCTTCTGGAGCCGCTCCTCGATCTCGTCGACGATCGACTTGACCTGGCGGTCGTTGGGCGCGGAGGCCAGCAGGAAAGCGTCCGTGATCGACAGGACGTCGCTGACGTCGTAGGCGATGATGTCGTGCGCGAGCTTGTCGGCGGCCGCCTGGGCGGCGGCGGTGATGAGTTCGAGAGAACGGTCAGTGGCGGTCACTACGTGGCTTTCGGTCGGTGGTCACTTGACCTCAAGGGTCTCACGGCCCGCCGGGAGCACCCCACGTGATTGAGGGATCACGTCGGGCGCCCGCCGGGTGCCGGGACGAAGGCTAGGACGACGGCCGGTAGTTCTGGCCGAGGGTCACCGAGACGTTCGCGTTCCCGGTGACGCTGCCCTTGGTGACCGAGCCGGCGGGGAGGCCCAGGGTCTGGGCGACCTCGGCGGCGTTCTCCTTGTCGGCGGCGTCGCCGTAGACGACCTTGGACGTGGCCGAGGCGGTCGAGGCGGTGCCGCCCTCCAGGAAGGTGAAACCGCCGTTGAGGAGGACGACACGGGCCTTCTCCGTGTTGTCCTTCACACCGCTGGCGTTCTGTACGGAGACCCGGACCGCGGAGCCCTGGTCGGGGCTCTTCGCGGAGCCGCCGAGGACGTCCTTGACCACGCCGGCACTGGCCTGCTCGCTCAGCGTGCCGTCGTTCTGGACGGGTAGCAGGGCGGTCTTGTAGTCGCCGCCCTTGGCCAGGTCGGCGAGCTTGGCGAGGAAGGTGCCGAGGTCCTTGTCGGTCAGCGACGGGTCCAGGATCTGCGCCAGCGTCTGCACGGTGGTCGTCGCCGCCGTCGGGTCGGACGACAGCTTGCGCAGCGTGCCCTGCATGACCTGGCCGAACCGCTCCAGCTGGGCGTTCTGGGCCTCGCCGGACGCGCGGTAGGTGGCGTAGGCGACCGCCATCTTGCCGCTGAGGGTCTGGTCCTTGCCCTTGTGGACGAGGGGAGCGCTGCCCTTCTTCGTGGCGGCCGGGTCGGGTACGTCGGCGTCGGTGTCGACGTCGATGTTGCCGACGAGGTCGACGAGGTTCTGCAGATAGGGGGTGTCCAGGCGCCAGGTGCCCTCGATGTTGGTGCCGAGGACGGTGTTGAGGGCGTCGCGGGTGCCGGAAGAGCCGTCGTCCTCGACCGACTTGGCGAGAGTGGACGTGTTGCCGTTGTCGTCCGTGAGGGCAAGGGAGTTGGGCAGCAGGACGGTGGTGCCCTGCTTGGTGGTGGTGTTGTCGACGAGCAGCGCCGTCGAGGTGCCGCCCTTCTTGGTGTTGTGCAGGTGGACGACGATCACGTCGCGGTTCTGGGCGCCCGCGGCCGTCGCGGTGCCGGTCTTGGACTTGGCTGACGACGACAGACCCGGCAGCTTCCCGGCGTACCAGAGGTAGCCCACCCCGCCGACCGCGACCAGCGCCAGGACCACGACGAGGGCGACCATCCGGCTGCGGGCGCGGCGCTTGGCCTCCTCGCGGCGCTCGGTGCGGTTCTCGGTGAAGTTCAGCCAGTCGATGACGTCTTCGGATTCGGCGTCGGGATCCTCGACGAAGGCGAACTGCTCGGTGTGGTAGTCCCGTTCGGGCCGGGGCGGGGCCTTCTCGTCCTGGGCCGGCTCCGCCGGGCCGGCCTGCTGCGGGATGTAGGCGGTCTGCTCGGCGACGACACGGGGTTGCTGACCGCCGGCCGCGGCCTGCCCGTAGGGGTCGTACGGCGCCCCGGACGGGCCGCTCTGGTGCGAACCGGTTCCGTAGGGGTCGTAGGAGGGCACGGGCGGCTGCTGACCGGTGCCGTAGGGGTCGTACTGCTGCGGGACCTGCTGCTGGCGGCCGGTGGCGTACGGGTCGTACCCGTAGCCCTGCTGCTGCGGGTACGGGTCGTACGGCTGCTGGGGAGCCTGCCCCGGCGCGGCCTGGCGGTAGATGGGCCGGCCGTACTCGTCGTAGCCGACGAGTTCGTACTGCTCGTCGTGGTCGCCGCCGTAGCCCGCGTCGTATCGGTCGTTCACCGGTGCCCCTCTCGGCTCACTCGCCGCGGTACAGCTCGCGCTTGTCGATGTAGCGCACGACTCCGTCCGGCACCATGTACCAGATGGGGTCTCCCTTGGCGACTCTCGCACGGCACTCGGTGGAGGAGATGGCCAGCGCGGGAACCTCCACGAGAGAGACACCGCCCTCCGGGAGACCGTGGTCGGTCAGGTGGTGGCCGGGTCGGGTGCACCCGATGAAGTGCGCGAGGGAGAACAGCTCCGCGGTGTCCCGCCAGGTCAGCAGCTGTGCGAGGGCGTCGGCGCCGGTGATGAAGAAGAGGTCCGTGTCGGGATTGAGCGCGCGCAGGTCGCGCAGGGTGTCGACCGTGTAGGTGGGGCCGCCGCGGTCGATGTCGATACGGCTCACGGAGAACTGCGGATTCTCGGCCGTCGCGATGACCGTCATCAGGTAGCGGTCCTCGGCCGGGGAGACATGGCGGTGGCTCTTCTGCCACGGCTGCCCGGTCGGGACGAACACCACCTCGTCCAGGTGGAACTGCGCGGCGACCTCGCTGGCCGCCACGAGGTGCCCGTGGTGGATCGGGTCGAACGTTCCGCCCATGACGCCGAGGCGGCGCTTGCCCGGGTTCGACGGCCCGTTGCCGGGGCCGCTCTTCGGGCGGGGTTCCGTGCCGATCACCGCGTCCTTCGCCGGACCGGTAGGCATGTCCTGCTCTCCCATGCGTGCAGACCCTACCGGCCCGGCCTGAGGACACCGGCCCGAGGATGTCCCGAGTGCCCCGCTATGGGCATCGGGCGCCTCAGCGGTCGCGGTTGAAACGGGTGGTGATCCACAGCAGGAGCAGCAGGATGAACAGCGCGCTGCCGCCGGTGACGTAGGGGCTGAGGCTCTCGTGGTTGCCACCGCCCTCGCCCTCGGCGGCAAGGGTGGCCAACTGGGCGGCGGTGCTGTGGAAGCTCATCTCGACAGGACCTATCGGTGTGGGCGGGATAAAGATG
Source organism: Streptomyces guryensis (assembly GCF_021261325.1). Taxonomy (GTDB): domain Bacteria; phylum Actinomycetota; class Actinomycetes; order Streptomycetales; family Streptomycetaceae; genus Streptomyces; species Streptomyces guryensis. The sequence continues at coordinate 348,898 of NZ_JAJSBI010000001.1, read as the reverse complement.
TCGGCCCATCGTAAGCGGGCGCCTCCCGGGCGATCACCCCGACTCCGCTGTCGGGGAACCCTGGACGGTCGTCAGTCGTCCTTCTGCTTGTAGCCCCGCAACAGGAACCACCCGGTCAGCGCACAGCCCACCATCATCACGACCAGTACGACCCGGAGCAGATTCCCCGGCCCTTGGTGCTGGGCGGCGCTCGCGGCCTCGGCGAGCCAGGCGGCCGCGGGGGTGTGCTCCATGGTTTCGGACTCCTTCGGTGTAGTGCCCGTCCACGGTAACTCCGCCTAGGCTGGGGCTTGCTTCGGGGGCGCAAAGGGCCGCACAAAGGTCCGCAAAGGGTCACTCTCACGCACATGGGGGAAGACATGTCCGACGACGGCCACGAGCAGAACGGCCACGAGCACGTACCGAGCAGGCAGCGCAGGCGTTTCCCCGGGATCTCCTCGCGTGCGTACGAGCACCCGGCCGACCGCAGCGCGCTGGTGGCGCTGCGCAAGCTGAGCGGCTTCGACACGGTCTTCAAGGCGCTCAGCGGGCTGCTGCCCGAGCGCAGCCTCAGGCTGCTGTTCCTGTCCGACTCGGTGCGCGTCTCGGACCAGCAGTTCGCCCACCTCAACGACATGCTGCGGGACGCCTGTTACATCCTGGACCTGGAGACGGTCCCGCCGATGTACGTCAATCAGGACCCGCAGCCGAACGCGATGTGCATCGGGCTGGACCAGCCGATCATCGTCGTCACGACCGGGCTCGTCGAGCTGCTCGACGAGGAGGAGATGCGGGCGGTCGTCGGCCACGAGGTGGGCCACGCCCTGTCCGGGCACGCGGTGTACCGCACGATCCTGCTGTTCCTGACCAACCTGGCGGTCCGGGTCGCCTGGATCCCGCTCGGCACCATAGCGATCATGGCGATCGTCACGGCGCTGCGCGAGTGGTTCCGCAAGTCGGAGCTGTCCGCGGACCGTGCGGGACTGCTGGCCGGGCAGGATCTGCATGCCTCGATGCGCGGCCTGATGAAGATCGCGGGCGGCAACCATCTGCACGAGATGAACGTGGACGCGTTCCTCAAGCAGGCCGAGGAGTACGAGGAGGGCGGCGACCTGCGCGACTCCGTGCTGAAGATCCTGAACCTGCTGCCGCGCTCGCACCCGTTCACCACCATCCGGGCGGCCGAGCTGAAGAAGTGGTCCGAGTCCCGGGACTACCAGCGGATCATGGACGGCCACTACCCGCGGCGCACCGAGGACAAGGACACCTCGGTCTCGGACTCGTTCAAGGAGTCCGCGGCGAGCTACGCCAGCAATGTGAAGAGCTCCAAGGACCCGCTGATGAAGCTGGTCAGCGACATCGCCGGCGGGGCCGGGGGCATCGGCGGGCGGATGCGGCGCGGGTTCGACGGCTTCACGAGTCCGGCTCCGGGGCAGGAGGACGAACCGCCGACGGACACTCCGCCGCGGGATCAGGACTGACCGACTCCGGGCGACCGCAACGCCCTGAGGGGCGCGGGGCTGTATCGATTTGCGGCTCCGCCGCGTGGGCGCGACAAGCCCCCACCGCGCCGCAGCAGAACAACCGACCCCGCGCCCCCGTCACACCTTCGGCTCCGCCCCAGTGGCCAACGTCCCGCAGAGGGCCGTGGCGCCGCCCGTGGCGTAGGGGTCGGTGCCGGCGGGGCCGCCCGCCCTGGCCGTCTGTCCGGCCAGCAGCGGGTGGAAGTGGTTGGTCGAGTCCTCGGCGCAGGACAGCGGGCCGGCCTGGACATAGGAGACGACGAGCTGGGCCTGGTGCAGACGCAGGTCGTCGTGGTCGAAGCGGAAGTGCAGCTCGCGCCGGACGGTGAACAGGGAGGCCGGGGCCTTGGCGTCGGCGCCGGTCGGCCGCAGCGCGTAGACGAAGGTGTGGTCCGCGGTGACCTCGAGGGTGGCCGAGTCCGTCTCGGTGGCCTGCAGCGAGCCCTGGACCCGGATCCTGCCGTCGGCGAGCTGGGCGCGGGTCTGGTCGAAGCGAACCAGCCAGCCGGTGGGCTGATGCCGGCCGTCGGCCGTCGGGTGCTCGAAACTCTGGTCGAACTGGTCGAGTTGGCTTCCGTCGAGCATGACGCGCGCGGCGCGGACGTCCTGGCTGCTGAGCACCTCGGGGTAGAGCGAGGAGCGGACTATGTAGTCCTTGGCGGTGGTCAGGGCGGCCACCACCTGGCTGTCCGAGAAGTGCGCGGTGCGCCGCACGGCGGGCAGCGGTATGCCCTCGGCGCCGACGCGGAACTGCGCGGCGGGGCTGTGCGCGTACAGGTACTCGGGATCGGCCGCGCCCGGCACCTTGCCCTGCGGGGAGAGCGGTATGACGGTCATCCGCAGGGGCTCGACGGGCTGCCGGGCGGCGGTGCTCTGGTAGGGGTGCCGTACACCCATGTAGATCGCGGTGCCGAAGGCCACGGCTATCAGCAGGACCAGGACCAGGGCCTGCCGGGACAGACCTCTGTGCAGTGGCGGGCGACGGCGCACGGCGGGCGCGTGGTCGGCCATGCGTTCCCGCGCTGAGAACTCCTGGAGGCGGGCAGCCCGGACGAACGACTCGTCGAAGACGACGGATCGGTATTCGTCCTCTCCTCCACCGCCGGGGGCGCCCTCAGGTATCCCCTCAGGTGGGTCTCCAGGCCCTCCCATATATTCAGGGTAGGTCTCCGGGAGCCCCGGTAAACGCCCTGCTACACGACAACTTCTGACAGGTTCTCACCAGGTTCGAAAGTGAGCGCGAAGGGGGCGTCGAGGGCGCCGCTCAGGGGCTGGGCGGGATGACCGAGAGCGCTGGCTGAGAGTGATCGGCGGAAGCGGAGGGCCGTGCCGCGCTGCCCTGTCCCAGGCCGGTCGAGGCGGGCGGCGGGGGCACCTGGTCCCGGTTACTCGAGGAGGCGCCCCGGTAGACCGCGGCGAAGGCCAGCGCGACCATGCCTATGCCCATCACGAGGGCGAGCATCCAGGCGACCGGGCGGTGCCAGCGGACCTGTTTTCCGTACGTCCCCGGGGCGCCGTAGCGGCCTTCCAGGATGTCGGTGTCGTCCGGGTCGTCGAGCTCGGGATCATGGCCGAAACCGGAGGGGTCGTATCGCTCGCCCCTGCCGTGGGCCCGGCGTGCTTCCGCCTCGGAGGCCTCCGCTCTCGCCTGGGCGGCGGCAAGGAGGCGTTCGACGGCGGTCGGCTCGTGCACCACGGCCGCCCGTACGAAGGCCTCGTCGAAGACCACGGAGGCGAACTCTTCGTCCGACACCCCGCGGTCGTGGTCGTCGTCGGGCTCCCAGCCGTCAGGGAACGGCGTGCCCCCCACGTCCTCCGGCACGGATCCAGAGTAGACCTGGGGGGTCATTTTGGGCAGACGGTATGGAAATTCATCCGCGCCGGATGTGGCCGTCCCCCGTGACGATGTACTTCGTGCTGGTCAGCTCCGGCAGACCCATCGGGCCACGCGCGTGCAGCTTCTGCGTGGAGATGCCGATCTCCGCGCCGAAGCCGAACTGGCCGCCGTCGGTGAAGCGGGTGGAGGCGTTCACGGCGACGGTGGTGGAGTCGACGAGCTGGGTGAAGCGGCGGGCGGCCTGCTGGGAGGTCGTCACGATCGCCTCGGTGTGACCGGAGGTCCACAGCCGGATGTGCTCGACGGCCTTGTCCAGGGAGTCGACGACGGCGGCGGCGATGTCGTAGGAGAGGTACTCGGTGTCCCAGTCCTCCGGTGTGGCCTCGACGACGGTCGCCTTGGACTCCTTGGCGTACGCCAGCACCCGCGGGTCGGCGTGGACGGTCACACCGGCCTCCGCGAGGGCGTCCAGGGCGCGCGGCAGGAACTCGGGAGCGATGTCCTGGTGGACCAGGAGGGTCTCGGCGGCGTTGCACACGCTGACCCGCTGGGCCTTTGAGTTGATCAGGATGTCGATCGCCATGTCGAGGTCGGCGTGCGCGTCGACGTAGACGTGGCAGTTGCCGGTGCCGGTCTCGATGACCGGGACGATGGACTCGGAGACGACGGTCTGGATGAGCGAGGCGCCGCCCCGGGGAATCAGCACGTCGACCAGACCCCGGGCACGCATCAGCTCGCGCACGCTCTCGCGGCCCTCACCGGGTACGAGCTGTACGGCGTCGGCGGGCAGTCCGGCGCCGCCCACGGCGTCCCGGATGACCCGCACGAGGGCGGTGTTGGACTCGTAGGCGGAGGCCGAGCCGCGCAGCAGGACCGCGTTGCCGGACTTCAGGCAGAGGACGGCGGCGTCGACGGTGACGTTGGGGCGGGCCTCGTAGATGATGCCGACGACGCCGAGCGGGACGCGGACCTGGCGCAGGTCGATGCCGTTCGGGAGGGTCGAGCCGCGCACGACCTCGCCGACCGGGTCGGGCAGGGCGACGACGTCACGCACGTCGGAGGCGATGGCACGCACCCGCTCGGGGGTGAGCGTCAGCCGGTCGATGATGGCCTCGCTCGTGCCGGCCTCACGGGCCTTGGCGATGTCCTTGGCGTTGGCCTCGACGATCTCGCTCGTACGGACCTCCAGGGCGTCCGCGATGGCGGCCAGCGCGTCGTCCTTGACCGCGCGCGGCAGCGGGGCGAGGTCGGCGGCGGCGGCCTTGGCGCGGTAGGCGGCCCGGTTGACCGGGGACATGGAGTCGTACGGCGAAAGCGTGGTCATGAGGGAAGGGTAGTGCGCCGGACGGCCCGTCCAGCAGCTGTTCCAAACCCCGAGACCGCCCTTTGCGCCTGAACCGGCGCCGCTCCCGCGGACCTGGTTGCTCGCCGTCGGGGTTCCTCAATCGATGGTCACGGTCCGTGGTGGGATCAAAACGGGTGCACGCCGACTGGGGTTGCGGGCGCCGGGCCGTAGCCCTCCGCGATCCGCTGGTGGTATGTCTCGCGGTCGATGACCTCCAGGCCGACGATCTCCCAGGGCGGCAGCTTGGAGGTCTGGCGGTGCTCGCCCCACAGGCGCAGGGCGACGGCGGCCGCGTCGTGCAGGTCGCGGGCCTCCTCCCAGTAGCGGATCTCCGCGTGGTCGCCCGCGTACCGGCTGGTCAGCAGAAAGGGGTGGTCGTGGGCGAGCTGCTCCAGGCCGCGCCGCACCTCCTTCAGGGGGGCCTCCTCGCCGGAGACGCTGAGGGTGACATGCCACAGACGCGGCAGGTCGGCCGGCTCCTCGTACCGGTCGCCGGCCGCGACGCTGGTCAGGGCGCGCTCCTCGCCGGCCGCGCGGGAGGGGGCGCCGTCACGGGACGCCGCCGCCCCAGGGCGCACTCGTCTCACGACGGCCTCCTTCACGCAGTGATCGACTGGTGGACGTGCGGAATGTATCCCTGAGACAAAGTTGAGCAGGCCGCAAGGGCTCATGGGGCGGTTTTGCGGAACGTCCACCTCAGGACGGGCCGATTTACGGGGCGTTCCCCCCGTTTTCGGCCCGGGGGTGGGGCGCCCCCGGGAGCAGGCCGTCGGCTGGGGGCCTTGGAGGGGCGCCCGGGTGGCAGCAGCCGTCCAGAGCCGGGGGGATCAGCCACGGGCGTCAGGGGCCGCCCCAGGACCCGAGGACCGTCTCCGGGCCGCCCCAAGGGCCGGAGGATCGCCCCCGGGAGCCAGCAACCACCCCAGGGCCGGAGGATCGCCCCCGGGAGCCAGCAACCACCCCAGGGCCCGAGGATCGCCCCCGGGAGCCAGCAGCCGACCAGGCGCCCGGGGGCAGCCCCGAGACAAAGCAGCCCGACCGAGGCCAGGGGGAACAGCCCCAGGACAAAGCAGCGGCCGGAGGCCCGAGGACACCCCGGCAGAACGCGGCGGCCGCAGGCTCCGGATCAGCCCCGGGGCAAAGCCCCCAACGACGGCCCCGGCGCCAGCCCCGGAACAAAGCCCGGCCCGAGGCCGGGGGATCCAGCCCCGGAAGACAGCAGCGACCGGGGGCCAGGGGGCCACCCCCGGGAAACAGCAGCAGACCGGGAGCCGGGGCCACCCCCGGGAGAGTGCAGCGGCCGGAGGCCCGGCGGGCCCCCCGAAAATGCAGGCGCCCGGCGCGTGTCAGGGCTGCAGGAGCACCAGGTCGTCCCGGTGGATGACCTCGCGTTCGTAGGCCGGGCCAAGTTCGCGGGCCAGTTCACGCGTCGAGCGGCCGAGGAGCTGGGGGATCTCCTTGGCGTCGAAGTTCACCAGCCCGCGGGCGACCGCGCGCCCCTCCGCGTCCCGCAGTTCGACCGGGTCCCCAGCGACGAACTCGCCCTCGACCGCGGCGATTCCGGCCGGCAGCAGCGACTTGCGCCGCTCCACGACCGCCCGCACCGCCCCGTCGTCCAGCGTGAGCGAGCCCTGCGGGGTGGAGGCGTGCTGCAGCCACAGCAGCCGGTCGGCGGAGCGCTTGCCGGCAGGGTGGAAGTAGGTGCCGGTGTCCCGGCCCAGCAGCGCGTCGGCGGCGTGGATGGCGCTGGTCAGGACGACGGGGATGCCGGCGGCGGCCGCGATCCGGGCCGCCTCGACCTTGGTGGCCATGCCACCGGTGCCGACACCGGCCTTGCCCGCGCTGCCGATCTCGACGTGCGCGAGATCCTCCGGCCCCCGCACCTCCGCTATCCGCGAGGTGCCGGGCTTGCTCGGATCGCCGTCGTAGACGCCGTCGACGTCGGACAGCAGCACCAGCAGGTCGGCGTGGACGAGGTGGGCGACGAGAGCGGCGAGCCGGTCGTTGTCGCCGAAGCGGATCTCGTCGGTGGCAACGGTGTCGTTCTCGTTGACGATCGGGAAGGCGCCCATCGCGAGCAGCTTGTCGAGGGTGCGGGAGGCGTTGCGGTGGTGGGCGCGGCGGCTCATGTCGTCGGAGGTCAGCAGGACCTGGCCGACCCGGACGCCGTGCCGGGCGAAGGAGGCGGTGTAGCGGGCGACCAGCAGGCCCTGGCCGACGCTCGCGGCGGCCTGCTGGCGGGCGAGGTCCTTGGGGCGGCGGCGCAGGCCCAGCGGGGCGAGCCCCGCGGCGATGGCGCCGGAGGAGACCAGGACGATCTCCTTCTCTCCGCCGCTGCGGCTCTTGGCGAGGACGTCCACGAGCGCGTCGACGCGGTCGGCGTCCAGGCCGCCGGACGCGGTGGTCAGCGACGAGGAACCCACCTTGACGACGATTCTGCGGGCCGAGCTCACGGCCTGCCTTGCCCCTGCCACCTTGTTCTTCCGTCCCCTCGCACGCTCAGGCTTCCCCGCCCGGCAATCTACGCGAAGGGGACCGCTCCCCGCGCGCCGGTCCAGTCCCCGGACAAGCGCCACACAGCCATCCCGACCCGGCGCAACTGTACGAGGAAGCCGACTTCAGCGGCCTGGTCGGCGGCCATCTGAAGCACTTCGAGCGGTTCACGGTGTTCCTGGACGGAAACGGCCTGGAGAACACGTTCACCCACAGCAGCGGCGGCGCGCCCTTCGAGGCCCGCATGCGCTCGCCGGACTTACCGGCCGGTGTCCGCCCCTGGAACGACCCCGGCCGCGCCTCGCTCACCTCACACTTCGGCTGGCTGCAGAGCCGTATCAGTGAACTGCCGCTGGACAACGCCCAGTTGAAGCGCGAGCTGGAGCGCAGCGCCGCCAAGCCCGGTACGGCGGCCCAGTCGGCGTCCGTCCACCGGCAGCCCCGTCGGCGTCCGTCCACCGGCGGGCCCGGCGGGTGGTGGGGCGCCGATCCGGCGGGCGATGCAGTCGGGACGACACCAGCGTCGGCCGGTCACCCCGCGGGGTGTGCCGCGATGTGCCGTCGTCCGTCTGCGGACTCGTTGTGGCCGGTCGCGCCGTTCCCCCCGCCCCTTCGTGGCGCCGTCAGGCCGCCGCAGCGGTTCCGCCCGCGCCCGCCCGTGCCTTCAGTACCCGGCGCGCCTTGCGGACCGCCCGCTTCAGTACCGAGCGGGCGGAGTGTTCGCGGTAGCCGGCGACGGCCCGGGCCTCGCGGGGCGCGGCGAGGTAGACGGAGTCGGGTATGGCGGCCGTCGCGTCGCGGAAGTGCGGGTAGACGAGGTAGACCTCCCGGCCCTTCTTCTCCAGGAGGGCCGCCGCCTGCTTCTTCCCCTTGACGAACTGCACGACGGGGACGAGGAGTTCGGGCTGCTGCTCGGCGACCAGGTGCAGTCGAAGCCGCTCCTCGACCTTGAGGCGGCCTGCGACGCCCTCGCTCCAGAACTCCTCCATCAGCGGTTTCGCCAACTCGAACTTGTGCCGCCGTATCTTCTCGCTGTCCGTGAGGTACTTCGGGCCGAACTGGGGCAGCAGCGTGATCAGGAAGGGGCGGACCAGGAGCATGTCGCGCCTGTCCCCGGCGGGGACGAGGTCGGCGATCAGGTTCATGAGGGCGCGCGCGGAGTCGAAGCGCAGGGTGTAGCCCCCGCTCTTGGTGACGTGCTTGCCGTCGTCGCGGCCCACCAGGTAGTAGCAGGTGTAGTCGGCGAGCACGGAGACGCCGTTCGCCCGCAGATACGCCTCCATCGTGAAGAGGGCGTCCTCGCCGGTCCACAGGGACTCGTCGAAGCGCATACCGTGCCGCTCCAGGAGCTCACGGCGGAACAGCTTCTGCGCGCTCAGCGTGAACTTGATGTTGGAGGAGTAGACGTCGGTGCGGTCGAGGGTCTTGCCCCACATCGACCCCGGCGGCTTGCGGTTGATGCCCTCGACGCGGCCGAGGACCACGTCCGTGCCGTTGCGGTCGGCCATGGCGACCATGCGCTCCAGGGCCTGAGGACCGAGCCGGTCGTCGGCGTCGAGGAAGAAGACATAGCGGCCGGCGGCCTTGCCCAGACCGACGTTGCGCGGGCCGCTGGGGCCGCCGGAGTTGTCCTGCCGGATCACCGTGACCGACATCGCCGCGCGGGCCGCGAACTCCTCCAGGCACTCCCCCGACCCGTCGGTGGAGCCGTCGTCCACCGCGATGACCTCGATGCGCTCCGGATCGATGGTCTGTGCCTCGACGGACGCCAGGCACTCGACCAGATACGGCATCGCTTCGTACGCCCCGATGACGACGCTCACATCAGGCTGCGTCACGGTCACTGTTTCCCCCTCGCCAACGGGATATTTACCCCTTATCGCCTCATTCGCCACCTAGAAAGACGGCCGACCCGGACAAGCGGTTGCCCTATGGCCGGGTTTTCGTGACTCAGTTCACATGACGAACAGACGGGTACGGACACATGAACATACGAAGAAGGGCCCGGTTTTCGAGGATCACTCCTCGAAAACCGGGCCCTTCTCACTCGTTTCACACCGTGAGCGGCGGCCCGTTCACGCGGTGGGCGGCTGCGCCGACAGCGCGTCCGACAGTTCGTCCGCGCCGGGGGTACCGGCCGCGGCGGCCCGGGACTCCTGGCCCAGGTTGCGGGTGTCGGCCTTGAGGGTCAGGTTCGCCACCGCGGTGTTGAACTGCGCAAGGGACGTCGGATCGTCCGGGCCGAGCAGGTACTCCTTCAGATCCTTGCGGTCCTCCGCCAGCGCGTCGGCGGCCGGGTCGCGGACCGCGCCCAGCAGCTCGCCCAGTTCCTTGGCGCTGTTGGAGAGGATCACCGCGGCGCGCACGGCGGTGTTCTGCCGCTTGAACTCCTCGACGCCCAGCTCGGCGGAGTCCGTGACCGCGTACGGCTTGCCGCTCGCGATGAAGTCGGAGACCACGCTGGAGATGTCGGAGACCATCGCGTCGGAGACGTTGAAGCAGTCGTACAGGCGCGGCTCGGCGCCCTCGATGACACGGTGCTCCCACACCGGGAAGGAGCGCCAGTAGGCCTCGTTCCACTCGCCGCGCAGCCGGGCGATCTCCTCGTACCTGTCGACGTCGACCACGCCATCACGGCTGGCCTCGGCCTCGTCGGCCTTCTCACCGCCGGTGCCGACCAGTTCGGCGATCCGGGCCTCGATGCGGACGAGGTCGGCCTTCGCCTTCTCCTGCTCGGCGGAGTCGGCGGTGAAGCGGGAGTCGGCGGCACGCTCGGCGCCGGCCTTCTCGACCAGGGCGACGATGCGCCGGTGGGCGGCGGCGGCCTTGGGGAGCACCGTGCCCGTGAAGGGGTGCGGCTTGTACAGGACACGCACCGGCGGGTCGGCCTTGACCAGCTTCTTCACGATGCTCTCACCGGCGAGCATGATCGAGGTGTTGCCCGGGTCGCCGTCCCAGCCTTCCCAGGTGGGCGCGTACAGCACGGTCGGACAGCGCCCATCAGCGGCTCCGCCGCGGGGCCCCTCCGGCACGCCCTCCCACCCCTGGATCGGCGCCAGCTGCGGGCGTCCGACCTCCACGATGTCCTCGTCGCGGACGCCGACGTCGGCGATGGCGTAGCGGTCGCGGCCCGCACGGCCGGCGGTCCACACCTCGTCGTACGCCTTGCTGAACGGGTTGACGCTGGCCAGCTTGTCGCTGTCGCCGTGGCCGATGAAGACGTGCTTCATGGTGGGCACGCGCAGCAGGTGGATGTTCTTGCCCACGTTCGCGGCGTACAGCGCGACGCGCACCGTGGACAGGTCCATGTTCATCAGGTGCACCCCTCCGGGCACGCAGATGACGGGGACCGTGGTGGGCGCCAGGTTCTGCAGGATGATCCGCTCGCGCAGGATGATCAGCGGCCGGGAGTCCAGCTGTTCCATGGTCTCCAGCCACATGTTGACCTGGTAGGCGGAGTCCTTGGAGCCGGAGAAGTACAGCACCGTCTGCGGCTTGTACTCGTGCAGCCAGTCGTCGACGGCCACGAGGACCTTGTCGGCGTCGGGCGGGATCTTGCGGCCACTGACGTACGGCACGAGCGCGAGGACGTACAGGCTGCCCAGGCCGAGGGTGATGCCGATGCCGACGAAGCCGGCCACGGACGAACCCGCCACGGCGGAGATCAGGATGCCGACGACGGCCGCGAGGTCGAGGTGGAGCATCTTCTCGGCCGACCGGTCGAGCAGCCCCCGCCGCGGCGCGTCCGGGATGTCGATCCGCGACTTCAGGTCGACGTTGCGGGTGGCGACCGGCAACCGGCGCCGGTTGCGGATCAGCGTGACCACGGCGCCGTGCGGGGCCTGGAGGCCGTAGAACGCGATGAAGCAGCCGATCGCGCCGTAGTAGATCAGGTTGTTCGCGAGGTCCAGCCGGGCCAGCAGCAGGATCAGCAGGAGCTCTCGGATCAGGAAGCGGATCGAGAGACCGGCTCTGACCTTGCTCAGCCGGTTGACCAGATAACTGCCCTTCCGGTGCAGGTAGTGGTCGGCCAGGTACGTCACGGCGGCCGCTGCCGCGAAGGCGTAGACGCTCGGGATGAGCGCGGCCACCATGATCGCCGGGAAGCCCAGCATCATGAGGACCGCCGCGGCCAGCTCGGCCGCGCTGCCCACCCGGGCGACGCGAATAGCGGTGGATATCACGGAGAACCTGCTCTGGGAGGGGGAGTGCCGGTTTTGTTCTGAAGTGCGCAGGATTTGTGGCAATTCTACGGGAATTCGTCGGGTGTACGGATTCAGGCCCCTGCGAACACCGGATCAATGCACTGCATTGACACCGGAAAGCAGAGGCCTGAATAACGGAAGACTAATTCCCGTCGATTATTACATGCCGTCCTGTCGGTCCAGCACCGAGGCCAGCGCCTGCTCGAAGCCGGAGGCCTTCGCCGCGCCCGCCGTCGGGTCCTGCTGGCGGACGTCGATGACATGGCCGGTCAGCTCGGACAGCAGCACGTCCAGCGAGGTGCGGGCGACCGCCTCCGAGGACAGCAGGGTGCCCGCGGCCTCCTGGCCGAAGGCCTTCGTACGCATCGGCGTCGCGGTGCGCTCCGGGTTGACGCAGTTGACGCGGATGCCGTCGCCGGCCCACTCGTCGGACAGGGCCTGGGTGAGGTTCACCATGGCGGCCTTGGTCGAGGAGTAGAGGCTGTACTCGGCACGCCCGCGGGTGTAGCTGCTGGAGGTGTACAGCAGCAGCTGGCCCTTGGTCTCCGCCAGGTACTTGTACGCGGAACGAGCGATCTGCACCGGGGCCAGGTAGTTGACCTTCAGCGCCTCCTCGATGGTCGCGTTGTCGGTCTCGGCCAGCTTGCCGATGCGCAGCACGCCCGCGGTGTTGACGACGTAGTCGATCCGGCCGGTCTCCGCGTACGCCTTGGACAGCGCGTCGTCGACCTCCTCCGGGTTCTCCACGTGCGTGCCGGTGGTGGAGCGGCCGAGCGCGTACACGGTGGAGCCGTAGGACTCGGCGATTTCGGCGATGTCCTTGCCGATGCCGTACGAGCCGCCGAAGATCACGACCGTCTTGCCGGTCAGCAGCTCGCGGTAGGCCTCCTCGCTGACCTGCTCCGGCGCCGCCGTGGAGGCGAGCTGGAACAGCTTGTCGGCGATGAAGACGTCGACCGGCTGGGTGACCTTCATGTTGTACTCGTCGCCCGCGACGACGTGGATCGGCACGTCCGGCAGGTACTTCAGCACGACGGAGCAGTCGTCCGTGGCCTGGAAGTTGGGGTCGCCGGCCGCGACCTCGTACGCCCGCTTGATCGTGGACAGCTTGAAGGCCTGCGGGGTCTGGCCGCGGCGCAGCCGGGAGCGGTCCGGGATCTCGGTGATGAACTCGCCGTCCTCACCGTGCGTGCGCGTCACGATGATGGTGTCCGCGGACGGGATGGCGACGTCGACGGCCTGGTAGCGCTCCAGCGCGACCACGCAGTCGTCGATCACGCGCTGCGCCAGCAGGGGGCGTACGGCGTCGTGGAACAGGACGTTCAGGTCCTCGCCGTCGGCCAGGCCCTCACCGAGGGCCTCGATGGCGCGCTCGGTGGTCTCGTTCCGGGTCGAGCCGCCCTCGATGATCTTCTTGACCTTCTTGAACCCGGCCTTGGCGACGATCTTCTCGATGTCGGGGACGTAGCCCGGCGCCATCAGCACGATGACGTCGTCGATCGAGTCGGCCTTCTCGAAGGTGGTCAGGGTGTGCTCGATGACTGCCTTGCCGGCGATCTTCAGCAGCTGCTTGGGGATCGACAGACCCACCCGCTGGCCGGTACCGCCGGCCAGGATCACTGCGGTGGTACGGGGCTTGGCTATGTGCTGGGACACAGAGGACCTACCTTGGGGCGACAGGGAACGCAGAAATGGTCCCACTTGCGGTTACCGCTGTGCAAGGTGAGCGCCCTTCGCTGCATATGTGCGCGCTACCTGTCATTCACCTGGCACTGCTGGTGACGGTGGGGACTCCCTCCGCACCCTCCCACGGAATTGCTGTGAGTAACTGCACAGCGGATCAGTGCCGCCCCGGTGAACCGTGCGCGCCGCGGTGCGGGATCACCGAGGACACGTACGCCCATATGAGCGATGCGGTCAATCATCTCGACGCCGGCCCCGGTGGCGGGCCCGACGGCCCACCGCGGTGTCGAGACCTTCACGCCCCGCGGCGGCGGGCCGCACGCGTTCTTCATATCCACGACCGCGCCGTTACGAACTGGCTTGGAATAGAGCCCGGCCGGCAGCCCATTGCCCCGGAATTCCTCATCAAGATTCCGCAGTATTTCGGTCTCGGTGAGGGTGAGGGACCGATTCGTCGTGCCCTGGAACACCGTGGGACTCCGGTCAGTCCCACGGTGTCCGCGCGAGCCGTCAGACCAGCCGGACGCCCGGGTCACCGGATTCCACCCGCAGCCGCGCCAGCGTGCTCGCCGCGGCCGTGGGCTGCCGGACCGTGTCCACCACCCTCACCTGTGCGTCGATGCCGTCGCGGTCGATGTCGAAGAGGTGGTAGCCGCGGTGGGCGTCGATCAGCTTCCAGTGCGGGTTGTCCGGCATCCGCGGGTCCCACTCGGCGTGGAAGGCGGCCTGGTCCTGGTCACCGTTGCTGGAGATGGACGTACCGACGAACTCGGCGCCGACGACCTCGGAGTCCGGGTCGTCGTAGTCGGTCCTGAGGTCGCTGATCATCGTGAGGTGGCGGTCGCCGCTGAGCACGACGGGGTTGCGGATGTCGGCGAACTCCTCCAGCAGGGCGTTGCGTTCCACCTGGTAGCCGTCCCAGGCGTCGTAGTACCAGAGCTTGCCCTCGCCGATCTGCAGATCGGTCTCCGCCATCATTATCTGCGAGGCGATCAGGTTCCAGCGGGCCGGCGAGTCCAGCAGCCCGTCCAGGAGCCACTGCTTCTGCGCGGCGCCGAGCATCGTGAGCGACGGGTTCTCGGCGTCCGCCTGGCTGGTCACCTGGTCACTGCGGTACTGCCTGGTGTCGAGGACGTTCAGGCGGACCAGGCGGCCGAACTCCAGCCGGCGGTACATCTGGATGTGCGGGCCGTTCGGGATCGCGGAGGCACGGACCGGCATGTGCTCGTAGTACGCCTGGAAGGCCGCCGTCAGCCGGGCCACGAACGCGTCGTGCGACTGCTTGGCGGGGTCCTGCGGGATCTCCCCGGCCCAGTCGTTGTCGACCTCGTGGTCGTCGAAGGTGACCACCCAGGGTGTGTTCGCGTGGATGGCGGCGAGGTCGGGATCGGTCTTGTACTGGGCGTACCGGTTGCGGTACTCCTCCAGGGTGTACGGCTCCCCCGTGCCCTCGTGCCTGCGCGGGCCCGCCGAGGACGGCGCGGACTCGTAGATGTAGTCGCCGACGAAGAGGACGAAGTCGGGGTCCTGGTCGAGCATGTCGGCGTACGGCGTGAAATAGCCGTGCTGCCAGTTCTGGCAGGAGGCGAGAGCGACGCGCAGCGAGCCACCCCTGCTGTGCGGGTGCGGGGCGGTGCGGGTGCGACCGGTGGGCGAGATCTGACCGCTCGTGCGGAAGCGGTACCAGTACGAGCGGTCCGGGCGCAGGCCCCGTACGTCCACGTGAACGCTGTGCCCGTACTCGGGCCGGGCCTGGGCGACGCCCCGGCGCAGGGGCTTTCTGAACCGCTCGTCCTCCGCGAGCTCCCACTCCACCGGAACCACACTGTCCGGCATGCCGCCGCCGTTCAGCGGGTCGGGGGCGAGCCGGGTCCACAGCACGATGCCGTCGGGCAGCGGGTCGCCGGAGGCGATGCCGAGGCTGAACACGCCGTCGGGCAGGGTTGCTTCGGCCGCGCGGGCCGTGCCCGGCAGCCAGAGCTGGGCCGACGCGGTGGCGCCGAGGACGGCGGCGCCGGCGGCCAGAAAGCGGCGTCGGTCGGGCGAGATTGCTCCGGTCATCGCGAACTCCCCTGTCTCGCAAGCCTCTTGGACACGTGAAAGCTCACGCAGCCGGGCGGTCCACCCGTTGAACGAGGGCCTTCGCGTGCATGACAAATGAGCAGACAACAGAAGACCCGTTGCGACACGGGAAGAACACGACGAACGTGATTTTGCCGCAACGGGTCTTACGTACCCTCAGTTGACACCGGGCAGGGGGCTGTTCAGGAAGCGAAGTTCGAGCCGAGTTCGGCGATCCGTACGAGGGGTACGGGGTTGAGGCTGATCAGCGGGCGTGCGCCACCAGCTTCACGATCACTACAGATCACTCGACCGGGTGATCCGAAACCCAGCCCGTCCGGCGTTTGAGGACGAGGCCGTCCAGGCCGACCGGGGGCCTCGGGGCCTGGGGGCGGAGCCCCCAGGCGGCACCGCCACCCAGCGGAGCGACTACTCACCGAAGGGTTCGAAGCCCCCGTACTCCCGAAGCGCCTCGTCCCGCTCCGCGTCCCGGTCCCGGCGCCGCTGCGCCGCGGGCCTCGGCGCCTCGAACCGGTGGTCCTCACCGCGACGGCCCAGCATCTCCGCCCCGGCCATCACCGACGGCTCCCAGTCGAAGACGACGGCGTTCTCCTCGGGTCCGATGGCGACACCGTCACCCGACCGGGCACCCGCCTTCATCAACTCCTCTTCCACACCGAGGCGGTTGAGGCGGTCCGCGAGATACCCCACGGCCTCGTCGTTGTTGAAGTCGGTCTGCCGCACCCAGCGCTCGGGCTTCTCGCCCCGCACCCGGAACAGCCCGTCCTCCTCGCGCGTCACCGTGAAGCCCGCGTCGTCGACGGCCTTGGGCCGGATGACGATCCGCGTGGCCTCCTCCTTCGGCTTCGCGGCGCGTGCCTTCGCCACCAGGTCGGCCAGCGCGAACGACAGTTCCTTCAGCCCGAGATGGGCCACGGCGGACACCTCGAAGACCCGGTATCCCCGCGCCTCCAGGTCCGGCCGCACCATCTCGGCGAGATCCTTGCCGTCCGGTACGTCGATCTTGTTCAGTACGACGATCCGCGGCCGCCGGTCGAGCCCGCCGTACTGCTTCAGCTCCTCCTCGATGACATCGAGGTCGGAGACCGGGTCCCGCTCGGACTCCAGCGTCGCCGTGTCCAGCACGTGCACCAGCACGCTGCACCGCTCGACGTGCCGCAGGAACTCCAGCCCCAGCCCCTTGCCCTGGCTGGCACCCGGGATCAGCCCCGGTACGTCCGCGATGGTGTACACGGTCGAACCGGCCGTGACGACACCCAGGTTGGGGACGAGGGTCGTGAACGGATAGTCGGCGATCTTCGGCTTGGCGGCCGACAACACCGAGATCAGCGAGGACTTGCCGGCGCTCGGGTACCCCACCAGCGCCACATCCGCGACCGTCTTCAGCTCCAGGACGATGTCCTGGAGATCGCCGGGGACACCGAGCAGCGCGAAGCCCGGCGCCTTGCGCCGCGCCGAGGCGAGCGCCGCGTTGCCGAGACCGCCACGGCCGCCCTGCGCGGCGACGTACGAGGTGCCGTGCCCGACCAGGTCGGCGAGCACATTGCCCGCCCTGTCGAGGACGACGGTGCCGTCCGGCACGGGAAGGACCAGGTCCTGCCCGTCCTTGCCCGACCGGTTGCCGCCCTCGCCGGGCTTGCCGCTGGTGGCCTTGCGGTGCGGGGAGTGGTGGTAGTCGAGAAGAGTCGTCACGGACTGGTCGACGGTGAGGATGACGTCACCGCCGTGCCCGCCGTTGCCGCCGTCGGGTCCGCCGAGCGGCTTGAACTTCTCACGGTGGACGGAGGCACAGCCGTGACCTCCGCTACCCGCGGCGACGTGCAGCTCGACGCGGTCCACGAAGGTGGTCATGGTTCGGTGCCTCCAGATACGTACGGGTGTTACTCATGTCAACACGCGAAAGGCGGACCCGCCTTCCCACACGGGAAGTGAGGTCCGCCTCGCGAAGCGTTCGGGCTTCAGCCCTGAATCAGGAACTGACTCAGGCGACCGGAACGATGTTCACGACCTTGCGGCCACGGTGGGTACCGAACTCCACCGCGCCGGCGTTCAGCGCGAACAGCGTGTCGTCGCCGCCACGGCCGACGCCGGAGCCGGGGTGGAAGTGGGTGCCGCGCTGGCGGACCAGGATCTCACCCGCGTTGACGACCTGACCGCCGAAGCGCTTCACGCCGAGCCGCTGGGCATTGGAGTCGCGACCGTTCCGGGTGGACGATGCGCCCTTCTTGTGTGCCATTTCTCCTCAGTCCCTTACTTCGCAGCCGCGGGGATCTCAGTGACCTTGATCGCCGTGTACTGCTGGCGGTGGCCCTGACGTCGGCGGTAGCCGGTCTTGTTCTTGTAGCGAAGGATGTCGATCTTGACGCCCTTGTGGTGGTCCACGACCTCGGCCTGGACCTTGATGCCGGCCAGCACCCACGGGTCGCTGGTCACAGCGTCGCCGTCGACAACGAGCAGGGTCGAGAGCTCGACCGTGTCGCCAACCTTGGCGGTGGAAATCTTGTCAACCTCAACGATGTCGCCGACAGCAACCTTGTGCTGGCGACCACCGCTGCGCACGATGGCGTACACGCGGATCTCACTCTCTCGCTCGGGAACGGCACCCCCGCAGTCCAGCCACCCGGCAGGGGCAGCCTCTCCGGAGCACCCAGTGCCCTGGAGGAATGAGGTTTACGGGGATGTGGCGCGCCCATATCCAAGGACACGCCGACGGTCAAGGTTACGGGGCCGTGGCCGGAGGGGTCAAACCGGGCCGGGCCCCACACGCGTGCGGCCGGTCACAGGGACCGGCCGCACAGCGCACTGCTCAGCTCTCGTCGGCGGCGGCCGAGACCGCGGTCTTCTTCGCCGTCGACTTGGCCGCGGCCGTCTTGGCGGTCGCCGCCTTCTTGGCCGTCACCTTCTTCGCCGCCGTCTTCTTGGCCGCGGTCTTCTTGGTGGCGGCCTTCTTCGCGGTGGCCTTCTTGGCCGTCTTGCGGGCGGCCGTCTTCTTGGCCGGAGCCGCCTCCTCAGCGCTCTCCTCCGCGACCGCGGGCTCCTCCGCACCCGACGGGACGACCACGACGGCCGTCTCCTCGGACGCGGTCGGCGCGGTCTCCTTGCGCACCGCACGGCGCCGCGGGCGGGCCGGAGCGGCGCTCTCGGCGGGGGCCTCGGCCTCGGTCTGCGGCTCCGCAGCCACCGGGGCCTCGGCCACGGGCGCGGTCTCGGCGACCGTCACCACGGCGGCCTCGGCCCCCGCGGGCGACCCGGCCGGCGCGGACACCTTGCGGGTCGCACGACGGCGCGTACGCCCCTTGGGCGCGGCCTCCTCGACGGCCGCAGCCTCGGCGGGGGCGGCCTGGACGACCGCGTCCTCGACGGCGGCGGGCTCGGCCAGCGCCGCGGCGGCCGGCTCCGGCTGCACCGGACGCTCCACCTCTGCCTCGACCGTCACGTCCTGAGCGGTCGGCGCCTCGGCCTCCTCGTGCCGCGGTGCCTCACGCCGGGGGGCACCCGCCGGAGCGGACGCCCGCCGGCTCGACCGGCGCCGCGAACGGCCACGGCCGACCGCGGCCTCCGCCTCGGCAACGCTGCTGTACAGCTCCTCGTCCGGCGCGAAGAAGGGCTCGGACAGCGCGACCGGCGCCGCGACCTCGGCGGCGACCTCGTCCTCGGTCTCCTCGACGGCCTCCGGAGCCTCGACGGCCGCCCCGGCCTCGTGCTCGTGCACATGCCCGTCGCCGCCACGGCCGCGCTTCTTGCGCTTGCCGCCGCCACCGGCGGAGGTCGGCTGCTCCATGTGGACGATGACACCGCGGCCGTTGCAGTGGACGCAGGTCTCGGAGAAGGACTCCAGCAGACCCTGGCCGACCCGCTTGCGGGTCATCTGGACCAGGCCCAGCGAGGTGACCTCGGCGACCTGGTGCTTCGTACGGTCGCGGCCCAGGCACTCCAGCAGACGCCGCAGCACCAGGTCCCGGTTGGACTCCAGCACCATGTCGATGAAGTCGATGACGATGATCCCGCCGAGGTCGCGCAGCCGCAGCTGACGCACGATCTCCTCGGCCGCCTCCAGGTTGTTCCTGGTGACGGTCTCCTCGAGGTTGCCGCCCTGACCGGTGAACTTGCCGGTGTTGACGTCGACGACGACCATCGCCTCGGTCCGGTCGATCACCAGCGAACCACCACTGGGCAGCCAGACCTTGCGGTCCAGGGCCTTGGACAGCTGCTCGTCGATCCGGTACGTGGCGAAGACGTCGACCTCCGAGGTCCACTTCGACAGCCGGTCGGCCAGGTCGGGCGCGACGTGCGAGACATAGCCGTGAATGGTCTCCCACGCCTCGTCACCGCTGACGACGACCTTGGTGAAGTCCTCGTTGAAGATGTCGCGGACGACGCGGACGGTCATGTCCGGCTCGCCGTACAGCAGCGTCGGGGCGTTGCCGTTCTTCGACTTCTTCTGGATGTCCTCCCACTGCGCCTGCAGTCGCTCGACGTCGCGGCGCAGCTCGTCCTCCGAAGCGCCCTCCGCGGCCGTACGGACGATGACGCCCGCATCCTCGGGGACGATCTTCTTGAGGATGGTCTTCAGACGCGCGCGCTCCGTGTCGGGCAGCTTGCGGCTGATACCGGTCATCGAGCCCTCGGGCACGTACACGAGGTAGCGGCCGGGAAGGGAGACCTGGCTGGTCAGGCGGGCGCCCTTGTGGCCGATCGGGTCCTTGGTCACCTGGACGAGCACGGACTGGCCGGACTTCAGGGCGGACTCGATACGGCGCGGCCCGTTGGCCATGCCGAGCGCCTCGAAGTTGACCTCACCGGCGTACAGGACGGCGTTGCGGCCCTTGCCGATGTCGATGAACGCGGCCTCCATCGACGGCAGCACGTTCTGCACCTTGCCCAGGTACACGTTGCCGACGTACGAGGTCGCCTGCTCCTTGTTGACGTAGTGCTCGACGAGCACACCGTCCTCCAGGACGCCGATCTGCGTGCGCTCACCGCTCTGCCGGACGACCATCACACGCTCGACGGCCTCACGGCGGGCCAGGAACTCGGCCTCGGTGATGATCGGGACGCGCCGGCGACCCTGCTCACGGCCCTCGCGGCGGCGCTGCTTCTTGGCCTCCAGACGCGTGGAGCCCTTGATGGACTGCACCTCGTCGGACGGCTCGGCCTTCGGACGAGGCTCGCGGACCTTGACGACCGTGCGCTCGGGGTCGCCGTCGCCGGGCTCGGTGTCCGCGGAGGAGTCACCGGCACGACGGCGCCGGCGACGGCGCCGACGGCTGCTGGAGCTGGAGCCGCCGGCCTCGTCCTCCTCGTCGTCCTCGACCTGCTCGGCGGTGTCCTCGGCGTCCTGCGCGGCCTGCACGGCGGCGAACTCGTCGGACTCCTCCGAATCGTCCTCACCGGCGGACTCGGCGGACTCGCCACGACGACGGCGACGGCCGCCACGACGACGGCGACGGCGCGAACCGGTCTCCTCGGACTCGTCGCCCTCGGCGGCGTCCTCGGCCGACTCCTCGTCCTCCTCCGCCTCGTCCTCCACGACGGTCTCGACGGCCTGCGGCTCGGCCTCCTCGCCGAACGCGGCCCCCCGGCGACGGCGACGGCGCCGCGCACCGGCCTGCTCCTCCTGGAGCTCCTCCGGCTCGGCGGTCTCGGCCTCGGCGGCCGCTTCGGCGGCGGCCCGCTGCGGCGTCTGGAACTGCGGCTCGGTGAACACGGGCGCCTGGAACACGGCGACGGCAGGCCGGGCGGGCCGCCGCGGACCCTCGTCCTCGACGCTCTCGGCGTCCTCCACGGCACCGGCGGTCTGCGCGGGCTCGGCGAACCCGGTCGCTGCCTTACGGGTGGCCCGGCGACGCGTACGCCGCGGGGCACCGTCCTCCTCGGCCTGCTCGGCAACCGGAGCGGTGACGGGCTCTTCGACGGCGGGCGCCTCTTCGGCACCTGCCGTCTCCTCGACCTGCGTGGACACGCGGCGCGTGGCACGACGCCGGGTACGACGCGGGGCAGCGTCCTCGGCCGGCTCCACGGCCTCGGCGGCGGGCTCCTCGGCCACGGCGGGCGCCTCGGCCTCCTCGGCGGCGACGGGCGCCTCCACGGGCGCCGACACCCGGCGCGTGGCACGACGCCGGGTGCGACGCGGAGCGGCGTCCTCGTCGGACTCGCCGGCCGACGCGGCGGGCACCTCGGCGACGGCCGCGCCCTCCCGCTCCTCGACCGGAGCGGCGGCGGGCACGACGGTCTCGGCGACCTCGGCGGCAACGGGCGCCCCGGCGGGCGCGGAGGCGCGGCGGGTCGCACGACGACGCGTACGCCCTGCGGGCGCGGCCTCCTCGACAACCGGAGGCACCTCGGCGGCCTCTTCGGACTCCTCGACCGCAGCGACCTCTTCGGCCTCGTCCTCGTCGGCCTTCTTGTCGCTGTCGGCCGGTATGGCCGGCGCGACGATCTCCTCCGGGGCTTCGGAGGCGGCCGCGGCGGGGGGACCCGCCGGGCGTGAGGCGGCACGGCGCCGACGACGCGGCGGCAAGGTGTCGCTCGGGGTGTTCAGTTCGGAACCCTCGGTGGGTTCGGTCGGTTCGAGCATGCGGGCTTATCTCCCGTCAGGCTCCCGGGCGCCGCGCCTGGTCCGGCGTTGATCGCCGGTGACGTCCGCGGCTCGCGCGTTGCGCGGTGCCGCCGTCCGGGGCGCGGGCGCCGCACGGGAGCTCTCTGTGTCCTGTCTCGCCGGTTCCGTCCACCGAATGCGTACGGCCTGGCGAAAGTCTTCTGTGTCGGTGCGCTGCCCGACCCAGGTGGCTCCCGAGTCCGAGGGCGGCGCTTACGACGTCCGTCCTTCGCGGGACCTTCCTTACGCCGACGCCTTCGCGGCGGCAGCGGAATCGGCCGTGGGTCCGGCCGTCGCTGCCTCGCGGTCGGGCGCGAGCGGGTCGGTCACCGTGCCGGTCTCTTCATCGAACAGCCCCTGCGCCAGCCTGGTCACCGCTGCGGGGACCGGCGGCGCCAGGTCGGCCACGGCGCGGAGACCGGACAGGACGTCGTCGGGTCGTACGGCAGGCGTCACGTGCCGAACAACCAGCCGCAGTATCGCACAGGGCTGGTCGGTCGGCCTATCAGCCGGATCACTATGCGTTTCAAGTTGTACGACCGCGGGGCGCGCGTCGAAGGTCCGGACGCCGTTCTTGGTCATGCGCTGGACCTCGACGGCGTCGGCGGTGTTGAAGGCCGAAACGGCCCGCTCCGCCTCGGCCGGGTCCACGCCGTCCAGCCGCAGCTCCCACACGGAAGCCGTGAGCCGGTCGGCGAGCCCGGAGGTCCGGGCCTCGACCGCGTCGACGACATCGAGCCCGGCGGGCAGCGACTCGTCGAGCAGGGCTCTCAACTGCTCCGGATCCCGCGCCTCGGTGAGGGCGATCTCCAGGAACTCCGCCTCACTGCCCGTGCCGGTGGGTGCGGCATTGGCGTACGACACCTTCGGATGCGGCGTGAACCCCGCCGAGTACGCCATCGGCACCTCGGCGCGGCGCAGCGCACGCTCGAAGGCGCGCTGGAAGTCACGGTGGCTGGTGAACCGGAGGCGGCCGCGCTTGGTGTAGCGGAGTCGGATGCGCTGCACCGCGGGTGCGGGCGGCGGGCCTTCGGGCTGTCGCTTGCCCAGTGTCGTTCAGTCCTTCGTGAGAGCGGTCGTACTGCTACCAAGAGTACGTGTCTCGCGGCCCGGAGGTTCCCGCCGGACCGCGATCCCGGTCCGCTCGGGCTCCCCGAAGAGCAGCCGCCGGAAATCGGCCCGCGCCTGCCGCGCGGACTCCCGGGCGGCGGCGAGCGCCAGCCGGGTGGCCCGCCCCACACTGCGCGCCGCCTCGGCGACGGGCCGCAGCACGGCGTCCCGTACGACATGCCCGACGGGCGTGAGCACGGTCCGGTAGACCCAGCTGACGGGCTCCACGAAGATCCACCGGAAGAGGGTTCCGAGAGCCCGCCCCACGGCGAGCGAGATCCGCCCGGCCACCCGCCAGGCATGCCCGACCGCCTGCCCCACCTCGCGCCCGACGACGGCGAGCAACCGCCCTACGGGCACCAGCACCCACCGCCACAGGGCGAGCGCGGGCAGCACGAACAGCACCCGCCCCGCCCAGTACAGCCCGATCCCGACACCGGTGGCGACCATGCCCACGACCCACGCGGTCGCCCGCCCCACCGGCGCGAGCACCCGCTCGTACACCCACAGGGCGGGAACGGCGACGAGATACCGCACCAGCCATGCGATACCGGCGTACACACCGCCCCCGAGCAGGGCGAGCACCGCCCCCGTCCCCCTGAGCACCCGTATCACGCCGTGCCCGACGGGCGTCAGCACGCGCGCGTACACCCACACCAGGGCCTGTCCGAGGGGCGTGAGGACATACCGGTGGAACCACTTGAGCGGAAGGACGACGAGGACGTTCGCGAGCCACCCCGACGCCCTGCCCAAGGGCACGACGACGTACCGCCAAAGCCCCACGAAGGGCCACACGAACACGGCCCGCGCGACCCACAGCAACGCCCGTCCCACCGGCCGGAACACGGTGCCGTTCAGAAACCGCCCGGCGACGGCGAGCGCATCCCACACCATCCGCACCGGCACGAGCAGTACGAGCACGACGATCCGCACGGGAAGGCGGATCGCCACGACGAGGCACCCTTCGGGCGACTGCCGGGCGGGCTGCTTTCCGGGGTGCCCGGCGGTCGGCTTCTGCAGATCCATACCCACACAGACGCCGGGACCGCCCGTCCGGATCCCTCGTCGGTACACCGATGAGTTCCGGAGCCGGGCGGAGTCCACCTCTGTACCAGCGAAAGCCACGCGCGAGCTCTGTGAGGGGACCATGACCACCCACGCACTACCACCTGTCGTCGACGCCGCAACGTGGGAGCGCAAGCTCCAAACACTGCGGGCCCGGGAGAAGGCCGCGACGCGGGAGCTCGACGCCATCGCCGCCGAGCGCCGCCGTCTGCCGATGGTCGAGATGCCCGACTACACCCTGGAGGGCGAGGACGGCCCGGTTCGGCTGACGGACGTCTTCGAAGGCAGGAGGCAACTGATCGTCTACAGCCACATGTGGTTCGCCGGCCAGGAATGGCAGTGCCCGGGCTGCACGGGGTTCACCTCGCAGTACACCCGCCTGGAGTTCCTCGACAACTACGACGCCCGGTTCGTCGTCGTCACACAGGGCCCGATCGACGAGGCACTCGCCTACAAGCAGCGCGTCGGCAACCGGATGGCGTGGTACTCGACCGCGAACAGCTCGTTCGGGACCGACGTCGGCGCACCGCCCGGCGGCGGATTCGCGGTCAACGTCTTCCTGCGCGACGGCGACACCGTCTACCGCACCTGGCACACCGACGGCCGCGGCACCGAGCAGCTCGGTCACGCGTTCGCGCTGATCGACCTCCTGCCGTACGGCCGCCAGGAGGAATGGCAGGACTCACCCGAGGGCTGGCCCCAGTCCCCGACCTACAGCCGGTGGGCGGCGTCCAAGGACATCGCCGCGCTCTACGGGCCGGGCTCCGGCGGCGGCTGAACCCTGGTGTCGGCCCATGCCCGGATTGCCTCCGCGTGCTCACGGATCAGGGACATACGGGCCTCCCATTCCGCTCCGCTGCGATGGTCGGGGTGGGCGGTGATCTGGCCGCCGTGCTTGCGGTAGGCAAGTCCGGTGCCGCCGATGAACCATCCGTCCGCCAGGGCGTCCAGACCGAGCAGAAGCCCGGTGTCGCCCGAGGCGGGCAGGGCCATCCAGCCGCCCAGCAGCGCCAGCAGGGACCGCCTCACGCACAGGGTGGCGGGGTGGACCTGCGGCCGGTGGTGCTCGGTCCAGAAGCCGAACGCGCTTCCCCTGGGGAGCCGGCCCGGTTGCGGGTCGCTCGATTCGAACGAGACGGTGCTGCCGTCCTCCAGGAGATCGACGACCCGCGACGTGGTCCAGCCGACCGAGGCATCCTCCTCCAGCACGGCGAGGTCACGTGCGAGAGTGCCGGGGGTGAGCTGGTCATCGGCGTCCAGCGTCTTCACGTAGGCACCGGTCGAGCGCGCGAAGGCCATGGTCCGGGCCACGTGAGGGCCGCCGGCGCGGGACGCCGAGATCCGGATCCGTGGATCGCCGGCAGGCAGACACGACTGTGCGCCGACGTCACTGCCGTCTTCCTGTACACACCACTCCCAGGACCATCCGCCGGGAAGGTCCTGGGCGAACAGAGAGGCGTAGGCGTCAGGAAGGAAACGGACAGCGCCGCTGTGCACCGGGGTGACGACGGAAACGACATTCAGTGCGGGCATGGGTGTTGGCACTCCAGGTGATGTCCGCA
This sequence comes from Streptomyces guryensis, assembly GCF_021261325.1. Classification (GTDB taxonomy): domain Bacteria; phylum Actinomycetota; class Actinomycetes; order Streptomycetales; family Streptomycetaceae; genus Streptomyces; species Streptomyces guryensis. Next base: position 323,416 of record NZ_JAJSBI010000001.1, on the reverse strand, counting down.
GGACGATCTTCCATTCGGAGCCACCCTACGGACAGGGACGACCGCACCGGACAGCCGGATGGGGCAGGGTGGCCGGACGATGCTCCACGGGCACTGCTGTCAGTGCGTCTGCCGGTCCTCACCGCCGACACGGCCTCGCCGGTGCGACAGGAGCTTGATCTTCGCGCGCTCGCCGGGGACCGGGATGTCGAGTGGCGGGTGTTGCCGGCGACCTGAACGTGTCTGCGACTGATCCTCAGGCAGGACGCCTTCACGGAGGCCTCCGCCCGTCCCGACGCCCGAGCTCGGTAGCTCCGATGAACCACTGAGCCTCCCGACCGGGAGGCTCAGTGGTTCACTCAGCTCCGGCTGGGCGCACCGTTCTTGACCGTAAGAGGCAGCAACTTCTTACCCGTCGGTCCGACTTGGATCTCGGTCTGCATGGCAGGACACACCCCGCAGTCGAAGCAAGGCGTCCACCGGCAGTCCTCGACCTCCGTCTCGTCGAGGGCGTCCTGCCAGTCCTCCCAGAGCCAGTCCTTGTCGAGGCCGGAGTCGAGGTGGTCCCAGGGGAGGACCTCCTCGTACGTCTTCTCGCGTGTGGTGTACCAGTCGACGTCGACGCCGAAGGCGGGCAGCACCTTGTCCGCGCAGCTCATCCAGCGGTCGTAGGAGAAGTGCTCGCGCCAGCCGTCGAAGCGGCCGCCGTCCTCGTAGACGGCGCGGATGACGGCGCCGATGCGGCGGTCGCCGCGGGACAGCAGGCCCTCGACGATGCCGGGCTTGCCGTCGTGGTAGCGGAAGCCGATCGAGCGGCCGTACTTCTTGTCTCCGCGGATCTTGTCCCTGAGCTTTTCGAGGCGGGCGTCCGTCTCCTCGGCGGAGAGCTGGGGAGCCCACTGGAAGGGGGTGTGGGGCTTGGGGACGAAGCCGCCGATGGAGACCGTGCAGCGGATGTCGTTCTGGCCGGAGACCTTGCGGCCCTCGGCGATCACGTTCATCGCCATGTCGGCGATCTGGAGGACGTCCTCGTCGGTCTCCGTCGGCAGGCCGCACATGAAGTACAGCTTCACCTGACGCCAGCCGTTGCCGTAGGCGGTGGAGACCGTCCTGATCAGGTCCTCTTCCGAGACCATCTTGTTGATGACCTTGCGCATGCGCTCCGAGCCGCCCTCGGGCGCGAAGGTCAGGCCCGAGCGGCGGCCGTTGCGCGTCAGTTCGTTCGCCAGGTCGACGTTGAAGGCGTCCACACGGGTGGAGGGGAGGGAGAGGCCGATCTTGTCCTCCTCGTACCGGTCCGCGAGACCCTTCGCGATGTCACCGATCTCCGAGTGGTCCGCCGAGGAGAGGGACAGCAGGCCCACCTCCTCGAAGCCCGTTGCCTTCAGGCCCTTCTCCACCATCTCGCCGATGCCCGTGATGGAGCGCTCGCGGACCGGGCGGGTGATCATGCCGGCCTGGCAGAAGCGGCAGCCGCGGGTGCAGCCGCGGAAGATCTCCACCGACATGCGCTCGTGGACGGTCTCGGCCAGGGGGACGAGGGGCTGCTTGGGGTACGGCCACTCGTCCAGGTCCATGACGGTGTGCTTGGACACACGCCACGGGACGCCCGACTTGTTCGGTACGACACGGGCGATACGGCCGTCGGGGAGGTATTCGACGTCGTAGAACGCCGGGATGTACACCGAGCCCGTCTTCGCGAGGCGGAACAGGACCTCCTCGCGGCCGCCCGGCCGGCCCTCCGCCTTCCAGTCGCGGATGATCTTCGTCATGTCCAGCACGGCCTGCTCGCCGTCGCCGATGATCGCCGCGTCGATGAAGTCCGCGATCGGCTCGGGGTTGAAGGCCGCGTGGCCGCCGGCCAGGACGATCGGGTCGTCCAGCCCCCTGTTCCTGGCCTCCAGGGGGATCCCGGCGAGGTCCAGGGCCGTCAGCATGTTCGTGTAGCCGAGCTCCGTGGAGAAGCTGAGCCCGAACACGTCGAAGGCCTTCACCGGCCGGTGGCTGTCCACCGTGAACTGCGGGACGGCGTGCTCCCGCATCAGCGCCTCCAGGTCCGGCCACACGCTGTAGGTGCGCTCGGCCAGGACGCCCTCCTGCTCGTTCAGGACCTCGTAGAGGATCATGACGCCCTGGTTGGGCAGCCCGACCTCGTAGGCGTCCGGGTACATGAGCGCCCAGCGGACGTCACAGGACTCCCACGGCTTGACCGTGGAGTTGAGCTCTCCGCCGACGTACTGGATCGGCTTCTGCACATGCGGGAGCAGAGCTTCGAGCTGCGGGAACACAGACTCGGCGGCCGCAGCGACTTCGGCAGACATCTCGCGAACCTTCGTGGGATGGGCTGGATGGGATGGTCTGAACTGACAGGGGTGACCATCTAGCCTAACGCGGCCGTGCACCCGCCCCGACCGTTCGGACCTCGCGGGACGCTCAGACCTGCATCCCGTCCCTCACCTCCCGCCAGGCAGCGGGCAGCTGCGTCTCCACGGCCGCGGCACGCCCTTCCTCGCGGCCGTAGAGCACTCCGTACGTGAAGGAGCTCTCCCCCGCCGCGTGGGCCACGGCGGACAGCTCGCGCAGGGTCTGGCGGGTCATGACGCTGTCCTGGTGGTCGCCCAGCAGGTTCTGCAGGGACTTCATCGACTTGGCCAGGGCGGATGCCGCGCTGCCGAGGGCCGGTGCGGCCGTCTCCGCCGAGTACCGCGTCCGCTTGGCCTTCTTGCGGGCCTCGTGCAGGGCGAGGTCGCGGTCGTGGCCGGGTTCCAGGCCGAGGGCCTGCTCGACCAGGTCGGACAGCTTTCCGAAGTCCTTCCGTACGGCCTTGGCGATCACCTTCTCCGGCTTTCCGGCGGCCGCCGCCAGCCGCGGCGGGTCCGCGACCAGCGCGTCCAGACTGTCGAGCAGCTTCAGATAACGCTGGGAGTCCAGGACGCCGGTCAGACGGCGGCGCGATCCGCCGCGGCGGGCGTTCATCCAGGTGCGCAGCCTGGTGCGGATCGGGCCGGAGAGCAGCGTCCTGGGCAGTTCGTCCAGGGCCGCCGTCAGACGCTCGGTCAGCACCTCCCGGTCCCGGTCCACGCCGAGCTCGCCGGCCAGCCACTTCAGTTCGTCGCCGATGGGGTCCGTGACGGTCCGGTCGAGGACCTTGCCGTACGAGCGGAAGGCGCTGCGCATACGGCGGGTGGCGACGCGCATGCGGTGCACGGAGTCGTACACGTCCTGCCGTACGGCCGGGTCGAGCTCGATGATCGCGTCGCGCTGCTCGCGGACGTAGGCGAGGACGTGGTCACCGGCCGTCACCGGCGGCTTCGTCTGCTCCTTCTTCCTGCGCTTCTTCTTCGGAGCGGTCTCCGCCAGGGCCCGGGCCAGCTTCGACGCCGACGCGGACGGTCGTACGCCCGCCTTGCGCAGCCGTTTGTCGACCTTGTCGAGGAAGGCGGGGTCGCCGCCGTCGGCGAGTTCCACCTCCAGCTCGGTCCACTGGGCCGCGCCGCCGTCGCCGGTGAGCCGTTCGGCGCGTACGGCGTCCACGCTGACCTCCGCGAGCAGCCGGCCCCCTGCGTCCACGAGGTCGCGTACGTCGCGGTCGGAGCGCAGCCGGACCACGGGCAGCAGTTCGGCGTCGCGGACCCGGGAGCGGACGAGTCCGGCGAGGCTGCGCGGGACGGTGTCGGAGAGCGGGGCCCGGATCTCGTCGCGGACACCGGGGGCGACCGGGAACTTCAGGTGCCAGCCCGCGTCGGAGCCGCCGGTGCGGCGGCGCAGGGTGATGGCGGACGCGGCGAGGCGTTCGTCGGCGGTGTCGTAGTAGGTGGCGTCCAGGTGCGCGACCCCTTTGTCGACGACGGCGTCGATACCGGCGACCCCGGTCAGGTCGGGCAAGCCGCTCTCGTCGGACTCGTACTTACGCTCGATCTCGCGCTTTGTGTCCGCCATGAACCGAATCTAGTTGCTGCCGGGGCATGACGACAGGGGCCGCATCTTTCAGCCTGTCCGGCGTTGAGGACGAGGCAGTTCAGGCCGAAGGGGGGTCTGGGGGCACAGCCCCCAGGGCCGCACCCTCCACTCACCCGCACCGGACCCGGCTCAACCGCCGGAGGCCTACGCCGACATCGGTCGCTGCACCCTGATGGACTGCAGCAGCCCCACCGCTATCCAGATCGCGAACATCGACGAGCCGCCGTACGACACGAAGGGCAGCGGCAGGCCGGTGACCGGCATGATGCCGAGGGTCATGCCGATGTTCTCGAAGGTCTGGAAGGCGAACCAGGCGACGATCCCGGCGGCGACGACCGTGCCGTACAGCTCGGTCGAGTCGCGGGCGATGCGGCAGGCGCGCCACAGGACCACACCGAGCAGGAGGATGATCAGTCCCGCGCCGACGAAGCCCAGTTCCTCGCCCGCGACCGTGAAGACGAAGTCGGTCTGCTGCTCGGGCACGAACTGGCCGGTGGTCTGCGAGCCGTGGAAGAGGCCCGCGCCGGTCAGACCGCCCGAACCGATCGCGATGCGCGCCTGGTTGGTGTTGTAGCCGACGCCCGCCGGGTCGAGCGCCGGGTTGGCGAAGGCCGCGAAGCGGTTGATCTGGTACTCGTCCAGGATGTGCAGCTGCCAGATGGCGATGCAGCCGACGACGCCGGCCGTGATCAGGCCGAAGACCCAGCGGTTGGAGGCGCCGGAGGCGAGCAGCACGCCCAGGATGATCGTCAGCAGGACCAGGACCGTGCCGAGGTCGGGCATGAGCAGCACGATCAGGATGGGCACTGCGGCCAGGCCCAGGGACTGCAGGACCGTGCGGTGGTCGGGGTACTTCTTGTCGCCCGCGTCGACCCGCGCCGCCAGCATCATCGCCATGCCGAGGATGATCGTGATCTTCACGAACTCGGCGGGCTGCAGGGAGAAGCCCCCGCCGAAGACGATCCAGTTGCGGCTGCCGTTGATGGTGGCGCCGAGCGGGGTGAGCACCAGGAGGATCAGGAACACCGAGGCGCCGTACAGGATCGGGACGGCGGTGCGCAGGGTGCGGTGGCCGAGCCAGACCGTGCCGGCCATCATGGCGAACCCGATGCCGGTGTTCATGATGTGCCGGATGAGGAAGTAGTACTGGTCGCCCTGGTTGATCTCGGTGCGGTTGCGGGTCGCCGAGAAGACGAGCACCGAGCCGATCGCCGAGAGCGCGAGGGCCGCCAGCAGCATCGGCCAGTCGAGCCTGCGGGCCACCGAGTCGCGGGCGAAGATCCTTGTCCAGCCCGCGCGCCGGGGGCCGTACCCGGGGACGGAGAAGCTGCCTGCACCGGTCATGTGAGCATCCTCCGGCTTCCCCGCCTGCGCGGCCGCCTGCGGGTGGTCCGGTTGGTCGACGTGGGTGAGGCCGTGGTCGCGGCCGGCTGGGTCCCGCCCGGGGAGGGGCTGGCGTTGTCGTTGGCGTGGAGTTCCTTGGCCGGGTCCTTGGCGACCTTCGGCGAGGCGATCGTGCCGTCGGTCTTGACCTTCGGCAGCCCCTGCTGCGGGGTGGGCAGCAGTGCCTTCTTGTTGTCGATCGAGCCGTCGGGCTGGACGCCGTAGAGGGCGCTGTAGATGCTGCGGACGGCCTCACCGGAGGCGCCGGAACCCGTACCGGCCTGGGCGATCGTCATGACGACCGTGTAGTCCTTGGAGTAGGTGGCGAGCCAGGAGGTGGTCTGCTTGCCGTAGACCTCCGCGGTACCGGTCTTGGCGTGCAGTGTGATCTTGTCCTGCGGCCAGCCCTTGAACTTCCAGGCGGCGGTGCCGCTGGTGATGACGCCCGCGAGGGCCTTGTCGATGCCCTTGTGCGTGGCTTCGCTGATCGGGAGCTTGCGCAGGACCTGGGGCTGGATCTCCTTGACGGTCTTTCCGTCGGCGCTGATGATCGCCTTGCCGATGGTCGGGACGTGCTCGGTGCCGCCGTTGGCGAGGGCCCCGTAGATCATGGCCTCCTGGATCGGGGTGAGGAGGGTGTCACCCTGGCCGATGGAGTAGTTGATCGAGTCGCCCTCGCGCATCTTGTAGCCCTCGAGGCAGCCCTCGTACTCGATCTTCTCGACGTAGGTGCCGCCCTTCTTGCCGCTCTTGCACCAGGCGTCCTTGTTGGCCTTCCAGTAGTCCTGCTTCCACTGGCGGTCGGGGACGCGGCCGGTGACCTCGTTCGGCAGGTCGATGCCGGTCTGCTTGCCGAGGCCGAACTGGTGGGCGGTCTTGTAGAAGTAGTCCTTGGGCTCACCCTTCTTCGGGTTGATGCCGCCGTCCTTCTTCCACTCGCGGTCGGCGAGACCGTAGAAGACCGTGTCGCAGGAGACCTCCAGGGCCCGGCCCAGCGAGATGGGACCGAAGCTCTCGCCCTCGAAGTTCTTGAAGACCTGGCCGCCCACCGAGTACGAGCTGGTGCAGGGGTATCCGCCGTCCCAGGCGTAGCCGGCCTGGACCGCGGCGGCCGTGGAGACCACCTTGAAGGTCGAACCCGGCGCGGACTGACCCTGTATGGCCCGATTGAGCAGCGGGTAGTCGGAGTCCTTGCCGGTGAGCTGCTTGTAGTCCTTGGCGGAGATACCGCCGATCCACACGTTCGGGTCGTACGTCGGTGCGGACGCCATGGCGACGATACGGCCGGTCTTGGCCTCCATCACGACGACGGCACCGGAGTCGGCCTTGTACTTCTCGCCCGTGACCTTGTCGTACTGGGTGCGGGCGATCTTCATGGCGTTGTCCAGCTCGTACTCGGCGACCCGCTGGACGCGGGAGTCGATGCTGGTGACGAGGCTCGAACCGGCCTGGGCGGCATCGGACTTGGCCTTGCCGATGACCCGGCCGAGGTTGTCGACCTCGTAGCGGGTGACGCCGGCCTTGCCGCGCAGTTCCCTGTCGTACTGGCGTTCCAGTCCGGAGCGGCCGACCTGGTCGGAGCGGAGATACGGCGAGTTGGTGTCCTTGGCCTTCTGGATCTCCTCGTCGGTGACGGGCGAGAGATAGCCGAGGACCTGCGCGGTGTTGGACTTGCCGGGACCGGGGTAGCGGCGCAGCGCCTCGGGCTCGGCGGTGATGCCGGGGAAGTCCTCGGAACGCTCGCGGATCTGCATGGCCTGGCGGGGCGTGGCCTCGTCGGTGATGGGGATCGGCTGGAAGGGCGAGCCGTTCCAGCACGGCTGGGGCGTCTTGGCGTCGCACAGCCGGACCCGCTGCATGACCTCCTTGGGCTTCATGCCCAGGACCCCGGCCAGCTTGGTGAGGACCGCCTTGCCGTCGTCCTTCATCTTCAGCAGGTCGGTGCGGGAGGCGGAGACCACGAGGCGGGTCTCGTTGTCGGCGAGCGCCACACCGCGTGCGTCGAGGATCGAGCCGCGTACGGCGGGGTCGACGACCTGCTGGACGTGGTTGCCGGATGCCTCCTTGGCGTACTGGCTGCCCTCGCGGATCTGCAGGTACCACAGCCGGCCGCCGAGGGTGCCGAGCAGGGAGAGGACGAGGATCTGGATGACGACGAGCCGGATCTGGACCCTTGGGGTCCGTCCGGTCTCGGGAATATTGGTCACTGCGGCTGCCTCCTCCTCTCAGTGTGTGTACGTGTCATATACGACGGAGCTGTGAATGCCGATCGCCGCCAAGTCCCGCCCGCTCACAGCCGCTTGACCCCCTTGATGCGGCCCACGCGCGCGGTGCGGGTGCGGGCCCTGGTCTTCAGGCCGCCGAGGCCGCCGCGCTGGCCGCCGAGCTTCAGGCCCGTCCCGGCGGAGATCCAGCCGGAGGTGATGTCGGTGGCCTTCTTCGAGGGGGAGCTGCTCTCGGCGAGCGGGTCGTTGTCCGCACGCCGGGCCAGGGCCATGATCCCGGGGACCACGAAGGGGGCGAGGAGCAGGTCGTACAGGGCCGCCGTGAACATCAGGCTGACGAGGCCGACATGGCGGGCCGCAGTGTCGCCGACGAGGGCGCCGACACCGGCGTACAGCAGGGTCGAGCCGATGGCGGCGGCGACCACGACGACCATGGGGCCGGTGGCCGACTTGAGCCGCCCGTTCTCCGGTCTGGCCAGCCCGGCGAGGTAGCCGATGACGCACAGCACCAGGGCGTAGCGGCCCGCGGCATGGTCGGCGGGCGGGGCCAGGTCGGCGAGCAGGCCGGCGCCGAAGCCGACCAGGGCGCCGCCGACATGGCCGTACACCAGGGCCAGGCCCAGCACGGTGAGCAGCAGCAAGTCGGGGACCGCGCCCGGCAGATGGAGCCGGGCGAGGACGCTCACCTGGACCACCAGGGCTACGACGACCAGGGCCGAGGAGAGCAGGATCCGGTTGACGCGCATGGGGATTCAGCTCCTACTGCTACGGGGTCTGGCCGGGCGACGCGGTCGCGGACGGGGTGACCGTGACGGTGACCGTCGGTGTGGGCGTCGGCTTGGGCTTGTTCGGGAGCACCGTGTCGCGCGGGTCCTTCTTCGGGGTCTCCACGACGACGCCGACGATGTCGAGCTTGGAGAAGCTGACGTACGGCGTGACGTAGAGGGTGCGGGTCAGGTCGCCGCCGGACGGGTCGACGCGGGAGACCACACCGACCGGGACGCCCGGCACGAAGGGCTTGTCGGCCTCGGAGCCGAAGGTGACCAGGCGGTCGCCCTTCTTCACGTCCGCCTTGGAGTTGAGCAGTTCGACGCGGAGCGGGCGGTCGCCCTGCCCGGTGGCGAAGCCGAGCTCGTCGCTGCCCTCCATGCGGGTGCCGACGGTGAAGTCCGGGTCGTTGGCTAGGAGGACGGTCGAGGCGTCGGGGCCGACGTTGGTGACCCGTCCGACCAGGCCGTCCCCGTTCAGCACGGTCATGTCCCGTTTGATGCCGTCGTTGGCGCCGACGTCGATGGTGATCGTCCAGGAGAAGCCCTGGGCCGCTCCTATGGCGATGACCTGGGCGCCCTTGATGCCGTACTGGCCCTCGGCGGAGACCTTCAGCATCTTGTCGAGCTGCGCCAGGCGGCTGCGGTTGCGGTCGTCGCTGCCGAGTTTCGCCTTGAGGGCCGCGTTCTGTGTCTCCAGACGGGCGAGCCGGTCGTGCCGGGTGCCCGAGTCACGGACCGCGGAGACGGCGTCGCCGACCGGGTTCACCGCCGACGACACACCGTCCTCGATCGGGCCGAACACCGTGGCCGCGACCTGCCGCGCACCGTCGACCGGGGAGTCCTCCCCGCCGCGGATGTCCACCGTGATCAGTGCGAACGCGATGGCGATCAGCAGCACCAGGAGCAGCCGGCTCTCTCGTGTGTCCCTCACGTGCGGCGGCCGTGCCTTCCTCATAGGAATGTGCAGAGGTTCAGGTGTTCAGTTCAGTGTTGAGTTCAGGGGGCAGTTCCAGCGTGCAGAGGCATATGGGCGAGCTTATGCCTCTATATCAACTGCCTCTATATCAACGATCCGCCGTACGAGAGGAGATCGTCCCGTACGGCGGAATCGAAGGGTTATGTCATCTGCGCGGCTGGGCGTCCAGCACCTGCTGGAGCGCCTCGAACTCCTCGACGCACTTGCCCGAGCCGAGCGCCACGCTGTCCAGCGGGTCCTCGGCGATGTGGATCGGCATCCCGGTCTCCCGGCGCAGCCGCTCGTCGAGTCCCTTCAGCAGCGCCCCGCCGCCGGTCAGCACGATGCCCCGGTCCATGATGTCGCCGGAAAGCTCCGGCGGGCACTTGTCGAGGGTCGTCTTGACGGCGTCGACGATGGCGTTGACCGGCTCCTCGATCGCCTTGCGCACTTCGGCGGCGGAGATGACGACGGTCTTGGGCAGTCCGGAGACCAGGTCCCGGCCGCGGATCTCGGTGTGCTGGTCGTCGTCCAGGTCGTACGCCGAACCGATCGTGATCTTGATCTGCTCGGCAGTGCGCTCACCGAGGAGGAGGGAGTACTCCTTCTTGATGTGCTGGATGATCGCGTTGTCCAGTTCGTCACCCGCGACGCGGATGGACTGGGCGGTGACGATGCCGCCGAGCGAGATGACCGCGACCTCGGTGGTGCCGCCGCCGATGTCCACCACCATGTTGCCGGTGGCCTCGTGGACCGGCAGGCCGGAGCCGATGGCCGCTGCCATCGGCTCCTCGATGATGTGCACCTGACGAGCGCCGGCCTGGGACGACGCCTCGATCACGGCGCGGCGCTCGACCCCGGTGATGCCGGAGGGCACGCACACGACGACGCGCGGCCGCGCGAGATACCGCCGCTTGTGGATCTTCAGGATGAAGTAGCGGAGCATCCGCTCGGTGATCTCGAAGTCGGCGATGACGCCGTCCTTCAGCGGTCGTACGGCAACGATGTTGCCAGGGGTCCGACCGATCATCTTCTTCGCCTCGGCGCCGACCGCGAGAATGCCACCGGTGTTGGTGTTGATCGCGACGACGGACGGCTCGTTGAGTACGATCCCGCGACCCCTGACGTACACCAGCGTGTTGGCGGTCCCGAGGTCGACAGCCATGTCACGGCCGATGAACGACATTGAGTTCCCCATCAGGATTCGTCTGGCCTTCCTGGGAGCTTTTGAGGGCTTTTCAGGTCGGCGAAGTGGGTGCTGTGACGTGAAGGCTTCCATCGTAGACGCGCCTGCACGAACACTGCGCGAGGGTCTTCGCCATTGTCAGCAGATGAAGTGTCGCCTCGCTTGTGGAGACGGCCCATCGGAGGCACTCGTTCCCCCGATCGGCACGCATATGCCAGAGGACGGCCGGAAACTCTCGGCCGTCCCAGGTCAGACGGGTGAGCGACCTGACGATCACTCAAAAATTCATAGGTTTGTCGCTCAACCGCGGCCGGGGAAGAAGATCTTCACCTCGCGCTCGGCGGACTCCTCGGAGTCGGAGGCGTGGATCAGGTTCTCGCGGACGATCACGCCGAAGTCGCCGCGGATGGAACCGGGGGCGGCGGCGATCGGGTCGGTCGGGCCGGCCAGCGCGCGCAGCCCCTCGATGACCCGCTCGCCCTCGACGATCAGCGCGACGACCGGACCGGAGGCCATGAACTCCACCAGCGGCTCGTAGAAGGGCTTGCCCTTGTGCTCGCCGTAGTGCTGCTCCAGGGTCTCCTGGTCCAGGGTGCGCAGCTCCAGCGCGGTGATCTGCCAGCCGGCCTTGCGCTCGATACGGCTGATGATCTCGCCGGTCAGGCCACGGCGGACCGCGTCGGGCTTGAGCAGGACGAGGGTGCGCTGGGTCACTGCGGGCTCCTATTGAGGATCAAGAGGTGTGCGGGGGTGTTCGAAGATTACAGGGCGTGTCCGGGCTCTTGTTACGCAGCGTCAGGTGTGGAGGAGCCTGCCGAGCCCGGCTGTGCCGCCGCGAATCGTGCCTTCGCCTCGTCGATCTTTCTTCCGTAGTGCACCGAGGCCCACCACAGGGCCGCGAAGACCACGCCCAGGAAGAACATCGTCGGAACGACGAAGCCGGACGCGACGAGGGCGACCTGGAGGGCCCACCCGAGGACGATCCCGCCCGGACGCGTCACGACACCGCACAGCGCCACGCACAGGAACATCGCGATGCCGCTGACCGTCCACACCGTCGACGTGGACAGCCCGGGGTCCTTCATGGCGACGAGCCCGGCGAAGCCGATCACGAAGAACTCGCCGATCAGGGTTGAAGCACAGAGCGTACGCACGGGTTCTCAGCCCCTCCCCAGCAGCAGTCGGGCCTCGCCGACGGTGATGACGGAGCCCGTGACGAGCACACCGCCGCCCGCGAACTCGCCCTCCTCCTCGGCCAGCGTGATCGCCGCCTCCAGTGCGTCCGGCAGCCGCGGTTCGACCTGGACGCGCTCGTCGCCGAACACCTCCACGGCGATCGCGGCGAGCTCGTCGGCGTCCATCGCGCGGTGGCTGGAGTTCTGCGTGACGACGACCTCGGCGAAGATCGGCTCGAAGGCCTCAAGGAGACCCCGCACGTTCTTGTCGCCACTCGCGCCGACCACACCGATCAACCGGCTGAAGTCGAAGGCCTCACCGATCGCCTCGGCGGTGGCGCGGGCGCCCGCCGGATTGTGGGCGGCGTCCAGGACGACGGTGGGCGAGCGTCGTACGACTTCGAGGCGGCCCGGCGAGGAGACGGCCGCGAAGGCCTTGCGGACCGTGTCTATGTCGAGCGGCTCGGGCCGCTGGGAGCCGACGCCGAAGAACGCCTCGACGGCGGCGAGCGCGACCGCGGCGTTGTGCGCCTGGTACGGGCCGTGCAGCGGCAGGTAGAGCTCGCCGTACTCGCCGCCGAGGCCGCGCAGGGTGAGCATCTGCCCGCCGACCGCGACCTGGCGTGACACGACCCCGAACTCCAGGCCCTCGCGGGCCACGGTGGCATCGACGTCGACGGCCTTCTTCAGCAGCACCTGGGCCGCGTCCACCGGCTGTTGGGCCAGGATGACCGTCGCGTCCTGCTTGACGATGCCGGCTTTCTCCGTGGCGATCGCGGCGTGCGTCTCACCGAGGCGGTCGGTGTGGTCGAGGTCGATGGGGGTGACGACGGCGACGTCCCCGTCGATGACGTTGGTGGCGTCCCAGGAGCCGCCCATCCCCACTTCCACCACGGCGACATCGACGGGCGCGTCCGCGAAGGCCGCGTACGCCATGCCCGTAAGCACCTCGAAGAAGGAGAGCCGGTACTCCTGCTGCCCGTCGACCATCTCGACGTACGGCTTGATGTCGTTGTACGTCTCGACGAAACGCTCTGCCGAGATCGGGGCGCCGTCGAGACTGATGCGCTCGGTGATCGACTGGACGTGGGGCGACGTGTACCGGCCGGTGCGCAGCTCGAAGGCACCGAGCAGGGCCTCGATCATGCGGGCGGTGGAGGTCTTGCCGTTGGTGCCGGTGATGTGGATCGAGGGGTACGAACGCTGCGGCTCGCCCAGGACGTCCATCAGCGCGGCGATACGGCTGACCGAGGGCTCGAGCTTGGTCTCGCCCCAGCGGGAGGCGAGCTCCGCCTCGACCTCGCGCAGGGCCTTGTCGACCTCGGGGTCCTCGGGCCGCGCGGGCACGTCGGCCTGCGGCGCGCCGCCCTGCGTGCGCAGGGTGCGGCTGCCGGCCTCGATGATCGCGAGGTCGGGGTCGCGGTCTGTCTCGGCGGCGACGATGTCGTCGAAGGGGTCGCTTTCACTCACGGGGTCAGTCTAAGGCGGCGCCCATTGAGAGGGGTGGCTGGCCTTGGCAGGCGAGTGCGGGCAGGTTGGGGGCTGGTCGCGCAGTTCCCCGCGCCCCTGAAGGCACGCACAGGCCCCCGGCGCCCATCAGCACCGGGGGCCTTCAGCCACGCACTACGACTCACGCTTCCGGCAGCCGGTCCAGCTGGGCCTGGATCCGGGCGAGGTCCTCCTCCGCCTTGGCCAGCCGGCCACGGATCTTGTCCACCACGTTGTCCGGCGCCTTCGCCAGGAACGCCTCGTTGCCGAGCTTCGCCGTGGCCTGGGCCTTCTCCTTCTCCGCGGCCGCGAGGTCCTTCGCGAGGCGCTTGCGCTCCGCCGCGACGTCGATCGTGCCGGACAGGTCGAGGGCGACCTCCGCACCGCCGACCGGCAGGGTCGCCGTGGCCGCGAAGGAGTCGCCCTCCGGCTGCAGGCGCAGCAGCTGGCGGATGGCGGCCTCGTGCGGAGCCAGCGCCGTGCCGTCGAGGGTCAGACGGGCCGGGACCTTCTGCCCGTCCTTCAGTCCCTGGTCCTTTCGGAACCGGCGCACCTCGGTGACGACCCGCTGGACCAGCTCGATCTCGAGTTCGGCGTCCTTGTCGCGGAAGCCGCCCGGTGCGTCAGCACCAGGAACAGACACAGCCTTCGGCCACTCGCCGACGACCAGCGACTCGCCGCCCGTGAGCGTGGTCCACAGGGCGTCGGTGACGAACGGGATGACCGGGTGGAGCAGCCGCAGCGTCACGTCGAGGACCTCGCCGAGGACCCTTCCGGAGACCCTCGCCCGCTCGCCGCCCGCGAAGAACGTCGTCTTCGACAGCTCGACGTACCAGTCGAAGACCTCGTCCCACGCGAAGTGGTAGAGCGCGTCGGCGAGTTTGGCGAACTGGTAGTCGTCGTAGTAGGCGTCGACCTGGGCGACGGTGGTGTTCAGTCGGGAGAGGATCCAGCGGTCCGTCGCCGACATCTCGGAGGCGTCCGGCAGCGGGCCCTCGACCGTGGCGCCGTTCATGAGGGCGAAGCGGGTGGCGTTCCAGATCTTGTTGGTGAAGTTGCGGGAGGCCTTGACCCAGTCCTCGCCGATCGGCACGTCCGCGCCCGGGTTGGCGCCGTTGGCGAGGGTGAAGCGGACGGCGTCGGAGCCGTAGGCGTCCATCCAGACCAGCGGATCGACCGCGTTCGGGTTCGACTTCGACATCTTCTTGCCGAACTCGTCGCGGACCAGGCCGGTCAGCGCGATGGTGTGGAAGGGGGCCTGGCCGTCCATGGCGTAGAGGCCGAACATCATCATCCGGGCGACCCAGAAGAAGATGATGTCGTGGCCGGTGAGCAGCACGTCGGTCGGATAGAACTTCCGCAGGTCCTCGGTCTGTTCGGGCCAGCCGAGCGTGGAGAACGGCCACAGGCCGGAGGAGAACCAGGTGTCCAGGACATCGGAGTCCTGGGTCCAGCCCTCGGCCTCCGTGCCGGGCGGCTCCTCGTCCGGTCCGACGCAGACGACCTCACCGTCGGGGCCGTACCAGATCGGGATGCGGTGGCCCCACCACAGCTGGCGCGAGATGCACCAGTCGTGCATGTTGTCGACCCAGTCGAAGTAGCGCTTCGACATGTCCTCGGGGTGGATCTTGACGCGGCCGTCGCGGACCGCGTCACCGGCGGCCTTGGCGAGCGGGCCGACCTTGACCCACCACTGCATGGACAGGCGCGGCTCGACCGTGGTCTTGCAGCGCGAGCAGTGGCCGACCGAGTGCATGTACGGGCGCTTCTCGGCGACGATGCGGCCCTGCTCCTTGAGCGCGCCGACAACGGCCGAGCGGGCCTCGAAGCGGTCCAGGCCGAGGAAGGGGCCGTGGACGGTGATGACACCGTGCTCGTCCATGATCGTCAGGGACGGCAGGTCGTGGCGGCGGCCGATCTCGAAGTCGTTCGGATCGTGCGCCGGGGTCACCTTGACCGCGCCGGTGCCGAACTCGGGGTCGACATGGGTGTCGGCGACGACCGGGATGGTGCGGTCGGTGAGCGGCAGCTTGATCTGCTTGCCGATCAGGTGCCGGTACCGCTCGTCGTCGGGGTGGACGGCGACTGCGGTGTCACCGAGCATCGTCTCCGCGCGCGTGGTCGCGACGACGAGGCTGTCCTCGCCCTCGCCGTAGCGGATGGAGACCAACTCGCCCGCGTCCTCCTGGTATTCCACCTCGATGTCCGAGATGGCCGTCAGGCAGCGCGGGCACCAGTTGATGATGCGCTCGGCGCGGTAGATCAGCTCGTCCTCGTAGAGCCGCTTGAAGATGGTGAGGACGGCCTTGGAGAGGCCCTCGTCCATCGTGAAGCGCTCGCGGCTCCAGTCGACACCGTCGCCGAGGCGACGCATCTGGCCGAGGATCCTGCCGCCGTACTCCTCCTTCCACTGCCAGACGCGGTCGACGAACTCCTCGCGGCCGAGGTCGTGACGGGACTTGCCCTCCTCGGCGAGCTGCTGCTCGACCTTGTTCTGGGTGGCGATGCCGGCGTGGTCCATGCCCGGCAGCCACAGCGACTCGTACCCCTGCATGCGCTTGCGGCGCGTCAGGGCGTCCATCAGCGTGTGCTGGAAGGCGTGCCCGAGGTGCAGGCTGCCGGTGACGTTCGGCGGCGGGATGACGATGGTGTACGGCGGCTTGTCGCTCTTCGCGTCCGCCTCGAAGTAACCCCGCTCCACCCAGCGCTCGTACAGCGGCCCCTCTACGTCGGCCGGCGCGTACTGGGTCGGCAGTTCGGTGTCGGGCGCTGGTGGCTGCTGCTGAGCGTTCTCGGTCACGGGCTCAGTTTAGGGGTGTCACGGGCGTGTCCCGAAACGCGTTTGTTCTGTGATGGTGCGCCCCCCGATGGGACGCGCGCTCCCGGTCTACGCCAGGATGTCGGGGACATATAAGCATCTGGAGGGGAACCCAGTAATGAGTCACAACCAGCCGGGCCCGTACGGCGGGCAGCCCCAGCAGCCCGGTCCGTACGGCCAGCCGGGCCCCTACGGCCAGCAGCCGCCGCAGGCTCCCCCGGCCCAGCCCGGTTACGGCTACCCGCAGCAGGCCCCTCCGGCCCAGCCCGGTTACCCCCAGCAGGCCCCTCCGCCCCAGCCCCAGCCGGGTTACGGCTACCCCCAGCAGGCTCCCCCGGCCCAGCCCCAGCCGGGTTACGGCTACCCGCAGCAGCAGCCTCCCTACGGCCAGGACCCGTACGGCCAGCAGCCCTACGGCGTCCCGCAGCCGCCGGCGCCCGGCGGTGGCGGCGGCAAGAAGGCCGCCCTGATCATCGGCGCGGTGGCGGTCGTGGCGGCGATCGGTGTCGGGGTGTACCTCGTGACCGGCGGGGGTGGTGGCGTCGGCGGCGGTTCGTCCGTCGCGGACGACGGAGCGCACAAGCTGACGACACCGGCGGCCGTGATCAACGGTGAGTACAAGAAGTCGGCGAACGGCGGCTCCAGCGACGCGATGACCAGCGAAGACAAGGCCGACTTCGAGAAGTGGGGCGTGAAGAACCCCCAGGACGTCAGCGCCGGTTACCAGAAGGGCACCGGGCTCAGCGTGACGAACCTGTCCTTCAGCGGTGTCTACGGCACCATCGACGACCCGGAGGCGGTCGTCGACGCCATGTTCGCCAAGGTCAAGTCGGAGTCCCAGAAGGACCAGAGCGGCGGCAGCAGCAAGGGCAAGCTGATCGGCAGCCCGGAGAAGGTGTCGCCCGCGGGCTTCGCTGACGGCATCATGAAGTGCCAGAACATCCAGATCGACAACCCCGCCTCGTCGACCGCCGGCGCCGCGAAGACCATCAAGATGCCGATGTGCATCTGGGGTGACCACAGCACCGTCGCCGTGGTCACGAACTTCGGCTTCGCCCAACTGGCCAGCGGCGGTGGTTCGATCGACGACACGGCGTCCGTGGCGGCCAAGCTCCGAAACGACGTCCGCGTCAAGGCCTGACCGCAGCCACACCTGACGATGGGGCGTCCCGGCTCACCGGGGCGCCCCATCGCCGCATCAGCTCAGCTCTCAGGCCGGGCGACGGCTTACGCCGTCTTCTGCTCCCCCGGCCCCCGCCCGTTGCGGGCGTCCCGCGGGATCAGCGTCGGGTTCACGTTCGAGTGGACGACGTCCGCCGTGACGACGACCCTCGCCACGTCCTTCCGCGAAGGCACCTCGTACATCACGGACATGAGGACTTCCTCCATGATGGCGCGCAGGCCGCGCGCGCCCGTCTGGCGGAGGATGGCCTGGTCGGCGATGGCCTCCAGGGCCTCGCGCTCGAAGTCCAGTTCCACACCGTCGAGTTCGAACAGTCGCTGGTACTGCTTCACCAGGGCGTTGCGCGGCTCGACCAGGATCTGGAGCAGGGCCTCGCGGTCCAGGTTGTGGACCGAGGTGATGACGGGGAGGCGGCCGATGAACTCGGGGATCATGCCGAACTTGACCAGGTCCTCCGGCATGACGTCCTCGAACTGGTCCTTGGCCTCCAGCTCGCGCTTGGAGCGGATCGTCGCACCGAAGCCGATGCCCTTCGCGCCCGCCCGGGACTCGATGATCTTCTCCAGGCCCGAGAAGGCGCCGCCCACGATGAACAGGACGTTCGTCGTGTCGATCTGGATGAACTCCTGATGGGGGTGCTTGCGGCCGCCCTGCGGCGGGACGGACGCCGTGGTGCCTTCCAGGATCTTCAGCAGCGCCTGCTGGACGCCCTCGCCCGACACGTCGCGCGTGATGGAGGGGTTTTCACTCTTCCTCGCGACCTTGTCGATCTCGTCGATATAGATGATCCCTGTCTCGGCCTTCTTGACGTCGTAGTCGGCCGCCTGGATCAGCTTGAGCAGGATGTTCTCGACGTCCTCGCCGACGTAGCCCGCCTCCGTGAGCGCCGTCGCGTCGGCGATGGCGAACGGGACGTTCAGCATCCGGGCCAGGGTCTGGGCCAGGAGGGTCTTGCCCGAGCCCGTGGGGCCGAGCAGCAGGATGTTGGACTTCGCCAACTCGATCGCGTCGTCACGGCCGTTGGCGCCGCCGTTCTCGCCGGCCTGGACGCGCTTGTAGTGGTTGTAGACCGCCACCGAGAGGGCCTTCTTCGCCGGCTCCTGGCCGACGACGTAGCCCTCGAGGAACTCGTAGATCTCGCGGGGCTTGGGAAGTTCTTCCCAGCGCACTTCGCTCGTCTCCGCGAGTTCTTCCTCGATGATCTCGTTGCAGAGGTCGATGCACTCGTCGCAGATGTACACACCAGGCCCTGCGATGAGCTTCTTGACCTGCTTCTGGCTCTTGCCGCAGAACGAGCACTTGAGCAGATCGCCGCCGTCACCGATGCGTGCCACGGTGTGCTTCCCCTTCGCCTGGGAGACGCCTGGATCCAGCGGCTCCTGGTGCTGCCTTATTCCGACGGTACCTTGCCGGGCCCCCCGTCCGGGCCCCCCTTGGCGCGGTTCACTTTGACGTGCAGCGTGTCAAAGCCCACTTACCGTGCCAAGGGGCGGCAGACGATACAGCCTCCGACTAGCGGACGGCGGCGTTGTTCATCTTCCGGGTGGAGATGATCTGGTCGATCAGGCCGTACGACAGCGCGTCCTCGGCCGTGAGGATCTTGTCGCGCTCGATGTCCTCGCGGATCTTCTCGATCGGCGTCGTCGAGTGCTTGGCCAGCATCTCCTCCAGCTGCGAGCGCATCCGGAGGATCTCGTTGGCGGCGATCTCCAGGTCGGAGACCTGACCACGGCCCGTCTCGCTGTACGGCTGGTGGATCAGCACGCGCGCGTTCGGCAGCGCCATGCGCTTGCCCGGCGAACCGGCGGCCAGCAGGACGGCCGCGGCGGAGGCCGCCTGGCCCATGCAGACCGTCTGGATGTCCGGCTTCACGAACTGCATCGTGTCGTAGATGGCCGTCAGCGCCGTGAAGGAGCCGCCGGGGCTGTTGATGTAGACCGAGATGTCCCGGTCGGGATCCATCGACTCCAGGCACAGCAGCTGCGCCATGACGTCGTTGGCGGAGGCGTCGTCGATCTGCACGCCGAGGAAGATCACACGCTCCTCGAAGAGCTTCGCGTACGGGTCGTACTCGCGGATGCCCTGCGAGGTGCGCTCGACGAAGCGCGGGATCACATAACGGGACTCCGCCGTGGGACCCGTGTACTCGGCGCTTGTGCGGTCGTACAGGCTGCTGCCGGGGAAGTCGTTCACTGTCTGTCTCCTAGGGGCTGAGGCGGTCGGCTGGGGGCTTTCCTGGGGCCTCAGGCCCCGGTGGTGCCGCCGCCGCCCGGGATACCGGCAGCCGTGGTGATGACGTCGTCGATGAGGCCGTACGCCTTGGCCTCCTCGGGGTCGAACCAGCGGTCGCGGTCCGAGTCACGGGTGACCTGCTCGACGGTCTGGCCGGTGTGCTGGGCCGTGAGCTCGGCCATGCGCTTCTTGGTGTGCAGCAGCCGCTCGGCGTGGATCTTGATGTCGGAGGCCGAACCGGCCAGACCCGCGGAGGGCTGGTGGATCAGGATCTCGGCGTTCGGGAGGGCGAACCGCTTGCCCGGGGTGCCCGCGCTGAGCAGGAACTGGCCCATGGAAGCGGCGAGGCCCATCGCGATCGTCATCACGTCGTTCTTGATGAACTGCATGGTGTCGTAGATCGCCATGCCGGCCGTGATCGAGCCGCCCGGGCTGTTGATGTAGAGGTTGATGTCCTTGTCAGGGTCAGCCGCGGCAAGGAGCAGCAGCTGCGCGGTGATCTTGTTAGCGATGTCGTCGTCGACCGGCTGGCCGAGGAAGATGATCCGCTCGCCAAGCAGCCGGTTGTAGACCTGGTCGCCGAGGCCACCACCGATGGCAGGCTCGCCGGCGGCGGAGGGCATCAGATTCGTCACGTATCCACCTGCTCGTCTTACGACGGCGCCGGGCCGTCTCACGTATCCCTGCGGGGGCCTCCGGCGGTTTCGCGGAGTTCCCTGCCCCCGTATTCATGGACCCTAACGCGCGGGTCCCTTCGGGGAATCCCGCGAAGGGGGGTGTTCGCCGGGGGCGTAGAGCCTCCGGCAGTGGGGCCGGTGCCTACTCGCCGTAACTCGCCGTAACTCGTCGGCGGGCGGGCGGCCGCCGGTTGTGCGTGGTCGCTCGCGCCCCGCGGCGGAGCCGCAGATCGACACAGCCCCGCGCCCCTTCAGGCCGAGCCGCCCTCGCCCCGAACGGAACGGGCCCCTGGGTTGTCCCCAGGGGCCCGTCATACGTCCGTCAGAGGCGCCGTGGGCGTCAGCCCTCGGTCTTCTCCTCGTCGGCCTCGGTGGCGTCGGCCTCCGTGGCCTCGGCTGCGACCTCGGCGGCCGTCTCGACCTCGTCCTCGTCGTCGAGGTCGATGACCTCGCCGTTCGTGTCCTTGACCGTGGCGGCCTCGACGACGACCGCGAGGGCCTTGCCGCGGGCGACCTCGCCGACCAGGAGCGGAACCTGGCCGCCCTCGACGACGGCCTGGGCGAACTGGTCGGGGGACATGCCGGAGGAGGCCGCGCGCCGCATGAGGTGCTCGGTGAGCTCCTCCTGGTTGACGTTGAGCTTCTCCTGCTTGACCAGCTCGTCGAGGACGAACTGGGTCTTGATGCCCTTGACCGCCGCTTCCTTGGTCTCGGCGTCGAACTCCTCGACCGTCTTGCCCTGGATCTCGAGGTACTTCTCGAGGTCGAGGCCCATCTGGCCGAGCTGGTGGTGCTCCAGGTTGTGCTTACGGGTGTTGATCTCGTCCTCGAGCAGCTTCTCGGGGACCGGGACCTCGACCAGCTCAAGCAGCTTCTCCAGGACGCGCTCCTGGGCCTGCGTGGCCTGGTCGTACTGCTTCATGTTCTCGAGGCGCTTGCGGCTGTCCGCCTTGAGCTCGTCGAGGGTGTCGAACTCGGAGGCGAGCTGCGCGAACTCGTCGTCCAGCTCGGGCAGCTCGCGGGCGGCGACCTGGGTGACCTTGACGGTGACCTCGGCCTCCTTGCCGGCCGCGGAGCCGCCCTTGAGCTCGGAGGTGAAGGTGGCCTCGCCACCGGCCTCCAGGCCCTTCACGGCGTCGTCGATGCCGTCGAGCAGCTCGCCGGAACCGATCGTGTAGGAGACGCCGCTGGCGACGCCGTCCTCCAGGACCTCGCCCTCGACCTTGGCCTCCAGGTCGATGGTGACGACGTCGCCGTCCTCGGCGGCGCGCTCGACCGGGGAGGTCGAGGCGAAGCGCTCGCGGAGCTGCTCGACCGACTTCTCCACGTCCTCGTCGGTGACCTCGACGGCGTCGACCTCGACCTCGATGCCGGAGTAGTCCGGGATCTCGAGGGCGGGACGGACGTCGACCTCGGCGGTGAAGTTCAGCGTCTCGCCGTCCTTCAGCTCCGTGATGTCGACCTCGGGCTGGCCGAGGACGTTCAGGTCGGCCTCGTTGACCGCCTCGGTGTAGAACTTCGGAAGCGCGTCGTTGACCGCCTCCTCCAGGACCGCACCGCGGCCGAACCGCTGGTCGATGACGCGCGCCGGGATCTTGCCCTTCCGGAAGCCCTTCACCGTGACCTGCTGGTTGATCTTCTTGTACGCCGCGTCGAGGCTGTCCTTGAGCTCCTCGAAGGGCACCTCGACAGTGAGCCGAACCCGAGTCGGGTTCAGGGTCTCCACGGCGCTCTTCACGGTTCGGTCTCCTTGTGGCTGACTTCTTGGTTTCTGCCGGAGCCAGACTGGTTCCGGCGGATTTGGCCGCCCGGAGGACGTCCGAAGGATCTCCAGTGGTGGTCCAGTGGATTCCTGTGGATGAGACACACGGGCGCGCAGCTTGCATAGTAACCGCAGCGACTGAACGCCCCAAAGGCGATCATGCGAGGTGATCGCCCGGGGTGACCGGTGTTGACCGGTCGGTGGTCGGGGTGGCGGGATTTGAACCCACGGCCTTCCGCTCCCAAAGCGGACGCGCTACCAAGCTGCGCCACACCCCGTCAGGTGCGACACGTAGGGTACATGCCCGCAGGCAGTGCGGCTGCCGCATTTACGGGGTGTGCGCCGAGGGGGGCCGACCCGCTACGATGCCTTCTGTGCCGCGGTCAGCTGACCTGCGGCGCGTGCTGTGCGGGCGTAGCTCAATGGTAGAGCCCTAGTCTTCCAAACTAGCTACGCGGGTTCGATTCCCGTCGCCCGCTCTCTACGCGTCAGGGCCGGGCCGGAGGAACATCCTCCGGCCCGGCCCTGATCGTTTCCGGCACCCGTCGCGTCCGGTGGCAGAGCGTGGTCGCCCGCGGGCGCGGCGTGGCGGCTTCCGCGCCCCCTGTGGGCGGAGCATCTGCCCGGATCGGTACCGGATCAGAAGTTGATCGAGTTGATGGTCTCCGCTATCGAGTTGAGGAACCGGTTGATCGACGGGGCCATGCCGGTCGATGCGAGGAAGAAGCCGAAGAGCACCGCGACGATCGCCGGGCCGGCCTTGATCGAGCCTCCCCTGATCAACACCACCAGGATGATCGCCAACAGCAGCACCACTGACAGTGAAATGGCCACAACTGATCACACACCCTCGGTCGGTCCGCTCTCCCGGCCCGGGGGTGCCAGCCCCGCGCACCCCCGCCAGAACCATCGTGCCACCAACGGGGCCCCGGTATGCGACAGGTGAGGCATCGTCGGTCACACCTGTGCCGGACCTTTGCCCCAGCCACGCGGGCGCGCCCCGTACGAGTGCCCCAACGCCCGTCTCCCGTACAGCGATTCGACGGTGCACCCGCACAGGGAATTCAACGGGATCGTTTCCATGTCCACACAACGTGTTCGCAGGTATTTCGAATTGTTGTCACGGGAACGGCAAAGCCGCCAACACCCGCCCCCCGAAAGGCCAATGAAGCAGACATTCCACTGCTGTCGCCCCCTGGTCATATGCCCCGTTTAGTCGGGACGATTCGCAACAACCAGGACATGTAATGGTGCGTTGACCGACACCTCCACGAGGTCGTCAACCTCCCTTAATCGCGGGTACTCGAAGCCAATTGGCACGCACAACGTGGGGAGTTTTACGAAAACCCACAGACGACGCTAGGGTGCCTCAGATGTTTCACGCTGCCTCGTCCCCCGCACGCGCAGCGAGGTCCGGGATCGCCTCTCCCCGTTTCCGGGGGGAGCGTCTGTGACGAACTCGTTGCAACCGCACGGCCAGAACAGAGCGCCGCTCCCTCCGGCACAGTCGCCGACGTCGGAGGTGCCGACTCCTCGCTCACCGCAGGAACAGCAGAACAATCCCCCCAAACCCGGCAAACAACGCGACTCGTTCTTCGACAACGCGAAGTACCTGGCGATCCTGCTGGTGGCGATGGGCCACTCCTGGGAGCCCCTGAAGGGTGGCAGCCGCACCCTGGAGGCCGCGTACACGGTCGTGTACTGCTTCCACATGCCGGCGTTCATCATCATCTCCGGCTACTTCTCGCGCAGTTTCGACATGCGCGCCGACCGCCTCAGACGTCTGGTCACCGGCGTCCTCGTGCCGTACATCGTCTTCGAGACCGCGTACAGCCTCTTCAAGCGCTACGGCGACCACGACCCGAGCATGACGGTCAGTCTGCTCGACCCCTGGTACCTCACCTGGTTCCTGATCGCCCTGTTCATCTGGCGTCTGACGACGCCGCTGTGGAAGACCCTGCGCCGGCCCCTGCCCGTCGCGCTCGGTATCGCGATGTTCGGGTCGGTCTCGCCGGAGATCGGCAACGACCTCGACCTCCAGCGCGTCCTTCAGTTCCTGCCGTACTTCGTGCTGGGCCTGTGCATGAAGCCCGAGCACTTCCAGAGGGTGCGCACACGGAAGATGCGGATCCTGGCGGTTCCGGTCTTCGCGACCGCGCTGGCCGTCGGCTGGTGGGCGGTGCCGCGCATGAACACCGCGTGGTTCTACCACCGGGACGCCGCCCAGGAGCTGGCCGCGCCGTGGTGGACCGGGCCGGTCATGGTGCTCGCCCTGTTCGGCTGCTCGCTGCTGTTGACCGCCTGCTTCTTCGCCTGGGTGCCACGCCGGAAGATGTGGTTCACGGCGCTGGGCGCGGGCACGCTCTACGGCTATCTGCTGCACGGGTTCCTGGTGAAGGCCGGGGACTTCTACGGCTGGTTCGAGCCGAAGTGGTTGCACCGGCCGTTGGGGGAGGTCTTTGTGACGGTGGTTTTTGCCGGTGCCGTCACGTTGCTGTGCACTCCGCCGGTGCGGCGGGTGTTCAAGGGCGTCATGGAGCCCGAGATGAGGTGGGCTTTCAAGCTGGATGCGACGGAGGGGACGCGGGGGCGCGAGGCAGCGGGCAAGCGCGAGATGGCCAACGCCTGAAGATTTGCCGCGCTATGTCGTCCGGCGTCCGCGGGTTCACCGTGGTTGATCGCGCCCCGCGGCGGAGCCGCATATCGATGCAGCCCCGCGCCCCTCAGAAGCCGCTACTGCTGACGTAGGCCGAGAAGTGCGCGCATGTGGGTGTACTTCTCGGTCAGTCTTTCGCGGGTGGGCCCGTCGGTGAGGCGGGCCAGGCGGGCCGGGTCCGCGTTGTGGGCCAGGTCCGCTTCTTTCACCAGGAGGGCGCCCGGCGTGGACAGGATCCGTTCGGCGTACGCTTCCGGGCCCTCCCCCGCGCGCTTGGTGACCGCGAGGACGATGTTCTTCGTGCGGCGGGTCAGGGAGGCCTCTTCCAGCCATTGCTCGGACAGGGCGTCGTCCTCGACGGCGTCGTGCAGCCAGGCCGCAGCGATCTGTTCGTCGTCGCCGCCACGTGCGCGTACGCCTTCCGCGACGGCCCGGAGGTGCTCGGCGTAGGGTCGTCCCGCCTTGTCCGTCTGGCCTTCGTGGGCGGCACGGGCGGTGGCCTCGACTTCGGCGAGCGTCATCGGCCTGCGAGGGGTTTCGGTCATCGGCTCAACCCGGTGTCGGTGGCTGGGAGATCGCCGTCGGGCCCTCCCGGCAGATCAGCAGCAGGGCCCGGTCGTCGTTCACGTCCCTCGCGACCGCCTCGATGAGGTGCCAGGCGGCGCCGTGGAAGCCGCCGGCGACGTAGCGGTCGGCCTCGCCCGTGAGGCGGTCGATGCCCTCGACGATGTCCCGGTCGGAGGTCTCCACCAGGCCGTCCGTGAACAGCATCAACACGTCACCGGGGCGGAGCGAGCCCTTCACGGGGTCGAACTGCGCGCCGTCGTACACACCCAGGAGCGGGCCCTCGGCCGCCTTCTCCTCCCAGCGGCCGCTGCCCGCGCTGAGCTGGAGACCCGGCGGATGGCCCGCGGAGTAGAGCTCGTAGTCGCCGGAGTCGAGGTCGAGGACCAGGTGGATCGAGGTCGCGAAACCCTCGTCCCAGTCCTGGCGGAGCAGATAGCCGTTGGCCGCCGGGAGGAACGCGTGCGGGGGCAGGGAGCCGAGAAGGCCGCCGAAGGCCCCCGACAGGAGCAGGGCGCGCGAACCCGCGTCCATGCCCTTCCCGGACACGTCCGTCAGGACAACCTCCATGGTGCGGCCTCCGTTGGTACGCGCCGCGACCACGAAGTCGCCCGAGAAGGACTGGCCGCCCGCCGGGCGCAGCGCCATCTCGCGGTGCCAGCCCATCGGCAGCGTCGGCAGCTTGCTCTGCACCCGGATGCGTTCGCGCAGGTCGAAGAGCATCGTGCCGCCGCGCCGCCAGGGCACACCGACCCGGCTGCGGAACTGGGCGATGAGCAGACCGAAGAAGCCGCATGCGGCCACCACCAGCACGACGCCGGGGGTGACACGGGAAGGGCCCTCCGTGTAGGGCCCCAGTTTCACCGACTCCACGATCAGCGCCGTGGCCGCGGCCGCGTACAGACCGAGCAGGCTCGCGGGGCGCAGCAGCAGGCCGCCCGCGACGATCGGCAGGACCAGGACGGCCGGGGAGCACCACACCGAGTTGGCGAGGGTGACGACCGCGATCAGCGGGACGGTGAGGAGCAGACCGGCGAGCGCGACCCAGTCAGAGCCGTCCCCGCGGAAGTAGTCCACGGCGCTTCTGCGCAGGCCGACGCGGACCCGGTGCCACGCCATCTTCAACCGGGCCGTGAACGTCTCGGCTGCCGCGCGCCGCTCTCGTCCTGCTGCCATTAGTTCGGGACCCTATCCATCGGACCAGCTGCTTGGCACGGGAGGTCCCACTTGTCCCCCGTCCGAGGTTCAACTTCACAGTGAACTTCACAGAAAGCCGTTGCGGGTCCGCCAAGGCGAAATTCCCTCGCTCGTCCCGCAATGCCCTGGTAGGCATGGTTCATGGGGAATGACTTGCGCGTGCTGCGCCGGGAGGACTGGGACGAGTGGTACGACAATCTGGTCCGCGCCTTCGGCGGGGTTCCGGAGTCGGCCGAGGAGCGGGCGCTGTGGCGTGAGCTCACCGAGACGGACCGTTCCCTCGGCGCCTGGGACGGTGGTGTGTGCGTGGGGACGGCCGGTGCGTTCTCCTTCCGGCTGACCGTGCCCGGCGGGGCCGCGGTGCCGGCCGCGGGCGTCACGATGGTGAGCGTGGCCGCCACACACCGGCGGCGCGGGATGCTGACGTCCATGATGCGGCGCCAGTTGGACGACGTACGGTCCTGGGGCGAGCCGCTGGCGGTGCTGACGGCCTCCGAGCCCGTGATCTACGGGCGGTTCGGGTACGGCGTCGGGTCGTACCACGTCAACGCCGAGATCGACACGGCACGCGTACGGCTGTCCGTGCCGCCCGGCACGGAGGACGTGCGGCTGCGGTACGCCGCGCCGGCCGACGTACTCGACGCGTGCGAGGCGGTGTACGCGCAACTGGTGTCGCGGCGGCCGGGGATGGTGGCGCGGATTCCGGGCTGGGAGCGGCTGTGGCTGCTCGATCCGGAGAGCGAGCGGGGCGGTGCGTCGCCGCTGCAGTGCGTGCTGGCGGAGCGGGGCGGGGAGGTCGTCGGGTACGCGCGGTTCCGGATCAAGGGGGACTGGGAGGCGGCGGGCCCCAAGGGCACGGTCGTCGTACAGGACGTGGACGCGCTGGACCCGGCTGCGCACGCGGCGCTGTGGCGGTTCCTGTTCGAGATCGACCTGACGTCGAAGATCGACGCGCGGCGGCGGCCCCTGGACGAGCCGTGGCAGCACCTGGTCTCCGACATCCGGCGCTGCTCGCTGCTGGTCCGGGACTCGCTGCACGTACGGCTGGTGGACGTCGGGGCGGCCCTGGAAGCGCGGACCTACCAGACGCCGGTGGACGTGGTGCTGGAGGTCGAGGACGCGTTCTGCCCCTGGAACAGCGGGCGTTGGCGGCTGACCGGTGACCCGAAGGGCGCGTCCTGCATGCGTACGGAAGATGCCGCCGATCTCGCCCTGTCCGTAAGGGAGTTGGGGTCGGCGTACCTGGGCGGCGTGAGCCTGGACGCGCTCGCCGCGGCCGGGCGGGTGCGGGAGCTGAGGCAGGGTGCGCTCGGTGAGGTGTCGGTCGCTTTCGGGTCGACGGTGGCGCCGTGGCTGGCGCACGGGTTCTGACCGGCCGTCAGGCCTGCTGGCAGGCCGGGCACCAGAACAGGTTGCGGGCGGCGAGGCCGGCGGTGCGGATCTCGCCGCCGCAGAGGTGGCAGGGCTGGGTGGCCCGGCGGTAGACGTACACCTCGCCGCCGTGGTCGTCGACGCGCGGCGGGCGGCCCATGGCCTCCGGGGTGTGTTCCGGGCGGACCGTGTCGATGCGGTTGTTGCGGACGCCCTCGTGCATGAGGTGGACGAGGTCGGTCCAGATCGCGTCCCATTCGGCCGGGGTGACGTCCTTGCCGGCGCGGTAGGGGTCGATGTGGTGCCGGAAGAGGACCTCGGCGCGGTAGACGTTGCCCACGCCGGCGATCACCTTCTGGTCCATGAGGAGGGCGGCGATCGTCGTACGGCTGCGGGAGATCCTGCGGTACGCCGACCGCGGGTCGGCGTCCTCGCGCAGAGGGTCGGGGCCGAGGCGGTCGTGTATCGCGTGCTTCTCGGGGTCCGTGATCAGGGCGCAGGTCGTGGGGCCGCGCAGGTCGACGTACGACGTGTTGTTCGCGAGGCGGAGGCGGACGGTGTCCGTGGGCGGGGGCGCCGGGGCGTCACCGAAGGCGACCTTGCCGAAGAGGCCGAGGTGGATATGGACCCAGTCGGTGTCGCGGAAGCCGAGGAAGAGGTGTTTGCCGTGGGCTTCGGTGTGGGTCAGTTCGGCGCCGGTGAGGAGTTCTGCGGCGTCTGAGAACTTGCCCTGGGGGCTGGTGGCGCGGGGGTGGGTGCCGAGGAATTTCTTGGCGTAGTCCTTGGCCAGGCGATGGATCGTGTGCCCCTCCGGCACGGTGGCTCCTGTTCGTCCGTGGGTGTCCCCTGGGGCGCTGCCCCTTCGGCCCCGCCAGGGGGCTCCGCCCCCTGGACCCCCGATCGGCCTGAACGGCCTCGTCCTCAAACGCGGACGGGCCGAAAAACTCGTACGCCGGACGGGATGAAGCTCAACCCCGGCCGGGCCGAGAAAACTACTGCTGCGGGTGGTGCGCCGGGATGGGCGGCAGGTCGCCTGTGGATTCGTAGTCGGCGAGCATGTCGATGCGGCGGATGTGCCGGTCGTCCTCGGAGAACGGGGTGGCCAGGAAGGTCTCGACGAACTTCGTCGCCTCTTCCTGTGTGTGCATGCGCGCGCCCACCGCCACGACGTTGGCGTTGTTGTGCTGGCGGCCGAGGGACGCGGTCTCCTCGCTCCAGGCGAGGGCCGCGCGGACGCCCTTGACCTTGTTCGCGGCGATCTGCTCGCCGTTGCCGGAGCCGCCGATCACGATGCCGAGGGAGTCGGGGTCCGCGGCCGTCCGCTCCGCGGCGCGGAGGCAGAAGGGCGGGTAGTCGTCCTGGGCGTCGTAGATGAGGGGGCCGCAGTCGACGGCGTCGTGGCCTGCCGCCTTGAGCCACTCGACGAGGTGGTTCTTGAGTTCGAAGCCCGCATGGTCGGAGCCGAGATACACGCGCATGGTTCCGAGTGTGACATGGCTGTTTCCGGGCGGCAGCCTCGGGTGTCGGGCGGGACGGAAGAGGGCCCGATCGAGTCGATCTGACTATGGAACCTCAAGGAAACCTCAAGTAACGATATGGATTCAGAGGTTCACGGATTCCATTACCTCCGTTTCACTGGACCAGCTCGTACGCGACCCGTACGGGACCGCTCACCCGGCGCAAAGGAAATTCCCCATGACTGGTCTCCAGGCCGGATTGAAGAACCGCCATCTGTCGATGATCGCCATCGGTGGCGTCATCGGCGCCGGCCTCTTCGTCGGCTCCGGCTCCGGTATCGCCACCGCAGGACCCGGCATCCTCCTGTCGTACGCCGTCGTCGGCACGCTCGTCGTTCTCGTGATGCGCATGCTCGGCGAGATGTCCGCCGCCAACCCGACCTCCGGCTCGTTCTCGGCGCACGCCGACCGGGCGCTCGGCCGCTGGGCCGGGTTCTCCATCGGCTGGCTCTACTGGTTCTTCTGGGTCGTGGTGCTCGCGGTGGAGGCCACCGCCGGGGCCAAGATCCTGGCGCAGTGGGTGCCGGCCGTTCCGCAGTGGGGCTGGGCACTGATCGTTATGGCGGTACTGACCGCCACCAACCTCGTCTCGGTCGGTTCCTACGGCGAGTTCGAGTTCTGGTTCGCCGGGATCAAGGTCGTCGCGATCGGTGCGTTCATCGTGGTCGGCGGGCTCGCGGTCTTCGGTGTGCTGCCGGGCGTCGACAGCGACAAGGCCGGCCTGAGCAACCTCACCGGCCACGGCGGCTTCCTGCCCCACGGGCCCGGGGCGGTTCTCACCGGCGTCCTGCTGGTCGTCTTCTCCTTCATGGGCAGTGAGATCGCCACGCTGGCGGCGGGTGAGTCGGAGGACCCGCAGCGGGCCGTCACCAAGTCCACGAACAGCATCATCTGGCGTATCGGGGTCTTCTACCTGGGCTCGATCTTCGTCGTCGTGACCCTGCTGCCGTGGAACGACCCGTCGATCAAGAAGCAGGGCTCCTACGTCGCGGCCCTCGACTCCCTCGGTATCGCGCACGCCGGTCAGATCATGAACTTCATCGTGCTGACGTCGGTGCTGTCCTGTCTCAACTCGGGTCTGTACACGGCCTCCCGCATGGCCTTCTCGCTCGGTGAGCGGGGAGACGCGCCGAAGGCGTTCGCCAGGACGACCTCGCGGGGCGTGCCGATGGCCGCGATCGTCGCGTCCGTCGTCTTCGGGTTCGTCGCCGTGTTCTTCAACTACAGGTTCCCGGACTCCGTCTTCCTCTTCATGGTCAACTCCAGTGGTGCGGTGGCCCTGTTCGTGTGGCTGGTCATCTGCTTCTCGCAGCTGCGCCTGCGGAAGATCATCCAGGCCGAGGCGCCGGAGAAGCTGGTCGTGAAGATGTGGCTGTACCCGTATCTGACCTGGGCGACGGCCGCGCTGATCGTGTTCGTGCTCGGTTACATGCTCACGGACACGGAGCACGACGGGCGCGAGACCGTACTGCTGTCGCTGCTCGTCGCGGCGGTCGTTCTTGTCGTCGCCGTGGCGAAGGAGAAGGTCCGTGGGGGCGGCCGGGAGGTCGTCGCGAGCGCTTCCTCGGCGGAGGTTCAGGACAAGGTCAAGGCCGGCTGACGCCAACGGTGTCGTGTGCTGGATGAGGGGCCCGCGGTGAGCGCCGCGGGCCCCTTTCGCACGCTCACGCACGCTCACAGCACCGTGAAGCTGTCCTTGACCTCGTCGTAGGTCGTGAGGGCCTGGGGTTCGGTCTCCGGCCGGTACCAGGTGCTGATCTGGTACGACTTCCCGTCCTTGTCGAAGCCCAGCAGCCGGGCGTGCCAGGGGGTGCCCTTCAGGGTGAAGGTGTACTCCCAGACCACTGCCGGGTTGCCACGGAACGTCGTCTTCTCCAGGCGGATCTTCCGGTAGCCCTGGCCCTGGTGGGCGTCCTGCTCCGACCTCTGCCAGGTCTCCATCAGGTCGCCGCGGGCCAGGGACGACTTGGCCACGAGCTCCTGTGTGCCGTCGGGGGACGTGTAGTGCACCTCCGCTCCCGTCTTGAGATCCCGCCGCCAGCCCTGCGGCGGCGCCCACGCGAACCCTCCGGCCTCCCGGCGCGTACCCGGGGGCAGGCTCTGCGGCCTGGACGTGCCTTCCACCGTGGGCGACGGGCTGCCGGGGGGTGTGGTGGCGGACGTCGTCGGCGAGGTGGAGGAGCCTGCGTGCTCGCCGCCGGGCGATCCCGGGTTCGTCAGGAGGAGTACGGCGACGACGGCACCGACCGCCAGCAGCCCTACGGCGGCCACGAGTACGGCAGGGCGGCGGCTTCGGTGAGGGAGTACTTCGCTTTGGGGGGCGCGCAGGGGGTGCAAGCCCCGCTGCGGGCCCGGGTGCGGGCCTTCAGCAAGGCCGGGAGGCGGACCTTGTTGAAGGCCGCGAGGCGGGCCTTGTCGGGCGCCTGGGTCCGGGGCCTGCTGCGTGTTTGGGACCGGGGCCTGCTGGGCGCTCGGGATGCCGACTGCTGCGGGGGCGTAGCCGTTCCGCTGCGCGGGGGGCCGCTCGGTGGCCTTGTGGGGACGGGTGAGTGAGACGCCGGACCGCTGGGGTGCGGGGGGCGCGGAGTTGGCGGACGGGGTCTCGGAGCGGGCCTGCGAGCGCAGCTCGGAGGGGACTTCGGTGGAGGCGTTGGGGGGCTGGGCGGGTACCGACGGTGCGGGAGGAGTTGCCGTGTGGTTGTGCGAGGACTCGTGGGTGGTGCCCGGGGCCGGGGCGCGGCCTCGGCTGAAGTCGTGGGTGTCCGGCTGTCCTTGCGGTACCGCGTCCTCGACGGGGGCGGGTGCGGGCCGCCTGGGGTCGGGTGCGGTGGGTACGGGACGGGTGTCCAGATGAGCGGGGGTGGGCGTGTCGTCCGGGGCCCGGCGGATGGTCGCGGCCTGCTCCGTCGAGCCGGACGCGTCGACGCCGGCGAGTTGCTGGGACGCGTCGACGCCGGCGAGTTGCTGGGACGTGTCGACGCCGGCGAGTTCCTCGGACCCGCCCGCAGGCTCAGGCTCGGTTTCGGCGTCCCTCGCCGCTCGGGCCGCAGGCGCATCCGCCGGGCTCGGCTCGGCGCCCTCGGGCGGTCCGGCCGCCGGTGGCTCCTGGGACTCGGACGGCTGCTCTTCCTCGTCGGCCGGTTGAGCGGCCTCCGCACCCGCCCCGCGCGCCTCCTGCTCCGCACCATGGCCCTCTCCCCCGCGCACGGGAAGAGTCGGGGTGGGGGCCGGGAACGCGACCGGGCGCAGGGCCTCCTCCAGGTCGGGCAGGGACGGGCGGACCGAGGGCTCCTTCTCCAGGAGGGCGGCCAGGACGCCGCGCAGGGGGCCTGCCGCGGCGGGGAGTTCGGGCTCCTCGTAGAGGACCGCGTGCAGTGTGGCCAGGGTCGTGTCGCGGGAGAAGGGGGAGCGCCCGCCCAGGGCCGCGCAGAGCGTCGCGCCCAGGGACCACACGTCGGACGGCGGGCCCTGGGGGCGGCCGGAGATGCGTTCGGGGGCCATGTAGTCGGGGGAGCCGACGAGCATGCCGACCATGGTGAGCGCCTTGGCGTCCTGGATCGCGGCGATGCCGAAGTCGGTGAGGACGATGCGCCGGCCGCTGCCCTCCACCAGGACGTTCCCCGGTTTGATGTCCCGGTGCAGGACACCGCGTGCGTGCACCTGGCGCAGCGCCGCCACCAGACCGAGCCCGATCCGTGCCGTCTCACCCGGCCCCAGCGGCCCCTCCTCCACCATGATCCGTTCGAGGGAGCAGCCGACGACCAACTCCATGACGATCCACAGGCGTTCGCCCTCGTCGACGACGTCGTAGACCCGCACGACATTGGGATGGTCGATCCGGGCGGTGGCCCTGGCCTCCCGAAGTGTGCGTTCCCGGCGGGTTCGGGTGTCCTCCGCGTCCAGGCCGTCGATACGCATCTCCTTGACGGCGACCGGGCGGTCGAGCATCTCGTCGGCGGCCCGCCACACCCGCCCCATTCCTCCCTGGCCGATGCTTTCGACCAGCCGATAGCGCCCCGTCACCAGTAGCCCTGGAACTCCGCCACTCCTCGCATTTCCCGGCAATCCGCTGCACCCCCTCAGCCACCGAAATTCCCTCAACTACCGCGACTGTCTCAACCGCGCCCCGACCGAAACACAATGGTCACACTTCACGGCGTACCAGCATAGTGCGGAGAAATCTTGTGGTAGCTCTTCAAGTACTGCGAATTCAGGCGCAGCCAAGGGGGATGTGAACATGAGTTCTCGTCGCACGACGACCATCGCGGGATCGCTGGTCACGGCATCTTTTTCGGCGGTGATGATCCTTTCCTTCACCGCCAGCGCGGACGACCAGGGCCCCGGCAGCAACAAGGGGGGAAAGGCCGTCGACGAGGCGCCGGCAGGTGTAAGGCTGACCACGCTCCTGCCCTCCAGGATCTCGGTCGACAATGGTTCGCAAAAGACGGCGATCACCGCCACGGTCAAGAACGGGGGGACCAAGGACAGCGGAAAGATCCAGCTTCTGGTCGTCGGTTTCGACGGCCTCACCGTCAAGAGTGTCCAAGGCTGCTCCCAGGTTGCCGGAAAGAATCTTCCGGCCGGCTCGAACAGCGGTTTCTCGTGCCCGGTCGACAATCTCGCGGCCGGCAAGTCGAAGTCCTTCGCCGTCGACGCCACATACGACCTGCGCAAGGCCGGCAGGATCTGCCTGCCCGTGCAGTCCGGTGACGGGAAGAAGACGTACTGGCAGCAGGGACCGGTTCCGTTCGGTACCACCAACCCCTCGCCGAACGCCCCGGCCACCCCGCTGCTCCTCGGCACCGACAACAAACCGGTGGCCCCGGGCGGCAGCAAGGAGCTGCCCAAGACCGGTGTCGGGCGCGATGTCCTGCCGCTGGGCGCGGCCGGCGCGTCGCTGATCGCGGCCGGTGCGGCGGGGCTTTGGTGGTCCTCCCGGCGCCCGACCCGGCAGGGGCTGCGCGGCTGAACGCCCCTCGGGCACAGCGGCCGCCACGCCGCCCGCATAACCTGACGGGACTTGTCAGGTTATGCGGGCACCATGCGTTTCATGAACTTCGCCGACCGCACCACCGACCTGCTCGTCCTCCGTCCCGGCGATCCCGGCTACGACGACGAACTCGCCGGTTTCCAGACCGGGTTCACCCACCGGCCCTCCGTCGTCTTCGCCGCCTCCTCGGCCGACGACGTGATCGCCGCCGTACGGTACGCGGCCGACCACGGCCTGTCTGCCGGCGTCCAGGCCACCGGACACGGGCTGCCCGGCGCCTGCGAGGGCGGAGTGCTGGTGACGACGAAGCGGATGGACCGGGTGGCCGTCGACCCCGGGGCCCGCACCGTGCGCCTCCAGGCGGGTGTCCGCTGGGGGCAGGTCGTGGCGGCCGCCGAGCCGTACGGACTGGCCCCGCTCAACGGCTCCGCGCCGAGCGTCGGCGCCGTGTCCTACACACTGGGCGGCGGCCTGGGCATCCTGGCCAGGGAGTTCGGGTACGCGGCCGACCACGTACGCTCCCTGGACCTCGTCACCGCCGACGGCCGGCTGCACCAGGTGACCCGGGAGTCCGACCCCGACCTGCACTGGGCGCTGCTCGGCGGCGGCCACAACTTCGGCGTCGTCACCGAGCTGGAGATCGGCCTCGTACCCGTGCGGACGCTCTACGGCGGCTCGCTCGCGTTCGACGGACGCGAGGTCGACCCGGCGGCCGTGCTGCGGGCGTACGAGGAGTGGACGCGGACCGTGCCCGACGGGCTGACCTCGTCCTTGGCGGCCGTACCGTATCCGGACATCCCGGCGTTGCCACCGCATCTGCGCGGCCGGTACGTCGTCTCCGTGCGCGTCGCGTACACCGGCACCGACGGTGATCAACTCGTCGCTCCGCTCCGCGAGTCGGGGCCCGTGCTCGCCGACTCCCTGCGCGAGATGCCGTACGCCGAGAGCCGCACCATCCACAGCGACCCGGATCTCCCGCACGCGTACTACGGGGACAGCGCGGTGCTGAGCGGGCTGGACGTCGAGGTGGGCGGCGCGTTGCTCGCCGCCACCGGGCCGGATGCGGGTGGTCCGATGTGCGTCCTGCAGATCAGCCATCTGGGCGGGGCTCTCGCCCGGCCCGCGCCGAACTCGGTGCCCTATCGCGAAGGGCGTTTCCTCGTGCGGCTGTTGTCGGTGGGCGACCGGGACGCGGCTCGCGCCGTGCTGGATCCGGCGTTCGCACTGCTCGCCCCGGTCACGATCGGCCGTGCGCTCAACTTCGCCTTCGGCGCGGGCGACCGGACCGACGGGCTGTACGACACCGCAACGCTGAAGAGGCTCGCCGGGCTGAAGTCGTCGTACGACCCGGCGAACCTCTTCCGCGAGAACTACAACGTCAGCGCCTGAACGGCCCAGGCGTCAGCGCTTGTCGGCGAGCTTCCAGGCGGTGGGCGTGACGCCCATCGCCAGGGCCGCCTTCAGGGCGTCGCCGATGAGGAACGGGGTGAGGCCGGCCGCGATCGCGGCGGACGCGGACATGTCGGCGGCGTAGGCCAGGTACGGGACGCCGACGGCGTAGATGATCGCCTCGCCGAGCAGCATCGTGCCCGCCATGCGCAGCACGGAGCGGTCGGCGCCGCGGCGGGCCAGGGCGCCCACGACGGTGGATGCGAGGAGCATGCCGAGTACGTAGCCGAAGGAGACGGAGACACCGGAGCTGCCGCCGGCGAACCACGGCACACCGGCGAGACCGGCCAGCGCGTACAGGACGAGCGACGCCAGGCCGCGGCTCGCGCCCAGCGTCGTGCCGACCAGCAGCGCGGCGAAGGTCTGGCCGGTCACCGGCACCGGGGAGCCCGGGACGGGGACGGAGATCTGGGCCGCGAGGCCGGTGAGCGCGGCGCCGCCGAGCACGAGCGCCACGTCCCGGACGCGGGACGCGGGCAGGAGGTCGGCGAGGACCTCGCGGGGGCGGGCGGTGGCGGCGGTGCTCATGGGGACTCCGCGGGTGACGGGGACATGCTGGGACACGGTGACGCTATCCCAGCCGACTTGAGCCGATCACCGTCAGCGGCCGACAAAGGGTGGAACGCGGGCTTGGTGGACTCCGCACAAATAGTGCTGGTTACACGGGGTTTCGCGTGATGCCGGTCACTGAGGCAGGGAGGCCGCGGTCACCTGGCAGGACACAGGCAGGTCTGTAGGGTCTCACCAAATGAATCCTAGTGGTCTGGCCGGATTCACCTTTTCTGGCCTACTCTTCGAGCCATGGTTGCCCAGGCCCTGAACTTCACGTCGCGTCGCTATGTCGACCTGCGACGCCAGGGTGCTGCCACCTGTCGCCGTCCGGTGTGAGGCGGGCCGCGGCGCGCCTCACACCTCCGAGACGTGTCGGCCCCGTTCCCGAGGACGGTCTCCCATGCCCTCTGCCACGGCATCCCCCCTGGCGTCCCCTTCCACCCGCCGCCGCACCAGCGCGAGCGTCGTGCTGCGGTCCGTGCTGGAGCACGGTCCGGTGGCCCGCAGCACCATCGCCCGGCTGACCGGCCTTTCGCCCGCTTCGGTGACGGACTACTGTGCCCGCTTCGCCGAACTGGGCCTGATCCGCGAGTCGGCCGTGCCCCGGCGCTCGAACGGGGTGGGCCGTCCGCATGTTCCGGTCGACCTGGACGATTCGCGGTTCGTGGTCGGCGGGGTCCATGTGGCCGTGCCCTACACCACGGTCGCGCTGCTCGACCTGCGCGGCCGGGTGGTGGCGCGGCGCGAGCTGAAGCACGAGCGCACCGATCCGGGGTGGGTGCTGGCCCGGGCCGCCGAGGGCCTCGGGACGCTACTGGCCGGCAACCCCCGTTGCAGAGCGCTCGGTGTCGGGGTGGCCGTCGGCGGCTGGGTGGACCGGGAGTCCGGCACCGTCGTCGAGCATGCGCTGCTCGGCTGGCGGGACGTGGCGGTGCGGGAGGTGCTCGGCGAGCGCACCGGGCTGCCGGTCCATGTGGACGGCCACGCGCGGGCGTTGGTCAACGGGGAGCGGCTGTTCGGGCGGGCGCGGGGCAGCGGGAGCATGCTGCATCTGTTCGTCGGCAACGTCGTCGACGCGGCGTTCGCCACCCATGACGAGGTGCACCACGGGCCCCGCTCCCAGGCGGGCGCCATCGCCCATCTGCCGGTGCCGGGCGGCACGGAGCCCTGCGCCTGCGGGCGGACCGGCTGCCTGCAGGCCGAGTTGAGCGAGCGGACGCTGTGCCGGCGGGCGCGGGAGGCGGGCGTGACCGACGGCGTGAACCCCATGCATGTGGTCGCGGCGGCCGCCGCGGACGATCCCGAGGCCGTACGGCTGCTGGTGGAGCGTGCGGGGGTGATCGGGCGGGCGGCGCGGCTGCTGCTGGATGTGCTCAATCCGGAGACGGTGGTCGTGACGGAGGTCGGGATCATTCACCGGGAGGACTGCCTGAACGCGTTGCGCGAAGGGGTCGGCGACGAGCGTGCGGCTGCCGTGGTGCCGACGAGTTTCCCGGATTCGGTGCTCGCGGTGGCGGGCGGTTCGGTGGCCCTCGACGTGCTCTACCGGGATCCGCTGGCCGCTTGACCTGACGCTATTTAATTCAGAACCTCGGAATATTGACAGGGATCACGGCAGGCCGGGAACATCGTGCTCATGAGCCCGATCGTGAGCTGTCGCACCCTTTGTTGCTGACACGTTGCCGCGTGTGAAGCGCTCATTTCTTCCTGCGTGAATTCTGTGAATTCCTTTCTCCGGCTCCGCCCTGCCCAGAATTCCGCCTGCACTCTCTCCTTCTGAAACTCACGGAGTACCGCCATGTCTTCTTCTACGCTGCCGGGTGTCGACCGACGGCTCTTTCTCACCTCACTGCTCGGTGCCGCGGCCGGTGTCGCAGGACTGAGCGGCTGCGCAGGCAGCAGTGCGGTCGCCGACAGCAAAGGCGTCTCGTCCGCGCCGCTCGCCGACAAGGTTCCGGCCGGTACGAGCCTTAAGATCGCCTCGTATCAGAACACCCAGCAACTCCAGTTCAGACTGGCCAAACTGGGAGATCCGCCGTTCAACGTATCGAGCTGGTTGAACATCGGCGCCGGACCGGACGTGATCAACGCTTTCCGCGCCAAGTCCCTGGACGTCGCCAACAACGCGGGCATCCCGCCGATCCAGGCGCACTACCAGGGCTTCGACGCGAAGATCGTCGCGATCGACATCACCCGCAAGCCCAATTACCTCTTCGCCACCAAGCCCGGCAGCGACATCCGGTCGGTCGCCGACTTCAAGGGCAGGAAGCTCGCCTTCTCGCAGGGCCAGGCCCAAGGTGTCGTACTCCTGCGGGCGTTGAAGAAGGCAGGCCTCGGGTACGACGACGTCCAGCTCGTGCCGCTGACCAGCAACCAGTTCCTGACCGCCCTGCAGTCCGGCCAGGTGGACATCGCACCGCTCGCCAACCAGCAGGCGCCCGCCTATCTCCAGCAGTACGGGTCCAAGGGCGCCCACGCCATCACCACGGACGTCGTCGACCTCCTCAACCTCCTGTGGGCGCCGACCTCCGTACTCGACGACCCCGCGAAGGCCGCCGCGGTCGCCGCGTACATCCCGTACTGGGCCAAGGGCCAGGTCTGGACGTACGAGAACCCCGACGCCTGGAACGAGGAGTTCTACGTCAAGACGCAGAACCTGACCCTCGCGCAGGCGAGAGGCATCAGCAAGCTCGCCAACAAGCCGCTGTTCCCGCCGAGTTGGGGCGAGGCGGTCAAGTGGGAGCAGGAGACCGCCGATCTGCTGGCGGAGGGCGGCTTCGTCAAGAAGTTCGACGTCTCCTCGCTCTTCGACCACCGCTTCGAGTCCATCGCCGCCAGGGCCGTGCCGGCGGAGTACCGGAGGTGACCGCCATGACCACCACCACGCCCGCCGTACTCCCGGTGCGGGCCCAGGAGGAGGACCAGCCGGTACGGCGCCGCCGCCGCGGCCTCTCCCCCGGCAGGGCTCTGCCCGCCTCCCGGCTGATCGGCCCCGCCCTCCTCCTCGCCCTGTGGGCCGCCGCCTCGGCCGCCGGACAGCTCGACCCCGGGGCGATCCCGGCACCCTGGACGGTGCTGCGGACCGCCGGTCGCCTGTGGTCCGCCGGGACGCTGCCGACGGACATCCTGACCTCCCTCGAACGGGCCGCGTACGGCTTCACGATCGGTCTCGCCGCAGGGGTGGTCCTGGCGCTGGCCGCCGGCCTCAGCCGGGTCGGCGAGGCGCTGATCGACGGGACCGTGAACCTCAACCGGGCGATCCCGACGCTCGGCCTGATCCCCCTGTTCATCCTCTGGCTGGGCATCGGCGAGGCGTTCAAGATCGCGATCATCGCCATCGTCGTCTACGTCCCGATCTACCTGAACACCCACTCCGCGCTGTCCGGCATCGACAGCCGCTTCGTCGAACTCGCCGAGGTCCAGGGGCTGTCCCGCCTCCGGTTCGTCCGCCAGATCGTCATCCCCGGTGCCCTGCCCGGATTCTTCGTGGGACTGCGGCTCGGGGTGACCGGGTCCTGGCTGGGCCTGGTGGTCCTCGAACAGATCAACGCCACCAGCGGACTCGGCTACATGATGTTCCAGGCCCAGAACTACGGCCAGTCCGACGTCATCCTCGTCGGCCTGCTCGTGTACGGGATCTTCGGCCTGGTCTCCGACAGCGCGGTCCGTCTCATCGAACGGAGGGTGCTGTCATGGCGCCGCACACTGAGCAGCTGACCCGGCCCGCCGTACAGCTCCGGGGACTGACACGGTCGTTCGAGGGTCGGACCGTCCTCGACGGCATCGACCTCGACCTCCCGGCGGGGCAGTTCACGGCCCTGCTCGGGCACAGCGGCTCCGGCAAGAGCACGCTGCTGCGGGCGATCGCGGGCCTGGACCACAAGGTCGCCGGCAGCGGCCGGCTCACCGCCCCGGAGAAGGTGTCCGTCGTCTTCCAGGACTCCCGGCTGCTGCCCTGGCGCCGGGTCCTGGACAACGTACTCCTCGGCCTGAACGGCGCGGACGCCGAGCGGAAGGGCCGCGCGGCCCTCGCCGAGGTGGGCCTGGAAGGCCGTGAACGGGCCTGGCCGAGCGAGCTGTCCGGCGGCGAGGCCCAGCGTGCCGCGCTGGCCCGGTCGCTGGTCCGCGAGCCCGAACTACTGCTGGCCGACGAGCCGTTCGGGGCGTTGGACGCACTGACACGGATCAGGATGCACGCCTTGCTGCGGGAGCTGTGGACACGGCATCAGCCGTCCGTGCTGCTCGTCACCCATGACGTGGATGAGGCGATCGTGCTGGCTGATCGGGTGTTGGTGCTCGACTCCGGGCGGGTCGGGCTCGATCTGGCCATCGAGCGGGATGCGCGTGCGCGCGGCGAGTACCGGGGGCGGTTGCTCGCGGCGCTGGGTGTCACCGAGGGGGTGGGGTGACCGTCACTGGGGGCTGCCGCCCCCAGCCCGCTTCGGCCTGAACGGCCTCGTCCCCAAACGCCGGACGGGCTGGAAGACCGAGCCCCGCCCGGCGCTTTCAAAACCTGCCCAAAGGACACCCCATGCCCCGCCAGCTCCACCTCAACGCCTTCCTCATGAACACCGGTCATCACGAAGCCTCTTGGCGCCTCCCCGAAAGCGATCCCTACGCGCACGTCGAGTTGGACCACTACGTGCGGCTCGCCCAGGTCGCCGAGCGCGGCACCTTCGACTCGCTCTTCCTCGCCGACGGGCCGCAGCTGTGGGGCACCCTCGCGCAGCGGCCCGCCGGCGCCCTGGAGCCGCTCACCCTGCTCACCGCGCTGGCGACGGCCACCGAGCACATCGGGCTGATCGCCACCGCCTCCACCTCCTACAACTCCCCCTACAACCTGGCCCGCAAGTTCGCCTCCCTGGACATCATCAGCGGTGGCCGGGCGGGCTGGAACATCGTCACCACGGCGGGCGCGGAGGCCGCGCGCAACTTCGGTCTGGACGCCGAGCCCGCGCACGCGGAGCGGTATGCCCGGGCTGCCGAGTTCCTCGATGTCGCCCTGAAGCTGTGGGACAGCTGGGAGGACGACGCGATCGTCGGCGACAAGGCGGCCGGCGTCTGGGGCGACGACGCGAAGATCCACCCGCCCCGGCACAAGGGGGCGTACTTCAGCGTCGAGGGCGCGCTCAATGTGCCCCGCTCGCCACAGGGTTACCCGCTGCTCGTGCAGGCGGGGTCCAGCGAGGACGGCAGGGCTTTCGCGGCGCGGTACGCGGAGGCGGTGTTCACCGCCCAGCAGACCCTGCCCGACGCGCAGGCCTTCTACGCCGACCTCAAGTCCCGTACGGCGGCGGCCGGCCGGGATCCCGGGCATATCAAGGTGCTGCCCGGGATCGTGCCGGTCATCGGGTCGACGGAGGCCGAGGCGCGGGCGAACGAGCAGGCGCTGGAGGACCACATCGTGTACACCCACGGGGTGGACCGCCTGGAGCGCCTCCTGCAACTCCCGGAGGGAAGCCTGGAGTTGGACGGCGAGCTGCCGACCGACCTGCCGCCCGAGGACGCCATCGAGGGCGCCAAGAGCCGGTACACGCTCGTCGTCGAACTCGCCCGGCGCGAACGCCTCACCGTCCGGCAGTTGATCGGCCGGCTCGGCGGCGGGCGCGGCCATCTCACCTTCGCGGGCACGCCCGAGCAGGTCGCCGACGCGATCGAGGAGTGGTTCACACAGGGAGCCGCCGACGGCTTCAACATCATGCCCGCCGTGCTGCCCTCCGGCCTGGAGACCTTCGTCGAGCAGGTCGTCCCGATCCTCCGCGCCCGCGGCCTGCTGCGTACCGAGTACGGCTCCCGCCAGACCCTCCGGGAGCGCTACGGCCTCCCCCGCCCCGCCAACCAGTACTCCACCCAGGAACCCGCCCTCGTCTGAAAGGACCGGCCACCAGTGTCAGTCAGCGAAATCCAGAAGGTCACCGCCCGCATCGGCGCCCGTGTCTCCGGCGTCGACCTCTCCAGGCCGCTCGACGCGGAGACGGCCGCCGCGATCCGCGAGGCCCTCAACGTCCACAAGGCTCTCGTCTTCGACGACGTGAACCTCGACGACGCGGGCCAGCAGGCCTTCGTCCGCCACTTCGGTGACGTCACCACCGCCCACCCGACGGTCTCCTCCGTCGACGGCGTCCCGAACGTCCTGCCCGTCGACAGCGAGCGCGGTCGCGCCGCCAACCACTGGCACACCGACGTCACCTTCGTCCTGAACCCGCCGCAGGCCAGCACCCTGCGCAGCATCACGATCCCGCCGTACGGCGGCGAGACCCTGATCGCCGACTCGGCGGCCGCCTATCGCCAACTCCCGGACTCGCTCCGCCAGTTGGCGGACACGCTGTGGGCGGAGCACACCAACGACTACGACTACGCCGCACCGGAGGAGGAACTCGACGAGCAGCAGGCCGCCCAGCGAGCCCAGTTCACGTCGATCAAGTACCGCACGGTCCACCCGGTGGTCCGCGTCCACCCGCTGACCGGTGAACGCGGGCTGTTCATCGGGGGGTTCGCGCAGCGGATCGTGGGTCTGTCGCCGGGCGAGTCCCGCAAGATCCTCGACCTGCTCCAGGCGTATGTCACCCGGCCGGAGAACATCCTGCGCCACCGCTGGTCGGAGAACCAGCTGGTCCTCTTCGACAACCGCATCACACAGCACTACGCCGTCGACAACTACGACGGTCTGCCGCGCCGTCTGCACCGGGTGACCGTCGCCGGTGACGTCCCGGTCGGCGTCGAGGGCAAGGAGAGCTACTCGATCGAGGGCGACGCGTCGCACTACACGTCCGTGGCATCCGCAGAATCCGTAGCCGCCTAGTCGCAGCACGTGGCGGTAGCGTCCGGATACTGGGCAGCCTCTCCTCCTGACCGGAGAGGCTGCCCAGACTGTGGGCGTTTTTGCCCATCTCATGGACTGGACGAGCCGCGCCCATGCCCAGCAGCACCACCGAGGTCGAGACGCCGCCGCAGGCGGACGCCGACGCCACCCTGTCCCACGGCCTGAAGCAGCGCCACCTTTCGATGATCGCCCTCGGCGGGGTCATCGGCGCAGGACTGTTCGTCGGCTCCGGCGCGGGTATCGCCGCCGCGGGGCCGTCGATCGTCGTCGCCTACACCCTCTCCGGTCTCCTCGTGATGCTGGTGATGCGGATG
Organism: Streptomyces guryensis; assembly: GCF_021261325.1. Lineage (GTDB taxonomy): Bacteria > Actinomycetota > Actinomycetes > Streptomycetales > Streptomycetaceae > Streptomyces > Streptomyces guryensis. The sequence goes on along the minus strand of NZ_JAJSBI010000001.1, from coordinate 280,190 downwards.
CTCGGCGAGATGTCGGCCGCGTATCCGTCGTCGGGTTCGTTCTCGGCGCACGCGGAACGGGCGATCGGCCCGTGGGCCGGCTTCACGGCGGGCTGGTCCTTCTGGGTGCTGCTCTGCACGGCCGTCGGCCTGGAGGGCATCGGCGCCGCGAAGATCGTGACGGGCTGGCTGCCGCACACGCCCGAGTGGGGCTGGGTGGCCCTGTTCATGGTGGTGTTCTGTGTCGCGAACCTCGCCGCCGTGAAGAACTTCGGCGAGTTCGAGTTCTGGTTCGCGGCCCTGAAGGTCGGGGCGATCAGCCTGTTCCTGATCCTGGGCGTGCTGGCGATCGCGGGCGTGCTCCCCGGCACGGACGCCCCGGGCACCGCGAACCTCACCGAGTTCCTGCCGAACGGCAGCCAGGGCCTGATCGTCGGTGTGCTCGCCTCGATCTTCGCGTACGGCGGCCTGGAGACCGTCACCATCGCGGCGGCCGAGTCGCAGGACCCGGTGCGGGGCGTGGCGGGCGCCGTCCGCACGGCGATGTGGCGCATCGCGCTCTTCTACATCGGTTCGATGGCGGTCATCGTGACGCTCGTCCCCTGGAACTCGAAGGAGGTCGTCGAGAAGGGCCCGTACGTCGCCGCCCTCGACCACCTCGGCATCCCGGGCGCCGGGCAGCTCATGAACGTGGTCGTCCTGGTCGCCCTGCTCTCGGCCATGAACGCCAACATCTACGGCTCCTCGCGCATCGCCTACTCCCTCGTCGGGCGCGGCCAGGGCCCGAAGGTGCTGGGCCGGGTGTCGGGCGGCGTCCCGCGGATCGCCGTCCTGGCCTCCTCGGTCTTCGGCTTCGTCTGCGTGGTCCTCAGCTACTGGCGTCCGGACGACGTCTTCCCCTGGCTGCTGAACATGATCGGCGCGGTGGTCCTGGTCGTCTGGATCCTCATCGCGGTCAGCCAGCTGCGGCTGCGTGCCCGGCTGAACCGGGAGGCCCCCGGGAAACTGGCCGTCCGGATGTGGGCGTTCCCCTGGCTGACCTGGGTGGCACTGGCCGGCATGGCGGCGATCTTCGTACTGATGGCCCGGGAACCCGGCACCCGGGTGCAGCTCTACTACACCGGCGGGATGACTGCGGTCCTGGCGGCGGTGGGGTACGCCCGGCAGCGGGCCAGGGACTGACCGGCCGCCCCTACGCCGCGTCCGGCTCGCACGGAACGTTCAGCGCGATCAGGCCGATTGACCCGGTGTCCATACGGAGTTCGGTGACCGCCGCGTTCCGCAGTCGCGGGAAGACGCGTCGGTAGTCGCTGAGGGGGATCGACAGCAGGCCGCACAGGACCAGGCGGAGCAGGGTGTTGTGCGCGACGACCAGGACACGTTCGCCGTCGTGGGCGGCGGCGATGCGGTGCAGGGCGGCGGCGCCCCGCCGCGCGGCGGCCGTCGGGTCCTCGGCGCCCGGGAAGGGGTGGGCCACCGGGTCGGCGCGGAAGGCCTCCGCCGCCTTCGGGTGCTCGGCCGCGAACTCCGCGAGGGTACGGCCCTCCACCACCCCGAAGTCGCATTCCCGCAGGCCGGGTTCGCGGTGCGGGGTGAGGCCCAGGGCTCGGCAGGCGGGATCGGCGGTGGCGATCGCGCGGGAGACGGTGGACGTCCAGATCGCGTCGACGGGATGGGCGGCGGCCCAGCGGCCGAGGGCCTCGGCCTGGGCGCGGCCCGTGTCGGTGAGGGCCACGTCGCTCACCCCCGCGTAACGGTTCTCGGCGTGCCAGACGGTCTGCCCGTGCCGGGCCAGCAGGAGGGTCGTGCTCATGAGTCCGCAGTATTCCGGTTGAGACGCTCGTGCGCGTGTGCGGCCACGGGTGGCGGGAGCCAGCCCCGTGCCGCCAGTTCGTCGACCAGGCGGGCGTACGGCTCGGCGAACAGGGCCGTGCGGTCGGGGCGGGGTTCGAGGAGGGTGTCGATGCGGACCATGCGGTCGGCCACGTCCGTCAAAGGGCCCGATCCGGTTCCGTGAGCGGCCAGTGCGGCCATCCCCAGGGCCGGTTCGGTCTGTTCCGGTACGCGGGCGGGGGTGCCGAGGATGTCGGTGCGGAGCTGGTTCCAGTACGGGCTGCGGGCGCCGCCGCCGGTGAAGGTGAGCGGACCGTCCAGGGGGGCGCCGAGGTGGTGCAGGTAGTCCAGGCAGAGCCGTTCGGTGAAGGCGACGCCCTGAAGCAGCGCGGCCCACAGGTCGGCCTCACCCTCCGGCTCGCCCAGGACCAGGGCGGATGCCTGCGGCGCCTGGAAGGGGAACCGTTCGCCGGGCGAGACCAGGGGGTACGCCACCGCACCGGATGGCTCGAAGGCGGCCGCCCGCTCGTCCATGGCGGCCGGGTCGGCGCCCGCGAAGGCGGCCGTCAGCACCCCGGCCCCCACGCTCGACGCCCCACCGGGCAGCCAACTCCCGTCCGGCGCACGGTGGTTGTAGACCACGCCGGTGGGGTCGTGGACGGGCGTCCGGGAAGCCCCCTTCAGAACGAGCGTCGTGCCGAGCACCGAGTTCCAGGAGCCCGGGCGCAGCGCCCCGGACGCGATCTGGGCCGCGCAGCCGTCGGTCATCCCGGCGATCACCGGGGTGCCGGCCGGGATGCCGGTGGCCTGGGCGGCGGCCGGGCAGACCTCGCCGAGCGGGGTGCCGGGCCGTACGACGTCGGGCAGTGCGGGCACGCCGGGGAAGTCCGGCCAGGCGTCGGCCTCCACGTCGTAGGCCGTCTTGAGGGCGTGACTGGAGTCGGTGGGGACGGGACGGCCGACCAGGCGGGCGGCGACGAGGTCGGGCTGGTGGGTGATGCGACCGTGCCCGTGGCTGCGCAGGAGCCACAGCGCCTTCGGCAGGCCCCACGTGTTCTGCACCGTGAGCCCCGCCCCCCGCAGCCGCTCCGCCTCGGCCCAGGCCCGCCCGTCGTCGTACATCAGCGCGGGGCTCACCGGCCGCCCCGCCGCATCCGTCAGCAGCACGGTCCCGGACGTCCCGCACACCGCGAGCCCGCCGATACGGGAAGGTCCTTCCCTGAGGGCTACGCGGGCCGCCGCGCACACCGCCGGCCACCACTCGCCCGGATCCTGCTCGTGCCGTATCCCGTCGCGCCGCCCCTCCAACGGGGCCGAGCCGGCGCCGAGGACCGTGCCGTCGGCGGCGACCAGCAGCACACGGACGCTCTGCGTGCCCAGGTCGATCCCCAGCCACGCCTCGCCCTCATATCCCATCCGGACCTCCCACTGATCGCGACCTGAGATGTGAACTTCTCACTCTGCCCTGAGATTTTCGAGTGCGCGAGGGATTGACGGTCATGTTCCGCCGTTACACCCTCTGTTAACGAGTCGACTCGACGTGTCACCCCACACAGCGCACCGGGCCCGACCCCGGCCGGAGGTCACCGATGGACACGCACGCGCACGACCGCCGACGCTTGCCCGCCCTCACCGCCGGGGCCGCCGCCACCCCGTCCCTCGCGGCCTGCTCGGCCGTTCCGTCGAGGTGACCGTCCGGCCGGGCGGGCAGCATGTGTCGCTGGTCGCCCCGCGCGCCGACACGAGCGGGCTGCGGCCCGACGATCCGGTACGGCTGACGGTCCGGCCTGAGAACCTGCTGCTGTTCGAGGCCGACGGCCCCCAGGTCCAGGACGACTGATCGGGACACGATGAGCAGCAACAGCAGCGGCGGCAGCGCACACCAGCAGGGGCCCGCGGCCCGGCGGTCCGCCATGGCCGAACAGGTCCTGGCCGACGGTTCGGCGACCGCGGCGGAGCTCGCCGAGCGGTTCGGGGTGAGCTTGATGACCATCCACCGGGACTTGGACGAGCTCGAACGGCAGGGCCTCGTCAGGAAGTTCAGGGGCGGGGTGACCGCCCAGCCGTCGGGGGTCTTCGAGTCGAACGTGCAGTACCGGCTGAAGACCATGCGGGCGGAGAAGGCCGCCGTCGCCGAACACGCACTGAGGTCGATAGAGCCCGGCATGGCGATCATGCTGGACGACTCGACCTCCACCCTGGAGATAGCCCGCAGGCTGCGCCTGGGCGAGATCACCCCGCTGACAGTCGTCACCAACTTCCTGGAGGCGATCAACCTGCTCGCCGACCAGCGGGGCATCCATCTGATGGCCCTCGGCGGCGACTACGACCCGCTGCACTCGTCCTTCCTCGGGGTGTCCTGCGTGGAGGCGGTGCAGTCGCTGCGGGTGGACGTGTGCTTCGCGTCGACGTCCTCCGTGCACGGGGGTTACGCCTACCACCAGGAGCAGCACATCGTGTCGGTGAAGCGGGCGATGCTCGACTCGGCCGCCCGCAACGTCCTGCTCATCGACCACACCAAGCTCGCCCGGACCGCCCTGCACCGGGTCGTCCCGCTCTCCCGCATCGACCTGCTCCTCGTCGACGACGGGGCGTCGGCTCAGGCGCTGCGGGACCTGGACGAGCACAAGGTCACCTATCAGGTCTGCGCGACGAAGGGCAGCGATGACCGTGCTGGAGCCACGTGATCTGCGCAAGACCCACCGGTCGCGGGGCCGGCCTTCGGTGCACGCCGTACGCGGCACGGACCTCGTGCCGCACTCGGGGGAACTGCTGGGGCTGCCCGGCCCGTCGGGCTGCGGCAGGTCCACCACCCTGCGGATGATCACCGGCCTTGGGCCGGAGACCGGCGGGGACATCCTGGTGGACGGTGCGTCGGTGGTCGCGCTGCCTGCGCAGCGGGGGCACACCACCATCCTGGTCACGCAGAACCAGGAGGAGGCACTCTCCCTGGCCGACCGGATCGCCGTGATGAAGGACGGCGTCATCCAGCAGCTCGGCACGCCCTACGAGATCTACGACAGCCCGGCCAACGTCTTCGTCGCTGACTTCGTCCGCGAACCCGCCGTCAACCTCCTGCCCGGCGTCGCGGACACGGAGGGTCACGCCCGTCTCTCGGGCGCGGTACGGATCGCGCTGCCGGTGGCGGAGGGCCGGGAGGTCGTGGTCGGTGTGCGCCCGGAGGACCTCCCTCTCACCGGCGACGCGGGCATACCCGCCAAGGTCGTCGCCCACGAGCCCCTCCCGGAGGCGGGCATCGCCACCCTCGCCCACGGCGAGCGGGTCCGTGTCACCGCCGATCCCGACCACACCCATGCCTTCGACGCCAAGACAGGAGCTCCCTGCGATGAGCGAATCCGTGCGTGTCGTCGCCGCTGGCGACCACTTCATCCTGCCGTCGCTCATCACGGCGGCACTCGACCATGAACTCACCTGTGATGTACGCGAGTTGACCCTCGGCTGGCCGCTCGAACCCTTCGGGCCGGTGGCCGAGGTGACGGAGGCCAGCGACGCCGAGGACGAACTGATCGAGGCGCTCGCGGGGGCGCAGGTGCTGGTCACCCAGATGGGACCGGTGACGGAGCGTGTCCTGGACGCCTGCCCGGACCTGCGGCTGGTGGTCGTGTGCCGGGGCGGCCCGGTCAACGTCAACCTGGAGGCGGCCAAGCGGCACGACGTCCGCGTGTGCTTCGCCCCGGGGCGCAACGCAGCCGCCACCGCCGAGTTCACCGTGGGCCTGCTGCTGGCGGCCTTGCGGCGCATCCCGCAGGCCCACAACCTCCTTGCCGGGGAGGGGAGTTGGCAGGGGGCGACGTACTACACGTACGAACACAGCGGACTGGAGCTGGAGGACCTGCCGGTCGGGCTTGTCGGCTACGGGGCTGTGGGCAGCCGGGTCGCCCGCGCGCTGTGCGCCTTCGGTGCGCAGGTGATGGTCCACGACCCCTATGTGCGCGGGGAGATCCATGGGCTGCGGGTGGCTTCGCTTGACGAACTCCTGCGGCGGTCGCGGGTGATCACCCTGCATGCCCGGCTCACCGCCGAGACCCGTGGTCTGATCGGTGCGCGCGAACTTTCGCTGCTGCCGCGGGGCGCGGTCGTCGTGAACGTCGCCCGCGGGCCTCTGCTGGATGAGGACGCGTTGTGCGACGCGCTGGAGAGTGGGCGGCTGTCGGGTGCCGCCCTCGACACGTACGCGACGGAGCCCGTACCGGCGGGTTCGCGGCTGTTCGGACTGCGTGACCGGGTGGTGATGACCCCGCATCTGGGCGGGGCGTCCCGGGCGGTGGCGGAGAAGGCGGCGCATATCGCTGCCGCCGAAGTGGGGCGGTGGGTGCGAGGGGAGGCCCTCGCGCACGAGTTGACGTGACTGCCGGGGAGTGTCGTCGTTCGTCTGCAGCGCCGTCGTGGCTTGTCGCGCCCACGCGGCGGTAGCCGCATGGCAAACACAGCCCCGCGCCCCTTGAAAACGCCACCGGACCGCAAAGGAGAGAGCGCTATGTACGTCGGGATCGACGTAGGAACGTCCATGGTGAAGGCCGCCGCGTTTGACGGTGCGGGGCGTGAACTGGCCGTCGAAGCAGAGCCGGTGCGTCTCGCGCTGCACGGCGGTGTGGTCGAGCAGGACATGGAGGAGGTGTATACGGCCGTCGTCGGGGTGCTTGAAACGCTGACCGCGCGGGTGACCGAACCGGTGGAGCTCGCCGGGCTGACCGGGCAGGGCGACGGCGTCTGGCTGGTCGACGAGGACGGGCGGCCGGTTCGGCCCGCCGCGTCCTGGATGGACGGGCGGGCGCACGAGCTGCTCGACCAGTGGCTGGCGGACGGTACTTTCGAGACGGTGTTCCGGCGGACGGGCAGTGCCATGTTCCCCGGCTGTCCGGGGCCGCTGCTCGCCTGGTTCGACCGGTACGAACCGAAGTCCCTCGATACGGCGGCCACGGCCCTGTACTGCAAGGACATGGTCTTCCGGCGGCTCACGGGTGCGCCTGTGACGACGGATGTGTCGGACGCGTCGATGCCGTTCCTCGACCCGCGGACCCGGACGTACGACAACCGGGTGGTGGAGCTGCTGGGGCTGGCCCACCGACGCGGTCTGCTCGCTCCGGTCGGCGATCCGATCGCGACGGCCGCGGCGCGCGGCGAGGGCCTGCCGGCCGGTACACGGCTGGCGAACGGCCCGTACGACCTCCCGGCGTGCGCCCTCGGTGCGGGCGTCACGACGCCTGGGGACGGTCTGCTCATCGTCGGCACCTGTCTGGCCAGTCTGGTTGCGACGACCGACCTCGACTTGACCGGCGAGCCGGCCGGCCTGTACATCTCCACCGACCGTCCCGGTCACTGGCTGCGCGCCATGCCCGCGATGGTCGGCACGGCCGCCCTGGACTGGGTGCTGTCCACGACCGGCGTCCACCATGGCGAGGTCGACGCCCTGCTCGCCGGGACCCCGCCCGGCGCGAACGGCGTCCGCGTCCTGCCGCACTTCGCCCCGTCCGGCGAGCGCGCCCCGTTCGTCGAACCCCGTCTGCGCGCCGAACTCACCGGCGTCTCCCTGGAGTCGACGAAGGGCGACCTGATCCGCGCCACCTGCGAGGGCATCGGGTACGCCGCCCGTCACTGCCTGGAGGCGGCGGGTCTGACGGGCTCGCTGGCCGTCTGCGGCGGGGGGACGCGCAGCCCCGCCTGGATGCGGCTGCTCGCCGATGTGCTGGGACGTCCGCTGCGGGTCGTCGAGGGTGAAGTGGGCGCGCGGGGCGCGGCGTTGGCGGCGGCGGAGCGCTACGGGGTCTCGCTGGACACGGCGGCGTGGACCGAGCCGACGGCGGTCGTGGCGCCGGACGCGGCCCGGGCGGCGTACTACGCGAAGGCCTACGAGGACCATCTGGCCCGGCTGACTGATGCGCGGAGGCGGGCGCGCGCCTGAACGCCCCGAGGAAACCCCGCGATTTCGGGACGCGCTCGCCCAGTACGCGCTGTACTACCGCCTGGGGGTCGAGGCGAGGAGGGGTTGATGATCAGGGACCGGGAGTGCCCGACCTGTGGCTCGATGCAGGAGTTCCGGCGGCTCCACGACGACGAGAAGGCGGCGGTCCGGGAGAGGAAAGGGGCCCGGTACTTCGTGGACGACCTCTGGCGCTGCACCGCCGTCGGCTGCCTGACGTACTTCCCCGCCGGGCGCCGGCACGAGCACGGCCTCCTCCCCGAGAAGTTCCGCAAGGAGGAGGCCGCCAAGGAGTGAGCCCTACAGGTTGCTGAAGTCCGGGCCCGCCGTCCGCGTCCGCTTGATCTCGTAGAAGCCGGGGACCGAGGCCACCGCGAGGGTGCCGTCCCAGAGCCTGGCGGCGTCCTCGCCCTTGGGGGTCGGGGTGACGACCGGGCCGAAGAAGGCGATCTGCTCGCCGTCCGCGCCGGGGACGGCGACGACCGGGGTGCCGACCTCCTGGCCGACCTTGTCGATGCCCTCCTTGTGGGAGGCGCGCAGCTCGGCGTCGAACTCGAAGTCCTCCTGGTCGGCGTAGTCGATGAGGTCGGCGGGCAGGCCGACGTCGGCCAGGGCGCCCGCGATCGCTTCGACGGTCGGGCCCTCGCCCTGGTTGTGGATACGGGTGCCGAGCGCGGTGTAGAGCGGGCCCACGACGTCGTCGCCGTGCTTCTGCCAGGCCGCGGTCACCACGCGCACCGGCTTCCACGCCTTGGTGGCGAGCATCTCCCGGTACTCCTCGGGCAGCTCGTCGATCCGGTTCTCGTTGAGCACCGCCAGGCTCATGATGTGCCAGCGGACCTCTATGTCCCGGACCTTCTCCACTTCCAGCACCCATCGGGACGTCATCCAGGCCCAGGGGCACAGCGGGTCGAACCAGAAGTCGACGGGGGTCTTGGCGGAGGTGGTCGCGGTCTCGGACATGGCTCTCCCAGGAATACGGTCGTTTCCCAGGCAACAACGGCCGTCGTCGCGCCCATTCCCGGGTGCCCCGGGTCAGGGGCACATGGCAGGATCGGTCCTGTTCCGCCGCACCCACCTATGTCCGGTATGCCCAGAAGGAGTGCCACCCGTGCCCGGTGAGAATCTGACCCGCGACGAGGCCCGGGAGCGGGCCGCCCTGCTGTCCGTCGACGGGTACGACGTGTTCCTCGACCTGCGTACGGCGGTGGGGGAAGAGGACGGCGACGGTCCGCGCACCTTCCGGTCCGTCACCACGATCCGCTTCCGCAGCAACGAACCCGGCGCCGCCACCTTCGCCGACCTGATCGCGCCGAGTGTGACCTCCGTCTCACTCAATGGCAGGGATCTCGACCCCGGCCAGGTCTTCGACGGCTCCCGGGTCCTGCTGGAGGACCTCGCCGGCGAGAACGAGCTGGTGGTCGACGCCCAGTGCGCCTACTCCCGCACCGGCGAGGGCATGCACCGCTTCGTCGACCCCGAGGACGGCGAGGTGTACCTCTACACCCAGTACGAGCCGGCCGACTCCCGCCGGGTCTTCGCGAACTTCGAGCAGCCGGACCTCAAGGCCCCGTTCCGCTTCGAGGTACGGGCGCCGGAGGGGTGGACGGTCTGGAGCAACGGCGCCGGCGAGCAGGCGGACGGAGTGTGGAGGTTCGCGGAGACCAAGCCGATCTCGACGTACATCACGTGCGTGACGGCGGGCCCGTACCACTACGTCACGGACTCCTACGAGCGGACCTTCGAGGACGGTACGCGGCTGGAGATCCCCCTCGGCGCCCTGTGCCGCAAGGGTCTGGCCCCCTACTTCGACGCGGACGACGTCTTCCTCGTCACGAAGCAGGGTCTGGACTTCTTCCACGACCACTTCGACTACCCGTACCCCTTCGGAAAGTACGACCAGGCGTTCGTCCCCGAGTACAACCTCGGCGCGATGGAGAACCCGGGGCTGGTCACCTTCCGCGAGGAGTTCATCTTCCGCGGCCGGGTCACCCGGGCCTCGTACGAGGGCCGGGCCAACGTCATCCTGCACGAGATGGCGCACATGTGGTTCGGCGACCTGGTCACCATGGTGTGGTGGGACGACCTGTGGCTGAAGGAGTCCTTCGCGGACTTCATGGGCACGTTCGCGAACGTCGGCGCGACCCGCTTCACCGACGCCTGGATCACCTTCGCCAACCGCCGCAAGGCCTGGGCGTACCGCGCGGACCAGCTGCCCTCCACCCACCCGGTCACCGCCGACATCCGCGACCTGCAGGACGCGAAGCTCAACTTCGACGGCATCACGTACGCCAAGGGTGCGTCGGTGCTGAAGCAGCTGGTGGCGTACGTCGGGCAGGACGCCTTCCTGGAGGGCGCGCGGCGCTACTTCAAGCGGAACGCGTACGGCAACACGCGCCTCGGCGATCTTTTGTCGGTGCTGGAGGAGACCAGCGGCCGGGACATGAGCGCCTGGGCCCGGAAGTGGCTCCAGACGGCCGGGGTCAACTCCCTCACTCCGCAGGTGCTGTTGGACGCGGAGGGGCGGGTGGATGAGCTGGCCGTGCTGCAGGAGGCCGCCGAGTCGCACCCCGAGCTGCGGCCGCACCGGGTGGCGGTGGGCCTGTACCGGCGTACCGCCGAGGGCGCCCTGGAGCGGTACACCCGGGTCGAGGTGGACGTCGACGGTCCGCGTACGGTCGTGGCGGAGCTGGCGGGTGCCGAGGCTCCGGAGCTGGTGCTCGTCAACGACGACGACCTCACGTACTGCAAGATCCGCTTCGACGACACCTCGCTGGCCACCCTGCGCGAGCACCTCGGGTCGATCACCGACCCGCTGGCCCGCGCCCTGTGCTGGTCGGCGCTGTGGAACCTGACCCGGGACGCCCTGCTGCCCGCCGCCGACTTCGTGGACCTGGTGACGCGGTTCGCTCGCCGCGAGTCCGACATCGGCGTCCTGCAGATGCTGCACGCGTGGGCGAACTCGGCGCTGGTCAACTACGCGGCGCCGGCCTGGCGGCAGACCGGCGAGCGGCTGCTGGCCGAGGTCGCCCTGCGGGATCTGCGGGCGGCCGAGCCGGGCAGCGAGCAGCAGCTGGCCTGGGCGCGTTTCCTGGCGTCGGTGGCCGCGGGTCCGGACGAACTGGCGCTGCTGCGCGGCCTGTTGGACGGCACGGAGAAGATCGACGGTCTTGAGGTCGACCAGGAGCTGCGCTGGGCGTTCCTGGAGCCCCTCGCCGCGCACGGAGCCGCGGACGAGACGGTGCTGGCGGCCGAGCTGGCTCGCGACGACACGGCGTCCGGCAAGCGCCACCAGGTCCGCTGCCTGGCCGCCCGCCCCTCCGAGGCGGTGAAGGCGCAGGCCTGGGCGCAGGTGGTGGAGTCGGACGCGCTGTCCAACGCCCTGGTGGAGGCGACGATCGCGGGCTTCGCGCAGCCCTCGCAGCGGGAGCTGATCGCGCCGTTCGCCCCGAAGTACTTCGCGGCGATCGAGCGGGTGTGGCGGGAGCGGTCGATCCAGATCGGCATGGACGTGGTTCGGGGCCTGTTCCCGTCCTACCCGACGGAGCAGGGCGCGCAGGCGACGCTGGACGCGGCGGACGCGTGGCTGGCGGCCCACGAGGACGCGGCGCCGGCGCTGCGGAGGCTGGTCCTTGAGGCGCGCGACGATCTGGCGCGGGCGATGCGGGCCCAGGCTGCGGGCGCCTAGGACACGGGCTTTGGCCAACGGTTGATCCACCCGTGACCGTTACGGAATCCGGTCAATCACACCCGTAACCCCTGGTCCAACCCGAACGGACCAGGGGTTTTGCCTGCCCTATCGGCATCCGAACAAGCGTCCTTTAGTGCCACCTTGTCCGTTTTTGTCGACGGGCGTGTAACAGCGGTTAGAGGAGGGTTCGAGCGCGGGAAACCCCCCGGCATGAACCACAACACCCCGCTCCCCCCGGCCTCCCCCCGCCCCCTGCGCCACCTTGCCGAGGCGCACCGCCGTGTTCTGACGACGGCTCAGCTCCGGGCGCACGGCGTCTCGTCCGCGGAGATGACCGAGCAGTGCCGCACCGGCGGCCCCTGGCAGCAGCTCCTCCCCGGCGTCTTCCTCCTCCACCCCGGCCCGCCGACCAGCGAGGAGCGGCTGCACGCGGTGCTGATGTACGCGGCGCGCGAGTCGGCCCCCGGAGTGCCGGCGCAGCCGGGCGCGGAGGAACCGCACCGACCGGTCTACGCGGAGGCGATGATCACGGGCCTGGCGGCGCTGACGCTGCACGGCTTCACGTCCGCGCCGCCGCTGCTGTCGCTGGAGAAGATCGACGTCCTGGTCCCCCGGCTGCGCCGGCTGCGCTCGGCGGGCTGCGCGCGGGTCGTGCGCACGCAGACGCTGCCGACCCCTCAGCAGGTGACGGGAGTTCCGATCGCGCCGGTGCCCCGCGCCCTGGCCGACGCGGTCTCGGAACTCGCGGACGCGGGCGCGGTACGCCGACTGCTGACCGAGGCGGTACGCGCCGGCCACTGCGAACCGGCGTCGGTGGTACGGGCGTTGAACCAGGCGAAGCTGCTCAGCCGCCCGCACGTGGTGGACGCGGTGGACTCCCTGCTGGCCGAGGGCCGCGCCATCGCGGAGGACCGGCTGTACCGGATGGTCCGCGACCACGGCCTGCCCGACCCGGTCTGGAACGTGGACCTCCGCCTGCCGGGCGGCCCCCACCTCGGCGGCCTCGACGCGTACTGGCCGGAGCAGGCGGTGGCCGTGGAGCTGGACACCCGGGCCCCACGGCAGGACGAGGACGCCCTGTGGTCCGAATACGCCCGCAAGCGGGAGCACTTGGAGCGCCTGGGCATCACGGTCGTCCACATCACGCCCAAGAAGCTGCGCGACTCGATGGAACAGCAGGCGGCGGTCGTCCGCACGGCACTGATGGCGTCCGGCGACCGGGAGCCCGCCGCGTATGTCGTGGTGCTGCCCCGGTAGTGACGGACCGGGGCGGGACCAGGAGGGGAGAGGAGGGGCCACCGGGTACCGGTGGCCCCTCCTCGTACACCGTCGGGCGCCGCTCCCGCTCTCCGCCCGAAGGCCTCACAGCGGCTCCGGAAGTACCGGCCTGTCGGCGGCGCCCGCGGCGACCCGGTCGAGGAGGGTGGCGTACGACGCGATCATGCGGGTGCGGCTGAAGCGCTCGCGGCCTGCGGTGAGGGCGGGGGCCAGGTCGGTGCGGGAGGCTGCCGCTTCCGTCCAGGCCCAGGCGATCGCCGCCGGATCGGGGGGCGTGAGGAAGCCGTGGCCCGCCACGATCGCCGCGCTGTCGCCGACGTCGGTGGCGACCGGTACGGCGCCGCACATCATGCCCTCGACCAGGCACAGCGGGGCCGCCTCGCCCCAGGCGGAGGTCAGCGCGACGATGTCGGCACCGGCGTACACGGACTCCATGTCGTGCCGGACGCCGAGTAGGTGCACCCGGTCCACCAGTGATCGCTGCGGGCCGAACGCGGCCTTGATGTCCGTCTCCAGCCCTGGGTTCGTCGGTGTCATGCCCGCGCCGCACATCAGCACGTGCGCGTCGGGCTCCCGCTCCAGCCACTCCCGTGCCGCCCGCAGGAACAGCGGGACGTTCTTCATCGCGTCGTAGCGGGCCGCGAAGACGACCACCGGCGCCCCGACCGGGACATCGAGGGAGGCCCGCAGTGCCAGCCGCCGGGCCGCGTCGGGGCGGAAGCGCAGCAGGTCCACGCCGTTCGGGATGACGTGCAGCAGCTCGGCCGGGATCCCGGCGGCCTCGTACGCGGCCCGGGTCGACTCCGCGCAGCACACGCACGCCACCACCCTGCCGTCCGCGATGCCGGCCTTCAGCTCGTCGAGTGCCGCCCCCTGGTTCTCCGGGTCGGAGCGGTGCAGACAGACCACGACGGGGCGGCGCGGCAGGCCCGCCTGGTTCAGAAGGCGCAGAGGCTGTTCCTTCAGCGAGAGGATCACGTCCGCGTCCGCCGTCGCCCGCGCCGTGTCGGCCAGCTCCGGCCCGGTGAAGGTGGCCTGATCACCGCTTGCGGGAAAGACCCGGCCCAGGGAGGTGACGCCCACGCCCGCCGCGGTCAGCGACCGGTAGCAGGCGTCGTCCTCCATGCGCTGCCGGGTGGCCTCCCGGTGCACCTCGCCATGGAGGCTCAGCACGCGATGCTGCTGGTCACCCTCCTGAAGTCCGAGCACGACGTCACTGTGAACGATCCGGGCACCGCCGGAGAAGAAACCCTCGTAGACCGAGAGCACGTGCAGTCCGCGCCTTGTGCGCATATGACCACCCGCCTTGCACAAATCGAGCCATCCCCGTGAAGTGCGGGTTAGCCGATATGAGGCGGCATGGACGTTTCGTGCGGATGAACTAGGCGTCTCGTGTCCGAGTCGGCTGAATTACCGGGCGGTCTCCCGAAGCGGGCCCGCAACCGGCGCAGTGCGAGCCGCAACGACGGGGAGTCGTCCGCCACCACCGGCGCGTCCGGTCTCGCCGACAGGACACCCGCCTTGGTCTGCCAGTCCTCGAAGACTCCGCGGAACAACGGGTGGGTCTCATGTACGTCCTTCATGTACTCGAAGCTACTGAGAAATGGCTCGCTGCTACCGTCCAATGACATGCGGGAATCACAGACCAATCTGGCGAGCGATCTCCTGCTCCACCTGGGGCAGGCCGCCGACGGGCCGCTGCACGAGCGGGTGAAGCGGGCACTGCGCTCGGCGATCCGGGACGGCCGGATCGAGGTGGGCACCGCCCTGCCGCCCAGCCGGCAGCTCGCCGCCGACCTGGGCTGTTCGCGGTGGGCCGTGACCGAGGCGTACGGCCAGCTCGTCGCGGAGGGATATCTGGAGGCCCGGACGGGTTCCGCCACCCGGGTGCGCTGGTCGAACAGCCCGGACGACGGCTCCGCGCGCCGCGCACCCCGCCAGGCTCCGGCGGCCCGCTACGACCTGGCCCCGGGCCTGCCGGACCTGCGGGCGTTCCCGCGGCGCCGATGGGCCGACGCGGTCCGCGCGCAGGCGACGAACGTGGCGTTCACGGAGTTCGGCTACCCGCCGCCGGGCGGCCACCTCCGGCTCAGACGGCTGCTCGCCGAGTACCTGGGCCGCTCCCGCAGTGTCTCGGCGGCCCCGCAGGACGTGACGGTGTGCACGAGCGTGACCGACGGAGTACGCCGCTTCTGCCAGGCCCTGCGCGCCCGCGGCATCACCGCCGTCGGAGTCGAGGAACCGGGCTGGACCCGGCTCCGGGAGGTGATCCGCGCTGCGGGCATGGACGTCGTACCGGTCCGCGCGGACGGCGGCGGCCTGCGCACCGACGACCTCGCCGCCCACCCGGGTCTACGGGCCGTACTGACGACCCCGGCGCACCAGTTCCCGCTGGGCACCGTGCTCGCCCCCGACCGGCGCGCGGCCCTGCTGCAGTGGGCCCGCCTGGTGGACGGCGTCGTGCTGGAGGACGACTACGACGCGGAGTTCCGCTACGACCGCCGGCCGGTCGCGAGCCTCCAGGGCATGGACCCCTCCCGGGTCGTCCTGTTCAAGTCACTCAGCAAGATCCTCTCCCCGGCGCTCGGCATCGGCTGGATCGTCGCGCCCCCGCACTGGACCCGCGAGCTGCACGAGGCCGACCAGGCAGCAACCCAGCCCCCACCCCTCGACCAGCTCGCCTTCGCGGACCTGCTGGAATCAGGCGCCTACGACCGCCATCTCCGCGCCTGCCGCAAGCGCTACCGCAACCGCCGCGACGCCCTGGTCCGGGCCCTCGCCGAGCAGCTGCCCGACGCCCCGGTGTCCGGCATCGCGGCCGGCCTCCATCTGCTCCTCCGGCTGCCCACGAGGGTGGACACGGCGATCGTGGTCGAGGCGGCTGCCGCCCGCTCCCTGCGCGTCGCCGACCTCGCTGCGTATCACGCCACAGAGGGCCACGCCGATCATGGACTGGTTCTGGGGTACGGGAACCTTGCGGATGGGGCGGTGGGGGAGGCGGTGGGGCTGCTTTGCGCGACGATCCGGTGAAACGGCGAGGTCAGGAATCAGCCAAGGGCGCTCCAAGATCCCTCCGCCGCCCCAGCACTCCCCCGACCCGGTCGAAGCTCCCGTCGGCCGGCTCGTGGGGGCTTTACGACATGCTCGGCAACGTCTGGGACTGGTGCTGGGACGTGTACGACCCCGAGGTCTACGGCGCCTACCGGGTACTCCGTGGCGGCGGCTGGTTCGATGAGCACCGGAGTTGCCGGGCCTCGGAGCGGCGCCGCAACCACGCGGCCTTCCAGGTCGACGACGTGGGATTCCGCATCGCTCGTTCCCTCGTGTGACGAGCGGTCACATCGGCAACGAGAGCAGGCGTACCTCGCCTGAGGGCCAGCGAGCGTTGTCGCGGAGGGGCGTCACCATGGTCCGCAGCGGCATGGTCACGAGGTGGGCCTCGGGTTGTTCGACGAGTACGTCCTTGTCCAGCGGGTGCCATCCGAGGCGCTGGTACAGGGGCACGAGGGCGGGTCGGCAGAACAGAAGTGCGTGCTGAGGGCCCATGGTGCGGGCGTGCTCCAGTGCGGCTGTGACAACGAGCCGCGCCAGTCCCCGGCCTTGCAGGTCGGGTGCGACGGCCACCCCGCCGACACCCACCACCTGCGTCTCGGCTTCGCCGATCGCGACGGGCAGTCGCAGCAGGCCGGCATGGGCCACGAGCCGGTTGCCGCGTCTGATCCCGAAGTGTTCTTCTTTGGGCAGCCAGGTCAGTCCCGCCGCGGCAACGCCGAAGGGATCATCGCCGTCGCCGAGGATCTCGTCCTGCTCAGCCTTCGTGTATCGCGGGAGCCGCACCACAGTTGGTGTCACAGAGGGTTGGTTCTCAGTCATCCTCCACATGATGGTCTCTCCGCCCAGAGCGACCTTCACGCCGGTGGCGTACGCAGCCGCAGTGCGGCAAGGCGGGCGCGGACCGTCTTGCCGACGTCCGGGCGGAGATACCAGTCGATTTCGACGACGAGTCGGGCGACGACCAGGAGACCCCTGCCGCCCTCGCCGTCGGGTCGCTCCTCAGCGGTTCGGGGAAATACGAGCACCGGATCCGACACCTCGATGCTCAGCCCGCTGTCCTCCAACTCGGCGATCCGCAACCACAGTTCGTAGCCAGGGAGCCTGCCGTGCAGTACGGCGTTGGCGAGCAGTTCCGAGGTGACGAGGACGGCGTCCTCGATGTCGCCGGTCCAGTTCCACATGGTCAGTCGACGGCGGGTGTGGAGCCGGGCGAGGCGGACGCCCCGGAGGGTCATGGGGTAGCCCATGCTCCAGTCGTGGTTCGCCCCGCTCCCTTGGCCACGACGACGAGCACAACGTGCTGAACGAGCACAACGTGCTGAAGCACAAAGGCGGTACGCATGGCCACGAAGCGCGGGCGCACGGCGCAACGACTCGAACTTGGTCTACAACTGCGTCAGACGGCGGCCAGAACTGCCTTGAAGCCGCCCGCCCCACCCCCGGCGGGATCGCCATCCGCGACTCCAAGAACCCCACCGGCCCCGCCCTGCTGCTGCCCCGCGCAGCCTGGACGACCTTCGTCACCCACCTTCGCGAGGCAACAGCCTGAGCCGAGTCAATCCGACCGGCAGGTCACTTGCCGCAGAACTCCGCCTCGATCACCGCGTCGCTGTCCCCCGACCAGTCGCCGTTGAAGTTGAACGCCAGGGAATGGCGGCCGTCCTCCGTGGTCACCGCCACGGACGTGGAGCCGTGGATGCCGCCGTCGTGTCCCCAGACGTGGACGCCGCAGGACAGCGTGCGGTCGATCAAGGCCAGACCGTAACGGGCGTTGGGCTCGACATCGACCGTCACCGTGGTCTTCATCTCCTTCAGCTGCTGCGGCGGGAGCAGCCGGCCGCGGAGCAGGGCCGAGTAGAAGCGGTCCAGGTCCGCGGAGTCCGAGATCATCTCGCCCGAGCCGTAGGCGATGGCGGGGTTCAGCGTTGCGACGTCGTACGTCGGGCCCGTCGTCGTTTCCGCGAGCTTGGAGTAGGCGCGGCTGCTGGGCTGCGGGACGGTGACCCGGGTGCCGGGGACCGAGGTGCCGGTCAGGTGGAGCGGGTCGATGACGCGGTCACGGATCTCGTCGCCGTACGGATGGCCCGTGGCCTTCTCGATCACCATCGCGGCCAGAAGGTAGTTGGTATTGGAGTAGCTCCAGGAGGTGCCCGGGGCGAAGTTCGGCTTGTGGGACATCGCGATCGCCAGCAGGTCCGCCGGGGTCTTCCGGTCGTAACGGTGTTTGAAGAAGCCGTCCTTCAGGAAGTACGTGCGGGCGAACGTGTCGTCCTGCGTGTAGTTGAAGACACCGCTGGTGTGGTTGAGAAGTTGGCGGAGGGTGATGGCGCGCCCGTCGTGGCCGTGGCCCCGAACGACTGCCGGCAGCCACTTCTCCACCTTGTCGTCCAACGACAGCCTGCCCTCCGCCTCCAGTTGGAGCAGCACGGTGGCCACGAAGGTCTTGGTGATGCTGCCGACGCGGTAACGGTCCTGAGGCGAACGCGGCTTGTTCGTCTTGAGGTTGCCGACGCCCGCCGTCGCCGACCATGTGCCGTGCGCGTCCTTCGCGGTCAGCGTCACTCCGGGGACGCCGGCCTCGACCGCGGCCTCCACGGCCCGGCGGGTCGCGTCGTGGTCGGCTGCGCCTCTGGCGGACGTGGACGCGATCGCGGGGGCCGCGAGGGCTGCGGACAGCGCCACGGCCGCCGCCGCGACCAGGGGCGTCCGCAGGCGCGTGTTCGTGTTCGTGTTCATGTCGTCTCTTCCCCCATCTCGTGCTCTGCATAGAGCTGAGCTCGGTCGGGGAAGCAGACCCGGCCCGCGGTGTGAAGGTTGATGCGCCGCGAGCCGGTTGAGCCGCTTTCAGCCCTTGTTCAGTTGCTCAGCCCTTCTTCAGTACCAGTTCCGTGTTGCGGTCGCCCGGGTGGCCGCCGCCGGTCGTGCCGTGGCCGGGAGCGTTGTACGCCAGCTCGCGGTAGAGGGCGGCCAGGCCCGTCTGCGTGAGGTCGGCGAAGTCGGTGCGGTGGGGGGCGGCCGACTCGACCAGGGTCGTGAACAGGGACAGGGTGCCGTCCTTGTTGTCGGCGATCTCGATCACGCGGGCGAGGTGCGGGTAGTCCACGTGCGAGGCGGTCGAGATCTCCCAGAACGAACGGCCGCCGGAGCCCTTGTGCGGGGTGATGTCGTTGCGGTGGATGTGGCCGTTGACCCAGGCGATCACGTTGGCGTGCTTGCCGAGCAGGGCCAGGACCTCCTGGCCGTTGTGACGGCGTTCGTTCGGGCGGGAGGGGTCGGCATGGGACGTGTTGTCCATCGTCTGGCTGGTGTGGTGGCTGAAGATGATGGCGTGCGAGTCCTTGTTGTCCCGCAGTTGCCTGTCCAGCCAGTTCAACTGGGCCGTACCGATGGAGCCTTCGTAGTGGCCGCCCGGGTCGGTGGTGTCGATGCTGATGCCGATGACGTCGTCGGAGATACGGAAGGTGTAGTACTGGGTGCCCGCCGCGAGGTTGGCGGAGGAGTAGCCGTGGCCGACCGGGCCGTTGCCGCGGTGGGCCGGGTCGAGGTGGGCCTTGAGGTAGGCGGTCGGGGTGTACGGCGCTCGCCTCTCGTCCGCCGTCACCGATCGCATGTCCCGCGCGTGCGCCTTCAGCAGGTCCCGGAAGGCGTGGCCCTGCGGGTCGTTGCCTGCGGCGATGTGGTCCAGGAGCTTCTTCGCCTCGGCCGCCGGCAAGTTCATCAGCTTCTTGCCGCCGACCGCGTACTCGGCGAGCCAGGAGTCGCCGTGGCCGTAGCAACCCAGCGGCAGGGCGTCGTGGTTGCCGACGGTGGAGTACCAGGGCAGGTTGAGGCCGGGGCTGCGGACCTCGCGGACGGCGGCGGCGAGGAAGCCGTCGAGGTGCGGGAAGCCGAGCTGCTTGTCGCCGTCGCGGATGGCGGAGTCGGGCTGCCAGAACAGCTTCAGCCCGCTGTTCTGGACGCCCTCGTAGTGCCGCGGATCACCGGAGTTGGGCGTGATCCGACCGCCGCTCATGATGGTGAGGAACCACTCCAGCTCGGTCCCGGAGTTGTTGTCCGTGTTGTCGCCGGTGGTCATGGCGAAGTGCAGCGGCGTACCGGTGACGGGCGCCCCGCGCAGGGAGTTGATCCGCTCCACGAGTGAGATCGCCCCGTGCACGGTCAGCGCCTCCTGCGGACGCCAGTTGTGCGGGGAGGTCGAGCGGAGGTACTCCAGCCGCAGCGGGTGCTGGACGTCCATCAGGTGCAGGTCGGTGAGCTGTACGAACGCGGCGAGCGCGGTACGGCGGCCGGCGCGGCCCGACTTGGGGGCGGCGAGCTCGCTGCGCACGACGCGGGACCAGCCGGGGCCGTCGCCGAGGCGGCGGTAGCCGGAGGAGGTGCGCGGGGCGGCGACCGTGGCGAGGGTGGTGCCCTTGGTGTAGGGCGCGAGGGGGGCGGCCGGGGCCCTGCGGGACTGCGCCACGACCCGGGTGGAGTCGGTGGCGGCCTGGCTGTCGGTGGGCCGCAGGGCGTAGCCGACGCCTGCGGAGACGGCCGCCGCGCCGGTGGCGGCGAGGACGGTACGGCGGTTGATCGCCGGGATGGTGGCGGCGACAGAGCGTATGCGCGACATGGCGCGATCTCCCCGAGTGGCAACGCGTCGGCAGTGGTCGCGGGCTGTTTCGCTGTCGCGAACAATCCGCTCACCTGGATGCTTGGCACCGGGAATGACCTGCACATGAACGAGACGGCAACGGGCAACGCCGATCACCGTACGTGGATCTTGGGCCACCCTGTGCGTTCACGACCGCTCGTCGGGCGGCCCGGGGGCGGTCACTCCGTGTTCATTTTTCGGGGTACTGAAGGGAGTTCACGGGACTGTTCACAGGACGGTGAAGCCGTCCAGGACCTTGTCGTAGACGGCGCGGCCGCGGGGTGCGGTGGCCGGGCGGTAGCGGGTGGCGATCCGGTAGGTCTCCACCCCTTCGGTGAAGGCGAGTTCGACGGTGTGCCGGGAGGTGCCGTCGGAGGTGTACGTGTACTCCCACACGGCGGCGGAGCGGTTCTGGAAGTCGGTCTGCTCCAGGCGGAGGAGGTGGTAGTCCCGTTTCCCGGTCATGCTGCGGTCCTGTTCCTCCCAGCCGTCGAGCAGGCCGTAGGAGGTGGCCGCCATGGCAACCGACGCGGTGATCTGCTGGCTGCCGTCCGGGGCGGTGTAGGTGATCGCGTCGCCGTGCTCCGTCCGCTTCCAGCCCTTGGGCGGTATCCAGGCGAAGCCGGCGGGCTCGACGCGGGCGCCCTTGGGCGGGGTGGGGCCGGCCTGTGTGGAGGCCGACCCCTGGTTGCCTCCGGGATCGTTTCCTTCGTTGGTCATGACGAGGGGCACCAGAATGACGCCGAGCGTGACACCGGCGCCGATGAGGCCGACGGCGAGTCCGGAGAGGGCGAGGCGCAGGCCGTGGCGTCGTGAACTGGCCGACGCCGCACGGAACGAGGGCCACTGCGGCGGGGGGCCGCCCGACGCCGGAGAGCCTTGTGCGGAGGCTTGCTGCGGGCTGCCGTACGAGAGCGGACCGCCGGCGAACGTCGCGCGACGATGGGTGCTCCCCGGCCCGGTGGATGCCGGGCGGCGGGGCAGGGGCCCGTGGGACCCTCTGCGGTCACGGGGGTCTCGCCGTCCGTCGGCCGGACGCGGGCGTTCGCTCGGTCGGCTCGGGGAGAACCCACTCGCGTGCGACCGGCCCCGGTCCGCCGGACTCGCCGGAACCCCGGTCGCCTCCGCCTGCTCCGTCTCCTCGGTCCGCCCCGCCTGTAACGCCGCGCCGCCCGGCTCCGGCGCCACCAGCGTCACCCCGAGCAGCGCGGCGAGGTACCGGCGCCAGAAGGGCAGGGTCTTGTTGCGGCCGTGCTCGACGAAGGGGTCGTCCGTGTCCCGCGGGTCCGCCTCCGTCAGCGAACGCCAGTAGCGGTGACCGAATCCCTCGCGCTCCGCCACCCGCGTGGTCTCCGTCGGCTCGCTCATGGCTCGACCGCCTCCGCTCCCTTGGGCAGTGCCACGGACGGCGACGCGACGCCGGACTCGGGGGCGGTGGCGCGCGCCCCGCCGAGGACCTCCTGGACGGTTCGCGCGCCGCCCAGCTGTGCGATCAGTGCCGGTGCCGAGGCGCCCACGGCGAGTGCGGCCAGCGGGCCGGTCAGCTGGGAGTGGAAGGCGATCCCGGCACCCGCACCGAGGCCGAGACGGGTGAGCGCGACGGCGATGTCGGACGGCGCGTCGACGTACTTGCCGAACCCGGGAAGCCGCTTCCGGTTTCTGGCCAGGGCCTGGTGCCGTGCCCTCTGCCAGGCGGCGATCCGCCCGTAGAAGGCGACGGCCTCCACCACGAGGCCGCCCAGTGCGCCGTACACGGCGCACACCGTCCATTCCATTGCCGTCCCCTCGGCGACGGCGGTGCCCACGGCTTGCTCACCGCCTGCTCACGGCTGTTGCTGCAGGTGCAATATGCCATTGTAGGTGGCGAGTTGACGTGAGCAGAGGTGCTCGACGGACGAACACCGGACCGTCACTCCTCCCCGGCCGCCCCCGCATGCCCCGTCACGGGCCGCTCCCGCCACAGCGCGAGCCCCACGTCGACCAGGGAGACCCGTTGCAGACGGGGCACCTCGTCCAGCGGGTGCCAGGCCGCCATGTCCGTCGAGCCGCCGACCTCGGGGCGGAGTTCGCCGCCGGTGATCCGCGCCTCGTAGACCAGCCGCAGGGCCTGGTGGTCCACCGACCGGCCGAAGCGGCCGGGCAGGGTCCGGCGGAACGAGTCCACGCCGAGCAGCCCGGTGATCTCCACCAGGTACCCGCTCTCCTCCCCCACCTCCCGGTGGACGGTGTGGTAGGGATCCTCCCCGTGCTCCATGCCACCGCCGGGCAGGGTCCACTCCGGCTCACCCGCCTCGTCGTACCCGCGGGCCAGCAGGAGCCGGCCCTCCTGGACGCACATGGCGTAGGCCGCCACCCTCAGTTTCCTGCGCACGTACGGACGTTAGAACGCCGGCGTCGGATTGGCAGGCGAGTATTCGGGCGCCGTCCAGCGCAGCGGCACCGTCGACGGGGCCTCGACGACCTCGGCCGGCGTGAAGCTCACCCTCCGCTCGCCGGCCTGGCTCGCCGCCCGGAACCACCTCGAACTGCTCACCACCGCGCCCGACCGCATCCGCGGCTGCGCCCATGAGCGATGCGTCCGGCACTTCTTCGACACGTCGGGGAACGGCACGCGTCGCTGGTGCTCGATGGCGGCCTGCGGCAACCGGGCCAAGGCGTCACGGCATTACGCGCGCTCGAAGATTGCTTGAACTTGCGGGTTGTTTGCCGTATTTGCGGCTGATGCCCGTAAAGCACATCGGGGGTTTTCCCCATACGTCCATAGCGTTTCGGTCAACACTTCCCAAACAACTGCCCCTTGGGTAAAGCTGTGCGCTCGTCCGGCACTGAAAATCTTCACTCCAAGGGATGCCGATGACCCTCACGCCCCTCAGACCCGTGGCCCGAATAGCCGTGGCCGCCGGTCTCGTCGCCGCGCTCTCCGCGGCCGGGCCGATACCCATGGCCTTCTCCGCCGACGCGCCGTCCCCGGGCTCCACCGCCCCCTCGGACGGCAGCGTCAAGTCCGCGCAGGAAAAGCTCGGTTCCGACGACGCGGACCTGCTCGCCGAGGCCAAGGCCGACGGCGACAAGAACGTCACGATGATGATCGCCACCGCCCCGGGGCAGACCGAGCAGGTCGCCGGGAAGCTGGACGCGGTCAAGGGCGGCTCGGTCGGCCGGACCTACGACAAGCTCGGTTACGTCCGCGCCACCGTCCCCACCTCGCAGGCGGACGCGGCCATCGCCGCCGCCGCGAAGCTCTCCTCCGTGCACGGCATCGACCTGCGTGAGGAGATACCGCTGGACGACCCGAGCGCGACGAGCGGCTCCAAGTCGGCTTCAGGCACGGTGAGTTACCCCGCCCCGGACAAGAACACGCCCGCCGAGAACCCGTACAACCCGTCCTTCGAGACGGGTGCCGTCGACTTCGTGAAGGACCACCCGAAGGCGGACGGCCGCGGCGTCACCATCGGCATCCTGGACTCCGGTGTCGACCTCGGCCACCCCGCGCTGCAGAAGACCACCACCGGTGAGCGGAAGATCGTCGACTGGGTGACGGCGACCGACCCGATCGTCGACAGCGACGCCACCTGGCGCCCGATGGTGACCGCCGTCTCCGGGCCCACCTTCACCTACGGCGGCCGGACCTGGACGGCGCCCGCCGGTTCGTACCAGGTCAGCACCTTCAGCGAGGCCGCCACCGCGGGCGGTGACGCGAAGGGCGACGCCAACCGGGACGGGGACACCACGGACAAGTGGGGCGTCCTCTACGACGCCGCCGCCGGGACCGTCCGCGTCGACCTGAACAACAACCACGACTTCGGCGACGACGAGCCGATGAAGCCGTACAAGGACGGCTTCCAGATCGGCTACTTCGGCACCGACGACCCGTCGACCGACGTCGTGGAGCGCCAGCCGTTCGTCGTGCAGATCCGCAAGGACGTGCCGATGGACCCGTTCGGCGGTGACTGGGTCGGCAAGAAGGCCGACTTCGTCAACATCGGCGTCATCGAGTCCGAGCACGGCACGCACGTCGCCGGCATCACCGCTGCCAACGGCCTGTTCGGCGGGAAGATGAACGGCGCGGCCCCCGGCGCGAAGATCGTCTCCTCCCGTGCCTGCACCTGGACGGGCGGCTGCACCAACGTCGCGCTCACCGAGGGCATGATCGACCTCGTCGTGAACCGCGGTGTCGACGTCGTCAACATGTCGATCGGCGGCCTCCCGGCCCTCAACGACGGCAACAACGCGCGCGCCGAGCTGTACACGCGCCTCATCGACACGTACGGCGTGCAGCTGGTGATCTCGGCCGGCAACTCCGGCCCGGGCGCGAACACCATCGGCGACCCGGGGCTGGCCGACAAGGTGATCTCCGTGGGCGCCGGTATCTCCAAGGCGACCTGGGCGTCCAACTACGGCTCCGCCGTGCAGAAGAAGTACGCGATGATGCCCTTCTCCTCGCGCGGGCCGCGTGAGGAGGGCGGCTTCACACCGACCCTGGTCGCGCCGGGTGCCGCGATCAACACCACCCAGACCTGGCTGCCGGGCTCCCCGGTCGCCGAGGCGGGCTACTCGCTGCCGGCCGGCTACTCCATGCTGCAGGGCACGTCCATGGCCTCCCCGCAGGCCACGGGTGCGAGCGCGCTGCTGCTGTCGGCCGCCAAGCAGAAGGGCATCGAGCTCAAGCCCGCCACCCTGCGCACGGCGCTGACGTCGACCGCCCACCACATCAAGGGCGTTCAGGCATACGAGGAGGGCGCGGGACGCATCGACATCGTCGACGCCTGGGACGCGATCCGCGACGGCGCCACGTCTCACGACTACACCGTCAAGGCACCCGTCGACACCGCGCTCGACCAGGCGCTGAAGACGCCGGGCTTCGGCACCGGCCTGTACGACCGCGAGGGCGGCCTCAAGGCGGGTGACAGGAAGACGTACGACGTCACGATCACCCGGACCTCCGGCCCCGACAAGGCGGTCCGGCACGAGCTGGGCATCGAGAACAACGCCGGTGACACCTTCCGGATCGTCGGCAAGGACGAGGTGAAGCTGCCGCTGAACCAGCCGGTCACCGTCAAGGTTCAGGCGAACCCGAGGTCCGCGGGCATCAAGAGCGCGATCCTCTACGTCGACGACCCGCGGACCGAGGGCGTCGACAGGCAGATCCTCGCCACGGTCGTGGTCTCGACGCCGGTGAAGTACACCTTCACCGCCTCGAACACGGTGCAGCGCAACAGCACGCAGTCGTACTTCGTGACCGTGCCCGAGGGCGCCGAGTCCCTGGAGGTCGCCATCGGCGGGCTGAAGGACAAGAGCCAGACCCGGTTCATCGCGATCCACCCGTACGGCACTCCGGTCGACGACACCAGCACCCCGAAGTGCTACAACAACTACCTCGACGGCAACGGCTGCAAGCCCGACGTGCGTTCGTACGCGGACCCGCAGACCGGCGTCTGGGAGATCGAGGTCGAGTCGCGACGTACCTCGCCGCTGCTCGACAACCCGTACCAGCTGGACGTCGCCGTCCTCGGTGCGGCCTTCGACCCGGAGACGGTCACCGTGCCCGAGGCCAGGGTCGGTACCCCGGCCGCCGTCTCCTGGAAGGTGACGAACAAGCTCGCCGCGCTCGACGGCAAGCTGGTCGGCGGCCCGCTCGGCTCGTCGAAGACGGCCCGCCCGACCATCAAGGAGGGCGAGACGCAGACCACCACGGTCGAGGTGCCCACGGGCGCCAAGTCGCTGGACGTCGCCATCGGCAGGGTGTCGGACGCGTCCGCGGACCTCGACCTGACGGTGAAGAACGCGGCCGGCACGGTCGTCGGCCAGTCCGCCGACGGCGACTCGGAGGAGGCGGTTTCGGTCGCCTCCCCGGTCGCCGGTACGTACACCATCGAGGTCGCGGGCTACTCGGTCCCGTCCGGCTCCACCGCGTACGACTACCGGGACGTCTTCTTCTCCGCGTCCCTGGGCACCGTCACCGTCGACGACTCGGCGCCGGTCAAGCTCGGCACGGGCGACTCGGCGACCGTCTCCGGCAGCGTCACCGCAGCGGCGGCCGCCCCGGAGGGCCGTGCGTTCTTCGGGCAGGTCCAGCTGGTGAACGCACGCGGCACAGCCGCGGGCACCGGCAGCGTGAAGATCGAGAAGGTCACTCCGTAGTCCGCGGTACGGCGGTGAGGGCGGGCGTCCGTACGGGCGCCCGCCCTTTCCCGTCAGCAGCCGATGCCGGCCGACTCCTTCAACGCCCGGCCGAGTCCGGCGCGTTCGCGGGCGATCGACTTCTCGCCGACGAGCACGTGGTCCGGCGTGGCCGCGTGCTGCGGAACAGCCACGAGGACGTGATCGCCCTTGTGGAGGGCCTTGAGGAGAGCACCCTCGTCGATCACGACCGAGAGTTCCTTGGTGGACTTCTGCGGCTTGTACGAGCGGGTCACGTCCACGGTGATCCGCTCCTGCCCGGCGGTCCCGGGCACCGGCTCGACGCCCGTCACCTCGCCCTCGGCGACCAGCCGGGCGCAGGCGAGGTAGCCGGGACTGGAGAAGGCGGAGCCGGCCTCGGCGTTCCGCTCCCCCTTGGAGGCCGAGTCGGCGCTGCCGCCCGGCATCGAGCCGGCGCCGCTCCCGGCCTGCACCACCAGCCAGCCCACCCCCGACAGCACGGCCGCGACGGTGGCCACCGCGAGGGAGCCGAAGGCGAACCTGCGCACCCGGCGCCGGTCCCGCGACGCCCGTACCGGAGCGGGCGTCCGCTCCGGCCGCGGTTCCTCGGCCAGCGCGTCCCCGATGATCCCGAGCTGCTGCCGCAGCAGCGCCACATCGGCCGTCGCCCTGCGGTGCTCGGCCGCGAGGGCGGCGTCCGCGCGGGCCTCCTCCGGCAGCTCCTCGCCGGTGATCGCGGCCATCAGCGCGTCGGTGCCGTCGTACATCTCGTGCGTCTCGTGTCCGGCGGTCATCTCACACCACCTCGTCCTCGTGCAGGCGGGCGCGCAGAGCTCGTACCGCCGTGTGCAGCCTGCTCTTGACCGTGCCCTCCGGGATGCCGAGCTCGTCGGCTATCGAGCGGACGGGCAGGTCTGCGTAGAAGCGGAGGACGAGGACCTGGCGCTGGGAGTCGGGGAGCTCGTCCAGGCCCCGGGCGACGGCCAGGGAGAGCACGCTGGTGTCCTCTCCCGACGGGTGCTCCAGCTGGCGCAGGGAGGCGAGGCGCTCGCCGATCCGCTCCTGGCGGCGTTTGGCGCGGTGCCAGTCCATGGCCAGGTTGGAGGCGACGACGGCCGCCCACGCGGAGACGTCGCGCGGGGCCTCGTACCCCTTCGCGGCCCGCTCCAGCAGCCGCAGACGGACCTGCTGCACCCCGTCCGGCAGGTCCGTCTGCGGCACCCCGCCCAGCGCGAGCACCGCCCGCACCCGGCGTTCCTGAGCCGCGTCCAGAGGATCGCCATGATCGTCCTCCTGGCCACGGCGGGCCTTTCTGCGCAGCACAAGCCACCCCCTCACCGCGTTTCCTCTACGACGCGGGAGCCGGCGGAAACGTTCGGCCCTGCCGCGGGAAATCGTTCAGAGGTGTACGTCACACCGCCGCGCGCGGCCAGCACAGCTTGCGGCACCGGGCCTCCGTAGGATGAATTTCTCCAGCTCAGCGGGGGTGTGGGCGGAGTTTGGCAACCGTTGATCGCGGCGCGGCGTCCCAGGCTTCGGGCATGGAGCGCAAAGAATTGGACAGGCGGACCCGGGTCGGCCGCATGATGGAAACGCCGCAGACATACAGGAACACGCAGAAGGAGTCGCCGTGAGGGTCGGAATCGTCGGAGCCACCGGGCAGGTCGGCACGGTCATGCGCAGGATCCTCAAGGAGCGCGACTTCCCGGTCACCGAGCTGCGCCTGTTCGCCTCGGCCCGCTCGGCCGGGACGGTGCTCGACGGTGTGACGGTGGAGGACGCGGCGACCGCCGACTACACGGGCCTGGACATCGTCCTGTTCTCCGCGGGTGGCGCGACCTCGAAGGCGCTGGCCGAGAAGGTCGCCGCGCAGGGCCCCGTCGTGATCGACAACTCCTCGGCCTGGCGCAAGGACCCGGAGGTCCCGCTGGTCGTCTCCGAGGTGAACCCGCACGCGATCGCCGACCGCCCCAAGGGCATCATCGCCAACCCGAACTGCACGACGATGGCCGCGATGCCGGTCCTCAGGCCGCTGCATGACGAGGCCGGTCTTCAGGCTCTGGTCGTCGCCACCTACCAGGCGGTTTCCGGCTCGGGCCTCGCGGGCGTCGCGGAGCTGCACGGCCAGGCGCAGAAGGTCGTCGCCGACGCCGACAAGCTGACCCACGACGGCGGCGCGGTCGACTTCCCGGAGCCCGGCGTCTACAAGCGCCCCATCGCGTTCAACGTGCTCCCCCTCGCGGGCTCGATCGTCGAGGACGGTCTGAACGAGACGGACGAGGAGCAGAAGCTCCGCAACGAGTCCCGCAAGATCCTGGAGATCCCCGAGCTCAAGGTCTCCGGCACCTGCGTCCGCGTTCCGGTCTTCTCCGGCCACTCCCTCCAGGTCAACGCCCGCTTCGCCCGCCCGATCTCCCCGGAGCGCGCGACGGAGCTGCTGGCCGGCGCCCCGGGCGTCGCGCTCTCCGACATCCCGACCCCCCTCCAGGCGGCCGGCCAGGACCCGTCCTTCGTCGGCCGCATCCGCCGCGACGAGACGGTCGACAACGGCCTGGCCCTGTTCATCTCCAACGACAACCTCCGCAAGGGTGCCGCGCTGAACGCGGTGCAGATCGCGGAGCTGGTGGCGGCGGAGCTGAAGGGCTAGCCCCTCCTGACCTCGTAGAGGAAACAGCCGTACTCGACGGCCCGGACGTGGACGAGCGCCACGGACGGGTCGTCGAACGCGTTGCGGAAGGCCACGTCGTCGGGCGCCTCGACCAGCTCGCCGCCGAGGATGTGCCCGTCGGCCGAGTAGCGGCGGACCGTGCGGTGGGCGTTGTCGAACGGGTGGCCGTCGAGGTCGGGCCCCTCACACTCGTCGGCGTGGATGAAGACGGGACCCTGTTCGTCGTAGGCCCCGGGCTGGGCGCCCGTCTCGGCCGCCCAGCGGCGCAGGGGCGCGTACGACACGAGGGCGATCCGCTCCCCCGGTTCGCTGCGGCGCAGACAGCAACGAAGCGGGGCGCCGCCCTCGTCGTCGGCCACGGGGACCGTCGGACGGCCCGCGTCGTCGACGGTGCGCAGTTCCTTGAGGACGGACGGGGCGATGGGTCGTGCGGGGTACGTCGTCATACGTCCAGGCTGACGCGTGCGGCGCCGCGTGACCGGCGGGATTCGGACGTGGCGGTCCGGTGGTGCCGACCGGTTGATCCATCGGGAAAACCCTCGTCGCCCTCCCCACGGTGACATGGAAGGATGGCGGAACCCACACATAACGAGGAGATGACCGCGTGCCTGGCACAAACCTGACTCGCGAAGAGGCGCAGCAGCGGGCGAAGCTGCTCACCGTTGACTCGTACGAGATCGATCTCGACCTCTCCGGCGCGCAGGAGGGCGGCACCTACCGGTCCGTGACGACGGTGCGTTTCGACGTGGCCGAAAACGGTGCCGAGTCCTTCATCGACCTGGTGGCCCCGACCGTCCACGAAGTGACGCTGAACGGCGACGCCCTCGACCCCGCCGAGCTCTTCAAGGACTCGCGGATCGCCCTCCCGGGGCTGCTGGAGGGCCGTAACATCCTCCGGGTCGTCGCCGACTGCGCCTACACCAACACGGGTGAGGGGTTGCACCGCTTCGTCGATCCGGTGGACCAACAGGCTTATCTCTACACCCAGTTCGAGGTCCCGGACGCCCGCCGCGTGTTCGCGTCGTTCGAGCAGCCCGACCTCAAGGCGACCTTCCAGTTCACGGTGCAGGCCCCCACCGGCTGGACCGTCATCTCCAACTCGCCGACGCCCGAGCCGAAGGACGACGTCTGGGCCTTCGAGCCGACGCCGCGGATCTCCAGCTACATCACGGCGCTCATCGTCGGCCCGTACCACTCCGTGCACAGCGTGTACGAGAAGGACGGGCAGAGCGTGCCGCTGGGCATCTACTGCCGGCCCTCGCTCGCCGAGTTCCTCGACTCCGACGCGATCTTCGAGGTCACCCGGCAGGGCTTCGAGTGGTTCCAGGAGAAGTTCGACTACGCGTACCCGTTCAAGAAGTACGACCAGCTGTTCGTGCCGGAGTTCAACGCGGGCGCGATGGAGAACGCGGGCGCGGTGACCATCCGGGACCAGTACGTGTTCCGCTCCAAGGTCACCGACGCGTCGTACGAGCTGCGCGCCGAGACCATCCTGCACGAACTGGCCCACATGTGGTTCGGCGACCTGGTCACCATGGAGTGGTGGAACGACCTGTGGCTGAACGAGTCGTTCGCCACGTACACCTCCATCGCCTGCCAGGCGGACCACGCGCAGTCGCGGTGGCCGCACTCCTGGACCACCTTCGCCAACTCCATGAAGACATGGGCCTACCGGCAGGACCAGCTGCCCTCCACCCACCCGATCATGGCCGAGATCAACGACCTGGACGACGTCCTGGTCAACTTCGACGGCATCACCTACGCCAAGGGCGCCAGCGTCCTGAAGCAGCTCGTCGCGTACGTCGGCATGGACGAGTTCTTCGGGGGTGTGCAGGCGTACTTCAAGCGCCACGCGTACGGCAACACGCGCCTGTCCGACCTGCTGGGCGCGCTGGAGGAGACCTCCGGCCGCGACCTGGGGAACTGGTCGGAGAAATGGCTCCAGACCGCCGGCATCAACATCCTCCGTCCCGAGATCGAGACGGACGCGAACGGCGTCATCACCTCCTTCGCCATCCGCCAGGAGGCCCCGGCGCTCCCCGCGGGCGCCAAGGGCGAGCCGACCCTCCGCCCGCACCGCATCGCGGTCGGCCTGTACGAACTCGACGACGACAGCGGCAAGCTGGTCCGCGACGAGCGCATCGAGCTGGATGTCGACGGTGAACTGACCGCCGTACCGCAGCTGGTGGGCAAGCGCCGCCCGGCCGTCGTCCTGCTCAACGACGACGACCTGTCGTACGCGAAGGTCCGCCTCGACGAGAAGTCCCTCGCCTTCGTCACCGAGCACCTGGGCGACTTCGAGTCGTCGCTCCCCCGCGCCCTGTGCTGGGCCTCTGCCTGGGACATGACACGGGATGCGGAGCTCGCGACCCGCGACTACCTCTCCCTGGTCCTGTCGGGCGTCGGCAAGGAGTCCGACATCGGTGTCGTGCAGTCGCTGCACCGCCAGGTGAAGCTGGCCATCGACCTGTACGCCGACCCGGCCGCCCGCGAGGCCCTGCTCACCCGCTGGACCGACGCCACGCTGGCCCACCTGCGCGCGGCCGAGCCGAGCAGCGACCACCAGCTGGCCTGGGCGCGCGCGTTCGCGGCGACGGCCCGGACGCCGGAGCAGCTGGACCTGCTGGAGGCCCTGCTGGACGGTTCGCAGACGATCGAGGGTCTGGCCGTCGACACCGAGCTGCGCTGGGCGTTCGTGCAGCGGCTCGCCGCGGTCGGCCGCTACGACGAGACGGAGATCGCCGGCGAGTACGAGCGGGACCGGACGGCCGCGGGCGAGCGCCACGCGGCCAGCGCCCGTGCCGCCCGGCCGACCGCGGAGGCGAAGGCGGAGGTCTGGGCGCAGGTCGTCGAGTCCGACAAGCTGCCGAACGCCGTCCAGGAGGCGGTCATCGGCGGCTTCGTCCAGACCGACCAGCGCGAGCTGCTCGCCCCGTACGCCGAGAAGTACTTCGAGGTGGTCAAGGACGTCTGGGACTCCCGCTCGCACGAGATCGCCCAGCAGATCGCGGTCGGCCTCTACCCGGCCGTCCAGGTGTCACAGGAGACCCTGGACCGGACGGATGCCTGGCTGTCCTCCGCCGAGCCCAGCGCGGCCCTGCGGCGGCTGGTCTCCGAGTCCCGGTCGGGCGTGGAGCGCGCACTGAAGGCGCAGGCGGCGGACGCGGAGGCGTAGCCACCCGCAGGAGTACGAAAGCGAGGGCGCCCGGTGTCCCACCGGGCGCCCTTCCTCGTTCCTGCGCTCAGCGCACGACCATCCCACCCGTCACGTTGACGAACGTGCCGGTGATGCCGGCCGCGTGGTCGGAGGCGAGGAACACGGCCGTGGCGGTGACCTCGGCGAGGGTCGGGTTGCGGTGTGTCATCCGCATGCCGGCGAGGTTGGCGACGATGCCCTGGACGGCGGCTTCGTCGATGGCGGGGTTGACCGCGGAGAGCTTCTCGACCGTGAAGGTCTCGGGGACGCCGGCCGCCCACAGGCCCACGGCGCGCACCCCGCGCGGACCGCACTCCAGCGCCAGATTCCGTACGAGCGTGTCGATGGCGGCGTCAGCGGGTCCCGTGCCGCCCATCATCGGACTGCCGTGCGCGGAGCCGCTGTTGAGGGTGAGGATCACGCCGGAGCCGCGTTCGGCCATGCGGCGGGCGGCGCCGCGGGCGGTGATGAAGTTGGCGCGGACGCCGCCCAGCACGGGCCGCAGGAAGTCGTCCACGGGCATGTCGGTGAGCGGGGCGCCCTGCACGTCGCCGCGGGTGACCAGGTTGAACGAGATGTCGACGTCCCCGACGCCCGCGAGGTGCTCTTCGACGGCCGCCTCGTCGAGGGCGTCCACGACGGCGACCTCGGCGTCCGCGATGTCGGCGGCCACGGCCTCCAGCGTCTTGCGGGTACGTCCGACGAGGTGGACCCGCGCGCCCTGCTCGGCGAAGGCGCGGGCGACCGCGCCGCCGATCGAGCCGCCGGCGCCGTAGACGATCGCGGTCTTGTCGGTGAGCAGCATGGTGATCTCCTCGGTCGGGGTGTTCCGTGTCGGTCGGTCATACAGACGCACCGCACCCGGATCACTCATCGGTCGTCACAGCCGCAGCGGCAGCCCGAAGGCCGGGAACAGGTGCGGTTCGAAGGACGTGATCTCCACGATCCGGTCGTCGGCGTCGAAGCGGAGGACGTCGAGGACCTGGGCACGGTGGACCTGCGTGCCGGGTCTGCGGACGTAACCACCCGCCGCGAGCTGCCCGTTGGCGCGGGCGGGCAGGTGGCGCCAGTGGCCGAAGAACATGGGGGACGCCGGGTCGAGGGTGGGGCGCAGGAACTCGACGAGGGCGTCCCGGCCGGTGAACCAGAACGGGTTGGGCGGCATGGTGAGCGTGACGTCCTTGCTGAGCAGGTCGGTCATCGCGGCGAAGTCGAGCTGCTCGGCGGCGGTCATGTACCGCTGCAGGACCGTGCGTTGGGCTTCCGTCGGCTCGCCCGCGTTCCAGTCCGCGCGCTGCCCGGGGAGGTGGTCGCGGAGGGTGGGTCGGGCCCGCTGGAGGGCGCTGTTGGCCGAGGCCACGGTCAGGTCGAGGGCCTCGGCGGTCTCGGCGGCGGTCAGGCCGAGCACGTCCCGCAGGATCAGCACGGCCCGCTGGCGGGGCGGAAGGTGCTGGATGGCGGCGAGGAAGACCAGCTCCAGGGTCTCGCGGGAGACGGCGGCGACGTCCGGCCGGTCCTCCTCGGCCGTGGGCAGCTCGTCGTCGGGGTAGGGCTGCAGCCAGGTGATGCGGGCGGGTGCCTCGCCGGTGCCGTGGTTCATGCCGGGGACCGGCTCGTAGCGCTGCGGGCGGCGGGCGGTGCGGCGCTGGAAGTCGAGGCAGGCGTTGGTGGCGATGCGGTACAGCCAGGTGCGGGCGCCGGCCCGTCCCTCAAAGGCGTCCCGGGCCCGCCAGGCCCGCAGGAACGTCTCCTGCACCAGGTCCTCGGCGTCGTCGTAGGAGCCGGTCATGCGGTAGCAGTGGACGTGGATCTCGCGGCGGTGGGACTCGGTGAGGGTGGCGAAGTCGGCTTCGGTGAGGGGGTTTTCCGTAACGGCTCTCGATGTTACGGAAGGCTCGGTGGCCCCCTGGGGCTCCTTCGCGGTGTCCCGGGCGGTCCGGGCGACCCGCCGCAGCCGCGCCACGGCGGCCGACAGGTCGGCCACCCCGGAGTACAGGACCGACGGCGGCTGCGGCGTGAGCTCCTGAACCCGCCGCCCGATGTCGTCGATCAGGCCCTGCACGCCGGCTCCCGTCCAGGCCCCCTGCCGACGCCGGTACGCCTTCTGCCTGCACGCGGCCGAGCAGTACACGGAGCTGCGGCCGGTGCGGCCCGCCCGTGCGGGAAGCGGTTTGCCGCAGCTGGCACAGATGTCGGCGACCACGGGGACCTCCGGGAGTCCGGCAAGGGCATCGAGCCCGGTCGTTGCGTCACACGGGAACGATGTGACGCTATCGCGACACGGAGGCCGGAGGGGCGCCCTCCGGTCACGGACCACGTCAGCCCGTGGCGGCCCGCGCCCTGTCGGAAAGCTCCACCGCGACCTCCCGCAACACCCCCAGCACCCGCCCCACGGCCGCGCCCTCCCCGGCCCCTTTCCGTACGGCCGCCACCACGTGTGCCACGGCCAGCAGCGCGGCCACCCATCGCCAGAACGCCTGCTGCACCGGCGGCACGCTGTCGTGCAGGGCCCGGGAGGTGACGAAGCCGCCGGACCAGACGACGGTGGCGAGGGCGGCGAGGGCGAGTCCGCGGAGGGAGTGGGTGGTGGGGGTGGTGCGGGTGGGGGCGGTCCGGTCGAGGGCGACGGCCACGGAGGTCCTTTCGGTGACGGGTGATCTCGGTGGATCCACCGTCACAGCGGCACACCTGTCAGGTCCATCGAATCTTTTCGACGATTCACTTCAGCAGAACTGAATGATTGAGCGCGAGCGGGCTTTCCCGCCTGCCCGGCCACCGTCGCACCGAACGCCAGCGCCATGCC
Organism: Streptomyces guryensis; assembly: GCF_021261325.1. Lineage (GTDB taxonomy): Bacteria > Actinomycetota > Actinomycetes > Streptomycetales > Streptomycetaceae > Streptomyces > Streptomyces guryensis. Next base: position 244,973 of record NZ_JAJSBI010000001.1, on the reverse strand, counting down.
CGCGAGCTGGACCGGGGTGAGCGCCTGGCCGAGGGCCGCCCAGCCGACCGCCGCGGCGGTGAGCGGGGAGAGCGGGCCGAGGAAGGTGACCTGGGTGGCGGTGAGGCGGCCGATGCCACGGAACCAGAGCCAGTAGGCGACGGCCGTGTTGGCCAGCGCGAGGTAGAGGTAGCCGCCGAGCGCGCGGGCGTCCAGGGCGGGCGGGGCGCCCTCGACGAGGAGGGCGAGCGGGGCGATGAGCAGCCCGCCGGCCGTCAGCTGCCAGCCGGTGAGGGCGAGCGGCCCCACACCGTCCGGGCGTCCCCACTTCTTGGTCAGCACCGTGCCGGTGGACATCGACGCGGCCGAAGCGAGGGCGGCCAGGACACCGACGGGGTCGAGCGCCCCGGCCGCCTTCAGTACGACGAGACCGACGCCGAACACCGCCACGACGCCGCCGAGCAGCGCCCGCCCCGTAGGCCGCTGCCCCAGCAGCAGCGCCGACAGCCCGACGACGACCAGCGGCCCGACCGAGCCGACGACGGCCGCCATGCCGCCGGGCAGCCGGTACGCGGACAGGAACAGCAACGGGAAGAAGGCGCCGATGTTCAGCACACCGAGCACCACCGACTTCCACCACCAGGCGCCGCGCGGCAGCACCCGCGCGACGGCCAGCAGGAGAAGACCGGCGGGCAGAGCTCGGGCCAGAGCGGTGAACAGGGGCCGGCCGGCCGGAAGGAACTGGGTGGTGACGGCGTAGGTGGTGCCCCAGGAGACGGGGGCGAGGGCGGTGAGCAGAACGGTCGCGGTCCGTTTCATGACCGGGTTCCTTCGGGGTGGCGGGAGGTGAGTGGGGCGGCCTCGCGTACGACCCTCTCGGCGGCCGGGCGTACCGCGTCGGGCGGCAGGTGGCGTTCCGTGCGGATCAGCAGGGCGGCGGCCAGTGCCGAGGTGAGGACGAGGACCGCCCACGGTGCCCGGCCGTCCACCGCGAGCAGTGCGGTGAACAGAGACGGCGCCAGCGCCTTCGCCAGGGACCAGGACATCTGGTAGGCCGCCAGGTACCGGCCGCGCACCGCCTCGGGTGCCGCAGTCACGGCGAGGACCTCGGCGGCGGGGCTGTGGATCAGCTCGCCGAGCGTGTAGACGAGGACCACGGCGACCAGAGCCGCACCCAGCACCGGGCCGGAGTGCGGCCGCAGGGTGCCCAGCACGATCTGCCCGAGGAACGCCACCGCGAACAGGCTCCCGCCCAGCGCCGCCGCCCGGGTGCGCCGGGCACCGGCCCTGCGCACCCGCCCGCCGACGAACACCCCGGCCACCGCACACAGCACGGTGTTGATCGTGAAGGCGGCACCGGTGAGCACCGCGAGCCCGTGCAGCCACTCCAGGATGAACAGCGGGAAGAGCACGGACAGGGCCGAATAGCTCAGTGCGTTCAGGAAGTTGGCGCCGGCGACGACCAGGAAGGGCCGGTCGGCCAGCACGAGCCGGTAGCCGGCCCCGGCCCGCGGAGCCGCCGTACCGTCGGCGGCGGGCAACGGCCTGAGCGGCCGCAGCAGCAGCGCGGCGAGGCCGAAGGACAGGGCGTTGCCCCAGGCCGCGTAGGTGTAACCGGTGGGGCCGGCGAAGGCGATGACCAGGGTGGCCAGCAGCGCGCCGGCGCCGTTGCCGCCGTTCTGCAGTGCCCGGGTGGCGGCCTGCAGCCGGTCCCGCCCGGCACCCCGCGCCACCTCGCCGAGGAGCGAGGACTGCACGGCGGGAAAGGCGCGGTCGGCCGCGGCGGTGACCAGGGCGACCGCGGCGAAGGCGGCGAGGGTGTCGGCGAAGGGGTAGACGGCGAAGCCGGCGGCACGCACCCCGTACAGCGCGAGCTGCACGCGCCGCGCGCCGAACCGGTCGACGGCCGCGCCCGCCAGCGGCAGGGCGGCGATACCGACGAGCCCGGTCACGGTGAGCACCAGCCCGACGGTGGTGAAGGAGAGGCCGGTGACGTAGTGGAAGAAGACCAGCGTGAAGGGTACGTACATGCCCGTGCCGATGCCGTTGACGGCGGCGGCGACGGGCAGGGCCCACTGGCCGGGTATGCGGTCCGGTTTCTGCACGGTCGACCTCTCGGAGTGGGATGCGGCGGCTCGGGACGAGCGGAAGTCAGCTTGGCGGTGATTAGCTTGACGATAATTAGCTTAGCGCTAAGCAACTTTTCGTCAAGCTACTTTCTTGCCAGTGACTCTGCGCATGCGGATACTCGGGACATGAGTGCACAGCGCAAGGACGCCGTCGACGCGATCGTCGAGCAGTGGGCGGAGGTCCGGCCGGACCTCGACACCAGGGCGATGGAGGTCTTCGGGCGGATCTACCGCCTCTCCCGCACCATGGGCGACCGCATGGAGAAGGCGTACGCCCCCCACGGCATCTCACGCGGCGAGTTCGACGTGCTGGCGACCCTGCGCCGCTCCGGAGAGCCGTACACCCTCTCGCCGCGGCAGCTCTCGGCGACCCTGATGCTCACCACGGGTGGCATGACCGGCCGCCTCGACAAACTGGAACGCGCCGGTCTGCTGCGCCGCTCCCCCGACCCGCACGACCGCCGGGCCCTCCAGGTGACGCTCACGGAGAAGGGGTTGGCGGTCATCGACCAGGCGGTCGGCGCGGGGCTGGCCGTCCAGACGGAGGCCCTGTCCACCATGGACGACGAACAGGCCGGCCAACTGGCCGGCCTGCTCAGGGAGTTGCTGACGGGGACACAGGAGGTGGGGCACTAGCCCCCACGGCATGGCGCCGACCCACGCAACCGCGCGCTACCCCACGTGCCGGGTCAGCGCGTCCTCGATCCGCGTCGCGTCCGCCGAGTCCGCCGCCCACGCCACGTACCCGTCGGGGCGGACGAGGACGGTGGTACGCCGGTCGCCCGCCCAGTGCTCCACGGCCAGCCGGTCCTTGCGGGTGCCCTGGCCCTCGCATGCCTCCGGGGTGATCAGTACGAACCTGCCGCCGCGCAGGGACTCGTAGAGGCGGCCGCCCTCCAGGGCGAGGTCGGGGACGCGGGTGCCGGTGAGGCGGTGGGCGCCGCGGGGGGCCGGGTAGCGGTAGCCGATGCCGGTGATCTGGCCGACCGCCTTGCGTCGGGCCGGGCCCACGGTGTCGAGGAAGGTGGTGAGTGCGGCCCGCAGCGCCAGTTCCCAGGGGCGCTTGGCCATCGCGAGGCGGACGATGCCGCCGCTGCTGCGCAGCACGGCCCTGCCGACCGGGTGGCGCTCGGCCTGGTAGCTGTCGAGGAGGGCCGCCTCCGCGTGGCCCTGGACGACGGCGGCCAGCTTCCAGCTCAGGTTGGCCGCGTCCTGCAGGCCGGTGTTCATGCCCTGGCCGCCGGCCGGGGTGTGGACGTGCGCGGCGTCCCCGGCGAGGAAGACGCGGCCCACCCGGTAGGCGGGGGCCTGGCGCTCGTCGCTGTGGAAGCGGGACATCCAGCGGGCGTCGTACATGCCGAAGTCGCGGCCGAGGGCGAGCCGGGTGACCTCCTTGACCTCGTCGAGGTCGAGGGGCTCGCCGTCGGGGACGTCGCGGGCGCGGTTCCAGGCGATCACGCGGTAGTAGCCGTCGCCGAAGGGCGCGAGGAAGGCGAAGGCGTCGCCGACCGCGTTGACGGTCAGCAGGTTCTCGGGCTCCTCGGCGAGGCGTACGTCCGCGAGGACGACGGAACGGATCGCGGAGCGGCCGGGGAAGGGGAGCCCGATCGCGTCCCGCACGGCGCTGCGCATGCCGTCGGCGCCGACGACGTACGCGGCCCGCAGGCTGCCGGCCGTCCCGCCGGGTCCGCGGACCTCGGCCGTCACGCCGTCCGCGTCCTGGGCGAGCCCGGTCAGCTCGGTCTCGTACCGGAAGTCCACGCCGGCCTCGGCGGCGCGCCGCTGCAGGGCCTTCTCCACCTCGTACTGCGGGATGACGAGGAGGTGGTTGAAGCGGGAGCGGAGGGTGCCGAGTTCGATGGTGAGGCGGCCGAAGAGGCGGAGGCTGTCGAGGGGGCGGCCGACGGACTCCAGGCCGTCGGCGAGACCGCGGGCGTCCAGCTGCTCCAGGGTGCGGGCGTGCAGCACGAAGGCGCGGGACAGGTTGCTGATCCTTTGCGGGCGCTTTTCGAGGAGGGCGACCGGGACACCGGCGGTGGCCAGGTCGCCGGCCAGCAGGAGACCGGCGGGACCCGAGCCGACGACGATCACGGAGTGCTGAGTCTTCATGATGACCTCCCGGTTGCCAACGTTTGTTTGCCAACGCTCGTTGACGAGACTAGGGCGCCGAGGCAAGGGAGTCAACACTTGTTGGCCTACAACTGTCGGCCTACGCTTGTTGATGTGAGAGCCAGTGACAGCGGCAGCACGGATTCCGGTTCGGGCGGCACCCGCCGCCGCTCGGAGAGGACCCGTGGCGCCATCCTGACCGCGGCCCGCATACGTTTCGCGGCCGATGGCTACGAGCGGGCCACGATCCGCGCCATCGCCCGGGACGCGGACATCGACCCCTCGATGGTGATGCGCTACTACGGCAACAAGGAGGGCCTGTTCGCAGCGGCGGTCTCCATCGACCTGAAGATGCCGGACGTGGCCGCGCTGCCGCGGGACGAGGTCGGCCGGGCACTGGTGGCGCACTTCCTCGGCACGTGGGAGGAGAACGAGGTGCTGACGGCCCTGCTCCGGGTCGGGGTGACGAACCCGGCCGGGGCCGAGCGGATGCAGGAGATCTTCCGGAACCAGCTGATACCGGTCGCCCACGCGGTGTGCCCGGATCCCGAACAGGCCCCCGCGCGGGCCGCGCTCGGCGCGGCGCAGCTGCTCGGGCTGGCGCTCACCCGCTACGTCCTGCGGTTCCCGCCGGCCGTGGCGCTCAGCCGCGAGGAGATCGCGGCATGGCTGGCCCCGACGCTGCAGCGGTACCTGACGGCGCCGAGCCCCTGAGACCGGGTGCCCAGAAGCCGAGTCCCCCGGGGCGGAGCCTTCCAAAGACATGCAGAGGGCACCGGTCCCGCCCGGATACGGCGGGACCGGTGCCCTCGAAGGCGTGTGGGGTCAGTCGGAGGTCAGGCCTTCGCCTTGGCCTTCGGCTGACGGTCCTTGGACTTGTCCAGCACCATCACCAGGCCCGCGATGATCGCGAACAGGGCCAGCGGGGCCAGGACGTAGAGGCCCAGCGTCTCGCCGACGCTCAGGCCCTTGCCGGGGTCGTCGCCGTCGTCGCGGATGTTCGCGAAGGCGGGGGACGACATGAGCAGCATCATCAGCGTCGTACCGGCGGCCAGGGCGCCGGCGCGCAGGGCGTTCTTCTTGTCCACGTTGTCAAAAATATCGAACGACGATTGGGGCCGCTCGTTCGGGGGGTGCCCTACGGGACCGGCCCCCCTCCTCACCCCGGCCGTACGGTCCGCAGTACGTCGATCAGCGCATGCAGCCGCGGCGACCCGGCCAGCTCCTCCAGCGTCACCGGGCGGCCCGCCGCGTCGGCGATCGGCAGTCGCCAGTTCGGGTACTGGTCCCAGGTGCCGGGAAGGTTCTGGGGGCGGCGGTCGCCCACCGTGTCGGGGAGCCAGATGCCGATCATGCGGGACGGGGTGCGCAGCAGGAAGCGGTGGACGGCCTGGATCTCGGCCTCCTCCTCCGACCCGCCGCGCGCGCCGCCGGTGCCGTGCAGCAGGCCGAGGCGGGCGAGCAGCCCCAGCCACTCCCCCGTGTCGTTCGCCGCCTCCGCGCGCTCCTCCTCCAGCGGGCGCGTCAACAGGCCCAGACGGTCGCGGAGTTCGACGTGCTCACCGGTGAGGCGGGCGGCGGTGGGCGGCAGGTCGTGGGTGGTGGCGGTGGCCAGGCAGTCGGCGCGCCAGGCCTCGGGCGGCAACGGCTGTCCGTCGCCCTCCCAGTCCCGCTCGAACCAGAGCACCGAGGTGCCGAGCACCCCGCGCTCGCGCAGGGTCTCCCGCACCCCCGGCTCGACCGTGCCCAGGTCCTCGCCGATGACGACCGCGCCGGCGCGCGAGGCCTCCAGCACGAGGATCGCGAGCATGGCCTCGGCGTCGTAGCGGACGTAGGTGCCCTCCGTGGGCGGGTGGCCCTGCGGCACCCACCAGAGGCGGAAAAGGCCCATGACGTGGTCGATGCGCAGGGCGCCGGCGTAGCGGAACAGGGCCTTCAGCAGGCTGCGGTACGGCGCGTAGCCGGACTCGGCGAGCCGGTCCGGTCTCCAGGGCGGCAGACCCCAGTCCTGGCCGCGCGCGTTGAAGGCGTCCGGCGGGGCGCCCACCGACATCCCGGCGGCGAAGTACTCCTGCTGCGCCCAGGCGTCGGCGCCGTCGGGGTGCACCCCGACGGCCAGGTCGTGCACGATCCCCACCGGCATCCCGGCCTCGCGCGCGGCGCGCTGGGCCTCGGTGAGCTGGCCGTCGGTGAGCCAGGCCAGCCGGGAGTGGAAGTCGACGCGGTCCATCAACTCCCGGCGGGCGCGGGCCGTTTCGGGCGAACGGGGGTCGCGCAGGGCGGCGGGCCAGCGGCTCCGGTCGGAGCCGTGCACCTCGGCGAGGGCGCACCAGGTGGCGTGGTCCTCCAGGGCCTCGCCCTGCTCGGCGAGGAAGTCGACGTACGCGGCGCGCCGGCCGGGCCCGAGCTCCACCTCGCGGATCAGCTCCAGCGCCTCCCGCTTGAGCGCCCACACGGCGTCCCGGTCGATCAACGCGCCCTTCTCCAGCACCGCTTCGCGCAGTTCGGCGGCGCGCCCCAGCAGCCCCCGGATCCGCGACCGGTCCTCGGCGTGGGCGTACTCGGGAATGTCCTCGACGCGCAGGTGCACGGGGTCGGGGAAGCGGCGGGAGGAGGGGCGGTACGGGGAGGGGTCGGTGGGGGCGCCGGGCACCGCCGCGTGCAGCGGGTTGACCTGGACGAATCCCGCACCGAGCGCACGGCCGGCCCAGGCGCTGAGTTCGGTGAGGTCACCGAGGTCGCCCATGCCCCAGGAGCGCCGGGAGAGCAGGGAGTAGAGCTGGACGAGCAGGCCGTACGAGCGTGCGGTGGGCGTGGGCAGCCGGGGCGGGGCGACGACGAGGTGGGCCTCGGCGGTACGACCGTCAGGCGCGTCGGCCGTCAACCGGTGGACGCCGGGCGGGAGTTGCTCGACGGACGCCCGCGTCTCACCTTGCTCGGTCTCGATGCGCAGCCGGGTGCCGGCCGGGAGGTCCGCGAGGGCGGAGGAGGTGGCGCCGCTCCACACGACCACCGTCGGCGGCAGCAGCCGCTCGCCGAGCTCCCGCTCGCGGGCGGCGAGCGCGGCACGGGTGGCCTCGGGGGTGCCCGTGTCGACGCCGAGGGCGGCCAGGGCGAGGGAGACGGCGGTGACGGAGGCCGCGACCGTGCGGTCCGGGGAAGGGCTGTAGGAGGTGGCGACGCCGTGCAGTGCGGCGAGCCGGGACAGATCCTCGGAGGGCGGGTCGGCCGACCCCTGCGCCGTCATCTAGAGCCTCGGAGAGTCCGGCACGGGGGCCACTGCCTCGCTGGTCAGGGGTGCGGCGTCGGCGAGCGGCGGCTCGCTGGTGAGGGGCTCGGCCTCGGGCAGCGGCGGTTCGCTGGTCAGCGGGGTCTCGGCGCAGGCGCCCTCCGCGCTGAAGACGCACAGGTGCGTCTCGGGCTGCTCGGGCTGGACGGGCAGCTGCGCCACGGGTTTGGAGAGGGGGTAAGCCGGTGCGGCCACGGGGGCCTCCTTGTCGAGTACGGCGACCTTTTGGGTTACCGCAGCCCTACCCAGCGGGCGCGATGGCAGACGTACGGGACGGAACAACGTGCCTCTCGTCACATTCTGTCAGCGCAACGAGGTGGTGAAATCCTGCCAGGCTTTCGGGGTGAGGCGGAGTATCGGGCCGTCGGGGGCTTTGGAGTCGCGTACGGCCACGGTGCTGGCGATGTTGTGCGCGACCTCGACGCATTCGTCGCTGCCACTGCTGTGGCTGGACTTCACGAAGTCGAATCCAGTGATCAATGAAGGGGTCCGCCTGCACCAGGCCTGGGCCCGGTGCACGAAACGAGAGTGAGGTTCGTCTCCGCCAGGGCTGCCGTCGGCGCCGCGGCCCCGTAGCCGCACGTGAGACGCATACCGAAGGCCCCGTGGCCGCCTGAGCCACGGGGTACCCCAGGTATGCGAAAGCCCGGATCCTCAGGCGGAAATGCCGTCGATCCGGGCCATGGCGTCCTCCGCGCCGTACGGCTGCAAGTACGGCAGCCAGCGCGGGTCCCTATGGCCCGTGCCGATGATGCGCCACGCCAGACCGGTGGGTGGAGCAGGTTTGTGGCGCAGCCGCCAGCCGATCTCGAAGAGGTGTCGGTCGGCCTTCACGTGGTTGCAGCGGCGGCAGGACGCCACCACGTTGTCCCAGACGTGTTTGCCCCCGCGGCTGCGCGGGATGACGTGGTCGACGCTGGTTGCGACGCCACCGCAGTACATGCACCGGCCCCCGTCGCGCGCGAAGAGCGCCCGCCGGGTCAGAGGAACGGGCCCCCGATAGGGAACCCGGACGAATCGCTTGAGCCGGACCACGCTGGGTGCGGGGACTGTGACGGTTGCGCTGTGCATGAAGGCGCCGGATTCCTCCAGGGAGACAGCCTTGTTCTCCAGGACGAGGATGAGCGCGCGGCGGAGCGGTACGACGCCGAGTGGCTCGTACGACGCGTTGAGGACCAGGACATGCGGCACGGATGCCTCCTTGGGCGTCGGCGGCGCGTGGCTCGCGCCGGGACGATCTGTAGTCAGTCTCCCCTCTTGCCTGGTGGAAGCGCCACCATGTCCCGGTAACGGGCTGGGAGTGTTTTCGACCACATCTGATTCATCCCCCGGAGGGGCATCGGTTTATCCCACCTGCTCAACCCGGGGTGAGCACGGTCTCTCCTCAGAAGATGGCAAGGATTCGCACACCACGCCCCGATAGTGTGGTGGGCCTGCCTTCCCGGTGACCTTTTCGTGACCTTGACCGAGTCGACGTACGGGACGGCAGACCGTTGCACCTGGAGGTACCTGCCGTGTCCTTGCCCGCCGTCCTCATAGCCGCCGGTTCGTCGCCGTCGCCGACCCCCTCGAAGTCGACGACCCCGGCGGTCCCCACGTACCAGGACGCCCAGCAGAGCGCGACCAACGCCGCCAGCTGGGTCGAGCAGAACTGGTCCACGTGGCTCGCGATCGGGCTCCGGGTCCTGCTGATCCTGGTGATCGCCGGGGTGCTCAGAGCGGTCGTGCAGCGGGCGATCACCAAGCTGATAGACCGGATGACCCGGACGGCCGAGGCCGTCGACGGCACCTCACTGGGCGGCCTGCTGGTCAACAACGAGCGCCGCCGGCAGCGCTCCCAGGCGATCGGCTCGGTGCTCCGCTCGATGGCGTCCTTCGCGATCCTCGGCACCGCGGCCCTGATGGTGCTGGCGGCCTTCCAGATCAACCTGGCCCCGCTGCTCGCCTCGGCCGGTGTCGCGGGTGTGGCGATCGGTTTCGGCGCCCGCAACCTGGTCACGGACTTCCTCTCCGGCGTCTTCATGATCCTGGAGGACCAGTACGGCGTCGGCGACTCGATCGACGCGGGCGTCGCGTCCGGCGAGGTCATCGAGGTCGGTCTGCGCGTGACGAAGCTGCGCGGCGACAACGGCGAGATCTGGTACGTCCGCAACGGCGAGGTCAAGCGCATCGGCAACCTCTCCCAGGGCTGGGCGACGGCCGGCGTGGACGTGACCGTGAAGGCGAACGAGGACCTGGACCATGTGAAGGCCACCCTCGACGAGGTCGCCGAGAAGATGAGCGCGGAGGAGCCCTGGAACGAGCTCCTGTGGAGCCCGATCGAGGTCCTGGGCCTGGACAGCGTGCTGCTGGACTCGATGGTGGTCCGCGTCTCCGCCAAGACGATGCCCGGCAAGTCCCTCACCGTGGCACGCGAACTGCGCTGGCGCATCAAGCGCGCCTTCGACGCGGCGAACATCCGCATCGTGGGCGGCGCGACGGCTCCCCTGGACGAGGAGGAGGCCGCCGACCCGACGGCGGCGGTCGCGGCCCCGTCGGTGTTCTCCAACTCAGACTCCGCACAGACGGCAGCGGCATCGCCGCTCGCTCCGCAGCGGCCGTCGGCGAAGTAGGGACCGGACCCCAGCACTCCCCACCGCCCCCGAGGTAACGAGTCTGTTGCCTCGGGGGCGGTTTCTCTTGACGCCTCCTTCGCGCTGGGCTTACCTTCCTCTCCAGCCAATAGGAAACTTTCCTAACAGTGACCAATGAGTCCTCGACGCAGTGATCAATGGGAAGCTGGGCAGTCGAAAGGCAGGTGTCGACCACATGGCAGGAACAGCCGGTACGCCGGGCACTCCGCGCGTCCTGCGCGCCATGAACGACCGCGCCGCCCTGGACCTCCTCCTGGAGCACGGGCCCCTGTCCCGCACCCGGATCGGCAAGCTCACCGGCCTCTCCAAGCCGACCGCCTCCCAGTTGCTCGCCCGTCTCGAAGCGGCCGGGCTCGTCCTCGCCACCGGCACCACCGAGGGACGCCCCGGCCCCAACGCCCAGCTGTACGAGGTCAATCCGGCCGCCGCGTACGCCGCCGGACTCGACGTCACCCCCGAGCGCGTCCTCGCCGCCGTCGCCGACATCACCGGCCGCAGGGTGGGCTCGTTCGAGCTCCCGACCCCGGGCAGGCGGCCCACCCGGCCCGTCGTCCGGCAGGTCACCGACGCCCTCGACGGCGCCGTGAAGGCCGCCGGGCTCGCCCGCGACGACATCCACCGGCTCGTCATCGGCACCCCCGGCGCCTTCGACCCCAACACCGGCCGCCTGCGCTACGCCTCCCACCTCCCCGGCTGGCACACCCCGGCCCTCCTCGACGAACTCGCCGCCGCGCTGCCGATGCCGGTCGAGTACGAGAACGACGTCAACCTCGCCGCCGTCGCCGAACAACGGCTGGGCGCGGCCCGCGGGCACGAGGACTTCGTCCTGCTGTGGAACGAGGGAGGCCTCGGTGCCGCCCTGGTCCTCGGCGGGAGACTGCACCGCGGCTGGACCGGCGGCGCGGGAGAGGTGGGTTTCCTTCCTGTTCCGGGTGCGCCCCTGGTCCGGCATGTGACCAAGGCCAACAGTGGCGGCTACCAGGAGCTGGCCGGCTCCCAGGCCGTCCCGCACCTCGCCGGTGAACTCGGCATCGGGAACATCCCCTCCGGGCCGTACGCCGAGGTCGCCGCCGCCCTCGTCGAGCGGGCCGCCGCCGAGGACACCGTGCTCCACCGCAAGCTGCTGCAGACGTACGCGACCCGGCTGGCCACCGGTCTCGCCTCCCTCGTCTCCGTCCTCGACCCCGAACTCGTCGTCCTCAGCGGCGCCTCGCTGACCTCGGGCGGCGAGGTGCTGCGCGCCCTCGTCCAGGCCGAGCTGGAGGAGCTGGCGGCGTCCCGGCCCCGGCTCGTGGTCGGCGACGTCCGTGAACACCCCGTGCTGCGCGGCGCGTTGGAGAGCGCGCTCGCGACCACCCGCGACGAGGTCTTCGACACCTCGCGCTGACACCCGTACGCACCGTACGGGCCCCCGGTACTCACCCCCCGCCTTCTTTCACCGTTCCCCGCCCCGCCCCGCCCTGTCCCTGGGAGACCCTGCCATGCCCGGAATATCACGGAAAGCGGCCTTCGCCCTCGCCGCCTCCGCCTCACTCGCGCTCCTCGCCACCGCCTGCACCGGCCAGTCCTCCTCCAGTGCCGACGACGACGCCTCGAAGGACACGACGATCAACTTCTGGCACGCCTGGAGCGCGCCCAATGAAATGAAGGCCGTCAACTCCCTGATCGCCGGTTTCGAGAAGGCGCACCCCAACATCCATGTGAACGTCGTCGCCAACATGACCGACGACAAGATCAACCAGGCGCTGCGCACGGGCGGCGACAAGGCCCCGGACGTCATCTCCTCCTTCACCACCAACAACGTCGGAAAATTCTGCTCGTCGGGTGCGCTGGTCGACCTCAACCCCTTCTTCAAGAAGGCGGGCATCGACCCGCAGACGACGTTCCCGAAACCGATGAACGAGTACACCCAGTTCGACGGAAACCGCTGCACCGCACCGCTGCTGGGCGATGCCTACGGGCTCTACTACAACAAGACGGCTTTCGCGAAGGCGGGCATCAAGAACCCGCCGAAGACATGGTCCGAATTCGAGGCCGACGCCAAGAGACTGACCATCACGGACGGCGACAGCTACAAGCAGCTCGGCTTCATGCCGGACTACCACGGCTGGGAGACCACGACGGAGCACTACTTCGGTCAGTTCTCCCCGACGTACTTCGACAAGGCCGGCAAGTCGCAGCTCGCCACGGACCCCGCCTTCGAGGCCGGATTCACGCTCCAGAAGAAGCTCGTCGACGAACTCGGCGGATTCAGGAAACTGGAGACCTACCGCTCCAAGCTCGGTGACGAATGGGGTGTCAAGCACCCCTTCCACACCGGCCAGGTGGCCATGCAGCTGGACGGTGAATGGCGCCTGGGAATGGCCCTGGCCGCAAAGCCCGGGTTCGAGATCGGTGTCGCTCCACTGCCCGTCCCCGACGACCAGGCGAGCCAGTACGGCAAGGGCTACATCACCGGCACCATCACCGGCATCTCCGCCGCCGGCCACAAGCAGAACGCGGCCTGGGAACTGGTGAAGTACATGACCACGAACACGGACGCGGTGGTGAACTTCTCCAACGCCATCCACAACGTGCCCTCGACGCTCGCCGCCCTGAAGTCGCCCAAGCTGAAGTACGACCCGCGCTTCAAGACGTTCCTGGACATCGCCGCGAACCCGAACTCGACCACGTCTCCGGCTTCCATCAACGGCGGCGTGTACCTCACGACGATCCAGAACTTCGGCTACGACTACGAAAGCGGAAAGGTCACCGACCTGAAGGCCGGCCTGAAGACGACGGCCGCGCAGATCGACACAGACATCGCGCAGGCGAAGTAATGGCCACGACCGCCCTGGCGTCGGAGCGCCGCAGGTCTGGCCTCGCCGCGAAGCAGCGGAAAAAGGCACTGCGAACTCTCGCCTTCATGTCGCCCTGGTTGATCGGCTTCGCGGTCTTCTTCGCGTACCCGCTGATCTCGACGGTCTATTTCTCCTTCATGCACTACGACGGCTTCAAGCCGCCCACGTGGAGCGGAACGAAGAACTGGACGTACGTCTTCGAGCACTATCCCTACTTCTGGCCGGCCCTGCGCAACACCCTGTGGCTGGTGGTGATCACGGTGACCCTGCGAGTCCTCTTCGGACTGGGCATCGGCCTCCTCATCACGAAGATCAAGACCGGCACGGGTGTCTTCCGCACCCTCTTCTACCTGCCCTACCTGGCCCCGCCAGTGGCGGCCACGATGGCCTTCGCCTTCCTCCTCAACCCCGGTACGGGCCCGGTCAACTCGCTCCTGGAGAAGATCGGCATCCCGGCCCCGGGCTGGTTCAACGACCCGAACTGGTCCAAGCCGGCCCTCACTCTCCTCTTCCTCTGGGGCGTGGGCGACCTGATGGTCATCTTCATGGCCGCGCTGCTCGACGTACCGAAGGAGCAGTACGAGGCGGCCGAGCTGGACGGAGCATCGGCGTGGCAGCGGTTCCGGTTCGTCACGGTCCCGAACATCTCGCCGATCATCATGTTCGCGGTGGTCACCGGGGTGATCGCGGCGATGCAGTGCTACACCCAGCCGCTGGTCGCCGGAAAAGTCGCCTCGGGCGTGATCCAGGGCGCCGGCACCATGTTCGAGCCCGGCTACCCCGAGAAGTCGACACTGACCCTCCCCCAACTCGTCTACAACCTGGGCTTCCAGCGCTTCGACTACGGCTCGGCCTGCGTGGTCGCCCTCGTCCTGTTCGCCCTCTCCATGGCCTTCACCGCGTTCCTGATGCGGCGCCGCGGCGGTCTCATCCAGGCAGGTGACTGACAGATGACCCAAGTACTGGACCGGCCCGTGGAGTTGAAGACCCCGGCCTCCCCCGCCGAACGCACGGCCCGCCGCAAGGCGCTCCTGGAATGGATAGCCATCCACTCCCTCGGCATCGCCGCGGCCCTGTTCTTCACCCTCCCCTTCGTCTTCGTCTTCCTGACCTCGCTCATGAGCGACGACCAGGCCCTCAGCCGGGACCTGATCCCGCACACCTGGGAGTGGGCCAACTACCGCAAGGTCTTCGACACCCCGGGCTTTCTGACCTGGTGGAAGAACACCCTGATCTACGCCGGCGCGGGCACGGTCCTGGTGGTCCTGTCGTCGATCCCCGTGGCGTACGCGCTCGCCAAGTTCCGCTTCCGGGGCCGCAACCTCTCCCTGATGCTGGTGATCTCGACGATGATGCTGCCGCCCCAGGTGGTGGTCATCCCGATGTACCTGTTCTGGGCGAAGCAGCTGGACCTGTCCGGCACCCTGTGGCCGCTGATCATCCCGCTCGCATTCGGGGACGCGTTCTCGATCTTCCTCCTCCGCCAGTTCCTGATGACGATCCCCAACGAGTACCTGGACGCGGCGAAGGTGGACGGCTGCGGAGACCTGCGCACGCTGCTGAAGGTCGTCCTCCCGATGGCGAAGCCCGGCATCGCCGCAGTGGCCCTCTTCCAGTTCTTCAACGCCTGGAACGACTACTTCGGCCCCCAGATCTACGCCTCGGAGAACCCGGCCGCCTGGACCCTCAGTTACGGCCTGGAGTCCTTCAAAGGCGCCCACCACACCGACTGGAACCTCACCATGGCCGCGACCGTACTGGTCATGGCCCCAGTGATCGTCGTGTTCTTCTTCGCCCAGAAGGCGTTCGTAGAGGGCGTCACGCTGACCGGAGTGAAGGGTTAACTGTTCATGAAACTCACCGTGGTCGGCGGAGGCTCGACCTACACCCCCGAACTCATCGACGGCTTCGCCCGGTTGCGTGACACCCTGCCCGTGGAGGAACTGGTCCTCGTCGACCCGGCGCCCGAACGCCTGGAGCTGGTGGGCCAACTGGCCCGCCGTATCTTCGCCAGGCAGGCGCACGACGGCCGGATCGTGACGACCGACGACCTGGACGCCGGCGTCGAAGGCGCCGACGCCGTGCTGCTGCAGCTTCGCGTGGGC
This sequence comes from Streptomyces guryensis, assembly GCF_021261325.1. GTDB lineage: Bacteria > Actinomycetota > Actinomycetes > Streptomycetales > Streptomycetaceae > Streptomyces > Streptomyces guryensis. Next base: position 229,889 of record NZ_JAJSBI010000001.1, on the reverse strand, counting down.
GGGCAGGCGGCCCGCGAGCAGGACGAGACCTGGCCGCTGGAGTGCGGCTGCGTCGGCCAGGAGACGACCGGCGCGGGCGGCCTGGCCAAGGCGCTGCGCACGGTCCCGGTGGTCCTGGACATCGCGGAACGGGTCCGCCGTACGAACCCCGACACCTGGATCATCGACTTCACCAACCCGGTCGGCATCGTCACGCGCGCGTTGCTGCAGGCGGGCCACAAGGCGGTCGGCCTGTGCAACGTGGCGATCGGCTTCCAGCGGAAGTTCGCGGACCGGCTCGGCGTCTCACCGGCCGACGTCCACCTCGACCACGTGGGCCTCAACCACCTCACCTGGGAGACCGGTGTACGCCTCGGCGGCCCCGAGGGCGAGAACGTGCTGCCCAAGCTGCTCGCCGAACACGGCGACACGATCGCCGCCGACCTGCGGCTGCCGCGGGCCCTGCTCGACCGTCTGGGCGTCGTCCCGTCGTACTACCTGCGTTACTTCTACGCTCACGACGAGGTCGTACGCGAGCTGCGCACCAAGCCCTCCCGGGCCGCCGAAGTCGCCGAGATGGAACGGCACCTGCTGAAGATGTACGCCGATCCCGAGCTCGACGAGAAGCCGGCACTGCTCGCCAAGCGCGGCGGCGCCTACTACTCGGAGGCGGCGGTGGACCTGGCGGCCGCGCTGCTGGGCTCGGCCGGCAACCCGTACCAGGTCGTGAACACCCACAACCGGGGCACGCTGCCGTTCCTGCCGGACGACGCGGTGATCGAGGTGCAGGCGGCGGTCGGCCCGAAGGGGCCGCTCCCGCTGCCGGTACCGCCCGTCGACCCGCTGTACGCGGGCCTGATGGCGAACGTGACGGCGTACGAGGACCTGGCTCTGGAGGCGGCGCTGCGAGGCGGCCGCGACCGGGTCTTCCGGGCCCTGCTGTGCCACCCCCTCATCGGCCAGTACGAGTACGCCGACGCCCTGACCGACCAGCTGATCGCACACAACCGGGAGCATCTCGCGTGGGCATGACCGCACGTGTCCTCGCCGTCGACGCGGGCAACAGCAAGACCGACGTCGCGGTCGTGGCGGCCGACGGCACCGTCCTCGCCACGGCCCGCGGCGGCGGGTTCCGGCCGCCCGTGGTGGGCGTGGCGGCGGCCGTCGACAAGGTCGCCGAGGCGGTGGAGCGGGCCTTCGCCGCGGCCGGCGTTCGCTCGGTGGACCGCGTCTCCGCCTGCCTCGCCAACGCCGACTTCCCCTTCGAGGAGGAGCAGTTGGCGGCCGCGCTGCACGCGCGCGCTTGGGGCGCGGACGTGGAGGTCCGCAACGACACCTTCGCCCTTCTGCGCGCGGGCGTCACCGAACCCCGGGGGGTCGCCGTCGTCTGCGGCGCCGGCATCAACTGCGTCGGCATGCGCCCCGACGGCCGCACCGCCCGTTTCCCCGCGCTCGGCCGTATCTCCGGCGACTGGGGCGGCGGCTGGGGCCTCGCCGAGGAGGCCCTGTGGCACGCGGCACGGGCGGAGGACGGTCGCGGCGAGCCAACGGCCCTCGCGCACACGCTCCCGGCTCACTTCGGCCACGGCACCATGCTCGCCCTCATCCAGGCCCTCCACCTGGAGCAGGTGCCGCCCGCCCGCCGCCACGAACTGACCCCGGTCCTCTTCGCCACGGCGGCGGACGGCGACCCCGTCGCCCGCGCGATCGTCGACCGCCTGGCGGACGAGGTGGTGACGATGGCGACCGTCGCCCTGACCCGCCTGGACCTGCTGGAGGAGGAGACCCCGGTCCTGCTGGGCGGCGGCGTCCTGGCCGCCCAGCACCCCCAACTCAACGACGGCATCCGCGAGTTGCTGACCGCACGCGCCCCGAAGGCGGCACCCCGGGTGGTGACGGCGAGCCCGGTGCTGGGGGCTGCATTGCTGGGCCTGGACAGGGTGGGCGCGGAGACGGAGGTGCACGACCGAGTAAGGGCCCACTTCGAACACCCCAGCCCGTCCGGCGTTTGAGGACGAGGCCGTTCAGGCCGAAAGGCGGCAGCCCGGGGGCGGGGCCCCGGGGGGCGGCAGCCCCCCGTACGGAACCGAACTGATTCCCAGCACGTGTTCCTGGGCAGGGGTCGTGCGGGATCCTACAAGCCGCCGGCAGGCACCCCGTGCGAATGTCAGTCCCGGCAGCCATACTTGCTGTGACGGATGACCATGGGGGAGGTCAAGAGTGACACACCCGCCGAAGAGCGGCACAGCACGGCCGGGCACCGCCGTGCCCACGATGCCGTCCGTGCCGCCTCAGCCGGGCCGGCCCGTTCCCCCCACCCCGACGGGCCCCGCAGCCGTTCCCGACGTCGTCTCCGCACGCCGTACGGCCTTCGCGGAGGGCGTCGACCGGCTGCGCGAGGCCGCGACCACGGAGCCCGGGCGGCTGCGCATCATCGGTGCGCTGATCGCCCTCCTCGTCGTCGCGTTCGGCGCGGTCACCGCCTGGCAGATGACGGACCGGGCGACGGCAGCCGAGGACGTGCTCACCCGCAGCCAGCCGCTCAGTTCCGACGCGGCCGACATCTACCGCTCGCTCGCCGACGCCAACACGGCGGCGGCCAGCGGCTATCTCGCGGGCCCGCAGGAGAAGCCCGAGACACGGCAGCGGTACGAGGACGGCATCCGGACGGCCGCGGAGAAGCTGGTCACAGCGGCCTCCAGTTCGCAGCCGGGGTCCGACTCGGCGAAGACCATCGCCGATCTCAACAAGCTGCTGCCGCAGTACAAGGGCCTGGTCGAGACGGCACGGGCCAACAACCGGCAGGGCTACCCGGTGGGCAGCGCGTATCTGCGGGCGGCGAACGAGCAGATGCAGAAGCAGATGCTGCCGAAGGCCGAGGCCCTGTACCAGAAGGAGAACCAGCGGCTGAGCTCCGACTACGCGGACGCGAAGTCGTTCCCGTGGGCCGCGATCGGCCTCGGTCTGCTCGCCCTCGGTGGGCTGGCCTGGGCCCAGCGCCGCAACTACCTGCGCACCAACCGGGTGTTGAACCACGGCCTGGTCACCGCCTCCGCCGCGTCCGTGGTGGTCCTGCTCTGGCTCGTCGTCGGCCACACGGTCGCCCGCACGGGGCTGAACGCCTCGTACAACCACGGCGTCCGCTCGCTGAACGTGCTGCACGACGCCCGTATCGCGTCCCTGACGGCCCGCAGTGACGAGAACCTGAGCCTGATCCGCCGCGGCGCGGACACCAAGGTCGTCGGCGGCAATCCGGTGGACGCCTACGCCGCGGGGTACGACGAGCAGATCGGCGAGTTGGCCAAGTCGCTGACCAGGGCCGACGGTCTCGCGGACGACTCGGCGGGCCGCAAGCCCGTACAGGACGCGAACAGCTTCATGAAGGCCTGGAAGCAGCGGCACGAGGTCGCGCAGGGCTGGAACGACAAGGGCGAGTACCAGCAGGCCCGGGACAAGGTCATCGGCGTCGGCAAGGACCCGACGAGCGAGTGCTTCGACAACATCGACATCGCTCTGGAGACGGCACTCGACCACGAACAGGCCGAGTTCAAGCAGGCCGCGGGCGACGGCAAGGACGCACTGACGGGCCTGCCGTACGGGGCCGCGGTCCTCGCGGTGCTGGGTGCGGCCGGCGCGGTGGCCGGCATCGGGCGCAGGCTGTCGGAGTACCGGTGAGAGGGGGCGTGACGATGGATGCACGGCGTCTGGCACACCGTATGCGGACCGGCCTCCGGGGCTGGGGCGGGGTCGGCGCGATGGCGGCTCTGTGCGCCCTGGCCCTGGCGTTCGCGCTGCTGCTGCCCCTGACCCAGTCGAGCGGTCCGGACGGCGCCGCGGGCAGCGGCGGCCCAGGGGCCGCCCAGGGCGTGCAGGCCAGGGCGGCGGCCCAGTGCGACAACCCGCAGGACCGCAGCCTGTCGCCGTCGAGCGGCGACGGCAGCACGCCGGTCATCGACAAGATCAAGGCCCGCAAGGACCGGCGCCTGATCGTCGGCATCGACACCAACAGCTACCGCTGGGGCTATCTCAACCCGAACAACACGTCCGGTGCGCCGGAGGGCTTCGACATCGACCTCGTCCACCAGATCGCCAAGGACCTGCTGGGCGACCCGGACGCGGTCTCGTTCAAGGCCATCCCCACCAGCCGCCGTGTCAAGGCGATCCAGGACGACGAGGTCGACATGGTGGTCCGCACCATGACGATCAACTGCGACCGGATCAAGCAAGTCGCTTTCTCCGCACCCTACTTCAGGACCGGTCAGCAGGTCCTCGCCCCGCGGACCTCCGCGATCACGGGATACAACGACACCCTCGCCCACAAGAGGATCTGCTCGGCGGACAGCTCGACGGCGCTGGAGCGACTGCAGGCGGACCAGGGCAAGGGCACCCTCCCGACCGGTGCGGACATCGGCACGGTGGTCCCCAACCAGCTCGACTGCCTGGTGAAGTTGCAGCTCGGCGAGGTCGACGCCGTCGTCACGGACGGCGCGCTCGCCGCGAGCCAGGCCGCCCAGGACCCTACGGTGCAGCTGAAGGGCGGGCTGTTCTCCGACGAGTACTACGGCGTGGCGATGAAGCTCGGCTCGGAGGATCTGATACGCCAGGTCAACCGAACCCTCCAGAACTACATCAAGGACGGCAACTGGGCGGCGTCGTACGAGAAGTGGCTGCACCCGACCATGGACCAGGGCGACAAGAAGTCGGCGTCCGCGACCCCTCCCGAAGCCCACTACGGGTGACCGGCCATCAACTGACGGACATACGGCACAACACAACGGAACACCGACGGAACACGACAGCAGCGAGAGGTGATCGATGGGCGTCACGGACCCCGCCGGGCCGGTGATGGACCGGGACGAGGTGGACCGTGCGCTGGCGCGGCTCGGCGCGGAGCACGAGGCCATCGAGACCTCGCTCCTCGCCCTGCAGGACCACGCGGGCCGCAGACTCCTCGAGGGCGCCGAGCTGACGGGCATCACCAGGGAACGGTGGGCCGCCGCGGAGGCGTCGATCACGCTGCTGTGGGCGTACTTCGACGCGTACACGGACGCGCTGCGCTCGGCCCGGGAGATCCGCTCCCGCCGCCGCTGGTCCAGCCGTGAGGACCTGGTGGAGCTGACGGAGCTGCTGCGCGGCGAGTGCGTCACGGTCGCGGGCTCGACGACGGCCACGGCGCCGACGCTGCTGTCCGCGCCCGGCAAGCTGAGCCGGCAGTTCTCCCTGGCCGCCCTGGTCGACCTGATGAACGAGCTGTATGCGACGAGCCTGGACATGGTCGTCACCGCCGACGCCGTCTGGTCGGCGCTGCCCGCCCGGATCGATTTACTGGCCGCGGAGCTCCAGCGCACCCGTGCCCTCGCCCACTCCGTCGGTGTGCGCCCCGGCGAGCACCCGTCCGGTGACGACCTGGAGCGCATCACCCGCACCCTGACCTCACTGCGTGAGCAGGTGATCTCCGACCCGCTCGCGTACTGGCTTCCCGCACAGGGCAGTTCGGCGCCGGGCGGCGGCCGGCCGGACACCACGGTGTACGACCGGGAGGCGCGCGCCCTGGAGGAGGTCCGCCGGGAGATCGACGCCGTGCTCACCGTCCGGCAGGACGCGGAGCAGCGGCTGCTGAGGCTGCGCGACGTGCTCAGCCGCGCGGACCGCACGCTCGCGGAGGCGCGTAACGCGCGCGGGGAGGTCCTCGCGAAGATCGCCGCCACGGAGGTACCGGTCGTCAGCGGCCCGCCGACCGTGCTGCAGGAGCAGCTGGCGACGGCCGCCGAGTACCGCAGACACGCCCAGTGGCACCGCCTGTCCCCGCTCCTGGAGTCCCTGGAGCAGAAGGCGGAGGACGAACTGCTGCGCGCCCGCGAGTCGTTGACCGCGGTCACCGCGCCGCTCGCGGTCCGCGCCGAGCTGCGCGGCCGCCTGGACGCGTACAAGGCGAAGGTCGCCCGGCTCGGGTACGCCGAGGACCCGTTCCTGATCGAGCGGTACGACGCGGCGCGCCGCATGCTGTGGAGCGCACCGTGCGACCTGCGCGTCGCCGAACAGGCCGTGCTGCGCTACCAGCACGCGGCCGCCGAGGTGCTGGGCGCCCCGCGCGTGCCGCCGCAGGGCGGCCCGCAGGACCGCAGGGGGGAGACATCGTCATGAGCGAGGCACAGCAGACCTGTCAACGGCCCGACTGCGAGGGCACGTACGAGGACGTGGGCGGCGGCGAGCTGTACTGCGACACCTGCGGTCTGGCGCCGGTCGTGTCGGCGAAGGGCATGGTGAGCTCGCCGGCCACCGGCATCAGCGGCGGCGGCAAGGGCTCGCAGGACAGCGGCAGTTCGCGGGCCGCCGGCCGCGGCAGCTCGCGTACGTCCTCGCAGTCGTCGAAGTCCCGGCGCTCGGTGTCGGGGCGGCTCTCGCGCTCCCTCTCGGGGAAGTCCACGGGCCGTTCGCTGTCGGTGCGCAGCTCCGGTTCGGGCACCGGCACCGGCTCCCGCGGCCGGCTGGGCGCCGGGCTGGTACAGGTGCCGGACGTACCGCGGCCCGACCCGCGCGCGATGGTGCTGGAGAACCCGGAGGTGCCCGAGCGCAAGCGGTTCTGCTCGCGCTCCGCCTGCGGGGCGCCGGTCGGCCGCTCGCGCGGTGACCGCGCAGGCCGCACCGAGGGCTTCTGCACCAAGTGCGGCAACCCCTACTCCTTCGTCCCGAAGCTGAAGGCCGCCGACGTCGTCCACGGCCAGTACGAGGTCGTGGGCTGTCTGGCGCACGGCGGGCTCGGCTGGGTCTACCTGGCCGTGGACAAGGCGGTCTCCGACCGGTGGGTGGTCCTCAAGGGCCTCCTGGACACCGGTGACCAGGACGCGATGGCGGCGGCGATCTCCGAGCGGCGCTTCCTGGCCGAGATCGAGCACTCCAACATCGTGCGGATCTACAACTTCGTGGAGCACCTCGACCAGCGCACCGGCTCGCTCGACGGCTACATCGTCATGGAGTACGTCGGCGGCAAGTCCCTCAAGGAGATCGCCAACGGCCGTCGCGCCTCCGACGGCAGGCGGGATCCGCTGCCGGTGGAGCAGGCCTGCGCGTACGGCATCGAGGCGCTCGAAGCGCTCGGTCATCTGCACAGCCGCAACCTGCTGTACTGCGACTTCAAGGTCGACAACGCGATCCAGACCGAGGACCAGCTCAAGCTGATCGACATGGGCGCGGTGCGCAGGATGGACGACGAGGAGTCGGCCATCTACGGCACGGTGGGCTACCAGGCGCCGGAGGTCGCGGACGTCGGCCCGTCGGTGGCGAGCGACCTCTACACGGTCGCGCGCACGCTGGCCGTCCTGTCCTTCGACTTCCAGGGCTACACGAACGTCTTCGTGGACTCCCTGCCCGACCCCGACAACATCGAGGTCTTCCGCCAGTACGAGTCCTTCTACCGGCTCCTGGTCCGCGCCACCGACCCCGACCCGGCCCGCCGCTTCGCCTCCGCGCAGGAGATGGCGGAGCAGCTGACGGGCGTGCTGCGCGAGGTCGTCTCGCTGCAGTCGGGGCGGGCGCGGCCCGCGCTGTCGACACTGTTCGGGCCCGAACTGAAGGTCACGGACACGGAGTTGTTCCCGAAGCTGGAGGGGGACGTGTCTCGGCTGGGGGCGCGGGTGGTGCAGCCGCGGAAGGGGAAGCAGCCACAGCTCCCCGCCGTCGCCAACGGCACCGCGGCCCTGGTCAAGCACGCCGACTCCCCGATCGCGGCCCTCGCGCTGCCCGTCCCCCGCGTCGACCCCTCCGATCCGAACGCGGGTTTTCTGGCAGGTCTGATGACGACGGCGCCGGCCGAACTGCTCGGGGCGCTCGCCGCGGCTCCGGCGGCGTCGGTGGAGACCCGGCTGAGGCAGATCCGCGCCTGGCTGGAGAACGGCGACTCGGCCACCGCGCGGGGCGCCCTGCAGACCCTGGAGACCGAGCGGCCCGACGACTGGCGGGTGGTCTGGTACCGGGGCGTGGCCGCACTGGTGACCGGCGACGAGGAGGGCGCCGCGCTCGCCTTCGACGCGATCTACGACGCGTTCCCCGGCGAGCCCGCGCCCAAGCTGGCCCTGGGCCTGTGCGCGGAGGTGCTGGGCCAGTTGGACAACGCGGCCGAGTACTACCGGCTGGTCTGGTCGACCGACCCCAGCTATGTGAGCGCCGCGTTCGGCCTGGCCCGCGTCCAGCTCGCGGCCGGGGACCGCCGCAGCGCCGTACGGACGCTGGAGTCGGTGCCGGAGTCGTCGATCCACTACACGGCCGCGCGGGTGGCCGCCGTACGGGCGCGGCTGCGCGGGCGCACGGCGGCCGCTTCCGACGTACCGTTCCTGGAGGACGTGAAGGCCGCCGCCGGGCAGGTCGAGGCGCTGGACGCGTATGGTCTGGATCCGGCGCGCCGGGAGCAGTTGTCGGCCGAAGTTCTCGGCTGCGCGCTGGACTGGATACTCTCCGGTGGCCAGGTAGTAGCGCCCGCCACGCAGCGCGTGCTGCTCGGCAGCGAACTGGACGAGCGAGGACTCCGCTTCGGCCTGGAGCGTTCGTACCGCACGCTGGCCCGGCTGGCGCGGGGCGGCGAGGAGAGGATCGACCTGGTGGAACGTGCAAACCGTTACCGCCCCCGGACGTGGGTGTAGTTGATGTCGCAGATGCCCCAGCAGGCCGCCCTGTCGAACTGCCCGAGCTGCGAGTGGCCGCTCGAGTCGGGTGACCGTTTCTGCGGTGCGTGCGGATACGACCTGTCCGCAGTGCCCGCACGGCCGGACGACCACCCGACGATCGCCCTGAACGGCTCGGACCCGCAGCCGGGCGACGTCGACGGCGGGGGGGCGCCCTGGCCCCTCGCCGCCGCGCCCGGCGGCTCCGACACCCCGGCGGCGACCCATCTGCCGACGGACCTGCACGGGACGGACTCGGGCGGCTCGCCGCTGCCGGAGCAGCCGACGGGATCGCCGGTCTCCCCGGCCTCCGGTGTGCGCTTCGACCGGCCGCCGGTGCCCGACGAGTACCCGCTGCAGGCCCCGGACCCGCGTGTGGCCTCTCTCGCCGCGCCCGCCGAGGAGGCCAAGCTGTGCGTGGCCTGCCGCGCGGGCCGCGTCGACAACGACGGCTACTGCGAGAACTGCGGGCATGCCCAGCCCAGGGAGCGCGACCACATGGAGCAGGAGTCCGGCCCGGTGGCCGCCGTCAGCGACCGCGGTCTGCGCCACCACCGCAACGAGGACGCGTTCGGCATCGGCACCGCTGCCCTGCCCGACGGCGCTCCGGCGTCGGTGGCGATCGTCTGCGACGGCGTCTCCTCGGCGACCCGCCCCGACGACGCCTCGCTCGCCGCCGCGCGCGCAGCGGGCGACTCGCTGCTCACCGCCCTGCCCCGCGGCACGCACCCGCAGCAGGCCATGCACGACGCGATCGTCGCCGCCTCGCACGCGGTCAACGCCCTGGCCGACGAACCCGCCACCGCCCGCGAGCACGCCCCGCACCAGAACGCGCCGGCCTGCACGATCGTCGGCGCGGTCGTGACGTCCGGGCTGCTGGTCGTCGGCTGGGTCGGCGACAGCCGCGCCTACTGGGTGCCGGTGGACCGCAGTTCACCCCCGGCCCGGCTCACCGAGGACGACTCGTGGGCCGCTCAGATGGTCTCCGCGGGCCTGATGAGCGAGGCCGAGGCGTACGCCGACGAGCGGGCCCACGCGATCACCGGCTGGCTCGGCGCGGATGCCTACGAACTGGAGCCGCACACCGCTTCCTTCAAGCCGGACCGGCCGGGTGTAGTGGTGGTGTGCACGGACGGACTGTGGAACTACGCGGAGGCTGCCGAGGAGATGGCCGAGGTCGTGCCGCTGGACGCCGCCGTACGTCCGCTGCACAGCGCCCGGGTGCTGGTCGGTCACGCCCTGGACGGCGGGGGCCACGACAACGTAACAGTGGCCGTCGTGCCGTTCCCTGCCGTCCCTCAGGGGGCAGGATCGGCCTGAGGCCGTATACGGGGATGCCTCAGCGGACCGGAGGGGACCGGTCCGCATACAGTCGTCGCCCCGCGAACGCGGGGTTTTCGAGGGGGATTTGAGCAGGCATGGCCAATTTCTCGAAGTCCAGCGCGCCGCAGTTCTCGATGGACGTGTACCAGAACGAGTACCTGGCGGAGGGCGGCCGCGAGGTCAACGCCATCGTCACGGTCACCGCCACCGGCGGCGGCACGGTCGGCAGCGCGGTCGCCGCGCCCCACCTCTACGCCTCGGGGCAGGGCCCGTCCGCGGGGGTGGCGATCATGGTCGACTGCTCCGGCTCGATGGACTACCCGCCCACCAAGATGCGCAACGCCCGCGACGCGACCGCCGCCGCGATCGACACCCTGCGCGACGGGGTGCGCTTCGCGGTGATCGGCGGCACACACGTCGCCAAGGAGGTCTACCCGGGCGGCGGGCGCCTGGCGGTCGCCGACGCGGCCACCCGCGGCCAGGCCAAGGAGGCCCTGCGCAAGCTGAGCGCCGGCGGCGGCACGGCCATCGGCACCTGGCTGCGCCTCGCCGACCGCCTGCTCTCCTCGGACGAGGTCGCCATCCGGCACGGCATCCTGCTCACCGACGGCCGCAACGAGCACGAGTCGCCGGAGGACCTCAGGGCCGCCCTGGACTCCTGTGCCGGACGGTTCACCTGTGACGCACGTGGCGTCGGCACCGACTGGGAAGTGAAAGAAGTCACAGGGATCGCCTCCGCCCTGCTCGGCACCGCCGACATCGTCGCCGACCCGGCCGGCCTGGCCGCCGACTTCACGCGGATGATGGAGACGGCCATGGGCAAGGAGGTCGCCGACGTCGCTCTGAGGCTGTGGACGCCGGTCGGCACCGCCATCAAGTTCGTCAAGCAGGTCGCGCCCACCGTCGAGGAGTTGACCGACCGCCGCACCGAGGCGGGCCCGCGCGCCGGGGACTACCCCACCGGCTCCTGGGGAGACGAGTCCCGTGACTACCACGTATGCGTCGAGGTCCCGGCCGCGGGCCTCGGCCAGGAGATGCTCGCCGCCCGGGTCTCCCTGGTCGTCCCGCAGCCCGACGGCAGCGCGCAGAACCTCGGCGCCCAGGGTCTCGTGAGGGCAGTGTGGACCGACGACATGGCAGCCTCCACGTCGATCAATCCGCAGGTCGCCCATTACACCGGGCAGGCCGAACTGGCACAGGCCATCCAACAAGGGCTGGATCTTCGCAAAGCGGGCGATATGGATGGAGCAACGGCCAAACTGGGCCGGGCCGTTCAGCTCGCCAGCGCCTCCGGAAACGCGGATACTGCGAAACTGCTTGCGAAGGTGGTGGACGTGGTCGATGCCGCGACAGGTACTGTGCGACTGAAAGCGAAGGTCGCGGACGCCGACGAGATGACTCTCGAGACACGGTCGACAAAGACTGTTCGTGTAAAGAAGTGACGTAGAGGTTTCCTGAAGAGAAGCTCCCTGAGCGAGACTTCCTGGGCGAAGCTTCCTGAAGAGAATTCCTGAAAGAGAGGGGGAAGCGCCGACATGCCGACCTGCCCGAACGGACACCAGTCGGGTTCCGACGACTGGTGCGAGGTCTGCGGTCACCGCATGGCGGGTGCCGTGCCTCCGCCCCCTCCACCGCCGCCCCCGCCCGGCGGCGGCTACGGCTTCCCACCGCCCGGCCAGGGCCCTCAGCCCGGCGGCCGTCCGCCGCTGTCCGCGGTGCCGGACCACGAGCCGGAGCTCTGCCCGCAGTGCCGCACGCCCCGTGAGGGCGGTGCGCCGTTCTGCGAGGAGTGCCGGTGGAACTTCCTGACGAACACCGCGACCTCGTACACGCCGGCCGCCCCGCGCCCGCCGGCGCCCGGCGGCCCCTTCCAGCAGCAGCCGCCCGGACCGTCGTACGGCGGCGGTGACTCGTACGAGTACCAGGGCTCGCGGCCGTCCCAGGTGAACCGCCCGGCCGAGCCGATCCCGCCGAGCCCGTTCGGCGGCGAGCCCTCGGGCCCACCGAACCCGTTCGGCACCGAGCCTCCCGGTCCGCCGAGTCCCTTCGCCGACCGGTCCGGCTTCGGCCCCGACCCCTCGCGTCCGGTCCCGCCGCCGCCCGGCCCCACACCGCACGCCGGCCCCGGCGGTCCCGGTGGCCCCGGTGGCCCCGGTGGCCCCGGCGGCTACGGCGGCGCCCCGCAGGCGTTCCAGCAGCCCGGTCCGCCCGCCTACCCGCAGGAGACGGGACGTCCGCAGCAGCCCGGCGGTCCGTCCTTCGGCGGCGGCGGCGGTGACGACGACTGGGTGATCTCCCCGCCGTCCGGCGGCCCCGGTGGCCCCGCTCAGGGCGGTGGCTACGGCTACCCGCAGCCCGGCCCGACCCAGGCGCCCCCGCCCCCGCCCAACCCGGGGTTCCCGCAGACGCACGGCGGGCCGGTGACCTGGACGGCCACCATCGGTCCCGACCGCGAGTACTTCATGGCGATGATGCAGCGCTCCGGCCCGGAGGCCGCGGGCCTCAACCTGCCCGCGTACTCGCCTGAACAGCAGCGCACCCTCAGCGGCAACCAGATCACCATCGGCCGCCGCCGGCACTCCACCGGCGACACCCCCGACATCGATCTGGCCGTGCCGCCGGAGGACCCGGGCGTCTCGCACCAGCACGCGGTGCTGGTGCAGCAGCCGGACGGGAGCTGGGCGGTCGTGGACCAGAACTCTACGAACGGTACGACCGTCAACGGCTCTGATGAGCCGATTCAGCCCTTTGTGCCGGTGCCGTTGCGGGATGGGGATCGGGTGCACGTGGGTGCGTGGACGACGATCACGGTTCGTCGGGGTTGATGCCGTCTTTCGGCTGCGGCCCCGTTGTGGCTGGTCGCGCCCACGCGGCGGAGCGGCCATCGACACAGTCCCGCGCCCCTGTCGGGGCGCCCCCGAACCGGCGGGTTCATCGGAGGGGCCAGTTGTACGGTCCCTCCGGTTTGTCCAGCCATGCCCACGCTCGGTCTGCGTCGACCGTGATGCCGTAGCGCCGGCGCTCTGGCTGGTTCTCGCGGTCCCAGACGGCGAAGGCCTCATGGGGATCGAGGGTGCCGCGGGTCAGAGCCAGGAGGAAGCGGAACAGTTCGTGGTCTCTGGCCCGGCGGGGGACGGCGTCGAGATCGAGCGTCTCCGGGTCGGGGCGGGTCTGGCCGCGCAGCGGTACGAAGTAGGCCGGCGTGTGCAGGAAGCAGCCCTCGGCGTGGGTGGCGTCCACGACCGTCAGGACGATCAGGCCGGTGGCGAGCGGCGCCAGGATGCGGGCGCCCGGCTTGCACTGGGCGAGCCAGGCGCGCGGGATCGAGGTCAGGGTGCAGGTCGCGATGATCCGGTCGAAGGGGCCGCGTTCGGGGACTCCGCGCGTGCCGTCCCCGGTGACGACGGCCGGGTGGTATCCGGCGGCGGCCAGGTGCTGCCGGGCCGACTCGGTGATCTCCGGCTCCAGGTCGACGGTGGTGACCAGGTCGTCGTCTCCGAGCCGGTGGGCCAGCAGGGCCGCGTTGTAGCCGGTGCCCGCGCCGATCTCCAGGACGCGGTTGCCGTCCTCGACCCTCAGCTCGGCCAGCATCCTCGCCATCAGCGACGGCTGGCTGCTGGAGGAGAGCAGCTCGCCGTCGCGCAGCCGCGTGGCCAGCGGGGTGTCCTCGTAGGCCCCTCGCATCCAGCGCTCGCGCGTCCGCGGATCGGGGCTCTCGCCCCATCGCCGCTCGTAGCCCCCCACGACTCCGACGTAGTAGTACGGCACGAAGAGATGGCGCGGGACCGCTTCGAACGTCTCCTGCCACACCGGGTCGTCGTCCCAGGCCCCGCTCGTGTCGATCTCCCGCACGAGCGCCGCCCGCGCGGTCGCGGCGAGGTCGTCCAGATCCTTGTCGAGAGCAGCTGCGCCCATACGTCCACTGTCCTGCGGGACGGGGCACGAGGCGAGTACCGGAGCCACCGGATCCGGAATGTCCGCTCCTCTGGCCGGGGACGGGACCTAAGCCTCAAGTCCTCCTCCGCCCGGTCTGAGAGCATGGGGAGCGTGAATGAGATTCGGCGCGGCACGCTTCAGGAGCAGACCTTCTACGAGCAGGTCGGCGGGGCGGACACCTTCCGCCGCCTCGTCCACCGTTTCTACGAGGGTGTGGCCGAGGACCCGGTGCTGCGGCCCATGTACCCCGAGGAGGACCTCGGCCCGGCCGAGGAGCGCCTCACGCTGTTCCTGATCCAGTACTGGGGCGGTCCGACGACGTACAGCGACAACCGCGGCCACCCCCGGCTGCGCATGCGCCACGCCCCCTTCACCGTGAACCGCGAGGCGCACGACGCCTGGCTGCGGCACATGCGGGACGCCGTCGACGAGCTCGGCCTGTCCGAGGAGCACGAGCAGCAGCTGTGGAAGTACATGACGTACGCCGCGGCCTCGATGGTGAACGCCCCGGACTGACCGGCAGGGGTACCAACGGCATCCCTGTCTTCTTCTTCGTCTTCTTCTTCGTCTTCTTCGAGGTCGGCCTGATCATCCTGATGTACGGCGTCGCCCGCGACCGTGCGCACATCGCTGAGGTGAGGGGCTCGCCTCTGACCGCACCGCCGTGGGCGTCATCGGCTCCGGGCTCCTGGCCGCGCTCCGGCCGCTGGCCGGAGGACGTCTACCGGACGCTGACGTCCAGGGCACCGAGCCCCGCCCGTCGTACGGCGATCGACCCGTACGGCGTGCGCAGCCGCAGCCAGGCACCCGACGAGACCAGTGCCAGGTCGCCCGCGCCCTGCGTGGACCGGAGGAACCCGAGCGACTGCGCCGCGTGCGCGGCCCGTACCGGAAGGCGGGTGTCCCCGACCGTCCGGGACCAGATCTCCCGTCCGATGCGGTCGAGTTCGGCGCGGGTTCGCAGCTCCGGCGCCAACTCCTGTGTACGGGAACGGAATTCGGTGACGGCCGCGCCGACCATGGCCCGCAGGGCGTCGGGCGCGGGCAGCCCCGGCTCGGGCCGCCATCCGCCGCGCGGCGGAAGGACACCCGCCCAGGGCGGCCCGGTCACCGCCGCCGGAACGCCGGCCGTCGCGGCCGACTCGTCCACCGTCTCCAGGAGGTCACCGGCGGACACGGTCACGTCGAGCGTGACGTCGAGCCCCTTCTCGTACGGCTTGGCCAGCCGCACCGCGCGGATCGCCAGCACCTCGAAGGACGGCGGCCGCCCGAAGACGGCGAGCGCGGTCCCGGCGGCCTGGAGGCGTACCGCGGCCGCACGGTCGTAGTGAAGCAGCCGCGAGAGGAAGGCCGCGAGGTCCGCCGCCTCCCCCTCGTCGGCAAGGTGGAGCACCGTCATGCGGCGGCGGCCCCCTCCTCGGCGTCGTCCCGGTACCCCTCGAGGAACTCCCGCTCCCCGGGGGTGATCCGGCGCGGCCGCTCCGTCTCGAAGTCGAACGGCACGACGACGGTCGAGGCCCGTACATAGACCTGGTCTGCGTCCTTCACCTCGTAGGTGACGGTGAAGGACGCGGCCCTGATCTCGGTGACCCACAGCTCGATGTCCACCGGTTCGGGCCGGTGCACGAGCTGCCGCTTGTAGTCGATCTCATGGCGCGCCACCACGGACCCCTGCCTGGACTCCTTGCCCCGCAGGGACAGGAAGTCGATGCGGGCCTCCTCCAGATACCGGAGGAAGATCGCGTTGTTGACATGGCCGTACGCGTCCATGTCCGACCAGCGCAGGGGGCAGCGGTAGATGTGACGCAAGATCGATCAGCCCCGGGTCAGCTTCTTGTAGGTGGCGCGGTGCGGACGCGCGGCGTCCGGTCCGAGCCGCTCGATCTTGTTCTTCTCGTAGGACTCGAAGTTGCCCTCGAACCAGAACCACTTGGAGTCACCCTCGTAGGCGAGGATGTGCGTGGCGACCCGGTCCAGGAACCAGCGGTCGTGGGAGACGACCACGGCCGCGCCCGGGAACTCCAGCAGCGCGTTCTCCAGGGAGCCGAGGGTCTCGACGTCCAGGTCGTTCGTCGGCTCGTCGAGGAGCAGCAGGTTGCCGCCCTGCTTGAGGGTCAGGGCCAGGTTGAGGCGGTTGCGCTCACCACCGGAGAGGACGCCGGCGGACTTCTGCTGGTCCGGGCCCTTGAAGCCGAAGGCGGACACGTACGCCCGGCTCGGCATCTCGACCTGGCCCACGTTGATGTAGTCCAGCTCGTCCGACACGACGGCCCACAGGGTCTTCTTCGGGTCGATGTTCTCGCGGCTCTGGTCGACGTAGGAGATCTTGACGGTCTCGCCGACCTTGATGGCGCCGGAGTCCGGGGTCTCCAGACCCTGGATCATCTTGAAGAGCGTGGTCTTGCCGGCACC
Source organism: Streptomyces guryensis (assembly GCF_021261325.1). GTDB lineage: Bacteria > Actinomycetota > Actinomycetes > Streptomycetales > Streptomycetaceae > Streptomyces > Streptomyces guryensis. The sequence goes on along the minus strand of NZ_JAJSBI010000001.1, from coordinate 213,582 downwards.
GTTCGGGCCGATGACACCGACGATGCCGTTGCGCGGCAGCGTGAAGCTGAGGTCGTCGATCAGGACCTTGTCGCCGAAGCCCTTGCTGAGGTTGGTGACCTCGACGACGATGCTGCCGAGCCGCGGGCCCGGCGGGATCTGGATCTCCTCGAAGTCCAGCTTCCGCATCTTGTCGGCCTCGGCCGCCATCTCCTCGTAGCGCGCGAGACGGGCCTTGGACTTGGCCTGCCGGCCCTTGGCGTTCGACCGCACCCACTCCAGCTCTTCCTTGAGCCGCTTGGCGCGCTTGGCGTCCTTCTGCCCCTCGACCTTGAGACGGGTCTGCTTGGTCTCCAGGTACTTGGAGTAGTTGCCCTCGTAGCCGTGCAGCCGGCCGCGGTCGACCTCGCAGATCCACCCGGCGACGTTGTCCAGGAAGTACCGGTCGTGGGTGACGGCCACGATGGTGCCGTCGTACTTGGCGAGGTGCTGCTCCAGCCAGTTCACCGACTCGGCGTCGAGGTGGTTGGTGGGCTCGTCGAGGAGCAGCAGGTCGGGGGCCTCAAGCAGCAGCTTGCAGAGCGCGACGCGGCGCCTCTCACCACCGGAGAGGTTGGTGACGGCCCAGTCGCCGGGCGGGCAGCCGAGCGCGTCCATGGCCTGCTCCAGCTGGGCGTCGAGGTCCCAGGCGTTGGCGTGGTCCAGCTCCTCCTGGAGCTTGCCCATCTCGTCGAGCAGCGCGTCGGAGTAGTCGGTGGCCATCAGCTCGGCGATCTCGTTGAACCGGTCGAGCTTGCCCTTGACCTCGGCGACGCCTTCCTGGACGTTCTCCAGGACCGTCTTGTCCTCGTTGAGCGGCGGCTCCTGGAGCAGGATGCCCACGGTGTAGCCCGGCGACAGGAACGCGTCACCGTTCGACGGCTGCTCCAGCCCCGCCATGATCTTCAGAATGGTCGACTTACCGGCACCGTTCGGACCGACCACACCGATCTTCGCGCCGGGCAGGAAGTTCAGCGAAACATCGTCAAGGATGACCTTGTCGCCGATTGCCTTGCGCGTCTTGCGCATGGTGTAGATGTACTCAGCCAAGAGAAACCGTCCGGCAGCTTGAAATCTGGCAGTGGGCAGATACACCCCATCTTGCCTGAGGTCCAGCCTTGGGTGGTAACCCATATGGCTGGGGGGCTGTGACCTGGGGTTTCGCTGCCGGTGTCGGCGGCTGCTCAGGCTCCGGGGTGCTGGTGCGGCTGCTGCGGCTGCCCGTATGCCTGGCCGCCGGGAGCGCCGGTGGCCTGTGTCTGGAGCTGCTCGGCCTGTTCCTTGGTCAGCTTCTGTTCCGTGCCACAGAAGGTGCACTGCGTGGCGTACCTCGTCGAGACGGGGAAGAGCGGCACGAAGAACAGCGTGAATTTGGTGACGCGCTTCCTGAGTGTGTGTGCGGCAGGGTTGCCGCACCCTCCGCACACCAGCGTCAGTATCGCGAGCTGGTACAGGTATCCCTTGGTGCCAAAGATGATCACGGGGTCGGCCCTTCTCGGGTCGGTGTCTGCCGCGGGGTGGGAGACGCTGACCGCGATCTTCTCGCAGATTTGTCGTCGCCGTTCACCCTCGGGAGCCGTTGGGTCAGCAGCAGGGCAGTCACGGCCGCCGCGCCCACCACCCCGGCCGACCGGAAGGTGCGCGAGGAACGCCAGGACAGGACCGACCACCGGGACTGTGCGGACAGCAGTGACCCCGTGCTCAGCCATGATCCGGCCGAGATCAGCGACAGCGCCGAACCGATCGATCCGACGGAGAGCGCGCTCCCGATCGAGGCCACGGACAGGGCCGAGCCGACGGACCCGATGGACAGCACCGACCCCACCGAACCGATCGACAGTACCGAGTCCTGCGACCACAGGGACAGCACCGAGCCCGAGGAGGTGTGCCGCGCCGGCGGTACGGATGGCTTCGTCATGGGCCCATCCTGGCCGTCAGTGCGCGGGGCTCCATGCGTATGGACGAACACGTCCTGGAGAGGCGCGAGTTGGGGAGGCGGCGGATCCGTTCAGCGCAGGGCCGCGGCGAACTCGGCGCGGTGCGCCGCCGTGTAGTCGTGCTCGCGCCAGGACCAGGCGATGCGAGCGGCGACCTGGTCTTGGTCCGCGCGGTGCGGCCCGGGGCGGTCGAGGTAGCCGTGCCACCAGCGGGCGTTGCGGGCCTGGCGGTCCAGCATCGCGTCGATCAGGACCGGACCGCTCGGCGGGGCGAGGCCGTAGGCGTCGGCGAGCAGCCGTACCTGGGCTGCCTGGATGCAGACCGGTCCTCGGTCGGGGCGTGACGAGACGCACCATGTCCAGGCCATGTAGCCCAGGTCTTCGAGCGGGTCGCCGGGCGCTGCGGTGTCGAAGTCGATGAACGCGGCGGGCAGGTCGTCGTGGAAGCCGAAGACGACGTTGTTGGGGCCTGGGTCGTGGTGGCACACCACAGAGGCCATGCCGGTGAGATCGCTGGCGCGGGTGGCCTCGTGCAGCTCGCGCAGCAGGGTGCCGGCCGCGGTGATCTGCGGGTCCGTCCAGCGCCGGAAGCGGGACGGCACCCGTCCGGGGAGGTACGTGAGCACGTCGCGCCCCTTCTCGTCGGCGCCGAGGTGGCGGGGTGCGCCGGTGAAGCCGTACCGCTCGAGGTGGGTGAGCAGGGCGCCGGTGAAGGCGGAGGACTCCGTCGCGGGCCGGCGCACGGTGTCCCCGACCCTCACCACCCCTTCCGTGACGCGTCCCCCTGTCAGGGGGACTTCCTCGTCATCGCGGGGCGCCATGCCGGGACACCGGTTCCTCCGGGGGCTCAGTCCTGCGTCGGTGCGTCCTTCTTTCCTACGAGCACCAGGGCCGCGCCGCCGATCACCACCAGGGCGATGGCGATACCCGCGATCAGCGGGGTCGTGCTGGTGCCGCCGGTTGCGGCGAGGTTGGTGTCGTCCGCCGTGCCGCCCACCGTCGCGGGGCTGGGTTCGCTCAGGACCTGGATCGCGTTGCCGCTCTCGGCGTCGTGCGTCCTGCAGTCGAGGATGCCGGTGAAACGCTTCTGGAGGCCACCGGGTCCCGTGATCGTGAAGTCGTAGGGCTGGTCCTCCTGCAGGGGGATCGTCACCGTGCGGGTCTCCCCCGCCGGGATGCCGTGCTCGATTCCCATCAGCTCGAAGGTGAACGTCTCGTCGCCCTGGTTGGCAGCGGTGATGTCCACACCCCTCCTGGCGCAGTTCTCCATGGCGGACAGGGCCGGTATGGCGCCCTTCTTCGCCCAGGTCGCACTGGCCGTCGCCGAGACCGTCGACTCGCTGGAGCCGGCCAGGATCTGCGTCTGGCTGCGGGTCTCGGAGGCGAAGGCGCGGCCCACCGGCACGGTGGTCGAGGCCTGCACGGTGATGTCGGCCGAGCCGGTGGCCGCGCCCTCGGGGACGTCGAAGAAGACCTGGCTGCCGTCGGCCGCGGAGGTGAGGGGCTTGCCGTTCTTGCCGACGATCCGCACCCCGCTGGTGGCCGCGTCCGCCGGGGGTGTCACGGTCACGCCGGTCGCGTTGGTGTGCACGGTCACCGGACCGAGCAGCTCGCCGGGGTGGCCGGAGACCGCGGGCGGATCCAGCGTCAGCGACGCCTCGGGCTCCGCCACGTCGAGCGCGCTCTTCTGCAGATAGTCCGCGAGCTTCTCGGCCTGCGGGCCGACGGCGTCGACGTCGGCGTGGTCCGAGTAGCGCCAGATGGCCACCTGGGTCCCGGCCGCCGCGTCCTGCTCGGTCAGGCCGCCCTTGACACCCGCCTTCGCCGCGAGCGTCGCGAGGTCGTTGACCTGCGGATAGGAGTGCTGCAGGATCCAGCGGATCTTCCCGGCGCTCTTGTTGGCGCCCAGCGAGGTGCCGCTCCAGGCGGTCTCGTGGTACTTGGCGTCCCGCTGGGTGGGGTTGTGGATGTCGACGCAGTACGTCTGCAGGGTGCCGCCGCCGTCCACGGACATCTCGAAGAGGCCTGCCGAGACCTGCTGGTCCCCGGTGTTCTCATGGATCACGGCGGTGCCGTACGTCTTCAGGCCGCCCATGGTGGCGGTCGCCCCGCCCTGGCTCTGTGTCGTCTCCTCCGCGGTGGCCGTGCCGGCTCCGGTGAGCACCCCGAGGGCCACGAGACCGGACACCAGCGTCGCGCAGGCGAGACGCACGGCCCCTCGCCTGCGTACGGACAGCGCGGAGAAAGAAGAAGACACCAAATTCCCTTCGAGCAGGACCCATTGACGTGGGGGTGCGGTCCCACCAGCAGAATCAGAAGCCCCGAGAGCGCCGAGAGCTATGCCCGGCATCCTAAGGACGCGGCGCACCCTGCCCGCCGGTCATACCGTCGGACAAGCGATCCGACTCGGAATCGTTATCGCCAGACGGCCCATGAGCAGGGCTTATCGACAAATCCACCGGACTGTTCGGAACGCATTCGCCGATAAGCCGCAGTACGGTCAGCTCGGGGCACGGTCTGACATCACGTCACCGCAGCTGGTTCCGGCTCCCGTTGGGCCGATGTGCCCCCTGAAACGCCGGGCGGAGTCTCCCAGTCGGGCTCGGGCTGCTGGGGCGCCGCGGCGGCGGTATCCGTTTCCGCCCTGCCCGGCCGCCGGAAGGCCGAGGTCCCACGTGTGAGGTCGTGGCCGATCGCCACCGCCTCAAGGTCCGCCGAGGTCCAGTTCTGCCCCTCGCGCGGTTCCGAACGCACCTTGAGCCTGCCCTGCACGATGACGGGATCACCCACGTCGAGCGACGCCGTCACGTTCGTGGCCAGCTGCCGCCTGGCCCACACCGTGAAGAAGTTGGTGTGGCCGTCGGTCCACTCGTTCTTCTCGCGGTCCAGATAGCGCGTGGTCACCGCGAGCCGGAAGCGTGCCGACGGCCCCGACGCCAGATCCCGGAACGCCGGCTTCGTCGCCACGTTCCCCACGGCGCAGATGATCGTCTCGTTCATCACGACCCCCTCCCTCGCCCGGCCGGCGGGGCCGGACGGACATGCCTACGGGCCCGTCCCGTACGGCTGCGTCTGCCGCGGCGACCGCGTCCCTCGCGATCGCCGCACCGCCAGACTGCCTCCGTCGGGCCGAGCCCGCTGAGCACTGTGGACCGTCCCCCGGCTGTGGAGAACTCCGTCACCCGGACGAGTGAGGCCAGGACGACCCCGACGAGTGATCATCTACAGAAAGGCTCACCGTCACCCTCCGGGGCCCACCGCCTCGTCCGGGTGTCACCGGAGCCCGGTCTTCACCCCCGTCACCCGCCCGTACTGCTCCCGCACCTCCCGGTAGCGCAGCAGCTCCGCCGCCACCGGATCCAGCACCCGGGCCCGGCCGCACCCGGCGGCCGCCTCCCGCAATCGCCGTTCCGCGTCGGTGCCGTAGCGCCGGGCCGGTCCCCGCGCCGCCATCCGGCAGCTCCACTCGACGATCGGGCCGCCGATGATGCCGGCCGCCATCAGCAGCACCGGCACCCCCAGGTTGGGTGCCATGAACCCGATGATCTGCCCCAGCAGCCACAGTCCGCCCACGACCTGAAGGATCGTCATGGAGACCTGGGCCATGACGGCCAGCGGCCACCAGCCCGGCCGTGGTGGCCGGCCCGGCGGCAGACCCGCCCGTACCGCCAGTTCGTCGAGCGCCTCGGGCAGCCCGTGGGAGCCGCGTACGGCCGCCTCGCGCACCGCCTGTGCCCAGGGCGCGGGCAGCCCGGTCGAGGCGCGGTCGGCGAGTGTCCGTACCGCCTGCTCGACGCGCTGGCGTGCCGTGACCTCCTCGTCCGTCTGAGTCGGCAACGGCACCCGCCCGGTGGTCGGTTCGGACCGGTCCCGGTACCAGCGCCACAGCCGCAGCCAGGGCGTTCCGCAGGCGCGGTTGGCGTTGCGCAGCCAGGCGCGCTCGGCCGCCTCGCCGGCGGCGGAGGCCCCCACCGCGTCCGCGAGCCGGGCGGAGAACTCGTCCCGCGCCTCCTCGCTCATCCCGGTCCGCCGCCGGGCGGCGTAGAGGGGCCGCAGCTCCGCCGCGGCCGCGTCGAGATCGGCCGAAATTCGCCGCGCCGGTGCGCCGCGTTCCGCCACGAACTGCCCAAGTGCCTCACGCAGTTCACCGACGCCGTCCCCGGTGAGCGCGGACAGCGCGAGCACGGTGGCGCCGGGATCTCCGTACTCGCCGAGCGCGATCCCGTCCTCGTCGAGCAGCCGCCGCAGGTCGTCGAGGACCTGGTGGGTGGCCTCGCCGGGCAGCCGGTCGGTCTGGTTGAGGACGACGAACATGACCTCCGCGTGCCCCGCCATGGGCCGCAGATAGCGCTCGTGGAGGATGGCGTCCGCGTACTTCTCGGGGTCCACGACCCAGATGACGGCGTCGACCAGGGCCAGGACCCGGTCCACCTGTTCGCGGTGCTGCACGGCCGCCGAGTCGTGGTCGGGCAGGTCGACCAGGACCAGCCCGCGCAGCTGCGCCTCCGTCTCGGGGTTCTGCAGCGGGCGCCGCCGCAGCCGGGGCGGGATGCCGAGCCGCTCGATGAGGCTCGCCGCGCCGTCGCTCCAGCTGCACGCGATGGGGGTCGCCGTGGTGGGCCGCCGTACGCCGGTCTCCGAAATGGGGACCCCGGCCAGCGCGTTGAACAGCTGCGACTTCCCGCTGCCGGTCGCGCCCGCGATGGCGACGACGGTGTGCTGCCCGGAGAGCCTGCGCCGCGCGGCCGACTCGTCGAGCACCCGGCCGGCCTCGGCGAGCGTCTGGCCGTCGAGCCGGGTGCGGGAGAGGCCCACGAGTTCCCGCAGCGCGTCGAGCCGCGACCGCAGCGGACGGTCGTAGGTGAGCGGGACCGCCGGCTGGACGCTGAGCGCCCGCGTCTCCACGACGGGGACGTGCTCGGACCCCGTGTTCTCCTCGGTCGCGCGGCGCGCGATCAGCCCGTCGTCCCAGGCGCTCGTGGAGTCCGTACGACGGGTGGTGGCGCCGTCCACAATGCGCGCGTGGCCGCCCTTGTCACGTACGCCTGCCTCCCGCTCGACGGGCTCATGCTTCGCAGCTCCGTCTGCTCCGGGGAGGCCCTTGGCGCTCTCTTCTGGGTGCTCGGCCCGGCCCGTGTGGTCCTCGTCAGTGACGGCAGTCACCGGTCACCTCTCCTTCTGCAGTACGGACAGCGCGGCGATGAGTTCGGCCTGGGGTTCGGGGTGGATCTCGAGTGCGTCGAGCGGTGCGAGACGGCGCTCGCGTTCGGTGTGCATGACCCGGTCGAGGTGCTCGGTGAGCAGCCGTCCGCCCCGGTCGCGCAGCCGCAGCGCCCCGTGCGCGCCGATCCGCTCGGCGAGCCCTTCGCCGGCCGAACGTGCCCGGCGGCCGCCCAGCAGCGCGGTGGTGACGAGGACGGCGACGACCTCGGGGTCCGGCGCGACGTTGCGGTCGAGGTCGCGGACCTCTTCCTCGGCGTACTCCTCCAGCTCGCGCCGCCATCGCCGTACGGCCATCCCGATACGGTCCTCGGCGCTCTCCAGGGCCGGTTCGTGCTCCGTCAGCTCGGGGGCGAGCGCGGCGGGTTCGCGGCCCCAGGCCTCCCGGATGCGCTCGTCGGCGGCGGTGACGGCGCACAGCAGGAGCGTGGCCAGACTCTCCACGAGCGCGTCCAGCAGCTCACCGGCGGAGCAGTCCAGGGGGAACGCGCGCCACCGTTTGAGGGCGTCTCCGGCGAGTACGGCACCGGCCTGCAGCCTCCCCCGCACGCGCGCGTGCTCGCTGTCGTACGCCCCCTCGACGGCGTTGGTGAGCCGCAGCGCGGCCGCGTACTGGGCGGCTGCGGCGCCGGCCAGTTCGGGCAGCCGGGTCTTGAGGGAGTCGAGCATCCCGTTCGCGGTGCGGGCCATGGCCTGCTGCCGGGCGGCCGGGTCCTGCGCCAGGTGCACGAGCCAGGTCCGCAGCGACGCCACGGCGGTGGCCGGCAGCAGCCCGCTTCCCCAGGCGGACTCGGGCAGTTCGGGCACGGTGAAGCGCGGCACGTCGCCGAGCCCGGCCTTGGTGAGCAGTGCGCCGTACTGCCGGGACACCTCGGAGACGACCTGGTGCGGCACTCGGTCGAGCACCGTCACGAGGGTGGCGTCGTACTCCTTCGCGGTGCGCAGCAGATGCCAGGGGACGGCGTCGGCGTAGCGGGCTGCCGTGGTGACCATCACCCAGATGTCGGCCGCGCAGACGAGTTCGGCGGCCAGGACGCGGTTGTCGGCGATCAGGGAGTCGATGTCGGGGGCGTCGAGGAGGGCGAGCCCTCGCGGCATCGTGTCGGCGGTCTCGACGCGCAGCACGCGCGCGGGGTCCTCGCCGGGGAGCAACAGGTCCTCCCCGGCGTCCTGATGGGGAACCCACACGCGCGTGAGGTCGGGCAGCACGCGCATCCCGCTGAACCAGTGATGGTCCTCCGGGTGGCACACCAGCACCGGTGTCCGCGTGGTCGGCCGCAGCACGCCCGCCTCGCTGACCCGGCGCCCCACGAGGGAGTTGACGAGAGTCGACTTGCCGGCTCCCGTCGATCCGCCCACGACGGCCAGCAAGGGCGCTTCGGGCTCCCGCAAGCGGGGCACCAAGTAGTCGTCGAGCTGCGCGAGCAGTTCGTCGCGGTTGGCACGCGCGCGTGGAGCCCCGGCCAGGGGCAGCGGGAAGCGTGCGGCGGCGACACTGTCGCGCAGGGCGGAGAGTGCGTCGAGCAACTGAGGCCGTACGTCCAAGGTCACCACATGCGGAGAATGCCCGATTTTAGGGGAATTCTGAAGCATATGAGCATGTCTGCGCGCCGATAGGACACAAGGGACGGAAGGGACGACTGGGACACGGGCACAGTCCAGGCATAACGAGTGCACAACACCCGGTGCGCGAGAGCCCAAAAGCGGTGCACGATTCGTACCTGCCTGCGATTATCAGGACCGCTTCACCGAACCTCCACATCGAGCCACGGAGGCGAAGCAACAGGGACAAGGACACGGGAGCCCTATCCTTGTCCCCGGCAACGTCACGGATCAGCCCACACCGGGGCACCCACGACAGCGGCCACACACCGGCCCCCGTAGCTCAGTGGATAGAGCAGGCGCCTTCTAAGCGCTTGGCCGCAGGTTCGAGTCCTGCCGGGGGCGCCAACCTGTGGTCAGCCCTGCCTGGGCATCGCCGCAGGTCAGCGGGCGAGTATCCCCTGCCAGCGAGGCTCTCGTACGTGTGCCCCTGGGGGAACATGGCGCACACACTGCCCCGGCCTCTCGCTTTAATCGGAAGAATCGCGGGCCAAAGCACCTGATCCGGGAATTGTCCGCCGGAGGCCGCGCCGCAGGTTCGAGTCCCAGGTGGGCACCCAGAACATGGCTGGTCCGTGGGACGCGACCCTGACGCCGGCTCACCTGCGGTAAGGGCCGTACGGACTCCAGCTGTGCATGAAGGGCTCCAGGTCGCTGGACCCGGGCTTGGGCACTTCGGGCATGCGGAGCGGCCGCGCAGGGTGATCAGCAGGGCCACGCCGACGAGGGTGGCGAGCAGGCACACGGCCCACAGGAACGGGTAGTGCACGTGAATCCAGCAGGGATTGCCCTTGCTGTACCGTCCCAGTCCTCCCGGTGCTTCGGCCGGAGGGTTGCCGTGATCACGGCCGCCAGGAGCTGGAATGAGGCCAGCCCGGGCAGAGCGGCCGCGGCCCAGGCGAGTGAACGCAGCTTGCGCTTCTTCCAGTTCAGCCGGGCCAGTGGCGCGATGAGGGCGGCGAGGGACAACGGTACGAGGGCGCCGACACAGACGGCGAAGGAATAACCACCGCCTGGCCAGAACGGGGCGAGCTCACCCCACACCTCATCGCCCCCCACCTGCTCGGCCGCGCCGATCGGCACGATGAGCGCCAGCGCAGCGAGCAGCACCAGGCAGGCGACGGCCCAGCTGAAACCGCCTTGCCTAGGCTTCTCGGCGACAACCCTGCCCGGCCGATGCTCGCACTACAACGTCGCACCGGCAGCCTTCTTTCGGCCCCGCTTGGCCGATCCCCCGCTCATCCCGCGTTCCTCACCATCACATCGGCGTCGTAACCGTCACATGCTGCCCGCTGCCCACGTGCAGCATGACCTGGCCCAGCGTGATGGGGCCGCCAACCATACTGCGGTTGGCGCGGATGCCGATCAGCTCGCCTGAGCCGGACTTCTGCGGCGACAGCAGGATGCGCGGCGGGCCTTCTTCGTATCGACCTGCCAGCCGGAGAAACCGTCGCAGATCTCGTCCTCGTCACCGGCAAGGACAACGGCGAGGCCCTCGGTACCACGCTCGTCGATGCGGTTGAAGACGTCCTCGGCGTCGCAGTCGTCCAGCGCCTCGGCGTCGTCGGCCAGGACCACGATGGGGGGGCCTGGCCTTCGTATCGACGATCTCCTCAAACTCGTCCTCGTCAACGTCTCGGCCGGTGAAGACCTCCACCACGCCTTCCTGACCGTCGAGTTCGCGAAGCGGGAGGAGCGCGGGGCCGCGACGACCAGGCGCGAGGCAGGAGTGCGCGAAGCCTGAAGGCGCGAGCCTCCCACAGCTTCAGCGAGGTACTCGACGTGGGAGGTGCCGACCGCGAGACGGGTGACGTCGGGAATCGCGAACGCTGCGGCGACGCCTGCCTGCAGCGCGCTGGTCTGCTGGTCTGAGATGAGGAACGTGGAAGTGTCCGCCGTCTGCCAGATCGGGTCGTCCGCGTTTCCCGCGAAGGGAGCCATTCCCCATAGCTCGATCCCTGTCCGGTTAACGAGTTCGTCCACTGCGCTGAGGATCCCAGCGGATCGGCCGGGGCCGGGACGTCCTCACCGCGATCGACCTCGCCCCCGAGATCCATCGACAGGTATGCGTTCGCTGGGAGCCCGAGGTCCGTTCTGCTCGCGTCAGCAGTGGGGGCCCGACATGCTGTAGGCGTAATCGGGTGTCCGAGCGCCACCGAGCCGAGAGCACACCCCAGGTCATTTGGCGACGACCGCCATGGGCGGTGAGACGGCCGCCTGCCGGGGCATGGACGGCCAGGCCCACACGGTGGCCGGGGCTGGCCGCTGGGGCCACCACCAGCGCGCCGCGTGTACAGGTGGCGGGGCGGCCCCCGAACGGGGCCACCCCTACCAGGAGGTTATCGAAGGACAAACTACCTACGTAGCTGTAGAGAATCGGCGCTTCAGCCGATCGAGGCTATTTTGGCGCCACATTTCTCGATCAGCCATTCCAGCGCCTGCATCGGAACGCGTTCGTTAGCGGCAGAAAGCGTCACTACCATCTCTCCGCTATCACGCAAAGAGTATCCGCCGATGCGCCAGAATTCGTTACCGAGGGAGAACCAATAGAGCCAATCCAGTAGCTCCCACCCTGCCGCATCTTCCATTTCGCTTCGATTTTCGACCGACGCTCGGCGCCATTTTCGTAGCCACGCCCGAGATTCTTGCGGACTCATTTGGTCGGCAAAATTCGCGACCATCCAGCCAGGTATCCTGGTCCGCCAATACGCTTCGGACTCCTCGTCGAGCTTTCCGTCAGGAGGATACTCCTTGAGCGCGTCCAGCACCTCAGCCAGACGGACCAGGGATTCCCTCCCTCCCGTCACGGATACGTTGAGCTGATATTCCAACTCACACCCCTTCCTTCGGAGCCTGGAAGCACGGCTTAGTTCTCCTCTCTGGCCGTTCCGGGGATTATATTATCGAACAGCATCTTCGTTTGCTCTGGACGAAGGCCGTACTGATCCGAATACTTCCTGTCAACTACCAGAGGGCCGTCAGGATACCTTCTCGCCATGCGCTCCGGGACCGCATTATTCCTCAGGTAGTTCAAGTACTCTCGGTCGACCTCGAAGGTGACTAGCCGATGAGTGCCGTCCCCGTATTGATCGACCCGCCTAGCTAGATAGGAGGTAGCTCGACTTTCATTTCCGAAGTTGAGGAATATCGGCTGCTTGGTTGCGTTTTTAATGAGAGGATACCCGTTTTTGATCTTAATGCGGGCATATTTCCCTTCGCCGTCGACTCGATAAACCTTGACCAGGCTAGGCTCGTCTACACCCGGGACTGCCCGAAGGCCGATCAGGGGGCCAAAGAGGGAGATGGTGCGTCCCCAGCTCCTACGCGCCTCACATTGCCAGTGGGCGTCACCCTTGGCACATGGCAGGTTATTCCAGAAGTCTGCTGCAGCCTGTCGCTCTGATTCTTCGGCTGCCTTGATTCCTTGGGGGTCATATGCGGGGTTAGTACCCATCGCATAGATTTTTCGATCGGGCGTAGCATTCGAATCGTCGCCCGGTCCTGCTATGAGGGTGACAGTGACACTGCCAGAGTCGCCGGAGCTACTCGTGGACGCCGTTCCTGAGCCGTTGTAACTCAGGCCTTCTTCCTTGTAGATGGTGTTGGCCGATTTTCGCGGCTTGTGAGGGATGGTCCCGGGTGTGTTGTTTTCGTAGCCAGGGCCGGGCCGGGTGGGGCAATCCACTTGCGCGCACAAACCGGTGGGGTCGGCGCTGGTGACCGGGGTGTTGTTCGCGTAGGAGTAGCCGTTGAGCGACTGGTGTTGATCCAGAGTCAGGAGCGGGTCGACGCTGATGAACTGGCCGATGGTGGGGTCGTATTCGCGAGCCCCCACGTGGGTCAGGCCGGTCGCACCGTCGGCCGGCTTGCCGAGGAAGGCCTTGTCGTCGGGCCAGGACGTCGGCTTGGTGCCCCGTGGGGCGCCGAAGGGTGTGCTGTAGCGCTTGGTGACGGCATACGTGCTCGCGTCGAGGGCGTTGCTGGAGGTGCCGTGCTGGTCGGCGGCCAGGAAACTCAGCTTCGTGCCCGACACCCCGGACGTCGCGGTGCGGACGGCGATGGTCTGACCGTTGGCGGTGTAGGAGCGCGTGCCGGAGGCGGTCTTGGTGGTGCCCTTGGTGGTGAGGTGGAGTTCGGTGTCGGCGCCCAGGTAGAGGACGGTTTCGCCGTCTCCCTTGGCGCGGCGGATCAGCAGGTCGCCGTTTGCGTCGTAAAGGTAGCTGGTCTCCTTGGTGCCTTCGGTGAGCTTGGACAGGTCACCCTCGGTGTTCCAGGCCAGGGTCTGCTGGGCGGTCGGTCCAGGGCGTGAGGTGGCGGCGAGTGCGGTAGGCACGACAGGTGCGGAAACTCCGGACGCGTGCGCTACGCGGCGATGACGGCAACACCCGTCCTGCCCCCGTCGACGTCCACCACTGTCCCGTGCACGAAGGCCGCTTCGTCACTGGCCAGCCAGACCACCGCATGCGCGATGGCGTCCGGCGTGCCGACCTCCCCGGCCGGGGTGCCCTTCATCATCACCTCGCCCGGATGGGGCTCGCCGTCCTCCGCGGCCGGGGACAGGACTACGCCCGGGGAGACGGCGTTCACGCGGATGCCCATCGGGCCGAACTCAGCGGCCCATGCGCGGGTGAGTGTCTCCATGGCTCCCTTGGTAGAGCTGTAGAGCGCGCCGAGAGGGATGCCCAGGCGGGCGATCCACGAACCGAGGTTGATGATCACCCCGCCACCGGATTCCGTCATGGCCGGCGCTACGGCAGCGGTGAGGAAGAACGGGGCCTTCACGTTCACTGCGTAGACCTCATCGAACGTCTTCTCGTCCGTGGCGGTGGTGGCGGGGGCCGGGTAGATGCCGGCGTTGTTCACGAGGATGTCGATCCGCCCGCCCAAGGTCTCCCGGGCGCGATCGGCCAGGTCCTGGGAGTTCTCCGCGCTTCCGTCGAGGTCCGCTGCCAGGAAGTCGGCCCGGCCGCCGGATGCGCGGATCCGTTCGACGACCTGTGCTCCCCGTTCCCGATTGCGCCCGGAGACGATGACGTGAGCCCCTTCGGCGGCGAACGCTTCGGCGATCGCCTGCCCAATGTTGCTGGTGGACCCTGTGACCAACGCCGTCTTGTTCCGCAGTCGTTCGCTCATGACGTGTTCTCCCTTGTGCGGTCGCGTACGTCTTGCCGTGCGCAGACCACTGTGCGTCGTGGAAAATGGACCAGCAAGTCCAGAAATTCGCGATGAGGAGGCCGGATGCCGAACGCGCGGACCGAGAAGGGTCGTGCCACACGGGCCCGTATCGTCGAGGGTGCGGCCGAGGTGCTGCGCGAGCAGGGCGTCGTCCTCACCACGCTCGACGACATCCGTGGCCGCACCGGCACGAGCAAGAGCCAGCTCTTTCACTACTTCCCCGACGGCAAGGACCAACTGCTGCTGGCGGTGGCACAGTTCGAGGCGGACCGGGTACTGGAGGACCAGCAGCCACACCTGGGGCGGCTGGACTCGTGGGAGTCGTGGCGACAGTGGCGGGACGCCGTGGTGGAACGCTACGAACTGCAGGGCGACCACTGCCCGTTGGGATCGCTGTTCCTCCAGGTGGGACGGGCCGGCCCCGGCGCGCGGGCGATCGTGGCGGGGCTGATGCGGCAGTGGCAGGAGCAGCTCGCGCGCGGGATGCGCGCCCTTCAGGCAAACGGCCTGGTGCCGTCGGGCCTCGATGTGGACCGGACGGCCGCCGCGCTGCTGGCGGGCATCCAGGGAGGCGTGACCATCATGATGTCCACGGGCGACTCGTCCCACCTCAAGGCAGCCCTCGACACCGGGATCGAGCATCTGCGCACGACGGGACGAACCGGATAGTCGGGAGGGTCGGGAGGGGACCGGTGCGTGACTGAACGGGGCACCGCCGTGGCAGTGACCGGCGCCGCGCGCGGTCAGCGGGTCACCGCGGACGCGGTCCGGCGGCCCGCAGCGAGCGCAGTGCCGCCACTCCGGCGACCGGCAGCGCCACCGCCCGCGCCGACTCCAGGCCCTTCGGCACCTCGGCGAGGGCACGGAAGGGGGCACTTCCATGTCACGCAGTCACACCCGTGTCACCGAAGCGCTGAGAGACGAAGCCTGCCCGGTCACCGAGGTGCTCGACCGCGTGGCGGGCAAGTGGAGCATCGGGATCCTGATCGCCGCCGCCCACGGCCCGGTCCGCTTCACCGAACTCGAACGCGCCATCAAGGGCATCAGCCGACGGATGCTCACCCTCAACCTGCGCAGGCTGGAGCGGGACGGACTGCTCGTCCGCACCGTGTATCCGACCGTGCCGCCCAAGGTCGAGTACAGCCTCACTCCCATGGCCCCGGAGCTCCACGCTTCGCTGACCGGGCTGGTGGGCTGGGCCGAGCGGCACCGGTCCGCCATCGCCGAGGCCCGCGCCGCCTACGACACCGTGGCGGAGCAGAGACCCGACTCCGACTGAGCGGGCCGGACGGCCCGCACCGCCTCGGTCACGGTGCGGAGTCCGGCTTGCCGCGCGCCGCCGCGTACGCCTGGGCCGGCGTCATCGGCACCCCGTTGATCTGCACCGTCTTGTAGGGGCTGACCTTCGCGCAGGTCTTGGCCTTGTCGGCGGTCTGGGCGTGCGCGTCGGCGACCGCGGCGTGCGTGTCGGCGGGGGCGGCCGACGAGCCGCCCGAGGAGCCGTACGCCGTGCCGCTCGGCCAGTCGCTGCCGATGACGAGGACCACGCCGCTGCTGCCGCCCTGGGTGAGGTGCGAGGCGGGCACGCCGAGGGCGGCGGCCGCCGTCTGGGCCTCGGCCTTCTGACCGGGGCCGTAGCTGATCGTCGTCCTCGACGACTGCGCGGGGGCGTTGCCCGTGGTGGTGTTCGGGCTGAAGCCCTTGGAGAGGAGGGCCTGTGCGATCACCGAGGCGCGTCCGCCGGTGCTGGTGCCGTTCTCGACCTGTACGGCGACCTCGGAGGCGGGCACGGTGGGCGCCGCCGACGCGGACGGGGACGCCGAGGACGTCTTCTTCCTGCCGCTGTCCGACGTCAGGGACTGGTCGTTCTCGATGGTCGCGAACAGCGACTTCGCGGTGGCCGCGGGAACGACACGGTTGGCGTCCGTCGGGTCGGCCGCGGTCTGCATCGTGGTGAACGTCATCCGCTTGGAGGGGACCTTGTTCAGGTCGGTCGCCAGGCTCACGAGCTTGCTGACGCTGCCCAGGCCGGTGTCCACGGTCAGCGCCTTGGTCGCGGCGTCCGCCAGGGAGTAGACCTTGCCCGGGTCGGTCAGGGTCCCCGCGCTCTTGAACTTGCGGATCATGGCGCCGAGGAAGAGATGCTGGGAGACGGTACGGCCCAGGTCGCTGCCGTCGCCGAAGCCGTGCCGGGAGCGGACGAACTCCAGCGCCGCATCGCCCTGGAGGGTGTGGGTGCCCTTGGCGAGCTTCAGGTGGGAGTAGGTGTCGTAGACGTTGTCACTGACGCACACCGACACGCCGCCCACCGCGTCGGACATCTTCACGACACCGGAGAAGTCGAGCATCACGAAGTGGTCGATGGTGATGCCGGTGAGCTGGTGAATGGTTTTGACCTGGCAGGCCGCGCCGTACTGCAGTGCGCTGTTGATCTGTCCGTAGTAGCCCGCCGTCGCCTGGCTGCTGTCCGGGTCCTTGCAGGCGGGGACGTGGGTCATGGTGTCGCGCGGGACGCTCATCACGGTGGCGTTGGAGCGGTCGGCGGAGACGTGCACCACCATCTCCACGTCCGCGTTGTGTCCGACGGTGGAACTCGCCGAGCCGCAGCCGCCGCCCAGTTTGCAGTCGGCCGCGTTGTTCCGGCCGTCGGAGCCGATCACCAGGATGTTGATCGGGGTCCGCCCGAAGGCATCCGCCTTCTCCTGGCCGCCGGCACCGTCGTCGATCGCGACGCTCTTGATGTTGCCGTTCAGGTGCTCGTACAGCCAGGCACCGGCCCCGGCGGTGACCAGGATCAGCGCCGACACCGTGAACAGGGCTATGCGGGCGATCCGTCGGCGCCGGGCGACGGGCTTGGCCCGGCGCCCCGCGCCGCGTCCCCGGGAGCGCTGCGCCTGCCGGGCGGCTGCCCGGCCTCCGTGCGGTGGGCGGGGCGGGCTGTCATCGTTCCCGCGCTGGCGCGGAACGTTTGCTGTGCGATCTCGGGTGGCCGCATGGCCACGATTTCCGCCCCAGGGGTCGCTCAACTCCCACTCCCTACGCTGTGGCCGACGCCAACCGACGGCGCCACGGCGCACCCCTCGGGTTGGTTGATTGCGCAATATAGCAAGCGTTATCCCCGTCGCAGGTGGGCTGTGTCACACCTCCCACCTGCACCGGGGCGGCGCGCCGTAACGGCACGCCTCTCCCGGCTCAGCGAACCGTGCTGTCCTCGGACACCGGACGGGCCGACGCGGCGTCACCCGGGGAGGACTGGATGACGCGGGCGGCCGTCGCGTCGGACGAGGACGCGGGCTCGGACTGCGCGGCAGGGGCCTGGGCGGCGGACGCCGGGCCGGCACCGTCCTCCTTCATGGCCTTCGCCTCGCTCTTGAGGATGCGCATGGACTTGCCCAGCCCGCGGGCGGCCTCAGGCAGCTTCTTCGAGCCGAACAGCAAGATGATGACGATCGCCAGGACCAGCAGGTGCCAGGGTTCCAGTCCGTTGCGGAGCATCCCGCCCACCCCTTCTCACTTCTCGCACGGTTGCTACGTTGCGCAACTGTACAACCATGGGGCCCTTCTGACAGCCATCAGTCCGACGGTGTACAGCGCGAGAACGGCGGCCAGCAGCAGGTAGTAGAGGAGCGGCAGCGGCGTGAGGCCCAGCAGCGAGCCGAGCGGGGAGACCGGCAGCAGCAGTCCTGCGGCGGCCAGCGCGCCCGCCGCCCAGCCGATCGACCCGGGCCCCCGCCCCGCCTCGCGGCGCCCGGCGCGCAGCAGCACCATCACGAGGGCCTGGGTGAGCAGGTTCTCCGTGAACCAGCCGGAGTGGAACACCGCCCGGTCGTCCAGCCCCCCGGGTCCGTGCAGGGCGAGCTCCAGCACGCCGAAGGTGGCCAGGTCGGCGACCGCGTTGAGGACGCCGAAGCCGATGATGAAGCGCAGCAGGTCGCGTGGGCGCAGCACGGTCGGGCGGCGCAGCACCGACGGATGCGGCCGGTCGTATGCGAAGGCCAGTTGCGCGGCGTCGAAGCACAGGTTCTGCGCCAGCACCTGTGCGGGGAGCATCGGCAGGAACGGCAGCAGGAGGCCGGCGCCGAGCATCGCGATGACGTTGCCGAGGTTGGAGGAGAGGGTGATGCGCAGATACGTGGCGATGTTGCCCCCGGAGTACCGGCCGGCGGCGATGCTGTGGTCGATCGCGGTGAGGTCCTTGTCGGCCAGGACCACGTCGGCGCTCTCCCGGGCGACGGCCACCGCGTCGCGAGGTGCGATGCCGACGTCGGCGGCGCGCAGCGCGGGCAGGTCGTTGACCCCGTCGCCGAGGTAGCCGACGGTGTGTCCGCCGGCCCGCAGGGCGGCGGCGAAGCGGGCCTTGTGCTCGGGGGTGCAGCGGGCGAGGACGACGGTGCGGGCGGCGGCCGCGGCGAGTTCGGCGTCGGTGAGCGAGTCGATGCCGTCGGCGGTGAGCACACCGTCAGGTGGTACGGCGATGCCCAGGTCACGGCAGGCGCGGACGGCGGTGCCCGGGTGGTCGCCGGTGAGAATCCTCACGGTGACACCCCGGTCGGCGAGGACCTTCAGCGCTTCGGCGGCGGTGGGGGCGAGCGCGTCCTTGAAGGCGACGAAGCCCCGGAAGTCCAGGCCGCGTTCGTCGGCGGCGGTGTATTCGCGGGTCCGGGCGGGGCGGTCCGCGGTGGCCACGGCCAGCACCCGCAGCCCGTCGTCCGCGTGCCGTGCCGCCAGCGCGAGCAGTTCCGCGCGTTCGCCGTCCTCCAGTACGCACCGCTCCAGGACGGCTTCGGCGGCCCCCTTGACGACCAGGGTGTGCGTGCCCAGCCGCCCCGGCGTACGGACGACGGCGGTCGCGAGGCGCCGCAGCGGATCGAACGGAAGGGCCGCCACCCCGTCGTACGCCATGGCACCGTCCTCGTCGGCCCCGCCGGCCGCGTCCAGGACCGCGTCGTCGAGGGCGTCCGGGGCGGGCAGGTCGGCGAGCTGCAGGGTCCACCAGGCGTTCACCGCGGCCCAGCGCAGCACCTCGGGGTCGTCCCGGCCGTCCGGGCCGAGGGCGCTGTGGAGGACCGGGCGGTCCTGGGTGAGCGTGCCGGTCTTGTCGAGGCACAGCACGTCGACGGCGCCGAGGTCGTGCAGCGCGGGCAGCCGCTTGACGATCACGCCGTGGGTGCGGGCCAGCAGCGAGGCGCCGCGCGCCAGACACATGGTGACGATGACCGGCAGCATCTCCGGCGTCAGCCCGACCGCCACCGCGACGGCGAACGGCAGTGTCTCCAGACCGCGGTCGCGCAGGGCGGCGTTGGCCATCAGGACCAGCGGCGGGGTCAGCAGCATGAACCGGATGAGGATCCAGGAGATGCCGTGCACGGACCGGTCGAAGGCGCTCGCCTCGGGCCGGACGTCCGTACGGCCGTGGGCCGCGGCGAACCGGGTCCGCGCGCCGGTCGCCACCACGACCGCGGTGGCACTGCCGGACGCGACACTGCTGCCCTGGAAGCAGAGCTGGGGCCGGTCGAACGGGCCACCGCCCGCACCGGCCGCCCCGTCGGCGGCGTCCTTCGCCACGGGGGCCGACTCGCCCGTGAGCGCGGACTGGTGCACGGTCAGGCCCTGCGCACGCAGGAGTCGTACGTCGGCGGGGACGAGGTCGCCGGGACCGAGCCGGATCACATCGCCCGGCACCAGCTCGTCCACCGGGATCTCCCGCGCGTCCGGCGGCAGATCCTCCCCGGTGCGGCGCAGGACGGTGGCCGTGGTGGCGACCAGGCCGCGCAGCGCGGCCATGGACCGGCCGGCCCGGTACTCCCCCGACGTACGCAGCACACAGCTCACGGCGACCAGCAGGAGGATCACGCAGGCGGTGTCCCAGGAGGCCACCGCCGCCGACACCAGCCCGAGGCACAGCAGTACGGCGGTGAACGGATCGCGCAGACTGCGCAGCAGCACTCTCGGCCAGGAGGCGTCCCGGTGCGTCGGCAGCATGTTGGCCCCGAAGCGGGCCTGCCGCTCCTCGGCCTGCGCCTCCGTCAGACCACGCGGCCCGCTGCCCAGACGCCGCAGCGTCTGCAGCAGGGTCGCAGGGCCCGGCCCTCCCGCGGAAACGAGCACCCCGGGGTCCGGTTCCGAGGCCGCGGTGGCGTCAGCCACCGGCCCCGCGCAGCGCGTGCACGGGCGCGGACGCGGACGCCCCGCCGGCACGCGCGGCCAGCTGACCCACCATCACCCGGACCACGGTGACGACGTCGGGATCGTCGACGAAGTAGATCTGCCGCCGCCCCTCCCGCCGGGACCGCACGAGCCCGGCGAGCTTCAGCTTCGCCAGATGCTGGCTGACCGCGGGCAGGGCCCCGCCCACCCGGTCGGCGAGGTGGGTGACATCGCTCTCGCCCTGCGCCAGCAGCCACACGAGGTGCAGCCGGGCCGCGGAGGCCAGCAGTCCGAAGGCGGCGGCCGCCTCGGCCAGTACCTCGGCGGACGGATCCTCGAAGCCCCCGATGTCTGCCGCCACAACCCTCTCCCGTCCCACCCTGACCACCGCACCGCAACCGCGCCGGAACAGTCTAGGGGCTGTCCGGCGGGTCGGACCGGTGCAGGGCAGGGCTCCGGCCGACTGCCCCGAGCGGGCTCATGGGCGACGCGGAGCGTCGGCAGCCGACGACAACGCCGCTGGGTTCCTAGGCGTCCGGCTGTGCCCGGACCTCCGTCTCGCCGCTCCCCGTCGCGCCGTCGTCCGGGTCGGGGCGGCCGCGGGCCGCCATCAGGAACCAGGCGATGTCGCCGACCGCCGTCCCCGCGGCCACGGCCCCGGCAACCAGACCGGCCGTGATCAGCCCCTGTCCGACGTAGGGCCGCCCGGCGAAAGCCCCCGCGCCGAACCCGAGGAACAGAAACACGGCCGCGGCAGCGGCCGGCACACCGGTCACGAGCATCGCCCGCACACACACGAACCGCATGTATCTCCCCCCGATGGTTGGACGCCCGCGGCATGGAGTGGCGAGTGTAATGGTTCTCGGCTTGCGCAATCTTTAAAGGCTTATTTGATCTATGCCTACTCGACTGGATCGCGGATCCGCGCATACGCGACCATTGCTGAGCACGCCCTGTCACCCGACCGCGCCGACGAAAGGGACCCGCCGTGCGGCTGCGCTGCGCTGTGCTCGACGACTTCCAGCAGGTGGCGACGGAGCTCGCCGACTGGTCACCCGTGGCCGACCGGGTGGAGACCGTCAGCTTCTGCGAACACTTCGACACCGAGGACGCCCTCGCCTCGGCCCTCGCCGACTTCGACATCGTCGTCACCTTGCGCGAGCGCGTCCCGTTCCCGTCCTCGCTGCTGACCCGCCTGCCCCGGCTGAAGCTGCTCGTCGCCTCCGGCATGCGCAACAGCGTCATCGACTACGCCGCCGCCGAGGCACAGGGCGTCACCGTGTGCGGTACGGCGAGCACCTCGACGCCGCCCGTCGAACTGACCTGGGCCCTGCTCCTCGGCCTCGCCCGGGGCATCGTCGAGGAGAGCAACTCCCTTCGTTCCGGCGGCCCTTGGCAGCGGACGGTCGGTGCCGACCTGCACGGCCGCCGCCTCGGACTGCTCGGCCTCGGCAAGATCGGCAGCCGGGTCGCCCGGGTCGGCACCGCCTTCGGCATGCACGTCAGCGCCTGGAGCCAGAACCTCACCAAGGAGTACACCGACGAGGTGGGCGTCGAACTCGCCGCCTCGAAGGAGGAGCTGCTGTCGGAAAGCGACTACGTCTCCGTCCACCTGGCCCTGGGCGACCGCACCCGAGGCCTGCTCGGCCCCGCCGAACTCGCCCTCCTCAAGCCCACCGCCTACCTGATCAACACCTCCCGCGCCGCGATCGTCGACCAGGACGCCCTGCTCACCGCCCTGCACGAGGGCCGTATCGCCGGCGCGGGCATCGACGTCTTCGACATCGAGCCCCTCCCCGCCGACCACCCGATGCGCACGGCTCCCCGCCTGCTCGCCACACCCCACCTCGGCTATGTGTCGCGGGCGAACTACGAGACGTACTACCGGGAGGCGGTGGAGGACATCCGGGCGTTCCTGGACGGGGCGCCGGTACGCCGGCTCGGCTGAGACAAGCAGCCGCAAGGCGTGACCGAGGCGGGAATCGTCAGGCGTACCGGTAGATCTGACTCACGTCCTCCATCTGGTCCGGCGTCACGCCCCACGGCGGCATCGGCTCGTAGCGGGCGACGATGCGCCCGCGCTGTCCGCTGCGGGGGCCGGGCTGACGGGTGGGCAGATACTGTGGTGCGCCGTTCCTGTGCCGTCGCTGCCAGAGCGTCCACTGCAGGTCGACGAAGGCGTGGTGCAGCCAGAACACGGGGTCGTTGACGGAGGCGCCGCCCAGCATGGCCCCGCCGACCCAGCGGTGCACGAGGTTGTGATTGTGCAGGGCGGCGGCGTCCTCTCCGGTCCCCCACCCCTCCAGCTTGTTGCGGAACCCCTCCTCGGAGGTGGAGTCCCAGGGCTCGGTGTCGTAGACCGGGTCGGCGAGCGCCGCCTCGAGTTCCTCCTCCGTCGGCAGCTCGATGGGGTCATGGGGGCGGCCGAGGTCCCGGGTGAGGAACACGGCGTCGATGACGCCCTCCCTGATGGGCCAGTAGCCCTGCACATGGGCGAACGGCCCGGTGACGACCTGGCGGTCGAAACTGCGCCCGTTGCCGCCGAGCAGGTCGTCGGTCCACGGCACGGACGTCGCCGAACGGTCCCGCGTCCAGTCCCAGTAGGGCACCGTCACCGACTCGTCAACCCGTTGCAGCGCCCGCTCCAGGTCCAGCAGGAAACGGCGGTGCCAGGGCAGGAAGGACGGCCCCATGTGGGCCGAACGCAGGCCGCTCTCACCGTCGGAGGTGTAGTACGCGATGTGGAGTCGCACGAACTCGTCGTACTCTCCCCGCCATTTGATCTGGAGCAGGGCGTTGACGAACCGTCGCCGCTCCTCGCGCGTCAGCGTGCTCACGTCCTTACGCACGTACGCCATGGTCGTCCCCCATGTGCACGGGGCCCCCGTCGAGCGGGCCCGGGGCCAGGTCGCGCAGCCCCTGCCCGGGGCCGAGTTCGTCGACGGCCGCCCGGGTCGCCTCCAGCGAGGTCCGGTACGAGCTGTAGTGGTTGACCATGCTCAGCCAGGTGCCGTCGGAGCGGCGCATCAGATGCAGCGGGTGACCGTCCACGGTGACCTGCCACGCGTGGCCGCCTGCGCGGGGTCCGGCGGCGGTGAGCAGGGAGCCCCGGATACGGCGGCCGCGGTAGACCTCGTCGAAGGCCGATTCCGCCGCACCCCCGGAGCCGAGGGCGCGCCGCGGGACGCGCGAGGCGGCAAGGACGGGTGCGAGCGCGAGAGCGGCGAGGGAGGCGAGCACCCGGCGCCTTATCGCCCGCCTCGCCCGCTGCTCTCCACCCATCGGCACCCCGTCGGCAGTGACGACCATGGCCTGCTCCCTCGTACGCCCAACACCGGTACGGCCATACGATGCTGTGCGCACCCGGGACACTGACGGAACCGATAGGTCATTTCGTCCAAAAATCCCACCAACGGGTCAGGGGCAGCCGTCCGAAACCGGATGACCTTATCGGCGGCCTGCCGTATGGCCCGCCGCCTTCTCGCCGGGGTGACCGGCGGCCGGAGCGGGGCTCGCCGCCGTTGTCGCCGCGCCGAGCACCTTGCCCAGGGTGGTCACCATGCCGGTGACGGCCGGGGCGACCTTGTCATCGTCGCCGGAGGTGACGGCCGCGAGCAGGGCGTCGACCGCCTTCTTCAGAGCGGTGAGCGCGTCGCCCTTGGGCTCCTTGGTCCTCTCCGCGGTGACCTTGGCGATGGCGTCCTTCACGCTGTCGGCGAGCTTCTGCGCCTCGGCGACGGACAGTTGGCCGCCGTCCGCCTTCAGTACGGCGTTGAGCAGTCTGGCGACCGGGGTGAGCACGCCCCCTAGATCGCCGAGCTTCTTGACCTGGGCGAGCAGCTCATCCGCCCCGGGGACGGGTGAGCGGGACGACGTGCGGGTGCGCTCCCGTGCGGAGTCGGCCGCGACCGCGGCCGGGGCGGCGATGCCGACCAGGAGGGAGACGCAGAGAGCGACGGACGCGATACGCCGCGCGGGCAGTTCACGCATGGGGGTTCCTTTCGAGAACACTCAGCGGTAGACGCGAAGGTGGTCGACGGCGAAGGTGACGGGCCCCGGACCGGAGGGGGCCGGGTGGTACCTGCCGGCGCTCAGCGACAGATTGAGGATCAGGTACGCCGACCAGTGGGCGCCCACACCGACGCCGTCGCGGAAGACCTGTTCGCCGTTGACGTACCAGTCGACGGAGTGCCTGCCGTAGCGGCTGCCGATGGTCACCCACTCGTTCGGGGCGATCGCGTCGGCATCGGTGTGATAGGTGCAGGCGTGGTTGACGTGGTTGGACAGCTCCAGCAGGTTCGGGTTGTCGGGGTGGTACTCGAACGAGTCGATCTCGTTCCCGCCGTCCTTCCAGGTCCACAGCGCCGGCCAGGCACCGGTCCCGGACGGCAGTCTGACGCGCGTCTCGGCGTAGTCACCGGTCCGCACCTGGAAGCCCTCGGCGGAGTACTCGGTGGTGAGCAGGCCGGTGTGCCAGGCCGGCCGGCCGTTCTCCAGGGTGTGGCCGGCCGGGGTGGCGGTGAACGTGGCCACGCCTTCCGAGACGGTCACACAGCCGGGGCTGAGCCAGTCGAGCTTGTTGTCGTCCGGATTGTGGTTGCCGTAGCGGTAGGCGCTGGTTCTGTCGCCGACCCATTTGGTCCCCCAGGCGATGGGGGCGTCGAACTCCTCCGACCAAGTGAGCGACTTGCCGGTGGCAGGGGACGCGGTCGGCATGGGCTTGGCACTGTCGGCGGTCATGGCGGTGAGGGTAGGGCCGCGAAGCGGCCGCCCCGGCCGAAGCACCGTCCGCACCGCTGGAATTCCTCTTTCACACTACCCATCCGGCCCAAACCGCACCCACCATACGATCAATCGATTCCCCGACCATCCGAACCCCTTTGAGGGCACCGTACGCAAAGGATTGTTCACTCCTCTGACTTTCATGCGTATGGAGTAACGCATCGCTTTTACGGAGGGCTTGGACTGCTATGTTCTCCAGCCGTCGGATCAGAGGTAACTTTCAACCGAGGTGAATCATGAAGAAGGCAATTTTCACCACTGCGGCGTTGGCCATCGGCGCGGGCCTCGTGGGTGGGTCCGCCGTCGCGGCGTCGGCCGCCACTCCACCGGCCGCACCGGCCGCGTCGGGCGGCCTGCTCGGTCTCATGTCCCCGACCAAGGTGACCCCGGCGGTGGTGCCCGCGGCCGACGTCGTGTCGCGCCTGGCCCGCAACGGCAAACTGGCCAACGGTAGCGCCTTCGACGAGAAGAAGACGCCGGGAGTCTCGGGCGTCTACCTCGACGGCATGGACCCGAACGCCTCCAAGAAGCCCACGATTCCGGTGAAGAACCCGGCCGGAAACGGCGTCGTTCAGGTCCACCCGCTGCAGGCACCGACCTCCGCCGGGCTGGGAAACCTGCTCAGCAAGTGACGAGACGGAAACCGTAGGAGCCGGCCGTACCGGCGAAAACCCTCATTCGAATCATTTGTCCGGCCCACCGGCCCTCTCCCTTCCGGTGGGCCGGACACATGTCGACGCCCGTTCCATTTTCGGATTGTCGTTCATTTACGCCACACGGATTCCGGATCCATTACGGTCCGACCCTCCGGAACCTGGGGCATTGCGCCATCCGACGGAATAAACCATGTTTAGGCGCTTCTCCCGTGACTTATACGCGCATATCAAGGTTTCCTGGTATGCAAGCGTGCGCAACCGTGAATTGAGGAAGGAACTGAGTTGCCCAGGAAGTTCGCGGTCATCACGGCCCTCACCATCGGCGCCATGGTCAGCAGCGTCGGTATTGCCTCGGCCAACGACCAAAACACCACCGTGAAGGGCGGCAGCGGCTTTTCGGAGTCGCCGGTCGTCGTGAACGCCCCTCAGCAGGGCGTTCTGGTTGTCAACGGGACGCTCGTTGACGGTCGTTGCATCGCCCCGTGGTCCAACGGATCCGTCCTCGGCGGCGTCGTGGCCCCGAATTCGCACTACGCCGCGTGCAACACGGCGGCCGTCGACCAGTCGCAGAACGCCCCGTACTCGGGCGGCCTGTTCTTCTGATCTGCACCGAGCTATTCGGAGCAGGTGCACCACCCAAAACAGCCCGGAAAGGCGCATCCCATGCGTAACAAGGTTTCGGCCATTTCCGCCCTCGCCGCGGGCCTCGTCCTCGTGGCGGCCGGCACCGCCGCGGCCGAGGACTGCACCGACGTCACGGGGGGAGGCGGCTTCTCGTCGTCCCCGGTCGTCGTCAACTCTCCCCAGCAGGGGGTTGCCGTCGTCAACGGCTCGGTCGCCGACCTCCGTTGCGTCGCGCCGTGGTCCAACGGTGCCGTGCTCGGCGGCGTCGCGGCCCCGAACTCGCACTACGCCGCGTGCAACACGGCGAAGATCGACCAGTCGCAGAACGCCCGGTACTCGGGCGGCCTGTTCTTCTGACCTACTCCGAGCAATTCGGAGCACGGAAATCCCAACCGCCCCACCGAAAGGCGCATCCTATGCGTAACAAGGTTACGGTCATTTCCGCCCTCGCCGCGGGCCTCGTGCTCGCGGCCGGTGGCGCCGCCTCGGCCAACGACTCCAACACCACCGTCACCGGCGGCAACGGCTTTTCGGAGTCCCCGATCGTCGTGAACGCCCCGCAGCAGGGCGTCGCCGTCATCAACGGCTCGCTGATCGACGGGCGCTGCATCGCTCCGTGGTCCAACGGTGCCGTCCTCGGTGGCGTGGTGGCCCCGAACTCGCACTACGCCGCGTGCAACACGGCGGCCGTCGACCAGTCGCAGAACGCCCCGTACTCGGGCGGCCTGTTCTTCTGAGCCGTACTTCACGCGGATGGCGGCCCACCGGAACTCCGGTGGGCCGCCATCGGCTTTACGCACCCTTCTTTTCCGGGCCCCGCAGATGTCCGGGCCCCGCCTATGTCCAGGCCCCGCCGATGTCTTTTCCGGGCCGCACATGCCGCGGGGCCCGTCCGCATCTGCTGCGGACAGGCCCCGCGATCAGGAGGTGGCCGACGAAGAGCGCGCCAACAAGGAGGGAAAGGCGCCCCCCGCCGTACCGGGTCATTCCACTGGGAACAACGGCACTCTGCCGTCTGCAGTCACCCTGAGTCGTTCATTCGGCCCAGCGCACGGAGCGTGATCGCATTTCACCTGACTAATCACTCTCCCGCATATGCCGAAGGGCCGACTCCGAGGAATACGGAGCCGACCCGAATCGTCGAACCCACGGGCGGCGAGGTTGTCGCCGTGCCGTCCGGCCTGCTATTTGCCGACCGGGAGCCCGCCCAGCAGCTTGCCGTCGGCCGCGGTGGCCGGCAGGGCGGGGTTGGGCAGGGTGCCACCGACGACGGGGCCCTTCATGCCCGCCTCCTTCATGCTGCCCTTCACGCTGTCCTTCACACTCTGCGCCACCTGGCCGACGTTGTCGCCCACGAAGCCCGTCGACACCTTGGCTGCCGTGGGGACGCCACTCGCGACCGTCTTCCCGCTGTCCACCAGGCCCCCGGCCGGCATGTCCACCGCGCCGGCAGGCACGGCGACACCGGCAAGAGCGAGGGAACCGGCTACGACGGCGGCAGCCTTCAGAGTCTTCATCGTGTGCCTTTCTTTCGTAAGTCGTCTTCGACCGGCCTAACGAGAGGGAGGCTTCCGGGAAACCCTGTTGCCGTTGCCGTGGCTCCAAATGGGTGATCCAGGGCGACAAATAGCTCAAGGAAACGCCACCATTCCGACACAGATGACCGGTCCGCAGATAAATACGGTTGAGCGGCTAGAGTGGCTCACCTCGTGATTTCAGCGATGCCGGTTGAACAACGAACCTCACGCTCTCGAACGGGTGCGGGTTTTTATATCAAGAACACGAGCCGCACGTCCTGGCCCCGGCTCGGACTCTTTTGTTCGGAAGGGCATCCTTTCCCATGCGTTTTTCCCCACGCGTGCCGCACATCCTGCATGTCACCCAGCCCGTCGAGGGCGGTGTCGCGCGGGTCGTGGCGGACCTGGTGGCGGCTCAGCTCGCCGCCGGGCTGCGGGTGACCGTGGCCTGTCCGGAGGGTGGCACGCTGACGGACGCCCTGCGTGCGCCGGGCTGCACGGTGCTCCGCTGGGACGCGACCCGTTCGCCGGGACACCGACTCCCGGGCGAGGTACGGCGGTTGGCGCGGATCCTGCGCGAGGTGCGGCCGCACCTGGTGCACGCGCACAGCGCGAAGGCGGGACTCGCGGCCCGGCTGGCCGTACGCGGCGCTCTCCCCACCGTCTTTCAGCCGCACGCCTGGTCGTTCGAGGCCGCGGACGGGATCGTCGCGCATCTGGCGCTGGGCTGGGAACGGCTGGGGGCGCGGTGGGCGACGCGCGTCGTGTGCGTCAGCGAGGCGGAGCAGCGGACCGGGGCGCGGTGCGGGATCAGCGCTCGGTGGCGGGTGGTCCCCAACGGTGTCGACACGCTCAGGTTCCGGCCGGAGGGGGACGACTTCCGGTCCGGGACGGGGCCGCTCGTCGTGTGCGTGGGCCGGCTGTGCCGCCAGAAGGGGCAGGACGTGCTTCTGCGGGCGTGGCCCGAGGTGGAGCGGCAGGTGGCCGGGGCGCGGCTGGTGCTGGTCGGCGAGGGCCCGGACGCGGAGCGGCTGCGCTCCGGTGCGCCCGGTTCGGTGCTGTTCGCCGGTGCCGCGCCCGACGCGGCCCCCTGGTACCGGGCCGCCGACGTCGTGGTCCTGCCGTCCCGCTGGGAGGGCATGGCGCTCGCCCCGCTGGAGGCGATGGCGTGTGCCCGGCCGGTCGTGGTCACGGACGTGGACGGGGCGCGCGAGAGCCTGCCTCCCGAGCAGTTGCCGTACTGCCTGGTGCCGGCGGAGGACCCCGGCGCGCTGGCACGGGCGCTGACGGCGTTGTTGCGGGACGAGCCGCTGCGCGCGGCGCTGGGTGCGCAGGGCCGCCGTCATGTGCTCGCCGCTCATGACCTGCGGCAGGCGGCGGACGCCGTGACCGCCGTGTACCGCGAATTGCTCGGCGAACCGCTCGGCGCCGTTGGCGCGTCGGCCGCCGTACCCAACTAGAGCAGGAAGTGCATCACCAGATGACTGCGGAAAGTACCGTTCCCCCTCCTACGGGGCAGCAGCCGCGGGCGGCAGAGCGCTCTGTCTCCGTTCTCGCCCCGCGCGGCCCCGCAGCCGGACGTCGACTGCCCGCCGGACGGAGAGAGAGCCGGCCGCGGCGGGCCTGCTGGGTGACCCTGCCGCTCGTCGACGGCTGCGCCGCCCTGCTGGGGGTCCTGGTCGTGCCCGGGGCTCCGAGGTATCCGCTGGTCATCGCCCTGCTGACGCTGGGGGTGATCGGGCTGAACCGGCGGGCCCGGCTGTACGACGGCTCCGTCGTGCGCGGTGTGCTCGACGAACTTCCCGCCGTCTGCGGACGGATCGCCGCAGGCTGGGCCGGTGTGGGGGTGCTCTCTCCGCTGCGGCCGCTGCCGCCGGCCGTACTGGTCACCGCGTTCGCCGTGCACTGCGCGGCGGCCTGTTCGGGGCGCGCGGCGGTGCACGGGCGGCGGGCGCGGCGGCGCCGGCCCGATCCCGCGCTGGTGGTCGGCCCGGTCGCGGCGGCCCGGAAGGTCGCGGCCGCGTTGCTGCGTCAACCGGGCTGCGGAGTGCGGCCGGTGGGCGTGGTCGGCGACCCCCTCGACGTGCTGGCCCGGTCCGGTGAGGGTCCCGAGCTGCCGCTGCTGACCACGGATCAGGAGGCGCGTCGGGCGGTCATCCAGAACGGCGTGGAGACGGTGCTCGTGGTGGGCGCCGCCACCCGGGTGGAGAAGACGGCCCTGCTGCGGGATCTCGCCGCGTACGGATGCGTGGTGTGGGAGCTGGACGCGGAGGCGCCCTCGTACGGACTCGGCGGGCGGCGCGAGGGAGCCGGGCATCTGGCGGGTTTCCCGCGCAGGCTGCTGTGTCCGGGGCGCGGACGGCGGCGGGTCGGGGTGGGCAAGCGGGTGCTCGACGCGGTGCTTTCGGGCTCGTTGCTGCTGCTGGCCTGCCCGGTGCTGCTGGTGTGCGCGGCGGTGCTGCGGGGCATGGACGGGCCCGGCGTGCTGTTCCGGCAGGAGCGGATCGGCAAGGACGGGCGGCCGTTCACCCTGCTGAAGTTCCGCACCCACCGGCCCGCCAGCGCGCACGAGGCGGCGACCCGCTGGAGCGTGGCGAACGAGCAGGAGATGAGCCGCTTCTGCCAGTTCCTGCGCCGCACCTCGCTGGACGAGCTGCCGCAGCTGTGGAACGTGTGCCGCGGGGACATGAGCCTGGTCGGTCCGAGGCCCGAACGGCCTTACTTCGTCGCCAAGTTCAGCCAGACCTATCCCGGCTACCGGGAGCGCCACCGGATGCCGACCGGGATCACCGGGCTCGCCCAGATCCACGGGCTGCGCGGCGACACCTCCATCGAGGACCGGTGCCGCTTCGACAACGCCTACATCGACAACTGGTCGCTGTGGCAGGACATCTGCATCCTGGCCCGTACGGCGGTCCTGTTCGTGCGGCCGACGGGGAGCTGAGGCGGGTGAGCACTACCTCGGCGACTGCCTCCGTACCGCTCGTGCCGCAGCTTGCGGCGCTTCGCCGGGCCGCTCCCGTTCTGCCCGTCCTGGCGGTGATCGCCCTGCTGGGGCTGCCGGCCGAGACGGACAGCGGCGCCACGCCCGCCGACGCGGCCTGCGGGCTGGTCGTGCTCTGGGCCGCCGTGTGCACCGTACGACGGGCGCGGCGCCCGCTGACGCGGACGGCGGCGGTCGTGCTCGGGCTGCCCGTGGTGGGCATCGCGGTGTCCGCGACCGGGGCGGTGACGTCCGGCGACGCGATCACGGGACTGGCGCGCTACCTCCAGGTGTTCGTGCTCGTCCCGGTCGCGATGGTGCTGCTCGTGCGCGGCCGCCGCGACGCCCGGCTGGTGCTCTGGGCGCTGGCCGGCCTCGCGCTGTGGCAGGGGGCCGTCGGGGTGCACCAGTACCTCACCGGAACCGGAGCCTCGTACCAGGGGAACTACGTGCGGGCGGTGGGCACCTTCGGGCCGCATGACGTGATGGGGATGGCGGCCGTCGTCGCGTCCGGAGTGGTGGCGCTGACCGGTCTCGCGCTCGGGACGGGTGCGCGGCGGCACCGGGTGGTGGCGGCCGGATGTGCGCTGGCGCTGCTCGTGCCGCTCGCGCTGTCCTTCAGCCGGGGTGCCTGGATCGCCACGGCCGTGAGCTGCGGGGCGCAGCTGCTGCTGGCCGGGGTGCGGCGGGCGGTGCTGGTGTTCGCGGCGGCGGCCGCGGCCTCGGTGGTGCTGGTGGGCGGGTTCGGGGTGGGCGGCTCGGCGCTGCAGGAGCGGCTGGCCAGCATCACCCAGGTGGCCGGCGCGCCGGACCAGTCGGTCGTCGACCGGTACACCATGTGGGCGGCGTCCATCGACATGTGGCGCGAGCACCCGGTCACGGGCGTGGGACTGAAGGCCTTTCCCGCCCACCGGGACTCCCACGCCTCGCTCGCGCTGTCCTCGGGCAGCGACACGGAGGGCGACGGCCAGGCCTTCAGGCGCCAGCCCCTGCTCTCCCCGCACAACATGTACATGCTGCTCCTGAGCGAGCAGGGCCTGCTGGGGCTGCTCACGGTGGCGGGCAGCTGGGCGGCCCTGCTGGTCTGCGCGCTCGGCAGGCTGCGGCGGGCGGGACCCGCCCGGGACTGCGCGCTCGCGGCCTGCGGGCTGCTGCCCTGGCAGCTCGTGAATTTTCTGTACGCCGACATCGGTGGCCCCTCCACCGTCCTGACGGCCGTCTGCCTCGGCCTCGCCGCCTGGTGGTCGCTGGCAGGCGAGGCGACGACCGGCCCGGCCGCCGTATCGGGCGTGCGATGACGTCCGGAACCGCGAAGACCGCGGGCCCCGCCGACCGCACGACCGGCGTGGGCGGCCCGCTCCCGGCGGGCGCCGATCACGCCCCGGAAGCCGCCCTGCGCGCGGACCCGCCCTCGCGCCGTTTCCTCGCCAAGGCGACGTTGCTGTCCGCCGCGCTGTCCATGGCCGGGGCGGTGCTCGGCCTCGGGCGGGACCAGGCGCTCGCACACCTCTTCGGCGCCGGCGCGGCGACCGACGCGTTCCTGGTGGCCTGGACGGTGCCCGAGCTGGCGGCAACCCTGCTGATCGAGGACGGCATGGCGTTCGTGCTCGTGCCCGCGTTCAGCATGGCGCTGGCGCGGCGGGCGCGCGGGCACAGCACTCCCGACCCCGTGCACGCCCTGATCGCCGCCTCCCTGCCGCGGCTGTGCCTCGCCTTCGCCGCGGCGGCCGCCGCGACCGTGGCCGGGGCACCGCTGCTGGTCTCCGTCCTGGCGCCCGGTCTGCCTGATTCGTCCCTCGCCGTCTCCTGCACCCGGCTGACCGCGACCTGCGTGCTGAGCGTCGGGCTGGCCGGGTACTGCAGTGCGGCGTTGCGAGCCCACCGTTCGTATCTCGCGCCCGGCTCGATCAACATCGCGTACAACATCGCGATCATCGCCGCGATGTTCGTCCTCGGTGAGCACTGGGGCGTACGGTCCGCCGCTCTCGGTGTCGCCCTCGGCGGATGCCTCATGGTCGCCGTACAGACGCCGTCCCTGGTGCGGCAGGTCGCAGGGCGGCCCGGCCGGCTCGTCTCCGTCCACGCCGCGGACGAGGGCCGGCCGCTCGCCCCCGGTCTCGTCTGCGCGGTCCTGCTCTTCGCCCTGTGCCGGCAGTCGCAGGTCCTCATCGAGCGCTACTTCGCCTCCGGGCTGCCCGCCGGCGCCATCTCGCACCTCAACTACGCCCAGAAGGTCGCCCAGTTGCCGATGTCGCTGTCGCTCATGCTGTGTGTCGTCACCTTCCCGGTGGTGGCGCAGGCCATCGCGGAGGGCGACAGCCGGGGCGCCCGGGACCGGGTCGAGCGGGACATCGCACTGATCGCCTGCCTCGTCCTGCTCGGCGCCGCGGTGATCGTGGCCTGCGCGCCGCAGATCGTCCAGCTCCTGTTCCAGCGCGGGGCGTTCACTGCGCGGGACACCGCCACGACCGCCGCGGTCATGCGGGTGTACGCGGCCGGACTGCTCGGGCAGACGCTGGTGGGGGCACTCGTGCGGTCGTACTTCGCGGGCGGCCGTACCACCTGGTTCCCGCTGGGCGCGATGAGCGTGGGCGCGCTCGCCACCGTCGTCATCGACGCCTGGGCCGTCCCGTACTGGGGTGCGCTGGGCATCGCCGCGGCCAACGCGACCGGCATCACCCTCGCCGCGCTGCTCCTGCTGAACGGCCTGGGGCCGGCCAGCGTGCCCGTACGCGTCCGCCGGGTCGTCGTCCAACTGGTCCGGCCTGTGTGCGCGGCCTTGTGCGCCACCCCGGCCGGGCTGCTCTGCGCGGGGCTGTTCGCCTCTCCCGCGGCGTCCCTCGCCGTCTGCTGCACCTGTGTGACCGCCGTCTTCCTGCTGCTGGCCTGGCTCCTCGATGCGGCTGGTGCACGGTCTCTTCTGCTTCCCGTCATGCAGTTCGTCCGTCACTCCGTCACACGAAAGCTGGGCCATGGTCGCTGACGTCTCCGCTGCACCGCACCCGCCCGCCAAAAGGCGTTCCAAGCGTGGCCCCGCCGTCTGGGTGGCCATGTACCACTCCGTCTCGGAGTGTCCGGACGACCCGTACAACGTCACCGTCACCCCCTCGCAGCTCGAGCGCCAGCTCGCCTGGATGTCGCGCCGCGGCCTGCGCGGGGTGAGCATCGGGGAACTGCTCGCGGCACGCGCCCGTGGCGCGGAGCGCGGCCTGGTGGGGCTCACCTTCGACGACGGATACGCCGACTTCGACACGATGGCCCTGCCCGTGCTGCACCGCCAGGGCTTCTCGGCGACGGTGTTCGTACTGCCCGGGCGGCTCGGCGGCGAGAACGCGTGGGAGCCGATGGGGCCGCGCAAGCCGCTGCTCGACGTGGACGGCATCCGCCGTGCCGTCGCCGCGGGCATGGAGGTCGCCTCGCACGGTCTGACCCACCTCGATCTGACCAAGGCCACGGACCAGGTGCTGCACACCGAGGTCAACGACAGCCGTCACGAGCTCGCCAAGATCATCGGCGCCGACGTCGAGGGTTTCTGCTACCCCTACGGCTATCTCGACGAGCGGGTCGCCGCCGCCGTGCGCCGGGCCGGTTACCGGTACGCCTGCTCGATCACCCCCGGCCCGGACGGCTGCGGCGACTTCGCGCTGCCCCGTATCCACGTCGGGCAGGCCGACACCCCGGCGCGACTGGCGCTGAAGCGGCGCCTGGCCCGGCGCTTCGGCCGCGCTGTGGAGGCCGTGTGAGGGCCCTGCACGTCATCACCGGTCTCGGCGTCGGCGGCGCGGAACAGCAGCTGCGCCTGTTGCTGCGGCATCTTCCCGCACAGTGCGACGTGGTGACCCTGACCAACCCCGGCGCGGTCGCCGCGGGCCTGGCCGCCGACGGCGTCCGCGTCACCCACCTCGGGATACGGGGCAACCACGACCTCGGCGCGCTGCCCCGCCTGACCAGGCTGATCCGGTCCGGCGGCTACGACCTCGTGCACACCCACCTGTACCGGGCCTGTCTCTACGGCCGGATCGCGGCGCGGCTCGCGGGAGTCAGGGCCGTCGTGGCCACCGAGCACTCGATCGGCGACACCCGGTTGGAGGGCCGGCCGCTGACCCCGGGCGTCCGCGCGCTGTACCTGGCGGGCGAGCGCCTCGGCCGCACAACGGTCGCCGTGTCACCGACGGTCGGCGAGCGGCTGCGTCACTGGGGCGTTCCCGGGGCACGCATCCGCGTCATCCCGAACGGCATCGACGCGCCCCGCTTCCGCTTCGACGAGGTCGGCCGCAAGAAGGCCCGGGCGTTCTACGGGCTGCCTCAGGACGTGTACGTCGTCGGCGGTGTGGGGCGCCTCGCCGCGGGCAAGCGCTTCGAGCTGCTGGTGAGAGCACTGCCCCAACTCCCCGGCGACGTACGGCTGCTGCTGGTCGGCGGCGGGCCCGAGGAGGAGATGCTGCGGCGCATCGCGCGGGAGCTGGGCGTCGCGGACCGGATGGTGCTGACGGGCGAGCGGCCGTATCTGCCCGACCCCGGTGACGACGCACCGGACCTGGTCGCCCTGCTGTCCGCGATGGACGTGCTCGCCTCGCCGTCGGCGGAGGAGTCCTTCGGCCTGGCCGTTGTGGAGGCGCTGGCGGCCGGGCTCCCCGTGCTCTACGCGAACTGCCCCGCCGTCGAGGACCTGCCGCCGGAGGCGGCACCCGGTGCCCGGCGCGTCGTGGGCGGCGCCGCGGCGTACGCGCGGGAACTGCTGCGGCTGCAGGCGGCGGGACCTGGCGACCGGACCGTGCCGGCCGCTGTGCACCGCTACGACATCGCGCACAGCGCCCGGCAGTTGATGGATGTGTACACGGCCGCTCTGGCCGGCTCGAACCTGGAAGTGAGTTCTCCATGACCGACAACCTCGCTCAGCGCACACGGCCGTCCCGCCGGGCAGACGGGCGTGTGAAGCTGCTGCCCTCGTGGTGGCTGCTGCCGGCCGGCGCGCTGCTCGGTGCTGTGGCCGGCGGCACGTACGGGCAGTTGCAGCCCGCGCAGTACACGGCGACGAGTTCCGTCATCGCCGTGGCATCCGGCCGGTCCGACGTCGACTGCGCCGACGCGCTCGGCTTCGCACAGGCCTACGGCCGCGTGGCCCCGCAGCTCGCGGTGCTCGGGGACGCGCAGGTGGCGGCGGGTGTGCCGGCCTCGAAGCTGCGGCAGAGCATGCAGGTCGCGACCTCGCCGGACGCGCCGATGGTCGCGGTCTCGGCGACCTCGTCGAGCCCGGGCAAGGCCGTCGAGATGGCCGACGCCGTCGCCGGAGCACTCGTCACCCAGGCGAACCACACCAAGGCAACCACCGGAATCCGACTCGAGCGCCTCTCGCGTGCCCTGAGGCCCACCGAGCCGTCGTCCGCGTCCTGGAAACTGACCTCGCTCGTGGGGGCGAGCGCCGGCGGTCTGCTGGGCGGCCTCGCGCTGCTGGCCAGGCCGCGGCGCTCGGCGGACGACGCCCCGGCCCAGGCCGTGGTGCCCGGCCCGACCCACGCCGCGGACGCCCACGGGACACTCGGATGACCGCGTCCGGCCGCGGGCTGTCGGTGGAGCTGTGCACCGACGAGCGGACGTTCGGCGCACTGGCCGAGGAGTGGGGACGGCTGCACGGCTCCTGCCCGTCGGCGACAGCGTTCCAGAGCCATGCCTGGCTGCACTCCTGGTGGCTGTCGTACGGCACACCGGACGCGCTGCGGCTCTTCCTGGTCCGCCAGGGCGATGAACTGGTGGCCGCCGCGCCGCTGATGCGCGTGCGGCAGCCAGTGCCCAAGCTGGTGCCGATCGGCAGCGCCATCTCCGACTTCTGCGACGTACTGCTCGACGAGGCTGTGGCCGAGCACGGCAGCCTTGCGCTGGCGGACGCCCTGGCCGACGCCGCCCGCACCGCTCTGATCGACTTCCGGGAGGTCCGCCCGGGCAGCGCGGTGGAGCAGGTCTACCGGCACTGGCACGGTCCGCGCCGCCGTCTGCGCGACTCGATGTGCCTGGAGCTGCCCGCGGTACCCATGACCGAGCTGGTCAAACGGCTGCCGTCGGCACGCGCCCAGGGGGTGGTGCGCAACAAGATGAACAAACTCGCCCGGCTCGGTGTCGAGTGGCATGTGGTGAGCCATGACGAGATGGAGACCGCGCTGCGGCGACTGCTCGAGTTGCACCGTTTGCAGTGGGAGGGCAAGAAGATCACGCCGGAGCACACCCGGCCGCGGTTTCTGGAACACCTGATGCGGTCGGTGGTCCCCATGGCCCGGTCCGGCCAGGCGGCGGTGACGGAGTTCCTGTTCGAGGGCTCGGTGGTGGCAGTCAATCTGACTCTTTTGTCGGGCGGGTTGGCGGGCATTTACCTGTACGGCTTCCACCCGCAGCTGCGGGAGCGCAAAGTGGACGTGGCGACGATGCTGATGCGCGCGTCGAGCGAGCTTGCGTCCCGCAGCGAGAGCCGGGTCCTGAGCCTGCTGCGCGGCGACGAGCCGTACAAGT
The DNA here is from genome assembly GCF_021261325.1 of Streptomyces guryensis. Lineage (GTDB taxonomy): Bacteria > Actinomycetota > Actinomycetes > Streptomycetales > Streptomycetaceae > Streptomyces > Streptomyces guryensis. The sequence goes on along the minus strand of NZ_JAJSBI010000001.1, from coordinate 176,420 downwards.
ACCGCTGGTGCCCCGAGACGGTCTTCAACCAGCGTTTCCTGCTGGCCGGCCGGCGCACGTTGCCGCTGCTCGCCGCCACCCTCTGCCATGACGCCGCCCGGCGCGGGGCGAAGAAGGTCCTGCGCCGGAACGCCGAACCACTTCGGGCAAATCAGGGCGCATAAATCAGTCTGGATTCACTGCAAATAAAATGAAAGGGACAGCATGACAGTGCCAGACCTCCGGTGTCCGGCGTGTCCTGGGCAGGGAAAATCGCTGCGCATGGTCGTCGAAGACCGGTATCGACTGGTCCGATGCCGGGAGTGCCGCACTGAATATTTCCGGCCCGACCTGACGCTTGCCGCCCGCGCCAAAACGGAACCGGTCAGCGAGTACTGGGAGGAGTACAAGTTCGGCCTGTACGCGAGTGAGGATGTCCGCCGTGGCTACGAGCAGCGGTACACGGCGACACTCGATCAAGCCGAGCGGCTGACCGGACCGATCGAAACAGTCCTCGATATCGGATGCGGGATCGGCAACTTCGTCTCCTTCGCCCAGACCCGCTATGCCAACGCATACGGAGTCGACGTGGACCCCGATGCCGTGACCATGGCGCGCTCCCGCGGATTGCGGGTCGCTCTCAGCGAGGACCTGGACTCGCTGCTGCCCGACGCCACCGCAGATGTGGTCACGCTGTGGGATGTCATCGAGCATCTCTACGACCCGTTTCCCGTGCTGGGCCTGGCTCTGCAGAAACTCCGTCCGGGCGGCACGGTCATTTTCGAGACGCCGGATGCGTCGTTCCCGGTACGCCCGCTCATTCTGGCAGTGAATGCCGCGAGTCGCGGCCGGGTGGATTTGACGGGCCACATGTACTACTGGGAGCACAAGATCTATTTCACGGAAGCCGGGATGCGCGCAATCCTGGGCCGACTGGGCTGCAAGGTGGTCTCGGTGCAGCGCCCGACGTCTCCTCGGGCGAAGATGCAGGAGATCTTCACTCGCTATGCGGGCGCATCCTGGCCGAGCCGCGCCATGGCCCGTGCATGGCCCCGGCTCGAAGGCGCGGCCCGTCGCGCGGGACGCGGCAACAAACTGATCGTCATCGCTCACCGCGATCCCGGTCCTGCGGATCACCGCCGGCGCTCCGCCGATTGAAGCGGCGTCGGCAGCGGCACCGGTGTCGGCTCCGGTGGCTGGGGAATCACGGGCGCGGGCGGGACGGGGACGACGGGCCCCGGCGTCGGCTCCGGCAGGACGGAACTGGCCAGCACCGCACGGTAGATGGCCGCGGCCCGGGGGTTGTCGGTGCACAGCCACACGCCGTGCGGGCAGTAGTCGGTGATCGCGTTGTACAGCGGCTTGTGCTCGTCCATCCAGGCGAGCATGCGCAGCATGTACGTGACGTTGTCGCCGTTGCGGTACAGACCCCACTCCGGATACGAGATCGGCTTGTGGTGCGCCCGCGCGAAGTCCACGTGGAACTTCAGGCCGTAGGGCTCCGCCACCTCCTCGTCGAACGACATTCCGCGCGGCTGGTCGTACGAGTCCATGCCGACGATGTCGACGAAGTCGTCACCGGGGTAGCACTTCGGCCACGGAATCGCGTCCTGGCCCCGGTTCGGGGTGAAGTCGAACTTGAACTTCTGGCCGGGAATCGAGCGCATGACGGTGACGATGCGCCGCCAGTACCGGATCCAGTCCTCCGGGTCGGGGCCGCAGCGGTGGGTGTACGTGACGCCGTTCATCTCCCAGCCGAGCACCAGGACCGTGTCCGTCGCACCCAGGTCGACGAGGCGCTTCGCCAGCAGCCGGAAGTGCTCGTCGAACTCGCCGGCCGCGGCGCGCCGCAGCAGCCGTGCGACGGCGATGTCGGAGACCTGCGCCTCGTTGTGCTCCATCAGCGGGACGTTGAGCACGAGCAGCCGGTCGGGCTTGGCCAGCCGCCACTTGGCCCAGCTGTCGAGGAAGCCGTAACCGCCCTCGATGTTCTCCCACACGTCCCCCGGCAGATAGGTGTGCCCCACGCGCAGTTCGGTGCCGCCCAGCCAGCCGCTGAACTCCTTCAGCCGCACCAGCCCTTCGGGCTCGGAGTCGAGGAACGCGCCGAACGCGGCCCGCCGCACGTCCGCCACCGAGTAGGCGCGCGCGTCGTCCACGGGCGCGGGGCTGGGAGCCTGTGCGCCGGGCACCACGGGCGTGGCGCCCTGCGACTCGGGGTGCCGTGCGGCATCGGCGGGGGAGGCCGGGCCCCAGGCGAGAGCCGCTGACGCGACCGCTCCGGCGATGATGAACGCCAGTCGCCTGTGGGCGGACCGGCGGCGACGAGGGGTCATTCATCCTCCTTTGCCGCAATTCCGCACATTAATGACACACAGTCATATATCACTTAATTGCACCACTTGAGTCGGGCGACCAGTCATGGATCACCCGCACGAGTGACCTGGTCAGGCCGTCAGCCGCCGTACAGCGCCTCGATCTCCTCCGCGTACGCCGCCGTCACGGCGTGCCGCTTGATTTTCAACGACGGGGTGAGCAAACCGTTGTCCTCTGTGAACTCGCCCTCGACGAGGCTGAAGGCACGGACCGACTCGGCGCGGGAGACGGCCTCGTTGGCGTAGTCCACGGCCTTCTGGACGTCGGCGCACATCCGCGGATCCCGTACGACCTCCGCCATCGGGGTGTCCGCCGGCAGCTTGCGGACCGTCAGCCAGTGGGCGACGGACTCGGGGTCGAGGGTGATCAGTGCGGCGACGAAGGGCCGGTTGTCGCCGACGACGACGCACTGGCCGATCGGCGGGCGGCTGCGCAGCCGGTCCTCCAGGACGGCCGGGGAGACGTTCTTGCCGCCGGAGGTGACGAGGATGTCCTTCTTGCGGCCGGTGATGGTGAGGTAGCCGTCCTCGTCGAGGGAGCCCAGGTCACCGGTGGCGAACCACTCGTCCCGCAGTACGGCGTCGGTGGCGGCCGGGTTGTTCCAGTACGCGCCGAAGACGACCCCGCCCTTGATGAGCACCTCCCCGTCGTCGGCGATGCGCACCGCGGTGCCGGGGACCGGGACGCCGACCGTGCCCGGACGGGGCCCGAGGGGCGGGACGATGGTGGCGGCGGCGCTCGTCTCCGTGAGGCCGTAGCCCTCGTAGACGATGATTCCGGCGGCGTAGAAGAACAGGTTGAGGTTGCGGTCGAGGGGGGAGCCGCCGCTGATCGCGTAGCGCATACGGCCGCCGAGTTCCTTGCGGACACGGCGGTAGACCAGCAGGTCGTAGAGGGCCCAGGCGGCGTAGAGGGCGGGGCTCGGGCCCTTTCCCGTCTCCAGGAACCTGTTCAGGTACGCCTCTCCGAAGCGGACGCCGATGCGGTCCGCCCTGTCGAAGGAGGCGCCGCGGCCGATCTTCTCGGCGGTCGCACGGCCGGTGTCGTGGATCTTCTCGAAGAGGTACGGGACACCGACGAGGAAGGTCGGGCGGAACTCCTTGAGGGCGGGCCGCAGTTCGTCGGGCTTGATGCTGGGGCAGTGGCCGATCTCGATACGGGCCATCAGACAGGCGATCTGGAGGGTGCGGCCGAGGATGTGGGCGAGCGGGAGGAAGAGGAGGGTGGCGGCGACCTGACGGGTGACCTCCTTGAAGATCGGGTGCAGCAGCTCGACCGTGTTGGCGGCCTCGGCGTGCAGGTTGGCGTGGGTGAGGACGCAGCCCTTCGGCTTGCCGGTGGTGCCGGAGGTGTAGCAGATCGTCGCGATGGTCTCGGGGGTCAGGGCGGTGCGGCGCTTGGTGACCTCCTCGTCGGGGACGTCGCCGCCGAGGGTGACGAGATCGGTCATGGCATGGTCGTCCAACTGCCAGATGCGCGGCTGCCGTTCGTGCCGGGCCGTGCCCGTCGTCACCGTGGCGGCGTTCTCGAGGGTCTCGGTGACGACGTAGCGGGCTTCCGAGTCGCGGACGATCCAGTCGACCTGGTCGGCCGACGAAGTGGCGTAGATCGGGACCGTCTGGCCGCCCGCCGCCCAGATCGCGAAGTCGAGGACCGTCCACTCGTAGCGGGTGCGGCACATGACCGCGACCCGGCCGCCCGGTTCGAGGCCCGCCGCGATCAACCCCTTGGCCACGGCGGTGACTTCGCTGGCGAAGGCCGCCGCGGTCACCGGCTGCCAGGACCCGTTGGGGTGCCTGCGCCGCAGGACCACGGCGTCGGGGGCCTCGGTCGCGTTGGTGAAGGGGAGGTCGGCGGTACTGCCGGTGGCCGGACGCGCGGCGAGGGCGGGGGTGCGGGCCTCGCGTACGGTCCCGTCCTCGTCCCTGGTGACCTCGACCCTGGTGCGGGATGCGAGGTCGGTGCGCCGTTTTGCCCTTTTCAAGTCCTTGCGAACGCCCATGACGGCTCCCAGTCGGCTCTGACTGGGAGGTCAACTTACTCGCAAGTAAGGAAAGGTCAATGGGGCCGCGGTCAGCAGGCTTCCGTGGACTGATGTTCTAGTCCTGGCCGCCTCGGTCTGCCTGTTCTATCGCGTCGGCGAGCTGTTGTACGTCCTTGTCCTCGGTCCGGTCCGCCAGGTTCTCGGCGCGGTGGTGGAGTTCGCCGAGGCCGGGGGCGCCGGGGAGGGGGCGCCACCGTTCGTCGTTCTGGCGGAGGGCGTCGGCGAAGTAGGCGGCGACGGCGGTGACCTGGAAGCGGGGGCTCGCCTCCCAGAGGGAGTCGTGGAGGGCGCCGGTCTCCACTTCGCCGGACTTCTCGTGCGGGTCGCGGGTGTCGGGGTCGAGCCAGCGGACGGTGGCCGTGGCGAGGTGGCCGTCGGCACCCGGCCTGGTGCGGACGGCATAGAGGGCGGTCACCGTGTGGCCGGGGCCTACCTCGCCGCCGTCGACGCGGTCGTTGCGGAAGTCGCCGTCGGCGACCTGGCGGTCGTCGTAGCCGACGAGGCGGAACTCGGCGACCGTGGCGGGGTCGAAGGCGACCTGGGCCTTGGCGTCGCGGGCGGTCAGGTCGATGTTCTGCGGGAGGTCCTGGCAGAAGACCTTGCGGGCGTCGGCCTCCCCCGACACGTACACCGTGTGGCCGTCGCCCTTGTCGGCGAGGCGTTCCATGAGGGCGTCGCCGTAGTCGCTGCCGACGCCGACGCCGAAGAGCGTGATGCCGTACTCGCGGCGGGCCGAGGAGATGCGGTTCAGGATGGAGTCCGGGTCGGTGTCGCCGTCGTTGGCGAGGCCGTCCGAGATGAGGACGACGCGGTTGGTGGCGTTCTTGCGGCGGCCCTCGACGGCGGTGGCATAGCCGGTCTCGACGCCCGCGCCGAGGTTGGTGGAGTAGGTCGGCTCCAGACTGTCGATCGCTTCGTGGATCTTGCCGCGGTGGCTGCCGAGGCGGGTCATCGGCAGGACCTGCTCGGCCTTGTCGCTGAAGGTGACGATGGCGACCGAGTCGTCGTCGCGGAGCCGGTCCGTCATCGTGTCGAGGGACTTCTGGGCGAGGTCGAGGCGGCCGGGCTCGGACATGGAGCCGGAGATGTCGATGACGAAGGTGAGGGCCGCGGGCGGGCGTTCGCCGGTCTCGGTGGCCGGGCGGGTGGCGAGGCCGACGCGGACCAGGGACCAGTTCTTCTCGCCGGTGCGGGCGCCGTCGACGGTGACCGTGAAGCCGTTGCCGTCGGGGCGTTCGTAGTCCTGGCGGAAGCTGTTGACGAACTCCTCGGGGCGGATGGTCGACGGGTCGGGGCGCTGTCCTGCGGCGAGGGTGCGGCGGGCGTAGCCGTAGGAGGCGGTGTCGACATCGAGGGCGAAGGTGGAGAGGTGGTCGTCGGAGGTCGGGGACGGGCTCGCGAACCTGTCCTCGCCCTTCTGCTCGCCGGCCGTCGGGGCGGCCGGGACCGGGAAGCCCGTCCGGTGCGAACCGTCCGAGGCCTTGTTGCTGCTGTTGGAGCCGCCGCCCGCCCCGCAGGCCGTGAGCAGCAGGCCGCTCGTCGCCGTGAGGGCGAGGAGCGCTGCGCGCAGCCGTCGGGTGCGTGGGTGCGGCGTGTGCGGCCTACGGGTGCGTGGGTGCGGCGTGTGCGGCCTACGGGTGCGTGGGTGTGGCGTGCCCGGCCGTGGTGTTCGGTACCGCTCCATCTTCCGTGCCCCCTTGGTGTGTTGACGCCGACGTCTGTGACTGTGACGGCGCAGGGGGTCGGAGTGTGCGGCACGGGGTGTTGCGGATGAATCTCAAGACGGCCACGATCATGGCGGGTCGAGACCGGTGGGTGATCCTCCGTTGACCTAGGACACCACGTCCTTGCGGGCGAAACCCCGGAAGGCCAGGGCGAACAGCACGAGCGCGTACGTTATGGAAATCGCCGTGCCCTGGATCATGCCGGACCACTCGGGGTGCGGCTGGACGGCGTCCGCCCAGGCGAACTGCCAGTGCGCGGGCAGGAAGTCGCGCCAGTGGCCCAGGGCCGTCACGGCGTCCAGGACGTTGCCGACGATGGTGAGTCCGACCGCCCCGCCGACCGCCCCGAGGGGCGCGTCGGTCTTCGTCGACAGCCAGAACGCCAGCCCCGCGGTGACCAGTTGGGACACGAAGATGAACGCCACGACCACCAGCAGGCGCCCTGCCGCCGTCCCCGGGTCCAGCGCACCGCCGGTGGGGAGCTGGAGCGGGCCCCAGCCGTAGGCGGCCGTGCCCACGGCCAGTGCCACCACCGGCAGCAGGATCATCGCGGCCAGGCTGAGGCCGAGTCCGACGACGAGCTTGGACCACAGGAGGCGGGCCCGTGGGACAGGCGCGGCCAGCAGATAGCGCAGGGAGGACCAGCTCGCCTCGGAGGCCACCGTGTCCCCGCAGAACAGGGCGACCGGGATGACGAGCAGGAAGCCCGCGGAGACGAAGAGGTTGACGGCGGCGAAGTTGGCACCCGACGCGGTGGCCGTGTCCATCAGCGTCACCTGGCCGTTGCGGCCGCTGGGGTCGCCGCCGATCGCGAACGCGATCAGCAGCACGAACGGCAGCGCGGTGAGGATCCCCGCCATGATCAGCGTCCGGCGCCGCTTCAGCTGCCGGGCCAGCTCCACCCGTAGGGGCAGCGTGCGGCCGGCCCGGTAGCCGGGGGCGGCGTGAAGGGGCTCGGTGCGCTCGGCCAGCGTGCTCATGCGGAACCTCCGATCAGGGTGAGGAAGGCGTCCTCCAGGCGGCGGTGGGGGCCGAGGGAGGTGACCGGGACTTCGAGGCGCACCAGCTCTACGAGGAGGCTTGCAGCGGCGGTGCCCGTGCGTGGGGCTGCCGCCGGTTCGGAGGTGAGTGCCGCGGTTTGCCGTCGTTCGTCTGCGGCTTCGTCGTGGCTGTTCGCGCCCCGCGGCGGAGCCGCTGATGGATGCAGCCCCGCGCCCCTTTGGGGCGCCAGCCGGACCAGGAGGCCACCGTCCGTCCGTACCGCCGAGTCCACGCCGGGCAGGGCTGCCACCTTCTCGATCAGGGGGTCCGGGATGTCGGAGGCCAGGCCGACCAGGAGGGTGTCGCCGGAGCCGATGATCTCGGCTACCGGGCCCGCCTGGACGAGGCGGCCGCGGTCCATGACGACCAGGTGGGTGCAGGACTGCTCGACCTCCGCCAGGAGGTGGCTGGAGACGATCACTGTGCGGCCGGCCGCCGCGTAGCGGATCAGTACCTCGCGCATCTCGCGGATCTGGGGCGGGTCGAGACCGTTGGTCGGTTCGTCGAGGATGAGCAGGTCCGGGAGGCCGAGCATGGCCTGGGCGATGGCGAGTCGCTGGCGCATGCCCTGGGAGTAGGTGCGGACCGCTCGGGCGAGCGCGTCGCCGAGACCGGCGATCTCCAGTGCCTCGTCCAGGTGGGCGTCCTCGGGCGGGCGGCCCGTCGCCTGCCAGTACAGCTCCAGGTTCTCGCGTCCGGACAGGTGCGGGAGGAAGCCCGCGCCCTCCACGAACGCGCCGACCCGGGACAGGACGGGGGCGCCGGGACGGATCGCCTGGCCGAAGACACGGATCTCGCCGGCGTCCGGCCTGATCAGGCCCATCAGCATGCGCAGGGTCGTCGTCTTGCCCGCGCCGTTGGGGCCGAGCAGGCCGAGGACCTGGCCCTTCTCCACGCGGAAGGACAGGTCCCGTACCGCGTAACGGTCCGCCGACCTGGCGTACCGCTTGCTCAGGTCCGTGATCTGGAGCGGGACTTCGGCCAGCTCGGGGGACGGCGGCGCGGCGATCGTGCGGCGGCGGCCGGTGAGCAGCAGGGCCAGGGCGAGGACCGCGCCGGCCAGCGGGAGCCACCACACCCAGGACGGCAGCGGGGCGGCCGCGGTGGTCGCGCCGGGTGCCGTCGGCACCAACAGGTCGCCCTTGAGGGAGACGGTGTACGTCGCCGGGGCGGCCGGGGAGGCGTAGCCCAGGTCGGTGGAGGCGAGGACCAGGCGCAGCCGGTGGCCCTGCTCCACCTCGTGGTCGACGGCCGGGAGCGTGATCGTCACGTCCTTGCCGGCCTTCGCGCCCTGGACGCGGACGGGGGCCACCAGCTGCGAGGGCAGCACGGGACTGCCACGGCCGGGACCGACGTCGTACACCTTCCCGAACAGCACCGCGTCGTCGCTGGTCGACTTCACATGGACGGTGACGGTCGGCGATCCGGTGATCCGCAGGCCGCTGCGCACCGGTGCCGACTCGAACCGTGCGTACTGGCCGGGGAAGTCCAGTGACACCCCGACGCCGAGAGAGGACAGCTGGGCGAGGCCGCCGGAGCCGCCGAGGCCGGGCAGGGCGGAGACGGCGGGCGGGCTGCCACCCGCCGGGTTGGCGAAGCTCTGTTCCGTGCCCCTCAGCGGCACGGAGCGCTGTCCGCTCTCCAGGCCCGGGTACGTGTCGTCGGTCGCTCCCCGCAGCACGGCCGCGCCGTCCGTGGAGTCGACGCCTCCGGTGCGGGTGACACGGAAGGCAGGGCCCGTGTCCGTACCCTTCTCGTCCTTGAGGTACTGGTCGAACCAGGCACGTACGCGTGTCTGGACGCGGCTCGCCTCCATGTCGCCGCCGTCGTGCCCGCCGGCGATCCAGTCGACGTCGACAGGAGCGCCGTTGGCACGGATGGCCTTCGCCGCCGCGTCCGCCTGGCCGAGCGGGAAGAGGGAGTCCGTCTGGCCCTGCACCAGGAGGGTCGGCACCTTGATGCGGTCGGCGACGGCGGACGGGGAGCGGGCGGCCAGCAGCTCACGGGCCTGTGCGTCCGGCTTGCCCGACTCGGCGACCCGCTCGTACATCCGGCACAGCTCGGGCTGGAACTTGTCGCAGCCGCCGCCGGAGTTGATGAAGATGCCCGCCCACAGCTTCTTGAAGACGCCGTTCGGGAACAGCGCGTCCGCCAGGTTCCAGTACGTGATCGCCGGGGCGATGGCGTCCACTCGGTGGTCGTACCCCGCCGCCAGCAGCGAGATCGCGCCGCCGTACGAGGCGCCCGCGACGCCCACGCGCGGGTCGCCGGGCTTGTCGAGCTGGACCTGGGGTTGCTTCGCCAGCCAGTCGATCAGCTTGGAGACGTCGGCGACCTCGCCCTTCGGGTCGTTCAGCCCGATCTTGCCGGTGGACCTGCCGAAGCCGCGGGCCGACCAGGTCAGCACCACGTATCCGTCTTGGGCCAGGTCCTGCGCCTGCTGCCGGACGTCCTGCTTGCTGCCGCCGAAGCCGTGGGCCAGGAGGACGGCGGGGTGGCGTCCGCCGGTTGAGCCGGGGGTGAAGTACGAGGTGTCGATGCGGACGCCGTCCACTGCCATGACCCGGTCGGTGCGGTGTACCCGCGGTGCGTCGTCGGAGGCTGCGGTTGCCGTCCACGTACCTGCGCCGGCGAGTACGACGACTGCGGCCCCGGCGGCCAGCAGGCGCCGGGGCCGCCGAAGCAGCCCTCGCAGGCGGGGTAGTCGAAGATCCATGCCTCAACGGTACGGGGCGTCTCTGACAGTTGGGGCAGACCGCGGGGTGAACCGGGGGTATCCCTTGGGAGGACGGGGCGATCAGCCTGTACCGCGTTTGCTGTACGGCTACGAACTCGGTTCCTTCTTCAGGGTGCCGGGTGCGGCCGCGTCGTGGCTTGTCGCGCCCGTGCGGCGGAGCCGCATATCGATACAGCCCCGCGCCCCTGAAAGGCTTCGCCGGGCTTCAGGCCTGCGCGTCCTCCGGGATGGACACCAGCCAGCGGGTCTCCCTCCGGGGGCGGAGGTAGAAGGCCCAGTACAGGGTCGCCACCGCCGTGATGCCGCCCGTCCACAGGAGGTAGCTCGTCTCCTGCTGGCTGAGGATGTAGGCCAGGACCGCGATCAGCAGGAGGGGCATGGCCGGCCACAGGGGCATGCGCCAGGCCGGGGTGTGCTTGTGGGAGCCGCGGCGGGAGAGGAGGGCGGCTACCGCGACGAGGAGGTACATGCCCGTCACCGAGACGCCCGTGACGCCGTACAGGGTGTCGAGGTTCACGAAGCAGAGCAGGGCGCCGGGGACTCCGACGGCGAGCGTGGCGACCCACGGGGAGCCGAAGCGGCCGAGCTTGGCGAAGACGTTGTTGACGGGCTCCGGCCAGGCCTTGTCGCGGGCCGAGGCGAACAGGACACGGGAGTTCTGGATGACCATGACGATGCCCGCGTTGATGATCGCGAGAGCCACGCAGAGGCTGACGAAGGTGCCGACCGCGGAGTTGGACCAGGCGGTGACCATGGAGCTGATGTCGCCGCCGGTCAGCGTGGAGAGGTCCGGGGCACCCATGGTGATCGCCGCCACCGGGACCAGGATGATCACCGTGGAGATGGCGAGGGTGGCCAGGACCGTGCGGGCGACGTTGCGGCGCGGGTGCTCCAGTTCCTCGGAGAGGTAGACGGCGGTCGAGAAGCCCTGGGTGACGAAGAGGGCGATCGCCAGGCCCGACACCACCAGCATCGCCGTCACCGTGTCCGGGTGGCCGCCGTTGCCCGCCACCCGCATGGAGACCAGGCTCCCGGCACCCCGCTCGCTGTGCGCGAAGCCCAGGACCGCCACCACGGCCGCCGCGATGACCTCCAGGACCAGGAAGATGCCGGTGATCCAGGCGTTGGCGCGCAGGTCGAGCAGCCCGGCCAGGGTCGCCAGGAGCATGACTCCCGCACCCGCGATCGCCGGGTCCAGGTGGACGACCGGTGCCAGGTAGTCCGCCGTACCCATCGCGATCACCGGCGGGACGATCATCACGACCAGGAGGGACAGGACGAAGACGAGCCAGCCCGCGAGCCGGCCCGCCAGCGTCGAGACCATCGCGTACTCGCCGCCCGCGCTGGGGATGAGGGTGCCCAGCTCCGAGTAGCAGAACGCCACGGCGATGCAGAGGAGGGAGCCGATGGCGATCGTCAGGGCGGTGGCGGTGCCGAGCGATCCGAACAGGTCCGGGACGACCACGAAGAGCGTGGAGGCGGGGGTCACGCAGGAGAGGGTGAGAAGGGTTCCGCCGACCACCCCGATGGAGCGCTTGAGGGTCTTGGGGCTGCCGTCCGGTGCCTCTGGGGCGGCGGTGTCTACAGGGCGGAGCATGTCGGTCATACGGGCGGATTCCGATCGACTCGTGCGGATGACTCCGGCGGCTGGGTGGCTGCATGGAATCGCGACGAAAACCAGCGCGTCAATACCTGTTTACCTACGGAATCCGTAGATCAGAAGGCCATTTGATCGCGGATACGGCACTCAACGCCTGTCGACTCTCCGAGTTGGGCCCGTGCGGGAACCGTAGCCCGCGCGCACAAAAAACAGGGCCGTCCGTATGACGGACGGCCCTGTCGGGGTGCTCACACCACGGTCAGTGGTTGCGGGGGAAGCCCAGGTCGACGCCGGAGGGGGCGTCGGCCGGGTCGGGCCAGCGGGTGGTGACGACCTTGCCGCGGGTGTAGAAGTGGGTGCCGTCGTTGCCGTAGATGTGGTGGTCGCCGAAGAGGGAGTCCTTCCAGCCGCCGAAGCTGTGGTAGCCGACGGGGACCGGGATCGGGACGTTCACGCCGACCATGCCGGCCTCGATCTCCAGCTGGAAGCGGCGGGCGGCGCCGCCGTCCCGGGTGAAGATCGCGGTGCCGTTGCCGAACGGCGAGGCGTTGATCAGCGCCACGCCCTCCTCGTACGTGTCCACGCGCAGAACGCACAGGACCGGGCCGAAGATCTCGTCCTGGTAGGCCTTCGCGGACGTGGGCACCTTGTCGAGCAGCGAGATGCCGATCCAGTGGCCGTCCTCGAAGCCCTCGACCGTGTAGCCGGTGCCGTCGAGCACGACCTCGGCGCCCTCGGCCGCCGCGCCCTCGACGTAGGACGCCACCTTGTCGCGGTGGACCTTCGTGATCAGCGGGCCCATCTCGCTCGACGGGTCGTTGCCGGGGCCGATCTTGATCTTCTCGGCGCGCTCGCGGATCTTGGCGACCAGGTCGTCGCCGATGGAGCCGACCGCGACGACGGCGGAGATGGCCATGCAGCGCTCGCCCGCGGAGCCGTAGGCGGCCGAGACGGCGGCGTCGGCGGCCGCGTCCAGGTCGGCGTCCGGCAGGACCAGCATGTGGTTCTTGGCGCCGCCGAGGGCCTGCACGCGCTTGTGGTTGGCGGCGGCGGTGGTGTGGATGTAGCGGGCGATCGGGGTCGAGCCGACGAAGGAGACGGCCTTGACGTCCGGGTGCTCCAGGAGGCGGTCGACGGCCACCTTGTCGCCGTGCACGACGTTGAAGACGCCGTCCGGCAGACCGGCCTCGGCCAGCAGCTCGGCGATCTTGATGGACGCAGACGGGTCCTTCTCGGAGGGCTTGAGCACGAAGGTGTTGCCGGTCGCGATCGCGATCGGGAACATCCACATCGGGACCATGGCCGGGAAGTTGAACGGCGTGATGCCCGCGACGACACCGAGCGGCTGACGGATGGACGAGACGTCCACGCGGCTGGCCACCTCGGTCGACAGCTCGCCCTTCAGCTGCACGGTGATCCCACAGGCCAGGTCGACGATCTCCAGACCGCGCGCGACCTCGCCCAGCGCGTCGCTGTGCACCTTGCCGTGCTCGGCGGTGATCAGCTCCGCGATCGCGTCCCGGTTCGCCTCGAGCAGCGCCCGGAACCTGAACAGGATCGTGGTCCGCTTGGCCAGCGAAGAGGTGCCCCAGGTCAGGAAGGCGTCCTTCGCGGCGGCGACCGCCGCGTCGACCTCGTCGACGGACGCGAAGGCGACCTTCGTGGTGACCGCGCCGGTCGCAGGGTCGGTGACCGGCCCGTACGTGCCCGACGCGCCTTCGACGGTCTTGCCGCCGATCCAGTGGTTGACGATCTTCGTCATGCCCAGTTGCTCCTTCACAGATGGCGGCGTCGGGTCGAGACGTGCCGTTCGTACAGCTCGCGGGCCTTGACCGCGGACGGTCGGGTCGCGGTCTCGGCCACAGGTACATCCCACCAGGCCTGCGCGGGCGGCGGGCCCGACACAGTGTCGGCCGTTTCGGTCTCGACGTAGACACATGTGGGTGTGTCGGCGGCGCGCGCCTCGGCGAGCGCCCCCCGCAGGTCCGCCACGGTCTTCGCGCGCAGCACGCGCATGCCCAGGCTGGCGGCGTTCGCGGCGAGGTCGACGGGCAGCGGCGCGCCCGTGTAGGAACCGTCGGCAGGGGAACGGTGGCGGTACGCCGTGCCGAACCGTTCGCCGCCCACCGACTCGGACAGGCCGCCGATGGACGCGTACCCGTGGTTCTGGACCAGGAGGACCTTGATCGCGATGCCCTCCTGCACGGCGGTCACGATCTCCGTCGGCATCATCAGGTACGTGCCGTCGCCGACCAGCGCCCACACGGACCGTTCGGGGGCGGCCAGCTTCACGCCGATCGCGGCCGGGATCTCGTAGCCCATGCAGGAGTAGCCGTACTCCAGGTGGTACTGGTCCCGCGACCGCGCCCGCCACAGTTTGTGCAGGTCGCCGGGGAGGGAGCCGGCCGCGTTGATGATCACGTCCGACTCGTCCACCAGGGCGTCCAGGGCACCGAGGACCTGCGGCTGCGTCGGGCGTACGTCCGGCTCGTCGGCCTCGTAGCAGGCGTCGACGCGCTGCTCCCAGCGTTCCTTGTCCTCGGTGTACTCGGTGACGTAGGAGGCCGCGACCCGGTACGCGTGCATGTCGAGGGCCGCGGTCAGCTCCTGGAGGCCGCTGCGGGCGTCCGCGATCAGGGGCCGGCCGGCGAGTTTGTGGCCGTCGAAGGGCGCGATGTTGAGGTTGAGGAAGCGGACGTCCTCGCCGGCGAAGAGGGTGCCGGAGGCCGTGGTGAAGTCGGTGTACCTGGTCCCCACGCCGATCACCAGGTCGGCGGTGCGGGCGAGTTCGTTCGCGGTCGCCGTGCCGGTGTGGCCGATCCCGCCGACGTCCTGGGGATGGTCGTGGCGTAGAGAGCCCTTGCCGGCCTGGGTGGAGGCGACCGGTATGCCGGTGCTCCCGGCGAACTCGGCCAGGGCCTCCTCGGCGCGGCTGTGGTGGACGCCGCCGCCGGCGACGACGACAGGCCGACGCGCGGACCTGATCGCCCGTACCGCCTCGGCGAGTTCCGCCGGGTCGGCGCCCGGCCGTCGTACGACCCAGGTGCGCTCGGCGAAGAACTCGTCCGGCCAGTCGTACGCCTCCGCCTGGACGTCCTGTGGGAGGGCCAGGGTCACGGCGCCGGTCTCGACGGGGTCGGTCAGCACGCGCATGGCGTTCAGGGCCGACGGGACCAGGGCTTCGGGCCGGGTGACGCGGTCGAAGTACCTCGACACCGGGCGCAGGCTGTCGTTGACCGACACATCGCCGGCGTAGGGGACTTCGAGCTGCTGGAGCACCGGGTCGGCGGGGCGGGTGGCGAAGACGTCACCGGGCAGGAGCAGGACCGGGATGTGGTTGACGGTGGCGAGGGCCGCGCCCGTGACGAGGTTGGTGGCCCCCGGGCCGATGGACGTCGTCACCGCGTGTGTGGACAGGCGGCCCGACTGCCTCGCGTAACCGACCGCCGCGTGCACCATGGCCTGTTCGTTGCGGCCCTGGTGGAACGGCATGTCGTCCGCGTACTCGACGAGTGCCTGGCCGATCCCCGCCACGTTGCCGTGGCCGAAGATGCCCCAGGTGGCGCCGATCAGCCGCTGCCGGACGCCGTCGCGCTCGGTGTACTGGGCCGACAGGAAGCGGACGAGTGCCTGCGCGACCGTGAGCCTCGTCGTTGAGGACGTCATCGGTAACCCTCCGTATGTTCCGGATGGAAGCAGATCCGCCACTCCCGCGTCCGGCCCGGTCCCGCCATGACATTGAGGTAGTACATGTCGTGGCCGGGCTGGGCGATCGACGGGCCGTGCCATCCGTCGGGGACGAGGACGGCATCGCCGGAGCGGACCTCGGCGAGGACGTCCGATCCGCCCTCACGGGAGGGAGATACGCGCTGATAGCCGAAACCGTTCGGGCCGTCGATCTCGAAGTAGTAGATCTCCTCCAGCTCCGCCTCGACGCCCGGCCGGTGCTCGTCGTGCTTGTGCGGCGGGTACGAGGACCAGTTGCCGCCGGGGGTGATGACCTCGACGGCGATGAGCTTGTCGCAGTCGAAGCCGTCGGCGGAGGCGAAGTTGCGGACGTGCCGCAACCGGTTGCCGCTGCCG
The DNA here is from genome assembly GCF_021261325.1 of Streptomyces guryensis. Classification (GTDB taxonomy): domain Bacteria; phylum Actinomycetota; class Actinomycetes; order Streptomycetales; family Streptomycetaceae; genus Streptomyces; species Streptomyces guryensis. The sequence goes on along the minus strand of NZ_JAJSBI010000001.1, from coordinate 160,836 downwards.
CGCTCTTCGACGGGGACCTCCGGCGCGGGGCCGTAGCGGGCGGGGAGTTGTCGCTCGCACTTCGCTCCTGCCAGGGCGAAGCGGCCTCCCGCGCCGGAGGCGATCTGGACCCGGGCGTCACGGGGTACGTACGCGAAGTCGGAGACCGACGCGAACACGTTGTCCCTGCCCAGGAGTTGGAACTCTTCGTCGCTTGTGCCGTCGGCTGTGCGCACGGTACATCCGCCCTGCAGCGGAAGCACGATCCACTCGCTCTCGCCGGTGGTGAAGGTGTGTGTACCACCCGGCTCCAGCTCGACGATCCGCAGGCTGCAGTACTCCCAGCCGGCCCGCTTGGGGTCGATGTCGAGCGCGTAGTTGGCGTCCGCGGTGGTGCCCCGCGCGACGTACAGCTCCTTGCTGGTCATGCGGTCCTCACAGCAGTCCTACGGCGGTGTCCACGGCGGCGGCCACATCGCCGTCCGCCGGGTAGAGCAGCGAACGGCCGACGACCAGGCCGCGCACGGTGGGGAGCTGGAGGGCGCCGCGCCACTTCTCGTACGCCCCGGCTTGTTCCTCTGCGGAGCCGCCGACCTCGCCGCCGAGGAGGACGGCCGGGAGCGTGGAGGTCTCCATGACCTCGGCCATGTCGTCGGGGTTCTCGGTGACCGGCAGCTTGAGCCAGGTGTAGGCCGATGTGCCGCCCAGGCCGGAGGCGATGGCAATGGACTTGGTGACGGCCTCGGCGGACAGGTCGTTCTTCAGCCGGCCCTCGTCCGTGCGGCGGCTGATGAACGGCTCGACGAAGACGGGAAGCCCGCGCGCGGCCATGTCGTCGATGGCGCGGGCGGTGGACTCCAGCGTGGTGAGGGAGCCCGGGTCGTCGTAGTCGATGCGCAGGAGCAGCTTGCCGGCGTCGAAGCCGAGGCGCTCGATGTCCTCGGCGCGGTGGCCGGTGAAACGGTCGTCGAGCTCGAAGCGCGCGCCCTGGAGGCCGCCGCGGTTCATGGAGCCCATGACGACCCTGCCGTCGAGGGCGCCGAGCAGCAGCAGGTCGTCGAGGATGTCGGCGGTGGCGAGGACGCCGTCCACGCCGGGGCGGGAGAGCGCCAGGCAGAGGCGTTCCAGCAGGTCGGCGCGGTTGGCCATGGCGAGCCTGCGGTCGCCGACCCCGAGCGCGCCGCGCGCCGGGTGGTCGGCGGCGACGATCATCAGGCGGCCGGAGTCGCCCAGCAGCGGGCGGCGGGTGCGGCGGGCGGCGGCCTCGGCTATCGCCTCGGGGCGGTGGGCACGGATGCGGACGAGCTCCGCCACGTCGACGGTCACAGTACGGCCCCTGCGGAGAGCGCGGCCTCGATCTCGTCGGTGGTCGGCATGGCGGAGGAGCACTCCAGGCGTGAGGCGACAATCGCGCCGGCCGCGTTGGCGTGCCGCATGACCGTCTCCAGGTCCCAGCCCTCCAGCAGGCCGTGGCAGAGCGAACCGCCGAAGGCGTCGCCGGCGCCGAGACCGTTGAGGACGTTCACCGGGAGCGGCGGGACCTCGGCGGAATCGCCCTTGCTGTTGACGGCGAGGACGCCCTTGGGGCCCTGCTTGACGACGGCGAGTTCGACGCCCGCGTCCAGCAACGCCTGGGCGGCGGCCTGCGGTTCACGCACTCCGGTGGCGACCTCCACCTCGTCGAGGTTGCCGACCGCGACGGTGGTGTGGCGCAGGGCCTCTTTGTAGAAGGGCCGGGCGGAGGCGGGGTCGCCCCAGAACATGGGGCGCCAGTCGAGGTCGAAGACCGTCGTACCGGCCTTCGCCCGGTGGGCGAGCGCCGCCAGCGTCGCCGTACGGCTGGGCTCCTCGCTCAGGCCCGTGCCGGTGACCCAGAAGATCCGGGCGTCACGGATGGCGTCGAGGTCGAGCTCGTGCGCGTCTATCTCCAGGTCGGGGGCCTTGGGCTGCCGGTAGAAGTACAGCGGGAAGTCGTCGGGCGGGAAGATCTCGCAGAACGTGACCGGAGTGGGCAGGCCCGGTACCGGTGTGACCCAGCGGTCGTCGACGCCGAAGCCCCGCAGAGCCTCGTGCAGATAGGCGCCGAAAGGGTCGTCGCCGGTACGCGTGATCACCGCCGTACGGCGGCCGAGGCGCGCCGCGGCGACCGCCACGTTCGACGCCGAGCCGCCGAGGAACTTGCCGAAGCTCGTCACCTGCGGCAGCGGGACACCGGTCTGAAGCGGATACAGGTCCACTCCGATCCGCCCCATGGTGATCAGGTCGTACGCCATCGACTTCCCTTCGTTACGGCTCTCCCCGCGTTTTTAGCCCCGCACACGGAGCCCTGTCAATGTTTTGTCCAGACATTCGGACGACACCTTGACAGCGCTTACTACGGGCACGGAAGCTGGCCGGCATGACGTCGTTGTCACCCTCCTCTTCCGCACTGTCCCGCATCCGGATCGGGTCGGCTCCCGACTCCTGGGGTGTGTGGTTCCCCGACGACCCGCAGCAGGTTCCCTGGCAGCGCTTCCTCGACGAGGTCGCGCAGTCCGGCTACGAGTGGATCGAGCTGGGCCCGTACGGGTACCTGCCGACCGATCCGGCCGTCCTCACCGAGGAGACCTCCAGGCGTGGCCTGAAGGTCTCGGCGGGGACCGTCTTCACGGGCCTGCACCATGGCGAGGCGGTCTGGGAGAAGACCTGGGCGCACGTCGCGGACAACGCGGTGCTCGCACAGGCCATGGGCGCGTCCCACCTGGTGGTCATCCCGTCCTTCTGGCGGGACGACAAGACCGGTGAGGTGCTGGAGCCGGACACACTGACGGCCGAGCAGTGGCGGAACCTGACCTCGCTGACCGAGCGGCTCGGGCGGGAGGTGCGGGAGCGGTACGGGCTGCAGATCGTCGTCCATCCGCATGCCGACACTCATATCGACAGTGAGGAGAACGTCGTCCGCTTCCTGGACGGGACGGACTCCGGTCTGGTGTCGCTGTGCCTGGACACGGGGCACTACGCGTACTGCGGTGGGGACAGCGTCAAGCTGATCGAGACGTATGGGGAGCGGATCGGGTATCTGCACCTCAAGCAGGTGGACCCGGAGATTCTTGCGGATGTACGGGCCAAGGCGACGCCGTTCGGGCCGGCGGTCGCGCAGGGTGTCATGTGCGAACCCCCTGCCGGGGTGCCGGCGTTGGGACCCGTGCTGGAAGCTGCACAGAAGCTGGATGTGGATCTGTTCGCGATCGTCGAGCAGGACATGTATCCGTGCGAGCCGGACAAGCCGTTGCCGATTGCTCAGCGGACTCGGGCGTTTCTGCGGTCCTGCGGTGCGTGAGGGCGCCTGATCGTCTGCCGGGTTCTGTGCGATTGCGGCCCGCGGGTTCGTGGTGGCTTGTCGCGCCCACGCGGCGGAAGCCGCACATTGATACCGTCCCGCGCCCCTGGGGAGTCGCAGTCTCCCCTCGTGGCGATGTCAACGCACCACGCCTCTGAGCCCGCCCGCGCGTTTGCAGCACTCGTGTCACAAACACCCCTTTCCTGTCACGGGTGTCGCATGTTCGCGAGGCCTGCGTCACACCCGTCCCACAGCCCCTGCCCTCCGCTCACGCTCCGTCGTTGACCGGGCACAGATCTGTGATCGCCAGCGCAGCGCCCGGCTCCCCCGACGGCCGCCCCCGGCCGCCCCCGCGGTGCGCGCGGGGAGGTGCCACCCATGACCGACCGAAGGCTCTGGTCGTACAAGGAGATCGCGGCGCACATCAAGGTGCAGCCGGACACCGTGCGGTCCTACCGCAAGCACGGGCTGCTGCCGCCGCCCGACCACGTCGAGGGAGGCAAGCCCTTCTGGTACGCGGACACGGTCCGGGCCTGGGTCGCCTCCAGGCCCGGAAACCGCGGCCGCAGAGACGACGAGGCCCCTGACCGCCCGGTCTCCTGACCGCCCGGTCTCCTGGCCTCTTGAAAAGCACCTGTGCCCCACCTGACCAGTGGGGCACAGTCGTCCGCTCATCGGACCTCGCGGCCGGGACCGTGGCATCGGGACGGAGGCTGCCCGACTCATCGCCGGGTACGGCTTCGAGCAACTCGGGCTCCACCGGATCGGCTTGCACGTCCACGGCCACAACCATCGCGCACTGCGCGTCTACGAGAAGGTCGGATTCGTGGTCGAAGGGGTGCGACGGGAGGCCCGGTCGCGCGATGGCGAATGGGTCGACGAGGTGGTCATGGGCATCCTCGGCCGCGAGTGGGCCGCCCTCAGCTCCACGGCTCGATGACCGTCACGCCCGCTCCCGGCGCCGTCCCCATCGCCGCCAGCGCGTCGGGCGTCGCGTCCAGCGTGATCGTGGACGTGACCAGCAGGTCGGGGCGGAGCACGCCCGCGCGTACCAGCTCCAGCATCGGCGGGTAGGTGTGCGCCGCCATGCCGTGGCTGCCGAGGAGTTCGAGCTCCAGGGCGATCGCGCGGGCCATCGGGACGGGGGTCGTGCCGGTGGGCGACGGGAGCAGGCCCACCTGGATGTGCCGCCCCCGGCGGCGCAGGCCGTTCACGGAAGCAGCGCAGGTGGTGGGTGAGCCGAGGGCGTCGAGGGACAGGTGGGCGCCGCCGCCGGTCAGCTCGCGGATCGCCGCGGCCGTGTCGGGTGTCCGCATCGCGTCCACACACTCCGTCGCGCCGAACTTCCGCGCCAGGTCCAGGGCCTGCGGCGACACGTCCACCGCGACCACCCTCGCCCCCGATGCCGCCGCGATCATCACCGCGGACAGGCCCACGCCCCCGCAGCCGTGCACCGCGACCCACTCCCCCGCCGCCACCCGGCCCTGCTGCACCACCGCCCGGAACGCCGTGGCGAACCGGCAGCCCAGCCCTGCCGCAGTGGCGAACGACAGCCCCTGGGGTACGGTGACGAGGTTCACGTCGGCGTGGTCGAGCGCCACATACTGAGCGAACGAGCCCCAGTGGGTGAAGCCGGGCTGAGTCTGGCGCTCGCACACCTGCTGGTCGCCGGCCGCGCATGCCGCGCAGCCGCCGCAGGCGCAGACGAAGGGGACGGTGACGCGTTCGCCGGGGTGCCATCCGGTCACCCGGGTGCCCACCGCCTCGATGACACCGGCCAGTTCGTGGCCCGGGACGTGCGGGAGGGTGATGTCCGGGTCGTGGCCCTGCCAGCCGTGCCAGTCGCTTCGGCAGAGGCCGGTGGCCTCGACCCGGACGACCACTCCGTGGTCGGTGGGTCGAGGGTCGGCCAGCTCACATACCTCGGCCGGCTCCCCGTACTGCTCGAACACCACTGCCCGCATGTGCGCTCCCATCACCGTTTGTGTCTGCGGGGTCATCGTGGCTTGTCGCGCAGTTCCCCGCGCCCCTACAGGGCGCGTCTCAGCCCGGCGCTCCCACCTTGTCCCTGTTCTCCGCCGCGACCTCCGTCTGCTCGCTTTCCCCCTCGCTCAGACCGAACCGCTGATGGAACCTCCGCAGCGGCCCCGGCGCCCACCAGGTCGCCCGGCCCGTCAGCCGCATGACCGCGGGGACCAGAAGGCTCCGTACGATCATCGCGTCCATCAGCACCGCCAGGGCGATGCCGAGGCCGAGCATCTTGGTGTTGGTGACCCGGGAGGTCCCGATGGCCACCATCACCACCGCCAGGATCACCGCCGCCGCCGTGATCAGGCCGCCCGTGCGCTGCAGGCCGTGGCGGACGGCCTCGTTGTGGTCGCCCGTCCTGTCGTACTCCTCCTTGATGCGGGAGAGCAGGAAGACGCCGTAGTCCATGGAGAGGCCGAAGGCCACGCAGAACATCAGGACCGGCAGGGTGGTCTCTATGGAGCCGGGGCTGGTGAAGCCGAGCAGGCTGGACAGGTGGCCGTCCTGGAAGACCCAGACCACCGCGCCGAACATGGCGGTCAGACTGAGCGCGTTGAGTACCACCGCCTGGATCGGGATCAGCACGCTGCCGGTCAGGAGGAAGACCAGGAGCAGGGTGACGATCGCGATGAAGGCGGCCGCCCAGGGCAGGCGCTCGGCTATCGCGTGCTTGGAGTCGACCAGGACGGCCGCCGTGCCGGTCACCTTGGTGTCGAAGGGGGCGTCCGCGGCGCGCAGTTCACCCACCAGGCGCTGGGCCGCGTCGTCCACGGCCTCCCCCTTCGGCAGCACGGTGAAGTACGCCGACTCCCCCTTCACCAGCGGGCCGTCGACCCTCAGCACTCCGGGCAGATCAGCTATCCGGTCCTTGTAGGCGGTGTACTGGGCGGGAGTCGCCTTGCCCTCGGCGAGTACCTCCAGGCCGCCGCCGGGGCTGCCGGGGAAACCGTCGCGGATGTGCTCCTGGACCACGTGGGACTCCGCGGTCGAGGGCAGCTGGCGGTCGTCCGCGGTGCCGAACTTCACGCCGAGGAAGGGCAGTCCGAGGACGATCAGGACGGCGGTGGTCGCCACGGCGAAGAGCGGCGCCCTGCGCATCACGAGGGTCGCCGCGCGAGCCCAGGCCGTGCCCTCCTCGCCGGAGGTCTTCGGCATTCGTCCGCGCCGGAACAGGCGGCGCAGATCCAGGGAGTTGACCCGGTGTCCCAGCAGGACGAGGGCCGCCGGGAGCAGGATCAGGGCGGCCGCGGCGGCCAGCAGGACCACCGCTATGCCGGCGTATGCGAAGGACCGCAGGAAGTACTGCGGGAAGAGCAGCATCGCCGCAAGGGAGACCGCGACCGTGAGGGACGAGAAGAGGACGGTGCGGCCCGCTGTGCGCAGGGTGGTGCCCACCGCCGCCTTCGGTTCGGCGCCGGTGGACAGTTCCTCACGGAAGCGGCGGACGATGAACAGTGCGTAGTCGATGGCCAGGCCCAGGCCCAGGGCCGTGGTGAGGTTCATCGCGAAGACGGACACGTCCGTGAACTCCGTCAGTCCGCGCAGCACCGCGTTCGTGCCGAGGATCGCGACGATGCCGATGCCCAGCGGCAGCATTGCGGCGATCGCCGACCCGAAGACCATCACCAGCAGCAGGAGTGTCACCGGCAGGGCGATCATCTCGGCGCGGGTCAGGTCCTCCTTGATGATCGTCTGCATCTCGTGCCGCACGGCGACGAGCCCGCCGACCTTCACCTGCACTGGGCCGTGGGTGCCGCGGTAGTGGGGTGCGATGCGGTCCAGGGTGTCGCCCATCGCCTTCTCGTCACCCGTGATGTGCGCGGCGATCAGCGCCTCGTGGCCGTCCTCGGCCCGCAGAGCCGGCGCTTTCGACTGCCAGTAGGAGCCGACACCCATGACGCCTTTCTCACCGGCCAGGCGCGCGGTGAGGCTCTGTGCCTGGGCGGCGACGGCGGGGTCGTCCACCGAAGCGCGGCCCGAGTCGACGAGCAGCAGCAGGTTGGGCTGGGAGTCCGGGAACTCTCGCTCCAGTGCCTTGGTCGCATACGTCGACTGGGCGCCCGGGTCCTCCCAGCCGCCGCTGCCCAGTCGGTCGGCGACCCCGCTGCCGGCCAGCACGGCGAGCGCGGTGATGACCAGGGCCACCAGCAGCGACAGACGCGGGCGGGCGGTCACGAAACGGGTCCAGCCCCCGGGGCGCGGTGACTTGTTGACTTCGGTCATCGTGCGGTGTCCCCTTCACCGTGGAAACCATAGACTGGCAAACACGAGAGAGCGCTCGCGTTTCGCCTGAACCAAGAATGCGAGCGACCGCTCGTGTTTGTCAATCGCGTTCGGAGAACTGGGGATAACGCGTGCCCGACAACCCACAGAAGGAACAGCCGCGCCGCCGCCAGGCCCGCGGCGAGCGCCGCATCGCCCAGCTCCTGGAGGCCGCCGCCTCGGTCTTCTGCACCACCGGCTACACGGCCGCGAGCACCAATGCCATCGCCCGCGAGGCCGGCGTCTCGCCGGGCACGCTGTACCAGTTCTTCCCGAACAAGGAAGCGATCGCGATCGAGCTGGGGGACCGGCTGATGCACGAGATGCGGGAGGCGTACGGCGAGGCGCTCGCGCCGGTCGATCCGGCGACCCCGCTGGAGGAGGCCGTCGGGGCCGCCGTGGACCGGTTCATCGCCTTCAACTGCGATCACCCGGTGTTCTTCGCACTGATGCACGGCCCCGACATCCCCGGCCGGATCGCCGAGGAGCACGACGCCCTGCACGCGACCCTGGTCTCCCGGATCGAGGCCCTGCTGTTCTCACTCCTGCCGGACGCGCCCCCGGCCGACGTCACCCGCACCGCGCATGTCTGCCTCGGCGTGTACAAGGCGGGCCTGGAGCTGGTCCTCGCCCACCAGGGCGCCGAACGCGACGCGTACACCCGGGAGATCAAGAACGTGCTGATCCGCTATCTGGAGCCCCTGGTCGGCGACCGCCTGGGCGCCCCGGAGGACACCGGCGACACGACGACGCGCACCGCCTGACGGTCGCGCCCCTCCTTGGATGGGTACCCCCTAGGGGTATAGTGTGAGAGGTGGTGGGCCTCCCGAGGGCCCCCGCAGCCCCACACGCCTCGACGAGGAGAACGACATGACCGCCCAGACCGACACCCCGGGTACCGTCACCGCCGTCTACAAGGTGAGCGGTATGAGCTGCGGACACTGCGAGGGTTCCGTCTCCGGTGAGATCCGCGAGCTCCCCGGCGTCAGCTCGGTGACGGCCGTCGCCGCGTCCGGCGAGGTCACCGTCGTCTCCGCGGCCCCGCTCGACGAGGCGGCGGTGCGTGCCGCGGTGGACGAGGCGGGCTTCGAGCTCGTCGGCCAGGCCTGACGGAAGCGCGGGTACCCGGGATGAGCGGCACCACCACAGCGACACCGGCACCGATAGGCACGGCAGCGGACGCCTCCGAGGTCGAGCTGCTCATCGGCGGGATGACCTGCGCCTCCTGCGCGGCCCGTGTCGAGAAGAAGCTCAACCGCATGGGCGGCGTCACCGCCACGGTGAACTTCGCGACGGAGAAGGCGAAGGTCAGCTACCCCGCGGGCATCCAGGTCGCCGACCTGATCGCCACCGTGGTGAAGACGGGGTACACGGCCGAGGAGCCGCCCCCGCCGCAGCCGGAGCGCACCGCGCAGGAGCCCGCCGAGGACCCGGAACCGGCCTCCTACCGGCAGCGCTTCACCGTCTGCGCCCTGCTCGCACTCCCCGTCGTACTGCTGTCGATGATCCCGGCCCTGCAGTTCGACAACTGGCAGTGGCTGGCGCTCACGCTCGCCGCGCCCGTGGTCGTCTGGGGCGGGCTGCCCTTCCACGAGGCGGCCTGGACCAACGCCCGGCACGGCGCGGCGACCATGGACACTCTGGTCTCGGTCGGCACGCTGGCCGCGTTCGGCTGGTCGCTGTGGGCGCTGTTCTTCGGCGACGCGGGCATGCCGGGCATGCACGACGAGTTCCGGTTCACGGTCTCGCGTATGGACGGCGCCTCCACGATCTATCTGGAGGTCGCCGCCGGCGTCGTCGCCTTCATCCTGCTGGGCCGCTATCTGGAGGCCCGCTCCAAGCGGCGTGCGGGCGCGGCGCTCCGGGCGCTGCTGGAGCTGGGCGCCAAGGACGTGGCCGTACTGCGCGGGGGCCGTGAGACCCGTGTCCCCGTGTCCCAACTGGCCGTCGGGGACCGCTTCGTCGTTCGGCCCGGGGAGAAGATCGCGACCGACGGCACCGTCGTCGAGGGTGCGTCCGCCGTGGACGCCTCGATGCTGACCGGCGAGTCGGTGCCGGTGGACGTGGGCGTGGGCGATGCCGTCACCGGGGCCACGGTCAACGCCGGCGGGCGGCTGGTCGTCGAGGCCGCCCGGGTCGGCGCCGACACCCAGCTGGCGCGGATGGCGAAGCTGGTGGAGGACGCGCAGAACGGCAAGGCGGAGGTGCAGCGGCTGGCCGACCGGATCTCGGCGGTCTTCGTGCCCGTCGTCATGCTGATCGCCGTCGGCACCTTCGGGGTGTGGCTCGGCGTCACGGGCGACACCGCGGCCGCGTTCACGGCGGCCGTCGCGGTCCTGATCATCGCCTGCCCGTGTGCGCTGGGACTGGCCACCCCGACCGCACTGGTGGTCGGCACGGGGCGTGGCGCCCAGCTCGGCATCCTGATCAAGGGCCCGGAGGTCCTGGAGTCCACGCGCCGCGTCGACACCGTCGTACTCGACAAGACCGGAACGGTCACCACCGGCCGGATGACCCTGCACGAGGTGTACGTCGCCGCAGGCACCGACGAGAAGGAGGTACTGCGGCTCGCGGGCGCCGTCGAGCACGCCTCCGAGCATCCCGTCGCCCGGGCCATCGCCCTGGGCGCCGAGGAGCGGGCCGGGCGGCTGCCGGGGGTGGCGGAATTCGAGAACGTGCCCGGCCGGGGCGTACGCGGCCGTGTGGAGGGCCGTGACGTGGCCGTGGGGCGGCTGGCCGAGTACACCGCCGAGCTGCCTCAGGAGCTGGCAGACGCGAAGGACGCGGCCGAGAAGGACGGACGGACCGCCGTCGTGGTCGGCTGGGACGGAGTGGCACGCGGTGTCATCGCCGTCGCCGACGCGGTCAAGGAGACCAGCGCCCGGGCGGTGCGCGAGCTGCGCGCGCTGGGGCTCACGCCGGTGCTGCTGACCGGGGACAACCGGGCGGTCGCTGAGGCGGTGGCGCGCGAGGTCGGGATCGATCAGGTGATCGCGGAGGTCCTGCCCGAGGACAAGGTGGCGGCCGTACGGCGGTTGCAGGCCGAGGGACGGACGGTCGCCATGGTCGGCGACGGGGTCAACGACGCGGCCGCGCTGGCCACCGCCGATCTGGGCCTGGCGATGGGGACCGGGACGGACGCGGCCATCGAGGCGGGCGATCTGACGCTCGTGCGCGGCGATCTGCGGGTCGCCGCGGACGCGATCCGGCTCTCCCGCAGGACGCTGGCCACGATCAAGGGCAACCTGGTGTGGGCCTTCGGCTACAACGTGGCCGCGCTGCCGCTGGCCGCCGCCGGCCTGCTGAATCCGATGATCGCCGGGGCCGCGATGGCCTTCTCGTCGGTGTTCGTCGTGACGAACAGCCTTCGCCTGCGGACGTTCCGTTGAACCGCGGCGAGGTTACCGGCGGTTAGTCGAAGTCGAGGTGAGAGCACCTCTGGAGTCCGGCGCCAGCCTCACATAAGCTCTTCACAAGGCTCGCGCATCATCCTTACGCTTGGGCACCGATCGCTGTATCGGGGCTCTTGCGTATCTAAAGGACATATGCAAGAGACGCAGATCACAGTGATGTGAACGTAACCATCGAAGGGGTTCGAAGGTCTAAGTTGACGATGTCAGGCAGCGTCTTGGGGGGCGTTTCCTGGCATCTGAGGATGTCTTGGGGGACTTCCTCAGAGTTGCGTTGCCGGGGCCACGTACACCGGGGTGCTTTGAGCGGCCCTCCCGAGCGTGCGTTGTCCCGGCAGACCGCACCACCATGAGTACGGCGAGTTTTGCTCATTCTGCTCAACTCTCGCCGCACTCGACAGCGATTCAGGCGCTGTCTTCGCAGACGCCCGGCCGGATCCCGTGGGGGGAATCCGCACCGGGACATGGGAAGGCGCCCTGGACGTCGGCCCGTGGGGGGACCGGCGCCAGGGCGCCTTCTGTTTTGTCTCAGCCGCCGGGAGCGCGCTTACCCCTATGGCTCGCAGCAGCCGCCCGAGGGCGCAGGGAACTGCGCGGGGACTTGCTCGGCCAACCACGACGGCCCGCAGTCGCCCACGCACCGTCAGCGGCGAGTTCTTGGGCGAGGCGCCCCCACCGGCAGGTGTCAGCGCTCCTCGACGGGGACGAAGTCCCGCTCCACCACGCCCGTGTAGATCTGGCGGGGGCGGCCGATGCGGGAGCCAGGCTCCTTGATCATCTCGTGCCACTGGGCGATCCAGCCCGGGAGGCGGCCGAGGGCGAACAGGACCGTGAACATCTCGGTCGGGAAGCCCATGGCGCGGTAGATCAGGCCCGTGTAGAAGTCCACGTTCGGGTAGAGGTTGCGCTGGACGAAGTAGTCGTCCGAGAGCGCGTGCTCCTCCAGCTTGAGCGCGATGTCCAGCAGCTCGTCGGACTTGCCGAGGGCCGAGAGGACGTCGTGCGCCGCCGCCTTGATGATCTTCGCGCGCGGGTCGAAGGACTTGTACACCCGGTGGCCGAAGCCCATCAGGCGGACGCCGTCCTCCTTGTTCTTCACCTTGCGGATGAAGGAGTCGACGTCGCCGCCGCCCGCCTGGATGCCCTCGAGCATCTCCAGGACGGACTGGTTGGCGCCGCCGTGCAGCGGGCCCCAGAGGGCGTTGATGCCGGCCGAGATCGACGCGAACATGTTCGCCTGCGAGGAGCCGACCAGGCGGACCGTGGACGTCGAACAGTTCTGCTCGTGGTCCGCGTGCAGGATCAGCAGCTTGTCGAGGGCGGCGACGACGACCGGGTCGAGGTCGTACTCCTGTGCCGGGACCGAGAAGGTCATGCGCAGGAAGTTCTCGACGTAGCCGAGGTCGTTGCGCGGGTAGACGAACGGGTGACCGATCGACTTCTTGTACGCGTACGCCGCGATCGTCGGGAGCTTCGCGAGCAGACGGATCGTCGAGAGGTTGCGCTGCTTCTCGTCGAACGGGTTGTGGCTGTCCTGGTAGAACGTGGACAGCGCCGAGACGACCGACGACAGCATGGCCATCGGGTGGGCGTCGCGCGGGAAGCCCTTGTAGAAGTTCTTGACGTCCTCGTGCAGCAGGGTGTGCTGCGTGATGTCGTTCTTGAACACGGAGAGCTCGTCGACGGTCGGAAGCTCGCCGTTGATCAGCAGGTAGGCGACCTCCAGGAAGGTGGAGCGCTCAGCCAGCTGCTCGATCGGGTAGCCGCGGTACCGGAGGATGCCCGCCTCGCCGTCGAGGTAGGTGACGGCGGATTTATAGGCAGCGGTGTTCCCGTAGCCGCTGTCCAGGGTCACCAGCCCGGTCTGGGCGCGGAGCTTCCCGATGTCGAAGCCCTTGTCGCCGACGGTGCTGTCGATCACCGGGTAGGTGTACTCGCCGTCGCCGTACCGCAGTACTACAGAGTTGTCGCTCACGTCTTCCCTCACCGACGTAGTGCCTCATCTTCGAGGTTGCCCTGACTGTCTCTACCATCCCCCAATTGGCTCAGGAGAGTGCACTCGGGGTCGACCATCGGGCCTATTGACGGCACTGAGTGCCGCCAACTTGCTCATCCTGCCCCCTTGATTCCCCATCCGGAAGTGCTCTGTGACCTTCACGACTCATTTGATCGATCATTTTTCGTGATGCCTGTCTCAAACCTGCCCCGGGATCGGCCGCGCAGGGGGCGCTGGAACTCTCACAGGGGTCTTGGGGAGAGCCGGAAGTCGAGGGCCGTGCAGCGCCGGCCCGCCGACACCGTGCGCACCGCCTGGCCGATCGCCTTGCGTGAACCGACCAGGACGACCAGCTTCTTGGCCCTGGTCACCGCCGTGTACAGCAGGTTCCGCTGGAGCATCATCCACGCGCCGGTGGTGACCGGGATCACCACGGCGGGATATTCACTCCCCTGGGAGCGGTGAATGGTGACCGCGTACGCGTGGGCCAGCTCGTCCAGTTCGTCGAACTCGTACGGGACCTCCTCGTCCTCGTCCGTCAGCACCGTCAGGCGCTGGTCGACCGGGTCGAGCGAGGTGACCACGCCGACGGTGCCGTTGAAGACACCGTTCTTGCCCTTCTCGTAATTGTTGCGAATCTGGGTGACCTTGTCGCCCACGCGGAAGACCCGGCCGCCGAACCGCTTCTCGGGCAGATCGGGGCGGCCGGGGGTGATGGCCTGCTGGAGCAGGCCGTTGAGGTTGCCGGCGCCTGCCGGGCCGCGGTGCATGGGCGCGAGGACCTGCACGTCCCGGCGCGGGTCGAGCCCGAACTTGGCCGGAATTCGACGGGCCGCGACGTCCACCGTGAGCCGCCCCGCCTCCTCCGTCTCGTCCTCGACGAAGAGGAAGAAGTCCTTCATGCCGTCGGTGACCGGGTGGTGGCCGGAGTTGATCCGGTGCGCGTTCGTCACGACTCCCGACTGCTGGGCCTGGCGGAACACGCGCGTGAGGCGCACGGCGGGGATCGGGCCGCCGTCGGCGAGCAGGTCGCGCAGCACCTCGCCGGCTCCCACGCTGGGCAGTTGGTCGACGTCTCCGACGAAGAGGAGGTGGGCGCCCGGCGGGACCGCTTTCACCAGCTTGTTGGCGAGCAGCAGATCCAGCATGGATGCCTCGTCGACGACCACCAGGTCGGCGTCGAGCGGGCGGTCCTTGTCGTACGCCGCGTCGCCGCCGGGCTTCAGCTCCAGGAGACGGTGGACGGTGGACGCCTCGGCCCCGGTGAGCTCGGCCAGCCGTTTGGCGGCGCGGCCCGTGGGGGCGGCCAGGACCACCCTCGCCTTCTTGGCGCGGGCCAGCTCCACGATCGAGCGGACCGTGAAGGACTTGCCGCAGCCGGGGCCGCCGGTCAGCACGGCGACCTTCTTGGTCAGCGCCAGCCTGACGGCGGCCTCCTGCTCGGGTGCGAGCTCGGCGCCCGTACGGTCCTTCAGCCAGGCCAGCGCCTTGTCCCAGGCCACGTCGTGGAAGCCGGGCATCCGGTCCTCGTCGGTGCGCAGCAGGCGCAACAGCTGGGCGGAGAGGGAGAGTTCGGCGCGGTGGAAGGGGACCAGGTACACGGCCGTCACCGGGTCGCCGCCGTCCGGGCCGGGCACCTTCTCACGTACGACACCGGGGTCCTCGCCGTCCTCGGGCGGCTGTGCGAGCTCGGCGAGGCACTCGATGACCAGGCCCGTGTCGACCTGCAGCAGCTTCACCGCGTCGGCGATCAACCGCTCCTCGGGGAGGTAGCAGTTGCCCTGGTCGGTGGCTTGGGAAAGGGCGTACTGGAGACCGGCCTTCACCCGCTCGGGGCTGTCGTGCGGGATGCCGACGGACTGGGCGATCTTGTCGGCGGTGAGGAAGCCGATGCCCCAGACGTCGGAAGCGAGGCGGTAGGGCTGGTTCTTCACGACCGAGATCGAGGCGTCGCCGTACTTCTTGTAGATGCGCACGGCGATGGAGGTGGACACCTCCACGGTCTGGAGGAAGAGCATGACCTCCTTGATCGCCTTCTGCTCCTCCCAGGCGTCGGCGATCTTCTTCGTGCGTTTCGGACCGAGGCCGGGGACCTCGATGAGCCGTTTCGGCTCCTCCTCGATGATCTGGAGGGTGTCCAGGCCGAAGTGCTGGGTGATGCGGTCGGCGAAGACGGGGCCGATGCCTTTGACCAGGCCTGAGCCGAGGTAACGGCGGATTCCCTGGACGGTGGCCGGGAGCAGTGTCGTGTAGTTCTCGACGGTGAACTGCTTCCCGTACTGCGGGTGGGACCCCCAACGGCCCTCCATGCGCAGGGACTCCCCCACCTGGGCACCGAGGAGCGCGCCGACGACCGTGAGGAGGTCGCCGGCTCCTCTGCCGGTGTCGACCCGGGCGACCGTGTAGCCGTTCTCCTCGTTGGCGTAGGTGATCCGCTCCAGTACGCCGTCCAACGTCGCCAGTCGGCGGTCCGCGTCTGCCTCTTGCCTGGACATGATCCGACGGTACCGGCCGGCTCTGACAGCGGGAGCAGCTCCCGCCCTCCAGCCTGATCACCGACTTGTCAAAACCATGTGATCCGCTCCAGTACGCCTTCGAGCAGGGCGAGCCGCTGTTCGCCCGTGGGGTTCCCCGTCTGTCGAGCCATGATCCGACGGTACCGGCCCGCACTGACACGGCGGAGGGCCGTGGAGACAGGACCTGGTTGTCGGACCCTCCCGTTAGCGTGGGCGGCCACCGTACTCGAGGGGGCCCGCATCATGAGTGTTCATCCTGGCGTGGAGGCGCTGCTCCGGATCGTTCCCGACACGCACCGGGGCGAGGAGCGCGTCGACTGGGCGGCAGCTCGGACCGAGTTGGGGACGGGGCTGCCGAGCGACTACCGGTCGCTGCTGGACACCTACGGCGTGGGTGACATCGACGAGTTGATGATCCTTCCGCCACTGTCCGTCGACGTCCCCGATCTGCAGAGCTGGCACATCGGGGCCGTGGCTCCGGGCTTTCGCGCGCTCTGGGAGGAGGGAGGCGGGGTCCCGGGGGTCACCGAGAGCGCGGAGGCCGTCCTTCCCTGGGGGAGCGGGTGCAACGCCAACGAGATGGGGTGGCTCACCGCGGACGCGGACCCGGACAAGTGGCCGGTCGTGGTCTGGCGCCGGCACGGCGGCGGCCCCGCGAACCCGCACCACTGGGCGATCTTCGACTGCGGCATGGTGGAGTTCCTCAACCGGACGATGCGCGCGGAGTTCGACGAGTGCCCGCTGAGCGACGCGTCGCTGTGGGGCAGCCCGGGGACATTCGTGAGCTGGCGCGAGCAGCGCCGTCGGCTGGTCGCCGGGCTCGACCCCATGACCGGGGAGCCGGACCCGTACGCCGACATGTATCCGATCACCGACGACTGAGCGGGGCCACCGCGCCCTCCCGGCCCCGGCGCTTGCGGGCCCCTTCATCACGATCGCGTCTCGGGCCCGGCCGAGGTCTTGATTCTCCGCCGTGTAATCGATTCCAATCGCCGGTACGAAGTCGATGTAATCGATTCCACGAGGAGGTGGAGCGGCGATGGCGAGCATCAAGGACGTCGCTGCCGAGGCGGGGGTGTCCGTCGCCACGGTGTCGCGCGTCCTGAACGACCATCCGTCGGTCAGCGCTGACGCACGCACGCGCGTACTGGCCGCCGTCGAGGCGCTGGGCTACCGCCCGAACGCCGTCGCCCGTTCCCTGCGCACGGACCAGACCCACACCCTCGGCCTGGTCATCAGCGACGTGATGAACCCCTACTTCACCGAACTGGCCCGCTCCGTCGAGGAGGAGGCCCGCGCGCTCGGCTACAGCGTCATCATCGGCAACGCCGACGAACGGCCCGACCTGCAGGACCACCACGTACGGAACCTGCTGGACCGCCGTATCGACGGCCTGCTGGTCTCCCCCACCGACGGCGGCTCGCCGCTCATGCTGGACGCCGCGCGCTCGGGGACGCCGATGGTGTTCGTGGACCGGTGGATCCCCGGCGTCGAGGTGCCGGTGGTGCGGGCGGACGGGCGGGCCGCCGTGCGGGACCTCGTCGCGCATCTGCACGGCCTGGGGCACCGCAGGCTCGCCATCATCGCGGGACCCGCGGCCACCACCACCGGCCGGGAGCGCGTGGAGGCCTTCCGGGAGGCGCTCGGCGCGTACGGACTGGACCTCCCCGAGGCGTACATCGGGCAGGGCGACTTCCAGGCCGAGAGCGGGCGGCGGGTCACCGAGGGCTTCCTCGACCTGCCCGAGCCGCCCGAGGTCGTGTTCGCCGCCGACAACCTGATGGCGCTCGGTGCGCTGGACGCCGTACGCGCGCGTGGGCTGCACGTTCCCGAGGACCTCGCGCTGGCCGCCTTCGACGACATCCCGTGGTTCGTGCACACCGATCCGCCGATCACCGCGGTCGCCCAGCCCACGGGCGAGCTGGGCCGGGCCGCCGTGCGCGCCCTGGTCGACCGCATCGAGGGGCGGCCCGCGCGGTCCGTCACCCTCGCCGCCCGTCTCGTCGTACGCCGCTCGTGCGGTGAGAACCCCGCTGAGAACAGGAGCCGCTTGTGAGCAACCCGGACGAGTTGCTGCGCATCGAGGGCATACGGAAGACCTTCCCGGGCGTGGTCGCGCTGGACGGCGTCGACTTCGACCTGCGCCGGGGCGAGGTGCATGTGCTGCTCGGTGAGAACGGCGCGGGCAAGAGCACGCTGATCAAGATGCTCTCCGGCGCCTACACCCCCGACGCCGGGCGGATCCTGGTCGGCGGCGAGGAGGTGCGCATCCATGGCGCGCAGGACTCCGAGCGCCTCGGGTTCGCCACCATCTACCAGGAGTTCAACCTCGTACCCGACCTCACGGTCGCCGAGAACATCTTCCTGGGGCGGCAGCCGCGCCGCTTCGGGATGATCGACCGGAAGACGATGGAGGCGGACGCCGAGGTCCTGCTGAAGCGTGTCGGCGTCAGTGTGTCGCCACGCGCGCGTGTGCGCGAACTCGGCATCGCGCGCCTCCAGATGGTCGAGATCGCCAAGGCACTGAGCCTGGACGCGCGCGTGCTGATCATGGACGAGCCGACCGCCGTGCTCACCTCCGAGGAGGTCGAGAAGCTCTTCGCGATCGTGCGCAAGCTGCGCGAGGACGGGGTCGGGATCGTCTTCATCACGCATCACCTGGAGGAGATCGCCGCCCTGGGCGACCGGGTGACGGTGATCCGGGACGGGAAGAGCGTCGGGCAGGTCCCCGCCGCCACCCCCGAGGACGAGCTCGTACGCCTCATGGTGGGCCGTTCGATCGAGCAGCAGTACCCGCGCGAACGGGCCGACACGGGCGCCGCGTTGCTGTCCGTCGAGGGACTCACGCGTGACGGCGTCTTCCATGACGTCGGTTTCCAGGTGCACGCCGGTGAGGTCGTCGGCATCGCGGGCCTGGTCGGAGCCGGCCGTACGGAGGTCGTGCGCGCCGTGTTCGGCGCGGATCCGTACGACAAGGGGGCCGTGCGGGTCGCCGGGGCCGAGGTGCGGCGGGGCGACGTCAACGCCGCCATGGCGGCCGGCATCGGCCTGATCCCCGAGGACCGCAAGGGCCAGGGCCTGGTCCTCGACGCGTCGGTCGAGGAGAACCTCGGCCTGGTGACGCTGCGGAAGGCCACGCGCGCGGGGCTCGTCGATCTCAGGGGCCAGCGCGAGGCCGCCGCCCGGGTCGCCGGGCGGCTCGGCGTGCGGATGGCCGGACTCGGCCAGCACGTACGGACGTTGTCCGGCGGCAACCAGCAGAAGGTCGTCATCGGCAAGTGGCTGCTCGCCGACACCAAGGTGCTGATCCTCGACGAGCCGACGCGCGGAATCGACGTCGGCGCCAAGGTCGAGATCTACCAGCTGATCAACGAACTCACGGCCGCGGGCGCCGCCGTACTGATGATCTCCAGCGATCTCCCGGAGGTCCTCGGCATGAGCGACCGGGTGCTGGTGATGGCCCAGGGCCGGATCGCGGGCGAACTCGCCGCCGACGAGGCCACCCAGGACGCCGTGATGGCGCTCGCCGTAAGCACACCTACGACACCCACGCACGAAACGGAGGCCACCCGTGGCCACTGACACGCTCAAGAGCACGACGGGCGCGGGTGGCGCCACGGGCGGCCTGCGCCGCCTTCTGCTCGACAACGGCGCGCTGACCGCGCTGATCGTCCTCGTCATCGCGATGTCGGCGCTGTCCGGCGACTTCATGACGGCGGACAACCTCCTGAACGTCGGCGTCCAGGCGGCCGTCACCGCCATCCTCGCCTTCGGCGTCACCTTCGTGATCGTCTCGGCGGGCATCGACCTGTCGGTGGGCTCGGTGGCCGCCCTGTCCGCCACCGTCCTTGCCTGGAGCGCCACTTCGCAGGGCCTGCCGGTAGCGCTGGCGGTGGTGTTGGCGATCGCCACCGGTATCGCCTGCGGCTTGGTCAACGGCTTCCTGATCTCGTACGGCAAGCTGCCGCCGTTCATCGCAACGCTCGCCATGCTGTCGGTGGGCCGCGGCCTGTCCCTGGTGATCTCGCAGGGCTCCCCCATCGCCCTCCCCGGCTCGGTCTCGCACCTCGGGGACACGCTCGGCGGGTGGCTGCCGGTGCCGGTGCTGGTCATGGTCGTCATGGGCCTGATCACGGCGCTCGTACTGGGCCGGACGTACATCGGCCGCTCGATGTACGCGATCGGCGGCAACGAGGAGGCGGCGCGCCTGTCCGGCCTGCGGGTGAAGAGGCAGAAGCTCGCGATCTACGCCTTCTCCGGGCTGTTCGCGGCGGCCGCGGGCATCGTGCTCGCCGCCCGGCTGTCCTCCGCACAGCCGCAGGCCGCGCAGGGCTACGAGCTGGACGCCATCGCGGCGGTCGTCATCGGCGGCGCCTCGCTGGCCGGTGGCACCGGCAAGGCGTCCGGCACCCTGATCGGCGCACTGATCCTGGCGGTGCTGCGCAACGGCCTCAACCTCCTGTCCGTGTCCGCGTTCTGGCAGCAGGTCGTCATCGGTGTCGTGATCGCGCTGGCGGTGCTGCTCGACACCGTGCGGCGCAAGGCCGGAGCCACCCCGGTGGCGGCCGGTGCGTCAGGCGGCGGCAAGGGCCGGCAGGCGGCGACCTACGTGCTCGCGGCCGTGGTCGCGGCGGCCGTCGTCGGGGCCATGTCCTTCCTGCACAGCGGTTCGTCGGCGGCCAAGGACCAGAAGATCGGTCTGGCGCTGTCGACCCTCAACAACCCCTTCTTCGTGCAGATCCGCGCCGGGGCGCAGCAGGAGGCCAGGAAGCTGGGCGTCGACCTGACCGTCACCGACGCGCAGAACGACGCCTCCCAGCAGGCCAACCAGCTGCAGAACTTCACCAGCGAGGGCCTGGGCACGATCATCGTCAACGCGGTGGACTCCGACGCGGTGACACCGGCGGCGAAGGCCGTGAACAAGGCGGGCATCCCGCTGGTGGCCGTCGACCGCGCCGTCAACAACGCGGACACCGCCGCGCTCGTCGCCTCCGACAACGTCACCGGCGGCAGGCTCGCCGCCAAGTCCCTCGCGGACCGGCTCGGCGGCAAGGGCACCATCGTGGTGCTGCAGGGCCAGGCGGGCACCTCCGCCAGCCGCGAGCGCGGCGCGGGCTTCACCGCGGGCCTCAAGGCCTACCCGGGCATCAAGGTCGTCGCCGAGCAGCCCGCCGACTGGGACCGCACCAAGGGCCTGGACGTGATGACGAACCTCCTGCAGGCCCACCCCGACGTCGACGGCGTCTTCGCGGAGAACGACGAGATGGCGCTGGGCGCGATCAAGGCCCTGGGCGGCAAGGCCGGAAAGTCCGTCGCGGTCATCGGCTTCGACGGCACCCCGGACGGGCTGAGCGCTGTGAAGGCGGGCACGCTTTACGCGTCGGTAGCCCAGCAGCCGACGGAACTCGGCAGAATCGCCGTACAGAACGCGCTGAAGGTCGCCGAGGGCAAGAAGGTCACGAAGTCGGTGATGGTGCCGGTGAAGGTGGTCACGAAGGAGAACGTGGCCGGCTTCAGCGGCTGAGAACCGGCCGACGACACGGCGACATGGGGAAGAGGTGGGCGGTCGTCGCCCGGGTGCCGGGGGTTGCACAGGTGGTTGCCCGGTGGCGACGGACGCCCGCCTCAGGTCATCTCTCATCATCTCTCAGGGGAGTCATTTGATGTACGACTACGACCTGCTGGTCGTGGGATCCGCCAACGCCGACCTGGTGATCGGCGTCGAGCGGCGGCCGGGCGCAGGCGAGACGGTGCTCGGCTCCGACCTGGCCGTCCATCCGGGTGGCAAGGGCGCGAACCAGGCCGTCGCCGCCGCCCGCCTCGGGGCCCGTACGGTCCTGCTGGCCCGGGTGGGCGACGACGCGTACGGCCGGCTGCTCCTCGACTCGCAGCAGGCGGCCGGTGTCGACACCGTGGGGGTGCTGGTGGGCGGGGCGCCGACGGGGGTCGCGCTCATCACCGTCGACCCGTCCGGGGACAACAGCATCGTGGTGTCGCCGGGTGCGAACGGCCGGCTGACCCCGCAGGACGTCCGGACCGCCGCGAGCCTCTTCCTGGCCTCGCGGGTGGTCTCGACCCAGCTGGAGATCCCGCTGGAGTCGGTCGTGGAGGTGGTACGGAATCTGGCGCCGGACAACCGCTTCGTGCTGAACCCGTCCCCGCCACGGCCGCTGCCGCCCGAGGTGCTGGCGGCCTGCGACCCGCTGATCGTCAACGAGCACGAGGCGAAGGTGGTCCTCGGTGACGCGTGTGTCTCCGACCGCCCGGAGGACTGGGCGCGGCTGCTGCTCGCCAAGGGCCCGCGCTCGGTCGTGGTCACCCTGGGCGCGGAGGGCGCGCTGGTGGCTTCGTCGGCCGGGGTGACGCGGGTGCCTCCGGTGAAGGTGGACGCCGTGGACACGACGGGTGCGGGCGACGCGTTCACGGCGGCGCTGGCGTTCCGGCTGGGGTCGGGCGCGTCCCTCGCGGACGCCGCGACGTACGCGGCCCGCGTCGGCGCGGCCGCCGTCACCAAGGAGGGCGCGCAGGTGTCCTTCCCGACGGCAGAGGAGGTCGACGCCCTGTGAAGAAGACGGGAATCCTGAACCGTCATCTCTCCGGCGCGCTGGCCGAACTGGGCCACGGGGACGGGGTGCTGGTGTGCGACGCGGGCATGCCGATACCGCCGGGTCCGCGGGTCGTGGACCTGGCGTTCCGCGCCGGGGTGCCGTCCTTCGCGGAGGTGGTCGACGGTCTGCTGGCGGAGCTGGTGGTGGAGGGCGCGACGGCGGCGGCCGAGGTACGGGAAGCGAACCCGGCGGCTTCGGAGCTGCTGGACGGCCGCTTCCCCGGGCTGGACCTGGTCCCGCACGAGCGGCTCAAGGAGCTGTCGGGGGGCGCGCGGCTGGTCGTACGGACGGGGGAAGCGCGGCCGTACGCGAATGTGCTGCTGCGCTGTGGGGTGTTCTTCTGAGGACGTCCGGAAGGCGGAAGGCGCACAAATTCGAGGGGGCCCGGTCCTGGACCGGGCCCCCTCGGCTTTTCCCCTCCAACATCAGAACCCCCGCGATCCCCCCAGATCCCCCTCCGAGAAGTCCTGATGCCAAGTACGACCGGCGAGGTGGGGGAAGGGTTGTACGGCGTCTTGAGAATTTTTCGGCGCCGCGGAGAAGGGCCCGTATGGGGGCTCTGTGCAGGCGTCGTAGGGAGGTTCCGTGCAGCCTTGGGGCGAGGCTGGGCTAGTCCGGCGGGTCGTCCCCCACCCGGTGATAGGTTCGAACACGTGATGTCTGCGGGGGCCTTGAGTCGTGCGGCGGCCAACGGGTCCGCAGTTGCTCTGAGTCGCGTCACCCTCGTCGGGGAGCGGCGTCGGGTGGATCTCGTGTTGCCGGCCCGGGAGCCGGTCGGGGTGTTGTTGCCCGAGATTCTGCGGGTGCTGGGCGACCGGGTGGGTGAGCGGCCCGAGTCGCGGCATCTGGTGACCGTGGACGGGTCCGCGCTCGGTCACGACAGCAGCCTTGAGTCCGCCGGGATCCGTGACGGCGCCCTGCTGCGGCTCGGGCGGGCCGGGGATGCTCCGTCCGCGCCCGTCGTCCACGACGTGAGCGACGAGGCAGCGGAGGATCTCGGCGGGCGGGCACGACGATGGGGGCCCGAGTCGCTGCGTCTCGTCGCCGGCCTGGCGACCATGGCATGGGCCGCTGCGGGCGGGATCTTCGCGCGGAGCGCCTACGACGCGTCCGTCGTCGCGGCTGCGTTGCTCGTCCTCGCTGCCGTCGCCGGCGGCGCCGGGGCCCTGGTGGGGCGTGGCAGGCGGCAGGACGGGATCGCCGGCACGTTGATCTGCACGGCCGGGGTGCTCGGTGCCCTCGGGGCCTCCGCGCTCGCCGATGACCTCCACTGGTCCGGTGCGCTGCACGTGGGTGCGCCGGCCGCGGTGGGTGCGGTGACGCTCGTGCTGCTGGGCCTGTTCACCCGGTGGGGGCGCGGTGCGCTGGTCGGCGCGGGCGCCGTCGCCGTCACCGTCCTCGGCTGGGAGGGCGCCGTCGCCCTGCAGTCGGGAGCGGGGACGGCCGGGCAGCAGGCACGGGTGGGGGCGGTGCTCGCCGTCGTCTCCGTCGTCGTCCTGGGTGTGCTGCCGCGGCTCGCGCTCATGACCTCCGGGCTGTCCGGGCTCGACGACCGGCGGGCCGGCGGCGTCTCCGTGAGCCGGTACGAGGTGTCCGCGGCACTGACGGCCGCCCATCGCGGGCTGGTGCTCGCCACCGTCACCGCGGCCGTGTCGGCGACCGTGGCGGGGGTCTGGGCGCTGCGTGCGCCCTCCGTGTGGGCTGTGCTGCTCGCCGTCGTCACGTCGGTGGTGGTGGCCCTGCGGGCGCGGGCTTTTCCACTGGTCGCCGAAGTGGTGGTGCTGCTGGCGGGTGCCGCCGTGGTGGCCGTACGCCTGTTGGCGGTGTGGGTGGAGCGGTCCGGTGCGACGGGGCCGGCCCTGGTCGTGCTCGCGGCGCTGGGCGGGCTGTCGCTCGCCTCGCTCGTCGTACAGCCCGCCGAGCAGGTCCGGGTGCTGCTGCGGCGAGCAGGTGACCTGCTGGAGTCCGTCGGCGTGATCGCTCTGCTTCCGCTGCTCATCGGGGTCTTCGGCGTGTACGGGCGGCTGCTCGGCACCATCGCTTAGGGGACGGGACGGCATGGTTCACGGGGAACAGGAGCAGGATCAGGCGCGGGAGCGGGAGCCGCAGGACGACAGCGACGACTGGCGGCGCGACGCGCTGTTCCAGCTCGGACAGCCGGAGCAGCAGCCGGAGGAGCAGCCGGCTCCGGCGCCTTCGGGCGAGGCCGTCGTAGCAGCGGATCCTGCCCTTCCCGGACCCGGCGGCGAGCCCACCCTGCGTCTCGTGCACTCGGCACGAGAGGAGCAGCCGACCGCTGGTGCAGGGCAGTCGGCCCCCGCGGCCGGCCCCATGCCCGCGACAACCGCTCCCGCCCCGCAGTACAGCCCGGCTCCGCCCCAGCCCCCCGCGGCCGCTCCGCCCCCACTCCCCGCAGCCCGGCCCACTCCGCCCGTCACGGCGCCCAGGCCGACGGTCTCCGTCCCCGTGCCCGCCGCCCCTTCATCTCCCGCCACACGCACCTCCACCCCCGAAACCCTGCCCACCCTCGACCCCCGTCTGGCCCTCGCCCTCGGCCGCCCCCACCACGGCGACTCGCTCGCCCATCGCACCGGCCGTACGCTCCGTCGGCTGGCCACCTCCGCCTCGCAGGACGTGGCCGAACAGACGCGGATCGCCCGGGAGTTGCAGCAACCGGTGACCACCGGGCGGGTCATCGCCGTCACGTCCATCCGCGGAGGTGTCGGCAAGTCGACCGTCGCCGCGCTGCTCGGCCGTACCTTCAACCACTACCGGCACGACCCGGTGCTCACGCTGGAGGCGGACTCCGCGCTGGGCACGCTTCCGGTGCGGATGGGTGCGGAGTCGGTGCGGTGGTCGTGCGCCGACCTCGCCCGGATTCTGACGCCGGCCATGCAACTGACCCATGTGACCGGGTACTTGGTGCCGGTGGCCGACGGCGGCTGGCTGCTGCCCGGGAGCCAGGGGAAGGTCGGCGCCCCCTTGGACGTACGGACGTACCGGACCGTGACCCTGGCGCTGCGGCGCTACTTCTCCGTGACGGTCGTCGACTGCGAGACGCTGCCCGGTGACGTCGCGCGTACGGCGATGGACACCGCACACGCTCGTGTGGTGGTCGCGCCCACGACCGCGGAGGGCGTCGGCGCGACCCGGCAAGTGCTGGACTGGCTGGGGCAGTTGCCGCATTCCGCGCTCTCGGCGACCGTGGTGGCCCTCACCGCGAGCTCGCCCGACATGATCCTCGACGTGAAGGCTGCCACCGCGCACCTGAAGGAGACGGGTGTTCCCGTCGTCGTCCTGCCGTACGACCGCCATCTGGCCGGCGGCGGCCCCATCCGAACCGATCTGCTCGGCCGGGCCGCCCAGGACGCGGCCATGCGGCTGGCGGCAGAGGCCCTGCACCGGGCGGTGCGGGCGCACTGACCACCGGCGGCATCAGAACCGCACGCGCATGGCCGCGAAGATCGCCCGGCAACGCCAGGACACCGGCCGCAAGTGGGCCAAGCATGTGGCCCGCGACCACGACGCGATGGCGGTGGAAGACTTCCGGCCCAGGTTCCTCGCGAAGTCGACGATGGCCCGCAAGTCCGCTGACGCCGCGATCGGCGCCACGAAAAGGGCCCTGCCCGAGATGGCCCGCAAACACGGCCGGATCGTGCGCCTGGTGCACCCGGCCCACACCACCATGGACTGCGGCGACTGCGGAGCGAGAGCCAAGCACGCCCTGCCGCTGTCGGAACGAACGTATACCTGCACCGCGTGCGGATCCGTCTCCCCCAGAGACAAGAACCCCGCCCGCGTGATGCTCGTCCGGGCTGGTCTCAACCCGGCTGGCGCCGACGGCGTAAGACCTCCGGGAGCGCCGCTCCCGGAGGCAGCCTGCGCCAGGGATCCCCCTCGTTTACGAGGGGGAGGATTCAAATTCTGCACGAACCTCTATGCGGTTCCAGCGCATTGTTCCGGTGCGGTCAGGCGGCGTGCTCCACGAAGCGCGCGGCCGTCTCCGCCAGCACCTCCCGGCCGTCCCGCGCCCACAACCCGTCGTTGAAGAGCTCGACCTCGATGGGACCGGTGTATCCGGCGGCCTCCACGTACCCCTTCCACTCCCGCATGTCGATCGAGCCGTCCCCGATCTGCCCGCGGCCGGTGAGCACACCCTCCGGCAGCGGCGTGGTCCAGTCGGCGAGCTGGAAGGTGTGGATACGGCCGCCCGCACCCGCGCGGGCGATCTGCGCGGGCGCGTGGTCGTCCCACCAGATGTGGTACGTGTCGACGGTGACGCCGACCTGGTGGGCGGGAAAGCGTTCCGCGAGGTCGAGCGCCTGGGCCAGCGTCGAGACCACACAGCGGTCGGCGGCGTACATCGGGTGGAGCGGCTCGATGGCCAGGCGTACGCCGTGCTGCTCGGCGTACGGGCCCAGCTCGCCGAGTGCGTCCGCGATGCGCTCCCGGGCGCCGTGCAGGTCCTTGGAGCCCGATGGCAGGCCGCCGGAGACCAGGACCAGGGTGTCCGTTCCCAGGGTGGCCGCCTCGTCGATCGCGCGCCGGTTGTCGTCCAGTGCGGCCGCACGCTCCGCCGGGTCGATCGCCGTGAAGAAGCCGCCGCGGCAGAGGGTGGTGACGGTCAGACCCGCGTCGCGGATGAGCTTCGCCGTCTCCTCCACGCCGTGGGACTGGACCGGTTCGCGCCACAGGCCCACGCCCGGTACGCCCAACTCCAGGCAGGAGTCGACCAGTTCGGGCAACGACAGCTGCTTCACCGTCATCTGGTTGATGGAGAAGCGGGAGAGGTCGCCGGTCACTGGGTCACTCCGTACAGGGCGAGAAGGTTCTTCATCCGCTCCTCCGCCAGTTTCGGGTCCGGGAACAGGCCCAGGCCGTCGGCGAGTTCGTAGGCGCGGGCGAAGTGCGGGAGGGAGCGGGCCGACTGGAGGCCGCCGACCATGGTGAAGTGCGACTGGTGGCCGGCCAGCCAGGCGAGGAAGACCACGCCCGTCTTGTAGAAGCGGGTCGGGGTCTGGAAGAGGTGGCGGGAGAGTTCGACGGTCGGGTCGAGCAGGGCACGGAAGCCCGCCACGTCACCCGTGTCCAGGACCCGTACCGCCTGAGCCGCCAGCGGGCCAAGCGGGTCGAAGATGCCGAGCAGGGCGTGGCTGAAGCCCTTCTCGTCGCCGGCGATCAGCTCGGGGTAGTTGAAGTCGTCACCCGTGTAGCAGCGGACGCCCTGCGGGAGCCGGCGGCGGATGTCGATCTCCCGCTGGGCGTCCAGCAGGGAGACCTTGATGCCCTCCACCTTGTCCGGGTGCGCGGTGATGACCTCCAGGAAGGTGTCGGTGGCCGCGTCCAGGTCGGACGAGCCCCAGTAGCCCTCCAGCGCCGGGTCGAACATCGGGCCGAGCCAGTGCAGGACCACCGGCTCGGTGGCCTGGCGCAGGAGGTGGCCGTAGACCTCCAGGTAGTCCTCGGGTCCGGACGCGGCGGCGGCCAGCGCGCGGGAGGCCATCAGGATGGCCTGCGCGCCGGACTCCTCCACGAGGGCGAGCTGCTCCTCGTAGGCCGTCCGGACCTCCACGAGAGACCCGGCGGTGATCTGGTCCGTGCCGACGCCGCAGGCGATCCGGCCGCCGACCGCCTTGGCCTCGGCGGCGCTGCGGCGGATCAGCTCGGCCGCGCCCGCCCAGTCCAGGCCCATGCCGCGCTGGGCGGTGTCCATGGCCTCGGCGACCCCGAGCCCGTGGGACCACAGGTGCCGGCGGAAGGCGAGGGTGGCGTCCCAGTCGACGGCGGCGGGCGCGTCGGGCGACACGTCCGCGAACGGGTCGGCGACGACGTGCGCGGCCGAGAAGACCGTACGGGAGGTGAAGGGCGGCGCGCCGGGAGTGACGGCGAGGGGCTCGGGGCGGGGCTCGTACGCCCTCAGCCCACCCTCGAAGTCGGGGAGTTGGATGGTCACAGGGCGATCTCCGGTACGTCGATGCGGACGCCCTGGGCCGAGGACTTCAGGCCCAGCTCCGCGAGCTGCACACCGCGGGCGCCGGCGAGGAGGTCCCAGTGGTAGTCGGCACCGGCGTAGACGTGCTTGAGGAAGAGCTCCCACTGGGCCTTGAAGCCGTTGTCGAACTCGTCGTTGTCCGGGACCTCCTGCCACTGGTCGCGGAAGGAGTAGGTGGCCGGGATGTCGGGGTTCCAGACCGGCTTGGGGGTCAGGCTGCGGTGCTGGACACGGCAGTTGCGCAGGCCCGCGACCGCCGAGCCCTCGGTGCCGTCGACCTGGAACTCCACCAGCTCGTCGCGGTTGACGCGCACGGCCCAGCTGGAGTTGATCTGGGCGATCGCGCCGCCGTCGAGCTCGAAGATGCCGTACGCGGCGTCGTCGGCGGTGGCGTCGTAGGGCTTGTCGTTCTCGTCCCAGCGCTGCGGGATGTGGGTGGCGGTGAGGGCCTGGACGGACTTCACGCGGCCGAACAGCTCGTGGAGCACGTACTCCCAGTGCGGGAACATGTCGACGACGATGCCACCGCCGTCCTCGGCGCGGTAGTTCCAGGACGGGCGCTGGGCGGTCTGCCAGTCGCCCTCGAAGACCCAGTAGCCGAACTCGCCGCGGATGGACAGGATCCGGCCGAAGAAGCCGCCGTCGATGAGGCGCTTGAGCTTCAGCAGGCCCGGGAGGAAGAGCTTGTCCTGGACGACGCCGTGCTTGATGCCCGCTTCGTTCGCGAGGCGCGCCAGCTCCAGGGCGCCCTCCAGGCCGGTCGCGGTCGGCTTCTCGGTGTAGATGTGCTTGCCCGCCGCGATCGCCTTCTTGATCGCCTCCTCGCGGGCCGAGGTCACCTGGGCGTCGAAGTAGATCTCGACGGTCGGATCGGCGAGGACCGCGTCGACGTCGGTCGAGATGTTCTCCGGGTCCAGACCGTGCTGCTCGGCGAGCGCGCGCAGGGCGTGCTCGCGGCGGCCGACCAGGATCGGCTCCGGCCACAGCACGGTGCCGTCGCCCAGATCGAGGCCGCCCTGTTCGCGGATGGCAAGGATGGAACGGACCAGGTGCTGGCGGTAGCCCATGCGCCCGGTCACGCCGTTCATGGCGATACGCACCGTCTTGCGTGTCACGTCATTCCCTTCGCAGGCGTCGTACACAGCGTCGTACGCGGGTGGTGTGCGCCGCGTCGGCCCCAGAGCGTCACAGCAAGCGCTTTCTATACAAGGAGAAGCTAGCCTCTGAGCAGCGGTCCGGACAAGACCGTGACCGCTTCGAGTTGTTCGAGGGGACGAACAGTGGGGGGTTCTGGCCGTAAGGTCTGCTCGACGTGCTCGGAACCGGGGGCCCGGCGTGGCCTGTCTACGAGGACGTACGACGAGGTACGGACGTACGACGAGGTACGAGAGATGCGCGACGAACCGCGCGACCGGAGGACGACGAGATGACGGTGACCCTGGCGGACGTGGCGGCCCGCGCGCAGGTCTCCCCCGCGACGGTGTCGCGCGTGCTGAACGGGAACTATCCCGTGGCCACCTCCACCCGTGAGCGGGTGCTGAAGGCGGTCGACGAGCTGGACTACGTGCTGAACGGGCCGGCCAGCGCGCTGGCGGCGGCGACTTCCGATCTGGTCGGGATTCTCGTCAACGACATCGCCGACCCCTTCTTCGGGATCATGGCGAGTGCGATCCAGTCGGAGATCGGGGGGCCGGGCGGCCGGGCCGGTGGTGAGCGGCTGGCGGTCGTCTGCAACACGGGGGGTTCTCCGGAGCGCGAGCTGACGTATCTGACGCTCCTGCAGCGGCAGCGGGCGGCGGCGGTCGTGCTGACCGGTGGCGCCATGGAGAACGAGCCGCACGCGGCGGCGGTCGCGTCCAAGCTGCGGAAGCTGACGGACGCCGGGACGCGGGTGGTGCTGTGCGGGCGGCCGCCGGCACCGGACACCGCGGCGATCGCGCTGGCCTTCGACAACCGCGGGGGCGGGCAGCGGCTGACCGAGCACCTGATCGGGCTGGGGCACCGGCGCCTCGGCTATATCGCGGGGCCGGAGGAGCGGACGACGACGCGGCACCGCCTTGAGGGGCACCGGGCAGCGCTGGCCGCGGCGGGCATCGAGGAGGATCCCCGGTCGACGATGTGGGGGCGGTACGACCGGACGTCCGGGTACGAGGCGACACTGGAACTGCTCCGCCGGGACCCGTCGCTCACGGCGGTGGTCGCGGCGAACGACTCCGTCGCGCTCGGGGCGTGTGCGGCGCTGCGGGAGTCCGGGCTGCGGATTCCGGAGGACGTGTCGGTCGCCGGGTTCGACGATCTGCCGTTCAGCGTCGACGCGGTGCCCGCGCTCACGACAGTGCGGTTGCCGTTGGCGGAGGCGGGGGCCCGGGCCGGGCGGATCGCCATGGGGCGGGAGGAGCCGCCGCCCGGGGGGACGGCCACGGTTCGGGGGGAGCTGATGGTGCGGGGGTCCTCCGGGGTGCCGCGGGGCTGAGGGCGCCGTTGCGTGGATCGACATCCGGCGCTTGCCGTGCCGTCGGCTGGGGACTTGCAGCCCCCAGACCCCCGCTTTCGGCCCTGAAGG
This sequence comes from Streptomyces guryensis, assembly GCF_021261325.1. Lineage (GTDB taxonomy): Bacteria > Actinomycetota > Actinomycetes > Streptomycetales > Streptomycetaceae > Streptomyces > Streptomyces guryensis. Next base: position 130,163 of record NZ_JAJSBI010000001.1, on the reverse strand, counting down.
GGCCTCGTCCTCGAACGCCGGACGGGCTGGGATCGCCGGGCCTGCGCCGATGACGCGGACCGGCGCCGAGGGTCCGCCCGACACAAGGGTGCGGGCCCCTACAGGCCGGTTCCGTCCTTCACCGCCAGGAAGCCTTCACCGGTTCCATCCTTCACCGCCAGGAAGCCGAACAGCTCCGGGACGCCGGGTGCCGGGCCCGTCTCCGTGGTGCGGGTGAGGTGCAGGCCCGCGGTCGACGTGGCGTTCAGGAGGTCGGACAGGGGGATGTGCCAGGCGCCGACCCGGGCCCGTACGCCCGCCGGGTTCCCGCCGTCGAAGCGGCGGGAGCGGTCGGCGTAGGCGGGGCCCACCACCACCCTCGGCGGGTCGGTCCGGTCCGCGAAGGCGCCGACGAAGCAGGGGTGCACGCCCAGATGCACGAACCGCCCGCCGGGCTCCAGCACCCGTGCGATCTCGCGCAGCACCGCCGCGTAGTCCGGCACGTCCGTGCTCGCGAGCACGCATACCGCGGCCGGTACCGAGGCGTCCGCCAGCGGGAGCGCCGTCGCGTCGGCGGCCGCGACCGGCAACCGCCGTACCGCATGGCGCAGTTGACCGCGGGAGAGGTCGACACCCACCGGCGTCCAGCCCAGTCCGCCCAGCCGGGACGCGTGGGCGCCGGTGCCGCAGCAGACGTCGAGGCACCTTCCGCTGCCGCGGCCCAGCAGGTCGCCGAGGGTCGCGCGGACCCGCTGGACGTAGTCGCCGACACCGTCGGCCGACATGTGCTCGTCGTACCAGTCGGCGTGTTCGTCGTACGCCGCGGTCGTGGTCACCGTCGTCTCCATGACCGCGATGCTAGGGAGCGCCCCCGGGCGCGTGAGGCGCCGTTCGCTCACAGCTTCCACCGGGCCGTCGCGCGGGGTAGCCACGGCGGTGGGGGTGTCCTAGTCTCGGACCCGGTGCTATCTCTGACTGAGTCAACTATCTGGTTCACGTATCCGGGACAACCATCCGGGGGTCGACACTCATGACCGTCCAGGACATCCGCACGTTCAACCGCTTCTACACGAACGTCATCGGCGCCCTCGACTACAGCCGTCAGCTGTACGCCCCGTACACCCTGACCGAGTCCCGCGTCCTGTACGAACTGGCGCACTCCCCGCGAACGGACGCGGCCGACCTGCGGGCCGAACTCTCCCTGGACGCCGGGTACCTGAGCCGGATCCTCAACAAGTTCGAGTCGGACGGGCTGATCGAGCGCACCAAGTCCGCCGACGACACCCGGCGCCGCCGCGTCTCGCTCACGTACCTCGGGCGCGAGACGGCCGCCCTGCTCGCCGAGCGTGCGAACGAATCCGTGGGCGCGCTGCTGTCCACCGTGCCGGCCGCCGACCGGCCGCGTCTGGCGGAGGCGATGCGGGCCGTCCGCGAGATCCTCTCCGACGGGCGCCCGCCCCGCCGCGAGGACGTCGTCCTGCGCGAGCCCGGTCCGGGCGACCTGGGCTGGATCGTGCAGCGCAACGCCGCGCTGTATGCCGTCGAGTACGGCTTCAACGCCGACTACGAGGGACTGGTGGCGCGGATCGTCGCCGACTTCGCCGAGGACCACGACCCGCATCTGGAGCGGGTGTGGATCGCCGAGCTGGACGGGCGGCCGGTGGGATGCGTGATGTGCGTGCGGGACGAGGCACCGGGCACGGCCCGGCTGCGGCTGCTGCTGGTCGAGCCGGATGCGCGCGGGCTCGGCATCGGCGACCGGCTCGTACGGGCCGTCGTCGACTTCGCGCGCGTTGCCGGCTACCGCGAGCTCGTCCTGTGGACCAACGACGTCCTGGCCGCCGCCCGCCGCATCTACCAGCGCCACGGCTTCGTGCTCGTCGCCGAGAAACCGCACCGTTCTTTCGGACAGGACCTGAACGGCCAGGACTGGCGCCTGGACCTGCACGGCACCCCCGAGTGAGAGTGGGAACCATGAGATTCGCGTTCTCCACCCTCGGCGTCCCCGGCCTGCCCATCCCGGACGTGGTCCGGCTCGCGGCCACCCACGGCTACCACGGCGTCGAACTGCGCGCGCATCCGGAGGAGCCGGTCCACCCAGGCATCGACCTCGCCCAGCGGGCCGACGTGGCCGCCGAGTTCAAGGCGGGCGGCATCGAGGTGCTGGGCCTCGCCGGGTACGCGCGGGTGGCCGCCCCCGGCGACGACGGCCCGGTGATCGACGAGATCCGTGGCCTCCTCGAACTCGCCCGCGACCTCGGCGCCCCGTACATCCGGGTCTTCCCCGGCGCCGACCACGAACAGACCGTCCAACGCGCCGACGCGGTGGCCGCCCGACGGCTCGGCACGGCCGCGGAGCACGCCGCTGACCTCGGCGTACGCATCCTCCTGGAGACCCACGACTCGCACCGCAGGGCCGCCGACGTGATCCGCATCCTCGGCCGGGTCGGACACCGCCATGCCGGCGCCCTCTGGGACGTCATGCACACGTGGCTGGGCGGCGAACAGCCCGCGGAGTCGTTTGCGGCCCTCTCCCCCTACCTGGGCTACGTCCAGGTCAAGGACATCGCCTCGGCCGACGACACGACCCCGCTCGCCCTCGGCGCCGGCGTGCTCCCGCTCACCGAGACCGTGGAGGTCCTCTCCCGGCACGGCTGGGACGGCTGGCTGTGCTGGGAGTACGAGAAGCGGTGGTACGAGGAGGCCGCACCGCTGCCGGAGCTGCTGGCGGCGGGGCGGGAGCATCTGGGGCGGTTGCTGAACGACTGCGCGTAGCGCTCCGCGGGCTGTACCGATGTGCGGCTCCGCGGCGCTGCGCCGGACGCCCGGTGATCCTCGCCGCCCCGTCCAGGCACCGTTCATCGGGTGCTTCTCCAGCGGGATCCTGGGGCTGCTGCCCGGGGTGCTGCGGGCGCCGGCCGGACGGCTGCCAGGGGTGCGCGTGGACGTCGTGGAGGCGGAGCCCCCGGACCTGTTCACCGCGCTCGACGCGGGCCAGGTCGACGTGGCGCCGGCGGTGGACTTCGCGAGGGCGCCGCCGCACACGGACGACCGGTACGACCGGGTGGACCTGTTCACGGACGTCCTGGATCTGGTCGTACCGGCCGGGCACCGCCTCGTCGGCCGGGGCCCGGTGGCCCTGCGGGCGCCGGCGCGTGACGCGTGGATCGTGGGGGCGGCGCACGGCCGCTGCGGGGCGGTGGCGCGTTCGGTGTGCGCGGCGGCCGGATTCACGCCGGACGTGCGGCATGCGGTGAACGACCGGGGTGCGCCGGCGGCGCTGGTGGAGGCAGGGCGGCGGGTGGCGCTGATCCCGCGGCTGGTGCGGCCGTCGTATGCGCGCCGCCGGGTGGCGGTGCTGGAGACGGAGGGGGAGCCGGCCTCGCGGAACGTGTTCGCGGCGGTGCGGACGGGGGCGGAGGCGGTGCTGGCGGCGGTGCGGGATCAACTGCTGCTGAGCGGCGCCGAGTCGATCACACGCCGGCCGCCACGAACGCCGCCACCCGCTGTTCCAGCCGCTGCCGGGAGTCCGGCCACTCCGCCGCCGTGATGGAGAAGATCGCGGAGTCGCGCAACCGCCCCTCCTCCCCCGGCACCCAGGACCGCGACCAGTTCCTGAGGACGCCCTCGAAGCGCGCCCCGACGCTCTGGATCGCCGCCCTGGAGCGGCTGTTGCGCGCGTCCGTCTTCAGGTCGACCCGCGACACGCCCCACACCTCGAAGGCGTGCCGGAAGAGCAGCAGCTTGGCCTCGGCGTTGATGCCCGTGCCCTGCGCCGACCGGGCCAGCCACGTGAACCCGACCTCCACGGCGTCCAGTTGGTCGTCCGACTGCCAGCAGCGCGGCTCCCAGTACGAGGTCGCGCCCATCGCCCGCCCGGTCGCGACCGACACCTGGGCGTACGGCGCGAGCCGTCCCGTGGCCGCGCGGGCGAGCTGGGCGTCGATGTAGCCGCGTACCTCATCGGCTCTCGGCACCCAGGTGAACTCGTATGTGCCGCGCTCCTCCTCCGCGGCCAGCGCCAGATCGGCGGCATGCCGGTGCTCCAGCGATTCGAGGCGCACCAACTCGCCTTCCAGCAACGGCCCTTCAAGTGCGTGACCCACCCGGCGACTCCCCTTCAGAACAGTTCGACGATCTCGCTCAAGTCGGTGATGGACGGGACCGGCATCCCGGGCGCCCCCGCCACCGCCCCGTCCCGGCACAACACCCGCCCCGAATAACCGAGTTCGATCGCCGCCGCCACCAGCTCCGGGTCGTCGTCCACGAACACGCACTCCGCCGCCCGCAACCCCAACGCGTCGCTCGCGTGCCGGTACATCCGCGGGTCCGGCTTGCGGCAACCGAGGACGGCCGAGATCGCGTACGCCTCGAAGTAGCCGCCGATGCCCAGCTCGTCGTGGGCCTCGGCCAGCCCCGGCCACGCGTCCGACACGACCGCCATGCGAACGCCTCGGTGGCGGAGCTCCGCCAGGGTCTTTGCGACGTCGGGGTAGGTCTCGAGCACCATGTTCACCGGAACCTCTCGGAGCAGTTCGGCGAGCAGCGCCGGAGTCGGCTCCAGGCCCAGGTCACGCAGCAGTACCCGGTGGTAGTCGTCGTAGTCCGGCGTCGACTCCGAGGCGGCGAAGAAGTCCTCCCCCGCGGCGATCGCCCGCGCGAACCGCTCCGGTGTGACCGTCGGGTCGTGCGCGAGGATCGTCGTCTCGAAGTCGGCCCTCGGGTTCCAGCGTCCACCGACCGGACGGATCAGTACACCGCCCGAGTCGAAGAGAACGGCCCGCAGCTCACCGGTCATCCCCCAGCCCACTCCTCAGCTCCGCGAACGCCTCATGAAAGCCCGGGAAAGTCTTCCGTACACAGCCGGGGTCGTCGAACGAAATACCCGGCACCCGCAGCCCGGTGACCGCGAAGGACATGACGATGCGGTGGTCGCCGTGCGTCGTGATCTCCGCACCGGTTCCGGACGGCACCCCGGGCCGGATCTCGATCCGGCCCGGGCCCGTCTCCACCTCCACCCCCAGTCGCCGCAGGTTCTGCGCGCAGGCCTCCAGCCGGTCGCACTCCTTCACCCGCGTGTTCGCCACGTCCTCGATCCGCACCGGCCCGTCCGCGAACGGGGCGATCGCGGCCAGCGTCGGCATCGTGTCCGAGATGTCCCGCATGTTGACCGTCAGGCCGCGCAGCACCCCCGTCCCCCTGACCGTCGTACCGTCCGGGCGCACCGACACCTCCGCGCCCATCCTCCGCAGCACGTCGACGAAGCCGAGGTCGCCCTGGAGCGCCCCCGTGCCCAGCCCCGGCACCGTGACCTCGGCGCCCGGGGTCACCGCGGCCGCCGCGAAGAAGTAGCTGGCCGTCGACGCGTCGGGCTCGATCGCGTACGTGGTCGCCCGGTAGCCGCCCGGCGGGACCACGAACACATCGCCCTCCCGCTCCGCCGCCACCCCGAACTCCCGCATCATCGCGATCGTGATCTCCACATAGGGGACGGACACCAGATCGGTGACCCGGATCCGCAGGCCCTTCCGGGTCAGCGGCCCCAGCAGCAACAACGCCGTCAGGTACTGCGAGGACTGCCCTGCGTCCAGGACCACCTCGCCGCCCTCGACCCCCGCCGCCCGCACCGTCAGCGGGTGGTGTCCCTCCGCCTCCTCGTGCCGCAGGTCGACCCCCAGGTCGCGCAGGGCGCGGGTCAGGGGCAGCAGCGGCCGGCGCCGCATCTGGGCCGACGCGTCGAAGCGGTACGTGCCGTGCCCCGCCGCCGCCAGCGTCGGCAGGAAGCGGGCCGTCGTGGCGCCGTCCCGGCAGTACACGTCCGCCTCACTCACCGAAGGGCCCTGCGGACGGCCGTCCACCTGCCAGGCGTCCCGGGTCCGGCCGACGCGATACCCGAGCCGGACCAGCCCCTCGGCGAAGCCCTCGGTGTCGTCCGAGCGGAGGGGCCGTACGAGGGTGGTGACTCCGTCGGCCGCCGCCGCCAGGAAGAGCGCGCGGGCGGTGAGGGACTTGGAACCGGGGATGGTGACTACGGGCATACCCTCATGATCGGCCGAGCACGGGCCAGATCGCCTCCCCGTCCACGGGATGGACGACTTCCCGTCGCCCCCACGTCACCGAGACCGGCTGCACGCCCCGACCCCGGACACCCGCAGCCACATGTCGTCCGCGATCGCAGAGACCGTACGCACCTTGCAGGAGCAGTGGCCGACCATCATGTCTCACCCGCCTCGTTGACCCCTCGGGCACCGACTTCCGGGAATCGCGGGGAACGCGGGAACCCGCCCCGAATACGGTTCGTCCAACCCGCAAGCTGCCGGAAGAGTCTCCGCCGTGCGGTGTCGGCCCTCGCTGCTGGCTGCGATCGCTGACCCACCCTCTCCGCCGTACTGCGGCCGGCAGCACGCCGCCATCGGCGCGCCCCCCTCCAACAGCGCCGATGGCGGCCCCTCGACGAAAGCCCCTGCCCTGCGCGCTCCCTTGACCGGCAGAAACTTCCCGGATATTGACTCCCTCACGGAAGTTTCCTTCAGTCGATCTCCAACGGATCACTCCGGAAGGAGCGCACGTGCCCTCCAGACGTACCGTCCTCGCCGCCACCGCGGGCGTCACCGCGGCTCTGGCCATCGGCACCACCGCCGAGGCCGGCACCCCCGGCGACAAGAAGCTCCGCTCCCTCGTCTCCCGCATGACCCTGGAGGAGAAGGTCGGCCAGCTCTTCGTCATGCGGGTCTACGGCCACTCGGCCACCGACCCGGACCAGGCCGACATCGACGCCAACCTCCAGGAGATCGGCGTCCGCACGGCCGCCGAACTGATCGCCAGGTACCACGTCGGCGGCATCATCTACTTCACCTGGGCACACAACACCAAGGACCCCCACCAGATCGCCGACCTCTCCAACGGGATCCAGCGCGCCTCCCTCACCCGGCCCCGCGGCCTGCCGGTCCTCATCACCACCGACCAGGAACACGGCATCGTCTGCCGCGTCGGCCGGCCCGCCACCCTCTTCCCGGGCGCCATGGCCATGGGCGCCGGCGGCTCCCGCGAGGACGCCCGCACCCTCGGCCGTATCTCCGGCGCCGAGCTGCGCGCGATGGGCATCAACCAGGACTACTCCCCCGACGCCGACGTGAACATCAACCCGGCCAACCCGGTCATCGGCGTCCGCTCCTTCGGTGCCGACCCCGACGCGGTGGCGGGCCTGGTCGCCGCCGAGGTCGCCGGGTACCAGAGCTCGTCGGTCGCCGCGGCCGCCAAGCACTTCCCCGGGCACGGGGACACGGCCGTCGACAGCCACTACGGCTTCCCGGTGATCACCCACAGCCGGGAACTGTGGGAGAAGCTGGACGCCGTGCCGTTCCGGGCGGCCGTCAGGGCGGGCATCGACTCGATCATGACCGCGCACATCCAGTTCCCGGCCCTGGACGGCTCCGGCGACCCGGCCACCCTCTCCCACCCGATCCTCACCGGCATCCTGCGCGAGGAGCTGGGCTACGACGGGGTGGTGGTGACGGACTCCCTGGGGATGCAGGGCGTGCGGACCAAGTACGGCGACGACCGCGTCCCCGTGCTCGCCCTCAAGGCCGGCGTCGACCAGCTCCTCAACCCGCCCGACCTCGCCACGGCCTGGAACGCCGTCCTCAAGGCCGTGCAGGACGGCGAACTCACCGAATCCCGGCTGGACGAATCGATCCTGCGCATCCTCAGGCTCAAGGCGAGGCTACGGCTCTTCGACGCCCCCTACGTCAGCCGGAACGGCGTCGACCGCACCGTGGGCACGGCGGAGCACCTCGCTGCCGCCGACCGCATCGCCGAGCGCACGACGACCCTGCTGGTCAACGAGGCGGGCCTGCTGCCGCTGTCCCGGCGCACCCACCGGAAGGTCCTGGTCGTCGGAGCCGACCCGGCCTCCCCCTCCGGTACGACGGGACCGCCCACCGGCGTCCTCGCAACCGCCCTCACCGAACTGGGCTTCGCCGCGACCGCCCTGTCCACGGGCACGGCCCCCTCCGCGGCCACCATCGCCACGGCGGTCGCGGCGGCGCGGGACGCGGACGCGGTGGTCGTGGGCACCTACAACGTCACCGCGGGCAGCTCGCAGCGCACGCTGGTCGAGCAGCTGGCGGCGACCGGGAAGCCGGTGGTGGCCCTCGCCGTCCGCAACCCCTACGACGTGGCCCAACTCCCGTCCGCCTCCGCCCACTTGGCCTCGTACTCGTGGACCGACGTGGAGCTGCGGGCGGCCGTGCGGGTCATCGCGGGCCGTGCGGCACCGCGGGGCAGGCTGCCGGTTGCGGTGCAGCAGGCGGACGATCCGGCGAAGGTGCTGTATCCCATCGGGTACGGATTGTCGTACTAGCACCAGGTGCGTGCGGCGCCGGTACGTCGGGCGTAGGGGGCGTACGTCTCACACCCGGCGTGCAACCCCAAACTGACCCAAAGCCTCCCGCGCGTCTGGCGTGCGCCCGCTGCGGCGGGTCACGCTGGACGCGGGTCATCTGGGGAGGTGCCCGGGGGGTTCGCGATGCGTGAGAGAAGTTCCGTGGGGGTGGTCTGCGCACTGCTGGTACTGGTCGCTGCGCTGCTGACCGGCTGCCAGGTGCTGAGGGCCGGGGCGGGCGACGACGGCCCGGCCGGCGCGACACCGAGGGCGACCACGACGCAGCCCTCCGGCTACGGGGCGGTGTTCCTGGCCGTGGACGAGTGCAGCTCGTTCGGTTCGACGAGCTTCACCGAGGTGCCGTGCACCAGCGAGCGGGCGGCGGCCCGGGTCGTGGCCCGCTACGACGGCACGGTGGGCGGGGGTCCGCTGTGCCCGGCGACCACGGACTTCGTCCTGCACATCAGCCGGCAGAGCCCGTCCTCCGGCGAGGACGGCGACGGCTCGATCCCGCAGGGCTACGCCTGTATGCGCAACCTGGAGCCCCCGCATCCCGGTGACCCGGGCGGCGGGGGCGGCCCCCGCACCATCGTCGGCGACTGCGTCTACGGCTCCGGGAGCGGGCAGGTCCGCGAGACGGCGTGCGACGGCAGCGGCAAGCGGAAACCGCAGTACAAGGTGGCGAAGGCGGTCGCCGGGCGCGCCCAGTGCCCCGCGGCGACAGCGCTGTACGTGCAGCTGAACGGCGCGGAGCCGGTGGGCTGCGCCCGGCGGGTGTGAACAACTGCCGGGCGCAGCATGGGAGTCGGCAGATCTACGGGCGCATGGCCGGCTCGCGCTCCACTCCCCGCACGTCCAGCCTGCTGTCGAACCTGGCCAGCGGCTTCGCCGTGGCCGTGGAGGTGGCGGGGACACCGGCCCACTGCAGGATGCGGGCGGTGGCCAGCGCCTTCTGGTCGGCGACCAGCCCGGCGACGTTGGCGCCGTGGTTCAGCCCGGGTGCCGTGAAGACGTAGGAGTCCTCCGCGCCCTTGCCGACGCGGAAGCGCTCCGCGCCCCACGGGTCGTTCTGGCCGTAGACGAAGAGCATGTGGTGGGCGTGGTGCCGCACCCAGGAGTCGACGTCGCGCATCGCGTACGGCTGGAACTTCATCGGGATGTCGCGCGGGACCAGGTTCCGCGGCGACTCGTAGCCGTACCGGATGTACTGCTTCTCGATGTACGGGAAGTGGATGTCCGGCGCGCCCAGCTGTGTCCCCGCCTGGTAGTAGTACGGCGTGTACTGCTCCAGGCCCTGGTCCGCGTAGGCGGAGAAGCCGGAGATGGTGTCCACGGAGTCCCAGATCGCCTGGTCGGTCGCGGTCCTCGCGTCCGCCGGGACGGTGGCGCAGTCGGACAGCAGGCTGTACTGCCAGAAGCCCCATACGTAGTCGAGGACGACGGCCTCGTACGCCCGGTCCAGGCTGCCGATCGTGGTGAAGGTGTAGCCGTTGTCCGCCGCGTAGGCCGCGTACTTCTTCTCCAGCGGCTCCCGGCGCACGAGCGCCTCGCGCTGCACGGCGTTCAGCCGGTCGCGGCACTCCTTGGTGCCCACCTTGGTGAAGAAGCGGTCGTAGGCGGAGTCCTCGTCGTTGACGACGTCGTTCGGGGCGACGTACGCGACGACGCCGTCCATGTCGCGCGGATAGAAGCGCTTGTAGTAGGTGGCGGTCATACCGCCCTTCGAGCCACCGGTGGAGATCCAGTTCTTCGTGTAGATGGACTTCAGCGCCTTGAAGACACGGTGCTGGTCGCTGGCCGCCTGCCAGATGTCCAGCTTGCTCCAGTCGGCCGGGTCGGGCCGGGAGGGGGTGAAGAAGCGGTACTCCATGGAGACCTGGTTGCCGTCCACGATCTGGGTCGGCTCGCGGCGGCTGGGGGTCGTGGAGACGTTGTAGCCGCCGGTGTAGAAGACCGTCGGGCGGCTGACGTCCTTGTGCAGCACGGTGATCCGCTGCTGGAACGTGCCCTTGGACGGGTCGCGGTGGTCCACCGGCTGGGTGTAGTCCAGGACGAAGAAGCGGTAGCCGGTGTACGGCTTCTCCTCGATCAGGCTCATCCCCGGAATGGCGAGCAGCTGATCCTTGATGTCGGTCGTTCCGGTGGCCTCCGGCTGTGCGGCGGTGGCCGCTCCCGCCGTGCTCAGCGTGCCTATGAACACGGCGAGCGCGAGCAGCCATCTGAGCGCCTTGCGCATGCACCCTCCCCTGTGAGTCAGATGTGCGAGCGGAAGCTACCGGAGCAACTCCGTTACGCACCAGGGGAGATGGGGGATTACTGCTGTGATTGGCGGGTTAGTAGCGCTTCCAGCCACCGGAGTCGTACGACCCCCGGCCGACCGAACCCTTGATCCACACCTTGCGGTGTCCGACGTACGAGCGGACCGGGCCGGCGTGCTGCGCGAACAGCCCCTTGTCGACGACCGGTTCAAAACCGCGGGCCTGCAGGCTGACCATCATCGGGCGCTTGCCGCCGCCGCTGTTGGGAGCGGTGACGGCGCAGAGGTAGTTGCCGTCCTTGTAGAGCCTCACGGAGCCGGTGGAGAAGGTGAACGTCCTGATCTTGCGGCCGGAACAGGACGAGGGGTCGGCGGCCTGTGCCACCCCCGGCGCCGCGAGCGCAAGCAGCCCGGAAGCGGTGAGCACACCGAGGACCGCCCCGAGCCGCCGCCGTATCGCACCACTGTCCACTGTGATCCCTCCCGTACCCCGACGATGAACGTACGGGTGTACGGACGCAGGACGTATGTCGGATGGTTGCACGGCCGTCAGTAAGCCGCGCCCACCGGCTCCTCGGGCTCGGCCTGCCCGATGAACGTCCGCCACAGCGCGGCGTACCGGCCGTCCAGCGCCAGCAGCTCCTCGTGTGTGCCGTCCTCGACGACCCGGCCGTGATCCATGACCACGACGCGGTCCGCGCGGGCCGCGGTGGTCAGGCGGTGGGCCACCACGAGCGTGGTGCGGCGGCCTGCGAGGCGGTCGGTGGCCTGGTTGACCTGGGCCTCGGTGGCCAGGTCGAGGGCGGCCGTCGCCTCGTCGAGGAGGAGGACGTCGGGGGCGACGAGTTCCGCGCGGGCCAGGGCGATCAGCTGGCGCTGGCCGGCCGAGAGGTTGCGGCCGCGTTCGGCGACCTCGTGGAGGTAGCCGCCGTCGAGCGTGGCGATCATCTCGTGCGCGCCGACCGCCCGGGCCGCCGCCTCGACCTCGGCGTCGGTGGCGTCCGGGCGGCCGTAGGCGATGGCGTCGCGGACGGTGCCCTGGAAGAGGTACGCCTCCTGGGGGACGACACCGAGCCGGTGCCGGTAGGAGGTGATGTCGAGGGTGCGCAGGTCCTGGCCGTCGACCGTGACCCGGCCGCCCGTGGGGTCGTAGAACCGCGCCACGAGCTTGACGAGGGTCGACTTGCCGGCGCCGGTCTCCCCGACGAACGCGACGGTCTGCCCGGCCGGGATCCTCAGGTCGATGCCGCCGAGGGCTTCTTCGTCCTCCCCGTACGCGAAGTGCACGTCCTCGAAGGCGACCTCGCCGCGCAGGGAGAGCACTTCGAGGGGTTCGTCGGCGGACTTGGTGGAGGTCGGCTCCTGGAGCAGTTCCTGGATGCGGCCGAGGGAGACGGTGGCCTGCTGGTAGCCGTCGAAGACCTGGGAGAGCTGCTGGACCGGGGCGAAGAACAGGTCGATGTAGAGCAGGTACGCCACCAGCGCGCCGGTCGTCAGCGTGGCGTCGTCGACCCGTCCCGCGCCCGCGATCAGTACGGAGGCGGCGGCGACGGACGACAGGAGCTGCACGAAGGGGAAGTAGATCGAGATCAGCCACTGTCCCCTGACACGGGCCTGGCGGTAGCTGTCGCTGCGCTCCGCGAAGCGCCGGCCGCCGTCGCCCTCGCGCCGGAAGGCCTGCACGATCCGCAGCCCCGACACCGACTCCTGCAGGTCCGCGTTGACCACCGAAACCCGCTCACGGGCCAGTTCGTACGCCTTCACGCTCGCCCGGCGGAAGAAGAACGTGGCGACGATCAGCGGCGGCAGGGTCGCGAAGACCACGAGCGCCAGCTGCACGTCGATGACCAGCAGGGCGACCATGATGCCGAAGAACGTGACGACCGAGACGAACGCGGTGACCAGACCGGTCTGCAGGAATGTCGAGAGCGCGTCGACGTCGGTTGTCATCCGCGTCATGATCCTGCCGGTCAACTCCCGCTCGTAGTAGTCGAGTCCGAGCCGCTGGAGCTGCGCGAAGATCTTCAGACGGAGCGAGTACAGAACCCTCTCCCCGGTGCGCCCTGTCATCCGGGTCTCACCGCGCTGCGCCGCCCACTGCACCACCACGGCGAGCAGCGCCAGCAGGGAGGCCGACCAGACCGCGCCGAGGGCCAGCTTGGTGACGCCCTGGTCGATGCCGTGCCGGATCATGATCGGCAGCAGCAGGCTCATGCCCGCGTCCACGGCGACGAGCGCCAGGCTGACCAGCAGCGGGAGCCCGAAGCCGCGCAGCAGCCGCTTCAGGCCGTACGACTCCTCCGGCCGCACCGCCCGCGCCTCGTCGATGTCCGGGGTGTCGGTCGCCGGGGGCAGCGCGTCGACCAGGGCGAGAAGTTCGGGCGTGGCCGGCGTCCCGGCCAGCGCGGTGTCCTTGGGTTCGCGGTCGCCGGTCCACAGGCGGGGCGTCAGGCCGCGCTGGGCGTCGAACTCGGCGTCCAGCTCGTCCCGTACCGAGTCCCGTACGGAGGTGTCCTCGGCCGGTGCGGAGGGCTGGGTGTGGCCGGGCGAGACACCGCCGAGCTCGTCGGGGTCGGTGAGCAGCCGGCGGTAGAGGGCGGACCGTTCCTGCAGTTCATCGTGGGTGCCGATGTCGGCGAGGCGGCCGGCGTCGAGGACGGCTATGCGGTCGGCGAGGTTGAGCGTGGAGCGGCGGTGGGCGATGAGCAGGGTGGTGCGGCCCTGCATGACCTGCTTCAGGGCCTCGTGGATCTCGTGCTCCACGCGGGCGTCCACGGCGGACGTCGCGTCGTCGAGGACGAGCAGGCGCGGGTCGGTGAGGATCGCGCGGGCGAGGGCGACGCGCTGGCGCTGACCGCCGGACAGGGTCAGGCCGTGCTCGCCGACCTTGGTGTCGTAGCCGTCCGGCAGTTCCGTGATGAAACGGTCCGCCTGGGCGGCACGCGCGGCGGCCTCGATCTGCTCGTCGGTGGCGTCCGGACGGCCGTAGGCGATGTTGCTCCGCACGGTGTCCGAGAAGAGGAAGGAGTCCTCGGGCACCAGCCCGATCGCGGCCCGCAGCGAGTCGAGGGTGAGCTCGCGGACGTCGTGGCCGCCGATGAGGACGGCGCCGTGGGTGACGTCGTAGAAGCGCGGGAGGAGGAGGGAGACCGTGGACTTGCCGGAGCCGGAGGAGCCGACGACCGCGAGGGTCTCGCCGGGGCGGATCTCGAAGCTCAGCCCGTCGAGGACGGGGCTGGTTTTGCCGGAGGCGCGGTCGTACCCGAAGGAGACGTCGTCGAACTCGACGGCGGCGGGCGCGTCGGCGGGGAGGGTCTTGGTGCCGCCGGTGAGGGACGGCTGGGTGTCGATCAGCTCCAGGACGCGCTCGGTGCCGGCCCGCGCCTGCTGTCCGACCGTGAGGACCATGGCGAGCATCCGGACCGGGCCGACCAGCTGAGCGAGGTAGGTGGAGAAGGCGACGAAGGTGCCGAGGGTGATGTGCCCGCGGACGGCCAGCCAGCCGCCCAGCGCCAGCATGGCGACCTGGCCGAGCGCGGGAACGGCCTGGAGGGCCGGGGTGTACTTGCTGTTCAGCCGGATGGTGCGCAGCCGCCCCGCGAACAACCGCCGCCCGACCTCCCTGAGCTTCCCGGTCTCCTGCTCCTCCTGCCCGAAGCCCTTCACCACGCGTACGCCGCTGACGGCGCCGTCGACCACACCCGCGACGGCGGCGGCCTGGGCCTGGGCGTACCAGGTGGCGGGGTGCAGCTTGGAGCGGCTGCGCTTGGCGATCCACCACAGGGCGGGGGCGACGGCGAGGGCGACCAGGGTCAGCGGCAGCGACAGCCAGGCCATGATCACGAGGGAGATCAGGAAGAGCAGGACGTTCCCGATGGTCATCGGGAGCATGAAGAGCAGGCTCTGGATCAGCTGGAGGTCGCTGGTGGCGCGGCCGACGACCTGGCCGGTGGACAGCTCGTCCTGGCGGCGCCCGTCGAGCCGGGTGATCGTCTCGAACATCTCGGTCCGCAGGTCGTGCTGGACGTCGAGGGCGAGGCGGCCGCCGTAGTAGCGGCGTATGTAGGTGGCGATGTACACGAGGACGGCGGCGCCGAGCAGGGCGCCGGCCCAGGGCGCCATACGCCGGCTGTGATCACCGATCACGTCGTCGATGATCACCTTGGTGACGAGCGGGACCAGCGCCATGACAGCCATGCCGGCGAGCGAGGAGCCGAGGGCGAGGAGCACGTCCTTGGGGTAGCGCCAGGCGTATGCCGCCAGTCGTCGTGCCCATCCCCGTTGCGGTTCCACGCGGGTGCCCTCCATCGCTCAGAAGTCCTGATCTACCGGAAGGCACCAACGCGTACGGGCCGCGATTTCATCCCGCTGCAACAAATCGTGGGACGAAGCGGGGGACAAAGCGGGGGAAAGAACGAAGGGGACGATCAGACCCGTACCCGCAAGTAGTAGAAGCGGGTCGTCTGCGCCGCGTTCTGGTTGTCGTCGCTGACCAGGAGGACCTTCAGACGGCCCCGGGCGTCGCGGCCCGTGATCGTCATGCCCTCGATGTTGTCGAGGAGGGGATTGGGCTGGGCCTGCTTGGCCGTCGCTCCCAGTGACGGGCAGGTCACCATGTCCGTGAGCAGCGTCTTCTTGATCATGCGCACGCCGGGCCGGCCCGTCAGGTTCTCGATACCGCTGGTGTCCGTCGCATGGCGCGGGTCGGCGAGGTAGAGGCGGACCGTGTTGCCGACACCGGAGGTGAAGCCGCGCTCCAGGACGAGCAGGCGGCCGTCGGGGGTGGCCTGGACCTCCGGGACGCCGAGACCGGAGTCGACCGGGTACGCGTACTGGGCGCCGAGCCGGAAGTGCCCGCCCTTCGTCCGCTGCCAGGTCTGGAAGCGGACGGTGTTCGTGGCGTCGCCCGAGATCGCGTTCTCCATGGACGCCAGCAGGGTGCGGCCGCCGGGGAGGAGGGTCAGGCCCTCGAAGGTCTGGTTGGACGTGGCCCGGCCCGCGGGGGCGACGAGGAGCGCGGACGGGACCGGGAGGCGGTCGAGGATCTTGCCGTCCACGCTGTAGCGGCGAATCGACGGCTCGGTCTCCGAGGTGATCAGCCGGGTGCCGTCCCGGTCGATGACCAGGCCCTCGCTGTCGAGCGCGGCGCCCTTCTCGTCGGCGAGCGGGACGACGGACTTCGGCGCGAGGGTCGCCGGGTCCAGGCCGAAGAGGGACGAGCGGTCCTCCAGCGCGGCGATCGAGCCGTCGCGGTCCACGGCGAGCGCGGAGAAGTTGCCGACGAAGGACCCCTGGTACGTCGTCTTGTCGAGCGCGTCGGAGAAGCGGTCGATGGAGACGGAGGGCGAACATGCCTTGCCGATACGGGAGTTGGCCGCGGCGGGCCCGGCGGCGGTCAGACAGGTGGCCGCCGCCAGGGCCGCGGTGACGGTCGCGAGTACGGTTCTCAGGCGCATGGGCGTCACGCTAGGACGGGTGAGTGACGGGCGGGAGACCGGCAGGGGTCAACTCGCGGCGAGATCCCTGTGAATCACCTTGGCGACGCCCTGGATGGTGTTGATGCCGTAGCTCATGGTGCTGTTGCCCCACGTCAGCACCGTGATCATGTAGTCGTGGCCGCCGCCGTTGAAGGTGCCGAGGCTGTGCACCCGCCAGCCGTGCGTGGAGCGCTGCAGCCAGCCGTTCTTGACGTGGACCGAAACCCCGGAGGGCGCTCCGTACGGCGTGCCCCAGCGCTGCGAGGAGATGACCTGGCTCATCAACTTCAGGATGTACGCACGGGAGTTGTCACTCAGGACCGTGTTCGGCGCGGTGACCAGCTTGAGCAGCTTCTGCTCGTCGGTGACGTTGATCTGGGTCAGGCCCCAGTATCCGTTCGCGCCGGGGACGGTCTTCGTCATGCCGGCGGCGCTCAGGAAGCCCTTGATCTTCGTCAGGCCCAGCTGCTTCCAGAGCTTGCTGGTCGCGGTGTTGTCCGACTTGGTGATCATGGCCTTGGCCAGCGAGGCCTCGGTGTCGGTCAGATACCGGTTGTGCTTCTTGGCGTCCCACAGCAGCGTGGCGAGGACGGTGACCTTCACGGCGCTCGCGGAGTCGTAGGAAGAGGTGGCCCGCAGCGAGCACGTCGTGTTGGTGGAACGGTCGTAGAGGCCGACGGAGACGGTGCCCGTGCGGCTCGCGAGGGCGGCGGTGATGTCCTTCTGGAGCTTGGTGGCCAGTCCGGCCTTGGAGGACGTACAGCTGACGGTCGGTGTGGTGGCGGCCGCGGCGGGCGCGGCGGCGGCCACCACGGGTATGAGGACGCCGAGGCCAACGGCCCCTGCGGCGAGCGCTCTTGCGCGTCTGGTGGAAGTCCGGTGAGTCATGCCTGTGTTGACGCACGGGTTCGACTGAATGGTTGTACGCATCACCGCACCCGTTGGGCAAAAGCAGTACGAGGCGTGACGCGGCCTTGGCCAATTCACAGCCAGGAGCCAGGTTCGCCACAGCGCGCACTCACTCCGCCTTTGCACGATGCGCTCGTGACATCTGCCACCGATCCACTCCCCCACACCACCGAGACCGTGTCCGCCGACTGGCCGCCGCCGGCCCCACCCGCGGTGCCCCCGGACAAGGCGCCCCGCTGGTCGCTGCCCGCGCTGGTCGCGATCCTGGTCCTGGCGACGGTGCTGTACGCCTGGAATCTCTCCGGCTCCAACATGAACACCTTCTACAGCGGTGCCGTCTGGGCGGGCACGCAAAGTTGGAAGGCCTGGTTCTTCGGGTCGCTGGACCCGGGCAACTTCCTGACCGTCGACAAACCGCCGTTCGCGCTCATGGTCATGGGCCTGTCGTGCCGCGTCTTCGGCTTCGGCACCTGGCAGATGATGGCGCCGATGATCGTGGTGGCCCTCGCCACGATCTGGATCCTGCACACCAGCGTGAAGCGGGTGTGGGGGCACGGCGCGGCAACCGTCGCCGCGCTGGTGCTGACGCTGACCCCGATCACCGTCGCCATCAACCGCGACAACAACCCCGACACCCTGCTCGTCTTCCTCATGGTGTCGGGCGCGGCGCTCGCGATGCGCGCCACCCGTGACGAGAAGCTGCTGCCGCTGCTCGGCTCGGCGGCATGCTTCGGCCTGGCCTTCAACACCAAGCTGCTGGCGGGCTACATCGCACTGCCGGCCGTCTTCGCGCTCTATCTCCACGCGTCGAAGGCCCCCTGGGTGAAGCGGATCGTCAACCTGCTGCTCGCCGCGGTCGTGCTGGCCGTCTCCAGCTTCTGGTGGGCCATCGCCGTCTCTCTGATCCCGGCCTCCGACCGCCCCTACATCGGCGGCTCCACGGACGGCTCCGCCTGGGACCTGATCATGGGCTACGACGGTCTCGGCCGCGTCCTCGGCGGCGAGGGCAACGGCGGAGGCGGTGGCGGAGGCGGAGGCGGCTTCTCCGGCTCCGCGGGCCTGGGCCGGATGTTCAACGACATCCTCGGCGGCCAGATCTCCTGGCTGCTGCCCTTCTCCGCGATCGCCCTGATCGGCGGGCTGGTGCTGTGCGGGCGCGCTCCGCGCACCGACCTCCGCCGGATGGCACTGGTCCTGTGGGGCGGTTGGACCCTGCTGCACTACGTGATCTTCGCGACCGCGCAGGGCACCATGCACCCGTACTACACGACCGCTCTGGCTCCGGGCATCGCGGCGCTGTGCGGCGGCGGTGGCGCGATGCTGCTGCGGGCGTTCCGGAACGACAAGCGGTGGGCGTGGGTCCTTCCCCTCGCCTTCGGCGTCACCGGCATCTGGGCGATCACCCTGCTCCGTCGTGCCTCCGGCTGGAACACCTGGCTGTGGCCCACGATCGGCGTCCTGACCGTGGCCGGCGTGGTCGGCATGCTGCTCTTCGGCTCCCGCGCCCGGCTGCTGACCGCGTCCCTGGCGGCGGCGGTGATCGCCGCGCTCGCGGGCCCGACGGCCTACGCGGCCTCACCGGCCTTCGGCTCCTCCGGCGGCATGATGGGCGGCACCAACCCGACGGCGGGTCCCTCCACGGGAGGCGGCTTCGGCGGCGGACCCGGCCGCACCCGCGGCGGCTTCCCGGGCGGGGGCGAGATGCCGGGCGGCACCCGGCAGGGCGGTGGCAGCGACCAGGCCGGTGGCCAGGCCGAGGGCACGGGCGGCTTCCCCGGCGGCGGTCAGCAGGGTCAGAACGGCGAACTGCCGGGCGGGGGGAACGGCGAGCTGCCGGGCGGCGCCCAGCAGGGCAGCGGCCAAGTTCCCGGCGGCAACGGCGAGTTGGGTGGTATGGCACCCGGTGGCACCGGTGGGAGCGGTGGTACGTCCGGACAGCGCGGCTTCGGCGGCGGCCCCGGCGGTGGCATGGGCGGCGCGGACAGTGAGCTCATCGCGTACCTGAAGAAACACCAGGACGGCGCCAAGTGGCTGCTCGCGGTGTCCAACTCGCAGAGCGCCGCCCAGATCGAGCTCAGCGCCAGGGAACCGGTCATCTCCATGTGGGGCTTCACCGGCTCCGACAACGCGATGACTGTGGCCAGGCTCAAGGAGCTCGTGAAGAAGGGCGAGCTGCACTACATCCAGATCGGCAGCGGCGGCATGGGCGGCGGCCCTGGCGGCGGCAACACCCTCAGCACCGCGGTGTCGAACTGGGTGAAGCAGCACGGTACGGCGGTGAAGGAGAGCTCGTACAGCAAGAGTTCCACGTCGAACTCGAACTCGAAGTCCTCATCCTCCTCTTCCCGGTCGAGCTCGTCGTCGCTCTACCGGCTTGACCCGTCGGACGTCGGCTGACCGGCACCGGCACCGGCACCGGCACCGGCACACGGAAACGGCCCCCGAGCACCGCTCGGGGGCCGTTCCACTGCGTCAACTCGCGTGGAGACAGCACGATTTGCCGGTCCAGGTAACCCGATGGACACCTTTACTCTCTTTACCTGACTGCGTGTCCATGACACGCTCCCGTCTGCCGCCTCCATTCAACCCGCGTAGATGGGACCCCCACATGCTGGCGACACGCACCCGCCGCTGGAAGTCCGTGGCCTGGGCCACCGCAGCCGTCCTGGTCGGCCTCACCGCCCCGGCCCTGACCGCGACTCCGGCCGGCGCCACGACCACCGACTACGACTCGACGTACTACAAGAACGCGATCGGCAAGACGGGCGCGAGCCTGAAGTCCTCCCTGCACACGATCATCAGCAGCCAGACGAAGATCTCGTACTCCGCGGTCTGGGACGCGCTGAAGGTCACCGACCAGGACCCGAACAACAGCAACGACGTGATCCTGCTGTACAGCGGTGTCTCCCGTGCCAAGTCCCTCAACGGCGGCGACACGGGCGACTGGAACCGCGAGCACGTGTGGGCCAAGTCCCACGGCGACTTCGGCACCGCGACCGGCCCCGGCACGGACCTCCACCACCTGCGCCCGGCGGACGTGACGGTCAACAGCATCCGCGGCAACCTGGACTTCGACAACGGCGGCAGCACGGTCACGGGCGGCGGCGGCAGCAAGGTCGACTCCGACTCCTTCGAGCCGCGCGACGCCGACAAGGGCGACGTCGCCCGCATGATCCTCTACATGGCGGTCCGCTACGACGGCGGCGACGGCTTCCCCGACCTGGAGCCCGACGAGAAGGTCGACAACGGCACCAACCCCTACATCGGCAAGCTCTCGGTCCTCAAGCAGTGGAACGACGAGGACCCGCCGAGCGCCTTCGAGGAGAAGCGCAACCAGGTCATCTACGACACCTACCAGCACAACCGCAACCCGTTCATCGACCACCCGGAGTGGGTGGACGCGATCTGGTAGGCCGGTCACCCCAGGCGGGGCCGGTGAAATTCCGTGGTCCGACACGGCCGGCTCCGCCTGGGTTCGGCAGCGGCGTGAACGGGTGCGCTGGATCCGCGGTGATGTGACGGCGGTCCCGCCGCTGCGGGCCGACCTGGCGACCATGACGGTGAACCTCGCCCAGGCCATCGTCGATACGCAGGAGCGGGAAGACACTCCGGGGATTTCGCCTTCGTCGCACGGTGTCCGCGGACCGGCCGGATGTGAGATCCACGGCCGGTCAGCCGTACCGCTGCAGCAGTCCGTCCACGTACGCCTCCAGCCGTTCTCCCAGCACCCCGGACGTCAGATCGTCACGCCCCAGGTCACGCCACGGTCCGGCCAGCTTCGCCGCGTCGGGGCAGTAGTGCAGGGCGTCGAGCAGCCGCCAGTACAGGTGGTCGCGGTCGTCGGCGAGTTCGTGCCCGCCGTGTGCCTCGTACCGTTCGCGGAACTCCAGCCCGTGCGCCGGCCCGTGCAGCAGCGCGAGCGCGGTCGAGCAGTGCGCCACGTCCAGGTCGGCGGGCCCCCACGAGGTCTCGACCCAGTCCACGACACCGGTGATCCGCAGCCCCGGCCCGGCTCCCGTGAAGAGCACGTTCCCGGGGTGGAAGTCGCGGTGCAGGAAGCAGCCTTCGTACGACGGTGGGTCGCGGCGGAGCACGTCCACGGCCCGCTCCCACAGAGGGCCGGCCGGGGTGCGGACACGCTCCGGGGACGTCCACGCCTGGTACGTGCGCGGTCTTTCGTCCGGTGCGACACGGTGGACGCGGACGAGCTGGGCCGCGAGGAGGTCCAGGCGCCGGTCGAGGTCGTCCTCGTCCACGCGGACGCGGCCGGGCAGCGCGGACATCAACAGGGTCGGGTGGTCGCAGTGTTCGGCCGTGGCGTCCACCGCGACGAATCCGGGCGCCGGGATGCCCTCCTGCCCGGCGAGCAGCGCCAGTACGGACGTCTCTCGGGCCAGCAGCCCAGGCGCCGCGTGGCGGAAGAACGGCTTCACGAAGGTCCGTTGCACCAGCGCCGTGCCGTCGTAGAGCGTGAGTCGGCGCATCTGGGAGCTCCAACCGCCGTACAGGAGGCGGGAGTCGGCGACCGAGCGGCCGTGGCCGAGTTGCTTGGTCACCCACGCACGCGTGGCCGACCAGCCCCGGTCGTCGAGGCCGGTCAGCACCGCCGCCACGAACTCCCGCCGGTCGTCGTCGTGATCACGGAACCACAGTCCCAGCTGGTGCTGCGCGTCCGGAAGGTCGAACCGTGTGTACTGGGCGCGCGCGGCCAGTGCGTCCTGCACGGCCTCGGTCACCGCGGGCGGGATCACCGTGTCCGTGCCCGGCACCGCGAGCACCGCCCGGCCCTCGTAGGCCCGCAGCGTCTGAAGCGCGGGCGCCGCCCGCCAGCTGTCGGGCCGCCGGATGATCCCGCTGAACCGGCCGTCCCCTTGCCCGAAGGGCACGTCCCACGCCTCGTCGGCATACACGGCGGGCGCACACAGCCCCAGCGCCGCCACCCGATCCCCGTAGTGCCGGACGAGATCCGCCACCGTCTGCCCGCTCATGCTGAATCCCACCAGGACGAGCGGCCCGTCCGCCCCCGCGTACGCGTCGATCACCGCGACGGCCTGCTCGAACCGTCGGCTCAGACTCAACTCCCCCAGTTTTCCCGTGCTTTCGCCGTGCCCGGAGAAGTCGAAGGCGACCCCGCGACAGCCGTGCGCCACGAACTCCCGCACCAGCGGACGCAGTCGCTCCATGCTGCCGGTGCCCGCGCCGTGCAGCACCACGGCGGTGCCCCTGGAGGGATCACCGCCGTACACACCCCTGAGCCGTTCACCGTCGTGGCCGTGCGTGAAGTCGAAGAGCATGCCCCTATTCACTCACGCCATGGGTCCCTCTTTCCGGTCATCCGGTACGCCGGGAAGCGGCACTCACCGCAGGTGGGTCGGCGCGAACATCCGCAGTACGGCGGGAAGTACGACCACCGACGGACCCGGTTGCGCCAGCGCCTTCGCCAGGTCCGCCTCCAGGGTCTCCGGGGCCGTACGAACCCCCGGCACCCCGAAGGACTCGGCGAGGGCCACATAGTCCGGCCGGGACAGCTCCGTCGCCGTCGCCTCGCCGAAGGCGTCCGTCATGTACTCGCGGAGGATGCCGTAGCCGCCGTCGTCGACGATCAGCCAGGTGACGTTCAGGTCGTACTGGCGGGCCGTCGCCAGCTCCGCGATCGAGTACAGCGCACCGCCGTCCCCCGACACCGCCAGCACCGGGCGGGTCGGGTCCGCCGTCGCTGCTCCCAGGGCCGCGGGGAAGCCGTAGCCGAGGCCGCCGGCGCCCTGGGCGGAGTGCAGGAGGTTGGGGCCCTTGGCGTCGAAGGCCGACCAGGCCCAGTAGGCGAGGATGGTCATGTCCCAGAAGGACGGGGAGTCGGCGGGAAGGGCCCGGCGGACCGAGGCCAGCACGTCCTGTTCCAGGGTGAGTTCCTGGGACGCGATACGTTCGGCGACCTTCGCCAGGACCTCGCGCACGCGCTCGGCGGCGGAGGGGTCCTCCCGTTCCGCCACCGTCTCCAGCAGCGCCTGCAGCGCCGGTCGGGCATCCGCGTGGATCCCCAGCGCCGGGTGGTTCGACTCCAGTTTTCCGAGGTCCGCCTCGATCTGGACGACCCGGCCGCGGGGCCTGAACGTGTGGTAGTTCGAGGAGAGTTCACCCAGACCCGAGCCGACCACCAACAGGACGTCCGCGTCCTCCAGGAAGTCCGTCGTGTGCCGGTCCTCGATCCAGGACTGGAGGGAGAGGGGGTGCTTCCAGGGGAACGCTCCCTTGCCACCCGGCGTCGTCACCACCGGCGCCTGCAACGCTTCCGCCAGCTGCCGCAGTTTGCCCGAGGCGTCCGCCCGTACCACTCCCCCGCCCGCGATGATCGCCGGGCGCTCGGCGCGCGACAGCAGGTCGGCGGCCACGGCCGTCAGTTCGGGCCGGGGCACCACGTCCTCCGGCGTCGCGTCCACTCCCGTCACCACCGGCAGCGAAGTCCGGGCCAGCAGTACGTCCTGCGGAATCTCGACCCACACCGGGCCGTGCGGGGCGGTCAGGGCCGACCTCCAGGCGGCCGCCACCGCGGACGGGATCTGGGACTGGGTGCGGACCGTGTGGACCGACTTGACCACCCCCCGGAACGAGGCCGCCTGGTCCGGGAGTTCATGCAGATAGCCGTGCCTGCCGCCGCCCAGCCCCGCCGTCGGGATCTGGCTGCTGATCGCCAGCACGGGGGCCGAGGCCGCGGCCGCCTCCTGGAGCGCGGCCAGGGACGTCAGCGCACCCGGGCCGGTCGACAGCAGCAGCGGCGCCGCCTCGCCCGTGACCCGGCCGTACGCGTCCGCCGCGAACCCCGCGTTGTTCTCGACCCGCAGGCCCACATACCGCAGTGACGACCGGCGCAGCGCGTCGAACATGCCCAGCGCGTGCTGGCCGGGCAGGCCGAAGACCGTCGTCGCGCCGAGTCCGGCGAGCGTCTCCACGACCAGGTCTCCGCCGTTGCGGCCGGGAGGAGGGTTCAGAGCGGCGGAGATCTGCGCCTCGGTCGGGCGGAGTTCCAGGTCGTGGTCGTGGGTCACTTCGCGCGGGCCTCGGCAATCTGGCGGGACATGATCGTGGTCAGTTCGTACGCCGTGTGGGACGCGGCCACCGACGTGATCTCCGCGTGATCGTACGCGGGCGCCACCTCGACGACGTCCGCCGAGACCAGGTTGCAGGAGGCCAGGCCGCGCAGGATCTCCAGCAGCTCCCGCGAGGTCATGCCGCCCGCCTCAGGGGTCCCCGTGCCGGGCGCGTGCGCCGGGTCCAGGCAGTCGATGTCGATCGAGATGTACAGCGGGCGGTCGCCGATGCGCTGCCGCAGCTGGTCGGCCACCTCGTCCACACCGCGTCGCATCACGTCCGCCGACGTCACGATGCCGAAGCCCATCTTCTCGTCGTCGGCCAGGTCCTGCTTGCCGTACAACGGCCCCCGGATGCCCACGTGCGACAGCGCCGAGGTGTCGAGGACGCCCTCCTCCACGGCCCGCCTAAACGGCGTCCCGTGCGTGTACTCGGCACCGAAGTACGTGTCCCAGGTGTCGAGGTGGGCGTCGAAGTGGAGCAGGGCGACCGGGCCGTGCTTCTTCGCCACCGAGCGCAGGAGCGGGAGGGCGATCGTGTGGTCGCCGCCGAGGGTCATGAGACGCGCGCCGGAGCCCAGCAGTTCGTCCGCCGCCGCCTCGACCGTCTCCACGGCCTCGTTGATGTTGAACGGGTTCACCGCGATGTCGCCACCGTCCGCCACCTGCGCCAGTGCGAACGGCGCCGCGTCCTGCGCCGGGTTGTAGGGCCGCAGCAGCCGGGACGCCTCGCGGATCGCGTTGCCGCCGAAGCGGGCGCCCGGCCGGTAGGAGACGCCCGAGTCGAAGGGCACGCCCACGACCGCGACGTCCGCGCGCCCGACCTCGTCGAGGCGGGGCAGCCGGGCGAAGGTCGCGGGTCCGGCGTACCGCGGGATGCGGGAGGAGTCGACGGGGCCGCGGGGCGTCTCGTTGCTGCTCATGGGCCTATGCCTTCTTTCCTACGCTTCATCGCGTATGGAGTGATAAATACCGATTCTCGTACGACTCTACTGGGGGGCCAGGACCGGTTCGGACGCGCTTTCGGAGGACCGTCCCGCCAGGCGCTCGCGCCAGCTGGCGAGGACAACCTCGTCCGTGGGCTTCGTCCCCAGGGAGACCGCCACATATGCGACGAGGAACGACGGAAGACCGTAGTGGACGGGCTCGTCGGCGAGGATGCCGTAGCCCGCCATCAGGCCGATGACCGCGAGGCCGCCGACGATCACCGAGGCGAGGGCGCCCTGCGCGGTGCCGCGCTTCCACAGCAGCCCGCCGAGGATGGGGACGAGGAGCCCGCCGACCAGCAGGTCGTACGCCATCGTCAGCGCCTCGACGACATTGTTGAGCGCGATCGCCGTGCCGATCACCACGAGACCCATGACCAGAACGGCGCCGCCGAGGACGATCGCGGCCATGGTGCCGGAGTACATCGCGGGCCCGAGGCGGCGCCCCGCGACCAGGAACTCGCGCTTGGACCGGGCGCGGCGCATGCCCCACCAGCCCACGGCCGGCATTCCGGCCGGACAGACGACGATCACTGTGCAGTCGATGGCCACGGGGCCCTCCTTCGCTCGGTCTCGCCGGCGGGTGATGAGCACTGACACTAGGTGGCTGAAAAGCGACTGCGAAGTGTACGTTTCATCCATTCGAGCCGTACAAGGTGGAGGAAGCGCACACCATGCCGGACCCCGCGGTTCCCGCCACACCACCCACGCCACCCGTGCCCCTGACGGCGCTCCTGGCCCGCGAGGACCTGGCCCTGCGGCAGATCGCCGGGCCGGCCGATCCCGGCATCGTCATCCACTGGGCGCACACCTCGGAGATGGCCGACCCGTATCCGTATCTGCTGGGCGGGGAGCTGCTGCTGACGGCGGGGGTCCATGTCCCGGAGGCCGCCGGTTCCGGTACGTACTTCGACGACTACGTGTCGCGGATCGTGGCGGCGGGCGGGGCAGCCCTCGGCTTCGGTCTGGCTCCGGTGCACGACGCGGTGCCGCGCGCGCTGGTGGCGGCGTGCGACGCGCACGGGCTGCCGCTGGTCGAGGTCCCTCCGCAGACCACGTTCTCGGGTGTGGCCCGCGCGGTCTGGCAGCTGATGGCCCGGGCCCGCCTCGCCGAACTGCGCCGCGTGACGGAGGCCCAGCAGAGCCTCGCGGCGGCGGCCTCCCGCCCGGACCCGGTACCGGCGGTGCTGCGGCAGCTGGCCCGGCGGGTGGGCGGACGGGCGGTGCTGTACGGGCCGGAGGGGGCGGAGATCGCCGCCGCGGGGCGCCCGGTGGAGACCGCCGTCCGGGAGGCGCTGGCCGGGCTCGCGGAGGTCGTACGCCCCTCTGGCCCGGGGACACCCGCCTCCGCCACCGAGACCACCGCGGGCACCCACCTCGCCGCCTACGCCCTCGGTGCCGGGCGGGGCTTCGTGCTCGGGGTCGCCGCGCCGCAGCGGGACCCCGGCGACCACACCATCGCCTCCGTCGCCGCCGTCCTGCTCTCGCTGCTGACCGGCGAGCAGCAGAGCGGCACCGGGGCGGCACGGTCGTCCGCGCTGGTACGGCTGCTGCTGGGGGCGCCACGCGCCGACGTGGCCGCCCTCCTCGGACCCGGCCCGTGGCTCGTGGTGCACGCCCGGCCGGATGCGCAGGCGCCGGACCCGGTGGCCGCCTCGGCGCTGGGCGCGGCCCTCGGGTCGCCGCTGGTCGACCTGGCGGACGACGTCGTACGGGTCCTGGTCGCCGCCGACCGCGAACCTGCCGCACAGCCGGGCTGGACGCTGGGCGTCAGCGCCGCCTCGGCCCCGTCCGGGTGGCCGTCCGCCGACATCCAGGCCGCCCGCGCGCTGGCCCGCGCCCGCGCCACCCGCACGGCCCTGGTCCGGCACGGCGACCGCGCCGGACTGGCCGACCTGGTGCCGTCGGACGAGGCGGCCGCCCACGCCCGTACGCTCCTCGCCCCGATCGCGGGCACCCCCGCGCTGACCGAGACCCTGCGCACCTGGCTGTCCCTGCACGGCAGTTGGGACCGTACGGCCGTCGCCCTGTCCGTCCACCGCAACACGGTCCGCCAGCGCGTCGCCCGCTGCGCCGCGCTCCTCGACACGGACCTGGACGACCCGGACGTACGCATGGAGTTGTGGTTCGCGCTGCGGCAGCAGTAGACACGGCGGCACCGGGCACGTCGGCAATAGGTACGGGAGCCCATGTCACTGAGTAGGTGACTCACGTCCCAGCGCGCCGGACGCCAGGGAATCGCACAGTCGTCTGCCTCACAATGGGTTTCATGCCGATACCCGGGACACCCAGCCGCGCCGAGCTAGTCGAACACCTCGTGCAGACCCGCATCGCGGGCGACGTCGCCACCCCGCGCGAGAACAACCTCTCCCACTACCGCCAGCTCGCGAACGGCGTCCGCAACTACTGGCTCGGCCTGGAACTCGGCGACCGGTGGACCGACGAGCAGGACGTGCTCGCGGTGATGGCGGAGCGGGTGGGTGTGAACGACGATCCCGAGTACCGGTACGGCCAGGACACCATCGACCCCGAGCTGACGGTGGGCGGTCTGGAGCGGATGGCGGCCCGCCTGCGCAAGGCGGCCGAAGGGCAGCAGCGGGTGCTGTTCGCGACCGGCCACCCGGGCGGCCTGCTCGACGTGCACCGCGCCACGGCCGCCGCGCTGCGCGCCGCCGGCTGCGAGATCGTGGTGATCCCGGAGGGTCTGCAGACCGACGAGGGGTATGTCTGGCAGCTCGCGGACGTGGCGGTCCTGGAGCACGGCGCCACTCTGTGGCACACGCACTCCGGCGAGCCGATGAAGGCCATCCTCACGGCACTTGAGAGCGAGGGCCGCCCGCTGCCCGACCTGGTCGTCGCCGACCACGGCTGGGCGGGCTACGCCGGCCAGCACGGCGTCGACTCCGTCGGCTACGCCGACTGCAACGACCCGGCGCTCTTCCTCGCCGAGGCCGAGGGCACCGTACAGGTGACGGTCCCGCTCGACGACCATGTGCCGAGCCCGCGCCACTACGACCCGATGACGGCTTATCTGCTGGCGGAGGCGGGCCTGTCGGCGTGACCGCCGGGGGCGCCACCGAGATCCTCCGACGGTGGCGTCACCGAGGAACCCGGACCAGCCCTTCCTGGATCACCGAGATGGCCAGCTGCCCGTCCTGCGTGTAGATCCGGGCCTGGCCGAGCCCGCGGCCGCCGTGGGCGGTCGGCGACTCCTGGTCGTAGAGCAGCCATTCGTCGGCCCGGAAGGGCCGGTGGAACCACATGGCGTGGTCGAGCGAGGCGCCGACCACGTCGCCGACGGCCCAGCCGCCCCGGCCGTGCGCGAGGAGCACCGAGTCCAGGAGCGTCATGTCGGAGACGTAGGTGGCGAGGACGACGTGCAGCAGGGGGTCGTCGTCGAGCTTTCCGTTGGTGCGGAACCACACCTGGGAGTGCGGCTCGCGCGGCTCGCCGAACTTCCCGTACGGCGGCTCCTCGGCGTACCGCAGGTCGACGGCCTCGCGGGCCTCCAGGAACTTCTCCACCACCGCGGGGTCGAGGTGGTCGTAGCCGCGCAGCCGCTCGTGGGAGGTGGGCAGCGTGGCCGGGTCGGGCGCCGCGGGCATCGGCGTCTGGTGGTCGAGGCCGTCCTCGTCCGTCTGGAAGGAGGCCGACAGGTGGAAGATCGGCTTGCCGTGCTGGACGGCGACCACCCGGCGGGTGGTGAAGGAGCGGCCGTCACGGATGCGGTCGACCTGGTAGACGATCGGCGCGCCCGGGTCCCCCGGACGCAGGAAGTACGCGTGCAGGGAGTGGGCGTGCCGGTCCGCCGGGACCGTACGGCCGGCGGCGACCAGCGCCTGGGCCGCGACCTGCCCGCCGAAGACGCGGGGGACGACGGCGGACCGGGACTGGCCGCGGAAGATGTCCTCCTCGATCTGCTCCAGGTCGAGCAGATCGAGGAGACCCTGTAGTGCCTGGCTCATGGCAGACAGTTGTACCCGCCAGTGATTTCTTGGGGTTTCCCGGGCCTTACAGGCCCATGTCCTTGGCGATGATCGTCTTCATGATCTCGCTGGTGCCGCCGTAGATGCGGTTGACGCGGTTGTCCGCGTACAGGCGGGCGATCGGGTACTCGTTCATGAAGCCGTAGCCGCCGTGCAGCTGGAGGCAGCGGTCGATCACGCGGTGCGCGACCTCGGTGCAGAACAGCTTGGCGGAGGCGGCCTCGGCGGGCGTCAGCTCACCGGCGTCGAGGGCTTCGAGCGCACGGTCGGCCACGGCCTCGGCGGCGTCCACCTCGGCCTGGCAGGCGGCCAGCTCGAACTTGGTGTTCTGGAAGGACGCGACGGGCTTGCCGAAGACGGTGCGCTCCTGGACGTACTCCTTGGCGAACCGCACGGCGGCCTTGGCCTGCGCGTAGGCGCCGAAGGCGATGCCCCAGCGCTCGGACGCCAGGTTGTGGCCCAGGTAGTAGAAGCCCTTGTTCTCCTCGCCGAGCAGGTCCTCGACGGGCACCTTCACGTCGACGAACGCCAGCTCGGCGGTGTCGGAGGTCTTCAGGCCGAGCTTGTCGAGCTTGCGGCCGATGGAGTAGCCCTCGGACTTGGTGTCCACGGCGAAGAGGGAGATGCCGTGGCGGCGGTCCTCGGCGGTGGGCGCGGCGGTGCGCGCGCAGACGATCACACGGTCGGCGTGGACGCCACCGGTGATGAAGGTCTTGGAGCCGTTGAGGACGTAGTGCGTGCCGTCCTCGCTGAGCTTGGCGGTGGTCTTCATGCCCGCGAGGTCGGAGCCGGTGCCCGGCTCGGTCATCGCGAGGGCCCACATCTCCTCGGCGGAGACGAACTTCGGCAGGAAGCGCTTCTTCTGCTCGTCGGTGGCGAGCATCTTGATGTACGGCAGGCCGAGCAGCACGTGCACACCGGAGCCGCCGAACTGCACGCCCGCGCGCGCGGTCTCCTCGTACATCACGGCCTCGAACTTGTACGAGTCGATGCCGGCGCCGCCGAACTCCTCGTCCACGCGGATGCCGAAGACGCCGAGCTCGGCGAGCTTGTAGTAGAAGTCGCGCGGCGCCTGGCCCGCGGCGAACCACTCGTCGTAGACGGGGACGACCTCGGCCTCGATGAAGGCCCGGAGGGTCTCCCGGAACGCCTCGTGGTCCTCGTTGAACACCGTACGGCGCACTCCCGCCACCTCCACCTGGTCCTTGAGTCCGTGTCTAAGCGCTTGCTCAGAACACCAAGGTACCGGCGGGTAAGGAGAGGCGTCCAGAGGTGATCCCGTAACGCTCGTCACTCCGCCCCGGCCGCCGCGAAGGCACCCCGCGCCATCCGGTGCAGCAGCTCCGCCGTCGCCCCGCGGCCCGGGAGGGAACCCGGGCGGCCCAGGTGCGGGGTCGAGTTCAGGAGGCCGAAGACCGAGTGGACGGCCGAGCGGGCGGCGGGTTCCGCCAGGCCGGGGTAGACCTCGCGCAGGATCTCCACCCACAGCTCGACGTACTGCCGCTGCAGCTGCCGCACGAGCTTGCGGTCGCTGTCCCGGAGGCGGTCCAGCTCGCGGTCGTGCAGGGTGATCAGGGGGCGGTCGTCGAGCGCGAAGTCGATGTGCCCTTCGATGAGCGAGTCGAGGACCGCGTCCGCCGAGCCCCCGTCCGCCTCCGCCAGACGCCGCTTGGCGCCGGTCAGCAGCTGGCCGCTGATCCCCACCAGCAGCTCGGCGAGCATCGCGTCCTTGCCCGCGAAGTGACGGTAGAGACCGGGGCCGCTGATGCCGACTGCGGCACCTATCTCGTCGACTCCGACCCCGTGGAACCCGCGCTCGGCGAAGAGCCGCGCGGCCTCCTTGAGGATCTGCTCGCGGCGGGTGGGGGCGTCGGTTCTGGTGGCCATGAAGGTAATTCTAGACAGGGAGGTTAGCGGTCGTTAACCTGAAGGAAATGGTTAACGCTCATTAACAGTCGATCACTGGGTGAGGGGCCGCAGGATGCACGAGGCACCGGAGCTGACGAGCGCGGCAGACCCCGCGTCGGAGGCCTGGCGGGCCAACGAGGCGGCGCACCGCGCGCTCGTCGAGGAGCTGCGCGGCAAGCTGGCCGCGGCCCGGCTCGGCGGCGGCGAGAAGGCGCGGGCCAGGCACACCGCGCGCGGGAAGCTGCTGCCGAGGGACCGGGTGGACACGCTGCTCGACCCGGGCTCGCCGTTCCTGGAGCTGGCGCCGCTTGCCGCCGACGGGATGTACGACGGCGCCGCCCCGGCCGCCGGGGTCATCGCGGGCATCGGGCGGGTCAGTGGCCGCGAGTGCGTGGTCGTCGCCAACGACGCCACCGTCAAGGGCGGCACGTACTACCCGATGACGGTGAAGAAGCATCTGCGCGCCCAGGAGGTGGCCCTGGAGAACCACCTGCCGTGCATCTACCTGGTCGACTCCGGGGGCGCCTTCCTGCCCATGCAGGACGAGGTCTTCCCGGACCGGGAGCACTTCGGGCGGATCTTCTACAACCAGGCGCGGATGTCCGGGGCCGGGATCCCGCAGATCGCCGCGGTCCTCGGGTCCTGCACGGCGGGCGGGGCGTACGTCCCGGCGATGAGCGACGAGGCGGTCATCGTCCGCAACCAGGGGACCATCTTCCTGGGCGGACCTCCCCTGGTGAAGGCGGCGACCGGTGAAGTGGTGACCGCCGAGGAGCTCGGCGGCGGCGAGGTCCACTCCAGGGTCTCCGGCGTGACGGACCACCTCGCGGAGGACGACGCGCACGCGCTCAGGATCGTGCGGAACATCGCCGCCACCCTCCCCGCGCGCGGGCCGCTGCCCTGGGAGGTCATGACGGCCGCGGAGCCCAAGGTGGATCCCTACGGCCTGTACGGCGCGGTGCCGGTCGACCCCCGCACCCCGTACGACGTCCGCGAGATCATCGCGCGCGTGGTCGACGGCTCCCGTTTCGCCGAGTTCAAGGCCGAGTTCGGGCAGACCCTGGTGACCGGCTTCGCCCGGATCCACGGTCACCCGGTCGGGATCGTCGCCAACAACGGCATCCTGTTCTCCGAGTCCGCCCAGAAGGGCGCCCACTTCATCGAGCTGTGCGACCAGCGCGGGATCCCGCTGGTGTTCCTGCAGAACATCTCGGGCTTCATGGTCGGCCGGGACTACGAGGCGGGCGGCATCGCCAAGCACGGCGCGAAGATGGTGACGGCCGTGGCCTGCACGCGCGTGCCGAAGCTGACCGTCGTGGTCGGCGGGTCGTACGGCGCGGGCAACTACTCGATGTGCGGCCGGGCCTACTCCCCCCGCTTCATGTGGATGTGGCCCGGCGCCAAGATCTCCGTCATGGGCGGCGAGCAGGCCGCCTCGGTCCTCGCGACCGTCAAGCGGGATCAGCTGGAGGCCCGGGGCGAGGAGTGGCCGGCCGAGGACGAGGAGTCCTTCAAGGCGCCGATCCGGCAGCAGTACGAGCACCAGGGCAACGCCTACTACGCCACGGCCCGCCTCTGGGACGACGGCGTGATCGACCCGCTGGAGACCCGCCAGGTACTGGGTCTCGCGCTGACCGCCTGTGCCAACGCGCCGCTGGGTGAGCCCCAGTTCGGCGTCTTCCGGATGTGAGGAGGGGACCCATGTTCGACACAGTGCTCGTGGCCAACCGGGGCGAGATCGCCGTCCGCGTGATCCGTACGCTCCGCTCACTGGGCGTGCGCTCGGCGGCCGTCTTCTCCGACGCCGACGCCGACGCACGGCATGTGCGCGAGGCCGACACGGCGGTACGGATCGGTCCGGCGCCCGCGGCCGAGAGCTATCTGTCGGTGGAGCGGCTGCTGGAGGCCGCCGCCCGCACCGGCGCCCAGGCCGTCCACCCCGGATACGGCTTCCTCGCGGAGAACGCCGGCTTCGCGCGGGCGTGCGCCGACGCGGGGCTGGTCTTCATCGGGCCGTCCGCGGAGGCCATCGCCCTCATGGGCGACAAGATCCGCGCCAAGGAGACGGTGAAGGCGGCCGGAGTACCGGTCGTCCCCGGGTCCAGCGGCAGCGGGCTCTCCGATGACCAACTCGCCGACGCCGCCCGGGAGATCGGGATGCCGGTGCTGCTGAAGCCGTCGGCCGGCGGTGGCGGCAAGGGCATGCGGCTGGTGCGGGACGCGGAGAGGCTGGCGGACGAGATCGCCGCCGCCCGCCGCGAGGCCCGCGCCTCCTTCGGCGACGACACGCTCCTCGTCGAGCGGTGGGTGGACCGGCCCCGGCACATCGAGATCCAGGTGCTGGCGGACGGCCACGGGAACGTGGTGCATCTCGGCGAGCGCGAGTGCTCGCTGCAGCGCCGGCACCAGAAGATCATCGAGGAGGCGCCGAGCGTGCTCCTCGACGAGGAGACCCGGGCCGCGATGGGCGAGGCGGCGGTCCAGGCTGCCCGGTCCTGTGGCTACCGCGGCGCGGGCACGGTCGAGTTCATCGTCCCCGGCGGCGACCCGTCCTCGTACTACTTCATGGAGATGAACACCCGGCTCCAGGTGGAGCACCCGGTCACCGAGCTGATCACAGGCCTCGACCTGGTGGAGTGGCAGCTGCGGGTGGCGGCTGGTGAGCCACTGCCGTACAAGCAGGGCGACATCACGCTGACCGGGCACGCGATCGAGGCACGCGTGTGTGCCGAGACTGTGTCCATCAAAGAGGGCGCGCGCGGGTTCCTGCCGTCCGGTGGCACGGTGCTGCGGCTGCGCGAGCCCCAGGGCGACGGCGTCCGCACCGACTCCGGGCTCAGCGAAGGCACGGAGGTCGGTTCGCTGTACGACCCCATGCTGTCCAAGGTGATCGCGTACGGGCCGGACCGGGAGACGGCGATCCGCAAGCTGCGGGCCGCACTCGCGGAGACGGTGACGCTGGGCGTGCAGACCAACGCCGGGTTCCTGCGGCGGCTGCTGGCCCATCCGGCCGTCGTCGCGGGCGAGTTGGACACCGGGCTGGTGGAGCGGGAGGTGGACGGCCTCGTCTCCGCGGACGTACCGGAGGAGGTGTACGAGGCGGCGGCGGCCGTGCGGCTGGAAGCCCTGGAGCCTCGCGAGGAAGGCTGGACCGACCCGTTCTCCGTGCCGAGCGGCTGGCGTCTGGGCGGGACACCGAAGCCCGTCGGCTTCCACCTCCGGGTGCAGGAGCCCGTGGAGTACGTGCCGCGCGGCACTCACGCCCTCACCGGCGACACCGTCTCCGTCACCCTCGACGGCGTCCGCCACACCTTCCACCGCGCCGCCGACTGGATCGGCCGCGACGGCGACGCCTGGCACGTGCGCGACCACGACCCGGTCGCCGCGTCCCTCACGGGTGCTCGGCACGCGGGCGCCGACTCGCTCACCGCGCCCATGCCCGGCACGGTCACGGTCGTGAAGGTCGCCGTCGGCGACGAGGTGAGCGCCGGTCAGAGCCTGCTGGTCGTCGAGGCGATGAAGATGGAGCACGTCATCTCCGCCCCGCACGCGGGCACGGTCGCCGAACTGGACGTCACACCGGGCACGACGGTCGCCATGGACCAGGTGCTCGCCGTCATCACGCCGGTCGAGAACGCGGCGGAGAACTCGGCGTCGCACTCGGCGGAGGAGGAGAAATGACGCTGCCCATGGCCGTACCGGCTGCCGGCCTGCCGGCCCGCGTCCGCATCCACGAGGTCGGCGCCCGTGACGGCCTCCAGAACGAGAAGTCGACGGTGCCGACGGAGGTGAAGGCGGAGTTCGTCCGCCGCCTGGCCGACGCGGGGCTCACGACGATCGAGGCGACGAGCTTCGTGCATCCGAAGTGGGTGCCCCAACTCGCCGACGCGGAGCAGCTGTTCCCGCAGATCTCCGAGCTCCCGGCAGACCTTCCGGTGCTCGTGCCGAACGAACGCGGCCTGGACCGTGCCCTGGCGCTGGGGGCCCGCCGGGTCGCCGTGTTCGCCAGCGCCACCGAGTCCTTCGCCAAGGCCAACCTCAACCGCACGGTGGACGAGGCGCTGGCCATGTTCGAGCCGGTGGTGGCCCGCGCCAAGTCCCAGCAGGTCCATGTCCGCGGCTACCTCTCCATGTGCTTCGGCGATCCCTGGGAGGGAGCGGTCCCGATCCCCCAGGTCGTCCGGGTCTGCAGGGCCCTGCTCGACATGGGCTGTGACGAACTGAGCCTGGGCGACACGATCGGGGTCGCGACGCCGGGTCACGTACGAGCCCTGCTGACCGAACTGGACGTCCCCGTCGAGCGGGTGGGCGTCCACTTCCACGACACCTACGGCCAGGCCCTCGCCAACACGCTGGCCGCCCTCCAGCACGGCGTCACCACGGTCGACGCCTCCGCCGGCGGACTCGGTGGCTGCCCGTACGCCAAGTCCGCCACCGGCAACCTCGCCACCGAAGACCTCGTGTGGATGCTTCAGGGTCTCGGCATCCACACCGGAGTCGACCTCGGCCGCCTCGTCGCCACCAGCGTGTGGATGGCCGAACAACTGGGCCGACCCAGCCCGTCCCGCACCGTCCGAGCCCTCTCCCACCAG
The DNA here is from genome assembly GCF_021261325.1 of Streptomyces guryensis. Taxonomy (GTDB): domain Bacteria; phylum Actinomycetota; class Actinomycetes; order Streptomycetales; family Streptomycetaceae; genus Streptomyces; species Streptomyces guryensis. Next base: position 94,601 of record NZ_JAJSBI010000001.1, on the reverse strand, counting down.
GAGCAGTGATCACAGCCATGGACTACCGACTCTCACCCGAGCTGGAGGAACTCCGCCGTACGGTCGAGGAGTTCGCGCACGACGTCGTGGCACCCAAGATCGGCGAGTTCTACGAGCACCACGAGTTCCCGTACGAGATCGTCCGCGAGATGGGCCGCATGGGCCTGTTCGGGCTGCCGTTCCCCGAGGAGTACGGCGGCATGGGCGGCGACTATCTGGCGCTGGGCGTGGCGCTGGAGGAGCTGGCCCGCGTGGACTCGTCCGTGGCCATCACCCTGGAGGCCGGTGTCTCCCTGGGCGCCATGCCGATCCACCTCTTCGGCACCGAGGCACAGAAACAGGAGTGGCTGCCGCGCCTCTGCTCGGGCGAGATCCTCGGCGCCTTCGGCCTCACCGAGCCCGACGGCGGCAGCGACGCCGGAGCCACCCGTACGACGGCCCGCCTCGACGAGTCGACGGACGAGTGGGTGATCAACGGGACCAAGTGCTTCATCACCAACTCGGGTACGGACATAACGGGGTTGGTCACGGTGACGGCGGTGACCGGTCGCAAGCCGGACGGCAGGCCGCTGATCTCATCGATCATCGTCCCGTCCGGCACCGCAGGCTTCACGGTGGCGGCCCCGTACTCGAAGGTCGGCTGGAACGCCTCGGACACCCGGGAGCTGTCCTTCTCCGACGTCCGCGTCCCGGCGGCCAACCTGCTCGGCGAGAAGGGCCGCGGTTACGCCCAGTTCCTGCGCATCCTCGACGAGGGCCGTGTCGCCATCGCGGCTCTTGCGACCGGGCTCGCCCAGGGCTGCGTGGACGAGTCGGTGAAGTACGCGAAGGAACGGCACGCCTTCGGCCGTCCCATCGGCGCCAACCAGGCCATCCAGTTCAAGATCGCCGACATGGAGATGAAGGCCCACACCGCCCGTCTGGCCTGGCGTGACGCGGCCGCCCGGCTGGTGAGCGGCGCCCCCTTCAAGAAGGAGGCCGCGCTCGCCAAGCTCCACTCCTCCACCGTCGCCGTCGACAACGCGCGCGAGGCCACGCAGATCCACGGCGGCTACGGCTTCATGAACGAGTACCCGGTGGCCCGTATGTGGCGCGACTCCAAGATCCTGGAGATCGGCGAGGGCACCAGCGAGGTCCAACGGATGCTGATCGCACGGGAGTTGGGGCTGACGGGCTGACGGGGCCACAGCTCCGCGGCTCACGGGCCGCTTGCAGATGCGGGCCCGGAACGCCCACCCCCTGGACATCGAGTAAGGTTAGGCTAACCTACATTCGACTTGTCCGGCGGGCGTTCCGCCCCGTTCGAAAGCAGCCACAGCATGTCCAACGCCACAGCCACCCATCCGACCCGACGCGGCATCCTCGCCACGGGCGGCGCCCTCGGCCTCGGCGTCGCGCTCGCGGCCTGCGGTGACGGAGGCTCCGGCAGCGAGGGCTCGCGCGAGGAGACGACAGCCGCCAAGTCCGGTCCCTGGTCGTTCAAGGACGATCGCGGTACCACCGTGAAGCTGGACGCGATCCCCACGAGGATCGTCGCGTTCACCGGCGTCGCCGCCGCGCTCCACGACTACGGCATCGAGGTCAAGGGCGTCTTCGGCCCGACCAGGACCGCGGACGGCAAGGCCGACGTGCAGGCCGGCGACATGGACGTCAGCAAGCTGACGATCTTCGGCAACAAGTTCGACCAGTTCAACATCGAGGAGTACGCCGCCTTCGGCCCCGAGGTCCTCATCACGACGACCTTCGACAGTGCCGGCTCCCTCTGGTACGTCCCCGTGGCATCCGCCGCGAAGATCGCCAAGCTCGCGCCGAGCGTCGCCATCTCGGTCTACGACCGCCAACTCACCGCCCCCCTCCAGCGGATGGCCGAACTCGCCCGATCGCTCGGCGCGGACATGGAGTCCACCAAGGTCACCGGCGCGAAGAAGCGCTTCGAGGACGCCTCCGAGCGGCTGCGCAAGGCCGCCAGGGCACACCCCGACCTCAAGGTGCTGGCCGGTTCGGCGGCGGACACGGCGTTCTACGTCTCGGGCACCAACCTCTCCGTCGACCTGGAGTACTTCAAGGCCCTCGGCGTGAACTTCGTCGAGCCCACGGAGTCGGCCAAGAAGGCGACCGGCGGCTGGTTCGAGACGCTGAGCTGGGAGAACGTCGACAAGTACAAGGCCGACGTCATCATGATGGACGACCGGTCCTCGGCCATTCAGCCGGGCGCCATCACCAAGGCCACATGGAAGAAGCTGCCGGCGGTCAGGGCCGGGCAGGTCATCTCGCGGTCGCCCGAACCGATTCTGTCGTACGACAAGTGCACGCCGCTTCTCACCAACCTCGCCGAGGCGTTGGAGAACGCGAAGAAGGTCGGCTAGGCGCTGCGCCGGAAGAGCCGGTCCAGCGCCACAGGCCCACCACACCGTGATGAACTGCGGGTCCGTCGTGGCTGGTCGCGCAGTTCCCCGCGCCCCTTATGGCGCGCGTCGACCCAGGGAGCACATGTGACCACCGCCGTAGCCGCCCCCTTCCGTTTCTTTGCCCTCCAGGTCGTACGGACGAGGCGGCTCGGGCCGTCTCTGGTGCGGGTGACCTTCGGCGGGGACGACCTGCGGAACTTCTCCTCCGACGGACGCGACCAGTCCCTGTCGCTGTTCCTGCCGCATCCCGGGCAGAGCGAGCCCGCCGTACCGTACGAGCTGGGTGACGGGTGGTGGCAGGCATGGCGTGAACTGCCGGACGACGTGCGGGCGGTGATGCGTTCGTACACGCTGCGGGCGTTGCGCCGCGACCCCGACGAGATCGACATCGACTTCGTCCTGCACACCCCGGCGGGCCCGGCCTCACGGTGGGCCGCGGAGGCCGCCGCAGGTGATCGTGTCGTGCTGCTCGGGCCCGCGGTCGCGGACAACCGGGCGATCCGGTTCCGGCCGCCCGCGGACACCGATCTGATGCTGATCTGGGGGGACGAGACCGCCGTTCCGGCCGTCTCGGCGATCCTGGAGTCGCTGCCGGCCGGCGCCCGTGCCCGGGTCTGGCTGGAGGTGCGCGACGCCGGGGACATCCAGGACCTGGCGACCGGCGCCGACGCCGAGATCACCTGGCTGGTCCGGGACGCGGGCGGCGTCGAGGGGTCCCCCATGGCCCTCGACGCCCTGCGCACCGACCGGTTCCCGCCCGCCGAGCGCCCGTACGCCTGGATCGCGGGCGAGAGCGGGAGCGTGAAGCAGCTGCGCCGGCAACTCGTCAGGGAGCACGGCATCGACCGGCGGCGGGTCACCTTCGTCGGCTACTGGCGACAGGGCCTGAGCGAGGAGCAGTTGCGCGAACAGGAGTGACGGCGGTCACGGGAGGGGCGGGATCAAACCCAATAAAGTTAGGTTAGCCTTACCTAAATCCATCGGGCCAACCTCGTCCCTCGTCCCCGCCCGGACTGTCCCCACCGGAGGACCCCCCATGCGCTCGCACCTGCTCAATGACCTGACCGCGGAGCACTACCGCCGCTCCGTGACCGAAGGAGTCGAGCGGGTGGCGGCCAAACTCGCCACCACCGACCGTCCGTTCACCGGTGTCACCGTCGACGCCCTCACTCCCCGGATCGACGCCATCGACCTCGACCGGCCGCTCGGCGACACCAGTGCGGTCCTGGACGAGCTGGAGGACGTCTACCTCCGCGACGCGGTCTACTTCCACCACCCCCGCTACCTCGCCCACCTCAACTGCCCGGTCGTCATCCCGGCAGTGCTCGGCGAGGCCGTCCTGTCCGCCGTCAACTCCTCCCTGGACACCTGGGACCAGTCGGCCGGCGGCACCCTGATCGAGCGCAGGCTCATCGACTGGACGACCGCCCGCATCGGGCTGGGCGAGAACGCCGACGGTGTGTTCACCTCCGGAGGCACCCAGTCCAACCTGCAGGCGCTGCTGCTGGCCCGCGAGGAGGCCAAGAGCGACTCCCCGGCGAAACTGCGTGTCTTCACCTCCGAGGCAAGCCACTTCAGCGTGAAGAAGTCCGCGAAACTGCTGGGCCTCGGGCAGGACTCGGTGGTGCCGATCCCCGTCGACCACGACAAGCGGATGCAGACCGTCGCCCTCGCCCGGGAGCTGGAGCGCTGCAAGAGGGACGGCCTGGTCCCCATGGCCGTCGTCGCCACCGCGGGCACCACCGACTTCGGCTCCATCGACCCGCTGCCCGAGGTCGCCGAACTGTGCGCCCGGTTCGGCGCCTGGCTGCACGTGGACGCTGCGTACGGCTGCGGGCTGCTCGCCTCGCTCAGGTACCGGGACCGCATCGAGGGCATCGAGCGCGCCGACTCGGTCACCGTCGACTACCACAAGTCCTTCTTCCAGCCGGTGAGTTCGTCCGCCGTGCTGGTCCGGGACGCCTCGACCCTGCGCCACGCGACCTACCACGCCGAGTACCTGAACCCGCGCCGTATGGTCACCGAGCGCATCCCCAACCAGGTCGACAAGTCCCTGCAGACCACCCGCCGCTTCGACGCTCTCAAGCTGTGGATGACGCTGCGCGTGATGGGCGCCGACGGGATCGGTCAGCTCTTCGACGAGGTGTGCGACCTGGCCGCCGAGGGCTGGAAGCTGCTCGCCGCCGACCCGCGCTACGACGTCGTCGTGGAGCCCGGCCTCTCCACCCTCGTCTTCCGCTACATCCCGGCCGCGGTCACCGACCCGGCCGAGATCGACCGCGCCAACCTGTATGCCCGGGGGGCCCTGTTCGCCTCCGGTGACGCGGTGGTCGCGGGCACCAAGGTGGGCGGCCGCCACTACCTGAAGTTCACCCTGCTCAACCCCGAGACGACGACCGACGACATCGCCGCCGTCCTCGACCTGATAGCCGGCCACGCCGAGCAGTACCTGGGAGAGTCCCTTGACCGCGCGTCCTGAAAACCCGACCAGAACCCATGACTTCGTGGGGATCGGACTCGGCCCGTTCAACCTCGGCCTGGCCTGTCTGACCGAGCCGATCGCCGAGCTCGACGGCGTCTTCCTGGAGTCGAAGCCGGACTTCGAGTGGCACGCGGGCATGTTCCTGGACGGCGCCCACCTCCAGACCCCGTTCATGTCGGACCTGGTCACCCTCGCCGACCCGACCTCGCCGTACTCCTTCCTCAACTACCTCAAGGAGAAGGGCCGGCTGTACTCGTTCTACATCCGCGAGACCTTCTACCCCCTCCGCGTCGAGTACGACGACTACTGCCGCTGGGCCGCGCACAACCTGACCGGCGTCCGCTTCGGTACGACGGTCACCGAGGTGACGTACGACGAAGAGGCCGAGCACTACCTCGTCCGCACCGAGGGCCAAGACGTCTACCGCGCCCGCCACCTCGTCCTGGGCACGGGCACCCCGCCGCACATCCCCGAGTCCTGCCGGGACCTGGGCGGCGACTTCATCCACAACTCCCGCTATGTGCAGCACAAGGCGGAGCTGCAGCGCAAGGAGTCGATCACGCTGGTCGGCTCCGGGCAGTCCGCCGCCGAGATCTACCACGACCTGCTCAGCGAGATCGACGTCCACGGCTACCGGCTGAACTGGGTCACCCGCTCCCCGCGCTTCTTCCCCCTCGAATACACGAAGCTCACGCTGGAGATGACCTCCCCGGAGTACATCGACTACTACCGGGAGCTGCCGGAGGCCACCCGGTACCGGCTCACGGCTGAGCAGAAAGGCCTGTTCAAGGGCATCGACGGCGACCTGATCAACGAGATCTTCGACCTGCTCTACCAGAAGAACCTCGGCGGTCCCGTGCCCACCCGCCTGCTCACCAACTCCTCGCTGAACAGCGCGCGTCACGAGGACGGCGCGTACACGCTCTCCTTCCGCCAGGAGGAGCAGGAGAAGGACTACGAGATCGAGTCCGAGGGGCTGATCCTGGCCACCGGCTACCGGTACGCCGAGCCGGAGTTCCTGAAGCCCGTACGGGACCGGCTGCTCTACGACGCGCACGGCAACTTCGACGTCGCCCGCAACTACTCCATCGACACCACCGGCCGGGGCGTCTTCCTGCAGAACGCCGGCGTGCACACCCACGGCATCACCAGCCCCGACCTGGGCATGGGCGCCTACCGCAACAGCTACATCATCCGCGAGCTGCTGGGCACCGAGTACTACCCGGTCGAGAAGACCATCGCGTTCCAGGAGTTCACCGCATGAGCCCCACGGCCTTCACCTTCCGCCCTCTCGACCCGCTGACCGACGCCGGACTCCTGCACACCTGGGTCACCCACCCCAAGGCCGCCTTCTGGATGATGCAGGACGCGAAACCGGAGGACGTCGAGCGCGCCTACATGGAGATCGCGGCCGACGAGCACCATCACGCGCTGCTCGGGCTCGACGGGGACGGCGAACCCGCCTTCCTGATGGAGTACTACGACCCCGCCCACCGCGAGCTGGTCGGCCTCTACGAGCCGCAGCCGGGCGACATCGGCATGCACTTCCTGACCCCCGCCACCGACACACCCGTCCACGGCTTCACCCGGTCCGTCATCACCGCCGTGATGGCACGCCTCTTCGAGGACCCGGCGGTGCGGCGCGTCGTCGTCGAACCGGACGTGTCCAACAAGGCCGTCCACGCCCTGAACGAGGCCGTCGGGTTCGTGCCCGAACGCGAGATCCGCAAGCCGGAGAAGAAGGCGCTGCTGAGCTTCTGCACGCGCGAACAGTTCGAGAACACGGTGGTGCCCTCATGACCCTCGCCGACGCCGTCGCCCACCTCTCCCCCGAACGCTGGGAGAAGGCCAACCGCCTGCTGATCCGCAAGGCGCTCGCCGAGTTCGCGCACGAGCGGCTCATCACACCGGAAGCCACCGCCGAAAACGGGTACGTCGTCCGCAGCGACGACGGCCTGACCCGCTACCGCTTCACCGCCACGCGCCGCGCCCTCGACCACTGGCAGGTCGACGCCGACTCGATCACCCGCCACCGCGACGGCACCGAACTCCCCCTCGCCGCCCTGGACTTCTTCATCGAGCTGAGGACAGCGCTGGGCCTGAGCGACGAGGTCCTCCCCGTCTATCTGGAGGAGATCTCCTCCACCGTCTCCGGCACCTGCTACAAGCTCGCCAAACCGCAGATCCCGGTCGCCGAGCTGACCCGCTCCGGCTTCCAGGCCGTCGAGACCGGTATGACCGAGGGCCACCCCTGCTTCGTCGCGAACAACGGACGGCTCGGCTTCGGCATCCACGAGTACCTGTCGTACGCCCCCGAGACCGCGAGCCCGGTCCGCCTGGTGTGGCTGGCCGCGCACAGGTCGCGCGCCGCCTTCACCGCGGGCGTCGGGATCGAGTACGAGACCTTCGTACGGGAGGAGCTGGGCGAGCGGACCGTCGAGCGGTTCCACGGCCTCCTGCGCGAGCAGGGCCTGGACCCCGCCGACTACCTCCTCATCCCCGTCCACCCCTGGCAGTGGTGGAACAAGCTCACCGTCACCTTCGCCGCCGAGGTCGCGCGCCGGCACCTGGTGTGCCTGGGCGAGGGCGACGACGAGTACCTGGCCCAGCAGTCCATCCGGACCTTCTTCAACAGCTCGCACCCCGAGAAGCACTATGTGAAGACCGCCCTGTCGGTCCTCAACATGGGCTTCATGCGCGGACTGTCGGCCGCCTACATGGAGGCCACCCCCGCCATCAACGACTGGCTGGCCCAACTGATCGAGGGCGACCCGGTGCTGAAGTCCACCGGCCTGTCCATCATCCGCGAGCGGGCCGCCGTCGGATACCGGCACCTGGAGTACGAGAAGGCGACGGACCGCTACTCGCCGTACCGCAAGATGCTCGCGGCCCTGTGGCGCGAGAGCCCGGTCCCCGGCCTCCGGGACGGCGAGTCGCTCGCCACCATGGCCTGTCTCGTCCATGTCGACCAGGAGGGCGCGTCCTTCGCGGGCGCGCTGGTCGAGCAGTCGGGCCTGGCGCCGACGGAGTGGCTGCGGCACTACCTGCGGGCGTACTTCACGCCCCTCCTGCACAGCTTCTACGCCTACGACCTGGTCTACATGCCGCACGGCGAGAACGTGATCCTGGTCCTGAAGGACGGGGTCGTGCAGCGCGCGATCTACAAGGACATCGCCGAGGAGATCGCCGTCATGGACCCGGACGCGGTGCTCCCGCCGACGGTCGAGCGGCTGCGCGTGGAGGTCCCCGAGGACAAGAAGCTCCTGTCCGTCTTCACGGATGTCTTCGACTGCTTCTTCCGCTTCCTCGCCGCGAACCTCGCCACCGAGGGGATCCTGGAGGAGGACGACTTCTGGCGGACGGTCGCGGAGGTCACCCGCGAGTACCAGGAGTCGGTGCCCGAACTCACCGAGAAGTTCCAGCGGTACGACATGTTCGCCCCGGAGTTCGCCCTGTCCTGCCTCAACCGGCTCCAGTTGCGCAACAACAGGCAGATGGTCGACCTGGCGGACCCGGCGGGGGCCCTCCATCTGATCGGCAACCTGAAGAATCCCATCGCAGGGGTATAGCCCCTGCCACAGACCGGCGGGCGCCCCCGGAGTACGGTCCTCCGGGGGCGCCCGCCGACACGTCCGGCACCTGTAGCGCCCTTAGGGGCGCGGGGAACTGCGCGACCAGCCCCCGCCGGCGATCAGACGAACTACCAAGGAACCTGGGGCGAACGGTAATAGCCGATCCCCAGCGCATCCCACCGCGCAGCCTGCGCAGCCAGCCGCACCTTGTAGGCGTCCCAGTCGTGCGTGGACGCCGGCGACCAGCCGAGCTCGGCCGCCCCCGCCAGCCGCGGGAACACCATGGCGTCGATGTCGGCGTCCGTCACGATCGTCTCGGTCCACAGCGGTGCCTCGACGCCCCTGATCGCCGAACTCGGCGCTCCGGCGAGGTAGTTGCCGGGATCCCAGTCATACGACCGCTTCACCTCCACCAGCCCGGCCCAGTCCTGGCCGAGCGGGGTGTCCTCGGTGTACTTCATGTCAAGGTAGATCCGGTCGGCGGGCGAGAGGATCAGCCCGGTCCCGTTCTGCGCGGCCTTCGCGACCTGCGCCTTCTCCGCCGCGTCGGTGTCGTCCAGGCCCCAGTACTGAGCGATGGCCCCCTTGGCCGGGTACGCGCCGGTCAGCTGGTGCCAGGCGATGACGGTCTTGCCGTACTCGGCGACGATCGGCTGCACCCGGTCCATGAACTTGACGTAGTCCTCGTGGCTGGTGGAGTGCGCCTCGTCGCCGCCGATGTGGAGATAGCGGCCGGGTGTGATCGCGGCCAGCTCGCGGACGACGTCGTCCACGAAGTCGTAGGTGACGTCCTTGCCGACGCACAGCGAGCTGAAGCCGACGTCGGTGCCGGTGTAGAGCGGGGGCGCCGTGCCGTCGCAGTTCAGCTTGGCGTACGAGGCGAGGGCCGCGTTGGTGTGGCCGGGCAGGTCGATCTCGGGGACGACCTCCAGATAGCGGGAGGCGGCGTACCGGACGATCTCCTGGTAGTCGGCCTTGGTGTAGTGGCCGCCGGGGCCGCCGCCCACCTCCGTCGAGCCGCCGTAGGGCGCGAGCCTCGGCCAGGAGTCGATGGCGATGCGCCAGCCCTGGTCGTCACTGAGGTGCAGATGCAGCTCGTTGATCTTGTAGAGGGCCAACTGGTCGATGTAACGCTTGACTTGGGCCACCGTGAAGAAGTGGCGGGAGACATCGAGCATGGCGCCGCGGTAGCCGTAGCGCGGGCGGTCCGTGATGGTGCCGCCCGCGACGAGCCACGGGCCGGGCTGGACGGAGTCCTTCTCGACCGCCGCCGGGAGCAGCTGGCGCAGGGTCTGGACGCCGTGGAAGAGGCCGGCGGGCTCGGTGGCGGTGATGGTGATGCCGCCGTCTCCGCTGTCCAGGCGATAGCCCTCCGCCCCGAACCTGCCGTTCGTCAGCCGCAGCTGGATGCCGGCCCGGCCCCATGTGACCAAGGGCAGCCGGTAGCCGGTCGACGGGCGCAGGATGTCCGCGAGGTACTCGCCGATCCGGCGCACCTTCGGGGAGTCGTCGACGCGGATGGCGGTGGAACCGGTGATGCGGTACGGAGAGCCTCCCGGGGTGACCGACGCGGGTGCCGGAACCACCCGGTCGAGCGGGGTCGGGTCCGCTTTCGTCACCGTAGTCGCTCCGACCGTGAAGGTGCCGGTCGCCGCCACGAGCAGCAGCGACCCCAGAACGCGGTGCAGTCTCACATGCGCTCCCTTCGGAATTGGTAGAGACCACTCTCCCTCAGATCCGGTGAAACAATCCCCCCATGGCGGAAATCATCCAGCGGGACGGCATCTGGGCCTTCGACGGCGACGCCCTGCGACTGACCCCCGGGCGGGACAGAAACGTCAGCCTGCTCCGCCGGACACTGGGTGAACTCGTCGTGCCAATGGGCGCGTTGGCGGGGATCTCGTTCGAGCAGGGCAAGAAGGCGGGGCGGCTCAGGCTACGGCTGCGCGACGGCGCCGACCCGCTGCTGCACGCCTCCGGCGGCCGCCTCACCGAGCCCAACGACCCCTACCAGCTGCTCGTCGAATCCGACCGGTACGGGGTCGCGGAGTACTTCACGGACGAGGTACGAGCCGCCCTGCTGCTGGACGAGGTCCCGTCCGAACCGGTGGACGAGTACCTGCTCCCCGGCCCGTCCGTCCCGCTCTCCGTCTCCGCCGGGGACGGCACCGCGAGCTTCGACGGCGAGCACGTCCGCCTGGAGTGGAACTGGAAGACGGAGGACGCCAAGGCTGCCGCCGGCCCCCGCACGCTGGCCGTCACCGACCTCCTCGCCGTGGAGTGGCAGCCCGCGGCCGGCCTGGAGAACGGGCATCTGCGCTTCACCGTACGGGGCGCGGGCACCAAGGCGCCACCCAAGTACGACCACAACTCCGTGGAGCTGTGGGGCTTCAAGAAGGACCCGCTGATGGCGCTGGTCGCGGCGGCCGTGCAGGCAAGGCTGCCGCATCCCTCGGCGGCGGCCGTCCCGGACGTACCGGCTCTGGAGCCGCACGCCCCCCGACGGCTCGCCCCCGCCGACGGGCGCGAGGACGACCACGACGCGCTGCTGCGGCGGCTGCGCGAACTCGGCGAACTGCACCGCACGGGCGTCCTGACGGACGAGGAGTTCGCGATGGCCAAACAGGCGGTCCTCAAGGCGATGTGAGGACCGCCTGCGGGCGGGAAGTACACCCTGCCTTCGGGGTGTACTTGCCTACTTGGCCTTGCGCGCCACCGTGAAGTGGTCGATGCGGTCACCGGTCTCGGCGATGCCCGACACCTTCAGCTTGGCGTAGTGGCCGCGCGGCGCGGGCTCGACGTCCACGCGCAGGAAGGAGTAGTTCAGGTAGCGCACCCGGGACCAGGCGACGGTCTCGTTGACCTTGCCGTCCTTGGTGTTGATGAACGAGGCGACGGAGTCGACCTCGTGCTCGTGCCCCTCGTAGGAGTCCGGCGCGCTGAACGCGTACAGGCTGCGGCCCGCCGCACCCGCCGTCACGTAGACGACGCCCTCGGTCTCGGAGTACGCCGTCTCGCCGATCGGCAGCTTCTTGACGACCTTGTCGCCCTTGATGACGTCGGTGCGCTCGTACTGGTGGTTGTGGCCGTTGATGACCAGGTCCACCGTGTACTTCTCGAACAGCGGCACCCACTCCTGGCGCACGCCCCCCTCCGAGGCGTGCGCGGTGGAGGTGCAGTACGCGCAGTGGTGGAAGAACACGACGATGAAGTCGATCTCCTTCGACGCCCGGAACCTCTTCAGCTGCGCCTCGAACCACTTGGTCTGGGTGCCGCCGGAGATGCCGAGGTTGGCGGGAATCTCGTACGACACGTCGTTCGGGTCGAGCGAGATGATCGCCGTGTTGCCGTGCACGAAGGAGTAGACGCCCGGCAGGTTCGCCTTGTCCGGCCCGTTGTCGGGGAGCGTGAAGCGGGCCTCCTCGCCGCCGTAGCCGTTGGGCGAGTACCAGGCCTCCATGTCGTGGTTGCCGTAACTCACCATCCACGGCACGGACTTGGCGACCGACTCGGTCTGGGCGAGGAACTGGTCCCAGGTGCGCGAGTCGAAGCCGGTGTCGGTGGACTTGCCCTGGCCGGCCGGGTCGCCGTAGGCGATGTCTCCGGCGTGCAGGTGGAAGGACGGGTTCTGGCCGAGGATCAGGCTGTCGTTGGCCAGCGCGTGGTAGCTGACACCCTGGTCGCCGAAGGCCGTGAAGGTGAACGGCTTCTTGTGCGCGGGGGCGGTGGTGAAAGTGCCGAGGGTGCCGAGCAGATGCGGCTCGGCCGGGTCGAAGCCCTGGTGGCCGACGCCGTAGTAGTACGTCTTGCCGGGGCGAAGATGGCTGAGCTTGGCGTGGACGTAGTACTGCGTGTGGTCGCCGCTCGCGCCGACCCCGGCCGGGGTGTAGAGGCTGCGGACCTCGGCCTCGATCTTGCGGGAGAGGTCCCATGGGTGGGCGCCGATACGGATGAAGGGCTTCTTCACCGCGACCGGCACCTGCCAGGAGACGGTCATCTCGGTGCTGGCGTCGTTGCCGTAGGCGAGGTGGCGGCCGAAGGGGGCGACGAGTGCACCGTCGACGTACTCGGCCGCGGGGGCGGTGCTCTGCGTCGGAACCGCGGCCTGGGCCACGGCACCCGGCACGAACGCGCCACCGGTGACGGCGCCGATCGTCACGGCGCCGCCTCTCATCAGGTTGCGCCGCGAGAATCTCGCGCGCAGGTACTCGTGCTGCTCGGCCATGCTCATGCGCTCGGCCAGCTGCTCCGGTACTCCCATACGAGGTATGTCCATGGCGTCTGAAACTCGTCGACTTGAGCAACGCGGCGCAGGACTCAGGATGGACGGCCTGCGAACAGAGGTTCACAAGAACATCAACAGTCACTTGCCCGATATCGGGCAGGATTCTTGCGAAACCGTCTCCGGTACCTCAGGATCTACCGGGTGCACGACGAACTTGTTGATCATCTGACGCGGTCCACGCCCCTCAGCAGGGGCGAGGCACTGCGGGTGATCCAGGACGTGCTCGCCTACTTCGACGAGACGACCGTGGAGTACGTCCGTCGCCGCCACCGCGAGTTGCAGGCCCAGGGCCTGGTGAACGCGGAGATCTTCGAACGGATCGAGGCGGATCTGAAATACCGGGCGGTCGCGCCGCCGGAGCTTACGCTCAGGCAGTTGCGCCGCATCGTCTACGGCTAGGACTACGTATATATATGTGCGGAATCGTCGGATACATCGGGAAGCGTGACGTGGCCCCCCTCCTGCTGGAGGGCCTGCAGCGGCTCGAATACCGCGGCTACGACTCGGCCGGCATCGTCGTGACGTCCCCCAGGACGGCCGGGCTGAAGATGGTCAAGGCCAAGGGCCGCGTCCGCGACCTGGAGGCCAAGGTCCCGGCCCGCTTCAAGGGCACGACCGGCATCGCCCACACCCGCTGGGCCACCCACGGCGCCCCCTCCGACGTGAACGCCCACCCGCACATGTCGACCGACCAGAAGGTCGCGGTCGTCCACAACGGCATCATCGACAACGCCTCCGACCTGCGCCGCAAGCTGGAGGCGGACGGCGTCGAGTTCCTCTCCGAGACGGACACCGAGGTACTCGTCCACCTCGTCGCCCGCTCCCAGGCGGAGACCCTGGAGGAGAAGGTCCGCGAGACCCTCCGGGTCATCGAGGGCACGTACGGCATCGCCGTGATGCACGCCGACTTCTCGGACCGGATCGTGGTGGCCCGCAACGGCTCCCCGGTGGTCCTCGGAATCGGCGAGAAGGAGATGTTCGTCGCCTCGGACATCGCCGCCCTGGTCGCGCACACGCGGCAGATAGTGACTCTCGGCGACGGCGAGATGGCCACCCTCAAGGCCGACGACTTCCGCACGTACACGACGGAGGGCACCCGCACCACGGCGGAACCCACCACCGTGGAGTGGGAGGCGGCCTCGTACGACATGGGCGGCCACGACACGTACATGCACAAGGAGGTCCACGAGCAGGCCGAGGCCGTGGACCGCGTGCTGCGCGGCCGTATCGACGACCGCTTCTCCACCGTGCACCTCGGCGGCCTCAACCTGGACGCCCGCGAGGCCCGCCAGATCCGCCGGGTGAAGATCCTCGGCTGCGGCACCTCGTACCACGCGGGCATGATCGGCGCCCAGATGATCGAGGAACTGGCCCGCATCCCGGCAGACGCCGAGCCGGCCTCCGAATTCCGCTACCGCAACGCGGTCGTGGACCCCGACACGCTCTACGTGGCCGTCTCCCAGTCCGGCGAGACCTACGACGTCCTCGCGGCCGTCCAGGAGCTGAAGCGCAAGGGCGCACGGGTCTTCGGCGTCGTGAACGTGGTCGGCTCGGCGATCGCCCGCGAGGCGGACGCGGGCATCTACGTCCACGCGGGCCCCGAGGTCTGCGTCGTCTCGACGAAGTGCTTCACGAACACCACCGTGGCCTTCGCCCTGCTCGCCCTGCACCTGGGCCGCACCCGCGACCTCTCGGTCCGCGACGGCAAGCGGATCATCGAGGGCCTGCGCAGGCTCCCCGCCCAGATCACCGAGATCCTGGCGCAGGAGGAGGAGATCAAGAAGCTGGCCGAGCAGTACGCCGACGCCCGCTCGATGCTCTTCATCGGCCGCGTCCGGGGCTACCCGGTGGCCCGTGAGGCCTCCCTCAAGCTGAAGGAGGTCTCGTACATCCACGCCGAGGCCTACCCGGCCTCCGAGCTCAAGCACGGCCCCCTGGCCCTCATCGAGCCGGCCCTCCCCACGGTCGCGATCGTCCCCGACGACGACCTCCTGGAGAAGAACCGTGCCGCCATGGAGGAGATCAAGGCCCGCAGCGGCCGCATCCTCGCGGTGGCCCACCAGCACGAGGAGAAGGCCGACGAGACGATCATCGTCCCGAAGAACGAGGACGAACTCGACCCCATCCTCATGGGCATCCCCCTCCAACTCCTCGCCTACCACACGGCATTGGCTCTGGGCAGGGACATCGACAAGCCCCGGAACCTCGCCAAGTCGGTGACGGTCGAGTAGGAAGTCCCTGCGACGGCCGAAGCGATAGTTGAGTAACCCCTACGGCGAGCAGCCACGTCCGCGAGAGCGGCGCCGGTTTAGGCGCAAAAAGGGGAACGGACCCCGACGTGCTGCCACCAAGCACGTGGGGGTCCGCTCCATTCGCCGGGGGCCGCCCAAACCCCCGGCCTGCGCAGCTAGCCGGCGGCCGTCACGCCCCGACCGGCAGCACGCCGAGGAAGCACCGTCGGCCAGTGCGCGAGAGCCGCCGTGGCCGCGTACCAGGCAACCGCCCCGGCCGCCACGGCAAACCAACCGCCCACCTTCGCGAGCGACCCGCTCGTCGCGAACTGCGCGATGGCGAGAAGCACCAGGGAGACGAAGAACAACCCGTACGTCCCCTGCGTGAGTTGGTCCCCGCCCGCGAGGGTGAGCGACAACGCCACGAGGGCGAACAGCAGCAGGAACAGACCGGCCGCGTTGGCGGACATGGCGGCCCCGGCTGTGACGGCCCAGGTGAACCAGAGGGCGCCGAGCGCCGAGTACGCCGTCCCGTTGACGGAGTCACCGTCGCGGAAGGCGAGGAGTCCGGCGACGAAGAGCGCAACGCCGCCTACGTAGTGGGCCAGTGAGACGGCGTCAGCGGCCGACACGCCATTGATCACGTCGGTGTATCCGAGTCCGAACGCCAACAGGGTGATACCCAGGGCGAGTCGGCCGACCACGGTAGTGGTTCCGCTTCCCGCGGAGACGTCGTTGTCCACGGCGGGCTCCCTTCATGCATGTGCAGTTGTGCGGTGACCGATATATGCCCTTCACAAGGGCACAAACACCTCTACGCGCGAGTAGATTTGCGCGCTGCACAAAGGAGGCAGGCCGTTCCCGGATCGCATCTCACCTGGGGGAACGAGGAGTTACGGAATGACAACGACGGGCCGCTTCGCCCGCTTGGCGAGCCGACCCGCGACGGAGCCGAAAATCCGCCCCACGATGCCCTGCGTGGAGCCGACGACGATGGCGTCCGCCTCGTACTCCCGCCCCACCTCTTCGAGTTCGTGGCAGATGTCGCCGCCGCGCTCGACCAGGATCCAGGGCACCTCGGCCAGATAGTCCGCACAGGCGAGCTCAAGGCCCAGCACCTCGGTGCGGTGGTCGGGCACATCGACGAAGACCGGTGGCTCACAGCCGGCCCACACCGTGGTGGGCAGCCGGTTGGCGACGTGGACGATGATCAGGCCCGATCCGGAACGATGGGCCATGCCGATCGCGTAGGCGAGGGCGCGCTCGCTGGACGTGGAGCCGTCGAAGCCGACGACCACGCCGTGCTTGAAGGCTGGATCGCAGGAATGGCGTGGCTCTTCGGCCGCCTGGGGCTCGGCCGCCGTGGGATCGGCGACGGGGCGCTTGCGGTCCGCGGGTTCGAAGAATTCGTGACCGGCCATGGCTGTCTCGGCGTTTTGATCCTTTATGGGAGGGCCCGCGAGCGGGACTCGCTGACGGATGCAGCAGGTGCGGCGGAGCTGTGTCCGGGAATCATCTTCCCAACCCCATACCCCCAAGGGTACGGCGGCACGCCTCCTTAGCCCAGATCCCACCCACAGGGCGTGGGGGTTCCAGGGAGCATGCACGAGGGTGCGCCCGTAACGCAATGGTTGCTGCGCTGTACAGGCGGTTTGCACGGGGTTCACTTGCCCGGGGGGCCTGCGGCGGCGGGCGTACAGTGACCGCCCGGTCGAACACGCGTTGAACACCGAGACCCAGGCCCCAGGGAGCACGCATGTCCGGACCGCACCCCACCCCCGAGACTCCCCGCGCGACCGCCCCGCCCCAGGACACCGTGACCGATGTCGTCCGCTGGGCGGCGTTCAGCTGCGTCCTCGTCCCCGTGGTCCTTCTCTGGTACGGCACCTCGCTCGCCGGCGCCGCGGGCACCGCGTTCGGCCTCGCCGCCGTCACCGCGGTGTGCCGGCTGCTGCTGCGCCAGTCCGAACGGGTGGCGGCCCGCCCGCCGAGCGAGGACCACACGTCCCGTCGGGGCCGCCATCACAGGAGCGGCACGGGTGCTCACAGAGGCAGGCGTCACACTGGGGGAAGTACACCGGTCGGCTGACCGGTTTCCGCGCACGCGTCCGATGCTTTTCAGCCAACTTCCGGACCCTGCGCACCCCTTGCCCCGACCACCCCCCAACCCCCGTTCCACCTGCAGAGAAAGGGGCTCGGGGGCCCCGCGTACCCTACGTGGATTGGCCACTGCGACAAGGCGCACTTCCCTGCACGGCCCGTGAGTGCAACGCTTCGTGATCGAATGCTTCACGCCAAGTTGCCATGTCGACAATGTGCCGGTTGGCGAACTGGTCACACCGGCACCGTGCGACACAGTAGATTCGATCTTGACGTCTTACGGCGGGGGACTCGTGCAGGACCGAGGGGAAACGTGCAGGAGCGACACAACCGAGGAGCCGCGACCACCGAGGGGGGCTTAGCAGTATGAGCCACGACTCCACTGCCGCGCCGGAAGCCGCGGCCCGGAAGCTTTCCGGGCGACGCCGCAAGGAGATCGTCGCGGTGCTGCTGTTCAGCGGCGGCCCCATCTTCGAGAGTTCCATACCGCTGTCGGTCTTCGGGATCGACCGCCAGGACGCCGGCGTCCCGCGCTACCGACTGCTGGTGTGCGGCGGCGAGGAAGGCCCGCTGCGGACCACAGGGGGCCTGGAACTCACCGCGCCACATGGCCTGGAGGCGATATCGCGCGCCGGCACGGTCGTCGTGCCGGCCTGGCGCTCGATCACGTCTCCGCCGCCGGAGGAGGCGCTCGACGCGCTGCGCCGGGCGCACGAGGAAGGCGCCCGCATAGTCGGGCTGTGCACCGGCGCCTTCGTGCTGGCTGCGGCGGGCCTGCTGGACGGCCGCCCCGCGACCACACACTGGATGTACGCACCGACGCTGGCCAAGCGCTACCCGTCGGTGCACGTCGATCCGAGAGAGCTCTTCGTCGACGACGGCGATGTGCTGACGTCCGCCGGTACGGCGGCCGGAATCGATCTCTGTCTCCACATCGTGCGGACGGACCACGGCAACGAGGCGGCGGGCGCACTGGCCCGGCGTCTGGTCGTGCCGCCGCGCCGGTCGGGCGGTCAGGAGCGCTACCTCGATCGGTCTTTACCAGAGGAGATCGGCGCCGACCCGCTCGCAGAGGTCGTCGCCTGGGCGCTGGAGCACCTCCACGAGCAGTTCGACGTGGAGACCCTCGCCGCGCGTGCGTACATGAGTCGGCGCACCTTCGACCGCCGGTTCCGCTCGCTCACGGGCAGCGCCCCGCTCCAGTGGCTGATCACCCAGCGGGTGCTGCAGGCGCAGCGGCTGCTGGAGACGTCGGACTACTCGGTGGACGAGGTCGCGGGCCGCTGCGGCTTCCGCTCGCCGGTGGCCCTGCGCGGTCACTTCCGCCGTCAGCTGGGGTCGTCTCCGGCGGCCTACCGCGCCGCGTACCGCGCTCGCCGTCCGCAGAGTGACAAGCCGGCCGACGTGGAGGGCACCGCCGGGGCGCCGGGGCCCGCGCCCCTGCTCCACCCGGAGGGGCCGGTTCCGCTGCAGAGCCGCCGCGCCGCGGCGAGTGCCGTCGGGTCGGGTGCGTCACTTTCCGCCGCGGCCGAGAACGGCCGCGAGGCCTATGTGACGAGCCGGGCGAGCCTGCCGGGGCAGCGCAGCGGTACGTGACGGCGAGGAGGGGGTGGGTGACCGAGGCCACCCACCCCCTCCCCCCGTACTCCTGCTCCTCGAACACCGGAGGGGCCGATTTTGCGGGCGCCAGCCTTAGGGTGGTCGCATGAACGATCGCATGGTGTGGATCGACTGCGAGATGACCGGCCTCTCGCTGTCCGACGACGCTCTCATCGAGGTGGCCGCCCTCGTCACCGACTCCGAGCTGAACATCCTCGGCGAGGGTGTCGACATCGTCATCCGTCCGCCGTCCAAGGCACTGGAGACGATGCCGGAGGTGGTGCGTCAGATGCACACCGCGTCCGGGCTGCTGGACGAACTCGCCGGCGGCACGACGCTGGCCGACGCGGAGGAACAGGTCCTCGCCTACGTCCGCGCACACGTCAAGGAACCCGGCAAGGCCCCGCTGTGCGGCAACTCGGTCGGCACCGACCGCGGCTTCCTGCTCCGCGACATGCCGACGCTGGAGGACTATCTCCACTACCGGATCGTCGACGTGTCGAGCGTCAAGGAGCTGGCGCGGCGCTGGTACCCGCGGGCCTACTTCAACAGCCCCGAGAAGAACGGCAACCACCGCGCCCTCGCCGACATCCGCGAGTCCATCGCGGAGCTGCGCTACTACCGCGAGGCGATCTTCGTGCCGCAGCCCGGCCCCGACTCCGACACCGCCAGGTCGATCGCCGCGAAGCACGTCCTGCCTGCGGAGCAAGGAACCTGAGCGGGCGTCGCAAAAGGCGTGCGCGAGCACCCCTTCGGACCCTGTACACTTTTTCTCGGCCGGTCGGAAAACCACGAAGTAGACCGCCGGTCGTGGTGGGTGTAGCTCAGCTGGTAGAGCACCTGGTTGTGGTCCAGGATGTCGCGGGTTCGAGTCCCGTCACTCACCCTGAGTAATCAGCCGGTGACCCTGAGAAGGGTCACCGGCTGATTCGTTTCCCGGGAGGCGCCCCGTGTACGCCGCCGGTATCAGCACCCCGAGGCTCGACCTCCTCCCCCTCCGCGTCTCGCACGCCGCCGAGATGACCGAAGTCCTCTCCGACCCGGCTTTGCACACGTTCATCGGCGGTAGCCCCTTGTCCCCCGCGGCCCTGCGCGTCCGCTACGAGCGGCTCGTGGCCGGCTGCCCCGACACCTCCGCCTCCTGGTGCAACCGGGTGCTGCGGGAGAGGGCGGAGTCGCGGCTGGTGGGGACCGTCCAGGCCACCGCCACCGGGGAGGTCGCCGAGATCGCCTGGGTCGTGGGCACCCCCTGGCAGGGGCGTGGCCTCGCCTCCGCGGCGGTGGCCCGCGCGGCCGGGCTCATCCCGACGGACGAGGAGCAGGACGGCGAGCGCCGGTGGCGGCTCCCGCTACCCCGCTGACGTCGCCGCCCGCCACGCCGCCGCCAACTCCCGTACGCCCGCGAACCGTTCGCCCGGATCCGCCCGCGTCCCCCGCTCCACCACCGCCAGCTGTGCCGCCGTACCCCGCCAGGCGAGCTCGTCGTCACCGGCGTCCAGGAGGAGGCGGACCGTGCGGGCGAGGACATGGACGGTGGTGCGGATGTCGATGACCGAACCCCGTCTCCACTCCTCCGGGGCCATGAAGCGGCGGGAGCCGGGGAGGCGGGCCGCCGTCAGGACGAAGGGGCCAGGGCGGTATTCGTCGAGGTCGATGAGGTGGAGATCGTCGGCGTCGAAGTCGTGGAGGAGGGCGCCGTCGTAGAGGTCGACCGCGACGTGGCCGGCCGCCTCCACGGCCAGGTGGGCGTCGAGGACGCGGTCCAGCGCACGGAGGACGCGGGGGATCGGGAGGGCGCGGAAGCGGGAGCGGGCGGTGGGGCCGTACAGGGGCTCTCCCCCGTGCCAGGGCATCACCGTCGCGGTACGACTGCTGCCTCGTACACCGATGCGGTGGAGCTGGGGGACGATCACCGGGTGGCGTACCGCCCGGTGAAAGGCCCAGGCCCGGTCCAGGGACCGCTGCGCCCGGTCCGTCACCCCCTCCTTGACGAACCAGCGGTCGCCGTCCGGGAGAAGGACCCCGTACGACACACAGCCCGAGTCCTGGTCCCGGAAGGCACGGAACACCTCGCCCACGGCGTGGAGATACGGCTCGACGGCGGGAACCTCGCGGGCGTCCAGCAGGGGGTGGGGAGTCATGGGTGTCAGCATGCGTTCCCGGGCGGATGGAGGCCGTTGTTTTCGAGCACCGGGAGCCCGACGCGGGGGCGCACCTGGAGGCCGCCGTGGTGGCGTCCCGGGCAGCGATGGTGCCGGACCGTGCCCGCGGGACGCGATCCGGCAGGCACCGCGGGGTCGTGTGCTGCCGTCACGGCTCGCCGGCCCACTTCGCTGTGAGGCGCGGAGCATGGGCGGCCCTCCGCAGGCCCTGTGGCTGCCGGCCACTTCGCGGTGGAGGCGCGCGGCCTCTACGGGCTCCGCCGCCGCCATGGCTGCCGGCCGCCTCCACCGTGAAGACGCGCAACCCCCAACGGCCCCTGCCCACCCCTGCGACCGCCGACCGCTTCACCGCAGAAACACGCAACCTCGACCGGCCCCTGCCCGCCCCGCGGCTGCGGTCGGCGCAGCCTTCGTCCTGCCGGCCGGGGACGCCGTACGGCCCCCTCGGTGATCAGGAAGACGTACGCGTCACCAGTTCCGTCGCCAGGACCACCTGGCGGCGTTCGAGGTCGCGGGAGACGGCCGGGCGGCGGTCGGCGATCTCGCCGAGGAGGAGGTCGATCATGCGGCGGCCCATCTCCTCTATGGGCTGGCGGACGCTGGTGAGGGGCGGGTCCATGTGGCGGGCGATGGCCGAGTCGTCGTAGCCGACGAGCGCCACGTCGTCGGGGATGCGGCGGCCCTCCTCGCGCAGGACCTGGCGGGCGCCGGCCGCCATCACGTCGGAGCCCGCGAAGACCGCGTCCAGGTCCGGGCGGCGGCCGAGCAGTTTCGTCATGGCCCGACGGCCGCCCTCCTCGGTGAAGTCGCCCGGTTCGATGAGGAGTTCGTCGGCCTCCTGGCCCGCGTCGCGCAGCGCGTCGCGGTAGCCGTCGACGCGACGCTGGGCGCCGTAGACGTCGAGGCGGCCGGTGATGTGGGCTATCTTGCGACGGCCCCGGGAGAGCAGGTGCTCCACCGCCGAGCGGCCGCCGCCGTAGTTGTCCGAGTCCACCGAGGTCAGGGTCTCCGCCGCGGACCGGGGGCCGCTGATCACGGCGGGGATCTCCAGCTGGGCGAGCAGGTCGGGGAGCGGGTCGTCCGCGTGCACCGAGACCAGCAGCACGCCGTCCACGCGGTGGGCGGCGAGGTACTGCGCGAGGCGGCGGCGCTCGCGGTCGCCGCCCGCGAAGATCAGCAGGAGCTGCATCTCCGTGTCGGACAGCTCGGCACCGACACCCTTCAGCATGTCCGAGAAGTACGGCTCCGCGAAGAACCGGGTCTCCGGCTCCGGAACGACCAGGGCGATCGCGTCGGTGCGGTTGGCCGCGAGGGCGCGAGCGGCCGTGTTGGGGACGTAGCCGAGTTCGGCCACCGCCGCCTCGACCGCCGCGCGGGTCGCGTCGCTGACCCGGGGCGAGCCGTTGATCACGCGGGAGACCGTGCCGCGGCCCACGCCCGCCCGCGCGGCGACCTCTTCGAGGGTGGGCCGACCACCGCTCCGGCTCCGCATTTGGCTCCGCCTCCCTCCGCTGAACCCTTGTTGGCCTGGAATGTAACAGCCCCGCCGGACCAGTGAACGTCGCTGGGGCCTCCGCCCCGGACACCCGTTCGGCCTGAACGGCCTCGTCCTCGAAACACCGGACGGGCTGAAATACCCGACAGGCACCGGACTCATTCCGTCCAGTTAACGTCCCGATAACTGAACACATCTCGCCACGCCGACTCCCTTGACACCCCCGCCCGAACCGGCGAACCTTCAACACATCACTTGTGGGAGCGCTCCCACAGTACCTGACACATACACATCCCGCACGTTCCCCGCCCGAGCCGCAGCGTGTAGAACGGGCCCAACAATGCAGTTGGCCGGGGGGTCGGCACGTCAGGCAACAGGAGGACGCACATGGGCACGAGTACCCGACGGTCCCGTCGGCTGATGGCTCTCACGGCCGTCGCCGCGCTGGCCACGGGGCTGTTGGCCGGCTGCTCCAGCGACTCGGACAACAGCTCGTCGAACGACGGCGGAGGCAACGCCAAGGGCAAGACCACGCTGACCGTCGGCACCTTCGGTGTGTTCGGCTACAAGCAGGCCGGCCTCTACGACGAGTACATGAAGCTGCACCCGGACATCAGCATCAAGGAGAACGTCACCACCCGTACCGACGTCTACTGGCCGAAGGTCCTCACCCGGCTGCAGGCGGGCTCCGGCACCGACGACATCCAGGCGATCGAGGTCGGCAACATCACCGAGGCCGTGCAGACGCAGGGCAGCAAGTTCGTCGACCTCGGCAAGGAGGTCGACAAATCCCAGTGGCTGGACTGGAAGAACGCCCAGGCCACCACCAAGGACGGCAAGCTGATCGGCCTCGGCACGGACGTCGGCCCGATGGCGATCTGTTACCGCAAGGACCTGTTCAAGAAGGCCGGTCTGGAGACGGACCGCACCAAGCTCGCCGCACAGTGGAAGGGCGACTGGGCCAAGTACGTGGACGTGGGCAAGGAGTACATGAAGAAGGCGCCCAAGGGCACCAAGTTCGTGGACTCGGCCTCCTCCGTCTACAACGCGGCCCTCGGCGGCGCGAGCGAGCGTTACTACGACAAGAGCAGCGGCCAGGTCGTCTGGGACAAGTCCGACGGCGTGAAGAAGGCCTGGGACGTCGCGATGTCGGTGGCGACCAGCAACATGTCGGCGAAGCTGAAGCAGTTCGACAAGCCGTGGGACCAGGGCTACGCCAACGGCACCTTCGCCACGGTGGCCTGCCCGGCCTGGATGATCGGCTACATCGAGCAGAAGTCCGGTGACTCCGGCAAGGGCAACTGGGACGTCGCGGCGGCCCCGACCGCGTCCAACTGGGGCGGCTCCTTCCTCGGCGTGCCGACGGCGGGCAAGCACCAGAAGGAGGCCATCGCCCTGGCCAAGTGGCTGACCGCGCCCGAGCAGCAGGCGAAGGTCTTCGCCAAGCAGGCCAGCTTCCCGTCGACCCCGTCGGCGTACTCGACCCTGAAGCCGGCCGCGGACACCACGGCCTACTTCTCGAACGCGCCGATCACCCAGATCTTCGCCGACTCCGCGAAGACCATCCCGAGCCAGTACTTCGGGATCAAGGACCAGCCGATCAACACCGCCATCACCGACGTGGGCATCCTCCAGGTCGAGCAGAAGGGCAAGACCCCCTCGCAGGGCTGGGACGCGGCCAAGAACGAGATCAAGGACGTGCTCGGCCAGTGAGCAGCTCCAAGCAGGCACTCGCGCATCCCGCGTCGAGCGCCGAGGCCGCGCCCGGCACCCCGCCGGGCGCGGCCCGGGGCGCTCAAGGTCGCGGTACGCCACCCCCGGCCGCCGACTCCTGGCGCAGCCGGCTGTACCGCTGGGACATGAAGGCGTCCCCGTACGCGTTCATCGCCCCCTTCTTCATCATCTTCGGCGCGTTCTCGCTGATCCCGCTGCTGTACACGGCCTGGTACTCGCTGCACAACGTGCAGCTGTCCTCGCTGGACACCCAGACCTGGGCGGGCCTGGACAACTACAAGAACCTGCTCAGCTCGGACTTCTTCTGGAACGCCCTGAAGAACACCTTCACCATCGGTGTGATCTCGACCGTGCCGCAGCTGCTGGCGGCGCTCGGCCTCGCGCACCTGCTGAACTACAAGCTGCGCGGCTCGACGATCTGGCGGGTCGTGATGCTCACCCCGTACGCCACCTCTGTGGCGGCGGCGACCCTCGTCTTCACGCTGCTGTACTCGTGGGACGGCGGCATGATCAACTGGTTCCTGCACTTCGTGGGGATCGGCCCGGTCAACTGGCGTGAGTCCGACTGGGGTTCGCAGTTCGCGGTGTCGTCGATCGTGATCTGGCGGTGGACCGGTTACAACGCGCTGATCTACCTGGCGGCGATGCAGGCGATCCCGATCGACCTGTACGAGTCGGCGGCGCTCGACGGCGCCAACCGCTGGCAGCAGTTCCGGCACGTGACGATCCCGCAGCTCAGGCCCAC
Source organism: Streptomyces guryensis (assembly GCF_021261325.1). Taxonomy (GTDB): domain Bacteria; phylum Actinomycetota; class Actinomycetes; order Streptomycetales; family Streptomycetaceae; genus Streptomyces; species Streptomyces guryensis. Next base: position 69,788 of record NZ_JAJSBI010000001.1, on the reverse strand, counting down.
CATCCTGTTCACGGTGGTGGTCTCCACGATCGGCGCGACCCAGCTCTTCGGTGAGCCCCTGCTGTTCGGCGGGGTCAGCGGCTCCAAGGGCGGCTCCGAGCACCAGTACCAGACGCTCGGCCTGTACATGTACGACCAGGGCTGGATCATCGGCAACCTCGGCAAGGCGTCCGCGATCGCCTGGTCGATGTTCCTGATCCTGCTGATCGTCGCCGTGATCAACATGCTGTTCACCCGACGCCTGAGGAAATCCCTATGACCACCAGTGAACTGGCCTTGCCTCAGGCGCGGCCGAAGAAGGACCGTTCCCGTCGGGTGATGGGCGCGGGCAAACAGCTGCACGCGGGCCCGGTGACGTACCTCGTACTGAGCGTCTTCGCACTGCTCTCGCTGGCCCCCCTGGTGTGGACGGCGGTCGCGGCCTCCCGCACCGACCGCCGGCTGGCCCAGACTCCGCCGCCGCTGTGGTTCGGCGGGAACCTGTTCAAGAACCTGCAGGCCGCCTGGGACCAGGCCGGCATGGGCACCGCGATGTTCAACAGCACGGTCGTGGCGGGCACCATCACCGTCGCCACGGTGCTGTTCTCCACGCTCGCCGGGTTCGCCTTCGCCAAGCTGCGGTTCAGGTTCTCCAGCGTCCTGCTGCTGCTGACCATCGGCACGATGATGATCCCGCCGCAGCTGGCCGTCGTACCGCTGTACCTGTGGATGAGCCACCTGGGCTGGTCGAACCAGCTGCAGACGGTCATCCTGCCGACGCTGGTGACGGCCTTCGGCACGTTCTTCATGCGGCAGTACCTGGTGCAGGCGCTGCCCACCGAGCTGATCGAGGCGGCCCGGGTGGACGGCGCGAGCAGCCTGAGAGTCGTCTGGCACGTGGTCTTCCCCGCGGCGCGCCCCGCGATGGCCGTGCTCGGCCTGCTGACGTTCGTGTTCGCCTGGAACGACTTCCTGTGGCCGATCATCGCCCTCAACCAGCAGAACCCGACCGTGCAGGTCGCCCTCAACTCGCTCGGCACCGGTTACGTCCCCGACCAGGCGGTGATCATGGCGGGTGCGCTGCTGGGCACGCTGCCGCTGCTGATCGCGTTCATCCTGTTCGGCAAGCAGATCGTGGGCGGCATCATGCAGGGCGCGATCAAGGGCTGACGGCTCGTCATTCCGGTTTCGTCGTCCATCGTCGTACGCGCCCTCGGGGCCGGGTCAGCGCCGCCTCGGCCCCTCTCCTCTCCTTCTCCTCTTTCTGTCCTCCCGCTGTCCTCCCCCACCCCTCCCCTCCAACTCTTCGGTCTGAACGACCACTTATGGGAGCGCTTCCATGCCTGAGTCCGCACAGCCGGCGACCCCGGTGACCTTTCCCCCCGCCTTCCTCTGGGGTGCCGCGACCTCCGCGTACCAGATCGAGGGGGCGGTGCGGGAGGACGGCCGTACGCCCTCGATCTGGGACACCTTCAGTCATACGCCGGGCAAGACCGCCGGCGGCGATCACGGTGACATCGCTGTCGACCACTACCACCGGTACCGCGAAGACGTCGCGCTCATGGCCGAGCTGGGCCTGTCGGCGTACCGCTTCTCGATCTCCTGGTCGCGGGTGCAGCCGACGGGACGGGGTCCGGCCGTGCAGGTGGGCCTGGACTTCTACCGGCGGCTGGTCGACGAGCTGCTCGAGCACGGCATCAAGCCGGCCGTCACCCTCTACCACTGGGATCTGCCGCAGGAGCTGGAGGACGCGGGCGGCTGGCCGGAGCGGGACACAGCGCTCAGGTTCGCCGAGTACGCGCAGATCGTGGGCGAGGCGCTGGGCGACCGGGTGGAGCAGTGGATCACGCTCAACGAGCCGTGGTGCAGCGCCTTTCTGGGCTACGGATCCGGGGTGCACGCACCGGGCCGGACGGACCCGGAGGCCTCGCTGAGGGCCGCCCACCACCTGAACCTGGCGCACGGGCTGGGCACTTCGGCCCTGCGGTCGGTGATGCCGGCCCGCAACTCGGTCGCGCTCAGCCTCAACTCCGCGGTGGTCAGGCCGCTTTCGCCGCGGGACCCGGCGGATCTGGCCGTGGTGCGGAAGATCGACGACCTGGCCAACGGCGTCTTCCACGGCCCGATCCTGCACGGGGCGTACCCGGAGTCGCTGCTCGCGGCGACCGAGCTGATCACCGACTGGTCGTACGTCCTCGACGGCGACCTGCGTGCGATCAACCAGCCGCTGGACGCGCTCGGCCTCAACTACTACACGCCCGCGCTGGTCTCGGCGACCGACGCGGACGCGAGCGGCCCGCGCGCCGACGGCCACGGCGCCAGCTCCCACTCCCCCTGGCCGGGCGCGGACGACGCCGCCTTCCACCAGACCCCGGGCGAGCGCACCGAGATGGGCTGGACGATCGACCCGACGGGCCTGCACGAGCTGATCATGCGGTACTCGCGGGAGGCACCCGGACTGCCGTTGTACATCACGGAGAACGGCGCGGCCTACGACGACAAGCCCGACCCCGACGGCCGCGTCCACGACCCCGAGCGCATCGCCTACCTGCAGAAACACCTCGCGGCGGTACGGCGGGCGATCACGGACGGCGCGGACGTGCGCGGCTACTACCTGTGGTCCCTGATGGACAACTTCGAATGGGCGTACGGCTACGAGAAGCGTTTCGGGGCGGTGTATGTCGACTACGCCACCCTTACTCGTACGCCGAAGTCGAGTGCGCTCTGGTACGGGGAGGCGGCTCGGACGGGCTCCCTGCCGCCGCTGCCGACCGACTGACCGACGGGTGCGGCGTCTCGATCGCCGTGCCCGTTGAGCCTCACGTGTGCGGAAACGACGTCCCAGATGCGCGTCCGCGTCGCTTCGGGCGACCGCCCGGGGCCTCGAAGCCACCGAGCACGGCCTGCGCGACGCAGGGCGCGGGCGACACCGTGTCCCCCATGGTGTCGAGTTCACCTGATGTCCCTGCAGTGCCGTCTCGGCCACGGCTGCAAGCAGTCCAGCCCAAGCATGCGCGCCCCTGCCGGGTGGGGGGAGGTCCGGCCGGGGCGCGTCGCCCCCGTTGCGTGGTGGTCAGTTGAAGGCGGCGAACGCCTTCGAGAAGGCGGACTTGTCCTGGGTGATCGAGCTGCAGGTGGCGTCGGCGGTGGGCTTGGTGCCGCCGTCGCACTGCTTGTCGCGGGTGGCCGACCACATCGAGAGGCCGCCGAGGCCCTTGGAGCCGGCGAAGTTCACCAGCTGCGTGGCGTCGTCGACCTTGAAGATCTCGGACGAGACGTCGTTGACGCCGATCATCGGGGTGACGGCGACCGTCTTCCAGGCCGCGGTGTCGGAGAGGCCGAGCACGCTCTTGACCTGCGCCTGTGTGGCGGTGGCCGCCTGCTCGGCGTAGGTGCCCATGTCGCCGCTGTAGGAGGCGCCGTAGTCCATCGCCATGATGTTGACGGTGTTGATCTTCGCGCCGTTGGACTTGGCGTTGGAGAGGAGGTTCACGCCGTCCTGGGTGAGGCCCTCGGGCATGACCGGGAGAGTGAAGGAGACGTCCAGGTCGGGGTGGGCCGCCTGGAGCTTGGCTATCGCCTTCGCGCGGTTGGTGTTCGCCGTGGTGTTGGGCAGCGCGCCGCCCTCGACGTCGAAGTCGACCTTGGTCAGCTTGAACTGGTCCACGACCTTGCCGTACGCCGTGGCCAGCGCGTCCGCCGAGGAGCACGTCGTCGCCAGTTCGGAACCGGAGGCGCCGCCGAAGGAGACGCGGACGTCGCCGCCCTTGGCGCGCAGTGCGCCGATCTGGGATGCGACCCCGTCGCTGCCCAGGTCGGTCACCCCGCCCCACTTGGGTGTGCAGCCGCCGCCGTCCGTGACGAAGGCGAGGTTGTAGTTCTTCACGCCGGTCGCGTCGGCGCTCGCGAGGAGGTCGAAGGCGGGGTAGAGCGAGGTGTCGACGTAGGGGGCGAAGCCGGCGCTCGCCTTGGTTCCGGTGCCGGGGCTCTGGGACGGGGTGGGGGTGGCCGTGGGGGTCGGCGTCCTGGTGGGAGTGGGCGTCGGTGTCGCGGACTGCGTCGGGCGGCCGCTCGGCTCGGGCGTCGGGCCGTCGTCCGCGGAGCACTGGGCGCCGTCGACGAGACAACTGCTCGGGTTGCCGGTGCCGTTGACGACGAAGCCGACGGTGACGGACTTGCCGGGTGCGAGGCCGTCGGTGTCCCACTTGGCCGGGGTCACGGTGACGTGCTGCCCGCTCACACCGGACTCGGCGTTCCAGAGCGAGCTCAGCTTGGCGCCGGACGGCAGGTCGAACTCCAGCTTCCAGGTCTTCTCCGGCTGGCCGGTGTTGTTCGTGACGACGTACTGCGCGGTGTAACCCGTCGTCCAGTCACTGGTCTTCGTGTACGCGGCGGCCACGCCGGCCGCCTGTGCGGTACCGGTGAGCAGGAGTGCGCCGCCACCGATCACAGCCGCGGCGACAGCTCCGCCGATCGCCTTGTTCCTGCCACTGATCCTGCGCCGGTGCGTGCTCATGCGCGTGCCTGCCTTCATGGTTCGGGGGTCGGGTGCGGCAGCACGCTAGCGAGCCGGAATCGGGCAAAGTTCCTGATCCGGACGGGGGTTGGGGATCTTAGGGTGCGCTTAAGGAAGGGATCGGGGACGGTTAAAGGTAGAGACCAATTTCTTCTGTCTGCGTCGCCTGACGGAGCGGTGGCCCCGCCCGGGTATCCGCTCCCGCCCGTCCAGCTGGATCCAGATCCGCACCTCGGTCCCGCCAAGGACCGAGGCCCCGATCCGCACGTCACCGCCGGTCGCCTCGGCGAGGCGGCGCACGATGTCCAGGCCGAGCCCGGTGGACCCGTCACTGCCGGAGCCCCGCCCGCGCGCCATGGCGGCCTCGGGGTCCAGGATCCCGGGGCCGGCGTCGGAGACCAGCACGATCACCGCGTCCTCGCCGTTGTGCAGGTCGACCGCGAAGGCCGTGCCCTCGGCGGTGTGCCGGAACACGTTGCCGAGCAGGGCGTCCAGCGCGGCCGCGAGGTCCGCCCGGGCCACCGGTATCCGCACCGGCCGGTCGGCACCGGCCATCCGCCACTTGCGGCCCTCGTCCTCGGCGAGCGCCGACCAGAACGCCATCCGCTCACGGACCACCTCGGCCGCGTCGCATCCGGCGCCGGGACCTGCCGCCGCGGTCTGCGGCTTGGCGTCCCGGGCCGTGCGGATGATGGTGTCGACCTCCCGCTCCAGCTGGGCGACGGCGGCCCGGGTCTGCTCGGCGGCCGGCCCGTCGCCGAGCGAGGCCGCGTTGAGGCGGAGCACGGTCAGCGGGGTGCGCAGCCGGTGGGACAGGTCCGCCGCCAACTCCCGCTCGTTGGCAAGGAGTTGTACGACCTGGTCGGCCATGGAGTTGAACGCGACCGCCGCCAGCCGCAGTTCGGTCGGCCCCTCCTCCGGCACCCGCGCCCCCAGCTTCCCATCCCCCAGCTCGTGCGCGCCCTCGACCAGCTTCTGCGCGGGCTGCACCATCCGTACGCCCAGCCGGTCGGCGACCGCGACGGACCCGACGATCAGGGCTGTACCGACCCCCGCGAGCACCGCCCACGCCGTGCCCACACCGTTACTGACCTCGGACTCGGGGACGTACACCTCGACTACGGCTATCGCGCCGGAGCTCAGCGCGACCGGCTGGAGCAGCGTGGAGCCGCCGGAGACCGCGGTGGTGGAGGCGCGGCCCAGCTTGCGCACGGTCGCGATGTCCCCGCCGGCGGCGCGCTGCCGGCCGATGTCGACGGCGGACTGCCCGGCGGCCGCGGGTATGTGCACGGCCATCCCGGAGTCCGAGCCCGCGGAGGCGACGACCCGCTCCAGCTGGTCGCGCTCGGTGGTGATGGACAGCGCCGGGGCGACCGCGGCGGCCTGGCGCTCGGCGTTGGAGAACGCGCGGTCCCGGGCCATCTCCTTGATGACGAGCCCGAGCGGCACCGCGAAGGCGACCACGACCATCGCGGTGACCGCCAGACAGACCTTGACCAGTGCCCATCTCATCGCGGCGGCCCCGATCCCTCGGACTCCGTGGCGGGCGGCTCCAGCTTCACGCCGACGCCCCGCAGGGTGTGCAGATAGCGCGGCTGCGCCGCCGTCTCGCCCAACTTCCGCCGCAGCCAGGACAGATGGACGTCGATGGTCTGGTCGTCGCCGTAGGACTGCTGCCACACCTCGGCGAGGAGTTCCTTGCGGGGGACGACGACGCCCGGCCGGGCGGCCAGGAAGGCGAGCAGGTCGAACTCACGGCGGGTGAGGTCGAGGCGGACACCGTCCAGTTCGGCCTGGCGGCGCAGCGGGTCGACGGTGAGGCCGCCGACACGCAGGACGGTGGACGGCGGGGCGTCCGAGGGTGCGGACCGGGACCGTCGTAGCACCGCGGCCATCCGCGCGGACAGGTGCTCGACGGAGAAGGGCTTGGTCAGATAGTCGTCGGCGCCCGCGTTGAGCAGCCGGACGATCTCGGTCTCGTCGTCCCTTGCGGTGGCGATGATCACAGGCACGTCGGTGATGCCGCGCAGCATCTTCAGGGCCTCGGAGCCGTCCAGGTCGGGCAGTCCCAGGTCCAGAATCACCACGTCGAAACGGAAATGGGCGACCTCGCGCAGCGCCTCCAGCGCCGTCCCGACACTGCGCACGGTGTGCGCGGCATCGGTCAGGTGCCGGATCAGCGCCGAGCGTACGAACTGGTCGTCCTCGACCACGAGCACACTTGCCATGCGCGGCACCGTACGCCATGCGCAAGAGCCGCATCGGAGCCTGTGGACAACTCCGCACTTGTGGACAACGGACGGGACATCCGTGGGACGGGTGAGGCAGTATGGCCCGCGATGCGCAGAGGACTCGTACACGTACTTGCTTGGTCGCTCGCCACGGGCGCGGCGGTCACGCTGTCGTGGTGGGGTGTCCACACGGTGATGGCGGGCACGGCGTACGACCCGCCGCGCGCCCTGCCGATCACGGCGGCGGACGCGACCACACAGGAGTCGAAACCGCTGGCGTCGTCGACGAGACGGCCGTCGGCGTCACCGTCGAAGAGCGCGTCACGCGAGCCCTCCCCGACACCCACGACGTCGACCGCACCGCCACCGAGCCCCACCCCGACCCCCACGGCATCCGGCCAGGTCAAGGCCTACGACACCGACGGCGGGCGGGTGGTCTTCGACCTCGGCAGGACCGCGGCGACGCTCGTCATGGCGACCCCGGACACCGGCTGGTCGATGCAGACGTGGAAGACGGAGACCTGGATCCGGGTGGAGTTCACCTCGGGCACGAACAAGGTCTCGGTGATCTGCACCTGGCACGACGGACCGCCGCATGTGGAGATCGGGAACTATTAGCCGGGGACTACCGGTACGCCGGCTGGTCAGCGGAACACCGAGGGCGGCGGCGCCGGTGAGGCGATCGCCGCCTCGTCCGTCACCGGAGTCGCGCCGCCGGTGAAGTCGAGGAGCGCGCGGCCGTGTTCGACCCGGCCGGGGTGCGGGTCGGAGGCGGCCCGGCGGGTCAGTTCGGCGATCGGCAGCGGGGCGTCGGAGGCGACGAGGACCGCGTTGCCGAAGCGCTTGCCGCGCAGCACGGTCGGGTCGGCGACCAGGGCGAGTTCGGGAAAACGGGCGGCGGCGGTGGCGATCTGGCCGCGGAGATGGGCGAGCGGCGGCCCGTCGGCGACGTTGGCGGCGTAGCAACCGCTCGGCTTCAGGACCCGGCGGACGTCGTCGAGGAACTCGGTCGAGGTGAGGTGGGCCGGAGTGCGGGCCCCGCTGAACACATCGGCGATGACGAGGTCGGCCCAGCAGTCGAGCACCTTGGCGAGCCCTTCGCGGGCGTCGACGGAACGCACCCTGACCCGGGCGTTCGGATCCAACGGCAGCTCGCGGCGGACCAGTTGGACGAGCGCGGCGTCCCGCTCGACGGCCTGCTGGGTGGAGCGGGGGCGGGTGGCGGCGACATAGCGGGCGAGGGTGAGGGCTCCGCCGCCGAGGTGCACGGCGTGCACGGGCTTCCCGGCCGGCGCGACGAGGTCGATGACGTGGCCGAGCCGGCGCTGGTACTCGAAGGAGAGGTAGGAGGGGTCGTCGAGATCCACGTGCGACTGCGGCGCCCCGTCGATCAGCAGCGTCCAGGCCCGCGCCCGGTCCCGGTCGGGCATGAGCTCGGCGAGCCCGCCGTCGACGGCCTCGACGACCGCTTCGGCGCCGCCGCCGCCGCGCCGGGGGTTCCTGGACTTTCCCATTTCCCCATTATCGGCAGCCCGGGGCGGCCCCGCCCGCGCAGGGTGACGCAAGCGACCAGGTCAGCGGCAGTTGTCCGCGGCCTCGATGATCCGTGCCGCTTCTCCCAGGGCGGCGCGCAGCACCGCCGGGTCGGTCGCGAGGTCGGCCTCGCCGGGCGGGAGCAGCCAGTCCGAGCCCTCCACGGGCGGCTCGGGGTTCAGGCTCAGGCCGCGGCCGTTGGTCTCCGTACAGGTGCTGCCCGGGACATCCCAGGCGGCGGCCGTGCCGGGCGGCACCACGAAGCCCAGGGTGTTGCAGTCGTCGTCGTGCAGGACGGGGCCGACCGCGTCGCCCGCACCGCGCCGCAGGATGTCGACGGCCTCCAGCCCCTGCCGCGTGGGCACGGTGACGAGGTCGCACGCACCGTCGGGGAGGGGCGGCCCGCCGCACCCCGGGGCCTGGGCGTGCGCCACGGTCGCGGGCGGCGTACGAGGAACGACTCTCTGGCTGGTCTCCATCCCGGCCTCCACCACGGAACCCCTCCTTGAACGAAGCGGGTCGGGAGTCGGGCGGCTCCCGGTCCGCAGAGTTCAACGCGGCGCCGCGTCAACGGCTACGGCGGAAGTCAGCCACAAAGGATGGCAGTTCATGGCAGATCCCGTATGAGATATCCGGTTTGTAGCCAAACACAGCGTGAGCGGTCCGGCACAGCAGGTACGTTCTTCCCCGCCAGGAGACAGGGCTCTACACGGACAACCCACCCTGAATCCGGCATGGTTCGACGGTTCGCACGAGAGGACCCGGCCATGACGTCGTCAGAGCTGACCTCGTCCCAGCCCACGCCCCCCAGGCCACCGCGGCCGAACCTCGTCTTCCGGCAGTTGCGCGGACAGCGCTCGCCGGCCGAGTTCGCCGCCGTGGTGCGTCGGGCCGCGCGCGAGATCGGGGAGCGGGTCAGCTGCGACGCGCGCTACGTCGGCCGGGTCGAGGCGGGTGAGATCCGCTGCCCCAACTACGCATACGAACGGGTGTTCCTGCATATGTTCCCCGGCCGCACCCTCACCGACCTGGGCTTCGCGCCCCGCTCGTCCGTACGCGGACGCCGGGCGCACCCCACCGGTGAGACACAGGGGGCGTACGAGCCGTATGAAACGCAGGACGGCCCGGACCCGCAAGTCCCTTACGGCCCGCGAGTCCCTTACGACCCGCATGGGCATCACGAGAGCCATGCGCTTCACGAGAACTACGAGGAGAGCGACGTGCTGCGTCGCGCATTCATGACCGGCGGTGGCGCCACGGTGGCCGCCGCCTCGCTGGGCCCGATCGGGCTCGCCCTCGACGCCGCGGCAGCGGGGCGTCCCGTCCGCCGCCCCGGCGCGAACGACGCGTACGCGCTGGAAGAGGCCGTACGCAGAATCCGGCTGCTCGACGACCGGCACGGCGCGGACGGGCTCTACCGGCGCGCGTCGGCCCCGTTGCGCGCCGCCTATGCGCTGCTGGACGCCGGCGCGACCCGGCAGACGACCGCCGACCGTCTCCACTCGGGCGCCGGTGAACTCGCCATCTCCGTGGGCTGGCTGGCGCACGACTCGGGGCGGTTCGACGATGCCCGTTCGCACTACGCGGAGGCACTCGCGACCGCCCGGATGACCGGCGACGACGCCCTGGAGGCGCACGGCTTCTGCAACACGGCGTTCCTCGCGCGCGACGCCGGCCGCCCACGCGAGGCGGTCCGGGCCGCGCAGGCGGCGCAACGCGTCGCGCGCCCCCTGGGCTCCGCCCGCCTGATGTCGCTGCTCGCGCTGCGCGAGGCGGGCGGCTGGGCGGGACTCGCCGACCGCACCGCCTGCGAGCAGGCGCTCGTCCGCGCGCAGACCCTCTTCGAGCGAGGCCCCTCGGACGCCGACCCCGAGTGGATGAGCTTCTACGGGGAGGCCGAACTGGAGGGCCTGGAGGCGCAGTGCTGGTCGACGCTGGGCGACTGGCCACGCGCCGCCCGCCACGCCCGCCGCGCGGCCCAGCTCCAGAACCCGCACTTCACCCGCAACATCGCCCTGTACACCGCGGAACTGGCGGACGACCTGGCAAGAGGCGGCCGCCCGGACGAGGCGGCAGCAGCCGGCATGCGAGTACTGGACCTCCTGGACCAGGTCCAGTCCTCCCGAGTCCAGACGATGCTGGCAGGAACGGCCAGGGTCCTCCTCCCCCACCGCAGGGCATCGGGCGTATCGGGCTTCCTGGAACGCCACGCCAGCCAGCCCCGAACGCCGTGACCGCAGCGGGGGGCACGCGCGCGTAGCCGACAGGCAGTCGTGCCGACGCAGCTGCGGGCAATCGTGCCGCTGGGGCGGCACCCGTCCCAGAGAGAGCGGCACCCGGCAAGCGCCGGCCGGCGACACCCCCGCCCGCCGGCGACACCGCCGGGCACAGCTCACTCCCCGGTCAAGTGCCCCAGATCGTTCCAGCTCTCAATTGCAGGCTCGCCATAAGCCCACCCCAACACCGACAGCGAGGTCGGATTCAGCCGGATCCGAGCGGCGAACTCCAGCGGCAGCCCCAACCACCGAGCCCCGATCGCCCGCAAAATGTGCCCGTGGGCGAAAACCAACACATCCCGGTCCTCACCCCGCGCCCACGCCACAACCTCATCGGCCCGACCCACCACGTCGGCAAGCGCCTCACCCTCCGGAACCCCGTCCCGCCAGATCAGCCACCCCGGCCGCACACCCTGAATCTCCTCGGGCGTCATGCCCTCGTACGCCCCGTAGTCCCACTCCATCAGCGTGTCCCACACGCCCGCCCGCTCCCCGAACCCGGCAAGTTCGCACGTCTCACGCGCGCGTGCCAGCGGACTGGTGCGGACGGCAACCCCGGGAAGCCCTTCGAACGGCGCCCGCTGCAGCCGCTCGCCGAGCAGCTTGGCGCCGCGTCGGCCCTCCTCCAGGAGCGGCACGTCGGTCCTGCCGGTGTGCTTGCCGGACAACGACCACTCGGTCTGTCCGTGCCGGGCCAGCAGAATGCGCGGTGCCATGAGCTGAGAGGCCTTCCAGGAGAAGTCGCAGGCGGAACCACTCCATCATCGCGCACGCCTGCTGCGGGCAACCCGGTGGGCGATCTCTGCGTCTATGAGGGCCGGGGGCGCCCGAGAGGGGCGCGCACATACGCCGTAAAGTGGCACGACCGCACCGCCGGGCGCCGGGCGAGAACGAAGGGGGAGGCGATCGGATGCCGAAGACCGAGACGACACCGGGCATCGAGGCAGCAACCCCGCGGACCCGCCTGCGCTGGTGGACCGAGCTGCCGCTGATCCTGCTCGTGTACGCCTGCTACTCGGCCGGCCGCCTTCTCGCGCGCGGTGACACCTCCAGCGCCGTCGACCACGGTGTGGCGATCCTGCACATCGAGAAGTTCCTGCACATCAACGCCGAGCACCCGCTCAACCGGCTCTTCACGCACGAGGCGTGGCTCGGCGTCCCGGCCGACTTCTGGTACGCGTCGCTGCACTACCTGGTCACGCCGGCGATCCTGGTCTGGCTGTTCCGATCGCGCGCGGCGCACTACCGCGCGGCCCGCACCTGGCTGATGACGTCCACCTTCTTCGGCCTGATCGGCTTCACCCTGCTGCCGACCTGCCCGCCGCGGCTGCTGTCCGCGGGCCATGGCTTCGTGGACACCATGGCCCAGTACAGCTCGTACGGCTGGTGGGGCAGCGAGGCCAGCGCCCCGCGCGGTCTCGGGGGGATGACGAACCAGTACGCGGCCATGCCGAGCCTGCATGTGGGCTGGGCGCTGTGGTGCGGGGTCATGCTGTGGCGGTACGGCCGGACGCCTGCGACGAAGGTCGCCGCCGTGGCCTACCCGCTGGGGACCACGATGGTGGTCCTGGGGACCGCGAACCACTACTTCCTGGATGCGGTCGCGGGTGCGGCCGTGATGGGCGTCGGGCTGCTCCTGACGCCGTACGTCATGCGGGGCGCGGACTCGGTCAGGCAGCGGCTGTCCTCCGGCGCGGGTGGCTCTCAGGTCGCAGGTTCCTCAATTGTCAGTGCCGGATGCCAGACTTCCGCGGGTGAGCGAATTCCACGGCAGCTCGAGTCCCGGATCGGATCCGGAGCCGAGCCGGGTGCCTCTCCCACGGACGCGGGGGAAGGCGCTCCGGCAGCGGCTCGCTGAGCTGCGCGGTCCCGACCTGCCGGCCAAGGCGCTGGACGCGCGCGCCCTGGCCGCCCTCGCCGCCAACCCCGGTTGCAAACGGCGCGCGATCCTGGACGGCGCCGGGGTGAACAAGGCCGCGGTGGCGAGCGCGCTGGGTTCCCCGTCGGCCTTCGGGCAGTCGCAGTTCGCGTTCACCCGGGGCAACGCGTTCGAGGCGAAGGTCAAGGCGGACGGCGGCGCGGAGCTGCTGCGGCTGGTGCACGAGAAGCTGGACCGGCGCGCGGAACCGCCCGCCGACGCGCAGGTGCCGGACCTTGCCGCGACCGGCCCCGAGGGCCGCGCGGCCCGTACGGCGCTGGCGCTGCGCGAGGCCACCGCGGCCGCCGGAACCTGGACACTCCTCGACCACCCGATGCTCGCGCTCGACGTCGCGGGCTCCCCCGCGTTCCTGGAGCCGGACGCCGTGGTGGTGCATCCCGACGGCAGCTGGACGGTCGTGGAGATCAAGTCCTTCCCGATGCTGGACGGTTCCGCGGACCCGGCGAAGGTGGGCGCGGCGGCACGCCAGGCGGCCGTCTACGTGCTCGCCCTCGAAGAGGTCGCGGCCCGCCTCGATCCGGCCCCCGCGGTACGGCACCGGATCCTCCTCGTCTGTCCGAAGGACTTCTCCAACCTGCCCACCGCCTCGGCCGTCGACGTGCGCAAGCAGCGCGCGGTCACCGGCCGCCAGCTGGCGCGTCTCACCCGCATCGAGGACATCGCCGACACGCTCCCCGAGGGCACCTGCTTCTCCCCGGAGCTGCCCTCCGACGAGCTGACCTCGGCCGTCGAGTCGGTCCCGGCGGCGTTCGCGCCCGAGTGCCTGTCCGCCTGCGAGCTGGCCTTCCACTGCCGCGACCGCTCCCGCGCGGCCGGCGCGGTGACGTCCCTGGGCCGCTCGGTCCGTGCCGAACTGGGCGGTCTGACGACGGTCGAGGACGTCCTTTCGGCGGCTCGGGGAGAAGCCGGAGACCCGGAGGATCCAGCGGTGACGGCCCTGCGGAGGGCGGCCCGGCTGCGCGCGGAGGCGCTGCAGAACCGCGGGCCGCTGGCCACGGTGGATGCCACGACGGGGGGTGGCCGGTCTTGACGGCGTTCCCGCCTGCGGCCGCTCCGGCGCCGTCCCACCACGCCCGGGGCCCGCACGACGGGGTCCCGGCCCCCTGTTCGGAGGAGCCTCCGTGTCGCTGATCACGACGCTCGCCCGGCTGGAAGCCTGTCGCACCGGCCGAGCCCAGCCCGCCGCCACCGTCCGGCACCGGCATCTGTCCGAGCGGCCCCTCGTCTTCGTGCCGCTCACCACCGCGGGCGAGGCCGGCGCCCCGCTCGGTGCGCTCGTGGGCACCGACCGGTACGCGCCGCGCCTCCTGGCGGTGCCGCAGCCGCGCGACCGTGACCTCAGGTTCACGTTCCTGGCCGAGCTGGCCGACGTCGTCCTGCCGTATCTCGACGCGTACACGGAGGACGTGGAGGCCGCCGAGCGCAACGAGACCGACCCGGAGACCGGCAAGCGGGTCAAAGTCGAGGTCGAGCTGTGCGCGGACGCCCCGCAGTTGATCGTGCCGAGCCGAGCGGGCGTCGACTTCGTACGGCTGCTGGGCCGCTCCATGCGCTTCAGGCGTACGGCGGAGCAGGACCCGGAGGCGCCGTACCCCGCGCCCCCACGCGTGCCGCTGCTCGGGCGCTGGCTGACGCACTTCGGGGAGCGCGCCCGCGTCCCCGGCTCCTCCCTCCTGCCGGCGATGACGGACCTCCTGGCCCGGCACTGGGCAACCGGACAGTCCACCCTGGAGGACCAGCACCTGGGCGCCCTGCTCGCCTGGATCGACCCGCCGGACGGCTCGACGGGCGCCGAGGCCGCCCTGCACGCCGAGCTCGCCCGCGACCCCGAGGGCCAGCTGATGTGCCCGCCTGCCGGACCGGCCACCGACCCGGCGTTCGACAACAAGCTGCTCGCGCCCGCGATCGAGCGCTACGACCGCGCGCGTACCGCCCTCGCCACCGCCGAGGACGGTCCGGAGGCGGACGACCGGCTCGGTGAACTCACCGCCGCCGAGCGGGAGATCCGCGAGCTGGTGCTGAGCCGCACCCTGCCCACCTGGGAGAAGGTCTGGCAGGGCCTCGACCTGCTGCGGGCGCTGCCCGACGGGGCGCACGTCGAGGAGCGGTGGACACGCGACCGCTGGTCGTTCACCGCCCACCGCGACCGGATCGTCGCGGGCGAACCGCCGCAGCCGCGCCGCGACGACGCGGTCACCGCCGCCAACAAGCTCGCCGCACGCGAGCGCGAACAGGCCCGTCTGGAGGCCCAGGAGGCGCTTGACGATCCGCTGGTGATGGCGGGGCGGCGGCTGTCCGGGGAGGCGTTCGCCGGGGAGGTGACGGATGTGGTGATGGCGTACAGCGAGAGCAAGCGGCCCAGCCCGCGCCCCCTGGTCACCGTGCGGACGGAGGACCGCCCACACCTGGGCGAGCGGGTCAGGGTGTACCGCTCGCTGGGCGGCAAGCCGCAGGCGGCGGAGTTCGTCGGGTGGGAGGCGGAGGATCTGCTCGTGCTGCGCGTGGTCGACAAGATGGGGCGCGGCAAGGAGCCCGAGGCCGGGTCGGTGCCCGAGAAGGGCGACCAACTCTGCTTCACCCTCTTCGAGCACGAGCAGCGGGGCGGCCCGAAGCTGCCCGACCCGCAGGAGACGCCGTGGACCCATGGCGGACCGCCGGGCGAGGCCGCTGCGGAGGCCGCCGATCCCCTGACCTCGGAGGACGTGCTGTGACATCCGCCTTCGACCCCGGCGCCCTGGCCGCGGAGGCCACCGACGCCATCCTGCGCGACACCCTGCACGGCACCCACCGCGGCGTGGTCGTCGACTCGCCGCCCGGCGCCGGAAAGTCCACGCTCGTCGTCCGCGCGGCCCTCGAACTGGCCGACGCGGGGCGCCCGTTGATGATCGTCGCCCAGACGAACGCCCAGGTCGACGACCTCGTGCTGCGCCTCGCGGAGAAGAACCGGGAACTTGCCGTCGGCCGCCTTCACAGCAGCGACACGGACCCCTACGACAAGGCGCTCGACGACCTGCCGAACGTCCGCAAGTCGGCGAAGGCGGGCGATCTGACCGGCCTCTCGGTCGTCATCTCCACGGCCGCGAAGTGGGCTCATGTGAAGGTCGACGAGCCGTGGCGGCACGCCATCGTGGACGAGGCGTACCAGATGCGCTCGGACGCGCTGCTCGCGGTGGCGGGGCTGTTCGAGCGGGCGCTGTTCGTGGGCGATCCGGGTCAGCTCGACCCCTTCTCCATCGTGGGCAGCGAGCAGTGGGCGGGGCTGTCGTACGACCCCTCGGCCTCCGCCGTGACCACCCTTCTGGCCCACAACCCGGAACTGCCGCAGCACCGCCTGCCGGTGTCCTGGCGCCTCCCGGCCTCCGCGGCCCCCCTGGTCTCGGACGCCTTCTACCCGTACACGCCCTTCCGTAGCGGCACGGGCCACGGCGACCGCCGTCTCGCCTTCGCCGTGCCGTCCGACGGCTCCGGCCCCGACCGGGTGATCGACGAGGCGGCCGAGTGGGGCTGGGGCCTGCTGGAGCTGCCCGCCCGGCACACCCCGCGCACCGACCCCGAAGCGGTGCGGGCGGTCGCGACGGTCGTACGGCGGCTGGTGGACCGGGGCGGCGCGGCGACGTCGGAGCGCGCACCCGAGGAGCCCCTGCCCCTGACCCCCGACCGGATCGCCGTGGGCACGGCCCACCGCGACCAGGCGGCGGCCGTCCGGGCGGCACTGGCGGAGCTGGGCGTCACGGACGTCACGGTCGACACGGCGAACCGCCTCCAGGGCCGCGAGTACGACGTCACGGTCATCCTCCATCCCCTCTCCGGCCGCCCCGACGCCACCGCCTTCCACCTGGAAACGGGCCGTCTGTGCGTCCTCACCTCCCGCCACCGCCACGCCTGCATCGTGGTCTGCCGGGCAGGCGTGAGCGAACTCCTGGACGACTATCCCTCCACGGAGCCGGTGCAGCTGGGAACCCTGGTGAAGTTCCCCGACGGCTGGGAGGCGAACCAAGCGGTACTGGCGCGCCTGGCCGAGCACCGGGTGAGCCGGCAGCCGTGACCGAGACCCCGGACACCCAGCAACTCCCCTCGACCCCCGCCCCGCCAACCCGCCGGCCGGAGCCCGGCACGCCGCCGGAGGCGGCCAATGAATACAGCCCCGACGGCTGGGAGGCGAACCAAGCGGTACTGGCGCGCCTGGCCGAGCACCGGGTGAGCCGGCAGCCGTGACCGCGGAGCCGGCGCGGCTCCGGGAACATCGGGTGCCGTTCGGACCTTGAGGGACCCGGGGTTCCCGGCCCACTTGCGTGGCCGCGGGACAATGGACGGTGGCCCGGTCCTGGACGGGTCGATCGCGACGTACGAGGAGGAGAAGACATGGCGGAGCCCACGCCGCGTCGGAACGAACCGCGGCTACGCCCCGCGCCCCTGCTCTTCGAGCCCGCGGAGGCGGCCTCCGACCCGGAGCACTTCTTCGACCTGGAGTCGATCGACGATCCGCGGGCGCTGCTGGCCCGCTCGACGGAGCTGGCGCAGGCATTCCGCGCGGCGGCCGACCGGGCGGTGGAGTTCCAGGCGATGGCGGCCGCGCAACTGGCCGACCCCCGGCGGTTCGACCGGCTGACGCCGGCGGACATCGCGGAACGCGCCGAGTGGACCGAGGACTATGCCAAGAAGATGGTCGAGTACGGACGGGACCTGATGAGCGGGGCCGAGGGACGGGGCTCCGCGGACCCCGTGTGAGCGGTGTGAATACGACCCACTTCGCTTTGGCATATGCCAGGCGGGCAAGATACTCCTCCCCTCTCCCCTCTGTCCCGGTTTCCGGCAACCGTGGGGAGCGGTGCGTTCACAGCCGGTAGATATAGATGCCATGAGCAGCGAACGCACCGACGTGTTCTCCGACCGCTTCGACGTCAGCGGGGTCACCGCGGACGGCGCCGCCTGGCTCGCCTCGGCAGGGACGTATCCGCGCAGCACGCTCGCCCTCTGGAGGGAGCGCGCCGACGCCCCGGTGGTGCTCCCGTGCGGCTCGGCCTTCGACGTCGTCAGCGCGCCGGCGGTCTTCGCGCGCCGGATGGTCGACCGGCTGTGGGACGAGGGCCCGGGTTCCGGTCCGGTGGCGACCTTCCGGGGCCGGATGCTGCTGTTCGCGGCGCCCGGCACGGCCCAGCGGCTGCCCTCACTGCTGCGCTGGGAGGAGTTCGGCCGTACGGGGGCGATCCCGCCGCTGCTGTGCCACGGCAGGGGCGACGCGGTGACCGTCCCGCCCCTGCTCACGACCACCCCGCCGGCCTCCCCCGACTCCCGCTGGCTGGTCGCCCCCGACACTCGCCATCCCTGGCTGCCGGGCCCCGAGATCCTGCTCTGGGCGGCCGTACGGGCCGCCCGTGCGGCGGTGCGCATATCGATTTTTCCTCCCGCCGATCAGGATGCTAAGGTCTACGACGTCAGCAGGCGCCGCTAGCTCAGTTGGTTAGAGCAGCTGACTCTTAATCAGCGGGTCCGGGGTTCGAGTCCCTGGCGGCGCACTGTGACGATGGCGAGGCCTGTTCGCGGAAAGCGCGAACTGTCTCGCCATCGTCGTTTTTGCGCGGCTTCGCCGCGCGTTGTGGGGGCTTCGCCACCCACACCCCCCTTACACCGGTGGCTGTTGTGGCCGCAGGGCGAAGAGGCCAACCCCAGCCGCGGAGGCGTGGCACGGGCTCGCCACCCGCGCCCTTACCCGCCACAGCTCCAAGAAACCGCCCTGGTGCCGTGGCCGCAGGCCGGGGAAGTCAGCCCCCGGCCGTGATCTTCACCGTCCAAGCCCCCGACACCGTCCGCCCCTCCACCCCCACCCTGATCCCCTCCCCTGGCACCGTGAAGGTCTCACCCAGGGAGACGGGAGCGTCGGCGAGAGGGGGGTAGACGGAGTTCTCCCAGCACGCCTCCGTGTGCGGGTGGGCGTCGATCACCTCGATCGGGCCGCCGCCGGACTGGGCGCCGCCCCGCACCCGGTAGACGAGGATCCCCGACCGGCAGGCCGCCGCGTCGTTGCCGATCGGCCCGCGCGCCTCGAAGGCGAGCACACTGTCGTGCCCGGTCCGCACCACCGCGAGCTTCGCGCCGTGCCCGAACCCGAAGGCCGGCGGCCCCGCCGCGCCCCTGACCGGAATCCCCGGCCCGGCACCCAGCGGCTCCAGGGTGAGCCGCGTGACGCCGGCCTCGCGCACGCACACCACCTGCCGGGGGTCCAGCCAGCCCAGCTTCCACTTGTGCCAGCCGAAGAGGTCCGGAGCCAGCCCGAACTGGCTGCCCATCAGATCCCAGTCCCCGACGTACGTGTCCCAGTCGCCCTTGCCGTCGTCCGGCCGGTGGTACAGATCCGGCAGGTCGAAGACGTGTCCGGTCTCATGGGCCAGTACGAGCCGGTCCGGCGGGTGTTTCTCGAAGACGGTGACGACCCGGCGGATGTCCGTGCCGTCGGCCCTGAGCGGGGTGTCCAGGTTGACGACCTTCGTCGCGTCCGAGTCCACGCCGGGCGCGTCCGGATCGGCCACGAAGTAGACGATGTCGTAGCGGGAGAAGTCGACCTGCGGGTCGGCGACGGCGAGTGCGTCGTGCAGATAGGCGGCCCGGTGCTCGGCGCCCCAGTCCCGTTTCATCGCGTACGCCGTGGACGGCTCCGGCATCCGGATCCAGTGCCGCAGCGCGTGCGGATGGAGGGTGAACCTGCCGTAGGAGGCACGTTCGAAGTAGCGACTGGTGGCCGGGAAGTGGTCGGCGGTCAACTGTGCGGGTGTGGTCCGCGGGACGGCGTCCGGGAAGGACAGGAAGATCATGACGGCCTTCAACGCGCGGGTCGGCCGCGGATATGCGGCGTTCCAGGTGTCGAGGCCCTCCGAGTGATGGGCGTCGGTGCGCTGCAGCGCGCACGGCACCGCTGAGAACGGTTCGGCGATCGACGGCCCGGTCACCAGCGAGGTCGCGGCGAGCGCCGACAGGGTGGTGAACACGGCGGCGGTGCTGCGCAGTCGGGAACCCCTGAACTCCTTGAGGGGGGACTGACGCGGCACAGGGACCTCCGGGGGCGGCACTCGGGACACCGCACCCAGCCTGTGTCAGTTTGTCGTATTACGCCCTGTTCGCCTGCCCCAGATGAGTGAGTCGGGCAGAAGACCCGATCAGAGTCGACACCCCCGAAACGCTCACGGAACGTCACAAGCGGTCGGGGGCCCCAACAACCCGTCCAGCTGCGGGCAGAAACGATCTGCCAGAAGGGCCCCTCGATCGGGGACACTGGACGTGGGGTGGAAGGCCCTTGGGTCTGCCTCTATGATCGGCACACTTTCCTGCACGGACAGAGATCGAGTGCACTGCGGGAGCGAGCGGTGAGCGGAACGTCCGAAGGGCCGGCGCCCACGGCAGACCTCGACCGGGGCGCCGTAACAGAGAGTAATGACTATGCGTCTCCTCGTACCGAGTCGCTGACGACTCGTACGGAGCCGCCTGCGTACCACTCCGTCTTCACGGCTGCGCCTCTGGCCATGGCGGTCGTCGACCGCGAGGGGCTGGTGGTCAGCGCGAACGACGGGTTCGGCGCCCTGTTCGGCAGCGCCCCCGACGAGTTGGCCGGCCGCCTCGCCGCCGATCTGGTGGACCTGGCGTCCGACGCCCGCACCTGGCACGCGTACCGCGAGGTGCTGCGCGGCCGGGAGGCCAGACTGCGCTGTACGCGCCGTCTGAAGAGCCCCGACGGGCAGTCGGTCTGGGTCCAGGTCACCGTCTCGCCGCTGGCCGCCCACGACGAGGGCGTACTGCTGTCGCTGACCGACATCAGCGCCCACCGTGAACTCCAGGGCCGGCTACGTCACTTGCAGATGCACGACCCGGTGACCCGGCTGCCCAACCGCACCCTGTTCTTCGAACGGCTGACGGCCACGCTGGAGGCGGAGTCGTACGAGGAGAGCGGCACCGGCCGGATCGGCCTGTGCTATCTCGACCTGGACGGCTTCAAGGCCGTCAACGACACGCTCGGCCATCGCGTCGGCGACCGGCTGCTGGCCGCCGTGGCCGAACGCCTCACGCGCTGCGCCGACGCGGCGGGTTACGCCCGGACGAGCGCCCCGCTGGTGGCGAGACTCGGCGGCGACGAGTTCGCCCTGCTGGTGGAGGACTCGACGGGCACGGAGCAACTCGCCGATCTGGCCGAGGCGGTGCTGGAGGCGGTGCAGGCACCGTTCGACCTCGCCGGTCAGCGGGTGTCGGTGTCGGCCTCGATCGGCGTGGTGGAGCGGCGCGCGGCCGACACCACCGCCACCGCCCTGATGCAGGCGGCCGACACCACGCTCTACTGGGCGAAGGCCGACGGAAAGGCCCGCTGGACGCTCTTCGACCCGGAGCGCAACGCCCACCGTATGACCCGCCAGGCCCTCGCCTCCACGCTCCGCCCCGCCATCGAACGCGACGAATTCGTGCTCGAATACCAGCCGTTGGTGGGCATGGAGGACGGCCGGCTGCGCGGTGTCGAAGCCCTGATCCGTTGGAACCATCCCCAGTTCGGCATGCTGACGCCGAATCGGTTCATCGGACTGGCGGAGGAGGACGGCTCGATCGTGCCGCTGGGCCGCTGGATCCTGCGCACCGCGTGCCGCCAGGCGCGCCGCTGGCAGGTGGACCATCCGGACGAGCCGCCGCTGTTCGTGAGCGTCAATGTGGCGGTGCGTCAGGTCTGGGACTCGGATCTGGTGGCCGATGTGGCCGAGACGCTCGCCGAGACCGGGCTCGCGCCCCATCTGCTCCAGCTGGAACTCACGGAGTCCGCGGTGATGGGCTCGGCGGGCCGCCCCCTGCAAGCGCTCCAGGCCCTCAGCGCCATGGGCGTCGGCATCGCGATCGACGACTTCGGCACGGGCTACTCGAACCTGGCGTATCTCAGCCGGCTGCCGGTGTCGGTGCTGAAGCTGGACGGCTCCTTCGTACGGGGCTTCCAGTACGAGAGCGACAAGGAGGGCGCCGTCCCGCCGAACCCGGCCGACGAGGTCGTGGTCGAGGCGATGATCCAGCTCGCCCACCGCCTCGGAATCACGGTCACCGCGGAGTGCGTGGAGACGTCGGCGCAGGCGACCCGGCTGCGGCGGATCGGCTGCGACACCGGCCAGGGGTGGCTGTACTCACGGCCGGTGTCACCGGATCGCATCTCCGAACTGCTCGGGCCCGGCGAGGAGCAGGGCGCACACGCCGGGGATCAGGCGGTCGCCAACCCGTAGGCGTCCGCGATGAGTTCGTACGAGCGCAGCCGCACCTCACCGCTGTGGGCGTTGCCGGTGATCATCAACTCGTCGGCGCCGGTGCGCTTCTGGAGGTCGTCGAGGCCGGTGCGGACCTCGTCCGGGGTGCCGTGGATGACGTTGGAGTTCCAGGAGTCGACGAACTCCCGCTCCATCGGGCTGAATTCGTACGCCTCGGCCTCCTCGGGGGTCGGGACGAGGCCGGGGCGGCCGGTGCGCAGACGGACCATGTTGAGGGCGGCGGCCAGGACCTGGCGGCGGGCCTCCTTCTCGTCGTCGGTGGCGAGGGCGGAGACGCCGATGAGGGCGTAGGGGGCGTCCAGGACGGCGGAGGGCCGGAAGGACTCCCGGTACAGATCCAGGGCCGGGACGGTGTTCTGCGCGGAGAAGTGGTGCGCGAAAGCGAAGGGCAGGCCGAGGGCGCCGGCCAGGCGGGCGCTGAAGCCGGAGGAGCCGAGCAGCCAGATCGGCGGGCGGTGGGGGGACTGGACACCGCCGGGGGAGGTCGCCTGGACCGGGCCGGGGACTGCGTGGATACGGCGGTAGCGGTGTCCGTCCGGGAAGTCGTCGTCCAGGAAGCGGGTGAGCTCGGCGAGCTGCTCGGGGAAGTCGTCGGCGCCCTCGTGGAGGCGTTCCGTGCGGCGCAGGGCCGCGGCGGTGGCGCCGTCCGTGCCCGGGGCGCGGCCGAGGCCCAGGTCGACACGGCCCGGAGCCATCGCCTCCAGCGTGCCGAACTGCTCTGCGATGACCAGCGGCGCGTGGTTCGGGAGCATGACGCCGCCAGAGCCGAGGCGGATGCGTTCGGTGTGGGCGGCGAGGTGCGCGAGGATCACGGCGGGGGACGAGGAGGCCACCCCCGGCATGGAGTGATGCTCGGCCACCCAGTACCGGTGGAAGCCGCGGGACTCCGCGAGACGGGACAGGTCGACGCTCGTGCGCAGTGCATCGGTGGCGGTGCGCCCCGCGCCGACGGTCACCAGGTCCAGTACGGAGAGGGGCACGGGCGCGCTGCCCTGCGCGGTTCCCCGGATCTCGTCTGCCGTCACGTGAATGCCTCCTGTTAGCTGCGACGCCGTGTCCGCAAGCCCCTAACAGGAGGCACTCTCCGTTTTATTCCCAGGGGCCGACCAATTCCAGCCCCGGCCGACGAAATCCAGCCCCGGCCGACCAATTCCAGCCCTGGCCGATGAAATCCAGCCCCTCCGGCGTTTGAGGAGCGGGGGTCCGGGGGCTGGCCCCCGGGACGGGACGGGTAGAGGCGGCGGGGGCGAACCCCTCAGGCCTGCACAATCGGCTCCCGCGTGAACAAAGCACCCAGCATCGGCGCATTCACCCGCCGATCAGCCAACCGCAACGCCTCCCACACAGTGACCTGATTCGCGGTGAGCACCGGCTTCCCCAGCTCCTTCTCCAGCGCCGGGATGTGCGCAGCCGTATGCAGCGCCGTGTCCGGCAGCAGCAGCGCGTCCGCATCCGGACGGTCGGCCTCGCGGGCCAGCAGAAACACCTCCGCCTCCCCCCACGTCCCGACCTCCGCCGCCGTGATGATCCCGGCGCCACGGACGGACGTCACCTCCGCACCCCCCGCCCGCAGGAAGTCCGCGAACAGCCCGGCCACGTCCTCGGGGTACGTCGCCCCGACCGCCACCCGCCGCGCCCCGACCTCCTGCAGCGCGTGCACGAAGGCGAAGGACGTCGACGAAGCCGGCATCCCGGCGGCACGGGCCAGGGCGCGCACCTGCTCGTGGGCGCCCTCCCAGCCGTAGACGAAGCTCCCGCTGGTGCAGGCCCACACCACCGACTCGGCGCCGGCCATACGCAGCTGCTCGACCCCCGCCGCGAGCCGCTCGGCCGAGCCCATCTCCCGCAACGCGTCCACCCGGTGCGCGTCCTCGCCGATGTCGGTGTGGACGACGTCGAGGCGGATGTTGCTGCCGAGCAACTGCTCGATGCGTGGGTATTCGTCCTCCGCGGAGTGGCCGGGGTAGAGGAATCCGAGTGACGTCATGACCTGCCTTCCTGCTGCTGTTCGCCGTCCGGGAGCTGTGGCAGTACGGGGCCGGAGCGCGCCGCCGGATCGATCAGCGCCTGATACGGTCCCACCGCCCGGGTACCCAGTCGGGACAGCGCAGCCCACATCGTCACCTGGTTGGCCGAGATCACCGGGATGCGCAGTTCGGCCTCCAGTTGCGGGATGACGTCGTACGTCGGGAGGTTGGTGCAGCTGATGAACAGGACGTCGGCCGGCCGTCGTACCGCCTTGTGGGCCATGGCGACCACATCGCGGTACGGGACCTTCCAGATGTGCCGGGTCAGGCCCATGTACGCGCATCCGGTGACCTTGACGCCCGCCTCGGCGACGTACTCCTCCAGTGCGCGCGTCACCGACACGGTGTACGGCGTCACCAGCGCCACCCGCCGTGCGCCGAGCGCCACGAGGGCCTCCAGCAGAGCGCCCGAGGTGGTCACGGAGGGGATGGCACCGGCCCGGGTCATCGCCGCGCACATCGCGCGCTCCCCGGCGACCCCGCCGACGAAGCTGCCGGAGGTGCAGGCGTACGCGACGACCTCCGGCGCGACCGCGATCAGCGTGCGGACCGCGTCGTCCAGCGTCTCGTGCTCGCTCACCAGCCGGGCCAGGTCGAGACTCACCTCGACCGGTACGAAGGGCGTCCGCGCCAGATGCAGCGAGACGTCGTCCGGGACCCAGCGCCACAGCTCGCGGTCCAGAGCGAAGTCGAAAGGGGCGACCACACCCACACCCCGCTGGGGCAGTGGTCCACCGAGAAAGGAAACATCCATGGCAGCCATGGCGACCACCGCCTCACCGTGAGAAACAGCGGAGCAACGGACCCCCCATCGCACCCGTGTTGACGAAGGTAGGTTCGGGTGCGAGCGTGGTCAAACCTCGCATGTCAGACGGCCGCAACTTCCCGTAGAAACGGCTTTCCGCATGACCACCCCGACGCTTCTCGTCCTCGACACCGACCCTCTCCCCCGCCTCGGCAGACTCACCGGCCGCGCCCGGATCGAGCACGCCGACGAGTCGACGCTCGCCGAGCGCCTGCCGCACGCGGACGTCCTGCTGGTCTGGGACTTCGCCTCCCGGGCCGTACGTTCCGCCTGGCCGGGCGAGGGCCCGCGGCCACGCTGGGTGCACACGGCGAGCGCGGGCGTGGACCACCTGATGTGTCCGGAACTCGCCGCCTCCGACACGGTGGTCACCAACGCGCGCGGCGTCTTCGACCAGCCCATCGCCGAGTACGTCGCCGCGCTCGTGCTCACCATGGCCAAGGACCTGCCGCGGACCTGGGAGCTGCAGCGGGAGCGGACCTGGCGGCACCGCGAGACGCAGCGGATCGCGGGCACGCGCGCGTGCGTCGTCGGTTCCGGGCCCATCGGCCGTACGATCGCCCGCACGCTCAAGGCGCTCGACATGACGACGGCGATCGTCGGGCGCACTCCGCACACCGGCATCCACGGCCCGAACGACCTGGACCGGCTGATCGCCCGCGCCGACTGGGTGATCGCGGCCGCCCCGCTCACCGAGCAGACGTACGGCATGTTCGACGCGCGCCGCTTCGGCGTGATGCAGCCCTCGGCCCGCTTCATCAACATCGGGCGAGGCGGTCTGGTCGTCGAGGACGCGCTCGCCCAGGCGCTGACCAAGCGGTGGATCGCGGGCGCCGCCCTCGATGTCTTCGAGCATGAACCCCTCACCCCCGACAGCCCGTTGTGGGAGGTCCCGGGCCTGATCGTGTCCCCGCACATGAGCGGCGACACGATCGGCTGGCGCGATCAACTCGGCAATCAGTTCGTCGAGTTGTACGAGCGCTGGGAGGCGGGCAGACCACTGCTGAACGTGGTGGACAAGAAGCGTGGGTACGTACCCGGACGCTGAACCGCCGAGCGATGGAGGACAGATGACGGACCCCGGACTCGAACTCACCGACCTGACCGCCGCACGACTCGTCGAGAGCTACCGCAAGGGGGAGTTCAGTCCGGAAGAGGTCACGCAGGCCGCGCTGGAACAGGCCGAGCGGATCCAGCCAGAGGTGAACGCCTTCGTGCGCCTGCTCGCGGACCAGGCCCTCGCGCAGGCCCGGGAGTCGACGGGGCGATGGCGGCGCGGTGAGCCGAAGGGCCTGGTGGACGGCGTCCCGACGACCGTCAAGGACATCATCCTGCTGCGCGGCGCCCCCACCCTCAAGGGCTCCAAGACGATCCCGGAGCAGGGCAGTTGGGACGAGGACGCCCCGTCCGTCGCCCGGCTGCGCGAGCACGGAGCCGTGTTCATCGGCAAGACCACGACCCCGGAGTTCGGCTGGAAGGGCGTCACGGACTCGCCGCGGTCCGGGGTGACCCGCAATCCGTACGATCCGACCCGCACCGCGGGCGGCTCCAGCGGCGGCGCGGCGGCGGCCGTGGCGCTGGGCGCCGGCCCCCTCGCGCTGGGCACGGACGGCGGCGGCAGCGTCCGTATCCCGGCGGCGTTCTGCGGCGTCTTCGCCCTGAAGCCGACGTACGGCCGGGTGCCCCTCTACCCGGCGAGCGCCTTCGGCACCCTGGCCCATGTGGGCCCGATGACCCGGGACGCGGCGGACGCGGCGCTGCTCCTGGACGTGATCGGGGTGCCGGACCACCGCGACTGGTCGGCGCTGCCCGCGGCACCCGGCTCCTTCGTCGCCGGGCTGTCCGGCGGGGTGAAGGGCCTGCGGATCGCCTACTCGCCGTCCCTCGGCGGCCAGGTGGCGGTGCAGCCCGCGGTGGCGGCCGCGGTGCGGCGGGCGGTCGAACGGCTGGCGGAACTCGGCGCGTACGTCACCGAGACCGACCCCGACTTCACCGACCCGGTGGACGCCTTCCACGCCCTGTGGTTCTCGGGCGCGGCTCGGGTGACCCAGCAACTCGGTCCGGAGCAGCGCAAGTTGCTCGACCCGGGTCTGAGGGAGATCTGCGCGACCGGGGCCCGCCTCTCCGCCCTGGACTACCTCGCCGCGGTCGACGTCCGCATGGAACTCGGCCGCCGCATGGGCCGCTTCCACGAGTCCTACGACCTCCTCGTCACCCCGACGCTGCCCATCACCGCGTTCGAGGCGGGCGCCGAGGTGCCGAAGGGCTCCGGTCACCGGCGCTGGACGGGGTGGACCCCGTTCACCTACCCGTTCAACATGACGCAGCAGCCGGCGGCGACCGTCCCGGTGGGCGTGGACGGGGACGGTCTGCCGATCGGCTTGCAGCTGGTGGCGGCGCGGCACCGGGACGGACTGGTGCTGCGGGCGGCGCACACGCTCTACGAGGCGGGGATCGCGGCCGGCGTCACGCCCGGTGTCACGCCCGGTGTCACACCCGCCGGAAGCTGAGCGTCTCCCCCGCCGCCCCCGTGCGCCACAGGTCGTTGCAGGCGTCCGCCATCGCGTCGAGGCCCTCGATCACCTGACCCCAGACGATGCCCGGGACCCAGCCCACGTCCCCGTTGAGCAGCAGGTTGTTGCGCTCGTAGAAGAGGGCGAGGTCGACGACGGTGGTGTCGGGGCGTACGTCGGTGTCGTAGCCGTAGGCCTTGGTGCCCAGCTCCGTGCCGGCGAAGGAGAAGTAGCAGAGGTCGCCGGGGATGGGCGTGACCGTCGGGTTCTCCAGGGGCGGCTCCCGGTCGGCGAACGGCGGGAACAGCGCGTAGATCTCGTTGCGTGCGTATTTGGCGTGGTAGACGTCGCTGCTCAGCGGAAGGGCGTCCCACACCGCCGCGCAGGTGTGCGGCGCGCGCTCGTCGAGGAGTTTCGCCGTGCAGTGGACGCCCCGCTTGACCAGCGAGACTTCGATGTGACGGTCGGCCATGTGGTGCCCTCCTAGGGAGCTGGTTTCAGCCATGTGTGCCGCGCCGACGCCGCGATTGCCCGTTCGGTCACCTCCCCAAGAGCCAATGGCAGCAGTGGTGCCCGCGCCACAAGACTCTTGGTGCCCGCACAGGAGGAGGCCACGCGTGACCTCATGTGAAGCATCAGTACATCCCGCTGAAGCATCAGTACATCCCGCCCAGGAGGCTCCCTCGATGACCTCGCCGACCGCCCGCCGTCCCCGCATGACCCGGCTCGGGGTCCTGGCCGTCGCCGTGACCGCAGCGACGGCCCTCGGTGCCGCCCCCGCCGGGGCCGCGACCGCGACCAAGAAGTGCGGTGGTGGTCCCGCCAACTGCGTCCTCGCCAAGGTCCACCCCAAGAAGGGGACCGTGCGGGTGCGGATCGACAACACCGGAGGCAGCAAGCCGTACAAGTACGGCTGGGACCTGCGCCACAACGGCCGGATCGTGTGCTCCGGAGAGGTCCGCGAGCGCTGGCCGGCGAAGACCTTCACCTGCAAGAACATGCCGAAGGGGAAGCTGAAGCTGACGGCCTCGTACGAGAGGAACAGCACCGTCGCACTGCAGTGGTGACAGCTCCGCGCCGACGTGCCCGATGCCCGCGCCAGGGCATCGGGCACGTCCCTTTCATGGCCTGCACCCCACCTGGATCAGGGGCCACAAACGATCGGCATAGGTGCAATCGGTCTGGGTAGACGCGCGCCCATGGCTCCACCACAGGGCAAGAACTCAGTAAGCGACAAAAGAAGCGACGCACCAGGCATCCGGCGCCGCTCGCTGCTCGCGGGGGTAGCGGCGCTCGGCGCGGTGGGCACGATGGGCGCGACCAGCGCATGCAGCAGGGTGGCGACGGCGGACACCGGCGACGGCGGGCATCTGCTGGAACAGCTCCGGGCGAAAGGTGTGGTCCGGCTGGGCCTGGCGGGCGAACAGCCCTTCGGCTACATCGGCAAGGACGGAAAGATGACGGGCGAGGCTCCGGCCATCGCCGAGCGCATCTTCAAGCGGCTCGGGGTCGGCAGGGTAGAGCCGTTCGCGACCGAGTTCGGCTCGCTGATCACCGGTCTCAACTCCCTTCAGTTCGACTGCGTCGCGGCCGGCATGTACATCACTCCGGAACGCTGCGATCAGGTCATCTTCGCCGACCCCGAATACCAGATGCTCGATTCCTTCATCGTGCCGAAGGGAAATCCGAAGAACCTCCGCACCTACAAGGACATCGCCAGAACCGGGGCCAGGATGGCCACCGGCCTCGGCTACGCGGAGATCGACTACGCCAAGGAGGCCGGGGTCAAGCACATCACGACCCTGCCCGACCAGCTGGCCGGCCTCCTCGCGGTCGAGCAGGGCCGTGTCGATGTCTTCGTCGGCACGGCGGTCACCGTGCGCAATGTCGTGAACCAGAGCAAGTCCCGGAAGGTGGAGGGCACACCGGAAGTCACGCCGTATGTGAAGGGAAAGCCGGTCATCGACGTCGGCGCCTTCGCGTTCCGCAGCCCGGAGACCCATCTCCGTGACGCGTACAACCGCGAGCTGCACAAGATGAAGCGGAGCGGCGAACTCCTGGACGTCATGCGGCCCTTCGGGTTCACGAAGGACCAGATGACGACCATCACCGCCAAGGAGAAGTGCAAGCCATGAGCGAAATCAGCTGGGGTTTGTGGAAACTCCTCCTCAACGGCATATGGATCACGGTCCAGCTCACCGTCTACAGTGCGGCGCTCGCCGCCGTGGTCGCCTTCGCCATCGGCCTGGCGCGCACCCACCGGCTGTGGATCGTGCGTTTCGTCTCCGGCGCGTACTTCGAGATCTTCCGCGGCACCTCCGCGTTGATCCTGATGTTCTGGATCTTCTTCGTGCTGCCGATCGGCTTCGGCTGGCAGCTGGTCCCGATGTGGGCCGCCGTGCTGGCCCTGGGACTGAGCTACGGCGCCTACGGCTCGGAGATCGTACGAGGCGCCGTGAAGGCGGTGGCGCCGGCCCAGCGGGAGGCGGGCATCGCGCTCAGCTTCAGCCCCGCCCAGCAGCTGCGCAAGATCATCCTGCCGCAGGCCTGGCCGGGGATGGTCCCGCCCTTCAACAACCTGCTCATCGAGATGCTCAAGGGCAGCGCGCTGGTCTCGATCATGGGCGTCGGCGACATCACCTTCGGCGCCTCACTGGTGCGCAACGCCACCGGTCAGAGCGCGCCCGTCTACACGATCATCCTCGTCATGTACTTCGTGCTGGCGTTCGTCCTCACCCGCGGCATGCGCGTCGTGGAGCGGCACGCCAAGGCCGGCGTCGGCCAGGCCCCGCAGAAGCGCGAGGGTCTGCGGGCGCGGATGAACGGCGGCCAGGTGAACGACTTCGCGCGCTCCGGCGCGACTCCCGGCGGAGGTGCTGCCCAGTGAAGTGGGACTGGAACGCGGTCAGCGACTTCATGCCGATGTTCTGGCACGGTCTGCTGGTCACCCTTGAGGCACTGGCGCTCGGCGCCGTGCTCGCCTTCGTCCTCGGCCTGGTGTGGGCCATGATGCAGCGCTCCGAGCACGCCGCGGTGCGCTGGCCGGTGATGGCGGTCACCGAGTTCGTACGGAACACCCCGCTGCTGGTGCAGCTGTTCTTCCTCTTCTACGTGCTGCCGGAATGGGGGCTCACGCTCTCGGCGCTCACCACCGGCGTGATCGGCCTGGGCCTGCACTACTCGACGTACACCGCCGAGGTGTACCGCGCCGGCATCGACGGCGTACCCGTGGGCCAGTGGGAGGCGGCCACCGCGCTCAGCCTGCCCCGCGCCCGCACCTGGTTCGCGGTGATCCTGCCGCAGGCGATCAGGCGGGTCGTACCGGCGCTGGGCAACTACGTCGTCGCGATGCTCAAGGACACGCCGATGATCTTCGTGATCGGCGTGCTGGAGATGCTGGGCGAGGCCAGGCAGTACTCCGCCCAGACCTTCCACACCGTCGAGCCCATCACGATCGTCGGCATCGCCTTCATCGTCATCTCCTACCCGGCATCCCTTCTCCTGCGAGTCCTGGAGCGTCGTCTTGTCCGCTGACAGCAGCCCCTCGAAAGAAACGGTCAACCCCGCGGTGGACGGCAGCGAGCTGATCCGCTTCGACAAGGTCACCAAGCGCTTCGGCGGCAACACCGTCCTGGACTCCCTGGACTTCACCGTCTCCTCCGGCAAGCACGTCACGCTGATCGGCCCGTCCGGATCGGGCAAGACCACGATCCTGCGGCTGCTGATGACCCTGATCAAGCCCGATGAGGGCACCATCAAGGTCGGCGGCGAGTACCTCACGCACGAGGACCGGGGCGGCAGCCTCGTCCCGGCCGGCGAGAAGCACGTCCGTGAGGTGCGCAAGCACATCGGCATGGTGTTCCAGCAGTTCAACCTGTTCCCCAACATGAAGGTCATGCGGAACATCACCGAGGCCCCGATGCATGTCCTCGGCCTGTCCAGGGACGAGGCCGAGGAACGGGCCCGGGAACTGCTGGACCTGGTCGACCTGACCGAGCACGCGGACAAGTACCCGACCCAGCTGTCCGGCGGCCAGCAGCAGCGTGTCGCCATCGCCCGCGCCCTCGCCATGCGGCCCCAGGTACTGCTGCTCGACGAGGTCACCTCCGCGCTCGACCCCGAGCTGGTGGCCGGCGTGCTGGACGTGTTGCGCGACATCGCGCACTCGACGGACATCACGATGCTCTGCGTCACCCATGAGATGAACTTCGCGCGGGATATTTCCGACGATGTCCTCATGTTCGACGCGGGCCGGGTAATCGAGTCCGGTTCGCCGGAGAAAATATTCTCCGAGCCCGACCACGAGCGCACCCGACAATTCCTGAGCGCGGTCCTGTAACCGGCCCGAGGCGGTCGCGTGAAGGGTGAATGACTTTCCCTTCACACATTTTCCCAGCACGCGACTGCCCATAAGGGCATTGCCCTTCTGGACACCTCCCCAAGTCCCAATGGCGACCGGTGAAACGGCGTTGAAGAATTTCAACCACGTCACCGGTTCCGGCTACCTGGAGGTATCCCCCATGGCATTGACCACCGCTCGCCGCACTTCCGTGGGCCGCGTCGCAGCCGCAGGCCTGGCCGCCGCCGCGTCCCTCGCCCTGCTGGGAGCGGCGAGCCCCGCCGCCACCGCCGCACCGTCCGCCGGCACCGCGCACTCCGGTGCGACCGCCGTGGTCGGGAAGGACAAGTACGGCAAGTGGGTCGCGACCGGCCCGGCCCGCTACAAGTGCCGCGTCTACGTGGCGGTCAGCGCCGGCGGGACCGCCAACGGCGCGGCCTCGGGCGAGTGCAAGGTGCGGATGTCCCAGGTGGTGGTCGTCGGCATCAGCATCAACAACAACCACATCAAGCACACCACCGCGCGCGGCACCGCCAAGAAGGTGTACACCACGGCCGTGAAGGAGACGAACCCCCGGGGCAAGCAGAACATCTGCGCCTTCGCCTACGTCAACTCCCCCCTCGACGAGACGAACCCGGTGCGCAGCGAGGCGAAGGTCTGTGTCAAGGCCTGAGCCGCCACCCCCGCCCCCTCGCCGATACGGCCCGCCTGCCGAGGCGGGCCGTATCGCATTGCAGGCATTCCGCGGCCCTCGCGCGCCGACCGCAAATATCCCGCCCCTCCCGCACCCCTCCCCTCTCCGTAATTCGACCTCGCATCGCCCCCCGCACCCCTATCCCTTATCCCTGTGGATCTCGCCAATGGATCGCGGACGCGAAGGCACTGCCCTAGAGTGTTGGGCGAAGGTGAAGTAAAACGGGGAAGGTAACCATCAGCGTGCTGACCAAGAATGCCGAGCAATACAACTGCCACAACACACCGCACGAGCCCGGAGATCCACACTGCCCCTGTCGGCTCGCATTCCAGCCGGTCGAGACCGAACCGGCGGTGGACGAGCTGACGGACCGTGAGCGACAGGTCCTGGTCCTCCTCGGGGGCGGACTGCCCAACCGCCTCCTCGCCCGCCAGTTGGGCATCGCGGAGCGGACGGTCAAGGCCCATGTCGCGCACATCATCGAGAAGCTGGGACTGCGCACCCGGCTCGAGGCAGCGGTCGTCGCCAACCTTCACCACGATCTGATCTGCCCGGGCAGAAGCTCCCACAGCAGGTAGACGTCTCGCCCCGGGCCCGGAAATTTCTCGCCGCGACGCCGCCGCGTCGGGAGTTGAACGCAGTTCAATCCCCGAGGTCCGGGCCCCGGGGCATGACATCGGCATATGCCAGAGTGTCTGCGCCCCTGCTGAGAGCCGTGCGCCGGGGTCTGAATCTCGTCAACAACCGCTCACAACAAGCCGCTTGACCGTTATCGTGGAAGAGATTCGCTGTCCGCAATACGGCCCAGTTGTAGAGCGAGTGCAGGGGGACCACCGTGGCGCTGAAGCACGAGCCGACCGCGCCGTACCACTCGGCCCAGGACGCCCTGCGCGTCCTGGAGACCGTGGCACGGCACACCACCGGAGTCACCGACACCGAGCTCGCCAGGCTCACCGGCCTCACCCCGGAGCGTCTGACCACGCTCCTGAGGATGCTGCGCCGCGAGGGCTACGTCGAGCAGATCACCGACGGGGCCTATGTCACGGGCGACGCCCTCACCCGCCTCGGCTCCGCCCAGGGCCGTGAAGAGGCACTGCGCGACAAGCTCCAGCGCACCCTGGACCGGCTGCGCGACTCGGTGGGAGCGGCCGTGTACCTGAGCCGGTACGTCGATGGCGAGATCAGGATCGCCCAGTACGCCGACGGCCCGACCACCCCCGCGGTCAACGAGTGGGTCGACTTCCGCTACTCGGCGCACGCCACCGCGGTCGGCAAGAGCCTCCTCGGCCAGCTCGACCACAACAGCCGGCGCGACCATCTCTCCCGCCACAAGCTGGCCCGCCTCACCTCGCGCACGATCACCAGCGACCGGCTCCTGCTCTCCCGTCTGGAGTCCCAGCCGCCCACCGTGCCCCACCTGGACCTCCAGGAGTACGCGGTCGGCACGGTCTGCGCGGCCGTCCCGATCAGCGCCGGCTCCGCGGTCGGCTGCCTGGCCCTCTCCCTCCCCGTCGAGGACGCCCACCGTCTCCGCCAAGCTGCGGACACCCTGAACCGGAACGCGGCGCCGGTACTGCTGTCCCTGGCGATCTAGGGCGCTCCGGACGAATCGGAAGGTGGTCCGGAGCACCCCTCCGGACCAGGTACTATTTTCTTCGTCGCCGCCCGCGAGACACGGAAACGTACGAAGCGCGGTCGGCGGGAGTCATGCGCCGCTAGCTCAGTTGGTTAGAGCAGCTGACTCTTAATCAGCGGGTCCGGGGTTCGAGTCCCTGGCGGCGCACAAACGGTGAAGGCCCCTCGCAAACGCGGGGGGCCTTCACCTTTGAGGCAGGTCCCTCCCGGCTCCTGCACGGACGGCCGGCGGTCCGGGGGCCGGTGGCGAAGCCGCTGATGTCACGATCCCCGGGAGTGCGCAATCAGCGGGGCCGGGGGGTGGGTCCCCGGCGGTGGGCCTCTGAAGGGTTTCTCGTGGCAGCGAGAAGCGCCTCGATGTCTTCCCTGGTCAGCCTTCGGTACGGGGATGTCTGGTCGCCGGGCGGCCGCCACCACACGGGGTCGGCGCACCGGAACCCCTGCCGTCTGAGCTGCGCCCGGTGGATCTTGTTCGTGGCCGTGACCGGCATCCGGCGCACGACCCGCACGAACCGGGGCGCCATCTTCGTCCCGAGGTCGGGCTGGGCGGCGAGGAAGTCGGCGAAGGCCGCCGGATCGAAGTTCCCCGCGAGCGTCGCCATCACCTGGTCCCCGGTCACCGGGTCCGGCACGGCGTACACAGCGACCGCCTCGGCACCCCCGTACCGGGCGAGGATGTTCTCGATCATCGCGGCGGCCAGGTTCTCGCTGTCGACGCGGAGGCGGTCGTCGGTGCGGCCGGCGAAGTAGAGGTAGCCGTCAAAGTCGCGGTAGAAGAGGTCGCCGGTCCAGTACCAGCCGTCGTGCCGCCGCTCGGCCTCCGCCGCGGGATTGCGCCAGTACCCCTCGAAGGGGTTCGGCCCCTGGTTCACCAGCTCCCCTATGGCCTCGTCCCCGTTGACCAGCCGCCCGGCCGCGTCGAACACGGCGCGCGGACATTCCTTGCGCGACTCCGGATCGAGCACGACGAGCCCGGGCGCCGCCCGCCCGACCGCTCCGGACGGCGTTCCCGGCGACCACTGCACGGCCGCCCCGCCCTCCGACGACCCGTACCCCTCCACCAGCCGCACCCCGAACCGCCGCTCGAAGGCCGCCGCGTCCACCGCGCCCGCCTCCGTGCCGAAGCCGAGCCGGAGGGGATTGTCCCGGTCGTCCTCACGCTCCTCGGTGGCCAGGACGTACTGCACGGCCCGCCCCACATACGTGAAGTACGTCGCCCCGTACTGCCGTACGTCCGCCAGGAACCCCGACGCCGAGAACCGCCGCCGCAGCGCCACGCCCGCGCCGGCCGCCAGCGCGGGCGCCCAGTCGGCGATCACCGCGTTGCCGTGGAACATCGGCATGCAGACGTAGTGCACGTCGTCGCGCCGCACCCCGAACTGGCCGACGAGGGACGCGCCCGCGGCGGCCAGTCGCCCCTGGGTGCAGATCGCGGCCTTCGGAGCGCCGGTCGAGCCCGACGTGAAGTAGAGGAGCAGGCGTTCGTCGGGGGCCGCCCGGGAGGCGTCCGGTGCGGCGCCCGTATACGACGCGAGCAAGTCCCCGTACTCCTCGCTGTCGGTCAACAGGAGGCGTACGCCGGGGAGTTCGAGGTCGGCAAGGAGGGGGAGATGGGTGCGCTCGGTGATGACCATGCGGCATTCGGTGTGCAGGATGTCGCGGGCCAGCTCCGGGCCCCGGCGGGTTGGGTTGATCCCGGCGAGCGCCGCTCCCGCCAGCGCCGCGGCACCCAACCACAGGGGGTATTCAGGGGTGTTGTCGAGCAGCACCCCCACATGGGGCTCGGCGCCGGCCGGCAGCAGGTCGGCCAGCAGGGCCGCCCGGGCGGCGGCGCCCGCGGCCACCTCGTGGTGGGTGAGCGCGCGTCCCTCGAACCACAGGCCGGGACGGTGGTCCCCCCACCGCTCGGCTACGAGTTCCGCGACCGTGCGCCTGTTGGACTCCATGGCCGCGCACGGTAGTTGATGGACCGTCAGATGTGGAGGGTCACGGGGTCATCGTCACGCCGTCGACGACGGTGTTGGTCGTGTCGTCGGTGCTCTCGCCGAGGCCGAAGCCGAAGCTCTCGGACATCTGGTGGTACGTGACCATGAAGCCGACGCAGAACACGGCTATCACCCCGAGGAACGCCAGGACGGCGATGGTGGACGCCGCCAGCCCGGCCCGCCGCGGCGCCTTTGCCGTGGCGACGACCTCACTGCCCTCCCTGTAGTAGACGGTGACGAAGTCGCCCTCCAGCACCGTCGCCGGGCCGTCCTTCTCCTCGAAGCGGACGACGCGGCCGTCGCGGGCGGTGAACTCGTAGACGTGGTGCATCGTGGTGTGCACGGACGAGTCGCCACTGCCGCCGTGGGTCGTCGTGAACATCCGCAGACAGCGCCCCTCCGCCGTCAGCCCGCTGTTCCAGGCGCTGTTCATCTGCAGCGAGCGGCGCACCACGCTGTACGCGCCGAAGAGGACCACAGCCAGGATCAGGCTGGGCACGAGGTAGAAGAGCACGTCCATGGGGTCCCCCGGTCTGGGTACGCCGCCCCCGTTCGGTCGGCGTACCCGGAACGTACCCGCGGGTAGGGCGGAATTCGCTCAAGAAAGGCTCAGAGATCGAGGAACCCCGTACGGCCGCGTTCGGGATCAGAACGTGACGTCCGAGCAGGCATAGAAGGCGTTGCCCGTGTCCGCGATCGTCCATACGGCGACGATCACGTGGTGGCCGCTCAGCCCGGACGGCAGGGTGCCGCTGTGGGAGAGGGTGGCCGGGGGACGCTGCCCGTTGTAGGGGACGGTCAGGAACGGTGTCGTGTTGAGGTCGGAGCGGGCCAGGTCGTGGTTCTGGTTCCAGCCCTGCCTGGTGACGTAGTACTTGAAGTCGGTGGTGGCGTGCATGGCGGTGAACTGCCAGCGGAACGTGTAACTCTGCCCGCCCGTCACCCTGGTGGTGGGCCAGGCCCCGCCCGACGGGGTCCTCGGACTGTCGAGCTGGGAGAAGCGGGAGTTGCCGCCGGAGCAGATGGCACCGTCGGCCGGTCCGGCGGCGGGGAAGCCCTTGGGGCCCTCGACGCTCTGCGGCTCGTACTGGATCTCACCGCAGTTGGTCACGGTGCCGTTCTGGCAGAGCTTCTGCCTGCTGACCGGCAGGTCGGTGTAGCCGTGGCCGCTCGCGCCTCCGGCGGAGAGCACGAAGGCTCCTGCCGTGGTGAGTCCGAGCGCGGCGGCGTACCACTTGGCCTTCTTGCGCATGCTGCAGCTCCTGAAGAACGTGGGGAGGTTCCATGAGGCGTGCAGGTCTAGACCAAGTCTCAGATTATTGCCGTGCCTTGGCTGTGTCCATATATAAGACGTGTCCATGCCCATCACGGGCCCGGTTCGCCGCGCCCCGCACAGAACGCCACCGTCAGGTCCTTGACCAGCGCCTTGCGTTCGTAGTCGTCCAGTTCCACCAGGCCCCGCACGGTCAGCCGGGTCACGGTGTCCTCCACCGAGTCGACGACCGAGGTGAGCACACTCGCCCGCTGCTCCGCATCCATGGCCGCGATACGGCGGCGCTGCATCGCGGCGGCGACCTCTGGGGCGTACTCGACCCGGACCGGCTGCACCGAGAACACCTCCAGTCCGACCGGCGCCGCGTCCGCCGCCGTCAGCCGGGTGAGCACCTCCCCGACCGCCTCGATGGAACCCCTCGCCGCGCCGGGTGCCTCCACCGCGACCCGGGCGAGGGCCGCCTCCACGCACTCGCGCAGATAGGTCTCGTGGTCCTCGATGCCCAGCACCGCCCGTGCCGTGTCGCGCACCCGCCACACCACCAGCACCACCACGCGCAGCGCGACACCGTTGCCGTCGGCCGCGGGCATCTCCTCACTGCGCCAGTGCCGCAGCCGTACGTCGACCCGGCGGCGCAGCAGCAGCGGGTTGACCCACATCAGGCCGGTGCGCCGGACGGTCCCCCGGTAGCGGCCGTACAGCCCCAGCACCCAGGCCCGTCCGGTCCGGCCGCGCGCGAGTCCGCCGAATCCGAAGAAGCCCAGCGCCGCCGCGCCCGCGTAGGCCCCCCACTGCGCGGGGCCGAGCCCGGCCCCCGGGTCCGCCGGCAGCCGCAGCGCCGCCACCGCGAGGGACGGCAGGACGCCGGCCCACCACGAGGTCGCCACGCAGCCGGCCGCCCCGCAGGCCCCCGCGAGCACGCCCACCGTCGCGGGCAGCACCCTGGCGGGCCGCTCGCCCAGTTGGGGGTCGACCTCGGGCGCGGGCCGTGGCTTCGCCGGCGTGGGGCGCCGGAACCTCGGCTGTTCGCCCGTCCCCTGCCGGCGGCCGACCACCGTCGGCCTGAGGGGTACGGACACCGGGTCCTGTTCGTCGCGGAACAGCAGATGGACGGGGATCTCGGTGGTCGCCTCGTTCTGGATGAGGCGGCCGGGTCTGCCCGGTCCTTCGGACTCGGGCGTCTGTGAAGTGGTCGTACTCATGCGTGCCTCCAGCCTCCGCGCCAGATGCGTCACAACGGGTGGGTCGAACCAAACCGCTCGAACTGCTCGTAACCAGAAAAAGCCAGCACTGCCGGAAGGGCTCAGGAGAAGAGCCGCCGCCAGGTCTCCGGGCCCGGGACGCCGTCCGCCGCGCCGCCCCGCCAGCCCTGGGAGCGCTGGAAGTCCTCGACGTTGCGCCGGTCCTCCTCGTCCCAGTCCGGCCCCGGATCGGTCGTGTAGTACTTGTCGAACCCCTTCTTCACCAGCTGCTCTCCCAGCTGGGTGACATAGGGGTTGGAGGCGCCGGGGCGGAACATCGCCCGTCCCGGATAGCCCTGCACCCCGTGGGACGAAGGCACCTGCGGATCCGAGTCCTCGACACCAGCGATGTCCTTGCCCTTGCCCGAAACCAGCAGGTCCCAGGTCAGCGGCCCGGGCAGCCCGCCCGATTCCGCGCCCTTCCAGCCCTGGGCCAGCTGGAAGGCCCCGGTGGCCCGGCGGTCCGCGTCCGACCAGCGCGGGCCGGGGCCCATCGTGTAGTACCGCCCGGCACCGCGCGTGACGAGCATCTGCCCGAGCTGGGTCACGTACTTGTTGTTCGCGCCCGGGCCGAAATACGCCGCTCCCGGGTACGGCGTCGTCGCGGCAGCCGGAGGCTTCGGCTTGTCCGGACCCGCCGCGTCCTCCTTGAGCCCCTTGTAGCGGTAGGGGACGTAGCGGTCCGACTGGTGCCAGTAGGCGTACGGGGTGTCCTTCCGGCGGGTCTGCGGGGGCCGCTGCTCGTAGGCGAGGTACGAGGTGCGCGTGCTGTCCTTCCAGCCGCCGAAAATGACGACGTGCGAGCCTCTCTCCGGGTTCTGCGGATTGTGGAACAGCAGAATGTCGCCAGGCTGCAGTTCCTCCTTGGCGACGCGCTCCCCGAAGCGCTTCAGGCTGCCCGTCCATTCGTTTCCGGGCAGCCCCCAGGCCATCGAGACATAGCCCGAACAGTCCTGTCGGTAACCGTCGTACCAGTAGGCCTCCATGCTGTACGGCACCTTCGCGTCAACCCATGTCCTGGCCCGGGTGATGATCTCCGCGCGGGTGGTCTCGGGCAGCTTGACCGCACTCGCGGGCTCAAGGGGCGGACCGCCCCGGCCGTGCAGCGGAGCCCGGTGGCCCTGCGGGGTGGCGACCTCGCTGCCTGCGGAAACACCTGGGCCGGGGGGTACGTGCGGGGCGGCGAGCGCGGGTGCCACGTGTCCCGCGCCGAGGGCCGCGGACGCTGCGGCCGCCACGATCACGGCCCGGCGGGCCGCCGGATGACGTCCGGCCCGTGAATACGGCAGAACACTCCGCCAGTGCGCACATCCCGGGCAGTCGCAGTCGTTCGCCGGATCGAATTCCTCGAATACCGGTGCCGCCATGCGATTCCCCTCACACTCCAGATGAAAATGACCGGGCCTGTCCACGGTGATCAGTTTCCCAACGGTCTTCCCGACGCGCATGTTGACGGTCCGAATGATGTACAAGGGCCACCCGTGACCGGGGGGCCTCCGGGGGCGGGTGGTGCGGAGCACTCCCGACCGTCGGGTAGAGTTACGACGTCAGCAGGCGCCGCTAGCTCAGTTGGTTAGAGCAGCTGACTCTTAATCAGCGGGTCCGGGGTTCGAGTCCCTGGCGGCGCACAGACAGCAGAGGCCCTCCGCGGAAGCGGGGGGCCTTCGCCATGCGGACGGGCCCCCACCGGGGCCGGATCCCGCCCCCTCGGCGCCGCAGCGGCGGCTGGGGGTCCGGGGATCAGCCCCCGGCAGATGCAGCATCAGCGGGTCCGGGGTTCGAGCCCCCGGCGGCGCAGACAGCAGAGGCCCTCCGCGGAAGCGGGGGCCTTTCGCATGCCGGGGCGCGCAGAGTCTGGTGCGGTTCGGTAGCTCCGCAAGGGGCGCGGGGCTCTGTCAATGTGCGGCTCCGCCGCGTGGGCGCGACCAGCCACGACGCACCCGCACACGCCCGACGGCCCAGTCCCGCTCACCCAGCGGAGCACTACGTTCTCGCCATGGCAGCGCGCGACCTCCAGGAGCGGATCAAGAAGCTGATCATCGACCGCAGGCTGCCCTCCGGGGCCCCGCTGCCGACCGAGCCCGAGTTGATGGAGTTCCTCGGGGCGAGCCGGAACTCGGTGCGCGAAGCGCTGAAGGCACTGCAGGCGATGGGCATCGTGGAGATCCGGCACGGCTTCGGGACGTATGTCGGCCCGATGTCACTGGCCCCGATGACCGAGGGCCTCGCCTTCCGCACGGTCGCCGGGCACTACCGGGGAGAGGAC
Source organism: Streptomyces guryensis (assembly GCF_021261325.1). GTDB lineage: Bacteria > Actinomycetota > Actinomycetes > Streptomycetales > Streptomycetaceae > Streptomyces > Streptomyces guryensis. The sequence goes on along the minus strand of NZ_JAJSBI010000001.1, from coordinate 29,258 downwards.
TCCCTGCTCCAGCTGCTGGAGCTGCGCGAGGCGGTGGAGACGGGGCTCGTCTCCCGGCGCGCGGGACGGATCCCGGAGCCGGACCTCGTCGAACTCGACGTCCTGGTGAACCGCATGGAACAACAGGCCGCGCAAGGGGGCGCCGGCCTCGCGGACACCGACCGCGCCTTTCACGCCACCCTGTGGCGGGGGCTGGCCAACGTGCTGCTCGGCGAGGTCCTGGAGGCGTTCTGGGACGCCTTCCACCGCGTACAGACGGATCTGGGCGGTGCGCCGCAGGACCCCACGGTGACCTGCAGACGGCACCGGGACATCCTCGACGCGGTGCGGTCGGGCGACTCGGTCCGGGCGGAGGAGGCGATAAGAGAGCACTTCGGCAACATCCGCGCCCGGCTGTCCACAACTGGTCCACAGGACCCCCACGCGCGCCACAATGAACGCGTATGACCGGTAAACACCGCGTTTCGCATCTTGCGATCATGATGAACGCCGTAGAACCCTGTTTTCCAAGATGCTGCGGATACGCGGCAGTTGGGGGTCTAGTAAGCGGTTGCCGGGTTCGTGGGGATAGGGGGCCCCGTTCACGGGCAGATGCCGAGGGGGGCATCATGCAACCGGAAGGTCGCGGTTCCATGTCTGTGGGTGTGGAAAGTGTGGTGACTGCGGCCGGTCACTGATACGTCCGAGGGGAGTCGAGGGGGACTCGACCGCGGGCGGAAGGAACCAACACAACACGCGGCTGACCTGCGTGTGGGGGGATGACTCATGACGTCGACGCCGACGGGCGCCCGGCAAAACTTCGATCCGTCAGAAACCACCCAGCTAAGGATGCCTTCGCACCGGAACAGCCAGACGGGCCAGTTCCGCCGCATCAAGAAGACACTGCCGAGATACGACTACGAGCACTACAGCCGGCTGGCCGGCCCCCTCACCCAGCCCGACCCGAACAAGCCCTACAAGGTGCAGTACCGCTCGCTGCTCTCGCAGGAGCCGCACCGGCTGCGCGCCGCCCTCATGCTGGGCGCGGCGCCGCTGCTCTCGCTGATCCTGCTCGGCTGGCTGCTGCAGCCGGAGCACTGGACCGAACGCGAGTACCCCGCCTTCAGCCTCCTGCCGGCGCTGGACGTCGTGATGCTCGTCTCGATCGGTCTGATCGAGTTCTTCCGCTGCATGAACGTGCTGTCCAACGCGCACGCCACGCTGGTCGCCCGCGACCCCATCCCGGTGGTGCCGGAGACCGGCACGAGAGTCGCGTTCATCACGACGTACGTGCCCGGCAAGGAACCCCTGGAGATGGTGACGAAGACCCTGGAGGCGGCCGTGCGGCTGCGGCACCGGGGGCTGCTGCACATCTGGCTCCTTGACGAGGGCGACGACGCCGAGGTGAAGGCGGTCTGCGAGCGCCTCGGCGTGCACCACTTCTCCCGCAAGGGAGTCGAGGCGTGGAACCAGAAGAAGGGCCCGCACCGCGCGAAGACCAAGCACGGCAACTACAACGCCTGGCTCCAGGCGCACGGCGACGACTACGACTTCTTCGCCTCCGTGGACACCGACCACGTGCCACTGCCCAACTACCTGGAGCGGATGCTCGGCTTCTTCCGCGACCCGGACGTCGGCTTCGTCATCGGCCCGCAGGTGTACGGCAACTACGACAACCCCATCACCAAGGCGGCGGAATCCCAGCAGTTCCTCTTCCACGCCCTCATCCAGCGGGCCGGAAACCGCTACGGCGCCCCGATGTTCGTCGGTACGTCGAACGCCGTACGCATCAAGGCGCTCCAGCAGATCGGCGGCCTGTACGACTCGATCACCGAGGACATGGCCACCGGCTTCGAGATCCACCGGCACCGGAACCCGGCCACGGGCAAGAAGTGGCGGTCGGTCTACACGCCGGACGTGCTCGCGGTGGGCGAGGGACCGGGCGCCTGGACGGACTTCTTCACGCAGCAACTGCGCTGGTCCCGGGGCACGTACGAGACGATCCTGAAGCAGTACTGGAAGGGCTGGTTCTCACTGCCTCCGGGCAAGCTCTTCAACTACACGATGATGATCATCTTCTACCCGATGTCGGCCCTCAACTGGATCCTGGCGGCGCTGAGTTGTGCGCTGTTCCTGGGCCTGGGCGCCTCGGGTGTGAACATCGACCCGACGGTCTGGCTGATGCTGTACGGCAACGCGTCCGCGCTGCAGATCGGCCTGTACGTCTGGAACCGGCGGCACAACGTCTCCCCGCACGAGCCGGAGGGCTCCGGCGGTGTGGCGGGCATGGTGATGTCGGCCCTGTCGGCGCCGATCTACGCACGCTCCCTGATGGACACCGTGCTGCGCCGCAAGAGCAAGTTCGTGGTGACGCCCAAGGGCGACTCGGCCAGCCCGGACACGCTGTTCGGGACCTTCCGGATCCACCTGTTCTTCATCCTGGTCTTCGGCGGCTCGATCGCCGCCGGCTTCGCACTCGGGCACTCGCACCCGGCGATGATCATCTGGGCCACGTTCGCCCTGCTGATCACCGCGTCGCCGATCTTCGCGTGGCGGTACGGCCTCAGGCAGGCGAAGAAGCAGCCGCCCGCGCCGGTGTACGAGGAGCCGCAGGACTCGGCGGCGCCCGCTGCGGCGTACCAGCCGAAGCCGCTGCCCGGGCAGCAGGCGCCGCACTCACCGCACGGCTCGGGGCAGAAGCCCACCTGGGCCGCCTCCGGCGGGGGCCCGGGCGCAGGCAGCGACCAGACGATGCAGATCGCTCTCGGTGGATTTGGGGGACGTAAGGAATGAACGACCGTGCAGGCCGCCGCCGCGCCCGTCGACTCGCGATCGGCACGGCGGTGGTACTCGCGCTGGCCGGGATGAACGGGCCGTGGCTCTACCGCGTCGGCACCGAGAAATACCACCAGTACAAGATCAACAGACCTGAGTACAAGGCGGACAACGGGCACTGGGACATCATCGAGTTCCCCCCGGAATACCGCCAGGACACCATTCACGCGGCGCTGCTGCGCACCGGCAAGGTGCTGCTGATCGCGGGCTCGGGCAACAACCAGGACAACTTCAACGCGAAGAAGTTCGACACCCGGATCTGGGACCCGGTCAAGGGCACGATCAAGAAGATCCCGACGCCGAAGGACCTGTTCTGCACCGGCCACACCCAGTTGGCGAACGGCAATCTGCTGATCGCGGGCGGGACGAAGCGGTACGAGAAGCTGAAGGGTGACGTCACCAAGGCCGGCGGCCTGATGGTGGTGCACAACGAGAACCCGGACAAGCCGATGACCCTGCCCGCGGGGACGAGGTTCACGGGCAAGGAGAACGGCAAGACCTTCGTCTCGAAGGACCCGGTGCTCGTGCCGCGCGCGAAGAAGGTCTTCGACCCGAAGACCGGCAGGTTCCTGCGCAACGACCCCGGTCTGGGGCGTATTTACGTCGAGGCGAAGCAGAGCGGGACGAAGTACGAGACCGGTACTCAGGACAACTACCGGATCCAGGGCCTGACCGGCACCGACGCACGCAACACCTACGGCATCGCGCAGAAGCTCGCCCTCGACAAGAAGGACTTCCAGGGGATCCGGGACGCCTTCGAGTTCGACCCGGTCGCCGAGAAGTACATCAAGGTCGACCCGATGAACGAGGCCCGCTGGTATCCGACGCTGACGACACTGAGCGACGGCAAGGTCCTCAGCGTGTCCGGTCTCGACGACATCGGTCAGCTGGTGCCGGGCAAGAACGAGATCTTCGACCCGAAGACCAGGAAGTGGACGTACACGTCGACGATCCGGCAGTTCCCGACGTACCCGGCACTGTTCCTGATGCAGAACGGCAAGATCTTCTACTCGGGGTCGAATGCGGGGTACGGGCCGGACAACGTGGGCCGCGATCCGGGTGTTTGGGACGTCGACACGAACAAGTTCAGCAAGCTGCCCGGGCTGAGTGACGCGGGCGAGATGGAGACGTCCGGCACGGTGCTGCTGCCTCCGGCACAGAACGAGAAGTTCATGGTGATCGGGGGTGGCGGGGTCGGCGAGTCCAAGCTGTCCAGCAACAAGACGCGGCTGATCGACCTGAAGGACAACAACCCGAAGTTCGTGGACGGGCCGACGTTGGAGAAGGGGACCCGGTATCCGCAGTCCTCGGTGCTGCCCGACGACACGGTGCTGGTGTCCGGCGGGTCGGAGGACTATCGCGGGCGCAGCGACTCCAACATCCTGCAGGCCCGGATCTACCACCCGGACACCAACACGTTCAAGAGGGTCGCGGATCCCGAGGTGGGGCGGAACTACCACTCGGGGTCGATTCTGCTGCCGGACGGCCGGGTGATGTTCTTCGGGTCGGACTCGTTGTACGGGGACAAGGCGAACACGAAGCCGGGGAAGTTCGAGCAGCGGATCGAGATCTACACCCCGCCCTATCTTTACCGGGATTCGCGGCCGTCGTTGTCCGGGGGGCCGCAGACCATCGCTCGGGGCGGGTCGGGGACGTTCACGTCTCCGCAGGCTTCGGCGATCAAGAAGGTGCGGTTGATTCGGCCAAGCGCGTCGACGCATGTGACTGATGTCGATCAGCGGTCCATTGCTTTGGACTACAAGGTCTCCGGCGACAAGATCACGGTTACTGTGCCGGAGAACCGGAATCTGGTGACGTCCGGCTGGTACATGCTGTTTGTCGATGACGATCAGGGGACGCCGAGTAAGGCGCAGTGGGTGAAGGTGCCGTAGCGCTCCCGCGGGCTGGTTGGTTGGGTGCGGGAGCACTGTGGCTTGTCGCGCAGTTCCCCGCGCCCCTAACTACCTGACCCCGCCGCCAGGCTCAAAGCGTAGGTCGGCCACCATTCGCCTGCCTTTGGGCCGCCCTTGCAGGTGCCGTCCGACTCGCCCGGGCGTTTGACCCACAGGTATGCGTCCACCAGGGGATCCGCCGTTTTCGTCGTCGGAGTCTCGCCCAGTTTTCGGCCGGGCGGGTTGCACCAGTTCTCGTCCGGCCTGCCTTCCGTGTAGGGGCCGTTGCCGTTGCGGCTGGTGTCGATGACGAAGTGTTTGTTGTCCACCTTCGCGGAGAGCTGCTTGCCGTACGCGATGGAGTCGTCGGTGGAGTAGAAGTTGGAGACGTTGACCGAGAAGCCGTCGGCCTGGGCCACGCCCGCGCGCTGGAGGGGCTGGAAGATCTGGTCGGGGTGGCCCCAGCCGGCGTTGCCCGCGTCGAGGTAGACCTTGGTGTTCTTCAGGGACTTGAGCTTGGTGACGGCGTAGTTGAGGAGGCTGTAGCGCTCCTCCTGGAACTGGGCCTGGGTGCAGCCGTCCACCAGGTGCAGTACGGCGTCCGGTTCGAGGATCACCATCGTCGCGCGGTCCCCGATACCCGTGGCCACGCCGTCGATCCAGGCGCGGTAGGCGTTGCCGTCGGCCGCACCGCCCTGGGAGTACTGGCCACAGTCGCGATGCGGGATGTTGTAGAGGACCAGGAGGGCCGTGCGGCCGGCCTTGTCGGCGGCCTCGGTGAAGCCCTGGGCCTCCTGCTCGGGGTTCTCCGGGCCGATCCACTCGCCGGTGGGCTGCTCGGCGATCTTGCGGATCCGCTCGGCGTCGGAGTCCTGGCCGGACTTGGCGTAGGCGGCCACCTGACGTGCCGCGTTGCCGTCCGGGTTGACCCAGAACGGGTCGCTGTCCTTGGGCTGTTGGGTGATCCTCGCGCCGGCGTTCTTGTCGTCGCCGCCTCCGGAGGAGCATCCCGCGACCAGCAGCGCCGCCCCCAGCGCCGCCGCGGAAGCCCTCATTCCGGCCCCCCTCATGCCGTACATCCAACTCCCCCTTGGGTGCACTGGTCGGAGTCTCAATCCTGACATACGGCCCGCCTCGCCACGAGGTCGCCCGAACCTTGTCGGCGAGCTGTTACAGCACCACGGCTGGGGTGGGCGCGCGCTTCAACAAAGGAGGGCGGCAGGGGGGAAGCGGGGTGCGCGGTCATGTACGACACCACGCGGGAACTCCGGCCGGCGACGGTGCTGGTGGAGGTGGTGGAGGTGGTGGAGGTGGTGGACACCCTCGCCGAGAGCTTCGAGGCCACGGACCATCTGCGACGAGTGGCCGGCCACTGTGTGGAGCTGCCGGCCGCGCGGGCGGCCGGGATCATGCTCATCGACGGCGGCCATGCGGTGTCGCTGAGCGGCAGCAGCCGACAGGAGGCGCTGGCGCTCGACCCGCTCGCGGCCCGCACGGCGGCGGTCCCTGCCTGGAGAGCCATGACTCCCGGAGGCCGGTCCCGCCGGTCTCCATCCGGGCGGCCCACGCGGACGTCCGCCGGCCCGACTTCACCGAACGGGCCCTCGGGCACGGCATCGCGGGGACCTCGCGGTCCCGCTGCGCCGGGGCGGAACACCGCTCCGTGCTCTCAACGTGTTCCTGCCGGCCCCGCCCGACGGCTCCTCCCCTGACGGCTCCGCGGCGGGCGGTCAGTCGGGGCTGCCGGTGGCGCAGCTCCTCGCCGGCGCCGCCGCCGTGGGGCTGCGGAACCACCGCGCGTACACGCGGTACCGCACGCTGACCGACCAGTTGCGGGAGGCGCTCTCCAGCCGGATCCGTATCGAGCAGGCGAAGGGGATGCTCGCCGAGCGGTGGAACATCGACGCCGATCAGGCGTTCGCGGCCCTGAGGCAGTACGCACGCCGGCGCCGACTGCCGCTGAACCGGGTCGCGCAGGCGGCGATCGAGCGGGTGGCGGACGACGACGAGCTGCGCGGGGAAGCGCCGGACCGGTCCGACGGGCCCTCCTGGACCCCTCAATGGACTTCGGTCACCAGCGGTTGTGACGGAGAGCCACCGCAACGGAACCTGCCGTCCTTCGGACTCTAGGCTCTGGCGCTCATCCGTTCTAGAGTCTTCTCAGATCCAGAGTCTTCTCAGACGGCCCCAGCCCCCGGCCGGTCCTTGCCGCTGTGGCCTCCTGAACCTCCCGCGCCTGTCGCCGGGTTACTCCCGCAGCCCGTGCGCGCGCGGTTGAGGACCAGCCCGGTCGGCGGCTTCGGGGGGAGCAGGCCGTCGGCCGGGCCAGGTGCGGGCGGGCCCCGGTGAGGGGGTTCAGCGACCGGTCCCCGTGAGATACGCCGAGACGATCACGTTCGCCGTGTAGCTGCCGCTGCCCCGGTCGAAGGTGCCCCCGCAGGTGATCAGCCGCAGCTCGGCGCGCCCCGGCCGGTGCCGGCCGTAGGCCTGCCGGGCGTCGAAGTGGTCGCGGTCCTGGACCTGGACGTCGTCGACGGTGAACTCGGCGACCCTGCGGTCGTCGCGGACGACGCGGACGGTCTGGCCGGGCCGTACGGTGCTCAGCTTGTAGAAGACGGCGGGGCGGTTCTCGGTGTCGAGGTGTCCCACCATCAGCGCGGCCCCGGCGGCGCCCGGTCTGGCCCCGGCCGCGTACCAGCCCACGACGCCCGGCCGGTCGAACGGCGGCGGGTCGATCGCCCCCTGCCGGTCCAGGCCGCGGGGCACCACGGGCGCTTCGACGCCCAGGGCGGGAATGTCGATGCGCTGCGGCAGTGCGTCCCCCAACGGGCGGGCCGCGGGCGGGAGTTCCGCATCCGGCAGCCGCCCGGCCGCGGCCATGTCACCGGTGACGGTCACCGGTATGCCCTGCCGGACGTCGGTCACCTGCCGCGCCCACAGCCACAGGCCGAGCAGCAGCACCACCCAGGTCAGGCCCATCAGGAGGCGCCCGGGGCCGGAGGAGCGCTCGTCGTCGGACATGGGTTCAGTCCGTTCCACGGCTCCGGCGCGCGCTCAGGACCGCGACGGCGGCCGCGGCGGCGCCCACGAGCACCAGCCCGGTGACCGCCTGCCCCGTTCCGGGCCCGGCCTCGCGGACATCCACGGTGGCGAAGTGCGCGGTACCACCGCCGCCCGCGTGGACGGGAGCGACGGGGGACGCGGGAACGTGCGAGACCGGCTGCGACTGGGACTGCCGCCCCGATTGGGACGTCGGCGGCGACTGGGACTGGGATACGACGGTGATCTTGCTCGTGATCATGGAGCCCGCGCAGGCGACCTTCACGTCGTAGGAGCCGGGCTCGGCCGAGGCGCGGACCCGGGTGCCCCCTGCGAGGCCGCCGTCGGCGGTCGCGAGTCGTACGTCCGCGACGAACGCCCTGGACGCGGCGCTCGCCGTCTTCGCGGAGCAGCCGGTCACCCGGAGCGTGACGTCCGCGCCGGGGGCGGGGGACGAGGGGCTCACCGAGATGCCTGCTCCGCCCTCGCCGGCCGCGTACACCGGTGGGGTGAGGGCGCAGACCGCCAGGACCCCCGTACAGAGAGTGAGACGTAGTGAACCCATCGTGAAACCTCCAGATATCTGGAGACTCCCCCTCGGACCCGGGCGCCGCATCCTCAGCGGGGCCACATTGCTCCGAACGGGTCACACGGGTTTCAGATCCGGTCGACGAGATCCGCGATCGAGTCGACGACCTTGGACGGCCGGTACGGGAAGTCCTCGACCTGCTCGGGCCTGGTCAGCCCCGTGAGCACCAGGAACGTCTGCATTCCGGCCTCCATGCCGGCCAGTACGTCGGTGTCCATGCGGTCGCCGATCATGGCGCTGGTCTCGGAGTGCGCCCCGATGGCGTTGAGACCGGTCCGCATCATGAGCGGGTTGGGCTTGCCCGCGAAGTACGGCTTCTTGCCCGTCGCCTTGGTGATGAGTGCGGCGACCGCGCCGGTGGCGGGCAGCGGGCCCTCGGTGGAGGGGCCGGTCTCGTCGGGGTTGGTGCAGATGAAGCGGGCGCCGCCGTTGATCAGCCGTACGGCCTTGGTCATGGCCTCGAAGGAGTACGTGCGGGTCTCGCCGAGAACGACGTAGTCCGGCTCGTGGTCGGTGAGGATGTAGCCGATGTCGTGCAGCGCGGTGGTGAGCCCCGCCTCGCCGATGACGTAGGCCGAGCCGCTCGGCCGCTGGTCGTCCAGGAACTGGGCGGTGGCCAGCGCCGAGGTCCAGATGGACTCGACCGGCACGTCCAGGCCCATGCGGCGCAGCCGGGCGTGCAGGTCGCGCGGGGTGTAGATCGAGTTGTTGGTGAGGACCAGGAAGGGCTTGCCGGACTCGCGCAGCTTCTTGAGGAAGTCGTCGGCGCCGGGGATCGGTACGCCCTCGTGGATGAGCACACCGTCCATGTCGGTGAGCCACGACTCGATGGGCCTGCGGTCTGCCATGTGCGGGATCTCCTGCCGTACGCATGTACGCGGTGCTGCGTGCGCCCCCAGAGTAGACACTGGCCGGATCTTGGGGAATGGGCGTCTCAGCGGCGCCTGCGCTGCCTTCGGGCGAGCAGCAGCGCGCCGCCGGTGACGAGGACCGCGGCGGCGGCGAGGGCCGCGCCCGGAGTACCGAGTCCGGTGCGGGCGAGTTCGTCGGCGAAGGGGAGGCGGGGGGCTCGGCTGGGCGGGGTGGTGCCGGTTCCCGTGCCGGTGGGGCCCGGGGTGGGGCTCGCGTCGTTGTGGATGCGGAAGACGTAGTCGTTGGACTGCCCGACCCAGTCGCCGTCGTCGCCCCGCCGCTGGACGACGGCGGCGTCGGCGGTGACCTCGTTGGGTGCGGCTTCCGAGGTGAGCGTGAGGCGGACCTTCACGGTGACGGTCTTTCGCGGGCCTACGGTGAAGCCGGGGAAACCGTCGTCGAAGGCGCCGACCAGCTCGTCCTCGTCGGTGGTCTCGAAGTGGACGGGGTGCGGTTGCGGGCGGGTGCCGTCGTAGAACTCCAGTCGGGGCTGCGCGGGCGTCAGCGCGTGCCGGCTGTCGACGAGCACGACGACCGGGTGGATGTCCGCGCAGGTCCGGGTGGTGGTGTTGGTGAGGTCCAGGTACCAGACGCCGTATCCGCCGCCCGCCTCATAGGAGTCGGGGCCACCGTGGATACGGGTGGTGAGGGGGAAGCGGCGGTCGTCGGGGGCGGCGCAGGCCCCGAGGCCGGGGGCCGCGTGCGCCGGGGGCGCCGCGGGGAGCAGGGCGGCTGCCGCCAGGCAGAGGGAGACGGGCGTGCAGGGTCGCATGGACACGTGACCCTGCCGGATGCCGGCGGCCGGGCAGTGGTGCCGCTCCGTACGGCGCGTCAAGTCCGCTCGTTCAGCGCACACGCGTGTCTCGCCCCCTCTGCCCCTTCCCTTCGCGTCCCGTCCCTGGGGCTGCGCCCCCAGACCCCCGCTTTCGGCCTGGACGGCCTCGTCCTCGAACGCCGGACGGGCTGAAGACCCGAACGCCGGACAGGCTCAAGGCTCGAACGCCGGTCGGGCTGAAAACTCAGGCGCGGGACGGGCTGAAGAGTCGTGCCAGTACCAGCTGTGCCGCGCCCTCGGCCACCCCGCCGGAGGCGAGCCGAACCGGTACCGGGTCCTCGCCCAGGCGCTCGGCACGTTCGGTGAGGACGGTGCGTACCCCTCGCAGGAAGGTGTCCGGGGCGGCCGTGATCGTGCGGCCGCCGAGGAGTACGAGGTCGATGTCGAGCAGGGCGACGAGGTTGCCGGCCGCGGTGCCGAGCACGTGCGCCGCCTCGTCGAGCGCGCCGTGTGCCACCGCCGCCAGGCACAGCGCCTCGACACAGCCGCGGCCGCCGCAGCCGCACGGCGGTCCGTCCAGTTGGACCACCTGGTGCCCGAACTCCCCGGCCCCCGTACGGGCGCCCCGGTGCACGGCGCCGCCGATGACCAGCCCGGCGCCGAGCCCCGTAGCGAGATGCAGATAGGCGAAGGACCCGCTCTCGCCGCTGACGGCGAGTCCCAGCGCGGCGGCGTTGGTGTCCTTGTCGACGACGACCGGCCCCCCGAGCCGCCGCGCGAGCGCGTCCCGCAGGGGGAAGCCGTCCCATTCGGGAAACCCCGTCACGCGGTGCAGGACTCCACGGTTGTGGTCCAGCGGACCGGGGAGTGCGATACCGACGCCGAGGACGGAACCGGCGCCCGAGGCCCCCACCATCAGCGCGCCCGCCTCCTCCGCCACCGCGTCGACGACGGCCTCGGCCCCCGCCCCCAGGTCCAGCGAGGTGCGCCGCTCCCCCACCACGGTCCCCGTGAGGTCGACCATGACCGCCCGCAGTTCGTCGCGGTCCAGGTGCAGCCCGACGGCGTGGCCCGCCTCGGGCACCAGCCGCAGCACCGTGGGGGGCTTACCTCCCGTCGAGGCCCTGCGGCCCGCCTCCGTCGCGAGCCCCTCGTCCCGCAGCCGGGCGGTGATCTTGCTGACGGCCTGCGGGGTCAGCCCGGTGCGCTCGGCGAGTTCCAGCCGGCTGATGCCCTCCGCCCCGGCCGTGCGCAGGAGATCGAGCACGAGCGCCGTGTTGTGGCTGCGCAGCACCGGCAGATTGACGCCGGCGGCCCCGGTCAGCCCCGTGCGCCCGGTCCCCGCTTCCGCCCCTGCGTTCGTCCTGTCCACGCCTCCATTCTCCCTCACGCTTGCACTTTGGCAACAGCGTTGTGAAAGTGGAGGCATGACTCGTACCCCTCTGCGCGTGGGCCTCGTCGGCTACGGCCTCGCGGGCTCCGTCTTCCACGCCCCGCTGATCACCGCGACCGAGGGCCTCGTCCTCGACACGGTGGTCACCTCCAACCCGGAGCGGCAGCGACAGGCCCGCGCCGAGTTCCCGGACGTACGGATCGCGACCACCCCCGACGAGCTCTTCGACCGCGCCGCCGAGCTGGACCTGATCGTCATCGCGTCCCCGAACAGGACGCATGTCCCGCTGGCGACCACCGCCCTGAAGGCCGGCCTCCCGGTGGTCGTCGACAAGCCCGTCGCGGGCACGGCGGCCGAGGCACGCGAGCTGGCCGCCCTCGCCGAGGACCGCGGCCTCCTCCTCTCCGTCTACCACAACCGCCGCTGGGACAACGACTTCCTGACCCTGCGCAAGCTGCTGGCCGAGGGCGAGTTGGGCGAGGTGTGGCGCTTCGAGTCCCGCTTCGAGCGCTGGCGTCCACAGCCGAAGGGCGGCTGGCGCGAGTCCGGCGACCCCGCAGAGATCGGAGGTCTGCTCTACGACCTCGGCAGCCATGTCGTCGACCAGGCCCTGGTCCTCTTCGGCCCGGCGGCACAGGTCTACGCCGAGTCGGACATCCGCCGCCCGGGTGCCGAGACGGACGACGACACGTTCATCGCCCTCACCCACGCCAACGGCGTGCGCTCCCATCTGTACGTCTCCGCGACGGCCGCCCAACTCGGCCCGCGTTTCCGGGTGCTGGGCTCGCGGGCGGGTTACGTCAAGTACGGCCTCGATCCCCAGGAGGCGGCGCTGCGGGAGGGCGAGCGCCCGGGCACGACCCCCGACTGGGGCACGGAGCCCGAGTCCCTGTGGGGCCGCATCGGCTCTGGGGGTCCCCCCACTGGGGGAGAATCCCCGGCGACCGGAGAAGGCCGCCCCGAACCCACCCTTCCCGGCGACTATCCGGCCTACTATGCGGCCGTGACCAGGGCCCTCAACGACGACGGTCCCAACCCGGTGACCGCTCTCGACGCGGCCGCCGCCCTCGACGTACTCGAGGCGGCCCGCCGTTCGGCCCGCGACGGAGTGGCGGTGGCGCTGTGACCCACAACCAGGAGATCACCCCGAAGTTCCACCCTGAACTCACCCCTCCCCTGGAGGAACTGGAGGCGCAGGAACGGCACCTGGTCTTCAGCCAGTTCACCCACGAGGACGCCTGGGCGCTGGGTTCCCTGCTCGTGGAGATGGCCCGCGAGCGCCAGGCCCCGGTCGCGATCGACATCCACCGCGCGGGCCAGCAGCTCTTCCATGCGGCCCTGCCCGGCTCAACCCCGGACAACGACGCCTGGATCGCCCGCAAGCGCCGCGTGGTCGAGCGCTTCGGCTCCGCCTCCTACCTGGTCGGCGCCCGCTTCCGCGCCAAGGGCAGCACCTTCGAGGACTCGTCCCGCCTGGACCCGGACGAGTACGCGGCCCACGGAGGCTCCTTCCCGATCAACGTCCTGGGCGTAGGCGTGATCGGCGCGGTCACGGTCTCGGGCCTTCCCCAACTGGCGGACCACCGTTTCGTGGTGGAGGCCCTGGAGGAGTTCCTGCACAAGGGGTGACCCTTTCAGGGGTGCGGGGAACTGCGCATCTTTCAGGGGCGCGGGGAACTGCGCGAGCGACCACGATGCACCCGCGGTCGCCCACAAAGCGCAGTCCCCCACCCCTCTAGGCGTCCTTGAACTCCTGCCGCTGCCGACCGAGCCCCGAAATCTCGAGCTCCACCACGTCCCCGCCCCGCAGATACGGCTTCGGCTCAGCCGCACCCATGGCAACCCCCGCCGGCGTCCCCGTGTTAATGACATCCCCGGGGTACAAGGTCATGAACTGGCTGACATACCGCACGACTTCCCCCACGGGAAAGATCTGCTCAGCGGTCGTCCCGTCCTGCTTCAACTCCCCGTTGACCCACAGCTTCAGAGACAGATCCTGCGGATCACCCACCTCGTCCGCCGTCACCAGCCACGGCCCCAGCGGATTGAACGTCTCGCAGTTCTTCCCCTTGTCCCAGGTCCCGCCCCGCTCGATCTGGAACTCCCGCTCGGACACGTCGTGCGCGACCGCGTATCCGGCGACGTACGCCAGCGGATCCTCGTCGTCCGACAGATACCGTGCCGTGCGCCCGATGACGACGGCGAGCTCGACCTCCCAGTCCGTCTTCACCGACCGGCGAGGGACCAGCACCGTGTCGTAGGGCCCCACCACCGTGTCCGCGGCCTTGAAGAAGATCACCGGCTCGGCGGGCGGCTGGGCCCCGGTCTCGCGGGCGTGGTCGTGGTAGTTCAGCCCGATGCACACGATCTTGCCGATCCGCCCCACCGGCGGCCCTGCCCGCAGACCGGTGGCGTCCAGCGCGGGCAGCTCGCCGGCGTCGGCGGCGGCGCGGATCCGGCCGAGCGCCTCGTCGTCGGCGAGTACCGTCCCGTCGATGTCGGTCACGACACCGGACAGGTCCCGCAGAACCCCCTCGGCGTCGAGCAGCGCAGGCGTCTCCGCACCCGCCGTACCGACTCGCAGCAGCTTCATGGTCTCAATCTCCCTCGATCGCGGGGCGCCCGACCGATGGGTGCAGCCATCGGAGGACTGGTCGATCCTCCAAGGTCAGGGTCCAGTCCGCAATACCCGGTTCACGGACTGGACCGTAACCGGCGGGCCTACTGATAGAGCGCGGCCCGCTCCACAGCGCTCCAGGCCGTACTGGTCACCACATACAGCGCGGCGGCCAACGGCACCACCGCCACGGTGAAGAGCGTGAAGAAGGACATGAACGGCATGACCTTGCTGACGGCACCGACCCCCGGCACCGACTGGCCCTCCTGCACGGCGAGGGGATTGCCGGCGACCATCATCCGCTTCGTCCGCCGATAGTTGAACGCGGCAACAACAGCGACCACGGCAAACAGCCCGACATAGACCACCCCCGCACCGCCGAACACCCCACCGCCGCCGAGCGCATCCGCCCACCGCCCGCCCAGCGGAGCGCCGAGCAACTGATGGGTGAGCAGTTCGTTCGCCCGCCCGCCGATGCTCGTGCTGGAGAACAGGTGGTACAGCAGGAAGAACGCCGGCAACTGCAGCAGGGACGGCAGACACCCGGACACCGGCGAGACCTTCTCCTCGGCATGCAGCTCCAGCACCGCCTTCTGGAGCTTCTCGGGTTCCTTCTTGTGCTGCTTCCGCAGCTCGGCGATCTTCGGCTGCAACGCGGTCCGGGCCTTCTGCCCGCGCGCGGCGGCCCGGGACAGGGGATGTACGAGGAGTCGTACGAGAGCGGTGAACAGGACGATGGCGGCGGCCGCCGCCGAGGCGCCGAACAGCGGCTGGAGCAGGTCGGCGAAGTGTCCGACCAGGTCGGCGAACACAGAGAAGACGGACATGGGTGAGCCCTCCGGGGGTCTCGTCGTGCCGGTACCGGGACATGGCGGCATGACGACCCGCGCGGGGTCACTGACGTGGTGGTGAGCCCTACGCGGCGGTCGCCGGAAGGGCTGATCCGGGCGCCCGGGGCCGGGTCCGCCCCTTGGCGTCGGGGTCGCGCTGCGGCAGGAACGCCGTACGGCGGGCACGGTCGCGGATGGCCGTACGCACCCGCGTGGGTGGCACGGCGGGCGCGCTGCGCGCGGTGAGCAGGGCGCAGGCGGCGAGTGCCGAGCCGGCCGCGGCGGTCGCGGCGAGCGCGACGGTGGCGGTGAGGCTGCCGGTGTCGAGCAGCGCGACCTGGACGACGAGGAGCGGCAGCAGGAGCAGTACGGCGGCAGGACGCAACGGCATCGCCATCCGGCTACGGATCATGACGCCCCCCCTCGTCCGCGTACGCACTGCTACTCGTTCATTCGTCCTGCCACGGTTATACCCGACCGGGCTGGACGGGCAGCTCCAGGGGCTGCAACAGCCTCCTCGGCACGAGCAGCGCCCGGCTGACCGGATCCGCCGGGTCCGGATCGAGCCCGGGTCCCGGCTCCATGAGGACGTCCTCGACGGGTACGACGGTTGCACACGCGGGGCATTCGCCGTACGGCCCGAGTTCGGTGCCGCAGTCGGCGTGCCGGAAGTAGCGCAGCTGGATCTCGGTGTAGTGCTGCCGGCCCCAGAGGCCGAGGGAGCGGAGGGCCGGCCACAGGGCGATACCGCGTTCCGTGATGACGTACTCGTCCCGCGGCGGCGACTGCTGGTACCGCCGCTTCTCCAGGATCCCCTCCGCCGTGAGCGCCTGGAGGCGGGCGGCGAGGACCGCGCGCGGGATGCCGAGGTGGACGAGGAAGTCGTTGTAGCGGCGCACGCCGTAGAGCGCGTCGCGGATGACGAGCAGCGTCCACCGCTCGCCGATGATCTCCAGCGCGCGGGCGATGGAGCACTCCTGTGTCGCGTAGTCCTTGCCGAGTGCCATGGCGTCCACTGTAACCATTTTCCGCAACCTTGGTTCAGTGACCGAACCTGTGATGTTATTTTCAGGACATGACTGGGTTCAATGAACGAACCATCGATGAAGCAACCAGCAATGAACGAACCGGCAACCGGCGAACCCTCACGGGAGCCGATGCAACCGAGGTGCAGGACCCGGTCGGCGGCGCTCCGCGCACACAGCAGCCGGCTCCCCACCCGGAGGCGCCCCCGCACCCTCGCGCCACCCTCGCCCTGACCAGCGCGGCGACGGCCGTGACCCTGATGACATACACCGCCCCCGTGGTCACGCTCCGGGACACCGCCGTCGCCCTGCACACCCCGCTCTCCGCACAGGCCTGGCTCATCAACGGCACTCCGCTGGGCCTCGCGGCCCTTCTCCTGGTCGCCGGCAGCCTGGCCGACGACTACGGCCGCCGCCGGATCTTCCTGGCCGGCACCCTCGCCCTCGGCATCACCACGGCCCTCGGCGCCCTGGCCTCCTCCACCCTGCAGTTCACACTGGCCCGCACAGCGCAGGGCGCGGCGAGCGCGGCGATCCTGGCGAGCAGTCTGGGCCTGCTGGTCCACGCCTTCCCGACCCCGCGCGGCCGGCTGCACGCGACCGGCGTGTGGGGAGCCTTCGTGAGCGGCGGTATCGCGGCGGGCCCCCTGGTAGCGGGCGCGATGCCCGACTGGCGGGTGGCGTACGGCGTGCTGGGCGCGGCGGCGGTGATCGTGACGGTCCTGGGGACCCGTACGTTGACGGAGTCCCGCTCGCCGAGGGGCGGCCGCCCGGACATCCTGGGCGCACTGACCTTCGGCCTGGCGCTGGTGTCCCTGGTCGCCGCCCTCACCCTCGGCCGGGACGGCTGGCTGCGCCCCGAGGTGGGCCTGCTGTTCCTGGCGGCCGTGCTGCTGGTCGCCGTGTTCGCGCTGGTGGAGCGGCGCACCGCGACCCCGATGATCGACCTGAGCCTGCTGCGCCGCCCCGGCTTCCTCGCCTCGTCCGCGGGAGGCCTGTTCACGGGCCTCGCGGTGATCGGCCTCTTCAGTTTCCTGCCGGTCCTGTTCCAGCAGGCGCTCGGCCTGTCCCCCATGGACACGGCATGGCTGTTCCTGCTCTGGTCCGGTCTGTCCTTCACGGTGGCGCTCCAGGCGAAGCGCCTCGCGGGCCGCGTCCCGCCCCGCCACCAACTGGCCGTCGGCTTCACCCTGCACGCGGCGGGCGTCCTGGCGATGCTGGGCGCGATCGACTCGGGCTCCTGGCCCCGCCTCCTCCCCGGACTGGTCCTGGGCGGCATCGGCAGCGGCCTCCTGAACGCCGCCCTGCCCCTGCTGTCGGTGGAGTCGGTTCCGGCGGCCCGCGCGGCCATGGGCTCGGGCGCCCAGCAGACCTTCCGCTACATCGGGTCGTGCGCCGGCGTGGCCCTGACGATCGCGATCGTCACGTCCACGAAGGGCGGCCTTGGGCACGGCGCGAACATCGCGCTGCTGGTGTCGGCGGGCCTGGCCCTGCTGGCGGCGGTCGCGGTGCTGGTGCTGCGCGAGCGGACGGGCCGGGCGTGACGGGGCCGAGCGTGACGGGCCGAGCGCGACGGGCCGGGCGCGACGGGCCGAGCGTGCCGGGCCGAGCGTGCCGGGCGGGACTCGGCTTGTGGCTCTACGGGGGCTCAACGGGGGCGCATGGAAACGAGCTTGCCCCACACCACCAGCCGGTACCTGGAGGTGTACTCCGGAGTGCAGGTGGTCAGCGTGATGTAGTAGCCCGGCTCGGAATACCCGTACCCCGGCTTCACGATCGAGCGCGGAATCGGCCGTACGACACCGGAGTCCCGAGCCGAGGTCTGCGGCAGCGTCCTGTCGACGGCGTACGTATAGGTCGCGCTCTCCGTCTCGATCTCCACGAGGTCCTTGGCCCGTAGCCGGTTGATGTACCGGAAGGGCTCACCGTGGGTGTTCCGGTGCCCCGCGAGCGCGAAGTTGCCCACCTGGCCCGGCTGCCCGGTGCCGCGGTAGTGGCCGACGTACCCCTTGTTGAGGACGTCCTGCTTGCTGACCCCCTCGGCGACGGGGACGCGCAGCCCCAGGCGGGGGATGGTGAGGACGGCGTAGGCCTGGGACCAGTCGGGGCGGGGCTGCCGGGCGGTGGCGGTCTGTTGGCGGGTTCGGGTGCCGGTGCCGGTGCCGCTGTTCGGCTGGGCGGACGCCGACGGGGCGGCCGTACCGGAGTCGCCGTCCCCCTGGCCGCCGGTCCCCTCACCCCACTCCCGCTCCAGCGCCTCCACCTTCCGCTCGGCGCCGCGCCGGGCCTCCCGGTTGGTCCACCACAGCTGGTGGACGACGAGGAGCAGGAGGACGAGGCCCGCGGTGACGAGGAGTTCGCCGCCGGTCCACAGCGCACGCCGGCGTCGCGCGCGCTGCCGCCGGGTGGTGTGCTGCACGACGGGAACGCGCATCCGTACACCTCCTTCACCGGGCCGCCCGCACGATAAGGGCCGGACGCCGAAGTCACCAGACCCGCACGGCACCGGCCGTTCGACAGCCGTACGACAGGGGCCGTTCGGGACTTCGCACATAGGTTTTAGAAAGGGCTTGCGCAACCCTCGACAACCCCACCCGTCACACCCGATGCTTCCCTCCAGTGACCTGACGGGCCAGGTCACCCGGCGAAGGCGGAGAAGCCATGATCCGACGCAGAACCCTGCTGACCGCAGCGGGCGGCACCCTCCTCGGCAGCGCCCTGGCGACCGGCACCGCACGCGCGGACGCCACCATCGCCGTCAACCCGGGGACGTCGTACGGCACCTGGGAGGGCTGGGGCACCTCGCTGGCCTGGTGGGCCAATGTGTTCGGCGCGCGGGACGACTTCGCCGACATCTTCTTCACCACCAAGTCGACGGCGTACAACGGCACGACGCTCCCCGGCCTGGGCCTGAACATCGCCCGCTACAACCTGGGCGCGTGCAGCTCGAACTCTGTGAGCGGCACGAGCATGGTCGCGTCCCCGAACATCCCGGCGTTCAAGCAGATCGAGGGCTACTGGCAGGACTGGAACAACGAGGACCCGACGTCCTCGGCCTGGAAGTGGACGGCCGACGCCACCCAGCGCGCGATGCTGGTGAAGGCGACCGCGCGCGGGGCGACCACCGAGCTGTTCGCCAACTCCCCCATGTGGTGGATGTGCCTGAACCACAACCCGTCCGGCGCCTCCGACGGCGGCAACAACCTCCAGTCCTGGAACTACCGCCAGCACGCCTCCCACCTCGCGGCGGTGGCCCTCTACGCCAAGAACAACTGGGGCGTGAACTTCGCGACGGTGGAGGCCTTCAACGAGCCGAGCTCCAGCTGGTGGAAGGCGACCGGCACCCAGGAGGGCTGCCACATCGACTCGACGGTCCAGTCCGCCGTACTGCCGTACGTCCGCAGCGAGTTGGACAAGCGTGGCCTGACGGGCACGAAGATCTCGGCCTCGGACGAGACGAGCTACGACCTGGCCCGCACGACGTGGAACTCCTTCTCGTCGACGACGAAGGGCTATGTGAACCGGGTCAACGTCCACGGCTACCAGGGCTCGGGCGGCCGCAGGGACCTGCTCTACACCGACGTCGTGACGACGGCCGGCAAGGCCCTGTGGAACTCGGAGACCGGCGACAACGACGGCACCGGCTACACCCTCGCCTTCAACCTCCTCTACGACTTCCGCTGGCTGCACCCCACCGCCTGGGTCTACTGGCAGGTCATGGACCCGTCCTCGAACTGGGCGATGATCGCGTACGACGCGAGCACGCTGCAGGCGGGCGCCGTCCAGACGAAGTACTACACGATGGCCCAGTTCAGCCGTCACATCCGCCCGGGCATGAAGATCCTCGACACGGGTGTGAGCAACGCGGTCGCGGCCTACGACTCGAGCGCGAAGCGCCTGGTGATCGTGGCGCTGAACACCTCGACGTCGGCCCAGACCTTCACCTTCAACCTCTCCAACTTCTCGACGGTGAGCGGCGGTTCGGGTGGCCTGGTCCCGCGCTGGAACACGGTGACGACGGGCGGGGACCTGTACAAGTCGTACTCGGACACGTTCCTGAGCGGGAAGTCGGTCTCGGTGTCGCTGGCGGGGAAGGCGGTACAGACCTTGCAGATCGACGGGGTGACGATCTGACGTCCTCGCCGTCCTTGTTTCCCACGCCCTCCCCGCCTTCCACGAGGATGCCGGCCGGGCTGGTGGCACTGGCGCTCGGCGGTTTCGGGATCGGCCTGACGGAGTTCGTGATCGCGGGGCTTCTGCCACAGGTGGGCCGGAGCCTCGACGTGTCGGAGGCCGCGGCGGGCTGGCTGATCTCCGGTTACGCCCTGACCGTCGCGGTGGGCGCGATAGCGCTGACAGCCGCGACGGCGGGGCTGCCCCGCAAGCCGGTCCTCACCGGCCTGGTCGTTCTGTTCGTCCTCGGCAACCTCCTCTCAGCCCTCGCCCCGAACTACCCGGTGATGCTGCTCGGCCGCATCGTGGCCGCCCTGTGCCACGGCTCGTTCTTCGGCATCGGCTCCCTCGTCGCCCGCCGTCTGGTCCCACCGGAACGTGCGTCGCGGGCGGTGGCGGTGATGTTCGCGGGCCTGACGGTGGCGAACGTGCTGGGGGTCCCGTTCGGCGCGCTGGTCGGCGAACGCTGGGGCTGGCGCGTGACGTTCTGGGCGATCACGGGGATCGGGGCGGTGGCGGCGATCGCCATCGCGGTGCTGGTGCCGGGGTGGGCGGGGAAGGCGGCCGGGTCCGGGGGCGCCCTGACAGGGCAGCTACGGGCGATGCGCTCCCGCCAGGTCTGGCTGACCCTCACCGCGACCGCCCTGGGCTACGGCGGCATGTTCGGCGCCTTCAGCTACCTCGCCTACACCTTCACCGAGGTCACCGGCTTCTCGACCACGGACGTGGCCTGGCTGCTGGTCGTCTACGGCAGCGGCCTGGTCCTCGGCAACCTGGCGGGCGGCCGCGCCGCGGACCACAACCGCGACCTCACGTTGATCATCTCCCTGGCCGCGCTCGGTGCCACGCTGGCCGTGTTCGGCCTGCTGGCGAGCAGCCCGACAGCCGCCGTGATCCTGGTGTTCCTGACGGGTGTGTTCGGCTTCGCCCAGGTCCCCGGCATGATCACCCGGGTGACGGACCACGCCCAAGGAGTCCCACTGGCGGCGAGCGCGAACGTATCGGCGTCCAATGTCGGGAATGCGTTGGGGGCTTGGCTGGGGGGCTTGGCCATCAGCGCGGGGTTCGGTTATGCGGCTCCGCTGTATGCGGGGGCGGGGATTGTGTTGGCGGGGGTGGGGGTTATGGGGGTGGCTGTGGGAGGGGCGAGGTGACTCGACGTTCACGGCGTTGCGGACACCGACCTCCAGTTCCCGCCTGCATGCTCTCGTGGCGACTCAAGACATCTTCCAACCAGCCCAGATCTCATCCTCTCGACCATGGAGCGTGAGCCAGCGTGCAATCTTGCGTCGGGCGCGGAGTTCTCCGGGCGCAAATGGCTTCAACCAGTACGAGAGGATCACCGGGAATACACCCACCGCGATCGGCACGCTAATAACGACAAAGAACGCGCCTATGCCGCCCAGCGCACTCAGGCCATAGCCAAGCGCTCCAGCGCTACCAGCCATGCGCCGTCCGCGTGTTCGCATCTCGCTCTTGCGGGCACTTTCAGGGCGGGGCTCATGGTCGCCAACATTTTCCTGCCCACGCCGCTTCCGAATCGCCGATCGGGCATTCATGAAGGCGCTCGACACGCTAACCAACACCACCAGAGGAATGATGACCCAAGGAGGAGCGCCCGCCTCGATGATGCCGACAGTTATTCCAATGGCCATGGCAAATATCATGACTGTCATCAGCAACAGAAAGAGTGCGACGAACGTGCGAGCGCCCCAATAAAACAGACCCCGTTTGCGCCAGCAACTGAGGGGTGGTTTCGTCCCGTGGGATTTCTCAGCTTCGCCAAATGGCAAGGCTTCCACCCGGGGTGGAGACAATGCGCGTACCGCGCGGTTCCGTGATCTCCCAAGGCTCATATTCATCAGATGCTGACACCCGGAGAGTCGAGCCATTGTCCAGGCCGATGTTGAGCTCCCCATTCTTTAGTGCACGCACGTAGGCAACAGGCTGACGCAACAGCACAAGGGCTGCGGCCAGTTGCTGCGGGTCCCCTTCGGGGTCGATCGTCAAGCTGCCGTGCTCGGGAGTATCCAGCCTGATACCGTCCTCGATTCGTACCTCGAATGTTGATTCAGGGGATCCGATGAGCAAGGAGACCGCCCAGTCGAAACTCACTCGCGTCACCTCAGAACCCTCCACCGGAAGATCCCAGTAATCAGCGATCTCAATCAATTCCATATCGCTCACTTCGGCCACCAACTCCAAGACGATCCGGTCGGAATGTGGGTGGCAGCCTTTGATCCAGGCTTTCCTGCCGCGTCCACAGGTTGACCATATTCATTATAGGCGCGAATATATCCGTTCGGATACCGGGGTGTCGGGTCCATGACCCTGATCATGTCTGCGTTTCCCTCAGCTCCCGGGCGCTGGAACACAACCCCCTTGCCGTTGTCGGCAACACGCGGTTCCCAGCCCTCGGGTATGGGCTCCGGTGTCTCTTCGGCAGCCTCCGAAAACCGCGCCTGTTCTTCGGGCGTGGGTTCCTCGGAAGGTGGCTCGTCGCCTCCACCGGTCTTTGGCGGTTCACTTCCCCCTCCTCCTCGGCCGCCGACCCCAGCGGGCTCCCGGGCTTCGGTTTCGGCGAGTTCACGTTCAAGGACCTGGCTGACCTCGGTGGTCTCGGCATCGACCGTTTCCAGCTCAGGGGCGCTCTCTGCGGCGGCTTCGAGGTAGACCTCCAGGTCGGCGATCATGTCGGTGCTGATCGCAGTGACAGACGCGTCAAGAGTGACGGCGACATCGCCGAGAATGGCGCCGGCCTCCGCGCCGTCCAGGGCCGCCGCTCCTGCATCCGAGCCACCGCCGGTGAACGGGGTGAGCAGGAGTCCGACCACACTGGTGAGCCCGATGGCTATGCCTGCCTCGGCCAGCTTCGACTCAGTCTTGCTGTGCGCTTCGTCGATGGCGTGGGCGAAGGACTCACAGGCTTTGGCCAGTTCGTCGCAGGCGTGCTTCACCGCGGACAACGGCGCCTTGTCCGCGCGCTGGCCACCCTTCCAGATCTGCCCCCAGAACTCGGCCATGGCATCAACCGAGTCGTCATTGTTGTTGTCGGTGATCGTGCGCACCTGCTGATGCAGATCCTGGCCCAGGTCCTCGATCGCGGTGGCCGCCGCGCGGTAGGCGTCCGCCGCTGCGCGCAGCTTGTCCTGGTGGCCGTTGGGCCAGTACTTCGCGATCGCGCCGGGGACGTCGCTGTCGCCCGGCCCGATCGCCGAGCCTGGCTCGGGGTACGACACGTCAGCGAACACCGGTGGCACCGGATACCGCTCCGGTCCGCCCACCGCCGCCTTGACGTTGGAGTGGTGGTCAGCCTTGAGGTAGTTGTTGGCGGTGGTCACCAAACCCGTCGAGTGTTGGCCGATCGCCCGCCCGGCCGCAGCGAGCGTACGGAAAAGGGCCCTCGCAGCGGGGTCGTACTTCGCGCCGAACTTCTTCCCGTAGTCGTCGTTGCCCGCCATGCCGGCCGCGTTCTGAAGCGCGGTGTTGAGCGTGTCGGCGATGCGATCGAGACGGTCCTGTCCCTTGGCGAACCTCAGCGCCACGCGGTGCAGGTCCTCGGGATACAGACCGATCGGCTTCCCGCCGGATCCGGACGCGCTCATCGGCGCCCCCACATCCTCAGGTTGGCAGCCCTGGCCGCCGAATAGTTGCCGTGTGCGGTGCGCAGGGACTTGTGCAGCGTGCGGACCGTGCGGTGCAGACTGCGCGAGGCCGAAGACCACTGCTGGTAATAGCCGTGGAACGCCTCGTGTGCGTCGCCTTCCCAGCTCTCCGCTATCCGGCTCACGGCCCGGTCCAGCTCCGCGAGATGCTCCTCCAACGCCTTGGCTACGGAGTCGAGCTCCTCGGTGGCCTCAGCCAAGGTCTCGAAGTGGACCTTCAACTCGCCCGGCATGTGTCTCCCCCCGGTGGTCAGCCGAGAAGAGTCTCACAAGCATCCGGTTCCCTTTTGCCCCGTCCATGCCGTTATGGTGTTCCGCTACGTTTGATATTGACCCGATCATTGACCGCCCTTGATCGATCAGTTGCTCCCGTCTTGCAATACCGCAAAGGTTCCTGAGGCGCGAGACTCCTCGGCCGCAGCAAAAGTCGAGAGGTAACACCGACAGGTGAACCCGGTCAGCCCCACGCAGGGGAGACGCCCTGATCCGATCCCCACGCTTTGACCAGCACATACCTCTTCTTAGCCGCTGTTGGGCAGTACGGTTTCCCTCATGCGCCCCGACACGCCTGCCGAGAACGTCGACCACACCGCCGAAGCGGCTCGCCTGGAGCGGACCGCCGGCCTGTATCCCGAGGACGCCGAGGCCCTGCTCATCCAGGCCGCGGCCCACCTCGAACTGTCCGGCGACCGCCCCGCCGCGACCACGCTCTACGACCGCCTGTTGTCGTCCCAGGCGGCCCTGGAGAACCCGTACCTGGTACGCGCCCTCAAGGCCTCCAACCTCTGGGAGTACGGCCACGAGGCCGAGGCCCGAGCGATCATCGACGGCGTCCGGACGGCGTCCCCCCGCGACCCGGCCCCCTGGGTGATCGTGGCGGAGTCCCTGGAGGCCCACGACGAGCTGGAGGCGGCCCAGGAGACGTTCACGGAGGGGGCACGTGTGCTCCTGACCGGCGTGGAGGAGCCGCCGTACTCGACGCATCCGTTGCTGTTCGGCCGCCACCGCGTACGCCGCATGCTGGGCGTCGCCCACGACGAGTGGGACACGGTCGCGGACCTCCTCCACTCATCTCCGGTCTCCTTGGACGAGCTCCACGACCCGAAGCGGGTGTGGTCCCTGGGGTCGGACAACCCGGCGGAACTGGCGGCGGAGATCTCGCGCCTGCGGGCGGAATTGGGGACATATCGGGAGGCTCTGTCCCGCCCCTTCCCGGTGGCGGTCCTGCACTGGCCGGCAGGCGAACTGACGGAGCTGGTGGAGGCGTATCCGGCTCTGGCGGCCGAGTACCCGTCGCATGAGGAGCACCTGGCGACGATAGAGGGGTCCCTGCGGGAACTGGCTGCCTCCGGCACGCCGAACCTGGGGATCGTGACGGGGACGGTGCCGTCGTACGAGGCCTTCGCGGCCTCGGAGATGGCTTCGCCGGGGGAGGCGGAGTTGTTGCCGCAGTACGCGACGACGCTGGCGGCCCGGGGGCGGGCTGTGGAGTGGCCGCCGCAGCGTGGGGCTGGGTGTTGGTGTGGGTCGGGGCGGGGTTATGGGGAGTGCCACGGCGCTTGATCGTTTCTGGGCCGTAGTCGTGAGCTGGTCACGCGTGATTGGCACGCCGAGGGCACCAACACATCACGGGAGGAAGCGATGATCGCGCGAGTAGCCGTATGGGAGCCGATGCCCGACGACGATCGGGACTGGGTGCTGGAAGCAGCAGCTGGCGTTCCTGGAGTCCATGGCGCGTACCACCTCGTCGACCCGGCCACGGGCAACGGACTGTCCATCGCATTCTTCGAAGACGAAACAGCCGCCTCAGCCGCCCGCGAAGCAATCATGGAGCGGGCGAAGGAGATCGGCTGGCACGACGTCCCTCACCCGGGGCCGAGTTCAGAGACGAAGTACCAGGTCATGCGTCGTACGTAGTCGGCTCCGCACTTCCGCCATGACGCATGTACAGAAGAGCTCCCCCACGGCTCAGGCCAGCGCGTCCCATCCCAGAATTGTCTGTCTGAAAGCGATCACTTTTCAGCGGGGGACCTTCGATTGTCAGTGACTGCTGTTAGAACAGATCCATATCGGCACGAGGGATCTAGGGAGCAGTCGTGGCGGAATCGGGGGACTTGACACAGCCTGTCGCGGGTGTCTACGAGAAGCTGGTCACTCAGGACCTGCTGGATCAGATCGAGGGACTGGAAGCCGCTGGCTGGAAGGCCATCGATGCGGAAGTCAGTGCAGAGTCCACACCGCACGTGCTGGCTCGGCATATCGGCGAAGCTGTCGGGCGGCGGCTGGCTCAACTGCCGCACAATAAGCAGGTCGCCGTCGCCAACCAGATCATGGAGTCGCTCGCCGCTAGCGCGCCGGACGCAGAAGACGAGACGCACTCCATCGCGGACGGCCCCCGCCAGCTGCTCGCCCTCGCCGAGCAAGAAGCCCCTGGTGTCTACGCGATCCGTCCGCTGACTCCCCTCTCCGAGACCGCGCTGATCACCAATGCCCCGGACGACCCCAACCTGGGAGCCGAGCTGCGGGCGGAGCTGGCCACGGCCGATCACATCGACCTGCTGTGCGCGTTCGTGAAATGGCACGGGATACGGGTCCTTGAGGAATCACTCCGCGCGGCCAAGAAACGGGACGTCCCGATCCGGATCATCACGACGACATACATCGGTGCCACCGACAGACATGCCTTGGACCGCCTGGTCCGCGAGTTCGGCGCCGAAGTGAAGGTCAACTACGAGATCAGGTCCACGCGTCTACACGCAAAGGCTTGGCTGTTCCGCCGCGATACCGGCTTCAACACGGCGTACGTGGGCAGCTCCAACCTGTCCAAGGCCGCACTCCTCGACGGTCTGGAGTGGAACGTACGGCTGTCATCGGTCGCCACGCCCCGAGTGCTCGACAAGTTCGAGGCGACCTTCGACGCGTACTGGGATGATCCCGCCTTCGAGTCCTACGACCCCGACGAGGACGGCGAGCGCCTCGCCGATGCACTGGCCCGAGCGGGGGGCAAGGGGCTGGGCGACGACCTCAAGATCAACCTCTCCGGCCTCGAAGTGCAGCCTTTCCCGCACCAGCGGGACATGTTGGAGCGTCTCCGGGTCGAGCGCGAGATCCGCGGGCACCACGAAAACCTTTTGGTCGCCGCCACTGGCACAGGCAAGACCGTCATGGCCGCCTTGGACTACCGCGCCATGCGCGACGGGCTCGGTGGAGAACGTCCTCGTCTGCTCTTCGTAGCCCACCGCAAGGAGATCCTGCGGCAGTCCCTACGCACCTACCAAGAGGTGCTCGCCGACGCCTCGTTCGGTGAACTGCTCCACAACGGCCAGGAACCCCGCGATTGGACCCACGTCTTCGCCAGCGTCCAGTCCCTCAATCTCCAGCGGCTGGAACAGCTCGATCCAGGCCACTTCGACGTCATCGTCATCGACGAGTTCCATCACGCCACGGCGAGCACGTACCGCCGCGTACTCCAACACTTCAAGCCGACCGAACTGCTCGGCCTCACCGCGACGCCCGAGAGGATGGACGGGCTGAATGTGCAGGACGAGTTCTTCAGGGGCCGGATCGCCGCCGAAATGCGGCTGTGGGAGGCCCTGGAGGCCGATCTGCTGTGCCCCTTCCACTACTTCGGAATCCCGGACGGTACAGATCTGACCCGGCTGAAGTGGCGATCGGGCAACTACGACAGAGACGAACTCGGCAACGTCTACACGGCCGACGACGGACAGGCTCTCATCGTCCTCAAGCAGGTCAAGGACAAGATCTCCAACCCCGCGGCCATGCGCGCCCTGGGCTTCTGTGTAACCAAGAAGCACGCCCACTTCATGGCGAAGCAATTCAACAAGGTGGGACTCCGGGCCGCGGCTCTCGACAGCGACTCGTCTCCCGCGGAGCGGGATCGGACGCTGGATGACCTCAAGAACGGCAAGATCCAAGTCATCTTCTCCGTCGACCTGTTCAACGAGGGCCTGGACATCCCCGACGTCGATACCCTGCTTCTCCTACGCCCCACGAACAGCGCGACCGTCTTCCTGCAACAGCTGGGCCGTGGTCTGCGCCGTACGCCGAACAAGCCGGTGCTGACAGTGCTGGACTTCATCGGCCAGCACCGGGCGGAGTTCCGGTTCGAGGAGCAGTTCCGGGCACTGACGAACTTGTCCCGCAACCGCCTGGTCGACAGCATCGAACGCGACTTCCCGCAGTTGCCCTCTGGCTGCCAGATCATCCTGGAGGGCAAGTCGAAGGAGCTCGTCCTCGACAACATCCGCACCCAACTCAACGCCACCATCAACACGTTGGCGAAAGAGGTCCGGGACTACAGCACGCCCAAGTTGGACGCCTACCTGCGCGAAAGCAGGCGGGACATCAAGGAGCTCTACAAGAGCGACAACTCCTGGACCAAAGTCCTGCGTAAGGCGGGGGTCATCAAGGAAGCCCCTCTGCCGGGCGAGGAGGACCTCCTCAAGCGCGTCCACGCCTTCCTGCACGTGGACGACCAGGACCGAGCCGACACATACCTCCGCCTCCTAGCGGACGGCGCCCCGGACTACGACTCCCTCTCCCCGACCGAGCAGGCATACGCCCGCATGCTCTTCTTCAACCTGTGGGACAAGGCCGGCGGCTTCACCAGCTACCGAGATGGCCTCGAATCCCTTCGTGTCCAACACCTGCTCCGCGATGAGCTCCAGCAGGTCCTGACATACGTCCTCGATCGAACCGACCACTACCCCATCCCCATGGAGGGCCCGCTCAGCCACCTCCCCCTGAAGATCCACAGTGCTTACAACCGCTCCGAGGTCCTCTCGGCGCTCGGCGTAGCGCGACTCGGCGGGCAAATGCCGGGGGTCTTCTCCCAAGGAGCGGCTTGGGCAGAGGAGATCAAGACTGACGCCCTACTGATCACACTGGAGAAGAACGAAAAGGACTTCTCCCCCAGCGTCCGCTACAAGGACTACGCGATCACCCCCACTCGCTTCCACTGGGAGTCGCAGGGCAACACTCCCGCAAACTCCCGAATCGGGCTGCGCTATCAGCACCACGCCGAGCAGGGCAGCCACGTGCTGCTATTCCTGCGCCGCTACAAGACCAACGCCATCGGCAAGTCCGAGCCGTGGATGTTCCTGGGCCCGGGCACGTACAAAACACACACCGGCAGCAAGCCGATGGCGATCACGTGGGAGCTCGAACATGACCTTCCGGCGGATGTCTGGACGTATTCCGCCATCGCCGCCGGATAGCCAGGTCAGCCGAGAAGTTCTCGGGCGAGCGCGGTGGCGACTTTCCAGGCCATCCGCGCGTAGTCGGTCTCGACTTCGTCGTGCGGAGACAGAAGACGAAGAGGTACCTCGCCCGTCTCCCCCTCGAACTCCTTCGACTCCTGCGCCCAGGCATCGTCGATCTCCTGCACTTCGGGTCATGTCCCCTGTAGTGGTGTAGCCGTGTCGGGTGGATCTTCAGGTGGGTAGATCTTGTCCATGCTGCCTTCGGGGAGGTAGCGGCGGGGGAAAGCGATCCATTCGTCGTGCATCTCGATG